>NZ_JAVAMP010000009.1 GCF_030730905.1 Chengkuizengella axinellae | reverse complement strand
ACCAGGGACAACAGTAGAAAATGGTGTTCGTGTACCGGGTACCCAGTTTGAATTAGACCCTGTTCAAGGGGCATTTAATATTGGAACGATGATCCGTTGGTTGGATTATAACGACACTTGGCTAGCTCAAGAATGGGGACACCCTTCGGATAACTTAGGTGCGATTCTCGCGGTGGCAGATTATATGAGTCGTGGGAGACTAGCAGAAGGAAGAGAACCGCTGATGATGAAGGATGTGTTGACCGCCTCGATCAAAGCGCATGAAATTCAAGGTGTTTTAGCGTTAGACAACAGTTTGAATCGAGTGGGAGTGGATCATGTTCTGTTTGTGAAGGTGGCATCCACGGCGGTAGCTGCAGCGATGTTAGGTGGTACTTTAGAGGAAGTTATGAATGCGGTTTCAAATGCTTGGATTGATAATGCTAGCCTTCGAACCTATCGTCATTTTCCAAACACAGGTTCAAGAAAATCTTGGGCTGCAGGAGATGCGACAAGTAGAGCAGTATGGTTGTCCTTGATTGCAAAAAAAGGAGAAATGGGATATGCCACTGCACTGACAGCTGAAAAGTGGGGATTCCAAGATGTTTTATTTAAAGGAGAGCAGCTCACCCTTGCTCGTCCTATGGATTCCTATGTGATGGAGCAGGTATTGTTTAAGGTCTCTTTCCCGGCGGAGTTTCATGCGCAAACCGCTGTAGAGTGTGCATTAAAACTACATGATGAAGTAAAGGATCGATTGGATGACATTGGTAAGATTACGATTAACACGCATGAGGCTGCGATTCGAATTATTGATAAAAAAGGACCGCTAAAAAATCCGGCTGATCGGGATCACTGCTTGCAATATATGATAGCGATTGGGTTGATCTTTGGTGATTTAACTGCAGAGCATTATGAAGAAGAAATCGCAGTGGACCCACGTATTGATGCTTTACGAGAGAAAATGGTCGTAGAGGAAAACGAGCAATACAGTGTGGACTATTTGGATGCGGATAAGCGCTCCATTGCAAACGCCTTGCAGGTTCATTTTAAAGATGGGAGCACAACGGATAAGGTCGCTGTAGAATATCCGATTGGTCACCGCAAAAGACGTGATGAGGCGAAACCAAAACTAGTAGAAAAGTTTGAACAAAATTTAGCGACTAGATTCCCAGCTAAAAGAGTAGAATCAATTGTTGCACTTTGCATGGATCAAAAGAGATTAGAAGAAACAGCTGTGCATGATTTTATGAAATTATTTAAAATTTAGTCTGTAAATATCCTTCGATTCATAAGTATGATCGAAGGATATTTTTGTTAAAAGCAAAAATTATAAAGGAATAAATTAACTGTTGTAGAAAGTGTTAAGTAAAGGAGGAGATAGAATTGACTGAACAAAATTATAAAAATCACGTAAGAATGCATCCCGTGTATCATTATGTCGGAGCACCTATTGTGTTTATAGCATTTATAGGAACGATCATTCATTTAGTTTTATCCATTATTTCTGGAGAAAATATTTCTACTTCACTTCTTTGGGTTGGGGGAGCTGTTGGGCTTTTTATCGTTTTTGGACTTGTTCGATTATATTCTAACAAGTTGCAGGATCGAGTGATTCGCTCAGAAGAAAATTTGAGACATTATGTTCTTACTGGACGCTTGTTAGATCCTAATTTAAAGATGAGTCAGATTATTGCTCTAAGGTTTGCAAGTGATGAAGAATTTCCAGTTTTATGTGAAAAAGCAGTGAAGGAGAATTTAGATAGTAAGCAAATTAAAAGATCCGTGCAGAATTGGCGTGGGGATTATGTTCGGATTTGAAAAATAATTAGAACTTAAATCATTGTTTTCTTAAGTTGAAAAAAAGCGCTCATTGTAGTGCTATTTTTTATTTAATGAATTTATTAAGAAAAAGTAAAAGTGTAGAAGATATAGAATTATTTTTAGAACAAAAAGAAGAAACTGTTTATAATTTCGTCAAACATTCCACATAGAATCTGCATAATTTATTGTTAAATTATCTGTATAAATACATTGTGAGGTGTTTAAGATGAAAAAAAGATGGATATTGATTTTAGCTGTTATCATGGTATTTAGCATTGGAACCACAATATATGCTAATGGGACTGATCAAGAAGAAAATAGCATTACTAATTTTGATGAGGTACTTTCTTTTTTCAAGCAAATGCACCCAGATTGGTCAGATGAACAATTAGAAGATATGTACAACGATTGTCATGGAGATGAAAACAATATGCAAAATTTTATGAATTGGTGAAATAGTTGAAGCTGTTAAAACTAGATATGATTTTAAAGATATGATGAAGAGTAAAGATGTTATTGTAAATTACTTTAATTATGCTGAAAATCCAATGAGACATTTGGAAAAAAAGCTAGCTCTATTAGCAAAAGTAAAAAAGAAGAAATATATTTAAATGAAAATTTATGGCATATTTTTAGCTGTGAATTACTACCACATGAAGATAAAAAAATGCGAATCGAATAAAGCTTTTGATAATGTAAAGAAAACAAACGCTATATTTTCTATTAGAATCAAAATCATATTACAATAGATAAGAGATAGTATTGGAACTGAAGAATATTCTTCAATTCCAATACTTTATTTGTTTTGTATCCAAAAAGAGATTTGTATTTTTGCTAAGATTCATGTCACATAAAATTACTCTCCTCACGAATCTCTCTCACTTTTCCATTGGTTTCATTTAAAATTTCTACAATATTTATACTATCTGAGTTTAATGTTTCAACAGATGCTGCTACCTCTTGCAAGCTAGCACTTGTTTGTTCTATCAATGCAGCAAATTCATCAATAGCTTGGTCTCCTGCTTGTGTTTTTAATTCTACTTCACTTGAAAAACCAGTTAAATTCTCCATATGTATATTAAGCTGCTGGAATGACTCATTGATTTTATTAAAATATATAGTGGTCGTTTCGGTAGATTCACTATGGGATTGTATTTCTTCATTGCTAATATTCAATTTTTCTTTTACAAGAGAATTGCTATCCCTAATTAAAGCTAAATTATTTTCAATCTTAATGGCTGTTTTTTCTGTTATAGATGCTAGCTTTCTCATTTCCTGAGCAACGACTGTAAATCCTTTGCCTGCATTACCTGCTCTAGCTGCTTCTATAGAAGCATTTAAAGCTAGTAGATTGGTCTGGGAAGTAATCGCTTTGATTAGATCAGTTAATTCATGTGAATCGTTTATTTTTTCTGTTAGCTCTTCAAAAGTAATAAGCACTTCATTTACGATATCTGTTAAATGATTTATACCTAGTGTTAAATCATTCATTTTATCAGTTCCTTCTTGAGCTCTTAGCTGTGCTTGTTTCGATTCTTTTTTCACAACTTCAGACGTATGGTGGACATTTCCAAATAGTTTTTTAATTTCTTTAGTTTGTCCTACGATATTATGAATATGGTTGCTCTGTTTTTCGCTGCTAGATGATATTTCCTTTAAAGCTATATTCATCTCATTCTGAGCTTGGAGGTTCAGGTTGATTTTTTGGAATATGTCTTCAAGATGATTTAATACCGACCTAATATTTTTTTCAAACTTTATCCTCCGTTTTTCTCTTTTTTTAGCCTCGTCTTGAGATTGCGTTAGTGCTTTTAAGTTTGTAAACTGCTTCGAACCTAAGTGTATGACTAACCCCAGTAAAAGTACGATAATAACAAGGGCCAGAGACAAAGTAGTATAATTTTGCAAGAAAAAGGTTTCGTTTTCTGGTTCAAGAATGACATTAATGATCATGATTATGACACTGAGGATACTTCCAACAATAAATATTTGTTTATGTAAATGTATAGCTGAAAAGATAAGAAAAATGTATACTGCAACCATAGTAGTAATAGAGGGTTTTATTAGAGTAATTGAAACGACAACAAGCACAAAGAATAGTACAACAACTGCATAGGCATAACTAAATTGATTTTTAGATTTTTTATAAAATTGAAACAAAACAATGTTTAATACTAATGTACTACTAAGAAGGAAATAAGATAATAGGGTATTTTCAGTCATAAAATTATTCAATATCGCAACAATACATATAATTGTAAAGATAATAAACATGAACTTGTTTTTGGTTCTAATATCTCTTTCAATTAGTTTTAAGACTTCATTCATAACAATCACCTCAGCTTATATAAAATAGAAAAAGTGCAGCAGTTACTTAAACAGACCATTTATTATAGTTATTTATAACAACATAACATTAGAAATATATTACGATATTTTCCATCTATAGTAAATAGGTATGTTGTCCCAATTTTATATAAAAACTGCCTTAATAATATATAGGTTAAATATTGATTTGAAATCTTTATGTAAAATGAAAATAAGATAGTGACAAAAAAGGAAAAATCTAGTATTGTTTAATTAAATATAGTATTTATTTCTAATGTATTGATTCCATCATTTAGTTACTTCGACCTTTCTACTAATTTGTTATTTACTCATACTCATCTAGTAGAGCTTCCACTCATTTAATACAATTCAAAATATTTAGTTCCATAAATGTAAAACTTTCAATCTCACCTTAAATTCATCTTGTAAATTTTCTATTTTCCTTATCCTTATGTTTGATTAACATTAAACGCTTATATATGAACTCCTGTGAATAAATGAATCAGGGGTGAATATAGATTGTATTGTGTTTCTTTTCAACATAGCATCAAGTTATACGTAAAAGTAATTTACTCTGATATGGGAGGTGAAAATGGTAGAAATGAATCATTTGTTTCAGAAAAATTTCATAAGGAGGAAGAAAATGCGATGAAAGTAGTTCGAATCATTTGTATCTGTTTTCTGTCACTTCTAGTGTTGTTCTCTGGAATGTTTGAAAATTTTCTAATAGGTAAAAAAGTGAATGCCGCATCCGATTCATATAATTATGCGGAAGTACTGCAAAAATCGATTTATTTTTACGAAGCACAGCGTTCTGGTGTATTGCCTGATAATAATCGGGTGGAATGGCGTGGAGATTCAGGTTTAAATGATGGTGCAGATGTTGGACTTGATCTAACAGGAGGCTGGTATGATGCGGGGGATCATGTGAAATTTGGTTTTCCTATGGCAGCCACAACAACAATGTTGGCTTGGTCAGTTTACGAATATAAGGATGGATACATACAAGCAGGCCAATATGAAGAAATATTAGAAAATATTAAATGGGCAACTGATTATTTTATCAAAGCTCATACGGCACCTAATGAATTATATGGTCAAATTGGAGCAGGTGGAGTGGATCATGCTTGGTGGGGGCCAGCAGAAGTGATGCAGATGGAGCGTCCCTCCTACAAAATTGATGCAAGCTGTCCAGGTTCAGATTTAGCCGGAGAAACTGCAGCTGCGTTAGCCGCATCCTCTATTATTTTTGAAGATACAGATCCAACTTATGCAGCCACTTTATTGGATCATGCGATTCAGTTATACGATTTTGCTGATCAATATCGTGGAAAGTACTCTGATTGCATTACAGATGCAGCCTCTTTTTACAACTCATGGAGCGGTTATGAGGATGAGATTACTTGGGGAGCTGTTTGGTTGTACCTAGCTACGGATGATGAAGCTTATTTAGATAAAGCTATTGCTTCTACAGCGGATTGGGGGACTGAAGGTCAAACACCTTATTGGGGTTATTTATGGACACAGGCTTGGGATGATAAGCATTATGGGGCTCAAGTTTTGCTTTCTAAAATTACTGGAGATAGTCAATTTATGACCTCAACTGAACGGAATTTAGATTACTGGACTACAGGAACAGATACTGGACAGCAAATAACTTATACACCTGGTGGATTAGCTTGGTTAGATACATGGGGTGTTTTAAGATATGCTGCAAATGCTTCCTTTATAGCATTTGTATATTCTGACTGGTTGGAAGCCAGTGATCCAGTAAAAGCTCAAAAATATCGTGATTTTGCAGAAAGTCAAATTTTATACATGTTGGGAGATAATCCAGACAATCGAAGTTATGTAATTGGTTTTGGGAATAATCCACCAGAGCATCCACATCATCGAACTTCACACGGTTCATGGGCAGATAGTCAATCTGTACCAGAAAATCACAGACATGTGTTGTATGGGGCTTTAGTTGGAGGGCCAGATCAAGGTGACAATTATACTGATTCTATAGGAGATTATGTAAGTAATGAAGTAGCTACAGATTACAACGCTGGTTTTACAGGTGCGATTGCTAAGATGAATATAATGTACGGAGCAGGACAAGAGCCTTTGCCTAATTTCCCCACACCAGAAGTGCGTGAGGATGAAATGTTTGTAGAAGCTTCGATAAACAGCTCAGCAGAAACATACACAGAGATTAAAGCTCTATTAAATAATCGTTCAGGTTGGCCTGCAAGAATGGGAGATAAACTATCCTTCAAATATTTTGTGGATTTAACAGAAGTGTATGAAGCTGGATATACCGTTAACGATTTAACTACTTCATATGCATATAATCAAGGAGCAACGGTTTCAAACTTTATTCCTTATGATATTGATAACAATATTTATTATGTCTTAATTGATTTTACAGGTGTAGAGATATATCCTGGAGGTCAGTCAGCGTATAAAAAAGAAGTGCAATTTAGAATGGCAGCCCCTTCTGGAACATCCTTTTGGAATCCGAACAATGACTACTCATACCAAGGATTAGCTTCTGCAACTTCAGTTGTGAAAACACCATATATTCCAGTTTATGATGCAGGTTTGAAAGTATTTGGAGATGAGCCTGGTCCTGCTGTTCCTCCTAGTGTTCCGACAATTCTTTTAGTTGAGGAAGGAAATGGGCAAATCACTTTAAGTTGGGATCATTCAGCAGGGGCAAACAGTTACCAAATTCAAAGAGCTGAGGTTAGTGGAGGTCCATATGAGAATGTTGCTTCAACCTCAAATAATAGTTATATAGACACTGGTCTAATCAACGGCAATTCATATTTCTATGTGGTTAGTGCTTCCAACAGTTCTGGACAAAGCCAAAATTCAACTGAAGTACAAGGGACCCCATTTTTATCACAACCAGGCGCTTTTACTTTATCGGCTACGGCAGGTGATGCTCAGGTCGAGCTGAGTTGGAGTGCATCCAATGATGCAGTGAATTATGATGTGTTAAGAGCGGAGCAAAGCGGGGGGCCTTATACAACTATTGCAAATGGAATAACGTTTAGAGATCTCATAGATAACAACGTTGTAAATGGCACCACGTACTATTATCAGATTGTTGCAATTAATGATGCAGGGACAGCAGTGTCAAATGAGAGACAGATTACACCACAGTTGCAGCTACCGGGAATTTTCACATTATCGGCTGATGCTAGTGATGGACAGGTAGATTTAAGTTGGACTGCTTCTTCTTATGCAAACCATTATGAAGTCATGCGGTCAAATTCAGAGGATGGAACATTTCATAGCCTGACATCAGAAATTTCAACTACCTCTTTTGTCGATTCGACTGCTTCAAATGGCACAACTTATTATTATAAAGTAGTTGCATCCAACAGTGCTGGAAGCATCGATTCAAATGTTGTAGAAGCGACTCCAAATGCACCTGCAATTGGAAATTTAGTATTGCAGTATAAAGCGGGGGATACAAGTGCATTTGATAATCACTTTAAACCACATTTTAATATTGTGAACAATGGGAATAATCCTGTTCCTCTAAGTGATTTAACGATTCGTTACTACTATTCAATAGACAGCAATCAGCAGCAGCAATTTCATTGTGATTATGCTTCGATTGGCTGTGGAAATGTTAATGGTAATTATGTATCTATCAGTCCAGCAAATGGAGCTGATTATTTTCTAGAGGTTAGCTTCACATCTGGGGCTGGAAGCATTGCGGCTGGGGGACAAAGTGGGGAAATTCAAACTCGTAACAATAAAATAGATTGGAGTAACTTTGACGAAATGAATGATTACTCTTTTGACAGCACTAAAACCCAATTTACCGATTGGGATCACGTTACACTGTATCAAAATGGTCAATTAGTGTGGGGATTGGAACCTTAAATCGTATGGATGCTCGTGATTGAGCATCCATAATATCCTTTGGATTGAAAGCAATATAAAACAGCCATTAAATTTAAGTTTTAAATATTGTTTGAGAAGGGAGGTTTCCTGTGAAAGGAACATAGAATTTAAACAATCTCTTGTAATCATATATTATTTTTTGAAGATTAATTTAGGATATCAATCAAATCCCTTTATGTTCTTAATAACAGGAATGGAATATGGGAAAAAAATTATTTATTATTTTCATAGCGATTATTCTTGTATTGTCTTCTTATAACTTGCCGCTTTCATATGCAGATTTTGATACTGGAAATGTACGTGTGAATCAGATTGGTTATTTACAAAATGTGGATAAGGTTGCAACAGTAATTAATAGCTCCACATCATCCCTCAATTGGGAGTTAAGAGAACTAGGCACTGGAAATACAATGGCAAATGGATTTACTACTGTATATGGAAATGATCAAGCTTCTGGTGATTTTGTTCATCATGCTGATTTTTCTTCGGTAACAACTTCAGGAAATTATACATTGTGGGTAGAAGGGGTTGGGGAGAGCGTCACTTTTAAAATTGGAACAGATTTATATCCTAATCTTGCAAAAGAAGCAATGGAGTATTTTTATTTTCATAGAATGGGTACGGATATTGAGGCTCAATATTTGACAAATCCAGTCTTTGCACATCCTGCATTACATCCTGGGGACAACAATATTAGTTGTTTTAATAATTGGTGTAATGGAGATGTGTTAAATGTTCAAAAATCATGGGCGGATGCTGGTGATTTTGGCATTTACTCTGTGAATCAAGCGATATCCGCTTGGACTTTATTAAACTTATTAGAACGTTATCCCTCTGTTTTTCCAGATGGATCATTAAATATCCCTGAGAACGGAAATGGCATTCCAGATATCTTAGATGAAGTTAATTTTGGTTCAACTTTTATGAAAGGCATGTTGCCAGCTTCAGGCGGATTAGCTTCTCATAAAGTTCACAATGACAATTGGAGTGCATTCCCATTAACGAATATAGCTGGGGAAAATGGAGAAGCAAGGTTTGCACAGCCTCCCTCTACGAATGCTACCTATGCAGTTGCTCGAAACCTAGCACACTTATCTAGACTTCTTCATATTTATGACCCTGTTTATGCTTCAGAATTGTGGAGTACGGCAGAGGAAGCATGGATAAGAGCAGAAGCAAACCAGAATGTGGATTACACAGAAAGTACAGGGGATGCTGTAGGTGGAGGTGATTATCCGGATACGAAAAACAGTGATGATCAATATGCAGCAGCAGTGGAGTTATATTTAACTGCATATGCATTAGGGGATAGTGATGAGCAGACCTATCAATCTGCTGTACAGAATTCTCAGCACTATAAAGAAATAAGTCATTTTGATTGGCAAGAGGTTACAGGGGCAGGTACATTATCGTTACTAAGTGCCAACCATGATTTGCCAGCACAAGATACTACAGAGATGGAACATAATCTATTAACACATGTAAATAACAACTACTTAAATGTAATAAATACAGAAGGTTATCCAGTTCCTTTGTCTGGCAGTGAAACTTATCCGTGGGGTTCCAACTCATTTATTGTAAATAGTATGATTTTTATGGCTGTTGCTTATGATGTTAGCGGAGATATTGATTATTTAAAAGGCATTCACAAAGCAATGGATTATCTGATGGGCAACAATGCGATGAAGATTTCTTATATTACTGGTTACGGTGAATTTTTTGAAACAGATACCCATGATCGTTGGGCTTGGGGGAAATATCAAGGAGGTACTCCATATCCTAAAGGTTGGTTGTCAGGAGGTCCTAACAATGATAATTCAAATGATCCCGCAACACCACAAGGACTTCCTGCTGCGAAATCGTATGCAGATAAGGATACAGCTCCTAGTGCATGGGCATCAAAAGAAAATACGATTAATTGGAATGCACCGCTTGTATGGATTTCTCAATATATACATGATACACAAGATGATTTAAGTGAACCTGATATTCCAACAGAACCAAATAGACCAACTTCATTAAGTGTATCGATAGGGAATGGAGAAGTCACGTTGAACTGGAATAGTGTGTCTGAAGCAGATCTTTATTTTGTAAAACGAGCAGCGGTTTCAGGTGGACCATATCAAACCATCGCGGATAATGTAACTGCTACTACTTATACTGATTCTGGTTTAACGAATGGAACAACGTATTATTATGTAGTAAGTGCTTTAAATGAAGTAGGAGAGTCGAATAACTCAACTCAAGTTCTAGCTACACCGAAAGAGCCTGGAAATATGTCTCAAAATAAAGCACGATTTTTAACGATGTATGATCAAATTAAGGATCCGAATAATGGTTACTTCTCACCAGAGGGAATTCCATATCATTCAATACAAACGTTGTTAAGTGAAGCACCAGATTATGGGCATATGACAACCTCTGAAGCATACAGCTATTGGTTGTGGTTGGAAACGTTATACGGTTATTTTACAGGAGATTGGATTCCGTTAGAGAGTGCTTGGGATAATTTAGAAACGTATATATTACCAATTAATGAAGGAGATGGTGTAGAGGAACAGCCAACAATGAGTTACTATAACCCGTCTAATCCTGCTACTTATGCACCTGAACATCCTTATCCAGATCTGTACCCTAGTTCATTAGGAAATTCTCTTCAGACTGGAGCTGATCCATTGGATGCGGAATTGACTGCAACTTATGGGGACAATGAAACATATTTGATGCATTGGATATTGGATGTAGACGATTGGTATGGTTACGGCAACACATTGAATCCTTCGCGTACTGCAACTTATGTAAATACATTCCAAAGAGGTGAGCAAGAATCCGTTTGGGAAGCTGTTACCCATCCTTCACAAGATGATTTTTCATTTGGTAAACCAGGTGAAGGTTTTGTTTCTTTATTTGTAGATGATGGTGCTGCCCCTTCTCCACAGTGGAGGTATACAGCAGCTACAGATGCAGATGCTCGTGCAGTTCAAGTTATGTATTGGGCTAAAGAAATGGGATATAATAATCCAACCTATTTAGATAAAGCGAAAAAGATGGGTGACTATTTGCGTTATGGTATGTATGATAAATACTTTCAAGAAATTGGAAGTGCTGCAGATGGAACGCCAAGTTCAGGTACAGGTAAAGATGCAAGTCACTATTTGATGTCATGGTACACTTCATGGGGCGGTGGTCTTGGTGAGATGGGATCAGGCAACTGGGCATGGAGAATAGGCTCAAGCCATGCACATCAAGCTTACCAAAATACCGTTGCAGCTTATGCACTCTCTGAAGGTGGTTTAATTCCTGAATCAGCAACAGCTCAGGAAGATTGGGAATTATCTTTAACACGTCAATTGGAGTTTTATACTTGGTTAATGACTGCGGAAGGCGGCATAGGTGGAGGAGCTACGAATAGTGTGGGTGGAGATTACTCAAGCTATCCAGCTGGAGTGAGTACTTTTTATAATTTAGCATACGATGAAGATCCGGTTTATCATGATCCACCTTCGAATACTTGGTTTGGTTTCCAAACTTGGCCGCTTGAGCGGGTTGCAGAATATTACTATATATTAGCTGAAAGTGGAGATACGAGTTCAGCCAATTTCCAAATGGCAAAAGAAGTGATTGATAAATGGATTGACTGGTCTATTGATTATACTTTTGTAAATGAAAAACCTATGACAGATGATGATGGTTACTTTCTTGACAGTAATGGGAATCCGATTTTAGGAGGATTAAATCCTGACATAGCGACTACTTCTGATCCAGGTCAGTTTTATATTTTAGGTGGTCAAGAATGGAGTGGTCAACCAGATACATGGAAAGGATATGAGAACTTTACTGGAAATCCTGATTATCATGCTATTGCTAAAGGTGCTAGTCAAGATGTAGGGGTTTTAGGAAATTACATTAAAGCGTTGACTTTTTATGCAGCAGGTACAAAAGCACAATATGGAGATTATCCGGCACTTGGAAATCAAGCAAAGGAAATGGCAGAGCAATTATTAAATACAGCATGGAATTTTAATGATGGTGTAGGAATCGCTATACCAGAGGAAAGAGCAGATTACTATCGCTTTTTTGAGAAAGAAATTTATTTCCCTGATGGATGGGATGGGATGTTTGGTCAAGGAAATGCAATACCTGGAACAGACGGTGTTCCTTCAGATCCGAGTAAGGGCGGAGATGGTGTATATATTAGTTATCATGAGCTTCGCCCAGAAATTAAAAACGATCCGAGTTGGACTTATTTAGAAAACTTATACAACACATCTTGGAATCCAGCTACCGAAACATGGGAAAATGGGAAACCTACATTTACTTATCATCGATTTTGGTCTCAGGTGGATATGGCAACGGCTTATGCGGAGTTTGATCGTTTAATTGGGGATACGACACCAACTGTACCGAATGCTCCAACGGGAGTTTCAGCGGTAGCAGATGAAAGTGAAGTGATTTTAAGCTGGAACAGCGTCTTTAATGCGAATAGCTACAATATTAAACGTGCTATTGACTCTGGTGGTCCTTATTCAACCATAGCTAATAATGTAACAGGCAACAGCTTTGCAGATACATCTGTTACAAATGGAACAACCTATTATTATGTGGTCAGTGCGGTAAACGACATAGGAGAGTCAGCCAATTCCAGTGAAGTTTCAGCCATACCGAATCCACTTCCAGCTCCAGGAAACTTTACTTTGAGTGCAGAAGCAGGGAATGCAAATATCGATCTAAGCTGGACAGTATCCTCTGATGCAACAGCTTATGATGTGAAGCGTGCAGAAACGGAGAGTGGTCCGTATATAGCAATAGTTACAGGATTAACAGGCAATAGTTATCTTGATACAGATACTGTGAATGGCACGATGTATTATTATGTAATCACGGCAAACAACGGTGCGGGTAGTACAGATTCTAATACAATCACAGCGACACCACAGCTTCCACTTCCAGATTCCTTCACCTTAAATGCACAGGCTGGCGATGGATCAGTAAATCTAACTTGGTCTGATTCTACCTTCGCAGATTCGTATTCCATTGCACGTTCTGCTTCCAGTAATGGAGATTACATTGAGCTTGCAACAGGATTAACAGTGACAAACTACAATGATACAGGTTTATCCAACGGTACTACTTACTATTATGTAGTTACAGCTGAAAATGGCACTGGCACAACAGACTCTAACTCGGTGAGTGCAACCCCTCAATTGCCAAGTGACCTAAAACTTCTATATAAAGCAGAGGATACAAATCCGACAGATAATCAATTCAAACCACGATTCAATATTGTCAACACAGGAAATAACGCTGTACCATTAAGCGAGCTGACGATTCGTTATTATTATACTGCGGATGGAAGCCAGTCCTTTGAGTTCCATTGTGATTATGCGGTCATTGGCTGTGGTAATCTAAGTGGTACTCATGTACAAATGAATACGCCTGTAGATGAAGCAGATCATTATTTAGAAATTAGTTTCCCTGCAGGGGCAGGCAGTTTACCTTCTGGGGGGCAAAGTGGAGATATTCAAGTACGGAACAACAAAGTAGATTGGAGCAACTTAAACGAAACAAATGATTATTCCTTTAATGGCAACTTCATCGACTTTACAGAGTGGAATCAAGTTACTTTATATCAGAATGGTGTTCTAATTTCAGGAAATGAACCGGATGGATCGGGCGGTGGTGATCCAATATCGCCAGAAGCACCAACAGGAGTTGTGGCGAGTGGAGGAGATGAAAAGATAAGCTTAAGCTGGAATCCAGTAAGTGGAGCGGACAGTTATAACGTGAAACGATCCACAACTGAAGGAGGAGTGTATGCAACCATCGCGAGTGGATTGATCTCTGCAAATTACACAGATACGGGTGTCACAAATGATACAACGTATTATTATGTGATCAGTGCAGAAAATGAAGTAGGCGAAGGTAGCGATTCAGCCGAAGTGAGTGCGATTCCGCAAAGTGGAGTCACTGTACCAGCAGCACCGACGGGAGTGACAGCCAGTGCAGACGATTCGGAGGTAAGCATTAGCTGGAGTACAGTAAGTGGAGCGGACAGTTATAACGTGAAACGATCCACAATTGAAGGAGGAGTATATACAATCATCTCAAGTGGATTGACTAGTACAACATACACAGATATAGGTGTTACAAATGGCACGACTTATTATTATGTGATTAGTGCAGAAAATGAAGCAGGAGAAGGCAGTGAATCAGCCGAAGTGAGTGCTACTCCGCAAACTAGTGGGGGAGGAACCCTTAGCGATCTTGTTTTACAGTATAGATCGGGGGACATCAATGCGACAGACAACCAATTTAAACCCCATTTTAATATAGTGAACAATGGATCTGAGGACATTGCTTTAAGTGATCTCACGATTCGTTATTATTACACGTTAGATGGGAATCAATCGGAACAATTCAACTGTGATTATGCCACTATTGGCTGTGAGAATGTGAATGGAACTCATTATCAAATGGCTTCTTCTACGGCAGAAGCAGATCATTATATGGAAATCACCTTTACGGCAGGAGCAGGTACCATTTCAGCAGGAGAACAAAGCGGTGAAATCCAGACTAGAACGAATAAAGCAGACTGGAGCAATTATGATGAAACCAATGACTACTCCTTTGATGCTTCGATTACGTCCTTTACCGATTGGGATGATGTGACCTTGTATTATAATGGTCAGCTTGTTTGGGGGATTGAACCTTAACCTTAAATAGAAATTTGGTGGTAGGCACTCAGTGTGTCTGAGTGCCTACCAAATAAAAATGAAGCATCATAGAGTATGCACATAATAAAATAAATGGTCTTAAATATAAAATGAGGAAGTGAAAATGATGAGTTATAAAAATTTGTACCGTAAAAATATTTTACTCATACTTTCAATCATATTAATATTAAGTTTATTTATTGGTGTCCTTCCTAAATCTATTTCAATAGTTTATGGTGAAACACATGTAGATAATCCATTTGAAGGTGCCACCTCTTATGTGAATCCTGATTATGCTAATTTAATAGATTCTTCTATAGCTCTTGTTAATGACAGTGAATTAGCAGCTAGAATGGAAACGATAAAATCCTACCCTACTGCCGTTTGGCTTGATCGCATTGCTGCTATTCATGGTGGAGATCAGAACAGTGGACGTAAGAGTTTAGCTGATCATTTGGATGATGCACTTGCACAAAAGCAAGACAACACCCCAATTACAGCTACGATTGTCATTTATGATCTGCCAGGTCGAGATTGCGCTGCTTTAGCTTCCAATGGTGAGCTTCCATTATCAGAAGAAGGACTTCAGAGATATAAAACAGAATACATTGATCCTATTGTATCCGTTTTTTCGGACCCTAAGTATCAAGATATTCGAATTGTAACGGTCATTGAGCCAGATGGACTACCTAATCTAGTAACTAACCTAAGTGACCCAGAGTGTGCTGAAGCAAACTCTAGTGGTATTCAAGTAGAGGCAACTCAGTATGCACTTGATCAACTTCATTCTATAGATAATGTTTACATTTATATGGATATTGCTCATTCAGGTTGGTTAGGATGGGACAACAATTTACAAGGAGTAGTTAGTTTGTATACTGATGTTGTTCAAGGAACAACGGATGGATTACAAACGATCGATGGATTTATTACAAACACCTCTAACTATACTCCACTTGAAGAGCCATATTTAACCGATCCAGATTTGACTGTCGGAGGGCAACCTTTGAAATCCTCAAATTATTACGAATGGAACCCTAATTTTGATGAAATCGACTTTACAGCAGCATTATACAACGCATTCGTAGCGAACGGATTTCCAGAGGATATTGGTTTTCTTATTGATACATCCCGTAATGGTTGGGGAGGAGAGAATCGACCAACTGAAGCTAGTGGAGATACAGTGAATAGTTATGTTGATTCAGGACGTATTGATCTTCGAGATCATCGCGGTTTGTGGTGTAACGTTAATGGTGCTGGAATGGGATTACCGCCACAAGTGGCGTCTGGAGAATTTGAAAACACGCATCTAGATGCCTTTGTATGGGTGAAACCTCCAGGAGAATCAGACGGTGCTAGTGAGTTTATTGATAATGATGAAGGAAAAAATCCTGACCCAAACTGTGATCCAGAATATACTGATGGTGCCAATGCAGGGGTACCTACAGGAGCTATGCCTGATGCACCGTTAGCAGGTCACTGGTTCCACGAGCAGTTCGTCATGTTAGTGGAAAATGCTTATCCTTCTATTCTTCCTGCTGATAATACTGCTCCTAGTGCTCCTAATGGATTGAGTGCGATTTCTGATGATGGTACTGTAACTCTAAGTTGGAGCAACGTGATCAGTGCAGACACTTATAATGTGAAACGATCAAGCGACTCTGGAGGACCTTATACGGTCATAGATACAGGTCTAACATCCTTAAGTTATACAGATAGCGGATTAACGAATGGAACAACATATTATTATGTGGTAAGTGCGGTAAACGACATTGGGGAGTCAGTCAATTCCAGTGAAGCTTCCGCCATACCAAATCCACCTCCGGCTCCAGGAAACTTTACTTTGAGTGCAGAAGCGGGAAATGCAAATGTTGATCTAAGCTGGACAGTATCCCTTGATGCAACAAATTATGATGTGAAGCGTGCATCTGTGGAGAGCGGTCCATATACAGCAATTGCTACAGGATTAACAGCCAACGGTTATATTGATACAGATACAGTGAATGGAACGACGTATTATTATGTAATCACTGCCAACAACAGTGCAGACAGTACAGATTCTAATACAGCCACAGCGACACCACAGCTTCCACTTCCAGGTGCCTTCACCTTAACTGCACAAGCTGGTGATGGTTCGGTAAACCTAACATGGTCTGATTCTACCTTCGCAGATACGTATTCCGTTGCACGTTCTACTTCCAGCAATGGAGATTACATGGAGCTTGCAGCAGGATTAACAGTGACAAACTACAACGATACGGGTTTATCTAATGGTACTATTTATTATTATTTGGTTACAGCTGAAAATGGCACGGGCACAACAGACTCTAATTTGGTGAATGAAACCCCTCAACTACCAAGTGATCTAAAACTTCAATATAAAGCAGCGGATACCAATGCGACAGACAATCAATTTAAACCTCACTTTAATATTCTTAACACAGGGAATAGTACTGTACCATTAAGCGAGTTGACGATTCGATATTATTACACTGCAGACGGAAGCCAGTCCTTTGAATTTCATTGTGATTATGCGGTCATAGGCTGCGGCAATGTAAGCGGAAGTCATGTCCAGATGGGTAATCCAGTTGATGGGGCAGATTATTATTTAGAAATTAGCTTCACAGCAGGAGCAGGCAGCTTGTCTGCTGGGGGGCAAAGTGGAGAAATTCAAGCAAGGAGCAACAAAGCAGATTGGAGCAACATAAATGAATCGAATGATTACTCCTTTAATGGCAACTTAATCGACTTTACGGAGTGGAATCAGGTTACTTTATATCAGAATGGTGTGCTGATTTCAGGAGTAGAACCCGGTGGATCAAGCGGTGGTGGAGATCCTATACCTCCAGCAGCACCAACAGGAGTTGCGACAAGTGGAGGAGATGAAGAGATAAGCTTAAGCTGGAATCCAGTAAGTGGAGCGGATAGTTATAGCGTGAAACGATCCACAAGTGCAGGGGGTGTGTACACAACGGTAGCGACAGGGTTGACATCAACAAGTTACACAGATACGGATGTTATAAATGGAACAACGTATTATTATGTGGTCAGTGCAGAAAATGAAGCAGGCGAAGGTAGTGATTCGGCCGAAGTGAGTGCGATTCCGCAAAGTGAAGTTACTGTACCGACCGCGCCAACAGGAGTCACGGTGAGTGCAGGAGATGGAGAGGTAAGCTTAAGCTGGAATTCGGTAAGTGGAGCAGGTAGCTATAACGTGAAACGATCCACAAGTTCGGGAGGAGCATATACAGCCATTGAGAGCGGCTTGACGGCTACAAATTACACAGATACAAATGTCACGAATGATACAACCTATTATTATGTAATCAGTGCAGAAAATGAAGTAGGTGAAAGTAGCAATTCAACTGAAGTGAATGCGACTCCGCAATCTAGTGGAGGAGGAAACCAAAGCGACCTTGTTTTACAGTATAGAACAGGGGACACAAATGATACGGATAACCAATTTAAACCACATTTTAATATTGTAAACATTGGAACTGAGGACATTGCTCTAAGTGACCTCACGATACGTTATTATTACACGCTAGAGGGGAATCAGTCTGAACAATTTAATTGTGATTATGCAACGGTTGGCTGTGAGAATGTGAATGGAACCTATCATCAAATAGGTTCAGCCACATCTGAAGCAGATCATTATATGGAAATCAGCTTTACAGCAGGTGCAGGAAGCATTTCAGCAGGAGGACAAAGCGGTGAAGTTCAGACTAGAACGAATAAAGCAGACTGGAGCAATTATGACGAAACCAATGACTACTCCTTTGATGCTTCGATTACCTCCTTCAACGATTGGGATCATATGACCTTAAATTATAATGGTCAGCTGGTTTGGGGGATTGAACCTTAATCGGAAAATTTAAAGGAATATGAAAGAAAGATCTGCACCTCAATTGTTAGTGACAATCATCCTAATAATTGAAGGTGCAGTTTTTATATTTGGAGATCTCCAGTAATGATTTATTAAAAATAAAGGGGGAATTTTCATCTAAATATAATGAAATATATACAAAAAATATAAAGTAAACCTTATAGCATAAATAGTTGATCATGTTTAAAATTAAAGAGGGTGTATTAAATTTCCAATTGTCTTGTGGAGTTACGTTAGATGACAATTAGAAACTAAGGGGTGTCGCAAATATGGGTGGAAAGAAAATGAGTGTTTTTATCGCTTTGTTAACCATTGTTTTAATTTTAAGTGCATGTAATGAAGAATTGAAAACCGAACACGAACAAAAAGAACAATTAAAAGAAAAAGAAGATAATAAATTAAGGGTCATTACAGAAACTGTATATGACCCTGATTTGTCTTTAATAGAACTTATAAAAAATATAAGAGAAAATAGAAATGATAGTTTGCCACTTTATGAGATATATAAAGACCTTCCGGTCATTGATGTTCATAATCATGATGCTCAATCAATATCTGTGAGCACTTGGGATACATATGGTTTAGATCGAATTGTATTGTTTGGGAATATATCTGAACCAGCGGCGATTAGTACAGATAACAAATCATGGACCCAATATAAAAACATGCCTGATCGTATTATTCCTTCTTTTGCAGGCGTTCCTATTTATGAAGAAGAAAAGGGTTTGGAGATCGTAAAAGAAAATCTGGAAAAAGGTTATTTGAATATTGGTGAACTTATGGTTGCTTCAACATACTCACCAGCCAGTAACGTAAAATGGAAATCTGAACATCCGTATGATGGGAATCTTCCAGAAATCTATCAGTTAGCTGCACAGTATAAAACACCTATTCTTCTTCACATAGATCCGCCAAATGGTACTCCAATGTTTCAGTTTGAAAAAGCATTAACAAACCACCCTGAAACCATTTTTGTTTTCGCCCACGGTAATGTCTATACTTCTCCCATTCAATTGGAGTCGCTTATGAAAAAATACGATAATTTATATATTGATTTTTTTGCAGGTTTTACAGCATATAATTCAAATAGTGGGTATAAATTGATAGACTTCGTACCTTTAATTGAAAAATTTTCTGAGAGATTTTTTGTTTCAACTGATTCAGGGTCTGAGGTAGGTTATGAAGCTGCCGCACTGTCAATATATGAATTAGTTGATCTGCTTACACCAGAAACAGCAGCAAAAGTAACCTATCTAAATTATGATAGAATCATAGAACTGCAACCTCCTACTTCCTATCAAATCAAAAGAATTGAAGAATTAACTACAAAATTAGGAATAGATGGTGACTATAAATTAAATAAAAGAAAAGCGAATGAGTTCATTTTTGAATTAGAGAAAAAGTAATGATATAGATCGTATAAATAGTACATACATTTTTTAATCTTGTTATATTCTTATTCACTTTAATCAAATGAACATGATTACTAACATGTCCTTATCAAATGATAAGTAGCTTTTAAAATAAAAAATATATAGTTATAATTAAAGCTACGATGATAGCGTTGACAAAAGTTGAATTTGAAAAGGATGTGCAGGCCGATGATTAAAAAAGTTGAATTTAACGATTTAAAAGAAATTCTTCAATTACAAAAACTTGCGTATCAAAGTGAAGCATTTTTATATAATGATTTTACAATTCCACCACTAATGGAAACGATTGAAGAAATAACACAACAATATAACAGACATACCATTTTCAAAGCTGAACAAAATGGCAAGATCATAGGATCCATCCGCGGCTATAAAATAGATAATACAGGTTATATCGGTAGAATTATTGTTCAACCAGATCATCAAAATCAAGGGATAGGAACTAGGTTAATACAAGAAATAGAACAACATTTTAAAACTTGTAATCGATTTGAATTATTTACTGGTCATAAAAGTTTCAAAAACATTTATCTATATGAAAAACTAGGATATAAAAAGTGTAAAGTAATAGAAGAACATGAACGATTGCATTTAGTATTTTTGGAAAAATTAATGGGGGATCTATGAAGCAGACCTTAAATAAAATCATAAAGAAAATGAATCTAAAAGTATTGCAGATCGATAGTGTACCGGAATCTTATAGTTCAATTGTATCAAAGTTACTGTTAACTAAAGGAGAAAAAGTGATTTTAAAAATCTCTCATAATAAAAGAAAATATCATCGAGAAATGAATACATTAAAATTACTAAAAGGAACATTAAATGTTCCGCATCTTCTTGATACTTTTGAAGACGAAGAATATGTTATGTTATTGTCTTATATCGATGGCCTTCCTCCACAGGGAGCAATAAATCGAAAACTCGCTTTTGAATTTGGTGAAAATTTAGCAAAAATCCACTCTGTGAGTTTGGACTATTATGGAGATATAAATCAAACAAATACAGAGGATAATAAAAAAGTCTTATGGGCTGATGTGATCAATGAACATTTTACCCTCTGGATAGAGGACACAGAAAGTTATCTTGATCGAAAATTACATAATAAATGTGTAAAATTTATCAATGAAAAAATGAAGCTGCTGACCAAAAATGTAAATCCTGTTGTTTGTCACTATGATTTTAGACCTGGAAATATATTAGTGCAGGATGATCATGTTGTAGGTGTAATAGATTTTGAATCTTCTAGAGGCGGACAGGCAGAGGTTGATTTTACTCAAATGAAAAAATACGTATGGGAGAGGTATGAGGGCACTGAGGAGAGCTTTTTAAGCGGATATAAGTCGGTGAGAAGTTTACCTGACTTGGAAAACTTGTTGCCTTTCTATGAATTTTATAATGCTTTTGGAAGTATTGCCTGGGCTATAAGAAGGGGATATTTCAACAGTCCTGAAATGGTGACGGAAAATGTAAATAAACTGAACAGCATGTTTAAGTGAAAACATAGAGTGAGCTATGCTACGATCTTATAAAGCAAGATTCTCTTTATTAAATACTGCTTTGCTTCAATTGCGAACTAAGTAAAGTATAGCGAAGACTATATAAGTGAAAAATGATATTGAATAAAATTAACATTTAGGAGTGAAAACATGAAACCAACTAAATTACCGAGGGAACAAAAGGATCAAATGATCTCCATGATACAGCATTACTTTGAAATAGAAAGGTCAGAAGAGATTGGTAATCTAGCAGCTGAAAACTTTCTGGATTTTATACTGAAAGAAATAGGACCATATCTATATAATCAGGGAATTAGTGATGCAAGAACTTTAATTAATGAAAAAATGATTCATATAGAAGATGATTTGTATGCTTTAGAAAAACAATTGAAATAAGATAGGAGGTAGAGCATGAATTCTTATTTACTTAACAGAATGAAAACATTCAAACTAACTGGAAACCTCGAAAAAGATGTCGTTAATATTTTGGAAATTCATGATAAATCTAATATTGCAGAGCATACCATTAGAGTGGCATATGAATCAAAAAAATTAGCGCATCAATTTAAAGTGAACCCTGAAGAAGCTGAGATAGCAGGATTACTTCATGATATTAGCGGGATTTTTCCTAATCATGAACGAATACAAGTGGCTAAACATTTAAATATTGATATATTACCAGAGGAAGAAAAGTTTCCACTCATTATTCATCAGAAAATATCTAGTGTAATGGCAAAGGAGATTTTTGGAATTCATAATTTAAATATTTTAGATGCGGTTAGTTGCCATACTACACTACGTGCTGATGCTACATCTTTAGATAAAGTATTATTTGTAGCAGATAAAATCGAGTGGGATCAAAAAGGTACACCACCTTATATCGAACACCTTCAAAATCAACTACAACTATCGTTGGAACATGCAGCTTTTTCCTATATTCAATTTTTATGGGATCAACGAGCATCATTGAAGGTTGTTCATCCTTGGTTAGCAGATGCCTATTTTGAACTAAAAGAAGTGATTTAAGGTTCAATATCATGTTTTTTTGATTTTTTTTTCTTTTTTGCATCAAAAGGAGATCTCGTATTTTTAGTAGTGATTCTGATTTCAATAATAATGGCTAATATAAAAAATAATAAAGCAAAGATCCATAAATAAAATAAAAATTCCATAATTACTCCTTTATTGAAAAAAATTACTATATTTCTATTGTAAATTGAAATTTGTTCAAAATCAAGAGATAATTTGAATTATTTTCAACTTTATTTTGTAGTTAATGTAAATCCTTTATACTAAATGTCAGAGGTGATCTATCTATGACTTTTGGTATTAGATTGAAAAAAGCACGTAAAAATAAACAGCTGATTCAAAGTGAGGTAGCGAAAGCTTTGGGGATAGATTTTACAACAATCTCAAAATATGAGAACGATAAGTCTGAACCTGATCATCACATCTTGCAGAAATTAGCAGATCTTTATGAGGTTTCAATTGATTGGCTGCTGACAGGAGATACAAAAAGTAAAGGCAACTTGGAAAATAGAATCTATTTTAATGGTGAATATGTAAAATTAACTGATGATGAGGCAAAACATCTGAAAGATACTTTGGAAATGTACCGTTTATGGAAACAGAGTAAAGAGGAAAAGTAACTTTTTTCTTCCCTTATAATGTAATATTGAAATGAAACTTTTCAAGTTATGACACGTAAAATGATGAATATACTAAGAAGATTTTTGAATGTTGAACATCTAAAAATAGGCAACTATTTCCTTAGGTGTTTTTTTTATCCGATAGGAGGTATAACCAATGTATACGAATATTAATAAGCAAATTGATGAAACACAACAACGTCATAGAAAACATAAAAAACTGAAATTAAAATTAGATCAGCTTAGGCTTTCTTTACAGACGGAAAAAAGTAAATTAATTAGGTATAAAACAATATTAGATGACGAGGAGCAGGATGTTAATAAATTGGAGTCTTTTAGTTTAGGTGCTTTATTTTATACGATTGTAGGAACAAAAGAAAAAAAACTGCAAAAAGAAAAACAAGAATACTTAGCTGCAAAGCTGAAATATGATGAAGCGTATGAAACGGTATCAGACATATCGGAGGAAGTATTAGAGTTAGTTAAATTGGTAAAAGAATATCAAAGTTCAGACCAGGATTATGAGAAATTAATAAAAATGAAGAAAGAGATGATTCTGCAATCAAAAGATGAAAATACAGAGAAGCTTATTCAATTAAGAGAAGCTAGATCTGAATTGCAAGAGGATATAAGAGAGTTGAAGGAAGCCATTCAAGCTGGGAACAATGTTAAAAGTAACTTAAGAAATATGTCAGAAGCGCTTCATAGTGCAAAAAACTGGGGTACTTATGATATGTTAGGTGGAGGTTTAATTGCAACTGCAAGCAAACATTCTAAAATAGATCGAGCCAATCGTTATGCTCATCAAGTGCAAAGATCACTTCGTTTGTTTAAAAATGAGTTATTGGATGTGAAGGTTCATGGTAATTTCGACTTGCAGCTCAGTTCATTTGATACCTTTGCAGATTATTTTTTTGATGGTCTTATCTCAGATTGGATAGTACAATCTAAAATAAATAATTCTTTAAATAATGTAAGTGATATGAATAGAAAAATTGCTGGAATTACTCAGAAGTTAAATATTCAATCGGAATTAAAACAGAATGAACTAGATGCAATAAATAAATCTATTCTTCAATTTGTATCTGAAATGGAATAAATACAGAATAAGATAGGAAGTGAATTATGAATAATGTAAATGTTTTCAAACAGATTGTAACCTCAGAAAAAGAACTAAGAGAAATGCTGGGAGAGCCTAGTGAAAGAGCCATAAAAAAGGTGATCTCTAAGCTTGATTCACACTGTAGGAAATATTTGAAATTGTCCCCTTTTGCATTATTATCAACTTCAAATGCGAATGGTGCTTGTGATGTTTCTCCACGTGGAGATGCCCCTGGATTTGTACATATTATAGATGATAAACATATCGTTATTCCTGAACGTCAAGGGAACAAAAGAATAGATTCCATTATGAACATTGTATCCAATCCTCACGCTGGACTTATTTTTATCATCCCTGGTTTAAAGGAGACGTTGAGAATCAATGGGAAGGCTTATGTTATTAAAGATCAGGAAATAATGCAGCAATTGGCTGTAAATGATCGAGTTCCCCTGTTAGGTATTGGTATTGAAATTGAAGAATGTTTTGTTCATTGTGCAAAAGCATTGATTAGATCAAACTTATGGGAGCAGAATACTTGGACTGATAAAGAAAACCTACCTTCAATACCAAATATGATGGCAGCCCATGTGAATAACAGTGATACGACTCCTGAAGTTATAGAAAAGTCTCTTCAAGAGAGTTATACAAAAAGACTTTATTAAACTATAGTTGGGTAGATTGATTTGTGGATCGTTTGAATGAAAGGTGGTTTTAATTTGAATACTTTAAAAAATACATTTCTTGAAACAGAAAGGCTTATACTCAAAGTAATTGATGAATCCTATGTTGAGAAAGTTGTGGATTATTGGAATAAAAACAAACAGTTCTTGAATCCTTGGAGTCCATTAGTAGATGACGAATTTTTTACAGCGTATTTTCAGTCATCAAAACTGAAAGATGATATACAAAGAATGAAAGAAGGACTCATGTTTAAAGTTTGGATGATTAAAAAAGAAGATGAAAAAGAAGAGATCATAGGTTCCATTTCTTTAAATAATATTGTTCGAGGTGTGTTTCAATCATGTCATATAGGATATCAATTAAGTCATAATGAAACAAATCAAGGTTATATGACAGAAGCAGTGCAAAGAGTGATTGATTATGCTTTTTATGACTTAAAGCTTCACAGAATTGAAGCGAATATCATGCCGATAAATGGAGCTTCACTGAAAGTAGTAGAAAAGTTAGGTTTCGAATCAGAGGGACTAGCTAAAAAATATTTGAAGATCAATGGAAAATGGGAAGACCATATTCACATGGTCATATTGAATAAGGAGATGGAATGAGCTAATGGATAGTAAGAAAAGATTTTCAAATAGAGTAGAAAATTACGTGAAGTATCGTCCGAGTTATCCTAAAAAAGCATTAGATTTTTGTTATGAAGAGCTTGGGTTTAAGCAAGATTCTGTAATAGCAGATGTAGGTTCGGGAACAGGAATTTTTACAAAACTCTTACTTGAAAGAGAATCAAAGGTATTATCTGTTGAACCCAATCAAGAGATGCGAGAGGCAGCTGAGAAGTTGCTAGAAAGCTATGAAAATTATACTTCGATCAGCGGATCAGCAGAGAATACATCGCTACCTGATCATGCGGTTGATTTTATTGTTTCAGCTCAAGCCTTTCATTGGTTCGATTTGCAAAAAACGAAAAAAGAGTTCGAAAGAATACTAAAACCAGATGGAGAAGTCGTTTTAATTTGGAATAATCGTTTGACGGAAGAAAGTGATTTTTTAATTGAATATGATCGATTACTAAAGACGTATGCAAATGATTACAATGAAATTAATCATCAAAATATAGGGGAACAGGAATTTAGTACATTTTTTAATCATCAAGGATATAAAGTTTTTACATGTCCAAACTATCAATTGTTTAACTTTGAGCAGCTGAAGGGGAGACTGTTGTCCTCATCTTATTCACCAACACCAGGTGATCAAAATTATGAGATTATTATGGGGAAATTACAAGCACTGTTTGATTTGTATAACGAGAATGGAAAAGTCACTTTTCGATATAATACAGAAATTTATTATGGTGGAGTTTAGTTGATTTGAGGAGGATTGATGGATGAGCATTCAATTAAGAGAAGTTTCAAAAGAAAATTGGTATGATTGTACACAGTTGAATGTTTCTGAAGAACAGCTGAAAGTATTTTCTTTTCCCGTTGTATATTGGATTGCTGAATCAAAATATGATGATGATTTAGAATTGAGAGCTGTTTATTCGGATGATGAAATCGTAGGTTTTATCGTGTACTCATCTAAACCAGATCAAGAAAAAAGCTATTGGATCATGGCATTTATGATCGATGAGAAATATCAGGGAAAGGGTTATGGAAAGGTTGCCATGGAAAAACTAATAGAAATAATGCACACTAACTATAATTGTAAAAAGATAATGCTAGGGCATAGACCTAATAACTTTCTAGCGGCTTCATTTTATGAATCTTTAGGATTTAAGAAAAAAAGCGATGAATTGATAGATGGTGAAACCGTTCGGGTGTTGGTAATAAGCGATAACAAAAATATATGTGATTCAAATTACAGTTTACTGACTGCCCATCCTCACAATTTGGTGGAAAAATAAACTGTAAATGTTACTGAATAACAAAAAAACGGATGAATAGATATTCTTAGTATATCCTTCATCCGTTTTTGTATTCTAGATGAGTATTGCTTTCTAGATTGTTTGGCTAGAGCCCCGCAAAAGTAATAAGATTTCACTACATTGCCACTACATAGCTTATCTTCACTTTTGTGGGTATTAATAATATTATTCTTCAGTCTTGCTTGTATCTACAATACGATCTTCCACTTGTGGATTAATGCTTTCTTCATTCATAAAGTATTCCTCAACTACTGAGTAAATCGTTAACCCTGTATCAAATACTTCATTATCTGCAAACATTTCATAACCATCTCCACCTACTGCAACAAAATCATTTGTAGCAAGCTTGTACGTTTTAGTTAAATCAATTTCTTCTCCTGCTACTTTCACATCAATAACACGTTCACCTGCAGGTTGGCTTGAATCATAAGTGAATGACATACCACTGATTTGTGGGAATTGTCCACTTTGTTCTTCAACTTTGCTTACGCCATGTTCTAAAGCAGCTACTATCTCTTCACCAGTAACATCTAATACCGCTAAAGTATTAGGGAAAGGAAGTAATGTGTTTAAATCTAGTTTAGTAATTTCACCAGCTGATAATTGTGTACGTATACCACCTGAATTCATAATTGCAACATCAGCTTCATAACCAGAAATGGATTGTGTTTTTTCAACTAGTACATCTGTAATTAAGTTACCGACATTTGTTTCACCAGATCTAACTAAAGCACGATCTCCATCTAAATCTACTTCAGAGTTTGTAATCACTACATTCATGATTTCTTTGATTTCTTCAGAAACTTCTGAAACCATTTTCGCGATTTCTGGATCTGCTTCAACTTCTGGATCATATTCTTTTAATCCGCCGCTAAATGCAACTAATTCATCATTATAATAATATAAGTCCGCTCTACCTAAAGATTTACCATATTCCCAGTCTTGAACGATATAAGTTCCATTAACAAGCTCAGGAGTTTCTATCGGTGTATGTGAATGTCCACCAATAATCAAATCAATACCATCAACTGATTCAGCAATTTCTCTGTCTACGTCAAGACCCACATGAGAAACTGCAATGACATGATCTACTTCTTCTTTTAATTGAGGAACCATTTCTTTTGCAACTTCTACTGGAGATTTGAATGAAAGTCCCTCTACATTGTCAGGATGCGTTACGATTGGAGTATCTTCAGTAACAAAACCGATAAAAGCAAATGTTTTTCCAGCAATCTCAGCATATTTAACAGGTTGAAGGAATTCAGATCCATCTTCATATACTACATTAGAAGAGATGACAGGATATTCTAATTGACCGACTAAGTTTAACAACTGCTCATATCCAAAATCAAACTCATGATTACCTGCTGCCATTGTTTCGTAATCTAATGCATTTAAAATTGGAATAATGGATTGACCTTCAGTTTGGTTAACAAAGATTGTTCCTTGGAATGTATCACCTGCATCAATTAAGAAAAAGTTTTCACTTTCTGCTTTCCACTCATCAATAATGGTTGCCATTTTAGCATAACCAAATTCTTTGTTGTATTCATCTTCTTCGATATGACCATGTACGTCATTCGTATGACCAATAGTTATCTGTGTTGTTGCTGCCTCACCTAAAGAATGGAAAAACATTTCACGTGTAACTGTATTACTTTCCTCTAATTCTAGTTCCAATCCAGCTTTTGTTCCTAATTCAATAAGTTCAGAGCTAGTGAGTTTTTTATTCGGATTTTTTACATCTTCAACAATGCCAGTATCAAGTGCCCATTTTAAAGCTCCTGAAGCCCAGTGTTTGATTTCAGGATCAGCTTCTAAATCAGTTACACCTTGAATTCTAGAAAACAAAGTTACAGTTTCAGCAAGGGATACTTTTTGATTTAGTACTAAATCTCCCTTTTCATTACCCTGAATAATTTGTTTATCCTTCATCCAGTCTATATGTGGAATAGGTTGTATTGGTTCAGCATTTACATTCCCCATCATTAATGATAAAGACAAAGCACCTGTTGCTGCTAAAGTTCCAACTTTTTTAAACATTCCCATTCTCCTTCTTAGTTGATGTATTTTGAATTTTGTATTCCTTTGAAGATTGGTATAAAAAAAACTTTATTAAAAATTCATAAAAGTTTAATATAAATTTCATCTTTCCCAAGCAATATTATAACGCTAAATGGGGAGAATAATAAACATCTTAAATTATGGAAAATGAAACGATCATTTATCAACTATAATATATGAGGTGCGTAAAAATAATTGTTTGTTTGAAAAAGCAATATTTAAATAATCTTTTGATAGTTAGTTGACAAAAGTAAGTGTTTGGTGTAGTATGTGATTAGAAGAAAGAAAATAAAATACAGAAATGAAAAAATATCTTGAATTAAAGATAATTGAAGCGATAATAAGGAGGTTGTTGATATTTAAACTTTTTTTATATATAATTATCTTGAATTCGAGATAATTGAAAGGTCTGATATAAAGATGGAACAAAAACAAGATTTATCCTTAAAATTATTTATTGTATTATCCCGTGCAAGTAGAACTATCAATGATTTAGTACATCAGGATATACAAAGCTATGGATTAAATCCAACTGAATTTGCTGTACTTGAGCTTTTATATCATAAAGGGGATCAACCTTTACAAAAAATTGGTGAGAAAATATTAATTGCAAGCGGTAGTATTACTTATGTCGTTGATAAGCTGGAGCAAAAGGGTTATTTAACTAGAAATCCTTGTCCGAATGACCGCAGAATTATTTATGCTGCCATAACAGATAAAGGAAAAGAACTTTTTGATGAGATATTTCCAAATCATAAAAGTAAAATTGATGAAATTGTACGTGGATTATCTGATGAAGAAAAGAACGAAGCTATTTTTTTGCTGAAAAAATTAGGTATTTATGCAAAGCATTTAGAATAAAGGATAGGAAGCGTTAATCCTTTCTATCCGATAACCTCTTCGAGAGACTCAGATAGGTGCTTGTGCTTAATTTTAAATAAATATCTTGAATTCGAGATAATTTTTGAAAGGAGAATTTTATTAATGAGAGAAAATAGAATGGGGATTGGATTGTTAATTATTCGTTTAGTAGTAGGGCTTTTATTTATTGGTCATGGTTCACAAAAATTATTTGGTTTGTTTGGTGGTTATGGTTTACAAGGTACTGGAGGATTTTTTGAATCCATAGGATTAAGCCCAGGTACAGTAATGGCCTTTGTCGCTGGAGCAGGAGAATTAGTGGGTGGCATTTTATTAGTCTTAGGTTTTGTAACACCTATTGCATCCGCAATGATATCCATTATTATGGTGGGTGCAATTGCTAAAGTACACGCTCCAGCTGGTTTGTGGGCAGATCAAGGTGGAATGGAATATCCATTAGTTCTTATAGCAACTGTAGTAGGTATAGCATTCATTGGTTCGGGGAAATATTCTCTCGATCATCACTATTTTAAAAAAAATGCGAAGGGTGATATATAATGATTAAAGTTTATTCAAAGGAATCTAGATTCTCAAGAGATCATGGTTGGTTACAATCAAATTTTAGTTTTTCATTTGCAGATTTTTATGATCCAGAAAATTTACAGTTTGGTTCATTACGAGTATTTAATGATGATTTCGTACAACCAAATGAAGGTTTTGGCAAACATCCACATCAAGAAATGGAAATTGTTTCGATTGTATTGGATGGTGAACTGAAGCATGCGGATAGTGAAGGAAATTCTGCAGTAACTACTTTTGGAGGCATTCAAAGAATGAGTGCTGGTACAGGAATTTATCATTCTGAATTTAATCCATCTTCCACAAATGAAGTGAATTTCTTTCAGTTGTGGTTCCTGCCAGATAAAAAAGGAGTAACGCCAGAGTATGAAAAAACAACGTATGATATTTCAAAAATGAAAAACAATCTACTTCCTGTAGTTTCTAGGCAGGCTTCAGAAAATGTTGCTTATATCAATCAAGACGTGACCATTTTTATGTCTGATTTAGAAATTGGAAATGAATTGACACATACACAGGAAGCTGGGAGAAAAATGTTCTTGTTTGTTATTGAAGGAGAAGTTACTTTAAATGGAGATATTAAGTTATCCAAACGTGATTCAGTACGTTTGACAGATGAGACCTCTGCTAAAATCCTAGCGAATTCTGATGCAAGATTCTTGTTGATTGATTTAGTGTAATACTAATTCGAAAGACGATTTTATTACTATAAAGTAAAAAGTTAACAATAATGATTATAAAGAAAAGCTTATCGATTTCGATAGGCTTTTTTTTCGTCCCAACTAAAAAAACAAAAACTTCCTTTGAAGAAGGGTTATTCCAACATCTCAAAGGTTAATATTGGGGGTTTCGTATACACAAATGTGGAAATTTTGAAACTACATAACATAAGTCCAATCACACTTGAAAGCCTTGCATATAATATCGAAACTTATACAGATTGGAGGTTAGTAATATGGGACACTTTGATGAAACGATCTGTGATTGTTGTGTATGTCCAATGCAATGTGTACTAGATCAATTAAGGAATACAGAAAATCCTGTTGTCATTTTTACAACTACTTTAGGTAATTTTGATTTAACAATAACTGAAGTAAATGATTTTATTGTGAGTGGTACAGGCGCTGGAGGTGGAACTGTCCGGAATTTTCCAATTTGCAATGTATCTGGAGTATCAAATATTCCTCTTTCAAGGCAAGTTAAATTAAAGCCTAATAGAACGAGTGTTAAAGGAGAATGTAGTTGCTGTGAAGATCCTACAAATCAGCTATTAAGAACTTTGAGTAGAGAGCAATTATTTAATCTTAGATTTTTAGTAGGTACGGCTATTGGATTCATAAGTGATATTGGGGAGGGGATAGTTATGATTCAATCCCAAGATGGAACCATGAAAACTGCTGTCTCAATATGTTCTTTAAATCGTATTGGTCCTAATTTGTAAATGAAATCATTTTATAGGAAGGAGGAATGAACATGGGTTTCTTTGATGAATCAATTTGCGAATGTTGCGTTTGCCCGATGCAGCGTGTATTAATGCAACTAAGAGGTGAAACAGTTAGCATTGATACTACATCAGATGAGGGTTTTGAGATAACTGTAGATGATGCAAAAAATTTCATATTATTTACTTCAGATGAATTCAATAATGAGTTCTTTTTCCCCATTTGTAATATTACAGCTGTAGAGTTTCCTTCTACAAATCAAATTGATTTAAGTCCAAGTAAAACTAGCTTCAAGGGGGAATGCAGTTGCTGCGAGGATCCTGCTAATCGATTATTGAATAGATTAAGCAAAAATACATCATTTAATTTCATATATTTAGATACTAATATTAATGGTTTCATAATCGATATAGGTGAAGGAATTGTAATTATACAAGATGAATTGGACGCTACTATACTTAAGGCAATTTCAATTTGTAAATTAGCTAAAATTTTGCCTTCTACCCCAGTTATATAAAGACTGATAAATATAAAGAAAGGAGGAAATAAACATGGGAGCTTTTGACCAAAGTATTTGCGATTGTTGTGTATGTCCGATGCAGTGCGTTTTAGACCAACTAGAAAAAGTTGGGGATCCAGTTACAATTTCTACAATTAGAGGAGGCACTGACATAGTAACAATAACTAATGTAGAGGATTTTATATTAACTGGTGAATTAGCAAACCAAGATGAAATTTATTTCCCAATTTGTAATGTTTCAGCTGTTGAGTTTAACCCTGAAAGTAAGATTGATTTAAAACCTAGTGTAAAAAATACTGGGGTTTGCAGTTGCTGTGAAGATCCTGCAAATAAATTTATTACTGCATTCGATAAAAATCAAATAGTGAATATTAATTTTTTAGATGGTTCAGTGAGCGGGTTTGTTGTAGATGTAGGAGAAGGTATTGTTGTGATGCAGGGAGGTAATGGAGCAAGTTTTTTTAGTGCAATTTCAATATGTAAAATAAATCAACTCTTTATTGAAGTTTAATTTTTGAACAAAGTTAAAATAAGGTATAACTCCGAAGTTACAATCCTAAATCAGTCATTTTTTCCAAGATGATATGAAATTAGATTTGGGAAATCGGGGTATCAAATACTTCCTAGTTAAAATGATACCCCTCTCAGTTTAAAAATCTATTCTTGAATTCCTTTTTCGGAATCATACACTGATCCTTCTTGCCAAACCATTTATATCTATTTTTGGCAATCCAATCATATACAACATCTCTTAGTAGTTTTGGTATAATGGTAATACCAAAGAGAATCGGCCAACATTTTTTTAAATGTAAACATATACGCAGTGCTGCTGTAGATTTTGTAAAAGCTCTTCCGTTCTCAATAAGCACAACTGTATCCATTTGGTCTGCATTCAAATTATATTTTTCAAGTAGCTTTTGGCCTGTTTCAGATTGTAATGAAGCAAATTTAATGTCTCCCTTTGAATCCCTAGGAAGTATAAACTGTACTGTACTATTACATAAGTTACACTCACCATCAAAAAGTAAAATAGAAGATTTATTCATTATGTGGTTTCCTCCAAGGTTAGGTTCTAAGTATAACTAATCATGTTATTTTTATTAATTAGTTCTCTAGATTATATTATATTACATTTATTTAAACAGTGTTATTGTTTTAGAAAGGAGAAGATTCATGTATTCTCTTTCAACCCAATCTAATTTTGCAATAATAATACTTCATGAAATTTACGGTATTAATAAACATATTAAAGAGACTGCAAAATTGTTTGCAAAATTAGGTTATGATGTGTTTTGTCCAAATCTACTGAAACAAGAAATAGTTTATGGTTATGATAAAGAGCACGAAGCCTACCATAATTTTAAAGAAAATATTGGTTTTCTTGAGAGTACTGCTATGGTAAACAAGTTAATCAGTGAAATATCGACAAAATATGATAAAATATTCATAATTGGATACAGTATTGGAGCTACGATTGCTTGGTTATGCAGTCAAAATCACCTATGTCACGGTGTAGTTTGTTTTTATGGATCTCGTATCAGAGATTATTTGGATATCAATCCATTAATCCCAATCTTACTATTTTTCCCGGGAAAAGAAGAGTCATTTCATATAGATGAACTGTACGATCAGTTAATGCAGAAGAAGATCCATCATTTAGAAGTGCATCAATTTAAAGCTAATCATGGATTCGCGGACGTTTACTCAAAACATTATAATCAAGTAGCATATAAAAGTTCATTTCAACAAATGATTGGCTTCTTAAAAGGGGGAAGGTAATTAGATGGCAGTTAGATTAATGAAAATGTGTGAGGTTGTGTATGAGGATTTTATCTCAAATACAATAAAAGAGTTTGCAAAGAATCAAGTTAAAGCAGGTAAGTGGAAAGAAGAGGAAGCCATCCAAAAAGCAGCGGAAATTTATATGAAATTGTTGCCTCAAGGGAGAAATACTGAACAGAACTATATGCTTGCTATAGTGAAATACGATCAAACTATCGGCTGGTTATGGTATTTTTATGATGAATCAAAGTTGCAAAAAGAAGCTTTTATTTATGATTTTCATATTCGTTTAAAGTATCAAAAAAAGGGATATGGAAAAGCGTCATTAGTGGCATTTGAAGAGTTGGCAAAAGAAAAAGGAATTCGGAAAATATCACTTCATGTATTTGCACATAATGAACGAGCATTAAACATGTATAAAATGTTAGGATTTAAATCAACGAATATAAGCATGACAAAGAAAATCATGTGAAATAATCACTTAAATTAGACTGACTATAAAAAACTCTAAATTAATGAGGTGAATATAATGACGATTCAATTAAATTCAATGACAGAAGTTATATATGAAAAATTTATTTCCCATAGTATTGAGCATTATGCTAAAGAAAATGTGAAATCAGGCAATTGGCTCGAAGAAGAGGCTTTGAAAAAATCTAAAGAAGCTTTTGATCGTTTATTGCCCGATGGGTTAAATTCAAATCAACATTTTTTACTTTCTATAATGAATGATGGACAGCCGATAGGTTGGTTATGGTATTTTTATGATCATACAAAACCTAAAAAAGCAGCATTTATATATGAGTTTTACATATATGAAGAACATCAAGGAAAAGGATATGGGAAATCCACACTTCAAGCACTAGATAAACTGGCAAAAGAACAAGGGATTGAAAAAATATCACTTCATGTATTTGCACATAATGAACGGGCACTTCACTTATACGAGAAGTTAGGATTTGAAGCTACAGATATTAATATGACAAAAACGTTATAAGAAATTGATAAAGATATTAGAGGTAAGAGAGTCTATTAAGTTATATCATTACTCTTAGACTCCATTATGCTGATCATAATAGATCTAATAAAACGATGCATGAGTATAAAAGTCAAACATTTTACAGCTAACATTATTCTGTTGGCTTTTTTTATTTTCTCCTTTAGAAAAAGTTGACATTGAAAACGATACCATTCCATGTTAGTATATGCTATATCCTTTCTTTTGAAAACGATATCATAGAGAGTCATTCATTATAATTTAACAGGGGAGAGATGTAGCATGTTTAAACTTAAGAGGAGTAATTTACGAATTTTTACTGTACTATCACTAGCTCTATTGCTTGCATTTAGTAGTTTAAATCTAAATATTGCAAACGCTAACAACAATAATGTTCAAGTTTGGTTAACTACAGTAGATGAACAAAATCTATTAAAGCAGCAAGCAGACGTTTTTTTTGAAACAGATACAACATTTAATCCCTTAACCATTCAAGTGGATGAAAATATACAATATCAAGAAATGGACGGTTTTGGAGCAGCGGTATCTGGTTCAGCAGCTTATTTAATGAATCAATTAGATGAAACGCAACAGACTGTTCTTTTAAGTGATTTATTTGGGGAGCAAGGTGTTAATTTCAGTTTTGTTCGTCATACGATTGGTGCTTCAGATTTTTCTTTATCTTCCTTTACTTATAATGATATACCCCAAGGTCAAACAGACCTCAGTTTGGAGCAATTTACAATAGCTCAAGATCAAGTGAATGTAATTCCGGTGTTGCAGGACATTAAAGGCATTAATCCAGATGTGAAAATTTTAGGAACACCATGGAGTGCACCTGCTTGGATGAAAAATAATGAAGAGTTAAACGGTGGTACTTTGAATCCAGAGTATTATCAAGTTTATGCAGAATATTTAACAAAATATGTACAAAGTTATGAAAATGAAGGTTTGCCGATTTATGCGATGACCGTGCAAAATGAACCTCATCATGAAACAAGTGGTTATCCTAGTATGTATATGAGTGCTGAAGAGCAAACTAACTTTATTAAAAATAATCTAGGTCCAACATTTGAAGCACAAGCTATAGATACAAAAATATTAAGCTGGGATCATAATTGGAACGAATATGAATATCCAATTCAAGTATTGGATGACCCTGCTGCTAAAAGTTATGTAGATGGAAGTGCATTCCATTGTTATGGCGGAACACCAGATAAACAATCTGAAGTATATAATGCTCATCCAGATAAAGGAATTTGGTTCACTGAGTGCTCTGGTGGTGAATGGGAAACTGCTTTTGATGTAAATATGAAATGGAACATGTCTAATGTTGTTATTGGTTCAATTAGAAATTGGTCCAAATCTGTGCTTTTATGGAATTTGGCATTAGATGAAAACTTTGGACCGATCAATGGTGGGTGTACAGATTGTCGTGGTGTTGTGACTATAGATTCTAATACAGGTGAAATTACAAAAAATGTGGAGTATTACGTACTTGGTCATGTTAGTAAATTTGTAGAACCAGGTGCAGTAAGAATTGATTCTAATTATGATGAAAGAATAGAAACAGTAGCTTTCAAAAATCCAGATGGATCAAAGGTTTTGCTTGCTCATAACAATTCAGAAAGTGAACAAACTTTTAAAGTGAAAACTGGTGGTGAAGGATTTGAATATACACTTCCTATTGGTGCAGTAGCAACATTTGTTTGGGAAGGAAGCTATCTTATTAATGAAGTAAATGCTTTTGATAAAATGGAAGCAGAATCCTTTAGTGCGATGAGCGGAATCGAAACTGAAACAAACGGTAATGTTACAAATGTTGGTTGGACAGACAATGGTGATTACATTATGTTTGAGAATGTCAATTTTGGAGATGGTGCTATTCAAGTAGATGTTAGCGTAGGTTCTGCTTCTAAAGGAGGATCATTAGAGTTGCGAATTGGAAGTCCTACAGGCACCGTGATTGGTGAAGTTATGGTGAACAATACAGGTGGATGGCATAATTATGAGACGGTATCAGCGGATATTACAAGTGCCAAAGGCATTAATGATTTATATGTTGTATTTAAAGGTACTAATGGTATAGGGAATGTAGATTGGATTCAGTTTCATGAATTCACGCAGACAAATTTATTATTGGATAGTGGATTCGAATCTGGTAACCTCTCCAGTTGGAATGAATGGCATCCGGACAATTTACAACTAGCTCAAAGTGTAGATAGTGAGGGACCTTTAAACGGGAACTATAAATTAGTTCATTGGGCACCAACGGATTATCAACAATTAACGAGTCAGATTTTGAACGTTCCTAATGGGACATATAAAGCATCTGTTTGGGTGAAATCAGGTGGAAGTCAAAACGAGCTGCATTTATTTGCAAAAGGTTATGGCGGTGAAGAGCTAAAGGCTGTTGTTGGTTCTGATCCAGTAGGAACATGGACTCAATATTTCATCGAAGACATTCAAGTGACTAATGGTGAAATAGAAGTTGGAATATGGTCTAATTCCCCAGGAAATAATTGGGCAGTATTTGATGATTTTGAATTAGTGAAGGAATATAGATAAGATATTCATGATAAGCTCTTTGCACCAACACAATTAAGGGGGTCGGCTTCTAGTCGACTTCTTTTTTTGACCCCAAATAACATAAAATCTTAATCTACACCGTTTATTGTGACGTAATCTTTAGGCAAGTAGAATTTGACATTGTAAACCTCATCATCCCATTCCTTATATTCTACATAAGGTTTCATATCTGAATCTAATTCAAAAGTGATATCAATGACGTTATCAAGTTTGATTAGACGACCCGTATCTTTGCTAGTAAAAAAAAGTTCTGCTATATAATGTGAATCCGAATACTCATAGTAATCAAGATTAAAATTTATGACCTCGCTAGTATGTACAGGCAACTCTGGTAATAATGTAGACAAACTTTTATATTTTTTTCCTTCATATTCTACAGCAGTAGAGTCGTCGGTTAAAGTAATGAAAGATAATATGATAGCCACTATAATTAAATAACTTCCTAAAATTAAAGGTGTATTTCTTTCGAGTTTATCATTATCCTTTCTTAGTATCCAAATTCCTACAATAAGTAAAGCCATTATAATCATCCAAATCATATGAATAACCCTCCTTTATTGAAATAAAATATGTATAACTTTTTTGATCGTATTCACTTTATTTTTAAATGTGCTTTATGAAGGCAATAAGTATTTCTTCTTCATTAAAATGGTAAATCCTCTTTATAATGTATATAGTATGAGGAATCAGCCATAAAAGAAGAAAAAAATGAATAAAAGGAGGTTGTAATACGTTCCTCTTATCCATTCTATTTAACAGTTTACAATAATGATAACCCATTCTGATCAATCACATTTTTATAAAAGTAAGCACTTTTTTTAGGAAGACGTTTTTGACTTTTAAAATCTACATAAACAATGCCAAACCTTTTAGTGTAACCATCTATCCATTCAAAATTGTCAAGAAAGGACCACAGATAATAACCTTTGAGATTCACACCGTCTGCTATTGCTTTTTGACACATCAGTAAGTGACTTTTAAGATATTCAATCCGTTCCATATCTTCAATTTCCCCTTTTTCATTTATATTGTCTTTGTATGCTGCTCCGTTTTCAGTAATATATAGTGGGATATTTCCATAATCGTTTTTGATCCTAATTAACAAATCATAAATGCCTTCAGGAGTGACTGGCCAACCCATGTCAGTTTTAGGAGCATCCATTTCCACAGGTTCAACTTCATATTTTTGTTTACCTTCTTTTACAAATCCTGCTGAATAATAATTAATACCTATAAAATCAATGGGTTGAGAAATCGTTTTTAAATCCTTTTCAATAGTAAAGTTGTTTGTAACTGAAGGTTCTTGTATTTGCTGCTTGATGATTACTAAAATATCTTCAGGGTAAGTTCCTTTTAATATAGGATCTAAAAACATTCGGTTTGTAAATCCATCTGATATGTGAGCAGCCTCTTGTGCTTTTATTGTATCTTCGCTTGGATACATAGGAGCAAGGTTCAGAGTTATACCAATTTGACCTTCACTAGGATATAGCTTTCTAAATAATTTCACTGTTTCTCCATGTGCTAATAATGCATGATGTACAGCCTTAGCACCAGATATTTCATCTGCTATTCCCGGAGCATGTATACCTTTTAAATATCCCAAATATGTAAAAACCATAGGTTCATTCAATGTAATCCATTTTTTCACAACATCTCCGAACTCATTAAAAATGACGTTTGCATAGTTCATAAAATCATTTATAATTTTTGGATTTTCCCATCCTCCCTTTTCTTGCAATACTTGAGGAAGTTCCCAATGATATAGAGTTATGATGGGTTCTATGTCATTTTCTATCAGCGTTTCAATGATGGAACGATAAAATTGAAGTCCTATTGGATTCACTTTCCCTGTTCCTTCAGGTAATATTCTTGACCAGCATATCGAAAAACGATAGGATTTTATATTCAAATTTTTCATAAGCTGAATATCTTCCTTATATCGATGATAATGATTGCAAGCTGTATCCCCATTGTCTGCATTTGCTATTTTGCTCGTTGTTTTACAAAAATGATCCCAGATGGTTTCCCCACGACCACCTTCATTAACTGCACCTTCAATCTGATAAGAAGATGTTGCTGTCCCCCATATAAAATCTTTTGGAAATTTAGTTGTCATTATTACACCTCTTTTTCTATTTTATAAAATGATAACGCTACCTCACAAGTATAAACAATAGGGATAACACGACATCAAGAAGAGTTTCGGGATGAAATTAGAATGAATAAATGAAAAAGATGGGGTTAACCCAATTTTTTAAACAATAAAAAATCGACTCCTTTTTCATGGAATCGATTTTTATTTATAATCTTACAATGAATAATCCAAATTTCGTTTTGTTTTTTTCATCAAGAAATTAACATATACAAAAAGTGGGAATCCAATAGCGCTGATAAATGCTAATAAGCCAAAAACCGTTTCAGGTGCACCATAACCAAATGCGCTTAATAAAAATCCGCCTATTAATGGTCCAACTGAACCCCCTAGGGAGGTAAATCCCATAGCTCCAAAGTAAGTTCCCTTCATATCAGGATCAGCGATTTGATCTACAAACAGATCATACATCGTAAACATCATCACTTCACCTATAGTAAAAATGATCATAGATAAACCAATTAGATAAATAGATTCAAAAAGCCCTATTCCAAACAACCCAATAGAGGTTGTGATTGTACCTAACATGATCGAAGTAACCGGAGAGAATCTCTTACCAATACGAGTTACAGGATATTGCACTATTAATACAGTGATCGCATTTAATATGATGAGGGAAGTATATAAGGCAACGCCATTTTCAAAGTAGGATGCATTTTCAAAAAACTGCGGCATGGTTGAGCCAAATTGAGAATATCCAATCACTCCAAATATAAATGCGACCACTGCTACTAGAAACACTAAGTCTTGACGTAACACACTTAGTGCTTGTATCATGGTTACCCTTTCTTTCTTCTCCATATCCACTTTTTTATTCACTTCTCTATATTTTGGTAAAATATATAATAATGATAATCCGTACAACATATAAACAATCGCAGTTATGACAAAGGTTATGGTTGATTTAGAGCTCCCAATTAAAAACCCAACTAGGGGACCGACTGCAGCCCCAACATTAATTGCAGCATATCTTAGATTGAAAACAAGCAGTTTATTTTTTTGCTTTGTTATATCTGATAATAATGCTCTAGAGGATGGTTCAAAAAATGAACTGCATAAACCGTTCAAAGCATTTAATATAAAAAACATAAATACGTGATTGGCGAATGCAAAACCAAGAAAAACAAGCGCCCATACAAAAATTGAAATCAGCATTACTTTTTCCCGTCCATATTGATCTGACAAGTTACCACCTATAAAACTACCAGGAATTCTTGTAAAGGCACTAACACCTAAAATCAACCCTATCATTGCAGGGCTTATTCCATGTACTTTTGATAAATAAATAGCAAGAAAAGGCATGGTCATAAAGGTAGCTGCGCGTGTGAAAAGTGTTCCAAAAATAATACTTTTACTAACAGGGTTTATCGATTTGAATCTATCTAGCATGTGATCCCCTCTTCCATTTTGATATTGAAAAAATACATGAAACCGATCATCTCATCAAACGAACAATCTTGAATAGTAGTTTTGTGATTGATTTTGTTTCATTCTACGAAATCATGTTTCGTTTGGTGATTTATTGATTGGTTTAAATTATACTGTAATTTGATAAATAAAACCACACTTTTTTATAATTTAAGAATTTATATCTTTTTTAAACTCAAAGCTACAACAAAAACTACCTCTAAAGAAGTATTCGGCAACCTTTTCGAGAGACTCCGATAGGAGTTATTGTTCAGTTTTATTTTTAGACTGAGATTAGAGGCATGATTTAAGAAGTAAGCCATTACTATAAGTCTTTTTATATATTATTGGAGGGAATGGTATGAAACCGGTCTTTGTATATGGTTCATTAAGAAAAAAAGCAACTTATGGTGCATATGAATTTTTTTAAAAAGGGAATACAGAAAAAGAAATGAATGCAAAGATGAAAGGGGAAATGTATTTGGTTGGAGAATATCCTGCTGTGATTGAAGGGAAGGGGGAAATTAAAGGGGAATTGATGTATCTAAAACCTTTAAAGTATGATGACGTATTGAGGAGTTTAGATAATAGAACACCAATGCCAAATATTCCTTTTACGAGATTTTGAAAATGATATAAATTACGTACATTTCTTTATCGCTACAATGGCAATTGTCTTATTATTTGTGTTTTTAGGTTATAGAAGGAAACCAAGAAATTGAGGGATGAAAAAGTTGTTGCGCAAGGATCAGTTATGACAACTTGTTACAAATGATGATAAGCACTATTAATTAAAAGAAGAACTTATTTTTTATTAATTAACTTTACACTTTACATTCAAAGTGAATTCCTTTAAAATATCGATAATATAATGAATAATAAATCAGTGATTGGGAGAGTACTCATGTTTGAGAGTCTTAGCGAGCCGAGATGGGTGGGAGTCGGTACGGAAAACATGAAGAAGCGGACCCATGAGATGATCTTTTGAACATAGAAGTAGGAAGATCCGGTGACTCCGATATCGTAGTTGAGTGGCATGCTAATTTTACATTTTTCATGCACTAAGAGTGGTACCACGGGATTATAAATTAAACTCTCGTCTCTAATTTAGAGGCGGGAGTTTTTCAGTTCGTGGATGAACTGGTGTCAGAGTTGTCACATGGAGGTGACAGTTTATGATTGACCACATGGAAGTGGTGAGAAGTTAGCTAGCGTACCTGTAAAATGAATTGATGTCGGTGTTCATCAAATTTACTCTATCAATTTCAAGGAGAGAAATCATGTTAAAAGAAACTATAGTGAACTTGTTAAAAGATGTTGTATCACCTACAAAAGAAGAAATTGAAAAGTTGCTAGAAGTTCCACCGAACCCTGATCTAGGAGACATTGCGTTCCCTTGTTTTATTTTGGCCAAACAATTCAAGAAAAATCCAACTGTCATTGCTGCTGAAATAGCTGAACAATTAAATAACAACCAAAAATCAGAAAACATCAATGTTCAATCTCAAGGTGCATACATCAATTTCTTCTTTAAGAACGAAGTATGGTCAGAGAAATTACTTAATTCTATTCTTAAAAAGGATTTTACGAAGATGGAAATCGGAAATAATGAACGCATCATCATTGATATGTCTTCTCCGAATATAGCCAAACCTTTTGGTATTGGACACTTACGTTCTACAATGATTGGTAATGCTTTGTATCACATTTATAAAACGGCTGGATATGATCCAGTTAGAGTTAATCACCTTGGGGACTGGGGAACTCAATTTGGAAAACAAATTACCGCATATAAACGTTGGGGAGATCCTCAGAAGATGGAAGAGAATGCGATACATGAGTGCCTTCAGTTATACGTGAAATTTCATGAAGAAGCTGAGAATGATCCTGAGCTTGAGAAAGAAGCTCGATTATGGTTTAAAAAGCTAGAGGATGGTGATGAGGAAGCAACTGAGCTCTGGAAATTCTTTATTGAATTGAGCTTAAAAGAGTTTAAATTCATGTACGACAAACTAGGCGTGGAATTTGATTATTATTTGGGAGAAAGTTTCTATAACGATAAAATGTCACCCGTTGTATTGGAACTTAAAGAAAAAGGTTTATTGGAAGAAAGTGAAGGAGCAATGGTTGTTCGTTTAGATGAAGCAGAAATGCCACCTTGTTTGATTTTAAAATCAGATGGTACAACGATTTACCCTACAAGAGATTTAGCCACCGCCATTTATCGTCATGAAGAAATGCAAGGAAGTAAAATTTTATACGTAGTTGGGGCAGAGCAGCAACTGCATTTTAAGCAAGTGTTTGCTGTTCTTGATAAAATGGGAAAAGCTTGGTCAAGCGATTGTGAGCATATTCCTTTTGGATTAATGAAATATGAAGGTAAAAAAATGTCTACACGTCGCGGAAAAGTGATCTTTTTAGAAAAAGTATTAGAAGAAGCGGTCACAAAAGCAACAGAGATTATTAATGAAAAAAGTCCTGAACTATCTAACAAGAATGAGGTTGCAGAAGCGATCGGAATTGGATCTGTTATATTTAATGATTTGAAAAATAATCGTATTCAGGAAGTGGATTTTTCGCTTGAAGATGCTTTGAATTTTGAAGGAGAAACGGGCCCATATGTTCAATATACTTACGCTCGTACACAAAGCTTACTTGAAAAGGGGGCTTGGGACGAAGCATGGATAAACGAATTGACCCTAACGGATGGAAAGCATTTAAACGATCAAGCTTCCTGGGGTTTGACAAAAGAGCTAATGAATTTTCCGAATGTAATCCAACATGCATTAAAGAAAAATGAACCTTCCGTTCTAGCACGTTATGTTTTAGAAATTGCGAAAAAATTCAATAGATATTATAATCAAGTACGTATAAATGTGGAAGATGAAAATGAAAAGAAAACTAAACTAATTTTAACGTATGCTACGGGAAAAATTTTGAAGGAATCTATACACTGTTTAGGTTTAAAATCACCTTCAAAAATATAAAGTTAATATTGCGATAACAATTGTGTTTTAGAATTGAATAACTAATACAAGCATCACAAAAAGGAGAAGAACTATGGCTGATAAAAAGTTAGTATATTTTTTATGTACAGGAAATTCATGTAGAAGTCAGATGGCAGATGGCTTCTTAAAAGCTCTTGGAAGCGAGAAATATGAGGTAAAGAGTGCGGGCCTTGAGGCTCATGGCTTGAATCCTCGTGCAGTACAAGTGATGAAAGAAGCAGGAATTGATATTAGCAATAATAGTTCTGATGTTATCGATCCTGAAATTTTAAATCAAGCCGATTACGTGATTACATTATGTGGACATGCTGATGAACATTGTCCTGTGATCTCGAACCAAAATGTGATCAAATGGCACTGGGGATTTGACGATCCAGCAAAGGCAACTGGAACCGAAGAAGAAATTATGGAGCAGTTTAAAGAAGTTAGAGATTCCATAAAAAATAGAATTGAAACGTTTGTGGAAACTGATAAGTAAATAATAGATACTACATAAATAGAGGAAAAGAAGGGAACAAATAAGACCCCCAATTTCCTCTATTTTTGCATAATCAGATTAAAAATTTCAATAAGATCCTTAACTTTGATAAACGATGAAGATCCCCCAGGCTTATTAATACACCATAAGTTCTCAAATGTTTTGATCGAATAGATTGGTTATTTACCTTATTCGACTAAAAACGATTCGAAACATCTTCTTAAGATCAACAAACCATGTTCTCTTACAACTCCGTTAAAATGAACGGCTTATCCTTTGTAATAGCCAAAGTATGTTCATATTGTGTGGATAAGGAACCATCTTGTGTTCGTGCAGTCCAACCATCGTCCTCTATTTTGCAATAAGGCTCCCCTACATTTAACATAGGTTCAATTGTTATTACCATACCTTCTTCTAAAAATGCACCTTGATCGGCAGGTCCGAAATGAGGAATAAAGGGGTCTTCATGCATTTTTTTTCCAATTCCATGCCCAGCAAATTCCCTTACTACTCCATAGTTTTTAGATTCAGCAAATGTTTGAATTGCATGTGAGATGTCCCCTACGCGATTTCCAACTCGAGCTTGGTTGATTCCAACAAACAAGGCTTCTAAAGTCGTATCCATTAATTGCTGTGCTTCTTCAGAAATTTTTCCTACTGCATAACTCCAAGCAGAATCAGCTAACCAACCATTCAAATTAACAACAAAATCAATTGTAACGATATCCCCTTCTTTAAGCGGTGTATCGTTTGGGAATCCATGACAAATAACATCATTCACTGAACCGCAAGTAGCATAAGGATAACCATGGAAACCTTTTTGCTCTGGTTTTGCTCCATGATCATGAAGAAAATTTTCAACAAAAGCATCAATATCTAAAGTAGTTGTTCCTGGTTTAATTAACTTTTCAACCTGCTGATGACACTCCGCTAATAATATGCCTGCCTCTCTCATTAAGGAGATTTCATTTTTATTTTTTAATCGAATCATCTTCAAAACTCCTTATCACATTTGATTTTGATCAATGTAATTCACCTTTGGAATTTCACAAGAAAGATATCGGTTATAGGACATTTTCTTTTAATGTGAAATACTTAACTTATTTAAATGGTTATCTGATTTATATTTAAAATAGAACTGATTTATGAGATGTGATTAAATTTTAAGATATTTACAAAATGTGATAAGGTTAAATAAAGATAGAGGGTGGTGTTTTACATGAATCTACAACTATATATTAGTGATCATTGCATTGCCTGTGAGGAAGTGTTAGCGTTTTTTGACCAAAAGAACATAGAATATGAATTAATTAATGTAACACATGACCAGGTTAAATTTGATGAGATGCTCCGTCTAGGGGGGATTGCTACTCCATTAATCGTTTGGGATGGAGAAGTTATATATACGTTTGATCCAAATAAGTTTGAAACTATTTTGGAGGGGAAAAATGGATAAGTTATGGTATCTGTCTCAAATCAGTGTTTTTGATGAACTGCCGATGGAAGACCTAATGGAACTTGATAAAATGGCTCCGATGTCAACCATTAAAAAAAATACAATTATACAAACACCTGAAAATTATCATGAAGGAATGTATTTCATTAAAGAAGGAAAATTAAGATTATATAAAATCAACGCAGAAGGAAAACAGTTTACTCTAGGTATTTTAGGTAAAGGAAATATATTTGGTGAAATAGATTCTTTTTCGTTTGGTACTAAGGATGTTTTTATTGAAACCATTGAAGAAACCTTATTATGTTCTTTAAGTAAAAATCATTTTGAAAATTTCATTGAGAAACATCCAAGATTGGCATTAAGGTTTTTAAAAGCTTTAAGTGATCGCCTGAGAGAAAGAGATGCCATGTTGGAGAAGCTAGCATTTGGAGATATTCGCACTCGTACTTTACATTTACTGCTAAAGCTATCGGAGCAGTTTGGCATTAAGGATGGCGAATATTATAAAATTGATCTGCCTTTAACACATCAAGAACTTGCAAATATGATTGGTGCTACGAGAGAATCTGTCAGCGTATTGTTGAAGGAACTTGTGAAAGAAGAAATTATACGTACAGGGAGAAAGTCTGTACATCTTAAAGTGGACATAGCAAAAGAACAGTTAGAAATGAGTGGTGGCTAGACTTGTATAGGATGTACTGATGCATTGTGGCTATGAAAACAGATAAATGTAATGCATCTTACAGAAATGATCCGAAAAACAAATTATAATACACATAGAAAGAAAAAAATAGAGAGATTTTAAAGGAGTGGGAGAAATGGGAGCAGTCGTTTTAAATAAAGAAAACTTTGATCAAACCATATCACAAGGAGTTACATTGGTTGATTTTTGGGCTCCTTGGTGTGGTCCTTGTAAAATTCAATTGCCGATAGTAGAAGAGTTGGCTGGAGAGCTGAATGGTAAAGTGACGATAGCAAAAATTAATGTGGATGAAAACCCTGAACTAGCAGCATTATATTCAGTACAAAGCATTCCTACATTATTGATTTTTCAAAATGGAGAGGTTGCAGAGCGCATGGTTGGTGTGCAAAGTAAAGAGGTTTTAATTGAAAAATTAACACAAGCTATTGCATAATATAAAATATGAAGAAAAGAGGTCATCTCCTAAGTGATTATTCCACTATGAGATGACCTCTTTTTTTTGACTATATCCCACGCACCCCATATTAAATGTCCAACCCTAATGTCTCTTTTAACAGAATGGAGCCTTTTTCAGTTAGTTGAACAGAACGATTTGTAGTTGATTTGATCAACCACTTTTCGTTGAAAAATTGAGTGGCGATGGCGGCACCTAACCATCCAGATATATGATATCTTCTTTCACTCCAATCAAGACATGGTTTAGCAAAAACCCTTCGACTTTTTCCTCTGTTGTTTATTTCAATCCCAATTTTTTGAAACCATTCTTCTCCTTGCTTAGTCACTTCATATTGGTCATCTTTTATGATTATCATTTCTTGACTTAACAATGCTTCTGTTATCTTCACACCAAGTTCACCAGCCAAATGGTCATAACAAGTTCGAGCAGACCGTACTTGTTTCATTTGATCGGATTGTTTTAATGAACGGATTTGAACGGGAGGTGCAATGTTTCCTAATTTTTCCAGCACTTCTGCTACCTGTTCACTTGCTAATTTATAATAACGGTGCCTTCCAAATTGTTCGACTTTAAGCAAATTTCCTTCCACTAGCTTTGATAAATGTGAACTTACTGTTGGATGTGAAACCTTAGCCATATATGCCAACTCACTTGCTGGCAAGGCTTTCCCATCCATCAAAGATTCTAAGATGATAGCCCTGGTAGGCTCGGATATTAGTTTTGCAACATATGAAATATTCGGATATGCATTCATATTTCGATCATACCCTAAATGAATTTGCTATACAATCAATTTATCACTTTCTCATGCTGTTATCTCTCCATTGAAGAAGGGGGAGATAACAGCATAATTTCACCTGATAAGATCATCTAGCTTTCAGCGGGAGATATAAAAACTCCCACTGAAAGCAAGATTCTCTTTATCAAACAAAATATAGGGGGATTTAATATGAATACAATGGATCTAGCAGTTTTAAATTTAAAGGAATCACGCAGACGTTCTATTAAATTATGGACCTCTCTTCCAGATGAGTGGATCAATTGGAAACCTGATCATAAGGCAATGTCTTTCGGAGAAATGATTCGTCATGTCTGGGGGGGCAGCTATGGATATCACAATATATTAATGAATAATGGATCACTAAAAGATGTTACTCCCAGACCTTATGATCATGAGCCGATTATTTCCGTTCGTAGAGAAATTGAATTATCAAAGCCTTATTTTGAGAAATTCATTGAATACATTCAAAATCTATCTTCAGAAGAGTTAAACACTAGATTAATTGATCGAAGTGATGTCGGATATGAACGTTATTTAGGGGATATGCTTTTACGGATTGCTTACCATGATGCAGTTCATGCAGGACAATTTTTACAATATTTACGCATGTTAGGTTTGGATAGACCTTCAATCTGGGATTAATATTTATTATAAATCTATTTGTAAATAATTACAAAATAGAAGAAGGAATGGTATAATAAAGCAGGAACTAAGAAAAGAAGAAAAAACATGATTATCCTTAACAAAGAGAATCAGTGTTCATAGTTTTGAAATAGATTTTTTATAAATCTAGGGAAGGTGAATGAATAGTATGGATAATACCAGAAGCCTGCTTCAAAAGTTTTTTTATGAAAGAGAATGGAAGAAAAGTGAATTTAAAGTTATATATAAGGATACACCCCATTATATTAATATGGACTCTTTAGTGGATTTAATTGTTGATCATACACATCCAGAAATGCAAAAAAAGATTTATGAAACTGTTGTAGAAATGGAACATCAGCAAGAGAATATCTATGTGTTTTTGAAATATTTATATAAGCTATATTTAATATCATCTAAACATGGAAAATCCAATCAATATTACATCGTTTTTTAGGTATGAATATCAAAAGGGGATGGATAATGAGTAAGGGAAGTCAAAATCTATTTAAGATCGTGATAGTGAGTTTAAGTTTTATCATAGTAGCGTCTGTATTGATTTATACTTCTCAGTTGGAAGTGACTAATCACAGAGAAGAGTACCTCGCTAGTGAACTAGAATATAAAAATTGGGAGCTAGTGCGTCAAAGTGAACAGGTTTTTGAGGGTGTTTTAAATATGAACGAAGAATTGTTAGCAGATTTTACTACGCTGCTTGAATCTAAAGATCCTGAATTAAGAGAACAGGCATTTGAAAATATAGACTTGCAGTGGAATATAAGCTCTATCTATTATGCTTTTGATTTTGGTTCTGGAAATATGTATCATATATATCCAATGAGATACAATATTTTTTATGCCAATTTAAAAGGGATCAAAAACAAAATTAAAATGAAAGAAAATCCAACTCTAACTGAAGTAGATCGAGAAAATTTAGAAACTGCAATTTCATATTTATCCATATTTACAGAGGGGATGAGTGAGATAAATAAAATCAAGGTAAGAAATGGTGATCAATGGAAAGATGAAGGGTTAGATAGATTCCATCGGGATGAAGAGGTAATGGAAGTTATAGAAGGAATGCATGAATCAATATCTGAACTGCCACCATTGCTTAGATAATTAAAGTCCTTGTAACAATGGGCAGTGTTTTACATACTTCGAATCATGTTTGATTCAAAGTATAAAACCAGAAAGAGGTTACATATCATAAGAGATGTTTTAATAACCACTGGTCTTATTATAATTTAAAATTGTATGATAGAAATAGCTCGCTAATCAGCGAGCTATTATTCAACTATGAGACCTTTAGTTTTTGTTTTAATATGTTTATATCTTTTAGTATAATTATACTTTGGTTTTTTTAATTTGTAGTTGGAACGGTTCTTTTTTTTACTTTTTTGTTTTGAATCTTGTTCTTTTTTGATCTCTTTTCTATAATCTATTATTTTTTCATAGTAAGTTTTATTTTTTAAAAGATTGAATGGACCAATATCGGGTTTTGTATTCACTTCCAAGATCCAAGGATGAAGCTCTTGATCCAATGCAATGTCCACCCCATTTTCTTGAACTTTTGGATAAAACTTATTCATTTGTTTTGCTGTTTCAATACCAATCATTTTTAGTTCAGTTAGTACATTTTCCTTTTCGTATTTTTGGGTGCAAATATGATTTAATAGTTCGTATACATCACATACAGCACCACCGCCACTTATATTTGTGACTATTTTTTTAGGATGAGATAATCTAGCAAGAAATCCAGTTATCTCCCATTCAGATTGAGGATTTTGTTGCACCATGACTCTTATGTCTGCAGAACGTTTTTTATATTTAATCATATTGATTCCTTTTTGAACGATGTGCATTCGATCTGACTTTTGAATGTGTTCATTCAATTTATAATATAGAGCATTGTAATTATCGAAATGCTTTATACTTAGATTGTTCTGAACTTCGTATACTATTTTTCCATGGTGGATTCTTTGTTGTATTTTCATGACTCCTTTTCCAGATGAACCTCGATTTGGTTTCACATATACTGCTTTGTATTTATTAAGCATTTCTTGTAGGCTTTCTGAACTCACTTTTTTTGTTTCAGGAATATATTTTTTAAGGTATACATTATTTATCAAAGCTAATGTTTTTTCCCATTTGCACGATACATATTTTTTATTATTTTGTTCTTCAGACATGATGAAGTGTCAGCTCCTTCATAAAACCTGTTTGTTAATTGTAGTATACGTAGAAGATTGCTTAGTTGTATGTTTCATTGCCTATGCCTATTCTAACTGATTTAAATCATATCAAGTTCTACATGCTGAAGACTCCTCTTATTCAAAGGAAGATAAAAGTTGTATTTTCATCTGTTTAGGTAATCTACTTTCACTGGGAGACAAAAAACGAACGCTAAAACTAGATTAACTAAAAATAAATTAAATATTCAGAAAATACTGAAAATTTTACATAAATATAGTATAATAATTGGAAACTAGTAAAATTAAAAATAGTAAATAAAAAAATATACATAACCTCTAAATTGACGGAATATAAATAGCTATGTTTATAGTTCTTTTTGTTCAAGTTATTTTTTATAGAAAAGAGGTGTAAGTGAAACAAAGTACTGAAAACGATTTCATAACTAGTATTATAATGAAAAAGGAGAGGTATAATGAAAAAAACGTTCTATTTAGTTCTTTCGCTTTTAATGGTCTTAGCTAGTTTAATATCAACAAATAGTGCTGTGTTTGGTGAAATATCTGAGGATGATGTTGCAGTAGGTGCAGGTGGTTATTCTACAGTAACAAAAGGTGGACAGCTTTATAATTGGGTTTATGAAAATGAACGCAGAACTCCACAAAGTATAGATTATACAACTAGCAATTTTGACAATAAACCGCTTTCTACAAATGATTGGATTAGCTCAGTGGTTTGGCTGCAGTATTCTGGTGCGCTTTATGCCCATCCCTTAGGTTTCAAAGCTGTAGATTCAGGCTTTCAAATCAGCAATCCACCAAAAACGATCAATGTGTTGGAGGATGGCGAAAATGAGGTAGAACGAGAAATTAGGCCTGGCCAGGTGGATTTAGAAGTACAAGCAACTACTTTTTCACCTGTGGCAGCCGAAGCGGATAAAATTACAGACTGGTCTGCGGATATTTTAATGCCAAATGCAGACGGTTCTAGAAATATGAAGGTTACAATTGGACACGGAAGTCCATATGCGTATTTCACTTTTGATGGAGCAGAACCAAAAGTTGTATTTAAAAATGCAGCAACGATTTTAAGGGAAGATGGTTCAAATATTCAATTATCTATAAATAATAACGGACAAATAAATGTTTATGGAGTATACGCACCAACAGGAACAACTTGGACAAATAACGGATCAGAGCTTGTAGCTGATTTGCCAAGTGGAAAAGATTTTATTTCAATAGCTGGATTGCCGGATAACAGTGTGGAAACATACAACCTGTTCATGGATCACGCTTTTGCTTTTGTAACGGATACTAAAGTGGAATGGAATTATGATGAAGCGACCAGTACAGTAACTACAGATTATATAATAACAACGACTCCAATGGAGGGTTCAAACACAGATACAATTACCGCACTCTACCCACATCAATGGAGAGACAATCCTCTCATCAATGAATCTCAGTATTTACATTCTTATAATACAATTAGAGGTAAAATGAAAACGCTTTCTGGACAACTTTTTTCTACGCAATATGTATATAACGGGATTTTACCATTTATGCCAGAATTAACAGATCCTGGTGATCTATCGAGGTTGGAAGGATATGTGCAGGAATATTATGATTATGGAAAAACCTTAGATCCAAATTTTGTTCAACCTGGAATTGATGGTGGAAATACAGGCTACGATACGTATTGGATGGGGAAAAACTTAGGAAGAATCTCTAATGTACTCCCAATAACAACACAATTAGAAGATACTGCTAAACAAGCCGATCTTGTGCAATCGATTAAAAACACACTAGAGTGGTGGTTTACTCCTACGAAGTACGATGAATCTGGTGCAGTTGTAGATGATAATTACTTCTACTATGACGATCACTGGAAGACACTAATTGGATATCCATCAAGTTACGGTGCTGCAAGAGAAATGAATGATCATCATTTCCACTACGGCTACTGGATTTATGCAGCTGCGCAAGTAGCTTTATTAGAACCTAACTCAGCGGATGCTTGGTATCAGGATGATCAATGGGGAGGCATGGTGAATCAATTAGTTCAAGACATTGCAACGATTGATAGAACATCTACTGATTATCTGTTTTTGAGGAATTTTGATCTGTACGCTGGGCACTCTTGGGCGAATGGTGTAGGTTACTCACCGAACAGCGGAGGTCACAGCTGGGAGCACTCAGGAAACAATCAGGAATCTTCATCAGAAGCGATGAATGCTTGGGCAGCTTTGATTTTATGGGGTGAAGCTACTGGGGATACTGCAATTAGAGATGCAGGAATCTATATGTATACTACTGAAAGACAAGCGATTAATAATTACTGGTTTGATTTATATGGTGATGTATTTGACCCAGATTACACGAATGATGGGGATACAGCCGTTATGGTATGGGGTGGAAAATATAATCATATCACTTGGTGGACTGAGGATCCAATAGAAGCGCATGGCATTCAAATGCTTCCAGTAACAGGAGCTTCATTATACTTGGGAATGGATCCAAACTACGTGAAGAATAATTATGATCGGACTTATGCAGAATTTCCTAACTATTTAGAAAAGAAAGAGCAATACGGTTGGGAAGGGTTAGATAATATTAACACATGGCAGGATATTATGCTTTCATATTACGCTTTATATGATCCAGCTGAAGCTTTATTAAGATGGAAAGATACAAATGAAGAACTTGACCCTTCTATTGGAATCGAGTTTGGCGAATCTAGAGCACGCACATATCAGTGGATGAGATCCTTAGATGTTTATGGATTACCTAATTTTGATATTACGGCAAATACACCGCTTTATGCTGTCTTAAATAAAGATGGATTGAACACTTATGTAGCCTATAATGCTTCTGAAGTAGATTTATCTGTAACATTTTCTGACTGTTATGAATTAACAGTTCCAGCAAAATCAATGGCTCAACAAACAGCGGCAAGTCCAGGTGGAGATTGTGCAGGTAATCCTATTGATGAAGAAGCACCTAGTACACCTTCAAATCTGACTTCAACAGGAAGTACTTCTGCTACAGTAGATTTAGATTGGGATGCATCTACAGATAATAGAGGAGTAGCAGGTTATGATATTTACCAAGTGGGTAATGGAAATACATCTGTTTTAATAGGAACAACTACTTCTACAAATTATACCGTAATGAACTTATCTGCAGATACTGCCTATACATTTGAAGTAACAGCAAAGGATGCAGCAGGTAATGAATCTGCAGCTAGCAATCGTGTAACAGTGACTACAGATGCTCCGGATACACAATCACCAACAGCACCTGATACTCTAAATGCAACGAACATAATGGAAACAACAGTAGAATTAAGTTGGGGTGCCTCTACAGATAATGTTGGAGTAACAGGATATGATGTCTATCAAGTGAATGATGGAAATACATCTGTATTTATAGGAACATCAACATCTACAGATTATACAGTTGCAAATTTAGTTGGGAATACTGCTTATACATTTGAAGTAAGGGCAAAGGATGCAGCAGGTAATGAATCTACAGCTAGCAATCGTATAACAGTGACTACAGATGCACTTGATATAGAATCACCAACAGCACCAGGTAATTTAAGCACATCGAATATAACAGAAACCTCAGTAGATTTAAACTGGGATGCTTCAACAGATAATGTAGGTGTAACCGCATACGATATTTATCAAGTGAATAATGGAAATTCAAGTGTCTATATAGACACAACTACGTCTACGAGTTATACGGTTGTTAACTTGTCAGAAAATACGAATTATACATTTGAAGTGAGAGCTAAAGATGCGGTAGGTAATGAATCGATGGCTAGTAATCAAGTCACTATTACAACACTAGAAGGAGATACTGTGATTTCTGAGCCAAATTATACAATTGAAATTGTAGATGAAGGTTCATCAGTGCTGATGAAATTCACACCAAAAGGAGCGACCTCTAATTTTGTAGATATACATTATAAGGTGAATAATGGAGGTCAAATCAATGTTGGTACAGTGAATAATAACGGTACATGGGAGTATGACATTTTAGGAGTAAGTGAAGGAGATGTCATTGATTTCTTCTACACTTATACACGAGGTACCCCAGCATATGATTCTCCAACATACAGCTATACAGTGGGATCTTCTTCTGGAGGTGGAAATCCAGGAGATACAACACCGCCGAGCGCACCTTCCAATTTATCGGCATCCGGTATAACAGAAACCACAGTGGAGTTGAACTGGGATGTCTCGACAGATAATGTAGGTGTAACGGGTTATGATATTTATCAAGGTTCATCAATCATAGGTTCAACATCGTCTACAACTTTTTCAGTGACTGGGCTTACAGCTGATACAACGTATATGTTTGAAGTCAAGGCAAAGGATGCAGCAGGTAATGAATCTTCTGCAAGCAATAGTGTAAACGTAACCACGCATGCTCCAGATATAACATCACCTAGTTCACCATCCAATATAACCTCATCTGACATTACTGAAACCTCAGTGGATTTAAGTTGGGATGCCTCCACAGATAATGTTGGAGTAACAGGTTATGATATATATCAAGATTCCACGTATTTAGGAACAACCACAGCTACAGTTTTTTCAGCAACAGGACTCACTGCCAATACAACGTATACATTTGAGATAAGAGCAAAGGATGCGGCAGGGAATGAATCTGCTGGAAGCTCCATTACAGTCACTACCTTAGAATCTTCATCAGGTGGAGGAACCACCATTAATGAAGATGATTATACGATAGTAATTGAAGATGACGGTTCAACGGTGATAATGAAATTCACACCGATTGGAGCCACATCCAGCTTTGTAGATCTTCATTATAAGGTGAATAATGGTGGACAAATTAATGTGAGAACAAATGAAGTGAATGGTACGTGGGAGTATGAAATCAACAACTTAAGCCAGGGTGATGACATCGACTTCTTCTACACGTACACATTAGGAACTCCTGCTTACGATTCCCCTTCATATAGTTATACAGTGAATTAAGGTGAAAAGTTAAATACAGGATGTAAAAGAGGGGAAAACCTTCTTTTACATCCATTTTAGCTATCTAATTTTCATCATGTTATATTTTTCTCAATTGTGTTTTCTAAAATGATCGTAGGTCAAATTTTATTTTGGGAGTGAATCATGTTTATGGCAAATACAAAAAAACGGATATATATCTTATTATCTATATTGCTAGTTTTTAGTATTTTTCCTGCTAGTTTTGCTGTTCAAGCGTTTGATGGCGAGGTTCAACAAGGCTCTGGCAGTTATACTACAATATTGCCTCCTGAGAGCAGCGCACCTCCTTCATGGGATTTAGATATTGGTCAGCTCGCTTATCCTGAACCACAAATCCAAATTTATTCAAATGTGACGGGTCCTGACGCTCCGACATGGAAACCCACACCAACTAGTGATTGGTGGACAAATATGAACTGGAATACATTCAGTGAACCTCAATACCCTCACCCTTTAGCAGTATATCCAAAAACACAAGGATTACAAATCTATTATCCAGGCAATTCGAAAATTATAAAAAGTACAGTACCTTATCCTGAGCAAAACTTAATAGATGCAACGCTGCCAAAAGATTCAAGTCATGATTTTGTATTAGGTCATTCATCTGTAGGAGGATTCTCAGAGGCTAGAGCTGGAGGGTTCAGTGACTGGTTTGTGACAGCTGATTTTTATAATGGTGGGACAGGGATGAGTATCAGTTATGGTCATGGATCGCCTTTTGTTTATGCAACGTATGCAGGTGGTAATCCAACTCTGAGATTTGGAAATACACCAGAACTTTTTATTGGAGATGCCAATGATTCAATGATTGGAATTTCTGTGAATGGAAACTATTATGGATTATTTGGTCCTTCAGGTTCTAGCTGGAATGGAATAGGATCTAATCAATTAACCAATCTATTACCTAATGGCAAAAACTATTTTTCCGCTGCATTGCTTCCAGATGTGAATTCAGAGGAGGAAGCCATCGAGGTTTTCCATTTAATGAAAGCGTTTGCTTATTCTCATATCACAGATACCACTGCAATTTGGGAGTTTGATGATATCAGCAGCAGTGTGGAAACCACATTTCAATTTACGATTACACCGAAAGAAGCGGGTGCACCAACTGAAACATTGATGACATTGTATCCTACACAATGGAGAGATTTGGATGAGGATTATACAGTATATACCTATCATTCTTTACAGGGTTTGCTCAAGACACTAGTAGGAAATTCTTTTTCTATTTCAGATCAGTTTACAGGTGTTTTACCTAATGCACCTTATTTAGATCATATGTCCTCACAAGATATTAGTCGGATGAAGGCATATTTAACGGAAGAAATTTCTGAGTATTTTCCACATTCTGACCGCAATCCTGTGGACGCAGGCACATATTTTACTGGAAAAGAATTACTAAGATTGACAACTTTATTAGGAATTGCGGATGACTTGGCTAATCGTGCAACAGATCCTGTAGATCAGGCTGAATTTAGAGACTTGGCAGATGAGGCATTAACAATGTCTAAGAATTTAATGATTCCATGGTTGGATGCTAGTGAGCAGGATGGAATACAGGATAATTCACAGTTCTTCTATTATAACGAGAATTGGGGAGCTATGATTGGTTATCGTGAAGAATTTTGGAGTGCCCCAAATTTAACTGATCAACATTTTCATATCGGTCAATACATTAAAGCAGCGGCCGAAATTGCTAGAGTGGATGAACAGTTTGCAGCTGATTATGGACAAATGGTTGATCTTTTAATCAGACATATTGCATCACCTGATCCCGAAGATCCAATGTTTCCTTATTTAAGGAACTTCGATCCTTATGCAGGACATTCTTGGGCAGATGGAAAATCTCCTTTTGCCGCAGGTAACAATCAAGAGTCTGTTTCAGAAGCAATCATGGCTTGGACGGGAATTATTTTATGGGGAGAAGCAACAGGCAATACAGAATTCAGGGATTTAGGCATTTATTTATATACGTCTGAAATGGAAGCTGCCAAAGAATATTGGTTTGATTTAAACGATGATATTTATCCAGATGAGTGGGAACAAGTATCCTCAACCATTATATGGGGAGGTCAAGTGGATAATGGAACCTTCTTTTCAGCTAACCCTGCAAAAAGACATGCTATCATATGGCTTCCGTTTCATGGTGGTTCATACTACTTAGGACATGACCAAGATTATGTATTGGAAAACTACAATAGTTTACAAGATGAGATACCTGAATTTATTAGCTCAGGTTTAGCCTCCCCAAATGAAGAATATTGGGAAGATTTACAATGGATGTACTTGGCTTTAGCAGATCCAGATCAGTCTCTTCAATTGCTAAATAATGCTATGGCTGGGTCTGGTTCTCCACAAGATTTCTTCACGGTCGAAGAAGGGAATTCTATGGCTTTTACCTATAGTTGGATTCACACTTTGAATGAAGTGGGTAAAGTAGATGAAAGCATCAGTGCAGATTATCCTTTTTATACTGTTTTCCAAGATGATAATGGGAACAAAACGTATGTTGTATATAATATGACAAATACAACAAAAACGGTAAACTTTTCTGATGGTCAACAGATCATTGTTGCTCCAAAAAGTTTTAATACGGACCAAGGGACATATATTCCTGATACAAATCCTCCGTCTATTCCAGAAAATTTAGAAATAGCTAGAATTGCATCTAACTACGCTGTGATTCAATGGGATGACTCCACAGATGATCGAGCTGTGGTTGGGTATGATGTTTTTGTAAATGGGGTATACCATACTTCGTCTGTTGAAAGTGAAGCTATAGTGGAAGGTTTATCTGTCACAACCGAATATAGCATTACGGTAAAAGCTAAAGATCAGGATACGATTTCTGAAGCTAGTGCTCCATTGATAATTACAACTACAATTGTGGATACTGAAGCACCTGCAATACCACAAGGTATCGTTAGTTTGAGTGAAACTTTTAATTCGATTACGTTAAGTTGGAGTGCTTCATCAGATAATATATTAACGGTAGAATATGATATTTACAGAGATAATGTGAAAATAGCAACATCTGAAGAGACCAGCTTCAAAGATACTGGTTTAGAAGCAGTAACAGTCTATGATTATCAAATTGTGGCAAGAGATGCTGAAGGGAATGAATCTCCACGGAGTGTAGTGACGAAACTGAGATCAGGATTTTTACCTGGACCTGGATATACACAAGAAATCGTGGAAAGCTCTGAAACTGAAGCTACCTTCTATCTCTATCCTAATAGCAGTATTGACACGGCAATATTACATCTACAAGTTGTTGGAGGTCCATTGGATAACCCTACATTAATTGAAAATGATGGAGTATTTTCTTATAATGCTTCAAACATTCCAGAAAATGCATCTCTTGAATATAGCTTTACAACCATTAGTAATGGTGTAGGTACAGATTCAGAAGTATTTAGCTATACAATGGGAGAGTTTGTGAATCAAGAGCCAGATTTAGACCCACCAACTGCACCATCTAATTTAGCTGCTTCAGGAATTACGGAAAGCACAGTAGATTTAAATTGGGATGCTTCTACAGATAATGTGGGAGTAGCAGGTTATGACATCTATCAAGATTCAACTTATATTGCCTCAACTACATCCACAACCTACACAGTAACAGGTCTTTTATCAAATACAACCTATACTTTTGAAGTGAAAGCGAAAGATGAGGCAGGGAATGAATCGAGCATAAGTAATTCAGCAACGGTTACAACAACTGCACCAGATCCAACTGCTCCAACCTCCCCACCTAATCTAGCTGCATCAGGAATAACAGAATCAACAGTAGATTTAAGTTGGGATGCTTCTACAGATGATGTTGGAGTTGTAGGTTATGATATTTATCAAAATTCAACTTATATTGCCTCAACTACATCCACAACCTACACAGCAACAGGACTTGCTGCAAATACAACCTATACATTTGAAGTTAGGGCCAAAGATGAGGCAGGGAATGAATCAGTTGGAAGTATAGTCTCAGCTACTACCTTAGAATCTTCATCTGGAGGAGAGACTATCATTGACGAAGATGATTATACAATTGAAATTGTAGATGAAGGATCAACAGTTACATTAAAATTCACACCAAAAGGAGCAACCTCAAGTTTTGTTGATTTGCATTATAAGGTGAACAACGGGGGGCAAATCAATGTTGGCACAGTAAACAATAATGGAACATGGGATTATGAGATAACAGGAGTAAGTGAAGGAGATGAGATTGATTTCTCCTATACTTACACCTTAGGGACACCTGCGTATGATTCACCAACTTATAGTTACACAGTTGGCTCTTCAGGTGGTGGAAATCCAGGAGATACAACCCCCCCAAGCGCACCATCCAATCTAACTGCAACAGGGATAACGGAAACGACAGTGGATTTAAGCTGGAATGCATCGACAGATAATGTAGGGGTAACTGGTTATGATGTTTATCAAGATTCAACCTATATAGGATCACCCGCATCTACATCATTTTTAGTAACAGGGCTTACAGCTGATACAACATATATGTTTGAAATCAAAGCCAAAGACGAAGCAGGGAATGAATCTTCTGCGAGCAATAGTGTGAATGTAACAACAGCTACGTCAGATACAACTCCCCCAAGCGCACCATCTAATATAACCTCATCTGGAATTACAGCAACCTCAGTGGATTTAAACTGGGATGCCTCCACAGATAATGTCGGCGTAACTGGCTACGATATCTATGATGGAGCCACGAAAATAGGTACGACTGCATCCACAACCTTCTCAGTCACTGAATTAACATCCAATACAACGTATACATTTGAAATAAGAGCAAAGGATGCGGCGGGAAATGAGTCTGCTGGTAGCTCAATTACAGTCACTACCTTAGATGCTTCTTCTGGAGGAGGAACCACCATTAATGAAGATGATTATACAATTGAAATCATTGATGATGGTACAACGGTGACAATGAAATTCACACCGATTGGAGCGACGTCCAGCTTTGTAGATCTTCATTATAAGGTGAATAATGGTGGACAAATCAATGTGAGAGCGAATGACATAAACGGTACGTGGGAATATGAAATAGTTAACTTAACTCAGGGAAATGAGATTGATTTCTTCTATACGTATACATTAGGCACCCCTGCTTACGATACCCCTTCATATAACTATACGGTTCAATAAAGAGAGCATGAGAACGTGATAAACGAATAATGAATTTCATAAGAAAACCGTCCAATTCGGACGGTTTTTTTACTTAAGAATAAGTGAGGTATAATATTGTTAATCTATTTTTTGTATAATAGATAGAAAAAAACACCAAAAATCGGTGTTCTGTTATATGCTTAAAAGAAGGATTCACATAAGTTTTCAAGAAGAGGTTTGAAAGTTGATTTACTGTTAGAACTGATTAAACTAACAATAATACTATAACAAGCAAAAGGAACAGAGATAAAACAAGAATGCCTCCACCGCCAAAAAAGAAACGATAGTTGTGTTGTGGGTAGTATTGTTGATTTGGATTGGAGACTCTTAAATATAAATTTTCTTGATCAACATTCACGATCGTACCCTCAAATATTTGTCCATGAATCGTTTGGATTCTAACCGGTTTGTTCATATGCTGCATGGCAATATGATAAGCTCTATTTCTAAAGTTTTGCATGGATTCCACCTCTTGACGAGAGGCTTGTAAAACAGCTTGCTCTTGTTGATACATAAATGACATCCTCCTCACCTTATTATACTTATATGTATTTTCATTCGTGTTGTGATATGATGAAAAGTTTAAAATGAAAGGAAGTTTATCCATGAAGATTGGGATCACAGGCGGTACCGGATTTATTGGAAAACATCTAACAAGGTTTTTTTTTGTCACAGAATCATAAAGTCATTATATTTACACGTAAACCTGATGCTTATGAGACAGATCACAAAAAACTTGAATACGTTGAATGGTCTTCGGACTCCATAACTTCTCTAATTGATAAAGCTGAAGGAATAGATGTTTTTATTAATTTAGCGGGTGAATCTATCAATAATGGTCGATGGACTGACAAACAGAAGGAAAGAATTATTCAAACCCGATTACAGGTAACAGATACCCTTACGAAGTTATTTAGTGAATTATATGATAGGCCAAAATTATTTATCAACGCATCTGCAGTAGGTTATTATGGTACATCTGCAAATAAAACCTTTACGGAAAAAGATATTTCTAAAAGTGATGATTTCTTAGCTACCACTGTTCAGCAATGGGAGAACCATGCATCAAAAGCAGAGAAGTTAGGAATACGAACTGTTTATGCTCGTTTCGGTATTGTACTAGATAAAAATGATGGTGCATTTCCTCGTATGGCTTTACCTTATAAATTGTTTGTAGGTGGGAAGGTTGGCTCAGGGAAACAATGGCTGTCTTGGATTCACATTAAAGATGTAGTAAATTTAATAGACTTTATTATACATCATGAAGATATAAATGGTTCGGTTAATTTCACAACTCCTCATCCATTAAAAATGAATGAATTTGGAAAAACGATCGGAGAAGTGCTTGGTCGTCCTCATTATCTTCCTGCACCTAGCTTTGCATTAAAAATGATATTAGGTGAGATGAGTACGTTAGTTTTGGACGGACAAAAAGTACTACCGAATAAAGCGACTAAGGCAGGATTCAAATTTGAATTTCCTACTCTAAAAGAAACATTAATGGATATTTATCGTAGTAGTAAATAGTGGATGACCGACTAATTAACGTCAAATCTCGTTTTGGGGACTGGAGGTTTTATGAAGATGGAAAATAATATTGTTTATTTTAAAGAAAATTTCTTCTCATCAGGTCTGACAGATATATATTCTGAGCAGAAGGAAAAAGTAGGAGAGTTGGATTTAAAAAGTGCTTTTTCATCCAGCATTGATGTACGTGATGAAAAAGGATTTACAGTTATAAAAGGAGGATTTCGTTTCTTTAGCAACAAATGGGTCATGAGTGATCGTATAGGACATGAATTAGGGATAGTTAGGGCTAAGATTTCATTGTTTTCAAAAAGATATGTTTACGAAACTAGAAGTGATGAATACTATATTACTTCTCCCAGTTTTTCTAGACAATATGAAATTCTAGATGATAAGCAGAAGTTAGTAGCAGAATTTAATAAAATCAACGGATTTTTTGAGTCTGCTGCTTATAAATTAACGAACAATTCATCAAAGTTATCTACACCTGAACTCATTGCTGTTGTGATGGGGGTAAATGCAATAAGAAAAAGGCATAATTCAAATGGAGCAAGTGCGACCACATAAATACTTAAAGTTACTATTTTATGTGCTGAAGAAGCAACTCCCGACTATGTAATATAGTATGTCTGACTTAATATATTTACAAAAACTAAGTGAACCATACTTTCATATAGCGTTTGGTACCGAAAGTGATTTATGTAACATGCATTGGAAGTCATATTTTCGTATTAATCAGCAAAAAATAGTCTCAAAAATGATAAGAGCTTCTAAATGCAAATCAGTAGACACTTTATTTGATGAATTTTCAGCAGCTTTTCAGTTTCCATATTACTTTGGTCAAAATTGGGGTGCTTTTAATGAATGTATAAATGATTTAGAGTGGATGAAGGGTGAAAATTATATATTATTCATAAGCAATGTAAATGAATTGTTAGAAAATGAAAGTGAAAGTGAGATGATCTCACAACAACAACTCACAAATAAACCCCTCTCAAATCCTCCAACTTCTCTTTGATATAACCAACCATCTCAGGTGGTTCAATAACTCGAGCATGTTTCCCCATGTTAAAGAAAAAATCTGCAAAGTACTCTATATCATTTTTTCTTAACTTCATGTTTAACTCTCCACCCCCATCCTCACCCTCATTAAGGTGACTATCTAAATAGGGGTCCATTTGACACCTTCTAAACCCTTCCTTTGTAAATCGAACCTTGATTTGAATCAATGGATTGGATTCATCATTTTGATCGTAATCATACCAGTTAATCACATTATAACGGCTTAAATCTACAGTGTTTTGCTCTTCAGATTCTTTTAAATGCATTATACGATCGGCTCGAAACAAACGAATATCCAACCTTTTAAAGCAATAAGCAGGACAATACCAAAAACCGTTTTGAGAATAGACACCGATGGGTTGAATTTTACGACAGCTGGTTTCTTTTAATGAATCATACTTGATTTCGATTACTTTTTGTTGAATGGCTGCTTCTAATAATGCTTGCAAATATGGGGATGATTGTTGCCTTGTTGGTGTCCAAAACACAATTTTATCTTTCATTCCGTCAATTCTATTTTTAATATCCTTAGCTAGATGATGATAAAACTTATTTAAAGCAGACACAGAATCTGCTTCAAATGGAATATCTTTGTAAAATTGCAGGGATTGATAGGCAAAAAACATCGCAATGGCTTCTTTTTCAGTAAAAGTGATCGGAGGAAGCATTCTTTCTTTAAGTATTGTATACCCTCCTGCAGCACCCACCTCTGAATACAAAGGAACACCGAGTTCCTGTAAATCCAGCAGATCTCTTTGAATCGTTCTTAAAGACACATTAAATTCATCTGCTAGCTGTTTTGCTGTAAATTGACGTTTGTCATTGATATACATAATCAGTTCAACTAAACGTTTGGATTTATTCATGTTAAGCTTCAAGCTCCTATAGGTTATTTGAATGATTCAATCTCTATAATAATAATCTCTCACAAAATTACGACAAGATTTGTCGTAATTCAATAATAACCTTTATTTTTAAGAAAAATCAATTCATTTAGGAATTTAAAATTGCAGTGTGGTATACTTCACTTTTTTGCCTTATTTAGTTTAAAACGGAAGAGTGTTTTGATTTTATCAAAAATTCTATTTCCATTAGTTATAACTTTATAAGGTCTCATCATTTCATAATCTTCATGTTCTAAAATATGGCAATGAAATACATATTTCCCTGGATAGGGCTGAAACTGTGCGATGATTCGGATGATCTCACCAGGACTAGAATTAACCGTATCCTTCCAGCCAATTTCGTTTTTTGCTGGAGGTATTTTTTCACCAGTCATTTTTATTTCTCCTGTTTTTAAAAAAAGGTCTTGGTCATATGGCTGTCTGTCTAATATTTGCACGTTCACTAAATGGAGATGTAAGGGATGGATGCTTACGGTTGCATTGATGAATGTCCAAATCTCTATATTTCCTAATTCCGGTTTTTCTGTAATAGGGTCATCCCATCTTTTGTTATCTATTAGTACAATTCTTCTGCCTATTTGATCCAGTGTCCTATCTAAAGTCAGCGTTCTATTTTTTACTGCATCTTCTTCTTTTAAAAAATATACGTTTCTTAATTTGTTAGGTATTTTACTCAGATCAGCTCCTTTAAGGGGAAGTACGATACGAAATTGCATAATTTGACCCGTAGTCTCTGTGAAAATTTTCCCTTCGTTTGGATATTCTTCAGGAGCTAAATTTAACATTACGATTTTTCTTGCTTGGTTGGTTGAAAAATCTATGATGACATCTGCACGTTCTGCGGGACCTAATAAAATCTCTTCCATAATGACTGGTTTTTCTAAAAAGCCTCCATCATTCCCAATCTGTATAAAGGGCTGATGATTATCAAGTTTTAAAATATAGTATCGGGAATTGGACCCATTTAAAATACGAAAGCGGTATTTTCGAGGTTCAACTTCTAAATATGGCCATGCTTTTCCGTTAACCACAATAGTGTCTCCAAAAAATTTCGGAGTAGGTTCGAAGGCATCAGAAGGTTGATCTGGGTAATTGAGTGAGCCATCTGGATTTAAAGTTCGATCTTGAATCATAAGCGGAATTTCATATTTCCCTTTTGGAAGAGATAACGAAAGTTCATTTTTGTCTCTAATCAAATAGAACCCTGCTAATCCCGCATAAATATTTAGTCTAGTTATACCAATTGTATGGTCATGATACCAAAGTGTAGTGGCTTCATGTGTATTGTAGTAGTGATAAACCTCCTGAGTAAAATCTGACCCAACTACTCTATAGCCATTCGTAAACCAAGCATCTGGGTATCCGTCACTATCAGCAGGAGTGATGCCTCCATGAACATGTATGACTGTTCTTACCTCAGGAGTATCTCCTTCTGCACCATGGATGGTTTTATCCACAGTAAAAAGATGTTTTGGAGGTAGATCATTCATCCATTTCACCTTTACTTCTTCAAACTGTTTAACTTCAAATGTTGGACCAGGATAAAACCCTTCAAATCCCCATACTAGTGTATCTGGCAAAGAGCTGTGTATGTTGAAGTAAAATTGGTTCATTCTCATTTCATAATAAGTTACTCCATTGATTTTTTTAGTAGGTTTCGCTATGGGGGGGATCGTTAATTTGTCAATGTATTTGATAAGGTTCATTGAAACACCTCAATTCCCTTTCAAAAGTGATTTATTTTAAACTCATTATCAGTTTATTAAGGATGATCAGAAGTCATTCACTTTATAAATTAGAACTTTGCATAACTACGACATGATTTGTCGCAATTCAATGATAACCTTTATTTGTAAACAAAATGAATCCATTTGGGAGGAATTAAAATGAAAAATCAAACTTCAGCGTTAGTACCTACGTTTGTTAAAAAGGATGAGTTCAAAATTGCAGGATTAGAGTGTCGTGCCATAATGAAGGAGAACGAAGATCAACAAGAATTAGGTCAGTTATGGGGAGCGTTCATGGGAATGTTGCCAAAAATAGAAAATAAAAAGAATGAAAATGTCACCTATGGATTAAGCTTTGATTTTGACCAACAAACGGGCGAATACTCTTATGTAAGTGGAGTTGAGATCGATGATTCAAACATTTCTTTGCCAGATAAAGTTGTTGTTAAAACAATTCCTGCAAGTCGTTATGCTGTTTTTACGTATAAAGGGGATATGAGTGGAGTGGGAGCAGCTTTTAAGTACATTTATGAAACATGGCTGCCTCAATCTGGTGAAGTGCCTGCTGCTGATTTTTCATTTGAGATTTATGATGAAAGATTTTTAGGTCCAGAAAATGAAAATTCAGAAACTGAGATTTACATTCCTCTTAAGTAGAACATTGAGATCTATAGTGGGAGCTAATAATGTTGGTTCCCACTTCAAAAAAAGGAATTTTTTTAATTAATAATTATATTTTATGAGGTGATCCATCATGTCAAATGAAAAAAAAGAATTGTTAGTGAAATTCAACCAATGGACTAAATTTGTAGAAAACCTTAAAGATGAAAGAGATGAAATATGGAACAAACCTATTGCGGTAGGGAAATGGACGATTAGAGAAGTGGTAAGCCACATCATGCTGTGGGATCAAATTTTTTATGAAAGAGCGATTGATAAGATTGCAAATCAAGTTCCATTGACGTTGAAGCATACTAACTTTGATGAATTCAACGAGCAAGCCAAACAATATGGCAGAACAACAAGCGTTAAGACACTATCAGAGAATTCTATTTTCTATAGGAAGAAAATCATAGAACAAATAGAAACACTTTCAGATGAAAATTATAACAAAGTTTATACAGATAAAGAAGGAAAAGCCTTTCATGTGACTCAATATCTTAAAGATTTTTTGTGGCATGATAAACATCATATGGATCAAATGAAAGAGTGCTTGGGGCTTAAATGAGATGCTCTAAAAGTCTTTCTAAATAAATTTATATTCAAGGAGCCTACTACCAATTATATGAAGAGTTTAAGTAGAAATTCAAAGTTATTGCTATATGGGCAGGCTTTATCTTACATGGGAGATTATTGTGTTTTACCAGCTTTACTGATCTTATCCACTTATTATCAGGATTATTGGGTGGTTTCAGGTGTAATTATCGTGAGAAGTATTCCATTCATTATTCAACCTTTTTTAGGTGTATTCGTAGATAAATTCAATAGAGTAAACATCATGTTTTGGACAGATTTGATAAGAGGGGGGATTTTCCTTGGTATTATATTATTGCCTCAAGGGGAATACCCCATTTTATTCTTAGTGCTTTTATTATTCTCTTATGGGAGTGGTGTTTTTTTTAATCCTGCCAGATTATCTGTCATGTCTTTATTAGGAGATGATATAAAAAAAATAAACACTATTTTTGCGAAAGCGACAACACTTTTTGTCATTATAGGGGCACTTATTGGAGGGGCTTTTCTTGTTTTAGGAACTGTAAAAGCTGCTGTTGCTTTTAATGCACTGACCTATTTTGTTTCAGCCAGTTTTATTCGATTGATCAAATTACATAAACAAAAGGTTGTTAAAGCTCAGGGTGAAAAAATGTATTTATCACTGATGGTAGGGTTTAAAGAAATTTTACATAATTCATTCGTATTAAATGCTGTATTTACTTTGATGACGATGGCTTTTTTATGGGGCATTGTATACAGTTATTTCCCTATTGTGAGTCAGTATTTTGGAAAAGGTGAAGTAGGAAACTTCCTTCTTACTATGGGGATGGGGATCGGAGGTTTAATAGGAGCATATCTAGTAAATAAATGGGGGTTTCATAGCCATAAAGGGTTGCTATATTTTGTATTTCTGAGTCTAATCTCTCTAGCTGTATATATGTTTTCAATTGAGTTTATGATCACATTTGTTTCAGCCGTTTTCTTTTTCATATCGATGGAGTATGGAGAAGTGATTTCGAAAATTAAAATTCAGGAAAATGCAGCAAATGAAATCCAAGGCAGAGTATTTGCAATTTGTGAATCCATCATTGGCATTTGTATGTCTATTGGGTCAACTATGATTAATTTTATGAATCCATTGCTTATTTTAATCTTGATGATAGTTATGATGTTAGGTCTTGCTATACATACGATTACAGTTAATCATTTATATCTTAAAAAATCTAAAAGCTTAGATGTAACCACGTGATTGATTGTAGTCTATTTAATAAATTTGATTGCTCAATATGATGTATAGAATTAGGATCTGCTCAATCATTTATAAATGGAGGAAACCAAGTGAAAAAGTTTGTGGTGATTTTAAATGATAAACAAAGAGGAACGTTAAATAAAAAGTTGTTATTTCAACACGTTGAGTATCTTCGTAAATTAAAACGTAGTGGAAATCTTCAATTATGTGGACCTTTTAAGGATGATAACAAAGCTATGATGATTTTAGTATGTCACGAAAAGGAAGAAACAATAAAAATGGTTAATAACGATCCATTTGTAAGAGACAGATATTATGCCTCTTATGAAATATATGAATGGATTGAAGCTAATAAGGATAACAATTGGTTAGTGGACACTCCTCAAACAATGAACAATATAAATAAGGTTAGGAGAATGTACAATGGAAATGAATAATAATGATTTGCTCATCTTTTTAGTTAAAGCAAAAAAAGAAACCTATGCTTCAGGGACGGGACAGTTTTCCACATCAGCTCTTTTAGAAGGTTCACATCAACTTGAATATGAACAAGGAGATTATTTGTATCGAGATATTTATTACGGCAGTCATTTTTTTGTTGGGCAAGAAATAGTATACTTTAAAGGTAAACCTATTTGGTCTATGAGTTACGCTGGTGGGACTACGATTGAACTGGATCAGGAAACCCTAGAATTTTTTCCAAAGTTTCATAAAAAAGCAATGCGACAAATATCTGAAAGAAACCCGTTTCGCGGACCTAATGAATTTTACGAAGAAGAGTATACATACACTGACAAACACGAAGGTGACATTGAAAGATTCACAGGTATAGAGAAGATATTACAATCGGACTTAGAAATCTATCAATTAAATTATACTGGTGGATTGATTCATCGTTAAAATCATAATGAATTGGACTGATTCAGTTCATAATAACTCAAATCGTTATAGAGTTATGGAAAGGAAGAGACAGAATGAAATTTTCAGAATTTACGTATACACGACCTAATATGGAGGAGATCTCTTCTCAATTTGAGAAGGTACTAATGCAATTTACGGGTTCAAATTCAGCGGATGAACAAAATGCTGCGATGAAAGCGATCTATACGATTTATAATGATGTTTATACCATGTTTCACATTGCAAGTATTCGTCATTCAATAAACACTAAAGATCAGTATTATAAATCAGAACAGGAATATATGGATGAGGCAATGCCTGTATTCAATGAGCTGTTTTCAAAGTTTTATAAAGCTTTGATCGAGTCGAAATATCGTGACGAACTAGATAAGAAGTGGGGAAGCCATTTATTTGATTTAGCTGAACTAGAAATTAAAACCATGTCTCCTGAAATTGTTGAAGACTTGCAGCAGGAAAATAAATTTTCCTCAAGATATTCTGAACTCATTGCAAGCGCTGAAATTAATTTTGATGGTAAAACATATACTTTAGCTCAATTATTTCCTTTTACGCAATCCGATGATCGTGAAACGAGAAAAAGAGCAAATGAAGCTAAATATACATTTTTTTCAGAAAACGAAGCAGAGTTAGATCAGCTCTATGATAACCTAGTTAGCATAAGAACAAAAATTGCAAAAAAACTAGGGTATAACAATTTTGTAGAGTTAAGTTATGCTCGTTTGAAACGAACAGAATATGGTGCCGAGCAGGTTGCTGCATTTAGAGATCAAGTACATCAATATATCGTCCCTATTGCTACTCAATTAAAAAAACGTCAGCAGGAAAGATTAGGCTTAGACAATCTAAAATATTATGATGAGAATTATGATTTCAAATCAGGGAATGCAAAACCAAAAGGAGATCCTGATTGGATCGTGGCTAATGGACAGACAATGTATGAACAATTATCCAAGGAAACGGATGAATTTTACTGTTTTATGAAGAACGGAGAGCTCATGGACCTATTATCAAGAGACGGGAAAATGGCTGGTGGTTATTGTTCATTTTTGCCTAACTATAAATCACCTTATATTTTTGCTAATTTTAATGGTACATCTGGAGATGTTGATGTATTAACACATGAAGCAGGGCATGCCTTCCAAGTGTATAGCAGCCGTCACTTTGAAAACCCTGAATATACTTGGCCAACCTATGAAGCTTGTGAGATTCATTCTATGAGTATGGAGTTTTTTGCTTGGCCTTGGATGGAGTTGTTTTTCCAAGGAGATACGGATAAATACAAGTTCTCTCATTTAAGTAAAGATACGATGTTCATCCCTTATGGTGTAGCAGTGGATGAGTTTCAACATTTCGTTTATGAGCATCCAGAAGCAACGCCTAAAGAGCGAAAATTAATGTGGAGAGAAATAGAGAAAAAATATTTACCTCATCGTGATTATGATGGCAATGAATATTTGGAACAAGGCGGCTTTTGGTATCAACAAGGTCACATCTTTGAAGTTCCGTTTTATTATATTGATTATACCTTGGCGTTAATCTGTGCATTTCAATTTTGGAAAAAGATGAACGAAGACAGGGATCAAGCTTGGGAGGATTACACTCATTTATGTAAAATAGGGGGGAGTAAACCATTTTTGGAGCTGGTCAAAGAAGCTAAATTAAGCTCACCATTTGAGGAAGGAACGGTTCAATCTGTAATTAATGAAATTGAGTTATGGTTAAACAATATCGATGATACAGCATTGTAATGAATTTCATCGGATCATTTCCCCAATATAAACAAAACTCGCCACTTGGCGAGTTTTTATTTCTTGAAAAACTTTTTTCTACAGCAAAAATGAGTTTTTCTAAAAATAGTTGTGCGGTTGAATAGGGTTATTGCATAATCACCTTCAAAATTTGACCTACTGATAAAACCTCTGGCTTCAGTTTCGATAATGACTTCTCGACATGGCGGTTGAGGGTCATCGGCTTGCATGATCACAGTAACAATGGGCAAAAATGAAACAACTTCATTTTGAGCAATAGCCTCATCAAAAATAATCGTTGCTGCTTTTTGGTCAGGAGCAATATTAATAGATGTTGTTCCTAGTGGAACCTCTGGACCTGGTACTAAATCTAAGATGATTGTATTTGTATCTGTTGTTAACTGAAAATCTAAGGAATCAAGCGTTACAACCGCATCTGCAGGTGGATCTACAGCGTTTAATATAGTATTCACTTCTAAGTTGAATACCTGTTCAGGGCATATAATCGCAGGCACAATCGTTTCAATGGAACCAGAATTAGCTGGTAGTGCCTGCATATCTACATTTTGTTTTTCACAGTTATTCTTCAATTTCTTCATCTACTTTCTTTTTACTTCACTCCTCAAGGTACTCAATAATGTGAGACAAGTTTTTATTTTCGGGGACCCAATATTATTCGGTTACCTTTGAATTACTTTTCTAGGAGTTTTGTTATAACATTGTATGTCCTTTGCTGACATTATGTTATGAATCAGAGTGAAAATGGTTCATAGTTTATTCAAATTGTGTTTTATGGTTTAATATGGAAAGGCAAACATAAAGGGGGAAACTATTGTGAAAGCAATTATAGTATCTGAATATGGTTTACCTGAAACCATGAAATACATAGATTTAGAGACTCCAACGATTCATTCTAAGCAAGTTTTGATACGAGTAGAAGCTACAAGTGTTAATTTTGCGGATATAAAAGCTAGATATGGTAGAAAGGGAAAGGGGGATCTTCCTTTTATTCCTGGTTTAGATGCAGCAGGAGTCATTGAGCAGGTTGGTACGGATGTTAAGCATCTAAAAGTAGGACAACGTGTAATTGCTTTTCCTAAAAAGGGATCTTACGCAGAATATGTAGCTGCAGATGGTAATCTTACGTTTGCGATTCCTGATAATGTAGATTTTCACACAGCAGCAGCTTGTCCAATCGTTTCCTTTACGTCTTATAAACTCTTAGCAGATGTAGCTAGACTAAGAGAAGGTGAAACTGTTTTAATACATGCTGCGGCGGGTGGAATAGGGACCACTGCAATTCAGTTGGCTAAGATCTTAGGTGCTAAACAAGTAATTGGAATGGTAGGAAGTTATAATAAGATGGAGATTGCTAAAAGAGCAGGTGCAGATCATGTGATTTGTCATGAAGAAGAGGATTTTGCTAATAAAGTAAGAGAGTTAACAAATGGTGAGGGAGCAGATGTCATATTAGACTCTATCTCTGGAAAAGTAACAGAAAAAAGTTTGGAGTGCCTAGCTTATTATGGGCGCATAGTTCATTTTGGGAATTCTAGTGGAGAAATAGGGAACTTTAAAACGCAAGATCTTCATTCTAGCTGTCGTTCTGTGCTTGGATTTAGTTTAGGAACTACTAGAAACAAACGTCCAGAGCTCTTAAAAGAAACTGCGAATCAAGTGATGAAATATATAGCAGATGGTAGTTTGGAAATTGTGATTGGAAAACGATTTAAGTTGGAAGAAGCTGTTGAAGCTCATCAGTGGGTAGAGAGTAGACGAAGTACTGGAAAAGTTTTGTTGGAAGTTAGGAAAAGAGATTGATAGGAAGGAATTAAACTACTATGAGATACAAAACAATAGAGTTGTTCTCGAGAGGGACTTTTGCGGTTTGTGTAAGTGGAGCGAATAAGAATAACTCTATTGTAATCAAATCATTTATATTATTTTAATGTCCAACTCTGCGAAATCTGATATAGTTACTAAAGTGCTAAAATACATGTAAAATTATTAGGAGGAAACATTAGAATGAATCAAACGAAGAACAATTCAAAAATATGGATTATCATATCACTTTTCATTGTTGGTTTAATCGCTTTGGCAGTGGTGACTGCACTTGATAATAACCCATCAGCTGATAAGGATAACAATACAACAGATACAGAATTATCTAACGAGAGTAATGAGGAACAATCTTCTTTAGACTCTGAAATCGTTGCAACAGTGAATGGAGAAGAAATTAGTCAGGACAAGCTTTTTGACTTAATGGTTCAACAGTTAGGTAAAGAATCTACAGATGCATTGATTCAGCAGTTGATTGACGAAGCTTTAGTGTCACAGGAACTTGAGAAGGAAGGATTAGCGGTTACAGAAGAAGACATTGCTAATGGCGTAACGAAAGAAATTGAATTTTTTAAATCTTCATTTGGATCTGATGAAGAAGTTGAGGCTTATTTAATGCAATACGGTATGTCTTTGGAAGATTATGAAAAATTAGTCGAAGACATGATCCCATTCCAGCTTCAAATTGAAAAATTATTTGAGTCCAAAGTAGAAGTGACTGAGGAAGATGTAGCAGCTTATTATGAAGAAAATCTTGCTTACTATACAGAAGAAGAGCAAGTGCAAGCATCTCACATCTTAGTGGAAACTCTAGAAGAAGCTGAAGATTTATTACAGCAAATCAATGATGGAGCAGATTTTGCAGAACTTGCTAAGACGTATTCAACCGACCCAGGAAGTGGTGCGAATGGTGGGGATTTAGGTTTCTTTGGAAGAGGTATGATGGTACCAGAATTTGATGAAGCAGCGTTTAACTTGTCAGTTGGTGAAGTTAGTGAAATCGTACAAACTGATTTTGGATATCATATTATTAAAGTAACCGATAAAAAAGAAGCAAGTAAAGCAACATTAGAGGAAAAACAGGAAGAAATTAAAGAAGAATTAACGAAAGTAAAAACAGGTGAAGAATATCAGTTATGGATTGAAGAAACTAAAACAGGATCAGATATCGAGGTATTATTTAACTAAACCTGAACTTTAATCAAAGAATATACACCATTCCCTTTGGACAAAAGGATGAATGGTGTTTTTATTTTTGATATAATAATGAACACATCATTCGAAAAAGGAAGGAGATATTATATATGATTAAACATATCGTGTTTTTCAGATTAAAAGATGGAAGTCCAGAAAATATTGCGAAAACAAAAGATGTTTTGATGAGTATGGAAGGTAAAATTCCAGAAGTACACCATCTGGAGGTTGGAATGGATGTTATTCGTTCAGAACGTTCTTATGATTTGTCTTTAATTGTAGAGGTTGACTCATTGGAGGATCTTGATAAGTATCAAGTACATCCAGTACATAAAGAAATTATAGAATATATTGCGCAAGTGAAGGAATCTGTTGTCGCTGTAGATTATGAAGTATAGACCACTTATTCTAATCTCCATTATGCTCGCGATGTTTATGTCAGCGATTGAGGCTACAATTGTTACAACAGCTTTGCCTAGCATCGCAGCAGAGTTAGGTGGTTTTTCGTTATATAGCTGGGTTTTTTCCGTATACTTATTTATGCAAGCGGTCACCGTTCCAATTTATGGAAAGCTTGCTGATTTGTATGGAAGAAAACCTGTTTTTACATTTGGTGTGATTACATTCTTAGTTGGTTCTATATTATGCGGATTTGCTCCAAGTATGTTTTATTTGATCATATTTCGCTTTATTCAAGGGTTAGGTGCAGGTGCAGTTCAACCTATTGCAATGACGATTGTTGGAGATATCTATTCCTTGGAGGAACGTGGGAAAATTCAAGGCTATTTGGCTAGTGTTTGGGGGTTTTCTGCAATCATTGGGCCAACCTTGGGTGGTTTTTTAGTGGAGTTTGTAGATTGGTCTTGGGTATTTTGGATTAATCTTCCTATAGGAATTATTGCTTTGTTAGGCATACTTGTTTTTCTAAAAGAGGAATTTGATAAAAAGCAGCACAAAATAGATTATGTTGGGACAACCCTTTTGGTTGTATTTATAAGTGCTTTGATGGCTGTATTATTACGAGGTGGAGTCACATGGCCGTGGCTGTCAGGTCCAATATTTATACTGCTATTTATGGCAGGTTTTGCTTTTCTTTTATTTATTATGCAGGAAAAAAGAGCGGAAGACCCACTTATGCCAATGTGGATTTGGAAGTATAGAGTGATACTCATTGCAAATGTTGTTTCTTTGATTACGGGAATTCTATTAATGGGTATATCTAATTTTTTACCAACCTTTGTTCAAGGTGTGATGGAGAGAACACCTAAAGAAGCTGGGTTTGTATTAGCGGTCATGTCCATTGGTTGGCCAATAGCCTCTACGATAGCAAGTAAAACAATGATGAAATTCGGTTTCCGAAACATTGCATGGATAGGAACGGTATTTTTAATATTAGGTTCAAGTTTATTTCTGTTTTTAAATCAACAAAATGGTGTTGTATTTGGTAGTGTTGGTGCTTTTTTGGTGGGGATCGGTATGGGACTCACAAACACTATTTTTACAGTGGCTATTCAAAGCAGTGTGGAGTGGCGAAATAGAGGTGTTGTGACAGCCTCCAATATGTTTATGAGAATGATGGGTACAACGATAGGTGCTTCATTATTTGGTGGAATTATAAATATGAGAATGATTCAATATCTGGAAAATCTTCAAATATCAAAAGAAATGGATCTCAACCTTGATATAACCAATAATATATTAGACCCAGATAAGAGAAAAGAACTGTCTAGTGATGTAGTGCAAGCGTTGCAGGACGGATTAACATTTTCATTACATACTGTTTACTTGATCGTATTTGCACTTGCAATACTAAGTTTTATTTTTGTCAAATATATGCCTAAGGTACCCACAAAAGTGAAGTGAAGCTTTGCAGCATTATCCTATTACTTTTGCGGGGCACGATCAAAATGATACCCAAGTGAGTGAAGTGAATCAAAGAAGCGAATCAAACAAGCATAATCCTATTACTTTTGCGGAGTCCGATCAAATGAAACCCAAGTAAGTGAACTAATTGTAAAGTTGTTTTCTAATTTTTATTTAAAAAAGGATGATGAAGTTGGAATTAAAAGATGTCATGGAAGCTTTAACAATATTATTGGTGATTGTTCTTACTTTTATTTTTATTATAGCTTGGGCAAAAATGAAAAGTAAAAAAAGACGAAAGTAAAAAAGAATGGGAGAAAAATGATATGTATTATGTCAATCAAGATCAGATCAATTTAAGGTTAGAATTTATCGAACGGCTTGTAGAAATGATTCCTGACTCTATAGAAAATCAAAAAGAATCCCCTTCTGTTATTAATGGTTTGGCTCAGGAGCGGATTTTACATTTAGCATTGGAGTCTGTTACAGATATCGGTAGTTATATCATTGATGGATTTTTGATGAGGGATGCAAGCAGTTACGAAGATATTATTGAAATTATTTATGGGGAAAAGGTATTTCCACCTCATTTGTTAGAGCCTTTGTTAAGTTTAGTAAAAATGAGAAAAAAATTAGTACAAGAGTATTTTAATTTTGATCAAAGTGAAATTTTTCCTTTGCTTTCACAATTGCCGGATATTCTTGCTGAATTTTCACAAAGTGTAAAGAATTATCTAAAGCAAGAGATCATCTGATATCGCTCAGCTCTCTTTCTGCCTAACTTATGATACATATATGTTTATTAATTTACTTATTCTTATAAATGCGTTAAAATGAGGATATGTAAAGGGTGATGTATAATGAATCAAGAAGCTTCCACTCGAAAAATAATACTTACAATGTTAAAAACAAAAGGCTCTTTAAGTGTCAGTGAAATGGCTAAACAATTGAGCATTACTGAGATGGCCGTAAGAAGACATCTAAATACGTTAGATCGAGATAAATTGATTACCTCAGAGTTAGTTCGTAAATCGATGGGCAGACCAACTCACATATACTCATTAACTAAAAAAGCCGATGATTTATTTCCAAAAAACTATCATAAATTGACTCTGGATATTCTTGATGAGTTGATAAGTGAGTTTGGTAATGATGCAGTGGATAAGTTATTTGAAGGAAGAGAGAATAAACTTTTTATAAAATATGATCAAAGAATGAACGGAAAAACATTAGAAACAAAAGTTGAAGAGTTGGTTGAAATTCAAAAAGAAACAGGATATATGGCAGAGTGTGATTTGGATGAACAAGGCAATTTTGTTTTAATGGAATACAATTGTCCTATTGCCCAAGTAGCTGACCAATATCAACAGGCTTGTGATTGTGAGTTGTCCTTATTTAAAAAGTTATTGGAAACCGATGTAGAGCGTACAGAATGTATTGCTAAAGGCGGGAATAAATGCACTTATGTTGTTCAAAATAACGAGAATTAAATATATTTTTTAAAAAATGAAGTGTTCAAATTTTAGAATACTTCATTTTTTTGTGTCAAATTACAGTTGTGCTTCCTATAATATAGAGTATTAACTGGGCAAATGACTAAATTTGCTTAAGCGGTAAATTGGGGTGAAATGTATGCTCATTGAAATCGTTTTGATTCTCATTTCAGCATTTTTATGTTTATTGATTTTGTTAATCGTATTTATGTTGATCTTCAGCTATCGTTTTGTAAAGCAATTTTCTAAAGTGATTAAACAAATTGAAAAATCAACAGTTGAAGGGGCAGATTTGATTCAAAGTACAGCACAAATCACGAAAGAAATTAAACCATGTATGGACTCGACAAAATCAATGATTGAAACCATAAATAAACTGGTTGATTCTTTTCAACATACAGCTTCTTCAATACAGAAGAAATCTGACTCTGTGACTAGTACATTAGCATCCAACTTAAAAGAAACGTCTAGTAACAAAGAAAATCAAGACAGCAGTATCTCATATTTTGTGAATTTGGCCTCTACTACTATAGACATGTGGAAAAAACTAAAATGAACTTGTAGATTTTAAAGGAGAGGATTTGTGTGTCAGACGATATTAACAGTAAAGATTTATTACTTGGTATATTGATAGGAGGTGTTTTGGGTGCAATTGCTGTAAAGTACTTAGGAGATACGGGAAAAGTGCAAAGCTCTAGCAGTGTTAGTACTTCCAGAGAAAAAGGTAATAGTGAGGATGAGCCTGCTGAAGGCTTCGCCAACAATGTTAATGTATCAGGAAAAGCAGTAGCAACTAAATTTAACAGTCCACAAGTATTCCCCTTTACAACTCAGGCTCAAAATATGAATGATGATATAGACGTGAATACAACTCCAGTCATCAAAGCAGAACCAAGTATAGAAGAGAAACCAATTCCAGTCATCAAAGCAGAACCAAGTATAGAAGAGAAACCAATTCCAGTCATCAAAGCAGAACCAAGTATAGAAGAGAAACCAATTCCAGTTATCAAAGCAGAACCAAGTCCAGAAGAAGAACCAATTCCAGTCAACGTGAAACCAATAACGGATGTAAAAGAGGAAACAAATTCAGGGTTAAATGAAATAGATTTTATTGAAAAGCTTGAACTGTCAAATGATCTACGGACTAAAGATAAGAATAACAATAAAAAAAGCAAAAAGAAGTCTAAAAAGAATAAATCGTAAAATAGACATGTGCCTACACCTAATGCCCTTCACCTTCGTATTGTATAAGTAAAGGTAATAAAGGAGGGGTGTAAGATGTCATGGTTTTCGCGTCATATGAAAGATATTGATCAGATTCAGCAATCTTTTCATAAAGCATTAAAAGTAAGTGAGGATATGGTTGGACAAATTAATCAATTATTTCTAGATGGACCCAAAACAGAAGTAATTGAAAAAGGCAAGAAAGTTGTCGTAATCTTAGAAGTTCCTGGTATGGAAAAAGAAAAGAAGACCGATTTTTCAGTTCGTTCTACTGGAAAGAACATGTATTTGAAAGGTTTTTTACATCAGGATGCAAGCATTAGTGGTCATTTTTACAGCGAAAGAAGAAATGTAAACTTCACAAGATATATACCATTGCCTTCTGCTGTTAAAGAAAAACCATTGTCAATTAAGTATCAAGAAGGATTATTAAAACTTGTTTTTGATAAAAAGAAAGATGAATCCGAAAATAAGTGGTATAACTTCAGAATTTAAAAAGGAAGTGTCTAATTTTATAAGTTCATTATAAATAAATAGAGTCCCGTATTATACGGGACTCTTGTATGATTTGAATATTTTCTTGAAGTTCCACCTTTATATTTATATAAATACTCCAGCAGCTAAAATGATAACTAATAGGATAAAGAGTACTAATACTATCGCTGCACCAACACCAACACCAACACCTTTTCTATATGCGCTCATATTGCTCCCTCCTTTTTATAGGATAATATAGTCTATTCATATGTACCAACTTTGTCATGGGTATATATCCTTATAAAAAAAAAATAGACGGTTATCCCTAACCTTCAGATTTCAATGGAGGAAAAATTTAGATCCCGCTTTATCGGCGGGAATCTAAATAAAACATGTTATTTTTAAATAACAAATGCAGCAGCTAAAATGATAACTAAAAGAATGAATAAAACTAACACGATAACTGCAGCTCTACCTGCTCCACCATATCCTCCACCACATGCGCTCATTTCTTCACCCTCCTTTGTAAATGAGATAATATATAATATGATGAGCTTTACTGTCTCGTATAGACGAATAACTTCTTTTATAAAAATGTGTATATGTCATATGCCATGATTATGTAATCAACAAGATGATCTTAACCAAAGCGGGGAAAAATTCATTTCCCCGCTTAAAGTAACTTAAATTAAACATGAACACCAGCAATTAAAATGATAACTAAAAGGATGAATAAAACTAATACAATACCTACGGAACTTGAACCTCTTGAACCACATCCATATGAACTCATATTTTTTACCTCCTTTGTAAATGGAATAGTATATATTATGAGCTCTATACTTGTCCTGTTTGGACGAATATCTTAAGATTGTAAAAATGTGTGTCTGTCCCTTAACGATGATGATTATGTATGGAAAAAAGGGGATTTGTGCTTTCAGTGGGGAAAGAGTAATCCCCACTGGAAACATTTATTATTAGATATAGATACCAGCAGCTAAGATGATAACTAAAAGAATGAAAAGAACTAATACAATACCAGCTGCTCTGCCTAGACCGTATCCTCCACCACATGCGCTCATTTACTATCACCTCCTTTAAAGAGTATACATTCTATAAAAAAAGAGATTTTAGACAGTTCATCAAACTAATTGTTGTTTTTATATCTTAACTAGATGTAGATGCCTGCAGCTAAAATGATAACTAAAAGAATGAATAATACTAATACAATAACTGCAGCTCTACCTAATGAACTTCCGTAACCATACCCACCGCCGCCATATGCACTCATTTGTCTGCACCTCCTCCTTTTTGAAGATAATATACAATATGTAGTAGACGCTTGTTCTGAATAGACGAATACCCTGCATTGAAATAAAATGGACGTTTATCCCGTATCTACAGTCCGTCTCATCCTTGAACCAGCTTCAATCCATTAGTATTCTATACAAGCTTTTGATTTTTCAATATAGGTCAAGTTTTTTCAATTTACACTTGAATATGTTAATCATATTTATGTATTATAAGTTCTATAGGTGATTATGAAGTGTTACTGTGAAGGAAGGTTAAATGATGTTAACGATGGACGAAATATTAACCTTACTGTCTAAGCAAGGTTTTAAAGTTACAGAACAGCGCAAATTTTTAATCGAACTTTTTATTAATAATGAAAATTATTTAACAGCAAAAGATGTCTACAAGAAGATGTCCTATAAATATTCAGGGTTAAGCTTTGATACTGTTTATCGAAATTTAAGGTTGATGAAAGAAATAGGAGTAATAGAGCAATTTGTATTTGAAGATGGCATTAAATTTAAAATACGTTGTGAAGATGATTCACATCATCATCACTTAATTTGCCTCGAATGTGAGAAAACTTACTCCATCAATTATTGCCCTGTACAATATGTACCTGAATTACCTGACGAATTCCAAATTGTAAACCACAAATTTGAATTGTATGGATTTTGCAAAGAGTGTCAAAATTAAATGATTTGAAATTGTCTAAACATTAGTATTATAAAACGAAGTGCAGTGGATAAAGGGGGGACATGCAGTTATGATAAAAAAAATTTGGATGGCACCTATACATTTTTATAGAAAATTTATTTCTCCTCTAAAACCCCCAACGTGTCGTTTTTATCCTACATGCTCACAATATGCTTTAGAAGCTGTTGAAAAACATGGGGTAGTGAAGGGTACTGCATTAAGTGCAAAAAGAATTAGTAAGTGTCACCCGTTTCACCCAGGTGGTATTGATCATGTGCCTGATAAATAAGTTAACTTGACTTTTATAAGAAATATTATGTATATTTTATAACATAAGAATTTACAAACTCCGTTAGGAGTTTTTGTTCTAACATCATATTTCGTAAGTTTACAAATTCAATGTTTACTATACTTAAGAAAATATATTGCCCAGTATTTTGGGTTGAATTCCTATGAATGGATAAGTACAGTTTTTACACTATGACAGAGAGCCGGGGGAAGCTGAAAACCGGTATAGGAGAAAAAGCTGGAAAATGGTCCAGGAGGATTTGTCGTCGAGTGGTTTTTAGTTCTTGAAACGATAAGGCGATAACGGATTCCTACGTTAAAGGGAAGTCATTGACTTACTGAGCCTTTTGCTTGTAAAAGTAAAGGGGAAGTTGGGTGGTAACACGTGAGAAAGCTCTCGTCCCAAATGGATAGGGCTTTTTTTAATACCCACATAAGTGAATAGCAACAGTAGAGACTGGCAAGTTAGCTAAGTAGGGTCGTTAGATGAAAAGTGTCCATTGCCATGTATCGTATCAATGGTTACTTTATCTTCATAAAACGATCATGAATGCTTTCCCCATATATCAAACAAATGAAATAGAGGAAAATAATAGCCTTATTTTGTGATTCTTCTTGATTTCAAACAAAATAGAGGAAAAAAAGGGTCTTAATTTACAGTTTATAATGAATTTTGTAAAGAAAAGCTTAAATAAGTCCAAAAAGTTCCCTAATTTTTTGAATATGGAGAGGAATGTATGAAATAAGACCTAATTTCCCTTATTTTTCAAAGAAATTTTAAGGAGGAAATCAAATGAGTGAACAAAGAAAAAGCTTTTACATTACAACACCAATTTATTATCCAAGTGCAAAATTACATATAGGGCACGCCTATACAACGGTTGCAGGGGATGCAATGGCTCGTTATAAACGTTTACGTGGATATGATGTCATGTATTTAACGGGTACGGACGAACATGGACAAAAAATTGAGAAAAAAGCACAGGAAAAAGGGGTTACACCGATACAATTTACAGATGAGATTATAGCTGGAATTAAAGAACTTTGGAAAAAACTTGATATTTCCAATGATGATTTTATTCGTACAACGGAAGATCGTCATAAAATCATAGTGCAAAAAATCTTTGCAAAATTTGTAGAACAAGATGATATTTATCTTGATCAGTATGAAGGTTGGTATTGTACCCCTTGTGAATCTTTCTTCTTAGAACGTCAGTTAGTAGATGGGAAGTGCCCAGATTGTGGTCGTCCTGTAGAAAAAATCAAGGAAGAAAGCTACTTTTTTAGAATGAGTAAATATGCTGATCGATTACTGGAGTACTATGAAGAAAATCCAGATTTTATACAACCTGAATCACGAAAAAACGAAATGATCAACAACTTTATAAAACCAGGACTTGAAGACTTAGCTGTCTCACGTACTACCTTTGACTGGGGAGTTAAAGTGCCAAATAATCCAAAACACGTTGTGTATGTATGGATTGATGCATTGAGTAATTATATTACTGCATTAGGTTATGGAACAGAAAACCAAGAAAAATATGACAAATTCTGGCCGGCAGATGTTCATCTGGTTGGAAAAGAGATCGTTCGTTTCCATACTATTTATTGGCCGATTATGTTGATGGCATTGGATTTACCGTTACCGAAAAAAGTATTTGCACACGGTTGGTTATTGATGAAAGACGGTAAAATGTCAAAATCTAAAGGAAATGTGGTTGATCCAGTTACACTGATTGATCGTTATGGATTAGATGCGCTCCGTTATTATTTATTAAGAGAAGTACCATTTGGATCAGATGGAACCTTTACACCTGAGAATTTTGTGGATCGTATTAATTTTGACTTAGCAAATGATCTAGGAAACCTTTTAAATCGTACAATTGTGATGATCGACAAATACTTCAAAGGAACAATCCCTGCGTATCAAGGTCATGTTACTCAGTTTGACGAACAGCTGCAAAATACGATAAAGGAATCGGTAGAAGAAGTTGAGCAAACGATGGAAAAGATGGAGTTTTCAGTAGCTTTAGCGTCAATTTGGAAAATGATCAGTTTCACAAATAAATATATAGATTTAACCCAACCATGGATGCTTGTTAAAGATGAATCAAAAAGAAAAGAACTTGCTTCCGTAATGGTTCATTTAGCAGAATCACTGAGAATCAGTGCGATTTTATTACAGCCATTTATGACACAATCTCCACAAATGATTTTAAAGCAGTTGGGAATACAGAAAGGTGAATTAATAAATTGGGATAGTATTTATACATTTGGGCAAATTCCTAAAGATACAATGGTTCAAAAGAATGATCCTATCTTCCCTAGACTAGAAGTTGAAAAAGAAGTGGAGTATATCGCTAGTTCTATGGGGGGCGGTAAAAAGACCGTGGAACCTGCTAAAGAAACTAAAAAGGAAAAGGTTCAAATGCAAGAAAAGAACGGAGAAGCACAAGAAATTTCCATTGATGACTTTGCGAAGGTTGAACTTAGAGTAGCCCAAGTTACAGCATGTGAGCCTGTGAAAAAAGCAGATAAGTTATTAAAACTTCAGCTCGATTTAGGATACGAACAACGTCAAGTTGTATCAGGAATTGCTAAACACTATACACCAGATGAATTAGTAGGGAAAAAAGTGATTTGCGTAACAAATTTAAAACCGGTTAAACTTAGAGGCGAACTTTCTCAAGGCATGATCTTAGCAGCATCAGAAGGGGATCAATTAACATTAGCTACAGTAGCTGAAAACATGCCGAACGGTGCATTGGTCAAATAATTGGACATTTGATATAAACAAGTTTGAAACTCGGATTTGGGCCACTAACAATGGACCGAATTCGAGTTTTATTTCGTATTTTTTCCTAGTTATAAAATGATCTTTTCGTGTTATAATGATATGTATTTTAATTCGATCTTTTTTATCTCCCTTTAGTATAAAAGGGAGCTTTTATAATTTGAAATTTTAGAAGGGTGATTATGAATAATTTAAAGGATATTCACATATTAAAGTTGTTTCTTTTTATATTTTATATGAGTATGGGAATCATTGTTACTTATCTTCCTTTATATTTTGAGGCCGTGGGATATTCTAAGGTTCAAATTGGAACATTATTAGGAATAGGTCCAATAGCAGGAATTGTGTCGAATATTTTATGGGGAGTGATCAGTGATAGATTTCAAACCGTAAAAAAAGTGCTCATTATTCTTTTATTTGGACAAATGATAATGCTTTTATGGTTGTGGCAGGTAGATCAATTTTCGATTACATTAATAGTTATTTTGTTTTTCTTTTTCTTCCAAAACCCTGTTATTTCTTTGTCTGATAGTCTTACACTGTTGACTATAAAAAACACGAAATCTAGTTACGCAGGAGTCAGGGTATGGGGATCTTTAGGATTTTCTTTCTCAGCACTTGTCATGGGGTTTATTTTAAATAGAGTAGGGATGGATAAAACTATATTTTTATTATTCATCACCACAGCAGCTGCTTTTTTCCTTACATTCGGATTGAGAGACCGTCAAGGGTCTGTTAAAAAGATGGAATTTTCAGGGATATTTAATTTACTTAGATCTAAAGAATTATTGTGGTTTCTTTTGTTGATTTTTGTTATTTCAATCTCCCATCGTACAAATGATCATTTTATATCTCTATATTTGAAAGAACTGGGAACTGAAGAAAAATGGCTAGGATTATCACCAATGGTTGCAGCATTAAGTGAAATTCCAGTTTTATTATTGTTGAGCAAATATGGCCATCGTTATAAAGAGCTGCCTTTGCTTGCAGTAGCAGGATTAGCTTATACATTAAGATATGTTCTAACTGCAGCTTTGGACAATCCATATCTAATTATTGGAGTGCAGGCTCTTCATAGTATTTCATTTGGCATATTTTTAATAACAGCCATTCGGTATTTATCAGGGTTGATTCCGGACGAATATCGTTCAACAGGTTTAGCCGTATTTACAGTAATTTGGGCAGGGCTAGCTGGTATGAGCAGTGGAATGCTTGGGGGCTGGTTGTATAATCAATTCAATGGAGAAACGCTTTATTATATTGCTGCTTTATTAGGCTTTATATCAAGTATTGGGTTTTTTGGTACACATTTGTATAAAATGAGAACAAAATCTTAAAAAATAGTTGTTATATAAAAAAGATATTGACATCTAAAAATATCTCCATGTATAATTCTGAGTGTAAATAGTAATTATTACGATTTAGTAATTGAGTTTACTGGGGGAGATTGAAATGCTTAAAAAATTTAATATCGTATTTATGATTCTTTTTATATTTTCAATTATATTGGTGGGATGTGTTTCTGAACAAACTTCAGAAACTATAGTAGAAGCAGATGATAAAATTGATATTGTGACGACCTTCTATCCATTATATGATTTTGCTGAAAAAATAGGAGGGGAATATGTAAATGTTCAAAACTTGGTTCCAACGGGTGTTGAACCTCATGATTGGTCACCAAAAACAAGAGATATGATCCAAATTACAGAAGCAGACCTTTTTATTTATAATGGGCTTGGTTTTGAGAGCTGGATTGAGAACTTTTTCTCTACCTTGGATGGAGATACAAGCGTTGGGTTGGTTGAAGCTAGTTTAGGAACAGAAAAATTAGGCTCAGAGCTTGAGGAAGGTCATGAGGATGAAGATGATCATGAAGAAGAACATGGTGTTTATGACCCTCATATTTGGTTAAGTCCTGTTCAAGCAAAGATATTGGCGGAAAATATTAAACAAGGATTAATAAACATAGATCCTACGCATAAAGATGATTATGAGGAACGTTTTATAGAACTTTCTAATCAATTAGATGAGCTTCATTTAAAGTACAAAGAAGTTTTGGAGAACACTTCTAGGAATGATTTTGTTGTTTCTCATCAGGCGTATGGATATTTAGCAAATGAATATGAGTTAACTCAACATTCTATTATGGGATTGTCGCCAGATGCTGAACCTACCATTCAAGATTATAAAAACATCTCCATTTTTATTGAGGAAAATAATATTCAATATATTTTATTTGAAGAATTAGTTTCTCCTAAACTTGCAGAATCATTAGCAAAGGAATTAAACATTGAAACGCTTGTTCTAAATCCATTAGAAGGATTAACTGAAGATCAAGCGAAAAATGGTGACGATTATTTTACAATTATGGAAAGTAATTTGACAAGCTTGGAGAAAGCTCTACAATAAAAGGAGATCAAAAACTTTTATTTGAAGGAGATCAATATGGAGCTTAACATCTGGGTTGCATTTTGGGCAGGATTGGCTTCCTTTATATCTCCGTGCTGCTTACCGTTATACCCTTCTTATATTTCTTACATTACAGGGGTATCGGTAAGTAATTTAAAAACGGGGCAGAGTAAAGAAGTTCGGTTGAAAACCATGCTGCACACTTTATTTTTTATATTGGGCTTTTCAGCAGTTTATTATACATTAGGGTTATCTGCTGGTTTACTAGCTGAGTTGTTTATTGGCTATGATGAACTCCTTACTCAGATTGCAGGATTGCTTATTATTCTAATGGGATTATTTTTAATGGGGATTTTTAAACCTCAGCTTTTAATGAGAGAGATCAAGTTTAAATGGGCATCCAAACCTGCAGGATATTTTGGTACATTTTTAATTGGAATTGGTTTTGCTGCGGGTTGGTCACCATGTGTAGGTCCTATCTTAGGCTCTATAGTAGCATTAGCAGCTACTGAACCTGGAATTTGGTTTGATTTGATTACTGCTTATACACTTGGATTTGCGATTCCATTCTTCATCATGGCATTTTTTATAGGATCAACAAAATGGATATTAAAGTATTCAAGTGTTGTTATGAAAATAGGTGGAGTAATGATGATATTCGTTGGAATTTTATTATTCACAGGTCAAATGGCTAAAATTACAATCTGGTTGAACAGTATTACCCCTAGCTGGCTGCAATTTTAAGCACTCAAAATATGGTCACTATTAAAATTTGATTGACTTGCTTGTCAAACATAAAGCGTGTATGATACTAAGAGGAAATGAGTAAGGGGGAATCGATTTGGCCACACCCAGCATGGAGGATTATCTCGAACGAATTTACATATTAATAGATGAAAAGGGTTATGCTAGAGTATCAGACATTGCAGAGGGTCTAGAGGTTCACCCATCATCAGTAACAAAAATGATACAGAAATTAGATAAAGATCAATACCTTATCTATGAGAAATATAGAGGATTAGTATTAACCCCTAAAGGTAAAAAAATGGGAAAACGTTTGGTGGCTCGTCATCATTTGTTAGAAAAGTTTCTAAGCACTATCGGAGTTCAAGTGGAAAATATATATAATGATGTTGAAGGGATCGAACATCATTTAAGCTGGGATTCGATCACTTGTATTGAAGCACTTGTAGAATATTTTGATTCTAATCCTCGGCAAGTTGAGGAATTAAATAAAATTCGTGAAGAACTTAATAAAGATGATCAATAGAAAAAGGACTCAATTGCTCGTTTAAGCGAGAATTGAGTCTTTTTTTTGTACTTTAATTTGTAAAAAAATCTTCACGTTCTCATGCTGTAAGACTCCCTTTACTTCAAGGGGGCGCCGATTTCGCATGCTGGTAATTCATTGAAAAAATAATACCATTTGAATTCCTCTTTAAATCTATGTAATATATACTAGACTAAGTCGATTACAACTAGGAGGAACCATGCTTCATCATACTGTGCATAAACATAAATTTTCAAAAGATTGGATTGTTTTTCTACATGGCATCGGTGGCGGATCTGCCACATGGTATAAACAAATCGCAGCGTTTCGAAAGGAATTCAATTTAGTTCTCATTGATTTTAGAGGGCATGGAGGTTCTACTGATGTTAAACCAGAACTGTCTGCATACCATTTTAAAGATATAGCAAAAGAGGTAATAGAAGTATTAAATACATTAAATATAAAGAAGGCTCACTTTGTCGGGCTATCGTTTGGTACCCTTGTAATGTATGTTTTAAACAACATAGCCTCTGATAGAATTTCTTCTATGGTACTCGGAGGTGCAATAACGAGAGTTACTAAATTTGGTAGAGTATTATTTGAATTAGGTAATGCTTGTAAAAACATGGTGCCTTATATGTGGTTATACAAATTGGCAGCTTACATATTGATGCCAAAGAAAAACCATCGGAATTCAAGAAATGTATTTGTTAAACAAGCGTCAATGTTAGGAAAAAGCGAATTTTTAAAGTGGTTTAAGTTATGTAAGCAAACGAACAAAATTTATCCGTCTATGGATACTACGATTCAAATTCCTAAGCTGTATATCATGGGTAGTGAGGATCATATGTTTATTAATTCTACCTTAAAAGATACAAGCAATGATACGAATAGAACCGTTCATATTATTGACAATAGCGGGCATGTATGCAATATAGATAATTATAGGGAATTTAATAAAGTGGCTATCGAATATTTAAATGAACAAATCATGTCAAACCCATTTGAGTTGCATAAATCTAGTTCTTCTTTTTAAAAACAATATAATAGAATAATTATCACCAAAACAAGCTATACATCAACAGGAGGTTATACATCATGAAAAAAGTGGTAATTGCAAGTGGAATAGCGATAGCGTTAATTGGTGGGGTTGCTGTTAGTAATCTTGCAATGAATGATAGTGGAGTTACGTTATCTGAAACAGAAGAAGCAGGGAAAACAGAAGAGAATCCTATATTAAGGAAGGATCTAGAGAATTTTGATGAAATAATGACGGAGCAAATGTCAAAGTTTAAAGGTCTGAATGATGAGAGTATGTATAATTTGTTAAATCATACATTTGAAAATACAGAGTGGACTTTTGAAAGTGATGATTATAACATGATGCTCTTTCATGGCACACAGAATGATAAAGAATACTATATATTCTTTAATTATCAAAAAGAATCTATATCTATAATATTAGATGGAGAAAGCATAAGTAAATCAAAAGAAGAATTTAATGATTGGTTAAGTCAATTTGCAATAAATGATAGTGAGGTTACATTATCTGAAACAGAAGATGTAACGGAATCACAAGAGAATCCTATATTAAGGGAAGATCTAGAGAATTTTGATGAAATAATGACGGAGCAAATGTCAAAGTTTAAAGGTCCGAATGATGAGAGTATGTATGATTTGTTAAATCATACATTTGAAAATACAGAATGGACTTTTGAGAGCGATGATTATAATATGATGCTCTTTCATGGCACACAGAATGATAAAGAATACTATATATTCTTTAATTATCAAAAAGAATCTATATCTATAATTTTGGATGGAGAAAGTATAAGTAAATCAAAAGAAGAATTTAATGAATGGCTAAGTACGGGTTTTCTATCATAAAAGAAATTTATTTATTTTAAACTTTTTCTATTTAACGTCTTCAAATATAAAAATTAAATAGTCGATCTCAAATTTAGAATCCATTTTGAATAAGCTTATTTCAAAATGGATTTTTTTGTTCGCCATCTCTAAAATATTATTAATAATAGGGGTATATTTTTCCTCGTTTCAAACTCTCTCTTTATGCCAAAGTAATTACATCTAAGATTCATGATTTACAAGAATTTAGGTTCCAAAGACTATATTTAGCTTCATAGATTTCAGTAGAAGCAATTTTACTTAAAACAAGTACTTCAAGTAATACTGCTTCGTGAAATGATGAATGCAAAGTATATGATAGGGTCTTTTTTTGTTGAATTTGAATCAATGGAGGTGGATGCATGAGGATGAAGTAACCGAAAAAAATACCATTGGAAACAAACAGGAATAGGAGCAAGAAAATGATCTTAGATAGTATAACTAGGCATAAAGAGTTAGGGTAAGATTGTTGCCCATAGGGGATGAAGATGTGGTTATAACTGAATATTTTGAAACCATTGAGAATTTTTTACTGACATTCTCTCTTACTAGAAAGGTGGAGAAGCATAAATTTGCTGAAGAAGTACCCCCAGAGACATTGATTATTCGTCACAAAGAGGATTCAAGAAAGGTTCAAACCCCTTATCAGTATGTAAAGCAATGTCAATTTGAACTAGAGTATGTTGATTCATCAGCCAAGAAAGTTCTAGAACAAATAGATCGACTAAGCAATGTATTATACGAAAAAAGATATCTTTCAAATGCTGCTAGTTTGGAAGAACAGAAGTTTATACATGTGGACTCTTTTACATTCACTGGTCCTTCACGTGTAGGAGATTATGTATCATGCAGTGGATTACTCACTGTATCAGAGACGATATCATTACCAGAAGAAACTGTTGAGAAGATGAGAAACATCCACACTACGTATAGACAATTAAATGAAGGAGGAATGTAAGATGTCAGGTGGAACATGGAATCCAATTTCTTTACCAAATCAACCAGGATTATATTTAAATTTTGTAGAATCAGCCGTGGCACAAATTCAAGGGGGGAGTCGTGGAACGGTTGCGATCCCTTTATTAAGTTATAGCGGATCAGCAGAAGCAGGAAAGGTCTATTCTATAGAAAAAGAAAGTGAAGCAATCCAATTATTCGATACAGAAGGTGTGCAGTCTATTCAGTTAGCTCTGCAAGGTGGTGCAAAAGAGGTACTCGTTTACACAATGCCAGAGTCACCGCAAGAAGCAGATTATGCTACGATGCGTGATGTTCTAGATACTTACCCTTTTAATGTATTTGTATTTGATGGCGAGGCTGATGCAACACAACAAACAAATATTCAAACATGGGTGGAAAACAATAGAGGAGATGGAAAACACTTCTTGGCAGTATTAGGACGCAACGATGATTCTGATGCTCCTGTAACTAGACAGTACGGAGATGACTATATTATCCACCTTATTAACGGAGTTAGCAAAGAAGAAAAAGAATTCACATCTGCTCAATTTGCACCATATATTGCGGGTCACATTGCAGGCACAGCAATAAATAAATCTATTACTTATTCACAAGTATTCGTGGATGATGTGAATGTTCGTTATAAAAATTCAGATGTAAAAACAGCGCTAGATAATGGTGGACTCGTGCTTGTTCACGATGGGGACAAAGTGAAAATTGAACAGGGAATTACTTCATCAGGAATTAAGATTAGAGCTATCGGTGCTAGACAAGCAGTAGCAACAGATATTGCAAAGACAGCGGCAGACTCATACATTGGTAAATTAGACAACAATGAAGATGGTCAGAAAGCACTTATATCAGCAATTAAGGCGTATTTAGAAACATTAGAAAATGCGAATGTATTAACGGATATATTCGTAGAGCTAGACCCAGATCGTGCTTCTGTTGGAGATTCAGTATTCTTACGCATTAGTTATAGAGAACTGGATTCAATGGAACGTATTTTCCTAAATATCAATATTTAAAATAACGAAGAAGAAAGTGAAGGTGAGTATAAATGGCATTAAATGCAACTCGTACGATTAATGGAACTTTTGGAGAAGTATGGCATGATGGTGAATGGTTAACTAATATAAAAAATGCTGAAGCAACAGTAGAATTGAACAAGGAAGAAATTCAACGTGCAGGGACACGTTGGGTTGCCCACAAGGTTACAGGATTAAGTGGCAGTGGTAGCATGACTGGGTACAAAATAACAACAGAGTTAATTGAAAACATTGGGAAAATTGCTGATGATCGCAACGGTGTGTTTATAACTGAACTCATTTTAGCATTAAAAGATCCAGAATCTTTCGGAGCATATCGTGTACGTCTGAAAGGTGTGCAGTTTGACAATATTCCATTGATTAACTATGAAGTGGGCGCAATTGTGGAAGAAGAACTTCCATTCACATTCACAGGATACGAACTGTTAGATACGGTTAGTGAAACATAATGTATTTGATCAAACAAAAGGCGAGTTTTCCCTGGACTCGTCTTTTTCTTTGTATAGGAAAGTATAACTTCTCAATGTATTAATCTATTAAATCTATTATAGCTAGCAATAAAAGTATATAACCGAAAGGATGAAACATGGATGAAGAGTAAAAAGAACGAAGACGATGTGTTACGTATTTTATTAGATGCTGATTTAAGACCTGAGAAAGAGATATTTATGAAACGCTTTAATCTCCATTTTCATATCCAAGCATTAGATGGAAAAACAATCAATAAAATACGTGAGCAAGCGAGTTACCCAGTCAAAGGTGGGGAGAAGCAAGTTGATGATGAAAAGTTTGGTGCATTAGTTATTGAAAAAGCTTGTTTGATCCCAAATTGGACAGATAGTCAGTTATTAGAAGCTTTTGGTCCAACACCGATAGATGTAATTCAGAAAAGACTGTTAGCGGGAGAAATTTCAAAACTATCGAACGAAATACTAGCATTATCTGGTTTTACCGATGAGGATGAAAGCTTAGATGAAATAAAAAACTAATTAAATCAGGTGGTGCTCCGTATTTATTTCATATCATTTTCCAGCGTCATGGACTGCCGCCTGATGAACTTTATGCTAAACCCATAGGAGCACAAAAATTTATGTTTGCTTCCATGCTTTTGCAGTTAGAAGAAGAAGAGAAAGAACAGAAACGGTTGATGCGTTTAAGGAAAGGAGGGTAAGATTTGGCAAGTACAGAAGAATTGAATCTATCAACTAATTACTATGAAAAATTAGTACAACCAGTAGACCAAGTGTATAAAAAAGTAATAAACATGTTTGCACAAACAAATCAATGGATAAATAGGTCTACTGAAGTTGTGGGTCGTTTGAAAGTGCAGTCTCAAGCATTAAATACGAATGCTGAAAAAGTAACAACTACCATTAATGATATTCAAAGTATGGATGATTTGGCACAAAACACTTGGCAAGATACTGTGAATTTTGGAAGTACCATGCAAAAATCGCTTAAAGATGCCCAAAACCTTGGAACCAGCATGATAAAGTCATGGCAGGAGGCAGAGAGTTTTGGTCAGCAAGTAAAAGATATTTGGTCCAATTCACGGAGTATAGAAGATAAGGGAATAAAGACATGGAGTGAAGCTCCTTCAATGGACGATGTGAATTATTCTACATGGGATCAAACAAACCGTTTTGTAGACACTTTTGAGGATTCTTTGAAGAAAGTAGAAACATATGCGGATAAAGGAAAGGGGATATGGGGTCAATTTAAAGAAAATTCGGGTTCTTTTATAGGAATGTGGAGCAAGCCCGAAGGTGATTCTTCTAACAATGCAGCGGCGGTATTTGACAAGCTAGAAGAGAAATTGACACCAATGTTTCTGAAAACGCTCACCTTTGTCAACAACTCACTTCAAACTGTACAAAAAACGAAATCAATGCTTTCAAAGGTTGGAGAATTTGGGAAAACTGCAAAGAACACATGGAAAGAAGGGTTAGAAGTAAGCAAAGCACTTCAAGGGACGTTTCAAAAGGCCAATAATATAGGCAAGACAATGATGTCAACATGGAAAGAAGCAGGTCAATTCGGAAACAGAGTTCAAGGGATCTGGTCTAGCTCATCAAATGTAGGAGATAAGATCATCGCAACCTGGCAAGAGGCTTCTGCATTTGGTTCCATTGTAAAGGAAACTTGGAATCAAGCATCATCATTTGCTAAAACGTTAAAAACCTCTTTTGACAGTGTTCAAAAATTTGCGAAAACAGCGAAAGGAACATGGGATCAAGCAAGAAAACTTCCCCAACAATTATCAAAAACTTGGAAGAATCATGCAGACTCAGCTTCGGAACCATCTACAACCATTAATAAGAAAAAGCAGAATGCCAAAGACTCATCTAACAAAATGAAAAAGGCTTCTCAATCAGTAACTACAAAAAACAAAAAAAAGATGAGGCAACAGGTCAAAGAACCTATAAATAAAAAAATCAGTCAGAAGAAGAAGAGAAAAGGTAGAGGCGCTTCTGCTTTGATAGGAAGTATAGCTGGAGATTTATTATTAGGCGGAGGCAGTAACGAAGCTGCATGTTGTTGTGGCGGAATGTCGTCTTCAATCCTTGGAATAACAGCCAACTTGGATAAAGAGAGAAAAAAGCAAGATGTAAAGGATTCATCCAAAAAAATGAAAAAAGCCTCTAAACCAGTGACATCTAATTCGCTAACTAAGTCGTCCAATAAAGTAGCCAAGGTGGCTGTAAATCATGCTTCCCATTTAGTTAAAGGAGCTAAATCCATGGCTAAGGGAGCGTCAAAACGTATACCGATAATTGGTACTCTGATAAGTGCTGCCGACATTGCTAGTGCAGATAATAAGAAGAGAGCCATCGGTGAAACAGCAGGTGGTGTTATTGGAGCTTCTCTTGGTGGGGCGATAGGTTCAGTTATCCCAGTTGTTGGTACTGCAATCGGAGCAACAGTTGGAGGTGCCCTCGGTTCTTGGGCTGGCGGCAAACTAGCTACAATGGATATGGACAAGGTGAAAGAAAGCTTCAATTCTATAAAAAATACAGCAGTACATCAATTAGATAAGATGACGTCGTTTGGACGTTCTGTCATGGATAGAGCAAAAACATTAGGTTCCACAATTTTGAATAGTACAAAAACAATCGGTTCATCACTCTTACAAGAAGCTAAAGAGCTGAGTTATACAGCAATGAAAAAGACACTTGATCTCTTTGATTTCAATTGGGATATAAAAAGAATTGAAAATATTAGAGTTCCCAGCTCATATATTCCGTACCAATCTAATGTTACAAATATGAACTCAAATCAATCAGTTGATCGTAGTGAATTTGGGATGCAAAAGAGTAATCATACGTTTAACATAACGGTAAATTATTCAGGGAAAAATGCTGAAATTGAACAAGACGTAGATAGGATAGTGGATACAATGGTTCGTAAACTTCGCATAGCAAGCATGTCATTTGTATAGGAGGTGATGCTTGTGCAATTCTGGTTAACCTTTAATAACGGAGCAGAAAAAATTCAATTACCTGTAAATCCACAACGAATTGATGTAACTAGTGGTCATCAATTTTCTGATATTCAAGTCTCTCAATTAGGTGAATATACAATCATAGGTGATAAACAGCTTAGAGAGTTTCAAGTTTCATCCTTTTTTCCAAGAGATTATCATACGTTGTATTGTGAATATGAGGCACTGCCAGATCCGTGGCAAACCGTAAAAAAAATTCGATCATGGCAGCATTCAGGAGAACCATTGCGGTTCATTGTTACTGAAGGGATTGGAAAAATAGACAAGATCAACGTATTATCAACGATCCGCTCTTTTCAATATGAGGAAAAAGCAGGGAGTCCAGGTGACGTTTATTATAGTATGACTTTAAAAGAGCATCAATTTGTGAATTTCAAAAAAGTGGTAGATGAATCCACATTACAAGAAGCACGCCCTGGTACGATTAAACAAGTAAGTAACTACACTGTGAAGGTAGGAGACACACTGTGGAAGATAGCTCAATCCACACTTGGGGATGGGAGTTTATGGAAAAACATTCACAGTGCCAATATCGATATCATCGGTCCTGATCCAAATCAGATTAAACCGGGTCAAAGATTGGTGATTCCATCATGAAAATTGAAGTACAGTATAACAAAGAAATGTACCTTGATCCACTAGTGACTTCCATTACGTGGTCTGGAGACAGCAAGCAGGCATTTCGCAAATTGGAGCTGCAGTTGTCAAATACAATCAATGGGAAAGAACCAACTGTCATCATAGAGAAAGGTAGACTATTGCGATTTTTAAAAGATGATAAGGAATTGTTTAGAGGGGTGATCTTCTCTTATTCTATCCAGTCTGATGGAAATATGAGTATTACAGCCTATGATGAGAATATTTATTTAACAAAGAATGTCGATACGAAGAAATTTACTAATATGACAGCCTCCTCAATCATCAAACAGCTTTGTAATGACTTTGGTATTTCATTTGGATTTATTGAAGATACAGGATATGTCTTCCCTAAATTAATCATGCGCAATAAAACAATTTGGGATATGATGAATACCGCTATAACAGAAACGAGTAAACAAATCGGCAGACGTTTTATTTTAATCTCAAAAGAAGGGAAGTTACAACTTATTGAACAGAAGCGGAATGTGGTCGAATGGGTCTTACAAAGTGGATATAACATTTTAAACGCATCCTATTCTGAGTCTATTGAAGATTTACGGAATCAGGTCAAAGTAATGAGCGCTGATCATGAGGATCAACCCATTTCAACCATTGTTGAAAATCAATCCTTAATGCAAAATTATGGTTTAATGCAACATATCGAGGAAAGTAATGTGGATCATAACGCTTCACAGAACCAACAATTGGCAAATCAATTGTTAAAAGACTTGAGTAAAGTGAGTGAGGAAGCAGAGATTGAAGCCTTAGGAAATGAAGAAGTAATTGCAGGATCCATTATTCATGTTTCCGAAACTATGACGAACTTATCAGGCAATTATCATGTATCAACTGATACGCATACATTTCAAAACAAGGTACATCGAATGAGATTAAAGATAGATAATATGAATCATTAAATAAAGAGGGTGGTGAATCTTATGGCACTAAGCCCAATAGCTGAACTCATTACTAGAGAAACAGAAGCAGATACAATGACGACCATTAAAACAGTCTATCCTTCTAAGACTTATAAGTTTGATTTTGATACAGGAGAAATAAAAGGAAATATAGATGGAATGGAAGCGATTAAACAATTTGTAAGAAAGGCACTCTCTACTCCTCGATTTCGGTATCTTATATACACTAATCAATACGGGAGTGAATTAGAGGATTTAATTGGTCAAAATATTCCTGATGAGCTGGTAGATGCAGAGGTCCCACGATTGATAGAAGAAGCGATCTCTTATGATGACCGCATTCTTGCTGTAAGTAATTTCAGTATTTCTCGAAAAGGAGATGCACTATACGCCACTTTTGAAGTAGATACGGTAGATGGAACGATAGAACAGGAGGTGAAAGTATAATGGGGTATGAATCAGAAACCAAAGAAGTGATATTAGAACGAATGCTCAGTAGCTCACCAGCAACGATTGATCAACGTGAAGGGTCTATCACCTATGATCTTCTCTCACCAGCTGCGATTGAACTTGCTGAAACTTACATTCAACTAGAATTAACTTTAAAACATGGCTTTGCTGATACTACCTACGGTGAATATTTGGACAAGCGCTGTAGAGAGATGGGGGTAGAAAGGCATTCTGAGTTACAGTCGTCTGGTAAAGTTAGCTTTACTAGTGATTATGAAATTGTGATTCCAAAAGGAGTCCGTGTTTCAACAGCAGTGACTGTAGATAGTGATCCGATTTATTTTGAGACAATAGAAGAAGGGATCATCGGGAATGGAAATTCATCAATTGATATTACTGTAAAAGCTGAAGAAGGTGGAACATTAGGTAATATTGGTGCGAATCAAATAAGCCTTGTATATGGAGAGTTGAGCGGGCTGGTTCAGGTTGTGAACGCTGATTCATTTGATAATGGAGTAGATGAGGAATCCGATGCAGATTTATTGAACCGTTATTTAGTACGTGTACAAAATCCTTCAACAAGTGGGAATGTTAATCATTATTTAGAATGGGCCAAAGAAATTCCAGGAATTTCAGATGCTGTCGTTGTTCCGATTTGGAATGGCAATGGAACTGTAAAGGTGATTCTTCTTTCAACTGAAAAATCAACACCAGATCAAACCATTATTGATCATGTAAGGCAGCACATTGAATCCGTACGCCCGGTAGGGGCAGAAGTAACTGTAGTTGGAGCCCCAGAAGTTGAAATTACGATTGATGCTTCTATTGTATTAGATCAAGGATTTGAGTTGGATCAAGTTAAAGAACAAATTACAGAGTACGTAAGAGAGTACCTTGTTTCTTTGGCTTATCGTGATTCTTTAGTTAGATATTCACAAATTGCCAGTACTATATTAGATATTGATGGAGTTCTAGATTACGTTGGATTCACTATGAATGGAGGTACGTCCAATATCCATGTCTCTATTGAAGAAGGGGAAGTGGCTGTGTTAGGTGAGGTGACAATTAGTGAAGACTGATAGAGATATTGAGCAGCAGATGCTAGATTACTTACCAAAATATTATCAAGAGTCTGTAATAGGGACTAATGTAATTTTGCAGGAAGCTGAAGAAATAAAGGGCTTAAATGAAGAGATTAGTGAGGTTCTTCAACAGTTTTTTATTGAGACAGCAACATGGGGATTACAGCATTGGGAGCGAATATGTGATTTAGTGACAGATGAATCTAAATCATATGAAGAGCGGCGTTCAGTTATCCAATCCAAACTGCGTGGAATTGGAACTGTCACTGCAGCTTTAATTAAAGAAGTAGCTGAATCCTATGGGCATGGGGAAGTTGCCGTAGAAGAAGTCCCTCAAGAATATAGTATTGACATCACATTTATTGGAGAATTGGGTATACCAACGAACTTGGAAGATATTCAACAGGCACTAGCAGAGATCATTCCTGCTCATCTTGGGATTGAATATGTCTTTACCTATATGACTTGGGACGATCTAGACTCATATAGGCTAACTTGGAATGAGTTAGATAGCAAGAATATAACATGGGATCTATTAGAAACCTACAGAGAATAGTGGAGGTGGATCATATCGAACGTTTAGAAGGAAGTTCCTATAGTCAACTCATCCAAATGTTCAGAATATTCGGATTTAATAAAGAGGTTGATATTGAATTAGCAACAATAAAATCTACCGATCCATATAAAATTCAAGTAGATAATATGAAAATTATGCTTGAAGAAGAAGATATGATTATAGCTGAGTCCTTGCTTGAACACAAGAGAACATTACGTATAGAAAGTCAAGATATGACATTAGATTCAAAGGTAACAAATCACGATATAGTAAGCACTAGTCCACATGGACCATGTCAAACTACTTTCACCCAAATAGGATTAGATGCAAAAGTGACTGGTGAATCTGTGGAGGTCACAATTGAATCACCTCTTGAAGTGGGGGATCGAGTCATTATTGCATCGATAAGTAATAATCAAAAATACATTGTACTAGATAAAGTATAAAGTATTGGTACAAAGGAGGAGATCGAGTAATGCCAGAAGTAACACCAAACCTGAGAATCAACAAACCTTTGGGGAATGAAAATGTCTCACGTGAGGCTTTTAACGAGAACTGGGATATTATTGACGAGAATGCAGCCACAAAAGGCGAGCTTGATTCCCATACAAATAATACGACACAGCACCTTACAACGAATGAACGCAGTGCTTGGAATGCAAAAGAAACACCCTTAGGTGCACAGGAGAAAGCAGATTTTGCAGAAGAAAACGCTAAGTCCTACACAGATCAAAAAGTATCTTCCATTCAACTGACTGCTGAAAATATTAGCATAGAAGATGACGAAGGACAGTTCGCTTCTGAGAATGTTGAAGGAGCCTTATCAGAGCTTTTTCAATCTGTCAGTGATGGAAAAACGACGCTTGCTGCCGCTATTACTGACATGGGACAAAGTGTTTTTGGACATTATACCTTTGCGCAATTGGCAGCAGCTATAAGCAATATATCTGATGATGCAACAGCATCAGCTTCACTTGTCCTTACAGGAACAACGTTTTACCAAGGTGGAGAAAAAAGGACCGGAACCATGCCCGACAGAGGTGCGATGACCTATACACCAAGTACATCCAATCAAACTATTCCAGAGGGATATCATAGCGGATCAGGACAAGTGGAGGGAGACACTGATCTTAGAAGTGAGAATATTAAAAAAGGGGTTAGCATTTTCGGAGTAAATGGAGCCTCCGATGTAGTGGATACAGGGGATGCTACAGCAGTTGAGGCGAATCTTCTACTCGGTACAACTGCGTATGTCGATGGATCTAAAATTACAGGAAGCATGCCCACCCGAGGCGCAATGACTTATACCCCAAGCACATCCAATCAAACCATCCCAGAAGGATATCATAGCGGATCAGGATACGTGGTTGGAGACGCTGACCTGAAAAGTGAAAATATTAAAAAAGGGGTTAGCATTTTCGGAGTAAACGGAGCCTCCGATGTAGCGGATACAGGGGATGCTACAGCAGTTGAGGCGAATCTTCTACTCGGTACAACTGCGTATGTCGATGGATCTAAAATTACAGGAAGCATGCCCACCCGAGGCGCAATGACTTATACCCCAAGCACATCCAATCAAACCATCCCAGAAGGATATCATAGCGGATCAGGATACGTGGTTGGAGACGCTGACCTGAAAAGTGGAAATATCAAAAATGGGATCAGTATATTTGGAGTAAATGGAGCCTCTGATATAGTGGATACCGGAGATGCTACAGCAGCAGCATCAAGTATTTTAACAGGGAAAACTGCATATGTAAACGGATCTAAGGTAACAGGAACCATGACAGATCGAGGTAATATAGTAATTACGCCTAGCACATCGAATCAGAGTATTTCATTAGGTTATCATAGTGGCTCAGGTTACGTAGTAGGAGATGCTGATCTTAACGCAGCAAATATTAAAGCAGGTAAAAATATTTTCGGGGTATCTGGATCGTTTACTAGTGATGCCACAGCGATAGCAAGTGATATTGTTAGCGGGAAAACAGCATATGTGAATGGGAACAAAATCACAGGTACTTCGAACAGAAAACAGTGGGCTACTGGAACAGTAAACTTAAATATTGGGTATTCAACAACGGATAATGTGACAATTTCAAATTTACCTTTCACTCCTACTATTCTTAAAATTGTTGGAGGATCAACATTTGTAGGGGGACCTTTAGAAAATAGAGTAGAAGGAGGAGATGCTGTTTATATTTCTAGTAATCTATTTGTGTTGTCACAAGGCAGATATGTCTATGAATATTGGGATGAAAGATGGCAAGAGCCTATTTTTAGGGAAGTGACATTGAATATAACTTCTTTTTATCCTACATCTAATGGTTTTTACTTTGCACATGCAGGAGCAGGCAATTCTGCGTTTTTAAATAATACGGTTTCATTTACTTGGACCGCTATTGAATAGTGTATTCTAGAAGCGATTACTATCTTTATTGCTAACTTTGAAAAATGTAAAGTGAGGTGAGGAAATGGATATGGAAAAGGAATTTATTACATTTTTTATGACACAAGGACCATTTGCGGGACTATTTGTTTGGTTATTATATACAACAAAAAAAGAGGGGAAGGAGCGGGAGAATCGACTCCATGCCCTGCTTAATAAGTTTTCAGAAAAGTATGATTTAATTATAGATAAGATCGATAAACTTGAAAATAAGATGAAGGGTTAGATGGTGAGCTAATGTCAAATAAACCATTTAAAATTGTAATCGATGCGGGACATGGAGCAGAAACACCTGGGAAACGAGCACCTGATGAAAGTTTAAGGGAATTTGAGTTTAACAGAGAGGTTGCAGCCTATGTTCAAGAGAAGTTGCTTCAGTATCAGGGAGTAGAAACGACCTTCACACATGCAGATGACAGGGATGTTCCGTTAATGGAACGAACAATTGCAGCGAACAATTGGTGTGCAGATTTGTTTCTATCCATTCACGCTAATGCTTATCGTGATCATTGGAATGACGCAACTGGAATTGAAACATTTGTATATAAATCTCTTCCAGCAACAAGTGTTGAACTTGCTAATTATGTACAAAATCAGCTGGTACAATTAACAGGGAGAAGAGATCGGGGAGTGAAAGGAGCAAACTTTCATGTATTACGTGAGACGGAGATGACATCTATCCTAGTTGAGTGTGAGTTTATGACGAACAAAGAATCATGTGAGTTGTTAAAGTCTGATGAATATCGACAACTATGTGCTGAAGGAATTGTAAATGGAATTGTAAAGATGTATCGTCTCAAATTAAACAACAAAAGTAAATTCACAGATGTAAGTGAGCAACATTGGAGTTATTCAGAAATTCAAGAAGTTGCTGATTTAGGGATTATGAATGGATTTACGGATGGGGCATTCAAACCGTCTCAAACACTGACTCGATCAGAAATGGCAGTCATTGCCTCCAGAATCATTCACTATATCAATGCTATTAGATAATATGTAATGATTTTTTCAGCTTATAATTTTTGGGAATCCCTTCTTTATTCAAATGATAGATAAGGTTTACAATAATAAATCAATAAAAATTGATTATATCTCAGAAGACCTAAAATGATTACAACAATTAGATTTCAAAAAATTAGTGAATTTTGAAATCAGTAAGAGGTTCATAGATTTCGTGAATGGCGACTATGAACCTTATATTTCCATATAATTCTATATTTTTGTTGACAAAATGATATCAAACACTTAAAATTAGAACATACGTTCCTATTTTTGTGTTGTTTCCTAGTTTCTATTAGAAAATTCTTAGTTAAAGATGCATTTGAAATAAAAATATGTCTCTTAGTATTGCAAATGATTTAGTTTTTGGTGGTAATATATAACAATTTTGATCATTGTCCCAAATAGAGCAAAAATTACTGTGATAGTCTAGGAAGGAAGTGAGAAAATGAAGATGCAATTATTAAAAGTGAAAAAGACGGTCAATAAGAACCAATTTCGTGCGAGTTATGCGTTAAATAGTATAAAAGGGATCAGAAAATTGTTAAAGGACCAATTTATCATTTCTAATCGAAGATATAAAGGAGATACAAAAGCAAGCGACATTTTACTTGATTTAAATATGGCGATTGAACAAGCAAATCTAACAAAAAGACAGGCTGAAACCTTCATATTAGTGTATGGATATAGACAATTACCTCAACAACAAGCGAGTGAAATACTTGGAATTTCACAGAAGCAAGTAAGTACTCATCTTCAAGGTGCTTTAACAAAGATTACTCAAGTATACAAGGACTGGAATTATAATGAAGTAGAAGTCAAGGTTTGTTCAGATCATCATTCATATGATCATGGATGGGAAGGTGATGTCGTTGAAAGTTATACAGGATGAATTTGACCAGATGGTGGATCTGTTAAGAGAATGTATAAAAGAAGGAAAGTGTTTTACATTTAATTCAACAAGTTATGACGTTCAATTGAGAGTAGAACGGATACGATGCATTGAATCCGTGCTTGAGGCACACCAACAAGAACCCTTTACCCCATATTTGTTACAAACATTTGCTGATTTAATCCTATATGAGGAATTAACAGATGCAAATCCTTATAAGGTACAAAGTGAAGATTATCCAATAATGAGTAGTTGGCAGTTTCATTTGCGCCAACAACGTGAATACAATATTATTTTGGCTGAAGAGATGGACGTCAATTATATGAAGTGCAACCCTCCTGTACGTAGGAAACGAACCGCTAAAGAAGAGTGGATTCGCGAGAAAAACGATCAAGAAAGATTGCGAAAAACAAATGTTGTTTACAATCACTTTTCTAATCCAGGCCCAATTAAAATGTACAAATATAAGATGAATTAAAGATTTAATAGAAATATCATTGATTATCTTAATCCAATGTAATTATGATTTAAATCTATATCATTTAATCCAATATTATTTAATAAATAATAGTAATAAGGATACACTTCTTGTTAATATCCAAGAAGTGTAAAATTTTAATCATTTGAGAAATTATCAATCCTTACTACAGTTTCTCCCCTACAAAGTGTCCTATATCGTCCTCCCTTTCATTATATATAAATTTCCAATTATTATTTTAATTCATTCCTCATATCATTCATTCCTTTTTAAATTTTAATATTCCGAGAATATGGTCGTGTATTTAACAGGTCTAAATACATCCCATTACCGCATAAAACATAGATAGGAACATTCCTTTCTTAAGGGGTTGTATGAGATGAAGGTAAATGCTGTTTTTGAAGGCGGTGGTGTCAAAGCCATAGGTTTGGCAGGGGCTGTAAAAGCAGTTGAGGATCAAAATATAGTTTTTAATCAAGTAGCCGGAACCTCATCTGGCGCCATAGTTGCATCTTTAATCGCAGCCGGATATACATCTCAGGAACTGAAGGAGTTAGTTATGTCTACTCCTTTTTCTTCTGTTGTGAAAAAAACTTGGGTGCATCGCGTTATCTATCTAGGTCCTGGAGTCCGTGTGTTTTTTAAAAAGGGATTATACTCCGGTGATCCTTTGGAGGAATGGATTGACCATAAATTGAAGCTTAAGGGAGTTGAAACTTTTGGAGATTTAAATCAAAATCAGCTTCGTATTATTGCTTCTGATATTACAAGAGGGAGAATACTAGTCTTACCTGATGATATACGACAATATGGTATAAACCCCAACCAATTAAGTATTTCTAAAGCTATTCGAATGAGCACAGCGATTCCTTTTTATTTTGATCCGATCAAATTGAAAAAAAACCATGACAAACAAACGTATTATATCGTTGATGGAGGTATATTGAGTAATTACCCTTTATGGTTATTTGATAAAGAAGCAAGAAAAAGAGGGGTTCAATCTAAAATTCCTACACTAGGTTTTAGGTTAATCGGTAAACATACTAATGTCCCTAGAAAAATAATCGGACCGATCAGTATGTTCCAAGCCTTATTTTCTACAATGATGGATGCTCATGATGAGAAATTTATTGAAGATCATAAACGTTTTAATACGATTCAAATTCCAACTTTAGGAGTAAGAACAACAGATTTTAAAATATCTAATGAAGAATGCAATCGACTATTTGAATCTGGCTATCGAGCTGCTGAGAAATATATATCGAATTGGTCTTACTCAGAGTATCTCAAATATTATGAGCAATATTTAGAATATTTTTGATGACTTCAATGCTGTACAGTTAGTCTTTAATAGCTAACTAACGTTCTAGTTAGCTACTAAGATGTCGTAATTTTATATTGTAAAACCTCATCGTTATAAACTCACCTTCAATCTCAAAGACATCCTCCCCTATTAACTGTCTCAAAATATATTCAATATATAAATCATCCAATCTCTCATTAATTCTTCTCTATTAAAATATCATAGGATTGTTTCAATATTAATCTACCGAGTAGATTCGTCTGTGTGGTAATACGTTCACCAGTTTGTTCATAATGCAGGTTATCTTATGGCATATTTGATTATGAAATATCTTCTCTATTTATAAAAAATGGAACATCATCTAAAGTTGATATTAGAAGAATGCTGCTAGAAGTTATCATCTCAAAAGTTAAACATTAAAGAAGGGATGAATTATTATGCCTATAAATAAATTTGATATCAATTCTATCGTAACAAATACAGTAAAGGAAACAAATTTTTCTGGTGTTATTTTAATAGAAGATGCTCTACTAACTCCACACATCTGTGAAGAGAAGGATGAAAATTATGGATATGGGGTGTGGATTCGTAAAAAAAATAATGAAGTTTTTAAGTATCATGTAATGGGATATGATCCAGGTGTATCTTTTCATTCCTCATTTTATCCAAAAAGTGAAGTAAAAATGGTTATAGTTTCAAACAAAGCTTATGGTCCGTACAAACTTACAAAAGTAATCGAAGAAGAAATCTGATAAGATTATTAAGTTGTGGTACTTAAACAAATATAGTGAGACGAGAGTGAAACAATGAATCTAACTTTTAAAAACATTAATCAAAATAATTGGAAAGAATGTATTGCATTAAAAGTACATGAATATCAAGAAAGTTTTGTAGCCAGCAACTGGTACTCCTTATTGGAAGCAAAGTATCAGGGTGATCAAAACCCTCTAGCCATTTATAATGATGAAATGATGATAGGCTTCCTTATGTATGGAGTTGAACCTGAAACACAGCGGTTGGAATTATGTAGATTTATGATTGACAAGAAATTTCAACAAAAAGGTTATGGGAGAGCTTCATTAAATAAACTGTTATCGTTAATAAAAGAGAAGTATGGAGATATAGATTTCTATACAAGTGCAGAGCCTGATAATATTAACACTATAAAATTATACGAAGATGTTGGTTTTATAAAAACAGGAGAAGTCATGTGGGGTGAAATAGTATTAAAAATTAAACTATAATTAACATATAGAGAAAATTGAAATGAGGATTATAGAGTGAAATATTTCATAGGAATCGTACCACCAGAAAATATCAAAAATGAGCTTATACATTTTCAAGAACAATGGGGAAGTAAGATGAATATAGAACCTCATATCACCGTAAAAGCACAAGGTGGTTTAACTTCAGATGGAAATTGGCTGCATGACATAAAAAGAGTTTGTGGAGACTTCCCATCCTTTGATTTAACTTTAAGAGAACCAGCTTTATTTGGTCAGAGTGTTTTATATCTAAGGGTAGATTCTAATAAAGTACACAAACTCCATAAAAGTTTAGTAAAGGCTATCTCACCATCTGAAGAAATGATTATTCAGTACTTTGAATTAGAGGCTTATATTCCACACTTAACTATTGGACTAACCGAGTGGGGGTTGAGTGAAAAAGAATTATCGAACATGAAACATAAGGCAGTTGAACAAATAAAACTAGATCAAACCTTTGCAGTGACCTATGTTAGGATATATAAACAGGATGATTCAAATACATATGATAAGTTAATTGATATTCCCCTTCTGAAGTAGGTATTTCCAAACCATTCTCACGTTCTACATGCTGTATGACTCCCTCATCTTCAAGGGGGAGTTAAAAACTCTCCCTCTGAAAGCAAGAATTCTTTATTAAGATGAAGACTTATAACTCACGCAGTCTAATACATGATCATTAACCATTCCAACAGCTTGCATGAAGGCATAACAAATCGTCGATCCGGCAAATTTAAAGCCACGTTTTTTCAAATCTTTGCTAAGAGCATCACTTTCCGGTGTTGAACTAGGAACTTCTTCAATAGAATGAAAATTGTTCTGAATGGGTTTCCCTTCTACAAAAGACCAAATATAATCGGAAAATGAACCAAATTCTTCTACCACTTTAAGGAAACTTTGTGCATTTGTAACGACAGAGCGTATTTTTAAACGGTTACGAACAATTCCCTCATTATTTAATAAACTTTGAATTTTATTTTCATTATATTTTGCAATTATTTCTGGATTAAACCCATCAAATGCCTTTCGATAATTTTCTCTTTTTTTTAGTATGGTATACCAGCTTAGTCCAGCCTGTGCTCCTTCTAAAGTTAAATATTCAAATAATAAACGGTCATCATATATCGGAATCCCCCATTCATAATCATGATAATGAATATATAAAGGATCGCCATTTACCCAATCACATCGTTTAACAGTCATGTCTTCGCCCCTTTCAATTTCATTCTATAATTATTTCTGACTTTCAATTAAAACTATATTTTCAAAATTGCTGCCATCGTAATGATCATAGTATCCAAATGCAATAAAAAAGGAATGATCAATGATGCGATCATTCCCCGCTTGCCACTCAATGAAAAGGATAAGATTCTTCCTCGTCATCTTTATCATCTTTGTCATTTTTGCTCTTGTTGCCATCAATCACTTTAAATTTATGTTTTCTTCTTTTTTTACGCTGCTGTTTTTTCTGAATTTTAGCCACGTTTTTGTAATTATGATTGTTGCGATATCGTCTTGGAGGAAATTTATATAAGTAAAATACGAGTCCAAAAACTAAGAGTGGAATAATAAAACTCTTAGGGTTTGTAAATGCAGAACCCAAAAACCCAATAACAATAAGTCCCAAAATCACATAAAATACGATTCTTTGACGCGAATTCATAAAAAACGCCTCCGCTCATGCAACTTTATACAATCATTCTGTTTTCAGAATTTCCATTTTTTTGATCAAGCTCTAACATATGTTTAAAAGATGCGATAGATACTTCAACTTGATCATCTGTAGGCTGTTTTGTAGTTAACTTTTGTAGCATAAGTCCAGGATAACCTAAATATCTCAATACTGGGATTTCACGTAATGAATTAGTGAAACGTAAAACTTCGTATGATACACCAATTACAACAGGCAACAACACTAGACGCTGGATAATCCGTCCCCATAAATCATTATATGGCCAATAGGAGTCGTAAGGGACCAATAAAGCAAAAATAGAATAGATGATAACCCCTAAGATGACAGTAAAGACCATAAAGCTGCTTCCACAACGATAATGTAAAGTACTATATTTTTGAACATTTTCTACAGTTAATTCTTCATTATTTTCATATGCACTAATGACTTTATGTTCTGCACCATGATACTGAAACAATCTTCTGATGATTGGAGTGAAGGAAATAACATAGATATAACCCACTAGCAGCATCATTTTTATTATTCCTTCTATAAAAGTGTGAAGGACTTGATTGTCTGGAGCGAACCTTCCGAATAAACCAGCCTCGATAAAAACAGGAAGTAATGTAAAAACAAATTTTCCGAAAAGAAAGGACAATACACCAACGACAGCTACGCCAAGAATCATGGTTAAAGAATTAGAAAGTCCTTTTTTCTCTTCTTTTTTTACCTCTTCTCCTTCTTCCTCAGCAAACACTTCAGCGGAAAAATTAAGATGAGATGCTCCTTTAGCACTTGCTTCTACAATCCCTACCATTCCCCGTAATAAGGGAATCTTTTTCAACGTTTGTACCCATTTTTTATCTCGTTTTGGAACTGAGAAAAAATCAATTTCGTTATTGCTTTGTCTGCGAACAGCTGTTACATTTACGGTTTTTCCAGCGAACATAACACCTTCAATAACCGCCTGTCCTCCATAAATACCGCGATTTTCTTGTGACAAAGAAGTCACCCTTCCTATTTAAATAATATAAGAACAATCTTCTAGATGTTGAAAACTGATCTTTTTGAATTGAAACAAAGATAACAAAGTAGGTAATACTCCTATTGTAGCGAATTATGAAATATATTTCTACCGTTCATTTGTTAAAAAAACTAAATAATGATAATTAATGATGGGAATAATTGAATCGAAGACTTTGTTAATGAAAGGAATCGTTGCATGAATGATGATAAACAAAACAAAAAACGTACAAATCGATTTACTTTTGCTTTAAACCTAGGTTTTTTTGCTGGATTCATTTGGGGATTAGTACACCAGGCTTTTTATTATTTAACGTTTACTAAAATTAGTTCTTCTTTTTTAGCTGAGCCCTTTTTTAAACACAAGTTTATCGATTCATGGCCTGGTTTTTTTACTGGATTGTTGTTTTTTATTTTATTTTCAATTATTTGTGCCTTCATTTATACATTATTGTTCAGTAAAGTGAAAGGTGCATGGTTAGGGATCGTTTATGGGCTTTTTTGGTGGGCTAATCTATATTTATGGATTGGACCAATGACAGGGATGATGAAATGGATCAACAATATGGACATTAATTCGATTATTTCAGGAGTATGTCTCTTTATTTTGTGGGGGATTTTTATCGGATATACTGTTGCTATTGAATTTACTAATGAACAAGCTAGGGAGCCTTATAAAAATTGAATGGTTTAATAAAGTTTTACAAATTATTTTATAATAAACGTGTTTCTATGAAAGTGAAGTAAACATTTTATAGGATTCATTTTATTACTTTGTAAGCCCTTCTATAGGTGATTTTGATTATTTTAGAAGATAAAAAAAGTTCTCATAACTTAGAAATGTATGTTAAAATGAGGTTTTGAGGACGATGCTCGAATTCATGGTGAAGAGGTGAATGTGAGTTTGAAAAAGATATTGATATTAAACGGTCCTAATTTAAATATGCTCGGGATTCGAGAGCCTGGTGTGTATGGATCACAATCTTTAGCAAGTATACAAGAAAATCTAAAGATTTTAGCAGACACTTTAAATGTGGAATTGACTTTTTTTCAGTCAAATGTTGAAGGTGAAATCATAGAAATAATACATAAGGCTTATGGTAATATGGACGGAATTGTAATCAATCCAGCTGCATTTACTCATTACAGTTATGCAATTAGAGATGCTTTAAGTGCAGTGAAGCTTCCAACAGTAGAAGTCCACCTATCCAATATTCACCAAAGAGAATCTTTCCGACACATCTCCGTGACTGCTCCTGTAGTAATAGGTCAAATTTCAGGCTTTGGAGCACACAGTTATGAATTAGGCTTGATGGCTTTACATAATAAATTGATAGAGAGGGTAAATGAAGATGGAAAAAATAAGAATCCAGCAAATCAGGGAGAAACTTAATGAATTAAAGCTTGATGGCATTTTCATTACAAATCAATACAACAGAAGATATATGACAGGTTTCACAGGATCAGCAGGTTATGTTTTAATTACTGCAAAAGAAGCTGTTTTATTTTCAGATTTTAGATATAAATCTCAAGCACCACAGCAGGCAAAGGATTTTGAATTTGTAGAACTTGGGAGGACCTCTCCTTTAAATACGGTGAAGTTAAAACTAGATGAGTTTGGAGTACAAAACTTAGGGTTTGAGCAAAACGATGTGAACTTTGCTTTTTATACAAAATTAACAAAAGAATTTGAAGGTACTGCTTTAGTACCAACTGATCTTGCAGTAGAAACTTTAAGAATGATAAAGGATGAATCAGAATTAAAAATCATGCAGCAAGCAGCGGATATTGCTGATCATGCCTTCTCACATATTGTTAACTTTATTAAACCAGGATTATCTGAAAAAGAAATTGCACTTGAACTCGAATATGTAATGAGAAAGAATGGAGCAGCTTCATCCTCTTTTGATATTATAGTTGCTTCAGGGGAGAGATCCGCTCTACCACATGGAATTGCCAGTGAAAGAATCGTACAGAACAATGAATTTGTAAAATTGGACTTCGGTGCCATATTCAACGGATATTGCTCTGATATTACGAGAACAGTATTTGTAGGTACTCCATCTGAGAAACATAAAGAAATTTACAGTGTTGTTTTAGAGTCCCAGTTAAATGCATTGAATAATTTAAAGGCTGGAATTACAGGTAAAGAAGGAGACGCTCTTTCTCGTGATGTGATTGCAAAACATGGCTACGGTGATCTGTTTGGTCATGGATTAGGACATTCTCTTGGTTTAGAGGTTCACGAATCTCCTAGACTAAGTCCAATGTCTGATGAAGTATTGAAACCAAATATGGTGCTTACTGTGGAACCAGGTATTTATGTTCCAGATTTTGGTGGGGTTCGCATCGAAGATGATGTTGTGATTACAGAATCAGGTATTCATAACTTAACTCATTCTACAAAAGAATTTATCATTATAAACTAACATTGAAACTTATCAGGAGGGAAAAATTATGGTATCAGTAAATGATTTTAAAACAGGATTGACAATTGAAGTAGATGGGAATATTTTCTCTGTATTAGAGTTCCAGCATGTTAAACCAGGAAAAGGTGCAGCTTTCGTTCGTTCTAAGCTTAGAAATCTTCGTAATGGAAACATTGCAGAAAAAACATTCCGTGCTGGAGAAAATGTTGGTCGTGCGCATGTTGATACGAAAGATATGCAGTATTTGTATTCAAGTGGTGATGAGCATACCTTTATGGATTTAGAAACTTATGACCAATTTAACTTAAATGCAGATCAATTGGAGTGGGAACTTAATTTCTTATTGGAAAATGCAAATGTTAAAATTGTAAGTTATGAAGGTGAGATTTTAGGAATTAATTTACCAAATACTGTAGAGCTTAAAGTTGTAGAAACAGAACCAGGAATTAAAGGAAACACTGCGACAGGTGCTACGAAAAATGCAAAACTGGAAACAGGATTGGAAGTACAAGTGCCATTGTTTATTAATCAAGACGATACATTAGTTATTAATACAACAGATGGAAAATACGTATCTCGTGCTTAGTTGACATTTGGAGTTTATAGAGAAACAGGGGAAGGAGTGTGGAGAATTGTCTTTAGTAGTCATGAAATTCGGTGGCAGTTCTGTAGGGAGTGCAGAACGAATAAAAAAAGTTGCTGAACGAATTATAGAGAAAAAACAAGAAGGTCATCAATGTGTTGTTGTTGTTTCTGCAATGGGTGACACTACTGATGAACTAGTCGATTTATGCAATCAATTAACAGATCATCCACCAGCTCGTGAAATGGATATGTTATTATCCACAGGCGAGCAAATCTCCATGTCATTATTGTCTATGACCATTCAGAATTTGGGTTATCCAGCTATTTCATTAACTGGCTGGCAAAGTGGAATGACAACAGACTGCAATCATGGAAATGCAAAAATCGTAAAAATTGAACCAAAAAGAATTCAGGATGCTTTGGAGAAAGATAATATAGTGATTGTGGCTGGATTCCAAGGGTTGTCAGAAGATGGTGAAATTTCGACTCTTGGAAGAGGTGGCTCAGATACAACAGCCGTAGCATTGGCGGCTTCAATTAAAGCTGATCTTTGTGAGATCTATACGGATGTTGATGGGGTTTATTCTACTGATCCTCGAATTGTAAGAGTGGCTCAAAAGCTGGATGAAATTTCATATGACGAAATGTTGGAATTGGCACAGTTAGGAGCTGCGGTTCTTCATCCAAGAGCTGTGGAATATGCCAAAAATTATAATGTACCATTAGTTGTGCGTTCTAGTTTTAGTCATAATGAAGGAACATTGGTTAAGGAGGGTAACGCAGTGGAAAAAAGTATGGTCGTTCGTGGTATTGCATATGACAAAAATGTGGCTAGAATCAGTGTGCTGGAAGTTGAAGATATTCCAGGAATATTAGCGACTGTATTTGGTGCATTAGCAGATGCAGAAATAGATGTAGACATCATTGTACAAAGTGGTGTTCGCAACGGAGCAGCGGATTTTTCTTTTAGTATTGCAAATACAGATGTAGAAAAAGCAATGGTGGTTATGGAGGACTTGAGGTCTACCGTTACATTTAAAGAAGTAACTTCTGAAACAGATCTAGTAAAAGTATCCATTGTAGGAGCAGGGATGGTAAGTAATCCTGGGGTTGCTGCTAAAATGTTCAGAGTTATATCTCAGCAAGGAGTTAGTATTAAATTAGTAAGTACTTCAGAGATTAAGACTTCCTGTGTTATTGATCGAGATAAATTAACGGAAGTGATATTGGCTCTTCATACAGCTTATGGATTAGATACAACTCAAAAAGCTTTTGTAGGTGGTCCTAAAGAGAGAAGATAATAAATGTACCCCAAAAAGTGGAGAAAAGCTCTGTAGCGAAATCCGATTACTTTTCGGGGATCCCAACATCCAGAAGCAAACACTAAATAAGGCGAAGCGGAGCCGAAACTAATAGACTCCTAAAAGTAAGAAAAAGTAGCTTCGAATTGCTATTTTATTAAATAGCGGAAATTGAGGGTCTTATTTTATCAAAAATTTATAAAAAGCATATAAAATAGAGGAAATTGTTGGCCTTATTTCATTACATTTAGCATTATTTGAGCAAGTACTGTGAAATAAGACCCTTATTTTCCTCTATTTTTAGTTTGAAATGAAAAAACGTTAAAATAAGACCCTATTTCCTGTATTTAATTGAAGATTTCAAATATATATTGTGTGATTTTTATCAATAATGCGGTAATACCTGCTGCCATCAGTGGTCCCACAGGTATTCCCTTTAGAAAAATAATGCCAAAGATAGAACCAATGACTAGACCCACAATCATTTGTGGGTCTAGTTTTAACATCTCCAAACCCCTGCCATTCATATGTGTGGCGATGGCCCCTCCAATTAGTGCAATGATTCCTGGCCATGAGGTAAATACGGCAATGATATCTTTATATGTAATTTTGTTGTTAGCAAATGGGACTAATACGGCCATTGTTAAAAATAATAAACCAAATTCCAATCCTCTTCGTTCAATTGCAGGTAAATATCTTTCTAAGCTGATTAATTTTATGATTAACAACAAACAAGCTGCAATAGTAATGATATGTGATCTGCCAATTAAGCCTATTAATATGAGAATCACTAAAAGAACATCACCGTTCATCATAATAACGACCCCTATTCATTAATTAAAAAGAACTACATAGAACGGTTCAAAAAGTTTGTTTTTTTTTCAGCATCAGGAATGACTATAGCTTGAAGTTTTAGAAGTCCAGTGTTTTTCGGGTCTCCGAAAATTTTATAAATTACAATACTAAAGCTGTTTTTCATTTCTAAGGTTTATGGCAAGAACAGCCTATTCTTCATCAAGAGCACCAGACTTCCCTAAATTAATTTGTTCTGGCTCCTACAAAAATAATAGGAATAATCTAGAAAAGAACTTTTTGAACAACGTTTTACCTCCATTTAATGTATGAACAGCTTGTATCCTTTAGAACAATCTACATAGAGACCATGATATTGTCTCTTAAAATCGGAACAACGGAATATTCATTTTGTTTTGTGCAAAAGATCACATCTTCTTTTAAACCCATCTTGCATAGTTTTTTTCCATTACTACAATTTAAAATGGTTTTCTGCAATTCATTTTTTGCTTGTAAAAAACTTAAATACATAGCAGAACTGAAGTCACTAAGCTGAATTTCTTCCTCTTGAAGCTGATTAAGTTCATGGATGATTAATCCAGCACACAATCCATCCTCTAAAGAAAATTTATCCTGAGTGCCGGCACACATCAAAACGATATCTCTTTTTAATTCAATTGCTTTTTTAGCACATTGGGATGCATTCAGAATAGTTCCAGCAATCACATGAGCTGCTTTATGTGATTTTTGAATAGCTCGGGTTCCGTTAGAGGTGGTCATAATAATTCTTTTACCGTTCATGTCATGATTTAAAAACTCCAAGGGTGAATTACCTAAATCAAATCCAGTGATTTTTTTACAATATCTTTCACCACTTAATAACTCATTTTTTATATTAAAGCTTTTGGCTTCGCTTACTGTTTCCACAGGAATGATTCCTTCACTTCCGTTTTCCAATGCTGTAACGATGGAACTTGTAGCTCTTAAAACATCAATCACAATAACTGTTTTATTGATAAAGTTGTCTGATCTTGCTTCGTTCACATTCGGAACGATCTCGATCTGCATTGTTTTTTCACCTCCTCAAATAGACTGCAAAACAGAGCTTTATCGATCTCTATTTATGTGCTAAATGAAAAGTATCTGACCGTAAACCTCTTCTGATAGATTCAAGAGCAAAAACTTCCTCAGGTGAGATATTTCCTAAGTTAGCCCTAGGACCTAAACTATTTATAAATAAAATTTGTTGTGACTTTAGTGGAGCCTCCCACAAGATTTTGTCTGGATCAGTGACACTGTTCATAATTTGTACAATGTCATCTGTACTGCATTTTCCGTTCTCATCAAAAATTCCTACCTCTACACCTGATTCTCTTCCTTCAATTGTGACTAGACTTGCTCCTTTTTCGATATCAGAGTGAACAGTGTGGGTAAGTTCATTAAAGTTGATCTTCGTTCCCTTTCTTTTTTTACCATGTTCCGTAACAACCATGAATCCCTCTTCGGTGCCGTATTTGATCAAATCATCTCTAAACTGACGACTCAAATCTATCGTACCATCTGAAACTTCAACCCCATTAAATCCAAGTGATTTTATCATTTTAAAGTAGGAATTCACACAATTTTGACTAACAGCTACCTCCATAAAGGTGCCTCCTGGTGTGATCGTAATCTGATGTTTTTTTGCTAGTCCAATTTTCTTTTCTAAAACATCTTTAGGGTATAAAGGAGAGGTTCCAAAACCTAGTTTGATGATATCGATGTATTCGGATGCAGTATTTAAAAAGTCTTCGAAAGCTAATAGTCCCATCCCCTTATCAATCACCATTGTGATTCCTGTTTTTCTAGGTTTCAGTGTTCTTTCACCAATGGGATCCATGAGTTTTTTTTCCCAATCCAAATCTGAGACGATACGCATGTCAATTCTCCTCACCGTATATAAATGTATGTGACCTGTGAACAATATATGCAAAAATCTATAGTGATGTGCCCAATTTGAGTTGATATTTGGATGGTCATTTTTCATGAAAAGCATTCTAAATTAAAAAAACAATCATATAAATAGTACAAGCTTCGATATTGAAAAAGAAAAAACTGGGGGACCTAAAGAAATTGAATAAGTTCGTATTCAGTATGGTTGTATTACGTTTATTATCTGGCAGCATTGAGATTATAGCTGCTATAGTCATGTTTCGATTGAATCAAGTAGAAAAAGCATTAATGGTAAATACAGGTCTTGCACTTGTAGGACCTATCATTTTGATTACTACTACCTCCATTGGACTTATTGGTATAGCTGATCGTTTGTCCGTAAGTAAACTTTGCTGGATCTTTATTGGAGTTAGCTGTATTTTCATTGGCATTGTTAAAAAGTAAAAGAGAACTTGTCATATTTGGCGTGTCCCAGCATACATATGTTGTAAAGTTATGGACAACTTGGAGGGAGAATCCTAAATGATAGAAGCTGTGCTCAATTTGCTGCCTGACACATTGAAATCCATTATGAATCGAGTACCTAGATCCATCTTGCATCAAATAGAAGAGATTCGTATTCGAGAGAATCGACCTTTAGAAATTGTGTACTCTGGTACGTATCATTTTATTTCCAATCAAGGCCAAATGTTAAATAGTGCAAAGGGCGCTTATCAGCCTAATCATCAAGATATTTTAAAATTTTTAAATATTGTTACCAATCATTCAATGTATACGATTGAAGAAGAATTGAAAAGAGGGTATATCACAGTTAAGGGTGGACATCGGATAGGTTTGTCAGGCAGAACTGTACTTGAACATGGTTTTGTAAAACAAATTCGTGATGTAAGCAGCTTTAATATAAGAATTGCTAGAGAAGTGATTGGAGCAGGTGAGCAGGTACTGCCTTCTATTATGGATGTGCAAAGGAAAAGCATTTACCACACATTAATCATTTCCCCCCCGCAATTAGGAAAAACAACACTTCTAAGAGATTTATCACGAATGATCAGTTACGGGTTATGGAACAATCAGGTTTCATGGAAAGGGTTGAAAGTAGGAATAGTGGATGAACGATCTGAAATCGCAGCTTGTTATAAAGGAGTACCTTATTTTGATGTAGGTCCTAGAACAGATGTGTTGGACAGTTGTCCAAAAGCTGAAGGCATGATGATGTTAATCAGATCCATGTCCCCTGAAGTGATGATCGTTGATGAAATAGGAAGGGATGAAGATGTGAAGGCCATTCATGAAGCAGTTCATGCTGGTATTCGTGTAATAACAACTTCACACGCCTTAAATATGGAAGATATCAAAAATAGACCTATATTAAAGCAACTATGCAATGAGGGAATATTTTCAAGATATGTTGTGTTAAGCAGAAGACAAGGGATAGGAACAATCGAAGAAATATTGGATGAAAAGGGAAATCGAATGATGCAAAAATCAGTGGATAAAGTGAGAGGATAACATGTTAAATCTCATTGGTGCCATTTTTATTATCTTTTCAGGAACAATGATAGGGTTTTATCAAGCTAATCAGTATATCAATCGTCCTAAACAAATTCGTCATATGATCCATGCATTACAACGATTAGAAACAGAGATACATTACGGCTTCACTCCACTGCCAGATGCATTAGAGAAAATATCAAACATCATACCAGACCCGATTGGAACTATATTCTATCAAATTAAGCAGCAGTTAGTAGATCATATTGGTGCCACTGTAATCGATACATGGCAAGAGGTATTTAGTAGGAATTGGAGAAAAACAGCATTCAAAAATGTAGAGAAGGAAATGATACTGCAGGTGGGGTCAAGCCTAGGTATTTCTGATCGAGAAGATCAAATAAAGCATTTGCGTTTAGCCATCACTCAACTGCAAAGTGAAGAAGAAATGGCGAAGGATGAACAAAATAGATATGCAAAAATGTGGCGCAGCTTAGGGATGTTAATCGGAGTCTTAGTCGTCATCATCATGCTTTAGGATGTGAAATAAATGAATGTAGATATTAATATGATCTTTCAAATTGCAGGGATCGGAATCATAATTTCAATGATTCACACTGTCTTAAAACAGATGGGTAAGGAAGATATAGCACATTGGACGACGTTGATTGGTTTCATAATCGTTTTGTTTATGGTCATTCGACTCTTAGATGATTTATTTCAAGAAATTAAGACGATTTTTCTTTTTCAGTAGGTGAATGCTTTGGAAATCATTCAAATCGTAGGACTTGGGATTATTGCAACAATTCTAACGCTTGTCATCAAGGAGCAAAAGCCACTGTTCGCTTTTCTATTAACGGTCTTTACTGGTGTTATCATTTTTCTTTTTTTAATTGGGAAGATATCTTCTATTATTCAATTACTGGAAAAGTTAGCCGAACAATCAAATATAGATATGGTATTTTTGAAAACCATTTTAAAAATTATTGGGATAGCTTACATTGCAGAGTTTGGTTCACAAATTGTCAGAGATGCTGGTCATGAATCCATAGCTTCTAAAATTGAATTAGCTGGAAAAATACTTATTTTATACATGGCGATACCAATTATAACAGTCATTATTGAAACAATTATCAAACTGTTGCCTACCTAATTTGGGAGATGAAAAGATGGCTCGCTTAATCCGATATATACTACTGATTTTAGGATTCATATTTTTAGGGGGAGAGGTTATATATGCTGATTCTCCTACAGACATCATTATGAAAGAAACAACTGAAAATTTAAATACAGATCAAGTAGAACAATATTGGAAGAAGCTGCTTCAGGAGTATGGTGGTTATTTTCCGGGAAATAATCCTAGTTTTATGGACATGATTCTCCCAGGTGGAGAAGGATTCAGTATTTCTCAAATATTTAAAGGATTGCTTCAATATTTCTTTCATGAAATTTTATATAATGGAAAGCTTTTAGTTACGATTGTTATTCTAGCTGTGTTCAGTATGGTACTAGAGACATTGCAAAGTGCATTCGAGAGAAATTCAGTAAGCAAAGTAGCCTATGCAATCGCTTATATAGTACTCGTAATTATTGTGATTAATAGCTTCACTGTAGCGATTGGTTATGCTAAAGAGGCAATTGAAAATATGATCCATTTTATGATTGCTATGATCCCTCTGCTGTTAACATTGCTAGTGTCTATGGGGAGTTTCGCTTCAGCATCGATTATGCATCCACTCATTATCTTCATGATTCATACAACTGGGACATTAATTTATACCGTTGTATTTCCATTATTGTTTTTCTCAGCAGTGCTGCACATCGTGAGCTCAATATCTGAAAAATACAAGGTAAGTCAATTGGCAGATTTACTTCGAAATATCAGTGTAGGCATTTTTGGAGCATTGGTGACTGTTTTCTTAGGTGTCATTTCTGTACAAGGTGCGACAAGCGCAGTTAGTGATGGGGTCACTATTCGAACTGCAAAATATGTGACAAGCAACTTTGTACCAGTCATTGGGAGAATGTTTTCGGATGCTTCAGATACTGTCATAGGAGCTTCTCTCTTAGTGAAAAATGCAATTGGTTTAGTAGGGGTTGTCATTATTATTTTTCTATGTGTGTTTCCAGCCATTAAGATCTTAACATTGGCTTTAATATATAACTTATCCGCAGCGATCATGCAGCCTCTGGGAGATAGTCCCATTGTTAACTGTCTTTTTACAATTGGTAAAAGCATGATCTATGTATTTGCAGCATTGGCAGCCGTTGGGTTGATGTTTTTTCTAGCCATCACAATCATTATTACAGCTGGAAATGTTTCTGTCATGATGAGGTAACGAAGGAAGGGAATAAAATTGCTGCACTGGTTAAGCAGTTGGTTAAGAGAAATAATACTAGTCATTCTTCTTGCAAGCTTTGTAGATTTAATTTTACCAAGTAATAAAATGCAGCGTTATGTAAAGGTGGTTATCAGCTTATTCATCCTTATGACAATTTTATCCCCAGTCGTTTCACTTTTGAAGGTGGAATGGGATTTTGAGCAATTAAACAACGAGTTTCAGCTTGAAGATATTAATACCAATGGATATGAACCCATGTCAAACATAGTAGAAGAGGGAGAAACGTTAAAAGGTAAAAATGAGCAGCAGACAAACCAAATTGTCCAAACAAAAATAGAAGAAATGGTATATACACAATTAGTAGAGCAAATGTCGTTAGCTGTTCAAAGTGTAAATGTAGATTTGTCTATTGAAGCTAACAATGAGCCTAAAGTGAATGAGATGACCATCATACTAAAATCACAAACAGAAACAAATAGCACATTGGATGCATCTGAAATACAACCTATCGAGGAAGTTCAACCAGTTGTTATTGATATTCAATTAAATGATATGGGTGAAAATGATTTAAATGATGTTGATGAACAGTCTAATAAGGCAGGGGAAACAACTGAGGAAATGAAACAACTTGAAATAGAAGTCACTTCTTTTTTAGTGAGTCAGTGGGACATTTCTTCAGATCAAATAAATGTGATATATGAATCCCAACATGGGTTATAAAGGAGGTGGAGTTAACTTTGGGAAAGCTACTAGGATTTATTGAAAAATGGGTAGGAGGTGGAAAAGGGGGAGAAAAACGCATACAAACCTTTAGATGGTTGCTTATCATAGGTTTAGTTGGCGTGATGCTGATGATACTGAATTCATTTATTAACGTAGATACAATTGGTGAAGACTCTCAAAGTGATCGTGCCTCCCCAGAGATCACAAGTGAACCCGTAATGGGAGGAGATAAACAAAATTCACCATTCGCTGAATATGAAGAACATTATGAGATGGAATTAAAAGAAATCTTAGAAAAAATAGTAGGGGTTGGAAATGTTGATGTAATGGTTACTATTGATTCAACAGAGGAAATGGTAGTAGTTGAAAATAGAAGGGATTCGCAACAGACTACAACTGAAAAAGATACAAATGGTGCGACAAGAAACATTACAGATGTATCTAGAAGCGGTGAAGTTGTGCTCTCAGGTAATGAGACACCTATTATTGAAAAGAAAATTAATCCCCCAATTCGTGGTGTGTTAGTTGTGGCACAAGGTGCAGAAAATTTAACAGTCAAGGAAATGATTTTGGATTCTGTTCGAAAAGGGCTGGAAGTTCCTGCTCATCGCATTCAGGTTGTGCCAAGAAAACAAAATTAAACAATGAAACGTTTAACTAACCTTCTATAGGGAGGAAAAAATCTATGGATGGAAGTTACTTTATATAGAAGAAAAAAATAATATTAATTATTTATTAGGAGGTCAAACAATGAGATCAAGAAGACAAACAATATGGCTAGTATCTATGTTAAGTATTATGGTGGTGTTGTCAGGGTATTACTTATTTACTGAGGATGTTAACGAAGTGGATTTGGCAGGAGATATTACAGCTGATATGAATGAAGGAGAGTCAACTGACATTACGATGGATTCTAGTATTATTTCTGATGAAGATTCATTAGAGTGGTTAAGTGAAAATGTGGTTTCAGAAGAAACGACGACTTCTGAAGAAATGGTTATGGAAACAAATGAAGAAACAACAGCTAAAACAGATGAAGAAATATTAATTCAACTACAAGAACAAGATTTAGGTGCTGATTATTATACTGCTACTAAATTACAACGAACTGAAGAAATAGGTAGAGAAATAGAAAATTTAATGGCAGTCATTGATACTGCTGAGAATGCTGAAGTTGTATCAAAAGCTTATGATGACTTGCAAGTTGTGGAAGATAAAGGAACTAAGGTGGATTATATAGAGGAGCAATTAATGCAGACTTATCCTGAAGCTGTCGTGACGGAAGAGAATGATCGTTGGAAGGTAGAGGTACAAACAAGTAAGATAGAAACTAGTGAAGCTGTTTCAATTATCGATTTAGTTGTAAGTCAATTAGAAATAAAACCTGGGCAGGTTACAGTTACAGTTAGACAATAAGAACAAATTACAATTAAGAAACCTTCAAAATCACTAGAAAAGTGGTTTTGGAGGTTTTTTTGCATGGTCATACAGAGATCAGTTCATCCATGAACTGTCTAACTAAATCACCTAAATGAAAAATAATGTTTAACCACAAGTATAAGAAATTAGATCCATAGTCATGTGTTAAAAGTGATCTATGGCTACAAGAAATTTTTTCCTTCATATTGAAAGCTGTAATTTTATTTTTTCAGAGACTAAAGTCCCAAATTTCTAGTTTTATTTCCATAATTATACATATTTATATTTGTAAAGGAATAAGATGTTTTGAAAATCACTAGAAGGAGGATGAAAATGAGGAGATTTAAAGGTTTACGTTTATTATTTACAGGAATACTTATGTTATGTCTAGTAGCAACTCCACTCATTACACCCGTCTTTTCAGTTGTAGATGCAAAACAAGATGAAAAAAAGAAAGAAAAAGAGGAAAGAACTACTTTAAGAATTGATAATGTTACAACAAAAGAAGATCGAACTGAAATTGCAAGAACAGGGGTTATCATCGAAGAAATTGGAGAGGATTATGTAGTTGTCATTGCTCATCCATTAGAAGTGGAAGAATTGCAAAAGCTGGATTATCCGTTAACTGAACAAACTGGTGAACAATTGCAGGCACTGGATTTTCCAATTTCTGATGCTGACTTTCACAATTATGATGAGATGGCGCAGGTTATTGATCAAGCAGCTCTAGACCATCCAAATATAGTCGAAAAATTTAGTGTAGGTCAATCATTCGAAAACAGAGAGCTTTGGGCTGTTAAAATTAGTGATAACCCTATGCAAGATGAAGATGAACCTGAAGTGTTATATGTTGGTCTTCATCATGCTCGTGAGCACTTAACAGTAGAAATGACATTGTATTTATTGGACTTATTCACAGACAATTATGGTACAGATGCTCAAATTACAGAGTTAGTTGATAATAGAGAAATTTATATCGTATTTAATTTAAATCCTGATGGAGGCGAATATGATATAAGGAATGATACCTACGATATGTGGCGTAAAAACCGTCAAACGAATAATGGTTCCAGTTATGTTGGTACAGATTTAAATCGAAATTATGGCTACAATTGGGGATGCTGTGGAGGTTCCAGCGGGAACACGTATAGTGATACATACAGAGGAAGTAGTCCTTTCTCAGCCCCTGAAACGAATGCATTCCGAAATTTCGTGGATAGCAGGGTCGTGAATGGTGAGCAGCAGATTTCAACTGCGGTCAGTTTCCATACCTATGGCGAATTAATTTTGTATCCTTATGGTTATACGTATACAGATGTGCCTAGTGACATGACACAAGATGAACATGATGTTATGGTTACGATGGCTAATGCTATGGCAAATACAAACGGATATACTCCTCAACAGTCTAGTGATTTATATATTACGGACGGAGACATGACAGATTGGACATTTGGAGAACACAATATCTTTTCATTTACATTTGAAATGTACCCAGTATCATCTAATCCAGGGTTTTACCCTCCAGATGAGGTTATCGCAGCAGAAACAGCTCGTAATAAAGATGCTGTATTATACTTAACAGATAAAGCAGATTGCCCATATGATGTGATTGGAAAGGCTGGGCAATATTGCGGAGATGATGGGGGAGGAGGCAATACAGAGATTATTTTTGAAGATGATTTTGAATCTAATAAAGGGTGGACATCAGACCCTAACGGAAGTGATTCTGCCACTACTGGAAATTGGGAACGCGCTAACCCTCAATCTACTGATTATAGTGGACCAAAACAGTTAGGAACGACAACTAGTGGAAGTTTTGGATTAGTGACAGGAGCAAGTGCAGGAAGCTCAGTCGGAGCCAATGATATAGACAATGGAAATACAACCATTCGTTCACCTGAAATAACATTACCAGCAGACGGAAATTTATCTTTATCCTTCTATAGTTATTTCAGCCACTATTCAAATGCCACTAATGCAGATTATTTCTCAGTAAGTGTAATCCTAGAAAATGGTTCTGGGGATACTCTGTTTGAAGAACTAGGAGCAGGAGTGGACCAAGATGCAAGTTGGTCTTATCAAACATTAGATTTATCTCCTTATGCAGGCCAAACCATTCAGATTCAGTTCGAAGCAGCAGATGCGAGTGGTGGAAGTCTTGTTGAAGCGGGAGTAGATGATTTGAAAATTGAACAAGAAATCATAGCAGCAACAAACCTTAATATAGATTAGATAATAAAAAGCTGTCTACCATTAATAAAGGTAGACAGCTTTTTACTAATTTATTGTGACACTATAAAGTGAGTATTAAAGGGGTTCATCATCCTTTGAATTAATTATTATGAATCAAAATGTAATGTAAAAAGGGTGGAGATCTTCAGTTAAACAATATTCAATTCTTTGTCTAAAATTTTTCCATGTTACCATTTCTAAGGCTTTTTCGATAGGGAAAAAACCTACTTCAATACTCTCCGAACTTGTTGTCGGTTCTCCTCCAATTGGTTTAGCTAAGAATAATGTGTTACATATAGAACCATTTACATTTTGAAATATGCCACAAAATTTGGTGACTTCAATATCTATACCAGACTCTTCTTTTGTTTCCCTGATTGCTGCATCTTCCAAGGACTCTCCTTCTTCAACTTGTCCACCTGGCATTTCCCACCCTCTACGAGGACCCTTTATTAATAAAATTTCTTTATGTTCATTTATTACGATGGTTGCTGCTGAAATAATATGTTTTGGTGGTTTCATTGATTTGTTATCCTCCGATATTAAATAAAAGTTGTTATTCTTTTATCTTCTTAAACGTTGAATTTTCCATAAGTTCACTTATTCCAAAGATTATATTTATAATATATGGAAAGTAAGTTTTTTAGCAATAGTAGATGACTTAAGCAGGTGAGAACAATGATTTACAGTATATAGAATGTGATAAAAAAGTAGATAAGGACGTGATGAGAAAAAATGAATGGAATTGATTATGGATTATTTATTTTATACACTCCAAAAAAGTGAAGATTATTTTATATTTTAGAATAATAAAAAATACACACTTTATCATATTTTATGAAACATTAAATATATATTTACAAGGGTTAGTCTAAATGTTCCAATTCCAAAAATATGGGGATGGTTGCTGTGGCTTATCGAGTAATATATGTTTTGTTGTCCAGTATATATTTAGTTTTTGTTTTGTTTGCTTCAATACAATTGTTTGTTAATGATGTAAGTTTTATAAAGTGGCTTACTTCCATTGTAGTTGGAGGTTTGTTGTTATACATAATCAGTCATATCTATCATAAAAAGAGAAATGACTCTGACATGAGACAGAGTTCAAATAGTGACTTTCTATTTATTTGTCTATGTATTTTTATCATTGTTATCATTATTCTTAAAATACTAACTAGGTTAAGTGGAACTTTATACTGGTAACGTCAATAGTTAGAGATTACATATTAAAATCTAAATCTACTTGTAATTCATGAAACAATTCCTTCAGATCTTCAGTTGATTGTTTAACAAAGCTGTCAACTCTATCCATTGTTATGTATTCATTTTGAATTTTAGGCTCATGATTTGGATTTTCTAGCCATTCAAAAATCTTGTGTCTCCATTTTTCTAATTCATTTATTTCATATAATCCATCTAACTGCAATAGGGGAGAGTTTTTAATATCTTTTACTAATTGATTTTTCCATTCTACTGTACGATATAGGTGGAAATCCATTTGATTTTCTTCTTGCCATAATCGATCTTTCAGTGATACATCGTGATTTGATATTTTAAGTTTTAGCTCAGCCCATTTTAAATCTACGAATATATGAGCAATATATCCTAAAAGAAATTGAGAATATTGTTGATCTATTATTTCATCTCCTTTGTTAATACGAATGAAATTAAAATAATCCTCTATATTCGGATTTTTCCCTAAATGAGATTTAACTTTTCCCTTAATATCGTTATCACGCACTAATACAGCATCGGGGGCGATGCTGCCAAGAAGAAATGCTGGATCTGGATGTTCTAGATATTGAAAAGCAACTGAAAAATGTGTCATTGGCCATGGCATTTATATCACCTTTATTAAAAAGAGTTTTATATATGGGTAATAATACCATGGAGATAGAAATGAAATCTATTGTGTGATGAATATTTATAACACATTTTAGCATCAATTTGATAGAGAGGTGAGAAAAAAAGATATTATAAATATGAAATTGTCGTAAAAAATAGGTATGTATATACATAGGTAATCGAAAAAGCTTATGAATAAAAATGAGACAAAGAACAAATGAACATTGTTTCTTCATTTGCCTCTGTCTCTACATTTTTCTTCCTCAATATATAAAGTTTGCTAGATTAAGAAAATTACTTTAATGTTTGTTTTAACAACATCCCACAGTTGTTTTTCCTTCTAATTGCTCAGAATCGCAACTTGCATTATCTGTAGCTTCTTTTTTGTTTACATTAGAAATACTGCATACTCCAGTTTCAGGTAATCTTAATTGCACTTGCTCCGAACTTTCAATATCTCCTGTTAAATAAGCAACAACAGAGCGAGCCTGTTCATATCCAGTTGCTAATAAAAAAGTAGGTGCCCTACCATAACTTTTTGCTCCAATGATATAAAAGTTTTTTTCAGGTTGTCTTAACTCCTTCTCTCCATGAGGTCTAACTGTTCCACAGCTATGAATATTTGGATCAATCAGTTCAGCTAATTCAGGTACAGATTCTAAAGAAGGATCACTTGCATGCCTTATCTCTTTAAGCATATTAAAGTTAGGTCTTGAACCTGTATTTGAAATGATTTCATCTATTCCAGAAATCATATGATTTTCATCATCTTTTACACCTAAAACACTTAATTTATGGTTTGAGTCTCTTTGAATGGAGTGAATATACAATGGTGTGTGTACTATGACTTTTCCAGTTTGAACTAGCTCTTGAATGCGTGATCCTAGTTTACCACGGGCAGGAAGTGCATCATTTTCTTTTCCTCCATAAGCTTCACTAAGCGTATTTTTTCTAAGAGCCCAAACTAATTTTGTGTTTTCGTTTTGTTTTTGTAGCTCAGCAAGCTCTAATAGAGCATTGATGGCTGAATGACCTCCACCCACAACTAATGTGGTTTTTCCTTCGTACCGTTTGCGATTTTTGCCGAGCACATCAGGGATACCATAATAAATTTGATTTTTAGCTTCTTGTTCTCCTTCTGCATCAATGCCTCCAGATCCGATTGGATTTGGGTTTTGCCATGTACCTGTAGCATCTATCACTGCTTTTGTTTCATACATATGAAATGCATTGCCTTCTTGAACATGAATGACAAATGGAATATCCTCTCGACCAAATGTTTTCACTTTATCTAAACCTTTTCTACCAATAGAAATGACTTTACTATTTAAATGAATATGTGGTTTAAACTCTGGTAAGCTACTTAATGGGGCTAAGTACTGTGATACAATTTCCCCTCCTAAAGGTAATTCATCTTCTATTGGAAGTGGGATCTCATGTTTTATTAATAGTTCCTTTGCTATTGTCAATAAAAAATCAAAAAAAGTTGATATAGATTTTCATAACACTTGTGAAACAGAGGACTGTTCATGATTAGAGAATTTTATCCCCTTATCTTTTTATTTAGACCTCCCTTTAAATAACGTTTTCTCCCTATAATAATTACAAGAAACAAATTGTTTAATCAATCTCTTGAGGAGGGTCTATAAATGAAAAAATTATTGCTTATAGTTTTGATGTTAACGTTTGTTAGCTCCATCGTATTATCTGGATGTGGTACAGATAGTGAGACAAGCACTGAGGACACGCCAACAGATACAGCAGAAGATAAAACAAAAGATGAGCCTGTCATCCTTGATGAAGCAGATAAACAAGAACCTGTTACACTCACTTTACGTCATACCCAAATTGGTGAAGGCAAACAGAGTCGTCTTGTACTATTGGAAGATGCGGTAGCGGATGCAGAAAGTAAGTTGGAGCATGTTACATTTGAATTAGAAGCGGTTGATCATGAAGTGAATCGATTTGATAAACTGCCAGCTGAAATGGCTGCAGGAAATCAACCAGATATTTTTGATTTGTTCGGAGGTACGGATACGATTAGATATGCCAAAGCAGATCGATTGCTTCCATTAAATAGTATATTAGACGAACTTGGGTTAACGGATCAATTTATTGAGCTAGGTGAATTTACGGTTGATGGAGAGATTTACGGTCTACCAATTGGAGGTTTTACAGAAGGATATTTTTATAGTAAACCCATCTTCGAGGAATTGAGCGTCGAACCCCCAACTACATGGGCTGAATTAGAAAATATAGCCACCAAATCTAAAGAAGCGGGTTATGTACCATTTGCGATGGCTGCACAAGGTGCATGGGTTCCTATGATGACAATGAATACGCTAGTTGGTCATTCAGCAGGACCTGACTCCATTCAAGGTTTAATTGATGGGACTCACAAATGGACAGATCCAGAGATCGTTAATGCCTTTGAAGTATTGCAGGATTTCGTAGCGAAAGATTACTTTAAACAAGGTTCGTTAGGTTTAGATTATGGGGAACAGCGCAATCAGTTAATTACTGGAGAGGCAGTAATGATGTTTGATGGCAGTTGGACCAGCTCTGTATTTACAGATCCTGAACAAGCGGGTGATATGCTTGGAGATGTTGGTTACTTCGGTATGCCAGGTGTGCCAAATGGTGTGGGAGATCAAACAGCAGTAAATGCAGGTTTCTCAAACGGATACGGTTTTTCATCATCCATTGCAGACGATGAAAACAAATTAACAGCTGTGAAACAATTTATTCAAAGCATGTATAACGAAGAGATGCAAAAACGTGGCCTTATTGAAGATAATGTAATTCCATCTATGAAAGTTTCAAATTTATCAGGAGTAGATCCATTAATGTCAGAAATCATTGAAGTGATGAATTCTGCTGGAGGTGCTTTCCCTGCAATTGATGGAGTGGTTCAAGCAGAAGTAAATACAATACTTGGAGAAGGAATACAACGAATTCTTGGTGACGATGTAGATCCATTAGAAATGTTAGAGGAAGTACAGCAAATTCAAGAAAAAGCGAATCAGGAGCAGTAAACGATAGATATAAGATAAGTTTGAATTTTGGAATACAACAGTAACCTTCAAAATATATGGCCACCTTCCTCCATTTTCTTCAGAAGGTGGCTTAATTTCTATCACATGATAGGGTTAATTTAGAATTGGAGTGGACTCTGATGAACAAAACTTTAAAAAACCCCCTGGTATACATTTTATTTTTACTCCCTACAATATTGCTTTACTGTTTATTTATGGGGGTGCCTGTCATTCAAGCCTTTTATTATGGTTTTACAGATTGGGATGGTTTAAATCCACACATTTTTAATGGATTAGAAAATTTCAAGGAAGCATTCAGCGATTCAGATTTCTGGTTTTCGTTGTTAAATAATGTATATTTCATCTATTTTTCGATTGTCATACAGCTTCCAATCATTTTGTTCCTTGCTTTATTAATTAGCCAAGTAAAAAGGTTCAAAGCTTTTTATAAAACCGCGGTATTCATTCCTTCCATTTTATCAACAGCTGTCATAGGCATACTATGGGGATTTATCTATGAACCTGATTCAGGTTTGTTAAATCAATTTTTAGCTCTTTTTGGAGTTGAAAAGATATATTGGTTGTCTGATAAAAACACGGCGATGATCTCCATATTAATCACAAATGCTTGGCAATGGACAGGGTTTTATATTGTGTTGATTTTAGCAGCTATTTTAGGAATACCAAAAGATCTACTAGAACAAGCAGAGATTGATGGTGCTACAACTTGGAAAAAATCAACTCAAATTATTATTCCTTTAATTAACCCTATTATTATTGTGGTGATGTTATTGTCCATTGCAGGAGCTATGAAAGCTTTAGATATTGTTTGGGTGATGACAGAAGGTGGACCGTTTGGAACGACGGATGTTATGGCAACTTACATGATTAAAGAAGCATTTCGAGAGTATCAATATGGTTATGGGAATGCGATCGCTGTACTTATTTTTATTTTTACACTCCTAATCACCGGAATATTTCAATGGATCACAAAAAATAAAGAGAGGATTGAATACTAAATGAAAAAAATATTCTCTCATATGATATTAATGTCGTATATACTAGTGATATTAATTCCTTTTGTGTTCGTATTATTTTCCTCTTTAAAAGAAAATAATATTGAAATTGTAACTAACCCTTGGGGGTTTCCGTCAACCTTCCATTTTGACAACTATGTGATGGCTTGGAACAATGCTAAAATTGGTACTTATTTTTTTAATAGTTTTTATATTTCTGTTGTTGCATCTCTAGTCACATTAGGATTTGGCGCCGCAACATCCTATGCACTAACAAGAATGAAATTTATCAAACTCAGCAAATTTTTCTATACGTTTATTTTATTAGGTCTTGTAATTCCTACAGGTTCGTTGCTCGTACCATTGTATAAGTTAATCACGGATTTTCATCTATATAATACACATCTTGCTCTTATTCTCCCTTATGCTACCTTTGCATTGCCTGTATCTATTTATATTATTTGTGCTTTTATGCGTGCGATTCCAAGTGAATTAGAAGATGCAGCCATGATAGATGGGTTAGGTGCATTTGGATTATTTATAAAAATCATTTTACCGATCTCTATCCCGCCGCTCGTCACGGTATTCATTCTAAACTTTCTTGGGAATTGGAATGAATTTGTCATGGCAAATTTCTATCTATCGAGTGAACATTTAAGAACATTACCTGTTGGTATGGTAGGGTTCAGAGATGCTTTTAATACTAATTACGCTCAGTTGTCCGCAGGGATTATGTTTAGTGTTGTACCTGTACTCATCATCTACAGTGTTTTACAAGAAAAGATCATTGAGGGGGTAACTGCAGGCAGCGTGAAAGGATAGGATGAATTTGAAATTAAGTCAGAAAATATTAATTGCTTTTTTTGGATTCATTATTATTCCATTGTTTTTAGTAGGTTTGACAGGTTACTATATTGCGCTTCAATTTATAGAGGAGAAATATAGTGAACAAACGAAATTGACTTTAAATGCAGTTTCTCAGAACATACGTTACATTGTACAGGACATCAACAATTTTTCGGACTCTTGGATTGTGAGCAATGATATACAGACTCTATTTAAAGAGCCAGTTACTACTGAATTAAGCAAAATAAAAGCAGAGAAAACGATATTGCAAAGTTTGCTGACACATCCAAATGTACAGGTGGCAACATTATATAATTTCAATGATGAGATTGTAACATCAGCAAAGAATGAAAATTTATATTCCATCCCTTTTGAAAGACTGGTTAACTCTGAAGTATATGAAAAAATGTTTGGATATACAGGTAGACCTATTTGGGTCACCCCATATGAAAATGAGACATTTTCAGCTGCTCAAAATTTATATACTCATGTGCGTGTAGTAAAGGATTTTTATACACTAGAAGACCTTGGCATGATTATGCTGCAAGTTGAGCTTCGAGAATTAATGAATATATTTAAATCATATGAACAGAATGGTCAAATTCCTGGGCAGCATTTTTTGCTGGTGAATGATCAAGGAACTATTTTTTTCGATCAGAAGAATTTATATGAAGGTCGTAATATTTTTGATCTGTTATCAACAGAGTTATCTTTAAATGAAAGATTTACGAGCTATAAAAGCGACTTTGATGGTGAAGAGAGCATTGTTTCCAGCTATCAACTTCGGATTGAAGAAATGATTGGTGGAGATTGGCACTTAGTATCCGTGACTTCTTGGGCGTTTTTAACAGAAGAAACAAATTCCATTTTAAAGTGGATTGCACTCATTACATCATTTTGTATTATCAGCGCATTGTTGTTTAATTTGTTTTTTGTTAGAGGAATTGTTCAGTCTATTATTCAGATTGTGAAAGCAATGCGTCGAGCAGAAAAAGGACACTTAAATGTGATGGTTTCAGAGAAGGGAAATGATGAAAGAACCGTTTTAGCTAGGGGATTCAATCACTTAATTCAAAGAATTCGATCCTTAATTGAAGAAGTGAAACAGGAGCAAGATAGAAAAAACAAAGCTGAATTGATGTTGATGCAGGCTCAGATCAAACCTCATTTTTTATTTAATACTTTAGAATCCATTAATGTATTGGCGATTCAGAATGAAGGTGAAAAAGTAAGTCAAATGGTGCAAAGATTAGGAAATATTTTAAGAATCAGTTTTCATGAACAAGAAGAAATTCATATGAAACAGGAAATTGAACATGTCAGAAGTTATTTGGAAATTCAAAAGTTCCGCTTTATTGATCATTTTGATTATGAATTTGACATCCAAGAAGAGATTCTAAAATCGAGTATTTTGAAGTTAACTTTGCAGCCCTTTGTAGAAAATAGCATACAGCATGCATTTGAATCAGCACAGCATAAAGGAAAGATACGGATTATTGGGAAAAAAGAAGGGGATCGCATTGCCATTTATATTGAGGATAATGGAAAAGGGATTCCAAATAAAATTTTAGAAAAGTTCCAATATGGACAGGATTTAATAAAAGATCAACTTTCTCATGATATTACAAACGGTTTAGGTATCAAAAATGTAGCTGAGCGGTTACGAATTCACTATGGAATGATGTACGGGGTTTTCATTTGCAGTGATGAACATGGAACAACGATAAAGTGTGTTATACCTCTGGATAAGGATGTGATGGCATGAACTTAAAATCGTTGATCGTTGACGATGAAATTCATATTGTGAAAAACTTACAGGCGGTTCTTCCTTGGAAAGAGATGGGGTACATGACTGTTGAAACGGCAGTAAATGGGCAAGAGGCGTTAGATATTGTCACTCAGCATGGAGAAGTAGATCTTATTTTGTGTGATATCAAAATGCCAGTGATGGATGGATTAACGTTCATTAATCAACTTAGAGGGCAAAATGATACATGTGAAATTATATTATTAACTGGATTTCAAGAGTTTAGCTATGCTCAAAAGGCGATTGAATACAGAGTAAGAGAATATATTTTGAAGCCAATTGATTATTTAAAGCTGGAAGATACGATTTATCGTTTAACCAAACAAATTAAACATCAAAAGCAGTCTAAAATGACTCAGAAGAAGATGGACAGCATTGCAGATTTAGCTTATGAAAAAGTATTCTACGATGTCATTATGAACTATTCATCAGCTCAAACTTATACATTAAATTTAAATGAGGATAAAAATGAGTTGCAATCCAAGCAGTTCTATTTAATATTAATCCATATTGAGGAGTATTTTAAAAAATCAATGGAATGGAGTCAGAACGAAAAGAAACTATGGAACTTCGCAGTAAAAAATGTATTACACGAAAAATTGGTTTATTTTGTAGATCGGTCTACCGTACTGCAAACTCGTGATGGTGAATGGTGTGTCATATTAGAGAGGGATTCTAATACATTTCATAAAAATAACATAAATGAAATGATGGAACACCTTGAAGAAACGGTTCTAAAATATTTAAAATTTAAAATCAATACTGTCCATTGGGAAAAACCGATCACGATGACATTACTTTCAGACACATATCAAAAATTACAAGCGATCATCGTATTAAGTTCAAATAAAGCTTATGCTCCAAAAGAGGCTTCAGCAAATTCCACCTCACATTTTTCCATGTGGAATGTTGTAAAGGAATTAATTACGGGGTTAAAACAATCAGATCGAAATAAAGTAGAAGCAGGTTTAGATCATTTAATTAAAGAGATTAATAGGATAACGGAACATTCATATCAAACCGCACAGCAGGTTTTACATTTTATGATTTTGCACTTCATTCGAGAAATGAACGAGCTTGGTATTATTGACGCTGAAGAAGAACAAAGGTTTTGGAATATGCTAAAACACAGCAGTTCAGTAAATGATCTGTTACAAGCCATAAATGATTTAGTTTATTTTTGTTTGGATAAAATTAGCAGTAAAAAAAGCAGTGATGTCTTGATGATTTCAGCAGGTGATTATATTCAACATCATATTTCGTCCGATCTAAGTATTGATGAATTGTCTGATTATTTAAAAATTAGTCCTAGTTACTTCAGCCTTTTATTCAAACAGCATTTTCATATGACTTTTGTAGAATATGTGACGAAGCAAAGATTGGATTTAGCTAAATCATTATTAATCATGACAGAAAATAGTATTACTAAGATTGGTAAAATGATTGGATATGCGGAACGGAGATATTTTACGAAAGTGTTTCAGAAATATGAAGGGTTGTCACCTTCTGAGTATAGATTGAAATTTAGTGAAGTTAAGGATGGATTGAATTCAAGATAGAAGAAGTTTCAACAAGAATGGAGGGAAGAAATGAATATTCGAAATATGACTTTGAAACAAAAAATAGGACAGATGTTGATGTGTGGATTCGATGGATTTCAAGCAACAAAGGAGATAGAACAATTAATTAAAAATTATCATATTGGTGGGGTGATCTATTTTCGCAGGAATGTATCAACAATTGAACAAGTGCATCAGTTGTCTGTTTCTTTACAGGAGATAGCTAAAAAGAATGGTGAATCTCCATTGTTTATTAGCATCGATCAAGAAGGTGGAATGGTAAATCGAATAAATCAAGGAGTGACCTTGTTTCCAGGAAATATGGCGTTAGGTGCAGCACATGATCCGAATTTAGCATACCAAGCTGCAAAAATTTCAGGAGAAGAGCTACGCTTAATGGGCATTAACATGAATTTGGCCCCATGTTTAGATGTGAATAACAATCCAGCTAATCCAGTGATAGGTGTCCGTTCTTTTGGTGATAATGCTACATTTGTTGGGGATATGGGTTCTGCTATGGTAGAAGGCTATCAGGCAGCGAATGTTTCAGCTGTAGTAAAACATTTCCCAGGGCATGGAGATACAAATGTAGATTCACATTTATCTTTACCCGTTATCTCCCACGATTTAAATCGCTTGAATGAAGTTGAATTAGTTCCGTTTAAACAAGCCATAGCTAATGGTGTAGATGCCGTTATGACAGCTCATATTTTGTTTCCTGCTATAGAGTCAGAGCATAAACCATCTACTCTTTCTAAAAGTGTGATAACAGATTTGTTGAGGAAAGAACTGGGGTTTAATGGTGTTGTGGTTTCGGATTGTTTGGAGATGAATGCCATTTTAGAAGAATTCGGTATAGCTGAAGGTGCTGTTTTAGCAATTGAAGCGGGAGTTGACCTATTATTAGTTAGTCATTTATATGAAAGACAGGTAGAAGCATTTGAAGCTATATTCAATGCAGTTCAAACAGGGAGGATTTCAGAAAAACGCATTCACCAATCTGTTGAAAGAATTTTAAGGTTAAAACAGGAGCGAAAAGGATCTCAATACGATCTAAATTTTAGTGATGTTCAATCCAAGTTAAGATCAGAAACCAATTTAAAAACAGCAAATGAAATCACAAAAAAATGTGTCACATTGTTAAAAGATGGTACGAATCAGCTTCCTTTGGATTTGAGTCAGAAAACACTAATCATATGGTCTGAGGAAACAATGACAAGTCCAGTTGATGATGTTGTAAATGAGGTAATTACCTTGGGAACCGTTTTAAAACAAAAGATGTCAAACTTAGTTGAATATAAAATAGAATCAGCTCCTACCAAAGCCGCGATGCATCAAATATTAGAGATGGGCACTAGTTTTAAACAAATCGTAATGGCTACTTATGATGCTAAATCATCTCCAAAACAAGCGGAGCTAGTTAAGATATTGTACGAAAAGTGTGAAAAAGAGAACATAAAATTTATTGCAGCAGCTACTAGAACCCCCTACGATATACAAGTTTATCCAGAGGTAAGAACATATCTAGCTTGTTATGAGAATCGTCCCATGATGATTGAGGCTTTAGCAGATGTATTAATTGGAAAGCAGCAAGCTGTAGGTAGATGTCCTGTTGAACTATAAAATTAAGATTGCATCCACAAAATGGAAGTGTGTTTCAGTAATAGCTGGAACACACTTTTTATTTCTACACAGATGCGGAATTTTTTACTTATACAGAACAACAGTCCAATCTAACTTTATTAAATTGAATATAATATCAAAACTTATGTAGATAGGAGGTTGAAATAATGGGACAGTTTGACAAAACAATTTGTGATTGTTGCGTATGTCCGATGCAGTGTGTATTAGAACAGTTAATTGGTCAATTCGTTGGAATAATTACGACTAGAGAAGGAAATGAACTTACGATTAACAATGTAGATGATTTTACCGTATTTGCTACTGATGGGGCAAATCAAAATTATTCGATCCCAATCTGTAATGTATCTGCGGTATTTTCAATTCCTATTTCCCTACAAATCGAATTAAAACCTAGCAGAACTAATGTTAAAGGAGAATGCAGCTGCTGTGAGGATCCTACAAATAGACTGCTAAATACTTTAAGCAGAAGCCAAGAGTTAGAATTTACATTTTTAAATGGCAGTACTAGTGGATTCATTAGAGATATAGGAGAGGGAATCGTCCTTGTTGAAAGTGGAGGATTTCTAGAGGCAATTTCCATTTGTTATTTAAATAAAATCAATACACCTAGCCCATTTTAATTATTTATTATAACTATGAGAAAGGAGGTATCATTATGGGTGTTTTTGATGAAAGTAAATGCGAATGTTGTGTATGTCCGATGCAGCGTGTCTTGAAGAAAATCATGGAACAAACCGATCAAACGGTTTCCATAATTACAACTACAAATAGGTCTGATGATGTAACCATTACAGATATAAAGGATTTTATCTTGTTTGGTACTCAAAGTTTTGAAGGTGGAGTAATAATTGATGTGTATTTTCCAATTTGTAATGTATCTGCAGTTGAATTTTCACCTTCTCTTCAACTTCAGTTAACACCGAGCAAGGATAACCTCAAAGGAGAATGCACCTGCTGTGAAGACCCTGCCAATAAACTATTAAATCGACTTAGTAGAAGTGAGATGTTCAGTATTTCTTATTTAGATGGCCTTTTAAATCAAGCTACGATTGTAGAGGTTGGAGAAGGAATCGTTATTATTTTTGATGCGTTTAGTGGTAATTTACAAGCGATCTCTATATGTCAAATAAATGAAATAGGTCCAGCAACCCCTATTTAATATCGATAAATTCTACAGAAAGGAGGTAACATAAAATGGGTGTTTTTGATGAAAGTATCTGTGATTGCTGTGTATGTCCGATGCAGTGTGTATTAGATCAACTAAGGGACGAATCAGTTGAAATTTTTACAACCACTGTCTCAAGAGGAATAACTATAAACAATGTTGAAGACTTTATCCTTACTGGTGAATCGAGTGGAGACATGTTTTTCTATCCAATTTGCAATGTCTCGGCAGTTCGATTTCTGTCAGATGTTCCACTAAATTTAAAACCAAACAAGAAAAGTACTGGGGTATGTAGTTGCTGTGAAGATCCAACAAATAGGAGGTTAAATGAAATAGATAGAAATGAACCTGTGAATATTGATTTTTTAAATGGTTTTGTTAATGGTAATTTTATTACAGATATTGGGGAAGGGATTGTTGTTGTTCAAGATACTCCTGGTAGTCCAACTATGACCGCAATATCAATTTGTCAAATTACTGATGTGATCACGAATTTGGATTGATTTTAAAACAATAACCACTTAAATAAATAATCACGTACGTTTTAAACATGTATCTACAGAAATCTTTTAGTAAAGTAAAATTAAAGGTACTTGAGATATTCAAATACCTTTAAATTACATAAGCTTAATGTCATCATTCCCTTTTATCAATCATATTTTTAAACCTTTAATTAGGCATTAGACCGATTTTAAAATGGCAATAAAATTTTTCTCAAAATATTCAAATAATTATGATATAATAATATGTGAAAATAATAACTTTCACAATCAACGACATTAAATCCCACCAATGAATTGCGTAAATAGCTATGTACTTAAACATAAACATAACTATACACACAAGAATTCCGCAGAAATGTTTTAAACAGCCACTCACAACAAGAAATCTAATTTAACCACTATATAAATTCAACATAATTCAACTGATCTAATTAACAATTTTTCAAATTACTTCATTTATGTAAACACTTACAAAATGTAACTGACTCATAATATATTCTGTAACCCTGCAATGTTTTCATATAAATAAGGAGTGATTGTTTCACTACTTTCTTGTAGTGAACTTCGATACAAGTACGTCTTGTTTTGACAATGTAAGTAATATATACTCACAGCCTAAATTTATAGACGTTTCATGCTCTTAATAAATGTTTTATTACATCCATGTATTTTACTTTTCGTGTAAAGGCTATTTTGTATCGGTAAATTCAATACTAGTCAATCCATAAACCCACCTAATCAATGCTTATGATAACCAGTAAAGGTGGAGACCATTGCAGATCTAACTATGTGAATACAATCACAAATTTGTGATTGATATATATTTCATTTTACAAGGGGGAAGATACTAGACATGCATATCGTAGTTTGCGTAAAACAAGTACCTGACACTCGAATCATTAAAGTAAATCCAAAAACAAATACGTTAGACAGAAGAGGAATACCCGCAATTCTCAATCCTTTTGACTCTCATGCCGTTGAAGCAGGTGTTCGATTAAAAGAAAAGTATGGGGGTTCCGTTTCTGTAGTATCGATGGGGCCGCCTAATGCTGTAAAGATGATTAGAAAATGTGTAGAGATTGGAGCAGATGAAGGTTATCTTATCTCAGATCGTTTTTTCGCTGGGGCAGATACATTAGCAACAAGTTACGCACTTTATAAAGCGTTTGAAAAAATGCTGGAAGAAAAACCAGTAGATATTATCATTTGCGGAAAACAAACCATTGATGGGGATACGGGTCAAGTTGGACCAGGAATTGCTAGAAGATTGGATATTCCCCCAATTACAAATGTGATTGAAATTAAAGAAGTGGATGAAAAAGCAAGAAAAGTAATCGTAAAACGTAAATTAGAAGATGGTTACGAGATGATTGAATCCAGTATGCCTTGTTTATTAACAGTGGAGAAAGATATCAATCCAGTTTCCTATTCCCCATTACCGAATATGATCAGAGCAGCACGTTATGAACCAACCATTTGGAAAGTGGATGATTTAAACGATGTAGATAAAAAACAGCTTGGTTTAAAAGGATCACCAACGATTGTTGCCAAAATGTTTGCCCCTCCAAAACTAGAAGGCGGAAAAAAAATAGAAGGAAATGCGGAACAGCAATCGCGGGAAATCGTATCTTTGTTACTTGAAAAACCGGAACTTTTTGAGAAAAAGAGGGGTGGAGCTTGATGGAAAACAACAGAGGTGTATGGGTATATATGGAACAAAAGGAAGGACAGATTGTAAACGTCTCCTTAGAATTGCTGGGGGCAGGACGTAAGCTTGCAGAGAAACTTGATGTTCCTTTATCTGGTGTTTTGTTAGGAGATAAAGTCAAACATTTAATTCCAACCATATTTGAATATGGAGCAGATGAAGTGTATGTGATGGATGATCCCATCTTAAAAAACTATCGCACCGAATCTTTTATGAAGGGTGTCAATTATTATGCAGAGAAATACCAGCCTGAAATTTTTCTGTTTGGAGCTACGCCTAATGGGAAGGATTTAGCTAGTGCCGTTGCAACAGATTTGTGTACGGGTTTAACAGCAGATACAACGATGCTGGATGTAGAAGTGGAAACGAGATTGTTAGAAGCGAGTCGACCAGCTTTCGGTGGGAATATTATGGCTACGATTTTATGTAAAAAACATAGACCACAAATGGCAACCGTCAGACCCAAAGTAATGAAAGCCCTTCAACCTGAAATGGGACGTAAAGGAAAAATTATTGAAGATTCTTTGAATGTGAAAGAAGAAAGCTTGCGTACAAAAGTATTGGAAATTGTGAAGGATACAAAGAAAAAGTTGAAGCTGGATGAAGCGGACATTATCGTTGCAGGTGGGAAAGGACTTGGAGACGAAAAAGGTTTTACGTTAATTCATGAATTAGCAGAAGTTTTAGGTGGCAGTGTTGGCGCGAGCCGCGATGTTGTTGAAGCAGGTTGGGTCGGACACGACCATCAGATTGGTCAGACGGGCATTACAGTTACACCGAAAATTTATTTTGCCATTGGGATATCTGGAGCCGTACAGCATGTTGTTGGAATGAAAAATTCAGAGCTCATTATTGCTATTAATAAAGATCCAGATGCAGCAATATTTGACGCTTCTACTTATTCAGTTATTGGAGATGCACTAGAAATTTTACCGATTCTAATTGAAGAATTTAGAGCAGCATTAAAACAAGAGGATGGTGAACTGAAACATGCCTGAAAAATTTGATGTGATTGTGGTAGGAGCTGGACCTTCTGGTACTTCATGTGCTTATAAATGTGCGAAAGCAGGGTTAAAGGTTTTACAAATTGAACGTGGAGAATACCCTGGTTCGAAAAATGTAATGGGTGGTGTGCTTTATCGCAAACAAATGGAAGCAGTCATTCCAGAATTTTGGAAGGATGCACCTGTAGAAAGAGCGATTGTTGAGCAAAGAGCTTGGATGTTGGATAAGAACTCCATGGTCACGACTAGTGTGAAAAATAACGATTGGGAGAAAGAACCCTGCAATAACTATACGATTTTAAGAGCCAAATTTGATCAGTGGTTTGCAAATAAAGCAGTTGAAGCAGGTTCCTTATTAATAAATGAAACTGTAGTGTTGGAATGCATAGTAGAAGACGGAAAAGTAGTGGGGGTAAGAACGGATCGTCCAGATGGGGATGTTTATGCAGATGTGGTTGTGCTTGCAGATGGTGTCAACTCGCTATTAGCGAAAAAATTAGGCTATCATAACGAACTTAAACCCGAAGAAGTTGCACTTACCGTAATGGAAGTTTTGAATTTACCGAAAAACGTCATTAATGATCGATTTAATGTTACGGATAATCAAGGGGTTACGATCGAACTATTTGGAGACGCAACGAAAGGGAATTTGGGAACGGCTTTTATATATACAAATAAAGAAAGCTTGAATCTTGGGGTAGGAACTACTCTATCAAGTATGATTAAAGCGAAAATGAAACCTTATGAATTAATAGAATATGTGAAAAATCATCCCATGGTGAGACCTTTTATTGAGGGAGCGGAGTCAGCAGAATATTTAGCTCATCTGATTCCAGAGGGTGGATTTTACTCCATGCCGAAATTGTATGGAAACGGTGTACTATTAGTTGGAGATGCTGCACAGATGGTGAATGGGATTCATCGTGAAGGCTCCAATATGGCAATGGCTTCAGGAACATTAGCAGCTGAAACTATCATTGCAGCCAAAGAAAAAGGAGATTATTCAGAAGAGACTTTATCCAGTTATAAAACAGCCATACTTGATAGCTTTATCGGTCAAGATTTGAAAAAGTATAAGGATGCAAATCACACCTTTGAAGAGCAGCCACAATATTTTAAAGATTATATTCCAATGATTAATCGTGCCGCAAGCAGCTTTTTAACCGTTGACGGCACTTCAAAAAGAGATAAACAAAAGGAAGCTATAAAAACATTTACCAAAGAAAAAGGCACATTTACAGTTGTGAAGGACCTGTACCGTGCATGGAAGGTGATGAAATAAAAATGGAAGAAAAGAAAAATGCGCAAACGATAGAAGAAAAGCAATATCTCATTCGATTCAAGGCAGATACAGAATCACATTTGCATGTTTTGAGTCATGATGTTTGTATAGAAAAATGCCCAGATAAGCTTTGTACCATATTTTGTCCAGCAGAAGTGTACAAGTGGGAAGATATTCGGATGCATGTAGGGTATGAGGGGTGTCATGAATGTGGAAGCTGCCGTATCGGCTGCCCACATGAGAACATCAAATGGGAGTATCCTAAAGGTGGGCATGGGATTGTGTTTAGATTAGGATAGGAGAGGTTAGTTATTCTCGGATTAGAAATAAAAAAAAGATTTAAGCTTAAGGCACTGCTGTTATGGCAGTGTCTTTTTTTATAAGATACCCAAAAAAGTTAAGCTTTTATAGCTTATTCCGATTACTTTTTCGGGGTCCAGAACATATAGTCATCATTAGACATGGTTTAAAATAGAATATACCTAAAACATTTTGAAATTATGTTATTTCTTTCTTTTTAGTGGAAATAATATGATTGTGAGTACCACTTACCAATAGCAGGTTTTGTGATTCATTTAGGTTCAATGAAACAAAGGAGTTAATAATGATGGTTTAAGCATATGAAATTGATAATAGTGAAAGGAAACCAAAAGTATGTGTGGAATTGCTGGTTTATTATATTTTGATGATAGAGAACCTTCCCATGATATGTTGAACAAAATGGCAAATGTAATGATTCATAGAGGTCCAGATGATTGTGGTTATTGGAGTGACAATGCTGTAGGGTTAGCTTTTCGCAGATTATCTATCATTGATCTGAAAGAAGGACATCAGCCTTTGAGTAATGAGGACGAATCTGTTTGGATCATTTTTAATGGAGAAATCTATAACTATAAGCAACTGCGAAAAGATCTTAAAGAAAGAGGGCATCAATTCAAAACAAACACAGATACCGAAGTAATTGTACATTTATATGAAGAATACGGTGAGGGATGTGTTCATTATTTAAGAGGAATGTTTGCCTTTGTCATTTGGGATCGTAATAAACAATTGTTGTTTGGTGCACGAGATCATTTTGGTATTAAACCTTTCTATTATTATAGGAATGAACAACAGTTCATCTTTGGATCAGAAATAAAAAGTATTTTAACAGTAGACGGATTTGAAGGATCTGTTGATCATGAAGCTTTATTTCAATATTTAACATTTCAATATGTTCCTGAACCCAAAACAATGTTCAAAGGTATTTTTAAACTACCCCCGGCACATACCATTAAAGTGAGTTCGAATGGAAAAATACTACTGAAAAAATATTGGGACCCTTCTTTTGAACCAAAACAACGTCCTCTTGAGGAATTTATTGAAGAAACACGTGAGCGTATGAAGGATTCAGTTATTCATCACATGCAAAGTGATGTTCATCGAGGGTGTTTTTTATCAAGTGGAATTGATTCTACCGCTATTGCAGCCTATATGAAATCTGTTGAACCGATAAAAACTTTCTCCGTTGGATTTGAAGGTCCTAATAACGAAACTTTAATTGCTCAACAAACTGCAGATTATTTAGGTACAGATCATTATTCTAAAATGATATCTATGGAAGATTTTTTTGAAAGTGTTCCTAAAGCTATTTGGAATCAAGATGAGCCTGTTGCGGATCCTTCCGCCGTAGCATTGTATCATGTAGCTAAACTAGCTAAAGAGCATGTTAAAGTTGTCTTATCAGGTGAAGGGGCTGATGAGCTTTTTGGAGGGTATCGAATTTATAGAGAACCTCAAGCATTACAAGCACTATCGTGGCTACCCATGAAAAGCTTGCTTAACCGTATATTTCAAATGTTACCTAAGGGAATGAAGGGTAAAAATTATTTATTAAGAGCTACGACACCATTAGAGCAACGTTTTATTGGAAATGCAAAAATCTTCAGTGAGGATTTAAAAGGAGATATCCTAAATATAGGTGAAGAGAGTCTACATTTATTAGAAAATTCATTACAAATAGCAAACCGATTTTATCAAAAAACAAAACACCTAGATCCAGTTTCAAGGATGCAATATATTGATTTGAATTTATGGATGCCTGGTGATATTTTAATGAAAGCCGATAAAATGACAATGGCTCATTCGTTAGAACTAAGAGTCCCTTTTCTAGATAAAGAGTTATTTGAACTAACTCGTCAAATTCCTGTGAACTATAGAATATCAGAAGGAACAACTAAGTATGTACTGAGAAAAGCGATGGAAGGGATTATACCAAATTTCATCACGAATAGACCTAAATTAGGGTTTCCTGTACCTTTAAGAGATTGGCTTAAGCATAAACAAGGAGATATCATTTTAGAACAAATATTATCTAGTGACATCGAACCTTACATCAATTTAGAGTATGTAGAAAAAATGTTAAGAGAACATAGAAATGGGAATGGGGATTATTCCAGAAAAATTTGGACGATATATGTCTTTGCTTTGTGGTATGAAACTTACTTGTCGAGCAGCAAAGAATTAAGTCCTGTATTTGTAAATTGATCCTCTCTGAAAAGACAGTTTATATTTCTAAAAATTTATTAACATATTATATAGTAATAATTATTTGTTTGAAAAAGATACATATGAACATTGAATATGATTTTGTTGTTCTTATATATAAAATCGGTACAACCATCCTTAATAAGGAGGAAGAATTTTTTGAAACTTTATGAATTGTTACAGCTCATACCAGGTAGTCGTATAGTAGGAGATTCTAATAAAAGCATACAAGGGATTGAAGTGGATTCAAGGTTAGTGAAACCTGGAGATTTATTCATTTGCATTATTGGTTTTCAGATGGATGGACATCACTATGCCTCCCAAGCGATAAAACAGGGTGCAGCTGCTCTTGTCACTAATTATGAATTAGATGTAGAAGCTCCTCAAATTATTGTAAAAAACTCTCGATTTGCATTAGCCATATTTTCAAACCACTTTTTTAATTATCCCAGTCAAAAATTAAAACTAATTGGTGTCACAGGTACCAATGGGAAAACTACGACTACATATTTATTAGAAAAAATCTTACAGGACCGTGGTTTTCAAACAGGGTTGATGGGAACGATTGAAATGAAAATTGGAAATCGATCCCATGAGGTTAAAAACACAACCCAGGATGTATTGGAACTACAGCGAAGTCTTAGTCGAATGGTGGAATCGGGGGCTCAATATTGCGTGATGGAAGCTTCCAGTCATGGTTTAGAGTTAGGACGAGTAAAGGGTTGTGATTTTAAAACAGCTATTTTTACGAATCTCACACAGGATCATTTGGATTTTCATATGACAATGGAACAGTATAGAGAAGCTAAATCACTTCTTTTTTCAAGGTTAGGAAATATTTATAATGAAGATCCTGAGAAAAGGAAAACAGCGATATTAAATGCAGATGATCCATCCAGTGTTTATTTTGAAAAAGTGACCGCAGCACATGTAATTACATATGGAATTGATCAAGAAGCGGATGTTCGTGCGAAAGATGTGAAAACCTTCTCAGAAGGTACTTCATTCAGATTAGAGTCGTACGCTGGCAATGCTAATTTTCGTTTAAATCTAATTGGGAAATTTAGTGTTTATAATGTATTGGCTGCCATTGCTGCAGCTTTAGCTGAAGGACTGAACTTACAAGAAATAAAATCCTCTTTAGAGGCTGTAGAGGGTATAAATGGTCGCTTTGAAAAGGTTTCAGAAGGACAGGATTTTTCAGTGATAGTGGATTATTCTCATACCCCTGACAGCTTGGAGAACGTATTAACAACGATTAAACAATTTGCGAAAAGGAAAGTAATATGTGTATTTGGCTGTGGAGGAGATAGAGATCGAACAAAACGCCCTATGATGGGAGAGATCGTTGGTAAATATAGTGATTATTGTTTGATTACATCTGATAATCCAAGAACTGAAAATGGTTTAGAAATATTAAAAGATATTGAACCTGGTGTTATTAGTGCAGGAAAGTCCAAAGATCAATATGATTTATTCGTAGATAGAAAGCAAGCGATTGAAAAAGCAATTGAGATGGCAAATTGTGAAGACGTAGTTTTAATTGCGGGGAAAGGCCATGAGAATTATCAAGAAATAAATGGAATTAGATACGACTTTGATGATCGATTAATTGCTAAAAAAACTTTAAAAAAGTTTTCTGTGAAAAGACTATAAGTAACATGGATTGGAGACTTCTGCCCGCCCTCATTGAAATACTCCCATTTGATCATTCTGAAACCAGTTCATCTATAAACAGGTAATTCCTGAATTCGTACATTCATTAGTAAAAAAAACCATTGAAAGTAAGGCTCTCTTTACATATGTTAAAATTGTATCTAACAATGAGTAAAATAGAGAGGAAACTTAATGTTCATACCATACACACCCAAATACCCATTATCATTATTTATTGACTGTTTGTGGCGAGTAAAAGGACAAACTGCCACTGGAAAAGAAAAAATACTTCCAACTGAACATATGGAATTGATTATTAACTTTGGAGGTTATCATAGAGCGGCAATGAACCCATCAAATCCAGAACATTTTCAAATCAATAAAGAAGCTTGGATTGTTGGTCTACATACACAGCACCTTTTAGTAGAGTCCCTAGGAAATAGCGATATGATCGGAATACGATTCAAACCTGGTGGAGGCAGTGCATTTTTTGATTTCTCTATGAAGGAGTTAGAATCTAAGATTATAGACATGTCTCTCATATGGAAGTCCTTTATTCATGAAGTTAGGGAGAGAGTGTACGAAGAAGAGAATATAAATAACCAGTTTCTTATTTTAGAAGAGCTTTTATTGAAAAAATTAAAATATAATAAAGAACGTTTTAAAATTATATCACCTGCTTTAGATGAGTTGAACGAGATGCAATCCAATACATCGACTCAATTTATAAGTAGAAAAATTGGCGTAAGCCAAAAACATTTAATTCAAAAATTCAATGAAAACATTGGATTAACTCCAAATAAACTTTTACGAGTGCTTCGTTTTCATCAAGTTCTAAACTCGATTGACCCTTCTAAGGATGTTTCATGGTTGGAAGTAGCGTTAACAAATCAATATTATGATCAGGCTCATTTTAATAAGGACTTTCAAGCTTTTACTGGAATGTCTCCAACTGAATATATCTCTTCGAGAAAGGAAATATATGGAGAGGAATTGCAAAAAGGGGAAGATGTTAAATTTGTACCTTTGAACAGGTAAAGAATTTACAAGAGATTTTTCAGGAGAAGAAATAAGATAATATCATAAATGAAAATGATCTGGGAGGACAAAGAAATGAGTGAAGTTTTTTCTGAAAGTACTGTAGTGAATGAAAATATAGAAGAGGTATGGGGATTTTTAATAGATATGGAGGAAAATGCTTCAAAATGGATGCCAAACATTCCATATATGAAAAAGAGTTCAACTGGACAAGTGAACAATGGGACAAGTTTTACCTTTAAAGCAAGAGGTAAAGAACAAACTTCAACTATTACTCAATTTAATCCTAATGAAAAATTTACATTAACCTCAATTCAAGGTGATTTTCGAGCAGATTATACGTACTCTTTAACAAAACAAGCAGATAACACAACAAAGGTTTCACTTGTAGCAAAATGCGAAGCATCGGGTATGATGAAAATGGTTGCACCACTAATCAAGATCGCCATTAAAAAAGCAGATGGTGGTCAGTTAAACACTTTGAAAAAGGTTATTGAAAAAGGGAAATGAATTAAAGAGTAGAAATAAACATATAGAAGAGTAAATTATGTAATTATAATGACATCGTTTAGAACGATGTCATTATTTTGTTTACAGAATAAGTTAACATGTTAACGACTTCTTATCATTCAGAGTGGAAGGCATGTGGTAGAATATGTGGGGAATTGGTGGAAATAGCATCTATTTTTTTGGGAATTTGAATCTACTTTTTGAGTACTTTGAAAAAATTAGGAAAGGGGCAAAAAATTTGAGTTCAAAACCACAGTTGATTTTTGATATGGGAGGGGTATTAGTAACAAATTTAACACCACCATTTTGGCAAGACTTAGCCGATCAATATTCTATCCCATATGAAACTTTGAGAGCGAAATATAAACAGAATGTAGGTGCTACGCTATGGTCTGGGGGGATTTCCGAAGAAGATTTTTGGCTATGGTTAATCAGAGAGTTTCCAACCATACAAATAGAAACAGCACAAAAATTTTTGGAATTGAATCTGAAACCTTTGCCTGCTATCAAACATCTCTCCAAGTGGAGTCTACATGCTGATATTCATATTTTAAGCAATCATCGAGATGAATGGTTGAAACCGATTTTAAAAGATATTAAGGAATCTCTTAAAACTGTCTATGTATCTAGTAATATTGGTATTAGTAAACCTGATGTTCGTATATTTGAACATGTTCATGCTAGTTTTAACTATAAGCATAAAATTTTGTTTGTAGATGATAAGGAGAAGAATTTAGAAGAAGCGGCTAAACTTGGATGGCAAGTTTTACTGGCTGATGAGCATGGGGAGTGGGTTGAAGAGGTTGATGTTTTTTTGGAGAGAAATAAGAATAAAACTTGAAACGATTATAGATAGATCGTATTATAGCAGTAATAGTGAGAAATTGAAATTGAAAGGATGTCATTCGATGGATAAAATGATGGACAAGTTATCAATAAAAGGATTAATAGAACAAAGTATAAATACAGACGCAAAAATCATTGCCTTAACAAAATTATTAGCTGATCAAGGTGTGATTAGCTTAGAGGATTTTAATGAGGAACATAAAAAAGTCATGAAAAAATTCGATAGTTTAATGGATCAGTGGAGTAAGTCAGAAGAATAATGAATTAGTGTATTAAAAAAATAAATGAGAATCTTAAAAGATGATTTCCGATCGGATTCATCTTTTTTTAATATATGAAAAACATTTATGATATAAATTAGCTTAATGTAATGATAATAGATGTAAAAATAATCAAAATTGATTGTTCTAATAAACATAAGTAAGTAGGTGTTTTAAATGAATTATTATAAATTGAGCAAAGAAATTTCTTATGTTTTACGTCACGCTCCTTGGATGTCTCAACCTGGATAGCAGTAGATCAACCCTATGAAAAAATACTTAGTGATACAGACTTGAGGTGAGAAGTCTAGAGTTTGTCCTTGTTATAATAAAATAAATATTTCATCTCCTAAAGTCATTATTCAGTGATTTTTTTCTTCTTCCCATAATGGATAAAAACATCAAAATAAGCACACCATACTTGTACCAAAGTTAAAAAATGTAAAATGAGTTTACTATCAGGGAGTAGTAGATAAAAGATGCAGGTGGACTATTTTGAAGAAAAAGATGTTTTTAATATTAATTGTAATTGTTCTCTTTTTATGTTCCTCCAACTTAATTTTTTCTAAGGAACCCCCAACTCATGGGACTTATCCACTACAAATTAAATACCCAAAACTTATGCTTTATAGGGGAAATTCTGATTTTAAACAAATTGCTCTAACCTTTGATGATGGACCTGATCAACGTTTTACTCCAAAAATTTTAGATGTTCTTAAAAAACATGATGTTAAAGCCACTTTTTTTCTGTTGGGGGTACGTGTTCAAAAAAACCCTAATGTTGCAAAAAGAATTGTTCAAGAGCAGCATGTAGTTGGAAATCATACATATTGGCATCCTAACTTAGTTAAATCAGGTGCATTAGACTTGACATGGGAAATTAAAAAAACAGAGCAACAAATTAAAGAAACGACGGGATATGAAACTACATTATTTAGATCGCCTTATGGAATTGCAAATGATAAGTTAGTCCAAAAGCTAGCAGAATTAAATTATCGAGGTGTAGGCTGGTCGGTGGATACAGAAGATTGGAAAAGCTTGCCGTCAAAAAAAATAGTCAGTAATGTAATTAACAACATTCACTCTGGTGGAATCATACTGATGCATAGCGCAGGGCACTGGACCCAAGATCTATCAGGTACTGTAAATGCATTGGATCGATTAATACCTGCTTTAAAAAAGGAAGGATATGAATTTGTATCAATTCCAGAAATGTGGGATCGTATGCCTGAAAATGACTTGAAATGAAACATAGAAGAGGCTGGGACATAAGTTGAAATCTAGCTGGTTTTTGTACAATAAGCATAATTAAAACCGCATGAAATCAAGGTTTATAAATTTGATTTCATGCGGTTTATTCATTTTTGCTGGGTTTTGTCCCAGCCTCTTTTACTAATTCCAAGTTCATATAAATAGCGCTGAAAAAGTTTTTAAGTTGTTATAACTACATTTCCTTTTTTGTGTCCTTTATCCACATATTCATGAGCTGAGGCAATTTGTTCTAAAGGATAGCTTCTATCTATAACTGGTTTTATTTTACCCGTCTCAGCAAGTTCCCCTAAGAAAGCTAAATCTTCAGCGCTGTCAGGTGTTATGCCGTAAGCTACTTTTTTACTGCCTATTTTAGAAGTCCATAGAATATGAACAAGCGTTGGAAAACGGAGGGACGCGGTAACAAAATATCCAGTTTGATTTAGAGAATTTTTACTGCGTGAAAACGAAGTTTTACCAACCGTATCATAAATAATGTCATAAGTTTCACTGTTTTTGGTGTAGTCCTCTTTTGTGTAATCAATGACTTTATTAGCTCCGAGAGATCTTACCAATTCTAAATTCGAAGTACTGCATACCGCAGTAACTTCTGCCCCAAAGTGTTTGGCAAGCTGGATTGCATACGTGCCTAAACTTCCGGAAGCTCCATATATAAGCACTTTTTTCCCGCTTTGGATATTTCCTTTTCTAAGGAAATATAATGAGGATGCTGCCCCAAAAGGAATCGCAGCTGCTTCCTCATAGGTAATATTGGTCGGTTTTATTGCTATTGGTCCATTTTCACGTAAACTTATGTATTCAGTATAAGTACCTTTTCCACAAAATCCAAAAACTTGATCTCCTTTTTTAAATTGTTTTACATCTTTCCCTACTGATTCAATCTCCCCTGAAAAATCCATTCCAAGTATCGTTTTTTTAGGTTTTGCTAAACCAATGGCCATTCTTGATATAGGCCAAAGAGGCAATCTCTTTCTACTGCCAGCTCGCATTTTCGAATCCCCGGAAGAGACTGTTCTTGCATGTATTTTAATTAGTACTTCATTATCTTCCAGAGTAGGTTTTTCTAATTCCTGCATTTGAAGAACATCCGGAGATCCATACTTAGTATAAACAATGGCTTTCATAAGTTATCTTCCCTCATTTCCTTGATTTGGTTATTTGTTTTTAATACGTACTCAGTTTCATTTGGTTTCTTTATAAATTGAATATTCAAACTTTTTTAAAAAGAAGCATAAAATGCTAACAAAGGAGGGGCTTTATGGAATTTATAATCAGTTTGCTAGGATCTATTTAATCTAATATGTCTAGCCAACCACATTTCACATGGAAGGGTGTGAATTTGTAACAATCCTAGAAATGTGGGGTCGTATGCCTGAAAAAACTTGAAATGAAATATAGAAAAAGCACCTCTGGGGTGCTCTATTACTAATTCCAAGTTCAAATAATTAACTGAAATAGACTTTATGATGTGATAACTACATTTCCTTTTTTGTGTCCTTTGTCCACATATTCATGAGCTGCAGCAATTTGTTCTAAAGGGTACCTCCTATCTATGACTGGTGTTATTATACCTGTTTCTGCAAGCTCTCCTAGGAAAGTTAAATTTTCCGCATTGTCAGGTGTGATTCCGCTTACTATTTTTTTTCTGCCTATTTTAGAAGTCCATATGATTTGAACAAGTTCAGGGAGATGGATGACAGCTGTAACAAAATATCCAGTTTGTTTTAGAGAATTTTTACTACGTGAAAACGAAGTTTTACCAACCGTATCATAAATAATGTCATAAGTTTCACCGTTTTTGGTGTAGTCCTCTTTTGTGTAATCAATGACTTTATCAGCTCCTAAAGATCTTACCAATTCTAAATTCGAAGTACTGCAAACCGCAGTTACTTCTGCCCCGAAGTGTTTGGCAAGCTGGATTGCATACGTGCCTAAACTTCCGGAAGCTCCATATATAAGCACTTTTTTCCCGCTTTGAATATTTCCTTTTCTAAGGAAATATAAGGAGGAAGCTGCCCCAAAAGGAATCGCAGCTGCTTCCTCATAGGTAATATTAGTTGGTTTTATTGCTAATGGTCCGTTTTCTTGTAGACTTATGTATTCAGCGTAAGTTCCTTTTCCACAAAATCCAAAAACTTGATCTCCTTTCTTAAATTGTTTTACGTTTTTACCTACCGATTCAATTTCTCCTGAAAAATCCATCCCAAGAATAGTTCTTTTTGGTTTTATTAAACCAATAGCCATTTTTGAAATGGGCCATAAAGGCAATCTTTTTCTACTGCCATTTCGCATCCTCGAGTCCCCGGAAGAGACTGTTCTTGCATGTACTTTGATTAGTACTTCATTATCTTCTAGAGTAGGTTTTTCTAATTCCTGCATCTGAAGAACATCCGGAGATCCATACTTAGTATAAACGATGGCTTTCATAAGTTATCCTCCTTTATTTTCTTGATTTGGCTATCTATCTTATTTACTTTTTCAATGTTATTTGGTTTCTCTATAAATTAAATATTCAAACTATTTTATGAGAAGAAGGATAAATTGATGACGAAGAGGGATTTAATGGACTTATCCCAAATTTATCTAATTTAATAGCAAGTTGACACTGAATTCAAATAAAGGTTATTATAGATATATAAAGTCTGTAATTGGGAGTGGATCCATCAACATGAAGTATTCAAAAGCTACAAACTATGCTCTTCATACCATGCTTTTTCTTGCAGTAGCCACACCAAATAAACTTGTCAGTGTACATCAATTAGCAGAATGGCAAAAGGTTTCACCTACTTATTTGTCTAAAATTTTGACCAAGTTAGTTAAAGAAGGCATGATTGATTCTTCCTCAGGGGCTAATGGAGGATATTCACTTAAATCAAATTGGGAGGATATCTCTTTTTTAGACATCATTCATGCGATAGAAGGTAAATCATCATTGTTTGACTGCTGTTTAAACGAAGAACCAGAATGTTTGATAAAACAAACGATGCTTTCGGCAGAGGAAAAAATGGAAGATGAGTTAAAAAGTCAAAAGTTAGTGGAACTTGCTAAGAAAATTAAAGTGGATATATGATCCACTATTTTTTTAATTATATTAAAGATATAAAGAGTCTTTAATATCTTTAATGATGCTCTGCTTGTTGCATGATCTCTATTTATGAGCAAAATAATAACCACCTGATTTTCCCTGATAAGGTCATCTAACGAAGTGATGGAGCTTCATCTAATGAAGTATTCGACTGTTTTTTCGACAGACTCCGTTAGGAGTTTTTGTTTTTAGGACAACAATATAAATATAATAGTTATGGAGGAATGTTTATTTATGGATTTATTTGATTGTGCAATTATAGGTGCTGGACCAGCAGGGTTAAGTGCAAGCTTGGTATTAGGAAGATCACGCAGAAAGATTGCTTTATTTGACAATGGGACTAATCGAAATCAAGTGACTCAGGAATCACATGGTTTTCTTACTCGTGATGGAATTAAACCTGAAGAATTTAGGGAGATTGGATTAAAAGAGCTAAAAAACTACCCATCTGTTCAGTACCATGCAAAGACGGTTACAAATATAACCAAACAATCGAGTGGTGTATTTACGATTTCAACATTGGATAATCAAAAATATTCAGCAGAAAAAGTTGTATTAGCAGCGGGTATTCAAGAGATATTCCCTAAAGTTCCAAATATAAAACAATATTATGGAAAAAGTCTTTTTAGCTGTCCTTATTGTGATGGGTGGGAGTTAAGAGATCAACCTTTAATTATTATTTGTGATAATGAAGACTATGTTATGCATATGGGGAAACTGATTTATAACTGGACTAAGGATTTAGTAATAGCGACTAATGGTTTAGAGTTGTCTAGTTCAATTATGAATGATTTACGCCGGAAAAATATTAGTGTGATGACAGAACCTATCAAGAAACTCTGTGGTGAGGATGGTTATTTAAACAAAGTTGAATTTGCTTCAGGTTATGAAATTCAAAGAACTCGAGGTTTTATCGTTCCTTCCTTCTTTAGGCCTAATCAGTTTGCAGAGCATCTTCATTGTGAAGTTCAAAACAATGGTGTAATTGAAACAGATGAATCAGGGCGAACATCCCAAAAAAATGTTTATTCAGCAGGAGAGACATCTGCATTAGGTCCGTCTTCTTTAATGATAGCTGCAGGTGAAGGTAATAAAACAGCAGTAGCTGTAAATATGGATCTTATAAATGAAAGATTTTGAAATGAGTTTCTATTTTTATGAAATCGTAATTATGGAAAATAATTATTGTTAAATATTGTAATTTTGATATAAAATATTGATATGTATCTAAGAGCTGAACTTCCAACAAGTAATCGCCCTCTAAATGATTTGTACCCAAATAATCTAAAGCAACTTTTTTATTTCCACATTCAATTTTTTTTGATGACCTTTAAAAATCTTTGTAGGAATAGGCCGGTTAGGGTCCTGACGTTTCTCTAAAATTTTTGCGGTTTCTTCATGTGCAATAATTTTTACATCTTAAGGAAACATGGAAGCTGAGCCAATATGATCGATATGTGCATGAGTTTAAATGACATATTTTACAGGTTCATCAGTAACTTCTTGAATCGCATCTAAGTATTTAGTTCCAAGGGTAAAATCCATTTAAAGGTGACAAACGTACTGTCTGTCGACGAACAACCATTTCCACTATTTGTAAACACTTGAGGAAAATTAATTTTATTAAATTCATTATGTTTAAAGTGTACCTCTTTGTAAAGGACATTTTAAAAAAAGACTAAGCAGCTTTACTAAGATGATCTCTGTATAATAGTTCATATAATTCTTTAGATTCTATTGTTTTACATTGCTTTATATAAGCTTCATCTTTAAAGTGACCAAAGAATGACTCTTAGGATGCATTATTCCAACAGTTGCCTTGCCTTGACATGGATTATCCTAACTTATTTGTCCTCACCATTTATAAAATGATCAAACTTTTTTATAAAAATAAATTAGTTATCTCAAATTTAGAATCCATTTTGATCAATTTTTTTTCAAAATGGATTCTTTTTGTTAGTTATCTGTTTTCTTATCGTGTATACGTTTGAATTCTTGTGCTTAGACTAAATGAACAAAGAATTCAAATCCCTCCTTTTTTTGTAGTACGAAAAATGTTACAATGTATTTATATTTTTTGTGCTACAAAAAAAGGAGTGTTTAGATGAATCAAATAACCTTTTCTTCATATGAAGAATTAGAGCAAATGTTGAAAGAAAAATTTATTAAGAAAGCAAAATTTATTGGCTTAAGTGAGGAAGATATTGAACAGTCTATAACCTATAAAAGGAAATCGAAAGAGCTTTGGGACAAGCATAATTGTCAACAAATTATTGAAAAGCATGGCACTGTTACAATAGAGGTTTGGATGGATGAAGAAGGAAATAGGAGAACAAAAAGAGGAAGACCCAGAAAAGAAGAGTCAGAAAAACTAAATTATCCATTACATGTTCGTTTGGATGAAGAATCATTTAGTAAACTAAATGATTTTGCAAAGGAACTTGATGTAAATTTTTCCACGGCAATTAGAATGATTTTGAAAAATTTATAGCATAATAAATGTAAATATTTTCAGGAGGATTGAAAATGAGAAAAAATCGTTTTAAGTTTTGTTTTGATTTATCGATGGCAATTACATTTATCTTAATATTTGCTCCAGCCGTTACTAGTGTAGCTTTTCATGAAATAGCTAGTATTTTTTTGGGAGTTGCATTCATTGTTCATTTAGTTTTAAACAAAGATTGGATCATTGGAATGAGCAAAAAAATATTCTCCAAAAGCATCAAAGGAAAATCCCTACTCTCTTATCTATTAAATATGACTCTTTTAGTGGATATGTTAATTATAATGGTAAGCGGATTATTAGTTTCAGAGGTGGTTTTACCTAATTTTAGATATTTTACAGATATAAATTGGCTCGCCCTTCATATTATTTCGTCTGTCCTAGGACTGTTAATAGTCGGAATCCATTTAGGATTACACTGGAACTGGATCAAACAAATTGGAAGCCAGTTCTCTAAATTGAAGAAAATAGTTTCTTTTCGTAAACCTTATAGGAAAGTATTGCTACGTATATTATTAATTATTGGGACGGTTTTTTTGTTTGCACAAGTATTTAAACTGACTTCCTCAACGATTGATTTTTTTAGTGGTCCGAGTTTAGAAGAGAGTGGGGGAGCTGAAGGGGATAAAAACCTTTTTTCAGTTAATCTAATAGGAATTTTACCTATTTTCGCCATCTATGCATGTCTTTTAGGTTCAGTTGCTTTTTATACCCATTTATTAGAAAAGAGAGCCATGAATAAGAACCATAAAAGAACTTCCTAATCGAACTAATGTTATATTTGGGGCACTATATAACAAATCAGTTTAGTGAAGGAAAAGGCGATATATTCAAGATAGAGGAACGAGTTTACAATCAAAGATATTTATTAATTTTATAGCTAATAATGGATAATGAAGGAGAAATTAACTTGAATACTTTTGATACTAAACGAGCAATTCTACATGAAAAAGACCTGTTCCCTCGTTTTAAAGTCAAGAATCATAACGATAAACTTGAGGAGCTACTAAAAAATAAGAATATAAAACCAAACGATGAACTTTTAGTCATCGAAAGAAATGGACAAAAGCTTGCGTTTCCAATTGCACAAATCGCCTATCACCATGTCGCACAGGGGGAACTATCAGGAGAACCCTATTTAGTGACTTTCTGTGGTATTTGTCATAGTGGAGCCGGGATGGTTCCCGTCATTGATGGAAAAACCTATCATTTTGCAGCCCGTGGGATGTACAACGGAACTGTCCTTTTAGGAGATGATGAAACTCACTCCTTTTGGGATCATATGACAGGCAAATGTGTCCATGGGTCTCTATTAGATAAGCAAATGGATGTCTTTCCAATTCATCATTTCATAGTGGAAGATGCACTTAAAAAATGGCCTGATATTCAGATTGCGTTATCAAAGCCATTAAAGAGAACAATATTCAAACGGACATTCATATGGTTGATCCTTAAAATGGGATTTTTCCCTCGACATTTTCGGAGAACTATGGAAGCTCCTGATGAACGATTACCCAAAATGACAAGTGGACTGGGTGTCATAATTGATGGGGAAGCAAAGTTTTATTCAGTATCATCTGTAAAAAAACATAAAATCATACAAGATAGCATTTCAGGACATTCTATTGTTATCAAGTTTAATAGTGAGCGTTTTCCAATGGCTACTTTCGATGGCATGGAACATAATCGCCCACTAATGCAGATATATTCGAAGTGGTATGGATTTTCTCTTACTTATCCAAAGTGTGCTATATACAAAGAATAATTAAATTATCAACCTTCTTCTGGTCATTGGATATCGCCACCTTCAATGGCTATTTTATATTTTTATATACTCATATAGGGGTGCGACAAGAATTACTTCTTTTTGAACCACTCACAAATATTTAGGAAAAATCCATTTTTCTTGATTGAAGAGGATAGTTTTTAAAACTATTTTATCGAGGAGAAAGAAATTGTGGTTTTACGCCGTTAGATAATACTGAGGACACTGCTGAAAAATTGTGGCCTATAATCAAAGGTATTATTATGACAAGTATTGAGAATAATCAAAATCTAATTATTGAAGGCTGTTATATATTACCTCATCATATTAAGGAGTTTGATCAAAGCTATTCGAATAAAATAATTTCAGTTTTTCTAGGTTTTTCAAACTATTATATTAATGAGAAGTTTACTTCCAATATAGTTGAGTATAGGAATGCTGTAGAAAATCGTAGATATCCAGAAGAAAGAACAATTGCGGATTTGATTAATGAACATAGTGATTTTAGAAGAAAATGTTTAGATAACGGTGTTAATTACTTTGAAATTGATAAAGATTACCAACAGGAAATTATGAAAGTTTACAACTTTATAGAGAACCAAAAACTTGCAATTGAATATAGGCATAACAATACACTCTTATTTTTCTATCAAACTCTTTTAAAGCAATAACAATTCCCTTATAATGGAATTGTTATTGTTAATATTGAAACCTCTAGAACCTTTCTTTAATATGTATATATTAAAATTAGTAAAAATTAGAATAGGAGATGTGAAATAAGATGCAAAACCAGAGTCCAATAAAGAATCATGTTGGTGAAATTTTTATCCATGTTTCAGATATGCAGCGTGCCATTAAATTTTATAGTGATTTGTTAGGTCTACCTCTACAAAAAACAGCACATGAAGGGAATATATATCAAATAATCACAACAGGTTCTACTGGCGTTTTATTAGATAGTCATAGAAAAGATGAACCAAATCAAAATAATAAACCCATTCTATTTTTTGATACCGATCATATCCATAACTCCTATGATCATATAAAAAGTTTAAATGTTGAAATTGTAAGTGAAATTGAAGTACATGAGAACATTTCTTTTTTTACGCTTAAAGATCCTGATGGGAATGTGTTGATGGTGAATGAGGATAAACGGAAAATTAATTTGTGAGTGGTAATGAAGGATTCTACGATATTTCTGAGAGACTCCGATAGGCGTTTTGTTCAATTATGAGACTTTCCATTCCATTGGAAGTCTCATTTTATTTTATAAGCTTAAAATGTATTTGTTTAAATTTTTAGAATATATTGACGAATGAATGAACAGGGTATATCATATATCTATAAAGACTATAGTCTGCGACTGAAGTCTCTGGAATCAGATTTGCATATATGGATATTAATGGATATCTAGTTTATTCATCCCATACATTTTGTAAGCGTTTTAAATTCAAGAAATAAACATGTATCATACATAAAAAAATGTACACATGCTCAAGGAGATGGAAACCGTATTTTAAAAATTTGATAGGGGGATTCTCATGAATGTTAAGTTGAAAATGATGTTTAGTATTTTAACCGTTTTTTTACTTGTTTTTTCTATGGCTTGCGGTTCTACAACTACCAGTACCGAGCAAGGGCAGAGTGATACTGAATCTGATGAATCTACGAATGCAGAAGAAACTCCAAGTGAAACTAGTGAACAAAGTGAATCTGCTGCAGAAGAGTCTGAGGAAAAGGGAGTTATCAAAATAGGTGTATTAGCTTCATTAACTGGACCTTTAGAAGTATACGGTAATCAGACATTGAGAGGATTGGAAATGGGGTTTGATTATGCGACAAATGGAACGGGGGAAGTTGCAGGTAAAAAAATAGAAATTGTGTATGAGGATACAGAAACGAAACCGGATATCGCTGTTCAAAAGGCTACTCGATTATTAGAAGATGAAGGGGTTGATATCATTGTAGGCTCCACTTCTTCAGGGGATACGTTAGCAGTGCTTCCAATTATGGAGGAGTATGAAAAGGTGATGATCGTTGAGCCAGCTGTTGCAGATAGTATAACAGGGGCGAATTGGAATAAATATATTTTTAGGACAGCTCGAAATTCATCACAGGATGCAGTAACTGCAGCTCAAGCTATTGCTGGTGATGTAAGCGAAGGAGTGAAAGTGGCTACACTTGCTCCTGATTATGCCTTTGGGCATGATGGAGTTTCTGCTTTTAAAACTGCCGCAGAATCACTTGGAGCAGAAGTAATATTAGAAGAATATGCGGATCCAACAGCTGTTGATTTCACTTCAAATATCCAGCGAATTCTTGATGCAGATCCAGATTATTTATTTATCGTATGGGCAGGTGCAAATACACCATTTAATCAAATCGCAGATATGAAGGTGCAGGAAAGCGGAATTCAAATTTCAACAGGGGTACCAGATATAGGAGCTTTATACGGATTAGAGTCTATAATCGGAATGAAAGGATTTGCTGTTTATCATCACAGCTTACCGAGCAACGAAGTAAACGATTGGTTAGTGGAGGAGCATCAAAAAAGATTTGATGGAGAGTATCCTGATTTATTTACACCAGGAGGAATGTCAGCAGCGATTGCCATTGTAGAGGCTTTGGAGAAAACAAATGGGGATACGAACGGTGATGTTTTAGTAGAAACATTAGAAGGGATGTCTTTTGAAACTCCGAAGGGGACGATGACGTTTAGAGCAGAAGATCATCAAGCAATGCAAACGATGTATTCTGTCAGTTTGGAAAAAGTGGATGGCTATGATTATCCAGTTCCTGTTCTGATTAAGGAATTAAGTCCAGAAGATACTGCACCTCCGATTAAAAATTAATATAAAAAGAGGGAGATCTATGGATACTATCATTGAAACAATAAATGTAACAAAATCGTTTGACGGTCATGAGGCCGTCAGCGATGTCAGTTTAAAGGTGAGTAAAAATGAGTTGAAATCTATTATTGGACCTAATGGTGCTGGAAAAACAACCTTGTTTAATTTACTAAGCGGACAGCTTAAACCAACAGCAGGGGAGGTTTTGCTTTCAGGTGAGCATGTGACCTCACTTTCTCCTACTTATCGAACTCGAAAAGGAATCGGGCGATCCTTTCAAATTACGAATGTGTTTCCAAACTTGACGTGCTTTGAGAATGTACGTTTAGCAGTTCAATCCAAAGAAGGGGTTTACTATAACATGCTCTCTCATTTTACAAGTCATAAAAAAATAAATGATCTCGCACACGAGGTTTTAAGCACGGTTTTACTGGACAGTAAAGCAGAAGAACTTGCTAAAAACTTAGCACATGGGGAGCAAAGAAAGCTTGAGATTGCCATGCTGCTGGCACTCGATACTGAAGTATTATTACTTGATGAACCGACGGCGGGAATGTCCATTGAAGAGGTTCCAAAAATTTTAGAAGTGATCAAACAAATCAAGGAAACACAGAATCGGACGATCCTGCTCATTGAACATAAAATGGATATGGTTTTAGATTTATCTGACAGTATTACGGTGATGTTTAATGGTGCTCTTTTGGCAGATGGAAAGCCAGAGGAAATCATGGCAAACGAACAAGTTCAAACAGCTTACTTGGGAGGGTTATATAATGAGTCTTCTTAAAGTACACAATATTGATACAAATATTGACCAGTATCACATTTTACAAGGGGTATCATTTGAGGCGAATCAAGGTGAGGTCACTGTATTACTCGGTCGAAATGGAGCTGGAAAAACAACAACCCTCAGGTCCATTATGGGATTAAATCCAGTCCGTAGTGGGACGATCTCATTTAAAAATAAAGAAATTCAAACCATGGCAACCCATAATATTGCAAATGAAGGGATTGGTTATGTACCGGAGGACCAGCGAATTTTTAGCGGTTTAACCGTAGAAGAGAATTTAAAGGTGGCAATGAAAAAGAAAGATGAACAAACACAGAAACGTTTTGAGTATGTCTTAGTGCTTTTCCCAGATTTAAAAAAATTACTATATAAAAAAGGCGGCTATTTAAGCGGAGGACAAAAACAAATGCTTTCCATTGCAAGAGCCTATGTAAACAACTGTGAACTTTTGCTTATTGATGAACCTAGCAAGGGACTTGCACCAATCATTGTAGAAAAAGTAATGGAATCGATTCTAGATATGAAAGACAAAACGACAGTGGTTCTCGTTGAACAGAACTTTATAATGGCTAGTTCTATTGGGGATAAATTTTATATTCTCGATGATGGAAAAACAGTCCGTAATGGAAAGATGAGAGAGTTGAAAGAGGATGAAGCTTTAAGACGCCAATATCTAGGTATTGCATAGAGAAAGATGAGCACGGATTCTATTCGAAAGGAAGTGAATCAATGGATGCCATTATAAATATAACCATTAACGGTCTTGCAACGGGAATGCTGATCTTTTTACTTGCTGCTGGATTAACCCTTATATTTGGATTAATGGATGTATTGAATTTCGCACATGGAGCCTTGTTTTTATGGGGAGCTTACGCTGGAATTTGGGTTTTTACTCAGACAGACAGTTATCTTTTAGGGGTTTTTGCTGCTGTGATTATAGGCATTTTGCTAGGATATCTGCTAGAACGATATATCATACTTCCTGTATACGGAAACCATATTAGACAGATAATGATCACCCTAGGAGCAATGCTTGTTTTAGGAGAGTTAGTCAAAGTGGTGTGGGGACCTAACGTAATGATTGCAAATACCCCTGCCATTTTAAGCGGAAGCTGGGAATTTTCGGGAATCCTCATTATTAAATACCGATTATTTGTAATTTTTGTTGGACTCCTTGTGTTTCTTGGGCTGTTATTCCTTCTAAATCGTACGAAACTTGGCCTTGTAGTAAGAGCAGGTGTGATGGACAAAGAAATGGTGCAAGCTTTGGGCATTAATATACGTAAAGTTTTTTTAGGAGTATTTATATTAGGAGCTGCCATGGCAGGTCTTGCAGGAATTTTATTAGGTCCATATACTGGGGTGGTTTATGCAGAAATGGGTCTTGAATTCGGACTCTTAGCTTTTATTGTTGTCATCATCGGTGGAATGGGAAGTGTTGTAGGATCAGCTGTTGCTGCATTGCTTGTAGGTATATTAGGTTCTTTTGCCTCTTATTATTTGCCAGATATCTCGCTAGCAGTAAATATGCTTTTGATGTTGATTGTTCTAATCTTTAAACCCTCTGGTCTTATGGGAACAAAGGAGGCAGTAAAATGAATAAATCTACCATCGCGTTGATCGTATTAGTGATAGGTTTGATTTTATTGCCATTTATTCAGGATTCTCGTTCCATATTAATATTAATGACACAAATTTTTATATTAGGTGTTTTTGCAATGAGTTATAATCTATTACTTGGTTATACTGGCATTATTTCATTTGGCCATGCGATGTTTTTTGGAATTGGAGCTTATTCTATCGGTCTTATCATGAGATATTATGAACCTACTTATTTATATTTTTTGTTTGCCGTTGTCACTACCCTTATATTAACTGCTATTGTCAGTTATCTCGTCGGATTATTAACCCTTCGTTTACACAGTCACTTCTTTGCTATGTTCACATTCGCTATTGCTGGACTATTTTTAGTAGCTGCAGAAAAATGGCGCTCGCTTACTCTTGGAAATGATGGAATCACTTTTAAAATACCGGATTTTTTTAAGGACCGCGTCATCTTTTATTTATTGTCACTCGGGTTGCTTGTATTAGCCTATCTTTTTTTTAGAAGGTTTACACAATCTCCTTTTGGGAAAGTCTTGCAAGCTATTCGTGAAAATGAAAAACGAGTGGAGTCATTAGGTTATCGTGTATTTCATTACAAAATTATCGCGAATGTGATCTCAGGAATGATCGCGGGTTTAGCAGGTATATTTTATGCTGTTAGCTTGCGATTTGTAAATACGTCGGTTTTTTCAACAGAGATTACTTTAGATGCACTAATGATGACGATTATTGGTGGCGTAGGTACCTTGTTTGGACCTATTCTAGGCTCTGCTATCGTTCAGTTCGCACAGTATAGTTTGATGGATCTTGCAAAAGTGCATTGGATTTTTGAAAGATGGGTCATCCTGTTTGGCATTATCTATATTGTTGTTGTAATGTTTTTCCCTTCAGGGATTGTAGGAACAGTTAAAACTTGGTTTACAAGAAGAAACAAACAGATTTTGGGAAAGAAAAAACCAGAAGGCAAAAAATCGATGGAAAGCTCAAAAGCTGATGCAATGAAAAACATACTAAAGGGGGAAGTAGATGGGTAACTCAGAAATTTCATCCCTAAGCTGCCGAGCTATTTTAAGAAAAAAATGGTCTCACGATCTACAAAGAGGAGTTGAAAAAATTTGAGAGATTTAAAAGTAAAGGTCAATGATATAGATCTGCATGTTGTAGATTATGGAGGATCTGGAAAAAACGTATTTTGTGTACATGGACTGACTGCTAACAGTAGATACTGGGATGCTTTTGCTGAACGGATGGTGGATCACTATCATGTGTTTGCATATGACATCCGAGGTAGGGGAAATAGTGAAAAACCGCTGGAAGGAAATCATATTACACAGCATGCCTCTGATATTGCAGGTCTAATTCAAAAGCTAGAACTGAATAATGTAATTCTTGTGGGTCATTCTCTAGGCTCACTCATCGGTGTTAATTTTGCTGTACATTACAAAGACCTTCTTTCACATTTAATTCTAGTAGATGGTGGGGTTGAGGTAGATCCAAAGGTCATTGGTACGATTAAACCTGCACTTGATCGATTAGGGAAAGAATACAATGATTTTCAAAGTTATTTAGAAGAAATGAAGCAAAATCCACTGTTATCTGAGTGGAATGAATATATGGATCAATACTATTATTCGGATGTTAAACATCTTGATAACGGTCATGTTGTATCAAAAGTAAGCAAGGAAGCGGTCAGACAAGAAATTGAGGGTGTTGGAAATATGAATTTAAATGAACTGCATGCAGGTATAGAGTGTCCAACACTTTTATTAATGGCGCAAGACTGTTTTATGGATGGGCAAACCTTCGTCGTATCACGGGAAAAGGGTCAAGAGTTAGAAAATACGATTCCAAATAGTCGATTTGTTGAAATAGAGGAAGCGAATCATTACACGATTATTTTAACAAAATACGAGGAGTTGGTTTTTGAAGTAAATCGTTTTTTAAATGATTACTGATTCCTTTAGTTTAGAGGAGGTGGGAAAAGGGTGAAGTTTGAAAATTTTATATAGGAAGGTAGGTATTCATAAAATAATAAAAGAAGTACGTCAACCTAAGTATATAAAACGTTGCACTTAAGAGGGTTCACTCATCCCTATAAATCGAAAATGTGTTAGATGAATAGAATGATATCCTAGAAGATTACCTTTATTCTATCAATGAATCTATTTCACTACTCAATATATTAAAATATCAAACGATAGGTTGAAGTTCCACCCAAAATAAATAAGAAGTGGGTTTAGGGATTGGAGACTACTAACATGGTGATATGAAATATATTAAAAGAGGTGTGAGTATGAAAAAAGTTTTATCCATTATTCTTACTCTTAGTTTATGTTTTATGACATTTGGTTTATTGCCTCAAACTTCTTATGCAGAAGGATCTTTTATCTCAGGTTCACATGGAGGTAAGAGTTACAAGTTATATATTCCTGACGGTTATGATGCTAGCAATACTTATCCATTAATGGTTATGATCCATGGGTGTACACAAGATGCAGACATATTGGCTGAAGATACACAAATGAATGCATTAGCAGATGAACAGGGTTTTTTAGTGTTATATCCTGAGCAAGATGCCGGATCCAACTCAAATAAATGCTGGAATTGGTTTGAACCTTCTCATCAGTCTAGAGGCAGTGGAGAACCTGCTGTGATTGCTGGTATGGTGAATATGGTGCAGGATAATTATTCAATAAATAGTGAAAAGATTTACGCAGCTGGAATCTCTGCTGGTGCAGCTATGACTGTGATAATGGGCGCAACCTATCCGGATTTGTTTGCTGGAATTGGGGTTAGTGCTGGGTTGGAATATAAAGCTGCAACAAATGTATTTTCTGGATTATCAGCGATGACTAATGGTGGACCAGATCCAGAACAGCAGGGTGAGGTAGCTTATAATGAAATGGGTTCAGCTGCACAAACAGTGAAAGTAATGGTATTCCATGGAACCTCTGATACATCCGTATATCCAATTAATGCAGATCAAATTATTTCTCAATGGGCAACAACGAATGATTTAGCTCATAATGGTCAGAAGGATGGATGGATTGATGATACAGCAGATGAAACCATAAATGGGCAGGTTCCAGGGGGAAGAAGTTATACGGTGACTAAATATCATAACTTAGATGGTGTAAGTTTGATGGAAAAATATATTGTTGACGGAATGGCTCATGCATGGTCTGGTGGGAGTCCAAATGGAAGTGCGAATGTAGATCCTGATGGACCTGATTCAAGTAGAATCATGTGGGAGTTTTTTAATGGAATGGATGATCCTGCGCCAGATACTGAACCTCCAATTACAGTGGCAAGCTCTGATAGTGGCACTTATAACTCTTCCATTCAAGTAGAACTGACAACAAATGAAGAAGCAACAACTTATTATACGATAGACGGTTCAGAGCCATCAACAGGTTCATTAGTTTATACTGATCCTATTACAATCTCTGAGACAACAACATTAAAGTATTTCAGTGTAGATTTGGCAGGGAATACAGAAAACACTCAAGAGAAAAGCTACACGATAGATCCAAATAATACGGATACGGAACCGCCAATAACCACAGCAAATCCAAGTGGTGGAACGTACACTTCCTCGATTCAAGTAGAGTTAACGATAAATGAAGAAGCGACAACTTATTATACGTTGGATGGTTCAGAACCAACCTCAGGATCTACGGTATACACAGAACCTATTCCAATTTCGGTAAACACCACTTTGAAATTTTTCAGTGAGGATGTAGCTGGAAATGTAGAGAGTGTTAATGAAGAGGTTTATGTTATTGATGAGGTTCCTAGTTCTTCATTAGTATTTGATGCTAAAACAAATGAGATTGGTTATGCAGGAAAAGTGCTGACAGATGGAACAGGTTCAAACATAAAGGTAGGGACAAGGGGAGGTCTAAGCTTAGATTCATATAGAGGCATACTTTCTTTTGATACATCCAGCTTAAGCTCTGGTGATGATATTGAATCCGTCACCTTGCGTTTATATCGAAAATCTTTAACTGGGGATATATCTTCATTAAGTTTAGATATTAGAGAAGGGACTTTAGGTTATTTTGCTTCATTAGAATTGGTAGATTACAGTTCATTACCTGACAGTTATAATATAGCTAGCTTCAGTGCTCCATCTGAAGATACTGAATTTGTGGATATTACCATTCCATCGAGTCAATTCCATAATATAAACAAAATTGGTAGAACACAATTACGAATAAAAGCAAGTACAAATGCAACTTTTGATCCAAATATCATTGAGTTTTATGGATCTGAAGTAGATGACTATATACCACAGTTATTTATTGAATTGAAATAATGAAACATTAATAAAGTGCATTCCGATGTGCTTTGCGGTCTGCACTTTATTTTTAACTGTTCGTTGCTTTCAACCCTTCAAGGAGCAGTTTGATTACGTCTAGACTTTCTTGTACTAGGTCATATTTTTCATCCTCGTATAAACACCAGTCGTATAATGATCCTCGTATATTACGTGTTACAAGATTCGTGATTCGATCAGGGGATATTGTGTTTTTAAATTCACCATTTTCTTGTCCCTTTTCAACAATTTTATGTACGATATTGAAATATGGACGGCTTTCATTAATAAGAAATTGGCTAGTATTCGGATCTATTGCATTTGTGTAGATGGTACGTATAAGATCTTTTCCTAAATAATCTCTTAAATATTTCATCTGTGTTTCCGTTAACTTAAGGATTTGCTCACTTGCATCTATATGCTCAGGCATTTTTTTCATAAAGTCTAAGTAAAAGTTGTCTATTTCTTTAAACTTCTCCAAGAATACTTCATGTTTTGATTTGAAATGGGTATAAAATGCACCTTTTGAAGTCCCAGAAACTTGAACAATTTCATCAACTGTAACATTGTTGAACCCTTTTCTTCCAAATAAATATAGAGAAGTATCTAATATTTTCTGTTTTGTTTTTAAAGCTTTTTGCTGTCTCATAGTTAACTTTTCCATTTTGAAACACCTTTCTACTAAAAATAAATGATCAAAGTAGACTTGATAAACTACTACTAATAATCAAAATATTTAGACTAATATTTTATAGTATATCATATATTTCATTAAAGACTACAGTCGGTGACTAAAGTCTTTAAAATAATGTTATTCAATCGTTTAATAAATTATTTTAGGAAAGGAGAAAAAATTATAAAAGTTTTTATGATAAAAGGAGGATACGTTGAATGGACATTTGGGAAGTTATTGTTATTTTTATATCTTTAGCACTTCTAATTGTGTTGGCTTTACGTGGATTTAGTATTATCATCATTGCTCCTTTAGCTAGTTTAGTTGTAATTCTGTTTACAGGTATGCCTATTCTAGGAACATTGCAAGATTCATACATGGCTGGATTTGTGAGTTTTGCCGGTAGGTTTTATCTCATCTTTTTATTTGCATCTATGTTTGGAAAATTCATGGAGGATAGTGGTGCAGCCAAAAAAATAGCATTATCCATTATGAAAGTAACTGGAAAGGCGAAAAAATTGAATGTCATCTTAGCCATTGTTTTAATTAGTGCAGTTTTAACTTATGGAGGTGTCAGTGTTTTTGTGGCTATATTTGCAATCATGCCGATAGCAAGACCACTTTTTAAAGAGCTAGACATTCCATGGACATTATTTGTAGGTGTATTTTTCTTCGGTACAGCGACTTTTACAATGACCATGCTCCCAGGGACACCTGCGATTCAAAATATTATTCCAACACAATACTTTGGTACAACAACTATGGCGGCTCCTTTAGTTGGTATAGTGGCTGCAATAACCGTCATCCTTTTCAACATATATTACTTGAAACGACAATTAAAAAAGGCAGAAGAAAGAGGAGAAGGTTACGGAGTTGAAGACGATGATGTGGAAGAAGAGAAAGAAGATTCTAAACAACTTCCCCCAATTTGGCTTAGCTTGCTTCCACCTATATTTTTGTTAATTGTATTAAATATCATGAAGTTAGATGTAGTTTATACCCTTATTTTATCCGTTGTTTTTTGTATGCCAGTATTTTGGAAGTACATCGACAGCCAAATTAAAACCCTTAATCAAGGTGCAGTAAACACGGTATTGCCTATAGTGAATACAAGTGCTGATGTAGGTTATGGTACTGTAATTGCAGCAACTGCAGGTTTCGCAGTATTGTCAGGTGCATTAGCGAGCCTGCCGGGAAGTCCACTTATATCCCTTTATGGTGCAACCACTTTACTAGCTGGAGTAACTGGTTCTGCATCTGGGGGACTTGGTATCGCAATGGAGGTTTTAGGAGAGCAATACTTGGCATTAGGAGTAGCACCAGAAGCATTGCATAGGATTGCTTCTATTGCTGCAGGAGGGTTTGATGCACTTCCTCATAATGGTGCAGTTATCACAGCGTTGGCAATTGCAGGTTTAACACATCGAAAGGCCTATAAACATATCTTTTTTACGACTGTAGTGGGTCCTGTCATAGCGGCTGTCCCAGCCATTATTCTTGCCATCATGATCTATTAAATTTATGAAAATTAAATACCACCTATATAGGAGGGCGGTTGTTATAAATAAAAAGAGACTATAGTCTTTAAAGCGGGTGATAAATTGGAAAAGGTTAAAGTTATTTCAGGAGTACGATCTCCATTTGGAAAATTTGGAGGTTCACTTAAAGATTTTTCAACAATATCCTTAAGTGCTCTGGTCATGAATGAGGTTGTTCGGAGATCACAAATTCCTACATCAGAAGTTGAAGAAGTGAATTGGGGTGTATGCACTCAATCTGAAGCTAGGGAAGTACTGGCGCCAGTTATTGCACGACAAGCATTGCTGAAGGCTGGATTGCCCGATAACACGGTTTCTATGACTATAGATAAAGCATGCTGCTCAGGGTTAGCTTCCATATCAGAAAGTGCCAAGTCGATTCAGCTTGGAGAGGTGCATACAAGTATAGCAGGTGGTGCAGAAGTGATGAGTAGAACGCCTATGGTTATTAGAAATTTGAGATGGGGAAGTCGGCTTGGTGATGTAGTCATACGTGACCCTGCCTATGAAATTAAATACTACGATTATAATTTAGTTTCCATCGATGCCTCTGATGTGGCGCTCGAATATGGTGTAACTAGAGAAGAACAGGATATTTGGGCTTATGAAAGCCATCAAAAATGGCGAACTGCTAATCAAGCAAACAAATTTGATGATGAATTGATGTCAGTGACGATACCAAAGAAAAGAGAAGCGGACATTTTATTCCAAACGGATGAATTCCCTAGACCAACTACAACCGTAGAGAAGCTGTCTCAACTACCTACAGTGTTAGGAAGTAAAACGATTACAGCGGGGAACGCACCAGGTTTAAATGATGGGGCAGTAAGTGTAATGTTAATGTCTGAACAAAAAGCCCAACGTTTAGGAAAAAAACCAATAGCAGAAATCATCAGCACAGCAAGTGTGGCAGATGATCCTAGGATGATGGCTACTGTTCCAGGATTGGCAATCAAAAAAGCTTTGACTAAGGCTGATTTGAATATAAAAGATTTAGATTTCATTGAAATTAATGAAGCCTTTGCAGCCGTGCCTTTGGTAAGCGCGCTTATTTTAACTGAAGGAGATAGAAATCAAGCAAAACAGCTTCATAACAGAATGAATGTAAATGGTGGGGCTGTTGCCATAGGTCACCCAGTTGGTGCAAGTGGAGCAAGAATATTATTAACTCTAATTCATGAATTAAAGCGTCGTGGTGGTGGGTATGGTGCAGCTAGCATTTGCGGAGGTTTAGCTCAAGGCGAGGCCATGATTGTAAAAGTGGACTAGACATTATTTTCTATGAAAGGGGAGATGTTGAATTGTTAGTTTCAGAGAAAACAGCTGTTGAACTGATTAAAAAAAATGCAAAAAAAATACCGAAACAAACCTTTTTGCAATTCAATGAAAACACGTATACTTATTCTGAACTGAATCAGTTCTCAGGAAAAGTTGCAAACCACTTAAGAAATTTGGGCATTAAAAAAGGGGATCATGTAGCTCTTATGATGAAGAATTGTCCAGAATTTATATGGATCTGGTTTGGGATTGCAAAACTCGGAGCTGTGATGGTCCCCATCAATATCAATATTAAAGGAAATAGTTTGCGTTATATTCTTCAGCACTCAGATTCAAAATTGCTAATTGCGAATAAAGAGTTTTTGGAAATCATAAACTCTGCTTTTTTATCGAATCCTGCTTTAAAACCAATTGAACTGGAGTTTTTTATGACAGCAGCACTTCAGGAGAAATCTGTTTTAAAAAAGTCCCCTTCTATTAAAGTAAACGATCCTATGGCCATTATTTATACCTCAGGTACTACAGGTGTTCCGAAAGGTGTTGTCTTACCACATTTCTCATATGTTCATACAGGAAGTTTATTTGTAGAAGAGATGATGAATATAACGACAGATGATACTCTTTTTACTTGCTTGCCGCTGTTTCACTTGAATGCACAGCAGCTTTCTGTCATGGGTGCTTTGGTTGCGGGGATAAAGCTTGTTTTATCGGAACGTTTTAGTGCTAGTAGTTTTTGGCAGGAGGTTTATGAAAGTAAAGCGACCATATTTAACTATATCGGTTCAATGCTCACGATTTTATATAAACAACCGTATTCCCCATATGAGAAAATTCATTCCGTAAACAGATCTTTTGGAGCAGCTGCACCTGAAGAAACCTGGAGTGATATTGAGGAGAGATTTGGATTCACGATTATAGAAGGTTATGGTCTAACTGAAACAGGAACAATGGCTTTATGCAATCCACCTGAAAATATAAAAGTAGGGTCTATTGGAAAGGCAGTAAGACATGTAAATGTGAAGATTTTTGATGAAAACAATCAAGAGTTGCCTTCAAATCAGGATGGAGAAATTGTAGTTCAACAAAAAATGGATCATACGATGTTTCAATCCTATTTTAGGATGCCTGAAAAAACCTCAGAAGCAATGGAAGGCGGTTGGTTTCATACAGGAGACAGGGGATTTATGGATGAAGATGGTTATTTTTATTTTAAAGATAGAATGAAAGATTGTATAAGATATCGAGGTGAAAATATTTCATCGTTCGAGATTGAAAGGGTGGTGAATAATTTTCCAGAAGTGTTTGAAGGAGCTGCAATTGGGGTTCCTTCAGAGGTAGGGGAAGAAGATGTTAAGGTTGTATTGCAGCTCCAGCCTAGCATCAAAAATTTTGATTATGAACGATTTATTCGTTATTGTGAGCAAGAATTGGCTTATTATATGATCCCTCGGTATATCGAGATAAAAGAAACGCTTCCTAAAACCGCCACACAAAGAACTCAAAAATATGTTTTGAAAGAAGAAGGAATCGGGAATTCATGGGATCGTGAAAAATCAGGTATCAAACTCAAACGGAAAAGCAGCTAGAATAATTGCTAATTAAATTAAAAGGAGTTTAAAGCAAGAATGGACTTGGACTTAAATAATAAAGTAGCCATCGTTACGGGTGGGAATAGTGGTATTGGTAAAGCAATAGCGGTTAAGCTTTTAGAAGAAGGAAGTTCTGTTATTGTGATGGATAAACATTTAGATCAGGAAACTGGATTAATAGAATCAAATCATTATTTTAGTTATGCATATTCAGTCGACGTAACAGATAAAAAGAACGTAGTAGAAGTAGTTAAGAACACTGTCCAAAAGTTTGGGAAAGTAGATATTCTTATCAATAATGCAGGCGTATTCCGTGATGAAAAGCTTATTCACATGACAGAGGAGGATTGGAATCTTGTTCTAGATGTAAATTTAAAAGGAACTTTCAATTGCATTCAAGCTGTCAGCCCTTTTATGATGAAGCAAAAGTACGGGAAAATCGTGAATGTCTCTTCCATATCCTATAAAGGTAACTATGGTCAGGCAAATTATTCAGCTTCTAAGGCAGGAATCGTGAGCTTAACCAAAACAGCTGCGATGGAATTTGCACCTTATGTAAATGTAAATTGTGTAACTCCTGGACCGATCAATACCCCCTTATTTCAATCCATGAATGAGAAAAGCAAGAATAAATGGGTGAATAAAATCCCTTTGGGTAAAGTGGCTGAGCCTGAAGATGTAGCAAATTGTGTATTGTTTTTATCATCTGATGTTTCCAAGTTTGTTACAGGTGTTATTTTGGATGTGGATGGCGGTTTAACAGCTGGGATCAATTTAAGATGACTGATCCATTTTATAATTTCAAAAGGAGGTACGATAATGACAGGAAAGAAACAAAGGACGGTTTTAATAACAGGTGCAGCAAGAGGAATAGGATTGGCAATGGCAAAAGCGTTTGTTGATCATGGAGACTTTGTAGCGATAGGTGATTTAGACTCTCAAGAAACCGAAGAGGCAGCTAGTCAAATTGGTGATGAAAATGCAATGGGATATGCACTAAATGTTGCTGAGGAATCTTCTGTGGTAAATTTCGTTGAACGTGTTACAGCTGAAAGAGGGACAGTAGATGTTATAATTAATAATGCTGGTTTACAATATATTTCAAAAGTAGAAGAATTCCCTTTAGAAAAATGGAACCTATTAATTGATGTTATGCTTACTGGGCCTTTTCTTTTAATAAAACACACGATGCCATATATGAAAAAACAAAAATATGGACGAATCATCAACATTTCATCCGTTCATGGTAAAACAGCGTCACCATATAAGTCAGCCTACATTTCCGCTAAACATGGTTTAGTTGGTTTAACTCGAACGATTGCACATGAAGGGGCGGAGCATGGAATTACTTCTAATGCTATAATGCCAGGTGTAGTAGATACATTGATCATACGAAATCAGCTTGCGAAGTTAGCTCATCAGGAAGGAATAACGGAAGAAGAAGCATTAAACAAACATATGCTTCATAAACAAGCGATTAAACAAGCAATAAAAGCAGAAGACATTGCAGCTTGCGCAGTTTATCTTGCATCTGAGGGGGCTGCACTAGTGACAGGGGAGTGCATTAGTGTTTCTGGTGGATGGTAAAGAATAGAAGGAACATTTAGTAATGGATTGAAAAATTATATTTTTTTGAATTAAAAGAGACTACAGTCTCTAAAAAGAGTTTTGTTGTTATCAAATGAAAGAGTGATTATGCTGAGGAGGAAAACTATGAAAACTGAAGAGATATT
>NZ_JAVAMP010000008.1 GCF_030730905.1 Chengkuizengella axinellae | reverse complement strand
CACTATACATAATGACGCGGGGTGGAGCAGTCTGGTAGCTCGTCGGGCTCATAACCCGAAGGTCGTAGGTTCAAATCCTGCCCCCGCAACCAATTACATATGGAGCTGTGGTGTAGAGGCCTAACATGCCTGCCTGTCACGCAGGAGATCGCGGGTTCGAATCCCGTCAGCTCCGCCATTAAAAAGAACTGGAAGTTCTTTTTTTTATGCAATTGAACCAATGGATGAAGAAACCAGAGTGTTTGTTGAAAAAAAAACCATCGTTGTGTAAGACATCACAGTGTTGAAATTATTTTTAATAGATAAAATAAGGTAAAATGATTTCCTTTGAAATTATTATATTATTATACTAAAATAGAGGAAACTTTTAGCCTTATTTATGAAACAACTGTAATAAGACCCTCTATTTCCTCTATTTTTAAAAATTAAGATATGTAAAGTTTTCTCAGTACAAATTTTCTAATCTAATAAAATCTGTGAATTGTAACTTAGAGCAAAGAAGCTTATGGCTTTTTATTATCTTTATCGATGGAATTTGATTCCATTACATTCTCCTTATTTCTATATCTGCGAATGATAAATAAGATTCCTATTATGATTAATGATAATATTATAAATACAGGAGAATTCCCGATTAGGAAAATAAATAAATTAGAGAAAAAGTATATGAGTCCATTTAGTGAGTTAACAAATTGTTCTTTTGTTTTGGTCCATACATTTAACTCTTCGTTATTTAATTCAGGAACGATTATTTTTTCCTCATTTATTGAAATGGATACACTTGCTAAGGCGCTGTGATTTTGTAAATAAATCATTCTTCCTTTAATCCGTTCAATCTCCTCTTGGATTTGAGATAAATCTTCAGATATTTTTAATAGGTCCTCCGTTTTATCTGCATTCTCCATAAACCCTAATAGTCTTTCCTCAACAACTGATTTAGATTTTAAACGAGCTTCTAGGTCTACATATTCCTCTGTTACATCCGTTCCAGTTATGTTTCGATTATTTACTTTAAGACTTAAAGTTTCTACTTCATCTAAGAAGATCGTGAATTGTTCTTGGGGTATTCTTACATCTAGCTCTGCTCTTATGTTTTCTTCTGAGTGACGATTAACAGATGAATTTACGATATATCCATTCATTTCTAATAAAATTTGCTCGATCTTTTGTTGAGTTTGTAAATAATCTTCTACTTTGATGGACAAGTGAGCATTATAAATAATCATTCTTTCTGAAGTTTGTCCTTCTGATGCAGCTTCTACTTGATTATGTTCAATTGTGGATTCATTTGAAAAAGCTGCTTCCTCTGCTGGCACCTCCATATCATATTCAACTGAGTTCTCAGTGTTAGGAAATTTCTCAGAAGAACTACAAGACACCAGTAGTGCTGATACCATACCTAACATAAAAACTAACCATATTTTTTTCATCTGTATTGCCCCCTTTATATATAAATGTACGAAAATAAACTGTAAAATGTTTCGTTAGTAATTAAAAGAATTTAGTTTTTTACAAATTTAAAGACTTAATCTTGCTTTTGTGAGATGTAACTGATGACAGAATATGCGATTTTTAGTTGAAATCATTACTAGTCTCTGAAATAGAAAGAGTGCATTATATTTTTTCATTTATAATTTAAAAGAAACCGAGAATGAAACATGATTAAACGTTTCATTTCTCCGTTTTTATGAAATATATTAAGATAGTTTTTGTCATTTATCGTCTCCATAAATTTAATAATCAACTTTTGATATTAAATAGGGGTTTTTTTCCCCACTTATTAGGGAGTTCCCGGAGTTACAATTAATCCCATCACAATTACAATTAAGACATAAATTAATTCTTTCTTTTATATAAGATCTGGAGGAGATTAGGATGCAAAGTTTAATCAAAAAATGGGAACCAGAAGATAAAACATTTTGGACACAGACAGGGAAGAAAGTAGCGACTAGAAACCTATGGATATCAATTCCTGCTTTATTGTTAGCGTTTTGTGTTTGGATGGTTTGGTCGGCAGTTGCAGTTAACTTAAATAGTATCGGGTTTAATTTTACTGACAATCAGTTATTTACATTAGCAGCTTTACCTGGTTTAGTCGGAGCAACATTGAGAGTGTTTTATAGCTTTATGGTTCCAATATTCGGTGGTAGAAATTGGACGATAATCACAACTGCTTCTCTACTCATACCAGCTATTGGTATAGGATTAGCTGTTCAGGATCCATCAACATCTTTTATGGAAATGGCAATATTATCAGCACTATGTGGATTTGGAGGAGGTAATTTTGCTTCCTCAATGGCGAATATTAGTTTCTTTTATCCAAAAGAGGTTAAGGGAGCAGCCTTAGGATTAAACGCAGGTTTAGGTAATTTAGGTGTAAGTGTTGTTCAATTTTTAGTTCCTGTAGTTATAGGCTTAAGCATGTTTGGTGTTTTTGGTGGCGCTTCTCAAACAATGGTAACAGATAGTGGTACAAGAGAAGTATGGATGCAAAATGCGGCATATGTTTGGGTTATACCTATCCTAATTACTTGTATCGCAGCCTTTTTTGGAATGAACAATTTAGCTTCAGCTCAAGCTTCTTTTAAAGAACAGGCTGTCGTTTTTAAAAGAAAACATACTTGGATTATGAGCTGGTTATATACGATGTGTTTCGGTTCTTTTATCGGTTATTCCGCAGCATTTCCATTATTAATCAAAACACAATTTCCAGAAGTAAATCCACTACAGTTTGCATTCCTTGGACCATTAGTGGGAGCACTGATTCGTCCTGTTGGAGGTTGGTTGGCTGATAAATTGGGTGGTGCACGTGTTACTTTCTGGGATGTTATCGTGATGATCATTGCTACAGGCGGTGTTGTATATTTCTTAAATGCCGATAATTTCTGGGGATTCTTCATTATGTTTATGATCTTGTTTATTACTACAGGAGTAGCAAATGGTTCTACATTCCGTATGATCCCAGTGATATTTGAACCTAAAGAAGCAGCCCCAGTGTTAGGTTTCACATCTGCAATTGCAGCATACGGTGCATTCTTTATACCAAAAGCTTTTGGTACATCAATTGACGCAACTGGAACTCCAAATGCAGCTCTTTACGCCTTTATCGCATACTATGTAATTAGTTTGTTCGTAACTTGGTATTGGTATTCTCGTAAAAATGCAGAAATTAAATGTTAGGATAAGGGAATTCCACGATTTAACAGATTTATTAAAAATAATCTAAGATGAAATATAAGTGAGGGTAATGATTGATTGCCCCCACTTATATCCAGATATAGATGTTTTCCATGATAAGGATGAATAAAGAAAGGAGGTTTTCCAAATGGGCAGCTTGCAACCAGAAATTGAGAAGCATTTAGAAGGGATTCGTTTACTTAGCTCAAGTGATTTTGTAGGGTTTGCTATTCTAGATAAAGAAGAATATATCATACGCTGGAAATATGTTTCTGGGAATCGAAATGATCGTTATAAACGAATCAGACTTCGACCAGGAAAAGGGATTGCTGGTCAGGTTATTAAACACGGTCGTCCAGTTATATTTGATACACAATATGATAGAAGTTTGATTGATTTACGCGAATATCCAATTTTACTCGCTGAAAGTTTGGAAGCTGTTGCCGCTGTACCTGTTACTTTAAAAAATGCTGTTACTGGAGTATTGATGATAGGCAGCAGAATCTTAAGAGATTTTGATAAACAAACGATTGAATTATTAGAAAGCATAGCGGAACAATTGGGTTCCATGATTCAAAATTATAATAAACAAGAAGATAGAGATTTATTTCAATCAATTCGGAAATCAATTACAAATAAAACAAATAGAAAGTTAGGAGGTTAAGATGAATGAATTCTGAGGTGAAACAAACGCAACCATCCATTCAAAGGGCATTTGCTTCTAGGTATGCAATGAATATGTTTTTTACAATACTAATTCTTTTCATTTTATCATACGTTGGTTCTAGAATGTTTACACATATGGATTTAAATTTATATGGATACATGGTTGGTACTTTAGTATTTTTATTCGGATTATTTTATCGTTTTTTAAGTTGGAGTGAAAGACCACCTGCGAAGCTAATGATTCAAAAGGGGAAAAAGTTAGTTTTTCGTAAACGAACTGCACAAACAACAACAAATGACATAGGACTTCAACGCTTCATTTGGAACCGTGGGTTGTATAGATGGTTTCAACATATGATGATGGGGTGGGGAGTGATTATATCTTGTTTTGTTACATTCCCATTAGTGTTTGGTTGGATGTATTTTACAATGGATGATAATGGATTTTATACAGTTGTTTTTATGGGGTTAAATTTGTTGACAATCAGTGCGGATGGTTTTTTAGCGTTCCTCTTTTATAACTCCTTAAACATTACCGCAATTATGGTTATAACGGGAGCGAGTATGGCCATTTATAGACGTTTGAAAAATATGCAAGCTAGAGCTGAACAAACGGTTATATTTGATTTTATGCCCTTATATATGCTTCTTTTTGTGAGTATTACTGGATTATTACTTACCGTGAGTAATGTGTTTTTCCATGGTTTTCTCCAGCCTGAATTATCGCTAGTACATCAATTTTCTGTCATTGTGACATTAATTTATTTACCGTTTGGTAAACTAGCTCATATTCCAATGCGTCCACTAGGTATTTATGTCAAGAACTATAGAGAGCATTATGCTAAGGAATCTATGAAAAAATGTAAAGTTTGTAACAATGAATTCGTATCTACTGAACAATCTAATGATGTGATAAGTGTATTAAACCAAAATGAGATTCAATTTAAAAAAGAAGAGGGTTTTCACTTGGCTGAGTTATGTTTACCTTGTCGAAGAAACTATCGAATTTCAAAATTTAGTGGGGTAAAAACTCATTTAACAAAAGCAAAGGAGGCGAATCAGGATGCTAGGGGATAAAGCATTAAAAGATGTACCGAAGAATGTTATACATCCAAATGAAGAGCTAATAAAAACACACTGTAGTTATTGTGGAATGCAGTGTGGGATGAATCTTCGCGTAAATACAAAAACGAATAAAATCATCGGTGTTGAACCTCGTTATGAATGGCCTGTAACGGAAGGGAAAATGTGTCCAAAAGGAGTCACTGCGTATCAACAAACTAATCATAAAGATCGCCTTTTAAAACCACTAATTCGCGATGATGCTTCTAAAAAAGGGACGAAAGAGGGGTTTCGAGAAGCAAGTTGGGAAGAAGCTCTTGATCTTATTGTAAAGAATTTTAAAAGTTTACAAGGTGAGTATGGGGAAGACACGGTATCTGTTTTTAGTGGTGTTTCTATGACAAATGAGAAATGTTACTTAACAGGAAAATTTGCTAGAGTCGCTTTAAAAACAAAATATATTGATTATAACGGTCGGTTCTGTATGGCCAGTGCTGCAGGTGGTTCATTAAGATCACTAGGGGTGGATCGTGGTTCAAGTTTGCCTTGGACAGATTTACATCAAACTGACTGCTTATTTATTGCTGGGAGTAACACAGCAGAATGTCATCCAACATCCATGTATAGAGTATGGGAAGTACAAAATCGTGGTGGATATCTAATCGTAGTTGACCCTCGTGAGACACCAATTGCAAGGCGAGCTGATCTTCATTTAGATTTAAGACCAGGAACAGATCTAGCACTAGCGAATTGTATGGTCCACTTATTGATTAAAAACGGGCACATTGATGAAGAATTTATTAATCAACATACAAATGGATTTGAAGAAACAAAAGAATTAGTAGAGTTGTTTACCCCAGAATACACGAGCGAAATAACAGGTGTGAGTCCTGAAAAATTAATTAGAGCTGCTGAAATATATGGTAAAGCACCAAATGCGATTGTCATGTTTGCTAGAGGTGTTGAACAACAATCTAAAGGTGTAGATAATGTTTCATCATACATTAACATGGCATTAGTTACTGGTAAAATCGGAAGACCAAAAGCAGGTGTTGCTACATTTACTGGTCAAGGGAACGGACAGGGAGGAAGAGAACATGGACAGAAGTCTGATCTACTCCCAGGGTATAGAAAAATTACAAATCCACAGCATGTAAAAGAAGTTTGTGAAGTGTGGGGAATAACGCCAGAAGAGATGCCTGGACCTGGGGTTTCTGCTTATGAATTATTTGAATTAATGGATAAAAAAGAAATTCGTGGGATGTACTTATTATGTTCAAACCCAGCTGTTTCTGCACCAAATTTAAATTTTGTACGCAATGCAATGAAAAACTTAGATTTCATGGTATGTTCTGATTTTTACTTATCTGAATCTGCTGAATTTGCTGATGTAGTATTGCCTACAACGACTTGGTCAGAGGATGAAGGAACGGTTACAAATTTAGAAGGAAGAATCATCAAAATTAATCAAGCGCAGAAACCGATAGGTGAGAGTAAAACTGATTGGGAAATACAAATTGAAATTGCCAAACGTTACGGAAAAGGAAAATATTTTGAACATTTAAAAACAGCGAAAGATATTGCAGATGAATTCAGATTAGCTACTAAGGGTGGAAATGCGGATTATTCGGGGGCTACATGGGAGAAAATAGAGGAGCAAAATGGTGTGTTTTGGCCTTGTAATGAAGAAAATGTGAATGGGACACCACATATGTTTTTAGATAAGAAATTCTATCATCCTGATGGTAAAGCTAAAATTTGTGCACTTCCATACAGACCACCAGCAGAAGAGCCAGATGAGATATACCCGTTAAGACTAACAACAGGAAGAGTTGTGTATCATTATTTATCTGGTAATCAAACGAGAAGAATCCCGTTTTTAAAAGATATGTGTCCAGAGCCTTATGTAGAAATCCATCCAGAATTAGCAGTGAAGTATCAAATTGAACATGATGAACTCATTCGTTTATACACAAGACGTGGAGAAGCCACTTATAAAGTAAAAATAACAGAGGCAATACGTAAGGATACCGTATTTGTTCCTTATCACTTTGGACATAAAGAATCTATTAATCTATTAACGAATGCTGCGCTAGATCCGATGTCTCGTATGCCAGAATTTAAAGTATGTGCGGCACAAATTGAGAAATTGTGAGGTGTGAACAAATGAAAAAAGTTTTATATATAGAGTTGGAAAACTGTATTGGATGTCGTTCGTGCCTTGCTGCTTGTACACAGTGTGGTGGACATGAAGAAAGAAACCGCAACTATGTTATCGATGTAAATCCATTTGTAGATCGTCAAACGATGCCAATGATGTGTTTGCATTGTGAAAATCCACCTTGTGCAAGAAGTTGTCCTGTTCAAGCGATTCAAGTGCATGAAACAGGAGCGGTTTTATCAGCAATGACGGAAAAATGCTTAGGGTGTCAGAATTGTACAATCGCTTGTCCTTATGGAATTCCAAAATTTGATGTTGAACAAAATCTAATGTATAAATGTGATTTATGTATAGACCGTACGAAAGATGGAATTCCACCTATGTGCGCAAGTGTATGTCCTACAGATACTTTACAGTGGGTTACAGAAGAAGAGTTAGCGGTGAAGAAAAGTCAATTCCGTTTAAGCAACGGAATGATGGCGAGTATGGAAGATCCTTACCTTGAGAATAAAACAAATGTTCATGTTAGTTTGCCGGGTATTTTAGAAGGTAAAGAAAAGCTATTCTGATTTACCCCAAAAAGTGAACAAAATTCAAAATTGTAAAGTCCGAATACTTTTCGGGCTCCAAAAGCCTATGTATAATTCTAGTGAACTTAAACATTAGAATACTAAATTCAAATAATCGTTAGGGAGTGAGTAAAATGGATAAAAATAATAAAATCCCTTTTGACGAAGATAATTATACTCATAATATAAATAAAAATAATGAACGGAAATTAGATCGAAGAGGTTTTATGAAAACCATGGTTGGAGCTGCAGGGTTATTTGCAGTTTCTACATTACCATGGGGTTCTATTGCTGCTACAGAGTTAATGGGTTTAAGAGAAAAGAAATATGCAAAAAAAGAAATAATAGATGTTAACAAATTAAAAGTTGGTGAAGCATTCGAATTTGCATATCCAACTGATCATGATTCAGCATTACTGGTTCGATTAGGAGATAATGAATATAGGGCATATCAAAATGCATGTACGCATCTACGTTGTCCTGTGTTCTGGGAGAAGGAAAAAAGTGAATTAGTATGTCCATGTCATCATGGATTCTTTGATGTAAAAACAGGCTCACCAACAGCTGGACCGCCTAGAAGACCACTCCCTGAAATTACAGTTCAAGTGGAGGGCGGAAAAATCGTTGCAACAGGGGTGAAAAGATATGAAACGTAGTTATCGTGGAGTAATTTTACTGTGTGCGGTACTCTTTTTAAATATTATATTTACTCAAAAAGCAGTTCATCAATATTATTATGAGGATTATACAGCTACAGTTATCTATGCAGTTTTAAACCTGGTATTATTCCCAATAGCACTATTTATCTATCATAAAGAGAAGAATGTTTAAGCTGTACCCCAAATAGTGAACAAGACTCAAACTTGTAGAAGTCCAGATACTTTTGGGGACCCACATAACCTAATTTGAACTATTTAAAAAGAAGGTGAATTGAAATGTTCGATTTTCGTATGGAGATATGTTTTATACAAAATAAAGGATTAGAATTATCGGATAAAGTAAAGAAACAGATAAGTGAATTATTTGGTACTCAAGTGGAATGTTTTTTGGAAACAAAGGAAAAGGATAATATGGAAATCACAACAACGGAATTAAGAGGGAAGGGAAACTGGGAAAACGAAGAACAATTAATCTCATATATCGAGGAAAAGTTAGAAATGGATTTGTTAACCTCAATATATGGTTATACTGTCCAAGTGTTCCCGAACAAAAAAGGATGTCTTCATTGCGGTTAACCAATAGTAACATTTATGATAAACTAATAAAATAACCAAAAAAGTGAGGAAACCTTTGTAGCTTATGTCTATTCCTTTTTTTGGATAATAAAAATATTTATATTCATGGGAAGTAGGGATATGATATGACTAAAATTCTTATTGTAGACGATCATGCTGTTGTAAGAACAGGTTTAATGATGTTATTGGACGCAAATCCAAATGTTGAAGTGATTGGTGAAGCTGCTGAAGGAAATGAGGCTATTCAAAAATCACTTGATTTGAAACCTGATGTAGTTTTGATGGATCTTAGTATGCCACAAGGGAAAGATGGTTTATCAGCCACGACAGAGCTTAAAAAGCTTTTACCTGAAACAAACATATTAATTCTTACGATGCATGATGATGAAGAATATTTGTTCCGAGTGATTCAAGCAGGTGCTTCTGGATATATTCTAAAGAGCGCTCCGCATGAAGAATTATTAAATGCCATAAAGTGTGTGGCCTCTGGATCAGCTTATTTATATCCATCTGCGATCAGAACACTGATGGAAGAGTATTTAGAAAAAGTAAAACAAGGTGAAAACTTTGATACTTTTGATTTATTGTCGGATCGTGAAAAAGAAGTACTTACATGGGTTGCAAAAGGATATGCTAACAAGGATATCGGAGTACAATTAAATATTAGTGTTAAAACGGTAGAAACTCATAAAAGTAAAGTGATGGAAAAGCTAAATCTAAGAACGAGACCAGAATTAGTGAAATATGCATTGAAAAAGGGGTTGCTTCATTTTGAATAGGAATAATCAATACCCAGATATTAATCAAAATGTAAAACAACTTCTTTCAAATATTGATTCAAACATCGTTTCATCGAAAACAAAAGGAAAACTTCAAGAAACATTAAACCAATTAATAGATCTTAAAACAGCTTTAGATGAATCGTCTATAGTGGCAGCAACTGACCAAAACGGCATTATTAATTATGTGAATGATCGTTTTTGTGAAATTTCCAAGTATTCAAGAGACGAGCTGTTAGGTCAAAATCATCGTATTGTTAATTCTGGATTTCACTCTGAAGAATTTATGAGAGATTTATGGGATACAATTTTGAGCGGTAAGATATGGAAAGGCGAAATAAGAAACAAAGCAAAAAATGGATCATACTATTGGGTGAATACAACAATTATTCCTTTTTTAAATGATGCTAACCAACCGTACCAGTTTTTATCCATTCGAACTGAGATTACGAAGCTAAAACAAGTAGAAAAAGAACTCAAAAATATGATGACTAAACTAATGAATGTTCAAGAAGACGAAAGAAGAAAAATATCTCGGGAATTGCATGATGGAATAGGACAGCGGATGTTTTCTTTACTAATACAAATTGATCGAATTGCAAATGATATTGAACATGACGGGTTGGAAGTCATACGAAATGATGTATCAAACATCATTCAAGATATTCGTAACATGTCTTGGGAATTAAGACCTTCAGTTCTAGATGATTTGGGTATTGTCCCAGCGATTCGTTCTTATTTAAAAGAGTATTCTCAGCATTATGGAATTGATGTTCAATTAGATACCAATATAAAAAAACGTTTAGAAATAGATATAGAAACTACAATTTATCGTGTGATTCAAGAAGCTTTGACGAACATTGGAAAATACGCAGATGTTTCAGAAGCATTTGTAAAAATGATAGAAGATGAGAATGGGATTGTAGTGAGTATTTTGGATTATGGTCAAGGATTTGTAAGACAAAGAGATATGAAAGGTGTAGGTTTGTTTAGTATGGAGGAAAGAGCTAGGGCAGTGAATGGACACTTAGAAATAGAATCTGAGCCTGAAAAAGGGACTCATATTAAACTCAACATAAACAAATCTGAAGTGGATAGTCATATGTAAGGGGAAGACGATACATGGACGGAAATAAAGAAGTTCAATCTAAATTTAAGCGTAAGATAGTACAGGTTTCGGAAGCTCAAAAGCGTATATTTGAATATACTCAAAATGTTAATACTGAAAAGATACCCTTGATTGAATCAGTTGGGAGGCGATTGGCGCAAGAACTTATTGCACCAATTGACCTCCCTCATTTTCGAAGATCAGGTATGGATGGGTATGCGATACGAGCAATAGATACAAAGGATATCTCATCATTAGATCCTATCGTGTTGGAAGTTATAGAAACAATACCCTCTGGCAAAGTACCTTCACAATTAATTTCAACAAAACAAGCAGCGAGAATCATGACCGGTGCAATGCTTCCTGATGGAGCTGATGCTGTGATTATGTTTGAAATGACAGAAGAATTCATGGAAAATGATAAAAAATACATTCGCATTAAAAGGGAAATTCGCAAAAGACAAAATGTAACTGAAATTGGAGAAGAAATTGAATCAGGCACACATTTAATGGACAAAGGAAGAAAAATTGGTACTGGGGAAATCGCTCTCCTTGCAACATTTGGTTTTCATTCTATAGAAGTTTACAGTCGTCCTACAGTTGCTATTATTTCTACAGGATCTGAGCTGCAGGATATAGAAGAATCACTCGAATTAGGGAAAATTCGAAATAGTAATACCAGTATGATAGCTTCACTTGTTTTAGAGGAGGGTGGATCCCCTGTTCTCTTAGATAAGCTCCCAGATGATTTAGAATTGGCAAAATCTAAAATCTCAGAGTTGTTCCATACAGTGGATTTAGTAATAACTACAGGGGGAGTATCCGTAGGAGATTATGACATCATGTATGATTTTTTTGATCAGTGGGAAGAAGGAAATATGTTATTTAATAAAGTAGCAATGCGGCCTGGAAGTCCTACAACAGTTGGTGTCTTTCAAAATCATTTTCTTTTCGCATTATCGGGAAACCCTGGCGCCTGTTTTGTTGGATTTGAGTTGTTTATTCGTCCTGTTTTAAAAGGAATGCAGGGATGTAAACAGGTATACCCAGAAACTTTCACCGCTTTTCTTGATGAGGATTTTACTAAAGTGAATGCATTCCAACGATTTATTAGAGCAACGAGTAGAATTGAACAAGGTTCTGTGTATGTTAAACCTACTGGTGAAGATAAATCTAGTATTATGGTTTCCATTAAAGACTCCAACTGTTTAATCGTCATCCCTGCAGGGGGACAAGGGTTAAGTAAAGGAGATTTAGTCACAGCGATCAGGTTAAAAGAATTGGAGTGATCATGTGAAACATCCAAAAATCATTCAAATTGTAGGGTACAAAAATACCGGTAAAACGACTTTAGTATGCCGTTTAATTGAAAAGCTGCAGGAAGATGGATATAAGGTAGGTGCCATTAAAAATGATGCACATCAATTTGAGATGGATACGGAAGGAACGGATACTTGGAAATATCAAAAAGCGGGGGCAGATAGTATTGCTATTACTTCACAAAATGGCAAGGAAACGTCTATTATACACAAAAGGTATACTCCACTTACAAATATAATCGAACAAATGTCTGATAAGAATATTATTGTTGTTGAGGGTTTTAAACTTGAAAAATATCAAAAAATTGTTATGATCAGATCGGAAGAACATATCAAACTAATAACCAGTTTGGATAATGTTATAGCTGCTGTTTCGTGGATACCTCTTGCAATAAATCACATTCCAGTATATTCTCTAGATGATATTGATTCCATAGTATCCTTAATTAATCCAATAAAGTAAAGTAATACTTAGTTGTTTTATCCCTTCTTCAGGGAGCCTGAAAAGAATATCATGCTAGAATGTAAAGTTGAAATGACTAACAAAATAAAGGTAGTGGTATAAATGATTAAAATTTTATTGTTTGCTGGACTAGCAGATGCTGCTGGCATACGAGAACTTAACATGGAATTAACGAATCCCAATATGACTGTTGAGAATATCAAACAATCTTTAAAGGAAAAATATCCTTCATCAGCATTTATAGATGTTTTAGATAAGAGCTTTGCTTCCAAAAATCAGGAATATGTAGATCTTAATACTGTAGTATCAAAACATGATGAAGTAGCTTTTATCCCACCCGTCAGTGGAGGTTGATATACTTTGTTTAAAAACCCTTATGAGATTGTTAAGAAAAATATTGAGCTGAACCCCAAAAAGTGTGCTGCAATTCAATACAGCGCTTTCTGGGGTTAATTAATGTCAGGCAATAAATATAATACTGCAAAAAAGTGAGATACACTTCCTCCAACAACAAATAGATGCCACACAGCATGATGGTAAGGGAATTTTCTCCATACGTAAAATATAGTACCCACGGTATATAAAACACCACCAAGCACTAACCATATAAAACCGTTTAATAAAATGTTCTCATAAAGTGGTTTTATTCCAAATAAAATCATCCATCCCATTAAAATATAAAACAAAGTAGAAAGAACAATGAATTTTTTTACAAAGAATACTTTGAATATGATGCCCATAACAGCCAATCCCCAAATGATTCCAAAAAGAGTCCATCCTAATGGACCTCTAAGAGTAACTAGTACAAAAGGAGTGTATGTTCCAGCAATTAACAAATAAATAGCGGAGTGATCTAATACTTCAAATACATTTTTCGTAACTCCCTCTTTAAAGCTATGCAATAAGGTGGAGAATACATACAACAGCACTAAGGTGGTACCAAAGATGGTGAAGCTAACGATATGCCATGCAGACCCATACAAACTTGAGAAAACGATCAACAAGACTAACGCGGCTATACTTAACAGAGCCCCAATACCATGTGTAATTGCATTTGCAATTTCTTCCTTTTGAGAATATACCATAAAATCACCTGCTCAACTATAGTTTAGTTTCATATGTAGATCATATCTTATTTTACATTTATAAATCAAATGTAAATCCAATGTTAATCAAGTGTTAAACAAATGTAAAATTTTTTTGTTTTCAAATCACTCACAACTAGGTATAATAATACAGGGCATTTTTTGTCGAATACAGTTTTTAAAATATACTCAGGAGGATTTGAAGGACATATGGACTGGCAGGATTTGATATTTAAATTTGTGGGTGGACTAGGGATCTTTTTGTTTGGTTTGAAATATATGTCAGAAGGCTTGCAGAAAACCGCTGGTGACAAATTAAGAAGTTTATTGGCAAAATATACAACAAACCCAATATTAGGTGTTATAGTTGGGATTGTAGTAACGATATTAATCCAATCCTCTTCAGGAACAACCGTATTAGCGGTAGGTTTAGTTAATGCAGGTTTAATGACATTAAGACAATCCATTGGTGTTATCATGGGTGCCAACATTGGAACTACGATGACTGCTTTTATTATCGCAGGGGTTAAAATTCAGAACTATGCACTTCCGATTATTGCAGTTGGTGTATTCCTTATTTTCTTTTTAAAGAAAAAGTTATACAACTACATAGGACAAGTTATCTTTGGTTTCGGTATGTTGTTTTATGGACTTAAAACCATGGGAAGTGGTGTAAAACCATTAAAAGACCTTGAAGTATTTAAAGAATTCATTATTAATTTAGACAATCCTATATTGGGTGTAATCGTAGGGACCATCTTTACGGTAGTTGTACAAAGTTCAAGTGCAACGATAGGTATATTGCAAACCATTGCCTCAGAAGGCCTAATAAGCATTGAGAGAGCTTTACCGGTATTGTTTGGAGATAATATTGGAACAACCGTTACAGCGATTATTGCCTCTCTTGGAGCCTCTGTAGCAGCTAAACGTGCAGCAGCAGCTCACGTTATATTTAATATCATTGGAGCAACAATATTTCTTTTCTTAATAGGACCTGTCACTAATCTGATTTTATGGTTAGGGAATTCAACTGGTGCAAGCGTAGAAATGCAAATTGCATATGGACATGGTTTCTTTAATATAACAAACACTTTAATCCAATTGCCTTTTGTAGGACTCTTAGCTTATATTGTTACAAGAATTGTGCCGGGTGAAATGAAGGTGTTAGAGTTTGAAGCTAAATATTTGGATGAGCGATTATTATCCAATCCATCTGTAGGTCTAGGACAAGCTCAACATGAAATTATTCGAATGGGTGAATTAGCTAAGGAAAGTTTACAGGAAGCTGCAGATTATTTCTTTAATCAAAATGACAAGTCTAAAAATATGGTTGAACAAACAGAAGAATTAATAAATGAATTGGATAAAAGAACAACGGAATATTTAGTGAAAATCCAACAGAATGAACTTAGTGAAAAAGAATCAGGAAAAGCTTCAGTATTGATGCAAGCAATTAATGATATTGAAAGAATTGGTGATCATTCTGAAAATATTATGGAACTTGCTGATTTATCTATTCTTAAGAAAGCTGAGTTTTCTGATGAAGCTCGTTCCGAATTAAAACAGATGATTGAACTAACAGATATAACAATACAGCAATCCATTGAATGTTTAGAAAATGAAGATAAGAATTTAGCCGAAAAAGTACTGGAAAACGAAGCTAAGCTTGACGAGATGGAAAAACGATTCCGCAAAGCACATATTAAACGTTTAAATCAAAACTTGTGCAGCGGTACTTCTGGTGCAGTATTCTTGGATATTTTAAGTAATTTAGAAAGAATGGGAGATCATTCAAAAAATATTGCTCAGTATGTCATATTTGGCGAATAAGAATTGAATAGTGTTAGACCGTCTGAAAATTACTTCGGACGGTCTTTTTTTAGCTTAATTCATAGTATCATTAGAACATCAAATAAAACTTGTTATCACAAAAGTTATTTGATGAAGGAAATGACAACAATTTTTAAAAAATATTTCACTAGTGGAAAGTATTGATTTTTGAAAGCAACAGACTTAATATTTTTATTATAATATTGAAAAAGTGGCTGAATCATTCACATGATGAAAAAGGATTATCCAAATTAAAAAAATATAAATAAGAAGTGATAAAATGAAGCACAATAATTTAAAGATTGAAAGTGATAAATCGTATTATTTTGCCTATGGTTCATGTATGAATCAATCTTCATTTAAAGGGACTGTGCCTCAGTATGAGGTGGTTGGGAAAGCCGAATTAATAGATTATCGAGTAGCTTTTACTCGAGAATCAGATAAATGGGGAAAAGGTGGAGTAGCGGATATAATAAAGACTTCTAATCATATCATGGAAGGTGTATTATACTTGATTCCGAACAATTTAATACCTAATCTCGATCTTAGAGAAGGTGCCAGTCAGGAATGTATCAATAATGTTTACCAGAAAATAAAAGTGAAAGTGATTTATAATAATAAACTATTAGATGCATTCACATATGAAGTGATTCATAAGGAAGATTTTGAAATTGCACCAAGCGAAAGGTATAAAAATGCTATTATAGGTGGAACAGATGTATTAAGCAGTAATTATTCAAAAAAATTGATTGGTCATATGAACAAGTTACAAAAAGAATCATCATAAATCAAATTAAAAAAAGGTACGAACAGAAATGTTCGTACCTTTTTGATTCGGGTTGTGAAATAAATGAGTTTAAATTCATGTGGGTATATTAGGTTTAGGGTTACTATTAGTAATAAGGTGATATCATCAAATAAACCAATACCCCTGTAAAACTTACATATAACCAAATCGGCATCGTCCAGCGAGCGATTTTGCGGTGACGTTCAATTTGCATATTAAAACCGCGTGTGATTGACATAAGAGCAAGTGGTACGATGACAATAGATAATAAAATATGAGACAACAATACAAAAAAGTATATGTAACGTAAAAAGTCGTCTCCTCCATACTTTGTAGATTCACTCAAAGAATGGTACGTTACATAGGAAATCAAAAATAAAAATGTAGTTGTAAAAGCCATTAATATGAAATTTCGATGAACTTTAATATTTTTTCTTTTAATTGCGATCAAAGCCAGTAACAAAAAGATAAATGTAAAGCTGTTGAAGATAGCATTCAACATAGGCAATATCGTAATATCAAAACCTACTTCTGCTTCATATGAAGGGAGAAAGTATAAAAGTGCTATTACAGCCACTAGAATGATGGATACTGCAATTATAAATGGTGTAAAATTACGCTGTTTTACAGGTGTACTATTCGTCATATTTTCCTCCTAAATCAATTATAAATGTCCATTATAAAGCTTGTGATTGAAATCCTAGTTTAGGATAAACGATATTCTTTTTAAACACAATGATACCTTTACAAAAAACGTGACATTTTTATGAACTTCAAGTTTTTTTGATAGTTGGGCTCCCCTATCCACCGATATGAGACATTTCAATTTTGCTTTTTTTAATTCCAGGTGTTTCATTTAATCTTATTTCAGAATAACGATCATCTCGATTGTTCCATATTTGCCTAATGATCTCTTCAATTTCTTCGTCTGTTGCACCCTCTCTTAGAGGTGTGCGTAAATCATATCCTTTTGTTGCAAACAAACATGTATACAGAAAACCCTCCGCAGATAACCTTGCTCTAGTGCATGAGGAACAAAATGCTTGAGTGACAGAAGATATAAAACCTATTTCCGCTTTTGTCCCTTTATATCGATATCTTTTAGCCACCTCACCAAAATAATTCTCTTCAACAGGTTCTAATGGCATTTCTTTATGGATAAGATCCAAGATTTTCTTGCTAGGAACAACTTCATCTAATTTCCAACCATTGCTGTTTCCAACATCCATAAATTCTATGAACCTTAAAGTGTGTCCCTTTTGTTTAAAATACTTAGCCATTGGTAATATATCTTGCTCGTTTACCCCTTTTTTAACGACCATATTTATTTTGATTGGAAAACCAGATTTATCAGCAGCATCGATAGCTTCTAAAATAGGTTTTACACCATATCCAATTCCATTCATTTGTTTAAACCGCTCATCATCTAGACTGTCTATACTTACTGTAACCCTGTCTAATTTTGCTTCATTTAATTGTGGAACAAATTTTTTCAACAAGGTTCCATTTGTAGTTAAAGCGATATCCTTGATACCTTCCACAAGAGATATTTTATGGATAAGTTCTGGCAGTTGTTTACGTAATAGGGGTTCACCACCAGTAATTCTTATTTTTTCAACCCCCATTTTAGAAAATATATTCACTAATCTTTCCAATTCTTCAAAAGATAATAGCTTATTTTTTGGTAAAAATTCAAAATCAGGTCCAAAAATTTCTGCTGGCATACAATAAGAGCAGCGAAAATTACATCGATCAGTAACAGATATTCTTAAGTCTCGTAAAGGTCTTTCATAAGAGTCCAGTACGTTTGGACTGTTGATTGTATTTGTCATCTATAATTCCTCCAAAGGTGAGAGAACGTAAATTGTATGTTTATTAGATAATTTAAAGATAGCAATGAAGTGTAGAGAGATAACTCCTATGTTATCATATAATTGTATCTCTATTATAGTACATTCATCATCACGGTTCATGTGAAAAAATATAGGATAAGGAAAAAAATTATGAAAAAATGGGTTACCCTGATTTTAGCAGGTGGACAGAGCAGACGGATGGGTACTTCTAAGACATTCATCCCACATAAAGAAAAAATCATGATTGAGTATTTAGTTTCAATTTCACAAAAGGTATCAGAGTATACCATGATAATCAGCAACGAAAATGATAAATCAAAGCTAAAAGATCTGCTAACAAGTTACAAGAATATTACCATATTACAAGATGATCCACAATTTAAAGGTTTTGGACCCTTAGCAGGTTTGTATACAGGTATGAAACATTGTAAAGCTGATTGGTATTTTGTACTTGCAAATGATATGCCAGATATCAATATTCCCTACTTAAACGGGCTGCGGCAATGCACTGCGACACACTCTCAATATGAAGTTATTATACCTTCGCATCATGAACGAATCCATCCTCTTGCTGGTGCATATCGTAATGTAAAAAACGAATTGTATTCATATTTATCTTCAGGCAATAAGAAAATGACTTCTTTTATAGACTCTCTGTCGAGTTATTACATACAAGAGTCGGAATGGAGTGAATGGACAAATCGCCAAGAGCCCTTTTTTAATATGAATACGCTCTCAGATTTAATAGAGTGGCAAAAAAGAAAAGAAGATGATTAGAAAGTAAGTACTGGAGGTGACAAAATGGGAAAAACAAAACATACAGGACCAATCAAAATAGCAAAAAAATTGAATCCAAATTACTGGGTTAGTAAAGTGCCTTTTGGGCTTGGAAAAGTAAAACCTCATCATATTAAAGATACACTGAAAGTGGTATGGGAAAATCGAGATCAATTACCTTATGCTAGCAGAATTTTAACTCAAGGTGTTTGTGATGGCTGTGCTTTGGGTGTAAGTGGGTTAAAAGATCAGACACTTACAGGACCACATGTATGTACAACACGATTAAACGTTTTAAGACTGAATACGATGCCTGCAATGAATCCTGAAGTGCTGCATCAAGATATTAGAGAATTGCAGAAACTAAATAGTACGCAATTAAGACAATTGGGCCGTATTCCATATCCATTAATTCGAAAAGCCGGTGAGCATAAATTTGAACGTATTTCTTGGGAAGTTGCATTAGATTACATAGTTGCAAAAATGAAAATAGTAGATCCGAAACAAATCGCTTTTTATTTAACTTCTCGTGGGATCACTAATGAGGTATATTATACGGCAGCAAAAGCGGCAAGATTCATTGGAACCAACCATATTGACAACGCATCTCGTATTTGTCATTCTCCATCTAAAACGGCGCTGACCCGTTCACTTGGTATAGGAGCATCTAGTTGTAGTTATAAGGATTGGATAGGGACAGATGTATTAATATTTTGGGGTTCAGTGGCCGCTAATAATCAGCCAGTTTCTACGAAATATATGTATGCTGCAAAACAAAAAGGGACAAAAATCATCGTGATTAATCCATATCATGAACCAGCAATGGATCAATATTGGATTCCTTCCATACCAGAATCGGCATTGTTTGGGACAAAAATAGCAGATGATTTCTATCAGGTTCATATTGGTGGAGATATAGCCTTTATGAACGGGATCATGAAGCATTGGTTTGAAATGGAAATAAAGCAGCCAGGATCCGCAATTCATCATGATTTTGTTGATCAACATGCGACTGGATACGAAGCACTGAAAAAACATGTCATTCAATTGCCGTGGGATCAAATTGTATCCTCATCTGGGATTCCTTTTGAAAGAATTAAGGAATTGTCTGAACTGCTTGCTAAATCAGATTCTTCCGTATTTGTATGGTCCATGGGTTTAACACAGCACCGTTTTGGTACAGATAATATTTCTCAAGTTGCTAATCTAGCATTGTTACGTGGATTTATAGGAAGAGAGCATTGTGGAGTGATGCCAATTAGAGGTCATTCTGGCGTACAGGGTGCAGGTGAAATGGGCGCGGATCCGTTCAGCTTGCCAGGTGGTGGTTATGATTCAATCAATAAGAAAAGAATAGAACAATTATGGAGATTTGAATTGCCTGATTGGCAGGGGGATATTGTTGGCATTTCTTTAGAAAAAGCACTTTTAGAAGAAGACCATGAACAAAAGCTTAAAGTGTATTACATGTCTGGCGGGAATTTCCTTGAAACAATGCCAGATCCAACATTTGTAGAAGGTTGCTTATCAAATATTGATGTTCGCATTCATCAAGATATCATCTTAAATACTTCTACTCTTGTGGGTGCTAATGAAGCTGTTATCGTTTTACCTGCGCAAACTAGGTATGAACAAACTGGTGGTGGCACATCAACTTCAACTGAAAGAATGGTATATTATTCGCCAGAAATTAAAGGCCCAAGAATAGAGGAAGCAAGATCTGAATGGGAAATTTATGTTGATTTGGCTAAAAGGATCAAACCTGAACTTGAACATTTAATTCACTTCCAAGATACACAATCTATTAGGAATGAGATTGCAAAAGCAAATGTGAATTATGATGGAATTCAGCATTTGTCTAATAAAGGAGATTTTTTTCAATGGGGCGGAGCTTTGTTGTGTGAAGATGGGATTTTTCCTACAAAAGATCACAAAGGTAAGTTATTGCCGATAGATCTTCCTGAATTAAGAAAAGCTGAAGGCCACTTTTATATAACAACAAGAAGAGGAAAACAATTTAATTCAATGATTTACGGCAACAATGACCCTTTTAATGCCGCTGAACGACATGATGTACTAATGCACATCGAAGATGCTCGAAAATTATTTATAAGAGAGTATGATGCCATTGTAGTGTACAATCAGAATGGTATTTTTCATGGTCGTGCAAAATTTGTCAATATAAAAAGAGGGAATGTAGAAGTATATTGGCCTGAAGGGAATATATTGATCCCCAAAGGAGTTTATGAAGAACAAGCAGGTATACCAGAATATAATACAAAAGTGATCATTGAAAAAGCAGAGGTCTTTCATGCACAAAAAGATGTAAAATATGTAGAAAAACGAATTGATGATTTAGAAATGGATGTAAGCTAATGGATAATCATGATCATTTTATTTTTCAAAAAAGAAAGATTCTAAAATATGACCTTCAAAAGATAAACAAACAATTGATTGATTTTAAAGATGATGACATAGCAGTAGAATTCCCAATAACATTGAAAGTGAATGGGGAAGAATTTGCAACGCTAGTTTGTACACCCATCCAAATTGAAGAACTTGTAATTGGCTTTCTTGCTGGCGAGGGTTTGATACGGGTGATAGCTGATATTCATGATATAAATATTGATATGGAAACAGGATTTGCAAATATTGAATTGAAAAATCAGAACCTTCGTGTTAGTGATTTTATTGAAAAACGTTTTGTTGGTTCATGCTGTGGGAAAAGCAGACAATTCTATTTTCAAAATGACGTGAAAACTGCGAAGACAATAAATGTTAAAGGTACGTTTTCAGTTTCTCAGTGTTTGAATTTAATGACTCTAGTTGAAGAAGAATCACAACATTTTAAAAAAACTGGAGGAATACATCAAGGAGCGCTTTGTAATCATTCAGAAATCCTTCAGTTTCAGTCTGATATAGGCAGACATAATGTATTAGATAAAATATACGGTCATAATTTAATAAACAACATGAGACCACAAGGTAAATGTATCGTGTTTAGTGGGAGGATTTCATCTGAAGTATTATTGAAAACAGCAAAAATGGGTATCGGTATGATCATCTCAAAGTCGGCACCCACAAATCTAGCATTGGACTTAGCTAATGAACTAGGGATCACAATAGTTGGATTTGCTAGAGGTGACAAAATGAATGTATACACACATCAAGAACGGATTGAAATTTAATTTAAATCTTGTCATGATCGGTATGATCATTGTTGATAATATCGTTTTTTTGTGGTGTTATAATATAACATGATTTTATTCGTAAAAAGTTCAAAAACAATATAAAAATGCATGTCTTAAAGATTTGATTGTATGTTAGAATTTTAATTATTGGTGTTATATTATGTGATATTTCATCATAGTTATGGAAAGTAGGAGGTAAGTCATATGTTGCCAGCTGAAAGAAAACATCAGATCATGGAGCTGATTCGAAAGAAAAAGACATTAAAAATTTCAGATTTAAGTGAGATTTTTGAAGTGTCAGAAATGACGATTCACAGAGATATCAAACCATTGATTGAAGAAGGCATGATCATAAAAACATTTGGTGGTATTTCATTGAATCAGGAAAAACATGAAGAAGTTAAAAATACTCAAGATTGTATTTATTGTTATCGCCCTATTAACCAAAGGTTGGCTTATCGATTAATTTTACAAGATCAAAGTATAGAAACGACGTGTTGTGCTCATTGTGGATTATTACGTCACCAACAGTTAGGTGATAAAGTATTGCAGGCGATTTGTCCTGATTTTCTGCTACAAACAACAATCAGTGCTGCATCTTCATGGTTTTTAATGGATACTTCCTTGATACTTGGATGCTGTCAACCACAAGTATTATCATTTCAAAACAAAGAACATGCTGAGAAATTTGCATCTGGTTTTGGAGGTAAGATTTATTCTTATTCGGATGCAACAGAGGAGATTTTTAATAGGATGCAGGGGGGACACAAGGGGTGTTGTGACTAAGTACCGTCTGTATCTTGAATTAGAACAGATGAGGAGTGCTGCATATGGAATTTATGCTGGAAGCAGGTCTGTTGGAATGGAAGAGAGAGTTGTTCGTTATTATTGTGTTAATATCCACAATATATTGGTTAATTACAGGGATATTCAATGAAACAACCGAAAGGCAAATTCACATGAAACAACGATTGTATTTTCTTCTAGGACTGTCCTTATTCTACATATGCTGGGGGAGCCCACTGTATGGGATTGCTCATTTTATGTTTAGTGTTCATATGCTTCATATGAGTTTATTGTATTTTTTAGTCACACCACTCCTCCTTGCCGGGATTCCATTACATTTGTATAAAGTCCATAAGAAGTTTCAATTTATATCGAAGGTCTGGTCTAAATTAACAGCTCCAACTATATCTATTGTATTTTTTAATGGTTTGTTCATTTTATACCATATCCCTATAGTGATGGATACGGTGATGACAACCAGCTGGATGTATTATGGTTTTCACATATTATTAGCCCTTGCCTCATTTTGTGTCTGGCAGCCCATTGTTGGTTCCTTTTTACAAAACAAATTACCTTATAATAAAAGAAAACGTTATGCACTGGTTAATACATTAGTATTGCTGCCGGCTTGTTTGTTATTGTTTTTTTCAACTATACAATATCGGATATTTACTGATTATACAGCTCAAAGTAACATGTTGGAAGTGTGCTTCGGTCAAAATGTAGATTTAAATGTTTTGTTAGGTTGGAAAGTATTAACGCCTATCACAGATCAAAGAATAGGTGGTGCAGTCATGTTGATACTCCATAAGGTGTCTTTTTTAGTAGGTGATCGTATTCAAGTTCAATCTCCTGTTATCCATAACAACAAGCTAGAAACAACTTAACCTATAATAGAAATTGTGGAGGTCAAAATGAAGTCATTATTATCTAGTATTCTTGTATTGACATTAATGCTTAGCGGGTGCACTACTGAAAACTCAGAAAGTGCAGAATATGAAGGGAAACATGATTCTATGGATCAACCAATGGAAGAATCACTACATCCTTTAGAAGTGCAAGTTGTAATGAGTCCGGAGACAATAGAGGCAGGGAACGAGGTTACGATTCAAGCGATTGTATCTCAAAATCAAGAGGCTGTCACTGATGCTAGCGAAGTAAGATTTGAAATTGGGATGATCGGGAATGAAGAAACAGAAATGATTGAAGGACATCATCAAGGTGATGGGGTTTATTCGATTCAGAAAACATTTAATCATGAAGCAGCCTATTTTGTGATTGCACATGTAACTGCTAGAGATATGCACAACATGCCTAAAATAAAATTCAATGTTGGCGAAGTAGAAATTTCAGATAGCCAAGAAACAGAAAGTACAGAAAGTCATGAAATGAATGAATCAGATGATCATTCAACTCTTGAATAAACCATTACACTATAATAGAAAAACTCAAGTAGGAGGGTTATTAGTGTTGCAACGTACAACTACATATACTTTTTTAATATATAGCTTATGTTTTATATTCATTTTATCTGCATGTAGTGTAGAAAGTGACATCCAAATCCCAAACAAGTTAAATTATCAAGTTGAAGAGTTTACCTTTACAAATCATGAGAATGAACCATTTGGTCTTTCTGATTTAGAGAATAAAATTTGGGTTGCGGATTTTATTTTTACAAACTGTACAACAGTCTGTCCAGGTATGACTTTTAATATGGTTGAGCTACAAGCAAAAATGAACGAAGCGGGGATAGAGGCAGATATTGTATCCTTTAGTGTAGATCCTAAAGTTGATACTCCAGAAGTGATGAAAGAGTATGTAAGCAAATTCGGTGGAGATTTATCTAACTGGCATCTGTTAACTGGATATTCAGACGAGGTTATTCAATCGTTTGCTAAAAACTCATTTAAAACGTTAGTTCAAAAGGAAACTAGTTCAAATCAAGTTATCCATGGAACATCTTTTTATTTGATTGATCAAAGTGGTACTATTGTAGCGAAATATGATGGAAATGATCCAGACTATGAACAAATTATAAAAGATCTTCAAGCATTAAAGTAAATGAATGATTAAGATAGCCGGGAAAGTATATTTAACTTTTGCGGCTTTTTTGTAGGTTAAGTTATCATTTCACGAAGTTCTTTTTCATACATTGAATATATACGTTGGATTGTCCATGTAAATATGGATTGCGGAGGAGTTCACATGTCTTTAATGAATGAAAAAGAAGGACAGGTTACAGTCCAAATTACAGGAATGACTTGCAGCAATTGTGCGGCTAGAATAGAAAGATCGTTAAATAAAATGGAGTCAGTTCACGAAGCCAAAGTGAATTTGACGATAGATCGAGCTTCAGTACGTTTTAATCGAAAAAAAATAACTGCAGAACAAATTATAAATAAAATTGTAAAGTTGGGTTATGGAGCAAAAAAATATCAAAAGATGAAAATGAAGCAGGTAGATCTACGTAGATTAGCGATAAAAAATTTAAGAAATCGGTTTATGATTTCTGCGTTTCTCACTATTCCTTTATTATGGACGATGTTCACGCATTTTTCATTTACATCGAATATATGGGTTCCAGATATTTTCTTAAACCCATGGTTTCAATTATCATTGGCTACTCCAATTCAATTTATGATCGGAATGCCTTTTTATTATAATGCGTATCATGCTATGAAAAATGGAAGTGCGAATATGGATGTACTTGTCGTTCTTGGTACCTCGTCTGCTTATTTTTACAGTCATTATTTAACTGTACAAAGTCTCCATTCTTCACCTATAGCTAGTCATTATTATCCCTTGTACTTTGAAACTAGCGCTGTGATCATTACTGTGGTGTTGCTTGGAAAGTTATTGGAAGCCAAAGCGAAAAGTAAAACACTTCATGTTGTTCACCGCCTTCAAGAAATAGGAATAAAGAAAACGGAAATTATTAGAGACAATGTTCAAATGATGGTTTCAGCTGATAATATCCAGGAGAAGGATATCATGATTATACGTCCAGGTGAAAGCATACCAGTAGATGGAGAAGTTTTAGAAGGGGATTCTACGATCGATGAATCTATGATTACTGGTGAATCCATACCTGTTGAAAAAATTTCAGGGGATTCTATAGTAAGTGGTTCAATTAATATGAATGGATTGCTAAAAATTCTGGCTACTAGAACAGGTGAGCAATCTACAATTGCACAAATGAATCGATATATCGAGGAAGCACAGGTGTCAAAGCCTCCAATTCAACGTACTGCAGATCGAATTGCTGGCATTTTTGTACCCGTTATAGTTAGTTTATCATTCGCTACTTTTCTTATGTGGTATTTTGTCTTAACAACAGGAGATTTTGCAATATCTATAGAACATGCTATCACTGTGATGGTCATTGCATGCCCTTGTGCAATTGGTTTAGCTACACCAACATCCATTATGGTGGCTTCTGGTAGAGCTGCTGAGAACGGTATCTTATTTAAAGAAGGAGGTCACATTGAAGGCCTAAATCATGGGAACGTTATTTTCCTAGATAAGACAGGAACCATTACCGTAGGTAAACCATCTGTTACGAATGTCGTAAGTACAAATGTTTCTGAACTGTATTTACTCAGAATGGCTGCGTCAGTTGAGGTTTTCTCTGAACATCCAATAGCTAAGGCTGTGGTAAGAGCTGCAAAACTTAAAAGATTAATCATTCCTGAATCACATTCAATAAAGGTTTATCCTGGGTATGGAATAAGTGGGATAGTAGAAGGTTCTGAAGTAATAATGGGTACTCAACGATTACTTGAAAATCAAGGTATTACTATTAAGATTAACAATGAACGAGTAGCTCGACTGCAGGAGCAAGGGAAAAGTATATTATTTGTAGCTATTGAAAATAAATTTGCTGGTATCATTGGTGTTTCGGACACGATAAAACCAAATGCAATAGAAGCTATTCATTTATTAAAAAAATATCGTTTTGAAGTGGTGATGGTTACAGGTGATCATGAATATACATCTAAGGCAATTGCAAAAGAAGTTGGTATAACAAAGGTTTATTCTAATGTTTTGCCTAAGGAAAAAGGGAATTTGGTTCAACAATGGCAGCAAAAAGGAGGGAATATTATATTTGTTGGAGATGGTATGAATGATGCTCCTGCTTTAGCAGTTGCAAATGTAGGAATTGCAATGGGAACTGGTACAGATCTTACGAATGCAGCGGCAGATGTAAACTTAATGAAGAACGATTTAATGGATCTTCCAAAGGCGATACAGGTTAGTAGAAAAACAATGAAAAATATAAAACAAAACTTAAGCTTTGCATTAATATATAATTTAATTGCCATTCCTTTTGCTATCATTGGATTGTTAGAGCCTTGGATGGCTGGAACAGCAATGGCGCTTAGCTCAGTATCCGTTGTAAGTAATTCACTTAGATTGCAAAAAACGAAAATCAGTTAAACAATCAAATAAAAAATCCTATGTCAGCAACATAGGATTAAGGAGTGGAGAGGTACAAGTTTTCTATTTGTTTTGGAAGTATAGAGTTTCTTTTTATATATATTTTAAGTATTTACAGTACGGTTTCTCTTTTTAAAAAATAGATTTTTTACATAAGGTAAAACATAATAATCTAACCCTATTTTTCCAGCATTGGCACCTGCAACAAGAATGAAAATGGTTAATATAACCATTTGAGGATTCGTGCTGGTAGTACCAGATAATAAGAAAGCAAAGTTCATTATGATTCCCATTAGTGCTGCGAAGGTAGTAAATATACCTAGTAGTAATGCTATACCTACTAAAAATTCACCCCAAGCGACTAAAAAGTTGAACATCCCTACATTTGGAATAGCAAAACCTTCTAAGAAATTTGCCCACCAGGTCTGGACAGCAGGGTGATCACCACTTGCTTTACCAACAGCTCCTTTTAAGAAATTGGCAGCATCAAAATCTTCTGTGATTTTGCCCCAACCAGCTGTCATCCATTCCCAACCTAAGTATAATCTCAACAGTAAAAGTACGAAAGAAGCATAAATATTTTCTCTTAAAAATTTTACAAACATTTTACTCAACTCCTTCTAGAGTTTGATCATAAAAAATGATTAAATATTGAGGTATATTTCCCGCAAATGTAAACTTGATTTTATTGTATTTTTTCTTGAGGTGTTTACCTTGCAGGTTTTCTTTATAGTTTTATTGTAGATTACAAACTAATTTAATAATGTGAAAAAAATCACATATAAAGCTATATATGTGACAAAATATTGAATTGATTTCATATTTTAACCAAAAAAATACCCTTAAAGATCACGCACATTTGATCCAAAAGGGTGATATGAGGGTGTTTGACATCATGTATAACACACTAATAATGTATCAAACTCATGTGAAATCGAAGTGAACTCGTGATGAAATAGATGTGAAGGATGGAATTGGATGCGTGTTCACATGGATTACACATGATTTAGTTATAATAATAGAATAATTTTATACAAGCATTAATAAAATAATGATCAATATTAAAAAGAGGTATGGATGAATGGATAGAACAATTTTATTTGTAGAAGATGAAGAACGTTTGCGTGAAATTGGAGTAGATTATTTTTCCTCTGAAGGATTTACTGTATTAGAAGCGGGTGACGGAAAGCAAGCACTTGAATTATTTGAAGTGAACCATGTCGATTTATTGATACTGGATGTGATGTTACCTGAACTAGATGGATGGGCTGTGTGCAAGCGTATTAGAAATGAATCAGACGTCCCTATTATTATGTTGACAGCACGAACAGAAGAGGAAGATAAATTAATGGGTTTTGATTTGGGCGCGGATGAATATGTGACAAAACCCTTTAGTCCTAAAGTATTAGTTGCAAGAGCGAAGACGTTAATTAAGAGAGCTGAAGGTACGATTGGCAATAACAACGAAAAGATAAAATTAAATGACATCGAAATCAACAAAAAATCACGTCAAGTCAAAGTTGAGAATAGAGAATTGACTTTAACTCATAAAGAATATGAATTACTGGTTTATTTAATTGAAAACAAAGGGATAGTACTCACAAGAGAAAAGTTATTAAATCAAGTGTGGGGGTATGATTTTTTTGGTGATTTACGAACAGTAGACACTCATATCAAAAAAATAAGAAGCAAACTAGGACAAAAAGCAAAATTTATAAAAACAGTAATCAGAACAGGTTACAAGTTTGAGGTGGAGAATGAAGCGTAATAGTATTGTTTTTAAACTTTTCATTGTAACCACCTTATTCTTTTCTATTATTGTAGGATTGATTGTTGTTAGTCAAACTTTATTTTTCGATACCTTTTATATGAAAAAGAAGAAAAGTGAAATAGCAAAAGAGGTCGAGCTGTTCTCAGAAAATTATTTAAAAGATCCCACTCTTCTTGATCAAATTGCAAATGAATATTACGAAAAAAACAATGCATTTATATCTGTTTTAAATGTAGATCAGCAATCAAATTCAGGTAGTATGGGTTTTACGATGGTAGAGGTTCCGGATCCACCTGTTATTTTTGAAAATGGTCTTCAATTATCTTTGTTATCTACTGATGGGAAATTATTTACAGTTTCTCTTACAGAATTTTTTTTAAATGGAGAAATTGATATTAAGAATTTAAATACGATTGGTATTTTTGAAGGAAATTATATGGAGGTAATCGGTACAAGGGAAGATGGTAAAGTTACTCCTGTATATATAAGGACAACGAATAAAAAACTAAGCTCTTATAAATTGAATAATAATGAGAAATACGGGATCATAAGAGGAACCATCAATAAAATCGATATAAATATAGGGGAAGAGACAAAGCTTAAATGGGATTTATATATGAGAGCATTTCAAGAATATAGAAAAAATTATACTCCATTAACTTTTTCTACAGATGAAACTGTTTCGATGTCATATTATGACTCCAATTCTGGAACGGATAATCTTATTTCAGTTCAACCTATTTTTGAAAATAATTCGGCTACAAAATATATATTCACTATGCATTCTTTACAGCCTGTAAATGAAGCGGTGGATGTAATGAAGGATTATTATATTTATGCTGCATTTGTTTTTTTAATCCTTATCTTTATGATGTCTATGTATTATTCAAGAATCATTTCTAAACCCTTAATTAAAATCAATAAGGTAGCAACTAAAATGTCAAACCTTAATTTTACTGAGGAGCTTAAAATAAAATCAGACGATGAAATTGGAAGTTTATCCAGAAGCATAAATAAACTTTCTTCAAAATTGCATGAAACGATTACAAATTTGCAAATGGCAAATCAAAAATTGCAGGAAGATATTGAGAGAGAACGAAAATTAGAAAAAATGAGAAAAGAATTTGTATCGGGAATTTCTCATGAATTGAAAACACCGCTTAGTATCATTCAAAGTTATGCAGAGGGAATTAAAGATGGCGTCTCGATAGATAAGTCTGATTATTATACGGATATTATTATTCAAGAATCCAATAAAATGAACGGATTAATCTCAGATATGTTGGAGCTGTCACGCTTGGAATCTGGATTTTATCATTTGAATATTGAAAAGTTTTCTATGAGTGATTTAGTAAATGAGATTCAGAATAAGCTGCAATTAAACATTGGTGACAAAAAACTAGAGATGATAAATAACATAGAACTGGATTGTGTCGTTTATGCAGATCGAAAAAAGATGGAGCAAGTGATTTCTAATTTTTATAGCAATGCTATTCGATATACACCTGAAGGATTGCAAATTCATGTTCATTTGAAAAAGGAAAAAGGACACGTTTTATTTTCCATTGAAAATCAAGGTGTAACGTTGCCAGAAGACGAGATTAATAAGATATGGGATCGATTTTATCGTATTGAAGGTTCAAGGAATAAAGAAACGGGGGGAACAGGTCTTGGACTTTCTATAGTTAAAAATATTTTGGAGCTTCATCATGCTCAATTTGGAGTTCAAAACACGGAGAAGGGTGTGAGTTTTTATTTTATTATAAAAGAAAAAGAATTCACAGAGGCAACATAACAAGGACACTTCGATTTCACATTAGTTGTGTACATTATACGTGTAAGACAAAAACAAACAAAAACAAAGGAGAGAGAAACATGAAAGCAAAAAAAATGATCGCATCTGTAGCATTTTCAGCATTATTATTAGGAGGTGTAGTTGGGGCTGCCAATGCAAATGAAAGCAGTATAAAACTTTTAAATTACAAGGAAACTAACGGTGTTGCAGGTGTTGCACAAGAAATTGAATTTACTTATGACGAAGAAACAGGTAAAATTTTGGACAAAGACGGAAATGTAGTTGATTTCGATGCTTCTAAATATTCATTACAAGAAGTTTCAGAGGCTGAGTATATTGAATTCACTGTAGATGAGGAAACAGGTAAAGTTTATGATCAAGATGGAAATGAAATTGAACGAGGAGAATTTACAGAAGTAGGGTCTTTAGAAGATTTTGAATATACATTAAACACTGTAACAATAGATGAAGAAACAGGCAAAGCTTATGATGAGGATGGGAATGAAATTAAATTCACTGAATCTAATTTCGAAGGTGAGATTGTAAAGATTGGAAGCACAGGTTTAACTGAAGATTACGAATATACGTTAAAGGAAGTAACAGTAGATGAAGAAACAGGTAAAGTCTACGATGAGGATGGAAATGAGATTGTTATTGAACAGAATCATGGATTTTCAGAAGTGAAATCATTAGAAAATCTTGAATATACAATGCTTGAGGTGGATGAAGAAACAGGTAAAATATACGATATGGAAGGAAATGAAATCGAACGAGAAAAAAATGTAGAGGATATAGAATTTGTAAAAGTTAAATTTGATCGAGAGACTGGACAATATTTTGATCAAGATGGTAATGAAATCAATATTGATGATTATAAAGATCAAAACGTGCAAGTTGAATTTTAATGATTATTTACATTTAAGATCGTGATAAAATAAGTGGTTTATAAATGAAAGACACTCTTCTATGATAATGAAGGGTGTCTTTATTTTCAGTTTGAATCTTCACATTATAAGTTTGAAATATATTAGTTACCTTTTTTTATTTTGCAAAGGAGAAGCTTCGATTTGTTGGGTATCTAGAGCATCTTCTTCTGCTTGAATAAGTTGTTGCTGTATATATTGTACTTGTTGTTCTTGGGATTTGTTAGCTTGAAAATCTAAATTTGTTTGTACCTTCTGTAGATTAGTCATCGCACTATCCAATTGATCTTCAGATTTTTTAATATCTTGTGGACTTGCAGTTGCTTTTGCTTTTAAGACTGCCTGTTGTGACTTTTGTAATCTTGTAATGGCATCGTCGGCACCTTCAACTGCATGTTGGATATGCTGTTGATGTTGACCTTTTTCAACCATTTTCATACCTCCTTTTTAAATAGCAAGCAAAAGATTTAAACTTAAGTTAGTATGTGCATATAGGTTGGATTCATTCCAATTTAGTTTATAAAGAAACAAAATTTATGTTTCAATATCTATTTAAGGAATAAGGAATATTGTTTTGTTCTACTGTAAAACTTAAATGTAATAACAGTAAATATAATAAAGATTAAAAATAGGTGAATTAATGAAGAAATGGATACTGATCATTTTATTGGTGTTGTTTGTATATACAGTTTATTTTTTTACAATTTTTTTTTTAGATCATAAGCTTTTAATTTGTATAAATGTATTTTTTTCTTTGGTTGCTTTTATAATTGCAATGCTCATCATTTTTGAAAATCGATCTCCATCTAAAACTATAAACTGGTTAATTGTACTGATTTTATTCCCTGTCTTAGGTTTCTTTTCGTATGCCTTATTTGGACGAAGTTATCATAAGAGGAAGATTGGTGATAAAAACTTCTATATTCAAAACAATAACGGGAGTAATATTGAACTAAAAACATTAATGAAATCAAAGAAAGAACTAACACATGAAAGACAAAGAGTATTTTCCAACTTAGCTTTTAACTTGGGTGACAGTCCACTATCCTTTCATACAGAAGTAAAAGTTTTAACAAATGGAGAGGTTACTTTTGATGAAATTATCAAATCGCTTCAAAAAGCAGAGCATCATATACACCTGGAGTATTACATCATAAGAGATGATGTAATAGGGCGAAAGATCAAAAACATATTAATCAAAAAAGCAAGGGAAGGAGTAAAAATACGTTGTATATATGATACTTTGGGTAGTTGGAAGCTATCTAAACAATACTTGTCTGATTTAAGGTCAGTTGGAGTGAGTATCAAACCTTTTTTACCCTTGAAAATTCGATTTTTGAACAATCATATCAATTATCGAAATCATAAAAAAATCATTGTTGTGGATGGTAAAATAGGGTTTACTGGTGGCATTAATATTGGTGATGAATACTTAGGGAAGGATAAAAAGGTTGGTTTTTGGAGAGATACACATTTAATGCTAAAGGGTGAGGCAGTAAATGCACTCCAATATTTTTTTATAAAAGATTGGTTGTTTGCAGCGAATGAAAAGTTTAACACTGAGGAGTATTTTATTCAAGATTATAAATCAAAACATCAGAATTTAGGTGCAGTACAAGTCATTAACAGCGGTCCAGATCAAAAATGGGTGGTCATGAAAAATTTATTTTTTTCAATGATTATTTCTGCAAAAAAATCAATATGGTTTGCATCCCCGTATTTTATACCTGACGAGGATATTCTAAGTGCTTTAAAAGTGGCTTGTTTAAATGGTATTGATGTTAAATTTATTTTCCCTTCAAATCCGGATAATCGATTTGTTTATTATGCTTCAAGGTCTTACTTTTTAGATCTTATAGAAGCAGGTATGAAAATTTATCAATATAACCATGGTTTTATGCACAGCAAGTTCATCATAATAGATCAAGATTATGCAACTATTGGTACTACAAATATGGACATGAGAAGCTTCCATTTGAACTTTGAGGTCAATGTATTTTTATATCAACAAAATAGCGTGAAAAAATTAGTGGAGGATTTTGAAAATGATCTACTTGATTCAACGTTCATTGGATTAGAACAATTCAAAAACCGTTCTAGATTGCAGAAAATTGCAGAATCGTTCGCACGGCTTGCTTCACCTCTTCTTTAGATTTAAGATTACTGTTATTTAAGAGTAATGGTATAATAAGTATAAGTAATGATACATAGGAGATGAGAGAGAATTGAACAAACTTGAGGGAAAAAGAATTGCAATAGCGGGTGGTAGAAAAGCGGAGGAAATTAGTAAGTTGATCAAAAATTTTGGAGGGATTCCTTTCATCAGACCAACTCAAGGTACTGTATTTTTAGAGGATTCTAAAGTGATAGCGTCTTTAAATCGGTTGCTACATGAGAAGTTAGATTGGATCATATTAACAACGGGGATTGGCACTAGCAAGCTACATACTTTAGCAGTTGAAACAGGCAATGAAGCTGAGTTCATAGACGTATTAAAAAAAGCGAAAATTGCTGCTAGAGGTTATAAAACAGTGAATGTACTGAAAAAATTAGGAATAACACCCACGATTAAAGATGATGATGGAACAACTGAAGGGTTAACCAGAATGTTTAAACCCTATGATTTAGAAGGTAAACACATTGCTCTGCAGCTTTATGGTGCGCCTGCTCCAAAAATGATTGAATGGCTTAAAAAAACGGGTGCTAATTATTACGAGATTCTACCTTATCGACATATTCCTCCAACTGATGAAAAGATGGAACAGATTGTTTCTGAAGTTTTAAATGGTGATGTCGATGTTGTCGCATTTACTAGTGGTCCACAGATTCGATTTATGGCAGAATATGCAGACAAGAAAAAGAAATTAACAGAATTAATTCAAGCTTTTAATGAGAATGTATTGGCTTTGTCAGTTGGAAAAGTAACTGAAGCGGCAATAAGAGAGGAAGGTATTCATAGAGTTGTTACCCCTGAACTAGAGAGAATGGGGAGTATGGTAGTAGCTTTAGCTGAGTATTATGAAAAACAAAATGAGTAAATATTTGAATGAAATTGATTCTTAAGAGGTGTCTAAATGAACAAATATTTTGATGAGTCCATAAGTAGAACGAATACATATTCCTATAAATGGGATGCTAGAAAAAAGTTTTTTGATAGTGATGAAGTGCTCCCAATGTGGGTTGCAGATATGGACTTTCGCTCCCCTGAACCTGTAGTAAATGCTTTGATAAACAGAGCTGAGCATGGTGTTTTTGGATATTCATCTACATCCAATTCTCACGATGAGGCAATTGTAAATTGGTTGGAGCAAAGACATAACTGGGAAGTCAAAAAAGAGTGGCTAACCTATTCACCAGGTGTCATGCCAACAATTGGCTTCTTAATCGCTTGTTTAACAAACCCTGGAGATAAAATTGTGTTGCAGTCCCCTGTTTATTATCCTTTTTTTGATGTGATTAATAGAAGTGGGAGAGTGATAGTAGATAATGCATTGGTGCTAGAAGATTATACTTATGAAATGGATTTAGAGAAATTGGAGAAGCAGCTTGATTCCTCAGTGAAGATGTTGTTATTGTGCAGTCCTCATAATCCAGTTGGAAGAGTTTGGTCTAGAGATGAATTAACGCGACTAGGTGAAATTTGTTTGAAGCACAATATCATTATTGTAGCTGACGAAATTCATGCTGATCTGGTATTTAAACAAAATAAACATATCCCGATGGCTTCAATAAGTGATGAGTTAGCTCAGCAAACAATCACATGCATAGCTCCAAGTAAAACATTTAATATTGCAGGTTTGCAAGCTTCAAGTGCGATCATTTCCAATCCAGAAATAAGATTGAAATTTCGTAAGGAAATAAATAAATACTCATTAACTATGATGAACAACTTCGGATTAACAGCTTCAGAAGCATCGTATAAATATGGAGGAGAATGGCTGGATCAATGTTTGGATTATATTTATGAAAATCATCAATTTGTTAAGGCTTTTGTAGAAAAAAATATGCCTCTAATCAAAGTTGTGCAATCTGAAGGAACATATCTTGTTTGGTTGGATTGCAGGAAGTTAGGTATGAATGGTCAAGAACTTAGAGAGTTTATGTTAAAAGAAGCAAAAGTGGCATTAAGCGATGGTTTCATTTTTGGAGAAACTGGAGATGGTTTTACCAGAATGAATATTGGATGTCCTAGAGCACTTTTAGTAGAAGGCCTAGAACGAATACATGCTGCATATCATAGTACTTTCGGGTGATGGAATATATTAATAATCATTGAGAGGGTGAGGTAATGAAGGTTACATATTATGGTCATTCATGTTTTCTTGTAGAGGGGAATGGAAAAAGCATTCTCATAGATCCATTTTTAAATGGAAATCCACAAACGTCAGCTTCTCCAGAAGACTTCAAAGTGGATGCTATTATTTTAAGCCATGGACACGGAGATCACTTTGGTGATTGTTTGCAAATTGCTTCTGTAAATGAATGCCCAATTATTGCAACGTATGAATTAGCAATGTATTGTCAATCACAAGGTGTTAAAGTACATCCAATGCATATAGGTGGATCATTTCAATTCGAGGGTTTTAAGGTGAAATTAACTCAAGCATTTCATGGTTCATCAATAGAACATGATGACCAAACCATTTATACTGGGATGCCTGCGGGAATATTATTGACTATAAATGATCGTACATTTTATCACGCTGGAGACACAGGATTATTTGGTGATATGAAAATGATAGGTGAATTGAATGAGATCGATTTATCTGCTTTGCCAATAGGTGACAATTTCACGATGGGACCTGATGATGCTTTGATTGCTGCTGAATGGCTTCAGACTAAGCAGGTTATTCCTATTCATTATAATACGTTTCCTGTCATAGAGCAGAACGCAGATGAATTTGCTCTTAAACTTGAAGAAAACTCAATCACGTGTCATGTTTTAGCCAGTGGAGAAGTAGTTGAACTTTAATATAAAAATCAGCAGCGAAGTAATACTTCCTGCTGATTTTTATTTGTCACGTTCTCATTACATTACGTAAGACTCACTAGTCTAAAATCGTCATGTCTTGTAAGCTGCATTAAGTGCCACTTCTTAGAAGACTTTATAACTTTGGGCGATATGGTACTTTAGTATTCTGTTTTGACCTTTTTTGAAAACAATTTTTTTAACCAAGAAAAGAATCCAGCAGATTCATTTTTTGTGACTTTAACTTCTTGTTTTACGTTTTTAACTATTGCTTTTAATTCTTCTATTTCTGCATTTAATTCTGAAATGTGATTTGGATTCACTTCGAGTTTTTGATTTTTCTCTTTTTTCTCTTTCACCTGATTTACATTATGAATCTCAGACTTTAATTGAGCAACCTCATTGTTTAATATTTCAAGTTCTTTATTTTTCTTTTCAAACGTTTCTTCATGCTGCTTTAACTTTGTATCTGTTTCATTGTTTTTATTCATATTTTGAACAAGTTCTTTTAAATGAGAAAGTTCACTGTTTAGTTCATTTATTTCTGTATCTTTATTATTTAGTGATTCAACTTCAATTTCTGATTGTTTATTTGTAGTATTTCCCATTTGTTTGCTCATATCTTGAACAAGATGCTTTAAATGAGAAAGTTCACTGTTTAGTTCATCAATTTCTTCATTTTTATTACTAAGTGTTTCTTCTTGTTCTTTTGAGTTCTCTTCAGCTTTTAATGTGATTTCTTCGTTCATATTATGAATAAGTTCTTTTAATTGAGACAGTTCGCTATTTAATGCAGAGATTTCATTATCTTTATTTTTAAGTGTGGTTTCTTGTTCTTTAGATTGAGCAACTGCTTGTTGAGTGATTTCTTCATTCATGTTGTGATAAAGGCTTTTTAATTGAGAAATTTCATTGTCTAGTGATAAAATTTCATTTTCTTTATCTTTAAGCGCTTTTTCTTGTTCTTCTATATATACTTTAATGTCCAGATTTGGTTGTACCTCATTAGGAACTGTAGCTTTAATTTGTGCTTTTTCACCATCAGGATCGTCCTGCCTACTAACACTTGTATCCTTTGGTTTCTCATCATCAGGACATTCTTCAACAGGTTCTTCAGGTTGATCTGGTTCTGGTTCAAATACTGGATCTGGTCCTGGTTCAGGAGTTGGTTCAGGAGTTGGTTCAGGAGTCGGTTCAGGTGTTGGTTCTGGTACTGGTGTGGGATCTTGTGTAGTAGAACTAGAAGTCATAACTGCTACAGATTTTGAGATCACTTTTTCTTGTTTCTGAGTTAGATTTATAGTTAAGCTAACAATCATTTTCTCCCTCAATGTTCTAAAAGTGCCTTCATCTTTTGGACCATATAATAGTGGAGTTCGATCTTTGTATAAATCTCTCTCATTTATAGTCATCTGAACAATTTCAGTTTCTACAGGTACATTTTGAGGTTGCCATATTGCTTGATCAAATTGAGTTAACTTACGGCCATGAAAACTTTGTGTTGCTTGCTCGTTATGAAACAATTCTGGAAAAATATTTTCAACAGGGATTGCACAATTGAATGGAACGTTAACAGTGCAATGCCTAATTTTACCACAAACGGCTTCTTCAGTTTCACAATCTATTGCAGAATAACGTATATTTTTACGTATGTGACCACCTAGAAATAACTTTCCTGATAAAATGCAGTTTGTAGATGGACTTGTAACTTCGATAAACTCACATTGAGTGATACAAAGATCTTTATCAATGTCTTTAATATCCAATGCATCTCTATCTAGTTCAATATCTGCTTCAAGGTCTATTTGGACATTTATTGTTCCTAAGAGTACATTTACTAAAAAAGTATCGGGATCTACAGCATCGCAAGAGGAAGTACTATCAGTAAATAATGGCGTGACTCTTACGCAATCATCATATTTATCGAACACAATTTATTCTCCTTTCTTTTAGGGTTGGGATATTATATTCTAAAGTACATTTACTTGATTGGGGTATTAGCTGAAGTTTTGAAAATTCGGGCTTATCTTACTGTATAATCTATCTAATTGGTCCATTTATACTAGGAATCAAAGGTACAATACGTTTTTGAAAAAGAGTAATATTCAAAGAGACAACCATTTTTTCCCTTAGTGTAGTAAATGTTGCTTCATCTTTAGGGCCTTTATATAATGGAGTTCTATTGTTATAGAAATCACGTTCATTAATTGTAACACTATTGATTTCAGCTTCTACTGGAGTGTTTTGAGGTTGCCATAAACTTTGATCAAATTGGGTGAGTTTACGTCCGTGGAAACTTTGGATAATACGATCATTACTTTCAAAGGTGGGGTATATATTTTCAACTGGTATAGCACAGGTAAATGGGACATTTACTGTACAATGACGGATTTCTCCACATACTCCATCATTTGATATACTGTCAATGGCAGAATAACGGATGTTCTTACGAACATATCCTTTCAAAAACAACTTTCCTGTTAGTAGACAATCATTTGATGGATTAGTGATTTCAATGAATTCGCACTGGGTAACACAAACCTCTTTATCAATATCCTTAATGTCTAAAGCCTTTTGATCTAATTGTATCTCTGCTTCTATATCAATTTGACAATTTAAGGTTCCTAATACGACATCCACTTTAAAAGTGTTCGGTTCCGCTGGTTTCGTTTGCGAAGTGCAATCAGTTAAAATGGGTGTTACTTTTACACCAGAATCACTCATTGCCTTAATCCCCTTCCTTATTGATATATTGTAGTATATTCAATTAGAAATAGAGAAATGGTTATTTTAACTGAAAATTACAGCAGATATAAATGGGTCTCACTAAAAAGAAAACCACCTTTAACTACAATTAAAGGCGGTTTTAATATTGATTTTATCTTCTTGTAACATTGGCTTGGGCTGTTGTTGTAGTTGTTGTTTTAGGTATTGTGCACTCTCTTTTTTGGAATAAAGTAGCTTCAATATTAACAACCATTTTTTCTCTTACAGTTCTAAATACTGCTTCATCTTTAGGTCCATAAGAAATGGGTACACGATTTTGATATAAATCTCTTTCGTTGATTGTTACACTGTTCAATTCACATTCTACAGGTACATTTTGTGGCTGCCAAATTGCTTGATCGAATTGAGTTAGTTTTCTACCATGGAAGCTTTGAGTAGCAACTTCGGTAAAACTGCAATCTGGAAACACATCAGTAATCGGAATCGCACACTTAAACGGTACATTCACAGTACAATGACGAATTTCTCCACAAATTCCATGCTCATCTACACAACTAGCAGTAGAATAACGAATGTTTTTACGCACATGTCCTCCTAAAAACATTTTTCCTGATAAAGAGCAGTCATTAGTTGGCGTAGTTACTTCAATAAATTCACATTGTGTGATACAAACATCCTTATTAATGTCTTTAATGTCTAGAGCTTCTTGGTCTAATTCAATATCAGCTTCAATATCAATTTGACAACTTAATTTACATAATACTTGATCCAATAAAAAAGTATTTGGTTCCACTGGGTCACATGTGGATGTACAATCACATAAAATCGGTGTTACCTTTGTGCAATCTTTTTCACTCATTTGTTTAACTCCTTTCAAAAATTTAAGGTAAAATGATATTTCCATAACATCATATTCTGAATTTTGTATTTGGTTTGGACATTTGACTGATTTTTTAAAGAAAAGGCTCTTGTGTAGTTATTTTTTTGTTCAGATAAAATACTATTAGTTCGTAATGCCCTAAATAACGTATTCACACTTGTAGTATATTAAATAAATGGTTGAAATGATTGGATAGGAGCCCAATTTTATAATTTAGATAAATATTTGATAACCTGTTTGAATTCAGTATAAGTCTTAAAGTTTCATTAATCATGATTTTATTTTACTCATGAATGGTTTCAGATTGAATAGAGGTAAAAATATTGTTAAGATAATATATGGGTTTGTTTAACGACTGGAGGAAGATGAAATGAATTATAGACAGCTAGGCAATCGGGATTTAAAAGTAAGTGAAGTTAGTTTTGGAACTTGGGCTATCGGTGGTTCTTGGGGCAGTACGAACGATGAGGAATCATTAAAAGCGTTACATAAAGCGATGGATGAAGGTGTTAATTTTTTTGATACTGCGGATGTTTATGGCGGAGGGCATAGTGAGGAATTGTTAGCAAAAGCTACAAAAGGAAAAGAAAATTCCGTACATATTGCGACGAAGTTTTGTCGTTTTGGAGACATTCATGATCCGAATACATATTCTATGGAAACTGTTCGAAATTATTGTGAAACGAGTTTAAAGAAATTAAATAGAGAAGCAATTGACCTTTATCAAATTCATTGCCCTCCAATAGAAATTATAAAAGATGGCAGCGTATTTGAAGTATTAAACAAATTGAAAGAAGAAGGAAAAATCCGTCATTATGGAGTTAGTGTAGAAACGGTAGAAGAAGGTTTATTATGTTTAGAGAATCCCAATGTAGCTGCGTTGCAAGTGATTTTTAACATATTTAGACAAAAGCCAGCAGAAGAGCTTTTTGCAAAAGCTAAAGAGAATGGTACTGGTATTTTAGTTAGATTACCTTTAGCTAGTGGATTATTAACAGGGAAATTCACTGCTAAGAGCACTTTTGAAGATGATGACCATCGTCGCTTTAACGAAAATGGTGAACTATTTAATGTAGGAGAAACTTTTGCTGGTTTAGGGTTATCCAAAGGATCTGAACTAGCAAATCAATTGACTTGGATTGCTGAAGGCAGAGGGAATATGACAAGAGCGGCATTGCGTTGGATTCTTGATCATGAAGAAGTAAGCTGTGTTATTCCAGGATTTAAAAATGTAAAACAAGTAGAGGATAATTTACAGGCCATTCATGTTCCTTCATTTACAAAGGAAGAAATGAAAAAACTGAACGATTTTTACCAGAATGAAGTATTCCCTCATATTAGAGGAGTTTATTGAGAAATTTTATATTTTCGGAGCGTTTGTTATAAATTGAAGAGTTCTTTTGATTAGGATGGGTTCTAGAGTGGATCCATTCTTTTTCATTTTATGAAATGTTTAGTATATGAATGATTAGTTTTGTTCTAATTAAATGTATGTTAATTTAAGATTTTATAAGGGAGTGGAATTATGGCATTTAATCGAATATTTTGGGGAATCCTTTTTTGGTTTGATTTTAGAATCAATGATTTTGATATATTGCCTGATATTGTAGGGTATATTCTTATTTTTTCAGGACTATCACTATTGTTACAGCAAAATTCTCACTTTATATCTGCACAGAAGTTGTCCATTCCGTTAATTGTATTATCTATTTTTGATGTTATTACATTAAATATTGGATTTTTAGGATATTTCATCTTTGTCGGTTTCACAATACTGAATTTATTGCTTGTGTTTCATCTATGTAAAGGGATTGAGGTTTGGGCAAGATTCAATGCACAGTATCAATTAGCAGATTTAGCAATGAATAGATGGAAAATTTATTTCATTGTATCTGTAGTAGGAGCCGCTTTAGTAACGGGAGCATTGATCATTCTTCCATTGGCCTTTTTATTAATTATTCCTCTACTTATTGCAAATATCATAGCCATCATTTTATTATTAACTTTAATGAAAAATGCACAGAAGGAATTAAGGTATTGATTTAATTAATAATGATTAAAACAGTGAACGAATGTGTCAAATCGTTCACTGTTTTGTTTTTTGTTCATTGAAATTTCATAATAAGGATTGATTGTATTTTGTTATATTTATAGTAGAATTGTAGACTGTAAAAAGTGATCTAAATCAAAACTGCAAAGTTTTAAAGAAGATCGTTTTTGTGAACAATGGTTTTATCAGTTTCTAAATATTAAAAATGATTTTAATGGAAAAGGAAGGAATACATACAAATGAGAAAAAATCACTTCATGATAAAATCGTTGGTTTTTATCATGATCATTGCTTTGGCAGCAGGATGTACAGCTACTCAAGAGGAAACATCATCTGAATTGCCACCACCTAAATTATTTGATGTGAGCATTCAAATTAGTCCGATAGACATTCAAAAAGGAGAGCCTGTAACAATTGAAGCTATTGTAACTCTAGATTCAGAAAAAATTGAAGATGCAAGTGAAGTGAAATTTGAATTTAAAAATGAAAGTAGAGAAGAGTCTACATTTGCGTATGGATCACATCAAGGAGAAGGTGTTTATTCTGTAGAAGAAACATTTAATGAAGATGGCGTGTACAGTGTAACGGCACATGTGACTGCACGAAATATGCATAATATGCCTAAGAAACAGTTTATCGTAGGAAACGTGGATCAAATGATGGATGAGGATATGGATTCAAATGAAATGGATCATGAGAACATGGATGAATCTATGAGTGAGGCTATTGCTGGAGAATTAGGTATACATTTAATGGGGATTGAAAATGTGGTTGCAAATGATGAAACAGACTTAACAGCACATTTGCAACAAGGTGATCAATTATTAATCGATGCTAAAGTACAATTTGAGGTTTGGTTTGAAAATAATGAAAATCATGAGTACGTTGATGCATCAGAAGAAATGCAAGGCATGTACAAATCAGATTATATCTTCACTTCAACCGGTACTTACAACGTAACCATTCATGTTGAAAAAGGTGAGGAAATTCATGACCATAAAGAATTTAAGGTTGAAGTAAAGTAATTTAATAATATTAGATAAGCGGGGGCTTCCATTGGGAGCCTCTTTTTACTTATGTGTGCAATATATCGGTTTCATTTTTATAGCTAATATTGTATGTTATTGTAAATACATTCGTTAATGATTTTAAATTATTCTCAAATCTTAAAACTTTTTCCCTCTAGAAACGAGTCTAATAAATAGAAACATAAAAAGAGAGGAGTGATAAGTTTGGAACTGGATCAGCTTGTGAAACAGGCACAAAAACAAAACGATGAAGCCTTCTATGAATTGATTTCCATACATAAAAATCAGCTGTACAAAGTGGCATATTCTTATTTTAAAAATGAGCAGGACGCTTTAGATGCATTACAAGAAGTGACTTACCGTGCTTATTTTAAAATTAAAAAAGTGCAGGAACCTCAATATTTTTCTACATGGTTGATTCGAATTATGTTGAATTATTGTACTGACGAAATGAATAGGAGAAACAAACAAGAAATGAAAATGATTGAACGTGATAAAGCTGCAACAATGGATGAACATTTACTGGCTGAATTAGAGTTTGACGATTTGATTGATTCTCTAGATCCAAAATATCAACAAATTATTAAGTTAAAGTATGTAAATGATCTTACTATCTCTCAGATTTCAGAGGTTGTGCAATATCCAGAAGGAACTGTAAAAACGTGGTTGTATAAATCTTTGAAACTAATTAGAAAACAATTAGAAAGCGAAGGAGGTATATCACATGTACGAGCAAGAAGAGAAATTGCTAAGTAAGATGAAAGATCGTTATGAAGAGATACCCATTCCAAGTCATATAGATTTTGCTATAAATGCTGGGATTCAAAAACGAAATAAAAAAAGAAAGACAAAACTAGTATTTACAATGTCAGCACTAACAGCAAGTATATTAATTTTAATATTTGTGGGTTCTATTAGAGTATCACCAACGTTTGCAATGTATATGAATAATATACCAGGGTTATCCAAAGTTATTGAAATTATTAATTACGATAAAGGCCTTCAATCGGCAGTAGATCATGGTTATATTCAGTCTGTAGACACAAAGGATGAGAAGGATGGTATGAGTTTTACTGTTGATCAAGTTATGAAGGATGAATCGAATTTAATTATATTTTTTACAATAAATAATATTGATCGTTCTGATCAAGTGACAGTAAGGGAAACGGAGTTACTATCTATAGATGGAGAAAAAATCGATGCTAGTAGAATTTATGCTATAATACCTCAAAGTGAAAAGGGCCAAACTACATTAAATGGTCGCATTGATTACAAATTAGAGGGGGAACTACCGAAAGAATTTAATTTACAAGCTCAAGTTTATCAATATACATCTGGACCAGAATGGTATAATGAAGTGTCAACTTATTCTTTACCGATTTATTTAGTAGATGGGAAGTTTGAAAAAGAAAAAGAGATGATTCAAATACACAAGACCGTAGAAATAGAGAATCAAATGATTACTTTTGATGAATTAGAAATTTATCCTACAGGTTCCGTAATAAATGTGAGATTTGATCCTAATAATTCAAAGAAAATATTTGGCTTTAATGATTTGCAGATCTTAGATGGTGAAGGAAATAAATGGATTCAAACGGATAAAAATAGTTATTATGATCTTGATGAAACAAACGGAGTTCTTTATCTAGAAAGTAGTTATTTTGAAAATCCTGAAGAACTTTTTATTGAATTCTCATCAATTAGAGCCCTTGAAAAAGAGGACTTAGATTTGACAATAGATCTTACTAATAAAACAGTATTAGATGGTCCTGTTCAACAAATCTCATTGATTGAAGTCAGTGAAAGTACTTTAGAGAATTCATCTGAAGAAATAACGAAGTATCATTCGCTGTACTTTAAGGTTGAAAATATGAATAATATGAGATTTTCAGATTTGTTTGATTGGCGTTTTTCTGATGGAGATGGAGAAGAGTTTACAATTCGGGCTTTTGGAACTAGCGGGCCCTATCATAAATCAATTAGTGATTATACTATCATGATGGATGAAAATTTTGATAGATATTCAGAAAGGCTTTCTGAGTTTCATTTATTGAATCGAGATATTACTGATTTTTATTCAATCGAGATATTAAAACAAGAATATGAGAACCCTATCACATTTAAGATTAAAGATTTTCCTACGACGATTAATGAGGATTTTCTCATTAAAATAAAATAAATAAAAAATGAATGAATTTTAAAAGGTACCTATATGATAGGTGCCTTTTTACTTATCAGCAAATATTAATAGTTGAATATTTAAATAGTTCACATGTTGTTCACATGTTACAATTTTCTAATAACTTATATTTTTAAAAAAACTAAAACCTTTTATTGTACTTATTCGTCTAATGAATACAAAAACAGTGAGGGAGGGAGAATGTTGAAGATAGAACAACTTGTGAGGAAGGCTCAAAAAAAAGATCATGATGCCTTTTATGAATTAATTTCAATACATAAATTTCAATTATATAAAATAGCATTCTCTTATTTTAAAAATGAACAAGATGCGCTTGAAGCTGTTCAGGAAGTGACATGTCGAGCTTTTATCAAAATTAAAAAGTTAAAGAGTCCACAATATTTTTCTACTTGGCTCATTCGTATATTGCTCAATTATTGTAACGATGAATTAAAAAGAAAAAAACGAGCTGAAGTAAAAGAAATAGAAATATCTTTTGAACAAAATGAGACTGAAATCCTCACAAAAGTAGATTTGGAAAAAATGGTGAATTTATTAGATCCAAAATATCAAGAAGTCATCAAACTAAAATACGTGCACGATTTAACAATCCCTCAAATAGCAGCGGTGGTTGAAAGTCCAGAAGGAACAGTGAAAACCTGGTTAAATAAATCTTTGAAATTATTGAGGAAACAAATGAAAAGGGAAGGGGGTTCATTTGATGCCTGATCAAGAAGAAAAGTTATTTAATGGTTTAAAAGAACAATACAAAGACCTGCCAATACCTGAAGATATTGATTTGTATATAAAAAGAGGGATTTCTAAAGCGAATAATAAGAGCAAAATTAAGAGACGATTTATGATATCCATCATCACAGCTAGCATGCTTTTATTTATATTAGTAGGTTCAATAAGAGTGTCACCGTCATTTGCAATGTATCTGAATAACATTCCTGGTTTTTCAAAGGTGGTGGAGTTCATTTATAATGACAAAGGTCTTAAATCTGCAATTGATCACGGTTTTGTTCAATCTGTAGGGGAATCAGGTAAGTATGATGATGTAACAGTGACTATTGACCAAGTGATAGTTGATGAAGAAAAGATGGTTTTATTTTATACAGTGGAAAATATTAAACATTACAATAGAGTTTATGCTCATACACAATTGAATACACTTGATAATCAAAAATATGCATATGGAAATGGGAGCGTTCTTGATTTTAATACAGGTATTGACAATTCAGTGAGTGGAAAGGTTGAATTTTATTTAAAAGATAATATTCCAGATGATTTTATATTCAAAGTTGATTTAGATACAACAGGATGGAATAAAAATGTATATGGTTTTTCTGATACGATAAGTATAGAATTTAGCGTGGATAAGAATTTGTTTGAATATGATAAAAAATTAATAGCAATTCATGAAACTGTAGAAATTGAGGGACAACGTATCACGTTTGATTCCATTTTCATTTATCCAACACGTACAGAATTAAAGCTGACTTTTGATAAAAATAATACAAAAAAAATCTCAGGATTCAATGATTTACGTATTTCTGACAACAAAGATAATGAATGGTTTCCAATTGAGTCAGATAATAGTCCATATCTTTTTAAAGAATCAGAAGCTATCGTTTACTTGGAAAGTAGTTATTTTGAAGATCCGGAAGAAATGTATGTAGCTTTTTCTTCAGTCAGAGCTGTAAATAAGGACAAAGTAGATTTAGTGATTGATCTTGATAAAAGAGCATTAATCAGTGCTCCTGATGATCATATTTCTTTGTTTATGATAGGTGAGTATGAGTCTGATTTTTATAATAGCAAAATAAAGAAATACTTATCCTTGGTTTTTTTAATGCGAGATGAGCATCAAAGAGATTTACTAGAAATTGATTCAGACTTTACAGACGGAATGCAAAATGAGTATCAAATTCAAGGGTACACTTACAGGAAGGGTGCAAAGACGAAGGAAATTCATATTCCTCAACAAGAATATATGAATCCTATAAAGTTAAGAATCGTAGATTATCCAACAACAATCTATAAAGATGTTGTTATAAAAATCAAATAAAAACCCGAAAAGGTCATCAAACTATCAGTGGGAGGTATAAAAATTCCCACTGGTAACAAGTTCAAGATTATCTTTGTTAAACTTAGATTATCTACAATTTTGGATGATCTTTTTTTGCATGTTCAATTGGTTTATACTTGTTCCGTCGCAACTATTTGGTAAATTCATTGTATAATATTAATGTAAAAGAGGTGGGAGTATGGAATACGAGGATACTATACAGAATGAAGTACTAGAAAAAGATGAAAGACTAAAAGATATACAAGTGAGTAAAGGTAAAAGTAAAAAACGATTGCTGTTTAAATTAGGGTTCGTTATTATGTTGATTTTAATTGTTGTTATCCTGTTTATTTGGAAGATTTCAACAGATGTAAAATATGAAGAATATAAATCTGGAATTAGTGAATTAGTTCAATACGATAAAGGTTTATTAGCTGCATTAGAACATGATTTTATTCAATATGTTGATCAATCTGACCAACATCAAGGTATCACTTTTACAGTAGACTCAGTAGTTATGGATGAATCTATGATGATTGTGTTTTATAGTATATCTAGTTTAGAAAATATGAATCGTATGAAGTTAAGCGGAATAGATTTATTGAAGTCTGATGGTGAGCAGTATCGTACTGGTATTTCTAGAAGTGGTTTCAACGAAATTGAATCTGTAGGAAGCAATTATATTACATTTCTTTTTAGTGAAGACAGACCTGAAGATGAATTTGTACTAAATGTAGGATTCACTGTCATTGATGAGGATGTAGAAGAAAAACTCCCTTATACATGGTCTGTCCCATTTCAAGTAGATAAAACGTTATATCAAGATGCGAAACAAATATATACTATTAATCAAACTTTTGATATTGAAGGTCAGTTAATTACATTTGAAGATATTTCGATATATCCAACACGTTCAGAATTAAAAGTGAAATATGATGATAATAACTCAAAAGAAATATTCGGATTCGACGAATTATATGTTGTAGATCAAAATGGGAATAAGTGGGGTACAAAAGGGTCATCAGGTTTAGGTGAGTATGCGGAGGTCATTTATTTTGAAAGTAATTATTTTGATGAATATGAAGAATTATATATCGAATTTCATTCCATACGAGCACTAGACAAAGATAAATTAGAGGTGCAAGTGGATTTGCAGCAACAAAAGATTCTCAGCGCTCCAGATGAAAATATTTCACTGAAATTTGTAAATGAAAAAGAAAATGAATTACAATTAGGTTTTCATATAAAACATGATGCATTCTATAAAAACCACCATATAGGGGGTTTTTATAATAAATATCACGATATAAATAATACATATTCATTTAGACAAACTTCAATGAGTAGTCTTGAAAATGATATATTTGAGATCACCCTACATTTACCGAAAGACGAATATACTGGACCACTTACTTTTTCACTCTGGGATTACCCACAGAGACTTATAGAAAATACTCGCATACAAATAAAATAAGTTTAAAAAGGTTATCCATTCGTTGGATAGTCTTTTTTTGTAATATATTTCTACGCATAAACAAATTTGATATTATTGTCTATCGGGAAGAGGTGGATAAACATGAATAATGGAAATAAGATGGATGAGAAGTTGAACTTGGAGAGTTAAAAAAGTTCAAAGAAAAGAATAAAATAAAATGGGTATTTACATTTATCATCGTTCTTTTCGTAGTGCCCATCATTTTATATTTATGGAAACCTTCTGTATTTGTAAAAACTGATGGAGAATTTAAATATGATGAATTAATATCTAACGATTTATCCCACACGGTCTGAGCTTCTAGTGTCCTTTGAAAATAATAATACAAAACAAATCTTTGGTTTTGATGATTTATATATTGTAGATGACAATGGAAATAGATGGGGGGGGTGGACCACACGACCTTACCTCATCAGGAAGTGATCCAGAGATCCTTTTTTATTTAGAAAGCAGTTATTTTGAAAAAACGGATGCATTATATTTTGAATTCTCTTCCATAAGAGCGCTTGATAAAAACAATTTGGAATTTAAAGTGGATTTGAACAGTGGTAACATAAAAGAATCGTCAGGAGAAGAGTACATAATAGAGATACCAAAACAACAGTATACTTATCCTTTGACCTTTACTTTTACTGGGTTCCCTTCAACAATAAATGGGGATGTTCGAATTAAAGTACGCTACTAATTCATTTCTATGAAGTATAATGTATAGATAGAAAAAGGTGGGAGAGTATGGATAAAGAAAGAAGAAGTGGGACTTTGCATAATAAAACATTAATAGTAATGATCGGGCTGCTAATTATAATAACAATGATAACTATCATATTATGGAAGTCTCCAATGTTTATGAAGAATGACTTTAGTAGCAGTGAATTAATGAACCTAATCAATACAGATCAGGGACTAATGAATGCAGTTGAACATGATTTTATTCAAATCATTGAACAATCAGACGAACATGAAGGGATTAAAATTACAGTAGAATCAGTGATTGTAGATGAAGCTAAAATGATCGTTTTGTATTCGATGGAGGGTGTAAGGGATTTTAAAAGGGTGTATTCTAAATCAGTAGAATTACTAAAAATAAATGGTGAAATCTATGGTGCTGGCAGCACATATAATTCTCCCGTGAATAATGAAGAACAATCCAATATCATATATGATCGAATTGATTTTTACTTTTTTGATGAAAATAAGCCCGAAGATATGATCTTGAAGTTAAAATTAGAGGCTGGAAATACCTTTTCAGATACAAAAGAATTAGAGAGCACCTGGTCAATTCCATTTAAAGTAGATAAAAAAAAGTTTCAAAATAAAAGTAGATTTTATTCAATCAATAAAACTGTGCAAATAGAAGGACAATCACTATCATTTCATGATTTAACGATTTATCCAATACGCTCTGAATTATTGATCAGTATTGATGAAAATAATTCAAAAGAGATTTTTGGATTTGAAGATTTAAGAATCTCTGACCATGAAGGAAATGTCTGGGAGACTGTATCTAGTGGTTTTATTGGTAAACAGCTGAATGATACAGAACAACTTGTTTATTTAGAAAGTAATTACTTTGATCATCCTGAAGAAATGTACATCGAATTATCTACAATTCGTGCGATGAATAAAAATGAACTGCAATTTAATGTGGATTTATCCCAAAATGATTTAGGAACCACCTCAAATGAAAATATATCACTTATCATAAATAAAGATTTGGAGAATTGTTAAGATTGGAGTTTAATGTTACTAGAGATGAATCATTAGCATTATCTAAATCAATTCACGCAAATTTACAGAATCATTTTATAGATGCAAGTGGAGTAGAGTATAGCATCGATTACATAGGATATTCTAGAAATGGTGAACTTAATGACGAATTATTCGTTGACATTCCCAAAATGGAATATACTAATCCGCTAACGTTTACGTTGACTGATTTTCCATCAGTCATCAAAGGAGATATTAAAGTGAGAATTAAATAATTTAATGAGAAAGGAGTTCTATTGTAGAGCTCCTTTCAACATAATTTTGTTAAAAAACTCTTTCTATGCTTTTCCTTGTGATCCACTATTTAAATCAGTATCGATGTTATCAAGATTATACTAATTTATGGACGATGCATTCTTGTACGATCTCCAGCTATTTTTTTCCATTTGTCTCTTTCAAGCTTTTGTGCTTTTTTATCATTTTTTCTTTCTAAAAAGGCAAGTTCTTTCTTCAGTTTTAAATAACTTTCATATCTATTTTCTTCTAGCGTTCCATTCTCGATTGCGCTTTTAACTGCGCACTTTGGTTCGTTGTTGTGAGAACAGTCCTTAAAATAACACTCATTAGCTAACTGATCAATATCTGAGAAAGTATGATCTAAGCTATCGTCTGCTTCCCAAAGCTGAAATTCTCTCATACCAGGTGTATCCACCATGATCACATCATTTGGCAATAAAAACAACTCTCGATACGTTGTTGTGTGTTTCCCTTTATCATCATGTCGTATTTCTTGAATTTCTTGTACTTCTTTCTCCATTAACAAATTGACCAAAGTCGATTTTCCAACACCAGATGATCCAGTAAGTGTAATGGTATCACCTGCATTCATATAAGGAGCGAGCTGTTCAATTCCTGTTTTTTCTACTGAACTAATCACGCAAATCGGTACACTTATAGCAACTGTTTCAACTTGAGATACTTTCTCATCAACATCTTCACACAAATCTGCTTTGCTTAATATAATGACAGAACTTGCTCCACTTTCCCAAACCATGATTAAATATCGTTCAATTCTTCTCATATTAAAATCATCATTTAAAGAAATAACGATAAAGACAGTATCTACATTGGCTGCAATGATTTGTTCTTCTATTGTAGATCCAGCTACTTTTCTAGAAAATTTACTTTTGCGTGGTAAAACAGCATGGATAATCGCTTTGTTTTCTCCTTCCATTTGTTGAAGGACAACCCAATCCCCTACAGCAGGATAATCTTCTCGTGAAATAGCTTCAAATCTAAATTTACCTGATACTTCTGCTAAACATTCTCCATTTTCCGTATACACTCGGTACAAACGTTTGTGTTCCAAGGCTACTCGTCCAACTATAAATTGATTTTCTTTATATGGTAAAAATGTATGTTCAAAATGATCGTTCCAACCTAATTTGTTTAAATTCAATGTAAAATCCTCCAATTAATATATACTGTTATTTTTTGGGAAATAAAAAAGACCGTATAAACGGTCTTTGTAGTAGATAAGCAAATATACATATCTAACTATTAAAAAACCGTGGGTTACATACACAACCCACGGTACAGTAATCAATTGAAGGTTATTGAACTAATTGATCAACGTATCATTAATGGAGGGTTGTGTATTATTCAATGCAATTAACGTATAAACTCGTAATTTGATTGTCATAAAACATTCCTCCTTAAATTTAGTAAGTAATTTCTAAATCAATATACAATAATTTCTTTTCTTTGTAAAGTGTTTTTTGATAAATTGCATTAAAACTAGGTCATAAACTGATTTTACGTATTGAGTACAAACGTCCAGTCCATCACCTACATAAAACATATGATAACAATAAATGACTTTTTAAATGATTTCAAAGGAGGGAAGCTTTATGAGATTTTTTCAGGAAAGTATATGTGATTGTTGTTTTTGTCCGATGCAGTGTGCTTTAAAAGAATTTATACAAGAAGAAGTAAATATATTTACTCTTTTTGGGAATATCTCTCCATTAGTTGTAAACATTTTCACTGTAGAGGATTTTATTGTCATGGGTACTTCGGCAAACGGGGAAGAAATTATTATCCCAGTTAGTAAAATTCTTTATTTCAATCCTGTTCAATCAAAACAAATCAATCTAAAACCAATTCAAAGAAATATCAAAGGTACTTGTACATGTTTGGAAGATTCAATTACCAGCAAGTTTAAAATCAATGAAACAGTTAATGTGGGTCGTTTACAAGGTGTTGTAAGGGCTGTAGGAGAAGGAGTTGTAATATTAAATAATGAAGCGGGTCAAAACATTGTATCGACCTGTAATGGAGTTATCTTTGTAGATAATATAGGAACGGTTTCAAATGTGGTTTCAAAATAAAGTTATCTAAGTCATAAAGAGAGGAGAAATCTAAATGGGAAGCTTTGAAGAAAATATTTGTAATTGTTGTTTCTGTCCTATGCAACATGTATTAAAACAATTCATTGGAGAAGAAGTAACGGTAAACACAATACTTACTTTTATTAATGGTACGCTTATCGTAAAAATAGACGCTGTCGAGAAATTTAACATCATTGGCACAAACCAAAGTAATGAACCGCCTACACCGATTTGTGTACCGATTAGTAAAATGCTTGGTTTTATTCCTATGAATCCTAAACCTATCAATTTAATTCCTAACAAAAAAAATAATAAAGGAGATTGCGTTTGTTTAGAAGAGGCAGTGACTAATAAACTTAAAGTAAATGATACGGTAGATATAGGAATTGGTGCCAGTTCTTTTACAGTCACGGCTGTAGGAGAAGGAGTTGTTGTATTAGTTAGTAATGATGATGGGAGTCAAAATATTGTATCGACGTGTACTGGTATTCAGTTGGTACAGTCGGTTATGAATTCACAAGTGAATTCAACAGTTAAAAGGCTATAACAATTAAGAGTCGATAGTTTATTAACTAGACTAGAATTAATTTAAGAAAATTTGAATAAGAAGGAGGGAGTTTGATGGGAGTTTTTCAAGAAAATATATGTGATTGTTGTGTATGTCCAATGCAATGTGTTTTACAACAATTTATTCGAGAGAATGTGGTGATACGGACTTTATTCACACAGGTAAGAGTAATGATATCTTCAGTAAAAGATTTTAACGTAATAGGTAGTGATCCTGATTCGGGCATCCCAATTTGTGTTCCTATCAGTCAAATTTTAAGTTTTTTGCCAGAAGAGTCAAAGCTAGTAACTTTAAAATCGATTAGGAAAAATGTAAAGGGAGATTGTGCATGTATTGAAGATTCACTTACAAACAAATTAACAAAAAAAATAAATGATAATGTCAATATAGGTAGTGGGTTTAATGATCTTATTTCAGGAACTATAACCCAAGTTGGTGAAGGTATTGTTATCGTAGAAAATGAAGTGTCGCAGCAGTTCATTATTTCTACTTGTAATGGAGTGTTTTTTGTGGAAAATGTACCGAACAGATGATTGAGTTGCAGATCTATAACTTTGAAAGTTAATTTGTGATAGAAGCGGAAATTGCACTCCAGAGTACAAACGTCCACTCCAAAAACTAACATACATCATAAGATATATAGCGAATATATTTCAAAATAGTTCTAAGGAGTTTGGGGTTCAGACTATAGAATTTGGGAATCCTGCAGCTGTTTCAGAAGCAGACGTACAAAACTCAAATAAAAAATGTTCCACAAATAGAAGGAATTGAAAATTTAAAAACAATTTAGACAAAGTCATACGTAGAATTTACAAATCTGAGTGCAATTATCCATACCATTTTCGTTTTAGAAACATATTAGATTATTGAAATTGAAAAATAAATTGAAAGGAGTGATCCCTATGGGAGTTTTCCAGGAAAACCTTTGTGATTGTTGTGTATGTCCAATGCAATGTGCTTTAAAACAGTTTGAGGGTGAATCGATATTAGTAGTTACGACTATTGACCTTATTGGAGGAGTAGCATTACCTGTAGATAATGTCTCTGTACAAGACTTCAATCTAACCGGAATGAACGGTGATAATTTTATTTGCTTTCCTATAAATCAAATTTTATTTTTTACTACACAAACACCAAGACCAATTACATTAAAACCTAACAAACAAAATGCAAAAGGAAATTGTGCTTGTATTGAAAATGCAGCTACAAATAAATTCAATGTAAATGAATTAGTGAATATGTCGGGTCTGATAACTGGTATCGTTACAAACGTGGGAGAAGGTGTTGTAGTAATTAATGATTCATTTATTGCATCTACTTGTAATAGTGTTTTTTGGATCATAACAAGCTCATCATCAAGTTCACAGATGCCAGTTGTACAAGAGTTAAACACAATACTGCCTCAAAATAATACGTAAGAAATGATCATTGAAGTGACTATAATCACATAGTCACTTCAATGAATACATAAGATAATTTAACTTTACTTTAGATATATAATATTTCTACTAAATGTAAAATTATCATTATTATTTTGGCTGCAGCAGTTTATAAGCAACCCCAGTAACTACTCCGTAAATCACATGACTCACCAAGCTCAACCACATTCCAGAAGAGGAACCTCCTCCACAAGCATTTCCACATGGTTCGGTTGTACTACCGCAAACGCTTCCACAAACACTACCACAAGCTCCTGCATCTCCCATTAATAGAGGCATAATAATTAATGGTCCTATAACCCAAATAATAACCCCAAAGATCAATCCTGCCACTATTGGTTGTTTTATAAACCCAATAAAGTATGCAAAACCAATACCAAAAATTGCACTAATGACTAAATGAACTATAAAACCTACAATGGCAGAGTCACTTCCTACCATAGATGCGATCCCAGGGAAAGATCCCATCATTCCTAACATGATAGACATGATAAGTCCACCAACTAAACTTGCTATAATACCTGCTTTTAAATTGAATTTTTTTGTTTCTTCAGACATAAAAAAAACCTCCTTTAGTTAATTAATTCAATTATAGGAGGAATGAATTTATTATTATGTAATCCAGATTACATAATATGGATTTTTATCATGATATGATTGGATGTAATGGAGATAAAAGAGAGGAATGAGATTCAAAATGATACTAAAAAGATATTGGAAGTTAATCATTATGATAGGCGGTCCTTTGTTTTTAGGTACTTTGGAAATTTGGCACCCTCATCATGTGGATTTTAATGAGATGGTGTCCTCTCATGAGAAAGCTAATTGGTGGTTGATATTACATTTATTACAGCTCCCTTTGTTTGGATTACTTGCATTATCTGTCTTCTTTTTATTAGAAAATATCAAAAATGTTGCTTCTATTATCAGTAAAATTGGATTATGGTTCTTCATAGTGTTTTATACAGCCTTAGACTCAGTGGCAGGAATTTCGACTGGAATACTATTTCATTTTATGAATTCAAACCCAGACTTGGATCAAAACGAAGTCTTAAATGATCTCTTTATTACTTTATTTCAAATTCAGGTTCCAGGAGGGGGATTGATTGTAAAAATTGCGGTACTATCTTGGCTCATTGCAGGAATTTCTGCAACGATTGCTCTTTATTTGAAGGGTTATAATCGAATAGGTGTAATATTAATAGGAATTGCAACAATTGTATTTCAATCTCACGCTTATCCTAACGGTACTATTGCAATGTATTTGTTAACTGTGGGGATTATCCTGATCCAGTTCTTTCCTTGGCATTTTACAGAAGTTAAACATTCTGCCTCTTTAAAATAACGACTGTGTATCACATGGAAGTGGTATATTATGATCGACCTATGTGGATATGGTAGCGTCAGGTGCTTTAAAAGATAATAAGTGAAGAGGTTTTCATTGTTACTGATTTAGATGGACTGTTTGTAGTAATCACATCTGTCGAAAATTTTATTGTAACTGGAACGACAAACGATAATGGTGTTATTACTCCAGTTTGCATACCTACGACATCTAAACCGCCAGCAGATCTGGTAAAACCTATAAGAAAAAGTGTAAAAGGGGAGTGCTCATGTATTGAGGATCCAATTACGAGCAAGTTTAAAATAAATGATTTGGTTTGTATAAACGGTAATACCGAAATTACAGTTACTGCCGTAGGAGAAGGTCTCGTTGTTGGGGATGAAGATCCTGGGCAAATCATCATTTCTACTTGTTTATGGGTTACTACTTTAAGATTTGGACCATGCCCGATAGATCTCAGAAACAAACAAAAAGGGAAGAATCAGCAGCAACATAGACTCGCCGTTCATTGAAAGTCATCACACAAAGAATTAGAAGTAATAGAGAGTTGAAGTGATTGTGTTTTTTTACAGTTTCTTCAACGATTACATAAACTATATAATAGAAAAGGAGATAAGCTTTATGATACAATGAGTTTTGAAAATTGGAGGGATGAACATTGAAAAGATTAGATGGTCAGTTGGCATTAGTGACGGGTTCAAGCCGTGGTATTGGTGCAAAGGTTGCAGAGGGATTAGCAGATAGAGGATGCGATGTCATTCTCCACGGAAGAAAAAATGAAAATACGTTACATACGAAAAAATTACTTGTATCTAAGGGAGTAAAGGTTTATTCAGTAGAAGGCGAATTATCTACTCTTGAAGGCGTAAATCAAATTGTTCAGCAAGTCGAAGCAATAGGTCATGTTGATATTTTATATAATAATGCTGGTCTGAGTAATATATATAAACCTATTTTCGAGTATACAATGGAAGATTGGCATGAGATTATGCAGGTAAATGTTTACAGCTTAACATTCTTATGCAATGCATTTGCTCCTGCCATGAAAGAAAAAGGATATGGTCGTATCGTAAATGTCAGCTCGGGTATTCAAGATCAGCCTCATTTAGTGGCATATAGTGTTTCAAAGGCAGCAGTAGACAAATATACGAAAGATCTTTCCTTTGAACTTAAAGATTCAGATATAAAAGTGAGTTACATCGATCCTGGGTGGATTAAAACAGATTTAGGCGGTCCAGACGCTGAAAATGATTTAGATAGTGTTCTTCCAGGTATGCTGATTCCTGTGTTATTGGATAAAGAAGATGCAACTGGACAAGGATTTCGTGCGCAGGACTATAAAGGGAAAGAAATTTAATAAAAAAATAAAAAGTTACAACATTTTCCTCCTTCAGACCGTCTATGGTTTAAAGGGGGATTTTATATGAGAAAAATAGGATTCATCGTATTTAGTTTGTTTTTGATTTTTGCTGCCATTGGGTGTTCAAGTCAGTCTGAAAAAAACATGAAAAAAGAAGGGGAGACTACAGAGACTGCCGCTTCTGATCAAGCAGGAAGTGAAGATGCAGAAGGGTCATCTTCAGAGCCAATAATGGAGGCACCTAGCTCGTCGGAAACTTCGTTCGTGATTGAATCAAAAGAAAGTAATAGTTTATACAATAATGAAAATATAGTCATATCTCCATCAAGTCAATTAGAAATTGAGGATATGAACTTCAAAGGATATGGTACCAATCCATTCATATCTACTGAAGATGATCCTTTATCTACATTCGCTATTGATGTAGATACAGGATCTTATACTGTAACTAGAAATTACATTCAAAGAGGAGTTTTACCTCCTCCTGAAGCTGTGAGAGTAGAGGAGTTTGTGAATTATTTCAAGTCAGATTCAGAAGCACCTAAACGAAATCCATTTGGAATTCATGTCGATGGAGGTGAATCGCCTTTTGGTGAGGGATATCACTTAATGAGGGTAGCCATTAAAGGGAAAGAAATTGCAGATGAGAATCGTAAACCTGCTAATCTTGTTTTTGTTATTGATGTTTCTGGTTCAATGGAACAAGAAAATCGATTAGATCTTGTAAAGAGAAGCTTACAGTTACTTGTTGAACAATTAAACGATAATGATCAGGTAGGTATTGTTGTATATGGTTCACATGCAAGAACGATCCTCGAACCTACATCTATAAAAAATAAAAATTATATATTGGAGGCTATAGATCAATTACAGTCATCTGGTTCAACTAATGCTGAGGAAGGGTTGGTATTAGGATATGAAATAGCTAGTGATCATTTTCAATCAGGTGCAGTAAATCGAGTAATTCTATGTTCAGATGGTGTAGCAAATGTAGGAGAAACAGGTCCAGAAGGAATTTTAGAAGAGATAGAAAGATATGCTAGAAATGATATTACTTTAAGTACTTTTGGGTTTGGCATGGGTAATTATAATGATGTGTTAATGGAACAGTTAGCAGATCAAGGAGATGGAAATTATTCATATATCGATTCATTCTCTGAAGCAAGACGTATTTTCACAGAAGAATTAACTGGCACATTGCAGACTATTGCTAAGGATGTAAAGATACAAGTTGAATTTGATCCTGAAAAAGTAGATCGGTATCGATTGATTGGATATGAAAATCGGGATGTTAGAGATGAAGATTTTCGAGATGATAGTGTTGATGGAGGAGAAATTGGTGCAGGACATTCTGTGACTGCATTATATGAAATTAAAGTAAAAGAAAACCAGTTGGATGATATAGGGATTATTAAATTGAGATTTTGGGACACAGAAGTGGAGGATATCATTGAAGTATCAAAAATGCTTTCCATTGAGGGTGAACTATATCGCGAATTGAAATTTCTCGCAGCTGTTGCAGAATTCGCAGAGATCTTAAGAGACAGTTACTGGGCTAGAGAAAGTTCACTATTAGATGTCTTAAAGCTAGCTGAAGAAAATGCCAGGGGTGAAAAGGAATTGGAATTTGTAACCTTAGTAAAAGACGTAATTGCTATTCAATCGTCTGATCATTAGTTGAAGGTTAACTTCAAAGCTATCAAGTTCAGCCGAATCTAATGATTTTGCTTCCAAATTTTAGTTATCATTTATAACGTCTTTGTCAATCTCTTTACAAATTGATATAATCATTGAATATATATTTTACTTGAAAGGAAGACGGGATAGGATGGAAGTAAAAGTAGTTAGTACCGAACAAGAGCTTAAAGATGCATACAAAGTACGAATGGATGTTTTTGTAGTTGAGCAAAAAGTACCTGAAGAAATTGAAATAGATGAATTTGAAAACGAAGCTAAACACATTGTTATTTATGATGAGAAGAAGCCAGTTGCTACTGGACGTATTCGTGAAGTAGATGGTTACGGCAAGCTTGAACGCATTTGTGTATTGAAATCTCACCGTAAATATGGATTAGGTAAAATGATCATGGATAATTTAGAGATGATTGGACATGATATAGGGTTAAAACAATTTAAATTGAATGCACAAACACAAGCAGAACCATTTTATGAAAAACAAGGTTATCATACCGTGTCTGGTGAGTTTTTAGATGCCAATATACCTCATGTTACAATGGTAAAAAAATAATAAGTGAAAACAAAATCCTGTATTGTTCAATAGACAATGGCAGGATTTTTGCATATTTGAACAAGTCAAGAGTGAGTTTTGGTGTCCAATTGCTTCTGATTAAATTTAATAAATATCCAAACTCCAAGCAACAAGATAAATCCAGCAATAGCTTGATGAAATGAAATATGTTCATTTAAAAGAAAATAAGCAAGTATTGCTGCACCTAATGGTTCCCCTAATATAGACATTGAAACTGTGGTTGCATTCATATATTTTAATAACCAGTTGAAAAGTAAATGCCCAAACACTGTCGGAATAATAGCCATTAATATAAAAATTCCCCATTCCATGGAGGAGTATTTAATGAAGGAATATCCTTGAACTATATTATATAAATTTAACAGCATAGCTGATGTAAGAAATACAAAAAAACTGTACACATAATTAGACATTTTCCTTAACAAACGTTTCCCTATTAGAATATGGATAGCTACTGTAATTGCTCCTAACAAGGCTAACATATCTCCAAGCACTGCTTTGGTTGAAAGACCAAAGTCTCCCCAACCTATTAAAATTGCGCCAAGAACAGCAATGATTATCCCAGTAATAGCCAAAAAATTTGTTCGTTGTTTAAAGAATAAAAAGGAACCAATGAGCACAAATATTGGTTCTAGTGCTACAATTGCCGTTGAATTTGCAACAGATGTGAATCGCAAGGATCCCATCCAAAACAAAAAGTGAAGTCCTAAAAAAAGACCAGATAAAGATAAAAAGAACCAATCCTTACTGGATAGCTTCTTCAATTCGTGCCAATATTTCATTATGAAGGGCAGCATTAGAAGGTTTGTAATATATAAACGGTACATAGCAATGATAGAAACAGGTGCCTCAGACCATCGAATAAAAATCGATGAAAAAGATATCGCAATGATTCCGATCATTAAAATAAACCAAAGCGGTATCGGAAAAGCTTTGTTGTTATGCATAAGCTGATTCTTCTCCTAGTTGAATTATTTTTAACTTGATTTAAAACTTAAAGGTAAACTAGTACAGTTTACTAATGGGTGGGACTTATTTAGGTACTTGTATGAGATAAATCTATGAAACTATTAAAAAGATTAATCATCATTCTTTTTCACCTTATGAACACATATACATAATATAAATGATTTTAAAGGTGGGGTAAATGGTGATTGAAAAAATAAAAAAATATGTTGAGTTGAAAAATCAACAAAAACAAATATCAGAAGAGTTATCTTTATTACGAGATGATATTATCTCTTTTATGGATAAAATCGATGAAACTGAGATGGATTTTGAAAGCTATCTAGTGAAAGTTGTACCTCAAGAAAGAAGATTGTATGACGATGATAAATTATATAAATCATTACCTGACGACAGTTTGTGGAGACTAATGTCAAAGGCGGATACTTCAAAAATTAATGGATTGCTTAAATTAAATATTATCAAAGAAGATTTATTAAAAGATGCTTATCAAGTGAAGAAGATCTCAAATCTTCAAATCAATAAAAAATAGAAAGGAGAATAAAAATGCAAATTCATGTTGTTCAAAGTGGCGATTCACTATATTCTATTGCAAACATGTATACAATAACTCCAGATGTAATTACAGCAGCTAATCAAATTGAAGCAGATCAAACCCTAGTAGTAGGTCAGACTTTGGTTATTCCAATTCAAGGAAGTTATTACTGGGTTAAGCCTAGAGATAATTTGTATTCGATAGCTCAAAAATTTGGATTAAACTTTAATGCGTTGTCTCAAATAAATCAGTGGCCAATTGAACGGCCTTTACCTGTCGGATTTCGTTTATATATACCACCTCAACCAAAAAGAATGGGGACCTTTAAAGCATATATTGAACCAAGAGATGGAGTTTCAGAGGTTTTAAAAAATGCAGCAAGAGAAGCAGCACCATACTTGACTTACATTGCTCCATATAGCTTCCAAGTAAATGAAGGTGGTTCTTTAACACCTCCATCATTAGATGATTTAGGTTCTATTGCTGCTGAAGACGGTGCATTATTAATGATGGTCATTTCCAATTTATCAGGTGCGCAATTTAGCCCAGAGATCGCATCAAACATTTTTTATAATAAAGAACTCCAAGATACATTTATTAATAATATTGTATTAACTGCTAAACAGTTGGGTTTTTCTCATATTGTTTTTAATTTTGAACTGATAAGGGCAGAGGATCGAGAAGCTTATAATCAATTTTTAAGAAATGCAACAAAAGTTTTGCATGAAGAAGGATTCCTAGTTTCCACTACCCTAGCTCCCAAAACAAGCGCAGAACAAACAGGGCTTTGGAATGTCGCTCATGATTATAAAGCACATGGTGAAATAGTTGATTATGTTTTCATTATGACTTATGACTGGGGCAACTGGGCTGGTCCACCTATGCCAGTATCACCTATAAATGAAGTTAGAAAAGTACTTGAGTATGCTCTAAGCGAGATACCTGCTCATAAAATAATAATGGGACAAAACTTATATGGATATGATTGGACTCTTCCTTACGAACCAGGTGGCGAATTCGCTAAGGCTTTAAGTCCTCAAGGTGCAATTAACTTGGCTAGAGAGAGAAACGAAGCGATACAATTTGACGATGTTGCACAGGCACCATTTTTTAAATATATTGATGATTTAGGGAATGAACATGAAGTATGGTTTGAAGATGCAAGATCAATTCAAGCAAAATTTAATTTGATCAAAGAATTGAATTTAGCAGGGATGGGTTATTGGAAGCTAGGGTTATCATTCCCTCAAAACTGGTTATTGTTAGGTGACAATTTTAATGTTAGTAAATTAATGTAAAAATGTTGAGTTAAACTTTTTTATGACACATATACATAGTATGAAACGTAAAAATCAAATATTTGCGTATAGAAAGGAGAGGGAAGATGCAAATTCATGTTGTAGAAAGCGGTGATTCTTTAAATTCCATAGCGAATACATACAGTATTTCTCCAAATCAAATTGCTTCAGCAAATCAAGTATCTGAAACTGACCCATTAGTTATTGGTCAGTCTTTAGTTATTCCTATCCAAGGAAGTTATTACTGGGTTCAATCTGGTGATAGCATGTCTTCTATTGCACAAAAGTTTGGAATGAATCAAAATACTTTAGCTCAAACAAATGAATGGCCAATTGAAAGAGAACTGCCAGTTGGTTTTCGATTATACATTCCACAGAAACCTAAGAGCATGGGTGTATTTAATGCATATATTGAACCTAGTGGAGATGCATTTTCAGAAGTATTGCAAAATGCAGCACGTGAATCTGCTCCTTATTTAACATACTTAGCCCCGTTTAGCTACCATGCTAACAGAGATGGGTCTTTAACACCTCCGCAATTAGATGATTTAGCATCTATTGCAGCTGAAGATGGTGCTACTTTAATGATGGTGATATCAAATCTGGAAGAAGGTCAGTTTAGTGCGGAGTTAGGTGAAATTATTTTAAATAATGAGGACGTACAGGATAACCTACTTAACAATATAATTTCAGTAGCGAAAGAGCAAAATTTTAAGGATATTCATTTCGATTTTGAGTTTTTAAGACCGGAGGATCGTGAAGCATACAATCAATTTTTAAGGAAGGCTGCAGACCGAATACATCAAGAAGGGTTTTTAATTTCCACAGCATTAGCACCGAAAACAAGTGCCGAACAAACAGGTGCCTGGTACACCGCTCATGATTATAAAGCGCATGGTGAAATTGTTGATTTTGTTGTCATCATGAGTTATGAATGGGGATATAGTGGTGGTCCACCTATGCCTGTATCACCAATAACTGAAGTCCGTAAAGTTCTTGAGTACGCCATAAGTGAAATTCCTTCAAATAAAATATTAATGGGTCAAAATTTGTATGGATATGATTGGACTCTTCCTTTTGAACCAGGGGGGGATTATGCAAAAGCATTAAGTCCTCAAGCAGCAATAAGTTTAGCTAGAGAAAGAAATGTGCCTATTCAATATGATTACACCGAGCAAGCTCCATTTATTGATTATAAGGATGACGAAGGGCAAGATCACAAGGTTTGGTTCGAAGATGCAAGGTCTATTCAAGCAAAATTCAACTTATTAAAAGAATTACAATTAAGAGGGATGAGTTATTGGAAGCTTGGATTAGCTTTTCCTCAAAACTGGTTATTAATTGACGATAATTTCAACGTGATAAAAATGACTTAAAGTTTAATTGAACAATCACTTCTAGCAGAGCCTCAAAGATGTAGCCGAACTTATCATTAGAGGTAGTTATAAAAAGACCAACCATTAATGGCTGGCCTTTTATTATTTCCCGGGCGAGCGCACTAGTAGATAATAAGAATGAATAATCGACATATGGAAATGTTTTTTATAGCATATAATGTCGAAGTGCCTCGATGTATACAATCATATCATTTGATAAATTAAAGCTTCGTGGGGTCTTAAGTTCATTATTTCCTTAGTTGAATGTGATTCAGCATCTTCATAATTACCTATGATTTGCTTAAAACGATTGTTTTTATATCGTTCTGGGAAATGTAAGACCCTATTTTCATCTGAATGATTTAAAATGACAAGCCATTTTTCATTGTCTAACACTCTAGTGTAAACATAGAGGTTTGTGTCTTCTGGTAGAAGATCGTGGTATTGTCCATAAACCATCACTTCATTGTTTTTACGTAAGTCAATTAGTTTTTGATAATAATAATAAATGGAATTAGGATCTTTTAAAGCAGTTTTTACATTAATTTTTGTATAGTTTGGATTTACTTTTATCCAAGGAGTTCCTTGTGTAAATCCAGCGTTTTCTGTATCGTCCCATTGAACCGGAGTTCTAGAGTTGTCCCTGCTAAGAAGTTTCAAAGACTGGATCACCTCTTTAGGATTCCTTCCCTTGTTTACTTCTTCTTCGTATTTATTAATCATCGCTATATCATTATATTCTTCAATTGAATCGTAATGAACGCCGGTCATACCTATTTCTTCTCCTTGGAAGATGTAAGGCATTCCAGGTAGTGTATGAAGCATGGTTGCTAGCAATTTTGCTGATTGTTCACGGTATTGTTCATCATTTCCGTAACGTGTTACCTGTCTAGTGTGGTCATGGTTATTCAAAAATTGTGAGTTCCAACCTGATTTAACTAATGCTTCATACCAATCCTTTTGAATTTTTTTATATTTCACCAAATCCCACGTCGGCATATCATCAGCAATTTGAAAATGAAATAAAGTATCTAGTTCTTTATTTTCTTCTGCTACGTACTCTCTTCCCATTTCTGGGGTGACAAATGGTATTTCTCCAACAGTCATAATATCATAATGCTTTAAAACCTTTTCATGCATTTCCTGCAAGTATTCATGAATACCTGGGTTGTTTCCTAGATAATGAATCTTTTCAGGATTTTCAACATTAGAAAAATCCTTAGGTTTAACAAGTAGATTGATGACATCCATTCTAAAGCCATCAATTCCTTTATCTAACCAATATTTCATCATGTCATAAATCGCATTACGCACATTAGGATTTTGCCAATTTAAATCAGGCTGTTCGATAGCAAAAGAATGCATATAATATTGATTTGTGCTAGTATCTAACTCCCATACGGATGGGGTGAAATAGGACCTCCAATTATTCGGTTCTTTTCCATCTACAGCATCTTTCCAAATGTACCAATCTCGTTTTTCATTATTTATGGAAGAACGAGATTCTATAAACCATGGATGAGAAGATGAAGTATGATTAACTACCAAGTCCATAATTAATTTCATACCTCGAGTATGAACCTCTGACAGTAATTCCTCCCATATATCCATAGAACCAGCTCGAGGAGTAATCCCTAAATAATTGCTAATATCATAACCATTATCAACATCAGGTGAATCATAAACTGGATTTAGCCAGATCACATCTACACCTAAATGCTGAATATAATCTAATTTTTGTATGAGACCCTTTAAGTCACCGTAGCCGTCACCGTCAGAGTCAAAAAAACTTCTCCAATAAACTTGATAAACTACAGATTCCTTCCACCAAGTTTTTTTCATGTGTTTCCTCCAGTTATTTTAGAAAGTGTATGATGAATAATTTGAAAAGCTTTTCAAAAAAAGTTAAAATGAATTAGAAACATTTTAATTATTACACTTTTTTCGTATACTTGTAAAGGATAATTATTCGAAAATTTTTAAAACTTGATTTTTCAAGTTCTCATGCTTTAAGACTTTCAAGGGGAAATAACAGCCATAATTTCACCTGATAAGGTCATCTAACTTTCAGCGGGAGATATAAAAACTCCACTGAAAACAAGATTTATTTTTATAAAAAGGAATTTTTGTCCTTGTTCATTTAAATTTAGGATAGGAGGTTCAACCATTGACAGCTACAATACATGACGTTGCTAATCGAGCAAATGTCTCTATATCTACTGTTTCTAGGGTGGTGAATAATCCTAATGCAGTTAGAGTAGAAAAACGAGAAAGAGTACTGCAAGCGATAAAGGAATTGGGTTATGAACCTAATCCTTTTGCGTCAGGATTGCGTGATAATCGTACTATGACTATAGCTGCGATCATTCCTGATATTTCCAATCCCTTTTTTTCCTCTTTACTGCGAGGGATTGAGGATGTTGCAAGAAAGAAAAAAAATAATGTGATTATTTGTAATACAGAGCAGGATGATGAACGTTTTCGTGAATATATGCTTTATTTTAAAAAGAAAAAAATAGACGGGGTTATTTTCACAAGTGCTACGATTAGTGATTATGTATATCAGTCTTTTCAGGAATTAAAAAAGCCTGCTGTACTAGCAGCAACAAGAAGTGAAGATCACAATTTACCTTTTGTTAAAATAAATGATTGGCAAGCTAGTTATGATGCAACTAATTTTTTAATTAGAAACGGTCACACTTCTATTGGGATGATCAGTGGTTCGTTAAGTGACCCTATAGCTGGTAAACCTAGGTATGATGGTTTTTATGAAGCACTTAAAGAAGCAAACCTTCCTATTTCTGCTCAATCCGTTACCTTTGGAAATTTGGATTTTGATAGTGGTTATGAAGCGATGGGTAAGTTATATGCTCAAATGCCTGAGATTACTGCGGTGTTTGCGGCTTCAGATTTAATGGCTTTAGGTGCGATGTCATTCTTACAAAAAAGAGAGATTCAAATACCTAAACATATTTCAATGATTGGTTTTGACAATATTGATTTTTCTCGTATGGTTTCACCAGGACTAACTACCGTTTCCCAACCTATATATGAAATTGGAAAAAAATCAGCTTCTTTATTATTTCAATATATTGAGCAAAAACAAGCTCCTGAAAGCTTATATTTAGATCATGAATTAAAAATAAGGCATACTGTATTTAATAAAAACTAAACTAAACCTTAAACTTCCCGCGAAAGTAAAAGACTGTTAAATCGGACATCACTCCCATGTGGCTGACACAGATCTTTCAGTAACGGGCAAATATTTTTGTAGTTATTATCTCTTTTGTGGGGAAAGTTTGAGAACCACATCATTTAGTTTGAACGACGATCTTCTTTTCAATGTAGTTTATATACATACTTTTATAAATATTTGAAAAGGTTTTTATATTTATGTTTATCTTAAACTAGTGATACAGGTATTTGTTTTTTGAAAATCATTTGCTCTGAACTATGGTTTTTAAAGGTTTTTTTTTAATTAATTATAAATACATTACTTTTTACTAACTTTTGATATTGACGAGTTTTTTGTAATCGGTTAAAATGAAATCGTAATCTTGAAAAGCTTTTCAAAAATGAAGCATGAAACAATTATTTAGAAGCATTTAACTGAATATTTAACACTGGATAAGAGATAAATAGAAGGAGGGATGCTGTAATTATTAATCATTTAAATAGATGGCAAATCTTCGAAGGAGGAGAGAGCTAAAGTATGAGATTTGTAAAAAAATACTGGCTAGAGACATTCATGGTTCTACCGCTTTTTGCTTATTTAATATATTTTACATTTATACCTGTATTGCAAACGGTACAAATAAGCTTTATTGATGATAAGAGCCATCAATTATCGTTGAAAAATTATGAATCTCTTTTCTCACATATTGATTTTAACAGTGCATTATTTAACACGATCTTTATTACTCTAATTGGACTTACTGTTCAAATTGTAATCGCTTTAGTCATAGCATTAATTTTAAAAAGAAAATTTTTTGGACGTAGTTTTTTTAGAACCATTATGCTGATCCCTATGGGAGTTCCAACTCTAGTATCTGGTGTAACATTATTATTTGTATTTGGGCAAACAGGATATTTTAATGAATTGTTATACCGACTAGGTATTTTATCTACACAACCCTATTGGTTAGGTGGGGGGATTGAATCATTAGCCGTAATCATTTTCGCGGACATGTGGAAGGTGTTGCCATTAACGATTCTTCTTCTTTTGGCTGGATTAGAAAGTATAGGGGATGATGTTTATGAAGCCTCTTCCATCGATGGAGCGACAAGTTGGAAAAAGTTTTGGTATATCACACTTCCATTACTTAAACCATCCATTACGATGGCTATTATTTTAAGAGCTATTGATTCCTTTAGAATTTTTGAATTGCCACTTGTTATGACTGGAAAAAATGTACCTGTATTATCTACCTTTGCTTATGAAGCCTTTCAAAGAAATCAATATGGTTTGTCTGGTGCAGCAGCAGTTATATTGTTACTGATTATCATTATTTTTATTTTGCTTTATTTCTTTATTGTAGAAAGAAAGGAAGCGAGGTCTAATACATGAATAAACTAACTTCAGATCGTTTTTTCAAATTTATATCGTTTCCTTTACTTTTTATAGTTGCTTTTATGATGATATTTCCTGTTTACATTTTAGTAAAAGTATCTATTAGTGATCCTAGAGAAGTCAATACAGATCACCCTACGTTCTTAGTTCATAATTTTACACTTGAGCATTGGGAGAACATTATTCTTACGGATAAGAAAACAGAAACAGGACAAATTGTATATAAAATCAATGTTGATGAATTAAAAGTGACAAGTGAAGAAGCAGAGGAAGTTGTTATAACACCTGATGAACAATATACAATTAATGGTGTTACAAGAAAGCTCTCTTTTTTAGAAGGGGAGACTTATAAATTAAGCAGAGAAGAGCTACAAAAAGTAAGAGATGCGAGTATTACGAAAAAAATATTTTTTGGTGAAGAAACGATTCAGAAGTTATATTTGCCGATTTGGAAAAGCTTTAGCGTAGCAACTTTGACAACTATTGTAGCCATTATGATCGCTGCACCTGCTGCTTACGTCATATCAAGAATGCCTAAAGCTATAGGATATATGATTATTTTAGGTTTGTTATTCACTCGAATGTTTCCTGATGTAGGGATAGCTCTTCCAATTGCTACTAGGTTTGTTTCTTGGCAATTAACAGATTCTACTTTTGGATTAATTTTGGCACATCTAATACCTAATTTACCATTTTTAGCATGGATATTAGTAGGTACTTTTCAAGTCATTCCAAGGGATGTAGAAAAATCTGCCATGATTGATGGTGCGGGCAGAATTACAACTCTTCGTAAAATTATATTTCCAATAGCAGCACCTGGAATTGCGGTCGGAGCTATGTTTGTATGGTTAAATTCCTGGAATGAATTTTTGTACGCTAGGTACTTAACAACGATTGAAGGTACTTTGCCTATTAAAACATTTGAAATCATCACAACAGGTAGTTTTTTCACAGCAGCAGCATACTCGACGATACTTACGATTCCGATTATAGTCATCACTTTTTATCTGCAAAGATATTTGAAATCAGGAATGTTGTCCGGTGCTGTGAAGTAAAGTGAAACTTGCATTCGGTGAATATGTTTTTTATTCAATGAAAGCTTAGTAGATCTTATTGGGGATTTACAGATCGTTAACGTTGCATCAAAGAAGTAGCATTTACGAACTGTTAATCCGGGGTAAAGTGAAACTTGCTTTTAAATAAAATATAAATAGGGGGATTCATAATATGAAATTCAATAAATTTCTTTTATCTATTTTAGCCGTAATATTTGTTTTTGGAGCCTTAATTGTAGGATGTACACCAGCAGATGATAATGTGCAGGAAAATCCAACTGAGAATGATCAACCTAATGCTTCTGAAGATCCAGCAACTGAACCTGAACCATCAACAGACTCAGAAACATTGCGTGTTGCATTTGGTATGGCTGAAACAGAATGGGATTTGTTTAATAATGAAATTTTACCTGCATTTGAAGCTGAAACAGGAATTAAAGTGGAAGCAGTTGAATTAAAAGCGGGTGATTTAATTAATAGTTTAACTGCTCAGGTAGAATCAGGTCAGATAACAATTGATATGTTTGCTCAAGATATTAATAATTTGTCTGGACTAGTAACAAGAGATCTTGTTGAGGATTTATCTACTTATAACGAGAAAATTCCAGAAGCAGTGATCGAGGGTATGATGGAAGCGACGGAGTTTGATGGAAAGAGATTATTTTTACCATATCGTCCTAATGTGGAAATCGCTTTTTATAATGAAAATAAATTTAACGAACTTGGACTGGAAGTACCTACAACTTGGGAAGAACTTTTAAACGTTGCAAAAGCAACTAAGGATTTAACAGGTCAAGGTAGAGTTGCAATAAAAGCAAATCTACAAGCGGATAACATCCTACACATGTTTGATTTTATTAAACAAGCAGGTGGAGACCCGTATACATTAAATGATGAGGGAAGTGTTCAAGCATTTGAATTCCTACAGGAATTATATCCGTATTTAAATGAACAAAGTTCGACAGCAGCATGGGATACAATGAATGAATATTTATTAAAGGATAGCGTATATCTTGGAACGAACTGGCCTTTTTATATTCCAGAATTTCATAATCAAGGAAAAGATGAGATTAAAGCATATAGTGGTTGGAGTGGACCTGTGAAAGAATCTCATGTATTAGGTGGAGAAGTTATTGGTATTCCCAAAGGTTCTACAAAAGTTGAATCAGCGATCCAATTTGCTGAATTTCTAATGTCAAAAGATGTTCAAGAATTGTTAGTAAGCGAATTAGCTTGGCCATCAGTAAGATCTGATGCTTATGGATTAGTACAAGGTTATCAAGAACCATATTTTGAAGCAATTAAAGAAGCGTTGAACTCCGCTGAACCAAGAGGAAATGAACCTTACTGGGCTGATGCTGAACCTATTTATTTAGAAGTATTTCAGAAAATTGTTGTGAATGGAGAGGATGTAAAAACAACATTAGATGGAGCTGCTGAACAGTTAAATGCTTTGAAATAACAAGTATTTACAAAATAAATAAATGAAATAATGAACAACCTCCATTAAAGATGAATATCTCTTTTGGAGGTTTTTTTCTTAATGAGACATGCATAGGATAAGAGTACAAGGTTAATTGCTGGAAAGGGGAATCATAATGAAAATGAAATCTTTTCAATCAACTATCGTAATTATGACTGTTGCAATTATAAATGTTATACTTGTTTTGCTTATCATAATTCCTAGAGATCATCATAACACTGCAAACATTTTATGGGAAAATGAAAGTGCGTATATTGTAGAAAGAGTAAGTGAAACACCAGTTTCTTCTCAGAGTGAAGGAGAGCTTCAGCAAATCCAAAAAGGTGACAACTACTATGTAACCTTAGAAAAGGTTTTAGTAGATTCTTCAATAGAAGGAGACCTACTTACTGAAACTTATCAAGAATTTGAAGTGTATAAAAATCAATTTGGAGAAATCATTCATGTTTTGCCTACGGAGTATTTTAATTATTTGCGTTATGATTTGAATCAGTAAAAGCTAAAGAAGAAATCTTTGTTTATGCCCTTATAGATAATAACCTACTTTGCATGTGAACTTATTTCTAAATAAATGACATGATAGTCGGAGAATTGGATGTAAATATGGTGAGATTTTAACATATGTGATAATATTATGAATAACAATTGATAAATTAAAGAGAGAATTTGATGAGTCTGAAGCATGAAAGGAAGTTAAATGATGGCTGAAAAAAATAGTAGACAGACAACAACTAAGGAAAAAATATTACAAGCTAGTCTAAAACTTTTTTCCGAAAATGGCTATAAGGGTGCAACATTGAAAAAAATTGCTCTGGAAGCTGGAGTAACAGAAATGACAGTTTTCAGAATCTTCGAAACTAAAGAAAAGATATATGAAGAAATCATGAGTACTTTTAGCTCTGCAGCGCCACTTATTCGAGCTTATCTTGAAAAAGAAGCAACCTATGATTTAGAAACTGACCTGAAAAATATAGCACATATATTTTATAATCAAATGTTGGACAATGCCCATATCATAATGATTATTTTTAAAGAAAAAGATATTAAATCTGTGATAACTGAAAAAAGCTTATTGGAGTTAAAATATTTATTCGTACTATATTTCGAAAAAATGAAGGAAAAAGGAAAAATGATAGATGTTAATTCAGATACAATAACTTTTGCTTTTTTAACATCTACAATCGGGACTTTTATGACAAGACAAAGATTTCCTGGAATTCCGTTTACACCTCAAGAAGAACTTATTGATACAATGATTCCTGTATTTGCAAGGGGTTTAAGTGTGGAACAATAGCGTAAGAAATTCTGGAATGTCATTAGAAAAACAATATGATCTAATCCATTTGGAACAGAGCGTATTGTTTTTTTACTATATAATAGATACTCAAATAGATGATATTGCTATGGTTCCAGAAATAATCAATAAATTTATATTGATAAATATAATAAAATAAAGTAAGATATTAATATAAATGTTAGTTCATTATAACGAACTAACATTGTGTTCTGAAGGTACCTTCGACTCTGTTATAAATATATAAATGTTGTTTATTAGGTTGGGGAGAAATAAAAATGAACGGATATCATTTTTAGTTATTGATCATGTCGGAGGTATCTATTCTTAAAACTATTAATAGGTTTATAATATAAATCACTTATTTGAATATAGGTGTTTTTTTTGTTTTAAACATTTATAATTTAATTAAAGGAATTAATAAATAAAAGAGGTGGGTATCATATATGAATCAGTATGATATAAAAATCAGCGATTATTTAAAAGAAAATAAAATTAATGCAGATCACCTTTTGGTTAAAAAAAATTGTCATTCGGTTTCAGACGCTGCCGCAGCAGTAAATGAGAAAGTTGATGAATTTGTAAAAAACGTTTGTATGGTAGATGATACTGACAGATTAATTGTTGCTATTGTGAAAGGAGAAGATCGTGCAAGTACTTCGAGGGTTTATAAGGTCTTGAATTTAGATCATAGACCAAAATTGGCATCTGAAGAAGAAGTGTTTAGAAGGACTGGTTTTCCTGTGGGTGGCGTTCCTTCCTTTGGATTTAATGCTTTGTTTTTAGTAGATTTAAAGGTACTGGAAAAAGATTACATATATACCGGAGGAGGATCTACTCAATCCTTAATAAAAATAGAAACTGGGGAATTGCTTAAAGTAAATTCAGGTAAAGTATTTAGAATTAGAAAGAAGTAATATAAAAGTGATTTTTTAAAAAAAATTTGTGAAATTTGAAAGGAGTATTGCAAAATGGCGATTGTAGATATAACCATAATTCCAATAGGTACAAATAGTTCTAGTGTGAGTGATTTTGTAGCTGAAATCCATAAAACACTAGATCAATTTAAAGATAAAGTAAAAGTTCAACTTACTCCTATGAGCACTCTGATTGAAGGAGAGTTGGATGATTTGTTTGAAGTTATAAAGGTGATTCATGAAGTACCCTTCAATAAAGGTGCACATAGAGTGGCTACGAACATTAGAATTGATGATCGAAGAGATAAACCATTGAAAATGACTGAAAAGGTAATGAAAGTTCAAAAAAAAATGAACAGTTCATCTTAAAGAAAGTCAAAACAAGGTTTGTGAATTTTTGAATCGTACAGTGTAAAGAATCATTTGAAGCATTACTATATATGAAGCAATTGAAGGATTGATTAAGCGAGTATGTTTGTAAATGAATAAGGGGGCAATGCCCCCACTAAAAAATTCTAAGGAAAAGTTAAACCGTAACCATATGGGAATAATGGATCATATTGTGAATCACCAATATTGATTGGAATTTGATCTCCGGTTCGTGGCCAGCTCATTGGTAAGGTGCCAGTGAAATTGTAATCACCAAATAACACATCAGCAACTCCGCCACCTTCAGTTCCAGGAAGCCAAGCTTCTACAAAAGCATTCCAATCAGCTAGTTGATCTGTAACAATAAGAGGTCTCCCTGATACTAAGATAACGACGATAGGAACACCAGCTCTTTTCATTTTGTCTAATACAGCTAGGTCTGTTCTCTCTAATCCAAAATTACCTGGTTTATCTCCATTTCCTTCAGCATAAGGTTTCTCACCTATAACAACGATAGCAACATCATAATCCGACTTTATGCCTATCCCTCTTTCATTGTATGTGACTGTTGTAGATGGAGAGACTGCATTTTGAATTCCTTCTAATATAGTAGTACCTGGTGTGATATCTCCTCCACTTCCTTGCCAGCTAATAGACCAGCCACCTGATTGATATCCTATATTATCGGCATTTTTTCCTGCTACAAAAACTTTATTTAAATTTTTAGAAAGGGGTAGGATGTTTCCTTCATTTTTAAGAAGGACTAGGGATTGTCTTACTGCATCTCTTGCAATGTCTCTATGTGCTTGTGATCCAACTGTTGCTGTGTATGTTCGATCGGTGTAAGGGCTTTCGAATAATCCCAGCTCAAACTTCTTCGTTAAGATTCTTTCCACTGCATCATCAATTCGAGTCATAGCAATTCGCCCCTCATTGACTTCTGTTCTAAGTGTGTTTATAAAATTCACATAATTATCTGGTACCATGATCATATCTATTCCTGCATTAATAGAATCCCTTACATCACTAGCGTAATCACCGGGCAATTGATCTATTGCGGCCCAATCAGATACGATAAAACCATCAAACCCTAATTCACCCTTTAAAACATCATTAATTAAATAATCATGTCCATGTAGCTTTTCTCCATTCCAGCTACTATAAGATATCATTATTGATCCAACCCCACTATTAATCGCATTGAGATACGGAGCTATGTGAATGTCCCTTAATTCTTGTTCAGAAATTTGTGTGTCTCCTTGATCATCTCCTCCAGTGGTACCGCCATCTCCCACCCAATGTTTTGCTGTTGCTAAAATGGTTGCTGGATCGTTTAAATTTGTACCTTGCAATCCTTCGATTATTGTTGCATATGAACTTGCAATTTCAGGATCTTCTCCAAAACTTTCGTAGGTTCTTCCCCAACGTTCATTTCTAGCTACACTGAGAGCTGGTGCAAACGTCCAGTCTATCCCAGTTCCTGCCACTTCTTTTGCAGTAGCTTCACCTATTTGTTTTAATAAAGCGGGATTTCTAGTTGCTCCTAAACCAATGTTATGCGGGAAAATTGTTGCTCCATATACATTATTATGTCCATGTACAGCATCAATGCCATAAATCAAAGGAATACCTAGATTGCTAGATAAAGCAATGGATTGATATTGATCATACATATCTGCCCAAGCTTCTGGCGTATTGGGAGTAGGTGCAGACCCGCCACCACTTAATAACGAGCCTAAATAATAGGTTGCAATATCTTGATCACTATTTAAGTATCTACGATCAACCTGTGTCATTTGGCCAATTTTTTCATTCAAACTCATTCGTGATACTAGGTCTGATACTCTATCAGGAATAGCTGCAGTTGGATCTTGATAAACTAGGACCTCTCCATTTACCACACTTGGATTTCCTAAAGTAGGGATTAGTAGGCTTAGTATTGTGACTATGCTCAATAAGATAATGAATAATCTTTTACGAGATAATGATTTATGCATGTATATCTTCATTTCATTTCCTCCTTTGTTTTTAAATCATGTAATCGTTCTCATTAAATTCATATTCGCTATTTATGACTTACATTCTTGTATTACCTCTACATTCTTGTGATTTGTAGCATTAATTTGACATAGACATGCAAATTTTAACGAGGATATATAAAAAGCGATCAGTTTCTGGTATATTGTGGTATAATCGGTATTTCAGAAGAATTAAGCGAATATCAATCTGATAAGGAAATGGTATAAGTAATAAAATCGTTTATTCGTAGGGTTGATTTATCATTTTATGGATGCTAGAATAATAATTCGATATTTTAATACTGCTAAATTAATTAATGTATAATAATTGGGGGCTTCATATGAGAACAATATCAATCAACCGTGCTTTAAGAGAATTAAAGTCATTAAATGATAGAATTATAAAGTCATTAAATGATAGTAATTTTGTTTCTTTTGTAAAAGGAACTAAAGGCGTGGTGAAAGGATATTCTAACAACAAGCAATATGAAGAAAAAGTAAGATCTAAATTGCAGTCTGTAAGAGATTTAATGGATAATAGAAAATTTATTATGTCTGCTATTGTAGAATCAAATGCTAAAACGGTTTGTGAAGTAGCTGGTATGAAAATGACTGTAGCTGATGCTATTGAAAGAAAGAACAACATTAAATATGATAAACAATTGCTCCAAAAACTTAAAAGTGATTTTGCTAGAGCAAACGACAATATAGAACTTAAAAATGTAGAAGTTGAGAAACGTTTAGATCATCATATAGAGATTACCTTCGGAAAAGAAAATCAAAAAATTAAAAAAGAAATCACATGCATCCCTAATTGATGATATATAGAGTGTATTCGACAATTAAATTAAAATTTAGTTTTCAAATATAAACACTCAAATTTCATTTATCAAATCTCTTTAAGCTTAAACATTAAGTATTAGGATTGAAACCTCGATAAAATCCTTGAGTACGGTTTAGGAGCATTCTCTGATTATCCTTATAGTTCCCGCAAGGCTGGGTCTTCAGCAACAACCTGAAATTCAACTCCTCATTAATCACCTTTTAAAAAGCCTCTTATTGTATATTCCATCCAGTTATTTCTATTAAAAACAGAATTATATACATTTTTCTTACGAAAAAAAACGAATGGATAAAAAAATACACAAAATCTACAAAATGAAAACATTTTCATCTTGACTCAATTTTCAGAATATTATATGATTGTAAATATCAAATGGTTAGACCATTAGATATTTAAAGGTTAGACCTTTGGACATTTTGAGGGGGAGTTTTACCGGGCATTTTCCCTTGTCCCAATTCTCTGTAGCCACAGAGAAAAAATCAATTCAGTTTTGTTCACTTCTATATTATTACATACCCACTAATGTTTATCGATCCATAGAACAAAGAAATTTAGTTGGAAGTTTAATCACATTTGATAACATTGAATCTAATCAGAAAGCGCTTCCATCCAGTGTAAAATTTCTAAATTATATGATAGATCGATAACGAACAATTTTAACTCCTAGATAAGTCCTCCTTGCTTTGTTCATCCTAATGATTTGATAAAGGATATTTCATGATCAAACAATATTGTAAATGGTAGATGTGAATGTGATAGTAAAGTGAAACAAAATTGAAAGGGTAAAAATATTAAGGAGGAGAAATTTGATGAAGAGTAACAACAAAAGAGTGATGATGATTTTAGCTTTGTTTATGGCTGTGATTGTAGGACTTGCAGCTTGTAGTGGGGGAGACGAAGCAACACCTGCCACTTCAGATAGTGATACAGGAACTACTACAGAAGGAACAACTAGTGAATCTAGTGGTGAATCAGAGGGAAGTGAACAAGTATTTGTTACGGGTACATCTGAACCAACCTCATTAAGTCCTGTACATGGTTCTTATACTCAAGATCAGTTGATTATGAATAATATCTTTGATGGATTAATGCAAAAGCTGATAGATGAGACAATCGTACCTGGTATTGCAGAAAGTTATGAATTAAACGGAAACACTTATACGTTTAAGATTAGAGATAATGCTAAATGGTCTAATGGAGACCCTGTTACTGCGCATGATTTTGAATTTGGATGGAAGACTGCTCTTGATCCTAGAAATGCAGGGGAGTACTCTTGGATTTTTGAATTGATTGCACTTGAAGGTTATGCAGAATTAGGGGAAGTTGAATTGCCTGAAGAAGCTACAGCAGAAGAATTAGAAGCGCTAATTCGCCCAGCTTTGGATAATTTAGGATTTAAAGCTGTAGATGACAGTACTTTTGAGGTTCAAGTTACTGACATTGTACCACAATTTTTAGAACTAATGGCATTCCCTACTTTCTATCCAATTAATGAAGAATTTTATAACTCAGTTGGTGGAGATGACGGATATGCTAGTGAATTAGATAAATTGTTATATAATGGTCCTTTTGTAATTTCAGATTGGTCACATGATGATAAGATTGTTCTATCACCAAATGAAGAATATTGGGATAGAGATGCTGTAAAGTTAGATAAAGTTGTTCTTGAACTGACTGGTGTGAGTACTCGAGAGCAAAGATTTGATAATAAAGAATTTGATTTGGTTATGAATGTTGGACCTGACTTCATTGATCTTTATAAAGATAGACCAGAGGCTACTCAGTATGCTAAAACACAAACTAGTTGGTTTTTAATGAATTTAGTTAACAAAGACACTATTGAAGGTAAATTCTTGAATAATAAAGACTTCCGTGAAGCTATGTCTTTAGGGATTGATCGAAATGTAGTAACAGCAGTAACAGGTGGGGTGAAAGTACCTGCATCAGGAATTCTTCCTACTGGATTAGTTGGTTCTTCTCCAGATGCAGATTTCCGTACAGAATTTTCTGGAAATGCTGACTTACTTCGTTATGACCCTGAAAGAGCAAAAGAATTAGTTGCAAAAGCTGTAGCAGAAATCGGTGCTGATGTACCTGAAATATCTGTTGGTACATATTCTGGTGATACTGCTAATGAAATGCAAATTATTCAAGAACAATTAAGACAAGTAGGAATACCTATCACTCTTGAGATTCAAGATTCTAAGGTAAGAAGAGAACAACAAAAAACATTTGAATATCATATTATTTACACTGGTTGGTTTGCGGATTACAATGAACCAACAACATATCTAGATCTTTTCACGACTACCGGTTTTTATTCGGTTAGAAATGGTTATTCCAATACTAAGTACGATGCATTAAAAGAAAAATCTAAAGCAGTGGATGGAAAAGAAAGATTTGATATTTATGGTGAAATGGAAAGAATCGTATTATCCGACTATGCGTTTATTCCAACTGTATTTGACGGATATTATACTTTACAACAAGAATATGTGAAAGATCTTGGAATTCATGCTTCTGGACCTCCATATTCCTTCAAATGGACATATATTGATGGTAAATAATAATGAGATCTAATAAGTAAAATTATTTCATACTCAATTCAAGGTATATGTGAAAGCATATACCTTGAATTTTAATAACAAAATGAAGGAAACCCTATTTCAATGTAGAATTGGAGCTGTAGATGATGGGTAAATATTTATTACATCGTTTTATATTTATGTTAGTGACGATTTGGGTTGTTATCACACTTACTTTTTTCTTAATGAAATTAATGCCAGGCAGCCCTTTTAATGAAGATAAACTTCCGGAATCTGTAAGAGAAGTAATGTTGGAAAAGTATGGTTTGGATAAGTCAATACCAGAGCAATATTTTCAATATTTAACAAATGCTATACAGGGTGACTTTGGTACCTCTTATATTACAAAAGGAAGGGAAGTCACAACGATTATTTTTGAAAGAATAGGACCTTCTGCTACGCTAGGATTACAAGCAGCAGCAATTAGTATACCATTTGGTGTATTGTTAGGTATGGCAGCTGCTTTAAGAAGGGGTAAAATGTTAGACTATATGTCTGTTGGATTTGCCGTTATTGGTTTTGCTATTCCAAACTTTGTTGTTGCTGTTTTATTGCAATACATATTTGGTGGTAATCATGCATTGTTCGGATTGTTAGACAAACCCCCTCTACCTGTAGCTTTGTGGGGCGAATTTAAGCATACGATCTTACCAACTCTTTCATTAGCATTTGGTGGATTCGCTTATTACACAAGAATGATGCGTTCAGAGATGTTGGAGGTATTAGGGCAAGATTATATAAAAACAGCTAAATCGAAAGGGTTATCCAAAAGGGTAGTCTTATTTCGACATTGTTTAAGAAATGCTTTAATCCCGATTGCAACCTCTTTGCCAGTATTTATTTTATTTGCATTAACGGGTTCCCTAGTTATAGAAACGATTTTTGGTATTCCAGGAATTGGAAATGAATTAGTGGATTCTGTAAGAGATAGAGATTATTCTGTAACGATGGGATTAACGTTGTTTTACTCCATGTTGTATATCGTAGCTTTATTTTTAGTTGATATCTTATATTCATTGATAGATCCAAGAATACGTGTATTGGGAGGAAGTGACTAACGCATGAATACGAATCCAACGATATCAAAAGATAGGTTTGAAAAAATAGATAAAAATGTTTTGTTTGAAGGAGAAAAAGATTATAAAAGCGTTTCTTTTTCTCAGGACGTATGGCGTCGTTTAAAGCAGCATAAACCTGCAATGATTTCTATTTTTATTTTGATTTTTATTGTTCTAATGTCATTATTTGCACCATTGATGAATGAGCATGATGCTATGACTCAGATTTATACAAATTCAGAGGGAGAGTCAAATTTAAAACATACACCGACGCTTACGGATAATAATTGGTTTGGAACAGATGAGTTTGGTAGAGATATGTGGACTAGAACGTGGGAAGGTGCTAGAGTCTCACTGTTAATTGGTGTTATAGCTGCGTCGCTTGATGTAGTTTTTGGAATTGTATATGGTGTCATCGCTGGATATTTCGGAGGCAGAGCTGATTTTCTTATGATGCGTTTTATTGAAATTATTGTAAGTATTCCAAATATTATTATTGTTGTATTACTAATTTTAGTTTTAGAACCAGGTATAACTGCTATTATTATTGCAATTGCACTTACTGGTTGGGTAGGTATGGCAAGGTTAGTCCGAGGACAAGTATTTAGTTTGAAAAATCGGGAATTTATATTAGCAGCTCGATCTCTTGGAACAAAGCCAGCAAAAATGATGAGTATGCATTTAATACCTAACATGGTAGGCCCAGTGTTAGTAAATATTTCTTTTACAATCCCGTTTGCCATCTTTACTGAAGCTTTTTTAAGTTTTATTGGACTGGGCGTGCCAGTACCTTATGCTTCTTTAGGATCTTTAATTAGTGACTCTAGAAACTTTGTAACTACTTATCCATTTCTTTTATTAATACCTGCTACTATCCTTACTTTAATTGTAACTTCGTTCAGTATATTTGGAGACGGATTGCGTGATGCGGTTGATCCAAAATTACGTAAATAATGAAATGAATATGGAAAAGAGCTAAAGGAGGTTTTTTTAATAATGAGTAAATTGTTGGAAATTAAAGATTTGTATTTTTCTTTTGATACTTTCCAAGGTGAAGTAGAAGCTATTCGGGGTATAAACTTTGAAGTGAATAAAGGGGAAGTAGTCGCACTTGTAGGCGAATCTGGATCTGGAAAAAGTGTTACTTCTCAGGCTATTATTGGATTAAACCCAATGCCACCAGGACGCTATAAGCAGGGCTCTATTAATTTTGACAATAAAGATTTAACTTCCATTTCGGAAAAAGAATTTCAGAAAATTCGTGGAGCAGAGGTATCTATGATTTTTCAAGATCCGATGACGTCTTTAAACCCTACTATGAAAATAGGTACACAAATTACTGAAAGTTTGATTAAACACCAAGGCATGAGCAAGTCAGAGGCTAAGCAAAGAGCAATTGAAATGTTAGGCTTAGTTGGAATTCCGAATCCAGATAAATTAATATACAGTTACCCTCATCAATTTAGTGGTGGTATGAGACAGAGAGTTATGATTGCGATTGCATTAGCATGTAATCCAAAGCTGCTTATTGCAGATGAACCTACAACGGCATTAGATGTAACGATTCAGGCTCAAATTATTGAACTTATGAAAGGTTTGCAAGATAAACTTCATACCTCAATTATTTTAATTACGCATGACTTAGGTGTGGTGGCGAATATAGCGCAGCGTGTCGTTATTATGTATGCAGGAAAAATTGTTGAGCAGGGAACGTTGAATGAAATATTTTATGAATCCCGTCATCCGTATACTTGGGGATTGTTGGAATCTGTACCTAGACTCGATTCTAAGGAGCATGGGAGATTGGCATCTATTCCAGGAACACCACCTCAATTGATTGATCCCCCAAAAGGATGTCCTTTTGCGGAAAGATGCGAATTTGCCATGAAGGCGTGTATTGAGGAGTTTCCAGAAGAAACAACATTATCTTCCAGTCATAAAGTGAGTTGTTGGTTAGAGGATCCTGCCGCTCCAACGGTAGAAAGACCGGTACAGTCAGGGGGACATGTATAATGGGTGCAAAAACACTACTGGATATAAGAAATTTATCGAAGGAATTTAAAGTTTCTGGTGGGCGAACGTTAAAAGCTGTAAATGATGTCTCATTTTCTATATCAGAAGGAGAAACTTTTGGTTTAGTAGGAGAGTCTGGATGTGGCAAGTCTACAACAGGAAGAACCATTTTGCAGTTGTATAATGCTACTGAAGGAGAGATTTATTTTAATGGTGAAAATATTATTAAGATGAATAAGAAACAGAAGTATGCACTGCATAGTGATATGCAAATGATCTTCCAGGACCCATATGCTTCATTAAATCCTAGATTAACGGTAACAGAGATTATTTCTGAAGGTATGGATGCTCTTGGCATGTATAAAGGTGATAAATCAGGAAAATATGATAGAGTTCTAGAATTATTAAATAAAGTTGGACTAAAGAAAAATCATGCTAATCGATATCCACATGAGTTTTCTGGGGGACAACGACAACGTATTGGTATTGCTCGAGCCCTTGCTGTGAAACCGAAGTTTATCATTGCTGATGAACCGATTTCAGCGCTTGACGTATCAATACAAGCTCAGGTTGTAAATCTATTTCAAGATTTACAAGAAGAAGAGAACCTTACTTATTTGTTTATTGCTCATGATTTATCTATGGTAAAGCATATTTCTGATCGCATCGGTGTGATGTACTTAGGAAAACTTGTTGAAGTATCAGAGAGTGTAGAGTTATATGATAATCCACTACATCCATACACTCAGGCTTTATTATCTGCTATTCCGATCCCTGACCCTAAAGTGGAGCATTCTAGGGAGAGAATTGTTTTACAAGGAGATGTACCAAGTCCGATGAACCCTCCGAGTGGTTGTCATTTTAGAACACGATGCGCTCATGCTAAAAAAGAATGTGAATCGATGATACCTCAGTTGAAAGAAGTAGAGAAAGGTCATTTCGTAGCTTGTCATTTGTATTAGTTGAAAGAAACACCTGTTCCAATTCATATATGAATTTCAACTAGGAGGTGTGTTATGAACTTACAAATCAAACTGAGAATTCTCACACCTACAATCGTATTTCTGATATGTGGCGTATATAGTTTTCTTTTTTATGACAAAAGTGTATACCAAACCCTGATTAATACAACATTTATGGTTGGAATATTTTGTTTATCTTTGAGCGCTGTTGTTTTTGTTTCTAATGGCTGGTTTAAACCCGTTTATAAATTTATAATTAGAAGAAAAAAACCATCAAAGGAAGAGTTAGATGAGAGTTTGGTGAATTATCAGGTTGATGCTAACGTTCTTAATGAAAGAGAAATAATAAAACAGAAGAAGCAGCATATTAGAAAAGAATCTATGCTACTTCCTCTTATTACAGCAATTCCATTAATCATAACATCGATTGTTCTTTTGCTGCTGTAAAAATTCAATAAAATACTGTACATACCTTTCTATTATGCAGTACTAGTAATTCAATGTTTCCATTGCATAATAGACATGTGCATTAAAGTTAAACCCCCTTTCTGAATAGAGTAGGGGTTTAATGTTTTTTTATAACATAAGAATTTAAAAGTTTTCAAATAGGTCACCGAGTTTTTGTTATATCATTCATTACAATGGTTTCAGATTATCTCGATTATATTTTGAATCTCGCCATGTCATCCCACCATTTATTGTGGCATTAATTCCACCCCTCAATGATCCAATAACTAATATAATCCCAACGATTGGTAATGCAACACCATACCACCAACCATTTTTAAAATATTTAGCGTAAGTTGCATAGGCGATAACTAACGTAATAACGGTAATCATGTAAACCGTTTTTGACTTTTCTACACTTCTAATTAATTGTCCATTCGTTTCGTACCAGTTCCATACAGACACTAAATCTCTGTCAAATGCAACATCTTGTCTGTATCCCATAGCATACCGAACATTGCTGCTCTTTGAAAAATGAATGTTGCATAAAGTTTAGATAAGAAATGTTTGCCTTTAAATTCTGGAAGTAAGGTTAAATGATCTGATTCATGGTATAAAGCATAACCCATTGCTTTTTCGAGACACGTGGGAAAGATCAATAGCTCCTTTGTGAATGGAATTGAACAATCGTTCTAATTACATTAAAAAATTAGTTTTGACAAAAGTCAAGAAATATACGTGTTGTTTCTTGCGATAGATGTTGGAGCAACTTAATGTCTAAACTATCTGTTAAATTACATATTCCCACGATCCATGCACCATACAACAACATTGCTTCCTCTAGATTTATGAAGCTGAACTCCCCACTACCCACTCCTTCAAGAAAGATCTCTGCGGAAGCTTGTTGGGGTATCAATGCTAGTTCTTCATATAATTGATGTTTTATTTCCTCACTTGTTTTTCGATCAGCATATAGTTCTTGGCCTGCTTTTAACAAAGGAGTCTGATAATTACTAACCACATGATTTGAATAGGGAAATGGAAGATACAACCAGATGAGTTGAATTAAAATTGTCAGGAAAGTGAACTTCATTTAAAATAAAGAATAGTGATCTTACTGATGATGCTGTTTATTCATTCCCTCTAGGCAATAATAAAAGTAAAAAACCTACAAAAGGCAAGAAGCTAAGCAAATACATGACCTGATCTAAACCTATGTATTCAATTGAATAACCCAATACCCCTGATCCAATCGCTCCCAACCCAAAAGCTAAACCCAGTATGATACCTGTTACAGTACCTATTTTGTTTGGAATTAACTCTTGAGCATATACCACCATTACTGTGAAGCTAGACAACATGATAAATCCAATGACAAAACAAAGAACAATGGCAAAATGCGGATCAGCATATGGAAGCATCAATGAAAATGGTATTGTGCCAAACATTGATAATAACATCACATTTTTCCTTCCCCAACGATCGGATAGTGTCCCTCCGAATAAGGTACCTAATACACCACCAAATAAAAACAGAAAAATATATACTTGGGCATGACTAAATGAAAGATTGTATTTTTTAATAATATAAAATTGATAAAAACTAGTAATACCGGAGTAGTACCATGTTCTAGCAATGATGTAAATAACTAATATAAAAAAGATATAGATTAATTCGAGTCTACCAATTTGCTTTGTTTTTATATCTTTCTTTTCTTTCTTTGATATATGATGATTGTAAGCTTCCTTATACCAACTTGCAATTTTTAGTAAAGAGATCATGGCAATCATGACAGCAATGCTAAACCATAAGGCCCCAGATTTTCCTAGAGGAGCGAAAACTAAGGCTGCCATAATTGGTGCGAAGGCTTGTCCAAAATTACCACCGACTTGAAAAATAGATTGTGATAAACCTCGTTTATTACCAGCAGCATAATAAACAACTCTTGAGCCTTCTGGATGATAAACTGCAGATCCTACACCTATGAACATAATACCAATTAGAAGCAAACTATAATCCTCTACGACTCCGATAACGATGATTCCTATCAATGTAAAGAACATCCCTAAAGGGAGAGAGTAGGGGGTAAAACGAGTGTCTCCCCACCATCCCATGAAAGGTTGGATGATTGCGGCTGTAATGCTTAAAGTAAATCCCATAAGTCCAATTTGTGCGTATGAAAGATGTAAGCTTTCTTGCATGATTGGATATAGTGCTGGAACAATGGCTTGAATCAAATCATTTAGGAAATGAGTGAAGCCCATTAGGTATACAATAATAAATGTTGTCTGACCATTTGAATCTATTGAATATTTAGTTCTATTCATTCTACTCAATTAAAGTTCCCTCCTTTTGATGTAAGTTTGGACTTTATTAATCTATTATTATCATATCCTGCAATATAAAAAAAGAATTTTTCCCTATAACATAACGATATATAAAAAATACATATAAATTATGTATGTATAGATGAATCATTTTTATGAAGTAGAGTTTTTGTATATAGTTGTGTATACCTATTATAAATAGGAAGATAGTCCCTAAGTGATTTTTATCATAGTGGCTGTAACATTATATGTAATAAATATTCATTTTTTTCTTGACTCTATTTAAAGAGTATTGTATTATTATCTCAAATGGTTAGACCATTAGACTTTTACTTTGAATATATCGATATATAAGGAGAATTATATGGAAGGTAAAGCGAATTTGGGTGGAATCTTTAATAAGGTTCAACCAGTTAGAGGTTTTGAAGATATTGCTATGCAAATACAAGAAGCGATATACAGTGGACAGCTGAAAAGTGGGGATCGTCTGCCAAGTGAACGCGATTTAGCTGAAATGTTTCAAGTCAGTCGTTCTACTGTTCGCGAGGCTATTCGTGTACTGGAAGCTGAGAAGGTTGTAGAAGTTCGTAGAGGAGTTAAAGGCGGAATTATTATAGTTGAACCTAAACCTGAGCAAGTAGGTCGTTCAATTGAAGCTTTAATACGTTTCCGTGGAGCAACTGCTGAAGAATTGGGGGAGTTCAGAACTGATTTTGAAGGTCAAACAGCAGCTTTAGCTGCAAAAAGAGCAACACCTGAACAACTAATTCGTTTGCAAGAGATTACGGATTTGTTTAGAGATGAATCCACTACTTTTGAAACACCTTGGGCAAAATTAGTAGAATATGATCTTATGTTTCATGAGGAGGTTGCAAACGCTTCCCATAACAAAATAAGAGTAGCAATCATGATGGCAACTCATGGAATTTTGCAAAAATCTTCACTAAGTATAGAAAAAGTGGATACAACAGAATGGAGAAAACAACAAGCGGTAGACTTGCAAAGTATTACAGATGCAATAACTTCGCGTGATCAAAAGAAAGCACAACAAATGATGGAAGATCATGTAAGTAGAAATGTAAATAAATATACAGACAGTTAATTTTTTATCCGCACATATAAATTTGTTCTTAAGATCAGGTGATTTATCATCTGGGAATTATCTGATCGTTTGAACAAAATCAACATGCAACAAGTTGTTTTTTGAAAATTCTGATTTTTCAGATAGGTTGGTTTTGTTCAAACTTAGATCATGTTCTGAGTATTTTAACAAAAGCACCGTCATCTTAATCTATTAAGTACATTCGGTTCTTTTGCTTGCTTGGATATTTTTTATCTAGGTTAAAAAAACTTTAAGATCATAAATCATACTAAGGAGAGGTTGAAATGAAACAGTTTGAAGGTGTTTACGTAGCGATTGTTACGCCATTTACCGAAAATTATAAGGTGGATTATCAAGGTTTGAAAGATCATTGTGACTGGTTGATTCGTGAAGGGGTACATGGATTGATTCCAGCAGGTTCAGTAGGGGAATATGCTTCATTAACTAAAGAGGAAAGAGCTAAAGTAGTAGAAACTGTAATTGAAGCTGCTGCAGGTAGAGTTCCAGTTGTAGTTGGTACTGGTGCACCGTCTACTGATCAAGTAGTAGGATGGGTTCAGCACGCTAAAGATGCTGGGGCAGCAGGAGTTATGGCACTTCCACCTATTAATTATAATCCAACGGAAGCTGAAATTATTGCTCATTATGAAGCAATTTCAAGTGTTGGTCTTCCGATTATAGCATATAACAATCCACATGATTATAAAACAGATTTAACACCAACGTTATTAGCAAAACTTTCTAAAATAGAAAACGTAGTGGCTGTTAAAGAATTTTCTGGTGATATTCGTCGAGTTCAAGATATTTATGCAAGTGCTGATTTAGAAATTTTAATTGGTGTAGATGATTTAGGATTTGAAGGTCCACTAATGGGTACTACTGGATGGATTGCTGGATTTGCGAATGCTTTGCCAAAAGAAAGTGTGAGAGTGTTTGAACTTGGTAGACAAGGGAAAACAGAAGAAGCACTTCCATTATATCGTAAACTTTTGCCTTTATTCCATTATGATGCTAGACCAGATTTAGTTCAAGCTATTAAATATACACTTGAATTAGCTGGAAGACCAGTTGGATCTACTCGTCCTCCGCGTTTACCACTCGATGCATCAGAATTGAAATTAATTAAAGAAGCTTATGAGTTAGCAACAAGTAAAGATGAAGTAAAAGTTTAGTAGAAGGGAGAAAGATGCACCATGAAGAGTAGAAATTGGATCGGCGGTGAATGGATTACTCCTAACGAAGGAACAGTACTCGTTAAAAATCCATCAAACCTTAAGGAAGAGGTCGGAGTGATTCATTTATCTGATGAATCACAGGTTTTCCAAGCAGAGCAAGCTGCTAAACAAGCATTTAAGCAATGGTCAAAGCTGACTGCTGCAGCACGAGGAGAATATTTGTACAAAATGGCGGCTGCTCTTGAACAACATTTAGAAGAGTTAGCGACATTAGCCAGCTCTGAAATGGGCAAACCTATCACTGAAATGAAAGGTGAAGTCACTAGAGGAATTCATTTATTGCGTTATTATGCAGGTGAAGGTGTTCGAGCAGACGGATCAATTATTCCTTCTAGCGATATTAATGTATTGCAATATACTCGACGAACTCCACTTGGTGTAGTTGGTGTCATTACTCCATGGAATTTCCCTGTAGCTATTCCAATTTGGAAGTTTGCACCAGCATTGATTTGTGGTAATACAGTGATTTGGAAGCCAGCAGAAATTGCTTCTTTGACAGCTTCAAAAATGGCAGAGATTTTTGAAGAAGCAGGACTTCCTGGAGGTGTTTTAAATCTTGTCATTGGTAAAGGTAGAGTTATAGGTGAAGCTTTGCTAGAAAAGATTGAGATCAATGGTCTTAGCTTCACAGGATCTACTGATACAGGAAGAAGAATTGCTGCTACATGTGCAAGTAGAAATATTAAATACCAAACTGAAATGGGCGGAAAAAATGCTGCTATTGTTTTGAATGATGCAGATTTAAGTAAAACGATTCCTATGGTGATCAGTGGTGCTTTCCGTTCTTCTGGTCAAAAATGTACAGCAACTAGTAGAATTATTGTTGAAAAAGGAATTTATCCTGCTTTTGTAGAACAATTACAAAAAGCAGTTTCAGAAATTAAAATTGCAAATGCACTTGATCCTACAGCGTATCTAGGTCCAGTGGCTTCTAAATCTCAATTTGAAATAGTTCAATCTTATACTGAAATGGCAAGAAACCAAGCAGAAGTGATTGCTGAATGTCAAACTTCTGTTGAAGAAGAGGGTTATTATATTAAACCTTTGATTGCAACTGGAGTTCAAGCCAAACATTCATTGGTACAAGAAGAAATTTTTGGACCTGTTGCGGTTGCTTTACAAGCAGAAAACTTTGAAGAAGCAATCGATCTTTGTAATCAAACGATTTATGGTTTAAGTGCTTCTTTATTTACATCAGATTTATCTAAAGCACATCGTTTCTTAGACGAAGCAGATGCTGGAATGGTAAGAGTAAATCAGGAAACTGCAGGAGTTGAATATCAAGCACCATTTGGAGGTATGAAACTTTCCAGCTCTCATACTCGTGAGCAAGGACAGGCAGCATTAAGTTTTTACAGTGAAATTAAGACCTGCGCAATTAAACACACATTCTAAAATTACAATTTTAGATGTTGTTCATTTTTTTGAACTCGAACTATTTTATTAAGCGCAGAAAGTCCTATTTTCTTAGGGATGAATGCGCTTAATTATGTTTTCAGCTAATCAGGAGGATCGCCATGAGAGACCATAAAACAATTATATGTCGTTGTGAAGAAGTATCATTGGAAGATCTAGTTCGTACTGCAGAATCATATCGATGTTCCTCACGAGAGCTTAAATTGCGTACCAGAGCTGGTATGGGACAGTGTGGAGGGAGAACATGTCGTGCTTTAGTGGATTCAATCACACAAAAGTGCACAAATGATAGTACCCCACACGATATACCGCTTGGATATCAAGCTCCAATACGCCCAATAACATTTTCAATCATGGGGGAGAAGAAGGATGAGTAAAGGTAGAATTATAGATCACCCTATTCTTGGACGTTTAGATGAACGAGAAGAAGTTCATTTTACTTTTGATGAAAATAAACTGATTGGGTATGAAGGAGAAACTATCGCTGCTGCTTTATTAGCAAATGGTGAACGTGTTTTACGCTGCCATGAGGAGACGGGTAAATTACGCGGAATATATTGTAATATTGGTCACTGTATGGAATGTCGTGTAAATGTTGGGAATCAAAAATCAGTGCGCGCATGTCTGACTGTCATTCAAGAGGGCATGGAAGTGAAATCTGGTAGAAAATTACCAACGCCATTTAAGAAAGGTGAGACACAATGATAGATGTAATCATCGTAGGTGCTGGACCTGCTGGTTTATCTGCAGCTAACGTTTGCGCCAAGAATGGATTAAAAGTTAAAGTGGTTGATGAGTTTATGAAAGCCGGAGGTCGTTTGCTTGGGCAATTGCATGAAGAACCAGATGGTACATGGTGGAATGGAATTGAAGAAGCCAAAAAGCTTTCTGAAGATGCTCAAGAACTGAACGTAGCTGTTGAATGTGGTGTATCTGTTCACAATATAAAACAAGAGAAGAGCTATTGGAAAGTATATACAACTAAAGGTGATTTTAAAACTAGAGCCTTATTATTAGCTACTGGAGCAGCAGAGACATCACTCCCTATCCCTGGTTGGACTCTCCCTGGAGTCATGTCAATCGGGGCAGCACAGGTTATGACGAATGTTCATAGAGTTCGGGTTGGAGAAAGGGGTGTTGTTATAGGTATTAATATTTTATCAGCAGCCATTACAAGAGAATTACAATTAGCAGGAATTGAAGTTTCGAGTATGTACTTACCTGGTAAAAATATAGTCACTGAAGATGCTGCTAAACCGTTGTCCACTATGAAATCTATGTTAAAGGTTGCATCTTTAGCTCCTTCAAAGTTGATACGTTTAGGCAGCTATTTCATGAAATATGAATCACTCCAATCCTTAGCGGTTAGATTTTATCCCAAAAATGGGATGAAGGTTTGGGGAATGCCAGTTCATTTACGTAAGGCTGTACTTGAAATCGTAGGGGATAAAAAGGTTGAAGGTGTTAAAGTAGCACAAGTAGATGTGAACGGAGAACCAATTCTTTCTACAGAGAAATTTGTTCCTGCTGATTTTGTTTGTATAGCTGGAGGTTTGTATCCTCTTGTTGAATTAGCTGCTATATCAGGATGTCCTTTTCAATATATTGCTGAACTGGGAGGTCATGTTCCAGTTCATAATGAAAATATGAAAACACCAATAGATGGATTGTACGTTGCAGGTAATATAACGGGTATTGAAAGTGCAAAAGTGGCTATGAAACAAGGTGCAGTTGCTGGGTATTCAATCTCAATGGATTTATTGAAAACAGATGTAAATATTGAAGATCAATTACAACAGGCGATTAATCATGTTAAACAAACACGTAATCAAGCGACCATACAATTTCATCCTGATATTCATAGTGGTCGTGAAAAGATTCATGCTTCTTTTAAAAATACTTTAAGAACGGATATTTAAAACAATTACTATAAAAGCTTAAGCCTCACTTCATTCGATGGTAGAAGGGTTTAATATGAAAAAGAGGGATTTCTATGGATAGTAGAAATACAGAGGTTTTAATCATTGGCGGCGGTGTAATTGGTGCAGCAATTGCCTACTATACAGCTAAAAGCGGTATGGAAGTTACTGTCATTGACAAAGGAGATATCGCTAGTGGTACTTCCTCACGTTGTGATGGAAATATATTAGCCATTGATAAAGAGCCTGGATTTGATAGTCAAATGTCTTTGGAAAGTCAAAAATTAGTGGATCAATTAAGCAAAGAGTTGGATCTTGATTTTGAATACAGAGCCCCGGGCAGTATTTTAGTTTGTGAAAGTGAAGATGAAATGATAGCTGCCGAGAGTTGGGTAGAAAGGCAAAAAAAAGCAGGTCTTTCTTTTAAAATGCTGGATCGAAATGATATAAAACAAGAATCACCATATTTTGCTGATGATCTATTAGGTGGGCTTGAATGCGAAACAGATTCTACAATCAATCCTTATTTATTCACTTATTCTTTATTTCACGGGGCAACAAAGTATGGAGCAAAAGTAATGTTAAGGTGTGAAGTAGAAGGAATGTCGAGAGATTCTGTAACGGGTTTATTCAAAGTGAACACACCTAAAGGAGAAATTATAGCCAAAAAAGTGGTCAATGCTGGAGGAATCTGGGCACCATATATCGGTAATATGTTAGGTTTAGATATTCCTATTAAACCAAGAAAGGGTCATATCATTGTAGCTTCAAGAGATATGCCAGTTGGTATGAGGAAAGTTATGGAATTTGGATATTTGATGTCTAAATTCGGCAAGGAAAGAACAGTAGACGAAGAAACAGATAAATATGGGGTAGCGTTAGTTTTTGAACCGACTGAAAGTCAGAATTTTCTGATCGGCAGCAGTCGTCAATTCGTGGGATTTGATACAAGGGTAGATATGGATGTGGTGAATTGTATTGCACGTAGAACGATTCGGTTTTATCCCAAAATTGCTGATTTCATAATCATTCGAACTTATTCAGGTTTAAGGCCATGGACACCAGATCATTTACCAATCGTATCCCCTGTTGAAGAAATTCCTAATTATTATATTGCGGCAGGCCATGAGGGCGATGGCATAAGTTTAGCAGCGATTACTGGTAAATTAATGACAGAGTTATTGCAGGATCAAATCAATACCATAATACCAACTGATCCGATTCGCTATAGTCGATTTAAAAATGTATCCACGATTCAAACATAAGAGGGTGTTTTTATGAAAAGTAGCAAAATGTTTAGAACGATAGATACACATACAGGTGGAAATCCAACAAGAACTGTTTTGAGTGGACTTCCAAAGTTGTCTGGAAATACAATGTCCGAGAAAATGCTTCATATGAAAGAAGAATATGATTGGATTCGTAAATTGTTGATGAATGAACCCAGGGGTCATGATGTTATGTCAGGTGTATTGCTTATTGAACCTTGTCACCCTGATGCAGATTTGGGTGTTATCTATATAGAGACAGGTGGATACTTACCAATGTGTGGTCATGATACAATCGGTTTTTGTACTGCAATGGTTGAGTCTGGGATGATTGAAGTTGTTGAGCCGATCACAACATTAACATTGGATACACCTGCAGGGTTGGTGAAAACTGAAATATTGGTTGAAAATGGAAAAGCAAAGGAAGTTTCATTTCTAAATATTGATTCTTTTTTATATAAAAGTATTGAAGTGAATGTAGAAGGATTAGGGAATGTAGCTTGCGACATTGCATACGGAGGGAATTTCTATGCTATCACAGATGCAAGAACACTAGGGATTGAACTAGTACCTTCAAATTCAGCTGAAATTATAGAATCTGCTATAAAAATAAGAAAAGAAATTAACCAAAAGATTGAAATCGTTCATCCGCAATATCCTTTTATTCATGGATGTACACACGTTGAGTTTTATACTGATCCATCCCACAAGGATGCAAATGTAAAAAATACGGTTGTTGTACCCCCAGGGGGAATTGATCGTTCACCCTGTGGAACAGGAACTTCCGCTAAGCTAGCAACGTTATTTGCAAATGAGCAAATTAAAGTGGAAGAAGAATTTGTACATGAAAGTATAGTGGGAACCTTGTTTAAAGCTAAGGTTAAAGAACAAACAAAAGTCGGAGATTTACCCGCAGTGATTACAGTAATAACTGGATCGGCATGGGTCATGGGATTTCATACATTTTTCAGTCATGATGAGGATGAGTTGAATGAAGGATTTTTACTTATTCCACCTGCGGATGATCATTAATGAATTGGAGTGGATGAGCGATGGAAATGGTGAAACATTTTACAACTACGGATCTTCATGCAGCTGGTGAACCATTAAGAGTAATAACAGCTGGAATTCCCTATTTAAAAGGAAAGACGATGTTGGAAAAACAAGGATATTTTAATGAAAATTATGGATATGTTAAAAAAATACTTTTAAGTGAACCACGTGGACATTTAGGGATGAAGGGCTGCATCATCACTCCCCCAGATGATGCAGCATCGGACTGTGGTATTTTATTTCTCCAACATGAAGAAGTTTCTTCTTTATGTAGTCATAGTATTGTAGCTGTGGTGACATATTTGCTCGAAACAGGTGTGGTTCGACTAAGTGATGAAAAACAACAAGTTATCATAGATACACTTGCTGGTAAAGTAATAACGAACCCAGTATATGAGCGTTCACAAGTAAAATCAGTATCTTTTGATTATTTACCTGCATATGTTTACAAAGAAAATATCACATTAAACATATTAAAAAAAGAAATGACAGTGAATCTTGCTTTTTGTGATTCCTTTTATGCGATTGTTAATGCTGCTAAGATCGATTTAAACATCGAAATTGATCGACTCCCAGAACTGCATCGATGGAGTAAATATATAAGAAATGAACTAACCAATATATTACCTGACAATCAGAGTATAAAAGGTGTAGTCTTTTGTGAATCTCCACCTCTTTCCAAAGCAGATATAAGACAAGTTACCGTATTTGACAATGGACAAATTGAACGTTCTCCTTTTGGTGCTGGTTCAGCAACTCATATGGCTTTACTTAAAAATGAAGGTAAATTAGGAGTCGGAGATTCCATGATTTATGAAAGCATCGTAGGTGCCAGCACAAAATGTAAAATCTCTTCTATAAACGAAGAAGTTTTCAATACATCTGTAATATCTCGAATTAATGCCAGAGCATTTATTACTGGAATGCACCAATTTGTGGTTGACCCATCAGATCCATTGTTTGATGGCTTCTTATTAAAATGATTCTTATTTGATCAATATACTAATTATTATTCAAAAGCTTACTATGTTGAGAGACATTGTAAGCTTTTTCGATTGATAGTGGGAATAATTTGTACTAAATTCATAATAATGATTGACTTTTAATTCTTATAGCAGTTATATTAATTTTGGGTAGTTAGTGAGGAGTAACGTTAGGAGGAAGTTATGTGGTAAGTAGAAAAAACAACAAAACACAGTTAAATCTACTATCATATTTAAGAAGAAACATAACAAAAGCAAGAATAATAAAAACAAGTATTGTCATTATCGGTGCGTTATTTAATGCAGTTGCTTTTAATTTATTTTTAATACCTGCGGATGTTTTTTCAAGTGGTTTTGCTGGAATAGCACAGCTTACATCAAGTATCGTTAATGATTTCACACCGTTTTCTATTTCAACTGGTTTGGTGTTGCTTTTATTAAATATCCCTATTGCGATACTTGGATGGAGACATCTGGGAAAGTCATTTACTTTATATAGTTTTTTCAGTGTCATATTGCTGGCTTTATTTATGTGGAAAATGCCTATTTACGCAGTCGCTGAAGATGATATTTTGTTAAATGCAGTATTTGGTGGTGTATTATCTGCCATTGGAGTCGGAATGACTTTGAAATGGGGGGCTTCCACAGGTGGTATGGATGTTATCGTAATGATTCTGTCTAGATTGAAAGATAGACCAGCAGGCACATATTACTTGATTTTAAATGGAGGTATTATTACAGCTTCTGGAGCATTATATGATTGGCAGACTGCGCTTTATACATTAGTGGCTCTTTACGCTGCAACACGTGTAATAGATACCATTCATACTCGACATATCAAATTAACAGCTATGATCATTACATCAAAACCAGAACAATTGGAAGTTGCGTTAAGAGAAAAATTATCTAGAGGTATTACTAAAATTCCAGCTAAAGGTTCTTATTCAAATGAAAATAAAGAAATGTTATTAATTGTGATTACTCGTTACGAATTATTTAACTTAAAAAAAGTACTCAGTGAGACAGATCCAAATGCCTTTACAAATATTGTTCAGACAACGGGCATATTCGGATTCTTTCGTAAAGAATCAAGACTAGATTAAAATAAAAATAGTGTAATGATATAAAACAATGTATAATAGACTTGTTGTGGTTAAAGGTTGTCTTCTTCTTATCCTATTTTCAATGAGTGAAGATATTTTACTCAAATATAAGCAGTTTGAAGTGGAAACTCTTGATTAAACGTCTAAAGTAATATACAGAAAAACAAAACAGAGAGCAATGTGATAACTGGTAACTGCAAATGTATTATACATTATTCAGTAATATGCATTGTTTACTACCAATGATTATCTTTGAATTGTTTAGGAGGAAAACAATGAGTAAAAAAAACCATCAATATTTAAAAAAATTAGTTGCCCCTTTTGAAAAATCTAGTACCAAATCAAGTACAAGGCAAATATTGAATACTTTCTTGCCGTTTTTTCTACTTTGGTTTGCAGCGTATCTAAGCTTAAATGTTTCTTTTTGGTTGTCTCTTCTTTTTTCAGTCCCTGCCTCAGGGTTTTTAGTACGTATTTTTATCATTTTTCATGATTGCTGCCATCAGTCGTTCTTTAAAAGCAGAAAGAAAAATGACATTCTTGGATTTGTGAGTGGTGTACTGACTCTGTTTCCATATGAAAAGTGGAAAAGAGAGCATTCTATTCATCATGCTACAAATGGAAACTTAAACAAAAGAGGGACTGGAGATATTTGGGTTCTAACCGTTGAAGAATATGTAAAAGCTTCTTTTTGGAAAAGGTTAGCTTATCGTTTATATAGAAACCCGTTTATCATGTTTGGTTTAGGTCCAATATATATTCTCATCATTTTAAATCGTTTTAATGCGAAAGATGCAAGGAGAAAAGAGCGTATCAGCACTTATATCACTAATTTATTTATTGTAGCATTATATGTGTTTATGTGTTTTGCTATTGGATGGAAAGCATTCATTATGATCCAAGCTCCAATTCTTTTTGTAAGTGGTGTATTAGGAATATGGTTATTTTATGTACAGCATCAATTCGAAGATTCATACTTTGAAGAAGAAGAAAACTGGGATTATGTTAAGGCTGCAATAGATGGAAGCTCTTATTATAAACTGCCAAAAGTTTTTCAATGGATCACTGGGAATATAGGTTTTCATCATGTCCATCACCTTAGTTCTAAAATCCCGAATTATAACCTTGAAAAGGTGCATAAATCAATTACTGAACTAAAAAAAGCAACAACGATTAAAATAGGATCAAGCTTAAAATCTCTTCGTTTCAAACTTTGGGATGAAAGACGGAAAACTTTTATCACTTTTAAAGAACTAAAAAAGTTTTATTTTAATAGGAAAGTCAATGTAAAATAAAATATTCTGAATTTTAATTCATCCTTTTAAGTAGTTGATTACTTAAAGGGATTTTTTTTGAGTTGATGATCTGGGCATGAACCCATATTGAGGTTTTTGCATAGGATACATTACTAATAAAGTGAACCTTTCTTTCAGTGGGTATACGTATACCCACTAAAAGTTAGTTGAACTTATCAGGTGATTGCATTCCGCTATGTATGTATAACAGAAGATTATGGAATGTTGAAACTTGATAAAAAGAGCGGTCTATTCAAAAGGGACTAGAGAGGATGATTCAAGTTGATTAATTATTTAGCTTTGGGTGATTCCTTAACAGTTGGTGTAGGAGCGCCTTCTCCTCAATCTGGATTTGTTCCACAGTATGTATCTATGGCTTATAAACAAATAAATAAATATGTGGTTTGCGAAAATTTTGGCGTCTCTGGTGCAACTTCGGATGATGTATTGGATATGATTACGAATTATGATGATGTTCAGGTATTGATTAAACAAGCTGATATAATATCTATTACAGTTGGTGGGAATGATATGAAAAATGCTGCATTACAATTCTTAAAATCGAAAAAACAAAGTGTTTTAGCTGGAGCATTAAAACGTTTTAATAAAAATTTTGATGAAATTATTGATAGGATTCACTATTTCAAAAAATATAATACTCATAAATACATGATAAGGGGAATGAACTTATATAATCCTTTTCCAAATATACCAGGTACAGATGTTTGGGTGAGGAAATTCAACAAACATATCCAAAGTTTTGAAAGCAAGAGTATAGGTATTGCTAATGTATATCCTTTATTTTTAGGCAGAGAAAAAGAACTATTATCATATGACCAATTTCATCCAAATGGTAAAGGATATTATTTAATGGCGACAGCTATGAATGAACTTGGTTATGCACCATTAGTAAAATAAGGCTAATAAAGTTAGTCTATATAAATGTTTATATAGAGAACTGCAAATGTAGAGCTTGACATTCACGTACATTCGCAGCTCTCATTTTCCATATACTGACGATTGATGTATGATGAAAGGTAACGATATGATTTCAAGAAATGGAGAATCGTCATGGATTATATACTAAGTAATAATGACATGTACAACATAATGAAATCTCGAGATTCATCATATGATGGGAAGTTTTTTATATGTAAGAAGACTAATGAAACGTATTGTTTAGCTTCGTGTGAATCCGTTCAATCACCAACAATTGAAGAGATTATTTTTACCCAAACCTTCATAGAAGCAGAAGCAAATGGATATAAGCCTTGTAAATTGTGTCATCCAAATGTACATGAAGTGAAATGGAAAGATCGAGTAGATGTTTTGGATATTGAGGTGCCTAATGAATTCGATTTTATAGAATGTTTAGTTATTTTAAATAGATCAGATGAAGAATGTTTACATAAGGTAGTACAAAATGAATTGTACAAGCTGTTGAAGTTTAATAAAAAATTTGTTTTGTTTAAAATCTCATTTCAAAATCACTTAACAGTTACATTTTTGAACGGTATTCCAACACAATGGATGAGAGCGCAGATTGCTAGATATATATGGGATATGTTTGATCTTGGTACAGACATAACCCCATTTTATTCATCATTTAAAAGTGATCACATAATGGGGAAACTTACAGAAAAATTTTATGGGTTAAGATTAATAAAAATAAATAATTTATTTGAAGCGTTGTGCTGGTCTATTTTAGGGCAACAAATTAATTTGAGGTTTGCTTATACATTAAAAAAACGTTTTGTACATCAATTTGCTGAGAACTTTACATATAAAGATACTCAATACTGGGTTTTTCCAACGGCTGATCAGATAGCTGATGTTAAAGTTGAAGAGTTAAAGGAGATGCAAATCTCTACTAGAAAAGCTGAATATATTGTTGGGGTTGCCAAGTTGATTTCCAACGGGATTTTAGATCAAAAAAAACTAAGGTATGAAGAAAACTATCAAAGAATAGTTGAACAACTTACCTCTATTAGAGGAATAGGCAAATGGACTGCTGATTATACGATCATGAAATGTTTTTCGATAAATAGTGCATTTCCGATCGCAGATGTTGGGATACATAACGCTTTAAAAACAATTCTAAAATTAAATGAAAAACCTTCTATAAAAGAATTAGAAAAATTAGTAAAACAATGGGAGGGGTGGGAGTCGTACGCAGCATTTTATCTATGGAGATCGTTGTATGATGAGATCGATTAGTACAGTAGAACGTGATATAATGGCTGTAAAAAAAAGGAGAGTAACTATAAATGAACATATCTGTAAAACTATTAACTAGATTCAAAGTATTTGTAATTGCAGCTCTGATATCATCAATAATTTCTATTTCAATGATTCATGCAGAAGGTACAGGAGTTTGGGAAGAGGTTTCAAGCTTGAATCAACAAAGGATCAATTTTCAAATTGAACAACTTGATGACAAAATATATGCAATTGGAGGTATGTATTTAGTTACAGAAAATCAATTTGATTATCTAGATCGTGTGGAAGTATACAACATCAAAAATAACACATGGACAGATGTTGCTAGTATGAATGAGAAGAGAACTGGATTTCAAACCGTAGTGCTGAATGATAAAATATATGCTATTGGTGGTTATTATACAGTATCTGATGGAATCGATAGCAGTTATATCCATTTAAATTCAGTGGAAGTTTATGACCCAGCAAATGATGTCTGGATAGAATCAGCAAGTATGGTGAACCCATTATCAAGTAGTATGCAAGCAAAGTCAGCAAATAGTGAGATTTATGTAGTGAAGGATTATGATGTTGGTTGGGAAAATGGAGAACACTTATATAAACATATTATAGAAGTGTATAATCCAGAGAAAGATACTTGGGAAAAAGGAGCTAGTTTTGTAGATGCCAATGAAACTTTGTACATGGAAGAATTAAATGGTCAAATCTTTTTAATAGGTTCTGACAAAATAAATAGATACGATTCTGAGGAGAATGATTGGATAGAAGTAGAAATGAAATCTTTGGATATAGAAAATGTTTATTTAACAGAAGCTACAAGTGATAAAATTATCCTAATTGGTACGTCAAAAAACAGTACACAAGTTAGCAGTGTTGTCACATATGATCCATCAACGAATTCCTGGACTACAGCTGAAAGTTTATCTACTCCCATTGAAGGAAGTAATTATTCCTCTCTAACTTTGAATGGGGATATTTATGTATTGGATATGATGGATAGCCTTAAACATCAAATAGGAACGTTACAAGTGTATGATATGGTAAACGACAATTGGAATGTCATCACAAACATATATCAAAATAAAAGAGGATATCAAGCAACTATTGTTGATGAGAAGGTTTTTATTATTGGTGGACAGGAGGTTGAATCCTATCAGTCAAATCATATAGATAGGATTCAACTTATTTCACAAGATCAAGTTAGAGTATATGATTTAGAGTCAGATTTTTCAATTGTCATTAATGATCAAGTAACAAGGTTTGATACCCCATCATTGATTAAGAATGGTACTACTATGGTTCCGATGAGAGATATATTTGAATCACTTGGTGCAGAGCTAAAGTGGGATAATCAAACTAAGACTGTAACAGCAATAAAGGATGATATTAAAATTGTTTTACAAATAGGGTCGGATGAAGCCATGTTGAACAATCAAACGATGAATCTGACTATGCCTGCTGAAATTATAAATGGCTCTACTCTTGTTCCATTAAGATTTGTAAGTGAATCGCTAGGAGCTAATGTAAATTATCAACAGGATGAAAATAATAAAATAATCTCAATTCATATGAACTAATGGCTTCATTGATTCAATAAATACAAAAGGGCACTGTCTGAATTGCAGTGTTCTTTTTATGTTTATTTGAAACATATATTATCATTAATTACGTTTGCTGCATCATATTGTGGGAAGTTTTAAATGCAAGGAGTGAGTTTTATGGTTATTACACAAGGAATCCCAAATCTTCCTTACGTATTAAAAGATGGCATAAAATATTTTAATTTAATTGCAGAGCCTGTGACGAATCCATTATTGTCTGATATATATATGAGGGGATGGGGATATAATGGGACTATCCCTGGTCCTACTATTCAAGTATATCAAGGGGACATCGTAAATATTAGAGTTTATAACAAACTAGCTGAACCGACAAGTGTACATTGGCATGGCTTAGATTTGCCCAATGTAATGGATGGTGTTCCAGAAGTTGAACCTTCTCCTAAAATAGAACCAAATCAATATTTTGATTATCGCTATAAAATAATTAATCCCCCAGGAACACATTTGTATCACACACATTATCACACTGCAAAACAAGAAATGATGGGAATGGGTGGTGCTTTTATCATACTGGAACCTCCTCAAAAACAAACACATATTCAAAGAGACTATTTTGTCCTATTACAGGAGTTTGCATTAACAGGACTATCAAAAGGAACTTTACCTGCAGGAACCTATAATGTAAATCCGATGTCTCATGATCTTAATTTCTTTACGATGAATGGAAGATGTTTTCCTTTTACTGAACACCTTCTTGTTGAGAGAGGTGAAAATATCCGTATTCGATTGGGGAACCTAGGTATGAATGCACACCCTATTCACCTGCATGGTCATCAATTTATAGTTACTGCAACAGATGGAAACTCTTTTTCAGAAAATAATCAATATGTAAAAAACAATATATTAGTTGCTCCAGGGGAAACTTATGATATTGAATTTTATACTAATAATCCAGGGATTTGGCCATTTCATTGTCACATTCCGCATCATTTAACAAATAACTTTACAGTGAATACTGGTGGCATGTTTTCAACAGTAAGTTATTTAAATGAGATGAAATAAAATAAGGATTGTTATTTTAATGTGAATCTATTAAAATAATACAATTAAGTGTAATAATAATTTGAAACTGTCAGAAGTTTAAAAGGATTTAAAGGGGACATCATGATGGGAACAATGGTTCTTCAAAGACCTTCACAGAAAATACTGAATAAAATGCAGGAACTAGATCACAAAGAAGTGACAGAAAATGAAATGATTGGGATTAATGTATATATACTTCGAGAAACAAAAAATTTAACACAAAAAAAATTATCTGCCGAAAGTGGATTATCAATTTCATCGATCTCAAAAATTGAACGTGGAAAAAGAGTTTCAGATAAAACAATAAATCGAATATGTGATTTTTTTGGACATAGAAATACAGAACTTAACCAAAAGCTTATTTTAGATTCAGATGAAACAGGTATAAATATTACTGTACGATTAAAGAAGAAAAGAAAGATGCTAGATTTAGATCGAGAGTTACTAGGTTTATTAGGTGTAAAATAAGAAGAAAAAAATAAAATAATTCCTAAGTCCAATTTTACTAATGTAGAGGACTTAGGAATGTGGAAGAAAAATTATCCTTCTGCACCTTTAAACGTTTCAAAATTATATATCATTTCTTCGATTTGGTTTAAATATTTCTCGAAAAATGTTACAGTTACTTCTCCTCTAATATTATAATCTATTTGGTTATTTGTATATATCATATGGAATACAATGTTGTTTGAAGTTGTTTGCTCTATTATTATTTTTGCTGTATCTCCATTTTTCAATCTGAAGTCTAAGAATGAATCTAAATTCATTGGAAAATGATAACCAGCATAAGCTGATACATGATTCGATGGATCAGTATTTAATGATAAACCATCCCCATTTGTTGGGGCCTCTCCTATTTTCCAGTCTGATGGAAACTTTACAATGAAACCAAACCTTTGATTTGTATAAGTTTGCCATCCACTTTGTGTTTGTTCAGTTTCCTTAGGCACCTCTATCTTTTCGAATCTTTCTATTCCAATTAAATTCAACAAGTGAAGTCCTTTTGGATTAATATGTTTTATGAAATCAGTAAATCCTCCAGAAGTGCGTATTTTGTTCTCTAATTTCTTAATGTAACTTTCAGCATGATTATTTTCTTCTTCTGGATCTAATCCTGCATTAATGAGTGTTGTTGCTATTTCAAAATCTGTCGAGACTATATAGTGTAAAGCAGTAGAACCATTTCGATCTTTTTGTTTCAAATTCACATTATAATTTATTAATTGATTAACAATTTGATCATGTCCTAAACTTGAAGCATGCATTAAAAGAGTAAGATGCCCATCTTGTATCACAGTATTCACGTCCATTCCTGCATTAATCAGGGTCTTAAAAATCATATAATTCCCTTTTTCAACAGCAAGAAATGGAACGGATTTGAATATTGTATTTGAGTTATCGTTTGGATTAGCCCCTAATATTAGAAGCTGCTTTACTTCTTCAATGTTATTATTTTCAATTGCATCTAATAGTTTATTGTTTAGCTCTAATATTGCTTTTTCATTTACAACTTTAACATTTTCAATACTTTTTAATTTATTTTTCAACTTTGAATTTAGTGCTTTGTTTAACATTTCAATAGATCTTTCATTTTGAAATTGTTTTATTTTTTCATACATGAAATCCCCGTGTATGAGTACTTGAGTTAAATTTTGAACAATTTGTTCATTGTTTGCCTCGTTACCATCTAGATAATTATTAATAGACAATAATACATTGTTCAGACCGCTTATGTAATGATCGTTTGCTTCTTCAAATATTAGTTCATCTAATAGAATTTCATGTTCTAGCTGTATGGTCATTTGCTCTTTATATTCAATTATTGTCTGTTCTAGATTCATTATGGAATTGATCTTTTGCTGAGGACTATCCACTCCTATAATGAGATCAATGGTTTCTACTCCAAGATCATATAATTTGTTATTATTTTCTTCTAGTATTTCAAGATAGAATAATGTAGAGTTTTCTTTTTGAACTGCAGCTTTATATGAAGTGATTAAAGAGGTTGTACTTAAAGCGATCCAAACAAATGTGAATAAAATGAAAAAAGAAACTACCACTCCATTCTTACTAATCCCACCAGCTTTTCGTAAATTAGTTGCAAAATCAGAGTACTTATTTTGTTTTGACATCTTCTTCATTTTCTTTTTTACAAAATTAAAATAAATAGAATTCCCAAATGTAAATAGTATGATATGGATAACAATGGGGATCAAATAAGAATATTCAATATTAAATAAAACAAAAAAACATTGCAAAACCAGTATGGTTATAAAATAGATGAATAATACAAGATTCATCCTTCTGTAACTAAGCCATAACGGACCGAGAATACCAGCAGATAAATTAAAACCCGCAAAGATCCATGGATGGTCCCACTTCTTCCATTTATCCATATAATATTTACTATCAGTAAAATGATGTATATGTGAAGTTGTATCGTTGCTATCTATATTTTCTCTTGAATTGGACATTGTTAACCCTCCATTTTAATTTATGCACTCAAACATAATTCTTTATTTATCTCTAGAACCCTTTATTCAAATAAATAGATCTCAGTTATTTGGTTGCAAAATGCAAATAAATAACGTATGATTTCATTATAAACCTAGAAAATAATATATAGGGGGTGGATGTTATGGACCAATTTAGAAATTCCATGTTGATATTAGCTAGAAAATTTGGCATTTTAAACGAACAAAGCTGTATGAGTTGCTGTGGTAAAGAACTATCCCTTGTGCAAAGTCATATATTATATGAGGTCGATCGTCAGAATCAACCTTCAATGCAAGACGTGGCAGGTGCGTTAAGTATAGATATTACAACGTTTAGCAGACAAATTAAGAACTTGTCTGATAAAAAAATGGTAAAGAAAACACCAGATCCAAAAGATAATCGAATTCATATATTGTCATTAACGGAAAAAGGAAAGGAAATTCAAGACAAAATAGATCAAGAGGTAAATATATATCTTGAACAAGTGTTTGCTGAATTAAGTGAGTTTGAAAGGGATACAATTATAAGATCCATTGAATTGCTAAACGGTAAGATGAGTAAAACAGGAATTTGTTGTATTCCTGCGAAATAAAGATGGATGATATTTTTTTACTACCAACTAAAACTTGTATTATGCAAGTTATTCTATGGATTATAAATGATGTAATACAGATAATAAATCTTAAGTAATGCACCATGAAAGCATAATAAATAAGTTCTGATTATAGATAGGAGGGAGCTGAAATACGATGGTCAGTCATTTTTTTGATATTGTCCAAAAGTTGAACTTGGAACAATTTCTTTTTAAAGGGAATTTTGGAATAGAAAAGGAAAATGTAAGAGTTAAAGAATCTGGTGAATTAGCTTTATCTCCTCATCCTAAATCCTTTGGGAATAAGTTGGCCAATCCGTATATTACTACTGATTTTTCTGAAAGTCAGATTGAAATGGTTACACCTATGTTCAATACGATTGAAGAATGTTATCGCTTTTTAGAAAATCTCCATCATATTGTAGCATTAGAATTAGAGCGTGAATATTTATGGCCGCAAAGTAATCCTCCAATGCTGCCCAATGAATCAGAGATTCCAATTGCAAAATATGAGAATACGGAGAAGGGAAAAGAAGCGGAGAAATATAGAGAAAATTTAGCAGCAGATTATGGAAAAAAGAGGCAGTTAATCTCTGGCATACATTATAATTTCTCGTTTAATGAGGAGTTTTTGCAGAAAGTATATAGTGCATCAAATTTAGAGATTTCCTTTAAACAGTTCAAAAATGAAACTTATCTTAAAATCAGTAGGTTTGTATTGGAATATAGGTGGCTGCTGATTTATTTATTCGGAGCAAGTCCTGGTGTTCATTCAAGTTACAATAAAGAATGTGTGGATGAAATGGAAAAAATAGATGAAGAAAGCTCACATTTTGAATTTGCTAGTTCGTTTAGAAACGGAGTATGTGGATATCGAAATGAAGATAATCCGAATGTTTCTTATGATTCTGTAGATCAATATGTTGAAGACATTAAACAATTAGTCCGCGATGGAAAAATCCAAAGTGAAAAAGAATATTATAGTCCGATCCGTTTAAAAGCAAAAGATAAATCAGATTTATTAACTTCATTGCAAAATGATGGAATTCAATATATTGAACTTAGAATACTGGACTTAAATCCATTTTCAAAAATAGGTATCCATTTAGATACGCTTTATTTTATCCATCTATTTATATTGTTTTCCTTATTTCATGAAGAATCGAATTCGTCCAATCACACTCGTATGACTTCTTTTATGAATCATGAACTAGTGGCTTCTCTTGGAAGGAAACAGCACTTAAAACTTTTTAAAAACGTGCGAGAAGTGATTTCTCTTAAAGAATGGGGAAATGAAATATTAGATCAAATGGCTCAGATTATTTCTAAATGCGGTATTAAACAGGATTTATACGATACAATTATTCAACATGCTAGAAATCAATTAAATGAACCTAATCAGATTATTTCTTCCAAAATAATCGATGAGATTAAGGAAGAATCCTTTATAAAGTTTCACATTAACAAAGCAAAGCAATACCTAGAGGAAATTAAATCAACGGAATATCATTTTTTAGGTTATGAGGATATGGAGCTTTCTACTCAAATTTTATTAAAGGATGCTATAAAAAAGGGAATCGACTTTAAAGTTTTAGACCGAGAGGAGAATTTTATTGTTTTAAATAAAGGGAGTAAAAAAGAATATATCAAACAAGCAACAAAAACGTCTTTGGATTCCTACAGTACCATTCAAATTATGGAAAATAAAGTTGTGACAAAAAAAGTTCTTGACGAGTATGGAATTTTAGTGCCAAAAGGTATAGTGTACGGACAAAAAGACGGTGTTGTTCCAGATTATATCTCATTTGTTGGACAGGAGATCGTAATTAAACCTAAATCAACAAATTTTGGTTTAGGAATTACAATATTAAAAGGTCATTTTTCAAAAACAACGTTTGAAAGAGCGATTGAGCTTGCGTTTAAATACGATCATTCCATTCTGATTGAGGAATTTGTTCATGGAAGGGAGTATCGTTTTTTTGTTATTAAAGAAGAAGTTGTGGGCATACTTCATCGTGTACCAGCAAATGTGACAGGAGACGGAAAATCAACGATTGAAAAGCTTGTAAAAGAAAAAAACAAAGATCCTTTGAGAGGAAAGGGATATAAAACTCCGTTAGAAAAAATAAATTTAGGAGAGTCAGAGGAAATGTTTTTAGGAACACAAGGTTTAAACTTTCAATCTATTCCTCAGATTGGAGAAACGCTTTATTTAAGAGAAAACTCAAATATAAGCACAGGCGGGGACAGTATTGATTTTACTGTTAAAATACCTAACTACTATAAAAATATCGCTGTATCAGCTGCAAAAGCTGTTGGAGCAACAATTTGCGGCGTAGATATGATCATTAGCGATGTTAAGAAAGAAACAAGAGAAAACTATAGCATTATCGAACTGAATTTTAATCCAGCTATACACATTCATTGTTTTCCTTTCAAAGGGGAGAATCGTAAATTAGGTGAAAAACTGTTAGAGGCACTGGGTTTTTAAGTACCCGTTTAGGGTATGGAATGATATAATTTGGTAATAGAAGGGATGAAAATCCTAGGAGGGTGGGGAGTAAGAAAATGAGTGAAGGGAAATTTGAAGAATCAGTCATTTCAGTAGAAGGCTTATATAAAAAATATGGGCAGTTTATAGCAGTAAATAAGATCAATTTTGAAGTAAAACAAGGTGAGGTATTTGGTCTATTAGGTCCTAATGGTGCTGGTAAAACTACTACGATGGAAATGATAGAAGGACTTAGAAAACCTGATGGAGGAAAAGCGTTAGTTGCTGGTTTTGATACACAGAAACAGTTGAATAAAGTGAAAGAAGTGATTGGTGTTCAATTACAATCAACTTCTTTATTTGATTTGTTGAAGGTAAAGGAAATTGCACAAATGTATGCTAGTTTTTATCCGAATCCACTAGCCATAGAACCTCTATTGGAAAGCGTGAATTTACAGGAAAAAATGAATGATCGTGTGAAAAATTTGTCGGGAGGACAAAAGCAGCGTTTAGCTATCGCATTAGCTTTAGTTAATGATCCTAAGGTTATCTTCTTGGACGAACCAACCACTGGACTTGATCCTCAAGCCAGAAGAACTTTATGGGATATTATTTTAAGGTTGAAACAACAAGGAAAAACCATTATTTTATCTACTCATTACATGGATGAGGCACATATATTATGTGATCGTATTTGTCTAGTGGATCAAGGGAATATTATTGCTCTAAATTCTCCTCAAGAGCTGATAAAAAGCTTAGATTCGGAAAGTGCGATTGAGTTTAATTTATCAAATACAGATGTATTAAAAGAAAATGATAGGAAAGCACTTATTCAAGAATTTAAAATGATGAATGCAGTAAAACAAGTAGATGTACATAACGATACTTATATATTGTATACAAATCAATTACAACATACTTTAACGGATTTAATACAACAAGCGGATGAGAAAAAGATAAATTTGGCAGATTTGCAAACTAGAACAGCTACATTAGAGGATGTATTTATACATATGACGGGAAGGAGTCTGAGAGAGGAATGAAGGGATACGGACAATTAACCATTGCACAACTGCGAATATTTGGGAGAAATCGTCAAGTTCTTTTCTGGACACTGTTTTTTCCTATTTTTTTAATGATCATGATCGGTTCTTTTATAGGGGGGGGCAACAACGTTTCATTGCAAGGCGTTATCATTGATATGGATCAATCAAATGAATCTCAGATATTTGTAGATGGATTAATTTCAAATCAAACGTCGATGGATGCTCCTGTATCCGTTCAATTTGAGTTAATAGAAGATGAAGTTAAGGCAAAAGAACTCTTAAAACAAGGTGATATTCAGCTTATTGCGATCGTGCCCGAAGGGTATAGTGAAGAAGTTAATGCTGAAGGCGGAGCTTCAAATATTATTTTATATTATGATGAAACAGATCAATTAAGATCAACAATAGGGATTGGTTTAGTTGAAGGTGTAGTAGACAATATTAGCAAAGAGATGGCTGGATATAAACCAATAATTACAGTGCAGCAAGAAGGTCTTCAATCTATCAATTTGACATACATTGATTTTTTGGTGCCAGGTATAGTAGCTATGATGATCATGTCTAACAATTTGAATGGGGTAGCTGGTCAAATTTCTTCTTGGAGGGAAAGAGGCGTACTTCGAAGAATGCAAAGCACAACGTTGAAAGCATCCACTTTCATTGCTGCTCAAATTACAGCTAGACTTTTACTAAATGGATTGCAAGCTTTAATTGTTTTATTAGTGGGGAGCTTAGTATTTGGAACACAAGTTAACGGTTCTTGGTTTTTATTGATTCTTTTTGTCATACTAGGGACACTAACCTTTATGTCCATTGGATTTATTATTGCTTCTATTGCAAAAACACCAGAGAGTGCAGGACCGATTGCAGGTTTTATTTCTTTCCCATTATTGTTCCTTGGAGGCGTATTCTTTCCAATCGATGATATGCCGTCATACTTGCAGCCCATAGTAAATTCGCTGCCTATTGCTCACTTGAGTACAGCGTTTAGACAGATTATGAATGTTGGAGCAGATTTAACTACGCTTTGGAGTGAAGCATTGTTATTAAGTGGCTGGATGATTGTAGCTTTTGTAATAGCAAGTTTTACTTTCAAATGGGATTGAGGGAGGAAATAAATAAACAAATAACTATCTATTTTGTGTAAAAGAATGGCAATGAGCATAACTATATGCTCATTGCTTTTTTTGTTGAAGTTAATATTAGAGAATTCGATGATATCCATTCATATTATTCATAACCCTCTTACACAAAATGTTATATAATTTATTGGGGGTATGATATAATGAGCGATTCAATTTGTTTTCAAAGAGGTTCGTTTCCAATGCTTAAACATTGGAATTACTTGTCTAGTTGTTCTCAAAGTGCACTACACGAGGATGTACTGGAAGCGATGAATGATTATCAAAAGAGTTTATTGGTGATAGGGAATAATTGGGACATCGCGATTGAGAAATTAGAAAAGACTAGAGCCAGCTTTGCGAAATTTATTGGGGCAGAAGTTGACGAAATTGCTATTGTCCCTTCTGTGTCAGATGCAATTTCTCGGATAACTATGTCTTTGCCTATAATAAAAGAAAGAAATACACTTGTGTTTACTGATCTAGATTTTCCAACAGTAGGTCAAATATTACAGGCTCAAAAAGAACAAGGTTTTAGGCTGGAAATGATTCATTCAGAAAACGGAGTTATTGAAACAGATGCATACGAAAAAGAAGTAAGTGAAAATACATTATTAACATATATCCCACATGTCTGTTACTATAATGGATTTAAACAAGATATCAAATCTATTTCTAATATTGTACACCAAAAAGGTTCTCTCTTATTTGTAGATGCTTATCAATCAGCAGGACATATTCCTATTCATGTAAAGGAAATGGATATTGATATATGTACAACTGGAATGAGAAAATATATGTTGGGTATAGCTGGTATTGCTTTTTTATATATAAAAAAAGATCTAATGGATCAATTAAAACCCAAATCATTAGGGTGGCTAGGACAAGATAAGCACAGTATGTTTAATTTAACTCATCCTACGCTAGCTACAAGTGCTCGAAGATTTGAAGGTGGTACTCCATCTTTTATTAGTATATTTGCAGCACATGCAGCACTTGAATTATTTCAAAAGCTTGATTTGCAGTCTATAAGTAATTATCATGAAGATCTTACCCAAAAGATCTTAGAGTATGCGATAGAACATAGACTTCCAATTTCAGGGTCATTAAACATAAAGAAGAGAAGCAGTTTAACGTCTTTTTATGTAGAGAATGCTGAAAAGCTCGGAAAATTATTTAAACATAGAAATATCAATGTAACAACAAAAGATCAGGTTATCCGTATGGCTCCGCATTTTTACAATACCTATGATGAGGTTGTACAAATGATGGACGTACTTGTTAAACATAATAGTGATGAATGGCAGAGGAGATGTTAATTTGAAGACTGAAAAACAAACTTTTGTAATTGGAACCTTGTACTCACTTGGAGCGTATATACTATGGGGACTGCTTCCGATTTATTGGAAGTGGCTTGAACATGTGCCAGCAGGTGAAATCTTAGCACATCGTATTGTGTGGTCATTTGTTTTTGTCATTGCAATTATATATTTAACGAAGAAATCAACAGCTTTTCGCCAACAGCTTATTGATTTTTGGGAATATCCTAAAAGAATTGTTCCTGTACTGATAGCAGGTGTGTTAATTAGCTGTAATTGGTTTATCTATATTTGGGCAGTAAATCATAATCAAATTGTTGAAGCTAGTCTTGGGTATTATATAAATCCATTATTAAGTGTTTTATTAGGTGTTATTGTATTACGAGAAAAGTTATCAAACTGGCAAGTTGCTGCATTGGTTTTAGCAGGAATTGGTGTTTCAATCTTAACATTTCAACATGGTGAGGTTCCTTGGTTATCTATTGCTTTAGCTCTTAGTTTTGCATTATATGGTTTAGTCAAAAAATTAATAACATTGGATTCCGTATTTTCTTTAGCAATAGAAACAACACTTGTTTTACCAATCGCTTTGTTTTATATTGCCAATCTGCAAGGACAAGAAACAAGCAGTTTTTTAACTTTATCAACTTCAACGACGATATTGTTAATATGTACAGGAGTTGCAACTGCTTTACCTTTATTGTTTTTTGCTGAGGGACTGCAAAGAATATCGTTATCACTAAACGGTTTTTTTCAATATTTAGCGCCAACAATTTCGTTAGTATTAGCAGTATTTATATATCAGGAGCCATTTACAACCGTGCAGTTGATTAGTTTTATGTTTATATGGCTCGGTCTGATCCTATTTACGATTTCAAATACTCATTTTGTAAAGGCTTCGGAAAAAAAACCTGTAAATGTTTAGTAATGAATGATTTAATCTTATTTTAATTTATCGTTCATTAAATTTTATTACAATGAATATATAATGAATGATGTAACATTTTGCTCACACTACAATTGGAATGAAAGAAGAAGCACTTTATGTTATGATATTAAATGGACTTAATCATGGTTATCTTCTTTCCCTCGAAATCAACATGATAAAGTAGGTTTTTATTAATTTCGAAGTAATTTATACCGAGGTGAAATTATAATGAATGTAGCTTTTTTTCTAACACCGAAATCTGAAGTCGTTTACTTGAACGAATCATGGAGTATGAGACAAGTGCTCGAAAAAATGAAAAATTACCGGTATGCAACTGTTCCTATTATAAATGATCAAGGGAAATACATAGGAACAATATCTGAGGGTGATTTATTATGGCAAATGCATGAATTGATCGGAGAGTCTATAGATATTTATAGTCAAATAAAATTAAAAAATATTCCTTTATATAACAGTTATAAACCTATTCATGTCCGAGGTGAAATTGAAGGATTAATAGATTTAACGATTAGACAGAATTTTGTACCTATTATTGATGATTTAGAACATTTTATTGGAATTGTTACAAGGAAAGATATTATTCATCATTTGAATTCTAAATTGAAAACAACCAAGTAATATGTAAAGAAAAACGTTGCTGTGAAAGTTACAGCGACGTTTTTTTGTATAAAAACAATTTGCTATGATTCACAAATGTATATTTGCAAATATATTTATACAGCTCCACAATTTTCAGCAACCTTGTTATATCGGTCTTTTTCAGCGGGATGTATTTAATTAGTATTGAACTAATTTGTAAAAACTCCACACACGTCCATACCATATTTTTTAATTTGAATATAATGGTGCAATGAAGCAACAGATACTATATTGGAGCGTGGTCGTGAATGAACTCTTTACTTTATTTATATGATGTTGTCATCGTAGGCGGAGGACCAGCTGGATTAAGTGCTGCACTTGTACTAGGTCGTTCAAAAAGAAGGGTATTGTTGTTTGATGACAATAAACCAAGACATGCGGTAACGTATGAATCTCATGGATATTTAACGAGAGATGGAATCAAACCAAATGAACTGAAAAAAATAAGCAGAACGCAATTAGAAAAATACAGTAATGTGACAATAAAAAATGAAAAAGTTGTGTATGTTAATAGTATTGAAAATGGAACTGCAGATCAATGTTTTAACATAGTTACTGAACAATGCAATACATTTTATAGTCGGAAAATATTATTTGCTACAGGTGTGAAGGATCAACTCCCTCAAATAAAGGGATTAAACGATATTTATGGGCGGAGTGCTTTTCCATGCCCTTATTGTGATGCGTGGGAATTTAGCGATCAACCTCTCGCGGTAATAGGGAATTCTAAGACAATTTTTGAATATACGAGATCTTTACACAATTGGAGTACCGATTTAGTTCTATTTACAAATGGAACAGCAAATATGACCGAAAAACAAAAAAGAGAATTAATTCAACATAAAATACCTATCATTGAGAGCAAAATAAAATGTTTGGAATCACAAAAAGGTATGTTGAAAAGTTTTCAATTAGAAGATGGAAAGAAAATTATTAGAAAAGCAGCTTTTGTTGAAGAGATACGTGAAGTTCAATCATGCAAAATTCCAAAAGAACTGGGATGTAAAATAGATGCAAATGGAGCTTATTTAACAGAGCAGAATGGTTTGTCAGATGTACCAGGAGTATATATTATTGGGGATGCAAAAAATTTATTTTCTGGACTAATGAAATCTGCTAGTGAAGGATATTGCGCGGCTGTTTCTATCAATAAAGAAATTATAGAAGAGAATTGGTGAGAATTAGATTTCGTAAACAGACTTTATTCATAAATGTTTATGTGACACTTCAAAATTTATGAGCATAACAATCTTGAACATACCTTACACATCGTTATACAAATAAAATAGAAAGATAGGTTATTTTAGCCTATACAAGTACAACTTTATTTGAATAGGATAGATCATCTGGAAATCAATGTGAAGCAGTACTTATTCAGGTTTAAAAGGGAGGAAGGTTGAATTTGAAGTTCATAAAGAAATATAAAATGAATCGAAATTCAAATCATTATATAAATAACGATAAAAATAAAAAGAAGCTAAAGATATTATATGTTCAATCTGGTAAAAGGCAGCCTTACGTTGCATTAGAGGAATCATTAATTAAATATTTTAAAAAAGAAATCCCACAATTTCATACTATATTGCCTCATGAACATATTCATAAAGTTGCACAAGAGATCAAACCTCATCTTATATTAGTCTTTGACGGTTGGAACTTTTCAGTAACAAAAATAAAAGTGTTAAAAAGATTAGGTTTTGTAACGGCTGTCTGGTTATTAGATGACCCATATTATACAGATATTACTGAAATCATTGCACCTAAATATGATTATATATTTACAGTTGAAAGTGGCTGTATAGATTTTTATAAATCACTAGGTTGTAAAAATGTTAATTTTTTACCTCTTGCTGTGGACCCTGACATTTTTAAATTAAATAGGAATGTAGAAGCGGAATACAAATCCGATGTACTATTTGTTGGAAATGCTCATCCAGATAGAGTAGATTACTTTAAAGAAATTGAAGCAGAATTATTGAAAAGAAATATTGGGATTATAGGACCTGGCTGGGAAGAGATCAACGATTCCTTACTTACTAAAACAATAATAAAAAATAATTGGATCACTCCTGAAGAAACAGCCAAATATTATAATGGAGCAAAAATTGTGATCAACATGCATCGTTCCATTGATAATCCAAATATAAACAGAAACACAAAGGTGAAAATTAACGCTTTATCTGTCAATCCAAGAACTTTCGAAATAGCAGCTTGTGGAGCCTTCCAACTAACAGATATAAGAAAAGATTTATATGATCTGTATACACCTGGTCATGACATTGCCACTTATAAAACATCGATAGAAATGATAAGAAAAATGGATTATTATTTATATCATTCAGACAAAAGACAATCAATGGCAGCTAAAGCTATGGAGAAGACATTACAAAACGAAACTTATTCAATAAGAGTAAATCAATTGCTAGAATATTTAACCAAGGAACTAAAATTGTAATGGATTAAAAATGTTATTCTTATAAAGTAATAAAAGGAGAGGACTTCATGAAAAATTCAGTTGTCGTCAGATGTTATAATACTCTTCCTTTAATAAAAAAGTGTGTAGAGGCAGTAATAAATACAACTGATTTAAATACTGAAATCATACTAATAAATAACCACCCTCCTTATCAAGATGTTATGGAATATTTACAGAATTTAAAACGTCCTAGAGTTAAAGTATTAGACCCTGGAAAAAATATAGGTGGAATAGAAGGATTCAATTATGGAGCCTCAAAAGCAAGTGGTGAATATTTAGTTGTACTCGATGATGATATTATTGTTCCCAATAATAATTGGATAGAAGTAATGGCTCAATCTTTGAATGAGCACCCTAACCTAGCCTACGTATCATTAGCTTGGTCTGAAATGATAAATATTAACGCTAACTCATTAGATCAATTTATACAAAAACCAGAATATACAATGAAAATGATGAAAGATGTAGTTATTTTAGGATGCACCATGATTAAAAAATCTCTTTGGAATGAGCACTTTAATATAAAAGAACCCTTACATTGGTATGGAACTGATCTAAAATACAAAAGGAAAGCAGCCGAAAAAGGGATGGATACAGGCATGATTTTATCACACATGGTAGAACATTTAGCTCGTACAGAGCAGTCCGATCCTTTATATGGTGTGTGGAAAGTAATCTATACTGAAGGACTCACTCAAAAAAATTATAAATACTGGAAAGAAAATAAAAATAGTTTAACACCTGTTGAAGAATGTGAGCTAATACAATTTGGCTATCCAAAATCACAAATCATTGAAATTGAACATTTATTGAAGCAATAAATGTTCAATTTCTTAATTTATTTCAGTTAAAGATTCTTTCAAGGCATCTTTCCAATGTCTCATTTGCTTAAAATCATTCAAAATTAAGGCTCTATCACTTAAAACAGAATACGTGGGGCGTAAAACATTATATTTAAAGTATTCAGACCGTACTTTGTTTAATTGAATCGTTATGTTTTTCTCTTTAAAAATACAATTTGCAAAATCAAACCAAGAACAGCTTCCTGTATTTGAAATATGATATATACCGAATTTATCGGTTTGTATTAATTGATGAATTCTTTCACATAAATCAACCGTATAAGTAGGACTTCCTATTTGATCAAATACAACTGAAATTGTGTTTTTTTCTTTTGCCAAGGTCAGCATATTTTTCACAAAATTACGACCATGTTTTCCATATAACCATGAAGTACGGACAATATAAAATTGATTATGAAAATCACGAACAAATTGTTCACCTGCTAGTTTTGATTTTCCATAATGATTTATTGGATTAGTCTGATCAAATTCAGTATAGGGGGTTGATGAGTTTCCATCAAATACATAATCCGTACTGATGTAAACGAGCTTTGCACTTATTTGTTCTGCAGCGATAGCAATATTTCTTGAACCATAACTATTAATTAAATATGCTTGATCAGGCTTCGTTTCTGCTAGATTAACATTTGTATATGCGGCACAATGAATGACAACATCTGGTTCGTTTTCATGAAGTATTTTTTGTACACAACTTACATCTGTGATATCTAGTTCATGTTTACCAAAATCGTAGACTTTATTACCAGTTGCTTTAAAGTGATTGACCATGTCTGTACCAAGTTGCCCGTTTGCTCCAGTTATTAATACTTTAAGTCGCTTCAAAGAATTCCTCCTTCATTCTTCCCACCACTTTCTATTTTTGACATACTTCTCCTAACTAAAATCGTTTTCTACTTCTTTTAATAATGGATGTTTTTTATCTTTACTAGATAGAATTGGATGAGTAATTGGCCACTCAATCCCAATATCTGGGTCATCCCAAGCAATGCCTCTATCTAATTCTGGTGAATACTGTTCGTCTACTTTATATATTACATTCGTGTTGGTGGTCAATGTGCAGAAACCGTGTGCAAAGCCTTTTGGAATATACAATTGCCGTTTATTATACTCACTTAAAATAACACTGATCCACTTAGAAAAAGTAGGAGAACCTTTTCGAATATCGACTGCAATGTCTATTATCACACCAGTAGCAGCACGTACTAATTTTGTTTGGGCTTTAGGATTTAATTGATAATGCAGCCCTCGAATAACCCCAGCATCTTTAGAGAACGAGTGATTATCTTGTATGAAATTTGCTGATAAACCTGCATTATGAAATTTATGTTTTTGATAAACCTCCATAAAAAAACCACGATGATCTTCAAATGACGGTGTCTCAACTATGAATACTCCTGGTAGTCCAGTTTTTTTGAAATTCATAATATTTCCTCTACTAGTTTTCTTACCTTTACTATATATAGAACGGTTGTAGCATCAAGTTCGTCTGTTTTTAATTTATATCTTTCACCTAATGATATTAGCTCATTTATGAATGATTTTGTATTTTCTGTAGCATCTAAACTTATGGAATTGATATTTTCTATTAGCATGTTACGAGGAATGAGCGTGGGGATTGTTGATTTTGTAAAAAAACGCAAATGTTTTTTATCAAGAATTCCTAAAGTTTTATATGAAAAATCACCTTGTATCAGTCCCGACAACACTTTTAAATTGGAAATATTATGAACGGAAAGTATGAAGTAACCGTCTACCTTAAGCAGTCTTACCAAACGTTGTACGACTCTCCATGGATCCCTCAAATGTCCTAAGATGTCATCACAAATAATACAATCAAATCTCCCTAGTTTATTTTCTGATATTTTCATGTTTTCAATGTCCTCATGAAAAACTTGATTTAGATGTTTTTTTGCAAACGCAAAAGCTTCACTATTTTTTTCTATACCCACAATCTCACATTTATGTTGGTTTGCAAATTCGACAGCCAATGAGCCCATTCCACAACCTACATCTAATATACGAGAAGCGGTTTTTGGAATCATTGAAACGATATCTAAAGAAGGATACATTAAATAAAGCGTTTCCTGTCCCCATTTTTTATTAAATATAGCCTTGTTTTTCACAAATAATTTAGAAAATTCTCTTTTTCTGGCTCCAAATGTAATATTGCCAAAATGATGAACAAAAGAGTCCTGCACGATCCTTAATTCATAACCCTTCATCAAGGCTCTTAAACATAAATCATATTCTTCAAAATAGCCCATCCCATAAGCCTCATCAAATAGTCCAATTTCATTTAATACTTCTCTTTTACAAGCCAAAGCAAAACCCACAAGTCTCAATACTCTTCTAGATTCTTTAGCATGTTGAACACAATATTGTTTAGAATATTCAGTAAGGCCTTTAAGTGTTTCCTCACAATATTGCACTTGAACTTTTTGTAAGCCGTCTATATTATCGTTATTTGTAACAGGACCTACCATTGCGATTTTGTCACTTGAAATTAATGTATCGATTAAAGGCTCTAACCACCCATTTGTAACAACAACATCATTATTTAAAAATACAATGATATCTCCATTCGCAACATTAACAGCTTGATTGTTACCTACAACAAAACCCACGTTCTCTTTATTGTATATAACACGCAGATCGGACTGTTTTTTTAAATAATCTACTGTATCATCCTTTGAGGCATTATCCACTACAATGATTTCGTATTCTGGCTGTGTACATCTCCTGATGCTTTCAATACACTTTTTTGTATATGCTAGTTGGTTGTGTGTCAAAACAATGATGCTTGTTTTCATGTGGAAAGGACACTCTCCTTTTATAACATAAATTTGATATTTTAGTTGTTCACTATATCCATTAAATATTTGCTGTAACTGTTTGTTTTCATAGACTTTGTTAACTTTAGTAGTTGTTCATTAGTAATATAACCTTTTCGATACGCAATTTCTTCGATGCAAGCAATTTTTAGATTTTGCCTTTTTTGTATGGTACTCACAAATATCGAAGCTTCTTGCAGCGCATTGTGAGTGCCAGAATCAATCCATGTAAAACCTCTACCTAATAGTTCTACATGTAAATCATTTAAGTTTAAATAAGCTTGATTCACATCTGTTATTTCAAGTTCTCCCCTTGAAGATGGTGTTAAATGTTCAACGATATCTACAACTCTATTATCATAAAAGTATAAACCAGTAACAGCATAATTTGATTTTGGTTGATCTGGTTTTTCAACAATGGATACAACTTGCTTATTTTGATTTAATTCAATCACTCCAAATCGTTCAGGATCTTTCACGGGATAACCAAAAATAGTAGCTCCCTTTTTTTGAGAAATAACACGATCAAGTATTTGTATAAATTGATGACCATGAAAAATATTATCTCCTAGTATTAAAGACACTCGATCATTATGAATAAACTTTTTCCCAATTTTGAATGCTTCTGCAATCCCTTTTGGCTCTGTTTGTACCTCATAAGATATGGTTAATCCTATATCTTTACCATCTTTTAGAAGTTGCTTGAATCTAGGAGTATCCTGAGGAGTGGAAATAATTAAGATTTCTCTTATGCCTGCTAACATTAAGATGGATAACGGATAATAAATCATAGGTTTATCATAAATAGGGAGTAATTGTTTTGAGAGAACTTTTGTTAAAGGGTATAATCTGCTTCCACTGCCACCAGCCAAAATAATCCCTTTCATATAAAACCCTCCGGTGTATTTAAAAAATTTATTTACTTTATAAAATATGATTTAAAAACGATTGTGTTCCTTCATAAATTATTACTGCTTAGCCTATACCAGTTATACAAACTTTGAATAATATAGATCATATAAACTTGAAAGGAGGTCATATCTTGTCAGCTTTTGATAAATGTTCAAACATTGTATGTGATTTTAAAGATGAGACAGAGCCAGTTAACTTAGTTGCTGGGGCAGACCCAGTAACCATTCTTGAAGTTACTGTATGTGTAAAGGATAAGAATAAAACCGTGAAACTAGATTGGTCAGTCAATGAAACGCTATTTTCAGAGGATGTGGATCCAATATTCCCAATAGAAGTAAATCCTAATGCTACTGTTGAGTACATCCTTTGTAACAATGATCAACAAATAGGCCCAACAGTCACATCATCACATTCCATTAATAATATGGTGGACATAACGTCTCCTAGTGTTAGTGGTGCTCAAACCTTATCTTTTACGCATGAATCGCAGCCAAACTTTACTTTTTGTGATGAACAACCTTTTCTTGGAAATAATTCATATCAAGTGAAGGCTAGTCTTTTAAACCCAGATTCAGGCGCAACAAACTCAGCAAATTTATTTGATAGATCTTTGGTTGCTGTTTGTTTTAGTGTAAATTGATTCGGAACCCTACTGATTCTTTTTTCATATTCATAATGTATATGGCTAAATTTCAATATTGAAAGAGAATTATGAAATTATTTAGAAGTAGGGAGAAGATTAAATGAACAATGCAGAGATCAGTCTTTGTATGATCGTTAGAGATGAAGAAGAAGTATTAGAAAGATGTTTATCTTCGATTGCTGATTTAATGGACGAAATTATAATAGTGGATACAGGTTCAAAGGATAAAACGAAGGAAATTGCTAATAAATTTACAGATAAGATTTACGACTTTGAATGGGTGGATGATTTTTCAAAAGCAAGAAACTTTTCTTTTTCCAAAGCCACAAAAGATTATATTATGTGGCTTGATGCTGATGATGTTGTTCCTGAGGAAAGCCGTAAACAAATTTTAAAGCTTAAAGATAAACTTATTCCTCACAAAATGGAATGTGTGATGATGGAGTATGAATATTCCTATGATCAGGAAGGAAACCCTACTTTCAGTCATCGTCGAGAACGAATTGTGAAAAGAGAATGTGGTTTTAAGTGGGTTGGATTAGTTCATGAGATTTTAGATGTAACAGGAGTTGTATTCGTAACGAATGTAAAAATTAAACATTTGAGGGATAAGCCAAACACAAGTCGTAATATAAAAATCTATGAAAAAGCGATTGAGCAAGGGAAAACCTTAGTTGCTAGAGATATGCTGCATTATGCTAATGAATGTTTTGATCATAAAAAGCATGAGAAAGCTATTGAGTGGTATCATAGATTTTTAAAAGATACGAATGCTGAGAATATTGATGAGCAAATCTATGCTAACTTAAAACTTGTAGATTGTTATATACATTTCCAACAATATGATCAAGCGATGAAGTATTGTTTGGAAACGTTCCGCTTAGACACTCCTAGAGCGGAAATTTGTTGTCGATTCGGTTATATTTATGAATTTAAAAAAGAAATTCCAAAAGCCATTAGCTGGTACAAAATTGCGACTATTATAGATGTTCCAGGGGAGAGTATGTACGTGCAACAACCATGTTATACTTGGCTTCCACATATACAATTGTGCAGCTGTTTTATTTCACTAGGTAGATATGACGAAGCAAAGGTACACAATGATAATGCAGCTAAGTATATCCCCAATAGTTCTTATGTGAAGAATAATGAAAAGTTGTTAGAAGAATTGAAATCGAAGATTCAAGAGAGCAGCACATAAGAATTATGGTAATATAATTGAATTAAACAAGATAGACGCTAAGCATTCGATATAAATGGCTTGGCGTTTTTTTTATATAAATAGATTTTTGTAAAGGATCATTTTTTTCATGATGAATTAATTCCTCCTGCAAAAATGGTTATTGTATTGGTATAAAAGCACATTAATACAGTTGGAAAGGCATTTATCTATACAAACATAATCTTATCTGAATAGTATACATTAGACAAAATTTTAAGGAGGTTGAAGAATGTCAAGTTTTAAAAAAGGAAGGTTGATTGGTTGTGACTCTTTTTTTGATCCAAACAATCCGATAGTTTTGGATAGTAATGATCAGGTGATTCTTGAGGTAAAGATTTGTGTAGAGGATCAGAATCAAACTTTGAAACTCGACTTGTCGGTAAATGAAAGGGTATCGATAACCGAGGTTCAGTTGGGTGGGAGCGATAGTGTTTTTGTAGATCCCACTGCTTCTGTTATATTCACCCTCTGTAAAAATAATCTACCGATTCAAGAAACAACTATACAGTCTAGCTTTACTAATACCACAGACATTGAACTTCTAGGTGGAACATTAAACTTATAACTTATATTCATCAGGTTTTTCGCTAAATAATCAACCAAACAGTACTTTTTGTGACTCACCAGTAGCGGGGATAAACCTTTATCAAGTGAAAGCGAGATCCTCCAGTGATAATCAGTTCGAGTTATTAACTTCGGGGACATTGAGTGTTATTAGTAACTAGATAAATGAATTATGGTGAAATGGGATTCATCATATCGAGGAAACTCTGTAAATTTGAGTAAGGAGGCAAAGCAATGTCAAGTTAAAAAAAGATAATCAGGTCGATTGTGACTCTTTTTTTAATATAAACAATCCCATTCAATTGGATGGTAATGATCAGGTAATTCTAGAAGTTAAAGTTTGTGTAAAGGATCCAAATCAAGTAGTGAAACTGGATTGGTTTGTAGAAGAAAACCTTAGAGCAGACGATTCAGGTGACGGGAAGATATTTATTGTAAGTCCGACTGCTTCTGTTGAATATACGCTCTTTAAAAATAATCAACTAATTATGGAAGCAACAGTAACTTCAAGTTTGTCGAATACTACGGATATTTTCTTCTTAAATGATTCATTTGAACGTTATATTTCTTCTTTTTCACAAGACAACGAACCGAATCTTACGTTCTGTGACGAGACTCCTACACTGGGTATAAACTGCTATCAAATAAAAGCAAAATTAATTGTTAAAGCTAGATTAACTAGTAATATGATTGATTCAAGTGCCCGTTTATTTTCTGGAAATCTAAATGCAATACTTGGCGATTAATTTTAATTTAGATTATCCTTATACCAGTTCATGGTTTTAATGATCCCTTCGGAAAAAGATATATTGGCACTAAAACCGGTATCTTTTTCAATCTCTTCAGTATTAAATTGATCGATAGATATGTTTCCCCCAGTATAAGGCAGGGTTCCAAAACGTAATTCTCTTTTTGGTGCTAAAGTCTGCTGCATTTCTATAATAAATTGTTTTAGTGGTTTGGCATTAGAGCTTCCTATAATGTAATTACAGAACGGTTTTCCACTTGTTCCGATCTTGTAAAAAGCCTTTGCGACATCTGTAATATAGATGAAGTCATAAATTTGTGTTGCTTTTGTAAATACCAAAGGTTCGTTATGGATGATTTTTCGAATTGTGATATTGATGAAACGAGGTGAACAGTCTCCTGGACCGTAAGCGTTTGTAATGATTCCCCACACATGCTCTATATCTAATTGAGCTGCAACAGTTTTACTGAGGCAATGTGCATTCAATTTACTAGCACCATAAATATAATCCTTAATCGGTTTGTTTTCATGTTTAAATACAGCAGAAAAAGTATCTTTTTCCATGATACTGCCTGCTCCAACAAATTTTTTGCATCGAAGTTCTTTAGCGACTTTCACACTATTAGTAGTCCATAAAGCATTTTGAGTTTGTATCAGCTCATTAGTTCGAGAATGACCAGCACATCCTTCCCATGCAAAGTGATAAAATGTATCGATGTCTCTATCTTTGATTTTCTGAATTAAATAACCGATATCACTAAGGTCACAATAAACGGTTTTGATGTTTTTAATTCCTGCTAATGGTATTAGATTTGATTTTGGACTTCTTACTACAGCGATAACTTCTACATTTTGATTTATTAGTTCTTTTACAACATGACTCCCAATGAATCCATTTGCTCCAGTTACTATGGCTTTCTTCACATAAATCCCCTTCTTAAACTTATTTCTTATCATTAATAAAATCTAAGATTTGTTTATCCATTACAGAAGAAATATTTTCATTTGCTAAATATGCAATTGTCCATTCTATTGTTTTTTTAATTGATGTATCTACACTCCACTTGGATTGCCAATTAAAAACATGTTTGAATTTAGAATTGTCTAATATGAGATAGGTTGATTCATGAGAAGCTGTTTCACTAGTAGAATTACTCCAATTTAGTTTTATCTCCGTTGCTTCTTTCCATTTTTCACAAAATAAACACACTAATGTAATAGTAGAGATACAGTTGCTGTCGTCTGGAGCTACGTTATAAGAGCTTGAAACCTCTAGGTTGTTATATTGCTTTTGAATAATCATTAAATAAGCATAAAGTGCTTCTATAACATGCTGATAATGCCTTTTAGAATTTGGATTTCGAACAATGATTGTTGTATTTTTCTCCGCTGCACGAATACAATCTGGCACGATTCTATTCTTTGCAAAATCACCACCACCAATCACATTTCCAGCCCTTACAGTTGAAATTGCGATATTACGATCAATAAAATATGACCTATTGTAACTATTCGTGATTAACTCAGAACAAGACTTACTGCTAGAGTAAGGATCGTGCCCTCCAAGTGTGTCATTCTCTCTATAACCCCAAATCCATTCGTTATTCTCGTATACTTTGTCAGTAGTTACTACAAGCACCGATTGAACGGAATTATTTTTACGAATACATTCTAGCAAATTCACTGTTCCCATAATGTTTGTTTCATAGGTTTGATGAGGAAGTGCATAAGATTCCAGTACCAAAGGTTGAGCGGCTAAGTGAATCACAATCTCAGGTTGTGCTTTACTAAAAGCTTGTTCAAGATGTTTAATATCTCGGATATTATGAATGATTGACTCCATTTCATTTTCTATACTACTAAGTTCAAATAAACTTGGGTTTGTAGGTGGTTTCAGAGCGTATCCCGTTACTTCTGCTCCTGCATTGATAAGCATTTTGCACAACCAGGTCCCTTTAAATCCAGTATGACCAGTCACGAATATTTTTTTATCTTTATAGAAACTTAGCTTCACGATGCCCACACTTTCCAAGGTGCCTGTTTAGTCCTCCAAAGATTCTCTAGTAATTCCTTATCTCTCTTAGTGTCCATACATTGCCAGAATCCTTGATGTCTAAAAGCCTTAAGCTGACCATTCTTAGCAAGAGTCTCTAACGGTTTCTGTTCTAAAATGGTTTCATCACCTTCAATATAGTCCATAATCTTCGTGTTTAAAATCATAAAACCTCCATTTATCCAACTCCCTGATTCTTTAGGCTTTTCATTAAAACTTGTCACATTTTCATATTCATCAATATGCGCCATACCAAAACGTCCACTAGGTTGAATGGCCGTGATTGTAGCTTTTTTTCCATGAGATTTATGAAACTCCACTGTTTCTTTTATATTCACATTCGAAAGACCATCTCCGTAAGTTAACATAAAGGTCCGATCTTCGATATAATCTTTGATCCGCTTTATTCGTCCACCTGTCATCGTATGAAGTCCAGTATCTATTAATGTGACTTTCCAAGGTTCTGTTTTATTGTTATGAAAGATCATTTTATTTTCAGTGGTAAAATCAAAAGTGACATCAGACAAATGTAAAAAGTAATCAGAAAAAAAAGATTTGATCACATATTGCTTATATCCGCAACATATTACAAAATCGTTATAACCAAAATGTGAGTAGTATTTCATGATATGCCACAACATTGGTCTCTCACCAATTTCGATCATCGGTTTAGGCAACAAATAACTTTCTTCACTAATTCTTGTACCAAATCCTCCTGCTAAAATGACTACTCTCAATGATGTTTCCCCCTTAACTGCTTAAATTTCTTACATAACAATATATAATATAACGCCATAAATAAATGTGTACCTCTTAGAGTACTTTCATTCATAATTTTTTTGTAAGAGTGATTTTTTTGAATGATTTTAGGTTGGTGATTAGCACATTTTTTTTGTTGATTTCTGGAGATGGGACGTTCATCCATACGAATAAGGTTGTAATTGAATAAAATAACACCATACAGAAATAAAGGAGGTGAGTGAATCTCAGGTTTTAAAAAAGTACTTCAAATTGAATGTGGGTCTTTAGATGAAGTGACACCTTTGACTCCAACAGAAGAAGTGATTCTTGAAACAAAAATTTGTGTTAAGGAGCCGAATAAAACAGTGAAGCTTGATTGGTCAGTTCAAGAGCAACTTACAGCGAATAATCCATCCACTGGAGGTAACCCAGTGACTTTAAATCTTGATACTGAGGCTGAATATACCCTTTGTAAAAATGATCAGATCATTGAAGAAGGAACTGTAGCATCAAGTTTTTCACAATCAACTACATTGGAGATTTCAGGTGACGAATCTTTTACACTCTCTTCATCAATTTTTACACAAGATAATCGACCGAATCTTACTTTTTGTGACACTCCTGTGCTTGGCATGAACTGTTATCAAGTTAAAGCTAGATTAGTCAGTAATGATGCAATAAGTAGTGCAACAGTAAGTAGAGGAACTCTGAATGTTGTTCTTAGTGATCATTAAGATAAAATAAATCATACAAAAATGAAAGGAGGTAACCTAATGGCTGGATTTAATAAAGATCCTCTGATCGTATGTAACAATAGATTTGATGTAATAGATATCCCTACTGATTCTGAAGTTATGCTTGAGGTAAAAGTTTGTGTAAAGGATAAAAATAAAACAGTGAAATTGGATTGGTCTGCTGATGAGTTTCTCACTGTAACATTTATTCCTGAAACTGGTGATCAAGAAATTACGTTTGATCCTATCGTTACAGCTGAATACACTTTATGTAAAAATAATGAAATCATTCCAGAAGCTACGGTGACATCATCACTTTCAAATACACTTGTGTTGGGTTTAGATGGTGTGGATTTTACAGGTAGTAATTTTTTAACATTAAACCAAAATAATCAACCCAACTTTACTTTTTGTGACACCTCTCCAGTACTTGGCGTTAACTGTTATCAGGTTAAATTTAGATTAACCAGTGATCAAACTTTTGAAAATAATTCAAGTGGTACCGTAGGAAATAGGACATTAAATGCAATTTGTGGCGAAAAGGATAAATCATCTAATTAATAAAAAATAAAATTGATAGTAAAAGTCCTTAGATTGAATTAAGTTATGTCTAAGGACATATCTTATTATGGTTTTCAGTACTAGTGATGTGAGGGGATTAGAATATGAACAGTGCTGCAATAAGTCTTTGTATGAATGTAAGAGATGAGGAAGAAGTATTAGAACGATGTTTATCGTCTATCGCTCATATAGTAGATGAAATCATTATTGTTGATTCAGGCTCCACCGATCGAACGAAAGAGATAGCAAAGAAATATACAGATAAAATTTATGATTTTGAGTGGAAGGGAGATTTTTCTGAAGCACGAAACTTCTCTTTTTCAAAAGCAACAAAAGAATATATTATGTGGTTGGACGCGGATGATGTTGTGCCGGAAAAGAGCCAGAAGCAAATATTAGAATTCAAAAAAAATCTTGCCACTTATAAAATGGATGTTGTAGTTATGGAATATCAATACAGCTATAATGCTGAAGGGAACCCAATTCTAACACAATATCGTAACAATATTGTTAGAAGAGCGTGCAATTTTAAATGGAAAGGACTAGTCCATGCTAAACTGGATTACTCCGACACAGAAGAATTCATCACTAATATAGTCATCCATCATAAGAAAAATAAACTTCATACAGATCGCACTTTAAAAACCTATGAAAGCTTGATTGAGCAGGGGAAAAATTTATCTGTGGAAGACCTGTTTTACTATGCAAATGAATGTATAAGCCATAAACAATATAAAGAAGCGAAGGAATGGTATCAAAAATATCTGAATGAAAACACATCGAATGATGAATGTAATATCTATGCATACGGGCAGCTTGCAGATTGCCATACTTATTTTAACGAATTAGATCAAGCCATCCTTTGTTGCTTGCACACATTCAAAATAAATTCTCCTAGAGCAGAAATTTGTTGTAAACTAGCTTACATTTATTACCTTAAAAAAGAGATTGAACAAACGATCAGTTGGTTTAAAATAGCCACGGCAACTGACTTTCCAACGAAGAGTACGTTTATCAAACCACATTATTACACATGGTTCCCACACATACAATTATGTACATGTTATTTGTCACAAGGGAATTATAACGAAGCTAAAAAGCATAATGATATTGCTGCGACTTATATTCCAAACAATTCTTATGTAAAAGGTAATGAGACGTTGTTGGAAGAATTGAAAATAAAAATTGAACAAAGAAACGCTGAAAAGTGAAAATTCTAATGAAGATCTTATATGAAATGGAAAATGATATTTAAATCTATATAGTAGTAAGCACATTTTTGATAAGAGCTTGAAAACAAAAGACATTCAACCATACGAATAAACACTCTATTGAATACAATAAATCATAGCAAAAGAAAGGATGTCTGGTAAGGGGAAACAGAGTGTGGTCAACGCTTCAATAAGTCTTGTATGAATGTAAAAGATGAAAAAGAAGAACTAGCAAGATGCTTATCGTCAATCGCTAATATAATAATTATCGATTTAGGTTCAACTGATGGAAATAGTTAACTTACAGATGGATCAGAAGGAGAAAGACATCTATCCATACTTTAAATTATAAATTGCATAAGATAACATAGATAAATAAGAAAGGAGGAATAATGAATGTCGGGTTTTAAAAGGGGCTTTATAGAATGTGATAGTTTTTTTGACGCTAATGGAATTCAACTAACTGACATGGAACGAGTAATTCTTGAGGTAGAAATTTGTGTTAAGGAACCTATTAAAACAGTAAGTATTGATTGGTGGGTTAGAGAACGAATTGATACAGGTCTGCAAACAACTATAGTAATGGATTCTGTAGTTTCTTTATCCCCCAATGTTACTGTTATATATATACTTTGCAGAAATGAGCAACCGATAGAAACAGCTACTGTATTCTCAAGCTTTACTAATTTCACTGAAATTGGCGGATTAAATGATGATGGTAGTCTAATGCTTGATTTTTCACAAGAAACGAATCCTAATCTTAGTTTTTGTGATACTCCAGATATTGGTACAAATTTATATCAAGTTAAAGCAATATTAGGTTCTGGTAGCGTTGGATCATCTGCAGAATTAATCTCAGGTAACTTGAAAGTTATTGGTGTGGATTAAAGTAAAATTGATAATATAAAAATTCCTATAACTCATTATTGACAGCTATAAGCACATTTTTATAGATGGAGGTGAATGTAATAGGCATTCATCCATATGTAGATGTAAAATAAAAGTCAGGTTTAAAAAAGGTGTTCAGTTTTGAGATTTTGATGCAGCAGAATCTATATGAATTTATAAGATCTAAGATAGAAACTAAAAATAAAATTTTATCATATAATATACTAGATTAATTGAGAAATAATTTAAAAATCTAAAATTTTTAAAATTTTCATTTAATTGAGACCTTACAATTGATAAGGTTTTTTTTTGAAAAAAGATTAAATTTAATGGAGAATTGGGGAGACTGATAGAAGTGAAGGGAGTTAAAATAGAAAGGAAAAGAAAGATGGAGAGAAGTAAGAGGAATGCCTTATACATTTCTGGCCTAGATGGCACGTTGCTAAACAACAAATCTCAACTATCCGAGTATGCTTGCTATGAATTGAATAAGCTTATTCAAAATGGTTTGCTATTCACAATCGCGACTGCAAGAAGTATATTTTCCATTCAACATATATTTCAAGGCTTATCACTTAAGCTTCCAATCATAGAGTTTGGAGGAGCATTTATAACTGATTTGCAAACTGGATATCACCACAAAATACTGGATATTGAAGCAAGTACTTCGGAATCACTCTATTATTTACTTACTCAAAATTCAGTTTCTCCTCTAGTTACTAGCTTTAATGGAACAGAAGATAGTTTATATTATGAAAACATCTCAAATGAAGGAGTAAATTGGTATATAATAAATAGAGAGCGTGAGAAGGACATGAGATTAAGAAGGTCTCAAATAAAAAAAGTGTTGAATGAACAAGTTATATGTTTTACTGTTATCGATAGATACACTCGTCTAAAAGAGCTAAGTGAAAAAATATTAGATAAATACTCGAATGAGTTATTAATACATTTAAAAGAAAATCCGTTCTCAAAAGGATGGTTTTGGTTAACGATTCTTGACAAGAAAGCGACTAGAGAACATGCTATCAGGTGGTTGATGAATGAATTAGGAGTTGACAGTAAAGAGTTAACTATATTTGGGAGTAAAACAAGTGATTTAGATACGTTTAAAATGTCAAAAAATCGAATCGCAGTTTCAAATGCAAATCCTAAATTGAAAGAATTCGCTACTGAAATTATTGGAACCAATGATGAAGATGGTGTTGTAAAATATATAAAAGAACATGAGAGAGATCTTTAATAGATCAAAGGATCATGGAGTTTGCAATAATACTCAAAATAACGGATATAATACTCTCTAGATATAATTTTAAAATAATGGTTTGAAAATGCAGTACATGATTTAGTTGTTGGAGGTTCGTATGCAAAAAATTGCTATCATTTCTGATATACACGGTAATATTCCTGCACTAGATGCGGTTATGAACGATATAAAAAGTAGAGATATACATAAAATTTTCTGTTTAGGTGATATGGTGGGGAAAGGACCTTATCCAGAAATTGCGGTTGATCGAGTTAAAAATCAATGTGAAGTTGTTGTACAAGGAAATTGGGATGATGCTATTACGAAGGAATCTGATTATGAAACGATGTTGTGGCATCAAAATCGATTAGGGAAGCAACGTATAGACTATTTAGCTAGTCTTCCTTTTTCCATTGATTTCTGGATGAGTGGTAAATTCATAAGATTATTTCATGCATCAGCAGAAAGTGTACATAAAAGAGTGCTGCCATGGGATTCGATAGAAGAAAGGCTTGCAATGTTTCATCATACTCATAGCACAGGTTTTTCCAAAAAAGAACCAGACGTAGTCGGATATGGCGATATCCATAGTGCCTATATACAAAACTACAAGCAAAAAAGTCTGTTTAATGTTGGGAGCGTTGGGAATCCTTTGGATCACACTCAAGCTTCGTATGTCATTTTAGAAGGGAATTATGAAAGTGATGAAATTAGTCCGTTTTCTATACAATTCGTGAGAGTTCCATATGATATTGAGCTTTCGATACAACAAGCTATAGATGAAGATATGCCTGAGCTTCAAGAATATATTATAGAATTAAGAACTGGAAAGTACAGAGGAATAAAAAAGGGATAAGTTTGCTTTTAAACGTTCCACTTGCATACCCACAAAAGTCACTTATTAAAAGCAAACTTATCCTACGATATAGATAGGAGGAATTTAAGGTGAATGAACGATCTGAACACTGGAATGAAATCTACAATAAAACAGAAGATGAAAAACTAGGTTGGTTTGAGCGTGATTTCTCACAAACATTAAAATTATTAGATCTAATTCCAAACTGGAAAGAGTCTAAGATATTTGTTTCTGGTGTCGGGACATCAGGTTTAGTGGATGAAATATTGCACCCTAATACAAAATTAGTACTAAACGATATAAGTTCAAAAGCAATAGAGAAATTACAGCTCAAGTACAATGGAACAAATCATCAAATGGAGTGGCTATGTCAGGATTTGGGTAAACCAATACCTTCAAATATAAAAGATATAGATATATGGATCGATCGAGCTGTACTTCATTTTTTAACTGAACCCATGTCTATTCAACAGTATTTTCAAAATATGAACTCTAGTCTGAAAGTCGGTGGTTATGCCATTTTTGCAGAATTCTCAAAAAGTGGTGCAACAAAATGTGCTGGACTTGATGTGAGAAGATATGATCTACAAGAATTAAGTAAGAACCTTCCGAATTTTGAATGTATCAGTCATGAAGAATATACATTTATCAATCCAAAAGGGGATCCTAGACCTTATATTTACACTCTTTACAGAAAAATTAAATAAATAACATCGAATGCTGAACAGGAGTAAATTGTATGAAACAGATAAATGAATCTATTTACCATCATATTCGTAAATTATCTGAAATCGAAAGTAGGAACTATACAGCGGCAGGGAACGGTAGAGCAAAAAACTACATTGTTGATGAATTGAATAAAATTGGATACGAAGTTATCTATCATGAATTTGATTATGAAAAAGAGACTTATTTAAACCTTATAGCAAATACTAATGTGGAGTCAAAAATAAATTATATTGTTTGCGCTCATTTTGATTCTATATCAAATGAAGCTTTGGCACCAGGAGCAGACGACAATGCTTCAGGAGTAGCAGCATTGTTAGAATTAGCAAAAATAATAAAAACTAAAAAATATGAATTCAATGTTCAATTCATATTTTTTAACCTAGAAGAAGAAGGAGCTATTGGCAGTAAGAGTTTAGCAAAGCAATATTTTGATGCAGGAGAGAAAATTGAAGGAGTTATCAATTTAGATACAATTGGTACTTGGGATGGACCTATATCTGAACAATACCCTTTAACATATGTAACAAATGAAGCATCGCAAATATTTATGGATGAAATTCTAGCTCATTTCCCGCTGCCATTGCAAAAATGTGAGGATTTATGGACTGATGATCACGGCTCATTTTGGGAATATGGATATAAGGCGATTGAATTAACAGAATTAGGGTGCACGAAATATATGCATACAGATAAAGATACGATTGAAAAATTAAACTGTGACAACATTGGACTTATTGTTAATGGTTTAGTTACAGTATTTGATAGATTTTCAGAGTCAGGAGGACAGTTATGATTTTACCGAAAAAAGGGAGTTTAATTCAGTTGTAGCTCTCTTTTTTTGTTTTAAAATATACAATAGACTTGAAATCAGAACTGCTGATTATTTAACCTAATTCAAATGTAGTAATACCATAAATTTTGTTCAGTTCAATATCAGGAGCATCCCCGTAATACATTCTAGCACACTCGAAAACATAGGTAGTTTCATATTTTTTCATAAGTTCAACAGATGCATGATTTTTCATAGGTATATCTATATATAATGGTTCTCCAACAACGGAGTTTAAGCAAGCTTTGTAAAGCTCTTCTGCTATTATTTCATTATCGGCAAATAGAGGACAAACTTTATATCCTGTATATGCTTTTCTAACAATGGCGAACCCTTTAAGATGTCCGTCTTGGACATACTTGAAAGTTTTATTCTCAGGTAGTTTTAACCAAGGATGTAAAAACTGTGGACGAGAAAAACCAAAACATTGTTGATCATAGGCTAGAATAGATTCCGTGTCTTCATCAAAAATAGATGAGATATTTTTGTCTATTTCAAATTTCTGTCCTATTTTTTCATGACGTTCATCTCTAAATGCAATTTCAAAACCACCTTTTTGGTAAAATGGCTGCATGTCAACAACACCATCCATGCCGATTGAAGCTCCTTTTTTAAGTCTGGATATCAAGGTGTCTCTTCTTTGATACCATAGTTTTTGACCAATTCCATAGGATCTATATTCTGGTTTTACAATGAAAAAGCCCATAAATCCAAACTCATTGTTGTAAGAAATAATAGAACCGCCTGCTATTAATTCACCTTTATGAAGATATCCATAAAAACCATTGGGATCTGTTGTCCAGTACACGTCTGCATCAAATGGACCAGGATTCCATCCTTCTTTTTCAGCCCAGTTCACTAATGTTTTTACATCCTTTAAATCTAAAGGAGTGAATTTTAAAGTCTCTACATTTATCTTCTCCATATGAAGTTCCCCTTATCATATAAATACATATTGCAATTCCTTTATAGTCGTGATCATTTTAACATAATATAATATTGTTGTCTGGAAATAATTCCTTTTTTTCAAATTTGCTGTTATGATGGAGAAATCAATTAATTCAAGGAGTGATTAATTCATGATCTTTTTTGATATTGATGAAACTCTTTTAGATTTTAAAGGAGCAGAATATCTAGGAGCAGCAGCTTTTTATAACAAGTTTAAAGAACTCTTTAGGATGAATGTAAATGAATTTTATGATCAATGGTGTTCAATTGGTAAAGTTCACTTTACTAGGTATTTAAATGGTGACTTAACTTTTGAAGAGCAAAAAATAAAAAGAATCAAAGAAATCTTTGAATTGGCTGAAATTACAATGGATGACTTGCAAGCTTCTCAATATTTTGAGATTTACTTGACCCATTTTGAAGAGAATTGGACAGCATTTGATGATGTTATTCCTTGTTTAAAGGAGTTATCTGAATACCGATTAGGAATAATTACTAATGGGGATGTAACTCAACAAAAGCAGAAACTACAGAAAATGGGCATTTCTGATTATTTTGAAGTTATTGTTTCAGCAGGAGCAGCAGGAGCAGCAGGAGTTGCGAAACCTGACTCAAAAATATTTGAACTCGCCTGTAAGAAAGCTACTGTTAAACCCACAGAATGTTTTTATGTTGGAGATAATGTAAAAGCAGACATTCTTGCTTGCGAGCAAATACATATGAAGGGGATCTGGTTAAATCGAAAAAATCACAAAAATGAATTTCAAGTTCCCTATATAAATTCCTTATATGAATTAAAACATAAAATAGAAGAATTGAATTATTTAGTTGCAGCTAAATAATTCAAAATAAATTAAAAATAACAAGATGATGGTGATGATGACTATGATGGATTTTACAAATACAACAAAAGAATTAAATGATAGCAAAATAGATACAGTATCCATTTCGATAGGATCAATAGAGCAATTTGGACCTTATTTACCTATGCACATAGATTGTATTATTGCAGAATTATATGCAAATGAATTTGGAAAAACACTAGATGCTTATGTGTTGCCTGTATTTCCATTTAATACCTCTGAAGAACATGCTAATTATAAAGGAACTGTAACGATCAGTCCCAATACATTAACAACAATGCTTGAAGAAATCATTGTTAATTTATCGAAACAGAAATTTACGAAATTTGTACTCTCAACGGGTCATGGAGGTGCCTATTGGTATAAGCAATTCATTAAACATATGAACTATACTTATCCTGAAATCATTGTCATTTCGCCCATGCATAATGATTCAGCGTGGGGTGAAGCGATTAAAGCTTCTGGTTTTGAAGGAAGAAATGAATTACATGGGGGTTTACTGGGAGTTTGTACAGCGATGTGGCTTTGTCCAGAAGAAGTGAAGTTAGAAAAAATGGGGAAAGAAGTACCATATGAAATGAATAAATTTGCGGATGTTATGGGCTGGGATAAGTTAACTAAGGATGGGAATTGGGGAGAATTTGATCCAAAACAGTTCGAAAAAGAGGAGTTAGCTGAAAAAGGTGAAACACTTTGGATGACATTCATACAAAAAAATTGTGAAGGGCTAAAAGAATACTTGGAAGAAGCTTATAAAAAGAAGATTGGGGGATAATCTACTATGAAAATAAGTAAAGAGAATGCTGAACATTATATTTGGGGACAATTATGTGACGGTTTTCATTTAATAAAATCCAATGACCTAAGCATTATTCATGAGAAGATGCCCCCAGAGACTTTTGAAGAAAAGCACTATCATACGAAAGCAAAGCAATTTTTCTTCGTATTGTCTGGACAAGCAACAATTGAAGTGAATGATGAGATTGTTTTGTTAAACGAACATGAAGGAATCGAAATCCTTCCCAACATTCCTCACCAAATGATGAACAAATCATCTGATGATGTTGAATTTATTCTGATATCAACTCCAACTAGCAAAGGGGATAGAGTAGTGGTAGAGAATTAGCCCTTGAGTTCATGGATTAATGAAGTTCAATTATATCATTTTAAATAAGGAGTAGATTACAATGACAGAACAAAAGATTCAGATTCGTAGTTACGATATGAATGACGCTCCTCAATTATATGAAATAGATAGTTTAGTATGGAATGAAGATAATTCACCAATTGAAATCACTTTAGGAAGTTTAACAGATTACGAGCAGAAGCTCAGTTCAGATAAATATCTCGGAGTTTTAGTTGCTGAAAAAGAAGGAACAATTTGCGGTTATATCAATTTCAGAGCACCTTCACAATTAGAAAGCCATCAGCATGTGATGGAGATTGCTATTGCCATTCACCCACAGTTTCAAAAATTGGGGATTGGACGCAAATTATTAGAATCAGCATATGAATGGGGAAGAGAGAATGGAAAGCAAAAAATCTCATTAAGAGCGATGTCCTCAAATTCAGCTACTATTCAATTTTATCATTCATGTGGTTATAAAGAGCAAGGTCGATTTATCAATGAGTTTTATTTGAATAATCAATATATAGATGATGTATTTATGTATAAATTTATTAAATAGCAAGAACAGAAGTAAAAAGAAGAAGGTGATGAATAATGAAGTTGCGGAATTTAAAACCATCTGATTATACAGCAATAAGCCCATTAATTGACGAGTGGTGGGGTGGACGGAAGATGAGTCACCTACTGCCAAAACTTTTTTTTGATCATTTTAATGATACTAGCTTCATTGTAGAAAAAGATGGGGATATCATTGGGTTTTTGATTGGGTTTTTGTCGCAAACATCTTCAGATAAAGCTTACATACATTTTGTTGGGGTTGATCCAAAGTATAGAAAATTCAATGTGGGAAGACAGCTTTACAATACTTTTTTCGATCAAGTAAAACAGAATGATCGACATAGTGTACACTGCATAACATCTCCTGTTAATAAAACCTCCATTGCATTTCATTTAAAAATGGGGTTTTTGATTGAGGGTGGAGACAAAGAAATAGATGGTGTCTATGTACATTCAGATTATGATAGTCCAGCTGAGGATAGGGTATTGTTTATGAAGAGAATATAGATTCTATAGATTCATACCATTTGCATTTCACGATCTTTAAGAGTAATTATACATAGATTCTATATAAGTATAGAATCTTTCTATAATCCATTCCTTTAAAACAGCATTATAATAAAGACGTAATTCCAAATATGGATAAAGGATGTGATTATAGTGAGTAAAGTCATTGGAATTATTGGTGGGATGGGTCCTATGGCTACGGTTGATTTAATGGAAAAGATTATTGCCAATACCCCAGCCAAACAAGACCAAGAACACATTCATGTCATAGCAGACAACAATTCACAAATTCCCGACCGTACATCAGCAATATTAGGGAGGGGCAAAGATCCAACTCCATGGATGATTCAATCCGCACAACGGCTTCAGAATGCAGGTGCGGAAATACTTGTTATGGCATGCAACACAGCCCATTTCTTTTATAATGCAGTAAGGAGCTCTATTCATATCCCTATCTTGCATATACCACTTGAGACAGCCTATTACTTAAAAATCAATCATTATAAAAGTGTAGGGTTATTAGCTACGGACGGAACGATAAAGTCTAAACTGTATCAACGATACTTTGAAAATTTTGAAATAAACTATATTCCTACAGATGAAATTTTACAAGAAAAGGTTATGGAAGGGATATACGAAGTGAAGGGTGGAAAACTAGAAACAGGAAGCCAACTCCTCTCTGAGGCAGCTGAACAATTGATAAGCAACGGTGCTGACGCTATTATTGCTGGTTGCACTGAAGTTCCTCTTGTGCTTCATTCAACTGAGGATTGTTGTGTTATTGATCCAACTGAGATTATTGCGAATAAAGTCATCGAAGTGGCAACTGACAATAGAGAGTTGTTTCCAATTTAATACAAAGGTATTTCATGTTATGTATCATTTTCATCCTTTTTTCTAAATTCTTTTATTCAACATCATATGCATATCTAAGTATATATTTTCCAATTTCCATGGTGTTAGATATATGAATGAACATAGTGTATAAAATTTGGAATGAAATGATGTTATAGTAAAATGGAATAAATGATGTGAGTAGGAGATGGAGTATAACATGAATATTGATAATATTGAAGCCTTTATTTACGTTTGTCAGTTAGGCAGCTTCAATAAAGCTGCAGATGCTTTGTTTCTAACACAGCCTTCAGTCACTGCGAGAATTCAATCACTTGAACGTGAAATGAATTTAAAACTTTTTCACCGTAAAGGAAAAAAAATATCTTTAACGGATAAAGGTGAATATTTTTTTCCTCATGCACAAAAAATATTACAATCGTATCAAGAAGCAAAATATGGTTTGCAACAGGTGTTAATGCCTAATGAGATCAGTATAGGCTGTGCGCTATCCATTTCAAATCATGTTTTACCCACTATTTTGCCTGATATTAGATCAGAATTTAATAACGTTCGAATAAAAATTGTAACAGGACATTCAAAAGATGTATTAAATAAAGTCGTAAACAAAGAGGTTGACTTTGGGATTATTCGATCAGAGACACACCCTCAGGTTGAATCCATTTTGTTATATGAAGATCCAATCCATTTATTTGTTCCTCCTGATCACTTATTTCTTAAACAAGAAAAAGTAACATTAGAAAAAATTGCACAGCAACCATTGATCTTCTTTGATTATGGATCGATGGATTGGTTATACATTCATCGTTTGTTTTCAAGCAGCAAGATTACACCTAATATCTCGCTTCAGGTTGATAATATGGAAACTGCTAAAAACTTATTGATGGAGGGAATGGGGATAAGTTTTTTACCTGAACACTGCGTAAAAAAAGAACTTGAAAATGGGCAGCTATTTAGAGTTGATATGAACCCACCTATAAAAATGAATATAAGTATTGATTTTATTTATTTAAAAGGGAGGTCAAAATCTGTTTTTATTGATTTGATGAAAGATAAATTACAATAATAAATTGCATAATTTTATATCTTTTTAATGATTGTTATTGGTAACTATATAATATTTTCGTTGACAATAAATATTTTATTATATTAAAATAAACTAGCATTGCATGTAAGGTTGGAAATTCCATTTAATTCGTCTTAAAGCCTAGCTAACTTTAGACAAATACACTATAATTTAAGAGGTGAATCTATGTCGTTAACAAAAAAAATATTAATCGGTATGGCTTTAGGTATTTTCGTTGGTTTGATATTTAACTTTCTAATTCCAGATTGGTTTGGTGTAGCAGATAGATATATTCTGTATCCAGTCAGTCAAATATTTCTTGGATTAATTAAACTGCTAGTCGTTCCAATTGTAATTATTTCTATCGTATTAGGAACAGCAGGAATCAGTGATCCAAAAAAATTAGGTCGAATTGGAATTAAAACGGTTGTCTTTTTCTTAATTACAACTTCGATCGCATTAGTTATTGCTATATCTGTGGGGAATATCTTGCAACCAGGAATGGTAGAAGGAATTGAACCAGATCCTAATGCAGCAATTGAAGAAAAAGAAGCACCTGATGTAGTTGAAACGTTAATTGACATTGTTCCAACGAATATATTTTTGTCTATGACTGAAGGAAAAATGCTTCAAATTATCTTTTTCTCCATATTTTTTGGATTTGCACTTGCTCAATTACAAGGGAAAGTACCAACCATAAAAAAGGTTTTTGATGAAGCGAACAGCATTTTAATGTTTTTAGTTGAAGTTGTGATGAAACTCGCGCCTTATGGTGCATTTGCATTAATCGCAATTGCGATAGGTGAAGCCGGAATAGATGCTATACGAGCAATGGGTAACTATTTTGTGGCTGTATTGCTTGCTTTATTCTTACACTTAGTTATAATATACGGTTCTGTCATTTCCTTTTTGGGTAAGATGAATCCGTTTACATTTGTTAAAAAATTCTTTCCTGCGATCACAGTGGCATTCAGTACATCGAGTAGTTCAGCTACATTACCAGTTTCAATGGATACTGCTCAGAAAAACTTGAAAATTCCAAAAAGCATCAGTGGCTTTGTACAACCTCTTGGTGCAACCATCAATATGGATGGAACCGCGATCATGCAAGGGGTTGCAACCGTGTTTGTAGCTCAACTATATGGTGTTGATTTATCCATTTCAGATTTGGCGATGATCGTTCTGACAGCAACTTTAGCTAGTATCGGCACTGCTGGTGTTCCAGGTGTTGGTATTATCATGTTGACAATGGTATTAACATCTGTTGGATTAAGTACAGAAGCAATTGGGTTATTACTTGGTGTAGATAGATTGCTTGATATGACAAGAACAGCAGTGAATATTACTGGAGATGCTGCTTGTGCACAATTTATCACCAAATCAGAAGAAAAACATGAAAGAAAAGCTGTCGAAACAGCATAGAGTTTAGTACGGCCAATCATCCTGCTTGGGTTGGCTGATTTTCTAAAAATAAGAACATAAAATTGTTCAATCACAACATTTAGTGCTTTAGTGGGAGGCTTTGTTCTTATTTATATATAATTAATTTTTATTAAAGGGGAAAAATGAGATGTCAACAAACCAATTTCGTACAGAAAAAGATTTTCTTGGTGCAAAAGAAGTACCCGTGAATGCTTACTATGGCATTCAAACTTTGCGTGCAGTTGAGAATTTTCCGATTACGGGTCATTCCATGGATGTGGAATTAATTCGATCCATCTCTCTTGTGAAAAAAGCAGCAGCGTTAACAAATATGAACATCAAAAGATTACAGCCTAAACACGCAGAAGCAATAGTACAGGCAGCTGATGAAGTGTATGAGGGAAAATATGATGATCAATTTATTGTTGATTCTATTCAAGGAGGCGCTGGAACATCCTTTAATATGAATGCTAACGAGGTCATTGCCAATCGTGCTATTGAGGTACTGGGAGGAAATAAAGGGGACTATACAGTTCTTAGCCCAAACAGTCATGTGAATATGGCTCAATCTACAAATGATGTATTACCTACAGCCATTCGGATTTCTGTTTTAACTTTGATGGACAAGTTATTGTCAGCGATGGAAGAATTACAACAAGGTTTTGTAGCAAAAGCGGAACAATTTGATCACGTAATAAAAATGGGACGAACACATTTACAAGATGGCGTTCCAATTCGATTAGGACAAGAGTTTGCCGCATATTCACGAGTTTTAAAAAGAGATATTTTACGGATTACACGTACACGCAGTCATTTGTATGAGGTAAACATGGGTGCTACTGCTGTCGGAACTGGTTTAAATGCTGACCCTCGTTATATATCTGAAGTGGTAGAAAAGTTAGCCACGTTTACAGGATTTCCTCTTGTTAATGCAGAAGATTTAGTGGATGCAACTCAAAACACGGATGTATTAACTGAAGTGTCTGCTTCGTTAAAAGTATGTATGATCAATATGTCCAAGATCGCAAATGATCTAAGACTGTTGGCTTCTGGACCTAAAACAGGGATTAATGAAATTTCATTGCCACCACGTCAACCTGGCTCATCCATTATGCCTGGTAAAGTAAATCCTGTCATGTGTGAAGTTGTCAATCAGGTTGCCTTCCAAGTGATTGGAAATGATCACACCATCAATTTGGCTTCTCAAGCAGGACAATTGGAATTAAATGTAATGCAGCCTGTGCTAGTGTTTAATCTTTTACAGTCTTTAAGAATAATGAGACAAGCATTTACTGTATTTAAAAAGTATTGCTTAGATGATTTAGAGGCAAATGAAGATGTATGTCGTGAGAATGTGGAGAAAAGTGTTGGTGTCATTACCGCATTAAACCCTCACTTAGGATATGAGATCGTTTCAAGGATTGCTAGACAAGCGATAGAAGGAGATCGTTCGGTTCGTGAGTTATGTTTATTGCACGATGTATTAACAGAGGAAGAGCTGAATGTCATTCTAGACCCTCATGAAATGACCAATCCAGGCATCGCTGGTGCTCACCTTTTAGAAGATGAATATCAATTAAAAATGTCAAATAAAGCAGATTATACAATAAAAAAATAATGCAGGATCTAAAGCCTTAGGTTATCAAACTTAAGGCTATTTTTCACTTTAAGAATTTATAAAAAATTTAATTGAATAAAGTATAAGCGCAACTACCCCTCTGTCTTCGCCTGTAAGGCTCGCCAATCGGCGAGTTTTCTTTATTGTTTATTTTCTTCTTTATTTGAAAATGATTTGCTTGTCATTTATAGTTTTTATTGTTTAAATGGAATAAAAACTCTCATATTATCATTTCCAGAGGTGAATGAATTGATTAGAATAATTAAGGAAATAGATTTTGAACAAGTATTTGCTTTACATGAATATGCTTTTCAATATGAACTAAGTGAGGATAAGAAAAAAGAAAGAAAAAAGCGTACAATCATCGGTAAATTTGATGGTGAAAAATTATTAGCTAAAGCTGAATTGATTGATTTCAAAGTTTTGATTCATGAAAAGGAATGGAATATGGGAGGAATAGCCGGAGTAGCAACTTGGCCAGAACATAGGAGAAAGAACATAGTAAGAGATTTATTATTTACATCACTTGAGAAATTACGGGACAAAAAGATTCCTATCTCCTTTTTACATCCGCTTTCTATTGAATTTTACCGTAAATTTGGATGGGAGTTGTTTTGTGATTATTTACAAATTAATGCTCAAGTTCATGATCTAAAATTTATTGATAATAGGTCTGGAGTTGGAAAAGTAAACATATTGGATATAAATAAACAAAATTTATCTCGAATAAATCAAGTATATAAAGAATTCTCTTTAAAGTACAATGGTATGTTATTAAGAAATGAATCATGGTGGAATAGTCCATACTTATGTATTGATCATTGTGCAGGATATGTTGATGGTCATGGAGAAATGCTTGGATACATGCTGTATGAAATTAAAAATCATAAGATGCTCATTAAAGAATTTGTAACACTTGATATAGAGGCTAAAAAAGGATTATGGAATTTCATTTGTCAGCATGATTCAATGATTACTGATGTGGAACTTAGGTGTGTTGTACAAGAAAATTTGATATTCATGCTGCCAAATCCAAGAGTGGAAACTAAGATTCACCCTTACTACATGGGAAGGATTGTAGATGTTGAGTTATTTTTAAGTGAGTATTCATTTGAGAAAATTGAACAAACAGTCATCTTACATATAACAGATTCATTTGCAACCTGGAATCAAGGTACTGTGATTATCAAAGAGGGTGAGGCTAATTTTTTTCCCGTAAAAGAAGGGAGTAAATGTAGCCATGCACCCAAAAGAGGCCTACATATTGATATAGGTTCATTCACAGCACTTTTACTTGGTTATAAATCTGTCAATGAGTTTAAAGAACTTGGCTTAATTAATGGCTCTAATAAAGAATTGGAGTTACTACAATTTGTGATAACTAGAAATTCGTCATTTTTTTATGATTTATATTGAAATATTTGTTTTATTATTTTGCATATGAGCTTTAATTGCTTTTACTCTGTCATGTCTGCCCCTTCTTTTATTCACTTCATATTGGAGATGTAACGGGGGAATTTTGATAACATGTCCATTAAAATCAATTTCCTCCAAGTGTTCCATTGCAAAGGGACCAAAATCTGCTGGCACAGGAACGTCTACAAACTTTTTAGGATCAAATGCTAAATCAATTCGTGCATTTAAAAACATCACCCCGAAGTAATCTACAACCCAATCATCCATAGATACAATCGGCTCTACAATATAATCATGAAATATGGAGTTGATTTTTTCGATGTCTTTTGCGTGTAAAATGATATCTACATCATGTGGCATGACTTCTATACCTCTTAAGCATAATGCACAACTGCCCGTAAGCCACCAATCAATGTCATGTCCATCTACCATGTGAATGAAATTCGAAATCGCTTCTTTCCAGAACACTTTTTTAAAATACCCCATTTGTTTAAACATTTCCTCAGCATATTTTTCATAATTGTTTCTAATTTGTTTTAAGTGTATTAAATGACTTGGATACTTTTTGATGTAGCTGCCATTTTGTAAAGAGTAAAATTGGCTTTCCATGACCTGTTTATAGTCATCTGAGATGTTTTCAGCAATAAACAATGTTTCTTCTCCGCAATCTTTTGTGTATATTTTCATGATTTAACACCTCCAAAAAGAATAGTTTTATTATAAATCAAAAGAAAGTTTTCCAACCATTAGAAATTTTCAATAAAATTTTTTTATAAAAATTCTTGATTTCATTTTCGTATTATTGTATAGTATGAAAAATAATGAATCAAAGGAAAAGTAATGAAAAGGACAAGGGTTGTTTTAAACGGTTATACAGAGAAGGAAGGAATGCTGAGAACTTCCTAACGCAGAAAAATAACTTACCACCTTGGAGCAGTATTGGGGAAAATAAAACCAGTACCGTAGATGCGACGTTACAGCAAACTGAGCCATCAAAGAAAAATTGATGGGAACTTGGGTGGAACCACGGGTAATACACAGACTCGTCCCTTTTTAGGGATAGGTGTGTGTTTTTTGTGTTTTATAATGATTAGAAAATCAAAAAGCGATGAGAAGGACATGAGTTATTTTATTCGGTTATACAGAGAGGGAAGGAAAGCTGAGAACTTCCTAACGCAGAAAAATAACTTACCACCTTGGAGCAGTATTGGGGAAATTAAACCAGTACCGTAGATGCGACGTTACAGCAAACTGAGCCATCAAAGAAAAATTGATGGGAACTTGGGTGGAACCACGGGTATTACACACTCGTCCCTTATTAGGGATGAGTGTGTTTTTTCATACAAATTAACAGGATTGGAGTGTTCAACATGAATAGTAATAAAATCGAAATCATTTTTCCAGATAACCATAAAAAGGTGTTTGAAAAAGGAATTACACTAGCAGAAATCGCTGAATCTATTAGTTCAAGTTTAAAAAAGAGGGCAGTGGCTGGGAAAGTCAATCATAAGATTATAGATCTAGGTAGCAGAATCAATTCCAATGCAAGAATTGAAATTATTTCATTAGATTCTAAAGAAGGTTTAGATATCGTTAGACACACTTCAGCACATGTTTTAGCTCAAGCTGTTAAACGAATTTATGGAAAGGTGAAATTAGGAGTAGGTCCTGTCATTGAAGATGGATTTTTTTATGATCTGGATGTTATTCAATCTATCGCTTTAGAAGATTTGTCACTGATAGAGAAAGAAATGCAAAACATAATTGATGAAAACTTAGAGATTGAGCGAATTGAAATGAGTAGAGAGATGGCAGGGAAGTTATTTCAAGACATGGATGATGAATTGAAATTAGAACTTTTAGAAGATATTCCTCACGATGATATAATCACTGTTTATAAACAAGGGGAATTTCTGGATTTATGTCGCGGTCCTCATTTACCATCCACTGGGATGATTAAATCATTTAAACTTACAAAGGTTTCTGGTGCATACTGGCGAGGAGACAGTAACAATAAAATGCTGCAGCGTATCTACGGTGTCTCGTTTGCTTCAAAGAAGGAGCTAGTAAATTACATCTCATTTCTTGAAAAAGCAGCTAAAAGAAATCACAAAAAACTTGGTCAGCAATTAGAGTTGTTTATGTTCTCTGATGAAGCAGCAGGAATGCCTTTTTACTTACCTAAGGGGCAATGGATAAAAAATGAACTCGAATCCATGTTAAGAGAGGAACAACAAAAGTTAGGTTATCAAGAGGTTCGTACACCTTCGATGATGAAACAAAAATTATGGGAAGAATCTGGACACTGGGAACATTATCAAGAAAATATGTATTTTTCAGAAGTGGATCAAGTTAAATTTGCTTTAAAACCAATGAATTGTCCTGGGCATATGATTATCTTTAATCATAAATTACATTCTTATAGGGATTTACCTCTTAGATTGGCTGAATTTGGGCAAGTTCACCGACATGAATTAAGCGGGGCTTTAAATGGGCTTCTAAGAGTTCGTACTTTTTGTCAGGATGATGCACATATATTTGTGACTCCTGAACAAATAAAAAGTGAAATCAAATCTATTATTGAATTCATAGATTACGTATACAAAATGTTTGGTTTTGATTATGAGTTAGAATTGTCTACTAGACCTGATGACTCTTTAGGGGATGATGAGTTGTGGGAAATGGCAGAAGGAGCATTGAAAGATGTACTGAACAGTTTAGAGTGTAAGTATAGGTTGAATGAAGGAGACGGTGCTTTTTATGGTCCCAAAATTGATTTTCATATAAAGGATGCTTTAAAAAGAAGCCATCAATGTGCTACAATCCAGTTAGATTTTCAAATGCCTGAGAAATTTAAATTAAGTTACGTTAATGAGAACAACGAGAAGCAAAGACCTGTGGTCATTCATAGAGCTGTCCTTGGTTCAATAGACAGATTTTTAGGGATATTAATTGAGCATTTTGGTGGGGCATTTCCTACTTGGTTAGCTCCAACACAAGTTAAGATTATTCCCGTTTCGAATCAAGCTCATCGCAACTATGTTGAAGAAATAAATAATCAACTTCGTTCAGAAAACATAAGAACTGAAGTGGACTCACGAGAAGAAAAGCTTGGTTATAAAATCAGAGAAGCTAAGTTGCAAAAAATTCCTTATATCATTATTGTAGGGGATGAGGAAGTACAGAGTCGTACTGTAAATGTTCAGCAGTTTGGGAAGGATGGATCAGAAGAATTCAACTTGGAACAATTTATATTCAATATAAAAGAGGAAGTAACTGAGCGAAAACTTTGAATAAAATGTAATGTTAATTTAATAAGATAAAGATAGACCTTCAAGTATAAATATCTTTAAGCCCAATCCTTTCAAACGGATTGGGCTGATTTTTAGGTAAATGCTTGAAAGGTAAGCAGTTCTATCATACTCTCTCTTCCCACTGCAGCAATAAGGAGTGGTAATCGAGGTCCGCTATTATCATTCATAACTAATTGATATACATTTTTAAATAGATCTTTTTGAGATTCAAGCATTTTTTTCTTGTCACTCTGTCGGCATATTTTAACTTCGCGAAAATTCCCAACATGCACTGAGCCTGAGGGACTGATTCCAGACGCACAAGTAAATATTTCTTTAGTTGGATTTTTTTCAATTAGTTCAATGCATAAAATTGCCCCTTTCTATAGTTTTTTGACATTAAGTTATATAATAAAAAAACTCTCACCTCCCAAGATTATCATCTTGAGGGCGAGAGTTTGACTTCGCGGTACCACCTCAGTTTTGCCTATTGATTACTCAAATAAGCCTTATCAGGTACGGCTAACATGCGATACCCTATCCCTATATCGGGGGAAACCGTCGTAGTATCCCTAAGAACATCTTAGTTCCGTACAAAGCTCAGAGGTTTTATTCAATAAGATTTTCCTTCCCTATTTTCACCAACCAAGGGTCTCTGTAAAGTTCTAGCTTATCTACTCTTCTCTTCATCGCTATATCATTAAATTATTGTTATAGATAATAACAAATTATTACCATTAAATCAACTATAATTATTTGATCTTTTTTATATATTCCTTGGACTTTTGTGTTATACTTCTAGCTACTATATTTTTTATACAGCGAAAGTGAAATGAGGGTAAACACTTGATTGAAACAACAACGAAAAAAGCAAAGATTTCACAATTTGTTATGATTGTATTACCAATCTTGATTAGTCAGCTTGGTTTATTTTCTATGAATTTTTTTGATACTGTTATGTCAGGACAAGTAAGTCCAACTGATTTAGCTGGAGTAGCCATAGGTTCAAGTATATGGGTGCCTATATTTACTGGATTATCAGGCATATTAATGGCATTAACACCGACGGTTTCTCAGTATGTTGGTGCAAAGGAAAATTCGAAAATTTCACAAGCTGTTATACAAGCAATTTATTTATCTATCGTGATTTCTTTGGTTATTATTGTCATAGGGATATTTTTTCTGAAGCCCATTTTGCAAAGTATGGACTTGGAAACAGAAGTTAGGTTTATTGCATTTAACTATTTAAAGGCGTTATCTTTTGGTTTAATTCCTTTATTTGTGTATAACGTTTTGAGGTATTTCATTGATGGTTTAGGTCATACGTTAATCACGATGTTAATTACATTGTTAACGTTGCCTATCAATTTGTTTTTTAATTATGTTCTGATCTTCGGGAAATTTGGTTTTCCTCGGCTCGGTGGTGTTGGAGCAGGTTATGCATCAATGATTACTTACTGGTGTATTTTGTTTATAGCTATCATTATCATCATTCGAGGTCAACCTTTTATAAACTATAGAATATTTCACCGTTTAGAAAAGGTATCGTTTAATGTCTGGGGAAGGCTCATGAAAATTGGAATACCAATAGGATTCTCGATTTTTTTTGAAACAAGCATCTTTGCGGCAGTAACATTATTAATGAGTGAATTTGATACGAATACTATTGCAGCACATCAATCTGCCTTAAATTTTGCTTCCTTTTTATATATGATACCACTTAGTATCTCTATGGCACTGACAATTTCAGTGGGATATGAAGTTGGCGCTAAACGATTTAGGGATGCTGTTCAATATAGTTATATTGGGATCAGCTCAGCAGTACTTATTTCTTTATTAAGTGCAATTGGTTTATTCATCTGGAGTGATCAAGTTGCTGGATTATATACAAAAGATGCTTCCGTATTAGAGTTAACAAAACATTTTCTTTATTTTGCTATTTTCTTTCAATTATCAGATGCCATTGCTGCACCGATTCAAGGTGCATTAAGAGGTTATAAGGATGTAAACTCTACTTTTATATTAGCCTTTGTTTCTTTTTGGGTGATTGGTTTACCTGTCGGTTACTATTTGGCAAATTACACATCGTATGGTGCATTTGGATATTGGATCGGATTAATTTCTGGACTTGCAGTTGGGGCAGTATGTTTGATTATCCGTTTAATATATATTCAAAAGAAGAAATTTATCAGTAAAAAAGAACCTATGTTAGATAAAACAAATGAATAATTAGAACAAGGAGCATAAGAAGTATGGATTTTATAATTGAATATTTATCATTTTTTGTTATTCAAAATGAAGAACAAGATAACGCAGGCAATCTTTCCTTTCGTCATTTTCAGACTTTAGATCGGGAAGAATATCAATACAGTGAAATTAAAGGGTTTTTGAATGAAGAATATGTACGAATAACGAAAAGAAAAGTGGAGAAACATCCGAAATCTGAGCAAACACCGACTAAGATTGGTTATTTTATCGTTGAACCAGGTCACGAGCTAACAAGTAATCCGAACTATAACTTATTTCAAAGATTGATATTTGCTGAGAATAAACAAGAGTATTTAGATTTTAGCGATGAATTAGTCCGAATGTATATGGATACAAGTTCTGTTCGAGGAGGAGCACTAATTATATCCAGAGCGAGATTAGATGAATACGGCGATGATCCTTTTTTATTTATCATGAAGTGTGATTTTGAACCGAAAATCGCTCGAATTTCAGATGAGAAGAGTTTAATTTCACAGGTAGAGATGGCGATTAGTGCAAAAAATATTAAATCAATTCAATATCCATATATGCCTGAACCAGGTATTAGTGAAGAGCATGAACTAAAAATACATCAAGCCTCTCATGCAAGATATTTTGAAGACTTCCTTAAATTTGTTTCTTATGAAAAATCGATGCCTGAAATTATGAATGAACAAATGATTACTATGGTGAATCAATACGTGGAAGAAAAGTGGCAGCATAAGGAAGGACAAATAGAACAGGAAGAGCGTAAAAAAGAAGAAGAAAGTTTGGAATTATGGGCTGCATCCGAAAAAAGAGAATTACAACAGCGATGGAGTCACGATAAGGTCATGGAAGCAGCGACGCAATTAGTTGAACAGAAGGAAGACATAGAGCTTAAGTTTAAATTAGATGGAATACAAGTAAAAGGTTTGTTGGAACAATATGGGGATCAAATCCACTTGGCCAAACTTAATGGTCGATATGTTGTGTTGATTGAGGGGGAGTCATTTCAATTTGAAAAAGGAGTTTCACCCATTGAATTGCTTCATCCTGACGATTTTGATTCTGTTCTGGAAAGATTAAAAACACGGAATGGGTCAAATAATGAGCATCATTCTACAAATGATGAACCTCCATGGGATGAATAGTTAAAAACGTAACGGTTTATAGTTTAAAAAACCAAGAAGAAAATATATTTCTTTTTGGTTTTTTTCATTATAAAAGAATTTAGAAAGATCACGGATAGGTGATTTTCTTTTATGATTTAGAATAGAATATTACAACTTCTGTAAGTTTTAGTTGATATGAAATATATAGAGGGGGAGAAGATATGGATGAATTCATGACAGGAGCAGAAGCAGTTGTAAGGTGTATTAATAACGAAGATGTAAAACATGTATTTTGTGTTCCAGGAGAAAGTTATTTAGAAATTATGGATGTCATATATGATGTTCCAGAATTACAATTGATTTCTGCAAGACATGAGGGTGGGGCGGCTTTCATGGCCGAGGCTTATGCAAAAGCTTCAAGAAATGTGTCTGTTGCTATGGCTACAAGAGGAGTCGGAGCAGCTAATTTATCCATTGGTGTTCATACAGCGTTACAGGACTCGACACCTATGGTTGTTTTTTTAGGACAGGTAGACCGAAAATATAGGGGTAGAGAGGGATTTCAAGAGGTAGAGTTAGATCGTTTTTTTGAACCTATCAGTAAGTGGTCAGTGGAAATTCGAGAAGTAGAGAGAATACCTGAATTGGTTCAACGTGCTTTTAGGGTTGCTAAATCTGGAAGACCGGGACCAGTTGTTGTTTCTCTTCCTGCAGATATTTTATCTGAAAATGTGAAGATGAAATTATATAATACGGATGCTCAAAACAGGAATATCCCAAGTGAGGAAGGATTGAATCGATGTATAGAAATGATTTTACAATCAAAAAAACCTTTAATTCTTGCAGGAGGCGGAATTAAATTATCCAATGCTGAACAAGAATTATTAGCATTTGCAGAAGCATTACATATTCCAGTTTTAACTTCATTTAGAAGACATGATGTATTTCCAAACAAAAACAAATTATATTTGGGTCACTTGGGATTAGGTACTTTTGATGAGGTTATTAATAGTGTGAAGCAATCAGATTTAATGATAGCGATTGGTACACGTTTTTCTGAAGTGACGACACAAAGTTATACTTTAATTGAATCAAGTCATAGAGTTATCCATTGTGACATTGATCCGAATTCAATAGGAAAGGTGTACTCACCTCACCTTGCACTAATTGGAGATGCAAAAGCTACGTTAAGTGCCTTAAAAGAAAAAATGAACTCAGAAGTAATAAAAACATTAGGGTGGAAGGATTGGGTACAAAGTAGAAGGAAAGAGTATGACAACATCACCTCATTAAATGTAAAAAAGGCAGATAATATGGGAGTAGAAATGAAGAAGATTATGCAAAGGTTACAAGAAACACTTCCAGAAGATGCAATCATCACAAATGATGCAGGTAATTTTGCGGGCTGGCTGCACAATTATTTTCAATTTTCTCTTCCTAATACATATATAGGACCAACATCAGGTGCAATGGGATATGGTTTACCTGCAGCAATAGGAGCTAAGTTGGCATGTCCGGATAGAACGGTAGTTTCGTTATCTGGTGATGGGGGATTTATGATGACTTTACAAGAGTTGGAAACCGCGGTTCGATATAAGATTCCGATTGTTTCATTAGTTTTTAATAATAACATGCACGGTACAATTCGCATGCACCAAGAAAAGCATTTTCCAAACCGTGTAATTGGTACCGAATTAGGGAATCCGGATTTTGTGAAATTATCGGAATCAATGGGGGTATTTGGTCAAAGGGTAAAAAATAATGATGAATTTGGTCAAACATTAAAAGAAGCTTTAAAAAGTCAAATCCCATCTCTTATTGAAGTTGTTTGTGATCCAGAAAAAATATCAGTGAATTATACGATTAGCGAACTTCGTAAGATAGGAACAAGATAGTTTTAATAAGGTAAATAATGATCCAAAATTTTATCTAGAAAAACAAAATTTTTCTCACTATGTTTGGAGAATAGACTCTCTACTGTATTTTCAACAAAGAAATGTAAGCCTATAACTACTTTTGATTAATTGAAAATAAGGGAAAATCGTTACCTTATTTTAAAAGAAAATTCTTACCCAAAAATAGAGGGATTTATTATCCTTATTTCAGTGTTTTTAAACTAAATGGGTTATGAACTGAGGGTTCCCTCTATTTTCTCAGTTTATTTGATATTGACTTTAATCAACGAGATAAGGGACATATACATAATTTATTCGCTAGTTCTTTTATTCTGAAGAAAGTCCTTCCCTACATGAAGGACTTTCTTTTGCTCAGGAATTTAAATAACTTACAATTCAAAGGCAAGTCAGAAAGACAAATTGTCATCTTTTGGACGAGCAGGTGTCGATGTAAGTCACAAGTCTATGGTTGATCTTATCAAGCAAGTTTTAATTCAATCAAAACGTCTTTCGCTTTTTTCAAAATGTGATCAATATCTTGGATTGTAGCGCATAGTGGAAGCCATACATAAATCGTATCACCTAGTGGTCGCATGATCAATCCATGTTTTAGTCCTGTTAAATACACTTGATAACCTGTTCTTTTATTAGAAGCAAAGCTGATTCCTTTTGCTTTATCTTCTAAAATATCCATCGCAGCAATCATGCCAATACCCCTAATGTTGCCAATATGTTGTAAATCTTCAAATTCACGAAAACGATGTTGCAGGTACGTTGTAATTGGTTGTATCTTTTCTATTACTTTATCGTCTTTAAATATACGTAGATTTTCTAAAGCGACTGCACAAGCAAGAGGGTTTCCCGTAAAGCTATGACCATGAAAAAAAGTTTTAAATGTTTCATATTCATCATAAAAGGCATCATATATTTTTTGTGTGCTTAATGTAACTGAAAGTGGCATGACACCTGCTGTCAGTCCTTTAGATAGACACATTAAATCTGGTGTGATATCAGCGTGGTTACAAGCAAACATCCGACCCGTTCTGCCAAAACCAACTGCTACTTCATCCGCAATAAGATGAATATCATATTCATCACATAATTGACGTAGTCCAATTAAGTAAGAGGCAGGATAAACAATCATACCCCCAGCAGCTTGAACAAGTGGTTCTATCACGAAACCAGCAATTTCATCAGCTTTTTCTTCAAATAAAGTTCTTACTTCTTGTAAACACTGACTTACTGCTTCATCTTCTGAAAGTCCGTGTTGTTTAGACCATAAGTATGGATTAGGAGAAGATACTTTGTAGGATTGGAATAGTAAAGGTTTGAATACGGAATGGAAAAGCTCAACTCCACCAACACTCACCGCTCCAATCGTATCTCCATGATAACTGTTATCTAAATACACAAATTTATTCTTGCTTTTCTTACCTAGATGAAGCCAATATTGAAATGACATTTTCAAGGCGACTTCAACCGCAGTAGAACCATTATCTGAAAAGAAAACTTTATTTAGTCCGTCTGGTGTTATTTCAACGAGTTTTTCAGATAGCTCTACAGCAGGGCGATGTGTAAACCCACTAAACATAATATGATCCATTTCAGACATTTGTTGATCAATTGCTGCACGTATACGTGGATGTGAATGCCCATGAACGTTAACCCACCATGAAGAGACCGTATCATAATATTGGTTTCCATCTGCATCATATAAATATATCCCTTTAGCTTTTTCTATCAAGACATGATCTTGGTTCTCGTAATCTTTCATTTGAGTAAAGGGATGCCAAACGTAATCTCTATCATTTTTTATCAGTTTATTTTTTAATTGATTATTCAATGGATTAGATTCCTCCTAAACAACAGTGTTATACTAATTTTCTAAACTTTTAATCTAGAATCTCAAATTATCATAACACAAAATAGAATGATGAATCTAATCAAAAAGCTGTATTATAATATTTAAAATTGGAGGGATACAGAATGATTATAAGACAAGCAACTCAACAAGATACAAAAGCAATAGCCAAAGTTCATGTAGATAGTTGGAAGACGACTTATAAAGGTTTGATCCCAGATGATTATTTAAATAATCGTTCTGTAGATGATTATAAAGCACGCTGGAGTGAATTTCTTACTTATAAAAATCAATTTGTATATGTAGCTGAAACCAAAAAAGGTGAGATTGTTGGATTTTCCAACGGAGGAAGAGAAAGAGATCATCATTCCGAATATAAAGGTGAAATTTATGCCATTTATTTGTTGAAATCCTATCAAAGAAAAGGGATAGGGAAACTACTTGTTCGTCCTATTCTAAAAGATTTAATAACTATGAATATAGATACGATGTTAATTTGGGTTTTAAAAGAAAATAATTCCCGACTTTTTTATGAATCAGTAGGTGGGAGAGTAGTTCGTGAAAAAACGATCTCTATATCAGGGAAGGCTTTACAGGAAGTTGCTTATGGTTATGAGGATATTAAGAAACTTTTAGAATCATTAAAGATGACTCGATGATTGTAAAAACGTCCTTAAGTTTGTTACTTTTGTCACCTTCAAACATGACTTAATTTATATTGCTACTGAGATTTTGTTTAAGTAGACTAAATGTACAGGAGATTTGAAATAGGAGGATGACTCATGACAAAAGTGATTATATTGGGTGGAGGAATAGCAGGATTAAGTACGGCTATTGCCTTGCATCGCAACGGAATAAATGTAGAAGTTTTTGAAAAGACAGAAGAGTTAAAACCTGTTGGTGCTGGGATCATGTTAGCTCCTAATGCTATTCGTATCTTTAATGAATGGGGCATAACTGATCGCCTTCGACGTTATGCAAATCCATTATTAAGCACGATTTTTTACTCAGATAAAGGAAGAGTATTGCAAAAACAAGATTTAAGCCAGTTGTCTCAACAGATGTATGCCATCCATCGAGCTGATTTACATAAAGTTCTTTTAAAGGAATTAAAGACAGTACCTATACATCTAGGAAAAAGAGCAGTAAATTTTCAACAAAATGAACATAGTACAACTGTTTATTTTGATGATGGAGATCAGGTTCATGGAGATTTAATCGTTGCAGCAGATGGTATTCATTCTATTATAAGAAAACAGCTCTTACCGAACCTACCCATTCAATATGCAGGGTATACTTGTTGGAGAGGAGTAGCAGAATATGCGGGTTCTATTCATTTAGATGATGAACTCCATGAAATCTGGGGAGCGAATGGACGGTTTGGATATGTTCCTATTTCTAAGACTAAAGTATATTGGTATATGCTTGTAAATGCGCTTCCTAATGATAAACGTTATTCTAATTATACAGTCAATCACTTAATTGAAACTCTCCCGAATTACCCACAACCAGTACATGATATTTTACAGCTAACTAATCATGAAAATGTAATCAAACATGATATATTTGATATTCCCGATCTTAAACAATATGCTTTTGAAAGAGTAGTTTTAGTAGGTGATGCAGCTCATGCAATGACACCCAACTTAGGACAAGGTGCGTGTCAAGGAATTGAAGATGGTTACAGTCTAGGGAGAAACGTAGGAAATCAATTAGTAAACGGGTTAAAATTCTATGAGAAAAATAGACTGACTAGAGCTAGTAAAATTAGTAAAGTTTCTCGCATGGCTGGTAAGTTAGCTCAACTAGATAAACCGTTCTTATGTAAAGTGAGAAATATGTTACTTCTCAGTACACCTTCATTCATTAATGAAAGGCAAAGTAAATTTCTTTATGAAGATTATGATGTAATCTAAAGATCAGCAAATATTAAAATTCCTTTAGAAGTTTTTCTAATGATGATCATAAAAATATTTCGATATACGTGAATGTAAGTTAGTAATACAATGTAAGGTATGGAAAATGGATTCAAATTCACACTTATGAATTCATTCGGGAAGGGATGACATCATGCAAGTACCATCTATACCTTATAAAAAAGGACTTGTTTTTGATAGAAGTTTGATTATTTTAAGTATGTGTTTCGTTTACATGGCGCAATATTTTCTACAATTGGAAGCATTACATGTATTGTTGGCGTTTTTAGTGATCTTCGTTTTTTTTAATAGTTTATTTTACGCAAAAAGTTTTGCACGGCTTTGGGCACTCGTTTTTTTTTCAATTGGATTGATTATAAATGTAGCAAAGGGTGTTCATTATTTAGATATAATTGATGGTATGCTGGTTAATTTACCAATCATCGCACTCCTCATTCTTGCTCCAATCATCTTGATCCCACTTAAAATTAGTGATTACTTTAAATCATTGTCCGTATTTTTAGTGAGATTGGTTCAAAAACCTAAAAAGTTATTTGGAGGTCTTACAGGATTTATTTTTATTTTTGGACCTATATTGAATATGGGTACTATTCGATTAATACATGAAATGGTGGATCATTTGAATCTATCACCTAAGTTTTTATCTAAAGTATATTTTATAGGATATTCAACAGCTTTTGTTTGGTCGCCATTTCTTATATCCGTTGCAACTGCGACATATTATTTAGACATACCCTCCATTAGTTATATTCCATATGGTATTTTATTTGCTATTATTCAATTGCTGGTTGGGAACCTTTTATTTATGAAAACATCAAATCAATCAACAATTCCTTTAAAAAAACAATATGTACAGATCGAAAGTTATCATCGTAAAAAAGTGTTCGAACTTTTTTTCCTTACCATCTTGCTTGGGCTCACAATGTTTATTGTAGAGTACATGACAAAGTGGCCAATGTTGTTAGTGGTGAGTTTAGTTTCCATCGTTTTCCCTTTAATTTGGAGCATAGTGTTCCAAAAGGTGATAGAATTCTCAAAACAATTTCAAATGTATAAAAAAAATTCTGTTCCTGTCATGAATAATGAAATTGTACTATTTATTAGTGTGGGTTTTTTAGGCGAGTCACTTATCGGCACAGCATTTTCTGATCGAGTACAGCTATTAATGGTGAGCATATCTAATATTTCTATCCTTTTATTTATTGTTTGTATTCTTTCTTCTATGATTATTCTAACTTTTATTGGTGTTCATCCCTTAATTATTGTAACTGTGTTAGCAACACAGTTTGACCCTTCAGTGATACAAATAGGAAAAGAGATATTTGTTCTTATCATGATGATGGGATGGTCCATAGCAACTATACTGAGTCCTGTTACTCCCCTCAACATATTAGTTAGTGGAATGGTGAATGAAAAATCTTTAGTCGTTGGTCTCAAATGGAATGGACTATATTTAGTTCTTATCTTTATTGCAAGTATTGTATATGCATATGGAATGATTCTTCTTTTCTAACACTTTAACAATTTATAAAATATTTAGCTCCCAATCGGCAGGTTTTCTTTTTGAAATGAGTCATAGAATAAATGGAATGATCATAGTTTATTTATAATGCATTCAACTTTCAGAAAAGGAAGAAAGGTGGGATTATGATGTCTTCAACAAAAACTTTAACGAATTTGGAACTTGAAAGAAGAGAGCTTGGAAGAGTTCATATTGTACCTGAGGTTATAGAAATCATAGCTGGAATGGCAACCATTGAAGTTGATGGTGTGGCAAGCATGAGTGGTGGAATAGCAGGAGGGATAGCCGAATGGATTGGACGTAAAAACCTATCAAAGGGGATCAAAGTAGAAGTTGGAGAAAAAGAAGTCATTGTAGATGTTTCCATCATCGTAGAATATGGGAAGGAAATTCCAGTGATTGCTTCAAACATTCAAGGTAATGTGAAAGAAGCCATTGAATCCATGACCGGATTGGTTGTAGTAGAAGTGAATTTAAATGTTCATGGAATAGACTTTGATCAAGAAGATAATAAAGAAATTGTAGAAGAAAAAACGACTAGAATTAAATAAAAGAACAAACGTTTGACTTTGAGATGACATGAAAAAAGAAGCGGGGAGATTATCCGCTTCTTTTTTAGGTTTAATTTTTATCCACAAGTACAATTTAACACTGGTTTTCTTGCAGCTGTCGTTTCATCTAATCGTTTTACCACCGTATCGTATGGAGCATTGATAACTAATTCAGGATTTTCTTCAGCCTCTTTTGCAATTTGAATCATTGTGTCAATGAAATCATCCAATGTTTCTTTGCTTTCTGTTTCGGTTGGTTCAATCATAATACATTCCTCTACATTAAGAGGGAAGTAGATCGTTGGAGGATGATATCCAAAATCAAGCAAACGTTTTGCAACGTCAAGCGTCCGTACCCCGTATTGCTTCAACTTCCTTCCAGATAATACAAATTCATGTTTGCATACTCCCGGATAAGCTACTTCAAAATATGGAGCTAGACGGTGCATCATATAATTTGCATTAATGACTGCAACTTCTGAGACGCGACGCAATCCGTCAGGTCCGTATGTGCGCATATAAGTATAAGCACGAACTAAAATACCGAAATTACCATAATAAGCTTTTACTCGACCAATGGATTGAGGACGATCGTAGTCCCAATAGTAGGTTCCATCTTCATATTTACTTACAATTGGCTTTGGAAGGAATGGGATCAATTTGCTTTTTACGCCAACTGGTCCAGCTCCAGGGCCTCCACCGCCATGTGGTGTACTCATTGTTTTATGAAGATTCAAATGAACAACATCAAATCCCATATCTCCAGGACGTGTAATCCCCATGATAGCATTTGAGTTAGCACCATCATAGTACAATAAACCGCCTGCTTCGTGAACGATTGCAGCAATTTCTTCAATTTCTTGTTCAAATAAACCTAGCGTATTTGGATTTGTAAGCATTAATGCTGCTGTATCATCACCAACTGCTTCACGTAGACCATCTAGATCAACTAATCCGCGTTCATCAGATTTGATTGTAATCGTTTCATATCCAGCAGTAGTAGCACTTGCTGGATTTGTTCCGTGGGAGGAGTCAGGTACGATAACCTTGGATCTTTTCTCCCCACGGCTTTCATGATAGGCACGAATCATCATTAATCCAGTCCATTCACCATGAGCACCTGCAGCTGGCTGTAAAGTGACTTGATCCATCCCCGTTAAAGCAGCTAAATCATTTTGTAGGGTATATAGTAGTTCAAGAGCTCCTTGAATGCTTTCTTCTGGTTGATGAGGATGTATTTTTGCGAATCCAGGGAATCGAGCTGTATCCTCATTAATTTTTGGATTGTATTTCATTGTACAAGAGCCTAAAGGATAGAATCCATTATCTATTCCAAAATTACGACGAGACAACTCTGTATAATGACGAATAACGTCTACCTCGTACACTTCAGGTAGCTCTGCAGGTTTGCTGCGCATCATAGACTCAGGAATGACATCTTTTAGATCAACTTCTGGTACATCAGACTCTGGTAAAGAGTAAGCTACACGACCAGGTTTGCTTAGTTCAAAAATCAACTTTTTTTCGGGAATCATATGCAGTCCTCCAGTTCACGGATGAATCCATCAATTTCATCTTTTGTTCTACGTTCTGTAACAGCTAATAACATGTGTCCTTCAAGCTCAGGATATGATTTTCCTAAATTAAAACCGCCAATATATCCTTTTTCAATTAATTTAGAATTGACTTCTTCTACATTTGATCCCTCAGGAAGCTTAACAACGAATTCATTGAAAAATGGTGCATCAAATGCAAGCTTGCTATCTTTTGAAAACTGCTGTGCAGCATAATGGGACTTATTTAAGTTAAGCTGAGCCACTTCTTGAATACCAGATTTACCCATCGTAGACATGTAAATGGACGCGCAAAGAGCTAGTAAAGCTTGATTTGAGCATATATTTGACGTCGCTTTTTCACGACGAATATGCTGTTCACGTGCTTGTAGCGTGAGAACAAAACCACGTTTGCCATCTGTATCTGTTGTTTGGCCTACAATTCTACCAGGTATACGACGCATTAACTTTTCAGTAACTGCAAAGAATCCACAAGTTGGACCACCAAGTGCTGCTGGGATACCAAGTGGTTGTGCATCTCCAACAACTATATCAGCACCTAATTTACCTGGAGACTCTAATAAACCTAATGACAAAGGATTTACGCTAAGTGTAAGAAGTGCTTTTTTTTCGTGGACTAAAGGTTCAATGCTTCGGACGTCCTCAATACAGCCAAAAAAGTTTGGAGATTGAATTAGAACCGCAGCAGTTTCATCATTAATTGCTGTTTGAAGCTCATCTAAATTGGTTACACCGTTTGAAATTCCAACTTCAACTACTTCAAGGTTAAGTCCATGAGCAGTAGTGTGTAATATTTCACGCGCTTCAGGATGAACTGTTTTTGAAACAACGATGCGTTTACGTCTTGTTGCACCACTTGCTAGTGCCGCTGCTTCTGCTAAAGCAGTTGCTCCATCATACATACTAGCATTCGCTACCTTCATATCTGTTAATTCACAAATATAAGATTGAAATTCAAAGATGGCTTGCAACTCACCTTGACTAATTTCAGGTTGGTAGGGTGTGTATGCAGTATAAAACTCGGAACGAGAGATCATATGATTAATTACAACAGGGATATGATGATCATAAATACCCGCACCTAAAAAGCTGGGATATTGTTCAAAATTAGCATTTCGTTCAGCCAATTCACTCATATGTTTTAGCAATTCAGCTTCACTTAATGCTTCGGACATAGGCAATGTTCCTTTGTATTGAATAGATTCAGGAATATCTGAAAACAAATCCTTAACAGATTCTGCACCGATCGTAGCGAGCATGTCACTTTGATCTTGTTCTGTCATCGGTATATATCGATGCTTCTTCATTATTTCTCTCCTTCTTTCGCTGCTTTTGGTCTTTTATAAAAAGGGGCTTTAATGACTTTGGCTCTTAGCTTTTTACCCCGAATTTCTACTGATACTTCTGTGTCCAATTTTGTGTAATCTATTTCTAAAATCGCTAATCCAAGATTTCTTTTTAAGGTAGGGGATTGTGTTCCAGTTGTTACTTCTCCAATACGTTCATCACCAGCATATACAGAATAACCGTGACGAGGAATACCTCTATCGATCATTTCAATACCAACTAATTTCCTCTTTAGACCTTGTTCTTTTTGTTCAGCTAATACGTTCCGACCGATGAACTCACCTTTGTCTAATTTAACGAAGAAGCCAACTCCAGCTTCTAGAGGTGTGATATCTTTGGATAATTCTTGTCCATAAAGTGGAAGTTTTGCTTCGAAACGAAGTGTATCTCTAGCACCTAATCCAGCAGGAATAAGTTCATCAGGTTCGCTAACTGCTACTAAACCTTCCCATACCTTTGGAGCATCTTGAGAGGAGCAATAAATTTCAAAGCCATCTTCACCTGTGTAACCAGTACGTGAGAGAAGTACTGGTGCACCAGATACATTGGCTTCATTGATGAAATGGAAAGGATTTAAAGAATGGATATCATGATCTGTCACGCGAGATAAAATTTGTGCAGCATTAGGACCTTGAAGAGCTAATAATGCTGTATGATCTGATCTATTCTCAAGGGTGACATCTCCGTTCAAATGTTTTTGCAACCATTCTAAGTCTTTATCAATGTTTGAAGCATTAACTACTAACATGAATTCGATTTCGCTTAGTTTATAAACCAATAAATCGTCCACAACACCTCCATCTGGATAACACATTAAAGTATATTGTGCCTGGTTTATTTTTAACTTTGTTACATCATTTGTAGTCATCTGTTGGATAAATTTCTCTGCATCTTTACCAGTTACCATAAATTCACCCATATGAGAAACATCAAATAGACCGGCCGCTGTACGTACTGCTTCGTGTTCACGTTGAATTCCATAAAATTGAACCGGTAATTCCCAACCACCAAAATCGATGCAACGGGAAGAAGGATAGTTTCCATATAATTCAAACAATGGCGTTCTCTTTAACTCGCTCATTTCATCACCTCTTTATAAATTTGGAAATACAAAAAAAAGACAGACACGGGGATATGCTATGTAAGCATTAATGCTTATATAGTTTCCCCATGCTCTGTCCTTTGTACCTGAGAGTTGTCTTACACAAAAATATATGTAAAAATAATTAAATATGATTGTATAAGTTTCCCCGTGGGTGACCCTAATATTAAGGATTCTCTCCAGAGGTGCGTCAAGTAAAGGTCCTTTTGCCTGAGAGATTCACCTAAAAGGCTTACTCCTTCGGCGTTACCTGCTTGTTCACGGTAATCTCTCCCGCTACCATCATCCGCTTATTATGTTATTGTTCTTGACATGTATATCAAAATTATATTCTTCGATGGGGAAAGGTGTCAATAATAATTTTCAAACTATTTTTTTATTCTGAATATTGACATAGCCTTGTGTACTGTTTTATGCTGTGATAGATAACAGTACATCGGTGCGGATGAAGACACTAATTAATGTCTAACGCGAGTTTAAGACTATACATAATTTTAGTATTGCGAACAAGGTTCAAAATTCAAAATCAGTAAGACAATTAAAGAAATAGGTCAACTGGCTGAGAATAGAACTCACATATTTTTACAATAATAATGATTGAAAAGAGGCGAATTGGATGAGTGAATTAAGAGAGCAGTTAGCGTATAGTGATGATCATGAATGGACACTATCAGTGGAAGGACAAGTAGTGCGTATAGGGATTACAGATTATGCACAAGAACAACTGGGTGATATTGTTTTTGTTGAATTTCCAGAAGTAGGTGACACTTTCTCTGAAGGTGATGTCATGGGAACCATTGAATCTGTAAAAACAGTATCCGAAATTTATTATCCGGTATCAGGGAAAGTAACAAAAGTAAATGATGTTTTAGAAGGACAACCTGAATTGGTCAACGCAGAGCCATATGATGGAGGATGGTTAGTAGAGGTAGAAGTTAAAGGAGACGTACAAGAAGCACTTAAGAAACTTCTTACAGCTGAAGGGTATCGTGCTGTCATTGAATAATTTAGTAAGCTGCAATTGAGTAAGTAAATTATTAATAATTTAAGAGCATTATTCCAAATGGGATAATGCTCTTTGGTGTATTGTAAAATATAATAATCTTTAATTTGGACGAACATACCATGTGTTACACACAAGCACCTTCTCTTCTTATTGCATAAAATATTCAGATGATAAATTGAGAGGAGGTGTAGAGATTGAAAGCAATGAGTTTTAATATTTTAGCTGACCGCAGAACATGGAACAGTAGAAGAAGTGGGATAGTAGACATTATTTTAGACTTAGATGCTGATGTGGTAGGTTTGCAGGAAGCTTTAGATACACAAAGAGCTTATTTGGAAACTGCTCTGGCCAGTCAATATGAATTAATTGAATTTAATATTTCTGGGAATTACGATAATCCCATATTGTTAAGAAATAATCGATTTACGCTTCTTGATCAAGGTACAGATTTAGGTTCCGTATGTCAAGGTTTTGATCGATATATCACTTGGTTGCTTCTAAACGACAATGAAACAGATGATGAATTTTATTTTTATAATAATCACTATTGTATTACTCCTAATGTAAACAAAGAAACCCACGCTATTAATCAAGCACAATTAATTGATCTGCATCAATCTGGAACAGCCAATAGATCCGCAATTTCAGTTGGAGATTTTAATGCAAGAAGAAATTCAAATATAATGAGGTATTTATTAAATCAAGTACCTATTGATGGAATTTCAAATCCTGTGGACTTGGATGATACTTGGGATATTGCTAATCCAAACACCCCAAAACCACCAACAACTGAAAGAGGAGCTAGCATAGACTGGATCCTTACATTAGAAGGTACAAATGTAACAGATGCCTTTGTGGGTGATGCAGATGGATATTCAGATCATAACCCTTTAACAGCAACTTTTGATCTTTAAAATAAATGAACGAACTGTTTTTCAGTTCGTTTATATTGTATTTATTTAACATAACATGTCGAATGATTGTATTTCCTGACTATTTCCTAAGAAATGATTAGGGGTAATCTAATTTAGTTTTTCAAATTGAAATGATTGACAATTCAAATCGACCTAGTATAGGATGGATTGTACATATTTAGGATGAAAGTGAGGGTAGAAAAAGGAATAGTTAAGCGCCTGAACTAAGTAGAAATAAACATACTTAGTTGACGAGGAGAGGGTTCATCGAAACGATCGGCGGATACCCTTCGGTTGCTAAGATTACAACCGTAAACATGTATAAAAGCGAAGAGGTGACTCTTCGTACAAATGTATATGTGTAATCTATTAAATCAACATGAAAACAAAATCTATTTATTCGATGGAGGAACATATGGACAGTATAATATTTGATCTAGATGGAACACTATGGGATGCTTCTAATACTATTGTAGAAGCTTGGAATAAAGTGCTTCACAAAAATTCGTATGACCAGATCACTAAAGAAAAGCTCCAAGGAGTCACTGGGCTTCAGATGAAAGAAATCTTTCAAGTTCTTTTTCCTGATTTAAATGATGATAAGCAGAATCAACTAATTAAAGAATGTTGTGAGTTTGAGCATAAATATGTGAAGGAAAATGGTGGAGAGTTGTATGATAATCTTGAAGAAACACTCATCACCTTATCCAAAAATTATAAATTATTTATAGTAAGTAATTGTCAAGATGGGTACATCGAAGCATTTTATGATTATCACAAACTTGATAAGTATTTTCTTGACTATGAGAACCCTGGAAGGACTGGACTTACAAAAGGGGAGAACATTAAGCTGGTTATGGAAAGAAATAACTTAGCGAATCCAATTTATGTAGGAGATATAGAAGGGGATATGAATGCAGCAAAATTTGCAGGAATTCCATTTATGTATGCTTCTTATGGCTTTGGAGAAGTTAAACAATTTGATTACAGTATTGATAGATTTGAAAATATTTTGGATGTTTTAACTATTTAAAAATAGTAATTACAATTGTATTGGGCTGTTTAATCGATGTAAATGATTAAACAGCTCTTTTTATAAGAACATATGTTTGATGCAGATTTAAATCAATTAAAATAACTTGTTAGTATCTGAACTAGGTGCTTAATCATGTTTTAATTTGGAAATAATATGTTTATGTTTATTTATTATTAATGACAAATTAAGGTGGGTAAAGGTATTGGATTATTTTAAAGATTTTCTTATAATCATTGTACGTATTTTTACGATTTTCCCTCTCCTTTTAATAATGGCCCTTTATATGGGTAAGCGATCCGTTGGTGAACTTCCAGTGTTTGATTTCCTTATTGTCATAGCGATTGGTGCAGTAGTAGGAGCAGATATAGCCGATCCTAAAATTGAGCATTTACCAACGGCTTTAGCTATTGTATTAATTGGATTATTACAACGTTATGTCAGCAAGTTAATGATTAAAAGCAGCAAATTTGGGAAAATCATTACTTTTGAACCTAGAGTAGTCATTCATAAGGGTAATCTAATTAAAGAAAATTTGAAGAAGGAAAGATACTCTATTGATAATATTCTGCAAATGTTGCGTGAAAAGGATATTTTTAATATGGAAGAAGTTGAGATGGCCGTGCTGGAATCTAGTGGCAAGCTGTCCGTTTACAAAAAACCAAATAAATCAGCTGTAACGCTAGAAGATCTTGGATTAGAAATAAATCGTTCACAATTTGCGTATCCAATTATTCTAGATGGAGTTGTTTCCGAAAAAGTCTTAGCCTATCTTCAAAAAGACATGAAGTGGCTGGATACACAACTTCAAAATCAGAACACGAGAAAAGAGGATGTTTTTTATGCTTCCGTTAATGAAAAACTACACCTCCATGTTTCTAAAGAAACGCCTATACAGGTTCCTCCAATGGAACATTAAAGATCCCATTCAAATATTTAATTTGAACATAGGGATCTTCTTTTTATTTCAATATAAACGATTTTTTCCTTCTACTATTTTTGTTGCCGTTAAAATAACAGGTAACACTCTAAAGACATTTGAAATATCAGATGAAGCAACCAAGCTATACGTGACATTCGATTGAAAGGTCATATTTTGATCAACGTATTGTTGTTTGAAGATTTGTCCTTCGTTATCATTGGGATCTATATCAACTTCTGTTTCTGCTCTGTATATGTCTGATCCATTTTTTTTGATTATATGAGTGACAGAGGCAATACTATTGGCTTCATTTGTTACATGAAAAAGTCCGTTTAACCATATTAGATCTCCCGGCATTAAACATTTAAAGGTTACTTGTGCAACGATAGTAGGGTCAGCTTCATTTGTTCTTAATTCTTCAGGTAATGTGTTAACTGGAGGAGGTGAAAATTGAAAATCTCGTATTTCTACTTTTTGGAACGCCATTCATTATCACCTCTTTTCCTTTCTTAACAGAGTTCCAGTGAAGGCTATAGGACCACTCAAAAAGACTTCATCCGCATTCATAGGAACAGAAACAATTAGGGTATACATTACATCTCTTTGAAGACTTGTTATCACATCGACAGCTTGTTGAGATAAAATTTGAAATAGATCGTCGTTTGATTCTTCTTCTATGTCTGTATTAGAAGAATAAATCGGGTTTGGATCATTATTTTTAAATATGCGTTGAAGGAAAGGGATTTTATCAAGAGTATCATTATCATTATCTACATGGAAAAGCCCGTTCAACCATACCAAATCTCCTGGTTTTAAGCAATCAAAAGTAAGTTTAGCAACCATTGTAGGTGTATTAATGTCGTTTGAAATAGGAATCTCAACTGCCGTAGAAGTATCAAATTCAAATTGGCAAGTTTCTGCTTGTTGAAATCCTGCGATTCGAGTTGCTGTAAAAGTAATGGGACCGAATAAATCAATATCATCATTGTCTCCACCAGTAGAAGCAGCAAGTTCATAAGTCACACTTTTCTGACAAACTGTAATGAAGTCTACTGTTTGTTGAGATAAAATTTGCCCTACATGGTCTCCATTAATATCATCTATATCTGTAAAAGGTACTTCATAAATGGGAACTCCATTTTTTGAAATTATAGTATTTACACCATCATCGTTTATCGAATTATTTGTTACATGAAAAATACCGTTTAACCATACAAGATCTCCAGGGTTTAAACAATCAAAAGTGATTTTAGCAATAGGGGTTGGGTTCATATTATCTGTTGAAAGTTGTCCCAAATTTACATTCGTGTTAGGTGTTAAGGGATCAAACTTGAATTCTTTAATTTCTTCATTTAAGTTTTGGAAAAACATACGTCCTCACTCCTTTTTATATAAGCTATGATGAGTTTTAAGGAAGTGACTGGACGAATATGTATCTTTTAAGTTAATTCAACGAATGACCATGGATTAAGTACTTATAAAAGTAAATATGAAAACGATTTCATCTTGTTGATTCGCGTATTTCTAATTAAATTATGATTTTCTACTGTTTTTTACATAAAACGTCCCCAAAAATAAAAGTTCGCATATGATATATCAATATCTCAATATCTTCAGTAATGATTATACGTGTTTAAAGTGAGAGGGGAACTTTATGAAAAAAACAACACAATTAAAACAAATACTCACTTCTAAAGATCTAGATTTTATTATGGAGGCACATAACGGTTTATCAGCAACGATTGTAGAAGAAACAGGGTTTAAAGGAATCTGGGGAAGTGGATTGTCGATCTCTGCATCCATGGGAGTTCGTGATAATAACGAGGCTTCTTGGACACAGGTATTAGACAATTTAGAGTTTATGAGTGATGCTACTTCCATTCCGATATTGTTTGATGGGGATACAGGGTTTGGTAATTTCAACAATGCAAGACGATTAGTTAAAAAATTAGAACAACGCCACATTGCTGGTGTTTGCATAGAAGATAAACTTTTTCCAAAAACAAATTCATTTATCAATGCTGCAGTACAGCCTCTTGCAGATATAGATGAGTTTTCTGGCAAAATAAAAGCGATGAAGGACTCCCAAATAGATGAAGACTTCATTGTTGTAGCTAGAGTAGAAGCGTTTATCACGGGTTGGGGTTTGGAGGAGGCATTAAAACGTGCAGAGGCTTATCGTCAAGCTGGAGCTGATGCGGTATTAATACACAGTAAAAAATCAAATTTCGATGAAATTACATCCTTTATGCAAGAATGGGCAAATAGATTGCCGATTGTTCTAGTTCCAACAAAATATTATACTACACCAACAGCTGAGTTTGAAAAAGTCGGTGCTAATCTTGTGATTTGGGCCAATCATAATTTAAGAGCTTGTATCGATGCCATTAAACATATATCTGAAATGATATATCGTGATGAAAGTATTGTTCGCGCAGAAAATTTAGTAGCTGCTTTAGAAGAGGTATTTAGACTTCAAAATACTGATGAGCTTCATTTAGCTGAAAAAAAATATCTTCCTACAAAAAGTAAAACACAACAGATTATTAAGAAATAAATTAGATAGCTTTAAAAAAGGGGGTGATCACACTGGGGAAAATAGCCAGCCATAAATGGGCAAAATACAAGATTATGATGAAAAAAGAAGCATTAATTCCATACCTTCCTGAAACTCGGATGATGGATAAAAATAATTTATGGCATATGCTTGAGAAATATGAACATGTCATTATAAAACCTTCAAGTGGAAGTAGGGGGCGGGATGTTTTTTTAGTTTCTTCATTAGGAGATAATCAATATAAAATTCATCATGAAAATAAGATCGTTACAAAAAAAGGAAAAAAGAAAACAGATCGTTTTTTAAAAAACACCATGGATCATTATATTATACAACAAAGCATCAACAGACCAACTATCGATGAATCACCCTTCGATTTTCGAGTTATGGCGCAAAGGAAATCGAAATCTAAGGAATGGGTTGTCACTGGAAAGGTAACAAAAATTGCTGGAGAGGGATTTATTGTATCTAATATAACGAGAAGTAAGGGCAGGGTAATGCAACCATCAGATGCGATTGAACATGCTACTATCAATGAGAAATCATATAAATCCTTATTGGCTAAAATAGATAGAGTTTCCTTATTAACCGCAAATCATCTAGCAAAATATTACAAAAAAAATAGAATATTTGGATTCGACATTGCTTTAGATCAAGAAGGCCATGTTTGGATACTTGAAGCAAACTTAAAACCAGCCCTATCACATTTTAAAAAATTGAAAGATAAAAAGATGTATCATCGAATTAAAAGATACAAAAAAAGTTGAATTTAAAAGAATCTGAGCCCTACTAATTTTTAGTACGGGCATTTTATACTTCATAACGCATTTTTAATGAAGCTTTGTTTTATAATGCGGAAGGAAAGGTGATATATTTTGATTCAAACGAAAAGGTTTGGTGATGAATTAAAAAACTTAAATTTCAATCAATATATTGGTGTTCCATGCTCATTTTTAAAAAGTTTAATTAATTATGCAATGAACGAGTGTGAATATATTGCGGCCACAAATGAAGGTGATGCCGTTGCAATAGCCTCGGGGGTTTCAGTCGGGGGTGAAAAACCAGTTGTGTTAATGCAAAATTCTGGCTTAACTAACGCAGTATCACCTTTAACATCATTGGTTTATCCGTTCCAGATCCCGATCCTTGGTTTTGTAAGTTTAAGAGGGGAGGAAGGAATAAGAGATGAGCCGCAACATGAATTAATGGGACAGATTACGATGAAAATGTTGGATTTAATGGAGGTAGAATGGCAATATTTATCGACGGAGATAGAGAAAGCGCTGGAACAAATTAAGGTTGCTAATAACCACATAGAGGATAAACGTTCATTTTTCTTTATTGTAAAAAAAGGTACTTTCAGTGATGAAAAATTAATAAAGGAGACGCTTTCTACTAATGTAAATCAAAACATAGTTGAAAAGAAATGGACGAATCAACTTCCTACTCGGTTTGAAGCTTTGAAAGTCATTAACGAGATGAAGGATTCCCATACGATTCAATTAGCTACTACTGGTAAAACAGGAAGAGAATTATATGAAATTGAGGATGCAGACAACAATTTATATATGGTAGGGTCAATGGGGTGTATTAGTTCTTTTGGTCTTGGGTTAGCAATTTCTCAACTTAATCAAAATATTGTTGTTATTGATGGTGACGGTTCATTGTTGATGAGATTAGGTAGTATGGCTACTATCGGTTATTACCAACCTTCAAATATGCTTCACATTTTATTAGACAATCATACTTATGATTCCACTGGAGGACAAAGTACAGTATCTCAAAACATTGATTTCAATAACATTGCAGCTAGTTGTGGTTATGCAAATTCCTTGTTTATTCATAATTTAAGTGAACTGCAAGCAGCGATTATTCATTGGAAAAAGGAAAAAAGTTTAACCTTTTTACATTTGAAAATCTCCAAAGGTTCAAAACAAAAGTTAGGACGTCCTACTATAAAACCATTTGAAGTTCATGAGAGGTTAAAGCGATTCATCAATGAGGGGAGTGAATGATTCTTTGAAAATATTAAAAAGAAATATATTATTGAATCCAGGTCCTGCTACAACAACGAACAGTGTAAAATGGTCTCAAGTAGTACCAGACATTTGCCCGAGGGAAGCAGAATTTGGTGATTTAATGGCTAAGATTGCAAGAGAACTAACTGAATTTGTAGGCAATCATGATGAATATACAACCGTATTATTTAGTGGTTCTGGTACAGCAGCGGTTGAAGCGATTTTAAGCTCAGTTATATCTGATGAAGATTACTTGTTAATCATAAATAATGGAGCATATGGTAAACGAATGTGTGATATAGCCAATATATACGGAGTGGATATAAAGGAATTTCAAAGTGTTCCTTATGAATCCATAGATTTAAATCGATTAGAACATGCAATACAAACCTCTGATAGACGAATTTCTCATCTAGCTCTTGTTCATCATGAAACAACAACAGGTTTACTGAATGATGTTGGGGCGATTGGCAGGATTTGCTCAAAACATAATATAGAACTATTTGTGGACGGGATGAGTTCATACGCAGCTATACCAATTCAAATGAAAGAAATGAATATAAGTTATTTAGCTGCAAGCTCAAACAAAAACTTACAAGGCACTGCTGGCATTTCGTTTGTAGTATCAAATGTAAATAAACTAAAACAATTAAAAAGTATGAGAAAAAGGAATTATTATTTAAATCTATATGAACAATACAAATACTTTTCTGAAACAAAACAAATGCGTTTTACTCCTCCTGTTCAAACCATGTATGCCTTAGAGCAGGCGATAAATGAATTAAAAGAAGAAGGAATCACTGCAAGATATGATAGGTATACCAAATCCTGGGGATGTTTAATTCGTGGGATCAAGCAAATGGGGTTATCTTATCTAGTAGATGATGATAACCACTCAAAAATCATCACTGCGATTATAGAGCCTGACAACCCGCATTACAAGTTTGATCATATGCATGATTATTTCTATAAAAATAACATCATGATTTATCCAGGGAAATTAAATCATTATAACACATTTAGAATTGCTAATATGGGAGATATCTGTTATAAGGATATCGATAGATTTTTGGAATTGTTGCAATGTTATCTTGACGATCTATCCATATTAAAAAAGATTGAACACTGAACGAGGAGCAGTATTTATTTGTTGTTCATCATGTATTAATGAAAATTTATACGAATTTACTGGTCAATCCGTCTATACCATGTTGCTTTAGCAGACATAAAATAGACTATCGATCCAATGGAGCAAACATGGAGGTGAACGTAATGCCAAAACAAAGTGTAATTCCTGATAAATGGGAGAAGACTGTTCTATTGCAGCAAAACAGAAAGATTAATAAATTCATTCCTGAAACAAAAAAGTTAGATTATGAAGCACTTCAGAATATGCTGAAAAAACATAAAATGGTGTACATTAAACCTTCCATTGGTGGAGGTGGAGTGGGCATCATGAAAATTAATAAACTGAAAAAAAAGAATAGCAAACAATACAAATTACAAAAAATATTAAATAAAAAATACTTTGTAACCTATGATGGATTATTTAATTCTATACAAAGTGTTACATCCAAAAAAGAATATATCATTCAAAAAGGAATTTATTTGTGTAAATATCAAGATAGATTAATGGACCTTCGAATCATGGTGCAGGAAAATTTGAAAAAAGAATGGGAAGTTACAGGATTAGCTGCTAGAATTTCTGGCGCAAATAAAATAGTAACTAATGTAAATAGTGGAGGAGTTACTGTTGATTTTGATACAATGTTAAATCATTTCTTTACAAACGCAGATAAAACTCGTTTTTTAGAGATGCTTCATACTATAAGTCTTGAGACAGCGAAGCAGCTTCAAAAATCATATCCGAATTTGAAAGAAATAGGGGTAGATATCGGGTTAGATCGGAAAATGTATCCATGGATCCTAGAAGTGAACACAAAACCCGATCCTAGAGTCTTTTTTAGAGATAAACGAACGATTGAAAAAGTAGTTCGATATGGCCGATCATACGGAAGAAAATATAATTTAAAACCAAAGTATGAACATGAAAAGAAATTTGCAAGAAAATTAGGGAAAATGTAATTAATTAGAAAGAGCCTTCATCGAAAGGCTTTTTTTATGGAAGAAATTCTCATAAAATGATATTCTAAGATTGTTATAATACTCTTGTTATTCAAAAGGAGGATTTTCTATGAATCAAAAATTGGTGGATGAGGAAATAGAAAAAAACTTAACTACATTAACAGGATGGAAACGGGAAGATCAAAAATGGATTGTGAAAAAGTATCGCTTTTCTAAATATCTAGATGGGATTGAATTTGTAAATCGAGCAGCTCAAATTGCTGAGGAAATGAATCATCATCCTTTTATTTCTATCGATTATAAATTAATCACGCTCCGTCTTACAACATGGAATGCTGGAGGTCTAACAGGATTAGATTTTAAATCTGCCGAAGAGTTTGACGAAGAGTATTCACACTTTACTTAAATTATATTAGAAAAAAACACAATGAAATTTGGATAGGGGTCATTACTCTTGAATTATTGTTAGTTAGAAACGAATGACAAAAGGGGATCTGTTATGGACATCGTTTTCACCAATCAAATGAACAAATTCAATTTTAGGGCAGCAGCTGTATGTATTGAATCAGATCATATTTTACTAACAAAAGCGAAAAATGAAGATCATTGGTTTATACCAGGTGGACGTGTTAGTATGATGGAAACGGGAGAAGAAGCCTTAGAAAGAGAACTAAATGAGGAACTAGGAAAAGAAGTGGAAATAGATCGTATGATCTGGATTGTAGAAAACTTTTTCACATACAATGAGCAGAATTTCCATGAAATTTGTTTTATTTATAACGGGACTTTTTCAGATTCACTATACCCTGAAAAAGGAAACGAACCTTTTTTTGATGAAGAGAACAAAGCTTTTATGTTCCAATGGATTCCTTTGAATCAAGTGAAAAGTATGGATATTCGCCCAGAGTTTATAAAAAGCAGGTTAAATGATATGCCTTCAAATACTGAGCATATAGTGATAAGGGATTGAAATAAGTTTGATGCTATGATATTCTACATACATAAGATTTCTAGGTAGGTGATGAAAATGTTCAACAGAGAGTTAGTGAAGGGGAGCACCTCATTAGTTGTTTTACAGCTGTTAAATGAAAGAGATATGTATGGGTATGAACTTTCGAAAGAATTTGGGAGACGAAGTGAACAGCTGCTGCAAGTGAAGGAAGGCACACTTTACCCAGCTCTGCATAAACTGGAGAAACAAGCATATATCGAGTGTTATTGGCAAGAGCAAGAAAAGGGACCCGCTCGCAAGTATTATAAAATTACTGAAGCAGGCAGGGAGATGTTAACGGAAAAAACTTCAGAATGGCAGAAATTTGTCAGTGTAATGAATAAAGTATTAAGAGAGAACAAGACATGACATATCATAAAGTAAAAGAACAATACTTGGAGCAATTAAGGGATGAATTAAACAAACATTCAGAGAAAGAAGAAATTCTACTTGATTATGACCAGCATATTTCAGAACTAGTGAATGAATGTGATGTAAATATTGAGACAGAACAAGAATGGATGTTTTATATTACGCACCGATTAGGAACGCCAAAAGGCGTAGCTAGAATCTGGCAAGAAGAGTTGTCTGTTTCACAAAATAAAACACTACTTTATTTTCTTTTTGTAAATCTATTGTTCTTTTTCTTTGGTGGGTTGCTGACTTTATTGCATTTTACACTCGGATTGCAGTGGTTTACTGAACTTTGGCGTTATCTAACTTCAATACCAACCTTACTCATGTTTTTATACATGTTCTTTTGGGGCTTGCTTGGATACGAAATTGGAAAGGGTTTTGGAGCAAATGGGGAAAAATTAATGAAGAAAACGTTCACCGTTGCTATTATTCCTAATTTAATGCTGTTGATTTTAGTTTTATTTAAAATCATTCCATATGATTGGTTCGAACCCTTACTTACAAGATCATTTATATGGCTTTGCATCACATCTACAGTTCTTCTCTATCCGATTAGTTATTTGGGTTTTAGGTGGGGGAAAAAGAAGTCGGTGTAATTTTTTTAACTATATACATAGAATATCTACATATTTTTATTTCAAAATGGAGGTCGCGTTTTATGAGTTCACAAATACCAAGGTCTGATATAAGATTGCTGGTTGCATGTTTACTTTTAGGTGTATTATTTGAACTTAGTTTTTTTCATGGGACAGTAGGAGTGTCCTACATCCTTTATGTTGTTGCATTTTATTGGTTATACTATTGGCGTTTTCGTAAATTTTCTCTAACCAATCATCGTTTAGGGTTCCTAATCTTAATCTGTATTTGGTTATTGGCCTTAAGTTATTTACTATTCTCAAGTCCATTCTTTTACGTGGTGAATGGGATTGTCATTCCATGTTTAATGATCATTCACATCGTACTCATTACAAACGAAAATAAAATACAATGGTATCGTATTAGTTTTTTATATTTAATATTTAAAAGTATTGCTGATTCTTTTTCATTCCTGGGTCAATTTTTCAAAGTAGGAAAGAATTCTATGTTGACCAATATGGATGAAGGCAAGATTCAGATGTTTAAAAAAATAGGATTGGGTTTATTGATTTCGTCCCCTGTATTAGTGATCGTCATCAGCTTATTGTCATCGGCTGATCAGAGGTTTAGTCATTTAATAAATACTTTACCTAATCTGATGATAAATGTTCCTATGACAGAATGGATTTTACGTACCTTTGTTGTGATCGTATATTCCTTAGTCGTTTTTGGCTTTATCGGAAGTCTTAGAAAATCTAAATCTAATGAACCATCCACTCCTTCAACTGAAGAGAAAAAGTTGCTTACATTGGACAGTATCATTATTGCAACATTTTTGGTAGTTTTAGATATTGTGTATGTATTGTTTGTGTCTGTACAATTTCAGTATTTCTTTAGTGATAGTCTTCACTCCGGATATACTTATGCTGAATATGCACGACGTGGATTTTTTGAATTGTTACTCGTATCATTAATCAATTTATCGGTATTAAGTGGCGTTCTGGCTTTTACGAAGGTTGACTCTAAAAGAATGAAACAATTTATACAGATTTTATTGTCCATTCTCATCATTGCGAGTGGTATCATGCTTGTTTCAGCTTTTCTTCGTATGAATTTGTATGAAGAGTTTTATGGATATACATTGTTAAGGATTTTACCTCATTCCTTTATGATCTTTCTTGGTATTGTTTTTGCTTATACTTTAGTTAAGGTTTGGATTGACAGATTAACCTTAAGACACTTTTATTTTATTTCTGCATTGCTGTACTACACCGTTTTAAATGTAATGAATATTGATCAAATCATTGTCAATGAAAACATAAAGAGGTTTGAGCAAACTGGAATAATAGACGTTTATTACATGAGCCAATCAGATCCTGGGATAAAAGCCTTAATTGATATATTTGAGAAAAATCCAGATGACAACGAATTAGAAATCAGGGAAGTTTTATTAAACAGAAAAAATGAATTATCTGAAAAAGAAACCTCTTGGCAATCCTTCAATTTTACAAAATATTCAACGGAGGAGCGTTTGAAAAGTCTTAACTTAGATTGACTATAAATGCACAAAACATATGGAATTAGGTGAGGAAAATGAAAGTAGAAATAAAATCAGTGATAACGGAAGAAATAAAGAGCATTCAGTCGTGGATAAACCTTTCACAGTTGGAAAATCAAACTCTTCCGCTTGCTTATGGTTCAACTGAGAAGTTTCCGTTCCAAGAAGTCACTTCTAAATTTAAACGATCAACTAATACAGAAAATTCATTAACTGACCTCTTTGGCGATAACCAAGATCATTTGCATCCATATATGATTACTGTAGATTCTATAATCGCAGGTTTTGCTGTCATAGAATCTAGTCCATACAAATGTGGAGAGAATGACTATATACTTCATGGGCTTTATTTGTCTCCACTTTTTCATGCAAATATGATTATAGAAAGGGCAGCAGTTCAACTATTTGATTGTTTTCATGGAAATTGGGAATTTCATACAACCAATCTAAAACTCTCAGACATGCAATCTTGGAGAAAAGCTATTGCTAACTATACAGAAGGTGAATTTCAAGAATACATTCAATTAACCCCGAATGGTAAACATCAAGTTTATAAGTTTTCCAATGATAGTTACCATCATTACATGAAATCTATGTTGGAATTTTATGGGCATTAAGATGCTCAAATCGTTATATCATACTTGTTCAGACTATCAGAATTTGAATTTTTAAATATCTCTTTTTCATCTTTGTTGGTTTTTATGTGTTTATTTTATGATAATATAAAATGCATGGATAATTAAGGAAACCATTTCGGTTGCATTCAAAATTGATATGATCAGATAAGATGTTAGGACGATATTTCTGTGAAGGTGATTTTATATGAAAGAAGTTAATTCGTTGCGTGCATTCAGTGAAAAAGTTAAAAAAATTGAGGGCGAATTTAAGAAGGAAATTGAACCTTTTAGATCTGCGCTCTGGAAGTATTGTTATAAACTTACGGGATCTCCTTGGGATGCGGAGGATCTAGTGCAGGAAACATTATTAAAGTCTCTTTCCATGCTACCTAAAGTACATCAACAAATGAATATAAAGTCTTATTTATTCAGAGTTGCTACAAATCATTGGATAGATCAATACCGAAAGAAAAAAATGACCATGAATGAAGGCTATGAAATTGATTGGATACAAGATTCATCCATTGATCCTGTATATCATAGATTGGAGAACTTAGATTTTATATTGAGAGTGTTGTCACCTAAACAATTTGTAAGTCTTATTTTAGTAGACGTATTCTTATTTAAAGCTAGTGAAGCCGCAGAGATTATTGGGACGAATCAAGGTGCTGTTTATGCAAATGTAAATCGAGCTAGGAAGTTATTGCAAGAAATTCAACAAAATGATCATAAAAAAGAAAAAATGAAATCGAGCAGTGAATCTATTATTCACTATAACAAATCAATGAAACTTCTTTTAGAAGGATTTTCTAAAAAAGATCCTAAACTTATTGCAACTCTATTAGATGATCATGTGGTAACAGAAATTACACATGCAGGGATCGAATTTGGTAAAGGCGAAACAGAGAAGAACTCTCTTAAAGATTGGCATGAAGTTGTGTTACAGCAAGGCCAAATTTTTGCTGAATATAAAATGCTTTGGGGTATGCCAGTAGTGGCAGAATATGAATTAAAAGAAGATGGTTCCTACTTAAATAATATTCATTACATAGAATTTGAAGAAGACAAAATTACACATTGGAAATTTTATTGTTTTTCATGGGATTTGATGAACGCAGCTGCAAAAGAACTAGATGTTCAATTAAATGCAATATATTTCTACCATATTTATTGATATTTTTGACTTAAAATGATAAATCTAATATTTTGATTTATTTTTATTATTTTTTTAAATTAAAAGTATAATTCTCTCCATTTTTTTCGTTTATATAGTTGATTGTTAAAAAGAAATGGAGTGAATATGATGAAAAGTCCAATTCATAATCAAATGAGCACTGTGTTTATTCATGTTACTGATTTAGTAAGGTCAGTGAAATGGTATTGCCAATTACTTGACCAAGAGTTTAATGAGGAACAAATTTCCTTGCCAGTTTATAACCTAAATATAGAGGGAGTAACCGGATTAACTTTAGATGCTGGTCCTGAGGATGAACTTAAAGAAATACATCCTAGTATGTACCCTTTATTCAACCTGCATACAAATGACATTCAAGAATCGTATTTGTTTGTAAAGAAATTAAATTATTCAATTCAATCAGATATTGTTTATTTTGATGATTTTTCTTGTTTTAATATTGCTGATCCAGATAGTCATGTGATTATGATTTGCACTGGATAAGATGTAGAAGCATTTCACAGGACATACAAACCAGTCACATATTGTTTAATTGAAAAAACCCATTATATTCTTATGATTTATAAGTTAAAGTAAATTTGTGACTGAGTGTTTGTCCTGTATTACTTAACTTTCGAGAAAATGTGTAAGGAGATTGAATTTGATAACAAAACTTGCTCCAAAAATGGAGATCGTCAAAAAGTTAGCTGAAGAACAACTAAATGAGTCAGTTGAACTAACAATAGTAACAAGTGGTATTTCTACTTATGTTTATCGCATTCGTGTTAAAAACAAAGTTTATTATCTTCGCATTCTCCCCGAACAAAATGTAAGTTTTGCTGCTGAAGTCAAAGTACATCAAACATTGCGTAGTAAAGGAATCCTAGTCCCTAAAATTGTTCACTTTGAACAAAAAAACAAATTAATTGGGTTATCTATTATGATTGTTGAAGAAATTGTTGGAAGTAGTTTAATTGATTCTTCTTATCCTGATCAACTAAATCAAGTTTTATTTGAAGCTGGGAAACAATTAGCACTCATTAATCAAGTTAAAGTAGAAGGGTTTGGGTGGATTGATAGGCAAAGATGGTTAAACTTAGTTGGTGAGAAAAAAACTTTTGAAGAATTTTATAATAGCCATTTAGAAAATGACTTATTTAATATCTCAGATTACAATTTTGATGTTGATGAAAAACATGCGATTAAAAACTTTTTAATAACTGGATTAACAACTATGAAAAGGGTTGGTGCACATTTAACACATGGAGACTTTGATTTCGCTCATATTTATCAGGATAAAGGTAAATATACTGGAATCATTGATTTTGGAGAGATAATGGGCGGCAGTCCTTTATATGATCTAGGTCATTTTAAAATACATGATGGAGACGACCCTACAAAGTTTAAAAATTTGAAGGAAGGGTATAAAGAAATAGTGAATTTATCTTATGAAGAAGAGCTTGAAATTGAACTGTGGGCATTATTTGTTGGGATAAGAAGACTCTCTATCATCCATGATAGACCTTGGAACTCATATCATGAACATTTAATACGTAGCGTTAAAAATCGTTTAACATCGTTAAAACGAATGATGTAACTTACAGAGATGAAATGAAACTGACTAAGAAAAATGAACGGAGTATATGATGTTAATAAATAAAAAACAATTTGATGTAACTGGACTGAATTATACGATTAGATGTGCAGTGAAAGAAGATGCAAAAGATTTGTCTCAAGTTAGATTGCAAATTGATGGAGAGACGGAGAATATGGACAGAGAAAAAGGGGAAGGGTTCATAGATATATCAGGATTTGAACAAATCATAAAAACAGATCTGGAGAAACAAAGAAACTTATTCTTAGTTGCTGAGGTTGATGATAAGATTGTCGGATTTTCAAGGTGCGAAGGAACTTATTTAAATCGATTTTCTCATAAAGTGGAATTTGGGGTATGTGTATTGAAGGATTATTGGGGTTATGGGATTGGGAAAAATCTATTAAAAGAATCTATAGGCTGGGCCGATTCCATTGGTATTAAGAAAATAACTTTGAATGTTTTAGAAAAAAACAATAAAGCGATTCAACTGTACAAAAGTTATGGTTTTGAAACTGAAGGTATATTGAAAAATGACAAGAAGCTTTCAGATGGTAAATACTATAACACCATTTTGATGGGAAGATTTAATGAATAACCAAGTTGTTTAAAATTACCCAAAAAAGGAGTAATGATTATGATATTATTTTTCATTTTTTATGGAAATTAACATAGAGCACGTTCTCGTTCTCCTCCATGTAATATTACTATAAACTATTTTTTAAATATGAATTAAAGAGGAGAATAATAATGATGAATATTACAATTCAATTTGCAAATAAAAATAATTACGAATATGTAAAAACAAAGGACAAACATGTAGAACATGAAATGTTGCTTAGAAAAATAAAATCGAATGAAATCATTGTAGCAATGGAAAACAATAAAACAATAGGCTGGCTTAGATATAACTACTTTTGGGATAACACACCTTTTATGAATATGTTATGGATAGATGAATCATGTAGAGGCCAAGGAATAGGAAAAGAATTAGTTGAATTCTGGGAGAAAGAAATGAAAAAAAGTAATTATAATCTGGTTATGACTTCAACCCAGGCAAATGAAGAGGCCCAACATTTTTATAGAAAGTTGAACTATAAAGATAGCGGTAGTTTATTGCTAGAAAATGAACCATTGGAAATCATATTTGTAAAGAATTTAAAATAATGATTGAAAATCCAGAGCCATCTTAAAGAAGGCACTGGATTTTTTCTTTTACTTGACATTATTTTTTTCTTTTTATAACTGCCATTGTACATCTTGAAATGCATACTAATTTTTCTTCCTCATCTACTATTTTGATATCCCACACCATGGTATTTCTACCACGATGATAGGTAGTTCCAATTGCTTTTACTTTCCCACTCCTCACAGCACGTAAATGGTTTGCATTAATTTCTAGGCCAACTGCATTTTCATTTTCTTGATCAATTAAAAAAAATGTTCCTATACTCGCTACTGTTTCAGCTAATGCAACGGATGCACCTCCATGCAATATCCCAAAAGGTTGTTGTGTTCTTTCATCAACAGGCATTGTGGCCACAATTTTTTCATCGGATAATTCTACAATTTCAATACCTAAATTAGAAACTAACGTATTATCTAAACTTAAAGAATCTGCCATAGGTTGACTCCTCCTTGTAATGATTGACTATTTTAGTTCTCTATTCTTATTTTACAACATTTCCCTTAACTGTGATCAAAATTTTTTTGGTTTTTTGACTTATTTTAAAAATTAGAGTAAGATAAGGTTACAAACCGACCGTCGGTCTGTAAAAGGAGACTTCTAAATGGACTTAAAACAAAAGATTATAAGTACGGCTTATGATTTATTTGCGGAAAAAGGGTATGAAAAAACAACCGTATCAGAAATTATTGAATTAGTAGGAAGTTCAAAAGGTGGATTTTATCATCACTTTAAATCAAAGGACGAGATTCTTGAAGCCATTACAATGAATTATATAAACAAATTAAAGTTGAATTATGAGGAGATTTTTAGAGACACTGATCTTACTGTTATAGAATCCATAAATTTAGTATTTTTAAAAATAAGCAGATATAAGGTCGATCAAATCGAAGAATGGCCAAAAATGAAAACACTATTTTCTTTTAAAGGTAATCACATGATATTAAGAAAATTAGCAGACCGATTTGAAGAAATGACAATTGAATGCTATATGAAATTATTTACAAAAGGGAAAGAAGAAAGAGTATTTGATGTTCAATACCCAAAATTGTTGGCTGGATTATGGACACGGGAAGTCATGATGATTTTCAATAAATCCAGAGAAGTGATTTATGCAGAAAACACAGATGTATTACAGGAATTTGAAGATCTATTGGATTTCACGGAAACTTTATTGGTTCAAACATTGGGATTGAAAAATTATCTCATTAAAATAAAGGAACCCGCTCTTGATTATGTTCATAGTGCAATTAATGAGCGGAAAGGGGAGGAATAATAAATGAACTTATGGTTTGAGGAAATTGGGGGTGAAGATTTTCATTTAGTTGGGGGAAAAGGGTACAATTTAAGCAGGATGTACAATTTAGGTTTAAATGTTCCAAATGGGTTTGTCATTTCAACAGTAATTTATGATGAGTATTTAATGAACAACAAATTAATAGAAAAAATAAATGAGATTCTTAACCTAGGTGAATCCTCACTTAAACAGTCTGAAGTGATAAAAGAATATTTTAAAGAGGAACTCATTTCAAATGAACGAATCAAACAAATTGAGTTAGAGGTAAGTAAATTTGCTAGTGGCCGGTTGGCAATAAGAAGCAGTTCAACTGCAGAAGACTTGCCTGGCATGAGTTTTGCTGGTCAATACAACACTTATCTTAATGTGACGATAAAAGATGTTGTTAAGAAGATCATTTTATGCTGGCAATCTCTGTGGAATGAAAGAGCTATTGAGTATAGAAAGAAATATAAGATTTCATCAGATTTCTCACACGCAGTAGTGATTCAAGAAATGGTGAATGCCAAAATATCAGGAATAATATTTACTGCAAATCCCTTAACTGGTGTAAGAAATGAATTTCTCATTAATTCATCATACGGTTTGGGGGAAGCCATTGTTAGTGGGGAAGTCAATCCAGATCAATATACAGTAAATAAAGATGACAGAACAATCATTAAAAAAGAGATTTCCTCTAAAGATATTTTGTGTCAGTTCTCAGAAGAGGGGATTCAATATGTTCCAGTGGAAAATCATAAAAGAACAGCAAATTCATTGCAACAACAACATATTCAGATGATTGTTAACGAAGCAGAGAAAATTCAGAACTATTTTGGTCTGCCTCAAGATATTGAATTTGCGATTAACGATAAAGATGAGTTTTTTGTTGTTCAATCAAGGGATATTACCTCATTATTTCCGATAGAAAATTTGGATCAAGATGGGAAACTTAGAGCTTATTTATGTGTAAATACTGTCATGTTAGGGATGAAAGAGCCTTTTACTCCATTAGGATTTGATATGTTTAGTGAATCACTGCCAGCGATGATTAATATTATGACTTCACGAAAAAAACCGATTAATAAAAAGTTTGTTAAATATACGGATGGCCGCATTTTTGTAGATATTAGTTATTTGTTATCTAATAAATTCATAGGCAAACAATTTGGTAAAGCGTTTGCAGGAAACGACCTACCACTTGAAGAAACTATGAATAAATTGATTTTGCAGCACGGAAAAAAATTGTCTAAACAGGGAATTAAATTTAGAATTCCTTGGGGAGTTATCAAATATGGATATATGGGAATACAAAAATTACGTGAAGCAAAAAAAATCCCTATTACAGAACGGTACGATCATTTGAAATCAATAGGAGAAACAGTTATCCAAGAGCATATAAAAAAAGCAGCTAAACTTGAATCAATAGAGGATAAACTGGATTTTATGAAAATTGTGATGATTGAAGCTTTTAATTTAGCTGTTTCGAAACAGAGCTGGTACTGTACTGAATATATGAACTTTCCTAAAATAGAAAAAAAAATATGGAAAATGTATGGGGATACCTTTGACATTACTCCTTTAACAAAATCATTTCCAGGCTGTATTTCCGTTGAATTGGGTATGTTGCTTAATCAGCTAGCAAAATACTTTGACGAGTATAAGATTGAACCCACAAAAAACCACCCCAAAATCAAGGAATTATTAAATAAATTTGGGCATCGTAGTACTGTAGAATTAGATTTTGGTATAAATAGATGGTCTGAAGACCCAGAATATATGATTAGTTTAATTAAATCTTATATGGTGGATCAGATGTACTATCGAAATATAGCAGAAATTAATGAGAATGGAGAGAAAGCTGATCTACTCATAGAAGAGATTTATCAAAAAATAAAAGTAGATAAAGGAAAAAGAAAAGCTCTAAAAATGAAACAAATGATGATCGATTATCGCATTGCTGCTGGGATGAGGGAATACCCGAAATTTGATATAGTAAGAATGATGACTATCGCAAGGGGAGTTATGCTGGATGTTGGTGAAGAATTTAAAAAAGATGGTTTCATTGAAGAGGTTGAGGATATTTTTTATTTAAGAGAATCGGAAATTATAAATAAGAAGAAATTAAGACAAGTTGTTATCAAAAATAAACACACTTATCAAAAGCAGCTCACTAGAACAACGATTCCAAGAATTATCCTAAATACAGGAGAAACCTATTATTCAGCACAGAAATTTGATCCAAATAGTAAGATGCTGCAGGGAATGCCTTTATCTGCTGGTACTTATGAAGGAAAAGTGCGGGTTGTTATAAATCCAACTGATTCTAATTTGTTGGAAGGAGAAGTTCTAGTTACTGAGAGTACTAATCCAGCTTGGACCCCATTATTTATTACTGCAAAAGGTTTGATAATGGAATATGGTGGACCTGTAAGTCATGGAGGAATCGTTGCAAGGGAATATGGAATCCCTGCCGTCGTTGGTATTCCCTCAGCGACAAGTGTGTTAAAAGACGGTCAGATGGTAAGAGTGAATGGAGAGACTGGCAAAGTTGAAATATTGGAATAATATTTTTAATTTAATATGTGTGGACATGAATAAAACTCGCTGACTTGCGAGTTTTTCTACTTATTATTGGTTTGTATCTTCATCATCATTTATAATGGCAAGCGTTTGGTGATCTTCCCATTTACCATTAATTCTTACATTTTTGATGGCGATTCCTTCTTTGTGAAAACCTGCTTTTTCCAATACTTTTATTGAAGCTTTGTTATGCGGCATAACTCCAGCCTCAATTCGATGTAGATTTAGCTCTTTAAAGGCATACTCTACAGCTAGTTTCAATGCCTCTGACATGTATCCTTTTCCATTTTGTTTTTTGTCTAGGTAGTATCCTATCCAGCAGCTTTGCAAATCACTTCTCACAACTTCAGATAATGCAACATTTCCTATCAATTCCCTATTGTCTAGAAGGAAAACTCCGAATGAATAACCAGCGTCCTCTTTTGCAAATAGTATACTTTTTTCAATTCGCTCTACTTGTCCTTCTAATGAGTAAAACTTCTCGTTTCTTAAAGGAGTATATAACTGGAAAAAATCTTTATTATCTAGTTCTAGTTTCAGCATATTCTCAGCATCAGAAATGTCTAATAGTTTAATATATATTCCTTGATTTTTTATCACTTTAATTCCTCCTCAATTCCAACTTATTCATCAAATCGTTTTACATATAAAATGCAAGTTGATCAAATCATTTTACCGTTGGAATGCCAGCTCGACTTAGCTTGGTTTACGATTTGTTATGTTATTAAAGTTTTTTACATCATATCATAATCTATTATGAAGCCAAATATAATGAATGGATTTGAAGGTTAATATTGACAATCAAGTTGAAATATACTAATTTTAAACAAAGTAGATACCATTTTATAGAAATGTTGGAGGTTAATGAATGATTAAAAAAAAGTTTATATCAGTAATCGTATTTTTTCTATTATTCACTACAGTTGTTCCTACTAGTTTCGCAGAAGGTAATTCTGTTGAAGAAACTATCAATTTAATATCCGAAAATCAGATATCTGATGAGGTAGAAGAGGTGACAAAGGAAAATTTAATTAAAAAGGTGAAGGAATTGTTCCCTGATCAATTTTCTTCAGTAAACGAACAAAATTTTATATACGAAGGATACAATTCTTCTGGAGATGGTGCCAAGACATATGATTTATCATATGAAGAGGAAGCAGATCAATTCACTGGTTCCTATGTACGCAGCAACTTCTCCTTTTATGGCGATGAATTGATACTCACTAGCTTTTATTTTAGGGGAGACAAGGATAAAGAGAATGCATTATTTCCTCCCGCAATTACACAAGATGAAGGTCTGGGGATTGCAAAAGAATTTCTCAATCAATTTATAGACTTAAACGATTATGAAGTGAAATTAAGTGAATATAGATCCTACTCTCAGAGACCTTTAACTGAACCTGTGCAGTATGAGTATGAATTTTATAAGGTAAAAAATGGTCTTCGTATCTCTGATCAGCAAGGAAGGATTACAGTTTTAGGAAATGGTGAAATCATTAGTTACTATTATCATAATTATGCTATCTCCTTAGAAGAACATACTTTTGATGCTGTAGATGGAATTTTATCTGAGGTAGATATTCAAACTCAACTAGAGAACGATTTAAATGTCGAACTGCAGTATATTACAGAATGGAATAAAGGTATAGATGAAGCTGAAATAACACTGGCTTATATGATACAACCTGAACTCAATATGATGAAAGCCAATGATGGTACATATTTTGTTAAAGGAGAGTTTGTCGAGTACAAACCTGTTTCAGAGTATCAGGTCATTTCAGATGCTGTTCAAATACCAACATCTAGTTTCAATAAAGAAAACATTGAAGATTATTCGTTGCAAATCATTAGCCAAGTGTTAGATATTGAACAAACTGAAATTAGTATAGAAAATGTAAACGAAAGGAGGAGGCAGGAGGATTTAAGTTATAGCATTACATTTAAAATAAATGAAAATTATGGCGACATTACATTTAATGGAATCAATGGAGATGTAACTGATCTATACTTATACAGCTTTAATAGACCATCAGACACTACTGATGATGCTGAATTATCCTTAGAAGTTGCTAGAGAAAGGGCTATTGAATATTTACAACTGTTCTCTCCTGCTGCATCCGAAGGGCTGGCGTGGAAAGAGGATTCATATAATCAATATGATGAGAGGGATGACTATTATAATTTTGAATTTACTAGATTAATCAATGGCATTCCTTATACAGGGGATTATATCTATGTTAGAATTTCCAAAGAAGACAAATTATTAAGTTATTCAGTAAATATAGATACGAATCTTGAATTTCCTGATGCTGACCCGATAATAAACAAAGAAGAGGCAATATCTGTTTATCTGGAAGAGATGTCCACTGATTTATATTATTTTAGACAAGATAACTTCTGGTATGGATATTATGAAGAAAATGAACAGGATGATCATTACAAACTTGTATATGGTATTGATTATGGTCCTGGGTATTTAGATGCAATGACTGGAGAACGAGTATTGAGAAGTTACGAATCAGATTCAATCGAAACGCCTAATATTACCGTTGACCATCCATGGGCGTCAGCTGAGCTTAATTATATGATCCAAAGTGGAATTATAACGAAGGATACTTTTGAACAAGTAAAAACTGACGAACCATTAAACGTTGAGGAAGGATTAAACATTTTATTAAAGTCGTTGTATTATAACGATATTATTGTTGGCTATGCGGATAGTTTAGAAGGATCTCAATCTTTTAAAAACGTTAGTGATTCAGCAGCTTCTTATGAAATTGTAGAAGCAGCTGCTCAAAGAGGAATTATTAATACAGAGCTAGAGATTTTTGATTTAGAAGAACCGTTGACTAGAGAAAGATTGGCTTATTGGTATGTTCGTTTCTTAGGATTACAAGTAATGGCAGAACAAGAAGATTTATATTCGACCAGTTTTACAGATGTAGATCAAATTTCAGAGGAATACACGGGTCATGTGGCTATTGCAAATGCGCTAGGAATTATTACAAAAGATGATCATGGTACCATACGTCCAAAAGAACCTGTTACCTTAGCGCAATTAGCCGTTTCAATTGGTAAACTAGTAAATGTGATGAATCAAATGGATAAAATAAGAACTTTTTATTAGAATTTATGGTTCTTTCCATCAGTCCTTAATATGAACTTGTATAATATTAATCACACTGAATCCTTTTCTAAGATCAGTGTGATTTTCTTTGTTTTTGTCGAGCCTATATGCTTAGTAAAAATATTATATTGTAATAAAAAATTAAATGTTTTATAAAAATAATCAAGAATGTGGTATAGTAAGGCTATTATTTTGTACTTAAAGTTATGGAGAGATTAAATATGAAAACGATTGTACTTGCAGAAAAACCTTCTGTTGGAAGAGATATAGCAAGAGTATTAAACTGCAATAAAAAAGGAAATGGTTTTTTTGAAGGGAATCATTATATCGTGACGTGGGCATTAGGTCATCTAGTTACGCTTGCTGATCCAGAATCCTATGAAGATAAATATAAATCTTGGCGAATTGAAGATTTACCCATGCTGCCACAAAAGTTAAAGCTAGTCGTTATTCGAAACACTTCAAAACAGTTTCAAACTGTGAAAAAGCAGATGACTAGAAAAGATGTAAAAGATATTGTTATTGCAACAGATGCTGGAAGAGAAGGAGAATTAGTGGCAAGATGGATCATAGAAAAAGCACACTGTCGCAAACCTGTTCATAGACTTTGGATTTCTTCTGTTACTGATAAGGCTATTAAAGATGGGTTTAAACAACTGAAACCAGGAAAACAGTATGAGAATTTGTATTCTTCAGCATCAGCACGAGCAGAAGCAGATTGGGTGGTCGGGATCAATGGAACACGAGCTTTAACTTGTAAATTCAACGCACAATTATCTTGCGGTAGAGTACAGACACCAACGTTGTCCATGATTTCAAAACGAGAAGAGGAAATTACATCTTTTAAGCCAAAAACCTTTTATGGTATCAAATCAGTAGTGCAGCCATCAGTGACATTTACTTGGCAGGACATTAAAACAAAAGAGATTCGATTATTTGATGAATCGCAAATAGATCGGATTCTATCTTCTATAAGGAATCAATCTTTAGTCATACAAGAAGTTAAAAAAACACCCAAAAAGAGCTTTGCACCTGCGTTATATGATCTAACGGAATTACAAAGAGATGCAAATCGATTATTTGGATATTCTGCAAAAGAAACACTGTCCATTATGCAGCGATTATACGAAACGCATAAATATTTAACATACCCAAGAACGGATTCCAGATTCTTATCATCTGATATTGTTGACACGCTGAAGGATCGAATTCGCGCTTGTTCGGTTTCTTCTTATAAAGAAGTAACATCTAATCTTTTGAATGCTAATATTAAACCAAACAAATCATTTGTTGATAATAGTAAAGTATCAGATCATCATGCCATTATTCCAACAGAGCAAAAAGTAAACTTAAGGGATTTAAATGATAAGGAATTAAAAATATATGATCTAGTTGTGAAAAGATTTCTAGCTGTATTAAGTCCTCCGATGGAGTTTGAACAAACAATCGTACGGGCTGTCATTGGTGAACAATTATTTATAGCTAAAGGGAAAAGAGTGATTTCTCCAGGTTGGAAAGAAGTTTACGGAAAATCACCTAATGATGAGTTAGATGAAGATGGGAAAAATGAACAGGATCAATCTTTACCAACTTTTCAAAAGGGACAAAAACTAGAAGTGCTGCAGATGAAAAAAACAGAGGGTGAAACGAAACCTCCTGAATTTTTCACAGAAGGTACATTGCTTTCTGCCATGGAAAATCCTCAAAAATATATGGATGCAGAAAGTGGAAAATCTTCTTTAGCTCGTACGTTAGGTGAAACTGGGGGCCTAGGAACGGTTGCTACACGAGCAGATATCATTGAGAAACTATTGGGCACTTTTTTAATTGAAAAAAGAGGGAAATATTTAAATATCACCTCAAAAGGAAAACAACTTCTAGAGTTAGTACCAGAGGATCTTAAATCGCCAGCTTTAACTGCGAAGTGGGAACAAAAGCTAACAGCCATTTCAAAAGGGAAGTTATCGAAGCAAACCTTCGTACAAGATATGAGAGGATATGCGAAGCAGATTGTTTCTGAGATTAAACAAAGCGAACAAAAGTTTAAACATGACAATATGACAACAACAAGATGTCCTGAGTGTGAAAAACCAATGCTAGCCGTTAATGGGAAAAAAGGAAAAATGCTTGTTTGTCAGGATCGTGAATGTGGACATCGAAAAAATGTTGCTAGAACCACAAATGCACGCTGTCCGCAATGTAAGAAAAAAATGGAGTTAAGAGGTGAAGGAGAAGGGCAAATATTTGTTTGCAGCTGTAACTATCGAGAGAAACTATCCTCCTTCCAGCAAAGAAAAGAAAAGGAAAAACAAGGAAAAGCATCTAAACGTGATGTTGCTCAGTATATGAAAAAGCAAAATAAAAAAGATGACGAACCTATGAATACTGCTCTTGCAGATGCATTGGCTAAGTTGAAATTAAAATAATTGATTTTTCATTTACAATAAACAATAAATGATATTAGAGGTGTAAAAATTGAGTGGATTAAGTCGTAATAATTGGGGAGATATCCGTAAGAAAGGGAAAATAAAGTATATCTGGAAGAGAGGTATTCTAACTTATGGGTTTCCTGTAGGAATTCTTATTGTATTTTTTCAAATGAGTATGGATATGGGTTTTACTAATATTTTTAATTTAGGAAATATCATAGGTGGTTTGGTTGCAGGTCTCTTAAACGGTTTTATGATCGGAGTATTATATGGCTTGATTATGTGGGCTTATTATGAATGGAAATGGAGAAAAGGCAATTAGTTAATATGGATAAGTGCGGATTTTATAATAAATCGATAGCCAACTGGTCTATCATCAAATCCAATGAGCGTACATCATAAAATAGAATGTATTTTATTTTATTCTTGGAGGTGAGTACATGGGATTTTTTGATAAAACGATTTGTGATTGTTGCGTTTGTCCGATGCAGGGTGTAATGCAACAAATAACAGATTTAGGTGTTTTTATCGATACAACTAGTGGTAATCAAACTGTTGTTGGACAAATCATTTCTGCTGATAATTTTATAGCTAATACTTCAGAAGGTTCAGTTCCTATATGTAATGTCACTGGTATTGGAGGTACTTTAGGTAGTGTTGACATAAATGAGATTACACTAAAACCAATAAGTATAGATAACAAAGGAGAATGTCGTTGCTGTGAGGATCCAGCTACAAATGAATTGCAATCACTTACTAATGAAGAAGTAGAAATAGAATATGTTGGAGGATCAAATCCAATTCCCGTCACAGGAATTGTTTCAAGAGTTGGTGAAGGAATTGTAATTTTAGCCTTTACTTTTGATCCGACAAGCATTAATAGAATTATATCTACATGTCAAATTACAAGGATTAATCCGAATCGATAAAACAAAATTATTATTTATTTATAATGAAATAGAAAGGCTAATATTTATTTTTATAAATAATTAGTCTTTTTGAGTTTCAATATAATCTTCTATTTTAGATATATTTATGATATGCTATAATTAAATTGATTGAATAATCAATTTAATTATAGTTAACTGATACAATTAGAAAAGGAGATATAGAGTTGAAAATATTATTGTTTATTTTACTGCGTTTACTTTTTGAACCCTCCCCTAAAATCTCAATTTCTGATGAAGAAAAAGCACTTTTCGAAAAAATATATATAAAAACTTGCAATCAAGAAAATAAGCTAGTCCAGTATAATCTTTTTATTCCAAAATACAAATTTATGCAGTATTTAGCTGAAACAAAAGACATTATTTTTCATGGATCAAATAACAGTGGAATTGCAGTGTTTGAACCTCGGAAACAAACGTTATACAATGGAAAGTTGACTAATGCGGTTTTTGGATCAAAAGACCCAATATGGCCTATCTTTTATGCTGTTTTTAACAGGGCATTACTCACGGGAAACTTTAGAAATGGTTGTGTAACCGCTGATGGAAAACAATATTTTCATTTTTATTCCATAGATTCAGAAACCATGGATAAAAAACCATGGATGAGTGGAATGGTTTATGGTATACCAGCTGATTCTTTTATACATGTAAGCAAGGAAAGGGTACAGTTCGCTGAATGGATAAGTTTAAAAAAAGTAAGACCTACCATAAAACTAAAGGTAGATCCGAGTGATTTTTATTATTTAAAAAATGTAGGAAAACACAATTCAGTGGAATCGCATTTAAAAACACTATTTTTTTACAAAGTTAGGAAGATTATGAAAAGAAATAGTAAGGGGAATTAATTAAGGATTGGTTATGTTTTCCAAAGTGGTTAAGTTTCTAAAAGCATCCTCATTATTTCCTCCACAAATTTCTTGTGAAGCTTTTAATGAAGAACACACTTCTGGTCGTTCAGGTTGTCCAAACAATTTGCATTTGTTATCCTCTGTTAATTGAACACAACGCACACCTGCTGGTTTTCCATTAGGCATGCCTGGAATAGGAGAGGAGATGGATATTACGATACAACATGCTGCACAGCCAATTCTACAATCCATAATGTCACCTCGTTATTTTTCATCAGAGAACATCATCATACCTAATTTAAATTACAAATGGTTCAGATATAATATTACAAAAATTATAAAGTTTATATACACATGGAAATGATAGTATTATATAATAGTATCATATAATTCAACATCTATTTTTTTGGAATCCTGCCAACTATGAAATTTCTCTAAATGCCATGAATCGGTCATTCTAGTAAACCCTTCATCCTTTATCCAACGATGTAATTGACTATAAGCATCCATTATTTTGAAATTTGAACCTCTGTGCCTTATTACTGCATATTTTTGTGGGGGAACAGTTAAAGTTACCATATCTTCAGGTACATCAACGTATGATTTGACTTCAACACAAATCCAATACCCATCTTTTTCTTCTGAACTATCAATTGCGTTGAATACTCCAATTTGAAGAGATGGGTTCACTACATGTTTTACTTCATTTAATCGAGTATATAGTAATTTTGATGCTTTAGGAATTTCCTTAATGTATTGCTCTCCAGTACACACAACACGAAATCCCACAAGTTTTAATTCATGAATTTCTTCTACAAATATTTGATGCATCATATTTTGTGACATAAACAAAGCTCCTTTGATTTCCATATTATGTTATCTATTTGTTTTAATTCTTCAATTTTATTATATTTCCTTCTTTAAATTAACAATTAATCTATCTTTTATCAGAACAAATGTTTGTTTGAACATCCAATTTGTGGTACAATTTATTCATACGATTAGTTATCTCATTATAATAGAGAGGTGATTGAATTGATAGTTTCACAGTGGAATCTAGTGGAAGACATAAATCAATTTGATTTAGGCGAATCTGGAGCAAAGTCTAGTATATTCTGTGATCGTGAAGCTTTATATTTTGATCATTTGCATACTTCTCCAGTTTTATATTCAGAAGATATAAGTTTAAATAGTTTTCGCTTGGAAGCAGAAGTAGCTTTTCCAGAGCCAATGGGTTTTGCGGGATTTGTATTTGATGCACGTGATTCATCTAATTATGAACTGATATATGTATCTCCTGGTAACGATATAAATCATGGGGAAGTACAATACGATCCCATAATGAATGGATCTAGCACATGGCAAATATATCATGGTTCCTTATATCAAGCACCTGCTATAATACCTGTAGGGGAATGGGTGAAGTTAACTTTGGATGTGCAACCAAACGGAGCTTTATTGTACATTGGTGATCTTTCTACTCCTCAACTTATTATCCGAAATTTAAAACATGGCCGCACAAATGGTAAAGTTGGGATTTGGGGGAACTTGCCTTGTTATGTTAGTAATTTTTCAATTAAAGAAATTAACACTATACATATTCCTGATGATAAAAAAATGAATCCGACAAGATTAATTATCGATACCTTTATTACAGAATGGATGATTTCAAAGCCTTATCTATATAATGAAAAATTACAATTACCTAATGATTGGTTAAAAGCAGATGTAGAAGAAAATGGGGTTTTGAACATAAATCGTTTGTATCCAATTGAACAAAAGGATTCAGCCGTACAAGTGAAATATATATTTTCTCTATCAGAAAATTTACATACTAAATTAACTATGGGCTTTAGTGATATGATAAAGCTTTGGATTAATGAAGAGGAAGTCTATCAAGGTCAATGTTTATGGAATCCTCCAGAAAGCGATGGAAGAATCCGAGCTGACGATGTGGTTATACCTGTTAGGTGGCGAAAAGGGATGAATACAATTCGAGCAGAAATTATCAACCATGAGAATATGTTTGGTTGGGGGTTGAGCTTAAGATCAGGAATATATAAACTGGAATGAAAATATTAAAGAGAATCAGACTTTCAGGGGGAGTTTTTATATAAGTTTGATGACCTTATTACATTCAAAATGAAGGAGCAACAAATGACAACTTTACAAGATATTTTTGCATTAGATTATGCATATTTAGAGACGTTTACTAATCAAATAGATACAACTTGGGGTTCCATATTTTATAATGAAAACCAACCCAATTATTATACTGCTAATCATGCTCATATAAGCAATGAGTGCCAAAATCCACAGAAGGTAATAAAGGATGTTATTGATTTTTTTAACTCTAAAAATATCATACCGAGATTTTATATTTATAATTTAAAAGTTCAACAAGATTTATTATCTGAATTAAAATCAAGTGGGTTTAAATATGAAGAATTCATTAGTCCAGTTCAATTATGGAATAATGATGTGGTTGAAATAATGAATAAAAAACATGTTAAGGTTGAAAAAGTAACAAACAAAAATCTCCAAGAAGCTTTAGAACTAGAGTGCAGCATTAAAGAGTTTGGTGAAAAGGAAACTATAGAGAAGCTTTATAAGGAGCAATATGAGCATCACGCTTTTACACATTACCTTCTTCGATATAACGGTAAAGCATGTTCAACTGCTTGTATATTTGTAAATGATAAGCAAGCTCAAATGGAAAGTGTAGCAACTATAGAGGAGTTTAGAGGAAAAGGATTAATAGGTGAGCTCATTCATTTTATACAAAGAGAAGTAATTGATAGAGGAGTAGAGAAACTTTGGGTTTTTCCTATAAATGAATCAGTAGAGAAAGTGTATCGAAAATATGGCTTTCAAACGGTATTTAAAATGAACTCAGGTCATGCTTATTTAAGTGGCAAAAGTATCAAAGAAATCCATGGATAAGGAGAAAAAATTAACAATGATTTCTGAAATGAATATTGAGAGAACAGTAAATTCAGATTTTGGAATGAATTACTGTTTCTATGTACCTCGTTATCCACAACATTTTGCTGCAGAAGATTGGCCTAATGATGTTTCCTGTGAAGGGGAGGGACCTGATTATTGGGGGAGAAGGTGCTGTGGGCTTGCAAGTCTGCGTATGATCATAGGCCACTTTAACAAAAATGTGCCGATGCAATATGAATTACTGAAAAATGGATTAAATCAAAATGCTTATTGTACTAAGGGATGGATCCATAAAGGGTTAGCTGAGCTAGGATCGGATTATGGATTGAAAGGCACACCTATCGCTATAAAAGATGGAGCTCACCTTCAAAAAATTCTGGTAACGAACGGACCTGTTATTGTTTCCATTACAGAATCATTTCCTGAAGATGGTCGTAAGGGTGGTCATCTTATCGTTGTATGCGGTCGGCACCAACACGATCAAGAGACAACGATTACCTTTCGAGATCCATCCAAATGGGGAGAAAATCATAGTCACGTTTCAGAAAAAAGATTTTTAAAAAGTTTTTCTGGCCGAGGAATCTATTTTTCAGAAAAGCTTTAATGGATATGGACATTTTTATTCAAATAGCAACATTACAGAGGAGACTACATAAATGAAGGTTATTACTTTGTGTGGTTCGACAAAATTCAAGGAACAATTTAGAGAAGCAGAAGCATTTCTTACATTAGAAGGAAATATTGTCATAAGCCTTGGTTTTTTTGAAAAAAGTGAAGGAATTAAAATCACACATGAACAAGAAAAACTTTTTAAAGATATGCACTTTAGAAAAATTGATATGTCTGACGAAATATTTGTGATTGATCTTAATGGATATAAAGGTGAAAGTACAAAAAATGAAATAGAATACGCTAAATCTAAAGGGAAAGATATACGTTATTATTCTAAGCACAAACTTCCAAACAACAAATGAGGCGATAAAATTTGACAACGATAGGTTTAATTAGGCATGGAATAACCGATTGGAATATTGAAGAGAAAGCTCAAGGTCATTCAGATATACCACTAAATGAAAAAGGTAGAATTCAAGCACAACGAGTTGCAACTAGGCTCTTAAATGAAAATTGGGATATGCTTATTTCTAGCAATTTATCTCGAGCTGGTGAAACGGCACAAATCATAGGTAAGACTTTAAATATTCCTACTCTCTTATATGATGAAAGATTACGAGAAATAAATTGTGGCAAAATTGAAGGGATGACAGAGGAAGAGAGAGTTTCCAAATGGGGAATAAATTGGCGTGAAGCAGATATAGAGATGGAGCATTATAATGATGTAGCTCTAAGAGGAGAGTTTGTTCTGAAAGAAATTATTAATTCTTTTAATGGAAAAAAAGTTCTTGTTGTTAGTCATGGAGCATTGATAGGATTAACACTACAAAAAATACTTCCTCTACAATTTCCCAAAACGTATATCGATAATACTTCAATTACTATTCTTACATATATAAATCAAACCTGGAAGTGTCCCCTGTATAACTGCACAAATCATCTATATAAATAATTTATAATTATGAAATGAATAGGAGAAAGAGATGAAATTAGTTGATCCTTTATACGGTACTTTTGAAGTCGAAGATGTAATAGCAGAATTAATCGAAACCGATGCAATACAGAGGTTAAAAAAAATTCATCAAGGTGGAGCAAGTTATTTAATCAATCCTAAATGGTGTGTTAATAGATATGACCATTCTGTAGGAGTCTGCTTGCTAATTAGAAAATTAGGAGGATCAATAGAAGAACAAATAGCGGGACTTCTTCATGATATTTCTCACACCGCTTTTTCTCATGTAGTTGATTACGTATTGAAGAACAAACAAGAAGATTATCATGAGGAAATATTTGAAAATATTTTAAATCAATCAGAAATTCCTAAAGTTCTTAGTGAAAATGGATTTCATCATAAAGATATTTTATCAAGAAACTGGGGTATACTAGAACAGGACTTTCCTGACTTATGTGCTGATAGAGTGGATTATACTTTAAGAGATATGTACACTTATGGTGTCATCTCTAAAAAAGAAGTTAATACTTTTCTATCTACATTGCTTGTGTCGAATGGTAAAATATGCATCAATTCAATTGAAAGTGCCGGATGGTTTGTCAGCACTTATATTAAAGTAGTTATAGATTTCTTTTTGAATCCTTATAATGTTTATGGGAACCAACAATTTGCTCAAATTTTACAATTCTCATTAGAGAGTGAGATTATCACTTTAGAAGATTTACAACAAGATGATGAGAGTGTATTGGAAATGTTATGGAAAAATCCAAATGAAAAGTTAAAAAATCTTCTGCAACAATTACATCCTAATGTCTTGGTTGAAGATAATGAAGATGAGTATGACATTCATGTACGAAAGAAGACTCGTATTGTTGATCCTTTAGTTTATATTGGTGGTAAAACAAAGCGTGCATCAGAAGTATCGAAAACTGTTAGGAAGCAAAATAAAGAAGCGTTAGAGAAATCATTGAAAGGGGCTTTTGTTAAAATCATAAACTCCTAAATGAAAATCAAAATAGTAGTTAAACGTACTAGTAGAAATGTAGTGCTAGGGGGAATACAAGTTGATAGGTAATATAAGTATTGACATACCTGAAAATCATGGACTCTCCTCAAAGTCTTTAATGGATTTTTTTACAAAAATAGAGCAATTGAACTTAAATATCAACAGTTTTATGTTGCTGCAAAATGGCACCGTCACTTCTCAATTCTGGTGTAAACCTTATCGTTCTGATAGTCAACAATTACTATTTTCTTTAAGTAAAAGTTTTACATCCATCGCTGTTGGGATAGCATGTGATCATGGTTATTTTGATTTGCAAGATAAAGTGATTACATTTTTTCCGGATATGTTACCGGACAAAATATCATCTAATTTAGAAAAGATGACCATACATCATTTACTGTCTATGAATACAGGCCATCATGAAAATATATATAATACTATTGTTAAAGAAAAAGACTGGGTAAAGACATTTTTGTCTTTGGATGTAAAATATGAACCAGGAAGTTTTTACATATACAATACACATGCAACACATATGTTATCTGCTATTGTTGAAAAAGCAACAGGTCAAAGCTTAGTCGATTTTTTATTGCCTAAATTATTTGAACCACTAGGGTTAGATAGAGTATCTTGGGAAACTTCACCTACAGGTATTACAGCAGGTGGTATGGGATTGAGTCTAACTACTGAAGGAATAGCTAAGTTTGGTCAAATGTTATTGAATAAAGGTGAGTATGGCGGTAAACGAATTGTTTCTGAAGAGTATATTCGACTAGCGACGAGTGAGAAAAGTGATAATCGAATAGATGAAGAAAGAACTGACTTTGCTCAAGGATATGGATATCAATTTTTTTTATGTCGTGATGGATGTTATATGGGGAATGGTGCATTCGGTCAACTATGTTTCGTAGCTCCTCATAAAAACGTAGTGATAGCAGCAACATGTAGCATGAAAAATATGAAGCAGCAGTTTCCAATATTATTAGATCTGATTTATGAAAATATCATAAATCAGATAAAAGAGGAACATAACCATAAGTTATTAAATCAGGCAGAAGATTATAATAAGTTGCAGCAACAACTTAATTCTATGACTTATAAACTCCCTTTATCAAAACCAAATCCTGAGAATATTGTAAGATTAGGTGGTAGCCACTATATTTTTGATAGAAATAATCAAAATCTTCAAGATATTAGTTTTTCTCTTAGTGGGGATCAGCTGATATTTGAAGAGATGTATCAGAATAATGTAACAAGCAAGTTATTGTTTGATCTTACAAAACCTGTAACTACTTATCATACATTTATAAAAGATTTATCTGAACATCATCAAAAAGTTGTTACATACATAAGTTGGAAAGACATAAACACGTTAGAGCTAACAATATACTATATTGAAACACCATATGTCGTTACAAAAACATTTACTTTCATGAATCATCGTGTTTCACTACAATTTAACATAAATGTATCTTTTAATTTAGAGAATTATAATGTTAAAGGAATGCTTTCAAATGGAACTAACAGACAGATTTAATAAGATTGCTACTTTGCTATTGATTTCACTATAATTTAATGGTAAGATTTTCTTATTAAATTTGAAGGGAGTGAGATGAAGCGATGTCTAATTTTGAGAATATAACCTTGGGAATTAAATTTGCTGCGTCTCACTCAAACGGAAACTGTTTTATTAATGATTGAATGGCAAACAAACATGAGATCTATCTTTTTCAAAAGAAAAGTAAGCAAATCCACAGGTTATTCAAGAGAGCCTGTGGATTTTTTTGTCTTAATAAGAATATCTCAAATGAT
>NZ_JAVAMP010000077.1 GCF_030730905.1 Chengkuizengella axinellae | reverse complement strand
TCTTCAGCAGCATCATCCAATTTTTCTTCGTCAAGTGCTACATCCAATTCTGTTCCTGATACAGAGAATGCATTTAATACATCATAACCATTAACAGTAATATCAAACTTAGAAACTGATGTTTCATCAATTTCTTCTGTTAATTGGATAGCGATTGCATCGATATATCCATCCTCACCAGTAACATCGTACGCGTAAATAGCTTCTGTGTTAACATCTTC
>NZ_JAVAMP010000076.1 GCF_030730905.1 Chengkuizengella axinellae | reverse complement strand
GCCACTTTCATCGTTTGGTGATGATGGCGGAGGGGTACCACGCGTTCCCATACCGAACACGACCGTTAAGCCCTCCAGCGCCGATGGTACTTGGACCGCAAGGTCCTGGGAGAGTAGGACGTTGCCAAGCGGTAAGGGCCCTTAGCTCAGCTGGTTAGAGCGCACCCCTGATAAGGGTGAGGTCGGTGGTTCGAGTCCACTAGGGCCCACCATAATATATACCCAAAA
>NZ_JAVAMP010000075.1 GCF_030730905.1 Chengkuizengella axinellae | reverse complement strand
TAGTTTCAACGAGCCAATGGAAACAGCAGTAGAAGATGATATTACTGTTAAAGAAGGTTCAAAAAGATTATCCATCAAATCTGTAGATGTAGATGGAAGTAGTGTAGATGTACTGTTGTACTCTAAATTAGATGATGGTGAAGATTACACAATCACTGTGAATGGTGCGGAAGATTTTGCAGGATATGCAAACATCAGTTTCCAAGAAACATTTACTTATGAAGATTCTGAAGAAGCTCCAACTGCAACTGTTGTAGATGCA
>NZ_JAVAMP010000074.1 GCF_030730905.1 Chengkuizengella axinellae | reverse complement strand
CAGTTTCAACGAGCCAATGGAAACAGCAGTAGAAGATGATATTACTGTTAAAGAAGGTTCAAAAAGATTGTCCATCAAAAAAGTTGATGTAGATGGAAGTAGTGTAGATATAACATTATACTCTAAATTAGATGATGGTGAAGATTACACAATTACAGTAAATGGTGCGGAAGATTTTGCAGGTTATGCAAACATCAGCTACCAAGAAACATTTACTTATGAAGATTCTGAAGAAGCTCCAACTGCAACAGTTGTAGATGCG
>NZ_JAVAMP010000073.1 GCF_030730905.1 Chengkuizengella axinellae | reverse complement strand
TCACTTTCAGGTGAAGCTGAATTCTACGGAAACGGTAAATCCGTTCGTATTGAATTATCTGAAGATGATGTAGAATTATTAAATGATCTTGCAGAATACGATGAAGAAGATGAAGAGTTCGATAATGTTGATGGAGACAATAACATCGTAGATGTTGACCTACTAGTATCTGGTATTGAAGATGCAGAAGGAAACTCAATCGATACGTTCCAATTATCTCATGTAATTACGATCTTTGGTTTTGCAACACCAGAAGTTAAAGATG
>NZ_JAVAMP010000072.1 GCF_030730905.1 Chengkuizengella axinellae | reverse complement strand
TGACATGATATAGTGAAATTGTAACACCACATAGAATACAAAATATCTTATACTATTCATAAGAAAGTGGTGTTGACAATGGCAAGAAAAAAATATGAAAAATCATTTAAAGAGAAACTAGTACGTATGCATTTGGAAGAAGGACGAACGATCAATAGTCTAGCCAAAGAATATCAACTGGGACACGGGAGTCTGAATACTTGGATAAAGCAATACCGTAAAGAATGCGAAAATAACAAGATGTTATCAAAAGATTCCAATTCCGAT
>NZ_JAVAMP010000071.1 GCF_030730905.1 Chengkuizengella axinellae | reverse complement strand
TTTGATCATAACTTTGTAGGTCTGTCTTTGGAAATGAAGTTTGACTCATAATATACTATCCCTTTCTTATGAACGTATTTACTTAAAATTAATTTTTAAACATTGGAATGCTACTGCCCAATAAAGATTTTGTGAACGTTTACATTTGCAACAAGATTCACTAGGCATACCGCTAAACACAGCCGCATTATTATGGTTCATGCAAGCACTTCCTGCTCCAAGGTATGGCCTCCATTTGACCTTAAGGATGTAGATTACGCGGACCTAAG
>NZ_JAVAMP010000070.1 GCF_030730905.1 Chengkuizengella axinellae | reverse complement strand
GCAAAAGCTTTTATTGATTTTTGTAAGAAGAATAGAGTTACACAAAGTATGAGTAGAGCTGGATGTCCGTATGATAATGCTGCGATGGAGTCTTTCTTTGGCAAACTCAAAAATGAACATTTGCACCATTATTATTTTGAAAATGATGAGCAGTTACAAACATTGATCCATGATTATATTTACGGTTATTACCATCATATACGCCCACATAGTGCCTTAGGTGGGATGACCCCAATGCAAGCAAGGTATGCTTAATAAATTCTACATAGTGTTACAATTTTGCTTGACCAGGTCA
>NZ_JAVAMP010000007.1 GCF_030730905.1 Chengkuizengella axinellae | reverse complement strand
TTTGTAGAAGAAGATAGACAATAGAATGAACAAACTTTTTTATAAAAATTAAATAGTCGATCTCAAATTTAGAATCCATTTTGATCAATCTTTCTTTCAAAATGGATTCTTTTATTTGCCATAGAATGTGGGTATGTATGAGATTTTTGATCAAACTTTATTTTAAACCAACATGAGAAGAGAGATAAGATTTTCTCGAGAGGTGATTTTTTTATGTCTAAAATGACTCTACTTATTTTGAATATTATTAAGAAATATTTAAGAATAATAATTTAATAGGCTAAAGAGTAGTAATAGTTTTAGGTTCATATGCATTTCGTTGTATATGTAGTAATGGATTAAGTCTGTATTATTTGTAATAATTAATCCGTTTAAAGTTGGTTTGATATAATTGATCAACATATATATTCCATTTTCTATAATTTTGTCTAAATATAATTTATATTATTGATTAACATAGTTTTTTTTATTCGAAACGAATCATGTTTGTTTTTTTTCTTATTAAATAACGTTCTCGACATGAATAATTTTTCTTTCACTCTGGAATAATTCCCCTTAAAAGGAGGGGGTGGATTGAAAAAAATCATTCTACTTATGAGTATCCTTAGTTTAATTTTAATAATACCAGTACAAGCAAATAATCATAAAACATATTATGAAATGGTACTTGAAGATGTCATTTACACAATGTTAATCCCTTTAGAAAACAAAGCTAAGATAGATTATTTTGGAAATATAAAACAATCTACGTTTTGTAAATTCGTTGAAGTAAAAAGAAAACCTAATTTAGGTTATTCTTACGAAATGACTTATCAATTCATAACATTTGAAGGAGCACATAATTCACCCAATCATTTGTTTACATTGATTGTAGAAAATGTTGAACTTACAGATTGGGTTATAAAAGATGTAAAAGTAAAGAAGATAAATGGAGAAAAAGTGATTTGTCGAAAACCGATTCAAGTGAATAATGAAGTTTTTCACAGAAATAAGATTAAGTTTTTGTAAATTTTTTTTGACATGCTATAGAATAGGATTTTATCTAAGTTTAGCAGCCTGTATTAAACATCATCGAAATGATTGAAATGAATATCTTAAAGCCTGGATCTACTGCAAGGATACAATAAAAGGAAATTGACTTTTTATTCAGTAATCTGGACGTGGTAACTAGAAGTTATATTCCAATCTTACTTGAATATACCTAAGAATATATTCAAATGGAGGGTTTTTATGGCATTAGTTTCAATTTATACTGTTGGTAGGCTAAATCACCCCTATGACCATCCTGCATCTCGTGAGTTTTATGAAATGGGATTTAAAGTAATGCGTCAGGCATCTTTATCAGGACATCTTTTAGAAGAGTTCTCATCAGAAGGAGTATCTTTTCCTGAAGAAGCTAAAGGGAAAGGTTACCCTGTTCTGACATTAACGGTATGGAACAGCCTTCATTCCTTATATCGTTTTACCTATTCAGGTAAGCACAGTCAAGCGTTGCAAAATAGGAGCAAATGGATGGAATCTTATCAAGAGAAACACCTTTCATATGTAGTGTGGTGGACAGAAAAGGTGAAGGATGTCTCATGGGAGGAGGCCTTCAAGAGATACAACTATTATATTCAACATGGACCCACTCCTTTTGCGTTTGATTTTAAACACGCGTTTGATGAAAGTGGGGAAAAGTGTATGCTAAAGTAGAAGGGTTGTTCACGTTTGGAAGCTGAGAAAATCACTTTTCTTTTTTTTATAAAAGAATAAGATTGTGAATGATGTAATTGTAAAATAAAGATACACGAAACATCTTTTTGGATTTTTCAATCTAGAGAGGTGTTTTTTATTGACACTCATTTTATTATTTGATATTATATATGCTATAGCATATATAAAGATATAGGAATGATGTTCATGTATAACTTAGAAAAATCAGTAGGTTTTCTTCTTCATAGAACGGATGTAAGACTTACAAATTTTTTAATGGAAAAATTAAAACCATTTAATTTAACACCGGAACAATGGGTAGTATTAGATTCTCTTGATGTAGACCATGGAGTTACTCAAAAGCAGCTTTCTGCTAAATTAGATAAGGATCAAACAACAATGGTTCGAATGATTAATTCTATGAAAAATAAAGGTCTAGTAATGAAAAAGAGTAATGAATATGACAAAAGATCTCATTATATTTATTTGACTAATACAGGAATGGAATTAAAGGTTCAAGTAGTTCCTATTGTAAAGAAAGCACATGAACAAATTACCACGGATATATCTAATCACGAAATAAACGCATTAAGGAATTTACTGAATAAGCTTTATAAAAATGTAGAAAATAAAATATAACAAAGGTTGTTTATATTTTGGTTTTTTTCAAGTATTTATATGCTATAGCATATAAATTAGTGTCAATTATGATTAATTCAACTATAGATAAGAAAGGATCAATGTTCAATGAGAAAAATCTCTATTACTATACTCTCATTATCTTTATTAACTGTTATGGCGGGGGCTGCTATTGCTCCTTCATTAAGTAATTTAGAACAGTATTTTAATGAATCGAGTACCACTCTTATAAAATTAATAGTTACAATTTCATCATTATTCATTATTCCCTCTACATTTATCGTGAGCAAGTTAAATCGAAAATATAATTATAAACCATTAATAATAATAGGATTAATTTTATATTTGATAGGTGGTTTAGGAGGAGCTTTTGTAAATAATATTTATGTTTTACTGATTTTTCGATCTATTTTGGGAATAGGTGTAGGGTTTTTCATGCCTTTTGCTACAAGTTTAGTTTCTGATTTTTTTGAAGGTGAAAAAAAAGCAACCATGATGGGAATGGTTAGCTCGTCCAATAATTTAGGAGGAATTATTTCTTTATTATTATCTGGATGGTTAGCAACAATAAGTTGGAGATACTCTTTTGGAGTTTATTTTCTTGGTTTTTTTGTTTTACTATTAGTTTGGATCTTTTTACCAAACGAAAGGAAGAAAACGAAAAAAGGAACAGAAACAATGAAAAGTAAAAAGAATCCATTACCAAAATCTGTTTTCACTGTTGGGATTTCAATGTTTTTATTAATTCTAGCTTTTTACTCCATACCTGCAAATATGTCCATTTATATTAGTCAATTGAATCTGGGGGATTCTAGGGTGTCGAGTGTAGTCATCGCTTTTATATCAGTATCAGGATTTGTAGCCGGTTTTCTATATCAAAAAATAAAAAAACAGTTAAACAAAATGTTTTTACCTGTCTTGCTTTTATTAATGGCAGTTGGTTTTTTAATGATAGGAACAGGTACCAGTATGATCATGTTAAGTGCTGGAGTGTTCATCACAGGTACAGGAGTGGGATTATTCATTCCGGAACTTTATTTGAAAATATCCAACACAGTAGATAAGAGGAGTACTGTATCGGCAATGGCTATTGTATCAAGTATGATGTTCTTGGGCCAGTTTTTCTCACCAATATTTCTTGACTTTATTGGTGAAAGATTTGGAAATGGTAATATACGTTTTCCTTACCTATTTTTAAGTATATCCATACTCATATTTATGATTGGTAGCATATTTACAACCACTTTGAAAAAACCAAAAAAATTAGAACAAACATTATCTTAAATTAAGAGCATTTGGATCAATCTTTTGTAAAAAGACAGCATGAATTCTTTTCAGCTATGGAATGAAACTTTTTTTATTTTCATAGGATCTAAACAACGAAACAGTTTGAACTGGATGATGAAAATGAGGTGAGAATATGTTAATAAGAAAACTTTGGACCTTCATCATCACATCTCTACTGTCTGTTGTGTTTATAGCAATGTATACTCTATTAACTTTTAGAGACGATTTTCTATTGGCATTTTATTTAATTAGTATTTATACCACAGTAATACTTTTCTATTGCGGTATTCCTGTCTCAATCTTATCTGATTATGTAACAAGAAGGTTCAACGGTCTGAAACAGCTTTTATCAAGGGTGTTTATTCATTTATTATTTGCTTGGGGTTTAATTACGATTATTATTGGATTTGGACACGGTTTTGATTATTTAGTTTTGTACAAGACTTTATACTTCTTATTTGGGTTTTATTCCATTCTTTTTTGGATTGTGGATGAGGTGTTAAGAAGAAAATACAATAAACATCAGAAATAGATTGTTAACATGAGATAGATTGTAGTTTTAAAAGAAAGATCGATCATAAAAAAAGTTTCATTTAATAATTGAATAAGAACACCTCTTGAAATAAGATTATCTTAAGAGGTGTTCTTTTTGCTATACGTAAAACTAAGCCTTTCAGATAAGAAAAGGAGAATAGTTAGAGGTAGTGAAATTGGCGTGGTATTATATCAATAGGGTGTAGTGTGGAGCAAATTTAATAGAAAGTTAGATTTTTACTTAATTATAGGAGTGATGTGCAACGTGAATACTCATTTCATCAAAATAACTGAACCTAATAAAAGCCTAGCAGAGGTGTTTAATCGGTGGGGAAACGATCCTACTTTAATCCCGTTGACTCGACCTAACCAAAATAAGTCAGAATTGGAACGTCAGCAAATTATTACTAAAGAAAATTTAGTTCAACGCATAGAACATGAACAGATCTATCTGATCTATCTGGATGACAAGTTAATCGGTGAAATGAACTACATGGTTGATCCGACCCATCTATACAAAAAAGAGTCAGGTACTGCCTGGATAGGGATTACGATTGGTGAGCCTGAAGGCCGTGGTAAAGGAATTGGATATGTGGCGATAAAATATTTAGAGGACCAAATTAAGAAGGATGGTCTTAAACGTATTGAATTAGGAGTATTTGAATTTAACGAACAGGCACTTAAGTTGTATCAGAAACTGGATTACAAGGAAATTGGTCGTGTTCATAATTTCACTTATTGGCAAGGTAAGATGTGGAATGATATTCGCATGGAGAAGTATTTACCTTAATTGAATTCATCAGAATTGTTTAAAGTACAAATATTGTATGGGACTCGGTCTAGATTTATTGGATGGAGTCTTTTCTTTTTTTCAGGGTAATATAAAGATATTAATATTTATCAGGAAGGAGCTTGACTATGAAAGAAAAAATGCCTCATTATTTTCTAGCCATACCATTACCTGAAGAAATTAAATCTTTATTATATGCTTATTCAATGTCTTTAAAAAAAGAAATGCACTTTAAGAAGTGGGTCTTACAAGAAGACTATCATATTACTTTAAGTTTTTTAGGACCTTCAAGTGTGCTTCAACTGGAAAGCCTCGTTTTTCACATTCAGCAAATAACAAGCAGACATGAGCCTTTTTCTCTACAATTATTAGATATTCATACATTTGGACTAACAGACGCACCCCGTGTTCTTTGGGTCAATGTATTAACTGACAAAGAACTATTTGATTTGCAAGAAAAAGTGAAGGAGGCATGCAAAAAAGTAGGTTTCCATGTTGATGAGAGACAGTATAGACCACATATTACATTAGCCAAAAGATGGACGGGTAATGTCCCGTTTCAAACAAATCAAATGCCGTCATTAAATCAAATGCAATGGATTTGTAATAAAATTACCCTCTATCAAGTAGATCCTCGGCGTATACCAAATTATATTCCCATTGATGAATTTTCACTTGTTACATAGTCAACTCTATTGGAATGACACTTTGCAAAGAACTTAAATCCAATGTTTTAGATTTAATAAGTTCAACTTTTTCAAAATTATTGAAACTTTTTCCTGCTAGTTACGTACCAACACTAGGGAGAAAAGAGGAACAATTTTTTAAGAAAGTCGAAGCATAATAAGAGGACGTGACAATATATGAGGAAACGAAAAGCTTTTTTTCTGCCATTTATTTTTTCACTATTCATGATTGGATTATTATTATATTTAGATCTTCAAGAAGAAAGACTTGCCCCTAGCGAGGGATGGAGCCGTTCGTTGACACTGCCTGTACAAGAGAACTATATAAATAAACCGTTTATATTTGAAGATGGAGATTTATATCATATTTATTCATCTACAAACAAAGACGTGTCTCATCTAGTCGTAGATGAAAGTCTTGAGGTACAGTCAGATGTTAAGCTTCCTGTTATTGTTCCATCAAGCTCAAATATGTGGGCTTCTGGAAATGAACTTATCTTCATCAAAAATAATACAATTCAAAAATATGACGGTGACTCAACTACCGATTTAGAGCTTAATGCTGAGGGATTAGTTGCTAGTAAAGATCAAGTAGTATTTTGGCAAGAGCATCAATTATTTGAGTTAAACTCTACTACATTAGAGCAAAAACAGCTATTAGAAACAGCATTTCCTGTAACCGACGTACTTATTGATGAAAAAACAAATTCTTTGTTAGTCCTTACTAGAGAAGATGCCATTCATTTTGGTGTCACTTTTTTAGAAAATAAAAACAATAACTTTGAAGTGAAGAATGGAGGACTTATTAAAATTAGTGATCGTCATAAAATTACTAGTACTTCATTTGCACTACATAATAGAGAGATTGATATTCTAATAGGGACTAACGCTATTGAAGCAGGTATGAGATCCTACTACGCTTATCGTACAGTAATAAATCTAGATAATATTACAACAGAAACCAATACAACCCATTTAACTATTGTTGAAAAGGAATCTGATAGAAAGATTCGTAATGCCCAAGACCTAGTAATTACCTATAAAGAGGGCGTTCCTTCCATTATTTTTTCAGCTAAAGGCAAATTTGGAAAACAACGCGAGACCGTCAACGTTTATGAGGCGCATAATGAAGATGGTCAATGGTTGGCCGAAAGAAGAAGTACATCTAGAAACTTGTCTAAAAAAATACAATGGTTGAATTCTGAATCCCTCATATGGCTTGGGTTTACAGGGGGGGAGTATATGTTATATGGAGCATCAATGAATGAAAAGGCTGTTGACAATAGTTTGAAAATGACAAAGGAAGATTGGACTTTTGCAGCATCCACTACAACAATAGGATTGGTTATTAGTGCTTTAATCATTCTCATTATGGGAATATGGATTGGTCCACCTTTGGTATATTTAATTTTGGTATATATTGTAAATAAAACTTTTATTGATCGAGAAGTGAAGTGGTTGGGAGTCTCTACTATACTAGTGTATTTAGTTGGACAGATCACTTTAAATCATCTTGTTTTGAATAATTATATGAACCCTCTAGGTTTGAGCTTTACGGGCAGTGGTATAGTGGCAACTATAGTCCTATTTATTTTTACATTTATCTTATTCAATTTAGCAAGAAATAAAGAGTGGGGATTGTTGGTTAGTATTTCATATTTTATAGGAATGAATATGTTATTCTCTGCTTTGTTATATGAATTTATTGGATTGTCATACTAATTAGATCATTTTACAGGGTGCTTTTTTTTATCTCAAATAAAATTTAGTTTGTTATGGATTACAATGTTCTTTTCTTTACTTATAGGACATTTATTAATGGATTATTTAGACTATGGATTATCTTTGATGTATCCCCTCCATCATCGTCTGAAATTGGTCTAAATATTCGTACAGGAAATGATTTTATATCAATCTGCTCATACCATTGTCCATGAAGATGAAAATGAATGAAAGGTAGTAATAAAGGAGGAAATGAATGGAGCAAAATCATTACAGGGTAAAACTAGATGATGTAGAATTTCAGTTACAAGAAGCACATAATTTTGACTGGTTGCAAAAATTAGGACGAGTATTCAGTGTGTTTGATCAACAGGATTCGGGAAATATTTGTTTCGGTGTTGAAAGTAGCAGCGGTGAGAAATTATTTATAAAATACGCAGGAGCCAGAACGTTGTATTATTCGGGACAAACTCATGATGCCATTCATAGATTAAAAGATGCTGTTCATCTTTATGACAAATTAAGTTATCCATCACTAATTAAAATGATAGATCATTTTGAAGTTGAATCTGGATTTGGATATGCTGTTGTTTTTGAATGGTTTGCTGGTGAAACACTTCATCCACATTGGTCTTTTCCACCTCCAGCCAAGTACAATGATCCAGCATCACCCTATTATCGATATAAACAATTATCTGTGAAACAAAGGCTGCAATCATTGGATCGTATATTTTCTTTTCATTTATATGTAGAGAATATGGGTTATGTAGCAGTTGATTTTTATGACGGTAGTCTCTTGTACGATTTTAAGAACAATGAAATCAAAGTATGTGATATTGACGTTTATCAAAAGAAGCCTTTTATCAATGACATGGGAAGGCTTTGGGGATCTTCACGTTTTATGTCTCCTGAGGAATTTATTAAAGGAGCACAAATTGATGAGAGAACTAATGTGTATAACATGGGAGCGATGGCTTTTGCATTAGTAGGTGGTGAACTTGATCGTTCATTTACCAAATGGGAAGCTGGAAAAGAATTATATGAGGTTTCATTAACAGCAATAAAGTCAGAAAGAGAATTGAGATATTCGAGTATTACTGAGTTCAAAGCAGCTTGGGATTCAGCGATTCAGTATTAATGACTAGAAAATAAACTAAGACATAAAGAGGTTGATATATAAGTATAAGCATTTTATCAACCTCTTTATAATAGAAGAAAACTTACTCGAATATTGGATTAAATTTCTCGTTGTTTTTCTTCCCATTCAGTTTTTAGAATAGAATAAATAAAAGCATCATGCGGCTGTTCATTTTGATATAGGTATCCTCTTAATTTGCCTTCATTAGTAAAACCCAATTTTTCCAATAATCGATTTGATGCGATGTTGTCAGGAAATGTTACTGCTCCTATTCTAAATAGGTCAAACTCTTGGAATGAATAAGTCAAAACTTCAGTAAGGGCTTCAGCTGTAATTCCTTTTCCCCAGTATGAAGGATGGATCTCATAACCAATTTCAGATTTTTTAGTCCCCATATTTAAGCTGTTTAAACCAAGTGTCCCTATAAATTGATTTGTTTCTTTTAAAATCATTGCCCACCGTATTCCACGTTTAGATTCAAAGGAATTTTCAAAGAATTCAATTATTTTTGCTGCCTCTTCAATATTTTTTAAGCTATCCATTCCATAATACTGAGTAACTTCGCTTTTGGACATGATTTCATAATAAGCTTGTACATGTTCCTTGTCTATTTTTACTAAATCTAACCGTGTTGTTTCTAGTATTGGAAAATCCACTTATACTCCCCGTTTCATTAATAATATGTCAATGTATAAATCGTCTTATCTTTTAATATAAATCAGTTCACTAATTAACTATGAAAATATGAACTCCACCCAATATTTTCGATCAAGTGGAGTTTTTTATATTTCTTATTGATATTTTTTAAGTACTGCTTCTAATTTCATAGCTAATGATAGATTTCCCTTTACTTTAAGTTTTCCCATCATAAAAGCAGTGGTTGCATTTAAATTTCCGTGAATCAATTTAATTAAGTTTTTTGAGGAAAGTTGAAATGTACAAGAAGGATTTTCTGCAGCTCCTTCGGAATATGTTATATTTCCATTAGATAGCTTAATGACATAGATGCCTTCATCTTCTCCACTTACATCAAATTGATAGACACAGTTCATTCCTTCAATATGTTCTGGATTTGCTTTCACTTTCTCACATAAATTTAGAAATTCTTCTTTTACTGACATGTACCTGACCCCTTCTTTCTGTGGTTTAGGCTCTATAACACATATTATGCTAGTTAGGAGATATGAATGCAGATCTTTGTATGTGAAACACCTTTACAACTAGTATAGAATATTCTCTTACTTTAGACTATAAATATTTACCTACCAGGACCTCAATAATCTTTTCACATACGAAAGGTGAAATCCAATCCATTTCCATCTCAGAAAAAATTTCTTCTATTTAGAGGTTCTTTTTTAAATCTTCCATTGTAAATAAGGAGTGCAAGGTAAGACCCGCGTCAAGTAAGTTCTCTTTGGCAGCCTCATCTCTTTCAATCACACATAAGACATCTTCAATTTTAGCACCGTATTGTTTTAAATCTTCAGCACTAATTTTTATTTGCCCCCCAGTTGTAACAACATCTTCAACTATGCATACATTTTTATTTTCGATATTGATGCCTTCAGCAAGCTTGCAAGTTCCGTATTCTTTTGCTTGTTTTCTTACATAAACAGCTGGAATACCAGTTTTTAATGATAGAGCGGTAGCAATTGGGATGCCTCCCATTTCTAATCCTGCTAACACCTCTGTACCATTTGGTATGAATTGCGATAAATGCTCCGCAATTTTTGAAAGTAGATTAGGGTCAGACTCGAATAAGTATTTATCAAAGTATTCATTGGAGACTTTCCCCGATCTTAATTTAAATTCGCCTTCTAAATGAGCAGTCTCGTAGATTTTTTTTGCTAGTAATTTCTTTTCCATATGTAAGAACCACCTTTTTTAAGAATATAGTGCTGTTGAGTATTAAAAACATGGTAAAATAATCTAAATAACTATTCCAATAGGTAATTATACACCAAAATGATAGAGGAGAAGGGTGAAATGGAAAAGAACTCAAATAAAACGATTCCTCAAAAGGAGATGAATCATGGCTACATGGAATTTAACAACAACAAACCAGCATGTATTCATATGCAACGGAGGCAGTTGTAAAAAAGAAGGAGCGGAAGAATTGACTCAGTCCATTCGTAAGGAAATAACTAACAAAGGTTTAGATCAATCTATTCATACTACTAGAACACTTTGCAATGGGCGTTGTGAGGATAAATGTGTTGTGATCACTTATCCTGAGGGTGTTTGGTATAAAGGGATGACTAGTCAGGATGCCCCTAAATTTATTGAATCTATTCGTTTAGGACAACGATTAGAAGATAAGATCAGCCATACATATAATGGTGAGGGTTTTACACCTTCTAAGGGAACAAAGTTGGGGAAAATGAAAGATGAGGAAACGGTAAAAAAGGTGTCAAAAATATATTAATGGTGAATAAGGAAGGCATTTGTGATTCAATCTATATTTCGATATGATGTTTGTATAAAGAGATAGGAGTGATAAAATGTCAGTTTATGAATATACAGCTAAAACAATCAAAGGTGAGGAAATTTCGCTTAAAAATTACGAAGGAAAAGTCATTTTAATCGTAAATACGGCTAGTGAATGCGGTTATACACCACAATATAAACAACTTCAAGAGCTTCATGAAACGTATAGTGAGCAGGGTTTGGTTGTGTTAGGTTTCCCGTGTAATCAGTTTGGAGAACAGGAGCCTGGGGAAGAATCAGACATTGAAAGATTTTGTGAATTGAACTACGGCGTAACCTTTCAAATGTTTACAAAAGTAGACGTGAATGGAGAACATGTTCATCCTTTATTTACATACTTAAAACAAGAAGCACCAAGTGAGTCAGGTGCGGAAGATATTGAGTGGAATTTCACAAAATTTTTAATTGATAAATCAGGCAAGAGAATATCTCGTTACTCTCCTAAAACAAATCCTTTAGAAATGAAAAATGAAATAGAGCAATTATTAGGTTAGAAAGCTAAATCAATTTTGTTTCATTCAAAGAAGTCCCATAAGTGGGGCTTTTTTTTTACATAAGGATCTTTGAGAGACTCCAAAAAAAAGGGGGGGGGATTGTTCAACTTCATTCGATATACCAACTGAATATTTTAGTCAACATGTACAACTATAGTCTGAAATGATGTATACTTATACTAATTATTTAAAGAGGTGATCATTAATGACAGTAAGTTCACATACACCACTACGAAACTTAGGTACATCTGATTTAAAGATCTCAGCACTTGGTTTAGGTACTTGGCAGTTTAGTAAAGGAAATGGGTTCGTTGGTGGTTTTTGGCCTGTATTAGAAAAGAAAGAGATTGAAGAAATTATACAAATTAGCTTAAGAGGCGGGATTAATTGGTTTGATACAGCGGAAGCTTACGGTAAGGGGAAGTCAGAAGAAGCTTTGGCAGAAGTATTAAATGGGCTTGGTGATGAAGCAAAAGAAGCGCTCATTGCAACCAAATGGTGGCCAGTTCTTCGGACAGCTAAATCGATTACACAAACGATTGATCAGAGGCTTCAGGCCTTAAAAGGCAGAGCCATAGATTTATATATGGTACATCAACCGTTCTCTTTTTCCAATGCAACTGCTGAAATGAATGAAATGGCTGTTTTATTAAAAGAAGGCAAAATTAATCATGTTGGAGTTAGTAACTTTAATGAGAGGAAAATGAGAGAAGCACATCGTGCACTGAAGAATCATGGATTTCCACTTGTATCCAATCAAATGAAATACAGTATGATAGATCGACGGATTGAGAAAAATGGGGTGTTAGATGCAGCAAAGGAGCTTGGGATTACGATTATCGCTTATTCACCTCTAGAACAAGGATTACTAACGGGTAAATTTCATAAGAAGCCAGAATTAATCAAAAATATTACTGGACCACGTAAGCTATCTTCTGGCTTTAAACCATCAGGATTACAAAGAACTCAACCATTAATTGATTTATTAGATCAATTAGCACAGGAATATCATGTGTCGGCAAGTCAAATTGTACTGAATTGGACAATTAACTTCCACGGAGATACGATTGTTGCGATTCCAGGTGCTACGAAAAAACACCATGCTGAGGAAAATGTGGGGGCGTTGTCATTTAGACTATCAGATAAACATTTAGCAGAGATTGATAGAGTTTCAAAGGAAGTTTCAGTGAAATAAAGCAATGAGGATGAACTCCCGACAAATGTTTAATTATGATGTCGGGAGTTTTGTTGTTTATCACGTTAGGCAGTAGGTACGGTATAAGTTCCAATCATGTGGTAGAAAAATAGCTATCCCATAAGTTGAAGTCACTTTTGGATAGCTATTGATATTCGATTCACTTTTTTTAAACATCAAGAATCTACTTTATGATGATATATCAAAATGCCATTGTTGAAAACCTAGATCATCTAAGTGACTAAAATCACCATCAAATCCGTGTTGAAAAATAGTTTTCCAAGAGCCACTTCCAAAACGATTTACATGATACACATAAAATTCATGTGCTGGAGTTTTATCATGTCTTCCATAAACACTCCACTGACCAGTAGAAGTAGTTGATACATCATACAAATAGGAAATATCTGGTGTAATCCACTCTAGATAAGCTAAACCTATGTCATGTCCCAACTGAACAGATTTAGATGTACTAGTATTCGTTTTCACATCAACATCAACATACCAATATTTAGGATCTATAGTTTTCCTGTATATGATATTGTAATCTTTATCATACATTATTGTTTCGCCAACTTCTACTTCAGGGTTAGGTCTAAATAATGAATAGTCAATTTCTAATGAAGTTCTTGTTTTAAAACTTGATGAGCTTCTATTAAATCCTCTATTGTTTCCATTAAGGTACTCTCCTTCTCCCAAAGTGGTGACTTCTAATTGCCATGGGATTGGAACATATTTTATATCAGGTATAAATGTTGTATATTGAAATAAATAGGATTCTGGTTCTTCTTCAGCAGATATTCCCACTTTCTTTTTAGAAGATAAAGCATGGTTATGATTTGCAGTAGTAACATATAAACCAAGATCGTATGAGTCGTATAAATTATTTTCTTGTTCTTTTGTTAATTTGATATTCTGTTTTTCTTTTTCTTTCTTTATTTTTTCGATCTCATTTTTATTTAATTTAATATGTGCTATTACATTATACCTATATTCAGTATTTGGAGAGACATTATGATCTATGAATTCATTTTTATTAGTTGTGGTAATTAAAATCCCATCACGATATAATTCATATTCTTTAAAATTAGAAGCAAATTTTGACCATTTAAGATGGACAGAGGTTTGGTCAGAGGTGCTTTGAATGTTTACATCAGCCAAGATATCTTTTATTCCTTTATTGACTTTTTCAATAAAATAGTCTTCAGTTTTAAAATCTAAGCTCTTTACAGATAGTTTAACACTTTCAATTAAATTATTATTTTCATAGGCAAGGACTGAATATTTATATCTCTTATTACTTTCTACATTATTATCATTGTATTGAGTTGATGTACCTTCCCAAATCATCTCATCAAATTTATATATTTGATAATAATCACCAACATTATCCCAAGTTAAATAAATCCCATCCTCACTTGTTTCGGTATTTAAATTCATCTTTGTTTCAGTTTTGTCTTTTGCAGCAGCTAGTGGAATTGAAATAATTACACTTATTATTATTAATACCATCAATAATCCTTTTTTCATATTATTCACCTTTCATTTGCGATATTGGTTAAATATGTAACAATATAAAAAACAATAATGAACATTTTATAAATAATATAAATAAAATGAGAGCTCTCAATATATATTACAACAAAATTCTACAGAATAATACATAATTTTCAATTTAAATACAAATTATTCTATCGAGTTATATTTTTCTACTGTAATACTGCACTAATAAATGTTTAAACGTATTGATGAACCAAAACTAAAAAAGATAGCAAAAAAATACTTTTTTTAAAAATGTGAGTGGGAATCTACAACTAGAAAGATAAAGTATAGAGAATGCAATTTAGACAGATTATTCAAGTTGCCAATTAACAGAAAAACCTCCTTTAGCACCTTCAACATTAATCACGATATAATAAGTTCTGGTATTTAAAGTTTTTATTTTAGAAAACTCTTCTTCATTTCCCATTGCTATGTAGTTCCCTTTTTCATCTTCAACATGATATCCGTATCCGCCTTTCTTATCAAGATTCCACTTGACCCAGAAATGGAGTGTTTCTCCTTGATTTAAAGAGATAGGAATTTTTTTCTCTCCTCTGAAATATTGGAAGCTTGCTGTATAACTATTTTCTGTTCTGTGTTCGACCCATTGATCTTTTTGATTTAAGAGTGTAAATGAAATGATCGTAAATATGAGAATAGGGATAATGATCCCAAAAATGATTTGAGTTTTCACCCTGTGAAATATGACAGTCCCGCATAAAAATACGATAGAAATTATACCTGCTATAGTGTTAAATGTAAATCCTCCTGAGAAATTCCAATAGCTACTTGAAAGAGTCAAGTAGACAAAGCCACTAGTAAAATATAAAGTCATCATTAATATTATTGCTAATGATGGATTCAAAAAGTGATTAATGTGCTTTAATAATAGATCAATAAGCATTGAACAAATAATACAGTAAATAAATAAAAAAGATATTAAATTTATTTCCTTGATGGTTTTAGCTGCACTGTAGTAATCTGCTGAAATAAACATAAGCAATAAATAAATACAAAATAATGTAAAACCAGCAGCAGAGCATTTAATTAATAAATATAATAATAATTCCCTTTGACGTATCCATTTTAGAATTGTTATTTTTCTCAACTCCTTATTGATGTGAAATTATTAATTTATATATATTTTACCACATACTGATGTTTATTGAACTATTTGGTTTTTTGTAAGTGCAGTTTATCATTCAAGTATTTTTATATAAAATTTAGATATTCATAGCACTGTTTCAATGAAATGCTAGAGAGGATTCCATAAAATGATATGGAGGGAATTTTAAGAGAGATAAACAACTCCATCAAAGATCAACTTTATCCCCCCAACTGCAGACAATGAAAGAATAATCGTTTGAAAATGCTTTTGCGGTATACGTGGCAGAAGTTTGATGCCTAACCAAGTTCCAATTAGTATCGCCGGTATCATCCAAGCATTAAATACTAATGTAGCAGGAGTGATTAATCCGATATAAGCGAAAAAAGGAACCTTTATTAAATTTACCGAAATAAAAAACCATGCCCCAGTCCCAATAAATTCGTTCTTCTTCAATCCCTTAGTTAGCAGATAAATCGCCATAATGGCCCCTGCAGCGTTTCCAACCATTGTTGTAAAACCAGCTAATACACCTAAAATATTTAAAAAAATAGAGGACTCTGTAAATTTAGATTGAAGCCAGCTTTCAAGTTTGTTTTTAGAAATATGAAGTATGATAAGGGTTAATATGATAATACCAAGTAATAGGGATAGCTCCTCATTTTCTATAGGGATAAGGACTAAGAAACCAAGTAACATTCCACCAAGCACCCATGGAATTAATTTGAAAAGATATTTCCAAACTACCGTTCTTCTGTAATAAGTAACAGCTACGATATCAGCTGCAATTAACATTGGTAATAATATACCGATAGATTCTTTGGCTGGAAAAGTAGAGGCAAAAATAACAACAAAAAAAATGCCCGCACTGGGTATTCCTGTTTTTGAAAATCCAATTAATATAGCAGCTAAAACGGTTAAGCATAATTGTAAAATGGTTAAGTCTGACATAAATGAACTCCTTGGGTTCGTCACTTAACTATCAGTGGGGATGTAAAAACGCCTACTGACAGTTAGATTCTCTTTATAAATTCAAAGGTTCAGCAAAAGCAACACTATATGGAAGATTCTTACCTCCATGAGGCAGCGATTGGAGATTTTGTTTTATGTTACTATATCATAAATCCCTAAAATTGGGGTTGTCCAAACATTATTTTTGTCATGAGAGTTAAAAAATGGGATAATATGAGAGGAGTTTTTCCATATTGGATTTTTGAATGTCCTCTATAGACTGGAGAGATAAAAAAATGAACATATTAACGATTAAACAATTAGAAAAAAATATTGGAAATACGGTTTTATTTCCTGTGATAGATTTAGAGATTCAAGCAAGAGAAATTGTGGCAATCCAATGTAATAGTGACGTTGGTTCAAAATTGATACAACTATTAATTGGTGAGATGCCTGTCTCAAGTGGAGAAATTTTATTGTTTGAAACCCCATTAAATAAAAATCTTAAAAACTTGATCCAAAAAGTAGGTATCGTTTTTTTAAATGATAGTTTATATGAGCGCCTTACACCTAAGCAGTATCTACAGTTTTATAAACAACTCTTTCAGGTGGAGACGGATATTGATTCAATATTAGAACAAGTAGGGTTATCTAATAAGTCAAAAGTTAAGATTAGTAGATTGACCTTTTCAGAACAGAAACGTTTACACCTTGCCCGTGTATTAGTTTATGAACCAAAGTTGATTATTTTGGAAGAACCAGATCAAAATATAGATATTGAAAGCAAAATGATCATTCAAAAAGTGATAAATGATTTTGTTGCAAATGATAGGGCAGTACTGATTACAACAAGTTATCTTGAAAGTGCGATCATGATGTCAAATCGCGTATACCATCTCAATGATCAAGGATTGAAAAAAGTTGATGTATTGGACGTAGAGGACAAAGATTCATTAAAGAATGCTGACAAAGAAGAGAAAGATCAGCTAGAAGAACAATCGATCGATAATGTATCGGTAGAGTCAAATGCTTTCAAAGATACTATAAGTATGACTGAAGAAAAAACTGCAGAAAAGGACGTAATAGAAGATGAATCTCAGGAGTCGGAAGCAGTATTACCAACCAAAATACAGGTGCGTTTTGAAAAGATTCCAGCCAAGGTAGATGAAAAAATTATTCTTTTTGATCCAACAGAGATAGATTTTATTGAAAGCAGCGAGGGTATATCTCATCTGCATGTAAAAGGAGAAGTATTCCCATGTACATATACTTTGAATGATTTGTTTGATCGTTTACAACCCTTTGGTTTTTTTCGCTGTCATCGTTCCTATATTGTCAATTTGCAAAAAGTTCGGGAAGTGATCACTTGGACACGAAATAGTTACAGTTTGATTCTTGATAATTCCAAAAAAAGCTCAATTCCACTGTCTAAAGGTAAACTGTCTGATTTGAAAGATATTATCGGATTTTAATAGATGTAACTTACTTTAATTTGGGTCCTGCATTTCATTTTTTCGGGTTATCCTTGAATAGATTTCCTTGTTATGAAAGGGTTTTAGATAGTATAAATATACAAAATTTTGTCGAGTTGAGTCATCGTGCTAAAAAAGGATATAATACCCTTGATAAATGAATTAGAGGGAGGCGGACTGATGAATCAACAAATCTCAATTATAGGTGTACCTATGGATTTAGGTCAAACACGCCGAGGGGTAGATATGGGACCTAGCGCAATACGTTATGCTGGGATTGTAGAGCGCTTGCAAAATTTAAAGTATGATATTAAGGATTTAGGGAATATTGAAATAAGTCATCTAACAGATGATCAGACTGATGTTAATGAAGATGAGCAAAACTTAAGAAATTTACAGGAAGTGAAAGAGGTAAATGAAAAATTAGCCTCTTCTATTTCAAAAGAAATTTCAGAAGAGCGTTTTCCGCTTATTTTAGGTGGAGATCATAGTATTGGGATAGGAACCATAGCAGGTGTTGCTAAACATTACAACAATCTTGGTGTTATTTGGTTTGATGCACATGGAGATTTAAATACAGCAGAAACTTCACCAACAGGAAACATTCATGGAATGTCGCTTGCTGTAGGTCTTGGCTTAGGTCATGAAAAGTTAACAAATATCGGGGAATACACACCAAAAATCAAACCAGAAAATATTGTTATTATAGGTGCGCGTTCTCTAGACGATGGTGAGAAAGATTTAATTCGTGAACAAGGAATTAAAGTGTATTCCATGCATGAAATTGATCGCCTCGGAATGAGTAAAGTCATGGAACAAGCAATTGCCTACATTTCTAAAAATACAGATGGTGTTCATTTAAGCTTAGACTTAGATGCATTAAATCCACATGATGCACCAGGAGTTGGTACACCAGTGCTTGGAGGCGTTTCTTACAGAGAAAGCCACTTAGCAATGGAAATGCTTGCGGAAGCAAATATTATCACTTCTGCTGAATTCGTTGAAGTGAATCCAATATTGGATGAAAGAAACAAAACAGCGACGGTTGCTGTGGCATTAATGGGTTCTTTATTTGGAGAAAAATTAACATAAACTTTGTTGTGTTTTAAATATCGGGATATTGAAGTTTGAAGAAAGGACGGATGATCAATATGACATCATCAAAAAACATTATTGAACAAACGGATCAATTAGGAGCGCACAATTATCATCCACTTCCGATTGTTATTTCTAATGCAGAGGGAGTATGGGTGGAAGATCCAGAAGGTAACAAATATATGGATATGTTAAGTGCTTATTCTGCTGTTAACCAAGGGCATCGCCATCCAAAGATTATTCAAGCGCTGATTGACCAAGCGAATAAAGTGACATTAACTTCAAGAGCATTCCATAATGACCAATTAGGTACCTTTTATGAAAAGGTTGTACAACTAACTCAAAAAGATATGGTGTTACCAATGAACACAGGTGCAGAAGCGGTTGAAACGGCGATTAAAGCAGCTCGTCGATGGGCTTATGACGTGAAGAAAGTGTCTGACAACCAAGCAGAAATCATTGCATGTGTTGGAAATTTCCATGGCCGCACGATGACTGCCGTATCTTTATCCTCAGAAGCAGAATATCAACGTGGATTTGGACCCATGCTTCCTGGTATTAAATTAATCCCATACGGTGATATTGAAGCATTAAAACAAGCAATTACACCAAACACAGCTGCATTTTTATTGGAGCCGATTCAAGGTGAAGCAGGTATAGTCATTCCTCCAGAAGGATTTTTGAAAGAAGCAGCAAATGTATGTAAAGAAAACAATGTACTCTTCATAGCTGATGAAATTCAAGCTGGATTGGGAAGATCAGGAAAAACGTTTGCTTGTGATTGGGATAATGTTGTGCCAGACATGTACATCTTAGGTAAAGCACTTGGCGGAGGGGTATTCCCGATTTCTTGTGTAGCTGCGAATAAAGATGTACTGGGAGTGTTTAACCCTGGTTCTCATGGATCTACTTTTGGTGGAAATCCACTAGGATGTGCGGTATCTGTTGCTGCCCTTGAAGTGCTGGAAGATGAAAAACTTGCGGAACGTTCGCTTGAGTTAGGTACTTACTTCCAAGAAAAATTGAAAGAAATTAATAATCCAATGATCAAAGAAGTTCGTGGTAAAGGGTTATTTATCGGGGTAGAGCTAAATGAGCCTGCAAGATCTTATTGTGAGGAGTTAAAAGAAATGGGATTGCTTTGTAAAGAAACACATGAAAATGTGATTCGATTTGCACCTCCATTAGTCATTTCTAAAGAGGACTTGGATTGGGCGATTGAAAAAATCCAAACTGTACTTGGGAAAAGTGAAGTAAAAGCGTAACACTTAATTTAATATATAAATGATAAGCTGCGGACTGAAGGTTCAACCTTTTGTTTGCAGCTTTTTTTGTCATATTCGACCCCTCAGTTTATCATATACTTGAATTTGTACAAGGCAATATTCTGTACATGATTACATTCATGAAATTTCAAATTTTGAAAGACTAGTAGTAAACTAGAGAAGGATGAACCAACTGAATACATAGTCGGGAGTGAGTTTCATTGTTGTTTATTAATCAAGAAGAAGTAAAACAAATGTTAACGATGAGTGCTTGTATAGAAATTATGGAGAAAGTATTACTGGATTTAGCTAAGGGTGAAGCAATACAGCCTTTAAGAAGTGTTATACCAGTGGATCAAACGAATTTGCTTGGACTGATGCCTGGAGTAGTTAAAAGTGAAGAAGTGATTGGTACTAAATTAATTACTATTTTTCCTGCAAATCATAAAAAGGGTTTGCCTTCCCACCAAGGGATTGTTGTCATTTTTGACTCGGAAAATGGAAATGTTAAAACAGTTGTAGACGGTACTGAAATCACAAACATAAGAACGGCTGCGGTTAGCGGGGTTGCAACCAATTATTTAGCAAAAACAAATGCTGAACTTCTCAGTATGATAGGTACAGGAGAACAAGCTAAAACACACGTAGAAGCGATGTTGTTAGTTCGACCTATAAAACAAATGAATGTTTGGAGTAATCGAAAACAGAAGGCGATTCAATTTAAAGAAGAGATGAGTCAGAAATATAATATAGAGATTGTAGTATGTGATTCGGTCCAAGAAACCGTTGAAAATGCAGATATTATATGTACAGTTACTGGAGCTACGAAACCTGTCCTCAAAGGAGAATGGGTGAAAAAAGGAGCACATATCAACGCTGTAGGTGCATGCCGCGCAAGTGATAGAGAATTAGATTCAGATCTAGTCAAGCATTCAAGATTTTATGTAGACAGAATAGAATCTGCAGAGAATGAATCAGGGGATTATCTCATTCCATTAAAGGAAGGTGTTATTTCTAAAACTCATATTATAGGTGAAATTGGGCAGCTGATTACAAAAAAGATTGAAGGAAGAATAGACGGAAATGACATCACAGTGTTTGAATCATTGGGATTAGCGGTTGAAGATGTTGCAGTTGCTGAATTTTTATATAAAAAGGTAACGCAGAGTAGAAAGGAGATTTGAAATGATTAATTCAACAGAAGGTTTATTTGATTTTGGATTAAACGAGCAGCAAGAGCGGCGAGCAATAGAGCTTCATGAAAATAGTATTGTGATTGATATGCTATTTCAAGGCCCTCTCTCACCGAAAGCGATACCAGACCAAATCTCTGATGATCTTAAAGAAAAGTGTGAGGGTTTTGCAGATGATCCAATGACCTATGGTAGAATGCCTAGCAAGTTGATTTCTCAATTGGCAAAATATGGAAATATACCGCAATTTAAAGAAGAATGGTTCGCATCTGGGATTACCGCAGGTAATCGACAGTTAAATTTATCTGATCAAGAGAGTATGATTTTGAGCATGGCTGATGTACAAGCCCAATTTGATGCTTATGATTGGTTGGTGAAGGCGAGAAATGCAGAGGAGATAAGAGATGCGAAAAAGAGAAATTTGAAAGCAGGAATGATCTCTGCACAAGAAACAGATGCCTTGGCAAAAAACTTAGAACTCGTAGATGCGCTGTACGATTTTGGATTGAGAATGCTTCAACTAACATATAACAATCAAAATCAGATCGGGGCAGGATGTGCAGAGAAATCTAATGCTGGATTAACAAACTTTGGGATCCATTTTATAGAACATCTAAACCAGCTAGGTGTTTTAATTGATACAAGTCACTGTGGGAAACAAACTACATTGGATGCATGTACTTATTCTAAGCAACCTGTTATTGCTTCTCATACAGGGGTATCCAATATTTTTAATCATATGCGTTGTAAAAGTGATGAAGAATTAAAAGCGATCGCTGCAACAGGTGGTGTAATTGGTGTATTTGCCATGCCGTGGTTTATTCATGACGATCCTAATGACACTTCAATGAATCATGTTTTGGATCATATCGATTATGTTGTCAATCTTGTTGGTGTGGATCATGTTGGAATTGGTACAGACTGGCCGATGAGTGATGTGACTTGGTCTTTAGTTTATTTTAAGGAGCATATCGCACCTAAGCTAGGTTTTGCAAAAGGGAACGGACCTTCGACTGAAACTGTGAAAGGATTGGAGAAATACAGCTATTTTATTAATTTTACTAGAGGATTAATGAGTAGAGGGTATTCAGATCAGGACATTGAAAAAATTATAGGTGGTAATTGGTTGAACGTCTTTGAAGAAGTATGTGGGTAGACACCTTTAATACGGAAGTGAGCATAAAACATCGAAAAATCTGAGATGGATACACTTTACCTAAACTAAGAAACACAACCATTAAACTAGGATTGGTGGTATCTTTTACGATTAACATAGTAATATGGTACATGGTTTATGAATGGACTATAAATCAAGTAGCTAGGAGGTAATGAAAATCATGGAAACCTATTTAAATTCAACGCTTTTTCATTATTATTGTGCAGGTGTTTATGAAGGTAAGATACAGTTTAAAGAAGAGAATATCATGCACGCTAAGGTGGATAAACGCAGACGAACACAAATGCAGGAGAATGTAATGCCTTCTGATTATAAAGCTAGCATTCCTTTTCAAAAAATATATGAAAATATAAATCATTATGTAGAGGCAGGTTGGGAAGGTGAAGAAGTTAAATTAAATAATGAAGACATCTATCAAATACATATCCAATATTCAGCTGTCGTAGAAAATGAACAAGTGGTATCTCAAGTTTGGGCATATCGAAATGATACAGCATTAGACATTGTAACGGTGGAGGGTGAAATTATTGCTTTTGTTTGCCCTAATCGAAATGGGATGGAGATACTTGTAAAAGAAGGTTATGAAAAATGTACGCCGCTTGTAGTATACGATGATCCATTATTGTCCAAACCGAAATATGGTGTGAATGATCTTGGTACATTTTTAATTCCGATGAGAGATGGCGTTAAATTAGCTACAGATGTTTATCTTCCTGAAGGAATAGATCAGAGAGAAAAGCTTCCTACTATCCTTGTTAGAACTTGTTATGATCGTAACATTAAAAAGGAATTTTTCATGCATTGGGTTCATAAGGGATATGCAGTAGTAAATCAGGATGTGAGAGGGCGTGCTGATTCGGAAGGAGATCTAGTTCCATTTTATTATGAAAGAGATGATGGCAGTGATACGATCGATTGGATTGTTTCTCAGGAATGGTCTGATGGAAATGTGGGCATGTGGGGTGCATCATATTTAGGTTATGTTGTTGTAGCAGCTGCTACAAGCGGTCATCCGAATTTAAAAGCTGTTGTTGATGAAGTAAACGTAGGATCGCCATTTACGGATACAGTTAGAAGAGGTGGAGCGGTATGCTCTTGGCCTTTATTAAGCTGGACACTTGCTCAATCTGTTGGTACTAGAACCGACTTTAGTATTTTTGCAGGTGAAACGGTAAGTGTAGATGAAGTGGTTGAAGCAAGACCAATTAAGGAAATTCCACAAAAAATCATAGGGAAAAATTCAGGGCCATGGGATATTTGGAGCGAGCATCCTGAGTATGATGACTTTTGGAGAAATTGTACTTATTCAGAGAGAGGAGATCAGGTGAACGTTTCTATGTTTGTCATTTCAGGCTGGTATGATGGAGACAGTCCAGGTATTTCAGAGACATGGAGAATGTTGTCCGAACACGATGTGCCGAATCGAAAGCTATGGTTAGGTCCATGGGAGCACAATCCGAATCGTGCAAGGGATTATGGTGGCCTGAATTTTAGCAACGATGCTGTTGTATATCATTATGATGTCAATGTGCTTAGATGGTTTGATAGATATTTAAAAGGGATAGAGAACGGGATAGACCAAGAGCCAAAAGCTACCTATTATGTTGTTGGCGATAATGAGTGGAAAACTTCTGATAACTGGACTCCTGAAGAAGCAGAGGTAACTCCATTTTATTTAGGGAGCACGGGAAGAGCAAACTCAAGTTTTGGGGATGGTACGTTAAGTGATACGCCAAAGAAAGAATCAGTGTCGGAGGACAGATACATTTATGATCCAAAACAACCTGTAGAGTTTAGTGGATACAGGGAACCTGAGAATTTAAATAAGATTGAATTAAGGAATGATATTCTTGTTTATACGAGTGAAATTTTAACAGAAGATATGGTGGTTGCAGGTGAATTGTCTGCGGAAATCTATGCTTCTAGTACTGGAAAAGATACGGATTGGGTAATTACATTAAGTGATGTGGATGAGGAAGGGAATTCTATTCGTCTATCAGATTACATTATGAGAGCCAAATATCGTAACGGATTTGATCAGCCTGAGGAGTTAACACCAGGTAAAGTTGAAAAATTTGAAATTTTCATGCAAAATATGGCTTATACTTTTAAAAGAGGACATAAATTGAGATTTTCAATTACCTCCTCAAGTAAATTTATTGCTTTTCCGAATACGAATACAGGGTTAAATCCTTATGATGATGCTGAACCGATTGTAGTAGAACAAAGGGTTCTTCATAACGAAAAGTTTCCAAGTCATATCAAGCTGCCCTTGATAAAACCACATTCCTGATTGGTTCTTCAATTTTAAAAGGGAGCATGTTTGATCGTTTATTAAAGCAATTGGCATGTGGTTAACTATCTTCATGTAATCCTACACCTCGCGTTGGGAACTGCGCGAGCTGCGAATCGTTATTGTTAATGAATTCAATGAAATAAGACCAAAAAAGTATCTTATTCTTTAAAGTGAGTGGGAGTAGATAATTCAGATATGGAAATTCTTCAATTTGGTAAAGTGAGCAATCGACCATTGTTGGGACAAATGAATGGAATCATTCTAGAAAAAAGTATAGAAACTACATAATTGGTACCAACAATTTTCAATAACCTTATTTTAAAAAAATTACCATTAGTCAATTTTTCCATATAAAATGACTTACTAAAGTAATGTGGCAATTTTCATCGGATTATTTCATTTTTTTAGGTGTTTTTAAGATTCCATTCATCTAAAAAAGTGCTCCATTCAGCCCAAAATATACTCCTTTTACCTTGATTTTAATGCGATCTTCCTTTTATTCGGCTAAACTGAACTCAACAAAGCGAATCAAGCGTTACTCCATTTTACTCACTTTTATTTTACTGAAAAAGATGAAAAGTTTATAGAGGGATTTTTTAACAGATCAAGAATTCATATTAAATAATTTAAATTCTTGGGCATAAGCTTAACCAAAAACATTCGAAAAGGAGTTAGGAACGATGGAAAATATTATAGAAGTTAAAAATTTAAGCAAAACATTTGGTAATAAAATAGCTCTAAAAAACGTTTCATTTAATGTGAAAAGAGGAGAAACTTTTGGTTTTTTAGGTCCGAGTGGATCAGGGAAAACAACAACGATTAAAATGTTAACATCACAATTGCTTCAAACAACAGGAGAAATTAAAGTATTTAATCAACCATTAAAAAAACAAAAAGATGCTTCCTTTATGAAACGGATTGGTATTTTAACAGATAATAGTGGGTTGTATGATCGCCTTACAGTACTTGACAATCTAACACTTTATTCTGAACTTTATAATGTCGAGCGAAAGCAAATCAATGAGATTTTAGAAGTAGTAAATTTACAGAATGAGACAAAAACACAGGTTAAAAAGCTTTCAAAAGGAATGAAACAAAGAGTTACTTTAGCACGAGCGATGCTGCACAAACCTGAGCTATTATTTTTAGATGAACCAACTTCCGCCTTAGATCCAGTCAACATGAAACATATACATGACGGATTGAGAGAACTGAATAAACAAGGGACTACGATCTTTTTAACGACACATAACATGATGGAAGCGGAACAGATATGTGATCGAGTTGCATTTTTACATCAAGGGGAAATAAAACAGTTAGATACTCCTCAAAATTTACGAATACAGTATATGGATGAATCTGTGACCTTATTGCTTAAAGACAATCGCAGCATTGTGGTGAATAAAGACGAAAAGGGAGCAGAGGAGATCTATCAATATATGAGATCTGGAGAAGTGGTTTCTATTCACTCAAACGAACCAACACTTGGAGAAATTTTTGTACAAATTACTGGGAGGGAATTAGCATGACATTTTCATTGAAAAGAGTAAACGCCATTTTTATGAAGGATTATAAGGATCTATTAAAAAATTCATACGTATTATTTACAATCGCACTGCCAATATTTTATTCCATGTTATTAAGCAAAATCAGTGATGATGATCCAACCATGACTTTATTCCCTATTAATCTTGCGTTAATTATTACAGGAGCTTTTATACAAGCTGCCATTGTTGCAGAAGAAAAAGAGAAGAACACATTGCGTGGGTTATTGTTATCTCCTGCTAGCACTTTAGAGATATTAGTTGGTAAAAGTGCACTCACAGCTGTTGTGACGTTAATTGTGATCTTAGTTAGTGTGAAAATAAGTGGACTTGAAATGCTTTCCATTCCGTTTTCTGCACTGTTGATTGCTCTTAGTTTAATTTTTTACCTGGCGTTAGGAACCATGCTGGGATTGCTTTCAAGAACGGTCATGGAGACATCAATTATTGGAATGCCTTTCTTATTGCTTTTCGGAATGATGTCGATGTTTAAACCGATGTTTGAAAATGAGTTGATTTTAAATGCGATTGGTTATTTACCAAATGAACAATTCGCAGTTGCATGGGTGACATTGAGTGAAAGTGGTCAAATCGGAGATATAGTAGGAGAATTAATTGTTCTTACTTTATGGGCACTTGCAGCTGTTGTCATCACAGTGATTACTTATGGAAAACGTCGTTTTGATTAATAAGTTTACTTTTCACTTTGAGGCTCGCTAAACAGCGAGTCTTTTTTGATATAATAGAATAATCCAAAAATGTAAATTTACTAAAAGATGCTGCCAACTAATAATGAATAGAGCATCTTTTTTAAAAAGGAGAAATAAAATGCAGCTAGAAACACAAAGATTAAATTTAATAGCTTGTACAGAAGACTACGTTTCAAATCTTTCAGTTGAGGAATATGAAATGGGTCCTCATATTGAGCTTCATCTACTAGAACTTAAAAATAGCCCCTCCAATAAAGGGTGGGGTGTTTGGTTTGTAATTAATAAAGAAAACGACATGATCATTGGAGATGTAGGTTTTAAAGGCAAATCCAATTCAGAAAATGCAGTTGAAGTAGGATATGGAATCATACCGTCCGCTCAAGGTAAAGGTTTTGCAACGGAAGCTGTAGAAGCAATCATTAAGTGGGCATTTTCAACTGACGAAGTCATGAAAATTAATGCAGAGTGCCTAGATGATAATTTGGCATCTATAAAAGTCTTAGAAAAATTGCAAATGAATAGGATAGGCATAGAAGATAACATGATTAAATGGCAGTTGCTGAGGAATGGAAACCACATTGAATGAGTAGAAAATGATTGGTGTGGGAGGGGGGATTGTAGGTGCTTGAAGAGGCATTAGAGATAGAAAAAGTGATGTTAAAACGATTTAGAATGATATTTTCCATTGCTCTATCGTTATTCTTATTTGTGCTATTGTGGTTTTTTGATATTTACCCAGGTGGTTATTCGTATGAAGAGGAAGGTCCAATTTTAGTGGTGAAAGAAGGTTCATTACATAAAATCACACATCACATTGAAATAACGGACGATAATGATCTGGAGGTAGCTTATTTAGAAAGGTACATCATTGATCTGAGAACGCTTTGGCTAACAAATATAGGGTTAATTTCTACTTTAATCATCGGATATTATGGGATATTTATTCCATATTACAGACCTTCTTATTTAAATAAAGCCTCCTACATTATATTGTACACTATCTCTTTCATCTTCATTTTGATTATAGATATAAAATTTTATCGCCTAAAATTAGAAATGATATCAAATAGTTTGAAAATGTTATTAGTGGAGACTTAACGTGAAGAAGAGGGAATCTTACAGCATGTATATGAAAATAAAATATGGAATAGAAAATGTCTGTTAACTTTAACAGATTTTTTTTATGCAGAAATTATAAATTTGACTTTTTAATATCAACATAATAAAATGAATTTAACGTAAAAATAAAATTTTTACGAAAGGAAATGAATATGAATTTAGAATCGAAACCAAAGAAAAAGCTAATTACAGATATTGAGCAGATCATGATGTTAAACCATCCACTCAAAATGGAGATTTTACAGCACCTATCTGAAGGGCGATCGTCAAGTGAAGTGGCAAAGCTAATAGGAGAACCTCCTCAAAAAGTGAACTATCACATGAAAAAATTAGAAAGGGTTGGACTGATTAAAAAGTCAGGACACCGAAATGTGCGCAATTTAGTGGAAGTGTTGTATGAAACAGTGGCTGAGCAATTTGTGTTATCTGATGATTCTACAATAAACAATGACTTAATTCAGCAGATGAAGGATCAAGGTTCATTGAAGTATTTGTTTGAAATGTCTGAACAAATGAAGCAGGATACGATGGATTTAATGAATATTGTAGATGAATCTAACCATATTCCTAGTGCTACACTGGATTTTAAAATTCGACTTTCAAACGAACAGCAAAGAAAACAATTTATTGATGAATATGTAAAAATGATGAATGAATTAGTCTCAAAATACAATTCAATAGAAGAAGATGCAAGTGAAGTATTCAAAGCGATGATTGCGTTATATCCTCATATTAAAAAAGGAGATGAGCAAAAATGACAAAGATTTGTGCGGAAAAGAAAAGTGAAAACCAAAAGGATAATGTGATTCCTTTTCCAGTGGAGAAGAGGAGCACGAATCAGACAAAACGTTGGCAAGTTGGAAATGAAGATAATGAAGTGATCATTAAACAAGTATCCTCTGGATTTGGTGAAAGTAGTTATGATCTGAATATGAAGATGATTGCGTAGGAGGTGATATGAATGGGTACAATTCCTTATGTTGTTGAGCAAAGTAAAAATGGAGAAAGGTCGTATGACATTTACTCAAGACTTCTAAAGGACCGAATCGTTATGATTGGTAGTGAGATTCATGATCAGCTTGCAAACTCAGTCGTAGCCCAATTGTTATTTTTATCAGCTGAAAACCCAGAAAAAGATATTCAAATATACATTAATTCACCAGGTGGATCGGTTACAGCTGGTATGGCTATTTTTGATGCTATGCAGCATGTGAAACCTGATGTAAGTACAATGTGTATGGGATTGGCGGCTTCTATGGGAGCGTTTTTATTAATTGGAGGAGCTAAAGGCAAGCGTTATGCACTTCCAAACAGTGAAATTATGCTTCATCAACCTTTAGGCGGTGCTCGGGGGCAAGCTTCTGATATAGATATCCATGCTAAACATATCCTTGAAACAAGGAAAAGAATGAATCAAATCATGTCTGAACGATCCAAGGTTTCAGTTGAGGAAATGTATGAGCTAACTGATCGCGATCGGTTCTTTTTCCCTGAAGAAGCGAAGGAACTTGGACTGATAGATCATATTCTTACTAAATAAAACCATAGGATTGAGGTGAATCGATGAAAATATTGATTATTGGTGGTACACGATTTTTGGGGAGGTATTTAGTCTCTGAAGCTTTAGCTAAAGGACATGAGATTACTTTATTTAATCGAGGAAACCATCAGCATGGATTCGAAAATGTAGAGCAGCTTATAGGGGATCGAAGTGAACAGTTAGATATTTTGAAAAATAGAAAATGGGATGCAGTCATTGATACCTGTGGTTATGTTCCCCGAGATGTATATCTTTCCACAAAAACTTTAGCAGATCAAACCGAACACTATACTTATATTTCAAGCATCTCAGTATATAAGGATTGGATACTAGAAGGTATAGATGAAAATTATGCAGTTCATACCCTATCAAAGAAAAAACTTGAACAAATCACTCGTGGAGGTTCTAGGTTCATTCCTGAATATTATGGTGCGTTAAAATATATGTCTGAAAAAGAAGCGGAAAACAACCTTGTAAGTAAGCTATTAACGATTAGACCAGGATTAATTGTGGGTAAATATGATTATTCAGATCGATTCACATATTGGGTGGACAGAATAGGCAAAGGTGGAAAAGTCTTAACGCCAGGGGATCCTAATCAAAAAATTCAACTTATCGATGCAAAAGACCTGGCAAGTTGGAACCTAGACATGATTGAAAAAAAAGAAACGGGAACATTTAATGCAACGGGTATAAACAGAAATCTAACGATGTTGGAGCTGCTTGAAACTTGCAGGGAAGTGACGAACAGTGATGCAGAATTTGTATGGGGAAGTGAGTCATTTTTATTAGAGCACAATGTAAAGCCTTGGTCTGATATGCCATTATGGATACCTAGTGAACATCCATTAGAGGGAGAAGAAAAACCATGGAAAGGATCAAATGCTTTTAATATTGACAAAGCGATAGAGAAGGGACTTACATTTCGTCCGTTGGAAGAAACAATTGAAGACCTTCACAAGTGGAATCAATTAAGAGACAAACAAATAAACAAGGCTGGCATCACATTAGAAAAGGAAAAGCAATTGTTGAGGGAACTAGCTAAATATAGCGTATAAAGTATATAAGATGAGTATAAAACGTATTGACAGGATATTTATCCCATGTTAAATTTTAAAAACATAATTCAAACTATGGAGAAAGGAAGGTGTAGGAATATGATGACCAATCTAAAGAGTTTGCTGACACTGACAAATGATCGATTACAACTTGCGGGTAATTTTGAACAACCATTTTCTTGTGTAAATAAGGAATCAAATACAAATTCCTTCAACCAACTGAATATCCTGTTTGAAAGTAACATTCAAGTTTCTAAAAGAAAATGAAGAAATGAATAAAATAGATGAGTATGAGGCTACTGAATTCAAGTAGTCTTTTTTATTTGTAATACACTTCAAAAAGTGAAAAATAACACTGAATTGCTATTAAAAGATTAAATACAATCAAATAAGAATGTTAATAAAAACGAGGAGTGAATCAAAGCATGTCTTTTCAAGAAATAAAAGGAGTTCGCATTTGGGGAGATCCAGATGAAGGAGCTGTGAATCAAGCGATTACCTGTTCAAAAACAGGAAATGCGGTTCAGACCCTATTAATGGCTGACCATCATAAGGGATATTGTCAACCAATAGGGGGAGTGGTAGTTTATGACGGACAAATATCACCTTCTGGGGTAGGATATGATATTGCTTGTGGAAACAAAGCAGTAAGAACGAATGTTCAAGCTTCAGATATAAAATCAAATTTAAAATACTATATGGATGAAATCGCACAACAAATTTCCTTTGGAATAGGAAGAGTGAATAAAAATCGTGTAGATCATGCATTATTTGATGATCCAGCCTGGTCTGTATATAAAGCAATTGGAAGTCAAGAACATGATAAGTTAAAAAAATTAGCGCAGAAACAATTGGGAACCATCGGAAGCGGAAATCACTTTGTTGATTTGTTTGAAGAAACGGATACTGGATGTTTATGGGTTGCAGTCCATTTTGGTAGTCGTGGGTTTGGACACAAAACAGCAAGCGGATTCATCAATCTTGCAGCAGGAAGAGAGTTTTTTGGTAAAGCACCGGGAGAAAAGATGGACCAACCGCCGATGTTGTTGAATATGGAAGACGAGATAGGTCAAATGTACTTTGAAGCTATGAAGTTAGCAGGGAAATACGCATATGCAGGTCGTGATTACGTTGTCGATCAAGTTTTATCTATATTAGGCATAGAGCAAGATTTTGAAGTGCATAATCACCATAACTATACATGGGTAGAAGAACATCATGGAAAAACGTATAACGTTGTGCGGAAGGGTGCAACGCCTTCTGCTCCAGGACAGCTTGGTTTCATCGGTGGAAGCATGGCAGATATATCTGTCATTGTGAAAGGAAAAGATACACAGGAGAACAAAGATGCTTATTATAGCACAGTCCATGGAGCAGGTAGGATTATGAGCAGAACACAAGCTGCTGGAAAAATGAATTGGAAAACTCGTAAACGTTCTGGTGGACAAATCACAGAGAAAGAGATGTATAAAGCGATCCGAAAATATGGAGTTGAGCTAAGAGGAGCAGGAACAGATGAAAGCCCGTTTGTATATCGAAAATTACAAGATGTTTTAGATGCACATAGTGATACGATTGAAGTATTACACACTTTAAAACCTATTGGGGTTTGTATGGCAGGAGCGAATGAATTCGATCCATATAAAGACTAAATGAACATGATTTAATCGATATTTTACTAGAAAAGGTGTTGATGGAATTGGATCAATAGTGTTTTGTAACGGATGCAATTAAAGTGACTCCTAATGATAGAAAAATTGCTTATGCTATTTCAAAAAAAATCTAGTATTAAGAAAGAAGCCATACAAAAAAAGAAATGGCTTCTTTGGGTTAGACATTTTTTCTTAAATTTCAGATCCAATACCTACCTCTATTATTATTTGTTATAAATATGCGCTTGTACTACTTAACTCGTCTATACGGAATATATCAATCTAACATATAATATATTATCTTCTAGATTAGAGGAGTGATATATTATGGGTAGAACTGAAATATTGATTTTAGTGTCTTTTATCCACTTAGTCATTGAATTAAATAGAGAGACTAGTTTTTTCAGATTCATACAAAGATCCATCACTGGCGACAGTACCTAATGATGAATATATTGGGAAGTTTTAAGTAATAGGAATATATTAAGAATCTTTAAAGGGCTTCCCACTTATATCATTTCATTTGTTTTTTCATAGCTCGAAACTCATCTTCTAACATACTCATTAGTATAGCATCATGGTATTGATGATCGTAATATAATCGATCTCGTTGAATGCCTTCCTTTTTAAATCCTAATTTTTCATAAACATGCTCTGCACGGTTGTTGAAAGAAAAGACCTCTAATTCAATACGATGTAAGTTCAGTATTCCAAATCCGTATTCCAACATCAAAGTAATAGCTTCACTTCCATAACCTTTTCCTTGATTTTGTTCAGCATCAATCGCGATTCTTATATGAGAACTTCGATTGATTGTATCGATATCCTGTAAAGCAATGTCACCAATTACTTCATTTGTTTCTTTTAAAGCAATGAGCAGAAGTACTGATGAAGAATCCCCAGCTTTATTTTCTATATAACTAGAAATCTGTTCTCTAGTATAACTTTTTTGAGTTCCTGTAAGTCGTCGTGTTTCTGTATTATATACCATTTGAAAATAAATCTCTGAATCATCAATATCTAGCGGTCTTAAATAAACCTTGTTCCCCTTTAAAAAATGGACTGGCATCTTTGTCTCTGTCTTCATTGTGCATTCCTCCTGCAAAAGATATAAAATAAGTTTATCAACATTGTGTATTTATTAAAATATACAGATTCATATAAAACTAAAGGACAGATAAGAAAGGAAATAAAATCAAATGTTACTCGTACCGAGATTAGATAAAGTAAGCAAAATTCCAATGTATGAACAGCTTTATGAGTATATAAAATCAGAGATTATCTCTCGTCATATTTCGGAAAATAGCCGCCTTCCTTCTATACGTCAGTTAGCTGATTTTCTAGATATAAGTGCCACAACGGTTGAACTTGCATATAATCAACTTTTAGATGAAGGTTTTATTAAAAGTAAATTTAAAAGTGGATTTTTTGTTCAAACGCTACCTGAAACGATAGGTTTAGGAGTAACTTCTTCTGGCTATAAAGAAGAACCGCAAAGATACACGCCTAAAAAAACTTACAAATATGATTTTCATTTAGCAAAAAATGATTTCACAGCTTTTCCGTTTCAAACTTGGCGTAAACTACATAATCAGATGCTGAATTTAGAACAAAAGGACTTGTTATTTTATGGCGATCCACATGGTGATGAAGGGTTAAGAATTGAAATATCGAAATATCTTCACCAATACAGAGGAGTTCACTGCTCCCCTGGTCAAATTATTGTCGCAGCGGATCAATATATTTTAATTACTTTTATTAGTGCAGTTTTAAAAAAATATAGTGCAAGGATCGCATTTGAGGACCCGAGTTATGTTTTAATGAAGTCAACCTTTCAACAGCAGGGGTTTCATACGATTCCAATCTCATTAGAGAAAGATGGAATCAGTATAAAAAAACTATATGATAGCAAGGCGCAAGTTGTTAGTGTCTCACCTTCTCACCAATATCCAAAAGGAATGATTATGCCAATTTCCAAGCGGCTATCTTTGCTGGAATGGGGAGAACAAAGAGATGGTTTTATTATCGAAGATGATTATGATGGTGAGTTTAGGTATCACGGAAAACCGATACCAGCATTACAAGGTTTGCTGCCCGATTCTAATGTTATTTACATGAGTGGATTCTCTCAGGTACTAGCTCCTGCTTTTTGCATTCATTATATGGTGTTGCCTAAAACTCTTTTGGATGATTTTATGCAGCTGCAACAGCACTTATTGTTTGAACAATCTTCCTCACCTATACACCAACGGACATTACAGCTATTTATGGAAAATGGATATTTAACTAAACATATCTCAAAGATGCGAAAAATTTATCGAAAAAAACATGATTTGATAATAGATGTTATTCATCATTGTTTTGGGGAGAAAGCTGAAATAATGGGAGGAAATGCAGGTTTTCATATATTATTAAAGGTTCACTCAACCAAATCAGAAAAAGAATTAATTCGATTGGCGAATGATTCTGGAATAAGAATAGCTTCAACATCTTATATGTGGTTTTCTCTTCCAAAAGAGGAGAGGAGGGAGTTTATTCTTGGGTTTACAGGAATTGAAATGGACAAAATTGAAGATGGAATTAAATTGCTTTATGATGTCTGGTTTGAAAGGGAATAACCTATACTCATCATAACTATACACATATAAAAGAATCGTTCTAGGATTGTTTTGAACGATTCTTTTCATTATTTTAGAATTCGCGATATTAACTGCTTTGCATTTTCTCGATCTATTTGTTTCTCATAAATAGCATTTAACAAAGAACGCCATGAGGGGAGTAGAATATACTCAATGCCTGTTATTGTCTTTTTATTTAATGAAACCATAAACTCTCCAATACGATCGTTCACCTTATCTGAAGGCAATTCGCTTAAAAGCTTACAACAATCTAATTTTACACATGCATCAATGCCAACTTTAACCGCTGCTGTCAGTGCTTGGTTAGGGTCATCTTCAAATAAAGCGGCTGCACCCTCCATTCTATCTATAATTCGCTGCTCCATCTCATTCCGAATCAGTAAGTATAGTTTTATCTTCGATCCAAAATGATGATAAATGGCGCCCGTTGTAACATTAGCTTCATTTGCTAATTGTGAAATATTGACCTCCTTGTATTCTTTTTTCTTAAATTCTTCTAATGCAATTGTAATTAACTGTTCTTTAATCGAGCCTGGTATAGGTATCCAATCTTTCATACTTAAATCATAACATATGTACTTGTTAAAATAAACAGTTTATGCTATAACATAATTAAGTTATGTTTTTAGAAAATAATGTTAAAGGAGAGGTTGGAATGAAATTAGCTTTTTTAGTGCAACCCGTAGAAAATATAAAGGAATCACTGAAATTTTATCGAGATCAGTTAGGATTTGAGGAAGCATGGAGAGAAGGAAATCATACTATAGCTCTTCAAATGCCAGGTACAGATGTGCAATTAATGATTGAGGATGATGAAATTGGTTTGCCGCCTGGCGGATTGTTTGTAGTAGATAATGTGGATAAATTCTTTGCAGAGAATAAAGATACTTTAACCTTCGTAAAGGAACCTATGGATATTCCTCCAGGAAGATACGCAATATTTAATGATGTTTCAAACAATGTCATTAGAATTCTTGATTTAACGAATGATAAATAATCATGGTATACATACTCAAAACGCTTGCTCTCTACATTGATTGCAAGCGTTTTGAGTGATCATTGTAAACTGACTTGTTTTATCTAATTATGCATTAATTTATTTACTAAACCTTGAATCAAAAGCTTTTTGCTATTTTTCTTAGAATATATAATGTACAGCTTTTGAATTGGTGGAGGACTGACAGCTTTGTATTGGATGGAATCTAAAATAAAACACATCGCCTTATTATTACTAACTAGCTCCAATAATAAATGAGCATGACCTACCTCTAAAGAAGGGAGAAAGTTTTTTCCTGCTTCCTTATGGAACCAATCATGAAATTCGCCACCCCACTCTTGATAAATAAATGAATACTTGTTCAGTCCTTTTAAATTTACTTGATGTTTTGATAGGTTTAATTCTTTTGAAGCAATTAGTTTAAAGGTTTCTTCTTTCCAAGTGATAATCTCAATATCTGGATGTTGAGGTGGGGAATACACTACCCCTAAGTCAGTTGTTCCATCTAGTATAGATTGCGTAATATTTCCAGTGTGATCTGTAACGAGACGAAAAGCTACTTTTTTAAACTGAGCTTGAAATTGTTCTACATATGAATATAAATAATAGTCCCAAATCGAATGGACTCCGCCAATGACAAAATGCTCCGTATATTTTTCTTCTAGTTTTGCTTTTAGCTGACACTCTTCAATAATTTCTAGACTTCTTTTAATTAAAGGTAATACGGTTTTTGATTCTTCTTACTTGTGTAACAGCTAGAAATGCTCTCATTTGCTCATATTCCAAGATGTCACCACTGTTATTAAATTATTTAAAAAATGAATAGAATGTATTTAATAATTTGATTTTTAAATAAAAAAACATAGGATTATAATAAATGTACAGAAAAAATTGGAGGTTTTTTAGGAAATGGATCAAAACATATCATTGAAAATGAATGAGAGAATTGGATTGCTAGATGATTTAATCCAATGTATTGAAATTCCTAGTGTTAGTACGGACAGTTCTTATGAAAAGGATATGCAGCGTTGTTCTGATTACATAAAAACGTATTTAAATAGAATCGGATTTGAAAATATTCAAAATTTAAATGGTGGGGGATATTCAGCTATATATGCAGATTGGATGCATCAAAAAGGAAAACCAACGGTGTTAATTTATGGGCATTATGATGTCCAGCCTGCAGAATCTTTAGAAGGTTGGTTATCTCATCCTTTTCAACCAGAGATTAGAGATGGATATCTTTACGGCAGGGGAGCAACCGATAACAAAGGACAGCTATTTATGCAGCTTAAGGCATTAGAAACTCTTTTTAAACAGAATAATGTTTTACCTGTGAATGTAAAGTTAATTATAGAGGGTGAAGAGGAGATTGGAAGTAAAACGATGCCTGAGATCATTGATAAATATAAATCGCTTTTATCAGCTGATTTATTAGTTGTTTCTGATACAGCATCAATAAAGAAAGAAGCTCCAGCGATTTGCCATGGATTAAGAGGTATGATTGGATTTGAATTAACGGTTCTAGGTCCTAACCGAGACTTGCATTCAGGAAGTATTTATGGAGGGGTGGTTCAGAATCCGATATATGCACTGGTTCATATTTTAAATTCAATGAAAAATGACCAAGGATATATAACAATCCCCAAATTTTATGAGGATGTAAAACGACTTACAGACGTAGAAAAGGAAGCCCTAGAATCCATTTCTTTTTCTGAAGACAAGCTTATAGAGGATATTGGTGTGACACAACTTTTTGGAGAAAAAGGGTATTCTTTTTTGGAAAGAGTTTGGACTAGACCGACGCTAGAAGTCAATGGAATTGAGGGCGGCTACCAAGGTGAAGGAGTGAAAAGTATTATTCCAGCAAAAGCAAAAGCGAAAGTAACTTGTCGTATCGTCCCAAATCAAAATGCCGAGCAATTAAAATCTATGATTGATCAACACATTAGAGAAAATACACCTGTAGGAGTAAAAGTAGATATAGAGTGGAATAAATGTTCAGATCCATTTTTTATTCAACCAGACCATCCTTACATTTTAAAAGCACTAAGTTCATTACAAAGTGTGTTTGATAAACCAGTACAGCTTATTCGGGCAGGGGGAACCATTGCCGCTGTTGAAATGATGAATCGAGCACTCGGTATTCCTGCCATTTTAATCGGTTTTGGCTTTGGCCACTCTACATCAAATGTACATTCGATCAACGAGAACATGTCTGTTGAAAAATTTGAAAAGGCAATTGCAGCACTTAGTAACTATTACTTATCTTTAGGAAAGGGCAACGTTGAACAATGATTATAGTAGATGAAATAAATTTAAAGCGATATGAGCTTGAATACCTGCAATCATTATCTGAATTTGAGCTGCCTAAAGAACAAGAACAGTTTACCTCATTGCCAAAGAAGAGGTTGGAAGTTACACATGAGAAACATCCAATTGTTATTGTAAATCACAATGAACCAGTTGGATTCTTCGTGTTACATTCAAGTGATAGAGTGAAAGAGTATACGGATAATTCAAATGGTATGTTACTAGCAGCACTTTCGATTGATCATTCACAACAAGGTAGAGGATATGCAATGAAAGCTATGAAGCAGTTAAAGGTTTTTGTAAATCGAGAATTTCCATTTTGTAATGAGATTGTTTTAGCGGTAAACAAAAGAATATGGCTGCACAGAAATTGTACGAAAAAGCGGGATTCATTGATACTGATCGGAGGAAGATGGGGCCAATTGGAGAGCAGTTAATTTTGAGTTACTCTGTATAGTTGGGTCTAAGGAGGGGATTTTGTCGACAACAGTTATGAAGTTAGTAATGAGTCATATCTGTTACTAGAACCAATTGCTAAGGATCTACCAAAAGAGACTAAGGCAGAATGCAAGAAAATAATATCTGAACATTTGAAATATAATGAAGACGAACTTCATCTAAAAGAGGCATTAGAGTTATTTAATTAAACAATTTAAATATGATGCTTTTGAGGAAATAATTGAATTGCTAATGAATTGTATGAAATAACTAGTATGTCCATTAGTGATGGTAATGGCTATAGGGAGGAGTTTAATACTCCTCCTATTCTAATTGAGAAATCAATCCTTCGGCTCAAGCATCTTCCGATTATCTCTAACATGTCTAAATTTGGACAGGTTTTTGTAAATCTCCACACGCGCGCGATTAATTCCACCAATAGGTTGATGCTCCAGTAATGCATGACCAGGTGAAAATGACATTTCTTCAGCTAGTTCATCTCTTTCTTTAGTTCTAAAGGTCTGCTGAGGTATTTTTAATGTAGCAACTTTAATAAAGGGAGAATCGGTTTCTTTCCACTCCACAGCAGCATCTTCAACTGGCATGAGTAGGGGATCTTTTTGAAACTGAACCAAAAAATCAAAAGTGGCATCATGTTCTCTAAGGTGTTTTTCAATATTATCTGTTAAATAGGTATCGGTAAGCTCATTAGGTAATGAACTTTTATTACTGGATGTAGGAACAAGAGAATACTTTACAACTTGGTTCTCACCAAACAAATAAGGCGTTGTACTCCAATAACGGATATCTAAAGGAGAAGTATGATTTTTTTTGCCTTTGTTCAACTCTTTTAAGATGTGGCCTTTTCCAGTTAACGTGAAATTTAACAGTAACACTAGAGGATTCCATTTAAGCGCATAATAAACTGCATCATGGAATAACTTAGCTGTGCCAAGTGGCATAGTCGGATGACTCATTAGAACAAAATCTTGTGTTTGTTTCTCCTCTTTAAGATATTTTTCTCCATCCACACCCATTAGTTTAATCGCAAACCCGCGAAAATCTTTCTTTTTGTCTGGCTGCGGCGTACCACTAGCATTGGACACTCTGATCCAAGCAGAGTAAGTTTTTTCCTTTTGAAAAAGACCTACTTTGAGCTCTTCTGGAAGGTTTGAAGCGATTTCAAATTCAGCTTTTAATAAAGCGAGATGTTTAGGGTGCGCATCCCTTTTTGTATTACCTTTTTCATAACTTCTATCCATTTTCCCCTGCAATAAATTCTGCATAGATTGAATAACAGAGGCTTCATCAGCTGGGATGGATTCAAATTTGGTTGGTGAATACGTATTTTTCATAATGATCTCCTTATATCAATAATAGGGATTAAATAGTTCCTGTATAGAATAAAATTAGTTATTAGTAACTATATAGTACATATTAGTTGATTACTAACCTGTTTTCAAACTTTTTTTGGATATTTAGGATATACCTTTATAATAGTTGAATTTTATTCCATATATTATTTGTGTTAAGTAAAAAAATATGCAAGAAAAACATTAGGAGGATTTAGTTAGTGTATAATGAAAATATTAGGAATTTTTTGTATAGGATTTTTAATTAGTGAGGTGATAAGTGTGAATGCGAATGCGAATGAAGAATTAATCCATAAGTTATATACAAGCTTTCAAAACAAAGATTTTGCCACAATTCGATCCTGTTATCATGAAAAAGCAACATTTAATGATCCAGCCTTTACCAATCTAAAAGGGAAGGAACCCAGTGCAATGTGGCATATGCTGTTTGGAAATAATGATCAGGTTAAAGTTACCTTTGATAATGTGAAGGCGGATAACTTTAAAGGGCAGGCTAGATGGATCGCTAAGTATCCATTTTCACAAACGGGAAGAGAGGTTACGAATGTTATTCATGCTTCTTTTGAATTTCAAGATGGGAAAATTATTAGACATGTAGATGAATTTGATTTTTATAAATGGTCAAAGATGGCTTTTGGACCTATAGGATTTTTAATCGGATGGACTTCATTTTTTAGAAGGAAATTACAAAGCACAGTAAATGAGAAATTACATAAATACATAGAAAAACACCCTGAATATCAAAAGTAACTCTTCTGAGTCAAATCGACGAAACACTAAGAGGCTCTTTCTAGAGTTTTTACTCCCTTCTTTTTTAAATAAATAAAATCCGCTACTTCAATTAGTAGCGGATCAATTTTTTTGATTTAAATATCTTCGTCAGGTTGAAGAATAGCAGGTTTACCAGGATCATAAGGATATTTTATTCCAGCCCCAGTATTAAGCAATACAACCTTTTCCTCTTCTTTAATCCAGTTGTCTTCTCTTAATTTTTTAGCTGCAGCCAAATTAGCAGCACCTTCAGGACATACGAATAATCCTTCAATAGAAGCAATTTCTTCTTGACATTTTACAATGGTTTCATCATCAATGGCAACTGCACAGCCATCTGTTTCATATATAGACTCTAATACTAGAAAATCACCAATTGCTTTTGGTACATTGATACCGAAAGCTAATGTATCTGCGTCCTCCCACATGTCGGATTCTTTTTTGTTTTCTTCCCAGGCTTTTACGATTGGAGCACAACCTGTAGCCTGAACTGCAACTAGACGAGGCATCTTTTCCCCAATCCATCCAATTTCCTGGAGCTCTTTCAGTCCTTTATATATACCAATAATACCTACGCCACCACCAGTTGGATATAGAATGACATCAGGTACTTCCCAATCGAGTTGCTCTGCAATTTCTAACCCCATTGTTTTTTTACCTTCAATACGATACGGCTCTTTTAGCGTGGAAGCATCAAAAAAATTATTTTTTTGTACTGCTCGTCCTACAATTTTACCTGCATCACTAATCAATCCGTCAACTAAATATAACTTAGCACCTGCAATAGCAGTTTCACTTCTTGTAATTTTTGGTGCTTTGATTGGCATCACAATGTTCGCTTCAATACCAGCTCTAGCTGCATATAGGGACCATGCTCCACCTGCATTTCCATTTGTAGGCATGGCTAAAGATTTGATACCAAGTTCTTTTGCTTTGGATATACCTACTGCTGCTCCACGAGCCTTGAAACATCCTGATGGAATAGTTCCTTCATCTTTTAACAATAGGTTCGGCATACCTACCTTTTCACCTAATTTTTTTAACGGAATTAAAGGCGTCATTCCTTCACCTAATGACACCACATTTTCATCAGATTTCACAGGAAGAAGTTCGCGGTAGCGCCAAAGGCTAGGCTCTCTTGTAAGTAAATCGGATTTACTCCATTCTGTCTTAAGCTTTTTCAGATCATACCTTACAAGTAAAGGAGTTCCGGGAGTTCCACAATCACATAATTGGTTTACTTCATCAACACTATATGTTTTATTGCACTTTGGACATTCCAAATGAGAAACGAAACTAGATGGTTTTCTTTGGGACATTATTATTTTCTCCTCCTAATCATAACTAGTATGTATTTAATAAATAGGATTATCCAAAATGATTGAACAACCTCTAATATATTCTTTATCCATCATAAATGATAATTGAAGATAACTAAAATAGATTATTATTATACTTAAAATAAGGAATGTTTATGGTCTTAGAAGGTTCACTTTATTAATTTACACTATGGACTACGGATAGGAGTCCAAGCAAACTTTTACAATGAACATATCATATCATGAGGAAATAATTTTAATTCGATTTGTAAGGAGGAGAAGATTATGGGATTAAATAAAGGACCATTTATTGTTTCTAAAAGTATATCAGTGGATGATCCATATGATACTACTGATCCTGATGTTATACTGCTTCCAAAAGATCCACCTGGTTCTTTTGAAGATGTCTTAACAATTGATGTATGTGTCAAACAACCTGGAAAAACAAAGGTGCGTATTGATTCCATGGCTCAAATTGCAGTAAATATATCTACAACTGAAGATGTTACCCCTTTTCAAGTAACTTATGAAGTTTTACGTAATAATCAGCGAATTGCACTCATTAATGATCAAATGCAATACGATACAAGTTCTGATGATGTAGATAGACATAATAACTTTCCTAATTACCCGATCATTGATAATAATCCTGATCCTGGGATAAATCAATATGTGTTGAGATGTACGGATGTATTATGTGTTGCCCGAATTGATGTGACTGTTGGATCTAGAAGTCTTGTAGCAACAGTGTTTGAATCAAAGTAGAGCTAGGTATCAGCATTCCCCCTTGAAGAAGAGGGAGTCTTGTAGAACGTGATAACTTGAAGTTTTGAAAATGAAAAGTGCTGCTACAGCGTCCTTTTTTGTATTGTTGGGAATCTTTTTTTGTAAAAATACAACTCATGTAACTTTATGGCTCAAAATGCGTATAGATTATGAAGAGAATCTTGCTTTCAATGGGAGTCAAGCAAGTAGAACGTGATAATTTTGTTTAAAGTAAGCTTTTTTAAGGAGCGATTTGTATGTTGAAGGTGATGTTTAATGGAATTTTAAAACCACTGATTTATGGAGTAATAATATTATTTGTAACGTTAGTCGTTTCTTTAATGACCGGTACAATAAATTCATTCGGAAGCATAACTTCTATAGTGGCTATTGTTTTTATCGTACTAGCAGTTATTACTTCTGGATCAGCTGTTAGTGGGGATCGTATGAGGGCTAATTTTGCTTATGAAACTAAGGAAGATAGATATTCAAGAATGAGATGGTCTAAAAACTTATTTTTGATGTCAATACCAAGTTTAATTGTTGGGGTCATATCTTTAGTATGAATACACTGTTTAATATAAAAGGAGTGATGGTTGAATGCTTCGCTGGATATTAAATCGAGTTGTAAAACCGATGCTTTACGGAATGATGATTGTGATCATTGTAGCATTCATCGTTGCGGCCATAGGAAAAATAGATACATTAGGTGTTGTTTTGTTTATAATTGGTTTCATATGTTTACTAGTGGCATCTCTAGGTTCCAATGCTCAAACAGGTGGACTTGAACGGCACCATCAACATATTGTAAATTTTCAAAGGGATACAAGAGAAGATCGAGTATCGAGAATGCGTCAATCCTCCAGTTTTTTTCTCATGTCAATGACTATTTTTTTAATGGCCATTGTTGTTTTTTTCCTCAACTAGAATCAAACGCTTATATATACATTTCTCAAAAACTACCAAATATAATTATACGACTTATGATCATAATTAAATATATTTATTCTTACGCATCTAGTATAATATCAATAAACAAATTTTTACTATTGCACTTACTCGGAGGTGTGCCAGATGTCTTCAAAAGATAAAAATGAAAAACGGAAAAACTTAAAAGTCATTCAGTTTGATAAAGATAAAAATACGCTGATAGAATCGTCGCAACCAAAGGAAACGTTTGAGGATGTGGGTGGTTTAGATGAGGTTAAGAAAAAGATCAAAATGAGTTTTATCCTTCCTCTTCAACAACCCGAATTTTTTCAGGCTTACGGTAAAGAAGCTGGAGGTAGCTTGTTGTTGTACGGACCCCCTGGGTGTGGGAAAACCTACTTGGCAAAAGCGATAGCTGGAGAAATCGATGCCAATTTTGTTCACCTTGAACTTCAAGCCATTTTATCAATGTATGTAGGACAGAGTGAGCATAACCTTCATGATGTATTTGAAAAAGCAAGGGAGCAGAAACCTTGTGTTCTTTTTATAGACGAATTAGATGCTTTAGGTGGCAACCGACATAACATGAGGCAGCATCATGAGAGAATGCTGGTTAATCAATTATTAATAGAATTGGATGGTCTTCATTCCTTTAATGAACAAGTTTATGTGATTGGAGCTACTAACACACCTTGGTACCTTGATCCTGCTTTGAGAAGACCTGGAAGATTCAATCATTTGGTGTTTATTCCACCTCCAACATTGGAGGAAAGAGAAACGATTCTTTCGTTAAAAGCACAAGGGAAACCTCAGGAATCTTTAAACTTAAATAAACTAGCTAAAAAAACGAATCATTTTTCAGGTGCAGACCTCGGACAAGTCATCCAGGATGCGATTGATGTCGTTTTGCAGAAATCATTGGAAGTAGGAGAGTTATTGCCATTAACGAATGATAGTTTATTAAAAGCGTTGAAAGGTAGGAAGCCTACTACATTAGAATGGTTTTCATCTGCTAAAAACTATGCAACTTTTAGTGACGTGAATAAGGATTATCAGCAGGTGTTGGATTATATTCATGAAAATAAAGTAAAGTAGGTGGATTATGAACGTACAAACAACTAGTGCGATTAATCAATTAATCCAATGGGGAAAATATAAAGAGGCAATAGAAGAAATTGAAAAGTATATTCAGAATGATCCTGAAGAGTCATTAGGTTATGCTCTAATGGCTAAAGTATATACTCAAAAAGATGATTACGATAAAGCAATATATTGGGTTGAAGAGGCTTTGAAAAAAGACCCAGAGGATGCTTTAGCGTGGGAATTACAGGTGAGCATTGCGTATACACAGGAAAAGTGGCGTGAGTTCAACCGTTTGGTAGATGATGCGTTTCGGATCTTTCCTACAGAAAGTCATTTTTATTATTTAAAAGCAAATGAATTATCGAGTCGTATGAAATTTAAGGAAGCAATGGAACAAATGGAACAAGCACTGCGAATATCCCCTAAATACGCTTTATATTTGGCAAATTACAGTTATCTTTTGGCACATTTAAATGAAAAGGAAGGTTCTTTGCAATATGAAAAAAGGGCATTGCAAGAGGAAGTGGAGGATTCATCGGTATTTATGTACTTAGCCTGGTCTGCAGATAGAAGAGGGGATCATAAAATAGCTTTGAGTTATTTTGAGAATGCAATAAGATTAAATCCTAATAATAATCAGGTTCGCGATGAGTATCTTGAGAGTTTACAGAAGCAATATTTCTTTTATCGGATGCTTATATACCCAAGCAAGATGTTTGCCAAAAACCGTTATCTATTTTTAGTTCTATGGCTTGTAGCGGCATTTCTTTTTAGACCCCTGATTCTCTTATTTATCGTTTTGTACATCGCCTCTCATTGGCTTACAAAGCTATTGGTTCATGTCAAAATATTTGGATGGTCCTTTTCCCAAAGATAGATTACCAGCTTACACCTCTATGGTATTCGAATGAATATATAAGGGGTGTTTTTTAATACATTGCTTTTTGATCTATTGTAGGAAATTATTAGACGAAATAACATAATCTATAATCTATTAAACTTGTTTCTATCAATAGTATAATAATAGGAACAATATAAGATGAACAGAGAGTACACTAATTTCAAAAATGAAGAAATAACGGAGAGGCAGGTGTGTGAAAGTGAAGTTTTTTCATACAGCAGATTGGCATTTAGGCAAGTTGGTTCAGGGAGTGTATATGACAGAGGATCAACGATTTGTATTGAATCAATTTACTGAGGCTGTGAAACAAGAGAAACCAGATGCAGTTATTATTGCAGGAGACTTGTATGATAGAGCGGTACCTCCAACGGAAGCCATTGATTTGTTGGATGAGGTACTTAGAAAGATCGTAATTGAATATAAAATACCTGTTATTGCTGTAGCAGGAAACCATGACAGTCCAGGTAGGCTGCAATTTGGAAGTCAAATGATGAATGCCGCGGGTTATTACATGGTCGGAGAGTTTTCAGATCAATTTGAATCTATCGTTTTGCATGATGAATTTGGAGAAGTTCACTTTCATTTAGTCCCTTATGCTGAGCCAGGTAAAGTGAGATATGTTTTACAAAAGGATGAAATTCGTACATATGATGAAGCTATGGAAGCTACTGTAGAACGAATTCAAGAAAACATGGATCATAATGCACGTCATGTCTTTGTAGGCCATGCGTTTGTTACACCTTATGGAGAGAAAGCAGCAAATACAAGTGAATCAGAGCGCCCGTTATCTATGGGAGGAACAGAGTATGTCAGTGCGGATCATTTCTCTTCATTCCATTACACCGCTTTAGGTCATTTGCATCAAGCTCATTACGTGAAAAATGAAACCATCCGATATGCTGGATCACCTTTAAAGTACTCTATCTCGGAAGAAAAACATAATAAAGTGTTTTATATCGTTGAACTAGATGAACAAGGACAAACAAACATTGAAAAACGCGCGTTAACTCCTAAGAGAGATATGTATACGATCGAAGGAAAATTAGAAGAAATTGAACAGATGGATAAAAATGAGGATTACGTATTTGTTCGACTGTTGGATGAAACACCTGTGTTATCTCCTATGGAACGTGTCCGGACAGTATTTCCTAATGCAATGCATGTGGAGCGAAAAATATCAATGACTCAACTAAATGATCAAGAGGAACAGGTTGTAGAAAGGTCTAAAATGGATGAACTTTCACTATTTAAAGCTTTTTACAAAGAGGTAAGGGGAACTGAAGTTACTGGGGAAACAGAAAAACAGTTTACTGAAGTATTGCAGGAAATGCTGCAGGTAGAAGGTGAGCGAAAATGAGGCCGTTAAAAATCAAAATGACCGCATTTGGTCCTTATAAACTGACGGAGATCATTGACTTCACAGAGCTCGACGAACATCGTTTGTTTGTCATATCAGGGAAAACAGGGGCAGGAAAAACTTCCATTTTTGATGCGATTTGTTTTGCGTTATATGGTGAAGCAAGTGGTCAGGATCGAAATGATTCAAAAATGCTGCGAAGTCAGTTTGCAGAGGACGAATTATATACATCTGTTGAACTTGAATTTGAGCTAAAAAAACACACCTATCGTATATTCCGTCAGCTTTCTCATGTGAAATCAGGCAATAAAAGTGCTACAGGAGAGCGGTATGAGTTTTTTGAAACGACAGATGGCATGGAAAAACCGATGTGTGAACGTTTTATCGTTTCTCAAGTAAACGAAAAAGTGCTTCAGTTATTAGGAATTAGTAAAGAACAATTTAATCAAATTGTCATGCTGCCACAGGGGGAATTTCGTAAGCTTTTAACATCGGATACAGAAAATAAAGAAGAAATTTTACGCCGTATTTTCAAAACTGGATTATATAAAAATGTAGAGAGTATGTTGAATGAGAGGAGAAAACAATCTCAATCTATTTTTGAACAGCAAATTAAAGAAAGAGGCATCTACATTAATAGCTTAAAAACAGCCTTGCCTATGCGGGAGGGTACCCAGTTAACTGAAGTTTTTGGACAAGATTTATATAATACATTTCAAATTTTAGAGGCACTTGAGGAAGAGATTTCTTATTATAAAGAAGAAGTGAGCAGCAATGAGCTGAGGCTCCAACGAGAAACAAAAAAATTGCAGGATATTACGGCACAATATCATTATGCGGAAGCGATTCATCAGCGGTTTGATATACTCGAGCAAAAGAAGGCATACAAAGAAAAACTTGAAAGCCAATTGCCTGAAATGGCGTCTATGAAAAAAAAGATAGAGTTGGCTGAAAAAACGGATCGCATCCAACTTGTCGAGCAAAATCAAATGGAAGCAAAAAAAGATTTCCTGTCTAAAAACAAAGCATTGGAAAAAGCAAAAATAACTGATCTGCAAGCTGAGAAAAGGCTTGAAAATGCGAAGCAGGAATATCAAGAAGAAGAAAAGAAACAACCTGAACTAGAGCGCATCTCAAAACAACTGGAACATCTTCAAGAATGGCTGCCTATTGTAAAGGACTTAAATCAGAAGCAAATACAAATAAAAGATCTTGAGCATAAAAGCGGACATTTACAGCAAACATTCAACACACTAGAAAAACAGATGCAAACGAAACAAACAGAGAGAAATAAGGTTATAGAAGAAATAAAAACGTTAGAAACTCAGCTTCGTTCTTTACCTGAGAAACAAGAAATGTTAGCGGAAAAACGAGAGCAATCGGTAGTGCTCACAGAATATATGAAATTACAGCAAGCTGTGTTTGAAGCAAGGGAAGAAGTAGCTTTGAATAAATCCAACTTTGAAAAAGCCCAACATCATTATGATACCATCGAAAAACGTTGGATTGAAGGTCAGGCAAGCATTTTGGCAGCTCATCTTCATGATGGGGAGATGTGCCCAGTTTGTGGGAGCAAGGAACATCCATCTAAAACTAAAAACACGGAGGAAATTCCTTCAAAACAAGTTTTAGATACAGCCAGAAAAGCAAAAGAAGAAGCACTAGATGAATATCGAAAGGTAGAAGCTAAAGTAGAAAACTTCTCTTTACAAATGAATGAAAAACAACAAGTAGTGATTCAATATGGTTTTCATTTAGAAAATATAAAAGAAGAGTATGATCACTTTGTTCAATTAGGGAAAAGCTTAAAAAAAGAAGTAGAGCTGTTAAGAGAAAAACAAAATCATTTAGATCAACTTAAACCTTTGTTAGATGAGTTAAATCAATGGTTAGATCAAAAAACAAAGGAAAAAGAAAAAATACGATCAGATTTAAACGAAGTAAATACGAAGCATGCTACTGAAAAAGCACTTTTAGAGCAAAGCATTGTCAACATACCAGAGGAAGTTCGATCACTTGCGTTGTTAGAGGAAAGAATGAAGCAAATTCAAAGTCAAAAATCGGCTTTAGAACTTCGATGGAAGACGGTGCAAGAGCAGCTTGAACAAACAAAAATAAAACGTTCAGAAGTGGGTGCTCATCTAGTAAACGCTGAAACTCAAGTACAGGAAACACAGGGAAAACTAGAAAAAGTAAATCATCAATTTTCTCAAAGCCTAGTAGAAGCGGGTTTCCTTCAGGAGTCGGATTATCAGAAGGCAAAAATGACAAAGGAAATCAGGTTACAGCTTACAAAACAAATGGAAGATTGGAAATCTAACCTCACGACTGTATCAAAACAGATTGATGAGCTAGAGGGAGAGTTAAAGGATAAAAAACGGGAAGATCTAAACGAGATACAAAACAGCCTAGATGAGTTGAAAAAACTAGTTGAGCAAATACGAACACAATATTATGAAGTACAGAATTATACTGAGCGAGCGGAGGAAGGGAAACAAAACATATTATCTGTGAGTGAAAAAGTACAGCAAGCAGAAGACAGGTATCAGTTGATTAAAGATTTATATGATGTGATACGAGGGGACAATGTAAAAAAAATTTCCTTTGAACGTTATCTACAGATTGAATTTTTAGAACAAATCATTCAAATGGCAAATGGGAGATTGCAAAAACTATCTAATGGTCAATTCCAATTATTGCGCAGTGATCGCTTGGAAAAGCGGGGAAGGCAAAGCGGTCTTGGATTAGACGTATATGATCATTACACAGGTCAGTTGAGAGATGTAAAAACAATGTCTGGTGGGGAAAAATTTAATGCTTCTCTATGTTTGGCTTTAGGTATGGCAGATGTCATTCAAACCTATGAGGGTGGGATCTCGATAGAAACGATGTTTATTGACGAAGGTTTTGGTTCATTGGATGAAGAGTCTCTGACAAAAGCCATCGATACGTTAATTGAGTTACAAAAATCAGGTCGGATGATTGGTGTTATTTCACATGTTCAGGAATTAAAGCAAGCTATTCCAGCTGTGTTAGATGTTAGAAAAACAAAAGAAGGAACTAGCAGTACAGCGTTTGATATAAGGTAATACATTCCAATAGATTTTGACTTTTCTGTGAAAGAATTGACAGGGTATGATAGACATGTTAGAATCATCTTCATATCTAAAAGCAATTTATAAAATAGTAAATATCATAATTTCATAATTGAACTGCTCTTATCAAGAGAGGTGGAGGGATGTGCCCTATGAAACCCGGCAACCGTCAATTGACGAATTGAAATGGTGCCAATTCGCACAAAGTGTAAACTTTGGAAGATGAGAGAAAGGTAAACGATAGATGAATTAACCTTTCTGCTCATGCAGGAAGGTTTTTTAGTTTCTATAGAAGGACTCGACGACATCTTCCAAAGATCACCGATAGAGAATTTATTTGATTCTATGAAGGGATTGCATTCCCTTGGATGAGTTATTCAATACGATATAGGTTAGTTATAAATATATAATATATGGAAAATAAACTGTCTTTCTAGATAGCACATCAAGTTAAAACATCAATGGACAGTTTTTTCTAAACTTTTAGGCTGGTGAATCGTCATGATTAAACTATCACAAGTTACAAAAATCTATGAATTAAAAGACAGTACAGTGACAGCTGTTAAAAATGTAGATATGAATATTAATAAAGGTCAAATCTTTGGCATTATAGGCTATAGCGGGGCTGGGAAAAGTACCTTAATACGCCTGTTAAATGGCTTAGAAACCCCTACTAAAGGGACAATCATGGTTGCTAATAGAGAAATCAATCACATCAGTGGGCGCGAATTGAGAAAAGCTCGTCAAGAGATTGGTATGATCTTTCAGCATTTTAACTTATTGTGGTCTAGAACAGTTGAGGAGAACATTTCTTTTCCACTAGAAATTGCTGGCATGTCTAAAAAAGAGAGATCAAAAATCGTGAAAGAATTGATTAAGCTTGTAGGATTAGAAGGAAGAGAGAAAGCTTATCCTTCACAATTAAGTGGTGGTCAAAAGCAGCGTGTGGGTATCGCAAGAGCACTCGCGAATAAACCGAAGGTGCTATTATGCGATGAAGCTACCTCAGCGTTAGACCCACAAACCACAGATTCTATTTTAGAGCTTTTAGTAGATATCAATCAGAAACTTGGGTTAACCATCGTACTCATTACTCACGAAATGCATGTCATCCGTAAAATATGTCATCGTGTTGCAGTGATGGAGGATGGAGAAGTAGTTGAGGAAGGAAATGTACTAGACGTATTTGAAAACCCTGAGCAACCTATGACAAAAAGGTTTGTGAATCAAGTGATTGAACCTGAATCTTCTAACGAAATGATCGAGAACTTATTATCTCAACATCCAGAAGGAAAAGTTATTCAATTAACCTTTGTAGGGGATACAGCTGAGATGCCCTTAATCACAAATGTGATCAGGAAATTTGATGTTAACTTTAATATATTGCAAGGAAAGGTTTCTCAAACGCATGGGGGAGCAGTTGGAACGATGTTTGTACATGTGGATGGGGATATCAAAGAAGTAGAGCAGGCGATTCAATATATTCGTCAGCAGAAGGTGAAGGCGGAGGTGTTGAGCCATGAGTGAGTTGCTTCCTAATATACGGTGGGAAAAGGTATATGAAGCTACACTTGAGACTTTATATATGACTGGTGTTTCTGTATTCGCCACTTTTATTCTTGGGATTATATTAGGTTTAATGTTGTTTCTAACGTCAAAGGGTAATTTATATGAAAATAAAATCATCCATGCTATTGTTGCAGCTATTGTTAATATATTTAGATCCATTCCATTTATCATATTAATTGTTCTTTTAATTCCCTTTACTATAATTTTAATTGGCAAAATGTTAGGTCAAAATGCTGCATTACCTGCTTTAATTATAGGCGCTGCTCCGTTTTATGCACGTATGGTGGAGATTGCATTGAAGGAAATTGATAAAGGTGTAATTGAAGCTGCAAGAGCGATGGGTGCAAAAACTACCACAATTATTTGGAGGGTGCTTCTACCAGAAGCTATGCCAGCGCTTGTATCAGGTATTACAGTAACTGCAATTGCTCTAGTAGGTTATACTGCCATGGCTGGTGTAATAGGTGCAGGTGGATTAGGGAATTTAGCTTATTTATTTGGTTATCAACGTTCCCAATATGATTATACATGGGTAGCTACAATATTAATATTAATGATTGTATTTATAATTCAGTTTGTAGGTGACTATGTCACTTCAAAAATAGATAAAAGATAAAAAAATAGGGGAGAGAGAAATCATGAAGAAAGTATTATTATCAGTTGTAATATTGACATTTGTATTAGCATTAGCTGCTTGTGGCAGCGATAGCGCAGAAAGTAAATTAGTTGTTGGGGCATCCAATGTACCTCATGCTGAAATTTTAGAGAAAGCAGCTCCGATTCTAGAGGAAAAAGGGATTGAATTAGAAATTATTACATTCCAAGATTATGTTCTGCCTAACAAAGCGTTAGCTGAAAAAGAATTAGATGCAAACTATTTTCAACACATTCCATACTTAGAAAGTCAAATTGCGGATCATGGATATGATTTTGTCAATGCTGGTGGGATTCATATTGAACCAATCGGTGTCTATTCTCAGGAATATGAAAGCTTAGCTGATTTACCAGATGGTGCTGAAGTCATTATGAGTAATTCTGTAGCTGATCATGGACGCTTCTTAGCTTTATTGCAAAATGAAGGATTAATTAAAGTAGATGAATCAGTGAATATAACAGAAGCTACAATTGAAGATATTGTTGAATATTATAGAGACATTGAGTTTACTGCAGATATTGAAGCAGGACTTTTACCGCAAGTATATAACAATGGTGAAGGGGATGCAGTTTTAATCAACACAAACTATGCAATTGATGCTGGGTTGAACCCTGTTGAAGATGCAATTGCCCTTGAAGGATCAGAATCTCCTTATGTAAACATCATCACGGTAAGAAATGGGGATGAAACACGCGAAGAGATCCAAACCTTAGTTGAAGTTCTTCGTTCAGAGGAAATTCAAAGCTTTATCTTAGAAGAGTACAACAATTCAGTTGTTCCTGTTTCTGAATAATTTTAGAATCAATCAGTAACATTTTTAAGTTAAACAACATAAGATGGTGTATGGATCGATAATAAATTAATTTGTTATTGGATCTTCACAGCATACACATCCTTTCTAAGTTTGAAAAGCTTCTTCACAACCATGTGAAAGAAGCTTTTTTCTATTTATACGGGAGTATCACTTTTCTTCCTGTATGTAGACTTAATATCCTGTGGACGGTTTCTTGTAAATTATGTATAATTGTTTTTAAATTGTTTAGAGAGGTGCTCCGGTGTAAAAATATCTATTCCTTAACAAAAAACTTAAAACTGAATATTGGAAGGGGATAGATTGACGATGTCTAATAGATTATCGTTTCATTTCCTATGGGCTGGTCAAGCATTGGCTAATTTAGGAGATGTTTTTTATATTGTTTCAATGATTACAACGGTTTATTATGTGACAGGCTCCGCAGCTTTTATGGCTTTTGTACCGTTTGTCATTGCTTTTAGCCGTTTTTTTGGAGGGATTGCTGCTCCTTGGGTTTTAGATCGACTAAGCTTAAAGTCTGTATTGGTCACTTCTCAATCGGTTAAAACAGGTTTACTTCTTGTTTTCACCATCATTCTTTTTTCTGGTCTACACTTAGAAAATATATTTCTATTATTTTTGTTTGCATCGATCATTGCTTTTTTAGATGGTTGGGCAAACCCGGCTCGAAATGCAATGTTACCAAGAATTGTTGATAAAGAGGAATTAGTGAAAGCAAATAGCTTTTTATCTATTGTAGATCAATCTGTTCAACTAGGCGGATGGGCGATTAGTGGGATCATCGTTGCAGTGCTAGGAAATGACTTACTCATATTTATTACGTTTATGTTGTTTGTTGCTTCTAGTATTTTGATGTCTTTGTTGAATGACCCAACAGTGACTTCTGAGGAAGATACGAAATCTAAAACACAGTGGGAGTCTTTCAAGGAAGGATGGACAACGATTTGGCACAAACCGTCCCTTAAAGGAATTACGTTAATTGATATATTAGATTCAATTGCAGGCGTCGTATGGATCGCTGCTATTTTATATATTTATGTGGAAGAAGTAATACAAAAAAGTGAAGCTTGGTGGGGTTATATCAATGCTACATTCTTCATTGGTTTAATCATTGGTGGAATGTTTAGTTTTAGAATGGAAAAAATCATTAAGCAGCATCTTTATTTGTTTATCATGTTAGGCTGTTTGTTATATGCTGGATTTACACTATGGTTTGGTTTGTTAAGTGCTCCATGGTTAGCATTAGTAATTTCTATTAGTATAGGGATATCACTACAGTTCAAATCCATTGCTCAGCAGACCATTGTCCAATTTAGTGCAGATCATGAGATTTTGCCTAAAGTCTATTCAGCTCAAGATGCGATGCTGACGTTTACTTTTGCTGTATCCACTTTGCTTTTTGGTTATTTAACAGATATGTTAGGAGTTAGAAGTGTATTTGTTATCGCTGCAGCCATTACATTTTTATCTAGCATAGTATCTATCATTTTCAGAAAACAGTTTAGAAGAATCGATGCTTAATGGTTTGATAAAATAAAGTAAAGAATAAATCTAAAAAATGAGGGTTAAGTCTGTAGTGGATTTGACCCTTTTTCTTTTTAGAAAATGAGAATTGAACATGGGGGATTTGTTATGGATTATAATATAAAAAAACTATTGAATGTGATAAATACTGCTGAGGGTGGGAATCGGTTCATTTTGGGGATCGACGGGTTAAGTCGTTCAGGTAAAACGACGCTTGTGCAAAAGCTAAGTCACTGCTTGAAAGAAGAGAACATTTCGTTTCATGTTTTTCATATTGATGATCATATTGTTGAGCGTAAAAAACGATATCATACTGGGTACGATGAATGGTACGAATATTATCATTTACAGTGGGATGTTAATGGATTGAGTTCTCTTTTTTTGAAAAGATGAAATATGAAAATGAACTGAGTCTTCCATATTATCTTGATCAATCCGATGATCATCTTATGAAACAAATAAAATTGCCTCATGATGGTGTGATCGTAATTGAAGGTGTTTTTCTGCAGCGTAAAGAGTGGAGGGGCTTCTTTGATTATTTAGTATATTTGGACTGTCCTAGGGATAAAAGGTTTCATCGCGAGAATGAAGAGACACAAAAGAACATTACAAAGTTTAAAAATAGATATTGGATGGCGGAGGAGTATTATTTGAACACAGAATCTCCTGAAAAGAAGGCAGATATGGTTTTAAAAGGATAATATTAAAAATAAACTATTTTGAAAAAATTTATCAGTGGGAAATGAGAGAAAACTCCCACTGATGGAAATTAGGCTTTATGTTTATTTCCCTAACATTTGTTTTACAACATTTTTTGTTTGAATTAAACCTGTCGGATCTTCTTTTGTTTTATATTGGCAGAAATCTTCAGCCCACTCAGATGTTCTAACTCGTAAAGGAAATGGATTCGTTTTTAATTGAGTTAGGACTACATCTGCAACTTCAGAAGGGGTTTGATAAATATTACCATCTGATCGTTCTGATCTTGTTCCCATATAGTCATTAACAACAGGTTCAAAATCATCCTTGTAGAAACCTCCATTACTAGCCATACCGGCAAGAACGCTATTCGCAAATTCAGATGAAATTCCACCTGGTTCAACAATCATGAATTCTACTCCGAAATAAGGAGTTACATAAGTAGCGAGGCTTTCATAATAACCTTCCAAAGCAAACTTCGATGCGCAGTAGATTTCATTTAATGGTTGTCCCACTAAACCACCTACTGAAGAAATGGCTACAATTTTTCCTTGTTTTCTCTCACGCATGTGCGGAAGGACAGCTTTTGTACAGCGAATTGCTCCAAAAGTATTAATATCAAACACATTTGTATATTCTTTTTCAGTAGATTGTTCGGTCGTTTTAATATATCCAATTCCTGCATTATTCACTAATAAGTTAATTTGTCCTTCTTGGTCGATTACCGTCTGAATGGCTTTATCAACTGAATCTTGTGACTGTACATCTAACTGCAGCAGTTCAACGCTTAACCCTGATTGTTGTAAGTCTCGAATGGATTGTCCTTTTTCCAAATTCCTCATTGTCGCATAGACTTTCCAACCTTCATTTGCTAATTTTTGTGTTAATGTAAGACCAAGACCTGTCGAAGTTCCTGTAATGACCGCGATTTGTTTTTCCATTATTCATCCTTCTTTCTTTTTTTATTACATGTTAACTGGCACTAAAATCGATATTGTACAATCTATTTCTTTTTTAGTTTGCTTTATGTTTGATAAAAACGAATGATTTGGCACTCGTTATCCTTTCCTTTATCAGATTTCTTTATTAATTACTGTGTCAGTTTGTCCTTTACCGATTTGTTATACCATATGTTCTCTTTATTGTTTTTACTTTTAGAATTGATTATAAACCTTAGAGTTAACTCTAAGTCAAGTGGATTGGTAAATAAGTATTTAATCAATGGTACTATGAAAATACCTAAACAGTGGTGCTTAACTTTTCCCATTTAAGGTGTTACATTTGTTTTTAAAAAAGTAGGTGTTCATCAGATGTCGTTTAGGAATTTAATGCCTTATATTTATCTTACTTCTGCCATGTTTATTGTTGGAAGTTCCATTGTGATTGGAAAATTAATGGTGCAGAGTATCCCTGTTTTTTTAGCTTCAGGGATTCGTTTTGGATTAGCTTCAGTGCTATTGTTTTTCTTGCTGTTTATATTGGAAGGAGGTATACCGAAGTTAACAAAGAAGCAGTATTTAGTCCTGTTTCTTCAATCTTTCACGGGTGTATTTTTGTTCAGTGTTTGTTTATTATATGGAGTTCAATATACAACAGCACTAGATAGTGGGGTGATTACAAGTGCAACTCCAATGGTTATTGCTCTATTTTCATACATGATATTAAAAGAAAAAATAACTAGAAACATTCTAATGGGGATATTGTTTGCTGTATGTGGAATTTTAGCAATAAACCTTGGCAGCGGGGAAAGTAGCGCAAATGGTTATTTTCCTATTTGGGGTAATCTATTGATTCTTGTTGCAGTGACTGGAGAAGCTATATTTACGATTTTAGGTAAATTACTTTCGAATAAATTGAGTCCAGTAGCTATTTCAACCTTTGTTTCTTTTTTTGGGTTTCTTTTATTTTTACCGTTCTCCATTTACGAGGCAATGAAATTTGATTTTATTCAACCGACCATGAAAGATTGGTTTTATGTCATCTATTTTGCAATCATAGTAACCGTTCTTGCATTTTTCCTTTGGTATAATGGGGTTTCGAATGTTTCTGGGAATGTAGCCGGTGTTTTTACAGCCGTATTACCTTTATCAACTTTGTTATGTTCTTACTTATTTTTAGATGAAAAGCTTACTTTAGGTCATGTGATGGGTATGTTACTGGTGATTATCGGGATTTTATATAGTACTAGAATGAAAAAGACTTAGATTCAGTTAATGAATTCTAAGTCTCAACAGAGGTTTGATTCACCTAGTTATTACATAATAAAGAACGTATAGCCAACTAAAGATGCCGTGTATAATCGCCCAGATAATGGATTTATGAATGCTCCAAGATATTGCTATAGCCAATGCTGATCCAAATGTAATGCCATTGGATACGTACTTATACGAGCTTTTTTCTTTTGCGACTCTCATTTGAAGACCCTCCCATTTCATTCTTTATTAATATTCATGACTTTTAAACTTTAACAATGTTTTGTAAAATATCCTTTAGTATAAGTATTTCTATATAAGTTGGGTTATTCCTTTCTTATTTGAGTTCTTAGCAGCAATGGACGTAATATTGTACCTCCCCATATGCATGGCGCATTATTCGAGTTTCTCCGTGAGTACTGTGTGCTTGACTATTTTTAACAGTTGGTCCATATAAATGAGGCTATTTTAGTAAATTTTCTGAATATTATGATATAATAAATTAAGGAAGGTTTTGTTCCTTGAAAGTGTTTTGATTCTTATGAATGTATGATCCATGTTAACGATCTTCAAGTATGCTTCTTTCGGTATCCCCGGATTTATTTAATCTATTGGAGAGGAGAGGATGAAGGAATGGAAGTGATAGGATCGTTTGAGAATATCTTAACGGAGTTACATGAGATTATGAATTCAAAACCCGCTGTAACAATTCCTAAATTTCATAGGACGATTGCCAAAGATGAAGAAGAGGAGAATAACGCTCCTTGTCAAATCATTTTTGGTTGTTATTTTACCTATGAACCAGTCATCATGTATGGTGTCATTAATAATCAGATAGATGAGGGTTGTGTGTATGTTGTTAACAAAGTTGAACCTTCTGAAATGATGAATGATTATGTGAATTTAGTTGAAGCCTACTTTCCTGATAGTACCCTTGAATGGAAAAGAAATTTGATCTTTGTTTTTGGTAATAAATTCAATAAAGTGCTAAGGAAATTTGATGATATGAGGTCAAATGAAATGCTTGACTCCGTTATTGATCATCTCATAAATTATGATGAAAGTATTGATGAGAATATTTAGAATAAAGAAAAGACCAAAATAAAACATCTCATTCCATTAAGTGGTTGAGATGTTTTTATTTATGCAATATATCTTTTTTATAACATAACAATTTATAACTTTTTTGATTTGCTGGAATGTTCAATTTTCCCTAAAGCATAAGCAGCAGCAAGTCCCAAACAAAGAGTTATTAAACTGAGCAATATCTCTCCATCCAGACCTGGGAAAATAACAATAGTAGAACCCGAAACCATTCCTATGATAATAGCGTACATCATTGTAGAAAAATTAGAAATAAGATAATGCAGCAGTCTGCTCATAATAGCGAGGCCTAGAATAACCCCAAGTCCTACAACTGCAAGTATAACTAGATCAAAATCAGATACAGCACGTATAATTGTAGGATAGACTCCAAAAAGCAATAGTAGGAATGAACCACTTACACCAGGTAAAATCATTGCAGAACTAGCCATCCAGCCAGATAAAAATAATAAAACTAATTCAGTAGGTCCAATTGTATCCCAAATGGCTGCGTTTGATTCTTCCTGAAAAAATCTCATAGATGCAATAGCGATTCCAAAAATGATTAACAGGATATAGTGTCTGGCTGTAAAGTTTGTTTTGGCACCAGCCTCAATAAACAAAAAGGGAAGAATCCCAATAATCAAACCTAAAAAGAAAAAGAATGTAGGCTGTGGAAATTGTTCTAATAACAATTCCATTATATTGCTTAAAAACCCGATAGCAGCCAACATTCCGATTGCAATGGGTAATAAAAATAGGAGATGTCTTTTCCACTCTCTGCTGAATATTCCATTTATAGATTCTAATACTTTATCATATACACCGACGACAACAGCAATAGTTCCAGCACTGACTCCAGGGATAATATCACTTGTTCCCATTAAAAAACCTTTATATAAATTTTTCCAGTCCAAACTCACCACACCTAACCTTATGTAATTACTTTTAGTATAAATGAAAACAAATAAAACCTGTCTTATAGTTTTCTATTGGTTGCCTGTTTCATTGTAACATTTTAGATAGGTGAAGTTAAAGGTGTTTCTTTTGATATATTCGGTAAGAAATGAACACATGAAAAGAACTAGGGGATGAATTTCCTCTAGTTCTCTTGATCATAACATGTGTATTGAATATTAATATTGTATTGAACTTTTATTGATGACTTTACTTTTTTTAGGCATTAAAACTTTAATGGATAAATAAGCAAAACATAGAGCTTGAAAAAAGAATAAGATTCCCCATACCAAAGTCGGAATGTATGTCACTGAATTTAAAAATGCAGCATCTCCAGCTCTGCTTGGAGAAATGAGACTTAATACTAGAATGTCTACAGTTGAGAAAAATGAAGTTGTGAGCAGTAGAATGGAGAGAATTAGGGTGACATTTTCTAAAAACTTTTGGCTTTTTTCCATGAGAAAATAAATTAAAAAAGGGATAAAACAGAACAGCCAAAGGACACCATATAGATTTCTTACCCAAAATATGAGGTTAATCAAAGAAATATACAATAAGATATGAATCATCCATTTGTATTTTCCTTTATTCCATAACCAGATAAATATGAATGCCATCATGGAGGCAAATACATACCCGCCGATACCAGATAAAAACCCCCCGATCCAAAGAGAATACCTTGTGAAAGTTACCCCTTCTAGATTCGAAAATAATTCAATTTTGGTCACTTCACCATTAGTAAATTGAGTAATAAGAGCATGCCCTGTTTCGTGAATCATCGTATTTGTAACTCTAAGGAACGTACCTACAAAAGGCACGTACATTAAGATGATAGTGAGAATAGACATGTAAATGATTTTTAACCTCATTATTTTTGTACTCCTTTTGAGATCCGTCGTATAACTTTGCTTATATAAGTATATGCGTAAGTTGATCATAATCTGTCATAAAGTATTGGGAAGAATATCAGGTAGTTTTTTTTAATTGTGCTTTATTATTGTAAAAAGTTTTATACCCTAGTTGCAATAATAACAAAATGGAAAGCGAGACACTTGCTGTTATTCCAAGTAAAATAACAATTTGGTATTTGATGGCAATCATTGGATCAGCACCGGATAAAATTACCCCTGTCATCATACCTGGCAGAAACACAATACCTGTGCCCACCATACTATTCACTGTTGGCAAGATAGCTGCATCAAAAGATTGTCTAACTATAAATCGTGAAGCTTCTTTTGGCGTAGCCCCGAGCATTAATGAGGATTCTATGTATTGTCTTTTGCTGTGCATTCCATCCATCAATGTTGAGATTCCTAATGTGATTCCAGTCATAGAATTCCCAATGATCATACCAGCAATTGGAATGAAATAACGTGGATCATACCATGGAGTAAATTGTATGACGATAAAATCAAAATAAAGCATACTTAAAGTGGTTCCTAAAAATAAAGCAAATGCAATAATTTTTTTGAGCTCTGTAGAAATCTTTGTTTTCACCCTATTGTATACATTATATACGGCAAACGCCTGCATAAATAAGATGATGAATACCGTAATGAATGGGTTTGGATTTTCAAAAACATAAGTTAAAAGATAACCTACAAGCGCTAATTGAATACTCATACGAAAGGAGGCTATTAAAATTTCTTTTTCCCTTCGAATACCTAACCATTTTACGATTGCAATTAATATCAATATAAAAATATACGAAGTAAATAGCTGTACTAAAGTGATATCTTGAATGCTATCCATGGGTCACACTCATTTCTTTATCATTTATATTAGTTATATCAACGATTTTATCTGAAAATTTTTCTGCAACTTTTAAGGAGTGGGTAACCATGATTACTGTTTTTTGATTCGATTTGATAAATTGGAAAAAACGCTCCATCACTTCATCCGCTGTTTCATCATCTAAAGCTGAAGTTGGCTCGTCCAGTAAATAAACAGGAGGGTCCATTAAAATAATTCTCGCAAAAGCAAGGCGCTGCTTTTCCCCGCCAGAAAGATCATCTGCATTTTCATCTAGTTTTTTATGAAGGTCAAATTTTTCTAAAAGATCATGCAACTGTTGATCATGGATCGAATCGGTATCTTTCTCACTGAACTTTAAGCCAATTAGTAAGTTGTCTTTTACTGTACCATCATATATAGAAGGAGTTTGTGACAACATGACTACCTCACGACGTAATTGAATGGGATCCATTGTGCTGATATCCTGTCCATTGTATTGAATAATTCCATTATCATAACTAATTAGATGATTCAGCAATTTTAATAAGGTGGATTTTCCACTTCCACTTTTTCCGATAATACTTGTGATTCTTCGTTGTTCAAAATGTAGAGCTTTAATATTCAAGATAGGGTCGACTTTCACATCTTTAAGCTGAAACATAAGGTCATCCTTTCCAATTAATGGAGTATAGCTTGATTATATCATTTTTATATTTGAAAAAATAATGTTCAACTTTATGAACGCAGGGAATATTTATCTTAGTAAAGTGCTTAGTGGAATAGGATATGATAATGTAAGAATGAGGGAGTTAAAGGTAGAATTATAAGGAGGTTATCTCATTGAGTGAATTTGAAAACAAACTAGATAAATATGCAGAAACAGTGGTAAAAGTAGGTTTGAATGTACAAAAGGGGCAGGATGTATATATTAGCGTCCCAGTCTATGCAACAAATTTTACGCGAAAGTTAGTAAAACACGCATATTTGGCAGGAGCTAGACAAGTGTTAGTGGACTATGTTGATGATGAAGTCGATTTATTAAAGTATCAATTGGCATCTGATGAAGGATTAAAGGCATTTCCTTCGTGGAAGACCAAAGGGATCCTTGAGATGGCGGACAACAATGCGGCTTTTTTAAGTATCCGACCTAAAAATCCAGAATTGTTAAAGGATATTGATCCTGATCGTGTTGCAATGGTTGACAAAGTACGTCGTATAGAGAGTAAAGAATATTCACAAAATTATATATCAACAGGGAGAATTAGCTGGACATTGCTTAGTTATCCATCTCCAGAATGGGCAAAGCTTATGTTTCCAAAGTTAACTGAAGAAGAAGCAGTAGAGAAATTATGGGATGCCATGTTTGAAGTTACAAGAATCAATCAGGAAAATCCTGTAGATGGTTGGAAGGAGCACATTGAAGGTTTAGAAACGAGAGCTGAACTTTTGAATGAGAAAAAATATAAAAAACTTCACTATAAAGCACCTGGTACAGATTTAACCATTGAACTACATAAGGATCATAAGTGGATGTGTGCAAACTTCACCAATTTGAAAGGAACAAAGTTTGTACCTAATATACCAACAGAAGAAGTGTTTACAATTCCTCATAAAGATGGTGTAAACGGGACTGTAACCAGCACAAAACCTTTGGTTTACAGTGGAAAGTTAATCAATCAATTTAGCTTGACATTTAAAGAGGGTAAGGTAGTAGATTTCAAAGCAGAAGAGGGTTATGACATATTAAAAAACATATTGTCCATTGATGAGGGTGCAAAATTTTTAGGAGAAGTGGCTTTAGTTCCTTATGATTCTCCAATTTCAAATTCTAATTTAGTGTTTTATGACACTTTGTATGATGAGAATGCATCATGTCATATTGCTTTAGGAAATGCACTTCAAATGTGTATTGAAAATGTGGAAGAAAAAAGCAAAGAGGACATTGATGCAATGGGATTTAATAGAAGTCTGACACATGTTGATTTCATGATTGGATCTGCAGAGTTGGATATTGATGGTGAAACAGAGGATGGTTTGGTAGAACCGATCTTCCGTGCAGGGAACTGGGTTATTTAATACTGAAAAGAACCTGATACATAGATAGGGACATGATTATAAATATGAAATCGCTGGAGATGTTTTTCAAAATGAATTAATAACCTCTTTTAGGGGTTATTTTTTTTGTAAATAGTCTAAAGAGTATGAGAAGATTACTGATGTGAATCATGTTACTTATCTTTATATTAAAAGAATCATTTCTATTGAAGGGTGTGTTGTTGAATGATCAAAGGACTCTATGAGGCTCATCTACCTGTTAAAGATTTAACTCGTTCGATAGAGTTTTATGAAAAGATCGGATTAGAATTAGCAAGTGAAAGTGAGAAAGTTGTATTTTTTTGGATAGAAAAAGAGAAGAGTTGGTTAGGATTATGGAAAACCGACAAAGTCAACACACCATATCATCCATCTTTAAGACATATTGCCTTTCAAGTTGATTTAGATGATATAAGAAAAGCAAAACACTGGTTGATGGACAGAGGGATTGAAGTTCGTGAAGAGTTTGGCATTCCACCTAAAGAGCCTATTATTTTATTGAATAAACCACATACTCATGCAGCGATTTATTTCCATGATCCAGACGGAAATTCACTTGAATTGATCACGCCACTACAAATTGATGATGCAAACGTAAATGTAGATAACAAATCTTATTTAAGTGAATGGAAAGAAAAAGAATAAGCCAATAAGGAGGCTAACCAGCGTCTTTATTTTGTATTTATGAGAAAATGTCTGACTATATGAACTACATCTTTAGTAGTAGGAAATGTTTAGTCCAATTGAGTAGAAGCATTTCAAACCTCTTCCCGACGTTTATTTTACCTTATGAATGTAAACTTAAATTACGATAAAAACAAAGGAGAGTGTTTGAAATGAAAAACAAAGTCGTTATGATTACAGGTGCATCAAAAGGTCTAGGTAAAGCATTAGCTTTAGCTTTTGCGAAGCAAGGTGCTGATTTAGCCATTTGCGCTAGAGGGCAGGAAGCATTGGATGCTATTCACAATGAACTAAAACAGTTTAATATACAAGTTTTGGCGGTGAAAGCAGATGCTTCTAATTCACGGGATGTAGAACGATTTGTAGCTCTAACAGAGGATGTTTTTGGACATATTGATGTACTCATTAATAATGCATCTATTCTAGGTCCAAGTCCAATGCCATATTTGTTGGATTTCCCTGAAGAAGATTTTGAACAGGTGTTGAAAGTAAATACGGTTGGCCCTTTTTTAGTCACTCGTAGAGTTATAGCAGGAATGCTCCAGCGTAACCAAGGTTCTATCATCAATGTAACCTCAGAAGCAGGAAATGTAGGATATGCTGGATGGGGAGCTTACGGTATTTCAAAGTTTGCTATTGAGGGATTAACAGAAACATGGGCTGATGAAGTAGATGGTACTGGGGTTAGAGTGAATATGGTTGATCCTGGAGAGATGGATACTGAGATGCATGCTTTGGCTGTACCAGATACGGATTATGAATTAGCGGATCCAAATGATTTAACAGATATATTTATTTATCTTGCTTCAGAAGAATCTAATCCTATGAATGGAAAAAGATTAAGTGCTCAACAATTTGTGGAGGAAGGTGAGATATCATGAATGCTCTAGCGATGAAGTTTGAGATACCGGAACAATTGAATGCAGCCAAACCGCCTGAGAGAAGAGGGATTCGTAGAGATTTTGTACGCATGATGGTTTTAAATAAAAATAATGGAGAAGTAGATCATTCCACATTTTTTAATCTAGATCAATATTTGAAAAAGGGAGATGTACTAGTTTTAAACAATAGTAGAACTGTTCCCGCTATACTAAATGCAAAACAGCTGAGAAGTAACAAAATGATCGATCCTAAAGTAGAAATTCGATTAGCACACAGAAAATCTGAAGATCGTTGGGAAGCCTTGATTGTGTCTGAAAATGTAGTGGAAGGAGATCGGTTGAATTTTTCATCAAAGCTATCTGCAACAATTATCATAAATGGTACGAGAGAACCTTTTTATATATTAGAATTTTCATTGTCAAATGCTCAACTATATAACGAAATCTATAACTTAGGAGAACCAGTTCGTTATGAATATATTGAAGGGGAGTGGGGATTGGATTATTACCAGACGGTATATGCTTCTGTGCCAGGTTCTGTTGAGATGCCTTCTGCTGGTCGTGCTTTTAGCTGGGAGCTGCTTCTGAAATTACAGCGTAAAGGAGTGAAAGTAGCCTTTATACAACTTCATACAGGATTAAGTTATTTGTTGGATGATAAATATCATCAAGCGCCGTCCGAAAATACAGAAAGTTACCAAATTCCTACTGAAACAGTTGAACTTATTCAAAAAGCAAAAGAAACTGGCGGGAGAGTTGTAGCAGTAGGCACTACCGTAGTTAGAGCACTTGAAACAGCAGTAAATAAACATGGCGATTTAATCGAAAAATCAGGCTGGACGAATCTGTACATTACGAAGAACTACCCGCTCAAAGTTGTCGATGGGTTAATAACAGGTTTACATGAACCTGAAGCTAGCCACTTACAGCTGTTATCCGCATTTATTGACGAGGAAAATCTGATGGGGGCATATCATCAAGCTATTAATGAGTCCTATTTATGGCATGAGTTTGGTGATATGAATTTAATACTATGAACAATATCAAAAACATTCATCATGTGGCGATTGAAGTAAGTGACTTAAGACGTTCAGTAGAATTTTACAAAACACTAGGGTTCACAGTAGAGAAATCAATAGATTTTCAAGGTGAGGAAGTGGTGTTTTTAGTAAGAGAGCATTTGCGTTTAGAGCTTTATGAAGTTGAAGGAGCACTTAATAAGTCAAGTAATGATAAGCAGATGCATTTAGCTTTTGAAGTGGAAAGTTGGAGTGGAATTTTAGATTGGATTACAGAGAATAAATTAATAATTACAGAAGGTCCCTTCAACTTGGAAAATGGATGGCGGACAATATTTGTGAAAGGGTATGATGGTGAAATACTTGAATTTATGCAATGTTAAAAAAGAGGATTAGAATCAAACTGAAGGGGGATTGTCCAACATCAGTTTGATTCTTTATCACGTTCTCATGCTGTAAGACTCCCTCTTCTTCAAAGGGGAGATAACATCATCATTTCACCTGATAAGGTCATCTAACTTTCAGCGGGAGATTAAAAACTCCCACTGAAAGTTAGATTCTCTTTATTGTTTTCTCCTAAAATAAAATCACGTGTTAATGCTAGGATTTGTTCTTGTATCTCTTTGTTATATTTATTTCCGTTAATTAAATACCCCACATGATAAACATGTCCATTGTAATAGCTATATAATTCATTTGCAGAGGTAACTGTAATTGAAACTCTATTTTCTTCCTTGTTGTAGCCATAGTATTTATACACAAGTCCACCATTCGTACTAGTAACTTTATGGAATATAGGATAGCCGTTTATTAAATCCGCTTTGATGATTTCATTTCCAAAAATATCATGTTTTTCCTTTGAAGAATCATATTTTGCAAGTGGGTTTTCATCAATCTCCGTGACAGAAATGATTAAAAATTCCTTTGGTCTTCCGTATGAAGAATTGTGTAAATAAGTGTATTGTACTTGATGCTGCAACTTTCCGTCTATATCTTTTGATGTAACAAGATAGGCTGTTTCTTCATTTATTTCAAAAGGTATGTTTTGTTTATCAATTAGATTTATATTATTCTTCATTGAATCTGGAATATAGGACATCATATCCTCAAATGGAAGAGGTTGATAATAAGCTCCACTTTTCCTTTTGTCAAGCAGATCAACATCTTTAAAATACTCGCTATAAGTAAAGTCAGTACCATGAACCTCCAATAAAGTTTCTTGTTTATTGCTGCATCCTATTACGACTAATGTTATTAACAGCAATAATAGGACATTCATAGTTAGTTTTGCAGTCTTCAAATTAATCGCCTTCTTTATAGTATATAGGTTATTCCTTCATTTGTTGGATGGATGAATAGGGTGAAATAAATGAATCCCCTGTTGAATCAGTTGTTCCCAAAAAGGATGGTCTGGTGGATCAAAAACGGATATCGCTATCCCATTTAAATAGGAGAAATAAGAAGCAAATACAGTTTCAGGATCAACCTCATCTAATTCGCCTATTTTCTGACCCTCTAAAATGACTGGTATGACAGCATCTCTTGATTCATCAAAAAAGGCGAAGAGCTCCTGCATGAGTTCAGGGAAACTATTTTGACGTCCCAAAACATAATGAACTAATGCAAATTTTTGCTTGTTGTATGTAAATTCCCTCACTTGATATCTTACCATTTCGCTAATTCGATCTAGAGCAGAACCATCAACATTCTGAATTAGGAAATAAGATTTTCTAAGTTCATTTATTGGAATAAGGACAGCCTCTTTGAACAAATTATCCTTGTTTTCAAAATAATAATTAATCATTCCAAAGCTAACACCTGAAGCTTGTGCGATTTTCGAGATGGTAGTGTTGTGATAACCGTCATTTGAAAATAATTCTATGGCAGTCGTTAATATTTTCTCTTTTTTTTCATCCCTTAATTTGTCGGTAACACCTTTAGGTCTTGGCATGAGTATCCCCCTAAAATATATCTCGATTAGTCTTCTTCTCTTTTGAAATCATTGGAAAGCAAATAACTTCATTATCAAGTTCAATATAGCGTGCTAACCCATGTTTGTAAAGCTTAAAGTAATTTAATGGAATACTAAGCTTTACACAAAAGAGCTGATTGTGATATAATTTGATTGATTAATCAATCAAATTAATGTGAGGTGTTCATCTTGAATCATTCCATTGTAACTCCATTAAAAAATAGAAACTTTCGCCACTTGTTTATTTCACAAGTGATATCGGATATAGGAACATGGTTTGATATGACAGCCATTATTGTGCTGCTTGCTTATCATTGGAATTTAGGAGCTGTATCCATAGCTATCTATACTGTTTCTATCGGTTTGCCATGGGTCATATTTGGTCCTTTTGCAGGTGTCTTTGTGGATAAACTTCCTAAAAAAACAGTCATGATTTTAAGTGATGTGTTTAGGGGCATTTTGGTGTTATTTTTATTAATTGCACCGAATCTATATTTTGTTGTTTTGATTATGGTATGTAAAGGCCTATTCAGTGCACTGTTTGAACCAGCAAAACAAACCTCGATAAAATTATTGCTATCCGATGATCAATTGTTAAGTGCAAATTCACTTAGTCAGCTTTCCTTTCAAGGTTCAAGAATTATCGGTCCTGCTTTGGGCAGTTTATTATTGGTATTTTCAACGCCACAAACTGCGTTTGTCATTGATGGAATTTCTTTTTTTATTTCTGCACTTATACTTTTTATGATTCCTCTAGGTAAATATGAAAAGCATCTTTCTACTACAAATGTAAGCGAGATGGATCAAAAGAAAAAGAAACTTAAAACAAAAGTGAAGGATTTTTCTCGAGATTTTAAAGAAGGGATTCAGTATATTCTTTCAAATAAAATCTTAATCATACTTATTCTATATATTACGGGAGTAAACTTTGTCATCTTTTTATTTGAAAGTCTGGCGGTACTTTTAGCGAAAGAAATGGAGTTTAGTGAAGAATCTATAGGTCTTTTTATGAGTGTGTCAGGGCTTGGAGCTGTTGCAGGAGCTATTATGACAAGTCGTTTAGGATCAAAAATGAATCAATTCTCTTTAATGATTTATTCCTCTCTGTTTTTATCTGTGATTTTGTCTTTGGTGGGTTTAGGTGGTTTTGGTATATTACCTCCTAATCTCATATTATGGCTTATAGTTTGGTTTCTAATGGGATTGTTTTTAGCTGTTATCTCTGTTTGTTATGGGACTTTACTTCAAGTAAATACACCTACTGATCTAATGGGCAGAGTTTCAAGCACTGCGAGTGCATTTGGAACAACTGCGTTGGTTGTTGCCCCTTTATTAGGTTCGTTTTTAGCACAATGGATTCAAATTGGCGGTGTATTTATATTGTCTGGTTTGATCATGCTGGCGATCTGTTTAACCTCATTTATTTACTTACAACAAAATAATGTTCATGATGTGAGTCCTAATGTAGAGCAGGTTTGATTAAGGTAACGTTGTCATCGTATTTTTCTAAAATTCCACTCCCGTCCAATCCATTTATTTTTTTTTGAATATAATGAAGCATAATTATTCAGAGAGGAAAGTGGATTATTATGGCTGTAATTAACGTTCCTAGTATTATTGCACCTACAATAAATGCCGCATTACTTGTTGCAGATCCAGGAGATACAATCAGAGTAGCAGCAATCACTTGTAACGAAGCGATAACGGTTTTACCCGGTTTAGACCGTATTCGAATTATAGGTGAGGGTATAGGTAAAACAATAATAGATGGTAAAGGTCTCCCAGCAGGATCTATAGGGATTAATATTCAATCGTCGTTTGTAACGATTGAGGATTTAACAGTAAATCATTTTTCTAGCTTTGGCATTTTTATCAGTACGGACGACAATATTATTCATAAGGTAGATGTATCAGGCAATGAAGACAACGGGATTAACATAGAACCTGGGCTTCAAAACGGAGAAAGAAATATAATCATAGACTCAAAAATAAAAAATAATACATTAGATGGCATTTCTGTACTGGATTCAGAAAATAATTATATAGTAACAAATTGCATTTTAGACAATCAAAGAGAAGGGCTACGTCTAAGAGGAGATAATAACTTAGCTTTAAAAAACTTCATACAGGGTAATGGTAGTACTGCAATTTCATCAGCTCAACCTAATAATATAATTGTCAACAATACTGTCATAAAAAATGAGGGTGATGGTTTGTTTGTGGGACTTGACAATTTTATATTTGCAAACAAGATATATAAAAATAAGGGGGATGGAATTACAACTCGTGGTGCTAGAAATCTGTTTATGGCAAATGACATTAGATGTAATGATCAAAATGGGCTGTTTATTAGAAGTGGTGGACAGCAAAGAACAAAAAATAATACATTTTTCAAAAATGGAAACACAGGAATTATGATTGAAATGAACCAAGACGAGAATATCATTGATAATAACTGTATCAAAAATAATGTAAATCAGGGCATACAAATTAATGCTAGTGCTGATGATAACGTCATTCGATCCAATCAATTAGTAGGAAATTCACCGGATATAAATGATGAAGGAGTGGGAACATTATTTGATGCTAATCGCTGTACAACAAGTGATCCACCTGGTTTATGTAATGAGGATAACGAGATTTTCGTAAAAGAAGGTCAGAGTATCCAAACTGCGATAAACAACGTCCCAAGTGAAGGCTTTACAATTCGAGTAGGAAAGGGAACCTTTAATGAGGCACTTTTAATTAATAACATGGGAGGAAATCGGGATAAAATTCGAATCATTGGTGCAGGTAGTGGTAAAACGATTATCGATGGAACGGATCTGCTTGGTGCAACTGGTATTGACATAGACGCTAGATTTATAACAATCGAAAATCTTACTGTCCAAAAATTTGAAAATCGAGGGATTCTAATTGATGGTGAAGACAATATAATTTCATGTCTAAATGTATTTGATAATCAACGTGCTGGTATTGAAATGGATTTTGGTTCAGAAAGGAATTTGGTTATAAATTGTAATTCTTGTGGGAATACAAGCGATGGAATTGTTTCGAACGGGAATAACAATTATGTCGTTTGTAACCAGACCATTGAAAATGTTGGGAATGGCATTCGCGTTAGAGGTGATTTTAACTTAGCACTAAATAATTTCAGTGAAGGAAATAATGGTGATGGAGTCGACTTTGATAATAATGGTTTTATTATTGGTAATTGTGCATTGAATAGTCGATTTGCTGATGGTATTTTTACAGCTGATAGTAATTTAATTCTTTGGAATAAAGCAATTGGTAATCCTGAGGAAGGAATAAGAATAGAAGATAATAATTTAGTCTGGGGAAATAGGATATGTAATAATGAGACTAGGGGGATGTTTACTGTATTTTCTAACAGAATCAGAGACAATATTTTAAAGAACAATAAAGGAGTTGGTGTGGAAACTAGTGGGGGCGATACGCAGAATATCATTGATAACAATACCATCATAAATCAAACAGAAGCAGGGATTTTATTATTTATGAATAGTCAAAATAACGCTGTTCGTTCTAATTGTTTAAAAGGGAATAATCCCGATATTGAGGATAACGGAATGAATAATGTCATTGATGAAAATATTTGTCAAACGAGTAATCAACCTGGGATATGTAATCAGTGATATAAAAACATAGTAATTTAGAAATGGAAGCAAGTATCTTTTCTTGATGAGAATAAATGAGCTTATCGAGGAAAGATTTTTTGTTTTCTCCACTCCTGTCCATACCTTTTGATTTCTCACTGAATACAATGGAGTATCAAAAAATGGGAAAGGAGTGTTCTTGTTATGGTAATCAACGTACCAGAAGATGAACTTACTATTAATGCTGCCTTAGGTATAGCCTCTCGAGGCGATACCATTAGAGTAGCAGCGATCACTTGTAATGAATCAATTATCATAAGTGGAGCAAATTTAAACCAAATACGCATTGTAGGGGCAGGGATAGGAAAAACGATTATTAATGGAACGGGTCTTCCAGCTGGCTCAATTGGTATAAATATTTTGGACTCTAGTTTAGTAAAGATTGAAAATTTATCTGTTCGATGCTTTAGCGGAACTGGTATTATGATTGAATCAAATGAAAACATCATTCATAAAGTTGAGGTAGCAGAAAATGGGGAGGAAGGTATTTCGATAGTTTCAAATGGATCTCGAAATATGATCATGTCATCAGAAATAAATAGAAATATATTAGATGGTATCTTTATCATCAATGGATCGATAAAGAATTATGTAGTATCCAATTGCATTTCAAATAATTTAAGAGAAGGGATACGTGTAGTAGGGGACAATAATTTAGTTCTAAAAAATATCATTAAAGGAAACTTAGAGGAGGGTGTAACAGCAAGAGCAGCAAATAATTTAATTATTAATAATTTGATTTTAAATAATCTTTCTGGTGTCGGGAACAATGCGAATGATTTTGTTTTTGCTAATAAAATATTTAAGAACAAAAATGATGGAATAGAAAACCGCAGTGTTATGAATTTATATTGGGCAAATGATATTAGATGTAATGGCGATACAGGGATACGACTTAGAGGTGGAGCACAACATAGAGTCATAAATAATACGATCATTAACAGTGGAAATATAGGGATTGAAATTGTAGAGGGTATCAATGACAACTTGATCGATAATAACTGTATCAAAAATAATGTCAATCAAGGAATACTGATAAACCCAAATTCCAATGATAATGTAATTCGATCCAATCAATTAGTAGGAAATACACCAGACTTAAATGATGAAGGAATGGGAACATTATTTGATGCTAACAGCTGTACAACGAGTGAACCTCCAGGACTATGTAATGAGATAAACGAAATTTTCGTAAATGAGGGTGAGAGTATTCAAGCTGCCATAGACAATGTTCCAGAAGAAGGTTTTACAATTCGGTTAGGAAAAGGAACCTTTAATGAGTCACTCACAATTAATAACATAGGCGGAAATCAAGATAAAATTCGTATCGTTGGTGCGGGTAGAGGAAAAACAATTATTGATGGGACTGATTTACCTGGTGAAACTGGAATTGATATAGAGGCTTCCTTTATCACAATTGAAAATCTGACTGTTCAAAAATTTGATAGTCATGGGATTAGAATGAGCAGTGATGATAATATTCTTCAATGTGTAAATACAGTTGATAATGTGGATGATGGAATTTTAATTGAGGGGGGAGGACAACGAAATTTGATCATTCATTGTAAATCTAGCAGAAATACTGGAGATTCGGCTGACGGAATTGATGTGAATGGAAACAATAATTATATTGTTTGCAGTCAATTTAAGGGGAATGGTGATGCAGGCATTTGTTTAAATGGCTCTTTTAATCTAGTTTTTCAAAATGTATGTGATGGGAATAGTGGAGCAGGTATAACAACAACTGTTACGGCAAATGAAAATTTTATCATATGTAATACTGCGATAAATCAAACTGGCTTAGATGGTTTTGATATTGAAAGCGATGCATGTTTAATCCTTTGGAATAAAGCTTGTGGAAATATGGATGATGGATTTGAAGTGAATAATAATAGCTTAGTTTGGGGCAATGTTAGCGCTAATAATATGGACAATGGGATTGACGTGGATGGATTTGAAAATAGATTGATTCAAAATATTGTGCAAAATCACAATGAAGAAGGCATCATTGTATTTCAAAATTCTGATTCTAATATTGTTGATAACAATAAATTGATCAATAGCAAATTAGCGGGAATATTATTGGAGTCAAATGATAATGCAGTGCGTTCTAACTGTTTAAAAGGCAATAACCCTGATATTCAAGATAGCGGAATGGATAATGTCATTGACGAAAATATTTGTCAAACGAGTAATCAATCTGGGGTCTGTGAAGATAATTGAATATAAAAAGTAGTTAAATGTAAAGAGTCTTTCAAAGTGTAATTTTCTCTAGAAAGGCTCTTTAGTTTTGGTACTTTATATATTTTTGTTTTCATAATTCATTTAATTAAAACTTTAAAGTGACAAAATCGTAAGCTAGGCTCTTTAAATTGAAAGACAAATCAATATGAGAATTTACAACTTCTTTATATACTCTATCAATGTGAGATAGAAATCGAAAGGAAGTGAGGAGAGTCTGATTTTCAAATTTATAGGTTAATATACATACAAACGTGCAGTTGTAGACAATGAAAATATGATTAAACAAAGGGTAGATTGAATATGAAAAAGATTAGTATTTTATTTTTATGCTTCACCATTATCTTAGGGGTCATGCCACTAACTCATACCTTACCTTGGAGGATACGACAATGCAGCTGCGACTTGGGATGGAGATCAAAATATGATTTCTTTACAAAATGCTAGCGGGATGATGAGTTCTTTTGGTGATCCTTCTTCACCTGCTTCTGGGTATTTTGGAGGGGATTATTACGAGGGTTTTCTCCAAGCTTTACAAGGAAACCTATCAAATGAAGCAGATCCAAATCAAGATACAGATGCAGGGTACTATCTTCAATGGAATTATGATACAGATGTTGAAGATAGTATAGATCAAACATTAGATCCGGGAGAGAGCTGGGAGATTGTTTCCTTTGAACAATGGGAAGAAACACATAATCAAGAGTTAAGCAATAATGCGGATCTATCCGTGTTAACTACCCAAATACATGGTGATTTTGAAGAAACATTTGATGTAGATACTTTATTTTATACAAAAGAAGTCGACGGGAATGTTTCTGAGATTACAATTGTCGCTGTCCCAGAGCATGAAGATGCACAAATTAAAGTTAATGGTCAGGAGCAGCCTGTTACCGTACCTTTAAATTATTGGGAGAATATTATTACTATAGATGTGACAGCCGCAGATGGAGTAACACAAAAGACATATACTTTAACTGTTATTAGATTATTAGGCATAATGGGCAAACACTACAACAAATGACTCCGAATCAACAAGCTCTTTTTCGCAGGAAAAATTTAGGTTTTGTTTTCCAACAAAATAATTTAATAGATACACTGACCATCGGTGAAAATATTATGCTCCCATTAACATTGGATCATATAAAGGTAGTGGAAATACAGCATCGATTAAAGACTGTATCTGCACAGCTTGAACTTGAAGATAATACGTCTAGGATTTCTTGAAAAAAAACCAGTCTATTTGTACCTTTGTGAATTTCTGCAAAACACCTGCCATCCTTAATAAACAGAATTCGATTACAATAACTAGCTGTAAATGGATCATGGGTCACCATTAATATCGTAGTCTCAAACTGATGGTTAAGATTCATTAAAGTCTCCATTACATCCTTAGAAGCTTTTGAATCCAAATTACCAGTAGGTTCATCTGCAAAAATGAGCATTGGATTTTGAATGATTGCTCTTGCAATTGCCGCTTTTTGCTGCTGTCCTCCAGACACTTCATATGTCCTTTTTGTCAGTATTGAACATCTGTGATTATTGTGAGTGGTATAACGGTTTTGGTGTATATCATTTATTTACTTCATAATTTCTTCATTTTACGTAGCTTATATGTTCGTAAAATTACAAAAGCAATGGTGTAATTTATAAGAAGGATCTGACTATCATTGTGAATTTTGATAGGGGTTTTGTACTCTTGACAAAAACTTGGGAATCATCTTATACTAACTAATGTATAAAAACCAACTAAATTTCGGAGGTAATGTGAACAATGGAGAAGTAATCTTACGTATTCTAGCATTTTCAATGTAAATATTGATTTGAAACTAGAGGTAGGATTAGTCTGTCCATTTTCGGGATGTGTTAATACACAACCTGTTTGTTCATAGTACCTTTTTTTATTTCCAATACATCAAGCTTGACCGATGTTTATCACATTCTGTATGCTGCAACTCTGTTATTCAAGGGGGTAACAGCAGGATTCTCTTTATCATAAAGATGTGATCAATTTTAGTCGATCCAGATCGTCCTGTCCGTTTTAGCAGTGATCTGTTTTATAAAAAGTGAACATGGAATGAATGGAACAACAAACGAACTAATCCTCTCTAGAACATACTAGGGAGGTTTTTTTATGACAATATTAGAGATGAATAACATTCAGAAATATATTAAAGAACGTTTATTGTTTAAATTAGAAGGTCGAATTACCATTTCGAAAAATGATCGGATTGGAATTGTGGGCTTAAACGGAGCGGGAAAATCCACATTTTTATCCGTGTTAGCAGGTAAAGCAGAATTGGATGCTGGCACGATTAGTCACAAAATAAATATGATAGAGATTTCACAGAATGAAGAAGCAAGTATTAGTGTTGAATTCAGTTGTAACTTGTCCAAATGGGGAATAGGTAAAGAAATGCATGCTGGCATGAGTGGTGGTGAAAAAATGCGAATGAAAATTGCTGAAGCACTTGATCGTCCATTTGATCTTCTGCTTGCTGATGAACCCACTAGTCATTTAGATTTATCGGGCATAACGAAATTAGAACAAGAAATTAAAAACGTTCAGGGAGCAGTTATTATCGTTTCGCATGATCGAGCTTTTTTAGATGCGGTTTGTACGAAAATGATTGAAATAGATAATGAAAGAATGATTGAATATCAGGGCAACTATAGTGCATATTTGGAACAAAAAGAGGTGCATTTAAACCGTGCTCAATTTGAATATGACGAATATACTCGGGAGAAATCACGTTTGCAGCAAGCTTTTAAAGAAAAACAAAGTAAAGCTAAAACGATGAAAAAGAAACCAAAACGAATGAGTTATAAGGAAGCAAATCTTGGTGCTGAAAAAGCTAGAAGTAAACAAGCGAAGGTTAACCGTTCTGCAAAGACAATTGAGAAGCGAATTGAACAATTGGAGAAAAAGGAAAAACCAATTCAAAAGGATCAGGCTATCTTTGATGCAAGTCAACACAAAAGGATACACAACAAATTCGTGATAAAAATGGAATTGGTAAATAAACAAATGGTAGACCGTACTTTATTTAAAGACCTGAATGTGATGATAAAACCCGGCATGAAGGTTGCTTTGATCGGAAACAATGGTATTGGAAAATCTACCTTATTAAGAATGATTGCGAAACAAGAAGTAGGCATTTCTGTGTCTGGGATCTGTAAAATAGGCTATTTGCACCAAACATTGAATGATTTGAACCAGGGTCAGTCAATTTTAGAAAATGTGCTTGAAACGAGTACGTACTCACAAGAAAAAGTGAGAACAATACTTGCTAGGATGCTTTTTAAAAGAGATGAAGTTCATAAAAAAGTAAGTGTTTTAAGTGGGGGAGAGAGAGTAAAGGTTGCTTTGGCCAAATGTTTTGTAAGTGATGCGAATTTGTTGCTGTTAGACGAACCTACAAATTATTTAGACATTCCTACTCAGGAAAGTTTGCAGAAAGTATTGAAGGAGTATCCTGGTACAATTTTATTTGCTACGCATGATCGAAGATTAATAAATCAGTTAGCGACCTATACACTGCTTATTGAAAACGAAAAAGGGTTATTACATGAGGGTAATTATGATGCTTTGTTGAAAAGGAGACAGGAACGCCAAACCAAAGAGTCTTCTTTTATTGATTCAAACGAAGAGGAACTATTGAAAATTGAACATGAATTATCCGAAGTCATTGGAAAACTAGGGTATATTACCGATCTTTCTGTAAAGCAGGATTTGGAGAATCGATATGAAAGCTTGTTGAAACAAAAAAGAGAATTAAAAGTCACTTAGAGTAATAATATGAATAGTAGGGATTCTAAAAACCTCTGACATACATTGTCAAAGGTTTTTATTTTTCAACGTTATTAAATAGTTGCATAAATATTCTATTTTAGTGATAAATGGTAATTCATATGGTATAATGATTTTGCTCTGAATGCGCTTTATATAAGAAAAATATAAATATTTAAAATAGAAGTTATTGTTTTTTTATTTAATTAAAACTAGCAAATTTATTAAATATTATCTATTTCGATTTAATATGATTTTAATATAAAGAGAATCTTGGTTTCAGTGCTCTTGCTGAAAGTTAGACTAGTACAGGATGTACTGATGCATCATTAGCTGGCTCATGGATGAGCTAGTGCAGGAAATGCCATAGGATGTGGCAGTTATTGACGGCGCACAGGACGTGACTGATTTTAGATGTAAACCATATTCTTGATGAATATATGCTGTTATCTCCTTCTTGAAGAAGAGGGAGTGATATGAGAAAGTGATCAATACAACTCTAGTACAGGAGGATGAAAGATGACAAAAATGATTAAAAATCCTATTTTAAAAGGTTTTAATCCAGATCCATCTATTGTCAGAGTCGAGGAAGATTATTATATTGCAACTTCAACATTCGAATGGTTTCCTGGTGTGCAAATTCATCATTCAAAGGATTTAGTCAATTGGAGATTGATGACACGTCCTTTAGATCGATTGTCCTTATTAGATATGAAAGGAAATCCAAATTCAGGTGGTGTATGGGCCCCTTGTTTAAGTTATGATGGGGATTTATTCTATTTAGTATATTCAGATGTGAAAAGCTGGCATCATACCTCCAATGTAACTAAAGATTCTCATAATTACGTGACTACAGCAAAAGATATTATGGGTCCATGGTCAGAACCTATCTATTTAAATAGCAGTGGATTTGATCCATCTTTGTTTCATGATGAGGATGGAAAAAAATGGATGGTGAATATGCAGAATGATATCCGTAAAGGGAAGAATCCATTTGCTGGCATATTACTGCAAGAGTTCTCACTAACAGAAAAGAAACTAGTAGGACCAGTCAAAAATATTTTCGAAGGGACTGAACTAGGAGTAACGGAAGCCCCTCATTTATATAAAAGAAATGATTATTATTACTTAATGACGGCAGAGGGTGGGACCTCATGGGAACATGCAGTTACAATGGCACGATCAAAAAATATATGGGGACCATATGAAGTGGATCCACAAAATCCGATGTTGACCTCGGCTAACAACCCAAAATTAGAATTGCAAAAGGCGGGGCATGCTTCACTAGTTGAAACACAAAATGGAGAGTTTTACATCACTCATTTATGTGGTCGTCCCTTAAGACCAGAGATGAAATGTAATTTGGGTAGGGAAACAAGCATACAGAAGGTGTATTGGAGTGAGGATGGTTGGCTTCGCCTTGTTGGTGGAGGAAACGAACCTAAGGTAGAAGTGCCTGCTCCGGATTTACCTGAACACAGCTTTGAGAGATTACGTTGTAAAAATGATTTTGATCATACTGAATTCAATATACATTTAAATACGCTCAGAATACCGCCAGATGAAAGCTGGTTTTCACTTACTGACAGACGTGGACATATAAGATTAAGAGGGCAAGAGTCGCTAAGTTCATTACATAGACAAAGCTTAGTTGCAAGAAGACAGCAAGCTTTTCGATGTGAAGCGGAAACCTGTATAGAATTTGAGCCTGAACATTTTCAGCAGATGGCAGGACTTGTTTGTTTTTATGATACAAATGATTATATTTATCTTCGCATTAGCCGTAATGAAGAGTTAGGGAAAACATTGGCTATCCATCATATGAATAGTGGAGAATTAGACGAACCTTTAGATGAAGAAATCAACATAGAGGGTTGGTCTAAAGTATATCTTAGAGTAAATGTGTTTAACCAATCTATCGAATTTTCTTATTCTGACGATGCGGTCAAATGGTATAAAATTGATAAAGTGTTTGAAGCAGCACAGCTGTCTGATGAACATAACAAATTAGGGTTTACAGGTTCTTTTATAGGTATTTGTGTTCAAGATTTAAGTGGAATGAAAAAACATGCTGATTTTGACTACTTCACTTATTTTGAGCTGGATGAATAATCGTTCTTATATCGATAAATTTTAGATTTTTTTTCCTCATTTAGTTGGATAGAATGACTAGATGATAAAAAGTAAGTAACGTGGTATACTGTAATTAACGTGGAGGTGAATAGAATGAGTAAACAATCACAGCAAGAGGAATTATGTCCTAGATTAACATCAGCAATGCAGTTATTTGGGAAACGTTGGGTAGGACTGATTGTATTCACACTTTTAACCGGTCCTAAACGTTTCAGGGATATAGAAAAGTCGCTTCCAATTAGTGGAAAGTTATTGGCTGAGCGTTTGAGAGAGCTAGAAAAATATAAATTGGTTATTCGTCATGTATATCCAGAAGTTCCTGTACGTATCGAATATGAGCTTACTGAAAATGGAAAAGCAATGGAACCTATTATTAATGCAATACAAGAGTGGGCTGAATCCCTCCCTATGGAGGATATATGTCAAGATTAAGGTTATGAACTCCCCCTTAATCTTGACCAAGGGGCAGGTTTTGCCCCAATGTATAGAAATTATTGATTCATGATCTTCGAGCTTTCCTGAATGTTGTTTTCTCGAATACACTGATTAATCGCACTTATAAAACCTTTTGCAATGGAAAACATGATGTCTTCGTCTATGCAAGTGCCTTTGAATTTCCTTCCCTCAATTTCTATCGTTACAATAGCTTCACCGTTTGCATTTTCACCAGATGAAAGAGAGTACAATTCAAGATCTATAAATTTCACATCTAATGGAATTGCTTGTTTTATGCTGCTAATAATAGCTTCTACAGGACCTTTTCCCTTACCTAAAAAAGTATTCTCCTCATGAGTAATTTGATTGATTACAGTTGCTGTAGCTGCTTTTTTATGATGTTGTGTAAACACTTTTATATCTGTTATCATATAGTTTTCCATCACTGTATTTGTAGCTTTCCCTACAAGTTGCGCTAGTTGCTCATCTGTGACTGATTTATGTTGATCAGCAAAAGCTTTGAAACGAGTATATAGGTCCTCAAGCTGTGTAGGGTTTAATGGAACACCCATTTCACTCACTCTGTGTTTGATCGCATGTCTTCCTGAGTGTTTGCCCAAAATAATCATTTCTCTTGGAACCCCTAGTTTTTCAGGATTCATAATTTCATACGTGTTTCGATTTTTCAACAACCCATCTTGATGAATGCCAGCTTCATGCTGAAACGCATTCCTACCTACGATAGGTTTATTAAAGGCAATAGGGAAATTCATAATTCTACTGACTAATCTAGATGTTTCAAAAATTTCCTCTGTGTTTATATTTGTTTGCACTCCCAATGCTTCTTTCCTAGTTTCAATGGCCATCACAAGTTCTTCTAATGAACAATTCCCAGCTCTTTCCCCAATCCCATTGACAGTGACTTCAATTTGGGTTGCTCCAGCTTCAATCGCAGCAAGACTATTTGCAACCGCCATACCAAGATCATTATGACAATGAGCGCTATATTCCACATGTTTCCCGCCTCGTACATTGTTTTTCAGCATTTTGAAGATTTGGCCATATTCATTTGGCAATGCAAAACCAACAGTATCTGGAATGTTGATCAATGTTGCACCCTCAGCTACCACGGCTTCAACCATCTCAAGCAAAAACTCATTGCCTGTTCTGGAAGCGTCCATCGGCGAAAATTCAATCCTGTCTACGAATTGTTTTGCATAGGCTACTTTTTCTCTTGCAATCTGAATCACTTGATCTCTTGATTTCTTAAGCTGAAAATCCAAATGAATATCTGATGAAGAAATAAATAAATGTAGACTTCTTTTTGTCGCATCTTGTGTTGCCTCTATTGCTCGATTGATATCCTCTGTTACAGCTCTAGCGAAACCACAAATTTCAACATGCAGCAAATCTCTTGAGATTTGCTGAACAGCTGTAAATTCCCCTTGGCTTGAAATAGGGAATCCTGGTTCAATCACATCCACACCTAAATTAGCCAATTGTTTTGCGATGCGTACTTTTTCCTCAATCGAAAGGGAACCTCCCGGAGCTTGTTCTCCATCTCTTAAAGTAGTGTCAAAAATTCTAATGTTTTTCATCATAATCATCCTCCTAAAAATAAAATAAACCCGCCGCCTCAAATAAGAGACGACAGGTTATAGTCGCGGTACCACTCTTGTTGGTTCAAAAAGAACCCACCTCAATTTTGTAAAACAACATCTAGCCTGTGATTTCACAAAAACCTTAAACGAAGGTTAGTCGTTAAATAGTACTAGGCGATAGCTGTTCCCATTTACCACTCCTGGGCGAGTTCAGGTTTCTCATTTACTACGTCGCACCAACCCGCAGCTCTCTGAAAATGGAACAAACCTTACTACTCCCAATCATTGTGTTTCAGTTATATTGTTGAGGGTAACATCGACATCGACAGGAAATAAATAAACCCGCCGTCTCATGTAAGAGACGACAGGTTATAGTCGCGGTACCACTCTTGTTGGTTCAAAAATTGAACCCACTCGAAACCAGATGATGGTGGTCAGCCATTAAACAGTACTCAGTTCATTTGAACCGTTCCCATTTACCACTCCTGGGTGAGTTCAGGTCTTTCATTTACTGCGTTTCACCAACCCGCAGCTCTCTAAAAAATGAATGAACCTTACTAGTCCCAATCAAAGTGTTTATAGAATATTGTTCAATAATGAAGTGTTATCTTATTGAACTGTTTGTATATAATTGTTTGAAAATTCTGTATTGGAAAAAATATTAATATATATAATGAAGATTGTCAAGGGAAATTGAAAAGTTATAATTAAATTTCTACTTTTCCGTTGACATTGAGAATCATTATCGATATAATCTCATTGTAAATGAAAATCATTATCAATTAGGGGAGAGAATAAAAAACATGAAGTACAAACTTACAACTGCTTTATCCACAGTGTTAATTGCTAGTGTGGTCTTATCAGCATGTGGAACAGAAAAACAGGAAGCTGTGAACGAGGAACCAAAAGAACAGGTTGAGCAAACGGAAGGTTCTCAAAATACAGATACAGTAGAGAATGAAGAAGTTGAAGCAGAGGAAGTTTCTATAGAAGATACAATTACTTATTCAGAAGTTAATACTTATAAACAAATTATAGATGAGCTAAGCAAAGAGAAAGAAGGGGAAGCTGCAGATTGGAATCTAGCAAGCACTCTTTATGCTGATGGATTAAAAGAAACGATTGTGGGAGCAGATGATAGTTTGGATGTTGCAATTTCAGCTGCGCTTGAAGCAGGTGCAAACAGACAGTTGGACACGGTAGTTGCTCTTCAAGTAGTTGATAAAACAACTCAATCTTATTTTTATAAAAAACAAAAAAATCTTCAATCTGATGTAGTAGCTGCATTAGAGGAAGGAAATCAAGAAGTTGCAGAATTAGCTTTTACAGAGCTTAAATATTTAGCAGAGGAAGTATTAGTACCAACAGCTGCTAAAAGAGATTCATATTATAGTGTAGATATGCAAATTCAAATTGAAAATGGATTAAGCATTCAAGAAGCAGCTTTAATACAAGGAAATGTAGATGATTTAAAAGTGTATAAACAAATGACGGATAAAACCGTATATCGTAGTTACTATCTTGCAGCTAACTCTTATGCTGAAAAAATAGCTGCTGCAGTGCAAGAGGGTGGAGCAGAAAAAGTAGACTTGCAAATTAAACAAGCAGAAGCTTGGGGTTTTTATCAAGCGATTAAAGGTTCGCTTTCTGGTGGAGATGAAGAAGCTGCTGCAGCATTGGATACTATTTTTGATTTAGGTCAAACAGATCCTGAAACGATGAATGCAGATGAAGTTGCAGATTTATTCGTAAAAACATTTGTTGGGAAAATAATTGGTTACCATGGGAAGGTTCCAGTTGCAATAGAGGAAGGCAACATTACTGATGCTCGAGTTGAAGCTATGGAAGCAAATGTCTTTATGAAGGCAATCGAGCTTGAGACTATTGAACGTCTTGGAGAAGAGCAAGCTGCCGATCTGATGGAAAAGGGTGAAGCTTGGTTCGAAGCAGTAAGCAATGAAAATGCCGAGGAAGCTAGTTCCATTAGTGCAGAGATAGTTGAAGCATTGAATCAATTATTCTAAAATATAGTAGACTAATAGATGTTGTCCAAATGGGTACAGTACCTTTTTTTGGCAGCATCTTCATCTTGTGAGGTGTTTTATGAAAAAAGCTTCTTGGTTTGAAATTATTGCTGCAAGGTGCTGGAATTTGTTGAATGAAGGAAAGCCATTTACGCCTATTTTTGTAGTAGGTGTATTTTATTTATATCATTTTGGGTATTGGACAGAGCCTTCCTTTTGGTTAAATTCAGGACTGAGTTTGTGTATCACTTTTCCATTATTTATCCTATATTACCATTATGATTTCCCTCTATATCTAAGAAATTATTTATGGCTACCTTTAATCGCTTACTTGATCCTTTTTAATGAAGTTAACCTTCCTCTTGTATTATTAGCGGTTGGTCTGTACTTTTTTTTCACAGTGTTTTTTTGGGGGACGTTCTATTATCATTTAAGAATAGGAACCTCTTGGTTAAATTTCACAAGATTTTGGAAGTTAGTATTGAAAAATAGTGATTCCACAAGTGGAAATGCACAAGAGCAACTTCCAAAGTTTATTTTGTTATTATGGATTTGGCAGTATGTTTATGAGCATATGAATGTTCAAGGAACAGGATTGAATGAACTACCTTGGATTACATTATTATCCTTTGCAGTGGCTGTTTTTATTTTTAGCTGGGTGCTTCATAGGTATATATTTGACTGGAAACCTAAAGAAGATGAAGGGTTTACGAAAGAAAAGTCGTCTAATCCTACAGGAAAATCAATAAACGATAAAGTGATTGTCATTGTAATTGATGGGATGAGAAAAGATAAGTTTAAAGAGGCTAACACTCCATTTTTGGATGACATGCGTTTAAAAGGAACAGAATATACACAAATGGAAACCGTGTATCCAGCACGCACCGTAGTTTGTTTCTCATCCATGTTTACTGGCACTTATCCTAGGGAACATGGAATTACTTCAAATATGGTCTGGAAGCTTGGTATAAAGGTTGAAAGCATCTTTGACAGCTTAAGGAAGGTTGGAAAGAAGGGGCGTCTGTTAGGTATTGCTCATTTAATTGATAGCTTCGGTAAAGATGTTGAGTCGGTTACAGCTGTGATGAACAATGATGTAGCAGATTTAAATATTATGAATAGAGCCAAACAGATCATGAGTGAACAGGACCCTGATTTTCTTGTTGTTCAGTTTATCGGAACGGATCAAACGGGGCACAGCAGAGGCGTGCATTACGATGATTATATCCAAAAAATTGAAGAAGTTGATTCCTTGATAGAACAGTTTGTAACGTGGTTGGATGAGCAGGGAAAAAAAGAGAATACAACATTTATTGTTTGTGCAGATCATGGTCAAGCGGATGGAATTGGAGGTCATGGTCATTTAGACGAAGGAGAGCGTTATGTTCCATTTTTCATCCATGGCCCATCGATTCACGGTGGAAAAAGAGTGGAGGAGAAACACAGTTTAATATCCATTGCTCCAACCGTGTCCACCTTATTGGGAGCTCCTTACCCTAGTCACAGCAGAGGTAAAGTATTATCAGATGCATTAAATTTAAAGGGAGAGGAAAACAAAAGTTGAAAAAACATGTAGTTGTATTCATACCAGCTTATAACGAAGAAAAAACAATAGGAGAAGTGATTTCACGAATTCCTCGTGACGCTAATCCACAGGTGTTTATAGAAGTACTAGTTATTAATGATGGATCGCTTGATCATACAGTTGCGGTTGCTAAAAAAGCTGGGGCAGATGCGGTTCATTCATTTGAAAGAAATAAAGGTCTGGGTGCAGCAGTTCGCCAAGGTCTTGTTGAAGGCTATAAACGGGGTGCAGATATTGCGGTCATGATTGATGCGGATTGTGAATACCCACCTGAGCAAATTCCTGAGCTTATTCAGCCGATTATACAGAACCAAGCTGATTATGTTATGGGCTCTCGATTTCTTGGGAAAATGAAAGGGATGAGACTTCACCGCCGTTTAGGCAATTACGTATTTACGTTTATACAAACCCTTCTACTCAGAAAATGGATCTATGACGGACAGTCAGGCATGAGGGCGTTCTCAAGAGAAGTGATGGAGCATGCTGAAATTATTCATGATTACAATTATGCGCAAGTATTGACTTTGAATATTGTACGAAAAGGGTTTCGAATGAAGGAAATACCGATTCATTATCAAGTAAGAACACAGGGACAATCTTTTATCACATTTAAGGCTTATATCCCTAAGGTGTGCAAAGCCATTGTTAAAGAGATGTTGCGCCCGGTAAATAAAGTGGGTTTGCCTCAAAATAAGAGTGAAAAAGTTCGCAATGAGACAAAATTTAAATCATCTTCACAATTATAGTGAAGATTTTATTGACATTAACAATGATAATCGTTATCATTTAGAGTGTAATCATTGATAAAGGGAGACAATTCATGAAACAGGCTATCTTGATTATTGTAATATTTTTTGTACTTCTGGGATCTTATCAACAAGTATCTCATGCATATACTTATGGGGACCCTAATGAAGAACTTATCGCTGAAGTCTATAAAGCAATGGATGCTCAACTAAATGTGGATCCTCCGAACTTTACTGAAGCTGAAACCATTTATTTGACAGTGAAAGAGGATATTGAGTTACATATGGGCATCGAACCTTCACAAGCTGTGATGGACGCTTTAGAAGCAGAGGATTCAGAAGCAGTTATGACTGCGTTGGAAAACATACTAGTACTTAATATAGCAAGACGTTTAGAATATATTGAACAAGGCTTTGACGATTATGCAACGACAAAGCTGCTGCTGGCAAAAGGACTTGCAACATACGATGCTCTATCACCTATCATCATTGAGAACGACAAACAATTGGATGATCAGATGCGACAAGAGTTTAATCTAGCATTAGATGCCTTAGGAAACCCAGGATTGTTTGGTGTAGGTGAGAAGGAATCAGATATAGATGCATTTGTAAATAGCAAAGAGAAAATCCTTAATATATTATCGGAACAATTTCAACTTGAAAATGTTGAGGTTGGCCACTTTGTGCCGGAAGAAGGTCAGGTAAGTCAAGCACCTAAATTTGTAGATTTAAACAATATTAAAAATTGGATACCGATTATTATCATTTTTATTGTCATTATTTTGATTGTTGTATATGCATTAAAGAAGCGTAATAGAGGATCATCAGTCTAAAGATAAATTGGGAGGAATCAACATGGATCTGCAGGCACTACTGATTACATTTAGGGAAACATTAGAGGCTTTACTAATTATAGGTATTATTGTTACCTATCTCAAAAAAATGAACCATCCCGAATACACAAAATATGTATGGTTGGGTGCTGGTTTGGCCTTGGTTGCCAGTTTAGGTGTAGCCTTTGTTTTTCAAGTAGTGCTAACAAGCTTTGCTATGATGGCAAGCCAAATATATCTTAAAATCTCCATTATGCTCATTTCCTCCATGTTATTAACCCATATGGTATTCTGGATGTCTAAAAACAGTCGAGATATGAAAGGAAAACTTGAAGGGAAGTTAAAAACTTACGTTACAGCAGGCAGTGTGATCGGTATGGTGGTTCATTCCTTTCTCGTTATATTAAGAGAAGGTATTGAAACGGTATTTTTCTTTGCTGCAATCACGGGCGGTAACATTCAAGAGGCGATACAAAGCTGGGGAGCACTGGCAGGTATCCTAATTGCTGCCGGAGTAAGTTATTTCTTCTTTAAAGGTACAATGAGAATTCCATTAAAAACGTTCTTTAGAATTACAGGAGCTATGATTATTATCATCGCTGCAGGATTGCTCGTTCAAGGTATTGGCATGATGCAGGACGTAGGAATCATCGGAAGTGTAATGCCGCAGGTATATGATCTAACTTGGTTCTTGCCAGAACATCCAACAGATTATACTCAATATTTGAGGGATACTGGAAGCGAACCTTTAATCTCTGGTGATGTTGGTATCTTTTTCACCGCATTATTAGGTTATGCTGCTACACCATCCATTGAAGAGATTCTTGTATATTTTGGTTATTTTGCAGGTATTCTGTTATTATTGAAATCTAGAAGAAATGAAAATACAGAGACAAAATCTTCTGAGAAGAGACCATCAGAGAAGAAAAACTTGCGTAAAGCAGAGGATGCTAAGGTGGTTCACAGTAAAAAAGTTGTCAACATATAGGATTAGATAAATGATGAATCCATTTAATAATTATAAAATCAAATGGGCGAGTAGCATGATTGTAATTTTTATCTTCGTTGGAATGTTCAGCTGGAGATTCATGCACATCTCGTCTTTTGCTCGTTCATGGGATATTGTAGACTTTGCACTGGCTTTAGACCGTTTTGACCTATTGGCTATGCAACCACATTTTCCAGGATACCCGTATTTTATTCTTGGTGGTACGATGATAAATAGTTGGGTGAGTGATCCTGTTCAAGCTTTAGTATTATTTAATGTGCTGATGACTATGTTTTCAGCTGTCCCAATATATATGCTGGTCAGAAAAATGTTAACTAGAGAGCTGAGTTTGGTTGCAGTTCTTTTTGTGCTGTCTTTTAGTTATATATCTGTAATGAGTGTAGAACCGATGTCTGAAGGTGCAGCCATTGCGGTGTTATGGTGGTATATCTGGAGTATAAATTATTCCTTACATAAAAAAAGCACTTGGATTTCTTTATTACCTCTGTTCCTCTTTAGTGTTTTAATGGGCATACGTTTGTCTTATTTAGTGTTTGGTGTTGGAATTGTGTTGCTTTGGTGGTTGAAATTGAAAAGGGAACGTCCTTCGTTAAGAAGGTACGGGATACAGTTCTTTTTTTTAGTGCTGTTTCAATGTATATGGGTGATTGGACTCGTTGTGTCAGAAGGAAGCTTAAATGGTTTTATACAGCTATCTTTATCTTTTACAGCAGGTCATTTTTCCGATTGGGGAGGGGCTTACGATGTTGCTAGTGACCCCATTGTTTCTAGAATAATCCAATTATTATTTTATAATTTGTATTGGACAGGGTTTAGCGCTCAATCGGTTATTTTAGCTGTAATTACCTCTGTTTTTCTCGTACTGATTATTTACAAGGTTTTTCAGGTAAAAAGAATAAAGATGAATGATTTCTCTATGATTCTCGCAGTGATGTTGATTTGTTATTTTTTGTGGGCTTTATTTGCACAAAATTTGGACAAACCTAGGCATATTTCACCTCTAGTTGGTCCAATAGCGCTCTTGATGATTCAATACTTGTTAAAGAGTTATAAATCAAAAATGTTATTAATGATTGTACTTATTTCTATTGCTTTTCAAGTAGTTCATGGAGCAGATCTAGTTAAAAGCTATGCCGAAGAAAAACCTGCTGTTTATCAGCTGAACGACTTTTTATCACTTCAGGAACGCGATTTTATCGTATATACTTGGGAAGAAACTAGAGTCTTTCAATATTTGAAGGCCCCTTATGCTCATCAACGCGTATTCACTTATGATTATTTTTTACAAGAAATTAAAAGAACACCCTATAAAGAGGTAATGATGACAGAACAAGTATTAAGAGGATTTGAACAGCAGGTTGGTGACCTAAGCCATCGAATTACGCCTATAAAAACATTTTATTCAAATCCATTATTTGATCCTGTTTATTATGAAATTACACTTTATAAGTGGAAATAAACTTATAATGATATTTTTAAAACATAAATCACATCATACTTAGTACATGGTATGATGTTTTTTTTCATATAAAAAAATTTTTTTAATTTTTAGTGCAGGGTTCCTTTTAACTAGTTGCGTCTATTACATCAGAGAGGGGGGAGCAGATATTACAGATGAAGTTATAATTGAAAAAGTGATAGCCGGCGATCAAGAAGCTTTTCGAGAATTAATGGAAAAATATCAAACTTATATCTTTCAAGTTGTATATTCCGTTCTTCGTCACCAAAAGGATGCGGAAGATGTGACACAAGAAGTATTTATCCGCATTTATCATGCTCTCCCTCAGTATAAAAATCAGGGGTTTAAAACGTGGATGTCACGGGTTGCTGTAAATAAAGCGATTGATTTGAAACGTAAAAAACAGAGAGAGAAAGAAGATTTAACGGAGATAGAAAAGGTTGAACATATATCACACGGAAATGTAACAGAAATGGAGTCTATTCAAAGAGAAAGAGTACATTTAGTTAAAACGAGACTAAATGAAATGCCTGAAAATTATAGAGATGTAATGTTTGCTTATTACATTCAGGATAAGACATATCGTGAAATAGCAAAAGATCAAGGGATAGAAGTAAAGAGTGTAGAGTCTAAGCTATATCGAGCAAAAAAATGGATCCGGAAAAATTGGAAGGAGGAGGAATTTAAATGAATGAACATTTTACAAAGCAACAATGGTTGAATTATATAAACGATCAAGTATCTGATACAGACCGATTGGAGTATGAAGATCATTTATATACCTGTGAGCAGTGTTTGGAGACATACACTCAGAGCATTGAGGACCAGACTTTGAATCTGCCTGTGATTGAAGATGAACCTCAATTTACTAAACAGGTTATGGAATCCATTCAACCAAATAAAACAAAACAGCACTTCATTCACAAACCTTTCTTTCAATATGTGGTGGCAGCCAGCATTACTTTAATTCTTATGTCATCCGGTGTATTTGAGCGTATAGCAATGCAGCAGGATCATCATCGATTAGACGAATCACAACAAAGAACAGCGATTTCAGAACATTTGACACACAAAGTATCTGATTTTCTTAATGAGATACCAACAAATTTAAGAGGGGGTCAAGAAAATGAATAAAAATAAAAGTTTAGCTTTTTTTCTATCGTTTATTCCTGGTGTAGGGCATCTTTATTTAGAGCGTAAGGTTCGTGCTTTCTTATATGCAGCTGGATTTTTCGGTTCCTTATTTTTAGGATTGGTTTTAACTTTTATAAGTTATGATGAGGGTTTTTTCTTTTTTGGTGGTATGCTTGCTTTATTGGCTGGCGCTGTCAATATGATTGATATGATCATCACCTTGAGTTCTATGCCAAAATATGAGAACCCATCATATACAGAGGAGAGTAGATATAGTGTTATGAACAAAAGTAATAATCAGCATAATGAAAGGTTTTTCACCATTTTGCTTTCTTTTATCCCTGGTTTAGGACATTTTCAATTAGGTTTAACGAATAGAGGTTTGACGTTTTTAGCTGGATTTTTTGGTTTATTTACAATGATTGGGTTCGTAACTGTTGTAATAAATGAAGCGTTTGCTGTCTTTTTAGCTGCAATGCCAGTTATATGGTTATATAGCTTGTTTGATTGTATTCAGATGTTAAACAGAAAACAAAAAGGAGAAGAGTTAGAGGATCGTTCTGTATTTGAAGATTTAGAAAGACAGAGAGAAACCGGGAAGAAGAGTAAAGTTGCAGCAACCTTATTGTCTATATTTCCTGGGGCAGGACATTTGTATTTAGGTTTGCAAAAACGTGGACTTCAACTTATGGCAGGGTTTTTAATTTCACTATATATTCTTGACGTTTTAAGATTATCACTATTTTTATTTTTTATACCACTCATATGGTTCTATAGTTTTTTTGATGCTTTGCAAAATGTTTCTAAATACAATGAAGATGAGGAACTAGAGGATACTCCAATTTTTGATTGGTTTATTCATCATCAAAAGTGGCTTGGATACGGTTTGTTAGCGCTTGGAATTTATTATCTATTTGATGAAGTGATTCTGTATTACATTGATACCTACGTTGTTCAAGACTTTGATATACGATACACATTTGGGCAATATTTTCAAACTACATTGATTTCTGTTTTATTTATTGTTGGAGGAATTAAATTACTTAAAGGAAATAAGAAGAAAAAATATGGGGGAAGAAAATGAAACAATGGCGTGTAGGTACATTATCCATGGCGTGTTCTTTAATTCTTTTGGGGATCGTATTATTTTCATCTCAAATATGGGATTATGATCTTATAGATGTTGTTTTCACTTGGTGGCCGCTCATTATCATATTAATAGGTCTAGAGATATTAATTTATTTATTCATTTCTAAAAAGGAAAATTCAGTGGTTAAATATGATGTGTTCAGTATTTTGTTTATTGGTTTTATAGGTACACTATGTATCATGCTTTTCATATTTACATCAACGGGATTAATAGAAGAAGTTCGATATGTTATCAATGAGGTGGAGAGCAATCAGGAGCTTCCAGAGGTGGAAGAATCCCTTTCAGATGAAATCAATCGAGTTGTATTGCAGACAAAGCATTCATATTATCATTCTATTCAAATTGACTCAACAAAAGAGAGCCAACTAAATATATTTGGCAATGCATTCATACGTTCAGCAGACGAAGAAATAAAAATAGAATCGGATGATTATGTTAGTTTAAATACTGTTGGAGATACGTTGTATATTTCCTTGAAAACCCCACCTAGGAAAAATGGTTTTGCTAGTGAATATTTTTATATGGAAGTCACATTGGTTTTACCTGAGGATATAAAGGTGGAAATGGATGCGAGACAGCAAAATGTTGTGTTGTTGACAGAAAGTGAAATAGAGAACTGGGATATTGTAATGATGAATAAAGAATAGAGTAAATGTTTAGGATGTGGTGTTCAGGATTGGAACACGACATCCTTTTTTTATTTAGGAAATAAAAGTGATCGATAGGTGAGTTTCAAATAATTAAAAGTGATTTGGGAAAAATAAAGGGAACAACCAAGGGGGAATAATAGCACAATGAAAAAAAGAAAAATAGAAGAAAAAGTGACTGAAGTTCTAACTGAAGGTGAGTATCAAACAGAAAACGCTGAAGATGCTGCTGTGGATCACATCCACTCTAAGTATGAAATTAGACAACAAACGGAATTAGATCCTATTGCCCAAGAAACAAGAATAATCAGAAAAGTTGTGAAAAATGATGATCAACTTTACAATGATTATATGTCTCGTATTGAAAATGAAGAAAATTAGGGTGATGTGCATGGATTATTCAATCTTAGAACCATTAATAAGAGAAAGTAGAAATCAGTGCAATGAAGGAAAAGTGGCGAGTTATATTCCTGAATTGTCAAAAGTCTCAGGAGATTTATTAGGCATTACAGTGCACGAGGTTGGAAAGGATCCTGTGACAGCTGGGGAATGTATGCCTAAATTCACACTTCAAAGTATTTCAAAAGTGTTTGCATTATTACTGGCTTTGATAGATCGCGGAGAGCAGCAAGTTTTTGAAAAAGTAGGAATGGAGCCTACAGGGGATATGTATAACTCCTTAATGAAGCTTGAGATTGTAACACCTGGAAAACCTTTTAATCCTATGATTAATGCAGGAGCCATTACAGTTACTTCCTTCATTGAAGGGGATAATGTAAATGAGCGTTTTGAACGTATTTTATCATTTATTCAAAAATTGAGTGGAGATGACTCTATTTATTATAATGAAAAGGTGTATCATTCTGAGAATCATACAGCACATCGAAATAGAGCGCTAGCACATTTGTTAAAGGATAATGGGATATTAGAAGGAGATGTAGAAGAGCATTTAGAGGTATACTTTAAACAATGTGCGATTGAAACAAGCTGCACAAACTTAGCTCGAATGGGTATGATTTTAGCTAATGGTGGGAAAGACCCTGAAACTTCAGAGCAACTGATTCCAAAGCGATATGTTCAAATTGCGAAAACGTTCATGATTACTTGTGGTATGTATAATGCTTCAGGAGAATTTGCGATTGAAGCTGGTATTCCTGCAAAGAGCGGAGTGTCCGGAGGTATTCTAGCCGTTGCTCCTAATATGGGAATTGGAGTAATAGGTCCAGCACTAGATCGTAAAGGAAACAGTATTGCTGGAATAAGACTGTTAACCCGTTTATCAGAAGAGTGGGATCTAACGATCTTTTAATCATAATGATATACATAACAATAGAATAACCGCCCATTCAAAAGTGACCATATGGGCGGTTTTTTCAGAACATTTATACCTTGGCTTCATTTAAGATGAATTTATCAATGACGTGTTTAACTCCGTCCTCATTATTGCTAAGTGTGACAAAATTTGCAATTTCTTTAAGTGTAGGGATAGCATTTCCCATAGCTACCCCAAGACCTGCAACTTCTAACATTTCGTGATCATTCCAGCTGTCTCCAATAGCAATCACTTCAGAAATATCACATCCGTAGTGTTTTGCTAAGAACTGAAGGGCATGTCCCTTTGTTGCTTCCTTATGCACAATCTCTAAAAAGTACGGTTTAGATTTTGTAACGTGAACCTGATCCCCAATTTCCTTTTGCAGTTCTTCTGCTATTTGATCTATGATCTCTGGATGATTGATAATTAGCAGCTTTGTTAAGGGTTTTGAAGCAAGGCTTGGAAAATCAGTTTCAACTTTATATGGGACCTTAGAAACCATAGCATATTCTTTTACAAGGTCATTATCTTCTTTTACGTATAATTCATCTCCATGATAAACCTGAAGATGATGTTTGTTTTTCTCAGCATATTTAATAATATATTCACTAACCGATTGTGGAACTGAACGTTCATAAATGATTTCTTCATCCAACAAATTTTTAACAAGTGATCCTTGATATGTGATGATAGGAACGTTTAAATTAATTTGTGTGGCAATTTGTTTAGCAGAAGCAAACATTCTTCCTGTTGCCAAAGTGATCACAACATCTTGTTCTACAGCTTTAAATAAAGCTTCTTTTGTAGCTTCTGTAACGATTCTGTCATCATTAATTAGTGTATCATCAACATCAATTGCTACCATTTTATATTTCATTTCAGTATGGTCTCCCTCCAAGTATATCTCTTTTATTGCTAGTCGTTCCTAATGACTAAATAAATTATTAAACCTAATACAGGAAAAAAGATCGTTCCAATTAAAACTATAATTGCATATTCCTTCGATTTTCCTTTTCTTACAGAATCTCTGTATGCCCAAATACTTGTGATGACATTTAGAAACAATAAAAAAAGTCCAAAAAGAAAAAATAAAACCATCACACCTGCAAAAGCTTCCATAAAATGACCTCCCCTACACAAGTCCATAACACTTTTCAATCACAATTATAACACTAAATTCTCCATAAAAGTGAAATGCTGATTTATGTACTATTCAAAAAAAAAGACAAAGCTATTTTGTAGGATAACCTTGTCTTGGAAGAAAATAATGGGCTATGCGGTTTATGAAAAAGAAACATCGTTACTGGAAATAAATCTTTACTGATTCATTAAATTCATTTACATAAGGCTTTAATGAGTTTCCTCTCCAGGTTTTTTGAGCGTATACATTTAATTGATTTACAAATGCGCGATTGGCAGACACATATATTTCATCCACTCTAGGATTTAACTTTTTCACTTCCATAATCACTTTTTCTTTTAACCTGCTGGATATATTGTTTTCATCTTCTAAAGTAAATTTTGAATTTGTATCTGTAACTAAATTTTTGGGACTGGTATAAGTAATTCCGCCATTCTCATTATATCCGTTGTCAGATTTCCCAGAATTGTTTTGTTCATGTATGTTTCCTTTTGCAAAACCGCCAGTTGCTGTATGATCTAACACAAGGGAAACATAAGCATTTCGATTGGTCAGTATTACATAGGAGTGACTGATGCCGGGAATGTCCATAATTTCTTTAGCTGTAAAGGGACTGAAACGAATGCTTGTATTTTCGTGAGCGTCTATGGTTTTTACATCTTGTCCTTGTACATTTTTCATCTTAATATTGGACATTTCATTTAATGTCCGTTCATTTAAGTTTTGTTCGCTTTGTGTGTATTCTTCTCTATAATTACATGATGTAAGTAGTGCCATGATGATTAAAGCGTGGATAAAATACGTAGTCTTCATTGTTTTCATTACAAACCCCCCCAAAAATATATGTTTTTTTAAAATAGATATGGGTCTTTAAATTTAGGTTTGTACTTCTGACTAAGAATTATACATATACGCATAATAAAAATAGGAATTGGAAATAAAGTCAATGAGAGGTTGGTCATAAAAAAGTATGTTGAGTATAATTTTTAAAAAAACGGATCTTTTTTAAGAACAATTTGTGAACTTCTATAGGAAGATTGACAAATATGTAAGGTGAATTTATATTTAATAAAGTGATTAAGTTTATTGACAAGGAAAGCCATCCATGGTAAAACAATGTTTTTGAAGAAAGTTGGACCATGAGAGCAATTAAAACTTAGAAGCGGGGTAGATATTCAGTGAATCGGTGGCATTTATGGAAACGTATAATCCCCTTGTTAATGGTATTTTCTTTATTATTAACAGGCTGTAGTTTGGTGGGACAAGGATCGAATCCAATTGATCCTAAAGGATCCGTTGCAGAAGAGCAATACGGACTTATTTTATTGTCCTTAGGGATTATGATTTTAGTAACTGTAGTAGTGTTTGTTTTATATTTTTATGCAATTGTAAAGTATCGCCGTAAACCAGGTGATAACACAATTCCTAAGCAGGTGGAAGGCAGCCATAAGCTAGAAATCATTTGGACAGTGATTCCAATGATTTTATTGTTTATCCTAGCTGTTCCTTCAGTAGCACTTACTTTTTCACAAGATGTGGATTACTCAGATGATCCAGAGGTTATTCAAGTAAAAGCAACTGGGCATCAATTTTGGTGGGAATTTGAATATCCAGATTTAGGCATTTACACAGCACAGGACTTAGTACTTCCAGTTAATCAGAGAGTTCAGTTTGAATTGACTTCTTCAGATGTTATTCATTCCTTCTGGATTCCAGCAATGGGTGGGAAAATGGATACAAACCCAGGAATGATCAATAAATTATACTTAGACACTCCTGCTGAACCGGGAGTATTAAAAGGGAAATGTGCAGAGTTTTGTGGAGAATCTCATGCTTTGATGGATTTCAAGGTGATCGTTCTTAGTGAAGAAGACTATAATGCATGGGTAGAAGATATGCAAACTCCAGCTAACACAACTGTTAGTGCGGATGTGCAATCTGGAGAAGAATTATTTAAACAAAATTGTATGTCATGTCATGCGATTGATGCAGGATCTCCAGGATTGGGGCCAAATCTTAAAGGATTTGCTGATCGTGAAGTTGTCGCTGGATTTCTTGAAATGACAGATGATAATGTGTACAAATGGATCAGAGACCCTGCATACTTTAAGGGAGATAGGGTAGAAATGCCAGGTTTATTTTTAGAGGATGAGCAATATCAAGATATTGCTGAATATTTAAAAACGCTCAAACTCGAGTAGATTTATAAGAACTAACAAGATACGAGGAGGAAATACATAGTGGCGCACTCGGTTAAAAAGTATAGAGGATTGATGGATTGGATCACGACCGTCGATCACAAAAAAATTGGAATACTTTATTTCGCGGCGGGTGGCTTGTTCTTTGTTATTGGTGGAATTGAAGCGCTTTTGATCAGACTTCAATTGATGTTCCCAAAGGGAACCTTCGATATTCTTGATGGTCAAACATATAATGAAGTTATGACCATGCATGGAACAACCATGATTTTCTTAGCAGCGATGCCATTGGTTTTTGGATTAATGAATGCAGTAGTTCCACTGCAGATAGGAGCGCGGGACGTTGCGTTTCCTTTCTTGAACTCATTGGGTTTTTGGACATTCTTCTTCGGAGGAGTATTATTAAATATTAGTTGGTTTACAGGTACGGTTCCTGACATCGGATGGACTGCTTATGCACCACTCTCTGGACAGGAATTTAGTGGAACAGGCTCGGATTATTATGCAATAGGGTTACAGATTGCAGGGATTGGAACATTAGTAGGTGGGATTAACTTCCTAGTAACAATTATTAATATGAGAGCGCCGGGTATGTCATTTATGAGAATGCCACTATTTACTTGGACTTCTTTCATCACATCTGGAATTATCCTTTTTGCTTTTCCAGCATTAGCTGTAGGGTTAATTTATATTTCTTTTGACAGATTGTTTGATGCGAACTTCTTTGTGACTGCAACAGGTGGTAATGCGATTTTATGGGAGCATATCTTCTGGATTTTCGGACATCCTGAGGTATATATCTTAGTGCTTCCTGCATTCGGAGCGATATCAGAGATCTTACCTACATTTGCTAGAAAACGTTTGTTTGGATATAGCTCTATGGTTTTTGCAACAGCACTTATCGGATTTTTAAGCTTCATGGTATGGGCGCACCATATGTTTACTGTAGGAATGGGGGATATTGCGAATGCCCTGTTTGGGGTCGCCACGATGCTCATAGCCATTCCAACGGGAATTAAAGTATTTAACTGGTTATTTACAATCTGGGGCGGTAAAATTCAGTTTACGACTGCGATGTTATATGCAACATCATTTATACCGACTTTTGTAATGGGTGGAGTAACAGGTGTAATGTTAGCTATTCCTCCAGCGGATTTCCAGTTTCATGATAGTTATTTTGTCGTAGCACATTTCCATTACGTCATTGTTGGTGGAATCGTACTTAGTTTGCTTGCTGCAGCATACTATTGGTGGCCAAAGATGTTTGGTCGTATGTTGAACGAAACATTAGGTAAATGGAGTTTCTGGTTATTCTTTATTGGTTTCCATTTAACGTTCTTTATTCAACATTTCTTAGGATTATGGGGAATGCCTAGACGTGTATTCACTTACTTGCCTAATCAAGGATGGGATACTGCAAACTTTGTAAGTTCAATTGGTGCCTTTTTCATGGCTGCGGGTGTGATCGTGATTTTGATCAACGCAATCATCTCTATTAAAGGACCTAAAGCTCCAGCAGATCCATGGGATGGACGTACATTGGAGTGGTCAATTGCATCACCATCACCAGAGTATAACTTTAAACAATTACCATTAGTTAGAGGTTTAGATGCATTCTGGTTGGAAAAAATGGATGGTAAAAAAGAAATGACTCCTGCAGAACCATTAGGTCCAATTCATATGCCATCACCATCAATATTACCGTTCTTTATGTCACTTGGACTATTTATAGCAGGTTTCGGTTTTATGTATCGTGGATATGAATTTGAAAGTGCGTTTATGAATAATCTGTTTGGTTATAATATTATTGCAATCTTTGGTTTAGCTATCACATTAGTTTGTATGTTCTTAAGATCTGTATATGATGATCACGGTTATCATATAGAGGTTGAAGAATTGCAGAAGGAGGGTTAATCATGAGTCAAGCAGCTCATTTAGATAAACTGCCTCCTGAACCGGAAAAGGCGACATTAGAAGGCAGAAATAAAGTATTAGGGTTTTGGTTGTTTTTAGGTGGAGAAACCGTTCTTTTCGGTACTTTATTTGCAACATTCATCGCATTAAGAAACAGTGTTTTGGATGGACCGACTGGAATAGAGTTATTTTCATTAAGCATTACTGCAATAGCTACTTTTATCTTATTGACTAGTAGTTTGACAAGTGTTTTTGCAATTCAAGCAATGCACCATAAAAACATAAAAAATATGTTAACTTGGTTAGGTGTAACGGTTGTTTTAGGATTAGGATTTTTAGTGTTAGAGATATATGAGTTTTACGAGTATGTTGCTCATGATGGATTTGGATTTACGACTAGTGCTTTTAGCTCATCGTTTTATGCTTTAGTTGGGTTTCACGGAGCTCACGTAGCATTAGGGGTTTTATGGATCTCACTACTTATGCTTCAAATCAAGAAAAAGGGTTTAACTACTGTGACAGCACCTAAGATTTACGTAGCATCATTGTACTGGCACTTTATCGATGTTGTTTGGGTATTTATCTTTACCATTGTATATCTTATGGGGAAGGTAGGTTAATAAGATGGAAGCTAATCAAGAACAAGTACAGGATAGAGTTAAACGCGGCAGAATTCATGAAGGACCAAGGAATCATATTATCGCGTTTGGAATTTCAATCTTTTTAACATTGCTTGCATTTATGGCAGTTGCAAATTCAGCATTAGATGCAACTTTCATTAAAATCTTTATCGTTATATTAGCTGTTTTTCAAGCCGTAATCCAATTAGCGTTTTGGATGCATATGAAAGATCGTGGTCATTTCTTTCAAATTTTGTTCCTGGCTACAGGTGCATTTGTAGCTATAACCGCATTTATTATGGCAGTATATTGGGTTTGGTGGTAGGAGTAAGAGCAATACAATTAGGAGCAAATTTAAAGATTTGCTCCTTTTTTTAAAAACAAAGAGCATATATTCACTATTTTATGTAAAATATGGATTCTTATTTGACCTTATTTTTTCAACTTTATGAATTTTTTTCAAAATATTATTACTTAAGGACCTCACAAAAGGAATCGCTCGACTAAAACCACGCTAAATCCATGTGGACAACGTCGACAACAGTTTCTAAGAACTGGGATTTACAGCTGTTTCTTCACTTTTTGGGGTACAGAGAAAGGGATGCTTTATGTTTGGTTTAGTCGAACAATTTGGTTTTAGTGCGGTTTGGAGCCCATTGTTTTTAATGTTCAGCTTATTTATTGCAACTTTGTATTTATGGTTGGTGGGTCCTGGTAGAGAGCGTTTCAAAGATTCAAAACCAGTAAAGTTTACCCAAAAAGTATCATTTTTATTCGGTTTATTCCTTGTATATCTATCACATGGGGGACCACTCGACATATTAGCTCATTTAACTTTTACAGGACATATGATCATGATGTCCGTTGTGTACTTGGTTGCACCTCCGTTTCTTATTCTAGGATTGCCAGCTTGGTTTCTAAGAGCCTTTTTTAATTTGAAATGGATTAAAAAAAGTACATTTTTGCTTCATCCCATCTTTACAGTACTTTTCTTTAATGTAGCCTTTTCGATTTATCACATTCCAATGGTTCATGATTTTGTTATGACTCATTATAATGTGCATACAGCTTATTACATTCTATTATTTGTTGCTTCAATGATGATGTGGTGGCCGATAGTATGTCCAGTCCCTGAAATGGATAATATATGGGGCGTGAAAAAGATGGGATACATCTTTTTAAATGGGGCTTTGCTCACTCCAGCATGTGCATTGATTATATTTTCACGTACATCCATTTACGGGTCGTTTACTGATCCCACGATTTGGGCTCAAGCATTAGGATATTGTTTCCCTGCTAGTTCAACAGAAATTTTGAATTTATTCTCAGGTCCTCAAGCTTTTGCCTTTACAAAACCTGTAGAGGATCAACAGCTTGGCGGTGTGATTATGAAATTAATTCAAGAGTTTATGTATGGTGGATTTTTACTATACACATTCCGTCAATGGTATGCTAAAGAGAAAAAGAAAAATGCTGCAAATGACGTAGAAGAACGTTTATTAAACAGGCATGGTCAACGTGTTTAATCTTAGTTATGAAACTTAATTGATCTTTTGACGTAAAAAACGATTAAGAGAATATAAAATGTACATTTTTGTAATGGACATTTTAGCATTCTTTTGGTCGTTTTTTTATAGATTAAGAATGTATAACTTTTACAAATTCAATGTTTCAACAAATTTGATTATTTGATGGTAAAGTTTATGAAGTGGAAAGGAGTCTTTTGCATGAAGGCCTTAAAGTTAGAGGAAATATCGAAGAACTTTGGAGCTAAAACAGCTGTTGATCAGATGGAATTATCCGTTTCTCATGGTGAAATTTATGGTTTGTTAGGAGCCAATGGGGCAGGGAAAACAACAACAATGCGAATGGTGTTAGGATTAATATATCCTGATGAAGGTAAAATTTTATATAATGGAAAAAAATTTAATGAGAAAATGACTAGTAAGCTGGGTTATCTGCCAGAAGAAAGAGGATTATATCCAAAAGTAAAGGTTAACGATCAATTATTGTATTTAGCTCAATTAAGAGGTTTCTCAAAGAAAAAAGCGGATAAAAATCTAAAAGACTGGCTTGAACAGTTTGAAATTACAGAATATTATAACAAAAAGATAGAAGAGCTATCGAAGGGAAATCAGCAGAAAATACAATTCATAGCCTCCGTCATTCACGATCCTGAATTTTTAATTTTGGATGAGGCTTTCAGTGGTCTTGATCCTGTGAATGTGGAATTACTCAAAAAAGCAGTAAAGGATTTGAGAGATAAAGGGACTTGTATTTTGTTTTCTACTCATCGAATGGAACATGTAGAGGAATTATGCAATCGTATATCCATTTTGCACAGATCCAAAACGGTACTTAAAGGAGATATTAAAAAAATAAAAAATACATATCCAAAAGAAAGAGTGATCTTAGGTGTAGATCATGAGATTTCTGATTTGCCTTCTATTCCAGGTGTGAAATCTGTTGTAAAACAATCTTTCGGTTATGAAGTGAAGATATCAGATGATGGGGCAGCACAAGAAGTATTAAAGATGGCCATGGAACAAGGGAACGTTACTCGTTTTGAGATCCTAGAACCAACATTAAATGAAATTTTCATTAAGGTTGTAGGGGGTGAGAGCAATGAATAAATTGTTTACTGTGGCTGGATTCACGATACGAAATAAAATGAAAACGAAAGCATTTATTATAACCACACTAATTATCGCAGTCATTATGACGATTGGAATCAATATTCCTTACTTTGTAACTATTTTTTCTTCTGATGAACCAACAAAGATTGGCTTTATAGAAGATGATTCAAATATTCCTAACAGTGTTCAGGACTACTATCAACAACAGGACAGTCAAGATGTTGAAATTATACTAATTGGAGAAAAAGAGACCTCCCAAGAAAATGAAAAATTAGCTATGACTAAGATGGAAAATGGTGAAATAGAAGGTTTCATTCATTTGAAAAATGAAGAAGTAGATGGTTTTCCGATCGTCATGTATACCGGGCAAAGTGAATTAGGATTCAACCTCCAATCAGAATTGCAGAATGTTTTTAAAAATATAAAAACAGATGCGGTATCAAAACAATTAGGGTTATCAAGTGATGAGCAAAATATATTGTTGTCTCCTGTAAGTATTGAAAGTTTAGTATTAACGGATACCAGTGAAGGGATAGTAAAAGAAGAGAAGAAAAATGAATCGGAAGAGAAGCTGTCAGTATTTATCTCTTATGCAGCTATCATTCTTCTTTTTATGGGAATTATGATTTCTGGTCAATTGATTGCAACTGAAATTACAACAGAAAAAAGCTCAAGAGTGATGGAAATTTTAGTAACCTCTGTCCCTTCGTTAACTCAAATGTTCGGTAAAATTATTGGAATGTTTATTGTGAGTATAAGTCAGATCATCATATTTGTTGCGGTGATATGGGTAAATATCATGATGCCTCATAACGTTAATGTAATGGACCAAATCAATTTAGATATGAGTACAGTGAATATGGGATTGATTCTAGGCATCCTGTTTTATGTTGTTTTGTTATACTTTATGGGATTCTTTTTATACGCAACTTTGTTTGCTGCGGTGGGTTCTATCGTAAGTCGAACAGAAGATTTAGGTCAAGCGATCATGCCGGTTACTTTTACATCTATAGCAGGATTTTATATTGCAATCTTTAGTATAGGTTCTCCGGATTCAGCACTAGTGACTTGGTCTTCATTTATTCCATTTTTCACCCCGTTTGTGATGGCGCTTCGCATTGGTGCTGGTGATCCTGCAGGATGGGAAATTTGGCTTTCTATCGGAATATTACTTGTTTCCATATTAGGTGTTGGTTGGCTGTCAGCAAAGATCTATCGTACAGGTGTGTTGATGTATGGGAAGAGACCATCTATTAAAGAATTGCGTAAAGCGATGAAAGCTTTTAAGGTGTAATGAAATTGAAATAAGTTTGAATTGAATAATACTTAGGAGCCTCAACTGGGGCTTTTTTTGTTTTATCTGATGATAGATCCGTAGGTATATTTCTAATTTTTTAATTTATAATTTGACAAATCAAACCAATAGTTATATAGTTAGTTACATGAGTAATTAACCAATTAGGGAAAAGTGGTTTTGATTCTAATTAGAGGGTGATTATATTGAAGGCTAGCTTTGATGAAGGGCAGCCCATTTTTCAACAAATAGCTGAAATGATTGAAGATGATATTTTAAATAAAACATATGGTGAAAACGAACAGGTCATGTCAACTACAGCATTCGCAAAAACATTTCAGATTAATCCTGCTACTGCGGTTAAAGGAATTAATTTGTTGGTTGAAGAAGGAATTTTGTACAAAAGGAGAGGGTTGGGAATGTTTGTAGCTGAGGGCGCAAAGGAAAAGATCCTCACGAAAAGAAAAGATTCTTTTTATCGTGACTATGTGATGAAATTACTGAATGAAGCAGGGAAGATTGAATTAACAACAGATGATGTCATCAAAATGATCAAAAATGGTGATAGGAGCTGATTTGAAATGCAAACAGTTTTGGAAACAAAAAACGTAATAAAGAATTACAGAAAAACAAAAGCGGTAAGAAATCTAAGTATCAAACTTGAGGAAAATACAATCTATGGATTGCTTGGTCGAAATGGCGCGGGCAAAACAACCTTATTAAATTTGTTAACTGGTCATAAATTCCCCGACTCTGGTGAAATTAAAGGTTTTGGGAAAACCTTAAATAAAGGAGATTCTTTGCAAGAAATATGTTATATCAAAGATAATCACCAGTTTTTTGAAGAATCTAAGGTTATTCAATTGTTAAATTTTGCTGCACCATTCTATGAGCATTGGGATTGGAATTTTGCAAATGAGCTCTTAAGACAGTTTGAATTAGATCCTAACAAAAAGTTTAAAAAGCTGTCCAGAGGTATGAAATCAACCGTTGGGATCATGATAGGACTTGCAAGTAGAGCGCCAATCACTATTTTTGATGAACCCCTTTTAGGTTTGGATGCAGTGATGAGGGAGAAATTTTATGATATTTTGTTGAAGGATTATGCTGAACATCCAAGAACGATATTGATGTCTACACATTTAATTGATGAAATATCAAAGGTTGTTGAGAAAGTTATGATTTTGGAGACAGGTTCAATCAAATTATTTGATGACATGGACACCATAAGAAATAAATCTTATTTTGTATCAGGAAAAAGCGATGTGGTTGAGTCTATTTTGAAACATAAAAATGTCATTCATAAAGATCAACATGGAAAAATTACAATAGCAGCTGTTTTTAATACGATGAGCAAGCAAGAAATAATGGAGGCAGAGGAATTGGAATTATCTGTAGAAGGAATGTCTCTGCAAAAGTTCTTTTCTTATTATTGTATGGGAGGGGATAAACATGAGTAGATCATTTAATATAGTGAAGATTAGTTATGGAATTATCAAATTTCCCTTTTTAATTTTTGCTATAACCCTTGTGTTGGTATCTATCACAAACTTTACATTAAATAACATTTTTAACGCTGGAGGTATAATGACATCTGCTTCCATTGCAAACATCATTGCTAGTTATTTATTTGTTATATCTGCGATATGGCCAATCTATTTTTATAAAAGAATTATGAGTCTCGGAGCAACAAGAAAAGAGTATTACAGTGGCATTATATTTACTTATGTTGCTATGGCTGCTATATTTTCTTTGTTTAACACGGTTTGGATTCCATTTGAAAACTCTTTTTTGAGTGAAAATATTTTTTACTATAACATCGTTGAAATATTCAATTGGGATCAATATGGAACACTAGGTAGTTTCCTTTATCAATTCTTTGCATACTTATTGATAGTTTCGTTTATCACATTGTTATTTTCCTGTTTTAATCACATGATAGGGATTTTGTTATACATTGTGTTAGCTGTAGGAATCCCAATAAGCGTGTCTATAGGTGAGTTAAGAAATGCATTGGGAAAAGGGTTATCTATAGTATTTTCTAATCCTTCAATATGGATTGGCTTGGCGCTTAACATTGCATTTATTTTAATATTTTTCTATAGTGGATGGTGGTTTACGAAAAGAAGGGAAGTTTAATAGGTCAAAGAGAGTCTAACTTTCAGAGGGATTCTATTTCCCTTTGAAAGGCAGATTAGTATAGGATATACTGATGTATCATGGTTGGTTCATGGCTGAGCTGATGCAAAGTTTGTGGGTGAACTTGGGTGTCATAGTGGGTATTGCAGCAGCTAGGAGATCGTGACAAAAAAATGGCTTTAGAAAGACCTTAGGAAATGGTAATGTCTGAAAGGGAAGTGACATGTTGGAAGTTGAAACAGCAGCGGAATGGCTTCGTGAATTTGGCGTGTGGGCTGTTCTAATCAGTTTAATCATTAATATGATCATCGGTGTTGTGGGTATATTGCCATCCCTTTTTCTTTCTGGTGCCAATGTGGTAGTGTTTGGTCCTGTTTATGGCGTATTTATATCAGTTATTGGAGAAACACTTGGAGCAGGTGCAGCCTATACCGTATACCGTTGGGGGCTAAGAAAGTGGAAAGGGGATCAGCTTTCTTGGAAATGGGTAAAGAAGCTGCAGGGAATAACCAGAAAGAAACAAGCAATTGTTTTATTATCAGCAAGGCTTGCACCAATGGTGCCGTCAGGAGCTGCTACGTTTGCAGCTGCGGCTGTTGGGATGAGGTTTTTGGATTTTTTACTTGTTACATTTATTGGTAAAATACCAACTGTTTTGGTTGAATCGATGATAGGTTATGATTTGTTTTATATTCAAGAACGGTATGTAAATCTAATCGTTACATTGGTTATGATCATTATGATTTATTTTGTGTTAAAAAAAAGGAAGTGGAAATGAATAGAGCAACTAAACTAAAAATACAACTACACATTGTTAATTTAAAGCATTACCATACTAATAATTAAACGCTTTAAATTGTATAGTTGAAATCTCATTTGTTATTCGTTATAATAAGCTTCAATTACAATCTCATACAAAGTTTAAAGACGTTGATGGAAAGAGTAAGCGAAGATGCACCATACAGGGAGGGCAAGCCACAGACTGAAAGCAAGCCTTGGAAAGTAGTCGCTGAAGTTCACTCCGGAGTCGGCTTTGGAAAATTTGAAACGGTCTGACCCGGGTCGAGTATTTAATATTAAGGACTGTTTCATTGAAAGAAGTTACCGGTTTTCAAACCGTTATCATGTTTGAGTGAAAAGCAATACTGTTTATGGATTCTGTTGCAGTTTTGTTTTTAAATAGGGTGGTACCGCGGTCTTTCGTCCCTTGAGGATGATAAGGCTTTTTTTGTATATTCATCTTCATATTGGACTAGTCTTGAATTTATGGACAATCTCCACTTATGTCGGTGGTTTATAGGGATGAATTATACTCTCTCAGAGAAGATTATAAAAATAAACTATAGGAGTGATTTCAATGTCAAATATACAACTTGATCATTTGAGACAAGAAATGGATCAAATGAATAAAGAACTTTTAAAGCTAATATCTAAACGTGCAGATATTGCAAAGGAAATTGGTGACATTAAAGAAAAGCAAGGAGTGCCTAAATTTGATCCAGTTCGTGAAAATAAAATGCTGGAGCAGCTTGTATCGTTAAATGAAGGTCCTTTTGATGATGGAACGGTACGTCATTTATTCAAACAAATATTTAAAGCTTCTTTGGATCTTCAATCTGCAGAACATAAAAAACACTTGTTGGTTAGTCGCAAGAAAAAAGCGGAAGATACTGTAATTGAACTCCAAGACGGAACTATAATCGGTGGAAGTGAATCCGTATTGATTGCGGGTCCATGTTCAGTGGAAAGCTACGAGCAAGTAAGAGAAGTAGGTGCTGCATTGAAAGCGTCAGGTGTTCCTGTTTTAAGAGGTGGAGCATTTAAACCTAGAACATCACCTTATGATTTCCAAGGCTTAGGTGTTGAAGGGTTGGAAATCATGAAAAAAGTTGGATCAGAATTTGGTCTAACTACAATTAGTGAAATCGTAGATCCTCGTCATATTGAAATAGCTGCTGATTATATTGATATCATTCAGATTGGTGCTCGTAATATGCACAATTTTGAATTGTTAAAAGAAGCGGGGGAGTCAAACCTTCCTGTTTTACTGAAAAGAGGGCTGTCAGCTACGATGGAGGAATTCCTGCATGCTGCTGAATATATTGTTTCTCGAGGAAATACACAAGTGATGTTAATTGAACGTGGAATACGAACTTATGAAAAATGGACTCGTAATACATTAGATATTTCAGCAGTACCGATTATCAAACAAGAAAGTCACTTACCTGTATTAGTGGACGTTACTCATTCAGCTGGTCGAAAAGACATTTTGCTACCATGTGCGAAAGCTGCCTTGGCTGCGGGTGCTGATGGAGTCATGGTAGAAGTGCATCCCGATCCTCCAACAGCTTTATCTGATTCGCAGCAGCAATTGGATATCCCACAGTTCGAAGATTTCTTTAAGGAACTAAAAGCGTCTGGACTATATAAATCAACTGTAAATGTTTAATCATGAAATGAATGAAACACCCTCAATACTTTACACCTATAGGGTCAAGTGATGAGGGTGTTTTTTTCTGTTGGCGTTATTTATATAATAGCTGAATAAGAAAATAAAATGTAATCCCAACCTAAATTATAGGTTTTGTGGACAGAAATCCCTTGTTACTTCTGAAAGTTTAATAACTGCTGTAAAAATTGATTAGCAAAATCAGTACATTCTTCAAAAGATTGCTCATCTGGCATACCATCCACCTTCAAACCTTTTACAGCGATGGAGGTCCCTAGTTCTTTTAATTTATTTGTTAAAATGTCAACTGCTGCACCGTACTCAGGATAGGAGGAATCACAAGAACCAAATACAGCTCCTATTTTATGATCTAAATTTAGTTCATCCATTTCATCATAGAAATCTAAAAATTCATCTGGAAGCTCTCCATCACCCCATGTGTAGCTGCCTAAAATAATACCGTCATAATCAAGTAAATCTGAGGTGTTCGCGTCATCTACCATTTTTACTTCTAAAGAAATATCTTGTTCTTTTATCACTTCTTCGATTTTTTCTGCCATTTCCTCAGTATTACCTGACATACTTGCATAGATCATGATGATTTTAGTCATAATCATTTTCCCCTTTCCCTGGTTAATGCTGAACACTGAACTTATAGAGCTTGCATTATTTCTTGCCTTCAGTAAAAGATATTAATTGTTCCATGTTTAAAATAGTAATAACTCTTTGGCCAGTTTGCTTGATCCACCCATGTTCTTGAAAAGTAGATAATTTTCTGCTTATCGTTTCCTGAGTTGTTCCAATTAAAGAAGCTAGGTCCCTTTTACTCATGGGGAGAGTCACAGTGCGGGAAATTTGTTTATTGCTTAAATCAATTATTACAGATGCTAAACGTGTTTCCACATCAGCACTGCCTAATTGTTGAATGAGTTGATCCGCATTTGTTAATCTTCTTGAGAACTCCTCAAGTATTCTAAGGGCGATCGAAGGTTTCTTTTCAATCAACTTTTGTAAATCAAGTTTTTGGATAACACATATTTCTGTTTTTTCTGTTGCTTCAGCATAATTTTGTGTTAACGATTCATTAAAAAGAGTAAGCTCACCCATAAATTCTTTCGCCTCAAGTACTCTTAAAATTTGTTCACGTCCTGATTCGGATAGGCGATATATTTTCACTCTGCCAGTATGGATAATAAATAGTTCATTTATAGAAGAGTTTGCTGAAAAGATGACTTCACCTTTTTTAAAAGTCTTGCTTTGGATTAGGGAAGCAATTTCTTTCATTTCTTCTTGATTTAAATGGTTGAAGATAGGAACTTTAGAAACACAAAGCTCAAATTCTCCGTTATGGTTACCATGATGATGACACTTCATAAGCAAACTCTCCTTGGGATCATAGGGTGTCTTACAATTACATCATACAATAAGATTAGGATAAAAACTTTGATGCAGATCAAATTTAACAAAAAAAGCTCCCATTATGAGAGCTTAGTGATCAAACTGATTATGAACCTTTTTTCAGCTGTCAGATAGCAGATATTTCTCTTCCTCGCTATTATGTATTTGCATGAGCAGCTGCATGGCTTTAAAACGATCGATTACATCTGGATGTGTCTCTTCCTTGGGGAGCAGCTGCTTAATTTCACGAAGTAAAATACGCAATAATTCATGATCACGTTTCAGCATATTTATTTTCTCTAATAGCTCAGGTTTTTGATCTAATTTCTCTTGATAAAACCCTTCCTCCTCAGCATCAGCATGTGCTATTGCTCTGGTTTCCCAATGTTCTGTTAATTCATCTGTAACCATACGTGCTTTTTTAATTTGATTGTTGTTATATAACTCTAAAAATCTTTCCATTAAATCTCTTCCTTCAGTAATGACTCCATCATGGATAGAGCGATGAGAATTTAATTTTTTTAATGAAGGTCCTGACATATGATCACCTTATTCGTTTTATCGATATTTAGATTCTTTTTATTTTTGTGTCCCTTTAAGTGCTTTTCTCGGGTTCATTTTTCTAAATACTACGTATCTTCTTTTCATATAAGTAAGCGGGATGCTCCAAACGTGAACTAATCTAGTAAATGGCCACATTGCAAACAGAACAAGACCAGATAAAATATGAAGCTTAAATCCTAAAGGGGCCGTAATCATAAGCTCTGGCAAAGGTCGGAAGGTAAGGATGCCTCTGAACCAAGGTCCAATGTTTTCTCTGTAGTCGAATGTACCGCCTGATGCAGTATAACCTACAGTGTTGGTAAAACCAAGTAATACAACAACACCCAACATAATCAGTGCAATAAAATCACTTTTACTGCTGTTTTTGTAAATGCGTTTTACAGTAACACGGCGAAGTGTCAACAGGAAGCCACCTACAACCACCATGACGCCTGCTGCTCCTCCAAACCAAACTGCACCAAAATGATACATTTCTTCAGTGATGCCAATGGAGTCGAAAAAAGCTTTAGGTACAAGTACTCCAGCTACATGACCAAAAAAGACAAATATAATCCCCCAATGAAATAATAAACTACCCCACTTTAATTGTCTTTTTTCTAAAAATTCACTGGATTTTGCTGACCATCCAAACTGATCGGTATTGTAACGGTAAATGTGTCCCACTACAAAGATGGTTAACATTAAGTAGGGGAAAATCAACCATAAAAATTGATCCAATAAACTCATCTGTAATTATTCACCTCCTAAGATGCTTTACTTTCTTTCATGTAGCTATCGATAGTTGCTCTACAAATCTCCAGCAGGTTTACATATGGACTTGTCATTTTTTCTAACTCAACATGAAGAAGGTCAATCGCTTTTCGATGTATTTTAAATAACTTGCTTGCATTTTCTCTAGGCGCTATAGAAGCAAACTCTAATATTAGTGGCAGATAATCAGGAAGTTCGTCATGTTCTAACATGAAACCTGCTTCTGCAAATTCCTGTTTCAGTTTGACAAAGGCAGGACCCCGTTCACGATTATCTCCAAAAATAATATAGGTTAAATAAAGGGTTGTTTTTTCATTAAAATCAAAGATGTTGACATAGTTTTTCCAAAGTTCATTCATGCTTTGGTTATCTAAATAAGTTAAAAATGTTAAGAATCGTTTTTTAATCCCCGCATCCTGTAGGTTGGAGATTTCCTCATGCAGTTCTTTATTATTTTTCCATTCCTTTTCAGGATATTGTAAAAGGATTGAAACTAATTTAAAAATCTTTTGACTATCTTCCATCCATTTCACTCCAATACTTTTCACCAAATTGATATTGCTCATCCTTTTCACTGCCACAGCTGCAATTGGAACATCCTTCTTGAAAATCGTAACCTGCAGTACCTTGTCCTTCAAACATGTCTCCTGCTTGCTCACGATGAGAGGGGGGGATGACATAACGATCTGAATATTTGGCAATGGCAGATAACTCATACATTTCCTTAACCGTTTTCTCAGTGAGTCCTACTCTTTTTAAAAAGCTAGGATCATTTTTCTTGCCTATGTTTACATTCCGCATATAACTCCGCATAGCAACCATTTTCTTTAATGCATTTTTGATGACTTCTTTGTCCCCTGCTGTTAATAGATTGGCAAGATACTCGATCGGAATTCTTAATTGATCAATCGTTGGAAAAATCACATTTGGATCAAGTACGTCCATTTGACCTTCGAAGGCACCCATAATCGGGCTTAATGGTGGAACATACCAAACCATAGGTAATGTACGATATTCTGGGTGTAACGGCAGTGCGATTTTTTGTTCCACTGCCAACTTATAAATCGGTGAACGCTGTGCTGCTTCAATCCAATCCTCACTTATCCCGTCCTTTTTAGCTTGTTTGATGATTTCAGGATCATTTGGATCAAGGAAAATGCCTAGTTGCGCTTCATAAATATCTTTATCATCTGGAACGGAAGCGGCAGCTTCCACACGGTCAGCATCGTAAAGCACTAAGCCGATATATCGTATTCGTCCCACACAAGTTTCTGAGCAGATTGTGGATAAACCAGCTTCAATTCTAGGAAAGCAAAAGGTGCATTTCTCTGCTTTGTTTGTTTTCCAATTGAAATATACTTTTTTATATGGGCAACCTGTCATACAAAAACGCCAGCTTCGGCATGAATCTTGATCTACTAACACAATCCCATCCTCGTCTCGTTTGTAAATGGAACCAGAAGGACAAGAGGATACGCATGGTGGATTGATACAGTGCTCACAAATGCGAGGCAGGTACATCATAAAGGTTTGTTCAAACTCCATCCGAACCTGCTCTTCCATTTTCGTAATGTTAGGATCTCTCAAACCTGTTTCGTGAACACCTGCAAGATCATCTTCCCAATTGGGTCCCCATTTAATATCCATGTATTCGCCCGTTAATTGAGATTTAGGTCTGGCGACAGGCTGATGCTCCCCGGCAGGACTATTGATTAATTTCTCGTAATCGTAAGTCCACGGTTCATAGTATTCATCAATAGGCGTCATATTTGGGTTGTGAAAAATGTTTAATAACTTGTTGGCACGCCCACCGGCTTTTAACTCTAATTTCCCGTTTTTTAGTACCCAGCCGCCTTTATGGGTTTCTTGATTCTCCCATTCCTTTGGATAGCCAATACCAGGTTTGGTCTCAACATTGTTCCACCACATGTATTCAGCACCTGGCCGATTGGTCCAAGTATTATTACAGGTCACACTGCAAGTATGACACCCGATGCATTTGTCTAAATTCATGACCATGCCAAATTGTGCTTTAATTTTCAAGCCAGTCCACCTCATTTTCCTTCAGTTTGCGTATAATCACCTTTTCATCCCGTTGATTTCCTGTAGGACCATAGTAGTTGAACCCATAACTTAATTGGGCATATCCACCGATCATCTGCGTAGGTTTGACATGGATTTTTGTAGGACTGTTAAAGGTTCCTCCACGCAATTTTGTTGTTGGTGAACCAGGTACATTGATGACACGATCCTGTACATGGTACATAAATGCGACTCCTCTAGGCAATCGATGACTCACAACGGAACGTGCAACAACAACTCCGTTACGATTGTACATCTCTAACCACTCGTTATCTTTAATCCCTACTTGTTCGGCATCTTCGTTATTCATCCATACATGAGGACCGCCTCGAAATAAAGTAAGCATGGGTAGTGTGTCTCCATACGTACTGTGATAAGACCATTTGAAATGTGGGGTCAAATAACGCAAGGTGATCTCTTGGCCGCTTACATTTGGACGATGGTCTGTATCATAAAATGCAGCTTTTCGTAAAGGAGGTTTAAATATTGGCAGTTCCTCGCCAAATTCAAACATCATTTCGTGATCTAGATAAAAATGCTGCCTTCCGGTTAACGTACGCCAAGGAATCATTCGTTCCACATTTGTTGTAAAAGGAGAGTAACGTCTATTCCCTGTTTCAGTCCCGCTAAACACAGGAGAGGTAATCACCTTTCTTGGCTGAGCCGTAATTTCGCTAAAAGACATATGTTCCTCGGCTCTTTCATGGGCAAGATCCTTTAGTTTTAAGTTTGTTTTCTTTTCTAAGGCTTCCCATGCTTTGACAGCTAATGAACCGTTTGTTGTGCTGGATAAAGTTAGAATCGTTTCTGCTACATTTTTATCTGTAAATAAACTAGGATAGTCTTCGTTATATTGATCCTTATCTACGGTGCCATTAATACCTTTCAGTTTTTCGTACTCTTCATTGGGGTTCCAACTAATACCTTTTGCTCCAATGACATCTTTGATCTTGGAGCCTAGCGCAATCATTTTTTCATAAACTTTCGTATAATCTCTTTCTACCACATGCAGTCTAGGTAAATTCACACCAGGAACAGGCTCTACATTTTCTTTTTTCCAATCCGGAATATGACCCAACGGCTGTGAGATTTCATCAGGTGAATCGTGTAATAAAGGTGTAGCAACAATATCTTTTTTGGGTTCATTGAAGTATTTGGCTGCTAATTCTGAGAATGTCTTCGCTAGCTTTTTAAAAGTATCCCAATCGGACCGAGTCTCCCAAGGTGCTGAGATTGCAGGGTTAAAAGGATGGACGAATGGATGCATATCTGTACTGCTAATGTCATATTTTTCATACCAGGTTGCCGCAGGTAAAACGATGTCTGAATACAAGCCAGTGCCTGTCATTCTAAAATCAATGTTAACCAATAAATCTAATTTACCTTGTGGAGATTTTTCGTCCCAGTGCACTTCACTTGTGCGTAGATCTGAATTTTCCTCACTTAGATTGGCATGATGTGTTCCTAATAAATGTTTTAAAAAGTATTCGTGACCTTTTGCTGAGCTACCTAGTAAGTTGGCTCTCCATACAAATAGTGTTTTTGGGAAGTTAGCTGGATTTTCAGGATTTTCAATGGCGAATTTTAACTTTCCTTCTTTTAATTGATCCACGACATATTGAATGACTTGTTCGTTAGACTTGGAGCCTGCTTCTTCAACTAAATTCAAGCTATTTCTGTCAAACTGTGGATAGGAGGGGAGCCATCCTAATCTCGCAGCTAATATATTATAATCAGCATTATGTTCATAACGCGGTTTTTTGATTAGAGGTGATGTTAATTCACTTACTGGTGCTTCTTCGTACCTCCATTGTTCTGTTGCAAAATAGAAAAAAGAAGTTCCATTTTGCAGGCGGGGTGGACCTCCCCAATCTCTTGCAAAAGCTACGGATTGCCAGCCTTCTAAAGGACGTACTTTTTCCTGTCCTACATAATGAGCCCAGCCACCGCCATTTACACCTTGTGATCCTGTTAAGAGAACTAGGTTTAATATGGTACGGTAAATGGTGTCCGAGTGATACCAATGATTGATTCCTGATCCCATGACAATCATGGAGCGACCCTTTGTATCGATTGCATTCTGGGCAAATTCTCTGGCAATTTGAGCTACTACTTTACGATCCACGCCTGTGATCGCTTCTTGCCAAGCAGGAGTGAACGGTTTAGGATCATCATAATCTTTGGGGTAATCTCCTTGGAGATTTCGGTCTACTCCAGTATTGGCCAGCAGCAAGTCAAACACAGTGGTTACATAAATGGTTTCTTTATTTTGTTTGATCTTTTTCACAGGGACGGAACGATTTAAAATCGATTTGTTTTCTTCATCAAAATAGGGGATAGATAGGTTAACAATTTCATCTTCTTTGCCTAGTAATGTTAGGCAGGGTTCAATTTCATTTATTTTTTGTTCCTCATCATTTAAATGCAGGTTCCAAGTTCCTTTATCCTCCCATCGGTGTCCTATGCTTCCATTGGGTACAGCTAACTGATTCGTTTTTTCATCAAAAACTACCGTTTTCCACTCCGCTTTGTTCATAGGCATACCTAGATCACTAGCTCTTAGAAATCGATCAGCAATAAACTGTCCATCTTGTTTTTTTAAAGTGATTAAATTAGGTAAGTCAGTGTATTTCTTCACATATTGATTAAAGTACTCCGTTTCATTCTCCACATAAAATTCTTTCAGAATAACATGTGTCATGGCCATAGCGAGTGCTCCGTCCATACCAGGATTCACAGCCAACCAGTTATCCGCAAACTTCACGAACTCGGCATAATCTGGACTTACAGCAACGACCTTTGCTCCTCGATAACGTGCTTCAACCATGAAATGTGAATCAGGTGTTCTAGTTTGAGGAAGATTTGAACCCCATACGAGTAAATAACCTGCGTTATACCAATCTGAACTTTCAGGTACATCGGTTTGCTCTCCCCAAACTTGTGGTGAAGCAGGGGGGAGGTCAGCGTACCAATCGTAAAAGCTTAATAGTGGTGATCCTAATAAGGATAAGAAGCGGCTTCCTGCAGCATAACTAACCATGGACATAGCTGGAATAGGGGAAAAACCAAGAATACGATCCGGGCCATATTTTTCAATCGTATGGATTAACTGAGCAGAGATCATTGTATTGACAACATCCCATGAAACTCTTACAAAACCACCTTTTCCTCGAGCTGTTTTATATTTTTTAGCTTTATCAGGATTCTCAGAAATGCTTTTCCATGCCTCTACGGGATTCGGTTCATTTTCTAATGCAGTTTGCCACAGTTTTAATAATGCACCACGCATATAAGGGTATCGCACTCTTAAAGGACTATATGTATACCATGAGAAACTAGCTCCTCTTGGACATCCTCTTGGTTCATATTCTGGCATATCTGGACCTGTTGTAGGATAATCGGTTTGCTGTGTTTCCCACGTAATAATTCCATCTTTCACATGGATTTTCCAACTGCACGACCCTGTGCAATTCACACCATGAGTGGAACGAACAACCTTATCGTGCTGCCAACGTCTTCGATACACCTTTTCAGATTCTCTATCATAGGGTGATAGCTCACTATATTCGTTAAGTTTTTGAGAGCGACCAAAAAAACTTAGTTTTTTCATAAGCGGGGATATTTTTTTGCTCATGGTTGCTCCTTTCGGGATGTTAAAAGTTTTCGCCTATTGCTCATTAATCGACGAGTTTTCTTTACTGTTATTTCCTGTTTGAGGATAATTATGCAAACAAAAAACACAAGAAGTTTTCCGTGTGTTTTGACATGTTTTTTTCTAAGGCGGGAATAGTACTAATACCTATAAAAGAAAGGAATTTTGTTTATGAAATACAACTTATGCAGAAATAAAAATACGAATCGTAATGTTCTAATGGATATGCTCATGATCTTCATCTCTAATAAAATCCGCTATGTTTTTATCTTTGCATTAGGTCTCTTGTGGTTTGGAAAGGCTTCCGGTAAAAACACAGTTTTAAATGCTCTGAAGTCTGCCGCAGTTACTTTGTTAATTCATGCTATAATCAAAAAGTTCTATTTTAAGCCTCGTCCGTTTATGGAGCGTGATATTGATATCCTTATCCCATCTAAGAGGGATTCTTCATTTCCCAGTAAACATACGTTGCTTGTATTTGCCATATCCACTTCATTTATTCTATGCAAACGTTTTGTAGGATTCATCTTATTGGGATTATCCGTTTTAACTGGAATATCACGCATTTGGTTAGGACATCATTACACTTTTGATATTATAGGGAGCGCTGTAATTGGAAGTTTAACCAGCATGATCATTCATATATTTTCTAGGTTTAAAAGGTTTGGAACAGGTTCTTTTCTTTAAGTTATCACAACTAATTGATTAAGAATGGGATTCTCTGTTTTTTAAATCCCTTTGCATATATATCATGAATAAAATAGCAATGAAAATGGTTGCTGCTACCCACCAAAAACCATAAGCATAGGATCCAGTCCATTCTTTAAAAATACCTAATATGTTCGGTAGGAAAAACCCTCCAACTCCACCGGCTGCGCCGACAAACCCAGTTAGAAGACCAACTTCTTTTGGGAATTGAACGGGAATGACCTGGAATAGTGCACCGTTGGCGGTCCCTAAGAAAATTAATGTAAAGAACAACATGGATAAAGAGATATAGACAGGTAGTAACAATCCGACAATGAACAAGGTGATCATGGCACCTCCAAATAAAAATATTAACAGCCTTAATCCACCGTACTTATCTGCTAAAAATCCACCAATCGGGCGAACAAAGCTGCCGGCAAACACACAAATTGTCACAAAATCTCCTGCAGTAACTTTACTCACTCCATATTGATCATAAAAAAAGATCGTGAGATAACTTGTTAAACCGACAAATCCCCCAAAAGATAAACTATAAAAAAAACTGAACAACCAAGTGTGTTTATGTTGTATAACTTGCATATATTCCGATGCTTTTGTTGGTCTTACAGCGGACGTATTTTCTTTTGCAAAAATAACAAACACAATAAAAGCAATTACTAAAGGGATAAGTGCAAAACCAAATACACTTTGCCAGCCATAAGCTTCAGCTATACGCGGGCCAAATAACGTGGCTAAAACGGTGCCGCTATTCCCAGCACCAGCAATCCCCATGGCTAAACCTTGATGTTCCTTGGGATACCATCTGCTTGCTAATGGTAGAGCTACAGCAAAACTTGCACCACCTATCCCCAATAAAAAACCAAGAGCATAGATTTGGGGTAAGCTGTCTGCCAGTAACCATCCCCAAAAAAGGGGGATCATCGTTAAGATCATACCGATCATCCCCATGCGTTTTCCACCAAAATGATCTGCTAATAATCCCATAGGTATGCGAAGCAATGCGCCACCCAAAACGGGAATTCCAACCATCATACCCTTTTGAAAGGCGGTTAATCCTAAATCCTCAACAATAAAAGTACCTGTTGGTCCTAAGATGACCCAAATCATAAAGCTGATGTCAAAATATAAAAAAGAAGCAAAAAGGGTTGGGGTGTTTCCAGTTTTAAAAAACGCTTTAAGTCTGTTCATTTATTTTAATTTCATCTCCTAACATTTTACCTCCGCATTTTTTCTTGCATAGTAGTACCATGTGATGATCAAGCTGACGGCATAATAGGCGATTAAAAAGTATAAAGCAGTATTTGCAGTGCCGGTGCTATCGATAGACCATCCGAAAATTTTCGGAATAAAAAAGGCCCCATACGCTGCGATGGCTGCCGTAAAACCAAGTACTGTAGCAGCCTCCTTTTCAGGAAAGATAAATGGGATCATACGAAAGGTTGATCCATTAGCAATTCCAGTTGTTGTAAAGAGAATTAAGAACATAATCAGAAAACCAGTAAAGTGTTGTAGTGTTAAGAAATAAACGACACCAATGGTTGCGATGATCATGATGATAATGTCCCAAAATGTTACACGTGCTCCGCCAAGTTTGTCTGAAATCCAGCCACCGACAGGGCGAACCCCCGCACCCAACAATGGACCTATAAATGCTAGATGGGATACATTCAAGTCTGCAAATTCTGAGTTGATTAATAAGGGGAATGCTGCAGAGTACCCAATAAATGATCCGAAACACATCGTATATAACCATGTCATAATCCAAGTATGTTTTCTTTTGAAAATGATAAACTGATCTGAAATAGATTGTTTGGCAGATGGAATGTTATCCATGCCGAATAATGCAGCTATAGTCACTAAAATAATGGGAATGACCCATACAAACGCAGCATTTTGTATCCATATCGGTGAACCATCAGATAAGGTTTGATTTGTACCGCCTAGAGAGCCAAAAATACTTATTGTAATCACAATAGGAGAAGCAAATTGTACAACACTTACACCAAGATTTCCGATTCCTGCGTTGATACCTAATGCTGCACCCTTTGATTTTTTTGGATAAAAGAAGCTGATGTTTGACATAGATGATGAGAAATTACCACCACCAAAACCACAAAGCGCAGCTAATATGGCCATAGTTGTAAATGAAGTATTAGGATTTTGAACTGCCATCCCTATTCCTATAGCTGGGATGATTAGAGATGCGGTCGAAATGACAGTCCAGTTTCGCCCTCCAAAAATTCCAACTAAAAAAGTATAAAATATACGCAATGTAGCTCCAGTTAAACCTGGCAGTGCAGCTAGAGTAAAGAGTTCGCTTTTTGTAAAATTAAAACCAACATCATTTAATCGAACCGCTACAACAGACCAAATTTGCCATACTACAAATGCTAAAAGTAAGGCAGGGACAGAAATCCATAAATTACGTCGTGCATGTCTCTTACCCTCAGATTCCCAAAACTGTTCATCTTCGGGATTCCAATCCAAACCGATTCTTGCCATTTGAGCTATCTCCTTTCTTGGAGGTATATAGACTGTAAGTATTACGATCATTTCTATTTACTGTCCCAATCGCTTTCGTATCTTATTCATCTTTGTTTTTATGAGTACTAGGAAGTAAATGGATGAAATATATTTGGTTGTTCAATCTGCAATCAACAATTCAGAGTTAACTGAGGAGATCAAAAAGTTGAATCGAAAGTTAGAGGAGAGTGGGTTGATTCAAGAAGAAAGTTTGAACGATCAGGATCAAGATCAAAGTCATGATAAAGTACTAACAAATGAAATTTATGAAAAGTGTCCAGGTTGTGCAGAAAAAGTATTATTAAATGGAGAAAACTGTCCTGCATGTGGCTGCCAGGTATTTCTTAAAGAAAAGGAATGTAGATCATGTGGTTTGAAACTAAGAGATGCAGAATAATTAGGGAAATAGTATGATGATCAAAAGAAATAATACGATTAGAAGAAAATTGTAATTAGATACAAACTGGAGAGTGAAGATCATGTTTAAACATATTATTGAAGAAAATTTAGATATTCGACTGTTAGAATTAAGGCATGCTGAACAATTGTATGATTTAGTTAGTCGGAATGAAGAGCACTTAGCGGAATGGTTGCCATGGGTAAAAGGAAATAAAATAGAGAATACTAAAGGTTTCATAGAAGCTGCCCTGCAGAAATTCGTAAATAACGATGGGATTGATTGTGGTATTTTTTATCATGATCGTATAGTAGGGGTTATAGCTTTACATAGACTAGATTGGCTTAATAAAAAAACATCTGTTGGATATTGGTTGGATGGATCTCTTCAAGGAAAAGGGATCATGACTAAAGCCTGCGAAGCAATGATTAACTATTCATTTCATGATTTACAATTAAATCGTATAGAGATTCGTGCTGGTGTGAATAATTTGAAAAGCAGAGCTATTCCAGAACGACTTGGTTTTGAAAAGGAAGGGATCGTTCGTCAAGCAGAGTGGGTAAACGACCGTTATATTCATCATGTTGTGTATGGTTTACTCAAAGAAGATTGGGGTCAGTAAAGCCCGAGTTTAACAGCATTTAGAACGTGATAAAAAGTAGGTGAACTTCTTGAATGGGTTCCTAGTGTTAATTATTATCTTAATTTTGATTGTAATCTGTATTGTGATTTTAGAACGTGTCGTAAGAACAGCAGTGGATACTTCAAATATGGCAGCTGAAATAAAACAAATCAAAGGGATTTTAAAATCAATGAAAGAATCTGAACAAAAGGAAGAATAAGCACAAATGTAATAATTAAATGACACGCTCTTAAAAAATGGGGGAGGTTTATTTATGAGAGAAATTCAAGTAGTACCATATCAAATGGAATGGGTTAATAAGTTCGAAGAAGAGGCTCATAAACTAAAAGAAATTTTTGGAGATCAATTATTAGAAATACATCATATAGGCAGTACCTCCGTACCTGGTTTGAAAGCCAAACCTATTATTGATATGATCCCAGAGGAGAGTTTGGCATACCAGGCAGGAGATATTTTCCGAAGGGTGGAGATGATCGCACATATCATGTGCATGTATTTCAAGAAGGAGATCAACAGATTAGAAGGCACTTATATTTTCGTGATTATTTAATAGCTCACCCTGAAATGGCGAAAGAATATGCAGATTTAAAAGTAGAGTTAGCAAGTAAATATGCAAATGATCCAGGAAGCTATTCTAATGGAAAAGAAGATTTAATTAAAGAGATTGATGAGAAGGCATTTCAGTTTTTTGAAAGGAGACAAATGATCAATATTAAAAATAGAATAGAACAACCAACAATTATTGAACTGCTTGCTTTTTGTGCTGGATCAAGTTCCGATCGTGTAGAGCAAACAGTAGAGGATTATAAGGAGCAGAATGAACTTGAGTTGTATGGCTTTGAAGCGGAAGGAAAGGTCATTGGCATCATTGGTTATAGAATGCACGAGAACCAAATGGAGCTTAAACATATTGCTGTATCTCCAGAGCAAAGATATAAAGGAATAGGCAGTTTGATGATTAATGCAATGATGAACCTAACTAAATCAGACCAAGTTATAGCTGAGACAGATGACGATGCAGTAGATTTTTATCGCAGTAGTGGTTTTACAATATATAGTTTAGGAGAAAAATATCCTGGAGTTGAGAGATATCGTTGTGAATTTGAAGTAGAGTGAAGTAGAGAGTGGGGGGATTTTCATTAAGGATAAAACAATGAAACTATTCATGAAAATATCTCAACTTAGAATGACAGAGCATTATTTACCAAAAATGATCAGGTGTCTTGAGGTGCTGAACGAAGAGCAGGTATGGAAAAAAGACAAAGCTTATTTAAATTCTATCGGTGGCTTGGTGCTTCATATTTGTGAGCATATAAAAAGAAACACTGATGGGACTGATAACAGAACTTCTTTTAGAAAAACCAACCCTCAAGAGGAAAAAGGAATAGAGAATTTCTTCCCTGATGAACAACTCACTTCTGATGAATTAATAGAGGTAGTTAAACAAACTTTTGAAAGCTGGTTTCATAGTCAAGAACTTTACTTTCAAAGTTCGACGGTAAATAGTGGAGAGATCGATATACATAAGATGTACCATTTAATAGAGCACGTGAGTTATCATTTGGGTCAAATCGTTGATCGTACGCAGCACATCACTGGGCAATCGTATCAATTTTGCCAAAATGGATTAAATGAAAGGAATCTTCGGATGAAGATAGAAAGAGAGATATAATATGAGCGAGTTTACAGCAGGATGTTTAACTTTAAAGGAAAACAAGTGAGAAGGTTCGAAAGAGTTGTATCAGAAGTTGCTTTTCGAAGTCGATGCATCAAATCGTCCTGATTTGTTAAATAGAGGAAATCAAGGGCCTTATTTTGAGTCTTTAGTTTGATTTGATCAGATCAGAGGGTCTTATTCAGGAATTTCTCTTATAAGTCATAGGATATGATTGAAATAAGGCTAAACAAAAGTTCCTCTATTTTTTGAGTTTTTGATGATTGAAGTGAAATAAGGGAACGAAATTCCTTTATTTTCAACGCAAGTCAAGGGAAGGGAGTTAGTTACCCATACATGAGCAATTTCATGTGATTGATCACTGTCATGCAATCCTACACTGTGCCCTTCAATTTTTATATTTCATAATTTCTATCAGTCTAACCCCCTAATTCTGGAGCATGTACAGTTACTTTTTTACAATCCCATCCAGATTTACACTGCAATTCCATGACTTTTCATTGGATCAACAAGTAATGTTTGTTACCATAAAAATGGGAATGGAATCAGGGGGCGATATTTACATAAAAAAAATTGATTTTGAAATCGAATTCAATTTTAAACAGCATCAAAAACTTTGGAATCTCCCAAAGTGTATTCTTGAATATTATTAATATTTTTCCACAACAAAAATAACATGACACCAAGAAAGGAAATATTAATCTATGAAGAAATTACTTTCTATTTTTTTAGCAATGACATTATTGATTTCCATCTTTCCAGCTGCACAAACGGATGCATTCACAGGAGAGGTTAACTTAGGAGCGGGTAGTTACTCCACTGTAAAACCAGATGGCGTATCCGATGTTCAGTCTCAAATCTATAAAACTTCTAATATTTCAGGGGCAATGCCTACAAATGATTGGTGGAGCTCAACAGCATGGGAGCAATATGCACAACCCCAATATCCACATCCTTTGGCAGTAAGCAATGAAGAGAATGGACTACGAATCTATAACCCAAGTCCTCACGTTAGTGGAGAGGGTGGCTTTGTAAAAGGTTGGATAAATGATATAGATGATTTTGTTTTAGGACATACTGGTACAAGCACGTTTCAAGATACTAGAGTAGATGATTTTAATGACTGGTTTGTGACAAACGAATCCAGAAATGGATCTTCTGTTTTATCTGTTACATATGGTCATGGATCACCATATGTATATGCTGAATTTGAGGGTGGAAATCCACAGCTTTCTTTTCCTTCTGCAGCACCTAATGTATGGTATGGAGATGCAAACAGCAATGTACTAGGTATCACAACTGAAAAAGGGAGTCACTATGCATTGTTTGGACCAACAGGATCAACATGGTCAGGCATCGGATCAACAACATTGACTAACAACTTAAACGGAAAGAATTATTTTACAGTAGCCGCATTACCAGACAACTCTGTAGAAACATTGGAGAAGTTTAAAGAATATGCTTACTCTTTCGTAACTGATACTAGAGTAGATTGGTCTTATGACGAGGCAACAAGCAATGTAGAAACGACGTATACATTTGAAACAACAGCTAAAGAAGGGTCTAAACAAGGAACGATATTCGCACTTTACCCTCACCAATGGAAAAATTCAAACACTCCTCTATTATCTTATACGTATGATTCTGTACGTGGAACCATGAAGGTAGCTGAGGGAAGTTCATTCACAACGAATATGGCTTTTAATGGGGTATTACATTCACTTCCTGATTTAGGCACTTATGATAAAAACACATTAGCTGGTTATATTGATGAAGCGCAAACTGAAGTTTATTCTGAGAATAAAGATACGTATTGGTACGGAAAAGATATCGGGAAATTAGCCACATTAGCTCCTATCGCTGAACAGGTTGGAGATATGGAGGCAGCAGATCAATTCCGTAATGAAATAAAAGTTAGCTTAGAGGATTGGTTTACTGCAGATAACAGTGGTAATTTAGACAGTGAGAGAGTATTTTATTTGAATCAAAACTGGGGAACTCTACTAGGTTATCCAGATAGTTTTGGTAGTGTAGAAGAAATGAATGACCATCATTTCCATTATGGATATTTCATCAAAGCAGCAGCTGAGATTGCTCGTGTAGATCAAAATTGGGCAAGTGATGGCAATTGGGGTTCCATGGTTGAACTTTTAATTAAAGATATCGCGAATATGGATCGTAATGATGATACCTTCCCATTCCTTAGAAATTTTGATATGTATGCGGGACATTCATGGGCATCTGGTCACGCTAAATTCTTCGATGGAAATAACAATGAGTCTTCCTCTGAAGCAATGAATGCTTGGGCAGGAATTATTCTTTGGGGTGAAGCAACAGGAGACAAAGAACTTCGAGACTTAGGAATTTATTTATATACAACGGAAATGAATGCTATCAATGAATATTGGTTTGATGTAACTGGAGAGAATTATGATGAAGGATTTACGAAATCAACAGCTAGTATGGTCTGGGGAGGAAAAACTGTTGGTGATGCCGTTTGGTGGACAGGTAATCCAGAAGAAGTTCATGGTATCAACTGGCTTCCAATCACGGGTGCATCTTTATATTTAACTCAATATCCTGAATACACAAAAGAAAACTATGATGCTCTAGTAGCTGAAAATAGCGGAACCAATTGGGATGTTTGGGAAGATTTAATTTGGATGTACCGTGCAATCGAAAATCCTCAAGATGCAATTAATCAATATAATGCACGAGCTGATGTTTATACACCTGAAGGTGGAAATTCAAAAGCGAACACGTATCACTGGATTCATAATTTGAACGCAGTGGGTACGCAGGATGTATCTATCACAGCTGATTATCCTTTATATGCAGTATTCAAAAAAGATAATCAATTAACTTATGTAGCTTATAACATGACAGGTCAAACAAGAGATGTTACATTCTCTGATGGTACAGTGATTACGGTTGAACCTTACCAATTCAATATTGGAAACGGTGAAGCAGCACCAATCGATCCAACTGATCCTGTAGATCCGACAGAACCTACAGATCCATCTGAGCCAACGGAACCAACTGATCCAACAGAACCAACTGATCCAACAGAACCAACAGATCCAGTTGATCCAACAGAACCTAGCGAGCCGACAAAACCCGGAAATGTGATTACAGAAGAAAACTATACAATTGAGATCGCCGAAAATGGAGCAGATGTTACATTGACAATGAATCCTTCTGAAGCTTCTAGTTTTGTTGATCTACACTATACTGTAGACAATGGCGCACAGCAAAATGTAAGAGCAACGAATGAAAATGGTGTTTGGACTTATACCATTACTGGTTTGAATGAAGGCAGTGAAGTTCAATTTTCATACACGTATACAAAAGGAACACCTGCTTATGATTCACCATGGTACAGTTATACGGTTGGATCTGCTTCAGGCGGTGGAGAAACACCAGCTCCAGAACCAACACCAGAACCGGAGCCAGATACAGAAGCACCGACTGTACCAGTGCTAAGTTCATCTAATGTTACAGAAACAACGACTGATTTATCTTGGACAGCCTCTACTGATAATGAAGCTTTAGCAGGGTATAAAGTATTCCGAAACGGAGTTGTAGTATATACTGGATCGGAAACAAATGTTCAGGATAGTGGTTTGACGGCAGGTACAACGTATAATTACTCTGTTGTTGCTTACGACGAATCAGGAAATGAATCACAAGCTAGTAATGTGGTGACTGTAACTACAAAACAACCTCCTGTAAATTCTGGTGATATTGTAGAAGAAGATTATACGATCAATATTGAAAGAAATGGATCTGATGTAACATTGTCCTTCACTCCAGTTGTAGCATCAAATTTTGTAGACTTACATTACAAAGTGGATAATGGTGTACAACAAAACGTAAGGGCAGAAAACAATAATGGAGTATGGGAATATACGATAAAAGGTGTTAGCGAAGGTAGTGTGATTAGTTATTCATATACGTATACAAAAGGAACACCTGCATATAGTACACCTTGGTACGATTACACAGTAGGATCTAGTGTTGAAGTTCCATCTGGTGGTGAAGAACCAACAGTACCTTCTGAACCTAATGTTCCTAATAATGAAGTGATTACTGCGCCAGATTATAACATTTCTATTGAAAAGCTAAATGAAGATCAAGCTGTACTAAAGTTTGTACCAACGTCTGATTCTGGTTTTGTAGATCTACACTACACAATTGACAATGGCGCACAGCAAAATGTAAGAACAGTAAATAATAATGGGACTTGGGAATACACAATTTCAGGACTTCAGACTGGAAGTAAGATCAGCTTCTTCTATACGTATAATAAAGGAGAACTAGCTTACGATACACCAAAATATGAGTATTCTTTCAACTAATTATTTATAAAAGGAAATAATCTTTACCTTTAAAGTACAATCCAAAAAAACTGCGGGAAAGCTTTATATTCTCGCAGTTTTTTAGCTTTTTTGATTAAGAAATAATTGGATTTTAGCTCATGAAAAGTTTATTATTCATTGTGGTTTGCTTCTCTAAATCCCAAAATAGCATAAACGAAAGCCTAATATGGTAATATCATTATTACTTTATATTGATTATAATTAGGTTCAAATTTGCAATTCAGCTTAAACTATATCAAAATGAACTTGTTAATTTCATGGCTTATCAATAAGAAATTTTTTATGAGGTGAAATGATGACAATATTACAATTTCCTAAAGATTTTAAATGGGGAACTGCTACAGCAGCTTACCAAATCGAAGGGGCTTACAATAAAGACGGTAGAGGAATGTCAATCTGGGATACTTTCGCTCGTATACCTGGTAAAGTATTTGAAGGAGATAATGGAGATGTGGCTTGTGATAGCTATCATCGATATGAAGAAGATATTGAATTAATGAAACAATTAGGAATTAAAGTGTATCGCTTTTCTGTTTCATGGCCAAGAATTTTCCCGAATGGAACGGGAGAGGTTAATCCAAAAGGACTAGAGTACTATCACAACTTTGTGGACAAATTATTGGAAAATGGTATTGAGCCGTATTGTACTTTATATCATTGGGATCTTCCTCAAGCTTTACAAGATCAAGGTGGATGGGAAAATCGTGATACAATTGATGCATTTGTTAATTTTGCAGAGACGATGTTTAAAGAATTTGCAGGTAAAATTAAAAACTGGATGACTTTTAATGAGATGTGGTGTAGTGCTTTCTTGTCCAACTATTATGGCAATCATGCACCAGGCAAAAGAGATATACAAATTGCAGTGGATGTCGCTCATCATTTATTGGTTGCACATGGGAAAACAGTAAGCAAGTATAGAGAACTTGGAGCAGAAGGACAAATTGGATATGCTCCTAACGTGACTTGGAATGAACCATACAGCAACAAACAAGAAGATATTGATACAGCCGATAGAGGTAGAGCATGGTATGTTGAATGGTTTATGGATCCTGTGTTTAAAGGAAGTTACCCTCAATTTATGGTGGATTGGTTTGAGAAAAAAGGTGTGAAAATGAATGTTCAGCCGGGAGATATGGAAGCTATTCATCAGCCCATTGATTTCCTAGGTATTAATTATTACACTGGCGGGGTTGTAAAATATAAGGAGAACTCTGATATATTAGACAATGAGGGGATTAATGTCGGTCGAGATAAAACAGATATTGGTTGGGACATTTATCCTGAAGGGTTGTATTACGTTTTAAAATTCATAACAGATCGATACGGACAAGTTCCTATTTACATTACTGAAAATGGGGCATGTTACAACGATGAGCCTAAAGATGGTATTGTAAATGATGAGGGTAGAACTTCATTCTTGAAAAAACATATCACGCAACTTCACCGTTGTATCGAATCTGGTGTGAATGTAAAAGGGTATATGTGCTGGTCTATGATGGATAATTTCGAGTGGGCATATGGTTACAGCATGCGTTTTGGATTAGTCCATGTGAATTATCGTACGCAAGAGAGAACACCTAAAGAGAGTTATTACTGGTATCAGAAGTTGATTAAAAATAACTACCATGAAGTATAAAAAACGTTTAAAAACTCATGAATCAGGATATGATTCATGAGTTTTTTCATGTGCGCCAAAATTCCATTATAAAAATTTTTGTACATGCATATTTACTGAATATGATATGAACCGCCGTGTACCGAATGGAGCGTTAGTGCTATTACATTTGAATTAATTGTTGTGGAAATCAATACAATTTGAAATAATTGTAATTAAGTTAGGCGTGGAGGTGCTATTTTGAATCGAAGAATCTATATCGTACTAATTCTAATGATGATAATAATTCTTATAGGGTGTAGTAAGGAGACAACGATCGATAAAAACAATATAGCTTCTATACAAGTAAACAAAGATTCTGTACATCAGAAATCTTTAGAAGAGTTAGGAATTGGTGAATTGTTTGACTTTCATCTCAAACTTCCATATGCGGACAAAAGCCGGGTAAATCTTTGGGTTGAGGGATATGAATCTGGAAAGAAAATAAGTTCTTCTCCTTTAACGCAGTTATCATATGGTTACAGTCCAAATAAAAAGAGTGAAGGTTCAATGGGGTTTGGAATTATTCACTCCACCAATCCTAATCCCTTGTTCTTTTTGTATTCTCCCGAAGTATCTCAAGTACCGTTGGAAGTTGAACTTAACGGTTTATATTCTTCAGGCATTCGTGGATGGAGTTATGCAATTCCTGATGAAACAATTAGTTTAAAATCTGGAGAAACTAAAATACTAGGTGTATATGGACACGATAATCATTCTCTAGGTGGTTATGACTACACACCAGAAGGAATAGATGGAATGATTAAGGAGTATGAGCTTGTGTTGATATTAAAGCTTAAAGTTGAAAAGCAGGAAGAATGAGGTTGCAGGGCACAGAATATGACCATTGGAATTTTGTTGAGCAACTAGAAAAAATGAATGGATTATTTTTTCTAGAGAAGTGCCCGACTTTATCACATTCTACATGAAAAATAAAACCGATCATGTAAGCTTCTGAGGAGCTATTGATCGGTTTTATTTGAATATATATTTAATAAAATGATAAAAACAAGGTGGTTATGTTTGATTGCTCAATTTCTTCTCTTTCTCCTCTTTTAACACTTTCAAGAATTTTTTCGTTTCATAAACCACTACACCAGATAATCCGAGCAGTCCAATTAAGTTCGGTATCGCCATTAATCCATTCATAATATCTGCGATGCCCCAAACGGTATTTAATGACCATAAAGAACCAAAAAACACAGATACAGCAAACAATGCACGATATAAGTATTTGACTGCAGGATTTTTAAACAAGTAGGTGAAACATTTCTCGCCGTAGTAAGACCATCCTATAATCGTTGAAAAGGCAAAGAAAACTAAACCGATCGTAACAATATAGGAACCTGCGGAAGGCAAGAACATTTCAAATGTTTTAGATGTTAAAGCAGCTCCCTTGACTTCTCCTTGATACAAACCTCCCATGACTAATGTGATTCCAGTAATGGAACAAATAATAATCGTATCAATAAATACTTGTGTCATAGAAACTAGCGCTTGACGTCCAGGGTAATCTGTTTTAGCAGCTGCCGCAGCAATTGGAGCAGATCCTAAACCAGCTTCATTGGAAAATACCCCTCTAGCAACACCCCAACGAATAACTGCACCGATAGCACCTCCAGCAACAGCTTGACCTGTAAAGGCATCTGTAAAGATAAGTGCAATAGCATTCGGTACCAATTCAGCATTCAATATCAATATGATTAAACCTGCTGTAACATAAAATAATGCCATAATAGGAACAAAAAATGATGTGACTTTTCCTATGATTTTGATTCCACCAATGATCACAATAGCAGTTAAGAGAGCTAAGATAATCCCTGTAGCATAAGTTGGAACTGAAAAAGTAGACTCCATCGCTTCAGCAACTGAGTTAGATTGGACTAAATTTCCTATTCCAAACGCTGCGATAGCACCAAATAACGCAAAAAGAATAGCGAGCCATTTTTGCTTCAAGCCTTTTTCAAGATAGTACATTGGACCGCCTGACATTTCCCCATTCGCATCTTTAACACGATATTTAACGGCTAGGATGGCCTCTGCATATTTGGTTGCCATCCCAAACAATGCGGTAATCCACATCCAAAATACAGCTCCAGGTCCTCCAAGGAAAACCGCCGTTGCAACCCCTGCAATGTTCCCCGTCCCTACTGTAGCTGCAAGTGCTGTCATCAATGACTGAAAGTGAGAAATATCTCCTTCAGATTTCTTGTCCTGCTTTTTAGTAAATGCAAGTTTTAAGGAATAAGGCAAAAGACGAAATTGTAAAAAAGTTAATCGAATGGTTAAATAAATCCCAGTTCCAACAAGTAATACAAGAAGTGGTGGTCCCCAAACAAAACTTGATATTTCGTTTATTATATCCTGCATATTGAACCTCCTTCAAAAAATTGTAGAACATGCTTATTTCATAGTTATTACACAATAAACAAGTTTAGAAGGGTGAAAAATATGACATGTAAAAGTGATGCTCTTATTCTATATATTTGTGAGGGGATTTTGCCTTGATAAATTACAGTCTACTATTATTAAAATTTGGAGGTTTATAGGGTTAATGACTAAAAGAAAAAGAAGCGTAGTTTCAACAATGAAAAGATACAATCGTGAATTAACCTCTGTTACATTCATTCCTTTGTAAAGTAACAAACACTCCGCTCGTTCAATTCTTAATTCAATCTTGTTAAGTAAAGATTCTTCAGTTAACAAGCTTCTTAAATTAGATGAAATAGATTCCTTCAAGTTTTAAACCAAGAATTGTGAGAGTTTGTTGAGAGGGGCTTCTATTATAATTTGTCTGAACTCCAAAAAAATGCAAATTAAAGTGCATGAACAGAACAGTTTGAGTATGTAGTCCATTCTACTTGTCATTTTCGAAGCTAATCTTATAGACAGGACTAAGAAAACTATATTTTTACAATTCATTATGCGTAGTCTCTATCTTCTTACAAAAATAGTAGAAATGGAAACAAGGGGGATCATTTAATTAAAATCTTAAGCTGAAGTAGAAGAAGTCATATTTTATAATATCGGATTGAACATCCATTAGGAGGAGAATAAAAAAATGAAGAAAATCTTATCTATATTGCTGACTTTTGCCCTGTTTTTTTCAATGGTTCCTTATAGTTCAGCAGTGGAAGAGTTAACTGTAGAAGAGAAGTTTGATGTGTTGAGAGGAAAAGGGATTTTTGATGGTTATGGTGATTGTTTACCTCATTTAGAAGATGATATGCTGCGTGAACAAGCGGCAAAAGTAATTACATTATTATTTTTACTTGATTCAGCGGAACCACCTGCATCAGGAACCTATTCTGATGTAAAAACAGAAGGGAACTGGGCATATTCGTATATTGAAGCAGGGACTTCTGCTGGTATTATTGATGGAATAGGCAAAGGTTTGTTTGACCCCAAAAACAATGTAACTAAAGAACAATTTGCAAAATTGCTTGTTGTAGGATATGCAGAATATAAAGGTTTAGAAATTGATGAGTCTGGTTATGTGGGTTCAAGTGTAAGTGAATGGGCACAGCATTATGTTGCACAAGCGTTAGAGTGGAATTTAATCAATGAACAAGAGGATTACAAAGTAGATGGAGATCGCAAATTTTTAGTAAATTCTGCTTATGAAACATATATCGCACTTGACATCCAGCCTAATTTAGAACTACCACATGTTGTTAATTATAAAAATGCCACAGCAACAGGGGTCACGTTAATCTTCAGTGAAGATATTGAAGTGATGGATGTAGATATGTTGAGCTACTTCCACACATGTAATGCATATCCGGTTGATGAAAATGATGAGCGGCAAGCTGATCTCTCAATTGATGGGAATGAAATGAAACTAAACTTCAACGAGAATCAATTTCCTGAAGGAAAAGTAAATATCTATATAAAAAAAGCCTCAGTGAAAGATTTAGCAGGTGATCTCAATGATTTCATCGTATTTGAAATTGAAGTGAAAAAGAACATTAAAGTGACAACATCCCCATCTAAACCTAAACCTAATCCAGAGCCAGAACCTGATCCAATAGAAAAACCTATTTTAAATGCTAACAGCGAAAATGTAAATGGTAATAACGTAAAGTTTTTTGATCATTTTTATTTATTTGAGCAACAATCTGAATATGGTTCAACAACAATTAAAAATAATGATGATAATGATACAGTCCAGCTGGTAATAAGTACAGATGGAGATCCTTCGGATGGATTAGAAGGACTAGAAGACGAAAATGATAATAGAACAATCATCATTGAATCTAATATATTTCCAGAAGGAGTGATTGATCTTTCATATAGTTATTTTGATATAACAGGCAAGGCTCCTTTATTTGAGGAATGTACAGATCTATTGTGCAGTTATGAATATTACAATTTAGATGATGTTTATTATGTTTACGCCATCGATATTGAAGATCCAAACCGTATTTCTGAAAAAGCAGATCATACCATCAGTACAAATCTATTACTTAATTCTGGAGATTCTGTTTTTAATAAAGAGGCTATGGATATGGGAGACCCGACTTCTTATTTGGAATATATGGGCAATCCGAATCAAGATATAAAAATTATCTTATCTGATAAAGAAGAAATATTTAGTGTTGATCAATCTGGATGGGTTGAAATTGATATATCAGGTTGGGCTGATGGTGAATATGATATATCTGTAAAAATCGGTGATAAGATAATTCCAACAGATGAAAGTATAATAATAGATACCCAAGTAGCCCAACCTATTTTAAATAATGATGTTGAAGATGTTACTGTTACTATTAATAATAGAGACTCTTTAGAAACATTAGTTGGACTTGAGGATTATTCAGAAGCAGGGGTAGACCTTGTGTTATCTTCAGATGATGATCCAATTGACAGTTTCGGTGGTTTAGAAAATCAGTATATTATAGCTCTCAATGTAATAGAGGGTGGAAATTATTTCATAGATTATAGTAGAGATGATTTATTTAAGGAAATAGATGGTCAGGAGTACTACGTATATGCAATTGATGAAGCTGGAAACATTTCAGAAAAAGCAGAGAAAATAATTTATGTAGATACTGTAGCACCAGATGCATTAAATGGAGGAGAATAGAATCTTTCACATTAACTTATGATTGAACTAACTTCTAGCAAAGCCTAAACATCGAGGAAACAGATGAAGCTTTGTTTCTTGAAAATGTGGAAGAGCGTTTATTTGACTATAAAAGTCAGCTAATCTACTTTTAGAACTCTCATTATCTGATGTAGAACAACTAGAGATTTAAAAATGAGGTGATAGAGTGAAAGCTCTTTATAATAAATTATTCAAAAAGAATCATGTTGGAATCGACAATAATGTTGTTGAAGAAAGTACTAATCACGGTTTAAGTAATAATGGTTCGATTAGTTTCTTTATAAATATAGGGAGTCTAACTTCATTCAAAATTGGTAAACAGGTCTATGCTCATCATAATGTATTACACAGCACAATAACTGATGTGATGATCACTGTTCCTTTGGAAAGAGTAAATATCATCCCAAGTGCAAATAACCACTATCCATTTTTAATAGAACTTGTTGATGGTGATAATTGATAATAACAAAATGATTCAAATGATATTTAAGCAGGGAAAGATACGATCGTATCTTTCCCTGCTTTTTTTGGTGTGCCACGCATGGCGATTAACTAGGTGGTGAAAGTCCATTATGGGGGTTTGTAGTTACCAACCATTAGCTAAGAGCAAGGGTGTCCATTGCGAGGTGGAATCTGAAGGAAGCTGGAGTCAAAATTCCGACCCAAGGAACACGAACATCATCAGGCATAGGTATGGGATGAGTTTGCCAAACAAAACGAAGTCCAATAACTACACGGACATACCGATGTAAATGATGTGGGTACATGGAAGGAAAGTGAATCGTCTTACCGTGGGAGGTCTCATGGACGTGAGGAAATGAGTTTGAATCACGGTTGAAACAAGATTTATCATGAGAAGTCAGCAGAAGCCATAGTACTCGGGGTTGTCGAAACTTCCGAGGAAGGGCTGAACCTAAGGAGGTGTTAGTTAATGAATGTTACCAATACAGGAGCGAAGGGCAGCCAACTTCCAACAGATGAAAATTGGGTGGAAGGTTCACTGCAAAAGAATAGTGCGGAACATGAAGGATATGCAGGAGTGCACAATCTTGGGCGGATAACTGAAAACAACAACACCGACGCAAACGAGTCGAAGAAAGGGTTACTCGAGAAAATTGTGAGGAGAGACAACATGAATCAAGCATTCAAGAAGGTAAAAGCTAACAAAGGTTCTCATGGGATCGATGGGATGAAAGTAGATGAACTTCTACAGTATCTCAAAGAAAACGGGAACCTCATCAAGCAATCCATTCTGGACGGTAAATATTGTCCTCATCCTGTTCGAAGAGTAGAGATACCGAAAGAGGACGGGAAGAAGAAAAGAAAATTAGGAATCCCGACTGTAGTGGATCGAGTCATACAGCAAGCGATCAATCAAATACTAACGCCTATCTTCGAAGAGCAATTTTCAGACAACAGCTTTGGATTTAGACCTAAACGAAGCACACATCAGGCAATCAGGAAAAGTCAGAACAACATAAATGAAGGATATAAATATGTGGTAGATATGGACTTGGAGAAATACTTTGACACCGTAAATCAGAGTAAAATAGCAGAAATACTATCGAGAACTATTGAAGATGGTAGAGTCATATCTCTAATTCACAAATACCTGAGAGCTGGAGCGATGGTAAAACATAAATTCGAAGAAACGAAAGTCGGCGTACCGCAAGGAGGACCACTTAGTCCAATTCTTAGCAACATCATGCTGAATGAATTAGATAAAGAACTCGAAAGAAGAGGTCACCGATTTGTGCGATATGCGGATGATCTGCTCATCTTTTGCAAAAGCAGAAGAAGTGCCGAGCGTACATTGAAAAACATCCTTCCTTTTATTGAAAAGAAATTGTTTCTTAAGGTAAATAGGGAAAAGACTGTGGTTGACTATGTAGGGAAAGTGAAATTTCTTGGGTTCTCATTCTACCAAAACAAGGGAGAAACGAAAATCAGAATTCATCCAAAATCTATTGCAAAGATGAGAAGTAAAGTAAGAGAATTGACTTCAAGAAGTCATGGAATAGGTAACGATGACAGAGCCATGAAACTTAGACGATATATCATGGGATGGGTGAACTACTTCAAAATTGCGGATATGAAGAAGTTGCTCCATCAGACGGATAAATGGATGAGAAGGCGAATCCGCATGGTTTACTGGAAACAATGGAAGCGAATAAAGACAAGATTTAAAATGCTTCAATCCCTCGGAATTCATAAACAGAAAGCATGGGAATATGCCAATACAAGAAAGAGCTACTGGAGAACATCCAAAAGTCCAATCCTCTCCAAATCCCTTGGAAACAATCGAATCAAAGGATTTGGATTCCTCTTCTTTTCAGAATATTATCGACAAGTCACTGTGTAAACTTAGGAACCGCCGTGTACCGAGCGGTACGCACGGTGGTGTGGGAGGTCGGCTACTCAACTAATGGGTAGCCTCCTACCCGATTGTTATAGAACGTTTTCATAAGGACAAAGGGTTTAAAAACTAAGCTTTTGAGATTTTATTGAGAGGGGCTTTTATTATAATGGGTCTGAATTCTATTCATGAGCAAATGTAAGTGCATCAACAGTTTGGAAATGTAGTCCATCCTGCTTGTTATTTTCGTATAGAGCTTTATTTAATTCATACTACAAGGCGAAGAAATCATTGTTTTTAAATTTCATTGGATGTGATGGAAGTGGAAATGTATGTTTTGAGCAAAATGATTTCTATTGTGAAAGGAGAAGGAACAAATGAAAAATCTGCTTTTTAAAATGATATCGCTATTTTTAGTCATCGTTTTATTTATTCAACCTGTAATTCAACAACAGATGTATGTAAGTGCAGCACCTCAATCAACTAATGTTAACTTAAAAACATTATTGGCAAATGGGGATGAGGGTGTAATCAATGAAGATTTAACAACACCATCCAATTCAGGCGAGCATCTTGAGATAGATACGGGCCAAAATGATCAGCTGGATAATGGAGGTGAAAATGAAAAGGGATCAACACTATCTAATAACGTAAATTTAAGCAATTTGGATCCAATTATTAAAGACTCGAACTTAGAACAAGCGATAAAAGTTAAATTAGACATAACAGGTGATTTAAAAGTAACAGACTTAGAAAAACTAACTGAATTAGATGCTACAGGGTTAGGTATTAACAGCCTTGAAGGTATTGAAAATGCTGTGAATTTGACAAATCTTTATTTAGGTTACGATTTTATTACCGATGAAAAGAACAATATCACAGAAATTAAAAGTCTAAATAGTCTGACGAATTTAACGACCCTTAATTTATCTTGGAATGTTATCACAAATATATCAAACCTAAATAGTCTGACGAATTTAACGACCCTTGATTTATTTTGGAATTTCATCACAGATGTTGAAAGTCTAGAAAGTTTAAAAAATTTAACAAGTCTTGATTTATCTTGGAACAAGATCACAGATATAATAAGTTTAGGAAATCTGACGAATTTAGAGACCCTTAATTTAGAGTGTAATTTAATTGAAGAAATTCCAAATTTAGAAAATCTGACAAATTTAAGAAACCTTTATTTAGGTAGTAATAGCTTCACCACCACAGGTATTACAAACCTAGGAAATCTGACGAATTTAGAAATCCTTTATATATGGGGTCCTGACATCAATTCAAATGGAACCATTGTTAAAGGATATACAGATTTTATTGCGGAAGAGTTGAATGGAAAATTAAATATGTAACAAAGCAATTTGCAACTCCAGAACTAACAACTTCGGATTTAACGTTGTGGACAAAGAGAGATGGTCTTACCCTTATATTGAAGTAGCATCCAAAGCAGGCATTATAAATGGAATCGTCCTCATTTAGTTCAAGCAGTATTCAATAGCCTTCTTAATATGGGGTGTTAATATGTTTTGGCAGATACTGTTGTCAATAGTGATAGCTATCATCTCCTCAAATCACTTGGCTTCAAAGTTACAGGGGGTGAATACGTTGATACAAGCTTTAATGTGAATAGTAATTCCATACTACTTATTTGCCAAATGGATGAAATTAAAGATGTACTCTTTAATCACCCTAATCGAAGGCAAATAGCATTCTTAAGAAATTATTCGAATAAAACTACGGCTAATTGTAACTTGAAAAACATGGATAAACCTACATAAGTAAAGTGTTTTAAGGTATTCATACCAGATTTTAAATGGATGAGTACCTTATTTTTTTTCTAATTTTCATACTTCTGTTCCATTCCTGTAATACAACAAATACCCCGCTTTTTCAATACTGGATTCAATCATATATTCACCAACAGATTTTCCAATCAGCTTTATACATTTAAAAGAAAAATGTATATGACGTTTTCATGAGACAAGTGATTCAAAAACAAAACTTTGAGAGTTTGTTGAGAGGGGCTTTTATTATAATGTCTCTGAAATGTAATTATGCAATTGTAAGTCTATGAACAGTTTGAAGATAAGTCCATCCTGCCAGCTTGTTATTTATATATAAATCTTTGCTAAATTCACACTACTCTGTGCGAAGAAACCTATATTAATTTCATTAGCTGTGATGGTTTACCTCATTCATTTGATTCAGAAATGTGGAGTTGGAAAAAAGGAGGTGATGATATGTCACTCAGTTGCTTTTGAGATCATTTCATCATGAATTTTTTGACAGGAAAATACGGCAAAGTGAATCCAATGTACAGCCTTCTTACAGTACGAGAAAAATGAGAAGGAGGGAAGGAATGGACAGAAAAAAATAAGTTGAAATGGAATGGACAGAAAAAAATAAGTTGAAATGGAAATGTATGTTTTGAACAAAATGATCCGTATTGTGAAGGGAGAAGGAACAAGTGAAAAATCTTTTTTATAAAATGATATCAATATTATTAGTCATCGTATTATTTAATCAACCTGTATTTCAACAACAAATGAATGTAGTCGCAAATGGGGATGAAGGGGAAATCAATCAAGGTCAAGGTATTGAAACAGAATCCAGTTTAGGCGAGGATAAAGAATGGGTCGAGCCAGATATACCATTAGGTCAACAGGATCTTGAGATAGATACGAGTCAAAATGATCAACTTGATAACGGAAGTAGAAACGAAAAATTTTCGACATTATCTAATAACGCCAATTTAAGCGATTTAACTTTAAATGCTGGAAACTTGTTTTTTGATCCGAATCAGACCGAATATGTGGTAGAGGTAGATAATAGACTCGATTCTATTATGATCACGCCCACAGTTGATCACGAAAACGTAACGATCAAAGTAGACGGAGATACAGTAACTAGTGGAAGTGAGGTAAACATTCCTTTAGAGACAGAGAAAGAGACCACAATTAAAATCAATGTGACAGCAGAAGATGAAACAACAGGAGAAGCAATAGAGCAAACGTATACAATCACAGTAACAAGTGCAGCAGCAATGGAGATAACTGAATTGGAATTGGACATCACTTCAGAGGATGAGGTCTATACAGTTGGACAGTCCATTGAATACACCATGACAGTCACGAACAAAGGTACGATACCACTCACCAAAGTCATTGTAAAGAATGACTTGCTTGAGATGGATGAAACCATTCCAACCCTTAAAGTCGCTGAGAGTAGAGCATTAACAGAAACTTATGAAGTCACAAACGACGACCTGCTCAATGGTCAAGTGGTGAGTATTGTCACGGTTGTGAGTAATGAAACGGAAGAACAAGAAGCGAGTCGTACGGTGACTATTCAGCATGAAATTAGTTCTCTAAATGCATCTCAATCTCTATTCCTCAATGTCTCAGACATTACTCCAACTCTTATAGCAGCAGGTGATAAACATACCGTGGGTTTAAAACCAGATGGAAGTGTGGTTGCTGTAGGGTTGAATGATGATCAACAAACGAATGTGTCAGACTGGACAGATATTGAGCAGATCGCAGCAGGATATTATCATACTGTAGGCTTAAAAGCAGATGGAAGCGTGGAAGCGACAGGAAAGAATAGTGATGGTCAGACGACGAATGTCACAGGATGGACCAATATCATTCAGGTGACGGCAGGCGCATATCATACTGTAGGCTTAAAAGCAAATGGAAGCGTGGTCGCCGAAGGATTGAACAAGTCGGGTCAGACGGAAGTGTCAAACTGGTCTGGTATTAAGCAGGTGGCAGCAGGATATTATCATACCGTAGGCTTAAAAACAGATGGAAGCGTGGTCGCTGAAGGAGATGGTTTTTCAGGGCAGAAGAGAGTGTCAGATTGGTCAGATATTAAGCAGGTGGCAGCAGGAAAATCTCATACGGTAGGGTTGGAAAGCGGTGGAACTGTGGTAGCAGTAGGACTTAGCACATCAGGTCAGACGGGAGTGTCAGGCTGGTCTAATATCGAGCAGATCGCCGCAGGAGATGCTCATACCGTAGGCTTGAAATCAGATGGAAGTGTGGTCGCCGTAGGATTGAATGATCAAGGACAGACGGAAGTGTCAACCTGGACCGATATTGTGCAGATCGCCGCAGGGAATTTTCATACTGTAGGCTTGAAATCAGATGGAAGTGTGGTGGCAGTAGGAAAGGTCGATGATGGTCAGACGAATGTAACAGGCTGGATTTTGCTCGATAACGTAGTCACGGAGTTAGAAAGTGCAGTGAATGAAGATTTAACAGAAGAAACAAATCTCTCAATAGCAGAAGAAGCACTTGAGAAAGCAATAAACATATTGTCATCCTTACCTGATAGTGAGGATAAAACGGCATTAGAAGAAAGAGTAAACAATGCAAAACAGGAGATTATAGAAGCAGGGGTTAGTTTAGGATATTTAAGTAAATTAGAATTAAGTGAAGGGACTTTAATGCCAACATTTGATGTTCTCACAAGTCATTATCAAATAGATGTAGAATACGATATAGAAACCATTTCAATCACACCAACAGTTGAAAATGAACTTGCAGAAATTACAGTGAATGGTGATCCAGTGGCAAGTGGGATTGAATCTAATGTGATTGATTTAGATTTTCGCCAAAATCACATAAACGTTATTGTCACCTTAGAAAATGGACTAACAAGGGAATACACCATAACAGTCACAAGAGCATTCAGAGGAAAAATTGCAGCAAGCGAAATGCACACAGTAGCGTTAAAAACAGATGGAAGTGTGGTAGCAGTAGGAAGTGATACTAGTGGTCAGACAACGGAAGTGTCAACCTGGTCGAATATTAAGCAGGTAGCAGCAGGATATTCTCATACTCTAGGGTTAAAAACAGACGGTAGTGTGGTAGCAGCAGGAAGTGGTTCTTTGGACCAGACGAATGTGTCAGACTGGAAAGATATCAAACAGGTCACAGCAGGATTGAACCATACAGTTGGCTTAAAAACAGACGGAAGTGTGGTAGCTGTAGGGGGGAATCCCTATGGTCAGATGAATGTTTCAGGCTGGTCAGAAATCGTGCAGGTCTCAGCATCATATGATCATACCGTAGGTTTAAAAACAGACGGAAGTGTGGTAGCAGTTGGACAAAATGGCTCTGGACAGCTGGAAGTTTCAACTTGGACGGATATTGTGCAAGTATTCGCAACACGGAATCTTACCCTAGGTTTAAAATCTGACGGTAGCGTGGTAACAGCAGGTTATGTTTCTGGTGTGGAAGAAGTGTGGGAATGGGACGATATTGTGCAGGTCACAGCAGGATTGAAACATATAATAGGCTTAAAAACAGACGGAACCATGGTAGCTGCAGGGGATAACTCTTATGGTCAGAAGAATGTGTCAGGCTGGACAGATATCGTGCAGATCGCCGCAGGAAATAACCATACCATAGGCTTAAGATCAGACGGAACTGTCATAGCCGTAGGATATCACGTTTGGGGACAGACGAATACATCAGGCTGGATTTTACACGATAACGTATTTACGACGTTAGAAAGTGCAGTGATGAAAGATTTAAGAAAAGAAGCTAATCTGATAAAAGCTGAAGAGGCATTCCAAAGAGCAAAAAGTACATTGTCTGCTCTATCTGATAGTGAGGATAAAACAGCATTAGAAGAAAGAGTAAACAATGTAAAACAGACGATTATAGAGGCAGGAATCAATTTAGGCATTGCATATTTAAGTGAATTAGAAGTAAGTGATGGCACTTTAACGCCAACATTTGATGTTCTCATTAGTCATTATCAAATAGATGTAAAAAACGAAACAGAAACCATTACAGTCACACCAACAGTTGAAAATGAACTTGCAGAAATTACTGTGAATGGTGTTCCAGTGGCAAGTGGTGTTGAATCTAATGCGATTCATTTAGATGTCGATCAAAATGACATAAAAGTTATTGTTAAATTAGAAAATGGATTGACAAAAGAATATAAGATTACTGTTACAAGAGCCGATCTCGTGAATGTAAACTCAGGTCCAACCCTTATAGCAGCAGGCACAGCTCAAACCGTAGGGTTAAAAACAGACGGAACAGCAGTCGCCGCAGGAGAGGATAAGGTGTCAGATCCATTGTTTAATCATGGTTGGACAGATCTCGTGGAGGTATCCGCAGGATATTGGCATACGGTAGGGTTAAAGTCAGACGGAACCGCGGTTCATGTAGGAGAAAACTTTGGTAACGCAACTTTTGGAAGGTTGGGTGGTTCAGACTTTACAGATATCGTGCAGTTATCCACGGGATATGATCATACAGTAGGATTAAAATCAACTGGAACTGTAGTAAGTACCAGGGATGACATTGGTTTGGCAGTGTCAGGCTGGAGAGATATCAAACAGGTCTCAGCAGGATATGAGTTTCATACAGCAGGGTTGAAAGAAGATGGAACCGTAGTAATGGCAACATCGGAGGATTATTATAATTCAGTATCAGAGTGGACAGATATCAAACAAATATCCGTTGGGTACAGTCATATAGCAGGGTTGAAATCCGACGGGACGGTGGTATCCGCAGGACAGTATCATTATGGAGCACTGGAAGTATCAACATGGACAGATGTCGTCCAAGTATCCGCAGGAAGATATCATACAGTAGGCTTGAAAGAAGATGGAACTGTGGTCTCCGTAGGAGGAGGACAAGATAAAAACTATGGTCAGATGAATGTGTCTGAATGGACTAATATTGTCCAGATAGCCGCAGGAGAATATCATACAGTAGGTTTGAAAGAAGATGGAACCGTGGTCTCCGTAGGAGGAGAAGGACATAATATTAACTTTGGTCAATTGGATGTATCATCATGGCTTTTACACGGTAATGTATTCACGGAGTTAGAAGATGCAGTGAAAGAAGATTTAACAATAGAAGCAAATTTGATAAAAGCTGAAGCAGCATTACAAACAGCTGAAGACACATTGTCAGCCCTTACTTATAGTGAAGATAAAGCAGTTTTAGAAGAAAGGGTAGACAATGCAAAGCGAAAGATCATAAAGACAAGAATCGAATTAGGTGATAGTGTCTACTTAAGTGGATTAATAGTAAGTGAAGGGACTTTAAAGCCATCATTTGATCTCCTCGCTACTCATTATCAAATAAATGTAAAAAACGAAATAGATACTATTACAGTCACACCAACAGCTGCAAGTATGATTACAGTGAATGGTGATCCAGTGGCGAGTGGATTTGAATCTGATGCTATTCATCTAAATATCGGTCAAAATGACATTAAAGTGAATGTCACTTTAGAAGGTGGACTGCCAAGAGAATACACGATATCAGTTACAAGAGCTGCAAAGTTAGATCCAATCCTTATAGCAGGCGGATATCATACTGTAGGAATCAAAACAGATGGAAGTGTGGTCGCCACAGGTCTGAACGGTGAAGGACAACTGGAGGCGCCAGTATGGTCAGATATTATAGATATAGCAGCAGGAGAACAACATACTGTAGGCTTAAAGCCAGATGGAAGCGTGGTTTCCATAGGTTTGAATGATGATGAACAAATGAAAGTGTCAACTTGGGTAGATATCAAACAAATCGCAGCAGGAGAACAACATACTGTAGGCTTAAAACCAGATGGAAGTCTGGTCTCCGTAGGTTTGAATGATGATGAACAAGCGAAAGTGTCAGCTTGGGTAGATATCAAACAGATCGCAGCAGGCGGACAACATACCGTAGGCTTAATAACAGGCGGAAGTGTGGTCGCTGTAGGTTTGAATGATGAGATACAAACGGAAGTGTCAAGCTGGATAGATATCAAGCAGATTGCCGCAGGAGAACAACATATTGTAGGCCTAAAAACAGACGGAAGTGTGGTCGCTGTAGGCTTGAACGATGAGGAACAAATGAAAGTATCAGGCTGGACAGATATCGAGCAGATCGCCGTAGGAGAACAACATATTGTAGGCTTAAAAACAGACGGAAGTGTGATCGCCGTAGGTTTGAACGACGATGGACAAACGGAAGTATCAGGCTGGACAGATATCGAGCAGATCGCAGCAGGTGGATATCATACCGTAGGCTTGAAAAAAGATGGAACTGTAATCGCTGTAGGAAAGAGTGATGAAGGACAGACAGAAGTGTCAACCTGGATTTTACACGATAAAGTATTTACGGAATTAGAACATGCAGTGAAAGAAGATTTAACGATAGAAGCAAATTTGATTATAGCTGAAGAAGCATTACAGAAAGCAGAAAACACGCTATCTGCCCTTGCTGATAGTGAAGATAGAACAGCATTAGAAGAAAGAGTAAACAATGCAAAACGAAAGATCATAAAGGTAAGAATCGAATTAGGTGGCAGTGTCTTCTTAAGTGGATTAGAAGTCAGTGAAGGGACATTAAAGCCAGCGTTTGATGTCCTCGCTAGTCATTATCAAATAAATGTAAGAAACGAAACAGAAACCATTACAGTTACACCAACAGCTGCAAGTGAAACCATGATTACAGTGGATGGTGATCTAGTACCAAGTGGAGTTGAGTCTAATGCTATTGATTTAGATGTTGGTCTCAATCATATTAAAGTCATTATTACCTTAGAAAATGGATCGAGAAGAGAGTATACCCTTATCGTCAATAGAGCTACATTCATTGCAACAGGACCTTATCATACAGTAGGATCGAAAACAGATGGAAACGTGGTAGCTATAGGAAAAAGTGATGATGGACAGCTGGAAGTGTCAGCTTGGACAGATATCATACAGATAGGGACAGGACAGCATCATACGGTAGGGTTGAAAAAAGATGGAAGTGTGGTAGCTGTAGGAAGTAATAACTATGGACAGATGAATTTTTTGTCAGATTTGTATCCAGCTTGGACAGATATCGGTCAGATAGCAGTAGGATATTCTCATACTGTGGGCTTGAAATCAGATGGAACCATGGTAGCTGTAGGGAGTAATTCCCATGGAGAGTTGAATGTGTCAGACTGGACAGACATTGTGCAGGTAGTGGCAGGGCTTTATTATACAGTAGGCTTAAAAACAGATGGAAGTGTGGTAGCAGTAGGATGGAACAGTTATGGTCAGATAAATGTATCAGACTGGACAGACATTGTGCAAGTATCCTCAGGAGGTAATTATACAGTAGGCTTGAAATCAGATGGAACGGTGGTAGCTGTAGGAGGATTTGTTAACTTGGGTGAAGGACTGACGGAAGTTTCTATGTGGACAGACATTGTGCAGGTCGCAGCAGGCAAATTTCATATAGTAGGCTTGAAATCAGATGGAACGGTGGTAGCAGCAGGAAAGAACAATTGGTATGGACAGTTGAATGTGTCAGGCTGGATTAATATAGAGCAGGTATCAGTAGGCGAATATCATACAATAGGCTTGAAATCAGATGGAACGGTGGTAGCAGCAGGATCGAACAGTTATGATCAGATAAATGTGTCAGCCTGGATTTTACACGATAATGTATTCACGGAGTTAGAAAATGCAGTGAAAGAAGATTTATCAATAGAAGCAAATCTGATAACAGCTACAGAAGCATTACAGAAAGCAGAAAACACATTATCAGCCCTTTCTGAAAGTGAGGATAAAACAGCATTAGAAGAAAGGGTGAACGTTGCAAAACAGACAATAGAAAAAGCCACAGCGATAGATGAAGCGATAGTAGCAATCTCTAGCTTACCAGACACCATTACGTTGACAGAAAAATCAGGAGTGGAATCAGCAAGAGCAAAAGTAAATTTAGCGCTCACAAAAGGAGCAACGGAAAGCGAAATCATGAACCTGAATGTCTTGGTGGCAGCCGAAACAACGATCGCAGAATTGGAACAGTTGGAAGCAGAGAAATCGACAGCAATAGCCGAAGCAATAGAAGCAATCGATAATTTGCCAGCCACGATCACGATGACAGAAAAATCAGCAGTGGAAGTAGCAAGAGTAAAGGTGGATTTGGCGATCACAAAAGGAGCAATGGAAAGTGAAATCACGAACTTGAATGTCTTGTTAGCAGCCGAAACAACAATCGCGGAATTGGAGTTAGAGAAAGCCACAGCGATAGATGAAGCGAAAACAGTAATTGCTAGTTTACCAGACACCATTACGTTGACAGAAAAATCAGCAGTGGAATCAGCAAGAACAAAAGTAAATTTAGCGCTCACAAAAGGAGCAACGGAAAGTGAAATCACGAACCTGAATGTCTTGTTAGCAGCCGAAACAACAATCGCGAAATTGGAGTCAGAGAAAGATGAAGCAATAGTCGAAGCGAAAGAAGCAATAGTTAGCTTACCAGACACCATTACGTTGACAGAAAAATCAGCAGTGGAATCAGCAAGAGCAAAAGTAAATTTAGCGCTCACAAAAGGAGCGACGGAAAATGAAATCACGAATCTGAATGACTTAGTAGCAGCCGAAACAAAGATCACGGAATTGGAGTCAGAGAAAGATGAAGCAATAGTCGAAGCGAAAGAAGCAATAGTTAGCTTACCAGACACCATTACGTTGACAGAAAAATCAGTGGTGGCAGCAGCAAGAGCAAAAGTGGATGTAGCGCTCACAAAGGGAGCAACGGAAAATGAAATCACGAACCTGAATGTCTTGTTAGCAGCCGAAACAACGATCGCAGCATTGGAGTTGGAGAAAGCCACAGCAATAACGGAAGCAATAGAAGTAATCGATAATTTGTCAGCCACGATCACGTTGGCAAATAAATCATCGGTAGAAGCAGCAAGAACCAAAGTAGATTTAGCGCTCACAAAGGGAGCAACGGAAAATGAAATCACGAATCTGAATGACTTAGTAGCAGCCGAAACAACGATTGCAGCATTGGAGTTGGAGAAAGCCACAGCAATAACGGAAGCAATAGCAGCAATTGCTAGTTTACCAGACACCATTACGTTGACAGAAAAATCAGCAGTGGAATCAGCAAGAGAAAAAGTAAATTTAGCGCTCACAAAAGGAGCAACGGAAAGTGAAATCACGAACCTGAATGACTTAGTAGCAGCCGAAACAACGATTGCAGCATTGGAGTTGGAGAAAGCCACAGCAATAACGGAAGCAATAGAAGCAATCGATAATTTGTCAGCCACGATCACGTTGGCAAATAAATCATCGGTAGAAGCAGCAAGAACCAAAGTAGATTTAGCGATCACAAAAGGAGCAACGGAAAGCGAAATCATGAACCTGAATGTCTTGGTGGCAGCCGAAACAACGATCGCGGCATTGGAGTTGGAGAAAGCCACAGCGATAGCCGAAGCGGAAGCAGCGATAACTAGCTTACCAACCACGATCACGTTGAAAAATAAATCATTAATAGAAGAAGCAAGGGAAAAAGTAGATTTAGCGCTCACAAAAGGAGCAACGGAAAGCGAAATCACGAACCTGAATATTTTGGTGGCAGCCGAAACAACAATCGCGGAATTGGAGTTGGAGAAAGTCACAGCGATAGCCGAAGCGGAAGCAGCGATAACTAGCTTACCAACCACGATCACGTTGAAAAATAAATCATCAATAGAAGAAGCAAGGGAAAAAGTAGATTTAGCGCTCACAAAAGGAGCAACGGAAAGCGAAATCATGAACCTGAATGTCTTGTTGGCAGCCGAAACAACGATCGCAGAATTGGAGTTGGAGAAAGCCACAGCGATAGCCGAAGTGAAAGAAGCGATAGCTAGCTTACCAGCGACGATCACATTGGAACATAAACCAGCAGTAGAAGCAGCAAGAGTAAAAGTAGATTTAGCGCTGGCAAAGGGAGCAGAAGTAAGTGAAATCACGAACCTGAATGCTTTAGAGTCCGCCGAAACGACGATTCAAGAATTGGAGCAGTCCGAAGCAGAGAAAGCTGAAGTGATATATGAAGCGATAGAAGCGATCGATAATTTGCCAGATATCATCACGTTAGCAAATAAATCATCGGTAGAATCAGCAAGAGTAAAAGTAAATTTAGCGCTCACAAAAGGAGCAACGGAAAGTGAAATCACGAACCTGAATGACTTAGTAGCAGCCGAAAAAAAGATCACGGAATTGGAGTCAGAGAAAGATGAAGCAATAGTCGAAGCGAAAGAAGCAATAGTTAGCTTACCAGACACCATTACGTTGACAGAAAAAACAGTGGTGGCAGCAGCAAGAGCAAAAGTGGATTTAGCGCTCACAAAGGGAGCGTTAGCCAGTGAAATCACGAACCTGAATGTCTTGTTGGCAGCTGAAACAACGATCGTAGCATTGGAGTTGGAGAAAGCCACAGCAATAACGGAAGCAATTGAAGCAATCGATAATTTGTCAGCCACGATCACGTTGGCAAATAAATCATCGGTAGAATCGGCAAGAGCAAAAGTGGATTTAGCGCTCACAAAGGGAGCGTTAGCCAGTGAGATCACGAACCTGAATGTCTTGTTGGCAGCTGAAACAACGATCGTAGAATTGGAGTTGGAGAATGCTGCAGCAATAACGGAAGCAATAGAAGCAATTGCTAGTTTGCCAGCCACGATCACGTTGACAGAAAAATCAGCAGTGGAATCAGCAAGAGCAAAAGTAAATTTAGCGCTCACAAAAGGAGCAATGGAAAGTGAAATCACGAACCTGAATGACTTAGTAGCAGCCGAAACAACGATCGCAGCATTGGAGTTGGAGAAAGACACAGCAATAACGGAAGCAATAGAAGCAATCGATAATTTGTCAGCCACGATCACGTTGGCAAATAAATCATCGGTAGAATCGGCAAGAGCAAAAGTGGATTTAGCGCTCACAAAGGGAGCGTTAGCCAGTGACATCACGAATTTAGATGTCTTAGTGACAGCAGAAGCCACGATCACAGAATTGGAAGAGGATGAGCAACCGTCTACAGGAGGAAATAAGCCTCCAAGTGGAAACGATGATAAACCATCCGATCATGATCAAACACCTGAAGAAACACCAGAGGAAACCAATGGTGAAACAGACAATCAGGAACCTAATGAAATAGAAATCGAAGTACAAACGAAAACCGAAAAAACAGAAGAAGGAAAGACGATCACGACGGTTACACCTGCTGTGGAAGTAATAGAAACAGAATTAAAACAGTCACAAGAAAATGACATTGTAATTCTGAAAGCAGAAACAGCATCAGATGTAGTTGTAGGACAGTTAAATGGTGAGATTGTAAACAGCATGGAGGAAAAACAACTCGTATTAGAAATACAGACTGACCAAGCTACGTATACACTACCAGCCGCAGAGATAGATATTAATAAAATAGCAACACAATTTGGAAAAGATACAGAGGTTGAAAATATTCAAGTAGAAGTTGAAATTTCTAAACCATCAGATGAAGTGCTAGAAATGGTAGAGAATGCAGCAACTGAAGGGAAACTGACGATTATCGTTCCACCCATTGAGTTTACTGTTAAAGCGAAAAGTGGAGATAAAACAATTGAAATAGATACATTCACTGGTTTTGTAGAAAGATTGATAGCTATTCCAGAGGACGTAGATCCAAGTCTTATCACAACTGGAGTTGTAGTAGAATCAGACGGCACATTAAGACATGTGCCAACAAAGATCATTGAACTTGAAGGGGAATATTATGCGAAAATAAGTAGTGTAACCAATAGTATCTATATGCTCATTAGCAATGAAGTCTCATTTAAAGACGTTCAAAGTCATTGGGCGAAGGAAGCAGTAAACGATATGGGTTCACGAATGATTATTAATGGTGTTGGAGACGATTTGTTCAAACCAAACAAAGAAATTACTCGCGCAGAATTCGCAGCAATCATTGTGAGAGGTCTTGGGTTGAAACTAGAAATCGGAGGTACACCATTTACAGATGTGAAAGCGACAGCCTGGTATAACGACGTAATCCAGACGGCATATTCTTACCAATTAATAAAAGGTTATGAAGATGGAACCTTCCGACCAAATGAAAAAATAACACGAGAGCAGGCAATGGTGATCATCGCAAAAGCAATGGAAATCACCGATTTAAAAGAAAAGCTTCCATCCAAAGCAATAGAAGAACAACTTGGATCATATGAAGATGCGAATCAAGCTTCGGAATGGGCGAAAAAGAGTCTAGCTGATGTTCTTCAAGCCGGTATAATTACTGGAAAAAATGAATTGGAGCTTGCACCAAAAGTGAATATTACAAGAGCAGAGGTTGCCATTATGATTCAGAGACTTCTTGAAAAGTCTGGATTAATATAATCTAAATAGATGAAATGACTTCGGTATTGTGCCGGAGTTCATTTCATTTGAACCCTTTTTAAAATTCATTTGAAGTTATAATTTGCTTTTACTTTATGGAGACAATTAGATTTGATCTGGTTGTCTTTTTTTATTTATGAAAGTTCATTCGGGGCAAGAAGCAAGTCGCCGTTTAGAGGTAGATTTCATGAATCCAAAACTGAATTAGCAACGTTTTCATGAGGCAAGAGGGTTTAAAGACAAAGATTTTGAGAGTTTTTTGAGAGGTGCTTTTATTATAATGGGTCTGAATTCTATTCATAATCAAATGTAAGTGCATGAACGGTTTGGAGATGTAGTCCATCCTGCTTGTCATTTTTGTATAAAGCTTGCTAAATTTACACTACAAGGCGAAGGAACCTTTTTTTCAATTTCATTGGATGTGATGGTTGGACCTCATTCATTTGTATTTAGAAGTGTGGGGGGGGGGGAGAAAAGGAGGCGATGTTCCTAAGTTACTTTTGAGGTGATTACATCATGAAATTTTAAAAGTAGGAAGTGTTTGGATGTGAATCCAAAGTATAACCGAGTTGGAAATGTATTTTGTGAGAAGAATGTACCGTATTGTGAAGGGAGAAAGAATAATTGAAAAATCCGTTTTATAAAATGATTTCCATATTATTAGTCATCATTTTATTTATTCAACCTGTAATTCAACAACAGATGCATGTAGCAGCAAATGGGGATGAGGGTGTAATCAATCAAGATTTTACAACACTATCTGACTTAGGCGAGGATATTGATATGGGGGAGATAGGAAAACCCTTAGGACAACAAGGTCTTGAGATAGATACAGGAAATGAACAACTCGATAATACCAGTAGAAACGAAAATGTATCGACATTATCCAATAACACAAATTTAATCGATTTAACGATAAGTGCTGGAAACATATCGTTTAATCCAAATCAAACGGAATATGTAGTAGAAGTGGATAACGGACTCGAATCCATTACAATTACACCAACAGCTGAACACGAAAATGCAATGATCAAAGTAGATGCAGATATAGTACCAAGTGGAAGTGAGATAAACCTTCCTTTAGAAGTAAATGGGGAGACCACAATCGAAATCAAAGTAATTGCAGAAGATGAAACAATAGAAAAAACATACACCATTAAAGTAACAAAAGCATCCACATTATCTGATAACTCAAATTTAAGTCAAATTATGATAAAAAAAGATGGCATAAGTCCAATAAGTCTATCCATCGAAGCGAACAAATTTGAACATGTTTTAGAAGTTGAAAATGTAATAGACACCATCACCATCAATCCAACAGCTGAACATGATAAAGCGAGTATAACAATGGAGATGGATGGAGATTTAGTGACTGAATCAGATTCGATGGATTTAGCTGTGGGTGAAAATATAATTGAAGTCAGAGTCACGGCGGAAGATGGGGAAGCTGAACTTACTTATGCGATTACAATTCTAAGGGCTCAACCACTACATGTTGAAGAGAGTTCGCCAAGCACTTTAATGATGGAACCAGCTAGTATCATTGCAGCAGATTCACTTATTAAAGATGATTTATTAGAAAAAGATATTAAATCTAGACTAGAACTACCCGAGGACCATGAGTTAAAAGAAGAAGACCTAGAAAAACTAACTGATTTATCTTTAATAGCTCCCTTTTATGGGAGTTATGAAGGTCTTGAATATGCTGTGAATTTAACAGAACTTAATTTACTTGCCCCATCCCCCTCAGGAGTTCCCAGTCTAGGGGAACTCACGCAATTAACATCCCTTATTATTGATAGTAGTATGGCTTTATATACCAACCGTATAGACGTTACAAATCTAGGTAGTCTGATCAATTTAACAAGACTTGTTATAAAAAAATCTGATATCACAGATATTAGAAGTTTAGAAAGTCTGACGAATTTAGTCTACCTAGATCTGTGGTTAAACAATATCACAGATATAACAAGTGTAGGCAATCTGACGAATTTAGAATACCTTGATTTAAGTGCTAATAACATCACAGATATTTCAAGCCTAAGTAATCTGACGAAATTAGGCTACCTTGATTTAGCTGTAAATAACATCACAGATATTACGAATTTGGAGAATGTCACCAATTTATACTTCCTAGATTTATTTAATAATAACGTCACAGATATTTCAAGTCTATATGGTCTCCAAAATTTATATGAACTTGATTTAGCTCATAATAATGTCACAGATATTTCAAGCATAATTTTAAAACCAAATTTAGAAATTCTTAATTTAAGCAATAATAAGATTACAAATATAGAATCCCTATATTTAAACGGGAGTTTACACACCCTTGATTTAAGCAATAATAAGATTACAGATATAGAACCTCTAGGTAATACCACTTTTAATGTGGGACTTTGGAGTTTACGCACCCTTGATTTAAGATATAATAACATTTCAGATATTTCGCCTTTAGTTCATAGTGATAGTCTCCAGAATTTAAAAACCATTTATTTGGATGGGAATCCACTGAATGATGAAGCAGAAGAAATTATTATAACTTTACGAGAAAGAGGAGCTCAAGTTCACTATTCTGGATTGCCATACTTAAGGGATATCATAGTAATTGGTGGGGACTTAAGTAGAGATTATTTTATTCCGCATATATTTGAATATGACCTACTAGTAACAAATGCAATAGAAACCGTAAGAGTTACACCAGAAGCAGTGCATGATCAAGTGACGATAAAGATAAATGGAAATATCGTAGAAAGTGGAAGTGAAATTGATATACGATTAGAAGGCTCTGTGTTTATAACGGTCACTGGCCTAGACGGAGCTGAAACAACATACACATTATATGTTCAGAGATTTACTAAAACGGTTCCATCAGCTCCAACCAAAGTTTCATCAATCGGAGGAAAAGGCGAGGTTAAGGTTCAATTTACAGCGCCTGATGACAATGGAGGAAGTGAAATCGACGTTTATAAGGTCATAGATACAGAGGGAAATGTGAAGGGAACAGGAGTCGAGAGTCCAATCACAGTTACGGGACTTAAAGATGGTACGAATTATACCTTTGCTGTGATCGCGAAGAATTACTATGGAGACAGTCCATCGTCCGACCAAGTCTCTGCCATCACTATACCAGGCACAACAGAGATTACAAAAGTAGCACCTGGAAATAAGCAAGTAAACCTACAGTGGGAAGAAGTAGAAGGAGCCACAACATATAAAATCTACCAAAGTACTGAGTCTGGTATTCAAGGTACATTAGTAGGAACAGTAGAAAGTCTATCCTATGATGTACTAAATTTAACAAACGGTACCGATTATTTCTTTGCAGTAGCATCGGTCAATGACAGCGGAGAAGGTGACTTGTCCAATCAAGAAAGTGCCGTCCCAATGACAGTGCCATCTGTACCAACGGAGATCGAAGCAATCGGTGGAAAAGGTGAAATAACCGTTAGTTTTACCCCACCAAACAATGGAGGAAGTGAAATTACGGAGTATGAGGTCATAGATGCAGATGAAAATGTGAAGGAGACAGGAAACGGGAGTCCAATTACGGTCACGGGACTAGAGGACGGAACGAATTATACCTTTACTGTGATCGCGAAAAATGCAGTAGGCAACAGTGAATCATCCAGCACGGTTACTGACATCACTATACCAGGAGCAACAGAGGTCACAATCGTATCTTCAGGTAATAAGCAAGTAATTTTAAGTTGGGAAGAAGTAAAAGGAGCCACAGCATATAACATCTATCAAAGTACTGAGTTTGGTATTCAAGGTAAATTAGTAGGAAGAGTAGAAAGTCTATCCTATGATGTACTAAATTTAACAAACGGTACCGATTATTTCTTTGCAGTAGCATCGGTCAATGACAGTGGAGAAGGTGAGTTGTCCAATCAAGAAAGTGCCGTCCCGATGACGGTGCCATTAGCTCCAACCAATGTGACAGCCACAGCAGGAGTAAACGGAAAAGCCACCGTTTCTTTTACAGCCCCAAACGATGATGGAGGCAGTGAAATTACAGGTTATGAGGTCTCAGCTTCGCCAGGGAATATCCAGGTGATTGGAACAGAGAGTCCAGTAACCATTACAGGTCTTTCGAATATTCAAACTTATATGTTTACAGTCAAAGCGATCAATAGCGTAGGTAAAGGTGAAGCTTCAGAGGAATCTAATGCAGTGAGTCCGCGGTCAACTTCTAATGGAGGAAGTAACAGCGGTGGAAGCAACAACGACAATACTGAGGATGAAACGGAAGAAGAAATCACTCCTGAGGAAGATATGACTGCAGGAGAAGATGTAACATTAAAGGAAACAACAGAAACCACGGATGAAACAGACAATCAGGAACCTAGTGAAATAGAAATCGAAACACAAATGAAAACCGAAAAAACAGAAGAAGGAAAGACGATTACGATGGTTACACCTGCTGCGGAAGTAATAGAAACAGAATTAAAACAGTCACAAGAAAATGACATTGTAATTCTGAAAGTAGAAACAGCATCAGATGTAGTTGTAGGACAGTTAAATGGCGAGATTGTAAAGAACATGGAGGAACAACAACTTGTATTAGAAATACAGACTGATCATGCTACGTATACACTTCCAGCTGCAGAGATAGATATTAATAAAATAGCAACACAATTTGGAAAAGATACAGAGGTTGAAAATATTCAAGTAGAAATTGAAATTTCTAAACCATCAGATGAAGTGCTAGAAATGGTAGAGAATGTAGCAGCTGAAGGGGAACTGAGCATTATCGTTCCACCCATTAAGTTTACTGTTAAAGCGAAAAGTGGAGATAAAACAATAGAAATAGATACATTCACTGGTTTCGTAGAAAGATTGATAGCTATTCCAAAGGGCGTAGATCCAAGTCTTATTACAACTGGAGTTGTAGTAGAACCAGACGGAACATATAGATCTGTGCCAACAGAGATCATTGAAATGGAAGGAAAATATTTTGCGAATATAAGTAGTACAACAAACAGTATCTATACGCTCATAAGCAATGAAGTTTCATTTAAAGACGTTCAAAGTCATTGGGCGAAGGAAGCAGTAAACGATATGGGTTCACGAATGATCATTAGTGGTGTTGGAAACAACATGTTCAAACCAGACGAAGAAATTACTCGTGCAGAATTCGCAGCGATCATCGTGAGGGGTCTTGGACTGAAACTAGAAAAAGGAGCAACCCCATTTACAGATGTGAAGTCCACAGCTTGGTATAACGATGTGATTCACACAGCATATTCTTATCAATTGATAAAAGGATATGAAGATGGAACCTTCCGACCAAATGAGAAGGTAACGCGAGAGCAGGCCATGGTGATCATCGCAAAAGCAATGGAACTTACCGAACTAAAAGAAAAGCTTCCGTCCAAAACAATAGAAGAACAACTTGGATCATATGAAGATGCGAATCAAGCTTCGGAATGGGCGAAAAAGAGTCTAGCTGATGTTCTTCAAGCCGGTATAATTACTGGAAAAAATGAATTGGAGCTTGCACCAAAAGTGAATATTACAAGAGCAGAGGTTGCCATTATGATTCAGAGACTTCTAGAAAAGTCTGGATTAATATAATCTAAATAGATGAAATGACTTCGGTATTGTGCCGGAGTTCATTTCATTTGAACCCTTTTTAAAATTCATTTGAAGTTATAATTTGCTTTTACTTTATGGAGACAACTAGATTTGATCGGGTTGTCTTTTTTTATTTCATTAAATAAAAGTTCAATGGACCAAAGCTAACCAACAACAAATATCACAATAAAGGGGCGCTTTGGAATTTAAATTTGTAGTTACTAGATTATACCATTCACTATGCAATGAAGCTTAAAAACTATAATATAGATATGAGAACAATATAGAATTTTAACGAGATGTTTATTATATATGTTATTAAAAAAATACTAGGATATTATGAGGTGGATCATGAAAGTTAAAGTAGGAGCTGTAATGCTGTTAATCTTAATAGCATTAACTATTTTCGGAGTAATGACTCTATTTGAATCTCCAACTAACCAAAGTACTCCTATGGCAGAAAATGGGGTATTAAACTTATCAGAATGGGATTTTGAAGAGGGCGGAAATATCCCCCTTGATGGAGAATGGGAGTTTTATCCTTATCAAGCGTTTGAGCCTATTGATTTTGAGGAAAGCAAGCAAGGTGAGTTGAAACCTTATATTGTTCCTGTCCCTGTGCAGTATTGGACCAGTTATGATCTTGATGGCGAAACCATGGATGCCATTGGGGTAGCAACCTATCGATTAAAAATCAACATGGAAGGAAAAAACCAGACTTTTGGGTTCAAAACGGATATATTACATGGAACTAAATTATTTGTGAATGGAGAATTAATAGGTGACAACCCTATATCTTCTCCTCGCATACCTTATGTTCGTTATGCAACAATGCATAGTGGTATCAATGAAATTATTTTGCAGGTGGAAAATAAAGCTTTTGCGCTTGGTGGTGGTATCTACATCTCCTTAAACTTCGGCACTCAAGAGGAAATTTCAAGCTTACGTGATTCCTTGGTGATGAATAATTGGATCACGATTAGTATCTTTTTAATTATGGGGCTTTACTTCATTGGACTGTATGGTCAATGGAACAAGGATAGTTTCTTGCTATTTTTCTCCATATATTGTTTAGCAATGGCAGTATATTACGCTGTGAATGGTGAAGGCGTATGGTTCATGGTCTTTCCTGATACTCCTATCTGGCTCATGCCGAGGCTTCGATATGTAAGCTTTATGGCTGCACATTTATCTTTAATATTATATATCTATACCTATTTTAAACACGTATCATCAAAAAGATTGGTTTGGGTTGTTGTTTCATTAGGTCTGGGTATTATCATCTACGAAATCTTGTTCCCAAGAAATATTCCTTCTTGGATGCTTATCACCACTTATGTTTACATGTTTTTTTCGATGGCCTATGGGACGTATGTCATGTGCGTAGCATTTTTGAAGAAAATGGAAGGTGCTGTATATTTGATTGTTGGGTCACTGACAATGAGTATACCTATGTTAAAACAGTATTTCTCTGTAACTGCAGGGGTTAAAAAATTTGTTTTATCATTTCCTTTGGAACCCTTCATTCTACTTTTAATGTTTGCTCTATTAATGTCTTTACGTTATTCAAATGCGTTTAAAAGAAATAAACAATTATCCGAAGAATTATTGAAAGTAGATGAAGTGAAAGATGAATTTTTAGCAAAAACGTCTCATGAGTTAAGAACTCCGCTGCACGGTATTATCAATATTTCTTCCTTTTTGCTTGAGGAAGAGAGAGGAAGTAAGTCAAAGAAATATAGTGAGAATCTTTCACTCATTCACGACACCTCACTTAAACTCTCTAATCTAGTCAATGATTTAATCGATGTTACTCGATTGAGAAATGGAGAATTTAGGTTGCAATCCACTACGGTGGATCTTAAAGTATCTGCTCAAATTGTACTGGATGTCCTTGCTTTTGAGGTGAAAGGGAAACCTATTCAGTTGATAAGTAAAATAGAAGATTCTGTCTTTGTAGTCGCAGATGAAAATAGACTGAGGCAGATTTTATATAATTTGATTCATAATGCGATCAAACATACAGAGCATGGGGAAATCATCATCTCTTCAAAACAAGTTAATGATATTGTGTATTTGTATGTCAAGGATACAGGGATTGGTATACCTGAAGACAAGAAAGATGAGATTTTTGGATATTTTGAGCAGTTGGATAAACTATCCCCTCAAAATGGCTATCAAAGCATGGGGTTAGGATTATATATTAGTAGGCAGTTAATTCATAAAATGAGTGGTGAAATCTGGGTAGATTGGTCTGAAGTGGGGCAAGGAACGAGAGTAGCTTTTACCTTGCCAAAAACGGAGTATTCGGAACAGAAAGCTAGTCAAGGTGAAGATACACATACATTCATTCAACCAGACATGCCTTCAACTTCTAACCTATCATCAGGGGAAGATTTTGATAGTATCCATACGTATGATAAAACCATTCTTGTCGTAGATGATGAATCAACAAACATTCATGTGTTGCTCAATCTATTATCTAAACAAGGATATAATGTTATCACAGCATTTTCTGCCAAGGAAGCGTTAAGAAAGATGGATAAATACCAAGACATAGATCTTGCCATATTGGATGTAATGATGCCAGTCATGTCCGGAATCGAGCTGTGTCAAGCCATTCGAGAAAAACATAACTTGTTAGAATTACCCATCTTATTTGCAACGGCAAAGGATCGACCAGAAGATATTGAATTAGGGTTTAAAGCAGGTGCGAATGACTATATTACCAAACCGTTTGATGGGAATACCATTTTAGCTAGAATTCAAACCCTGCTTTCGATGAAAAGTTCGATGGAAGATGCGTTTCATAATGAAATGGCCTTTTTACAAGCGCAAATAAAACCGCATTTTTTATACAATGCGATGACTAACATTATTTCCTTCTGTTACACAGATGGGGAAAAGGCAGCTTACTTGTTGGATATGTTAAGTCAATATTTACAAATTATATTTAATATCGATCACAAAATTACATCTGCGCCAATTGAAAGAGAATTAAATTTAATAGAGGCTTATGTTGAAATCGAAAAAGCAAGGTTTGATCGATTTGAATTCCAATATTTCATTGATGAAGGACTTGAAGATGAACGTATTCCGTCATTTTGTATTCAACCTTTTGTTGAGAATTCCATTCGACACGGGATTTTTCAAAAAGATGGGATGGGTGAGGTTAGTTTAACCATTCAGAATCTTCAAGAGTCTATTCGTGTAGTGATAGAAGATGATGGAGTTGGCATATCCCCTGAAATATTGAATCAGTTTGAAAATGAAAAATTAAAAAGCTCAGGTATAGGAATGACAAACATTAAAAAGAGACTGGATTCTATTAAAGGGGCTAATATTGATATACAATCAAAATTAAATCAAGGGACTAAGGTGACTTTAAATATACCTAAACAGATTAAAAAAATAACTCAACTCGCATAAGTTATGTTAATAAAGGAAATATAAAAAGTACTCATCTAAACTTTGTAGTATATAGAGAGATGAAAATTTTCGAGAGTTTTTTGAGAGGTTATTGTGTTAGAATATTTATGTGCATTTTAGCTTAACTATTACATGATTTCCTGTCGCTTTAAACTACCGAGCTTATTTAAGATCATGATATTATTTTTTTTGAAGGATGATTGGAAATGTTAAAAGTAATGATTGTTGAGGATGAGAAGCCGATATTGGAATTAATAGAAATGTTGATTAATAAGAATCAGCAGTTATCCATTATAGGGAGCTTTGTTAACCCGATCGAAGCTTTAAAAGAGTTTCCGTTATTAAAACCAGATGTTGTATTTCTTGATATTGAAATGCCGAAAATGACTGGATTACAGTTAGCTGAAAAAATGTTGGAAATAAATGAGAACATACAAATTGTTTTCTTAACTGCTTATCGACAGTATGCTTTAGACGCTTTTAAAGTTCATGCAGTTGACTATATAATGAAGCCAATTAGACCAAATTCGATCGATCGAATTACTGATCGTTTGATGAAAATACATGAATTATTGTCGTTTAAAACAGAATTAAAAGAAACTCATTTCGTATCTTTAAAGTGTCTTGGAACATTTGAAGTGAGAAATAATGATAATAAAACTCTTGTAAAGTGGCCAACAAAAAAAACAGAAGAGTTGTTTTCTTATCTCCTAATGCATCATGATCAAATAGTGACCAAGTGGAAGTTGATTGATCTGTTTTGGGCAGAATTGGAAGAAAGTCGGGCAATACAAAATTTATACAATACGATTTATAGAATAAAAAAAGTAGTTAAGGAAAACAATCTATTGATACAAATTGAAAAAACAACTGAAGGGTATTCATTAAAAAAAGATCAATCTATTATTTTTGATGTAGAAGTATTAAGGAAATACATTCAACAACATTTAAAGGTGACAAAGAGAAATGTGGACGAAAGTGAGGGGGTATTTTCCTTATATAAAGGAACATTGTTTGGTTCTAAAGACTGTTTATGGGGTTTGAATTACAGGGTCGAGATGACGGAGCATTATACTAAGTTAGCTAGAAATTTAGTACTGTATTACCTTGAAAATAATCAGACTGATCAAGCTGTAATAAAATTGAATCAGTATTTATCGATATACCCTTTAAATGAAGAGATGAATTTGCTGTTATTAAAACTGTATTCGACTTATTACGCTGAAACAAATCACTTAAATGATCATTATCAACATTTTAAAAAATTATTAAATGATGAGCTTGGTATTCAACCTCCTTTAGAAGCTCAAAAAATGATTAGGGGAATAGTATAATAATCGATAAATTTAACAATCAAAGTAAAAATTATTTAGAACAAATAGAACTCAACATTTAAAAGGTATTCTTACCAATGTTAAATTGGATTGAGTACCTTTTGCTTTTAAATAACTTTTTTCTAGAGAAAAAGAGATTCATCTGAAACTACGATCCTGCTTCTTAATATCGAGTCTCCTTTTATTTTTAAAATTTGTTATGTCCCAACTACTTTAACGTCGAAGGATTATACCCTCTATACTTTTTAAACTGTTTGCTAAAAAAATAAATATCCTCGTAACCAAGCGCACCTGCCACCTCTGTTACATTCATTCCTGTGTAATACAACAAATATTCTGCACGTTCAATTCTGGATTCAATCATATATTCGCGAACAGATTTTCCAATCAGCTCTTTAAATTTTAAAGAAAAATATCTTGGAGAGATTTGTGCTCTAGCTGCAAGTTCATCTAAAGAAAACCATTCACTGGGATGCTCATGAATATAGTTAGCCACTTCAAATATAGATTCCTTTAAATGATGTTGTTTTGTTTGAACGTCATGACTTGAAACTTGATCAGATCGAAATAAGTGAATCATGAGCTGCTTTAAAATAAGCTGTGCTTCATGAACTGTATATTCATCCTCATTCAACATGAGTCGTACATAGGAGGTAAGGATCGTCTGAAAATCCATTGTGTTTTTTATCATCCTATATCGAGCTGGGATTCGCTCAGGTTTTTGGTCTACTGAAAAATGGATATAGGTAATGGTTAACGGATTTTGTGGATCATGTACAGCACTTGTAAAATCACCAGGTCTAAACAAAAAACAAGACCCTTTTAATACTTCATGAGATTGATCGTTTACAATAACCTCACCTACTCCATCCCAAACATAAAAAAGATCATAGTGGGGGAGAGGGACATCACGTTTGATCCATTTCCACTCAGGTTCGCAAGTAATTTTTGCAAAATATCTAGTGACCTCAAATGCCTCAGTTTGAAGCTGTAACATTGTTCATTCCACCTTACATAATGAATTTAGTGATGTATTTAAATACAAATATTTATAATGAATTTACATTTAATATATAAAGATAATTAAGTATATTATATAACAAATACACGTGTAAAAATACAAATAAATGAGATGATTCAATGGAAAAAGAATATTTTTTTAAGCAAGCATTTACTCTGGAAAATCAACGCACAAAATTAGTCCCATTTTCTGATCAATACTACGATGGATTGTCTAAAATTATTTTTGAAACAGCAAACAGAAAATATGTAGTTGGTCAAATATTCAGTGAAGAAGATTTACGAAAATATATTAGATCTACTTTGAAGGAAAAAGTAAACCATCAATCCTATCCATTTATTATCATAGATAAACGAACGAATGAGATAGCAGGCTCAACTCGTTTTGGACATATTAATTTTGTTAATAAAAGATTGGAAATTGGATGGACTTGGATCGGTGAGAAATTTAGAGGAACGGGATTAAATCAGGCATGTAAATTTGAACTTTTACAATTTGCTTTTGAAGAAATGTGTTTTAGGAGAGTGCAATTCAGTGCAGATATTGACAATGTTCGTTCTCAAAAAGCGATTCAAAAATTAGGAGCAAAGAAGGAAGGCGTTTTTAGGGATAACTACATCAATGCTGTTGGAGAAAGCAGAGATGATGTTTATTTTAGCATTATTGCATCTGAATGGGAGGAAATAAAATATAATTATTTTTCAGAATTTTCGGAACATAATTGAACTTTAGAAAATATGAAATAAAGGGGAGGAATCAAAATGTATTTAAGTGGAACAAGTAAAAGTAATGAGCAGGGGCAATTAGAAATTGGTGGATGTAACGCAATAGTTTTAGCAGCACAATATGGAACACCTTTATATGTATATGATGAAAAGTCTATTCGAGAAAAGATCCATTCATATATCCATGCTTTTAAAAAACATGATGTCAAATTTGATATCGCTTATGCTAGCAAAGCTTTATGTAATATAGCTATTTGCCAAGTGATAAAAGAAGAGGGTTTAAGTTTGGATGTCGTTTCGGCTGGTGAGCTATACACTGCACTGAAAGCGGGTATTCCTGCTTCTCGTATCCATTTTCATGGAAACAACAAATCACCAGAAGAACTAGAGATGGCTCTTCAAGCCAAAGTGGGCAGTTACATTGTAGATAATTTTTATGAGCTCGATTTATTGAATACACTTGCTGAAAAATATCATCAAACCGTTTCTATCTTATTTCGGGTTTCACCTGGAGTCAAAGCACATACACATCAATATATGCAAACAGGACAGCAGGATTCAAAGTTTGGTTTTGATATCATCAGCGGTCAAGCTTTAGAAGCTGTAGAACTTTTGAATAGCAGATCCAATCTTCGTTTTTTAGGATTTCACTGTCATTTAGGCTCACAGATTTTTGAGAAGGAAGGATATCTTATTGCACTGCAAAGATTTTTTGATTTGATTGAGGAGAGCAAACAACAATTTGATATAGAGACTAGAGTGATTAACTTGGGCGGGGGATTCGGTATTCGTTACACAGAGGAGGATCATCCTTTAGGGACTGAAGAGTTTATTGATAGCATCGTAGAAGCTGTGAAGATAGAATGCAATGAACGAAAGCTAGATTCTTTGCCTGAAATTTGGATTGAACCTGGGAGAAGTATTGTTGGAGAAGCGGGTACTACACTGTATACCATCGGCTCTGAAAAAGAAATTCCAGATATTAAGAAGTACGTAGCCGTTGACGGTGGAATGACAGATAATCTTAGACCGGCGTTGTATCAAGGAAAATATAATGCTTTTATCGCAAATAGAGTTGAAGATGATCCTGTAGAGGTAGTTTCTATCGCTGGGAGATGCTGTGAAAGCGGAGATATGTTAATTCATGATATCAAGCTTCCAAAAGTGAAAGCAGGAGAAATCTTAGCAGTTACTTCAACAGGGGCTTACGGTTACTCCATGGCCAACAACTATAATCGTATACCTAGACCAGCTATGGTTTTTGTGAAAGATGGGAAATCAAAGTTAGTGTTGAAAAGAGAAACGTTGGATCAATTGATTCAGAATGATCTCGAACTTTGTTAATTTTTACTCATAAAAAAGGTACTCACCCAAGAATGGATGAGTACCTTTGATAATATATATTACTCCCAATTTTTAAGATAAGGATAAGGATCTATCGTATTCCAATTCGGTAATTTATAGATTCCAAAATGTAGATGATTTTCAAAATTTCCGGATGTTCCTACTGGACCGTATCCTGTACTTCCAACATATCCGATGATTTGACCTTTTTTGACTTCAGTGCCCATTTCCATGCCCTCGGCATAACCAGACATATGAGCATAGTAGAATACAGTTGAGTCATCTACTTGAACAGTGAGCCTCCAGCCACCGTACTCGTTCCAACCATAATTAATCACTTTTCCATCCAACGCACTGTAGATGGGCGTGCCTTTATCTGCCATTATATCTACTCCATCATGGCTCCGAGTCCCACTTCCACCAGTATTATAATCTCTACCATCTCCATAACTATTTACATAAGGTTCATATGTTCCTGCTTTAAGAGGAAACATACCGTCCGCAAAAATGTCTTGTTCACCTGGGGTTTCGATAGGGTTGCTTGGATTTGAGCTTGAACCTGGAATTTGAATAGATTGACCTATCATTAAATTGTTTGGGTTAGATAGTTGTGGGTTGGCATTAATTAAATCTTGTATGCTGATCCCTAACTTTTGAGATATAATCCACAGTGTATCGTTTGCTTGAACTATGTAATTGCCGCTGCTATTATTCGTATTTGGAAGATAAATTACTTGTCCGATTCTTAGATTGTTAGGGTTAGAAAGCTGAGGATTTGCGTCGATCAAGGCTTGTATACTAATGTCTAATTTCTGTGAGATAATCCACAACGTATCATTTGCTTGAACGACATATTGATCACTATCTTTTGAAACTACTAACGTTTGCCCTGGGTATATCTCATCTGATGTTAGGTTGTTTAAGTCCTTTAGTTCATTCACTGTAAGAGAGTAACGGTCTGCTATTTTCCATAAAACGTCTCCAGAATTTACAGTGTAAGTAGTTGCTGCCCACGAAGTACTAACCATGGAAGCGCTTAATGTAAGTCCTAATAGAATAGAAGTTATTTTTTTTCTCATGATGTCATCCCCTTGATGTTATTAAATCTATCATATCGTATATAAAATATTAATAAAACGGACAAATGATGGAAAAAATACATGATATAGGAATTTGGTTGAAGTACATGTGTGATTAACTAAAGGAGAGATACAGATTGAGGAAATGGATGTTTATTTTAGGGATAATACTCGTTACGACCGTTATCGGCATTGTTTTTTTAGATGGGACTGAGGAAGAAGCTCAAAGTGTGCTGTTAAGAAGTAAACTATTCGCAGAAGTAGGTGGCGAAGCGCCAAGCTTTACATTGAAAACACTGGATAATAGTGATGTATATAAATATGACAATAAATTAGGAAAGCCATTGATTTTAAATTTTTGGGCTTCATGGTGTGGACCTTGTAAGTTAGAGGCACCTGAGCTTGTGAAATTATATGAGAAGTATAAACCTGATATTGAAATTGTGGCAATTAATATTACGGCGGAGGATTCTTTAAAAAGTGCCAAGAAATTTGCTGAAACCTATGGCTTTCAATTCCCGGTTCTGATGGATGAAGATGCTGAAGTAACGGATTTGTATATTGTACAAGCCATACCAACAACCTATTTTATAGATAAGGATGGTATTATTGTTGATAAAGTGCTTGGCTCAGTAGAACCAGAAGTTTTAGAGAAAAAATTGAAATCACTACTGCACTAAGAAATATTCATATTACAAAAAGTATCACTATTCTTCTTGCTGATTATAGTGATATTTTTTTGTGATGGTTATATAGTCACGTAATGTTCAGCTTCATATCACTTGACTGATGCTTAATTTAACAGCATTATATTAGGATGATAGTGTAATATATCCTAATAATGCAATCGAATGTAAAATATTAATGAATTGTAATAAGAGCAGGGTGAAGTGATATGAGTAAACATGAAAAACAAATTATTGTGATTGGAATCATTTTATCAATCGTATTTTTAAACTTTTTAAATCCACTGACAAACTCGAATCCGACTGCACCAACTGCTGAACAAGGAATATTAGATTTATCCCAGTGGGATTTTGAAGAAGATGGACTAGTAGGCTTGAATGGTGATTGGGAATTTTATGAGGATCAGCTACTTTCACCAGATGATTTTCTCAATTCAACAACTAATCTGTATCAAGATGTTCCTAGTGTTGGAAGTCAAAAACAATCCTCAAGCGTGATCAATCAAGATGGTTTTGCTACATATCGGTTAACTGTAAATGTGGGAGAGAAGTATGAACAACAAATTTTTGGAGTAAAAATCAATGATATTCGAATGGCACATAAGTTATTTGTAAATGGACAATTCATAGGTCAAAGTGGATTAATAGGGGTTTCAAATGAAGAACATAAAATAGGTAATATACCCTATGCAGCTTATTTTAACGTGGATCAGGAAACCTTTGATATTATAATCCAAGTTTCTAAATATGATTATTATGATGGCGGCATTATTGGTGAAATAGACTTTGGGCTTAGAGAAGATATTTCCAAATTAAGTTTAATTTCATTTGGTACAGATTTATCGATTATTTTTGTATTGCTGCTTTTTTCTGTTTACAAAGTAGTCACCTATTCCATGGGTCGTCAAAGAAATACTTTTTATTTATACAACGGGCTCTTTTTCATAAGTTTACTCATTACTTTTTCATGCAGAAACGAAAAGATATTTATGATGTCTTTTCCAATGATCCCAATGGACATTTCATATAAAATTCAAGATATAACAGCCTACTCGGCCATCATATTTATCTTTTTATCTCTTTGGAAGTTGGATAGGGATCTGACTCCTAAGTGGAGTATTCGTATCTTTTGTTATCCTATGGTTGCTTATATCCTGGCTGTTGCAATCCTTCCCTATTCTGTCTATACACATATGGAAATAGCGATTTTGTTTTTTGCTGGTGGGAGTATGTCCTTTATATTAATTTCATTAGTATGGGTTTACTTCAAACGAAAATATGAAGATGAAGAAACAAGAGAGTCCATATTGTTATCCATTTTATTTATTTTCCTATTTTTAATGTATTATGGCAGTATTAATTTGTTTGATATTTTAGCAGCATTGACAGGCCAAATGATTGAGTGGGATACTATCATGAAAACTAGATCCCAAGTGATGTATGAGTTAGGAGAATTTAGAGAAATAAGCATCGTCATTTTTGTTGCTCTAATGTATATTTTATTAGCGCTTAGAAATACAAATACAGTGAGCAAACTTGAACGTATGTCTAAGAGATTGTTATCTATGAATAAAATGAAAGATGAGTTTCTCGCCATTACATCTCATGAGCTAAAAACACCTTTGCATGGAATTATGAATATCTCTTCCTATTTATTAGAAGAAAAAGGGAGGATATCAGATGAACAAAAAGAAAATCTGTCACTGATTCATGATACATCTATCAAGCTCTCTAATCTAGTAAATGATCTGATTGATGTGTCGCGCTTGAAGAACGGGGAGATAAAGCTACAAACATCCAGGGTAGATATGAAAGTTTCTACGCAAATTGTTTTTGATGTGTTGGCATTTGAAGTCAAGGGGAAGAAAATTGACTTAGTAAACAACATTTCAAAAGGGACACTTGTGATTGCTGACGAAAGTCGAGTGCGTCAAATCTTATATAATTTGATTCACAATGCGATTAAACATACGAAGCAAGGCCAAGTTACAGTGACTTCTCATCTAGTAGGGGATACCTTAACAATCTCTGTGGAGGATACGGGAATAGGTATTCCAGTGGAAAAAAGAGAAAAGGTTTTTGGATACTTTGAACAATTGGATCAACCATTACCACAAGACGGATATCATAGCATGGGATTAGGGTTATATATTAGTCGTCAATTAGTAGAAAAGATGGAGGGGGAAATGTGGGTGGACTGGTCAGAAGTTGGTGAGGGTACTAGGTTCAGCTTCACGCTTCCTTTTTCAAAGATTGAAAATTTACCAGAGCAATCCACTGTAGAATCAGATCAGCAAATGCAATCCACTGCATTTTCACAGTCTGAACTTGAAATAGATCAGAAGTATGAACAAACCATTTTAATTGTGGATGACGAATCTACTAATATACGAATATTATTTAATTTGTTAACGAAACAGCACTATAATGTTATTACTGCTTATTCAGGAAAAGAGGCATTAGCAAAGCTTAGTCAGCATAAAGAAATTGATCTAGTCATATCCGATGTAATGATGCCTGAAATGTCAGGACTTGATTTGTGTAAAAAAATAAGAGAAACAAGATCGTTAATCAAGCTGCCGATTTTACTAGCTACAGTAAAAGATATGCCAGGTGATATAGATTTAGGATTTAAAGCAGGAGCCAATGACTATGTAACAAAACCTTTTGACACAAAAACGATATTAGCACGAATTCAAACACTGCTTTCTATGAAGGTTTCGATGGAAGAAGCATTTCAGAATGAGTTGGCTTTTTTACAGGCTCAAATCAAACCACATTTTCTTCATAATGCATTAAGTACGATTGCATCGTTGTGTTATACAGATGTGCAGGAGGCTATCCGTTTATTGAAGATGCTGAATATTTACCTAAGGATAATTTATCATACAGACCCAACGACGATGTTCGTACCGTTAAAACAAGAGCTGCAGCTGGTAGAAGCCTTTGTAGAAATTGAAAAAGTTAGATTTGACTGGCTGTACTTTACTTTAAATATAGAAGATAGTTTAAATGATGATGTTGTTATCCCAGCATTAAGTATTCAGCCTTTAGTTGAAAATGCAATAAGACATGGACTTTTTAAACAAAAAGGAGAACGTCATGTTTCACTGAAAATTGAAGATCACAATGCAATGATTCGTGTCATCGTTGAAGATAACGGAATCGGTATTTCGGAAGATGTGTTGGAGCAGTTTAAAAAAGGTGAGATCAAAAATGCAGGAATTGGAATGACCAATATCAAAAAGAGGTTGGATTCTTTGCAGGGAGCAACGATTAATATTGAATCGGCGGCAGGGCAAGGGACAAAAATCACATTAGAATTAAACAAGAAATACGACATTGAATTCAATCGTGGGAAGGAGGAACGGTATGCTTAAGGTCATGATTGTAGAAGATGAACAACCGACTTTAGAAATGATGAATATGCTTGTTGATCAGAACAAGCATTTATCTGTTGTTGGCAGTTTCAGTAACCCAATAGAAGCCTTAGATCAATTTCCTCTCCTTCAACCTGATGTGGTTTTTCTTGATGTTGAAATGCCAGACATGACGGGTATGCGGTTAGCGGAAAAGTTAATCCAGACCAATGAGAATATTCAAATCGTATTTACAACAGCATTTGAACAATATGCGGTGGATGCATTTAAAGTGAATGCAGTGGATTATTTGGTTAAGTTTGTCACCCCTGAAGATATCGAGAGAGTGAGCGCTCGTTTAATTAAAAATCATGAACAACTCACAAAGATTAAATCTTTGGAGGAAAGTAAAGGAGCTTCCATCCGTTGTTTTGGAACTTTTGAAATAAGAGGTACTGATGGATCTGTAATAAAATGGCCAACAAGAAAAACAGAGGAGCTCTTTGCTTATTTTCTGCTTCATGTTAATCAAGTCATTAGCAAGTGGAGGTTAATGGAGTTATTTTGGCCTAATCATAAACATGCAACAACTAACCTTCATACGACAATTTCTCGCATGAAAAAAGTATTAAGGGATAACCAGTTGCCTATTCAAGTGGAAAAAGTAAATGAAGGATATTTGTTTGATCTGCAAAACATTGAATGTGACTTAGAGGCATTCAAAAACTACTTCTCTACTAATAAAAAGGTAGCGAAAGAAAATCTTGCAGAAAGTGAAAAAACATTCCGTTTGTATAAAGGAAGTCTATTTGAATTAAAGGACTATATTTGGAGTATAGGGCTTGAGAGAGAATTGGCAGAACGGTATACCTATTTAACAGAGCAATTAGTGAATTATTATGTGGAAAAGAAAATGTTAGAGCATGCAGAAGAGACGATGAAGCTTTATCTAACGATGTATCCTCTTCATGAAGAGATGAATGTGAAGCTGTTCAAGTTGTATGCAAGCAGATGTGGTTATAAAGAACAGTTGAAAGATCATTATACTAAATATGTGAAACTACTAAAGGAAGAACTTGATGTTGAACCTTCCGATGAAGTAAAGAAATACGCCTCTTTTGAATAAAGGGGGCGTATTTTTTTACATTATATTCGATGACATCTCCGATAGACTTTGTTAGGAGTTTTTCTATAATATAATTTCATAGTTTGGAAAAAATAAGGGGTACAGGATAAGAGAAGGGAGAATCATGCCTCATATATGAAAAACATAATATTGTGTCTCATTATGTTTGTTTTGTTTATTCAACCTTTTTCCACAATTTTCGCACAACCACGTAAAGAATTGAAAGCAGCCTTTGTTCGAGATCAAGATTTATGGATTAAAATGGGTGATGAAGAAGTGAAGGTAACACAAGATGTAAATGTTAGATATCCTAAATGGTCTTTTGATGGAAAATGGATTGCATACATGACAAGTCAAACAGAAGAAGAAACCAACAGTACTGAGGAGGGACTTTGGATATTTCATCTTAAATCAAATAAACGTTTTAAAATTAGTTCTTTTGATCATAAAAATTTTCAGTGGGCTCCAAATCAGAATGTCTTAGCTTTTCAAGAAAAGAATGATTTGAAGGTATTGGATATATCATTATTAAGTCACTCACAAAATATAACTTCTGACATCATCAACTACTCATGGCTGCCAGATGGGAGCGGTCTATTAACTTCTTCAAAAGCTGGCAACAGTGTTTATTCAGACATCGTGTTAACAAAAATTTTAATTGATTTCAAAAAAAATGAACATCAGTCCGAACATCTTTATACCATTCCAGTTAAAGAGGTGGATCGGTTTTATGGAACAAGCCAGTTTAAATGGTCTTATGATCATCAATGGATTGCTTTTCTGTTGGTCCCAACACCATCCATGTCTACTGATACGAACACTGTAAGTGTCCTTTCTAATGATGGGAGTAGATTCAGTATGATTGAAGAAATGTTAAATTACAGAGCATGGTTTCAATGGGCACCAAAACAAAATTTATTAGGTTTTATTCAAGGATATAACCGAAATGTTATGGAGAATAAGAAATTGGAAGTGTATATGATAGAACAAAACATGTCTGATCGATACACACCCAAAGGATATGTTGATCGGGATTTAACTTGGCAGGATGATGACAATGTCTACGTCTCACGTTCCATGGAAATGGAGTGGACGATAGATGTTGAGCAAAGACCGATGCCAGCTATATATAAAGTTCACATTGGAACAGGAGTTTCAAAGCAAGTCACATTTCCATCAACAAAGGAAGGTGACTTTCGACCTCAATACTTAGATGACGAGGAAAAATTAAGTTGGATTAGAACGAATAGAAGTGAAGCGGATGTTTGGGTTGCGAATTCCGAAGGGATAGAAGAGAAAATTTGGATTGAGAATATCCATGTCGGCTATTGGTATTATGAACATTGGGACTGGGATGAGGTTTTTCACTTGTATCAGTCCTAAAAAGTTGACATGTAATGCGGAGGATAACTTCTTGGTATCTTGTTAAATGTCCTTAGCGGCAAAGGGTGAACATTTGGAAAAATGGGACCATTGAGCTATTTTTCTGGGCTTTTATCCTTGATCATTCTTGTTTTCACAGGTTTCTCATACATTGCATATTTTTTTAAATTAAGAAAATTAAACAAGGAGAAAATTTAAAATTCATTGTTATTCATTTACAATCTTAAACCAGTTCTTTCATGAAAACAGAGAGTATTTTATACTTTCTGTTTTTTTATTGAGTATTTATCACGATCAACAAGCTGTAGACTCCCTCTCATTCAAGTGGAGTTTACAGCTTGATTTTTCCTGATAAGGTCCTTTAACTTTCAAAGGGAGATTTAAAAACTCCCACTGAAATTAAGATTCTCTTTATAGGTCTTTAGTTTCGTATCCTATTATTTGTTTTTATTATAGTTTCCTACACTCACCTCCTTGTAAGAATTTTGTAAGACCGTTTTGTTAAACTCGTTTTTGGCAGCAAGAGATAACAAAATCATAAGGAGGATGAAAAATGAAAAAATTATTTGTTTTATTAACATTGACGGCTTTAACACTAGCGCTTATAGGGTGTTCATCTGATGAAGTATCTGGAACTAGTGAGAATGGTAAGACATCAACTACAGAGGAAAATACAGAGAATACAGAAACTGAAAATACAGAGAACGAAGAGGAAACGAAAGACAATAAAGTAAACGTTGAAAAAGAAGAGCCAAAGGAAAGTATAAGCCTTGAAATCACACAACAAAATGAGGTAGCGTGGGTGGACTCTATAGGGACGGTTTGGGTCCATTCAGCAGCTATTTTTGAAAACACTGGAGATGAGCCTGTTAAAATTGGTGAGGCTCAAATGAACTTTAAAGATCAAGAAGGAGGAATTCTTGGTACGGAAACGTGGTTATATGCAGTTCCTGATATTGTTTTACCTGGTCAAAAAGCATTTATTACAGAAAGCACGTTTTTAGATGGCATTAATGATCCAAGTTTATTTAAAGAAACGTCATATAACTTTGATTATGGAAAAACTGGAGAAGATCCTTATTTGATGGAAACTTCTGGAGTCAAAGGATTCCCAGGAGATGAATATTCTCCTTATACCGTTACTGGTGTAGTGAAAAACACAACGGATAAAAAACATGAATTTATCAGCGTATCTGCAGCTTTATATGCGGAGGACGGTTCGCTTTTAGGCATATTAGATGGTTCGGTGGATGTAGGTGTAGCTCCTGGTAGTGAAGCTGGTTTTGAGTTGTTTTACCCAGAAATCCCTGTAGAATATGGCAATCAAGTTGTAAGTGTTGAAGTGTTAGCTTATGGTTGGGATTTCTAAAAATCGACATCAAATAAAGACTATACCCAAAAAAGTGATGGAGTACATTGTTGTCTAAGCCTAATACTTTTTCAGGGCCCAAACACTCAGCGAAGAAAGTCCGGTGCTCATGTAACATATCTACACTCCGCTCCAGCTTGCTGCATGTTCGTACAATCTTCTTGGTGCTGAAAACCGAACTTTTTGAATATGCACTTATAGAAGATATCCAAAGTACAACGAAGCTGGAGCTAGTCATAATATCATATAGATAAGGTGAGGGAATAATAAAATGAGAAAAATTAGTTACATACTACTTAGTCTAGTTATAGCAATCATATCGGTTATTCCTGTTGCAGGAACACCAGTTGTATCTGCATCTAACGACGGTAGGGTCATGGAGTTGTCTAACAATGCAGATTTAGAGTCACTAAGGTTAAGTTTGCATGAAAATGGAAATGATCCAGGTTGGTCAACGTTGATATCTGATGCTTCTGATTCTCAAACGATTTGGGATTTTGGAGTCCCCAATCGTATAAATAGAATAATGGTAGAAGCGACACCACTGAATGAAGACGCAAATGTAGAGATCATTTTTCCTGATTTAGAAGACCCAAATTCATCAGGAAATTCACTCCCAGAGGGATTAACAGAAATTGAAATCAAGGTCATATCAGAGGATGGGCAATCAACAAAAAGTTATTTGATCAGGGTAGTGAGAGAAGCGGCTAAATCTGATAATGCAGATTTAGCGTCATTAGAAGTTGGTATGCTTAATAATGGAGAACTTGAAGGGGAAACAATGTTGATTTCTAGTGATAATCCTACATCTCAAACACATTGGTTAATGGAAGCTCCTAATTATGTAGATAGTATAATAATAGATGCAACACCAAATGATGACAATGCATCAGTACAGATTATTGCTCCGATTGTTCCAATTGTTCCTGAAGAAAGAAATCAAAATGCATCTGTATTTCCACTACTACCAGTCGGAGTGACAGAAATTGAAGTCATCGTCACAGCAGAAGACGGGGAATCAACAAAAAGTTATGAAATCGAAATATACAAGGGAGTAGACATGTTTGCAGGTTTGAAGTCATTACAAGTTAGTTATGATGGAATGAATGATGATGGAGAATTGTTAGCTGATAACCCTTCCGAAACCACGTTTAATGTAGAGGTAGGAAATGATGTGGATAGGATTACGGTCTCAGCAGAACCAATAAATGAAAATGCAACGTTAGGTATTTTTCATTCAGATGAACTGTTAAAGCAATTAGTTGATGAAGAATCGACAACAACAAGAGAATTCGATCTTCCTGTAGGAACAACATCCATATCAGTCATCGTAACACCAGATAGTGGATCACAAAAGTTTTATACTATTCACATAACAAGAGATGAACCATCTGGATCTGATAACAATGCAAATTTATCGTCACTACGGCTAAGTTTCTTTAATGATGGAGATGAGCCAGACAAATGGGAAATGTTGATAACTGATGCTTCCAATCCTCAAACAACATGGGATTTTGAAGTTCCCAATGATATGAATAGAATAATAATAAATGCAATACCATCAGATGAGAATGCAAGTGTAGATATTATTTTTCCAGATTTAGAAGACCCAATTTCATCGGAAAACTCACTTCCAGTTGGATTAACAGAAATTAAGGTCAGGGTCACAGCAGAAAACGAATCAACGAAAATTTATGAGATCAATGTAGTGAGAGAAACGGCTACCTCTCGTGAGGTCTGGAATATAGAATCTCCGATGCCAGATGGAAGGTCAGGTCATGGTGCGGTAGAAGTAAACGGAAAAATTTATGTGATTGGTGGACATGGTAGTGATCGGACCCTAAACAATAAGGTGTTAGAATATGATCCTGAAGCTCTACCTGATACAAACCCATGGAAAGAAATATCTACTCTGCCAACACCTAGAGCTTCTGTATCTATAGTTGAATTGGATGGAAAGATATATGTGATTGGTGGGTATGAGATAAATGGTAATTATTTAAGTACAGTTGAAGTTTATGATCCATCATTAAATGAATGGGTTAAATGGGAAAGTGAAACAGGAGATAAAGTTGACTGGGCAGCTATGCCTACTCCAAGAATTCGATTTGGAGTTGCTGAAGTCGGCGGAAAAATATATGCTATTGGTGGAGAAGGCATTTCGGATCAAGGGACTACTGTTGAATTAAGTACAGTGGAAGCTTATGATCCAAAATCAAACACTTGGGAAACCATGGAAGATATGCCTGATACAAGGTATGGTCATGGTGTCATTGAAGTGGAAGGGAAGATATTTGCAATTGGTGGAAGCCGATCATCTAATCAATTAGATACAGTGGCAGTATATGATCCAGATACAGATAATTGGATAAGACACGAAATGGCCTCATTGAATAAAGCAAGAAAATATTTTAGTGTGACTGAAGTGAATGGAAAAATCTATGCTATTGGTGGATATGATGATGCCGATTTATCTTCAGTTGAAGAATATAATTTTGAAACAAATCAGTGGGAGTTCATTGAAGATATGAATTCAGCTAGAATTGTAGCAGGAGTAGCTGTAGTGGATAAAACCATTTATGCTATTGGTGGTGGGTCAGAAGCACAGATTTTTAATACAATGGAATCATATTATGTTGGTGATTCCACGTTGTCTAATAATGCAGATTTACAATCTCTAGAAGTTTATCATGCAAGACAACAGCTTTCTATTGAACCTAGTTTTCAGTCTGATACTACAACTTATTCTTTAAATGTAGAAAATGAAGTTGAAAGTATTGATGTGTCTGCTATAGCAGCGCATGAGCAAGCTAGTATACAAATTATAGATCCGAATGAACCTAAATCTTCTTTAGAAAATCAAATAACAGCTGTTGACAGCACTTCAAAGGAAAATCCATTGCCAATAGGGATAGAAAAGACAATTCCATTGCCAGTAGGAGAGACAGAGGTTAAAATACTTGTCACGGCAGAAGATAGTGAAACAAAAGAATATATTTTGAATGTAGTAAGGGAAGCGCCAGTTCTTTCTAACAATGCAAAATTAGAAACATTGACGTTAAATGATGGGGATCTCGTCTTGAGCCCAGCATTTGATCCCAATACTACGAATTATACATTGGAAGTAGATACTAATGTAGAATCTTTAACGATTGAAGCAGCTGCTGAAGATGAAAATGCAGAAGTACTACTTATAAATCCCTATGGCGGACCTTCTGAACCACCCAGTAATGAAATCAATTTTACTATTCAACTTGCTGTAGGAACAACAACAATTCCAATTATAGTGACCGCAGAGGATGGTACTGAAATGAAGTATGCCATTAAGGTGACAAGAAAAATAAACAATACCTTTGCAGATTTATCAGATCTCTATGTGAATCCAGGGGTATTAGATCCAACGTTTGCTCCTGAGGAAACCTCTTATACCGTTGAGGTAGAAAACAATGTGGAGAGTATAACTGTAAATGCAGCGGTCGATAATACAGATGTTTCTAAGACCATAACAATAGATGGTGAAGAAGTGAGCGAAAAATCAATTGAACTTTCAATAGGAGAAACGATCATTCCAGTAGTGGTCGAAGAAACAGATGGGGGAACTAATAAAAGATACGAAATAACGGTATTGAGGGAAGATTCTCCTGCAGATGAAACACCACCAGTCATACAATTAAACGGATCATCCATCGTAACAATCTACAAAAATAGAACTTATACAGAACAAGGTGCCACAGCACATGATAATGTGGATGGCGATATCACAGATAAGATTGTGATTTCAGGAAATGTGGATACCTCTACAACTGGAGAGTATATCATTACGTATATTGTCACAGATGAAGCGGGCAATGTTGCAGAAGCTAAGAGAACAGTAAAGGTCAAGAAGAAACCAACAACCTCAAAACCAGATGATGAAGATGATAAAGATGAAGAAACAGATCCAGTTGATGGCGAGGATGTAACGGATGAAGTTGATCCAGAGTCCGAGAAGGAAGATGAAAACAATAATCCAGCGGATGAAAATACAGTAACGTTTGAAGATACGGAAGGTCATTGGGCTAATGACATCATCAAGAAGCTTGTTTCTAAACAAATACTATCTGGAGATGATCAAGGAAACTTCAATCCAGATACTGGAATAACAAGAGCAGAATTTGCCACACTCATTGTTAAAACGTTAGAGTTAGAATTGAGTGATTCAAATACAGGATTTAATGATGTAAGTACAGAGAGTTGGTACGCTCCATATATTAAAGCAGCAAGAGATGCAGGGATTGTTGAAGGTATTTCAGAAGAACAATATGAACCGAGTAGAATCGTAAGCAGACAAGAAATGATGACGATGATCATGAGAGCTTATCGGACAATAGAGGATGTGAATCTAAGTGAAGAAGAGTGGAATGCAATTGAAAAATTCACAGATTCAGATCAAATTGGGGAATGGGCGCAAGAGGATGTATACGTAGCAAAATATTTAGAATTAGTTGGCGGACGTTCGAATAACAACTTTGAACCAACAGCAGAAACATTAAGAGCTGAAGCAGCGGTTATTATCTATCGATTTTTAATTAAGCTGGATATGTTAGATTAATTTAAATTTTATAACTTTTTTAATGCTTAGAAAAGAAACCTTATTATTGTTTTTAAATAAACTGCACACCCCAATTGTTAGACATATGACTAACAATTGGAGGTGTATTTTTTTATGCTTTTTGAAAAGTCACCGATTGGAGTTGTTGTTCTGTTTAAATATGATGAAGGAAATATTGGTGATAATACGCTAGTTTACCATCCCCTAACATTCATTTTTTTGTTATACTATTGAAATTGATTTCATTAATATATGGTACATATAGTTACCGTTATTAAAAAGATAAGGGAGTATTGGCAGAACTATGAAAAAACGTTTTATCGCATTTGTGATTTTAATCTTAATTTATTTATCAACGTATGGCTCTTTGAATGTATTTACAAAGCAATTGAATCCACCAGATATGCCTACAGCAGACAACGGAATGCTAGATTTATCTGAATGGGATTTTAAAGAAGATGGTAGAGTTCCGCTAAACGGAGAGTGGGAGTATTATCCATATCAGTTATTAAATCCAGATGATTTCGTTCAATTTGAAAACAATGAAAGAACGCTTCAATATGTTCATGTTCCTACCTTTATGTGGACTTCGTATGAAGTTGACGGTCAACCAATGAGTGAATTTGGACAAGCAACCTATCGTTTAAAAATCAAAGTTGAAGATGAGGACATGTTATATGGTATAAAGACAACCTCATTTATTCTAAATGCTCATCAACTATTTATAGATGGAAAGTTAATGGGTTCTCAAGGTACAGTAGCAGATGAAAAAAGCGCCTACTCACCTGGTAGTCTACCCTATGTGACTTATTTTAACCTAGAGCGTGGTGTCCATGAAATTGTCGTACAAGTAGCTAATTACGATTACTACGCAGGTGGAGGTATTAGCGGAGCCATCTATTTTGGGGAGCAGCAGAGCATTTCTGAATTAAGAGATACAGCATTAATGCATGATTGGGTGACGATTAGTATTTTTGGCATCATGGGTATTTATTTTATAGGAATCTACTCTCAAAGAAGAAAAGATTATTATTATTTGCTTTTTGCAATATATTGTATGGCCATTGCTTTATTTAAAGCGATTCACGGAGAACAAGTATGGTATATCGTATTTCCTGACAGCAGTTATGAACTTGTATCTAGACTTCGATTGTTATCCTTTATGACTACCCATGTTTCTTTATTGTTATACATTTATACAGCATTCAAGGAAATAGCATCTAAAAAAATAGTTATAGCTGGAACAGCAATTGGCGGTTTAATTATGCTGTATGAAGTTTTATTTCCAAGTTTAGTTCCAGTGTGGTTCCTGCATACTACGTCAGCTTACATGTTTGTTTCATTGACATATATTGTATATGTTATGGTTTTGGCTACGTTGAAAAAGATGGATGGCGGTGTATTTATGATCATAGGGGCTTTGGCTATGACTGTACACTCACTCCGATATTACGTAGCGTTGGAGAGCGTAATTACTTTATTTCCAATAGAACCTTTTATATTCTTGCTTATGCTTGCATTTTTAATGTCGCTAAGATTCTCAAATACATTTAAAAGAAACGAGCAGTTGTCTACTGAATTAATAAAAGTGGATAAAGTAAAGGACGAATTTATAGCGAAAACTTCACATGAATTCAAGACACCACTGCATGGGATTATGAACATTACTCAGTCTATGGTAAAGGAATCGGGTTCAAATTTATCATCGAGGGAAAATGAAAATTTACAGCTCATAACATCCATTGCAAAAAGATTATCTGTCCTCGTCCATGATATCCTTGATCTGTCTAACTTGAAACAAGGAGAACTGATGGTGAATCCTATATCGATTGATGTTCGTTCTAATGTAGGGGTGATCCTTAAGATTTACGATTTTGAAGCAAAAGAGAAGCAGATCAAACTAATAAACAAAGTACGAAACGATTTAAAGCATGTATGGGCAGATGAATATCGTTTTAAACAAATCGTAAGTAATCTAATTGATAATGCCATTAAACATACAAAGGAAGGCGAGATTGAAGTTTATGCAAAAGAGATCGCAGATGGTTTCATAGAAATTTCTGTTGCAGATTCTGGTTCTGGTATTCCAGAGGATCAGTTGGACATCATTTTTAACGCATTTGAACAGGGCAGCACAGCGATAAAAAACGGTCAAATGGGAGTTGGATTAGGACTTAATATTGTAAAAGAACTGGTGCAATTGCAAAAAGGAACAATAAGTGTCACCTCAGAGGTAGATAAGGGTTCTGTTTTTGAGTTTACATTGCCAGCTGCCACTTCTAAACAAATGGTTAGAGAAGATAGCCAAATTGAAAATGTGAAGGAAGAAGTTGCAGTATCATTAGAAACACCTTATTATTCAGACAATAAAAATGAATATAGAATCTTAGTTGTAGATGATCACCTTCCAAATTTAAAAATCTTAATTGATACATTAGAAGCTGCAAGTTATGAAGTGATTGGTGTAACTAATGGGAAAGAAGCATTGACTGTCATCAATGAAAATCATATGGATCTAGTGATAACCGATGTGATGATGCCGGAAGTATCAGGTTATGAGCTTTGCTCCGAAATTAGAAAAACATATACCTTGGCAGAGCTACCAGTGTTAATGGTAACTGCAGGCATTCATGCAGAAGATCTGTTAGCAGGTTTTCAAGCTGGAGCGAATGACTTTTTGCATAAACCGTTTGATCTATCAGAAATGGAAGCCAGAGTGGACAATTTAATTCAAATGAAACGTTCAGCGAATAAAGTGATGAGTTTGGAAATGGCCTTTCTACAATCGCAAATTAAACCACATTTTCTATTTAACGTATTAAATACGATCGTGTCACTTAGTTATACGGATATGGATAAGTCACGTGATGTTACGATGCACCTTTCCAAATTTTTAAGGGAAGGCTTTGATTTCAGCAACACGAAAAATTTAGTTCCTTTTGAAAAAGAGTTATCTTTAGTTAAATCTTTTGTTGAAATTGAACAATCTAGATATCAAGGGAAAATAAATATGCAATATGAACTTGGTGAAAATGTAGATTTTATGATCCCGCCACTGATTGTTCAGCCACTGATTGAAAATTCGATCCGTCACGGTATTCTTAAAAAATCAACCGAAGGAATGATTCAATTAAAGGTAGAAGTATATAAAAATGAAATAGTTATAGAAGTAAGTGATAATGGAATCGGTATGTCAGAAGAAAAGATAAAACATCTATTAAACTTAGAAACAGTAGGTTCGCATGTGGGTATTCAAAATATTCATCAACGAATAAAGATGCTGTTTGGAACAGAGTTGCAGATTGAAAGTGAACCTAATCAAGGTACAAAAGTTGCCATTACTATACCAAATGTAAAAGCGAATGAGGTGAGGGGTAATGATTAAAGCTTTTTTAATCGATGATGAGGAACATGCATTAAGCTTATTAGAATTGTTTCTGAATGATATAAGCGGGGTCGAAGTCGTTGGTAAAATGACTAATCCTGCCCAAGCATTGGAGATGATAAAGCAAAATCAACCTCATGTCATTTTTTTAGACATAGAAATGCCGCTAATGAATGGGATTGAGTTTGCTGAGCTTCTCCATAATGAACAGACGAATATTGAAATTGTATTTGCTACTGCATATGATCAATATGCCATTTCAGCGTTTGAATATGGAGCAATGGATTATATTTTAAAACCACTTGAAAAAGGTAGACTGCAAAAGACAGTGGAAAGAATGAAGAAAAAGGTGGTAGACACAAATAAGTGTGCCATTGAAAAAACAGCGGCTTCAAGACTTGAGGAAGTAGTAACTCCTAAAATACATGTTCAGACATTTGGGGAGTTTGAGGTGTTTATCGAAGGATATGGAAAATATAAATGGCGTACGGCGAAGGAGAAGGAGTTATTTGCTTTTTTGACTTTACATGCACAGCATGGGGTCCATAGGGATGTCATTATTGAAGCATTGTGGGGGGATGAACATTTTACTAAAGCAAAGGTTTACCTTCATACATGCATTAGTTATATTCGTAAGAACCTTAAGCAATTTGGAATTACCGATATTATTTTGTTTAAAGAACAAAAATATTATATAAATGCAAACTACCTGCAATCAGACTATTTAGATTTTGTGAAAGCTATTGATTTAGTAGATGCTTCAACAGAAACAACTCAAGAAATTGAAAAGTTATTAACGATAAGTAACGATAAAATACTTTTAGATGGCAATGATTATTTTTGGGCTGAAAAAGAAAGAGAAAGCTTAAATAAAAAGAGTTTAGAGTTAAGACTGGCTCTTGCAAAAATGTATAAAAAAAATGAGCAATACCAACAAGCTGCTGAGGTTTTGAACGAGCTAATTCACTTAAACAGTTATAATGAAGAAGGGTATCGTTTATTAATGACTTGTTACTTAAAAATGGGGAATCATGATAAAGTATTAAGTGTTTATAAAAAATTAGTTAAAAAGTTAGATGAGCTAGAGATCAGTCCTTCTGAATTAACTAAACAAATATTAAATCAATTAAACATTAATCTCTAACTTTACAAAAAAAATGATTTACAATCATAATCCTTTGACTATTTTGATATCATGTTCAAGTAGTTAAGGGATTTTTTGTTATTGTATTATTTCTCATAATTAGAGGTGTTTGTTAAGTGTTTTTTAAGAGCGTATTGATATAATATTTTAGTCTTTTGTTTAACCACTGTTTTAGTGGGTTTTGTATTTTTTCTTAGGGGGAATTTGAATGATGGATAGAAACATTGAAGAAGCAAAAGAAATTTTAACATCAATAGATGCCTTTAAAAACACGGACACCAATGCATTGATAAACTTTATATTAGAGCTGATAGAGCCGCAGAAATGAAATTGATTACTACGTTATGATGAAACAACCATTATATAAGTAAATTATGATTTTGATATAAAGATGGAAACCAGAGATGAACTAACTCCCAAAGCATATTTAAACATTGCTTAATGAGTTCATTTCTGGTTTTTATTTTTGTAGAAATTAAGATAGATACAAGTGGTACAATCGTCCAAACCATTTGAAGCGTAGAAACATACAATATGGAATGAATATAAAAAACTAGGAAAGGAAGTGATGCAATGGGCTTTTTCCAAGAAAGTATATGTGATTGTTGTTATTGTCCGATGCAATTTGCTTTAAAACAATTTGAAGGGGAAGTGGTTTTTATCTCAACCTTACTTGACCCCAATATAGAGTTAAACCTATCTTCTGTAGAAGATTTTATTGTATTTGGAACAATGAATGGAGATAGAGCTTGTGTGCCCGTTTCAGAAATTTTTTCTTTTGCATCTATGATCACGAAACCACCAGCAGGTTTAGTTAAACCGATTCAAAAAAGTGTAAAAGGGAAGTGTGGATGTATTGAAGATCCAATGACGAACAAGTTTAATGTTGGGGATATTGTATCAATAAATGGTTCACCTCCATTACAAGTAAATGCTGTAGGAGAAGGGATTGTTGTAGTTAATTTGCTTGATTCTCCAATTCATACCATTATCTCAATATGTAATGTTGTTTTCTCTGTAGAATTTTTACCTCCGACAACAACAAATCAAGCAATAAATACACAAAGTTAAAAGTTTATTCACAAACTAAACTAAAAAAGGAGTGATTTAAATGGGTGTTTTCCAGAAGAATATATGTGCTTGTTGTTTATGTCCGATGCATTGTGCTTTAAAACAATTTGAAGATGAAGAGGTAACCATTTTTTTTAGATTACCTGGTGAAGGACAGATTTTAACTATATCATCTGTAGAAAATTTTGTTGTATCTGGAATTAGTGGGAATGGAAATCCTGTTTGTGTAGCCATCTCTCAAATTGATTTTTTTGAACCTACAAACCCTAAAACCCCAGCAGATTTAGTAAAACCGATTCGAAAAAGTGTAAAAGGGGAATGTGCATGTGTTGAAGATCCGATTACAAATAAGTTTCAAGTTGGGGATATTGTAAATATAAATACTATAGGTCCGTTACAAGTAAATGCTGTAGGGGAAGGGATCGTAGTAACCAATTTTGATGGAACTCAACGCATCTATTCAACATGTAATAATATTCTATTTGTTGACATGTTATAAAAGGATCTATTTAAAAATAAACAAAGAAATGAATTTAAAACAAAAAAAGGAAGTGATTCAAATGGGCTATTTCCAGGAAAATGTATGCGACTGCTGTTTATGTCCACTACAATGTGCGATTAAACAATTTGAGGGTGAAAACATAACGTTTTTCTATGGTATAACAAATTTAACATTAATAGGAATATCTGTAGAAGATTTTATTGTATCTGGAATTAATTCTTCAAATGGACTCCCTTCATGTGCACCTGTCTCTCAAATTTTGGCCTTCCAACCTGATAATCCTAAACCCCAATCAGATTTAGTAAAACCAATTCAAAAAAGTGTAAAAGGGGAGTGTGCATGTATAGAAGATCCGATAACGAACAAGTTTAAAGTTGGCGATATCGTAACAATAAGTACTTTGGGTCCAGTGCAAGTAACTGCTGTAGGAGAAGGGATTGTTGTAACTAACGACGATAGTGGAGATCAATTCATCTTTTCAACTTGCAGTGGTGTTTCAATTGTAATATTCAATTCATCTGATACAACAACAAACCAAGCAGCAATTAAACAAGATATAAAGTCTAATTGGGATAAAGAAAGTAGAATTTTCAATCAGGCAAACACTCAATCTAAGACACAGTCCCTACATTCAAAAAACGGAATAGTACTATTTTATTAGTTTGTCTCATTTATGAATGAATATGCAGTCTTTAAAAATGTTATATGTTGATTAAAAAGCGATTCAATGTGAATGATATTTCATATTGAATTTTTTTGTGGATCGGAAATATATGATGTTTAATAACACTGTTGAGCATATAATCTATTCCACTTTTTCCACCATAAGAAATAATAAGATCTGATATACTGTATTAATTGAAATACATCGATACATAAATTCTAGATAATATATATTAAGGGGTTTATCATGAAAAAAATTCTAATCATATCTGGGATTATCATATTAGCACACATCATCATATTTGGAAGTATTCATTTTGTTTCAAATCAGTTTACTCAACAAGATTTACCCATAGCGAAGAATGGGGAACTGGATTTATCAAATTGGAATCACATTGATGAAAGAAGTATTCCTCTAGATGGTGAGTGGGAGTTTATTCCAAACCAATTATTAACTCCTGATGATTTTAAGAATGCTAAGAATCAACAAGCTTCTTTTCTTTATGTTCAAGTTCCAGCGAATTGGACAACTTATGAAGTCGATGGTAAATCCATGAGTCCATATGGAAAAGCGACCTATAGGTTAAAAATTATAATTGATGATGAGGATCAAGTTTTTGGGATTAAATCGTCGTCAATTCATATGTCTAATCGGATTTTTGTTAATGGAGAAGAGGTTTCATCCAGTGGTGATCCAGGTGAAGAAGAGGTCTATACACCTACAAATAGACCTTATGTTGTTTATTTTACATTAGAGAAAGGGATCAATGAGATCATCATTCCAGTTGCGAATTATGATTATTTAGTGGGTGGAGGAATTATCAACTCTATTCATTTTGGGGAACAAGAGCACATTTCGTATTTGAGAGATAAACTCATGATGCATGATTGGGTACAAACCTCTGTTTTTGTTATTATGGGTCTTTATTTTCTAGGAATGTACTCGCAAAGGAAAAAGGATTTGTTCTTGCTTTTTTTCTCCATCTATTGTTTATTAGTTGGATTATTTACTGCTGTTCATGGTGAAAAAGTATGGTATATGTTCTTTCCAGAAACGTCATATAATACTTTTCTAAGATTACAGCTTAATACAGGTGTAATTGGTTGTATTTCCTTGTTTTTATATCTCTATACTGCATTTAAAGATGTGGCTTCAAAGAGGATTGTTTGGACAGCAGTAGTAGTAGGTTCGATCATGGTCCTATATTATATTGTGTTTCCCAATTATGTACCACTGTGGATGCATATACCTATTGCTATTTTTATAGTTTTTGCACACATTTATGTTACGTATGTATTGATTTCAGCAGCCTCAAAAAAAATGGAAGGCAGCTTTTATATGATTTTTGGAGCTATTGCCATGAGTGGGTATGTGGTCAAGTATACTATGGCAATATATGACATTGCTTATGAAGATGTTTTGTTATCTTTAGTTCCTATAGAGCCATTTGCTTTCTTGTTAATGTTTTCCTTACTCATGTCTTTGAGGTTTTCCAATGCATTCAAGAAAAATGAACAGTTATCTCAAGAGCTGTTAATCGTTGATAAAGTGAAAGATGAATTTTTAGCTAAAACATCACATGAACTTAAAACTCCTTTGCATGGTATTATCAATATATCTTCATTTTTGCTTGATGAAAAAGATGAGGAGATAACTCCTAAACAGAAAGAAAACCTTTCACTGATACATGACACATCTATAAAATTATCCAACTTAGTTAATGATCTTATTGATGTGACTAGATTGAAGAATGGAGAATTTAGACTTCAACTGACTAAGGTTGATTTAAAAGTATCTACACAAATCGTTTTTGACGTATTGAACTTTGAAATTCAAGGGAAACAAATTCAGTTCATTAATGAAATGAATGAACCGGCTGTAGTGATCGCAGATGAAAATCGGATTAGGCAAGTATTATACAACTTAATTCATAATGCAATAAAACACACACAAGCTGGTAATATTACGATTTCTTCTAAATTAAGTGATGATAAAATCTACTTTTATGTTGAGGACACAGGAATAGGAGTTCCAGAAGAGAAACAAGAGGAGATATTTGGTTACTTCGAACAACTAGATCAATCATCACCACTTAATGGGTATCAAAGTATGGGATTAGGTTTATATATTAGTAGACAACTCATTCAAAAAATGAATGGTGAAATATGGGTAGATTGGTCAGAGGTTGGTAAAGGGACTAGAATCGGTTTCTCGTTGCCAAAAGCAGATTGTTCGAAAAAAATAGAGGAAATTGAGTTACTGAAAGAAGTTAATATCCAACAGAATAAAGTCATCTCATCACAGCATAATTTGGACATAGTGGGACAGTATGAGAAGACCATTTTAGTCGTAGACGATGAACCATCAAATATACATCTTTTACTAAATTTACTGTCCAAATATGAATTTAATGTAATCACTGCTTTTTCTGGAAAAGAAGCATTGAGGAAATTAGAGCAATTTGAACAAATTGATTTAGCCATATTAGATGTGATGATGCCAGAAATGTCTGGCATTGAGTTGTGTCAAAAAATTAGAGAAACTCATTCTTTACTTGAATTACCTATATTATTTGCAACCGTAAAAGATTTACCTGAAGATATTGAACTTGGGTTTAAAGCAGGAGCGAATGATTACATTACTAAACCTTTTGACTCAAAGACGATCATAGCAAGAATTCAGACCCTGCTTTCTATGAAAACATCTGTGGAAGAAGCTTTTCAAAATGAGATGGCGTTTTTACAAGCTCAGATTAAACCCCACTTTTTATACAATGCAATTAGTAATATTATTGCTTTTTGTTACACTGATGGGCAAAAAGCAGCACACTTATTGAACATGTTAAGTCAGTATTTACGCATTATATTTAATACGGACCATAAAACCATGGTTGTTCCACTTGAAAGAGAAATGAGTTTAATTAAAGCTTATGTGGAAATAGAAAAAGCTAGGTTTGATCGATTTGAGTTCAAATATCACGTTGATGAAGGTCTTGAAAATGAACATATTCCATCATTATGTATTCAACCGTTTGTTGAAAATGCCATTCGACACGGACTTTTTCAGAAAGATGGAATAGGACAAGTTACACTGTCCATTTATAGTGACCTAGAGTATATTCGTGTAGTGATAGAAGATAATGGAATAGGCATATCCCCTGAAATATTACAGCAGTTTGAAAATGGAAATTTGAAGAACTCAGGTATAGGAATGTCAAACATTAAAAAGAGGCTAGATTCCATTAAGGGCGCTAACATAGAAGTAGAATCAGCCTTAAATGAAGGGAGCAGAATAACTTTAGATTTACCTAAATAAGATAACAGCATCATTTCATCTGATAAGATCATCTAATTTTCAGCGCGAGAACTCTAAACGTAAAAAAAGATCACTTACCACTTTGTATATAGATCAAAGTTGGTTGTGGTTTTTTTGTTGTTAAGTGTTTTTTCAAGAATGCGCTGACCAATGATCGACTATATACAAAAGGTTGGTGTGGGAAATTGTGAATATATATTATGTTGTGAGAATTTTGTGAGAGTATTTTGTTAAAGTTGATCATGAGTTAGTTCAAAGAATGAAAAATATGTTTTTAAAGGAAGATAAAGTGAGAAATATAAAACTAAATCTTTATGTGTTAATTATACTAATTGTTTTTTTTATTGCGTATATCATCGAAAAAAATATGAATTCCACTCAAGCTACAGTCAATCAAGTTTATTTAAACAGAACTCAAACAGACCCTTTGTTCCCAACAGAAATATTTATCAACAAATTTCTAATCAATGAGAATGGAACAATGAAAACAAACATAAAACAAAGCAATATTTCTTCCAACGATGTTGCAAATGGAGATGAATCTCTTTCAGAATCTATCGGTCTTTGGATGCTTTATGCTGTGGAAAAAAATGATCAAGTTTTATTTTCAGAATATGTAAAAGTGTTGAAAAAATACTTCCTAGTAAAAGAAAATCTTTTGAAATGGAAAGTAAGTAATGATCATACAAGAAATGTCTCTACAAACGCACTTATTGACGATCTTAGAATAATAAAAGCACTTTACAATGCCGGTGAAATTTGGAATGAAGAAGGATATGTTTCCCTAGCAGATTTATTGTCTAAAAATATAGTGGAATATCACTTTATTGATGGGTACTGGGCAGATTATTATGACTGGGATATGAAAATGACTGGAGGTATTTCTACCATATCGTATCTAGACATGTATGCTTTTATTCAGATATATGAGCATGGATACCTAGACGAAGAGAAGTATAAAAATTTGTTGAAGATGTATCAATCCCTCCCTACAACAAATGGATTCTATCCTTTTCAATATAATATTAAGGAAAAAAAATATGTTTACCATAAAGAAATAAATCTAATTGATCAGCTTTATATCATGTATCATGTTTTGCCAACAGGTAATAAAAATGTGGAACTATGGAACTTCATCAAAGAAGAGTATGAGCAGAATGGAATACTGTTTGGAAGGTATAACTCAACTACAAAAAAGCCAATTGTTGCATATGAATCTCCAGCTGTGTATGCATTAGTGATATTGACTGCAATTGAACTTGGAGAAGTTGAGTTTGCATTGGATATCTATTTTCATATGATTCGTTCCCGTATACATAACCCATCAAATCCTTATTATGGAGGGTATGTGAATTATGAAATTAAAGATACACACGTATTTGACAACCTGTTACCTTTGTTCGCAGAAAGTAGGTTAATAAATGAGGGAGTATTACAGTAGGAAATATATGATTGTTGTATATCAAATTATATTTTTTATCTTCATCTTATTATTTGGAATCAGTTCTTATTCGTTTAAGGAAGGAGGATGGGAAAGTTATTTATTTATAGCCTGTATTATTACAGTATCCATTGTTGGATTAATGAATGGATTAAGTGCAGGCCTTGGTTTCAGTTTACTGTTTTTGTTTTTGTTTGGGACGTTAATGTTATGGAATCAAATATATGCAAATAGGCTCTTGTGGGAAACAAATGAAATTATTTACATGATGTTTTTCCTTTTACTTATGGCGGTTCTTACAGGCATTCAAAGAGATTGGGTGAATTCAGTTTTAAGGGTGAATAAGGAAATGTTTGAAAAATTTGATGGACTTGTAAGTATAGATGAAACTACTGGGTTTGATAATCGAAAACGTTTCTTTATGGATTTGGAGGAAGAGTTTAAACGATCTGACAGGACAAATCTTCCTTTTACATTGATGTTGATACGTATTCAACATATGGAACAGTTTATAAAATTGTATGGGGCAAGTGAAGCAGAGCATTTATTACGGTATATAGCTGACCAAATGTTAAAAGAGTTTCGATTAAGTGATGGGAAATATCGAATAGATTCATCTACTTTTGCGATCATACTTGTAAATGCTTCAATTGAAAGTAAAGAAATCATTGTGGCAAAGATGGAGCGTATATTATCAACGTATCTTTTGGTGAATCGTTCCATTGAAATTACTTTAACAAAATCATTTGGTGTTTCTGGATATCAAATGGAGCAATCTGATTACATGGAGTTGTATCAAAATGCCTCAACGGATCTTGAATATTATGTTCAATAATAAACGGTATAAATCAATTTTATTTGTTCCATACTTGTTTCTTATGATGATGTTTCTCCCTATTTATGTAAATGCTGAAGAAGAAAGAAATAACTTAAATGTACTTGTTGTTTATTCTTCCCTAGGAAATGAAATGAACGAAAAATTAAGAATGTTTGACCTTCTCTTAGGAGGAATTACAAATAAGAGTAGGTTTATTAATGAGAATCTATTAGATTCAGATGATTTGGAAGGAGTTACACACCTTATTTATATAGGTGAAGTTAGGAAGAAATTATCTGAAAGAACAATTTCTATTTTTGAAAAATTTACAGGGAGCATGATGGTCATTGGCCATAATGTAGAGCAAATCAATCATCGTTTTTCATTTATTAAAGCGGACAATGAAACTGTCATTATAGGAGTTTCAAAGAGTGAGGATGCAGAACCAAATTTATTTGCAAGCAATGAACAAATTCGTCATATAGAATGGACATCTGGTGATATTTTGTATTGTGGTTTTAGAGGGAAGGAATGCGTGCCATTAGTTGTATCACAGAATGAGGACTATTACTTTGCTGCCTATCATGCTCTTGACCCCCTTTCAATATTACAAAGTGAAATACTACATTCATTTATGAAACAGGAGCTTCCCCGACAACATTTAGCTTATATACGTTTAGAGGATGTACATCCGTTTTCTGATCCGAAATTATTATTAGAAGTTGGACAAGAGCTAATTGATCGTGAAATCCCATTTATGATTGCCTTAATTCCAGTATATATAAATCCTGAGACAGGAGAATATCAGTATTTGAAGGATCAACCAGAGTTGGTAGATACACTACATTATTTACAAGATCATGGTGGAAGTATCCTATTACATGGATATACTCATCAATATCGTGATTCAGAAACAGGAGAAGGTTTTGAGTTTTGGGATGTTCTAAATAATTCTCCGATCATTGCTCCTTCGGATCAAAATGAAAAAAGGTTGGAACATCATCAATTTATTTCTAAACAAGAATATGAAAAATATATAATACAAATTGAGGGATTTGAAAGAGAATATATTATAAATAGAGTAGAGAAGGGGATTGAAGAGTTAAGTGAACTAGATTTAACTCCCGTAGGTTTTGAGGCTCCTCACTATACAATGAGTCAACAAGGCTATCAAATTATTTCAGAATATTTTGAAATTATAGTCGGTCAAATCCAACTAAGTGATAGTGATTGGAAAACAATAGGGAATACACCATATATATCTACGCCACAAGCTCTGTCAGGTATGATGCTTCTTCCTGAAACTGTTGGGTACTATGATATGTCTTCCCAAGCTCCCTTACAGGAGTTTCGTAAAAAAATAGATGACTATCGTCTTATAAAAGGAAGTGTTTTTGGAATGTTTTATCATCCTTATTTAGGAGTGAATGGGTTAATAGAGATGATAGATGAGGTAGAGTCTATCTCAGATGTAAGTTGGATTAATGTAAAAAATATAAATCAGCTTAATATAAATGTTGAGTCTCTTACGGAAAAAAGACAGCAAATTATAGAAAGAGTGGAGGAAAATGAAAATAGTAAAGGTAATGCAATAGGAAGAATATTAACAAATTCAAGTAAGTTAGAGATGATATTATGGAGCATCGCATTTATTGTTTCTGTAGCTGTTTTTCTGTTTATTGTTTATGTTTTGACCCTCCGTATGAATCTAAGAAAACAATTGTTTATGGAGAGACGAGTTAATGATTAACATCCTTTATTATTTTTCGTTGGCTATGATTTGGATCATGCTGTTATACCATATGTTTTTAATGCAAGGTGGATATCTACACTACCTTCGATTTCGAAGACCTATAGAGGACTGGGAGAAAAACATTGGAGATCAATTACCACGTGTAAGCATATTGATTCCTGCTCATAACGAGGCGCTAGTTATTGAAAGAACTGTATTATCGATGGTTCGATTGAATTACCCTAATGATAGATTGGAAGTTATAGTGATAAATGATAATTCTTCAGATGATACGGGGATGATCGTAACAAATATCTCTAAAAAACACCCACATGTAAAGGTGGTTAATACCAAACCACCAAATGCAGGAAAAGGAAAATCCAGTGCACTGAATGAAGGGCTTCAACAATCCACAGGCGAAGTCATCGTTGTATACGATGCTGATAATACACCTGAGCGCAATGCAGTGTACTCCTTAGTGCTAGCTCTGAAAAATGACCCTAAAGCAGGTGCAATTGTAGGAAAGTTTCGAGTTATAAATGCAAAAAGAAATTTGCTGACAAGGTTTATTAATATTGAAACGATATGTTTCCAATGGATGGCACAAGCTGGGCGTTTTAACTGGTTTAAAATGACCACTATCCCTGGGACTAATTTTGCAATTCGAAGAGACTTATTAGAAGTGTTGGGCGGATGGGATGTAAAGGCACTCTCTGAAGATACTGAATTGACAATACGTGTTTATAATCTTGGATACTATATTCGTTTTTTCCCTGCTGCAATTACTTGGGAACAAGAGCCTGAGACGTGGAAAGTATGGTGGAAGCAACGAACAAGATGGGCACGGGGAAATCAATATGTTGTAATTAAATTTTTGATTAAAATATTTTCTTTGAAAAAAAGGGTTATTTTATTTGATTTAATTTATTTCTTTTTCACATATTTTTTGTTTTTTTTAGGTGTGATTGTATCCAATCTATTATTTGTATTGAATTTGTTCCTAGATTTACAATTAAACATTGGAGTAGTCTCTTTAGTTTTATGGATACTAGCATACTTTCTCTATATTACTGAGGTAATGATTACATTAAGTATTGAAAAGACAGAATTTAATTATAAAAATTTGTTTATTGTTTCATTTATGTATTTTACATACTCTCAGTTATGGATTTTGTTAGTTGTATGTTCTTTGTATTTAGAAATAAAACGCATCATATTTGGACAAGAAGTGAAATGGTATAAAACAGAAAGGTTTGTTGGAAAAGAGAAAAATAAATGGAGTTAAAGTATAAGTATTACTTAGACCATGTGAGGTGGATTTGTGTTTAAAAGAAATATAGTCATATTCATAAGTATTTTTTTAATCATTGAGATTAGTGGTGTTTTGGATAAGGATATAGTTGTATTTGGTAACACATTGGATAAAGTACAGATTCAACCAGTTGGAGAGAAGGTAGGCACTATACATTCAAATTCATCTCTACAATCTACAGGATATATAAATCAATTAATAACTAGAGCTTCTCAACTAGATAGGGTTGAGGAAGAGATGGAGATGTTTTATTTTGTACCAATGAATGAAAAAGGGACAAATAACTACATTGAAATACATTACACACATTCAAGCCTACTTATTCCTACTCTATCTACCTTAACGGTTTATATTGATGATGAACCGCAAGAGAGTGTTTTTCTAACAGAGGAAACAAGTGATGGTGGAAAGTTGAGAATTCCTTTACAAGAAGAGAATCTAACACCTGGTTATCATAAGATTACACTGAATAAGTATAGTGTCATATCTGACAATATCTGTACTGATCAAAATAGTCCTGCAAATTGGGTGAAATTATTACCTTCTTCCTTCATTTTTATAGATACAAAATCAAGTGTGATGATTGAACAAGGTTTAAGTGAATATCCTTTTCCATTCGCGGAGGAGGGGATATATAGTGAGGATTACTCCGTGATCCTTTTACCTGATAACCCATCTGCCTCCATACTATCAGCAGCGGTTCAAATAAATTCTTATTTATCGCTAAAGGGCAGTGGTGAGCAGCATATTACTATCATGACTGAGAGTGAATGGTGGAAAAGTAAAGAGGAAATCAAACATGTAGTTGCAATAGGTTCCATTGATAGCTGGTCAACTGAAATGAAAGGTCTTCTCCCTTATGAAGATGTGAATAATAATGAGTTTATCCTTAAAATGTTCACAATAAATAAAGCACAGGAAAAGGAAAAGAAAGAATTATTATTTGTATTAGCAAAAAATGATCATGTGATAGCAGAAAATATGCATATTTTAACCGATGATATGGCTGTTAATCAATTAACAGGAAATGAATTAGTTATCCAAACCCCTATGTTGAATAAAAGCAACAAAAAAGAGGAGCAAAAATATAGTTTTGAAGATTATGGTTATCCATCTATCATTGTAGACGAAATAAAACAGAATAGTAACTCATTATTTTTTAACCTACCAACCTGGATGCTTAGAGATGAGGAGAGTTTTCTATTATTAAAAGTGAAATTTTCTCAAATGTTATTGGAGCATTTGGATGAAGATGATCTTAAACAAGAGTGGTTAAATGGGTTCACCATTTATTTAAATGGAATTCCAAAAACGTTTGCCTTAACAAATGTAATTAAAGAGGAAAATAAGGATGAACTGGAAATCAAAATCCCATTAATCGAATTTAATCTGCAGGAGCAAAACACCAGAACTGTAGAAGTATCCTTTGAATCAAATATTAGAGACGTTGATAATGCATGTAACAATGACAATAAAACAGGTCGATGGATTATGATTGAAAATAGTAGTTATTTTGATGGTGAGTTTAATATGAATGCATCAAACTCTTTCCATTTCTTTCCCGGTCCTTTTATGAATGAGTTTGGCTTTAAGAAAACAGCAGTTATTGTACCAGAGAATATAGATGGTCATTTTCTTACACAATTAGCAGCTGTGACGAATATGTTCTATAAAACAACGCAGAATACACTCATACAACTAAATAACATACCTTTAATTCTAAAGGAACCATTATCAGAAGAACAGCAAGAGGAATTAGAAAATTATCATATTATAATGTTAGGCGAAATAAATCGATACGGGTTATTTAAGGATAGGGTTCAGGATTTCCTTGTACAATATGAAAGTTCAATGTGGAAACTGAATCAATTTAATATCATTAATGAAGCAACAAATTTTGTTTCATGGATACAGCCATCAGTATGGAATAAGGAACGTTCAATGATCATTTTCCAAGGAAAAGAGATAGAAGCTGATAAAGTTGTTGATGAAGTATTATTAATGCATTTGCAGAATAACCTTAGTGATGGTCAAATGCTTGCACTGAGTGCAAATGGTAATATTTCAACAATTTACTTTAATAATGATAGTACATTACATGAAACAGAAAATAATTTAAAAGATACAGAAGAGAAGATGAATAACCGTATACCTTATGAAATTTATATCTTTATATTTTCACTTATCGTTATTGTTTTTATTTTATACATGTATTTAAGAAATAGAAGAAAAATAGATGGAAAATAAGTATGTGCCATTCAAAGATTTTTTTTGAATGGCTTTTTGATGTGTATAAGAAATTATAACTTCCTTTTCATAGTCATTGTCGAAATTTGTGAGAATTTTGTGAGGATCTTTTGATATATTGAAAAATGCTATAAAACCTATGCTAAAAGGAAATGTATAAATGAATGAAATCAAATCTATATAAAAAATACTTGAAAATAATAGGATTACTGATCATTACTATTAGTTGTGTCTTTTTTTCCATCTATGTGTATGTCTTAACCCAACCTAGTTCTTCTGATCCGATTGCTCATAAAGGAGTGTTGGACTTATCAGAATGGGATTTTCAAAAAGAGGGTATTGTCTCACTTAACGGAGAATGGGAATTTTATGATGGGTATTTATTGGAACCAAAGGATTTTATTCATTCTTCTCTATTTTTAACAAATTATTTGATGGTTCCAAATCGCAATAATGAGAAGCAGTTTAGTGGAATAAACCAAAATGGGGCATCTACTTATAAGTTAACGATAAAGGTCAGTGGTGAACTAAAGGATGAAATATTAGGATTAAAAATCACCAGTATTCGTATGGCTCATAAGTTATTTATTAATGGACAGATAAAAGGTCAGGGTGGAACACCAGCAATGGTGAGGGAGGATCATGTTTCTGGTAGTACACCTTATGTTACCTACTTTTATTCTGATCATAATGAAATCATTCTCTTAGTACAGACTTCGAAATATGATCGAAATGAAGGTGGGATGATCGGTGATATCAAATTTGGTCTGCAACAGGATATTCATAAACTAGATTTGTTTTTATTCAGTACAGATTTATCTCTCATTGTTTCTGTATTATTTTTTGGTTTTTATCATATTAGTATTTATCGTAAGAGAACGAAGGAACAAACGTATCTTTTTAGTTCACTTTTTTATTTTTCTCTTCTACTAAGACTATCGGCTGATAGTGAACAAATTTTAGTGATGCTCATTCCTACAATATCATCAGATGTGATTTATAAAGTACAGGATATTTCATCTTTTGCAAGCATAGTATTTCTTCTGTTATTTGTTTATTCATTGGAATCTACACTATTCACGAATAGAGTGTTTAGGGTCATCTTGCTGCCCATTGTAATTTACCTCTTTGTTACTATTTTTACATCATTCTCTGTGTATACAAACATTGAATATTTTTTGTGGTTATATATATGTTTAATTACTTTGTTTATCTTCATTAAACTCATATGGTTATACATCAATAAACAGTATGTTCATTTAGAAAAAAAGGAGTTATTATTATTAATCGCAATGTTATTTGGTACAAATGGTAGTCTTATTATATTAATTTGTGAATCTGTGATGTACTCCATTTCAGTGAACAGTGCTGCAAATATTAATAAAACTATCTGGATTGTTAAAGCAGGTATTGCTTATTATATTATAGTCATGAATATGTTATTAGCATTGCGTTATACAAATGCTTACAATAACCTTGAGGATTTATCTGAACGGCTGTTTAACATCAATGAAATGAAGGATGAGTTTTTAGCAAAAACTTCACATGAATTAAAAACACCTCTACATGGGATTTTAAATATATCTGCTTTTTTATTGGAGGAAGCAGATTCTAGAATATCAGCAAAACAAAGAGAAAATCTTTCATTAATTCATGACACTTCCATGAGGTTATCTAACTTAGTGAATGATCTGATTGATGTGGCAAGATTGAAAAATGGAGAGTTTAAGTTATATATAACCAACGTTGATTTAAAAGTATCCACTCAAATGGTTTTTGATGTATTGGCTTTTGAAATTCAAGGTAAACAAGTTCAATTCATCAACGAAATTGATAAATCTACTTTAGTCGCTGGAGATGAAAATAGAATCCGACAAGTTTTATATAATCTCATTCATAATGCAATAAAACACACTCAAATAGGTGAAATCACTGTTTCTTCTAGACTAGTAAATGAAATGGTCTATTTTTATGTGGAAGATACAGGAGTAGGAATCCCTGAAGAAAAACAAGAAGAGATCTTTGGTTATTTCGAACAATTGGATCCATTGTCAAATCAAAATGAGTACCAGAGCATGGGATTAGGTTTATATATTAGTCGACAATTAATAGAGAAAATGAAAGGAGAGATAAGGGTGGATTGGTCTGAAGTGGGAAGAGGAACGAGACTTTGTTTTTCGTTGCCAAGGGCTGAACTATCAGATCAAAAAGTGACTAATCAACATCGTTTGCAATCCAAAATACAATTTGAAAAAGGAACATCATCATATCATGATTTTGATGTTGTAAATGGACACAAACATACGATTCTGATCGTGGATGATGAGCCTTCTAATATTCAAATATTAATGAATTTATTATCTAATCGTGAGTATAATGTGATCACAGCTTTATCTGCAAAAGAAGCATTAAAAAAATTGGAGAAGTTTAAACAAGTTGATCTTGTAATTTTAGACGTGATGATGCCAGAAATGACAGGAATTGAGTTGTGTCAACAAATAAGAAAAAACTATTCGTTAATTGAACTCCCTGTTTTATTTGCAACGGCTATAGATTTACCCGAAGATATTGAATTAGGATTTAAAGCAGGGGCAAACGACTACATTACTAAGCCATTTGATGCAAAAACGATTTTAGCCAGGATTCAAACGCTTATTTCTATGAAAACCTCCATGATAGAATCATTTCAAAACGAAATGGCTTTTTTACAGGCTCAAATTAAACCTCATTTTTTATACAATGCCATTAGTAATATCATTGCTTTTTGTTATACAGATGGGAAAAAAGCAGCTAACTTATTGAGCATGTTAAGTCAGTATTTACGTATTGTTTTTACTACAGACCACTCTACAATGTTAGTCCCACTTGAAAGAGAAATAAAGTTAATAAAAGCTTATGTTGAAATCCAAAAATCCCGATTTAACCAATTAGACTTTCATATAGACGTAGATAAGGGACTTGAAAAGTTATTTGTTCCATCTTTGTGTATCCAACCTTTTGTAGAAAATGCGATAAGGCATGGACTATTTGAGAAGGATGGGATAGGATTAGTTACTTTAACGATACACGATCATCAGGAATATATTAGCATTTGTATTGAAGATAACGGAGTAGGAATTGCTGATCATGTTTTGAAGCAGTTTAAAAATGGAGATATTAAAAATGCTGGTGTAGGGATGTCTAATATTAAGAAACGATTATTATGGATAAAAGGCTCAAATTTGAAAGTGGAATCAATATTAGGTAAAGGAACTATCATAACAATAGATTTACCTAAACAAACGATGGAAATAGAAGAACTTGCTTGATTAGTTCATATGTCCCACAAGGAGTAAATTAAAATTCAGGTGTGGTTATATGATTGGAATTAGGTATAATAATTATACTGAAAAATGTTTAAAAACTCACTTATTTACTAAGTACTTAAATATAATAATTATATTGGCTAGAACTATAAAGGATGAAGGTTATGCTCAAAGTAATGATTGTTGAAGATGAACTACCGATATTAGGACTAATGGAAAGAGTTATTCAAGAAAACAAACACCTATCGATTATAGGGGGTTACACTAATCCGGCTGAGGCATTGGATCACTTTCTATCTAAGAAACCAGATGTTGTCTTCTTAGATATTGAGATGCCTAAAATGAATGGTTTAGACTTGGCTGAAAAAATGTTAAAAGTGAATGAAAATATCCAAATTGTTTTTACAACTGCTTATCAGCAATATGCTCTGGATGCATTTAAAGTTCACGCTGTTGATTATTTATTAAAACCAATTACACCAGAAGCGATCAATCGCATTACAAATCGACTTATAAAAACACATAATCTACTCATGGGAAAACCTGAAAATGCAGATGAGAATGAACGTGTGTCCATTTATTGTTTTGGAACATTTGAAGTTAGAACAACTTCGGGCTCAGTTATAAAATGGCCTACAAAAAAAACAGAAGAACTATTAGCTTACTTTCTTATGAATTCTAATCAAACCATTTCAAAATGGAAATTAGTTGATTTGTTCTGGTCTGATATGGATGAAAGTAGAGCTATACATAACTTGCATAACACGATATATCTATTAAAAAAAGCGTTAAAAGAAAATGGCATTTTAATTCTTATAGAAAAATTAAATGATGGATATTTATTAAAAAAAGACCAAGAGGTATTTTTTGACGTTGAAGAGTTGAGAAATTATGCTCAAAAATATCTGGAGGTTACAATAGAAAATGTAAAGGAAAGTGAGCGAATTTTTTCATTATATAAAGGAATTTTATTTGGGGTGAAAGATAGTTTTTGGTGTTTGAATTTTAGAGAAGAATTATTGGGTCATTATACAAGGCTAACCCGTAATTTAGTTACATATTACATTAAAATACGCAGTATTCATCAAGCTGAACAGAAACTTATGAAATACCTTATTATATACCCTCTTCATGAAGAGATGAATTTGATACTTTTAAAACTATATGCTACTTATTACGACGATTTTAATCGTTTGCAAAAGCATTATAATCAATACGAGAAATTATTGAATGAAGAACTTGATGTTTCAACACCATTAGAAGCTCAACAAGTGTTAAGGAAATATATTCAAAAATAAATAATAAAGATCAAAAAAGGTAGATAAGGATAGGTGGATTCTTATCTTTATGTTCTTTTTTTTAGAAAATCAGAAGATATTGTCGAAATTAAGTTCATTTGTGAGAATTTTGTGAGGGGATTTTGGTATTCTGTGATAGATAATGAACTATTATTTAGGAGGAGTGTACTGTGGAAGAAAATAATATACACTATTTAGAAGAAATACTTGCATCAATGCAAGTATTGGATGATATAGATAGGAATAAATTACTTGAATTTATCTTAAATTTAATGGAATGATTATCTTTTTTTTGAATCCCATAATAACCTAATCACTTCACGGAATTTTTCTTCATCTTCTTCATTAGATAATTCAATGTTAAATTCTTTAATGACTTCATTAATGATTTCAGTAGTTTTATCCTCGGAGAGTTGTGGATTTGTTCTTCCAACTAAATAGTCAAGGGATACATCATAAAAATCTGCTAATCTATTTAATGTAGCAAATTCAGGAACTCTTCGATTAATTTCATATTGAGCATATGTAGATCTTGATATATCCAACTTCTCTGAAACATCTTTTTGGGTCAAATTTAATTTTTTTCTTAATGCAACTAATCGATCTCCTAACACAAGTATCTGCTCCCTTTTTTACACTTTAAGAATTTGTAAATGTTTTAATGTAGTAAACATACAATGAAAGTTGACTAGAATCATACCACTTCTATCTAGTGGACACCGGCATCAGTCATCCTGTACATGAGAAACACTCCTCTTTCTTTGCTTTTAAATCTAGCCAACCTACACGTTTCCCCTAACATAAATTATAATAGCATAATTATATAATATTTTCTTATATATTGAATTTTATAGTGTTATATGAGATAAAAATAGTAAACTAGTCCTTTGTTTACTTTTGGAGTTATAAAAAATATAATTTGGGATATTTATACAAATGGATTGAATATCAGCAGAACATATGGTATAAAAATATACAGGATATTAAAAGATTCGATAAATTTTTACAACATACGAATCTAAAAGTAATTGTTTCAATGAAAACAACACTGCACTCTCAAGATATTCAGAAAAATGATGCTAAAAAGGGACTCCATATTTACATGATGAATTTGAAGATATCTTCTAGAGAATCCGATGAGATTTTATTCAAAATCGTATAATGCCTAGTCAAGTAATTATAATAATCACAATTGCTGAGAAACTTAGAAATAAATATCAGATAATGAAATGATTAAATGATATTTATATTTTTTTGTGTATAAAAGTGGCTTCATGTGACTTTTTGCTTGTAAATATTTTATAACTTATACAAATGAAAAACAATAGTATCTTAGTCCTGTTTTTAAAGGTGACAATTATAGGTGGGTGATTTTGAAATTAAAAGGATATGTAGAAATGTGTTGAATCATAAAAATATTAATAGAAGTAATTATATTTTTTTTATGTAAAAAAGTGGCATATTGTAACTTTAAATGCTGAATAACTGAGAAAGTACTGAGGTGAGTCTTTTTGAGCTTTAGATAAATTTAGTAAGGATGTGTTGATTCATAAGAGAAAGTAGAAAATACATGATTTTTAAGAAATAATGTGGCTATTTGTGACTGTCTTTTCAACTATATAGCTCTAAAACTTAAAATATGAGGAAATATCAATTCTAAAGGGGAGAAGTAGAATTTGTTAAAAAAGTTTTTTAGAATATCTCATCAATTGATAGATGATTTTTGAAACAAGTTTATTCATCATTATATTTTTTTAAGGAATAAAGTGGCTTGGTGTAACTAATTATGGAAGCTGAGCAATGATATGTTTACATTTATAATTTGATAGATCAATAGATTTAAAAACAATGGATACGTATAAATATTTTATAAAGGAGAAATGAAATTGATATTTAGTAATCGTCAAAAAAATAAATTTGTATCTTGTGTACTAATTTTATCCATGTTGTTAATGAGTTTTTTACCAAATATAAGTATTGTATTTGCAGAGGACAGTGATACTATTGAAACCCCAATCATTGAGGATGAAGATAGTACTATTGAAGAAGAAGCAGTTGACTCGCAACCACTAGATGGAAAAATTGATGGGGAAGGAGAAGTTGAAGATCAAAGTAATGCGCTTGTAAGAGCAAGTGAAGAAATAATAACTGAAAATGATCCTTTTGAATTAAATATTAATGAAGCAATAGATCAAGATGGTGAATTATTAAATGGACCTATACTAATTATAGTAACTAGTGACATAGAAGGCAATTTACATAGTGAGCCAATTGAATTCGTAGAAGGATCGGCGACAATTCCAATAATATTAACGACGATAGAATCACACATTATAACAGTAAATGTAGATGGGATGACAGAGGAAAAACGTATTGATGTAACGGTTATATCTTCAGTAATAGATCTAAGTGGTGTCTCTATAATAGCTGGAAATGAGAATCCAGCAGTGGGTGAAGAGTTCAGTATAGAAATCACAGAGGCAATGGATGAAGATGGAATCCAATTAGAAGGTGAAATCGGGATAACAGTAATAAGTGATGATTTATCTGAGGGAAAAGAAGGGGAAATTTATAATGATGCAATAACCTTTTCAGAAGGATCAGCAGTTGTTGAAATTACTTTGAACAATGAAAGAAATCAAGCATTAACAATAAAAATTGAAGGAATCACTAATGAGAATATTGTTGATGTTAATGTCGTAGAAAAAGAAATCTTGGAAAATTTACTTCCAGTCTCTAAAATGCTAGCAAACCCAGTTGAGAGTAAACCTAAACAAGTGATTACATCAGTTAAAGCAGATTTTAGTGAAACAGATCGTTTTGATTTTACTGGTAAAAAATATACTCCAGAGGCGGTAGATGATGATAATGATCCTAACTCTCCTCCTATACTTCGTCTTACTGAAGACCAAGCACAACAAGCTGGAAGTGCTTTTATTGAAAACAAAATATTTATAAAAAATGGGGATTCTTTTAGTACTTATTTTACATTTAAAATCGAAGACACAAGTAATAACGGTGCTGATGGACTTGCATTTGTAATACAACCGATTTCCAGTGGAGAATTAAATGATGGTGGGGGGATAGGTTATGCGGAAATAAATAGAGGATTAGGTGATGGCACGGATGAAAATGATGCTATATTAAAAAGCTTAGCAGTGGAATTTGATACCCATAATAATGATCAGTGGGTACGTCCAAATGATCTTGGTGAATTAGAAAGCAATAATCATATAGGAATCAACGTAGGAGGGCATATTAGATCCGTTGCTGTAGTAGATGAAAACTCTATCGATTTCAATGGCGGTTCTGTAGTACATGTGTGGATTGATTATGGTGAGAACAGTAATAATACGATAGAAGTTAGAATAGCAGAAAGTAATAGTAGACCTGATAGTGCAGTCGTGTCTTATAACTTCGATAATTTAACACAATATTCTTTTGATGATGATGGGAGTATAAATTTAGGCGAAAATTTTGACCTGAGCGGTAATTTTGAAGGTGATATTCATAATGATGGTGTTACTTTAAGTGATATTATAGGTGGAGATCAAGCATTTATTGGTTTTACTGCTGCTACAGGTGGATTATATGAAGCACATTATATAACTTCTTGGTATTTTGATAATAAATATAATCCTATAGATACTGATGAGAATGAGTATGAACAAGCTCCAACAATTGACATAACAAATGTAACAAAGTTGAGAGATAACAAATTTGAAATTACGGCTACTGTAACAGCTAAAGATGAGGATGGAAATCCATATGTAGTAGAAGGTGAAAATGTTACTTTTAGAACTAATCTAGGAGACGTAGCTCCTAATAATATAACAACAGATGAGAATGGTGAAGCAGTTACAATTCTTGCTTCCAATGAAATTGGATTTGCTACTATAACGGCTATTTTAGATAGCGGGGATACTGATGAGACAGTAGTACAAATTGTATCTATTCCATCAAATACAGAGCCAACTGTGTCCAACATTGAGAAGACTGGATCGGAAGGTCAGACGATTCCGTTTACTTCCACAGATTTTAGTGATGAGTTCCAAGATGTGGATAATGGAGATAGCTTAGTTAGAGTGAAACTAATAAGTTTACCAGAGAAAGGGACGTTGATGTTAGATGGCAATGAAGTCATCATAGCGGATGGATCTGACGGATATGAAATCGAAGTAGATGACTTGAAATTATTAACGTTTGTGTCAGCAGAGAACTGGAATGGAGAATTAGAATTTACATGGAACGGCTCTGATGGCACAGCCTATGCAGAAAATCCAGCTACAGTGAGCATTACTATCAATCCAGTGAATTCGAAGCCAGTAGCAGATGAACAAACTGTGATAACAAATGAGGGTGAATCAATAGAAATCATCCTTACTGGAAACGACGATGAAACCGACTCATCCGATTTAGTCTTTAACGTAGATGAAAATAGTGTACAGAATGGAACGATCACAGTAGAAGG
>NZ_JAVAMP010000069.1 GCF_030730905.1 Chengkuizengella axinellae | reverse complement strand
CCTTCTACTGTGATCGTTCCGTTTTGAACACTATCTTCATCTACGTTAAAGAATAACTCAGATGAATTGGTTTCATCATCACTTCCAGTAAGGATGATCTCTATGGATTCACCCTCATTTGTTATCACAGCTTGGTTATCTGCTGCTGGCTTCGTGTTCACTGGATTGACTGTGATCGTTACCGTCCCTGTGTCACTTGTTTTTGCTTCTGCACTTCCATCTCCTAAATCTGTCACGGTAAAGGTAAAGGTGTCTGAACCGTTATATCCATCTGCTGGAGTGTAGATGACTTTAGAG
>NZ_JAVAMP010000068.1 GCF_030730905.1 Chengkuizengella axinellae | reverse complement strand
ATTCCAGCAGGAAATAAAGAGTCTGTAACATTAGTATTAGAAGATGATCAACAAGGTAACACAATTACTTTAGAGATTACTGGTTTAGAAGATGACACTTTATACGAAAACAAAATGGAAGATTATTCAACTGAGATCGAAGTTGCAGATTCTACATTTGATGGTCTTAACCGAGTTGAGTATAGCTTTGATGCAGATTCTGATGACTCTATCCTATACGTAGTATATAGCGAAGAAGTAAATGATACAGCAATCGACATCGATAACTATCTTGTACGTGTAGTTGATGGTGAAGGTTATGATTACGAG
>NZ_JAVAMP010000067.1 GCF_030730905.1 Chengkuizengella axinellae | reverse complement strand
TTTATAATCATATTCATTATCGTCAACTTCTACACGTACAAGATAGTTATCGATGTCGATTGCAGTATCATTTACTTCTTCACTGTAAACTACATATAGGATAGAGTCATCATCTGCATCAAAGCTATACTCAACTCGGTTAAGACCATCAAATGTAGAATCTGCTACTTCGATCTCAGTTGAATAGTCTTCCATTTTGTTTTCGTATAAAGTGTCATCTTCTAAACCAGAGATCTCTAAAGTAATTGTGTTACCTTGTTGATCATCTTCTAATACTAATGTTACAGACTCTTTATTTCCTGCTGGAAC
>NZ_JAVAMP010000066.1 GCF_030730905.1 Chengkuizengella axinellae | reverse complement strand
TGAAGATAGTTTTACCTTTAACGTCACAGACACCGGGGATGGAACAGCAGGAGCCAAAACAAGTGAGGCAGCAACGGTAACGATCACAGTCAATCCAGTGAACACAAAGCCAGTAGCAGCTAATCAAGCTGTAGAAACAAATGAGGGTGAAGCAGGAGAGGTTATCTTAACCGGAAGTGATGAAGAAACTAATTCATCTGATTTAATCTTTAATGTAGATGAAGATAGTGTACAGAACGGAACGATTAGAGTAGAAGGCTCGAAAGTGATCTACACTCCAGCAGATGGGTATAACGGAGAAGATAGCTTTACGTTTACCGTCACAGATTTGGGAGA
>NZ_JAVAMP010000065.1 GCF_030730905.1 Chengkuizengella axinellae | reverse complement strand
GTTTACCGTAACAGATTTAGGAGATGGAACAGCAGAAGCCCAAACGAGTGAAGCAGCAACGATAACGATCACAGTCAATCCAGTGAACACGAAGCCAGCAGCAGATAATCAAGCTGTGGAAACGAATGAAGGAGAATCCGTAGAAATCATCCTTACTGGAAGTGATGATGAAACCAATTCATCTGAGTTATTCTTTAACGTAGATGAATCAAGTGTACAGAACGGAACGATCACAGTAGAAGGTTCGGAAGTCATCTACACCCCAGCAGAAGGATATAACGGCCCAGATACCTTTACGTTTACCGTGACAGATTCAGGAGATGGAAGTGCAGAAGCAGAAATAAGTGAAGTAGCAAC
>NZ_JAVAMP010000064.1 GCF_030730905.1 Chengkuizengella axinellae | reverse complement strand
ATGAAATCACAGTAGTTAGCAGAAACGTTATTGAAGTTCAATTTAATCAAGAGCTTGAAGAAGTATCCCGTTCTGGATGGACTGTAGAAGGTAACTTTACAGAAACACCAGAAGAAGGCGACGATATCATTGATGATATTGAAGTAGAATACAACAGTGATGGAACATTAGTAAGATTAGTATTAGAATTTGAATTAGCAACAACAAACATCGCTGATAGCGGTCTTGTAGTAGCATTCGAAGATGCTGCATTAAACCCAGATACTTACAATGAGTTTGGTTTAGCTCCAGCACCATTCTCAACTGAAGATGCAACTGAAATCGTTGATAAAGTGAAACCTGAAGTTGCAATTGTTGAGAAAAAAGATAGTGATGGA
>NZ_JAVAMP010000063.1 GCF_030730905.1 Chengkuizengella axinellae | reverse complement strand
GTGAAATCACAGTAGTTAGCAGAAACGTTATTGAAGTTCAATTTAATCAAGAACTTGAAGAAGTATCCCGTTCTGGATGGACTGTAGAAGGTAACTTTACAGAAACACCAGAAGAAGGCGACGATATCATTGATAATATTGAAGTAGAATACAACAGTGATGGCACATTAGTAAGATTAGTATTAGAATTTGAATTAGCAACTACAAACATCGCTGATAGTGGTCTTGTAGTAGCATTCAAAGATGCTGCACTAAACCCAGATACTTACAATGAGTTTGGTTTAGCTCCAGCAGCATTCTCAACTGAGGTAGTAGCTGATCATGCTCTAGTAACAATTGCTGATAAAGTGAAACCTGAAATTGCAATTGTTGAGAAAAAAGATAGTGATGAC
>NZ_JAVAMP010000062.1 GCF_030730905.1 Chengkuizengella axinellae | reverse complement strand
GATGTTGTCAAGATCAAGCTCATCTCCATCAGCATCTAAGAATGTATAAGCATCTTCATCTGTTAAGTTACCGATAGCTTCACTAAATGTAACTTCGATTTCTGTTCCAGATTCAACTTCTACTCCTGTTACTGTTGGTGGTTCACGATCTGCAGTGATTTTTAGGTCATAAGTTTTTTCGTTAAACGCATTACCCCAGTTATCTTCAATCGCATCGCCATCAGAGTTTTCGTCTCTGATTGTGAACTCTACATCACCAGAAGGTAACGCACGATCTTTCACTTCAGACTCATCACCATCTGCGAATACTACATATACTTTTGTTACTGCGCCATCAATTTCTTCATCTAAGTCAGCGTTAGCCCATACAGACTTCGCATCCCATGAAGAATAAGAATGATAGAAGTGATCTGCTGTTACACCAGATACTGGCTTGTCAAATTCAACTTCTACTACTTTTTGATC
>NZ_JAVAMP010000061.1 GCF_030730905.1 Chengkuizengella axinellae | reverse complement strand
GCCTTCTCTTCCCTGGCAACAGAGCTTTACGATCCGAAAACCTTCATCACTCACGCGGCGTTGCTCCGTCAGACTTTCGTCCATTGCGGAAGATTCCCTACTGCTGCCTCCCGTAGGAGTCTGGGCCGTGTCTCAGTCCCAGTGTGGCCGATCACCCTCTCAGGTCGGCTACGCATCGTCGCCTTGGTGAGCCCTTACCTCACCAACTAGCTAATGCGCCGCAGGTCCATCTGTAAGTGAGAGCCGAAACCCTCTTTCTTCACTCCATCATGCGATGAAATGACCTTATCTGGTATTAGCTAATGTTTCCACTAGTTATCCCAGTCTTACAGGCAGGTTACCTACGTGTTACTCACCCGTCCGCCACTAAGATCATAAAAAGCAAGCTTTTTAATCTCTTCGTTCGACTTGCATGTATTAGGCACGCCGCCAGCGTTCGTCCTGAGCCAGGATCAAACTCTCCATTAAAGATTGCAATCTCGCGATTACAA
>NZ_JAVAMP010000060.1 GCF_030730905.1 Chengkuizengella axinellae | reverse complement strand
TCTTCTTGTAGTCGTTCTCGGTTTGCTGCTAAATAATATAAGGCTTCAAATGGATCTTCTTGAGCTCCGCATTGGCAATGTACTAAACGATTTCTTGTATCTACTACAAAATGTTTTTTTCTACATTTGCATTTTTTATCTGCACTTCTATTAACGCGGATTGTATCCAAGTTAATTATTTTGTCAGGTAACTTGTCCATTTCCATTCCCTCACCTTCTTATTCAGCTTATTTTCAACTGTTTTTCTGCTTTCATGTTTTCCACATAATCATGCAGTGAGTCCGGATTTATTCCTGTCCAGTCCTCAAATTCTCTTTCTACTTTTTTACAAAACTTTGAAATCTCTTCACTAAGATCAAGTTCATGCCACTTATCAAATCGGTCATAATACCAAGGTCTAAACTCACCACAATATTTGCTTTCGAAATTCCGACTTCCCTCATTTATAACGATTTGCAAATGAACAGGTTTGATAGGTTCATTATTCAATAGGTTTTGAGCAACTATTTTAAAC
>NZ_JAVAMP010000006.1 GCF_030730905.1 Chengkuizengella axinellae | reverse complement strand
GCCACAGCCACTTGAAATAGTAATTAATGATGTACATTTAGAAGGTTTAATCAAACAAGTTCCTGATATCATCCAGCAGCATAAAACAGATGAAGAAGGGAATCTATTGTATTTACTTCCTCAGGAGCCTTTAGAGGTTGTTGAGCAGATCCCTAAAACCATTGAAACGACTGAGACAACAGATGATCCAGTAATGATTAAAAAGCCATATCGTGTACCAGTGCTTAATGAAAACGGAGTTCAAAAACAGTATGAGCAAACGGTTAGAGGCGAAACAACAGAAGTCACAGATGAACCGATTATGGAAAAGGTGTGGGATGAAGTAAATGAGCTTTACAATGATGTTCAAAAAGTAGATGAAGATGGAAACCCTTTGTATTGGGGATTAGTTGGTACTGGAAGAATGATTGATATATTCACCACTGAAGAAGTTGAGGAACAAAAAACGGATGATAATGGTGAACTGCTGTTTTACCAAGAAATCACCGAACCACATATAACATATGAGGACCAGGAGCCACTAGAGATAACAGAAGAACATGAATCTTGGACAGATCAGCTTACACCAGCTCTTGAAGATATTAACCAGGTTAAAACAATCAAATTTGAGGACCAACCATCTTTATTTACTCACGATGATATTGTTAATGCTCCAAAAGTTCCACCTTCAGAGATTGAAACCTTACAAGAAGATAACCTCATGATTATGGAAGCCGCAGCAGATATATACGAACAAAATTTACAGACTCAAGATGAACTTTTAAACACTATGGATGCACTCGCAACAGTATATGAACAAGTCTTGATATTACAAGGAGGTTAGTTCCTATGTGGGGAGATATTTATTACAAGTTAGTAAAAGAAGGGCGTAGAACCATTGACCAAGTACCAGAACATTTAAAGGAAGAAGTACAAACCAAACTGGATGCTGATAACGATGTTACTTAATTTAGCCTTACTCATATTACGCTTGAGAGGGGGTGTAAACATGGTTGATATTTATGTCGCTCTCATTATTTATGGACGTAGAACATTTGAACAGGTTCCATCTATTTTACAGACGAAAGTAGAGGAAGAACTAAACGCACTAGCTTTAAATACAGATGGATCACCGCAACGCCAGTAGGCGTATTTTTTATACCTTTTTAGGGGGTGGGGAAGTGGAAAACAATGAAATGTTGGCTGACATTAGAGAAAGAATTGCAGTAGTAGAAACCAACCAAGAGAACATAAATAAAGCAATCCTTTCTCTTGCTTCTAATACAGAGAAATTAGTCGCTAAATTAAATGAATCAGATGATATTGCAAAAGCTGCAGATCAAAGAGCAAAATCAGCACACCTTAGAATTGATGATATTAAAAAAGACATAGAAGACATTCAAAAAAATAAAAGATGGTGGAATCGTTTAGTAATCGGTGGGTTTATCACTGGAATTATATCTATTGCATTAAATTTTTTTAAGGAGGGATTTGGATAAATGACCTTTAAAAATAAATATCCAATCACTAAAAAATACCTCACTAAAGGAACAAAAAGACGATCAGGTTTTCAGATTCCAGAAGTGGGGTTTATCGTTGCTCATGATACAGGTAATGACGGATCTACAGCATTACAAAATATTGCTTATTACGAAAGATCAAATAATGTCATGAGTGCTTCTGCACATATATTTGTAGATGATACAGGGATTTATGAATGTATTCCATTACTAACTGGTGAAGCAGAAAAAGCTTGGCATGTGCTGTATGAGAAGCCCTTAGACAATCAAATTTTTGGGGATGATGCAAATGATATAGCTGCAGGAGTGGAACTGTGTTTTTCTCATCTGAGAGGAAGTATAAACAACGAGGAGTCTTATAAACGGTATGTGTGGGTTTTAGCTTATATATGTTTCAAATTTGAACTAGATCCTACAAAAGCAATTATTGGTCATCACATACTTGATCCACAACGTAAAACAGACCCACAAAACGCTTTATCTAAAATGGGTAAATCATATGACCAGTTATTACAGGATGTAGTCAAAGAATACTATGATTGTTTACCGAAGGAGGAAATCATATTGAAATTAAAATCATGGCAAATCAAAATGGCGCATATCGCGCTTGATAATTTGAATGAAAAAGGGTTAGTTAGTGATTCAGAAGATTGGAAAAAGAAAGTTGAGGACAAGCCCCAAGAGGTTTTGAATGACATCCCTTGGTTGTTTTTCGTTATGTTAGATCGATTATCAAATAAAACACTGGAAGGTGGAAATTAATATGGATTTTCAAGTATATGATATTGCAATTGTGCCGATTATAGTCGCTTTAGTTCATTTAGCAAAACAAATAGGGTTAAGTGCTAAGTATCAACCAGTATTATCCTTAGTTTTAGGTGTAGTTACTGGTATTGTTTATGTAGCTCCTAGTGATCCAAAACAAGCTATTCTAGTTGGTATTGTAATGGGATTAGCTGCTAGTGGATTATGGAGTGGTGCAAAGAATATAGTGCGGAAATGAGTTAATCCCCACTGGCTTAGTAGCTGGTGGGGAAAGCACATCTAAGTCTTCATTTTTTATATGCTATATATCCAACTGCACATGGTAAATTTTTATCCCAGTCATGTCTACCTCCTATTCGTACTTGACCAGGTCTTCGTTGTTCCATGTAAGTGTAACAATTTACGTCTCCGAAATGAGGACTACCTAAACTTGGATTCCATTCTGTAAAAGAACCTGCTATCGGACCATCGCCTTCAACATTTAATGTTGCTTTAAAAAAAACACTATTATTGCCTGATCCTACATATACATATGCCCATGTACAATAATCATTTTCTCCGTAAATGTACGGAATTTTACTTTCTACTTTGTTTATAAAACCTGTTGTTGTATGTTTGCCGATTTTGGGAGACATAAGATCCACAGTAGTTATTATTTCGGGTCCATCTTCAATTGGAATACAGCTTTCTAATTTCTCAATCCGATTCCTCAAGTCAATAATATCTATTCCTATTTGATAATCAGAAATTTTATAAACCTCCTCAAGAAATAAAATACGTACTTTAATATTATGCTCACAATTCATTAAAGCATACCTAATAATAATTTCTAAAAAAAAATATTTGAATTAAACAACTTACCTCTTATATAATAAGAACAAATGTTCCATTAGAGGTGAATCAAATGAAAGAAAATAAACTAACACCAGGATCTAATATGATGTGGGAGGGAAGTAGAATAATACTACCAGAACACAGAGAAATGATGAATCTTTATCAAAAAGAACGTAACCGAAAAACGAAACCAGAGTTAGCAGAAGAAGAAGTCAACATTATATCTGAGCAATTATCAGAATCTATGATAAATGAGAGTGAAATCACAATCGAATTGTTTACTGCTTTTGGAGAAAATACCTTAAAAACTGGTACAGTAACTAAATTCGATACTCAGCTTAGGCAAATTAAGCTTGAGTCAAAAGATGATTATGAATGGATCAAGTTTAGTGAAATACTAAGTGTGAGGTGATATTCTTATGAATACAAAATTAATCAAGTTAACAAAAATTATTAATGATTGGGACCCCTAATTTATTTCCTGATGCACCAAAAGATGGAAACACAATTGATAAAAAAACACAAAATTTTTTAGTTTCAATCTATGTATAGGATGAAAATGACGAGCTGTGAAGGGATTACTAGACAATTATAAAGAAAAGCTAACACTATAATAAGTGTTAGCTGCAATCTAGAATTATTGTTATCCTCTTAGCAAAAATTGTTATTAATAACACCAGCTGATATTAAATCCTCAGGCTTAATAACATGTCCCTCAGTATTCATAACATTATCCAAGTTTGAATTCATACTAACACCTTTAATAAAATCTATGATCTCTGGATGATTAATAGTAATTTTTCCTGTTTCATCAGCTGTAATTAGATTGTTTTCAGTAGCCATTATTTTACCTCCTAAATTGTTAATATTATCTAAACTTAAATAAAACGTTTTAAAAAAATAGTTCATTGATGAATTTTAGTCATTCAACAATGGACAACTTAAAGTTGCAAGGTCTAAAGTTGAAAAACCACGTAACCAATATGCTATTTTTTGTTCATTTAGTTCGAGAGTACCATTTGGGTTTAACTTCCCTATATTATTACGTGAATCATTTAAAGCAACAGTACATTTCCCTATACTACCATCTGCACGAATCGTTAAGGAGTTAGGTCTTGAAGCATAACAGACATACGGCTCTTCAGTCTCAACAAAATCTTTACCATAAAGTTTATGTTTTAGTGTTTTGAGCGCTATTTTTTTTTCTTCGAAGGAGAATACCTTTATTTTGTCATCATTTGGACCTCCTAAACGATCTATTGTCTTGAAGAGAACAGAAAAACGTATATCATGTATAAACTCCCGCTTAATATCTTCAATCAATTGATCAATTTGCGTAATCGTTTCGCTATCAAAATGCACACGAAGTGTGATTGTAACAGGCTCTGAACTATCACGAATACTTAGTAAGTTTTCCCAAATGATATCAAAAGTTTCTTTTCCTCCAGATAAAATTCTTGTACGATCATGTGTCTCCTTTGATCCATCAAGAGATATTTGGTAGTCTAAAACCCCCACTGCTGTCAATTTAGAAAATGTGGGAGGTGTTAAATAATATCCGTTAGTTGTCATAGAAGATCGATACTTTAATCCTGGATACATCTGTATCAGTTGAGAAGCATAAGCAGATATATCAAGAACAATATCATCCGCTATTAAAGGCTCTCCTCCAAACCAAGATATGTATAAATTATCTAGATCTGAGGCGCGTCGTTTAAATAAAGCTTTCACTCCTGAAATAGTATCTTTAGACATACGTCCAAGTGTGTAGTCTTCATAGCAATATGTGCATCTGAAGTTGCATTTTTCTGTAGGGAAAATAATAAACTCTTGTGATCTATCGGATAGATACTTACCGAGTACTGATATATCGAGAGCTGAGTTATTCATTAAAAATGATACACCTCCTTTTCAAAAAATATTATGGATAAACCAGTATAATATTATACATTTGAGACAATTATTTTTATTATAACTATAAAGTTACAATTTTTAAATAAACATTGAAAACATATGGAGGGTGAAATCTATGGATAATGATTTAAAGATATTAATTGGAGTAACAGGTACGATAGGTGCCATTAATTTACCTATATATCTGTCTTATATAAGAAAAAAAATAAATTGTTCTCTTGATATTATTTTAACTAAGAATGCTAAAAAATTTATTAGTCCACTTGCATTAATGTCTACTTGTGACCATGTTTATGATGATCTATTCCAATTTCAAGGATTAAAAGTTCCCCATGTTAATTTAGTAGTTAATATAACAAAGTTTCTTATTATCCCATGTTCGGCTAACTTTCTATATAAAATTGGAAATGGAGTGGGAGATGACTTATTAAGTTGTTGTGTTCTAAACTACGACAAAACAATTTATATTGCTCCAAATATGAATAATACAATGTGGAATAAACAAAGTGTTCAAAGAAATGTAAATAAAATAAAAAAAGATGGACACGTTTTGTTGAATGTTAGTGATAATGGATTCAAAGCTGCTAACAGAACCTTTGAACACACAGAAGCAGCATTACCCCAACCTGACGAATTGTTTGAAAGAGTCTTTGATTTATAAAATAAGGCTGTATTACCTGTATATTAAATCTTAACGGTAAAAAGTAATTACAATTATTATAGTGAAACATGTATTCCTTTCCTTAACTATTAGGTGTGTATAGCAATTTTAGAATACCCACCATTTTAAATTGATTAGTTTCACAATACATAGGGTTTCTCCCAACAAAACAATGTCGTATTACAAATAGTAATGTTTCTTTTTTGTATATGTAAAGGTGGCTATATAGAATGTAATAGTGGAGATACACAAGATATAAAGATTATTATGGCTAGGGATTATGATTCACCATTTGGAAGATAATAACCACCTTTATGGATGGTTATTTTTCGTTTAGGAGTAAAATATGCGCTTGTCTAAGATCACCTGTCCTATACCAAATCAGGTCTATTAACATAGTATATAGTATGAAAATATGGAGGTGAAAGATATGAGCTCATTTATAGCAGTGGTGTTAGTGTTGATTATTTTATTGGTTATAATTTTACTTGGGGTTAGAGATTATACACTGGAACAACAAATTGATTCTGGTAGTTTTGGAATTAATACTCCTGGAATAATACAAGCAGGAGGAATATAAAATCTTTTCTAACGATGCTCCAAATGATTTTTTTAAATATAAAAAAAACCACCGACTATTAAAAGTCAGTGGTTCGGCTTCATCCCTAGTGAAACCATGTGGAAAAATGAGCGCATACATTGTCGGTGGTATGCAGTTCAAGTGTAATTCTATTATATCAAAACTTCTAATATTTTACAAATAGTTGCATTCTAACAGCTTAAAGATAATAATTGCTCCATGTTTCTTTTAATTTTTAGTTTTTTACATTTATTATTGCAAAAGTTATGTTTCTTACTAATCTGCTTTTTACAGTATAAACATTTCATTTTTTCATCCCCTTTCATAAATCCCAAAATTGATCAGCTTTAACAGAAGGATCTACTTCTCTTAGGGCTTTTATTATTTTTTGAGCATTTCTATATGTAGGTACTCTATCATCATTTATTGCTAACTGACTAATGGTACCGTGACTTACACCACTTTTGTTAGAAATCCATTGTTGTTTCAAACCTTTCCTATCAATCCATTTACCAAAATTACTACGTGGTTTCCCCAATCCGAACATGAATTATCATTCCTCCCTTTAATTACTATCATTTTGTCCAAATTTATAACTAATTAAACATTTTGAAAATTAATTTGAATAACGGACAAGCAGTACCTCATAAGCTTTTAACAAATCGCAAAAAGATAATATCCAGATAACATCTAAACAACTATTTTAGGTGCTAGATAATATCTAGATAACATCCAAAGGAGTGGTGAAATGATTACGATCGGTGCAGACGTTGGGAAGTACAAAACAAAGATCAAATGGAGAGGAGGCATACAAAGTCATTTATCAAGTGTTTCAACATTCAGAGAGTTAAGAGGGGAAATACCTCTGGATGATCAAAACATGATCATAGAATACGAAAATCAAAAGTTTTTTGTGGGTGATCTTGCTGACAGGGAAGGGCAAAACTATCTTAACTCTCCAGATTGGCACAAATCGAACACAGTAACTTTAATTAATTTATTTGCAGCTGTAAGTAGAATACCTTCAACAGATTTTAGCATTGTGGTCGGTAATCCTTTTGGCATAAACACACCAAAGGAAAGAGAAAGGCTTAAAAGCATGATAGTTGGTACAAAACATTTTAAAGTCAATCACAAGGATTATAGAGTAACAATTCATAATGTTGGTGTGGCTCCTGAAGGGATGGCAGCTTATTACTCAGTACCATTACATAATGACTTAAACATCCTTGATTTTGGATCATCTACTATCCACGCTATCGCGATCCGCAATCGAAGGTTAACAGACAGCCGAAGCCATACCTTTGATTTTGGATTTGAAAGCTTAGTGGATACAGATTATAGATCAATTATGCAGGGTATTAAATTTAAGCTAGAAAAGAAATGGGGCGACTTTAACAAAAGGATCATGTTGATTGGTGGAATGGCTTCTGAAATGGATGCTTTTGTAAAAGAACAGTACCCAAACAGTCAAATAACAATTCACCATAATCAACACTTCGCTAACGCTCTAGGAATGTATGAAATGGGGAAGGTGGCATATGAAAGGGCAAATTAATGTTCAAGTAGTTTTCAACCCAAAGAATCAGCACCACATGAATATTTTAAGTTGGTTAAACGAGCAGAGTAAAAATCGTTCTTCATATATAAGAGAGTTATTGTTCAACAGGATGGAAGGAAAGGAAAAAGCGGTTGTTCACCCAGTCAATAAACCAGTTTCCAATAATGATGAAAGCGAGATTTTAAATTTATTAAATTAGGGAGGAAGTTAACATGAAAGATCAATTGAAACGATTGTTTGAAAAATTAGAACAAGAGGGAATTACAGTGTTAATTACTGCAGAAGGAGAGGAACAGCTAAAATTAGAGGATGATAAACCCTCTCCCCTATCAAAGAAACGAGTGTAACAGCGTAACATTGTAACACCTTCAAATTTTGAAATTACTAAGGAGGGAGCAAAACAATGTTCAAAAAGGACAGTAGGGGAGTAGGGGGGAAAAAGGTAAATAGGGTTAATGTTTCCCTTTCCAATTTTGATTTCATAAACCTAAAAAGATTATCAATTTCATGTGACCAAAGGCACACTTCACTAGCTGAATTTATTATTACTACAGCTTTGAACGATCCGCAATTTGTGAGAAGCGTACAGGATAAATATAACGTTAATGAATTTTATAGAGTCACACCATACCTAGATCATCAAACTGGAAAAAGAGAATTATTAGGAGGTGGGGGAGTTGGGTAGATGTAAAGTGTGTAACAATACTCAAAAAATGGTTGATCCTTGTCCAGAAGAAGATTGCAAAGATGGTATTGCAAATGGGAGCAAATGTGATGTGTGCAAAGGGAAAGGATCGGTTTATAACCCTTGTAGGTATTGCTACTATAAAATCAAGCCATCTAAACGATTTTATGAAGATGAAATCGAAGATGATGAAGAAGAATACGAAGAAGAATTTAATTTTAAAAAGTTGTTTTGGGGTGTAGCTATATTTACAGCATTTTATTACTTTGTAGTACGTGATCCAGCAGCAGTTTCAACAATTGAAAATCAATATGAGATTATAAGTGTATACAAAGGAGCAATCCAAGCATACGATTCTAGTGGTAATATAGTTCAATTCTTTGATAATAATTTAGTCAATCAAGCTCTTAACGGTTCACTTAAACAAGGTGATGTTATTAAAGTAAAATAGCAATATAAAAACCCAGTCATTATTGATTGGGTTTAGTTCATTTAGGAATTAACCATTGACCTTTTTTATCGATAAATGCCCCTTTAAACTCTCCTTTTTCTAGTCGTTCGATTATACTCTCTTCGGTAGAAGATAGACTGTCAGACATTTCTTTTACTGTGTAGTAGGAGTTCTTGTTGTATGATCTCGGTGGAATTACAACTACTTTTTCTAATAACTCAATAAGTTTATTTAGTCTAGTTTGATCTAATTCAACTTTTAATTGTGAAAATGGAATTTGCATTATATATCTTACTGTTATTCTATGGTCAAGGACGAGTGTTTTTTCTTCCATTTCAAAAACTTTGGGTAAATTATTTATTAATGCATCCCAATATGGAGCGCGAATCGCTACGACTCGTTTTAAAGGTATATCTATTGAACGTTTTAATAAAGTTATAAGTTGTTTTCTCTCTGTCATTTTAATGATTGTCTTTTTCAAATGCTAAATTTTCCTTTCTAGTTTTTTGTCTAATTATACACTGGAAAGAAAATGTATATAAAGAAGAAAAATATTCCATTGATTAGATTGTTGAATATATCTATAGTTGAATTTAGGGAGGACACAACAATGATAGAATCATTCGCAAACAAAATTTCCCAAGAAATAAAAAAACACGAACCCTCAGCCGATGTTGAAATAATGAACTACAGCTTAATTGTGTTATTGAATACTATTTTAGTGATTGTATTTACGGTAATTGCAGGGTTGTTATTAGGTGATTTGAAAGGTGCAATAGTAGCTATATCAAGCTTTGCATTATTAAGAATATTTTCGGGTGGATTTCATTTTAAGTCAGTTGATGTATGTACTATAGTTTCAGTGTTATTGTTTGTTCTTGCTTTTTTAATCAATTTATCACCAACATTAGTATTTACATTCAATGTCATTAGTTTGTTAATAGTATTGATTTTTTCTCCGTCAAATGTTCAAAAAAACACAAGGATACCTAAATCAGTTAATCCATACTTTAAAGTTATATCAGTTATAATTGTATCTAGCAATTTTGTTTTACAATCATCTGAAATTGCTTTTTGCTTTTTTATTCAAGCAATATCATTAATTAGGTTAAGGGTATAATACAGTTAAATTAAAATAAAAAAAGGTGGGATTAAAAAAAGTGAATTCAGAAGGCTATTTGTATCTATTTCTTGGGATTTTAGATACGTTTGCTATATTAGTGGTTATTTTCAAGCTTTTTACAATGCCTATATTAAGGTACTGGTTTCAAATATTTTCAATAGCATTTATTAATTCATTTTTATCTTATGTATTGCGAATTGAATGGGGTTTAGTATTGATTGACACATTTGTTCAATTGTTAATACTAATTAGTTTTTTTGTATTAGTTTTAAGAGTAAGGGTAGTGAAATCTTTTATTATTACTGTTGTGGGAGCTGCAACTTTTATCTTAATTCAACTTTTAGCAATCAATTTACTATCACTAGATATAGTGAATCAGACAGGGTTTATACAAATAGTTACTTCTGCAATATGTTACATATTAGCATTTATAATATTCTATTTTGATAAAGGTTTTAACTTTGTGGAGTTACCACCACATTCATTTTATGATCAACGCAGTGATTTAAGAAACTATAAAGTCATTTTTTTAGTATCGATATTAGTTATGTTTGCTATATCACTTGTTGTATTGTTTTTATTAGATAAAAATGACCCAACCTTTGTTTTCTTTCCACTATTTATATCTTTTGTCATAGTGCTTGTGTTTTCCAAAAAAAAAGATAGGCAAATAATAGAAGATAGAATTAATCAACATTCTAACTTTAAAGGCGACATTTAATTTCAGACAGGACAGGGGGAGTTAATTAATTATGGGCAAGACATCAAAAGAAAAATTCGCAACGAATATATCAAAAGCTTTATCTGCTTTTGCCATTCTATCAATTTTCATCACCAAATTTCTGATAAGTAACCCTAAACCGCCAAGAAAAATACTTATCAAGAAAAAGGGGTAAATAATATTGAGCAACGAAGATTATCTACATCATAGAGAAAAACCGTTACGTCTTAAAAACAAGAAAGGTGAAATATTATATCCTAATCCAAGTGATATATATAAAGTTAGCAAAGGTAATGATAAACTTTTATATCACAGTGATTATGACGGTATTTTGACAGACCCAGACTCTCTAAGAACGGGAATCATTTTTTTAGAGCAATTTGGGTTTCATCATACTCACCATGTGAATTTATTAAATATTAATAGACCAGATGCAAAATTTGATGGAAAAAGGGTATACTTTCGTAATGGAGATTATGGAAGGATAACAGATCAATATCTTCAATACCTCAAAAAAATAGGTTTCTTCAAAAAGAAGTAAAATAAGCCGATTATTAAAATATCGGCTTATTTTTTTGAAAATTCTTAAGTATAACACAAAAAAATAAAATTATAAATAGATTGAACAAACAAAGGGGGGCTTGTTTAAAAGATTTCCATTCGACAATTTTTCGACATTTTTCTTATGGTATTATATACATACTTTCAAAAATTACCCAAAATATTGTTGAACTTTGACAAAGAAAAGAGAAAAATTGAAAACGGTGAAATTTATTTAAAAAGAATGAGGAAGGAGGTGTGAAAAAATAAGAAATGAAAAAGTTTGACCTATTGGGGAAAACCCTCTTGGAAGGCGAGTAGATATTTTCTACTCAATGTCGCTTTCGTAATTAGGGACAACATCCCAATCGTATAGATCATCTATATAGCAATTTAAGACCATGCTTGCTTCTTTTGCTTTGTTTAGTGAAAAGGTTTTCTCTCCACTAATGATTTTGGAAACAAAAGAATCTGATACATTTATACGTTTTCCGAACTCTCTTTGATTCATCTTGTTCTGTTTCAGAAGTTCGGGTAAGCGACACCTTCCAGCTCGAAGGCGTGGCATAGGCTCTCCTCTAAAAAATAAAGTTTCCCTGACAATTGCAGCAACAATTATTAGGGACAAATGAAAAATAAAACATACTTGTATTATATCTATTCCCTCTTGATATTGTACACAGGGAACAAATGATCGATAATCTCTAAGTCAGATAAACCTTAAATCGATAACGTAGAACCAAATTAATACGTGTGGTTATTAAACTAACCCTCTTATAAGGAGTGAATTATATATAACTATGAATATTTTTACTTACACCATTGAAACAGATGAATTTACGAATCTAGGAATGCATGAAGGAGATATTCTAATTATCTTGCCTAGAATAAAATATAATAATGATGACCTAGTACTGACTGTCGATTTTGATTCAGAAAGAAAATATATAAAAATATTTCATGAGGTAGCTGTAGATGAACACGTTTTGGGAAGGGTTATGTCACGCGAAATGATTGTGTAAAAAATGTGTAAAAAAAAAACGATTTTAGTCTTGGTTAATCGAACCATGATGAATTGATACTTGCAGATAAAAACCATCCAAACGTTGATATATCAACTTTTGGATGGTTTTTATTAAATTTTAAAATTAACGTGTGGAGTCGTAATGTCGTTCATTCAGAACGGCTTTTTCTATTTATGAAGGGAAAATATTTAGGAGGATGATAAAAATGCAAGGATTTTCTGCAAGAACTTACTTGTTTGTACAAAAACTAAAAAATATGTTGAAAGGAAAAGAGGGTGACTTTGTTCAGCAAGGATTGTTATGGACACTGATCGCAATCGCAGGAATTGCAGCTCTTACCACAATGGGTAGTGCAATTGCAGATAAATTTGGTGATTTATCAGATACTTTCGGAGAGACAGATCCAGATGATATCAAAACGGAATAAGACAAATGGCTTCTATTCGCCTATAGTCACATTCTGAGACTAACAAAGTTAGTATATTAAGCATAAGTCTATCTTTCAGTGGGGGGCATGACTCAAGGCCTCTCCATTGATAGATAAGTAGTCTTAATAGAGGGTTGGAAAGGAGGAAAGAACGTTATGAAAACTTCCATTTTTAAAGATATGGATTCTCAAAGTGGGGATCAAATGAAAAGAGAAGAAATGACTCAACTGGCGAGACAATATCTTACTCAAGAAATACGTCAAAAATCACTAGATTTTTCTGAGGAAGAAAGGGTAGCTAAAAAGCTGCAGGATTTTCTTCAGAATAAAGGCTGCAATTATCAATTATGTACTCATATTGTAGATAGTATATTGGTAGATATTCGTGGATATGGTGTCATTGATTCTTTAGCTAATGACCCTTTAGTTACAGACATTATTATTCATAAACATAATGATATTACATATGAAAAAAACGGACAGAAGCACAATTATACAAAAGGTTTTCGAGATCAAAATCACTTGATGATGTTTATTGAAAAATTGGCTTATCTTGCAAAATCAAGAGTGGATATTTCTAATCCCTTAGCCACATTTACATTGCCTAGCGGGTGGCGGACAGCGGTATCTATTCCTCCAATCTCATTGCATCCAAGTGTTGCGATTCGGAAGTTCGCAAAGGTGCCAACAGTACAGCAATTGAGTGAAAATCAGTATTTTTCAGAAAAAGCGGGATTGTTTTTTAAAGCAATCATAGAAAGTAAAAGAAACATATTATTCATTGGCGGTATGGGTTCGGGTAAAACAACGATGATTGCGATTGCGAGCAGTTTATTCAAAGATGAAGAGCATCCTTTATTGATTGAAGAAGTGATGGAGTGCCCAATGGATGTCCCTCATTTAAGAAGATTAGTTGCAAGACCGCCTAGTGTTGAGGGTACAGGTGCCATTCCATTAGCGCTTCTGTTAAAACAGGGATTAATGATGAAGCCTACACGAGTGATCGTTTCAGAAGTTCGAGATGGTGCTATCTTTTATATGTTTCAAGCGATGCTTGTAGGTCACGAAGGTTCAATGTCAACAATCCATGCGAATTCAGCACAAGAAGCACTGATGAAACGGATACCATCCATGCTTTCTATGAGTAAGGAGGCTTCGTTATTATCCCAAGAAGAGAAAATCGCTTATGCGGCCTCTGCTTTGCATTTTATAGTCCATCTTGAGCAGGATCCTAAAACAGGGAAGCGTTATTGTAGAGCTATTAGTGAAATTGTAGAGGAACCAGAACCAAAAGTGATTGATGTTTTTGTTAGAACAGGAGAAACAATGAGAGCAACGGGACATATCCCTTATAGAGCAATAAAAGGCGCAGCTCATTATAAATATGAATATGAGATGGAATGGTTTAAAAAGAAATAGATTTGGAGGAGTTATTGCTGAAAGCTTTAGGGAAGTATCTAATACTTAGTTTATTATTTGTATGTATTTTAATTGCAACACTATATACCATGTCACAACTTGCATTAGAACAAGCTCAAACAAATATAAATGATGATAATACTGTACTTCATACTACACCAGACGAATTGAATAAACATACTCATTCTGGAAAGGTAATAGTGCAAAATGGTCAAAACATAGTTATACAAAGCGGTACTGCAGAAGAAACCTATCGTATAAACCAAAATACTAAAGTTCAAGCAGGGGTTGTTTCTGATGGAGATTTAAATATGGTTGTTCCAGGTGTGAAAGTGAATATATTAGCTTTTAACGGTGTTGCGAGAGTAGTTCATGTAAAGATTGAGTGAAAAATAATAGATGAAATGGAATATTATGCTATACTAGGAAGGTACAATAGTTGGCAAGGGCGGTAGGCAAATCCTCCACATAAAAGGAGGTGATGCCGAATGACAGTTTATCAAAGTATTTCAATAATGATTATGTTTGGAATACTCATTGTAGCCATTCTGTCGTTTAACCATAAAAAATAGACCGCCCACCTTCTTGCCATAGGAAGCGGTCTATTTTAATAGTACGTAAACCTACCGTTTTTAAACGGCTATTGTATGAAACCGTTAGGTGTTACAGCACCTAGCGGTTCTTAAGTAGTATATGAATCTTTTAAATATATTATACACTATTTATTTGTGAACCTACAAATTTACATTTTTATTTTTGAATAAATAATGACAGGAATGAGGTAATGATACTTGATTAAATTAATTAAATACATCTTGATACTTACATTTGTATTTTTAGTAGTTTCAACTAGTGCTATTGCAGGTGCATCCAGCTTTACAGATACGAAAAGTCATTGGGCTGAATCTTCTATAGAGAAAATGAGTGAAGAGGGTCATATTGGAGGTTATCCAGATGGCTCTTTCAAACCAGAAGGTCAAATTACAAGAGCGGAGTTTACAGCAATATTAACTAGAATAGTAGGAATTGATGAAGTAAAGAATCCATTTCAAGATGCAAACGATGCAAAATGGGCTGATGGGATCATCGGTGGAGCAGAAGAAGTAGGGATGATAGAGAAGTCCGAATATGGAAGTAACTTTAACCCAAATACACCAATTACCCGTTTAGAAATGGCGAAAATGATTGCTAGAGCCTTTGTTTTAGAAGATGAATATGAAGGAAAGTTTGATACTTATATTTCATATGATCAGAACGATTTGATTTTTAAAGACGCAAAAGATATTAAGGATAAGGATGCGCAATACGTAGCATTCGCTACAGACTTAGAAATTATCGGAGGCTATCCAGACAAAACGTTTAAACCATCCAATCAAGCAACAAGAGCAGAAGCAGTGGTTATGTTGCTTAGATTTATGGATAACGATATAGACGATAGTGGCTCAACGAGTGGAAGTGGAGATATCCATCCAAATCCAGATGATAGTGTGAGTGAAAACCCTGCGTATGATCCCAATCTTAGTGAAGTGAATCAGTGGATTAATACTACTAGAATCTCACCTTCATACCTTAAATATAGAGCTTGGATTAAAGCTGATATAGAAAATGGAACAGCTCGCCCTCGTGACGTGCATGATTTTAGGTTCAACGTAGAAGAGCTTCTTTGGAACTATTATCAAGGTGAAATTCCTTTAAACAGTTATGAAGAAGAAGTCATGGAACGAATTGCACACAGCAAAGATGAACCTTCATGGGAGGACATGTCCGAGTATGATAAAGCTCGTTACAGCTCTTATAGTGGAGATATATCCGAAGCAATGTTGTTAAGCTTTAGTTTTGATAAAAACGATAATTTAGATTGGGTTGTCGTCCGTCCTGTAGGCATGCGACATGCTTTTAAAATTACTGTAGATGATCCTTTGGGAAGTGTTGTACTTAATAGAGCATGGGCAGGAAGGCAAGATGATAAATTTGACGCTGTTTTTGCAGAAGTAGCTACTCCTCAATTGTTAAATCAAATCATTGAAACAGGGGCTGTTATTGGTGTTTACCAAAACTCAAATCCCGATGATGTACCAGATCACATGGGACTTCCAGCTTTAGCTGAAGACTGGAATCTAAGAGAAAGGGAGATCAGACGCACACACTCTGATAACGTCGTAAAAACGATTTACGGCGGAGACTTTGCACTTGAAATAGGGGGGATCTTCAAAACAAATGCTGACATTGTTTCTGGAAGCACCATCATTCCGAAAGAGTTTCTAGAAATTAAACCGTACACCAAAGGCTCTGTCAAAACGAATCCTTTGGAGTTGTATTAATCATGAAAGTTAAAAAATCATATATCAGATTAGGTATAGGGATGCTTACAATGATTTTGTTCATTGTGGGCATCCTTCCTCTTTTTGCGAGTGGACCCTTTGATATCCATCTAACCACTAATTACAGTGATTGGTATGAAATTGAACCCCCATTAAGTTTCAAAGAGCAGACAGGTGGAATTGTATACGCTATAACAATAGAGGACGTAAAAGCTAAAATGCAAATAACCTCTGAGGGATCTAAAGTCATGTTAAACTACCAAGATATTTTTAAAAATGACCCTATAATCAATGATGCATGGGACGCAACAGTTTCTTATATTACACCAAATACAAGACAAGCTTCCCAACTACAAAATGATATGTTCTCATCTTGGACATGGTGGGTGAGAAATGCTTCTAACATTTATGTTGATCCTGAGGATTATGTCTTCTTCGAGGAATTAAAACAATTTGTAGGTCAGATCAAAGAACCAGAACTATTTTATTGGCAAGGAGTTACCTATATTGCTGATGGTATGGTTATCGGAGCGTTTGAAGGGAAGAAAGCTACGATACAAGTAGATCAATATTTACAAGACGGAACTGAGGATTCATACGGTATATTTAAAGTTGATTTAAGACTAGTGGTAAAAGCACAATATGACATGCTAGGTTTCGTACATACTACAAAAACGTATTGGTTTAATCACTTTACCGAAGTATCTTTGAAGCAGTTTGCCTTTTCTGCTACGAATACCGCTCTAAGTGGAGGGCCAAGAAATAGTGCTGACGTTGTTGGAGACCTAGAGGTTTTAGATCGTGACGATACACTTAACGTCACTTTGTTGAGTACCTTCAACGCAGCTTCCCCAACTGACAACTATAATGAAGATCAATGGATAAAAGACAGGAAAAATCCAAAAGCACACGGTCCAATGAACGTACCGACCTATTTATATTCAATCTATATAAATTATGACCCCACAACAGATGAATTTAGCTTACACAATGAAGCCCTTGTAGAAACATCAACAATATGGTCAACCCAATTATCTTCTGAATCACCACGAGTAAGTACAAAAATCAACCCTGACTACGGAGATTATGTCTTAATTATACCTATATTGAATGTTTTTCGATTCTATGAAGACATCGGGAATCCAGATAATAAATCCAAAGTAGGCGCAGTAAATTGGAGTGATGTGACTAATAAACTTGAGACAAAATTTAAAGAAGTTCTATCAGGTGGAGACAGTGAAAATCGAGGTTTTCGCAAGATCGTCAACGATATCAATATCAAGTATGAAAAGAATCTCGATGACATAGCGATATCGGATAATCTAGCAAATCAAGCCTTTGATCAGATCATGGAAAAAATGAAGATCGGATATGAATCGATTGATTTATCCCAATATCATGATATTCCTTATATTTCAGACAACAGAGTTCAATCCTTAATGCATGATAGACTCCTTCCCGCAACTCCTGAAGGAAGAGCAGAGATTATATCCTTTGCTAAAAATGCAGATCTAGCGAATGGAAATCAAATTGAGTTAGATCAACAGATGAAACGATTATATGAAAAGCATTATGAAGTTCAAGATATTGTAGATGCGTGGTTCTCAGACTCACAAGAACTCATGACAAGAAACATTCTTGCAGTCCCGTTTAAAGTTAAAGAATCAGATGACTTAGAAATTGTCATTACAGATACAGGAATTACACCGAAAGTTGCAAATCAAAACGAGGCTATTGGGATGGAGGAATATGAGAATCAAGCGCAATTTAATAAAGAACCGAGTCAATCCAGTTATGGTATTCCTGGAAAACAATATACTGCAACACTAACGTTAACAAACAATTCTGACTTTCCAGTAACCAATATGGTGCTTAGAAATTATGTGGTTAGTTCCCAACCAGGTGGAGGGAATGCACCAATCATATATAACTCTACAGATGAGCAAAACATGGGTATGTTTTTTGGAAAACAATATGCTTTTGAAGATAATAATGGAATTAAAATGGTACCAACTTACCCAGCCAACGCACAAGTAGATCCCTCACTTGTAAACGTGAAACAATTTAATACAACAGGGAAGAATGCAGGGTTTTTAGATGCAGGGGAGACCTTTGAAACAACCTTTCAATGGCGCATGCCCACAGAAACACAAAATCCAGACAAAGACCCCATCTACCTTTATGTGACGGTAGGGGAAGAAATAGATCAGCATAGCGCTATGATCCAGTCAGGTGGAAGTGGAAATGTAAACTGGGAACCTGCATTTAAAAACACACTGCTTCAATACACTGTAGATGGCACCCCAGCAACACTCATTTCCTTTACACCAAGTGAAATCAAACCTAGAAATGAAAGTCCAGAAATTACAGATCGTGATGATCATACCGTGGCCATTCAGTTAGATGTCGCTGATCCAAACTCTGATCCGGACATCATTCCAAAACAAGATTTAAGAGATGAAATGGACTTCCTACGCTTTGCTGAAATCACGACAGAAACAGAACGAGAAGTAGAAGAATGGGTCGAGGATGGATATTGGGCCAATCTTGGAAGTGGAACAGTCAACTATAAAAGAACACAATGGATTGTGGATTAGGGGTGGAATATATGAAAAAAACAACTCTTCTTTTCATCCTTCTATTTTGTTTAGTTACAACAACCATAGTCTATGCAGGCACTTACGTAACAGAGGAATTAAAAGATGAACATGGAAACACGTGGGTCGTCAACGGTTTGTGGGAAGAAGTTGATGGACAGCGTGTTTTTTATCCATCCCCACCGACTGGTCAAGTTTGGGTAGACACTTCAAGATTTGAAACCCAAACTCAAATCATTGAGAAAACAGAATACATTACGGTGAGAGATACAATTCATACACCAACTGCAACCCTTAGACAAGCAGCTGTAGGGAATCATGAAATCATTATGACGCTGAACAACCCAAACTACTTTAACATTAAAGTGAATGTACACATTAAAAATTTAAGTCCAGATTCAGAAGTGAGAAATGAATTCATGGAACAAGAAGTCAATGATCTAGTGCTAAATCCAGGAACGAGGGAATTAACTTTTGATAGTGTGAAAAGGCATGAAGGTTTTACAAACTATGAAATTATTGTACGAGTGACTGAGAATCTACATCCTGATGTGCATCCAGATTATGAACAAATTCGTGAACTCGGCTCATGGTACCCTGATGTGCCACTATATATTGAATTTTTATATCCTGAAGTGACGCTCAATACAAATAACGCAAGTTCTGAAGGATCATTTGGAACGGACTGGACATTTCGGAATCCAAATACAATCGATTTTGAATATAAGTTAGAAATTGATGATGCGAGAGGAAGAAAAACACTAGAAACAGGAATGATTTCCCCTGGACAAACGATAAGAGGGTCAGAGATTGCTATTCCAACAAAGGACCGCACGAATACGCAAACGTTTATAGGTACCTTTGATTATTCAAGATCGGCTCCTTCTATTAAAGAAAGTCAAGATTCATTTACATATATTATTGCATCAGCGGGAATTTCATTGTCTAGTAGTCAATCCGATGTTGCCATGCAAACAGATGTGAAATCAGAATCCACAGGCTGTACATATGGACCAGATAAACATGATGTAACATACACATGGTTTGGAGCCAGTTATACGGTTTCATCCAGTGTTTCTAACAATAGTAATATTCCTATTTCAGTTACCGTTAATGTTGGACCAAGCAGTCAAAGTTACAACTTAACTCCTAATGGCTCTACATCTGGACCTTCTACAAGTGAAACAACAGAAAACGATGTAACCATTGATGGAGATACAAAATGGTATACGCACACAGATAGTGATCGTGAAAAAATATCTGTTACAGGGTGGAAGAAAACCGCTGAAGAGCGTTTTTCATGTAACCCCCCTCCTCAAGATTCGAGTAATAACTAAAAGAATGTTCATTTAATACGACCAAGTTTCTTACATTCAATTAAGTTTTAACTAAAAATCTAATACAGCTTTGAGAAAGGGATGGGAATCGAACATCCTTATTTGCACTTTAAGATTTTCAAAAAATTTACTTGAATAAGGTATAAGTGTAACTACCCCTTCTGTCTTCACCTGCAAGGCTCGCCAATCAGCGAGTTTTCTTTATGTTTCAGAAAAAATGATCAATAAATCAAAGGAGGCTTTAAGGTTGAAAAAAGTACTGGGTGGTCAAAGAGGATACTTGCTTATGGCTGCTTATATCATTCCAGTTTTAATTGGTTTAGCTGCTTTAGTTCTAGAGTTTAATCAGCTAAGAGTGATTCATAATGAATTGCAGGCCGTTGTAGATGCTGCTGCTTTGGCAGGAGTGTTAAGAGCTGAGATTAATACAGAAATCATTTATGAAAATGAGTATGACAATGACGGAAATCTTACAGACATAGTCCCTGTGGTTGAGAACTATACGATTATTAACAGTCAGCAAGAAGCGTTTAACTATGCTTATAAATCATTCAGAAAAAACATGGATGTACTTGGTTGGGGAGATGATGGAGGTACTAGAATTACCGTATATACCAGTGAATTATATGGTGAAATACTGGCAAGTGGAATGTCAGATGCGATTACGGGAATAGGGGTAACTGATGATCGTAGAGATTACAGCGATGTAGATCAATATTATTTTAAAGCAACAATACATGTCAAAACGGCTTTGATTGCTCCTGCACTCCGAATGTTAGCCTTTATTTCAGGAACAGATTCACCGGTGGATGAGTTAGGCGAAATTGTCATGGAAGCAGATGCGGTATCTAGAACCAAAATACAGATTGAATAGGGGGATAGATTTGAAAAATATAATCAAAAACAAACGAGGATCATTAATGGAGGCTGCACTTGTTTTACCTATTTTAGTTTTTATCATTGCTTTTGTATTTGATATGGGAATTCGTTTAATCGTTTTGCAAGGGACATCTGCGGCGAGTCGTGAGGCAGCTAGAGATTTTGCCAGATTCCAGAATATATCACAAGCTACGCAGATTGCCACTGGATCATTTAATAGTCTAACAAGTAATTTAGCACAGATAAAAGATGTTGAAATTAGTTTAACACATGATGGGATGAGCGACTATGCAATCGTAACAGTCACTTCCGAATTGACAGCAAATGCTTTTTCTTTTGTGTGGTCCATGATGGAAGTTGATATCCAGAATGAATTGGAAAGAAGCGTTGTTTATCCTATTGAAATTAAAGACGGTACAAAAATATTTTAAAGGAGACTAAAATGAGTATTTTTCTAAATATTGTATTCTGGTCTGTTTTTTTATTTGTCGCTATATTTGATGCACGTTATAAAATCATTCCCAATACGGTGCCTATCATCTTAGGTATATCTGGTTTCTTTTTATTGGGTCAACCGATGTACTCGCTCTATGGTGCATTCATTGGTGGAGGGATTCTACTAATAATGGCTTTATTCAATCAAGATTGGGTTGGCGGAGGAGATGTGAAGATACTATTAGGCTTAGGTATCGCTTTTGGCTTAGGGGTGATGTGGATTTTATGGATCGCATGTTTATTAGCTTTAGCTTTTACCTTAATAATGAGAAGAAAATCGATGGCTTTTGCCCCATTTTTGTTTTTATCAGCATTGGGGGTGCAGTTAATTGCTGTTTTTGCAGTTTAACAAGATCAAAGGCATGATCAAAAATAACAAAGGAGATTTTATTCAGTATGCTTTAGCTATCCCTATTGTATTTGGATTGATATATGGGGGTGTGATTCTTTTTGGGGTAGTAAGCGCAAAACAAACTGTAGGAGAGGCAGCATGGGCAGCGGTAAGAGAATATGCTGTTTCTAGGAGCAGCGGTAAAACAAAACAGATTGCTGAAGAAATTATAACCGCGCATTTACCTGTAAATAGTGTGAGTTCGGTTGGTCAGGAATCAAATCTACCTAATGGTTATATACAAGGGATTTTATATAAAGAAGGAGACCACTATCGTTTAAATGCACTAGGAAATCTAGATCTATATGTGCTTGATGAAAATTTAAAAACACAATTAGACCTTTATATAAACAAAAACGTATCTCTAATGGTGAAGGAAGTCACAATGGAAGCGGATATAGATCATGATGCATATACAGAAGGAACGATAGAGGATACAGAAACAAACCATTCATATATAGGAGAATCTGAAATGGTCAGCGGTGTAATTTTAGATAGTGAGTAAATTGAGTCACAAAGGAAAAAGGAGGAGAGCATGTTTAAAAAAAATGCAGTCTATTTATTGATCTTCATTCTTATATTCTATCCCTTATCTAAAGGAACAGCAGTTGAGATCGTAGAGTTGAACTCTAACGGCCAAACAACCTATACATTTAAAAATACATCAACAGGTTCTTCAGGTACGATTCAAACATGGACTGTGCCAGAAACGGCAGAATACACCATTGAAGCATGGGGGGCTGAAGGAGGGAGATATGGCGGTAAAGGTGCTTATGTATCTGGAACATTTGAGCTGACTGCCGAGGACAGTATAAAGATTCTTGTGGGACAAGAAGGGAGTTACTCCAATAGTGCGCCAAGTGGTGGTGGAGGTACTTTTGTAGTTGCAAATTCAGATTTGCCATTAATCATTGCTGGTGGAGGCGGAGGTGCATGTTACAGCACAACTTCAAGTGATGGAAAAGGTACATACTCTTCTTCTCCTGACGGTGGTAATTCAGGGGGAGATGGTGCAGCAGGAGGTGGTGGATTCAGTTTAGATGGAGAAGATGGACATACAACGCATGGGGGATACAGCTTTTTAAACGGAGGATACGGTGGGCCAGGTGATGATGGAGGTGCTTCAGGTGGTTTTGGTGGAGGCGGAGGTGGAGATGACGATGATGAGAGCTGTTCAGGTCCGGGAGGAGGCGGTGGATACCGAGGGGGCAACGGTGGTTCGAACGGTTCATATGCAACTGGGGGATATTCATACAATGCGGGATCAAATCAAGCTAGCAGTTCAGGATCTAGATCTGCCCATGGTCTCGTTGTAATAACACTGGAATCTGAGTTCCTTGTTTTATGGGATGCTGGAAATGATGAAAATTATAATGCAACCTTTAATCATACTTCTATTGGTAGAAATGGTACGATTCAAGTTTGGACCGCACCCTATACAGCAACATATCGAATTGAGGTTTGGGGAGCACAGGGTGGAAATTCGGAAGGAGGCAATGGGGGGAAAGGGGCAAGTATAGGAGGGGATTTTATGATTAGTGCAGGGGAGTCCTTTAGCATCCTTGTCGGTCAACAAGGTGAAAACTTAGATAATTGTAATACTGGTGGTGGAGGTGGTTCCTTTGTATGGAAAACACACAATGAACAATTGTTTATAGCAGCAGGTGGAGGTGGTGGTGCTGGACATAAAGAAGCTGGTATGGATGGTACGGTTTTAAATTCTGGAACGTTAGGTAATAGCAGCAGTACATCTAATCAAGTAGGACATCCAGGTTCAAGTGGACATGGTGGGAATAAAGGTGCAGCTGGGTGGTATTCAAATGGAACAAATCAAAGCGGGGATGATGGAATAGCTCAAGGTGGCAACAGACCATTATCTGGTGGAGCAGGTGGTTCAGCAGGTACGAGCAGCACAGGGGATGGTGGTTTTGGAGGTGGAGCAGGTGGACTAGGCGAACCTTGCAGTAACTTTGGCGCTGGAGGTGGGGGTGGATACTCCGGTGGTGCTAGTTATTATGGTAATGGAAGTGGTGGCGGAGGTGGTGGTTCTTATAATAGTGGAACGAACCAATCCAATGCTTCTGGTGCAAGAACAGGTCACGGTTTAGTTACAATAACTGTGCAAAGCGTGGGTCATGTTGAAGGGAATCAATTTCCTAATTTGATCACAGTGGATGATAACTTTCCTATAAATATAAATCTCTCAAACCCGAATAGGGGCATTAGTTGGAAAAATGTAGATCTCATCATTGAATTCATAGATCGTCATGATCAAAAAACAATGTTGCAATATAACGTACCTGATACAAATTCTTCTGTAAGCCGTGAATTAAATATAGATATAAATGTTCCTTCTCTCGTAGGAGGGGAATATACCGTTAGATATAAATTACAAGATCGCTTTGGGAATTTAGCTGATAAGATGCAAGAATTCTCTGATATCAACGTATCAACTGGTTTAAAGGTAGATTTTTCTGAAGATAATTTATTTCCATCAGAATGGCTTGTTAATGAAAAGAAGAGAGTAGAAATATCCTTTAAAAACTTAGAAGATAAAACATTAGAACGGGATGCAACTGTTGTTAAACTTGAATGGTATATTGAAGATTCTCTTGAACATGATCAATCCATTCAAATGAATACAAACCTATCCTCGTATAACAGGATGATGTTTACAGCATGGATTATACCTCCTTCGGTTTCTGGTACTTACAAATTAGTATATACCGTAATCAATGGAGGAGTGGACAGTAGTCAGCAGCAACAATTTACAAATATTGAAGTTAAAGGAGCTGCTTCTGAGTGGCGAATATTCGATTTCTCACTTGTAGATGAAAATAATATATATTGGACAGGCAGGAGATTTGATAAGGATCATGATATTACTATTGATGCATCTAGTAATCCTGTACGTGTTACCGTTGAATATAGGGTGCCATTAATGTTCCCTGTTGTCCGTTATCTTGGGGGCGGGACTTGGGAACCAATGCTCACTGTTAAATCTACAGCGGAAATGAAAATAGAGGAACCTGAATTTTAAAAGTTAAGGAGGCCAGTAATCATGGAATTGGATGCATTAAAATTAACAGTATATAATTTACAGGAAAAATATAGACTAACACCTCGTGAGAAAGAGGTGTTAATCCTGCTTGCTAAAACTGGACTGGATAATAAAGAAATAGGGAATGAATTGTGTATCAGTGAGAAGACTGTGAAAAATCACATTGGGAATATGTTTTCAAAAATGAATATTAAATCAACACGACAGCTTTTTTCAATGATTATAAATCACTGAGATAAATTTTTCACAGTCCCATAAGGAAATACATAAAATGAATGTCAATAAGTTTCGGAGGTGTTAATTATAATGATAAGTAATGTTCAACCACAATTGATTTGGCAGAACGAACCACATAAAGTACAACTTTTGAGGCAAATGAGAGATGAAGCGAAAGCCATTTGTTATAGGAATATCAACCGACATGTTAGTATCCAGACCATAGATGGAGAATTACACGAAGGAACCATTGTAAAAGTGGATCGAGATCATCTATATTTACGAGTTCATTCCAATCAACATCGTACCAGACAATATTTTGATGGGGGATTTATTATTCCTTTAGTTTTATTCAATTTATTGACGATTTCACTACTATACTAATGGGGCATTTGAGCCCCTCTTTCCACATTTTACATAACAAAGTATTTTTTTAATTTAATACCTTGCATTATAGAGTAATATATATTATTATAATTTCATCAGGAGGTGATGGAATGGAAATCAACAAAGAAGTACTCAAAGGACATATAGACACATTAATCCTCTCGATGTTATCTCTTCGAGATATGTATGGTTATGAACTAGCTAAAATGGTACGAGAAAAAAGCGATAATCAGTTTGAATTAAAAGAAGGAACATTATACTTATCTTTAAAACGATTAGAGAAAAATAAATGGATTGAATCGTATTGGAGCGATGAACAAGGACCAGGTGGACGAAGAAAATATTATAAATTAACCACACTGGGGGAAGAGGGATTAGAATTGAAACGGACGGAATGGAAATTTGTAAAAAATATGATGGATTCATTTTTGGAAGGAGGAAATTAACATGAAACAAATAGATCAATATATAAATTCCATATACAAAGAGACAAGTGGAAACAATCAAGATACAAAGGAACTGAAAGAAGAGATGAGATCACATCTTATTGAAGCCGTACATGAGCTGAAGGAAGAGGGATACGCTGAACAAGAAGCGATCAATATTGCCATTGAACGTTTTGGAGGCGAACAAGAAGTCAGTTCTATCATATTAAAACTCACGAAAGTAAAGAAAAAATTTGAAAAGAAGATCATATTATCAGCAGTAGCTATTCTTTTGCTTGGTACTGTTTTGAGTGTAGTATTTTTACTCATGGACTGGCATAATACAACGGAGAGACAGGAATTTGCAAATAGTGTGCTTGGAAAACTAGGTGCGGAGCAAGAAATTTCTGAGGAAACTGAGCAATTTATGACCTCTGTTTTAGAAAGTAATATAAACTTTTATGAAATGAGTGCAACTTTTGTTAAAGACGATCCATGGAAAGAGTTTTCTGGAGGCAGTGAATATCATAATAAGGACAGAGCTTGGTTTACAAATTGGTTAATTAAAGATGGTGAGGATTACAGAAATGGATACTGGATCGTAGATATATGGATGACGAAATTCACATACCTTTCTGTAGGTATATTAGGTGGAAGTATAAGTATTTTCTTGGCACTGCTTTTGGTATGGATCATTATGAAAAGATATCGCATTAAGAGGGAAGTATAAGCAGGATTTTCAATAAAACTGGAAATATGATCAATTGATAAAAAAATAGATATAACATATAATCATCTAATAGATTCAAAAATCCGTATGTTTTACGGATTCTTTTTTTTGTGTTTTTAATGACAAACAATCCAGGAGAGACACTGACATGAATTTTATTGATCAAACATCTAAGATTTTAAAGATACCAGAATATAAATCTTTAATTTTATTAAATATTTTGTTCGGGATATCAGCTTCATTTATTTTCCCATATAATTCGATGTTTGGGATAGATGAAGTAGGCATGAGTAATATGTCATTTGGGATATTTATGACGATCTCAGCAATTGTTGGCATATTTATCAGTACGTATATTGGAAAGCTATCTGATGGACGATATACGAGGAAAAGCATTTTAATTGTGGTAACGATTTCAGCGTTTATTGCCTACGTATTATATGCGTACATTCGCGATTATTTCTTATTATTGTTTGTGGCTTCCTTTTTTATAGGGATAGCTTCATCAGGTTTTCCACAAGTATTTGCATATGCTAGAGAAGCGGTAGGTCGTGCAAACTTACCTTCTAAAGAAATGCCGTATGCGATGAACTTATTTCGAATGTTCTTTGCTTTATCATGGACAGTAGGACCAGCTTTGGCTGCATTTGTTTTATTACGATATGATTTTACAGGATTATTTTTAGTTGCTGCTGCTGGTTATTTAATCATCTTATTTTTTGTCATTAAGTTTCTAAAACATCATAATCCAAAAGCTTCTAAACCTAAAGAACCTGTTAATCTAAGGAAATTTATAGTACGTCCTTATATTTTTGCTAATTTATTTGCTTTTATACTTATTGCATCAGCCAATTCAATCAATATGATGAATATGCCCCAATTTATAACAAAAGTCTTGCACGGAACAGAAACACATGTGGGTTTGGCATTTAGTATACCACCTATATTTGAGATTCCATTTATGCTTGGATTTGGTTTGTTGGCTGCAAGAATAGACAGTAGTGTTTTAATAAAACTAGGCGTCTTCATAGCAACGATTTATTTTTCTATCTTAATGTTTGTAGATGCGCCGTGGCAGATTTATGTAATTCAAATTTTAAGTGCAGCATACATCTCCATTACAAATGGGATTGCAATCAGTTATTTCCAAGATTTTATTCCAGATGAACCGGGCACAGCAACAACACTTTACATGAATACATCCAAGATAGGAAGTACGATAGGATTTTTACTATTTGGTGCAGTATCCCAATATTATGGGTACCGTGAAGTTGTAATTTTATGTATGATTTTTATGGCGGTTGCATTTTTAGTTTTACTATTATTTAGAAAAGATAAAAGTTTTGTGTTTCATAGACGCAAAAGAGTTTCAGTATGATTCTCTTACTCTTATGATCAAACTTTGCTTCAAATCATAATTTTTTAAAAGCACCGCTTTAGGCAATTAGTTAGATACATTCTGATTGCTTAATGAGGTGTTTTGTTGTTTTTTCCATGGGAACATCCATCTTAAGGTTATGAGGATCAATATGAATCCTACTGCCCAATAAATCCATTTCATGTCTAGATAAGAATAAACAAAATAACCTAATAACGGACCTAATGCTGCTCCAATATCTGTAGCAACTGAGTGGAATGTGACGACAGATTCTCTCTGTGTAGTTTGATTTGCAGCGTCTAAAGCAAGTGCATCGATTAATGTAGTTAATATGGTGGCTGTCATTTGAATTCCGATTAGAACAATCAACCAGATGATAAAATGGAGTTGGAGCGGAAGTAATGAAAATAAGAGAGCAGAGCAAATTAAAGTACCTACCAACAAGGGCTGCCTTCCTTTGGGACCATCTGATTTTCTGCCAAACCAAGGTGCTAACCATGGCTCCCATGACCACCTTAATGCTTGAATGACTCCAGCAATAGCAGCAGCACCAAAACTGATGCCCCAATACATAACATTCCCGTGAAGGGTGTGAATTAAATAGCTTAAAGTTGATGTAAATAATCCTTGGTATATCATAGCGATGACTAGTCCTGTAGTTAAAGTCCAGAATACATGTTGATTGTTCCATATCAATCGTTTCATATGTCCTGTTATATGGCCTGACTTTGGAAGATGATTCGATGTTTTAATTGACGGATCTATGTATTTAAAAATGAAAATCAATCCTGTAAAGGAAAGAATAGAAAATAGAATTGAGACTACAGAAACGTTGAATAAAACAGCTAAGACGCCTCCGAAAAGCATACCAAATAAACTACCTAATCGATATAATCCATTATAAGTTCCCATAAATCTGCCTCGATTTCCATCATTAGATACATTCATAATGAAAAAGAATGCACCAATTCTAAAAAAAGACCAAGCGATGCCCCACATGCACCTTGCTGTGAATAATAACCAGAATCCCTCTAAACTATATAAGAAAGTGGTTAAACTAGCTAATAGTACAGCTATTGTCATTCCGTTTCTAAAATGAATTCTTTGATATAACCACCCTATCATGGGGTTCATAGGCAACCGAACAAATCGATTGACAGACAATAAAATACCTACCTCCCACAATGAATGAAGACCCATCTCTTTCCAATATATAGGGAGTACGATATATAACATGGAATCCCCTAATAATGCCAATGCTGTTATAATGGAAATGATTTTGACGTTAATTATATTTTGTCTCATAGATATCTCCTTGGGTTGTACTTCAGACTATTTATATTAAGATAAGCAATAGTAACATTCGGAAATCGTATTGATCTCCACATCGAGACAAAAGAATCTATGATGGATGGGTATGTGGAAGATAAACTAACGATTCCTTTACTAGATAAGGACAACTGTCTACCACTCATTCCTGACCCTACAGATGTTGATTATTATGTAAAAAAAACAACAGAATCGCTTTACATGAGTTATTGCAATGACTTTTGGTGGTGCTTACAAAACGTTGCAAAAGGGATTTGGCGTGATGAATTATCCATATCTGAAGTATGTAAGAAAGTTACCTATAGATGCAAAGGAAATATTTTAATTAATAGCCCCTAGTGGAGACCTTCTCTATCATTATTCTACGATATGGCGCTTTTTTTATGATCCGGGGCAGGTTCTAAAGAGTAGATTGTGAAGTGAGAAAGGAATTAAGGTATAGAATCTTGAACTATTAGCTATGCATTTAAGAGCCATTATCTTAAATAAGAAGTGAAGAGCGGTGATATAGAAATGAATATTACGTTTTGGATTAAGAAGGGTTTAATGGTTACATTATCTTGGAAGAATATATTTTTTGTATTATTGGCTAGCTTGTTTTTCATAGGTATTATTGTTATATCATTAAATATATTGAGTGGGAGTTTATTAGTGCTCTTTATTTTGCTCATTATCCATGCTTTAGCAGGCAAATACCGTTTTTTGACCTCATTATTTATATCCTTTCTATTGAGCTTTTTAGTATATCAATATGTTAATAACTATATTGATAGTCGAGACATGTCATTAGAAATAAAAACTTTAATAAAAAGAAGTATGCTCATTTTCATTGTTTTTGGATTAGTGTTTACAAAAATTTTCTATAAGCAAAGAACATTTGCCTTTACAAAGTTGCCAAAATGGAACAAGCGCATTACGCTGCCATTCCATACTATTAAACTATCTAATTTTTTACTAATCGGATTAATAGTATCAAGTACAATTTTTATACCACTGTTTATCTATAAAGAAATAAGCTATGTTAAACAAATGTTGGTTTTTGGGATTTTATTTTCCGTAATAAACGCTTCACTTGAAGAAATAATTTGGAGAGATATTTTGTTATCCAGTTTAAAAAGATATGTCTCCACATTTTATGCTATCGTTATCACGAGTGTAGGGTTTGGTCTTTTACATATTTCAATTGGAATACCGCTAATCATAAGTTTACTGTTTTCTTTGGGAGGACTTTTCTATGCAACTGTAGTGTTAAAAACCAATAGTATATATCCAGCCATAGTTTTTCACTTTGTCATAAATTTAGGAATGGTTTTTAATGGATGGATAATTTAAAGTTATACGTATATGATATCTTTAATAATCTGACGCTCTTTTTGAATATAGAAGGCGTCCTAAATTAGAGCCTTGATACAATACTCAATTCTTGTAAGTATATAGACTATTCCACAATCTGACGCAGATAGAAAATATAATGATCAAACTTTATTTAAGCCATTTTTGTACACAATTTAAGTCATTTCATGAACTTTGACATAAATTGAAGCATAGGGTTGGCTTTTATCTTGCCCTATAAAAACATCAAATCTCCACATTCCACTTTTGGGCAATGACATACCAGATGGGATTTTATGAATGATAGTGTCAGGTTTATCTACTCTATATTTATATGATGTTAAAGTTGAAGAGAGCATATAAATAGATTCTTCTTCATCTTCGTGGGTTGCATAAATTTCTACTTCTCCTTCTAACTTTTCATCTTCGTCCCAAATATGCCACATATATTTCTGAGTTTTGTCAGGATAAAATTTAGATACCTCATCATCGTCATATATGAATCCAATGCGTCCTTCTTCCCCGATCATTGTATAAATATCATACTCAAACAGAGGGCTCTGTTCCCAACTTTTCGTTTGCTCTTCTATTTTAACACTGGTAACCAACTCCTCCTTTTTTTTTATGATAAATTTATTACAACCTGCAATATTCAAAATCAAAATAATACTAAAAATGATATACGAAAATGATCTAAACATTATATAGACCTCCTTAGAACCTTGACTCATGAATTAATTAACCCACTTAATTTTACCATAAATTACTATAATAGAGTTAAATAACTTCCCTAATCATTTATGCTAAAATTAGTATTTAAAGTTATGAAATAGTGTTGCATTAACTAAAGTGTTTCTTCAGCTATACATATTTATGACAAGGGAAAATAACTAGTAATTGTTTCAAGAAAGGATAAAAATTCTAATGATCATTATACAGATGATGGAACCAGCAGAAGGGGTGTATTTAGAAGCTTCAAAGGATTTTACATCCTTTAGAAAAATGGCTCTAAAAATGAAACCGAAACTTCGTATGAAAGAAAATGATTATTATTTTATTGGAATCTATAAAGGTTATCTTTATGGACTTTCTGATGCTAACCGTTTGAAATATCTAGTTGTAACAAACACAGGTAATATTGTAAAAGATATAGATATTAGTGTAAGGGTATTATGTTTATACAATTTGCTTTTTCATGCTTGGGCCTTAAAAGAGGATATTAAAGGCACTTTAAATGGGCATTTAAAATTTAAAGAAGATACTGTCCCACAATTTGTGGAGGCAATTGAACAATATTTAAAAGCTGTTGAAAAGGTAATCTACCCTAGTCAGCAAAAAGTCCAACAATACAAAGACGATTTAAAAATGTTGAAAGAAATGTGTTATGTAAAACCTAAAAAAAGGAAAAAACTTTCTTACATAAATAAACCACAAATAAACATCAGCCATCCCTTTAAGAAAAAGAGGCTGGGACATAAGTTGAAATCTAGCTGGTTTTTGTACAATAAGCATAATTAAAACCGCATGAAATCAAGGTTTATAAATTTGATTTCATGCGGTTTATTCATTTTTGCTGGGTTTTGTCCCAGCCTCTTGCTTAATAACTATTGAATAAAGTATTGGAATTTTTCCCATCCATCAATGGAGTTTCGATTAGCAATTAAAGGACTGTTTCCTCCATCTTCAGCAGTAACATACAATCCATTTGCGTTTGCTTGAAGAGAGAAGGTCCCATCACCATTATCAATCCATCTAAATTGCTCCCAACCTTGAATAGTATCACGATTGGCGATTAAATCGCTATCACCACCATTTTCCGCAGTTACATATTTTCCATTTGCTAATGACTTCAGAGCTATAAAACCATCTCCTCCATCAACGACTTCAAATTGTTCCCAACCTTGAGCAGCATCACGGTTGGCGATCAAAGGACTGATTCCTTCATCTTCAGCAGAAACAAACTTGTCGTTCGCCATCGCTTTGATTGCAATGATAGAACCGATAGGTGCATCGGAACCTGTATTTCCATTTCCAGGCTCTGTTTTTAACCATGTATACGTTCCTACGGTTTTGGCAGGAATAGTAGAAAGAATTTCTTTTCCACCGGATAATATTTTGAACGTTTGAACACTATCTGTTTGGTTGATGACAACGGATACAATGCTGTTGTCAGGGTTTAAAAAGGAGACATTAGTCACTGTATTAGCTGAACCATAATTGCTGTCAATGCGCTTTGCTCCATCTTGGATGAACTTCGAGAATTGAGCAATAAAGTTGTATTCAGGTGTTGTCCAATATGTGTCTCTGTTGTCTGGACTCTGAATAAGCATAGTAGGATCTGGAGTGCCTGTCCATTGTTCAGGTGCGATGTTTTGATCCAACATTGTCACCCAAGCATTATAAGAGATGGCCCAATTGCGGAAATATTGTGCAATACGATCTGCACCACTTGTGCCCCATACGGTACGTTCCGTTACGAGTACGTTTTTATTTGAGTAGTTATTATGAACTTCTGTCATTCGTGTTGGTTCACCAGCATAATCATGAAAAGCTACACCATCAACGGCTGCATTTGCTTCCGGGTGGTTTAGGATTTCAGGGATGTAATCCCAAACTTGCTCAAAGTTATGATCAAAACTCCATAGTTTGGTCGTTATACCGTGAGTATCAAATTCGCTTTTTAATGCTAAAATGATTTCTCTTTCGTTCTCAGGTGTAAGCTGCATACTAGGGTAATCTGGTGCTGCATAAAGAGGCTCATTTTGAATCGTCATTGCATAAATTGGAATACCTAATTCTTCATAAGCTTGAATAGCTTTACGATAATACGCTGCTAAATCATTATGGTGCTCCCATTTCAGAAAACCTCCAATTAAACTGTTGTTTGTTTTCATCCACGCAGGTGCAGACCAAGAGCTTGCAAAGATTTTGATTGGATTTCCTGTTTCATTACCTATTTCAATCGCTTGCTGAACTGTAGAAATGATATTGAAATCGATATCTTTTTGAATGGAAAATTGACCAGGAATGTCTTCGTAAGAATAAAATTCACGACCTGTAAAATCTGAAGCACCGAATGTAATTCTAAATACATTCATTCCAGCTCCATTAACAGGATCAATTAGTTTGCGAAGCACTTCATCACGTTTTTCAGCTGACATTAAGGATAAATTGTATATTGTTGATTCTTCCAAAGATGTACCTACTCCTAATATCGTCTGATATTCTATTTCTGGATTCACTTGAATTGTAGTTACATTTGCTCCACTTGGATCAGTTAAAGGAATATCTGCTTGTTTACTTAATTGATATTCAACACCAGACATAGCGAATGCTGGATTCGTATACCAACTTCCACTTTTCGGTGCAGTATTGCTAGACTCTGAACTAAAGTAAACCTCTACTGTAGATTCGGCAGCGCTTACATGATTAGGTGTAGATATTGAGAAAATAAGTGAAGTAAAGGCTAGTGCAAAGACAAGTGATAAAATAATAGCTCTTTTAACAGTTTGCTGTGTTGTTACCATGTGTAAATCCTCCTAGAAAATATGTTTAAAGTATATTTAATAACGACTAACTATCAACCCTTCCTCCTTTCACCATTCATTTATGGAATCGTTTTCATTTTATGATTATACTAGTAAAATACTAATTATTCAATCTATTAATTAGTATTTTGGATGAAAATAGAATTCAAAAAGACGGTTCAAATATGGATATAATAAACATACGTATATTACAAGCGGGCAGAATTAAAAAGTAGTTTAAGAAATTAATCAACTAAGGAGTGTTTTTAATGAATCATATGATACTTGAGTTTTTTGAATATCATGCATGGTCTTATCAACAATTGATTCGACATTTAAAGGAATTGCCTGAAGATGCGCTAACAAGTAAATTTGATGCAGGATTTGAGTCTATAGATCGTGTGTTAGAACATGTCCTTTTTGTAGATCGTTTGTGGCATGCTAGATTAATTGGGGTTAAGCATAAGCAGACTCAACACTATTCATTAAATGAATATAGAGAGCAGTTTGCAGACATACATACCTTTTATAGAACTTTTTTTTCTGAACAAAAGGATCTAAATAAAGAGATAGAGATGGTTAGCCAAAGGACAGGAGATAGATTGAAAAATACGATTGGAGAAATTATACTTACAGTTGTAAATCACGGAAGTTATCATAGAGGGAATATCACTACAATGTTAAGAAGGTTGAAATATGAAACGAATGCAACAGATTATGCTTACTATTTGAAACATAAGGGAGGAAAATGAATAAAAATAGTCCCGCCAGGGGGACTATTTTTATAGAAATATTAGTGACTAATCTGCTTTAGCCCATGTATATGTTCCAACCGTTTTAGCAGGAATTGTTGCAAGAAGCTCGTTTTCCTCTGATAAAATCTTAAAGGTTTGATCTGTATCTGTTTGATTGATAACTATAGAAACGATTGTTCCGTCTGGATTTAAGAAAGATACATTTGTTACAGTATCAGCTGCACCATAATCACTCTCGATACGTTTAGCCCCTTCTTGTAAAAACTTCGTATATTGAGCTATAAAGTTGTATTCAGGTGTAATCCAATACATGTCACGATCCTCAGGATTCTGTATTAACATCGTTGGATCAGGTGTACCAGTCCATTGTTCAGGTGCAATGTTTTGATCCAGCATCGTCACCCAAGCATTATAAGATGTCGCCCAATTTCGAATGTATTGAGCTATACGATCGGCTCCTTCAGTACCCCATACAGTACGTTCAGTTACTAACACATTTTTCTCTGGGTACTTATCGTGAACTTGAGACATAACTGTTGGTTCACCACTATAATCATGAAAAGCTACACCGTCAACAGCTGCAAATGCCTCGGGATCATCTAATATTGCTGGAATGTAGCTCCAAGCCTGTCCAAAGTTATGGTCAAATGTCCAAAGCTTAGTTGTAATATTATTTTCTTCAAACTCTTTCTTTAGAGCAAGGATAATATCTCGCTCATCTTCAGCCACAAGTCTCATGCTTGGGTAATCAGGTGCAGCGTATAATGGTTCGTTTTGTATTGTCATCGCGTAGATTGGAATACCTTGTTCTTCATATGCTTGAACCGCTTTGCGATAATACACTGCTAGATCATCGATGTATTCTAATTCTAGAAATCCACCGATTAAACTATTACTGCTTTTCATCCATGCTGGAGGAGACCAAGAGCTTGCATAGATTTTAATTGGATTGCCAGTTTCTTCACCAATTGCAATGGCTTCTTTAACTGTAGCAACGATATTATTATCAATATCTTTTTGAATAGAGAATTCACCCTGTGTATCCTCGTAAGTATAAAATTCTTGTCCAGTAAAATCTGATGTACCGAATGTAATTCTGAATGTACTCATGCCAGCTCCATTTTCAGGATCAATAAGCTTGCGAAGTACTCCATCTCTTTTTTCAGGCGACATTAAGGATAAATTATAAATCGTTGACTCTTCTAATGAAGTTCCAATACCTAACATAGTTTGGTATTCAACGTTAGGGTCAACGTTAATTGTAGTTACATTTTGATCACTTGGCTTTGTTAATGGGATATCTTCTTGTTTGCTCAATTCATACTGAACACCTTCCATTGCAAAGGCTGGATCAGTATACCAGCTCGCGTTTTTTGGCGGAGTGTTGGAAGATTCAGAACTTAAAAAAACTTGGGCTGTACTGTTTGAAGCCGTTAAATTTCGAATTGCAAAGATAGCAATAATAACAATAGCAGCAATGAATACCACTGATATGATCTTACGATTTGATTGTTTTGTTTTGGTCATATGTATGTCCTCCTTAGTTTGCATTGTCTAATTGTAATTCATCTTTACCGTCTTATGCAGCAAATAAACTGAAATCGTTTTCAGCTTTTGATTATACCAATTCTATTATATTTTTACAAGTGAACATAGTTTGTCAGAGTAATGCTAGGTGGGAATTGAAGAGTTACTTGATAAAAGGGTTATAGTTGTCTGTAATTTTAATCCAGAGCTAGATACAAGATATACATCTATGATTAACGTTTCTAGCTCTTGGATGAACGCTTTCTAGTTATTCTTTTTATTTAAGAAATGAGTGGAGAGGGGTTATTCGAATAAAGGAGATATAGTTTATGTAATGCTCTGGTACATGCGACATACAGTAATTTGATATTCAGCTCATTTTTTGGATAATGCTCTTCATCGACATCTACAATGATAACCACATCGAACTCAAGTCCTTTTGCTAAGAAAGCAGGAACTATAGATATCCCCCCGTCATAGTTTTCCAAGTTGCTCGTGATTAGATGACACTGAAGTCCTTCTTCCGATAGTAAACGATGAAGCTTAGTACACTCTTCATCAGTTCTACCTACGATAGCAATAGAATGGACATTCTTTTCTTTTTCCACTATATTCTTTATTTTATTTGGCAGCTTTTCCTTAGGTGTATGGTTGATTGAAACTTCCTGTCCACTTCTCACAACAGGTGTAGCTAGTAACAAAGACTGTTCTGAAAAGGATATAATCTTGTTTGAAAATTGTATGATCTCTGCTGTAGAACGATAGCTAACTTGAAGTTGAAAATACGAAGTTTCTTCCTCACTAAATAATTGTCTAATTTCTTTCCAATCATTGATTCCATGATAGGAATGAATGCCTTGTGCTAAATCACCTAAAATTGAAAATGAATGATTTCTGACATGTTCTTTCAGAACGATCACTTGAAAAGGTGAATAATCCTGGGCCTCATCAATGACGATGTGATCATATTTAAAATCCGATTTTATTCCATACAAATAGTTATGGATGTAAAGTAATGCTGCTAAATCTTCAAAATGAAGTTCCTTATTTTTTAAGGATTTTTTTGTTTCTTGTTTTATTATTTCAGGTATCAGAAGTGTTATGTTGGACAAAACTGAGGAAGGTTTAGAGAAAATTTCTGAGTAAAAATCAACTGCAGTGAAAGCAGTCCATTTTTTAAAATAACTTCTTATCACTTTATTGGCTTGCGATTTTAATTTCTTTTGAATGCCTTTATCTATATATTTTAGTTCTGAATTCTTAAATCTAGTGATTCTTTTAGTTACATGATCACGTCGAATCATAAGTGGAAAGATTTGATATTCTTCATAAAACCATTTGTGAATCGTTTCTCTACTCAATATTTTGCCTTCCCATAGTTCTAAATCCATATCAGGAATGCAATGTTCTTCATAAGTACTTAAACATTGGAGTATAATTTGTTGAAATTGAAGTGAGCCTTTATATCTTTCAGTACTAACATCCGTGATTGCAAGCTGATCATCTCCAATCTTAAACCATTTTTCATATTGCCCTTGAATGGAATGTACTTTTATTTTTGAGGGGAAATCTATAATTTCCAAAGCCCATTCATAAAAAGTATATTGTTGTACTCTACCAATTCCCAACTCTGGTAGTACATTAGATATATAGTCTAAAAACATTTTATTAGGAGCAAAAATAATTAGATTTTCTGCTTTGATTTGATCACGATAATGATAAAGGAGATAGGCAAGTCGGTGTAGTGCTACGGTTGTTTTTCCACTGCCTGCAACACCTTGGATAATTAATGCCATGTTTTTTGGAGAACGGATAATTTTGTCTTGTTCTTCTTGAATGGTTGAGACGATATCCTTGAGTTTATCATCTTTATTTTCTTGAAGTCTGTAGATCAAAAACTCGTCTGATACACCTTCAAAATGCTCTTGACCACGAACATAGCTGTCCACCACTCGATCTAAGGTTTGATTTCGTATGACAATATTCCTTTTTAAATGAATATTCCCTTCTACGAATCCATCTGGCGATTCGTATGATACCGGTTCTTCACCTCCATTAAAGGAGTAAAATAAACTTGCAATGGGAGACCTCCAATCAACAACAATAATTTCCCTACTGTCTATATCTTCAATTCCAAATTTACCGATATAGATATTTTGTAGACTTTCAATGTTAGGAAATTGCTCTTCAAAGTCGATTCTTCCGAAATAAGGAGCAGATAAACTGCCGTTTAAATGATCAAGCTTTTCTAAACGCATGTTTGAACTGCACCCCAATTGTTAGACACAATCTAACAGATGGAGGTGCAGTTCTTCTATGGCTAAATTTACTGCCGAAGATAAATTAAAAGCAGTTAAGTATTACTTAAATGGAAAAGAGAGTTCTTATAAGATAGCTGAAACTATGGGGACTGACAATAAAGCAATCCTTAAATGGGTTAAGCAATTTGAATACCATGGTGCTGAAGCCTTCACTAAGCCATATACAAATTACACAAAACAATTTAAACTAGAGGTACTAAATTACATGATTGAGAATGGTACGTCCTTAAACGAAACGGCTGCGATTTTTAAGATACCTGAACCTTCAACCATTAGTGTATGGAGAAGGAAGTTTGAAACACAAGGATTAGATGCCCTTCAATCAAAGAAAAAGGGGCGTCTATCCTTGAAAAAAGAATCTAATCAACATCAGAAACTATCATTTATTAAAGGCTCAAGAGAAGAACTTGAAGCACGAATCAAACAATTGGAAATGGAAAATGAGTATCTAAAAAAGTTGAATGCCTTAGTTCAAACCAAAGAAAAATCACCAAACAAGACAAAGCACAAGTAGTCTATGGATTAAGGCATAAATATCCGGTGAAAGCACTTGTAAAGCTCGCTGGTATTCCACGGAGCACTTACTACGATCTAGTGAAACGTATGAATCGTCCAGAACGAGACGCTAATTTAAAAGTTGAAATAAAGGCAATCTATGAAGAACACGAAGGGCGTTATGGATACCGCCGTATTCGTGATGAGCTGACGAATCGGGGACAAAAGGTGAATCATAAAAAAGTGCAGCGCATCATGAAAGAACTTGGCTTAAAATGCTTGGTACGTATGAAAAAGTATAAATCATATAAAGGCACAGTGGGGAAGATTGCTCCCAATATTTTAAACCGCAATTTTACGGCAAACGCACCAAATGAAAAATGGACAACAGACATTACAGAATTTAAATTATTTGGTCAGAAACTTTATTTATCTCCAGTTATAGATTTATTTAATGGAGAGATCATCACGTATACCATAGGTTTCAGACCAACCTATTCACTAGTTTCAGACATGTTGGAGAAAGCATTTGAACGTTTACCTGAGGATCACCAACTACTCATGCATTCAGACCAAGGATGGCATTATCAGATGAAGCAGTATCGCCAAGCACTTGAATCAAGAGGTATAGTCCAAAGTATGTCTCGTAAAGCGAACTGTTACGACAACTCTGTTATAGAAAATTTCTTTGGAATTATGAAATCTGAGTTGCTCTACCTTATGGAATTTGAAAGTGTTGAGCATTTCAAAATGGAATTACAAAAATATATCAACTACTATAATACGAAACGGATTAAGGCAAAATTAAAAATGAGTCCGGTGCAATACCGAACCCATTATACTTATGCTGCCTAATAAAATAAACGTGTCTAACTTTTAGGGGTCACTTCAGTTTGCCAAGGTGTTTTCTACATCATCATCTCCAACATACATTGGGATTTTATCTAACTTTTCAATTGAGGATTTTATTTTTTTATTCACGTTTTCAAGATGAATTTGCTCCTCTTTAAAAGACGACTGTGTCATTTGATTTCTCCAATCTATCATTTTTCTTTCTGCCTGGATAGGTTATTGTATCATAATATGTCTCAAGTTCAACCTAAAATTTCCATCCGTCTTTGTCTTCGTGTTAGGTGCTCGTCATCACGGTAGTTTTCTATAAAAGATTGTACAATCCCCCTATTTAACATATAATGAAATAAGAGATGAAATGGTTATTATTATATATATACAATTTAATATTTTATTTATAGGTGCCTAATATACAATTGTTTATTTAGGTTAAAAGGGAAGCTCGGTGAGAATCCGACACGGTCCCGCCACTGTAAATGAGGACGACCTCAAATGATCCACTGTTCTATCGAATGGGAAGGAGAGGAAGTTGCAACTCATGAGTCAGGAGACCTGCCTATAGTGAAAGTGCGATGATCCTTCGAGGAAAAGGTAGCTGCAAATCGACAAGGTTTAGTATGCCCTTTATTCTTCACGGATAAAGGGCTTTTATATGTTCTTAGGTTAGTTTATCCTCCTCAAAAAGAGATTGGAATGATAGATGATAGAGTTCCTTCCTTTTTGTATGGATTAAATACATATATATATAAAGGGTGGAGAAAAAGAAAATGAAGAAATTAACATTGATGTTACTTGTATTAGTATTTGCATTCAGTTTAGCTGCATGTGGGAACAATCCAAGTGAAGTAAGTGAACAGGTAGAGCAAGATCAAGGTACTCAGTCTGGTACTGAATCTGAAGAATCAAAAGAAGAATCTGAAACAAATGCAGAAGAAACAGAAGGTAGTCAAACCGATAATGCCTTAACATTTACAGATGCTTCAGGTAAAGAAGTGAGTTTTGAAGCAGCTCCAGTACGTATCGTATCTCTAGCACCAAGTGTTACAGAGATTTTATTTGCGTTGGGATTAGATGAAAAGATTGTTGGTGTTACTGAATTTGATGATTATCCAGAAGCAGCAACAACTAAGCCGAAAATTGGTGGTATCTTAGATGGGAATACAGAAGCGATTCTTGCAGCTGAACCCGATCTAGTCATTGGTGGACTTTCTTTAAACGAAGAGATCATAAGAGGGTTAGATGAGTTGGGTATTAAAGTGTTCACTGTAGAACCCAAATCTATTGACGAAGTTATGGAAGTCGTTAAGTTACTAGGTGAAATTACCAATACAAAAGAACAAGCCGAAGTTGTAGTTGTAAAAATGTCTGAAGAAAAACAAAAAGTCATTGATGCCGTATCTGATTTGTCTGAAGCAGATAAAAAGAAAGTATACCTTGAGTTTTCAGAAGGTTGGACCGTTGGCAGCGGTGAGTTTATGAGTGAGTTAATCGAACTTGCTGGTGGGATTAATGTTGCAGCTGATCAAGAAGGCTGGATTCAAATCAGTGAAGAGAAAATTATTGCAGATAATCCAGATTCGATCATCTATACAACAAAGTATATGGATTTAAAACCTGTGATTATGGAACGTAATGGTTGGAGTGAAATTACTGCAATTAAAGAGGATCAGCTGATTGGTGTAAATGATGATTTAATTAGTCGTCCAGGTCCTCGTATTACACAAGGTTTAATAGAAATTGCAAAAGGAATTTATCCTGAATTGGTGAAATAAATGAAACATAAACTTTTTGTTTGGGGAGGAGCAGGTATACTGCTTCTTCTTCTTTCCATCGTCTTAAGCTTATCTATGGGTTCAGCACATATTCCTGTATCTCAAGTATGGCGTATTTTATTACACCAGCTTCCCATAATAGGTCAGCATATTCCAGTAGATTGGCCAGTATCTTCAGAAAAAATCATTTTGCAGGTTCGTTTCCCCCGCATCATATTAGGTATTATAGTTGGAGCTTGTTTGTCTTTAGCAGGAGCTGGCTTCCAAGGCGTTCTAAGAAATCCGCTTGCTGATCCTTTTACGTTAGGAGTAGCTACAGGTGCTTCAGTTGGAGCTTCATTTTTAATTTTGTTTGGTTTGCAATTTCTGTGGTTAGGTCAATGGACTGTACCGATTGTTGCTTTTTTATCAGGGATGTTAAGTTTACTTTTTGTATTTAAATTAGCAGGTATTCAAGGGAAGTTTCGAGTGGAGACAGTTATTTTATCAGGTGTTGTGGTTCAAGCATTCTTAGGCTCTATCGTGTCCTTCATGATCACTTTATCTGATGATGTTATTAATCGAATCATCTTTTGGTTAATGGGTAGTTTAGCACTACGAGGTTGGGACTTTTCTATAATTTTAGTCCCTTATTTTTTAATAGGATTGATGGTATTACTAGGGCATGGTCGTGTTCTGAATCTATTTGCTTTAGGTGAAAGACAGGCAGCGCATCTTGGTGTTAATGTAGACCGTTCAAAGTGGATCGTCCTTATTTTTTCTACTCTCATTTCTGCAGCTGCTGTTTCAGTTGCTGGAGTGATCGGGTTTGTAGGTTTAATCGTTCCTCATCTTGTTCGTTTATTAGTAGGTTCAGATTATCGATTGATTTTACCGTTATCTGTTGTGTTTGGTGCTATTTATGTACTATGGGCGGATACGATTGCAAGGATGCTGCTTAGTCCGCAGGAGATTCCGCTCGGTGTGATCACTGCTCTTATAGGTGCCCCGTTTTTTGCTTATTTGTTATCTAAAAACAAGAAAGCTTCCAATACATAAAGTGCTTTGGAGTGAAACTGAAGGTAAAACAAAGAAACTTTTAGTAATATTAGGAAATAAAAAATCATCTAATGCTATAATGAGAGGGACTAGAAGGTAAAAAAATCATGATCCAAGTGAAATTAGTAAGTAAATCGTATGATAGCAGTCATGTTATCCAAAATATTTCATTCCATGTTAAAAAGGGAGAGAGCTTTGGCATCATCGGACCGAATGGAAGTGGTAAATCTACCTTGCTCAAGTTATGTTCTGGGATTGAAAAGGCAGAAGGAGGAACCATTCAATTTGCTAACAAAGAAATACATACATATTCAAGAAAGCATTTAGCTAAATGGGTTGCAGTTTTACAACAAGAAGCTTTACCTCCAGTGGGGTTTTCAGTTCGTGAAGTTGTTGAAATGGGAAGATATCCTTATCAAAATTGGATGGGAACAGAAGAGAAAGATCCAGAGCATCTGATCGTTGACATTCTGGAAAAGTTAGAAATTAAAGCTTTGCAAAACCGTTCCTTGGAACAGCTTAGTGGTGGAGAACGGCAAAGAGTGGCATTGGGCAAGGTGATGGCACAGCAGCCTCAAATTTTAATGCTGGATGAACCAACTACTTATTTGGATATTGGGCATCAACTGCAGATGATGGAATACATCCGTGAATGGCAGCAACAAATTGGTTTAACTGTAATTTCTGTTTTGCATGATCTAAATTTAGCTGCAATGTATTGTGACCGGTTATTGTTATTACATGAGGGAAGGTTAGTTAAAGTAGGGACAGCCGCTGAAATTATAAATCAAGAGTTGATTTCACAGGTTTATGGTACTGAACCTACCATCATTTCCCATCCACAGTTAAAAGTACCGCAAATATTGTTGAATTCCGATAGAGTACCTACAACAGTGAATGAGTGAACATGTGCTTTTCATTTTTAAGTAAATCATATTAATAATAGAGGTGAGTAAAATGCATCAACTAAATCAAGTTATCCAAGAAATTAAACCGTTGAATGAAAATGCTATTTTAAAAACATTAAATCATTTAAATCAATTAACCAAACCGCCTGGAAGTTTAGGTAGATTAGAAGACTTAGCGAAACAGATTTCTGGAATTAGTCATGAGACGGTACCTGATTTAAGTAAAAAAGCAGTTGTAGTGATGGCAGCGGATCATGGTGTATGTGAAGAAGGCATCAGCGCATTTCCACAAGAGGTTACTCCCCAAATGGTTTACAATTTCTTGAATAGTGGTGCGGCGATCAATGTGCTGGCAAGACAAGCAAATGCAGAAGTATTTTGTGTCGATATCGGTGTAAAAGGAAAACTTGACCACCCTAATCTTATTCAAAAAAAAGTGAAACCTGGCACGGATAATATGGCAAAACAGGCTGCAATGAGTATAGATGAGGCCTTACAAGCAGTCTTAGTAGGTGTAGAAGTAGTTGAAGAGCTGGTGGAAAAAGGATATAAAGTGGTTGCAACTGGAGAAATGGGCATAGGGAATACAACAGCGAGTGCAGCCATATTAACTGCTTTAACATCTCTAGAGATTGAGCATGCAGTAGGTAGAGGTACAGGAATTAATGATGAGATGTGGAAACATAAGCAAAATGTAGTGAAGAGTGCACTTGAAATCAACCAACCTAATCCAAAGAATGCATTAGATGTACTTGCAAAAGTGGGTGGATTAGAAATTGCAGGTTTAGTCGGCGTAATTTTAGGTGCTGCTAAAGCTCGTATTCCTGTTGTTATTGATGGATTCATTTCATCTGCAGCTGCATTGGTAGCTTATAAACTATGTTCAACTTCAGTTCAATTTATGATTCCTTCACATTTATCTCAGGAGCATGGTCATCAATTTATGCTGCAAGAGATGGGGCTAACGCCAATGCTGCATTTGGACATGAGATTAGGGGAAGGAACGGGTGCAGCTTTATGTTTCCAATTAATAGATGCTTCTCTTAACATCATGTCTGAAATGGCAACGTTTGAAAGTGCAGGTGTATCTGGAGCAACTGAGGAAGAAGTTGAATGAAGATTTTAGTGACAGGTGGGGCAAGAAGCGGAAAGAGTTCATTTGCAGAAAAGTACGCCACTACTTTTGCTGGTAGAGGAATTTATATTGCCACCTCAGAGGTACACGATCAAGAGATGAGAGATAGAGTAGATTTGCATCAATTAAAGAGGGGACAATATGCTTTTTCTTGGCAAACAATAGAGGAGCCTTACGATGTAAATGAATGTATTGATTCTATAGATGAAGATTTCGGTACAAACGTTATACTTATTGATTGTTTAACTCTATGGTTATCTAATTGGCTGTTGCGAGTTGAATACGATCAAAATACAGTTATGACTAGTCTTGAAGGTGAAAACGGGGAAAAAGAGTCTTATTCGGAAGTGCAGAAGAAAGTAATTGCAAAAATAGAACAATTAGTTGCTTCATTAAAAAGGTTTGATGGAACCATATTATTAGTTACCAATGAAGTTGGAAATGGAATTGTTCCTGAATATCCATTAGGGCGGATATATAGGGATTTATCCGGTATTATGAATCAAAAAATAGCGGAAGTATGCGATCAGGTGTTTTTAGTAACCGCAGGCATTCCAGTTGAGCTGAAAAGTAAACAGTTTTGCTTTAAGGAAGGCTAGTGATTCTCTCATTTTCCCATAAGGAGTGAAGCAAGTGTTATTTTATTCAATAGAAGAGATCCTTTGGATATTAGCTGCGGCTATGATTGTTGATTGGGTAATCGGTGATCCAGAGCGACTTCCTCATCCAGTTATCCTTATGGGAAAGGCAATTCAGTTAATAGAAAAACGTTCGTATAAACAGAACAAACGTAGAGGGATTGGGTTGTTAATATGCGTGTTGTTCTTATCCTTTTCTATAACTTTGATTATCACAGTTGGGCTTCATTATATCCATCCATGGTTAGGATATATTGCGAATGTATGGCTTATTTCTACTACCATTGCAATGAAGGGATTAAAAGAAGCAGCTTTGCTTGTATATGCTCCTTTACAACAGGCTGATTTATCTGAAGCACGTAAATACGTAGGGTACATCGTAGGAAGAGATACAACGAACTTATCCGAGTCGGAAATCACAAGGGCAACAGTAGAGACCGTTTCTGAAAATATAGTGGATGCTGTGATCTCACCATTATTTTATGCTCTATTTGGAGCTGCCCCCTTAGCTATGCTGTATCGTGCAACGAACACACTAGATTCAATGGTAGGTTATAAAAATGATAAGTATCAACACTATGGTTGGGCATCAGCTCGTTTTGATGATGTTTTGAATTGGATTCCAGCTAGGTTGACAGGTCTATTGATCGTGATCGTTTCCTTTCTTCATAAAAAGCTGGATAGTGAAAGGTCTTGGAAATCTATTCGAACGTTTGCACACCATCATCCTAGTCCCAACAGTGGTATACCAGAGTCTGCAGTAGCTGGAGCACTGGGAATACAATTGGGAGGAGTAAATGTATATGGAGGTATCATCAGTGAACGAGCTAGAATGGGTGTAGCTTTACGCAAGTTGGAATGTGATGATATTTTACATTCTATTCAGATCCTTTATGGTGTGAGTTTATTATGTGTAGGGGGAATTTTGTGCGGACTCTTGTTCATATATCTATAAGCTGGTTTTATGCCTTTATAAGTTCCCTTCAGTTTTTAACTAGATTACCTATACCTATAAACATTCCTTATGAGCGTAAAATCATTCAAAGAAGTGTTGTTTATTATCCTATCGCTGGATTGATCATTGGATTGTTTTTACTCATCTTGTCTAAATATCTCCCCCACGTACTTCCAGCTGCACCTGCTGCTGTATTCATATGCATATTTTGGATCATCAGTTCTGGAGGACTACATATGGACGGATTAATGGATACCGCAGACGGAATCTTAAGCTATCGTTCGAAGGATAAAATGTTAGAAATAATGAAGGATAGCCGGGTTGGAGCGATGGGCGTTATCGTATTTGTGTGTTCCCTTTTTTTTAAAACAGCACTTCTATTCTCTTTACTAGATAGTGACCCTCAGACAGCTTTACTAACATATTTGATTTTTATTCCTATTTGGAGTCGTTTAATGATGGTTTGGGCTGCGAGGTTATATCCTTATGCAAGACAAGAAAAAGGGTTTGGTACAGAAGTTAGTCGTATTCCTTTTTCATATGCTGTTTTAGCAACCGGCAATGCTTTGATGAGTTCGTTATTTATGTATGGTTTGTTGATAAAAGATGTGTCTTGGTCAGAAGATTTCATCATCATGCTCTTTTTATTTCTAATTTCGGGGATTACGATGTGGGGAATAGCTCATGTTCTAAATCGCAAGCTGGGTGGATTAACAGGGGATACATATGGAGCAATTAATGAATTAGTAGAGATTGTGCTTTTAATGAGTTTAGTGATTTATGGTCACGCATTTATGAATGGATAGTTATTAAAAAGGTTAGTTTACTTCAGAGAACGGATTGTCTCTACTCGTTGTTAAAATCAAAAATATCTTTATTTAGTAGTAAGGTATATTCTTGATTTTAAATGCGATCGTTGTACTTCTCCGACAATTCCTTTCTCTTCCGCAAACTTTTTGAAAGAAGAGGAGCAAAGTCATGCTTGAAAGATACGGACATGGTGGAGACTTAATTACAGCTGAGGAAACTTATGGATTAGCAAAAGAGCAATTTATTGATTTCAGTTCTAACATGAATCCCTTGGGGAGTCCTGACTGTGTAGAAACCATTTTAACAAATACATGGAAGGAATTAGTACATTATCCTGACCCCGCAGTACGTAAGCTTCGTCATGCAATAGCAGAATGTTATCAAATACCAATGGATAGCATTTTAGTAGGGAACGGGGCAGCAGAGTTAATAGATTTAACGGTGAGATTTCTCCAACCTGAAATGACAGCTTTAGCTAGACCCTGTTTTTCAGAGTATGACGAAGCGGTTTCGAAAATACAAGGGAAGACACTGGATATCTATTTAAAGGAAGAAAATCAATTTGAACTACAAACATCTGACATAGTAAAAGCTGCAGATCAATGTGATCTTTTCTTTTTAGGACACCCTAACAACCCGACAGGTAAATTAATTTCACAGCCTGTTTTACATTCCTTACTGGACACGAATCAACCTGTTGTCTTAGATGAAGCTTTTATAGATTTTGTACCATTTGAAAAACAAGTGAGCCTCATGAATCAAGCGTATCAGAGCAATAATCTTTTTGTGATTCGCTCAATGACCAAGTTTTTTGCCATTCCGGGTATTCGTTTAGGATTTATGATAGCACATCCTAATTGGATTAGAAAAATCCAATCTCTGCAGGTGCAATGGAGTGTTAATGCACTGGCTCAATCGATTGGGGCTTCAGTATTGCATGATCATGCTTATATAAAAAGGACTAAAAACTGGCTGGTACAGGAACGGAGTTGGTTTGAAAGCCAACTATCTGATCTGGGATTAAAGGTGTATTCAAGTGATACGAATTACTTGTTGGTTCAACTTCCTCCTTCAATCCATGTGAAAAAGCTACAAGAGCAATTAGCTCACAGAGGCATTTTAATACGTGATGCTTCTTTATTTAAGGGATTAAATACTTCCTTTTTTAGAATTGCTATTCGTTTGCGTGAACAAAATGAAATGTTTATATCTAAAATCAAGCAGGTGTTCATATGAAAAAATTAGCAAGTACGATTATGCTGCAAGGTACTGCATCAGATGTAGGGAAAAGTATACTAACTGCGGCATTGTGCCGTATTTTTTATCAAGATGGAAACAACGTGGCTCCGTTTAAATCACAAAATATGTCTCTCAATTCATATGTTACATTAGATGGAAAAGAAATTGGACGTGCACAGGGGATGCAGGCGGATGCTTGTTTCACTGTGGCCACTACGGACATGAACCCAATCTTGTTAAAACCAAAACAGGATATGGTGTCACAGGTTGTTGTACACGGTAAGCCTTATAAAGACTTAGATGCAAGAAGTTACAGAGAACTTTATTTACATACTGCCGAAGGCATTGTGAAGGAATCATTGCTTCATTTGAGAGAGAAATATGATTTGATTGCCATTGAAGGCGCTGGCAGTCCAGCTGAAGTCAATTTAAAAGATAGTGATATTGTAAATATGCGGTTGGCTAAATGGGCAGAAGCGCCAGTTATTCTTGTAGCGGATATAGACCGCGGTGGCGTGTTTGCCTCTATCGTAGGCACCTTAGAAATTTTAACCCCTGAGGAAAGAGATAGAGTATGTGGGTTTATCATTAACAAATTCCGCGGAGACGTCTCATTATTACAACCTGGCATTGATTGGTTGGAAGAACGTACAGGAAAACCAGTGTTAGGTGTCATTCCATTTCTGCATCATATAGGGCTAGAGGATGAGGATGGAGCTTCATTGGATACTAAAATAAAATCAACTGTAAAAGGAGAACATCAACTCGATATTGCAGTTATAAAATTACCAAGAATCTCTAATTTTACTGATTTTGATCCACTGCTTGATGAGCTAGATGTACATTTAAGATACGTTTCAAACTTAGAGGAGTGGGGTAACCCAGATGTGGTCATTATTCCAGGTAGTAAAAATACAATGCAGGACCTGCTCTTTTTACGTGAATTTGGTATAGAGGATAAAATATTGGAATATGTAGAACAAGGTGGCTTTCTTTTAGGCATATGCGCTGGATATCAAATGTTGGGGAAAAGATTGTTAGATCCTAATTTCTATGAATCAGATGTCTCCGAAATAGAGGGATTAGGTTTATTTCCAATGGAAACTACTTTTGTAGAAACGAAACGAACAGAAAGAGTGGAAGGGAACGCTTTGATTTTCACATCCATGTTAGGGGAGCAAGAGCACTCTGGAGAAAATGTAATCTCTAATGATGTTGAAGGGTATGAGATTCATATGGGCATCACACGATTTTTACAACCTGTTCAACATGCATTTGAAATTCGTTTAACTGGACACAAGGATCATTCCTTTCATAATGATGGAGTTTTGTCTGAGAATGAGAGAGTGATGGGCACGTATATCCATGGCATATTAGATAATGATATATTGCGTAGAAGCTGGTTGAATCGAGTAAGATGGAATAAAGGATGGGAAGCTAAAGAGGTCGAAAGTTCCTATCGTAATCAAAGAGAAGAGGCATTTGAAAGACTTGCAGAACATGTTCGGAAGTATTTAGATATGAAAAAGGTTTATCAAATCATTGAGGAGGGGTCTAAATGAACATTTATACAAGAACAGGTGATGAAGGGAAAACGGGTGTCATTGGGGGCAGAGTAGATAAGGATAATATTAGAGTTGAAGCTTATGGAACGGTGGATGAATTGAACTGCTTTGTGGGAAGCGCCATTAGTTTGATGGATGAAGAAAAATATGCAGACATGATACCTCATGTATTGCAAATTCAACATGAGCTTTTTGATTGTGCTTCAGACTTAGCCATTTATAAACCAGGTATTCGAGAATTTAAAGTCAAGAAAGAAATGGTAGAGCAGTTAGAAAAATGGATTGATTTGTATGATGAGGAAACACCAGATATTACTCGGTTTGTATTGCCTGGGGGAAGTGCTGTATCTTCAGCCTTGCATGTTTGCCGTACAGTGTGTCGCCGTGCAGAACGTCGGATTGTTTCCTTAGCAAAAGAACAAGAGATTAATCCTGAAGTAAGAAAGTACTTAAACCGTCTATCCGATTTGTTTTTTACGATTGCAAGAACTGCCAACGTTCGGGAAGGACAATCGGATGTAGAATACATTCGAAGTGCAGAGGTGTTTCGCAAGAGAAAATAGTCCACGGTATTATACAACTTACTCAATACTAGTTCGAACAGGTGTTTGTTTTTCTCGTGTCTCGTGTTATAATAATAGTCAGCAACCTCACTATTCTATATTGTTATATTGATGTGGGGAAGCTACTGTATTGAACATATCTATACTTGAAAGAGGAGTATAATTCATATTTCTCTTTTTGTTTCATTTGTTATGTGAAAAAAATCACAATTATAACAAGAACACGCTTATATAAATCTAGAAATCTTAAAGGAGAGTGGGCACAATGGAACCTGCAATTCATGTACAGTTAATGCAATGGGAATCCATGAGAAGTTATTCAGTAAGTTTTATTAAGGAATTAAGTGATGCTGATTTGGATCAAACTCTTCCCAGAAAAGGTCTAAATACACTACGAAATCATTTCGAAGAAATGGTTGAAGTTCAGAAAGATTTCGTTGATGCAATATCTAGTTCTGAAATCAACTGAAAGAAGTTTTGGATGATGTTAATGATCACAATGATGTAGTTTGGTTTGGAGTGAAACGCCTCTTATCATCTTTCCTCGATGATAGGTCATGAAGCTATGAACATAGGACAAGTTATTGCTTTTTGTTCAGTATTAAAAATTAATATACCAGAGCATGTAAACCGTAGCTGGGCTTTATCAGTCTTATAAAAGAATAAGAAAGGGCTGTAAAAATTATGATGTCTTCCTCCCTAAATACTTATGTTATCAATGAGGTTAAAATACAATTAAAGGGTCTGTCTAAAGAATCTGGTTTAACAACTGGTAAGGTTAGATCGGTTTCAGCTCGTGTCTTTAAACAAATACAAGATAAATCCATTGAAAATGTATTTACTTTATGTGAAAGATTGTTAGGTGAAAGAAAATGGGAATATGGAATAATTGCTTATGACTGGGCTTTTAGAGTGAGGGATCAATATAGAAATAGTACTTTTATTATTTTTGAGAACTGGCTGAAAACATATGTAACAGGTTGGGGAGACTGTGATGATTTTTGTACTCATGCATTTGGAGATTTGCTCAGTAGGTATAACTGCTTATTTCCTAAAGTGTTAAGATGGACTGATCATCCAGATTTCTGGGTAAGGAGAGCATCCGCAATTATCCTTATATATCCAATCAAAAAAATGAAATATCATGAATTAAAACCATTTGCAATTGCAGATAGATTAATGAACGATGATCATCACTTAGTATTAAAAGGATATGGATGGATGTTGAAGATACTTTCAGCCTCACAGCCCGAAGAGGTATATCATTATTTAATAAAAAATAAAGAGTTAATGCCAAGAATTTCATTTCGATACGCAATAGAAAAACTTGATAATAATTTAAAATTATCTCTAAAGATATAAAAAATTTCAGTGAAAGAAAGGTTCACTTTATGATGATTATCGACGGATATAAGCTGATGTGGTATCCTTAGCTCTGTACGTCAATTATTCAATATAACATAGAATAAACTGGTAATGCAGAGGTGTTTCGCAAGAGAAAATGAACTATTATAAACCAATTACATACATTGTACAACCTGAAGAAAATGGTTGGATTTTAAAAAGTGTATTAAGAGAAAAACTAAATATTTCAAGAAGACTGTTGTCCCGCATTAAGCTGACTGAAAAAGGGGTTATGGTGAATGGAAAAAGGGAATTCATCAGCATTAAGGTGTTCACTGGTGATCGTATAGAAATTCATATGGAGCAGGAGACTTCTGAATATATTGAGCCTCAGAATATTCCTTTGGATATTTTATTCGAAGATGATTATTTGTTGATTGTAAATAAACAGTCAGGCATCATCGTACACCCAACTCATGGACATTACGCAAATACACTTGCAAACGGAGTTGTATATCATTGGATGCAAAAAGGGGAGAATTATCGGTTTAGACCGATTCATCGTCTGGATGAGGAAACCTCAGGTGTACTAGCCATTGCTAAAAATCCTTATGTACACCAACAAATTTCCGAACAAATGATAAATAATCAAGTGAAAAAAGAATATGTTGCCATCGTAAATGGCCATTTACCAGATTTAGAAGGTACTGTGAATGCACCCATCGACAGAGACCCTGAACACCGACATTTAAGAATTGTGACAGAAGAGGGTTATTCGGCTGTTACCCATTATAAAGTGGAAGAGAAATATAAATCTGCATCCTTGGTAAGGTTATGGCTGGAAACTGGTCGTACACATCAGATTAGAGTACATATGAAGCATCTAGGGTGTCCTCTAATGGGAGATAAAATGTATGGAGAACAAAACGAGACCATGCCTAAAGTGGATCGGCAAGCATTACATGCCGCAAAATTAGGTTTTTTCCATCCTAATTCAAGAGAGTATACTGAGTTTACTGCACCTTTGCCAAGTGATATGCAGAGTACAATAGGATGTTTGAAAAGAGAATAGTGCAATATAAAATAAACCCGTAAACAGGACCATGAAATCCTATTTACGGGTACAGCCTGATTTCCCTGATAGGGTCTTCTAACGATTTATTCAATAAGGTAATCCTCATCATTAATGATAAAGGTATGCTTAACATCAATACCGATTGATGATAGGGTTGCATTGAAGGTAAGTGTATAAAAATTTGGATCTCTTTGTAGTTCATATTGCAGGCTATCCTCATGTTGTATAGTTGTTATGTTAAAATAATCATCGAAAGAAGATGTCACATAATAATCATTAACTTGATTGAAAAATAAATCAAAAATACCTGCTGAATGTTCTTCACTGTAATATTGGTTGAAAGCATTCATGATTTCATCTTTCCCATCTTCATCAATATTATATGCTTGTAAGGCACTAAACAATGTAAGTCGCCAATGATATAAATCTACAAACCACTGTATTATTTTTTCCTGATCCCCGCTCTCTATTAGCTCTTTGGTTAATAATTCAGGTCGTTCCATTGTATTCAAAATGATCTTGGTTTCATCTTGAGAAAGATAAAAGTTTGGGAAAAAGTAACTAGTAGTAGAGAGAAGATAATGATCCTCATCTACAAAATACATGATTTCAACATCTGTTGCCGTGTTAAAAGCAAAGGTCGTTGCATTAAAGACGAACTTATAGTTATAAGAAGTATTTAAGGTGTATTGAATGTTAGTTAAGCTTGTTGGATTGTAATAATCATCAAAGTCAGTTGTCAAATAATAACCAGCCTTATTGTAAAATAAACTCTTAAACACTTTTTTTGAATAATCATAGGTATAGTATTGTTTAAAAGCTTCTATAAGAGTTTCCTTGCCTTGACTATCAATGGCGTATGGAGATAGGACATCATGTATGTTCATTTTCCACTTTTCTAATTCTAAAAACCATTGAGTAATTTTGTCGTCATCCCCGTCCTCTAAAAGCTCCTTAGTTAATAATTCAGGTTTTTCAATTCCATTCACAAGGATATGTACAAATTCTGATGAAAGGATATTTTTAGTATGATCATTTGAAATCAGTTTGGTGGTATTTAATTTAATTTTGTTGTGTTCACCTATCCACTCTACGTCCACATTTAAAGCTTCACTAATCGCTCGCAGAGGCAAATAAGTCGTATTGTTATAGGAGATAGGATAAATGGCTTCTCCATCGGTCGTTGGTACCCAATCTTTATTATCAATCTTAAAGGATATGGATTTGTTTAAATATGCTTTAACTTGTTCATTACTGGGTTCTGCTTGTGCCCCCATATGAATAAATAAAATGCTAACCAAGATGAAACTGAGAAAAATACTGGTCAATTTTTTCATAAAAAGATCACCTCTCCAATCTCTTAAATAACAAAAATTTGCGATCAATCAAAGGTTGATGAATTAAAAATTGCTAATCGCATGAATGAGGAAGTTTTGATTATTAATGATAAAGATTCTATTCACACTTCCTGGGTTATTTGGATCAACAGTGGTTGGTCCTTCATATATGAATGGATCAGTAGATGTTCCACTAATGAACAAATCATAGTAGTATGAACCACTGAGAAGTTCTACGCGTACATCATTCACGTTTGGGTCTTTTAGTAGTTTTTCAACTTCTATCGAAGGAAAAGCATGCATTGGGTAAGAATCATAATAATTGCCTTCAACTGAATAAACTGGAGAATAATAAACATTAAATATCATTTCTGCGAATGAATCCTTGTAATATTGTTTCAACACTTCAATGACAATCTCCTTGGATTCACTGTCTATCGGAGATGCGTTCAACGATTTGAAAATTTCAAATGTTGATCGTTCCAGCTTAGAGAACCATTCAAGAATTTGCTCTTGATCTTTGCTTAGTAATAATTCTTTAGTTAATATAGCAGGTTTTTCGACATTATTTATAAGATTCTTGACTTCTTCTTTAGTAAGTATTATTGCAGGGGTATCTTGCTTTTCTTCAAAAGGTATAACGTTATAAGCGATAGGATGAATTTCTCCCCCTTTTGCACTAAAAGTAAAAATGAGGCTAAATAGAGTTAAACAAAAGATCGTATTCGTAATTTTTTTCATAAATTTCTGTCTCCTATCTTATTAAAAGAATTACTAGTATTTTACGTAATAATGTCCCTCTATATGATGAATTGAACGCGACAAAAAAGACGCATCCAATAATGGAATACGTCGTCTCAACTTCAAGAATGATATATGAATCATTACAATGCTTCTGCTTCGTCTATGACCTCTTTAGCAATTTGCAAAGCATTTAAAACTCTAGGGAACCCAACATATGGAATGCAATGAATGATAATTCCAAATATTTCTTTTGGAGTGATTCCTACGTTTAATGCTGCTTTGAAATGGAATTTAAGCTGATTTGCGGTATCTCCTAATGTAATTAAGCAGCTAATCGTGATCATTTCCTGTTGCTTTTTGTTAAGTTCGCTTCTAGAGTATATTTCACCAAAACCAAATTGAACCACATATTTATGAATATCGGGATGCAATTCTTGAATGGCTTCTACAGCATGAATACCATCGGCTCCAGCAATTTCTTTTATATTTGACATTCCTTTATCAAATGACACGATTTAACTTCACCTCTTATGATTATCTTTTTGATAGCTTTAACCTCTTTTTAAAGTAGGTGGAATTTCGTTAGGATCAACAATAAGTTCAACTACAGAACAGGAGAAATAATGGAGTGCATCTTGAATAGCAGATTTAACTTCTTGGAGATTTGTACAGCGAAATGCTTTTGCTCCTAGGGATTCAGCAAACTGTTTAACATCTACTGGTGTTTCAAATACGGTTCCATCTGTTCTGCCTAAATGATGCGACATCCCTTTATTCACCATGTCTAAACATCCATTGTTGAACACGATGTATGTAATGTTTACATTTTCGTTTACTGCTGCAGAAATTTCTGCTCCATGCATCATGAAACAACCGTCACCTGTAATACAGACAACATTTTCATTTGCTGCAGCCAACTTAGCTCCAAGAGCATAACTAATGGAATGACCCATCGCTCCAAAAACATCATCAAAATAAAAAGCACTTCCCTCTGAAAGCTCAAGATGTTTTATAGCATAAAAACTATGACTACCATCATCTGCAAAAAACACCGTTTTTTTGGGGATATATTTTTGCATTTCTAGGATAGCAGCTTTGGATGTCATAAATACTCCATTTTGTTGAATGGGTTCAGTCTGCATTTGGGCACATTGATCCTCTAGTTCGACTGAGGCTGCTACTTCGGCCATAGGAACTTGTTTCAGAAAATTAGAGGGAATTCGTGACTCTTTAAGTATGTATTTTATATTTGTCCGAATGTCCCCTCGTATACCTAAAGTAGGGACTTGAATTGTTTTACCCATAAATGTTCCCTCATAATCAAAGTGAATGACCTGTTTAGGCTGCATCTTTGGAGTAAATCCAGCAAGAGACATATCAGACAACTTACTTCCTATGACAATGAGTAAGTCAATTCCTGCTAACATGTACTCATCAGCTTGTGAACTTCCACCCAAACCAAATCCTCCTAAATTTAAAGGATGGTCTGTAGGGAGAGTGCCCTTGCCCCCTGGTGTTGTTATAACAGGGAGTTGATATATTTCAACAAACTGTTTAATTTCATCGTAAGCATTACTTAAGTGAACTCCTTTTCCTAATAGTACAACAGGGAGAATGCTTTTTCGGATAAGGGGTACGACTTTATCTATATGTGGTGATAGAAGTGAAGCTTGATCCACAGCAGGTAATTCAAATGGGGTGATTTTTTCAGTTAAAACATCGAGGGGAATAGACAAGTGAACAGGTCCCATTGGTCCTTGCAGTGCTTTAGTTACAGCGTGTGATAGATGAGTATGTAATAAATCGGCTCTCTCAATCCGTGAACTGAATAGTGTAACGGGTTCAAACATTTTAGTCACATCTGTTCCAAATGCAGTCGAGTCTTGCCCTTGTGCTTTTCCCGTATTTTTCATGGATGGGTGTCCTGTAATGAAAAGTACAGGTGCATGATATGTTTTGGCCTGTGCTGCTGAAGTAAGTAAATTTGTTGCACCTGGACCACTTGTTCCAATTGCAACACCCATTGTTTTTTTTCTTAACGCATATCCTGCCGCGGCAAATCCTGCACCAGATTCATGTCTGCATAAAACAAAACGAATTCCTTGATCTTCTGCTTCTAATATAAGCGGAACAACAGCTTTCCCCGGAATACCAAATATGTGAGTAATGCCTGCTTTACGGAGATTACTAACTAAAATGGATACTATACTTTTCACCATGAGCCTCCTTTACTGCTCCTAGGGAAGATTAATGTAAATGTGGTTCCCTTTCCGAGCTTAGATAACACGTCTATTTTTGCATTATGATTGTTTAAAATACGATAAGAAATAGACAATCCAAGACCTAATCCACTATCCTTTGTTGAAAAGAAGGGATTTAAGATTTGATTAATCTCCTTATCAGCAATCCCCTTTCCTTCATCTACTACATCTATAATAACGGAGTCTTGTTTTTCTTTAACTATAATTTGAATCGTCCCGTTTTGATCCATAGCTTCAATTGCATTCTGAATGAGATTAATAAAGACTTGTTTTATTTGAGCAGAATCGATAAGCAGATTTACCTCATGATCAAGCAATTTCTCTTCAATAGCAATGTTTTTTAAAATAGCCTGGCTTCTCATTATTTTTACTGTATCTTGAATTAATGTCTGAATATCAACTAGACGAAACTCTGGACTAGAAGGTTTGGCCATCAGGACAAATTGAGATACCATTTCATTCAAAGAAGATAGTTCATCAGAAATAATATTAATGTATCTTTCATCTGCCTCGTCTTCTGTATATTTTTGTTTTAATAAATGTGTAAATCCCATGATGGAGGTTAGAGGGTTTCTGATTTCATGAGCTAGTCCAGCTGCTAATTTACCTATTGCAGAAAATTTCTCTGATAAAATAACTTGTTTTTCTAAGTTGTACTTTTCTGTAATATCTCGTATATTTGCAAATGAACCTATAAGCTCATTATTGTCATCATATATTGGTAGTGCATCCAAAAGACATATTTTTGTATTACAATGTTGCGAATCAAAATAAATTTTATGATCCTGTACAATGGTTTCATTTTCTAATACATCATATAAATACTTACCAAAAGGATCTAAATCAAAAATCGAGTTCTCTAATAAATCCTCTTTACTGCGATTAAACAATTCTTGAACAAAATGATTGATTTCAGTAATTCTGCCGTACTTATTTGTAATAATGACACCATCTCTAATCGTATTGATTGTGATGTTATGGAAAAGATTCAGCTGATCATTTTTCTTTTTTAAGAGTAGCTCTCTTTCGATAGAGTCAACGATAGATGATAGCAAGGGAATTAAATAAGGATTATGTCGATCGATAGTAGTCATAATGGATATAGTACCAGATAAAAAATGAGATTCTGAAAAATAAAAAGGAACAGAATAACATGCAGTTTGGTGCAGCGCATGATGAAAATGTCCAGATCCAACGATCTGTACAGGATGTTTTTTGTTTAATGCAACATCCACAGAGTTTGTACCCATTTCTTTATCACATAAACAAACACCGTTTGTTATTCCAATATTATTAATGATGGATTTGAAAGACACATCTCCAAACATATCTAATATATACCCTTCATCATCTGTAATCACAATCAGCATATAATTTTCTTTTAGAGGGCCAATAATTTTCATCACATAAAAACTCATAATAGATAATATTTCTTCATAAGTTGCTTTTTTCTGTTTTAGCTGTTCATTTGATAATTTTGTTTTGCTTTTTGGCATTTTATTTGGATCCATTCCTTGTTCACGACATTTATTTTTTGATTCCGTTAAGTAGTATGGTTCATTCTCCATAAAATCACCTTTGTTGTAAAAAATTTGAAAAGTACTCACTAACATATTTCAACAATCATTGATAAAATCCTTCCTTTTTAATTATAAATATTTCTTATAGGACAAAAAAATATAAAAATAAACAAAATAATACCATTTTAAAATAAGAGGGGTTTTATTCATTGCACTTGACTTTACTATTTTTTTATTTGACAATTTATGAATAACCTCTAGTACAAACGATATATAAGGAGAGAATATAAATGTCACTAAAAGTTTATGAATATTCAAGATGTGGAACATGTCGCAAAGCGATTAAATGGTTTAAAGAAAAAAATTTAGACGTTCACTTAATACCAATAGTTGAGGAACCTCCATCAGCCTCAGAAATTTCTGATTTGATTGAAACAAGTGGATTAGATATTAAAAAGTTTTTTAATACCTCTGGTCAAGTTTATAAAGAAATGAGCTTAAAGGATAAACTTCCATCTATGTCTACTGAGGAAAAAATAGATTTGTTGGCTTCTAATGGGAAATTACTTAAACGTCCCATTGTAACAGATGGTGATAAAGTAACGGTTGGTTTTAAGGAAGAAACATATGATGAAGTATGGGGCATGAAATAAATCTTATTATTGATTGGTAGGTGTTGAAGTGTTGGATGCTCAAAATCAGAATGGAAGCCATAAAAAAAACAAACAAAATCCAATGTGGTTTTTGGGTGCAATAGGAGTATTCTTATTAGGTGCAGGAAAAAATATTTTAGTTGTTTTAAAATCAGTTAAATTTGCTGGACCTTTATTATCTATGCTTATTTCTGTAGGTGCCTATGCAGTGATCTTTCCTCTTGAATTTGCAGTTGGACTCGTTTTGATGTTATTAATTCATGAGTTAGGTCATGTAATAGCAGCAAAGCAGAAAGGTTTACCTGTATCTGCACCGTTTTTTATTCCTTTTTTAGGAGCATTGATTTCTATGAAAAGAAATCCAAGAGATGCTGTGACGGAGGCTTATATAGCCATAGGTGGTCCTGTTCTAGGGACAGCAGGTGCTGTTGCTGCATTTTTAATAGGATTGAATCTGGGTGGTGAATGGGGACAGTTGCTCCTTGTTATAGCCTATGTAGGATTTTTATTAAACTTGGTAAATTTACTGCCAATACATCCTTTGGATGGTGGTCGGATTTCCACAGCTGTAACTAGGTGGTTATGGTTGGTTGGTTTAATCGGAGGGCTAATCGTCATCATTTATTTCTTGCGAAGTCCTTTGTTCTTTATTATATGGGTATTATTTGCGTGGGAGTTATTCCAAAAGTATGTGAAAAGAAAAGGAAAAGGTAAAAAACTTGAGATTGGCGCTAAGCTTGAAATACCAGTTGAAACTTTGTTACAGCAAGGTTTTATAATTCCGTCTGGTTCAGAGCAATTCAATAATATATTATCTATCATTAAAAAAGAGCTGACTTTCAGTACATACTCAATACTGGATGGACAACAAAAGCTCAAATTAATTTGGGAAGAGTTAGATTTAAAGCAAACGATAGATCTTCCAATGCAAGGAATCATTCATAAGGTAGATGTCTCTCAAATTGAAACCGTTCAAAAGGAGTCAGGGAGATTTATAAAGATTCATTGTGTCATAGATCTCGAACAATTCGAGCCAGATAATTATTATAATGTGCCTAATGCAACAAGATGGAGATATGGTTTGGCTTACGGAGCTTTAGCAGTCTTTTTAGGATACATGTTATATATGACTTCTGTAGTAGGACAACAAACATTATCTAACTTATAGAGGATGTTCAAAAAGACCGAGATAATCATTTTTTGGGAACTCTTTGAACAATTAATTAGAGAAATCGAGGATAGATATATGAGAATTACAGGATCAAATCGGCTGAATAATTTAGGATCCGCTATATTTTCTGAATTAGCTGAGTGGAAAAAAGAAGTCATAGAATCAGGGGTGAATGTGATAGACCTAGGAATAGGCAGTCCTGATCTCCCACCTTCGAAAAAAGTGATTCAGAAATTGCATAAGGCAATTGACAATCCAAATGATTATGGCTATCCAACTTCTGAAGGGAGTTTAGCCTTTAGAAAGGCCGTATCCAACTGGTATCGTTATCGTTTTAATGTGAAACTGAATGCTGAATCTGAAGTCCTGACACTTATGGGTTCACAAGATGGATTGGCTCATTTGGCAATGTCCATTTGCAATCCTGGTGATATCGTATTAGTTCCTGATCCTGGTTATCCCATATACAGTGCGAGTTTGGAATTAGCAGGGGTTAAACCATATTTGGTTCCTCTTAAAGAGGAACATGATTTTTTACCTCAGTTAGATGAAATACCTGATCATATTTTAAAACAAGCTAAGTTTATGATATTAAATTATCCTAGTAATCCAATATCTGCAGTAGCTGATCGATCATTTTTTGAAAAATGGATTAAATGGTCGAAAAAACATGAAATTGTTGCAGTTCATGATTTAGCATATTCAGAAATGGCATTTGATGGATTTAAACCAAGCAGTGTACTTGAAGTAGAAGGTGCTAAAGAAATTGCTGTCGAATTCCATTCCATGTCAAAAGCGTTTAATATGGCTGGTTGTAGGATTGGTTACCTAGTAGGTCATGCTGATGTAATAAGTGCTCTAAGAATGATCAAATCTAACATTGATTATGGTGTGTTTCTTCCTATTCAGAAAGCGGCAATTACAGCATTGGAAGAGGATATGGAAAGCGATCATTCAGTTGCTCGAGTCTATGAAAATCGTAGAAATTTGATGGTAGAAGGTTTACGTGATATAGGTTGGAATGTTAAAAAGCCTAAAGCATCCATGTTTATTTGGGCTAAAATCCCTCAAGGTTGGACTTCTCGACAAATTTCCCAGGAAATACTATTCTCTGAAGGTGTAGTTGTCATTCCAGGTGATGCTTTTGGGAAAGAAGGGGAAGGGTATGTTCGTATTGCTTTGGTGCATGAAGAGAAAGTTTTAATAGAAGCGGTTGAGAGAATTGGTCGTTTTTTTAAAGAAAATGTTTGTAAATAATGTAGGAATTTCTATCGCAATATTGGTATTCAATTCTTATGATTTTAAAATTGATTAATTCATCCTTGAATTAATACTAGCCCTTTGTCTTCTTTTTAAGGCTTGCCAATCGGTATTTTCATGTTGTTTTGTCTAAAGGACATGAACACGAATAATAATCCGTTCATTGCTAGTAGAATAACCAATAAAATAGTTAGTAATGCAACATCGGCAGCAAATACTTTAATTGCATGCCATGGAACTCCAACGCCATAAATTAATAAGGGAATAATAGCAATAGACAGTAGTAATAGAATTATTCCTGTAACGCGCAATCCCATCACATTACGAACTTTTCCTATTCTAAACTTTATTAGGAAATAGATGAACATTACAATGAATTGAATATACATAAAATGATTATTGAAACCAGTTGAATCATAGATGTAAGTGGAGTTACAGCTACTGGTTCTTCTCCATTTAATATGTTCATAATACTTTCTTTAAGGGTTGCAAGTGCTACTTCCTCTAGAAAATGGTTTTTATTAGTTAAAATTACTCCGCCCCAGCCAGTATCTGGCATAAAAAACATCTCTGACCTTGAATCAGGGGTTGAACCAGAATGCCATATCATTTTGTTTATAGAATCTGGATTTGTTATTCTTAATCCAAAACCATAATACCGATTTTCAGAGGTTTGAATAAGAGGTGATAAATATAATTTCATGTTTTGATCAGATATCAGATTGTTACTGCTTTGTTGACTTATAAATTTGATATATTTGATCATATCTTCAGCACTTGCAGATATGTATCCGTAAGGAGCTCCAGAATCATCATATGTTATTGAACTTTTTCTAGGAAATCCTATCCAAGATTGATAACCAGTTAAATATCCTTTTCTATATGCTGATTCACTGTCAGCTGCAGAATTCTGCATATCTAATGGTGCAAACACTTGTTGTTCCATGTACTCAGAAAATTTTTGATTTGTAATTTCTTCAATAAGTGCACCTAGAATTAAATAGTTTGCATCACTATATTGATATTTTTCACCTGGTAAACTGTTTATATTAACATTTGAAAGTTTTTTTACCTGATTCTTAATCGCATTGAATTCTTTAGATCCTTGATCTGCTAAAAGTAATCCTGTATAAGTACTAATCCCGCTTGTATGTGAAAGTAAATGTTTAATTGTAATTTGAGAGGATTCTTGTTTGTTTTTAAGAGTAAACTATGGAATATGCTCTTGGACTGGGTCTTCAAGCTTAACCATTCCTTCTTCAATTAACTTTATGATGCCTAAACCTGTTAAAGATTTACTTATAGATCCTATAGTAAAGGGAGTTTCGATCGATACCTTTTGATTTGTGATGATAGGATAAATATAGTAAATGAAAATAGTAGTAAAGATACTATTATATATTTTGTCAAAGGTGTTATGATTCTCATGATTTGATTTCTCTTGTTTAAGTTTATTGTGTTCTGTATTTTTATACCACTGGTAGATTGATAGCATGCTCCTATTCTTTTTTATGTATTATTTCATCTCCTTTTCATTAATTTTGAAAATAAAAGAAGCAATTATCGGTATAGATATACTATAGAATTGAATAGGAATAGTCAATATCTTCCTTGAAAAGAATATTGATCCCATTAATTGTTTTTTTTTAAAGATTCTCTCCTATATAGGTGGTATCTTCCAAACGCGTGGAGTAGAGTCTATTCATCTGATTTCTCGATGTTTAAGATTTGCTTAAACAAGTTCTGTATGTTACATATTTAATCATATCATTTGGTATTTTTTAGACAGTAACCGAGGATATTCAGCCTTCCGTTATGTAATGAATTTATGTTATTCTTATTAAATATTAGAAACCAATTCTAGTAGAAAAAAAGGAGAATAAGATGGTAGGAGATAGCAGCAAAGAAGAAAATTCTATTTTAATTATTGATAGTTTTGCTTTATTATTTCGAGGGTTTTATGCTACAGCAGTGACTGGAAACTATATGAAAACCTCTCAAGGTCTTTATACGAACGGTATTTATCAATTTACTAGATATATGTTAGATGCTATTGAGCGATTTGAACCTACTCATGTAATCTGTGCTTTTGATATGGGAGAAAAAACGTTTCGTAATGAAATGTATTCAGATTATAAAGCAAATAGAGGAGCGCCACCTGATGAATTAATCCCACAATTTGACAAGTTATGGGAATTAGTAGAGGCGTTTGAAATTCCTTGTGTTGGGAAGGTAGGTTATGAAGCAGATGATATGATCGGCTCTATAGCAAAACATTATTCTGAACAAGGGATAAATGTAAATATACTAACAGGAGATAAAGATACATTACAATTAATTAATGAAAAAACAAATGTAACACTTATGAAAAAAGGGTTTGGTAATTATTTAACGATTGGTCTTGAAAACTTTAAAGAAGAAACAGGAGTCTCTTATCCATATCAAATTATTGAAATGAAAGCTTTGATGGGGGATGCTTCTGACAATATACCAGGATGTCCAAAAGTAGGACCAAAAACTGCGATCAAATTAATAGATGAGTTCGAAAACGTAGATCAACTGTTTGCAAATATAGAACAAGTAAAAGGAAAGTTGCAAGAAAGATTAATAGAAAATAAAGAATTAATCTATTTGTCAAAGGATCTGGCAACGATTCATACTGACATTGAATTTCAATGTGATTTAGAAGAATGCAACTATCAGATAAACAAAGAGAAACTGCTTCAGAAATTAGAGGAGTTTGAATTTAGATCTCTTATTAGAAAGTTTGCAGTATAGGGAAATTATCTAAGGTTATTTTCGGAGATGTCAGCTCTCCGTAAGCTGACAACTCGATTTTCTATCTGCTCTATAGAGGGCTGATTAAAATTATGCTAGGTGCATGTGACAAACACCTGCACCAATCATCATTGGCTGTTAAGTTAGTCTTCCCTATCTTGGGATTTTTCATCATGTGTAACGTGTGCTGGTGGGTCTTGACGTGGAAGTCCGGCGTGAAGTTCTCTATTTTCATAAGTGAATCGATTGGGTGGTCGCTGATTTGCTCTCCATGGAGAGCTTTTTCCTAAGGATTCGCTTAATAAATCCATACCGTAAGCACCTTCGGGAAATTCTTCAGCGGTTAGATCATTACGCTGGGATTCCACCGTTTTTAAATCAGTAAAATCACTTCTTCTTTCTTTTTGAAATGGTTTGTTGTTTTTGTTGTTGTTTTCCATAATATAAAACCTCCTAAGGAAGGGTGTGAATGACACACTTATATTTCCCTAGGAGGTTTGTTATTAGTCTTAAATATCGGAAAAATGCACGACACCTAATATTTGATCTAGAAAGGCATAGAGTGCCTTCGCCTCATCTTCACTTAATTTATATACATATTCTAAGTAACCTTCTTCTTCTAAATCGTCAGGTCCTAGAATAGCAGTTTTACCTGATTGTAAATCTGTAACTAATTTCTTTCCATAAAAACGTCCAGTGGTTGTAATTGCTAAATCAAAGCGTCGCAAGCTTTCCTCTCCAACAAATGTAACAAAACGTGTTGTTGTTTCTTCTGTACTATCTGATAAAAAGTCAAATGTGATATCAGACATGAAATCACCTCTTTTTTGTGTATATCTCTTTACATTATAACATATTATACGAATGCTAACGGTTTAAGAATCATGAATATAAAGATGATTAATATAAGTGCTATTGCAAAATAAAACAAGAAGTTGACCTTACTTCTTATTTGAATGATATCCTGAGGGATTGTAGTTTCATTTTTATGCTTTGGATCAAATAACCATAATGCTATTTTTTTCTGTTTCGGTGCAATAAAACCAAGTAGAATCACTTGAGCAGCAACGTACAAAATCAATGAACCAAACAACCATAATTGATAAAATGAACCGTAATCACTTAAAAGTATCAGTAAAATCCCAGTTAATACTGCAGTTAATCCTCCTGTTTTAGGGAACAAAAGCAGTTTTTTTGCTGTTTTCATAGAAAAACGTAGATTCTCTATTCCTTGATTTTTCCTTAACAAAATGGGGATGAAAAAGATGGGTCCTACACCTATAACAGCCGATAATACATGTACTAATATTAATAATTCCATTTTTATTTCCTCCGTAGTGTATTTTATATGTCTTAACTCGCTGAATATTTCTAATTAACTAAATCCTAATGAAAAACAGAATGTTTTTCAATAAAAATCATATTTAAGTCCTATTGAATGCAATATGAAACTCATGTATGATATGAATTATCAATGATAAAACATGAGGAAGCACCTCTTTTACAAATTTTGTAGAAGAGGTGCTTTTTTTTTATTTCATTACTAAATAGGTTGGAAAGGAAGTATGTATATGTATGAAAAATTAGTCTACATGAATACTTTGAAAAAGGAGAACGAAGAAATTAATGCGGTTGTGATAGCTCAAGTATATGTATTTAAACTTAAATCTTCTTGGCAAATGAATTGGAAGATGATAAGTGGTGATGGGGAGATGATCAAAGATTTAACGCTTGAAAAAAAACGTTTAGTTGATATCGCAAAAACATTAAGATCAGAGCTACAACAGCATATTGAATCAGGTTACCTTCCTTTATTTTCTGATTATTATCATCATTCAGATTCACTTTCTCCAAAAAATAAAAAAACTCAACTATTATATTTTTACAGCGAGCAAATGACGAATGATGAATTGTTTGAGCAGCTGCGTGGATGGAGGAGAGAGGAGTCAGATAAATTAGACAAACCTCCCTTTATTATTGCTTCTAATCGAGTATTAAAAATGTTAAGTTCCTTTGTACCAAAAACAAAGGAAGAGCTGATGCAGATACCTGGATTTGCGTCAGCTAAAACCGAACAATATGGCGATCCCATTTTAAATATTACAAAACAATTTGAACGTTCAACTTCCTTCCCTCTTACTTGGGTTGAAAATCATATAAATATGGAGCAATTTGATGATTGGTTGTATAAAAATCAAATGATGAAAAAACAAATTTAGCTGAATTAAAAATTTGAAATAAATAGGGTAGCAAGACCAAAATATACAACCAATGAAAAAATATCATTCAATGTTGTAATCAGTGGTCCAGAAGCAATAGCAGGATCGACCTTAAACTGATATAAAATTAAAGGAATGATTGTACCAGCCAATGTACCAATAATTAGTGTTAGAAATAGGGATGAGCTTATAACAAAACTAAGTATTAGACTTCCTTGCCAAATAAAAGAGATTGCAAAAATTAATATGCCACATACAGTACCAATGATAAGACCAACACCGATTTCTCGAATTAACAATTTGAAAAAGGATGTTTTATCCATATGCTGGGTTACTAAACCTCGAACTGCAATAGCTAATGATTGAGTCCCTGTATTTCCTGTCATTCCAGCAATCATAGGCATAAAAAAAGCTAGTGCAACTACAGTTTCCAACGTGGATTGAAAGCTATAAATGACGGTACCCGATATTAATCCAACAAATAATAAAAGAACCAACCATGGAAGTCGACGAAGTGAAGCAGAAAACACTCCAGTGTTGAAATCTATAGATTTACTGCTTGCAGATAGTTTTTGAATGTCCTCATTCGCCTCGGTGATCATGACATCAATAACATCATCTACTGTAATGATACCAGCTAGTCTGTGTTCTTCGTCTACAACCGGGACGGCAATAAAGTCGTATCTTTCAATAATGGTAGCCACATGCTCTTGGTCCATTGTAATCGGTACAGAAATGACTCTGTTATACATGATATCTTGCACTGTGTCTTGAATATCAGCCAGAAGTAAATCTCTATAAGAAACTACTCCAACTAATTTTTTCTGTTCATCCAACACATATAGGTAATAAATATTTTCAGCAATCTGAGCAAATGCTTTTATTTTATCTATGGCTTCACGAACAGAATAATAACTGCGAATCCACACGAATCTATTTGTCATGATTCCCCCTGCAGTTTCAGGCGGGTATTGCATTAAATCTTGCACTGTTTTGGATTCTTCTTTTTGCATAGAAGACAAAAATTCAGCCATTTTCTCTTCCGACAGCTCATTTAACAAATCGGCAAGATCGTCATTTTCCATTAAATCCATCACTTTTGATGATTTTTCTATGCCTAGTGCTTGTAATATTTCTAATTGTAGTTCGCTTTCCAATTCTTGTATAAGGACGGCTAGATGTTTTGGAGATAAACACAGTATAAATTTTATTCTGTGTTTATCTGGTAAAGCTTTATACAATTCAGCAATATCATAAGGTTGAAGCTCATCAAATAAATGTTGAACTTCTTCTTTTTTATAGTCTTTTATATATTTAATTACTGTTAAAAGCACATTTTCCATTTGTGAATGGTTCATATGTAAATCACCTAAATTCATTAATATATATTGTAAATTGCCCCATTATGAACAATAGCATAAACAAAAATTTAAAGAAATGAAATTTAACTCAATTTAATACATTATATTTATTTTTTTTCTTCTTGACTCTAATTCTTTTTTCAATTAAAGTAATAATAATTAAATAATCGTGAAACTCTTATCAAGAGCAGGTGGAGGGACTGGCCCAATGAAACCCGGCAACCGGCAATTAATTATTGCACGGTGCTAAATCTTGCAGAAGCAATTATGTGCTTCTGAGAGATGAGAGAGGATATCATTTTATGAATGATTATAAAACCTTTCTCAGTGAGAAAGGTTTTTTTCGATAATCTGACTCTGATGAAGTTTTATGGTTAAATACTTTCATTTAAAGGAGTGAAGTTGAGATGCCTGTTAAGATTCCTGATCATCTCCCTGCAAAAGAAGTACTGAATAAAGAGAATATATTTGTGATGGATGAATCTAGAGCGTTTCATCAAGATATACGTCCATTAAGGGTGATCATGTTAAATTTAATGCCTACGAAGGAAACAACCGAAACTCAGATCCTAAGATTGCTAAGTAATACACCACTTCAAGTCGAATTTGCACTTATTCATCCAAAAACACATGAAAGTAAAAATACATCAAAAGAACATTTAAAACAATTTTATAAAACTTTTGAAGAGATTAGGCACTTGCGTTTTGACGGTATGATTATAACAGGTGCCCCTGTTGAAACGCTGGAATTTGAAGATGTGAATTATTGGGAAGAATTAAAGGACATTATGGATTGGTCTAAAGATCACGTTACTTCAACGCTACACATTTGTTGGGCTTCACAAGCAGGATTGTTCCATCACTTTGGTGTTCCTAAGTATTTACTAGAAGATAAAATATTCGGAGTATTCCAACATCAAACGAATGTACAGAATGTAAAATTATTCAGAGGGTTTGATGAAATATTTAATGCACCTCAATCTAGACATACAGAGGTCCGCAGAGAAGACATTGAAAAACATGAAAATTTGGAAGTCTTATCTGAATCTGAGGAAGCAGGAGTTTATATCGTTGCTACTAAAGATGGAAAACAGATCTTTGTGACTGGCCATGCCGAATATGATTCAGAAACTTTAAAATGGGAGTACGATCGAGATATTAATAAAGGGATGCAGTGTGCCGTTCCTAAAAACTATTTTCCAAAAGATGATCCAGAACGAAAACCTTATAATACATGGAGAGCACATGGAAGCTTGCTCTTCTCAAATTGGTTGAATTATTATGTATATCAAGAAACAACCTTTGATTGGGTTATTTAAAAAGGAGGAAACTTATTATGAGAATAGAAAGTCGATTAGCTCAAATAGGGTCGCAAGCTGACCCTAAAACAGGAGCTGTCAATTATCCAATATATCATGCAACGGCTTTTAGGCATCCTAAATTAGGTGAAAGCACTGGTTTTGACTATGCAAGAACCAAAAGTCCTACCCGTACCATCTTAGAAGATGCAATTGCTGAATTAGAAAGCGGAGATGCAGGGTTTGCTTGCAGTTCAGGTATGGCTGCACTTCAGACAATATTTGCTTTGTTTTCACAAGGAGATCACTTGATTGTTTCATTAGATCTTTATGGTGGAACTTATAGATTATTAGAGCAAACCATGTCACGATTCGGAGTTATCTCAAGTTATGTTGACACAAATGATATCGAAGAGATGGAGAAGTTAATCACTCCAAATACAAAAGCGATTTTAATTGAAACGCCAACCAATCCATTAATGATGGTGACAGATCTTGAAAAAGTAAGCAGATGGGCTAAAACTAAAAACTTGCTAACGATCGTAGATAACACTTTGCTTTCACCTTATTTTCAACGGCCAATTGAATTAGGTGCAGACATTATTATACATAGTGCCTCTAAATATCTAGGTGGTCACAATGATGTAATAGCGGGATTAATTGTTACTAAAGGTGAAGAATTGTCGGAGAAGATGTTTGAATTACACAACTCCATCGGGGCTATTCTAGGTCCTCAGGATTGTTGGTTGTTGATGAGAGGGATGAAAACACTTGCTTTACGTATGGAAAGACATCAAGAAAATGCAACGAAAATAGCGGAGTATTTGCTTGAGCATCCAATGGTTGACGAGGTATTTTATCCAGCATTACCTTCACACCCTGGTCATGAAGTACAAAACAAACAATCCTCAGGCAACACCGGTATTTTTTCATTTAAAATGAAGGACGCTCGAACTATAGAACCTATTTTACGCCATATTAAAATTATTGCTTTTGCTGAAAGCTTAGGAGGAGTTGAATCATTAATGACATATCCTTCTGTTCAGACGCATGCAGATATTCCGAAGGAAATACGAGAAAAAGTCGGTGTAGATGATCGTTTGCTGCGTTATTCTGTTGGGATAGAACATGTTGAAGATTTAATAACGGATCTATCTCAAGCTTTTGAAAAAGCACGTATAGAGCTTGAAGGGAGATAATTTAGATGTCTGATAATAACCACAATAATCAAAGTAAAAAGTTTGCCACTAAGGTTATTCATTTTGGCGGAGAAATTGACAAACAAACAGGTGCATCTAGTGTACCTCTATATCAGGCCTCTACCTTTCATCATTTTTCTCTAGAGGATCTTCCTGATTATGATTATACGAGATCTGGAAATCCGACTCGTCAAATGTTAGAGGATTATATCGCTACTTTAGAAGATGGAATTAGAGGATTTGCTTTTGCATCAGGAATGGCAGCAATCTCATCTGCATTCATGCTTTTATCCAGTGGGGATCACGTCATTGTTACAGAGGATGTTTATGGTGGAACTTATCGTTTGCTAACAAGCATATTAAACCGAATGAATATTGAAACTACATTTGTAGATATGACTCAATTTGAGCAAGTAAAAGGCGCTTTAAAAGCCAACACAAAAGCTGTCTTTATGGAAACACCATCGAATCCTACTTTAAAGATTACAGACATTGGGCAAATTACGGATTGGGCTAAAGACCATAATTTGCTTACGATGGTAGACAATACGTTTATGACCCCATATCACCAACGTCCAATTGAATTAGGGGTGGATATTGTATTACATAGTGCAACTAAATTTTTAGGTGGACACAGTGATGTAGTTGCAGGTTTAGCGGTGGTTGCGACTGATGAGTTAGGAACAAAGATGAAACAAATTCAAAACGGTTTGGGTAATATTCTAGGTGTTCATGATTCTTGGCTGTTAATGAGAGGAATGAAAACATTACAGGCAAGAATGGAGCATTCTGAAAAGGGAGCTATCCGATTAGCAGAGTGGTTGTCAAACCATCCAAAAATAAAGAAAGTGTATTATCCGGGGTTAGAGAATCATCCGGGTAAAGAAATACATGAAAAGCAATCACGTGGTTACGGTGCAGTCGTATCCTTTGATGTTGAGTCTGGTACTGAAGCAAAAGGATTATTGTCTAGAGTGAAAATACCTCTAGTTGCGGTGAGTTTAGGAGCAGTGGAAAGTATATTGTCTTACCCAGCTATGATGTCACATGCCGCAATGCCTAGAGAAGTGCGTCTGGAACGTGGGATAACAGATGGAACATTACGTTATTCAGTAGGTTTGGAAGACATAGAGGATATTATTCAGGATTTAGAACAAGCACTTTATTGATAAATTAATCACGATTGAACATTCCGTAAAACTTCCTCTTCTACAAGAGGAAGTAGCGGAATGCAATCATCCACAATATGGTTTACATCTGAGTTCAGGTCACAATCTGTTTGTCATTAACTGCTACATCCTAAATTTCACTCATTTGCAATCACTTCGATTGATCATTCTGAAATCAATTCATCCACGAACTGGTAATTTCTGTTCTAGTACATCCATGTTTTTTATTTTTCTTTTTGTAATTTCAATAATTCATCTAATTTCTTAACAATTTCATTATTTGACTGTTCCATATGGTGAAAAAAATGTCTTTTTTGATTCATTAATTTAAGCTGTCCAATCAGATAAAAAACAAGTAGTGGATAAACAAAGATGAGGAAAAAAATGTCCATATTAAAAACGCTCCTACTCCATTATTTAAATAATAAGGAGAATTATACTAAAAATGAAAACAAAAAACTAGCATACAGTCATTCACAAGACTGCAAACTAGCTAATCAATTTTCCTTGTTTGAAATATATTATTAACTTTAGATACTGAGCGATTACTATTACTCCGTAACAAATTCTTTCTTCATTTTGTTATCTTTTCCTCTTTTCCAAATTGTAATGGATTTCTTTTTATCTCGTTTAATACGTCCATTTCCTACGCTAAGAGCCACAAATATACCTAGAGCAATAATACTCAAGCCTGTAAGAAATACAAAAGAAAATGATTGTGACCATGCCGTTTTAATCGCAAGTATGACCCCATTTAATGTTTCTTCTGGAATTGGAAATAATTCTTTAAGTTCATCAGGAGTTGCAATTAATATTCCGAACAATTGATTAGGTTCATCACCTATAGCAGTTAAAGTGGAAGTGACGTTGGAGTCTGTTTGCTGGCTCGTAACTTCCGTCATTCTGTCCCTCAACGTGTTATTCATCACAACATTAAATATTGTGACTCCAATGGTACCTCCAATAGATCTGAAAAATGTAGAGGCAGATGTTACAGCACCAAGTTTATCCCTTGGAAAAGCATTTTGAACAGCAATCATCAATGTTGGCATAACTAGCCCCATTCCAAATCCCATAATCATCATAAAACCATATGCTGTCTGCATAGTTGATTCCAATCCCATCGTGCTCATTAGGAAAAAACCAATACTTGTGATAATCATTCCTATAGTAAGGTTTGTTCTATATTGTATTCGTAACAACAATCTTCCACCTATGACACTGGCCACAATTAATGAAATCATCATCGGTGTCATTGTAGACCCAGCCTGTGTTGGTGATACGCCTAAGATGGCTTGCATAAACATCGGAACAAACATAATTGCGCCAAACATACCTAAACCTAATAGGAATCCTAGTCCGTTCGTTGCTGCAAAAACTCTATTTTTAAACAGACTAAGGTCCAGAATCGGCTCATCTGTTTTTCGCTCAATGAAAATGAAAAAAGTTAATAATAATAAAGAAATTCCAAAGATAAGATAACTAAAGAGGGACTGCCAAGCAAATTTATCTCCTCCAAATGTTAATCCAAGTAATAATAAAGTAAGTGCCGGGATTAATGTCATAATGCCAAAGAAATCAATATTTAATTCTTTACGTTTTATAAAACCAAATAAAATAAATATGATGAGTGGGATCCCAAATAACAAATAACTTTCTATTGAAATCCATTTAAAAGTGTCACCGCCAAGAATTAATCCGATTATAAACATGATACCAGCAGTAACTAAAGAGATTTTGCTTAATCGTCCTATAGATAATTTTTTTGATTGTTTTATCATTTCATTTTTCATACCTATAAAAATTAATGCAGCAGATAATATACCAAAAGGAACATTAATTAAAAAGATCCAATGCCAGCTGATTGTATCAACAAAAAAACCACCAACCAAAGGACCTATGACCGAACTTAAACCAAAAATGGCCCCAAAAACACCTTGCCACTTCGCACGTTGTTCAGCCGTAAATATATCTCCAACAATGGTTTGAGATAATGGCATAATCATTCCCCCACCTATTCCTTGTATACCCCGAAAAATGATTAGCTGCTCCATCGTAGTTGCGGTTGCACATAATGCAGAACCTAAGATGAAAATAAACATTCCAGTTAAGTATAAATAACGTCTGCCAAATAAATCAGATATTTTTCCAACGATTGGTATAACGGCTGTAGATGTAATTAAATAAGCCGTGGTTACCCATGCAAAAATCTCAAAGCCATTTAACTCTCCAATAATGGTTGGCATGGCTGTTCCAACTACTGTTTGTTCAAGAGCGCTAAAAAACATACCAATCATAAGGCCTAAAAGAACAATTTTTGTATTAATTTGTTTTTCTTGTACCATCTTAAGTCTTCTCCTTCTGTAAATCATATTTGTAATGACTGATAAGTCATATTATAATAAAACCAATAAGTCATAATAATTAATGACCACGTAGACACATTATATATAAAACCTAGTGACAGGTCAATTGGAAAACAAATATAATAAAACTAACTTATTTTTTTATAAAAGGATGTTTTTTATGAATGAAAAGAAAAAGAACATTATGGAATCAGCGATGATCTTAATTTCTCAAAAAGGGTATCACGCAACATCTATGAAAGAGATTGCTGATCATATTGGAATGGCTAAAGGTTCTATATACAATTATTTTGATTCTAAGGAAGATTTGATGATATCGCTGCTTCGATATTACTTTGATCCCATGTATGAAAAAGTTGAAAAAGTACGGGAAAATGAATGCAATCTTTCACCAAAGGAAATGTTTACAAGACAAATGATGGTTCAAATTGAACAGCAGTCAAAATACAAAGAATTTATTAAAATGATTATGAGAGAGCAGGTTTCTCAGATTAATGATGAAATTAAAGAATTTATGTTTAAAATTAGAGCAAAAACTATAAATTGGGCTACGAATCATGTTATTGAGATTTATGGTGACAACATTAAGAAATACGCTTATGATCTTGCAACGATATTAATTGGCATGATGAGAGAATTTATGATATACATCATTATTGATAAAAAGAATATTGAAATAGAGCGTCTTCCTAACCTTTTAATTTCTGTATTAGATCAAGCCGTAGACAGTTTTAAAGCTAATGATCATGTTCCTTTTCTATCTGAAGATATTATGGAAAACTATATTCATATGGAAAAAGAATTGAAAAAAGCTGCAATAATAAAAATCAAAAGTATTATAAACGAAATCAAATTACACACTTCAAAGCTTGATTTAAATATGAATTTAAAGGCAAAAGTTAGTTCTTCCTTGGAAGCTATTACTGAGGAGATAGAGCAAGAAGATCCTCGTTTGGTTGTTATAGAAGGATTAATGTTATATTTGCACAATACTGGAGTTTCTGAATTAGAAGACTTTTTAAAGGAAATAAATTCAGCGTTAATTTCTTTAAATTAATCTTTTCCAAATCAACCAAAACGTTCTTCTTTCGAAAATAATGACGCCCTATATATTTTGTGATATATTTTGTAGATAGGGGAGTGAACGTTATGAGTCAAATAGATCAAATTTTAAATAAAGCATTATCAGGTGAGAGGTTAACACTAGAGGATGGTGTGACTTTATTTGAATCCGATGAAATAGAAAAAATTGGACAAGCAGCGAATAAAAAAATGCTTCAATTTCATCCAGATCCAATCACTACTTTTGTCATTGGTAGAAATATAAACTATACAAATTTTTGCGATGTGTATTGTAAGTTTTGTGCTTTTTACCGACCACCTGGTCATGAGGATGGTTATGTACTTCCAAACGAAACGATCTTTCAAAAAATACAAGAAACCATAGACGTTGGTGGTACAGAGGTTTTGATGCAGGGCGGAGTAAATCCAGACCTTCCTTTTGATTATTATTTAAATTTATTACGAGAAATTAAACAAAGGTTTAAAATCCATATGCATTCACTTTCAACTGTTGAAGTTCGAAAAATGCATGAGATGTCAGGGTTACCTTACGAAGAAGTGCTTAGAAAGTTAAATGAAGCAGGTTTGGACTCCCTTCCTGGAGCAGGTGCAGAAATGCTGATTGATCGTATCCGCAACAAGGTAAGTCGGTTAAAAGGTTCTTGGCGTGAATGGATGGATATTCATCAAGCTGCCCATATGGTAGGTATGAATACTACAGGAACTATGGTTATTGGTTTTGGAGAAACAATGGAAGAACGTGTGCTGCATATGCTTAGAATTAGAGATGCACAGGATGATTGTATTCAAAATAAATGGGATTCAGCTGGATTTTTAGCGTTTATCATTTGGACGTTCCAACCGGAAAATACGAATTATAAACAAGAGAAAGCAACACCTGAGGATTATTTGAAAACATTAGCGATTAGTCGTTTAATGATTGACAACATACCGAACTTCCAAGCATCTTGGGTAACACTTGGTGCAGAAATCGGTAAAAAATCACTTGAATACGGCTGTAATGATTTTGGCAGTACAATGATGGAAGAAAATGTGGTATCTGCTGCAGGTACAACACATAAGGTGAACATTGAGACTATCTTAAAGTTAATTCGTGAAGCAGGTAAAGTTCCTGCACAAAGAAATACAGCTTATGAAACTTTACGTGTATTTAATGAAGGATCAAATATAGAAAAAGATTTTATTATGCAGAATTAGAATACATCAAATTTAAATTAAGATGCACCTCAATTGTTAGGCGAAAGGCCTAACCGTTGGAGGTGTATTTTTTAATTCTATAATATGATTTACAATAAATTATCTTTGTGGTTTATGTAAGGGTATTTATTGGTATTCCTTTTTTCGTATATCTGCTTTAGCTGAAACATATACTTTAGATGGCGGTTATTCGTGTGAAAGGAGTGTGAATATGAATCTAATTACAATTAGTATGGATCATTTTTCTGAAGAGGAAATTCGACAATGTTTATCAATGTTGCAATCAAACATCACCTTTCTACATAAAAAAAATAAACTTAAAAAACAAGTTTTTAAAATGAATAAAAATGATAGCAACCTAATCTGTACTGGAGTTCTACCACAATTTCAACTAACTAAACATGCAGCTTTGTTATATCAATCTGTAAGCAAAACATTTTCCGAATTCATTTTAACACACTTACAAAATAAGTTGATTCACAATTTGATTAAAAAGGAGCATCCTCATTTTAATCAAATTGAAATCTCAAGATTAAGTGAATATTGTACTGAGTTATTAAATGAACCATCACAATCATCCAATTTTATTCAAAAAAAACAACAAAAAATAGAAAAATTATTTTATCAATATGTAGAAAATAATACGTGGATTAATTTAGATGGTTTTATTCGGTTCAGACTCCAATTTTATCTTCAAGAACTTAATGAAGTGGTTGAATATGCCATTGAAGAGTATATTAGTGATCAACAATATAAAGATTTTATGACTTTATTAAAAACATTTGTATCCTCACAAGAACACAAAATACCAACAGTTCATATTATTCATAATGGAGAAAACGATTTTTTAGTTCTTGATGAGCAGTTAAAATGCATCGATGTGGATGGCAGCGCGGATTCAAATGATGGAATTCAAGATAAAAATTTTGATGATCTTATCATTACGAAATTAGTATCTATTTCACCTCAAAAAATAATCATTCATACTCGAAAGCCTGAGATGCAAGTGATTCACGTTATTCAACAAATTTTTGAAAAGCGGACTTTTATTTGCAAATACTGCAATGTCTGTGAAAAGATACTTTCTAACTACAGAAAAGCTGAAAAATGAGATGAGTTAGCCAAAATAACACTTGACAAAAAGAATGGCTCTAATATAATACAATTATAAAAGTTAAAAGTTAAAAGTTAAAAGTTAAAAGTTAAAAGTTAAATACATTTAAAAATAAAAGCAATGATCAAAGACACGAATCACATTTTAGAACTGATCAGAGAGAGGAAACAAGGCTGAGATTTCCTCCAGAATCCAATGTGATTTACCACTTTGCAGCTGTGAGAATGAACGTGTTTAGAGACTCATAAGAGTTTTTGTTACATAAAGTAGTTCACACCGAGTTATTCACGTTATGAATATAATGAAGGATCGATTGAAGGATCGGTTGCAGTAGGGTGGAACCACGAGATAAACGCACTCGTCCCTTTTTGGGATCAGTGCGTTTTTAGTTTGCAAAAAAATGGAGGATAAAACCAAATGTCAGTACAAATTACTTTTCCTGATGGTGCTAGTCGTTCATATGATAATGGAATTAATATCGAAGAGATTGCTGCATCCATCAGTCCAGGTTTAAGAAAGAAAGCCGTTGCAGGTAAAGTAGACGGTCAAGTTGTAGATTTAAGTTTTAGTTTAAATGAAGATGCAAAGATTGAAATTGTGACACTGGATAGTGAGGAAGGTCTCGAAGTTTACCGTCACAGTACAGCTCACTTAATGGCGCAAGCAATCAAAAGAATATATGGTGAGAAAAATGTAAAGTTAGGGATTGGTCCAGTCATAGAAAATGGTTTTTATTATGATATCGATCTTAAACACTCCATTACTCCGGAAGATTTGAGCAAAATTGAGAAAGAAATGAAAAAAATCATTAATGAGAATTTAAAAATCTCTAGAAGAGTAGTAAGCAGAGAAGAAGCACTAAAGATATATACTGAGCTTGAAGATCCATTAAAATTAGAATTAATTCAAGATTTGCCTGAAGACTCTACAATTACAATATATGATCAAGGTGAGTTTTTTGATTTATGTAGGGGACCTCATTTGCCGTCAACAGGTAAAATAAAAGCATATAAGTTGCTCAGCGTAGCTGGTGCTTATTGGCGAGGAGATTCTAAAAACAAAATGCTTCAGCGTATATATGGGACAGCATTTCCTAAAAAAGCTGAATTGGATGAGCATTTGCATTTATTAGAGGAAGCAAAAAAACGTGATCATCGTAAATTAGGAAAACAGTTTAAAATGTTTACTTTTTCACAAGAAGTTGGACAAGGGTTACCGTTGTGGCTCCCTAATGGTGCAAAGTTAAGAAGAACTTTAGAAAGATACATCGTCGATTTGGAAGAAAGATTAGGTTATAATCACGTATATACTCCTGTATTAGCTAATGTTGACTTATATAAAACATCAGGACATTGGGAGCATTATCATGAAGATATGTTTCCAAAAATGGAACTTGATAATGAAGAGTTAGTGTTAAGACCTATGAACTGTCCTCATCACATGATGGTATTTAAAGATGAAATGCGCAGTTATCGTGACCTGCCTTTACGTATTGCAGAGTTGGGTACAATGCACAGATATGAAATGTCTGGTGCATTAACAGGATTGCACCGTGTTAGAGCAATGACTTTAAATGATGCACATATTTTCTGTCGACCTGATCAAATTAAAGAAGAGTTTGCCAGAGTGATTCAATTGATAACTCAGGTATATAAAGATATCGGAATAAACGATTATCGCTTCAGACTTTCATATCGTGATCCAGAAGATAAAGAAAAATATTTTCCTGATGACAACATGTGGGAACTTTCTCAAAGAATGCTTAGGGAAGTAGCAGAGGAGTTAGAGCTTGAGTTCTTTGAAGCTGAAGGTGAAGCTGCATTTTATGGTCCAAAGCTGGATGTGCAAATTAAAACAGCACTTGGCAAAGAAGAGACTTTATCCACGGCTCAGATTGATTTCCTATTGCCTGAAAGATTTGAACTTGAATATATAGCAGAAGATGGAAATAAACATCGTCCTGTTGTTATTCACAGAGGAATTATTAGTACTATGGAAAGAATGACTGCTTTCTTATTGGAAAACTTCGCAGGTGATTTGCCAACATGGTTAGCGCCTGTACAAGCCAAAGTGATTCCAGTTTCAAATTCTTATGATGATTATGCAAAGGAGGTAGCTGAAAAACTGCAGCTTGGAGGAATCCGAGTAGAGTCTGATTTAAGAAATGAAAAACTAGGTTATAAAATTAGAGAAGCTCAGCTTGAAAAAGTGAAATATATGTTCGTTGTAGGAGAGAATGAGAAAAATTCAGAAAGTGTATCCGTGCGTATTCGTGGTAAAGGCGACGTAGGAGCAAAATCAATAACAGAAGTGATCCAACAAATCACAGAAGAGGTCAATAACAAGGTGATTAACTAAATTAGATCTTTTGTGATAGCAAGTTTCTCTTTATAAGCAGTAACGGTTCAGAATATGACCGTTACTGCTTTTTTTGCGAGTTCTTATCACAAGGGTATCTTTTATTCCATAGGGTATATATTTTATTATTTTTGGAAAGCCTCCTATACTAGGGGAGGTTTTTAAAAATGTTTTTGAAAAAGTATCGTTTAAAATTGATTTCCATTTTACTTTTACCTGTTTTTACGCTTATCATAGCGACATTCATTACTCAGATAGTGGAAAAGGATGAAATTCAAATTACTGAAGTATTAAAATATGAAAGATCTTATACAAGTGTACCTGCAGATATAAATATAGAGTCGATAAAGTATGAAAGTAATAAAGAAAGTTTAACTTCTGATCACGGTATGGATATCATTGATGTTGAACAACTAAAGACAGTGAAGAAAGCCAGTTTAAAAAATGAACATGAGCAGGTTAAACAACCAACTAAAACAATGAGTAAGAATCAATCCGTTAAACATTCGATTGAGGGATTGGATGAAAACCAAATACGTCAAAATTATAAAGCTGTGGAAGTGATTGCAACAGGATATTATGCAGGGGTTGAATCGACTGGAAAAACGCCTGAACATCCAGAGTATGGAATTACTTATTCTGGTGTTAAGGTTCAAAGAGCTCCAGATTCAATATCCACAATTGCAGCGGATTTGAATTTATTTCCATTAGGTACAGTGCTGTATATCCCGGGATATGGTTACGGAATTGTTGCCGATATTGGCTCAGCTATTAAAGGAAATGTAATAGATTTATATTTCAACTCAAAAGAAGATGTTTATAATTTATGGGGTAAGAAAAAGTTAGATGTTTTTATTATTGAAGAAGGGAACGGTCAAATCACAGAGGCTATCCTAAGACAAAAAATGGAATTTTTTAGAAGTTAATTATCAAATAGCTACCCGCAAAATTTAAATGCATAAAATGTTTTTTATGTGAAATAATACTATCGTGTTCGAAGAAAGTATTGTGGCGGGAGGTGAATTCAAGTGGCTAAAAATAGAAACAACAAAAATAATCCAAACAATCAAAATAACCAGCAATATAATGCTGAATTTGCAGAAGAAGTAACTGCTAAGAATACTAAAAGAGCAGGTCAAAATGCAAGAAATCAAGAAGCAAATAAGTAAATGTATTTCATTCGAAAGGGAAGTGGTTTGCATATTAGCAAATCACTTTCTTTTTCATAACATAAGAATTTATGATTACAAATTCAATGTTTAATGAAGGACTCGATGGACTGGAGGCTGAATGAATTGAAACAAATTAAATCTGAGATTGAGAACAAAGAAGATTTATTTTCAAACCTATATAAAGGACTAAAAACGTTAGATTTTTCTCTTGGTGCGAATTGGGATTACGAACATGGATATTTTGATCGTGCTTTGGACGAAAAGTCACAGGTTTGGCTGCGTATTCCATTTCAAGTGACAAGTGGACAGTTGGATGGAGAGATTATGAATCAATCAACAATGATTCAACTAGGTACCCCCTTTGCACTCAAACATGTATATAATGAAGGGACAGATCCAAATGCACATATGCAAGTGTATGCATCCTTAATCAATCAATTTCAAACTCCTCTAGACAAAGATGCTGAATTAGAGCAGGAATGGATCGCAAAAGCGGAGGAACTAATCAAAAAAGTAGAGCTTCAAATATAATTCACCCCAAAAATTGAATACAACCATACATAAGAAAATGTACTACATTCCCCCATGAATTACTTTTTAATTCTATTTTATTTATTTTTAAGGTTTATTTAATGTTTATGATGCATGATATAGATAACAATAAATGATATAATGATTTTTCGTCATTATTCATATATAAATCTTAAATGCTCTGAGGGAGGTTTTCTTATGGATGATAAGAACAAAGGTACTAATAATGAAAGTGATTTTTTCAACGATGATAAAACGAAAGAAAATACGAAACAAGATAAATCGAAAACGAATCAAAGTGAATATTATTCATATGGTTCTTTTAAACCAACAGAACCGTCAAAGGAAGCTGAATACACATCCTATTCATCTCATTTAGGAGAATCTTCAGATGTTGAAATCAACAAACCTAAAGAAGTTTCTATTTACGGAAATCAAGTACAAAACGATATACCTAATAAAGAATACACTCAGCAAGAATGGACTTATTCAACTAGAAAAAAACGATCTTCATTCAAAAGTATGTTTGCTGCATTTATGTCAGGGGTACTTATTGTTGGTGGTCTCATGGTTGCTTCAGATAAATTGAATCTTTTCTCTTCAGATAATCCTCCTCCTGATCAAGCAGTATCACAAAATATAGTGTCAGCTATTGGGAGTGAAAGTCAGGCTTCAATAGATTTTGAGAATAGACCAGATAATATAGCAGATATTGTGGAGCAAGCATCGCCTGCCGTTGTTAAGATTGAAACCTATACAACACAAAGTAGTAATAGTATAAATCGCAATGAAGATATATTCAGATATTTTTTTGGAGATGAATTGAATTCAACACCTGATGGTGGACCAGAACCTTCAGGCTTAGGTTCGGGTTTTATATTTGATGAAGAAGGATATATTTTAACGAATGAACATGTTGTTTCAGGTTCTGATGAAATATATGTTGAGCTTGAAGGTTATGAGGAAAAGTTTAAAGCTGAGCTGCTAGGTTCTTCATATGATTTAGACCTTGCTGTATTAAAAATCGAAGGTAGCGAAACTTTTCCGACTCTGGAAATAGGAAACTCTGATGAATTAAGAGTAGGGGATTGGGTAACTGCTATAGGGAATCCAGTTGGGTTTGATCATTCAGTGAGTGTTGGTGTGCTTAGTGCCAATGAAAGAGAGATTTCAATACCAGACTCTCAAGGTACTAGAACCTATGAGCACTTATTGCAAACCGATGCTTCCATCAATCCAGGTAATTCAGGAGGACCATTAATTGATTTGAACGGTGAGGTAATTGGCATTAATACTGCTGTTAGTACAGATGCACAGGGTATTGGATTTGCAATACCTACAAGCACAATTGATGAAGTTTTGGATGATTTGAAGAATAATGTAACCATTCCAAAACCATATATTGGTGTTGGGTTAAACAATATTAATGATGATATTCAACGTGGATTAAATTTAGAAAGTAAAGATGGTGTACACATCAACCAAGTTGAGAGACAAAGCCCAGCCCACCTTGCAGGACTGCAACCTAACGATGTCATCATTGAATTTAATGGAGAGAGCATTAAAAATGCGGATGATCTCATAGGAAAAGTGAAAGAAACCGAAGTTGGTGAGTCAGTAAATTTAACATTTATAAGACAAGGTAAAACCTTTGACACAATCATTACCATTGGTGATAGAAATGCTGATTAAACTTTAATCTAATGAATAGAATATTAACATCTTAGAAAGTAGAGGATAAGCAGTGCTGTACACTATGCACAAACAAATTCTCTACTTTCTTCTTGTACTCTAAATTAAACCTAAATTTGAAGTTGAGGAGAGCAAAATATGAGAAAAAAGATATTAATCATAGATGATGATGAAAAAATTACTTCTATGTTGAAAAGAAATCTTGCATTTGAAGGTTATTTGATACAAACTGCAAATCATGTGAATGATGGTTTAATGATATTAAGAGATGAAGAGCCTGATCTTCTTATTTTAGATGTTATGATGCCTGTCATGGATGGATGGGAGGTTTGCAGCAGGATTCGAGAGGGAGGCAGTCAACTGCCAATTCTGATGTTAACAGCAAAGGATGAAGTGAGTGACCGTGTTAAAGGTTTGGATACTGGAGCTGATGATTATTTAGTTAAACCATTTGCACTAGAGGAGCTGTTGGCTAGGGTTAGGGCATTGCTTCGCAGAAACCAAATTACTGCAGAAGAAGATAAACAACAGCTCAATTTTGAGGATGTTGTTCTCGATATTGATACTAGGGAAGTTTTTCGTAATGGTAGATCCATTGAACTAACAACAAAAGAGTTTGAATTAATGCATTTGTTTTTAAGCAATCCTAACAAAGTACTATCTCGTGATGTCATAATGGATAAAATCTGGGGTTATGATTATAGCGGTGAATCCAATGTAATAGAGGTTTACATCGCCTTGCTTAGACAAAAAACAGAAGAAGAGGGAGAAAAAAGAATCATTCACACCAAAAGAGGCGCTGGTTATGTCTTAAGATAGAGGGTGGATTTTTTAAAACAGAGGTGAAACTTGATGTCAATTCGATTGCGGTTAACTTTATGGTATACAGGAATTCTCGCAGTAATGATTATTGTTTTAGGTATTGTATTATTTTTAGTATTAGAGAACAATTTATTTAATTCGGAAAAAGATAACTTAAAAACACAAGGGGATGAGGTCTATAAAGAAATGCTTGAGAGTTTAGATCGAACTTTTTATTTGAGACCTGATGGAACACTGGGATACCAGTATGAATTGCCTAATTTGAATTTTTTAAGTACTTCTTATTTTTTACAGGTAGTGAACAAATACGGGGAGCTTGAGGATAAATCCTTTGCTCTTTTTGATTATGAAATTCCAATGGATGAAGAGACATTTGATGCTGTTTTAAATGGAAATCAAGTCATAAAAACTACCAACATTAATAATGTATCCTTATTAACACTTTACAAACCAATTATTCTACAGAATGAAGTGGTTGGCGTCTTGCAGGTAGCCACTATTATAGATGATATTTATACTTACTTAAATACTTTCCAATGGATTTATATATTTTCAAGTTTAATATTGATAGGGATAGCGGCTACTGTTGGATTATTTATGGCGCGTAAAACATTAAAACCCATTGAAAATGTGATTCTAGCTGCAAATCAAATCGAAAAAAGCACGGACCTTGACAATCGTATTTTATATGAAGGTCCTAATGATGAGATAGGTCGCCTGATTCATACGATCAATGGAATGTTGTCACGGATACAAATTATTTATGCTGAGTTGGAGGATGCTTATCGTCTACAACGAAGATTTGTTTCGGATGCCTCTCATGAATTGAGGACTCCTTTAACAACAATCAGAGGGAATATAGAGTTTTTAGAAAAAATGTGGCAGTCAAATAATGAACATAAGATGTCAGAACAAGAAAAAATGAATTTAACAAAAGAATCTGTAATTGACATTTCCTCTGAAGCGGAAAGAATGAGTCTTCTTGTGAATGATTTACTTTCTCTTGCTAGAGCAGATGCAGGTTATGAGATGGAAAAAGAAAATATTTCTATTAAACCAATTATTGAGCAGGTAATTAGAAAGGCTCAGTATTTACCGAAAAGCGTTGATTTTATAGTCGATGATCTGGAACTATTAAAAGATATTCAAGTGTTTGGAAATAACGAATATTTGCAGCAAATGCTGTTTATTTTTATTGAAAATGCTTTTAAATATACTGAGAAAGGTTATGTAGAGTTAAAGGTGAAAACAGTTGAGAATCAAGTGGGTATCGAAATTACAGACACTGGAATAGGGATGAAAAAAGAAGATATCCCTCATATTTTCAATCGATTCTATCGTGCAGATGTGTCAAGAGGGATCAAACCTGGTACAGGTTTAGGATTATCGATTGCAAAGTGGATTATTGAAGAGCATAGTGGCTCTGTAGAAGTTCTAACAAGTTTAGAATCGGGTACAACCTTTATTATTTGGATCCCATTGGTTGAATAGATCACTCTGGTAAATAAGGCATATTCATTTCTAAAAAGAAAAAAGTGTTATAATGAGATTAAGAACTTATGTATTTTATTTTATCTGAGGTGATTTTAATGGATGTAATCAAAATCTCTCCTAGAGGTTATTGTTACGGTGTAGTTGATGCTATGGTTCTTGCCATGCAAACTGCCAAAAACTTAGATTTACCAAGACCTATATATATATTGGGGATGATTGTCCACAATCGACATGTTACAGATGCTTTCTTAGATGAAGGTATCATTACACTCGATGGGGAAAATCGTTTGGAGATTTTAGAAAAAGTAGATAAAGGGACTGTAATTTTTACGGCTCATGGTGTTTCGCCAGAAGTTCGTAAAAAAACCAGAGCAAGAGGACTTACGGTTGTAGATGCGACTTGTCCAGATGTGACGAGAACACATGATTTAATAAGAGAAAAAACAGCGGAAGGTTATAAAGTGATTTACATTGGGAAAAAAGGTCATCCTGAACCAGAAGGCGCAATGGGAATCGCTCCTGATCACGTAACTTTAATAGAAAAAGTAGAAGAAATAGATCATTTAAATATAAATACAGAACGAATTATTATTACGAATCAGACCACAATGAGTCAATGGGATATCAAACATATTATTAATCGATTAATTGAAAAATATCCATCCGCTGAAATCCATAATGAAATTTGTTTGGCTACTCAAGTAAGGCAAGAAGCAGTCGCTGATCAAGCAAGGGATGCAGATTTATTGATTGTTGTGGGTGATCCGAGAAGTAATAATTCTAATCGTTTAGCACAAGTTTCCCAAGAAATATCAGGAGTTAAAGCATATAGAATTGCAGATATATCAGAGATTAAACAGGAATGGCTGAAACATATTAGAAATGTAGCTGTAACGTCAGGAGCTTCTACTCCAACGTTGATTACGAAAGAAGTTATCGAATACTTGGAACAATATGATCCAGCAGATGAACAAACTTGGGAGATCCAAAGAACGATTAAAAGAGATAAATTATTGCCTAAAGCAAAGATTAAAACAGCTAAATAAAGAAAGTCTAACTTTCAGACGAGAGGTGTAATACTAACAATAATGTTTACATCTAAGTTCAGGTCACGTCCTGTGACCAACGATGCATCAGTACATCCTGTACTAGTCTGAAAGTTAGCTAATATAGCATGTAGAAGGTGAAAAACCATTTTATTCAAATCACTTGACTATCAAGGGAAAATAATATATAGTAACTTTAACACTTAAAAGCGTATAAGCGTTGAAGCACGTTAGTGCTTTAGTAAATAAAAGTAAATCATATTAAATTGGAGAGTGGAAATCATGATCGTTATCACATCAAATAAAATTAGTGAAGATCGTCTTAGTGAAATTGTAGGACATATTGAAACACAAGGGGTAAAAACACATATTTCAAAAGGAACGGATCGCACTGTTATTGGAATCGTTGGGAAAGCAGATCCAACATTAGCAGAGCAAATTCGTCAAATGAAGGACGTAGAAGATGTAATTAAAATTACTAAATCATATAAACTTGCAAGTCGTGACTTCCAGCCTAATGATACGATCATCGATATCAAAGGTGTTAAAATTGGTGGAGAAAACTTAGTCATCATGGGTGGTCCATGTGCGGTTGAATCTGCTCAGCAAATGGATGAAATTGCCGCGATTGTAAAAGCATCAGGAGGACAAGTACTTCGTGGTGGAGCGTTCAAACCTAGAACAGGTCCTTACAGCTTCCAAGGTGTTGGAGTAGAAGGATTAGAAATGATGGCAGAAGCAGGTAGAAAACATGATCTATTAACGATTACAGAAGTTATGACTCCAGAATATGTCGACGTGATTGCAGAGCATGCAGATATTTTACAAATTGGTACTCGCAATATGCAAAACTTTGATTTATTACGTAAACTAGGAGAAATTGATACTCCTGTACTATTAAAAAGAGGATTTTCTGCAACATATGATGAGTTATTAAATGCAGCGGAATATATTTTAGCAGGTGGAAACCCGAACGTTATGTTATGTGAGCGAGGAATCCGTACGTTTGAAACATACACAAGAAACACACTTGATTTGACTGCAATTCCAGTATTGCAGCAGCTAAGTCATTTGCCTGTTATTTCTGACCCAAGTCATGGTACAGGACGTAGAGAATTAGTAGAAACGATGTCTAAAGCTTCTGTAGCTGCAGGAGCAAATGGTTTAATTGTCGAAATGCATACAGATCCTGATAACTCAATGACAGGTGATGGAGTGCAATCCTTATTCCCTGATCAATTTGCTTCACTGTTACAAGATATTGAAAAACTAGCTCCACTAATGGGGAAAAAGTTTGATACTAAAAAAGAATTAGTTTTAAAATAATAAATATAGTTTTTTTAAAAAGCGCCCTATAGAGTAGACTATTTGATGTCTATCTTCTGTAGGGCGCTTTATGTAGTGAAGTTTCAGAATCTAACAATTCTAACTACATGATACTAGTTGATCATTTTTGTTTTTGATCACTTCCTTATCCAATGTGAGCAGCATAAATGATATGTCTGTGGAAATAAAAACCAAAGCTATGAAATAAATGTGAGCATATCTGACATTAATATTAAAAATACCTTACATGGCTATTGACTATAGTAGTGCCAAGTTTTATAATAACGATAGCATAAAAACTTGAACGTTAACACATAATAGTTAAGTTAATGTTCGGAAATTTCGGAAAAATGGAGGAAATAAGATGTCTGTTGAAAATGTATTAGCGAAAATCAAAGAAGAAAACATAGAATTCGTGGATTTTAGATTTGTAGATTTATCTGGTAAGGCTCACCATATTACGGTGCCTGCTTCAGCAGTTGATGCAGATACTTTTAAGAATGGAGTAGCTTTTGATGGTTCTTCCATCCCTGGTTTTAGAGGAATTGAAGAATCTGACATGGTTATGATGCCAGATCCTGAGTCTGTTTTTGTAGATGCTTTTGCAGCGCATAACACATTAAACATTATGTGTAACATTTTTTCACCTGAAGGGGATCGTTATGAGCGTGATCCAAGAAATATTGCTCAGAAAGCTGAAGAATATTTGAAATCAACAGGTGTAGGTACATCAGCATTTTTTGCTCCAGAATCAGAATTCTTTGTATTTGATGATGTAAGGTATGAAAGTGGCCAAAATGTATCTTCTTATTCAGTAGATTCAGAAGAAGGCATTTGGAACACTGGACGTGAAGAAGAAGGTGGAAACTTAGGTTTCAAAATCCGCAACAAAGGTGGATATGTACCTGTATCTCCAGCAGATTCAACACAAGATCTTCGCAGTGAAATTTGCCGTGTATTAGAAGAAGCTGGTTTAGTTATTGAACGTCATCACCATGAGGTTGCTACGGCTGGTCAGCAAGAAATCAACTTCCGTTTCAGTACTTTAGTTGATACTGCTGATAACTTAATGAAATATAAATATATTGTTCATAATACAGCAATTAAATTTGGTAAAACTGCTACATTCATGCCAAAACCTTTGTTCGGAGATAATGGTAGCGGCATGCATGTTCACCAAAGTATTTTTAACGGTGATACTCCTTTATTTTATGAAGAAGGTGCATATGCAAACATCAGTGAGCTAGGACTTTATTACATCGGTGGGATTTTGAAGCATGCTCCTGCACTTATCGCATTAACTAATCCAAGTACTAACTCATACAAACGTTTGGTACCAGGATATGAAGCTCCTGTAAACTTAGTATTCTCAAAAGGTAACCGTTCTGCTGCAGTTCGTATTCCTGTAGCTGCTGTAACTCCAAAAGGTGCTCGTATTGAGTTCCGTACACCGGATTCAACGGCTAATCCTTACCTTTCATTTGCTGCAATGTTAATGGCTGGTTTAGACGGAATCAAAAATAAAATTGATCCTCGTCAAGAAGGATACGGACCATTAGATAAAAACATTTATGATTTATCAGATGTTGAGAAAAACGAAATTCGCAGCGTACCTGCTAGCTTAGAAGAAGCTTTAGATGCTTTAGAAGCAGATTATAGTTTCTTAACAGAAGGTGGAGTATTCTCTGAAGAATTCATTAAGCATTACATTGGTTTAAAACGTGAAGAAGCCAAAGAAATCGCAATCCGCACTCATCCACATGAGTTTTCTCTATACTACGATTGCTAATTCATATTTATAATACAAGGAGGTCACCAATCAAGGTGATCTTCTTTTTTTGAGCAAATCTTTGAACATTCTTCACTTTTTGGGGTGTATTAAGGCTTGAATCGTGGTTAGAATACTGCTATTATATGCATAAATAAAATAAAAAACTAATAATTACACCGTTTGCTAAGCTGAATATTCGGAAAAAGGAGTGGATTCCAAACATGAGCAAGAGAGCGTATAATTTTAATGCGGGTCCTGCTGCACTACCATTAGAGGTACTAGAAAGAGCTCAAGAAGAATTGGTTGAATATCAGGGGATTGGAATGTCTGTTATGGAGATATCCCACCGCAGTGCAGAATACGAACAATTAAATGCAGAGACACAAGAGTTGCTGGCAGATTTATTAAATATCCCAGCTGGGTATAAAACATTGTTTTTACAAGGTGGCGCAAGCACTCAATTTGCAATGATACCTTTAAATTTTTTGACTTCTGAAAAAGTTGCTAATTATGTGATCACTGGAAGTTGGGGGAAAAAAGCTTTAAAAGAATCTAAATTAATAGGTGAAACAAGGGTAGTTGCACAACCAGAAAAGTTTTCACATGTTCCTGATTTGTCTGAGTTACAGTTAGATAATTCAAGTGCATATTTACATATTACTTCCAATGAAACGATTGAAGGCATTCAATTTCAGCAGTTTCCGAACATTGGGGATATACCTCTTATTGCTGACATGTCTAGTGATATATTGTGTAAACCAATTGATGTATCAAAGTTTGGATTAATCTATGCAGGAGCTCAAAAAAATCTTGGTCCTTCAGGAGTCACTTTGGTGATTGTTAAAGAAGATTTACTGGAAAACACACCAGATCATATCCCATCTATGTTGCGATATGATACACATATTAAGGCAAATTCTCTGTACAATACACCACCGGTTTATTCAGTTTATATGGTGAATTTAGTGCTTAAATGGCTGAAGGAAAAGGGCGGTTTAGATCAAGTTGAGAAATTCAACCAAGAAAAAACAAAGTTGATTTATGATGTCATTGATGAGAGTCAAGGTTTTTATGTAGGTACGGTTGAGAAGCAGGATCGTTCTATTATGAACATTCCTTTTAGATTAAAAGATGAGGCATTAGAGAAGGAGTTTCTTAAACAGACTCAGGAGAACGGATTTGTAGGTTTGAAAGGACATCGCAGCGTTGGGGGAATGAGGGCTTCAACTTACAATGCGGTTCCGTATGAAAGCTGTAAGGCGTTAAGTGAGTTTATGATAGACTTTCAAAAACGAAACGGATAAAGAGAATATTGCTTTCATCAATACATAGGAAGAACGTCTGAAACGGACGTTTCTTCCTAATTAATTGGCGACACCTAAGAAGGTCAACTATTGGGGAGTTTCTGCTCAATTAATGTTTCTACACGTGTCACTGCACAAGTAGATAAAGCTACTTGAAATTCCTGAGTACCAAATGTAATACTGAACACTACTATTCCCTCGCCAACATCTTCAATAAATTCAACTGAATTTTCGAATAAGAATAATGGGACGAGCGCACTTAAACTAACGCTCTCTTCAATGTTCTCTTCTAATAATCTAGTAGCTGGGTCTTCGATACATTTACAAGTACAGTTGCTTTTTTTGATTGGAAGCAGTTTAATATCGGGAAATATAGCATTGACTGAAACAGCCTTGACTTGGGATATAGGAAAAGAAACTGCTGATAAGGGCATTTCTTTTCTTTTTAATCATTAATCATTTTTCCTTTCTATTAATATAGTATTCTTACTTGGGTTGAATAGATTGTACTTAAGTACAGCTACAAATGTGGATTTTCCCTCTATTTCCAAGCATTTGTTTGAAAATCTAATAAGTAATTCATTTAAATATGTGTTAAAATACTGTTTAGTTTAGAATAAAGGTGAGGATATATGATACACATAGTACTAGTAGAACCTGAAATTCCTTCTAATACAGGGAATATTGGGAGAACCTGCGCGGCGACAGGAGTTCGGTTGCATTTAGTTCATCCCTTAGGTTTTGAGACAGGTGATAAAGCTTTAAAAAGAGCAGGATTAGATTATTGGCATGAAGTGGATGTAGAACATCATGATTCATTTGAAAAGCTGCAAGCAAAATATGCAGAGCATAGGTTTTTCTTTGTAGAAACGAAAACAGATCATTTATATACTGATTTTGAGTACCAGGATGGAGATTTTTTTGTTCTAGGAAAAGAATCAGCGGGTTTACCTAAGGAAATGTTAGAGGCTAATAAGGATACTTGTATGAGGCTGCCTATGACAGGGGCTGTTAGATCATTGAATTTATCGAATGTGGCAGCAGTGATAGTATATGAAGCCTTAAGGCAAGTTGGTTTTTCAAACATGGATTGATAGAATGAGTATATTTGATTTTAAATAACACAAACAAACAATATTTTCAATATGCTAAAAAATATAAAAATTAGCGAAATTAGAAGGAATTTATCGATTTATGTCGAATATTATCCTAGATAAATATAAAATGAGGTGAATATGCATGAAGCCAATGGGTGTTGTTCGCAAGGTGGATCAACTAGGACGTATCGTATTACCAAAATCTTTGCGAAAAAGGTATATGATGAATGAAGGAGACCCAGTTGAGATATTAGTTCAAGGTGATCATATCATTTTGGAAAAATATAAACCAAGATGTGTTTTTTGTACATCTTCTGATAATGTGGTTGAGTATAGGGAAAAATATATTTGCTCTTCTTGTTTGAGTGAAATGTCTCAATTTGCATAAATCAAATCATGATCATAAAAAAACAAACTCCTTTAAGATGTGAATTAAGGAGTTTGTTTTTTGTTTTGATATTATTATTTCCCATCTTGCTTACGTTTAATGAATCTTTTAGTTCTAAAGTCCTTTTGTTTTATCGTCACTAAATGAAGATGTTAAAATAGCTGTTAAAAACATTGCAAACACAATGATAACTAACCAAAATGTTGTAGATGATAAAAACCAAAACATCTCTTCAAACATCAAATTTAACCTCCTAGCGGTAACATGTACAGTTACGTTTATTATACCCAAATCGCTATAAAAAACCAATGTCAAATTCGAATATTTTTTGAAAGTTTATTTGAAAAACAAAAAATGTGTTGGTAATGGTCTCAACTTTCCATCACTTGGACGATTTATCGTGCTACCATTGATTACTAATGATGTAGATCCCCCACCATCAAGATTATAAGCATCTATAACTCCTAGTTCTAATAGTTTATCTTGTAACTCAGGTAATGATGCGCCATATTTTCCAATTGAATCTTGACCTTCCGTCACTATAAATAGTAGGTGGTCATTTTTATAGTTCGCAATTACAGTACGAGCTGCTCGTTTAGGTGATGTTAACCATTTACTAGGAATGGATTGTTTAGTTTGGTTTTGGATTAAGATAGGTACAAATGTAGCTCCAAATTGTGGTGATAGGTTGTCTAAGTCAGCACGATTATAAAAATTGCCGCCTATCAGCTTTCCCTCATCATCCAATCCAACAAAAAATAAATCTTTAAAACTAGCTTCAAAGCCTGTGACATAACTTCCATCAACAATTGTAGTACTTAATGGATAACGTTTCCCTGTCCGCCAATCATCTGCAAATCCCCCTGCATTAATTCCTGCAATGGCACCTGTTCTTTGTACAGCCTGCAAGGTAGTTTCGCTCTTACCAAGTTCATCCTTTGCTAATACCATATCCATAGCATCATCTGTTTTAAGATCAATTTTGACAGCATATCCCTTATATGTGTCTTCTGTAATGTTAAAAAGTTTTAAATCGATGTTTTCAGATTGAATATGTTTAGTGGGAGTCCCAAGCTTGCTAATGATTCTATTGTCATAAATAATTCCTGGTTTATCTACTTGAGCTGAAGCAGTATTAACAAGTTGATTTGCCGTATCTGCACTTTTATTATAGATATCGAATAAATTAGATAATGAAGATTCGATTTCCTGAATGTGGCTTTCAGCAGTATTTAAATCTATCAATAAGTCATTTGCTTGTTGATTAATAGAAACTGAAGGAACCGGTGACAAATTCGGCTGAGAAATTTCCATAAGAATTGTTGTAGAATACAGCCAAACCATTATACCAATAAATGGAGCTAAGGTAAGAATCAATAATCTATTCATATATGAATAACTCATTTGATGAGATCCAATTCTTTTTGTAATTGACTTAATTGTTCTTGAAGCTCAACCAACTGAGAATAAAGCTGGTTGCTGTTGTCGGTCTGATCGTTTGTGCTGTCCTTTGCGAAATTTAATAATTGATTAAAGGATGTAATCTGCTCTTGAAGTGTCTCAATATCGGATAAGATGTTGATTTCTACCTCGTCAATTTGTTCCGCAACATCAACTTGCACATCGGATAGCTTCTCTTCCATCTGAGTTGAGAGATCAGCTAATATTTGCTCTTTTAAATGTTCAACATACATTTTGCTTCCATATAATCCACCACTGATTAATAAGGCCCAAACTAAAATAAAACCAAGAAATTGAATCCATTTTTTTCGTTTTATTTTTTTCGTTTTCTTTTTGGACATAGGATGAATAGTCTGTTCTGTTTCTAGAGAAGTATTCATGATAGTTCACCTCGGATGTCTATGATTTTTAGTCAGTCTATTTACTAGTATACTAGATTTTAGTCACCCCAAAAAGTGAAGAATAGTCATAGAGAAACAAATAGAATATATTACTAGTACTAATGCGGTTTTTTTGAAAAAATACTTTACTTATTTAACCTATTACCTTATAATCCTATGTAAATACTCGGAATTACTTCATGAGGTGTATGTTATGGGATTTGGAATTGAAATGACTGTACTTGGACTCGTTGTTGGGTTTTTAGTAGGGTTAACGGGTGTTGGGGGAGCTGCCTTATTAACCCCTATCATGATTATGCTCGGAGTGCCTGCTACAATTGCAATCGGGACCGACTTATTTTATAATTCGATCACAAAATTATTTGGAGCAATCCAACATTATCGGCAGAAAACAATTAATTTAAAATTAGTGAAATACTTTGCAATAGGAAGTATCCCTGGAGCAATCACTGCAATTGGTACTCTAAGTATGTTTGAGAGTTTTTTTCAAAATCAAGAATCAATTATGAAAAGTGCTTTGGGAGTAATGTTAATTGTCATCGCGATTGCAACGATTTTCAGACAAATTTTTGATAAAAAATGGAGAGAAAATCGTTGGCAGAAAAAACCGCTGGAAGAGAAAAAAGCATTAACAATTACGATTGGATTTATTTTAGGGTTTTTAGTTGGATTAACTTCTATAGGATCAGGCTCTCTTTTTGCTCTTGCTCTCCTATATTTGTATAGATTAAAAGGATCTGAGATTGTTGGAACGGATATAGCCCATGCATTATTACTGGTTACAGTAGCTGGATTTTTACATGCAGGTTTAGGAAATGTGGACTACCTTCTAACTTTTAAACTGCTACTAGGTTCTATTCCTGGGGTATTACTTGGAAGCACGCTGTCAGCAAAGGTCCCAACAAAACCATTAAGAGCGATTCTTGCTACAATCATATTATTTAGTGGAATAAAAATGATATAGATTAAAAACACTGATTAAAGAAAAACTAATGTCAGTGTTTTTTTTATGCAAAATATGATGAAGAAGGGAAGTCACCAAATATGTTATATGATTGTATTATTATTGGTGGTGGAATTGCTGGGTTGCAGGCTGCAATACAATTAGGCAGGTATGAACATGAGGTGCTTGTCATAGACAAAGGGTATGGAAGATCAACTTTATGCAGAAGTTATCACAATTTATTGGGCTGGCCGAACGGGATATCAGGACAAAAATTAAGGGAACTTGGAAAGAGTCATGCAGAAAGTTTAAATGTAGAATTTATACATGGTGAAGTTGTTCAAGCTATAAAAAAATCTGAAGAGTTACATATTCATATAAAAGAAGACAATCAAGTATATAAAGCAAAAACTTTATTGATAGCCACAGGTATATTGGATCGTATGCCGAAAATGCCAGAATTAATCTCATGTCTAGGCTTATCTGTTTATGTTTGCCCTGATTGTGATGGTTATGAAGTGAAGAATAAAAGAACTGTTGTTTTAGGTGCTGGTGATATAGGAGCCAAAATGGCGCTCGCATTAAAATATTGGACAAATGATTTAGTATATATCAATCATGAACAAAAACAAGTCAGTTCGCATATCAAAGAAAAAATGGAGCAGGAGCAGATTGAATATTCAAGCGAACCCATTGAAAAAGTGTTAGAAGTAAAAGGAATGATTTACAGTGTTGTTTTGAGGAATGGGGATGTGAAAAAGTGTGAAAAAGGTTTTATTGCATTTGGTGGAAATGAAGTAAACTCTTTGATTGCAAAACAGTTAGGCGTTGAAAGATTAGAAAATAAGCATATCATAACAGATCCACGTACAAAAATGACGAATATAAAAAATGTGTGGTCTGCTGGAGATATTAACGTACACTCTGAGCAGGTATCTATCGCTATGGGAGAAGGATCACAATCAGCAATATGGATACATAAAACGCTACTGAATAATTCCAAATGAGAATTGACAATCTAAAATAGAACTATCCATATGATCGTTCATATCACATCATAGGAGGTACTTAAAATGAAAAATCATAATGAAGGACAAGAAAGAGAAAACAATAAATTTAATAAAAATGAAGGAGCTAAAAAAAACCAGGAAGATGAAGCTATTCAGGCTTTGAAAGCAGAAATTCAGGAAAATGACGACAATCCAAATGAATGTTAGTTAAATTTCTCGTCAACATCCCCTCACTTACTGCATAAATATTAATACGAATCATTTTTTTCCTTTCGTGAATGTTAACTATTTATTGCATTGCCCATGATGAGTTGGGAGGAGTGAAACATGGATATTTTTAAAAGGATCACTAGCCATCGGGCAGAAGAGGAGAAGTTGACTTGGTCAGGAACCTTCAAGGACTATACTGAAATTGTACGAAAAAATCCAAGCGTATGTAGAACTGCACATGCAAGAGTTTATGACATGATTGCATCACATGGCGTGACAGAAGAGAATGGAAAGAGAATATATACATTTTTTGAGCAAGAAATATATGGATTAAACAATACATTAGAAAAATTAACAGAAGAGTATTTTCATTCAGCTGCGCGTAGATTAGATGTAAGGAAAAGAATATTGCTGCTTATGGGACCTGTGAGTGGAGGGAAATCCACACTCGTAATGATGTTGAAACGTGGATTAGAACAATACTCACGTACAGAAGAGGGCGCTTTATATGGAATTAAAGGATGCCCTATGTATGAAGAACCCTTACATTTAATCCCTCATGAACTTAGACCTGAAATTGAAAAAGCATTGGATGTAAGAATTGAAGGTAATTTATGCCCATCATGTCAGATGCGCTTGAAAACGGAATACGGTGGCAAAATTGAAGATGTAGAGGTTGAAAGAATTACTTTGTCAGAGGATAAACGTGTTGGTATTGGTACTTTTAGTCCATCTGATCCAAAATCTCAAGACATTGCAGATTTAACAGGAAGTATCGATTTTTCGACTATTACGGAGTATGGATCAGAATCAGATCCTAGGGCCTACCGTTTTGATGGAGAACTGAATAAAGCCAATCGAGGAATGATGGAGTTTCAAGAAATGTTGAAGTGTGATGAGAAGTTTTTATGGAACTTACTTTCACTCACACAGGAAGGTAATTTTAAAGCAGGAAGGTTTGCATTAATATCAGCTGATGAATTGATTGTAGCTCATACAAATGAAGCAGAGTATAAAGGCTTTATTGCCAATAAAAAGAATGAAGCACTCCAATCTAGAATGATCATTATGCCTATTCCTTATAATTTACAGGTCACTCAAGAGGAAAAAATATATCAAAAATTAATTAAGCAAGGTGATGTAAATCATATTCACATTGCACCACATACTTTAAAAACAGCAAGTATATTTTCCATTCTGACAAGATTAAAAGAAACAAAAAAACAGGGTATGGACTTTATTAAAAAAATGAGAATGTATGACGGAGAATCTGTTGAAGGGTTTAAAGATGCGGATTTGAAGGAAATGCAGAATGAATATGAAGAAGAAGGAATGTCGGGTATAGATCCAAGATATGTTGTGAATCGCATTTCAAGTGCCCTTATACGACAAGATATTGACTGCATTAATGCATTGGATGTGCTTAGATCATTAAAAGATGGATTAGATCAGCATTCATCTATCACCAAAGAAGAAAAAGAAAGTTATCTTAACTTTATTTCTTTAGCTAGAAAAGAATATGATGAGCTCGCCAAAAAAGAATTACAAAAAGCCTTTGTTTATTCCTTTGAGGAATCTGCCAAAACATTGTTTGAGAACTATTTAGATAATATTGAAGCCTTTTGCAATCATAATAAAATGAAAGATCCAATTACAGACGAAGAAATGGATCCAGACGAACGTTTAATGAGATCGATTGAAGAACAGATTGGTATTTCTGAAAATGCAAAAAAAGCATTTCGTGAAGAAATATTAATTCGAATGTCTTCTTATTCTAGAAAAAATAAAAAATTTGATTACAGCAGTCATGAGAGATTGAAGGAAGCCATTGAGAAAAAATTATTTGCAGATTTGAAGGATATAGTCAAAATTACAACCTCAACAAAAACACCAAATGAAAAACAGCTGAAAAAGATAAATGAGGTATCCAAAAGGTTAATTGAAGAACATGGTTATTGTTCAATATGTGCAAATGAGATGTTGAGGTATGTGGGAAGTTTATTAAATCGATAAAGAGAATCTTACTTCTCAGATGATGAAAACTGTCCTTGGATTTGATGAAGGACAGTTTTTGTTATGCACGAATAGACTTGTATAATATTTGACAGAAATATAGACAAGGACTAAGCTAATATTATATATTTTAGAGGTTGTTCAAAAAGTCCAATTTTACCAGCATAGGACGTGTTGGTATTAAAATAGTCACATGGATGTGACTGGTTTTCAATAGATCATGAACTTTTACGTAAATTCAATTTGTAATGTATACTGAATACGATTTCATTTGCAATTAGGGGTGAGCATCAATTTGAATAAAAAAATACCGATCGTAGTTCAGCTGATGGTGGTTTTTTCAACGATTCTGCTCATCACAATAAGTCTAATAAGTTACTTTTCTATTAAAAACTCTTCAGAGGTTGTTTTAGTGAAAACTTCAGAGTATTTACAGGAATCTGTCATCCAATTAAAAGGGAAAATTGATGTTAATTTAATGGAGTTTGACAAAGTATCACAAACGGTAGCTTTTCATCCTGTTTTACAAGAATACCTTATTTACATACAAAGTATGTTAGAGTTTCATCCAAATTTACAAGAACATTTTGCAAACATTATAAAAGAAGAAAGCTCTAAAAGAAATTTTGAAATTGATAGGATTATTGGAGAACAAAGCCGCTTTATTAAAGAGGATTATTTTATTCAAGTTATAGATAATGCGGGAATTGATTTCGATGCAAATAACACTTTGTTTTTACCTCAAACATTACATGAAATGAAAAACAAACCTTGGTTTGATACTGTAGATGAATTTACTGGCAGGATGGTATGGATAGCAGGTGATTCTTGGAGAAATGAAAAAATATTGCCGTCTGTCATCGGGGCAAGACAAATCAATGATGTAAACCAACTTGATCATATCGGTTATTTGTTTACAGTATTTCCAATTCAAACCCTTGAAAGACTTGTCGGTGAGGTCAATTTTGGTACAAGTGGCAAGGTACAGATTGTTGACCGATTTGGAAACGTCATATACTCTGAAGATAAAAGTCAAATTGGAACTCAAGTAGAAGCTGGTTTGCTGAATATGATGAAAATGCATCAAGATCGTATGATTGAATGGGAAGTAGACGGCGAAATTACATATATCTCTCATACACAATCTGACTACAGCGGTTGGACCTTTATGGTTTATGTTGACATAGAAGAGGCTTTTAAAGATTTAGAGAATATTGAAGACAGCTTATTTCTTATTGGAATGACGGGTATCATATCTGCACTGATTTTTATTTTATTTTTCTCATGGAGTATATCGAAACCGATTAGTAAACTTGCTGTTAGATTAAATAGACTAGGTCATGGACCATTAGAGCCTTATAAAGGGTTTATGGAAAATAAAGAAATAGATATGCTGTATCATAGTTATAATCAGATGCAGCAAGATTTAAAGCAAACCATAAAAGATTTATCAGATAAACAAATCAGTGAAAAACATGCACAATTAATTGCACTTAAAGCTCAATTTAAGCCTCATTTTTTATACAATACGTTAAACACGATATATTGGGAATTGATTAATGAAGGACAGTATAAGACGGCCAATATGGTGTTAAGTTTAAGCGATCTTCTTCGTTACAGTATTCAACCTGGATCGGAATTAGTTACGATCGATGAGGATTTGAAGCACTTAAATCACTTTTTAGATATTTTAAAAGCGAGATATGGAGAAAAATTGAAAGTGGAAATTAACGTCAATCCTGAATCCGTACTAACCACTTATATTATGAAGCTGTTATTGCAGCCTCTAGTAGAAAATGCTATATCACATGGTTTGGAACCAAAGAGGATGAAGGAATGGATCATTCATATTCAAATTTATAGAGAAGACAATCATATTCATTTTATTGTAGAGGACAATGGTATAGGTATGACTGAGTCGGAAATGGAGAAAATTGAACATGCTGAAATTCATGCTGAAATGAATGATCATAATATTATGCATTCAGGTATCGGTATTTCCAACTTAAGATATCGAATCCAACTAATTTATGGGAAAGATTACGGGATGAAGCTTTCACAAAGTACATTAGGAGGTTTAAAAGTAAACATTAAACTTCCAATCAAAAAAGATAAGAGTTAGATTGCACCAAATCGAAAAAAAACGTTAGTGCTAATTCGTAAACAAGAATTATCATATGGAGGAACGTTATGATTCATTCACTTAGTAAACGTATTATGATTGTGTTTTCCATTTTCTTGATGCTGCAGCTTTCTGCATGTAATGTATGGAATGATTATGATTATGATTTTGGAAACATAGCTACGAACCGTACAAATACTGATTCAGTGGTTGAATTAACCGTATGGTTATGGGACGGAAGTGGATTAGAGGACCTGATAAGAGAATATGATTTACAGCATGATGATGTTAACGTTAACACGATTGTACTGTCTTATGAAGACACACATTATAATTTACAAACTGCGTTTGCAGCTGGATATGGTGCGCCAGATATAAGTCTAGTTGAGGTAAGTTATTTGGAGCGTTTCAAAGAATTTGATAAAGCTTTTTATGATTTAACACTATATGGAGGGCAGACATTAAAGGATCAATACTTGGATTGGAAATGGCAGCAAGCATCCAATCGAGATGGGTTTTTATTCGGTTTGCCTACGGATATAGGACCAGTAGCTATGCTGTACAATAGAAGCTTGTTTAAAAAAGCTGGCTTACCAACCGATCGTAGATTAGTTTCAATGAGAATTAAGACTTGGGATGATTTATTTGAGGTTGGGGAAATATTAAAGGAACATAATATTTACATGATCGATAATATTTACATTTTATATCGGGTGATTTTAGGCCAAGGAGAACAACAGTATTTTGAGGAAGGTACAAATAAATTAATTGTGGATACAAACCCAAATGTAAAAAAAGCGTGGGATTACGCGGTGATTGCAAAGGAGATGGGCTTTTCCAGAGGGGCTCCACAGCTTTATGAACCTCAATGGGGTGAAATCATAAGAGAAAATGAATTTGCGATTACGTTTGCTACTTCTTGGATGTTGTCAATCATTGAAGATGCACTCATCTCAAATAACACCTCATCAGTTAATGTGAGTAAGTTGAGTGAATGGGATGTAACTTATTTACCTGAAGGAGGAGGAAACTGGGGGGGATCATTTTTAACGATGCCAAAAGAAGGAAAACATCCTAGAGAAGCGTATAAATTAATAGAGCACTTAACTTCATTAGAAAGTCAGCTTAGAGTTTTTACGAAGGATAAGATTTTCCCTTCAGCTTCTATGTTGTATGATGATCCTATCATTTTAGAAACAAAATTGCATTATTTTAATAATGCACCTGTAGGTGAGATATTTACGGAATCAGCCGAGAAGCTGGAACCAGTTTATGAAGGCCCGTATCAACATTTTGTAACTGAAATTATAGATGATGCTCTGCTGCAAGTGGATCAGTATAATGCCTCTCCAGAGGACGCCTGGGACAACGCAATGCAGCAAATTAAAAGTGAATTAATTAAAAAATAACTTTTGTTTCAACTACTAAAAAAAATATGATTTCTATTTAAAAAAAGGAGGTAAGCATGAATATATTAATGGTTGATGATGAACCCATTGTAAGAAATGCTATGGCCAATATGATCCGAACGATTGAAGATGATTACGAGGTGCAAACAGCTGAAGATGGGGAAGATGCAATCTCAAAACTAAAGAATACAAAGTTTGATATCGTGATTACAGATATAAGAATGCCTGGAATGGATGGTTTGCAGTTGGCAAAATATATTTATGAATCTAATTCCAAAACATATGTTGTTATGCTGACAGGTCATGCTGATTTTGAGTATGCCCGTACGGCGTTACAATACAAAGTAGTTGATTATTTATTAAAACCAACTTCGGTGGAAAGTGTTAGAGAAATTATAAGCAAGATTGAAATGATGATCAACAATCGAAAATCCAAAAAAGAGATTGGTCGACTAAGAGAAAAGAATCTATTGGAGAAAAGGGTTCAGGACCTTTTTTATGAAATGCCAGTCCCATATTATGATGAATCATTGTTTCCTGAATTCCAATCTATTTATTTGTTTTCTATCACGATGAAGCCTGAAGAATTGAGAAAAAAAACAATACGATTCTCCTTGAAAAATATTATCACGGATGTATTAAGTGAAATGGGTACATCCATTGTTGTTGTTGAGGAAAGCCATATTACAACACTTTTATTTTCACAAAAGGATCAAACCAAAAAGTACGACGCTGTATTAAAAAACATTACCAATGCGATAGAACAAATTTTAAAAAGAAGTTTTGAAATTGGAATTGGTGGGGTTAGCGGTCAATTGAATGATGTTAGTAAACTTTACAAAAAAAGTCTTAAAGAGCTAGGTTTATACAAAGAAGAGGAGCAAGTGAAGAAAGGGAAATCAAATGAGTCTATTCATCGATTGATACGCTCTGTAATTGAATTTGTAGAAAATGACTATGATAAAGAAATCACCTTAACTTCCTTAGCTGAGCAATTGTTTGTTAACCCTAACTATTTGAGCAGTTTGTTTAAGAGCGAAATGGGAGTGACCTTTAGTCATTATGTGACAAAAACTCGAATTAATAAAGCAAAGGACTTATTAAAAGAGACTAATCATAAAATTTATCAAATATGCAAAATGGTTGGATATACAGATCAAGCTCATTTTAGCAAAGTATTTAAAGCTTTTGAAAATATGAGCCCTTATGATTATAGAGAACAAAGTAAGTCACAGCATAAACAATCGCAATAATTGAACTTTATTTTAATTACTACTAATTTGTCATTGATTTTGTTATATTATAGGGAAAGATATAATATATTAACTCATTTGGAGGCTAAGATGAAACCATACTTTTTTGATGAACAAAAACGATTTGTGATCAGAGATTATAACAATCAAAAACCTTTTTCCAGTTTTTTTCCTGGTATTGCTGGAACGATGGGAATTCCAATTTGGGCTTTTTATGTGAACCGAGGACAAGGCATTGCGAGCTTCGGAGTACAAAATAAAGATAGTTCTATCATGGAGTTTTTTCCAGCTAATAAATCTTATCAGCAAATTCCTACAACAGGTTTTCGTACCTTTATTAAATATAATAAAGGCGAGAAAAAAGGATACTATGAACCTTTTACATATCAGAGTGGTGATTTACAGTTAGATGAAAATATGTACATTTCATCTAATCTTCTTGAAATCGATTCCACCAATAAAGAAACAGGATTGCAAGTATCCGTTAGTTATTACACTTTGCCTAATGAATCATTTGCATCTTTAGTTCGTACAGTGAAAATTAAAAATATTTCTGAAGAAAAAGTAAAATGTGAAGTATTAGATGGAATGCCTTCTATTCTTCCATACGGTATTACAGAAGAGCCTTATAAAAGATTGGGTCATACGTTAAAAAGCTGGATGGACGTATATAACTTGGATCAAGGGATTCCTTTTTATAAGTTAAGAGGGGATACAGCGGATTCTGCAGCAGTAGGAGAAATTAAAGGTGGTTATTTTTATTTAAGTTTTGATGATGACAACTTAATTTCGCCAATTGTAGATGCAAATCTTGTGTTTGGCATGAACACATCCTTTAACAAACCAGATGTATTTTTGAAAAATTCTCTTGGAGACTTACTAAGTCAACAGCAAGTGACAACGAATAAAGTGCCTACAGGTTTTTCAGGACTAGAAAAAGAATTGCAGCCAGGACAATCTGTTGAAATTAATACAATGATAGGTTTTGTTCATGATATCGAACAGATCAATTCACGCAAAGATGAATTAAGCCAAAAATCCTACATTGATACAAAACGAAATGAGGCACAGCAATTAGTTGAAGAATTAACAAATGATATTGCTACAAAGACGTCTTCTAGTTTATTTGACGCTTACTGTAAGCAAAACTATTTGGACAATCTTCTTCGAGGCGGTTATCCCGTTACGTTTGAAGCAGGTGACAAGTCACTTGTGTATCATATTTACTCTAGAAAACATGGTGATTTAGAGAGGGATTATAACTTCTTCTCGTTAGAAGCAGGGTATTATTCACAAGGGAACGGAAACTTTAGAGATGCGAATCAAAATCGAAGAAGTGATGTGCTGTTCCATCCAGAAATTGAAGATTTTAATGTGAACATGTTTTTTAACCTTATGCAGACAGATGGATATAACCCACTTGTAGTAAAAGGCTGCAGTTTTACAGTGAAGCAAGATCAATTGGATATGATATTAAAGTTTGTTCATGACAACGATAAAAATAAAATTACAACCTTCTTTACTAAACCATACACACCGGGTGAGCTATTAACACAGATTGGCAATAGAAATATTAAACTTGAAGTTTCTGAAGAGCAGTTTTTATTAGAAGCTCTTCAAATTAGTGAACAGCATGTTGAAGCAGAATTTGGAGAAGGATATTGGGTAGATCATTGGACATATAATATGGACTTAGTGGATAGTTACTTAGCTATTTATCCTGATCGTCTTCATGAAATGTTGTTTGACAAACAAACCTATACTTACTTTGACAGCCCAGCCATTGTATTGCCAAGAGAGGACAAATATGTATTGGTTGATGGAAAGGTACGTCAATATGATGCAATTGAAGAAGATGCTGAAAAAGAATCCATGCTTCATGCAAGAACTGAATTGCCTAATTGGGTGAGAACGAAGTTTGGAGAAGGTGACATTTATTATACAAATTTATATAGTAAAGCTGTTTCTTTGGCTTTGAATAAATTTGCAACATTAGATCCATATGGACTAGGTGTTGAGATGGAAGCGAACAAACCAGGTTGGAACGATTCAATGAATGGTTTGCCAGGCTTATTCGCCTCTGGGTTTAGTGAAGCAAGTGAATTAAAAAGACTCCTTCAATTTGTGATTTCCTCAAGTGAAGGCATTAGCAAAACAATAAAACTTCCAGTGGAAATGGCTGATTTGCTGAAAGCTATAGAAGGTTATCTTGATACTTATAATGCGTCAGAGCAATTAGATAAGGACTATCAATATTGGGATCAAGTATCTACTGCTAGAGAACAATATCGTGAGAAAACAAAGTATGGAATTGATGGGGCAGAAGCGGAATTCGAAGTCTCAGAGATCGTTCATATATTGAATAAATTTGTAAACAAAATGAATGAAGGAATGAAGCGTGCTTTAGAATTGAATGATGGGAAATATCCAACTTATTTCTATTTTGAAGCAGACAGTTATGAACAGATCACAACTGAAGATGGAAAACAAAAATTAAACAAAAATCATTTGCCAAATGTGAAGGTGACGAAGTTTAAGCTGAACAATCTTCCTCAATTTTTGGAAGGTCCTACTAGAGCACTTAAAGTATTGGATTCGTTTGAAGAAAAACAAAAGCTTTATCAGCAAATTAAAAATAGTGGCGTATATGATAAAAAGTTAAAAATGTATAAGGTGAATGCTTCTTTAGAAGAAGAGTCCTTTGAGTTGGGAAGGGTTAGAGCCTTTACTCCAGGCTGGCTGGAAAATGAATCTGTCTTTATGCATATGGAATATAAGTATATTTTAGAGGTGTTAAAAGCAGGTTTATATGATGAGTTTTTTGAAGATATGCAAAATGTAATGGTCCCATTTTTAGATCCAGAGGTTTATGGAAGAAGTATTCTAGAAAATAGTTCATTTATCGCGAGCAGTGCAAATCCTGATGTGACTCAACACGGTACAGGTTTTGTGGCAAGGTTAAGTGGTTCTACAGCAGAGTTTCTTTCTATTTGGTATTTGATGATGGCGAACAAACAACCATTTCAAATGGAAGATGGCAAGCTTAGCTTGAAATTAAAGCCAATATTACCAGGATGGTTATTTGATGAAAATGGCACGGTTCAATTCAATTTCTTATCTAAATGTGATGTGACTTACATTAATAAATCAGGGAAAAATACATTTGGAGCAGATGGAGTACAAGTGAATAAATTCGTACTTACTACCGAAGATGGGGAGCAAGTTACGATCGAAGATCATTTTGTCCCAGATCCATATGCATCCATGGTGCGTGAAGGTAAGATTATAAAAATAGATGCTTACTTAGCATAATTTTAGGATGAATACCCTATAAGGAGCTCTTCATTTTATTTCTAAAAGATAGCGTGTATTTTAGTTTCATATCTTTTTAGAATAAAGCTTCTTAAGGGTATTCTTATTCAGACAGAAGGTGGAGGATTACATTGAAAAAACTAGGGTTAATTTTAACTTCATTGGCAGTCATCATTATTATAATTGGAATCGTTTTCTACTCGACTCAAAATAGCGATAAAAGCGGATTTCAACCTAAAGCTTCAAAAGGAAAAACACATGGGACAACAGCTGTTTCTGTTGATTTTGATGAAACCATTCATCATTTGGCAGTCCAAGTTTCGAGTGAGCCTTTTGCAGAGCCAACGATAGGGGAAGTAGTTTCCTCTAATAGAACAGTTACGAATTCATACACACCAGGAGAGGATATTTCTGGAGTGGATGGGAAAACGAATAAATATTTAGGTGTATTTTTAGTAGATGACAATAACAAAATTGTAGATTTTAAAGAGATTAAGTTATCTAATGGAAAAGTCCAAACTGAAAAATGGAGCTTAGTATGGGAAGACGACTTCGAGGATGCACAAATAGATGAAAGCAAGTGGAACTTCATTCAAGGTGGCGGTGGATACGGCAACCATGAATTACAGAACTATACAAACCGTTCAGAAAATGCTCGTATAGAAGATGGTTCTCTTGTTATTGAAGCACATGAGGAAAATTTCGGTGCTGAAGAATACACGTCAGCGAAATTAACCACAGAGGGTAAGGGAGATTGGAAATACGGCAGATTTGAAATTAGAGCTAAATCCCCTGAAGGACAAGGAATTTGGCCTGCAATATGGATGATGCCTACAGATTATCAGGTATATAATGTGTGGCCTTCATCTGGTGAAATAGATATTTTTGAGCTTGTAGGACACGATCCTTATACAGTTCACGGAACTTTACACTATGGTTCTCCGCATACTTATACAGGTGAATCCTATCAATTGCCAAATGGAGAGAAATTTAGTGATGATTATCATACGTATACGATAGAATGGGAACCTGGAGAAATCAGATGGTATGTAGACGATGTTTTATTTTCTAAACAAAATGATTGGTTCTCAAAGGACCCCAATAATCCAGAAAATTATACTTACCCTGCACCTTATGATCGTGAATTTTATTTACAATTAAATCTAGCAGTAGGTGGAGACTGGCCAGGTTATCCTGATGAAACGACGGTATTCCCGCAGCAATTTTTAATTGATTATGTACGTGTATATGAATTAGATGGGGAGTATAGAGAAGCAGGAGCTCGTCCAGAACCGTCCCCTTACGCAACTGAAACAACAGGTGATGCTAGAGAGCCTTTAGAAGATGGTAACTTTGTCTATAATGGTGGATTTGATGAAGAGTTGACGAACTGGGATTTTCAGCCTTACGAGCCAAAAACACAATTTGGCGGTGAGGGTGAAGTCATGGCTGAAGAAGGTGAATTACACACTGATATTCAAAAAAGAGGTGAGGCACCTTGGGCTATCCAATTAGTACAAACACAAATCCCTATGGTGAAAAATGAACGTTATACGATCTCTTTTGATGCTAGATCTACTGGAAATCGTGAAATGATGGTGAATGTTTCAGGACCGGATCGCAACTTTTCTCGTTATTTCCAAGATACAAATGTTGCCTTAAATGAAAACATGCAGCATTTTGAATTTACTTTTGACATGATACAAGATTCAGACATGAATGCACGTGTCGAGTTTAATATGGGTCAATTTTCAGACCTGCCAGTATGGGTAGATAATGTGAAATTAGTTAAGAAGGAAAAAGACCCTAATGAAACCAAAGTCATTCTTCCTACTGGAAATTACGTGTACAATGGAACTTTTGATCAAGGTGATCAGCGCTTGGCATTCTGGGAGTTGATAAATGAAGATGGAGCAGATGCAGCTGCTGCTGTAGGGGTTAACCTTGAGGAGAGAGAATTTGAGATTTCAATCAGCGAGGTAGGAGCTTCACCTGAATCTGTTCGATTTGTTCAGACTGCATTAAACATGGAAAAAGGGAAAACCTACTTACTTTCCTTTGATTCCCGTGCAGCAGAGGAGCGATCCATTGATGTTAGAATGACAAATGAAACAGAAAATACAATACATGCATCAAAATCATTCAATTTATCTACTGAATCTCAAACCTACAATTTTGTATTTAAGATGGAAAATGATACAGATACGCATGCACAACTTCAGTTCTTGTTTGGAAATCAAAGCAGTGCAGCTTATTTAGATAATGTAATATTAAAAGAACTTCTTGCACCAACTGTGTTGGAAGATCGAGTAGTCATCCGTGCTAAGGAATATTATGATATGTCAGGTGTTGTCATTGAAGGTGAAACGGTTGGATTTATAGAAGAAGGCGATTGGATGCAATATGTTGTTGATGTAAAAGATGCAGGAGATTATAAAGTAACTTATTACGCTGCGTCTGAGCTGGACAATGGTCAATTAAGTATGTTAGTTAAACCTGGTAGTGTATTTACAGAAAATTTAGCTGCTGGAGAAGTCTTAGAAAATGACGCTAGTTATAAGACTACGATGCAAGTCAAGGGAACAGGGGGCTGGCAATCTTATAAGTTAATGAATGATTCCATTACTTTGGATGCTGGGGTTCAAACGATACAAATCTATGCGCCAAATGTTAATTTGCATTGGTTCAGTATAGCAAAAGTAGAGTGAATATAAAAATTAGATATATTACAATATTTTGTCATGAGGAAAAGCTATTGACAATGTTTTGTTAAGAGCTTTATTATTAGAATAAGAAGAGCAAAGCCTAGCTCTTCTTTCCTCAAAACTTGAAATCTTCTTTACTTTTTATAAATATCCGAGTCTACAGCTAATTAGTTTAATATATATTACAACAGTATAAAAATACCTTTTTCAATTCTATTAATGAAAACGATTCCAGTTTATTTTCAAAATATTTAATTTATTATTACTTATTAATTTGAAAGGGGTGATACATACCTGTCTTTTATTTATGTCTTTTATGTTCAGCACCATAGTTCTATTTGGGAATGTAACAGATTAGTATGATATTTATTGTTTCATTTTAATTTTATTAATGAACTTACTTTAAAAGGAGAGAATTCAATTGAAGAAATTATTGTCCATTTTACTTGTTCTAATGATGATTATGGGAAGTTTCCAAATCGTATTCGCAGGCGAAAACAAAAATGACGCACCTGCATCAAACAATTTTAATCCGAGAGCTTCAAAAGGTCAATTACACGGTTCAACAGAAGTAGACGTTAAATTTGATGAAAGCGTTTATCATCTAGCAGTAAAGGTTTCAAGTGTACCCATTGAGACTCCTAGTGCTGGAGATGATGTAGCAACTGATTTTTCAATTATTAATCCATACACTCCTTTAGATGATATTTCTGGAGTGGATGCAGAGATTAACAAATATCTTGGTGTTTACTTAGCTGATGAAAATAATAAAGTAGTAGATTTTAAATTGCTAGAGCTTACAAAAGGTAAAGTTCAAAAGGAAAAATGGAATCTAGTGTGGGAAGATAACTTTGACGGTTCAGTAATTGATGAGAGCAAATGGAACTTCATTCAAGGTGGCGGTGGTTATGGAAATAACGAACTGCAAAACTACACCAATCGTGAAAAGAATGCAAGGGTAGAAGATGGCTCTCTAATTCTTGAAGCACATGAAGAGCAATTTGAAGGAAATGAATATACTTCTGCAAAATTAACTACAGAAGGTAAGGGAGATTGGACTTACGGGAAGTATGAATTTAGAGCAAAAATGCCAGAAGGTCAAGGAATTTGGCCTGCGATTTGGATGATGCCTACGGATTATGATGTGTATGATGCATGGCCTTCTTCAGGTGAGATTGATATTATGGAATATTTAGGACATGATCCATACACTGTATATGGAACTTTACATTATGGTGTACCATGGACACATACTGGCCAGCATTTTCAACTTCCAAGTGGTGAAAACTTTGTAGATGATTATCATACGTTTACGTTGGAATGGGAACCAGGTGAAATGAGATGGTATGTGGATGGAATTTTATTCTCTACACAAAATGATTGGTTCTCTAAAGATCCTCAAGGAGCAGAAAACTTCACTTATCCTGCACCATATGATAGAGATTTTTATATCCAATTAAACTTAGCTGTTGGTGGAAACTGGCCAGGATACCCTGATGAAACGACTGTATTCCCTCAGCAATTATTAATCGACTATGTTCGTGTGTATGAATTAGATGGGGAGTATAGAGAAGCTGGTGAAAGACCAGGTCCATCTCCTTTTAGCAGTAATGACTCAGAAGGCAGAGAGCCTTTAGAAGATGGAAACTATGTTTATAATGGAAGTTTTGATGAAGATTTAGCTTATTGGGATTTCCAACCTTTTGAGCCAAGTGATTTATTTGGTGGTGTAGGTGAAGCTACGGTTGTGGATGGTGTATTAAATACTACAATCACGAATGCAGGGGATGCACCTTGGGCCATTCAATTCTCACATCCAAATCTACCAATTGAAAATGGTGAAAGATATAAATTATCTTTTGATGCTTGGTCAACAGCTGATCGATCCATGTCTGTTAGTGTAGTTGGACCAGATAATAATTTCGCTCGATATTTGCAAGATCAAACAGTGGGTATTACAGATACACAACAACAATTTGAGTATGTGTTTGATGTAGTTCAACCTACTGATAACAATGCACGTATTGATTTTAATATGGGTCAAGGCTCAACGCTTCCTGTTTATTTAGACAACGTACGTCTAGAAAAAATTGAAAAAGATCCAAACGCACCTAAAACAGTGCTGCCTGACGGGAACTATATTTATAATGGAACATTTGATCAAGGTTCAGATCGATTAGCATTCTGGGATTTATCTGTTAATGAAGATGCTGCGGCTTCTACTGTTGTTAATAGTGACATCTATGATCGTGAGCTTTTCGTATCTGTTGAAAAAGCAGGAACTTCTGCAGATTCCATTGCTGTAAGTCAAAATAATTTAAATATTACAGAAGGTCAAAGTTATTTGGTTTCTTTTGATGCTAGAGCGGAAACTGAAAGAACATTTGAAATTGAACTATCTAATGCAGAACAAACTGAAACGTATATGAATCAGTCCTTTGATTTATCTGCGACAACTCAAAGTTACACTACTGTATTTACAATGAGTAGTGCCACTGATGAACATTCATTGCTGCAATTTTTATTCGGAAATGATGCTGCAGGAGTTTATTTGGACAATGTGACGATGAAAGTGATTTCACCACCTATGAGTGTGGAAGGAAGCACTCAAATTCAAGCTGAAAACTATGTGAGCATGTCTGGAATCATCGCTGAAAATGATGGCAGTACCATTGGATTTATTGATGAAGGGGACTGGCTGCAATATGCGATTGATGTAAAAGAAGCAGGAGAATATGTTATTTCTTATTCCGTAGCTTCTAACGTAGATACAGGAAGTTTAACGTTATTAACAGAAGCAGGTAGTGCGTACACAGGCGAATTAGCATTTAATGAAGAAATTACTGAAACAGAAGCTGATCAAGTGTATAAGATGGACGTAGCAAGTACAGGTGGTTGGAATAACTGGAGCATCGTTAGTCAAACGATTGAATTAGAAGAAGGTATTCAAACACTGCAAATTGCATCACCAGGAGTAAATTTAGACTGGTTCGCTCTTTCAGCTAATAATCAAAATCAAGGGCAAGATCTAATTACAAATGGAACTTTTGATTCAGAGGTAGCACCATGGTTTGTTTGGTGGGGAGATGAATGGAACGGACTTGCAGAAGGTGATGCATTAGTTGAAAATGGTTTGTTTAAAGTGCAGCTTGAAAGCATAGGCGGCTTGCCATTTATTCCTCAAGTAGTTCAAGAAGGATTGCCATTTGTTAGTGGTGAGACCTATACGGTAAGTTTTGATGCAAAATCTACATCTCCAAAGAAAATAAATGTGAATGTTGGTAAAGGTCTAGACACTGCTCCATGGTTTATCCCATATGTTGAAACTCAGCAAATTGAGTTAAGTACTGAAATGCAAACCTATACTTTTACATTTACTATGAATGAAGCTAGTTATGATAACGGTAAAATTGTATTTGAGTTAGGAGCAATTGACGGAGAAGCTGTAACAGGAGATGTATTCTTTGATAATATTAGTATAATTAAAGAATAAAAATGAAAATAATTTCTATTATTGCAGAAAAATGAAAGAAAAGTCTATAAGAATATTAGCTTTTATTGCAGATTTGTGAAAGATTAGTATGAAGCTGTTGACATTCAAATGTTAACAGCTTTATACTGTTTTTAACATATATTTCTTACTCAATTTATATATAAAACATCGTACTGGAGGTGTATTATGAAGACGTAAATTTTTTCTTCATATTGAAAACGATTTCAGAAATACTGTATTTTTATAAGAAATTATTTAAATTTATAAGTCTATTGAAAACGATTTCAAAAAAAGAAAAATTCATAAGTACACAGTAAAACTACTTATACATGGGAGGAAAAAATTTGAATAACAAACGCGCTAGAAAACTATTAGTTGTCTTATTAACATTTAGCATGATTTTTTCTATGATAAGTCCAGTTTTTGCGGCAGGATCATCAGATATTGATGGACATTGGGCGGAAAAACAATTGAAACAATGGATTGAAAACGGTTTATTAAACGGTTATGGGGAAGGCGTATATAAACCAAATCAAACGATAACAAGAGCTGAAGCAGCTGCTTTAGTTAATCGATCATTTGAACATGAGGAAACAGCTGAGGTTGCTTTTTCAGATGTAGAAGTAGCCGATTGGTTCTATAATGATGTATCTAAAGCATTAGCAGCCGGTTTTATGACAGGTTATGAGAATGGAACGTTTAAACCTGATCAGAATATTACACGTCAAGAATTAGCAGTGATGGTTTTCAGATTGCTAGATTTAGAGGTAAATGCAAATGCAGTTGCTTCATATGATGATGTAGATAGTATTGCAGATTGGGCTAAAGGTGAAATCGGTGCCCTGGTTGATTTAGGGATCGTAACCGGTTACAACGATAATACAATTCAACCAGAAGGCTTAACAAAACGTGCGGAAGCGATTGTGATGATCGAACGTGCTTTTGAATATTTGTTTACATACAATGAAGCTGGAACCTATGGACCTGAAGAAGGTATAGAAACCATTACGCACAACGTGACAGTCACAGCTTCTGATGTTACATTGCAGAACCTAGTGATCGAAGGAGATCTTCTTCTAGCTGAAGGTATTGGTGAAGGAGACGTATTCTTAAATAATGTGACTGTGAATGGGACTACTACGATTCTTGGTGGTGGAGAAAACAGTGTTCATTTAACGGATACAGTTCTAGTCACAGTGATTGTTGATAAGAAAGACGGAAACATCCGTATCGTAGTTAAAGGTGAATCAGAAGTAAAAGAAGTAACATTAAACTCTGGTGCTAAATTGGAAGAATCTGAACTTGATGGAGCAGGTTTCACTGATGTTATTCTTTCTACTGAAGTTGCCAAAGATTCAAATGTTGAATTAGTAGGGGAATTTAATTCAGTAGAAGTAAAAGCAGTAAGCGTTGAAGTAGAGCTTCCTCAAGGTTCTTCAATAGAATCCTTAGTATTAGAAGTAGCTGCAAAAATTACTGGTGATGGAGATGTAACATCTCTTGGAGGTGATGGCGTAGAAGATTCTACAGTAGAAGTGGATGTTGAGGGAGAGAGCCAACCAAAAGTTACTAAAGATGATGACGATGACGATCCAATTGATAGAACATCTCCTTCTATTAAATCAGCATCTGTAGTAATTGGTGATCAAACCCTTTCAGCTGTAAAAGATGCTAGAAATGAATTCCACTTTGTATTACCACTAGTTCTAGCTGATGGTGATATGATCACTCAATTTAGTATAGAATCCTCTAGTGATACTAAACGTCTAAGTGGTAAAAGTACGGATTTCAATGTAGATATTCAGGATTTCGAAGCTTCCTTTAAAAATGGAAAAGCATCCTTTACTGTTTCTGATCTATTAGGTGATCTTGATCTATTAGGGGATGGTGTATCGGTAGGTACTATAAGGTCATTACTTGGTGATAATTTAGCATTAACTATTACTGGTTCAATTGAAGATGATGATGGAAATGATTCAGATGTAATATTAACAATTAACTTTGAAGCTCCCGTTTTTGAAGGGGTTGAAGTGCAAGAAGGCAGCATACATGCCAGTACAAATCTTATAGCTCCAGTTTCAGATGGAAATTACTTAGCTGTAAAAGTAACTAATGCTTTAACTCCAATTGAGAGACCTCTACTTGGGGAAATGGCTCCAAATGATTACTCAGTTAATTATCCAGAGTCTGGTGATGATATTTCTGGGGTAGATGAAGATATAAATAATATTTTAGCTGTATATGAAATAAATGAAAACAATGAAATTATAAAATTCACACTAGTTGAGTTATCAAGTGAAGATATTTCTAACGAAAAATGGGATCTAGTCTGGGAAGATAACTTCGATGGTTCATCAATCGATGGAAGTAAATGGAACTTCATCCAAGGTGGTGGAGGTTACGGAAATAATGAGTGGCAAAACTATACGAATCGTGAGGAAAATGCACGTGTTGAAGATGGCTCATTAATTCTAGAAGCTCATGAAGAGAGTTTTGGTGGCAATGATTATACTTCTGCTAAGTTAACTACAGAAGGAAAAGGAGATTGGACTTACGGGAAGTATGAATTCAGAGCAAAAATGCCAGAAGGACAAGGGATTTGGCCTGCAATTTGGATGATGCCTACGGATTATGAATTATATGGAGAATGGCCTTCATCAGGTGAGATTGATATTATGGAGTATTTAGGGCATGATCCGTATTCAGTTTATGGAACACTTCATTATGGTAATCCTTGGACACACACAGGACAACAGTTCCAATTGCCTGATGGAGGTAGTTTCGCTGATGAATACCACACATTCTCATTAGAATGGGAACCAGGTGAAATGAGATGGTATGTAGATGGCATCTTGTTCTCAAAACAAAACGATTGGTTTACTAAGCATTCAAACGAAGGTGCAGAATTCACATATCCAGCACCTTATGATAGAGATTTTTATATTCAATTAAATTTAGCTGTAGGTGGGAACTGGCCAGGTTACCCTGATGAAACGACAGTATTTCCTCAGCAAATGTTGATTGACTATGTTCGTGTGTATGAATTAGATGGGGAGTATAGAGAAGCAGGTGAAAGACCTGGACCATCACCGTATAGAAATATTGATAATTCTGAAGCAAGAGAGCCATTGGAAGATGGTAATCATGTTTATAATGGTAGCTTTGAGGATGGTTTAGAATATTGGGATTTCCAACCGTTTGAAACACCAGATCAATTTGGTGGTATTGCAGAAATAAGTACAGAGAATGGAGTTGCAGAAATAACAATTGAGCAAGCTGGAGATGCCACTCATGCAGTACAGTTTGTTCACCCAGATATACCATTAGTTCAGGGTGAAAAATATAGATTATCTTTTGATGCTAAGACAGAGGGTAATCGAGATATGATAGTAGCTGTTTCAGGACCAAATCGTAACTATGAAAGGTATACGCCAGATAGAACAATTCAATTGACGAGTGATTTTGATACGATTTCATATGATTTCAAAATGGAGTTAGGTACTAACTACAGTGCTCGAATTGAGTTTAATATGGGGCAGGCTTCAGATTTACCAGTGTGGATAGATAATGTACGATTGGAGAAACTAGAAGTTGATCCAAATGCGGCAAGAGATGTATTACCTAACGGAAATCATATTTATAATGGAAGATTTGACCAAGGTTCGGATCGTATGATTTATTGGGACTTTGAAACAAACGGATCTGCTGATGCTACAACTTCTGTAGGAAGCGAAATAGCTGATCGTGAATTAGATATAACTATAGATAATGGTGGAGAAACTTTACAATCTATCATTCTTAAACAAAATAAATTAAATATCCAAGATCAAACATCGTATATTCTTTCGTTTGATGCAAGTTCATCAAGTGACCGAACTATTGATGTGCAGTTAAAGAATGAACAATCAGATTTAGTTTATGAAAAAGAAAATGAACAGATTCAATTGACTAACACGATGGAAGCATATTCTGTTGTGTTTGATGTTAACGATGAAAATGCAGAAAAAGGTGAGTTGCAATTCTGGTTAGGTGGAGAAGATGATAGCGATGTTACCATTGACAACGTAACATTGAAAGTTGTAACTCCTCCGACAGTTGTAGATTATAAAACTGTCATTGAAGCAGAAAATTACAGTGATATGTTTGGAGTACAGGCAGAAAACGAAGGCCAAACTATTGGATTTATTGATCAAGGTGATTGGTTGCAGTATATGATCGATGTAGAGGAAGCTGGAGAATATGTAATATCTTATTTAGTTGCAACTGCTAATTCAGGAAGCATGACTTTACTAGTTGAAGAAGGTAGTGCTTATACTGGTCAATTACCATTTGGTCAAGAAATATTAGAAGAAGATGCAGATGGAATATACAGTATGGACGTTGCTTCTACAGGTGGATGGAATGAATGGAACTTTGTAAGACAGACGGTTGAATTAAATGAAGGCGTACAAACACTTCAGTTATATTCTCCAGGAGTGAATCACGATGTGTTTATTATTTCTTCTGCTAGTGATACAGAAGGAGAAATTCTTGTTAATGGTAACCTTGAACTTGGAGAAGCAGAATGGCTTAATTATGTACACAATCCTGATTTAGGAAGTATTGATATACAGGATGGACAAATTGATGTAAGTATTGTTGAAGAAAGTGATCAATTCTGGCATATTCATCTTAAACAAGCGGACTTAGCTCTGAAGCAAGGTGAAAAATACTTGCTAAGTTTTGATGCAAATACTTCATTAGAAAGAGATATTCTTGTGAAGGTTGAAGCAGCTAATTTTGCCCCTGTAGGTGAAGGTGCGGAGCAAATAATTAAGATATCACCAGACAATACTTCATATGAAATGTCATTTACAGCAACCGATGATATGCTTGGTTCATTGGTAGTTGGATTAGGTGGTAACATTGGAGACAATGGTGATAATCTTGATTCACATACTATCACTTTTGATAATTTTAGTATTATTGAAGAATGGACACTAGTATGGAATGATGAGTTTGATGGAACTGAAGTAGATCCTAACAAATGGACCTTTGACATAGGAAATGGAGAAGGCGGTTGGGGTAATAATGAATTAGAATATTATACTGACCGACCTGAAAATGCAAAAGTAGAAAATGGAAATTTAGTGATTACAGCTAAGTATGAAGAAGATGGTTATAACGGTTTTGATTACACTTCGGCTAAGTTGAAGACGGATGAACTCGAAAGTTGGAAATATGGAAAATTCGAAGCTAGAATCAAATTGCCAACAGGACAAGGTTTATGGCCAGCATTTTGGATGATGCCTCAAAATAGTGAATATGGTGATTGGGCATCATCTGGTGAAATTGATATTATGGAAAACTGGGGAAGTCGACCGACTGAAATTGGTGGAGCTATTCATATGGGAGAAGATTGGCCAAACAACAGTAGTAAACATAAAAATATCTTTTTACCAGACGGTGGAGTTGTTACGGACTGGCATACTTATGGTATTGAATGGGAGCCTGGAGAAATTCGTTGGTATGTAGATGGAGAACTTTATTCTACAATTAATAATTGGTATAGCAAAAGCTTAAATCAACCACTAAAGAATTCATTTCCAGCACCATTTGATAAAGAATTTTATATGATCATGAATTTGGCTGTCGGAGGACATTTTGACGGAAATCCTGCAGATAATTCTATCTTTGATGCAGAGATGTTAGTCGATTACGTGAGAGTATATGAATTAACCGGTCGTCCTTATATGGAAGTGACTTCTGAACCTGAAGTAGACATGGAGCCTATTCCAGATGAGGCAAGAAAACCATTAGATGATGGAAACTATGTTTACAATAATAACTTTGATCAAAACGTTGACGGAGAAGATTCTATAGAGGGTGTTGACGGTACAAGTTACTGGCAGTTCCTGCACGTAGATCAATTCCAAGGTGATGGAGATGTAAGCATCGTAGAGATTGATAATAGAAATTATGCAAAAGTAGACATTACTCAGTCAGGAAATCAACCTTTCTCCATCCAATTAATTCAGCATTTACCTGTAGTAAAAGGACATTGGTATAAGTTAAGTTTTGATGCTAAAACAGAGGATACACGAAACATAAGTGTAAAAGTAGGTGCTGGAGAAGACTTAGAATATATAGTGTATTCACCGAATGAGACTTTTTCTCTAACTGATGAATTTAACACATATGAGCTATTATTCCAGATGCCAGAAAATACCGATATTAATGCAAGAATAGAATTTAATTTAGGATTAAATGATCAAGATGTGTGGATTGGAAATGTTCGATTTGATGAAGTTGAAGAGCCTTTATTAGACTTTGATGCACCTCATCCTCCAGCTGGAGATGGGAACCTTGTATACAATGGAACGTTTGATCAAGGGTATTACGATCGTTTAACATATTGGCAGTTTGCTACTTCCAATAGAGCAGATTTAAACTTAAGTGTTGGCGAAGAAACACGTGAACTAAAAGTGGATGTTACAGATGATGGTTCAAATGCTCGAGATGCGTCTGTTTACCAAAATGGAATTGAATTGCTTGAAGGCGAAACTTATGAGTTGAGTTTTGATGCTAGAGCCAAACAAGGACATGATGTAAATGTAGAATTGAGAAATCTAGATGGTTCGGATATTTATTTTGCAGAAACTGTAAGCTTAACTACGGATATGGAAGCATATATATTTGATTTTGAAATGATAGAAGAATCTAATGATTTATCTCAGTTAGCCTTTTATATTGGTGGACAAAATACAGAAGTTTATTTTGATAATGTGAAGTTAATACGTACAAGTATTTATGATGGTGTTGATCTTTTCCCATTGAAAAATGGTGATTTTGAAAATGGAATGGATCCATGGAATCCTCTAATCATTGATGGTGGAGATGGTAGTTTTGATATCAATGGAAATGGAGAATTCCAAGGCAATGTTAATGTGGCTGGAGATCAGCCTTACAGTTTCCTTTTAATTCAAAGTGGTTTAGAGCTTAAGAATGGAATTGATTATATTGTCTCCTTTAATGCACGAGCTACGAAGAATCGTGATATGTTAGTCACGATAGAAGATTCTGATTATACTAGGTACTTTGAAGATACGGTTCAATTAACTAGCGAAATGCAAACTTTCTCCTATGAATTTACAATGGAAGGGAATACCATTGGGGATCTTAAATTTTCTTACGGAAACCTTCCAGGTTCTGATTCAGCACATGAAGTGATTATTGATGATGTAGTATTGGAAGTGAAAAATGCACGACAAGTTGCTTCTATATTGGAAAATGGAACGTTTGATCAGGGCTTAACTGATTGGGGAAATTACTTTCATAATGATGCAGGAGCGATTGGGGGCGTTAGTGTAAATGATGAGCAATTAGTAGTTGATATTACGAATGAAGGAACAGATTTCTGGCACGCTCATGTATTACAAGCTGATTTGGAATTTGAAGAGGGCCAAAGCTACTTATTAAGCTTTGATGCAGCTTCAACAGTGGATAGAAAAATACAAGTTAAGGTTGAAAATTCAGGTAATCAACCAGTTGGTGCAAATGCAGAACAAATTATTGACATTAGTTCAGATATGAAGACTTATGAATTTCCGTTTGTTTCAAATGAAGAGAATGGAGCCTTGGTGTTAGGTTTTGGTGGTGGAATTGATGGGCAAAGTACAATCGGTGCTCATGAAATTACATTAGATAACATCAGCATTATAGAATGGGGTGAATATACTCCAGAGCCTGAACCTGAACCGCATGAATTATTAAATGGTTCATTTGATGATGGGACATCTGATTGGGAATTTGGGGAAAGACCTGAATTTCAAGTTATTGATGGAGTAATGGAAATAAATATTGGGAATTTGAGCGGTGGGCCAGCATTATGGGATTTAACCTTGAAACAAAACAATTTAGCACTAGAGCAAGGTAAGGTTTATGAGCTATCATATGATGCTTATTCAACAATAGAAAGAGACATTTTAGTAAAAATTGAAGATAGTGATTATAATCCAGTAGGAGTAGGAGCAGATAGAATTGAAAAAATCACAACAGAGAATAATAAGACTTATTCCTTCCAGTTTAGTATGGACTATGATTTACCATCTGGTAATTTAGTATTTGGTGTTGGAACTGAATTAGAAGCACATACAGTATATATTGACAATATTACTCTTAGTGAAGTTGAGATTCAAAATCAAAGTATAGGTGATGAATTGATTCAAGATGGATCTTTTGAGTCCAATTTTGAAGAATCATGGGGGTCTTGGACAGAGGTAGAAGGCCTTGCTGGATATACAGTAGAAAATACTGAAGAATTGAAAGTAGTAATAAATTCTTTAGGAAACTTTCCACATAGTATACAATTGTTACAAGAAGGATTAGTGTTTATTGAAGGAAATTCATACAGAGTTAATTTTAGAGCAAAAGCAGATAAGGAAAGGCCGATTAATGTAAATGTGGGAAAACCATTAGCAATGAATCCATGGTTTAATAAATATACTGATACGGTAAATGAAACACTAAGTACAGAATATAGAGATTATAGTTTTGAATTCACGATGGATCAATACTCGTATAATAATGGTAGAATCGTAATTGAATTAGGGAAGATAAATGATGAATTGGATTTTTCAGGAAATGTATATTTCGATGATATTAGTATAACTGTAGTAGAGAATCCAGAGCTAAATGAAGATGTTCAACCTTTAGAAATACAAGCAGTTGAAGAAGGTCAAGAAGAAGTCGATCAACCAGTAGATGATCCAACAGGTGATGATCCAGCAGGTGATGATCCAACAGGTGATGATCCAGCAGGTGATGATCCAACAGGTGATGATCCAGCAGGTGATGATCCAACAGGTGATGATCCAGCAGGTGATGATCCAGCAGGTGATGATCCAGCAGGTGATGATCCAGCAGGTGATGATCCAGCAGGTGATGATCCAGCAGGTGATGATCCAACAGGTGATGATCCAGCAGGTGATGATCCAGCAGGTGATGATCCAACAGGTGATGATCCAGCAGGTGATGATCCAACAGGCGATGATCCAGCAGGTGATGATCCAGCAGGCGATGATCCAGCAGGTGATGATCCATCTGAAGAACCACAGCCGGCTGAAGAACCTTCCGGCGAATAATCTTTCCAAGTGTGAAGATTTAATTTAATGTGAAAAACCCTAATCTATTCAGTATTATTCTGTAATAGGTTAGGGTTTTAGCATTTTATATTCAGTTTCTAAGTAGCTATTTAACTAATAATTCGATAAAATAAAACAGAAGTTTTGTAAAAGAATATATACTCAGCTTATTTTAATTCATATATTAGGAGGCTTTGAACAATGACTAAAGAAAGAATCATTGTAACAGGTGGCAGCGGCAAGGCAGGCAAGTGGGTGATAAAGGACCTTATAGAACATGGATATGATGTTGTTAATTTAGACTGGAAAAGACCTAAAGAGGAGCTTTGTCAAACGATTATCGTTGATTTAAACAACTTAGGTGAAGTTCAAAGTACGCTTGCACAGTACAATACGAGAGAGAGAATTCCTGTGAAGGGGATTGTTCATTTTGCAGCTATACCGCAAGCGTTTATTTATTCCAATGATGTAACTTTCAAAAATAATGTTATGAATACATATAATATCTTGGAAGCTGCTGCTAATTTAGGCATTGATAAAGTAGTGCTTGCCTCTAGTGAATCTTCTTATGGAATGGTATTTGCAAGTGAATTTTTTGATCCTAAGTACTTACCAGTTGATGAAGAACATCCACAGCTTCCAGAAGATAGTTACGGCCTCTCTAAAGTTATAAATGAAGTCACTGCTCAAACTTTTAATAGACGTACAGGTATGCAGGTCATATCGCTTCGTTTAGGAAATATTTTAGAACCAGCTGATTATATTTGGCTTAGAGAAAGATTTGATAAACCTGAAGAGCGTTTGGTGATCCTATGGTCTTATATCGATGCACGTGACGTTGCAACTGCATGTAGATTATCCATTGAAAAGGATGGTTTAGGCGCGCAGGAGCTGATTATTGCAGCTGATGATACTTCATCAAACCTACCATCAAAAGAATTGATTGAGAAATTTTTACCTAATGTGAAGGATATACGAGAAGATTTTAAGGATCGTGAAAGTTTACTGTCCAACAAAAAATTGAAGGAAGTATTGGGTTGGGAGCAAAAGTACAGCTGGAAAGAGTAGTAGCTGAAAATAATAAACAGTTTAGAGGATTTACGGAAATAAGCGAAATTTAATATACAATTTGAAAAATAGAAGGGTTTTTCTTCTGTAAGAATAAAGGGAATTGGTGATCTATCATTATCGATAAGAGTACAAATTCCCTTCTTCATTTATCTTTTATTGATCTACTGAGCGTGCCTCATTCACTGAAAGTAAGATTTCTTATATTATTCTTCAAAAAATTCAAAAGTACGAGACCAAGTTTGAGTTTCTCCAGGTTTAACATCAATATCTATGAAAATTTCAGGTGAAACAACATGTCTTGTACCCCAAATTGCAAACATAGCTGGTGGAAAAATGTTAATTTCCCTCATCCCAACACCACTTGGTTCATGAGTTAACTCCCATATGTGACTAGAATCACTATACCCTTCTGGACGACAATAAAAAGGTTCGTTCGGAGTGTTCTTCCAACTTAATTCTCGATGATTTATAGTCATAATATCTGGTAATGATTCTATAATCGGAGTATACGGTAGCCTTAATTTGTAGTCGGAACTGATTGGATGCTCATTAATAGCTACAAAATTATGCACGTACTCTTCTGTTTTGATCGTTTTTACACCGACATTTTGTAAACGATAATCTATCGTTAAACTTTGATCCTGTATTATAATTGTTTTTTCTATTTCAGTTGCATACCCTCTACAGTTATCAGGTGAAACCTTAAATTGTATTTTATTTTCTTCCTGAGTGACCTCTATTTCAAAGGGGAATATCGGATAGGGTGAATGAAATTGATATTCTTCCTCATCCGTTCTTGTTAAATTTCCGATACCGAGTTTAGGAAATTGTTCTCCAACGGATGCTTCTTCATAACCAATTGGCGTAAAAATCCCAAATTCATTACACAACCCTTGTCCTTCAGTTCCTCTTTCAGGTTCGTATGTTTCAGGTACACAAAAAGTATGCTTGTCATTTAAAGTAACTTGAGTGATATAACCCGTCCAATCAAAGCGAGAGCCTTTTTGAAAGGCTCCCGGTTTTGCAATGTTAACTTTTAATTTATCATTTTGCAAAATGAATGAAGGAGGGTTAAGGAATTCATGTTTAGATGGATTCATATGAATACCCCTTTTCATTTTTATCCTAACACTACCTCTAAAGTATGATTTTCATTTTCAGTAAGCTGACTAATAACCTCACGGCTAACGATTACTGCTTTTTGTTTTGATTCAAATGCAACTTCCTGACCATCTAATGAGATAGATTGAATTTGATATGCTCCGTAATCCAATCCTTTTTTATTTTTGTAAACAATATTCAGATGGCGGTTTGCAAAATAAGAGAATACGGATGCTTCGTTTTGCTCGTTAAACTGATTTTGAAGCAGTTTTGGTTCTAATGCTAAATCCCCAAGATGACCTTTAACACCAAACATTTCTGTAAGAACCGTTAATAGTAACCAGCTTGCAGATCCTGTTAAATAATGATACATACCTCTGCCTTTTTCACTGATATATTCAGGTACACCAGGATAGATACGACTAAGTTCAAAGTTTTTACTTAGCTCATAAATGGAATTAATAACATCAAAACCTTCATGTCCGAATTGGCGTTGGTACATTGCATTACTGTACATAACAGCCATATGACTGAACATTGCTCCGTTTTCTTTGTGGCCAAAAGCAAAGCCGAAACCACGTCCAATGTTTTGTTGGATCTCTCCGAATTGAGAGTTTAATCGATAGCCAATTTTCTCATCCTTTAAGTAGTTCGTTACGGAATCAGCTATTTTTTTCACTTGATCTTCAGTAGCTACTCCACCCATAACAGGAAAGACTTGACCCGTTAATGTCATACGAACACCATTTTCATGATCTCCCTCAACAGGTTCTGCATCATTATTGTAATAACCGTTGAACCATTCAAAACCTTCTTCATTTTTAATCCATTCATTTTGTCTCAAATGGTTGATCATCCAATCTGCTTTGCTGTTTAAGTCTGCAGCTAACTCTTTAATGCTAATTGAAGTTTTTTCACCACTGATTTTATGGCTGCAAGTTTCAAAATATTGATCTAATAAATTTAACTTTTCTTCAACAACATCATAATCAATTGGTTTGGAGATTGTATCTAGTAAAATTGTTATTTCTTTAGCTAGTTGAAGCTCGTCTACACCAGCTTTTTCTTGAAGAGAAAGCAATAGTTCACTCATTTCTTTTAAATTGCTTGCATAAAGAGCAGTGAAAGCAACACTTTCTCCTAATTCAGGTGCAAGGTCAAATGCGTCATTCCAATCCGCACCTTCTAGCTTAATGTTATTGTGTTTTCCAACATTGAAAAATTGGACAATGTTCTGCAACAACATATGCTCTAGGATTGTCCCTTGATATGTGTCGCTATTTTCTGTTTGTAATTGATTTCCATGTTCAGGATTCCATTCTAAATCAAGATCCTTCGAACGTTTGATTTGAGTATCCTTAAAATAGGTTTGATTTTCCAATAAAAATTCGATGTCTCCACTTTGGTTAATATATAACTGAGTTGTTAGGAACGGCCATGCTCCATGATCCATCCAAACGCGAGCAATGTTATTGCGGTCTGCAACGAATTCTCCTGGTTCAGAACCAATAATTGTTGCATTACTGCCATCAATTCGCACACCAGCAAAGTTGTTATACAATAAATCCTTTACTTTTTTTGGATCATCCATGATTAATAACGCAAGACAATCCTGCCATAAATCTCTCCATCCGCGTCCACCTTTACCATAATCATGATGTGGGAGGAAGGAGCACCCATAAATTCTTCTTAAAATGGGTTGTAATGTGACCCATTTCATCCATTGATTGAAATCGTTGTCACTCGTTTGAAAACTTAAATTGTTAAGTTTGTTCTTCCAATCTGCTTTATTTTGCTCTAGTAACACATCGAATTGTTCTTCTGAACAATATTTTTTAGCAATTTCATTAACGCTGCTAGGGCGATCATCAGTAATCATTAGAGCAACAATATATGATTTGGATTGATTAGGCTCTAGTGTTGCTGTGTTAAATTTAAGTGCGCCAACAGATTCATAACCTTCAAATGTTTCACCTGGTTTTGCATGTGGTTCCGCATTTTTCACAATGACTTCAGGCCAATCTAAGTTTCCGCCTTCACCAATGAAATCTTCAACAATCGGGAAGAAACCAGTAGGTGATTCTCCGTTTTGATCAGCACCAAGCACACTATAAGTTACATGGTTGATCTTATGACCTCTTTCATCAAAAGACAGAGTAGGTTGTACTTCAATACCATAAGAAGAAGTAAAAATTCTGTGAAGTAAAGAAGTAACATGTCTGTGATCTCGAATATCATCTGCAGACCTTGCATAAAGAGGAATGGCTGCAGTAGGTGAGATCGTAATATTCTGATCTCCTGTGTTTGTTAAAGTAACTTTTAAAAGCTCTACTTGATCATCGTTAGCTGGAACAAAACTCGTTAACTCTGCTTGAATTCCGATTCTTTTATTTGAACGAGTTACTTTATGCCATAAAAATCCAGCCTCGAGGTTTACCTCTTCATCCTCTTCATCATTGAAATTATAACTTAACTGTTTTGAAGAATTCCCTGTTGCTGACCAGGCTCCCTCACCTTCTATATGTACCCAGAAGTTTCTTGCAGCACGGGAATTATGTAAATCCTCTGATGAAACAGGTGCCATTAAAAACGTATTTTGGCTAGTTTTAATATCACCATGCAATGTAGGTGTAATAGCTGACATCATTCCTGCTTCGTTTACTAGTGGGAAATACAAATAGCTTGATTTTTGAGGGTTGTTTAGGACGAAAGTACTATCATTGTCAATGAATTTCCATCCTAATGAATTGTTTTTATTTGTCAAACTTATCAGTCCTTTCTTTCAGATGGGTTGAATGTTTCAATTTTCTATCATTCAATTTACTATACTAAGATTAGAAAGTCCATATACACTACATAATAATCATATCAATTGATTTTTGGGCTATAGATCCTTGAAAATGTAAACATTCATAGTGAAAGACACGATGCAGTGTATATATAAAATTATGAATAAATTTCTTTCGATTAACAATACTATGAATCGAAGGTATGTTATAACTTTTTGAACAATTTTCTGACAGAGGTGAGAAATATACAAGAAATATGAGAATCACCACATAGTATTGTGAAATCGAATCCACTATAATTTTAGTAGGACGTATTTCACGTTCAAAAATTAAAAAAATAGGGGGATTTACTAAAATGAAAAGATTTGGTCTTATTTTAATGAGTCTAATGCTTTTATTCTCATTTGCATTAGCAGCATGTTCTTCTTCTGAAGAAGGAGGAGAAGCTGGTGAAGGAACTCCAGAAGCTCCAGCAGATGGTGGAGAAGAAGCAACTCCAGAAACTCCAGAAGGAGTAATTGAACTTACTTTTGCAAGTATTGCGAACACAGGTTTCGGCCCATTAATTGAAAAATATAATGCTGAAAATGAAAATGTACAAATCAACTTCCAAGAGCAATCTTTTGATGATCACCACAATGCATTTGCTACTGCTTTAGCAGCTGGTTCTGGTGTACCTGATATTGCTTTTGTTGAGATCGGAAGATTAGAAGGTTTTAAAGCTAGCCAAGATAGCTTTACTAACTTATATGACTTCGGTGCTAAAGACGTTACAGGCATCTACTTAGATTGGAAAATCGCTCAAGCAGAAAATGCTGACGGTTCTTTCTTATTCGGATTACCAACAGATATCGGTCCTATGGCAATGGCATACCGTACAGATATCTTTGAAGAAGCTGGTCTTCCAACAGATCCAAACGAAGTTTCTGCTTTAATTACTGATTGGGATAAATACATCGAAGTTGGTAAAACAGTTCTAGAGAAAACTGGAAAGCCTATGTCTGATTCTGCTGGTACAATGTTTGATACTTTTACTGGTCAATTAACTGAACTTTACTTCACTGCAGATGATGAATTAATTCTTGAATCAAATGCTGCAGTTAAAGAAGCTTATGACAGATCAATTGAAATTGCTCAAAGTGGTCTTTCCGCTAAATTAGGACAATGGTCTGGTGAGTGGAGCACAGGTATGAACGAAGGTACTTTTGCTACATTAATGGCTCCAGCTTGGATGATGAACTACATGACTGGTTCAGCTCCAGATGCTTCTGGTAAATGGAATATCGCTCAAATGCCTGTTGCTTCTGGTAACTGGGGAGGATCTTTCTTAACAGTACCTGCATCAACTGAATATCCTCAAGAAGCATATGACTTCATTGAGTGGTTAGTAAATGAAGAGAACTCTTATGAAGTATTTAAAGAAACTGGTAACTTCCCATCAATCCCTGGAATTTATGAAAAACCAGAAATTCAAGATTGGACTTCTGAATACTTCTCAGGCGCTTATGTTGGTAAGATCTATGCAGAAGCTGCTTTAAGAATCCAACCTGTATGGTTAGGTACTGATTATGCTACTGTTCATAACGCACTTAAAGATGCGATCAACAATGTTGACTTGAATGGTGCTGATCCTGAAGCTGCTTGGAATGAAGCAATGGATACAATTAAGCGTGAATTAAGATAATTTATAATTTCACAATGAATAACAAATAAATAAACAATAATATTCGCGCTGATCATCATAATGGTATTGATCAGCGTGAGTATTTTAAAAGAACAATTTCCATATATTGTGGAAGGAGGAGGTCTTATGTCAATGGGAAACAAGTCAGAGAATAAAAAACCTCGTTTTAAATATGGATCACAAGCAAGCAAAGATGCTTTATCAGGGTATTTATACGTGTCACCCTTTTTCCTATTATTCACCGTATTTGGTTTATTTCCAATTTTGTTTAATATGTACGTTTCATTATTTAGTTGGAGACTCTTTAAGGGTGAACCGGAGTTTATTGGATTTCAAAACTATGTTTGGTTATTGACGGACGATCCAACTTTTATAAAGTCGATCGTGAATACATTTTCAATGTGGTTTATGGCAACATTGCCGCAGTTATTTTTAGCATTAGTAATCGCTTTTGTGTTAAATCAAGCTTTTGTAAAGTTTAAGGACATGTTCAGAATGGCCATATTCATGCCATTTGTTACTTCCCTTGTAGCAGTTACTATTATTTTTGGTAATTTATTTTCTAGAGATTATGGTTTAATCAATTTCATTTTGGGAACACAAGGTCTTGATTGGTTAAATGATAATCGCTGGCTCTCTCATTTTGCAATAACGCTTATGGTGAACTGGAGATGGATCGGTTATAATACCATTATTTATATGGCGGGTCTTCAAACCATTTCAAAAGAATTGTATGAAGCGGCCACGATTGATGGAGCTTCGAAAGTACAACAATTTTTCTACATTACGATTCCACAGCTTCGTCCAATTATATTGTTCACGCTTATAATGTCCGTATCTGGCGGTATGCAATTATTCGTTGAGCCATTAGTATGGGCAGGAGCAGGTGGTGGAGCAGATAACCAAGTTCTTACGATGTTCTTATACATGTATAACACTGCATTTGGTGTTCAATATAACATCGGTTATGGTGCAGCCATTGGTTGGGTAATGTTTATCATTATCATCTTGTTTGCAATATTAAATTGGATCATTTCTACAAAACTCATTAAAGATTAAAATGGGAAGGATGTGAGAATAAATGAAATCTCCTATAGGACGATTTATTTCTTATCTCTTTTTAGTAATTGTCTCTTTTATTTCTGTGTTTCCTTTTTATTGGATGTTTGTGTTAAGTACAAGGAGTAATGCGGATGCATTTAAATTTCCACCGATATTAACACCTGGTAATCAGTTTTTTACCAACCTACAAACAGCATGGGAAAGATCAGATTTTTTAACCGCTACAGTTAACACATTGATTATCACAGGAACAGTTACTGTTTCTCAGTTATTCTTTTGTTCATTAGCTGCGTTTGCATTAGCAAGACTTACATTTAAGGGAAGAAAGTTTTTACTATTGTTTATAATAATTACTTTAACGTTGCCTGGTATAGGACAAATTCCTTTATATATGATCATCAGTAAGTTGAATTGGATTAATGATTTAAGAGCTGTTATCGTACCTGCTCTTGTAAGTGCCTTTGGTGTGTTTTTAATCAAGCAGTATATTGATGCTTCAGTTCATCCAGAATTAATAGAATCTGCTAAGGTGGATGGAGCGAGAAACTTCCAGACGTATTATAAAATTGTATTGCCGATCATTAAACCAGGTTTAGCAACATTGGCAATCATTACGTTCATGGGTACTTGGAATGCCTTTATATGGGAATCCATCGTTTTAAGGGACGAATCCGTTCGAACCATACAGCTTGCCATAAGAAACCTACAAGGTACTTATACTAGGGAAACTGCTATCGTTGTAACAGGTGCTTTTGTAGCAACATTACCGCTGTTAGCAATCTTTATCCCTTTTAGCCGACAATTTATTGCAGGGTTAGCTGAAGGTTCAGTTAAAGGTTAAGCGTAGTTTGTGATCATATTTAAATTTTATTGAGGTATAAATACTTATTGACCTTAGTTGCATTATTGCAACTAAGGTTTTTTTATTACTTCCCCCCAGATACCCAAAAAAGTGACGATAAGCTTTTATATTTATTCCGATTCCTTTTTCGGGGGTTCTAATTCATATGAAGAATTTTATGACACCTTCGAAAAACTCCGAATAGTAATCAAAGGTAAAAACAAGTAAATATATACAAAAAATATAAGAGTAGCCTTATAGTTTTGAAAAATGGATTCCCTTATAATTTGAAGTAGAACGCGTTCAATAAACATTAGGGGGAGTTATCTTAATAAAAAGAAGGTAAAGTTTCGCTAAGATACATAAATTACTTCATTAAAGATGTCACTACAGGGAGGTCTTATATCTATGGGGAAAAAGTCAAAAAATAATTTCAAATATGGATCACAAGCAAGAAAAGATGCTTTATCAGGATATTTATATGTATCACCCTTTTTCATTTTATTTATCGTATTTGGTTTATTTCCTATTTTGTTTAATATTTATGTTTCATTATTTAGTTGGAGACTCTTTAAGGGTGAACCGGAGTTTATTGGATTTCAAAACTATGTTTGGTTACTAACTGATGATTCAGCTTTTATAACATCAATCGTGAATACTTTTTCAATGTGGTTTATGGCTATCTTGCCGCAGTTATTTATAGCATTAGTGATCGCTTTTGTGTTGAATCAGGCTTTTATAAAGTTTAAGGATATGTTTAAAATGGCCATATTTATGCCATTTGTTACCTCTCTTGTAGCAGTTACTATTATTTTTGGTAATTTATTTTCTAGAGATTATGGTTTAGTCAATTTCATTTTGGGGACACAAGGTTTTGATTGGTTAAATGATAATCGCTGGCTCTCTCATTTCGCAGTAACGCTAATGGTGAATTGGAGATGGATCGGTTATAATACCATTATTTATATGGCGGGTCTTCAAACCATTTCAAAAGAGTTGTATGAAGCTGCCACGATTGATGGTGCTACGAAAATTCAACAATTCTTCTACATTACGATTCCACAGCTTCGTCCAATTATATTGTTTACTCTAATACTATCCGTATCTGGAGGTATGCAGTTATTTGTTGAACCATTTATTTGGGCAAATGGTTTTAATGGTGGAGCAGATAATCAAATTCTTACGATGTTCTTATATATGTATGGTACAGCATTTGGACCTCAATATAATATAGGATATGGTGCAGCCATTGGTTGGTTGATGTTCATCATTATCATTTTATTTGCAATATTAAATTGGGTCGTTTCTACAAAACTCATTAAAGATTAGAATGGAAAGGGTGTGAGAATCAATGAAATCTCCTACAGGACGTTTTATTTCTTATTTCTTTTTAGTCATTGTATCTTTTATCTCCGTGTTCCCTTTTTATTGGATGTTTGTGTTAAGTACAAGGAGCAATGCAGATGCATTTAAGTTTCCACCAATATTAACACCTGGTGATCAGTTTTTCATTAACCTACAAACAGCTTGGGAAAGATCAGATTTTTTAACCGCTACAGTTAACACATTGATTATCACAGGAACAGTTACTGTTTCTCAGTTATTCTTTTGTTCATTAGCTGCTTTTGCATTATCAAGACTTACATTTAAGGGAAGAAAGTTTTTACTATTGTTTATCATAATTACTTTAACGTTGCCTAATATCGGACAGATTCCTTTATATATGATTATCAGTAAGTTGAATTGGATTAATGATTTAAGAGCTGTTATCGTACCTGCTCTTGTGAGTGCCTTTGGTGTATTTTTAATTAAGCAGTATATTGATGCATCTGTTCATCCGGAATTAATTGAATCAGCTAAGGTGGATGGAGCAAGGAACTTCCAGACATATTATCGTATTGTATTGCCGATCATTAAACCAGGTTTGGCGACATTGGCGATCATTACATTCATGGGTACTTGGAATGCCTTTATATGGGAATCCATCGTTTTAAGGGACGAATCCGTTCGAACCATACAGCTTGCCATAAGAAACCTACAAGGTACTTATACTAGGGAAACTGCTATTGTTGTAACAGGTGCTTTCATAGCAACATTACCGCTGTTAGCGATTTTTATCCCTTTTAGTCGTCAATTTATTGCAGGGTTAGCTGAGGGCTCAGTTAAAGGTTAAATGTGTTTGTAATCATATTTAAAATTGATATTCAGGAATAAATTCTTATTCTTAATGACCTTAGTTGCATATACTGCAGCTAAGGTTTTTTTATAACCTAAGTATTTATCCCGTATCAACACTCCGTATATCCTCCTCTTCTCAAGAGGGAGATTATAAGTTTTACAAATTCTATGTTTCAACAATGAAAATTTGAGAAGATAAATCATATTACTTAACTACACTTAAAAAGTGATGATAAATCCAAGGAATAACAACTTCTTTTCGGGATCCCATGTTAAGATTTTACAACCCTTTTCAAGGGCTCAGTTCGTTTTATAACAATAGCTTGTACATTTTGTTTTAGTTTGTAATTAGATCCAAATAGGAGAAATATATACAAAAAATATAAGAGTGACCTCGTAGTTTTGACAAAATGATTCCCTTATAATTTAAAGTAGAACGCGTTCAATAAAAAATTAGGGGGATTTTTGAAATGAAAAAACTCGGCATAGTATTAATGAGTTTTATGTTATTGTTCTCCATTGTATTGACAGCATGTTCAGGTTCTAACGAAGGAAGTGGAGATGGTTCATCTGAAGGAACTCCAGAGGAAACGCCCGTTACAACATCAGATTCTAATGAAGAAATAATAGAACTTACATTTTCAAGCATTCCAAATACTGGGTTTGCTCCATTGATCGATAAATATAATGCAGAAAATGAAAATATTCATATTGATTTTCAAGAAATGCCATTTGCAGAACATCATGATGGTTTGGTAACAGCTTTAGCAGCTGGATCTGGTGCACCTGATATTGCATTTGTTGAGGTCGGAAGACTAGAAGCACTTAAGGGTGATGAAGATAAATTCTACAATTTATATGAACTTGGAGCAAAAGATGTTACAGGTATCTACTTAGATTGGAAAATAACTCAGGCTGAAAATGCTGATGGATCTTTCTTGTTTGGATTACCAACAGATATCGGCCCAATGGCGATGGCATATCGTACAGACATTTTTGAAGAAGCAGGACTTCCGACTGATCCAAATGAAGTTTCAGCTTTAATTACGACCTGGGAAGAATATCATGAAGTAGGTAAAACGATTTTAGAAAAAACAGGAAAGCCGATGACGGATTCGGCTGGTACGATGTTTGATGCATTCATTGGACAATTAAGTGAAATATATTTTACAGCAGATGAGGAGCTTATCGTAGAGTCAAATGCTGCGGTGAAAGAAGCATATGATAGATCAGTTGCCATTGCACTTGATGATCTTTCGGGAAGATTCGCACAATGGTCTGGTGAATGGAGTTCAGCGATTAATGATGGAGGATTTGCTACTTTAATGGCACCAGCTTGGATGATGGCTTGGATGAAAGGTTCAGCACCTGATGCCTCTGGGAATTGGAATATAGCTCAAATGCCTATCGCTTCTGGTACTTGGGGTGGATCATTTGTTGCTATTCCTAAACAAACAGAGCATCCACAAGAAGCGTATGACTTCTTAGAATGGCTATTAAATGAAGAAAACGCATATGAAGTATTTAAAGAAACAGGTAACTTTCCATCTACTCCTAGTATTTATGAAAAACCAGAAATTCAAGAATGGACAGATGAATATTTTGCGGGAGCATATGTAGGTCAAATTTATGCCGAAGCTGCATTAAGAATTGAGCCTGTATATTTAGGATCAAGTTATGCAACGGTTCATAATGCCATTAAAGATGCCATTACAAATGTAGAAAGCAACGGCGCGGATCCAGAAACAGCATGGACGGAAGCTATGGATACCATTAAACGTGAGTTAAGATAAATGATGTCAAGTTCTACTTTATTTAAGACTCCTTCTTCTAGTAATAGGAGATGACAATTGGTAAAATATTAATATGGGTTAAATTAGCAACCTTTATACTAATTTAAGTATTATTAGGATACAAATGTTTGAGACCTAAGTTGTATTTACAATTTAGGTCTTTTTCAATTTAGTAAAGCAGTCTCAAATCCCTATAATTCATAGACATATTTTCCAATCCAATGTTATAATATTGTAAGCTTTAATAAAGGAGTTAATATATATATGCTAACAGATAAGATAGGTAAGTTAACCAGCGTTATGAACTTAAAAGTGAAATTGATTGTATTGTTTGTGTTTATGTTTATGACATTGTTATTGTTGGGCTTTGTGCTTAATAATTCCTTGTCTAAAGTAGAAAACACAGTTCAAGATGCATATGAGATTAAAATCCACTCTATGAACGAATTACAGAATCTTACAACCTACATACTTGAGTTAAATCAATTACTTATGTCTAATTCTAATACTGCAATGATCCCATATCAATTTGAGGAAAATGTCAACAAGAACATAGAAAACATCAATCAAGCTATTTTAAAGCAAAAAGATTACGCCAACACGGATGAGGAAAGAGTGATTGTGGATTATTTAGAAACAAATTGGATAGGATTTTTAAAATATAAAGAGAATATTATGAATGCGATCTTTGCAGGTGATTTAAGTCAATTTAATACGGCTTATAAGTCATCAATCGGCGATCTTAATGGAATTGTAATTAATGCTGCTACGTTAAATGAACTTAAGTATGCTGGAGTTTTAGAGTCACAGGAATCGATTAAAAATGAGCATAAGAGTACTCTTCTAAGCAACCTAGTCATTATCATTGGAGCTATGATTATTTGTTTGTTACTAGGTTGGTGGATTTATGGCAGTGTTGTAAAACGACTGCATAAGTTAGTTTCATACAACTATCAGTTGTCTAAAGGAGATTTATCTACAGAGAAGTTGAGTGTATCAAATGATGAACTTGGATTGTTAGCCAGAAGTACCAATGAAATCGTTGACAATTTAAAGATGATGATCTCAGATGTGAGACATTCTATTTCTTCCATGAATGGAAATGTAAAAAATGTGAATCTAGCCATATCCGATAACTTTAGCTCTACTGAAATTATAGCAAAGAATGTAGATGAGATTTCGAAAGGGATATCTGAACAGGCAAGTTATTCAGAAAACTCGTTAGTGAATATATCAGATCTAGATCAATCTGTAACAGATATTGTAGATATCATAGAAAAATTTAAAATGGCACTAGAACATACATATGAAAGAATAAACACAGGAACCGATGAATTAAATAATACGATGGGACAAATACAATTAGTAGAAAACTCCAACAACGAATTGATCTCTTCCTTTGAAAATTTAAATCAGGAGCTTGTGCAAATTCGCAAATTTTCAGAGCAGATTGTAAAAATATCACGTACTACAAATATACTATCTTTGAATGCATCGATTGAAGCTGCAAGAGCAGGTGAATTTGGTAAAGGATTTGCTGTCATTGCAGATGAAATTCGTGAGCTGTCTACTGAAACAACAAAGGTTGCTAATGGTGTGATGGCAGTCGTATCAGAAAATGAAGAAAAAACAAAACAGTTTCAACAATCTTTATTGAGTTCAAATGAAAAAACAGCGGATGGTAGAGATACATTTAAGTCTGCATTTGATAATTTTATGGAAATAAACGAGTTGTTTAAAGAAATGAGTTATCAAATGAAGGAAGTTTTGCAAAGTGCCAATGATATAAAAAATCAAAGTGTAGAAGTAAACAACAATATGTCTGATATCACAGCGATTGCTGAAGAAACTACAGCTGCTATTCAAGAAATTGCTGCATCTACGAATCAGCAAGTAACACAATATAAAGATATCGTTGAAACAATAGATCAGCAGAGTGAACTATCAAATAAAATGGAACAGAATATAAGTCGTTTTAAATTGGATAAGGGACAATAATGAGTCAACTAGTAAAAAATCCACTTCTACGAGTGGATTTTTTTTCTTTTTATGATATTCATTTTAGGAAATAGAGAGGAGAACTAAGGATTGTTTACTGGTATGGCATCATTAAAATATTCTTCTAGTGTAATTCCCTGTTCCATGATATCAGCAGCAATTTCCTTGCCTACGTATCTTAAATGCCATGGTTCATACGCATAACCAGTTATATGCTCTTTATCCTGAGGATATCGGATAATAAAGCCAAATTCAGCAGCATGTTCAGCTAACCATTGACCCTCTTTCGTATCTCCTAAGCTCTCATGAAGTGCATTATTAACACTTGGGCTAGAAACATCCATAGCTAACCCAGTTTGATGCTCACTAGTCCCTGGATATGCACTATATCTTCTTGCTTGTTCTTCACCTTGCTCTTGTACATTCCAATTAAAGATGGATTGTTGGGTAAGATAAGAACGATAACCAGATACAGCATTTAGCTCAATTTGATTTTGTTCTGCTTTTGCAAATAATTGTTCAAGTGCTGTTGCTGCTTCTTGTCGTAACCATTTTTTTTCACTTTCTCCAGCAAAAGAAAAGGGAATGTTAGGTTGAACAAGATCATTAGGGACATAGTTTTCCTGTAAGCTACGTTGTTTATTTACTAGCACTGCTGTACTTTCTTGATTTGTAACCTGCGGGATTCCATCATTTGAAGCGACAATAGTGTCCTCTATACTGTACTTCACTGTTATCGTTAAATGAGCAGTAAAACCCTCATAAACCGCAGAAACATCAATTTGATTTCCGATATTAGCTTCATTGGAAATAGAGAGTAAACCATTATCATCAATAAAAGCAAGATTTGCTGGCTGAATATCAAAGTCAATATCCATTGAGTTAATTTCTATTTCTGTTTCATCTGTTGTTAAGGAGTAAAGATCAAGCGAATATGAGGAACCAGGTGATAAAATCATCTCTTGATCGTTGAAAAATATACTTCCAACTTGCATGGTCTTTTTGTCATTGTTGTTTTGAGATGGTTGGTCCACCTCTTCTTGGGCTTGTGAATCGGGTATGTAATCGTTAGAAGGTATAGTATTTGCACAGCCGGTGAGTAATATAGAACAACTAACTACTGCGTTCATACTATATGTAAGTAAACGAGAATTAATCATGAGTGTTCCTCCGATGTTTTAATATGAATGAAATGTTAAAAAACCATTTTATTATACCATGAAAAAAGCATTGACAGAAACTAAGATAAATTGCACAATACTAATGATTGAATTGAACACATTATCAAATAAGAAAAAATAACAACGGCAGAGGAAAACAACATGTTTAAAAATTGGAGACTGATTTTAGGACTAGCTTTACCCTCGCTCATTTCATTTGCTTCCTTTACTGTAACTGGAACCATTTCATTAATTATGTTTGATCAATTAGGTTTTACTGTGACAGCTATTGTTGGAGTGACGAATTTAGTCATGTGAAATGCATTCGCCATTTTTTCAGGACTGGGTCATACAATCAATTATTTAGTGGACCAATTTTAAGCTTTATTGGTGGAAAGGAATCTGCAGAGATTGCAATTGGGAAAGATTATTTGCAGCTTCGTTTTTATGCGATGTCTTTTGGGATCGTTAATTTTGTTTTAGCAGGTTTTTTCAGAGGGATAGGGGATACAAGAACACCAATGGTATTGGCTTTGATCAATAGCTCGCTCATCATCTTATTCACCTATACATTGGCTTATGGAAAGTGGGGGTTCCCAGAGCTGCAGCTAGAAGGAGCAGGCTGGGCGTTTTTAATCGGAGAATGCGTTGCCTTTATCGGTGGGTGGACGCACCAAAAAGTCAACTTTAATAAATCTGAAGCAAAATTGATCGAAAAAAAAAGCTCGAAATTAGGAATACAAGAATTTTCAATTAGTGTTTCCATGCTCATATTTACTTTTTTTTGTATCTTGGAAACTAGGTACTGAAGCACTTGCAGCGAATGAAATTGCTTTAAACGTGATGTCATTTGGATTTATGCCTGCTTTTGCTTTTGGGGCGACAGCTACAATTTTAGTAGGTCAGGAAATAGAAAAATCAAATCCGCTGAAAGCGAAACAATTAGGAACAGAAACTGCAAGGATAGGAACCATCTTTATCTTATGTGTGGCTATACTTGAGTTTTTATTTGCTAAACAGATTACTGGAATGTATACGAATGATGATACAGTTTATGAATTAGCTGCTTTATTAATCATGGTATCTGCCTTTTTACAGTTGTTTGATGCATGGTTAAACTTTTATGCAGGTGGTTTACGAGGGATTGGGGATACATTCTTCTTGTTAATTACTTCATTAATTTTAGTTTTTGGGGTCTTTACCTATCTCAATATTTATGTATTTGAGTGGGGGGTATTGGTGCATGGCTAGCTCTTTAATACGTATCTCATTATTTATAGTGTTGCAATTGTCACAAGATATTATAAAATAAATTGGTTAAAGGTGAGCTTAGTAAAGGCAAACCCTTAGAAAGGATAACATATGGATACTTCAATTATATTTTCTGGAATCGTATTTGGCTTGTTATTTTGGTTTATATATCAGCAACTGCCAGTAAAAGGACTAAAGACATTCAATACAACGGATTTTTCTGAGGCATTGAAAAACAAATCAGATAAAGTTCTTATTGATGTACGGGAACCACACGAATTAAAAACAGGTTATATTAAGGATGCAGTAAATATTCCTTTGTCGCAAATTAGAAACAGATATGATGAAATACCAGAAGGTAAAACAGTCTTGTTATACTGTAGAAGTGGGTTTCGAAGTAAAAAAGCGGCACGTGTATTAAAAAAGAAAAAATTTAAAAACATGGTCCATTTAAGAGGTGGAATCATGTCTTGGCATGGTGAGGTAAAACATTCTAAGTAAATTTAGGGTGCTTTTCTCTTCTATAATAGGGAGCATCAGTACATCCTGTACAAGTCTGAAAGTAAGTTTCTCTTTATGGTAAAATATTAAATGAAATGGTTTTCAAAAAAGGAGAGTGCTTATGGACAAAAATATTTTAAATACAAATGTGATTACACAGATTGGAATTATGGTAAAGGATATTGAAAAAACCTCTCAGGTATTTGCAGACTTTTTTGGTGTGGATAAACCAGAGGCGTTTTGGACAGATGCGGTGGATAAAACACAAACAGAATATAAGGGAAGCTCTACAGAAGCAAGGGCAAGATTAGCCTTTTTCGATATGGGATCACTACAATTAGAATTAATTCAACCTGATGAGAATCCTAGTACATGGCGAGAGTTTTTAGACGAAAAAGGTGAGGGTGTGCACCACATAGCATTTGAGGTCAAGGGACTAACTGAAAAAATAAAAATATTGGAAGGCAATCAAATGCCACTTGTTCAAAAGGGTGAATTTGAAGGTGGTAGATATGCTTATATGGATACAAGTAAAGATTTAAAGATCATACTTGAATTATTAGAAATAGATTAATACATATTTTATTAATACATATTTTCGAGCTTAGTCCACTTTATTTAAATAGAGTGGTCTTTTTTTTATTTTTTTTATTTATTGAAATTATTGAAATCGATACCATTCTATAATAGAATTAGTTTATATCATATTTGGATAGAATTACATATGTGTTGAAATGTTGGGGATAGTATAACTTGATGACAAATGGATGAAAGAAGGGAGAACCTTATGAAATTAACTAAAGGATTATGGATTAGTGTTATTATCATTATTATTGTGGGTATTGGTTTTGTATTTATGAAATTTCTAAACAAGGAAGAACCATTAACAAATTTAAATCCAATTTTAGAGCAATCAGAAGGGGAGTATCTACAAACTACTTTTTCTTTTGAAGAGATTGATGGAATGTCTATTCCCTTTCAAAATGGAATTCCTGTTCCTTCATTTGACCCTCAAGAAAGATTGACTTATTCATTGGAAGGGGAATGGAAAAAGGAACGTTTTGAAGCAGATGGTCAATTTACGATGTCACCTAGAGATCAAAATTGGTTGACAGCTGCTGAACAACAAGCAGCTGGACGTACTGAATCAGTGTATGAGGATGGTGGCTGGGAAACTATCAATCTCCCTTTTCCTGAAAATGAGCTAATTGGTATTGAGACTGCATATTCATCTGAAACCTATGAAAGTGGTGTTTGGTATCGTCGCACTTTTACAATGGATAATGAGTGGAATGGTCAGGCTATGACTTTAAAAAGCTTAGGACTGAATTATGTAGGTGACTTTTGGGTGAATGGTCAGTGGGTTGGTTATCATGAAGGTGGTTATACCCCTTTTGCCTTTGATATCACACCATTTGTTGAAGTTGGTAAAAAAAATTCTATTGTAATTCGAGTAGATAATCCACCTTGGGGATCTCGAGAGGATATTATTCCAGTATTAGAGGGTACAGATTTTTTTAACTATACTGGGGTTTTACAAGATCTATATATAGAGGGTAGTGATCCTGTTCATGTAGTAAGAGCAGACATTATTCCTGAGAATATAGATGGAACTGTTCAAGTAAAGGTTGTATTGGAAAATAGATCAACAAAAAACAGTGAGGTCGGTTTAAACGGAAAAATATTTTTAGCAGATAAAGAAAGTGAATCATTTTTGGATTCTCCATTAGCAGCAAGTATTAAAGGAGAAGAAGTTGCCTTTGATGGGAATTTAAATGAGCTTATAGAAATTGAAGCGGGTAAAACAAGAGCTGTTTCTTTTTCTATTGTGATCCAAGATCCACAATTATGGTCTATTTTTGACCCTAACTTATATGTAGCAGAAATTTCGATTGAAAATAAGAAAGAGAAAGAGTTGGATCGTTTTGCAACACAATTTGGCATTCGAACGTTAGGTACTGAATCTACGAAAATTTTGATGAATGAAGAACCTATATTTTTAGCTGGAATTGCAAGACATGAGGAGTGGCCGGATTCTGGTCGTACTGCAACATGGGATAAAATCAAAGCTGATTTAGTGCAAATTATGGATCATAATGCCAATATGGTACGTACAGGGCATTATCCAAATCATGTTTATACGTATATACTATTGGACCGTTTAGGTTTAACTACGATGAGTGAAATCCCGTTATGGCAATTTGAACAGAATCATTTTGAAATTCAAGCTGAACGGAAATTTGCAGACCAAATGTGGAGAGAAATGATTTTCTCTGAATATAATCGACCTTCTGTCATTATGTGGAGTACACAAAATGAATCTAAGGCTCCAGAGATAAGAAAAGAATTTAATGAAAGATTAGTAAACGATCTACATGAGCATTATGATGATGGGCGTTTAATTACTCAAAGCGCAGCTGCGGATCAACCAGGTGCAAATGATGTTTCAATGGAACCTCTGGATGTAGCAGGATGGACGATGTACTTTGGTGTATTTCATGGAGGTACACCATATGAAGGTACAGCTCAATTTTTACAAGAAGCAAACCAAAATTGGCCAGACAAACCAATTATAAATACAGAGTTTGGACGATGGTCAGGTGCAGATGACAAAGATAAATATAAACAGCTAAAGGTTTATGAAGATACGATGAAAGCTATGTTAGAACACACAGCTGTAACGAAGGAAGGCGCATATAATCCTAACGGTTATCTTGCGGGAATTGATTTTTGGATTATGTATAATTGGTATGTTAATCATAATATGTGGATCGATACGTTTGGGATGTATCATATGGATCGAACACAAGCAAAACCGGTTGCAGAATTAATTCAGAAGGATTTTGAAAAGTTAACTCAACCTTATCGAGAATAAACAAAAAACATGAGCTGACCAGCGAAATAGATCGTTTTGTGTCGGCTCATGTTTCTACTAATATTAATCAAAAATCAGTTATTCTAAAAAATTCTGAACTTGTTAAATAATAAAAAGAGTTAAAATGGATAAAAGCACTGAAGTAATGGACATGGCGATAAAAGGACGCATAGCCTTTGATCGTAAAGCTTTTAAATTTACATTTAAACCTAAACCTGCCATCGCCATCGTTAATAAAAAGGTTGTAAAAATAGAAACGTCACTCATCATTTCTTCTGGAATAAAAATGATATTCCCTATTACATAACTTCCAACTATACTCATTGCGATAAATCCAACAAGAAACCATGGAAAATGAATTTTCGTTTCTGATTCTGTATCCGTTTGTTTTTTCTTTTTCCAGTAAATAAGTACAAAGCATAAAGGAACAAGCAAAAATACTCGACCAAGTTTAGCCAATAATGCAATAGCTAGAACCTCTTCTCCAGCGGGTGCAGCAGCGGTAGCAACGTTGGCCAGTTCATGCAGGCTGAGACCTGCCCAAATTCCAAATTCATCTGGTGCGAGTGGAATGACTGGAATTAATAAGGCATATAGGATAGAAAAAGCTGTACCGACCAAAGCAATAATCCCAATACTAATTGCAGTATCCTCTTCCTTAGATTTAAGTATGGGGGAGACGGCAGCGATGGCGGCAGCACCACAAACCCCAGTTCCAACCCCAACTAATAAGGATAAGTTGAAATCTGCATTTAACCATTTTGCAATGAGTAGTGTTAGTATGATTGAAAAAGCGATGGAGATGATTCCTAAACCAACTAAACCCAGACCTTGTTTAAATATAATATCAATGTTTAATTTTAAACCGTATAAAATAATAGCAGCACGTAGTAGTTTTTTTGCCGAAAAAACTGCTCCTGTTTTAATTTTCTCCGGGTAACCAAAAATTTGCCTATAGATGATTGAAACAATAATTGCAGTTGCTAAAGGACCAATGTAATTAAATCCAGGAACTTTTGCTATTTGAAAGCTTAGCAGTGCTATAATGAAAGTGAACAAAACTCCACCAGTCCAGTAGATAAATGGTTTGAAGTTAATAGAGACTGATTTTTTTAAAACGTTTTCATTCATGAATGATTCCTCACTTTAAAAAACATTTTTGTTGATAAAACACTTTAAGAATCTTGATTTCTCTAAAAAGAAACATGAAATAAATGTTTGTTAACTTCAGCATAAATCATTCTGTTAAATAAGAAAAATAAATCATAATTATATTTATAATAACGATTTACTTATGATACAATAGAAGTAACAATGAGAGAGGTAGTGACTATATATGGATCATCAGTTACTTGTTTTTACAACAGTCGTAGAAAAAAAGAATTTTTCACGTGCAGCGGAAGAGCTACATATGACTCAACCTGCTGTGAGTCAATATATTCAATCACTTGAACAACAGATTGGGACAAGGCTGTTAGAAAGAAGCAATAAATTTGTTAGATTAAACATGGCTGGAGAAATTGTATATCATCATGCAAAAGAAATATTGAGTCATTATACTCGCATGCAGTACTTAGTAGATGATCTAATGAATAAAGCAAGCGGAGATTTATTCATAGGGGCAAGCTATTCTTTTGGTGAATATGTATTACCTGGAATGATTTCTGATTTGCTTGAGAATTACCCTCTTATTAAACCTTCTATCACGATTAGAAATTCAAAGAGAATCGTAGATTTAGTCGTAAATAACGAATTGGAAATTGGGATTGTTGAAGGTGAATTTAATCAACAAAGTTTAAATATTGAACCCTTTGCAGATGATCTTATGTATGTCACAATGTCTGCTAATCACCGATTTGCAAATCAAAGTATAGTGACGAAGGAAGAACTGGAAGCGGAAACATGGATTGTGAGGGAAGAGGGCTCAGGAACAAGAGAAGCGACAGATAAAATGTTCGACAGGCTACAATTAAATCCACAGCATAAAATGGAGTTTGGGAGCACACAGGTCATTAAGGAATCAGTAGAATCGGGCATAGGTATATCATTACTATCAAAATGGGCCATTCAACGAGAGTTGTCTTCTGGTACTTTACGATTAGTAGAGTATGAAGGTTTACCCGTTCGTAGGAAGTTTTCAATTGTAACTAGAACCGTTCCTTTTCAAACTAAAGCGATGGAACTATTTTTGAAAATGTTGAGAGACAGATATAGATAGATGATTTGTATAAAAACAAAAAAGAAACTCCTATTAAAGGAATTTCCATGGCGAAAATAAGATCTTACACCGAATAAAATATAGTTCTTTATGAAATCGATTTTATCTTTCGCTTTTGACATTCATACTATATTTTTTCCTTTTGATAAATCTTCCACTGATCGTTTTCAGATTTTTCCAAGGTATAAATAAAGGCTCTTTCACTTAATGTGTTATAAAATGGTGATTCAACCATATTTTGAAGTGCAAACACTTTAGCTTCATTCTCTTTAAAATCTACAATAGAAACAAGTAAATTTTCATACGAAAGGTACCCAAATTCTGACCAAACATTTATTAAAAACTGGACGTTTTCTTCTGTTATTTCAGGAGATTCATCATGATAAACAGAAGTGTATTTCTCTATATTCCCTTCATTTGCATATTTGATCTCATCTTCTAAGACTTTTAAAATTTCTTCTTCGTAATCTTTAGGGACATCTACTTCATAATTTAATATGCTCTCTGGAGTTATATATTCTTTATCCCATAATCTACTTACGTCTATTTGCCACGATCCTTCTTTTGTTTTCCAAACTGTATATGAAAGATCTTGTATTTGATCCAAATAAAATGCTTCATTCGTATTCACTACTTTTTCAATAGTCTCTATATTTGCTACATAATGCTGATTCATAAATTGAATATCAATTTCCATCAATTCAATTTCCAAATCGTATGTTTCAAAATATTCTAATGATTCTACATTGCTATTAATTTGATGAAAACCATCGGATAATAATGATTCTATTCCAGTCAAATTTTCATCATTTCTATATTCTATATATCGATCAAACATTTCTGAGATTTCCTTTTTATATTCTTCCTGTTTTTTAATTTCTTCCTGTCTTTCAATTTCGTTCTGTTTTTCCAGTTCTCTTGGGCTTGTGACTGAAATTATTCTTAATTGATCATCCCATTCTACTTTTGCTCCAATAGACTCAACGACAAATTTGATAGAAACAAATGTCCGATTATTAACGATTTTAGGCTCTACTTCCATTGTTTCTCCATTCACTATTGTTTGTTTGCTATACAATGGTAAATGAATAGAGAAATTATCATTGGTACCTAATACGGTTTGCGTTTCTTGATCCCAGTTCACAATTAATCCTAACTCATTAAACAAAAGTCTAAAAGGCACAAATAGTTTATTATCTTCTATAAATGGAGTCTCTTCGAACTGTAGTTTTTTATCATCTATCCAAACTTCAATTTCTTTCTCATCTGTACCAAATACAACTGCAGAAGATACAATGGATACTATTAATATTACTAATAAAATGATTCCCTTTTTCAAAAACCTCTCCCCCTGCTACTATATGTAATTGATATAAACCACAACATAAACAAAATAACATAATTAGATAAAAGAACACTATATGTAAATGATGGGAGTAACAAGCATAGGGAGAAAGGGAATGATGTTAACGTTTTTTCAAAGTCATCTCTAATCCATTTTTAGGATTGAGTGTAATTAAAGGCTCTATTCCAACATTGTCAGGGTTTGAAAGCTGCAATTGATATTGCTGAGCAATGGTCGCTAGTATAAGAGCAGCTTCCTGTAAAGCAAAGTGGTTTCCAATACATACTCTTGCACCGCCTCCAAATGGAAAATATGAAAACTTTGGATTGTTTTTGATATTTTCCTGTGCAAATCTTTCAGGAATAAACTCATTTGCATGATCATAATATAGTGGATTTCTATGTATTGCATATTGACTTAATAAGACCTCGTCTCCTTTTTGGAAAGTGTGTTCTCCAATTTGTACTTCTTCTATTACTAGTCTTCGCATTTGGTATACTACGGGGTAAAATCGCAGAGCTTCTTGGATGATTAGATCGGTATATTGAAGGTTTTTGAGGTCATGAATGGTTGGTGGTTCTCCTGCAAGAACCGAATCGATTTCTTGATAGAATTTTTGTTCAACTTCTGGGTGTTGAGAGATTAAATACCAAATCCATGACAGCATATTTGCAGTTGTGCCGTGACCCGCAACAAAAATGGTCATGACCTGATCTTTAATTTCCTCATTCGTGAGTTGGTTATTATCTTCATCTTTAGCTTTTAATAAGAGGGATAATAAATCATGATAGTCATCAATATTTTCAAGTTTACGTTTCTCTATTATAGACATTACGATTTGATTGATTAGTTGTATATTCTGTCGAAAGTTGAAAATTTCTTTTTCATCCACTTGCTTATTCTTCGAACTTTTCATAATAAAACGCCCAAAATTCTTTAAAGAGGAACGTAACCCACTTAATAGTTCTTTATCCACTTTAGTTCCGAACATGGTGTCAGTAATAATGTTCAAGGTGATTTCATTCATTTCACTTGAGATATCCCTGATTTGTCCATCTTCCCAATTTTCTGTTAATGAGTAAGTTTGTTTTACCATATGAGGCGCAAAGTTTTCTATGGACTGAAATTGAAACATGGGCTGCATTAATTTGCGATCTTTTCGATGTTTATGATTTTTACTTGTGACTAACCCATCTCCTAGTAGGCTTTTTAATAGATTAGCGGTTGACCCTTTTTCAAAGGATGTTTGCTTTTTAACGAGTACTTCCCCAATATCGTCTGCATTGAATAAAATATAAAGTCCTTGGTTTGGTTCTGGAATATACACGACACGATCTTTTGTATATTTTTGCTGGAGTGTTAGAATGCCGTTTAAATCATTATGAAATAGTTTTGTTTCTTCAGGGCTGGCAACTGGTATTCCTGTCCTTACTTCCATTTATTATCCTCCTCACAAATGGTTAATTTAAGTAAAATCATAGTTGTTAACCCTAATTCTACCATATTGATTTCTGAAAAAGACACATCAAAGTCTATCAAATTTAATGATGGCACTTTCAAATGACTCTTACAGTGATGGACCCTTATGGATTATCAGACTCATATAATAGATCTATTAGAGCTGAGAAATGGAAATAAAAGTACCCTTTGCAGATTTTGATTGGTCACCGATTCCGTTTGGAAAGGTGATATTGTTACTTTAAATAATTTATCTTCACTAAACAGATGACTGTTTTAATTTCAACTGTAGTTCCAATACTCTATTTATTAATTCATCTACTTTACGTGTTAAAATCAAACAATCAACATAATGATCTTTGTAATTATTTTGTAGCTTATTCATTACTAATCGTGACTCTTCTAACTTTTGTAATTCTATTTTTATTCTCAACTTTATTTCAATTTGTTAGACCAACAGACCTTCTTGAATACATTTCATTTCTGCTGAAATGACCTCATATTTTCAAAACATTTCAAAATATTCTACTTATTGTTTTAGTGGACCATCTTCCCAAAAAATACGACGACAGAAAGCATGAAAAAGTTGCATTATATAACAAATTTATTTTTGATTTTTATTTTTTTTGAAAAAAATGTGAAATGAAGATGAATCGAGGGACAGGTCATGGAAATGATTTAGATTGATTTTCAATCCATTTTGTTTGATCAAAATGGATTAGCCAGGTAGAAGGTTTGCGTCAGTGGGACTGGATTCGGATTCCTTATAAAATGGTGTGCGTGTTTTTTGGGAAGGAGACCCTGCTGAAAGGAAGGTTTACTTTATAGCAGGGACTAAATTTTGTTCAGCGGCTCTGTTAAGTAACGTATGAATAGCTTCATATCCTTGTTCTCCAAGATTGGCACTGAAGTCATTAACATATAAATCTATATGTGCTTTAGCTACTTCTAGAGACATTTCTTGGGCATGATTCATTACATAATCTTTTGAAGCTTCTGGATGTTTCCATGCATATTGAACAGATGCACGAATCCATGATGTGATGGCTTCAAGATCTAGAGATTTACGAGCGATGATAGCTCCTAGTGGAATAGGTAAATTTGTATCAGTCTCCCACCAGTTTCCTAAGTCCACCATCATGGTTAAATCATAAGTTTGATAAGTAAATCTTGCTTCATGGATCACTAAACCTGCATCCACTTTTCCATCACGAACCGCAGGCATAATTTCATGAAATGGCATAACGATAATTTCTCCTACACCACTCGCTACATTTTGAGCAGCCCATAATCGAAATAATAAATACGCTGTTGATTTTTCACTTGGAACAGCAACTCTTTTTCCAGATAATGAGTCTGGATCTTGAGTAATTATCCCCTTGTTGTTAGTAAGCAATAGTGGTCCGCACCCTTTACCAAGTGCTCCTCCGCATGGTAAAAGTTCATATTCTGAAAGTGCCCATGGTAAAGCTGCGTAGGATATTTTTAATATATCAGGTTTACTATCATTTGAAGAAGTTACAATATTGTTGGTGATATCAATATCTGCATAAGTGACATCCAGTTTTGGAGCATTTGGTATCAGTCCATGTACCCAAGCATGGAAAATAAATGTGTCATTAGGACAAGGTGAAAAGTATATTTTCATGAGAAAACCTCCTGTAGTACTGTACTTGTTTTAGTAAGTCCTTCAAACGCCTCTTTCATACGCCATGCTTCTCGTTCTCTGGGTCCTACGGGGTTTGAAATCGTACGAATCTCTAAAACAGGTATATCAAATTTAACGGCTGCTGTCGCTACTCCAAAACCTTCCATAGCCTCAACTGTTGCCCCTTTTATTCTATTGGTCAGTTTTGCTGCGGTTTCAGCTGTGCCAGTAACGGTCGATAGTGTTAATATTGGACCAAGGTGAACATTTGGTATGGTTTTATGAAGTGATTCAAATATCTTTGTTGCAAGGTCCTGATTCACTTTCAACTGTGCTGAACCAAAACCGAGTTCATCTAAGCTGCTAAAACCCTCAGCAGTTTCAGCACCTAAATCAGCAGCAATAATTTTGTTTGCAACTACAATTGAACCTACCTCAGCACGACCAACAAATCCTCCACCGATTCCCATACTAATCACTATATCGTATTTTGAGGTGCATAAAGCTTTTGTTGTATTCACAGCTGCAGATACAGGTCCAACACCACCAGCGATGACATGAATGTTTTCAGTTCTGTACAGTCCTTTCATAATGGCGTCTCTTTCTGCTTCCACAGCAGTCACAATCAATATTTGTTTTTTATTTTTATCCATCATTGAATATCTTCCTTAGAGTCTATTTGCTAATCATTTTCAAAAAACTTTCTAAATATAAGCATACTTATTATTGAGCAAAAAATCTACTTATGATCATTCTGTAAGTAAAGATAAGATATAGAGAAATACACTATCATAATTTTAACGATATCAAGTAGAGGATGCGCTATCAACATTAACTAAAAACGAACGAAATAAGCGCTCTTTTTTACATTCCAGCCCATAGATAAGAGTCCAAGCAACTACATTAGATTGTTCATAAGATAAGGTGAAGGGTAATTTAATGAGTTGGGAGTGGGAATAAAAGAAGAACCTTTTGTTGTAGCTCAAAGTGTTTCAGTAGATAATCCATTTAATGACCCAGATGTGATTTTTCTTCAAGGAAACACGCCTACAACTGTTGCTACCGTCGATGTGTGTGTTAAACAACCACAGAGGACACAAGTATGTATTGATTCAATGGTTCAGGTGGGTGTGGGAGCTTCTACTGCGGGTAACCCTACGACTTTTGTAATGACATATGAACTTTTTCGTAATAACACTCCCATTGCAACAATAAATGATGAAATGGATTATTCGTCACCTCCAAATGAAACTTTCAATTATACAAACTTTCCAAACTTTCCTGTAGTGGATAAGGATCCAATTGCAGGAAACAATTCGTATGATCTTGTATGTACTCGGGTCACTGCAAATGAAAGTGAAGTAGCTTTTATTGGAATTGGATCCCGAAGTCTTAAAGCCACTGTAATTACATCATAGTTAAAATAAATATTGTTAAAAGGATAGCAGAAAGGGCGTAGAAATACGTTCTTTTTATGTTAGGAAAGTAACTCGCATATGTTAGGGGAGGGAAGCAGGATGAAAAGCAAGAAAACAACTCATTATTGTATAGATACTCTGTCCCTGCCAAAGTAAGCAACAGTTTTCTCCTCTCTGTCTTAATCCCAGAGATTAAGGAACAGATATGGAGTGTTAGCGTGAAGTCATACGGTGGATTGAGAAGGGAGGAGAACCTGAGATATTTGGAGGGATAGATAGAAAGTCTATGTAACCCCCTTGGGGCTGTAATCTTTTTCTTTACCAGAATCATGTGGAAGTTTTACTTACAATTATGATATTATTATCATAATTTGGATATTAATGTTTAAATATTTGTAGAGAAAATTACATCTTGGATATACTAGACTTTCTAATTTTCATATATTAGGAAATGAGGGGGGAATTTTAATGGTAAGTAAAAAAAATGTTTTGATTTCTGGATTCGTGTTAGTGTTATTGCTCATGATGTTTTTGTTTTTTCAGAGCCTAAGTATCGATGGAGATGAGTTAGTGGAGGGAGAAGAAATCTTAACAAAGGAAAATACTCAAATATCTCACAAGGGAAATGAAAAGGATGAGAATATAAAAGAAATACTTGTCGTTGATCAGGTGACTCAGCCAATCTTCAATCTGGATGAAGCTATCATTGAATCCGTTTTTGTTGAGACCTCTGTGGATTCCGACAATGATGGAAATTTAGACCGGATTCATGCCAGTGTTATTCGTCCAAAAGAAACAGAGGATGGAATAAAAGTGCCGGTTATTTATGAAATTACTCCCTATAGGTATGGATTGAATTCACTAAGCTTTTATGATGTTGACGTAGCGTTAAATCCTGTTGATCGAAATGGGAAAGTGAATGGAAAGCCTTATAGTGCTTTGGCAGAGGTTGATTTTCCTGGTCCTTATGAAAATTATTTCGTCCCTCGTGGTTATGCTATAGTAGTGGCTGAAAGTATTGGTACAGCCTTATCAAATGGTTGTCCTACTGTTGGTGATGAAAATGAAGTTCTTGCTGCTAGCTCTGTCATTGATTGGTTGAATGGACGCACAAAAGCTTATTCTGAAGATGGGCTGCTAATATCAGCTGATTGGTCAACAGGGAATGTAGGGATGATTGGGGTCTCTTATAATGGTACCCTTGATATCGGAGTTGCTTCAACTGGTGTGAAAGGTTTAAAAACCATTGTACCAATTGCAGCAATTAGCAACTGGTACGATTACTATCGTGCTAACGGTGCTGTGGTTGCACCTGGAGGGTATCAGGGAGAAGACACAGACATATTAGCAGATGCTGTACTTACAAGGGAAAACCCGGAAGTATGTCATGAGGTTGTTGATGAATTGAAGCAAGCTCAAGATAGAGAAACGGGAGATTACAATGGATTTTGGGATCAAAGAAACTATATGAATGATATAGATAAAATAAACGCAAGTGTATTTATTGTTCATGGACTTAATGATTGGAATGTAAAAACAAAGCAGTTTTCTCAATTGTGGGATGCGTTAGGAGAAAATAAGGTTTCTCGAAAACTATGGTTGCATCAACAGGGTCATACTAGTCCAAGTAGAGTGCGTGAGGTGGAGTGGGAAGATACATTGCACAAATGGTTTGACTATTGGCTTTATGACATAGATAACGGGATTATGAATGAACCATTGGTGGACATTCAGCGTGAAGATTTATCATGGAGCTTGGAAGACAAATGGCCTGCAGAAGGAACCGTTTCTACTGCACTGTATTTAGATCAACTTTCTACTGATCAAGCGGGTGTGGCATCGTTAATTGATGATCCAATGATAAATGCAGTCGATTTAGTAGCTCATCCTCAAGAGAGTAAACCTTATCGGATATTATATACGACAAATGAACTTGCCGACTCAGTTAGAATAAGCGGTACACCTGAAGTAAGTATACAAGCGAGTATTGATCAGCCAGTTTCAAACTTAACAGTTCTATTAGTTGATTATAGTGCTTCCTCTGCAAAGATAGTGACAAGAGGCTGGATGGACCCGCAAAACATAAATAATATTAACAAGTCAAAACCAATAGAACCAAATGAAGAGTATACTTTTACATGGGATATGCAACCAGATGATTATGTATTCGAACAAGGTCATCGAATAGGCATTGTATTTATAGCAAGTGATTATGACTATACGCTTCGTCCTCCATCTGGTACAAAAGTAACTATATATCCTGAAGAGAGTAAAGTGGTTTTACCAATTGTGGGCGGTGAAGGTGCTATAAAATAAAAGATAAATAAAGAGAAACTTCATATAGAAACTCACGATAGATTCATGATCAATCGTGAGTTTTTATTGTTGATCTTTTAAAGAACCAGCGTATTTTTTGTTTGACATGCAAGGGACTGAGTTGTTTCTTCTCAGTTTAAAAGTAATGGAGCCGTTTTGCCTCTGTATACTATATAATAAAGTATACTTCCACTTTAATTTGTTATTATTTAACTGGTTAGGAGCGGTTGAAAATGCCCATCATTAAGATTTCAATGTTTATTGACGCACCTCCAAAAATATGTTTTGATTTGGCTCGAAGTATTGAAGTACATATGGAAACTACAACTCAGACTAAAGAAAAGGTTGTTGCAGGTAGAACAAGTGGATTGGTAGAGCTTCATGAATCAGTGACATGGGAAGCCGTTCATTTTGGTATACGTCAAAGACTAACAGCAAAGATTACAGAGTTAGAGGGTCCAAACATGTTTGTGGATGAACAAGTAAGTGGAGCATTTAAACATTTTAAGCACACTCATGAGTTTATACCTCATCGAGGGGGAACTTTGATGATAGATACGTTTGATTATACTTCTCCCTTTGGTGTGATTGGAAAGCTTGCTGACGTTCTTTTTTTAGAAAAGTATATGCGTACATTTTTAACAAAACGAAATAAGCGATTGAAAAAAATCGCAGAGAATAATTGAAAAATGATAAATACTAAAAAATTTATCTTACTAGTAGGAATATTCATTATTATGATTAGCATTTTTGTGAATAAAATGAAACCGACTTCGTATGATTATTCTGAATGGATGGAAGAAAGATATAATGTGAAATGTTGGAAGCATTATAATGATAAATGTTCTGTCTTTGACTTTGAACTAGAAGAAAATGGAGAAACAAAATCAATTACTTTCCAAACCGCTAAGAGTAGTTATAAATCAGGTATATTTGTACTAGAAATGAGTAGCAAATATCGTAGTTACGATGATCGGAAATACAAATTAGATATTTCAGTGAAAGGGTTTCTAGGTAAAATATATATTATGGAGGAAGATAATGGGTTGCAAAAATAAAATGGATACTTCTTGGAATTGCTAAATGATATATTAGTTCATCTCTTTAGGGAATCAACAATAGAGTAGGTGGCTTTTGATAATTTGGAGGGGGCTTTTGAATAAAGCCATGTTGTATAAAAATGAGTTTTAAATAGGAGAGACAAGTAGTGGTTGGACAAGTGTTCTTAATGATTGTTTTGGGTGGGGGAGAAGTTGAAATAGTAGGGAAAGCATTATCCAATTTTGTTTCTCATCCTATTATAACGATTTCATATTTTGATGATGATGTTTTTGATATGAATATTTACTTCAATGGTGAATATTTAACGGGTCAACTTTGGTGTAATCATAAAGATATGTATGAACTTGATGATAAACATGCAGATATCCATCTTTTATCTGGAATATTAGGTAATCAACATTATGAGAAAATATGAAAAATTCTTAAAATGGAAGACCTTGAGAAAGCTGTTAATGAATTAGAAAGTTTATTAGAATTTCCTTTGTGGATACATTCGATTGGCTTGATGAGATTCAAGATAGTGAATATTTAAAAAGATATACAAGGTATGATTTAAATGAATATTGAAACAAAAAATTAACATATTTAAAAAACAGAAATGCCCCGAAAGGAGCATCTCTGTCACAAAAACCTCCTCTGCATCTTCTGATCCTTAAAAGAAAATACAACCGGTTTATCTTCAATTTTAGTTTCTAGATGAACATTTTTCCCCCATAATTGTTGTAAATAAGGTAGTGTTCGTTCAGTATATTTTAAATCCAATTCAAGCCCTTCATATTCATGTTTAATATATAACTCACCATTGTTTTTGTAATTGCCATCCTCAACAACCAGATAAGGGAAACCACCATTTGTTCGAGAGGACACCAGCTGGTCACGTATATTCTTCCATGTTTTATCCGTAATTTTCCACTCACGACCTTGTTTTTCGAAAATATAAAGATCTAAATCTTCAACTAAATCTTTTGTTAAATAGTTGCGAATAAAAGAAGTATCAGAATCCATCTCACGCACCTCAAATATTTTATCTCTATCATAACGCTTTTCAATGTCTTCAAATATTTTAAGTCCTAGATAATACGGATTCAAGGTGTGTTGTGATGGCTGAACTACTGAAGAGTTTAGTTTGGCGAATTCAATGGTTTCTTCAGAGGTTAGATCCATTTCTCTTAGGATGCGTACGTGCCAATATGACGCCCAAACGTGTTTCTTCTAAGGATTTTAATTTATTTTAAATAAGTGAAGTAATTGTACAGATGTATTTATTTCAAGTCCCATAATAAAATTTGATATCTCTATAAAAACAAATTGTAAATGTTTGCGTTCACCATCATCCAGAGTTCCTCCAAAACAATATTTAAAAACAAACCTTAATGTATAAAACTATTCATACTCTTTGGTGCATATTTACAATTTTTTCACCTTTAATACTCCTCTTATATGTTTAGTCCAATCTTCATCACATCTTTCTTTACACCTCTTTAATCTTCTCTGCTTTTTAATTATTTACTTCGTGTAACATTTCATTTGCAAGATCTCACTCTCAGCATTTGCCAAAAAAAGTTTCATCCCTTTTTTGAAAGATATGGAGATTACACAGAGAATCAAAGAAATCAATTAATGAAACTCTTCTTGTTATAGAGATTTTAAGGAAAATTAAATTTGATAAAGATTATTTTTGCTATCTTATTTATCTAAATTAAAGTCATGTTTTGTTGAAGTTTATATAAATGAGTCGAATGTTCTAAGGAAAATAACCTTTTGATGCTTTCGTAATATAAACTTAGTTATAAAAGTATATTACAAGAAATTACAAATAGTCCTATATGACTGGTAGACAATCCCATATTGATGCCATAGTATTAATTTACCGTCGTGTCTCTTAGTCGTCTATCATCAGAACCATCTTCAGTTATTTTACAAGGTTCAAAGTTTTGTCTTCAGGTATGTAAGTTAAGAAATATTTCAGAGGTTAGTTAAAATTTCAATAAAAGAAAAGAGGATAATTATATTGAAAAAAACTTTGCATAAAAGTTTACTTTTAGTTTTTATTTTAATTTTTTTAAGTAGCACTATTATTCCCACTTATGCAAGTCAAATTACAAATAGCTTTATTTCATTTGAAAGTGAAACACCAACGATGGAAGAAGAGCCAGTGACAGAAGAACCACTGCCTGAAGAAACACCGGTAGCAGAACCAGTGACAGAAGGACCACTGCCTGAAGAAACACCGGTAGCAGAGCCAGTGACAGAAGAACCACTGCCTGAAGAAACACCGGTCACAGAAGAGCCAGTGATAGAAGAACCACTGCCTGAAGAAACACCGGTCACAGAAGAGCCAGTAACAGAAGAACCACTGCCTGAAGAAACACCGGTCACAGAAGAGCCAGTAATAGAAGAAACAATATCTGAGGGAACTGTAAATTCCTTAGAAGCATTATCAGCAAAAGAACAACTGATCATTGGAACATTAGCAGTTGCATCAGGATTAGAGTTTACAGACCAAGAGGTATTGGGAGCAGTGACCCAAGATATGTATAACAAAAGGAAAGAATTACTCGATGAAGCGATAGCAACATCGACGGATACATCTGTAACCGTGACAAGAGAATTGTGGAATTGGTTAACAGAGTATGCTCAAAATGATGCAGTATCGTTAGAAGGTTCATCACTGCAATATGTGTCATATGAACATGTTTTAAATGGTGATTGGAATAGTCCATATGCATATTTAAGCGCAAGTACAGTGCTTGAAGTTGAACATAGTAGAATGCGTGTCTTGTACAATAATGTAATAGAAACGAAGACTTTAGATGGACATTATAATCCAGGTGGATGGTTTTTTTCTATGAAAATTCAACCTGTATTAGTTCATGGATTTCAAGGATCAGGACTTAGCTGGGATATATTTGATTATAATCATCATCCAATTATTTCATTGTTATATCAAGGAAATCTTGTTGCAACTTATGATATGGGTGTAAAGGGAAATGATGTAAAAATTAGTAGTGGATATATTCCATTAACAACACCTGCAATGGTAGATACAATTTTACTTACTGCAAAAGGAACAGGTAACGAATTATGGTATTGGAATGAATTAGAACTTTATACACAATCATTAACGGAATCTGTATTAAAAGAAGTTCTAATATCATCAGATGATATGGTTTTGAATTGGAGTTGGACACAAGGAGCAAATCTTGAAGATGTTTCCATCATTTTGCCAGTCTCTGCAACCACAATTTCTACTACAACTGATGCAACTTCTAATTTGATAAATATGACTGCTGGTAATTTTATTTATACAGATGTTAGATCTACCCCCATTTCAGGTTCAGATGCAGCTACAAAAATACAAAGTATAGACTATTATTCTTTTGCAGATACAAGATCTTTTCATGCGGATCCTGTAGATACTTCCTCTGGGGCGATGGTGATCCATCGTAATTTGTTACAGTTGCACGGACCACAGAAACTGGCATTTAAAACTGCATATAATTCGCTCTTATTGAATGATAATTCATTAGGAATAGGTTGGAGCCATAACTTTGATACTTATTTAGAACAAGAATCAGAAAATTCTGTCGTGATTCACTGGTCTAATCATCAAAAGAATCGTTTTATTCTAAATGTAGATGGTACGTATGACTCTATTGACCGAGCAACAAGGTGGGATCAACTCACCCAAAATGAAGATGGAAGCTATACCATCAAAAGAAAGGATCAAAAAATCTATCAATTTGATTCTACTGGAAAATTAATGGAATTAATCAATAGACACGGGAAAAGTACCTTTTTTGAGTATGATGCAAGTACAAATCAGCTAATTAAAGTCATAGAAGAAGACACAGGCTTTTATTTTGAATTTGCATATTCACTGAACAATCAACTTACTCAATTAACGGATAACTTAAATCGAGTGGTTTTATTTCAATATGATGCAAACAATCATCTCACCCAGATTACAAACGCTAGAGGTGAAATCATAACGTATACGTATGATGAACAAGGAAGAGTGATATCTTCTACAGAACAAGGTGTACAAATCTTTCTAAACACGTATGATGAGTTAGGTCGTGTGATTGCTCAAGATGATGGTGTAGAAGGGAACGGGATCACTACGTTTCAGTATGATGAAGAAAGTGAGCCTGGATTTTTGATCACATTGGTGACAAAAAGAGATGGTCAAATCAAGAAGCTTATTCATGATTATCAATATCGATTAGTGCGTATCGAGGATGAGTTAGGTCACGTAACGACCATGGAATATGACGGTCTAGGTAATCTGATCAAAGAAACCAAGTCATTGAATCAAACAGAACAATATGTGTACGATGAACGTGGAAACAAAATAGAGATCATTGATCCGCTAGGAAATTCAACAACGATGACCTATGATGATCGAAACAATTTAATCAGATTTACCGATGCAATCCATCAGACAACAGAAAATAGATATGACGAGTATAATCGTCTTGTTCAAGTAACGAACCCAGAAGGCAATACCCTAACGAACACCTATAATGACCTTGGGTATGTTCATAGTATGGTGAACTTTAATGGGGATGAAACATTATTCACTAGTGTCAATGGGATGTTACAAGAGAAAACGGATCCGAATGGGAATATCGTAAAGTATGAATATGACGAGATTGGTAGATTAATGAAAGAGACTTTTTCTGAAACGGAAGTCGTTACTTATACCTACGATGCGTTGGACAATGTGACTCAAAAAACTGATCAGCTTGGTTATTCTACGCAATTTGCATATGATATGCAGGGGAATCTCTTACAAGAAACGAACGTCTTAGGAGAATCAACAAATTATAGCTACAATGCAAATGGAAAGCTGATTTCAGTGCAAGATCGAGCAGGGAATTCTATTTTCTATGAATACGATGCAGAAGACCGTTTGCAAAAAATCATAGATCCCCTTGGCAATGAAACGATCCAAACGTATGATGCCAAAGGAAGAGTCATTCAGATTACGGATCCAGCGGGCAATGTGACAACAAAAGAATATAGTGCTATCGATCAATTGTTGATAGAGACAGATCCACTAGGATATAGTAAGTTCTTCACGTATGATCCGTTAGGATACGTAAGCAGTACAACAGATCGGGATGGAAATACAACATTTACAACATATAATGCCACTGGACAACTGACTCAAGTAACGGATGCACTATCAGGCACTACTCAATATGTATATGATTCTAAAGGAAATATTATCAAAGAAGTGGATGCGTTAGGAAACGAAACGCATTATACCTATGATGGGACGGGAAACTTATTAAGCAAAACAGATGCGTTGGGCAATTCAACAAGTTATGTATATGATTCCAATGGAAATCTTGTGATTGAAACCGATGCAGCAAATCAATCCACTCGTTATGCATATAATCACGTCAATCAATTAATCACAACAACGGATGCAAAAGAGAACACACTGGAACGGGTTTATGATGCTAAAGGTCGAATGATTAGCACCATTGATCCGCTCGGTAATACGGTTTCCATGAATTATGATGAGTTAGATCGTCTTGTTTCTTCAACGGATGAAGTAGGGAATATCGAAACATATACTTATGATTCTATGGATCGTTTATTAAGTACCACGGACTCGGAAGGAAATAAAAGTACATTTACTTACGATGTTTTAGGAAATCTTTTAAGTGAAACCAATGCTTTGAATCTAGCAACGCAATATACCTATGATAAAAATAGGAATCGTTTAACGGAGACCGATGCTAAAGGAAATACGACTTCGTACACTTATAATCAAAGAGATGAGCTTATTCAAAAAGAAGATGCATTAGGCAATGTTATTTTATATGTATATAACAAAGAAGGGCGCCTAACGCATATTACCGATGCACTAGAAAATACAACCACTTACACCTACGATGCGAATGGGCGTCAAACCGGTGTGACAGATGCATTAGGAAATACATTAACAACGCAATATGATGCTGTCGGAAATGTCATTTCTGAATTGGATGCGAAAGGAACGGACATCACTTCTGTCCTTTATAACGATGGATACCTGCCGATTCAAACAATAGATGCACTGGGGAATTCAACATCACAAGCTTATGATGCTATCGGACGTTTAACAACATTGACAGATCCATCAGGCAATATTCAAACGTATCAATATGATGCAGTGAATCAGCTCATTCAATCTATCAATGCCATGGGCGGTGTAAGCCAGCAATCATTTGATAGTAAAGGACAAGTTGTTTCATTCACGGATGCGAATGGCGTTCAAACTTCTTTTCAATATGATGTAGCAGGGAGATTAATCCAAGAGACATTGGATAGTGGTGGAATACTCTCTTACCAATATGATGGACGTGATTTGTTAACCCAAAAGAAAAATGCGAGAGATCAAGTAACCACCTTTGAATATGATGCTATCGGACGTTTAATTAAAACAGTCTCACCTGAATCACCAATAGATATAACTTACGATGAGAATAACAATCGACTTACGGTAACAGATCAAGATGGAAAAGCCATCACTAGAGTCTATGATGTATTGGATCGCATTGTATCGTACACGGATGAGTATGGCAATAAAATTGAATATCAATATGATGAGATCGGGAACATATCTCAGCTGACGTATCCTGATGGTAAGATTGTTTCTTATACGTATGATGAAGCTGGAAACATGAAAAGTGTGACAGACTGGACAGGAAGAGTTACCAGCTATACCTATGATGAAAATAACAAACTCATTTCTACTCTTCGTTCTGATGCTTCAATTGAAACTAGAACGTATGATGTAGCAGGTCAATTGATCGAACTAAAGGATGAGACGGCAAACGGGGATATCATTCATTATGAAACCTTTACGTATGATGCATCGAATAATGTCGTTTCAGAAGGGGAGAAAAACTATGTTTATGATGATCTAGACCGTTTAACCAATGCTGAAAATATTCTACAACCGTTAGATCAATCGATTATAAATTATCAATATGCGTATGACATAGGTGGAAACATTCAATCCATTCAGAAAAGTACAGACTTATCTACACAAGAAACAAACATGACTTACACATCGGACAATCGTCTGGAAACCTATAATGGAGAGGCTGTGCTCTATGATGCAGACGGCAATATGACTTATGGTCCAGTCAATGGTGTCATGGAGCAAATGAAATATGATGCACAAAACCGATTGATCCGAGCTGGTGATTTTACTTATACGTATAATGCAGAAGATATTCGAACTTCTGTCACAAATACAATAACAAATGAGAAAACTTATCAAGTAGTGAACCCTCATGCGTACTATAGTCAATTGTTGATGGAAGTGGACGCAGAGGGGAATCCAATCACTTATTATGTGTATGGATTAGGACTGATCGCTCAAGAAACAGCAAATGGTGATTATAGTGCATATCATTACGATCGTAGAGGAAGCACCGTTGCTTTAACCAATGAAAACGGAGAAATTACGGATCAATATACGTATTCTCCTTATGGTGAACTTCTTTACTCAGAAGGCGCTGCAGATCATCCATTCCTGTATAATGGAAAATATGGAGTCGTCACCGATGATAATGGATTGTATTATATGCGAGCACGTTACTACAATCCAGATATTAAACGATTTATCAATCGAGATGTCGTTCAAGGCAGTATCAGCAGCAGTTTATCACTGAATAAGTATGCTTATGTCAATGGGAATCCAGTTAGTTATATTGATCCTTTTGGTTTAAGTCGAGATAGTGATGATGTTGGATTTCTTGGAAAAACATGGGGTTTTACGAAATCAGCAGCAAATTTCCTTGTATTTGATGATGCTAGAACCGTATTAGATTCTGATGCTTCTTTCACTGAAAGGGTAGTAGCAGGAGCAAGTCTCTTACCTGCAGGTAAAGTATTTAAATTAGGAAAGTTAGTTGGAAATGCTAAAACTGGTGTAAAAGCATCGAAAGAGTCTAAAGATTTTTCGAAATTATCAATGATTGATAATAATGGAGCAGGTAAAACTGGGGCATACAATCCATCTTTTAATGGCATCTCAGGTCAAGGACTCGGAAGACTAGAAGGAAAAGAACTTAATGTTTCTCAAAAAGGATTGGATATTGTCAAAAGTCATCTGTCACAGTTTGGAGACTTTCCAGAAAATACAGCCATGATTAGAAGACTTGAAGATGCAACGGCTAATAAGAAAAAAATATCAGGTGCAGATGCAAGTTTTTATATGCATGAAGTTTCAGAATCTACAAAGATGAAGAAAGGTATTGATTATGATACTGCACATAAGGAGGCTCTTCAAAAGTATGAAGTTTCCCCATTTAGCGTATATCATCCAGATGTGATAAAATCAATGCCAGAAAACTTTGGTGGGGCTTGGAAGAAATTTTGGGGGATAGATTAATGATTAATTTAAAAAACTTAGGGCATTACCGAAAGGGAAAACTATGGATAAATGACTTACCAAGAATGGATTACGATAATATTGATAGAATTGAACTTTTATTAACAATAAATAAAGGATTGAAAATAAAGCCGTGTAGTTTAGCTTTGGAACTTCTACTTTCCCCACGACAAGTAAGTAATTACGCATTTTTGGGGGTTGATTTTATTCCAAATAATGAAAACAAATTAGTAATTACCGTATGTGTCAGTCATGATGAAGGGGAAAAATTAGATAATAATATTGCTTCAAGCTCTGATGAAGTTCACATTGGATTGCCTAAGGAATATGGTGAAGCTATTTTAAGTAGTGTACAAAAAACTCTAAGTGAAATTCCTAATTTTTCAGGAGGTATTTTGAACTTTAACATTGGTGCTCATGGACTCGTAGGTTCAAGCCAACTCTCGTTTTCCAAAGTGACCGAGATTATCGTTAAATTGTTGGCTATTGATCCTAACATATCTGATGATTACCAATTGGAAGACGTAATACTTAAAAGTCTAAATTGAATTTAAAAATAGTCAGGAATTTCTGAAATTTGAGGCTACCCAGTGCAGAATAAACATTAGAGTCAATAAACTATCTTTGATCAATTTGGAAGAAGAATAGGCAATAATGATTATACAGATCATGGCAGACCTGATGTACCAACTCATACGAATCCACACCACCATGCAAATCCATGGTATAATCCAACACAGCATGGACCTGGTACACCTGGATTACATCCAAATACGCCGAGGAGGTAAATATGATTCCTATAGCACATTACTTATTTGCGATTGCATTTAGCGGTTTATATAATAAATCTGAATGGCAAAAGTGGGCGGATGAACGTATTTTACGGGAACAAAAACCAAAATTATGGTTGATCAATGTTTCCTTATCAAGAAATATTGATGATTTAAGTAAAGCTTTAAGTGATTTAATGATTATCGAAAAAAGTTCCATGGAAAATGAACCTCCTTTTAGTGATGCAGTAATTGGTTATTACTATCTTAAATATATGTCAAAAGACATTTCAATTAATGAATTACTGCAGATGTCTGGAGAAGAGGCAGATGGAGGTGAGGGGGCTACAAAAGCGTGTGAAGAATTTTATGAGATTCTTAATAAGCTAGAGGGGAATAAAGATCTTGAATTCAACCCTAATTTCATGAAAATGATAGAAGAATCATTTGAACCATTTAAAAACATTGCCATGAAACAAAAAGAAGTATTAGAAAATTTTTGATTAAAAAAACTTTGTTTTACATCTTTACTCAAATCTTAATAGTTTGGAAAAAATCAGGGACGAGATTTGAGGCTGCCCAGTGCAGAATTTACAATATAGTCAATTCAAAACATTAAGTTGTTTTCGTTAACTTTTTGGTTAATAATTCTTTTAGTATCCACTTAAGTTGGATTATGTGATTGCGAAGCTACAAGAAGGAATCTTTATAATTAATATATAAAAATTTCACTTTGAAACAAAGTCTAAATCATTTTTAGATTTGAATGAAACCTTGAACAGCCTTTATATACTTAACACCTTTTAAGTTTATTTAAATAAAAATATAAAAAACAGAGATGCCCCGAAAGGAGCATCTCTGTTACAAAAACCTTCTCTGCATCTTCTGATCTTTAAAAGAAAACACAACAGGTTTATCTTCAATTTTAGTTTCTAAATGGACATTTTTTCCCCAAAGTTGTTGTAAATAAGGAAGTGTACGTTCAGTATATTTTAAATCCAGTTCAAGTCCTTCATATTCATGTTTGATATACAATTCACCATTATTTTTGTAATTGCCATCCTTAACAACCAGATAAGGGAAACCACCATTTGTTCGAGAGGATACCAGTTGATCACGTATATTTTCCCACGTTTTATCTGTGATTTTCCACTCACGACCTTGTTTTTCAAAAATATAAAGGTCTAAATCCTCAACTAAATCCTTTGTTAAATAGTTGCGAATAAAAGAAGTGTCAGAATCAATCTCACGAACCTCAAATATTTTTTCTCTATCAAATCGTTTTTCAATGTCTTCAAATATTTTAAGCCCTAAATAATACGGGTTCAAGGTGTGTTGTGATGGCTGAACCACTGAGGAATTCAATTTGGCAAATTCAATGGTTTCTGCAGAGGTTAGATCCATTTCTCTTAGGATGCGTACGTGCCAGTAGGATGCCCACCCCTCATTCATGATTTTAGTCTGGATCTGCGGCCAAAAGTACAACATCTCCTCACGCAGCATAGACAGAATATCGCGCTGCCAATCTTCTAATATCGGAGAGTGTTCTTCAATGAACCACATGATATCTTTTTCTGGTTTAGTCGGGAATTTTTTTTCTGTTTTTTCAGGTGTTTTTGTTTTTTTTGATTCCTCTGATGGTTGATTTTGTTCTAGATCCCATAAATCCTCGAATCCTGTTTTTCCCTTACTCTGTTTTTCTATATTCGCAGGTTCATTTTTTTGATGATGATTATATTTTCTAAAAAGGCTTGGATCTACATGCTCTTGAATTGCTAAAACTGCATCTATAAATTTCTCTACATTTTCTGTCCCGTGCTCATATTCATAATTGTGTATTCTTTCAGAGGTAGAGGACATGCTGTTAATCATATCTCGGTTTGTATTTGAAAAGTGTGCATTGTTTTTAAAAAAGTCACAATGCGCAAGGACGTGAGCCACAATTAATTTATTTTGAATAAGTGAATTTCCATCTAATAAAAATGCGTAACAAGGATTGGAGTTAATGACTAATTCATAGATTTTACTTAATCCTAAATCATATTGCGTTTTCATTTTGTGAAAAGTTTTTCCAAAGCTCCAGTGCGAAAATCTCGTTGGCATACCGTAAGCTCCGAAAGTATAAATGATATCTGCTGGGCAAATTTCATACCTCATAGGATAAAAATCAAGCTGAAATTTTTTGGCGATTTCGACGATTTCCTCAATTGCATTTTCAAGTTGGTTCATTTCTTCAACATTCATATTTTCACCCCACTTCTGGTTTAGAAAAGAAGTTCTTTAATGCTTTATATACTTCGCCTTTTTCACGGATAATACAGTGGCGGAAAGTAGGATGCTGTATGTTGCGATAAGCTGACATTAATGTGCTGCTCCGATTGTATTGATTCACTTCACCATAACCAAACATGTTGCAATTTTCTAATAACTGATTTATTAATTTAGTGCATCTTTCGTTATCTGAAGTTAAATTGTCTCCGTCAGAAAAATGAATAGGATAAATGTTGTAATTTTCTGGAGAATACCGAGATTCAATGATCTCTAAAGCTTTTTTATATGCTGAAGAGCAGATGGTACCTCCGCTTTCGCCTTTTGTAAAAAACTCTTCTTCAGTGACTTCTTTTGCTTCTGTATGATGTGCAATAAAGATGATTTCAACATGTTCATACTTTTTTCTTAAAAAACGAGTCATCCAAAAGAAGAAACTGCGTGCGATATATTTTTCAAAGCTTCCCATAGATCCAGAAGTATCCATGATGGCTAAGATTAAAGCATTGGACTGCGGTTTCGTGATATCATCCCATGTTTTAAATCGTAGATCATCAGGGGAAATACCATGAATACCAGGCTGTCCTGTAGCTGCATTTCGTTTTAAATTTTGTAAAATGGTTCTTTTTTTATCTATATTCGACATAATGCCTTTTTTGCGAATATCATTGAATTCAATATCAGTAACTTTTAACAAGTCTTTTTCTTTTGGTTTTAAATAAGGTAATTCAAGTTGACTAAAGAGCATCGTTTCTAATTCTTCCATATCAATCTCAACTTCAAAATAATCTTCTCCTGGCTGATCGCCAGCGCCTTCTCCTTTACCAGCACCGGATGGAGCTGGCTCCTGACCTAAGACATCTCCTACTTTGCTTTCTCCATCTCCTTGACCAACATGTTTATTTTTGTTGTAGTTAAAACGGAATTTATACTCATCTAAGCTGCGGATTGGTACTTTTATTATTTTTTTGCCATTCGATAAAATAATGCTTTCATCTGTAATAAGATCAGGTAAATTTTGTTTAATAGCTTCTTTTACTTTTTCCTGGTGCCTAGTTTGATCCTGATACCCTTTGCGATGCAGTGACCAATCTTCTCTGGAAACGATAAACGATGAACTCAACGTCGACCCCTCCTTCCTTTTTATAACAATATATTCAACATACATGGTGTTATGTGAACAAGAATGTAAAAAAACAAACTCTTTCCACGGTTATAGGAAAGAGTTTTATTTGGAGTACTGCGGTTATATTGGAAAATACAAGTTTAAAAATAGGCTGATCAAGAAAAACTGGTTGCTCCAGCACTTATACCTACAGCAAATGAAAATACTATAAATCCAATTGCTGCTAACAAGGGGAGTAAATTAAATATAGTGCCAAGGATAGGGAATAGCTTTTTCCGATTTTTTTGAAATAAAGAGATGATCCCGATGATTCCACCAATAACCTGACTAAAGAATAGAATGACCAGAACGATACCCGAGACTAAAAATAGAGATTGACTGGATGCGAACTCCATAATTTCTTCTTCTGTTGGTTCAGGTGAACCTTCCATAAATAAATCAGCTACGGATACGGACAGTAATATAATCATAACTACAGCTAATATGATACTGGTGATCCCGATAACAAAAGAAGCTATTCCAAGACCTGAATGTTTTAGAACTGTGTTAGGGTTTTCAGAAACCGAGTATTCATTAAGATTGTTTTCAGAATTCATATTTCACCTCTCAAAATATTAAAGATTTTTAATATTTAATAAATACCATCTAATGGTAGAAAAATCAACATCAAAAATAATGTAGTTTATATGAAATTCTTCCATCTAATAACTGGAAATATTCGTTTTAATTCGATATTATTATATTTGTGGTGTCGTTTTCAAGGTAATATATGGTATTTATTTAGCAGGAATTTGTAGAATTTTGAAGAATATAATAATAAGCAGACCTGTAAAAATTGATTCGTTATTAAATTAATCAATAGTAGAGGAGTGTCAAGTGTAATCATGAAAAAAGAACTTGAATCAGGTATAAAAACACAGAGATTTCTTACTATTCTTATATATATAGTACTCGTGAATATCTGGACATTTATGGATGGTGGATTTTGGGTACTGTTTTCGTTTTCGATGATTACATTACTTGTATTGCTGTCTTTTTATATAAGGGATACTAAAAAAATAAATCATATGCTGGAATTAGTCATTAAGTCAGAACGGAAAAAAACAGAGGATAATATTAAACAGCTTTTATATTATGATGATTTAACAGGACTTCCAAATCGTAGATTATTTCAAAAGCATTTAGATGAGGTGATTCCTCATATTAAAGTAAAAAATACCAATCTAGCAGTAATGACGATTGATATTGATCGATTTAAACTAGTGAATGATTCTTTGGGACATGATTTTGGGAATATTCTATTAATGCAGATTGCAGAAAGATTAAATCGTTCTGTTACTGAAAATGATTTTGTCGCACGTATTGAAGGGGATAAGTTTTCTATTTATCTCATTGGTTTAACTACAACAGAAGAGATCGAAGCAAAAGCGTTTAGCTTAATTGAGGCAATGGAGGAAGTATACAACATTCAGAATCATAAAATTCATATTTCTGCGTGTGCAGGTATTTCTATTTATGACGACAATGCTAATGCTGATTTGTTAATAAAACAAGCAGACATTGCGTTATATAATGTGAAGGAAAAAGGGAAGAATACTTTTCAAATCTATACCTCCTTAATGTGCAATACATCTTTGGAAAGATTTAATTTGGAAAGTGATATAAGACGAGCCATTGAAAATGAAGAGTTTGTATTATACTATCAACCACAAATCAATACAGATACCAGAGAAATTGTAGGGGTTGAAGCGTTGATTCGTTGGAATGATCCGATCAAAGGGCTAACACCGCCTAATCACTTTATTCCTATTGCAGAAGAGAGCGGAATGATCATAGATATCGAAAATTGGGTGATTAGAAAAGCTTGTGAACAAAACAAAGTATGGCAAAACGCAGGTTTACCCAAAATTCCAATTTCAGTGAATCTATCAACTAGACATTTCCTACAGCCAGATATTGTTGAGATGGTAGCTCAAGTATTAAAGGAAGTAGATTTAGAACCTAAGTATTTAGATATTGAAATTACAGAAAGTATGACGATAGATATAGATAGAGCGATTATAACCTTGCAAAAATTAAAAGAATTAGGTGTTCAAATCAGTATTGATGATTTTGGAACAGGATATAGTTCTCTTAATTATCTCAAAAGCTTCCCGATACATAAACTTAAAATTGACCGTACATTTGTAAGGGATATTATTAAGAAGGATTCAAATGATGCAGCAATTGTATCAACTATCATTTCGATGGCACATCATTTGAACCTACAAGTAATAGCTGAGGGTGTTGAGTCTGCAGAACAATTATCTTATTTAAACAATAAACATTGCAAGGTAGTACAGGGATTTTTCTTTAGTCCGCCAGTTACAGCACAGCAATTACACGAAAAGTTGTTGAAAAATAATTTTGGATAAAATCAAAGTGTATTTTTATAATCAAAAAAAAACTCCTTATAAGGTACTGCACCCCAAAAGTTAGAGTAAAAATCTAACTTTTGGGGTGTTTTTGGGTGCAAAAACCATATCTATACGTTGAACTGGGACTTAAAGAACTACTCTTACTCTTCACGTAATTTGTCAATGTTTTAACTGGGACCCGCAAAAGTAATAGGTCGATTGTAAACTTCCACTTCCTATGGAAACTCCGACACCAGATCATCCTTGATCCAGCAATTCCAACACTAGACCATCCATGAACTGAGAATTCACAACAGCACATTCTCTTCACTTTTGTGGGTTTAGAAGTGTGGGGTCCCCGAAAAGTACTCTGACATCACCTCGTGGAGTTCTCTTCACTTTTTGGGGTACATATAGGTGTTTATCCTCGCACTGTCTTATCGGTTTGCACATATATTAGCATCAAGAAAGTGTAAGGAGTTGCATGCTAATGTTTCGAGTGGAACCGATTCATATTGATGATCTGGTTGCAACTGCCATAGAAGTAAAACTGCCGAAAACAACATTATTAGTGGTTACAACTGATAAAGGGTATATTATGTGTGGCGCATTGGACGTTGCATTGTTAAATGAGAAGTTAAAAGATAGGAACATAATAGCAGGTAGGGCAACAGGGGTTCGAACTATAGAGGAGTTATTGGACGCACCAATGGAGTCTGTAACTTATGCGGCAGAGAAACTTGGAATTTATGCAGGAACATCAGGTCGTGAAGCTATTCGTAAAATGATGTAATAATTTGGGTATAGATTATAAACATCAACTCTCACTTTAGAAAGTTAAACTTTTTTAAGTGGGAGTTTTTCGCTGTAAAATTTGGATCAATTTTCTCAAAAAGAATGGAATTACATACTTTTTGTTATATTCACCCGCTTGTTTAATCAAATTGATTTGTTTTATTAAAAATTCATTCTATCAAGATCAAACTATTTTTAAGTAAATCTTCCTGATGAGTTTATATTTTTGCTGAGATAGATAGCACCGGTGTTTATAGTCAAAACCAAAATTACATAATGTTAGTAATTATGACATATATAGATAGTTATATTATCATTCAAAGTAATAAAAACTTATATTCATTCATAAAAAAGTATAAAATACTATTTACATAACATAAAACTAACTTTATAATAAGGTCATACCATTAGATGTTTAGACATAAATAAAAAATAAGGGAGGTGGCTATAGATCTTAGTTTTGTCCTGAATTTTGATTATGTTATATATGTAATACTAATTGTTGTTTATATCCTCTTAACAATTTTAACCTATATGAATTAAAATACATCCTAGTAATAACGAGTTCTCTATCCTTTTTATTTTACTATTTCCTTCATCTTACTCTAATTTTCACACTCACATTATTAAATAGTTTAATCTATTATTTGAACCATTTTTTTTAATATTAATTAATGCACAATTCTCAAGTCAAAGGAAGTAAGGTTTTATTCCCTGAAAAACCATTTAGAAACTAAAAAGGTTGAAAGCGCTATCATTTATAAGTATACATAATCAAAAAACAAAATCAGAACTTAGAGTGGGAGACGTTTCTCGTAAAAATAAGTTGATCTTATGAAGTTGTTAATAAACTCTATTATTCAATACTAAAATTACTGCCGCTATACTTTGCTATTGTTCAAATGAATTTTTACTTAATTAATATTAAAAAGCAGAAAAGTGAATGGGAGGATTCTTTCTAATGAAACTTAAATATACATTTTCATTTATCTTAACTCTTATTTTAGTGACTGTATTATCTTCTGGTTTCAGCACTGTAGCTGCTGAAGCTAAAAAAGAAGTTTCTATATCTGGACTTTATAGTTTTGAAGAATTATCTGAATTAAGTTATTCAGAATTAATAGATGTATTGGATACGATATATCCAAGCAGTATTGATTATTTTTACGATGGTTATACATCTGGAGCAGAGGTGTTTTATAGTGATAGAAACCGTTTGTTAGCTATAAGAGATGAAATTGTTGAAAGAGGTGCAACTTATACTTCTAATGATACTCAGAATTTAACTACTTTGATTGAAGTGTTGAACATGGGTTTCTATAAGCATGACGATGCCTCTTCTTTGAATTATCTAGGAGATCTATCATTTAGAGAAGAAATGAATTCAGCGATTGTTGCTGTAATGAATAACCCTAGCTTTGGTGAGGATCAACCTGTAATTGATGAGTTGGCTCTGCAAGTATCCTATTTTCTTAATCATACAGATGCAAATTCTACGGTTCTAAATGCAACACTGCCAATCTTTGAAAGTTTCAATGAAAATATCGATTGGTGGATAAATGATCTTGATAAAACAGATGTCATTTTCAATATGATTGGTGCTGTTAAATATAGTACGCGTTATGTTTATGATCAAAACAATTATAATTCAGCTAATGATGTGGAGTGGAATGGACAAATAGATCCCCTCATTGAAGAAGTAAAGTCTATATTAGATCGAGATGATTTTGAAAATGATAGTGACAGATGGATCTTATACAACGCAGTTACATTTCTAAGTGATGTAGGGCAATACCATAGTACACCGAATTATGATATCAATACTCTTCATAATGCTTTGAATATATACGAATTGAAAGGATTTAATCCAACGCATTTATTAATTGCTAAAGAGTTGGATTATCTTGATAGAAATTATAGTAATGATCAAGTCATAAGAGACTATGAAAATCGTTATTATGGGAATGAATATTCATTTGATGATGGGGCTATAGTGTTTAAAGTAGGGGACGATGTCACAGAAGAAAAAGTACAGAGAATGTATTGGGCAGCAAGGGAAGTGCAGTCCCAATTTTTCAGACTGTATGGAGATACACCTGTATTAAATGATACAAATGATAGTGTGACTGCTAAAATTTATAATAATCGGGATGAATATAAATATATAGCAGGTGTATTAGATTCAGTAGATTCTTCTGGTACGGGGGTTTTCGTAGATTGGAAAGCCACTTTGTTTACATGGGATAGAGTAGCGGATCGTAACACTCCAGAATTAGAAGAATTATTCCGTCATGAGTATGCTCACTACTTGCAAAGTAGATATATTTTCTACGGTGAATGGGGACGAGAAAATATTTTTGAAAATAGTAGAAACATTTGGCTGGAAGAAGGGGGAGCGGAGTTCTTAGCGGGTGGAAGTAGAACAGGAATCATATCTAGATCAACGATGGTAGATAGTATAGATACCTATTCTTCTAAAAGATATACGATAGAAGAAGTCGTTTACGAAAATGCATATATTAATGAGGTTTATGATTATGGATATGCAGTATATGACTTTTTATATCATACAGATCGTTGGGACTTGATGGAAGAAATCGTGGATGAGATTCAAGATAATACGAATATTAATTTAAATGTATATGATGCTATGATAGCTAATTTGGCCACTGATCAAAACTTAGAAGATGATTATCAAGCGTATTTAAATGTATTAATCTATGAAGATCTAGGACGTGTATTAGCTTCAGATGATTATTTAGCTGTGCACTCCAGCAGATCATTACAAACGATAGAAAATGATATTACGAATGAAATGAGTTTGGATTTTGTTTCAACAAGTACGCAAACCTCAGACTTATTTGAGACATTTGAAGTTAAAGGGGAATATACAAGCAGTGTCTCTAGCAGAGGAGAGTTATTAGACAGGGCAGAGATGGATGATCTGATTAATAATGCATTAATCAAATTAGAATCAGCAGGATGGTCAGGTTATAAAACGGTGACAGCCTATTTTACGAATCATCGTCTGGACGGGAATCGATTTGTTTATGATGTAGTTTTTCATGGAATATATCCAGATGGTTTTGTGAATAGTGATCCAGTGGCTTCGATTACGGGACCTATCAGTGCGATGGTGAATGAGACGATCAATTTTTCAAGTGATAATTCCTATGATCCTGATGGCACAATATATGATTATGATTGGGATTTTGGAGATGGTAATGGAAGTGTTAGTGCCAACCCATCCCACTTTTACACAAATGCAGGGACATATAGAGTGGAGTTAACAGTTACGGACGATCAAGGTGCAACCGATATTTCTGTTGCAACAATTACAGTAACAGATACTGATGGGGGAGACACAGGATCTGGCACAGGAACTATTCTTCAGGAATCTGGCACATTAAGCAGTACGAACAGTGGAGATCGATATACTTTTACAGCTGCTGGAAGCGGAACAACTACGATCACAGTGACAGCTTCAAGTGTAAATGATGCCATCACATGGAAATTGTTTGATGTAGCTACTGGTGAATTAGTGGATTGGGCTTCTCAAGATGGTAATATTCACGAGCGAATTATGAATCTTACCCCTGGAAAAAATTATGAGGTTTCTGTATACACTTGGGAAGATTTATCCATTAACTACGAATTAGTTGTATCTGGTGATGGTGGAACGGATACAAGTGGTGGAGATACTGGAGGAGGAACTGACACTGGTGGTGGTACTGGAACAGGCATATTGAATGAATCAGGTACTTTTGACAGCCAAAACACAGGTGTTGCGTACTATTTTACAGCTGAAGGAGATGGTGTAACTACGATAACTCTAACAGCTTCGAGTGCAAATGATGCGATTACATGGGTTTTATATGATGCAGTAACAGGCGATAGAATAGATTGGGCCTCTCAGGAAGGAAATATTCATTCAAAAACGATGAATCTTGTACCAGGAACTGAGTATGAAATCTCTGTATATACTTGGGATACGTTAACAATTGATTACGAAATCGTTGTACAATAATTAGGGGAATTGCACCTTTAATACAAAAAAAGCAGGGGACCGATTCTCCTGCTTTTTCCCTCATTATTATAACTTTCAGCGGGAGATAATAGAGAACTATTTATTTGCTAGTAAATCCTTTTCCAACTACTGTTTGTCTATCTAAACCAAAAAATATAGTAAGATTTCCTGAAGAATCGATCTCATTATTATTAAATGTAACAGAATAAACTTGTTGTTTGTCATAGTCTATATGAATTAGAGATTTGTTTTTATTAGCAATATTTATTTTCTCTACGGTTGAATCTTTTGGAGATACTGGAATTAACATTTTTTCTTCATCTGTAAGACTATTGAATGCCACCATCTCAATAGGCAAATCTCCTTTAAAGTCAATTAAAACAATGAAAGTTAAATTTTCTTTATATTAGACGTTTAGTATTGAATAGAAGTTTCGATGCATTGCAAACAAATGTTACATAAAAAATCCATTTTTTGTTTATTGATTGTGATTTTTGTCACATACATAGCTTAGAAATTCTAGTACATTGTTAACAGAATATAGGATTGGGGAGATGTAATATGTTCTGTCATCAATGTGAACAAACACCATCAGGTGGATGTAATGTGATTGGCGTATGCGGGAAGGACGAAACGATTGCTAGTTTACAAGATACGATTGTATTTGCTTTAAAAGGAATTGCTGCATACCGGACACATGCAAACCAACTGGGGTATACTGATTCTTTTGTAGATGAAACAACACATGAAGCTTTATATATGACTTTGACAAATTCAAATTTTAATACACAAGAACATATTGATATGGCAATGAAGGTAGGTAAAGCAGCCATTAGAGTGATGGAATTGTTAGATCAAGCACATACGGATCGGCTTGGAATACCGGAGCCAGCAACCGTTACTCAAAATAAAATTGAAGGTAAATGTATCGTTGTTACGGGACATAATTTACTTGCATTAGAACAATTATTAAAACAAACAGAGGGTAAAGGAATAAATATATATACTCACTCAGAGATGCTTCCTGCACATGGATATCCTCATTTGAAAAAATATGGTCATTTAAAAGGTAACATAGGAAAGGCTTGGTTTGATCAACGACGATTGTTTGAAAAGTTTCCCGGAGCCATTCTAGCAACTACTAATTGTGTAATGCCTATTAAGGGTTCTTACGCAGATCGATTTTTCTCTTATGATATAGCAGGATTAGAAGGTGTAGTCAAAATAGAAAACGATGATTTTACACCACTTATCGAAAAAGCACTATCTTTACCAGAAGCAAACATACAATCAGATGAAAAACTAACAACAGGTTTTCATCATGAAACTGTAATTGGTCTTGCGCCAGAAGTCATTGAAGCAGTAAAAGCAGGAAAAATCAGTCGATTTTTTGTTATTGCAGGATGTGACGCACCTGGAACAGGTGGAGAATATTATCGAGAGCTGGCTTTATCCTTGCCAAGTGATACAGTGATTTTAACAACTTCATGTGGAAAGTTTCGCTTTAACGATGTTGATTATGGAACAGTGCCTGGAACAGACATACCAAGATACTTAGACTTGGGACAATGCAATAATTCGGTTTCAACTGTGAAAATAGCGTTGGCTCTTGCGGATGCCTTCGACTGTGAAGTAAATGATCTACCTGTAAGTATCGTTTTATCTTGGTTCGAGCAAAAAGCAGTCGCTATATTATTAGGGTTGTTTAGTTTAGGTATTCAAGATGTTCGAATTGGTCCTAAACCTCCTGAATTTATTTCAGAAGGGGTTATGAATGTGCTGCAAAATACATTTAATTTAAAACTTACTGGTGATGCTCAGGAAGATATGAAAATGATGTTGATGAATTAAAGAAATAAAGGCTTACCTATAAAATATACTGAAACTCTCATTAAATAATGGGAGTTTTTTTTATTTGTTATTAATAATTTATCAATCAAAGAAATAAAGAATAGTACAATTCAAAAAATGGAAACATGAAAAAACAGAATCATTTGTTCTTGTGTAAAAACATGGTAAGATATGGATTATATAGTTGCTGTTAACTAACATTTATATTTTGGAGGTATAATGCATGAAAAGGCCATTCATAAATAATAAAACACCATGGCATGGGTTGTCTGGTCCAAACTTAGGTTATGTTATGGATTTATATGATCAGTATTTAGTTGATCCAGATAAGATTGATCCAGATACACGAGCATATTTTGATAGGTGGGGAGCTCCTAAAGTTAGAGAAAAAGAAGCTTATACTAAATCAGCACCAAAGCAACTTGAATCTGATCATGAGCTTCAGCATGTTTTATCAGCAATTCGTTTCCTTTATAACATACGCTCTTATGGACATTTGGCTGCTGACATTTATCCGCTTTATGACCCTGAGGCTGACGAGCAACTATTGGATATAAACTACTATGGCTTATCTAAACAAATATTAGAAAAAATACCTGCCTCATTGATTTTACCAAATGCACCAACATGGATAATGAATGCATATGAAGCCATCCAACACATAAAGAAAGTTTATACAGGTACCATCGCGTTTGAGTTTCATCATGTTCAAGATTTAGATGAGAGGAATTGGCTGCTGCAAAAGGTTGAAAGTGGGGGTCTACAACAACATTTAAGTGATGAAACGAAAATAGATATATTTAGAAGGTTGGCAGAGGTTGAAGGCTTTGAACATTTTCTGCATAAAATATTTGTGGGTCAGAAACGATTCTCAGTTGAAGGCTTAGATTCGATGATTATTTTATTGGATGAAATGATTTCAGGTTCTGTACAGAATGGTGCAGAGACGATTAATATTGGCATGGCACATAGAGGTAGATTGAATGTTCTTGCACATGTGTTAGGTAAACCATATGAGATGATTTTTGCAGAATTTCAACATTCCCCAAATAGAGAGTTTGTTCCATCTGAAGGGTCTATCGGGATTAATTATGGATGGATGGGTGATGTGAAATATCATCTTGGTTTATACCGTAAAATTAACGATGAAAATACGAGACAGGTTAGATTGACATTAGCCAATAATCCTAGCCACTTGGAGTTTGTTGGTGCAGTTGTGGAGGGATTTACTCGTGCAGCACAGGATAAAAGAAAATTAGTAGGATCTCCCAAGAGTGATTTCAATTCTGCATTAGCCATTCTAATCCATGGAGATGCAGCATTTCCAGGTCAAGGTGTGGTTGCAGAAACGTTGAATTTAAGTCAATTAGAAGGGTACCATACAGGTGGAACCATTCATATTATTGCTAACAATGCCATTGGTTTTACAACGGAAGCTTATGATTCACGTTCTACAAAATATTCTAGTGATCTAGCCAAGGGATATGAAATTCCTATTCTTCATGTAAATGCTGATGATCCAGAAGCATGTTTTGCAGCAGCTAAGCTAGCTTGTGAATATCGAGCAAAATTCCATAAAGATATATTAATTGATCTCATTGGGTATCGACGTTTTGGTCATAACGAAATGGATGAACCTATGACTACGAATCCACTTATGTATAATATCATCCACAATCATCCAACAGTGAAAGAATTATATCAAAAAAACCTTCAAGCAGAAGGGAAAGTTTCTAAAGAGGAACTAGATCATATAGCAGAAAAAGTTTTAGACAGGTTGAAAGAAGCATATGAAAAAGTTTCTAGTAATGATGAAGAGGTAAACAACGAAGCGGTTTTGCCAGAAGTCATTGAAAAAGGTCTTCCAGAAATGGATACAGCGGTACCGTTTGTACATTTACAACAAATGAACGAACAATTATTATCGTGGCCTTCTCAATTTAATATATTCAGAAAACTCAAAAAAATCTTAGACAGACGTAGAGAAGCATTTGATGATCAAGGTAAAGTGGATTGGGGATTAGCTGAAGCGTTAGCTTTTGCTTCTATTATCTCAGATGGAACTCCTATTAGAATGACAGGTCAAGATTCTGAAAGAGGTACTTTTGCTCAAAGAAATATTGTACTTCATGACTACATGACAGGGAAATCATTCTGTCCTTTCCACCAACTTGGTAATGCGTCATTTGCTGTACATAATAGTCCACTTTCTGAAATAGCAGTACTTGGTTTTGAGTATGGTTATAATGTTTTTGCACCTGAAACTTTAGTCCTTTGGGAAGCACAGTATGGTGATTTTGCCAATGCAGCGCAAGTAATGTTTGACCAGTTCATTTCAGCTGGTAGAGCCAAATGGGGTCAAAAGTCTGGTCTTGTCATTCTGTTGCCTCATGGATATGAAGGGCAAGGACCTGAGCATTCAAGTGGCAGAATAGAGCGCTTTTTAACATTAGCAGCTGAGAATAATTGGACAGTTGCTAATCTGACATCTGCAGCTCAATATTTTCATATCCTTCGAAGACAAGCAGCGATTTTGAAAAGAGAAGAAGTAAGACCGTTAGTCATAATGACACCAAAAAGTTTGCTGCGCAACAAATTAGTCGCTTCTACTGGCAAGGAATTAAGTGAGGGACAGTTTAATCTCATTATTGAACAAAAAAAATTTGGAACTCAAATAGAAAAAGCAGAAAGAATTGTGATAGGTTCTGGGAAGATCATGATTGATTTATTAGAAAAGTCAATAGAAAAGGCAGACGAGTTAGAATGGCTTCATATAATAAGAGTAGAACAGATTTATCCATTTCCGATTCAAGAAATTCAAAATGTAGTTGAGCAATATTCGAATGTAAAGGAAATCATTTGGGTACAAGAAGAGCCTAAAAATATGGGAGCTTGGAACTTTACAGAGCCTAGGTTAAACGAGATTGCACCGACAGGGGTGGAAGTATTCTATATTGGAAGACGTAGACGTTCGAGTCCTGCAGAAGGTGATCCAAATGTTCATAAAAAAGAACAAGCTAGAATTATACAATCCGTATTTACACGAGTAGAAAGGGGTAATGAAGATGGCGAATATTATCATTCCTGAATTAGCAGAAACGATAACTGAAGGTACAATAATGAAATGGATGAAGAAACAAGGGGATAAAGTTGAAATCAATGATGTGGTTTTAGAATTAGAAACGGACAAAGTAAATGTGGAAATTATTTCTGAGCATAGTGGCATATTGAAACAAATTTTATTTAAAGAAGGAGATACAGTAAATGTAGGTGATGCTGTAGCAGTTGTTGAAGAAGGAGCTGAGGGAGTTGATTCTTCAGCTGATTCTAAACAAACTCAAATGCAAGGGGAGCAAAAGGAAATTCAATCGGCAGAACACTTCAATGTGTCTGCAGAGCAAGATAAGATAAAAACCAATGCTTCTCCTGCGGCAAGAAAAATGGCACGTGAAAAGGGTATTAATTTAAATGAAGTAACAAGTGTTAGTCCCATGGGAACTGTTAATGCACAGGATGTTTCCACTCATATTACCTTGACAAAGTTAGATGAAGCTTCTATTACTGACTCAATACATACTTCACCTTCTTTACACGTCAAAGAAGAAGATGGGAAACCTGTTGAGAGGATTCGGATGTCAAGAAGGCGACAAACAATCGCAAACCGTTTAGTAGAAGTACAACAAACTACGGCAATGCTGACTACCTTTAATGAAGTAGACATGACAAATGTGTTAAGTTTACGTAAACGTAGAAAAGAACAATTTTTTGAGGAAAATGATGTGAAGCTCGGCTTTATGTCTTTTTTTACAAAAGCAGTTGTAGCTGCCTTAAAGAAATATCCCTACCTTAACGCTGAAATTCAAGATGAAGAGATCCTTATAAAAAAATATTATGATATCGGTATCGCCGTTTCAGCTCCAGATGGATTAGTTGTTCCAATTGTACGTGATGCTGATCGTAAAAATTTTAGTGAAATTGAGAAGAATATTTTGAATTTAGCTAATAAAGCACGTTCTAACAAACTTGGTCTTAGTGATTTGCAGGGGGGGACATTTACAATTACCAATGGCGGTATTTTTGGTTCTTTAATGTCTACACCGATTTTAAACGGACCTCAAGTTGGCATATTGGGAATGCATTCTATTCAGCTTCGCCCTGTATCTATTGATGAAACGAAAATGGAAAATCGCCCTATGATGTATATTGCACTTTCGTATGATCATCGTATAGTGGATGGAAAAGAAGCAGTTTCTTTCTTAGTTAAAGTGAAACAATTAATTGAAGATCCAGAATTTCTTCTACTTGAAGCATAAGTCCAAGCACTTTCTAAACAAAAATGTATAAAAAATATAAAAAAAGACTTTATTGCAAAGTAGGGTTAAGTTATAATAAAATTAATCATTGAGAATCATTGAGAATCATTTGATAACTATTATAAAATAGTTTTCATTTTAAAAATAAAAGATGTTGGAGGGAACATAAGTAATGAGTAATTCACCTAAGTTTGTCATCGACGGTTTAAAAGCTTCTGTCGAAAACAAAGAAATTTTGAAAGGAATCAATCTTGAAATCAACGGTGGCGAAGTTCATGCCATAATGGGACCAAACGGTACAGGTAAAAGTACATTGGCATCTGCAATCATGGGCCATCCAAAATATGAGGTAACGGAAGGAAAAGCTATTCTAAACGGTGATGATCTGCTTGAAATGGAAGTAGATGAGCGCGCTCGTGCTGGTGTATTTTTAGCGATGCAATACCCAAGTGAAATCACAGGGGTTACGAATGCAGATTTCTTACGTAGTGCAATGAATGCTAAACGTGAAGAGGGAGACGAAATTTCATTAATTAAGTTCATTCGTAAAATGGAAGGAAAAATGGGTGAGCTTGAAATTAATCCTGAATTCATGCACCGTTATTTAAATGAAGGTTTCTCTGGCGGTGAGAAAAAGAGAAACGAAATTTTACAAATGGCAATGTTAGATCCTAGTATTGTGATTCTAGATGAGATCGATTCAGGTCTTGATATTGATGCATTAAAAATTGTTGCAGACGGTGTAAACAACATGCGTAATGAAGAAAGAGGATTTTTAATCATTACTCACTACCAGCGTTTACTTAACTATATTACTCCAGATTTCGTACATGTTATGATGCAAGGTAAAATTGTTAAATCAGGTGGACCTGAATTAGCAGAACGTTTAGAAAATGAAGGTTACGATTGGATAAAAGAAGAATTAGGCATTGAAGATGAAACAGTAGGTCAAGAAGAAGAAGATTTCAAAATGCCAATGAATACAGTGGCACCTGAGTTTAAATAATTAGGAGGAATATTGTATGACAACTCAAATCGTTCTTCCAATTGACCAGAATGAAGTTCGTGAGAACTCACAAAGCAAAAATGAACCAGAATGGTTATCTAATCTTCGTTTAGAAGCTTTAACATTAGCAGGACAATTGGAGTACCCGAAATTAGAAAAAACAAATTTAAACCGTTGGAGCATTGAATCCTACGGAAAATATAAATCAACAGCACCAATTACATCTATTGCAGATTTACCTGAAGCTTATCAAGAGGCTTTGCAGGATCAAAAAGATAATTTGTTAATTCAACGCAATTCAAACGTTGTATTTAAATCTTTATCTGATGATTTAGCTAAAAAAGGAGTTATCTTTACAGATTTGGAAACAGCAGCGAAGGAGCATCCAGAGCTGGTACAGCCTTACTTTATGCAAGCTGTTAAAAAAGAGGAAAATAAACTTACAGCAATCCACACTGCACTTTGGTCTGGCGGCGTATTTTTATATGTGCCTAAAAATGTAGAGGTAGAAATTCCTTTGCAGGTTTTATTTTTAAGTGAAGATGATTCATCCATTTTCTCTCCACATGTACTCATTGTTGCTGACACGAATAGTTCAGTTACTTATGTGGATCATGTAACATCTGAAGGATCTTCTAACGAGCTAGTTCATAATAGCATTGTTGAAGTCTTTGTAAAATCTGGTGCAAAAGTTCAATTTTCAACCCTTCACAATTTAAATGATTCCATTACTGATCTTAGCTATAGAAGAGCAGTGGTAGAAAATGACGGTAGAATCGAATGGATTATTGGAGAAATGAATGATGGGAATTGCATGTCTGATACAAGTACTGTTTTAAAAGGGAACGGTTCTACTTCAGATGCGAAAATCGTTTGCATTGGTTTAAATGAACAAAAATTAAACATTACAACAAATGCCACTCATTTTGGTAAGAACTCTGACAGTGACATGATTACAAGAGCGGTTATGAATGATAATGCGACTGCGATCATAAATGGTGTGACTAAAATTGAACATGGTGCAAAAAATGCAAATGGTGAGCAAACAGAAAAAGTATTGATGTTAAGTCCAACAGCTCGCGGTGATGCAAATCCTATGTTGTTAATTGATGAAGATGAGGTAACAGCGGGTCATGCAGCAAGTGTTGGTCAAGTTGATCAAAATCAAATCTACTACTTAATGTCTCGTGGGATATCAAAAGAAACAGCAGAGCGATTAATAATTTATGGATTTTTAGCACCTGTTGTCTCTGAAATTCCTATAAAGCAGGTTTCAGATCAGCTGCAAGCATTAATTGAAGGAAAACTAGAACGATGAACGCCTTAGAGATTAAAAAGTTATTTCCGATTCTAAATCAAGAAGTGAATGGGCATCCATTAGTATACTTAGACAGTGCTGCAACTTCTCAAAAACCAATCTCGGTTTTAGAAACCTTGCAAAAGTATTATGAGATGGATAACTCTAATGTACACCGAGGTGTGCATACGCTTGGAACTAGAGCTACGGATGCTTATGAAGGTGCGAGAGAAAAGGTTGCACGATTCATAAATGCAAAATCAACACAAGAAATTATTTTTACAAGAGGAACAACAACAGCCATTAATTTAGTTGCTGGGAGCTATGCAAGACAGGTTTGTAAACCTGGGGATGAAATTGTAATTACTCAAATGGAGCATCACAGCAATTTAATACCTTGGCAGCAAGCTGCAAAAGCAACTGGAGCAACTTTAAAATATATCCCTTTACAGCCAGATGGCTCTATTCTTTTAGAAGATGCTGAAGCAACCATCACAGAAAATACAAAAGTAGTCGCAATGACTTATGTATCCAATGTACTAGGTGTGGTGAATCCGATTAAAGAAATTGCAGAAATTGCTCATCGCAAAGGGGCTAAAATCTCTATAGATGGAGCACAAAGCACACCACATAAAAAAGTAGATGTCCAAGATTTGGATTGTGACTTTTATGCTTTATCTGCTCATAAAATGTGTGGTCCTACAGGAATCGGGGCACTCTATGGGAAAAAAGAATTGTTAGACAACATGGATCCAATTGAATTTGGTGGGGAAATGATTGATTTTGTTGATTTATATGAATCAACATGGAAAGAGCTTCCTTGGAAATTCGAAGGAGGAACTCCAATTATAGCAGGTGCAGTAGGTCTTGGAGCTGCAATTGATTTCTTGCAAGAAATAGGTTTGGATGAAATCGAAGTACATGAAAAGAAATTAACTGCATATGCATTGGATAAAATGAAGCAAATTGATGATATTGAAATCTATGGACCTTTGGAAAACAGAGCAGGATTAATCACTTTTAATTTAGGTGATGTGCATCCACATGATGTTGCAACTGTATTAGATTCTGAAGGGGTTGCTGTAAGAGCAGGTCATCATTGCTGTCAGCCATTAATGAGATGGTTGAATGCTTCTGCTACTGCAAGAGCAAGCTTTTATTTATACAATACTGAAGAAGATGCGGATCGTTTGGTTGAAGCTTTAGTAAAAACAAAGGAGTATTTTGGTCATGAAATTGGATGATTTATATAGAAGAGTGATCATGGACCATTATAAAAATCCTCGTAATCGCGGTGAGTTAAACGATGGATCAGTGACAGTTCACCTAAACAATCCGACATGTGGGGATCGTATTTCTCTACAAATGGAGATTGGCAACGGGATTGTTAATGATGCTAAATTTACTGGAGAAGGCTGTTCCATCAGTCTTGCTTCTGCATCCATGATGACAGCCGCAATTAAAGGCAAAAAATTTGATGAAGCTTTAAAAATGGCAGATGATTTCTCCAATTTAATGAAGGGTGAAACACCTGAATTTGAATATGAAGATATTGAAGCTTTATCAGGTGTAAATAAGTTCCCAGCACGTATAAAATGTGCTACACTCGCTTGGAATGCAATGCGAAAAGGTATTGAAGAAGGGCAAGAAAAGTAATCAATAATGAGATGAATATCTCTAATCATAGATATTGCAGGATTTAAAAATTTGAAGGAGGTACAACAATGGCTAAAAAAATGCCGGAAATGGAAGAGTATAAATACGGTTTTAGAGATGAACATAAAGCCATTTTCCAAACAGGAAAAGGGTTAACAAAAGAAATTGTTACTGAAATTTCTCGTCAGAAAAATGAACCTCAATGGATGTTGGATTTTCGTTTGAAATCATTAGCACAATTCGAAAAAATGCCCAATCCAAAATGGGGTGGGGATTTAGATGAGTTGGATTATAATGAAATTCAATACTATGTAAAGCCATCTGAAGCTCAAGGTAAAACATGGGAAGAGGTTCCATCAGAAATTAAAGAAACGTTTGATAAATTAGGTATTCCTGAAGCAGAGCAAAAATTCCTAGCTGGGGTTTCAGCTCAATATGAGTCAGAAGTAGTGTATCATAGTATGCAAAAGGAATTGGAAGATCAAGGTGTTATCTTCATGGATACAGACTCTGCTTTACGTGAGCATCCTGAAATTTTCAAAGAGCATTTTGGAACAGTGATACCAGCTGCAGATAATAAGTTTTCAGCTTTAAACAGTGCAGTTTGGTCTGGAGGAAGTTTCATTTATGTACCAAAAGGTGTTAAATGTGAAGTTCCATTACAGGCATATTTCAGAATTAACTCTGAAAACATGGGACAATTTGAACGTACATTAATTATTGCAGATGAAGGCAGCTTTGTGCATTATGTTGAGGGTTGTACAGCTCCTGTATACAGCACAAATTCACTTCATAGTGCGGTAGTTGAAATTATTTGTAAAAAAGACTCACGTGTTCGTTATACAACGATTCAAAACTGGGCACCAAACATTTATAACCTAGTTACAAAACGTGCGGTGGCAGAAGAAAATGCAACGATGGAATGGGTAGATGGGAACATCGGTTCAAAATTAACGATGAAATATCCAGCTGTTGTATTAAAAGGTGAAGGTGCAAAAGGTAACGTATTATCCATTGCTGTTGCAGGTAAAGGTCAGCATCAGGATGCAGGTGCAAAAATGACTCACCTAGCGCCAAACACAACTTCAACGATTGTTTCAAAGTCCATCAGTAAACATGGTGGTAAAGTAACTTATCGTGGATTAACTTCATTTGGTAGAAATTCGGAAGGCTCTAAAGCAAATGTGCAGTGTGATACATTAATTTTAGATAATGAATCTACTTCAGATACAATTCCTTATAATGAAGTGAAAAACGATAATATTACACTTGAGCATGAAGCAACTGTATCTAAGGTTTCAGAGGATCAATTGTTCTACTTAATGAGTAGAGGGTTGTCTGAATCTGAGGCTACTCAAATGATCGTTATGGGATTCATCGAACCATTTACTAAAGAACTTCCAATGGAGTATGCGGTTGAGATGAATCGTTTAATCAAGTTCGAAATGGAAGGAAGTATCGGTTAACCCTTATTTATCAAGGGTTTTCTGATATGGAAGTGGGTTTTGTCCATATTTTGTCCATAGTTTAATTTTGAACGTACTTTTCATACAGTGCTATAGCATCATCTTCAATTTTTTTAGTAACATGTAAATACGTGTCTGCTGTGACTTTTACACTTGCGTGTCCTAGTCTTTCAGACACGTATTTTATATTTGCCCCAGATTCCAACAAATGCACTGCGTGAGTATGCCTCAATGCGTGTGGAGAGAGGATAGGTACATCTGCTCTTTTACATACTTCCTTAAAATATTCTCTAACAACATTAGTGCGTAGCCATCTGCCATCTTGTTGGTGGAAGATGATGTTATCTGTTGTTTTTTTATAATTTTCATACTTTAAGTACACTTCTTTTTGATTGATTTTATGTCGTTTAATTAACTTTATCATATAGTTATCCAATTTAATTTCACGTTGACTTGCTTTTGATTTTGGTGGTGAAAAAAACTTCCTGTTTTGTGAAGTCTTTACCCTCACTAATTTCACTTTTTGTTTAGGTTTTTCTTCCGTTTTTTTAGGTTGTTTTTGTTTTGAAATATTCAAATGTATAAGTTCATGGAAACGATCACTGTCCCAAGATGTAACAGGACTTACTTGCCAAAGTTCATAGTTTTTGTTGATTTCATATTCAGACTTTTCTTGATCCCAAATCAGAACCTTATGGGTCAGATAGTGAATGAATTAGCAGTGACAAAGAGGACGGTACAAGAATATTTAGATCGTGCTGATAAAAAAAATTAAAGAATCAAAATGCAACAGTCTATTCCTTGTGGGATAGGCTGTTTTTACTAATATCTTATGTCATTATTTGAATTTATTAGATACAATATATTTATATGTAATTGTCAGGAGATGAAAAGATGATAGGGAAAATAGAGTTAGAATTCACTACTCAAGATCATGATTTTATTAAGTTCGAATATTGCGGAAGAATACCAAGGACGTTTAAAACAACAATAAAGGGACATCGTGATTCAGATTGTGTTATCAAGGATAAATACATAATTACTAAGAATTATGAAAACGGAGAGAAAACTAAAGTTGAATTTTCAATTAAACAAGAATCTAGATTTATCGAAGCTTTTTTAAGTTTGGTAAACAAAGAATTAATTGATAAACATGGGAATAGTGAAGAAACTAAAGAAGATATTGAGAAAAGAGAGCATGAATTTATATCTATCTTAGAACATAACATTAAAAATATTGAGGACATTGCAAAAGAAGACAAAGCTATTCCCCAATATAGATATAAACATGGAATAAATGATAGATACTCTGTAGGAGAAATAATGGAGATAAGGGAAGTGCTAAAAAGTGGTTCTAATGGGGATATTCAATTTCTTCTTAAAGGATTTACAGAAGATAGAAACGAATTTCAATTCAAGACATTTCCTTACAAGTATTTTATTAAATATGATCATCATAAGAATAAGTTGGAAATGAACTATTTTATGTTCAAATCAAATGAAAAAAAAGAACGGTTTGATTTTGACCCACAAATATTCAAGGCGGATCGTTATGTAAACATTAATAAAGAAAATTTGAAAGATTTATTTCATTTGAATTTACAAGAGTACGATGTAATAAAACAAAAACTAACTGAGATATATTTATAAAAGTATAGAATGTGGCTTTTTTTGTCGTACGTTTGCCACTATATAGTGAAGGGTAAATATAGAAGGGGGCTGATAAATTATATAAAACTTTGGAATATTTTGACGAAAAATAAGGAAAAAACTCTCTTTTTATAGAAATATCTAGATGTCATTAATACTTTAAAGGAGAGATACATTACATGAAACAAATTAAAGCATTTTTATTAGGGGTTTTAGTAACAGTTCTATTATCTAGCACAGTAGTATTCGCAGCAGGAACTCAAATTGAGGTAGTATTTAGTGATTTAAAGTATATGTTTGATGGAGTTGAAAAGAAACCATCAACTGGTGAAGGCTTTATTTATGAAGGAACTACATATGTGCCTTTAAGATTTGTAAGTGAAGCATTAGGTAAAGATGTTAGTTGGGATGGAAAGAATAGCACGATTTGGGTTGGGGGAATGCCAGGTTCATTTATTTATCTAACTGATTTGGAATATGCAAGAAAAGATCAAGCTCCTGGTGATGGATTCTATTTTAATGAAAAAAATGCAATACCTGGTGAAAAAGCACATAAAAGTATCGGTGTCAAAATTACTGATGGTAATCTTAACAGTATAGATTACAATTTAAATGGAGAATTTAAAGAATTGACAGGAAAGATTGGGATTAGTGATTATTTTAAAAATTCTAAAAAGGAAAATTATAGTATATGGCGATGGGGTAGAGTTATTCAGAAGTTCTGATTTAGTTGGTGGTGATCTAGCAGAAGAAATTAGTATAGATATTGAAGGGGTACTAAAATTACAAATTCAATTTGATACAGAGAATTATTATGATATTGGAATACTTCTTGCAGATGCAAAACTAATTAAATAATACAAAAAATATGAAAGCACTCTATAAGGGTGCTTTTTATTATGTCTACAAAATAACTCAAACCAATATTTGGAGGTGGGGTGATGAAATAAATGAACTGGGAAGAGATAAGGAAAGAATATGAAACAACTGATATCACCTTAAAGGGATTAGCAGAAAAGCATGAACTTAAACTAGGAACATTAAAGAGTAGGAAGAGCAGGGAAAAGTGGAAAAAGGATGCAACCTTAAAGAAATAGGATGCAAAAAAGGTTGCAAAGGATGCATCAAAAAAAACTAAATCAAATGAAGTAGTAGAAAGTCTTGTTGAGTCGGAAGGATTAACCGATAAACAAAGGCTTTTTTGTTTGCACTACATTAAAACATTCAATGCTACTCAGTCTGCAATCAAGGCAGGATATTCTAAAGAAACTGCTCATGTCATAGGTCACGAAAACCTAAGGAAACCTAAAATAGCAATTGAGTTGAAAAGGTTGAAGGGGAAAATGGCTCATGACATATATTTAGATGCTTTAGACGTAGTAAACAAGTACATTAAAATTGCTTTTGCTGATATAACTGACTTTGTGGAATTTGGAACCAAACAAGTTATAAAGGTGATAAACGGAGAAGGTGAAGAAGTGTCTGCATCTGTATTAGATGAAGGGTATGTTGATATCAACCCAAGCCATTTAGTGGATGGCACATTGACCCAAGAAGTAAAAAAAGGTAAAGAAGGCATATCAATTAAACTCCACGACAAAATGAAGGCATTAGAGAAACTAGAGAAATACTTCGACCTCCTTCCGGATCAACATAAACGAATGATTGAAACTGCTAAATCACAACTGGACCAAAAGAAATATGAACTGGATAAACGTAGAGTAGAACTTAGTGAACGAGAGCACCAAAGCAAGGAGTGGTAGTAATGGCGAAGCATGAAGTGTTAAGAAGATTCTATAACTCAGATAAATGGATCACCTTCAGATTAGGACTTATCAATGAGAGAGGTAATAAGTGTTCAAGGTGCAAACAAACAATTGCTATATCAAAAAACATCATAGGCCATCAGGTTAATATGAGTAGTTGGATAAAGATGTATAGGATATTTTGTGTATTATGATGGTTTAAGAGTGAAGTAGGATTAAGGAGTGCCATTAGCGGAGTTTTTGCGAAATATTACAGAAGTCCAATCAATAGATAATTGCAACTCATATTATAACTAAAAATTACTAATGAAGGATGGATTATAATATGAGCATTTTTGATGATTCGATATGTGAATGTTGTGTATGTCCAATGAAATGTGTATTAGATCAATTAAAAGATGAAACAGTGAGTATAATCACAACAACAGATGAAATTGAAAATTCAGAAATAATAGAAGTGAAAAATTTTATTTTAACTATTTTTAATAATGATGAGCAAGAGAATGAATATTTGCCAGTTTGCAATGTATCTGCTGTTACATTTTCATCTTCTAAGCAAGTTAATTTAAAACCAAGTAGGAAAAGTAAAAAGGGTGAATGCAGTTGTTGTGAAGATCCAACAAATGATTTTTTAAATTCTCGAAGCAAAACTGAGTTATTACGAATTAGATATTTAGATGGTGTGAATACCGGTTCTATTGCGGATTTAGGAGAGGGTATTGTCATTTTACAAGATCCAAGTGAACCTCTTTTACATGCTATATCTATTTGTAATATAAATAATATATCACCTGGCTCACCTGACTGAAAGCCAGTCAAGCTAAAGTACTTAAGCCCCCCCATCAAATTTTGAGACTGCAAACCTAGAAGAACCGTACTGTGCACACAATTTTTACACAGACCTAAAATTTTGAAATTGACTGGAGGTTTTTTGAATTGATTCGAAAAGTGAAATTTATAAGAGAGAACATGAGAAATTAACCGAGATATTCAAAGAAGTGGAAGAGTCAAAGAGGAAGCTGGTTGAAGGTTTGATTGATGATGCAGCTTACCTTAAGGCTGAAAATGTGATATTAAAAGAGGTGCTATTAAAAACTGGAATGGTCAAGGTTCATCCAGAACGTCCAGAACTTCAAAAGCCTGTAGAAGCTGCTAAACAATACAGACAAAATATTAATAGTTATGCTGTGGCCATCAAAACTTTAAATGGAGTTCTTTTAAAGAACATTATAGATGAGGATGATGATATGGATGAATTTGAATGAGTGATTATCCTTATAACGTTATTCAGACTGAGTATGATGGTACTCATTCTTATTTGTTGGAGTATATCAATAAGTGTAAATCAGGTGAAATTCTAATCGGCCATGAACTCATGTTGATGTTGGATATTCTATTAACACATTTTGATGATCCTGAAATTAAAGTTGATTTCGAGGATGGACATAAGCGAATTAAATTCATTGAAACAAAATGTAAACACTTTGAAGCACCATTTGCAGGAAGACCCTTTTTGTTAGAGCTATTTCAAAAAGCGTTTGTTGAAGCTATTTATATTTTTAAAATTTTCGATGATGAAATTAACCGATGGGTAAGACTCTATCAAGATATTCTATTTCTTGTAGCAAGAAAAAATGGTAAGACTCCTTTAATCTCAGCGCTCTGTCTAGCTGAGTTTTTTTGTGGTGAATTAGGTACAAGAATCTTATGCTCAAGCAATGACTATGAACAAGCGGATCTTATGTTTCAAGCCATTGACTCCATGAGGGAAGAGAGTAGATCCCTTGAAAAAGTAACAAGAAGCAATATTAAAAGGATTTTCTTTGGCAATCCTAAGAAACAGAAAAAGACAGGTAAGTTTAGTTATAAAAACAAAGGTCAGATCAAGAAAATTTCAGCAAAAACAGGGGCCAAAGAAGGGAAAAACATTAAGGTTGGTGCAGTTGATGAAGTGCATGAATTGAAAGACAATACTTCTACAATGCCGATTAGACAGGCTGTATCTACTCAAGACGAACCTCTTTACATTGAGCTTACAACTGAAGGTGTTATCAATGATGGATACTTAGACGAAAGATTGATTGAAGTTGATACAGAATTACCAACCTCAGTTAAATATAATGAAGCAGAAGATTATTATAACGGAATTGTAAATTCAAATACGGGTGAGGTAATAAAGTATGCAGATGGTCCAGGTGGATTGGCCGCACTATTCAGCTACAACTATATTCTAGATGGAGGAGAAAATAGCAAAACAGGATATGTTCGAGCAACTGGAAAAATAGATTATGATGTAAGGATTTTAGGTTAGTATGAGTTAGAAGTCAAAACAGGCAAGGACGAGAAAACAGTCCGATCAACTCTGAACGGACTTGTTAAAGGTGGATTTATAGAATGTAATAGTGGAGATACACAAGATATAAAGATTATTATGACTAGGGATTATGATTCACCGTTTAGATGAAACAACAAAATAAATCCGCTAATACCAGTGTAAACGTGTAAATGGACTTAATATAATAAAAGTGAGGTCACTTCTAAATGCTTATTTTCATACACCTACGGAAAAGCTTCTCCATATAAGGAGGAGCTTTATTTTGTTTATTTCTCAGGGATTGGCTATTAGTGGATTATGGAGTGGTGCTAAGAATATAGTACAGAAGTGATTTTAATCCCCACTAGCTTTAGGTAGTTGGTGGGGTAGTATCTTTTTTTAATTGTCTGAAACCTGAAAAACTTGATTGATCGTTAATTTGACGTGGTCTAAATGGAATGACCCTTGTTATTGCACATGTAGAAATTGCAGTATTATTTTCCAGTATAACAATACCTTCTCCGATTTCAGTTACAATCCCTCCACTAATACCATCTATAAACTCAATTTGTACAGATTGTCCTTTCAGGGAAATTAATAAATTCGTCATAGGATCTTCGCAACAAGCACATTTTCCCTTACTTTTCTTTATTTGTTTCTTTATATTTACTGTTATTGTGGGATCAACAGGAACGACACCAGTGAATTGACATATTGGTATATTTCCATTTGAGGTAAAAGCAATAAAATTATCCACATCAATTATAGTTATAGAGAAATTAGGAGGGCCTGTTGTAGTTGCAAAATTAACATCTTGCCCTTCTAATTCCTCCAAAACACACTGCATCGGACAAACGCAACAATCACACTTTGACTCATCAAATACACCCATGAAATCACGTCCTTTTAGTTTTTTATTAGTGTATTCAAGTTGGTATTGGATTGACTGGACGTGTGTACTGTATAAGGGAATATCCGCTAATGCTAGTGGATTATGGAGTGGTGCTAAGAATATAGTACAGAAGTAAGTTTCTTCCCCACTGGCTTTAGGTAGTTGGTGGGGGAGTGGTTCTCACAAAGTTTAAAAATCTTGATTGTTCGTTGATTTGTTATTGAGTTAAAATTCTTGTTACTGCACAACTTGAGATGAAATCTGTTTCATTTGGTAATTGCCTTACCTTAATAATCCCTTCTCCGACATCTTCAATTAAAACCTCATCAGGAGAAGTAAAGCCGATAGCTTCAATTTCAACAATTTCGCCAATCAATGAATTCGCTAAATTTGTAATAGGATCTTCACAGCAAGCACATTCTCCCTTGCTTTTTCTAATTGGCTTTTTTATATCGACTGGAATTGTTGGATCAAAGGTTGCAGCTAAAATAATTTGACAAATCGGAATTTGTAAAAGCTATAAAATCTTTTACCTGGTTTATAATAACTTCCTCTTCTGCAAATGTCTGAGTTAAAATTCCTACTTCCCCTATATTAACCATTTGCTCCAAAACACACTGCATCGGGCAAACACAACAATCACAAATTGACTCATCAAAAACGCCCATGAAATCACGTCCTTTTCATTTTTTTACATTGTATGAATTAAATAATTGATTTGACTGGACGTGTAACTATTCTTAAAAATTGTGCTATTGCATATTTTCTTGTATCTCTTATATAATAAGAACAAGTGTTCTAAAAGAGGTGAAACATATGAAAGAAAATAAACTAACTGAAGGGTCAAATATGATGAGAGAGGCAAGCAGGATGATGCTACCCGAACATAAAGAATTGATGAATCATTTCCAAAAGGAAAGACATAGAAAAACTAAACCTGAGTTAGCAGAGGAAGAAATAAATATTATATCAGAGCAATTGTCACAATCCATGATGGAACCAACGGAAATCACAATTGAATTGTTTACAGCCTTTGGAGAGAATACCTTAAAAACAGGTAATATGCCATAGAAAAAACAGGTAATGTTGGTCCATTCCTAAATAGAACAGATTATATCATTCATGATAATATACTAACGTTTGAAGTGAATGAATATGAAGTAACTCAATAATATATGTTTGCTTAGGGGAGCCTCGAAAGGGGCTCTTTTTGTCATACGGTTGCCACTATATAGTAAGAGGGTAAAACACCTATTTATTTGACCTATCCGCATTCGTACAATCATAACAAGATAAGAATCATTGAATGAATTAATCCCAACTTAAATTATCTGTGAAAACCAAGGAGTTACTTGTTTTAATTCCCTTGGTTTTATTGTACCAATGTCTAGGGGTACCAGTCCAAGCGAATTGATCAGAATGTTCATAAGATAAGATAAATGATAATTTATTGAGTTGGGAGGTTTGTTTATGGGACTAAATAAAGGACCTTTTGTTGTTGTTGATACGGTTTCAGTATTGGATCCATACGGGTGGGAAGGATCAATTACATTACTACTAGATAATGTGATAATTACTCCAATACCTGTTACCCTGCTGTCTGTTGATGTGTGTGTCAGACAACCTGAGAGAACACAGGTATTACTTGATTCTTTCTTTCAAAACGCTATCACAATAAGTGGTGGCGACGGGGTAATCGGAGTTCGTTATCAACTCCAGCGAAATGACACACCTATTGCAGAAATAAATGATGAAATGGATTATGCTGACGTTAATGATGGAAGACATACAAACTTTCCGGATTTTCCTTTAGTTGATAAGACACCAAATCGTGGAATAAATAAGTATCAACTGAAAGTTGTACAGCTGGCAATTAGTGTACCGGCACTCAATAGTATTTACATTGGTTCCAGAAGCCTAAAAGCCACTGTAATACCGTTATAGAACTAGAGTTTAAAAATATAATTATATGATTAAACGGTTAACAGAAAGGACGTAGAGATACGTCTTATTTACATTCCAGCCCATAGATAAGAGTCCAAGCAATTTCATTAGATTGATCATAAGATAAGATGAAGGATAATTTAATGAGTGGGGAGGTGAGTTTATGGGACTAAATAAAGGACCTTTTGTTGTGGCTCAAAGTGTTTCAGTAGATAATCCATTCAATGACCCAGATGTAATTTTTCTTCAAGGAAACATGCCTACAACTGTTGCTACCGTCGATGTGTGTGTTAAACATCCACAAAGGACACAAGTATGTATTGATTCAATGGTTCAGGTGGGTGTGGGAGCTTCTACTGCGGGTATGCCTACTACTTTTGCAATGACATATGAACTTTTTCGCAATAGCACTCCGATTGCAACAATAAATGATGAAATGGATTACTCGTCACCTCCAAATGAAAATTTCAATTATACAAACTTTCCAAATTTTCCTGTAGTCGATAAAGATCCAGTTGCAGGAAACAATACGTATGATCTTGTATGTACTCGGGTCACTGCAAATGAAAGTCAAGTAGCTTTTATTGGAGTTGGATCCCGAAGCCTAAAAGCCACTGTAATAACATTATAAAGTTTAAAAATATAATTATATGATTAAACGGTAAACAGAAAGGGGCGTAGAAATACGTCTTTTTTTGTTGGGAAAATATCATCCACTTATGCTAGGGGAGGGAAGCAGGATGATAAACAATTAAACAACTCATTATTGATATATACTCTGTTCCTGCTAAACAAACAACAGTTTTCTCCTCCTGTTGTCGTGATCCCAACGATTAAGGAACAGATCGGGAACGCTAGCGGTGAGCGTTAATAATCACCGTAAAGCAGAAAGTCCTTATCAAGAACAAGCTCAATAAGGACTAATACAAACAACTTGCTATTATATTATTCCAATTAGCAAATTAAATATAAATATTCAATGAGGTGAAGTTAATGGATGAACTGTTGAAAGACAAAACACAGGATGCTTTTAAGAACATGCACATGATGATGTTAAAGGATGTAGAGTTCATGAAGGTGGAATTAGCATTTAGGCTCAACTTAGACGAAAAGGAAATAACAAGAGAATGGTTTTCTGGTGATGAAAGACGACGTTACAAAGCTTTTGTAAAGGTCATGGATGCAATCAATAAAGAAGAAAATGAATTAGTAAGAGAACGTATTGGATTAACTTTAATGGGTGGTGTATTTGAGGATATATCTGAATCAGAAAGGAGAATGATAATAGATGCTCAAGAAGATATTAAACAGACTCATTAGAGGAACAGCACATATGGCACAGCCAGTAGCAAGGAACAGGAAAGAACGTAGGGATGGTAGACAGCTAATACAAATGCTTCATTCGATTTCTAAATTATTACTATTTAATATATCATTATAAATTCAAGATCAGAAAAACCACTGACCTATTAATCAGTGGTTTTTCCGTTTCATCTCCATGCAACCATTTACAATAAACAAGCATACTAGTTTTGTAGGCGGTATGTAGTTCTATTCTGTTAGTCATGCGCCTATTATTTAAAAAATCCCAAAAATGATGAGATTCTAAAGAAGGTTCAACCTCTTAAGGGTTTTATTTTTTAAACTGACTAGTTAAAGGTGGATATATTGAATATCCAGATGGAGATACAAAGAATATAAAAATAATGAGATACTTTTTGCAATTCACTTCTTATTTAGAATATTATTGACCATGGAGTGTGAGATAAAATGAATAAATAATAGTCGTTAATTCTATGAAAGCGATAATAAACCTTATGAATAAGGAGAGGTAAAATAATGAATAGAAAAGTAATGCTTATATTATTGTTTCTGGTTTTAAATACTGCATGTAATGAGGGAGATATAGATATTCAAGATGTGGAGCAATATATTGAGGGAAACAATATTTCTAGTCCCGTAGTAAAAAAATTAAATGATGAAATGTATTATATTTTTTCTGATAAGAGAATTGATGTGTATAAAGGTGGTTCTAAGGCTAATACATCAACTGGTTCGCTTGGTCCAGATGGAATTATGACAGGAGGTTATGAAAAGGGATCATTTGGAATGATAATAAATAATAAAGAAGTTTTAGAAAAAGCAAGATATTATACTCTAACTTATAATAATGAAGTTAGAATTTATGAATTGGATTTTGAAAAGGATAATACATACCTAATTGTACAAGATGAAAGGATATTTAATCCAATAAATCCTGATAGCATTTTAAGATTTCTAGATAAAGATTACAATTTATTGCTTAATACAAACTATAAAGAGTAAATATAAGTTTGTTCATTATTATATATTGCCAGATCAACATAAGAGAATGTTAGAAACGAAAAATCAGAACTGGATCAGAAGAAATACGAACTGGATAAACGGATAGCAGAACTTAGAGAGAAACAACATGAAAGTGATGTGTGGTAATAATGGCAAAACATGAAGTATTAAAGCGATTCTATAACTCAGATAAGTGGGTTACATTTAGATTAGGTTTAATCAACGAAAGGGGCAATAAATGCTGAAGGTGTAAACAGACCACTGTCATATCAAAAGAAATTATAGGTCACCACAAAATAGAACTCACACCTGAGAATGTACATGACCATAACATAAGCTTAAACCCGGAACTAGTAGATTTGGTTTGCTTTGATTGCCATAACAAAGAACACCATCGTTTTGGATATAAAGTAGAAAAGAATGTTTACCTGGTATATGGTCCACCAATAGCAGGAAAGCAGACATTTGTTAAACAACATGTACAACGAGGGGATATCGTCATTGATATGGATAGGTTATACGCTGCTGTATAAATGCAACCTGAGTATGATAAGCCGGATAATCTACTAATGAATGTGATAGTGGAGATACACAAGATATAAAGATTGTATATACTAGGGATTATGAATCACCGTATAGATAAATTCACTCACAAGCTACTCCATCATCATCTCGATCTAATTTCGTGCTATATCCTGGTTCATCTGCATGCAATGGTGAAGCACCTGCTTCTCTTACTTGTGTGCAGTTTTCATAAATTATTTCTACAGTTGTTTCTTTCCACTTAGTATTGCTATCTATCTCGCTTTCTTCAAATACAAACAATACCATAGTACCCTCTGCATAATCTTCTAATTCCTTACCTACCCATGATCCAGCTCCTCGATTATCTGATGGGTCAGTATAAGCTACACTAGCACCTTCTCCTCCTTCAGCACACATTGCCATTGGCCATTCATCACGATCATATCCATCTTTAGTTGGGATTCCTGCAAGGGATTCATCTCTATTTTCATCTGCCCCATCACGATCTATGGTACATACAGAAGACTGACCGTTTAATATGGCAGATTCAATATGTGCTGCTGTTTCAGGGTATCTATCAGCAGGAAAAACTAAAATTTCATCATATGTAGAAATTTTAGTATCAGATGTAACTACTTCACTAGATTGCGAACAACCTAATAACATCAATAAAAGTATAAGCGAATAAATAATTCTCATGATAAATCCTCCCAGAAGTTAGTAAAACTATCGTATTGATTATAACAAAAAACCACTAAACATAAGTCATAAGTCAGTGGGGTGTTAGATAAAACCGTCCATTTTAGAAATTACCTTACTACTTTTAAAAAAGTAACGTTATTTTTTCTTTCTTCTATACTTTTTCTTCTATACTTTTTCTTAAATAAAAAATAGCTATAATTTGAAAAGTCAGAGGGTATTATAGATAAATATATCCAAAATATGAAGATTACAGGTGATAATATTATACTCCACATTTAAAAATTTTTGGTTGTTGTAATAATTGATTTTATCAGCTGCTAATGGATTATGGAGTGGTGCAAAGAATATAGTTCAGAAGTAAATTTATTTCCCCACTGGCTTAGGTTGGTGGGGAAATTTTTATGTAGAGCCATATACTACATCTTGAATATTCACAATTCCTTGACCTACTTCGAAAACAGTACCAGCACTATTCGCGTCTGGTATGAATTGAATATCTACTTGGTATTGGATTGACTGGATGTGTAACTATTTTCAAAAATTGTGCTATTGCATATCTCCATGTACCTCTTATACAACAAGAACAAATGTTCTCAGTGGGTGATTTCATGCTCACAGACCTACAAAGAAAAATATTACGAATCCTATACAATTACTCGGCTACAAGACGTAGAATGCCAACTATTCCAGAGTTAGAAATCAAAACAGGCAAAGATGAAAAAACAGTCCGTTCAGTATTAAACGGACTTGTTAAAGGTGGATATATTAAATGTGATAGTGGAGATACACAAGATATAAAGATTATTATGACTAGGGATTATGATTCACCGTTTGGAAGATAAAGAACGAGATGATCAGCCTTTACCTCCCAGTTGACCTTGATCGCTATCTCCATCTTCATTAGGAGCAACAAGGTTGTTAAAGTCTATAGGTAAATTAGCAATATCGTCATTTACTTTAATCGTTGGAGCTACTAAGTTTTCTAAGAATTCAATTATAGCAAGACCTTCCGGGTCAACTTCAATCTCAGGAGCAATAAGATTCTCCAAAAATTCAATATTCGCTAAATCAACCTCTAAGTCTGACTCATTTGCGTTCACAGGAATTGCTAATGTAAAACATAAAATAAGTACTGCTAATGAAGTAAAACGTTTTTTCATTAAATCACATCACCTTTCTAATTTAATGGTAAATTATTACTTTATTATTATAACATAAAAAAAACGACCAACCTATGTCTCAGTGGTTCTACTAAAATTATGCTCTTGTCCTAGATAACCTGTCCTATACCAAATGGAGTCTATAAACATAGTAAATAGTATAAAAGTAATGGAGGTGAAAGATATGAGTGCATTTATAGCAGTGGTATTAGTGTTGTTTATTTTGTTAGTGATCATTTTACTTGGAAATAGGAAAAATAGAAGCTACAGCACAGAAGATAATACAGCTTCCAATCTGGATTTACTCAGGCGTTTCAACAAAATATATCGAATGTCACAATTTGATTTAAATGCCCAAATTGGTGGTTCAACATTATTTTAAATAACTAAAAAACCACACATCCCTAGTGAAACCATTTTCCATAAACAACAGCATACAAGTTTTGTCGGTGGTATGCAGTACTATCTTATTATAAAGCTGTTAGCGGTTTATGGAGTGGTGCTAAGAATATAGTACAGAAGTGAGTTTGTTTTCCCACTGGTTTAGGTAACTGGTGTGGAGATTAAAATTATTGAATTACTCTAGTTATATTACAGAGCGAATATGCACCCCATATTGTCGGAGATTCATCCAATAGGAGAATTCCTTCTCCAACTCCAGTAATCGTACCACCAGTTAATGGAGTGGATTGAATATATTCTAAGGAAATGAACTGTCCAATTTTAGTCTTTAGGAAATTAGCTAAAGGATCTTCGCAGCAAGCACATTCTCCTGAACTTTTTCGTAAATCTTTCAATTTTATATCAATAGATGGATTAAAGTATTCAACTCCAGGTACATTACATATAGGAATTACACCGTTTGTAGTAAAAAGTAGAAAGTCTCTAACATCAATAATTGTAGTATCAAGTGGAAGACCAAGAAGACTTCTTACAAGTACCTGCTCCCCTACTAATTTTTCTAAAACACACTGCATTGGACACACACAACAATCACACTTAGATTCATCAAAAACGCCTATGAGATCACGACCTTTTCATTTTTTTAATATTGTATGAGATAATGTTTTCTTTTGACTGGACGTGTGTACTGTTTAAAGGAATATCCGCAAATGACAGTGCCAATTTGCAAGCGATTTTAATATAATGAGAATAAGGTTACGGTCACTTTTAAGCACTTATTTGCAGACACTCATGACAAAGCTTCTCCCCATAAAAGGAGAAGCTTTGTTTTTGTTCTGGCTTAAGTAGCTGGTGTGGGAGTGTACGCTTCAATCTCGTCATAGGCTTTGAAAAAGAATGTTTTAAAGTAATAAGGAATAAAAATAATGGTGAATAAAAAGTATATTAGAATCCGCACCCGTCCAAACCATGACAACATCTTTGAATAATATAAAATATAAGTTCAATGTAAATGGAGGGGAACTGCATGGCTGTTTTCAACCTAACACCAGCCAGTGACATTCAGGATGTCATAAATAATTTTGTGAATTCAGGAGATACAATTAATTTAGGTGAAGGGACATACAACCAGTCCATAGATATTAGTATGAATAAAAACTGTATTCGAATTGTAGGAGCAGGTATTGGAAAAACGATTCTTGATGGATCTAACTTAGGTACAGTGAATGGCATAGAGATAAATTCATTTATGGTAACAGTTGAAAAATTAACAGTTCAAAACTTTGATGATCGAGGGATTTTCATTCAAACAAGTGAAAACATTATAAATCAAATTAAATCCCAAAACAATCAAAATAATGGAGTAGAAATAAACTTAAATGCTGAAAGAAATCTAGTTATTGAATCAGAAGCTAGTTTTAATGCAAATAGTGTAAACCCTGATGATGGAAATGGAATTCAAGTGGAAGGAAATCAAAATTATATTATAAAATGTAAATTTATTAAAAATTCAAATAATGGCATAAATTTGAACAGTATTAATAATTTAGTCCTTTTAAATCTTGCAAAAGAGAATGGACTACATGGGTTCGATAACGATAACCAATTTAGTTTATTTATGTGTAATCAGTCCATTAGAAACGAGGAAGATGGATTTTTAACAGGCGTCAGTGATTTATTTTTATGGAATAAAGCATTCTTGAACGGTGATGATGGAATTGAAACGAGTGGTAGTAATAATTTGTTTTGGGGGAATGAAATAAGGTGTAATCAAGAGGATGGAATTGATGATGATGATAATAATAATCGAATAGTGAGAAATAAAATTGAGAGAAATATAGAATTTGGAATTGTAGCTTCTAGTTCAAACATAATAGATCGTAATGATGTGAAGAACAATGGTATTGCAGGAATATGTATTGAGGATAGTGCTGTAAATAATTCAGTCCGTTCTAATCAATTGAATGGAAATAACCCAGATATTGAAGATGGCGGGATCAACACAGTATTCGATAATAACCAATGTAGTACTAGTGAACCACCTGGATTATGTAACATCAATACCTCTGTAAGTGTCCCAGGAGATTTCCTAACCATTCAAGAAGCTATTGATGATCCAACAACAACTGAAGGGTTTACGATTAGAATAGGTGCAGGGAGGTTTTATGAATCAATTACCATCCCCGCAAATAAAGATCGTATCCGTCTTATCGGAGCAGGAAAAGGAGAAACAATTATCGATGGAACGAATGTCGTTGGTGCTACCGGAATCCATATACAAAGTTCATCATTTATTACGATCGAAAAGATGACTGTACAAAATTTTGATAACTTTGGCATATGTATCAATACGAGTGATAATATACTTTCCTGTGTGAATGTTAACAATAATCTAAATAATGGAATTGATATTACCTCGTCTTGTGAACGAAATATAGTCATTGATTGTGAATCAAGTGATCATAGAGAGAATTTTGCTCAGGGAATTCAAATCAGGGGAAATCATAACTATATCATAAGATGTAATTGCAGTAGAAATATTGATGATGGAATAGAGGTGCGTGGTGAGTTCAATTTAGTTTTAAATAGTATATGTAAACAAAATGATGTGGGAATTGATGCAAATAGTAGTAATCATTACTTTGTTAGTAATGTTACTGCTGAGAATATATGTAGTGGGTTGGAAGTTGATGGTGCTCAAGTCCTATTATTATGGAATCAATCTTGTGAAAACGTTGAGGCTGGAATTGAAGTGTTTGCAGGAAATAATGAACTATTGTGGGGGAATAATTGCAAGAATAATGGCGGGAATGGAATCAATCTTTCAAATGAAGGAAATAACAGAATTGTTAAAAATATTTTGAAAGGAAATACAGAAGGTATTGAAGTGAGTATTAATGAAGAACTGAATATCATTGACAACAATACCATTGCAAACAATATAGAAGCAGGAATTATGTTACTAGGAGATGAAAATAAAGTCCGTTCCAATTGTTTAACAAAGAATACGCCAGATATCGTCGATCAAGGTACAGATAATGCCTTGGATGAAAATAAATGTACAACAAGTATTCCTGATGGGTTTTGTGAAGATTGTTAATTGAAGTTGAATGATAAAATATTGGAGAAGGAATGGAGATTACAATTTATATAGAAGATATTATGAGAATAAGTATAGGTGAACTGGAAGAGCGCTGATATGTGCTCTTTTTTTAGTGCAGAATTTGTCATCAACATGATGTGTAAAGACATTTTTGAGGAGAGTGTGTATAATTATTTAAAAAAACCGGAATACCATCGTGTTAATCATTGGTGTTATGTTTGTAAGATTTTGTGAATCTGAGGAGGAAGGTTGTGTGAAACTTAAAATAGTACTAATGTTAATTCTATTCCTACTAATTTTATCTGGGTGTAGTGAATTTGAAGTCGATAAATTCTCTGAAGATGACATGTGTATCATCAATACAGATGTATCAGGTGAGGTTTGTTATGGAATGAGTAGAAGCGATGCTGAAAAGGTATTAGGTTTTGGTACAAAAAATGATTTAGGATGGTTTGATTATGACAATGGAGTAATAGTGCAGTATAGGGACAATTTAGTTGCATCTGTGTCTCTAACAAATAAATCAAAAGATGTATATACTACTTCGCGTGGTACTGGAATAAAAATGCTAAAAGAAGAAGTTAAAGAGTTATATGGAGATAAGTATGATATAGAAGAAGGTGAACAAAGTCTTGATTATGTTTATGATTTAAATGATGAAAAGTTCTTAGACAAATTATCAAGAGATACATCTGAAGTTATGAAAATGAGGTTTAGAATACATGTTGGCTTCGATATAAACGGATATAGTATCAGTATTTCTCTAGGCGATGCTTTAATGTTAGATTCTCTTTATTAAAGCGGATGAATTCTAACTATTATACTTGTCCAGTCAAAATAACAAAAACAATAATTAAACAAATGAAAAAAGCTCTACACAATGAAGCAGCTTTTTTCATTTGCTAAGACTATCTATTCAAAGTGGGATTCAACAATTTCCACTATCTGAAAAAAAGCGCGAGATTCATGAAACCACTCACATATAACATTTATTACCATAATTATACCATGTGTGAATTAATAAATCTCACTATGGACCAGAAAAGGATACCCAAAGTTTGGATATCCTTTTTTCAATACTATCTTGTTTCTACTATAGCATCTAAATAAGCACCACCATTACTAGTTTTCAAATTTGTCAATTCAAACGCTTCACCTGCATTTGGTGTGATCTCAATATAACCTAAACTATCGTCAGCACTTGTGCCGTCTGAATCGAATACTTCAAGTTTCACCTTTGAACCAGGTTCTCTAGCGATGTATATCGTGTTTGATTTACTGCTAAAATCAATAGTGCTGACAGCATTGTCATTTGAACCCCAAGTAGGGTAATATTTAGTTCCATCAGCTTTTGCATTGTTTTTCTTCCACATTCTCTCACCAATATATTTTTTACCGTCAACCCAGATATCTACATATAAGTCATTTTCATTGCTATAATCCTCTGCTTTAATAGGCTGCACCCAGTTTAAGGTGATTTTATGGGTCCAATAAGAATTAGAAATGTATTGATGGGAGAAATCACTCCCTAATTTATTAAAATGAACATCAAACATGTAAGCAGGATCACTTACAAAAACGCCATAACCTACAGTCCCATTATCTTGATGATCTGTGTCAGACCAATTCCAAGGTGCATTGGCATTTCCATCCCCTACACTTGAGCCAAAAGCACCGAAGGATTGAAATGGTGTGTTTTGATAGGTTGTTTTTAAATCCCATAACTCATCTAGAGGTAGCATGTCATAGCCATAAACATGCTCCCACGGCGGAGATACTTCTGAAGGGATGTCAGCTTGTCCAGTATATTCATAAATAATAGCGTCATTACCTACATCTACATCGCCTGTGTAAGCTTGAATATCATGTCCATGAGGGTTTGTGTTTAAGACATATTGTCCATTAGAGGAGATAAAGATTTCAGGGTGGCTACCATCATAAAATGAAACTGAGTTATCAATGGTTTCATAACCCTCACTTATAGAACCATTCGCATATTGGTAAAAATCACTATGTCTAATTGTATTCATTGCTACAAATTCGCCAAAGTTCCCATTCTTTTTTATCCCTAACATGATGCCTTCCAGATCATTTTCATGGGCTTCATCACCAAATGCCCCCCAGTCTGGACCATCATCACGTGGGTGATAGAAGTAATATCCAACGAAATAATGAGATTCTGTTTCAGAAACAGATGTATATACGTACGCTTCAAGAGGTTCCGTATCTACAGTTTCCCATTGATTGGTTGAAAGCCAGTCCCCGTCTAAATTAATCCTTGTAATAAAATCAGCTCTTACATCATAATCAGGATGAACATCTTGGTAAACTCTTGGTGACCAATGCTCTAGAAGTTGTTGATATGATATTTCCTCAACACTTACCAGGCTTAAGAAAGCGCTTACTTTTTGAGGGATAAAAAGTAAGCAAGACAGCATGATACATAATAAAACTTTCTTTTTCAACATTTCTCTCACCTTTCTGAATGATTTTTGAATTTCTACTATATTATAACATTTATTTAAAAAAAGGTCGTAAAGGATACGACCTTTTTTTATAACTTAAAAATTCTCCGAGAGACTCCGATAGGCGTTATTGACCCTAAGAATCAAGTGGTGTAGTAGGATTCCATGGTCCCAGTTGATGACCCTTCCACTCTGAACCGTCTTCCCAAATTTCTTTTTTCCAAATGGGAACAATTTGCTTTAATCTTTCAATGGCATAACGACTAGCTTCATAACAATCATTCCGATGCGGTGATGACACTGCAATTACCACACTGATTTCACCAATATCTACTTTACCTAAACGATGAGTAATAGCCGTTAACACTCCAGGCCATTTTTCATTCATTTCATTTCCAATTTGCTCAAGCGTTTTAAGCGCCATGGGAACATAAGCTTCATATTCTAGAAGTACTGTTTTTTGTCCATGTGTAAATTCTCTGGTTGTTCCAATAAATGAGATTGAAGCACCGTGATTAGCGTGAATAATTTTATTAGTTACTTCTTCCACACTAATTTTTTCGTATGTAATATGATATCGTTCCATGAATAGTCTCCTTTTAAACTAAAGATATGTCTTAATATATTTCTTACCTAATAGTACAATTTTATTGAATTACAAGAGAAAAATCCATTTTATTTTATTATTTTTTATCAGAATAAATGAAATAGCGTACTCTAAGACTATGGTATAATAATGCAATAAAGTGAAAGTTACTTTAGGTGGAAGTTCATCATCCTTCCTTGTTCGTTGTCTCATATTAACAAGAGACTTAACAAGTGTTATTTCAATAAAAGTGATAGGAGAAGAAAGAATGAACATACATATTTTTGAAAATGAAACAGAAGTCCTTGTTCTATCTGTAGAACAACTACAAAAGATGGCACCTCATCATTTTACTATAAATGAAAGAGTCCCAGGTATTGAGGGAAGAGCGTTTGATTTAGCGACATGGTATGAGTCATGGTCGAAAAAATCAACAAATCCCACACATATAAAGGTAGAAGCAGTTGATGAGTTTCAAGCAATGATTCCATGGGATGAACTGGATTCAGCAGCTATACTATATGAGCAAAATGAAAAACCCTTAAAAAAAGGATTTCCCATAAGATTGTATGTACCCGATGGAAGCAGTGACTGTTTGAATGTGAAAAGTATTGTAAAAATCTTTTTTATAAGAGATCAAAGCTTGGGAAATGAATCATCCTTTGGTTTTAAAAATACACTTGATGTAAGCGATTTAGGAAAGCAATATTTAAAAAAGAAATCTGAATAATTAAGCGGACTAATCCAATAGGATTAAAAAGGGGAGACGTATGATGAATTCTGAAATTCAAAAGCTGACGATTTTGCATACGAATGATATTCATAGTTTATTTGAAAACATGCCCAAGATTGCAACCATATTTCGCGATTTTGAGCAAAAACTCCCTAACGAAAAACTATTAAAGATAGATTGTGGAGATCATATGGATCGCATGCGTGTTGAAACTGAAGGAAGTTATGGATTAGCAAATATTGAAATCCTTAATCGTACAGGTTACGAAGCGGTCACATTAGGTAATAATGAAGGTTTAACATTTGAACCTAGTTTATTGTCAGAGCTGTATAAAAAACATGCTGATTTTCAAGTAATAGGTAGCAACATATACGATTTGAAATCTAATAAAATTCCATCCTGGATGAAGCCTTATCTCATTATCAAAAAAGGAAAATTAAAAGTAGGGATCGTTGGTGTAACCATTAATTTCTCTCTTTTTTATGAACTGTTAGGGTTAGATGTAAAAGAACCGTTGGAAGTCATTCGAACCCTAGTTGAAGAGTTAAGACCACAAGTAGATATGATTATCATTATATCCCATTTAGGGTTACCTACAGATCAGAGGATGGCAAAAGAAATTAAAGGAATTGATTGCATTCTTGGCGCTCATACCCATCATTTATTGGAAGAGCCGCTTTTTATTGGTGATGCGATGATTTGCGCTGCTGGAAAACTAGGACAATATGTAGGCGTTGCGGAACTTGAGTTTGATTTTGAAAATCATCGTATGCTAAGTGCTAATGCGAGATGTATTAATGTATCTAGTTATTCAAATGATGCTGAAATTGAAGATACGATTAGAAAATATAAAGAGATTGGTATTAAGAAATTAAGTGAACCCATTGCTGAATTAGAACAAACGCTACAGATTTCATGGAATAAAGAATCTCCATTAGGGAATTTGTTAGCACAGGGGCTTAAAAATTGGACAGGAGCTCAGATTGGCATTGTAAATTCAGGTCAAATATTAAAGCCTTTATATCAAGGGAGGATTACCCGGGAAATATTACTCGAAATTTGTCCTTCACCAATTAACCCTTGTCGAATGTGGTTAAAAGGGAAACAAATTAGAGAAGCATGTGAGCAAGCTCTTTTGCCTGAATTTCAGCAAAAATCGATCCGTGGTTTTGGATTTAGAGGAGAAGTATTGGGTATTCTTAACTTTGATGGTATGAAGGTTGAATACTTGAATGGAAAAGTTATGGATATTTGGGTGGAAAACGAACGCCTAGTGGAAGAACAAGAATATTTAGTAGGTACCATCGACATGTTTACGTTTGGCATTGGTTATCATTCATTAAAAGAAGGAAGAGATATCAAGTTTTACTTACCAGAATTTTTAAGAGATGTTTTATTGGATCAAATACAAAATCCTGAAGAAATATTAAGAAGCAGCAACTTGAGATGGATTGAACGAGGGTAAATCATAGATTTAAAAGAAACCACTTTTTGGATTATTCAAAAAGTGGTTTCTTTTGTTCAAGTTACTTATTATATTTATTTATCAATTAAATGAAGCATTGTGATGTCTTCTGTTTTAAAAATTAAATATTATGTGTTAAAAAGTGTACCATTCAATGCTTGAATGTATCTTTCTGCTGATTTTTGTACAGCCATGTTCGCATTCTCTTTAACAATGCGGTGAAAAGCATTATATATTCGATTAAACTTTAATCCTTTTACAATATTTGCAATGTCTTGTACTTTTGATGCAGGTAAAGGGATGAGGTTAGGATAACTATACATGAAGCTTACCCAATTTTGATCAGCGACAACTTGTATAACATCGCCGGTAAGTAAAATACCTTTATGGTCATTCCCATTTTGCCATTCTAAAACAGCTCCTCCTTTAAAGTGACCTCCTAATCGATGTAAAACAGCACCCTCATGCAATGTTAACGATTCTCCAGACCAAAAAACGATATGATCACTTGGTCTCATCACCCATTGTTTATCGTCTTCATGGATATAAATAGGAACATTAAAGGTTTCAGCCCACTCTACCTGAGTAGAATAGTAATGTGGATGAGATAATGCTATAGCGTTTAACCCACCTAGATTATTGATTTCACTTATTGTATCTTCATCAATATACGAAATACAATCCCACAATATATTAAAACCATCATTTTGTATAAGGTAAGCTGTTTGACCTATTCCAAATCTTGGTTTCGTGTTTATACTGTATAAATTTTTTTCTTCTAACGTGAATGAGTTGCTCATACTGCCTTGGTCATTCATCTCTTTTAATGTTGTCCAAGTTTGACCGTTTGGATTTATATACTGTCTTTCTTCAGAACAAACTAAACAATCTGTTGGTGTATCGATTGATTGGTTATATTGCACTCCACAAGTTTCACATATGTAATGATTCATAATTTCTCCTCCGTTTATCATTCTAAACTGCATATCACTTTATTTTTCAGAATACATTAGTGGTACAAGGTATAACCATTTTGTACTTAGCTATGGTATTACAATTTGACTGTACAAATAAATTGTGTTCAGTATCGCGAGTTATTGGGGGAATAAAGAATGGCGGATATTTGGATAGCAGTGGTTCAAGGGATAGTTGAAGGTTTAACAGAGTTTTTACCGATCTCATCAACAGGACATCTTATATTGTCAGGTCATTTGCTTGGATTTACAGGGGACAAAGCAGAAACTTTTGAAATTGTAATTCAGTTAGGGGCTATATTAGCAGTTGCACTTCTATATTGGAGACGTTTGCTTCGATTGATAGGATGGGAAGATCCAAGTTATGAAAAGCAATCTAATAAATCTTTAACACTTATTCATATATTTTTAGCTATAGTACCTGCAATGCTTCTAGGGTTATTAATGCATGGATTGATTAAAGATTATTTATTTACACCTCAAACAGTGTTGATAGGTTTAGTCGTAGGTGGGTTTTTTATGATATTTGCAGAACGAAAACACACGATAGTAATAGCTAAAACGATGGATGAATTAAGCTATCGGCAAGCTTTTCAGATTGGAATAGCACAATGTTTGGCCCTTTGGCCTGGTTTTTCAAGATCGGGTGCTACGATCGCTGGAGGTTTATTATCAGGTGCAAACCTTCGTACTTCAGCTGATTTCTCATTTTTGATTGCCGTCCCTATGATGGTCGCTGCAACTTCTTATGATTTAATGAAAAATATGGGTCATTTGAGCATGGATGACTTATCCTTTTTTCTTGTTGGTTTTATCGTCTCATTTATAGTTGCTTTATTAGCGGTAGTTTCCTTCTTGAAATTATTGGAGAAAGTAAAGTTATCCTCTTTTGCTTATTACAGGTTTATATTAGCCGGCGTTTTTTGGTTATATATGGTTGGAATAGGTTTAGACTAATCTTTAGACTTCAAATTAACAGCACTTATGGGGTATAGATCACGGTTATATGATATAATTAAATTTAATCTTAAATAGATAAATATATAAATATAAAGTAAGTTAGGTGCTTAAAAAGATGATAATCACATCCAAAAATGATCAAACTGAAAATAGTATGATAGCTCAAGATCCTTGGGATCCATTCCATTCCTTGAAAAAGCATGGTAAACACGTTTTAACTAGTATAGAATTGACGATTTCTAATTTATGCAATATGCGCTGTGAACATTGTGCAGTTGGAGATTCACTTTCCTTTACAGAAGAAGAGAAAATCCCATTGGATTTAATTATAAATAAATTAGATGAGGTAGAGCATTTACAAACAATTAGCATTACGGGCGGAGAACCCTTTTATAAACTTCAAACCGTAAAGGATCATATTTTACCGATATTAAAATATGCGAGAGAGCGGGGCATAAAAACTCAAATTAACTCAAATCTAACTTTGGATTATGCGCGATATGAGCTGATTGCTCCTTATTTAGATGTTATGCACATATCATTTAACTATGAAAACGCAGAGGATTTTTATGAAATTGGTTTTGCCCGATCAGATAGACGAAGTAGTATTTTGATGGCTGAGAAGTTGTATGAACAGATGATCAGTAATACTGTGAAATTAAGTAAAGGTGGACTTTTTATTTCTGCTGAATCGATGCTTAATGCAAGGACCCATGATAAAATTGTAGCAATACATAAAATCATTAGTGAAATGGGCTGCAAGCGACATGAGGTTCATCCGATGTATCCAACTTCATTTGCAGAAAATTTACCTCTATTATCCTTAAGTCAAATCAGGGATACGATTCAGAGATTGCTTGATGGAAGGGATAAGGGGATATGGATGTTATTTGGAACATTGCCTTTTTATTATTGCAGCTATGATGTGTATGACCGTCAACTTCTAACCAGACTACAGAATGAACCGAATGTTACGGTAAGAAATGATCCAGATGGTCGAAACCGTTTAAATATTGATTTATTCAATGGGAATATGCATGTCACGGATTTTTCAGATTTATCAGCAGTTGGCAGCATAAAAGATCAGAAATTGGACGAAGTGTTTGAAAAATGGTTGCAGCATCCAATCAATCAGACAGTGAATTGTTTTTGTGCAGAAGCAAATTGCTGTGGACCAAATTTATTAGTAAAAGATGCTTATTATAATCAGGTGAATTTTAAAGAAAGAAAAGCGATTCTAAACAGATAGAAGAAGGTGCAATTTATGTCGTTGAGAACAATTCTTATTATACTTACAGGACTTGCATTTTTATATGCACTTTTTACGATTGGCTTTCCATTTTTATTGGCTGTTATCATTGCTATTTTTCTCGAGCCATTAAATCAGATGCTAATGAAATATGCTCGTTTTAATCGGTTAACATCCGCTGTTATTACCTCTACATTGTTCACTTTATCTTTGATCAGTGTTACTTATTTGCTTGGGATGAAAGTTTATAGTGAATTTATGCAGTTCATTAATAAAGCATCGAATTTCTTTAAAGATGGAACTTTTTATAATGACCTTAAGTATTATTTTGAAACAGAAATCATTACATTAATTCCTCCAGGTTTTGAAAGTCAGTATACGATTTGGATTAATAGAGGGATCGATGCATTAACGAGTACACTTGAAAAAGTCATTGGTCAAGTTTCTACGATAGCAAGTAAGTTTCCAAATGTATTTTTTGATTTCTTTATTGATTACATTGTTTTTTCAGTTGCGGTATATTTATTTAGCTTTAGTTTGCCCATTATGAAAAGCTCATTTTTATCTATTTTTGAAGAAAAGTCTAGAGGAAATATAGATAATATTTTAATGAACTTAAGGGGATCCATATTTGGGTTTATGCGTGCACAGATTATTTTAAGCAGTTTAACTTATATAGTTGCTCTGACTGGCTTATTGATTTTAGGCGTGGATTACGCTCTAGTCATTGCTTTATTAATCATCATTGTGGATTTATTACCGATCCTAGGTACAGGTTCATTTATTATGCCATGGGCGATTTATAATTTCATTGCAGGTAATATATTTGTAGGTGTTGGATTAGTGATTCTATTCCTTGTTATTACCATATTCCGTCGTATTGTTGAACCTAAAATCTTAGGTAAGTCCATTGGTATTGGTGCACTGTCAGCACTAATTAGTTTATATGTAGGTTTTCAATTAATGGGGCTTGTAGGATTGTTCCTAGGTCCATTAGTTGTGATTTTATATCAAGCCATGCGAGATGAAGGATTAATTAAAATTAATATTAAGTTTGATTAATTGCCTATTAAATAATACAGCAAACACCCTTGATGAAATTCAAGGGTGTTTTTTTGTATTTTTGGGGGAATGCCCATACCATTCATAGGCGAATATCATATGATGAATGGTAAACAAATGCAGAGGAGGCAAAAAAATTGTATTCACAAGTAAAAAAATACTATCCATACATTAATCCTCATGACCCTTGTCCACCAATTAGAGTGAAGACATATTCAACACCACCTGAGTTATATGTGGGATTTCAACGTATGAACCTGCCGCAATATAATCCAAGGGAAGCGCTGAATCGAGGAACATTGTGGCCTGTTTTTTATAGTCCTTATGGTAAATATGAAAATAGTAAGCCTTAGAGCTTAGATTCATAAATTTTTCAATTTTAAAGGGAAGGGGAGTGATGAGTTTGAATGAAAATAAAAAATTAAAGATGGATGATAATTATTATAAGTGTCTTAGACACTTACAAGAAATAGACTTCGTTCTTTTGGAATTATCACTATACTTGGATACACACCCAAATGATCAGAATGCACTTGCACAACTAAATCAATACCATCAAATTAGGCAAAGAGTGTATAGAGAATATGAAAGCTGTTACGGACCTCTGTATCAATTTGGACGCAGCTCTTCAAAATATCCTTGGGAATGGATAGAAACGCCTTGGCCTTGGCAAGTGTAGAAGATGCGTTTTCTCATATACAAAGATATAAGGTTTGATTATTTACGTAGGCATATTATGAAGTAGGAGGATTTTTCATGTGGGTTTATGAGAAGAAACTGCAATATCCAGTTCGGGTAAGTAAGTGTGATCCAAGAATGGCTAAGTATTTATTAGAAGCATATGGTGGTGCTGACGGTGAATTGGCAGCTGCATTACGTTATTTAAATCAAAGATATTCAATCCCTGATAAAGTGATTGGTTTATTGACCGATATAGGAACTGAAGAGTTTGCGCATTCTTTTTATCAGTGTTGTTATGTTTATTATTTTTCTGTAATTCTTGGAAAAAACTGTAATGTAAAATCATCAAGTTGCTGATGTTTTTCCTTGGTATAGACAACTTTATTTAAGATTTTTTTTAGAGTTTTATTTTTTCTCTGAACTTCATCTATTTTGTGATAAACGGATAATGCATTTTCAACTTTAGGAATTAAATTTTCTTGAGCTTTTTTGTTATCTGATATTTCTTTTAATTCTCTATTTGTTTTGTCGATGACTTTTTTTGTTTTATCCATTCGATCATTAATGACTTTGGAACGCTCTAAATATTCATCAACCGTATAAATGTTTCGTTCCAGAAAATCATGAAGATTGTTTTTTTGTTTCTCTAATTCCGTTAATTCTTTATTTAAAACTTTTAGTATGTTCTTATCAATCTTTTGTTCATCTTTTTGTTGTTCATATCCATACAATTCCCACTTTTTTTTGTAATCATTTAACCATTGCTCTAACCCTTTTATTATTTTGTCCTCAACGTAAGTGAATTTTGCGCTCTTATTTTCACACATTTGATTACTGCACATAATATGAGCAGGTTGCCTTGTATAAGGTCTTCTAATCATTGCTCTACCGCATTTTCCGCATTCTACAATCCCGGCTAATGGATTCGTTAACTCTCCAGTAGGTTTTGGCGAATGACCTTTTGAACTCATAATTTCTTGAGCTTTATTGTATGTATGTTCGTCAATGACAGCTCTGTGTTTTCCGTTTACCAATATCCAATCCTCTTTATTAAATCGAGGTCTGCTTTTTCCATCTTTGGTTTTTACAACTGGACGAGAATTCCATTTAATTTTACCTATGTAAACAGGATTTCTTATAATTCCGTTTATGGTTGAAACAGTCCACAAAGAGTCCCTTTGAGTACGGATTTTCATTTCATTTAACCTTCTAGCTATTAAGCCAGTACCCATTCCTTTTTTTGTGTACATATCAAATATCATTTCAACAATTTTTGATTGTTCAGAATGAGGTTCTAAAGAAAAATCACCATCTAATTTTGTTTTTACATACCCATAGGGAGGTTTACTGCCAACATAATTTCCTTCCTTAACAGATTGCAACCTACCTCGTTGTAAACGGCGATTTATCATTTTATACTCTTTACGAGCCATGAACATATTAAATTCTGTATATTCTTCATCAAACTCATTTTCTAAATCATAAACTTTGTTTGGCGTGATTATTTTTGTTTTTGAAAATTTAAATGCTTGAAATACAATACCTTGGTCTATTGTGTCACCTCTACCAAGACGATCAATGTCCATTACTAACACGCCTGTCCATATCCCATTCTCAATCTCTTCAAGTAACTGGATAACTTGTGGTCTATCAGCGATTCTTTCACCAGAAACTACTTCTTGAAAAATTTTTGTAATGTTTATTTTCGACTTTTTAGCAACTTCAAAAAGTATTTTTTTGTGACGTTCTAAAGTTTCTCCTTCTCCACGATCTTCTGCTTCGATGTCTGCTCTAGATTTTCTAAGATACATGCACACTTTTTCCATTTTTGTACCCCACCTCCTTTTATTTATTAATTTTATCCCTTCATCTGCCTGTTAGTTCTGAGAACAGCCACTGCGATTCTAGCTTCTTCCTTCGTTAATTCTTTTCCATCTAATTCGAGAGAAAACTTTTTTAGTATTTCTTCATCTGATAATTCTAAAGTTTTAAGAAACTTACTTTCTGGTGTTTCTGGATCATCTGACTTACCTAGTAAGTAATCGGCTGAAACATTCATAATATCTGCAATACGCATAAGAATATCGCTTGGTAAAGCCTTGTTTATATCCCGTTCGTAATTGGATATGTTCGCTCTTGTCATACCCAATCTCTCTGCTAAATCATCTTGAGACCAACCTCTCCGTTGTCTCAATTCTTTTATTTTCTTACCAATTGACATTTTTATATTACTCCTTTTATAAAAAAGTAGTAGAAAAAAAGAATTTTAACTTGCGCAATTTTAAATTACGTGGTAAATTATACTTATCAAGGCAAGGGGGTGAATAATATGGAAGCTACTAAGATGAATAAACCGCGTCATCGGTTTATTGAACTTAGAAAAAAATCAGGCAAGACTCAAAAAATTGTTGCTTTAGAAATGGGTGTTACTGAAACGACTATTCGTGCATATGAACGCGGAAGATCGAGACCTAACTTAGATCATCTATTTGCCTTCGCCAGGTATTTCGATACAAATGTTTATGAGCTATGGCCTGATATTGCATACCCAGAAGAATAATTGATTAATTTTATTCTTTTTTTCTCTATGCCCATTATACAATAGCAAGTGGCACTTACGCAAGCATTATTTTTTTGATTATTTAGCAATTTAAACTTTCGTAATAAATCTTTACTTTAAGAGGGAGTTATAAAGTATGGTTGTCCTACAAAAGTCACAGCATACACATGATATAAGAGGTGATGACACTGTGAAAATTAAGGGTAACGTAGTGAAAGATTACATGTTAGGGAACACCAGAATGATTTTCTGTGATGACTATGTAGTTAGAACAAAAGAAGAAGAAGAAAAGATTTTAAAAGAATTTTACCAAGAAGCTTGGGAATGTATTCATATCCTTATTGAAAGAGGGGAGGAAGTATAGCATAGAAAGCGATAATAACATTATTTTTTTACTCTCAAATCTATCAATCTATCAAACAAAGGAAGGTGAAAGAATGAATCAATTAGTATACATCGAAAACAACAGAGTAGTAACAGACAGTTTAACAGTAGCAGAAGTGTTTGGAAAAAGACATGATCATGTAATTAGAGATATTAAAAGTCAAATCGAAAAACTGAATGAGGTTGGAGAAAGTGAATTTTCACTCACCAATTTTGGGGAGTCAGATTACATTAATGAAAGAGGCAAAAAATACTCTAAATACCTCTTGACAGAAGATGCTTTTACATTAATCGCTATGTCT
>NZ_JAVAMP010000059.1 GCF_030730905.1 Chengkuizengella axinellae | reverse complement strand
CCCATTTTAGATAAGGCGTTTTGTGGGTCTGTTTTCCTTTGAGGGTCTAAAATATGGTGTCCTATTATACTAGTAGTCGGATCTAGTCCAAATTTGTTGCAAATAAAAGCTAATACCCACACATAGCGTTTATATGACTCTTCATTATTTATACCCCCTCTTAGATGTGAGTAACAAAGTTCCACTCCTGCAGCTATATCATTTGCATCATCCCCAAACTTTTGATTATCTAAAGCTTTCTCGTATAACACATGCCATGCTTTTTCTGGTACATCAGTTAACAACGGAATACACTCATATATCCCTGTATCATCTACAAAAATATGAGCTGAAGCGTACATGTCATTGTTTGAGTTTTCGTAATAAGCAATGTTTTGTAATGCTGTAGATCCATCGTTCCCTGTGTCATGAGCAACAATAAACCCCACTCTTGGCATCTTGATTCCGGATCTTCTTTTTGTGCCACTAGTGAGGTGTTTTTTATGAATCGGGTATTTCATTTTGAAGGTCATTTAGTCACCATCCTTTCTATC
>NZ_JAVAMP010000058.1 GCF_030730905.1 Chengkuizengella axinellae | reverse complement strand
GTAAAGCTATCTTCTCCGTTATATCCATCATTTGGAGTATAGATGACTTTTGAACCTTCTACTGTGATCGTTCCGTTCTGAACACTATCTTCATCTACGTTAAAGATTAAAACGGATGAGTCAGTTTCTTCATCATTACCTGTTAATGTAATCTCTACGGATTCTCCTTCATTTGTTTCTACAGCTTGACTATCTGCTGATGGCTTCGTGTTCACTGGATTGACCGTGATCGTTACCGTCGCTGTTTCACTCGTTTGGGCTTCTGCACTTCCATCTCCTGTGTCTGTCACGGTAAATGTAAAGCTATCTTGACCGTTATATCCATCTGCTGGAGTATACGTAACTTTCGAGCCTTCTATTGTCATCGTTCCGTTCTGTACACTTGCTTCATCTACGTTAAAGATCAAATCGGATGACTCAGTTTCATCATCACTTCCAGTAAGGATGATCTCTATGGATTCACCCTCATTTGTTATCACAGCTTGGTTATCTGCTGCTGGCTTCGTGTTCACTGGGTTGACTGTGATTGTTACC
>NZ_JAVAMP010000057.1 GCF_030730905.1 Chengkuizengella axinellae | reverse complement strand
AACCAATGAAACAGTTAACAAAAGAGGATAAACAAGCAGTATTAGACGTGTTAAATAGCTTTGAGGTTTATGAGGAATGTTTGATTGACGGTTATATCTTAGTAGAGAACAACGAAGAAAACCGCAAACGATTAAATGATGTAGGTGTAACAGATAAGGAAATAGACAATGTAGCAGATAAAGACTTCTTTTGCACAATAGCTTTAGCTTTTAACGGAGGATATGCAGATAACTATGAAATAGGAAAATTCATACTATGGGATCCGATAGATGATGAATTAAAGGAAAGAGTTAGAGAGTTTAAGGGAACGGAGACTGATGCTTTACGCTTGCTAGAAGCTCTTGAGAAGGCGGAGGGAGTGAAAGAGGTTGTGTGAATGGAATAGTGGTTGTTATTGTCACTGGACAGAAGAAATGAATAATGACTTTTTAGATTGGAAGTATGAAGAATATGTAGCTGAAACGGAAAATCCTATGTCATTCGATGAATGGTTTGATTCTTGGTATAAATCTTAAATTGAAGGAGTTGAAAAAGGATGAAGAAAAGACAACGAATGAAAGC
>NZ_JAVAMP010000056.1 GCF_030730905.1 Chengkuizengella axinellae | reverse complement strand
ACTCTATGGAATGTAGACAATGAAGAATGGGGTTACAGTAAATATCATGAATTAGATGATACTGAATTGATTTCTATTGGGATAGGTGCAGAACAAACGCATTATAAATGTGATAGTAACGGTTTCGCCCACTTCCTAGCCTACGCAGACCCAAGTGATGGAGTAACCGAATCTACTATCTATACAGATTACGTTGAGTTAGAAATACAAATTGATGTAAGTGAGTTAGGTTATGATGTATTAATACCTGAAGAAGCGTTCCCAGTGTTGAGTGAGAATTTGCTGACTGCTAATCAAGCTTATCCTGTGGATTTGGATGGTTTTGCTGAGAATAAAACTGAAAATGTAACAGTAACCTTACCAGAGAAAGGCGTAATTAAAGTTGTTACAGAAACCGCAGAATCTAGTTCAGGGTGGTATCAAGATGTTGTAGAAATAGAACCTTTAACAACGTATACGGCAAGTGCGGAAATCAGGAGCTTGCAAGGGACTACTGGGAGATTAAGAGCAAAAGAGATAAATGCTAATATTGATAATGTAATGTTTGACGGGCAATTGCCCATTGAATGGACACAAATAAGTATTACATTCACCTCATCTACTAATGAGAATGAATTTAGATTTATTTTTTATTCTAGTGA
>NZ_JAVAMP010000055.1 GCF_030730905.1 Chengkuizengella axinellae | reverse complement strand
GTCTTCGATCAACTTGCTGAACTACGCAAGAAAAATGAAGAATTAGAGAAAGAAAATCGATTCTTAAAAAAGGCGGCAGCATTCTTTGCGAAGGAAAGCGACAATTAATATATGAGTTTATCCAAAAGTATGACTCTGAATTTGGTGTAAGATGGTTATTGCAACGATTTCAGTTATCTCCTAATGCATATTACAATTTCTTAAAGCAAAGAAAAAGAAAAAAGCTTCAACGTAAACAAGCTGTTCTAGACTGTATACATGATTTGTATCATCGTTATGAGGGCAAACCCGGATATCGAATGATGAAGACTTACCTAGAGAATCAGGGTTATTTCTACAGCTTACTTACTGTACATAAATATATGAAAGAATTGAATATTCGCTCTATTGTTTTCAAGAAAAAGCCTACTTACATCAAGGGAAAACCCCATCAAGTATTTCCTAATCTCATAAATAGAAAGTTTACTGCAACGGATAAAAATGAAAAATGGTGTACAGATTTTACATATATCCATCTATCTAATGGATCATTACGATATAACTGCTCCATTCTTGATTTAAAGGATCGAAGTATTGTAGCGACTAAAACAGCACCTTATGTTACCGCAGATTTAGCCATCGAAACACTACAAGAAGCTTTAAATAAACATCATCCTAAAGGAGAACTGATTCTTCATAGTGATCAAGGGGTCCAATTTACA
>NZ_JAVAMP010000054.1 GCF_030730905.1 Chengkuizengella axinellae | reverse complement strand
ACTTTCATTCGTTGTCTTTTCTTCATCCTTTTTCAACTCCTTCAATTTAAGATTTATACCAAGAATCAAACCATTCATCGAATGACATAGGATTTTCCGTTTCAGCTACATATTCTTCATACTTCACATCTAAAAAGTCATTATTCATTTCTTCTGTCCAATGACAGAAACAACCACCATTCCACTCACACAACCTCTTTCACTCCTTCCAATCAACCACTTTTCCAATTAGCACCATACTTTTCATGAACCTCCGTTAACAGATCCCAATACTGGTTTCTATACTTCTCTTTTTCTCTAGTCTCTTTGTTCAATCGTCTATTCATCATATCTACGAAATTTGGATTTTCACTTTTGTGTATCTTCTCTGTTTCCCTAGATAGTGAACGGATTAATGAGTTTTTTAAAATCTCTATATCAACGGTCAATTCTTGTTTTTTAGCTCTCTTAACTGATGTACCATCAACGTAAACACCTATATGTGAAGGTATTTCATCTTTCACTTTTTCAAACAAATCTCTTGTCATGACATAGTAATTATAATGACCACAAAATGTATTGTGCGCCTTGCTACGGAAGTCTGAAACAGACACTTTAATTTCATAACACCGCCAAATGTTTTTTGTGTCATAGGTGATATAATCAACTCGTTCTTTACCATACCAACCGATAGTTACTTCAAAACACCCAAACACACCCATTTTTTGAGTTGCTGAATAAATTTGTCTTTCCAACCGAATTGTTTCTTCTGTTTTAGGAATGGTTATCACCC
>NZ_JAVAMP010000053.1 GCF_030730905.1 Chengkuizengella axinellae | reverse complement strand
TTTTTTTCAATCTCTTTTGAGCAGCAATTCGTTGCGTCCTCTTTTTTTACTTCTACAATTTCAATGTTACAGCAATCCTTCTTTTTCTTATTTCCTTTTAAAATGGATAGTAATCCCATGTGATTCAACCTCCTTTGATTAATAGTTTAAAACTAAGAATAAATAACCTGAAAATGTAGCCATCGTAAACACGGATGTAATAAATGCACCGATGAGTTTCTTGTGAAAGATGCTTTTTAACATAATGATTTCAGGTAGACTCGCCCCTGCACCACCGATTAATAAAGCCATGGTTGGTGCTATTGGAAACCCTTTGATTAACAAGGCTTGAGCTATCGGCATCATCGTAGATAGTCGAACATAGAGTGGAACACCGATAATAGCGGCAAGAGGGACAACCCACCATTGATTTTGATCTGAGATGAAAGCAAGAAAGTCGGTAGGAACAGCTTCTTTGATGATGGCTCCTATAAAAGCACCGATTAATATATAAGCTAGAACCGAGCGAATGAGCCCTAATGTTTCTTTAGTTGAAACTTTCAAATTATAAACAATACTTTTTCTTCGAGCTTCATCTAATTCTGCTAGATTCCCCTTCACCATCACTTCTTTTACATATTGCCTAAAGTTTCGTTTATCTAGAAACCAACCGATAAGCATGGAAAAAATAAAAGTAGCAATCGTATATATGACAGTCACTTTTAAACCATATACATAGGCCATCAGTGCTAAGATCCAAGGATCTAAGAGCGGAGATGTAAATAAAAACGTCATCACCGTTTGAAAGGGTACATTTCTATTGATCATGGTGATTAATAAAGGAACCGTAGAGCAAGAGCAAAATGGTGTGATAAATCCAAGTACTGCACCTGAAAGATTACCCAAAAAAACATTTTTACCAGACATCCACTTTTCTAACCTTTCAAATGGAACGTAAGCTTGAATAAAATTAATAAAAAAGGTAATACCGATAAATAACACTAATAAGTTTTTACTAAGTGATAAAAATTCCAATAATATTTTGGTAATAACATCCCACATAATACCCCTCCATAAAT
>NZ_JAVAMP010000052.1 GCF_030730905.1 Chengkuizengella axinellae | reverse complement strand
TGTACCCGGTTTAGAGGGGGTCATAGCAAGCGAAACCCATATCTCCTATTTAGATGTGGAAAATGAGGAGATTGTCATTCGTGGTTATGATCTAATTGAACTTGCCAAAAATGTGAAGTATGTCGATCTTATTTCTCTATTATTAGATGGTTATCTACCAGATGATGCACAGCAGAAGGAAATAGAAGAGAAGCTGAAAGAAGAATATGGACTCCCAGAAAGTCTCTCCTCTATCTTTAAACTTCTTCCAAAAGGAATGCATTCGATGGATGCACTACGTACAGGCATCTCCGCTTTAGCGGGGTATGAAGAGGATCTTGAAAACCGCACACAGACTTCCACTCGAGAGAAAGCCATTCGATTGTTGGCAAAAGTCCCGAATATCGTGGCAAACAGCTATCATGCTAAAATGAACCAGCCTTTTATCGAACCAAGACAAGACTTATCGTATAGTGCCAATTTTTTGTATATGATCACTGGAAAAACACCAACAGAAAGTGAGATTCAAGCTTTTGATCAGCTATTGATGGTGTACAGTGAACATGAAATGCCAAATTCTACGTTTGCTGCTAGAGTGATCACTTCCACACAAGCAGATATTTATGGAGCTTTAACTGGTGCTGTGGCTTCTCTAAAAGGAACGTTACATGGTGGAGCAAATGAAGCAGTGATGAACATGCTGCTGAAGGCAGAAACGAAAGAAAAAATCGAACCGATGATCCTCGAAAAGCTAGCCAATAAAGAACGAATTATGGGATTCGGGCATCGTGTATATATGAGGAAAATGGACCCACGTGCGTTATTAATGAAGGAAGCCTTATTAAAACTCGTTGAAGAAAAAGGAAACCGAGAATTATATGACATGTGTGTCATTGGTGAAGAAGTGATGAAGAGGGAAAAAGGACTGTATCCGAATCTGGATTACTATGCTGCACCGGTGTTTTATTTACTGGATATCCCGATCGATTTGTATACACCGATCTTTTTATCCTCACGTATCGTAGGGATCAGTGCACATGTGGATGAACAGAATCAAAACAATCGTTTATTTAGACCGAGAGTGAAATA
>NZ_JAVAMP010000051.1 GCF_030730905.1 Chengkuizengella axinellae | reverse complement strand
TGATGGAAACTGGATTGTAGTATTACTTGGAGAATTAGATTCTGAAGAAGAAGAATCTGATGTGGATACTAACCTAGTTGTTTCCATTGAAGGGGATAAAGTTGAGTCAACTGAAGAAGGAGTAACTCTTGATGAAGTAGATGGAGAGTATGCATTAACTACTTCTGAAGTTGCTAAATAATTATTGAATTATCTTTTAGTTATAATTTTTAGTGAAAGACCTCATGTTTACATGGGGTCTTTTTACTTAAGAATATGTTGAATAATTAGATGAGGGGTATTTTTGTTTATGAAAAATAAAGTTTCATTTATAATGTCAATAATATTAATAATTTCAATGTTCACATCTGTAGTGTTTTCAAGTGAAATTACAACAGAGGAAAAGTTTGAAATATTAAAAGAAAAGAAGCTAGTAAATGGATATGAAGATGGGTTACCACACCTTGAAGATGAAATGACTCGCGAACAAGCAGCAAAAATTATAGCATTAGTATTTGAATTGGATTTAACAAATGAAACAAACAGTCCAACATTTTCAGATGTTGAACAAAGTAGATGGTCTTATGAATACATAGAGTCAGCTGTTAGTGTTGGCATTATAAATGGAATGGGTGATGGTACCTTTGCACCTGATGAAAGAGTAACATATGAACAGTTTGCAAAAATGCTAGCAGTTGGTTACTCTTACAAAACAGGACTTGAGATAAAAGACGCTGAAACGGATAATGGAAATATTAGTGTTTGGGCACAGCCATATGTTGAGGCGGCAATAAACTGGGGTTTAATTGATAAACAAGAAGATTACACAATTGATGCTGATCGTAAATTTTTAATAGATACAGCTTATGCTGCAGAATTGAAAGTGGAAGAATTTGAACAATCATTAATAGAATTTTCTATTGAATCAATATATGCAGAGAATCTTATCGAAGTAATCCTTGTATTTAATAAGTCATTAGACGAAGAAACAGCAGAAGATGAAGGAAACTATGATCTTTCAGATTATAAAGATGTAAATGGTGCAGAACTTCAAGAAGATGGTAAAACAGTTGTTTTATCTGTCGAAGAATTAAAG
>NZ_JAVAMP010000005.1 GCF_030730905.1 Chengkuizengella axinellae | reverse complement strand
TGTAACGATCACAGTGAATCCAGTGAATTCGAAACCAGCAGCAAATAATCAAACTGTGGAAACGAATGAAGGAGAATCCGTAGAGATTATCTTAACGGGTAGCGACGCTGAGACATCTGACTTAATCTTTAGTGTAGATGAAGACAGTATTCAAAACGGAACATTAGTAGTGGAAGGCTCGAAAGTGACGTATACCCCAACAAAAGGATATAACGGAGAAGATAGTTTTACCTTTACGGTCACAGACTTGGGAGATGGAAGTGCAGAAGCAAAAACAAGTGAAGCAGCAATAGTTGAAATTCTAGTGAAACCATATCTTGACGGTTGGGTAGGAAATCGAGAACAAGGAGATGAAACTCCTATAATCCTCTTACGAGGAAACCCGCTAAAAATATCAGCAGTAAGTTCACTAGATGCTGATAAAGTTATTGCAACCTATTCTTATAAAAGCAATGATCTTGAAATTATAGAACAAGTAGAATTGACACTATCTAATGAAGATACAGCCGATTTAGATAATGAAAAAGTTTGGACTAACATCGAATATTACTTGCCAGATCATATTTTACAAGATGAATACGAAGTAACGTTTATTGCTTATGATGCAAGTAATAATGAGGTGCAAACTGAAGATCAAATCCGTATAGGCGAAGATAACAAATTTCATGTAAGAACAAACATTAATTTGGAAGGAACAATCACTGATCAAGAGACAAAGGAAATTATTGAAGGTGCCAAGGTTACATTATTTGATTCAACGGGATCTATTCAAATAGGTGAAGTATTTACAAAAGCAGATGGAAAATACACCTTTGAAAACATTAAAACAAATACTTATTTAATTGTTATTCAAAAATCTGGGTATGCAGTTAAAAGGAGTTCTATTTATGCCATTCCTGAAAATATAGAAGATACTACGATTAAGAAAGACTTTGAACTAGTAGAATTTAGTTTAGAATTATTTGCAGATCCAAGTGCTATCGTAGGTGATGGTAAATCTACATCTCAATTAAATGCCTTATTGAAGGATAAGGATGGAAATGTCATTCCTGGGGTAGATGTTGAATTTACAGCGCCAAGAGGTTCATTTGAGAATTCGACTGATCTTTTAACTGCAGTATCACAAACAAATGAGCAAGGAAAAGCTTTTGTAACCTATGCTTCCGAAAAAATTGAAGGGGTAAATTCTCAAAGCATAGTTGTCCAAGCAAAAGCAGAATACAATGGATTAATTGCGATTGAACAAATCATTGTGACGTTCCTACCAGGTTCTGTTAAGGGGATCGTTACTCAAAATGAGGATTTAGATGGTGACGGAAAGCCAGATCCTATTGAGGGAGCAACAGTCATCATTACAAAAGACTTTGATGGTGATGGAAATATTGATTTCTCTGAAAAGGCAATCACTGACTCAGAAGGTAAGTACTCAATTGCTATTCCACGTGGTGATGTTGATTACGATGTGACGATTATTAAAACAATTGAGCTGGATAATGAAACAAAGGAAGTTGAATTTCATCAAAGTGCTGAAGTTGGTGAAGTAACAGGTAAAGGTGATGAAGATTTTGATTCTACGAAGACGATTACTGGATTGATTGCAAGTAAGGAGTCTAGTGGTGATTCTGAATTAACCCCTCCTGTTGATCATAATATGAAGGTTTATTTAAAAGATTCAGATGACCAATATTTATTGGATAATGAGGGTCAACCTATAGGGCATACAGTGGATAACAATGGTATTTTTAACGCAGAGGATATTAAACTGGGTGAGTATACATTAGAAGTACGGTATGTGCATGATGATGGGGAAGAGATCATTATTAATGAGCGTGAAGATGGTACTCTGCCTAAAGTCAAAGTGACTGATGATGGCCAGTTAAACATTGTTGAAGAATTGATTGATCCTTATGGTGTGATTACAGATCAAAAGACGGGAGAAATCATTGAGGGAGCAAAAGTTATTCTGTTTTATGCAGATACTCAAAGAAATAGGGATAACGGAATAACACCAGGTACGAGAGTGGAACTTCCTGAACTAGTAGATTTTGCACCGAATGATAACCATAACCCACAATATAGTGATAGCTACGGAAATTATGCTTATATGGTTTATTCCTATACAGATTATTATTTAATTGCAACTAAAAATGGTTATTATACTTACACAAGTCCAACCATTTCGGTGGAAGAAGCCATTGTACGTCATGATATAGAAATGGAGAAAAAGCCTGGTGGTAACAGCGGAGGAACAGAGTCACCTTCCACAGGGGGCGAAGAAGAGAATCAGATGGACGTAGCTACAAACTTATCACTAGAACAAAGCATCTATCCAGAGGGCAGTCAAGCGCCAGTAAAAGTAGATTTTATAAATCTATCAGAAAAGATGTTGAATAAAGGAACTTTACAAGTGAAAATTCCTTCAGACGTGAAAGTGATTGATGCAGATGGTGGAATAGTAGAAGGTACGATCATTTCTTGGGATTTAGAAAATGTAGCTTCGGATGAAATCATTAGTTATGAAATGATGATAGAATTGCCGATGATTGATTCTGAGGAAAAACTGCTGGAGCTAACTTCTGATTTTATATACTCTGGAGAATTAGTACATCCTGAATGGGCTAAATCATCAGTTAAACTCAAAGTGGTATCCAATCGTTATGGTTCGCATGAACATGAAAGATATATTATGGGATATCCAGATGGTACGTTCAAATCAGAAAAATCATTAACTAGAGCAGAGCTTGCTGCGATGATGGCAAGATTAATTGGCAAATATAACAGTGAAGAAGCTTTTTATAGTGATGTGGATAGCGAGCACTGGGCGTATAAATACATCAATGTAGTAACGGAGGAAGGTTTATTCAATGGTTATACAAACAATGAATTCCGCCCAGATCAAGCTATAACTAGAGCAGAACTAGTATCTGTTATGACTAGATACTTAAAGCTAAATGTAAGTGCACCGATTGAGACTCATTTTGAGGATATTGAAACACATTGGGCAGAAGCAGCCATCGAAGCTTTATATCGAAATGGTATGATTAATGGATATGAAGATGGTACTTTTAAACCGTCTAATTCGATCACTCGTACAGAAACGGTTGTGTTAATCAACAATATGCTCTACCGTGGACCATTGGAGAATATTGCCCCTACATTCCCTGATGTTGACTCATCTTATTGGGGATTTGGACACATTGAAGAAGCATCCGTATCACATGAATCAGAGTATGAGGAAAGGCATGAGGAGTTCGTTAAGGAATTAAAGGATCAAGTGGAATAAAAGCTATCAACAAGAAAGAATCCTATGCGGAGTTCATCCGCGTAGGATTTTGTTTAACAAATCACAATGCTTATGAATTAGTTATCAATACTTTCTGTACATTAAAGTCAGATATAAGAGTAGGGATTTAAGTTGAATAAGATTAAACAGTTTTGTATTAAATTAAGATCGGGAGTAGTTATATGGTGACTATGGTGACTTTAGAAAAGCTTATTAATGAATTTACAGATACTTCAATTCAATTTGGTGAGGCAATAAAACAAGGGGATTTACAAGAATCCAATAAGCAAATGAAAAAAATATATGAGATAAGGAAAGAGTTGAGTTTGAGAGATTCGACGACTGAGATGGTTCGATTAATGAATCATTCAGATGAGTTTGTAAGATTAAAAACAGCTTACAGCCTTTTATTGATACTACCTGAACAGAGTAGAGAGGTTTTTAAAGAGCTTTCTCAATATGGGGATTTTTGGTCTTTAGGTTTAAAAAAAGATTAATGTGATTTTGTATTTCAGTATGTGAAATAGACGCTGGAGGGCGTCTATTTTTTCATTCTTTATTAGATAATCGCAGCATTCGATTTGTTTGGCTGCAAACTCTTTACCTGTTTTCCGGACAATTCAATCGATTTTCTCACAAGTACATCCATTGCGTCGATGGTGTGATTTTGAGCTTCCTCACTCAATTTAATAACAGAGAATTCAGTGCAAGCAAGGATGACACAGCTGCAGTCCTGCTTAAAAATAAAATCATGAATGATGGCTTCGATTTCATGGGTATCTGCATCTAAATCATTTTTAATATCATGATAGATGATATTCATGATCTGCTCTTGAAGTTCCTTGTCTGGGACACACAAGTCTATGTTATGTTTATTGCAGCTCTTTTCATAGATTCCACTGCTTATGGTTCCGTTGGTAGCCATAATCCCAACCTTCGTACCTGCACCATAGGTTTCTACTAAATGTTTTACTGTTTCATCAACCATATGGATGATGTTGATATCTGTCATTTTTACTAGTGCATCATAGAAATAATGTGAGGTATTGCATGGAATGGCAATATTGTCAACACCAGCAACCTCAAGAAGATTAATATCTTTCTGAATTGCGTTTAAAAATGTTTCTTCATTTTTATCTAGTATGACACGAGTACGATCAGGAATAGAAGCATGGTTTAAAATCACCATATCAATATGATCCTGGTCTTTATGTGCTTCTGTTGATTCTACTACTTTATCAAAAAATACAGAGGTTGCTTTTGGTCCCATTCCGCCAATTACACCTAAGATTTGGTCTTCCATAATTTCACCCTACTTCGATTCACTGTTTTCATGATTTAATATAGTGGAGTATAGATTATTTAGCGTTTTCTTTAGTAATCATCATAGCATGACTTCCTAGTGCATAGTAACTGCCAAAAAATGTATTAGCATCATAAGTCATTTCTCCTTTTAACGGGTCCATGACATACACGTTGTTTTGATCGTAACCGTGTAGTACCATTACATGCAGATTGGATGGAGCAGAGAAGAATTCACCTGTATCGTTGAAATACCATGAAAAGTCCATCTGTGGTTTATTAAGATCGATGGTTACCCATACCATGATGGGAACCCCTTGATTTAATTGCTCTATGATGTCTTCTCTAGAGCTTCCAGTAAGGTCAACGACACTATAATTCCCATCAACATTGTCAAAATAATGATTTGCTGCTTTAACGATAGGAGGGGTATATGAAAATAAACCTCCATTTTTATCTCTAGGATTACCAGCATATGCTTTATATGGATTAGCACTATATAGCTTGTTGTTTTTTCTAATTAATGGCTCCTTAGGTAAGTAATGATCTGCCATTTCTGTTTTGCTCACATGATAACCATAAAAGTGAAGTACAGAAGTTAATGCAGTAATTTCACATCCCTGAGGCAATTCAGGATTCTGTAATAGAGGCTCAAAAGGAAAGTACAGTTTAGTAATTTCACTTTGTCCAGTTTCTGTTAGTTTCGTATTTTTCACAAAATCAAACATCTTATTTTTAATGATTATAGCTTGGTTTTCTTCTGTGATTTCAATATGAAATATGGTTTCATTCAATTCATAAGGTGATTTGATTTTACTTTGTTTCATTGTATAACTTGTACCTGCTGAAAATGCCTCAGATGCAGCTCTGCCAGTTTTGTCAGTAATTAATACATCTACGACATTTCCCTGGCTGTTAATAACTAGAAACTCTGTCTCATTAATAGGAAGATCAGTATCTTCTTCCATATTAATGATGGTTATGATTCCTTGTTTGCTGGTATTTTTACTAGCGGCGGGATTTAATAATATATGATCTCTAACTAGTTCAGCTATAATAAGAAGGGCTAATATGAAAACAAGGAAAAATATAATGGTTGATATTTGTTTTAATACTTTTATCAAAATGTTTTAATCCCCCTAGACACACCTACGGAAATTCCACCTTTGACTGTTCTTCTTCGCTTTTTGAGGTGATTTGTTCATCTATAAAAAACGTTTTGTACCAAACTAAAAACACATATACCGTCCAAATATATCTTGCGTAGTTTTGCTTTTCCGCATAGTGGTCATCAAGAAAATTCATAAGCTCATTGGTATTAAAAAATTCTTCTGCCATATCAGACTGAAACATTTCTTTTACAATGTTATAATATTTTTCTTCTCTTAACCAGTATCGGATAGGTACAGGAAATCCTACTTTTGGTCGATTTGCCCATTCCTCAGGTAATGATTCTTTTGCCGCTATTCTTAAGGCATGTTTCGTATTTTCTTTACTCACACGTTGATTAGCAGGAAGCTGTGAGGCTAAAGACATGACTACTTTATCTAAAAAAGGGACACGAAGCTCAATCGAGTGTGCAGAGCTCATTTTATCTGCTTTTAATAAAATGTCACCTGGTAACCACAGCTTTAGATCTACATATTGCATTTTAGTCAGATCATCTTTATCACTTACTTTATCATATGCTTCTTTCGTAATTTTTTGGATAGAGGGGCTTTTTTTGTAGTCCTCTTTTAGCACTCTCAAAGCATCTTCTTCTTCAAATACTTTGGCTTGACCAATAAATTTCTCTTCAACCTTTTGACCGCCTTTTTCTAAAAATGCAGTGATTCGATTTCTAGGAAGTTTTTGACTCAACTTTGAAATCGGTCTGCGAACAGTAAAAGGAAGTTTTTCATATTTGCTCATTGCAGGTGTAGGTTGATACCAAGCATATCCGCCAAATATTTCATCCGCGCCCTCACCAGACAATACAACAGTCACATGTTTACTTGCTAGTTCTGCTAAAAAGTATAACGGGACTGAGGATGGATTGGATTGAGGTTCATCCATATGATATTGAATCTTAGGAAGCATGTTAAAGCATTCATCCGCATCAATGATTGTTTTATGATTTTCGATATGCAAAATATCTGATAAATCCTTTGCTAGATTTGTTTCATTAAAAATTCCTTCATGATCCTGAAAGCCAACAGAGAAGGTTTTATTTGGATTTAATAGGGAAGTAATATAACTTGAGTCAACCCCACCTGATAAAAAAGATCCTACTTTTACATCACTAATTTTATGATATTTTACAGATTCTTTTAAAGTATCTTTAATTTGCTGAACGTAATAGTCCATACTATTATCCTTTTCAGAAAAATCAGCATCCCAATACGGTTTGATTTCAATATTTCCTTTTTTATAGAGCATATAATGACCTGGCTTTAGCTTATACACGCCTTTGAAAAAGGTTTCATCCATGACGGAATATTGAAAGGTTAGGTAAGGTTTCAAAGCATCTTTATTCATCTCTTTTTTAAAGCTTGGATGTTTTAAAAAGGATTTGATTTCTGAACCGAATAAAAAGGAATCGTCTGTTGTATTTTGAGTATAGTATAAAGGTTTGATGCCGAAGAAATCTCTTGCAAGGAACATGGTCTCGTTTTTTGAGTCCCATATTGAAAATGCGAACATACCTCTTAATTTCTGTAAAATGTCAACGCCGTATTCTTCATATCCATGAAGAATAACTTCACTATCTGTTTTGCTAATAAATTCATGACCTTTATTAATTAGGTCCTCACGTAATTCTTGATAGTTGTAAATCTCTCCATTGAAGATAAGTACACAGCTCTCATCTTCATTGTACATGGGTTGGTTGCCTTCTTCTACTAAGTCAATGATCATTAGACGGCGGAAACCGAAGGTGACCTTTTTATCAGAAAAGACCCCACCACTGTCAGGGCCTCTATGAACGATGCTATCCATCATATCTTGAATTGTTTTTGTTTTATCTACTGATAAACTGGTATCTGCAAAACCTACAAAACCACACATAAAGTAATCACCTTTCGTTGTTTTAAACTAATATTTAACAGTTTTATTGGCTATGGGCCCCGCAAAAGTAATCGGTCGACTAATATCACACCACGTCCATGTGGTGAACATCGACACCAGTTCGTCCAAGAACTGGGATTCATAGTAGTGAACTTCACTTTTGGGGTTCATTATATTTCAAGAACTTGATTTTTATTTTTTATGATATCAAGCACGATTTCTTTTTCATTAAATGGAATTTCTGTTGTGCCAATAACTTGTGATGTTTCATGTCCCTTGCCAGCGATAAGTATGATATCGTCTTGCTCGCTGATGTCGATGGCGTATTTAATGGCTTCTTTACGATCAACCACAGCATCGTAAGTGTCTGTTCCACCCGATTCTTCGATGGCTTGAGTAATTTCTTGAATAATTAAATCAGGATCCTGATCCTTGGGATTATCAGAGGTAACAATAGAGAAATCTGCATAATTTGCAGCAACTTGTCCCATTGCTCTTCTTTTGTCTGTACCTGATTCTCCAGGGTCTGCATAGACACCAAACACAACGATAATTCTTCCTTTTGCATGCTGTTTTAACGTAAGTATCGCATTTTTTAGTGCATCTTCAGTATGGGCAAAATCAATCACAATTTTATAATTGTTCTTTTGATATACAACTTCAAACCTACCTTTAATACCTTCTAGCTTTTGAATGCCCTCTTTGGTTACCTCTAGAGGAATTTGATTGCAGTAGGCACAAGCGATGGCAGCTAAACTATTATATACATAAATGACACCAGGAAGATTCACTTTCATATCCATATTGCCTGAAGGAGTGTGTACTTTATAAGTTGTACCGTCTGCTGAATATTTAATATTTGAAGCAAAAATATCAGCATCTTTATCTAAACCATAGGTTAATAATTTTGTTTCATACTTTTCTACTTTGTTGATTAATTTTTTGCCGTAATCATCATCTATGTTGATAATATTATAATCTTTAGACAGCTCAAATAGTTTGGCTTTTGCTTCAAAATATTCTTCCATATCATGATGCAGCTCTAGATGGTCTGGCGATAAATTAGTAAAAATGGCAGTATTAAAATGACTGTAAGCCACTCTATCTAGATTTAAAGCGTGTGAAGAGACCTCCATAATACAATGATCTGTTCTGGCCTCTATCATTTTAGAGAAAGTATGCTGTAAATTCAATGATTCTGGTGTTGTATTTAAATTTTTTTCAACTTTGTTGTTTATGACTGTTCCAATCGTGCCGATCAGACCTATAGAACGTTCTGCATGTTCGAATATAGATTTTAAAAAGTAAGAAATAGAAGTTTTACCATTTGTCCCTGTAATCCCTACTACATTTAATTTTTCTGTAGGACGATGATAATAATTGGATGAAATTCTAGCAAGTGCATTTCTAGAGTTTGTTACTTTTAAGACCGTAATATCTTCTTCGATTTTCACGTCTTCTTCAACAATAATTACGGTTGCTCCCTTGTCAATTGCTTTATCAATAAAGGTATGCCCGTCCACTGCAAACCCAGAAATAGCAAGAAATAAACCGTTTTTTACTACTTTTCTAGAGTCATATGCAATAGCGCTTATTTCTATATTAGTATCTCCCTTAATTTTATCATATTTAAGGTCCTGAAGTACTGAGGATAATAACATAAGGCCATCTCATCTCCATATCTATTACTTAATTATATTGATTTTTTTGTTTTATTTGACTTAGAACCTGTTGGTATTCTTAGTACTCTCTTTAATACTTTTGAAACAATCATGCCAGAGTTTGAGAACGCGGGTATAGGATCCTTCCAATCCCAAATGGCGTAGGCTTTTGGTTTGAACAATAGCGACTTAATAATGCTCATTAAAGAGAGCTGTTTTGTTTTTACATAATCTCTTATCGCATATAGGTCTTCGTATCCACACCAAAAACGTACATCCGTATCCTCTTCAATGGCTTTAGGAGGTACAGGTGATCCCGTTAATTCTTGGTAAGTAATGTAAGGTATATTTACGCCTACTTTGTATAATAATTGATTTATATTAGTAATTCGAACATTGATTTCAATCAAATAATACTGACCTGTTTCAGCGTCCTTTTTAAACTCTATCTCAGCAAAACCTTTATATCCGATTTTTTCAAAAAATGTAGCTCCGATTTCATGAAGCTCTGGTACATATTTTTGTCCTGTGTAAACAGAAGCACCGAAATTGATTGGATATTGTCGATATTTCTGACAAGTTAACCAGTGAGTTACTTTTGAATTCTGATCTAGATAAGCATCATAGGTATACATGTGATCGTCAAAACCAGGGATGATTCTTTGAACAATCACTTCTAAATTCGCTTTTTTTGCTTTTTCTAATGCAGTTTTTAATTCTTCTATATTATGAACTTTAAATAACTTTCTTCTAAATTTTGCAACAAAAGTAGGGGAGTCAACAGGTTTGACTAAGCAAGGGAATTTAATGATGTTTTCAACCTTTTCTATTAAGTTCTCATCATTAACTTTAACAGTCTCAGGAACCTTTACTCCATTTTCTTGTGCGATTTGATGAAGTATTTCTTTATTCATAAGTTTGGTATATAAACCTGTTTCCGTTTGAGGGATAAGGTAACATTTTTTAAGCTCTTCTAAATGTTCATCAATGATTTCAACATAGGAATCGTGACAAGGAATAAGAACAGGTGGTGCACTTTGCTCACGTGCATAATTAATTAAAAATCGAATGAATTTTTTAGTCTCTTTTTTATAATGGGGGGCAATGAGCCTCTCTGAACAATATTTTGATTTAGCACCATAAGCACCTTTTTCTGAATAGTCTACAGCCACGGTATGTATGCCATGGACACCTAAATTACGTATAGTGCTTAAACCTATATAATAATTACATCCTAAAATAACTGCTTTATTATTCATTACTTCACCTCATACTATCTCTATAAGACCTATTAAAAATGATATTGTTACTATATAACTTTGTAGAACCTAGTAGTATTTTAATATATTGATCTTTACATAGATACGATGGAGTTGCAAGAGTTTTTAGCTTGAAAAAAGTGTATATATTTATTATTTCATGGCTTCATGTTTATATACGTTTACGATCCAGGTCTGCACGAGGAGTTTTGTACAGTAAATTGAAAAAAATAAAGCTTGTGATTAACAGGGAAAATGGATTTCTAAAAGTTAACAGGATCATAACAGAGTTGAATTGAGCGTTTATGGAGAAAGTAATAGTGTATGAAAAAAAGTTGCAGCTGTCCTAAGACAACAATGATTTGAAAAGTTTGATTTTTAAAGCAAAAAGAGTATAATTAGTAACTGTAAGTTTTTAAATTACAATTAGTTAGTCATTGAGGAGGAGTTAATATAATGTTATCCACGAAACAAGATATTTATGAAATTATTAATGACCGCAAATCCGTGCGCGTATATGATTCATCTGTGAAAATCGATAGAAGTGAAATGAATGAAATACTTGAAGAAACAGCAAAGGCACCATCTTCTTGGAATCTTCAACATTGGAAGTTTCTTGTTATTGATGATGAGCAATTAAAACAAACTTTATTGCCAATTGCTTTTAATCAGCAGCAAGTGGTTGATGCTGCAGCTACAATTGTAGTTCTTGGAGATCTTGAAGCGAATAAAAATGGGGAAGCAGTTTATGGTGAGGCAGTGAAACATGGTTTTATGACTCAGGAAGCAAAGGATACATTGATGGGTCAAATCAATGGTGCTTACCAAAATCAGCAAGCAGCATTTAGTGAAGCGGTATTGAATCCTTCATTGGCAGCAATGCAGTTGATGTTAGTGGCTAAAGCAAAAGGATATGATACTTGCCCAATGGGTGGTTTTGATCGTGAAAAGATTGTATCCGAATTTAATATTCCGGCGCGTTATATCCCAGTCATGTTGTTAACGATCGGAAAACAGGCGAAACCTGCTCATGAAACTCCAAGGTTCCCTGTATCACAAATTGCTTCTTATAATACATTTGAGGGTTAATCAAAATATTTAATTGAAAAAAATAGGTGAATAGAAAAATAAGGTCTCTTGAGTAGAATACTCATGAGACCTTATTGATTATTAGCAATAACTTTATACTATATGCATTGAACATTGGTATGGCACCAGTGCATCCAAGAACTGGGATTCATAAGTAGTTAACCATCACTTTTTTGGTTTAGTATTTGTTCCGGGGTCCCCGAAAAGTATTAGGTCGACTAAATGCACACCACATCCATGTGGTGAACGTCGACACCAGTTCATCCAAGAACTGGGACTCATAGCAGCTAAACATCACTTTAGGTTTATACTTTTTGGGTTTATATGCTCCGGCCCCCGCAAAAGTAATAGGAGACTCCATCATTGAATTCCCATCACTTTTGTGGGTAAATATTAGTATTCGATTGTAATGATAGGAGATCCTATTGTTAACTGCCATTCATCATTGATTGAATTTTGGTGAAGCGCTACTTGAAGATTCATCCGATTAGAACCACTCAATATTTCTGAGTTTAATTTAGATGAATAAAAAGAAGTACTGACAGTTCGTTCATCTGTATAAGTTTCAATTTCATTTAATTGTAACTTATTGTTCAGGCTTTTCCATAAATCATTAAAATCATCATCACTATGGTTTGAGTATTTTCCCTGGAGCATTGTGTTCCAATTCGTTTGTATATTTAATATTTCTAAAACAGTCTCAATTTGTGTTTTATCTGTAGATAAAGATCCTAAACTATGTTGATCACTTTCCAATATGAGTGTTAAATAAGTTATTTTTTCATTTTCGATCCCAGCTAACCTTACAACTAAATTTGTTCCACTATCTAATTCAACCTCTGATTGATATACAAGATGGCCAGAATCTATTAAACTTTCACTTTGGGGCATATGAAACTCGGACATTAGTGAATCTCCTAATTGCTCAAAACTTCCTTGCTCTTCATAACTTTTATATAAACCACTGTGCTTCAGGATAAATTGATAATTTTCTGGGAAAACATCTCCCGAAAGTGATACGAATTGAGAGAAATCATCTTCAGCACTGGCATATATGTAATAAGATAAACTGCTAAATAACAATGCTATGAAAATGAATAAACTTAATATCGTTTTATTTTTAAATATGGATACCATAAGATCACCTGTATTTGAGATTATTTTGTTTACTAGTAATTAGTTTATCCAAAACTATTATTCATAAACCTAATCTATGAATAAAAATAGGAGAATTAGTAGATTTTAAAGTATAAAAAACAGTAGATACGAAAGAATCTACTGTTTGCAGTAACCTTTTTTAAGGTTATTTTATGATTTCAAAATTTCCGATTAGAGGTAGGGGTTTTATTTTTCCTGAGGCTGATTGAATAATGCCGATAATTAGATAAACCATAATGGCCAAATTACCAAATGGAATAATAAGCAGCCATCCCAAAACAGGAATAACAGCCCCAATCACGTTGATGGCAACTGCAAAAATCAATAAAATAAGTCCTTGGTTTGCATGATACATTGCAAACTTTGATTCTCTAGCGGTTACTAACGGAATGAAAAATAAAAAATAAGCTAATACAGCCCAAATTTTATTATCTTCTACATCTTTTGAATGTGGTTGCTGCACAAAATAACCTCCTTTATTAGGTGAATAGGATAGGTATTGAACGACATATCTCGTATTACTAATTTTATGTTGGAGTACTTGAAATCATGATATTTATAAATGAAGCAAACAATGACAATAAGTCCCCCAGTTTAAAATTTACATGATCAAGTCCCCCAATTTAAAATTTAAATGGGGGACTTGATCATGTAAAAAAAATTATGCCTGTGCTGTATCAATTCTTGTGATTTGACAAGTGGAAATGGCAGTATTTAGGGTGAAACCATTACCATCAGTGACATTTTCTAAAATAACAATACCTTCTCCAATGTTTGCAATGTTTCCTATTAGTGGAATGTCAAACTCATCACCTGGGACTTGTGTTACAAATTCAATCTCAACAAGAGCACCCATACCGAGTGAAACTAACTCGTTAGTAGCTGGGTCTTCACAACATTTACATTCTCCTTTGACATCCTTTTTCAGAGGTTTTAAAGTGGTACTGCCTCCTAATACATCACTTGAAACTGAAGTAACATTACAGACAGCAAAAAAACCAACAGAAGTATCCGCTATGAAATTCTCTACAGAATTGATTGTCGCCACTACTTGACTTACCGGTGTAGAAATAGTTACATCCGGCTGATTAACTACCAATTGTTGCATCACGCATTGCATCGGACAGACACAACAATCACAAATTGTTCTATCAAAAACGCCCATAAATTTCACTTCCTTATTTAAGGTTAAATTCAAAATTATATTATGCGTAAACGGATGAATTGGATTGGATTAATGCCCTTGTTGGAGTAATTTCAGCAAACGTCTATGGAAAGGGTTATACTGTATTAATGGGTTCAAATCTAGTAATATGACATGTGGAGATAGCAAGGTTTCGAACTTCTATACCCTCTCGATCTAAAACATTATTTAATATAACGATTCCTTCACCAATTGAGACGATCTTCCCACTAACTGGAATATTGAATTCTTCTCCATTTGGAGATTCTGTTATAAATTCAATTCTAACCTCAGTGTTAACACCAAATTTCATTAATTCATTCGTAATTGGATTTTCACAACAACTGCACTCACTTTTGATATCCTTTTGCACTGGTTTTAGAGTAGTACCGCTGTCTAATGCATTACTTGAAAGTGCTGTGACATTACATACGGGAATAAATACATTTATTGCACCATCAAGGGTATCCGCAATAATATTATCAACAGAATTGATTAAATTAAGTTCTTTCTTGACTAACTGGAGTACAAATGACTACTGGGCCTCGATTCACTAATTGTTGCATCACACATTGCATAGGGCAAACACAGCAATCACAAATTGTTTTATCAAAAACCCCCATAAATTCACCTCCAAATGTAAAGTAGTTCTACTTATTGTATTCAAAGAAATTAGTTGTGACTGGATGAAAGCCTTATCTACTGGAAATTCAACATTCGTTTAGTTGTATTTGTATAGAACACATTTTTGGGGGATAAGCTATATAAAAAACTTAAAGGAATGAACCGATGGATAAAAAACCGATTATTTTTGAATTTGAGGATAAAAGATCCGCATTTTTGGCTTTAGATACGTTAGAAGAGCTAGGTTATGAGGTGTTTTATCATGATGAGTTCAGTAAACCAACATTACACATTCATATTGAAAAAAATGATCTCACATCTGCATTGGAAATCATTCAAGCGCATGGAGGAACCATGGTAGAAGAAGCGGCTGCAGACGAAAGCCGTTACGTTAATGCTGCTTATGGGATTGAAAAGGATCAGATCTCTATACCAGCTCATACTGTTGTTGAAGATTTAACAGAGGAATATTTAAGTAATAATAAGGATGAATTAAAAGAACAAACTACAGACTTTGAGGAGACCAATTATTTATCCGCGGACGATGTTCATATATAAGTATTAAAAAAATAGCCATCTAAGAGAGGTGGCTATTTTTTTTTTAATACTTTTTGGATTATGTTAGAAAACGATTCTCAATGTATTACGGCTGCATGTTTTCCAGCAGTATGTCCAGTTACAAACGCGGCAGTAATGTTGTATCCACCAGTGTATCCGTGAATATCCAATATTTCACCACAGAAAAACAGACCATTCATTATTTTGGACTCCATCGTTTTAGGGTTTACTTCCTTTAGATTTACTCCTCCACCAGTAACAAAAGCTTCCTCGATGGAACGAGTTCCTTTTACATAAAAGCTAAATTTCTTTAGGATGGATATTAGTTCTAACCATTTGGAGTTTGCAACATTGTTAAAAATCATATCTTCTTTTAAATCAACTTTTGCCAATAATATGGGGATTAATCGTTCAGGCAGCCATTTTTTTAATAAGTTTTTAATTTGTTTTTTTGGCTCGTTTTCACCTAAGTTTTTGACTTGCTTTAGAAGTTGATCTTCAGATTGCTCAGGGAATAAATCAATCGACATCTGTACTTGAGCTATCTCAAACTTTTTCATTGTTTTAATGACAAATTGACTACATCTCAAAGCTACTGGCCCAGAAATACCAAAATGGGTAAAAATCATGTCTCCTTCGTGAGTGATTACTTTTTTATTTTTGGGATTCCATAAGGTGAGCTCAATATTTCGTAAAGATAAACCCTGCAGCTCTTTCTTTTGAATGAAGGGCTCGTTTGAGGTAATAGGAACCTCTGTAGGATAAAGCTCAGTAATCGTATGACCAGCATCTTCAGCCCAAGCGTAACCATCTCCAGTAGAACCTGTATGTGGAACTGACTTTCCTCCAGAAGCAATAATAACTGAACTGCCTTTTATCTTTTCACCAGATAGCAATTCAATTCCTTGCGTGTGTTGATCCCCATAAATGACCCGTTTTACTGGAGAATTGGTTTTCATATGTACACCTAATTTCACCGCAGCATGAATTAGAGTACGAACAACGGTCATTGCTTTGTCTGAAACTGGAAACATCCTGCCTCGATCTTCTTCTTTTAACTGAATCCCTAAATTTTCAAAAAAATGAATGATATCTTGATTATTAAAATTGGAAAATGCACTATGTAAAAAACGTCCATTCCCAGGAATGTTTTTTATAATCTGATCTACTTCATAAGCGTTAGTCACATTGCACCTACCGCCTCCAGAAATAGCCAGTTTCCTTCCTAATTTATTGCCTTTATCGACAAGTAACACCTTGGCTCCGTTTTCGCAAGCTGAAATACTAGCCATTAATCCAGCAGGACCTCCGCCAATTACGATTACATCATAAGACATTGTTCAAACCCCTTACCCTTTTGCAATTTAATATAATTAACAAAATTTAACTTATTATTGTTATAATAATCATAAGTGCTATAGACTGGCTCGATGAAAAGGCGGTTAGGCTCACTTCCCTAATTATTTAGAGAGGGGGTGATGTCTATGACAGTATTTGAAGGAATATCTCTTATGATATCTTTTGGTCTGCTAATTGTTGCAGTACTGTCCTTTCATAAACGAAAGTAAACCGTCTTTGCCCCCAAGCAACTAGACGGTTTACAACAAAATTATTATGAGCTGACCGCCCTATTGGGCAATCTATTGTACTTAGACCGCAGATATTCTACGTATCTGTGGTCTTTTTCTTATATTCATATTATACACTAAAACATTTGTTTATAACAGAATACTCCATCTATAAAGAAAAAAGAAAATGTTATCCTTTTAAAATATTCTCAATCTTCTCTAGTTCTTCATGGCTAAATTCAAGATTATTTATCGTTTTTACGTTTTCTTCAATCTGACTTACTTTGCTAGCTCCAATGAGTGCAGTTGTAACACGTCCTCCACGCAATACCCATGCTAATGACATTTGTGCAAGACTTTGTCCACGATTTGAAGCAATTTCATTTAATTGTTGTACTTTGTTGATTTTCTCTTCGGTTACGTCTCCTTTATTTAAGAAGATGCTTTCTTCTTTTGCCGCTCTGGAATCAGAAGGAATACCTCCAAGATATCGGTTTGTTAGCATACCTTGTGCAAGAGGGCCAAAAGCGATGGAACCAACTCCACCTTCATCAAGTACATCTTGCAACCCATCCTCAATCCAACGGTTAAACATAGAGTAATTTGGTTGATGGATTAATAAAGGTGTTCCTAACTCATTTAGAATGCGAATAGCTTCTTTAGTTTCTTCTGCACCATAGTTTGAAATGCCGACATAAAGTGCCTTTCCTTGTCTAACTACTTGATCAAGAGCACCCATTGTTTCTTCTAAAGGAGTATCTGGATCAAATCTGTGACTGTAGTAAATATCTACATAATCTAATCCCAATCTTTTTAAGCTTTGGTCTAAACTGCTGATTAGATATTTTTTAGAACCCCATTCTCCATAAGGTCCTTCCCACATTCCATACCCAGCTTTTGTAGAAATAATAAGCTCATCACGATAATTGGATAAGTCAGCTTTCAACACTTGACCAAGTGTTTCTTCTGCTGATCCTGGAGGGGGACCATAATTATTAGCGAGATCAAAATGAGTAATTCCTAGATCAAAAGCGCTGAGTAACATAGATTTAGCGTTTTCATATGTATCAACTCCACCAAAGTTATGCCATAATCCTAAAGAAATAACGGGAAGCTTAAGTCCAGAACGACCACAATAATTATATTTCATTTCAGTATATCTGTTATTGCTTGCTATATATTTCATTGATAATTCCTCCTAATGTTTTGTACTACCGTGTAGTACCTCATCTACATTCTAGAAAAACAGAAGTAAAAATTCAAGTGATTGCAATTTTATTCAATCTAAAAGAACTGTTAATGGATGCATTTGAATCATTTTTCAAAACCTACACATAATAATCATAGTTAAAAAATGTTCAAAGGATAGAAAGGAGAAAAAACAATAATGAATACAAACTCTAATCAAGATTCAAAAGAACAACAAAAACAGGAACAACAAAATCAAATGAAGCAGCAAAATGAAAATGCAACAGAAGATTTGAAGAATATAGATAAGAAGTTGGAAGGTCCTAATCAGCCTGCAACATAAATTAGGAGATAGAAATCATGGGTAAAAAAAAGAAAACTGAACAACAGAACGATCAAAATAAACCATTTGATCTAGATCCCTACGAAATCAACTTTCTACCTCAATTCAAAAAAGGGAGAGGACCAAAGGAAGCTTTTGTTAATGAACATGGCGTAACGATTGGCGATCATGAATATGAGTCTCCAAACTCTCCTTTAACTAAGTGGACCGATGAAACTGATCCTGCGATTATGGCAGGGGATGAATGGGTGCATCCATACAAAGATATCGGGTTTCAAACGGAAGAAAATAAAGACTATTTTGAAAGAGGGATTGAACCTGAAAGGGGAAAGTTTACGCATCCAGATAAAGATGTCTCATTCCAAGCTCCGATTCGTAAAAAAGAGAACAAAGATTTATCTGGAAGAGAATAGTGGGCATTGCATTCACACCTACAACAAATTCATGATGAGAACATCGCCCCATTTTATTTAAGCTCTGGGGCTCATAGCTGCCTGCTCCTTTTTGAATAGAACTGCAACCATTGCTTTCATTCCTCATCTCTATGTATAATAAACTAAAGAAACGTTTAAATTTGAAAACTATTTTTCGAGGAGTGAAAGCACATGTCTATGTCTTTTGATATGTATATGAATGATGTTATACAGCCAATGCGTGACGAGCTAACTAGAATAGGTGTAAAGGAGCTTAGAACGGCTGAAGAAGTGGAAGGGAATTTTGAAGAATACAAAGAAGGAACCTCACTAGTTGTTGTAAATTCAGTGTGTGGTTGTGCAGCAGGACTTTGTCGACCTGGAGTGGCACTTGCATTAAATCATGAGAAAATTCCAAACCATTTGTTTACTGTCTTTGCAGGACAGGATAAAGAAGCTACAGCAAAAGCGCGTGAATATTTTGCGCCTTATCCTCCATCATCACCTTCTATTGCGTTGATGAAGGACGGGAAATTAGTTCATTTTATTGAAAGACATGAAATTGAAGATCACTCAGCTGAGCAAATTGCTAAGAACTTAACGGATGCTTTTGATAAATATTGCGAATAAAAAACTTGAATATTACACATTTCCTTTTTAGCAATAGGATTTAAACTAAAAGGGATATCCACTAAGTCATTTATAGACTATTGGATATCCCTTTTTAAGTACAAAAAATGGCAAATCAATAATTTATTTAAATACCAAGATTCACGATTTTTATGCCGTATCAACATCTTCTTTTAGAGAGTTGGCGGACTGTAATTGGTGAAGTTGAATACCATCACTAGAAGAAAGTTTCATTATAGTGTATTTTGTACATAAAAATCGTGTTTATTCTTTCTTCATGGTAAAATAAGCATATATAGATGATGTTATAGAATTTATTTGAGGTGATGGATATGAGTACACAAAGAGAAATCATTGCTGCGTTAGGTGTGAAACCTGAAATTGATGTGGATGAAGAAATCCGCAAAAGAGTGAACTTTTTAAAAGAATACATTGTGCAATCAAATACAACAGGTCTATTGATTGCGATTAGTGGTGGAGTAGATAGTGCTGTTACTACTGGATTATGTAAAATGGCTACAGATGAGTTGGCTGAAGAGACAGGGAAACCTTATGAAACCTTAGGTGTTTTTCAACCCTACGCTAAACAAGAAGATATCGAAGATAGTTATGCAGTTGCTAAAGCTTTTCAATTAAAATCTGTTACCGAAACTAATATTCAAGAAGCTGTAGATGAAATTGCGCTAGAAGTAGAATATGCATTAAAAAATCTTGGAGATTCCAGACATATAAGTATTAAAGGAAAAGGGAATGTAAAAGCAAGAACTCGCATGGTCATGCAATATGCTTTAGCTTTTGAAAGAAATTTACTTGTTGTAGGAACGGATCACGCTTCTGAGGCGCTTACAGGATTCTTCACGAAATATGGAGATGGCGCAGTAGATATAACACCTCTTAGTACATTATCTAAAAGACAAGTAAGAATGTTGGCTGGAAAGCTAGGTGTACCTAAAATTGTGATTGAAAAAGCACCAACAGCTGGTTTATGGGCGGGACAGACTGATGAAACAGAATTAGGTATTACATATGAACAAAATAGTGACTTTCTTGAAGGTAAAGAAGTGGAGCTAAAAGTTAGAGAAAAGTTAGAACAATTATATTCAAACACTGAACATAAAAGAAACTTGATTCCAGGTATTTAGGTCATTATGATATACGGCATTGGGAATGATCTAATTGAAATATCTAGAGTGAAAAAGATTATAAGCAAAAATCATGGAGATAGATTTGTTAATCGTATATTAACGACGCAAGAAAAAAACATTTATTTGGAACGCGGAAAAAATAGGGTAGAATTTTTAGCAGGTAGATTTGCAGCTAAGGAAGCTATTGTCAAAGCTTTGGGCTGTGGAATCGGAAAACACATTGGTTTTCAAGATATCAACATTGTCCCTAACTCATTAGGAAAACCTGTGTGTAATATTTCTTCAGATATTGTCAATAAATTGGGGATTAAATCTGAGGTGAAATTACATATCAGCATAACACATAGTGATACAATGGCAGCAGCTTTTGCTGTAATTGAAATTTAAAAGAGAATGTATATACAAAAAAACCATCCATATTTATTTGGGTGGTTTTAACAATGTAATGATTTTTGTTTTGTGTAAGTGGAACCATGAATAGTAACTTGTTTGAAAGCTAATCTAATTTCATTCAATTCATGCTACTGGTTTTCGGATAACCAACTGGTTAAAGTGTCTATGTCTTCTTCTGATAAACTTTCGCCATATGCAGGCATGACCGTTCCTGTTTTCCCATTCAATAATGTATTTTTGATCTCATCTTCGTTTAAACGAGCTCCAACGTCTTGCAAATTAGTGAGCGATCCCATTTTTCCTTCCAAATCAGTTCCATGACATGAAATACAACCGTTTTGTTGATAAATCTCATATGCTGGGGAATTTTTATCTACGGCGGTACTTGTTTGATTTTCTTCGGAGACGTTATTATTATCCCCACATGCTGTTGTGAAAATTGTGATTAAAGAAATAATAATAAACACTTTTTTCATTTTGGACATAAATCTCCCTCCAACCTTTATATTTTTGATTGTTATTAACATAGGTTACCCAGATTTACCTTTATCATAAATAAAAAAAGGGAGAAATACAAAGGAGAAAATGTGAAATATTTGTCAGAATTTATTTCCCGAGAAATAAATAGAATGTTGTAAAATAAACACTAAAACATGACTACTAATGGATGGCACGAATCCACTTTTGATATTGTTTATATGCTAATCCCTGTTCAAGAATGTGACGCACACTATATATACCTTGTTCAATTGAATCGACTTTATCTGCAACCCACAAACGAACAGCACTATTCAATATGACCATATTATGAAATGGAAGCTCTGCAGTTCCTTTTAATACGTCTAATGCTGTAGAAGTTTGTTTTTCTACAGTCCAATTTACTTCAGGAAAATCACATTGCATTTCTAATACTTCTGGATCGATAATAAATAATTCATGCTGTTCATCTTTAACTATTAACGTGCGCGTTTGTTTTTCTACAGAGATGTCTTCTGAACCTTCCATTCCCTGTACAATGATTCCTTTTTGTATACCCAGATTGGATAGAAGTTTTGCCATTTTTTCGAATACAGTTCCATGGAAAACCCCAACAGCCATATAAGAGGAATTAGAGAAGCGTAAATATTTTTCAACTGTGTTGAATAAAGTACGCATACCGATTTCTTCTCGAATTGTCCTCATTTTTTCTAGTGGAGGACACCACTTTTCGGTTTCAACAAACAATATCCCAGCTTCTTCAGCACCTTTAAGAAGGTTTTTGTTAGAAATGTTACCATCCCTACACATCTCATTCATGACATCATAAAGAGTTACGCCTAATTTAGGAGGTAGAGTTTTACCTCCGTGTAGTGTAACTGGCAATCCACAAGCAGCTAAAACAAAAGCTGTAGGAATGGTTGCTATAAATGAAGAATTTCTACCGTCATATGGGCCAGCGCAATCTATGCTGTTTTCCATGGGATATCTTAAAGAGTGTAATTTACAAACCTCTATGAAAGCCTGTATTTCTTCTTGTGATTCCATTTTTATACGTTCTGCAATGAGGAAAGCACCAATTTGAGATGGTGTAGCTTTACCAGTTAAAATATGTTCTGCCGCTTTTAATGCCTCTTTGTAGGATAAATCTTTAGCACCTCTTTTTCCCCTGCCAACTTCCTTTAATAAAGATATCATTTTTTCCCTCCCAGTGATTAATCGTTAAGTAATTGATGAACCTTTACTATGGATATCGCTACATCTGCCAGTCTTTTTCTATCGTTCATCGCTTGTTTGCGTAAAAAATCGTAAGCTTCAGCTTCTGAGATGTTTTTGATTTTTGATATAATTCCTTTAGCCTGTTCAATCCACTTTCTTTCTTCTAATTTAGACAAAAGCTGTTCTCGTTCTTTTTTCCACTGCGTTTTCTGTAAGTGCTGGTTGGAGCATAGGTGGAAGGTCCAATGAATTTCGACAGATTTCATTTGAGGAAAAACAATGCCGTCAATTCCAAGATCAAGTTTACAATTATCGTTTACTGCAGTGTGAGAATCACACCACCAAATGAAAGGTAAATCTTTGATCGCACTTAATTTTTGAGTCCACTGATTTAAATTGGATATTCTCATTTGTAGAATGATAGCATCAATAGAATCTAAAGATTTTTTTTCAATATGGTCTTCTGTTGTAATGGATTTAACTCGATAACCTAATTCCTTTAACATTTCTATAAACTCTGAAATAGATTTAATACTTTCCTCTCCCAAACCTGAAACATCTGCTGAACTTTTGATGAGAAGGAAATTTTGTATCATAAAAATACCCCCATCAATGTTATATTTTCTATCTATATATAATTGGAATAAATAAAACATCTAACTAAAATCTAATGTTATACGAAAAAAAAGGCTAAATAATTGAAAAGGACAACTATATGTCATATATACTAACATCAACTAGTTATAAATATATCATAATTATCAATAAAAAGTCCATTATTGAATGGAATTAAACATAAAATGAGAGTTGAATTCCCTGGAATCCGAATTATTGTTTGTTATTTTTCTATAAATATACGTATTAAGAGAGCGTTTTCATAATAATAGTGTATAATAATTCAATATTTACGAATGATTTATGAATTTATGTAAATGAGAAAATTATGTGAATTAAGTTGACATAGAAAATAAAAATACTTTATAATGACATTAATTAAAAACGTTTCAACACGATGAGGTGTTGGATTCAAGTTAGTAGGCAAAGGAGCCTACCTATATATGATTTGTTATTATTGGATCATTTTATGGGTAGGTTTTATTTATTGGACACAATGGGGTGTCTGATGAAACTCACAAAAGGTTTACAAATTCTTATTACTATTTTTTAAGGAGTGATTGTATTGAGTACGAACACAGGCAACCCATACAAAGGAAATATTAGAATTTTATTGTTAACGACATTTGCATTTTTTATTACATTTGTAGTTTGGTTTAATATGGCCCCTTTTGTAGCAACCATTAAGGAAACGTTAAATTTAACAGATCAACAAGTTGGTGTCCTACTTACAATGAACGTTGCTTTAACAATTCCTGCACGTGTTATTATTGGGATGTTGGTAGATAAATTTGGACCGCGTAAGGTTTATTCTTCATTAATGGCCATCATGAGTATTCCTTGTTTTATGTTTGCTTTGGGAGATAGTTTTACACAGCTTTTCATAGCACGTACGTTGCTTGCTATGATTGGAGCAGGTTTTGTAATAGGGATTCGAATGGTATCTGAATGGTTCCCTGCAAAACAAGTTGGTATTGCTGAAGGAGTATATGGAGGATGGGGAAACTTTGGTTCTGCAGCAGCAGCTTTCTCTCTCCCTTTAATCGCGCTTTACGTTTTTGAACAAACGATTGGAGTAGAAGAAGGTTGGAGATGGGCAATTGGCTTAACTGGATTAGTAAGTTTAATTTATTCCTTTATATATTTTAAATCTGTGAAAGATACTCCTGATGGCCGACAATTTAAACGTCCTAAGAAAAGTGGTGCAATGGAAGTTAGTAGTTATGGAGATATGATCTTCTTGATGGCGATGACATTGCCAATGTTTGTAATTCTAGGTGTTCTGACTTGGAAAGTACAAGGATTAGGATTGATTAATGGCACGATATCAGGTCTTATTTATGGATTATTAACATTTTTATTTGTCTCAAATTGCTATAAGATATGGTCAGTGAATAAAGATCATTTACGAGCGGGTGTTAAGGAAAAGGAAAAGTATTCATTTAAGCAGGTAGCTATTTTAGATTTAGCTTACTTCTGTACATTTGGTTCTGAATTAGCGGTTGTATCTATGCTGCCTCTATTTTTCTTAAATACATTTAACCTTTCAGTAACTCAAGCAGGGATGGTAGCTTCTAGTTATGCATTTATGAACTTGGTTGCACGTCCAAGTGGTGGTTGGTTAAGTGATAAGTTTGGCCGAAAGAAAACCCTAACGATTTTGGTAGCTGGTTTATCAATTACCTACTTTGGGTTGGGATTCGTTGATTCTAGCTGGTCTATTGTAGCGGTACTTGTATTAACTATGACTTGTTCGTTTTTTGTGCAAGCAGGTGAAGGTTCTGTGTTCTCAATGGTGCCTTTAGTTAAAAAACGTTTAACGGGCCAAGTAGCAGGTATGGTTGGAGCATATGGGAATGTAGGTGCTACAACATTTTTAACGATATTAACTTTTGTTAGTCCTCAAGCATTTTTTGTAGTTATCGGTTGTGCTTCTCTTGTTTGTTTTGCAGCATGTTTCTTCTTGAAAGAACCTGACACGGAATTGATTGAAAAACAAGCAGCAGAGATAGAGGAAGAAGTAATTGGAGAAAAAGTTGTAGCATAGTTAACATGAACATTACACGAAAGCATCAAATTGAAGTAAAAAATCATTAAATCACCTATAATAAAAGTTTTGTGTAAACAAACTTGACACAGGAAATAAAAAGACATATAATTGTGTTAACAAGAACGAATGACACAATGGCGTGTCGGTAAAGAAATGATGGCAACGAGGCCTATCTATTGTGAGAAACTTCACATTGGTAGGTCTCTTTTTGTTATAGGATAGATAATAATTTCTTTTAGAATTAGTAAACATGCAAAGTTAGTCATAATGATTCACAAATAAAGGAAGGGGCGAGTTAATATGAGTCAGAAGGAAAAACTAGTGGTGATAGGAAATGGGATGGCTGGTGTGAATACAGTTGAACATATTTTAAAGCTAGCTCCAAATCAGTTTGATATTACTATTTTTGGTTCAGAACCGCATCCAAACTATAATCGTATTTTACTATCTTATGTATTAGCGGGAGATTCCAAAGTTGATGATATTGTAATTAATAGCTACGAATGGTATGAAGAACATGGCATTTCATTATATACAGGGGAAACGATCACTGAGATCAATACAGAAGGAAAAACTGTCACAAGTGATAAAGGAACTTCAGTTTCTTATGATAAATTAATCATTTCAACCGGATCTGATCCGTTTATGCTTCCATTGCCAGGTGCAGATAAAGAAGGTGTAATTGCTTATCGTACGATTCAGGATTGTGAATACATGATGGAAGCTGCTAAGAACTATAAGAAAGCTGTTGTAATTGGTGGAGGGCTACTTGGTTTAGAAGCAGCAAGAGGATTTTTGAACCTTGGAATGAAGGTTGATGTTGTTCATATCTGTGATGCGATCATGGAAAGACAGTTGGATCGAACGGCTTCCAAAATGTTGCAAGACTCACTAGAAGAGCAGGGTATGAACTTTCTACTAAGTAAACAAACTGAGAAAATTTTAGGTAAAAAGAGAGTGACAGGTTTAAAATTTGCTGATGGTTCAAAAGTTGATGCTGACTTAGTAGTTATGGCGGTGGGTATTCGTCCAAATATCCAGCTTGCTAAAGACTCTGGCATTGAAGTGAACCGAGGTATTGTGGTAAATGATTATTTAGAAACCAATGTTGAAGACGTGTTTGCAGTAGGAGAATGTGCAGAACACAGAGGGATTGGTTACGGATTAGTTGCTCCTTTATTTGAACAAGGTGCAGTACTAGCAAAGAAAATTGCGGATGTAGATACAGCTCCATATGAAGGTTCTGTCGTTTATACAAAATTGAAAGTATCTGGTGTAGATGTATTCTCTGGTGGCGACTTTAACGATGCTAAGGATACAAAAGCAATTAAAATAGAAGATGAATTTTCAGGTATATACAAAAAAGTAGTAGTTAGAGACAACAAAATTGTCGGTGCAGTGTTATTCGGGGACACTTCAGATGGCAATAGATTAATGCAAATGATACGTAATGAAACAGATATTACTGGATTTGAAAAATCAGCGATACTACAAGAGCCAGGTGCTAATGCAGGTGGGGGTTCTAGTGTTGCTGACATGAGTGATGATGAAATCATTTGTGGTTGTAACGGGGTAAGTAAAGGTGCAATCTGCTCAGCAATTAAAGAGCAAGGATTAACCTCAGTTGAAGAGGTGAAAAACTGTACAACGGCTTCGCGCTCTTGTGGAGGATGTAAACCGTTAGTAAGTGATTTACTAGAGTACACATTAGGTGATGAATTCGATAAATCAGCTCAGAAAGAAACGATGTGTGAATGTACTGATTTAGAAAAGGACGAAATAGTAGTACAGATTAAGGAAAAGGGACTTTCTCATGTACGTGAGGTTATGAGTGTCCTAGGTTGGAAAAATGAAGAAGGCTGCTCTAAGTGTAGACCGGCTATCAACTACTACCTTGGCATGGTGCATCCTGAACAATATCAAGATGATTCCACTTCACGTTTTGTCAACGAGAGAATGCATGCGAATATTCAAAAGGACGGTACGTATTCAGTAGTTCCTCGTATGTACGGCGGTGTGACAAATCCAACGGATCTGAAAAAAATCGCTACAGTAGCTGAAAAATACAATGTACCGAAAGTGAAAATCACTGGTGGTCAAAGGATAGATTTGCTAGGTGTTAAAAAAGAAGATTTAACAAACATGTGGGAAGAGCTGGATATGCCTTCAGGGTATGCGTATGGTAAAGCTGTGAGAACTGTAAAAACATGTGTTGGAGAAGAGTTTTGCCGATTTGGAACAGCAGACTCCATGGGAATGGGAATTCAGATAGAAAAACGTTTCGAACGTTTGAATACACCTGCAAAAGTAAAAATGGCTGTATCGGGATGTCCACGAAACTGTGCTGAATCAGGTATCAAAGATTTAGGCGTTGTGGCTATTGATGGAGGCTGGGAGTTATACGCTGGTGGTAACGGTGGGGTTAAACTCCGCAAAGGTGATTTAGTAGCAACAGTGAAAACAGAAGAAGAAGTCATTGAATATACAGAGGCTTATTTACAATATTATCGTGAAACAGGGGTTTACGGAGAGCGTACATCCGAATGGGTTGATCGTTTAGGTGTACAACATATTCAAGATATTTTATTAGATGAAGAGAAACGTGAAGAACTTTGTGCCAGAATGGATACAGCCCTTTCTGTATTAAAAGATCCTTGGAAGGAAGCTGTTGAAAGTGAAAAAATTCAAAAAGATTTATATGAAGTGATAGAAGCGAAGTAGTCTTGTATTAACAAATCATACAAATAAAATAGGATGGTGAAACGAAATGGGTAACTTAAAAGGCGATAATTCATGGGTTGAAGTGGCTAAATATGATGATCTACCAGTAAATTCAGGAAAAACAGTTCGTTTTAAAGATAAGGAGCTTGCGGTATTTCGTTTAACAAGTGGTAAAATACTAGCAATTGAAAATCGTTGCCCACATAAGGACGGTGTTTTAGCAGAAGGTATTGTAAGTGGAGAGTATGTATTCTGCCCTTTACATGATCGTAAAATTGATCTAACCTCAGGTTTAGTGCAATTGCCGGATACTGGATGTGTTGAAACTTTTGATGTATCTGTGGAAGATGGAAAAGTGTATATTGCCCTACTAGAGAAAAGTGAAATTGCAGCTGTTAAGTAGATATGAATTTGTGAAGACCCGCGAAAGTAAAAGAATCATGATTCAAGGATAACTTTACTTTCGTGGGTATTTTTTCAGGGGGTGAGTTTGATGCCAACTATGTTGTTTAAGAAAAAGAAAAAAACACAAAAAAACCAGCCCGTATCTAATCAATCTCACTGTTGTTATTGCAGTATGCAGTGCAGTTTACAGTTAGTTCCTAGCGACAAACATGAATCAGGGCTTGTGGTCAAACCCAGTCCTGATTTTCCTGTAGCGACGGGTAGGCTTTGTCAAAAGGGATTGAATTCATTGGATCATGTTGTGCACCCATCACGTATTAAGGAACCATTAGTAAGAGTGGATCAAGATCGTAATAATAAATGGTCCAATACGAGTTGGAATACTGCGTTTGATCAAATTTCGGATAAAATAAAAGAGTTGCAAACGACTTATGGAAAAGATGCAGTTTCAGTATTTGGCGGTGGTTCATTAACGAATGAAGTTTCCTATTTACTGGGAAAATTTACTCGTGTTGCATTGCAATCCAAATATATTGATTACAACGGACGTTATTGCATGTCTTCAGCAGCAGCAGCTGGAAATAAAGCCTTTGGCGTTGATCGGGGTTTAACACTGCCTTTGTCTGAATTGGAGAATGCAAAGTATATTATTTTAGCGGGTACAAATATTGCAGAATGTCAGCCGACAATGATGCCTTATTTAATGGCAGCGAAAAAGAAGGGTGCAGTCATTGTAACGATTGATCCTAGAAACACAAAAACTTCTAAATTAGCTGATATCCATGTTCGTTTACAACCTGGTTTTGATGCGATGTTTGTTAATTCCTTGTTGAATGTGATTGTGAATGAAAAGCTGTATGATGAGAAGTTTATAAAGGATAGAACAAATGGTTTTTCTGAATTAGTCGAAACAGTACAGCCTTTTACACCAGACTATGTAGAGGAAATGACTGGTATTCTAGCTCCTAAGATTCGAACGATTGCCCGTGGTTTTGCTAAAGCAAAAACAGGTATCGTCTTTACTGCACGTGGACTTGAACAACAAGTAAATGGTGTTGAAAATACATTAAATTATATTAATTTATGTTTAACTACAGGCAAAATAGGTAAACCAGGAAGCGGGTTTGGTGCAGTTACTGGTCAAGCAAACGGACAGGGGGGAAGAGAACATGGTCAAAAAGCGGATCAACTCCCAGGTTACCGAATGTTAGAGAATGAATCAGCTAGAGCGCATGTTTCCAAAGTGTGGGGAATTTCACCTGATGAACTACCTAAAAGTGGTGTCTCTGCCTTTGAACTGTTTGAAAAAATAAATGCTGGTGACATTAAAGCCATGATCGTATTAGGCTCAAATCCGATCGTTTCCAGTCCAAATAATGCTGTCGTTGAGCAAGCGTTTAAAAAGCTGGAGTTACTAGTAGTGGTAGATTTGTTTGAAACAGAAACAGCAGAATATGCAGATTGGTTATTGCCTGGCTCTTCATTTTTAGAAGCAGAAGGAACTTTAACAAATCTTGAAGGTCGTGTTTTTCACAGAGGAAAGGTATTGGATACGCCAAATGAGAATCTATTAGACTATGAAATTATATGTGAGCTTGCGGAAAGATTAGGACGTGGACAATACTTTCAATATGAATCGATTGAGGATGTATTTAACGAATTAGCTAAAGCTTCAGCCGGTGGGAAAGCAGATTACAGCGGAATCACCTATAAACGTTTGAAAGAGGAGAAAGGTTTGTTTTGGCCGTGTCCAGATCCAGAACATCCCGGAACACCTAAGATGTTTACGAAAGAGTTTTATCACGAGGATGGGAAAGCCAAAATCTTTGCAATCAAACCAGAAAAACCTGCCGAACCGATAGATTCTGAATATCCTTACATTTTAACAACAGGTCGACTAGGAAATCATTATTTAAGTGGTGCCCAAACCCGAAGAACTGAAAACCTAAATAAAAAATCTCCTATACCAGTAGCAGAAATTCATCCGTGGTTAGCCAAAAAAGTAGGTCTAATTCCGAATCAAAAAATGAAGATTACAAGTCGTAGAGGATCACTTGAATTCCATGTGAAAATCACAGAAGGGATTCAACCAAAAACGATTTTTGTCCCCTTTCATTGGGGCAAAGAATTAGCCATTAATCAATTGACAAATGATGCACTGGCTCCAATCAGCCGCATGCCTGAATTTAAAATCTGTGCGGTGAAAGTGAAAGCCATAAAGTGAACCTAACTTTCAGTGGGGGAAGTATAGTTCCGCTGAGAGTTAGATTATTCCGTATTAACAGTCCATTGTTTCCCCCTCCACAACGACAATCTTTTCGGACTGTTAATACGAGATAAGTAACATGAAGCCTTTATCCTTTGATAGAGGTTTTTTTATGATGGAAATCTGTTCATCTTATATAAAATTTTAAGGACAGAAGATGTGCAAAAACCAGACTCACGGCATGTTCAAACCTTCGCGGTTTTAATGCAAAATGGGAGAGTGTACATTTTGTTATTAGAAAAAGAGAATGTGAGTTAAATAAATGAGATAAAAATGTTCTAATAACTTGGAAGCATTGCTAAAATAAGGTTGAGGATACTTTGAGGAGGATGAAAAATGTTTAAAAAGATAGCTGCTGATGCACTAGGTTTATCCGATATTGGAACGATTATATCACCTGGAGATTTTGACAAAACGGATGCTGACGATTATGTCTTGCATGAAGATGGGGAAAAAATTTATTTTTTGATTAAAACAAAAGCAGATGAATACTGCTTTACGAATCTTGCACTAATTCATGTAGATGGGGAAAATGCAATATCTTCCAAGAGAACATTAAAACGATACCCTTATTCTCAGCATAAAATTTCTAATGTAATACTTGAAACAGCTGGCAAAATTGATTTGGATGTAGAAATAAAATTTAATATAAGCACAATTGCTTTTGATATCGATGTAAAAAAAGAGCAGATTGAACAGTTGAAAGATTTATATAAGGCTTTAATGCGCATCTCTGAGATTGCAGCTGAAAATGAAAAATATATTGGGATGGCTTCTCAAGGTTTAGACAAAGCAGTCTCAGTATTGCAAAACTCAAGAATCCATGATGAGAAATTAGCGGAAACGTATGGTGAGTTAACAGATTTCGGTTTTAGTTGGTTAAAAGCCACTCATGAACAGTATCATATTAAAGACTTTGGAGATGTTTTTGAAAAATACATTAATAATTAATAGGAACCTAATTAGTAGTCAATGAAATAACAATATGTAAAACCCCCAGTAGAAGTGCCCAGACACTTTTCTAATGGGGTTTTTTAATGTTTTGTGGAGCAAATACCTAATATTCAACATGTTTTTAAAGAATACACCTCTTGTTTATTGACGGTTTGTATCATTTTATGGTATTTTTGATTTAATTAGTGACAATATGAACATATGTGCATATATAGTAAATGGAGGGTTTAAATTGTCTGAGGAAAACAATATTCAATCAAATGGAAATGACTATAATGAATTAGATAAGGAAACATTATTTATCGTGTCGCAAACATTTAAAGCTTTATCGGATCCAACTAGAATTCGAATTATACATTTGTTGACGAATCATGAGTATTCAGTAAATGAGATCTCAGAAAAGCTTGGACTGCTGCAATCCACTGTTTCACATCAGTTGAGGTTTTTAAAAAATTTAAGATTGGTAAAATATCGCAGAGCAGGTACAACGATGTATTATTCTCATGATGATGAACACGTAGTGGACTTATTGCAACAAGCCATAAATCATTCTCAGCATCTGTAATTCAATTTTTTTGAAAGAATTCATCTAACGAACTGTTTACACGGAGAAAATGACTTGAGTGAGAGGAGGACAAGTATGAAGGAATATAAAATAGAAGGCTTAAGCTGTGCTAGCTGTGCTGCAGATATGGAAGAAAAAATTCAAAAGTTAGATCATGGGGAAACTGCGGCTATATTATATAATTCTTCAAAGTTAAAGATTGACGAAGAAGCTAATTTATCAAAAGTAAAGAAAATTTTAGCCAGTGATGGAGCCGCTATAGTAAGTGATGAAGAACAAGAACATGGCCATGTTCATACTCACGCTCACAACAATAAGTTAAAACTATTTTTGGGGATTTCCACAGGTTTGTTTTTATTAACTATTATTTTTGAAGCTTTTTTACCAAACATACTGTCCGTTCTATTTTATTTGACTGCGATTACCATTAGTGGATATCAGACCTTTATAAAGGGATTGAAAAATCTATTTAGATTGAAATTTAATATTGATACTTTGATGACGATTGCTTTAGTTGGAGCTATATCGATTGGAGAATGGAAAGAGGCAACGCTAGTAGCCATTTTATTTGGTTTAAACGAGTATCTTGAGGGTTTGGGTATGGAGAAAGCTAGAAAATCTATGGAAAAGCTTTTGAAAGTAGCACCCAAGGAAGCGACTTTAATTCATGATGGTAAAGAAAAAGTCGTTCCAATTGATGCTTTACAGAAGGATGATATCGTTTTAGTGAAATCTGGTGAAAAAATTCCTTCTGACGGTATCGTTGTTGATGGAGTCAGTTCAGTGAATGAGGCGGCCATCACAGGTGAATCGTTGCCAGTTGAAAAAGAAGTGAATGCTAAGGTTTTTGGAGGTAGTATTAATAATGAAGGTGTTTTAAAGATTAGAATAACGAAAGCATTCGAAGATTCTTCATTAGCAAAGATACTACATCTAGTACAAGAAGCACAGGAAACGAAAACTCCAACAGAGCAGTTTATTAATAAATTTGCAAAATATTATACGCCTTTCATCATGATCATTTCTTTGTTAGTTATGACTGTACCCCCATTATTATTTGGAGCGGTATGGGGAACATGGTTTTATCAAGGTTTGGCGGTTCTGATCGTAGGGTGTCCTTGTGCACTAATTTTGTCTTCACCTATTGCGATTGTATCAGGGATTACACGAAACGCACGAAATGGAATTTTGGTAAAAGGCGGTGTGTTTCTCGAACAACTAGGTAAAATCAATACGATAGCATTTGATAAAACGGGTACTTTAACTAAAGGTGAACCACATGTAGAAAAGATAGTGGAGTACGACAATAACTTATTAACGATTGCAGGTGCGGTCGAAAAGAAATCTTCACACCCTCTAGCCAAAGCGATTATGAAAAAGGTGGATGAAGCTGAAGTTCACATCAAGGAATCAGATGAAATCAAAACACTTTCTGGTCGTGGTATTGAAGCCATGGTAGATGGCAATAAGTATTATGTTGGTAATGAAATCAGCATCGAACATCTTAATTTTGATGAAAAAGTGCTAAAAGATATTGAAGAGATGAAGGCTCATGGATTAACACTGGTGATTGTTGCAGATGTAGAGCATGTTTTAGGAATCTTCGGAATTTCAGATGAGATACGTCAGGAAAGCAAAGAAGTGATGAATAAACTTCATCTATCAGGCATTAAACATACAGTCATGCTGACAGGTGATCATGCACAGACTGCGGAGATAGTAGCTAATGAAGTGGGGGTATCAGAATATCATGCGAACCTGTTGCCAGAACAAAAAGTAGAAAAAATTAAAACATTACATGAACGTGGCAATATAGCGATGATTGGTGACGGTATTAATGATGCACCGGCGTTAGCAGTAGCTGATCTTGGTATTGCAATGGGAAAAGGAACGGATAGCGCAATAGAAACTGCAGATATTGTATTGATGCAGGATCATTTAGGAAAACTTCCAAGTGCTGTAGCCATATCCAAAAGAGTAAATCAAATTATTAAGCTTAATATTTCACTAGCCTTAGGTTTGAAATTAATTGCACTTCTCTTAACAATTCCAGGATGGTTAACTTTGTGGATTGCTATTTTGTCAGATATGGGCGCTACTATTTTAGTATCCTTAATTAGTTTAACGATTATGATAGATAAAAAATAATCTACGATTTAATAAAGGGAGGACAATTTTAATTTGTCCTCCCTTTTTTATTATGATTTTTTTCAAGCTCCCCCAGCCTCTCTTCAAGTGGGATGTAACACCATGAGAAGATGCTTTGATTTTTAATATAATAAACTCTTATAAGAAATCTTTTTCTAGTGTAATATAAAGTGGCAGGGAGGAAAGAACGTAATGAAAACAACAATAAACCGAAAAGAAATCTTAGTCCTATCTGTTATTATCGTGTTAGCCGTCTATTTCTTTTGTATTTCTTTGAAATATACACACATTGGGATCTATGCTGAACAGAATCAAAATGGCGATTGGACTGTAACTAGAGTCTTGAATTCAGTCTCTTGGGCATCCGTAAATCAAATTGAACCAGGGGATAATATAAATAAAATAAATGGTGAGGATCCATCACAATTCAAGAAACTTATCAAGTTTGGGAAAGTAGAGATGGTGGATAGTCTTGTTATAAAACAACAAAACGGTATAGAAATTGTATACAAATCCCCCTCATATAATCAATCTCAAATTGAATATGTAATTATCCCAATGCTTGTATTCTTTCTATTATTGCATATTAGTATATTCATCTATAAAAAACAGGGGATAAAATCAGATACTAGATTACTAGTTTCTTTTTCCATCATGTGTGCTTTAACTTATGCAACTACAGGGGCTACATCGAGATACAATGAAGTAGGAGAGTTGGTACTCTCATTTTCATATCCCATTCTCCCAGTCCTATTGTTACATTATTTATATCGTTATTTTTCAATTAGAGGAGAAAAATTTATCGCTTTTTGGATCATAAAAATGGGTTATATCATTATCCTTATTCATGCTGTTATTGTGGCAGTATATTTAGTCTCTCCAATATTCAATTATAAGATCTATACATATATTATTATAAATTCATATTCAAGTATTTTTATCCTATATAGTCTTTTTACATTTGTCATTAGCGTGTATCGATATTTAAAAGGAAATCCAGCATATCGACCTGTGTATAAAATTATTTTATTAGGTTTAGTCACCTCTTTTTTTCCATTTATATTTTTTGTTGGGATCCCTGATATCTTGTTTGGCATCTATTTAATGCCTTACCAATTTGCCATTATGTTTGCAATCTTTATGCCCATCATGTATCTATATTTATTGTCTGCCAATCAGCTGATAGATATTGATTACATATTAAAAAGAGTACGCTATTATTGGATTTTGGCAGTTATTCCTACCGTATTCATTATGGTTATTATCTATTTGATTTGGGACATTGATAGTACAAATATTGTAAAATGTTTTGAAACCTATATGGTTATTCATATTGCTCTTGTCCTGTTTTTATATATTAAAGAGAATTTAGATTATCGATTAAGTGCATTATGGTTTAAGGAGAAGCATCACTTTCAAAATAGTATGAATGAATTTACTCAACAGTTATCAAAAATGATGAATACTTCTGAGTTAGAAGCTGCGATGATAAAAACGTTAAAATCTGTACTACCTATTGGCTCAGTTATTCTTTTAGAAAAACCTTTGAATGAATCTTGTGTTGTTAAGGAAAAACTAGGTTCTTTACCTAATCCTAGTATCTTTGCACAAATTAATAATTCTGCAGATCATACTGCAGTAGGGCATTTCATTCCTGTGGATTCTGGCATTTGTTTTTTATATGGTAATACTGGAAACTGCGGGCGGATGGTATGGTTTGATAATAAAGTGAATCATACAAGATTTAATCGTGATGAAGTTTCTTGGATCAAAACGTTGTTAAGTTACGTGGCTATCGTATTTGAGAACTTTCAATTAATTGATGATTTTATTGGGAATTTAGAACAAAATATGTCACAAGATAAAAACAGACCTGCTTGGTTATTAAGGTTATTATTTTCGATTTCTGAGAATGAACGGCGTCGTTTAAGTTCTGATCTTCATGATACGGTGTTACAAGACCAAATTGTTTTGTATCGTCAGCTAGAGCAGCTTTTGAAAGAATCAAATATCCCTAGACACGTACAAGATCAGATGCAGCTCATTCATGATGGATTAATTGATGTTATAGGAAAAATAAGAGAAGCCTGTAATGAATTACGGCCCCCATTTCTAAAAGAATTAGGGATTGTTGAAGCAATTAATAAATTGTTAAGTCAATTGAAATTGAGGAATTCTGTAGAGTTTTATGCAGCAGATTTTCAAGCTGAACTAGATGACGATCAAGTGATTACGATTTATCGTATTGTTCAAGAGCTGCTTCAGAATGCAAATAAACATGCACAGGCATCACAAATTAATTTAATGCTCTCAAACACAGAGGATGCCATTTATTTTACATATACAGATAACGGAATTGGAATGGACCTTAAAAAACTTGAGTATTCTTTGACACATATGGGACTATGGGGCATTCAAGAACGAGTAGCTAGTCTAGAGGGAACGATTCATTTTCACTCTACTCCTGGTGAAGGTTTTCTAGTAGAGATCTCTATACCATTACAAAATTCTGTTGGAATTCATCAATAAATCTAAATCATTTCACGTGGTTGCTTGGTAAACTAGTAAATCTGGCTTAGCAAATTCATTAACCTTTTTTTGGAATATAAGTACAAATCTGATACAATATCTTCTGTATTGGTTGTATTTCAAATGAAGGAGTAAGAACATCTTATGCTAGCAAGATTAAATTCAATTCATCCAATTAACAAAATACTTATTTTAGGTACTCTTTTTACTAGAACCGCCGTTTTTATGACAATACCTTATCTATCTATTTATTTATATAAAGTAAAGGGCATTAGTTTGGAGATGATCGGATATATTCTTGGAACGAGTCCTTTAGTAAGCATAATAGGTGGTATAATAGGTGGGGGTCTATCAGATCGGTATGGTAGAGAGAAGATTATCATTGTAAGCATATTTATATGGTCCATCGTTTTTATTGGGATAGGACAAGCTGATCATCTCATTCTTTTTTTCTGCTTAAGTGGTTTAAATGGTTTATGCCAATCCTTCTTTGAACCTACTGCCAGAGCACTTTTGTCTGATTTGACTAAGCAAAAAGAGAAGTTATTTGTTTTTAACTTGCGATATACGGCTATAAATGTAGGGGCAGCTCTAGGTCCATTAATTATACTATTGTTAGGTTCCTCCAATAACACAATTACTTTTTATGTGACTTCGAGCATTTATATTATATATGGAATTGTTTTAGTGATCGTTTTTCATAAGAACAAGCTGCAAGAAGTAGGAGTAATTCCAAAAGAGCGTATTCAACTCAAAGAAGCGGTTCATACGGTAAAAAGTGACAAGGTATTGTTATTTTCTATCGTAGGATTTATATTTGGTGTGATTGGATTTAGTCAATTTGGTTCAACCCTGCCGCAATTTTTTGAAAATGCACCTCATATAACAAACGGAGTGAAGGTGTATTCCCTTTTAATTATATTGAATGCAGTTACCGTATTAATTATTCAATATCCTGTCACAAGGATAGGGAAATGGATATCCCCTTTATTTTCTATTATGATAGGAACGTTAGCTATTTCAGTTGGTTTATTTGGAATGGGTCTATTCAAGTCACCATTACTCCTCGTTCTTTCTATGATTATTTTTACAATTGGTGAAGTGATGATGTTTACGATGACCGATTTATTTGTAGATCAGATAGCAAAACCATCTTTAAAAGGAACCTATTTTGGAGCCATGGCTTTGTCCGTATTAGGTGGTGCAATTGGACCTGCTATCGGTGGAGTATTACTTGGACATTACGGTTTTGCTGCATCAGAAATTGTTTTTGGAATTTTAGCAGCTATCAATGCAATGGCATTTCCTATTCTAATCTATGTGAATTATTTAATTAAAAAAACGAAGCGTAATGCTGACTATACATTATAATCTTCAAAAACTCAGGAGAGAAAGATGACAAACTTGACAGAACAAAAACTAAATTTTGTAAAAGAACTATTGAGTTGGTTCAGAGAAAATAAAAGGGACTTACCTTGGCGTAAGAATAAAAATCCATATCATATTTGGATTTCAGAAATCATGCTGCAGCAAACTAGAGTGGATACGGTGATCCCTTATTTTGAAAACTTTATAGATAAATTCCCCACTATCGAGGCTTTAGCAAATGCCCCTGAAGAGGATGTCCTAAAAGCTTGGGAAGGTTTAGGCTATTATTCTAGAGCTAGAAACCTACACAGTGCGGTGAAAGAAGTAAAAGCTAGTTATGGATCAGTAGTACCGGATAATCCAAAAGATATTTCTTCATTAAAAGGAGTAGGACCCTATACTGCTGGTGCTGTATTGAGTATTGCATACGATAAGCCTGAACCTGCGGTTGATGGGAATGTGATGAGAGTGCTGTCAAGATACTTTTTAATAGAAGAAGATATTACAAAAGTGTCCACTAGAACGGCAATGGAAAAGATTATAAGAGAAATCATTCCGTCTGATGCTGCAAGTGATTTTAATCAAGGGCTTATGGAATTAGGAGCGTTAGTATGTACGCCTAAATCACCGAAGTGTACAACATGTCCAGTAATGGAGCATTGTGATGCACGTTTGCAAGGAAAAGAAGAAGCTTTGCCGATTAAGAAAAAAGCAAAACCACCAAAACTCGAGCAAAGATTAGTTGCATTTATTGAAGGAACGGGTACGAATGAAGGGAAAATATTGATACGCCAAAGACCAGGCAAAGGGTTATTGGCTGGTATGTGGGAACTGCCTCATTATCTAACTGAGAATCCATTAAAGGATTGGATGGGCTCTGAAGAGTTAAATGAAGACTTTGTCATTGATCAATATGCTTTGGAAACAGGGACAGAGCTTGGGAGCGGACAGTGGATGCTTGATATCAATCATGTGTTTAGTCATATTTTATGGGATATGAAAGTGTATCAATTTACAGAGAGTCATAGTTTAATAGAAAAAGAAGCCATCCAACTAAGTAGTGAATATCGCTACGCATGGATTTCTTTAGATGAAGTTGATGAATATGTTTTTCCGAATGTGTTTTTGAGGATTTTTAAAGAAGTTAAAAGAACAAAATGATAAACTGATCTCTAAAACTTAGATCGTCCGATGAATTTTTCGGGCGATTTTTTTTGTTTCCATTCAAGTTAATTTATATTAATGTTCTTTAGTTTTTCTTTAGGTTTTATTAAAAGTTTCTTTAAAGTAAAATTGTATGCTTTTGTAAGGGGTTAACGGTGATCTATATTATGGATCATAGTTTATACTCCTATAATTCATTCCCGCATAATTAGTGTCTATTTTTGAAAAAATATATGAGAAATGAAAAATTCCATTTCCTATTTTTTGTTACCTATTAAAATTTTCATTGGTTTTTTTCAGTGAAATGGTTTGATTGGATTATTTTTAGTCTTGCAGAATTCACATGGGCAACCCATGTTTTATTGGAAAAGGAGAAAGTCATTATGGAACATATTCTTGTTGTGGATGATGATAAAGAAATCGTAAATTTAATACATATTTATTTGGAAAATGAAGGGTTTAAGGTTTTTAAAGCTTTTAATGGGGAAGAAGCTATTGATATTTTTAAAAAGGAAGAAGTTCATTTAATCATAATAGATAATATGATGCCTAAAAAAACTGGAATAGAAGTCATTAAAGATCTAAGAGAAAACCATCACACACCCATTTTAATGTTAAGTGCAAAATCAGAAGATATAGATAAAATCACAGGGTTGACAGTGGGTGCAGACGATTATTTGACAAAACCTTTTAACCCTTTAGAGTTAGTAACTCGAGTAAAGACATTAATGAGGCGAGCCTATCGATATCAAGATAAAAGCATGGGTAAGAATGATGATGTTATACAAATCAATGGACTTGAGATAAATAAAAAACTACATACAGCTAAGGCAAATAACGAACTTATTCAACTAACTGCAAAAGAGTTTGAGATTCTATATGTTTTAGCAACAAATCCAGGTAAAGTATTTAGCTCTGAAGATTTGTTTCTAATCGTTTGGAAAGAACGATATTACAGTTCTAATAACACTGTAATGGTTCACATGAGTAATCTTCGAGAAAAATTAGAAAGAGCACTAGGGCATAAGATTATTAAAACGATTTGGGGAGTAGGATATAAAATCGATGATGAATAAATTAGAGAAGTACTTTGGAACTCTAAAGTTTGTAATTAGCTCGTTATTAGCAATTGCTACTACATTTGTATTGATTAAAATCATTGCATGGATAAAAAACGCACAGCCAGAATGGGAATATACTGATTTTTTTGAGTACTTAAGGTATGTATTAACGATTGAAAGTATTGCTGGCAGTATATTGATTCTTTTTATATTTTATTCATTCATTTTCACAATGATTTATGACAAGTTTAAAATAAATAAGATTAGGAAAGCAGTGGACAAACTAGTAAAGGAAAATTTTGATGAAGAATTAAATATAAACAGAAACCAGATTATCACATACATTAATAAAATGAATAAGGAGCTATCAGTTTTAATTGATAAAGAAAATAGTGCGATTAGTTTAAAAAATGAATTAGTAAGCAATGTTTCACACGATTTAAGAACACCTTTAACATCAATAATCGGTTATATGAGATTAATACATGATAATAGATATAAAGATGAAGTAGAATTAATGTATTACATTGACATTGCTTATGAGAAGTCGCTGAGGCTAAACAGAATGGTCAATGATCTATTTGAATTTTCAAAATTAAGTAATGATGATATCAAACTTCAATATACTACATTTAATTTAATTGAATTATTTCAGCAGCTTGCAGCTGAGTATTCTCTTCCACTGAGACGGGAAAATATGGAGTTGGAAATTGATTATCAAGAGAAAGAAATGTTGATTACTGCTGATCCAGATAAGCTTATGAGAGTATTTGAGAATTTGATTTCAAATGCAATTAAGTATGGAAAAGAAGGTCATAAAATAGATGTTATCATTGAAAAAGAAGCTGAGCATTGTACAGTGAAAGTAAAAAATTATGGAGAAAAAATTCCTTCTTATGCACTTCCATATATTTTTGATCGGTTATTTCGTGTTGAAGAATCTCGTTCAGACAAAACTGGAGGAAGTGGTTTAGGATTAGCCATTGCGAAAGAGATTGTAAATTTACACAACGGAGAAATAATGGTATTTAGTGATGACGCTGAAACCGTGTTTCAAGTAAGATTACCATTGAAAGAGGTGGTTGGATAATTCCATGCTAGTAGTGGAGATTATTAAGTTGCATATATTCTTTAAAAGTCATTATCTCCAATTTTCTTCTTTTCCAAGTTTACTTAATTTTTCTGGTATTGTATCTAAAGTCAGATAACCTCCATTATATGGATGAGTAAATGAAAAATGAAGGCTAATCTCTTGAGCAGAAGTTAATTCTTCATCTGTAAAAGCATCAAATATCTTGGCTGTATTCACATCTAACTTAAGCGTACCAATTTTATTAAAATATTCACCTGTTTCCTCGATATAAAAGAAACCTATACCTGTTCTTTCATCAATAATAGAATAGTTATAATTAAATTGAAGTTCTATAACGGCAATTTCAAAATCATACTGTTCAGGGTCAAAGGTTTTCAATTCTTCCAGATATCTTTGTTTTTCTAGCGTTTTTTTCTTTATAAGTTCATCTATGTTGTATGAATGAGTGTTTCTTAGTGCATCTCTTAGTTTCTTTATCATCTCAATCCGATATGCATTCATATATTCAGTGTTTGAGGATAAAGCTTCTTTTAGAGCTATTTTTGCTTGATCCTGCTCAATTTGATTGTTATCTTTATTTGCTAGAGAAGTTGTTATTGCTATTCCTGATAATAATATTCCACATGCGAGTACTAAATATAATAACTTCATGAACATATGTAACTTCTCTCCTTTAAAAATTTTATTGGTAAGATCGATCTATATATGTATATATTTTTGCTAAAGGTAAATCTAGTTTTAGCAAGCAAAAAAGGTTTAAAGTAATTCAGAGGTTTAGTTTATCTTAACAATGTGTAGTGTTGATACAAAAGATATCCTATATGTTGACTCTGTTAGTCTTATCTTAAGAATATCTTTTGTATCAATGTTAACTATTACTTATTTGAATGTATTCTGTCGTATAAATTTTCTCCATTATAAAATACGTCCTTTATCTGTTCATCAGTGTTACTTGGGTCTATTTTTTTTAATAATTCCCATTCCTCCGGAGTCATATTCTGAATAGCCACAACATATTTGTTGGAAATTTGATAGAATATATCACCTTTTCCTTTTTCATTCCCTTGTCGTAATCCTTCATTTAATTGGTCTAATAATTGAGTATTCCCCTTTTCAACTGCGATGGACTGAGTGGGTATCGTCATTCCTCCTATCCCGAGAATTTCATCTGTGTATTCTGAAGTACTATCTGGTAGGAGTCTTAATTCATAGTCAGTATTATCAAACAAGATAGCTTGAGCTGCAAATCCATTTACAAGTGAAACATGAGCATTTCCATTTTTAATATCTAATATGACTTCCTCTTCTGTATCATACAATCTAACCTGTGCTCCAAAACGCTCTGAAAGGAGTAGAGCTACATCTGCAGCGATACTTCCTTGTTTAGCGACAATCACGTCCCCTTCTTTTAATTCTTCAATATTTTTAATAGAACCCTCCTCTTGTACCATAGCTCTTATATTCATAGTAGTTAAATATACGTCTTCTGCAGTAAAATCTACCTGTTCTTTTGTCTCATCCGTTACTGTTAATGATGTTCCGGAAATAGCAATATCAATCTCACCTGCTTGTAAAGAAGGAATAAGGTCTCTAAATAAAAGAGGTTTAAATTCAATGGATAATCCTTGGTTGTCAGCAATAGCTTTCATAAAATCTACGTCTATTCCAACTAATTCGCTGTCTTCATTTAAATATGCGAAGGGTTGATTTGCTTTTTCTATGCCAACGATCAATACTTCATCTATATTTTCCTTGTTTTTATTTTCGTTTTGGTTTTGACTGGTTGTTTCCGTTTCACTGCTTTCTTTGTTACTGTTTTGTTCAGCTAGTTCTGCACTGCAACCTGCTAAGACAAATAAAAGTGCGATTGTTAATAAAAATATACGTTTCATTACAATACCTCCAAGTTATTTTTTTCTCTTCAAAATAAATTCTAAGATGAATTTCTTAAGAAAATATAAAAAAAATATCAAGATATTATAAAGAAACAATTCATTGCATCGTTTTCCTTATAAACGGAAGTAAACCAAGCATCTCATCTTTATTGTTCCAACAATTTATAAGGTTATGTAAACCAAAGAAATAACGTTTCTCACAGTTACTTTATTATAAAGCGATTCGATTCCAAATCTTTTTCTTTAAGATTTCTTAAGAAAGTTTTAGGTTTACTTAAAAAATAACGTAAATCAAACCTATACAATAAAGTTAATATTTAAGGAGGTTAGTAATCATGAATAGTATTAAAAAGTTTGTAAGAAGTACAACCCTTGCAACTGTTTTAGTTGGAGGTGCATTATCAAGTAATTTGTTAATAGGAGGTGGTAATGAAGCATTTGCTGAAGAAAAAGGAATATCAGTCACGATTGATCAAACTTTGCAACAATTTGAACAATCCCCTTTGATGATAAATGGTAGTGTAGTTGTTCCATTAAGGGGCATATTTACTGCTTTGGGTGCTGAAGTAAAATGGGATAGTGAGACGAAAACAGTATATGCAGAGAAAGATGAAGATGACATTCGATTAGTGATTGGAGAACAGACAGCTCAAGTGAATGGAGTATCTGTTCAACTTTCCCAACCTGGAGAAATCATTGAAGGTGCAACGTATGTTCCACTTCGATTCGTAAGTGAAGCGCTTGGATCTGAAGTGAATTGGGATGGCAGTGCAAAACGAGTAGAAATTGTATCATCTAATATGTCACCATCCAATGTGTTTTCAGTAAATACGATTGTAAAGGCAAAAACTTATGATGATTTTGATAAGATTCAATACAAGGATTACAATTTCATTGACATGATGACAGATGGTGTTTCAGTACAATACGAAATGGGTGATTTGAGCAAAGGATATAAATTTCTTGTAGAAGGTCTTGTTCCGAATGAAAAATGGACAGTAGCAGATAAAGAGTTATTTGATCAATACGGACCTTATGCATTGAGTTTGGTTGATGATCCATCCACAGCATCAGAGAGTGAACTGAAGCAGGCTAAAATTGAAGCAGATAAAATCATTGCACAGAAAGATAAATACGACATACCCGGAGATCCTTGGGGGATAGTATATGAAAAATTATATAGTACCGATGCTAATATTAGTACGGAAGGAAAAACATTTGAAGAGGTTGGACTAGAACTTTTCGGTGACCAATACTACCCAACTATGTATCAACATGAAGATTTTCCAAAAGCTGGGGAATCATATGAAGAAGCAATGAATAAACTAGCATCTGTTAAGGGATATAGTTCTGTAGAAGAGTTACTTGAAAATGATGCATATTTTAGATTAATAGAAGAAAGTAAAAATTTACCTTACGATGAAAATTGGTTAGTAGAGGAAGTAGGTTGGTATGTAAAAGAGTTTGGTGAATTTATTGAATAAATAAGAAATATTGGAGATTTTGAAAAATTAATATAAATAATCGATGAGATAACCTCCTTACATATATGGGAGGTTTTTTTTACACTTTCAGAATTTATAAAAAAATTATTTAATGATGGCTGACTAACATCACACCATACACATGTGGTCAATCATAAACTATCACCTCCGTGTGGGTCGATTGTAAACTTCCACACCCTAAGGAAACTCTGACACCAGTTCAGCCAAGAACATGGTGAATTTATCTCTGTATAGTTAAGGTTTTCTTTAATCAACCTTTAGTTTTACTTTAAATTTTCTTAAGTATTTCCATATATCATATTATTTGAGCAAGAAAAAAAATATAAAGGAGTAGATATACAATGAAAAAAATATTAGCGTTAGGAATTGCCGGAGGATTATTAGCATCAAGTATAGGTTTATCAGGCGTGGTTGAGACGAATGCATCAACGGAGGTTGCTCCCCAAGTAATACAACAGCAATCTAAAGCAATGACGCAAATTCTCGACATACACAAACAATTAGCAGAGATCGAAGCCAACGAAGATGCTAAGGGAGTTTGGGGTGATAAAGTATCAGAACTTGGACCAATCGATTTAGAAAATGATTTTGATTACATCGATGAAAAGACTGGACTTGGTTTCTACTACAATGCTGAAACAGGAGAGTATGTCAATAAATTATTAACGATTAAAATTGATGTAAATACAGATAAAATCTATGACATGAAGACAGGAGAAGAACTAACATCAATTATAGATATTAACGATCTCTTATTTGTATACGATCCTAAAGTAGATATTCATATCAGTGTTGATAATAGACCAGAAAAGTTCTTTGAATTACTTCATGATGAATTGGGTTATGTCCCTAATGTCATTTCAGATGATAGTTCTAACTAAAAAAGAACAATTAGATTAAACATATAGTATTCTAAATAAACGAGATAAAAAACACCTTCGAAATGGTGACTTCATAAAAGTACTTTTCGGGGGTGTTTTTGTTTGGGAAAAACGATGATTTAGTTTGTGTGCATAACAACTATATTTTTGAATTCGATTTCATTAAATTCAAATCAGTTTTAAAATCTATAAAACTTCCTCTTTCTATTTTACTTTGTGTTATCTTAAGATAATTTGTTAATTCATTAGAAGATGAAGCGATTTCATTGTGTTCACATATTTACCTAGTATAATTGGGATAAAATCCACAATAGTGTGTAAAGTTATCTTCCCTCAAAAAGTTTAATCATTTACCACTTTCTCATGCTGTAAATAACAGCATCATTTCACCTGATAAGGTCATCTAACTTTCAGCAGGAGCTATAAAAACTCCCACTGAAAGCAAGATTCTCTTTATTTACATAGTCATATCATGATTTAGGAGGTGTCCAATGATTCCTGAACAACAAATGGAACAACATCAACAAGGACTAATTATGGAAGCTAAAGGAGTCAAAAGAACATTTGGAAAAGGGAACAATGCTGTACATGCTTTAAAAAACGTTAATTTACATATCCCTAAAGGTTGCTTAGTTGCGTTAAAAGGAAGGTCCGGATCTGGAAAGACAACGCTGCTTAATGTATTAGGAACGTTGGATAAACCTACAGAAGGTACTGTATATTTTCAGAACAAAAATATAACAGATTTGTCGGATAAAGAGCGCACAAATTTAAGAAGGAAGGATATTGGACTCATATTTCAATCTTTTGCTTTAACTCCATATATGACAGCGCTTGAAAATGTAGAATTTGGTTTAAGAATTGCTGATATTCCTAGCAAGGAGCGCACCAAGCTGGCTGAAGAAGCTTTAAATCTAGTTGGAATGAAGAAAAGAATGAAACATAGACCCTATGAGTTGTCTGGAGGAGAGCAGCAGAGGGTTGCCATTGCAAGATGTGTTGCCCATCAACCTGCATTGATATTAGCTGATGAACCTACTGCAGAATTAGACAGTAAAATGGCTTTTCAAGTTATACATTTATTTAAAAAACTAATACAAGATACAGGAATGACAGTAGTATTAACCACACATGATCCTGACGTTATGGAGCTGGTAGATTATCTGTACGAATTGGAGGATGGGGAAATTGTTCAAACAAAACAAATTGCAAACATTTAAATTCATATTCATACCTTTTATGGTTTTAGCTTTAGCTGGCTGTTCAGTTATACCTGCAGAAGAAGAGCCATTAGCTCCTCCATTATTAGAGCCTAAAAAAGAAGAAGTGAGGCTCTTAACGGTTGAGAAAGGATCCATCGTAAAGAATTTGAATTTACAAGGCAACTTTAGGTCTTCAAATATGGATTCTCTTTATTTTAAAGAGCATGGGGGCAGAATAACCTCTATTGATGTGAAGTTAGGAGATACCGTGAGTAGAGGAGATGTTGTTGCACAACTTGAAAATGAAGAATTAGCTAAAAGAGTCAGGCAGCAAATACTTGCTGTTGAAAGATCACGTATAGAATTGGAAAAAGCTAAACAGGAAGTGGAGTTGGACCTACCCGATACACAAAACGAACTAGATTTAAAAAATATAGAAGCTTCTATAGAAGATGCTAAGATGAATTTAGAAAGAACGGAGCGTTTATATGAAGAAGGAGCGGTTTCATTACAAGAGTTAGAAGCAATGCAGCAGCAGGTTGAACAACTCCAATTTTCCTACGATAAACTTCTCATTAATACAGAAGGAAATAAAGTATATCCACAGGATGATCAATTGATTCGTTTACTGGAGATTAATCTTGAAACGGCTCAGATCGAGTTGAATTATTTGCAGCAGCAATTAAGCAATACTAAACTAGTGGCTAAAATGGACGGAGTCGTAACCTATACAAACCCTTTAAAATTAGGAGAAGCAGTGACAGCTTATGATCCTATTGTGGAAATCGCAAACTCTGACAATTTAATTGTATTAGCAAGATTAGATAGTCAGGAAGAAATGATAGATGCAAAAGATGCTGAAATTAATCAAGCGGTTGAAATCAAATACAATAATGAAGTTTTTACAGGCACAGTAGTGCAGACTCCTGAAACTGCACCAGCATCTACAGATAGAGAAGTGACGGAATTGAACAAATCAACTATTTTTGTTAAACCGGATGAAGGGCTTCCAGAAGAGATTGAGATCGGTGACCGTGTAGATGTAACCATTACATTAATAGAAAAGGAAGATACGATTGTCATTCCATCTGCTAGTTTACAAACGTATCTAGGTCGAAATTATGTAAAAATACTTGATGGTGAAAGCAGAATTGAAGTGGATGTTGAAGTTGGTATTGAAACGAAAACAGAAGTAGAAATTATAAGTGGAATAGAAGAAGGTCAGCAACTGATTCTTAACTAAGGAGGGATGAATGGTGGCTATACTTACAATGATCATTCGAAAAATGATCAAAAACAAATGGCTTGAAATCAGCCTGCTGCTTGGTTTAATCCTTTCCGTTGCCCTCACTAGTAGTATTCCAATTTATACTAATGCAATTTTGCATCGGATGTTGGTGAAAGACCTTCAAAACTATCAGTTGGAAAATGAAGTTTTTCCCGGTAGATTTAATGTTGAATCGATAACTAGAAGCGTAATGCCTCCTGAGGATCGAGTAAAATATCTTTCTGATGTTGATTCTTATATGGAGGAAGAATTTACGGAGCTAATCTCTTTGCCGGTTATAAGTTATGTTAAACAAAGAGAGACATTGACTTATTCTTTTATCCCCCTAGAAGAATTAAATTATTATAACCAAACAGCGGATGAGGAGAAAGGTGAAGGAATTCCAAAGCGAAGTAAAAAAATAAATGTGATGGGGTTGTCTGAATTAAATGATCATATTAAGATCATAGAGGGCCGCCTTCCTTCAGAGCAAATAGAAAATGATATTTATGAAGTCTTAGTTACAGAGAAATCTCTTTCTTCTTTAAATATTTCGTTAGATAAAGAGATTGTCATTTTAGATGGCAGTCAAGAGCTAATTACTGTGAAACCTGTAGGAATATTTGAACCAAAGGATTATAGTGATTTATATTTTAATAATAATCTTTTCAATACAACATTTTATTTGGATTTTAATTTGTTTGAGCAGCAATTTACGGTTCAGAATGTACTACCAGTAAGAAACAGCAGTTGGACCTTAGCCTTTGATTATCAAAAAATAAAGTTATTATCCGTTCAAAATTTAGTTGATGCCAATACTAGTCTTAAAAGATACCTAGATGCTTATACAAATAGTGATAAAAATATAAAAAGTAATGAAGTTGAATTTCCAATTATCAGTATTTTAGAAAGTTATGATCTAAAACAAGACAAATTAAAAACGATGATTTCCTTTTTATATATTCCTGTATTAATCATGATTGCTTTTTATATCTTTTTAGTATCCAACTTAATTATTGAAAGGCAGAAAACGGAAATTTCAGTACTTAGAAGTCGTGGAGCGAATCGCCTGCAAATTTTAGGTGGTTATTTAATTGAAGGCTTGATTTTAGGAAGTCTTGCTTATTTTTCCGGTATATATATTGCTAAGTTTTTCACTAAAGTATTGGGCTCCTCGAATGGATTCTTACAGTTTGTCCAACGTACCTCGTTGCAAGTAGATATCACTGGTGAGGCTTATGTTTATGCTGGATTTGCGGTAGCTGGTACGATTATTATGATGTTAGTACCTGCCTTTGTCCATACTCGTCAAAATATCGTCAGTCTTAAAAGAAGTATGTCACGAAGTAAAAAGAGTTCCTTTTTACATAAGTTTTATTTTGATATTATTTTTATTGCTGTTGGCTTGTATGGATTATATACGTTTAAAAATCAAATCAACGATGTGATAGCTTCAGGCGTCTTCACTTCTGAACTTTCAATCGACCCTTTATTATTTATTGTTCCTAATTTATTTATTATTGGGATGGGATTGTTTCTACTGCGTATATACCCTTGGATGATACAGCTTATTTATTGGTTAGGTAGAAAAAGATGGAGTCCAGTTTCGTATTCTACATTATTACAAGTCGGTCGTTCGGCTACACAGTATCAGCTGCTGATGATATTTATTATATTAACTTTATCAACAGGGATGTTTAGTGCGAGTGCTGCAAGAACGATTAATAGTAATATGATAGATAAAATCTCTTACACAACAGGTGCAGATGTGACTATGAGTGTGGAGTTTGGTAACGATAATCCTGATCAATATTTGCCCGGAGCTTCAGAACAGGCATTGGATAATACGTATACACAATATGTTGAACCATCCATTGAGACTTATAAAAACTTGCCAGGTGTCGAACATGTAACAAGAGTGTTTAAAGAAAATAATGTTAATTTTACGAATAACAAGGTAAATACTAAAGTTCAGTTAATGGGTATTGATACAGCTGACTTTGGACGAGTGGCTTGGTTTAAAAATGGACTGATGGATTATCATTTTTATGATTACTTGAACTTGATTTCTACAAATCCACAAGCGATCTTGATCTCACAATCTATTGCGGATGCACATGATATTAAAGTTGGAGACACCGTGAATATGGGATGGGTTGGTACAGATAATGTCGAATTTATGGTGTATGGCATTATTGATTACTGGCCAAGCTGGAACCCAAATGCTTTATCATTAGAGGAAATAGCGGAATCGCTGGATATTCCAGTGGCTACACTTGAAGCGAATCCTAATTTGATCGCTTCACAAACCCCACAATTGGTTGTAGGCCATTTGGATTTCATCCAATCTCGTTTAGGACTTAGGCCTTATGATTTTTGGGCAAAATTACAACCTGATTTTACAAATACGGCAGAGCTGTATAATGGCATTTTAGAAGAGCGAATCTGGTTGAAAGAATTTACAAATGCTAAGGAACAAATAATAAAAGTGAAAAACGATCCATTTCAACTTGCGATTAACGGGGTTATGACATTAGGTTTTATCATCTCGATATTGATTAGTTTATGTGGTTTTCTATTATATTGGATCTTAACTTTAAAAGGTAGAACTTTACAGCTAGGAATGCTTCGTGCGATGGGACTTAGATTTTCAGAGTTGATCAAAATGCTGATACTAGAACAAGTGTTAACAACAGGTGCGGCGATGATTATGGGAATTGCAACTGGAATTTTGACGAGCAAATTGTTTGTTACATTATTTCAAATTACATTCAACCCAATTGAACAAGTTCCACCTTTCCAAGTGGTTATCGACCCTTCAGATCAGAGGCAGATTTATATGATTGTTAGTTTTATTATCCTAATCGGCATTATGATATTAGGATATATGCTGTCACGAATCAAAATTCATCAAGCCTTAAAATTAGGGGAGGATTGAGTCATGATTTTGTGTGAAAATCTAGTAAAGATTTATAAGGTAGCAGATCTTGAAGTTGTTGCTTTACAAGGATTGGACCTTGAAATAAAAGATGGGGAATTAATGGCTATCATCGGAAATAGTGGTAGCGGTAAATCAACATTATTAAATATGTTAGGTGGATTAGACCGTCCATCAGCAGGTACTGTTTCTGTGAATGGTATGGATTTATTAAAGTTTAAAGAAAAGGATTATGTAAAATACAAAAGAGAAACTGTAGGCTTTGTTTGGCAGAATAATGCTCGAAACCTTATTCCATATTTAACGGCATTGGAAAATGTAGAGCTTCCGATTCTTCTAAAAGGTCGACGTAAAAAAGAACGAGCCAAAGAGTTATTAGAAGCGGTAGGCTTGGGCCATCGCATGAATAATACATTAAATCAACTATCTGGTGGGGAGCAGCAACGTGTAGCTATTGCGATAGCATTGGCAAACCGCCCGAAGTTATTATTAGCAGATGAGCCTACAGGATCACTAGATACTAAAATGTCTGATCAAATTCTTGACTTATTCCGAACGTTAAATGAAAAGTTTGGTTTGACGATTGTGATTGTAACTCATGATCCTCTATTAGCTAAAAAAGTGAATCGTGTAGTAGCAATTCGAGATGGAAAAACGTCTTCAGAAATGATTCGAAAAAGATCAGTTGAAGACATGAGAGAGTTAGGTTTAAGTTTTGAGGAAGAGGATGAAACGCATGAGGAGTTTGCCATATTAGATAAAGCAGGTCGCTTGCAAATTCCAGACACTTATTTAAAGTCTATCGGTTTAACGGATAAAAATAAAGTACAGCTTCAGCTTGAGGATAACAAGATTATTCTTACTTCCCCTCAAGAAGAAGGAAAAAATGAGAAAGAAGCAAAAAAGAACAGTAAAGAGAAAGAAGTGGAGTTGGCGCAATGATCTCATTTTTAGGAGTAAATATCCGCTAATACCCATAGCAACTATCCGATGGATTTCATAGTATAGAGTAAGCAGTCAGTAATGATTGCGCTGAGGGACTTTAAATACTGTCATAAAACATTCCTTTCTAATTTTGAGACTTCTCCCACTAGTATGGGAGGAGTCTTTTTTTGTTATAAAAAGTAAAAACCCACGATTACGCAAGAAATGCGATTTATCATGGGTTTAATAAATAATACTTTAAGTATTATTTCCACTTATCATAAGTGATCTAGTAAATAGGATTTATTTAGCAGCTTCGTAACGTTTGCCAACTTCTTCCCAGTTTACTACATTCCAGAATGCACCGATGTAATCAGGGCGTTTGTTTTGATATTTTAAATAATAAGCATGCTCCCAAACATCTAAGCCTAAAATTGGTGTTTTACCTTCCATAATTGGGCTATCTTGGTTAGGTGTGCTGCTAACTTCAAGCTTACCGCTTTGATCAACAATTAACCATGCCCATCCACTTCCGAAACGAGTCACAGCTGCATTCGCAAAAGCTTCTTTGAATTTATCCAATCCACCAAGCTCACTTTCAATTGCATCTGCTAATGAACCAGTTGGTGCTCCGCCACCGTTTGGTCCAATCACTTTCCAGAATAAAGAGTGGTTTGCATGTCCGCCTCCATTATTGCGAACAGCTCCGCGAATGTTTTCAGGTACACTGTCTAAATTAGCAATAAGTTCTTCGATGCTTTTGCCTTCAAGCTCAGCGTTTCCAGCAATAGCGTCGTTTAATTTAGTTACATAAGTAGCATGATGGCGATCATGGTGGATCATCATTGTTTGCTCGTCAATATGTGGTTCAAGTGCATTATTTGCATATGGTAATTCAGGTAATTGATGTGCCATAATTAAAAAAACCTCCCATTATATGTATTCATATTTTATTATCACCTATTTTTGATAATAAATCAACATTTATGTTTAAAAAGTCTGTCCAAGCAAGTATCATGGAAAAGATAGTGAAAGTGATCGTAGAAAGCACACTTTTGGATCATTTGAGTGAATGCTAGTTTATGATAGAACTATAGGTTGAGATTAATCTAGTCTGTAAAATTAGTGTCCCCTGTATCCCCTCCTCTTTGTTTGATCTCATCTATAATTTTATGATGATATGAAACCCCCTCCGCATTCAACCATGGGGATAAGTCACTCATCGTTTGATGATGCATTTCTAGTTCATCCATTTTCCAATCCTTTAACTGTATGTCCTGTAAATGTTGTAAGTTTCTTTCATTCAAGTACATCTCATCACCTCATTTATATACTATGCACATTAGAAAAATAGATTATTCTGGATATTAATGAAAACGCTTAATTTAAAGCGTTTTCATGAGGAAATATGAGTAAATTCATATTTTTTTAATATTTTTGCAGGAAAATAACGATTTTTGTCGAAATTTATGTTTTAATAAATATACAGAAATATAAAAGCTATTCTTTAGATTAAGCAATGAAAAATGAAGGGGAGTTTTTTTATATGAATTTACGTTCTTTTCAACTATCTGATTGTGAAAAAGTAACAAACTTATTAAAAGAAGAATTATCGGATACATGTTACAAGAAAACAATAAGGGTTTTTTCGAAACAGCTTTCATATGATAGCGATCTAGTTGTTATAGCAGAAGATGCTCAAGAGGTTGTTGGAGTCATTATAGGGTCTATTGAAAACAACCAAGGCCAGTATATATTAACGGAACATCCAGATTATGAACGAAATGATATTGGAAAGAATTTAGTAAATGAACTAAAGGAACGGTTTACACAAAGAAAAGTGGAAATACATATTTCCGTAAATACTGTAAAATTTAAAAAAGAACAAGAATATGACGCGGTGGGCTTATAATAAGCTTTTAAGATGCACTATTTTTTCTGTTTGTGAACGGTTATCCCGTATCAAATCATTTTGATTTGAAAATAGAGGAAATTGAGGGTCTTATTCCGCATATTGATGTACATTGATCAAAAAATAGAGGAAAAAATTAGCCTTATTTTGATGTATTTTGTTGATTTTGATGAGAATGATACAGATAAGGCTATAAATATCCTCTATTTTTGTGTTTTTAGAATATCTACAAAATACTTAAATAGCAAGAAGTAGTGGTAGGAGCTTTTGCGAGAGTCTTCGATAAATCCAAATGCTCGTAAGTTTGTGCAACGGTTTTAGATAAGAAACCCTTTCTTCAAATGCAAAGTGATGCAGTATTAAGAGGGGGGAGGTTCATGGTATAATGTTACGGGAGACAATTTGACTTCGCTTTTTGGAGTGTATTATGATATGTTGACCCAATAGAAACGGAGGGTTCTTCATGAAAGAAGTTATCGTTTATACAGATGGAGCATGTTCTGGCAATCCTGGTCCTGGAGGCTACGGTGCTATTTTAATATACGAAGAGCATAGGAAAGAAATCTCAGGGGGAGAACCAGACACAACGAACAATCGAATGGAACTCCTGGCAGTTATAGAATCATTAAATAGATTAAAATCCCCTTGCAAGGTAAAAGTGCACAGTGATTCTGCTTATATTGTAAATTGCTTTCAGCAAGGCTGGATTCATAATTGGAAGCGGAACGGATGGAAAAACAGTAAAAAGCAACCCGTAGAAAATCAAGATTTATGGAAGCGGCTTGATGAGCTGATGAAAATACATGAAGTAGAGTATATTAAGGTTAAAGGTCATAGCGATAATGAATTAAATAATCGTTGTGATTTTTTAGCTGTGGAAGCTGCAAAAAAGCAGGCTATGAGGTGACTAGCTTTGAAATATTCAGTTGCTGAATCAACAACAATAGATTGGGAACTTTTAAAAGATGAAATTAAACAAGCTGCTTCATCGCTTGGTATAGATAAAATAGGATTTGCCTCGGCAGATCCTTTTTTGGAACTAAAACAAATTTTAATAAATCATCGTGAAAAAGGTTTTGAGTCTGGTTTTGAAGAGCCGGATCTAGACAAGAGAACCCATCCAAACCTTACATTTGATCAACCAAAGTCAATCTTATCCATCGCCATTGCGTATCCATCTAAGCTAAAAGATCCTCCTAAATCGACACCAGGTGCTTATAGAGGGATAATTTCAAGATCTGCTTGGGGAGAGGACTATCATCATGTCTTAAAAAAACGTCTTTTAAACTTAGAAAACTTTATTAAAGATAGAGTCTCAGATGTCAGACTTGAAAGCATGGTGGATACAGGTGTACTAGTAGATCGAGCGGTTGCTGAGCGAGCTGGTATTGGTTGGCTCGGAAAAAATTGTGCGGTGATAACACCAGAGTTTGGATCTTGGGTATATCTCGGAGAAATGATTACAAACTTACCGTTTCCACCAGACACGCCTGTGACGGAAGATTGCGGTGACTGTACGATATGTATTGATGCTTGTCCTACTGACGCTCTAGTAGGTTCAGGTCAACTAAATTCCAATCGATGTATATCCTTTGTTACGCAAACGAAAGGTTTCGTGAGCGATGAACTGAAACAGAAGATCGGCAATCGTTTATATGGTTGCGACACTTGTCAGGTCGTATGTCCCAAGAATAAAGGAAAACACTTTACACATCAACCAGAACTTGAACCTGACCCTGAAATCGTAAAACCATTGCTTAAACCACTGTTAACACTAAGTAATCGAGAGTTTAAAGAAAAGTATGGATTTAGCGCAGCAGCTTGGCGAGGGAAAAAGCCAATACAAAGAAATGCAGTCACTGCGCTTGGAATTTTCAAGGATCAAAGTGCGATCCCTATTTTAAAAGATATTCTTATTAAAGATCAAAGACCAGAATTAAGAGAAGCAGCAGCATGGTCATTAGGAAAAATTAGTACGCGAGAAACTTATGAAATCATTAAACAAGCGATCCATCATGAAAAAAATGATGCTGTATTGGATGCTTTATATAAAGCAGAACAATCCGTAGTTATCGCAGAGTCGTAATAGATTTGACGAAATCATTTGAATCAAGTAAAGTGAATATTGGTTATTTGAAGTTTTATTGAACAAATTGTATAGAGGTGAAAATGAATGGCAGCAGATATTATCATTCCAATCGTGACTCTTATTGTAGGTCTAATTATTGGATTTTTTGTCGGAGTATTTTATTTGCGTAAACAACTTGAAAATATGCAAAACAATCCGGACATGATTAAGGAAATGGCTCAGAAAATGGGTTATAATGTGAACAAACAGCAAATGAATCAAATGCAAAAAATGATGAAAAATAAAAAATTTAAATAAATTGTAACTCGTTAGAAATGAGGAATTTATCATGGCAGGTTTTAAGGATTATAAAAATGACCTAGTAAGTGATAATAGAGAAACAGTAGAGCATCATGTCAGAGAAATTTTAAAGCTTATTGGGGAAGATGTTGAGCGAGAAGGATTATTGGACACCCCAGCTCGTGTAACTCGCATGTATGAAGAGATTTTTGCAGGATACAATGTTGACCCTCGTAAAATTTTAGATGTAACCTTCAATGAGGATCATCAAGAGTTGGTCATTGTCAAAGATATTGTGTACTACAGTCAGTGTGAGCATCATATGGCTCCTTTCTTTGGTAAAATTCATATTGGATATATTCCAAATGGAAAAATAGCTGGATTAAGTAAATTTGCAAGATTGGTGGATGCTGTTACACGTAAATTACAAGTTCAAGAGAGAATTACATCAGAAATCGCCGACATTATAGTAGAAGTGTTGGCACCTCAAGCAGTCATGGTTATTGTTGAGGGTGAACATTTGTGTATGTGTTCACGTGGTGTCAAGAAATACGGTAGTCAAACAATTACTTCAGCGATGAGAGGATTATTTTTAAAAGATTCAGCATCCCGAGCAGAATGTCTATCGTTGTTAAAAAACTAACAATGATAATATTTTAAACAAATCAACACCAGTGTTCAACAATCACTGGTGTTTTTCTTTTTGTAATTTAAAGATTGACTCTCTAGCTGTATTTAGAATAATATTAAACAAGCTAGAAAAACCAAAATATAGAAAATATACATTTATACGTATATATATCCATTCATGAATTAAGAGGTGTGATCATATATGAATGAAGTAAATAGTAAATTAATATATCGTAATGACTCCAAGGATTGGTTTTATAAAGTAAAGATAGTGGAGGAAACTAACTCAAACGATATTTTATCCACTGAAGATGAGTTAGAAGAAAAAGAGAAAGTGATGGATATAAATATTAAAAAGTTTCTTGATCAACAAGTTTATATTTATGAAGTTTTGCTTCAGGACATGAAGAAAGACTTAGTGGTAACCCTTAAAAATAGTCAAAAATACGTATTTATAGAATTGCCTGCTTTTAAAATACCTGCATGTACTTTTAAGCTGGTATATGAATTACAAATGATGGGTTTTATCCCTGTCATCGTTAATCCTGAACTTAATCAGCAAATTATACATAATCCAAATTTATTGTATCAATTAGTGAGATATGGTGCACTTACACAAGTTGGAGGTGCCAGTATTTCTGGAAAATTAGGTAGGAAAACACAGGTTTTATCCTTGCAGTTCATTAAAAATCATTTAGCGCATTTTGTTGCTGATGATGATACTGAATTCTCAAATCATAAAGCTTATTTAAATAAATCATACAAAAAAATTAGAAAAAAATATGGAGAACAAACAGGCTCTAACCTTTTGAAAAACTCGCATAAATTAATTGAGGGCGGAAAGGTTGATTCTCTAGAACCGACTAGATTTAAAAAAAGGACACTCTGGAACAAGTGGGTTGGATAAAAGAATATGGAATATATTCAAAACCTATCGAAAACGATAAACTACATTGAGAACAATTTGAAACAAAAGTTAACTATTGAAGAGATCAGTCAATATTGCGGTTATTCGAAATTTCATTTTCAAAGGCTTTTTCATCAAGTTGTAGGTGAATCAGTAGGCCAATATATCATGAATAGGCGCTTAGCTGAAGCGGCAAAAGCCCTAGTAAGTGATTCGAGGCGTATTTTGGATATAGCATTGGAATTTGGTTTTGATTCGCACGAGGTTTTTACGAGGGCATTCAAAAGAAGATTTCAATTAAATCCATATCAATTTAGAAAAAGTGGACTAACTACAGAATTTGTTTATAAAAAACCTATCGATATTCAATATCTTAAAAATAAGAATTTGAACTTAATAGTCGATATGGAGGAATTGTCTTTGGAAAGTTTGTTGCTTAAAGGTTATCAGGCTGCAAATGGTTCTAGAGAGGCGATTCTATTAAGTTGGTCAAAATTACGTAATAACATTCAATCAAATGAAAATGGAGATTTTGCAGCTTACGGTGTGATACAATATCCCGATTCTTTTGGTTTAGACATTCATTTTACATATCTTGCAGCTGCTGAGTCTATACACATTCATAATAAAACGGACTCGACATTAAAGGAAGTTATCTTACCTGAAAGCAAATATATTATTTTTTCCCATAAAGGTTCTACAGAGGACTTGCCTTTATCGTATGAATATATCTATGGGGTCTGGTTGCCAAAGTCGAAATTTAAATTAAGAGGCTCTTATGATTTTGAGCGATATTGTGCTTTTTGGGATCGTAAAGATCGAGATATTCAAATATGCATACCTGTAATGAATCCTTAAATAGAACTAGATCATAATTGAGCCTTATAAAAGTTTAGCATTAATCATCAAGTTTTTATATTTTATTCCCTGTATCTTAGATTTGAAGGGAGAGATGAATATGAAACAAGATGATTTTTTATTTTATTCAGCTGGAAAAATTGCGAAGCTGATTCACACTGGAGAGTTGACTTCAGAGCGTGTGACAAGATGGCTTATTCAAAGAATAAAACAATATGATCCTAGAATAAATTCGGTTGTGAATAAAACTTTGGATCAACTACTGAAAGAGGCAATAAGTGCAGATGAACAAATAAAAAAAGGTGATGTGTGTGGTCCATTACATGGTGTCCCAATCACTTTTAAAGAATCGTATGCAGTTAAAGGGATGAAAACAACCAGTGGCTTTTCCCCCTTAAAAGATTATATGACTGATTTTGATGCTGATATTGTAAATAGGTTAAAGGAAGCCGGTGCTATTATTGTCGGAAAAACAAATGTACCTCCGCTGTTAATGGATTTGCAAACAGACAATGAGATTTATGGAAGGACAAACAATCCTTGGGATTTGGAGCGAACCTCAGGTGGGAGCAGTGGAGGAGGAGCGGCAGCTGTAGCTTCTGGTTTCAGTTTTTTAGATATTGGAAGTGATATTGGAGGCTCTTTAAGAGTACCTGCACATTATTGTGGTGTTTACAGCTTGAAACCGACAGAACATACAGTATCTGGTTCAGGCCATTTGCCAGTGCCTAATCAACCTAAACAACCAGATTTTATTCATTCAACCCATCTAGCCTGTTATGGACCTTTGGCTAGAGATATAGAGGATTTGATGTTAGCTTATTCGATTATAACTGATTCCAATAAATTGGAAGATAGAAATAAACCCCCTTTAAATATAAAAAAGTTAAAAATAGCTTGGATGGATCAGCTTCCTGAAGTACCAATAACGAAAGAGATGAAAGACCATGTTCATAGATTTATTGAAAATCTAAAATCGCATGGTGTCCAAACTCAGAAAATTGAACAGTTCCCAGTGGACACAAACAAAGTTTGGGAAACATGGGGCAAAATTATCGATGCGGAATTGAATTCAAACCAGCCTTTGTTAATGAGATGGATTGAACATATTGTAACTAGAAGTATTCAAAAAAAATACCCAACTTCCAGTAAACTAGTTCCTTTAAACTCAAAAAATTATATGAATATTTTAAAACAAAGAGAGAATCTGATTTCATCTTTTGATGCATTTATGGAATCATATGATTTGTTTATTTCACCTGTTAGTGCTACCTCAGCTTTTCCACACATTAAAAAAGATAAATTAATCGGACATCATCCGATTTATAAGAAACCTATTTTTGTGGATAATCAACCTTTGAATTACTGGCAAGCCACTACAGCTTATACAAATTTATTTAATGTTTTAGCAAATCCAGTTTTAACTGCTCCAATTGGATTGAATAAAGAAAAAATACCTATAGGAATCCAGTGTGTTGGAAAACGAGGAGAGGACTATCAATTATTGAATGTCATGAATCAGATTGTAAAAGAGATGGACATGAAAGTACCAAGAATCTCATTTTGAAGAAGAAACTATCTTCTCTTTGTAGTTTTCAAAATTTTATCACGTTCTACACGCTGTAAGATTCCCTCACCTTTAAGAGGGAAACACTCTAAACTGATTTTCACCTGCATAGGTATTGTAAACAACCAATATGTACTGATACAATATGATTTAATTTTGAATATTTATAGAATAGGTGATACGGGCTTGTTGAATTCAAATAAAAGAAGAAATGTTGGTATTTTTGCTCATATCGATGCTGGGAAAACAACTACAACAGAACAGATGTTATTCAAAGGAGGGCAAACTCGCTCACTTGGCAGTGTTGATACAGGCACTGCACAAACGGATTGGTTGGAAGTGGAACGTGAACGTGGCATTTCTGTACTTGCTGCTACTACAGAGTTGGAATGGAGGGAGACAAAAGTGAATCTCATCGACACTCCTGGGCATGTGGATTTTTTATCTGAGGTGGAGCGAAGTTTGCGTGTCATGGACGGCGCAATTCTTATTATTTCTGCTGTAGAAGGTATACAGCCGCAAACGGAAGTGATTTGGCACGCTTTACGTAAACTGAATATACCAACCTTGATCTATCTGAATAAGATGGACCGAATAGGGGCTAATCCTAAAAAAGTGATGGAAAGTATCAAGCAAGAGCTTTCTTCGGCTGCAGTTCCTATACAATATATTCATGGAGTTGAAGAAAGCTTCCAAGGGGTTTCTTCTTGGCATGGAGAAGATGTGTTATATGATCAAATTATTGAGGTAGTATCGGAATTTGATCATTTGATTCTAAATCAATATCTTGAGGGAGAAGATATCTCTTGCCAAAAACTTATAGAAAAATGTATGGAGTTATCAAAAGATGGTGAAGTATTTCCTGTATTGTACGGAGCTTCAAATAAAGGGTTAGGTATTAAAGAGCTTATGGATGCGATGATTGATTTTCTTCCGCCACCTAATGGATCCATAAATGCTCCATTGTCTGGAGTGGTATTTAAAATTGAAAGAGATAAAAAGATGGGAAGACTAGCTTACGTCAGGTTGTTTCAAGGAAGAGTTCAGAATCGAGATGTAGTTTATAATGCCACTCAGGATGTTAAAGAAAAGGTGACTCAAATTCGTAAAATTCTAGGAGATAAAAGTGAAGATGTTGGGGAATTAATAGCTGGTGATATTGCGGCATTGAGTGGACTTAGTGAAGTTAGTATTGGAGATATACTTGGTAGTGTTGAAGGAGTTCCTGAACATCCACAAATGGCAGTACCACTTTTAACGGTTCAAGTTGAATGGGAGAAAGAAGAGGATTATCCTAAGATAGTAAAGGCCCTGCAGGAACTTTCAGATGAAGATCCACTGTTGGATTTACAGTGGCTGCAAGAGGAGAGAGAGCTTCATATCAAGGTAATGGGAAAAATTCAGCTAGAGATTCTTACAAGTCTAATGCATGATAGGTATCATTTAGACGTTGAATTTGGTCAGCCATCGGTGATTTATAAAGAAACTCCTAGTCAAGCGGGCGAAGGTTTAATTCGTTATACCATGCCGAAGCCTTGTTGGGCAGTACTTAAATTTAAAATAGAACCTGGTGATAGAGGAAGTGGTTTAACCTATCATTCTGTAGTGCGGAAGGAAGATTTGTTGGAACGTTATCAAAATGAAGTGGCTAGGAGAATACCTGCAGCTTTGGAGCAAGGCTTGTGCGGATGGAATGTCATTGATTTAAAAATCACACTAATTGAAGGTGAACACCATGTTGTTCATACACATCCCCTGGATTTTGCAGTAGCTACACCAATGGGGATTATGAACGGATTGGCTCAAACAGGAACTAAACTGCTGGAACCGATGTTAAACTTTAGAATATCTATACCAGAGCAGTTTGGAGGTAAAGTTCTTCATGATCTTTCACAAATGAGAGCAACATTCGAGGCACCGATGCAGCATGAAGACAGAATGGTAGTGGAAGGAATCATTCCTCTTGCAACTTCTATGGAATATGCTATCGAGCTCGCTTCATTAACAAAAGGAAAGGGTTCGATCATGACCTTTTTTCATGGTTATAAGCAATGTCCAGAAGGTTTTACAGCATCAAGAGTTAGAAGGGGAATCAACCCTCTGGATCAGTCCAAATATATTTTGAGTGTTCGTAAAGCATTGACATAACTCACAAGATGTTAAGCTTAAACACGTTCTACATGCTGGTATCTCCCTTTTCTTCCAGAGGGAGATACCTATATAGACACCAACCTCTATCTCCATCTGATTTCTCGATGTTTAAGCTCTGCTTAATGAGTTCACTGCTAGAGTTTAGTACGCTGCCCATTTCAATCTTCTTGCATGTGCAAAACGTTCGTTTACATGCTCCCAGTTCACCACATTCCACCAAGCTTCAACATAATCGGGTCGATTGTTCATATATTTTAAATAATATGCATGCTCCCAAACATCTAATACCAGCAATGGGATCACATCCCATTGTGAAAGGTTTTGATGTTTTTCTGCTTGTAAAATTTCTAAGCGATGGCTTCTTGGGCTCCAAACCAAAATAGCCCAACCACCACCTTCTACATTGTTGGCAGCTGCAGAGAATTGTTTCTTAAATTCATCATAGCTGCCAAAGTCTTTTATGATTTGTGCACCTATGGCTCCAGAAGCATCTCCGCCACCATCAGGAGACATTATATTCCAAAAAATAGTATGCAAATAATGCCCTGCTCCATTAAAAGCGAGCTCTCGTTCCCAATGTTTTATTAACGAAAAATCATCAGATTGCCTAGCTTTTTCTAATTGCAGCTCGGCATTGTTTAATCCATTAACATAAGCAAGGTGATGTTTGTCGTGATGAATTTTCATTGTTTCTTCATCTATATAAGGTTCTAAAGCATTGTAAGGATAAGGCAAAGGAGGTAAAGTATGTTTTCCGATTGGGATTGATTGTTCTGTCATTTCAGTATCATCATCTAATGAATTTGATGACACACGAGCTTCTTCGTTCACATTCTCCATTTGAGGTTCATTCGGAGTTAATAGATATGCGTTTAGTACACCTAAGAAATAATCAGACTCACGAATAATATGCATCATGACCGTAATGATCGTTTGATTGTTTTTAATAACTTCACTTTGATCCATGATTTGATATAGCTGTTTGATGAATTGCTGTGATTGAGCAATACTGCTATTTACAAACTGCTCCATTTGTTTTACTGGATAACTATGATTTTGTGAACGAATAATTGATTCTATCCACTGTTGTGCGGTACTTTCCATCTTAGCAAAAACGATTTCCCACTCTTGAAGCAGCTTGACATACTGCTCTTCCAATTCAGGAGCAAGCTCACGTATGACTACGGTATGCTCCTTCTCTTGCATCTTCCAAAAACGAATTTCCTCTAAAATCCGTAACGGCATCAAACTTCCATAGACTTTCAACATTTCGTTTTCCCCCTAAAAAATAAAAAGAGCTTGTTCGATGATATGAACAGCCTTCTCACTAAAAATGTTGTATGTAAAATACTATGCAAGAATATGAAAACTATGTCTTTCACGTTTCACGGACAAATGCGGATATTTTTAATTAGATAACTAAAATGGTTTATCATCCAGTCCAACACCTATTTTTGTGCATAAAATAAATCAAAATATGAAGTGGAGGTAAAATGATGGGCAAGTTTGATAGAACAAAATGTGATTGTTGTGTTTGTCCCATGCAGAGTGTCATGCAGCAATTAGGTGACAGTAATCGTAATGATGTGGGTATCGCTACACCTGTAGGAGTTGATGGGGATATTATGATTAATTCAGCAGAGGGTTTTATAGCTAGGACGAACAATGGATCGTATCCGATATGTAATGTCACAGCAGTAGGGGTTGGAGCACCTCCTTTTGACTTTACTGTTAAACCATTGAAGAAGGATGTCAAAGGAGAATGTAGCTGTTGTGAAGACCCTGCGACAAATGAATTAAATTTACTTATTGGAGAAGTTGTTGATATAGAATTTGTTGGAGGAGTAGCACCATTTGCAGATGGTGATATTGTTACTGGTACCGTTACAAAAGTTGGAGAAGGAATTTTATTTTTAAGTGATCTTGGAACATTATCTAGTGCTGCTATTTCCACTTGTCAAATTACAAGAATTGAACTCAGCACTAGTTGATTATAACAGGACCGTTGGATATTGGTAGACCTACGGTTCTTTTTTTATCCTCTTTACATGAGCTTATATCTATATGGTGAACATCAGCATCCGTAAATCCAATACCAGAAAAATATAAAATAAGTTTTACTTTATAAACAAATAGGGTATAATTATTGTAACTTAGTTTCATCATGTGAAACAATTAGGCGGTGTAAATGTGGAAGAATCAAAAAGCGGAACAGTACGTGCAGTGGATCGAGCTTTAGACATATTGCTTTGTTTTACAGATACAACAGATCTGGGGCTAACGGAGATCGCAGAAAAAACTGGTTTACATAAAAGTACAGTCTTTCGTCTTTTAGCATCATTGGAAGCTAAAGGGTTTGTGACTCGTGATTCATCCACTGAAAAATATAAATTGGGTTTCCGCATATGGGAGCTGTCTGTTAATTTATCACAAGGAGATGACCCAGCAACCATTTTATTGCCTGAAATGGAACGGTTACGTGATATATTAGGGGAAACGATCAGTTTATATATACGTGATGGAAGTGAAAGGATTCGGATTCAAGCTGTTCAGAGTAAGCATTCTATTCGGAGAGTTGCCCCTATCGGAGCTCGTCTTCCTTTATATGTAGGTGCATCCAGTAAAGTTCTCATTGCATTTGCAGATATGAATACACAAGAAAATATGATCAATGATTGGAAAGAGTTTATTGATATATCCGCATACAAAGATCAAATGGCAGGGATACGCAAGGTTGGTTACGCTACGAGTGTTGAAGAAAGGGAACCTGGTGTTGCTGCGGTTTCAGCTCCTGTCTTCAATCGATCACATCAATTGGTAGCTGCCTTATCCGTTTCTGGTCCTTTAAACCGATTAACTTTAGAAAATATGAAGGATCATGCAGGATTAATCATTGAATCGGCAAATCGTATGGGGAATATGTTAAGATAACAAAAGATAAGCGCCCTAGTGATTCTTATATCAACTAGGGCATTTTTTAAAAACATGTCTGCTCATGGATGAGCTGATGACGATGTTAACCAACGCTTGTTCTAGCATCACAATTATTTTTGACTTGCATTTAAAGCCTGATCTAAATCATAGATTAAGTCATCAATATATTCCGTACCTATTGACAATCGAATCATGCCAGCAGTTACCCCTGCAGATAATAAATCATCTCCTTGCAATTGAGCATGAGTCGTACTAGCAGGGTGGATAATTAAAGATTTACAATCTCCAATATTGGCTAAGTGAGAGAATATTTCTACGGAATCAATCAGTTTTTTCCCTGCTTCCAATCCCCCCTTCACTTCAAAAGCCATCACAGCTCCTTGCCCCTTAGGCATATACTTCTTTACAAGCTGATAAGAAGGATGACTTTCCAACCCTGCGTAACTAACGCTTTTTACAATATCATGATTTTCTAAAAACTTTGCAATCTTGAGTGCATTTTCACTATGCCTTTCCATTCGTAAATGAAGCGTTTCCAAACCTTGCATAAGTAAAAAAGAATTAAATGGTGAAATGGAGGCCCCCATATCTCTCATTAATTGCGCACGTGCTTTAACAATGTAGGCGATAGACCCTACAGCCTCTGTATATCTAAGACCGTTGTAACTTGGGTCTGGTTCAGTTAATCCAGGGAACTTTCCACTAGCTTCCCAATCAAAAGTACCACCATCCACTATGATTCCACCCATTGAAGTTCCATGACCACCTATAAATTTAGTAGCTGAATGAACAACGATATCTGCCCCATGTTCAATTGGGCGTAACAAATAAGGACTTGGAATTGTATTATCAACAATTAGTGGGATATTGTTTTCATGAGCAATTTTTGCAACAGCTTCTATGTCTAATAAATCCCCTTTAGGGTTTCCAATAGCTTCTGCGTATAGTGCTTTAGTTTTGTCTGTAATGGCTTTGCGGAAGTTTTCTGGATCAATTGGGTCAATTAATTTAACGTCTATCCCGAGTCTAGGTAAGGCGGTTGAGAACAAATTATAAGTTCCACCATATAAGTTTGAACCAGATACAATTTCGTCACCAGCACCAGCAATATTAAAGAGAGAGTAAGTGACTGCAGATAAACCAGAGGATGTTGCCAGAGCTGCTGGAGCACCTTCTAAAGCAGCTACTCTTTTTTCAAATGCATCTGAAGTTGGATTCGTTAAACGAGTGTAAATATTGCCAACTTCTTTTAATGCAAACAAATTTGCGGCATGTTCTGTGTCCTTAAATCCATATGCAGCAGTTTGATAAATGGGAAGAGCGGACGACATTGTTGTTGGATCAATCTCTTGACCTGCATGTACTGATAAAGTTTCCAAACTTAACTTTCTTTTCTCAGACATAAAATTTTCCTCCTCAATTTCCATAAACGCACAATGAAAAATGGTATAATAAATTCATGTAAAACCAAAATCTTCTAACCCATGTTACATATTAAACTATATATTATATATATTCAATAGGAAGTATTTACTGAATCTCGAGGTTTAGTTTAATTGAAATATATATTTTAAATGAATGGTAGAATGGAAATATAGCTTAAAAGAAAAATAGTATAATATATTTATTCATATTGAGAGTTGAGAGATGTGAATATAAAACAAAATTATGATTGTTATATTTGCGTTGTTATCTTCATCATCAGTTTATGCTATTCATTTAGATAATGCGAAAGATCATAATGAAACGATACAAAAAACCAAGGAACTTGATTAAGAGTACCTTGGTTTTTTGTAAATAAAAGAAGCCTCTGTTCAAAAATAAGAAATGAATGAATGTATTTAAAACACATCTTCATTTCTCCTCACGTTTTAAGTAAAAAAACGCCCTAGTTGATGTAATCTTCTAGGACGTTTGCTATAATACTGATTTAATTTTCAAATTGGATTTTACATGTTAGTCCATCAATTGACGAAGTACAGTTTGTAGAATTCCGCCGTTACGATAGTAATCTACGTCAACCATGCTGTCTAAGCGGCTGATTGTGTTGAATTCAAATGTTGTACCGTCTTCACGAGTCGCTTCAACTTTAATGGCTTGACCTGGTTTTACATCATTGTTCAAACCAACGAAGTTGAACGTTTCTTTTCCTGTAATACCAAGAGATTTCCAGCTTTGACCTTCTTCAAATTGAAGTGGTAAAACCCCCATACCTACTAAGTTGCTGCGATGGATTCTTTCAAAGCTTTCAGCTACAACTGCGTGAACACCCAATAGGTTGCTTCCTTTTGCTGCCCAGTCACGAGAGCTTCCAGTACCGTATTCTTTTCCTGCAAAAACAACTAGTGGAGTACCAGCATCTTTGTATTTCATTGCAGCATCATAAATGGGCACCACTTCGTTTGTAGGCAAGTAAGTTGTTACTCCACCTTCTGTTCCTGGAGCTAGTTGGTTACGGATACGGATATTTGCAAATGTACCACGCATCATCACTTCATGATTACCGCGACGAGAACCATAGGAGTTGAAGTCTTTACGCTCAACACCGTTATCTGTTAAATACTTTTCAGCAGGACTTCCTACTGCAATATTCCCAGCAGGGGAAATATGGTCAGTTGTTACAGAGTCGCCCATAAGTGCTAACGTTCTTGCTTCTTTAATATCTGTGATGTCTCCAACCTCTGGAGTTAAACCTTCGAAGAATGGTGGGTTTTGAATATAAGTAGATTTCTCATCCCACTCATACAATTTACCTTCTGGTACAGGAATATCGTTCCAACGTTTGTTCGCACGGAAAACATCCTGATATTTATCACGGAATAATTCTGGGCTCATTGCTGCGTTTACTGTATCAATTACTTCTTGATTAGAAGGCCAGATATCTTTTAGGTATACTGCATTATTATTTTCATCATAACCAATTGGCTCTGTAGTTAAGTCAATGTCAGTTGTACCTGCTAGAGCATACGCAACAACCAATGGAGGTGAAGCAAGATAGTTTGCTTTAACCTGTGCATGAACACGCCCTTCAAAGTTACGGTTCCCACTCAATACGGAACACACTGTTAAGTCGTTGTCTGCAATCGCTTTGGAAACTTCATCAGGAAGCGGACCACTGTTTCCGATACAAGTCGTACAACCGTACCCAGCCACATAAAATCCAAGCGATTCCAAAGAGTCAAGCAAGTTTGCTTTTTTCAGATATTCTGTTACAACTAGGGATCCTGGAGCTAAACTTGTTTTTACATAAGCAGGTACTTTCAAACCTTTTTCAACGGCTTTTTTAGCTAGTAATCCAGCACCTAGCATAACACTTGGGTTTGAAGTATTTGTACAGCTAGTAATCGCTGCAATAACTACAGAACCAGTAGTTAATGTAGTAGTTTCTCCATTTGGATGATTTACCTCAACAGATTCTGTAATTTTGTCTTCTGAAATTCCTAAACCGCCTTGATCAATTGGCTTACGTACAACCTCATTGAACTTTTCTTTCATTTCTGTTAGTTCTACACGGTCTTGAGGACGTTTTGGTCCAGAAAGACTTGGAACTACAGTAGATATATCTAATTCAATTGTATCTGTAAATACTGGATCTGGTGTATCATCCGCACGGAATAACCCTTGTGCTTTATAATATTGTTCAACTAGTGCGATTTGCTCTTCACTGCGTCCAGTACCTCTTAAGTAGTTTAATGTTTCATTATCTACTGGGAAGAAACCAACCGTTGCTCCATACTCAGGAGCCATGTTTGCTACAGTTGCACGGTCAGCTAAACTGATGTTGCTTAGTCCAGCACCATAGAATTCAACAAATTTACCAACCACACCTTTTTTACGAAGTGTTTCAGTAATCGTTAGTGCAAGGTCTGTCGCTGTAGCGCCTTCTGCTAAGCTTCCAGTTAATTTAAAACCAATAACATCTGGAGTTACAGAGTATAATGGCTGTCCAAGCATACCTGCTTCAGCTTCAATACCTCCTACACCATAACCTACAACACCTAATCCGTTGATCATAGTTGTATGTGAATCTGTCCCTACTAAAGAATCAGGGAATACTTCTGTTTCACCGTTTACGTCTTTAGTAGCAGCAACAGACGCCAAATACTCAAGGTTTACTTGGTGAACAATCCCAGTTGCTGGTGGAACTGCACGGAAGTTATCAAATGCTGTTTGCGCCCAACGCAAGAAACGATATCTTTCCTCATTACGTTCAAATTCAACATTCATATTGTATTCCAAAGCATGTTCAGAACCGAATTGATCGATCATTACAGAGTGATCGATAACTAAATCAACAGGAGCAAGAGGATTGATTTTATCTGGATCTCCACCTGCTTTTGCCACTGTGTCACGCATTGCTGCTAAATCTACAACAACAGGAACTCCTGTGAAATCTTGTAGAACTATTCTTGCAGGAACAAACGGAATTTCTTGTTTGTTTTGCCCTTTGTTTTCAGCCCAGCTTGCGATTTGTTTTACATGTTCTTCTGTAATCGCTCTACCGTCAAATTTACGGACAGCTGCTTCTAATAATACTTTAATGGAAAATGGAAGCTTTGAAATATTTCCTCCATTTGTTTTATCAAGATCAGGCAAAGAATAATAAGTATAGGATTTATCTCCTACCGTTAGCTGCGAGCGAACGTTGAATTGATCTTTATTAGCCATGATATTTCCTCCTTCAATGTTTCTTGTTTCATATAGTGAAACCTAATTTCAAAAATAACTTAATTTAAGTATAGCGTTTTAATAGCAAGACGTAAAGATTTTTTTCATGTGATAAGCTATAAAAACATATTATATTACAGCGCTGGGTGTATCCAGCATAAAGCAGAATGATGGAGGGAACGCAAATGAGTTCACATTGGAGAGAAACTTTAAACGAATATGTACGCATGCTTAACCAATTTGAAGTTCATTGCTCTATAGATTCGTTACTTCCTCTATTATTGGACGAACAATACAAGGATATGCAACGAAAAAGATTATCCCGTTTCAAAGAAAGGTCTCAAGAAAGAAACCTGAAGTTGAAGAAGAGTGAAACTAGAATGAAAATATTAAAATTCCAAAATGGATATAATCAAAAAGATGTGGAGATTCAACTTAAACGATATTATTTATATGAGGTAAACCATAAGAGATTTGAAGAAGAGAGAATTGAAAAACAGCGCATTATTCTTAAGAATGAAAAAGGAGAATGGTTGATTCAAAGGGTTGAACAGCCTGTTCCTGAGCGAACGTACTGCAAAAATCCGCCTATAGCTACTGTCAACCCTCATATTAAAGCTCAACCTCTTTCCCTTTCAGTTCAAAATTTGTCTGCTCCTTATATGAATGAACAACTATTAAATAGAGCTTCTTCAAAGAAAAGCTATCGCTATCAGCGTTTAAAGGTGAAATCCTATGCCGATGCATGGTGGGAAAAACCAAATCCTGATTTTCGTGCATTTAATGATGATTGCACAAACTTTGTTTCACAATGCATCTATGCAGGCGGGGCTTCTATGAATTATACTAAGAATAGAACATCAGGATGGTGGTACCATTCAGATCGTGAACAAGATGGGTGGAGCTTTAGCTGGACAGTGTCGCAATGTCTGAAAAATTACTTATTATCTAAATCTAGCGGACTTCGTGCCGAAACTGTTGAAGATCCAGAACAATTGCAGGTTGGTGACGTTATTTTTTATGACTGGGATGGAGATTCAAAATTTCAACATAGTGCGATTGTGACAGGAAAAGACGACAAAGGTCAGCCACTTGTAAATGCACGGACGGTAAACAGCAAACATCGATATTGGGATTATAAAGATTCATATGCATGGTCTAATAAAACAAAATACAGCTTTTGTCACATTTACGATACGCTCTAATAAAGAGAAAATTGCTTTCAGTGAGAGTTTTATAACTCTCGCTGAAAGTTAGATGACCTTATCAGGTGAAATCATTTATTTAACAACGAAAAGACTAAATTAACATGGAGGATGACTATGGGGGATAAAATCAGAGTGGGATTAATTTATGGAGGGAAATCTGGAGAACACGAGGTTTCCTTGCAAACAGCATTTGCAGTTCTTCAGTCATTTGATTTTTCAAAATATGATGTTTTACCAATATATATAACGAAAACAGGCAGCTGGAGAAAAGGTCCTTATTTAGATGCTCCTGTAGAAACAAAAACACAACTTTTGTTGAAAACGGATAAATCTGAAACAAAGAAACAATCAGAACAAGCACGAATATCATCGCTTCCTTCACCAACAATGCCGCAGCAGCTTCAGATATTTGATTTTAACTCTGAAGAAAACTCTAAGATAACTGGTGATGTAGATGTTATTTTCCCTTTACTGCACGGTACAAATGGGGAGGACGGAACCATTCAAGGGTTGCTTGAAATGGCAAATACACCTTATGTAGGTGCAGGTGTGCTATCCTCAGCAATGGGAATGGATAAGACCATAATGAAAAAAATCTTTGCCCATGAAGGATTACCTCAGTGTATTTATCGTTATTTCACTAAACACCAATGGAAAAAGGACCAGTCGTATTATTTGATGGATACAGAGGTTGCGATTGGATATCCATGTTTTGTAAAACCAGCTAATTTAGGATCAAGTGTTGGTATTTCCAAAGCAAATGATAGAGAGGAATTAATTGAAGCCATTGGAGAAGCTTTTAAATATGATCATAAGGTAATCATAGAAGAATTTATTGAAGCTCGAGAAATTGAAGTGGGAGTGTTAGGGAATGAAGAGCCAGAGGTTTCTGTAGTTGGAGAAATCGTTTCTTCTAATGATTTTTATGACTACAAGGCAAAATATGTGGATGGGGAATCCGTCATGACCATCCCTGCGGAAGTAGAGGCAGAGACAGCGGAATATATTCAAAAATTAGCGATGAAGGCATTTCAAGCAATTGAAGGTACAGGGTTGTCACGTGTTGACTTTTTTATAGATAAAACGGATGGTAGTATTTTTATCAATGAAATCAATACAATGCCAGGTTTTACGCCATACAGCATGTTTCCGTTATTGTGGAAACATACGGGTGTGTCTTATCAGGAACTACTAGATCGTTTGATTGAATTGGCTATACTTCGATATAATGAAAAACAAAACCTACAGTATGGATTTGATGCAGAGTAATTGGGTATCGGTTTTTGAGAGGAGATATAGATATGGGGTTTCAATCAGAATTTAATTCAGTCTGTAAATTTAAATCAGAACAAGAGCTGCATGACTTATTGGAATATGGAAAAACAGCAATGGTCAAAAAAGGGTTTCGAGTGTATCCAACAGGGCAAAAAGCAATTGCATATACACCTAATAATGAAGCAGTAGCAATTGTTAAAATTACAGCTTCGATTGCGGAAATAACATTCCAGGGTGAAGAGGTAACTAAGGTAGAAATGGATTTAGTTCGTAAATTAACAGAAGAAGAGGCAAAGGTTCAAACAAATCTAGCCTATGAAATGTTTTTTAAGGATAACGAGTCAAAATAAAGGATATCTTACAGCATGAGAGCGTGATGAAAAATAGAGGGGAAATAGCCTTATTTCGCTTGTGGCAATCAAAATACAGCGAAAGTCAGTGGAGTAAGGCTAAAGAATTCCTCTATTTTTGTATTTCACATTTAACTATTAGAAATAAAACCGTCATTTTTCCTTATTAAAAAAGAATATATCCTTGCAGTGAGGTTTTTAGACCATTAGAATGGAAAGAATAGGAATTATATAACTGAACGCAAAATCGTATGGTAATTAAAAATATTTAATTAGGATGATATTTTAAATGAATGGTATTATATTTGGTTTAACAGAAGAGGATATTAGATCGCTTTCGGACGATATAACCGTATTTAATCGGGGGTATTCTTACTGGAAGAACGGATATGTAAAAAAATTAAACTTCATTATCAGAGAATCGTTGTGTGAAGCAATTGTTGAAGGTACTCATAAATATAATGTTCGTATTCAAATGGATGAAAACTCAAGAGATTTACACGTTCAATGTGAGTGTCCGGCACATGAAGGATTCTATCAATATTGCAAGCATATCATAGCTACCTTGTTAAAGATCAACGAACTGGAAAGCAGTGGTCAATTGCTAAAACATTATGAGCAAAAACGTATAGGAGCTCAGACGGATATTATCCCTTCCATTCCAAAAAAAGATCAAGTTACAACAGATCGCATGATCCAACTTTTTGAAAAGTACCATATAAAAAATGAACAGCAAAACCAAAGTGAAAGAGAATTATTAAGAGTTGAATATACTTGCAACATCATAGACTCTATTGATTCTGGTCATTTGCTTGCTTTGGAAATGAAAGTTGGATTCAATCATTTGTACATCATTCGTAATATGGAAGAGTTTTTGTCTTGTGTGTCACATAATAACCCCCACATTTTTACAAAGAAATTTACATATGACCCAAGTGAGTTTCGATTTTCAGATGAAGATTTAGAAATCATGAGTATATTAGAAGAAATATTGGGAAATGAACAGTTTTATGGAGAAGTATCTGCATATTCATATGCAATAAATGCTTCGAATCGAGATCGATATCTTAGAATTCCTCCACACCGATCAGACCAACTATTAAGTAAATTGGTAAATAGAAATACTAACGTAGAAAACGGATGGGACAAATATGTAGAAATAAAATTGGAAGATGAAGTGCCTTCTTTTGATTTTCAATTAGATAGATTCCATACCTCGGATTTTTTGTTAAAGCTAAATGGATTTGATTCTGCTGTTTTTCTTGAATCATATGGTTATGTCTTTCAAGATGGAACCTTTTATAGAGTGACAAAAACTCAGTTTCAAATGCTGTTGGATTTAAAAAAAGAATTTCGTTTACAGTCCCAATTGCTAATTAATAGTGAACAAATTGAAGGTGTTATTTCAAATGTCGTACCTAACTTGAATAAAATAGGGAAAGTAGAAATTGCAGAGAATATTTCAGATCAAATTATTGATCCCCCGTTAAAGGTGAAATTGAAAGTGGATAAAGAAAACGAGTCTTTATCCTCATCATTAGAATATCATTATGGGGACATAGTGATTGATCCATTGCAGAGGAATATCACAAATAAAGAGCAGAATCTTATTTTAATGAGAAATGTGGAAAAAGAAAATGCTGTTATGTCCCTTGTTGAAAGTACACCTTTCAAATGGAATGGTGAGAAATTATATATTGATGATGAGTACGACATGTTCCATTTTTTGTATGAGGATTTACCTAAACTAGAAAAAGTAGCTGATATTTATATTACAACGGCTGCAAAAGAGATGCTGCCTCATGAAAATTTTGTACCAAAAACAAATATGGAGATTAATCCATCGACGAATTTATTTGAAGTGCGTTTTGAAATGGATGGGATTGAAAGTGAAGAGGTTTCTCAAATTTTACAGTCGGTAGTGGAAAAGAAGAAATATGTTCGTTTAACTGACGGCAGCTTTATTTCTTTAGAACATGAGGATTTTAAAGGGATTCGTCAGTTATTTGATGAGCTCGAGTTGAAAAAAACAGATATTAACGGTTTGACGATTCAAACTGATGCTGTACGTGGATTACAAATGGAAGAGATCATTCATCAAAATAAATCAACGGTTAAGATAGGTCGGCATTTTAGACAGCTCTTAGATCATATCAAACATCCTGACAACTTGGAGTTTGATCCACCCGAAAGTTTGAAAGATACGTTGCGTGACTATCAAGTTTTTGGTTTTCAATGGTTAAAAATGCTTGAACATTATCATTTTGGTGGTATTTTGGCTGATGATATGGGTCTTGGTAAAACAATACAAAGTATCTCATATATTTTGTCTGACAAAGAAAATGATAAAGAAATTTCAGAACCTACACTGATTGTATCTCCTGCTTCCTTAATTTATAACTGGAAAAATGAGTTCCAAAGGTTTGCACCAAATTTGAATGTAGCAGTTGTGGCCGGAGATAAACAATCGCGTTCAAATATGTTGGACGATTTGTCTGACGTGGATGTAGTGGTTACATCTTATCCTCTCATCAGAAGGGATATTGAAATGTATCAAAAACGCAATTTTCGTACATTGATTTTAGATGAAGCACAAAATATTAAAAATATTCAAACACAGACATCTCAAGCTGTAAGAAGATTAAGAGCAGGGAGACGGTTTGCCCTTAGTGGAACACCGATTGAAAACTCTTTGGATGAATTATGGTCCATTTTTCAAGTGATTTTACCCGGGCTTTTTCATGGGAAACAAGCTTTTACACAAATGTCTCATGAAAAGATATCACGAATGGTGAAGCCTTTTATTTTGCGACGAATGAAAAAGGACGTATTAAAAGAACTTCCTGATAAAATCGAAACGCTTCAAGTATCGGAGCTGACATCAGACCAGAAAAAATTATATCTTGGATATTTAGACAAAATTCAGCAGGAAACCAGAGAAGCATTGCGCAAGGGAGAATTGCAGCAAAATAGGATGAAAATATTAGCTGGTATCACTAGGTTAAGACAGCTATGTTGTCACCCAAGTTTGTTTATAGACAATTATGATGGATCATCTGGTAAGCTAGAGCAGTTATTAGAAATTGTGAATGAAGGGCTTGATGGGGGACACCGAATTCTTATCTTCTCTCAATTTACGAGCATGTTAAAAATTATTCGTGAGGAACTGAACCAAAGAGAGATTGATTATTTTTATTTAGACGGACAGACAGATAAACTAGAAAGAATTAAAATGACGGAGCGATTTAATCAAGGAGAAAAGGAAATATTCCTTGTGTCTTTAAAAGCAGGGGGAACGGGTTTAAACCTTACCGGAGCAGATACTGTAATTTTGTATGATTTATGGTGGAACCCAGCTGTGGATGAACAAGCTGTAGATCGTGCTTACCGTATTGGTCAGAAAAATGTCGTTCAAGTGAATCGTCTGATTACTCAAGGTACAATTGAAGAGAAAATCGTAGAGCTCCAACAAAAGAAAAAGGAATTAATTGAAAAAGTGATCCAACCAGGAGAAACGATGCTTTCTGGATTGTCTGAGGATGAAATTAAAGAGATTTTGAGTTTGTAAGCATTTTAATACATTATTCATTATTTTAGATTAAATTAATTATTAGTTCAAAAAACAGAAAACCAATCTAGGTATTCTGTTTTTTTTTTTGAAACTTTTAATAAAGTTGTAACGTATTAAAAGTTATATTTTTACAAATGAGTGTATAATGAAAGAGAGGTTTTATCTAATGAAACAAATAACAATACTTATGATATTTCTTGTGTTATTGCTCGCTTTCGTAGGATGTAGTCCAACAAATCATGAAGTTGTGAATGAGATGGAATTAGAAAAAGAGTCGGAAGCCATCAAAGAGAAACCCGCCTTGAATAATATTGTATTAGAGGAAGTGGAAGGTAAAAAGATAGAAATATTATTGCCACCTTCTTATGATACGTCAGCTCAGAGGTACCCAGTAGTTTACATGCATGATGGTCAGAGTGTTTTTTCAAGTATGGGTTCTTCATGGAAATTAGATAAAACAATAAAGGAATTAACTGAAGATGAGTTGATTGAAGAAATGATTGTTGTTGCGGTTTATCATGGAGGTGAAATTCAAAGAGATAGGGAATATGTACCATATAATGAAACTGTTCATCAAAATACAGATGGAACATATGCAAAAGTTTACGCTGAATTTTTTGTAAATACGATTATCCCATACATCGATGAGCATTATCGCACAATTCCAAACCGTGAGAATAGGGCTATTATGGGAGCTTCATTCGGAGGACTTAATGCCTTATGGTTAGGTTATAATTATTCAGGAACTTTCTCTATGGTAGGCGCACTTTCTCCTTCATATTGGGTGAATAATAGAGCCATTTATGACGAAGTGAGTACTTCAGAAAAACCAGATATAAAAATTTGGTTTGATATGGGGGATGTAGGGGAAACGTACGAAGCACCAATGATTGATATATTAATTGATAAAGGTTTTACATATGGAGAAGATTTATTTTACATGTTAGATAATGGAGCAGCCCATACTTTAAGTGCTTGGGAGAAGAGAGTAAAATCCGCATTGATACTCTTTAAGGGAAAAGAAGCAAAAAGTGCAGTGAAACTAGATATAAATGTCTCTTTCTTAACAAATGGTATTTATCACAATTATTTAAATGAAAGCCTTGTTGAGATCAATCCGATCATTACATTAGATAATGGGATGGTTTTTTCAGCAAGACAACTAGCGTCTTATTCTGTTGAAAATGAGAAGGATGGGGATGTGGACCAAAAGGGGTATGTAACATTTCATTCAGGAGAAAATTTATTAGTCAATGTCAAATATAAAAATATAGAACAACAAATTGAAGTAGATTATCAAAAACTAAAAGAAGATTTAACCAAATATTTAAGAAATCATGTTCCTCAATATGAAGAGGATAATACTAAGATCGTTTACTCAGAAATTAATGATGAATATTTAACAAAAGATCTAGTGGATGAAGCGATTGATAAAATTCTAAAAACTGGTTTTGTTGAGATCAAAGAACAGACAGACGAATATATTATTTTAGATTTTACAGGTTTGAAATAGAGTATATAACAAGAAAAATTGAAAAAAATTTGAAACTTTTATGACAAATGTTACGTATTACTAGTATTAACTTTTACAACACATAATACATCTAGAAAGGGGTGAATTAAAATGATTGAGATATTCTGGGGCTGTTTCGTATTTGGTGTTTTATTTACACTAGTTACTGTTGTTTTTGGAGATATTATTGGTAGTTTTATGGATGGTGTGTTTGATTTTTTATCTGTGGATGGTTTAGATTTTCTTGAGCCAGTTACAATTGTTGGTGGTTTGACGATATTTGGAGGATCGGGAATTTTACTTACACAATATACATCCCTACATATGACAGTTATTATTATTTTATCAATATGTGCTGCGATACTGATGTCCATATTGGTATACTTCCTTTATGTTAAACCTATGAAAAATGCAGAAAATTCTATTTCCCATTCTATTCAAGATTATGTTGGGAAAATAGGAGAAGTAACAGTTACCATTCCACAGAAAGGATATGGAGAGGTTCTAATCAAGATCGGTGCGAGTCAAATCAATGAAATTGCTTCAAGTTATGATGGTGAAGTCATCAATGAAGGTACAAAGGTTGTCGTTATAGAAGTAAAGGACAGCACCCTTTATGTCTCAAGTTTTGATTCATAAACGATACTCAATCAATATAAAGATATTTTGAGTATATTCGGGACTCTTACCAACAATTTATAAGCACGATAATTATTTTAGAGGAGGATTTTATTATGGGTACAATACCAGAATATTTAGTTATTCCCGTTATTGTAATTGGTGTAATCATTTTATTAGGATTAGCATTTTGGGCGAGGTATAAAACAGTAAGTTCGGATGAAGCAATGGTTGTGACAGGATCTATGCTAGGAAGTGGAAATACGATAACAGATGAATCTGGAAGAAAGATTAAAATTGTACGTGGTGGAGGGGCGTTCATTCTCCCAATTTTCCAAAAGTCAGACTTTCTTTCCTTAATGTCACACAAATTAGATGTTTCAACTCCAGAAGTATACACTGAACAAGGGGTTCCAGTCATGGCGGATGGTGTGGCGATTATTAAGATCGGTAGCTCAGTGGAAGATATAGCAACAGCCGCAGAGCAATTTATGGGTAAATCCAAAGAGGATCTACAATCGGAAGCACAGGAAGTTCTAGAAGGACATTTACGTGCAATTTTAGGTACAATGACGGTAGAGGAAGTATATAAAAACCGTGATCGATTTGCACAAGAGGTGCAAGGGGTGGCAGCACGTGATCTGAAAAAGATGGGATTAAGCATTGTTTCCTTTACGATTAAAGATTTAAGAGATCAGCATGGATACTTAGATGCATTAGGTAAACCGAGAATCGCAGCGGTAAAAAGAGATGCAGAAATTGCTGAAGCAGATGCGGTCCGTGATTCCAGAATTCAAAAAGCACAAGCAGATGAAGAAGGTCAAAAAGCGGAACTTCTAAGAGATACAAATGTAGCAGAAGCATCAAAAGATAAAGAGTTAAAAGTGGCTGAATTTAAAAAAGAACAGGATATGGCCAAAGCAGAAGCAGACCAGTCCTATAACATTCAAGAAGCAAAATCAAGACAGCAGGTTGTTGAGGAAGAAATGAAGGTTGAAATCGTAAAAAAAGAGAGAGCTATCGATATAGAAGAAAAAGAGATTTTGAGAAGAGAAAAGCAATATGATGCGGAAGTGAAGAAAAAAGCGGATGCGGATCGTTACGCAGTAGAACAGGCAGCGGAAGCGGATAAAGCGAAAAAGTTACGCGAAGCAGATGCATTGCAATATAAAATTGAAGCAGAAGCAAAAGCAAGTGCAGAGAAAAAACGTTTAGATGGTGTTGCAATTGCCGATGCCGAGAGAGCACAAGGTACAGCAGCAGCTGAAGTTATACGTATGCAAGGTCTTGCAGAAGCAGAAGCAAAAGAGAAACTAGCAGAAGCATTTGAAAAGTTTGGTGAGGCGGCAGTATTGGATATCATCGTTAAAATGCTTCCTGAATTGGCAGGCAAGGTTGCAGAGCCACTGCAAGGTATTGATAAATTAACCGTTGTAGATACTGGAAATGGTGAAGGTGCTGCACGTGTAAGCAATTATGTCACTTCTTTAATGGCAACTGCGCCTGAAATGGTGAAGGATGTATCTGGCATTGATGTTCAAGAATTAATGAAAAATTTAACTAGCAAAAAATAATTGAAACCAACCATAAAGATGATCGTATTATAGAGTATAAAGTAGGATATTATCCACTGAAAAAGGTTATACAGATATATAAGGAGGATTTTAATAATATGAGTATTTTTAAGAGAATTAGAGACATTTCCGCAGCTGCAGTTAATGATCTTATCGATAAAGCTGAAGATCCAATTAAAATGTTGAATCAATATTTGAGAGATATGGAAGATGATATTGCGGAGGCTGAAATTGCAGTCGCTAAACAAATTGCAGTAGAGAAGAAATTAAAACATAAGTATGAAGAAGCACAGGAAATGGTTGACAAACGTGGTCAACAAGCTATGAAAGCTCTAGAAAGTGGGAATGAAGATTTAGCTCGTCGTGCTTTGCAGGATAAAAAAGAACACCAAGAGAAATTAGATGATTTCAAAACGCAATATGACAATGCTAAGTCCAATGCAGACTCCTTACGTAAGCAATTAGAGGATATGAAAGAAGAATTTAATAAGATGAAGAACCGCAAGGATACCCTTGTAGCACGTGCAGAATCAGCAAAAGCTCAAAAGAAAATCAATCAAACGATGTCTGGTTTTGGGAAAGACACAGGTGCTAAAGGATTCGAGCGTATGAACGAAAAAGTACTGCAAATGGAAGCAGAAGCTGAAGCTAGTGAAGATTTGAAGAACTCCTCACGTTCATTAGATAATGAGCTTGATGCATTAGGTAGTGATGATGTAGATGATGAATTAGCTGCAATGAAAGCACAGTTAGCTGCTAAAAACAAATCTGAATAATTTGTGGAAAATTCCCTTAAAATTTAATAATATAGTATAGTAAATGATAACCACCGTTAATAGTATATAACGGTGGTTGAACCATATAGAGGGAAGTGAACGTATTTGTTTGATTTCATTATAGAAAATCAATACCTTTCTACGGTTTTGTTTTATATCGTTGTCATTATATCCATTTTAATTAGTTTGACTATATTTGAACTAGTGACTAGATATAATAATTGGGAGCAAATCAAAAAAGGAAATTTGTCGGTTGCAATGGCAACAGGTGGGAAAATATTTGGAGTAGCTAATATTTTTCGTTTTTCAATTGAGCATAATGATACATTATGGCAAGCCATTCAATGGGGAGCATTTGGATTTATATTATTATTAATTGCTTATTTTATTTTTGAATTTATGACCCCTAAATTTAATGTAGATAAAGAAATTGAAAAGGATAATCGTGCAGTTGGTCTGCTTTCTATATTAATTTCAGCGGGCACTTCATTTGTAATTGGGGCTAGTATTACTTAATTATATAAAAAGGAAATCTTCCTTTTTTCGACTATTATTTTTATTTTTAATGAAAGCGCTTTGAAAAGGGTGTTGCTGGGTATTAGCAGGTAAAATAAGGTATAATGAAATATAAAAAGGCAGGAAGTTTCATGATCAGTTTTTTAATCATACTCTGTATAGGAATTGTATCTGCAGTATTTGGGAGTTTAGTTGGTTTAGGTGGTGGAGTATTCATTGTCCCAGCATTGATTTACTTAACTCCGTTATTGTTAGAACAAGAAATGTCCAGTTCAGTAGCAGTAGGTACGTCTTTGACAGTGTTGATTTTTACTGCAGCATCTTCTACCTTTACCTTTTTTAAGCAAGGCAGAGTAGATTTTAAAAGCGGTTTGTTATTTTTTGTAACAAGTGGTCCTGCTGCAATGTTAGGCGCTTCATTAACCAGTTCTTTTCAAGGTAATTCTTTTCAGTTGGCCTTTGGAATTTTTATTTTTCTGATGGCACTATTATTAATTGTAAAAAAATATATAAAGCCTCTTTCGATCCAATGGAAAATTCAAAAATCGTATGTAGATCCAACTGGAGAAAACTTTACATACGGTTATAATATTTTACCGGCTTTAGCAGTAGGTTTCGCTGTTGGTTTGGTTTCTGGATTGTTCGGGATAGGCGGGGGTTCCTTATTTGTCCCAGTAATGGTGTTATTGTTTTCATTTCCTCCGCATGTTGCTACTGCAACATCTATGTTTGTCATCTTATTGTCCTCCATTATAGGAAGTGCAACACATATATATTTAGGAGAAATCCATTGGTTTAGTTTGATGGCATTAGCTCCAGGGGCATTATTTGGTGGATGGTTAGGTGCTTGGATCGCAGGACGATTGAGCAGTAAAATATTACTGAATCTTTTGCTTGTCATCTTGTTTTTAATTTCATTGCGTTTAATTATAGAAGGGATTGCTTAAAGATTAGGATTAGCAATCATTGAATATAATTCATTTGTATCGAATAACATTTATCCTTATTGATTATTTACAAGAAAAGAGTGGTGTTCAATGTACACAGTTGGCAGGAAAAATTATACAGCGGTTGCAATAAACACAGCCTCCAAAGCAGGCGAATGGATTAAAAGCCGATGTGGCAAGCATTCAAAACTAAAAACAAAACTATCCTCCCATGACCTAGTGACAGAAGTGGATAAAGGCTGTGAAACGATGATACGAAATCTGCTTCAAACCTATTTTCCTGATCACTCTTTTTTGGGTGAAGAGGGGGTAGAAGTTGGACCAGAAGCCTCTGTGAGAGCAGTTGATTCTATACAGGATGCCGAATACGTATGGATAGTTGATCCTATAGATGGTACGACAAATTTTGTGCACGGTTTTCCATTTTATTCTGTCTCCATTGCATTGGCTCATCATGGAGAGGTCATATTAGGTGTGGTATATGATCCAGTGCATGATGAAATGTTTGTTGCAGAAAAAGGAAAAGGGGCTTATTTAAGAGGTCGTAAAATAGGAGTATCTAAAGAGAGTGAGCTTTCGAATAGTTTGATAGGCACGGGATTTCCAGTTCAAGAAAATGCATTAACAACAAATTTAAAAGGAATACAGGTGTTGTCTTCAAAGGTTCGAAATATTAGAACAACAGGTTCAGCTGCTCTTCATTTGGCTTATGTAGCAGCAGGTCGGATGAGTGGGTTTTGGGAATTAGAATTAAATGCATGGGATATAGCAGCAGGTGCTTTATTAATAAAGGAATCAGGCGGGACCGTAACAGATACTAAAGGGAATCCATATAATTTATGTGTGCGTAATGTGATGGCTTCCAATGGACTTATTCATAATTCATTGCAAGAGGAATTGGCTGGAGCACACGCTACTGGATTTTAAGCGATTGGATTAAAAGTTTAGAAAAAGTTCTTAAATCGGTGATTGTAATTAAAACATCGAGTTAAGGCTTTTTTTGTTTTTGTTCATATAAAATCGGAATTGTGAATGAGTCCGTGTTTCCTTGCTTTTATCACAGCTTCTGAGCGAGAACGCACTTTTAATTTTTCAAAAATACGCGTTAAATTATATTCAACATTTCTTTGGCTCATATAGAGGATTTTAGCAATTTCTTTATTGCTTTTTCCTTTGGCCACTTCTTGTAGAATACATTGCTCCTTTTCGTTAATTGAAGTTAACTCTAATGTTTTTCCGCTTTTTTCATCTGTCACACTCATGTCACGTCTTCTTAGTTGTCTAAGCAGGTTTGTTGGAATCACACACTCTCCTCTTAACGCATAACGAATCGAATTGACCAAATGACTTAATGGGCTTGCCTTACTGATAAACCCACTAACACCTGTTTCTACTAATATGTTAAAATTGGGGGCAATATCATATCCAGTATAAATTAAGATCATCGCATCAGAATTAATATTCAATACCCTTCTGGTTAATTCCAATCCATTGATGACAGGCATATTTAAATCAAATAACATAATATCAAACTTTGCTCCATCCTCTATTAATTGTAATGCGTCCGTTCCAAGTTCTACTACAGTGACGCTAAAATCATCTTCTTGCTCTAATCTATTTTTAGTCCCCTCTCCAACGGATGGATGATCATCCACTAACAAAACTTTAATCATTTACCTTCCCTCCAAGATAGATCATTTCATTTGTGATTTGCTTTACAGTGAATAATTTTGGACATTTGTGTTGCCTCCACGAGAAATTAATTGTTTTTGTATATTAAGAGAGCTTTTTACAGGTATAGAGATATCAATACGAAAGCCTTCATCAGGAGTAGAGTGAAACTTAATCGTTCCTTCTAAACTAGCAACTCTTTCTTGTATACCCCATAATCCCATATGTGTAAAGGAAAATTCAAGCTTTTGAAGGTCCATCCCAATTCCGTTATCTGTGTATGTAAAATGAATGGTATCTTCTTTACTTGAGAGATGTAGATTGATTTGGGTAGCTTTTGCATGTTTATTAGCATTTTGAAGCAGTTCTTGAACGATTCGATATAACGTGATCACCTGATCATCATCGAGTTCAGCTTGAAAGTCCATAGCATATAATTCAACAGAATAATTCATCCGTAATCTCAATCGATATAACAAATTGTTAATCGCTTCAACGATTCCTATTTCTTTAAGAAAGGGTGGTCGTAATTCATTGCAGGTTTCTCTTATTTGTTCGATCACATCAATCAGTCCAAAACTAATATGCTCCATTTCACCTTGAACGTGTTTAGGTATTCTAGGTTCTTTCATCATTTGTTCTAACTGACGATACAAAACAATTTGGTCTTGCAATGCGGAATCATGCAAATCGGAGCTTAAACGACGACGTTCTTTTTCTGAAATCGAAAATAGAAGTCTTAATAACCATGCAGGTCTTTGTTTATCCTGAGATATATTATGTTCTAAATTTCCAACAAAGTCATCAATCAATTGTAGGTTTTGATATACTATGGAAACATAACTTAATAACGTTTTTAACCAAGACATTTCGTCACGATTGAATCTCGTATGATTTAATTTATTATCCACCCATATGATTTGTTGATGATTGTCTGTGGTGGTGCCATACAAAAAACAAATGCCTGAATCGATTTTAATGAATTGACCTACGGAAGTATGATTTGCAGTATTGTTAATCTGATCCATAATACTATCATTGGGTAATGAGCCTTGTTTTTTTATGATAGAGCATTTTTCTTTTAGAGGTTTTTTAAAAAGGATAACAGAGCCAACCGGTAAGACTAACTGAATGTTTTTTATCATTACATCTTCTAATTCAGAGGTATTCATGATTTTAGACATGTGCTGTGTAATATGATGAAGACTATCTTGAAAGCGGTGTTTTTCTTTAAACCATAAGGCACTTAATCGATAGTCTAGATTTTCTTTCATATATAAAAAGAGCACAATTCCAATGTAAATCAGTGCAAAGGTTTCAAACCCTTTTACAATCTCCAAACGATCTGGATTCCAAATAAAGTGATGAAAGACCATGATCATTAATGAAGGAATAAATGCTAAGATACAATAATAACGTATTCTTTTGATTATATAATCTATATCTAGCAGTTGATTGGACGATAGTAAATAAAGATACATGATTGGCATAAAGACAGCAAACATAAGTGCAAAATGATATGGGATGAGATAGATGCCAAACAGAATATCAGGAATACCAATGAAAAAAATAAATGGGAAGAAAGCAATAACCTGACCCAACATAATTATTTTATAAACAGGGCGATGTAAAGGGTTTCCTTTAAAAAATTGATTTCCCATAATAACGAAAATGAAGAGGGAATACAAAGTGAAAAAACTTGTGTAAGAATTGATAATTATGTTTTCGAACGTTTGAGCATTAAATATAGAAGTCGTCAAAAATGTTGCCACAATGAATACATGTATTGCTACAATAATATAACCACTAATGATGGTCCAAATCGGGATGAATTTTTCTCCTCTATTCAAAAAATATCGATATAAATAATGCAACAAAAGCACAGGTAAAATGGGATAAGAGAATGAGATAACTAGCTCTCCTAAAGCATTGTCTCTAGTAGAGGCTCCTGTCGTGACGTAAGTTAAAGCAAACATCAAAGAAAAAGCGATAAGCAATTTGATCTCTGATTTAATGCCATGTTTACGATAGATGAATATACTTATGAGCAAAATGACTATAAATACAAACATAGGGATTATTGCATACATGATTTGAGATTTATTGTATGGGGGCGATTCGTATACAACTTCCATACCATTTTGTTGTTTTATAATAAGGTTATCCACTATTTCTATTTTTCCAAATTTGATAAGTCTATTAAAATGTGATGGATCTTCTCCATTTATTTCTTGTATTGAATCTCCAGGTTTAATTTGATTTGATGAAGCCCAGGAGACCGCATTTAAAACCCTGCTTACAGTCCAGTCACCATTTTGATTTGGTTCAGCATATATTCCTATATATGTATATTTGAAAGAAATACAAAAGAAATATACGGCTAATGTAAGGATCATAAATAACAAGATGAAGTCTTTTTTATTTATAGTTTTCATTACTCTCTCTCCTTACCACTTTCCATATTAATGAAGTGAAAAATTTCCTCTATTATGATCATAGCAAAAATAATATTAACCTTCCATACTGTTAAAAGAGTTTAAGTTTATATAAAAAGGAGCCTCCTCTACTCTCGAACCTTTAAGTGAAGATACTTAAACTGAGAATGGAGGTTGACTCCAATTTTTAAAATTTTTGAAAATATATTTCTTTTATGAAATGAATATAAACAATAGAACTAATTTATATTTATATTTATATTTAAAGCATCGACTTCAATATACTTTATATCACCACCATTACTATAGTAGAAATATTGTTTATCTGGAGTTATATACGGACTAAATCTATACCTAGAGCCGCTCTCTAATCCTTGATTTCCTTCTTTAAATTTTATCTGCTCGGCTTCCGACCATGATCCATTAGTATTGTAACTGATATAGAATCCAGCTTCGCTTGCATTTCTGGTAAATATAAGATAACTTTCATCAGGAGCAATAAAAGGAGATTCTTCATAATTAGGAGTGTTAATTTCAGCTCCCATTAATTCAGGTTCTTTATATTCACCATTCTCAAACTTGGATACATAAATATCAATACCTTGTGATCCACGACGGTTAGATCCAAAATATAGGTTTCCGTTAGTTGATACAGATGGAAGCCATTCAGCACGCGGGGAATTTACAATTTCTATAGTATAAGGAATCCCCCATTTACCATCTATCATTTCTGAAACCCAAAGATCAGTAGCGCCCATCGTTTCTCCCTCAGATACGAAGAAAAATTTTTGCCCATCTGGTGAAATGAATGGATCCACATATCTTTCAAAATCTATTTCATCGGGGTTTGGAAAAGTAAATAATTCAGCTGAACTCCATATTCCATCAGAAAAAATAGATTCATACAGAGTAGATCTTCCTGCTGCACCTCGTTGTATGTACATCTTAGTAGCATCAGGATTAAATGTAAACGCCCATTCATTACTGCCCGAAGAAATAACACCTCTTTCAAAAGACTTTGGAGATATCATGTCTTCTTTTTCATTTTCATATGATGATTTTGATTCATCAGTAGAGGTAGTATTAGCATCGACATCCGTTTCTTCTGCTTCAGATGTATTTTCCTCTATACCTTCAGTGGGTGTTACAGTTTCTTTAGAATCATTAGAATATGAATTCGTTGATTCACTAGAACAAGAAACTAATAGTGTTATTAAAGTGATCAATGTAGTTAAAATCATAAATAACTTTTTCATAAAAATCCCCCCCTATAAACATATCATGATATGTTTATAATCTAACATGAGGTAAGATAGGTCCTCCACGAAAAACGATGTGATGAAATCCGAAAACTTGTTTGCGGCGTTGTGAATTTTTTGTAAATAAGAAAAAATGTTGTATGGTTAATAATAAATAATCTTAACCTTAGATAGGATGGAAAATCGTGGCCTTTGGAATTACGAAAAAAGAACTGACAGAGTGGAAAGAGAAAGTATCTAATGGAGAAATTGCATATTTGACACACTATTGGTTTGATCCCAGGTATCCTAATATTAAAACAGTAACTAAAGTTGGATGCAATGACATAGAAAAGCTTTCTAATTGGTGTAAGCAGCACGGAGTGAATCCCAAATACATTCATTACCGAGATAAGTACCCTCACTATGATCTGATTGGTGTGAAACAGAAGGAAATTTTGCAGAAAGAAGGTTGGGTGGAGCACCTTCAACGATTTAAATTGATTTAATTCATCACATAGATGAATTAGCCGGTTTAATGATAACTGACAAGGTCATCTACTTTCAGTGGGAAATAATAAAACTCCCACTGAAAGTTAAATATTTTATATTGCATCTAAAATTGAAGTTGCATTACGCTTGTTTAGAGTATTTTTTTAAATAATACTGATGCATGGCTAAAGCTTCTACTTTGTTAATTGAGACTCCACCACCGATGCTTTGAACATCAATAAAGATTTTGCATGCTTTTTCTAAAACCTGACAAGTTACAAAGGCTTCTTCAAGATCCCTTCCAATACAAACGGCTCCATGATTGGCAAGCAAGGCTCCATTTCTTCCTTTTAAAGCTTTTACTACATTTTTAGTTAATTTTTTTGTGCCAGAGATAGCATATTCAGCAACGCGAATGCTAGGTCCAACAATTTGCACCATATCATCCATAATTGGAGGGATATCCTTGCGTGCAGCAGCCACAGTACAAGCGTGGGTGGAATGATTATGAACAACCGCATTAATTTTTTTTCGCTGTTTGTAAATTTCAGCGTGTAATCCACGCTCGGAAGAAGGTTTCAAATCTCCTTCATAGCTTAAATCATGAATGTTGACAACAACCATATCCTCTGGTGTTTGATTTTCATACTTTTTACCGCTAGGAGTGATCACCATTGTATTGTCATCTACTTTTACGCTAATATTTCCCCAAGTTCCTTCAACAAGTCCTATTGCTAACAGCTTTTTACCAGCATCACAAACAATATGTTTTGCTTCTTGAATATTCAATTAAACTCCTCCTTTAAAAGTAGTTGAATTTAAGCTAGTGTTGGATGAACTGCTCTGAATCATTGTTGATTCTTTTAATTTTGTAGCTACATATATGGCTAATATCATAAACAGAATAAGAATAATTAAGGATGGTGTGAATGATCCTGTTGAGTCCATCTTCCACAAATCCATCATATATACGAATAAAACTCCTGAAATTTGACCCGTTAACATCAGCATTCCAAATGAACTGCCCTCTGGTACCGGATAGGCAATTTCTGCACCGTATTGAAAAGCAATGGGACCAGCTCCCATAACAAAAAATCCAATGATTGCAGCTGAAACTAAGATCAAGCTGAATTCAGTAAATAGAGTGATACCCATAAAGCCTGGGATAGAAGCAGTGAGTGGAATGATTAACAAGAGTCTTCTTTTATGGACACGATCTGAAATCAACGGCAAAATAACAGAGCCGAGCAAACCGAATATGACTAACAGTCCTCCTACTAAACCTGCATCTGAAGCTGAAATTCCTCTAGGACTTAAAATACTCTCTATCCAGGTCATAATGGCATTAAAGATTCCTAGTACGATAAACACACATATCATGAGCATAAGGAAGTTTTTCTTTGTCATCATTTCTTTTAAACCTCTAAAAGAGAAGGACTGTTCTTCTGTCTCATTGGAAACCAGTGAAATTTTTGGTCGTTCCTTAGCAAAGATTAAAAATAACAATGTGGAACCTAGCGCAATCATTCCGTAAAGATTAAGCATTTGTTTTATGCCGTATTGTTCTACCAGAATTGGGGTGAGTATCAATGCAAGAATCATACCGACAGAACCAGCCATCATAGCGATTCCTGAAGCTGTAGCCCTTTCGTCTACTGGAAACCATCTTGCTGCAACCTTTGTAATAGAGTTCATTAAGAAGGGTTGACCAACGGCTACACCTATTTGAGCGATGACTACAATCGTAAAATGATCCCCCCATAATCCTCTCACAATACCAAATCCTGCGGTGATGATTGCTCCGAAACCTACCGCAACTCGAAATCCATACGTATCAATCATCCACGATGCAGGTAGTACCATCAAAATATATACGATCATAAAACTCATAGACAGGAAAGCGATGCTGAGACTAGAAACATCATAATAGTTTTCAGCTAGACCTGTAATAGGAGCAAATGTCAGCCAGAACAAGTTTGTTGTGGCAAGTATAGGCAGCAAGCACAAAAGGACAATCCAACGATATGGTGAAACAGAGGTTTTAATCATATTTTCCTCCTTGTTAAAAACGCGATGCGTTTATTTGTGCATAGGATTTATTTAAAGAGTAATAAATCGATTTATAAGAAGTAAGCAGTTCACTATAAATTTTTGCATTTTTTTGATTTGGCTCGTAGTGTTTGTCAGTTTTGATGAGTTCCTTTGTACAGCTGAAATCATCATATATCCCAAGGCCAATGGCAGCACATATCGCGGAGCCAACAGCACCTGCCATTTGTGGATCTGCAACTGTATTAACTGGTTTTTGAGTGACGTCTGCTAAAATCTGCATCCATTGCTCATCAAGAGAACCGCCTCCAATCAACTTTAGAGTAGAAACCTCAAAGCCATAATCTTTTTTAAAGTTTTCTAGTATCCAGCTTATGTTGTAGGAGACACCTTCATAAACGGCTCGCATCATATGCTCCCTCGTATGCTCAAGACTAATGTTGAATAGAGTGGCTCTTGTTGTAGTAGTGCTCACAGGACATCGTTCACCTAACATCCATGGTGTGCAAATCAAATAGTCTGACCCCGGAGGAATTTCCTTTACATGAGCATCCATTAATTCAAATACGTTATTAATGGATTTATCCTGTTTTTCATGTTTGTAAAACTGATCCGCAATCCATTGAATACAAGAGCCGGCTGCTTCAGTGATTCCAACCACTTGATTCATATTAGGATCTGCACTCTGAATGACTGCGGCTCCATTTTTAAACTTTAAATTCTTCGATGTTGAAACACAAACCCATGCGGAAGTCCCCAGGTAAATATGTGCTTCACCTTCTCCAATGGCATCAGCACCTACCGCGGCACTTTGTACATCATCACAGCCTCCAAATACAGGAGTACCTTCAAGTAAATTCATATCCTGAGCTGCTTCCTTTGTTAATCCTCCTACCTGATCAATGGAACGTACAAGTGGAGGTAATTTATTGGTTTCTATGCCACAAATTTGGAAGAACGTTTTTAGCCAATCCTTTTTCTTTAAATTAAAACCATAAGAGGAAGCACCTGACCATTCCATAATCGGTATGCCTGTAGATTTAAACTTTAAGTAACCGTTTACATCCAAAAAGTAATTTGTTTTGGAGTATATTTCAGGCTCCATTTCCTTCACCCAGAGTAGCTTAGGGATGACATCCTTCCCCATGAGCGTAGTTCCAACGACTCCCTTAAATAATCGTTCTCCCAAAAATTTGTTCATAATTTTCTGTGCTTGTTTCTCAGCTCGACCATCCACCCAAGAAATATTGGGACGCAGTATATTACCTTGACGATCAATTGGAATAACCCCCATCGCTTGCGTTGTATAGATAATGCCTATGATGTCCTTTGGGGAGATTTGTGATTTTTCCATTACCTCTTTAGTAGTTTTTATGATTGCGCTCCAATAGTCTTCGGGATTTTGCTCAACCCAATTCGGATGAGGAGTTAATAAAGGATAGGGAGCGGATGCTGTAGCTAGTATGTTTCCCTTCGTATTCACTAAAACGGTTTTATTGGAACTTGTACCTACATCATGAGAAATGATAAATTGATTCCCCATAAAAAACCTCCCATGTATTTATTATCAATTTGAAAAATCTATGATGTGTACTACTTTCATATTCATCTTGATTTGAAATATGATTTGTCTATTAAACAAGTTTGTTTTTAGTAAATAAGAGTGATTGAAAGATTAAAAAGATTGTTGATGTTTGTGTGTGGTTCATGCCGGATTCATAGGGATTGGTATATGAAATAGCACGATGTGATGAGATATTGAACAATGATGAATTTCTTCGTAGGTTGGTATTGTATTATCGAGATTTACACTTCATGACTTGAAAAATTGGGGAATAAGTCCCTTATTTTAATAGACTTATATTATTATTGCGTATTACATTCTACAAAGTTTAGCTTTTTTGATTTAATAAAAAACATGAAAAATTAAAAATTTCTATAAATATGAATTATTGTTGCTGGAATCTAATCCGTACTAATGAGAATGATTATAAAATGTACTCGAGTACATTTTTATATTTAAATATAAAATAATGATGGAATATAAAAAAACACTGGTGTATAATGGATATATCTTACAGTATAATACAGGTTTTATTCATTGTATAGTGGTAATTTGTTATCTTGAAATAATTTTGTTTAGGAGTATCATTAATCGATGCCCTTACACTTGTAGATTTTAAAGGAGGGGAAACTCATTCAATTATCACGAAGAGAGCGAAAAAAGATGGAAACGACAGCAAATATTTTAAAATCTGCACGACGTTTGTTTCGTGACCAAGGATATGAACATACATCGATTGAAGAAATTACTGAAATGACGGATATTGCGAAAAGTACGTTTTTCAAACATTTTCCAAACAAAGAAAGCTTATTGCTTGGTATTGCTGAGGAAGAAGTGGGAGATGTATTGGAATTACTGCAGGATGAGAAATTCCAATCTGAAAATACATTTGGAAAGATAAATAAAATTATGATCCGTCTTTTAGAAGACTCGATTCCATACTTGGAACTTACAGGAAGAGTTCTTTTTACGACGATGATTAATGAAGCAACTACAGAATCTCCATTTTCAAAAATAAGAAATCTGTTGGGAGAAATAGTGCAAACAGGCCAAGAGCAAGGAGAAATTACAGATGATTATTCCCTCATTGATATTGTTACATTACTTATGGGGAGTTATTATGGCGTGTTGTTCAAATGGCTTGAACAAGGAAACACTTTGGGTTCAGTAGAGGAATTGGAAAGAGGTTTGCAGTTGGTTTTTCATGGAATTAAAGTATATAAAATCACTTGATTCTAAAGAAGGGTGTGTTTTCAATGGAGAAAAGAGGTTATGCGATTTCAAGCTGGCATAATACTGAAAAAATTTATGCTGGGCTTGATCACCTGATGAAACAGCCTATAAGACCAGTCAAAAGAGAAGAAATGGATAATGTTTTAGATTATTTTAATACGAGATGTGCGAAATCAAAAGAGATGGTAACAGAAGCAAAAAACTTCATACCTGGGGGAGTACAGCATAATTTAGCCTTCAATTTTCCCTTTCCTATTGTGGTTAATAAAGCAGAGGGAGCCTATTTATGGGATATTGATGGTAATCAATACATAGATTTTCTTCAGTCAGGTGGTCCGATTATATTAGGGAACAATTATCAGCCTGTGAGGGAAAAAGTGATTGAGCTCATTCATGATTGTGGACCTGTTACAGGATTGTTTCATGAATATGAATACAAGCTGGCAAAATTAATTAATCAACATATGCCTTCCATCGAAATGTATAGAATGTTGGGCAGCGGAACGGAAGCCGTGATGGCAGCGATTCGCATGTCCAGATTGGCTACAGGCAAAAAAAAGGTGATCAAAATTGGAGGCGCATACCACGGCTGGAGTGACCAAATGGTATATGGATTGAAAATACCAGGTACTCGCAGGTTTGAAGCACATGGAATCCCTAGAACGAGTACAAAACATACTCAAGAAGTAAAACCAAATGATATTAGTGCCTTGAGAAGACAGTTGAAACTGAACAAACTAAGAGGTGGAACGGCTTGTGTGATTGTAGAGCCAATAGGACCTGAAAGCGGAACTAGACCTGTATATAAGGAATATAACCAACAAGTTCGCAAGCTGTGTGATGAATTTGATACTTTACTCATTTTTGATGAGGTGGTTACTGGATTTAGAATGGGATTAGGTGGAGCACAAGGATATTTTGATGTGAAGCCAGATCTAACGATTTTCGGTAAGGTGATTGCAGGCGGATATCCTTCAGCAGGAGGAATTGGAGGAAGAAAAGATTTAATGTCACGTTTAGCAGCTGGACTTGAAAGCGGGAAAAAAAGAGCTTATGTTGGAGGAACATTAGCTGCAAATCCAATAAGTGCACTCGCAGGATACTATACAATTAAAGAGATTGAAAAAACAAATGCATGTGAAGCAGCAGGTAGGGCTGGTGATCGATTAACAGCCGGTCTTAATGAAATCATAGATAAATATAATCTACCTTTTGTAGCATATAATCAAGGATCAATTTGTCATTTAGAAACAGCTGCTGCCATGTTTGTGAAACTAGGAATCAATATTATCAGTGCTTTAGGAGAGATAAAAAAGCGGAAACATATGATGGAAGAAATGGGAGCGGCTTATTTAGCAGAAGGCATCATTACACTTGCAGGAAGTAGATTATATACTAGTTTAGCAGATACAGACGAAGTCATCGACGATGCCTTAGAGCGATTTGATCGTGTATTTCAAAAAATCGAGGGTGTTTAGTATCTAAGAATGAAATAGAAAAGAAAGAGCATTTATATCTTATATGGAATGAATGCTCTTTCTTTTTATTTTATGAATAGGAACATAATTGCATCAATCAATAGAACATATGTTTGTTTCGTTTCTGGTTTTTGGTATAATTAACCTATTGGAATCCGAAATAAAAAATCCGGAAATAAGATAAGCTTTAAATCTAAAGTTCCATGAAATCTGGTTACCAAGAATAAATATAGGATAGGATATGTGATAATGAAAAATACTTTAAATCAACGCTGGGATCTGGACTCTATTTTCGATGGAGGCAGCAATTCTCCACAATTAGAGTTATTTTTAACACAATTAGAAAATGATATTTTGAATGAAGCTGAGGAATTGAAAAGAAAGCAGATAACGGATATAAAAGATTGGGTTAAAACGATTCATAGAGTGCAAGATATATATGCAAGATTGTTTGAAGTAGAGGAATTTGTCATTTGCTTAATCTCTAATGATGTGGAAGATCATAAAGCAAAACTTCTTAAAGAGCGCACAGACCGAATAGCCTCTAGTTATAAAACTTTAGAAAATGATTTTGAAATGCAGCTTTTTAATATATCAGAACATACTTGGAATGAACTGATCATTCATTCTGAGATTGAATCTATTGCTTTTCCCTTAAATAAAATGAGAGAGTATGCAAAAACAAAATTTCCTCTAGATCAAGAATCATTAATTAATGATCTTTCTGTAAGTGGTTTTAACGCATGGTATTCTCTCTATCAATCAACGATTAACAAAGTAAATGTAAAAGTCGATTTAGATGGAGAACTTGAAACACTAGCACTTGGAAAAGCTTATAACAAACTAATTAGTTCAAGTGATCGCAAAACTCGAAAACATATTGCTCAGAAAATGGAACAAGCTTGTAAAGAGCATGCAGATATTTTTGCCGCATCATTTAACAACATAGCTGGTTTTAGATTGCAGGTTAATAAACGTAGAAATAAAGAAGATCATTCCATTTTAACCACTCCACTTAGAGAAAACAGATTATCTTATGAAACATTGGATATGATGTGGAGCGTGATAAATAAAAACAAGTCCATAATAAAGGCATATTTTGAACGAAAAGCACAATATCTAGGGATTGAAAAACTAAACTGGTTTGACGTATCTTCTCCTTTAGATATTAAAACTACGCAACATTATTCTTATGAGGAAGCAGCCGAATTAATCATAAACCTATTTAGTAAATTTAGTTCATCTATGTCTTTAAGCGCAAAACAAGCCATTGAAGAAAAATGGATTGATATTGAAATTAGAAGTACGAAAGCGATTGGGGGTTTTGCTGCTCGATTTCCAATAACCAAACAAAGCCGTGTGTTTATGAGCTATCATGGTACACCAGAAAGCTTAAGAACATTAGCGCATGAACTTGGACATGTTTTTCATCAACAGATGGTTTTAGATGATATTCCACCATTTTGTCAGAAGTATCCTACATCCATAGCTGAAACGGCTTCAACCTTTGCAGAAACGATCGTAGCAAATGAGATGGTTGAATCTGCAGAAAAAAAAGAACAGAAAATTGCTCTGTTAGACCAAAAAATTCAAAATTCTGTTTCTTATCTTTGTCATATTCAAGCAAGATTTGAGTTTGAAAAGCAATTTTATGAACTCAGAAAAAAAGGTAGTCTAACGGTTGAACATATCAATGATTTATATGTTAAAGCAGAGAAAGATGCGTATCAGGGATATCTAGAAGATTATAGTGATTTTTTCTGGATGATGATCAGACATTTTTATTTCACGGATCGTTCCTTTTATAATTTTCCGTATACATTTGGATATTTATATAGTCAAGGTTTATATGCTTATGCTTTAAAAAACCGCACTGTGTTTGAAAAGAAATACAATGACTTACTTCGTGATACTGGAAAAATGACGATTGAGCAGTTAACACAGAAGCACTTAGATGTAGATCTAAAAAAACAAGATTTTTGGCAAAATGCAATGGACATGATTGCTGCAGATATTCAGCAGTTTTTAGAGTTAACAACTTCATCTAACTAACAAATAAAATAAATTGGTTGATATTCCCTCCAGTTGGACAAATTAACAATATAAATGGTTAAACACTGTATATTAGGTTGATCTTTATCATGGATCATGGTACTGAAATTCCTGTAATCGTGTTGAAAATGCTGCTGGAGGGATAATCATGATTGTACGTTTTGGATATGTTGCAATGTCAGTCATTGTGAAAAATGCATCACCCTCAAAAACAATGACAGCTACCAGCTTTAAAAAAATAGAGGATCGTGAAGCGGCGATTCGAAAGCTGGAAAGAATAGCAGAAGAAAATCTACAAAATACACTCAGGCTTTTATATCACAATCGGGCACATGACATTTCTTTGTATCGCTTTTCCTCTAAACTGATCCCCTTGATTGGACATGAAATGCTGAAAGGTTGGGATCCCTTTCCTTTTTTAAATGAGAAATTCAAAGAAGTAGGGGATTATGTAAAATTACATAAAATGCGTGTCAGTTTTCATCCTGATCACTTTACAGTACTTAGCACCCCAAGAGCCGAGGTTCTAAAAAATTCCATACTTGATTTACAAAAGCACTTATCTATGTTGGAAGCGATGGGGTTGGATGAAAGAGCAAAATATAATATACACATAGGTGGGTCATACGCCAATAAACCAAAAAGTATTGAACGTTTTATTAAAAACTTTAAAGGTCTTGAGGAAAATGTAAAACGAAGAATCACGTTAGAAAATGATGATAAAACATTCACTGCAAAAGAAACATTAGAGACCTGTGAACAGTTGTCGGTTCCAATGGTGTTGGACATTCATCACCACTGGGTTAATAATGATGGAGAGGAGGCAGTTGAGTTATGGCCTCGAGTTAAAAATACTTGGTCAGAGCAAGATATCCCTCCTAAAATCCATGTTTCAAGCCCTAAAAGCGAAAAAGATCCAAGAGGTCATTCAGATTATGTGGATCCTCAATTTTTATTAGGTTTTTTACGTCCTATAGCAAATAAAACAGGTCAAATAGACGTTATGATTGAAGCCAAAAAGAAAGATGATGCATTGTTTCAATTAATGCGTGATTTAAAAGAAGAAGACGGAGTAAAGGTGATCAACCAGTCGACTATTGAGATTTGAAAGTGGTTTCTTTAATTTCATATCAGTACTTGCTGTATTAGTCTAACTTTCAATAGGTATATGAAAACTCCCACTGAAAGTTAGATTTTCTTTATAGCTGTTAGAAGTGGAAATCATTTTCCTTGTTAAATTAAATAAACTATAGTAATGTATTATTTGAATTTAATATAGTAACCACTAGGGGCGCAAATAAAATTGCTGAGAAGGGCCGAACAGCCTTAACCCTTGTACCTGATCTAGCTAATACTAGCGTAGGAAAGTGGATGAATGCAGTATTTTTTTAAAACTTACTTATATTTGTCTAAATCCCACTCTGGCGTAGAGTGGTTTTTTTGTTTTGATCATCTTGGAAAGGAGGAACGTGGTGAAATTTACTGAGCAGATAAGAAAAGAAGTAGACCCTATATGGGAAGCTAGCTTTAATCATCCATTTGTTGCTGGATTAGCAGACGGAACGCTGTCTATGGATCGTTTTCGGTTTTACGTTTTACAAGATTCATATTATTTAAGTCATTTTGCAAGAATCCAATCGATAGCAGCTGCACAAGCTGATGATTTACATACGATTAGCCGCATGGCATCACATGCAGTTGAAACGAATAGAGCAGAGTTATCTCTGCATAAACATTTTTTCGTGCAATTGGATATTTCTGAAGAAGATATAGCAAGCTTTAAGCCAGCGCCTTCAGCTTATGCTTATGTTTCACATTTGTATCGTGCTGCACATACAGGTCAAATTGGAGATACAGTGGCTGCTATATTGCCATGTTACTGGCTCTATTATGAAATAGGTGAAAAGCAGAAACATGCCATACCCGATGAACCTATCTATCAAGAGTGGATAGCTACTTATGGAGGAGACTGGTTTGGTAAATTGGTTAATGAGGTAATTCAGTTAACAGATGATGTGGCGGAAAAAGTGTCAGAAGCAGACAGAGAACGGATGAAAGAAAACTATTTGATTAGTAGTCAGTATGAGTACATGTTTTGGGAAATGGCTTATCGAAAAGAGACATGGCCCGTGGACTTATCATCGTTACCTACAATATATTAAATTTTTATCAGATATAAAATATGATGATTGTTTTTAGGGAAGTATAAATAAAACTAGGAGATGAATGACATGAGTAAAGGATTAAAACTTACAGATATATTAGTTACATTTGTGATTGCCATTGTGTTTGGAATTGTGTATCAACTTTGGACTCCATTTTATGAGTTTTTAGGTGGTTTGGGACTACACATTGATCAATTAAGCTATGGTATGTGGTTTATCGCTGCAACGGTTGCTTATTTAATTATTCGAAAACCTGGAGTTGCTTTACTAGCTGAATTGGCAGCAGCATCAGGATCATTGATTTTGGGTTCGCCGTATGGAGTAGAATTATTGATATATGGATTCTTACAAGGGCTTTTTGCAGAATTAGTATTTTTTGCAGTACGTTATAAGCGTTATGATATTTTAGTTGTTTCTCTTGCAGGAGCTGCATCTGCAGCTGCATCCTTGTTATTTGACTGGTATAAAGGTTATATCGGTGATTTAGAAGCTTGGAATTTAGCGTTAATGATAGGATTTAGAACGATTAGTGCCATTGTCATTTGTGGTGTATTTGCTTATTTTCTTGTAAAAGCTTTAGAAGCAACAGGTGTTACAAACTTAGTTCGTCCAGCATCAAAAGAAGACTATGATGCGTTGGATAAGTAACCTGAGGTGTCATAGATGTCACATATAGCTAATGTAGAAAACTTACGGTTAAAATTTGCTGGGAGTTCATCTTTATTGTTTAAAGATGTCTCCTCTTCTTTTTTTGAAGGTGAAAAAGTATTAATTTTAGGTCCATCAGGGTGTGGGAAATCAACATTGCTTCAAGTTTTATCAGGTTTAATTCCACATGCAATTGAAGTCCCCATCAAAGCGGATCATATTACTACGCCCGAATCTTGGGGCTATGTTTTTCAAGACCCAGATACTCAATTTTGCATGCCTTATGTAGATGAGGAAATTGCATTTGTGTTGGAAAACTTACAAACACCTCGTAGTGAAATGCAGGATAAAATTCAACAATATTTAGATTTGGTTCATTTGGAACTAGATGATATCCATACTTTAATACATACACTTTCAGGTGGTATGAAACAAAGGTTGGCGATTGCTTCCGTCATGGCTTTGCAGCCTGATGTTTTGTTTTTAGATGAGCCTACAGCCATGCTTGATCCAGAAAGTACAAAGCAAATTTGGGATACCATTAAAGAGGTTGCTAGAGATAAAACAGTAGTTGTTGTAGAACATAAAATAGACCATGTTTTGGACTTTATTGAACGGATTATTCTTTTTAACGAGGAAGGAGAAATTATTGCTGATGGTTCCAAGGATTATATCATGACTACCTATAAGCAGCAATTAATGGATCAGGGCATTTGGTATCCAGGTGTTTGGAAAGATTATATAAAAAAAGAGCAAAAAACAACTCCAATCGTACCTAATAAAGATCATGAATTAATTTCTGTATCTGAGTTTACAGGATATAGGGGGAAATTTCCTAAGATTGAAATAGAAGATACTACTGTTTTTCCAGGGGAATGGATTGCAATCATTGGAGAAAATGGGGCAGGAAAAAGTACACTGCTTCATTCATTGATGCAGCTTATTAAAACAACAGGAGATTATAAGGTGGATGGGCGATCAGTCGATAAAGTAAAAAAATTAACAAATGATCTCGCATTCGTTTTTCAGAATCCAGAATTTCAATTTGTAACAAACTCTGTATATGATGAAATTGCTTATTCCTTGCAAATAGATAAGTTAGATCAACAAACTATAGATGAAAAGGTAACGACTTTTTTAAACGAGTTTCGTTTAAAAGAACAGAAGGAACAACATCCATATCAATTGTCTATGGGGCAAAAACGAAGACTCAGTGTGGCGGCAGCTATCATAAAGGAACAAAAAATAGTGTTGTTGGATGAGCCGACTTTTGGGCAGGATGCCAAAAACACGTTTAAGATATTAGAGCTCATTGAACATTGGCGTAAACAAGGGACATCAGTCTTTATGGTTACACATAGTATGGAAATCGTAAAATATTTTTCAACAAGAGTGTGGTTGATTGAAGAGGGGAAACTAACTTTTGATGGAAAGGCTGAACAGCTTTTCAAAGAAATATAAAAAAAGAACCTTAAATAGGAAGGTGGGGAGAAGAAAGCATGCAATTTGATTTTATACATAAAGAAACCTGGCTTCATAAAATTAATCCAAGTTTTAAATTAATTGTGATTTTAGTGTTGTTTATTATGGTTCTTTTCATTCATAATATCAACATTATGATGAACTATATGGTTGTTATTCTTTTTATGTTTTTGCTTTTTAGCGGACAGCCTGCTAAACGAGTGATATTGATCCTGATCCCAGTGTTATTCATGTTCATAACCACTGCAATACCGATGATATTTTTCGGAAAAGGAGATACAACTTGGTTTGGATGGGGACTTATTCATATTACAGAAGAGAGTTTTTTTCGAGGGATTCATGTTGGACTTCGTGCACTTATTTTTACTGGATTGGGTATCATCTTTGCACTAACAACAAGACCTGTTTTTCTCTTTTATTCTCTAATGCAGCAATTAAAGATACCCTCAAAATATGCATACAGCTTTCTGGCAGGTTTACGTCTTATTCCTATTATGATTGAGGAATTCCAAACAATTCGTTATGCGATGAAGGTTCGAGGTGTACAACACAAACGTGGAATGAAAGGGTTTTATGAAGTACTTCGCAAATATTCTATTCCTATGTTATCACAAAGTATTCGTCGCGCTCACCGAGTAGCGGTAGCGATGGAAGCAAAAAGATTTTCACAAGTCAAAAATCGTACTTATTATTACAAAATCACTTTTTCGTGGAATGATATTATGTTTGTTCTTTATTTTCTGATATTGCTTTCAGCTGCGTATTTCATTAGTGTGCAGTACCCTTATTTTGCTATTACTGATGTGAGGTATAAGTAACTTTGTTATTGTTTCATACCACGATTACGGGTAAAGCTTTTTATCGAGTTTCCAGAGTGTAATTGCCACATATGCCAAAACAAATATGGAACAATTAAAATGAAATTAATGAGGCCCCAAATATGCAGTACATCGGGATTAAACCAGGAGGAAGCGTTCATAGTCATAGGGAAAATATCAAAACTGGCTCTTAATACCAGATGTGCTGCTAAAGTATATATTCGAGCAATGATGTATAATTCTGGACGTCTTTTAATAATAGGATATATTTCAGCAGCTAATAAGATACATAAAGAACTAGCGAAATAAATGGGACTCTCTGCATACACGAAACAAGCATTCCATGAAGTGTAAAGGAAGTTCCAAGAAGCGGTTGTGTAGGCAATTAAATCACCATACTTAGAAGTTGTAATTCTCCAAAACTTAGGTGCGAATGGGATAGTAACACAAAGAAGAAAACCAGTTAAAGCATTATAATAATTTCCCATTGTTGCATCTTTTAAAGTTGCTTCTAAGATATTAAGAAATAAAATACCATAGAAAAACCAAAGAAATTGTTCAGATTTTAAAGTATTCCATAATCTACCTTCTTTGTTTTCATATACAGCAATGCGAGAAAAGCCAACGATAATGGTTGGAATAAGGACGCTCAAAATTTTTGCCCATCGAAACCATCCTTCAACACCACCAATCATCCATAGAGGGAATGTAAATAACATGGCGATCCAAAAATAGGCTGAAAGTATGTAATGTTTTCGAAAAAAAGAGATGATAAACAATAGTATCCCAAAGTAGATGGGCATGGAGATCACATGTGGCCAGATTGTAATATTCATTATGAAATCCCCCCCTTAATAAGGATTTAATAACACTTTCGAAGATCACTCTTAGGATTTTCAAAAAGAATTGTCATGTGTAGTATCAATAACTTTCCATAAGCTTATACATTATTTAGTTTTGGAAAAAATGTTTAACTTCAATGAAATATTTCTCATAGTTTGTTAAAATGAAAAAAAATGAGAATTTTGTAAGGAAGAAGGTGATGAAATGGATAAAGAGAAATTGGAAAAAATGATAGAAGTCTCTAAGCTGTATTATTTATTGGACTATAACCAAAGTGATATAGCTAAACAATTAGGTATTTCTCGTCCAACAATTTCTAGACTTCTCCAACAAGCAAAAGATGAAGGTATTGTTGAAATAAAAATTACAGATCCAACGGAAGATGTTGAGAATTTGTCCGTTCAACTTGAACAAAAGTTCAATCTAAAAAAAGCAATCGTTACTCATGTTCCTCAATATGAAGACGGTATTATAAAAATGTATTTAGGTGAAAAAACGGCGTCCTATTTACATGAAATTGTTAAGGATGGCGATATCATTGGAGTAACATGGGGAACTACGATGCATCATGTTGCTGTGGAGTTAAAGCAGAAAGCAATAAAAGATGTGAAGGTTGTTCAATTGAAGGGTGGAGTAAGCCATTCAGAAACAAATACGTATGCGAATGAAATCTTGTATCTCTTTGGTAAAGCATTTGACACAGCCCCTCATCACTTGCCCCTGCCTGCAATTGTGGATCATATTGTTGTAAAACAAGCAATGGAAGCGGATCGACATATTCATAGGATATTAGAATTAGGAAAACAATCCAACATTGCTCTTTACACGATTGGACCGATTAAATCTGAATCTATATTATTTAGGCTTGGATACTTTACAGAGGAAGATTTAAGTATGATTTATTCTAAAGCTGTTGGCGATATTTGCTCTAAATTTTTTGATAAGGATGGAGAAATCTGCAGTAAAGAATTAAATGCTAGAACGCTTGGTATTGAGTTAGAAGAATTAAAAAAGAAGGAATATTCAATTTTGGTCGCTGGAGGGTCCCATAAAATTGAGGGAATTTACGGAGCGCTCAAAGGCGGGTTTACAAATGTTCTTGTAACGGATCAATTTACAGCTCAATTTTTATTAGATAAGAAATAAAATGATATATGTTATGAATCATATATACTTCCTTAAGTGAAAATGGCTCGGAATCTATCGTTTAAACTCTCGACAAAACGTTTTAACCTTACAGTTACAGAACTGTGAGGTTTTTTCGTGTATTTTATATTGGATTGGAAATAACTTCTTTTACAAATGTTCATTTATGTGTTTACATAATTTCATTTTCTGATATAATTCTCTGTGTAGAAGTGATTTGAATATTCATAACTTCCAGATTTAGTAGCAAACTATACAACAGAAGAGGTGTTCAAATGAATGTACTATGGGGATTATTCGGTATAGCGGTTGTTTTTGGCATCGCTTTCATTTTTTCAAGCAATCGAAGAGCTATCAAATTGCAGACCATTGCGGTTGGTCTCCTTATTCAAATCTTTATTGGCTTTATTGTTTTAAAAAGTGAATACGGTAGAAGTAAGCTTCAGGAACTAACAGAAATTGTAAACTCCATTATAGGTTATGCAAATGATGGAATTAACTTCTTGTTTGGAGGGCTTTTTGCGTCAGAGGGAGTTGGATTTGTTTTTGCTTTTCAAGTATTACCGATCATCATATTTATTTCAGCAATCGTATCTGTTCTTTATTATTTAGGTGTGATGCAGGTAATTATAAGATTTATTGGTGGTCTTCTATCATTATTATTAGGAACAAGTAAAACAGAATCATTATCAGCGGCAGCTAATATTTTTCTTGGTCAAACAGAAGCACCGCTTGTAGTAAAGCCGTATATAGCTAAAATGACGAAATCAGAATTATTTGCCGTTATGACAGGTGGACTAGCTTCCGTTTCTGGATCTGTCCTCATTGGGTATTCATTGTTAGGGGTTCCACTAGAATATTTACTTGCGGCTAGCTTTTTGGCTGCACCAGCAGGGCTTATTATTGCGAAAATAATGTTGCCTGAAACGGAGAAATCAGAAATCGGAGACGACATTAAAATGGAGAAGGATACTGAATCTGCTAATGTTGTTGACGCGGCTGCTAGAGGGGCAAGTGACGGACTGAAATTGGCTTTGAACGTTGGAGCTATGTTGTTGGCGTTTATTGCATTAATCGCATTATTTAATGGTTTTCTTGGTTGGATAGGTAGTTGGTTCAACTTTGAGAATTTAACACTTGAAGGTATTTTAGGATATGTATTTGCACCTATCGCATTTGCAATCGGTGTTCCTTGGGAGGAAGCAGTACAAGCAGGTGGATATATTGGTCAGAAATTAGTATTAAACGAGTTTGTTGCATATTCTTTCTTTGGACCTGAAATAGACACATTAACTCCCAAAACTGCGATGATTATTAGTTTTGCACTTTGTGGATTTGCCAACATTTCTTCCATTGGGATATTACTTGGTGGACTTGGAGGTATGGCGCCTAGTCGTAGAGGGGATATTGCTAAACTTGGATTCAAAGCTGTAATGGCAGGTATGTTAGCATCATTATTAAGTGCATCTATTGCAGGAATGTTATTTTAAAAATACCCCAAAAAGTGAGCAAAATTCGAGGATGGATAGTCCGATTACGGCCCCAGAAACCAAGCAGTTGCTTTATAAGGGTTTATGAATAAAAGTATGTTCAAAGAAAAATCCTTAGTGCTGAAAACTGAACTTTTTGAACTTTTATTTAACCTTATTTGATCAGTAAAATTAAAAAATACAAGGAGGAGAGATAGAATATGAGAATGGTGGATCTGATAGCTAAGAAACGGGACGGACATGAGTTAAACAAACAAGAAATAGATTTTATCATTGAAGGTTATACTTCTAAAGAAATACCTGAATATCAAATGTCTGCATTTAGCATGGCCATATTTTTTCAAGGGATGACAAAGGACGAAAGAGTATATTTAACAGATGCCATGGTTAAATCTGGTGATGTGATCAACTTATCTGAAATTGAAGGAATTAAAGTAGACAAACACAGTACTGGTGGAGTCGGGGATACAACTACACTTGTGCTTGCCCCTCTTGTAGCTGCTGTCGGTGTGCCTGTTGCAAAAATGTCAGGCAGGGGATTAGGGCATACTGGAGGAACAATAGATAAACTCGAATCTGTACCTGGATTTCATGTAGAATTAAGTAATGATGAATTCGTAAGACTTGTAAATGAGAATAAAATTGCTGTCATTGGTCAAAGCGCCAACTTGACACCAGCCGATAAAAGTTTATATGGACTGCGTGATGTAACAGCGACTGTGGATTCTATCCCATTAATTGCAAGTTCCATTATGAGCAAGAAAATTGCCGCTGGTGCAGATGCGATCGTACTCGATGTCAAAACTGGAGATGGAGCATTTATGAAAAAATTAGATGATGCTTCAGATTTAGCTGATGCGATGGTGGATATCGGGAATGGTGTAGGTCGAAAAACAATGGCTATTATTTCGGATATGAGTCAACCTTTAGGTTTTGCAGTGGGAAATGCTTTAGAGGTGAAGGAAGCCATTGATACTTTAGTAGGAAAAGGACCAAAAGATCTCCATGAGCTTTGTTTAACATTAGGAAGTCATATGGTTATGCTTGCTGGTAAAGCAAAAGATACAGAGGAAGCTCGTAAAATGTTAGTAGAGGTGATGGAATCAGGAGCAGCGTTAGAAGCTTTTAAAACTTTTTTAACTTCTCAAGGCGGGGATGCTTCAGTTATTGACGATCCAACAAAGCTGCCAACAGCAATACACACAATAGAAGTTGCGGCAAAGACATCTGGTTATATTTCTAAAATTATTGCGGATCAAATCGGAACAGCCGCTATGTTGTTAGGCGCAGGAAGAGCAACAAAAGAGTCTGAAATTGATTTGTCTGTTGGTCTAGTACTGAAGAAAAAAATTGGAGATTTTGTGCAAACTGGTGAATCACTAGTGACAATTCACGCAAATTCTGAGAAAGTAGAAGAAGTCATCCAGCTCATCTATGATGCTTATTCTATTGTGGAAAAACCAGTAGAAGCACCTACGCTAATATATAAAGAAATTGTAAAATAATAAGAAAAAAGAAAAGAGAAAGAGGAATGGAAAATGAATAAAAATATTGCAAAAATGATTGATCATACGGCTTTAAACCCAACAACTTCAAAATCTCAAATTGAAAAATTGTGTGAAGAAGCTAAGGAGTTTCAATTTGCATCAGTTTGTGTGAATCCGACTTGGGTTGAAACTGCAAGCAGTCTACTAAAAGATGCTGGTGTTGATATATGTACCGTAATCGGTTTTCCACTAGGAGCAAATACACCAGAAACAAAAGCTTTTGAAACAACGAATGTAATTAAAAATGGTGCTACAGAAGTGGATATGGTCATTAATATCGGGGCATTAAAAGATAAAAATGATGAATTAGTGGAGCGAGATATTCGTGCTGTAGTGGAAGCTGCAAAAGGGAAAGCTTTAACAAAAGTTATAATTGAAACTTGCCTCCTAACTGATGAAGAAAAGGAACGTGCTTGTCGTTTATCTGTAAAAGCAGGTGCTGACTTTGTAAAAACATCAACAGGATTCTCAACAGGTGGGGCAACAGTAGAGGATATTGCTTTAATGAGAAAAACCGTTGGTCCAGATATTGGTGTTAAAGCATCAGGTGGAGTTAGAAGCCTTCAGGATGCTGAGGCAATGATAAATGCTGGTGCAACTCGAATTGGCGCTAGCTCTGGAGTAGCCATAGTTCAAGGACAAACATCTAACAATTCATACTAACTTAGTAAAGGATGACAATACAATGTTTAAAGAAATAATCTTGAGTTTATTAGCGGGCATGATTATTGGGATTGTGTTTAAAGCGATCAAACTTCCGCTGCCTGCTCCACCTGTTTTAGCTGGGGTAGTAGGTGTTGCTGGAGTTTACTTAGGTGGCGTTGTAGCTACACATATATTTAAGTTTTTTTCAGCGACTTAGGAAATTTAATTGAAGTGACAAAAAAATAGTGTTAAGAAGAGGCTGGGACAAAACCCAGCAAAAATGAATAAACCGCATGAAATCAAATTTATAAACCTTGATTTCATGCGGTTTTAATTATGCTTATTGTACAAAAACCAGCTAGATTTCAACTTATGTCCCAGCCTCGTTTTATGACTTCATTTTAATTATAATTTCATCACTAATTCTGATAATATAAGAATAGTTAAATATTCTCTGGCTTCTCGACAAATCTAAAGAGGTGGGTAACATTTTGAAAATAAAATCAATCATTGTATACATCTTTATAAGTATTTCATTATTTACAGGATGTGCCAAAGATGAATTTGTAGCAACCTTAAATGATATACAAAGCATTAAAATTGAATTAATAGAAAAAGTTGAACTAAAGGATGGGGTAAGTTATTCTATTAAACTCATTAATGAAAGTGAATTTAATTTAAAGCAAAACAATGTTTATCTTTCTTATCCAATTAAAACGGAACGTGGTTCTAGTGGAAATGAATTTAAGGTAGAAGCTACGGGAAACAGAACAAACATTGAACCTAATGAACAAATCATTTTAAATCTTTTCACTCCATTTGAAGGGATGAGTGATCCAAATCTATTAATCGAAACACCTTATATAGAAATTAATGGATACTTTGATGAAGTTGACGATAAAAATCTGTTTACTTCCATCTTTCCTTTAAAAGAAGAGTAGGGTAGTCATACCTACTCTGTAAAATTCTTGGATTTAAACTTATGGGTAGTAAAGGTGATTCGATTTCAAGAAGGAAGCAGGGTTGTTGGTCATGTTAAAATCACAAAAATTTATAATGATATATTGAAATGGGGAAAATAGTAAATTTATTAATTAAGAGTTGCATTTCATTTATTTAAAATAATTAACTTACGTAGGAGAAGATCATGACATCTTTATATTTAATTATCATATCAGTGGTGCTGATTGTTATAACGTTTTTCTTATTTTACCCACCTTTTGGTAGGAAACCCTCTAAAGAACAAGTTAACAAGTTTACTGCCTCTAAAAACTACCATAACAATAAATTTATAAATCCAATCTCAACTTCAATGAAAATGAGTACAGGAGAGTCCATCCAATTAATGAGAGAATTTTTATTTGAAAAAAATAATCGAAAGCCATCAGCAACTTTACCTATTGAAGTGAACCAACTGATTAACGATTCTAAAGCTAAAGTGATTTGGTTTGGTCATTCTGCTGTATTAGTAGAAATTGAAGGGAAAACATTATTTTTAGATCCAATGCTGGGAAAAGCACCTACGCCATTTCCGATATTTGCAGGACAACGTTACAGTGAAAAAATACCGATTGAAATTCAGGACCTTCCGTATATTGATGCTGTTCTGTTATCGCATGATCATTATGATCATTTAGATTATGGAACAATAAGGAAACTTAAGAATAAGGTAGGGAAATTCTATGTTCCACTTGGCGTAGGGAATCATTTAATACGCTGGGGAGTAGATAAAGAAAGAATCCATGAATTGGATTGGTGGGATGAAATGCAATTTGATAACCTCACTATTGCATGTACGCCATCTATTCATTTTTCTGGTAGAAATATAAATGATCGAAATAAAACATTGTGGTGTTCATGGGTAATCAGTGGGGAAACCACCAATTTATATTTTAGTGGGGATAGCGGTTTTGGCTCTCATTTTTCTGAGATTGGCAAAAAATACGGACCATTTGATTTGACCTTGATGGAATGTGGACAATATGATGAGCGATGGTCTGCTATTCACATGACACCAGAAGAAACCGTTCAAGCACAATTAGATGTGAATGGGAAGATGCTGATACCGATTCATTGGGGAGCCTTTACCTTATCATTACATGAGTGGACAGACCCTATAACTCGGGTGACTACAGAAGCCATAAAGAGAAATGTGAAGATTGCTACTCCAAAAATAGGAGAAGTGGTTCACATTCATTCTGATAAATACCCGAATACTAGCTGGTGGAAAGAGGAATAGTTATGCAGTTTAACGAATCATATAAAAATTCATCAAAGGGAAAACAAGCAGAGTCGTATACTTAGAAAACAACTTTGCTTGCTTTTGTTTCATAACTTTCATTCTTTAACAAGCTTGATTTAAACAAGTCCCCTTATTAAACCATATTCTTTTCAATATTCTCAGGCACCATAACCACATCAGTAACTATAGGTGTAGCTTGATATTCCTGATCTATGCACTCTTCCCAATATTCCATATGTTTTTTGATGATTTCATTTTTTTTAGTTATTTCATCTTCTGTTAAGGTTGCATCAGGTTCACTTTCTCCTTGAACTGCGTACCAATACAGATACTCGCCCTCATCACTTTTTTCACGAAACATCGTTTCGATATGTAAATTTTCATTTTTTAATATAAGAAGTACTTTATCCATGTTTTGATTTAGGAATTCCATCCATTCATCCACACGCTCCGTTTTTCCACTTTTAATACGGTATTTATTTAATCTGACTTTCATTTGAATATTCCTCCAATTCATTATGTCTGGTCTAATGTTAACTTCAATAGGTGAATACTGTCAATCAGGTGGCATACAAATCGATCAAATGTGACCACGTCAGTGATTGATTTTGTGCGAAATCCCAGAGACATTCGTCCAAGCAAAATCATCACATATGTCATAAAATATAATGCACGATGAAATTAAAGCAGATAGGAGGAGTTTTTATGGGATTAGATAAGGGGCCTTTTGTAGAAGGGGTAAGTGTTTCAGTAGATGATCCATATGGAGGAACGGATTCAATTAATTTAAATAATGGTACTGTGGATGTACTCATTCTTGAAGTATGTGTTAAAGATCCAGAGAAAACACAAGTATCCATTGATTCAATGGCACAAATTGCTGTAGAAAATGGTGCTACGGGTCCTACTACTTTTGAAGTGCTTTATGAGGTATTAGCGAATGGAGTTACTCTCGGGTCTATCAATGATTTAATGGATTATGAGGCAGTAGTAGCGAACAGTGGACAGCATAATAACTTTCCAAACTTTCCTTTATTAGATGAGAACCCAATTGCAGGAATTAACACGTATATTCTTAGATGTACAGAAGTACAAGGTCCAAGTGTATTTGTTGGATCTCGCAGTCTGACAGCAACTGTATTTACAGTTTAATTTCTGAGGAATATTTTTTAGGTGCCCCCTTTGGAATCAGAAAAAAGGAGAGGGTTCATATTTGCACATATTTTGTGCGAAATCCTAGAGATATTCGTCCAAGCAAAATCATAACATCCGTCATAACATATATTGCACGTTTAAATTAACTAGGAGAGGAGGCGTTTTTATGGGACTAAATAAGGGGCCTTTTGTAGAAGGAGTAAGTGTTTCAGTAGATGATCCATATGGAGGAACAGATTCAATTTCTCTTGGTAGTGGTACTAGGGATGTACTCACTCTTGAAGTGTGTGTTAAAGATCCAGAGAAAACACAGGTATCTATTGATTCAATGGCACAAGTTGCTGTAAGAGCTAGTGGTACCCCAAGTTCAGTTACTTTTGAGGTACTTTTCGAGGTATTAGCTAATGGAGTTACTCTCGGGTCTATTAATGATTTAATGGATTATCAGGCAGTGAGTAATGGAGAACATAATAACTTTCCTAACTTTCCTTTATTGGATGAAAACCCGATTGCAGGAATTAACACGTATATTCTTAGATGTACACAGGTACAAGGTCCAAGTATATTTGTTGGCTCTCGCAGTCTGACAGCAACTGTTTTTACAGTTTAATCTCCCAAAGTGGATTTTCCTTTTTTTAGTATAGTGCCTCCTTGAAATCAGAAATAAGTTTCATCTTATTTCTGATTTCAGAGTGGTGAAAGTTCCTATAAAAGGGTTTTCATCCCCATATATCGAATGTATATCCCTATAAGAATTCCATGTTAAAGGGGTTGAACACATTTGGTTTTTTCCAGTCTAGTATTTCTCTATGGTTTTCTACCCGTATTATTTTTACTATATTTCATTTTTAACTCTACCTTATATCGCAACTGGATTCTTATCATAGCCTCCTTTACTTTCTATGCATGGGGTGAGCCGATTTGGGTTCTCCTTTTAATATTTTGTGCTTTCATTGGATATTATTTTGGCAAACTATTAAATAAACATCGTGGGAAGCATTACAATAAATATATTTTAACTGTAGCAGTAACGATCAACTTAAGTGTTTTAATATTTTTTAAATACATCGATTTTTTACTTCAAAATCTAAATCTTCTATTAAACTCGAACCTCCCTTATAGTGGGATAGGATTACCAATTGGGATTTCTTTTTTCACATTTCAAGTGATTTCTTACCTTGTGGATATATACAGAGGCAGCATTTCTGCCCCAACTTCAAAAGTCCATGTATTGCTGTATATCTCCCTTTTTCCACAGTTAATTGCAGGACCTATCGTTCGTTATTCGGACATTCAGCATGAAATGGATCATCGAACTTTTTCACTTTCTAACTTTAGTCAAGGCATTAATCGTTTTGTAATAGGCTTAGGGAAAAAAGTGATCTTGGCCAACACAGCAGGAGAAATTGCTCCTCTCTTTTTAGATGCTCCCTCAAATGAGATTTCCGTTTTAGGCGCTTGGTTTGGTATCAGTTTATTTGCATTACAAATCTATTTTGACTTTTCCGGGTATTCAGATATGGCTATAGGTTTAGGGAAGATGTTTGGCTTTACATATCCTGAAAATTTCAATTATCCTTACATATCCAAATCAGCAACAGAGTTTTGGCGCAGATGGAACATGTCCTTGGGTCGTTTTTTTCGTGATTATGTGTATATACCTTTAGGAGGAAGTCGTAAGTATTATGTAAGAAATTTATTTATCGTTTGGTTTTTAACGGGTTTTTGGCATGGGGCAAGCTGGAATTTTATGTTCTGGGGTTTATATTTTGGAACTTTAATTTGGATGGAGAAAAAGTTTTTATTTGCGCTTTTTAATAAACTTCCTAAATGGTTTGCTCACGTTTATTTGACATTTATCATGCTGATCGGCTGGGTATTTTTTTATTTCACGGATATGAAAAAAGGGTTTGAGTTTATGTCTAGCTTATTCGGATTAAATAATAATCCATTTGTAGATCTAACAGTAGAAATTTACTTTTACAACAATGTATTGTTTTTTATTGCAGCTATACTAATAAGCACACCACTGCCAAAATGGGGGTATCAAAAGTTGCTGATTCTCCTTCCAAAAACGTTGCATCCTGGTACTTCAGACAATATCACAGTACCTGTGTTTAACTTTGTGATTTTAATCATGGTCACAACGTTATTAGTTGGAAGTACATATAATCCATTTCTCTACTTTAGATTTTAGGAGGTTGACACAGTGAAGGGAAAAATGAATTTAAATGTCATTTTGTTTATGGGGACTTTGCTTGTTTTCTTTCTATTAAATATATTTCATTCTGATGATGAAGTAGTGACAAACTTAGAAAATAGATCATTGGCTCAAAAGCCTCCTTTTACTTGGAAAAGTTTATTTTCCGGGCAATATGTTCAAGATTATGAGCATTATTTTTCTGATCAATTTATATTTCGCCATTCTTTTATTTCCTATGGTAAAACGCTTAATGGATTAAGGGGGTTTTCTGGTGAGGATGAAGTAACCTTGGTTGTTACAAACGGAAATAATATGCATGAGTCTCTTGATAGTGAGGTTATTCCTGTCTTTTCTTCTACTGGGTCCGAGACAACGGAAGTCAGAGGTCACATTGTCAGTACGGATGTTGGAGTCCAAACTATAGAAGAAATAAATGATATCAACATGGGTGGAAATCTAGTTGGAATAAATAGCGGTAATAATCTGCAAGTCAATTCAGAGTCAATTGCAGATGCTGATGAAAATTCACAAGTCAATTTTGGAACAAACGCTGATCAAATCCAAGGAGAGCTTGATGGAGAGTTGGAGAATGAGATCGAAACAGGTGAAGAGTTAGATAAGAATGCAATCCATGAAGTTGAGGAGGCAGGTGAAGAAAAGGAAGCTGGAAATGAGGTTAGTAATAATGACAACGAGCAGCATACAGAAGAAGAATCTCAACTACAAGGAAGTTATTTAGTCGTTGGGAATCAAGCAGTCTTTGTATATTATTATAATCCATCAGCGGCAGAACAATATGCAAACGCTTTAAATGCATTTAGCGCTAGAGTAGGGAATGATGTAAACATTTATAATTTAGTGGTTCCTACTGCAATACAATATTTAAATAATGAAAAATATCGCAAGATGGCCCCTTCACAAGCCAAAGCCATTGAATATGTAAATCAAAATCTAAATGAACACATCCAATCCATTTATGCTTATGAAAGGTTAGAACAACATAAAAATGAGTATATTTATTTTCGAACAGATCATCATTGGACAGCTCTTGGTGCTTATTATGCGTATACAGCGTTTATAGAACAGATAGGAAAGTCTCCTGTACCCCTAGAACAGTATGAAGAATCAGACAATGGCACTTTTTTAGGTTCAACCTATAATGCGACATTAAACGGCAATTTAGAAAATGATCCTGATAAGCTGATTTATTATAAACCAAATCTTGAGTATACCTATCGTTTGTCCTATGGTGGGGATTTAATCACAATGGCATTATATCATCCCAATCAATGGGGGTATCGTTTCTTTTTAGCTGGAGATCCTTCGTGGGCCACAATTCAAACCGAACAAGAAGGCGAGAGTATATTAATTATTAAAGATTCGTATGCGAATGCAATGGTCCCGTTTCTCATTCCTCACTATAAAGCTATTTATATTGTAGATGGAAGACATTACACTGGAAACGTATATGAACTAATGAAAGAAAATGATATAAACAACGTTTTATTTTTAAATAGCTCAACAGTGACCTCTCATCCTGGATATACACGAGTACTTGAGGAAAAACTAGAGCTTCAATAAATTTGATTTAAAAAGCAAAAATGAATTAAAAATAAGACCAATAATGAACAATCGTGATTATCAAGCTAATGATTAAAAATAGAATAACACCAAGTAAAACAGGGGAGAGATTAAATTTGTTTATGTCTACTCCCTCATCCTCTATTTTTAAACCATTCCACCCTCGCACTTCAGCGTTTACTGCTTGTTTACCTAAGTTGCCCGAAACCTTAGTCAACCATATGACCCCGAATATAGCTAAACCCCCTAGAAATATAATGTCGATCAAAGCCCAACCCAAAGTAAAAGATACACCCCATAACAAAGCGAATTCAATCAACATGGTCAGCATAACGATCATTGTTTTTTTCATCTTTTGCACCTCTTCTTTTTATTGATAAATGTCCAATATTCCTTTCTATAAAAAATGTATACGTATGATTCTTTAACTGGTTTCATAATTTTTCCTTTTTGTTTTGTCATTTCAGGATGAATTCAACCTAGTTCTTCTAGCCTATTGGTAAATTATTCTAGGTAAAACGATCTAAAAATATGATATAATTCGTATGATTAAAGACAAAAAAATCTAAAATTAGGTATATTTCACCAATAAATTAATATAATTATATCAATTTTGTAGTATAAGAGGGGGAGGGAATATGGAAAATATTATAGCCAATATGAGTAATAAGATAGAACGCTTTGAGGCTGCCTTCAATCGTATTCACCATACATTAACTCGCTTAGTAAGTCGTTCAAATGAACATGCACCTTATAGGGAAGTATTAAACAGAGCAAAATCTAGACATAAAACAGTTAAAATTCATTATGATTCTCTAGTGCAATTTGGACATTTAAGAAATGCGATCGTACACCAAAAAATTAGAGAAGGATTCTACATAGCGGAACCACATGAAGAAGTAGTTGAACATATTGAACACATATCCGAATTGATACTTAATCCACCCAATGCTTTATCTATTGCTTCTCAGCCTGTAATATCTTTCACTCCACAATCTTCTTTAAGGGAAATACTATCAACCATTGATAGGGTTGGTTATTCTCAATTTCCCATCTATGACGAGAAAGGATTTGTTGGGCTTCTGACAGAAGGGGGGATAGCGAAGTGGTTATCTCGTAATATAACAAAAACCACTATCTCTATAGATTATGTTACTGCTTTTGACATTTTACCCTTAGAAAAGGAGCATAATGTTCACTTTATGGGTAGGAAAAATTCTATCTATGATCTTGAGGAAATTTTTGATAAGAGTTTTGAAAATAATAAAAAGCTTGAAGCCATTCTCATCACTGAACATGGGAAGAAAACACAAAAAGCAATAGGCATTGTTACCTCATGGGATCTTGTGCAAATTGATCACACATTTGTTTCATTGGCTAGTCAAACATTAAGGTGAAATTTATGAAAAACTTAAGAAAATATGCAGGAGTCTTTTATTATATATTAGGTGTACTTTTCATATCAGGTATCATCCTTTTTAGTAATGAAATGGTGGGTGTTCCTGATCAAGTTTTAACAACCATCTTAATTTGTTTTTTATTTGTTTTTATCCTATTTATTCCACTATTTAAAAAGTTTAAATTTCAAGTGTTTTTATTTTTACTTGCTTTAACCACAGGATTTTATGGATTTAAATATTTGTCGATCGAAGAGTATTCCTTTATGAATGCAATATATTCTTCTTTTCGTTTATTTATTTTCGATGTAGATAATGTTTTTTCTAAAAGTGGAGATAAATTTGTTAGTTATCCTTTAGCAATAGAAATCGCAAGATGGTCTGCTGCGATGTATACCATTTCTACTTTATTTCAAATTATTTATAAGTTATTTGGTCAATCTATGAAACTATTGTGGTATCAGATGCTTGGAAATCACATTGTAATCTCTGGCATTAATCCATATAGCAAAATCCTAATCGAAAATTTAAGGAAACAACGAAAACCGATTGTTCTATTGGTAGAAGATATTTCAGAGGTACAGAAGGATTATATTAAGGAATTAGGAGTCATCCTATTTGTTGGGAAGCATGGCGACCACCAATTATTTAAAAAAAGCAAACTAAAAAGAGCAAAACACTTTATTGTGTTTCATGAAGATGACTCTCAAAATTTAAATGAACTTTTATCTATTCAAGAATTTTTTCATGATGACCGGAATCAACCAAACTCATTACAAGTGATCCTACACTTAACTCATAGGCAATCTTATTTACTTTATGAAGATCTTGAATTTGATTTAAAACATGGGACAGACAGCTCCGTAAACTTTTCAATAAAAACCTTTAATGTTCATCGATTAATGGCTGAGAAATTGTTGAATGATCATCCCCTATATTTGAATTACGAGGATCGTGTGAAGAAATACGATTCTGATCCATTACATTTATTGTTTATAGGTTTTGGTCAATCAGGGCAACAAGTGGCTATTCAGGCGATGGAAAGAAGTCATTTTATACATCAAAAACAACTTCACATTACGATTTTAGATAAAGATGCTATTAAGGTAGAGAAAGAATGGCATCGTAATTATCCTTTTAGTTCGAAGACAGCTAATCTTAACTTTCATGTTTTTGATATTCGAGTGGATTCATTAGATGAGTTTATACAATTGGAATCTCAACCATTTACGCATGCTTTCATTTGTTTGAATAATGATTATCTGGATATGACAGAAGGAATCAATTTAACTAGAAAACTTCCTGACATCCCTATTTATATCAAAATGATTGAGGAAGTCAAAATAAGTCGATGGATTCATGTTAATTCAAATCGATACCAGCAATTATATCAGTTTGGTAATTATGAGTCTTTATTAAATGAAAATTATGTAATCAATAATGAATTTGAGTTGTTAGCTAAAAAAATACATGAAAAATATCAAATAAACGCACAGCAACTATTAAAAAGTAATCATAACCATGTAAAATTGGTGGAAAATTGGGATATGTTATCTGACTTTATGAAGGAATCTAATCGTAACCAATTAAATCATGCATTTACAAAATTGATGCTTTTAGGATTAGACGCAGTTCCTAAGAAAACCCCATTGAAAGATCATACAGTTATTCTAACCAAAGAAGCATTCCTTCATGAAATAAATAATAGGCTGGAATGGGTTGCTGCTGCAGAACATAATCGTTGGAATGCATTTTACTTTTTGAGAGGGTGGGATGTTTATTTACATGTTACAAAAGAAAAGGTGAAGGATGAGGACAAAAAGCTGCATGGTTGCTTAGTACCCTATGATGATCTGACATCTATTCATCAGTTAAGAGAAATTGATTATCAAAGTTATGATCGCAAGACTGTTCAAAACTTATATGAAATCATGGATCTTTTAGACTATTATATTGTGAAATATATATAAGGAGCGTATTTTTATGTCTGCTTCCACTCCACTCATCATTGGTATTACAGGACATCGTAACTTACATGAGGATGCTGTAGAGGCAGTAACAGCAGAGATTCATCTTTTTTTTCAAGAGGTGTTAAAGGTTTATGATCCTCAAGGTGTTGTATTACAGACTCCGTTGGCAGAGGGTGCAGATCGTTTAGCTGCAAAAGTAGCTGAAAGTTATGGGATATCTATAAAGATTCCTCTACCATTTGCCATAGACATTTACATAAACGATTTTAAAACTAAACAGTCGAAACAGAGCTTCTATTACTTTGTGGAACGTTCTGATTCGGTTTTTATCCCTAATATTCATCACTACCAGATTAAAAATAAACTAGATGGATACAAAATGGTTGGTAGTTATATTGCTCAAACCAGTCATATTTTATTAGCGCTGTGGGACTGTAATAAACAGCTGGAAAAACCAGGTGGTACAGCTCAAATCTTACGATTTCAATTTGAAGGTTTTGAAGCACCTTTAATGCTGTCCTCATCACTGGAAAATAGAAAAACCTATTTAATTTATACTCCTAGAAATGATGATTTTCAGATCAACCCTATTAAAGGTCGATATATTGATCAAAAAACGTATCAATCAATATAACGAAAGGAGAAGATTTCATTGACAGATCATAAAAAGCCTGTTTTTTTAAGTCATTCTTCAAAAGATGCTGAATTAGTACAGGAAGTTGCTGAATATCTGGAAAGCAATCATATCCCTTGTTGGTATGCCCCGAGAGATATTCCAAAGGGTGACCGTTATTATATTAGAATTATTGAGGATTTAGAACAAAAAGTAAACATGTGTATCGTATTCATCACTGAAAATGTTGGAGATTCTAAATTTGTCCCAAAAGAAATTGATAGAGCACTCTACTATGATCTACCAATTATACCGATTGTTATCAATCAAGCACGAGTTCCTAAATCACTTGAATTAAATTTATGTGATTTGCAATGGATTGATTTTTCTACAGAAGGTCTTGATAAAATTGTTGAAACAATTGGAGAAATTACACAGGAAAATAGTAAAGACAGTAAAAAAGATATTCAAAAATTATCGGTGAATGAACCGTTAGTATTACAAAATCAATTACGCGTTCACTTGTATAAAGTTAACGAATACACTTTAAACAAGGTGAAGGAAGTGTATGTTCCTTTTCCAAATATGGAGATAGCAAAACAGATACTATTACAAGAAAGTATTGTTCATTTTCATCATACAAATCAAACAGGAAAGTTCACTTCTGCTATTGCACTGCTACAAAGTTTAGGAATACAAGAAATATACGAATGGGAAAAAGAAACTTCGTTAAAAGAAATGGTTAATCACCGTTTAAAATCTAAGATCGGTTTAATCATCGAAGCAGATGAACTACAGTTTTTTAATAGTTTTACAGCACATGAAATGGAAGTTTTGATCCAGCGTTTAAAGGATAAACAATCTTTTATGGTGTTTATTTCAAAATCACCATCATCTCAAACCATGTTGTCTTCTGTATCTGTACATGTGTCTGCTCCTGAAAACGTAATGGATATGCTGTTTAAATATATAAAGTGGTCAGAAGGTAATACAGAAGTCGCTTTCAAAATGAAAGAATGGTTAAACAGCCATGAATCTCAGGGCGTACTGCCCGAATTGATTTATCCAGATGAGCTCAATCCTATTTTGAAGCAAATCAAATTATACGTTTCAGGTGAGATCACTTTACATCATTTAAAGGATTCATTTTATACAAAAACCAAAGTTAGAGTTCAAACATGGTTTAAACAAAATACACATATATCGGATATTGCTTTCTATTTGTCCATTGGATTATTTGAAGGAAATCCCTCTACCTTTATTCGAGAAAAATCAAAATTATTATCACAAATGATTACTCAAGAAGAAGGACAGATGCTATTTCAGAAGGAAAAGCACAGATCAAAAGAGGAAAGGTTTGAATTCTTTCATGTAATCGAGAAGAGAGGATTACGTCAAAGTGATATAGGTACAGAAGAAATAGATGAGATGCACTTTAAATACCCAGAAGATGGTCATTATGTTTGGGAGTATGTTTGGACACAAATAGATGATTATCAACTTCCCATTACCAACTGGATATTTAAATTGATGAATGAAGGGGACATGTCAAAATATCTTCTATTAAACATTCTTGTACATCTTGCAAAGCTGGATTTTTCAGGTGTACGTGAAAAAATAATTCAACCGTTGGCTAAATCCAATCATGTAAAACAAAGGTGGTTTATTGTGCACCTTTTAGAAAAGGTAGCTCAGGATAAAAATTTTGCACATAAGGTATTTAATCTAATGAAATCATGGATAGGATCTAGAAATAAAAGCCTTCAGTGGACGGCGATTATTTTATTGGGAAAAGATATAGGAGTGCGTCACTTTCATCAAAGTCTGAATCTGATTCAAACGGTATTTAATCAAAATGAAAAACAACTTTATTATCCCATTAAGAAAACAATGAATCAGCTTAATCGTGCTGCATTGTGGGGTGGGAATTATGAAAAGATCTATTTTCAATTTTGGAAAAATTGGTTTACTGAGCTTGAAGGAGCCCAATACGGCGTTGTATTACGTTTTGCATCGGGCATATTTTTGTCTCATCCAGACTTGTTCTTTAAATCGGACAAACATCATGATTTTTGGATTAAGTACTTAAATGACCTTTATCGAAATCCGACCCAAAATATTTTATTGGAGAAATGGGCAAAAACTGCATTAGGAAACGAAGTGAATGAAAAAAAACTGTGGAACCTTATTAAACACTTAATGAAATATGGGGCGAGTGATAGTAAACACCGAATACATATTTTCTTAAACCAAGAATTACAGAAAGCAGATAGTCCTGTATTTTTGAATAAATATATTAATTTTTGAGAGGAGCAATATAAATGAATGTGATTGATAGTGTGGATTCTGTTAAATATAGTATTTTAGGACAAGAACCTTATGCAACGCCTTCTTATACATATGTTTATAAAAACCTGAATGGGGAATACCGCGTGGTAGAAAATGGAGAACGGTTATCGCGAGCTGAGATGAAATTGAAAAGATTTACAACTAGATACCGTATTAATCAAACTCCAATTCATGCGAAAATAGAAGAAGAATTTTCTTCTCAGGATATTGGTGATAATTTTTTAGTGGATATAAACATCACGATAAAAATTAATCAATTTGATCATTTCATAGAAAGTAGAATTGAAGATGTTGAAACAGATGTTAAAAAGCAGTTGAAGATGCAAATCAAAAAAGCTTGTAGGCAGTATAAAGTCGGTGACATTAGTGAAGTTGAACATATTATTCCAGATCAATTGAATACAGATGAGCTTGAAAAAATGGGTCTGAAGATTATGCTTGATGGGGATGTAGATTTGAGTGAAGAATTGAAACAAAGGCTGAAAAATCATCGCAGAAGTATGGAAGACGTTGATTTAGAGAAAGAGATTAAGAATAAAAAAGCAGAAGAGCTCCTTGAAATATTCCAAGGTACCCCTGTGGGTTTACTTTTACCGTTATATGATGATGTTAGTGAGTTTAAGATGGAGCTTCGCTCTAAAGTAAAAGAACTTGAAAAATCGAAAACGATGATTCGAGAAAAATTTGTTAATGGTACTATTGATGAGGTTCAATATATGCGGGCTAAAAGCATCTTAGGAGATTCAATTTTACCAGCAGGACAAAATGAGACTTCCCCTTTAATAGAGGAAAAACAAGCGGGAAATAGCTTTAAAAATAATGATGATCTTGAAGTGAACAACTCTGATGATGAGGAATGGAGTTAGTATGGAGAGTATATACATTACATTATCTTCTTTGTGGATGTATTTTCCAAGTTGGATTCGTGCGGTATTTTTAGTCATAGTACTCTTATATTTGATTTACTTCACTTTGATTAAGTTATTGCCTAAAGTATTGGTGTTATTCATTTTAATTGTAGAAAAAGTATATGCAGGATTTGTTTATGTAATAGATACTATAACTGGGCTCATATTATTTATGAGCATTAAAAGAGGAAAGAAGAATTTTATGTTTGTTCTGAAGCTTGAACAACTAACTCAAACTATTTTATTGAAATTTAATAGTTTGAAAAAAATAGTCGATTTTAAGGCAGAAAATAAGCGAAAATTCAAAAGACGTTATGTAAATGTTTCTATTCTTATAGTTCTTGTCATTGGTATTATCATTGCCAAGTTACCCGACAATAAAATTTCAACAACATGGCTTGAAATCAATGACTGGGTGTTTTTTGAAATATTGCAAGGGGATCTATATTACGATGATATTGCTAATCGACTAGTAGAAGGAATAGAGGAACAAGAAGATGAAATTGAGGCTGTTCATGCTGAAATCATTAAAATGAGACTTGTTCCAGGTACAGAAGGAGGAAATCTTCGCAAAGAACCCGTTTCTTCAACTACAGTTAATAATATTATTGAGGTCATTGGTGAAAGTGAAGAGTTAATCTTTCTAGGAGAAGAAGAAACGTTAGGTGGAATTACATGGGTGAAGGTAGAAACAAGCAATGGTTTAGTGGGATGGATATCTAGTGCGATTGTCGAACTGAAATAAGTATTATGATGTGAAGAAATCACTGACATTATTTTTGTTAGTGGTTTTTTGTTCTCCTATTGTTCATAAAACTATTATATAGTACAATCAATCTAGTTTAATTGTTAACTATAAAATAATAAGTGAGGTTAACAATTAAAAACATATTTAATATAAAGGTGTACATAAAATGAACAATAAAGGATTATTTATTACAGCCACAGATACAGACGTAGGGAAAACGGAGGTTGCAGCCGCATTGGCAGCTTTTATTAAAAGCAAATCTGAACATGAAAATGTGAATTTGTGGAAACCCGTTCAATCTGGAGTCATTATAGGTGATCCAAATGCAGATAGTTATCGACTTCTACATGGAAGTGGATTGGATCAGCAAGAAAAAGATATCGCTACCTATACGTTTCCTAAGCCTCTAGCACCATGGGTCGCTGCAAAACGAGAAGGTAAGGAGATTGATTTTTCAGTATTAGTTGAAGAGGGTCTCAAACGTCTTGAAAACAGTGATTTTCTTATCACTGAAGGAGCAGGTGGATTAATTGTACCCATTGCTGAGAACAAAACGATAGCTGATTTAGCTAGTGAATTAAAGCTTCCTCTTATTATTGTAGCAAGAGCGGGCTTAGGTACGGTAAACCATACCTGCCTTTCTATAAGCTATGCTCGGACTATGGGGCTTGAGGTTAAAGGAGTGATTTTAAACGGCTATCTGAATGGGAATGACCCAGCTCTTAAAGAAAATATCACGATGATTGAAAATTTTGGAAGGGTTCCTGTTCTTGGAAAGCTACCTTGGTTAGATTTTGAGAACGAACAAGGGATTGACTGGACCGCAAGACGTCAACAATGGATGAATCTCATTGAAAAGCATCTAGATTTAAAACTCCTGTTTTAGTAAAGATGATAACAAATAAAGGAGAACAAAATGAGTGCAATTTCAATTCGAAAGGCAGTAAGAGACGAGGCTGAGATTGTTGTAGACCTTGTCGAGTCTCTTCTGATAGAGCTTGGGGAAAAGCTCCCCATAGCTAAGAAATCAACTATTTCGCTTTGCAAGCGTTTTTTTGATGAAGGGAAGTATGCAGCTTTCATTGCAAGTGACCTCACCGGATTACCCATTGGAATCATCACGTTAATGGAAACAACTTCTTTATACGCAGGTGGAAAGATTGGGATTATTCAAGAGTTATATATAATGCCTGAATTTCGCTCACAAGCTGTAGGTTTACAATTATTGAATGAAGCAGAGAAGTATGGTAAAGAAAATGGATGGGCTCGTTTAGAAGTGGCCACTCCTAATCAAGAAAGCTCAGCGAGAACCATTTCCTTTTATCGCAGAGAGGGTTTTAAAGGTACGTCATTGAAATTAAAGAAGAAACTGCAGTAGTAATATCTTACTTGAGGAAAAATAAGTATTTTAAGATGCAGGTTAATATAGTACAATCGAATTGTTAACTTTTACAGCGACACATTAGTTAACAAATGATGCATATAATATTAGTAGATTTGAACTAACATATACTACTTAAAATTTTAGATTATGAATTAAAATGAGAAGGATTCAGGAGGAATTATTAATGATTACAACCACTCGCAATTGGAACGAATATGCTGAAAAAGCAATAAAGGGTGAACTGCTTACACTTGAGGAAGGATTATCTGTGTTAGAAGCGGATGATGACGAGTTGTTGTCTATTATGAATGCCGCGTTCCAAGTTAGAAAACACTATTACGGTAAAAAAGTGAAATTGAATCTAATTATAAATGCGAAAAGCGGATTATGCCCTGAGGATTGCGGGTATTGTTCTCAATCTATCGTTTCTGAAGCTCCCGTTGAAAAATACTCTCTATTAGAGAAAGATACATTGGTAGATGGAGCCAAAAAAGCGATGGAGATGAAGGTAGGTACATATTGTATTGTAGCTAGCGGAAGAGGTCCATCAGGCAAAGAATTAGATGAAGTGATCGATGCTGTCAAAGAAATTAAAGATTTGATGCCTATGAAAATTTGTGCTTGTTTAGGTATTTTATCTGATGAGCAAGCAGAACGATTGAAAGATGCAGGTGTAGATCGTTACAATCATAATTTAAATACTAGTAAATCCAATTATGCCAACATTACTTCAACACATACATATGATGATCGTGTGGAAACTGTTGAACAAGTAAAAAAGTCTGGCATGTCCCCATGCTCTGGTTGTATTGTTGGAATGGGAGAATCCAATCAGGAGATTGTTGAAACGGCCTATGCATTACGTGAATTAGATGCAGATTCTATCCCTGTAAACTTTTTGAATGCTATTAAAGGAACACCTTTGGAAAACATGGATGAGTTGAACCCTAGAAAGTGCTTAAAAGTATTAGCTTTATTCCGCTTTATTAACCCAACTAAAGAAATTCGTGTTTCTGGTGGACGTGAAGTGAATTTAAAATCATTGCAGGCGCTTGGATTGTATGCAGCAAATTCTATTTTTGTTGGAGACTACCTAACAACAGAAGGTCAAGCAGCAACAGCAGACCATAAAATGATTGAAGATCTAGGGTTTGAAGTAGAGGAATGTGCTTTATAATGGTTCATGGAAAATGGAAATGGATGGAAGAGGAATTACAATCACTAAAAGAAAAATCACAGCTTAGAACGTTGCATGATACCTCTTTATTGGAAAATGGGTGGGTATTGCGTGGCGGCAAAAAAATGTTGAATTTAGCTTCAAATGACTATTTAGGTTTAAGCGAGAGCTTGAATGAAAATAAAAGATATCAGTTCATGAAGGAAGAAGAGCCAATCTCTTCTTCTCTTCGTTTTGGTTCAACGGCATCTAGATTGATTGTCGGTAATGATCCCATTTACAGAGAGTTTGAAAAGCAATTTGCTTCGTATAAAGGGACAGAAGATTGTTTAGTGTTCAGCAGCGGTTATATGGCAAACCTTGGGGTTATTTCTGCTTTGATTGGAAGAAAGGATCTTGTATTAAGCGATCGTTTAAATCATGCAAGCATAGTGGATGGCATCATTTTAAGCAGGGCTGAGCACAAACGGTATAAACATAGAGATATTGAGCATTTGGAGTATTTGTTGAAGAATGCAGATTCGAATCAGAGAAAATTAATCGTCACGGATTCCATATTTAGTATGGATGGTAGCATCGCACCATTAGAAAAATTAGTAGAATTGAAAAATAGATACGGTGCAATGCTTATGGTGGATGAAGCACATAGCGGTGGTATCTATGGAGCACAAGGACAAGGATTAGTACATTCCTTAGGGTTATCAAATGAAGTTGATATTCAAATGGGTACATTTAGCAAAGCTTATGGTTGTTACGGGGCTTATATTGCTGGGGACTCCATTTTAATCCAATATTTAATGAATAAAGCAAGGAGTTTTATCTTTACAACCGCACTTCCACCGATCAATATTGCTGTTATCCTGCAAAACTGGCTGCGGGTTCAGAATGAGAGCTGGAGACAAAAATCGTTATTGGAAAAATCGGCTTGGTTTAAAAAGGAGCTTCAATTTAGAGGGTTTAATACAGGTGAAAGTGAATCGCAAATTATACCTATAATAGTTGGTGACAATAAAGAAACGCTGAATTTTAGTAATCATCTGCAAGAAAAAGGAGTAGCTGCTCTCGCTGTACGACCGCCTACTGTTCCAGAAGGTACTGCAAGAATAAGATTTACAATCATGAGTATACATCAAGAAGTAGATTTGAAAGAAGCACTAGTCCACATAGGTGAAATTGGGCAACAATTAAAGATCACGTTATAAAAGAGGGAACAATATATGTCTAGAAAATGTCTGTGGATATATGGTTGGGGAATGTCCACCCAAATTTGGTCAGAAGTAATAGAAGATTTACCAGATTACGAGCATCATTTAGTACACTTTGGAGAGTGTCTGAATATTGAGGACTTTTATTTAGCGATAGAAAAAAAGCTGCTAGATTCACCTGGTGAATGGACGTTAATAGGCTGGTCAATGGGAGGCATGTTAGCATTAGAATCTGTATTTGAGCAAAAGAAGAGAGAAAAATTTAATATTAAATCTCTTATTGTCATTTCTTCGACTTTAAAATTTACAAATCAAGATCGAACAAAAGGATGGTCCGAAAGAATTGTTAAACGTATGAAAAAGCAGCTGTTGATAGACCCTGAAGAAACGATTCTTCAATTTAAAAAGCTTGTTTTTCAATCTTTTGAAGCAACCGCACAGACAAGTCAATTATTATATAGTGAAAAGACAGAGTTCAGCTTAAACGGATTAGAAGCAGGTCTTAATTATCTAATGAACACAGATCTCACGTCTAACTGGATTGAATTTAATAACGATGAGAGTGAGTTTCCATTACTATGGATTCATGGACAAAAGGATCCAATATGTCCCTCCGGTTTTCCGGATGAACTAGTATCAGATAGAACATTACTAATAGGAAATGGGCATGTTCCATTTCTATATGATAAAAAACAATTTATCTATCAAGTAAATCAATTTTTAAATGAATAATAGACACCAATCGACAAAATTCATCAAAACATGTCAAATTCCCTATTTACAAAGCGGATTAATATAGTATAAACTTATGTTAGCTACACATAACTTGGTTAACTAAATATGAGAGGAGATGATTTAATGGCATGTAAATATTGGAATCGATTTCAATCTTCTTTAATTCCTGTATTTTGAAATCGGTTTCAATATACTAATGCAGCAATGAATTACTAGGTGGAGAAAGATTTATATTTTTAATTAGTAAGTACTAGAAAAAAAGAGGGGTGTTTGTACATTGAATAAGATCAAATTTTTATCTATTATGACAACGCTTACACTGATATTTACAGCTTTAATTCCTGCTAATTTTGCTATTGCGGACATTACTGAAGATGATGTAGCAGTTGGTGAAGGCGGTTATTCGACAGTTCAAAAAGGGAATCAGTTATATAATTGGGTACTAGGTCCAAGAAAATCTCCACCAGCAGAAGATTATACTACAAGCAATTTTGATGGAAAACCTTTGCCTACGAATGACTGGTTAACTTCAGTATTATGGCACCAATATTCAGGCGCTTTATATGCTCATCCACTTTCGTTCCAAGCTACACCAACTGGGTTTGAAATCAGCAACCCTCCTAAAACAGTGAAAACATTATTAGATGGTGAAAATGAATTGGAAAGAGAGCACCGTCCAGGACAAATTGATTTAGAGGTTCAAGCAACTACTTTTTCACCTGCTGATGCAAAAGCGGACAAGCTTGATGATTGGTCGGCTGATATCTTAATGGCCAGCGGTGACGGTAGCAAAAATATGAAAGCAACCATTGCACATGGAAGCCCATTTGCGTATTTTACATTTGAAGGTGCAGAGCCTAAGGTGAAATTTAACTTGCCTACAACTATACTTCATCAAGATGGTTCTTCAATTCAAATTTCTGTTAATAATAATGGCCAAACTAACTATTATGGTTTATATGCTCCAACAGGTACAACCTGGACTAATAATGGTAACGAAGTGATCGCTGATTTACCAACAGGTAAAGACTTTTTTACTGTAGCAGGGCTGCCTGAGGGAAGTATAAATGCGTTTAATCTTTATAAGGATCGTGCTTTTGCTTTTATTACAGACACAAGAGTAGATTGGAATTATGATGAAGCGAGCAGCACTTTAACTACCGACTATATTATTGAAACGACACCAATGGAAGGAACAAATACTGAAACTGTTACTGCACTGTACCCTCATCAGTGGAGATACAATCCATTAATATCTGAGTCAACTTATTTATATTCTTACAATACAATTCGAGGAACGATGAAAGCGATTACTGGGAATGGCTTCAGTACACAATATGTGTTTAATGGTATTTTACCTTGGATGCCAGCATTAACGGATTCTGAGGATATTACTAAATTAGAAGATTACGTTACAGAATACTTTGATTATGGAATGGGATTAAACCCTCCGTTCATAAATGCAGGTGCTGATCAAGGTAATGGTGGATACGATACGTATTGGATGGGTAAAAACCTTGGACGAGTATCCAATCTTGCACCGATTACGGCTCAATTAAATGATGATGAAAAAACGGATGCTTTTGTAGAGTCTATGAAAAATACGATGGAATGGTGGTTCACCCCTACCAAATATAACGAAGCAGGACAACCTGTAGATGATAATTATTTTTATTATGATGATCATTGGAAGACTTTAATTGGTTATAGCGCAAGTTATTTTTCAGATACTGAACTCAATGATCACCACTTCCACTGGGGATATTGGATTTATGCAGCTGCACAAGTTGCTCTACAAGAACCAAATACTGTGGATGCTTGGGACCAAGAAGATCAATGGGGAGGCATGGTGAATGAACTAGTTGGAGATATTGCAACAACGGATAGAGATTCAACTAAATACCCATTTTTAAGAAACTTTGATCCATATGCTGGTCATTCTTGGGCTAACGGACCTGGATTTATTGATGCTGATGATTGGAGATACGGTGGTAATAATCACGAGTCCTCTTCAGAAGCAATGAATGCATGGGCTTCCTTGATATTATGGGGTGAGGCAACAGGAAACGACGAGATAAGAGATGCTGGAATTTATATGTATACAACTGAAAGAGAAGCAATTAACAATTATTGGTTTGATATTTATGGAGATGTTTTAGAACCAGAATACTCAAATGACGATGTAGTTATGGTTTGGGGTGGTAAATACAATCATACGACATGGTGGACAGAAAACCCAGTAGAGGCACATGGTATTCAAATACTACCAATTACTCCGGCTTCACTTTATTTGGGGACAGATCCAGATTATGTTGCATTAAACTACAACAATACGTATGATGAGTTCCCTAATTATTTGCAGAAAAAAGAACAGTATGGTTGGGCGGGATTAGATAATACCGATGCCTGGCAGGATATTTTAGTTTCTTATTATGCACTTAGTAATCCCGCAGAAGCGCTAACATTATGGAAGGATGAGGACACGGAGATTGATCCAGCTGTTGGTGTTGAATTTGGAGAGTCTAGAGCACATACGTACCAATGGATTAGATCATTAGATGTATATGGATTACCTAATTTTGATGTGACTGCAAATACACCTCTATATTCTGTATTCAACAAAAATGGTGTAAATACGTATGTAGCATATAACGCATCAGATTTGGATATTACAGTTACATTCTCAGATTGTTATGAATTAATAGTTCCAGCTAATGCTATGGCTCAAGAAACAGCGGTTAGTCCAGGAGGAAATTGCTCAAATACGCCCCCAAGTGGTGGAGAACCACCAGTACCTGATACAGAAGAGCCAACGGCACCAACTAACTTAACTGCTGCTAATGTGAGCGAAACTACGGTAGAACTAACTTGGACAGCAGGAACAGATAATGTAGGTATAACAGCATATGATGTATATCAGAATGGAAGTTTGTTAAACAGTACAACAAGAACAAGTTATGAAGTAACTGGTTTAATCGCAGAAAGCACACATACATTCACAGTTGTTGCAAAGGATAGAGCAGGCAATGAATCTGCTGCAAGTAATGGTTTAACTGTAACAACCGAAGCAACTCCAGCTGGTGGAGAGTCTATAACAATCATAGAAACGGATTTTGTGGTTGAGATTATTGACGAAGGCACAGAAGTAACATTGTCATTCACACCAACAGAAAGTAGTAATTTAGTAGATTTGAGATATGTCATTAACGATGGTGTACAACAAAATGTACCAACTATAAATAACAATGGGACTTGGGAATTTACAATTCCAGCAGTTAGTGAAGGCAATCATATTGAATTTTATTACACTTATGTAAAAAATGGATTATTTGAAGATACAGCTTGGTATGGGTATGAAGTAGGTACTGGTTTAGTAAGCAATCCTGACCCAACAGATACAATAGCGCCAATTGCGCCAGCAGATTTAATCTTTACAGCAAAAGATGAAACGACCGTGGACTTAGCTTGGACAGCAGCTACAGACAATGTTGGTGTTGTTGGGTATGATGTGTATCAAAATGGAGTCTATGTGAACAGTACAACTGCAACTTCATATCAAATTATAGGATTAACAGAGAATACAGCATATACGTTTGAAGTTAAAGCAAAAGATTTAGCAGGAAATGAGTCTGCTGCTAGCAATGTGTTAGCTGTGACAACGGATGCAGCTCCAGTACCTGGAGATGGAAATGTTATAGTTGAACCTGAATTCACGATTGAAATTGTGGACAATGGTGATAGTGTCACCTTGAAATTCGTACCAGAAAATCCGTTAGTTCTTGCTGATGTACACTACAAAGTAAATAATGGTGGACAATTAAATGTTAGAAGTGAAAATAATAATGGAATTTGGGAATATACAATTCCAGGGGTAAGCACAGGAGATGTCATTGATTTTCAATACACTTACATTGTAAATCTAGCTCATGATACGGAGTGGTATCAATATATCGTTGGCTCTGGCGAAACAGGAGGGACTCCTGAAGTACCAACAGAACCTGAACCACCGGTATCAGGTGGGGATAATGTAATCACAGGTCCTGATTTCACGATTGAGATTGAACATGATGGAAATAACGTCACATTAAAGTTTGTACCAGAAAATCCGTTAGTTCTTGCTGATGTACACTACAAAGTAAATGACGGCGGACAATTAAATGTTAAAAGTGTAAATCAAAATGGAATTTGGGAATATACAATTCCTGACGTGAGTGCAGGAGATGTCATTGACTTCCAATATACGTATATTATAAATCTAGCTCATGATACGGATTGGTATCAATATATCGTTGGCTCTGGTCTTGCTGATTAACATCATTCCAAATCTATTAAATCAGCGAGGGACTTCATCTCCCTTGCTGGTTTACAATGGTTTAATGTGAGTGAATGATATGTTTATCATTTTTAGTAAATAAAGGGGAGATATTTTATATGAAGAAAACGTTTACATTCAGTCTGGTGATATGTTTAGTGATGAGTTTACTCGTACCATTTTCAACATCATCTGCTTTTGATGGAGAGGTGCAAGTAGGTTCTGGAAGTTATACTACGATTTTACCTGCAGAAACAGATAAACCTGCCACATGGTTTATTGATCCAAATGCTCAAGCCTATCCAGAGCCACAACCTTTTATTTCATCCAATGTGACAGGTCCTGATGCACCTGAATGGAAACCAACACCTACAAGTGATTGGTGGACCAACATGAATTGGGATACTTTTAGTGAACCTCAATATCCGCATCCGTTAGCGGTATATCCTAAAACACAAGGTTTACAAATTTATTACCCAGGCAATTCTAAACTAGTTGGTGCATCTGGTATCAGCGCAACAAATGATGTAGTTTATCCAGAGCAAGGATTTATTACAGCTGAACTGCCTAAGGATACTAGCAATGATTTTGTGTTAGGGCATTCAAGTGTTGGAGGTTTTTCTGAGGCAAAAACGGGTGGATTTAGTGATTGGTTTGTTACAGCTGATTTTAATAATGGCGGGGCAGGAATGAGTGTAAGTTACGGACATGGCTCACCATTTGTCTATGCAATTTATGAAGGTGGAAATCCCTCATTAACCTTCGATCGTGCACCTGAAGTTTTTGTTGGAACTGAAAACGATGCAATAGTTGGTGTTTCAATCAATGGAAATTATTATGCTTTATTTGGTCCAACAGGTTCTACATGGTCAGGATTAGGAACAACAACATTAGTGAACAACTTACCAGTAGGAAAAAACTATTTTTCACTTGCATTGCTGCCAGATGTGAAATCTGAGGCTGAAGCAATCTCAGTTTTTGATCAAATGAAAGAGTATGCGTATTCTTTTGTTACAGATACAAAAGTGAACTGGTCTTTTGATGAAGCTGCTAGTAAAGTGTATACAAACTATCAATTTACGATCACACCTAAAGAATCAGGCGCCCCAAATGAAACGTGGATGACATTATATGCTACTCAATGGAGAGGAATGGATGCAGATTATACAGGTTATACGTATGATTCTATGCAGGGTGAACTGAAAACGTTGATTGGCAACTCCTTTACTATTGAGGATACGTATACTGGTGTTTTGCCAAACCTTCCTTATTTAGGAGATTTGAATGCGGATAATATAGCGCAATTGAAATTTTATTTAGAAGAGGAGATTAACCGACACTTCCCTAATCCAGAGGATCCAAACTCAAATCCAGGAGATGTAGACACTTACTTTACTGGTAAGGAAATGGCAAGATTAACAACGTTATATGGTCTTGCAGAGGATATTGCCAATCGTGTGAGTGATCCAGCTGACAAAAGTGAGTTTGAAAATTTAGCTGCTATTGCTTTAGACAAAGCAAAAATTATGGTCACCGACTGGTTGACAGCATCTGATGAGAATGGAAATCAGGATAATCAAGAATTCTTTTATTACAATGATACTTGGGGAGCCATGATTGGGTATAGAGAAGGGTTCTATAGTGCTCCGAATATGACAGATCATCACTTTCATTATGGTTATTTCATCAAAGCTGCGGCTGAAATTGCTAGAGCAGATGAGCAGTTTTTAACGGAGTATGGTGAAATGGTTGACATGCTTATTCGTCATATTGCTTCACCTGATCGTGATGATGCAATGTTCCCGTTTTTAAGAAATTACGATCCATATGCAGGTCATTCATGGGCAGATGGAAAGTCTGGGTTTGGTGCAGGTAACAACCAAGAATCTGTTTCAGAGGCAATTAATGCATGGACTGGAATTGTATTATGGGGAGAATTGTTGTCCACTTTACCTGGGAAAGAAGCAGAAGGAAAGGAAATTAGAGATTTAGGAATTTATTTGTACACTTCTGAAGTAGATGCTTCCAATGAATACTATTTTAATTTAAATAACGATATTTATCCTGAGGAATGGGAGCAGGTTGCACACACCATTGTTTGGGGTGGTAAAGTAGACAATGCAACCTTTTGGACGAAAAACCCAGCACAAAGACATGCGATTCTTTGGCTGCCGTTCCATGGCGGTTCCTTGTACTTGGGACAGGATAAAGATTACGTATTGAAAAGTTACAATAGCTTGCAAGCAGAGCTTCCATTATTTGAAGCTTGGGGACGAGCTGAAGAAGCTGGGAATGCGAATTATGATTTTGATGCCGAAGCTTATTGGGATGATTTGCAATGGATGTATCTAGCATTAGCAGATCCTGTACAAGCACTCCAATTAATGAATAATGCGATTGCTGCTTCACCTGATGGATTGTTTAGAGTAGAAGAAGGAAACTCTGTATCTTATACGTACAGCTGGATTCATACTTTATTAAATGTAGGTGCAGTGGATGCCACTGTACAAGCAGATTATCCTTTTTATGCTGTATTTAAGGATGATAGCGGAGAAAAAACGTATGTTGTATACAATATGACGAATGAAACAAAGATTGTGAACTTCTCAGACGGACAGCAAATTACAGTTGCTCCAAAAAGTTTTAACGCAGATCAAGGTGTGTATATTCCAGATACAAACCCGCCTTCTGTGCCAGTAGGGTTAAGTGTAAAGAGAGTTGCTTCTGACTATGTAACTATTGAATGGGAACCTTCCACAGATGATCGCGGTGTGGTTGAGTACGATATTTTTGTTGATGGAAATTATGCTGCGTCATCTACTTTAGAAGAAGTAAAGATTGAAGGGTTAAATCCAACAACAACTTACAATTTTACTGTAAAAGCTAAAGACGTTGATACAAAATCAGGAGAGAGCTCGACGTTGCAAGTCTCAACTACAATTATTGACACACAAGCTCCTGATGTACCAACAGGTATCACCAGCTTGGAGGAAACACATAAATCTATTGCTTTAGATTGGAGTGAGTCCGCAGATAATATTTTAACAGTAGAGTATGATATTTATCGAGATGGAATCAAAGTAATCACTACAGAAAATTCTAGTTTTGAGGATATAGGGTTGGAGCCATTAACCTTTTATTCATACGAAATTGTGGCTCGTGATGCAGATGGCAATGAGTCAGCTAGAAGTGAGATCTTTGAAGTGCGTTCCGGCTTCGAACCTGGACCAGGGTATACACAAGAAATTATTGAAACAACACCAACGACAGCAACTGTTATAGTGGAACCGAATTCAAGTATTGATGAAGTGATTTTATTAGTAGGAATCAATGGTGCGGGTGAGTCTGGATATAGCTTAGCTAAAAATGCAGAAGGCAACTTTGAAATGGCACTTACAGTACCTGAAAATGCAAATCTGACTTACAGATACAATACGATAGTTAATGGTGTAGCTACACTTTCTAAATATTTTAATTATGATATGGGACAAAAACCTGGGGATATAGTAATCGATACAGAAGCGCCAACGGCTCCAACAGATTTAAATTATACTGCAATTAGCGAAACAACAGTCAATTTAAGTTGGACAGCAGCAACAGATAATGTAGGTGTAAATGGTTATGATGTTTATCAGAATGGAGCATTTTTATCTACAACCACAGAAACTGCGTTTCCTGTAACAGGTTTGGAACCATCAACGACTTATGTTTTTACAGTAGTTGCTAAAGATGATGCAGGTAATGAGTCTCTAGCTAGCAATGAACTGCAAATAACAACAGCAGCTCTGCCAGTTGATATTGAAGCACCGACAGTACCAGCAAACTTAACATTTACAGCAAAGAGTGAAACTACGATAGATTTAAGTTGGACAGCATCAACAGATAATGTAGGTGTAACAGGTTATGATGTTTATCAGGATGGGATTCTTGTAAGTAGCACAGCATCAACAGTGTATCTTGTGACTGATTTAATAGCAAACACAACTTATACATTTACGGTTTTAGCTAAGGATGAAACAGGAAATGTTTCAGCAGAAAGCAATGTTTTAACTGTGACAACGGATGCAGCTCCAGTACCTGGAGATGGAAATGTCATTGTTGGACCAGATTTCTCTGTTGAAATTGTAGACAGTGGAAATAGTGTGACTTTGAAGTTCATCCCAGAAGGAACAGCTGGTTTTGCAGATGTACATTATAAAGTAAATAATGGGGCACAACAAAATGTTGGAAGTGTGAATGAAAATGGAATATGGGAGTATACAATTCAAGGCTTGAATGCAGGGGATGTAGTAGATTTCCAATACACATACTTCATTAATTTTGGACAAGACTCTGATTGGTATCAATATGTTGTAGGTTCAGGAGGAACTACTGATCCAGTACCACCTGTAGAACCTGAAGTGCCAACAGAACCTGAGGAACCGACTGTGGATACAGAAGCACCATCAGCGCCATCAAATGTAACAATCACAGCTAAAGGTGAAACTACAGTGGATCTAGCTTGGACAGCATCAACAGATAATGTGGGAGTTACTGAGTATGATGTCTATAAAGATGGAATGTTAGACGGAACAACAACGGATGTATTTTATACAACAACAGGGTTAACGGAAAATACGACCTATACATTTAGTGTAGTGGCTAAAGATGAGGAAGGGAATGAATCAGTAGCAAGCCAAAACTTACAGGTGACAACGGATGCGACACCTGAAATGCCAACCGAACCTGAAGTACCGATAGACCCTACCGCACCACATGGTGTAACATATAACAACGATCAGGAGGCTACGATCTGGTTTACTCCAGAAGAGAATGCTGCCTATGATTATATTATCTTGCATTATACGGTAAATGACGGACCACAAGAAAACCCAACGCTTGTATATAATGCATCCACAGCAAGATATGAGTTTACAGTCACGAATGGTCAAGTCATTGAGAATATTCAATATGGTTTCACATACAGAATAGCAGGTCAATTCCAGCAGGATATTCCAATGGTGACTAGTACACCATAATTGAAGTAGCTGAACACTAAAAAGCATGCAAAGAAGGTGATATCCTTTGCATGCTTTTTTTACAGTAATTGCATTGTTGTTACACAGGTTCCATCTGTTTTAAAAGTAGAGAGGTTGCTTTCAGCAATTTTTCCATCATGTTCTATGGTTACTTGGTATTCTTTGTCTCGTGGTAACCACATATCAACAAAGCCGTTTTCACCAGATTCTATACTTTTACTAACGATGACATTCCCAGTTGAATCTGCTATTACAACATCAAATGTCTCGCTTGCCAGTTCACCTTGACAGCTAGTCAGGTTGTGGTTAGTACAAGGATGTGTATTGTTTATATAAGGCGCAATGGAAACGAAGAATTCGTCTTCTGGTAATTCATACTTTTGTTCTTCCTGATTAACATCCTGTACAATTAGATATTCAGATGTGATGGATGCATTCTCCACCTCAATGTTACCTACACTGTAGTCATAAACAAGATCCTTAATAGACTGTGAATCCATTTCTTGTTGTTTTTGTGTTTGTGCCACATCTTCAGCACAAGCTGTTAAAAGAAGTGTTGTTGTTGTGATAGCAACAAGTAAACGATTTATTTTCATAGATATATACTCCTTAATAGTTTCTAAATTATATTATATCGTTTATTTTTTAAGTTAGAATAAGAAGGTATAGTTTATCACTGAAATGTCACAATTCAGGTGAAATAGGAAGTATCTTTAAAACAGATGAAAAATACCTTTTACTCCTCCAAGGACAAAGGTATTTTTCACAATACCTAAAATTTTAAAGGTAACACGATAGCATTTAAGGCTTTAGTTCCTACTTGTACATTTGAAAAATTTAATTCGTCATTAACAGAAACACTCACATCATCTAAACGTTCCATTATAACTGTATAAGTGTTAATTCCATCTTCTGGACTTTCATCACACCATGTTAATCCCGGAATTTTATTGATAAGTTCACTTTTCTGCTCATTAGCTACATTGAACCTAGCACTTAATTCTTGAACTCTATCGGTCTGAGTGGAGAGTACTGTTGTTCCACTAGTCGTTGTCCTTTCTAATGAATATGTTACTGCTGATTGTAAAGGAACCCTATCGACGGTCTAATAAAACGATTATCTCCCATATATTGACTATATATCTTAAATCCTATAATATTAATTTATACGAAAATACGTTCCCAATGTTGGATGGGATTGATATCATCAATAAATATGTGAGGTGGATCTAATGAATAATAAAGATGAACGACAAGCTTGGAATGCTAAACATAGAGAATTAACTAAAAGTATCATGAAGACTGAAGAGCATGATCAAGCAGTTGATTTAATTCTCAGTACCCAAGGTTTGATATATTCTTCTGAAATGGCAGGATCATTAGGTATTCACGGGGAGGATATTCTATTCTCCGATATTACCGAAGATATAATGCGTTGCTATCCAGTTCCATGTTCCGATACCAGAAATTCGATAGTTTGGCATCTTTGGCATATAGCAAGAGTAGAGGATATTACAATGAACATATTGGTTGCTGGAGGGCAGCAAGTATTATCCTCCGACAACTGGACTGAAAGGATGAATATTAGATTTAGTCATTCAGGTAATGACATGAATGAATCTGAAATTTCCGAGCTTAGTTCCTCGATTGACATTGAATCTTTATTAGCTTACAGAATTGCTGTTGGGCGTCAAACTCGTGTCATTGTCAAATCATTAAAACCATCACAGTTTAGAGAAAAAATACAGAGTAGTCGGATTCAAAGGTTATTTGATGAACAAATGTTAAATGAAGGTTCGAAATGGTTAGCAGAATATTGGAGTAAAAAAACAATTGCTGGGTTATTCCTCATGCCAACTACCAGACATAATTTTTTACATATGAATAAATGTATACGAATTAAAAATAAAATTGAGAAAATGAACAAAAAAAAGAATATAGTATAAAAACCATCAATTAATCAAAAACTTTCTCATGGTATGTTATTAAATTATATTTATAAAGTAAATAGGGGAAGTCTAGTAGAAAAATAATATAACTGGATATCCTCTATTTTTATGTATCTGTTGTCGATGATACCAGTACAGTATATAATTTGATAAGAGTATAAAACATACATGATTCTAATCAATGTTGTAAATATAATTTCTCAAATAGAAAACACATTATCTTGAAAGAAGAGTGAGTTAGTGAAAATTGGATTTTTTGACTCAGGTATCGGTGGAATGACTGTACTTAACCAGGCACTAAGATTATTACCCAATGAAGATTACATCTATTATGCTGATACGCTGCATGTTCCATATGGTGAAAAACCAAAAGAAGTTGTGAAAGAACATATTTTAAAAGCTTCTGATTTTATTGCTAAACAAGATGTAAAGGCACTGGTTATTGCGTGCAATACGGCAACTAGTATTGCAGTAAAAGATCTTCGACAAAAGTATGATTTCCCGATTATTGGTATAGAACCTGCTGTAAAACCTGCCGTTCAAATAAGCGAGGGCAAACTAAAAAAAGTTTTAGTATTGGCAACTAGGCTTACTCTTGCAGAGGAAAAGTTTCATACTCTTGTAAAAAATGTTGATAAGCATGATATTGTTGACTATTTACCTATGCCAGGTCTTGTGGAATTTGCCGAAAACTTTGAATTCAGAGAAGAGATTGTAATTCCTTATTTAAGACAACAATTATCTCAGTTTGACTTAACACAATATGGAACAATAGTACTTGGATGTACTCATTTTTCATATTTCAGGGAGTCGTTAAGTAAGCAATTTAGTGAAGATGTTGATATCATTGATGGCAGCATTGGAACTGTAAAAAATTTAAAGCGAATTCTTGAATCTAGTAATAAACTGAATGAGGGTTCTGGCAATATATCCATTTTCGATTCTGGGTACAAAGTTTTAGATCAAGACTCTTTATCGAATTACATAAAATTGTTAGAGGTACTAGGCAATGTTCATACTAATTATCATATAAATAATGAACAACTAGAATTAATTTGATTTTACGAAGATGTTGCATAATTTCACCTGATAAGGTCATCTAACATTCAGCGGGAGATAAAAGCTCCCACTGAAAGCAAGATTCTCTTTATTAAAAACCCATCGATTTTTAAATATTCTTCCCAAATCGGCACAAATATGTTTTGATCATATCCTCTTTTAAAGGTTTTAACTGTTCATCAGTTTGGCAGGGTTGGAAGAGTGCAGGCCAGGTTAAAGCTCCTTCGATCATGGCGTGAAAGATTTGAGCAGCCAAACGTGGATTAGGGGTTTCCATTCTTCCATCTTCATGGGCTGATTTTAACCAGGATACAAGATTTGCATGAGGTGGACCATATTTGGATTTTGTCTCCCTAGCTAACTCAGAATCTTGAATAAATACCGTGGTAAGCACTTTGCATAATGCTAATCGATTTGGATCGTTAACTAGGAAGATTTCCGCATCAGCGAAAAGGGCAAGCTGCTCTTCTAAAGTCTTATTAGGATCATAACTGATATTTTTTAATCGTTCTTGTTCAGACAGCAATCTTTTAAAGACGGCTTGGAACAGATCATCCTTATTGGCAAAATGATTATAAACCGTTCGTTTAGAAGCTCCTGCATGATGAGCAATTCGATCCATAGATGCCTTTTCGTATCCTTCTATTACAAAGGCTTTGATAGCTCCATCCATAATAGATTCTCGTTTTTTTGTTGTGTTCGCTGTTTTTTTTAATTCATTCATAGCTGAGTACTCACCTTCTATAACAAAAAGTAAACTACACTGTGTAGTATAAAAAATATTGACTTGATATAAACTACACTGTATAGTTTACAATAAGAAGGAAAAAATTTCAAGTTAATCCTTGTTGTTAAAAGTGAAATTTGTATGACAAGAATGAAGGAGGAGAACCACTCATGAAAGCAATTGTATTCACAAAATATGGTTCCACGGAAGTTCTCAAACTTAAAGAGGTAGAAAAGCCGAGTCCAGAAGAAAATGAAGTTTTGGTAAAAGTTTATGCAGCTTCCACAAATCCACTAGATTGGCGTTTTATGAAAGCTAAACCATTTTTAGCTCGTTTGGAAAATGGTATTCGAAAACCCAAAAACACACGACTTGGAGCGGATATAGCAGGTCGGATTGAAGCAGTTGGCAGTAAAGTAACACAATTTAAACCAGGTGATGAAGTGTTTGGAGAAAAATTTGAAACAGGATTGGGCGGCTTTGCAGAATATGCATCTGTCCCTGAAAATTCATTGACTTTAAAACCTAACAACCTAACCTTTGAGCTTGCAGCAGCTGTGCCACTAGCAGCCCTTACCTCTTTGCAAGGTCTTCGCAACGAAGGCCAAATTCAATCAGGACAAAAAGTACTGATTAACGGAGCTTCAGGAGGATTAGGTACGTTCGCGGTACAGATTGCAAAAGCAATTGGGACTGAAGTTACCGGTGTCTGCAGCACGAGAAATTTGGATATGGTGCGTTCTATTGGTGCGGATCATGTTATTGATTATACAAAGCAAGATTTCACTAGAACTGGAATACAATATGATTTGATTTTTGATACTGTGGGAAATCGCTCGGTTTCAGATTTAAATAGGACATTGAAGTCGAACGGAATTTGTACTGTAGCTGGATTTACGAACATGGCTCGTTTAATGGAGACTTCTTTGAAAGGAAAATGGGTCTCTAGAGCTGGTAATAAGAAGATCGGAATGATGAAAACAGTCCACACGAACAAAGATGATTTACTTTTTTTAAAAGAGTTGCTTGAGGCTGGGAAAGTCATACCCGTCATTGATAGGTCTTATCCTTTAAGTGAAACTGCTGAAGCTATCAGATATCTAGAGACTGGACGCGCAAGAGGCAAAGTAATCATCACAATTGTGTAACCGAAACTGTTTAATATGAACGGAGGGATAAAAATGAATACCGAAAATAAGATCAACGAGTTAAATAAAAAAGCAATACTTTCGACATTATGGATATTCGTACTGTTAAATATAACATTTCGGGATATACATCAATTGTTTAAAGCAGGCTTTTTAGAGGAAATGATGACAGGAACGGTCAACGGAGTAGTAATAACTGAAGAGTTCATGTTGATTGCTGGAATACTGTTTGAGATTCCCATTGTTATGATAGTTTTATCACGAGTATTAAGGTATACAGCGAATCGCTGGACTAACATAATTGCAGGGGTATTAACGATTATATTTATTATTGCAAATGGCGTGTCTGACCTTGATGATATATTTTTTGTAACTGTACAAATTATAGGGCTGTTGATCATTATTTGGTATGCATGGAAATGGCCAAAACAGATTTCATGAACGTATTTTTAAAATGCGACCTGATTTCATAACTACGGGTCGCATTTTATAACTTTAATATTTGAGGTACTCACTATTCAACAATTGGTCTATTTGATATTTAAAGTGATTAGTAAAACCTTTATAAGTGCTATAGTAAAACACCTTTTTGTCATTGGTCAAATGTATATTAAGTAACCCTGCTGCTCTTAATGTTGTTAAGTGGTGGTGAATATTCCCTTTTGCCATCCCCAACTTTTTCATGATATTTGTGAAGGTGTAAGATCCTTCTGATAGCAGTTGCAGAATTCTGATTCTTGTATCATCTCCTAAAGCTTTTGCCATCTTTATAATCTCATCAGCATCTTGATTTTTCTTCCTATAAGGGTATGTAATAAATAGTGTATCCCTAAATTCATCGACCAAAGAAATGGGATTGACATGATAAGTCGGACATAAATATACCCTCTTCACTCCATCTGCTTCTATGACAAATCTGCTGGATGCATGTACGATTTCAGTATTTGAAATGTTTCCAGAAAGCTGTTTTTCTTTCTCGTTTGCTTCCAATTTAAGCTTTTTAAGTAAATTGTTTTCCTGTTTTTGAAAGTACTCTTCATTCCATTTCCTCATTAAGTTGATATATTGTAAACTCTGTGATTTTAAGTCAGTTGGTAGAACCATATTTTCACTTAACCATGGTGTTAACAACTCATAAATTTGACCCGCTGACAGATTTTCTAACCATTGAAGGAACGAATCAATATTTTCTTTTTCAGGGCACTGACTAATTAATAACACAGATAAATCTTTAAAATATAAATTCTCTTTTGTATCTAAAGTTTCCTTCAGTCTACTCGAAATCATACTTTCTACATTCTGGGTCCACTTTGTACCAACATCCAAATATTTTAAGTGAGTTTGCCTTTTATATAATGAGAGACTTAATAATAACTCATATGCAGGTGAATATAGTATTTCTAATGTATAAGCCATGTTTCTCTTCCTTCGTTCATTTTAGCTATAGTATATATAAAAGTCTAAAGGATGTAAACTTAAATTATGAGTTATGAATATATTGACTAATTTATTATGGTCAATTATCATTGAACTATTAAATGGTGGAGGGATATTATGTCAATTATAAATTTTATAAAAGTACAACAGCAGGCTATCAAGCTCATTGAGGAAAAGAATTATGAGGAAGCATTAATACTGTTAGAGGATGCCAAGGTTAAATTTCCTAACAAGCTTGACAGGCTGGGACAATGGAAGGCGGAAACTTATTGTTTGCTTGGTGAGAACGAGAAGGCATTGTATGAACTTAATGAAGTTTTGGAAAAAGGATTATGGTGGAATCCAGTAATATTAAAGAACTTCGCTCAAGAGTTAGGCCCATTAAAGGAATTAGAAGATTTTAAACTTATTATTGAAAAATGCAGAGAGATTTATGACCTTCAAAAACAGTCTTCAAAACCAGATTTGAAAGTTAAAGGAAATGAAAACGCTGAAATAGCATTGTTTGCTTTACATTGGAAGGGATCAAATACAGACGATTTCTCTCAACAATTAGCTGAAATAAATACAAGTAACGAATACTTGTTAGGGTTCCCGCAATCTTCTCAATTGTTAAGCCATCATTGTTATTCCTGGGATGACCCGGACATTGCAAAAAGAGATCTAGTAGAAACTTTTAAACAATTCAAAAATAGGTACAACCTTAAGGAAAAAGAAAATGTCATTCTAGGTGCGTCTCAAGGGGCAAAAGTTGCAATAGAGATGACTTTAGACCAAGAGATATTAGGAGTAAACAGATTTATTGCAATAGTCCCAGGTTTTCAAGATGTTAAACGAACAGAATATTTAATTAGGAACCATTCAAACAAAAACATAAGAGGCTGCATTATTACTGGTGACAAAGACCCTTTCTATGATCAAACTTTAAAAATAATAGATGTTCTAAAAAGTGAAAATATCCCCTGTAAGTTTATTGTACAAGAAGGTATGGGGCACACTTTGCCTGAAGATTTCCCTAAAGTATTTCAAGATGCGCTTGATTATGTAATGAACTAGATAATCTGTAGAACTCTGCTATTTGAATTTGCATAATATAATGATAAAACCCTTCGTTCCTTATGGAAATACTATAAGGTCCATAACGTACGGGAAAATGAGGGGAGTCAAAAATACCAGTAAAAATATTAGGTAGACAAATTAAAATCTATGTTGACAAATGAGGGGATCATAAGTACCCTAGTTGAAGGATTTCCGAACAGCGAACCGAATCTTCCATATGTTTATGTACAACAAATTGAAAATCCTGTTTTGTTTGCGAAGAAAGTGAACAGAGTTATGAATCAAGTTTTATCACGTTCTCATGCTGTAAGACACCCTCTTCTTCAAGTGGGAAGATCAAAATAAAATATAGTGAAGCGTAGTCTATGGGCTAGAGATTGCGTTTTTTTATGAACTAAAAAACTCGTTTGAGTAAACAAGAAGTTTCGAGGTGAAATATATGATACATAAAATGGGATTGTTTGAAGAGTATTATACGTCAGTTAAAGAGGGTAAGAAAATAGTTGAAGTCCGTCTAAATGATGAAAAAAGAAGAAGAATTAAACTTGGGGATAAAATTAAATTTATCAAACTACCTGAAGAAAATGAAATCATCTATGTTGAAGTTCTAGAATTAATAAAATATGATACTTTTAAAGCAATGTATGAAGATATTCCATTTCAACAATTTGATTGTGAAGGTTGGAGAATGGAAGATATGCTTAAAGGAACATATCAGATTTATACTTCAGAGCAGGAGAACAAATGGGGTACATTAGCTATAAAGATGAAGGTACTAAACGACTGTTAGTTTTTTTACTGCTTCATAGGATATGATCAATAAGAGGGGATTTTATGAAAAAAATTGTGATTAGCTTTGGATTGGGAGTTTTGATTATTTTGATCACAGTTGTTATTGCTTCTACTAATGAAGATATAAATGATGAGGATAAGCTGAATTCTAATCCTATTTCAGAAAAAAGTTATACACTTAACGGGACAAGTGAAAATTGGGATTTACAAGGGTATGAATTGAAGTTTGATCAAGATACACTTACAGCTGGGAATGGTGTATTGAAGTATAAGTTAGATGAAGAAATCACGGACTATCTTTCATTTGAAATGATAGCCATCGTAGATGGTGAAGAGGAATATTTGCAAGGTGTAAAATTTGTAAGCTCAGACATGAACTTTAATAGTCAACACACTGGTAATGGGGTTATGCCTATACCTCTAAACAAAGATAATAAAGAAATGAATGTTTCAAATATTGATAAAATGTACGGGGTTATCAAATGGAAATCCGCTGCAGGTGATTACAAAGAAGAAGTGATAAGTGTAGATTGAAATTTTCAATATACAAACTGCTGCGTTGTGCAGCAGTTTGTATGAATTAAAGTCTAACTTTCAGTGGGAAATATTAAACTCCCACTAAAAGAAAGATTCTCTTTATAACGATGCTCTCAATATGGACATCACATCTTCTTTATTTAACTTTTTAAAGTTTCCAAATTCCCCATAAACTAAAGTTTTGTCTGCAATGGCATCTAAGTTTTTATCATCGATATCATAATCAACCAAAGTTGAAGGAGCACCTAGGCTAGACCAGAAAGCACTTAGTTTTTCAATGCCTTCAAGTGCAACATCACGATCTGATTTTCCTTCTGTTTCCACAGCAAAGACACGAGTAGCTAATTGTTTGAAACGACCAACATTAGCATCTAAATTGTGCTTCATCCAATTTGGGAATAAAATAGCTAACCCACCTGCATGGGGAATATCGTATACTGCGGATACCGCATGCTCAATGTTGTGAGTAGCCCAATCTCCACGATAGCCCATGGACAACATTCCGTTTAAAGCAATTGTACCATTATATAGGATCGTTTCACGGTGATCATAATTTTCCAAGTCATTTAGTAATTGAGGTGCTGTTTCAATCACAGTTTGCAGCACGGATTCACACATTCGATCTTGAAGAGCTGTGTTTTTTGTATGGTGGAAATATTGCTCTAGTACATGTGTCATCATGTCTACAATGCCATAAATGGTTTGATCTCGAGGCACGCTGAATGTATTTTCAGGATCTAAAATAGAGAATTTAGGAAAGACCGCAGGACTTCCCCAACCGTATTTTTCATTCGTTTCCCAATTTGTAATCACTGAACCAGCATTCATTTCTGAACCAGTGGCTGCAAGTGTTAATACCGTACCAAATGGCAATGCTTCTGTGGCTGCTTTTTTACGTGTAATGACTTCCCAAATATCTCCGTCTAGTTTTGCACCAGCAGCAATGGCTTTTGTACAGTCAATAACACTTCCACCTCCAACAGCTAACAAGAACTCGATCCCTTCTTTTTTACAGATTTCTACCCCTTTGTGTACTGTAGTTAAACGAGGGTTAGGTTCCACTCCAGAAAGCTCATATATATCTGCATCCACTTCTTTTAAATAATCAATTACCTTATTATAAATTCCATTTTTTTTAATGCTTCCTCCACCATAAACAATTAACACTTTTTTTCCGTATTTCGGAACTTCCTTTGTTAATTGCTCCATTTGTCCTTTGCCAAAAATCAATTGAGTTGGATTATAAAATGTGAAGTTTTCCATTACATTAAACCTACTTTCTTTTCGAAATAAGTATACAATTCTTCACTATTATATAAATAAACGAAGCTTAATATCAAATCATACCTCATGAAGAAACCTAACTTGGTTCAAAATTAGCAATATCGTATGATTTGTATCCTCCAGTTAAATTTTTAACTTTAAATCCTTCTTGTTTTAAAATGCGTGAAGCAACATGTCCTCTTAAACCAACTTGACAGTATACCCAAAGTTGTTTATTTGGATCTAGTTCATGTTTTCTCTCACGTAATTCATCTACAGGGATATGAATCGCACCTTCTATTGATCCTTTATTAAACTCCTGTTCCGTTCTTACATCAATTAAAATTGTGCTGGTTTGATTTCTTATCTTTTCTAATTCATCAATTACAAAAACCTCTGTCTTATTTGTCAGTACATTTTCTGCAACATAACCTGCCATATTCACAGGATCTTTCGCAGAAGAATATGGGGGAGCATAACTTAATTCAAGCTCAGTTAGATCGTTGATTGTACCACCCAAACGCATGGCAGTGGCAATGACATCTATTCTCTTATCTACACCTTCAACACCAAAAGCTTGAGCCCCTAGAATTTTTCCATCCTCCTTAAAGATTAATTTTAATGATATGGTTTTCGCTCCTGGATAATATCCCGCATGAGACAATGGATGTACATGAACAACTTTGTATGGTATGTTGACTTGGTTTAAATTTCGCTCATTTAATCCTGTACACGCCCCTGTAATATCAAAAATTTTAATAATTGAAGTGCCTTGTGTGCCTTTGTATTTGGTAGGAATACCGCAAATTTGATCAGCAACAATTCGACCTTGTTTATTTGCGGGTCCGGCTAATGGTATAGCTGTATTTTGTTGGTGAACAAAATGTTTAACTTCTACTGCATCTCCAACAGCATATATGCTTTCAACACTTGTTTGCATACTGTCATCTACAATAATATGACCATTTTGGCCAAGTTTAATGTTAGAATTTTGTAAAAAAGCGGTATCTGGAACAACCCCTATAGCCATAATGACTATATCTGCGGTAAGTTTGTTTCCATCCTTCATATAAGCGGTGATTTTATCTTCATCATCTTGAAAAGCTTCAACACGCTGATTTAACATAAGTTGAACACCTTGTTCCTGCATTTCCTTTTCAGCATGAGCCACCATGTCTGAATCAAAAGGGGACAAGATATGGGGTGCGTTTTCGAGTAAAGTGACCTCTATTCCACGTTGGATTAAGCTTTCGGCCATTTCAACACCAATATAACCTCCGCCTACAATAATGGCTGTCCCAGTATTTTGCTGATCAACTGCTTTTTTAATCCGATCCGTATCAGGCACATTTCTAAGTGAATAGATTTTTTTACTATCAATACCTGATATGTTAGGTATGAAAGGTTTGGCGCCCGGAGATAAAATGAGATTGTCAAATGTTTCTTCATACTGTCCTTCTTTAGGACTATTTATTGTAACTTTTTTATTAACAGCATCTACTTTTATAACCTCACTAAACACTCTGACGTCTATGTTGAACCTATTTTTCATCATTTCTGGAGAAGTGACCAATAATTTTGAACGTTCTTGGATTGTTTCACCTATGAAATATGGCAGTCCACAGTTTGCAAATGAAATAAATTCTCCTTTTTCAAACATGATGATGTCAGTTGTTTCATCTAATCTTCTTAATCTAGCCGCTGCAGAAGCACCGCCTGCTACACCGCCTACGATAAGTACTTTTTTACCCATGGTTGATTCCCTCCTATTGTGGTTAAAATTAAGTTTTAGTTTTTCTATGGTAAATAAACTTAAATTAATAAATCGATATATCTTAATTTTACGATATAATGCTCAGTTTATTCAATCTATTTAACATGAAAGATTTGTGACATTCTTGAGCCATATCATGAATAGATTTGGTATAATGTTTAAAAAATAGGAAAAGGAGAAAAACTGGATGTCATTACTTCAAAGAAAGTATGTATTAATACTCACTATAGTAGCTATATTAGGTTATTCTAGTATATTTCCCCAATCTATCAGTTATGCAAAATATGAAGATTGGACGGAATTGCCTGAGTTGATAGATGTTCCTCTAGTAAAAACATTTACGATTACATTTAACAAGGAGATCAAAGTAGAAGATATTGATGGCATTCTCATTGAAAGCGAGGATATGTTTATACCTGTTACGATACATTTAAAGGGAGATGAAGCGACGGTTACTCCAGTTGAATATCTCCGTCCTGATACAGATTATACCCTGCGCATATTTCTTGATAACTCTCGTTATTTCATGAACTTTTCAACAGAACAAACAGATGAGAATTTTATTTATATGGGTAAAAAGGATGTTGTTAGTGAGTTTGCTCCAGATGAAACAATAATAGGAATGAATTATTATCGGTTAGATTTAGGTGGGGGCAATCCAGTACGAATTTATGTTACAGATGATTATGAAGAAGAATATGGAAAAGGTTTTGCTTATACAGAAGTTGAAGAGATGATTACATCTATAGAAAAAATAAAAGATTTTGAACCTTATTTAAATGGAAACTCTTCTCTGGATATATTTTTTTACACAGATGATTCTGATACTCCATTCCCCGAAGACACACAAGGAAAGGCAGCCACTTGGGGGGAACATACGGAAATCTTAATTAATGGATCTACTATTCCATTTGATTTTAGACCAGTAGTAACACATGAACTTGTGCATTATTTTGATCAACAATCCTCATTGAACAATAAAGAATTTCAACCTATCTACGAAGAATATTGGGGTGAAGACTATCGTTTTTGGCTGTTGGAAGGAGGAGCGGAGTACAGTGCTCACTTCCATCACACTTATCCTAGGAATACGTTAAATGATTTGGATTTAGAGCTAGTAAAGGATGCAAAGTACTCCATTGAGAGATATGTAAATCAATTAAAGAGCAGCAAAGAAGTGCTTGATGAGGATATTAAGCTAGATTCTTTCGATGATATTAAAAGGGCAAGTGATAGTAACTATGGCGTTGCATTATCCTTATTCTGGTATTTAGTAGAAGAGTACGGATATGAAGAAGTTTACGAGTATGTAGAATATATCAGTGATCATTTTGATCCCGAGCAATCAATCACTCAAAGTGAAAAAGATGATGCTGCTATTGAGTTTTTTGGAAAGACAGAAGAAAGTATTCTAGAAGATTGGTTAGAGCACTTTGATCAATTTGAATAAGTTCTGGGCAGCCTTTCAGATTTAATTAGGAAAAGCTGCTTTACTTTGATAGGATGATCCTGACGACATCTCGTAAGGTTACCGATAGGGTATTTTCTTATAGTATTGTAAAAGATGGTAATATATATTGAGCAGAATTAAAGAATAAAATTAAAAAATGAACTAACAGGGAGAAGTTATGGATAAAGAAATAGTAACAATCGTAGAATTAAATGCAGAAAATTGGTATGAATGTTGTACATTAGAAGTTTCAGAAGAACAAACAAGGTTTATGGAGTCCAATGCTGTATCTATTGCTCAAACTAAATTTGAACCTACATTAAAACCTTATGTTATACAATATGAAGGCAAAACCGTTGGTTTTCTAATGTTTAATTCGGTAAAAGAAGAACTTGATGGATATTGGGTATATCGGATTATGGTAGATAAGAACTTTCAAGGAAAAGGAATTGGTAAAAAAGCAACTGAGCTTATGATAGAGGAAATAATGAAGCAACCAAAGGCAAATAAAATTATTGTGGGTTATCATCCTGAAAATATAGGAGCGCATCAATTGTATGAAGGATTAGGATTTGTTGATAAAGGAGATCGATTTGGTAAGGAGATGGCAGTTGTAAAAGCGTTGTAAATGATCTAAGGTGTTAAATTAACATAACCTGAAGTTAAAAAACATTAACTTGCAACAAACCTTGCTTAAATTCGTAGTAGATGATAAGTAAGGTTTGTTTTGATATGAAAGAGGTGCTTTCAATGCAAAGAGCGATTCATATTTTTCCACAGCTCCAGAATATTAGTTTAATAGAGCGATTAAGAAAGAAATATGATCCTTTATATGGTTTTATTCCACCGCATATTACACTTGTCTTTCCTTTTGAAAGTGAGATTCCAACACAAAAATTAGAACAGCATGTGAGAAATTCTTTAGCTAGAGTCCATCCATTTACTATTCAACTTCAGAGGGTCACTGCATCGTTTGATCGCTATTTGTTTTTAAACGTTAAAAAAGGAAACGATCAGATCATTAAATTGCATGATTTGCTTTATTCTGGACCACTAAAGAACTTTCAAAGCAGGAGCCATACTTACACACCTCACTTAACGGTGGGAAGATTAAAAAGTGATGAAGATCTTGAAGCTGCGCTGAATCATACTCAAACTTTTGAAACAAGTTTTGAAACAGTTGTTACTGAAGTGAAGACCGAAATCATTGAGGGGAACGGAGATTCAACAATTGAATTTACAGTTCCATTATCCTGATTAAAAATAGCAAAAAATGCAAAATATATTATATAAGAAGATTTGAGAGAATTTAGATTATAAGTTCTTTTATGCAATGGAACCAAAGGTTTTGTGGGGGGAGATAGTAAAAATGAAGTTTGCTGTAATTGCGGATATTCATGGAAATGCCACTGCTTTAAGGGCGGTTCTGAATGAAATTGATAACAAAAAAGAGACAGAGCATATATTTTGTTTAGGGGATATGATTGCTATAGGACCAGATTCAAATGAAGTGCTCGAGATTTTATTTTCAAGGGAAGATGTTTCTATGATTACTGAAAATCATGATGAAGCAGTTTTAGCTCTTTTAAAAGGAGAGGAGCATCCGGAAAGTCATTCTCATGCGAGGGAACATCATCTTTGGATTGGAGAGAGAATAGACAAACGTTTCATACCAAAACTAGAAAAACTACGAAGAAGCTGCTTATGATAATACTGAATTTCAATCGTCCTATGAAAAGTTGCAAGTACCAGATAGGGAATTTATTCTTAAAGTATTTCATGGTGGACAAACGATTTAGTTAAGTTAATATTAATCAGGATGAAAGTATGAGTTTGTCACGTTCCAACACTCCGCAAGACTTCTCTTCTATAAGAGGGAGTAACGGACTGTAATCACCTGAGAAATTCAACTAACTTTCAATGGGGGATATGAAAACCCTTATTGAAAGTTAGATTCACTTTATTGGAGGTACATATGAAAAAAGTTATTGTAATTTTCTTTACCCTTATGATCGTTATGATTGCTGGATGTAATGATGTGGATACAGATAAAGCGAACACACAAGAACAGAATATATTCTACTTTGGTGAAGGAGAAAAGTGGTTTGCGACTTATACCGTATCTAAAGTAAGCAAGTCTTACTTTGATTCATTATATATCCAGTATATTAAAGATCATAATAATCGAACTGAAGAAACAACAATCGGAGATATTGAATATGTATTAAAAGCAGGCAATTGGACGTCACAGAGTAGTTATCCCCAGTCTTTAAAAGGGGTAAGGAACTTCCACACAGCTTCGGAAATGAACGCAGAAGCGTTTGATTTTGCTAACCCTGAAGAAGTTGTACTAGAAATAAGTTGGCAAGATAAAAAAGAAACGATTACCCTAAAAAAACAATAATTATATATATTTAATTGGTTGGTATAGATTGGATTACGAGATTCTTTTCAATATGAGAAGTAAATATGAAGTGGCTTGTAAACTTTTTTAGTCATTGGAGATGATAGATGTTGAGTATTAAAAAGTTCCATCGAGCATTTGGTGTGTATGGTATTTGTGTAAAAGAGGACAAGCTGTTGGTTATCAACAAAAATAGAGGTCCTTACACCAATCGTTTAGATCTTCCTGGAGGGAGTTTGGAAGAGGGGGAGAGTTTAACATCTGCTATGAAGAGAGAGTTTAAAGAGGAAACTGGACTTGAAATTAATATCAAACAAAACATAGGAACTTGTGACTTTATATTGCCCTGGAAATGGAAGGGATTCAATCATGTCCATCATATTGCTGTTTTTTATGAGGTTGAAAATATAAGTGATACTTTTACAAAACCAGTTCAATTTAAAGGGCAAGATTCGCTGGGTGCTGAATGGATCTATGAAGAAGAGGTATCAGCAAATAATGCTTCGCCTTTGGTTATGAAAGCATTTGAATGGTTGAGGGAAAAAGAACTTGATTTTCATGTCCAATGTTATGAAGAATGGATAGTGAATACATAATTCAGTACATCCTGTATTGACAACTCGCCTATGTTTTTGCGTTTAAGGCTCACTCACCAAACGGGAGGTTTCTATAATGGTAGTTTTGATTCATAGGAGGCAACACAAATGTTCTTTCTACAAATGTCAGGCTTTCCGGGATCAGGAAAGTCAACTCTTGCACGAGAAATAGGTAAAGCAACAAATGCAGTTATTGTTGATCACGATATTGTAAAGTCAGCCCTAATGGAATCCTTAAATAAGGTGGATTTGGATGACAAGAAACTAGGCAAAGTATCTTACAATATTGATTGGTCTTTCATTGATTTTATTTTATTACAAGGTCACAGTGTAATACTAGATAGTCCATGTTTGTATACAGAAATGGTAGAAAGAGGACTAGAACTGAGCAAGAAGCATAATGTGAAATTTAAGTATGTCGAATGTATATTAGAAGATATAAACGAAATCAATACTAGACTAAAAAGTAGGAAAAGAATGAGGAGTCAAATTCAACAAGTTCATTCTGAAGAGAGCTTTATGAAATGGATAAAGAATAGTAAAAAACCATCGAACATCAATACTCTTACTATTGATTCTTCTCAACCACTGGATAGTTATATAAACGGTGTGATTAAATATTTAGAAGAAGAATAGAAAGGTGAATATCAATGACGTCTATAGGTTTATTGGGAACATTGCATAATGATGAAATTAGAAAAGAAGTAAATTATTCTTTAAGTTTAATGAAAGATATCATTTTACAATTCGCACCGGATATTATTTGTGGAGAAATTCGAGAGCAGGACTGGGGTCAGTATATAAAAGATAAATCCTATACAGGTTATCTCGGCCCGGATGAATATAGAAGACTGATTATCCCTTTGTGTGAACAAGTAAATATACAATTTTCCCCGATAGATTTTTTTGATGATAACCACGTATCATTAGACCACTTTACTCATTACTCTAAAGAGGAACAAAGAGAGTTATCTTCTATATTGGCTGAGAGATATAAGGAAATGTTCAAGGAAACCAAAAATGACCCTATCCCATTTAACTCTCATCAACTTAATCAACTTATAGCAGACAAACAAGAATGGTTAAGAACCGTGAATTTAGATGTTCAAGAGGAAATTTGGGATCAAAGGAATAAAGTGATGACAGACAACATTAAAAAAGTTGTCAGTGAAAACGAAGGTAAGAAAATATTAGTAACTGTAGGTGCAGAGCACTGTTATGTTTTTTTAAAAACATTTCAAGATGAAGGGTGGAAAGTGGAATTTCCTCTTAGATCATAGATTAGTCATCATAAAATTTAATATAAAGGAGATTCAAACCCATGACTGTTGTAGGTATATGTACATAAAGGAAATATTCCATTTAACTCACGAGAATATGATCAGGTTACAGAAGAATTATATGAGTGGCTGCATGGTGTGAATCCAGAGGTTCAAAATACACAATATTCACATTTTGAATCATCAAAAAAACCCATACTAACATCTCCATTCGCTATTTTTATTCATTGTATGAGATGGAATTGAATTTTGTTTGGACTTCTGTACTATCCTAAAAAATTGTGCTTTAGCGTAATAAGAACCAAGTATTATTAGATTCAACTAACCATTGAGCAATACGAAGTTCAATGGTTAGTTGAAATTATAGAAATTAACCTTTCAAAAATAGGTTAACTTCCTTTAAAAATAATTTTTCTTCTTCTAAAAAAGGATAGTGATTACTGTGATCAAATACAACAAGTTTAGAGCCTGGTATCAATTGATTTATCTCAAATGAATATTCTAAAGGACATTGCACATCGTATTTTCCACACATAATTAAAGTAGGCACTATGATTAGTTTTAATTTTTTAGTTACATCCAATAATTGCATCTCTCTAGCAAAATAGTCCATACGAATCCGAGACATCTTTTTAGAAATATTTCGATTGAAATACTCTGTGTATTTTTCAGGTTTAACTAAAGATAATTTTGTTCTTTCTATCGAAATCTCTTTTCTATCTTCTGGAGTGAGATCAGGTTGTTTTAATGATTCAATTAGATCCTGCATTTTATGAAAAAGAGGATGTTCAGCATGATAAATGCAATCCTTTGAAAAAGTCATATAATCTCTAGCTGCTGCCCCTACAACGATAAGGAACTCAAGACTAACTGAGAAATAAATTCCATACACTAACCCAAGAATTCCTCCCGTTGAATGACCTGCATATCCCCAAGTTTTCAAATGCAAAGCTTCTCTAATCGCTTCTAAGTCAAACACAGTTTCTAGCATACTTAGTTCATATGCATGTACAGCTTTTTCCGAATCTCCTGCTTCTCTTAAATTGACTAATATCACTCTGTGTGTTTCTGTAAACGTTTTGGCAAAATAATCCCCTGATTCATTAAATTCAGAGTATAAATGGGTTATGCAAAGTGGTTCACCATTTCCTTTTTCAAAAACCTCAAATGTTCCTCGTGAAGTACTTATTAGCTCTCGTTTCCAAGTATCCATATATACAACTCCAATTTTTTTAGAGATGAGTGCATCATACTAATTATAATTTACTGAGAAAATAAGAAGTAAGAAGAATTTTATATCATCCCTATAAATAAATTGAAAGAGTCATTACTTGTTGCAACTAATTCCCTGATAGACTAGTAGCCAAAGCGATAAAGTCTTTTGTCATTGGAAAAAATCCATAAGTTCTTCCATAAAGTTGATGACCGTGTTGAGAAGAATGAGCTTTACAAAAATCCGTTAGAGGGATACTCCAACGGATTTTTTGATTTAAGAAAAAGACTTCTTTATGATTCTATTCAGACGATGGATTTTTTTTGACACATACTTTAATGATATCTTTTTCTACAAACCTGAAAGCTACTTGTTCATTCGTAACAGGATGTGTTCCAAAGTTCTGCGTTTTAGCAAAAACCTCACATAATACAGTTGAGCCTGTAATCATGAAAGAGTCGTTCTCATTCGCATCTTCGCGGTCAATAATACACTGGAAAGGAAGGTCATTAGTAATGATATTCTCTTCCCGAACACCGCTATCTAACACCGCAGTATAGGTAATAGACTTACGCAGGAAACCACTAATAATAACTTTTTCTGGACACACTTTTTCTATTTCAGCAAAGACTGTATTACTATGAGAAATCGTTGCATTATTTAATGCAGGTGGTACCAACTGAGTATTTCCCTCAACAATAACCTCACAACAAGATTGTGGATTGCTTTCAACAATAGGACCAGATACGACCTTCATGGGTCTCATCATCTCATTATCCTCATGATCTAAAATATGGCAGTGCCATACATACCCAGGACCAAAGGTGGGATCAAATGGAAATAAATTTTGTCCAGGTTTGGAATCACCTGATCCAACATTTTGTGGTGTAAAACGAAGTCGAAGTATGGTTACTTCATTCGGGTTCGCTCGAACCGTATCCTTCCATCCCTGCTCATTCAAATCTGGATCTATAGGTTTACCTATAAGATATGGTTCAACATCTAAAGGAATCGTTGGATGTTGGAGAGGAGGTTTACCATTTAGGCTTTCCCAGTCCGCTAAATACCTTTCAGAGTCAAAGAGTTGCCGACTAACCAATTGAAACTGTATCAAATGTACGTGGATTGGATGGGTAGCTGCCGATACGTTAGCTAATACCCAGTCTACTGTTGATCCCACCTGTGGTAATTCTGAGGTTGGAGAAGCCCACTTCTGACCATCCAATAATAATTCACGAGGACCGGGCTCGGTTTCTTCACGCACCACATTTAGAGTTAAGGTTTGTTTTGGAGCATCTGGAATCAGTATCGGTATGTTATTTAGTATTGGTGGAAGTCTCACTGGTCGTACTGGCGGTGTATCAAGCACAGTGAACTGCATAATTTGTCCCGTTGTATCTGGATCTGGTCTATCTCCTCCAGGAAAAGGAGCAAAAGCATCGTTTGTTACAATAATTTTAGTTCCTGGATCTAGCCTTGAAAAATCAATTAATACGTCAGCACGCTCTGCTGGAGCAATTAGTATTTCATTCAATTCTACTGGGCAACGTAAAAATCCTCCATCTGAACCAATCTGTATAAATGGCTGATCATTAGATAGTTTTAGATTATAGAATCGTGAATTCGATCCGTTAAGGAACCTACAACGGTACTGCCTTCGTTCAACATTAAGGTTTGGCCAAACTTTTCCATTAACCATAATGACATTGCCTAGAAAATCATTAACCCAATAGGGATGAACGTTTGGATTAACACCGATGTTAGGGAACAATAATGAACCATCTTCATTAAATGAACGGTCCTGAATAACGATAGGAATTTCAAACGGACCGCTTGGAAGAAGAGGCTCGATATCATTATTGGGATCTCTTAATAAATAAAATCCAGAAAGTCCTGCAAAAACATTAAGCCTTGTAATACCAAGTGCATGAGCATGATACCATAGGGTTGTGGCTTCCTGTTGATTTGGATAATTGTTTCGAGATTTTACGAAGCTAGGACCTGTCTTTTCTTCTCCAGCAGTAAACCATGAATCAGGACCTCCATCTGAATCAGATCTAACTTCCCCACCATGCAAGTGAGTAGTTACAGGAACTGGACTCTGTGCCAGTGGATATCCAGGTGGAAAATCTAAAAAAGGTGGATCTGGGCTTGGTATATTATTAGGGTTAGCCCAGTGAAGTGTCGGATCCACTGGAAGAAAATGTGGCTCCGTAAGGTTATTTACCCACTGAACGTTAATAGGAATTCCTTTAACAGCTTCAAACGTAGGTCCTGGGGTACTACTTGAACAAGAACCGTCTTCTATAATACCCTCATATCCAAACACAAATGTTTCAGGAAATCTAGGTGGAAGAAGTTGTTGTTTTAATGTAGTAATAAACACTGTATAGTTGTGACTTAATACTTCACCTGTAGAAGGTTCTTTTGCAACGAAAGGTTTAAATACAGAGGGAACCACTAATTGATTCACATACTTAGGAATGAATTTAGGGTCTAAAGGTATTGTCATTCGATATCCTCCTTGCATATTTGTAAATAATAAGTGTATAACAAAAATTTACAATTACTCCAATATATATGTTTTATTATTCTAAACATTCGTGTCAAAGAATTCTATCTTAAGTAGCATAATGTTTCAGAAAAGAGAAGTTGTTCGAAATGTTATTATTAATGGTGAAGATGAAGTGGATAATAATCAATTTGTAATTAAGGATATGTTTTCTGGAGTAGAAAAAAACAAACTTTTTAGAACACTAAATAGAAAAGTATAGGCTACTAACTAGGGGGTTGAATATGTTTTCATATCATACAATAGATATAGAGCAGGATTTTGAAACACTATACAAGTTTAGAAAAGATTCGTATGTTGTTAGCTTTGGTGATGATTCTTTATCAGGAAGTAGAGAGAGTTATATGAATAAGTTAAAGGAACGTTTAGTTAGTTTTCCAGATGGACTAGTCATTGTTAAAAATAATAATCAACCTATTGGACAAATCACAATGCAAATAAAACCATATGAAGGGAAAATAATTGGATATGTAAACCTTTTTTATTTAATTGAAGAATATCGAAATAAAGGGTTTGGAGATCAATTAATTCAATATGCTGATAAGATATTTAAGAAACATGAAGTAACTGAATATCACCTTCGTGTGACAACAACAAATGAAAGAGCTATTTATTTTTATAAAAAACAAGGGTTTAAAATGTTAAAAAAAGAAGAGAAGCATTCTGTGCCAAGGTATAGGATGTGTAAGATCCTATTATAGAGTTTTCACTCCTATGGACTTATTTAAAGAACTATATGATTCTTACTAGTGGATTGTAAAACTTCCTTTATTAAATGAAGCATTTTTGTTAGGATAAAATACAATTCTAGTAACTGACTACAGGAGGGATTGAATCGTGAATCCATTACTACTCGATTTTCCAACACAATTTACAACAGAAAGATTACTCATCCGTATGCCAAAACCAGGTGATGGTCAGGTTGTTTATGAAGCGATTAACGCTTCTATCACTGAATTAAAACCATGGATGCCCTTTGCTCAGAAGCATCAAACATCAGAAGATGTTGAAATCAACATTAGGGAAGCCCACATTAACTTTTTAAAGAGAGAAGATTTACGATTACTTGTTTTTTTGAAAGAAACAGGTCAATTAGTTGCCTCAACAGGGTTGCATAGAATAAATTGGTCCATACCAAGCTTTGAAATTGGTTATTGGATCGATTCCAGATTCAGTGGAAAGGGTTATATGACCGAAGCAGTTCAAGGAATTACGGAATTTGCAGCACAAGAGTTGAATGCAAGAAGAATAGAGGTACGCTGTGGTTCAACAAATGTAAAGAGTCGTGCAATTCCAGAGAAATTAGGTTATACATTAGAAGGGACTTTTAGAAATGACAGTGTGTCAATTGATGGTAGCGGATTAAGAGATACTTGTATATACGCTAAGGTTTTTTGAACAGTAGAGAATTTAACCTTGAGATTTGAATTTTTCCAGTAAGATAGAGATCATATAAAACAAAGTTTGATCAAAACTAATAAATTAGATTGAATTTCATGAGTTTTGATTAATTCATATTACATGGAAGGGATATTTTATTGAGATTTAATCCATACTTTCCACTTATTTGAATTGAATGAATTTTTATTAATATAAGGTTTATCTTCTGAGCTAAATAAGTAAAAATCTTCTCCCCAATGACCAGCACAAAAAAGGTTGACCCAATTGTTAAAGAAAGAAGCAAATTTTTGACCAAGTCTATAACCGTGCATATGATAATTAGTAGTTAAATAAATTACTTCACCATAGTTATATTTTAGATCAATTCCTAAAAAACCACCATTACCAAATGAGGTAAAAATAAGGGTGTTATTTTTCCTCCAGTGTTTCAATTTCCTTTTCATTTGTAGGAGGTTGGATATTTAATCTACATTGAAGGGTTTTATTTTGACACGATAAGTAATGATTAGCTAGTAAATCATTCCATGCTTGAAAATTATATTTCATTATTACTATCACACCTATTCTTTTCTTTTTGACCTAAGTAAGTTTTCTTTAAAAGATTTACTAAAGGAAATCTATAGAGCATAAGATTGATTATACTATGAACGTTTGAAATAATTAGATATTAAAAATTTTAACATAATAATATAAAATAACCTTATACGTATATATGGAATATCTTAGTGAAAGGTTGATGTGAAGTGTGAAAAAGAGAAGGTTTGTCATACTAATAATAGTTGTAATCATATTCATTTATTTTCTTATTGGGTATAGGCTAACAGCGTTAGGAGCTGCTAAAAACCATACCTTTCTATCAAACGATGCTGTGTTGATGGAGGATTATGAGCTAGGTTCATTTAGCATTTTTTTATTTAAGAGTGATGATGAAGAGATGTACCGAACTGTATTAGTCGAAAAAGCAGGATTGTTATTCAGAAGTACAAATTCTACTTATATTCCGTATAATTCTGATATTCTTCAAACAGTTGGAGGAATGAGCTTTACATTGAAAAACGAGGAAGCTACCTTTTTGAGTATAGTGTCAAACGATGAAGAAATAGCATATATAGAAGCAGGTGCGGAATCTTATACGGAAAGAAAAGAAATAAGTATGGGAGAGCGCATCTCATTTTTGTTTCCATTTTCAAAACAAATCAATTTTCTAAATCCTATAGCATTTGATAAATATGGAAATGAACTGTATTATTACGGCTACCCTAAAAATACAAATGTATTTAAGAATGAAGATTTAAAATGGCATAAAATGAAATGACAATGTGAGAGCTCAGATTGGAGTTTATGTTGTAATTAAAAACCGAATAAGGGAACAATCTGTTATGATTGAGGAAGTTAAAAACATGGATTTAGTAGTCGTAGAAGATAAACCTTCTCACAGAAAGAAAGGCTCACTATGAAAAATATTATAGATAATGAATTGAAGTACAGCATCCTTAAACCCGCAGCAAAGAGTAAAAATAAAGCCATCATTTTCTATCATGGATGGGGAACTAATGTAGAGAGTAATCAAGATATTGGCGAACTGTTAGCTAATGAAGGTTATCAGGTGGTTTATCCTGAACTGATATATCATGATACAAGGAATTGTTTGGAGAATCATTTTGATGATAAAGTGATACAAAACTATTTTTGGAAAACAGTGATGGAATCGATAGACGAATGGGATGAACTTATAAACACACTAGGAGTCACTGAACATGAAATCATCCTTGTAGGCAGTTCCATGGGAGGTTTTATTGTAAATGGTATTTTCGCGACAAGGAAATCATTGGGAGGTTTAATTAATATAAATGGTTCAGGTTCGTTTGTTTTATCTGAGCAGGTTTTTAGAAAAATGGGGAATAGACATGAATTAACAGTAGATGAAATGAATTTATTAAAAGAGTATGATCCTGTTCAGTCTGATAACTGTTCATCACCAGTACTATTAATGCATGGTGATTCAGATACAACCGTACATATTGATGGACAAAAGGATTATTATACTTATTTAACTAGGCATAAGAAAAGAGATAATGTAGATTTAATGATCTATGAAAATATCAATCATGTCATTTCACCAGAAATGGTAAGGGATATGATGGAGTGGTTAAGAGCTGATTAAAATATCATGATAAATCACCTCCTGACACCATATACAATATGAATAAATTCATTGATTTGCTGATGGATGGTAATGTAGTCCTTATTATGAAGTTGTTTTAACAGTACTGAACGGTTTGTGTACTGTTTATTTTTTTCATTGGATAGAGATGTTCCTCCATCTTTAAGCATAAAATCTACAATGCAAACACGTCCATGTGGTTTTAAAATTCGATGTACCTCTTCTAAAGCAAGCATTTTTTGCTCATCCTTCAAATGATGGTATGTAAAACTGGAAATAACAAAGTCAAATTCATTATTAGAAAACGGAACAGCAAGGAAATTACCGAGTTTAGTTTCGAGTTGAGGGTATTTTATATGGCATTGTTTCAGCATTTCTTTTGATTGATCAATGCCCTTGATTTTAATACTTTTTGAGACAAATTTCCCTGCAAAGTTACCGGTCCCAACCCCAATATCTAATCCAACTTCCCCCTTATTGGGAGAAATCCATTCAACTGCTGTATTTAGAGACTGTTCATAATGTTCAGTTTGTTTTATCTCTGGAAAAACATCTAAAATTCGTTGATCAAAAGATGGGGCTAGTTGGTCGAATCCCCATTGATCACTCCATTGTTTCCGAATGGTACTTAATCTTTTTGATCCTTCCGCAAGTTCGAATATTTCCTCTAATTCTAATGAGCTATTATCGTTCAATCTATCCATCATTTCATCTATTGTATCAAGCTGCTGCTTTAATTCAATCCACTGAGTATACATTGTTGCACGTTGTAAATCCAGATAGTGTTTAACTTCCCTCTGATCCTTTTGCTCCATATTTGATAAAACCTTTTTAATTTCTTGAATTGGAATGCCGATTTCTCTTAAAGCGATAATGGTTTGTAATCTCAATATATCTTTTTCATTAAAAATGCGGTATGCATTTTCTTTTTGCTTCTCGGGTGAGATTAATCCTTTTTCTTCATAGAAGCGGATCGCTCTAGCAGATATATTTAATTTTTTAGCTACTTCGTTTATTTTCATATCTATTTTTCACCCTTACGGTCTTATTTCATATCATTACACTTTTGTAGATTTACTTCATTATATACATTAACGTAACGGGAAGGTAAAGTCTTAGATGATTTGCTTTAGTATAAAAAAATAAACATCACATTATCGTAATGTTTATTTAAACTTTATTGCTTTCTAATTTAATTGCAACTATTCTTTTACAATACCTAATACAAATCCATCGTATCCTTTTGCCCCAACAGTTTGAATTGCAGTAGATTCGATACGTGACTCTTCTGATAATAAATCGATGAATTGACGTGTACCCTGAACACCTAAGTCATCACTGGCTTCATCAATGACATTTCCACTGCGGACAACATTATCTCCAATGATCACAGCACCAGGTTTTGCAAGTTTTAGCGCCCATTTCAAATAGTTAGGGTTGTTTGGTTTATCGGCATCAATAAAGATGAAGTCAAATCTAGGGTCTGACTTTTCTTCAAGCATCTGTAATGAATCAAGTGCGGCTCCAACAATAACTTCAATTTTATCTTCTAATCCTGCTTGTTTAATGTTTTCTCTTGCTACATTTGCATGATTTGGACTATATTCTAGTGAGGTGAGGCGTCCCTCTTCTGGTAAGGCTCTTCCAAGCCAAACACTGCTATAACCACCAAGTGTTCCTATTTCTAAAATGTTTTTTGCACCTTTAAGTTTTGCAAGTAAATAAAGTAATCTACCTTGGTTAGGAGAGACATCAATAGCGGGCAAGTCAGCTTCTGTATTTGCAGTTAGTATAGAATCCATGATCTGATCATTAGCACGTAGTTTTGTGCTGAAATATACGTCTACATCATTCCAAATTTCCAAATTATCCATCATTTTCACTCCTAAGATTTAAATTGATTCTTCCTACTTTAAATGATACTATAAGTTCTATATTTTTATAATGAATATTGTAAATGTGATACTGCAATTACTTTTTTGATCCCTAACACTTTTAAGCCAATCGAATACTTGTTCCAATACAACTTCATTATGCCACCTTCCATAATGGTGATTTTCGAACCCATATAAAAATAAAGATATTCAATATGAATGCGAGTAAAAATACAGTGCTTGGATCATACCATTCTGCAATCCAACCTGAAGCAAAAATAGCAAAGGGCATGCCAAGTTTAAAGATAGAACCTGTGATTCCGCTTATCCTGCCAATGAATTGTTGTGGGGTTGTTTCTTGTCGGTAAGACCAAATACATATCGTTCCAATGATGCCGAATAACCCTTCTAAAAATAATCCAACTCCCAACAACCAAATGTTCTCAGTCATAAATAAAACGAAATAGGCTAATCCTGTTAATAGAGTGGATACTCCTAAAATAAAACCAAGGGAAAATTTTTTTCGAATATAACTTACAATACTACTCCCAACTAATCCTCCGATTCCAGCACATGATAAAACGATTCCTAATTGAGAACTATCTAGCTTTAATTCGTCTTTTGCAAAGAAGATCACCATTGTATCTACCATACCAATAGTAGAATTCGAAAAGATCACAAGGATGGTAATCAACCAAAGTGGTTTATTCCTTCTCAGTTCTTTCCATCCAGCTTTTAAATCCTCCCAAAAGTTAGATTTTCGTTTCTTTACTAGTTCTTTTGAATCCAAAAATAGTAATAAGAAAAATGCGAAGGAAAACGCTGTGGATGTTATAAGCAATCCATAGTGTAAGTCAGACAGCAGCAATATAAAACCTGTGATTGCGGGGCCCATAATGCCAACAAACTTGTGTACAAATGAAAAGGATGCATTCGCAGAAGTTAATAGCTGAGTAGGTAACACCTGCTTCACAATACTAGCTTGTGCGTTATAGTAAGCATAAGAACACGTCATCAACATAAATCCTGAAATATAAAATAGGATAAGATTATGGTTTCCGAATTGAATAAGTATAAAAAGCATGAATAGAACAATGATTTGAAACACGATCGCCATTAAAGACCATCTTTTTTTATTTACTCGATCTACTATCACACCAATAAACATGGCTAATAAAAGGTTAGGCAAAAACTCAATGCCTCTCATAGTAGACATAATAACGGAAGACTGCGTTAATTCGTACAAAATGAGTGGGAGTGCCAATTCATAAACCTTGCTTCCAAAAGCAAGGATGGAGCCTGTAATAAAAAGAATGACAAAGTTTTTATTCATCCATATAGAAATACTCTCTCTTTTTTCTTGGATCGCTGTATTTTGCTTAGCTGTAATCATTGTTTATCACCCCTTCTTTTGTTGATTTCTATTGTAAATGGATTTAAGATGAAAAAAAGTGAAATTACATCATTCAGTTTTTCACCTTTTATAAGAATAAATGCGATATAGGATGTGATAAAGATATGTTAGTAGAAGAGCATTATCTTCGATTAAGGAATCATTTTTACACAGTTGAAAATGACGTGTGGATTGAAGTGAAATTAGATCAAATCAGTGAGGTTTTACATAGCACTAAACGAAATACTAATTTTCTTTTAAGAAAAATGGAAGATCGAAAGTGGATCAGGTGGTCACCTGGAAGAGGGCGAGGAAATGTTTCTAAGGTGACATTTTTAAAAGAGAAAGATGATCTGATCATGGAGCTCGCTAAAAATATGGTTTTAAAAAGTGATTTGCAAGGTGCAAACTCCGTTTTACAAACCTATAACATAAGTTCAGAAGGAAGAGGTCTCTTTTATATTTGGTTAGAAAACCAACTAGGATACCATATCCAAAAAGATCAGGCGAAGTCGATGGACATTCTTAGATTTCCATTTTACAGACCTATCCCATTTTTAGATCCAGCTTTTGTAGGGCGTAGAACTGAAGTTCATATGATCGGTCAGATTTTTGATACATTAGTTGTATTCAATGAAAAAACGGATGAGCTCGAGTCTCATCTATCCCACTATTGGACAAGTGATGAATCCAATCAAATATGGACATTTTTCTTGAGGAAAGGAATTCATTTCCATCATGGAAAACCGTTCACGTCATCAGATGTAGCATACACTGTGAGACGAATCCAAGACCCAGCTACGAAATCTCCACATAGGTGGATGATGAAAGATGTCAAAAAAATAACCTGTGTAAATGAGTATGCTGTCCGTATTGAACTTGAGGAACCGAATGCATTATTTATAGATTTCCTAAGTACAGATAGATTGTCTATTGTACCTGATGATTTACATAAATATGATCGTTTTGCTACATTTCCGATAGGTACGGGTCCATTTTCTGTGGAAAAAAATGATGACTCTATGTTCATTCTGCAAGTGAATGAGAGCTATTTCAAAGAAAGAGCTCACTTGGATCAAATCGAAGTTTGGGTATGGCCGAATTATAAGGAAGATAAAAAAATATTACTTGCTGATGAAGAATTTAAACATTTGCATATGTGGTCAAATTCCATAAGTAAAAATAAAGATTTGAATAAAATAGACAGTATTGAGAATGGCTGTACTTATTTAGTATTTAATCAGCAAAAACAAGGATCACATCAAAATGGGAACTTTAGAAAAGCCATGCATCATGTTATGAATAGGGCGTTAATGATAGAGAAATTAGGTGAAAGAAGACATATGCCTGCTAGTGGATTTTTACCAAATCAACAGATGGATTCATATATAGATGATTATGATATAGACCTGGCTAGAAAAGCGTTAAATCAAAGTGGATATAAAGGTGAGCTCCTTCATTTATATACTTATGAATTGCACATTAATGAAGAGGATGCTAGTTGGATTCAAAAACAAGCAGCACTATTAGGAATCCATCTTGAAATCTCTATACATCCTATAGAACAATTGAGAAAATTCGAGGTGATGAAACAGGCGGATATGATTGTAGCAGGGGAAGTGTTTGGTGAGAATTTACAATTAGATATTTTTGATATGTTTCAGATGAGCTCCTCTTTTATTCATCAGTTTTTAAGTGATCAATATAAAAAAATGAAAGATGATAAAATAGCGGAATTATTAAAAACTTCGAATAAGTCAAAACGTTTGGGTATATTTAATGATATTGAAAAAGAGCTTCGTGAAAGCTACTCTGTTCTATTTTTATATCACAGCAAGCAAAATGCGATGCATCATGCTGACTTGAAGGGAGTCTCTCTAAATGCACTTGGATGGGTAGACTATCGGAAATTATGGTTTAGTTCTTTATAAAAGCCAGTATTCACTTGATATGATCATCTAACTACTAGTAATAGAAGATATGAAAACTTTAACTAAAACCAATACTCACTTTTTTAGTAAAAAAAACTCTTGTCAATCCCAATTTGTTTTTGGTAATATATACTTCTCTGCGCATTTTCCGCTCATTATTTTTCAATGAAAATAATTGAGATGGAGGTGTTTTTATGTTGTTTGCTATGTTAGCAAAAAAGAACTATGCGAGAAATTTGCAGTATCGGAGCTCGCATCTCGTACATAATGTCGCTAGTTTCATTTTTGGATTTGTGTACGTTTCAATTTGGATCGGTATTGGTGAAAGTAACTCTTTAGGAGAATATGGTGTAAAGGGGATGATCACATATGTTGCTTTTAATCAAGCCTGTTTGTGGTTGACATTGTTTATCACAAATAGTTTAGGAATGGAGCAATCCGTTCGGACAGGTCAGATTTCATTAGACCTTATGCGTCCTGTTCATTTGTTCTATCATTTAATGAGCAAGGAATGGGGACAGATTTTTTATCAATTTGTATATAAATTTCTTCCTATTTATTTCATTTATTTTTTCTTGTTTTCTCTTCAAGTTCCTCAGCAGTTTTCTACTTATTTTTGGACAGCAATCGCTCTTATATTAGCAGGATATATTTGTATTTGCATCAACTACTTAATTGGTGTTGTATCATTGTGGACAACAGAATCCAAATGGTTATTTTGGGTGAATTATGCCTTTAGCATGCTGCTATCCGGTTTTTTTATTCCCGTGGAATGGTTGCCAGGCGTATTTTATCAGTTAAGTATGTACTCACCGTATCCTTACATTCAATATTATGTTACTAGAATTTATTTAGGGTATGAAAGTTATTCTGTATTACTAGGCTCTGTAGCATGGTGTATATTTTTTACGGTTTTATGCCTAGCTGCAACTTCTATTATGAGAAAAAAACTAGAAGTGCAGGGAGGGTAATAGATGGAAATGCGTATGTATTTTATGTTAATCAGGGCCAGCATTAAAAGTCGGCTGCAATATAAGTTTAATTTTATTTTCTCAATGTTAATGGCGATGCTACTTAATGTTTCTGAATTTTTGATGATCGCGTTTGTTTTATTGAAGTTTAATTCAATTCAAGGTTGGAGCATATATGAAGTAGGATATTTATACTCTGTTATTTTGTTGTCTAAAACGTTGTACCGCACGTTTGCATCTGACGTACATCATTTAGAAAAATACCTCGTTAGCGGTGATTTGGATTCGTTTTTTATTCGTCCTATTCCGATCCTACTTACTTTAATGTCTCAAAACTTTTTCCTTCTAATAGGGGAACTCCTTCAAGGTACATTTATTATTTTGATCTGTATTCAACATTTTCATAGTATTGGACAGGTAGATTTATGGATAATTCCAATCACTATATTGATTATTTTAGCTGGATCCATCATCTTGTTTTCTATCGGACTGGCCACGTCTACCCTCGGTTTTTGGCTTACTAGAGTTGAAATGCTTCAAAACCTAACAGAAGATGCCGCCATGAATGCGGTTAGATATCCTTTATCACTATATCCTAATTGGTTGAAAGGCATTTTTCTAACCATACTGCCTTTAGGATTCATCAATTACTTACCAGCTTTATATATTTTAAAACAAGATGTAGGAATTTGGATCATTGGAGCTACAATAATGGTAGCTTGTTTATGCTTGTGGCTCAGTCTGAGGTTTTGGAAAATAGGACTTTCACGATATCAAAGTACGGGAAGCTAATTAAATAGAAATAAGGAGAAATAAAATGATCGAAGCACGTCAAATTCAAAAACAATTTAAGATCCCAGTTGTGAAAAAAGGACGGTTCTCTGGGATAAGGACACTATTTTCACGTGAATACATTATAAAAGAGGCTGTAAAAGAAATTAGCTTTACGATTAAAGAAGGGGATTTTGTAGGTTATATTGGACCAAATGGTGCAGGGAAATCTACAACGATTAAAATGCTGACAGGTATCCTTCACCCAACTCAAGGGGAAGTTAAGATCATGGGATTGAATCCTCACAAGGAAAGAAGGAAGGTAGTTCGTCATTTAGGAGTCGTATTTGGCCAAAGAACACAGCTGTGGTGGGATCTCCCTGTGATTGATTCGTATGATATTTTAACTGTCATGTATAAATTAGATAAAAAGGAAACAGAGAAACGGTTGTCTCAATTAACTGAACTACTTGGGTTACACGAATTCATTCATACTCCAGTACGAAAGCTTTCTTTAGGACAAAGAATGAGAGCAGATATCGCTGCTTCACTTTTACATGATCCAGAAATTTTATTTTTTGATGAACCTACAATTGGGTTAGATGTGATAGCGAAAAAAAAGATTAGGGGTTTATTAAAAACACTAAACAAAGAAATGAAGAAAACGGTCTTGTTAACAACGCATGATATGGATGATATAGAACAGTTATGTGAAAAAGTGATTGTCATTAATGATGGTCAGATTGTATATAATGATTCAATTCCGCAGTTAAGAAATGATATAGGATTGCCTACGATTATGAAGGTTTCATTTGTAGGAGACTTCCAAACTCCAACTATTCACCATAACATGATACAGATCATTGAAAGGACAAATTCAACCATTACAATCCAATATAACCGACATCAAATGAAAGCGATGGATGTATTGAATATGATGCAAAACTGGGGAGAAATAGAAGATATACATATGGATGAACCTCAGTTAGAAGAAATGATTCAGGAAATATATCAAACACCGGAAGCTTCAAAGGAATCTTTAGTAGTTAGTTAGATTCTCTTTATTTTACTTCCACTTTACTTAAATGAGGTGGGAGTATTTTGTTTATAATGATAAAATAGTTTAGTACAAGCCTATTTTAATTTTGAAACAGGGAGTTTATTCATGACCATCAACAAAGAACTTGTTCGTAAAAATTTCAGTCGACATGCAATGGAATATGATCAATATGCCAAAGTTCAAAAGGAAATGGCAATGAAGTTGATGCAATTAAATAACAATAATGCATCAAAATCATATTCTAACATATTGGAAATTGGCTGTGGGACAGGGAATCTCACGAAATTACTCCTTGAGAACTATCCAAATGCAAAATACTCTGTGATAGATTTGTCTGAATCTATGATTCAACAAACCAAGCAGAAAATAGGAGGGATGCATAAGGACATAAATTTCTATGTGATGGATGCAGAAAGCATTACTCAAAATCCATTTGAGCAATCTTTCGATTTGATTATTTCAAACGCTACTTTCCAATGGTTTAATGAACCTGAACAAACCGTTGTAGAGTATATGAATTGCTTAAATGATAAAGGGGTATTCGCATTCTCTACCTTTGGTCCAGATACGTTTCATGAGCTGCACACTTCTTTTTATGAAATTGAAAAGAAGATGAACATAACGCATCAACAACATGGACAGAAATTTATGAGTTTGAACAGCTGGCACCAACTATTTTCTCAGCATATGCATGAAGTTTCTATAGTAGAAGAAAGAATCGTAGAGCAATATGATAGTGTGCGTGAGTTTATGTACCATGTCAAAAGAGTAGGAGCAGGGAATGCTAGTGTTGCTGGGGGTTCTCAATCAGGCATGGGAGTAAATCGAAAAATGATTTTAAATATGGAAAAGTACTATACAGAGCATTATTCTGATGTTAAAGGCATTCAAGCTACTTATCATCTATGTTTTGGAATTTATGAGAAATAATTGTGTTGATAATCATTGAAATATGGTACTTTATGTACTTGAATATGTCTTTGAATATCATTAATATAGGTTTTATCACGTTCTCATGCTGTAAGACTCCCTCTTCTTCAAGGGGAGAAAACAGCATAATTTCACCTGATAAGGTCATCTAACTTTCAGCGGGAGATATAAAAACTCCCACTGAAAGCAAGATTCTCTTTATAATACATACTTTAATACTGAAAGGAAGTTTATAAAAATGAAAAAGTCAAAGAAAAAACTAGTGTTGAACACAGCACTAGCGTTAGGACTTGTTATCCCTTCTGCATTGCCTTCTGTAGCATTAGCAGAGGAAAATAAAGACATTGTAAAGCTAAGAATCATGGAAACTACAGATATTCATGTGAATCTCGTAAACTATGATTATTATAAAGACACGGAAGTGAATGAATTTGGACTAGCTAAAACAGCTTCACTAATTAAACAAGCTAGAGAAGAAGCGAAAAACAGCCTTTTATTTGATAATGGGGACCTTATTCAAGGAAATCCATTAGGGGATTATGTAGCTAAAATTGATGAACTAGAAGAAGGGGAAACACATCCAGTTTATAAAGCAATGAACTTATTGGATTATGATGCAGGTAATATTGGAAATCATGAGTTCAACTATGGATTGGACTTCCTTGAAAAGAGTTTAGACGGATCAAATTTCCCATACGTAAATGCAAACGTTTATATTGACGATCAAGATGACGATCCAACAAACGATGAAAACTACTTTACGCCATATTTAATTTTAGATCGTGAAGTGGTGGATGAAGATGGTGAAACACACACGTTAAAAGTAGGTGTGATTGGTTTTACTCCTCCCCAAATCATGAGTTGGGATAAAAAGAATTTAGAAGGTAAAGTGATTGCAAAAGATATCATTGAAACAGCTGAAAAATTTGTACCTGAAATGAAGGAGCAGGGTGCAGATATCATCGTGGCTATTCCTCACTCTGGAATTGGGCAAGAAACAGAAGAGGGTTTGCAGGAGCATGCTACATTTGAGTTAAGTAAAGTAGAAGACATTGACGCTATTCTTTTCGGTCATTCTCATAAAGTCTTCCCAAGTGCTTCTTATGCTGACATTGAAGGAGTGGATGTAGAAGCTGGGACGATTAATGGTGTTTCTGCAGTTATGCCTGGTTTCTGGGGAGATCACTTAGGTGTGATTGATTTTGAATTAGAAAAAGTAGATGGGGAATGGGTAATAAACTCTTCACAATCCTCTGTACAAAAAATATATGATAAAGATACTAAAACACCTTTAGTTGAGGCTGATCCTGAAATTGTTGAAGCAGTACAAGAAGACCATGATGCAACGATTGAATGGGTAAGAAGTGCGGTTGGAGAAACAACAGCGCCAATTAATAGTTACTTTGCATTAGTTCAAGATGATCCGTCGATTCAAATTGTTACAAATGCACAAAAATGGTATGTTGAAAAATTCATTCAAGGTACAGAGTATGATGGTATTCCAGTTGTATCTGCAGGTGCACCATTCAAAGCTGGTGGACGAGGTGGCGTAAGCTACTACACAGATGTACCTGCTGGTGAAATTGCTATTAAAAATGTTGCTGACTTATATTTATATCCAAATACTTTGCAAGCTGTTCTTATTAATGGTGATGATTTAAAACAATGGTTGGAAATGTCTGCAGGGCAATTCAATCAAATCGATCCATCTATTCAAGATGAGCAAGCGTTAATTAATAATGATTTCCCAACATATAACTTTGACGTGATTGATGGTGTAACTTACGAAATTGATGTAACTCAACCCGCAAAATATGATGCAAAAGGTAATGTTGTAAATGAAGAAAGCAGTCGTATTGTCAATTTACAGTTTGAAGGACAACCTGTTACAGCAGACCAGAAATTCATTGTAGCAACAAACAACTATCGTGCGAGTGGCGGTGGTAACTTCCCTGGAATTAGCGGTGAGAAAGTGATTATTGAAGCTCCAGATGAAAACCGTCAAATTATAATCAATTATATTTTAGAAAAACAAACGATTAATCCATCTGCAGATATGAACTGGACATTCGCTCCAATTGATGCCAATGTAAATGTAACGTTTGAAACTTCACCTGAAGCTCAAAAATACTTGGCAGATGATCGTTTGAGTTATGTTGAAACTGGAGAAAGTGGCTTCGCTAAATTCTCAATTGTGCTAGGTAGTGGTGAGACTTCAGAGGAAACAACTGAAGAAGTGACTGAAGAACCACCTGTTGAAGAACTAGCAGAGGAAACTACTGAAGAAACAACAACTGAAGATACGGTTGATCCACCTTTTGTTGAAGAGCCTGCTACAGTAGATACTTATGTTGTTCAATCTGGTGACAACCTGTGGAAGATTGCTACAGCTCAATTAGGTGATGGCTCTAAATGGGAGTTAATTTATGAAAAGAACAAAGAAGTGATTGGAAACAATCCTAACTTGATCGTTCCGGGACAAACATTAACACTTCCATAATTTCTATGATCTTTGTTATGAAGTCGATTCTACCTTTATTGGTAGAATTGGCTTTTTTACACTGAACGATTGAACCTTTCATCCACCTGCTAAGATGTACTAAACTTCTTTGGTTTTTAGATGTATTTTATGCTTCTATAGCCTTTTGGAGATTTTTCCTATAAACTACTTATTGACATCCATTTTTAGGATGTGTTATATAAAAATAGGACAAAGAACTTGTAAGACCCAAAATGATCAAGGTTCAATATGGTTTTTTAAATTTGAAAGGAGTACCTATTCATGGCAAAAAGACAGTTTAAAGCAGAATCTAAGAGACTGTTGGAAATGATGATTAATTCCATTTACACTCAAAAGGAAATCTTTTTAAGAGAGCTCATATCCAATGCAAGTGATGCAATGGACAAAATATACTACAAGGCGCTAACGGATGATGAATTAGTCTTTAATAAAGGAGAATATTTTGTTAAAGTAGCAGCAGACAAAGAAAAGAGATTATTAACGATCACAGATACAGGGATCGGTATGACAAAAGAAGATCTCGAAAAAAATCTTGGTGTTATCGCTAAAAGTGGTTCATTAGCATTTAAAACGGAAAATGAATCAAAAGATGGACATGATATTATTGGTCAATTTGGTGTTGGGTTTTATTCAGCTTTCATGGTTTCAGATGAAGTTACAGTGATCAGTAAAGCCTTAGGCAGTGAAGAAGCGTTTAAGTGGAAATCTAAAGGAGCAGATGGTTACACAATCGTTGCAGCAGAAAAAGATACAGTAGGTACCGTGATTACATTAAAAATAAAAGAAAACACAGAAGATGAGCAATATGATGAATATCTTGAAGAGCATCGTTTGAAAGCTATTATTAAAAAGTATTCTGATTTTATTAGATATCCAATTAAAATGGATATAAAAGAGCAAAGACCTAAAGAAGGCAGTGAAGATGAACTTGAAGAGTTCATTGAAGAACAAACTGTAAACAGCATGGTTCCTATCTGGAGAAAAAATAAAAACGAACTTACTACTGAAGATTACGAAAACTTCTATGCTGAGAAACATTACGGTTACGACAAACCACTGAAACATATCCATATTAGTGCGGATGGAACTGTAGTTTATAAAGCGATTTTATTTATTCCTGAAAATACTCCGTTTGATTATTACACGAAAGAATATGAAAAAGGATTAGAGTTGTATTCAAGTGGTGTATTGATCATGGATAAGTGTTCTGACCTGCTTCCTGATTATTTTAGCTTTGTAAAAGGGATGGTTGATTCAGAAGATCTTTCACTTAATATTTCTAGAGAAATGCTTCAGCATGATCGACAATTAAAACTAATTGCTAAAAACATTAAGAATAAAATAAAAAGTCAGCTGCAAAGCTTGTTAAAAGATGAAAGAGAGAAATACGAAAAATTCTATGAATCCTTTGGCAGACAATTAAAACATGGTGTTTATAGCGATTACGGTGCAAACAAAGACGTACTGCAAGATTTATTAATGTTCTACTCTTCAAGGGAGAAGAAGTTAGTAAGCTTAAATGAATACGTTGACAGAATGCCTGAAGATCAAAAGTTTATTTATTATGCTGCTGGTGAGTCCATTGACAGAATTGAAAAACTTCCACAAACAGAATTAGTATTGGACAAAGGCTATGAGATTCTTTATTTTACAGAAGATATTGATGAGTTTGCGATCAAGATGTTGATGAATTATAAAGAAAAAGAATTTAAGTCTGTATCAAGCGGTGACTTAGGTATTGAATCAGAAGAAAATGAGAATAAATCCGAAGAAGAAAACGAAAATAAAGATCTGTTTGAAGCAATGAAATCTGTGCTTTCTGATAAAGTAAAAGATGTAAAAGCATCTAAGAGACTAAAAAATCACCCAGTTTGTTTGTCTTCAGAAGGTGAATTATCCATAGAAATGGAAAAAATATTAGCACAGATGCCTGACAATCAAGGTGTAAAAGCGGAAAAAGTGTTGGAAATCAACGTAAATCATGAGGTGTTCCAGTCCTTAAAAACAGCTTATTCAAATGATAAAGATAAATTAAATCTCTACACAAACCTATTGTACAATCAAGCTTTATTGATTGAAGGCTTATCCATCAACGATCCTGTAGAGTTTACAAACGATATTTGTAAAATCATGGTTTAACATAAGAAACGCTGAACATAACAATAACCCGACTCTAGTAGAGTGGGTTATTTGTTTTTATCATAAAAAATTGACCGACTCTCTAGTGAATGTTGATCAAGCTCTTGAACTGCTTTCGTACTCAATACTACAGCAGCCTTACTTGCTCCATAAAGGGATAAGCCTGCAGCAGCTTTACTTCCATATGTGCTAGATAGATTGATTATTGAACCTTTTGTTTCTTCTAGGAATGGAATGGCTGCTGCCGCAAGCATTGTCGGCCCAGTTACATTAACAGCAAAAATGTCATTAATCGATTTCTCATTCACATATTGTATAATGTTGAAAGGATGTTCAATAACTAGTTTTAATAAGGCGTCTTTTTGATTTTGGGAAAAACTAGATATTCATGGTTAATATTAGTATGGAGATTGTGAATTTGTAGTAGGACTAACAAGAAACTAGAGGTGGATAGTATATAAAATCCAACTCTAGTTTTTTCACTAAGCCATAAAAGAATCGATCAAACTTGAGTTATCGATTGATATTGTGACGGTTGATGAGAAACTCTTAACATGGATATTTGAAAGGTTTGTACGAGGGATGGGTTCATTAAATCTTTGTGAATTAACCTTTTATCACTAAAGTCAGTTCTTCCTTAGGAGGCATTTTGCTACTGATTAACTTCCCAGTAACAGAATGATATGCTAAACCAGTCAAAATATTTTTAGTTACCCATTTCATTAAGGGTCGCATTATAAAAAATCCCATTAACCAACCGAACGGACCTCCTTTTACCACGAAATCCACTGACATACTGATCTCGCTAGTATTTGCATCAACCTTTTCCACTTTCATTTCAGCATGCTGACTCTTTAGAGGCATCGAATGCTCAGAAATTTCAATTTTGAAACTTTGACCTTCCTGGTATTCAATAATTTCCTCAATCAAATTTGAACCGTTATGAAAGGTACATAATCGTTTTGCACCTAGACCCGAACTTTTATCATTTACTAAGGGAGATGATTCTATAGTTGGTGCGAATCTTTCAAGACTGCTGAAATCCCTCAATACTTCCCAAATTTTTGTTGATGGAACCTGAACTCTCATTATATTTTTAACGTGATGTGCCATAATACACCCCTCCAATTAGATTATTAAATTGATACATAATTGTATGATAACTCCTCATTTCTCAATCATATCTCCTATTTGCTTGTTTAAAATAACTATAACATGATAAACTTGACATAAGTCTGTCAAGTTTATTTAAAATATTAGGAGAAAGATATGAAAATAGATCGTTTGATAGCTATTCTGATGATATTGATGAATACCAATAAAACAACTGCAGTGATACTTGCTGAAAAATTTGAAGTGAGTGTTAGAACAATTTATCGTGATTTAGATACGCTGTTAGTTGCTGGTATTCCAGTAATGACTGCCCAAGGTTTGAATGGCGGTATTTATATTGATGAAGCTTTTAAATTAGATAAGCAATACTTTTCGTTGAAAGAGATTACGCATTTATTGGTAGGTTTAAAAGGAATCGAGTCTGCTATGGATGATCATGGCTTAAAAGCGGCATTAGAGAAAGTAAAGAGTTTGGTACCAGAAGAGGTTTCAGATGAGTTTAATGATGCGATGGGGCAGGTATCAATTGATTTATTATCTTGGATTGGTCATAGTGAGATTAAAGAAAAGTTAAAAAAAATAAAATATGGGCTTTCAAAATCAGTAGTGATATGGTTTAACTACATTAATAGACGTAATAAGCCTTCATCAAGAAGTGTTGAACCTTACAGGTTATTATTAAAAGAGTCTGCCTGGTATTTGGAAGGATACTGTTTGGAAAAAAGTGACTTTAGAATGTTTAAGTTGTCTAGAATGATAGAGTTAAAAGTTACTGATCAAACATTTGTAAAAAGAGAATTTATTCCTCAGCGAAATGATGTTAATGGCTGGGTAAAGAATCAGATGATGCTTATTGATGTTGAGTTTGATTATTCAATTTTGGAAAGAATGGTTGAGCGATGTGGTGAAAAAAATATTGAGAAAATTGGAGTAACAACATATAAGGCCAAAATGCCATTTACGGATAATGCGCATAGTTATAATTCTTTGTTAAGTTTTGGAAAAAATATTAGGTGTGTTGGGCCTGAAAAAATTAGAGCAAAGCTTTTAGAACATATAGAAAGTATAAAAAAAATGTATTATGATTAATTTTATTTTCAGACATGTTACTAATTAGACATTCAAAATATAAGTGAACAAAAATCTTTATTCTTGGTCTTATTGACGTTTATTAAAATGATAGTATATTATTTTAATAATAAATATGTATAGGCAATGATAAGGACATGGATTTTTCTTGAGAATTTTTCAGAGAGGGAAGAAAAGCTGCGAACTTCCTAATTTAAAAGATGAATTTACCACCTTGGAGCTGTACTGATGAAGGACTTAGTAGTTGGTACCGTTTACTACGATACAGTTAAAATGAGTCATTATCTAATAAGATAATGTGAATTTGGGTGGAACCACGGGTAAAACACGTACTCGTCCTAATACAGGATGATTACGTGTTTTTTATTTTGAAAATAAGAAAGGGGTTATTTTAATGGTACAGCTAGTGGATATAGTAAGCTCTTTGAATCGTGAATTTAAAATTAATGAATTTGGAAAGGATCCTGCTTTCAGTAGATTTATACCTAAAGCATATAATAATGATATAAATTGGAAAAAGATATTTGAACCCAATTTTATTGAATTATTTAATGGACTAATGATTAAGGGGTATTCTTCCGTTTGTAATGTATTTCTAGCAGTTTTCCCAACAGCAGAAATTTTAGAAAAATTTATAGAAATGGGAGATCCAGGCGATCTATTATTTATGCATCATCCTCTTACAATGGAGTGTGGAGATCCACGTGGAAAGTGGGGAAGAGGTTTTGTTCATATAGAAAAATCTTTATTGGAACGTGTAGTTGATAAGGGACTTTCTATATATACTTGTCATGCACCAATGGACTACCATAGAACTTTAGGAACTAGTCAGGCGATAGCTGAAAAACTTGGAATAGATGTAACAGAACGGTTTATACATAATGAAAAACATGGTGATATTGGTATTATAGGAGATATAAAAACGACTAATACTATTGAGCTAATTGAACAATTAAAGTGTATATTTGAAATTCCGTACGTAGATTTTGAAGGGATTAATAAATCTGTTGTAAAAAAAGTTGCTGTGATTGCAGGTTGTGGTGACAAAGTTAATTGGATGGAAGAAGCTGAAAGAAAAGGAGTCGAAGCTTATATATCTGGAGAAATACATTGCCATATAGATAATGATTATGGAAAAGAAAGATATCAACAAATAAAAGATTTTGCTAATAAAACAAATATGTCTCTAATTGGTGTTTCACATTCTGCATCAGAATATTTAGTGAAGAAAACTCTTATGTATAGATGGTTTAAAGATAAATTTAACTTGAACGTGGTACTAATACCACAAAATAAATGGTGGTTATAATGTGGTGCTTTTCTCTAGTAGAAAAGCACCATTATTTATGATTTTATAATGATTATTGCTTGTCAAGAGATGCGTCTTTATTTATAAATGGGCCATATTGTTGAGGAACTCATTTTTCAAAGGCAATGGAGATTTATGTTAAAATATATAAGCGAGTGTGTGAAATATGTACTTAACTAACAAGGACTAATAAGATTTAAACCCTTCTTTAAGGATTGGAGAATCAAAATGACTGCATATAATAAAGATGTACTACAAAAAATAGCAATTCGTTCATTAGAAAGTTACCCGGATTATAAAGGGAAACTAACCTTTTTAGGACAACGAGACTCAATTACTTTTAAATTGGAATCAAGCAAGGGGAAATTCCTACTAAAACTACATGATCATAATGATCACAATATAGTTCAAAATGAGATCATTCAGTCTGAATTAAAATGGCTTGAAGCATTAAATGAAGAAACTGAGATAGTCACTAATAAACCAGTACATAATATTCATGGAGACTATGTAACCGTTATTAGTGTTGATGATATTGCAATGAGTGCAACCTTAGTTCTTTGGGTAGAGGGACAAATACTTGATAGAGAACCGAATGAAAAGGAAGTTAGAGCGTTGGCAAATGTAATGGTGTCTTTACACGAACATGCTTGCAGTTGGGATATTCCTCAGGACTTTAAAAGACCTAATTTTAATACAAGTACTTTAAGATCTTCATTAGAAAAACTGAAAGCACTACAAGAGAAACAAATCGTACAAGAATATGATATTGATATTTTACAAAAAACGATAGATCAGATTATAAAAAATGTAAATAAACTTAATAAAACGAAAGAATCATGGGGGTTGATTCATTCAGATCTACATGAAAGTAATTATGTAGTGCACAAAGACGAAGTGAGGCCTATTGATTTTTCTGTGTGTGGTTTTGGATTTTACATGTTTGATATTGCTGAGACTTTATTACATCTGGAATCCGACAATAGAAGATTTTTTATTGACGCCTATTTAAGGAAAAGACAATTAACACAATATAATCAGAGGAATCTTGAATCCTTATTCTTATGGCAAGTCATAAGGGGGTATGGGACACATTCATCAAACCCCAAGGAGTTTGAGTGGATATCTGAATCTGTTCCAATGTTTGTAAGAGAATATTGCAGTAAGTATCTTAACGGTCAGTCATTTTTGTTTAAATAACATAATATCATACTCGTATTTATTGAATTTTAAAATCTAATTAATACCTAGGAGAGAAATTTGCTATGGAAATATATTCACTAACCAAAGAAGATTTTAAATTAATAGATGAAGCTAAAAAGAAGATAATCGAGCTTTATGAGGATGATAAACATCATGTTGGAGCATCATTACGCACTAGTTCTGGGAATGTTGTATCTGCCGTACATATAGAAGCTTATGTTGGAAGAGTTACTGTTTGTGCTGAAGCGATTGCAATTGGAACGCTTATTTCTAATGGAGAGAAACAATTTGATACAATTGTGGCTGTTAGACATCCATATTCTGATGAAGTGAATAGGGAACTTAAAATAGTAAGTCCGTGTGGAATGTGCAGGGAGTTAATCTCTGACTATTCACCAGATTGTTTTGTAATTATAAATCTGAATGAAGAGTTAGTTAAAGTTAAAATTGGTTCCTTAATACCTCTAAAATACAGTCGAGAAATTTAATAAGTTATTCATTATTCCACAAGATGGCGCGCTTCTTCAAGAAGGATGCTTTTTAGAACTATCAAAGCTTATGTATTAGAAAAAGATTCTGAGTTTTTTCATCACCTGTCATTCCAAAAGAACCAATACTAATAATTGCATCAAATGTATCGTTAGAAAAAAGGCATGTTCTTCGCTTTTAATTGAATAGATCTATAATTGTTTGAATGTAATTATACGAATGCAGAGGACTCCTTCCAGATAGCCATTAAAGTGCTATTAGGCAAAACAAAAATGGATGTTATATTAAAAATTAATGTGAGATTGAAAAAAAATGTTCCTAAACTAAAGGTCAAGTTTGGTCAAGGAAATAAAGTGGAATAGGAAGTGGGATAATCTGTGAATAGCTCAAAAAACAGACTTGAAAGTATTCGTGTACTTGTTAATGAAATACTGAATTTGGATAGCTTAGTTAATAGACAAGAAGCTTATGCTCAACTTAATGGAGTATCATCTTTCGCTTCGATGCTTGCAATGAAGAGAGGATTAGAGACAGAAATTGCGGCTATCACAGGTTTGCTTCACAACTATTATTTCTATAAAACTGGTATCAGTTATTTTCCCGGTATTAATAGTGCTGAAACCGTTAGACCTATCATAAGAGATTTAAATATTTTTTCTAAGGATGAACAACTCACTATACTTCACGCAATATTCTACTAGAATCAGCGTGGGAAAGTACATGGTTCATACGACGAATTAATCAAAGATGCTATTATGCTCAATAATTTCTTTCATAACTTGGATCACACCGTATCCCATATGGATGTTCAAAGAATTCATAATGTATTTGACGAATTATCCATTTCAAAGGGCCAATTTGAAGAAGTAGTTCCAACCAATCATAATGAAAATAATACAACAAACAGAAAAGATAAACGAAATTTGTTAGCCGACATTTCAGAAGAACTAGCAAGTCAAAACATTATTGGAATTCCAGAAGATAAACTGTATAGGGAAATTTGCCATTATTGGCCTGATCTCGATATATATAAAGTACTCAAAGAGAATTGGTGTGCGGCATTCGTATATCATTGCTGTATGCAGGCAGGAATTTTGCTGCCGACAATTTATCCAAACGCTAAGTATCGACTAGCTGGTGTAGGTGCTATACTTAAGTGGGCTCAACTACCCGAAACTGGATTTTTTTATTATGATGACCAGAACTTTAGACCACAACGAGGCGACATAGTTATTTATGAAAAACTTTTATCCAATAATTCTCACGACCATATTGGAATTGTTCTTGATTACGAAGACCAAGAAATTCTTGTCGCAGAAGGGAACAAAGATAATGAAAACTATTCAAGCGTTTTTAGTAGATGTAGGGAACGCAACATTCTAGGCTATATTCGAATTGATAATGAATATGAATTTCATTTCGATGGTGAGTATAATCCTATCATTTAAATACTGTGTAGAAAAATCAAAGAATAATTCACTAGTCGACAACAATGTTTTAGAATCCATTTTGATCAACCTTTCTTTCAAAATGGATTCTTTTATTTTCCATAGAATGTGGGTTTATGTAATTGATATGATTATTATGTTTGTTCAAGCACCTTCTTTGTTACTTTTGTAACTGTATCTCTAGGTAAAATCCGAGGTAATTTAGTCATGGTCCAATTGTGTAATCCAGGTACCACATGAGATTTTCCCTTCATAAGTGCTTCATATCCAATGTAGGCCACTTTTTTAGCATCCATTGAGGCATTCATGGTACTGTTATTAATCGCTTTTAGATTTTCTGTTTTTGATCTTTCATGGAATCCTGTAACAGTGTTACCTGGGCATAAAGCGGTCACTGTCACTCCTGTACCTTTTAATTCAGTAGATAAGGATTCACTGAACGAAAGCACAAAAGCTTTTGAAGCACTATAAACAGTCATTAATGGAACTGGATAAAATGATGTAGTGGAGGCAACATTTAAAATTTTTCCACGCTCTTTATTAACAAAATCAGGAAGGAATAACATCGTTAAATGTGTTAATGAAGCTATGTTTAGTTGAATAAGATTCAGTTGTTCAGAGATATCCTGCTCGTGTACATATCCAAAAGATCCAAACCCAGCATTATTAACTAGAACATCTATTTCAATCCCTTGTTTTTGAATTTCATCATAAAGTTCCTTTGGACCATTTGGTGTCCCGAGATCCAAAGGGATCACCAGTGTGTTTATTTGATATTTTTGTAATAATTGTTTTGATAGAGCGTTCAATTTTTTCTCATTTCGCGCAGTTAAAACAACACGATATTTTTTACTTGCAAATATATGAGCGAACTGCTCACCTATACCGCTTGAAGCACCTGTAATTAAAACTGTTTTCATAATATAACCTCCAAATTTAATTCAGTATAAACGTTTATACTTTTAAATGATTAAACTTTTCGACATTTAGATTAAAAAATATTGAGGCTATATTGCCCCAAAGGAGAAAATCTATTCACAGATTTGCTTCGAATCCTCGATCTCTTCGGATATATCGACTAATTTTTTCAGATTTTTCAAAGCATCTTGAATTTGTAAAGTATAAAAGATTTCTGTTGCTACCTTTTGAGTTGAGACTAATCCTGCTTGCCTCAATATTTTTAAATGATGTGAGATCGTTGGACGGGATAATGAAAACTGCTCTACAATTTGGGTGACGTTCAACGTATCATATTTTGTTAACACCATAATGATTTCTTGACGAACAGGGTCTGCCAGTGCTAGAAAAACCTCTGTACAATCCTGCAATTGTTCATGAACTGCTGTTATAAGTTGAGTTTTCGTTTCATTTGAAGTCATTTTTATCTTCTCCATTTTCGAATGTCGAAATAGTTAAACATTTAATCTGTTGAACATAGTATAAAATGGATTTGATTAGAAGTCAAGAAAAAATAAAAGAATTTTTTTTGGTGAGTGAGGATAGGGAATAACTTATTTGTGGTAATTATTGGGATAGAAAACATCAATAATAGTGAAGAAGTAAATGAGTAGATAGAACAATGTGGACTTTACATGGAAAGGGATGCTGTATTATGGGAACAAATAAAACTACTAGTAGAGAAGGGTTTAGATTTAATATGAAGTGGTGCATAAAGGAATTATTAAAAGGTTTTATTCATTTCATTTATATTATAAGATTCCCCATTGTTGATCTATATATTTAGGTTCAAAAATGGGGATTATCTAAGTCTATGTTTTACAAACAAACCATAATCTAATCTTCTGGTGTGAAGGAACGCTCAGCAAATTCATGATCCAACATAAACATCGCGTTACTATCATTTTTAATCAATTTTAACTTTTGGATAATCGTATTAAATAATTCTTCTTCCTCAACCTGCTCCTCAATAAACCATTTTAAAAAGTGAATGGTTGCATGTTCGCGTTCATCTAGAGCTATGTCTGATAAATGGTAAATACGTTTTGTTACTTCTTTTTCATGTTCAAGTGCTTTTTCATAAGCATCTAAGATGGATGAAAAATCATTATTTGGGTTTTCAAATCCACTAATCGATGCACGCTCACCTAATGCATTAATAAAATGATAAAACTTCATTGCATGAAAACGTTCTTCCTCTGCTTGTACTAAAAAGAAATTAGCAAAACCATCCAAGCTTTCTGATGAACAATAAGCACCCATTGCCATGTAAGCATGCGCAGAATAAAATTCAAAATTCATTTGCTCAATTAATCCTTGAAGTAGTTTGTCACTGATCATTATCATAACTCTCCTTAAACGCTGTATCTACTATTGTAAACTTGAATTGGACAACCTTATTTTTCTTATATAGCATTACCTACTAGTAGAAAATTTACTCAAATTATACATAGTGGATGATGTATAATCAAAAACAAATAAAAGTCATTAGTGAATTAAGGTATAAATGAGTATAGGAGGTGTTGCAACAGTGAACTTTAGAAAAGTTTTAATTATTTCATCTCTATTTATATTAATATTTTTAGCTTTTGTTGCTTGGGACTCTTTTCTTTCTATCGACTCAGATAATACACCGCAATTTAGAACAGAAATACAGCCGATCGTTGATAGGTTTCCAAGATTAGACAATGTTGAAAAAACATATTGGATAGCGGATACAATTGAAGAAAGGGATTTTGGACCAACTTCTTATTGGATGAAAGGCTATGTGTACCTTGAAAATCATTCAGTAGAAAGTATTACAACTTTGTATGAATGGGAGGAGGTGCATACTTTCAATCCTTCCTTTATTTCAAAATACGAACAGATATATGAAACAGGGTGGTTTTTTAGCGAGGAGTTTAATAGTTATATTAAGTCTTCAAATTATATTGGAAATTTTTATTTTGATATGAATAATGATGTTTTATATTTTGAAGTGGAAAAATAAACAATAATGACTTCATAGAGTTAAATGTTCTCTTTTTCCAATCATCTTGAAAAATATAAAACAGATGATATAACATAACAAATGAAAAAACTTGCTAGTATTACAGGAATACTCCACCACGAACATAAAATTAATCCAAAGATTAAGCTCATCAATAAATACCATGGAGTAATTAAAATAAAAATGGTTTTCCTTAATACTTCATGAAAAGGTAGATCATCCCTCCAACTTAGAAATTCAATAAAAGAATTATTTTTTATATGTAAAGTATTTTTTATCCATACTGCTAAGAATAGAATCATAACGATCCAAACAATCCATTTCATGAAATAAGGAGTAATAATTAGTACATTAATGCATAAAAAAGTGTATTGTAAAAGGGATAAAATCATCTGAGAATCACGAACAAAAGCTTTGATATTAGATTCCACTAATATATTTACAGGAGTTCTTTTTTTAAATAATTGTTGAGATTGTTTAAAAAGAATAGGTTTAATTCTTGGCAGCCACTTTAACCATCTTTTTTTAACGTGATCTTTTAAAACCATAGATATGAACTTCATTTTTGCCTCTTGTTCTAAAAAGACCTCATCTAAAAAACTTCCTTCTTTATGTAATCTTTTTATCATGAGTATGAGTATAGTCATGAATAAAAAGGGATGAAAATCCACATGTAGTTCATTAATTTATGGATGATTAAAACGTAACCTAGTCCTCCCAAAACAAATAACAAACTTGAAACTATGAAATGTTTCCATTTTTTAAATTGAAAAAATAACAAATCTTTAGAAGTGATGATTAGAAGTTTCGTAAGTACACTGAAAAGAAATAAAATAGCAAGTTGAATTCCATTGAAATCATAATGATGTATGAACAATGGGCTTAAAAAAGCATAAACAAATAAAGTATTTATAAAATGATATATAACAGAGTACACAATTCCCCGTGTCCTAATCGTATTTACCCAGTTATGATATTGAATTAAAAATAACTGATCCCCGTCTTCTAAAAAAGTTCGAAGTCTCCCAGATGCTAAAAACAAAATATATGTGATAACTAGAAATAATAAAAGGTGGATGTTTTCTAACCAAAAAGGAATCTTTGACCAACAGGAAACATGTTGATATCCTATAAAAATCAATAGTGGTAAAATAATATAAACCGCTACAATCCAATCCACTACTAATTTAAATACATTCCATTGAAATTTAAATTCAAAAATTAGTCTTTTCACAAATAATTTATTAGGTGACAACATAGTTCAATTATCCTCAACCTTTGTATTTTTCAAAAACAACTCAAATAAACTTGCTTCAGCTGACATGTCACTTTGGTTCCTTAATTCTTGTAGATTTCCTTTTGCAACCATTTTCCCTTGATTCATACAAATAAATCGGTCACATATTTTTTCAGCCGTATCCAATACATGTGTAGACATTAATATTCCTGCCCCTCTATTTCTCTCTTTTTCCAAATACTCTAAAAAAGTTTGAGTAGCAATTGGATCTAACCCAATGAAAGGCTCGTCTACGATATATACATCTGGAGAATTTAATAACCCGATAATCAGCATCATTTTTTGCTGCATTCCCTTGGAAAAGCTAGATGGGTAATGATGGATTACTTCCTTCATCTGAAATTGTTGAATTAATTGCTTTGCTTTTGTAACAAACTTTCCTTGTGGTATGTCATAAGCAGCAGAAGCCAACTCTAAATGCTCCCATAAAGTCCAGTTTTCATAATAGATTGGGTGTTCAGGAATATAACTGTAATTCTTATCTGGACCTACAAATTGAACTTCTCCTTCATAACTTTTTATTAAACCAAGGATGCATTTTATCGTTGTACTTTTTCCAGCCCCATTTGGTCCAATTAATCCTACCAATTCCCCTTCATTAATAGAAAATAGAATGTCTTCAATTACATTTGGTTTATCATTATAGTTTGCTTGATTGATTGAAACATTTAGTAATTCCAAATTAACCCCTCATTCCAACTTGGCAAATTTATCCTTTGTAATAACCTTTACGTAAGATGAGTATAAGATGTTTCAAAATAATAGCTATTCGTTATTATAGAGCTGCATTTCTATAATAAGAGAAGCGTCTTTATATATCATTCTCAGTCATTTTGATCAACAATAATTTAGAAACATGACTCAATATAAAGTTGCAGGATATTTCCTTCAATGGGATGATGTTAGTTACATTTTTTACATATAAACTTATATTAGTTATATAAAACGAGTGAAATAAATGACAAATCCACTCAATATACAGCATTTTTTTAAGTGATTTTTATATTAGAACAAGAGACTAATAACGTCTGAAATATACAGATGGTTGAGAAAAGGTTTTTAAATGAGTGCAGGTGTGAGTATGAATAGAACATGACAAGGTTTATTACTTTTATTCAAGAATCGGTGATGAAGGTTTGGAGGTATACGTACCACATCTCCCTCATTTAATAAATATTCTATTCCTTCTAATTCAACATAGAGCTGTCCACTCATTACAACAGCAATTTCTTCTTGGTTTTTGTGTGAGTAGTAGCTCTCTGTTGTATTTTTATTGGCATTTAAATCCATCATTAATAGTTGAATATGAGCTTTCATAAAATCTGGGGTTAACACATCGTAAACGACGTGAGAGTTATCTTCTCGGTAAACCTTCTTACGATCTTCCTTTCTTGAAATTAGAGAGTCTGTATCAATACTGTTAATAAAAAGGGTGAAAAGAGGAACATTTAATGCTTGTGCAATCAGTTCTAATACACTTAAAGAAGGATTGGCATGTCCTCTTTCAATTTGACTAATAAGTGAAGTACTAATCCCTGCATAATCGGCGAATTCACGAATAGTCATACCGTTTTTCTTCCTATAGCTTAAAACCGTATGACCAAGGCGATGATTAATCATGTGGTCCTCCTTTATTATATTGTTTAAAATCCAAATTTTGTGCTGACATATTAAACATAAGGATTATGTCTTTTTTTAGCTGTATGAAAGCATTATACTAGATGTACATTATAATAAACTTTTTTTATTATAATGTACAGAAAGGAGGTAGCAAGTTTGAGATCGTCTTTGTCGTTATCATTTTCTTATCTGCTTTTATTTTTTGGAGTATTTGCATTATCTACGTCCGCTATATTTGTAAAACTAGCAGACGCACCTGCAACTGTTTCAGCGTTTTATAGAATGTTGTTTGCAACAATTGTATTACTCCCTTTTTTATTGTTGAGCGTTAAAAGCAGACAGGAATTGACACGATTGACAAAAAAATGGGGACTTGGGTTGTCAATTATTTCGATGGGCATTTTAGGTGAGGTTGTTGGTACTTGTTTTCTTGCTTATATTATATTAAATGAGGTTATTTCATTTAAACAAGGTGTAGGAATTTTTCTTATTTTAAGTGGCTTAGCAATTTTTATGGTAAAACAATAATGCTTCAAATGTTAGTAATTCAAATGAAACTAAATCTGTAGTTTAGTCTAGAATTTACATTTATATCTTAAAGGAGAATGATATGGATTATCAAGAACGAGCTATTAATATAAGTGAGAAATTATCTAAATTCAACGAGCACTGGTCTCCTAAAGTGATTAGTGAAATGAATGACTATCAGTTTAAGTTAGCCAAGTTTTATGGTGAGTTTGTATGGCATAGTCATAAAGACACTGATGAGGTGTTTATTGTAATGGAAGGTGAATTGAAAATTTTATTTCGTGATGGAGAGGTAAAACTCTCCAAAGGGGAAATGTATGTTATACCGAAAGGTGTAGAGCATAAGCCTTATGCTGAAAAAGAATGTCATGTGATGTTGGTAGAACCAAAAGGTGTCGTTAATACTGGTGAAAATAGAGGTGAACTAACTGCTGAAAATGATGTATGGATCTAAATCGATTCAAAAAGTCGATTCCTTATCATACAGAGACTTTTTTTAACTTGCAACGAATAATCTAAATTCCGCTTTGTTTTTTCATTACTGGATTGTGCGAAGAGTGTTGTATTACCATGAGTAAAAAATGATCTAGCTTTTTTATAAGAACTTAATTCTCTTACAAAAGAGAAATCCATTTTGACCAATCTTTCACTCAAAATGGATTCTTTTAGATTATTTAACTGATAAATATATCTTTATTGAGCCATCCTTAGCATAATATTCAAAATCAGTTTTGTAAGCTCTTTGGATGTCACTCTTCCAAATATTTACCCAAGCGTTATACACGCCTTGTGGATCGGTATGATCTACTTCTACAACATGGTAGTTATCTTCTGGAATAGTGACACTGCTTACATCATTTGATTTTTCTTCTGTACCAACACGTAAATCATAATCACCAGTATAGTCACTCTCATAATTGCTATACACTCCATATACATCGCCTTTTACATTCAAATGACTAAACTCGGCCCATAGGTTAAGTATTTTGTCTGTATTTTGATTATTGGTTCTAATTCCTTTTCCATAGATTACTTTTTCAGTTACGTTGGCATTCATTTATATTTCCTCCTACTAGCTTTTAATATGTAAAGGATAACATTCTAATGATGACAACTGTCTGTCAGCTTTCTATAAATAAATTCTATTTCATTCATATATTGAGTTTTAAGCCATATTGGAGAAAGTATTTTTACGTTCCTTCCAAACATCAATAGAAATGGCAATAGGTTTTTAGAAGTATCATAATCAAAAGTTACTTTTAAACTACCATCATCAAGATCAGTTATTTCATCCTCTGTAAAAAAATCGTATAATTTACCTAGTTCGCTTTTTGAAAAAAGCAATTGAATGCTTTCGAGTTTAGATGACTGTTTGGTGGAGTAATCATTGTCTTCAGAATAGTCCGTTCTAGTAGTGTTATGGATGACTTCTATATTTCGTATTCTAGTTAATTTAAATAATCTTAATGCTTTTTTAAATTCACAATGCGCCTCTAAATACCAGCTGCCGTTCAAAAAGTTCAATTTTAATGGCTGAATAATTCGATTTGAATTACTCCCTGATAGTGACACGTAAGCAATATTCATTTTATACCCATCATCAATAATAGAGCGTATTTTTTTAATCTTTGCTTTTGTTTCTTTTTCTATCGTTTCTCGGTGCAAGGTAGATGAAGAAACTGTAATACTAGACTTATGTTCCTCTTTTTCTCCTTTTAAAAGCTCTATTTTTGTTTGTAATATAGAGATTTGCTGCTGATCAAATAATTCATTTTTTAAGGTTAAACCTTCTAATAAAAACTCCTTTTCTTCTTCACTGAAAGTAAATTTTTCAAGTTTATAGTTATCAATTAATGTGAAGCCACCGTTTTTTCCTAGATAAGAAATAATAGGAACCCCAATCGCGGATAATGCATCCATATCTCTATAGATCGTTCTTTTGCTAACTTCAAATTCATGAGCTAATTCTTCTGCAGAAACTTTATTTTTCTTTAATAAATAGAGTAGAATGGAAAACATCCTTGAAGTTTTCATCGTTTTATTCACCTACTTAAGGGTTTAGTTAATGGATAATATCAATCCATCTCTCAATCTTTTTACCCCTTTTTCTAGTGTTCTTTCATCTAGATTTCCATAACCTAAAATGATTTTGTTGCAATGTTTTCCTTTTTCAATGGCATGTTGTTCAACTGGATAGATTTTAACTTTATGCTCTTTCAAAATGGTTTTAACGATTTCGTTAGAAAAAGAAATCTTGTCAAATTCAGCAATAAGATGCAATCCTGTGAAATCTCCCAATACATTTACTTTGGTCCCGAAGTGACGGTCTAAACATTTTTTTAAATAGTCTCTGCGTTTTTTATACGTTTTTTTCATCTTTCTGATATGCCGTTCTAAATATCCTTCATCAATAAAACGTGCGATCGTCAGCTGCTCTAATGTTGGGGTGTGAAGATCTGTTAGCCACTTTATATTTTTACAACGTTCAATTAGTGAGTTAGGCAAAATGATATAACCTATCCTAAGGGCAGGGGAGAGGATTTTACTAAAGGTTCCAATATAAATGACTCTGTCTGGATCTAAACCTTGTATGGAACTGATAGGTGAGCCTTCAAATCGATATTCACTATCATAATCATCTTCTACGATGAAACAATTGTGTTTTCTAGCATACTGAATAAGTTGAATGCGTCGATCAATGGGTAAAATTCCACCTAACGGAAATTGATGAGAAGGAGTAACATAGATGAAACCCGGATTTATATTTGTAGGAATGAGTTCTGTTTGCATGCCATGCTGATCAACTGGAATAGGGCACAGCTTAGCCCCTGTAGCTGCAAAAATAGTGTGAAGCTCATGTGTGATTGGATCCTCAATACAAACGTCATCTCCATGAGAAAGCAATAATTGAGTAACTAGAGAAAAAGATTGAGTGGCTCCTGTTGTAATGACCAATTGCTCAGGTGTACAACGTACTCCTCTTGTTTTTAATAAATAATCACATAATACATCTCTTATTTCAGAACGACCTTCAGGTTTTCCATAGCCAAAAATAGAGTCAGGAGCTTCTAAGTAGACTTCACGTGAAATTTGGCCCCATTTTTTTCTAGGAAAAAGATCTAATGCTGGAATCCCGGATTTGAAATCAATGACATCATCTTCTAAAACTTCCATGTTTGGTTTTCGTCTATTGGTATTTTTTGAAATACTTTTTGCTTCTTGCTCTAAGTAAGTCCCCTCGGCTACATAAGTTCCTGTACCTTGTTTGCTTTCAATAAAACCTTCCGCATATAGCTGTTCGTACGCTTCTAATACTACATTTCTAGATACATTTAAGTTTGAAGATAGCACTCTTGTTGAAGGCAGTCTATCTCCACCTTTTAACCTTCCTTGTAGAATTTGCATTCTAATTTGTTCATAAATCTGTCTAATTAAAGGTTTATTCAGCGTTCGATCTATAGGTATCCACATGATAGGTTGCGCCTCCTGTTACTTTGCATGCATCACGATTTGTGACTTGCTAGATTTGAATCCATTTTCCTCATAAAAAGAAATGAGATCTTCTCTACTAAACAAACTAACAATATCAATATGAGAAAGCTGGTTCATTAATTCATTGATCAACTTAAGACCGATTCCTTCTCGCTGGATATCTGTGTGAACGACAACATCTTCAATGTATGCACGAAATTTTCCATCTGTTATGGCTCTTGCAAAACCAACTAGCTCATCATTTTGCCACGCCCCAACATAGATTGCCGATTTTAAAACGAGGTTAATATCCTGTTCATTTCTTTCAGACCACCATCCTGCGTTTTGATATAACTTCATAAGTTCTTTTGCATGAATTGATTTATGAGTAGAATCTTTTATAGTAATAGTCACTTTTAGTCTCCCTTATCTTAAAAAATGAATAGATTCAGGTGGTACTATAAAACCCTTTGAAAAGTGGTTCTACATCATACCAGTTTATCATGTTACTTTTAAATGGAAAAGGAAATCATGTTATGTAAACAGAAAGGGTGTTTTGATGTTATCCACGGAAGAGATAGTAGCAGCTAATGCATTAAAAAGGATTGCAAGGAATGATGGAATGAAACAGTATATTCAAAATTCAAAGGACTTATATCCTGTTTTTCAAAGGGCAGCGAAACGTTTTATTACTGGTGAAACAAGAGAAGACGGGATACAGAGAGCTAGATCATTAAATGATAAAGGATATCCAGTTTCATTGGAATACATTGGGGAGAATACTGCAACGAAAGAAGAGTGTGTAAAGGCGAAGAATGAGATGATTGAATTGATAGGAGACATTCAAAGTCATGGAATTGATTCTAAGATCTCTTTTGATTTATCGCATATAGGTTTATCCGTCGACGAGAGCCTAGCTCTTAAACATATGGATGAATTAGCGGGAGTCGCAAAACAACATGTATGTTATTTAATGATCAGCATGGAGGAGTCAGCAAAGACAAACAGTATTTTAAATATTTATAAACAAGTCTCCTCCATATATAATAATGTAGGCATTACACTTCAAGTAAACTTAAAAAGATCTCTTGACGATTTAAGAGAATTGCTGCATTTTCCAGGTAAAATCCGCCTAGTGAAAGGGGCATATAAAGAATCGCCAGAAATCATGATTCAACGGTCAGAGGAATTAAATCATAGATATTTGCAGTTCGTACAAGAATGTTTGGATGTAAACCACCCCATATCTATTGCGACTCATGATGAGAAGCTATTGAATGAAATAAAAAAGAGAGGGTATGCTCAAAAATCGAATGTAGAAATAGAAATGTTGGATGGGATTAGACCAGATCTTATCAATCAGAGTAAGGAGGAAGGATATAATACAAGAGTTTATTTGCTTTACGGTCTAGAGTGGTTTTTATATGTATGTCATCGACTTGCTGAAAATCCACCTAATATATATCAGTTTATTGCTGATATGGTGAATGTAGAGTCTTTGGAAGTAGTTGATCCATATTAAGGATGTAATGGAGGATAATTGCTTTAAACGTTTAAAAGTTAGTTTAATTATGAGTTGAGTATGAAAAGATAGCCTTATTCAGTCGTTTTGTTTAAATGAAGTGAAAATGAAAGAATAAGGCCAAAAATTTCCTTTTTTATTTTTGATTTTTTATTGTTTCATCTGTGCCATATCCTGCATTACGTCTGCTGCAACATCTGCCAATAATTCAGAAATATGAATTTCTCTTGAAGTTTGTGCTCCGTGCTTTAATACCTTCCCAATTAAATATTGTGTTTTATCTTCGCCAGAACGTTCTATGAACCTTTTCTTTTCAAGTTCTATGGCTGCTTTTTCATCTTTTATAGCTAAATCCACAATTTCTTTCATCATATCTATATCACGCTGCTCGAGAAATGTTATAGGTGTTACAATCTGCTGCAAGGTTTGCTCCAAAGAAGCTGATGGAACATGTCGAGTAATAAGTCCAAAACGTTCAGCAGTGGGGGCATCCATATCAGCACTTGTTAATAGAAATTCTAATGCTCTTGTACGACCTAACCTGCGTGCTGCTTGAACACTACCTTGACCACCTGGGGGAATATTCGTGCTTATCTCTGGTTGAGCAAACACAGCATTTTCTGTTCCATACACAATATCACAAGCCATAGCAAATTCATTTCCTCCACCACGTGCTGCGCCATCAACAATCGCAAAAGTGATGGCGTTCATGTTCTTAACGTCATCAATGAGCTGCATAAAGTTTGCCGTTCCTGTTATTCCTTCTTCTCTGCGATTAATCACAGTGACATCCAAGTGAGCACTAAAGAAATGTGGATTGCTTGAGCGGAAAATCACTGCTCTATTGAGCTCGTCTTTATTTAATTCAGCAACGACTTGCTGCAATTCAAGTATTAGTTCATTTGTAAGCAGATTTACTTCCCCATGATTAATAAGAACTGTTGTAAACCCTGTTTCCTTTTTTATTGTGAGACTTTTGGTATCCATATATTAACCTCCTACAAATTAATGCTGTTATCCTCCTCTTCTTGAGAAGGGGATACATCCTATATATTTAACTACTTTCAGTTATGTAGTTGTAATTCCAACTGAAAGAAAACTTCACTCTTTATGAAAAGAGATCCAATAGTTATATTATCCAATTTGAGTTATAGTATTCGAATAAAACGAATTGGATCAATTAATAAGGGAATATATTATTGATATTGTTTTAAATATACGAAATAGAGGCCTCTAACACAGATAGAAAGTCAAATGATCAGCCCGTGGATGAGATTGTGCCGATGTTTAACAAGACTTTATTTATAACTCTCTACATGTTGTCAGTCTCGTTCATCGTTAAGGGAGGGGAGATACAAACAGTTCTTCAACTAATAAGTTATTTATTTTTCTGTGGAAGATAGCAGCTAACTATGTAAAATTAGGAGGCTATGATCCTGATGAAAAGCTTGAGGTTAAATGATAAGTCATGGGGTATTACCGTTACCGATACACAATTTCCTTCTTAAGTTCTTCCAAATGTTTCTTAGATATGTCTAGTAAATAGAAAGAATCTTCTTGCTGTTGCTTTATGATCTCCTTGGTCGTTTTCCAAGCCAAAGAATATTCATTTGAAGTAATTTTACCGCTGTCTAGAGCTTCTATTAATTCATCTTCGTCTAGTATAAACGTTTCATAGTTTGGCAAGAATACGATGTCCAGATATAAATCGTTGTACCAAGGTATACCCTCGCCAGTTATGCCTTGGTCTTTACAAATATCGATGTACCATTGGACGATTTTATTTTCAGGATCGATCATTGTTGTTAGAGTATAATTAGCCCCTGTTGGGAAGTGCTGCATCCAGGTGTAACCATTATCAACGATGCAGATTTTCTTCTGATTATGTTCTACCCATAATGGTGTATGAACTTCATTTATTTTATAATACGATACCATACCTTTAAAATGTGGTTCTTGTTTATAAAATGTACTGAATTCGTTTTTGGAAATCCGTTTCCATTCTGGGCGATTTGCATATTTTAATTTCATTATACTCTCCAATCCATCATATTATTGTTTCCCTTAATGAATTTAATAGATTATTAAATACACCCTTTCATTGTGAAATCAAAGAAAGGATAAAACCTTCATTGCTTTACTTCAAATACGTATAGTTTCAATATTACATGAATCCATGGGGAATTGAAATGAAAATAAGTAAAGAAATAAAACTTTTTTGTTAAATGATTAAGAGTAAAAAAAGAGACGATCAAATTGATCGTCTTCATTAGCATTTAGAGTTACTTTCATGTTTATGATTATTTTATTCTGTTACAATACCTTGAAGCTCTTGCAAGTTCTCGGATGAGATCATTACAAAGTTCTCATCTAGATTTTCTAACAAAGCACTTATTTTTTCAGCTGTTTCTGTTTGACCAGAGTTGTTTAATTCTTCGATGTAAATGTTTAATAATTCATTTAGATCGTTATGGCTTTTTTCTGTCAAAGGATTGATGAATACTTTTGCACCTGTAGCGATACGACGCTGGATAGCTTCTTTGTCTAATCCTAATTCAGGTTGTAAACGTTGATAGATCACTCCACCAGTCATACCCGCACAGATCCAAGCTCCTGGATCTCCTAATACAACCGCACGACCATTTGTCATATATTCAAAAGCAAAACCTTTCAAATTAGCTCTAGTAGAGATAGCACCTAAATGATCTTGCAGAGGCTGTTTAATTTCTCCACCGAAGATTACATCTGCTCCAGACAATCGAATACAAGCTCGAGAATCTGAATCTCCTTGAACGATGAACAATCCGCCTTGTGCACCGTAACAGAAAGATTTTCCTACAGAACCATTGATAAACTGACCAGATTTGCTTTTTGATTTTAAGATGGAAACTTTTCCACCGTAAGACATTTTTCCTACACCATCTTCTGAACCACCTTGGACTGTAATATTTACGCCATTAGCATTAAAGGCAGCTAAACCAATCCCTGGTACAGAACCATCTGTTATATTTAAGCTTACTTTTGGTAAATCAATATAACTTCCGTTATAACGGTCTCTAACGCGATGACTAGAGTAACGTGTACCTAATATCCTTGCATCAGCTACAACACCAGACCATGTTTTTTCAATCGGAGTGTCAAAGGATACAGCATCTGGGAAGAATTCTTGCCCTTCAGCACCAGCAGCAACACCAACGATATCTGAAGTAGAAATATTAGCTTCAATGGACGGTACTACAAATTGGATCGGTGCAGGACGTAATAAGTCAGATAAGTCCATTTTTTCAGTGTAACCTACTTGTTTTAACAAATCAGAACGCCCAACTAAATCCTGTGCATTTTTAAATCCAAGCTTAGCAACGATCTGACGAATTTCTTCACCCATACCACCAAAAAGTCTTACAAGAGAATCTACAGCTGTATCATATACACGAGGTACGAAACGACGCAGTCCTCTTTCTTCAGCTTCTTCAATAGAATCAATTTGTGTTGAGATCCCAACATGACAAGTATCAAGGTGACAACCTCGACATGTTGTACAACCGATAGATTGCATTGCAATACTACCAAAACCACAACGGTTTGCACCAAGCATGATCATTTTTACAACATCAGCACCTGACTTCATACCTCCATCAGACCAGATTTCTACTTTATCTCTAAGACCAGCTTCAATTAATGCATTATGAGCTAATTTAGTACCGATTTCTGTAGGTAAACCAACGTTTTGCAAGGAGTGAACACGTGCTGCTCCTGTACCGCCGTCGAATCCAGATAAAGTTATAATGTTTGCACCAGCTTTAGCAATTCCGACTGCGATAGTACCAATGTTAGGAACAACAGGTACTTTGATGCTGATTTTACATTTACGTCCACTAGCTTCTTTCAGCTCAGATATAATTTGTGCTAAATCCTCGATGGAGTAAATATCATGGTTGTTTGAAGGTGAAATTAAATCTGAGCCAAATGTAGCATTACGTGCTTCTGCGATTTTATCATTCACCTTTTGTCCTGGTAGATGTCCACCTTCACCTGGTTTCGCACCTTGACCAATTTTAACCTCTAATACAGCAACACCATTCACAAGTTCAACATTGACACCAAAACGGCCAGATGCGATTTGTGCACCACGTGTTTTTTTGTATTTGCCAAGCATATCCTTGATTTCTCCGCCTTCACCGTTCATTGTAATCATGTTAAGGCGTTCTCCTGCTTCAGCATACGCACGGAAGGCTGTTTCGTTTTGTGATCCAAAGGACATGGAGGAGATTAACATAGGATAATCATGATCTCCAATTCCGATATTTACTTCAGATGGATCTAAAACTTTATGTGATTCATTTGCTTTTTCATAATCAAAATCAGCTAAGTGACGAATAGATACAGGGTTTTTCTTCTCTTGCTCACATAGTTTTTCTTCATAATCAGAATATGGAGCAGAACCGTCTGCAGCTTCATTCAAGGATTTCCACATACGTTGGAAGAAGTGGAAGTTACGAGCAGGCTTCGCTTTTTCTTCTTGATATGATTCATAACGTTCCTCAGCGTCTTTCTCAAGGTCTGCAAAGCTTCTTCCAGATTTTTCACTTCCTAAATAATTGACGATATCTAAAACTTCTGCAACCTCAGGATGTAAACCAATGGAGGAGAAGAAGCGTGTATAACCACGTAATTCATGTGTACCAATTGTAGAAATAACCTTTTCCAGACCTTTTTTAAGAGCAAGATATACTTTTTTAGCTGCTGGAGCGTCTTGTTTATCCGCAGCTGTAGCAAAGATCATATAAGGCGAAATAAGATCTGCTCCTAAACCAACAGCAACAGCAATGTCATGTAAACTTCTAACTGCACCTGAGCGTAAGATGATGCTTGTTTGACGACGTAGATTGTCTCCGTTATCTAGTATTGTTGATTTCAAAGCTAGATCAATTTTTGAAACTGATAAATGAGGATCCAACCACAACTGATCATTTTGATGAGCTTCTGAATCGTCTAATAATAGAATAGTAGCTCCGTTTTGAACTGCATTTTTTGCATCCTCGGCTAGTTTTTCGAGTGCATCTTTTATTTTAGTACCACGAGTATAAGTTAGAGATAGTACAGCTACATTATTTTCACTATGATGACGGAACTCTGCAAGAATTTGTTCAAGTGTTAATTGATTCAACTCTTCAAAGCTTCCTGTTCCAAGTGAACCTTCTAATAACATCGGTGAAGGTAATTCAATGCGTAAACGGGTATCGATTTCACCATATATAGATGGACGAGGACCGATAACTACACGTGTAGAAAAATGCTCTGTTTCACGATCTCTATCGATAGCTGGGTTTGTTACAACGGCAACACTTTCTTTAATAAAATCAGGAGTGTTTTGTCTCTCCCAATGAATTGCAGCTAAAGGACCATCATGACCTAGTGAACGAATTGGCTCTGCACCTGTTTTGGACATGGATTCGATCATTTGAATTCCTTCACGATCCCAGCCAAATGCACTATATAAATTACCGGTTGCTTCAACATCCTCATTCAGCGTTACTTCTGAATCGCTTGAAGCAAAGGAAAGATGTTTGTTCATGCCGGCAAAATCAACACGAGTTTTTGCACGTTCTAATACGATGTTTTGAATTTCGCTATAAGGAACTACTTCAATTGGAGCATTTTCTGTTAATTTGACTCCGACTTTTTCGCCTGGAGAAATTGGTTTTGGTTCATTCACCATTTCACCAACAGTTATGATTCCCTGCTCAGAAGAGAAGTATAAAGAAGATTCGCTTTCCACCATCCATAATGGACGAAGTCCTAGCGCATCAACGCTGAATATACATTCATTTTCATAACGGGATACGATACCAGCAGGACCTTGTGCAAAGTGACCCCAGATTTGACGATAATATACATATAAATCCTGCAGCTCTGTTCTGAACTGTTTCATTTCATTTATAATAGGCGGGAACACAAGCTCCATCGCTTCAAATAAGCTTAATTCGAATCGATGAATGAAAGTTTCAATAGTACGATTCATATCCTGTGAATCACTGCCGCCATCAAGTAGTGGAACACCCACCATCTCAGCTTCATGTCTCATTTTTTTAACGGTATTGATTTCCCCGTTATGACCTAAAATACTTGAAGGCTGCACACGGAAAAAGTTAGGTAATGTATTTGTAGAATAACGGTTATGTCCTATAGTAACTTGGGCAGCAAACAACTCATCCTGTGTATCATTAAAATATTTAGGAAGAATACTTGCAGCTCCCATTACTTTATAAGCGGCTGTAGTAGAGCTTAAGGAAGCAACATGGACATTGAACTTATCTTCAATATCAATATGAAGTTCGAATAAATGATCATTAATGTTAGCTTCTTGTTTCTCACAAATACCAGCTACTTGCCAAAATGTTGGTTCATCATTTAATGCATATTTCCCTAATACATCATTGTTCACTTCGTTTTCCTGCTCTTGCACAATATTTACATCAGCATTTTTGAACATTTCACGAATCTGTGTCTGCATTTCTGCAACGGAAATATCTAATTTTCTTGGAAGGAAAATGTGAGCGATCATAAAACGTTGATCATAAGCTAATTTTCCATCTAAGTTAGCGTCTGCTAATCTCTTTTCCCATAAAGCTCTTGGGATATCAGTCAAGATTCCACATCCATCCCCTTCACCTTCTATAAAACCTGAACGATGCTCCATCATCACTAAAGCATCAATTGTTTTCTTTATGTTATCACGAGATGGTTTACCATCTTTTTCAATAATACAGATGATACCACAGCTATCATGCTCTGATTGCAATAGGTTTTGGAATTTACCCTCATTAATCATGAGTTCTTTCATGTAGTTTGGTCAGTTGTTCAATGAACTGACCTTCACCTCCTTAAATATAATCAAGACAATGATTTATGTTATAAGTTTTGTCACAAGTGAAAAGTAGACCTTTTGATGAACTGAATAGGTATTATAAATGCAAAAATAATAATAATTATTCATTGTAGGGGAGCTTCCATGTTGAATTGGTTTCATTTATGGAAACAGATTTGTTGCTTTTTATGAGTATCTATTCAGGTACAAAACGTGTCTAATGGCTACCTCAATGCATATGCCTGATGTCCAAAATGCCAGATTAAGCTGGTGTTGAACATAGGAGATAGAATTGACCTGCCAAAAATAGTAAAAATTTATTTTGGGTAATGTATGCGACCCACAAGAAAATCTACTGCTAAAGAAGGATTCGACGACATCTCCGAATGTTCATCGATAGAGGATTTTCTTATTGTAACCTTTACTGGACGTGACATGAAGTTAGTCTGCCCAAATGGATATGGTAGTTATTTGCTGAGCCATAAGGACATGGCTGTTATTTCAGAACAGGACGCTCTGAACCATCAGTGTGATCAAAACAGGACGTTTTGGTGCAGACGTTGTCAGCACAGGTTGTGACGTGATGTTTGTTTGTCTGCAAGAGATGGGAGTTGAGGTCATTGAGTTTAATCGTACAAAGAAATCAAACACAAGTATTTTATTTTTAGTCAAAGAAGTAAATAAATATCTAACTCCGTTATGTGAGATGCAAAATTATTATATAGGATATCACGAATTTTCAAATGATACAATAGATACTCTTGCCCAGAGTGTGTTTTAATTGTGAACCCTTGTGTCTATTGAAGTCTCATATTGTATTTTTTTAAAATTGACATATATAAAAAACGAACTATTATTCGCGGTATTACTGCAATAATTCGTTTTTTATAATTATATCGTTCATTTGTTAAGAGAGTATTAATTTATTGTCTGCATAAAAATGTTTTATCGCTTCATCTTACTAAAGGTATCGCGTACCGCATGGATTGTTTCTTGAATATCCTTTAATTGATGTGCTGTTGTCAAAAACCAAGCTTCATATTTAGAAGGTGCTAAATTGATTCCTTCATTTAACATGAGTTTGAAAAATTGTGAAAACAATTCACTATCCGTATTTTGAGCATCTTCATAGTTTTTTATTTCATGATTGCAAAAATGGGTGGAGAATGCGCCACCAATCTGATTAACGGTGAGTGCAATGTTGTTATGCTCAGCGGCTTCTTTAATTCCCTCAGTTAATGTATCAGCCATATCGAATAAATGTTGATAAGTACCAGGCTCTTCTAATACTTCCAAGCAGGCAATACCTGCTGATATAGACGCTGGATTCCCAGCCATAGTACCAGCTTGATATGCGGGTCCTAATGGTGCAACTTGATCCATAACTTCTTTTTTTCCACCATAAGCACCAATAGGTAGACCACCACCTATAATTTTTCCTAAAGCAGTTAAATCAGGCTCAATGGCTTTATGATCTGGGAAAAGCTTATAGTTTTGAGCTGCTCCATAATGGAAACGGAAGGCACTGATGACTTCATCATATATAACAAGTGCCCCAGCTTGTCTTGTATATAAACAAAGTTTTTCTAAAAATCCAACCTCAGGTGTAACCATACCGAAATTTCCTACTATAGGTTCAATCATCACAGCAGCTACATCATCTCCCCAATGATCTAAAGCTTGTTTCAGTGCATCTATATCATTAAAAGGTACTGTGATAACCTCGCTTGCAATGTTTGTTGTAATTCCTGCACTATCAGGAATACCTAATGTAGATGGACCAGAGCCTGCAGCAACAAGGACCAAATCAGAATGCCCATGATAACAGCCAGCAAATTTAATGATTTTTCTTCGACCAGTAAAAGCTCTTGCAACACGTATGGTAGTCATAACAGCTTCGGTACCTGAGTTTACAAAACGAACCTTATCCATGGATGGGATGGCCTGTTTTAGTTTTTTTGCAAATTGATTTTCTAATTCAGTAGGTGTGCCATATAGTGTTCCATTTTGAGCAGCTTTTGTAATGGCTTTTGTTACATGTGGATGTGCATGACCTAATATAATCGGTCCATAAGCAGCCAAATAATCTATGTATTTATTTCCGTCTACATCCCAGAAGTAAGCACCTTCAGCTTTTTCCATAAAAACGGGAGCCCCGCCTCCAACAGCTTTAAAAGAACGGGAGGGGCTGTTAACCCCTCCGACTATGTGTTCTAATGCTTCATTATAATGTTGTTCAGAACGTTCACGGTTCATTGTCATTCACTTCCTGCTTGACTAGATTCTATATTTGTTGTTTCTTCATTTTCTTGTGGAACTTCTGCTTTATCCTCTAAAGTGGCTTGTTCAAATAAGTCTTGGATATATTGCTTCATCTGTATTTCATCTGCTGTAAGATATGATATATTATCGATGATTTCATCCCTTACTAAGTCTGGAGGAGGTAATTGTTCAGACTGAAAGCCATTGTCTTTATGTTTGTAAGCTAATGATCCTAGCTTTACCATCTCAGAGACTGTTAAATTGGTTTCAATGTAAGGCTCTATTTCCTCTAAAGTATTCGGCAGGGTAATTAGATTAGAGAAGGTTAACATTTCATCAGCTACAGCTTTTAATAAGTTTCTTTGTCTTTCAGTACGTCCAAAATCTGACTGCACATCATAACGATATCGTACATATTGCAGAGCTTTCTTTCCATCTAAATGCTGTAAACCTTCTTTAAGGTTGATATCAAACTCTGGTCCATCGGCTCTACTTGTATAATACATATCTTTTTCAACATAAAACTCGACTCCTCCGATGGCGTCAACAAGCTCTGTAAACCCTTCGAAATCAACATAGACATAATATTGAATAGGTAGTCCAGTGAAATTACTCACTGTTTCCATTGCTAGATTCGGACCTCCAAAAACTAGAGCTGCATTAATTTTGGTCCCCCAGTAACCAGGGATATCTACATATGAATCACGTAAAATTGAAAAAAGAAATGCTTGATTTGTTTCAGGATCCAACGACATTACCATCATTGTATCGGATCTAGGGACTTCATTTTCGCTAAGTCCTCTTGTATCCCCACCTAGTAGAAGTATATTTACGCGTTCATTCCCTTCCCATTCAGGTGGTGAATAAATCGGGTCGCCATTTTCATCATTACCTAAATCTCCAAATGCTGACTCTCCTTTATCTTTGTTTAGATCCTGTCCTAAACTGACAAGAGAACTAACATAATAAACGATAAAAATTAAAATTGGGGTGAAAATAATAAGAGATGTCCATAATAGCTTTTTGCTTTTTTTCTTTGGTTTTTTAGTAACCATTTTAATATTTTGTCCTTTCGTGTTGAACTATTCTTTTTAGAATGCTTCATGTATGATATTAAAAGTAAGCCTTCTTTCATTTTAAAATAGAAATGTATCTATGAAAGAAAAGTTATATAAGTAAAATTATGATGGAAAATGACCATAATATCAAGTTTAGTACTAGAAATACCAGAAATAGGAGTGTAGTTATGTCCGTAATTCAAGTGAATCAACTTCGTAAAGTATTTAAAGTACAAAAAAATAGAGAAGGTTTAAAAGGAGCCTTTCAAGATTTATTTAAAAGACAGTACAATCACGTTGCCGCTGTGGATGATATCACTTTTCAAATTCCGAAAGGTGAAATTTGCGGGTATATTGGAGAAAATGGTGCAGGAAAATCTACTACTATAAAAATGCTGACTGGCATATTGGTTCCGACCTCTGGAAACATCGAAGTAAACGGAATGGTTCCATATAAGGAAAGAGAGAAGTTTGTTAGAAGCATAGGTGTTGTGTTTGGGCAGAGAAGTCAATTATGGTGGGATATCGGTGTAATAGAATCCTTTCAGCTATTAAAAAAAGTGTACCGTGTACCGGAAAATGATTTTAAAATGCGATTAAATGAAATCGTTGAACGTTTGCAGTTGTCTGAAATTTTAAATCGTCCTGTTCGAAAATTAAGTTTAGGACAGCGTATGCGTTGTGAATTAGCGGCTTCTTTGTTGCATAATCCATCTATCTTATTTTTAGATGAACCTACAATTGGTTTAGATATCGTTGTAAAAACAGAGATTAGAGAATTTTTAAAGGAAATGAATCAGAAGTATGAAACGACGATTTTATTAACAACACATGATTTGCAGGATATTGAAGCGCTATGCTCACGAGTGATTATGTTGGATCAAGGACATATTATATATGATGGCGGACTTCAGAATTTAAAGGAAAATTGGGGCAAGGGAAAGGAAGTTCATTTTCAGTTTCAGAAAAGCTACAAATTACCTCAATTGCATGAGCTTACAAAAGGTTTGAATGTAAAATGGGTAAAAGAAAATGAGATGACTGCAAAGGTATGGATTCCGCAAAATGAAGTGAATGTATCGGATGTGTTAAGTCGCATCGTAGGATTCACCGATATCAGCGATATTAAAATCTTTGAAACAAATACAGATGAGATTGTAAGAGAAATATACAAATCAGGGTCAGCGGAAAAACCAAAGGAAGTGGTTGTTTCCAATGTTTAGTGCATACATAGATATGATTAGAATTCGTTTTTTAATGATGCTGGCCTATAGAGTAAACTATTATAGCGGCATTATTATTTATGCGATTAATATTGGTGCGTATTATTTTTTATGGAAAGCGATATTTGGGAGCAATGAGACATTAGGGGAATTTACAGTCTTGCAAATGACAACGTATGTTGCTGTTTCTTGGATGGCTAGGGCGTTTTACTTTAATAATTTGGATCGTGAAATTGCGAATGAAATCAAAGATGGAAGTGTTGCTGTGCAGCTGACAAAACCATACCCCTACTTGATATTTAAAATGATGCAGGGTTTGGGTGAAGGATTATTTCGACTTCTGTTATTTTCAGTGCCAGGCATGGTGATTGTAACTCTTTTATTCCAGATAGAGCTTCCAACACAATTTGATGTTTGGGTAATCTTTATGGTTATGATCTTTTTCAGTTTTTTAATTAACTCGCAAATCAACTTATTAACAGGTATGTTTGCGTTTTTTGTGGAAAACAACGAAGGTTTGATGCGTTTTAAAAGAATTGCTGTGGATCTTTTTTCAGGTTTAATTATTCCGATATCATTTTTCCCAGGATGGGCCCAAGGGATTTTAGAGTGGCTTCCGTTTCAAGCGATCACTTATTTACCTGCTTCTGTGTTTACTGGTAGAGTTGTTGGAGATGCGATTTATAACGCATTTATAGTTCAGGTTATTTGGTTTGTAGTGTTAAGTGTTCCGATTTATGTCATTTGGAAAATGGCAAGACGTCGATTAGTAGTGCAGGGAGGATAGGGAAATGTATTATGCATCGATTTTTACAGATTATTTTAAAACGTATTTGAAAACACGAATGACCTATCGAGCTGACTTTTTAATTGAGGTCGTGACGGATTTATTATTCCAGCTTACGAATTTATTCTTCATCTTAGTGGTGTTTTTACATACAAGTTCTTTAGGTGGATGGTCTATTTATGAGATGTTATTTATATATGGTTATTTTATGATTCCTTATGGCATTTTTACTTGTTTTTTAAATCTATGGAGCTTTAATGAACGGTATATTGTGAAAGGGGAAATGGACCGAATTTTAACAAGACCTGCTCATAATTTAGTACAGCTTGTTTTAGAAAATATGGACCCAGCTTCTTTATTTGGTTCAATAACAGGATTTATCATCATGGGGTATGCTTGGCTTCAGCTTGATGTTGGGTTTGTCTGGTATGATCCGTTTGTGCTGGTATTGATGGTTATCGGGTCTGTGTTGATTTATGCAGGGGTATACATAACGATTACATCTTTATCTTTTTTCTCGGATTCTCCAACGGGCATCACACCGATGATTTGGAACATTCAAAACTACGGAAGATATCCTGTGGATATCTACAATAAGGTCATTAAATTTACACTGACTTGGTTACTGCCCTTTGCTTTTGTGGGAGTGTACCCTGCGTCATTTTTCTTGGATAAAGATATATCACAAGGTTTTGCGTTGTTAACACCTGTTGTGGGTATCGTGTTTTTCAGCATTGGGTTTGTGGTTTGGAATGTTGGGGTGAATAGATATAAAGGGGCCGGGTCATAAAATTACCCCAAAAAGTGAAGAGAATCGTTGAAGCTAATTCCGATTACTTTTCGGGGACCCCGCAAAATTAAAAGCATGAAAGTAGGTAGATGAACTAGTGGTTACTCTTATTCCTTCCACTTGCCTTGCACAACCCGCAAAAGTCACAATAAGAGGTGGAAACCAAGAATAATATAAATTTATAAGAGTTTGCAGTTCATGTCTAAGATATACAAATTTTAAGTTCACTTAAGAGAGAGTAGAGTATTACTAGCGCTCCTTCCTTTGCCAAGCCCGCAAAATTAGTCACTCAGTAACCGAAAGTAAGGAGAAAACACTTACTTTTGAGTTGAAAAAATTCTTAAATTTTTTAAGATAACAAACATTTTGAATAAATATGAAGAAAAATGTATGGAGAATTTCATTGTTTTTATGTAAAATTGTATTACAAGTATTGTCGAAAATAGAGGGGATCCATACATTAGCAGGAGAAATATATGTCATAAAACTTACATGGGTTGAGAGATAATCTCGGTTTTTGTAATTTCTTTGGGTTTTATGGAAGTACTTTTCACTTTTTTACATACTTTAAATAGTTTATAATTATTAAATATATAGTAGATATCTTAATTTATAATTAGTTTAATAGGATAGTTTAATAGGTTAAGATACGGTTAACATTGAGACATAAACTGTTCTTAGGTGCTCTTATTTTTTTATATGACATCTAAACAGGAACACCTACTTTTTTTTGCAAATTTTTGAGGGGGCAAGGATGGGTATAATGAGCAGCATACAGAAAAAAACAGACATTATCTTAATTGGAGCCGGGGTCATGAGTGCGACTTTGGGGTCACTATTGAAAGAGTTAGCACCTGAATGGAAAATCAAAGTGTTTGAGAAACTAGAAAAAGCAGGAGAAGAAAGCTCTAAAGAATGGAATAATGCGGGTACGGGACACTCTGCATTGTGTGAGCTTAACTATACATCTGAAAAATCCGACGGCTCTATAGATATTAGCAAAGCGGTAAAAGTGAATGAACAATTTCAGCTTTCAAGACAATTTTGGTCTTATCTTGTAAAAAGCAATCTGATTCGTAATCCAGAGGACTTTATTAAACCTGTACCTCACATGAGTTTAGTACAAGGAGAAAAAAATGTAACCTTTTTAAAAAATCATTTTAAAACACTATCCAATAATCCCCTGTTTCAAGGGATGGAATTTTCTGACGACCCTGAAAAACTGAAGGAATGGATTCCGCTTATCATGGAAGGGCGTACATTAAATGAACCGATAGCTGCAACAAAAACCGATTCTGGAACGGATGTCAACTTTGGTGCTTTAACTCGCATGTTGTTTGATCATTTAAAGGATAATAACGTCGAGATGAACTACAAACATGCTGTAAAGGATATTAAACGTACTAGCGACGGTTTGTGGGAAGTGAAAGTGCATGATGTTGAAAATGGTAAAACAGAATGTCACACTGCAAAATTCGTCTTTATAGGTGGAGGGGGCGGAAGTCTTCCATTGCTACAAAAAACGAATATTCCTGAGTCAAAACATATTGGTGGTTTCCCAGTAAGTGGACTGTTCTTGGTTTGCAATAATCCGGAGGTTGTAGAGCAGCATCATGGAAAAGTATACGGGAAAGCTAAGGTTGGTGCTCCTCCGATGTCTGTTCCGCATCTTGACACAAGATATATCGACAATAAAAAATCATTGCTGTTCGGGCCATTTGCAGGCTTTTCACCAAAATTTCTTAAAAATGGTTCGAATCTTGATTTGATTGGTTCCATAAAACCAGATAATTTACTCACAATGTTGTATGCAGGTGCTAAAGAGATGGCACTCACGAAATACCTTATTCAGCAACTCATGTTATCAAGTGAAAAACGAATGGAAGAATTAAGAGAGTTTATTCCAAATGCCAAAAGTGAGGATTGGGAAGTAGTGGTTGCAGGTCAACGTGTGCAAGTGATCAAAGATACTGAGGCAGGAGGTAAAGGAACACTTCAATTTGGAACGGAAGTTGTTAGTGCTTCTGATGGCTCGATAGCTGCATTGCTTGGCGCTTCTCCTGGTGCATCTACCGCTGTTCATGTGATGCTTGAAGTAATGGAAAAATGCTTCCCACAACATATGAAAGAGTGGGAAACGAAAATAAAAGAAATGATTCCTTCTTATGGCGTGTCGCTTGTTGAAAACCCATCTTTATTCCAAGAAATTCATACTTCTACTGCGGAGGCGCTTTGTTTAAGTGAAAGAGAATTGGTTTATAGTTAATTCTTATATAAATATTTAATATAATATTTATTGATATAAGTAGAACCTTTGATCCATTCTTGGATTGAAGGTTCTTTTTTTGACATTGTGATACGGCGAACCATATAACAAATAGTGGTAAAGCAGTTGTGAGATAATTGAGGTTTCCTAAGAGGTATTCAAATAAACAAAAAAGCTCTTCCCTTAAAGGAAAGAGCCTTTCGCTGTTCATGTTGTAATTTGATCCTGCCAAACGTTAAACTTATTTCCATCGGGATCCTTAAATTTGAATTGCAGCCCACAGCTGCCTTGATCCACCAATGGTTCCACATCGACTTCATTTTCTCGCAATTTTTTATGAAGCTCTACAATGTTCTCGACCTCGAATGTTAAGGAGAACATCTCATACCCTTTACCATCCCATTGATCGGTAATAAAGTTTGATGTTCTTTTTTCATTGGACTCTAGCAGAAACAACCATTGTCCGTCTCCTAAAATAAGGATAGAACCTTCTTTAGGGTCACACTTTCGTGCTTTTAATCCAAAAATTTCTTGATACCACTTTGTAGCAACCTCTAGATTAGATACTGGCAAGTAGTTGCAATGCACTCTTTTAAGCATAGGTTTTTGCAACACTTGTTCTTGTTTTAATGAATCTCTTTTTTCCATTGTTTTTTCCACCTTTCACTAGTTATCGTTCTTTTCGATATATAGACGATAGAATATCGCCAAAACCGTCGCAAGTTAAAAAAGTTTTTTATTTATTTTCCACCGCAAGAAATTTGTTTTCATCAGGATCATGAAATGCAAATGACTTACCAAATAGTTCGCTTGTCTGTATTGGTTCAGTTCTGACGCCACTGTTATACAATTGAGACTGCAAGTCATCAATATTGGAAACTGAAAATGTCAGAACTGGGACTTTTGTTGGAGTATGTTTGCTGCATTCAAGCAAATATAATTCATGGTCAGATTCTAAAAGCAAATTGCCATGTGTGCTCCTTCTCAAATGAAAATGAGAAATAAACCAATCTGTTGTTCTTATTTTATTTGTTACAGGGATATAAAAGTGTCCCATTTTTTTTAATATTTGTTCACAAACCGTTTGTTCAAAATCACGACCAAGCCGATGTGGGAGGAAATAAGAATCAAAATCTTCAGAAAGGAAATGTTTAAGTTTTTCTTTTGCACGACGTATGCGGCTCTCCACTGCGGAAACGGACAAATTAAGGAAGTCGCTTATTTCTTTCATCGTCCAATCACTTAAATAATAGAGGACAACAGCTGTTTTATTGTTTTCATCCAAAGTTTGCAAGGCATTATTTATCGACTCCTTCATGGTGTATTGATCTAACCATAAATGTATGTCGTCGTCTCTGGCGCTGTCCATTATTTCGCTGTAAGGGAGTGTTGTTTTTCTCTTTTTAATAAAGTCTAAACTAGTTCTGTATGTAATGGAGTGTAACCAACTCCCTACTTGAGAAGGGTCATTTAATGTATGCAGACGATTATAAGCTTTCACCAAAGCTTCTTGTGTCACATCCTGTGCTTCATGAAAGTCTCCTAACACGCCATATGCCACGGATAGAAGGGCGTTGGAATAACGTATAACAATCATGCGATAAGCTTCGAAATCATCGTTCTGTGCGTTCAGCACCAACTGATGGTCTGATATCGTTGTATCATCAATCATCAACCCACCTCCTTATATAACTAAATTCTCCCAACGGTATTTGGTTTCCTGTACTGTAAATTATACAATGAAAATGTACAAAATTGTGCAATATTAGTTAAAAAGGAAATATGCGAGAAAAAAAGAAGGGGTAGCTTTAGGTAACTACGCAGAACCCTTATCATCAGTAGTGAATATGAGGTTTTATTTTATCTTCTTTTAGTTCATACTTAGTTCATATTTCATAGTTAAAATATACAACAGATATGAATGATGTAAAGTGAAAGGAGGATCAAAAACATGATAAATATCTTGGTAGCTGATGACGATGAAAGTATTAGACATCTTATTTCACTTTATTTAAGCAATGAAGGATATACGATTCTTGAAGCGAATGATGGTAAAGAAGCGTTGAATGTTTTAGAAAAAGGAAAAATAAACTTAGCTATTATTGACATTATGATGCCTCGTATTGACGGATGGGAACTTTGTAAAGAAATTCGTGATTTATACGAAATTCCTGTGTTAATGGTAACGGCTAAAGGTACTACAGAAGATAAAGTAAAAGGATTCGAGCTTGGCACCGATGATTATTTAGTCAAACCCTTTGATCCTAAGGAACTCGTTGTACGGGTGAAGGCTCTGCTTAGAAGATATAATGTGATGAATTCTCAAATTATAAAGATTGGTGATATAGAAATGGATGCAAAAGCTAAAAAAGTGTTCATTAAAGGTGAAAGCTTAACCATGCCATTAAAAGAGTTTGAAGTGTTATTTCAGCTCGCGAATTATCCGAATCAAATATTCACCAGAGATCAGCTGATTGAACAAATTTGGGGTCTGGATTATCAAGGTGATGATAGAACTGTAGATGTACATATAAAACGTCTACGTCAAAGAATGAAAGAAAAGACGGATATGATCAAGATTTCAACAATTAGAGGTTTAGGTTATCGTTTAGAGGTCGTTTCATGAGGAAATCCATTTACATTAGATATGCCTATCTTTTTATTGCCGCAGTTTTGGTCAGTTTAATGCTTGGAATATTAGCAGGTTATTATACCTTCTTCAAAGATTATAAAGAGAAACTGGATCAGACTTTAATAGAGGTCGGAGAAGAGTTCATCGAGTTGTACAAAACCACTCCAGAAGAGAGTTTGGAATCTTTTTTTAATAACAAAACTTTGTTTACGTATCGTATAAATCTTTTTAATGAACAAGATGAAGTGATTTCGTATGGATCCGAATTTAAAAACTATACCATTCAAAATACAGATATTGAGCTGGTATTAAAAGGAGAAACTTTTAGTTCAGATTTGTATGAATGGTCAGATGATCCAGCAGAACGTATCGTTGGTTTACCTCTCGAAATGGATAATCAAAGATATGCTTTATTTATTTCTCCCGATTTTCCAGAAGAATGGAATCAACTTAGACATTTATTTCAAATTATATTATTTACTGTTCTTGTTGTTGGTAGTATTTTATTCAGTATTTCAGCAACTTATCTTGTTATCCCGATTCGTCGTTTAACAAAAGCTACGAAGGAATTAGCAAAGGGGAACTATGATGTTCATATTAAACATCGAAGAAAAGATGAAATTGGTGATCTGACGGACAGCTTTAATCACATGACACAGCAATTGCATAAACTCGAAACGATGAGGCAAGAGTTCGTAGGCAATGTATCCCATGAAATTCAATCTCCATTAACATCTATTCGAGGTTTTACTAGAGCAATAAAAGATAACTTGGTAAAAGAAGAAGATCGGCATAAGTATTTGCAAATTATTGAGGATGAAAGCAAACGACTTTCGAAATTAAGTGAAGACTTATTAAAGCTTGCTTCTTTAGATTCTGAGCAGCATCCGTTTCACCCTAAAATGTACAGCTTAGATGAACAAATTAGACAAGTTGTAGTGAAAAGTGAACCTTTATGGTCTCAAAAAAATTTGAAAATTGATTTAAGCTTACCAAAAGTGATGATCCATGCGGATGAGTTCCAGCTAGAGCAGGTTTGGATCAATTTATTTACAAACAGTATCAGATATACACCTGAAAACAAAAAGATAACCATATCTGTTTATAAGTATGAATCTGTTATTAAAATTATTTTTAAAGACACTGGCATTGGGATAAAATCTGAGGACCTGGATCATATCTTTGAACGATTTTATAAAGCGGATAAAGCAAGAACCAGATCTTTTGGCGGTAATGGTTTGGGACTTTCCATTGCACATAAAATTGTTTCCATCCATCATGGACAAATTAAGGTGGACAGTGAGTTTGAAAAGGGAACATCGTTTACTGTCATTTTACCAATAAGACAGGAAGTATAACGTCTTTTTGTTTGAATAATCATCATTTGGCTTTATGTGGACAAATTTGTATAATGGAATTGATGTTGAATACAAAGGGGTTGAAGTAGATGTCTGAAGTAGCGGTTGGACAAGCGGTTCCAGATTTTACATTACCGGCTTCTAATGGACAAGATGTTTCATTAAGTGATTTTAGAGGGAAGAATGTAGTTATATATTTTTATCCTAAGGATATGACACCAGGATGTACAACGGAATCTTGTGATTTCAGAGACTTTCATGGAGATTATACAAAACTGAATACAGAAGTGATTGGCATTAGCCCAGATGATTTAAAATCACATGACAAATTTATTGGAAAACACGACCTTCCTTTTTTACTATTATCAGATGTAGAGAAAAAGGTTTGTGAAATGTTCGGGGTTTGGGTTCTTAAAAAAATGTATGGCAGAGAATATATGGGTGTAGAGCGTTCAACTTTTTTAATCAATTCAGATGGTGTGTTAGTAAAAGAGTGGCGTAAAGTAAGAGTGAAAGAGCATGTGCAGAAAGTGCTTGAAGCGGTAAGAGAGCTGTAAAGACAGAACAAAATAACAGAATATAAGGAAATGAAAAGGATAGGCGAAGCATAATTGCTTTAGTCTATCCTTTTACTTTGTAAAAGTTTTTTTCCACGAAGTAGAAAAATTCAATATAAGGTGAACATTGATCAGCACATCTTATACTGATGACTATCCCCTTATAACTTCACCTTTAAGCATGCCAATTAGAGGTTTACTTTACTACATAAGAATTTATCTCGAGAGACTCGGATTAGACTTTTTGTCCATGTTAGCAACTAAATCTTTTCTACGATAAACACTTAACACAATTCCAATCATGATGGCATTGATGAAAATAGGAGCATTTCCATAACTAATAAAAGGCAAAGATATCCCCGCAAGCGGTAAAAACCCAAATGACATTCCCACATTGTAAAATAGTTGAAAGGCGTAGATGGTAGCTGCACCAATGATGAGCTGTTTCCCAAACGGATCTGCAACCTGTGTTGCGATGAAAGCAATGTTCACAATAATTAGAGTTAATATAACCAATAATAGTACGGCAAAGCCCCATCCAAACGTATAAGTTAAAAAAAGGAGAACTAGTTCTGAATAGAGCCAAGGAATGGAGAAATAAATTTCATCAGTGATAGGTTGGAATCCCCAGGTTGTTTGACTAAGGAGCATTTTAATTTGAATGTAAGTATACCCTGCTCCATTAGGGTCGTTTTCTGGTTGTAAAAGCCCCATAATTCTATCAGTAATATCAGTTATATTGTAGAACTTCATATTTTTTATGGTCAAAAATGCAAGAACTCCAGAACATAAAGACACCATAACAATTTTAATTTTATGAGTCCTGTTGCTATTCAAATACATTAGTAACAACATAAATAAATACATCATAAACAAGGAAATATTTATAGTATTCATGTACAAAAATGTAGAAATGAAAATAAACATACATAGTTTCCAAAACTTTACCTTTAAATTATTAACAATCGAAGCCCAAGCGATAAGAAAAAAAGGAAGTGCAATACTTGTATCCACGGTAAAGACAATGAAGTCAAAAAACGGTCTACCATTTATTGTAATAATAAATGATTCAAATAAATCTCCGCTGTTTGCAACGATTAGGATAAGCGTACCTACCCCAAAAAAGTACCAGGCATATCTTTGCCATTTTCTATAATTGAATATGCATAGAATAATTGCGATTAGAATACCCATTAAAACGTAAATTGATCTCTTTAGAGAAGTGATGCTTAGATCTTGAGAGAATCCCACATCCACATCTTTAAGAATAATCAATGGTAAATATCCAAGCCCTAGTACAATGAGAAACAAACATATTAGTCGCCATTCAATTTTGGGCCTATATAACTTTTTAAATTCAATCCCTAAAGAGGATGGGTTCCCCATTTGTTGTACAGCAAGGTGTTCTGCTTCGTTTTTGCTATATCCTTTTTTGATCAAACGATCTGATGATTCATGAATATGATGCTCTAGTTCTGCTTTTACACTTTCTTTGGCTTCTTTTGAGCGTATATGTTGGACGACTGCACTGAGGAATGTTTTTTTATTCATTATGAAAGATGACCTCCTAAAATTTCCTTCAGAACAGCTGTTTTTGATTTCTGATTGCTCTCAAGTTTTTTTAAGCATTTTCGACCTTTGTTATTTAATTTATAAAATTTTAAAGTATGTTCATCCCATCTATAGGTTAAATATCCCTTTTGCACTAGCTGATGCAGTGTTGTGTATAAGAAACCCTCACTTTCATCAAACTTCATGATATTTCTTGCTTTTAATCGCTCTAATAATTCTACCCCTGTCTTCTCTTCAATAAGTAATTGTAGTATGGATAAAAATACATTCTCTTGTTTAATTTCTCTTTTAACTGCTGATTTTTTCTTTTCTGAAAAACTCATTTCTTTAAACACGGTTTGTTTCATAGATTGTCGAAGGTTTTTTAGTTTCTTATCCATTACTTTCCTCCTTCAACTTTTTTTTTAATAACTCCTTAGCTCTTTTGAGCCGAGTTTTAATTGTGTTTTGTTTTACTCCTAGAATAGACTCGATTTCTTTTATTGATAATTCTTCAAAGTAATAAAGATAAGTGACTTCTCTATATTTTAATGGGAGCTTCAGAACAGCATGGGCAAGGGTACCTTCCTCTTCCTTATTCAGTATAGTTTGCTCTATATTTTGTGAGGAGATTTCACTTAAATCCATTGTTTTCTCTGTTAAAATCACCTTTCTGTGGTACCAACTTTTTAAGTAATCCTTACAATGGTTAATGGCAATTCTCCAAAGCCATGTTTTTAGTTTGGCTCCTTGTTTATATGTAGAAAGTGACTTATAACATTTTACAAAAATTTCTTGTGTTAGATCTTCTGCTACAGCTTGGTTATGTACATAAGAGAAGACGAGATGTAACACATCATCACCATAACGAGTCATGATTTCATCTAGCAACCCTTCTTCATCTGAAGATTGAAGCATCTCCATAACGAATTGTTCCAAATAAACGTCCTCCTTTTCTATCTCTATTATATTAGACGATTTACTATAGGGGGAGGTTTTGAAATTAAAACAAATTTACTATTCAGTCTTATTTGGCGAGATATTTATTATTCTAAATAGGGATTTTTTATCATTTATATGTAAAAAATATTTGACATTAAGAATGAATTATTTTACTATATGTATATAAATATTGACACAAAGTAAATATAAGCAGACAGTTTTTCTTATGCATTGATTATCGCTTATAAAAGGAGGAAACTCATGAAAGCTATTACTTGTACAAAATACGGGTCACCCGAAGTGCTTCAGATTAAAGAGGTTGAAAAACCTACACCCAAGGACAATGAGGTATTAGTAAAAATATACGCAAGTGTAGTATCACCAGTGGATTGTGCCTTTCGGAAGGGCGAACCCTTTATTTCAAGATTATTCACGGGTCTATTGAAACCCAAAAATGATATCTCAGGATTTGCGATTTCAGGTGAAGTCGAAAGTGTTGGTAAGGAAGTAAGATCATTTAAGAAAGGTGATCATATCTTTGCTGCCACTATGTTTGGAGCTTATGCTGAGTATATATGTTTGCAAGAGAAAGAGGCATTAGCCATGAAGCCGACCAATGTGAACTTTGGAGAAGCAGCCGCAGTTTGTGATGGTGCATTAACAGCTCTGCCTTTTTTAAGAGAAACGGCAAACATTCAGAGAGGGCAAAAAGTGCTAGTTAATGGTGCTTCAGGATCAATAGGTACTTATGCAGTACAGCTTGCAAAACATTACGGAGCGGAGGTCACGGGCGTTTGCAGTACCCAAAATTTAGAATTAGTGAAATCTCTAGGGACAGATAAGGTCATAGATTATACTAAAGAAGATTTTACAAAAAACGGTAAGACTTACGATGTTATTTTTGACACCGTAGGAAAAAGTTCATTTACTCGTTGTAAAAGCTCATTAAATCAAAGAGGTGTGTATCTTTCAACTGTGCTTACATTTCCAATTATGTTTCAAATGTTATGGACTTCAAAGATCGGCAGAAAAAAAGCTATGATTACGTTCACTGGTTTGAGATCGACAAGTGAAAAAACGAAGGATCTGCTCTTTCTCAAAGAGCTGATTGAGGAAGGGAAGTTAAAATCAGTCATTGATAGATACTATCAGATGGATCAAATTGCAGAAGCTCATAGATATGTAGAAAAAGGACATAAAAAGGGGAATGTACCCATAACTCTAGACCATACCGTCATTGTTTAAAAAATGCTATAGACTAACAAACTATTCAAAAACAAGCTTCTTCTGTAATAAGGAGAAGCTTGTTTTTGTATTACCCTCATTTCTTGGTTAATTTCTATGAAAATAAAAACTGATCTATGAATGGCTTATAAAATATTAATAATATGGAAATGATAGAGAAAAAGAAACAATGAGTTATAGGAGGTTTATAAATGAATACAAGAGATTCTTCTTCGTTTTTATATGAGCAGCCACAAGAAATGATAGAAAAAGTCATTCAAAATATAGAAAGAGTCATCATAGGAAAAAGAGAAGCAGTAGAAAAGGTGCTTATTGCCTTTATTAGTCAGGGTCATGTGTTAATTGAAGACATACCAGGTGTAGGAAAAACGATGTTGGTTCGAGCTCTAGCAAAATCGATAGACTGTTCGTTTAACCGTATTCAATTTACACCAGATTTACTGCCGACGGATATTACAGGCATTTCGATGTACAATCAGAAAACTAGAGATTTTGAGTTTCGCCCAGGACCCCTGATGTCTAATATCGTGCTAGCTGATGAAATTAATCGTACCTCAGCCAAAACGCAATCTGCTTTACTTGAAGCCATGGCGGAGCGTAGTTTAACGGTAGATGGAATGACATATAAATTGCCGAATCCTTTCTTGATTCTAGCAACACAAAATCCTTTCGAATACGAAGGGACATACGTTTTGCCAGAAGCACAGATGGACCGATTTTCGGTAAGAATTCAATTAGGTTATCCTAGCAAAACTCAAGAAGTTACGATGCTGGAAAGAGTCCAGAAAGTGCATCCTATCAAAAGCTTAAAGGCAGTGCTGTTTAAAGAAGAATTAATAGAATTGCAAAAAAAAGCTAGAGAAATTCATGTTGATGCTGCATTAAGAGAATATATTGTCCAAATATCAAAGACTACACGTCATCATCCTCATCTACAGTTAGGAGTCAGTCCTCGTGCATCCATTGATTTGATGAAAGCAGCACAATCATTAGCGCTTATTAGAGGCAGAACTTATGTGGTGCCAGATGATATTAAGGAACTCATATTACCCGTATTTGCCCATCGAATAGTACTCAAACAAAACATAGAAATGACTGGGTTAAGTACAATTTCTGTGTTAACAAAAATAAAAGAAGAGCTTCCGATACCGACTCTGAAATATGTATCGTTAGGCTAAAAAGGTTAAATTGATGAAAAATTTAAGCGTGATGTTTGTATTTCTAATGTGGGTAGGTTCTGGTGTATATACATGGTTTAAAGGTGGGTATTCTGCTTGGTTTTTAAGTTATAGTCTCAGCTTGTTGCTCGTTTATTTATTTATTGTGCGAATGACAAGACCTAAGATGATTTCACAAAGAAAAATAGCGAGTGAAAAATGGATTTCTGGGGATGACATCGTAGTGAAGGTAAAGGTTCAACTACAAACATGGGTTCCTTTTGTTTGGATTGTGATTGAGGATGAATGGCATAAACAAACGTATTTTTCATTTTTTCAGTCTACATTTCAATATCGGTATTGTATTTTAGATGCCAAAAGAGGTAAATATCAATCAGAGGGACTGCAGGTTGTTGTAAAAGACTTGTTTGGTTTTGTTCGTAAAAAAGGTACTATTCAGGCTGGATTGCAGTTTACTGTTTATCCAAATCCTCTATCCATCGATATATGGAGAAATATACATAGCAATGCAGATGACAGCCAACAGACAAAATCACAAAAAAGCCATGAATCTCTTCAATTTGGGGGAATTCGCGATTATAGCCACGGGGATCCTATGAATCGGATTCATTGGAAAATGTCTGCAAAATCCAACACATTAAAGACGAAAGAACGTGAGCATACCATTGATCATAAAATGATGATTTATTTGGATGCTGCTCAGAACTTATCTCATATGAATCCATTTTATTTTGAAATGGCAGTGAAAATATCAGCAGGTTTGCTTAAATATGGAAAAGAGAGACAATATGGATTAGGGTTTATTTGTAATAATCAAAAACGATATAAAGAGTCCATCAGTTCCACTAAAAACGCTCAACAAACGCATGAATTTTTATCAACAGTGATGCCAGATGGTGATATTTCTTTTCATGAAACGATTCGTCATCAAATAGCAGAGATACCAAAGGATGTTGCGAATGTGTGTATTACTGCACATTTAGATGACCAGTTTGTGCAAACATGTTTGTATTTACGTAAACATATGCGAAAAATAAATATTGTTTTCATTTATGGTGGAGCAGTTTTAAGTTTTGAGCAAAGAAAATATATCAAAGCTTTAGAAGAAATAGGGTGTCATTTGCAGCTGGTAAAATTACAAACTTCAAATTCAAAAGCTAAACAAGGTGGGTTGAAATATGGAGCCTAGTGTCAAATCTGTAAGCTTTTCTAGAGATTGGATTACAAGCGGGTTCATTTGTGTCATTCTTTTTATATTGTGCTGGGAGTGGATTTACCCGCTATTAGTGTTATCAAATTTTAAAAATGCATTTGGTGTATATCCTTTTGCAGTTTCACTAGGATTGTATATTCTAATTGATTATTTGCGAATTCCATTTATTCTAAATTGGATAATAAAAATATGTATTTGCTGGTTTTTAATTATTTATGTTTTTTATTCTGCTGATGTTTTTCAATACCAAGCATATGAACAGTTTTTCAAAATCATGATGCAAGATATCAATAATACATTGGATGGAAAATGGTATTTATGGAGCAGTGAAAGTAGAGTTTTCATGTTTGTTTTAGGTTGGTCCATCATTATTTCTATTATTCAATCCTTAATGTCAAGACAGCATATTAGTGGCTGGTTTGTAACCATAACCATCATGTATCTGTTTTTTCTTCAGCTTGTGTTTGGGATGGATACATCAAACGGAATTATTAGAAGTTTAACTGTAGGACTATTATCTATAGCATTATTGCACTATGTAAAGATGAAACTTCAACCGATCAACACGTCTCCATTACAACAAAACAAACGCACGATGATTTGGACTGTTTCAGTAATATCTATCATTGTTTTTATCGTATCTGTAGGTATGATTTTATCCAAAGATAAAACAAAGGAAATAGAAGCACTAAACTTATCTGGGTTCTACGATTATTTTAAAGAAATGGCCTCTTCAGCACAAATAAGTGGAGAGTATAATTGGGATGAAAATATATCTTTATCGGGATATGGCAGTAATGATAGCTTATTAGGTGGCTCAGTTCAACTGAATCATGAAGTTGTTTTTGTAGGGGAAACAGAGAAAAGGACTTATTGGAGAGGAGAGTCAAAAAGTTATTATAACGGAAATGGATGGATTCAACCAGTTAATGCTCCTGTCCAAGCTAGTGAATATGAATTCGAGGCAACAATACCAACAGATACGATAAATCAGAAGATTTTAATTGAAAATCAAAATCTTGGAAATATATTATTCAGTGGTGGCAGCATCAACCAATTTAAAGGACTTGTGACAAGTGATGGTACTATTTTCTCTAATGAATCCCTTATGGTTGATCGGTATACAGAGAAATACAACATTCAGAATTTGCATGATAAAACATTATTTTATGAAATGGAAGTGAATGTGCCAAATGTTGAGTCTTTAATGGATCAGAGCAAAATTTTGAAAAATGAACAGATCAAATTAAGCAATGAAGAACTCAATATGTATCTACAGCTTCCTGAAACTTTACCGTCCCGAGTTAAAAGCCTTAGTCAAGAAATAACGAGTGGATTGAGTAATCCTTATAAAGCGGCTTTAGCGATTGAACAATATTTAAAAGAGAATTACGAATACAATTTACAAAAATCTGCGATACCTGCAGAAAATGAAGATTTTGTAGATCATTTCTTGTTTGAGCAAAGACTAGGTTATTGTGATCATTTTTCTACATCTATGGTGGTTATGTTGCGATCTATTGACATTCCAGCAAGATGGGTAAAAGGTTTTGCCCCTGGAGAATTACGAAGTAATGAGCTTAATGAAGAGGGTTTAAAGGAATATATTGTTCGAAACTCTGATGCACATTCTTGGGTTGAGGGATTTATCGAAGGAATTGGGTGGATTCCATTTGAACCTACTCCATCATTTACAGGACATATGGATCAACAGGTTGCAACGGCTTTAGATCAATCTTTTTCAGAATACCAATTCAGCTCTTCTCCTTCAACAGAACCAAACAGAGAGTTGCAATCGTATATAGTTTGGTTAGCTGCTGGATTGATTTTTGTAGGCGGGTTGTTGATGATTTCATTCTTAAGTTGGCGCAACGAACTTTCACTATGGTATAAAATGAGGAAAATTGATTTCTCGGGAAATAAAAGGGATATTCTTTTGAAAAGATATGAAAGATATTGGGTTAAGATATTCCATTATTTTGGTGCTATGAATCAAGGACAATCAATTCGGGAGTATGTTGCAGCGTTGAAATTGCCAAAAGAGGAACAAAATAAAGCTTTGCATGAATTTGCGGCTATATATGAGTCTTTACGTTACAGCGAAAATACAGAACAATGGGTATCCAGGAAGAAGTTAACCGAATTATGGAACAAAATCATGAATAAGTGATTGACGACTAAGAATCACGTTATATATAATTGTTGGTATTCATTTAGACAAGAACAGCAGAGATTAGATCAAAACTTAGGAGGATAACATGAGCAAACCGCATGAAATGATCGTCGTATTAGATTTTGGGGGTCAATACAACCAATTAATTGCTAGAAGAATTCGTGATTTAGGAGTATATAGTGAGTTATTGCCTTATAATACGTCTGTAGAAAAAATACGTGAACTAAATCCAAAAGGCATCGTGTTCTCAGGTGGACCGTCTAGTGTTTATGAAGAAAACTCACCTTTAGTTGATGAAGCTATTTATGATTTAAACGTTCCTATTTTGGGTATTTGTTATGGGATGCAATTAATTTCACATCAGTTAAAAGGGAAAGTAGAACGTGCCGAACGTAGAGAATATGGTAAAGCAATGGTAGATTTTCAAGAACATTGTGTACTAACAAAAGGGTTGGATAAAAATCAACAGGTTTGGATGAGCCACAGTGACCTCGTTATTGAACCACCAGAAGGTTTTGTAGTTGATGCAAGGACTGAACATGCTCCAGTTGCTGCTATGAGCCATCCAGATAAAAAAGTGTTTGCGGTACAATTTCATCCTGAAGTACGTCATTCGATTTATGGGAATGATATGATCAAGAATTTCTTGTTTGATGTTTGTGAATGTACAGGGGACTGGACAATGGAGTCGTTTGTAGAGGATACGATTAAAGAAATTCGAAATAAAGTTGGCGATCGTAAAGTTTTATGTGCGCTTAGTGGTGGAGTTGATTCATCAGTTGTTGCTATTCTTATACATAAAGCGATCGGTGACCAATTGACTTGTATGTTTATTGATCACGGGCTGCTTCGAAAAGATGAAGCGGAAAGTGTAATGGAAACCTTCAGCGGCAAATTTGATATGAATGTAGTCAAAATTGATGCTAAAGATCGATTCTTAGGTAAACTAAAAGGTGTTTCTGATCCGGAAATGAAACGTAAATTGATCGGAAATGAGTTTATTTATGTTTTTGATGATGAATCGAAAAATATCGGTGAATTTGATTTTCTAGCTCAAGGTACTTTATATACAGATATTGTTGAAAGTGGTACAGATACAGCTCAAACGATTAAATCTCATCATAATGTGGGCGGCTTGCCAGAGGATATGAAATTTGAATTAATTGAACCACTTAGTGCTTTGTTTAAAGATGAAGTGCGTAAGGTTGGTGAAGAATGTGGTCTACCTAATGAAATTGTGTGGCGTCAACCTTTCCCTGGGCCAGGATTAGCCATTCGTGTTCTTGGTGAAGTGACAGATGATAAACTAACAATTGTTCGTGAATCAGATGCTATTTTACGTGAGGAAATCAAAAAAGCAGGTTTGGATCGTGAGATTTGGCAATATTTCACTGCCCTTCCCAATATGAAAAGTGTTGGTGTTATGGGAGATGCTCGTACTTATTCTTATACAGTAGGTATTCGTGCTGTGACTTCAATCGATGGTATGACTGCGGATTGGGCGAGAATTCCTTATGATGTTTTAGAGAAAATATCAACTCGAATCGTAAATGAAGTAGATCATGTCAATCGAATTGTATTAGATATTACTTCTAAACCACCTGCAACAATTGAGTGGGAGTAAATGAAATAATATATTAAAATCCGAACATTTTTTTCACTGTTGTGAAATATGTTCGGATTTTTTATTGACAAAATTCGACGTTGGGCATAAAATGAAAAAGTAATTTTAAACGACTGATTCAGTCCATATATTTCGTATAATCCTGGGAATTGGCCTAGGAGTCTCTACAAGGTCACCGTAAATGATCTTACTTCGAAAATTGATGTGCGTTTTATGAATACCATTTTAGTCTCGATTGTTACTGTGGTATTGAAATCTTACGCTCATCTTTTCAAACCCCTTGGTAGAGAAGAGAACACCAAGAGGTTTTTTTTGTTGTGTTGGAAAGAACAGCCTACCTTTCACATCCTAGTCCTGGAAGACTAGGCTATAGGTTGACTAGGGTCCTTGAAAAGGAAAGGGACCTTGTCTCAGGGTTTGGATAATTAATGCTTTTCTTCACTTTTGTAAGTATTTTTTACTTAAAGGAGGTTTGACGGAGCGGATCATTCACTCGAATTGTTTTATTGATTTTTGCTTTTTAAATCATCATTTTATTTGGGAGGAATTTTTTAGATGGGATCTAAAAATGAAACAGGTATTGCGAAATATTTTGAATTCAGTAAACATGGTACGAACTTTAAACGTGAAACAGTAGCTGGGATTACAACTTTCTTGGCGATGGCATATATTTTAGTGGTGAATCCTTTAATTCTTGGTGAAGCGGGGATGGAGCTAGGTGCTGTATTTACGGCAACAGCGATAGCCGCCATTATAGGTACATTGATGATGGGTATAGTAGCTAAATATCCAATTGCATTAGCGCCAGGTATGGGTCTTAATGCATTCTTTGCTTATTCAGTAGTTATTGGAATGGGCATTCCTTGGGAACAAGCTTTAGTAGGTGTTTTTATTTCAGGCTTTATCTTTTTAATATTAGCAATAACAGGGATTAGGGAAGCGATTATTAATGCGATACCATCAGGTTTAAAATATGCTGTTGCTGCAGGTATTGGCTTATTTATTGCTTTTATTGGTTTGAAAAACGCAGGGATTATCGTAGATAATCCAGCTACGTTGGTTTCTCTTGGGTCCTTTGAAGACCCTGCAACCTTGTTGGGTTTATTCGGAATCGTGATTACAGCTATATTAATGACAAGGAAATTAACAGGAGCTATTTTTTATGGAATTTTAGTTACAGCAATAGTGGGAATGATCTTTGGTGTTGTTTCCGTACCTGAGGGAATTGTTTCAGCTCCTCCAAGTCCTGAAGCATTCGGGGCATTATTCGAACCACTTTTAAGCGCAGAGACTTATACTGGCACGATGATCATCGTCATTTTCACATTCTTATTTGTAGATTTCTTTGATACAGCTGGTACATTAGTTGGAGTAGCTAATCAAGCTAATCTTATGAAGAATGGCAAACTTCCAAGAGCAGGAAGAGCTTTGGCTGCTGATTCTGTTGCAACAATGGCTGGAGCTGTAGCAGGAACTTCTACGACGACTTCATATATTGAATCTTCATCTGGTGTTGCTGCAGGTGGTAGAACTGGTTTTGCTTCAGTTATCACCGCAGTTTGTTTTGGACTAGCACTATTTATTTTCCCTGTATTAAGTGTATTTACGGATGTTGGAGCAGTAACGGCACCTGCTTTAGTCATGGTTGGAGTTCTTATGGCTTCAAGCTTAGGGAAAATTGAGTGGGAGAAAATAGAAGAAGCTGTTCCAGCATTTGTTACCGTGATTGCGATGCCTTTAACATTTAGTATTGCGACCGGTATTGCTCTAGGTTTTATTCTCTATCCTTTAACAAAAGTATTTAAAGGTGAAGGACGTAAGGTTCACTGGATTATGTACGTATTATTCTTTGTGTTTATACTATATTTTATGTTTTTAAGAGAGGGTTAAAATTCTCTATAGATAATAAAATTGAAAATAGTAAAAAGGTTAGGACTGTTCATGAGTCGATATTCGACGATTGAACAGTCTTTTTACTATGGGTTTGACTGATAATTCAGTGAAACAAAAACCCAATATTTAGTAAAATTTGTTACATTTTATTCATTTTTTCGCGATAGGGTGTGATAAATATCACAACACTCTTCTATTTATTTTACTAAAATCAAGGTGTAAATATATATGGGGGTGGATCACGATGAAAAAGTGGTTTCTAATGTTAAGTCTTGTTTTTGCTTCAATTTTAGTTCTTTCTGGTTGTGGTGAAGAGGCAACTTCTAAAGAACCGGCAGCAAGTACTGGTGAGGTTAAAGAATTTACGATTAAGGCGAGCAATTTTGAATTTGATCAAAAAGAAATTAAGGTCAATAAAGGCGACACTGTAAAAATCACGTTGGAAAATACGCAGGGTTTACATGCTTTAGAAGTGGCTGGATATGATGTAGAAGTCAAAGATGGTGAAACAATCACTTTTGTAGCAAGTGAAACTGGAGAATTTGAATATATTTGTTCTATTATGTGTGGTACTGGTCACAATGATATGATCGGATCACTAGTTGTTCAATAATCATTTCAGCTCTATTTCGAGATCTACTCGAACTAGGGCTTTTTTGGTCTCCAACAGGAGTTTTTATTAAGTTTGTTCCTTTTCAAAGAGGAGATAACGGACTGTAGAAACTAGGGTAGCTTTACCTACATCTATGAGAAACTCCAATTGGGGTTTTTTGCACGTGAGAGTGTTTTATGACTCCTTAAAGTGATCTGATATTGCAACTTTCTATTTTAATTATGAGAAGGGAGGTACAAATGATGACTAACATTACTCCTGAAACTAAAAAAATGGGTGCAAGCAAAACTGCAAAAAAGACAGAGCAAGAGGGTCATTCTCTAAAAGGAACCTTTGTTTCAGTGATGCTTCTTGGTGCATTCATTTTGATTTCTTGGTTATCTGTATTTTTAATATTTTTATTTAGAAATTAATCAAATTTTGAAAAGGGGGATATGAACATGCAACTGCATCGATTAGAGAAAATTTGGCTTATATTTGGTGTTTCCATGTTGTTTTTATTTTTAATTGTATTAGGAGTGTCTACGTTTGTGATGGGTATGGAACCGCCCAACAGCCATCAACTAGAATCATTTGATCCTGCAAAGGTATCTGAAACAGCCCCATTTAATGAGCCTGTACTAAAAAAGATTGGAGAAAATGAATATGAAGCAGTCATGGTTGCTTATGCTTTTGGGTATAGTCCGGATAAATTAGAAGTTCCTGCAGGTTCTACTGTTCATTTTAAAGTAACTAGTTCAGACGTAGTACATGGATTTGAGATCCCTGGAACAAATGCAAATATGATGGTTGTACCGGGAGAAGTGAATCATGTTTCTCATCAATTTGATGAGCCAGGGGAGTATTTGATTATTTGTAATGAGTATTGTGGAACAGCTCACGAATTTATGAGCACAACCATTGTTGTGAACTAATTATAGGAAGGATGTGAATCAGTTGAAAACAAACGTGAATAGAAATTCAGATTTATTAGAGGTATTTGATCATAAAGACAGTAAGTTGGTGTTAGCACATATTATATTTGCTTTAATTGCACTTTTTATCGGTGCTATTGCAGGGCTTCTTCAAAGTTTAGTGAAAAGTGGGGCCATTACATTACCTGCTGAAATAGGTTATTATCAACTGCTTACAGCACATGGAGTGTTGTTAGGGCTTGTGTTCACAACCTTTTTCATTATTGGATTTTTATATTCTGGTGTGTCAAAAACGCTAGGTGGAAAGCTGATGAATTCAGTTAGAATCATGGCTTGGATCGGTTTTTGGCTCATGTTAGCTGGAACAATTCTTGGAACCATCTTGATTTTATTGAACAAAGCAACAGTACTTTATACTTTTTATGCTCCACTTCAAGCATCACCATACTTTTATATTGCTTTGGTATTATTAATTGTAGGAAGCTGGATTAGTGGGTTCGGTGTTTTTAAACAATACTACCACTGGAGAAAAATGAATAAAGGAAAACTATCACCACTATTTGCTTTTATGTCAGTCACAACAATGCTAATGTGGCAAATCGCTACGATTGGTGTTGCAGCAACTGTCATTCTTCAATTTATTCCGTGGTCCTTCGGGTGGGTTGAAACGATAAACGTGATGCTGAGTCGAACACTTTTCTGGTATTTTGGACATCCTTTAGTTTATTTCTGGCTGCTTCCAGTTTACATCTGCTGGTATGTAGTGATTCCAAAGGTTATTGGAGGAAAAATCTTTAGTGATGCATTAGCAAGATTGTCCTTTATTTTAATTTTATTATTTTCTATTCCAGTAGGATTTCATCATCAATTAATGGAACCTGGTATCAATTCATTTTGGAAATATTTGCAGGTCGTATTAACGTTTATGGTTGTCATTCCAAGTTTGATCACTGCTTTTTCCATATTTGCATCATTTGAGTTAAGCGGTAGAGAAAAAGGTGCAAAAGGGTTGTTTGGTTGGGTGAAAGTCCTTCCATGGAACGATGTACGCTTCTTTGCACCATTCATGGGGATGTTAATTTTTATACCAGCAGGAGCAGGTGGACTGATTAATGCTAGTAATCAGATGAATGCAGTGGTTCATAATACGTTATGGGTGACAGGACATTTCCATCTAACTGTTGCTTCAAGTGTAGCATTAACATTTTTTGGTATTACATACTGGTTGATTCCTGCTGTTACAAATCGGTTGTTAACTAAAAAAATACATCGATTGGGAATAACACAAACCATATTATGGTGTGTAGGAATGTTCTTTATGTCAGGTGCAATGCATACAGTTGGTTTATTTGGTTCACCTAGACGTACTGCTTATACAACTTACGGAGATCATCCAGAGAGCTTGTCTTGGTTGCCTTATCATGTTGTTATGGCTATTGGAGGAATTATTCTTTTTATTAGTACGTTACTTTTAGCATATAATTTGATTCAACTATTTAGGTTGCCAAAAGGATATACTGAATATCCTATTGGTGAGGTTGCAGAGAGTGCTGAGGAAACACCGAGATTTTTAGAGCGTTGGGGAATCTGGATTACAATATCTGTTGTCTTGATTTTAACTGCTTATGCGATTCCGATGATGGATATGTTGAATAATCAAGTCCCAGGTTCAGAAGGATATATACTTTGGTAGATAGTAGATAAATAATCGTATAAATTATGTACAAATTGAAAATATCCATTCTTTCATTTAGAATGGATATATTTTTTGACATAAAGTCATAAAAAACAAGTTAAAATAAAAATTAAAAATATTACTTGCTATTCATACGAAAATTTGTTATATTTATTTTTGTCGCTTCTGAACAACGTTTATAAGTTAAATAAAAAAAGATGTTGCAAAGAAGATACAAGATGTGTTATATTAATCAAGTCGCTCTTAAAGAGCTGATGAAGTTAATAGAGTT
>NZ_JAVAMP010000048.1 GCF_030730905.1 Chengkuizengella axinellae | reverse complement strand
GTAAAGCTATCTTCTCCGTTATATCCTTCTGCTGGAGTGTAGATGATTTTTGAACCTTCTACTGTGATCGTTCCGTTCTGAATACTGTCTTCATCTACATTAAAGATTAAGTCGGATGACTCAGTTTCTTCATCGCTTCCAGTTAGGATGATTTCTACTGCTTCATCCTCATTTGTTTCCACAGTTTGTTCATCTGCTGCTGGCTTCATGTTCACTGGATTGACTGTGATTGTTACCGTCGCTGACTCACTCGTTTGGGCTTCTGCACTTCCATCTCCTAAATCTGTCACGGTAAAGGTAAAGCTATCTGGGCCGTTATATCCTTCTGCTGGGGTATACGTAACCTTGGAACCTTCCACCACTAACGTTCCATTCCGAATACTTCCTTCATCTACGTTAAAGATCAAATCGGATGAATTGGTTTCATCATCGCTTCCAGTAAGGACGATTTCTATGGATTTTCCTTCATTCGTTTCCACAGCTTGATTATTTGCTGCTGGTTTCGAATTCACTGGATTGACTGTGATCGTTACCGTCGCTGCTTCACTTGTTTGTGCTTCTGCTGTTCCATCTCCCAAGTCTGTGACTGTAAAGGTAAAGCTATCTTCTCCGTTATATCCATCTGCTGGAGTGTAGATGACTTTCGAACCTTCTACTCTAATCGTTCCGTTCTGTACACTAGCCTCATCTACGTTAAAAATTAAATTGGATGACTCAGTTTCATTATCACTTCCAGTAAGGGTGATCTCTACAGATTCTCCTTCATTCGTATCTACTGCTTGATTATTCGCTTGTGGTTTTGAGTTCACTGGATTGACTGTGATCGTTACCGTCGCTGTTTCACTTGTTTGTGCTCCTGCTGTTCCATCTCCTAAATCTGTCACGGTAAAGGTAAAGCTATCTTCTCCGTTATACCCATCTGCTGGAGTATAGATGACTTTTGAACCTTCTACTGTGATCGTGCCATTCTGTACACTTGCTTCATCTACGTTAAAGATTAAATCAGATGAGTCAGTTTCTTCATCACTTCCAGTTAAGATAATCTCTATGGATTCACCCTCATTTGTTATCACAGCTTGGTTATCTGCTGCTGGCTTCGTGTTCACTGGATTGACTGTGATCGTTATCGTTGCTGCTTCACTTGTTTTTGCTTCTGCACTTCCA
>NZ_JAVAMP010000047.1 GCF_030730905.1 Chengkuizengella axinellae | reverse complement strand
GATTTTGCCTTCTATTCGATTTAATTTTTTATCAAGAGAACCATACCTTTTGCTTAATTCGTCCAGTGTGTCATATAGTCTATTTTCTCGGTTGTTGTTATTCTTCATCACGTAAATAAGTAGTACCACAAAAAGAACCGCAAACGGTCCCTGAGTAATAAAGTATTGAATTAGGTCAATTTCCACTTCCCCACCCCCATTTTTAGAAATAAAAAAAGAACCTATACTGTGTATGGCTCCCCAACTAATTGTTCATATTCTTCTGCTGTGATCTTCTGTCGTTCAACAAAGACTTTTACATTATCTTTTGAATAATATTTTGGATAATACCTTTGAATGATTTTCACCCAATCCACTATAGAACACCTCCTTCCACAAGAGACAACGTGAGTGTTGCTAATTCATTTTCTAAAGAATCAAATTGACTTTCTTTTTCTAACGAATCAAGAAACTGTGTCGCATTCTCACTTTCTAGGGCTTCAATTTGACTCTCTTTTTGTAATGAATCTAATATCAATGTTGCATTTTCAGACTTCAATAACTCAATCTCTTCCTCTGCTGTAAGTGGTACTTTTGGTGCGTTCATAATATCATCATAAGTAAATAAAGATGGTTGATCCTCAAACTTGATTGTTTTGGTCTGCTCAATATCTTCAAGAGCTGGTGTAAGTTCTTCAGTCCAAGAATCATGATTTTGTATAATCTCTAAAGGTTCTTGATCCTCGTAGGTGATTAAAGGTTCGGTGATTTCTTTGTAATACAACAATTCACCATCATCATTCGTCTTTTGTTCATCTACCTCTTCAGAGGTGAATATATCAATCATTCTTCCAGTTCCAATTAACCCCCAATACAGAGGGTTTCCATCTTCATCTGTCTTTTGAACATCATTGTAAACCTCATTTTCTTCATCGAATACAGGTTCCATAATCGGTTCGTCTGTGACTTCTGTTGTTTCACCTCTAACCATCTGTTCATACTGTTTTTGAACCCCATTTTCATCTAGCATTGGTACAGGATATGACGTTTTTACTATAACTGGATTATCCGTTGCTTCAGTCGTTTCAATGGTTTTGGGGATCTCCTCAGTTACTTCTAAAGACTCCTGGGGAAGTAGATATAATAGATTTCCATCCACATCTGTTTTATGCTTCTGTATGATATCAGGTATTTGTTTAGTTAACCCTTCTAAATGTACATCTTCAATTACAATTTCTAGTGGCTGTGGT
>NZ_JAVAMP010000046.1 GCF_030730905.1 Chengkuizengella axinellae | reverse complement strand
TTGCTGAAGATCATTACATTATAAAAGGGATAGCTTGTACCCATTAAGTTTAGTCTATTGGGTTGGGATCAACCTCTACTTTAGGATAACCGTACACATGACCAACTAACGCATTAAAATACCCTGGAATGTCTTTCAGTTTAAATTCAAGTAAATGATTTTCTGTAAATGTTTCGACTGTCATATAGCCATAATCTACTTTTGCTCCTTCTCCTTTTAACGCTGAATCTAAAATCCATGTATAAGTTAAACTTAGTAGATTGCTGTGAAAACCATAAATAACGATTGCTTTTTCGTGGTCATAGCGTACTCCCGAATCATAAGTATCACTATACTGAAACCACATTTCTCTTAGTGCTTGATCAGAAAGGCTAAACTCTCCCTCATCCTCATAAGATACATTCACATAGTCTTTTCCGACATTGTAAGTCAAATCATCAAACCAAGCATAAGCAGTGATATCCCCTCTTAGCTGCAACGTTATGTACTTGGCATGATCAAGTACTCTTATTATCGTTACTATCGCCTGCTCTCGCGTAATATGTTTACGTGGCATAAATTGACCATTTGACCCCTTCATTAATTCTAAATTATAGGCTGCACTTACTGCAGGTATAGCCCATTCCCCTATCTGGTCATAATCCCAATAACCCATTTCTTCCTCTGTTGCATAGGAAACAATGCTTGCTTTATGTATTGTATTCATCAGCATTTGTGCAGCTTGCTCACGTGTGATAAAAGCATCTGGTGAAAAGGTCGTATCTGATGTACCATTTACACTGCCAATAATATAGGCAAGCTTGACGTGATCTAAATCCGTATCTTCAAAGGATTGATCAATCGTCACTTTTTCCAGTACCATCTCTTTTGTCCATTCATGTGACCTTTCAACCAATTCTAATTTTTTAAAAGCTACGTTAACTAATAACTCCGCAAACTCCTCTCGCGTAATTGGATCAGCATAATTAGCTTGCAATCTTTCAGGTACAATTCCTAAATCGATGCCTCTTTGAATCGTTTCTTTCGACCAAGCACTCGGCTGGCCTCCAACTGCAAATACAGATGTAGATGGAAGTAACAACATTAATGATAAAATAACTACTAACGGCTTCTTCAACATAATTACCCTCTCTTTTTCCTAGTAATATAATTAGAAAGTCTCTTACAATATAAAACTTCCATTCACTAATTTACCAATCTCATTATACTGAAAAGGTTTGTCAGAAGTAAATAATAACTAATAGATTAGGGCTCTTTAATCCCCTGTTTTACTGAAGACCGATATTCCACAATATGGCCC
>NZ_JAVAMP010000045.1 GCF_030730905.1 Chengkuizengella axinellae | reverse complement strand
AATTGGAGAATTTGAAGCACGTAATTTTAAACTAGAAAAAGGCATCAATCCTAACCCAACTTGGACACCAGGACGAAAATCTAAACAGACACTAAATTATCTTGGAAAAACGGTAGGGGATGACGTAACGGTTCCGCATAAAAGCTATCAACACAATAGTAGTAGTGATGATTTAATATCAAGAATCCCTAGTGATTTTGAATCAGAAGTTGGGCAATCAAGCTATGATAATACATCAAAACAAGATGGTATTTTACATTCAAATATTTGTGATGTACAAGGCAGATATATGGTTAGAATATACGAATTCGACCTATCACACTTAGGTTTATCACTATCCGAGTTAAAAGATAAACTTCGTAAAATCACTGTTTCATGGACTGGATACGGACAAGGTGATGATGGAAATGGTTTGGCTTATGGGGCTACTGGTAGAGTATGGAATAATGATATAAATGATTGGCATAATATTGTAGATTTTACAGACTCATTACCTTCAACCAAAACTATTTTAAACGTGACTACTGCCTTGGATAGATGGCTGAACAACAACCAAAAAGTATACATCTTAGTCCACAGCACTCACCCAGCGTCAGCAGAAAATGAAAGTATTGTATACACCGACTATATCAAGTTAGATGTTGAATTATCTGAGGAAGTAGATTACGTTAAATCTAACATTGTCAAAGTTCGTAAAGAAACAAAAGAAGTTAAAATGGAATATCCAATAACAGATTACCGCACAGGGATAACAGACAGTGTGGCTCTTTGGTATGAGCATGTGCCGGTACCTCAAAAACTAGAATCCACTGAAGATGTAACGGTACTAGCTGAAATGGACCATATCTTAGTATCAGACTTATCTAGTGCTGTTGGAGATAAACAAGGTGTACATCATTGGATGAATCCACTGTATAGAGTGGGTAATGACAAGCTAGATGTATTTGGTGAATTTGGTTTTGCTAACATTCCATTTGCAGCAGATTCTAAAAATGTGAACGTTGGAAAGTCAATTCAAGTGAATGGATCAGGATTCAAGGATTATTTTGTAACCCAATACGGATTAAGCACATTACAAAAGCCGATGGTTGGTATTATCGGTAATTTAGTCATGCACGAAAACGAGTTAAAACTACTTGTGGTAAGCATCTACAACGAAACTGGATTGATAGATACTAGACAAAACGGTGTAGGGTTGTTGTTACAAATTAAAGGCAATCCACTTGTTAAACTTGATGAAGGTGAAAGAGATCCGGCTATTACACCAAACGCATGGCGTACAGCTACAGGAGAGATTCAGGGTTACTTAGATGAAAAC
>NZ_JAVAMP010000044.1 GCF_030730905.1 Chengkuizengella axinellae | reverse complement strand
TGTTGGAGAATTTGAAGCACGTAATTTTAAACTAGAAAAAGGCATCAATCCTAACCCTACATGGACACCAGGACGAAAATCTAAACAGACATTAAACTATCTTGGGAAAACGTTAGGTGATAACCAAACCGCACCTCACAAGTTGTACTCAAAAAGCGTAGCAGACATAGCAAACTTAACACTCTCAGACTTTACGGATGCAGACGAGGTTAGTCAGTTTGACTATGATACAGTTGGCAAGCAAAACGGTGTACTATTGTCAAAGTCAACAAATGTAGCAGGAGAAACAATGTGCTTGATGGCTGAATTTGACCTTGCGAACAATGATTTATCATTAAGCAATCTAAAGGATTTATTGCGTAAAATCACCGTTTTATCGGTTGTTTCTGGTGAAGGTGACAATGACGGATTGACTTATGGGGTAACATTAAAAGGTTTATGGGGAGCTAATAACGATGTATTTCCAACAGCAGGATCATTTGTTGGAGAATCTACAAGTGAAACGATAGCATCGGTATCGAAAACACCTGATATAAATAGTGTTGGTAATATCCCTACTAGCAACCAAAAAATATACGTCTTGATTCATTCCACACATCCAGCAGGATCAAACATTGAAAGCACTGTAAACATAGATTATTTAAAGTTAGATGTAGAGTTAAGCCAAGAAGTAGACTATATAAAATCTAACGTAGTCAAAGTACGAAAAGAAACAAAAGAAATTAAAATGGAATATCCAATAACAAGCCACAGAACAGGAATAACAGATAGTGTGGCTATTTGGTATGAGCATGTTCCTGTACCTCAAAAACTAGAATCCACTGAGGATGTAACAGTACTTGCGGAAATGGATCATATCTTAGTATCAGATTTATCTAGTGCTGTTGGAGATAAACAAGGAACTCACCATTGGATGAACCCACTATATAGAGTAGGGAATGACAGGTTAGATGTATTTGGAGAATTTGGTTTTGCTAATATTCCACTAGCTGCAGACTCTAAAAATGTGAATGTTGGAAAGTCAATTCAAGTGAATGGATCAGGATTTAGAGATTACTTTATAACCCAATATGGATTAAGTGCCCTCAACAAGCCGATGGTTGGAATTATCGGTAATTTAGTCATGCACGAAAACGAACTTAAACTATTAGTGGTAAGTATCTACAACGAAACTGGATTGATAGATACTAGACAAAACGGTGTAGGGTTATTGCTGAAAATTAAAGGTAATCCACTTGTTAAACTTGATGAAGGTGAAAGAGATCCGGCTATCATACCTAATGCTTGGAGAACTCAAACAGGTGAGATTCAAGGCTACTTAGATGAAAAT
>NZ_JAVAMP010000043.1 GCF_030730905.1 Chengkuizengella axinellae | reverse complement strand
CGGCATGGATCCAGTCATTGGTCTGGATGTTGCAAAAGGAGAAAGTCAAGTTCAAGCCTTCTTAGAAAAGAAAACTCCTTACAAAAAGAGTTTTAAATTTAAGCATAATCGAATGGGCTTACATGATTTTTATTTATTTTATCAGGAATTAAAGCAATTAGCTGGTCAATCTCCAAGTGTTATTTTTGAATCAACAGGACACTATCACGAGCCTGTCTTGCAGTTTTTAGAGGATCATGGTGTAACCTATTATTTAGTTAATCCTGTCATTTCATATGAGGCTAAAAAAGTAAGCTTACGAAAAGTTAAAACAGATGCAATAGATGCTTATCACCTCTGTGAGTTGTATTACAAAGAAGACTTAGAAGCATTTCAAAAGAAAAGTGTTCAAACGCTAAACCTTCGTAATCTTAGTAGACAACATGATTCTTTGACGGGAACCTACGTACAGACCAAATTACAATTTCACACTATTTTAGATCAGATCTTTCCTGAATATAAAGGTGTATTTGGGGATTTATTTTCAAAGGTTTCCCTACGTACCCTACTCGCTTTTCCGACACCTAAAGAGGTTGAAGAACTGAGTCTTAGTGAAATTGCATCTGAAATACATCATTTATGTAGGAGTCGTTCAGAGTCCTGGTCCATGAATAAGGCGGAAGAATTGAAATCTGCCGCAAACAAAAATCCATATAAACAAACGCTTTATTACAGCCATCTTATTAGTTTAAGGATGTATATTGAAATGCTTCTGCAATACCAAAAACACCTATCCCAGTTAGAGGCAGAGATAGATGCTATGGCTCAAGAGTTTGAATCTTATCATATTATTCGATCTATTCCCGGAATTGGAGGTAAGATTGCGGCAACAATCATCTCTGAGATTGGTGAAATTGATCGATTTAATAACCCTAAGAAACTCGTTGCCTTTGCAGGAATCGATCCTAGTGTTCATGAATCAGGCAAATTTAAAGCGAGTATTAACCGTATAACGAAAAGAGGTTCTAGTAAGCTCAGACAGGTTTTATATACAGCAGTACAATGTGGTCTGATAAACACTCGAAATCCTAGATTAAAAGAATTCTATGATAGGAAACGAGAAGAAGGTAAGCCACATAAAGTCGCTGTCATTGCCTGTGCTAATAAGCTCGTTCATTGGATTTATATTTTACTAAAAAGAAAAGAGACATTTGTGATATAACTTATACCATAAAAATCAATTAAAAGAATATTCTTCCTACTACTTTTAAGGAAGGTTATTTGGTATGTTTATTTTCATCTTAACACAACAAGAATAATTTTTTTAGAGGTTATTCTTGACTTCCTATTAGCTGGTA
>NZ_JAVAMP010000042.1 GCF_030730905.1 Chengkuizengella axinellae | reverse complement strand
CTCTAAAGTCATCTACACTCCAGCAGATGGATATAACGGTTCAGACACCTTTACCTTTACCGTAACAGATTTAGGAGATGGAACAGCAGAAGCCCAAACGAGTGAAGCAGCAACGATAACGATCACAGTCAATCCAGTGAATTCTAAACCACAAGCAGATGAACAAACTGTGGAAACGAATGAAGGAGAATTCACAGGGATTACCTTAACGGGTAATGATGAAGAAACCAATTCATCTGACTTAATCTTTAATGTAGATGAAGATAGTATTCAGAATGGAACATTAGTAGTAGAAGGCTCGAAAGTCACGTACACTCCAGCAGATGGATATAACGGTCCAGACTCCTTTACCTTCACAGTCACAGACACAGGAGACGGAAGTGCAGAAGCAAAAACAAGTGAAGCAGCGACGGTAACGATCACAGTGAACCCAGTGAACACGAAGCCAGAAGCAGCTAATCAAGCTGTAGAAACAAATGAGGGTAAATCAATAGAAATCATCCTTACTGGAAGCGATGAAGAAACTGACTCATCCGATTTAATCTTTAACGTAGATAAAGCAAGTGTACAGAACGGAACGTTAGTGGTGGAAGGTTCCAAAGTTACGTATACCCCAGCAGATAGGTATAACGGAGAAGATAGCTTTACCTTTACGGTCACAGACTTAGGAGATGGAACAGCAGAAGCTCAAACAAGTGAAGCAGCGACAGTAACGATTACGGTCAATCCAGTGAATACGAAGCCAGAAGCAAATAACCAAACTGTGATAATAAATGAGCGTGAAGCAGTAGAAATTACGTTAACGGGAAGCGACACTGAGACACCTTCATCTGACTTAATTTTTAATGTAGATGAAGACAGTATTCAGAACGGAACGATCACAGTAGAAGGTTCAAAAGTCATCTATACTTCAGCAGATGGGTATAACGGTCCAGACTCCTTTACCTTTACCGTGACAGACTTAGGAGATGGAAGTGCAGAAGCTAAAACCAGTGATTCAGCAACGGTAACGATTACGATCAATCCAGTGAACTCAAAGCCAGTAGCAGATAACCAAACTGCGATAATAAATGAGGGTGAAACAGTAGAGATTACCTTAACAGGTAGCGATGAAGAAACTGACTCATCTGACTTAATTTTTAATGTAGATGAAGCAAGTGTACAGAACGGAACGATCACAATAGAAGGCTCAAAAGTGATCTACACTCCAGCAGATGGGTATAACGGAGAAGATAGCTTTACTTTTACCGTCACAGATTTGGGAGATGGAAGTGCAGAAGCAAAAACAAGTGAAGCAGCAACGATAACGATCACAGTCAATCCAGTGAACACAAAGCCAGTAGCAGCTAATCAAGCTGTAGAAACAAAC
>NZ_JAVAMP010000041.1 GCF_030730905.1 Chengkuizengella axinellae | reverse complement strand
GGTGAATTGATCTTAACTTATCAATAGGGGGCGATGATTTGGCTACTTTCACAGGTAATTTTTTAGATTTTGCAAGCACAACGGGAACCCTAGATACTGGAACAAACCCTGATTCTTCCTATGTAGACATTGACTTATACAATGATGATTTTGCACGAATTACACTAGACTTTTCGATAGATCAATCTATATATAAGAGAATTACAGATTATGATTTTACACCACCTTATACAGATGATGACCATGTTGATGAAATTGACATCTATGCATATGACAAAGACGGAGTAAGAACAACAATTATATCAAGTAACACGGACTATACTTCAGCAAGAAATTATGATGGTGGTATTAATGACTTACCTGAAAATTGCGTAAGAATCACTTGTATGGTCATACTCGAAGATATAGGAAGTACGGGGTATGTTTTCTCTAGCACCTTTAGGGGAGATTGGGAGATACAAGCAGAGGATAAAATTGTGTCTCCTCCTCAAAATCTTAGTGTTATAGCAAACACAGGAAATTCAATTACTTTAGAATGGGAACAGCCTTCAGATATAACAGATTTAGCAGGATACAAAGTGAGGTATGGAGTTGGAACAATAACAACAAATGATACAACAGCAACCATATTTAATATTAATGAAGGTGAGACTTACACTTTTAATGTAATCGCATATAACATCTACGGTGTTGAATCTAGCAGCATTCAAATAACTGTAACAGCTCAAAATGTAGATCCAACTATGCCAGGTAATTTATCCATTGATGGTTTTACAGAAAATACGTTATCAATAAGCTGGAACCCTTCCAGTGACAATGTTGGAGTCACAGCATATAGGATTTATTTGGACGATGTTTTAAAAGCCACAACTACGGCTACACACTATACCTTTAATGGTTTAGATGGTGGGAAATTATATACATTGTCTGTTAGTGCGAAAGATGCAGTAGGAAACGAATCTGATAAAAATAGCATTCAAGCTAGGACATTTTTTAAACATGCTGGTCTAACATTACCAAGTGAAAACCCATTCGTGACAGAGGTTATTAATTACATTCGCGATATGGTTAATGAGTTCAGGACCCGTAACGGACTAGATATTATCATTTGGACTGACTCAACGATTACTAGAAAGTACACACCAATAAAGGCTATTCATTGGAATGAAATTGAAGATGCTATCTTAGGTGTTTACACTCAGCTAGGTTTTGAACTCAACAATCAAGATGCAAAACAACAATTTGAAGAAACTATAAAGGTAAAAGATCAACGTTATCCATTGGAGTTGCTACCAAGACGAATAGAGAACATATTAATAGGATTACAAAACAGTTAGGAGGGATGTAAATGGCAAACGTAATTATTAACCGTACCACTAATTTAGTAACTGGTGTAGATAGGGA
>NZ_JAVAMP010000040.1 GCF_030730905.1 Chengkuizengella axinellae | reverse complement strand
TACACAACAGTTGAAGCAATGAAAATGAAAGTAAAGTTTATTGAAGAGTTTAAGCGAATGAAAGAAAATCTTCAAAACAAAATTCCAACACTTACAGGTCATGAAGCTTTAGCTATAGCAGTACAACAAGCAGGAGAAATGATGATTAAAGTACCGCAACTTGAGCAGAAGATTGACAAGGTTGACCAAAAAGTGGACAAGCAGATAACACTTACTCAAGGTGAGCAAAGGGTAGTTCAAAGGAAAGTGTGTGTGAGAGTTTACAGCTTTACTAAGGATCGAGAAAGGCGAAGTAAATTATTTAGAGAGCTGTATAGAGACATAAAAGATCGTTGGGGAGTACCGAGTTATCGTGATGTATTAAGAAAAGATATGAAAGATGCAATTAACTATATCAATGCTTGGGTTCCTAAAAAGAGAGATGAAGAGAAAGGAGAGATAGCATGAAGGGAGGTGATGGATTTGGAAATTGTATCAAATGTGCTGGAAAAGATCACAATCCAGCTCGAAACACAAATTGATGAATACATTGAAACTTATCCTGCTGAACCAAAAATTTTACTGATGGAAATAGAAAATAATAGAGAATTTTGGATGCTTGGCACTGGATGGCAAAGTATGAGTTTTGTATATGAACATGCACAATTTAGCTTTTTGGAATTATGCAGCCTAATAGATATGATTTGCGGAGTTGAAGCAGAACAGAAGTTTATAAGGGAGTTTACTGAAGAGGTAAAAAGAATCACTGACGGAAGAGTTCAAGTTTATATTTATCAGAACTTAGAAAACAGCAAAGAAAAAGCGAGCTGCGCCAACAGCATCGCTTAGAACCTACAAAAAATAATTTTTCGAGGTCATTATATCATTAATTTTTAAAATTTGAAAGGGTGTTTAAATATGAAAGCAACTGGAATGGTAAGGAAAATAGATGAATTAGGAAGAGTTGTAATCCCTATGGAGTTAAGGAGAACACTTGGTATTGCTGAGAAAGATCCACTTGAAGTTTATACAACTGGAAATTCAATTGTACTTAAAAAATATGAACCAGGTTGTGAATTTTGTGGTGATTTAGATATTAAATTAATTTTGCATGACAAAAAAGTTTGCGGTAAATGTGCTGCCAATGTAGTAGAAAAGGCAGGTGCTTAATCGTGCCAAAAAACATTCAATTGCTAAGTTTAAAACTAAGAAACTTTAAAGGGGTTAGAGACTTTTCATTAGAGAGTCAAGGTGACACCTCAGTATATGGAGACAATGAAGCAGGGAAAACAAGCCTGTTTGATGCCTTCACATGGTTGATGTTCGATAAGAACTCTATGAATCAAAGTAAATTCGCGATTAAAACTTTAGATGAAAATAACAAAGTAATCAATGGGATAGAGCATGAAGTTGAAGGAATTATGATGGTGGATGGAATAACCGT
>NZ_JAVAMP010000004.1 GCF_030730905.1 Chengkuizengella axinellae | reverse complement strand
AACTGACTCTAGTTTAAAACAAACTACATCTTTAAAGTAAAGAAGGATAAAAATTGAAAAGGGAGGTTGGATTTCATGGGATTACTTTCAGTTCTTAAGGGAAATAAGAAGAAAAAGGATTGCTGCAACATTGAGATTGTAGAAGTAAAAAAAGAGGACAAATAAGTGTGATTATGAATAATAGTTTATCTCTTGTACCAAAGAGGATAAACTATTATTTTTTTTGTACTGAAAATATGAACATTAATGGATAAAGTTCATATTTAGAACGACAAATATCACATTATTCTTAGCCATAGAATCATCAGTACGTGATTTTTTATATGTTATAATCAACCTACAAAATTGTTCCAAACTCTTTTTATTAATATCATGAAAAGAGTTTTATCAATGGAATGATAAGTAATAAAAAAATTGGAGTAATGTGATCATGATACGAACCTTTAAAAAAGACGATGCAGAATATATTATCAATTCTCACTACGAAATTTACAATAAAGAATATCAGTATGATTTTACGTTTAAACAATTTGTAAAGGAAAAAGTAGAAGGAATAATATATAGGTCTAATAGTGAAAAGGAAAGAATATGGATCGTTGAAATGGATGGAAAACCTAAGGGTTCTATTGGTATTACTAAAGTAAATGATGAAGTTGCTCAGTTAGGATTGTTTTTAATAGAACCCTCCTTAAGAGGAACAGGTCTAGGCGGTAAACTAGTTCAAGAAGCGATCCATTTTTGTAGGGAAGCTGGATATCATTCTATTATGCTTTGGACAAGCAGTAAACATGTAGCGGCTAAACATCTTTATGAAAAATATGGTTTTATATTGAAAGAAACACGGGTTCAGAATTTATCTAATCAAGATTTGATTGAGGAGCGTTGGGAGCTTGAGTTGCACCAAGAATATAAACATAGGAGGTTGCTTATATAAATATATTTTTGGTGCAACGGTCAATTTACAATAAAATGATTGAAGAATTGTTATCTATCATAAGTTTCTTTCAGTGAGCTCCCAACTACATTCATTTTCAAACCATATTTTTACTTCATCTAGTCGATCAATAACTTGTTGAACTGTTTCTCCACAAACAACAAATGTAGCAATATAATCCATGGTGTGTTTTGCCTCCTTGTACACCTTTCCTAACTGAACTTTAATAGTTGACTCTACTACCCAGCTTGGTGCTTTTTTTTGTGGCAAGCAGGTGCACCGGCCTTCTTTACTTTTTATCATTATTTGACCAGAATATTTAGTAGGTTTTTGCTTAAAGGTTTTCTCTATTGGTACTCCACCTTGTAATTTTACCCAAAATTCACGAGGGTTGATTCCAAAGGATTGGTGGATCATTTCACCAATCCTTCCACCACCAATCCGACTTGCAATTTCACAGAAAATCAATTTATCCTCTGGTGTGTGGAACACTTCCGCGTGAAAGGGTGTATATTCTGAGGTAGGCAACACATTTAGTATATGGGTAACAAACTCAACTAAACGGTGTTTTAATGGATCATTAATGTCCAACATATAGCTTCCAATCACTCTAGAACGAAGTGAGCACCCATCGATATAACGAAAGGACCAACAGAGTATTATTTCTCCATTTAGTACCATGCCATCAACGTGATATAGATCACCAGATATATACTTTTCAATTTCATAATTAGATGATAGCTGTTTATACTTTGTTTTGAAACTGGACAAATCATCTTCATTATCAATAAAGTTGACAAACTCTGCCCCACTACCATCAACAGGCTTCAATACTACAGGATAACCGTACTCCAGAATAAATTTATTTATATCCTCCCAAGAAGTGATAAGTTGGAATGGTGGAACAGCTACTCCTCCCTCATGTGCTATTCTTTTCATCACCGTTTTATCACGAAAGGCAAGAGCGCTTTTCTCAGTTTGTCCTTCTTGAAGACATAATTGATCACGTAAACGTCCTGCTCGCACTAAATCGTATTCTGAGACAGAGATAAGTCTTTCAATGTTATGTTCTTTAGCTAGATCTAGTACTCGGTTCTCGACTTCATCATTATTATTATAATCTTTGAATGTTTCGATCTTGAGGTATTCCTTGTCTTGGTAATCGGCAACAGATTCTTCTGCATTCAGTAAAATAAGTTCTTTATCAGATGTATTCAGCCACTGATCATAGGGGAAGATGCTGTTTGTTGATTTATTTAAAATAATAATTGATGGCATTTTAGCTTGTACCTTCCTGTACTCTTATGTCATTACTTACAACAAAATCAACTGATATTGCTCCTGCTGCAGAACGACAATTAGCTGCAGCCATTTCTGCATTAGATCCGACTGTCCATAGATAGCCAATTTCACCGCGGAAATCAGTTGGCGAGGTGATCATGTCACCAGATTTTGCGGTAATTACTACTTTTTGCACCCCTGGATACTTTTTAGCTAGTTCTTCTCCTTTGATTTGACTGACTACTCCTTCACGAGTGGAATATATGAAATATTCAGAGGCACCAGCAATAGGATTGTCAGGGATGATAGGGGCTTTTCCAATGGCAATATTAATAATTTGTTTGTAAATATCAATATCGTAACTTTCCGAGATCATAGGACCAATCATCCCACCTCCCAAACGTGGATTCATTTCAACAATTACTGGTCCATTTTCAGTCAATATAAATTCAGTATGAGTCATACCATAATCAACACCGATTGCTTCATGTAGTTTACCAATAACTTTCTTTACCTTTTCAAACATATTTGGTTCTAATTGTACTGGAAAGGAGTCAGCTATTTCTACAAAGTGAGGGAGAGCTCCCATCATTCGATCAGTAATGCCAAGGAAAGTCGTTTTACCATCGTATGTAATTCCTTCTATACTATAGAGTGGCCCACAAACAAATTCTTCAAGAAGTATTAACCCGCTTGTAAGCTCTTTCTTCTCATGGATAATCGAAAATTTAGATAAAAGTTCCTCTTGATTACGGCATAAGAATACTTGTGCACTACCTGTTCCTCGTGATGATTTTATTATGCATGGATAACCCCATTTTTTAGCGATTTCACATGCTGTTTCAACATCATCAACGATTTGGAATTTTGGAATTGGAATACGATTTTCTTCACACACTAAACGAGTCTGATCTTTATTCCTAGCAATAGAGACCGCCTCAGGATTCATGAAATTCAAACTTAAATCACGAGCAACTCGAGAGACCGTTTCGATATGACCATCTGTCAAACAAATAATACCATCTACAGTATGCAATTCGTTTAATTGTTTTATCGTTACTTTTAAAGCACTCACACTATTTGAATCAGCAGTAATCAAGTTCTCCACTTTTTTTAAAATACTTGATTCCTCTTCACCTTTCATGTATCGCTGAGGGTCTTTGGACACAAAACTTACGTAAAGCCCTGTTTCACATGCACTTTTCACAACTTCTAAACCTGAACCAGATGTAGTAGCCTCAACGATAACAATATGTTTACTCATATTGATTTCTTCCTTTCTCCAATGTGTTTTTATAAAATAGAGTTAGATTTATTTAAGCAAGCATTAAGAATTGCTTCGATGACCTCATCAGTATGGTCAATACCTGTCACACTTTCGACACTCTCTACTCCACCTGGATTTACGATATTGAATTCCAACAAATATGGATAAGACATATCGATCCCAACAAAAGATATTCCATTATCTAGTAATCTCTTTGCCAACATTTCACAAAAGGATTGTTCTTCGGAAGTGAGGGTGTATTCTGCTATGCTGCCACCATGGAAATCGTGGGAACGATGATCATTTTCTGGCATGATTCTTCTGTACTGGCAAATTACTTTTCCTCCTGCTAAAATAACTCGTTTGTCTCCAAGCTCTTTTACTTCTGGAATATATTTCTGAATTAAGCAATATTTGTTCTGAAGGCCAATCAGACCAACATCTTTCGTTATAATAGATTGAGACATTGCATTACCTGTCATTGATTGCATAATGGTTTTTACGTTAGATTCATTTGGAAAGAGAGTGTATACATCTTCTCCGCAGCCAGCATTAGTTGGCTTGAGTACCCATTTCTCCTTACTTTTCTTCTCATAAATTGACCATAGCTGATCATAGGAGTTAGCAGCGTAGTTTTCGATTAAATGTTCCTTCGGTACGATAGCACCTAAATTATTTTTATTGTTTAAAAAGAGCATTCCTTCAACACTATTGACAAACGGTACACGTTTTGAGAGCATCCAAAGAATTTGCCAAACATCTTGAGCGATATTATGATGGGGTTGGTTCATTACCCAAATTAGATCATAGGTTTCTAATGATTTATGAGCAACTTCCCCTTTGGGATTTCCATATGGCTGATCCATTTTATCTGTGATTTCCAAAACATCTCCAAACACTTTATATTCTCGAGTTGTTAAAGAATTTACACCAACAAGATCTACTTTAACACCTTTATTTAAAAAACCATTTATAATATATGCCTGATCTACCTCACGAAATGAGCTAACAACGATAAGAATATTCACTTCAATTCCCCCTATTATGTTTATTAATATTAAAAAAATTGATTATTATAAAGCATGTACTACATCTTTAACTACAAGCTGTTGATGTTCTATGACATCTGAGATAGTTAGGTAAGACCAGGATTCAACAACGCTAGGAGCTTCAATACGGATGGGTGCGGATGGAAGCTGTCTTCTAATACCGTTCGATTTACGATAGGCTTCATTGTAGATTGTATTCGTGTAGCGATCACCTCGATCTGGGAATATGGCTACAATTTTTGTTTCAGCTGAAACCTGTCTTGCAATCCAACGTGCTACAGCGTAAACGGAACCGGAGCTATTGCCAGCAAATATTTTTTCTTTACAAGCTAATTCCAATGTGGCAGTGAATGCCTCTTGATCATTAAGCCAGTGAATCTCATCCATAACAGAATATTGTACGTTAGGAGCTATTAAACTATTGCCAAGCCCCCCTTGTAAACGATTTGCTCTATCGGGTTGTCCGAAAATGACACTACCGGTACTATCTACCGCAATTACTTTCAAATCGGCATTATATTTCTTTAAGGCTTTGGCACTTCCAGACAAAGAACCACCACTTCCTACAGCCCCTATGAGTATATCAACATCCCCCAAATCATGAATTAATTCATTGGACAGTTCTTCATAAGCTTTGGGGTTATTAGGATTTTCATACTGCCGAGGGCAAAAGGCGTTGGGGAGCTCATCCATTAATTGAGAAAGAAGTTCTAATCTTGCACTTTGCCAACCCTGATGCCCCATTTTATCGACCACATGAACATGACAACCGAGAGATTTTAACTTAGCCATAGTAATAGGATCAATTCTAGGGTCAGTAACAATATGAACCTCATGTCCAAGTAGAGTTCCAACAAGTGCTACTCCACATGCCATTGTTCCCGATGAACTCTCTATGATTGGGGTTCCCTCTTTTAAAATACCTGTTTTCTTCGCTTCGAGTATTATTTTTTTGGCTACACGATCCTTCATGCCAAAAGGATTTAACATTTCCATCTTGGCATAGAGCTGTCCAACGATTTTGTTGTCTCCACGTAATCTAACCAGTGGGGTACGTCCAATTGTATCTACTATTGAATTAGAAATCATGCCATGGGACCTCCTCTTTTTCTTGCCAAGAATGATATATCATAACTTCATCTGTTAGATTTTGAAGTGACTTAGATATTTTATTGACCTTGTTATTAAACAACTTATCTGTAGAATCGAGTAATATCCCTATGCAAGTCCCACTGTGAGATGTGATTATACCAAGTCCACCAAATTTATTACTTATCTCCAAGCATTCATTAAGGTATTTTTTAGGCCGTATCTCTTGATTTAGCACTGTACTTCGAGTAGCAATTCTTCCAATAGTTTTTAAGTCTCTATGTTTCAAAGCAATTTTCATATTAGAAAGTAATTGTTCATATTCTAATTGCTTATGTATGTTGTATTTCTTTGGTAGCTTATTAAATTGGATTGTATCCACAATACCTCCTTCATCTATTCCTACAACAGTAAGTGGTAATGAGCTTCTATAAAATTCTATTAACTCTACTTTTTTATGCTTAAAGCTGCAAATCCCTTGATACATGACACCATCTGTCGGTTCCAGCTTCATTAAAAATTGTTGTAGTAAATTGTTGGATAAATTGAGATTAAAGCAATTGGAAATAGCACGAGCTGTTGCCACCAAGTCTGCAGAAGAGCTGGCTAATCCTTTCCCTACTGGAATATTACTTTCTAATTCTAACCGTCCACCAAGGGGGAGATGATAATAATCCAATATCATTTTTACCAATCTTTGTGATTTGCGTTTTGAAGCAGGAAAGACGGTAATCACATTTAACTCAGGATCAGAGACAAATTTAGCAAAAGAGTAACATTTGATAGGAAAAGTTACGAGGAAATCAACCTGACCTGGAAGAGCCCCCTGCAATAATTCTCCAAAGGTTCCAAATGACTTCCCGACCCCAATCCGAACCGTTTTTATTTGTGTTTTTGTTATTAACAAAGTGATCCCTCCACCATATTTATAATATATCCATAGGTTTATAGTATTTATAAATATCTTTATTAGAGTTTTTTTCTAAAAAAACATTGTGCTTAATTTTAGAACCTCCTGCAGAAATATATTAACTTATCTAAACATCATTATGTATTGGGATAAAAAAATGTAAATTATAATGTAAAAATAATAATAAATATCCATAAATATACAAATAAATTAAATGAATGTGATTTGATAAATGAAATAAAGCGAGATGATCCAAATATACAAAGATAATGAATACTTTACCCAAGAAGTATCAGGTAGAGAGGTTTGTTGGGATTTAATATTAGTAAATGAAAGTCAAAAAGAGAAAGGGAATTTATAAACTTAAATAAAAATGAATTTATATCTTAATAGAAATAAATGAATAAACGTATTTCGGAAATGTAATAGAATTTTCCCAATATGTTTTTACCTTATTCATGTAATACAATGGAATAAATTATTTAAAAAAGTGAGATGGAAAGAGCTTATTGTAACATTTAACACATTATAAGGAAGGAGAGGTTAATATGAAATTCATTCCTAAATTGAATTTTTTTTCACCAATATTTATTTTAATTTTTGGTAGCTTTCTTGTAGGAGCCGCAAACTCTGCAATGATCCCTTTTTTAAGTATATTTTTGAGTAGAAATAGCAATCTTTCATTATCGGAAATTGGAATCATTGTAGGAATTTCTCCTTTTATGGGTATTTTTGGGGGAATTATTGGAGGGTATTTGGCTGATCGATATGGAAAGAAAGAGATTATGCTAATAACACTTTTGGTCACAATTGTATCTACTATCGGACTAACTCTCACTACCCATTTTTGGGTATTAATTATGATTAATGCAATATGTGGTTTTTCTCGAATTGCATTTAATCCAGTAGCCAGATCTATATTAACTGATCTTGTCAAATCTGAAATAAGGATGAAAATACTCAGCTATGATCAGACTGCTTTTAATTCAGGTTATGTACTGGGAATGCTATTAGGGTCCTTATTGATTGAACTTAACAGTCCAGCCCCATTATATTTCACTGCTACTATGACTGGAATTTTATTTCTTCTTATATTTTTTTGTATTCAAAAACCTGCTGGGTTTGCTAGAACTTTTAGTACATTAGATGTTAAAGAGAAACTTGGACTTGGACAATCCTTTGCGCTTATTTATCGTGACCGTGTCTTATTGTGGATTACACTAGGAGGAATTCTATTTAACATGGCATTTTTTCAACTTACCACAACCTTTCCTATCTTTATGGAATACAATTGGGAGTCAAATGGTATTCGATTGTACTCATTTTTAATCATCATTAATACCATCATGGTTATTGGTCTGCAAATTAAATTAACAAAAGTGTTGGAAAATAGGAATCCATACATACTCCTAACAATAGCATCACTCTTTGGAGCGCTGGCTTATACCATTTTTCAAATTGAATCTATCTGGATCTATGTTATAGCAATTATTGTACTAACCTTTGGTGAACTAATTTCGTTCATTGGTGTTCAACAAAGCACTTTAGACTTATCCTCTGAACAAACGAAAAGTACTTATTTTGGTTTTCGAAGTGTAACTTCTTTGGGAATTTCACTGGGGCCAGCCTTCGGTATGTTTTTATTGGACAATTATTCTGCTGCTATTATGTTAATTATTTGTTCTCTCGTTTTTTTGATTAGTGCAGGATGCTATATGGTGGCATATCAAACAAGAAATGTAAGAAAGATAGAAATGGAGGTAATAGTGTGAGTATTTTGATAATTAATAACTATAAGAAATATTTATATTCTGAACTGTTTCCTGAGGTAGTAGACAAATTGGTTGTGTTAAGCTCCCATCCACTACCTGACTCTGATCAATTTTTATATTTTGAACTTATAGAAGATATGTCAAATGCTTTTTATGCAGAACTTCGTGCAATAGAACTACATCAGACCTATTTTTTTACTTCAATAGTGGCAGAAGATGAATTTGACCTAGTACTTGCAGGTCGTTTACGAGACCACTTAGGTATTCCGGGTCAATCTGAGGCTAGTGCAATCGCTTTTCGAGATAAAGTGTTGATGAAAAATTACCTTAAAGATGAACTAATACTTCCTTTTTATCGACCGCTTGCAACCTTTTATGAATTGTTAGAGTTCATTGAACAGCACGGCTATCCAGTCGTAGTTAAGCCAAGGGATGGAGCTGCTTCTGTTAACCTTAATATCTTACATAACAAGGAAGAATTAATTGAATTTGCTAAAAAACCGTGGGAACACAATCTAATGGTTGAATCATACATTGCAGGTGAGATGTATCATGTTGATGCACTTATAAAAAATGATGAAACAGTTATTCTTTCCATATCCAAATATATAAATGGTTGCTTAGCCTTTACAGAAAGTAAGAGTTTGGGAAGCTATCAACTTCATCCCGATGAAATTATGTATCAACGTCTCAGTGATTATTTTTATAAGGTGTTGAGCTTTTATCCTACACCAAACATAACTGCATATCATTTAGAAGTCTACCATACAACTCAGGATGAATTCGTTTTTTGTGAAATTGCAAGCCGCATTGGAGGAGGATATATTCTTGAGACGGTTCAACATGCTTTTGATGTGGACATGAGCAGGTATTGGCTGCGTCATTTATGTGAATTGAATGAATCAAGAGGGACTCCAGTTCCTAAAGAATTGAGTGGGTGGCTTCTAATTCCACCTCAAAAAGCAAAATTAATTTTTCTACCTGAGAGCATTCCCTTCAATTGGGTGAAAAAATATGTAAAATCAGGAAAAGAAGGAATGTCCTATGATAATCCTAATCGGAGCATAGAACGAGTGGCTGGATTCGTAATTACGGATAATACCAGTCATGGACTATTAGAGAAACTTAAGTTTTTAGATAAATGGTATCGTGACCAGTTAATGTGGGAAGATATTGGAATTGTTTAACAGATGAAGATAAAGAAAGGATGATTCTATGTCTCAAAACGAGATTTACCTTGTTGGAAGTAAAGTAATCTTGCGTGATTTAACCTTAAATGATATAAAATCCATCTATGATTGGACCTATCTTGCTAAAGATCGTGAACATCTTAAATGGAATGCTCCTTATCATGATGTAAAACCTATGAGTTATGAGCAATTTTTGATACAGGAGCAGGAGCATCTCAATCGAGTTAATACTGAACGAGTACGAAACAAGTTAGTGATCGAAGCTGATGGCAAACTGATTGGCCGAGTTGGTTGGTATTGGGTGGACGAGACGACAAATTGGCTTTGCAATGGTCTAGTGATATTTGATTCAAATTACTGGTCAGGAGGATATGGTACTGATGCCTTCGAGATGTGGACAAATTTTATTTTTGAGAATATGAATGTGGCTCGAGTAGGTATCTCTACATGGTCAGGCAACGAACGGATGATCAGACTAGCAAGAAAAGTGGGCATGGTTGAAGAAGGATGTATTCGTAAAGCTAGGATCGTTAAAGGAAAATACTATGACTCAATTAAAATGGGAGTATTACGAGAAGAATGGGAAGAGAGATAAAGCTATGAAACCAATTCTAAATATGGATTTGATGAAAGTAAAACATAATACGAGTCAGATCGTTAGACTTGCAGGTCAATATGGTATTAGTGTGGCAGGGATTACTAAAGGTTGTTGTGGAAATGAAGAGTTTGCTAAAGCTCAAATAGAAGCAGGAGTAGATTTTTTAGCAGATTCACGTATTGAGAATTTAATGAAACTAGAACATCTTAACATAAAAAAAATGCTGCTTCGATCACCTAAATTGAGTGAAACAAATGAGGTGGTAAAATACGCTGACTATAGTTTGAATTCAGAAATTAAGGTCATTAGAGCTTTAGGAAATTCAGCAGCTAGAATGAATGAAGTACATTCTATCATCCTTATGATTGATGTAGGGGATTTACGTGAAGGTATCTGGTGTGAGGATATTAACGATATCTTCCATACCGTTGAATCTATCCTTAATATTGAAGGTGTACAACTTGAAGGCATTGGAACAAACCTTACTTGCTTTGGAGGAATCATGCCAACAGAAAAAAATTATGGGATGCTAGTAACTTTAGCGGAAGAACTCCGGCGTCGATATAATCTTTTACTGCCAATTGTATCTGGGGGTAATTCCAGCAGCCTTCAGATGATTTATGAAGGAAGGTTACCTAAAGGCATTACTCATCTACGTATAAATCAATCTGTCTTTTTAGGTTTTGAAATTGGTCATGGGAAAAAATTATCTGGTTGGGAATCAAATATTGTTACATTAGAGGCAGAAATTATAGAGATTCATAAGAAACCTTCGTATCCAAGAGGAAATCGTGCTAAAATGAATGCTTTTGGTAATATTCAGTCGTTTAAAGATAAAGGAATTAGAACAAGAGTTATTTTAGCAATTGGTAGACAGGATATGGATATGAATGGATTACATCCAATCGATCCAAATATTTCAGTTGAAGGAGCTAGTAGTGATCATTTAATTATAGACATAACAGATAGTAAGCATCATTATAGAGTAGGACAAATGATTAAATTTGATGTTGTCACATATTCGAGTATTATAACAGCTATGGCTTCTTCATTTATCCAGCAAAAAATAGTATAGGAAATATTTATATTTTGATAGTGACAAGAGGTGATATATTGCAGCAATTGAACGATGAAACTTATATGAGACTAGCTTTACAACTAGCAGAAGCAACAAAAGGACAAACTACTTTAAATCCTGTTGTGGGTTGTATCATCGTAAAAAAAGGAAGAATTATTGGGATGGGTGCACACTTGAAGATGGGTACGGAGCATGCTGAGGTGCAGGCTTTACAGATGGCTGGAAAAGATGCAGAAGGTAGCACAGCCTATGTAACATTGGAACCATGTAGTTATTATGGGAAAACTCCAGCTTGTGCAGAACGATTAGTAAAAGAAAAAGTAAGTAGAGTTGTGATTGCATGTCAAGATGCCAACCCTCAAGTCTCTGGTCATGGAATTCAAATATTAAAAGATGCAGGTATAGAGGTAGAAGTAGGTGTACTAGAAAAACATGCTATTAGGTTGAATGAAATGTTCAGTAAATTCATTACAAAAAAGATGCCTTTTGTAACATTAAAAACCGCATCTACTTTAGATGGTAAAATTGCTTCAAAAACGGGAGACAGTAGATGGATTACGAATGAAACTTCACGTGAGTATATTCACACGTTGAGACATCAGCATCAAGCTATAATGGTTGGAGTTGAGACCGTGATTGCAGATGATCCATCTCTTACGACAAGACTTCCTGTTATAGGTCTACATCCTATTCGGATTATTGTGGATTCGAATTTACGAACTCCACTTGATTCAAAAGCGATACAGGATAAAAGTGCAAAGACCATTTTATTAACTACTGAAAATGCACCTTGTAATACAATAGACCATTTTAAACAACAAGGTATCAGTGTCATAATATGTGGAAATAATAAACACGTTGATTTAGTAATAGCAATGCAACAATTAGCTGAGCAAGGAGTTGGATCCATCTTATTAGAAGGTGGGGGCAGGTTAAATGGAGCGATGTTAGAGGCTAAATTAATTGATAAAATTATATTGATGTATGCACCTAAAATTATAGGTGGAGAAGTCGCACCTGCTAACTTTCATTTCAAAGGTTTTGAAAAAATGAGTGAATCGATAGTCTTAGAAAATTTAGTGACTCATAATTTTAATAATGATATATGTATTATAGGTTATCCTAATTATATTAGTGATTGATTTTACCTATTAAAATAAAATCTAAAAGAACGTGAAGATTTTCATATTTGGGAGGGGTCTGATATAGATATTGGAGAAAAAATAAGACAAATTCGTATACATAAAAAACTGACTCAAGGAGAATTAGTAGAAGGGATTTCTTCTATAACCTATTTAAGTAGAATTGAGAATGGGAAGATTAAACCATCGAATTCATTTTTAAATGATATTTGTCAAAGATTATCTATTACAATCGAAGATATAACAGGAAATTATAGTCAAGCACACAAAGAAGAAAAAATAGAAGAGATTGTAAATAAGTATGTAGATAATGAGACAACAATCGATGATCAAGACCTTACATTCTTGCACATGAATTCTATTGAAGTACATACTCAACATCTTTTGGCTAAAATTTTTGGGGTATTAATCGGTCATTACACTAATCATAATGTAGAGGAAACAGACAAACTATATGATGTTTCTAAGAGAGTCATAAATGAGGATTCAATTCATGATCATTATCATAAAGATTTTATTTATTTATATCGAAAATATGGCAATTACTTTTTTACAAAACAGCTTTATGAAAAGGCAAACTACTATTTAACAAAAGCTGAGAGACTTATTGAAGATGAATTTTCTATGGAAAGTGCAAAATTTTATTATAATATTAGTATAGTAAAGCAGCGTATTTTAGAAGATAAAAGTTTAAGTCTAATTTACTCTAAGAAAGCATTGCATATATTTGAAATGAATAATTTCACAATGGGAATTATAAAAACCATGATTACAATAGCGGTTCAGTATCATTTGATGGATCGCTTAGAAGAATCTTTAAAATACCTAAACACTGCTCAAGAACGACTTGAAGAAAAAGAACGAATTGATTTTCAACTACAATCATCTATTGAATATAACATTGGTAGAGTCTATCAAAAAATGGAAGATGATGAACTAGCTATTTTTCATTTTGAGAAAGCGATTGACATTATCGATAGTCTAGAAGTGAAAAAGGATAAAATATATTCTTATAATGCCATGTTAGAAATCTATCTCAAAAAGAAAAATTGGGAAAAGGTAGATCATTATTTATCTATAGCGTTAGAAATTGCTAATATTAATAATTTATCTTATCTTTATGTGGAGTTAAATGGAATAAAAGCACAAATTTATAAAAGTAGAGGAGACGAACTTTATTACGAGAAACAAATGAAAAAGACAATTGATTTAGCATTACAAGAAAGTCAAACTTCCTTGGTTACATCCCTGGCCGAAGAGTTGGCAAATTATTATTATGAATATAGATTCTATAAAAAAGCATCTGACTATTATCGTATATCAAATGGAATTATAGAATAACAAATAAAGAATTTAACATCATAAGCTTTCATTCTGTATTTATTATTGAGCAGAATGAGAGCTTTTTTATTTACTTAGCTTTATACATTGAGTTTGTTAAATCCTTAGAAAAATACATTGTTTTAATTCATTAAAATAATACAAAACTTTACTTCTTACATTAAACAATTTGTGTAAATTACAATTTAATTAACAAATAACATTTAAATAATTTATGTGAGGTGTTCTTAGGAAATGATTGATATGAGAAGTGATACGTTAACCAAACCATCAGAGGAAATGCGTGAAGTAATGAAGACTGCTATTGTAGGTGATGATTGTTATGGTGAAGATAAAAGTGTAAATGATTTAGAAGAATATTGTAAAGATTTATTTGAAGTTGAAGGTGCGTTATTTATTCCAAGTGGAACAATGGCAAATCAAGTGGCTATAAAAGCTCATGTAGATGAGGGAAATGAGATCATAACTGAAGCAAATTATCATATTAATTTTTATGAAAGTGCTTCTACTGCGATACTTAGTAGAGCTGTTTTGAATTGTGTGAGAAAAAAAGACGGAATCATTACTAAACATGATGTTGAAGAGCTTATAAACTCAAAACCTAGAGGTGCATTATACTCAAAACCTCAGTTAGTTAGTATTGAAAATACAATAAATTATTATCAAGGAAAGACGTTTCCAATCGAAACTATCAGATCTTTATATCATTATACTAGGGAGATTGGTATATCTCTTCATTTGGATGGAGCTAGATTATTTAATGCACATATTGCAACAGGAATTCCATTAAAAGAATATGCTAGAAACGTTGATAGTTTGAGTGTTTGTTTTGCTAAAGGTCTTGGTGCACCTTACGGATCTATGCTGATGGGAAATCAAGAATTCATAAAAGATGCTAGGGCAATTAGAAAACAATTTGGTGGAGGCTTACATCAAATAGGTATATACGCAGCTGCTGCTCAACATGCATTAGATTATCATTTGCTTGATATACACCGTGATCACCAACTTACAAAGGAATTGGCTATATTATTAAATCAGATTCCTGAGATATGTATAGATATTGAAAATATAGAAACGAATATGATTTTTTTAGATTTAAACAATTTAACTCTGGATACTAGTAACTTTATAAAAAAGTGTAAAGATTATGGATTATTAGTTTTCGATTGGTTGCCTGGGATTGTAAGGATTGTTATCAATAGAGAAATAACAGCAGCAGATATATATATAGCAGCAGAAATTATAAAAAAATCAGTAAGAAATTTAACAAAGGAGCCGGCTTATGCTTAAAGTAAAAAATGAAGGATTGCTCAATTTTTTCATCAGAGCTTTTAATTCCATTGGTTTTTTTATCATTATTCCACTGTTATCCATTTGGCTAATTGATGTTAAAGATTTAGACATAGGAAAAGCAAGTATCATTGTTGCATCATTTACTTTTATGTCCAAGGCTGGAAGTGCATTTGTAGGTGGAATCATTAACAAGCTCGGATTAAAGAACAGCTTAATTGTTGGATTATTTGGATCTGCACTTATACTCCTTCTAATGACATATTCTAATAACTATTTAATGTTAATGTTATTAGTCATTACCTTAGGAATCTTTATTTCCTTGTATAATATTTCCTTAAAGACACATATCTCAATGTATGAGGAATCTAAACGGTTAAGTTCATATGCATTGCTTAACATCGCAGTAAATGTGGGTTCAGCAATTGGTCCTTTACTGGGTGGGATCATATTAGATTGGAATCCTAACTACTTGTTAATGATTGGAATGTATAATTATATTTTTGCAGGAATCATTTCCTTATTACTACCTAAAGTTCAATTAAATCGCGGGAAAAGTATAAGCTTTATTGAGTTTATTAGATATGGAAAAGATAATAGCAGTTTGAAGGTATTTATTAATTTTACATTATTTACTTCTATCTTTTGGTTTTTATATATTCAAATATTTACTACATTTCCTATTGTATTTTCGGATGGTTTTACAGGAAAAACGATCGGAATTCTATTTACAGTAAATGCTGTAACTGTAATTTGCACTCAGGGAATATTTCCTAGAATTCAATCTTACCTTTCTAAAAAAATGTGGTATTCCATTGCTTTTATATTAATAACCATTTCTTTCTTCATTCTTTGGTTTGCACCTAACATTACTTATGTAGTAGTTGCTATTATTTTGTTTAGTATTAGTGAAGTAATATGGGTTCCTACAATTGATAGTGATTTAGTTTCTAACAGAGGTGGATTAAGTTCTTCATGGGCATTTGGAATAGCAGGAGTTGTTTGGGGATTAGGTGAATCTCTGGGAGGTTTTATAGGTTTAAATATTTATAATTACTTCAATAGTCATACGTTTTTATTATTATCTTTACTTTCAACCTGCATTTTAACACTATATCTTATAACCTCCAAATTAAAAGTAAATTATTAATTCCATAATTGTAATAAATACAATAACAATAATGAAGGAGAGAGAGTATATGAGCAATAAAATTTTATTTATAGAGACAAATACTACAGGAACTGGATCAGAAGCAATGAAGATTGCGAAGGAGAAAGGTTATGAAGTTCACTTTTGGACTTCCGACTTTGATCAATATAAAACAATGGAAGATAATCATCCTCAAAAACTTGCTGATGAAAGCCTTGTTATCGATACTTATGATGTTGATAAAATGAAGGAATTTATAAAAAAGAATCATTTGAATTATTCTGGAATTTTAGCATTTGATGATTACCATCTTATACCTGCTGCAGTGTTAGCAGAGCATTTACATTTACCAGGACATCAAATTCCTTCTTTAGAAAAAGTAAGGAACAAAAGGAAGATGCGTGACCACATCAGAAAGAATAAATTTAAACAGATATCACAACCAAAGTATAGTGTAGTTTCTTCAATGGAAGATATAGAAAAGATGAGTTTAAAATATCCATGTGTTATTAAACCAGTAGATGATAGTGGAAGTAATGGAGTAACAATCTGCAAGTCTGAAGAGCAGTTAAGAAACTCATTACGAAAAGAAATGAAAAGGGAAATAAATGAAAGGGGTTATCAACTTGAAAAAGAGTGGCTTATTGAAGAACTTATTGTTGGAAAAGAATTTTCTGCTGAAATGATATTTTCTAACTCAAAATGGAACCTTATTTCAATTACAGAGAAAGAAACATATGGTAGTCATTCTGTGGAGTGTGGTCATGTGACTGGGTCTTTAAACATCCCTGTAAATAATCTACAGGATAAATTAGCTAACCTTCTTCATTTATTTGAACTTGATTTTGGATCTGCTCATATCGAATTTTTTATTGATGAAAATGATGTCTATTTAGTAGAAATTAATCCTAGGTTAGCAGGAGATTGTATTCCAGAATTAGTAGAAATTTCAACAGGAGTTAATATGATAGAACATGTTGTGAATCAATCAATCGCGATAGATATTGGTATACAAAATAAGAAGCGAAAGTATGCATCTATTCAGTTTGCCCTGCCATTAACTTCTGGGAAATATGTAGCAGTAAAAGAGAAGAGAAGAATAAAAAATATGGCAGGCTTCATAAGAATGAGTATTAATAAACTCCCATATCACTCTACTAATATAAGAAGTAGTTATAATCGCTTAGGTTACATTATTACAAAAGGAGATTCGAAAGAAGAAGCTCAAAAAAAAGCGAAAGAGGCAATAAATTTATTAGAATGGAGTGTAGTAAATGGATAAATTAATAGTTATTTTAGGACCAAGTGAATATGGGGTGCTTGCAGCAATAAAATTAGGTTTTAAATGTATTGTAATAAGTCCAAGATCTTCAGAAATACCTAATGTTGTGTCAGAGCGAGTCGATAGTATTATTTTAGTAAATAGTTTAGAGGATACAGATGAAATTCACCAAAAATTAATAGACATAACAAAACGTTATACTAAGATTGATTTAGTTACTAGCTTTACTGAAATGGGATTAGAATCAGCAGCCATTCTTAGTGAACAACTTGGATTGCCAACTAATCAGTGTAAAGTAGTTAAATCTACTAGAGATAAATCAAGAATGAGAGAAATATTTTCTGACAATCATTTATTAAAGCTTAATTATAAACTGGGATATATTCATGAATTTGAAAAAAATATTTTGCCCATTCCAGTTCCTTTTATTATAAAGCCTTTTGATGGTGTGGGAAGTAAAAATATATTCTTTATAGATAATCAGGAGAAATGGACTGAATGGTTCTTAAAGCATAGCAATAAGGATTATAACAAATGGATATTTGAACCTTTTATTGAGGGACCTGAATATAGTGTTGAAATAGTTTCATCAAATGGAGATCATTTTATACTAGGGATTACTGAGAAAACCACATCTGAAAACCCACATTTTATTGAAATAGGCCATACTACACCGGCAGCAATAAGTCAAGAACTATATGAAAATATTGTACATATAACGAAGGAAGCATTAACAACGATAGGTGTTGAGTATGGACCTAGTCATATTGAAGTTAAAAGGAATATTAAAGACAATAAAATAGTTGTTATTGAAATGCATACAAGACCTGGAGGGGACTATATACCATATTTACATAATCTATCAACTGGTTTTGATCAGTATGAGCTGGGTATAAAGTCACACTATGATTCATCTGTTTTGAAGCTGCAAATTCCTCAACATACTCAGTGTACTTCAATTAAGTTTTTGTCATTTGAAGAAGGAACACTATTAAGTAAAGGTTTTTTAGATGAGATTACGGATGATAATATTCATCAATGGTCTATATATTATAATGTCGGTGACAAAATTAAGAAAGCCGTTGATTCTCATACTCGAGCTGGGCATGTCATTGTAAAATCGAATTCTAAAAAATTAAATGAGCAATCCATTGTTTTTTTTGAGGATAACTTAGATATTAAATTAAAAAAATGAATACTAGATTAAAAATAGCTTTCATTCTGCCTTTATTTAAGCAGCGTGGGAGTTTTTTTGTGTTTCAGCATTTTTCCTTTGTATATTTTGTTAAATTTGATTGAAAAACACATAGTTAAATGCAAGAAAATAAAGTGAAACTTTACTTCTTACATTTAACATTTTGCATGTATTACAATTTGATTAACAAATGACAGAGAGGAAAAAAATAAATGAAAAAATATATAGTTTCTTTAATTTTAGGATTAAGCTTAACGGTTCTTTTAAGTAACACATTCATAGTATCGAATAATGATTATCTTGTTGAAGAGCAGCAACCGGGAGGGTTTAATATTAACATTACGAAATTGGGGTAAAGAAAATGAACAGAATTGATGCAAGAAAAACCATAATTGATTATTTACATGACATAGCTCAAGAAAATATAAATTTGATTAAAGAAATTCCTTGTATAATCCAAAAAGAACAGGAAGGGTACTCAGTAATAGCGCCACCGATACCAATGATGCATAAAAATGTGCTAGGACAATTATTATACGAATCATTTAAAACAAGTTCAAATGTAGGAATGGAGAACAACCTTCTACCTATTGTAATTATTTTAGAAGACTTTGTAATTACTGAACTTGAAGAAAAAGGATTCTATGTATTCCATCCTTATAAGCAAAGTTTTATCAAACTAAAGAGTGTTGATGTGAATGTTCAAAATAAGAAAATTGAACAAATAAAACAAGAAAATAACATCCAATCTCATTTGCTAATTGGTTATACAACATGGGGAGAGGAAATACATTCACTTTCAGAAGAAGTCACAGATGATTTTAGTATAATGACGGATCAATTGAGAGAAATGTTGAAGCTTCATGGTGAGTTGGATGATTATTGCCACATCTCATCTGATAAATTATTTGATTCAATTCAAATTCATGACAGTAATATAAATCCTATTTATATGGTGCAATGGATTTTAAAAAACACATTAAGTTGAAGAAAAGTAATCTTTTAAACAAGTTTAAATGGAAGGTGGATAAAATGATAAATGAAGTTTCAATTGAATTGATTAAAGATAAAATACAAATTATTGAGCATCATGAGCAAAAAATTTGTTTGGTTGGACCAGTACAAATGCCGATAACATTACATGAGAGTACAGTATTTTTTCAATGGTATACATGGATGGATGTAACTGATCTACACATAAAAGATAAGAGGCAATTTATTCAATCGCTCCCTAGTTTAGATCTTGCAAATTTACAACAGTCTTCTGTTTTAACTTTTGGTAACTTTGAAGAGAGCGAGGATGCTTGGATAAGAATGCATAGTATTTGCCACACAGGAGATATATTTGGAAGTAAAAAATGTGACTGTGGGTTTCAATTACAAAAATCGATTCAAAAGATTGTGGAAAATCAATGTGGGGCACTGTTCTATATTGCGAATCAGGAAGGAAGAGGGATAGGGTTATTAAATAAATCACTGACTTATATATTGCAAGAAAATGGATATGACACACTTGAAGCAAATACTTCTCTTGGATTTCAGGAGGATCAACGTAATTATGAAGAGGCAAGCATCGTATTGAATCATCTCAGAAAGAAATCAGTTTCATTGATGACGAATAATCCTTTAAAGGTAAATGCATTGCGATTAATGGGTGTAAATATATCTAAACGAGTTTCAATATGGGGAAATTCTTCTCAGTACAATTATAGATATATTCATACCAAAATTAATAAATGTAAACACATTATATAAAAAAGTTAGTCAGGATGAGGAGGATCAATATGACTTTGGAAGTAGATTTTCAGTGGATTAAAATCCCTGAAGGGGAAGCATTTATAGGAAGTAGTAGGGAGGAAATTGAAGAGGCGCACGAATATTGGAAAGATAAGTTGCTAGAGCCAAGGTATGAAAGAGATTTTAAAGACTGGTTAATGAAAGAATATCCTAAACATCAGGTTCATATAGAAGCTTTTGAAATCTCAGATATACTCGTTACTAATCAGCTGTATAAACAATTTTGTGACAGTACTGATATACCTTATCCTGAAAGTATATTGAAGCAGCCAGGTAAAGATGACCATCCTGTATGGGGTATGAGTTATGATGAGGCATTAAGTTTTTGTTTATGGATTTCTAAGGAAATGGATATGATCATCTCAATCCCTTCAGAACATCAGTGGGAATATGCAGCTAGAGGTCCATTAAAGACACAATACCCTTGGGGGAATGAATTTGACGATAGTGTATGTAATTCCATTGAAGCTGGTGTAGGTTCTACAACACCTGTTCGAAAATATGGAAGTGGACGTTCCTATTTTGGAGTATATGATATGGGAGGAAATGTAGAAGAGTGGACAAGCACCATATATGAACCTTACAAAGGTGGAGATTTTATTGAAGATGATCTCATTGAAACACTAGGGGAAAAATATCCCGTACTAAAAGGAGGATCTTTTGCTCGCGGAGGAGACTTGTGTCGTGTAGCTAGACGTCATGGAAGGCATCCTGATGAAGTTTTTAAATACACTGGCTTTAGAATAATTAGAAAATTTTGAATATTCAGTATATAAATATTTAGATTAATAATAGGAGGTTGTATTTATGAGTAGTGAAGTCAAATATGATGCAATGATTATAGGTTTAGGACCATCGGCTTTAAGTGCAGGAATGTATCTAGCTGATGGTGGGCTTAGAACATTAATGATTGGTGAACAACGTTCTCAGATGTATGCAGCATTTGTGGATAATTACTTGGGTTTTCCTGAAGGTTTTGATGGGCCAGAACTATTAGAACTAGGATTAGAACAAATCAAACAACGCGATGTACAAATATATGAAGATAAGATATCTGAAATTAAATATTATGATTCTCACATTGAAGTCATTTGTGGAGAAGGAAGTTATATAGCTAATAAATTGATTCTTGCTTGTGGACAAGGTGCTGGAATGAAATGTGCTGAAATCTCAGGAGTAAATTTGGAAGAACATAATGAGCCATATACTCAGAAGAAGATAACAATTGATGAAAATTGTAAAACATCAATTCCTAATGTTTATGCAACAGGTACAGCAGCAGGTGTCTCGTCTCAAGCTATTATTGCAGCAGGACATGGTGCCCAAACGGCATTAAATGTACTAAGCGATCTTCATGGTGAGAGAATAACATTCCATAAAAATATTGGATACCAAGAAGAACTACAAAAAGTAGAATCTGGAGGGTGAATGACATGAAAAATCATGAATTTAGAAAACATCGTGGACCTGTAACAAGTGTAGCACATCTTGGTGGGAATGAAGTTGTTACTTCAGCATATGATGGAGCCGTTGCTAAGTTCAATTTAGTAGATAATCAAGTAACATTATTGGGTTATCATGATCATTTAGTAAATAAAATTGTATCTAATCAAGAAGGAACTAAAGCAGCGTCTTGTTCTTCCGATTACACAATCAAAGTTTGGGATATAGTTCGTGGTAAAGTTCAAATTACCTTGTTAGGGCACAGTGATGATGTAGAAGATTTTATGTTTATTAATGATGAGCTTGGGGTTTCTGCATCAAGAGATCATAGAATACTTGTTTGGGATTTAACTACTGGAGCAGTGAAAACAGTAATAGATGGTCATGAAAAAGATGTACTGTCTTTAGCTTACTTTGACCAAAAGATCTTCTCATCTGGAGATGATAAAACCTTACGTGTTTGGGACATTGACACAGGAAAATTAATTCATAAATGGGGTCCATTTGAAGTTGAGACAGATACTTGTGCGATAGATATTAACAAAAAAAGAGTGGTATTAGGTTGTGATGATGGATTCATTCGGGTATTTAGTATAGAAAATGGAGAGTTAGTAAAAGAAATTAACGCCCATCAATCAGGGATTAAAAAAGTTGCTATTTCTCCAGAAACTGGAGATATCTTATCAGCGGCATACGATCAAAATATCATTATTTGGAATAGCGATGATTTTACTTCAAAAGTTGCTTTGGAGAATATTCCTACAAAGTGGGAGAGGTCATTAGTCTGGTCACAAGATGGGAAGAACGTTTTAGCTGGTACGTTTGATGGAACCGTACTTGTTTGGGAAGCACAATCTGGTCAGTTTATAAAGGAAATTGGGGACAATCAATATGAAGTAGGGAATGTTTGTTTTAACGAAATTGCAATATCTAATCAGAAGATGGCATTAGTTAGTGATGATGGGTTTATTAGAATGGGAGAGATGAATCTATATCCTAACCAACCCTTTCATATAGTAGAACCTCAATCTGGTAGGTTCTTAATGAATGCTGTAGCGTTAAATGAGCAGAGTAATATTTTAGCGACAGGAGCTCATAATCAAAAAGTACATTTATTTCATTTTAAAAATAGTCAACTTTTCAAGAAAAAAGAAATGTTTTTAGGAGAAGGGCCTATTAATACAATTAGATTTTCTAAAAACAATCAGTTATTTGTAGGATGTTATAGTGGTGCAATCGTTCATATGAACTCTGAAGGGGAGGTTTTAAGCAAATTATTAAACGTACACGAAGGGGCTGTAAAATCTTTACGCTTACATCCAGTGGAAGATTATGGTCTTAGTTGTTCAGCTGGAGGAGAAATAAAAACATGGAATTTCAAAGGTGAAGTAATGAATCAATTTCTTGGTCATACTGCCATTATTAATGATGTAGACTTCTCACCTTCTGGTCAATTAATTGCAAGTGTAAGTAGAGATTTTACTTTGAAAATATTTGAGTTTTCTACAGGAAAGTTATTACATTCATTTTGTTTAGGTAAACGTTCATTGAAATCCGTTTGTTTTGTAGGTGAGGCAATGGCTGTTGTAGGTGATTATTGGGGCAATTTATATACTGTTAACTTAACAAATGGAAAAGTGATTTCCAAAAAAATAGCTAACAATGGAATTAGCAGTGTTGCAAGCAACGAAAATGTAGTACTTGCTGCATCTTACGACGGATGTATTTATTGTGTAGACCCTACAGTACTTCATTTGCTTCAAGTTAAAAAGGAAATGCTTCAGCGTCTAGATAAAGCTGTTTAATTAATAACTAAAGAGATGGAAGAGAGGTTAAAAATAATGCAAAAGAAGAAAATGGGATGTAAAGATTTTTGTAAACGTGCATGTTTTTCTTGCAGAGTAGAACAAAATGTGAAGTATACAAATATTGAAGATGGTAAGAATTCTTTGTTATATACCAACGAAAAAGAATCTATGAAAGTTCACGTAGGTTAATATATATTTTTTTACTAACTATGGAGGTGTTAGAAGATGTCCAAGAGAAAGAAGCCAGTAAAGCGAATTGCAGGAAATAGCGTAGCGATAGGAGTTTAATAAAACCTAATATAAATAGGACTAGTTGAGGAGGTGTAAGAAGATGTCTGAGAAAAAGAAGCCAGTAAAGCGAATTGCAGGTAAGAATGTACCCGTAGGAGTTTAATAAAACCTAATATAAATTAGGACTAGTTAAGGAGGTGCAAGAAGATGTCTGAGAAAAAGAAGCCAGTAAAGCGAATTGCAGGTAAGAACGTACCCGTAGGAGTGTAATAAACCTAACATAAATTAAGACTAGTTAAGGAGGTGCAAGAAGATGTCTGAGAAAAAGAAGCCAGTAAAGCGAATTGCAGGTAAGAACGTACCCGTAGGAGTGTAATAAAAACCTAACATAAATATTTCTAGTCAAGGAGGTGCAAGAAGATGTCCGAGAAAAAAAAGCCAGTAAAGCGAACAGCTGGAAAGAATGCAGAAGGTTATTAATAAAAATAAAAGCTAGTTTTCATTAGTAAAGTATGAAAGAGAAGACGTCAAACGTGTTATGAACTACTTAGAATCATAAAGTGTAACGTGACGTTTTCTCCAAATTTCATACTGTACTCAAAATTCAGGTAATGTGTATTTAGAATTGTAAGATTAAATATAAGGAGAGGGTTGTAATGAGAGAAAGAATACAGAATATTCATATCGTTAATGAAAATTATATTGTTGCTGGAGGGAGAAAAGGACAAATATATTTGTTAGACTCAAATCTTAATATTGTTAAACAATCAAGGAACATTGATCTTAACAATCCAATTTATAAAATTGTTTCTACTTCAGATTTTATCTTCACAAAAGATAATGCTGGAAATATTGTTAAATGGGATATCGATTCATTAGAACCTTTAGACATCTTAATATCAAGTGAATATAAAGATGAAAGTGGATTACATGAAGATGACTTGGCCGTCTCTTCACCAAATCATGCATTAGAAATTTACAATAATAAATTATACTCATCAAATGGCTACGGTCAAATTCTAGAGTTGGATTTAGAAGAGTTGTCGGTAGAGAGAATTTTAGATCCAAATAAAGAATCATTTACTGAATATATTTGTTCAGATAAAAAGGATGTACATGTTCTATCTGACTTTCGTGGATGGTTATATAAAGGAAGTTTAGATACTGGTATTTTTGAAAAAGCAATTAGGATTGATGATGGACCTGTACATTGTGTTAAGTATGACAAAAAACATGATCGTTTTTGGGGGACTACCGATAATCGTTATGGAATAACAATTGTTGATGGCAATTTGGAGAATGCTGAACATTATAGTATTACTAATGATGATGTTGAATGGATTACTTTTAACAAAGACTATTCTTTAGCTTATGTTGCATGCTTTGATCACTACTTATACATATATTCAAATAAAAATAAACAAATTCAACTAAAAAATAAAATAGGACCTTTTAAATTTCAATTAAATCAAGTTTGTTATGTAAATGATGAAACAATTTATGTGGTACTAGAGTCAGGAGAAGTATATCAAGTAAATGGGACTACAGGAAATATTATGAGTTCTATTGGAAATGGAAATTGTATATGGGGAATGGATGAACATCCAGATCACCCAGAGAAGGTGTACTGTGCCCTAGAAGATGGAAGCGTGTCTGTCGTATGTTATGAAAGTGACCGTTATAATAGTATAAAAATAAAAGAGGTTGAGCGATTCCATTATTCTTTTGGAAGGATTAGAAGGTCTATTCCGCTCAAGGATAGTGGATTTATAGCTATTTCTACTAACGGAACAGTGTTTAGAGCTGATGCTAGTGGGGACATATTATGGCATAAGCAGCTAAAAGGGATTTGTAGAGATGTAGCCTATTTTGAAAACAGAGTGCTTGTAGGAACTGAGGATAATTATGCGATGGAAATGTCATTAGACTCAGGTGAGATGATAGCCGAATTTTCTCTTGAATTACCGGTATGGGCTGTTTGTTACGATCTTAAAGGGAACTTAATATTAGGAATGCGTAGAAAAATGATTCGTGTTCTTGATGCAAATACAAAAGAATTAATTACTAACATTGAATTACTAGATAATATAAAGAGATTTAGAGTATTGAACAATGGCAATATTCTTGTAAATGGTCCAGAAGGGATAGTAGAGTTGAATGCTTCAACATGGAAGGTTGAAAAGAGATGGGCGGAATGGGTAACCACGACATGTGAAAATGCAATTGTTGATGGAAATTATGTGTATGGTATAACTTATAGTTCCGCATTAATATCTTACAACTATCATGATTCAATTAGTTCGAATTTTCTTGATATTCAAAATGTTTCTGATTATCCAAAAGGTATGGTGATTCAAAAGGGGAAAGATGGAACTTCAGTGTTATTGGTTGGAGGAAGAGGTCCTTATATTAATGCTTACAGGCTAGTAAATGGTATTCCTCAAAAGGTTAGAGAGTTAATTTTACAATAACTAAAGGAGAGCAATATGATAGAAGTTTCTAATGTACGGTTTTCATATATTAAAAAAAATCGATCTTTTTTAAAAACAAAAGTTGAGCAAATTCCAATTTTAAAAGGTGTTAATATAACCATAAATAAGGGAGAGTTGTTTGGTCTTATTGGACCTAATGGTTCAGGTAAAACGACATTTACTAAGCTGCTTATGGGGGTTTATCAACCAAATGAGGGGGAAATTGTATATGATAACACTTTCTCACCTTCTCTTAAAAATCCAAAATGGAAGAAGTTAATAGGGTGGATTTCAGGAGCAAATTCAAGGTTGTTTTCTACGATTACTTTAAATGAGCACGTTGTTTTATACAGAAACCTCTATGAAGACTTTAATGAGTCGTGGTTTATGGAAAAAATTGAAGAGTTTAATCTTATACCTAGGTTAGATCAACTGCCTACTTCGATTTCATTTGGGGAAAGAATAAAGTTTGAAATTGCAATTACACTAGCCTATTTCCCTAAAGTTTTAATCCTTGATGAACCAACAGTAGGATTAGATCCGCTTGCCATTAAAGAAATAAGGCAAATCATTAATGAGTATTTATCTGATTTTCCAGATGTATGTGGAATTCTGACCTCACATAACTTAAATGACATTGTTGAAATTTCAAAACAATATGCTTTTTTACATAAAAATACATTTGTTGGGATGGATCAGAATCAGGATAAATATGCAAATGATATTGAAAATCAATATATTCATTTGTATGGAGGTAACTAAGTTGGAGACTGGTAAAATATATAAAGGAATCGGTCTAACTTTTAAAATAATGAAGGATACTCCTTCTGGGTATATGCACTGGAAGGTACTATTTTATTACATGCTACTCATTTTAATAACCGATTGCTTCATTTGGTACAATGCAGGAAGTTTAAATGGATATGACTGGAAATTTTTAGTTGTGTATTCACTAATGTCCTATCCTTTGTGGATTATTATTTCTCTTAAAGGGTTAGGGAAAGAACAGATTGATCTTTTTGAATCTTCCAAATGGCATGCAGTGGATTTATTTCCTTCAGGTGTCACCAATGTATTCTTAATACACTATCTTGGAAAAGTATATAAAGACAAATGGTTTTACTGCTGGGTTACTGTTTATGTTTTTCTATCTGTAAGTCATGGATATGGATTAATAACGATCCTTTTAGCTCTCTTATGTATTATGATTGGTTCTTGTAATTTAATACTTGCTGGAATTTTGACTAGATATTATTCGCCCAAGGGCTATTCAAATATATTAAGTTCAATGTTTTATAGCTTGACTTGGATTTTTTCTGGGGCAGTATTCCCGTTAGGTATGATTTCAAATTCATTTTTATTTTATATTTTAAATCCATTCGGAGCTAGTATTTCAGTTCCTTTATCTGTTTTGGATCCTACTATGGTAGAGGGACGTGATCAATTGATATTATACGTTTTAGTAGGATCAATCGTTTGGTTTTTCTTATTTTTTAAACTATGTAGGGGGGCGGAAAATAGTCAACGTGAAAAGTTTTATTCTTGATTATATTGTTGCAAATGTCAACTTGTTTAAGTCTGCATATCAAGTTAGTAAGTTTGGTGTAAAGAATAGATTTATGGTTGGAATAGTTGAATTGATACCTCAACTTTTGTTCTATGCTGCACAATTTGTCGTTGTTTTTGCAATGTTTAGTGTAATTGATGGAAATATAGTGGATAAAATGGAATTAGTTACTTTTTTTGTTATTATGATCGCAATTGATTCCATTGGGGACGCACTACTATTTAAAGGGATACAAGAGTATATAAAAAATATTCGACGAGGTCAGACTTTATATTATATTTTGACACCAGGTTTAACATTGTTTAAAGTTTTATTTTATCGATGGGATTTCCCAATGTTGATATTAGGAATTATTTTTTTTGTTGCAGCTAATATGATAGGTGGATTTTACTATCATGTTTCGCCAATTTATATTTCAATTACATTGATCGTTGGAATTATGGCACATATTGTTTTGACTGGAGCCTTTCACATTATACAAGCTTATTATGATCCAAGAATGCCCATTCATCTAGGTAGTCCAGCTTCTAGATTATATACAAAACCAATGCATCTTTTTTTAACTGGAGGAATTGCTTTTTCAGTCATGTCCACCTTGTATCCTGCTTACTTCATCACCTCCTTACCATCAATAGTCACTACAAATTTTAGTGGAGTTATAGAATGGAGCCTGTTATATGTTTATGTGGTTGGTGTTATATGCATTGGGTTGTGGATGGCTGGATTAAATTTCATTATAAAAAAAACTTGTAAGGAGCGTCAGGGATAATGAGGTGGAATCTTGATCGGTTTTATAAAAGTGAAATGTCAGAACAAATGTGGCATAAAGATTTACAAGTCCTTTCAGATCTATACAAAAGTGCAGATTTTGACAAAGCGGAGGAGTTAGAATCTTATTTATGGACATATGCTTATGCAAAAGTATCAATAGATGACAATAGAAGTTATTGGGAGAATAATATTTTTGTACTTGAAAATACTTTGAAAGATTTTTATGAAGAAGACGATATGGATTTCAAGAGTTGTCAAATTCAAGATAAAGTAAATCAAATTTTATCTCCATTAAAAAACCACGATTTTGGTGGGCTTACTTCTTTTCAGGCTGCAACTTCTACTGATAGTAAAATTAGAAATCAGTACTTTAATTATGCAAATAAATTTTACGAAACAAATAAAAATCAACTCTCAACTTTACTATTAAAGTGGATAGAGATTCAAAAAAAAGAAGAAATACCAAGTTATTATTTTAAAGTAAGGGATAAGTTAGTTAGTAAAATATCTTATTTCCATGAACTTTTAGAAAAGCAAGTTTCGATGAAATCAGAAGGGAAACTAAGTTGGGTTGATTTAAATTTTAATGAAGAGAGTAAGCTTCATGAAATGAATTATGATATTGGTAAGAATAACATTATTCATTTAATGAAAGATCTTAATCCTGAATGGTCAGAGACAATTCAATATTTATTTGATTCTGGATGTGTTGAAGCTAGTTGTAAAAAAACAAAAGAAAAAAAAGCATTTACTATGCCTGTTTCTTATAATAAAGATCCTTTATGTTTTATACACTCAGTAACAAATAGAGCTAGTTTTTTTGGACTAACTCATGAGCTTGCACATGGATTGCATTTTTATAAATATAAAGAAACAAATAGAAACTATATTCTTCCAGATACTTCAGTTCTTGAAATTTTTCCGACAAGTGTGGATTTGTACACTTCATATAGGTTAGAGGGACAAAGTGGTTTTAGTCAAAGAGTGATCTCAACCGTTCTTTTTCAGTTTGCCATAACGGAGTTCATATTTAAACTGATTGACAATGCTCCAGATCATCCCGATTATATACAAGAAATCTGGATGGATGTGTGTAAGTTTACTTTTGGTGATTACTTAGAAGAAAACAATTATTTGTGGTGCGGTAATCGATTAGTATGGTCTCATATTAATGAAGGGATGTGTTATGTTTTTGGAGGTGTATTAGCATTAGAATTATTTGAGATTTTAAAAAACGGTAGTGTCAGTTCTATGGAAAGAATTAACAGTGTTTTATCATTACCTGCTGGAGCGGACATAGAGGATTGGAATAAAATACTGAGTTTTGTTAAATGGGATTAATAATATGATTCTAATCATTTTCTAATTCATAGTGGATAAAGGTTGTGAAAATAATAGTAAAAAGTAAATAATCATCATCAAAATCATTAAATATAGTAAACAATATGTAAGGATGTGGTTTAAGAAAGATGTTATATAATAAAGACACTTATAAAACTACGTTGAAAAATGCCTTTCTCAAGCACTATGAGGAGGGAAGCGATGAGTGGTCTCACGATGAATCATTGTCTTTAACGATACAAAGAAGCATACGGATATTTAATAAATTATATTCAAATATCTGTATAGATGTACTTGATATTGGATGTGGTAATGGATGTAGAATCCATCAAATAGACAATTTGCAATCATATATAGGAATAGATCTAATTAAAAATAAAGAATGGGTTAAGTACCTTGAGAATAAATGTATTACATTTGTAGAAGGAGATGTATTCGAATGGTCTCAAGGTTCAAATCAGAAATTTCATTTAATTATAGACAATGGTTGTTTTCATCATCAGCACCCAAATTTGCATGATAAATATTTCGAGTTAGTACTTAATAAGCTCAAAGTTGATAGTTTATTTAGTTTAGTGGTTTGGGGAGAAGCCTTTATTGAGGGAAATATCGATGGATATGGCCGAATTCATTCATACTTCTCAGTGGACAACATGGTGAAACGATTAGAAGAAAAAGGGTTTGATGTTATAGATGTATATGAATTTCTATCATCAACTAAGAGAAAACAAATACAATTCATTTGTAGGGCTTGCTTGAAATTATCTTAATTTTAATAAAATACTATAAAAAACAACATGTCAAATTTCGATATTTTTCACTGGAATTTGACTTTTTTTGTTTTTAAATTGTAAATTATAAACTTTAATTGTTATTTTTATCATATATAGAAATTTATTTTTTAAATGTTGGGAAAAAAAGTATGTAGAATTATGTCGAAATTGTGTACTATATTATAATAAGAAAAAGATAAGAGTTTGGAAGGTGAATAAATTTGGAAATTGGATCAATAATTAGAACTGCTAGAATTAGTAAAAGAATAACGCAAGAGGAACTAGCTCATGGCATCTGTTCTATTTCACACCTTAGTAAAATTGAAAATGGAAGCAGGGAAGGTAATGAAGAAACGATTAAATTATTACTGGACAAGCTTAATATACATATATCTCAGTATAAGGAAGAATATAAATATTTTCTGCAACTAATAGATGATTGGTATCAAGCGATTGTTTATGAAGACTTTGAAGATGCCAAAAATAAGTACAATTTTCTTAAAGAAAATCAACAGATTGTGACTTCAATTCATTTATATAATTATTACTCCATTGTTGAATATCGTTATTTTTTATCGTTGAATGATAAAGTAAAGTATAAATATATAAGAAAAATATTACTAAAAAAAACAAAAAAATTTTCCCAATATGAATTTGCCTTATTCACCTATTATAATGGGATATATTATTTAAAAGGAGGAGATGTAGATCCAGCGCATGTCATATTAAATAAGTTAATAGATAAGAACTTTAATCATTATGGTGAACTTTATTATCATTATGCTTATACTATGAAGCTTTTAAAAAATTATGGAGCTTCAATTTTATATTGTAATAAAGCTTTAGAAATTTTTAATACCCATAATAACTTTAAGAAAAAAATGCATACACAGATGTTAATAGCTAATAACTATCAGAAAATTGGTGCTGTAAAAGATTCTGAGGAACATTACAATATACTTCTGAAAAATGCAATTCGTTTAAAGAATGACCCTACAATAGCTATAACTTATCATAATATCGCACATTTAAAGAAAGTAAGTAATAATTACAAAGAAGCAATAGATTTATTTGAAAATAGTATAAAATATTTTAGGAAATCAGAAACTTCATATTTACAATCTTTATGTGATCTAGCAGAAGTATATTTATTGATCGGCGATAAGGAAAAGTTTTTTGAACTATATAATCAAATATTGCAATTGGCTAGACAAGAAAAAAATAAACAAATAGAAAAGCAGTACTACATTAAAAATAAGTTTTATACAAGTACACTTGAAGAATTTGCGAACTTTTTTACCGCCATTCAAATGGATACCTTATTAAACTTTGAACTTCTTAACGATGTCATATTATATTCCGAAGCTTTAATTTCGTTTTATAGAGATAAAAAAGATATGCAAAATCAGATAAAGTATTTGGAACTAGTAAATAGATTGTATAAGAGTAAATATACATAAAAAGGAGTAGAAGTATGAAAAAGATATTGTTTTATGTTTTATTTATAGGCTTATTAGCTGCTTCAGCAGACCCACAAATCTATCTTGGATCTATAAATGAATTTAATGACGTAATTAATCCACCAATATAAACTCAACACTTTTTGTTTAATGAAATAAAGTAGTCGGTAAAACAATAAATTTAAAATAACTGTATCAGTTAAGATTATATTTATATTTCATTTAAGAAAAGGAAACTTCTATGATTGAAGCTTCCTTTTCTCCTTGTCCCACCTAAAGTATTTTAGTTAAATAATATAAAAGGAATAAAAATCCAATAATTATCAACAAAAATGACTATTAAAAATCCAATTCCAAGAGAGCCAAGAAGTATAATTTTCTTTTTATCAAACCTAAAGAATTACAGATTGCTAAATTTCTACCTATGAATCATAACCTCATTTATCCTCATTTCTTTTATTAACCCAACTACGAGGAGAATCCCCTGTTATCTTCTTAAACACTCTACTAAAATAATTAGCATCAGAAAAACCTACTCTTACTGAAATAGTACTCAAGCTCAAATCAGAGTCTTCAAGTAGCTTTTTAGCTTCCTCGATTCTCTTTTTCTGTAAACTTTCTATGAAAGAAATTCCCGTCTCTTGTTTAAACAAATGACTTACATAATAGCTATTTCGATTTACATGTTTTGCAGCATCAGATAGTGTAATGGATTTGGTATAGTTTTCTTCAATATACAATTGCAATTGATTCACAATGAGTGAATAAGTTGGACGTTGATTAAGCTTAATGATGTCAAAAAGCTCATAACAGAAAGATAACATTTGCTGAATGATATCAAACAATACCTCCCCAAATAAGATCTGTTGAAATAAGTCCTGATACTCATACTCTAATGTATGTTCAACATCCTGTTTAAGCAAGTAACGATGAATGTGTGCCAACACACTAGTTAAACGAATTCGCATTGTTTCAGGATTTGGATATAAACCGCTGTCATCAGGAAATCCAGTGAATTGATCATACAGCCACGTTTTTATTTCTTCATGATTACAACTGTCTAATACTTTGACTAGTTCTTTACTTTCTTCTGGAGACAAAAAGGATTCTATTTGCTTATTCACGTAAGCTTGAATGGGACTAAATACTTGATTCCCTCCAAAATAAAATCGCCTAGTTAAGCTATTTTTTGTTTCATGATAGGTGTGTTTTATACTTTTCGTTTGACTTGACTGTCCGATTCCTGCTGAAAAGGAAAAACCCTGCTCTTTAGCTTGAAAACAAAGACGAATCAAAATCTGCTCTAATGTGATGATCGGGGTTGATGTACCCGCTAAGATGGTTTCATCAAAGAATAGCACCAGGTGATTTTCTACAGGAATGACTAATAATTGATATTCACTTAATTCTTGTTTTACAAAATGCAAGAAATCATTGAAGCTGATCTCACTTTTATAATTTTGATCTAATTCAATGACAGCAATTAATCTTGGAATATTTATAGTTTGATTACTTTCAGGGTTTTCCAAAAATAATAAATCATAAGCAATATAGTGCTTCGGAATTGATTTATGAATTGATACAGTAGGGTTCTTAAAGTTTTTAACCACTTGTCTTATGGTTTTGACCCATGCCTCTGTATCATATGGTTTAACAAATAAAGCCTCTGCTTTACATAAAAGGGCTTCATTTGCAGCATCAAACGTTTTATGTACGGTATGAATGACGGTTTGTGTGTGATTTTGCTTCAAAAGTAGCCGGAGTTTAGCTAATTCTTCTGATGAAAATAAATCCAACTCAAAAATAAGCAGATCAACCTTATGCTTAGACAATAAGCTGAAACAATGATCGCTGTCTGCTGCTTCAATGAGATGTTTATATGGTATATGATGAGAAGAAAGCAGCCACTTCATTCCATTCCTCTCTAACTCGTCTTTAACACATAGACATATTTTCACATTAATCCCTCTTTCATATAAACAGTGATTCAACTCTTATTATAAACTTTTCTAATCTTCGTTTTCGAGTTAATTCATAAATTCAATTTGTACTTGCAGTTCCGCAACCTTTTTGATACTACATCCGTTTACAAATATAACAAAGGAGAATGGAGGTGTCTTTCATTGAAGAAAATGCTTATGATATCAACCATTTTTGTTTTAATAAGCTTTATGATTCCTTTTCAGGTTCTTGCTTGTTCTTGTATCGGAATTACCTCAGAAGAAGCTTTTGAAAATGCAGATGCTGTATTTCTAGGTAAAGTGTTGGAAGTTAGTGTTGAAAACAACAACTATAGAGTAGAAATGGAAGTAAGTGCAAGCTGGAAGGGAGTAGAGGAGAAAGATCAAACTCTATTTACATCCACTGGAGTAGGTGCTTCATGTGGGATTCTATTTGAAGAAAGTAAAGAATATATCGTTTATGCATTTCAAGGAGAAGACGGAGAGTTAACAACCAATATATGCTCTAGAACAGATTTGATTTCTAATGCAGATGAAGATTTGATCATGTTAGAAACAAAAGAAAAAATATATGAACAACAAAACACAGATCAGGATCAAGAGGATAATACAGCTATATTAAAAAGCATAATCTTTATAGCTTCATTCATACTCGTTTCTGCTTTGATTATATTTTTGACTAGTAGGAAACTGAAAAATAACAAATAGAGATATGAAAAATATAATGGTCAAACAAAGAAGTGCCTTTTATTAAAAGGTGCTCTTTTTGTGTTTAATAAATTTGTGGTTTTCATTCTCATATGTTTTGTAAAAACTTCTTGTAATTATCATAGAATTAATTTAAGATACATTAATAAGATGTCTATACATTTAATATTAATGTCTAAATAAGTACTTAAGGAGGGAAGGATTTATAAATAATGCTTGAGAGTAATTTTTTCTCAACATAAACTGAATACGCTTACATATCGGTGGTGATGCAAATATAAAACAGATCATCTTAACAAATACATAACGAAGATCCGAAATAAACATCTCAATTAAATTTTTATAAATTACATTGTATTCATCTACCATTTACATATTTTATGAATAATCATGTGGAGAAATATAAATGTTTATACATCTATAAATGATGTCTAAATAAATTATAGGTAGGAAAAGAATCAAATGAAATTTTCAATTAAGCAGGTAGTTTGGTATTCATTATTTTTGCATTATTACTGAGTGCATGTACAGCAAAAAAGAATTGCCTTAGATGAAAGACAACGTTTAAGAATCAAAATTCGAAGGTTGCAAAAAGATTTGGGAATTACAGCGGTTATGTTACACATGATCAGGAAGAAGCGTTTACGATGGCAGATCAAGTCGTATTGATGAATGAAGGTAACGTTGTGTAGGCAGGTTCACCAGCCTAAAGATAAATGTTTGTTTCCAAAATCGTAGTTCAAGAGGAGAGGACTTTTATATTGAGTTATGTTAATTTTCATGCTTTAAATGTAGGTCGTGGGGATGCATTTGTACTAGAGATCATGACCGTAAATGAAACCCCATATATTGTAGTTGTTGATGGAGGGGATGATCTCTCAGAAAATAAGATTACACCTACTGATTTTATAAATGAAAAAAAATGGAGTCAGATCGATTTGTTGATTCTAACACATCTGCATCATGATCATGTGGTTGGATTACTGAGATTAGCAGATGAAATTAACATTAAACAAGCCGTTGTTCCGTATCCATCTTGTCATTTTAATATCGAGGAGATGACAAATAAGATAGCAAAGCAGTCTAAAGAAGTGATAGAACTGTATCAGCAGCTGCTGTATAAATTAGAAAACCAAGATACTCAGATTCAAATTAGACCTCCATTTGGATTACAAAAGAAATGGAGCTTTGGTGAATTTACTTTAAATCATATTTACCCTGAAACTGGTGATCCATTGCCTGCATTTGAAATTATTGAGGATATAAAGCAGAATCATATGTCTTTACATGAAAAAAATGAAAAGCTAGCGAAATTTGATGTTGTATCGAACTCGGACAGCAGTGTCTGGATGCTGGAAAATGAGGATAAAGAGCAATTATTGTTGCTAGGTGGAGATGCGTTGCTTCCAATTTGGAGAAAGCTAGTAGATCGATATGAGCTATCTCCACAAGGATTTAAAATTTCTCATCATGGGATGAAGGATGCAATGGATGAGGTTTTGTTAAAGCAATTGGCTCCGACATGGGCTTTGATTACAAATCAGGATAAAGAGTATCAGATGTTTAAAGATGAGTGGATAGAGCTCATGGAAAAAGTGGATTGTAAGCTGTTAGTCACATGTGATGATCCAAATACAAAATGGATCACTTCACAATTACCAAAAATACCAATTAGGGAGAGATAAATGAGAAATTACTATAAAAATATATTGTTAGTGACAGATATGGATGGGACGCTTTTAAATTCAGAAAACAAAGTGAGTGATTATAACAAACGTGCATTGGAGTTATTTGTAAAAGAAGGCGGTATGTTTACTGTTGCAACAGGAAGAATGGAAAAATCAGTGATGCCTTACCTTTCTGATTTGCCGATTAATGTGCCTGGTGTTTTATATAATGGGGGCGTTTTATATGATTTTCAAAACCAAAAACGGATATGGAGTCAGGTTCTACCAGATGATTTTAAACCGTTGCTAGAAAAAATAATAGCTTCTTTTCCTGGTATTGGGGTAGAGATCTACCAAGATCAAAATGTATGTTTTGTAGCACATAACGAAGAAACTGAAAAACATTGTGCAAAAGAAGGGTTTGACAATAATATCCATTCCCTAGAACAGCTTCAGGATGTTTGGCAAAAAGTGATGCTCGTTTGGGAACCTTCGCGACTAAACGAAGTAGAATCATATTTAAAACAGTATGCCAAAGGTGTGGATTGGGTAAGGTCAGAGCCGCAGTTTTTAGAAGTATTAGCTAAAAATGTGAATAAGGGCAATGGATTGAATAAACTAAAACAACACTTGAATTTATCACAAATTTATACCGTTGGTTTTGGAGACAATCTAAATGATATGACATTATTGGCTAGCACAGATATTGGTATAGCGGTTGAGAATGCACATGATCAATTAAAGAGAATTGCCTCTTATAGTGGGAGACATCACGATGATGATGCACTTGCTGATTTTATATATCAGAAGGACTTATTATTTGATCTGCTTGTCATGAGAAAAAATGAAATTAAAGACGGAAATGGGTGATACAATATGCTAGAATGATAGCAATAACTATAGGGAATAAACAGTATTGGATGGGATTCAATGAAACCTAAATATATCACAATAAAAGAAAAGATAGAAAATATGATTGAAGCAGGTGAATATCAGCCTGGAGATCAATTTGGATCAGAGTATGAAATGGCTATGAAATTTGAAGTCAGCAGAGAGACGTTCCGTTCGGCTGTAAGGCTTTTAGAGCAGGAAGGGAAAGTACATGTAAAACATGGAGTAGGCACCTTTATAATGAATCCTCTACCCGAAGTGCCGAACAACCTTGAAAAACTAACAAGCATTACAGCGATGATGAAGCTGGCAGGATTAAAAGACACAGAACGTCATGAATCCATAAAGAACACACATTGTCCTGAGAAATACGCTGCACCTTTAAATTTAACACCAGATGATTTCGTGTACATTCATGAACGGACAAGAATAGTGCATAACGAACCTGTTGTCATTTCTATTAATATTTTACCAGAGCAATATTTTGGGGGCATATTTGAAGAGAGAGGACTATCGGAGCCATTATTTAAAGTATTAGAAGCGGCATCAGGAATAAGAATCGTTCGTTCAAATACAGAAATTATAGTTCCGCCCCCTACTGATCCATATTGCGATAAACTCCTCATTAAACCTGAAACAACGGTTTTACTTCTGGAACAACAGCATTTTGATGAATCAAATAGACCTATCATGTATTCGATAGATTATTATCGCAATGATATTTTTAAGTTCTGGGTGCAAAGAATGTGATAGCCACCTTAAAGGGCTATTATATTCCAAAAAAAACACCGCTTATGGTGATTCATAAGCGGTGACGGAAAACAGGATTATACATATTTACAATGAATACCTAGAATAGAAACTACTTGATTGCTCAATCCTTCACCTCAACCCATTTTCCTTGTTGGTTAGCAGATTGAATTTCAGCTTCAATGATTTGCATGCTCCCCATAGCACTCTCAGGAGTGACTTGAGCGATTTGTTTGTTATCAATTAATGCATCCACAAAATATTTTAGCTGGAAATAATATCCTATTTTTTCAGATAGTTCTGGAACAAAACCTTTTTCCTCATTAGGGTTTACCTTCACAATTCCATTTTGAAAAATGATGTTTCCACGTTCAAAATTGACTCGATAATTCATATCAAATCCATAGTCACCTTGTAAAGTCCAATCCGCTTGTGCATTGATGACCTTTCCATCTGTATATTGATAATGAGTGGAGACCACATCATATCCGCTGCCTGCAATGACATGGCGAGCTTGACTTGAAACTTGTTCGGGTTTTCCAAACAACCAGTGAATCATATCTGTATCATGTACGTGCATATCTACCATCGCACCACGGCTCTTTTCATTTTGGGTCAGCCAAGCAGACCAATTAGGTGTGCCTCCCCCTCTAAAGAAGTACGCACTGATTGCTTCTCCATAAGTTTTCGATTCTACCATTTCTTTTAAATATACATAGGCAGGCCAGAAACGTAGACATTGCCCAATCATAAGTTGTTTTTGTGCAGCTTCAGCAGCAGAAATCATTTCTTTACATTCCATTTCATTCAGTGCCATTGGTTTTTCACACAATACATGCAAACCATGATTGAGACATGATACTGTGATGTCTTTATGCAAAAAAGTGGGTAACGTAATATCTACAGCATCTAAATTTTCTTGAGCAAGCATGTGTTCCACACTTGTATATTTATGATATCGATCTAAATTGATTTCAGAAATGCCGGCCTCTATATTGCCACCTGAGCTAATTCCGTTTAAACTTTCTTCATTGCTATCACAAATGGCAACCAGTTGAATTGGAAGACCTTCTTTTTGAAGCCTTTCATAGATTTCCAAATGTGTTCGACCCATAAAACCTAATCCAATTAGTCCGATTTTTAACATGCCTGTTTCTTCCTTTCTTTATCTAACTCAGATTTTATATGTTATCTTTTAAAATCCTGCTCATGGATTGAGAGGTATTGTATATGATTTGAGTGGAATGATGTTTGTAAGGCGGTATCATTTCCGCTGTTACATAACCGTTATAACCTATGTTTTGCAAAGCAGCAATGACTACAGGATAATCCACATCACCCGCTAATAAATCAACGAAACCGTGTAAACCGCCTGCATCACGTCTGTAGTCTTTAAAGTGCACCTTCTTAATTCGTGTATTTAAAATATGAATCCATTGTTCAGAGTAACCAGAATACAGAACGTTGCCCACATCAAAATAGGCACCAACATAATCAGAATTGATTTTGTCAATAAAACCTTTCATCTCAAGAGGAGACAATAAGAACTTATTCCACACATTTTCAATTCCAATTGATACCTTTAAATGCTCAGCTTCGCTAGCACATTCCGTTAATGCTTCCAAAGCATAATCATAGGCCTGATCATAAGGAACAACCTCACTATCTGGAATAAAATCAACACCAACAGCCCCAGGAACAACTAGGATGGTGTCTACACCTAAAATAGAAGCAAACTGTAGTTGCTTTTTCATGATGTCCTTTGCTTTATTTCGAATATGCTCTTGATTGCTTGTAAGAGAATAATTCCAGTACAATCCGGTCGCAAGACTTGTAATTTCTAATTGCATATCCTTTGCTTGTTTTCGAATTGCAAACATTTCAGTTTCATTACTTTCTAAGCTAAGCTCCCCAATCTCATTTAAGGCTAGTTCAATTCCTTCAAATCCTGCATCCTTTGCAATCGTCATGCATTCTGAAATCTTCATTCCTTCTGGGAAAGCCCAAATATTAATCCCTTTTTTCAATTTAAGCACCTCCAAAATGATTATTTTTGAAAATTTAGGAGCTCTCGTTTATTTCAAATTTAATTCATTGCTGTTCTTTCAGTATAAAAGAAGGGAGCGGGAAAGGATTTATCAAATAAGCCATACTTTTTGCACTTTTTGAAAAAAGGGTGTTAAGATAGTTTAAAAATAGATCAACAATAACGAGGTGAAAATCATGAAATTTCCTAGTAAACAGCTGCATGAGGAAATATCGATTCCTAAACTGATATCTTTTCATTATTTTGAATATGCGAGAGGGTATGTATTTGAAGGGGAGCGGCATGATTTTTGGGAATTTGTATATGTAGATAAAGGGGAAGTGGAGGTTCAAGCGGATGATAGAAAAGTAGAACTGAAACAAGGACAAATGATGTTCCATAAACCTGATGAGTTTCACACAGTTTGTGTACGTGATTGTCATAAACCTCCTAACCTTGTTGTCCTTTCCTTTGAATGTTCTTCACCTGCCATGTTTCATTTTCAGAATCAAATTCTGTCCTTAAGAGATGTAGAGAGGAACTTACTTTCCAATATGCTTGAGGAAGGGTTTATGACTTTCAATCCTCCTTTTGATGACCCAGATGACCATTTGATAACTAAAAGTGAACATGCCCCTTTTGCAGGAGAGCAATTAGTTAAATCTTATTTAGAAATATTGCTTATACAGCTGATCAGAAATATTAAAAAAAATGATGTTCGTGAACCTCAACAACAATCAACGGTACAAAAGGAAAATGTTGAAAAAGAGCTCATAGAAGACATCATAGATTATATGAATACACACATGTACGATTCGTTATCCATTGATCAATTGTGCAAGCAATTTCATTTAGGAAAAACTAGATTGAAGGAGTTGTTCCAGTCCCATAAAAGATCGGGTGTACTTGAGTATTTCAAAGCAATAAAAATTGAAAACGCAAAAACTTTGATAAGGGAAAAACAGTATAGTTATACGATGATAGCAGAGAAGCTTGGTTATGCAAGTATTCATTATTTTTCAAGAGATTTTAAAAAAACAACAGGAATGTCTCCTACTGAATATGCAAAATCGGTTTTTGCACGAATAGACAAGTCTTCTTTATGATTCCATTAGCAAGCTGCATCAGCTTTTTGTGCATAAAAAAACCACTTATGACAGAGCATAAGCGGTAAAAGGAAAGAGATTATACTTAATGAGCAATTCGTTGCTGCAATTTCTTGTTTTGCTTTAAAGAAGGTTGTTGTTCATTTTTCACCTTTTGTATATCCTTGCGGATGTAGATAGAAGTGATCAGTGCTATGGTTAAAAAGAAAGCAAATACATAAAATGTGGCGTTATAACTGTTTGTGGTATCTCTGATATAAGCCACGAGCATTGGTCCGAAAACACCTGCCATTGACCATGAGGTTAACAAGTAACCATGAATAGCGCCTAATTGTTTTGTACCAAACATATCCCCAATAAAAGCTGGTAAAGAAGCAAATCCGCCGCCGTAAATCGTTAAAATTGTAAAGATTAGAATTACAAACAGGATTTGATTAGAAATAGAAGGTAACAATAAAAATGCAATGAGCTGGATGATGAAGAAGGTTGTAAATACATTTGTACGACCTAGATAATCAGATGCGGAAGCCCAGCCAATGCGACCGCCACCATTGAAAAATCCCATTAATCCAACCATACTTGCTGCAGCTACAGCTGTCATCCCTACTTTTTCTTGGGCCATGGGTGAAGCAACAGAGATAAGCATAATACCAGATGAAATATTAACAAACATCATCACCCACAACATCCAGAATCTTTTTGTTTTAATGGCTTCATTAGCTGTAAGCTGTGCTAAGTCTTCTTTTAGCCGCATTGTTCCTTTTTCTGCTTTCTCCTTCATTCCTGCTGGCATCCAGCCTTCTTCAGGTTTGGCGATATAGGCTGCTCCTGACAACATGAGGATAAAATAGGAAACACCTAAAATGTAAAACGTTTCAGACAGACCAACATTTTCTATTAAATAATTGGCAATAGGACTACAGATTAATGCACCTGCACCAAAGCCCATCACGGCCATCCCAGTTGCTAACCCGCGACGGTCTGGAAACCATTTGACTAAAGTAGAAACAGGTGAAATATAACCAATACCTAGTCCCATACCACTGATCAACCCATAAGATAAATAAAAACCAGTTAAAGATTCATAATGTATGGCGATCCCAGTTGCAATTAATCCTGTAGCAAATAAAATAGCAGCTACAGTTGCGGAATAACGAGGACCTTTTTTTTCTACTAATCTACCAAAAAAAGCAGCAGACGTTCCTAAACAGAAAATTGCAATTGTAAAAGCAAGCGCGGTTTGTGTACTGCTCCAACCAAGCTGTTCAGAAAGTGGATTTTTATAAACGCTGTAAGCATAAACCGAACCGATGGAGATGTGGATTGCTACAGCGGATAATGCGATGAGCCAACGATTTTTTTGTTTCATGGCACTCTCACTCCTTCTAAGTTTGAATGTTTCATGTTGGTGTTCCACAAAAGTGATGAATGGTTATAGTATGTTCTCTCTATTCTATCTAACAAATGAAATCATGGGATTGGGGTGGATTTCAGGGAGTTTTCGTCCATCACTTTTATGGATTGGGTAACGCTTTAATTAAAGTATATAACCAACAACGACCTATGTCTGTGATTTTTTTCACAAACAAAAAAATAAAAAAAGAATCCGATACTTGATAGAAAAGCGGATTCAGGATATTTTGTTCATCAATTCAAAGAATTCAACCTCATTCATCATGCGAATAACTTCACGAGTAGTACGTTTGTTGAATTTTTTTAATATGCCGCTGATTTGTTTTTTGATCGTTTCCAATTCAACTGAACGCTCTTCAGCAATGTGTTTTCTCTTTTTTCCATCACACAGCATCTTTAAGATTTCTAGCTCTGCTGGAGTTAATGTTGCAATGATATTAAACACTTGAGTCAGACTGGCTTCTGATCGTTTAATTCTTTTAAATTCTTCACGAATTTTTTCAGCGATAATAGGACGGATAGGAGAACGATTATCTGCTGCTGATCGGATGGCATCCATAATTTCTTCCTTTGAAGCTGATTTGATCATATAATCCACTATGCCGGTTTGGAAAGCTGCAAAGACGAAGCTATTATCATGATGGACGGTTAATATAATAATTTTAGCCTCTGGAACGGTTTTGTGAATCTCGGTGGCTGCATTGATGCCCGCCATGTTGTTTTCCATTTCAATATCCATAAGAATGACATCCGGTTTTTCCTTCACGGCACATGCAACCGCTTGGTATCCGCTTTCAACAGAATCAATTAAAATCATTTCGTTCTCTCGTGTAATAAAACGTTCTAAACGACGACGATGCGCTTCCATATCATCTGCAATTAAAATGCGAATTTTATCATTTTCCAAGTTTCACCCTCCATCCCGTTTTAAGTATTAAAAAATACTATCGATAATTTTCAAGATATATATTGTATTTTCTATTATAGACTATTACTCTTTCTCAATGGAAGGTAAATAAATGGAAGCGCTTCAAAAATAAAAAGCCCCCCTTAAAGGGGAGCTTTAAATAATTCATCTATTTCTTCTATCTGATTTTGACTTAATGGACCAAAGGTCATTGCTTTTGCATTTTCAATGACTTGCTCTGGTGTTTTAAACCCTGGGATAGGGATATTCTGTTCACTTTTAGCCCATATCCAAGCTAGAGCACCTTGTACTAAAGTTCTTCCATCACTTCTTAGGATTTCTCTTATCGCATCCAACTTTTCTAATAGTAATTCATCAGGTTTTCCGTTTTTGAAATAGGTTACCCAATCATGCCCGCTGCCTCTTACATCATCTGAAGAAAGCTTTGATTCTGAATTGAATTTTCCGCTTAACAAACCCATTGCTAAAGGGTTACTGTTAATGCTGGCTAAGTTGTGCTTTTCACATATTTCTATCATTTCTTTGTTATATCCAAACACATTCACTGGGTGTAAAATTGAGGTGCCATTAGAATGTTCCGCAAAATAACGGGCACACTCCGTATCACCAGTGCTCCAACCATAATCTCGTATATATCCATCTTTTTGAAGTTTTTCTAGGGTTTCAATCACTGAGTCTATTTCTTGCTCGGGAAGTGACCATAAGTGTAATTGGTACAGGTCTATATAGTCTGTTTGCAGACGTGATAATGATAATTCACATGCTTTTCTAATGTAATGTGCAGAGGTGTCTTGCCCTGTAAGTTCACGTGTTTCTTCGTTATAGGTGAACCCAAATTTGGACGCAATAACGACTTTTTCTCTCTGTCCTTTTAATGCTTTGCCAAGAATTTTTTCGCTATGCCCTGTACCATAGGCATCCGAAGTATCAAAAAAGTTAACTCCATGTTCCAATGCTGCATGAATCGCTTGCTCAGAAACGGTGTCGTTTACATCGCCCCAACCATCTTGTTTTCCATCAAGCAAAAATGGTCCGCCTATAGCCCAACAACCAAGTCCTAACGCACTCACTTCGATTTCCGATTTTCCTAATGTTCTTTTTAATTGTTTTTGCATCATTGTTCTCCTCCATAATTCATTGTTTTAATAAACAACCTAACGATCGGTAGGGAAAGGGTGAAAATAAATCCACACTGGAATATAGTGTTCCGATAGTATGGAATGCAAGTATTGTAGTAGTCATATTGATTAAGGTTTAAATTTTGATCCCATCTAAAAATGCATTAAAGCAGCTTGATAAATCACGTTCAATGTCTCTTTCATCGTAAAACTTGATGCTCATTGCAAAACCAATCATCATGTAGTAATAAGCTAATGCAACTTCAGAAGCATCTTTGTTTTTAAATTGTTTTTTTTCAATGCCTTCTTCAATGATTGCTGCAACCTTTTTTGTAAGTTCCTTTTCTGTTTCATCTGTCTTTTCATGAATATACTCTTTAAGATATTCTGGTGGGTAATAGAAGTATCGATCCCAAAAATCCATCTGAGCATTATTTCTACAGTTTTTAATATAACGAGTAAAAATGATATTTAGTTTCTCTTGTACATCCACATTTTCTTTAAAAGTTGTTAATTCGTTTATAAAGGTTGAATAATCGATCAAAATATGGTTAAATACGGCTGAGAATATGTCCTCCTTCCCAGAAAAGTGAGAGTATAAAGAAGCTTTTTTTATTCCCACAGCTTTTGCAATATCTTCCATACTTGTTTCAAAATAACCCTTGTTGGCAAATAAAGCTAATGACTCTTGCAATATTTTATTTTTTCTCATGATTGAATAACTCCCTTGTTTACTACCTACCGTTTGGTAGTATTTTATCAGTTTTAAATATATATTGCAACAAGAATTCACCAAAATTAGAATACTTATCGTGTGTATAAGTAATTTTCAATGGAGAAAGCGCTTAACTTAAGATAAAATAGAATACAAGTAATAAAGTTTAGGAGTGATAAAAATGAATGAAGATACTTTAAAGCTGTTTAAAACATTAACGGAAATACCAGCAGCACCAGGGTTTGAAAAAGATATAGGCAAATTCGTTAGATCTGAGCTGGAGAAATATACAAATGAAATTATTCAGGATCGTTTTGGCAGTATTTTTGGGGTTGTAAGAGGAGATGAGCAAGGTCCAAGAGTAATGGTGACTGGACATTTAGATGAGGTGGGTTTTATGGTGACCAAAATAACGGATAATGGAATGATCCGTTTTGAACCGTTAGGGAAATGGTGGAGTCAAGTACTGCTAGCCCAACGTGTACAGATTATAACAAAAAAAGGACCTATCATCGGTGTTATAGGTTCCACACCTCCTCATTTGTTAAGTGAAGCACAGCGTGTTAAACCAGCAGAGATAAGTCAAATGTTTATTGATATAGGTGCCGATGATCGTCAAGATGCAGAAAATATGGGGATTCAACCTGGACTACAAATTGTACCTGTGGGATCGTTTGAAGTGTTATCCAATCCGAAAAAAATATTAGCAAAAGCATGGGACAATCGATATGGTGTAGGTTTAGCTGTTGAATTACTAAAAGAAGTACATACAGAACAATTGCCAAATATTTTATTTTCAGGCGCAGTTGTCCAAGAGGAACGTAGAAAAGCTGGGGCAGTGGCGTCTGCTAACTTGATTCAGCCTGATATTTGTTATGGGTTAGATGCCAGTCCTGCAAACGACACAACAGGAGATAAAAGCCAGTTTGGTCAGCTTGGAAAAGGTACATTGTTACGTATTTTAGGAAAACATATGATCACACACCAAGGCATAAAGGAATTTATACTAGACACAGCGGAGTCTAACCATATTCCTTACCAATATTTTGTAGCACCAGGAACTACGGATGCAGAAAAAATTCAGTTGCATGGGATCGGGGTTCCATCAGCAGTTATTGGAGTATGTTCAAGGTATGTTCATACATCTTCTTCTATTCTACATATAGATGATTACGAAGCGGCTAAAGAACTGCTAGTTAAGTTAGTGAAAACAACAGATAAAACCAATTATGAGCATATTATTGCAAATGGGTAGTTTAAGTCACAATCAACACCAGTTCATTTATGGACTGGTGATTTTGTTGTATGAACATATGCGCACATTATTTCGGTGGTTCATTCAGGAGAGAGCAAAGTGTATTATTTGATACAATAAGAATCAATTCTTTGAAGTTCATTTTTATCATTAAAAATATAGACATCACAGGCTGAAACAAAAGATAATTGTTCACCATTGCGAATAAATTCAGCTGTTCCATTTACAGCAACGCAATTCTTTTCGGAAATTACATTCAATGTAGTGAAATTAGTGGTTATAGTTTTGAAATAATTTGAAGTTTGCTTGCATTCTTCTATTACAGCTTCCCTACCTACTAAGGTTTTGTCACCAATGATATTCCATTCAATTATTTTTGCTAGAAATGGAAAAGTAGGCTCGAAATTACCATTAGAAAATGACTCTGCTATTTGTTTTTGCGTGAGAACATGGTTTTCTGAAGTCATAGTTCAATTCCTCCCAATCATCAAGATCATTTTAATAAGACTCTTTTATATATGCCACCTATAATTTAGAAAAATACTATAAATTCTATTTAACTCTGAATTAAAAGGATAAAACTATTATTTTCTTCATTTAAATTTCTTCTGTTATATCATATTTCAACAATTGCCGTTGATCATAAATTTTTTCAAAAATAACACCCAAAAAATAGGAAAAAAGTAGACCAAAACAAATATGAATAAGCGTAAACTTAACACCGAATGAAGACAATTCATATACAACAACTGGTAATTTTGCAGTTGACCAAACTCCTAAAAAAAATACAATATACCGCAAACTTACTCCTTTTTTTAGAAAAAGTACTGCAATGGGAAACGCTACGTATAGGGGACCAGCTGCAATTACTCCTAATAATAAAGCGAACAAGGTACCATAGAAGCCAGAATTTTTTCCCATATATTTAATTATTGTGTCTTTCTCCACCCATTTGTCTAATAAACCTACGAATATTAAGACTGGAGGGAGTAGAAACAGCATATCCAATATACATAATATTTCTAAACATCTTCCATGACTTTAATAAAGCAGCTTTTGTTTTATTTTTATTTTTTATAAAAGAAATACTAGTAAAATGATAGCTATAATATAAAGAATAGCACCATTAATCATGATTAGTACTCCTTTTTCCATTCATTATATTTGTTTGAAAAGAATGATAAATTTTTTATCTTCGCTTCAATATCTACGTGAAAATCTTCTAATTTTCTTTTTCCAACTTCAGTAATCTTGTACATCTTTATCAGCTTATCTTGATCAGATGTATCCAAATAAGACTCGACAGCACCTTCTATCTCTAATTTTTTTAGTGTGCGATAAATAATTGCACTATCAATCGGATTGACGGGAAGCTCTTCCTCACATTTCTGTAGAAGTTTCCCTCCATAGCTATCTCCCTCTGTTAAAAACAACAAAAGGAATGCACCTGTATGTCTTCCTGTATGTTTCATTAAACATCGTACCTCCTTAGTTAAACTTAAAATACTTTGATCATAACGTTAATAGAATAGATGTTAATAACATTAAACTGTCATTAACAGTAATGTGTTATTAACATTATATTGTCGATATAATTTCATGTCAACTTTAAAACCTCAAATAACCCTATCCTAAAATTAAGACAGGGATTTAAAAAAGTCATATAATTTTTGACGAAAAACACTTTACCTAAAAAACTAAAATAACTCGTTTAATATCTAAATCTACATGACTTAAAACTTATTTGTAACAAATGTGTTAAGAAACCATTAGAATCCTATTAAATTTGTATCACTTTTTTGGGTGTAGTAAGGGGTATAAAATTTTCGTCTTATGTAATCGGTTTATATACACTAAGATATAAGCATAGCCACGATCAATAATTAATTAAACCAATAAATTAATTATTAGGTAGGTGATTGGAAAAATTTTAAACAACAATTCAGTTCAATTCAAAATGAAACAATCAAACAAATCTCTAATTTTAAATTTACTCTTAACAAATGGTCAGACAACTAGAAAAAAGCTAGCTGCTTTAACAAATTTAACGGCGGCAACCATTACGAATTTAACAAATGAGCTAATAAATGAACAATTAATTGTTGAAGTAGGGACTGCAGAAAGCAAAGTGGTTAGAAAAGGACCTAAGTCGATTATTCTTGATCTAAACCCTACTCATTGGACCCTTGGTATACACATTCGAATGGATAGAATGGAGATTGGATTTGCAAACCTAAAAGGAAAAGCAGTGAAAGTAGAAAATATTCCATTCTCAGCAAATATGGCCGGCAATCAATTATTAGATTTTAAAATAAATAAAATCATGGAATATATACAAAAAAATGCAGAGATAACTGCTGTATCCATTGGTGTTGTTACTTATGGCTTAATGAAGGATGATAGAAGGTTAGCATTAGTTAAACAGTTAGAACGACAATTTCATTTGCCAGTGTATATGGATCATCATGTAAGAGCGATGACCATTGCTGAGAGAATGTTTGGTTCTTATAAGGACAGCAAGCATTTTCTTGTAGTTTATATAGGTCAAGGCATTGGTTCAGGACTTACGATCAATGGTCAAGTGTATAGTAATGAAGCTAGTTTAGGAAATCAATTAGGTCACATGGTTTATATGCCTAATGGAAAACCGTGCAAATGTGGTCAAAGGGGATGCATTGAACAATATGTATCTGAAAAACTAGCTTTAGAAGAGCTGAATTGTTCATCCATTGCAGCTATTATTGAAAAATTAAAAAATAATGATGAGGATTGCATTCATGTATTAACTAAATATGGGCAATATTTAGGAACTGTAATTTCTTCCTTTATTCATATGATCTATGTGGAAAAAGTCATTTTAGGAGGGCAGCTTATATTTGATAACTCTCCGATTTTAACTGAAACCCAAAAATACGTGGATCAATCTAAATTAACAAATCGTCAAACTTCTGTAGTTAGATCATCTTTTAGAGATGATGCTGGAGTGATTGCTGCGGCAAGTATTGCATTCAAAAAGAACATTTACACTTTTTAAGTAAAAGAGGTGTGTATAGATGAGTTGTGACTTAACAGTAAACGAACGTCATGGATTAAATGTGATGTGGAAAACAGTTTCTAACTACTGCAACTTAGCATGTGATTATTGTTACTTTAATGGCTGCAATGGAATGAAGGCAGAAGAGGTTAAAATTCAAACCCATCTATTACAGAAGTTCATAAAGCAATATATGAAAGGTGTTAACAAAGTTGCATCTTTTGCGTGGCAAGGGGGAGAACCTTTATTAGCAGGTCTCGATTTTTTCTATGATGTAGTTGAAATGCAGGTCGCATTTGCTCCTCCTCATACCTCTATTAATAATGTGATTCAAACGAATGGTACTTTAATTAATGAACAGTGGGCGAGGTTTTTTAAACAATATAACTTCTTGGTTGGTGTGAGCATAGACGGTCCCCCTGAAATCCATGATCGTCATAGAACTTACAGCTCTGGTGCTGGAAGCTACGAAGCTGTTATGAGAGGAATAGATTGGCTTCGTAAATACGAGGTGGACTTTAATATTTTAACAGTAATACATGAAGAAAATGTTCAGCTAGCAGATCAACTTATGCAGTTTTATGAACAAGAACATTTCACTTATGTTCAATGGATTCCTGCCATGAATTTTAAAGCTCAGGATAACAGTAATACAGTTGACTATTTTATTTCTCCAGCATCTTATGGGAATTTCTTGTGTGATGCATTTGATATATGGATTAAAGAAGGGCAACCAAAGACGTCCATAAGGGTTTTTGACAACTTATTAACACATCACATGAATCATCCACCAGAGTTATGTATACATCAAGAGTCTTGTCCTAAAACCCTAGTTATAGAAAGTAATGGTGATGTGTATCCGTGTGATTTTTATATGCATGAATCTTTTAAATTAGGCAATGTGGATGAGGATTCGCTTTCTGCGATTTTAACACACCCTAAGTATGCAGAATTTTTGGACTTGAAGAGTACACTGCCAGAAACATGTCGATCATGTGAGTATTTATCTTTATGTCATGGTGGATGTCCAAGGAATCGCCGCTGGATTAGTGGAAAGATCACAAATCCTGATTATTTTTGTACTAGTTATAGACAGCTTTATGCACACAGCCAAGAAAAGCTATCATCGCTAGCACAAAAGATACGTCAGGAATGGAAACATGATTGGGTTGAATCAGGACATTCACTTCCAGCCCGCAATGAGTCTTGTTTTTGTGGGAGTGGTCTTAAGTTTAAAAAATGCTGTGGAAGATAGGATTGACAGCGAAGTTTCATCAGATGCTTACCATTATGAGATGGAAGTGATTTCATGTTTTTTCATTCAAATAAAATGAAATTAATAGCACAAATTTTTATTACATTTCTAAAAATAGGACCCGTTACCTTTGGTGGGGGTTACGCCATGATCCCTCTTATAGAAAGAGAGGTTGTAGAAAGACGAAAATGGGTTAAAACTCAAGATATTACAGATATTTTTGCGGTAGCAGAATCCGTTCCTGGAGCCATAGCGATTAATACCGCGACCTTTATCGGTTACAGACTAGCAGGAATACCCGGTGCGATTGCTGCCATGGCAGGGGTGATGCTGCCTACTTTTATGATTGTAATTGTGTTAAGCATTTTCTTTTTGCGGGTTCAAAACCATCCCAAGGTGGAAGCTGCTTTTATTGCCATTCGAGCGACCATTGTAGCTCTGATTACTTATGCAGCCATTAAAATCGGCAAAATATCCATCATTGATAAATCTACGGTGGTATTAGCTATATTGACGGTCGTCACGATGTATTTTGTGCATATTCATCCCATTGCACTCATCCTATTTGGAGGCATTATTGGTATTGGCATCATACTAATCAAGCAAAAAAGAGGAAAAAGGATTCATTTTGAAAAAGAAGAACAGCAGAGATACAAGTATACAGATTATTATATAGGTGACGGAATTTAGGAGGGGCGATGTTAATTGATGTGGGAATTATTTGTGACATTTTTTACGATTGGCATAGTTTCCTTCGGTGGAGGATATGCGATGATTCCACTCATACAAGAGGAGATCGTCGTCCAACATCAGTGGATGTCTATACAGGAGTTCACGGATGTGATCGCAGTTGCAGGGATGTCTCCTGGTCCAATCGCAACAAACAGTGCAATTTTTATAGGTTATAACCAAATGGGGGTATGGGGAGCCGTAGTCTCAGCAGTTGGCATGATCTTACCTTCGTTGATCATTATTTTAATGGTCGGAGCCATTTTTTATAAAGTTCAAAAGAACATCATGGTGAAGTCCGCACTTTATGGCTTACGTGCTATTATTACCGGTTTAATTGTTTATGCGGCTATCTTATTTGCTGTAAATAATGGTTTGGTAACTTCCTTCTCTTTTTATACAATGAGTTTGCTTGTTATCTATGGGGCTTCCCTTGTTGCTTTAATATATTTTAAAATTCACCCTGTATATGTGATTTTAATTTCAGGATTAATCGGTATTGCAGTATATGGATGAAGGTAGGGGATAGAGTGTCCACGGAAAAGGGAATCAAAACATGTTGTGCAGCGAGCAGAATTACGAATGAGAATATCTCGTCTCAAATAACAAATAATCAGCAATCTACTAAATCAAATGAGCAGATCAATAACTCACTAATTTATATAGAAGGTGGTTCGTTTTTAATGGGAACGGATAGTCGCGAAGGATTCCCTGAGGATGGGGAAGGCCCTGTGCGGAATGTATCTTTAAAATCCTTTTATATTTCTCCATATGCGGTAACAAATGATGAGTTTGCTATCTTTGTTAAATCAACAGGGTATGTAACTGAGGCTGAAAAGTTTGGTTGGTCTTATGTGTTTCATTTATTAGCTTCTGATGAAATAAAAAGTGGAATCAAAGCCACTTCGCAAGACACACCCTGGTGGTTGCCAGTAGAGGGTGCTTGTTGGAAGGAACCTGAAGGACCAAGAAGCTCTGTTGAACATCGTCTTCATCATCCAGTAGTGCATATATCCTGGCATGATGCGAAAGCATATTGCAGTTGGTCAGGAACTAGGCTGCCTACAGAGGCAGAATGGGAATATGCTGCCCGAGGGGGCTTAGAACAGAGGACATATCCTTGGGGGGATCAGCTTAAACCAAATGGAGAGCATCAATGTAATATTTGGCAGGGAAAATTCCCAAAGGTAAATCATGCTAGTGATGGTTATATCGGTACATCCCCTGTAGATGTTTATAAACCGAATGGATATGGACTTTACAATATGTCCGGTAATGTGTGGGAATGGTGTAGTGATTGGTTTTCTCAAAATTATCATCACACAACGAATCATATTAATCCACAATATATGAAAGTAACAGGGAAAAGATCTATGCGTGGTGGTTCGTTTTTGTGTCATCGATCTTATTGTAATCGCTATCGCGTTGCGGCTAGAAGCTCCAATACACCTGACAGCTCAACAAGCAATTGTGGATTTCGTATCGCAGCAGACTGTCTTCAAAAGTGATGGTCTTAGGTTCATTTTATTCCGCGGGAAATAAATGATGAATTTAAGTGAGAAATCAAGTAGGAGGAGAATTAGAATGAAAAAACCTAACATTTTATTTATTACTAGTGACCAGCAGCATTTTAATACGATCGGTGCCTTTAATGCTGAAATCAAAACACCTAACTTGGATCGTTTAGTAAATGAAGGCACAATGTTCAAACGAGCTTATTGTCCTAATCCAACTTGTACACCATCAAGATCATCTATTATAACAGGCATGTATCCAAGTCAGCACGGAGCTTGGACATTAGGCACTAAACTTTTAGAGGATCGTCATACCGTAGGTGAAGACTTTTTAAAAATTGGTTATCGAACAGCATTAGTTGGGAAGGCACATTTCCATCCTATCCATGATACGGAGGAGTTTCCATCTCTTGAATCGTATGGAAAAAATGCAGATTTAGATTTTTGGAAAAATTACGATGAAACCTTTTATGGTTTTGAACATGTTGAGCTTGCTCGAAATCATACGAATGATCCATTAGTTGGACAGCATTATGTATTATGGTTAGAGGAAAATGGATGTCATAACTGGCGTGATTATTTCGCAAAGCCAACAGGGAATATGAAGACCCCATTACCGCCAGAGGTGCAATCTGATGGAGATGATGGGGATGAAGATATTATCAAATATAAGTGGCAGCTTCCAGAAAAATATCACTATAATACATGGATTTCAGAGCGTACAAATGCGCTATTAGAAGAGTATGTAGAGAATGATGAAAATTTCTTTTTGTGGGCAAGTTTTCCGGACCCACACCCACCTTATTATGTGTCGGAGCCTTGGGATACGATGTATGATCCTGATAAGCTGACCATTCCTAAGGGTAAACCCGGTGAACATGATAAAAATCCACCTCACTTTCAAAAAACACAACAGAAAAATCCTGACTTTTCATCTTATATGGAAACAGGCAAAGGAATTCATGGTTATCATAGTCATTTGGATGTGAATGAAGAGGATCATAAAAAACTTACTTCTACCTACTACGGTATGGTTAGTATGATGGATAAATACATCGGTAAAATTCTAGACAAGTTAGATGAATTAGGGATTGCAGACGAAACATTGGTTGTGTTTACGAGTGATCACGGTCATTTCTTTGGTCAACATGGCTTGCAGTATAAAGGTGGATTCCATTATGAGGATTTAATTAAACTGCCATTTGTTGTACGTTACCCTGGAAAAGTTTCAGCAGGTGAAGTTTCTGAGGCTTTAGTTTCGCTGGTTGATCTTGCACCAACGTTCTTAAACTTTGCTGAACTTCCTGTACCTTATGCAATGACAGGAGTAAATCAAAAAGAGGTTTGGCTGGGCAAAAAGTCATCAGCTAGAGATCATGTCATCTGTGAGTTTCGTCATGAACCTACTACAATTCATCAAAAGACGTATGTAAATGAAAGATATAAAATGACCGTGTATTATAACCAAACGTATGGTGAACTGTTTGATCTGGAAGAAGATCCGAATGAGTTTAATAACTTATGGAATGACCCTGAGTACGAAACATTAAAAAGAGAGCTGTTTATGAAGTATATTTGGGCAGAGTTAGGAAAAGAATCGATGCCTATGCCGCGGATTTCTCATGCTTGAGTTTAATTTGTTAAAGTAGCTTATCATCTTTAATGAAATAAGAGTCTAACCTAATAAAGGTATATTGCTTTTATAATGAAAGCATATACCTTTTTTTGAGTAGCAAAAATCAAATTCCAATATTTAACTTTAGTAGTACTTGTGTCCTATAGAAGGAATATACTAAAAACTAAGGATTTTTTTTGAAGTATATTGTATTATATGTTTTAATATATGAAAAAATAAGATGGAGTTGAGTTCATGGCTAATTCTAGTTATAAGATGTTTTTGATGTCCTTATTAGTGATGGTGCTTATTTTTACTTCTGCATTTCCTACAGCAGTAGTACAAGCTGAGAATGAGGAGAATGTACAAAGCTTACAAACGGAAATCATAAATGTAGATGATGGAGAAAATGATGAGCCAATTCAAGAGGAGATTCCGATTGAGGAAGATCTAAAGGGAAATGGGAATTCTGAAACAGAGATAGAATCCTCTGATACAGAATATGCAAAAGAGATAGTAGAAACTGAATTAGAAATTGTTGATGATCCGAATGGTAAAGAAGATCAAGAAGTACAAGGAAATGCTCCTGGTACAGAAGAGTTTGAATTATTAAGTGAGAAAGAAGAATATCAGGGTCAAATTATTGATGGTATTGAAGTTATATTTCCAGTTGGTTATGATGTGAGTTTTATTGATGGAATGATAAAAATGTCTGGGCTTTCAGCATGGAATGAAATAGAACTTTCAGAGTTAAATGATTTAGAATGGGCTGCAAATGAACCATTTCAGCTAAATCTTTCCTTTAAATTAATTAACGATTCAGGAGATAGCATAATATATGTGTATAAACAGGATTTTTCTGAGTCTGAGTCTCATGTAATAGAGTATATAAATTTATATGAATCTACTGTTAATAAAGTAATAGTTTATACTGAATTTGGAGAAGATGGTAAACTCTCTTTTACTGATGATACTGATTATGTTTCATTCATTGGTGATGTTGATAGCTCAGAAATGCAATTTTGGGTATCCAATCAAATTCAGCGTTTTCACTTCATATATGAGGGTTACATAGATGAAGATGCAGGACAAGCTTTTCATGTTGTGAGTGAAGTAAATGCAAACGACTTAGATCCTAATGAACCTGAAATGATTACCTTTAATTTTGAAGATACTTTACTTGTAAACCTTAAAGAATCTGAAATTGGTGATAATGAGTCATATGTGCGTGGATTACCTGTTGGATACGAGTTTGTACAACTAATAAAGGGGTCAGTTGGATCAACAAACAATGATGACATCTTCGAATTGATTTACTCCTTTGAAGATTTATTAAACTTAGATGGGTTACAGAGTGAAGAAACCTACTACTTAGATATGCTTCTTCAACTCAAAAACACGAATGATGAATCATTTATTACGTATTACTTTACAGATGTTTTAATTGGAAATGAAATATTGACTTTAGACAATATTGATTACTCAGATAATGTGAAAAAGATGCAGACACAAATCAATTTAGAGGATACAGATCCATCTGTTTATTTTGCTATCCCTACGGAGTATGGATACCTTGAAACTGATTATAACTTTTATTATATGTATGGAGAAAACTCTGAGATAGATATAGCAGAAATATGGATACCTAGCAATTTAAATGGATCAATAATTATTAACTATTCTGGTTATAAAAGTGAGAGCACTCCTTTTATATTCAATAAAGAAATTGTGATAGAAGAAGATACTAATTTTTATATCAATTTTGAAGATGAGGAAATAAAAGAGGTTACATTTGAAAGTGATAATGAATTTATACAAGAAATAGGGATTGAATATTTAAATTCAAAAGTAATTTTAGATATTGATCAATATATTGAAAAGTTATTAACCACATCAAATCAATGGAAAAATATTCATGCAGTTTATTATAAGGATAATATAACATGGTATGTGGAAACCGGAAAACGTTATTTAAATAATGATAGATATTTGTCCCTCCAAGATAATATTAGAGGTAATTTTCAATACACCTTAGAAGAAGATAACTCACTATATGTAAAAATGTATGAATTAACAAATTATGATTTTAATTTCATAAGTATAAGTGGTTTACAGCAACCTATACAAATTACCATTAAAGATTCAGGAAGAAATCCTGTCTTAACGGAAACATTTGAAAATGATTCCATATCTCCAGATGAAACTTTTATACATGATGTTTCTTCTCTTTCCTCAGGGAGATATTATTATGAGATTGAAATTCCAGTTGCAGCTAACGAATCTATTATATTAGAAGATTTCTTTTATCTTACAATATTCAATCCAGTATTACCTCCAGAAAATTATGAAATTGAACAATTAATCGAAGGAGAAATTGTTTCAGAACGTTCGTCTTATCCTTTTTATTCTTTTGTTGATCTATGGGAGGACAGGGAAAGATTTCAAGATGAAGAAAATTATACGGTTAGTATGCTTCTTCAGCTTAAAAATATAGAAGATGATTCGAGCGTTTTATATTTTTATCAAGATACTATAACAGGAGAAGACCTATATTCTGAGGAAAAAATTTCGCTTCCAGATGAGGATTTAAGAATTGTACGGGCACAAATAAATCCAGAGGATCAATCACCTTTTATTTATTTCTCTATTCCCGTAGAAACAGATAATGGAAATTATGAGGTATTTGATAATGTTAGAGGACATATATTTGATGATGAGGAAAGAGCAGAGGAGTTATGGTTACCATATCATTTGAATCAACTTTCTGTTCATTACACTGGTTATAACAGTGAGGATATTGCCTTCATATTAACAAAAGATATTGAGTTCGAAGACAACTCTAATTTAATAGTTGACTTTGAAGATGAAGAAACAGTAGAAATTCCACTTGAAAGTGACAATACAACGATTGATGATATAAAAATTATTTATCCAAATTCTGAAGTATGGATGTACTTAAAGGAAGGTATGGATCGATTTTTAATTACACGGAATCAGAAGGTAGAAGAGATAGAAGTTTCGATTAGTAAAGAAGATCAAGAATGGAATTTATTGTCCGAAGAAATAAATTTATTAGAAGACATTACTTTATCACTTTCAGATGGATATGAGGGTGAGTTAGAATTTGATGTTAATGATAAAACACTGTACGTAGAAACAATCATTAATAATGAACATTTTAAAGTAATAGATACTTGGTTTTTAGATAATCCTATAGAAGTTACTATCACGGATACAGAAGGAGATTTGGTTTTAAAGGAAGAAATTTTTCAGTTAGATACCTATCAATTTCATAATATTTCTGAACTGCCATCAGGAACTTATTCATATGAGATGAAAATCCCATTTTTTTCTAGAGAGTTTATGATAGTAGAAGATTCATTTACTTTTTATGATCCTATAACTCCACCTGAGAACTATGAATTTGACTATCTTTATGAAGGGGTAATTAGGTCAAAAGATAATAATCATTTATATGATCGGTTTCATACTTTTAGTGAGCTGCTGGAACTTGAAGAACTAAAAAATGAAGAAGAATATGTATTAGATCTAGTTGTTAAGCTTAATCATGCTAATGACGATTCGCAAATGTTGTACTATTATACAGGTACTGTACTTGGAGAAGAGTTGTTTAACTTTGAAAGTATTATACTGTCAGGTGAAAATGTAAAAAAGGTTCAAGCACAAATCAATCAAGGAGATGATGATCCTTCAATTTCTTTTTCATTTACAGGAGAGGAAATAGGGTACTTTGCTCCTATCTTTGATGATATTGGGACGGAGATTAATGAATTTACAGGAGTAGCAGAAGTATGGGTTCCACATCATTTAACCGAAATTACAGTTCACTATACAGGATATAATAGTGATAATGTGCCTTTTATACTATCCGAAAATATTGTAGAAGAAGATTTTGATTCTATTATTGATTTTTCAAATGAGAATACGATAGAAGTTTTATTAGAAAAAACTAATGAGGAAGTAATAGAGGAAATAGATCTTTTTGATGACGGTTCTAGAGTTAGTATGCGTATAAAAAAAGATATCGATCGTTTCTTAATTACACAGGATCGACCAGCAGACGAGATACACATAAGTTATTATAAAGAAGGTCAGGATTGGAGAGTGGCAACTGATACTTTAAATTTTTCAGAGGACATGACTCTATCACTTACAGATGATTACACAGGTGAGTTAGAAATTGATGTTAATGATAATACTTTATACGTAGAAACAATATTAAGTAATAGCCATTTTAAAGTACAAAATTTATGGAATTGGAATGAAAATATACAAATTAAAATTATGGATGAAAAAGGTGATATGGTATTAAATGAAAGAACTAATAGGTTCTTTAAGTACCAAAATCATGATATTTCTGAATTTGAATCCGGGACATACCAGTATGTACTAGACATTACGTTGTCTGAAAATGAATCGATTGTATTGAGTGATTCATTTACAATATACAATGTAGATGTGACACTTGAAGAATATGAATTTGAACATATTAAAGATGGAGTCATTCGTTCATTGGACAATGAAGGTACTTACGAATGGTTTTATTCTTTTAATGAATTAATGGAGTTTGTAGAATTACAAAACAATCATGAGAGCTATTCAATAGACATGCTTCTCCAACTAAGAAATGAAAATAATAGTTCTGTTTTTTATTATTATACGGATACTTTGACAGGGGAGCAGATTTTATCTTTAGAAGAAATTGAATTAACGAGTAACAACATGAACCAAATAGATATTTCTACTTTTAGTGGATATGATGAACAAGAAATGACATTTAACTTTGAAGGTTTAAGTTTTCATTATTATGATCTAGAAGAGAACTTTTCATTATGGTTCCCTGACGAATCAAATTTAATGAATGTAAGGTATTCTGGCAGTAATATACGAGATAGAGGTTTTTATTTATTTAAAGATATCTATATGGAAGATTATAATTCACCACTAGACTTTACTTCTCAATTTGATGATGCTTTGGAAGTAACCATTGAGAGTGAGGAAGGTGAAGTTAATGGTTTAAATATTTATAATGAAGAGGGTTATTACTTATCTTCCTTCGCAGACTGGATGAGTTCAGATATTACTGTATCTGTTACTCCTGATCAATATAGATTTATGATATCTTCAAGGGAAACTAATGAATCAGATCTTATACTTTGGAATTGGTCTTCAGATTTAATAGATTTAGTAGAGTTAGATGCAAATTTAACATTGACTTTATCTAATGAAATAGAAAGTAATGTAGAGGTAACTATTTCAGATGAAATGCTGCAATCAGAATATAGCCTCTATAGAGGAGATTTCTACTTATACGAAATATTTTCTTGGGAATCACAAGATGAATATTACCCTAAAATTACAATAAATAAAATCAATGATGACGGAGGAAAAGAAGAAGTAGCTTCATATCAAGGGTACTTCATGGGTTCAGAGAAGTCCCTTGAGGAATTAAACTTATCTTTGGGTACTTATGAGTATGTTGTATCGGTTCAAGTTAGTACAGATGAAGTAGTTATGATGGATCAACAGTTTATGATTGAATCAGAGGATAATGATAACTCTGGTGATGGAGATACAGATGGTGGAGATACAGGAAATGGTGATTCTGATTCTCCTGATAACGGAGGCGGTAATCCTCCGATTGGTGGTGGAGGCTTTCCTACTAATGATGAATCAGACCCCGAGACAGTCACAAATAAACAAACAGAAGAAGAGTTACAGGGAGAAGAAGCTGAACTGCAATCTACAAATATAGACGTTTCAGAAAGTATTACAACGAAAGAAAATGATGAAGGGGTAATAACACAAATTGTACAAGTCGATGATCAAGCGATACAGGAGGCTTTAAATACTGCGGAAGAAGTGAATCAATTTATAATTGACTTATCTAGTATTGAATCAGAGGCAGTGGATATTCAGTTAAGTGGACAAAGTTTTGAAGCAATGATAAATAAAAATGAAAAAGCGGTTTTAGAAATGGTTGTTGATCAAGTTTCTTATCAACTTCCTATAGAAGAGATTCAACTAGATCAGATAATTGGACAATTAGGCGGTACTAGTGCAGAGGGTGTTCAGGTTTCAATACAAATAAATAAAGTGAGTCATATCCAATTAACTAATGAGCAGAATAAGCTTGATATGACATCAGAAATTTACGAATTTGAAATTAAGGTAACATCAAGAGATAATGAAGTGAAAGTAGATCAGTTTAATCAATATGTAGAGAGAAGCATTATTGGAGAACAGTATTTTGACCCCAATCGATCAATAGCCGTTCGATTAAATGATGATGGCACTTTCACACCGATTCCAACAATATTTGATGGAAAAGAAGCGATCATTAAGAGTAACTCAAATAGTAAATATGTGGTCGTAGAAAACTCAGTTTCTTTTACAGATATTGATGGCTGGTATCAACAATCGATAGAAAAGTTGGCAAGTAAATATATAGTCAATGGAATTAGTGAAACTGAGTTTGCTCCCAATCAAGTTACGACTCGTGCTCAGTTAGCAGCCATGTTAGTTAGAAGTTTAGATTTAAAAACCACCAAAGATTATTCAGCTAACTTTACAGATGTGAGTGGTTCAGAATGGTATGTAGATGAATTAAATGCTGCAGTAGAAGCTGGAATTATTCAAGGGTATGATGATAATACTTTTAGACCTAATGATCACATTACGCGAGAACAGGCTGCTGCAATCATTTATCGAGCTATGAACTTAGTGCAATATGAACAGAGTAAATTAAATCAAAATATAGAAATAAGCCATAAGTATTCTGATTATACAAATATTAGTGACTGGGCAAGAGAAGCAATGCAAGTTGTTGCTCAAGCGGGTATTCTTGGTGGAAAAACAGAAGATACAATCGAACCTTCTTCATACGCAACTAGAGCTGAAGTAACTATCATGATTGAACGTTTCTTAAAGCTTGTAGGTTTCATGAATTAATAAGTACGAATAGAAAACAAACCATCTAAGGAGTAAGATACTCCAAAGATGGTTTGAAAAAGCGAAAGAAAAGTATCCTAATCTTAATGATCAAAGACCCTCTAAAGAAACTAAAAGTAATACAGAGTCTCTAGAGACTGCTGTTGCTGCTAGCTATGAATTGTATGAAATAAATATCAAACAACCTAAGGTAGGGATCATATTTCTTGATTCATATGAACCAACTTTAGATGTATTTGTTTGGACGTATAGTAATGGATCATTTGTAGAGTGGGAAGAAATTAGACATGTTAGTTTAGATCGTAAAGACGGCTCAATTACTAAACAATTCAGTGGTGTTGCTGAAGCACAGCTACTTAGTGGAAATGAAATATTTTGGATAGTTAATGGAGATTTTTTTGATAATGGAAGCACCTCTATTTCTTATACATCTGGAGCATCAGCAAAGATTGGTGAAGTTTGGACAGTAAGCTATTCTGTTACTAGTTCGTCAACTTCTAATCATTTTGCATATCATAATGAAAATGGTGGAATTTATTTACATGAGTGAGGTTTTATATTTTAATTAGTCTATAGTTAAAGTTCAAAAGTAATTATTATAATTACTTTACCTATTATATTACTTTATTATATTGTTTTATAAAATCTTATTTATTTCTATCCCTTTAGGGTAATTCCTAAAGGTTTTTTAATCTATCTATTGGTTAATTTCAACTCCATCTCATGTAAATAATTTCATCCAATGAAAAGAAAAAAATTACTCACTTTAGACAAAATTATATTAAATGAATGTTTTTTCGATTTACGTGGATAAAAAAATCTTTGGTTAAAGTAACTTAATAATAGTGATGATCAATAGCCAAGCCAGTAAGCTCGGCTATTTTTAATTCGATAAAAGTGCGATTTTATTGGATGAGAAAATATAGTAAAATTGTTAGCTTGTTCAATTTAAATACATTACATATAATGGATAAAAGGAAAGATTTAATAGATTAGATATAATTATATTCAAATAAAAGAAATCAAGGGGATTAAAAATGATTGAAAGAATGCTTATAACTGACTTAGAAAGTACTTGTTTTGAAAGAGGGAAGGAGCCAGTTCACTTTTTTTCTGAAATAATTGAGATTGGTGCTACTTTATATAATTTTAAGGAAATGAGAAGAGAGGACGAATATCAAACGTTTGTTAAGCCAGTTTTATTTCCTAATTTAAGTTCATTTTGTACTGAATTGACCAGTATAACAAATGATGATGTTAAGAAGGGTATAACTATTAGAGAAGCTTTTGAAGGATATAAAAGGATATATCAAGATGGAACAACTGTATTAGCCTCATGGGGAGCATATGATGCAAGACAAATTTTAAGGCAAGCTAAAAAGTTTAATCTTTCTTATCCTTTTAGTATGAAACATATTAATATTAAAGCTGCTTTTGCAAGGTTTTATAACGAAAATGGGAAACTACAAACTAAAACCCTTCCTAATAAGGGGATTGGCATGGGCGGTGCTTTAAAGCAACTTAACATGAAAATCGAAGGGACTCATCATCGTGCATTTGATGATACTAAAAATATTGAAAAAATTGTTGTTCGAATGATAGAAGACGGATGGAATCCACTTGATGATATTATTTTTGATTTTAGAAAGTACTAGAATTGTTTTTAAAACACACGATAAAAGAGTGATTTTAACGAAATGAATGTTGTGTAATAAACTGCAAATTGTGTTTGCTGTAATTGAGTGTTAGACAGAATAAATAATACAACAATGAGTGATTATTAAGAGGAGAAATGAAAATGGGTTGTGACATACATATGTATCTAGAAGTAAGACATTTTAGCAAAGATGATGTTGAAAGAGAAAAGGGAGTTTGGGTCAGTGCGGATAAATGGACTGAAGATAGATATAATTTTGGATATGACGATACGAGGTTTGAAGTTGAAGATAAAGATCGAATCTATGACGGAAGAAATTATAAATTGTTCTCTATATTAGCTAATGTTAGAAACAATAATAATTTGCCTTATATTAGTGAACCTAAAGGACTTCCAGAAGATGTTTCAGATATGGTGAAGAATGAGAGTGATTTTTGGGGTGATGAAGTGCATTCTCATACCTATCTAAATCTTGATGAAATCACCAATTATGAGCATTGGGATACCCTTCTAAATGGATCCCACATTGTAAAAAATAAAGAAGATGTTATAGAAATAATGGAGTATTAGACAATTTCATTCGATCAGAAAAACATATATTAGGATATGATTTATTTTATATAGCGCCATTAAAAGAATTATGTTCAGAGTTTTATGATGGAACTATTAAAAAAATGAAGAGCTATTTAAAAGAAAGTTCAAATAATTGTCCTCAAGAAGAAATTCGACCTGAGGATATACGTATAGTATTTTGGTTTGATAATTAATAAATGATAAAATACCTGTTTTATTTGATATTTAAATAACAAAGAAAAGGAGAATGACTCAATGGCTAAATATATTTTTCATGTTTCTACAAATGCAGTAAATTCAACAGTAGAAGAAGTTTTCGAAATACCTGATGAGGAGTTGGAAGGCTTATCAGAAGAAGAGGAAGAAGAAGTTGTAGGAAAATATTTTAATGAATGGAAAGCAGATAAAATGGCTGATACTTGGACGAGAATTCAATAATTGTCCTCCCATAAAACTCTAATTTTAATGAAATTATAATGTATGTGAGGCGATATTTTTGAAAAAATATTATAGTATGTCTATTTATAAAAATGAACAGGATGACAGCATGCTTATGTATCCTATAGGGAAACATGAAGTAGGATATGGTGTACCAATAAACAAGCCATATTTGATGGATGTACCATATACTGCAAAAGATGTAGGAATAACGATCAAAGAGTGTTTAAATATTCTTATAAATAATGAGTACACTGACGAGGAGAAGGGCGGACTTGTACATGAAAAGGTCACGGGTACAAAGAGTTTCTCTAAATTTGTTAAACTTTATAAATATGTTTCAGTTGCATTATTTCCATCAGAAGGATATGTAGTTAACCCATGGGTTCGAGAAAAAAGAGGTTATACTACTTATAAAGATACCCCTGAACTTAACCTTAATCTCGATGCTACCGAAGAAGATTTAGGAAAAGGAGTATTAAAAATGTTTGAAATGTGTAAATAAAACAAGAATTTTATCCAAATAGGTAGAGTAGTAATTCTTGTACTGAAGTAAATACATCTTATGAAAAAGGAAGAATAATTCAATGATTACTATTAAGGAAAATTTGTTATTAGGAGAACTTATTAAACACCACAGGCATTTAGAAGGGAAGACCATCGTACAATTAGAGAAATTGACAGGCGTTGACAAATCCAATATCTCTAGAATCGAATCAGGGCTAATTAAACGTCCATCTTTGGATAATATAAAGAAAATAGTAACTGCTCTGAACATTCCTTATGAAGAATGGATCAAACGAACAATCCAATACTTTATTACACGATATGAATCTTTTGATCAAGTTATACTTAAAAATGAACAATGTTTTAGGAATTCAGGAGTTTATCCAACAAGAAGAGAAATTATTTTCTATTACATACAAAAAACCATTTGATATGTCTAATCTGGCTCTTTATTTTAAACTCAAAGGAGATTATTATATTTTAACTGAAGGCAAAAATTGTTATTTGGAAGCAGCAATGAGATATGCTGAAGTTGGGCTTGCCTCGAGAGAAAGTGAATGCTTAAGCCTTGTTATGAATACACATGCACATAATAAGAATGAGGAAGATGTTTTTTTAACTATGGAGAAACTAAAAATCTATCATGATGTCAAAAGAAAGTTGTGTTACAAGAACAGGAACACTTAGTTCCAGACTGGGTAAAACGGTAATTTTATTGAAAGGAAAGATAATGTGGACATATTACCTAAAATTATAGTGAACTTATTCAAGGCTTCTATTGCTTTATATTTTATATATAAAGGTACTATTTCAATATTTTTAGGAGAATTCAGATTGTCAGTAAGAACAGGAGCAGATTCAATAATAACGCACCCATCGTATTTACTTATAAGTTTTTTCAGTATTGCATTAGGGCTTTTTCTAATTTGGGATATTTTAAAGAACATATTAATAATTGTTAAAGATAAAATAAAGTGAAATTTAAAATAGAAGAAGTAATCAATAAAATTCGGATTTTACAGGATAGAGGTGGATTGTTATGCTCGATTTATTTTTATTGATGTTAGTAGTAATTTTATTGTTTGGTGGTTTATTACTGTTGTCGAACTCTTACCAAATTATAAAGCAAAATAATAAAAAGATCGCTATACTAAAAGAAATTAAAGATGAATTAAAATCAAAAAATGATTAATATTTTTTTTAGATGAATGGTTAATAAAATTGGAATTTTATAGGAGGATTATAAATGAAAGAGTTAAAATTCCTTATAGCAATATTGATAATAATAGGAATATCTGGTTGTAGCGAATATAATCCATCACATGATGATATTAGCGAAGATGTTGATATTAGCGAATACAACCCATCAGATGAAGATATTGTTGATATACATGGTGAAATAACCAATATTGATATATTTATGCGATTTATTGAAAATATTAACCAAGGAATTAAGGATGAAATCAAAATTGTAAGATATACTATAGAAGGAGATGCAATCCTACGAGATCTTGAGTATGATGGGGAAAATATTATTACAACAATTGATACTACAAGAGATCGTTATGGTAAAAGACATGTAAGTACTTTTATATGTAAAACAATCATAATAGAAGAAACAGAAGAGATGAATCATTACAAGCATTACCTATTAAATGGTTGTAATCAGGAAAATATTGATACTTCTATCTTGGTTATTCAGAAATAAATTTAATAGTAAAATAAGCATTAATTTACAGATTGAAAATTTGCTCAAAGAGGGAAGAAAATGAAAGAAAATAATAAAGAAACCCCTGCAAGAATGCCACTTCAATATTCCATCTTGTTTAGTTAAATCTGGATGGAAGGTCCTAACAAACAAACTATAATATTGATTAGAAACAATTTTTATTGTAATTTTTTCCTTTATAAAATAAAATTTTAGTAACATGATTATGAGGGAGGGATAAAATGTTTGGAATCATCAATTACGAGGTATTTATTCTTTCAGGTATTTTATTAAATTTAATCCCTGGTACAGATAGGATGTATATTATTGGAAGAAGTGTATCTCAAGGAAAAAATGCAGGTATATATTCAGTCCTTGGCATTATAACGGGTTCAATCATCCACACTTTGTTAGTCGCATTTGGTTAGCCAATATATTAAACAAAATCACAGTCATTGTTTTTATAGGGATGGGACTGAAACTGCTTCAGACTAAAGCCCCTCAATAAAGTGATACTAGCTTTTCATCTCCCCTTTTTTAAACAAAGGTAAATAAATATTGAATTGAGTCCCTTTTCCTAGATCACTCTCTACCTCAATTTTTCCATCATGTCCCGTTACAATTTGATGACAATAAGAAAGTCCTACACCCCAGTTTGCCACAGGTGATTTTGTTGAATAAAAAGGAGCAAAGACTTCTTCCAAATTCTCTTTTGGAATCCCTGGTCCAGTATCTTTAATTGAAATGACGGCCCACTCATCGATTTCCTTTGCTTCGATTGTAATAGAACCTTTCTTTTCTGAAATGGCTTCTATTGCATTTTTTACAATATTGTATATTACTTCATTCATGTGTTCCTCATCTTGATAAACAATTAGAGGTTGCTCGGCTTGTTTATATTGTATATTGACGTGTGTTGTTGATAAACTGATTCGATTTAATGCCCTTTGAATCGGAACATGAAGTCGTATTGGTTTCATATTTAATGTGATTTGCTTTAGTTTGTTTGCTGCATCATCAATGCTGTGAAAAGCCTGATCGGTAGATTTCAGAATAAGATCTAAACTATAACTTGTTTCTTTATCCTTTTCATGTAATTCCTTCAAATATTCAGTTTCCGATTGAATCGCCAGAAGATGGTTTTTAATAGCGTGAGTAAAAGCTCGAACTCCGGTTGAAGCCGTTTTAATTTTACGATTGATGGACACATTCATATTGCGATAATAAGTTTCAATAGAATTATACTTATACACATTAAAAGTCATAAAACCAAGCGTAATCAGGACGATGATTGGAAATAAACGCAGCTCAATCAGCTGTAAATTGATTTGTGGCTGTAAGTAGTTTAAATAAATATGGCTAAAGGTTGTTTTAATTAGAATATCTGGTGCCCATGAAAACATAGCGACAAACAAGAAGGTAACAGGTAAAAGGCTTAATAGGTTAAACAAAGTATAATTTCGTATAAATCGAATACGTCTGTGTTTAAAATAGTATATAGCTAATAATGATAAACCAATGGCTAAATATAATAAATTAATCGATTTGAAAACAAAATCGCCTATTGTTGAGTAAAGGTGATATAAAGATAATCTATCCCAGTATAGAGATATATCCTGTAGAAAAACATTAAATTTAGGATCGTAAAATAAAATTTGAGTAAAAGCGATAATGCTCATCCATATATACCAATGGTATATTCGTTTTGATTTGGCACGACTGTTGATAAAAGAAATTGAAAATCCTAAAAAAGAAAAATAAAAGAGTACAATGCCAAGGTTTAAGAAACGAAGCAGCACAATCGGATCAAAATTTTGTAGGACAAGGTAATTCCAAGTATCAGGACTAAAGTTGAAAAATTGACTCACAATATTGTAGTAATAGTTAAACTTGCTTAAATACAATATCAAAGCAATATATGAAATAACCCACCCAATAATCATGCCGTACAAAAAACGAATAGAATCACTTTTCATATTTTTATAAGTGAAAAGAGCAGTAATAAATAGAAAAATAATAGCGATATACAACATGTTTCTTCATCTCCGTTTTATAGTCTAATCTCTATATTGAAAACGCTTAAATCAATTATACACAAAACGAATCATGTTTAAAGAGTAGGTATCTTAAAAAACACAAGTACATGTAAACGTTTCCTATATTACTATAAATTTTTGTTATATCATAATGAATAATGTATACTATTAAGGGGAAGCGCTTTCCCTAAAGTATTGTTGTTGTTTTAGAAGTTCTATATTTTTAAAGTGAAGTAGGGGTATAAATCTTTCATCTTATATCCGTTCTTGAAAGCGTTTAAAATTAATTTAAATACAAAATGATTCATGTTTAAAGGAGAGAGGCTTGATGTCTTTTCAATAAACATAAGTGTAAGGAGGGAAACGTATGTCAGTTATACAGCTAGAGGGAAAGGTCGCTATTGTCACAGGTGCTAGTCGAGGTTTAGGAAAAGCAATGGCTTTAGCACTTGCTAAAGCAGGAGCAGACATTGTAGGTATTGGTGTAAGCGGTATGGAGAATACAAAATCAGAAGTAGAGTCACTAAATAGAAGGTTTTATCGTATTCAGGCTGATTTTTCTAAGTCAGCTGAGGTGGAAAAAGCTGCTTTGGAAGCGATTGAACAAGCAGGTCATATTGATATTCTTGTTAATAATGCAGGAATTATTCGTCGATCTCCAGCAGCTGAATTTACACAAGAAGATTGGAAAGCTGTAATGGACGTTAATTTAGATGCTGTATTTTTAATGTGTTCCATTGTTGGTAAACATATGCTTAAGCGTGGACAAGGGAAAATTATAAATATTGCATCCATGCTTTCATTTCAAGGTGGACTTCGAGTTCCTGCGTACACTGCAAGTAAACATGGTGTAGCTGGGTTAACCAAATCACTTGCAAATGAATGGGCTTCAAAAGGGATCAACGTTAATGCAATAGCTCCTGGATATATGGCAACAGATAATACAGAAGCATTAAGAAATGATGCTGAACGCAATGAATTTATTTTATCTAGAATTCCAGCAGGTCGTTGGGGTACACCAGAAGATTTAGCAGGTCCCACTGTATTTTTAGCTTCAGATGCTTCCAATTATGTCAATGGACATATCTTATGTGTTGATGGTGGATGGATGAATTTTTAGAAAATAGTAATTTGAGGGTTAGATAATAAAAGTAAAGGGAAAGAGGAGAAGAAATGGAAATACGTCACGCAAGACATTATGAAGAAATAGAAAGGTTTAATACGACAGAATTACGAGAGAACTTTTTAATAGAATCATTATTTGAAGATGGCAAGGTAAACATGTTGTATTCCCATGAAGATCGTATGGTTGTAGGTGGGGCATGCCCAACAGACTCCCCTCTAGTGCTTGAGGACGCCGATACATTAAAAACGGAATATTTCTTAGAACGTCGTGAGTTAGGCATCATTAATGTTGGGGGCAGAGGAACGGTTATTGCAGATGGTAAAGAGTTTGAGTTAGATACAAAAGATTGTTTGTATGTGGCAAAGGGGACAAAGGAAGTTCAGTTCATAAATGGAGAAGGTGGAAATCAGGCTAGATTCTATTTTCTTTCATCACTTGCACATGCAGTGCTTGAAACAACAAAGCTGAGCATTGAAGATGCAACACCAGTTCAACTTGGTTCTGAAGAAGAGTCTAATAAGAGAACGATTTATCAATATATTCATGCAGACGGGGTTCAGAGCTGTCAATTGATGATGGGTATGACATTATTAGAAGGAAACAGCAGATGGAATACAATGCCAGCTCATATTCATGACCGACGTATGGAAGTTTATTTTTATTTTGATATGGAGGAGCAAACTCGTACATTCCATTTCATGGGTAAACCAGATGAAACTCGTCATCTCGTTGTGAAAAATGAACAAGCCGTGATTTCACCTAGTTGGTCTATTCACTCTGGGATTGGCACAGGAAGATATTCCTTTATTTGGGGAATGGCAGGGGAAAATTATACATTTACAGACATGGAATTTGTTCCAATGGATCAATTGAGATAATGATTTAAATATAAAAAACGATATTGAAAATTGAGGTGAGCACAATGGTGGAAGGAACATTTATGGGGAAGTTGTACACAGGTTTGGATTGGTTTGTAAAACTAACCTATCTACAGCTTTTATATGCTGGATTTATTATTTTGGGTCTATTTTTTGGTGGACTTTTTCCTGCCACAGCTGCTTTAATGGCAACTGTTCGTCAATGGATAAGAGGACGTACAGATCTTCCTCTTTTTTCAACCTATCGTCAATATTTTCGAGCGTACTTTGTTCAGGCTAACATCATCGGATATATCATATGCTTTGTTTCGACCTCTCTTGTTTTATATGTGTATTGGTTTATGCAAATCGGAGGAGTTTGGGCAAATATATTGATATATGTTACGTTTTTACTTTTACTATTTATGGTTGTTATTACTGCTTACTGGATACCTGTATTAGTTCATTTTGAATTAAAGGGTTTCAAAGTATTAAAGCAAGCTTTTTGGATCGCTGTTATACGTCCATTTCATACAATTGGATTAGTTGTACTAGTGATTGTTTTATTTTTATGGACCAGATTTATGCCCGGTTTATTACCAATATTAAATGTGAGCTTGTTGGCGTTTGGATGGATGTGGATTACTCATCATGCATTTGAGAAGTTTGATGTAAAGGCGGATTCATAATGGAAAAGTTAAGGAATGTATCATTAAGTAAAAGTGTGTATACACATTTAAGAAATGCAATTATTACTGGGGAGATTAAACCAGGAAATCCTCTGCTAGTATTGGAAATTTGCGACAAGTTAAATGTTAGTCAAGCCCCTGTAAGAGAGGCATTGGAAAGATTAAATCAAGATGGGTTGATCGAAAGACGACCTAATAAAAGTGCTATTGTCACAGATGTATCTATTGAAGAGGTAGAAGCCATATATGAGCTTCGTTCATTAATTGAAGGTCATGCTGTAAGAACAACAATGAAGGAAATTACGAAAAAGGATATTGGTGAATTAAAGATCATTTATGAGGAAATGAAAAGTGCCAGTCTAAAGAATGATTTAATATTGTTAAATGAAAAAGATATGGAGTTCCACCGTCTTTTTTACCAAAAATGTGGCAATCCAATGATTTTAAAAACGTGGAATGAAATTGAGCTGAAAATCATGCGGTTTATTTATACTACAAATCAGGTTTACTTTCCTAGCTTAGACCGTGTAGCGGATGCTCATCTTCCTTTAATTGAAGTGGTTGCTTCAGGGGATGGACAAAAGGCAGAGGAATTATTCTTAAAACATATGAAGGCTGTTTGGTGGAAGATGAAGGGGGTGTCAGTTTAAAGTTGTTCCACATTCATAAAAAATGTATTGCGTTTTAGTGCGCACTAAATTATCGATAATATTATCGATAATTTAATATATAAAATTTTATAAGGAGGGTTTTATAGTGAGTGAAAGAATAACAGTTTCAAAATTTGATAAATTGTCTATTATACTCCATTCAGCTGTCATTTCAGATGTATTGGACGATTTAGGATATACGAATCAAGTGGTACATTCAGGTTTGAAAGGATTAGATAGTAATTCTGTTGTGATGGGAAGAGCATTTACTGTATTAGCTGTAGATGTGTACCAACAACCTGAATCGCCATATCAAAAACAAATGGAAGCGGTAGACCACTTGAAAAAAGGGGATTTGTTTGTAGTCACAACAAATGGTTCAACGAGATCTGCTTTTTGGGGCGAGTTATTATCCACTTCAGCAAGAGCAAGAGGTGCTAGAGGAGCTATTGTAGATGGGTTAACTAGAGACACAGCTAAAATCATAGAGATGAAGTTCCCTGTTTTTACAAAGGGGTTTATTCCTATTGATTCAAAGGGAAGAAATGAAGTGATTGATTATAACGTACCTATTGAGTGTGGGGGTGTCAAAATTCAACCTGATGATTTAATGTTTGGAGATCGTGATGGAATCGTAGTTGTTCCACAAAAAGTAGAATCGTTAGTGATTCAAAAGGCTTTGGAAAAATTAGAAGCAGAAGATAAAGTTAGAGAAAAGCTTTTAGAAGGGGTTACAACAGAAGAAGTATATAAAGAGCTTGGGGTTTTGTAAAGTCATTCTGAAAAAAGAAACAAATATGGATTACAAACTAATCAAAAATAAAATTATTTATAACTGGGAGAGGTAAACAATGGGTAAAGTACAAGTAGAACAAGTATATGATGAAGGAATTAAGCAATTAGAGCGTTTTGAAAATAGACCGGATGTCGATCGCGCTTTTATCGAAAAGGCCATTGGGCAAATCATTGCAAAAATAGATCAAAGCTTGGACAAATTCACAGATCTCTTTCCTGACAGCAATACTGAAGATGGTATTTATAATCCAATTGGGAATATTGAATGGACAAACAGTTACTGGACAGGGATGCTTTGGCTTGCATATGAGTGGACTGGTGATGAAAAATATCGCACTGTTGCAGAAAAACAAGTATTGAGTTTTAAAGAAAGAATTGAGCAACGGATTGAAGTGAATCACCAAGACGTAGGAATTTTATACTGTTTATCGTGTATCAGTGCGTATAAATTAACAGGAAATGAAGTTGCTAAGGATGCAGCATTACAAGCAGCAGATTTATTAATTACAAGATTTTATGAAAAGCCAGGCATCATTCAAGCTTGGGGTGAACTAGATGATCCAGAACAACGAGGGAGAATGATTATTGATGGTACATTAAACCTTCCTTTATTGTATTGGGCTTCTGAAGTCACTGGGAAATCGATTTATAGAGATATTGCGGAAAGTCATGTACAACAAGCAGCTAAACACATTGTTCGTGAGGATGCTTCCACCTTCCATACTTTTTATATGGATGTTGATACAGGTAAACCGATCAGAGGAAAAACTTTTCAAGGTTATGCTGATGATTCTTGCTGGGCTCGAGGTCAAGCGTGGGCAATGTATGGTTTTCCACTAAGTTATCGCTATACACAAGACTGGAGTTTAATCGAACAAACAAAGAAAGTAACCCACTATTATTTGAACCGTCTCCCAGAAGATTTTATCAGTTATTGGGATTTAATTTTTACCGATGGCGATGAGGAAAGAGATAGTTCAGCAGCAGCTCTCGCCATTTGTGGAATGTTAGAAATGGTTCGATATTTACCACTTGCAGATCCAAATCGCCGCTACTATGAGAATGCAGTATTGTTAACAGTAAAATCACTATATGAAAACTATACGACAGAGATTGCCAGTGAAGAGGAAGGTGTATTGCGCCATGCTGTTTATTTCAAAGCTGGGGGTCGTGGTATAGACGAAAGTTGTATCTGGGGTGACTATTATTATTTTGAAGCATTAATCCGTATGATGAAAGACTGGGAGTTATACGGATAGTGTGAAGGCCTTCGGAATGATTTCATAATTTCTTGTGTATTTTTTTTCGTATTCATTTAAAACAAAAGGGGTATATAATTTTCATCTTATATTCATGATGTACTCATTCTACAATTTGGTTATGATTCGAATCAGATACTAAATTAAATATATTGTATATGTGAGGAGTGCATCGTAGTGATTATTGGCGTACCAAAAGAAGTTAAGGTAAACGAAAATAGAGTATCTTTAACACCAGCAGGAGCAGGCATGATAATAGCTGCAGGTCATCAAGTTTTATTGGAGGAAGGTGCTGGGGAGAATAGTGGATTTTTAGATGAAGATTATATTCAGGAAGGTGTTCAGATATTAACAACTGCCTCTGATGTCTGGTCAAAAGCAGAGATGATCCTGAAAGTAAAGGAACCTATCCCTTCAGAATATGAATTAATTCAAGAGAATCAACTTCTTTTCACTTATTTACATTTAGCTGCAGCAGGAAATCTTACAGATCATTTATTGCAAAAAAACGTAACCTCTATCGCTTACGAAACGATTCAGCTGCCAAATGGTGAATTACCATTGTTAACACCAATGAGTGAAGTGGCCGGAAGAATGTCTGTTCAAGTCGGAGCACAATTTTTAGAAAACTATTATGGTGGAAGAGGCGTGCTATTAGGTGGAGTTCCAGGTGTACCACCAGCTGATGTGTGTATTATTGGAGGTGGTGTTGTCGGCACGAATGCAGCTAAGATCGCTTTAGGAATGGGAGCAAGTGTAGTCATTGTAGAAAAAAGTGCACAACGAATGAGAGAATTAGATGATTTATTTAATGGGCGATTACGGACTATAATGTCCAATTCACATAATATTTTAAGTGCTGTAAAAAAAGCGGACTTATTAATCGGAGCCGTATTGGTCCCAGGAGCACGCGCACCTAGATTAGTAACAGAGGATATGGTGAAAGAAATGAAAAAAGGTTCGGTCATCGTTGATGTGGCTGTGGATCAAGGGGGTTCCATTGAAACGATTGATCATTCAACTACACACAGTCATCCAACCTATGAAAAATATGGGGTAGTCCATTACGCGGTAGCAAACATGCCAGGTGCTGTACCAAGAACTTCAACCATAGCATTAACAAATGTGACCATGCCCTATGTAATGGAGTTAGTAAATCAAGGTTTTGATCATGTTATTGTTGGAAACCCTTCATTAAAATTAGGGGTCAATACCTATAAAGGGAATCTAACCTACAAAGCTGTTGCGGATGCACTAGGCAAAAGCTATATTTCAGTAGATGAATTGATTCATTATGAACCTGTAAATTCATAAGCAGAGGAGATGAATGTATTGAATACCATTCAAAATTCTTTCTTGCGTATATCTGTGAAAGAAAAAGGTGCTGAACTTAGCAGTCTGTGTACCATTGAAAATGATGAAAAGGAATATGTATGGCAAGCTGATCCTGATTTTTGGGGAAGAAGCTCACCGATACTATTTCCCATCATTGGGTTATTAAAAGGAAATGAATACACCTATCAAGGTAAAACATATGCTATGAATGGTCATGGTTTTGCTAGAGATGCTGAATTTCAATGCATTGAAAAGAAACAGAATAGACTAGTGTACAAATATCAAAGTAATGAGCAGACGCTAAAACATTATCCCTTTCTATTTGAGTTGTTCATCATTTATGAAATAAAAGATAACAGGGTAGATATATATTATGAAGTTATAAATAGTGATAACAAACCAATTTTCTTTTCCATTGGAGGCCATCCAGCTTTCAACTGCAACTTAAATGAAGGAAATACTGTTTTGGAATTTGAAAAGGATGAACGAGTAGAAATTGGTATCGTTAATCAACAAGTTGGATTAATGAAAAATGAAAAGAAATCAATTCCTCTTATTCAAAAACAGCTTTTATTAACAAATGATTTGTTTGCTGAATATGGAACTCTTGTTTTTGAAAAATTAAAATCCAATATAATAATTTTAAAGGATAGAAAAGCAAACACTATTTTAAAAATGACAATGGACGGCTTTCCTTATGTAGGTGTTTGGACACCAAAAAAACCAGCTCCATTTGTGTGTATTGAACCGTGGGTTGGTCTTCCTGACATGGAAGATGCTAATCAAGTTCTTGAAGAAAAAAAAGGGATTCAACGATTAGAAGCGGGTAAAACTTTTAAAGTTTCTTATCAAATGGAAATACTATAAGAGAATCGAACAACCCTCAACAAACTGGCGTGCTTCTTTATGAAGGCGCCTTTTAAATTTAATTTAAATGTTCTAAATGTCCGAACCTATCTAATTTCTCCAAAATCTAACTATTTGAAAGATAGATATAAAAGCAAATATCAATACTGCTGAAGTTTTTAACCACATTAACTCTTTGTATGCTATAGTTGGATCTAAAAATAAGTAAACTGCAATCACACATAAATAAAACAAGTAGGGAAATATAAAAATAATTTTATGCTTTTTTGTTTTTCTACCTTTCTTTTCAAATTTGTAAAGGATATGTTTTAAAACTCCGAAAGTTAATATAGTAAAAGATAAAAACAAACCTAAAAATAATTTATAATAAGCCTCGGTTAAATCCATAAAGTCATCCCTCTTTCAATCATTGATAAATCATGTTATTTGATCATTCTCCAAACATTTCTAAATCACCTCCTTACAAAAATTGTAGAAGTTGAAACTTTTTATATAGTCGGATATCTCTAATTAATGAAAGGAGGAATTACACTGTGAAACATAATATACAAACAGTAAAACTAGCAATGAGTGGAGACGCTAAAGCATTTGAAGAATTGTTGTTCTTAGAAGAGAAAATGTTATATTACAAAGCTCTTTCTTATGTTGGTAAAAAAGAAGATGCATTGGATGCTATACAAGAAGCGTCATGCAAAGCGTTTCTTTCAATAGGTCAATTGCAAAATCCAGAGTATTTTTCAACTTGGCTTTTTAGAATTCTTATACGGGAATGCTATAAGTTATTAAAAAAGAGAGATCAAATTATTCCTTACGAGGAAAAGGAACTTCTAAAGAGAATAGAGCGTCAACAAGACAAAGAAATAGAATCTTTTCATTTGAATGAAGCATTTTCTAAACTTAACTCTTCTTATCAAACCTCTATCATTTTATTTTACTATCATGACCTTACAATTCAGGAAATATCCGAAATCATGGAGAAGCCTGTTGGGACAATAAAAACTTATCTGCGCAGAGCAAAGAAAAAATTGAAAAGTGATATAGAGAGGAGTAGTGGAATATATGGAAAAATCACACAATCAGTTAAATGAGTTTCCTAAAGAACAAGTTCGTTCAGCTATTCAAAATGGGATTGCTGAAGCTGAATTACAAATCAATAATAAAAAGAAAAATGTACATATTTTTAAATTGAAAAAAAGGAAAAGATCTTCTATTATTCTAGTTTCATCTATCTGTTTGTTAATCGTAGCAGCTAGTCCGACAATTGCAAGTATGGCGATTTCAATTACAGATTGGATGAAAAATATTAATTCCAACGCAGTAATTCGTGCATTTGAGGATGGAATAGGACAAGAAATTGCACAGTCTGACGAGTATAATGGTACAAATTTTACTGTATTAAATGCTTTTGTTGATGACAACCAAACGGTCATTAATTTTAGTTTTGATATCAATTCGGGCTTAGATTATGATGAAGCTTTATTTTCAAAATTTAATGTGAATCTCATGAACGGAAGAGAGTATGCTTATTATGATGATGAATCTAGGAAACTTGTAGGTAGTTATGTATCTGAAGAGGGGATAAAGTCATCTTTGCAAAACGTAGATATATCTGTTGAAGATATTTTTTTATATCAAAATAAACGAGATCCATTTGAATTGAATTGGGATGAAGTAGAATTTAAAGATATGAGCGAGTCTTTGGAAGGCGTAGAAAAGCTGGAAATTCAATCTGTAAGAATAGAAGGAGAAGAGCTTCTAATTCAATACGAAACAAAATATCTGGATGAAGAAAATACTTTTGAGCCTCCTATGTTGGAAATGATACATGAAGGGACTTTATTGAAAAGAACGTCTGTGGTTGGAAAAGAATTAGAGAAAGGAAGTGTGCCAATTACTTTAACGTATAACTTAAATGGTGTTAGTGTTCAAGAATTAGACGTATTTGTCACTTATTCTGAAAGAGTTGCAAAAGTTGATGGAAGTTGGAAGGTTTCCTTTGATTTAGATAAAACGAAGGCAGATCAAGCGACGATAGTGAAAGAATTAGACGACAATATCATATATTGGACAGATAAATTACATCTTGAGCAATTAACGATCACACCTACATTAATCTCAATTAAAGGAAAGAAAAATCAAATAAAAAATGGGATCGAGATTGTAGGTTATGATGAAATTAGCTTGAGGATAGGTGATCAAACATATGAAGGAGGCTACTTTCCATCCAATAAATCAAAGTTCGAGTTCCAATTTAGAATTGATCAGCCATTGCCACCTATAATAGAAGATATATCTTTAAAGCTTAATGATGCAAGTGTACAGACTATTTTATATCCTGATTCTCCATCACTAGTTTTGACAAACATAAGCAACGAAAAACAAACGGTCACTTCTAATGTAGCTGATTATCCAGTTGAATTTACATATCATATGATAGACGGAGATGTGATAATAGAGAGCTCTAGTTCAAATTTAACCTATCAAGGCTTACAGACGTATTATATAGATCAAAAAGATAAACGACAGTTTGCAAGAAAAGAAGATATAGGCTTGTTTAACAAGCAGATCAATACAGTGAAAGAAACGTATTTTGATTATCAAGATAGCAGTATGGAGTTATTCATTTATTCGTATTCAAAGCTTGATAAAGATCGAGTTGAAGTAATGAATCTCAACTGATATTCAAGCAGAAGTAATGAACAACGTTATCGATAAAAACAAATGTCAAATCAGTATTCCTACTTTGTGATGATTGTTGACTTAAAGCTAAAACTCACCAATTGGTGAGTTTTGTTATTTATTTAAATCAAATACCTTCTTTAAATGTTTCCGATACTGATATGGTGTTTCTCCGATGTGCTTTTTAAACCAATGGACAAAGTAAGATTCGTTATGTAGACCTACTCTTGGTCCAATGTCCTTTACCGGCATATTGGTTGTTTTTAATAAAAGACAAGCTTCACGTATTCTTCTAGCATTTAAATAGTCAGAGATTGTAGAACCTGTGGCTTGTTTGAATAAGTGTGATATATGTGATGGTGACAGGTGTAGATCGTTAGCTAGTTGATTTAATTGAAAGGGCTCGTGATAATGCTGCTCTAACCATTCCATTATATTTTCTGTGTGGTGGGATGTTCTTTCCTCTGATATGTTGCTTTCTTTTTTTAGTGTATCCCATTTTCCTTGCAAATACTGAAGAAAAGAAAGCATAAACACGGCATCATTTTCAACAAAGGAGTCTGAATTAAATCTGTCTTTTTTTAAATGTAAAGATTCAAATAAATAGTTTAAAAATATTCGGTCTGATGAAACATCTAAGTTCTGTATTTGTAGTTTCTCTTTGCGAAGTTGATGGAAAAAATCTAAAAGATTAGAAAATGGCTTTAAAAAAGGCTCCATAACATTTGGTTCCACAACGATGAGGGAGCGTATATAAGGTGTTTCCAAGCTCACTTCAACCTTTACTCGATGGAGCTGAAAAGGCTGGAAATAAAAAAGGGAATCAGGCTTTATTTCATAAACCTTTTGATCAATAATAACATGCCCCTCTCCACGTTCGATCCATAAAAACTCCATCCCTTGATGTGCATGGAAAAAATCACGATGTTTATCACTTGTTATATTTCGATGCCAAAATAAAAAGGGTCTATGATTTAAATTAATATTTTCAACAAGATTCATGCTGTACCCTCCTCTATGAATTCATCACAACAGAACAACATTTTATAGCACTAAATCTATACTTGTAGGCTAATTATGTTGTTATAATCCATATTAACACAACAATATCTCAATGAATAACATCACAACTATAATGAATTCACTTGAAGATTGGAGGGAGAACAGTAGTCATGGATTATTCAAAGTTTGCACATACAGATCGAAAAATTTCAAGACTTGGCTTTGGTGCCATGGGATTGAATGGCGTGTTTGATCAACTTGATGATCAACAAATGATAAAATCTGTTTTATTTAGCTTAGACCAAGGAATTAACTTTATTGATACTGCTAGAGGTTATGGAAGGTCTGAGGAACTAATAGGTAAAGCATTAAAACAATGGACAGGAGAACGACCTTTTATTGCTAGCAAGGTAAGTCCGACTCGTCCACCATCTTCTTATCCAGTGATGTCAGGCTGGCATCATCCAGCACCAGTGAAAATTGTTTATCCTCAAGGTTCAATTCGAAAAAGTGTAGAAACATCGTTGAAGCAATTGGATATTGAGTCCATTGATCTAATTCAGTTACACAATTATTGGCCGATGTGGGATACACAAGAGGATTGGATGGAAGAATTAATTCAATTGAAAGAGGAAGGGAAAATCAAACATATCGGGGTTTCTGTCCCTGATCATCGTCCTGAATTAATTCTCTCATTAGTTCGGTCAGGCAAAATAGACTGTGTGCAAGCAGTAATCAACATTTTTGATCCAATTGCATTAGACTGTCTTGTACCCATTTGCGAGGAAAATCAAGTGGCGGTGATTGCACGCATGATACTAGACGAAGGTGGATTAACAGGTTTTTTAAAAGAAGATACAACGTTTAGAGAGGGAGACTTCCGACGAAAATATTTCGATGTGTTACCTCGATCCATTTACATTGAAAAAGTGGAAGCTTTAAAACAGTTTATTCCTAGCTATGCTGATAGCTTAGCTGAATTAGCCATAAAGTTTGTTCTTCACCATCCTGGTGTAACTACAGCTATAACTTCTATGCAAGTGAAACAATTTGCAGCGAATAATATCAAAGCGGTACAAAAAGAAAGATTGCCAGATGATATATTTGAAACTTTGTTCATTAAACATCGTTGGATTCGAAACTTCCTTCAAGCGAGAAGGCATATGGATTGAAGAATGAAGGGAGGAGAGACATTGAAAGTACTCTGGTCAGAGCTGTTTCCATTGGAGTTTAAGAATCGATTAGAGGAAAATCCAGTTGTTTATTTTCCACTAGGTTTGTGTGAACCGCATGGTCAAATCAGTGCATTTGGGCTGGATATGTTTAAAGCGGAGGAAATTTGTAAACAAGTAGCTGAAAAAAATGGTGGAGTTTTGGCTCCGTCTCAGTCATATCACATTCATGAAAGTGGCCCTTCTGCAAAATGGTTGGAAGAGCAAATTGGGGAAATGAATCCACATATGACTTCTGTTTCACCTTCAGCATTTTTTTATTTTTTTCTATATCAATTGAGAGCTTTTTATAATGCAGGATTTAAGAAGATTGTCATTTTATCAGGTCATGCAGGAGCTCATAAAAAAGATTTAAAAAAAGTATCTGGTTTATTCAGTGACTATTTTGACATACCGATTTGGTATGGAACAGATGCTGAGCTTGTTGAAGAACAAGGAATGACAGGTGACCATGCAGGAAAGTATGAAATTTCAATGTTGATGTATATTCGACCTGAACTAGTCGATCTATCTACAATAAAACAGGAAATTTATAAGGATAACGGAAAGCGATTTGCATTGGATACTAGTGCTTTAGAGGCTTCAGCAGCATATGGGAAACAAATTGTAGAATCCTGTGTATCTTCTTTATTATTTATCGTGCAGGATATGAAAAATATGAAAGTTGTTCCTTCAGTAGAGATGTTGTCTTATCAAGATATAGAGAGATTATGGAATTATATTTTGCAAAGGAATGTGAAATGGGCATGTTTGCAACCAAGAGGAGATCAGCTCAAAGTATCTGATAAATCTCGATGGAAACATGCAGAATACACAGAGCTAAAATGATGGCAATTTAACCATGCAAATTTAGGAGGGGTTATGATGGGGAATTCAGTAGAGGAGAATATTATTGACCGGAGGACGGTATTAAATAAACATGCAGATCAAGAGTTAACGAGTCGTTTTTTACGACCTATTGACACGGCAAGCCTTTTGAAAAATTTTATGTGGCAGGAATTTGAGTTATCAAGAATGGGGTTTGGCTGGCTGCTTGGTGTTCCTGATTATGATAATAAATCTCGTTTAGGTAGATATGGTTATATACACAGTAAAAATTCAAAATGTTTATATGAAAGGGTAAAAGAATTGCCTGGTAATCTTAAAGAAAGTCAAGGGACACCCCCTTTAATTGAACATGTGTATGAAAGGTTGTCGTTAGCACCTTCAGATATTGCGTTTTATATTAGTTATGACTTTATATTGAAAAATCTAGATATGCAATATGCAAAGCTAAGAGATAAACTAGACCCAATTTTAGATGCACCCACGATAGACCAACTTAATATTGTATTTATGGAACGAAAAGAAATAAAAGAGTGGCTTCATCAGCAAATCCAATTTGCCCATATTGAGAATTCAGTGACTTTAGAAGAAAATGATAGGTGGCTGACTTATATAAAAGAGGTTTGGCAATTGTTTATGGAAGGGTTAAATGCTGATAAATTACCTACTCAAATAAATTGGCCTGAGCATCCTACTCAACAACCTGTAGGTCCTGCACCTGCAGAATCGGCATGGAATGCTGAAGAATTACCCATATACACCACACCTGAACACCCTGTCAAAAACTACTCTGATCCAGACATGTCGCCACTGCATGATAGTATCAAACAAATGCACTATATCAATGCTACAGAAATTGGAGCGGCACAAATGTTATGTTATTTATACTATGGAGTTAGGAAAATGCCGTTAGCGTTTTATTATGACTTGGCTCGTCATTTATGGGATGAAGTAAGACATAGTCAGATGGGCTTTCGTCGTTTAGAGCAAATGGGATATTCAACACAGCAATTTAAATTTCCAAGTGGTTCTCCGGGTAAAGATCTTGAGAAGCTTGCCAAAGAGTGGTTTCCCGATATGTATTGCAGATTAACAATGATCGGTGAACCGTGTTCCTTTATTAAAAAACGTAAAAGTGCAGAGAAGTTTTGGGAGTATGGGGATGATCTTTCCGCAATACATTGTGAGTTTGATATGGCAGATGAACGAATGCACGTCGACTACGGTAAAAAATGGGGTCCTGAGTTATACAAACAAATCAACGATCTTATTCAATCTGCAGAAATGGCGCAAAGAATGAAAATGAGACGATTAGAAGAGTTAGGTGCTGCAGCAACGAAAGAAGAAAGAGAGAAAATAGCGAAAAACTTCCCAGCATTTTGTGGATTTTCAACCATGGAGCTTAATTATGAAAAGTATTAAATAAATTTGTAAGGCAAAGACACTGCTTATGTGGTGTCTTTTCTTTTGGATTTTTTGGGGTATTGTTCTGGGCCCCGCAAAAGTACTCGATATACGCTACTATGATTATGCTTCACTTTTGTGGGTAACTTAGGGGGTATAAAATTATCCACTTAAATAGATAACAGTAACCTTTTACAATGAGAGGTAAATTAGAAGAGTTATAAAGGGGGCTAAGGGCATTGCAACAAAAACCGAATTACTGGAGAACAACATTAGATGACATTAAACAAACTTTAGATGAAGTGAGTCAAGGTACAATCAGTACTTTGGGTTATTCAGCAGGAAACAGATCCATTCAACTTGTAGAATATGGGGAAAAAGAAGATTTTTATCGCCAAGCGAACTATAACTCTGCTTGTGGTGCACAAAATGTAAAACATTATGCAGATAAATCAAAAGGTCAAAAACCTGTAATTCTTCTTATTGGAGGAATACATGGAGCAGAGTTTGAAGGTATTGCAGGGTTGATGAATTTAATGAATGTGATTGAAACAGGGAAAGACTATCGAGGGAAGCAATGGGACTTTATTTATGAAAATTGGAAGAAAGCCCGATTATTATTGATCCCATGCATGAATCCAGATGGAAGAGCGAGAGTTCCTGTAGATAGCTTAGTAGGAATGGAATATGAAACATTTAGATATTATTCACAGGGAACATGGAAAGATGGTTCTTTATGTGAATGGCCTCAATGTAAAGCTGTACATCCAATTAAGGAACACGTAGATTTCCTTGGTGGTTATTATAATGATGATGGTATCAACATGATGCACGACAATTTCTTCTTACCTATGGCAAAAGAAACGAAGATATTAATGTCACTAGTAGATCAGGAAGCACCTGATCTTGCTGTACAGCTCCACGGTGGCGGTAATTGTACAAATACATTTATGCCAATTCCTTATCTTCCTGAAAAAACAATGGATCAAATGATGCAATTTGATTTGCAATGGAATGAGGCTTGCGCTAATAGAGAGTTGAAATCTAAAAAAATGAAGGCATTCAATAATGAATCGGAACGATCACCTAGCTCTTTTAATTTAACCTCAGCCATCCACCATCTTTGTGGGGGAATAAGTATGACATATGAAACCAATCAAGGAATCAATTATGGAGACCATACTTTTGTTAGTAGGGGAGTTAATTTTGCAGACAATGTATACACGCATGAAGAGATTTTGGATCATCATCTAGTTTTATTTGAACAATGTCTTGCTTTTTATTTGGAATAATAACAAAAAAGGGGTAAAAAACTTTCATCTTAAAATCCTCTTTGAAACCCCTTACAATCTAAACATATCAAAAAAATGAACAAGAAGAGGGGAGTAATGATTTTGAAAAAAATAATAGTTGTGATGTCAGCGATAATTTTATTGTTGGGACTTGTTGCAGGCTGTGGCGCTGAAAATGAGAGTGGAGGTGCTTCAGAAAATAACACTACAACAGGTAGTGAATCTGGATCAGAAGGAACGACTAGTGACAGTGAATCACAAAAGCCTGAGGAAGTAACAATTAGAGCTGCTGTTTTCCCGGGAGATGAGGAAACTTTTAAAATAGCTTATGAAGATTTTAAAAAACAATACCCACACATCAATGTCGAGATCGATTCATTCCCAATAGACAAGTACTATGAAAAACTTAGACTTGAATTAGGTGGAGGGTCTGGATATGACGTATTTGCAGGCCAAATTGATTCTATGGTAGATTCCGACATGCTTCTACCTCTTGACGATTTAATAAACGAGAACAATACAGATGTATCAGGATACGGCACATTGTATGATTCTATGAGAGTTAACGGTGATGTAGTTGGATTACCATATCGTAAATCCAATTGGATGATGTTTTACAATAAAGATTTATTTGATGCAAAGGGTGTAGATTACCCTAGTGATGATATGACTTGGGATGATTTTCGTGAGTTAGCAAAACAAATGACCAGTGGGGAAGGTGTTGACAAAATTTATGGAGCCTATTTCCCACATTGGGCACAAGCCTGGTATTTGCCTGCAGTTCAAACTGGTGCAACCATTATCGATAAAGATTTAACACCGTTTAAAGATGCACTTCAGTATCGTATGGATTTAGAAAGTGATGGATCTATTATGTCATGGACAGAGTCTAAGTCTACTAAGACTAGTGGCGGTTCCTATTTCCAAAAGGGAACTTTGGCAATGAATATTTATGGAGATTGGTTAGTAGCTTCACTTCGTAAAGCGGAGGAAGAAGGAAAGCTTTCATTTGATTGGGATGTTGCACCCATTCCACATCCAGAAGATGTAGCTAAGAATACAAGTTTAGCATTGCCTGTAACGTTAATGATCAATAAAGAGACAGAACAACAGCAAGCAGCATTTGAATTTGTACAATTTATGACGGGTGAGCAAGGAGCTGAGCATTTTGCTTCATCTGGTATATTAACAGGTTATATGAGTGACAAAGTAAAAGAAGCTTATATTGGTGACGGTTCACAAAAACCTGAAAATATTCAATATTTCCTTGAAACGAAAGAATATTCAGAGTATCCGATGCTGCCAGGTGTAAGAAATGTCATCATTAAAACCATCTTTGTTCCAGAAGGTGAGCTAGCACTTATTGGCCAACAAACGATTGATGAAACGATAGAAATCATTACAGAACGTGTACAAGACGAATGGGCAGATGAGTTTGAAGGTCTATATAAATTAGGGAATTAGACAGTTTATATGGCAGCGGGCGCCAATTTCTTAGGTGCCCTCCTGCTGCTATAGAAGGGATTGAAAAGCATGGATCACACATTGAAAAAAACATCAAAACTGACAAAGAGAAATCGAATCATTGCGTACACTTTTTTGCTTCCTAATTTGCTCGGTTTTTTCGTATTCATTTTCTTTCCAGTCATTGCCTCGTTTTTTATGAGCTTCACTTCTTGGAATGGTTTTGGAAAGATCGAATTTGTAGGTTTAGAGAACTTTATTGACTTAGCTCAAGATAAAGGTTTCAGAATTTCATTTGTAAATACACTTTTGTTTACCTTGATCTCAGTACCCATTACGTTATTTTTGGCTATTGTGGTTGCTGTGTTGTTAAATAAGGGAGTTAAATTTATTAAAATATTTAGAACTGCTGTATTTTTACCTTATGTAACTGCACCAGTAGCTGTAGCTGTTGTATGGCAATTAATATTTAATCCTTCGATGGGTCCAATAAATGGTTTCTTATCAAGTGTTGGAATAGATAATCCTCCTGGGTGGTTATCCTCACCGGATTGGTCATTGATTTCTGTTTCTATTGTTTTTATATGGCACAACATTGGTTATTACATGATTATATATTTAGCTGGGTTACAGAATGTTCCAGATTCATTATACGAGGCAGCAGATATAGATGGTGCAGGACCTATCGTCAAATTTTTCAAAATAACGATACCTATGTTATCCCCTGTGATCTTTTTTACTAGCATCATTGCATTGATTCAATCTTTTAAAGTATTTGATTTTGTATATGTTTTAACTGAAGGTGGTCCAGGCAGATCAACCAATGTATTAGTGTATTCTATTGTCAATACTGCTTTTGAAAGATATGAATATGGATATGCTTCAGCAATGGCACTCATTTTATTCTTAGTCATACTCGTAATCTCATATATACAATTTCAAGGTCAAAAGAAGTGGGTAAATTATTAAGCCATCGTATGGTGACAGTAGGTACAGAGAGGAGATTGAATTATGGATTATGTGACTGAGAAAAATGCTGTGATAGAGAAAAATGTTAAAAAGTCGAGACTAAAATTCAATATGAATAAAGTTACTAGATATCTTATTATCGTTGGTTTATCAGCAATTTGTGTTTTACCCTTTCTTTGGATGTTATCTGCATCTTTAAAAGCAGAGTCTGAAATTTTTGGATTTCCTATTCAATGGATTCCAGAAGTATTTTATTGGAGTAATTATGTTGAAGTTTGGACTAGAGTACCCTTTCATGTATTTTATTTGAATTCCTTTAAAATTGCACTTATATCAACCGTATTGCTTCTGTTTACAAGTTCATTAGGTGGTTATGCCTTTGCAAAAATAAAGTTTCCTGAACGAGATAAAATCTTTTTCTTATATGTGGCCACAATGATGGTTCCGTTTCAGGTCATGATGATTCCGCAATACATGTTGATGAGTAAGATTGGATTAGTAGATTCACATTGGCCTATTATTATTATCAATTCATTCAGTGCATTTGGAGTGTTTTTGTTCCGTCAGTTTTTTGTATCTATTCCAGATGAGTTATTGGAGGCAGCTAGGATTGATGGTTTAAGTGAATTTGGTATCTATTTCAGAATTATTTTGCCATTATCTAAGCCAGCTATTGCAACTTTGATTATTTTTCAATTCATGCATGCATGGAATGACTTTTTAGCACCACTCATTTATATTACTTCAGAAGAATTATATACCTTAACACTTGGGATGCAATTTTTTGTTTATGAATTTGATACAGAATACAGCTTGCTTATGGCGGCTGCCGTATCGGCCATTATCCCAACGATTATTGTGTACTTCTTAGCACAAGAACAGTTTATAAAAGGAGTATCTAATACGGGTGTTAAGGGTTAGCAGCTAGTCGATCTAAATAAATGAAAGAGATTATTAATATCCCTCTAAAGGAGAGAATCCCCCTACTTCTTTAAAGGGATATTCATCGTTAGTACATGTTTAATCTATTGTCTATGGATTTCCTATGTATTTGTGATGGAAAACATTTCACATGTCTTTATTCACATGTATAAGATATGATGTTTTTACACTTCCTTTTTAAGGGGTAATATTTTTCCCCCTTTTTCCCTTTCATAAAAGCACTTACAATAAATGCACGATAAGAATAATAGAAAAATAAAACTATGAAAGAGAGGGATTTGGATTGAAAAAAATGTAAGCGCTTTCTATAATGACATTATTTAGAAATATTAGTAAGTATCCAGTTATATTCTCTTTAACAATGATATATCTATTCCATGATTTGAAACTTACGTGAATCAAGTTGTCCATTATTCTAGATTAACATTCAGAAAAGAGGGGTGTTTATGAAACAAACTAGTTTGAAAAAAATAATTTCACAAATACTTATTATCACTTTAATGTTAAGTTTTATTCCAGTAAACGATGCTCAAAATTCAAATGTTGCAGCTAACACAAATTTAATCAACAATGCTGGATTTGAAGTAACTGAGAATGCAGATGGTTTGTGGGGAAATAACAGAGCATCCGATTGGATTGCAGTGGAAGGGGGCAATTCACAGACAACAGCTGTGTATGATGTGGTCAATAACGAGGGCAGAATGGCAACAAACGCACTGAAGTTATCTAATCCTGATCCAGTATTGTCATCGTATGCTGTTGTTTATCAAAATAATGATGCAAAAGAATCAGCAAAATATGAAGTAAGGGCATGGATGAAAACAGATCATGTAGTTGGAGATGGAGCGTTTATTAGAACACAATTTCTAGATTCATCTTCAAAAAAAGTAGTAGGTTCTGTAAATTATTCCATTGATAAAGTAAAAGGAACCAGTGATTGGACTGAATATTCTTTTGAGATTCAAACCCCACCAAGTACAGCAAAGATCAAATTAGAATTAATTTTTGATGATAGCGCAGGGACGGTATGGTTTGATGATGTTGAAATTGTAGAGATCGTTTGGAATCCAATAACGAACCTTCAGTTTACTAAGAATTCCATAGATATGAACGTTGGCGAATCCTTCTCTCTTTCTTCTTTATTGGGAATCAATCCGGTAGATACAACCGAAAATGTGAACTGGGAGGCTGAAGTAAATAAGGACGCTGCAATTGTAAATGGAAATGGCGAAGTTACAGCAATAAAAGCAGGTAGTATAGTGATTACAGCAAGCAATGAGGCAGGTACTATTTCTGCTAGTATTGATGTAAATGTAATTGGGAACGGGACAAATAGTTTAATACGAAATGGAGGGTTTGAAGTAACTGAGAATGCAGATGGTTTGTGGGGAAATAATAGAGCATCCGATTGGATTGCAGTGGAGGGAGGCAATTCACAGACAACGGCAGTGTACGATGTGGTGAACAGTGAGGGTAGAATGGCAACAAATGCACTGAAGTTATCTAATCCTGATCCGGTATTGTCATCCTATGCTGTTGTTTATCAAAATAATAATGCAAAAGAATTAGCTAAATATGAAGTAAAGGCATGGATGAAAACGGATCATGTGGTTGGAGATGGAGCGTATATCAGAACACAATATCTAGATTCAAATTCAAGAAAAGTAGTAGGTTCTGTAAATCATTCCATTGATAAAGTGAAAGGAACCAGTGATTGGACTGAATATTCCTTTGAGATTCAAACCCCACCAGATACATCAAAAATCAAATTGGAATTGATTTTTGATGATAGCGCAGGGACGGTCTGGTTTGATGATGTTGAAATTGTAGAGATTCCGATAATAGCTATTCAAGATATTAATATTGTACAAACAGATATAGAGATGCTTGAGTATGATGTTATTTCACTGGAAAAGCAAATCCAGCCTTTAGATTCAAACGAGGCAATCATTTGGACTTCATCTGATGAATCTGTAGTTACTGTGGATGAAGCAGGTATTGTAAGAGCGGTTAGTTTAGGAGATGCAACGATTACAGCCTCCAATGTCAATGGGGATATACAAGATACAGTTCGGATTACGGTCATAGAAAACTTAAATCATGTAGCAAATTCAGGATTTGAACAAATTGGAGGTGGGACAGGTCAGTGGTCCGATGGTGGGGCAGCAGGTTGGGAAGCATGGGTCAGTACATCCAATACCTTGTCTGATCCAAGCATAAAAATAGTAGAAGGGATGTTCTATTCAGGAAGCCGTGCATTAGAGATATCTTCCAATACAGCTGATCCTAATGATATAGAACAAGTTCAAGTGATTGTGAATCAACATGCATTAGGTATAAATGAGAATGAAACCTATCGTTTAAGCACGTGGATAAAAACAGAGGATGTCTCTGGAAAAGGTGCGAAATTCCGTGTTCAATTCAAAGATGGAGCAGGTACAAAAATTGTTGATTCTGAAACTCCATATAGCTTAGGTGTTGCTGGAACAACGGATTGGCAAAATTACAGTTTAATTTTAAATCCACCTGTTGGAACGGAGCAAATGAAAGTTGAATTGTTTTTAGATACTGGAGCTGGAACGGTTTGGTTCGATGATGTATTACTTGAGGGTGATTGGATTTCAATTGAAGAATTGCAAATCATAGAGGAAGAATTGACAATATTAGTGCAAGAATCAAAACCGATTGATTTCAATGTGATTCCAGAAACTCCAACAGAAAAAATCATTTGGGTTTCCTCTGATAATACTGTGGCAACAGTGGATGAAAATGGATTCGTGACAGGTACAGGAGTAGGTAAAGTGATCATCACTGCTTATGGAGAAACTTCAAAGGCATATGATTCAGTTATTGTTCATGTTACTGAAAATCCTGATGTTAATCCTATTGATATCCAATCTTTAGCATTAGACTCACAAATACATTTGTTTGAAGGTCGATATCATTTGTTGAATCCAACGTTTGCGCCTGATGGAGCCGATACTTCTTCATTGGTTTGGAGTTCATCGAATTCTAATATAGCAACTGTAGAAAAGGGGTTAATTAAAGCAATTCAACCAGGGGAAGTAGAAATCACCGTTGAAACAGAAGATGGAAGGCTTCGTGCAGTTAGCACAGTTACGATTGATGCCTATGAATGGGATGAATTTGATGATTTGCGTGTTAAATTGGAAGAACAATTGCTGCAAAGAACGATTTTAGATATCCATGATCCTAGAATGGAAGATTTGTTTCACGAAATCATATCTGCTGGAGTGTCAAATTGGGAATCCATAAACAAAAATGATGATACACAATTTTTATGGCTATATGACGACCATGATCTTTCATTAGCGGCAGACATCACAAACAGCTATTCAAGATTGTCAACGATGGCTAAAATTTTTGTTTATGAAGATTCCCCTTATTATCAAGATGAACGATTATTAGGGGACCTCATATCTGCTTTAGAATGGATGTATGAAAATAAATACAACGAAAACACCTCTGAAATAGGTAATTATTGGAATTATGAAAGGGGTGCAGTTAAGCATTTAGTTCCGATTCTTGTCTTACTACATGACTACTTAAATCAAGAACAAATGGATAAATATATAGCAACTATAGACAAATTTGCACCCAATACAATTCAGTATAATTATCCTCATCCAGATGGCCCGCTTGATTCAACTTTAGCAAATTCAATTTCGAATAGTGTAGCGTTGATTGGTGCAGGGAGTATAGAAAAAAATGCTGGAAAAATAGCTGGAGTTAGAAATGCGATTATTGATCGTATTGAATATGCAGACGATGTACCTAATGAGACTAACGGATTCTATAAGGATGGTTCTTATGTATTTCATAATAATATAGCATACACCGGGACGTATGGTATGGAAATCATTCGAAATCTTCCTGATATTTTAAGTTTACTGAATGATACTTCGTGGGATGCGGCCAGTCCAGAAATTGATATGATTTATGATGCTGTTCTCAATTCTTTTGAACCGTTAATGTATAAAGGTGCCATGATGGATATGGTGAGAGGGCGATCCATTGCTAAAAGTGAATTGCAAGATCATGATTCTGGTTTTTATTTAACGAATGCACTTACTCGTTATGCAGAGTTCGTTCCTGCTCCGTATGCAGAACAATTTAAAAGCTTGGCAAAATATTGGATTGAACAGGACACCTATTTAAACTATGAACAAAACCTTTCTAGTTTTAGCGACTTTTATTTATATGACGCTTTAATAGCGGATGAGAATGTCCAACCCCGTGGAGAACTGAGCTTGCATAAAACTTTTTCTGCAATGGATAGAGTTGTTAACCATAAGACAGGATATGCCTTTGGAATCAGTATGTATTCTGATCGAATTCAAAACTATGAAGAGAATAATGGAAATAATTTAAAAGGATGGCATACAGGTTCAGGGATGACCTATTTATATAACGATGATTTAGGTCACTATAGCGATGGATTTTGGCCGACCGTGGATCCATATCGAATACCAGGTACAACGATAGATACTCAGACCATGCAAGATGAAGAGGGCAAGGATACATCTACAGAAACTTGGGTAGGTGGCGTGACTTTCCAAGACTTATACGGAACAGCTGGAATGTCATATGATGCATGGGAAAGTTCACTAACAGCGAAAAAATCTTGGTTTATGTTTGATGATGAGATCGTAGCTGTTGGAGCGGGAATTACGAGTGGAGAAACTACCCCAGTTGAAACCATCGTTGAAAATCGTAAAATTCGTGATGATGGAACGAACCAAATTGTCATCAATGGTCAAGTGCAGCCAGAACAATTAGGTTGGGAGCAAACTGTAGACCAAGTAGAGTGGGTGCATTTAGAAGGGAATGTAGAAGGTTCAGCTATTGGCTATTATTTTCCAGATCCGTCTACTGTACAAGTGAAAAAAGAAGAGAGGACAGGAAGTTGGAGGGATATCAATGAAGCGGAGTCAGATGATCCAGTGACTAGATCCTACATGACGATGTGGTTTGATCATGGTGTACAACCTCAGGAGGATAAGTATGCATATGTCTTGTTGCCGAATTATTCAGCAGAAGCAGTAGAAACCTACACAGCTAATCCAGATATTGAAATTTTACGAAATGATGAGACTGTACAAGCGGTTCAGAGTCATTCGTTAGGTATCCTAGGAGCGAACTTCTGGAATAATGAGCAGCAAACAGTAGGAGACTTGACCGTTTATCAGCAAGCTTCAGTGATGATGCAAACGTCAAATGGGGAACTTGAAATTTCTATTTCTGACCCCACTCAGCAAGGAAATATCATTGAGATAGAATTAAATCAAAAAGCTTTACAGCTTGTAGAAGCACATAACAATATCACAGTCCAACAATTTGAACCCTTTATTAAACTCATAGTGGATGTAACAGATGCAGCAGGTCAAAGTTTTACAGCGAAGTTTAAGCTAGAAGCAAGTGAGCTAAGTGGTTTAAGTGGAGTAATGGATGAGGCTGAACAGCTGTTGCTTAGTCACGAAGTTGGTACTGGGGTTGGAGATATCTCCGCCCCTGACCATGGACTTTTGCAAACGGAGTTGGATAACGCTCGGATCATTTTCAATGATGCAGCCAATCAACCACAAGAGGCCATAAATGAAGCAGAAGCTAATCTTCGTTCAGCTATTGAGATTTTTAAAGAAAGCATCATTCAAGCTGCCAATGACATAAGTGAATTAATTTCAATCATAGATGAAACACAACAATTTCATGATCAGGCGGAAGAAGGGAATGCTGTAGGGCAATACCCTAACGGTAGTAAGGAGATTTTGCAAAATGTGATCTATGCAGCTCAGATCCTGCTAGATGACGCAGCGAATCAGACACAAGCTGCTGTTGATCGATCTGTTGAAACATTACAAGAAGCTTTGGATGAATTTAAAGCTTCTGTAAAAGAGCCTAACAACGTTCAGTTTAAACCTAAGGTTAAAAAAGGTGAACGAAAAGGAACTACAAGAGTTGAAGCTGAAATAGATGAAAGTAAATATCGTTTAGTGATAGAGATTGATTACGAAAAAGATGAGACAAGCAGTGAGATGGATCCAGACGTTTTACCTGCTGCTGGAGAAGGAGTCATTGATCCATACACAATAGGAGAAGATATCGTTATTTCTGCTTATGATAAAAATAATACCTATCTTAACGTTTATTTAGTAGATGAAGATAATCAAGTAGTAGATTACAAACAGCTTAAACTAACGAATGGAAAAATAAAGTGAGTTTTATGTGAAATTTGATTGAATGAATATACTAGGACTGTTCATGTAGGGTTCATTGCCAAAAGGACTAGTCCTAGTTTCTTATTTAGAATGGAAATCATTTTGTATTTCTTTATGATCCTTTCTAAGATATGATGTTTTAACACTCCCTATTGTAAATAGGGGGTAATATTTTTTCCCCTTCTACCCTTTTATGAAAGCACTTACAATAGATACACGCTAAGAAATAGATTAATAATAAGAAAGGGGGAGAGATTAAATTAAGAAAAAATGTAAGCGTTTTCTAAAAGATTATATAATATAAAAATAATAGTAAATACAATATTTAAATACAGTTATTGATTAATTCAAGATATATAGATTTTAAAACATGTCATGCTTACAGAGATTTATCTATTCAAATTTTCAACAATCCAAACTAACATTCAAAAAGAGGTGTACTTATGAATCAGTCATATTATAAAAAGTGGATTTCACAGGCACTTATCGTTATTTTATTACTTAGTTTTTTACCGGCAGTTGAGCAAGGTCGTGCACAAACATTGAATTTAGTAGATAACTCAGGCTTTGAACAAATGGGTGGCGGTACTGGGAATTGGGATGATTTAGCGACTAGTCCAATGAATTGGAAAGCATGGTTTAATGGTGCAAATTCTTTAGGGACGGCATCAACGACTGTTGTTCAAGATGTGTACCATTCTGGCAGCAGTGCTTTGAAAATATCTTCTGTAGGACATGATATTAGTAGTGATTATATCAGAGTAGCAGTGACACAACATGCTGTAGGCGTTGATGATCAAAAGCAATACAACTTAAGTGCATGGATGAAAACAGATCAAGTAATGGGTATAGATGCTAGTAAAGGTGCGATGTTCCGTGCTCAATTTAAAGATGGTGCGGGGACAAAAATTGCGAATTCTACCATTCCCGCTACGCAAGCTATATCTGGAACAACAGATTGGAAAAACTATAGTTTACAATTAGATCCTCCAGTTGGTACAGAACAGATTTTAGTAGAATTTTATTTGGATAGAGGGGTTGGAACGGTTTGGTTTGATGATATTGAACTCACTGAAATCGTTCGGATACCTATTCAGTCTATAGATATTGAATTAACAGATTTAGAAATAGTAGAGGGAGATACTAATTCTCTAAAATGGCATGTACAGCCTTTAGATACAACAGAAACGATGGTTTGGTCTTCATCAGATGATTCAATTGTTACCGTTGATGATACAGGTACAGTGACAGCAATGAATGCAGGGACTGCCTTAATAACAGCCTCCAATGAGAAAGGTGATATTCAAGATACAATACAGATTTCTGTGCTCCAAAATTTAAATGATGTCCTAAATGCAGGTTTTGAACAAATGGGAGGAGGCATTGGAAACTGGGATGCTGATTCGACAAGCGCAACGAACTGGAAAGCATGGTTTAATGGAGCGAATTCCTTAGGGACAGCATCAACTACAGTTGTTCAAGATGTGTATCATTCTGGAAATAGTTCTGTCAAAATATCATCGGTAGGAAATGATATCAACAATGACTATGTAAGAGTGGCGGTGACTCAACATGTATCAGGTATTGATGACAATGAAGCCTATCAATTAAGCGCATGGATCAAAACAGAAAATGTAGTTGGCAAGGGTGCTATGTTTCGTGCCCAATTCAAAGATGCAAACGGAGATAAAGTAGCGGATTCAGGTATACCATCCATTTTAAGTGTAACTGGGACGAACGATTGGCAGAAACATAATTTAATTTTAGATCCTCCACCTGGTACAGCACAAATCCTAGTTGAACTTTATTTGGATAAAGGAACCGGAACGGTATGGTTTGATGATGTATCTTTAATAAGCGGCTGGATTTCTATTACGAGTTTAGACATTGTTGAAGATGAATTAACGATCCAACAATTAGAAACAGAATCATTACAATTGAATGTACAACCAGTAGATGCTAAAGAAAACACCATTTGGATTTCTTCAGATGAATCTGTTGCAACTGTTGATCCTAATGGGGTAGTGACAGGAGTTAGAGAAGGAAAAGCGATCATTACTGCTTATGGTGAAGAATCAAGAATTTATGATACAGTTATCGTTCATGTCACTGACAATCCCAATGCTGATCCTGTTCAAATAGATACACTTCAATTAGATTCACAGATGAATATGTTTGAAGGTCGTTATCGATTGTTAAATCCTGTTGTTCAACCTCTAGGGGCGGATGTGTCCTCGCTTATTTGGACTTCATCTGATCCTTCTATAGCTACAGTTGAGAACGACTTAGTACATGCAATTCAGCCAGGAACAGTAGAAATTACAGTCCAAACAGAAGACGGTGTTCGTAGCGCAGTTAGTACAGTTACTATAGAGCCTTATATTTGGGATGAATTTGATGATTTGCGTATGAAATTAAAGGAACAAGTATTACAAACCTCTGCTTTAGATCCAAATGACCCTAGAATGAAAGACCTATTTAATGAAAAAATCTCAAGTGGCATCACGAATTGGGAGTCTATGAATAAAAATGAAAACACATCTTTTTTATGGTTGTATGATCCTCACACGTTATCACTATCAGAGGATATAACAACGAATTACAGCAAGCTCTATTCGATGGCTGAAGCGTTTTCTTATGAAGATTCAGAGGTTTATCAAAATAAACAGCTATTAAGTGACATCATGTCCGGTTTAGAATGGATGTATGATAATAAGTATAATGAAAATACTATAGTAACAGGAAATTGGTGGCACTATGAAAGAGGAGCTGCCAAACATTTAGTTAGAACAGTGATTCTCCTGCACGATTATTTAAAACAAGATCAAATAGACAAGTACATGGCAACGGTAGATAAATTTGCTCCAAATACACATGAGTTTTTCCGTTCTCATTCAAGTGGCGCTCCGCTGGATGCAAGCTTAGCGAATGTACTTACGAATAGTGTAACGGTAGCAGGTGCAGGAAGCATTGAGAAAAGTGTGTCAAAAATTGAAGGCGTTAGAGATGCCATCATTGACCATTTAGAATATGTAGACCATATCCCTGAAGTAAATGGATTTTATGAGGATGGATCGTTCATACAGCATGATGATATTCCGTACACAGGAACATATGGTATGGAAATCATCAGATTTACTCCAGAAATTTTAAGTTTATTGAATAATACTTCTTGGGAAGTAACAGGACCAGAAATACAAATCATTTATGAGGCAATAAGCAATGCATATGAGCCATTAATGTATAAAGGTGCCATGATGGACATGGTGAGAGGAAGGTCTATTGCAAAAAGTGGGTTACAAGATCATGATTCAGGTTATTATTTAACCAACTCACTCCTGCGTTATGCTGAGTTTGTAGATGAACCATATGCTACACAATTTAAAAGTTTGGCAAAATATTGGATTGAGCAAGATACGTATTTAAACTACGAACAATATATTTCAGATTTCAGTGACTTTAAGTTATATGATGATTTAATAGCAGATAATAGCATCCAACCTCGTGGAGAACTCGACTTGCATAAAACCTTCTCCGCTATGAATAGAGTCGTAAATCATAAAGAGGGTTATGCGTTTGGCATTAGTATGTACTCTGACCGTATACAAAACTTTGAATCTATTTTAGATGAAAATGTGAAAGGGTGGCATACAGGATCAGGGATGACCTATTTGTATAACAATGATTTGGGTCATTATAGCGATGGTTTTTGGCCAACTGTGGATCCTTATCGAATACCAGGAACAACAATAAATACGGTGAACATGCAAGATGGACTGGGTGAAGAAAGATCTCCTGAACCTTGGGTAGGCGGAGTCACATTCCAAGATGAATATGGAGCAACTGGAATGTCTTATCATGCATTGGATGTAAAAGCGAAAAAATCCTGGTTTATGTTTGATGATGAAATTGTAGCTGTTGGAGCTGGAATTACAAGTGGTGGATCCACTTCAGTAGAAACGATTGTTGAGAACCGTAAAATTCGTGATGATGGCACAAATGAAATTGTCATTAACGGGCAAATACAACCAGAACAATTAGGTTGGGAGCAAACCTTAGATCATGTGGAATGGGTGCATTTAGAAGGGAATGTAGAAGGTTCAGCTATTGGATACTACTTTCCAGAATTACCTAGTGTACAAGTGAAAAAAGAATCACGTACTGGAAGCTGGCAGGATATAAATGCAGGTGAAACGGATGATCCAGTTACAAGGTCCTATATGACAATGTGGTTTGATCATGGTATACAACCTCAAGATGATACGTATGCATACGTGTTGTTGCCAAATTACTCTACACAGGAAGTAGCTTCATACGCAACAAATCCAGATATTGAAGTCTTGCGTAATGATGCAGAGGTACAAGCGGTTCAAAATCATTCACTCGGTCTGCTCGGAGCTAACTTCTGGAACAATGGTGGGGAAACCGTTGGAGACTTGACCGTGTATCAGCAAGCTTCAGTGATGATGCAAGAGTTGAATGGTGAACTTGAAATTTCAGTGTCTGATCCAACACAGGTAGGTAGTGTTATTGAAATAGAAATTCAACAAAAGGGATTACAGCTTTTAGAGGCAGATAACAATATTACAGTAGAACATTTAGAGCCATTTATAAGGCTTACTGTGGATGTAACTGGTGCAGCAGGTGAAAGCTTTACAGCCAAGGTTAAACTTGATATGAGTGATCTAAGTGGTTTAAGTGAAGCAATTGATAACGCTGGGCAATTATTAATTAATCACAATGTTGGTTCTGGGGTAGGAGATGTCTCCGCCCCTGACCATGAGCTTCTGCAAGTGGAGCTGGATCATGCTCAGGTGATTTTAAATGATGGGGTAAATCAATCACAAGAAGTGATAAATGAAACGGAAGCAAATCTTCTATCAGCCATTGAAAGCTTTAAAGAAAACATTATACAAGCGGCTAATGATGTAAGTGAATTAATTGCAATCATAGATGAGGCGCAACAATTTCACGATCAAGCGGAAGAAGGAAATGCAGTGGGGCAATACCCTGAAGGAAGTAAGGAAATATTGCAAAATGTGATAAGTGAGGTTCAAATGTTGCTAAATGATGCAGCAAATCAGACACAAGCTGTAGTTGATCAATCTGTAGAAACACTTCATGAAGCATTACAAGCATTTAAAGCGTCTGTGAAAACTCCTAACAACGTTCAGTTTAATCCTAAAGCTAAAAAAGGTGAACTAGAGGGAACTACAAGAGTTGAAGCGGAAATAGACGAAAGTCTTTATCGTTTGGTCATTTTTATTTTTAATGAAGAAGATGAGACAAGTTTTGAGGTGGATCGAACGGTACTACCTGTTGGAGAAGGTGTAATTGATCCTTATACAATAGGGGAGGAGATTTTGATTCCCAACTATGTAAAAAATAAAACCTATCTAGGAGTTTACTTAGTAGATTCTAATGATCAAGTGATAGATTATAAACAGTTGAAGCTAACAAATGGAAAAATAAAGAGATAGAAGTATAGGTATAAGGGGTGTCATTACCCCTTATTATCTAATTAGTATTTAAGTAAATAATCAGATAGAATGAATAATGAATCTTAACCTCCCTCAAATATTTTAAAAGGGAAAAGGTTCATCAATCACCTTTACGGAATTTTTTTCTTAGAGAATCTATCTTGTATTAGCAAGTCAATGTGTCTATCGCTGCTTCCACTGCTTCCCCAATTAAAAATAGAGTAAAATGAGGGTCTTATTTCGAGATTTTTATGTTTTTCTAACAGAATAGAGCAAAATGAGGGTCTTATTCATAGTTTTTTCAAAGAGTAATGAGAAAATCAATAGAATAAGGGAACGAATTTCCTCTATTTTTATGCATTGTGATAAATTCTATAAATAGGGGAACGAAAGTTCCTTATTTCAATATTAATAGAAAATTATCATCCAACATTTATAAATTTTATATTATACTTACCTCCATGTTGTAAACTTCCTCCTTCAAGAGGGAGTTCACAACTTGAATTGCTTAATAAGGTCATCTATTTCAGTGGAAGATAAAAATGCTTAAGATCCTCTTTATAAAAAAATTCAGTGACAGTGTAACGATCATCAATAGGGGTAAATTGTTTTCCCCTTAAACTCACAAATGAAAACCCTTACAATTGTAAATATATTTGATTGATATAATAATTTTATAGATAGGAGAGGTGTTATGAAGAAAAATAAGAAATGATAATACCAACATTTGTAAGCGTTTTCAATTCATTTAATCTTATGCCAAAAAAATCTGAATCATATAAAATGCATAACACGTTACAGATTGAAGAAATGACAGGTAAGAAATAACTCAAAAAAGAGGTGGAAGCATGAAACATCAAAAATTAAACAAAGCGACATCATTCATGATTATTTTTACAATGTTGTTTAGTTTTATTCCTAGTTTTACAACTGAGATAACAAGTGAAGCTCAAACTTCAAATTTAATTATGAACGGGGATTTTGAAGCTATAATAGCGTCTGATGTTGATTCAGTTTGGGACAATTTTGAACCAGTAAGTGGTTGGGTGAAAACGTACGTTGATCCCAACAACTCAGAATTAATCCCAACCTTTGATGTTGTCCAAGATGATGCAGATCCTACAAATCATGTTTTAATGATCTCATCAGTAACTGCAGATCCTAGCGATTCTGAGGGCAATATTCGAGCGATGGTAACACAAGAACAAGTGCTGGTTTTTGGTTCTAACAAGTACAATTTAAATGCAAACATAAAAACGGATGTTACCTCAGGTAAAGGAGCATATATTCAAATTACTTATTATGATACTGTTGGGAATAAAATAAATGGTGCTGGTGTATCCACAAATAAGATCAATGATTTTATGGATTGGGGTAGTGTCCAGTTAGAATTATCCCCACCTGCAGAAGCGGCCAATTTAAAAATTCAATTAATAATGGATACAGGTATAGGAACCGTATGGTTCGATGATGTGGAATTAACCGAGGTTCAAGAAATATTTATTTCTAGTATTAACATTATAGAAGATACGATTTCGTTAAATGGCGGGGATTCTACTAATTTGTCAATGGAAGTACACCCAATGGATCATACTGAGGGTTTAAAATGGGAATCATTAAATCCTAGTGTAGCCACTGTAGATGCTAACGGAATTGTTACAGCAGTTGTTCCAGGAACAACGACAATTACAGCTTCCAATATGGATGGAACGATATCTGACACTGTAGCAGTTACTGTGAATGACCAAACTCCGGGTGATGGACAACCGACCTATGCCACGGAAGTAATAAATCAAGGATTTGAATTCACGTATACAGATGATGCAAATTCAGATTGGGATGGACTCATACCGGAAGATTGGCCTATTGTATGGACAGATAGAGGAGATCCTATTATTGAGATAGATCCAGCTCAAGCTCATAGTGGCAGCAAGGCTTTAAAAATATCTGCAGCTGGCGCAGTGTTTGAACCAGGAGAAACAGCTGTAAGAGGTACTGTGTCCCAAAAGGTTAGTGTGGATCCTACTAAAAAGTATGAAATTAATATCTGGGTGAAAACAGAAAATATATCAGGATCGGGTGCTTTTTTTCAAATTATATACTCCGATGCCAATGATCAGAAAATAACGGGTGAAACAGTCACTTCTCAAAAGATAAAAGCGGATACAGATTGGACTCTTTTACAATTAAATGTAGAAAGCCCTTTGGATGCTGCAATCATGCAGGTGCAATTAAATGCAGACTTAAGTACAGGAACCGTATGGTTTGATGACATTGAACTTATAGAAACCATTGAGATACAGAACATTGTTATGAATGAATCAACTATACAGATGGTATCTGGGGAAATGGCCACATTAAATGTGCAAGTGGATCCAATGGATGCTACGGAGTCCATCATCTGGGAATCATCACTTCCTAGTGTTGCTGTTGTTGATCATAATGGACATCTAACAGCCATCGGACCTGGAACTTCGAATATAACAGCCTCAAATACAGATGGAAGTATATCTGCATTTGTTGAAGTTCATGTAACTGGTGATCATACGATTCATACAGAAGTGTTGAACTCGGGATTTGAAATTACAGAACCTGCTTATGATTTATGGACGGATTTAGCAGCAGCGGATTGGCCATTATTATGGAAACCTGTAGGAAATCCAAGTATTAGTGTGACAGAAGATCAATTCCATAGTGGATCAAAATCTCTTCAAATCACCTCCATGGATAACGGACGGGCTTCTGTTACTCAAGTTGTACCGATTTCGGAATTGCAAAAACATACTTTATCAGCTTGGATCAAAACGGATAATGCTACAGGTGGAGCCTCTTACCGAGCTTTATATATAGATTCAAATGGGGATAAAGTAGGCGTTGCAACAAATACAGATAAATTTAAAGGAACAAATGATTGGAAGCAAGTCGTTTTAAATACCATACCTCCAGCTGGTGCAGTGGAAATGAAGGTTCAATTGTTTTTAGAAGAAGGAACTGGAAGCGTTTGGTTTGATGATATTAGTATACACTCCTATGATTTGAACCCTATTGAAGTAACACCAGCAAATTACTATTTAGGAGAAGGAGATACCACTCAGTTACAGGTTCATATTCGTCCTGATATTTCAGCACAAGATGTTTCTTGGAGTTCAAGTGAACCAAGTATTGCTACAGTAGATAACAATGGGTTAGTGGCAGGGTTAGATACTGGTACTGTAGAAATAAGTGCTGAAACAACCAACTTGGATGGGACTATATATACAGCCACTAGTATAATCACAGTGTATGGACCAGTTTTCATGTTTGAAACAGGTGAAGTCCCAACACAATTTGAAACCAATGACGCTTCCGAATTGACACTTAGCACAGAACATTTCAAGGATGGAACCTCTTCACTAAGATGGGATTACTCTGCTGGCTCACAAGTCATTCTATCTCACCCAACAGGATTTAGCGGCAAAGAAACAGATACTTTTGGCGTATGGATATACAATGAAAATCCGATTGAAGATGAACTTCTTTTTGAATTTGGACATAACGGTCAAGTGGATGCATCTTTCACCTTTGGTTTAGATTTTGAGGGCTGGAGAACCGCCTGGGTGCCTTATCATGATATGACGGGTAATCCTGTAGTTGAAATGGATCATTTAGTCATAAGTGCACCTAGCAGTTTAGGTCAAGGAACATTGTTTTTTGATCAATTTGTGATGAACGATCTTGTGGATACTAGATATCCAACTAGAGATATACAGGTTCCATTTGTAAACCCAGAACAAGACGAGCAGGATATGTATACTTGGAATGCTGTCGTTTTGTTTGATCAATGGCTGAAAGAAGCATCTAATGAAGTGATCATCCCAACACAAGCAGAATTGGATTCTCTTACTACTATTGCGGAAAACTATCGTAAGTATGTGATGGAAGATATGGAGAGAGTGGATGCTAGTTTAAAGGGCGAGGAACCGGTTATTGAAGGCATGGAGGAATTGCGTGCTGAATTCCAAACCTATGAAATTGTTCGGGAGAATGGAAGTATAAAAGGAAGACCTGTTAATTTTAAACACTTAAAAGATATTTATCCAAGCAGTATGCAAGAGGAAATGTTGGCAGTGGTTAACGCACTTGATTTAAGAGACTATACGGACTTCATGTTTAATGTCGCACAGTATTATCATATAACAACAGATCCAACTGAAAAAACAGAATTAAAAACGATGTTTATTGATCTTGCGGATCATTTCCGTGACCAAGGATGGGCATGGGGTAGCAGTCAGGGAATTCTACATCACATTGGATACAACAATCGTTCTCTTGCCCCAGCAATGTGGCTGATGAAGGATGAATTAGAGGAGGCTGGATTGCTTCCATGGGCTCAGGATATGATGGTTTGGTACAGTGGAGTTGGACGAATGTATGAGCCTGTGGATCGAATTTATGCCAATATAGATACGTTGAATACGTTACTGAGGAGTATGGTTGCCAGCATTTTAATCCTTGATGATGAAGAACGTCAAGTGCAATATATGCGTAGATTAACAGAATGGTTAAGTGAAGGTTTGACACCTGCTCCTGGTTTAATGCCGGCCTTTAAAGTCGATGGATCTGGATTTCATCATAAAGGATTTTATCCACATTATACTAGAGATGCTTTTATAGGGATGACACCTGTGGTTTATATGCTTGGAGGAACTGAATTTGGGATCTCAGAAGAGGCACATGAATCAGTTAAACATGCCTTGCTTGCCACTAGATTGTATTCAAATAAATATAATTGGTTAGTTAGTATTGCAGGGAGACATCCAACTGGAGTTTATGGAATTAGCAGTTTTCCGTTCAAATATATGGCTTTAGCTGGAACACCAGATGGATTAGAGGCGATTGATCCAGACATGGCTGCGGCTTATTTAAGATTAATAGAGCCTCTCAATTTTGACGATACAACACAATCCTTGCTTGATTTAGGTTATGAAGCAGAGCTTGATCCAAATGGAAGTTGGACCATGAATTACGGTGCACTGCAGCTTCATCGTAGGGATAACTGGTTAGTTGGGGTCAAAGGACATAATCGTTATGTATGGTCTACAGAAATCTATACGAATGCCAATTGGTATGGAAGATATATCTCATATGGACAGATTCAAATCCTAGGTCAAGGAGATCCCGTAAATAGTTATGATAGTGGTCATACAGATCTAGGTTATGATTGGAATCGTTGGTCGGGTACAACAACAATTCATTTACCTTTTGATGAGCTTAAAGCAAGTCAATTTTCTGAAAATATGTTAAATGATGAAACGTTTGCTGGTGGATTGAATATTGAAGGTGAAAATGGCATGTTTGCGATGAAGCTGCACGAGATACCTAGATATGACGAAAGCCATCGTGCAAGAAAATCCGTCTTTATGTTTGATGACCGAATCATTGCATTAGGATCAAATATTGAAAATACAGATGATGTACATTCAACAGAAACGACACTTTTCCAAAATCATATGAAAAGTCAAGATGAGCCAATATGGTTGAGTGATACAAAAGCAATCACAACCTTCCCATATGAGGATAACTTGTTATTAACCGAACCCATGTGGATGGTAGATAATAAGCAGAATGGATACTATATACCGGAAGATCAGAATGTTGGATTGCATCGAAAAACACAGAATTCTAAAGATCAAAAAGATGGAAGTGAGACTCAGGGTGATTTTACTACAGCATGGTTAGATCATGGAAAGGCTCCAACAGGTGAAGAGTATGAGTATGCAATCATCGTTGGTGCAGATGCCAATGAAATGCAGACATTTATAGAACAGATGAGTCAGGCACAAGATCAGCCATATGAAGTATTACAAAAGGATTATGACGCACATATAGTTAAGGATTTAGCAACAAGAATTACAGGTTATGCATTGTTTGAAGCAAATGATGCTATCCATGTTGGTCATGTAGCAGCTGTGGATACTCCTTCCATGGTGATGATTAGAGAAAATGGGAATCAATTAGTGCTTTCCGTTGTTGATCCTGATCTAAGGTTGTACGAGGGATTAGATCCTGATGTTTATGATGCAGATGGTAATTTTGTTGCAAAAGGCCCTTATGATCGTTGGTGGGAAGAAAATGAAAGCATCGTGCATACGATGCAGTTAACAATCGTTGGTGAATGGAATGTAAAGGAGCAGGGTGGAAACTATCGTATTGTATCAAACAATAATGGATTTACTGTCATCGAATTTGATAATCAACATGCAATGCCGATAGAAATTGAATTAATCCCAGTTAATGAAATAGTAGATACAACGGCTTTAAGTGAAGCTATAGAAGAAGCGGATCTATTGTTATTAAATCATGATATAGGCACAGGGGTAGGAGATGTCTCTGCCCCTGACCAAGAACTACTGCAAGTAGAACTAGCAAGTGCACAAGTTGTTTTAGATGATGCAGACAATTCATCACAAGAAGTGATTAATTCCACTGAATTGCAGCTTCGAACAGCCATAGATACTTTTGAAGCGAGCATTATTCAAGCTGCTGGAGATCTTAGTGAGTTGAGTTCGATCATCATTGAAGCACAATTATTCCATGATGAAGCTGAAGAAGGTCATGCAGCGGGCACCTATCCTATAGGGAGTAAACAAATATTGCAAGGGGAAATTCAATTAGTCCAAGGAATATTAGATGATGCTGTGAACCTTACGCAAGGAAATATTGATCAGGCAGTTTTGAGTTTGCAAGAAGCATTAGATCAATTTAAAGAGTTACTTAAAACTTCTAATGGGAATGGAAATGGAAATAACGGGAATGGAAATGGAAACAATGGAGATGGAAATAAAGGAAATAAACCAAATAAAAAAGATGACGAAAACTAGGACAAACAAATTTAATATCGTAAATATATTGAAGCTAAGGTATCGAAACAGAGTATCAAGCGAATAAAAGAGTTTCTTAATAAACGGATAAAGTGTGAAAAGTATATGATGAAAGAGGGGTGTGTCTATCTCACCTCTCTCTTTTTATTATTAAATAGGGGTAAAAAATTTTCGTCTTAAAAACATTTTTGAAAACCCTTACAATTTATAATAAAGAGCATTTTATCCGAGAATTTAAATTATGAAAAAGGTGAATTAAATGGACATAAATCAAGAAATTCCTTTGTGGGAACAAGGTAAGGTTCCTTTTTTAGATGGAGAGAGTAAAGAAATGCCTAAAATGATATTTTATCCAAGTAAGTCTAACCAACCAGCACCAGCGGTGTTAGCCATACCTGGAGGAGGATACAAGAACAAAACTGATGTTGGTGTAAGGATTGCAGAGTGGTTAACTCCATTAGGCATTCACGTATTTGTACTGGATTATCGAGTAGTTCCATATCGTCATCCTTGTCCGTTTATCGATGCGCAACGTGCAATAAGAACAATTCGATTAAGAGCAAAGGAATGGAACGTAATCCAAGAACAAATAGGTACAGCTGGTTTTTCAGCTGGAGGTCATTTGGCAGCTTCGTTAGGGGTTCACTTTAACCAAAACTTTTTTGACCCTCAGGATGAAATTGATCAGCAGAGCTGTCGCCCTGATTTTATGATTCTTGGTTATCCAGTGATTACATTTACAGAGATGGGGCACTATGGTTCAAGGACAAACTTGCTTGGAGCGGCTGGGACGGAATTTGAAAGGGACCATCATTCTTTAGAAAAACATGTGAGTAAAGATACGCCAAGAACCTTTATGTGGCATACTGCCGAGGATCATATCACTGTTGAAAATAGCTTGTATTTTTCACAAGCGTTAAGTACATACAATATTCCATTTGAACTGCATGTATTTCCGACGGGGAAACATGGTCTGAAATTAGCAGAGGATGAGCCACATGTGGGTCAATGGACAAAGTTATGCTACAGCTGGTTAAAACATGAGATCAAAGTTTTTCAATCATAAATATATAATTTCCAAAATAATGCTTCAATTGAGGTTAGTAGTGAAGTATTACCTTAACCAAAAAGGGGGATATAGGAATGCTACCATCAAATGCACGTTTAATTTATGATAATCCACTGCGATCTGACAATGATGTAGATGATTTCAGAATGGAAGGGGAAGCAAAAGTAACTTTTCCAGAGGGTAAAATGAGAATGGAAAATGTACTTGATCCAGCACTTGGCCAACAATCTAACTTTGTGTTCTGGTGTTCAGAAATATTTCCAGAGAATATTGCCGTATCATGGGAATTTAGACCCTTACGAGAGCCGGGGTTAGCCATATTGTTTTTTGGCGCAGCAGGAATGAAGGGTGAAGATTTGTTTGATCCAAAACTTAACGTAAGAGAAGGAATCTATAAACAATATCACCATGGAGACATCAATGCATATCATGTTGGTTACTTTAGAAGAAGATATGAAGTAGAGCGGCAGTTCCATACCTGCAATATGAGAAAGAGTTACGGTTTCAATCTTGTTTGCCAAGGAGCAGATCCTATACCAGATGTTGAAGATATACAAGAGCCATATCAAATTCTACTGACCAAGAAGAATGGGAATATCAAGTTTTTCATTAACGAACTCCCTATTTTTGATTGGCAGGATGACGGGGAAACGTGGGGACCTTTGATTGGAAGTGGGAGAATCGGATTTCGCCAAATGGCACCACTAATTGCTGAGTATGCAGATTTTAAAGTGTATGAATTGGAGTAGGGAGGAGAAAAGCTCATGTTACCTACAAATGCACGTTTAATTTATGAGAATCCACTTCAATCTGAAACTGATGTAGCTGGATTTAAAATGGAAGGGGAAGCACAAGTAACTTTTCCAGAAGGTAAAATGAGAATGGAAAATTTGCTTGATCCGTCATTGGGACAGGAATCGAATTTTGTTTATTGGTGTCCAGAGAGCTTTCCAGAAAACATAGCAATTTCTTGGGAGTTTAAACCGTTAAGAGAACCAGGGTTGGCTATTCTTTTTTTTGGAGCTGCAGGAATGAACGGTGAGGATTTGTTTGATTCAAAGCTAAAAGTAAGGAAAGGAATGTACAGACAATATCATCATGGAGACATTCATGCTTATCATGTTAGTTATTTTAGACGTAGATACAAAGATGTGGATCGAAAATTTCATACTTGCAATCTGCGAAAAAGTTATGGTTTCCACCTAGTTTGCCAAGGGGCTGATCCTATACCTAGTTGTGAAGATGTACAAGAACCGTATCAGCTTTTGTTATTGAAAAGGAATGGAAATATCAAATTTTATATAAATGAGCTGCTTATATTTGATTGGCAGGATGATGGGGAAACATGGGGACCTTTGATCAAGGGAGGTAGAATTGGATTCCGCCAAATGGCACCATTAATTGCAGAATATGCAGATTTTAAAGTGTATGAAATAGAGGGGTAAAAAATTTTCATCTTATAAACATGTATGAAACCCTTTACAATTTGAATAAAGTTAAACTTCAAAAAGGGTGGATGAAAGGGAGAGGTCATATGACAGTAGCAGTGAAATCGGTGAATAAAGAAGAAATAAATAATAAGGATTATTTTCAAAAAAAACCACCAGTTGATCGTGAATTCGTGGAAAAAGCCATTGAACATGTTTTAGCGAAGATAGACCAAAGCTTAGATTTATTTACAGATCAATATCCTGATTCCAGCAGTGTAAATAATGTTTATCCGCCGATAGATAATATAGAATGGACAAACAGCTTTTGGACTGGGATGTTGTGGTTAGCTTATGAGTGGACAGGTGATGAAAAGTATCGCAGGGTCGCTGAAAAACAAGTATTGAGTTATAAGGAAAGAATGGAAAAAAAAATAGAAGTGGATCATCATGATTTAGGGTTTTTGTATTCTTTGTCCTGCGTTAGCGCTTATAAGTTAACTGGAAATGAAGCTGCTAAAGAAGCAGCGCTTATGGCTGCAGATCATCTCATCACTCGTTACCTTGATAAAGCGGGCATTATTCAAGCCTGGGGAGATTTAAATGACCCTAAACAGCGTGGACGCATGATTATAGATTGTAATATGAACCTCCCTTTATTGTATTGGGCTTCAGAAGTGACAGGAGATTCGAAATATCGGGATATGGCAGAAAGTCATGTAAAACAAGCTGCAAAATATATCGTGAGGGAAGACGCATCAACATTCCATACCTTTTATATGGATTCAGAAACAGGTGAACCTGTGAAAGGCACTACTTTTCAAGGATATGCGGATGATTCATGCTGGGCACGAGGACAGGCGTGGGGGATTTATGGTTTTCCATTAAGTTACCGTTATACAAATAATGAAGAGTTAATAGAGCTGGCTAAAAAAGTAACGAATTACTATTTAAACCGACTTCCAGCAGATGATATATGTTATTGGGATCTAGTATTTACAGATGGAGATGATCAAGAACGTGATAGTTCGGCAGCAGCCATTGCAGCCTGTGGGTTGTTAGAGCTTGTTAAATCATTGCCTTTAACAGATCCAGAAAAAGAAATGTATGAAAATGCAGCATTGTTCACAGTGAAATCCTTGTATGAAAACTATAGAACAGAAATGAATAGTGAAGCCAATGGTATATTGCTTCATGCGGTATACAATAAAAACGGACCAAGAGGTGTAGATGAGAGCTGTATTTGGGGAGATTATTATTATTTTGAAGCATTAATTCGTTTAGTGAAAAACTGGGAGTTGTACTGGTAATCCTATTTTTTTCTCTGGATGAAATCAGCAAGTTGTGTAGTTCAAGGGCTTTTGATTACTGCACAACTTGGTATTTTTTATCACGTACTACATACATGCTGACAGACTCCCTCTTTTTCAAGAGCATCATCATTGTTCGATTTACCAGTTCATTCTGGTTTCATAATTATTGAAGATGTTTCATTGTCACATTTGATAGAATTTCTATGTCCATTTTTGAAAACGTTTACTTTAAAAAGGCTCTGATCTGAGTATACAGTGATTAGAGTGATATAGGTTTCTGATTTAGGAGGAGAAATGATGTGAAAATAATAAATGAAGAAATGATAAAAGCAAATGCGGAGAATCCAAACATGCTGAATTACGAAACGGTACGGTCATCATTTGACTGGACCCATATAGAAAAAGAATTTTCTTGGTACAATACTGGTAGTGTGAATATGGCTTATGAAGCCATAGATAAACATGCTGAATCCAATTTAAAAGATAAGATTGCATTATACTATAGTGATTCAACAAGGAATGAGTCCATTATTACATCGCATTCCAGCAAAAGAGCTTTCCAAGTTGAAACATATCTTAGTTTGTGACCCTCATTTTTCAGTACCATCAGATTTAGTTGATCTGAATAAGGAAATATTAGAAGCATCTGAAGAGCTTAATATAGAGTGGGTTGATCGTGAAGACGGCATGATTTTGCATTACACTTCAGGTTCTACAGGGAAACCAAAAGGTGTTTTACACGTTCATAATGCGATGATTCAGCATGCTTATACAGGCAAGATAGTATTGGATTTACAAGAGGATGATGTGTACTGGTGTACAGCAGATCCAGGGTGGGTAACAGGTACATCGTATGGTGTTTTTGCACCTTGGTTGAATGGCGCAACCAATGTCATTCGGGGAGGTAGGTTTAGTCCAAAGGATTGGTATGAAACAATTCAAAAATACAAAATTACAGTTTGGTATAGTGCTCCAACTGCATTTCGTATGTTGATGGGAGCAGGTGATGAGATTGTTAACCAGTTTGAGCTGTCTAGTTTGCGTCACATTTTAAGTGTTGGAGAACCACTGAATCCAGAAGTGATCCGTTGGGGTTTAAAGGTCTACGATCAGCGCATTCATGATACTTGGTGGATGACTGAAACAGGAGGTCAGCTCATTTGCAATTATCCAAGCATGGATATGAAACCGGGTTCTATGGGTAAACCTATTCCAGGGGTAGAAGCGGCAATTATAGACGATAACGGCAATGAAGTTCCTCCTTATCATATGGGGAACTTAGCTATTAAAACAAGCTATCCTTCTATGATGAAAAATGTATGTTTCAGGTGATTCTGCTTATCAAGACGAGGATGGTTACTTTTTCTTTCAAGGTAGGATTGATGATGTCATCAATACAGCGGGAGAAAGAGTAGGGCCATTTGAAGTGGAAAGCAAGCTTGTCGAACATCCATCTGTGGCTGAAGCAGGGGTGATTGGAATTCCAGACCCTGTGCGGGGGGAAATTATTAAAGCATATATATCATTAAGAACAGGATACGAAGCAACAGAGGCATTAAAGGAAGAGATTAGGAAGTTCGTGAAGGTAGGACTCTCAGCTCATGCAGCACCTAGGGAAATTGAGTTTAAGGATAAGCTTCCAAAAACAAGAAGCGGCAAAATTATGAGGCGCGTATTAAAAGCATGGGAATTAGATTTGCCTACAGGGGACTTATCAACGATAGAGGAGTAGTAAACTTGAGAAAACTCATCAAAAATACATTAACAAATAGGGGAAGATTATATCCTCCCCTAATTTCATCCCTTTCTACTTGCTGTAAGCCCCCCCTTCTTCAAGAGGAGAACTCATCTGATAGGTCAACTAACTTTCAGTTAGAAAATTCATCGATCGTTAGTTTTCTTGTTTTTTGCTCGTGTTTTCAACATCTCTGCTCTTTGAATTAAATCTCCTAATTTATCAGACATTTGTAATGCCCAAATATAATGCTCATTATATTTATCTTTTAATGAACCTATTTCTTGATGAAGGTGATGAAAGGTATGATCTAGCTCCTGTATTGAGGTGTCCAGTTTTTTCGCTATTACATTGATACTTCTGTCTGAAAGTTGTCCATGAAACTTTGGATACATAAATAAATCATTTCTTTCTGCTCTTTTTTTAGAATGAAGGACTCGGGTGACATCTCCGAGAGACTCTTTTAAGAGTTTTTGTTCGATTATCGATGAGGATAAAATCAGGATGGTAGGAAACGGGAGTATAAAGATGAGAGTAATGAATCACCACTAAAGGAAAGCGCTTAATCTATATATTTAAATTAAAGCAGTTTAAAGTGTGATTTGTTTTTAATGTAATGGATTACATTGATTAAGCTTTTTTTATCCATAAATAACCTTCAGCTACTATCATAAAGTAATAATTGGCATAATAACAACAAAAAAATGAAAAAATCAGCATAATTTCACATCAAAATGAGTATATTTCACAAAACCGACAAATTAAACTTAATCTAATCTAATCTTGAAAAAAAGGTAAAACTAAACTAAAATAAAGGTAAGCGCTTTCTTTAAGAGATTAAAAATGGGTTGGACGACATCTCGGAGAGACTCCGATAGGTGTTTTTGTTCTGATACTTTCTTGTTTATATTCATTGTATTTTATTTGTAAATACAATAGTCATGTTTACATCTTATTAATTATTTTGAAAAATGGAGGAGTTGGTAATGAATATAGTGGACATATTATCGTTTACTTATAATCAGATTTTTTTACCATATGAAATGTATTTTCGCATTTTAATCAGTGCAGTATTAGGCTTTTTTATAGGCTTGGATAGATCGTCTAAAAACAAACCTGCCGGATTAAGAACCTATACCTATGTAACCGTGGCGAGTACACTCATTACACTTGTATCGATTTATAGTGCAGAAATATTGAGCAGTCCTAATAGCGGGACTATGATGGATCCGATGCGTCTTGCATCACAGATTATAACTGGACTTGGTTTTTTGGGTGCTGGGGTGATCTTAAAGGATGGATTAAACGTAAAAGGTTTAACATCTGCAGCAATGATCTTTTTTGCAGGTGGTGTTGGTGTCGGTATAGGTGCTGGGTTTTACGGCATTGTTATTTTTGCAACGATCATTACCTTTATTTTAACCAAATTAAGTGGGCTGCTGGAAAAGCGTTCACTTATGAAACTTCGTAAATTGTCTACTTCAAAAAGATCCAAAATTTCTAGTTGATACTTAAGACTAGGGAACCCCATATTTACATGATGGATTTGACGCACCTCTGAGAAATTCCAATGAGTTTTTTGTACTGAGTTCATCATAAACGTTATTAAACTTTTGTTTTCCTGCTAACTAAAAAATAACTGTAGATAAATAAAAAAATGGACAAGAGGTAAGCTGAATATTTAATAGCAGGATACGTTGAAGATTTTTGAAAGTTTCTTGGCAGTGCTTGATAGATGATGAAGCCTCCGAGTAATGTATAGATCAAACCCCAAATGGATAAAGCATAAGGGGCAGGGGTAATAAGCAGCTGTCTACTTCCATTTTTTTAATTTCCTTTCAAACATCCTTTTTTTCATTATACGAGCTGTGAAATTATTATATGTACTCATTTAGTATTTCGCTAAAATCCTCTTTTAATTTCACATATTTGAAATACTATCTAGTTCTAAAGCATAATCATGTATTAAGGCTGTGTTCCTCCTTTGTCTATTTCACTTTTGAGCATAGCGGAAATCACTCTGAACATAAGGAGATGAGCAGATGGATATACTTGTTGTGATTTTGGAAGTGATACTTGGGCTTGCTTTTTTAGGTGCTGGATTTTCAAAGCTTTTTGGTGCAAAGGGTATGGTAGAGGATTTTAAACGTTATCAGCTTCCACAATGGTTTTTACCTTTTACAGGTTTTGTAGAAGCGCTGGGAGCTGTAGCCATTATCATTGGGATTTGGTTGGATTCCTTCAGTGGTTGGGGAGCCTTATTGCTTGCAGTTACGATGTTTTTTGCCGTGTTAACTCACCTGGTGAAAGTAAAGGATCCTGTGTCTAAAGCATTGCCAGCATTTATATTATTTGTATTAGCGCTCATTGTTGTAATTGCAAACTGGTCTGAAATGATGACATTGTTTTAAATGTAGGTAGAGAATTGGTGGAAATGAGTTTTTTATGTGTGTAAGTCAATTTGATATGTTGAAGGTTATTATATAATGATACGTGAAGAAAGTACCGGTGTTTAGGTATCTTTCCTCACGTTTTTTTGTTATAAGATAATATGATTGTCACAATGTTGATGTCTATCTCGTTTTAATGAATGAGAAACATAAACAAAATAAATCATTGGAGGGAATTAAAATGAGTCAAAGATTACAAATAGAACAAGGTCTATATAAAGCGATGATGGGGTTGGAAGGGTATTTAAGTGAAAGTACGGTGTCTAAATCATTGATAGAATTAATTAAAATGCGTTCCTCGCAAATCAATGGATGTGCATTTTGTATGGATATGCATGCGAAAGATGCCTTGAAAGGAGGAGAATCGAGTCAACGCTTATATGTACTGTCCGCATGGAGAGAAACTGCCTTTTTTACTGATGAAGAGAAGGCAGTCCTGGCACTGACAGAAGCAGCAACTCATATGAATGACCATGAAAAATTGGATAAGGCTTTTGAAGAGGCAAGTTTATATTTTGACAGTAAACAACTGAATGATATTTTAGCAGCGATTGTGACAATCAATGGTTGGAATCGTATTGCAATTACCGCAAAAATGCCAATTGAAAAACAATCATAAAAAGAAGTCAACACAATCTGTTTGCATATTTCATTAATCTATATGGAATTTAATATTGTAACTGAAAGCAACGCACTATTTATCTCATATCAATACTCTCTTTTCTCAAAGGCGAGATAACGGACTGTAGAAACTAGGGTAAGGTCATCTAACTATCAGTGGGAGATTTAAATTCTACTGATAGTTTTTATTATTACAAAAACCGATGTGTCCATGGAGCACTCCAGTATTAGGATGTTTTATGGGTAGGAATCGGTTTTTTGCATTACTGCTTCTTTTGCAGGATATTTGTCTTCGTAACCTCTGTGAGATATAGTTAGTTGGAACATATGTATGATACAATACATGCATTGTAATTTAACAATGACTTAATATCATTCAACTTGTGAAAGGTGCATCAACTAGATGACAGATAAAAATAAAGGAATCTTACTTCTTATATTATCAGCGTTAGGTTTTTCTTTTATGGCGATGTTCGTTAAGCTCTCAGGGGATTTGCCTACAACCCAAAAAACATTTTTTAGAAATCTAATTTCAGCCATCATATCGTTTGGCATGGTGGTTTATTATAGAGAAAGTTTTTTCGGTAAACGTGAAAATCAGCCTATATTATTACTGCGATCTGTATTAGGTACTTTAGGTATTTTGTTTTTCTTTTACTCCATTGACCATCTCGTGCTTTCGGATGCAGACATGTTGAATAAGCTGAGTCCATTTTTATTGATTATATTTTGTGCGATCTTTTTAAAGGAAAAAGCAAGGTCTTATCAGGTCATCTCGATTGTTATTGCTTTTATTGGAACTTTGTTTATCATTAAACCACAATTTTCGGTGGATGTTTTTCCATATGCGATGGGTGTGTTGTCTTCCATTTTTGCAGCAGGAGCTTATACAACATTAAGAGTATTAGGTGCTAAGGAAAAATCTTATACAGTTGTTTTTTATTTTTCTGCATTTTCAACTGTTATTCTGCTGCCGCCATTATTTTTCTATTATGAACCGATGAGTACTGTGCAGCTTGTATATTTATTGTTGGCAGGCGTATTTGCTACAATTGGCCAGTTTGGAATTACCCTAGCATATAAATTTGCTCCGGCAAATGAGATTTCGATCTTTTTCTATATGAATGTTGTATTTTCCGCGGTCATTAGTATGATTATTTTCAGTCAAACGCCAGATGTATTTAGTATTGTAGGTTATATCGTTATATTCAGTGCTGCATTTTATATGTTTATAAAAAATAACCGAGAAGATAATGCTTGAAAAACGTTGAAAATAGAGGGAATTGAGGGTCTTATTTCATATTATGAAAAGTTGCGAAAATCATATAAATAAAGGAATGAAAGTCCTCTATTTATAACAGTTAAGATGTAGCGAAATAAGGGGAAAATTTCCCCTTATTTCGTTTCAAACCATGTATAAAATGTATCGTTCGACCTTTAAAGTTTTAGCATCAAAGAATCAACACAGCCAGCATTGTCTAAACTAATTAATTAATATGTATCCTTCACAAACTACCGCATATTGCGCCATTTCAGACTTACAATACCGCTAAAACAATCAACCCGATCACACCACTCAACAGGCAGTAATACAACATTGGCACCATCGTATATCTAATAATCGTTCCTTCTTTACCGTATAAGTTTACTACAGAAGCAGCAGCGACAACATTTAAGATGCAGATCATATTTCCTCCGTTGGCACCAAGTGCTTGCAAGGATAAAACGATATCCGGATTAGACCCAATTTGTTCCGCAGCACTGAACTGAAATAAGGAAAACATCATATTGCTGAAGGTGGCACTTCCTGAAATAAAGGAACCGAGCGCACCCACAAATGGAGCGAATAATGGCCAAGATTGCCCAAGTGTTTCCGCAGCGGAGTTGGCTAGCTCAATCGGCATGCTGTTTAAACCAGATTCGTTGACACCTGAATTGATAAAGATACGAACCATAGGCACCGCAGTCCCTAACGCGATCAAGCTGCCCACCATGGTACTTAAGGAAGTGTTGATTGTAGAGAACACTTGTTTTCTGGTGAAATTGTACATCACAAACGAGATCAACACCGTAAAGATAAAAATCGTACCTGGTAAATACAATGGTTCAAGCTTTGTGCTGATTTCCGTACCTAAAATGTTAGTCCATGTAATTTTATAATAAAGTAACCATTCCTTAAATGGAAAGATCTCAATTCGAGTAATAACGAGCAGTATTAAAACAATTAAATAAGGTACCCATGCCATAAGCAGTGAGGGTTGATTTGCTCTTTCTTCTTGTTGATGTGTAGAATCTGAATCTTTATTTTCAATTTCGTGAGAATCTAATACATAAGGAACCTTTGGCAAAAACAATTGTTTTTTAGCTGCTAGGATTACTAAAATTAAACCAATGAAACCTCCCATAATAGATGGGAATTCCGGCCCTAATAAAATGGCTACAGAGAGTGATGAGAGAGAAAAGCTAAACCCTGCAAATAACGCAAACTTCCAAATAGCCAATCCATCTTTCCAGCTTTTGTTTTTCCCAAAAAATTTAGTGTACATTAAAACTAATAAAAGCGGAATAAATGAACCAACGAATAGATCGATCCACGCGACTTGAACAGCAACATTTGCTACATGGTCCATTAATGTTAGCTGTTCATTTTGCAAGTATGCAGCTACATTTAGTGCAATTTCACCTTCAGTTTGAAGTCCTTGTCCAATCCCTACTATCATAGGTGTACCCACAGCTCCGAAGGTTACAGGTGCACTATCTGCTACAAGAGCTAATACAACAGCAGGTAATGGAGCGAATCCAAGCGCTACTAATAGAGGTGCTCCGATGGCTGCAGGTGTACCGAACCCAGCAGCTCCCTCAATGAACGCTCCAAACAACCAAGCTACAATAATAATCTGCACCCTGGCATCTGGACTAATGTTCATAAAACCAGTACGAATGGAATCCATCGCACCGCTGTTTTTAAGCGTATTTAAAAGTAGGATGGCACCAAACACAATATATAAAATTGAAAAAGCGACAATAACTCCCTCTAAAGAGGATGCAGCAATTTGCTGAAAGGACACCTCCCAAAACAAAAAGGCAAAAACAGCCGTGACTAGAAAGCTGATCGGCATCGCTTTTGCAGCTGGAATGCGTAAAATAACGAGAAAAATAAAAACAGATAGTACAGGCATTAAAGCGGTAATCCATTGTAATATGTCCATAATATGTACTTCCTTTGTAATTTTGTATGTAGATAAACTTTTTTAGTTTCATCTAAAGAATATTTCAATAATGTCTACTCTTCATGGGATAGGTATATATTGTATCATAACACCATCAATTTTTTTGCAATGTACGAATTTATACATATTTTCTTATGATTTACTAGATAGAGGTCTTATATTCAATATAAAGAACCTCCAATTCACAAATTGTGATTTGGAGGCTGTGTTTGATTGAGTTTTGATTAAAAAGCCCAGTTCCCGTTACGGAATAAAGGTTCTCTTTTTCCATCTGCAGTTTCGCCATCGATATTCATTTCTGCTGATCCAATCATAAAATCTTCATGCGTTATGCTATCGTTAGCTCCTAATGCATCAAGTTCTTCTCTTGTCATTTGTGTTCCGCCTTCAAGGTTAAAAGAGTACGCACTGCCAATTGCGAGATGATTAGATGCATTCTCATCAAATAAAGTATTGTAGAAAATGAGATTGGAATTTGAGATTGGTGAATGATGAGGTACTAGGGCAATTTCACCTAAGTAATGTGAACCTTCATCTGTATCGATTAGCGCTTTTAAAGTTTCATAACCTTGCTCTGCTTCAAAATCTATAATCCTTCCATTTTCAAAAGTAATTTTAAAGTTATCAATGAGGTTGCCGCCGTAACTCAAAGGTTTTGTATTTGTAACATATCCGTTAACTCCTGTTTTCAATGGAATTGTGAATACTTCTTCCGTAGGCATGTTTGCAAAGAAACTGGTGCCTTTTTCATTTACAGAGCTTCCACCTGTCCATAGATGCTTTTCATGTAGTTCAATGGTAAGCTTTGTACCTGGTGCTTCATAATGTAAATACTTATATTTTTTCTCATTTAATAGGTTTGCTTTATAATGCAGCTTTTCATCATGTTCTTTCCAAGCCTTAATGGGATCCTCTTGATCCACTCTAGAGATTTTGAAAATACTCTCCCATAGTTTTTCCATCTGTTCTTCTTCTGGTAAGTCAGGGAATACTTTGGCTGCCCATGCTTGGGATGGTGCTGCTACGATATTCCAACTTGTTTTATCTGCTTGGATATATTCACTAAATTTTTTAAACGCTTGTCCTGCCGATTTTTGGTGGGCAGCTATTTTTGCGGTGTCTACGCCTTTTAATAAATCTGGATCTTCAGATTCAATCCAAAGAAACGCTGCACCTTGTTCTACAAGCTTCGTTGACCCATCTGCAATCCAACGAGGAAATTCCTCAAAAGCTTCTAAAGGAGCTAGATCATATTTAGTACGGTTAATGATGCTGTCTCTCCAGTTGACGATAACATCGCTTGCTCCTAAATCATATGCTTTTTTTGTAAGTATACGTACAAAAAAGGCATCTCTCAAATCAGTACTGATAACAAGCTTTTGCTCTTTTTGAATATTAACACCAATATTAAGAATGACATCCGTGTATTTTTGTAGATTTTCGTTAAAATTAGTCATAGATTAGTCCTACCTTCATTAATAGTTTTCCTTTACTTAAAATGAATGAAGCGAGCGAGAAAGGTTTAATATTTAAATTGCCCAGTTTCCGTTACGGAATAACGGTTCTCTTTTTCCATCTGCAGTTTCGCCATCGATATTCATTTCTGCTGATCCAATCATGAAATCTACATGTGTTAAGCTATGATTAGCTCCAAATTTATCAAGTTCTTCTTTAGCCATTTGTGTGCCGCCTTCTAAATTAGAAGAGTAAGCACTACCGATGGCTAGGTGATTGGATGCATTCTCATCAAACAAAGTATTGTAGAAGGTAAGATTGGAATTTGAAATTGGTGAATCATGAGGAACAAGTGCAACCTCACCTAAGTAATGTGAACCTTCATCTGTTTCGATTAACGCTTTCAAAGTATCATAACCTTGCTCAGTCTCAAAATCTATTATTTTTCCATTGTCAAAAGTAATTTTGAAATTGTTGATTAAGTTCCCGCCAAAACTTAATGGTTTTGTACTGGAAACATGACCATTGACACCTGTTTTTAGTGGTAGTGTATATACTTCTTCTGTAGGAATATTGTTCAAAAATCTGATCCCTTTATCATTTACAGCACTTCCACCTGTCCAAAGGTGCTTTTCATGCAACTCTATTGTCAGTTGTGTACCTGGTGCTTCATAATGCAAATACTTATATTTTTTCTTATTTAAAAAGTCAGCTTTGGAATGGAGGTTTTTAATATGCTCTTTCCAGGCCTCAATTGGATTCTCTTGATCAACTCTAGCAACTTTAAAAATAGCATCCCAAAGGTTTTCAACCTGCTTATCCTCTGAAACGTGTGGAAAGACTTTGGTCGCCCATGCTTTGGAAGGTGTGGCAATGACATTCCAGCTTGTTTTATTTGCTTGGATATATTGACCAAATTCTTTAAAAGCTTCACCTATTGATTTCTTAAATGCAGCAATTTTTGAAGTATCAACACCTTGTAGTAAATTTGGGTCATCTGATTCAATCCAAATTACGGCTGCACCTTCTTCTACAAGTTTAGTATGGCCATCAGATCTCCATGTAGGATATTCCTGAAATGATGTTACAGGTGCAAGGTCATATTTGATGCGAATGCTCTGATTGTCTCTCCAGTTGACAACAACATCCTCTGCTCCATACTCATAGGCTTTTTTTGCAAGGACACGAACAAAATAGGCTTCTGCTAAATCACTATTTATTAAAAGCTTTTGTCCTTTTTGGATGTTCACACCAATTTTTAGGATCACTTCAACGTATTTTTCTAAATTACTATCAAAATGAGTCATGAATGAATGCCACCTTTACTATAAAAAAATCCCCTACTGGTGACTTTTCGGAGATGTCGCGGAAGCCTTCTTGTAATTCTGGGATATTTTGTTCAATTTTTGAAGATCTAATTTCTATAATAGTAAATTACCCCCCACTTCAAGTGAGATCTTCGAAGTGGGGGGTGTTCATAAATCATCCTACTTCTATTGTCCATATCCAGGTGGACAAAGTTGAACATACAATTCTAGATTAGAGAGGGTCATCCCCCTTTATTCAGTCTATTAAAACGCCCAGTTTCCATTTCGGAACAATGGTTCTCTTTTTCCATCTGCTGCTTCACCATCAATGTTCATTTCTGCTGATCCAACCATGAAATCCTGATGTACTAAACTGTTGTTTGCACCTAACTCAGCAAGCTGATCTCTTGTCATTTTCTTACCGCCTTCGAAGCTGAATGCATAAGCACTTCCGATAGCTAAATGATTAGAAGCATTTTCATCAAACAAAGTGTTGTAGAAAATAAGATTGGAATTTGAAATTGGTGAATTATGAGGGACAAGCGCAACCTCACCTAAGTAATGTGAACCTTCATCCGTTTCAATTAAAGTTTTCAATGTATCATAACCTTGCTCTGCTTCAAAATCTACAATTTTTCCGTTTTCAAAAGTAATTTTAAAGTTGTCGATTAGATTTCCACCGTAGCTTAATGGTTTTGTACTGGAAACATAACCATTCACCCCTGTTTTTAAAGGAGCAGTGAATACTTCCTCAGTTGGAATGTTGGCAAAGAAGTCAATGCCTTTTTCGTTCGGTGAGCTACCGCCTAACCATAAATGTTTTTCAGGTAATTCGATCGTCAGTTTTGTACCTGGTGCTTCATAATGTAAGAATTTATATTTTTTCTCATTTAAAAAGTCTGCTTTGTCATGCAATTTTTTATCATGATCCTTCCAAGCTTGAATCGGATCTTCCTGATCTACTCTTGCGATTTTAAAGAACGCATCCCAAAGCTTTTCAACCTGCTCCTCTTCTGGAACGTCAGGGAATACTTTGGCTGCCCAAACTTTTGAGGAAACACCAATGATATTCCAGCTCGTTTTATCAGACTGGATATACTCACGGAATTTGCTTAACGCTTGCCCTTGTGCTTTTTGAGCTGAGGCAATTTTTGCAGTTTCAACCCCTCTTAATAAATCTGGATCGTCTGAATAGATGGAAAGAACTGCTGCACCTTCTTCAACAAGCTCAGTATAACCTTGAGCAATCCAAGCAGGGAATTCTTGAAAAGACTCTAGCGGAGCGTTATCGTATTTAATTCGAGTAACTTCACTGTCTACCCAATTTACAATTACATCTTTAGCACCTAGTTCATATGCTTTTTTCGTTAATAAACGAACGAAATCGGCAGCTGTTAAACCACAGCGAATTAATAACTTTTGTCCTTTTTGAATATTCACGCCAACCTTTAGCGTAACTTCAGCGTATTTTTCTAAATTTCGTTCTAAGTTACTCATAATAAATACCACCTTCATAAAAGATTTTACTTGCCTAGTATATGTATGTTGTTACGAATTAAAAAGTATATGTTCAGATTATCAATAGCGCTTACGTGTTTCAAGTCATTGGAGTAAAGGGTTACATTTCTTGAGGTTGCATCTTTTATCGTGCTGTTTTATTTAGCGTTAAGATGCCCACCTCTATAGATGGTATCTTTCCAATTAGGTGAAGTAGAGTATCCTTCTGATTTCCCAATGTTTAAGCTTTGCTTAATCTAGTTTACTTCTTTGGAGGTTTAACTTGACTGCCAGCTACTTTGATAATCCATTCACGAGGGAAGAATCTTGTTATATTGGCAAGGATGTAGTTGCCAAACCCGTCAATGGCATAACTTTTTCCTTTGCTTAAAGCCTTCATTGCTGTATCTACAACCTGTTCAGAAGTTCTTAAATTTTTTGCGCCAAATTCACCTGAAACATCAAAGAATTTAGTAGCTGTAGGACCTGGACAAATGGCAAGTACTTTTACTCCTTTGTTTTTCAATTCACCCCATAGTGCTTCAGAAAAGGAAAGTACAAAGGCTTTTGTTGCACCGTAAACAGCCATTTTCGGAAGCGGTTGGAAAGCTGCAACGGAAGCTAAATTAATGATAGCCCCTTTACCTCTAGCTGCCATGTCTGTTGCAAAAAGGTAGGACATATCAACGAGAGCGCTGATGTTCACCATGACTTGTCCATGTGCCATATCAGGATCGTTCTCAATAAATTCTCCAACTTGTCCAAAACCAGCGTTGTTAATGAGCATATCGACTTGAAGGTTAAGCTCGTCCACCGAAGATTTAACTTCTTTAGCAGCGTTTTCTTTGCTTAGATCTGAAACGATAACATACGTTTCGATCCCATATTTTTCGTGGTATTGTTTAGCAAGTTCCTCTAATTTCTTTTGAGAACGTGCGACTAGTATAAGATTTACACCTCGCTCAGCCAATCTAGTTGCAAACACTTCTCCAATACCTGAAGAAGCACCTGTGATGAGTGCGGTTTTATATTTCATATGGGTTTATCCTCCTGTGTTTTCTTACATTAAAACACTTAAATCATTTCATTTCAAATTTTTGAATTGTTTATTTCAGTAGAGTTTTGATCAATGGAAAATAAAGTATGATAGAATCATATAATGTATTGGGATTTATTTTTTGGTTTGATTTTGTATCTGGATTTTAAACTCATATGAATATAGTAGGTGTAAAACATGTCAAAACTTTGGAGTAAGAATTTTCTGTTATTGTCTCTTAGTAATTTTTTTATGTTTGGTAGTTTTTATATGCTTTTACCGACCTTACCTTTATTTATTGTAGAAGTGCTAAAAGGGAATGAAAATCAAGTAGGATTGATCATAGGTTTTTTTTCAATGGCACAGATTTTCTCACGTCCATTAACAGGGAGGTGGCTTGATCAATTCGGAAGGAAGGGTATATTTTTAATTGGTAGAATCGTGTTTGTTATCAGTATGTTTTTTTACTTAGGCATCTCTTGCATTTATATTTTATTTTTATTAAGGATAATACATGGATTCGGTTTTGGTATGGCTACAACCAGTGCAGGCACAATCGCAGCGGATATTATTCCACAGGAAAGAAGGGCAGAGGGAATGGGGTATTATAGTTCCTTTGCAAGTTTAGCCATGATTGTGGGTCCCTTTGTAGGGATGTGGCTATTAAGTTATACAAGTTATACTAATATGTTTATTGTTTGTACATTTATTGCAGCAATCAGTGTTGTGTTAGGTTATTTTATACAATTCACTGAAAATGGGAAGGAAAAGAAACCACAAAAAAAGGAATTTCATTGGGATCAACTAATAGAAAAGAAAGCGATCCCAATATCTATAGTGTCATCATTTATTTACGTTATTTATGGGGGGATTGTATCTTTTATTGCTTTATATGCTATGAAGATAGGTGAGGCTCAGTGGGCAGGTACGTTTTTAGGCGTATTTTCACTTGCGTTAATTTTATCTAGACCTGTTTCTGGAAAAATGTCTGATCGATATGGGGCGGCTTATGTTGTCGTCCCAGGGTTAATACTTATGATTTTAAGTATGGTTGTGTTAAGTTTTGCAGGGTCACTTATTACTTTTATAACAGCAGCTACTTTAGGTGGATTTAGTTTTGGACTCATTCAACCTAGTTTGCATGCATTGGTTATAAAGGAGGTTGAGGTTCAAAGAAGAGGAGCTGCAACAGCTACTTATTTTATGTCTGCTGATATTGGGATCTCCATCGGTTCTTTTTTGCTTGGATATCTAGCCAGTACAATAGGATATAGCTTCATGTATTTAACATCATGTATCTTTATTATTGCCGGTTTGATCGTATATGTAAGAATTGAAGTGAAAAGAAGAGTTACACCACATTTTTGAGTGATTGCCCAAAAAAGTGGTGTCTGTAATGCTTATGCTTAATATAGAGAATTAAAAAACGAATTAGGCTTGAAAAAGTTATTTTTTAATAGCATCAATCATTAAGGAAGGACAAACAATCTGTTCACCCTGATTTCTTGGATCGTATTTTTTTGAACGAAAAATAACACCATCCTCTGCTAGCCATTCATGATGATGGAAAGTCCCTTTGTCATCGCAATATTCTAGTAAAACGACCTTAAAACCAGATGTTTTAAATACTTCAGACAATGTATGATAGTTGTATACGATTTTATGACTTGCAGCCGGATGGTCCTTGGGACCCGGACCGCCTACTTTAACAAAATCTTGATAAGATTCGTCTGGGAAAAATGCATCAGGTACAGCAATTCGTATATGACCACCAGGCTTTAAGAAATCATAACAGATTTTTGCTGCTGTGATTCCTTCTTCTAATGTTAAATGCTCCCACACGTGTTCAGCCAATATGGATTTCAGCGAGTTCGGTTTAAATCTATGATTCCAAGTCTCTTTATTTAGTAAATCAAGCTCAGATTCTTGTGTATGAATCCAACCAGGGTTATTATTGTATTCCCCTGCACCAATGACAACCTTTAGTTCATCTTGAGCTACTGTCAATAAAATCACCTCTATATAAATGGTTTTAATTATTAGTAGTTGAATAGAGCTTGATCCTCTATGGATATGGGAAATGAGACTTTTCCCAAAATTGCTCAGCAAATCTAACCTAGACCATATGAAACATTCGTTAATTTATCTGGATTCCTAATAATATAGATTTCTTTTACTTTATTGTTTTCAATCCGATAGGTTGTGACACTGACAGGTACTTTATTCTCATAAATGATGATTCCAGGCTGACCGTTGATGTTCGATAATTTAACTTCGGCGTCTTTTGGTCCTTTTTTGGCTATACCAAGTAAAAAAATCATCACTTTTGAACGAGTTGGGATTGGGTTTGTAGCAGCAATGGCTTTCCCTCCGCCATCGGAATAAAGAATTACATCCTCTGATAAGAGTTGAGTTAACATCTGTGTATTTTCAGTGGATAAAGCTTTCAAAAAATTGGTAACGATATGTTCATTCTCTTCATATGTGAAGTGGGTTTCATTTTGATCTATATTAATTTTTTGTTTTGTGCGGCTAAATATCTTTCGGCAATTTGCATCTGTTTTTTCTGTAATCTCAGCTATTTCTTTGTAATCTAAACTTAGTGCCTCCCGTAATATAAATATCGTTCTCTCTATTGGAGTCAATTTTTCCATCATATATAAATAAGCAGTGGATAGATATTCTTTTCCAATGATCTGTTCAGCAAGGTCTTTATGCGTGTTATCCATGACAAGCGGTTCAGGTAGCCATGGACCTACATACACTTCTCTTTTCTTTCGGGCAGATTTTATAACATCCAAGCAGCGGTTTGTAGTCATTTTACATAAATAAGCTTTAATGTTTTCGATATGGTCTAGGTTGGTTTTGCTAGCCGTTACGTAGGTATCCTGTACGATATCTTCAGCATCTACAATTGTTCCTAACATGCGGTAAGCAATGGAGAATAATAAAGGGCGATAGGAATCAAAAAGCTCTCTCATGATGAATTTCTCCTTTCAACTTTTAGAATAAATGTTGCTATATTACATGGTGAAGCTCTTTTTTTGGTGTTAAAACAGCATTAGCAGCAGTTTTAGCACTTGTTATGGATGCGTCTGCTAACAATCCTTTTGCAGTGACCCAATCTCCTGCTACATATAACCCTGAAATTTCTGGAACTTCCGGTGTGATGACAGGTAAGTCAGTTGTTGGGAGTGCATGATAAACGGTTAAGGAAGGGAAGTATCTTTGAAATACCAATTCCTTTTCCCAGTTAGGTTCGACAGAGGTTAGAAAACGCTCTAGTTGATTTTGATTTTTTTTAGGATCTATTTTGTCATCTATAGATAAGTATTTGCCTAAATGTATGACATGAAGGTCAGGTTTCGTTGTTAAATTGGCTACTGCGGAATGAACAGAATAATAAAGGGGTTCATCGAGTCCTAGGGCAAATTTAACTTTTAGGTTGGAGTTTTTTTTCAATACAATATCCCAGAATGCCCCTTTCACAGGAATGCACTTCTCGCTCCATTTTTTTAAGCTAGATGGTTGCTTTGTTTTCACCATAGCTAAAGTGTTCGCTGGTGTGGATGTAGAAATGACATGACTACCCGTGTAGGTTTGGCCCGATTGTTCTATTAGTGTCATATTCGGATGTGTTCCGTTGATTTCAATGATATGCTTGTTTTCTTGAATGAATACTCCATGAGTTATGGCTTGCTCTTTCAGTTGGTTTACAAGTGTCTGCCAACCACCATCTAAATAGGTTACCCCTGTTAATCCTAGTTTGACTTGTTCTATAATTCGCCCTGCACTAGAACGTTTTGGATCATTGCTATAAGATGAAAGTCTGCACAGCATATAAAATAGTTCTTTGACCTTTTCCTCTTTTAGATGCGTTTCGACCCAATTGTATAAACTTGTATGTTGAATCGTTTGTGTATCTATTTTGCTTAATCCGCTAATGAGTTTGATGAATTCTCGTTTGTCCTTCCATTTTAACAGTTTTGATGTGAGTAGAGCGAACGGACTTAGTGTAAGTGGATAAGATTTGTTTTGATATACCAAAGTTCCTTTTGGCGCAGGAGATCCACCTTGTAATGTTATATTTAATTGTTTAAGAATCTGTACACCAGGTCCGTTTGGATAGATGGCATGTGGACCTAAGTTCAACAACCCTTCGGCTTTTTCTGCTGTAATAGCACGCCCACCAACGTGTTTTCCTTTATCAAGAATAAGTACTTTTTTGTTTGCTTTGGCTAATATAATAGAAGCGGTAAGTCCGGCAATTCCTCCGCCTATTATGATGACATCCCATTTCTGTTCAGTTTTAATCATTATAACCACTCTCCTATATGTTTTATAAATATAACGAGGAACGGAGGTGATTTGTGACTTTATTTACATTGAATTGTTAAGATAATGATGAAGGACTTGATGGACAAAGAATTTGCTAGCAAGTACTGGGTCTGAACATTTTATACATGAACTAAAAAGCATTGAGTTATATGGAAGAGTTTAATTCTGATTGACCTATAATAGGAATATCCATGCCAAATAGATCGATTAATAATTCAGAAAGCTCATTTGGACTATATTCTCTTTTCGTTTTTTTACCGTTTATGGTTGTGATAATCTCTTGATTAGTTAATGTCACTCTCCCTGTTTCATTAGCCATTGTTGTAATCATTTTTTGTGTAAAGTGAGATTCAGGACTCGTCTGATTCCACTTGCAAACCTCTTCAAAGAATGAATAAGCTTTAGGTGTTGTTGTGAATCGATAAACTGGAATCCATTCATGATCAACGTATTTTTGTAATTGTAATAAATCCCCATCCGAGTCAATTCTATATCTCCCGCTTATGTCTTCTACGATTTCTCCATTCAAAGGAATGGGAGTACGTACTGTATCCCCTGCCCCAACTTCTACTAAATATTCTACATTTTCAATTGTTACAATACTCGTTAAATGTGTATTCTCTTTATACCAATGATTTTTGTCTTTTGCGATCGTGGAAGAGATCATTTTTACTTCATAACCAAGCTGCTTTAGCAGCCAATGAAATAATCCATTAATCTCGTAGCAGAAACCTCCTCTTTGATTAAGGACAATTTTTTTATAAATTCGAGTAAGATCCAATTCGATTGGCACTTTGTTTACAACATCCAGATTTTCAAATGGGACATGATATAAGTGTTGTATTTGCATTTTTTTCAAATCTTCGAAAGCATCTCCAGTTCTGCTAGACGGAAGTTTTATTCTTTTTAAATAATCATTTACATTCATAATGCTCATGTTTAACACACCTTCCTTTTTGAAATTTATGAATTCTATTGGTTTTACAATTTTATAAAAACTCCTACTGAAAGCAAAATTCTCTTTCTTATTTTATTGTAAAGAAATATCGGAAATGTTAGCTTTTACTTTTGCCTTTGAAGCATTAGAGAAATAACGTCTGCTGACCCATGCTACAATAACAGCCATAACGAGTATTAAGCTTAATATAGATACAGGTAGTATAGTTCCAACAGTAGGTATCACAACAGTAAAGCTGCCAATCAACGTAATTCGAAGCATAAGTCCGATTGTTTCAAATAAACTGTTCACTCTGCCCATTTTTTCATTTGGAATGGTTTCCATCATAAGTGTATTTCTAGCCACTCTAGTACTGGCATTTCCAAAACCACGCAATATGGAAAGAATTAAAAACAACAGAGTAAATGGGAAAATGGAAATGAATATCATAGAAATTGTAAAGGTTAAAATGCCGATCAAAATGATTTGCACGTTTCCAAACTTTTTAATAAACACTGGGATGAATATGCCGGCAAGCAGGGACCCGAAGCCAAACAACATTCCTTGAAGCCCATAAATACTGCCGCTAGCTTGCAGTGTGGCTTCAATGTAAATTGGGAAAACATAGTTGGTTACCATCACAGTAATGAATGGAATGAACGCAGACAATAAAAAGAAGAAAAGTAAGGGTTGATCCTTTAAATAGACATATCCCTCGTGCATTTTTCCCCAAAAAGATTTTCTTTTAGAACTGGTTTGTTTAGAGTGAATATAAGGGATAGTAGAAAGAATGAGAAAAGCAATCGTATAGGTAACAGCATCAATAAGTAGAATCCAGTGCAAATCTACAGTTTCGAGTAAAATACTCGCTATGCCTCCAGCTACAATAAAAGTAGACAACTGACCTTGAATCTCCATCATGCCGTTTAAGCTTTTGTATAAACTGCGGTCAAATATCTCTTGATTCATAGCAAACATCGTTGGATAAAATAGTGAAAAATAAAAAGATCCCGTCAAAAATAAGAGTACTAAGTGCCAGGTTTGATATTCCATGCCTAAGAATCCAATCGATGCAAAAAATCCTACCATAGTAAAACCAATCAATTGACCCCACAACAATAATTTTTTTCTAGAGTGGTAGTCTATTAAATTCCCGATGAGGGGTGCTGCCAAAAATAAAGCGATCGTTGTAATCAATGTGACATAACCAAAAGCATTTGCTCCGCCTTCCTTAGAAACAAAAACCCATGGAATAGCAAACATGGTAATCCCCGAACCAATTGAGGAAAACACATTTGCAGTTAATATTTTGATAAAACGTCGATCTTGAAAAATGGAAGTCATGAGGGGTGGCTCCTCTCCTTGATTTGTATTTTCTATATGTAAATTATAAGCTTCATTAGAAGATATCACCTCATCAATAAGCTTTAAAACGAACTACAACTTTCGTATGATATAATGCAAATAAAAAAATTCGAACTTAAATTATGACTAGAAAGCGGTTTTGCGATATGAATATAAATGTACCTAATCTAAACAATGATTGGACAAATGTATTAAAAGAGGAATTTGAAAAGGATTACTATCAGCAGTTAATGCAATTTTTAAGAGAAGAATATGAGTCATCACAGGTGATATATCCTAAAAAAGAACATATTTTGAATGCGCTGCAGTATACTTCTTACGGGAATACGAAGGTGGTTATTCTTGGGCAAGATCCTTATCATGGGCCAAATCAAGCACATGGTCTAAGTTTTTCTGTGCAGCATGGCATACAAGCGCCACCATCTTTGAAAAATATATTTAAAGAACTGAGTAGTGATATAGATTGTCTAATACCTGAACATGGATGTTTAGAAAAATGGGCTGAGCAAGGTGTTTTGTTATTAAACACTGTATTAACCGTTCGAGAAGGACAAGCTCATTCTCATAAAGGCAAGGGTTGGGAAACATTTACGGATCAAGTGATTACTTCATTAAATGAGCGGCAGGAACCTGTTGTATTTATTTTATGGGGGAGACCAGCGCAAATGAAACGAAAATTGATTACTGCACCACAGCATCATATTATTGCATCTCCACATCCAAGTCCATTATCTGCACATCGAGGATTCTTTGGCAGTAAGCCTTTTTCAAAGGTGAATGAATTTTTGAGAGAGATGGGGAAAGAGGAAATTGATTGGGGTAGGAAATAATTAGAAAGCTCACAAGGGCGGGAATAGCTCACCTTCTCTATCTTCTTTGAAGGAAGGAGGTGTTGCTAATGAAAATATATCAGGCACTTTCATTGATGATTTCTTTTTCAATGTTAGTTGTGTTGATTTTATCGTTCCACAAACGAAAGTAAACCGCCCTTGTCATTAGTAGAGGCGGTTTACATCTTTGTTCAATGAGCTATCAGGCCCTTAAAAAAGGCGAATCTGTAGTTACACCGTAGGTGTTCCAGCACCTGCGGTCTTTTTATTATATTCATATTATACACTAGTATTCATTATTTTAACAGTTAGTATAGAAGAATAGAAAACCACAAGGAGATAAAAAAAGTTATGACCTTTGAAATTAAACTAGCAGAAGAAAAAGAAGCTTCTATTGTACATAAAATCATGCTCGAAGCATTTGAAGAGTATCGAAACCTCGAAGTTCCTTCAAGTGCGATCAATGAACCTTTAACTTCCATTCAAAATGCAATAAAAACGGGGAAAGAACAAGCGATACTATTTTACCAAGATGGGGAAGCGTTAGGTTGTTCAAGACTTCAATTGGACGAAACCTCGTTATATTTCGCAAGATTGTCTGTCCCACCTCAAGCAAGAGGCAAAGGAATCGCAAAGAAGATGATTAAATGGATTGAGAAGTACGCAAAAGGTTTGAAAAAGAAGGAAGTGCGCTGTAGAGTTAGGTTAGCACTGGCTAGCAATATACAATTGTATCAAGCGATTGGTTATAAAGTAGTAAAAGAAGAAACAGTATTAAATCCAAATGGATTCCCTGTGAAAACAGTGATCATGAATAAACAGCTCTAGACCAAAGTCTAGGTTGGAACTGGTCGTAAGTATGTTTTGAGAATATATGGTAAAAGTCTATAATAAATTTATGAAAAAGTAATTATAGGGGGACATTTTATGAAAAAGATGTTTTTAGGAATGATGATTACAGCCTTACTCATTTTAAGCGCATGTAGTCTGACTACGGTTTCTGGAAGTTTAGAACAGGATGCAATAGAAATTAAGAAGGATAGCTCAACGGAACTAGAGGTAGCTTTAGAAGTTGGTGTAGGTGAGCTGCGAGTATCTGAAGGAGCAAATGAATGGGTGGAAGGAAACATTGAATATAATGTGGATAAACTAGATCCGAAAGTTTCTTATGAACTTATAGATCACAAGGGTCATGTTGTGATTAGTCAAGATGATGGCAAATTTGGAATCAACAATATTGGTGATGTTCAAAATAACTGGGATATAAAATTAACCAATGAAATCCCTATTGATTTACAAATAGATGCAGGAGTTTCAGACACAGAATTAGATTTACGAGGGTTACAATTAAATAACTTAAAAATAGACGCAGGTGTAGGTGATATTACACTAGATCTTAGTGGGGATTGGGAGCAAGGCTTCAATACACATTTTTCTGCAGGTGTAGGTAGTTCTACCATTACTCTCCCGTCAGATTTTGGTGTCATCATAGAAACTGACAAAGGAATTGTATCTGCTGATTATATCAATTTAAAATCGCTTGGTGAAGGTGTTTATGTTAATGATGCGTATGATGCTTCTAATCAACATATAAAACTCAACATGGATCTAGGGATCGGAGATGTCACTTTTAAAGTAGAATAAATAAAACACTTATATTCGATGAATTTGAAATAAAGAAAATATATATAAGTTGAGGTGTTATATTTGAAAGAGAAAAAAGCCATAAAGGTTACTCCAGAAGATTTCGGAAATGTTTTTTTAAATGGAGGGTTTTCTACTATATACCATCAAACAACTGAGGAGTTAAAACAATTAGTCACTATCGACGAATTTATAGAGTTAGGGCAATCCTTTAATCATGGGATTGAAACATATAATTTAGAAATGAGTAGCAATTTAGATAATAATATAAAGCACTATATATGGTTGGACAGCGAAAGAAAAAAAGCAATTACTGTTTCTTTCGATGAAAGTAACATAATACATGGGTTATTGATTAATCATGTCGTTTCTTATCCAGAAAGTGACCGCCAGTATACACAGAATACTTATATCATGCCAATTAAAGAAGAATGGTTTGTTTTTTTGGGGCGGGACAAATCAGTTCTTAAATTATCACTATGTATATGAGAACCAAAGATATGCATATGATTTAATCATTAAGAAAGATGCTCAATCATATAAGGGTTTTAAAAACAAGAATGAAAATTATTACGCTTTTAATAAAGAGATATTAGCCCCAGCTGATGGTAGGGTAGTTAAAATACTAGATGGAATTAAGGATAATGTACCAGGTGAAATGAACGAGAATCAACCTGAAGGGAATTGCGTTATCATTGAACACAAAAATAGTGAGTTTAGTATGCTTGCACATTTAAAACAAAATTCCATTCTTGTGAAAGTTGGAGAAATCGTAAATAAAGGGCAAGTGGATACAATAGCGCCGAAAGGCGGTAGGCTTAGATACTACTAGAGTAGACCGCGACCTATTTGGCTGAATAAGGGTGGTCTATTTCTTTTTGTGAAAAGACAGAATTGCTACAATGAGCATTCCAAACGTAGAACAATATGGTTTTATCAGGGTTCCCGGAAAATAATCGGACATACCCATCATTAATAAAGTTCACTTTTTGGAGTGAAAGGACGCTTGACATACTGTTATGGGCTCACTCCCTTTTTAAGGGATTAGCTTGCCACCACCCCAGTTCATGGATGAACTATTGCTGACGTTCGTCAAATGGATGTGTTGGGAATTCTGAACAAAACGTTCTGAACCATCATTGATGCATGGAAGCGCGACCTTTCATTTTGATTTGCTTTTGTAAGCTCTTTTTTGTGAAAAAATGGAGACACTATTGTATATTTCATGGTAAAAATAGTATAATAATTAAAGAAAGCATAAACTAAAAAGAAACCGTCAGATGCTGGTAACATCTAACGGTTCCATACAATAGCCGCTGAAAGGCGGTAGGCTTAGATACTACTAAAGTAGACCGCGACCTATTTGGCTGAACAAGGGCGGTCTATTTCCTTTTATGGAAAGACAGAATTGCTACAATGAGCATTCCAAACGTCAACATAAGTGACAACGCTTGATATACTGTCATGGCCTCACCCCCTTTATTGAGGGATTAGCCTACCACCCTTAGCCAACTATCGTACAAGGATAGTATAGCATAATTTCCCAAAACATATGTTCTTTTATGTAAAAAATTGTAATACGCATTGTATATTTTTTGCTAAAAATAGGATAACAAATAAAGAAATGATATACTAAAAAGTAACCATCAGATGCTACCAACATCTAACGGTTCCATACAATAGCCTGAAAGGCGGAAGGCTTTGGATCTTACAAGAATAGACCGTTAACCTATTTGGCTGAATAAGGGCTGTTTTAGTTCACTCCACATCTGCATATGTTTTAGGGCAAATCCCCCATTTGTATTGGAAACAATTCCTCTTTTGCTTCAATCCCAAGCTTCTTTTCAAAACCTCAATAACTGTTTTAATCCAAGTGTATTCTGATTATCTACTCCCGTCCCATGTTTAAATATGAACATTACATCGTTTACGATAAGAGAACATATATTTGTTGTTAACAGTTTGTGGATAAAGTGTGGATAAGTGATCGGTTTTCCACAGAAGAAGTGTGGGATCATTCATTTTTTTCTACTAATCGTAATGTGACCAAATGTGTTTGCAAGCTTCAATATAGCATGAAATCAACTTTTTTGAGGTGATTGCAGTATAAAATAGAGCATTTACTGAAATACAATCCAATTGATTTAAATAGATGCAAATAGGTAAATACAGCTGTGCATAACTCTTTTTATCCACAGCATTCATTTTTAGATGTGCTAAAACCTAAGTTTTGTAGGGATCATTAATTTGAAAATAAAAGCATAAATCTCTTCCTGAATTCATATAGTTAACTAAATTCAAGTGAATAGTACAAGCTATACCATTTAGGAGGGTTTTATTATGGATACGGAATTAACCGTTTTGTTTTTTACACTGATAGGTATATTTATCATTTACTCCTTTATAAAAATAATGATGATCCATCCAAACGAAGATCAAATCACAATAAACAAGTCCTATACCTATAAACCCTTTGATATAGAAGCGGAGTATGAACGAGTAGTAAAAGATCAAACGCCTGTCACGAAAAATTGGGATCAAGTCAAACCAGCATCGAGCTCAAGAGCACCTAGACATGAATGGACTAGACACGAGCAAATCACACCGGAAGAAGAAAAAGAGATCGCTACTACAAGTCCCAATCCTCATCACAATATACAACAAATGTCACCACAAGAACTGACTGGAGAACAAGTCTTATTAGAACATTTGAATGCACTACCTAATGAGGTATTTCAGGAAGTGATTATGACTGTGTGTGAAAGGGTTTTAAATATGGAGAGCTCTTTTAAAGAATATATGAGCCCTATAAAAACATCGTTTTTGTTTTCTGGAGTGATGAAAATAGATGGGCTGCTTCCTTTGCATATGAGTTATATTGGAGAAGTTAGAAAATCAGTTCAACCTGTACCTGTAGAGATGAAACACATCAATCGAATTTTAACAAAGCTGAACCGGGGTCAGATAGGTGTTTATATAACAACTTCCTATTTTACAGAACGTGCGCAGCAACAATTAAGTTCCAGCAAATCATCCATTAAGTTAATATCGGGATTAGACATTGTAAAATGCTTGAAGGAACTTCATTTAGTGGAAAATAATCAAATTAAAGCCTCCTGGCTTGATGAAATATATCATAAACAGCAAATGAGTGCATAAAGGAAACACAAATTCATGCATAAAAAAACCTCGAATTCCCCACCATAAAGAGTGAAATAAACAACCAAAATTATTGGAGGTTTTTCCATGCCAAGTGAAAATACTAGCAAGCAAAGGCAAAATCCAATCTCCCAGGCTCAAAACTCTGCACAAAGAGCAGAAAATGCAGTAAACCAAGCCCAAACACATCCGAATCAAACCACATTCCAGCAGGCTGAACATGCGATTAACAGAGCAGAACATGCACTAGATCAAGCTAGAGGTAGCGAAAATGAAGAACCTGTACAAAGAATCGAAGAGCGAATCAAACAGCAAATTAATGAACTTAAGGAAGCTGAGAATGAAACGAACTATGGGAGATAATAACTCTTTAGATTTAAAATAGACTTGAGTAAAAATGGAAAGCAAAGACGTTGGAGTTAAACGTCTTTGCTTTCACCTTTATTTTATTAATAAGTGTTAGTAACCGTCTTTTTCTCCGCTTTTTCACCATTTGTCGAGTTTCTGTGTCTTGATTTTGCCGTATCATCATCGTGGTCATTGCCTTGCTGCATTTGTTTAGCTTTATTGTTGATATTTCTGGACAATTGAACTCACTCCCATCTCTAAGATTGAAATACATTCTTTATTTTTTGATATTTGCATTAATGTTATTCATCCCTAATTGCTCCTATAGTCCCAATTCCAAAATATTTGTCGAATAAGTGTTTCTTAATGAATCAATACAAGCTATAATTATAAATATTGGTTTTTTCTTCCTTAAATATGTAATGGAAGAGGGGGGATGAAAATTTTGCAGCTGAAAATAAAACTATCACTTATTTTTTCTGCAATTGTGGTTTCCATTCTATTACTAAGCACGACGTTTAACTATTTTTCAAGTAAAGAGGTTTTACATGAAGATAGAGAGCAAGACATGGAATCGGTTGCTCAACGGATAGCCCAGTTTCTACAATATGATGATCAAACCTTTTATATTGATGCTCCAGCTCATTTTGTAGAAAAAATGTTCAGTAATAATGAAAATATATTAGAGATTTCCGGATTTGAACCCCAATCCCATCAAGAAAATCCTATATTGATCATTGATACTGAATTAGATCATCATTGTGATCACCCTACGATAAACGATTTTAATCAGTATGCTAGACTAGACTATCATGAAGAATTAGATATTGAATATATTGAACAAGTATTAGAGTCTAATCAAACGATTAGTGTTATATCTACACACCAGAAAGAAAAAGTAATGAAAGTATTCGTTCCTATCACATCGGAGAGTCCATATGTCATCAGTATTGTTCTAGACTATACCAGTATTCAAAACGTACTAGATCAACAGCTGTTGTATAACTTTACGATTTTGTTCCTAGCTATATGTGTTGCTGTGATTGTCAGCTTTTTCTTTGCTAGATATATCGTAGAACCTTTACAGCAGATTCTACTAAAATTAAATGATATACATAATGGGAAGTATGGAGTTCAAGTGGATGTGATTCGAAAAGATGAACTAGGTTTATTAGGGGAAAGAGTCAACGCATTATCTCTGAATTTAAAAAAATACAAACAATCAGAAGAGATGCTGATCAAATCAGAAAAACTAGCCGTTGTAGGTCAGTTGTCCGCAGGGGTAGTGCACGAAATTCGAAATCCGCTGACTTCTTTAATTGGATTTTTGAACTTAATCAGACATGGGAAAGAAATGAATAAGGAAGTTTTGGACGTTATGACTTCAGAGCTTCACAGGATCGAATTAATTTTAAGTGAATTGTTGATATTGGCTAAACCGCAAGAAATATCATATAAAAAAATAAACATACATAAGCTTTTAAAAGACGTTCTTACGTTAATCGATATTCAAGCAACACAAAACAATGTGAAAATACATATGCAAGTAGAAGAAAAGATCCCTCATATTGATTGTGATGAGAATCAGCTGAAGCAAGTATTTATAAATTTATTGAAAAATGCAATTGAAGCCATGTCGTTTGGAGGGAATATAAACATTGTTGTAAAGATGATGGAAGATGAAAAAGTCATAATCAGCATTCAAGATGATGGCTGCGGCATGGATGAAGAAGAAGTGTGCAAGTTAGGTGAACCTTTCTTTTCCAGAAAGGAAAAAGGAACAGGATTAGGTTTTATGTTAAGTGAAAAAATGATACATAACCATAAGGGGAGCATTCAGATTAAGAGTGTCAAAAATGAGGGAACCCAAGTGAATGTTATTCTGCCTCTAACACAAGATCAACACATATAATCGTCAATAATCGTTCATTGCTTCGTCACAAGTATTCATGTTAAAATATTGAAAGATACACTAGGGGAGCCGTTTGGCTGAGATAGAATCAATTCTGGACCCTTTGTACCTGATCTGGGTTATTCCAGCGTAGGGAAGTGGAAATTACGATGTAGGACTTTTTAACTATTACACATCAATCCACTCTTTACGTATGAAGGGTGGATTTTTTTGTGCTTGATCGACAATTGCATTTGATTTCTAATGGGAAATTATCTTTACAACGTTTTGCTGAAATTGCAGGACAGATCCATTCCTACGTAACTGCGATTCATATTCGAGAAAAACAAAAGAGTGCTAGAGAGCTTATGTCAGGTGTAACCTTACTAGAGGAACAAGGGGTTCCGCTTTCAAAAATCGTGATCAATGATCGAGTTGATGTAGCTGTTGTCAGTCGTGTATCCAGTGTTCAGTTGGCATATCATAGCCTTGATGCACAATTAGTTAAACGAACCTTTCCTAATATTCGTATTGGATGTTCTGTCCACTCCTTGGAGGAGGCATTGTCCATGGAACAAAAACAAGTGGATTATGTTTTTTATGGTCATGTTTATGAGACGGATTCAAAACCTGGATTGCCAGGAAGAGGATTGAGAGAACTTGAGGTTATAACACAAAAGCTGCAAATTCCCGTGATTGCGATCGGAGGAATTAAACCTTCTAACATTAAGGAAGTTTTGAATGCCGGCGCTTCAGGGATTGCGGTCATGTCAGGATTATTGGAAGCAGAGAATCCTCTTGAGGCAGTGAGGCAATATCATCATTTGTTGAAGTGAATACCGGAGAGATGGAGAGGGAAAACATGGGGAAAAATTATGATGCCATTGTAGTAGGCGGAGGGGTCATTGGCAGCTCTGTTGCTTACAGTTTGGCAAAACGAGGTTTGAAGGTCATTCTTTTAGAAAAAGAGCGACTCGCGTCCCAAGCATCACAAGCGGCTGCTGGCATGTTAGCGGCTCAAGCAGAAATGACTGAAGCAGGTTCTTTATTTGATCTTTCTAGAAAAAGCCGCAATATGTTTCCGAAACTAGCTGAGGAGTTAAAGGAGCTTAGTGGCATAGACATTGCTTTAACGAATAAAGGCATGTTTAAAATTGCTGTAACTGAGGAGCAGGTGAAGGAATATCAGCAAATGATTTCATTCCAGCGTGAAGCAGGGGAGCAAGTAGAATGGTATACAGGAGAACAACTTCGTAAAAAGGAAAGAGCTTTATCTGAGGTTGCTCTTGGAGGATTATATCTTCCGAATGACGGGCATGTATTGGCACCAGAGTTGTCCATTGCTTTAGCAAAATCAGCTGCACAGCTTGGAGCTACAATTCAAGAATACACTGAAGCCTCATCCTTTATATTAGAAAATGGGAAAGTACAAGGTGTGAAAACAGATCGAGGGGATTTACATAGTGAGCATGTTATTGTAACCACAGGTGCATGGAGCAAGCGATTGCTGCGGGAAACTGGTATTGAATCCACGGATTACCCCGTAAAAGGGGAGTGTTTTTCTGTTGTTTTTGAAAAACCCATTTTAGAATCTACTATCTTCTCACATGGCTGTTATTTAGTCCCTAAAAAAGGTGGTCGCCTTATCGTTGGAGCTACCATGAAAGAGAATACGTATGATCGCAAGGTTTCCGTGGATGGCATTGCTAGTTTATTAGAAAAAGCAAAGAGGTTAATGCCGGGTATTGTTGAAGCCGAATGGGAAAAAACGTGGGCAGGGATTCGTCCGCAAACGGCTGACGGTGTTCCCTATCTTGGTGAACATCCGGATTGGCAGGGGTTGTTCGTTGCAACAGGTCACTATCGTAATGGGATTCTTTTAAGTCCAATTACTGGTGAAATTATCGCAGATTTAGTAGAAAAGAAACCGTATGATGATGTGGATCTTACTCCGTTTCGCATTCAACGGTAAAGATGATCTATTTAGAACAAGACAAAGGGTGGCTGGAAGCACATTCCAGTGAAAGGGGTACCTCCAGTCGCTGTTAAAATCGTAAATTAGAATAAGGTGTTTAATGTACATTTACGATTTTAAAGGCGAGCGTTTCACTCTTCCGGTATCCCCTTTCACTTCCATTTTATTCACTGAAGTATATCAATACTCAATGTTGTTGAGTTAGGAGAACATGCTTCAAGTTCATTTCGCTGTTAGTAGTAAGATATTTATTCAAATCAACTGAGGTGATAGGATTGAAGCTACATATTAATGGAGAAAGCGTTGAAGTGCCAAACTCAGTAGATTCTGTTACGGAGTTGCTTACACACTTTCAATTGCAGGATAAAGTAGTCATTGTTGAATTAAACAAACATATTTTAGAAAAAGAAAATCATGCGTTAACCACAGTCACTGATGGGGATCGTATTGAAATTGTACATTTTGTAGGAGGCGGTTAATTTGTTAAACATTGGACCTTATTCATTTCATTCTAGACTTATGTTAGGGACAGGAAAATACCCTGATTTTGATATTCAGAAACAAGCCGTAGACGTTTCAGAAACTGAAATTTTAACGTTTTCGGTAAGAAGAATGAACATTTTTGAACCAAGTCAACCAAACTTTTTAGAGAAGATTGAAGTAGAAAAATATAAATTATTACCAAACACAGCAGGTGCATCCACAGCAGAAGAAGCTGTGCGTATCGCAAAACTAGCAAAAGCTTCAGGTCTATGTGATATGATCAAAGTGGAAGTCATTGGTGATCCAAAAACATTATTACCAGATCCAGTGGAAACACTAAAAGCAACAGAAGAATTATTGGCAGAAGGTTTTATTGTACTGCCATACACATCTGATGATGTTTTATTAGCAAAAAGATTACAAGACTTAGGTGTACATGCCATTATGCCAGGTGCTTCACCAATTGGATCAGGACAAGGGATCATCAACCCATTAAATTTAAGCTTTATCATTGAGCAATCCACTGTACCTGTCATTGTAGATGCAGGCATCGGAACTCCATCTGATGCTGCGATTGCAATGGAAATGGGTGCGGATGGTGTATTATTAAATACAGCAGTATCTGGAGCGAAGGATCCAGTAAAAATGGCGCAGGCAATGAAGCTAGCGATCGAAGCGGGTCGTTTAGGATATGAAGCTGGACGCATCCCGAAAAAACGTTATGCAACAGCCAGCAGCCCAATGGAAGGATTGAGCACTGTTTGAGTGACAGATATTCAAGACAAACGTTATTTGCACCTATCGGAGAAAAAGGGCAGGAACTAATCTCCCAGAAACATGTGCTTTTGATTGGCGCAGGAGCATTAGGGACAGGAAATGCTGAAGCGTTAGTAAGAGCAGGTATTGGTAAACTGACCATTGTAGATAGAGATTATGTGGAATGGAGCAACTTGCAAAGACAGCAGTTGTACCATGAAGCAGATGCAACAAATCGAATGCCTAAGGCTATCGCAGCGGAAAAACGACTTAAAGAAATCAATTCTGAAGTGGACGTTGTGGCACATGTGATGGATGTTACTACTGAAGAAATTGAACTGTTAGTTGAAGGTGTAGATTTAATTTTAGATGCAACGGATAATTTTGATACACGTCTTTTAGTGAATGATATATCTCAAAAACATCAAATTCCTTGGATTTATGGGGCATGTGTAGGTAGCTACGGGTTATCTTACACTATATTTCCCGGGAAAACGCCTTGTTTAAATTGTTTGTTAGAAACGGTTCCTTTAGGTGGAGCAACCTGTGATACGGTGGGAATTATCAGTCCTGCGGTTCAGATGGTTGTGGCTTATCAGGTGACAGAAGCGTTAAAGATTTTAGTTGAGGATGACGAGGCTTTAAGAAATAAGTTGGTATCCTTTGACTTGTGGAAAAACCAACATACAGCGATAAATGTGAGTAAAGCTAAGAAGGAATCATGCAAATCGTGTGGATCAGAACCAACTTATCCTTATCTGTCCGCGGGCAGCCATACGAAAACGGCTGTTTTATGTGGAAGAGATACTGTGCAGATTCGTCCACCAGAGCCTAAGGAGATAAACTTAGAGCAGTTGGCTGAAACCTTGCAGAATCAAGGTGGAAAAGTGGATCAAAATCCTTTTTTGGTGAACTTTAGTATCAATGATGAGCATCGAATGGTTATTTTTCAGGATGGGCGTGTGCTTGTTCATGGGACTAAGGATATTGCTGAGGCTAAGAGTTTGTATCATCGATATTTGGGATAGACAATTGTTAAAGGTTTGAAGGCTCCAGGTTTGGGGTCTTTTTTTCGGAGTTAAATTAAAAGTATATGGAAGCTAAAACAATGTAGATTTTTATTAGTTGTTCCTCTGACGACTTTTGCGGTTTATGCAAGTGGAGGAGAGTGAGATTATCTTCAAATAAATATGCTGCATTGTTTTTCAAGGATGTTCTATTCTTTGAACTTATAGACTTCTAAAAGTGTGATTTACTCATATGAAATTATTTAAAACATCAAAAAGTGATTTGTTCTTGTGACTGACTTTTGCGCCTTTTGCAAGTGGAAGGAATAAGAACAAACACTTAACCTGACTATGCTAACAAAGTTTTTATTTTTAAATCTTTTATATTAGAAAGGAGCACGAACATGAAACCAATCAAAGTTTTAACCATTGCAGGTTCGGATAGTGGTGGAGGGGCAGGTATTCAAGCTGACCTCAAAACGTTTCAAGAGCTTGAAGTGTTTGGTATGTCTGCTATTACTGCGATTACGGCTCAAAATACGTTAGGGGTGCAAGGGGTATATCCTTTATCACTAGAAGCGGTTGCTAATCAAATTGATTCTATTGGAACGGATATTGGAGCAGATGCTGTGAAAACAGGCATGTTGTTTAATAGTGAGATGATTCAGCTTGTTTGTGACAAAATACAACAATATCAGTGGGATAATGTTGTTGTTGATCCAGTAATGATAGCAAAAGGTGGTGCTTCTTTATTACAAGAAGAGGCTGTAAAAACGATGAGAGAGAAGTTAATCCCACTTAGCAAAGTCATTACTCCAAACATACCTGAGGCGGAAGCTTTAACAGGAAAAACGATTCAGTCTATGGAAGATCGACAAGAAGCGGCAAAGTTATTACATCAATTAGGTGCTCAAAATGTTGTGATTAAAGGTGGGCATGATCTAAATTCCGACCAAGTTGTTGACCTTTTATTTGATGGCACAGAGTTTACAACATACAAAAGTAAAAGAATCCATACAAACAATACACATGGAACAGGTTGCACTTTTGCTGCCGCGGTGGCTAGTCAAGTTGCAAAGGGAAAAACAATAATAGATGCTGTAGGTATTGCACAAAGATTTGTCCATATGTCTATTGTAAATTCAATGCAAATTGGAAGCGGTCATGGACCTTTAAATCATGCTGCACATAGAACAGTAGGAGTAAATCATAATGTCTAATCTATTTCAAAATATTACGCCTCAATTAATGAAACAACATTTAAAACTATATTTAGTTATGGGCAGCGTCAACTGCAAAAAAGATCCTGTCGAAGTTTTGTCAGAAGCGATAGAAGGTGGGATTACCATTTTTCAGTATCGTGAAAAAGGTGATGGAGCCTTAGAAGGTTACGAAAAACTCCAACTTGGAAAAAAACTTCAATCCTTTTGTAAACAAAATAACATCCCATTTATAGTCAATGATGATATAAACCTGGCACTTGAATTGGATGCAGACGGAATACATATTGGTCAAGAGGACGGAAATATATCTGAAATAAGAAAGTTAGTAGGTAATAAAATTTTAGGAGTTTCTACCCATAATTTAGCTGAGGCGAAAGAAGCAGTGAACTTAGGTACAAATTATATAGGCGTTGGTCCTATGTATGAAACCAAAACTAAGTTAGATGCGAGTGAAGTGACTGGGCCAAACATGATTCGACATCTTCGACAAAATAGTATTAATATCCCCATTGTTGGCATAGGAGGAATCAACCAAACTAACTTAAAACCAGTGATAACAGCAGGAGCTGACGGTGTTGCTGTTATTTCCGCAATTAGTGCATCAAGTCAACCTAGAGCAGTTGTAAATAAGCTAATTGAGACTATTGATGAATCTTTTCCAAATAAATAGTAACCGTATATTCTGGCATGCTTTACAACATTCACCATATAATTGTGCATGAATATTTATAAAAATTTTGACGAATTATGCTATAATACATTTATTCATACCATTGTAGGGTTATTATCAGGAGGAAAGTAATGGAAGAAACGATTAGCTTAAAGGAAAATTACGAGATTGTAAAAAAAAGAATTTGGTTAATTTTATCGATTACGATTATTGCAGCACTGATCAGTGCTCTAGTGAGTTTATTTGTTTTAACTCCAATTTATCAGTCATCCACTCAAATATTAGTGAATAACTCTGAATCAGAGATTAGTGGATTTGATATTAACGATATTCGAACGAATACAGAATTAATCAGTACATATAGTGTCATCATTAAAAGTCCAGCTATATTGGATATTGTAATTGAAGAATTAGAATTGAATCGCTCCTCTGGAGTTTTGAGTAGTCAAATAAACGTTAAACCTGAAAATAATTCACAAGTGGTTTCGATTATTGTGCAAGATGCAAATCCAACACTAGCAGCAGAAATAGCAAATACGATAGCTAGAGTATTTAAAACCGAGATTGTAGCACTAATGAACGTGGATAATGTGAGTGTTTTAGCAGAAGCAACCGTTTCTGAAAAACCATCACCAATAAAACCAAATCCTACTTTGAATATCGCTATTGCCATTGTAGTAGGATTAATGTCAGGGGTAGGGCTTTCATTTTTATTAGAGTATTTAGACAATACAGTAAAAACAGAACAAGATGTAGAGAAATTATTAGAGCTGCCTGTATTAGGCTCTATAAGTCAAATCAAAGAACAAGAAGAAAATGCTTTTGTTTCTAGCCAGCAAAATCAACCGGTTGGGAGTGTTACGATTGAATCGTAAAAAACAAAATCAATCCAGTCAACGTAGTTTAGTAACATTAACTAATCCAAAATCTCCAATTTCAGAGCAATATAGAACGATTCGTACGAACATCCAGTTTGCAGCAGTAGATCAGGATATTAAATCTATCGTGGTTACTTCCTCAACACCATCAGAGGGAAAATCAACAACAACAGCTAATTTAGCGATTGTGTTTGCACAGCAAGGCAAAAAAGTATTGTTAGTAGATGCAGACCTTCGTAAGCCAACGATGCACTATACTTTTCAATTATTGAATACTTATGGTTTAACCAATGTTTTAGCTGGTCAAGCTGCTATGAACGGGGTTATTAGTAAAACCGATAATGAACATTTATCAGTCATTACAAGTGGACCTATCCCCCCTAATCCTGCAGAGATGTTAGGCTCTAATGCAATGAAGCAATTTGTAAAAGAGGCAAAGCAAAATTATGATATCGTGCTGTTTGACAGTCCTCCAGTTTTGGCAGTCACAGATGCACAAATATTAGGGAATTTAAGTGATGGAGTAATCTTAGTTGTACAGAGTGGGAAAACGGAAGTTGAAGCTGCTCAGAAATCCAAGGAACTACTCCAACAAGCGAATACGAAAATATTAGGAACCGTCTTAAATCAGAAGAAAACTTCTAAGAAACAAGGGTATTATTACTATTATGGAAGTTAATACAACTAAATTTACTTGGTTTAATTAATAGGTGTTTCATTTGCTTTTGAACACCTATTTTATTTTTTCTTGATTTCACAGTGTCTTCACAAACAAATTCTAATATGTATTTAGGGAATATATTTTAAATCTAGTAAAAAGAGTATTTTAAGAAAATTTTTAAATATTGACGATTTAGTAATTTAGCACTATTTTCTATTCTCAATTTTTGAAAAACATGCTAAAATAGGACAGAATATGATTCTATTCGACTATTTTCTCGTTTTTATTTGTATATTATTTCTAAAAATATAAGTTCCTAGGTTTAAGGTGGTGGAAAAAATGATAGATTTACATAGTCATATCTTACCTGGACTAGATGATGGGGCAAAAGACCTAGAAGAGAGCAAGCAGCTTGCTAAAGAAGCTGTGAAACAAGGTATTACGAAAATGATTGCAACCCCACATCATCGCAATGGCTCTTATTACAATTCAAGAGAAGAGATATTAACAGCAGTAGAACGTCTAAACGAAGAGTTGGATTTAGAAAATATACAGCTAGAAATATGTCCTGGGCAAGAAACTCGTATTTACGGAGAAATGGTACAAGATGTTAAGCAAGGCGAACTATTAACCTTAAACGACGATGACAAATACATATTTGTGGAGCTTCCCTCGAACCACGTTCCACGGTATACAAACCAATTACTATTTGATATGCAGTTAATTGGATTAAAACCGATTATTGTCCATCCTGAAAGAAATCAAGAGTTGATCGAACATCCAGAAATACTTTATAAGCTGGTGAAGAATGGAGCGCTAACACAAGTCACCGCTGCAAGTGTGATTGGAAAGTTCGGCAAAAAAATTCAAAAATTCTCAAACCAATTAATTGAAAATCACCAAACTCATTTTATTGCTTCTGATGTCCATCATGTTACACGAAGGGGATTTTACTTAAAAGAAGCTTGTGAATACATAAATCAAGAGTTTGGATCGAACTGGAGAGATTTACTTCTAGATAATTCGCAACGTTTAATAGATGGGAAAATGATTCATTATCAAGAACCACAACGAATTAAAAGAAAAAAGATATTTGGTATTTTTTAGTGAATGGAATAGAACAAACTCTATTCTTTTTTAGTTTAAACAATATGTTGCTTGTGGTGACACCTCCTTACCGTTATCAATGGAGGTACTCGGTCACATTGTGGGTATTATTCTATGCCTTAGACGCTAGTCGTCAATAGTGTGATGTGAGGGTGGGTTAGATGCCCATGATTAAATAAAACTTCTGGCTATAGATTTTTATGGGAGAGAGTCTATAGTTAGGGATTTTATTATTAGATTCTTTAATTAAAAAGCATGGAGGAGAGAAGAGAAATGACTACAAAAAAGGTAAAAAAAGCGATTATACCTGCTGCTGGATTAGGTACACGTTTTTTACCTGCAACAAAAGCGATGCCTAAAGAGATGTTGCCCATTGTAGATAAACCAACCATTCAATACATAGTAGAGGAAGCAGTAGCTTCGGGCATTGAGGATATTATGATTGTAACAGGAAAAGGAAAACGTGCGATTGAGGATCATTTTGACCATGCTTTTGAACTTGAACAAAATCTAAAGGAAAAGGGAAAAGAGGATCTGCTTGAAAAAGTACAGCAATCTTCAAATTTAGCAAATATCCATTATATTCGACAAAAAGAACCAAAAGGATTGGGGCATGCAATATGGTGTGCTAGAACATTTATTGGAGACGAACCATTTGCTGTTCTATTAGGTGACGATATTGTTCAATCTGCTGTTCCTTGTCTCCGTCAGTTGATTAATGAATATGAAAAAACATTAGCTCCAATTATTGGAGTTCAACAAGTATCTGATGAAGATACACACCGTTATGGGATCGTCGAACCTTTAGAACAAGTTGATCGACGTTATCAAGTTAGTAGTTTTGTAGAAAAACCAAAACAAGGCACAGCACCATCAAATCTTGCCATCATGGGAAGATATGTTTTAACACCAGAAATATTTATGTTTTTAGAAGAACAGAATGTTGGTGCAGGTGGTGAGATTCAGTTAACAGATGCAATCTCTAAACTGAACGAAATCCAAAGAGTATTTGCTCATGATTTTGAAGGAAAAAGATATGACGTTGGAGAGAAATTAGGGTTTATTCAGACCATGATAGAATTTGCGATGCAGGATGATGAGTTGAAATCCAAGCTTTTATCCTTCATGAATGAAATTCAAAATGAAAATAAAGTTAAAAAATAAAAAAATAAAAAAATAAAAAAATAAAAAGATAGGAGGTTCGTTTGTGACGTACCGAAAACGATTATTACTCCTAATATTATTGGACTCGTTGTTTGTATTTACTGCGATTTATTTAAGTCATTTAGTATTAAGTACAAAATATTATTTTACACCCTTTTTACTTATTAGTTCTCTAACGTTGTTATTAGGACATCATGCTTTGGCTGCATATTATAAGCTTTACAGAAGAGTGTGGGAATATGCAAGTATTGGGGAATTAGTATCAATATCGAAAATAGTTAGCTATGCTGTATTGATGACTGCAGTAGTACAGTTTTTGTTTTATCAAGATATTTATGTAAGAGCCCTTGTGATTACCTGGATGCTGCAGATGATGTTTATCGGTGGATCGAGATTTATTTGGCGATTGTACAGAGACACTTATTTGAAAGTAGAAAACCAAGGAGAACGTACACTAATCATTGGTGCGGGTTCTGCTGGTACAATGATAGCAAGACAATTGAAAAATAATAAACAATCCAAGCTTTATCCAGTAGCTTTCATTGATGACGATTGCCATAAACAACAGTTGGAGATTATGGGTATACCCGTGCTTGGTGGAGTAAGGGATATAGAGAAATTAGTAATAGAATTTGACATTAAAAATATTGTGATCGCTATACCATCTCTTAATAAAAAAGAATTAAATAAAATTGTAAAAGAAAGTAATAAAACCAGTGCAAAAACTCAAATCCTTCCTCTAATTGAAGATTTAGTGTTAGGGAAGGTGTCCGTAAATGACTTTAGAGATGTGAGAATAGAGGATTTATTAGGAAGAGAACCGGTGAAGCTGGATGATGGAAATTTATTAGATAAGATCCAAAACCAAACCATATTAGTAACCGGCGCAGGTGGGTCGATTGGTTCTGAGATTTGTCGTCAAATTTCAAAATATAAACCTGCAAAAGTAGTACTGCTTGGTCATGGTGAAAATAGTATTTATACCATCGAACAAGAATTACTCAATACATATAATACAATCGATTTCATCACTGAAATTGCGGATGTGCAGGATAAAGAAAAAATGTTTGCAATTCTGTTAAAACATAAACCAAGCATAGTTTATCATGCAGCTGCACATAAACATGTTCCTCTAATGGAACGAAATCCTGAAGAAGCTGTGAAAAATAATGTGATAGGGACGAAAAATGTTGCTGAAGCAGCTAATTATGCCAAAGTAAACACATTTGTCATGGTGTCCACAGATAAAGCTGTGAATCCAACAAGTGTGATGGGAGCAACAAAACGTATTGCTGAGATGGTAGTTCAGCACATGGATACAATTAGTAATACTAGATTTGTAGCGGTTCGATTTGGGAATGTTTTAGGAAGTCGAGGTAGTGTCATTCCTTTATTTAAAAAACAAATTAAAGCTGGTGGCCCTGTTACAGTAACACATCCTGACATGGAACGGTATTTCATGACGATTCCAGAAGCTTCAAGACTTGTCATTCAAGCAGGCTCATTGGCAAGAGGTGGGGAAATTTTTGTGTTGGACATGGGTGATCCAGTAAAAATAGTAGATTTAGCTAAGAACTTAATAGAACTTTCTGGTTGTTCTGTTGAGGAAATAGGAATTGAATTTTCTGGCGTTCGTCCAGGAGAGAAATTATATGAAGAGTTGTTGAATGAAAACGAAGTTCATCATAAACAGGTGTTTCCTAAGATCCATATAGGGAAGGCGACAGCTATGGATGGGGAGTTTTTGTACAGGTTTATTAATGGGCTTGATAATCTGCCAGTGGATGAGTTGAGACTAACATTGTTGGATGTTGCTCATGGACGGATTAGGGAAGAGAAGTTGGTTGTGAATAGTTAGGTGGTAGATTAGTTTTGGTGCTCCAGCCCCTTGGGTGTTCGTGGGTAGACTTTTTTGTTTGGGGCTGGGGGGGGTTATGTTTTGAGAGATATATGATTGTTCAAAACACCAAACATCTATATAAACATGCTTTATCTTTCAGAAGGAGAGAGGATTCTGAATGATTAAGGTTCACAGATTGATTTATAAACAGGACGGAATAACACTAATTGAGTTATTAATGATTGTTGTTATATTAGGTGTTTTGGCAGCTATTTCTGTACCTAAAATAACTGATCTCTTGCAACAGACTGCAGAGAGTGTATGTGAGTATAGTAGGCATGAGTTTGAGAGTAAATATACAAAGCAATTGCAGACAGAACATTTTGAACACTCTGAAATGTTGTTTAGCCAGTTTCTTGTCAACTATGAGTTAAAGATGTGTCCACATGAGGATGTGTATGCTTACTTAAATGGGGAAGTGGTTTGTAGTGAGCATTTGGATCAAGATTCTGGAGGTGGTGAAGATGGTGTGCCCCATCTTTGATGATAAAAAAGTTAAAATAGTTTGAATACACATATGGAACTGAGTATCGTAGTTAGATTGAGTGCTAGAAACATCGCGGGATAAGGATATGAGACGTTTTTAGTGAGATTTATAGATTGATTGAATGGTATATACAATAGGAAGAAACTTGGTTTAGGGTCATTTTAAAGTGAATATCTATTTCGTATTTGTTTGGTAGATTGAATAGATATTACGAGGTGGCTATTAAAAGTAGATAACAAATTTAGTGGTTTAGAAGTTGGTGTGGAATAGAAGTATAACAGATTCCAATTAAGTCCTAATCTACTAAAGTATAGTTTTAAAAAATAGAGTTTAATTATGTTGAAAATAAATTAGAGTAGAGGAGTTTTGAACTAATTATGATTTATAAAATGGTTAAGAGGTTATTGGATATTGTTTTATCTCTGGTTGGACTGACAATACTTTCGCCTATTTTGTTAATAGTAGCTATCGCAATTAAACTGGAATCAAAAGGGCCAGTAATTTTTCAGCAAGAACGCCTTGGATTAAATGGAAAAGTATTCAAAATATATAAGTTTCGTTCAATGTGCGTAGGGGCAGAAAAAAGCGGAGTTTACGAAACTAAAGGTGATGCCAGGGTTACTAAAGTTGGTAAATTCATTAGAAAGACAAGCATCGATGAATTCCCTCAGTTTGTAAACATTATTAAAGGTGATATGTCGATTATTGGACCTCGGCCTACTTTAACATACCATCCTTGGCCTATTGAAGAATATACAGAGTTACAAAAAAGAAGATTCAATGTTAGACCAGGTGTGACAGGATGGGCACAGGTAAACGGACGGAAAGAGGTTCCTTGGGATAAAAGGATTAAGTATGATGTTGAATATGTTGAGAACCTTTCAATTGGTTTTGATTTAAAGATATTTTTCAGAACCATAATCAGGGTTTTAGCAATGCAGGATAATGTCAATGTTGGTGAAACTGCTAAGAAAGCAACAGGCAAAGGACAGGAATCTGAAGTTGCAGCAACCATTGAAGAAAGAAGGAAAAACTAAATGGCTTTAAAATTGATGTATATTACAAACCAAGAAGAAATAGCCAAGATAGCGGAAAATAGTGGGGTAGATTGGATTTTTATTGATCTTGAGATTAATGGGAAAGACGCACGGCAAGGCCATTTAGATACAGTCATATCCAGACATAGTATAGAAGATGTTAAAAAAATAAAAAAGGTACTAACCAATTCTAGATTGCTAGTTCGAGTAAATCCTATATATGAAGGGTCAAAAAAAGAGATAGATAAAGTGATCAAAGACGGAGCAGACATCGTAATGCTCCCGTTTTTTAAGACAAAAGAAGAAGTTGAGCTTTTTGTTAATTATGTAAATGGTCGAGTGAAGGTTTGTCTTTTGTGTGAAACTTCGGAGGCGGTTAAAAATATAGACTCTATTCTAACTGTTCAAGGCATTGATTACATTCATATCGGATTAAATGATCTACACCTTAGTTATAATAAGAAGTTTATGTTTGAACTTTTGGTAGATGGAACAGTTGAAATGCTCTGTAAAAAGTTTGAGTCTAGAGGAATCCTTTTTGGTTTTGGGGGGATAGCACAACTTGGCCAAGGAACTCTTCCTGCAGAGAATATTATTGCAGAGCATTATCGTTTAGGCTCTAACATGGCCATTTTATCTAGGAGTTTTTGTAATACTAAAAAAAGTACTGATTTTGGTTTGATTGAAGATATTTTTAAAATCGGGATAAATGAGTTAAGAGACTTTGAAGATCAATTAATGTGGAAAGATAAAAGTTTCTTTGCAGAAAACCAAGAGTTTGTTAAGGGTAAAGTCATGGAGATTGTCTATACCATTACGAAATATTAGTTAGTAAAAAGGGATGTAAAATATGAAGCTATTACTTACCGGGGCATTTAAATATAGTGAAGAGCAGCTAGGTAGTTTAAAGTTACTTGGATATGAGATTCTATTTATTCAGGATGAGAGGGTTCCTCTACAGGTGGATGTTTCAGATATTGACGCTGTAGTTTGTAATGGGCTATTCCTATACAATGACATCAAAAAGTTCAAGAATTTGAAATTCATACAACTAACTAGTGCTGGCCTAGATAGAGTACCGCTCGATTATATTAAGGATCAAGGTATAAAACTTTTTAATGCCAAAGGAGTGTATAGTGTTCCAATGGCTGAGTGGATTGTACTTAAGATTTTAGAAATCTATAAAAAGAGTAGGATGTTTTATGATGCTCAGCGTGAACATAAATGGGAAAAACAACGGGATTTACTTGAGTTAACAAGTAAAACTGCTACCATTATTGGATTTGGCGATGTAGGATCAGAGGTTGCTAAAAGACTTAAGGCATTCGATGTAAAAGTTGTTGGTGTGGGTAGGCGTAAAACAAAATCTCAATATATTGATGAGTTCTACTTAATAGATCAATTAGATAAAGTACTAGAAAAGAGTGACATTATAATCTTGACTCTTCCTCTGACAAATGAAACAAGTTGTTTAATTAACACTCAAAAGATTAGAAAAATGAAAGATAACGGTGTTCTTATTAATGTTTCTAGAGGTGGCATAATAGATGAGTTCTCTTTAATAGAGGCTCTTAATAACGATAAATTTCTTGGAGTTGCTCTTGATGTATTTATAGAGGAGCCATTGCGGGCTGAAAATCAATTATGGAAATTTGATAGAGTAATTGTTACACCTCATAATTCATTTGTGTCAGATAGAGTAGGTGAAAGAATATTTAGGCTAATATTAAAAAATCTTGGAGATTATAGTGAACTCAATAGCTAATTTATGGGGGTAAAAGGTATGAGTAACAAGGATCATTATTTAATGAGCTTATTGGAAGAATATCCGAAATATAAAGAGATGTTATTTTGTAGGGGTTATATAATAACAACAAAAGAATTAGGCTATAATTCAGGATATCCGTTTTATGGTAAATGGGATAAGTTTGAATTCTGTAATGAAACCAATAAAGTGAATTTAAATATCTACTTACACAATTGGCAACAATGCTACTCTCATAAAGAAGACGATATATCTATTGCTTTAATAGGACATGCATATAATCCATTTGATATGAAGTATCAAGAGAGTGAAATCATTAAAGATTGCATTGATTCATATAAAAAAAGTAGAAATGCATTTTTTGAGAAAGTTAGTGAGTTAACTGGATCACATTTAATTATGTTAAGTAGTAAAGATGAAATTATAGTTTTACAAGATGGTTGTGGTATGATGCCTCTGTATTACGGGAAAGTAAACGAAGAACTTTATCTTTCGTCACATGGTCAACTAGTGGCAGATATTTGTGGGTTGAGCATGTCAAATGAAATTCAAAATTATACAAAAGCCTCATTTTACAAAATAGGAATAACTCAATTGTGTGGACTAAATTCTCCATTTAGTGAATTAACGATGCTTTCACCTAATACCACCTTAAACTTGAATAATTTGCTTGTAGAACGTTTTTATCCTAAATTAGCTTTGTCTCCAGCTGATTTGGGTACTAAATCTAATATTGAAGATGTATTAAAAAATAGTATTAAATTATGTACGGAAAAATGGGATTGTAGTATTTCACTAACTGGCGGTGTAGATAGTAAGATGACTCTTGCGGCAGCCAATGACTGTTATGGAAAACTAAAGTACTTTAGTTATATATCTTCTGAAGCTGAAAGTAAGGATGCTACAGCTGCAAGTGAAATCTGTTCAAACTTAGGATTGGAACATACAATATATGAAATTCCTCAGGAAAATTCTATGATTAGAGACTTTAATATAGTGGCTAGCATTATGGATCACAATCAAGCTTACATTAGAAGAAAAGACAATCAGGATGCTAGAAAAAGAGCCTATTTTGCTAATCATACTAACATTAAAATGGAGATTAGGTCGAATGTATCAGAAGTTGGCAGAGCTTTTTACTATAAAAAACTTGGTAAAAAAAGATTTCGTTATCCTCTGACTCCAAGAAACATGAGTAATCTTTCTAAACGGAACTTTTTTCAGAGAGATATTTTGAAGTTTATGGATAATTCATTCATGCATTTTATTGATGTTACAAGTTTTGGTGATTTTCCAAAAGGGTTCGATGAATCAGATATGTTTTATTGGGAGAACCGTATGCCTGCTTGGGGTGCCCTAGCTATACAAAGTTTTGATATCTCCCACGAAACTACAATTATATATAATAATAGAAAGCTTTTAGAAATGTATCTTAGATTCCCTTTAGAAGATAGAATATCCGATAAGTTGCAACAAACAATAATCCGAGATTTAAATCCAAAACTTTTTGAAATGAACATAAGCAATAATAATGCGATGAAAAATAAAAAAAGGATTTTGCTAGAAAGAATATTTTTTGAACTGAATTCTTTATTTTAATAATAAATAAAATCAACAATCACAAAGGATGAAATTCAATGAAAGTAATGGTGATTTCACCAAAAAATAAAACGTTGTTTAATTTTAGGGGAGACCTTATTAAAGAAATCATAGCCAAAAGACATGAAGTTATAGCAATTGGCCCCGACAAAAATTATTTAGAAGATGTTCTTGAATTGGGAGTAGAGTTTAAAGAAGTCTCATTTATTAAAGATAATACAAGTATATTAGGCGACTTACATTACTACAAAGAAATTAAGAGCATTATTTTATTTGAAAAACCAGATCTAGTTTTTAGTTATACTATTAAACCAGTTATTTATGGCAGTTTAGCAGCGAAAAGAGCCGGAGTAAAGGGGATTTATCCAATGGTTACCGGTTTGGGACGTGTGTATGCTTCTAAAAGTTTTAAAGCGAGCCTATTAAAGTTAATTACAGGGAAATTATATAAACGAGCTTTTAAAGGTTGTAACAAAGTGATTTTTCAAAATAGGGACGATCTAAAGCAATTTGTAGACATGAAATATCTTACAGAAGATAAAGCAACCCATGTGAATGGTTCTGGTGTTAATTTGTCTAGATTTCTATCTAATGAGTTACCAGAGAAGCCTGTTTTTTTAATGATAGCCAGAATTATAAAAGAAAAAGGTGTATTTGAATTTGCAAAAGCAGCAAGACTTGTGAAAAAAGAGTTTCCAGAAGCAAGGTTTATTTTATTAGGTGGATATGATAAATCACTAGGTGCTATTAAACCTGAAGATTTAGAACCTTATATTTTAGATGGGTCAATTGAATTTCCAGGAGAGACTAAAGATGTTATTCCATTTTTAGAAAAAGCAAGAGTTTTTGTTTTGCCTACTTATTACAGAGAGGGGCTACCTCGCACAATATTAGAAGCAATGGCGATGGGACGTCCGGTAATTACAACTGATTGGCCAGGTTGTCGTGATGCGGTTATTGATGGATATAATGGCTTTTTAGTTCAGCCGCATGACTATGAAAGTCTAGCCCAGAAGATGAAATATACTATTGAAAACCCTACAGTGGTAAAAAACATGGGGGGAAATAGTATGCGTCTGTGTAAAGATAAATATGATGTAAATATTGTTAATAAACAGATGCTTGAAATAATGGGAATTATGTAATAGAACCTAAATTGAAGTAAAGCAACCATAGATAAGGAGATTTTTAATGGAGTTTTATAAAAAGGTAATAAAAGACCAATCTATGAGATTTAAAATTATGCGTTTATTTAATTTCCTTCCTGACAATGCGATGATTAAATTAATATATAGGATAAAAACAGGAAGGATGCCAAATTTAATTAGTCCTAAAAGATATACTGAAAAATTACAATGGTACAAGTTAAACTACCATGACCCACTAATAACTAAATGTTCCGATAAGTTTGAGGTTAGGGACTATGTGACATCAAAAGGGTATTCTAATATTCTAAATGATTTGTATGGGGTTTATGAAAATGTCGATGAAATTGATTTCGATTCTCTTCCTTCATCTTTTGCAATTAAGGTCAATGATGGATCTGGTACAAATATCTTTATACAAGATAAAGCATCAATGGATATTGATGCAGTTAAAAATCAACTTGAAATTTGGCTAAGGCCCAAAAAGCGAACTGTATACAGAGAGTGGGGGTATTATAACATTAAGCCTAAAATAGTAATTGAAAAATTACTTGAAAGAGATTCAAATAATGATTTACCTGATTACAAATTCTTTTGCTTTAATGGTAAAGTTTTTTGTTTATATACAATGATTGATTATATTGATAATCATGCTAACGGTAAATTAGGTTTTTATGATGCAGACTTTAATAAAATGCCATATCGAAGAAATGATTATGGTGAGATAACTGTGAATTTGCCAAAACCTAAGAACTTTAAAAAGATGGTAGAGATTGCAGAAAAATTATCAGAAGATTTCCCTCATGTACGTGTTGATTTTTATAACTTGGATGGAGAAATAATATTTGGGGAATTGACTTTTTACAATGCAGGTGGTTATACAAGTTTTATACCTGATGAATTTGATTTTATTTTGGGTGAGCAGTTCGTACTTCCTAAGAAATTAAGGTGAATAGGTCATGAAAAAAAGTATTGTATTATATATAGGTAATTTCTCATTTCCTGTAGGGAATGCAGCTGGAAAAAGAGTATATGCAAATGGTAAACTTCTAAATCAACTTGGATATGAGGTAATATTTATCGGTATGGATAAAGAAATAGACCAATCACAATCTTTAGAATCTACCAAAAAAGTATATGACAATTTTGTATATTACAACTTTCCGTACCCCAATAAAAATATTGATTGGATGAATTATAGAAAAGTATTTGATGAGTTGGAAAGTCTTCTTAGGGATCAATATATAATTGATAATCTATCCTTTGTGATATATTACGGTAGTCCTAGACTCTCATTTTTTAATACTAAACTTATTGACTTTTGTAAAAAACAAAAAATAAAAGTAATAGCTGATTGTGTTGATTGGCTCACAGTTAAAACTAATAATTCCTTATTTAATATTGTCAAATGGTTTGATAATAATTACCAAAAAGCTTATGCAAATAAAAAAGCAGATGGAATAATTGCGATTAGTAAGTATTTATCAAATTACTATAATAAATACGGATGTAAGACTGTGATAATACCGCCATTATCTCCCGAAAATTGTAGACCTACAAGTAATGCAGTTCTAAATAATGATAAAAAAATAATTACTTATGCGGGTATTCCCTTTAGAAGAGGTAAACAAGTTAAAGATGTTAACAACTTAAAAGATAGGATTGATAAAACTATCAAATTGTTCTATCGAGCAAAAAAGAGTGGTTGTGATTTTACCTTTAATATATATGGCTTTTCCAAAGATGAGTATTTAGAGGCTATCCCTATGCAAAAAAAATACGTAGAAGAACTTGGAGAGAGCATAATATTTCATGGTCATAAGCCAAATGATTATGTTGTCAATAGTGTAATTAATTCTGATTTTACAATATTAATTAGGGATGTAAATAGAGATACTTCAGCTGGTTTTCCTACTAAAGTTTCAGAGAGTATAAGTTCTGGTACACCAGTTATTACTACTAAAACAAGTGACTTAGAAGACTACATTGTTGATGGGAAGAATGGTTACTTTTTAAGTGTAAATAATGAAGAGAAAAACCTTAAGGAAATTATTGAGATTTTACGTACAGATAGAGTTAGTATAAACAAAATGAAGCTACATTGTCGTGAGAACAATTTATTTTACTTCAAACACTTTCAGAATCAATTGAATTGTTTTTTAAACAGTCTAATTTAAGGAGCGTAGATGAAAATGAATCAATTTAATATACCGGTCGTACTCATTGTCTTTCGAAGAGTAGATACTGTTTTACGTATTTTAGAAAGGCTGGCGGAGGTAAAGCCCAAAAAACTATATATAATTTCAGATGGTCCTAGGAATGAAACAGAAAAAGAAGAAGTGTTACATTGCAGAAAAACTATTGAAGAGAATATCACTTGGGAATGTGAAATAGTCAAATATTATGCAGAAACTAACCAAGGTGTCTACGACAGAATTGGACTAGGAGCCAAATGGGTGTTTAGTAAAGAAGAAGAAGCAATATTTTTAGAAGATGATAACCTGCCAGAAGTTACTTTCTTTGATTTTTGTAAAGAAATGCTTGAAAGGTATAGAACTGATAAGCGAGTTTTATGGGTATGCGGTACTAACTATTTGGAAAACTACCAACCAGAAGATAAATCTAGTTATGTTTTCACAAAACATTTATTGCCATGTGGATGGGCCTCATGGTCAGATAAATTTTTAGACATGTACGATGGAGAAATGGATTTGTTATACGACGAATATTTATATAAGAGGCTTTATGATCAATACGAGAGCAAAAGCTTATATAGACAACAACTTTATGCTTTTAAAAGAACTCATTATTTACTGCGTAATCAACTTAATTTAGCATCTTGGGACTCTCAAATTGCATATTCGTTAAGAATAAACGGTGTTTATGGTATTTCTCCTAGTTCTAACTTAATAAAGAATATTGGAGTTGATAATTTTTCAACACACGGTGGTAATTCATTTAAAAGCACAATGACAACTCGCTTTTGTGGTATGGATTCTATTCCAATAAAATTCCCACTAAAACATCCTAAAGTTGTGATGGCTGATAAAGAATATGAGAAAAAAGTAGGTAATATAATTTTGTACCCTTTGTATGTTAGAGTGGGTTCCAAGTTCTTTAGATTATTAAAGCCATTATTCAAGGTTGGGAAATATGAAAGTTTCACAAAAACACTAAAAAATAGAATTAAAAACCTTAAATCTAAAATTGGTTTGTCAAACTAGATAAATGGTTTGATTTGGGAGGATAATATGATTAAAACTAAATATGGAACTCGTCCTACCCATAATATATTAAAGAGTATAGAAATATTACTATTAGCTTTTATAATAATTTATACAAGCGGGTATGCGATGTCAACAGTAGAAACAAGCATAGGAGCGTATGTTCTAATTATACCCACGTTTATTATGTTAGTAATTTTACTGGTGAAACAAAAAGTCTTCTTGAAAATTGATATATTCACATTTTCATATCTTATATTATGTCTAATGGTAATTGTATCTTTTATTGTAAACTTTAACTTCCCATATTTTAGCACTAATATAAAAACGTTATTAATTTTAACATTTGCTTTTTGTCTAGCAAGATTGATTAAATTTGAAGATTTTATTAAGTACTTTACATTATCCATGAAGTGTATAGTAATAATTTCCCTTATTATATATATATGGATAAATTATCTTAATCTACCTTTTAATTTACCTGTAGTATATAACATAAACGGTGCTGCGTATTATAATGGTATTTTCTTTTTTGTCTTTGTATTTTCAACCTTAAGAAATACAGGGGTCTTTTGGGAGCCTGGTCTTTTTGCTAGTTTTATTATTATCTCTATGATATTTGAAATTTCATTTAAAAAAAATATAAGTTACTTCAATTTACTCATTTTATTTTTAGGGTTATTAAGCACGCAATCGACTGCTGGATATTTTTTCTTGCCTATGATACTCCTCCTATTACTAAATAAAAATGCTAAATTTGGAAGGAGTTATTTTTTTAGTGCTTTATTTATTATAATCGCATTATTGGCTTATATAAATATGGGGAATATACTGCATTACTTATGGACGTTAAATCCAGATGTATTTGGGAAAATAATAAATCAGGAAGGTTCATATGTTGATCGCTTAGATTCCCCAATTACAAATCTTAGTATTTTCTTATCTTATCCGATTTTTGGTGCTGGAATTGGAAACATTAATTATATTTATGGTGGTTTAACTGATATTTATCAAACTTCAACGAGCACTTACTTTCTGGCTGCATTTGGCTTTTGGGGGGTACTATATACCTTGTTTTGGGTATATGGAATTATGAAATTAAGGAATCAAAATAATTTAAGTAAAATTATAATAATTTCGATATTTCTTATGATATTGAACAAAGAACCTCATACTTCGATTGTAGTTACCTACTGTATAATGTTTTTCTTTTTAAAAGAAGCATTTATAAGTAAAAGCAACAATCTAACAGGGAGTATAAAATGATAGTAGAAAATATAATTAAAAAATATGCTAGATTGAGTGTAGATAATAAGCAACTTTTTAACAATATCATGGGTTCATACATTGTCAAAGGTTCATCTATAATAGTTATGTTATTAACTATGCCTGCATATATGCGATATTTTTCAAATCATGAAGTATTAGGTCTTTGGTTTACATTACTCTCAATTTTAACATGGATACTTACTTTTGATCTTGGAATAGGAAATGGTCTAAGGAATAATCTTGTAAAGGCACTTGTTGAAAATAATTATATTAAAGCAAAAAAATATATTTCCTCAGCATATGGAATTATAGGTATTGTATCGCTGGTTATTTTATGTATAGGAAATATCTTTATAGGGTTAAGTAACTGGAATATAATACTTAATATTCCAGAAAGTACAATATCTAATGATGTACTTGTAACGACAATGAGGTTAATGTTTACAGGTATAGTTATGCAATTCTTTTTAAAGTTAATTGCCTCTATTCTAAATGCATTGCAAAAAACTGCCTTAACAAATTTTTTAACACTCTTATCAAGTATATTAATATTAATTTTTGTGTTGCTATTTAATGGTGACGATATTTCTAATAATCTAATCAGTCTCGCAACAGTAAATATATTAACAGTAAATATCCCACTTTTAATAGCAACGATAGTTATATTTTCTACAGTATTGAAAGATGCTAGACCCAACCTTAAGTATTACCAAAAAGAGTACGCATTAGAAGTAGTAAAATTAGGAGGAGCGTTCTTCGGGGTTCAGATATCTTTTATGGTAATCAGCTCAACTAATGAAATTTTGATTACTTGGTTATACGGAACTGAATATGTAGTGGAGTATCAAGTTTATCAAAGGCTGTTTTATTTGTTTGTGACCATATTTTCACTAATAACTAACCCGATATGGTCTGCAATCACAAAAGCATATGCAGAAGAGAAGTTTGCATGGATTTTAAAGACATATAAATTGTTAAATGTGTTTGCTTTTGTATGTAGTATAGGGAGCTTAACATTAGTTCTATTTATGCAAAAGATAGTTAATGTTTGGTTAGGAGATAGGGCCATTACAGTGAATTATACTACTTCTATTGCCTTTGCTGTTATTGTTATTGTTATGTTGTATATTATCTCAGTTACATGTGTTGCTAACGGGATAGGTGAATTGAAAAGTCAATTATTCTTTAACACTTTAGCTGCAGTGGCAAAGTTTCCTTTTGCATTTATTCTTGCTAATTATTTGGATAATTGGGTAAGTATAATAATTGTTAATATAATTATCATGATACCAGCTGTGTTTGGACAACCATTTATAATTATAAAGTTACTGAGAAGGCGGATAGAGTCTGCTGAGGAAAAAAATAGTATTGTTCATTCGGGTTAATTATACCCTTTAATTAGTTTAATAGATTGAATGTTTTTTATATAAATTACAAGGAGAAATGATTATGTTTGAAAACAAAACGTTACTTATAACAGGTGGTACAGGTTCTTTTGGAAATGCAGTAATGAAAAGATTCTTGGACACTAATATTAAGGAAATACGAATATTCTCAAGAGATGAAAAAAAACAAGATGATATGCGACAAAAGTATAAAAATAATAAACTTAAATTCTATTTAGGTGATGTAAGGGACTTGGGAAGTGTTAAGAATGCTATGCATGGTGTAGACTATATTTTCCACGCAGCGGCACTTAAACAGGTTCCATCTTGTGAATTCTTTCCTTTAGAAGCTGTAAAAACAAATGTAATCGGGACTGAAAATGTTTTAACAGGTGCTATTGAAAGTGGAGTAAAGAAAGTAATTTGTTTATCTACGGATAAAGCAGCTTATCCAATTAATGCTATGGGAATATCCAAGGCAATGATGGAAAAGGTGTTTGTTGCAAAATCCAGGACTGTAGATCATGACAGCACTCTAATTTGTGGGACTCGTTATGGCAATGTTATGGCTTCTAGAGGTTCCGTAATCCCGCTTTTTATTGAACAAATTAAAAATGGACAACCTTTAACTGTTACTGACCCAAATATGACTAGATTTTTAATGAGTCTAGAAGAAGCGGTTGAACTCGTCATTTTTGCATTTTACAATGCTCAGGCTGGAGATATCATGGTACAAAAATCACCTGCTTCCACAATTGGAGACTTAGCACAAGCTATTAAGGAGTTATTTAATGTAAATAATGAAATTAAGATTATTGGTACACGTCATGGAGAGAAAAGGTATGAAACTCTTCTCACTAAAGAAGAGTATGTAGCATCTGAGGATTATGGTGATTTTTATAGAGTCCCAGCTGACAAAAGAGATCTTAACTACGATAAATACTTTATTGAAGGTGATCAAAAGTTATCATCACAAGAAGAATATAATTCTGACAATACATTAAGATTAACTATTGAACAAATTAAAGATAAGTTATTAGCACTAGACTACGTTCAAGATGAGTTGAGGAGCTGGAATCAATAATGAAAATACTTGTAACTGGTTCAAAAGGGTTTATTGGTAAAAATCTTGTGGCAGAATTGAGGAACAGAAACTACACTGATATCTTTGAATACGGTAGGGAAACAGATCCATCTTTACTTGACGAATATTGTAAAGAAGCGGATTTTATATTTCATCTTGCAGGGGTGAATCGTCCTAAAGATCAGTCTGAATACATGGATGGTAACTATGGATTAACATCAGTTTTACTAGAAACACTAAAAAAACACCATAACACTTGCCCAGTAATGATTTCTTCATCCGTTCAAGCTAATCTTGAAAACCCATATGGTATCAGTAAAAAAGCAGGAGAAGACTTGCTTTTTAGGTATAGCAAAGAAACTGATGCAAAAGTACTTGTCTATCGTTTCCCCAATGTATTTGGTAAATGGTGTAGACCAAATTATAATAGTGCAATAGCGACATTTTGCTATAACGTTGCGCGTGATTTGCCAATAAGTGTCAATGACCCCGGTGTTGTAATGAACTTACTTTATATAGATGATGTTGTGGAAGAGATGATTAGTGCTCTAAATGGTAATGAAAACACTAAAGGGGACTTTTGTGAAGTTCCAATCGTTCATACTACTACCCTGGGAGAAATAGTTGATTTGATTTATTCATTCAAGATGAGTCGAGAAGAACGGTCTATTCCTGATATGTCTGATGTATTTACGAAAAAGCTATATAGTACCTATCTGAGCTATTTACCAGAAACTCAATTCAGTTATGACCTTAAGATGAACATAGATGATAGAGGTTCTTTTACGGAGTTTATTAAAACTAATGACAGGGGCCAGGTATCAGTTAATATATCCAAGCCCGGTATAACAAAAGGTAACCATTGGCATCACACTAAGAATGAAAAATTCCTTGTGGTAAATGGAAAAGGAGTTATTCGATTTAGAAATATTAATACAAATGAAATAATCGAGTATTTTGTAAGTGGAGATAAAATGGAAGTAGTGGACATACCTACTGGGTATACTCACAATATTGAGAATCTCGGGGATACAAACATGGTCACAATAATGTGGGCTAATGAGCTCTTTGATCCAGAGAAGCCGGATACTTACTTCTTGGAGGTATAGCTGATGAAGAAATTAAAAGTCATGACAGTCGTAGGTACTAGACCAGAGATTATTAGATTGTCGGCTGTTATTAATAAGTTAGAAAATTCAAACGCAATAGAACATACGCTTGTCCATACCGGACAAAATTATGACTATGAATTAAATGAAGTGTTTTTTAAAGATTTTTGTTTAAAAAAACCAGACTTTTTTCTAAATGCAGCTACTGGAAATGCAGTAGAAACCATAGGAGCAATTCTCATTAAAGTTGACCCAATTATGGATCAAGTGAAACCAGATGCATTGCTGGTTCTTGGGGATACTAATAGTTGTTTATGTGCTCTAGCAGCTAAAAGAAAAGGTGTACCTATTTTTCATATGGAAGCAGGAAATAGATGTTTTGACCAAAGAGTACCTGAAGAAACAAATAGAAAAATAGTTGACCACGTGTCTGATATAAATTTAACCTATAGTGATATTGCACGGGAGTATCTTCTCAGAGAAGGCTTTCCATCAGATAGAATTATCAAAACTGGTAGCCCTATGTTAGAAGTGCTTAATTCTAGAAAAGACGACATAGAGAAATCAGATGTATTGGAGAAATTAAACCTTGAAGTAGAGAAGTATTTTGTTGTATCGGCTCATAGGGACGAAAATATAAATTCAGAGACTAATTTTTTTGATTTAGTTGATAGTTTAAATTCGATTGCTGAAAGGTACAATAAACCTATTATTGTGAGTACACATCCTAGAACTAGAAAGATGATTGATACAAAAGGTATAGAGTTTCACCCTTTAGTAAGAGTAATGAAACCATTAGGTTTTAATGATTATGTCAAACTACAATGTAAAGCAAAGGCAGTTCTAAGTGATAGTGGAACGATTAGTGAAGAGTCTTCAATTCTTGGATTTAAGGCACTAAATATTAGACAAACTCATGAAAGACCTGAAGCAATGGAAGAAGCAGCGGTTATGATGGTAGGTTTGCATAAAGATAGAATAATGCAGGGGCTAGAAATATTAGAATTTCAGAAAAACGACACGTTGAGAAAAGTAGCTGACTATAGTATGTCGAATGTATCAGATAAAGTGCTTAGAATTATAATGTCTTATACTGATTATGTGAACAGGGTTGTTTGGGGGAAATAATATAATGGACACCCTATGTACACAATGGAAATACTTTAAAATAAAAAGGTCAGAAGGATGTATTGCTTTAATTTATTTTTCAAAGAGTGAAGGGAGGCGTGTAAATGTACAAAATAGCAGTAGCAGGAACAGGTTACGTCGGCTTAGTAGCTGGTGTTTGCTTTGCTGAAATTGGTCATCAAGTAACCTGTGTCGATATAGATGAAAAAAAAATAGATTTAATGAAATCTGGAGTTTCTCCAATTTATGAAACAGGTTTAGAAGAGTTGATGAAAAAAAATTATGCTACTGGAAGAATTGCCTATACAGCTGACTTCAAATCAGCCTACAAAGATGCTGATGCAATTTTTATTGGTGTTGGGACACCTGAACAACCTGATGGTTCTGCAAATTTGTCATACATTGCTACAGTTGCTAGACAAATTGCTGAATCAGTAGAAAAAGATTGTCTAGTAGTAGTTAAATCGACAGTTCCAGTTGGCACGAATGATAAAGTGGAACAGTTTATTCAGGACTTTTTAGTCAAGGACGTGAAAGTAGAAGTAGCATCGAACCCTGAATTCTTAGCACAAGGATCTGCTGTTCATGATACTCTTCATGCTGAGAGAATCATTATAGGAACTGAAAGTAAATGGGCTGAGGAATTATTAAAGAAAATCTATGAACCGTTTCATTTACCGATTGTTTCAGTAAATAGAAGATCGGCAGAAATGATAAAATATGCTTCCAATGACTTCCTTGCATTAAAAATCTCTTATATGAACGATATAGCTAATCTTTGTGAATTGGTTGGAGCAGATATTCAGGATGTAGCTAAGGGAATGAGCTTTGATGAGCGTATTGGAAGTAAGTTCTTAAATGCAGGGATTGGTTTTGGTGGATCATGCTTTCCTAAGGATACAAAAGCGCTTGAGTATATTGCTAAACAGAACGGTTATGAACTCAAAACGGTTAAAGCGGCTATTGATGTAAATAAAGAACAAAAAACAATGCTTTATAAGAAAGCAAGTAAAAGACTCATTACATTTAACGGTCTTAAGGTGGCGGTGTTAGGCTTAACATTTAAGCCTGGAACGGATGATTTAAGAGAGGCAGCATCTCTTGAGAATGTGCCCTTATTATTAGAACAAGGTGCAGATATTTACGCTTATGATCCCGTTGGAGCAGGTAACTTTGCAAAAGTTCATCCAGAGGGCAAGAATGGAAAAGGTAGCATCACCTATGTTTCCACCATAAAGCATGCTTTGGAAGGTGCGAATGTCTGCTTTGTCTTTACCGAATGGGGAGAAATAAAAGCATTAACACCTGAAACCTATAAGAAGTTAATGAGAACACCATTAGTATATGATGGTAGAAACATATTTGATGTCGAGGATATGCAAGAAGCAGGAATAGAGTATCACTCAATCGGAAGAAAACCTTCATTTAGTGCAACTGTTAAGGAGTCGAAGAATCTTGAATTACAAAACTCTTAATCCTAGTAAAACATATCTGATTACTGGAGCAGCTGGTTTTATTGGATACTACTTATCTAGGAAGCTACTAGAACAGGGTTGCCAGGTAGTTGGTATTGATAACGTCAATGACTACTATGATGTGAACCTTAAATATACTCGCTTAGGGAATTTAGAGCCTTATGAAAAGTTTACCCTTATTAAAGGTGACATATCAGATAAGGATATGCTAATAAGGACCTTTGAAGAGTACAAACCTAATGCTGTAGTAAACCTAGCTGCTCAAGCAGGAGTAAGAAATTCAATAGAGAATCCGGATGTTTATATTCGAAGTAATATCATTGGCTTTTATAATATCCTTGAGGCTTGCAGATATAATCCAGTGGATCATCTTGTATATGCATCATCTAGTTCTGTTTATGGAGCCAATAAAAAGGTTCCTTTTGAGGAAACAGATTTTGTTGATAATCCAGTTTCTCTATATGCATCTACTAAGAAATCAAATGAATTAATGGCACATACGTATAGTCATCTATATAAGATTCCAACTACTGGGCTTCGATTCTTTACTGTTTACGGTCCAATGGGTCGACCAGATATGGCCTATTTTGGATTTGCAAATAAGTATTTTACCGGTGAACCAATTAAAGTATTTAACAATGGTGATTTTGAAAATGACCTTTATCGCGATTTTACTTATATAGATGATATCGTTGAAGGCATTGAACGATTATTAAGTAATCCACCTAAAGGAAAAGTTCAACATAAAGTTTACAATATCGGAAATAACAGCCCTGAGAAACTGATGATGTTTATTGAAACGTTAGAAAAGTCATTAAGTATAGCTCTAGGTAAAGAAGTGCAATTTGAAAAAATCTTTGAACCTATTAAACCAGGTGACGTACTTGCTACTTATGCTTCGACAAATCAATTGCAAAAAGCTGTTGGTTTTAAGCCAGAGACTTCAATTGAAGAGGGGCTGCAGAAATTTGCTGATTGGTATGTAGATTATTATAAGCTGAAGGAATAGATACAATTACCCACTGAGTCTGTGATATGCTCTCCTTTAGGTAGATAGATTAAAAAGTAAAAATCTGGATACTTTTTGGGGAGTGTTTTTTATGTCTAAAAGATCATATTTTGCAGAAAGCTATCAGCTGGTAATTACTCTATACGTGAAATACTACAATATATGAAATATCAGATGCATCTGTCCTCAGAAGTTGGATTAAGCAGTATGAAAACTGCGGAGATGAAGCGCTGAAAGATAAACATGGTAAATAAGAAAGAAGAAGTTAAGCTAACTTCAGAATAGAAAATTAAACATCAAATGAAAAAGTTAGAGGATATCGAAAGGAGGCGAAAATAAGCAATCTATAGGGTGAAAGTCCCAAACTGAAAAGGCAGATGTAGCTGTTAGCTTAATTCCGTCGTGATGTAGAATCTGAAGGAAGCGAGTGGCAAACTTCCGGTATGAGAATACAAACTTCATAAAAGGATAAGTGTTATTGTGTGAGTTTGCTCAACAAAACATAACCCATTCTGTCAACGGACTTATTTGAGGAAAATAGTGGTTAATCTACGAGGCTACCAAAGGGCATGAACAAAAGAACAATTCATGCAAGAATCGTAACAAAGAATGATGAAGATACTATTGCATTTTATCTAAGTGAAAGTAATAAAAGGAAGCTAAGCAAGTATATGGAAAACCCGTCAAAGAGCTAAGGATACATATTCTACAAAACTGTCATATTCTTAGTGAGTATTCTTCTTTTCTAGCGATAGTTTTCTCTTGGTATTATTGTACCTTAGTACTCAGGAACAGTTTGTATACAATTAATTTTTAAATTATTGATTCACCAATAATGATCCAGAAGCTTTTTATGATGTAGGAGCGTTTTAGGCAAGCCGGGAACTTACCCTATTGGGTATGTTCTTCCTACTGAACAGAAAGTAACTAAAGATATTATAAAACTTTCTTTAGTAGTATCTCTCAATCAATTTTGCTATTCTAGTATTTAGACATCCTTTTGTTTACAAAGAAACACTAGTTTATGGATCGAATATAGAAGCTATATATTTAATTACCCCTTTGGTTATTATATATGCTGCAATTGAATAGCAGTAATTTGTCTTTCGTGTGGTATATTTTACTAATTTAATATTTACTAAAATTGGATAATATATTAAATTATATATAATTTAAGAAAGATTTAAAATTTTAACAACATAGTAAGTTTAATATTCAGTTTTTTTGTCTCTAACATTCTTGATTGTGCACTATGTATTATACTTATAATATTCGTCATTCTATGATGTTTCAATTATAAAAATAAGAGGAGTATCCACGTTATGCGAACCCACTTCAAAAACTTAAAACCTTGGAAACGTTGGACAATTGGCATTTTTACTTTTATATTAATTACCCTATTAATTTCAGTCGTTTGGATATATGTAGATCTCAAATCAAAGGACATAGTAGACATTCAAGAACGGTTATATGAAAGGGATCAGGGACAAGGTATAGAAATAGAAAAAGCAGACCCTGATGATTTACCTTCCAGTGTCGGAGGTCAATTAGAAAAAGCTGAAGAATTTGCAGACAAACCAATTGAAATGGAAGATGCGCTAGATGTAACCTCTATCTTGTTAAACTCAGGATTAAGTTTAAAAGAAATGCAATACTTAACGGGTCAGGCAAAAGAAGGTTTATCACCGGAGGAACTAAAGCATATAAGAGACACTCTTTTAGCAAAACTGACACAGGAAGAAATTGATGCATTACGTCAAATAGCTAGGTACTATGGAAGAACGTTAGATATATTAGATCCGAATGTAAAAATAAAAGGTTTAGAGGAAGAAACAACGGAAGTGTCTCAAAACATAGAGGATACATCTGTAAACCAAGAAAGCGAATCAACTGAAACTGGAATCCAGTCAATAGAAGTCCAAACCGAACCAACTCAAGAAAATGTACCAACTGAAGATGGAACAGAAGAAATTCAACAAGAAATTGTACCTACATTAACACCAGTAACCCAAGAAGTACAACAAAAATACCAAACTGAGATAGAATCACTACAAAACACCTGCGAAGGAAAAGTCAACGACCTAGCTGTTGAAATCAACTCAGACATTGACAATAAATTAGCAGATGGTGAACAAGTAACAGTTCAATACTTGCAAGCTACTTTCTTACAAAAATTTGTACAAGCTGAAAATGAATGTAATAATCAATTCGAAGGGTTAATGACCCAAGCAGAACAAGAATTTGAAACAGGAGGTTTTGATCCAATTACAATTGAGGAATGGAGACAAACCTACCAGAATGTAAAAGATGAAACAAGCAATAAAATATTGAACAGTTTAATTTCTAAAATACAAAACAGTGGTAGCTAGTTGATCCACTGTTTTTCTATTTTATAAGGAATCATAAATAGACACGTATAGTAAATGATCATACTGAGAATATTAATTTATAGTTAAAAAAAACGATTGGTTTGTATAATTAAATCATTATTTTGCTCTTCCAAAGCAATTTTAGCTGAGTAATATTATTAATTACTAATACTAAAAGGAACGACACATGATGTCTAATAAAAGAAAACAATTAAAATTCATAACCTCTCTAGCAGTAGTATTCCTATGGATGCTGCTCATATTTTATTTATCATCTCAAGTTGCTAGCCAGTCAGACAATCTTAGCAGAAATGTTTCAGAAGTTGTCATAGTAACCGTAGATAACATTACTCCAAAACATGATATAAATATCAATACAATGAATCATTTTGTACGTAAAAATGCTCATTTCTTTACATACTTAGTGTTAGGGTTATTAGTTATTATTGCAATCAGAAGAAGTGATATGATTGGATTTAAATCTTATACTTTGGCTTTTGCAATATGCATCCTATACGCAATTTCCGATGAATTTCATCAACTATACGTACCTGGGAGAGGTCCTGAGGTAAGGGATGTCTTGATAGATAGTCTAGGCTCTTTAGTAGGAATAAGTATGTACTACTTGTTAACTTTGTTTGGAATACAAAAACAAAAGAAGTTTTAACTCTAGGAGAATTAACAAATAACCTCTTCGTATAAGTCTATTGGGGTAATCAGTTATTGGCAAAACATTGTCTACTTAAATTACCTCTACGGGGTTATTTGATTTTTAATTAAACTCGATAATTCACTACACTTCCTTTCAGAAATAATGCAGAAGAACCTGAACAAATAACATAACTATATACATCTAAGCTAGATTTAATAGCTTTAATTTCTTGTCCCTTCTCTAATCTATTATGATGTCAATATTACTTGATCTGTTTAATTTATCATTGATATTACACACGGATGGTACAAACAATTTCCTTATAATCCGCATATTCAAAGAGAACTGCATCCCTATGAATAACAAGAACCAGCATCCTCATTCCTAGTTTTTAACCGCTAATATCGAATCTACTTGTGCTTGACCCCTCTCCCAAAATTATAAAATTTTTATTCATTTTCCACTAATCCTATTATTATAAGTTAATTCTAACCTCTTTTTTGATAATAACTAGTTTCCCAAATTATTTATTTTAATATTTAATTTAACTATGGTATCAATAAATAGTTTGTCTTAAATAAGTATCTTATAAAGTGAAAGAATAATACATAACTTAATATTTCATTGTTCACTTTTTTAAAACTATGGTCATATAGTAACAATAGACAGAAATTTCTGTGGAGGTATCTGAAAAGCACATATTATAAACAATGCTCTTTTTTATACAAAGGTATTACAAACGAAAAAAGTCTTGAAATCATATAACTGAGGAATAAAATGTCATATGTCACTTATCAAACAACTTAACAAATTTATACGTAAAAAGGAGTTTTAAAATGAACATTTTAATAACAGGCGGGGCGGGATTTATCGGTTTTAATTTTATTAAATTTTTACTTTCCAAGTATAAATATACGATTATCAATTTAGATTTATTAACTTATGCAAGTAATTTAGAAAGCTTAGTAGACAGAGTAGATCATGAAAATTATCACTTTATTAAAGGTGACATATGTAATAGAGATCTTCTAAATGATATTTTTAGTCAGTATAACATTGATGTAGTTATTAATTTTGCGGCAGAATCTCATGTTGATCGTAGTATTGATGACCCGGAAATCTTTTTAAAAACAAATGTTATAGGTACACAAGCATTATTAGATACAGCTAAGAAGAATTGGAAAGTATCATCTGACAAGTATGATAGAGAATTTAAAAAAGGAGTAAAATTTATTCAACAGATGAAGTGTATGGTACTTTAGGAGAAAAAGGTTATTTTACAGAGAAAACTTGCCTCGCACCAAATAGTCCCTATTCAGCATCAAAGGCGAGTGCTGATATGCTTGTTAGGGCATATCATGAGACTTATGGTTTGCCGATGAACATTACTCGGTGTAGTAATAATTATGGGCCTTATCAGTTTCCAGAGAAACTTGTTCCATTAATGATTCATCACTGTTTGGAAGAAAAGCCTCTCCCAGTGTATGGCGATGGATTGCAAATAAGAGATTGGTTGCACGTATCTGACCATTGCTCTGCTATTGATATTGTTTTAAACAAAGGAAAGGTTGGAGAGGTTTATAATATTGGTGGTCATAATGAAAAATCAAACATAGAAGTTGTTATACTAATAGTTGCAACGCTAGGGAAATTAGAGGACCTTATTCAATATGTTGAGGATCGTCTCGGACATGATAGAAGATACGGTATAGATAATACGAAAATAACAACTCAATTAGGATGGAAACCTGTTTATACTTTTGAACAAGGAATGAGGGAAACGATTGAATGGTATTTAAATCATACAGATTGGGTGAAGAATATATTAAACAAGGGTAATTGATATACTGTAAGATAATCTCTTAATCTTTTAATCTCTTCAGTTTTAGAAACAACTATAGCAGCATAATTCACTCCTGATCAGAATATACTTAGATTTGTAGACAAACTACTGTTTAAATTATGATGATATAAATTTTCAGACAAGAGTATTGTGAAGGAGTAGATGAATTATGCTCCTGTATATAATGATGTAGTGGAAAAGATGGCTGAGACAGTAAGTTTAGATCATAATAAAAGGATAGAAATACTTTCAAGGATTTAAAATTTACGTATGAATAACTAGCTTGTTATTGGTTGTAGATTTAAAGGTTAGTAAAGGAGAGGAATAATAATTGAATGATAAATCACTTCATCTCAAAAAAGTATATGTCATTACAGGAGTAGCAGGTTTCATTGGCTATTATGTATCTAAAAAGCTATTAGAGCAGGGATGTAAAGTAATTGGTGTCGATAACATCAATGATTATTATGATGTGAATCTTAAACAGGCACGTTTAGAACAACTGCAGACTTTTGAGCAGTTTACGTTTTTGAAGCAAGATATATCTGATAAGGCAGAAATGTTACATATTTTTGAAGAGTACAAACCAAGTTTCGTAGTCCATCTAGCAGCTCAAGCTGGTGTACGATATTCAATAGAAAATCCCGATGCATATATTCAAAGCAACATTATCGGGTTTTACAATATTCTTGAAGCGTGTAGACACCATCCTGTTGAACATTTAGTGTATGCTTCCTCTAGTTCTGTTTATGGAGCCAATAAAAAGGTGCCTTTTGAAGAAACGGATTTTGTAGACAATCCTGTATCCCTTTATGCCTCTACGAAAAAATCCAATGAATTAATGGCACATACATATAGCCATCTATACAACATTCCTGCTACGGGACTACGCTTTTTTACGGTTTATGGTCCTATGGGGCGACCAGACATGGCATATTTTGGTTTTACAGATCAACATTTTGCAGGTAAACCCATTAAAATCTTTAACAATGGTGACTTTAAAAATGACCTTTACCGTGATTTTACCTACATTGATGATATTGTAGAAGGAATTGAACGACTGATAAGCCAACCACCTAAAGGAGATGGGGTTCAGCATAAGGTATTTAATATTGGAAACAATAACCCAGAGAAATTAATGGTCTTTATAGAAACATTAGAGCAAGCACTTAGTCAATCATTGGGTAGAGAAGTTGTATTTAAGAAGAGTTTTGAACCAATCAAACCAGGAGATGTTCCCGCTACATATGCTTCAACAGACTTATTGAAGGAGGCAGTAGAGTTTAAACCGAAAACCTCGATTCAAGATGGTCTTCAGAAGTTTACGGATTGGTATGTAGGGTATTACGGGGTTAAATAGATTCCCACAACCTTACAAGCTGCTTTCCTATTTAACACTTCTTAATTTCCCTTCTTATTTAAATAGCTCTTACCTTCCACGATTTATGTGGAAGGTAAGAGCTATTTTTTTATAACACCAGAATTAATAAGTTAACAAATCCAATGTTTAAACAAAAACTACCTTTAATGATGGATTCGACGACTGCTCCGAAAGACTCAGATAGTTTTTTTTCTATGAATTTCTTCCTCTCCAGTACTATTATTTATCCATCAGCATACAAATAATCTATAACATTACTAGATTAATACTAATCTGAATGTACATATATTGCGAAGCAGAGGAGGAAATCATTAGTAATGAAAATCACAATAGCAGGGACAGGATATGTGGGGCTATCCATAGCCATATTATTGTCTCAGCATAATGAAGTAGTGGCACTGGACATTAATCAGGAAAAAGTAGAGCTGATTAATAACAGGAAGTCTCCCATAGCTGATACCGGGATTGAAGAGTTTTTAGCAACAAAAGAATTAAATTTGACAGCAACTACAGATCCATATAAGGCATATGAAGGTGCAGAGTTTGTTATTATTTCAACACCAACAGATTATGACCCTGAGAAAAATTATTTTAATACTAGCTCTGTAGAAGATGTAATTCAGAATGTATTAACAATAAATCCAGATGCAGTAGTGGTGATTAAATCAACAGTGCCCGTTGGCTATACAGAAAAAATGAAAGAAATGTTCCAGACAGATAATATCATTTTTTCACCAGAATTTTTGAGAGAAGGAAAAGCTCTATACGATAATTTATACCCTTCGAGAATTGTTGTCGGTGAGAAATCACATAGAGCAGAGAAGTTTGCAAATTTATTAGCGGAAGGAGCCATTAAAAAGGACATCGATATTTTATTTGCAAATGCAACTGAAGCCGAAGCTGTAAAGCTTTTTTCAAATACATATCTTGCTATGAGAGTGGCTTATTTTAACGAATTAGATACGTATGCTGAAATTAGAGGTTTAAATACAAAGGAAATTATTGAAGGTGTGGGATTGGACCCGAGAATTGGGACACATTATAACAATCCTTCATTTGGATATGGAGGGTATTGTTTACCAAAGGATACTAAGCAGTTAAGAGCTAATTACGCTGATATACCTAATAATATTGTAGGTGCAATTGTGGATTCAAACCGAACCAGAAAAGACCATATAGCAGAAATGATAGTTGCCCACAAACCTAAAGTTGTAGGTATTTATAGGTTAACGATGAAATCAAATTCGGATAATTTTAGAACCTCTTCCATACAAGGGATTATGAAGAGAATTAAAGCCAAAGGCATTGAAGTGGTAGTGTATGAACCTGGATTAGAAGAAGAAAAATTCTTTCATTCACAGGTAATCAAGGAACTTAGTGAGTTTAAGAGGTTATCGGATGTAATTGTTTCGAATCGACTCAGTCCTGAGATTCAAGATGTTAAAGATAAGGTGTATACTCGGGATTTATTTAATCGAGATTAATTCTTACAGAATAAGATCATTTATATTTTATTAAAAATATCCTTTTGACAAACATAATATAAAATAGATCCGCATAGGATGGTGTATCTATAAAATATGGAAAGGTGAGACAATGATTGAAAAAAGTATAGAGTATCAACCGAATCATAGTGATTCATTAATGACACAAAAGGAATTCACGCACTCAAAGTATAAGATGGTGGTATTTTCATTTATCAAACGTACATTAGACATATTGTTATCAGTATTTGGGTTGCTAATTAGCGCTCCTATTATCCTAGTATTTGCAATATTAATTAAACTAGAAACATCTGGGCCTGCATTCTACATACAAGATAGAGTTGGACGTAACGGAAAACACTTTAAGATGATTAAACTACGTTCAATGAGATCTGATCATGGTGGAATATTATGGACAAGCAAAAATGATCCACGTATTACTTTAGTAGGTAGATTTATAAGAAAACGAAGAATTGATGAAATTCCTCAATTTATTAATGTTTTAAAAGGTGACATGAGTATTATTGGACCAAGACCTGAAACACCTACCTTTACAAAGAAATTTCTAAAAGAAGTGCCTAACTTTACGGATAGATTACAAGTAAAACCTGGAATTACAGGATGGGCACAGGTTAATGGTGGATATGAGTTGACAGCTAAAGAGAAATTATCACTTGACTTACATTATATTAACAACAGGAAATTATATTTTGAATTTAAAATTTTTTATAAAACCATCTTCATTATTTTTTCTGGAATAGGGTCAAGATAAAGGGAGGACAATGATGAATGTAAAAATTATGGTAACTGGTGGATGTGGTTTTATAGGTTCTCATATAGTAGAGCAATTGCTTAAAAAACAATACGAAGTCATTGTAGTGGATAACCTCAGCACAGGTAAATTGAATAATATTATCTTAGATAAAATTGATTTTTATTTATGTGATATTTCTAGTAAAGAATTTCAGCAAATTGTACAAAAAACTAGACCTGATTATATCATACATCAAGCTGCACATGTATCTGTTGTGAATTCTACAATAGATATGATGCACGATGCAGAAATAAACATTAAGGGATCTTTAAATGTAATTGAAGCAGCAAAAAGAAACAAGGTCAAAAAAATTATATTTGCATCATCAGCAGCGGTATATGGTGAGACTCAATATTTGCCTATTGATATCCACCACCAAACTAATCCTCAATCACCTTACGGACTATCTAAATGTACAGTAGAGGAATATTTGAAATTTGCATCACAGTATTATGGGGTAAAATCTACTATTTTACGATATAGTAATGTCTATGGTCCACGCCAAAATCATTTAGGAGAAGGAGGAGTCGTTTCCATATTTGCTAATAATATGACTAATCATAAGGATATTATTATTTATGGTGATGGTGAACAGACTAGAGACTTTATTTATGTTAAAGATGTAGCCACTGCAAATATTCAAGCTTTACATTATGGAGATGGACGAATATTTAATGTTTCTTCCTCTGCTCAAGTAACAATTAATGATTTATTTAACAAGATGACAAATTTATTGAATAATAATCAAGCACCTATTTATCAAAAAGCACGAGAAGGTGAAATTATTGATAGTCTTTTATGTAATGATATAACAAAAAAGTACTTAAATTGGGATTTATTACATTCACTTGATAATGGTTTAAAGGAAACAATTGATTTCTACAAAAACTATTCATTGGTAAACTAGATTAAAGGAATTGTGTATATAGTTTAAAATAGCCTCCATAATGGAGGCTATTTTAGTTAGAGGATAATATTAAATGTGAAGTTTGAATGCTTAACAATTATTTATGTATAAATATATATCAAGTTAAATACTATACTTTAGCTGTCTCATTATGGTTTACAATAGCAAATAATTTACTCTTTATTTGTTCTGGCATCATATTTTCTACTTCATTTATAATTTGGATTAATAGGTTATACTCCATATAGTTTGAATGGCCAATATAAATACTTTCAAATACTTTCTGATGATTTGTTTCCTCAGGGCTTAGAAGCTCTTCATATAATTTTTCTCCTGGTCCAATCCCAGTGAATTTGATCTTTATCTCATCTTGTGTGTATCCGGATTTTTTAATTAATTTATGTACTAGATCTACAATTTTGATTGGTTCCCCCATATCAAGCACAAAAAGCTCTCCTTCATTATCTAAAGTGCCAGCTTGAATGACAAGACGGGCTGCTTCAGATACTGTCATAAAATACCGTTCCATTTCTGGGTGAGTTATGGTTATAGGTCCTCCTTCTTGAATTTGCTTCTTAAATAGTGAAATGGCACTTCCCCTGCTTCCTAGCACATTTCCAAAACGGACGGCAATAAAGTTTGTTTTACTCACTGTATTCATATGCTGAATCACCATTTCTGCCACTCGTTTTGTGGCTCCCATTACACTGGTAGGATGAACAGCCTTATCTGAAGAGGTCATGACAAATGTTTTAACTTTAGCAAAATCAGCTGCTTCAGCAACATTTCTTGTTCCAATGATATTATTTTTTACAGCTTCTTCAGGATTGCGTTCCATTAAAGAAACATGTTTATGAGCTGCAGTATGATAAACAATTGCAGGCTTATATTTTTTAAATATATTAAACATTTTTGATCGATCTTGGACATCGGCAATTTCTGTGAAAAATTGAATACTAGGGTAACGTTGTTTTAATTCCTTCTCTATTAGATAAATACTATATTCACCATGACCTAATAAAACAACACTATCCGGATGATAGCTGCTGATTTGTCTGCAAATTTCAGAGCCTACCGATCCCCCAGCACCTGTGACTAAGATGCATTGATGATGTATAGATTCCATAATCCCACGATCATTTAATTGAACAGGTTCTCTTTCTAATAATTCCGCTGCTGGAACATCAAAAGCTATTTTTGAAGTTAATTCATGACCTTTCTTTTGATATTGATCTTCTAAGTACTTTAAAAGCATCCTTCGAAAAAAGAAATAATGAAGGGTGATAAAAACGAGTGAGGATAACACAGTAAATGAGATGGATATTGTGGTTGTTACAGAACTCACCCACTGTCCTGCTGTGATCAAGGATAAGAAGATAAGTAGGTCTAAACAAAGAAGAAGTAATAGGTTTTTTGAATATTTCATTATTAATAACCTCCAATTATTAAGTTCATTTAATATATGTACTCTATTAACTGTCACTTTATGATCATTAATTCTACTGGGAAATTGAAAGATGATTAATGATTTTGTAATAAAAAAAATCGAGATGAATATCCTAGTTAGTAGAGTGTAGAGATTAGTTCTAGTAATAGTGATGAGAATTAGTAGAGTTAGAGAATAGAAAAATATTTATATATTAAGGAGAAATCACGTGAAAGAATTAAGACCTATTTTTTTTCGTTTCATAAAAGTTCCTTTAAAAGTTTTTAAACATATGGGTGGCTCTGGATTATTGAATTGGTTGTCAGATGAGTTTTATTTGAAGTTAGTCTATTGGTGTGAAACAGGGAAAAAACTAAATACAGCAAATCCTTCTACATTTAATGAAAAACTGCAATGGCTAAAGTTACATGATAGGAAACCTGAATATACTAGATATGTTGATAAATATGAGGTTCGTTCATATATTAAACAATCGATTGGAGAGCAATATCTTATTCCTCATATTGGAATTTATAATACTGTGGAAGAAATTGATTGGAATGCCCTTCCTAATCAATTTGTACTTAAATGCACACACAGCTCAGGTAGAAATATTATTTGTACAAACAAAGATAGACTAGATATTAAAGAGTCTAAACGGAAATTAAATAAGTGGTTGAAGAGAAATCATTATTGGTACGGTAGGGAGTGGCCTTACAAAAATATTAAAGCAAGGATTACGTGTGAGGAATTTATTTCAGACACAGGGAAGGCACCGGATGATTACAAGGTTTTGTGCTTTAATGGAACAGTAAAATTAATTCAAGTGCATACAAATAGATTCGCTAATCATAAACAAGATTTTTATGATAGAAATTGGAGAAGAACTCAGATTTCGCAAGAAGGTTCAACATCAAATACGTTATTAGAAAGACCAGAACATCTTAATAAAATGATTCAGTTATCAGAAAAATTAGCATCGAATATGAGACATGTTAGAATTGATTGGTTTGTTGTACAAGGACAACTTTTTTTTGGTGAAATCACGTTTTTTGATGGTTCTGGTTTTGTAGAATTTGATAACCACGAGGATGATCATTTATTAGGGAGTTGGATTGAATTAACAGGATATTAAGTTTTCATATTTAGTCATATTAGTAATAGGGTGGTAATAAGTATAAATAGTATTACTAGAAATGATTGAAAATCTTATTGTTAATTTTGAGTTCATGAGGTGAGTGGAGTGAAGGGAATTAGTGTTATCATACCATATTATAAAGGGGAAAAATATATAAAGGAAACAATTGAAACTGTGAACCGTGCTTTAGAAATAAGTAGTATGAATTATGAAATCATTATTATAAACGACAGCCCTGAGGAAGATATATCTAGATATTTGATATTAAGCAGTAAATTAAGAATTATTAATAACCAATTAAATGAGGGTATCGCTTATAGCAGAAATAAGGGTAAGAAACTAGCAAATTATTCACATTTACACTTTATAGATCAAGATGATTGGATAGAGGAGAACTTTTATAAGAAGGTATACTCATACATACAAAAGAGTTATGATGCGATTATATTTAACTATAACTTATGTGAAAAAAATAAACTTACAACAGGTTATAATCTATTATTTTCACAATACATCAAAATATTATCACCCAAACAAATGTTTAAGTATGGTAATTTTTTCAAAACAATTGGGCAGCTAATTGTTAAAAAAGAAGCATTTTCGGAGTTTATAGAAACAGAAACGATGGGCTCAGATGACGCTTATTTGTTCATTGACTTATTTTGGAATCGGAAAAGCAAGAAAATAAAATATATTAAAGAACCATTATTTAATTATAGGGTACATGAAAATAATTACACAGAAAAGACAGATTTTTTCAAATCATCTGCTGAATGTTTTCATAAATATAAAAAGATCAATAAAGAAGTAGCTAAATATGAAAAATATTTATTAAAAAGAAGTTCAGGTGATTTGTATCTGATATATATGGGTCGTATTATCAGATTGTTAACTCGACATGATTATGTAAGTTTATATTGGAGGAAGTTATTATGAAGGGCATCATTTTAGCAGGAGGGTTAGGTACACGATTATACCCTTTAACATCTGCGATAAGTAAACAGTTACTTCCAGTTTATGATAAACCAATGATTTATTACCCTCTTTCTACTTTAATGCTGGCTGGTATACAGGAAATTTTAATTATATCAACTCCGCAGGACCTTCCTAATTTCGAAAAATTGTTGGGAAACGGTAGTCAATTTGGCATTAAGTTATTTTACAAGGAACAGCCATCTCCTGATGGACTTGCACAAGCTTTTATTATTGGTGAGGAATTTATTGAAAACCATTCGTGTGCCATGGTATTAGGAGACAATATTTTTTATGGTAACGGTTTAAAAAACAAGCTGAAAGAAGCTGTTGATAAAGCTGAAAACGGGGAAGCAACTATTTTTGGGTATAATGTTCAAGATCCTGAGCGATTTGGTGTAGTGGAATTTGATGAGGATGGAAAAGTCATATCTTTGGAAGAAAAACCCGAGGAACCTAAATCTAATTACTGCATAACAGGTTTATATTTTTATGATAATAGAGTAGTAGAATATGCAAAAAAAGTCCAACCTTCCTTGAGAGGAGAGTTGGAGATTACAGATTTAAACCAAACGTACTTAAATAATAAAAGTCTAAATGTACAACTTTTAGGAAGAGGATATGCTTGGTTAGATAGTGGTACTGTGGACAGCCTTATTGAAGCAACGGATTTTGTCCAAATGATTGAAAAAAGACAAGGGATTAAGATCTCCGCTCCTGAGGAAATTGCGTACATTAACAAGTGGATAGACAAAGAGACCATTTTAAGATCCGCTGAGATTTACGGGAAATCTCCATATGGAAAACACTTAAAGCGGGTTGCAGAGGGGAAAATACGATACTAAATTTGAAAGCATTTTGTGACAAAGGAGTAGACATACTATGAAAGTGACGAAAACTAGATTTAAAGGGCTTTTGATTATAGAAACGGATGTCTATGGAGATCATAGAGGCTGGTTTACGGAATCCTATACTAAAAATAAATTTGTTGAGCAGGGTATTGATATCGATTTTATTCAAGACAATCAATCTTATTCTTCTCAAAAAGGGACTTTAAGAGGAATTCACTTTCAAACTAATCCGAAAGCTCAAACAAAGATGATTAGATGTACGAAAGGAACCATTATAGATACAGTTGTAGATCTAAGAAAAGGTTCAGATACTTACAAGCAATGGTTTAGCATAGAACTCTCAGAAGAAAATAAAAAACAGCTACTCATTCCTAAGGGGTTTGGACATGCATTCTTAACCATGACAGACAATGTAGAAGTTCAGTATAAAGTAGATGAATATTACTCCAAAGAGCATGACAGGAGTATTAAATATAATGATCCCGAGTTGAACATTCAGTGGGGTCATAAGCATCCGATTTTATCAGACAAAGATTTAAGGGCTTCATTATTCGATGAATGTGATGCAAATTTTAGCATCAAAGTACTTGTTACAGGTGCAAATGGCCAACTAGGTTATGACGTTGTACAAAAATTTTCATCTATTGGAATTGAGTGTATAGGTGTCAGTCGTCATGACTTTGACATTACGGATGAACAACAGACTTTAGAATATATCACTTCAATCAAACCAGACGTCATCGTACATTGTGCTGCTTACACATCAGTAGATGAGGCTGAAGAGGATAGGAAAACTTGTTATGCAGTTAATGTAGAAGGTACAAGAAATTTAGCAATAGCTAGTAAAAAAAATGATGCAAAAATGGTGTACATCAGTTCAGATTATGTTTTTAACGGAGAAGGAACAGAACCCCACTCTGAGGATAAACCTACATATGCTGTTAACTATTATGGCTATACTAAGGAAAAGGGTGAGGAGGTTGTAAAAGAACGATTAGATAAATACTTTATCGTAAGGACCTCATGGCTTTATGGTAGAAATGGAAAAAATTTCGTTAAAACGATGATGAAGTTAGCAGCGAATAAAGATGAAATTAGTGTAGTGAATGATCAAATAGGTGCACCAACATACACAAAAGATTTGGCAGCTTTGATTTGCGATTTGATTCAAACGAAACATTATGGAATTTATCATGGAGTAAATGAAGGTTATTGCAGCTGGTATGAATTTGCTTTGGAGATAATGAAGAGAGAAGAAATAAGTGTGAAGGTGAATCCTATTCCATCTGTGAATTATCCAACGAGGGCAAAAAGACCCTACAATTCAAAATTGTCTAAACAGAATTTAATTAACAATGGCTTTTCTTTATTACCTGATTGGAAACTGGCTTTGGAACGTTATTTGAATTCAGAGAGAGAAAATAAGTAGAGTGTTGGGGATGGAATATTGAATAAAAAATTCATTCATTTTATGAAAAATTTCTCATATTCATTAACATCGAATTTAGTTTCATTCATCATATCGATTTTAATCGTTCTAATTATACCTAAATTAATCGGTGTAGAAGAGTATGGTTATTGGCAGCTATATATTTTTTATGTTTCTTATGTGGGTTTCCTTCATTTTGGTTGGAATGATGGAATCTATTTAAGATATGGCGGTAAAGATTATGAAAAGCTTGATAAGCCATTATTTTATTCACAATTTATCATGTTAATGATGTCACAAGCCATTTTTACATCATTTATATTTGTATATTCTTCCTTGTTTGTATCCAATATCAATAAAGTTTTTATATTTCAGACCATTGCTTTTGTTTTGTTGATTGTAAATGCAAGAGTCATGTTGCAGTTAATACTTCAAAGCACAAATAGAATTAAAGAATATGCTCAAATTACAATCATGGATAAACTCTTATATATGATACTGATTATTACCTTTCTGCTTATTGGAATTAGAGACTTTAAGTTTATGATTATCGCAGATATAATCGGGAAATTTATATCATTACTTTATGCAATCTATTGCTGTAGAGACCTAGTTATTCATAGAATATCTACATTTTATTTTAGTTTTAAAGAAACGGTCATAAACGTCAGTGTTGGGATCAAGTTAATGTTTTCTAACATAGCGAGTATGTTGATTATAGGAAATGTGAGATTCGGAATTGAACGTACGTGGGATGTAAGCACCTTTGGAAAAGTATCTCTGACATTAAGTATATCGAATCTTATGATGTTATTTATAAATGCTATGGGTATTATTATGTTTCCGGTTTTAAGAAGGACGGATGAGGAGAGGCTGCCAAGTATATATAACGATGAGAAATTTGTTGATGACCACTGAATTAGCTGTTTTAATCTTCTATTTTCCTTTAAAAGTAGTCCTGCAGGTTTGGCTCCCCCAATATGCAGATAGTTTGAATTACATGGCCTTGCTGTTTCCATTGTTTGTTTATGAAGGTAAGATGTCACTGTTGATTAATACATACTTGAAAACTTTGCGAAAAGAAAAGCTAATGTTAATAATTAATTTTATCTCTTTTGTTTTAAGTTGTATTCTCACAATCATCACTACTATACTGTTGAAAAATCTAGATCTAGCGATTTCTTCGATCGTATTGCTTCTAGTATTTAGATCTGTACTAGCAGAATTGTTACTCGCTAAAATCTTAGAGATTTCCATTAATAAAGATATTATATTGGAAATCATAATTGTATTCATTTTTGTTTTATCTGGCTGGTTCATCGACTCTTGGGTTAGCGTTTTAGTATATGGAGGAGCTTATTTGACTTATTTGCTTATAAAGAAAGAGGAACTCATGGGTACGATGAAACATGCAAAGTTATTTATTAAAGCATAGGAGGAAATTATGAAAAAGATATTAGTTACTGGCGGTGCTGGTTTTATAGGCAGCAACTTTATCACAATGATGTTAAAGCAATACACTAATTATCAGGTGATTAATGTTGATTCTTTGACTTATGCAGGGAATTTAGAGAACTTAAAGTCTATAGAGGATAATCCAAACTATACATTTGTAAAAGCAGACATAAGGGATAGAACCAAGATGGATCAAGTATTTGCTTCATTTGGAATTGATACCGTGATTAACTTTGCTGCTGAAAGCCATGTGGATCGAAGTATTGATGAACCAGAATTGTTCTTGACCACGAATATAATAGGAACTCAAGTATTGTTAGCTGTGGCAAAAAAACATTGGAAAATAAACCCCAGCAATAAATATTGTAAAGAATATAAAGATGGAGTGAAGTTTTTACAAGTGTCTACCGATGAAGTCTATGGGACACTGGGGAAAACAGGAAAGTTTATTGAAACCACTCCATTAATGCCGAATAGTCCTTATTCAGCTTCAAAAGCAAGTGCAGATATGATAGTGAGAGCTTATCATGAAACGTATGGAATGCCAGTAAATATAACCCGTTGCAGTAATAATTATGGCCCTTATCAGTTTCTTGAAAAATTAATACCTTTAATGATCTGTCAAGCTTTTCAAAATAAAGTATTACCTATTTATGGTGATGGAATGCAGGTAAGAGATTGGCTGCATGTGTTTGATCATTGTCGTGCAATTGATACTGTACTACATTATGGAGTAATTGGAGAGATTTATAATATTGGCGGAAATAATGAACGAACGAATATAGATATTGTAAAACAAATACTTAAAACATTGAATAAACCAGACTATTTAATAAAACATATAGAGGATCGACCAGGTCATGATCGGAGATATGCTATTGATAATACTAAAATCACGACTCAGTTGGGATGGAAACCTTCCTATACTTTTGAAGAAGGAATAAAAGAGACAATTGATTGGTATTTAAATCATAAAAGTTGGATTATGTCATTCTAACATTTAAATTACTACGAAAATGTATTTAAATATAATAAATAAAGTTATATTATGTATAAAAAGGAAGAGGAGTTATGAACATTTACAGTTCATAACTCCTCTTCCTTTTTGTATATCTAGTAAAATATTTGAACCAAATATAAATAGATTGGAATAAAGAAAGAACGTCCTTCATACATATGGAAGAGTAGAACATTACTTGTCCCAACTAGATTTAAGTAAAGGAGATTATATGTGCAAAATACTCTTTTGAATATGATGAATAATGAATCGATAGTTAGTTCGGAGAACCATAAAGTCCTTCATATAAGCACGATTGATATTACGATAACCAAAATGTTGATGGATAAAATGAAGGAGTTGCAGAAACTCGGATATGAAGTAGATTTTATGTCTACAGATACTGGTCTAGCAGCTGAAATTGAATTAGAGGGCTTTAAGCACATTCCTGTCCATATTTCTCGCAGTATTCACATCATTGAGGATATTAAAAGTATCTTGGAAGTTTATAAATTGTTAAAAAACAGCAATTATGACATTGTTCATACACATACAGCAAAAGCAGGGTTTATTGGTAGAGTTGCAGCTTTTTTAGCAGGGAAAAAAATTGTAGCACATACTAGCCATGGGCTTCCATTCTATAAAGGTCAATCTACGTTGTCTTATCACTTATATAAATGGTTGGAGAAAACAGCTAGTTGGTTTAGCCATGCATACTTTTCTCAAAATGTTGAGGATTTGAAAACCATACAAAAATTTGTACCCAAAAAATTGTTAACTGGTTATGAAGGAAATGGTGTTCCTTTAGAAAAGCTCGATCTTATCCCAAGGTTGAATGATTCGGAAAAGACAAGCTTAAAAAAGAGCATGGGCCTTTCACAAAATGAGTTCATTTTTTTAATGGGTGCTAGGATGGAACCCGTAAAAAACCATAAAATGTTGATCCAAGCTGTGAATCAAATGAATCAAGATCTTAATTTTAAAGTAATACTCGCAGGAGAAGGTATTCTTAAACAAAGCATTGTAGATTTGGCTGATGAATTAGGGATTAGAAACAAAATTATTTTTTTAGGTTATACAGAAAATATTTACAATTACATTCAGATTGCAGATGCTGTGTTATTGACCTCTGAGAAGGAAGGGATTCCTAGAATCATAATGGAGTCTATGGTCTTTTTAAAGCCAGTGTTGGCAACGAATGTTTTAGGGACAAAAGAATTAGTTACAGATTCAGAAACAGGTGAATTGGTTGAATTGAACGATGTTAGTACTTTAGCACGGAGAATGAGTGAGTGGATGGAAGAACAATCTCAAAGTAAGTTAATGGAATATGGGATAAATGCAAGGAAAAGAATTGAGGATCACTTTACAGAAGCGATTGTAGCACAAAGAATTCATCAGTATTATGAAACATTACTTAAAATCCCACACAGAAATACATACCACGAAAAAAGGGCAGAAACTTTATAGTATGAGGGAGGGAAGTAGATATGAAGTTACTATTTGCACATGATCATATCTTTTATAAATTTCATGGTGACTATTATAGCAATGGAAGTTTTCCTAAAGATGTTTTATTAAGATATACAAGTATCTTTGATAAGGTTCATTTCATATCAAGACAACAGGTAGTGAATAAACAAACGAATAAAATGTCTTTATCTACTACGGAAAATGTGGAATTCATAAATATTCCAAATTTTAAATCTATTAAAAAAGTCCATAAGATTTTTGAGGCTAGGAAAATCATTAAAAGCGAAGTAGAAAAAGCAGATTGTGTCATTGCTAGATCAAGTTCAATTGGATCGATTGCGGTAGAGTATGCGAAGAAAACAAACAAACCTTATGTCATTGAAGTGGTTGCTTGTCCTTGGGATGCTTTATGGAATTATGGACGTATAACAGGAAAAATGTTAGCTCCATTTTCATATTATAAATTAAAAAAAATAGTCAAAAATGCCCCTTATGTACTGTATGTAACCAATCAGTTCCTTCAAAATAGATACCCTACAAATGGGATGAATATAAGCTGCTCAAATGTAAAGATTGATATTTTCGAGGATCAGGTGTTTAAGGATAGATTAGAGAAAATTAATTCCTTTAGCATAACGAATAAAATTGTGTTTGGGACTGCAGCAGCTGTAAATGTGAAGTTTAAAGGGCAGCAATATGTGATAGAAGCTTTATCTAGATTAAGTAAACAGGGGTATGATGTTGAATATCAGTTGGCAGGGAATGGAGATCATACTTACTTAAGATCTATCGCTCAAAAACTAGGAATAGAAGATAAGCTTGTGTTTTTAGGGGCAGTGCCACACCATAAAATTTTTTCATGGATGGACAATATTGATGTCTATATACAGCCTAGTAAACAAGAGGGGTTACCTAGAGCAGTGTTAGAAGCTATGAGCAGAGCATGCCCTGTTATTGGATCAAATGCAGGGGGTATCCCAGAGTTAGTAGACAAAGAGTATATTTTTAGTAAGGGAAGTGTCAATGACTTAGTTATAAAAATGATTGATTTATTAACTGATAAGGAAGAAATGAGTGGTCAAGCAAGAACAAATTTTAATACTTCAAAAAAATATAATCAGCAGGAGCTAGATATTAGGAGAAGTTACTTTTTAAGCAAATTTAAGCAAGATACCATGAAGGAGTTTAAGTATGTAGTCGAATGAACGGTGCTTCAAATCACTACGTATTAAATAAAAAAGGTGGAACATTAGAATGGAAACAGTAATGAATGAAATACAGAGCAGAAATAATAAAACTTTATCTTCTTATAAAGTTATTTTAGGGATATTTATATTATATTTTATTACAAAACCTTTTTATGTTTTTCCAAGTGGTACCCTCCAAATTGGTGATATGTTATTACTAGCCGCACTTTCACTATCAATTCTTGTCAATCGATTAAAAGTGAGAATAAATAAATTCCATCACAGCTTCTTATTATTAAATTTAATTTTAATTTCATACATTGCTATTATTAATATACTTTGGACAATCATTTTAGATGAATCAATTTATAAACCAACATTATATTATATTTTTAACTTTTTGGCCTGTCTTCTAGTAATTATTTTATATAAAAAAGTTGGAGATCGATTATATAAAACGGTTTATTTCGGTATATTAATTTCGGTATTAGTCCAAACAGTACTTATACTGTTGCTTAATGGAGTGTCTGTAGGAAGAGACACTGGTTTTTTCAATAACCCAAATCAATTAGGCTACTACAGTGTTGTTTCCTTATGTCTTCTAATTTTTTGCAATAAAAAAATGTACAGCAAGGGTCCATTTTTCAATTCTGCATTGATTTCATGTTTATTCCTTGCATTAATCTCTCTATCGAGGGCAGCTATTGCAGCTTCTATTTTAATTATGATCTGGTATATATTGAAGCATAACAGAAAAATTCATTTTACGAGGAAGAAATTAATTTGGATAATCTTAACCTCTATTGTGATTGTTACTGGCTTTTCTGTACTGTTCGATTCTGGCAGCAGTTTGATTACTAATTCTGATATTTATAATGGATTTAAAAATAGAGTCATAGGGAAAAATATAGATTCTGATCAAGAACTATCAAATAGAGGTTATGACCGATTAATCATGTACCCACAGTACTTAATTTTTGGGGGAGGAGAAGGGGCATGGTGGAGATACAATAAAACATACGAATTTCATTCTACATTAGGAAATCTAGCATTATGCTACGGTGTGATAGGGATTATTTTGTTCTGTTTCATTATTATTAGTGTATTTAAACATAATAAGTGGGAAGAGTTTTATTTATTTGTCGGAATTATGATTTATGGACTAACTCATAATGGCATTAGAAATACATTGATTTGGATACTTCTTGCATTAATAGCTTGTGATGTAAGTGAGCAGGATGAATGATAAGTACTTCGATAATAATTCAGAACATTCAAAATTAAGATTTTAACTTACATGTATATATATCACAAGAGAATTTACACAGTATATTAAAATATCAGCATAATCTAATTGTGATTAACATAAAATATTTTATTATTTTAATTCCCTCGAAATGTTCTAATACTACTTCTAGGAAATTACCAGAGTCATGATGAAGTGTTAGTGATTAAGAAGATGTATTTATATGAGAGAGGTGATAAAAGTGAAAATTGGTATTTTTGCAACTCCTGAGGGCTATGAGAGATCTATAGTAGAGGCTTGTAAAGAGCTGGATGTTCAGTACGAAATTATAGGTATTTTTTCCCATGATTGGATTCAGCAATTTGAAAAGGCGGATTGTGATGGATACATTATAAGGCCACCAACAAAGACAAGTTTATGGAGAGCTACGTTCCTAAATAGAATCCTTTTAATAAAAGATAGAATTGAAAATAAATGTGTACCAGATATAGAAAGTATTTTATATTATGAATCAAAAATTATGATGTTGGATTTTTATAAATTGAACGAGCTTCCACATGTACCATCAAACACATTTTTTAATCTAAAAGAAGCGCTAAAATATGCTAAAAGCACAAAAACATTTCCTAAGATGGTCAAAAGTGATGGTGGAAGTGGCAGTCTGGGTGTAAAGAAAATAAATTCTAGATCAAATCTAATCTTTCAAATTTATAAATCATTTTTTACAGGTAATATTTTTAGAGGTTTTCATAGTCCAGCTGATTTTAATGTGTATATTAAAACTTACATAAAACCTTTATGGATGTATTTTAAAAAAATGAGAAGGTCTTTTTACCCTTATTCAGAAAGAAGTCAAGGTTATATTCATATTCAAGAATTTCTACAAATGAAAACGGAATGGAGAATTATTAAAATTGGTGAATCATATTTTGGTTTGAGAAAAGCCAAAGGAAAAAATGGGCTGAGAAGCGGTTCTGGATCGCGTGGTGATTGGACAGATCCCCCAAAAGAAATATTAAATTTAGTAAAAGAATGGTGTGAAAGATTAAACATCTCCACGATGTCTTTTGATATTTTTGAAGATATGGACGGAGAATATTTAATTAATGAAATGCAAGTCTGTTTTGGAACCATATCTCCAAGTCAAATGTATATAAATGGCGTTCCAGGGCGATATGTACATGTAGGTGGAAAATGGGTATTTGATGAAGGTGAATATTGTAGGTTTAATTGTAATTTATTAAGAATTGAGTTGTTAAAAGAGATTTTGTATGGTAAAGAGTCATTAAAACCATTGGCTATGTTAAATAATTGAAGAACTCCTACGAGTTGAATCCAAATATTATATTTCATATAAAATAGTAGAGGAGATTAAATAGGATAGTTCAGAATATATATCCAAAAATCACATACAATTCAATAATATGAACACGTATGAGGAGGAAAGTTAGTGATAGAAAAAGGTGTGGAATTTAATGGAAACACTGAGGTTTATGATGTTGTGGGCATAGGGTTCGGTCCTTCAAACTTAGCCTTAGCTATTGCAATTGAGGAATCTGAGCTAGAACTTTCTAGTTTGTTTTTTGAAACACAAAATAATTTTGCATGGCATGAAAACATGTTGATGGAAAACATGCAGCTGCAAGTCTCATTCCTTAAAGATTTAGTAACATTAAGAAATCCACAGAGTTATTATTCTTTTTTAAATTATTTAAAGGTTAAAAATCGATTGAATGATTTTATTAATTTAAGAGACTTTTATCCTACTAGAATAGAGTACAATGATTATTTTTGTTGGGTAGCTGAACAATTTTCTAATCAAGTACAGTATCAAACAAAAGTTATATCTATAGAGCCAGAATTTCTTGATGGGACGTCTTCTATAAAATATGCAAAAGTGGTCGTAGAAAATTTGAAGGATGGTTCAATTAATGAAGTGTTAGCTAAAAATGTGATTGTAGCCACAGGTGGGATACCTAATACTCCTGCTCACATTAATTTAAAATCCAATAAAATTATTCATACAAAACAATTTTTACATAAACTAAGAACAAATTTTCCGGATCAAAACCAATTCTATCATTTTGTTGTTGTAGGATCTGGTCAAAGTGCTGCTGAAATTTTCAATTATCTAATTGAGCATTATAAAAATGCAAAGATAAAATCAGTAATGAAGCAGTTCGCATTTAAACAATCTGATGATAGTCCTTTTGTAAATGAAATTTTTCATAATGAAATTACAAATTTTGTATACGATTTGCCGGTTGATGAAAGAAGCTCATTTATTAAAAACTATCAAGATACGAATTATTCTGTAGTAGATTTGGATTTGATTAAAGAAATTTATAAAAAAACATATCTTCAAAAGGTATCTGGCGAACAAAGATTTGAAATATTACCGTTTATGGAACTTAAGACATTAGAAGAAACTGAGCTTGGTGTTAGAGGCAGGTTTTTAAATAGAGAAGATGAGTACGAGGAATTGAATGCAGACGCCTATTTTTTAGCCACAGGTTATAAAAGAAAAACCCCATCAGTCCTTAACAATATATTTACGTATCTAGAAAAAGACGAAGAAGGAAGTCTAAAGGTGGAGAGAAATCATAGGGTGTTCACAAAGGAGAGTTTTTCTCCATCAATTTATTTACAAGGTTTCAATGAAAGGACACATGGTTTAAGTGATACTCTTCTCTCCACAATTCCATTTAGAGCGAGGGATATTATCGAGGATATTACAAACAGAGCATCCAAGACGGAAACACATGAAGGTTACACTTTTGCTCAAAAATAAGGATGGGAGGAAATTTTAATTGTTAGTGAAAAAGTTAGAGAATAAAGAGTTGTCTAATGTAACAGGAACATATTATAAAAGATTATCCCCATGGAAAAACCTGCAAGAACCACCATTTGGATCAATTTTAGGTGTGGTAAAACCAAGTCATTTTACAGATCCTCATAACCATCATGAAGGCGAAATTTTTGTAATTATTCGTGGTGAAGGAATGATTTCCGTTGATAATGATGAGCAACAGGTAGAAAGTGGAGATGTAATTTATTTACCCGCGTTTAAAGTCCACACATTGAAAAACAGTTCTTGTGATCAAGACTTAGTGTTTCTAGGTATTTGGTGGGAAGATATTAAATTATTAGAAAAGGAGTTTCGTTTAAAACAAAAACAAGAATCAAAACAGACATTAATTTTTGCTTCTCCTCCTACCCCGAATGGAGATTTACATTTAGGCCATATTTCTGGTCCATATACTGGAGCAGATATTTTAAATCGTTATCTAAAATTAAAAAACAAGGAAAGTCATTATATTACCTATATGGATGATTATCAAAGTTATGTATCTTTAAAAGCAAAGCAATTAGGAAAATCAGCTTTAGAAACATCTAATTATTTTGCAGATATCATAGAAGATACTTTTAAATTAAACAATATTAATGTAGAGAATTGTTTGCGTCCAAATAATTCAGAAAATTATGTTCAATTTATTCAAGACTTTTTTATGACACTATATAAAAATGGAAAGCTGCTTGAAAAAGAAGCTCCTTCTTTATATTGTGATAATTGTGATCTTTATTTGCATGAAGCGAATGTTAGAGGTAAATGTCCACATTGCCTTGAAAATAGTGATGGAAATGCGTGTGAACAGTGTGGTCAACCAAATGATTGCGCAGATTTAATTCAACCTGTTTGTAAGCATTGTGAAAAAACACCTTCCACGATAAATTCAAAACATATTTATTTTCCTCTTAGCGAATACGAAAACGAGTTAAAAGGATATATCAAAAATGTCTCTATGAGGTCTCATCATAGAGCACTTTGTGAAAAGATGCTGGAGCAAGGTTTGCCTGATATAAGGGTAACACATACTTCGAATTGGGGGATTCCAGTTCCACTAGATCAATACCAAGATCAAACTTTATACGTATGGTTTGAGATGTGTCCAGGTTATATAGCAGCCACAGATGATTTTGTTAAAAATCATGAGATAGATACAAATTGGAGAAAATATTGGAAAAATAAAAATGCTGAAGTGATTCAATTCTTCGGATTTGATAATAGTTATTTCCATGCACTTCTTTTCCCGGCTTTATATATGGCGTTTGATAAAGAAATAAACTTGCCTACTGCATTTGTAACCAATGAATTTTTAAGATTAGAAGAGTTGAAATTTTCCACGAGTAGGGGGCATGCAATTTGGGGGCAAGACTTACTGAAGGAAGTACCTTCTGATGTCCTGAGATTTTATCTATCCTATAAAAGAGCAGAAACGGTTCAAGAGAACTTTTCCATTGATGAATTTGAACAAACAGTGGATGATGAATTAATTCATTGCTGGCAAGGATGGATTTCAAAACTAATAGATAAAGTCAATGTGGATTTTGAAGGTAATACACCTCATACCGGAGGCTGGCAAAACCGACATCGTGTTTTTTATGAAATGTTGAAGAACATTGTGAAAGAAGTATCGTTATCTTATGAACCTGCAGTTTTTTCACTTCAAGAGGTTACTAGAAAATGCTCGGAATTAGTTCGTAGAGCATCTGCATTTGGAATAGCTGAATCCTGCTATAAAGGAATATCTTCACAGTACGATGATTTCAGAACAAGCATAGCTCTTGAATTAACAGCTGCTAAAACGTTAGCTATTTTAATCACACCAATCATGCCTCAGTTTTCTAAACATATATGGGAAAGTTTAGGTTTAAAAGAGCAAATGGAATGGGAAGATGTGCCGAGTTTAATGTCAGGGGAATTGGTAGTAAATAAAGAAGGGTTCAATTACTTTACTCCGATAAAAGAACAGCTGGCACAATACGAAATGAGTAAATAAAGTATGAAAAGAAATATCGTTGTGATTGGTGGGGGAGTAGTAGGGGCATCAATTTTATATCAATTGGCTAAAAACGGATACTCTAGTTCAACTTTATTAGAAAAAAATCAGTTTGCAAGTGGCTCAACCTCTAAATCTGGCGGGTTTATCAGGATCTATCATACAGACTCTTATTTAACTGAATTAGCACGAAATAGCTTTCAGACTTTCGTAAATTTTAATGAAGAGTTTGATTGCTCCTGTGGTTACATAAAAACAGGACTATTAAATCTAGTTCCTTCTTCAAGAATGGAAAAAGTATTTTATGAGGTAGAAGAATTAAAGAAACAAGGATGTAATATAGAGTTCTTATCGTTTGAAGAAGGAAAAGAGCGATTTCCTTCTCTAAAATGGGATGGTATTGGTGCCGCAGTACATGAACCAAATGGTGGTTATGCTGATCCTTTACTTACAACGAGAGCTTGGATTCAAAAGGGGAGATCCTTAGGAGCCATGGCTCTAGAAGGTATTGAAGTAAATGAAATTATGCATACGAATAAAAAAATAGTAGGAATTGATACATCTATTGGTTTTATTCAAGCAGACGTCGTTATTTTAGCAGCGGGTGCTTGGAGTGATAAGTTTGTAAAACAACTGGGGTTAGATTATAGTATTCGAAGTAAACACATTCAAATTCAATATTTTAAAAGACCTGAATCTAGCTCCACCCCTCCAGCTTTTATTGATAATGTAACTGACTTATACAGTAAACCAGAGCAAGGTGGACTGCAATTAATTGGTTATCCCATGAATGAATGGGACATCAATCCTGATGAGTCAAAAGCTATCCATTTTAATGAAACAAAAAGAGTGAAAGAGATAGCTGAGCAACGTTTTGACTGGATGGATCAATCCATGTTTTCAGGAGGGAGATTAAGTTTTGATGGATATACACCACATGAAAAAGGAATAATAGAAGCCGTACCAGGTATGGATGGTCTGATATTAGCAGCTGGGTGGAGTGGAGGAGGTTTTAAATTATCGCCTGCAATCGGAAAAAGGGTTATACGAATCATAAATAGTATTTAAATAAATATGAATTACATATAATAAATGGTCTTCTTAAATCTAGAGGATCATTTTTTTGAGTTTAAATATTCTCTACGTCATTTAAGAGAAACTTGCCTTATTTTATAACAAATTTTGAACAATCTTTTACATGAAGAATTTTACAACATTTACGAGAGACTCCGATAGGAGTTTTCTGAAGTGATACTAGTAATGTTTTTAAAATCTATTTCAAAAAAATGTTGGAATATTCTTATAGACTCTCACATAGAATTTTATATCTATTAAATTAAAAACAAGGGAAAGAGAATACATGAAAAAAAAAGTGAAAAAAGCAATTATACCTGCAGCTGGTTTAGGAACCCGATTTTTGCCAGCAACAAAGGCTATGCCTAAAGAAATGCTACCTATTGTAGATAAACCAACAATTCAATACATTGTTGAAGAAGCCGTAGCTTCTGGTATTGAAGATATTATCATTGTGACAGGCAAGGGTAAACGTGCGATTGAAGATCATTTTGACAATGCTTTTGCGCTGGAACAGAATCTTTTAAAAAGAGGGAAGCTAGAGTTGCTAGAAAAGGTACAATTCTCCTCCAATATGGCTAATATTCATTACATTAGGCAAAAAGAACCTAAAGGTTTAGGTCATGCTGTTTGGAGTGCAAGAAAATTTATTGGGGATGAGCCTTTCGCAGTGTTGTTAGGGGATGATATCGTACAAGCTGATACTCCCTGCTTACGCCAGTTGATGGATGAATATGAAGAAACTCAGACCTCTATTATTGGTGTTCAGCAAGTTCAAGAAGAAGAAACTGAACGTTATGGAATTATTGATCCAATCTCTCAAAATGGTCGACGTTACCAAGTGAGAAATTTTGTTGAGAAACCAAAATTAGGTACGGAACCTTCTAGGCTAGCTATTATGGGAAGATATATCTTGACTCCACAAATTTTTATGTTTTTAGATGATCAAATGATTGGTGCAGGAGGGGAGATACAGCTTACAGATGCAATACAAAAATTAAATGAAATACAGCGAGTATTTGCATATGATTTTGATGGGAAGCGTTATGATGTTGGGGATCAATTAGGATTTATTGAAACTACATTGGAGTTTGCATTGCAGAACGAATCTTTGAGTACTTCACTTCTTGCTATTATGGAGCGAATCATGATCAAAGAGAAAGTATGAATAAATAAAAGGTTGTTGATGTAAAGATGAGAAAGCATTTAAGATTTTTACGACGGTTATATACTTATTGTATGCTGCAATTAGATAAGGTGGTTGAACTATTTAGTTTCTTCCAACAAGCTAAACCATTTAATGGAACACTATACAATATAGATGAATTCGAAAGTGTCACTATAGATAATCCTAATCGAAAGGCGATTGACTATATTCAATTAGATAAAAGAAACGGTGCTATTAAATTTACAATAGATACGAAAACGATGAGAGGTTTAGCTCATTCCAACTATATATATTTTCTTATGATTCGGGATCAAAATATTCATGATAGTTTAGAAGATAATTTTTTCCTTTGTTTTTATAACGTAAGTGAGAGAAGGTTGAAGACATGGTTATCAACAGATGGAAAAAGTAACAATATTATAATAAGCACAAATCGCTTTAAAGCAAAGCGTAAAAGAGAAGTAATATTTGAATGGGAAGAAAATGGATTCTTTAGTATTTACTTTAATAACAGATTGGTTGAAAAGGTTGCAATTGGACAATTTACAATGCATCCAGTGAGAATTTGCATAGGTGAGAATATGGAGCATAACTTTCCTTCACGTTATAGTAAGTACAAAATGTATAATTTAGCTGTTTCTGGACATGAAGATAGTTTTATATAGAGAATAAATCTTTCTTGATAGAAAAATATCCTAGGAGGAAAATATGGAAGAAGAAATTGATTTAAAACAAATACTTCAAATCATTATAAAAAAATTATGGATTATCATTAGCATTACTTTAGTGGCTGCTTTGATCAGTGGATTAATTAGCTACTATGTTTTAACACCTACTTATAAATCTTCAGCGCAGATCTTGGTGGCACCTACAAATTCTGATTTACAGCCCTTTAATTCAAGTGACATTAGATTTAGTTTAGATTTAATAAGCACGTATAGAGATATCATTAAAAGTCCGTTTATATTAGAACAAGTAGTGGAGCGTTTAGAGATAGAATACTCTACTGGATATTTAAATAGTTTAATTACTTTAGAGACTGCTAGTCAATCACAAGTATTTACCATCGAGGTACTTGATGAAGACAGTAATATGGCAGCGAAACTTACTAATACAATTGCGCAAGTTTTTAAGGAAAATATGGTTGATTTAATGAATGTTGATAATGTAACCATATTAGCCGAAGCCAAAGAGTCAAGTTCTCCTGTAAGTCCTAATCCTATTCTAAATATAGCCCTTTCAATTGCAGCAGCAATTTTAGTGTCTCTTGTACTTATATTTTTGATAGAATTTTTTGATAATTCAGTTAAAACAGAGCAAGATATTGATCATTTAGATCTACAGGTGCTAGGCACGGTGAATAAAATTGGGAAATTAAAAGAGAAAAAAACATCAAAAAAGAAAAATATAGAAGTGGGAAATGAGAGGGGGATTACGCTTGAATCGTGAAAATAAAAGGGAGAAAAATAGATTGCGCAGTATGGTAACTTTTTTCAAACCAAAAATAATTGTATCTGAGCAATATCGATCCATAAGGACAAATATCCAGTTCAATTTTAATGAGCAGTCAAAGAAATCAATTGTTGTAACATCATCTATTCCAAATGAGGGGAAATCTACTACGGTGGCTAATTTAGCAATCTCCTTTTCTCAGCAAGGAAAAAGTGTGCTTATTGTTGATGCAGATCTTCGCAAACCAGTATTGCACAATATATTTAAGATTTCCGAGTTAAATGGATTAACTAACTATTTAGCTGGTTTTTATTCCTCTATCGAAGATATTATTTATGGGACAGGGGTAGACAATTTATCTATTGTTCCATGTGGACCTATTCCAAGCAACCCAGCTGAATTACTTGGTTCACAAAACATGAAGAATTTTATGGAAGAAGCACTTCAAAAATTTGATATCGTTTTGATTGATACATCACCAGTATTAGCGGTTACAGATGCACAAATTGTTTCTAATTTATGTGGTGGTGCCTTACTCGTCGTGAGAAGTGGAAAAACCGATAAAAGTCAGGTAAAGAAAGCTAAGGAGTTACTTGAACAAACAGGTGCAACGATTATAGGGGCAGTCTTAAATAAGAAGAAAGCTTCAAAAAGACAAAATTATAGTTACCTAAATTAATCATATTTTATTCGCACATTTCGTTATAGACCTTTTAAAAATTCCACATACTAACAAATGGGCTTGATTTAATAGCTCTAACATATATCTGAATCGAATTTCCAATATATGACAATAAATTTAGAAAAGAAAACTAAATTTTCAAACTTGTAAATTAACTTCTACAAATAAATCCGGAGTGACCAACATGAAAATCAAACCCTTCTTCAACGAAATGATATGCAGAGTTCAAGACGATGAAGTCAATGCCATCGCAGCTCAATTAACCTACTATCAGATTTTATCGTTTTTTCCTTTTCTTATTTTTCTTATCACTTTGCTTTCATACACTACGATCTCAAGACAGGATGTTTTGGATGAAATTACAGGGATACTACCCGAAAATACAGATCAAATGATTTTAAACTTAATCACAGAGACTGTATCCAGTCGAAGTGAGACCTTACTTTCTTTAGGAATGATCGCCACCATTTGGACAGCCTCTAGAGGGGTGATGGCGATCATTCGTGGAATTAATAAAGCTTATGATGAAGCAGAAAATCGGCATTATGTTGTAGTAAGAGGCATCTCCATCTTGTATACATTGTATCTTGCGTTGGTGCTCTTGGTTTTATTTATTATGCTTGTATTTGGAGAGGTTATAGGGAGGCAAGTGTTCAGCTTTTTTGAGCTGCCACAATATTTTGGCACGGTATGGGGAATGATGCAATACTTGATTCCTTTAGTGGTGATCTTTTTTGTTTTTGTCTTTTTGTATCACAGTGCACCGAATCGAAAACTTAAATATAAAGAGGTTTTTCCAGGGGCTATTTTTACAACCACAGGTTTAATTGTGGTCTCATTGTTATTTTCTATTTACATCAATAATTTTGGCAACTTTGCAAAAACGTATGGAAGTATCGGTGGGGTAATCGCCTTACTCATTTGGATGTATCTGATTAACATTACGATTATTCTCGGTGGTGAAATTAATGCGGCTTTAACAAATTTACGTGAAGGAAAAAGGAGAGAACAATGTAAACCTTTTGGGTATTATTTAATACTGCCTTTTAAACAAAAGAAGGAGAAATAAGGATAGATTGGCATTATGCACAAGTTAATTAAATGATGTATTTATAGTAAAATATATACGAAATTACAAAAAAAAGAAGATGGGGTTGGTTGACAGCATGAGAACGATTAGCAATAGGTACATATTATTGCCTTTATTATCTTTTTTGCTTATTTTTTCTTCTGTAGTTCCTTTGGTTCATGTACAAGCTGAGGAGGATATAGTTGAGGGGTTTGAGATTCAAGTCCCAGAAGGTTATGAGATTTATCATTTTTCTGGTGAAATTAATTTGCTAGATAGTGAACAAGATAATGTGTTTTGGTCTATAGAAGAGTTTTCAAATTTAAAAACTGGTTTAAATGATGATACAAACTATATTTTAAATATTACTATTAAGTTAAAAAACAATGAAGGAAATAAGATCAATTATTTATTTCGTGAAAAGTTAAAAGGTAATGAAATTAAAATTTTGAATAATGTCAATGTGTCAAGAGATGAGGTGAATCAACTTCAGATTCAAATGAATCCTGATTTCAACAATGAATTAATAAGCGTAGTTGTTTTAGACTCGGATGAATATACAGTTGTTGTTGATAATTACGATTTTAACAACGAATCAAAAGTAGAATTATGGTTGCCATCTGATCTAGACAATTTTTTAGTTAAATATGAAGGTAATGATGACTCAAATGAGATTTCTGATGCATTTTATATAGTAAAAGAAATTAATAATCGAAATATTGGTTCAAACACTACAATTACATTTGATGAAGAAATAGATAATCTAGTAGATGTAGTATTTGATAGAGATTTTCCCTATATTCACATTATTGATTACGGTAGATCAGGAGGTACTTTTAGAAATGTTGATAGAGTATCCATAACACCAGGAGTAAGATTTGTAGCCGTGGAGCTTGATCAAAACTTATGGTCTACTGATTTCATTGATTTTCAATCCCAGACAGAACTATCTTTTTCAAATGATATCAATCTGGAAGTAGATGTGAATTACAACTATTCAAAACAAACACTACTACTAAAAAATATTTTACAGAGTGGAGATTTTGAACTCGATTGGGCAGATTCGCAAAATATATCACATTCATTTACCTTGCAAAACAAAGATACAAATGAATTAGTTGAAGTTAAAGAAGAGTGGCGTAGTCATTTATTCATTGACGATATAGAGCTTTCACCTGGTAATTATATATACGATGTAGAGGTTGATTTTGGTGGGCAATTAATGCAACAATCAGTTGAATTTACAATAGATAATGATGAAGTAGAGGCAATTGAAATTAATTTACCGAATGGGTTTGAGCAGTATGAGGTATTTTTAAAATCAGGAATGTTATATAGCAGTTATGAGGATCAATTAATAAGAACTGAATTTCGATCTTTTGATGAATTTAATGATATTCGTGCCGAATTAATAGATACTGATGAAAATTGGTTACAAATGGCATTCGAATTAAAAAATGATGATGATATTATTGTATATTTATATCGAGCTAAATTAACTAGAGATGAAGTTTTAGGTTTAACCGAAATTACGGTAGGCGAAACAGAATTAACTGAACTACAAATTGAATCTCTCGATGAACTTATGAATGATAAAATTACATTTTTTCCAGATCAAGTTTTTTTATTTACTACACAAATAAATGATTCTGGGGCTACATTGTGGCTGCCTTCAGATATTTTTAATGTTGAATTGAGATACTTAGCTCTAAAAGAGATTGAAGAGGATAATTATAGAAGAGTCATGCTTTCCAAAGAAATTAATATGAATGAGCTTCAAACTCCAATTATTACTTTTGATCATGAATTAGAAGAAGCTGTTGAAGTATCTTTTTATAGAAATGATCAGCCATTAGATATTAAATTCTTGAATGTGGATAACCATGTATCGTCAGAGATTACTTTTTCAAATGAAAATATAATCTTGATGACACCTGATTATGTTAGGTTTAGCATTGTTGAACGTCAAGAGGAATATTATTGGGAATGGTATAAACGCATAGATATTGTAGAAGATACTCAGTTGTATTCAACAGATTTAACTGAAATTGGACTATATTTTGCTAACTTATCTGATAAAGTGAAGATTGAACATAAAATAAGAGGTGGGCAATTAAACCTTCAAAATGTAGTTCATAAGCATAATGGTGAGTCTGCTATCACTTCCTTAATAGAAGTCAAAAATGCAAATAAAGAAATTGTATTTACAGATGAACTAAACTTTGAAAATCCAAATGGAGTTTTTTATGAAATTCCTTATGATTCTTTACCTTCTGGAAATTATGAATATAATGTAACGATTCATGTTCCAGGTCATGAACCATTAATAGAATCAGCTTGGTTTCAACTTGATACAGAAGACAATGACGAAGACAACGAGCCAGAAAACGGAGGTTCTGACGGCGGAACCTCAGGCGGCGGATCTCCAAGCGGCGGTGGCGACTCCCCTAGCGGTGGAGGCTCAGCCCCCCCTCCAGCTGACGACGAAGAAACCGAGTCAACTGAACAAGAAGAATCTGAAGAAGAGTCAGATGACCCTAAGAGTGTAGAAGTAGATGCTTCAAAAGATGCAAAAACAGAAGAGCAAGCCGATGGATCAACGAAAACCAAGTTTGAATTAGACGAACAAACCATCAACGAAGCATTAGATGATGTGGACGAAGTGGAGCAGCTTGTAATAGATTTATCTAATGTTGAAACGGATGGATTGGATATTGAGCTTAGCTCTGACATTATCGATTCTGTAACTGATAAAAATGATGAAACAGTGATTGAGATCGTGATGGACGAAGCAGCATACCGCTTACCAATAGAAGAGATTGATCTAAAAGATATATCTGAGAAACTAGGTGTATCTGCAGATGAATTAAAAGTTTCAATTCAGATCAACAAGGTAAAGGATACTGAACTAACTGAGGATCAAAATGAGTTAGATTTAGAATCCGATGTATACGATTTTCATTTTGAAGTCACTTCAGGAGACGAAACTTTAGAAGTTGAACAATTTGGTCAATATGTGGAGCGCGTGATTGTTGGGGAGAAGAGATTTGACCCTATTCGTTCCATTGCAGTTCGATTAAATGAAGACGGAACATTCTCTCCAATTCCAACGATATTTGACGGAAACGAAGCGATTATAAAAAGTAACTCCAATAGTAAATATGTAATTGTTGAAAATAAAGTATCCTTCGAAGATAGCGAGGGTTGGTATAAGACGACAGTTGAAAAACTGGCGAGTAAATATATTGTGAATGGGGTAAGTGAAACTGAGTTTGCACCAAATGATGTCACTACCCGTGCTCAATTGGCAGCTATGCTGGTTAGAAGCTTGGATTTAAAATCAAATAATGATTACTCTAGTACCTTTATAGATGTTGAAGGAAACGAATGGTTTGTAGATGAATTAAATGCGGCAGTAGAAGCAGGAATCATCTTAGGTTACGAAGATAACACCTTTAAACCAAATGATTTGATTACACGTGAACAAGCTGCTGCAATGATCTATAGAGCAATGGAATTGGTTCAATATGATAAATCGAAGCTGAACGAAAACTTAGTTGCAAAAAATCAATTTGCCGATTATGACGCAGTGAGTGATTGGGCAAAAGATGAACTAGAAGTTATGACGCAAGCAGGTATTATTGGAGGGAAAACGGAAAATACGATTGAACCTTCAGCAAATGCAACGAGAGCAGAAGTTGCAGTCATGATAGCACGTTTCTTACAGTTTGTAGGATTTATGAACTAATTGTAATGTTATTTTAGAAATATGAAACCGTCCTTGCAATTTCTTATGCAAGGACGGTTTTTTCTCTTTGGATTCATGTAATGGATATAATATTTCCAAAGGTCATTTCATATCTTCAGTTTCTCTATAGATCAAATCAACAAATTAAACAATTTCTCATCCTTATTAATCTCAATGTATTTAAAATCTTTTTTAGCTAAACGTTCAATGAGTGCATCATAGTCTTCCCTATGTTTTAACTCGATTCCTACCAGTGCAGGACCATTTTCGCGATTATTTTTTTTTGTATATTCAAATTGAATAATATCATCGTCTTTACCTAATACATCATCTAAGAATTCTCTTAAAGCACCAGATCTTTGAGGGAAGTTGATAATGAAATAATGCCTTAAACCCTCGTAAATTAAAGATCTTTCCTTAATATCCTGCATACGGTCAATGTCGTTGTTTCCACCACTAATGATACAGACTATATTTTTCCCTTTTATTTCGTCTTTATAAAAATCTAAAGCTGTGATCGGCAGTGCTCCTGCTGGTTCAATAACAATGGCATTATTGTTGTACATTTGTAAAATAGTTGTGCATGCTTTTCCCTCCGGCACTAATACAATATCATCAAGGAGTTTTTTGCACATTTCAAAGGTCAGCTCACCCACTTTTTGTACTGCAGCACCGTCTACGAATTTATTAATATTTTCAAGAGTGACTACCTGATTCTGCTCGATGGATTGTTTCATTGCAGGAGCCCCTTCAGGTTCAACTCCAATAAGCTTTGTGTCAGGACTCACACTTTTGATGTAACTTCCTGTTCCTGCAGCTAATCCCCCTCCGCCAATGGTTACAAACACATAATCAATATTTTCTGACGTTTGATTCATAATTTCCATACCAATCGTTCCTTGCCCGGTAACAGTTAATGGATCATCAAAGGGATGGATAAAGGCCATGTCATGTTCGTTGCAATACTGCATAGCTGTTGAATAAGCATCATCATATGTATCTCCTGTCATAATAACCTCAACATATTCTTTTCCAAACAACTTAACCTGGGAAATTTTTTGCTTGGGTGTTGTTGATGGCATGAAGATTTTTCCTTGAATCCCTAATCGGTTGCAGGAATAGGCTACTCCTTGCGCATGATTTCCAGCACTGGCGCATACAACGCCTCGATCGCGAGCTTCTTCAGATAAGCTTTGTATTGCTAGATAAGCCCCTCTAATTTTAAAAGAACGTACAACCTGTAAGTCTTCACGTTTTAAATATACGTTGCAATCATACAGTTGAGATAAAAGCTCATTGTATTGCAGCGGGGTAGTTTCGATGACGGGATTGAGCACCCGACTAGCATGAATGATATCTTGGATCTGTAAAGTTTCCATGATGTCCTGTCCTCCTTGTTTATATAAAAAATATTGTTTTCATGAAAAGAAACCGCAGGTGTTGTATTCGCCTACGGTTTGGTACAACGGTTTATTATAGTATAAGCCGATCATAAGTGATCACTTCTATGTGAGCAAACTAGATATCTCCATTTATGCTTCCCGCTTTTGAAGCGTTATTTCTTCACAACATTCTCTATAGTTGCATCCCCAGCAATTTAGTTTGCTTGGATTAGTCGGGAAGCTGGACATAGGCTTAGGTTTGTTTATTGCAGCGTCCTCTAACAGCTGTTTCATCTGATCCATACTTTCTACTATATCAACTTTAAGCTGGTTTAATTCATCTTCATCAATGGAGATTGTTTTGCTTTGTCCAGATAATAAGTATTCTAACCGAATCTCCATCTGTTCAAAAGGAACATTGTATTTATCATGTAAAAATAATGCATACAGGAGAAGTTGGTTGTCATTTTGCTCTGATTCGTTTCCTGTTTTCCAGTCCGCAATGATCCATTTATCCTGTTTTTTATATAGTAAATCTAATTTAACATAAATCTTTTGATCTTGGATGAAAAATGTGTTTAATTCCTCAATTTCCTTGATTTCAATTTCATCGCAGTTCATCATATCCTGAACAGTTTCACTTTCAAAATAATGAGTTATGCAAAGGTTAAGGCGCTCTTTGATTTGTGCCACTCGTTTTGGAGGAAGTTCATCACCGTAATAAAGTTCATGCAGCATTTTCAGCTTTTTGGGTGCAACCTTCCAACGCATGATATCTTGAGAATCCTTATAAGCTTGATTGAGATGAAAACGAACATCCTCAGTAATTTCCTTTTGATCGGGCAGGGATTTTTCAAGCTGCCATTGTTTCAGTGAGGCTTCTGCCATCAAATGAATGCCATCCCCTAAAATCATATATAAATTTGTAATTTGTTTTAACCGATACATAGTCCGTTGATCTTCAGAGGCATCTCTTAACCATCCGTTGTGAGAACCGTAATAATGGTAGTAATATTTTCTTTGGCAATCCTTAAAGATTTGATCGCGTGATTGCGACCAAGACCACTCTGGATATGGACGAATTTCAAAAGCCATGATGAAATCTCCTTTCATGATCCTCTCTACCTATTTCGACAAATGTGGATCAAATCCTTTACTGGAGTGAAGAATCCATAAAAAGGCATTGAATATTGGTAAGACCTTTACTTATGTTATACTATGATTGGAGATTTTTTTAAAGAGAATCTTGCTTTCAGACTAGTACAGAATGCACTGATCCTGTTTTTACCACATGGACGTGGCAGTTTTAGAAGGGATGTAAACTCTGTGAGATCAAGATGTAACCACCCCGTTGAAGAAGAGGGAGCTTTACATCTTGTAGAACGTGATAAATAAGATATTCAATATGTTTTCATTTTTGATGATCAATATAGCAAGATTTAGCTGTATTTTCGAGGATAACAACTTTTGTTCAAACAATCACTTTTGTATTTTATAAGGAGGCATTTGATTATGGAATTAGTCGTATATTTAGCAGGTCAAATTCATGATGATTGGAGAGAGCAGTTTCGAAATAAAATCAAAGAAAAGAAACTTTCTATCCAAACAGTAGGACCGCAGGAAAATCATGATCGTTCTGATGAAATAGGTGAGTTGATTAAAGGAACACAGCCTAATGCCATTTATCGAGATGAAGCGGCTTCAGAACTGAATAATTTAAGAACGTCTGTATTAATGAATAAAGCAGATGTAGTTGTTGCATTATTTGGAACAAAATATAGACAGTGGAACACGGCGATGGACGCTGCAACAGCAATTCAATTAGGCAAGCCGGTTATTTTAGTGAGACCTGAAGAATTCCATCATGCTTTAAAGGAATTATCCAATAAATCACAGGTTGTAGTAGAGACATTAGATCAAGCTGTAGATGCACTGGCTTACATATTGGAATAAGTTTATTAGTGATTTTTATTGACCAATACCTATTTCTTGAATAAGGCGTTAAAATTTGGGTTTGCACATCAAAGGATCGTCCTATGTTTTTGGACGGTTTTCTTTATAACTTAAGAATTTATAAAATTCTCAAATTCTAAGTTTGAACAAAAACTACCTCTAATGAAGGATTCGACGACATCTCCGAGAGACTCCGATAGGAGTTTTTGTTATTTTAAGGTATGAATTTATTTCCTATATTATTTAAATGATAGAAAGGGTGTTTGAATGAAGTTTAAATTTATAACAGGATTTGTACTTGGGGCTTTGCTTTTTGGTTCTATTGGCGTGTACGCTAGTGGGAGTAATTTAATAGAAGTATTTTATAGTATAAAAGATATAAAGATAAATAATGAATCTAGTATGCCAGAACAAGAACCATTTATTTATAACGGTACAACATATGTCCCATTGAGATATGTTTCAGAAGCGCTTGATTATGAAGTAGAATGGGATGCTGAATCCAAGGCGATATTGATCGGGAATGCTGGAGAGGGTCAAAGTGAAACCACAGAATCAACTGATACTCCCCTATCTCCTAAGCTAATTAAAGATGTTGAAGGTCCCGAAATGATAGAGTTAGGAAAGGCAAGTGTAAGAGCCCTTATTATAAATTATGAATTAATACGAGATTTAAATCATTTTCAATTTAATTTTGATGAAGGCAATCCAGTTGATGTTTATGTAACGGATGATTATATCGAAAAATTTGGAGAAGGATTTGCCTATAGTGAAGTGGGAGATATGATTGAGTCTATTTCCCAATATAAAGATATCGCACCTCATTTAGATTCAAAAAAGACACTTGATATATTTTTCTATACAGATGATTCTGATTTACTGCCTACAGATGAATGGGGTTCATTTAGCAATTGGGATGATCGATATAGCGAAATTTTAATCAATGGATCTAAACTAGCTGAATTTGGAGACTTTAGAGTAGATTTAACACACGAATTAGTCCATTATTTTGATCTTCAATATGAATTTTATGAAGTTGACAATATGCCGATTTTTGAAAACTATTGGGATGCATCAGACTTGAATTGGTTGTTTGAAGGTGGGGCAGAGTATGGATCTTATTTTTTCTATGATTATGACGAATCAGAAAACTATCAAAACTTTGCTGAAACTACGACTTTAAGAACAGAAACTACCTTTGAAGGTTATGATGAAAATGAAATTGGACTTTATGGTATTGAATTATGGCTGAATGACGATGCTCCTTTAGACTCTTTTGACGACTTATATGATTACAGTAGTAATGATTACAATGCTTATTTTTCATTTTATTGGTTTTTGGTAGAAGAGTATGGATATGAAACGATTTATGATTATATGGAATATATCAGTGATCATTTCAAAGCATCGGCTACTATTACACAAGGTGAAAAAGATGAAGCTGCAAATAAGTTTTTTGGAATGACTGAGGAAGAAGTTTTAGAAGCGTGGTTGGATTATTTTGATTATTTTGATGACTATGTTACGCCAGTTTATAAAAATATAGATGAGTAATTGACGAGTTCATTTCCGCAATTTATGTTATGAAATGAACAATCACAGAAGAGCTAGGAATTCAAACTTTCTAGCTCTTTTATATATAACATATACCATGAAATATTAACTCTATTCAGATTCTACAAACACAAAAATTTCTGAAAATAGTTTCTCTTCCATAAATACCTCTAACTTCCATAAACCTGCTATGGGAAATTCCATACTTGATGGAAATTGTATGAAATTATTATTGCTCGAAATACGATCAAATGAATATTCCCACACTTGTTCTTCACTGGCAGTTCCTGCGTTTTTGGTTAAAATTTTATGCTCCTCTCCATTTTCATGCGTACCAACAATTTTAAATGTTCCTTTAAAGTCTTCTTGTTCCCAAATATACCACATGTATTTATTTCCCTTACCTTGAATAACAGGATTTGCTTCTATTTCTTCTCCAATACCACCCCCAACTTGAAATCCAATTTTTCCTTCTTCTCCGATCAGCACATATTCACCTTTGATACCATCATTAAATTCAACTGGAATAGCAAACGTGGGACTTTCTTGCTCACCCTTGTTTACTTCTTCAGAACATCCTGTAAAAATGACGATCAAGATAAGAGTACAATAGGTTAATAACAAATATCTTTTCTTCATCAATCCATAAAACCTCCTAAAAATAAGCATAATCATTAAGTTTATACGCACTTAAAATGGATTAGTTTTACATTCCAAACTTTAGCACAATTATTTTATAAAAAACCTTAAAAAGGGAAAGCCTATAAGGGTAAAAAGGAGGTAAACAAAATGAATGCCATGTACAGCAATTACATTAATATTGGGCTGATTCTCATCGTAATTATCACTATCGGAGCTTTAATTTATACATTTAGACTAGCTCAAGAACAAAGAAGAGAAGAAGATAGTGAATCATCTACAAAACATCCCATTATATTCAACCCTGTTTTGCTAAGTTATGTGTTCATAGGTATCTTGATGTTCATTGGTGCTTATTTCTTTTATATTTATGTATTTCAATAATATTTGAGGGGAGCTATCATGATGGAAAGGAAAAAATATTATGTTTCAGTGCAATCTGGTGCCATATTAGAAGATCAAACAGCGGATTCATATGAGTTTGAAATCTATGCATCGAATAAAGAGTTAACAGAGCTTGAAGAGCTTTTTAATTTTAGAGAAGATGCTGAGAACGCCACATTTATAAGATCGTTTATTCCCGCGCTAGCCTATCATAATGATCAAGAAAATGACGACTATGATGCAGTTTTGTCCGGCATTTATAAGAAAATACACGAATTAGGAACAGAAGTAACGAGAAGACAGATCGAAAGAATGAGGGTTTTATGAATTTTGTTGATATTACTGTGGAGTTATTCATTGGATTTCTCCTCCTTTTTTTAATGACCAAAATTTTAGGGAAAACCTCAATAAACCAAGTCACTCCATTTGAGTTCATATCTGCCTTAGTTCTTGGTGAACTTGTCGGGAACGCCATTTACGATGAGGATATTGGTTTTGGCTATATTTTATTTGCTGTATTTGTGTGGGGTTTATTAATGTACATAGCAGAAATGTTAGAATTGAAATTTTTGAAGCTGCGGGGATTTCTTGAAGGGAATCCTTCTATTGTAATACGTAATGGTATCGTTGATCGAAACGAACTAAAAAAAAACAAAATGAGCATCAATCAGCTTCAAACCTTATTGCGCCAAAAAGACGTTTTTTCAGTACATGAAGTGGAGTATGCCTTATTAGAGGCAAATGGAACACTTTCAGTACTTAAGAAATCATTATATGCTACTACTACTCAGCAAGACCTAGACATGCATCCCCGCCCATCATATTTGCCTGTCACCTTTATTATTGATGGGGAACCATTGATAGACAACCTAAAAGCCACTGGATTTGATGAAAACTGGTTGCAAGATGAACTCAAAAAAATAAACCAAAACAGTGTAAAAGAGATCTTTTTTGCAGAGTGGCAGCAAGACGAGGGCTTGCACGTTGTACCAATGAAGGAAGCTACTGCATTTAAAGAGAGTTGAATATCAACGAAACAGTAATTATTACTGAGAAAACCTTAAATAAATAGATTAACAAGAAGAGCAAAAATTGAATGAGGGGAATATACCCATATCTGTATTGTATTAGTTAAGTTATGTTATACTATCAAATATATTTGTTTTTTGTGGTTATTAATTTTTTCGTGATCTAATACTTTAGCATTTAATTAGCTGTACTAGGTCATCGGAATTTTCCAAATTGGAACCATCCGCTTATGATGAATATAATTTGACATCAATCCATTTAAGGAGGAAGAATATGAACTTACTAATTGCTCTAATCATTTTAATGTTTAGTATTAGTATGATATCATCGTGTTCTTCTGAACGTTTGATAAGAGCTTTGCGATATAGAGTTCCCGTTTGTTTATTTTATTAATGGAAAAGATGACTGAAAGATTGGAGTATGTATATTTTCAAGTATGGATCCATTTCATTATGGTCTCAAACCACCTTGTCCAATCCTTAAACATGTTAAGCTCCAATAATAAAATGATTGTAAAGAAATATCAATTGTATAAAGAACCTGAAAACCTTCTGTGAAAAACAGTATACAACTGTTTAATCACGACAAACAGCACTAAGCAATACTTCTCTTTTATCACGTTCTCATGCTATAAGACTCCCTCTTCTTTAAGGGAAATTAAAGGCTATAAACCTGAAACTGATAAAAGTGAATTAACTATTCTAAAAGCTGTTACAAATTTAGGAGGTTTTTTTAGTATGGGTAAAAATAAAAATTCTGTTTTAGAAAAAATTACTTTTGCTTACCATAAACATAAACTTAAAAAATATGATGAAAAGATAAATAAGATTAAAACATCACGATTTGAACCCTTGGATAAATATCAAATAAAACAACGATCTTTAACATTAATGCAACAAGCGAAAAACGGTATACCTTTGGAAGAACTATTAGTCGAAGCCTATTCATTAGTTTACGAAACAGTAAAACGAGTATTAGGATTTCAACTTTTTGATGAACAGCTCATAGCAGGGATTGCTCTGCATGAAGGAAAAATAATTGAAATGCAAACTGGAGAAGGGAAAACGCTTGCAGCTGTTCTACCAGCTTATTTAAACGCATTGCATGGAAAAGGCGTGCACATTTTAACCTTTAATGACTATTTAGCCACAAGAGATGCTGAATGGATGGGTGTTATTTATCACTATTTAGGTTTATCAGTTGGTTTTATTAAAGAAGGAATGGATAACGAAACTAGAAAAGAAGCGTATGCTGCTGATATTACTTATGTGACTGCTAAAGAGGCAGGGTTTGATTACTTGAAAGATTCCATATCGTATGACAAAAGTTTGTTAGTACATCGTCCTTTTCATTTTGCACTAGTAGACGAAGCAGACTCTATTCTTATTGATGAAGCTAGAATTCCTCTTGTCATCGCAGACAAGAAAGCTGCTTTACAGAAAGATCAGAGACAAATGGCTCAAATCGCAAGAAATTTACAACATGGATTGGACTATGATACTGACGAAGATCAACGAAATGTGTATTTAACGGAAATAGGGATGAAAAAAGTTGAACAATTACTATGCTGTGGAAATTTATATGGAAATGAAAACGTCAATACTTTGACTTCACTCCACTCTGCCCTTCACGCTGAAGTTTTATTAAAACAGGATGTACATTACATTGTTCGAGAAGACAGAGTTGAGTTAATTGATGAACTCACTGGAAGGGTTGCAGACAAGCGCCATTGGCCAGATGGATTGCAGGCTGCAGTAGAGGCAAAGGAAGGATTAGCAAATCATTCAAGTGGAAGAATCTTAGGTTCGATCACTTTGTTCAATTATTTAAATCTATATCCGAAGATAAGTGGAATGACTGCAACGGCTAAATCATCCATGAATGAATTTAGAGATATCTATAATTTAGACGTGGTTACCATCCGCCCTCATAAAACAAGTTTAAGAATTGATTACCCATACAAGGTGTTTACACATAAGGAAGCGAAACAAACAGCTTTGGTACAGGAGATTAAATCCGTTTATCTTACAGGCCGCCCTATTCTAATTGGGACTAGTAGTGTAGAGGAATCTAATGACTTGTCTATTTGACACATTGAAACGAGATGTACCCATAGAAAGTTCAAAGATGATTCAAAATATAGAACATATACAGCGAAGGATAGATGGAGAAAATTTTGAAATTCGAAAAACGTTAAATAAATATACGGATATTATAGAAGAACAACGTTGTGTGATCAATAACAAACGTCACGAAATATTAATGGATCGTTCAATGGGGGATTTATTTGCCTCAAAAGAACCAGAAATATATGAAAGTCTATGTAAGCAATTAGGAATAAAGAAGATGCATCAGATTGAAAAGCGTATTACACTCCTCCAAATAGATCAGTGTTGGGCTGATTATTTAGATTATGTTGAATATATTAAGGAAGGAATACATCTCGAAAGTATCGCTAAAAAAAATCCGTTAGATGAATTCCACAAATTACTCATTTCAGCTTTTAATGAATTAGACGAAAAGATTGAGCAAGGAATAATGAATCAATTTTATTGTATTGATCCTAAAAAAGGAATTGATTTGGAGATGAACATTTTAAAACATCCTTCAGCAACTTGGACGTATATCGTTAATGATAACCTTGATATTAGTAAGAAATTCTCTTTGTCTAAATTTAGGTTTTTATAAACGTGGTCTAAGAAGGGGAAGTGAGAAGTATGTAGGTGGAACTAATAAAAGTTCTTTCCCGCTTCCCTCCCCCTCCTTAATATTATTAAGCAAAGTACTTGAAAGTCTCCACGAAAAACTAAGCTCAGGTTAATAAAAAACAGGTTGTTACTCTTGTGAGGGACTCTACCCCTATTCTTCTCCTCAGTGGTTTAAGCAGTTGAACTACAAAAACTTCCGGAGCGCCCTTTTAGATTAATCAATCAACACCAGTGAGATGTTAAGCAGGGTGTTACTCTTGTAAGGAGTTTTGCGAATTATGCAAGTGGACGAATAAGAGTAACACCCTTGCGTTCATATTTTAATCTGCTGTTCAGTTCAAGCGCCTTACGACACCACAGCTTTTTTATCGTCCTCAAAAATCTCAACCTCTCTCCATTTTCCGAAAAAGTAATAAAGTACAGCCAGCACACAACTGATAACAAAACTGACTCCAATCCCAATACTGATTCCTTTTTCTCCCCAAAAGGTAGAAAACAATAACGCAAGCGGATAACGTAAAACCCAAAACGAAATAATGTTCAACACCAAGACCTGAAACATTGCACCAGAAGATCTTGCAACACCATTCAGTACAAAATTAATCCCTATAAATGGATAAAAGAAGGCGATTGTTTTTAAATAATAAGCTCCAAATGTTATTGTCTCCTCATTTCCATCTCTTAAAAATAAACGAACTAAAAATTCAGCACCAAAAAAAACTAATATACTGATGAGTAATGTCAAAGCTACAATGAGAAATGAGCCTTTTTTTGCAATTTCACTGACTCGATCCCAAAGCTCAGCTCCGATATTTTGTCCTGCCATACTAGTTACAACAGAACCTAAGGTGAAAGCCGGAAGTAAAATAATATTCTCAATCCTTTGTGCTACCCCGAAACCTGCGATAACATCGTTTCCAAAAGAATTCACTAAACCTACAACAACCACTAATCCACTGGAAATAGCGATCATTTGAAATCCGCCTGGTATTCCTAATTTCAGGACAGTAGTCATGTCTCGCTTTTCGGGCAGTTTTGGCATTGTAAATGGAACATTCGCTTTATAAATAGAAAACCATAATCCGTATAAGAAGGCCGTAGCTTGAGAAATAACCGTTGCGTAAGCTGCTCCCTCCATTCCTAAACCAAAAACATGAATAAACAATGGATCAAGTATGGTGTTTAATATCACCGCTAATATGATAAAACGTATTGGTGTTTTACTGTCTCCTAATGCTCTTAAAATCGTACCTATGAAATTATATCCAAACAAAAATATAATCCCAATGAAATGGATTTGTAAATAAGTTTTTGCTAAAGGTAAGATTTCCTCAGGCGTACCTAATAGTTGTAACAATAATTGTGATGAAAAGAAACCTATAATACCAAATAAAATAGATAAAAAACCTAAAATAACTACAAAGGCATTTAATGATTTTTTTAGTCCTTCTTCATCATTTCTGCCTTTTTGTTGAGACAATATTGTAAGGGTAGAGCTGTTGATTCCAATCATGAAAGAAAGGATAGCGAAAAAAATCGGAGCGGCATTGGTTAAAGCACCTAATGCATATGAGCCCATTAAATTTCCTATCCAAAGGCTGTCTATTAACTGGTATGAGGATTGCAACACGTTCCCAATCAGTACAGGACCGGCAAATAAAACCATCTTTTTTTGAATGCTTCCCTCTGTGAAGTCGAACTTTTGCTGACTCATTTATTTCTCCAATCCATACATTTTTTTTAAGATAATAACACAACCTATCCTTATACTATAACAAATCTTATGATGAATGGAGAATTGCATATGAAAAGAATTAGCGCTATTTTATTGGCTGTTTTACTGTTTTTTGGCATGACGAGCATGAGCTCTGCTCAATTATTAGATAATCATGAAACGGTGACTACTGAGAAAGATGATGATCGTTCAGAAAAGGTTGAACCTGAAAAGAAGGTGAAACCGAAAGAAGAAGTTAAACCAGAAGAAAAAGTAAAACCCAAAGAAGAAGTTAAACCAAAGATGAAAGAAGAAAAAAAAGGAGAAAAGAAAGGTAAAGGAAACATAAAGCCTGAAGAAGTCAAAGAAGAGAAAAAAGGAGAGAAGAAGGGCAAAGGAAACATAAAACCTGAAGAGGTCAAAGAAGAGAAAAAAGGCAAGGGTAACATAAAACCTGAAGAGGAAGTGAAGGAAGAAAAGAAAGGTAAAGGAAACATAAAGCCTGAGGAAGTCAAAGAAGAAAAAAAAGGTAAAGAAGATATAAAACCTGAAGAAGACATAAAAAAAGAAAAAAAGCTAAAAAAAGGCATGCACAATGAAAGTAATATAAACGCGGGGAGTAACTCCCCTTCTATAATGAATGAGCATAAAGAAATTCTTTATAAGCTGAATGATTTAAGAAAACAAAGCCATGAGCTTCACATGCAAATTAATGAAAAAAAAGATGAGTTTATTGATTTATGTATAAAAAATGATCATGACAAAGATAAATTAAAAGCAGCCAAAAAACATTGGAAAGAAGCAAAAGGACAGCATAAAAAAGTAATGGAAATTCACAAAGAATTAATGGCTGTAAAAAAGGACTTGATTAAAGCAAACCAAGATCATGATGCAGAGAAAGTAAAAGAATACTTAGAACAAACAGTAAGTCTAATGGAAGACCTTAATGAAACATTAGGTAAAAAGTTAGAACATTTAGATGAAATGGTTGAAGCATTGAAATAAATAAATTCACTTAGAAATACTTAAAAATGAGGCAGAGGAATTGATTCTGTCTCATTTTTTTATATGGGCTGTTGAATTTATTGATTTTTAGTTCTATCTGATACCTTTAGTTTCTATATAATGTTGGTATTTCTTTTGTACGATGTCCGTATTGGAGATGCCTCGTCACTTGTATATGTTGTTTTGGTGTATAATGAGATGAAAATAAAGAAACTTTCTTTCAGAATTATTTTTAAGGAGATCATTATGAACACTGTATTTCAATGGCCGGGGAATTTATTGCTAGTCAATAATTCAGAAAACATACTTAGAGATCATATCATCTATCCTTTTGCCTATGACGAAATGGCTTGCAAAAAAGTTGGGCTCGGCCAAACTCCAATGATTCATGTATGGAGACATCATAAAGGTTTTGTATTAGGGATGAGAGATTGGAAGCTGCCTTATTCTAAACAAGCTGTAGATTGGTTGAAACAGCAAGGGTATGATGTGATGGTACGTCATTCTGGTGGAGCAGCAGTTCCATTAGATGCTGGGGTTTTGAATATTTCTATTATCTTACCCAAACCAGTGGGTGAAATTAACATTCATCATGATTTTGAAATTATGTATCAGTGTATGAAAAATACAATGCGTGACTTTTCTCAACATATAAATAAGGGAGAAGTAGTAGGATCTTACTGCCCGGGAGATTATGATTTAAGTATTGATGGATTCAAGTTTTGTGGAATTGCACAAAGACGACAAACAAAATCATTTATCGTTCATGCATTTGTAGTTATAGAAGGAAGCGGTTCTGACCGGGCGGCATTAGTGCGTGATTTTTATAATATAGCTTCTGGTGATATTCAAATTGAAGAATCAAAAAGAGCGTTTAACCAAGTTAAACAATTAGAATATCCTCAGGTTGTACCAACTAGTACTGCTAGTTTATCTGAATTAACCAAATTAACATCAGTCCAAGATTTTGTTAATCATTTGAAAAAATATATCTCATCCGAGGCAAACATTTTTGAACATAGTGGAATCGAAATGAACAGTGAAATTAAAGAGATGATGAATCGGATTGAGTCCAGATATAAAGAATGAGCTGAATGAGCTTGAGGGTTAACACTTGAACATGTAGTAGTATATAGCAAGAGATGAAATTCGTTGGATTTTGAGGGGTCAATAAAGATAAGACCTATTGCCCCCTATTTTTAAAGTCATAATTGGCTTTACGATTTTACCTTATATCATCATATCTGGTGAACATTTTCAACAATTCCAACACATCAAAACGAATCGCCTGAATTTAAGGAAGAGAATATTACATAGAAAATCGCAATTATAAAACCTATTACATAATATATTAAATGATCAGACAAAGAAAATTTTTCGCTATAAGAATACCATAATACAGCACTCAAAAAACAAAATAAAATGACGGCAATGGTGCCGATTACCAGAATAATTGGATTAATCATATAAACGTCATTCATTCCTTTACACATAAGAATATGTGTTTATTTTTATTTACTTTTACGTATTTCTTCTTCGAACGTTTCACCCCTTCAAAAAATATGCCAAAATCTCATCTAACTCATTCTGCCAAAAACCCCATAAATGCTCTCCATCTTTTTCTACGTATTCCAGTTTTGTTTTTTTCTCTAATAAAATCTCTTTTGTTACTCGATTGGCTTCAAGAAAGTCATATGTGCCTCGGTCTGTTTTTACTTTGTCTTCTTGTAAGCCAATTAACATATAGAGGTCTAACCAAGATAAATCATCTTCTAATTCTACTCGAGCTTGTGTACGATCCAAAAATGCTCCGGATAACGAAATCACCTTTCGAAAAAGTTCAGGATGATCTAGAGCTAAGTGCAAGGATACCGTTCCTCCTAAAGAATCCCCTGCAACAATTCGATTGTCTACATCTTTTCTCACGGGATATTTTTCTTCCACAAATGGAAGGAGCTCATCAATGAAAAACTGCTTGTACAATTGAAAACGGTCACCATCTGGAGCATATTCCGCTGTTCGATTGGCCAGTTTCACATCTATTCCAACAATGATAACAGGCTCTAGGTCCTCATCTAAAATAAGTCGAGTTGCGTGTGTAGCAACTCTTCCAAAATTGAAAAATTGTTCTCCATCCTGGCAATATATCACAGGATAAGAACTTAATTCGTTATATCCTGGAGGTAAATATACTCTTAAATTTCTTGTATCATTTAGTATTTTGGAATTCATCTGTTCCTTCATAATTGTTCTTTTGTAATATCGGGAATCGCTCATAACCATCAACCTTCCATTTATTCAGAGTAATTTTATTTATTTCAGCACAAAATGATCATGATAAGTAAAAATTGTTTGGACACTCCTTGTTTGGAACAACAATCTGATGAAAGAAATCTCATTGGAGATGTTGGCTATTTATAAACAGACGCAGCAACATCGTTCTTACCATCATCACATGATGATTTGGTTTTCTTATTTTACAATGTGAATAAACAACTAAATTTATTTGTAACATAAAGATGGAAAATTTCATATCTGTATTATATAATACTATATGCTGTTATATTAAAATTATGTTGATAAGTATTAAAAAATAGTCAATTTATCCTCTTTATTTAATTGAAACAGTTTGTTAATATTAATGTAACAGTTATAAATAATAACCATTTAGCAGCTTGTAGGTCATCATGTTTGTTTAAAAGTTTAAGATGTAGATGTCTGTTTATACAAATTGCTACATTTCGATAAGAGGAGTAGGTATGATAAATCGTACCGCTTGCTCCAATAAAATTATTTAGTTGAGGTGAAAATTCACTATGGATAATGTTTCAGTAATGGAAAAAGCGAACTATGAAGTTCGTACAAACAAAGTAATGCCTTTATCGATCCTATCCTTGGATGGAAAAGTAAATGAAGATCTTTTGCCTGATCTTAGTGACGATCAGCTTAGAGAATTAATGAGAAGAATGGTCTTCACTAGAACTTGGGATCAGCGTGCAATCAGTTTGCAAAGACAAGGAAGATTAGGTTTTTATGCACCTGTATCTGGGCAAGAAGCTTCTATGATCGGAAGTGAGTTTGCATTAAATAAAGAAGATTTTGTATGTCCTGGTTACAGAGACATGCCCCAAATCGTATGGCACGGTTTGCCAATGTACCAAGCATTTCTTTATTCTAAAGGACATCAACACGGTGGCGAAATTCCTGAAGATGTAAATGTACTCATGCCGCAAATCATCATCGGTGCTCAAATTGTACAAAGCGCGGGCGTAGCGATGGGGCTTAAAAAACGTGGCAAGAAAAATGTAGTCATTACATATACAGGGGATGGAGGAAGCTCACAAGGCGATTTTTATGAAGGAATGAACTTCGCTGGAGCTTTTAAGTTACCTGTTATATTTGTAGTGCAAAACAACGGTTACGCGATTTCAACACCATCATCCAAACAAACTGCAGCAGAAACGATTGCTCAGAAAGGATTGGCTGCGGGAATTAAATCAGTGCAAGTCGACGGTATGGACGTTCTAGCGATGTACAAAGCTGTGCAAGATGCTGCTGAAAGAGGCCGCAATGGAGAAGGAGCTACATTGATTGAAGCGATCACTTATCGTTTTGGACCGCATTCTATGTCTGGAGACGATCCGACAAAATATCGTACGAAAGACGAAGAATCAGAGTGGGTACTGAAAGACCCAATCGTACGCTTCCGTCAATATCTAGAAGCGAAAGACCTTTGGACAGAAGAAGATGAAACAAAAACAATTGAAGAAGCAAAACAAACAGTAGCTGATCAAATTAAAAAAGCAGAATCTACTGCAAAAATGACAATACCTGGTCTAATAGACAGCATGTTCGAATCAACACCGTCACATCTTGAAGAACAAAAAAAAGCTTACTTAGAGAAAGAGGGGAATTAAGTTATGGCACAAATGACAATGATTGAAGCAATTAAAGATGCAATGAGAGTTGAATTGGAAAGAGACGAAAATGTACTGTTGTTTGGTGAGGATGTAGGGCATGTCGGTGGTGTATTCCGTGCGACAGAGGGTCTGCAGAAGCAATTCGGAGAAGATAGAGTCTTTGATACACCTTTAGCAGAATCAGGAATTGGTGGATTAGCATTAGGATTAGGTATACAAGGTTTCCGTCCGATTGCTGAGATTCAATTTATAGGTTTTATATTTGAAGTCATGGATTCCATTGCTGCGCAAGCATCTCGTATGCGTTACCGTTCAGGTGGAAAATACAACAGCCCAATTACATTTAGAACACCATTTGGTGGCGGTGTACATGCACCAGAGCTTCATACAGACAGCTTAGAAGGTCTAATGATGCAAACACCTGGAATCAAAGTTGTAGTCCCATCCAACCCATACGATGCAAAAGGATTATTAATCTCTGCCATTCGCGATAACGACCCTGTTTTCTTTATGGAGCATTTGAAATTGTACCGTTCATTCAGAGGGGAAGTACCTGAAGGAGAATACACAGTACCGATTGGGAAAGCAAATGTGGTTCGTGAAGGTAGTGATGTAACCATCATTACTTACGGTGCAATGGTTCATACTTCACTTAAAGCAGCAGAAGAATTAGAAAAACAAGGCGTTCAAGCGGAAGTGATTGATCTACGTACATTGATGCCTTTAGATATAGAAACGATTGTGGAGTCTGTGAAGAAAACAAACAGAGCGATTGTAGTTCAAGAAGCACAAAAAACTTCAGGTGCAGCAGCGGAAATAATGGCTCAAATCAACGAAAAAGCAATATTGCACTTAGAAGCGCCAGTCATTAGAGTAGCAGCGCCAGATACGGTTGTAGCTTTTGGACAAATCGAAAAAGAATGGCTGCCTAACGAGAAAAAAGTCATTGCTGGTGTAAATCAAGTTATCAATTTCTAAATATGAAGATAAAATTGTGATTGCTTTTTTGAAAGCAATCACATCCAATTATATATTGTTTTTAAAATGCTAAAGGAGGTTCTTAAGTTGGGACTTTTTCAATATAAAATGCCTGAGCTAGGTGAAGGTCTACATGAGGGAGAAATCGTAAAGTGGAATGTAGCTCCAGGAGATACAATCAATGAAGACGATATTCTAATGGAGGTTCAAAACGATAAAGCTGTCGTTGAAGTACCTTCCCCTGTGACCGGGAAAGTAGCAGAATTGAAAGTAGAAGAAGGAACAGTAGCTGTAGTAGGTGATATTTTGGCTGCGATTGAAGTAGAAGGTGAAGTAGAGGGCGGAGCAGAAGAACCAGCAGCTGAAGCTCCTGCAGAAACTGAGCGGAAAACAGTTGAAGTTGTTGTTGACGAAACACCAGTCGCAGCATCTGCAAGTGCTCCTGCACCTGTAAATAACCGAGAAGTACTTGCAACACCAAGCGTTCGTAAGCTTGCTAGAGATAAAGGGGTAACGATCAGCCAAGTGCAAGGTACTGGGAAAAATGGTCGCATTACAAAAGAAGATGTACTTGCCTTCTCTGGTGGAGGAGCAGCAGTACAATCTGAAACAGCACCAATTGAAGTTTTAGTTGAAACGGAACAACCAAGACAAACAGAAGCACCAGCAGCAAGTGCAGCAGCTGTATCTGCAGGAACAGAAGGATTAGAAGAAAGAGTGCCACTAAAAGGCGTTCGTAAAATCATTGCTAATGCGATGGTGAAATCTGTATATACTGCACCACATGTAACGATTATGGATGAAGTAGACGTTACAAAACTAGTGGAATACAGAGAGCAAGTGAAACCATTAATGGAGAAGAAAGGCATCAAAGTGACTTACTTGCCTTATATCGTAAAAGCTTTAGTTGCAGCTATACGTGAATATCCAGTTTTAAATACATCGATTGATGATGATAAACAAGAAATTGTATACAAAAAATACTACAATATCGGAATTGCTACTGATACAGATAATGGTTTAATGGTTCCAGTGGTTAAAAATGCAAACGCGAAAAACATTTGGACAATCGCTAAGGAAATTAAAGACCTTTCAACAGGGGCTCGTGAAGGTAAAATTGCACCTGATCAATTAAAAGGAAGTACAATGAGCATTACAAACATCGGTTCAGCAGGTGGAATGTTCTTTACTCCTGTCATCAATCACCCTGAAGTCGCTATTTTAGGAACGGGTCGCATTACAGAAAAACCTGTTGTAAGAGATGGGGAAATTACAGTAGGAAAAATGATGGCATTATCCTTAAGTTTTGACCACCGTATTATCGATGGTGCAACAGCTCAATTTGCAATGAATTACATTAAACAGCTGTTAGAAGATCCTCAGCTGTTAGTCATGGAGGTGTAAAACATGGTAGTAGGAGATTTCGTGGAAGAGGTTGATGTTTTAGTTGTAGGAGCAGGACCAGGTGGATACGTGGCGGCAATTCGTGCGGCACAGCTTGGTAAAAAAGTAACGATCGTAGATAAGGATGCACTAGGCGGTGTATGTTTGAATCGTGGTTGTATTCCATCTAAAGCTTTAATTTCAGCAGCAGAGAAATTTGAATCACTAAGCCATGGAGCGGACATTGGAATTCAAGCGGATAATGTAAGTGTGGATTATGCAAAAGTGCAAGCTTGGAAAGACGGAATCGTTCAAAAACAAACGGGTGGAGTTGGTTTTCTACTTAAAGGAAATGACGTTCAAATTCTAAGTGGCGAGGTCTTTTTCATTGAAGAGAATGTAGCTAGTGTCAGCAATGATGAAGAGGGAAAACGATTAAAGTTTAACTCTTGTATTATTGCGACAGGTACAAGACCGATTGAATTAAAAACTTTCCCATTTGGAGATCGTATCATTTCTTCAACAGAAGCATTAACGTTGCAAGAAGTTCCAACAAGCATGGTTGTCATCGGTGGCGGATATATTGGAGTTGAGCTAGGCCAAACTTATGCTAAATTCGGAACGAAGGTGACGGTTTTAGAAGGGGCAGACACGATCCTACCTGGTTTTGAAAAAGAAATGACTCGTTTTGTCAGCAAGAATCTTAAAAAATCAGGCGTAGAAGTTTATAACAATGCTATGGCAAAAAGCTCAGCCGTAACAGACAAGGATGTAACTGTAACCTTTGAAGTGAATGGTGAAGAAAAACAGGTCACAGCTGAATATGTACTTGTTACTGTAGGTCGACGTCCAAACACGGATCAATTAGGTTTAGAAAATATTGGTGTCAAGCTGACAGATCGTGGACTAGTGGAAATTGATCATCAATGTAAAACAAGCGTACCTAACATCTATGCCATTGGAGATATCGTAGAAGGTTACGCGTTGGCACATAAAGCAAGTTATGAAGGAAAGGTTGCAGCAGAAGTTATCGCAGGTCAACCTAGTGTGATTGATTACAAAGCGATTCCTGAAGTTGTTTTCTCTGATCCTGAAATGGCGAGTGTTGGTTTGAAGGAAAGAGATGCGAAAGAAAAAGGAATTGAGATCGTAATGAACAAATTCAATTATGGCGGAAACGGACGTGCGATGTCCAAAAACGCTACAGATGGATTTGTAAAAATCATTGCGGAAAAAGAAACAGGTATTGTTCTTGGTGGGCAAATTGTAGGGCAAGAGGCTTCCAACCTAATTGCAGAGCTTGGTTTAGCGGTTGAAATGGGCTCTACTTTAGAGGATATCTCTTTAACGATTCATGCGCATCCATCACTTGGAGAAATCGTTATGGAAGCAGCGGAAGGTGCGTTAGGACACGGAGTTCATCAAATTAAAAAATAATACTAAATAAAGAATTATACTCTAACTCTATTGTAAACGTGCTAGTGGTAGACGACGCCATTAGCACGTTTTTTATAACTTAATAATGAGACCCATCGTAAATAGGCATAAACAATGACCGTATTTGGAATATTACACATGTAAAAGTTTTCTTATAGTGGACGATTACAAACTTAGGAGGAAATGACAATGAAGAGAACAAAGATCATTCAGTCATTGTTGTATACATGTGTTATATTCGGTTTGGTGTTGGGTACAAGCATTGCTGAGAGTGCGTTGGCGAATACGAATGATGCCTATCATTTTGGATTAAAGAAAAGTCGAGATGGACGACCAGCATCCATTAGCCAAGAAGGCTTTATGGAATTGTTAAAAACACACGGTGCTGTTTTTCTCGGAGATACGACTAAAAAAGAATTATATTTAACTTTTGATAATGGGTATGAAAATGGAAATACCATCCAAATTCTTGATGTATTAAATGAAAAACGGGTGCCTGCCATTTTTTTTGTCACAGGACAATATGTGAAAGAGGAACCTGAGTTATTGAAACGAATGGTGAAGGAAGGGCATTTGATCGGTAACCATTCATGGGGACATCCCGATATGTCCACGATTTCTGATGATCGTATTGAAGAAGAGTTAGATAAGGTGCAGATCGAAGTAGCCAAAGTGACAGGACAGTGGCAAATGGAATATATGAGACCCCCAAGAGGGATTTTTAATGATCGAGTTTTAGAAATCAGCAGCAAGCTAGGTTATACGAATGTTTTTTGGTCAGTAGCTTATAAGGATTGGGAAACAAACTCACAAAAGGGATCGAAATACGCATATGACAATGTCATGCGACAGCTTCATCCAGGAGCGGTGATTCTATTACATTCCGTGTCTCAAGACAATGCAGAAGCTTTGGGTGATATTATTGATGATGCCCGTAAGCAAGGATATACTTTTAAACGAATGGATGAATTAGATGTGAAAAGTTATCAGTAAATTTTGTTGCGTTCTTTATTCTGAAATACTCCCTCTTTTGAGAGGGAGATACTTGCATGTTTTCAATTAAATAAGGTCATCTAACTTACTGAAATAAATGGAATTAAAATTGTTATTGGTTATTTGAAACCAGACTGTTACAATAACGTATAGAATGAATGCATTTATCATACATAATAGGGAAAGAAAAAGAGGGGAGATATTTAAATGGAAGTGATTAATGGGGAAGGGAAGACGTCTAATTCCCAAATGCCTCCGTTGCCGCCTGGAACAATAAGAAAAGCGGTCATTGGGCTTGTATTGGTTCTAGTTGTTTTAGCGGGGATTACTATGTTTTATACCGTAGAGGAGCAGGAGCATGCTGCGATTCTAACATTCGGGAAATATACGGATACTGTAGAGGAATCTGGGCTGCATTTTAAAGCGCCATACCCAATTCAACAGGTCATTAAATTACCGGCTAAAAAAACACAGCAAATTTATATTGGTTATGATGTGATTAATGGACAGACTGTAGCCAAAGAAGAAGAAGCTTTGATGATTACAGGGGATGAAAACATCGTTTCCGCAGACGCAGTTGTGGAGTGGAGAATTAGTAATATTAGAGATTATTTGTACAACATAGAAAATCCAGAAGAATTTCTTAAAAACTCAGCGATTGCATCCATTCGTTCTGTGATGGGTTCCACTAACTTAGACTTTGCGATTACAGAAGGTAAAACTCAGATTCAAACGGATGTATATCAAAAATTAATCGACTTGCAAGATGTATATGCTACAGGTATTCAAGTGATGGATATTAAATTCCAGGATATTGAGCCGCCGGAAGGTGAAGTTCAAGCCGCGTTTAAAGCCGTTACAGATGCAAGGGAAGAGAAGAATACGAAAATCAATAACGCTCAGGAATATATGAATGATCGCTTGCCAAAAGCAAGAGGGGAAGCGCAAGCCTTAATCGAGAATGCAGAAGCTGATAAGAAATCCCGTGTACTGAATGCACAAGGTGACGTTGAAAAATTTAATGCCATTCATTCTGAGTATGTGAAAAACCCTGTAATTACAGAAAATCGTTTAGTAATAGAAACGTTGGAAAAAATCCTACCGAATTCTAAAATTGTGATTACAGATGATTCAGGTGACACTGTAAAATACTTACCGCTGAATGAATTAACAAACTCGAATAAATCTACAACGAAATCTTCACAAGGAGGAGAGGGTCAATGAATAAACAAAAAGGATTAATAACAGGAATCATTGTTGTAGCACTCATTATTGTTTTAGGATTCACCTCTCTATTCATTGTGAATGAAGGAGAATACAAAGTCGTATTACAGTTTGGAGAAGCGGTTGAAATTTATGATGATCCTGGGATCAAATTTAAAATTCCATTTATCCAATCGGTGACTACGCTGCCAAAAAGACAAATGTTGTATGACAGCAATCCTACACCCATTTTAACAAAAGATAAAAAACCAATAGAAGTAGATAACTATACCGTTTGGAGAATTGCAGACCCTAAGAAATTTTTGCAAACTGCACAAATCATAAGTAACGGTGAAAAAAGAATAGACAACGCAGTATACAATACCGTAAGACGTAAATTGTCTGAAATCGAATATGGAGACATTATTAGTGAGACGGGTTCCGCTCGTGGGGATTTGAACAAGCTAATTTCAGATGAAGTGGCAACGGTATTAGAACGTGATGAATATGGCATTGAAATTGTGGATGTACGTATCAAAAGAACAGATTTACCGAATGAAAATAAAGAAAGTGTCTTTAATCGAATGATTTCAGACAGAAAAGCGATTGCTGCTAGATATCTATCTGAAGGTGATGAAGAGTATCGCAAAATCACTTCTAATGCAGACCGTTTAGCGAAGGAGCTTATTGCAGAAGCACAAGCAACATCTAAGAAAATCATAGCTGAGGGAGAACAAGAAGCAGCAAGTATTTATAATGCAGCTTATGGAAAAGATCCTGAATTCTATAGCTTGTATCGTACGCTGGAGAGTTACATTACAACCTTCCAAGGTGAACCGATCATTATGATGCCAATTAACTCACCGTATGCTTCCATTTTGTTAGGTAGATAATTCAGTGCTATCATATTAAATTCATAGATCATATGAACTATAAACGAAAGTATAGGAGACCTTAATAGGAAAGGACTCCTATACTTTTAATTATGTAAGCATGCAGGAATTTATTTTATTCTTGTCGAAGAATGTTGTAACATGGTTTAATTTACTAATAAAAGTGAAGTATGTCGAAACCGAAGATTAACATTGATTATCACAAGATTAAGGAGATCAGCATATGAACAAATCTACAGTTATCGGTTTATTAATTGGACTCGGTTCATTAGTTTTGGGAATGGTTTTAAAAGGAGTAAATCTTACATCATTAGTAAATTCAGCAGCTATACTGATTATCGTTGGGGGGACAATTGCCTCCGTTATGATTGGTTTTCCGATGTATGAACTGAAAAGAATTCCTCAATTGGTTAAGATTCTTTTTACAGAACAAAAATTTATGACACCAGAAGAAACGATCGCTATTTTTAAAGATTGGGCGATGACTACAAGAAGAGAAGGGTTGCTTGTTCTAGAAAATAAAATGAATGAGGTTGATGAACCGTTTTTGAAAAACGGAATGAGGATGATTATTGATGGAAACGATCCAGATTTTGTGAGAGAAGTTTTGATGGAGGATATTGCTGCCACTGAAAACAGACATGAAACTGGAGCGCAAATATTTACACAGGCAGGAACCTACGCCCCTACATTAGGTGTACTGGGAGCTGTAGTCGGTTTAATTGCGGCGTTAAGTACTTTAAATGATGTGGATATTTTAGGACGTTCAATCGCAGCTGCTTTTATAGCTACGTTATTAGGGATTTTTACGGGGTATGTACTATGGCATCCATTTGCGAATAAATTAAGACGTTTATCAAAAAGAGAAATTGATTTAAAACTAATGATGGTAGAAGGGCTGCTTTCTATTCAATCAGGGATATCAAGTGCTGCCATTCAGTATAAGCTGTCTGTTTTTCTTCCTCAAAGTGAACGAAATAAGGAAGGGGAAGCTAGTAAGGAGAGTGTAGCTGGTGAGACATACGCGGAAATTAGATAAAGACAGTCATAAGATTGATGAATCTTGGTTGATACCCTATGCAGACCTATTGGTTTTGTTGCTTGCATTGTTTATTGTACTGTTTAGTTCAAGTGAAATTGATGCGAAGAAGATGGAAAAGCTCGCAAGCTCCTTGAATGCTTATTTAGATGGGGGTACTAGCATCTTAGAGGGAGATACAAAGGTGAAAACAGCCGATGATTTTGATAATGGTGATTTAACTACGATTGATGAAACTAATTTCACACCTCATTATGGTGAATATAATTTAGAAAGCTTAAAAAATGAACTGCAAGCATATATTAATAACAATGAATTGAACTCTCAATTGAAAATTGAAGTGAATAAATCCGAATTAAAATTAACGATTAGTGATAATATTTTGTTTGACCCTGGTAGTGCAGTTGTAAAGTTTGAATCTAGAAAACTGGCATTGACCATATCAACATTGCTTGAAAATTATCCTGATTATCAAGTGCTGGTGGCTGGACATACAGATAATATCCCGCATCATTCTGCTGAATTTGAATCTAATTGGGAGTTAAGTTCTACAAGGGCTTTGAATTACATGAAAATTTTACTCAATAATGAACATTTGGATCCTCGGAATTTCAGCTATACGGGTCATAGTGAGTATAGACCTGTTGCTTCAAATGATACAGCGGTAGGGCGAGAAGCCAATCGACGAGTAGAAGTATCGATCACTAAAAAAATAGATGAGTAATCAGCATGAGATAGCATAGAATAAAGGATTGATAAAAAATGGGTGTTAAATTTGCTAGAGAATACGATGATATTATTTCAGATTTATCTAAAGTGATTGGGGGTATCCCGCAATTTTATGATTTCTTAGATATGAATGAAAAAGATTGGTTGAGTTTGGATGAATCAGAGCAGAAAGAATGTCTTAAAACTTTAACAGACGATGTATTTTTTGCACTGGGCTCTAGTAGTAAAATTAGCTTAGGGCAAGGTACAGTGATTTACGATAAACAAAAACATAGGATCATGATAGATGTAAACAACGTCATTAATATGATTAGCTTAATTTAAACTAATCTAAATTAGAAAGACCATTGCAAAATATCATTGTGATGGTTTTTTGCTATGTTTATATGTCTTAACTTATTATAGGTTATTTTTCATTTTTTAATTTATAAATAAATCATACTAGACATTCACCCAAAATATAGGCGAATGTCTGGGGTCAAAATGTCTCGGTTTATCATACTTTAACTTAGAGAGTAGTTTTAGGAGGTAACCAATATGATTACACATGTAGTTAAAAGTGGAGAGAGTTTGTATAACATTTCACAAATGTACGGTGTCCCCATGCATATCATTGTAGAGGAAAATAATCTTGAAAGTACTGATGTAATATATGTAGGTCAAACATTGAAGATACCAACTTCTGAACAAACCCATTATGTGAAATCAGGAGAAACATTGTACGGAATTGCTCAAACATATGGAATCACAGTAGAAGAGCTTATGAGAGCCAATAATTTAACGACTACAGTCATTTATGTCAATCAAAAACTATTTATCCCAGCACCTACAGTCTCTGAGGAAGAAGGATATCATATCGTAAAAAGTGGAGAAAGCTTATGGAGTATTGCACAGTTATATAATATTCCAATTCGAGTTCTTATGGAGACCAATCAACTGACTACATCAAACATTTATGTAGGTCAAAAATTAAAGATACCTACAGGAGGCACGAGACATTTAGTAGAGAAAGGAGATACTTTGTATTCACTCTCGCGCAGGTATGGGGTAACGGTCCAAGAGATCGTGGATGCTAATGATTTAAGCGACGTAGGTGTGATTTATGTAGGACAGTGGTTGTATATTCCACCTGTGTCAGATGTGTCACTTTTCCCGACAGAACCACCGGTTGTGAACGTGTATGTTGTTAAATCTGGGGATACGTTAAATTCCATTTCACGTCAATTTAATGTACCTTTGGAAACTTTGTTGAAAATCAATAATTTAGAAGATCCGAATCAAATTTATGTGGGTCAGATGTTAATTGCTCCAATTGTTCCAGAAACAGGTGATTATCATGTTGTTGTACCTGGAGATACAATATCTAAAATTGCAGGGAATTACACAGTCAATGGATATGAGTTAATGAGAATCAACGGCATTAAAGATGCTAACCAATTAAGAGTAGGTCAAGTATTAAAGCTGCCTCCTCCAGTTCATGTTTGATGTAAAAGTATGTTTGGAGAATTTTCTAGTCATTTGTCACAAAAAATGGGCATTTGACAGGGGCAATTTATCACGGGTTTTCATATCTTATCATTGAGAAAAGTTTATGCAGGTTAAAATTTATAAATTTAGGAGGTTTTTTTACATTATGAATTATGTTGTACAGCCAGGCGATACACTTTATGCAATTGCTGCAAAACACGGAGTATCAGTACAAGAACTTATTGATGTAAATGGAATTACAGACCCTGCTTTTCTATATGTGGGTCAAAGGCTTTATATCCCTGTGGGGGGAGTAGCTGACACGTATATTGTCAAATCTGGTGATACGTTATATGGAATCGCAGCTGCTTATAATGTTTCAGTATCCGATATCATTACATTAAATAATCTTACTGACCCCAATATGTTATATGTAGGTCAGCAGCTTAAAATACCTGTGCCAATGGAACCAGGTTTAGAAACGTATGTAGTTCAGCCAGGAGACACATTATATAAAATCGCTCAAAACTTTGGAGTGTCTGTGACGGATCTAATTGAGGCGAACAATATTACAGATGCAAGTGTCTTATATGTAGGTCAAACACTTGTGATCCCGATGGCACCAGAAGAACCTGAAATGGGAACTTATGTTGTGAAAGCAGGAGACACATTAGGGGCAATCGCTAGACGTTCAGGCATTTCCTTAGAAGATTTAATGGCAATTAACAATATAAGCGATCCCAATATGATTTATGTAGGTCAAGTATTATTGGTTCCAGTTCTCCCTGAAGAAGGTCTGGCTTATCATATTGTCAAACCAGGGGAAAATATATGGCAAATCGCAAGAATGTATAATGTTAGAGCAAGAGATTTAGCAAGATTAAACAACATTACAGACCCTAGGACGTTATATGTAGGTCAAGTGCTCTTGATTCCTGAAGCAGTGGCGGCTCCTGAACCAGAACCAGAGCCGGAACCAGAAGAGGTTTATTACACTGTTCAAGAAGGCGATACATTTACGAGTATTGCAATACAATACGGTCTGACAGATCCAGATTTGGTAGAACTGTCAGAATATAATGATATGCCATTAAATGCTGTACTAGAACCAGGAACGATGTTAAAAATACCGCCAGGGTTAACTGAAAAATTCGAAATGTAGTTTTATAATGACCTGGAATAGCTCCGATGGCTCATTGGGGCTTATTTTTTGTCCAAAAATGGTACTGAATATTAACCTCCAAAATTTTAAAATAAGTGCTGAAATAGTATTGGACTTGATGCATAATAATGGCAAACAATCCTGCCCAAAAGATCGAAACTGAAGAAAATAATATTTTTGACAATCCTAAAAGCAGCAGCATAATCAGACTAAAACCTATTAGGAACAGGAAGTGTTTAAATATAAAGAAAATGGGAGGCAATAACGCATTATGTGTTGTTTTTCTCCACTGCATATAAATAACAACAATATGAATGAACCAAGCATACACAACAAAAACAAGGACAAGAGGTACAAAATTAAAAAAGATGGACTCTAGAGACGTTAGGGTTGCAAGTTTATTTTTTATGAAAGAAATGAACCAATATAGAGGAACAGCAAGTAAAACAAGATGAACAAAGGAGATAAACAGAAACGAAGCTCCTTGTTTTACAATCCCTTGAAAAAACAATGAACGGCTTGATTCTTGGTGTTTATAATGGATGGTGTAAAAAAGTCCAGCATTTAATAAGGGAGACAAAACCCATCTAAGACTCAATAAAATGATGAGAGGGGTGAGATGGTTTATTATAAAATCTACATTTGAGATTAAATATCCACTTTCAATCATAAATAATTGTTGTGCATCTTTGATTTCGGAGATAGGGATGCGTTGTGATATGGAATGAACAATGGATTGAATCCATCGATACAAGAAAATGCCCCAAATGAGCTGATACATTGAAAATAGCAAAATATACCCCATCAATTGATTCGTCGTATCCCATCCTTCTTTTATCGTTTTAAAAAACATGACTTCACCTCACCATATGATGGAGTTTATTACAGACTCTATCCAATCGGTCAATAATAGATTCCATCTTATTTTTGCATCAGATTTTACAGATGTATTTATGAAATTGTTGATATGTTGGTTTTCTAAAATGATGGTATGATCAGGGTCAATGGCAGCCCAGCTTAAAGTGGATGGATGTATGAAGTCAAAGTGTTTGTTTTTATCAGTTCCTTCCCATTCTTTTTCAATGAAAGTGCCATCCGAAAAGGAAAACAAAATGGATACTGGCTCGTAATGTATTGCACCGTTTCTGTTAATCGTTACTTTATGTTCATATAGTGGTGGTTCTTCTGGATTGCTTATTTCATTAATTTGAAGCGATTCAATCGCATAATCTACCATCTTATCTCCATATATAAATTCATGGAAGTAATCTGCCCATGATTGGTTCGTCACTTCTTCTAACACAGCTTGAAAATCTTCAGTGGACGGGTGTTTGAATTTCCATTGTTGAAAGTATGTTTTTAATACATGATCCATCTGATTTTTTCCTATGATATTTTCAATGTCATTTAAAACTAATTTTCCTCTCACATAAACGTTCTGAGCATATTCATTCTTGTATTTATAATCCCACGCATTTTGTTTAAGCGCTGCGGGTGAAGTGATATAACTAGCTTCGAAATAAGTTTTTGATCGTATGCCATATTCTTTTTCCATGACCTTATCTTCAGCATAGGAGGTGAATCCCTCATCTAACCAAGCTTCTTCAAATTCATTAGAAGCAACCATGCCGTACCAGTATTGATGTCCTATCTCATGTATAATCACTCTCTCTAATGAACTGTCAGGCTCTTTGTCTGCAGCTGCCCATGCTGTAACTAGCGTTGGGTACTCCATCCCGCCAGCTCCATTTCCTCCTTGAGGAGGAACAACGATGGATAAAGTATCATATGGATAGTCCCCATACCACTTAGTAAAATTCTCTAGGGCTGCTTTTGCGGCATAGAAATATCTTCGTTTTAACTCACTATGGAGCGGATCTAAATATAATTTAATTTTGACATTATTCGCGTTTTCTAAGTGAAATACTTCCTCTTCAACAATGAAATGGGGGGAAGCAGACCAAGCAAAATCATGAACATCAGCAGCTCTAAAGTGATAGGTTTTCATATTGTCAGATTCGTGCATGCCTGCCAGTGTTCCTGACCCAGCTACAATATATTTTGATGGAACTTTGATTAACACATCGTAAGTTCCAAAATTAGCATAAAATTCTGAATTCCCATGGTATTGATGCAAGTTCCAGCCTTCATCTTCTCGACCACGCATTCCTTTTAATTCATAGACTGCAACCTTCGGAAACCATTGTCCTGCCATAAAAAAGTCTTCTACATATCCCATTCTTGCAAAAACATATGGCATTTGGACTGAAAAGGTCATATTTAAAGTGATTTGTTTTCCAGGCAATACTGGCTCAGGAAGTTTTACTCCCATTAATGTGAAATCGTGAGGATTTCCATCATCAGGTCTAATAAAATAAGTGTTTTGAGATAGTTCTTTTCCATTGTTTGTCCACAATTTGTGTATCATCATCTCTCCATAGCTGTTTTTTTTCATATTGTCATCTCGTAGGCTGCCACCAGATTCTACAATGAAGCTTGTTTTTTTGGATTGAAATGCATTGGGGTATAAATGGAAAAATAATTCTTGCACGGGTTTTTTACCTGGATTGACCCAAGTTAATGTTTGGGATCCTATAAGCTGGTTCTCTTTATCATCAAGTTCAACATCAATGTTGTAATCTACGATTCGTTGACTAAGTGGTTCTGAGTATTCTAATGTAGATAACTGCTCCAATTGAGTAGACGCTCCGTTAGCGCTAATTGTGTCTTCCTCTTCAAAATAGCTTTTGTTGCTATCCACTTGTAAGGTGCTTAGATTACTTTGACTAAAAAATATGAAATAGAAAAGCAGTAAACAAAAAGCCGGAAGCAAAAAATACCCTAAAAATCGAACAATATGGATCAAGTCTTTTCACCTCGTATTTCTTTTACGCTATGTAATGATATTTTCTTTGAAAAGGGGTACATGTTTATGTATATGCTGGGTGTTCGTACAAATTCAAGAAAAAAGTTTGTTTCTATTGTGTATTTTTTGTATGCTTAAATGAAGGTAACTTTTAGAGAAGAATAGGCGGTGTTTAATAGAATGGATTTTGATAAAAAAGGGAAAAAGAACTTGTCCTTAAATGTTGTAAGCAATAAAGAACACAAAGGTTTTGGAGCGGGTACAATCAATTTGAGTCAGTTGTCCGGTTTAATTATAGACGGTGATAAAGCCTATATAGATGTCGGTACCCTTCATGCAAAGAGCAAGGTTGAGAAAGGGATCAAATTTCTTACAGATAAAGCTGATGTGCCAAATGGAAGAACGTGTTGGATTGCATGGGTTGCAGTAGATCGTGATGAAGAGGGTAATTCCTATTATGCAGGAGCTACAGTTTGTGAGATGCTGATTGATGAAGAAGCTAAAAGAGGATGGAAGATTCTCGCCGATCACGTGAATAAGATGGATAAAGCGCTAAAACGCAAATTTATCCTCGATGGAATTGATGATACAGAAAAAACAGCTTTGCGCACAGCTTTGATTGAGCACAATGAAGAGTGGTGGGAAAACTCAAAGGATGAACTGAAGGAAGGTTTGAAAAGTGAAAAATAAGGTGGAGTAAACCTAAATAAGCTGTATAATTTGAAATTGAATGAAGAAAAAGATTTTTAAAAGAATTGCTAATCGAATTAACAATGGTGATTATTCAAAATCATCTAAAGCTTGGTTCAGAATCCTAATTAGGAGTCTCAGAAATGAGACTCTTTTTGTCATACGTTTGCCACTATATAGTGTAAAGAAGGTAAAACATCTATTTATATTAACTTGTATAGACAACTAGAATTCTATATTGTATGATGAAGAAAATCATGATTTTTATCTAAAAGGAGAGGATGAAAGTGGAAGTTATTAAAGTAAGGGATTATAATGAAATGAGTGAAAAAGCAGCAGAGTATATTATTGAAAAGGTGAAAGCTAATTCCAAAATACGTTTAGGATTGGCTACTGGGGGGACCCCACTAGGTTTATATAAAAACATGGTGACGGATTTTCAGCATAATAATACGAGTTATCGACGCGTAACATCCTTTAATTTAGATGAGTATGTAGGATTATCGGAAGAGCATCCCAATAGTTATCGTTATTACATGAACAAGAGTTTGTTCAATCATATAAATACTTTGAAATCAAATATACATTTGCCAAACGGGAATGCAGTTTCATTGCAAGAGGAGTGTATTCGTTACGACCAATTAATACAGGACTCCGGTGGGATCGATCTGCAAATTTTAGGCATAGGGCAAAATGGGCATATTGGGTTTAATGAACCTGGAACTCCATTTGGTTCAAAAGTACATGTTGTCAGACTAACTGAATCTACTCGTCAAGCGAATAAACATTTTTTTAATCATATGAATGAAGTGCCAACACATGCGATTACGATGGGGATTCAGTCTATTATGAAAAGCAAAGAAATTTTATTACTGGCTTCTGGAGGACAAAAAAGTGTAGCTATACACAAATTGTTACAAGGGGAAGTAAGTCAGCAATTTCCGGCTTCTATTTTACAACTGCATCCCAATGTGACTGTGATTGCAGACGAGGAGGCGCTATCCTTGGCTTTAAGTTATATTTAAAATGTCTTTGAATGTAAGAAAGGAATCTTTGAGATGATTAATAAAAACTCTCCACTACCGATTTATTATCAATTAGCAGAATTAATAAAATTAAATATAGATAACGGAGATATGCAAGCAGGCGAGGCGATTCCTTCTGAACGTCAATTTGCGGAGCAATATGATATCAGTCGTATGACGGTGCGACAAGCTATTAATAATCTTGTGAATGAAGGTTATTTATATAGACATAAAGGGAAAGGTACCTTTGTATCAAATAAGAAGCTGGAGCATAAATTTGTCGGAAAGCTAACTAGTTTTACAGAGGATATGAAAAAAGAAGGGTATGAACCTAGCAGTAGGTGGATTCAATTTGAAATTATTCCAGCTTTCGATGAAGTAGCTGGTTTTTTAAAAATCGAAGAGAATGACCCTGTATATGAAATAAAACGTGTTCGTTTAGCGGATCAAGACCCAGTTGCCATTGAAACCGTTTATATGTCAGCACAGCTCATACCTAATTTAACGCAAGAACAAATGGAACAGCAATCATTATATCAATATATTGAAAAACAATATAACTATAAAATTCAAGATGGAATACAGACAATAGAATCTACTATTGCTTCAGAATTCGAATCTGTTTATTTGAAAATTTCTAAAGGGGCACCGATGTTGCTAATGCAGCAGCAAACCTTTTTAGAAGATAAAACCCCGTTAGAATTTGTAATATCGGCTTATCGTGCGGATCGGTATAAGTTTACGATAGAAATAAAGAGAGAGTTTTAACTGCTCATAGTCACTATGCGCCGTCATTAACTGCCACTTCCTATGGGTCAATCCTATTCAATCACTTCCATGTGATCATTCTGACACCAGTTCACCCACGAACTGGCATTCCTGCACTAGCTCATTCATGAGCCAGCTACGATGGATCAGTACATCCTGTACAAGTCTAACGTAGGATCAGCACTTCCTGTGCTGAAAGCTAAGATTACACTACTTTAGCTTGGCTTCACTTTTTGGGGTTTTAGTTCTGGGTCCCGCAAAAGTAATCGGATTCCGCTTCTTTAGCTTCACTTCACTTTTTTGATCTTATTTCAATCAGGGCCCCGCAAAAGTAATAGGAATATACTTCTTTAGCTTCACTTCACTTTTTGATCTTAATTTCAATCAGCCCCGCAAAAGTACTAGGGCTATACTTCTTTAGCTTCACTTCACTTTTTGATCTTATTTCAATCAGGGCCCCGCAAAAGTAATAGGAATACACTTCTTTAGCTTCACTTCACTTTTGTGGGTAAATAATACTAGTTGTTCCACCAGCGTTTCAGATCACCCCACCAGGAAGATTCCTCTGTCTCTGCCTCCTTTTGAATAGGTTCAGGATCATCGTCATGATTCAGATGCACAGAGCAATATTGTGTAGGTTCTGTTCCTTTTGCAAACGTTTCTAAGCGAGAATTTGGACATTCAGATGTGGCTAATAGTCCGGTTTCTGCATCAATATATACGCTGACTACATCGTCAGGAACAGGGAACAACTTCGGTGGGATCGCCTCCAAAGCTCGCTCCGTATATTCTGCAAAAATAGGTGAGGCAAGCATTGATTCTACTGGGCTAATGGTTAAATCTTTATCATACCCAACCCAAACCGCTGTGGATAACTCAGGAGTAAACCCAACCATCCACGCATCCGTGTTTGTAGTTCCTGTTTTTGCAGCTACAGGTCTATTTAATATGTATGAAACTCGGTGGCCTGTTCCGCCTGGATCAAAGATTCCCTTCATCAAATTGGTCATGATATAAGTATATGTAGGATCAATCACCTGCATAGTTGAAGACTCATCTGTATAAAGGACATTGCCGAATGTATCCTCTATTTGAAGAATAGCAATGGGTTCTGCTCTTACTCCTTGATTGGCAATTGTACCAAAAGCATAAGCCATTTCAAAAGGACTGACAGGATAAGTTCCTAATGCTAAGGATGGCAATGGCTGCATGGAACTTGTGATTCCCAAAGTGCGTGCAGTATTAATCACCTCTTCAGCACCTACCTGCATGATCGTATGGACTGCATAAATATTATCAGATTGTGAGATGGCTTGACGAAGATCTATATAGTCATTTGGATATTTATCTCCAAAGTTGCTAGGCATATAGAATTTTTTTCCATCATCATATGTGAATGCTGTAGGTTCACTTTTGAATTGTGAAGCGGCGGTAAGTTCATTAGACTGCAGGGCAGTTAAATATAAAACTGGTTTAAAAGCGGACCCTGGTTGTCTTGTATTTGCAAATACTCGATTGTATTGATTTTTTTCATAATCAGAGCCACCTACCATGGCTTTTACATATCCGTTTCTCGGATCGATGGAAATTAATGCGACCTGCAATTCTTCCTCCTCTTCCATTTTTTCTGCAATGACTTCCTCCGCTATTTTTTGAGCATTGGCATCTAGAGTTGTATAAATTTGATATCCACCTTGATTAAAGGCTTCTTCGGATATATTTAGTTTATCGATGGCATGTTGACGAATATAATCCACAAAATAAGGAGCAAAGGCTTTGCTCGTTTTTTTATTAGAGTTAAAAATTAATTCTTCTTCGTAAGCTGTCTTAGCCTCATTTTCCGTAATTAATCCTGACTTAACCATGGCTTGTAATACATCATATTGTCTGTTTTTTGAGTTTTCAAAATCCAAAAAAGGAGAATAGTAAGCGGGTCCCTTAGGGATACCAGCGATAATTGCACTTTCAGCTAGATTTAAATCCTTTGCATCCTTACTGAAAAAATGCTGAGCTGCCGCTTGAATTCCATATGCTGCATGTCCATAATAAATTTCATTCAAATAAAGCTCTAATATCTCTCTTTTGCTGTACTGCATCTCAAGTTGAATTGTATATATAGCTTCTTTCAATTTTCTTGTCCATGTTTTTTCATGTGTTAAATATAGATTTCTTGCAAGCTGCTGTGTGATGGTGCTTGCTCCTTGACCTCTATCCATGTTTTGTAAATTAACGATGGCTGCACGTGTTACCCCTTTTAAGTCAAAACCAAAATGATCAAAATATCGATGGTCTTCCACAGCAAGGGTTGCTTGAATGACGTAGGTGGATACGTCATCAAGAGATATAATTTCACGATTTTCACCAGTATAAAAGCTGTCTATGATTTCTCCCTGCAGGTCATAGATATGAGAGGTTTGAGGCACATTTGTAGCTGGCAGTGCTTGAGTTCGTAGATATAATAGGAATACACCCAAGCTAATCGCACAAACGATAAATAATGAGAAAAGCAATGATACCATTTTTTTAATCAATTGAATTCGCTCCTTTCTACGTTGTTCATATATTGTGGAAATGAAATTAGATGACGAACTTCTATTACTATCTAGTATGGAAAAACTTAACATAAACTATTCAGTTGATTCATGAATATTAGCGAAAAGTGGATAATTTGTTGCTTTTTAAAAAGGATAAACTATAATACAATCTAGAATGAAAATATTGTGTGAGAAAGAAGGAACAAAACAGATGGAATTATGGTATACAGAAAAGCAGACAGACCATTTTGGTATCACTGCGAAAATTACAAAAACCCTAGTGGAGGAACAGACAGATTTTCAACACTTGGCGATTATAGATACACTTGAATTTGGACGCATGTTAGTGTTAGACGGCATGGTAATGACAACAGTAAAAGATGAATTTGTTTATCATGAGATGGTTGCACATCCAGTTTTACATTCACATCCAAACCCGAAACATGTACTTGTTGTTGGTGGTGGAGATGGTGGTGTTATTCGTGAGGTATTAAAGCATCCGGAAGTAGAGAAGGCAGTATTGGTTGAAATTGATGGAAAAGTAATTGAATACTCAAAAAAGTTCTTACCTGAAATCGCAGGGGAATTAGAAAACCCAAGAGTAGAAGTTATCGTGAATGATGGTTATATGCATATTCATGAAAATAAAAATACGTATGATGTCATCATGGTAGATTCTACTGAGCCTGTAGGACCAGCAGTTCAATTATTTGAAAAAGGTTTTTATAAAGGGATTTATGATGCGTTGAAAGAGGACGGCATTTTTGTTGCGCAAACAGACAACCCATGGTTCAAAGGAGATTTATTGCAAAAAGTAAATCAAGATGTAAAAGAGATTTTCCCAATTGTAAGAGTATATCAAGCCAATATTCCTACATATCCAAGTGGGTTGTGGACATTTACAATGGGTAGTAAAACGGTGGATCCGTTAAATGTGGATGAAACTAATATCCCTGAATTACCAACAAAATATTATACACCGAGATTACACAAAGCAGCTTTTGCACTGCCAAAGTTTGTAGAAGATTTAGTGAATCCTAAAAAGTAAGAAATTAATGAATTAATATAACAGTGAAATAGATGAAATGAAGGAAGTGTTTTTCATGCTCTTAAATGAAGCTTATTCTGGAAAAGTGTTTATTAACAGCTCTAACGATTATGATCATGCTCGTGCAGTAATATACGGAATGCCAATGGATTTTACAGTGAGTTTTAGACCCGGCTCTAGATTTGGACCAGCAAGAATTCGCGAAGCATCGATTGGGTTGGAGGAATATAGTCCATATTTGGATAAATCCATCGAAGATATGATTTATTTTGATGCAGGAGATTTAATGCTTCCGTTTGGCAATGCAGCGCGCAGTTTGGATATGATTGACGAGTATGTAAGAGGATTGCTAAAGGACGGAAAGTTCCCTATTGGTTTAGGTGGAGAGCATTTAGTTACTTGGCCTATAATTCGTCAAATGTACAGTAAGTATCCTGATCTAGCTCTTATACATATCGATGCACATGCTGATTTGCGTGAGCAGTATGAAGGGGAAGTTCTTTCTCATTCTACTCCAGTAAGAAAAGCTGTGGAACTTATGGGAGGGCACAACATTTATCAATATGGTATTCGCTCAGGAAGTCGTGAGGAATTTGCATTTGGAAGAGAACATGTGAATTTTCATCCATTTGAAGTATTGGAGCCATTGAAAAAAACGCTGCCTAGTTTATCAGGAAGACCTGTGTATGTAACTATAGATATTGATGTTTTGGATCCATCAGCCGCACCTGGAACTGGAACAGCTGAAGCGGGTGGAATCACTTCTAAAGAACTAATTGCAGCTATCCATGAAATATCCAGATCCAGTGTACAAGTCGTTGGAGCAGACGTAGTAGAAGTGGCTCCTATATATGATCCAACTGAACAAACACCTATTGTTGCGTCCAAGCTTATTCGTGAAATGTTGTTGGGATTTGTCCCAAATTAAAATTTGTAGATACTTCATCTATTGGATACCCGGAGTGTAATGAAAGGATTGGACGACATCCTCCAGAGACTCTAATAGTGGTTTTTGTTCAGGAATTGGGAGTTCTGTAGCATGTGATATAATGAACTAACAAATAAAAGAGGAGTGTTTTACGATGTCTGAAAACAAAAAAGTTTCCATGCACATTGAAAGTATCAGTGAAGAACAGCAAATTATTCAAAATGTAATTGCCGAATATTTTTATAAAGGTGATGCCGTTTATTATAGATACGAAGAACCTGATCATAATATGGGAAGAATCACAACTACATTAAAAATTAAAGGAAACGAGATTAAAGTAGTCCGTCATGGAGATATTCAATCAGAGCAATTATTTCAGCTTGATAGCTTGCAGCCAGGTTATTACCATACAGCTTCAGGAAAAATGAATATTTCAAACAAAGCAAAGGAAATAAAAATCGATTTGGATCCTCAAGGTTATGGTCAAATCTCCTGGTCTTATGAATTGTTTTTAAATGATGAACATTCAGGGGATTTTGCATTGAAGATCCAAATACAGGAGGATAATGAGGCGTGAGTGTTTTAGAGAGTGTAAAAGATAAACTTATAGAGGCTGTTAAAAATTCCGCTGTTAAATCTGAACTAGTTTCAGTTGAGGAGCTCCCTGAAATCAGTTTGGAGGTACCCAAAGATAAAAGCTTTGGTGATTTTTCAACTAATCTTGCTATGCAGTTAACTCGAATTGCGAAAAAGAATCCTAGACAAATTGCTGAGCAATTAAAAGAGCAGCTTGATTATGCAGAAGCAGGTGTTGAAAATGTGGAAATTGCAGGACCTGGTTTTATAAATTTCTATTTAGATAAAAGGTACCTGCATGAAGTCATATCCGATGTGTTGATGAAAGGTGCAAGATACGGAGCTGTTACTGTAGGTAACCATGAGAAAATTCAGGTCGAGTTTGTTAGTGCGAATCCAACTGGCAGCCTTCATTTAGGACATGCACGTGGCGCTGCTGTTGGGGATGCACTGTGTAATTTACTAGATTTTGCTGGTTATGATGTATCCAGAGAGTATTATATTAATGATGCCGGCAATCAAATTGATAATTTGGCAAAATCGATTGAAGCAAGGTACTTGCAGCAGCTTGAAAAAGAAGCGGAAATGCCGGAAGATGGTTACCATGGTGAAGATATTATTCAATTTGCAAAAGAGTTGGCAGCTGAAGAACATGATCGTCTTCTATCTCTTGAAGGTGATGAAAAACATGAGTTTTTTAAACGTTACGGCTTAGAAAAAGAAATGCAAAAGCTGAAAAATGATTTAACTCGTTTTGGCGTGGAATTTGATGTTTGGTTTAGCGAAACGTCACTTTACCAAGATAAAAAAACAGATGCTGTTTTAGAAGAGCTTGAATCGAAGGGACACACTTATGAGCAAGATGGTGCTCTTTGGCTTAAAACTACACCATTTGGAGATGACAAGGATCGTGTTCTCATCAAAAATGATGGTTCTTTCACGTATTTGACACCAGATATAGCCTATCACAAGGACAAATTTAATCGTGGCTTCAATCAACTCATTAATATTTGGGGAGCCGATCATCATGGATATATTCCAAGAATGAGAGCTGCAATCACTGCATTAGGTTATGAGCCTGATCAACTAAAGGTGCTTGTTTCTCAAATGGTGAGCTTGTACCAAAATGGTGAGAAAGTAAAAATGTCTAAGAGAACAGGTAAAGCTGTCACTATGAAAGAGTTGATGGATGAGGTTGGAGTGGATGCAATTCGTTATTTCTTTACGATGCGTGGAATCGACTCTCATCTCGATTTTGATATTGATTTGGCTATTTCTACTTCAAATGAAAATCCTGTTTATTATGTTCAATATGCTTATGCGCGTATTTGCAGCATTTTTCGACAAGCGGATGAACAAGGTATTGCAAGAATGCCATTAGATCAAGTAGATTTACATTTGCTAGATGAAGAGTCGGAGTACAATCTATTGTTGAAAGTGGCTACTTTGTATAATGAGGTTCAAGTTGCAACTGAACAGTATGCACCTCATCGTATCATTCGATATGTATATGAATTAGCTTCGCTTTTCCACAGCTATTATAAAGCTCAGAGAGTCATTTTAGAGGATGATGAAAAACTCACTCAAGCGAGATTATCTATTTTGGCTGCTTTGAAAGTTGTTTTTGAAAATTGTTTTAAAATCATAGGAATCTCTGCACCGGAAAAAATGTAACTATAATACCCACAAAAGTGAAGCCAATCAACGTAGTTTAGTCCGATTACTTTTGCGGGGCCCTGATTAAAATGAGATCAAAAAAGTGAAGAAAAGTGTTATAGCTTAATCCGAATACTTTTTGGGGACCCCGGAACAAAAAAGAGTACCACAAATGTGAAGGAAGCCTACGTAGTTCAGACCCAGTTCAGCTCATGTATGAGTTGCCCCAAAAAGTGAAAAGGAAACAAAGGGATAGTTCCAGGCACTTTTCGGAGCCACTTCATATTTACACGAAGGATTCGGTTACTTACATATTTGATGTACTCCGGTAAGAGTTTTTTCAACAAACCACAAAAGCTTACTTCTTGCTTTTGTGGTTTGTTAGTTTTAACTTTTTAACATATCTTAAAGCCTTCACTGCATTGATTTCTTTTGCAATCATTTTTTTATTCGTGCTGCCTAATGGTGTACCTGTCTTTTTTAATATGGTTTTTATTTTTACAGGGCTTAAGTCTCGGTTTATAGATAACATAAGTGCGATAATTCCACTGACATGGGACGTAGCCATAGAGGTTCCGTTTAATTCCACGTATTTTCGGTTTGGCCAAGTTGAAAAAATTTTTTCACCAGGTGCATAGATGTCAATGTTTTTTCCTCTATTACTGAAAGAAGCTAGACGTTTTTTGGAAGAAGAAGCTCCGACAGAAATAGTTGGGGTAAATCTTGCTGGATAATCTATTGTCTCTTTCTTTCCATCATTTCCAGATGAGGCTACGGTGATGATTCCTAAATCATTAGCTTGTTTAATGGCATCTAACAAGGATTGACTGCGGTTGCTCATTCCAAAGCTCATATTAATGATGTCCATCTGATTTCGAATGCTCCATTCAATGGCTTGGATGATATCAGAAGAATAAGCAGTTCCTCTGTGGTCAAATGCTTTAATAGGATGCAAGAGTGCTTTTGGTGCTGCTCCCACGATGCCATTTTCCTCGTTGGAAGCGGCAATTGTACCTGCTATATGTGTTCCGTGACCATTATCATCCCAAGGAGGCATGTGCGGATATATAAAATTGAATCCTCTTTGCAATTGTTCTTTGAGGTCTGGATGATTAAAGTCAACTCCGGTATCAATAACGGAAACCTTAATCCCGTCTCCTTTTGTAAACTTCCAAACCTGTGGTGCTTTGATTTCTTTTACACCCCATGGTATTGAAGGTGTTAACTCGTCAGTTGGCACATGCACAGGATTAAATGTTGTTGGGGAATGCATTTTTATTTTTGTATCCTTTTCAATAAATCGAATGGCAGGATGTTTCATTATATTTTTACTGGATTGTATGGGACAAGAGATAGCATGAATGATCCCGATGGGTTGAACATGTGACAACTTAGATAAAGATGGCTTTAGCTTTTTTAATTGACGCAAGCAGCTCTGAAATTCCTTTCGATTTTGAAAACGAATGATTTGTCTTGATACAGGCTGCTTTGTAACGATATGACGATCTAAATAATGTAAAAAACTGGAGAAATTCAATTTGTCATCCCCCCTATAATAAGCAGTTAACTTGGATATTGCATTATTTTATGTCATTTGTGCTCTATTGGCGTTGGGGGAATGCCTCTTTTTATAATAATTGGGCATTCGATGATGTCAGAAAAAAATTATGGACATAGGATAAGTAAAGAGAGGGAGCTCTCTTTAATTATTCCGGGTTATGAACGCGATTTCGTAACTATGCGGATACAGTCATAAGCGAAGAGTTTATTGCTCTTCGCTTATAGTTTTGTTATGCTGATAATTGCATTTTCCCGAGTTCAATGTCATGATACTTTAGATGCAGGTTTTATCGAGGGTGATGAGCATGAACTTTTTGAACTTGTATTTGAAGTATTCTTGCATTTTTATGTAAAATAGGTTTTACTTAATGATGATAAAGATAAAAAGTTCAATATACATATTATTTTGATTTATGTTGTGTGAAAGGTTGTGTTAGGTGTGAGCAGTCAATATACAATAAATCTTACCGCTGAGGAAATAAAAGAAATACCAATGGTTGATTTGGCGTTTATGATTTTTAAATCAACAAACAAACAATTCTACTATCGTGATTTAATGGGTGAAATTGCAAAGGTCAAGAATCTATCTGACAAAGAAGTTGAAGAGGTTGTTGCCCAGCTGTATACTGAAATTAACATTGATGGTCGTTTTGCCTGTATTGGAAACAATATTTGGGGATTAAAACGTTGGTATACTTTGGACAAAGCCGAGGAGATCTCCAATAAACCAAGAGTGATTAATGACGATGATGATGATCTTGAAGACGAAAAAGAAATGTTTTCGGATGAAGATGATGACGCTTATGTGAATAATAATAATGTCGAAGATCCGATTGATGCTGAGGATGAAGATCTTGAAGAGAATGAAGATCTTGATGAAGAAGCCGATGAAATCAGTCTGGATGAAGAAATGGAAAAAGAGATGGATGAAGACAACGATGATGAAGATGACAAGTATTAAATATTTCAATTTCCAGTCTCTTGACATCCATCTATGTACAGAGTAAACTATTGCAAGGGCTAAAGATTTTTTTAAATAATTAAAGTATAAATAATAATAAAAGTGCCTCTTTGATTGAAGAGTCACTTTATTTTTTTGTTAAAATTTATAGGAGGTAAGGCACAGTGACTAAGTATATATTTGTAACTGGAGGAGTGGTGTCTTCCTTAGGTAAGGGAATCACTGCTGCTTCTTTGGGTAGATTGTTAAAAAACAGAGGTTTACAAGTAATGATCCAAAAATTTGATCCTTATATTAATGTAGACCCTGGAACAATGAGTCCTTACCAACATGGGGAAGTATTCGTTACAGATGATGGTGCAGAAACGGATTTGGATCTTGGGCATTATGAGCGTTTTATTGATATTAACTTGACACAAAATAGTAATGTTACAACAGGAAAAATTTATTCTTCAGTGATTACCAAGGAAAGAAAAGGTGAATACTTAGGAGGAACAGTTCAAGTTATCCCACATATTACTAATGAGATCAAAGAACGTGTTTTTCGTGCAGGCAGAGAATCTGGCGCTGACGTAGTAATAACTGAGATAGGTGGAACCGTTGGTGATATTGAAAGTTTGCCGTTTTTAGAGGCTATTCGACAAATTAAAAGTGATATCGGAAGAGATAACGTGATGTATATTCACGTAACGTTGATTCCTTATTTAAATGCTGCTGGTGAATTAAAAACAAAACCAACACAGCACAGTGTGAAAGAATTGAGAAGTTTAGGGATTCAACCTCATGTTATTGTTTGTCGAACAGAACAAGAATTATCAGAAGATATGAGAAATAAGCTGGCACTGTTTTGTGATATTGACCCAAATGCAGTGATAGAAGCACGAGATGCGGATACATTGTACGAAATCCCTTTGATGCTGCTTGATCAACATATGGATGATATCGTTGTTAATCATTTGAAGCTAGAAGCACCATCCCCAGATATGACGGAATGGAATCATTTACTTAACAAAGTAAAGCAATTAAAACATAAAACTGAAATTGCAATTGTAGGTAAGTATGTTGCATTGCATGATGCTTATTTAAGCATTGTGGAATCTTTAAGCCATGCAGGTTTTGAGCATCAAGCTGAAGTTAATATACGTTGGGTTAATGCTGAAGAAGTCAATGATGAAAATGTACAGGATCTTCTTAGCGGAGTAAACGGCATATTAGTTCCAGGTGGATTTGGAGATCGTGGAATTGAAGGTAAAGTAAGTGCGATTAAATATGCTCGGGAAAACAAAGTTCCTTTCTTCGGTATTTGTTTAGGCATGCAGGTAGCAGTGATCGAATTTGCTCGTTCTGTTGCAGGATTACAAAGTGCGAATAGTTCTGAAATCAATCCTGACACACCTTATCCAGTGATTGATTTATTGCCAGAGCAAAAGGATATTGAAGATTTAGGTGGAACAATGAGATTAGGTTCTTATCCTTGTAAATTAGGAAAAGATACTTTAGCATATGAGAGTTACGGAACAGATTTAATTAGTGAAAGACATCGTCATCGTTATGAATTTAATAATGATTATAGAGAAATGTTAGAAAATGCAGGGTTAAAAGTTTCTGGAACTTCACCAGATGGGCGTCTTGTTGAAATGATTGAAATTCCAGATCATCCTTGGTTTTTAGCATCACAGTTTCACCCTGAATTTACATCAAGACCAAACCGACCACAAAAAATGTTTACAGGATTTGTAAAAGCGGCTTTGAATCAAATTTAATTGGATTTTTTTCAACTTTATGGTAAATTAAGCAGGAATTTAAGGACTGTGCATAGAAATAAATATTTACCATAAAAGGGATTTGTGTTGCTCGGGGAGGTAAGCCGTTTGGAAAAAGGGAAGTTATTGATAGTAGATGATCAACACGGAATTAGAGTGTTGTTAGAAGAAGTGTTTAAGATGGATGGGTTTTACACGCTGACGGCTGCAAATGGTCAGCAGGCGTTAAAGCATGTTAATAATGATCCTCCAGATCTTGTATTGCTGGATATGAAAATTCCAGGAATGGATGGTTTAGAAATATTAAAGCATATTAAAGAAATAAATGCCTCTATTAAAGTGATCATGATGACTGCTTACGGTGAGCTTGATATGATAAAAGAAGCAAAGGAAGCAGGAGCTATGAGGCATTTTTCCAAACCGTTTGATATTGATGAAATTCGTGCGGTTGTGAATGATGTAATCGGAGACGATCATAGTGCAACAGGATCCTGAAAAGGATCTTTTTTTTCATAACATAAGAATTTTAGTTAACCACATAATAAAGAAACTATAGGATTTTTGTTTCTTAGTCTGCTAGAAATATACTACCTCGAAGAGCTTTTGTTTAAGTAAAAGCGGTTTGCTCTCATCATCTTAATCTTCTAGTGTGTGAAATTGCTCACTTCACTTTTTGTACCTTTAAATGCTATAATAGTGCAGAATGACTTACGGTTGTTTAATTGATTTTCAAAAAAATAGGAGGCTCGAAACCATGCCATTAGTATCAATGAATGAATTTTTACCTGCAGCTAAAGAGAAAAAATTTGCAGTAGGACAGTTTAACATGAATAACCTTGAGTTTTCTCAAGCAATTGTTCAAGCAGCAATGGAAGAAAACTCTCCATTTATTTTCGGAGTAAGTGAAGGTGCTCTTAAATATATGGGGATTGAATTCACAGTTGCTATGGCTGAAGCAGCAGCTAAACAATCAGGATTACCTATCGCACTTCATTTAGATCACGGCAGCAGCTTTGATGTAGCTATGAAGTGTATTCGTGCTGGTTTTTCATCCGTAATGTTTGATGGATCTCATTATTCTTATGAAGAAAATGTTCGTCTAACAAAAGAAGTAGTAAAAACTGCACATGCTATGGGAGTTTCTGTTGAAGGTGAGCTAGGCACAATTGGTGGAGTTGAAGATGACATTAGTGTTGATGAGGCTGATGCTAGTTTAGCAAAACCAGATGAAGCGATTCGTTTCTACGAAGAAACGGGTGTAGACTGCTTAGCTATTGCTGTGGGTACTGCTCACGGAATGTACAGTGGTGAACCTGATATTAAATTTGACATTATTGAAGAAGTGACGAAAAATATCCCAGTTCCAGTTGTATTACACGGTGGCTCTGGTGTACCAGACGAAATGATTAAAAAAGCGATCCAAGCAGGTGCTGGTAAAATAAACGTTAACACTGAAAATCAAGTTGCACTTACGAATGCAATTAGAAATGTATTAAGCAGCAACGATAGTGTTTATGATCCAAGAAAATACTTAGGTCCAGGTAAAGAAGCAATGGTTGAAGTTGTAAAATCCAAAATTAGATTGTTTGGAAGCAACAACCAAGCTTAATTATACATGTTTTAAGAAGGGGGAACTCACCTGTTAGGTGACTTTCCCTTTCCTAAATTGTTCGCATTACAAAATTTAACTAGCGTTTTTTTAGATTGTTGGAGGGATATACATAACTATGGAAAAACTGATCGTTACAGGTGGCAAACCACTTAAAGGGACTATTCGTATCAGTGGAGCTAAAAACAGTGCAGTTGCTCTCATACCTACTGCTTTGATGGCTGATTCTACTGTTGTTTTAGATAATATGCCTGTGTTAAGAGATATTACAACTTATAAAAGTATTTTAGAAGACTTAGGTGCTCGTGTTAATTTCTCAGAGGATCAAATGGTCATTGACCCTTCATCTCTACAATCTATTGAAATGATTGATGATAACGTTAAACAATTGCGTGCATCTTATTATTTAATGGGCGCTTTGCTTGGAAAATTTGGTGAAGCAGTGATTGGGTTGCCAGGTGGCTGTGATTTTGAACCTCGCCCTATTGATCAACATATTAAAGGATTTGAGGCTCTTGGTGCAGAGGTTAGAAATGAACACGGTTCCATTCATATAAAAGCAAAACAATTAGTTGGGAATAAGATTTATCTTGACGTAGTAAGTCATGGTGCAACCATTAATATTATGTTGGCAGCAGCCCGTGCAAAAGGAACCACTATAATAGAAAATGCGGCAAAAGAACCTGAGATTATTGATGTAGCTACTTTACTCAATGCAATGGGTGCTAAAATTAAAGGGGCTGGAACAGGCACTATACGCATTGAAGGTGTAGAGGAATTGAAAGGGTGTCGTCATTCCATTATTCCAGACCGTATTCAAGCAGGCACATATATGATTGCAGCAGCAGCTACAAAAGGGGATGTTCTTGTTGATAATATCATCCCAAAACATATGGAAGCTTTGACAGCAAAACTGGAAGAAATGGGTGTTGAGATCCACGAGTTAGACGAAGGGATTAGAGTGATTGGGAAACCTTCTTATAATAGTATAGATGTTAAGGCTCTAGTATATCCTGGGTTTGCTACAGACTTGCAATCCCCTATGACAACCTTATTGACCCAAGCTAATGGTGTAAGTGTATTAACCGATTATGTGTTTAACAGTCGCTTTAAACATATCCCAGAATTAATTCGTATGGGAGCAAAAATTAAACTTGAGGATCGTTCCGCAGTTATAGAGCAATCAGATTTACAATCTGCCAAAGTGAAAGCAACGGATTTAAGAGCTGGTGCGTCTCTCGTAATTGCAGGACTTACGGTTAAAACAGGGCGTACAGAAATTACGGGTGTAGAATATATAGACAGAGGGTATGATAACCTCGTTGATAATTTGAAGCAATTAGGCGCAGACGTATGGCGCGAGTCATAATCGGTTGTATAAATTTAATTAAAAAAGGAAACAATATGTAGTTCAGTAAACTATGTTTTTTGAATAATAGTAAAGAAACAGTAGCTTTAATAATTTTAGAATGTGGTGGTACTTATATGGACATGAATTTAGCAGAATTAGAAAAATTGAAGTTGAACGACCTGTATACCTTAGCTAAGAAGTTCCAAATCCAATATTATAGTCAAATGAAAAAAAAAGAACTCATATTTTCGATCTTACGTGCACAAGCAGAACAAGGTGGACTAATGTTCATGCAGGGGGTCTTGGAAGTCTTACCTGAGGGATACGGTTTTCTTCGACCTATCAATTACTTGCCAAGTAAAGAAGACATCTACATATCTGCATCACAGATTCGTAAGTTTGATTTGCGAACTGGTGATTTAGTCTCTGGTAAGTGTAGACCTCCAAAAGATAATGAAAGATATTTTGGTTTGCTGCAGGTAGAAGCAGTGAATGGTGAAGATCCAGATAAAGCTAGTGAAAGACTTCACTTTCCAGCACTTACTCCACTATTTCCACAAGAAAAAATCATTCTTGAAACAACCCCTACTCACCTTTCTACTCGGATTATAGATTTGTTATCTCCAGTTGGGTTAGGTCAAAGAGGACTGATCGTTGCACCTCCAAAGGCAGGGAAGACGTTGCTATTGAAGCAGATTGCCAATAGTATCTCAACAAATCGTCCAGATATGGAATTATTCGTATTGCTTGTTGACGAACGTCCAGAAGAGGTAACGGATATGCAGCGCTCAGTAAAAGGTGAGGTGGTAGCTTCTACATTTGATGAACTGCCAGAAAATCATATCAAAGTTGCGGAACTAGTTTTAGAGCGTGCACTTAGATTGGTAGAGCACAAAAAAAACGTTGTTATTCTAATGGATAGCATTACTCGTTTAGCGAGAGCATATAACTTAGTTATTCCTCCTTCAGGTCGTACTTTATCTGGAGGGATTGATCCTGCAGCATTCCATAGACCTAAGAGGTTTTTTGGTGCAGCAAGAAATGTCGAAGAGGGCGGGAGTCTTACTATTCTGGCTACTGCGCTTGTTGATACTGGCTCTCGAATGGACGATGTTATTTATGAAGAGTTTAAAGGTACTGGGAATATGGAGCTTCATCTTGATCGAAAACTGGCAGAACGCCGTATTTTCCCAGCGATCGATATTCGTAGGTCTGGTACAAGACGTGAGGAATTATTGGTACCAAAAGAAGAATTGGATAAAATATGGTTGCTTCGTAAAAATATGAACGATGCCCCAGATTTCACAGATGCATTCTTGAAAAGAATGGCAAATTCAAAAACCAATCAAGAATTTTTATCCACTTTAGTGAAGCCTGTTTCTTCAAATACAAAAAGAAAAGTGAATGCAACACCAAAATCTTAAGAAGTCCTTTAATTAGTAAGGTTGTTCATAATAGAGTTGCAACATTTGAATGAACGTGTTATGATCTTGTATGTGTCAATTTAACTCTGGATTGCAAAATATTCAGGGCGGAAAGAGGGGTAATCATAATGAAAGAAGCAATTCATCCTAAATACGAATTAACTACAGTAACTTGTGCTTGTGGAAACTCTTTCGAAGCAGGTTCTGTAAAAGAAAATCTTCGTGTTGAGATTTGCTCTAACTGTCATCCATTCTTCACTGGTAAACAGAAGTTTGTTGATGCTGGTGGACGTGTAGATCGTTTCAAGAAAAAATATGGCATGAAATAATAGCAGTATAAATTAGTGTTTAATCTTTACAGCATATAGAAACCTTCTTTGGTTATGATAATGACTAAGGGAGGTTTTTTTATGTGGAAAAAATGCTTTCTTTTCATCATAGCAGTATTCGCATTCAGTGTATTTACAGGTTGCAATCAAGTAGAGAATAACAATGTTAAGATGGAGAAATATGAAAACGATGGATATTTAGGACTTACAAAATCAATGCCGAATTTGCCAACAAATCCTTCTTTTCATAACTATAGAAAAGATACAGAGTTAGTTCAGCAATCTTTAAAAGATATAAAGGGTGTGTTGGGTACTACGGTCACAATTACAGATGGTGAAAATATGTTGATTACAGTTCAAGTACCGAAGGATTCATCCAATGAAGCAGTAAAGAAAATAAAAAAATCTGTTTATGAAGCTACATTCAAACAACTTCCAAGATATAACATAACAGTGCGCAGTAATAAATCTGGTTAAGTTGGTAATGCTTTCTTGATGCTTGATATTTTCTTCAGAATCAGATATACTTAATCTTGCCGCGCTAGACGGGGAGGTAGCGGTGCCCTGTAACCCGCAATCCGCTATAGCGGGGTTGAATTCCTGTTAGAGGTATTGTTGATGTAATGTCAGCCTTTTACACGTAGTGTTGACGGTCAGGTCCTTCGCAATGGATGCCTGCGAATCCGGTCAGGTTCGGAAGAAAGCAGCCGTAAGTAGGATGTTCCATGTGCCGAGGGGTTGCCTGACCTGAGCTAACGATAAAAGTAGCGGTTATGTCGCAATTATCAATAACAGGTGCGCGGTAAAACATCATAAAACTTTAAGCAAAAATCACCTAATGGTGGTTTTTTTGTTTTCTAGTACTTTTCACAAGATTGGATTATGTTACCATGTGAGGTTTTTTTAAGAATAAGGAGGAATTTTCTATACTAAGGTAGAATTAACTAATGATATACTTTGGAATTTGTTGGAATGGGAGGTTGAAGTATTTGTCTACCCCAGTTACGTTAAAGTTCCCATATACGATAGAAAAACTACTTAACTCCCTTGAAGTGAAAGGTACATCCATCTTGATTATAAATGAGAAAGAAGAGGTTACGTTTTGTAATTCTGTATTTCTATCGGCTACTGGTTTTGGTAATATTGAAGAACTTAACAGCATTAAAATTCGCAACATTATTCATTTCACTGAATCTTTAAATGAATTGTCGCAAACGCTGCAAAATAACAAGAAACTTACGGTTAATACAAAAAATAAAACCTCTATTGAATCGACATTTTCAGTATTATCATTACAAACGCATGATGATAAGAATCAAGGCTATTTATTTATGTTATATGACTTGCATCATGTAAATTTAATACAGCACTTTTCTGGCACTTTTATGAAGGATGTCAATCTTGGTGTATTGCTAATTAATACAGATTTTAAACTGATCGATATTAGTGATATGGCATGTACGATATTTGGCATGGAAAAGGAAGAGGTCATCGACAAATCATTAGATGAGATTTTCAAATCTGTCCCAAGAGAGTATCAGCTGGTGCAGCGCACCATACTTGAAGGGATGGTAACGAAGAATCATGCAGTATCTTTGATCAATGAAACCCAAAGATATGAATTGCTTATGGATTCAAATACTTTAAAGAACAGTAGCGGAGATACTGTGGGAGCTTACATTATATTAAAAGATGTTTCTAATCTAAGATCTCTAGAAGAGCAAGTGCAGAGAAGTGATCGTTTGGCTATGATAGGTCAAATCGCGGCAGGCACAGCTCATGAAATAAGGAATCCGCTCACCTCTATTAAAGGTTTTTTACAAGTGATTAAAAAATCGCTTAAAGAAAATGAAATGAACCAAGAATTTGAATTTACGAATATCATGTTAACTGAAATAGACAGAATTAACGGTTTAGTCAGCGAATTTCTTTTGTTAAGCAAACCACGGGACTTTGTTTTTGAACAAGTAGATTTAACTAAAGTGATGCAAGAGATTAAACCAATAATACATAATGAAGCGATCTTACATGATGTGGAGGTTCACTATCACCCAGCAAATGACCTTCCATTTATTCTAGCAAATAAAGAGTTAATTAAGCAGGTTTGTTTGAACATTTGTAAAAATGGAATAGAAGCGATGGTTGATGGGGGAACATTAAGCATTACCGAAAAAATAGATGAAAAAAATAAACAAGTCAGCATTGAAATTCATGATACAGGTCCTGGAATCCCTTCATTTTTAGTGGATAAAATATTCGATCCTTTTTTTACAACAAAACAAGAAGGAACGGGTTTAGGTTTATCTGTATGTCAAAGAATTATTCATGATATTGGTGGAACAATACGAGTTTCTTCTAAAGGCTTCGGCACCACCTTTATTATTAGCATGCCCCTTCCGGCTGGGTAAATTTAATTATAAATGTAAACCACTCTTGTTTGTTCTTTTAAGAGTGGTTTTTCTTCTATAGGCATATATAGTATAATGAGATAAAGTGTAGGAATCAGAAAAAATCTAAATCACTCGGAGAAAATAATGAGTCATATTGCCTTATATCGTAAATGGAGATCACAAACGTTCAAGGAAGTCGTAGGACAAAAACATATCGTACAAACGCTGCAAAATTCTTTAAGAGAAAATCGCTATACGCATGCTTATTTGTTTAGCGGACCACGAGGAACGGGGAAAACAAGTACAGCTAAAATATTAGCTAAAGCCTTAAATTGTGAGTTAGGACCAAGTGAAGAGCCTTGCAATCAATGTACTGCCTGTAAACGAATCAGTGAAGGGGCAGTTATGGATGTGATGGAAATCGATGCCGCATCCAATAGAGGTGTTGAAGAAATCCGAGATATTCGTGATAAAGTGAAATATGCTCCTACAGAAGTACGGTATAAAGTATATATTATTGATGAAGTTCATATGCTTACGACAGAAGCTTTCAACGCCCTTTTAAAAACGTTGGAGGAGCCTCCAGCTCATGTGATCTTCATTTTGGCGACGACCGAACCTCATAGAATACCAGCAACCATCATATCAAGATGTCAAAGATTTGATTTTCGTAGAGTTGCTTTAGAAGAACAAGAAAAGAGAATGAAGCTGATATGTGAACAGGAAGATATATCAATAGATGATGATGCACTTCAATATATTGCACGATTATCTGACGGTGGAATGAGAGACGCACTGAGTTTATTGGATCAAATTGTTTCTTTCTCAAGTGATCATATCAACTATGAAATCGTTATTGAAGCAACAGGGGGTATTGAATCTAGTCATTTTTTAAAGTTAGCTGAGGCCGTAAAACAACAAAATGTTAGTGAAATACTCGAACTAACCCATCATTTGATGCAAGAAGGAAAAAACGCTGACAAATGTTTGGAGAGCTTAATTTATTACTACAGAGATTTATTGGTCATAAAGATGGTAAATCATGCGCAAGATGTGACGGATCGTGTGTTAGATGTATCTAGCTATTCGCAGCTTGTTCAAGTATATGAAAATGAAGAAATTTTTAATATTATAGATACATTAAATCAATACCAAGTAGAAATGAAATATGCTTCCAATCCACAAACTCTATTAGAAATTGCTTTGATGAAGATATGTACCTTAGATGTCGAGAAGCAAAATGTAGTTCAGATCCAGCAACCCTCTGTAAACCAAAAAGAAGTTAAAGGACATGCAAATGCTAACCAGTCAACGATTTTAGCGTTAAGTCAAAAGGTTGACGATTTGGAAAAACAGATTGCAAAATGGATGAAATCTGGTGCAGTTGCAGAGAAACCAACACCATCATTTGAGTCAAAAAAGACAAGTCCTAGACAATCATTAGCGACATTGAATCCACAATCAAAGGAACAGTTGCTTGGTTTTATAAAAGATAAAGAAGAGGATGCACTTAAACGAATACTTTTAAAATGGAGTCAGGTTTTAAATAAAGTAAAGTCGAAGAAAATTACGGTACATGCATGGTTAGTTGATGGTGAACCTGTTTCTGTAAAAAACAATACCGTATTGGTTGCTTTTAAAAATACAATCCATAGAGAAACAACAGAGAAAGTGACGAATAAACAAATGATTGAAGAAGTGATTCATGAGGTATATAATGAACCCATCCAACTTAAAACTGTAATGCAAAAAGATTGGAATGAATTGGGTTCTATCGAAACTCAAGCTAATGCAAAAGCGGAGCAGCCAGAAAGTTTAGAATTAGTGCCTGATCATGAAGAAAGTGAGCAAAAGCAGAAGGATTGGGTGGATGAAGCTGTTCAATTGTTTGGCAGTGACTTGGTACAAATAGAAGATGAATAAAAAATGAACAAATAAACATGGTTTAAACATACGATAGAAATAAATCAATACTATAGAATGAACTATATCGAAAGGAAGTTATACAATGAGAAACAATATGAATCAAATGATGAAACAAGTAAAAAAAATGCAGTCACAAATGATGAAAGCACAAGAGGAGCTTAAAGAAAAAACAGTAGAAGGAACAGCTGGTGGCGGTGTGGTTACAGTTACAGTGACTGGAGATAAAAAAGTAACAGATGTAGTGATTAAACCAGAAGTTATAGATCCAGACGATGTGGAAATGCTGCAAGATCTAGTTGTTGCAGCTTTGAATGATGGATTGAACAAAGCAGATGAGCTGGCAAATGAAGACTTAGGTAAATTTGCAGGTGGCTTACCACCAGGATTGTTATAAAAGTATAGTGTTTTTTTGGGATATAAGTCTAATTTGATTGTTTATTTTTATCTTTCCGAAGGGCTCCATTAAGGAGCTTTTCTTCTATTTATGGGCAAAATGAACAGATTGGTTGTCAAACTATGAACCAATGCCTTCCCCTGCATCGCTTTTAGTCTGCAATAAAAAGGGTTCTGTTCAAAACCAATTAAAGGAGTTAAATGGTTTGTATTATCCGGAGCCAGTATCTAAACTGATTGATTCATTTACTCGTCTGCCCGGAATTGGGGCGAAGACAGCAGCTAGACTAGCTTTTCATGTGATACGTATGGAAGAAGAAGATGTTGTTGATTTTGCTAAAGCATTAGTCAATGTAAAAAGAAATCTGCACTATTGCTCAGTTTGCTGCAATATTACGGATGTTGACCCATGTAGAATATGCAGTGACAAAAATAGGGATTCCTCAGTCATTTGTGTCATTCAAGAGCCGAAGGATTTAGTTGCAATGGAACGAACGAAGGAATTCCAAGGTTATTATCATGTATTACATGGTGCGATTTCTCCTATGGAGGGGATTGGACCAGATGAAATACGGGTTGCTGAGTTGTTAACGAGACTAAGTGATGAGCGTGTAAAAGAGCTTATATTAGCAACCAACCCTAATATAGAAGGTGAAGCAACTGCAATGTACCTTTCCCGATTAGTGAAACCATTTGGCATTAAGATAACGCGTATAGCGCATGGATTGCCTGTTGGTGGAGATTTAGAGTATGCGGATGAAGTAACCTTGTCCAAGGCGCTAGAAGGCAGGAGAGAGCTGTTTTGAGGTTGAGACTAGATAGTAGACGTAGTGAATTCGTTTATATCAAAAGCTTAAGCATTAAGAAATCATAATTCATGATCAGATAACTGTAAAAAACATTAACATCTACACATAATTTAATAAATAAGGTTGTGACACATACGCCACTTGTTTACGGATTCTCTGTAATTGAGCGGCGATTTTTTTGTGTCAAAAAAAGGAAAATAAAGTCAAACAGAATCAGAAATATTCTATTTGACTTTATTTTTATTCAATAAAATGACATAAATTTTATAATTTTTACAAATTTGTGATGTCTATATACAATTTATAACAATAATGATACTCTGTTGATTATTAGAAATATTTTACTTTTAATTGAAAAATTAGGATGATTGATTAGATCGAATATCTTCCCTAAATGACTTAAGATATAGGCTTTCTTAAAAAGGATATTCGAAAGAGCCAATTATTCTGAGTTTGAATGTTAGTAATTGGAAATAGAAGGAGGGGGTTGGTAAATTATTATTTTAAATATAAATAGTTAATTATTAAACAGTGAAATGGGAGGAAATTAAAAGGAGGATTTTTTATGCTATTAAAAAAAGCACGTAATTTATTTTTTAGTATTTTAGTATTGTCTCTAGTTTTTATTCCTGTAATAGGTAGTGGAGGCTTCGCACATGCAGAAAAGATTTTTGAGAAGAATAAATCTCGAACTGAAGTATTGGATATTATAAAGAACAATGGTCAAAAACCTAAAATAAATATTATTGGTAATATTAAAGTCACAGAGGAAATAAACTCATTGGTAAATATTAAAAACATTAATTCACTCGATAAAGTTGATTTAAATGAAGATTTAAAAACAATCTGGATTGAAAGTAAAGAAATGAATAAATTTTTAAACAACCAAAATAAGTTGGAGAAGTTATTAGAATCAGGTGTTTCAATATATATAATAGGAACTGAGGATGTGAATTTATTACATTCAATATTTAAACCATCAAGTAAAGTAATTGAGGAAGAGGTTGACGGGAATACTCCAGATTTTCAGTATGTGACTCAAAATAATAATGATGAATACTTTATTGGTAGAGGTTATTTTAGTGAAGAATTATTGGATAATGAAAAATTGGAAGCTATTTTGAGTTCAGCATGGAATAGAAAAAATGATATAAACTTTTCTAGTCCAGTATCACATGAAAACGCAAATGGTATTCTAAATAATAAGCTACAATCTATATTGTATTCAACTGTAGCTGCGGCAGATTATGACGATTTTGAAATAGATCCAGACTGGGACATAATCGATGGTTGGGATTCATATGAATGGTATGGATCTTATGGTGATGTAGCAGAGTGGAAAGCAGAGTTTCACTATAATGATGGATCTGATGACTATTATGCAATGGCAGCTAGTACTCAAATGATACCAAATGAGTCAAAGTATGCTTCTTCGGATTATTTATTAATCAAAACTGAAGCGGATGTTAGTCAAGATAATGAACTTTTCTCGTATGGACCCAAAAACCAACCTAGTTCAGATCAAATCACTTTCAATATTGGAGCTTCAGGAAATACCCCTAGTATAGGAGCAAGTTATACAGTTACTGATAATGACTTAGAAATCAGTACTAGTGGTACATCTAGTACTAGTGAAATTTATCAAGTAAAGTTTATATATGATGCGTTTAGTAATTACGCTGAGGCAGAATCAACTCAAAATTGGGCACTAATTGTCCAAAGTGAATCTACTAATAATGATTTTGTTACCATATATAATAAACGTTCTGGGCGTTTTTATGATGGATACTGGCATGAACCTGATGGACACGATGATGAGCTTATAACAAAATCTTATAATACTAATATATATAAATAAGTAATTAATTTAAATTATCCCTATTTCACTGTTTAATTATTCGGCTATTTTTTTATTAAAAACAATTGTAATAGATAAATTAATATTTAGTGTTTTGTAATCAAAATACTCAAAGTGAAATACATATCGCCTTTAATGCAATTTTAGATTATAATAAACTAATTTTATAAGTAACATAAAAATGGGAGTGATTCACTAATTTTATATAGGTTAATTGACCAAATAAAACCTAAGATTGGAGGATTACTCCTACTTTTCTTATAAGATAAGAAAGTCTTTTGACATCGTAGATTTATATTTGGAAGGAGGATTTAGGTAATGAAGTATAAGCCGGTATTTTATTTCTTATCAGTATTGTCACTTTTATTGATTTTAATTTTAATAATAATAAGATTTACAGATGAGCCTGAAAATTCTATTGAAGTAGTTGAATATAGTAATTTAGTAGAAAAAAAGTTCGCATTATCTTGGGAATTATTTTCCAGTAAAAATGGTATTAGCAAAAACAATCCTGTAAATTTAACGAACAATGATTTGTATTTTAATTTTGATAATAAATTAAATTTAAATCATTTTAAATATGAAATAAATTTTCAAGAAAATAAACAGATATCAAAGTATAAAATCTTTTTAAGAAATAATACTATATATAGTTCCAATGTCACATATAAATCTGACACATCAGTAGATAAATATCTTAATTTGAATTTATATAAATTATTCAAAAAATTAGATGAAATTGATTTTTCTGTACTAATCAATTATTTATCAAATGATAGTTATTATAAATTTGTAATTTATCCAGAGAATTCAATTATTGAAGAGGGTAAAATTTATAATAAAAATGACTATAGTAACAGCCCCTTTTTTGTTTATAAAGATAAAATAATAAAAGAAATAAAATCAGAAAAATTTTCTGTTGAAGAAAAGTCAATACTATTTGCTCTTTATTCCATGGAGAAAGAAGGAGAAAATAGTTTTCATGGTACTAATAATATTTTTATAATAATTCCTGTAACTAATTAATTTTTCTTTACATCCCGCAAAAATAAAGGAATCACAGAATAACTCTATGACCCCTTATTGGTGGCTAGGAAGTTTGAACAACCTATTTAGTTATAACTTTATTCCTTCCCTTGAAGAAAGTCAATATCCCCGCTAAGAACGTCCTCGCCTTCATAAAACATGAATCTTCCATCCTGCCATTCTATACGCAAATATTTACGATCATCTGATTGGAACAACCACACTGATTGCTCACCTGCACTAGGAAATGCCGTATTTCCTTGTACACTAGACCTTCCGTTATATTGTTCCTCTAAGTAATATTTTGTATCTTCCAACGTAATGGTTGAAGGAACCTCATGATAAGAATCCAACCTGCCATCTATCTCTGTGTATAAGATAAAAGTAGGTTTTTCTCGTTTTTCTGTATATAAGTAACGAATGTCTTTTCCATCTTTTAATGTGAGCATAGCTTCGTTTCGCATCAAGTTTGTCGTTTTTCCTATGATCTCATACATCACTAATGAAACTTCAACAAAGTCGCCTGATTGGGCAGTATGAATTGTTTTCTCTGGTTTTGGTGGTTCTGGCTTTTTCATAAGATTTGAAATCCGTTTAAATAGATTCATTTTCTTCACCCTATTTTCTTTTGTATAAATCATTTTGAATGAATTTCAGATGGAATAAAGTCTCCACCTGAAATTCTCAGTGTTTAAGCTTTGCATAAACGAGTTCATTTTAAAATTGGAGGTTGCCTATTGATGAGGCATCCTCCAATTAAAAACATTAAATAATTAAACTGCTCACTGCAAAACCTATACCTATATAAACAAATGCAAGCAAAACGCCAATGGCAACATTGCCTTTCTGCAAATGATCAGATAACTTCAAGCCTGGTGTAACCCAGTCGAATATAAAATACGTGAACAATAAACAAAGATATCCGACTAAGAACCACAAAGCCATATGAAGGATAGAAGTATTTGTATATGCAGCAACACCCAAAATAATAGCAGTTCCTAAAAATTTACCTCCAAATGCTAAACCTACGGCTGTATTTCCTTTTTTCAATTCTTCTAAATCGTTAAAAGGAGTAATTAAACCAAATATGACCATGCCTAACAATTGAAGCACTGTAATAACAACAACACTAATCAATAAATCTATGATTATCACTCTACCCACCCCCGGAATTTGGCCATTGCCATGTCATAATTCGTATAACTATGAACTTCTTCTAAATATACCTCTACTTTTTTTTCAGATTTCAGATTATTGTATCTTTCTTCATCAATTGGCTGTTTAATATCGTGACCTGTAGGTAAAGTAAGGATTGCAAACTGTCTAAACTCACCTTCAAATTCTGTTTTGTAAACACCAACAAGATCTACCTCTGTTTTGATTTGAACCTTTAGATCTGCTAAATCTTTTTCAGCTTCTTCTAATGATTTATATGATTTAATGCCTTTCCATGATGATAGAAGGACCTCATTACTCCCATTATCAAGTACTTTCATTTGAGCATTCATATACTGAAGGGTCCAAATTTTATCACCTGTTGCGTAGTTTTCATCATTAGGCAATAATAAATTGTCAGGTAAAACGGTCATGTCTCCACCGATTAGATCCCCAACAGTTCCTTCTTCCACTCTATAGTCCCAGGGTAATGTATTTGAACTTTCCTGCTCTTCCACTGCAGAAGAACTAACTGTAGCTGACTCTGAATTTGAACTAGTTTCAAATTCAGAAGGTTCACGATCAAATAAATTTCCTATTAATGTTATCGCAATTAATAAAATCAGTCCAAAAATGATAAATTGTAATAACCGATTCAAATTATTTCACCCCCATCGCAATAAAATGACTTGAATTACCTGTGATTAACCCTCCTGCTCGACCAAGCAGACCACATGGCTCTCCATTAATCATAAAAACACCTGTTAATAAATGAAATGTTCCGTTGTGAAGCTCTATTTTCGGAAGATCAATTCGTTTTTGATATACCCGATCAAATAATACGCTTGTATCATATCCTTCTTCATCTTGTGTTTCTAAGGTGCCTTGATGATCATAAATTTTCACTGAACCACCTTCACGACCAAACATAGATTTGGATACGTAGTTGCCATCAAAAATGGGCTTGTTGTATGTTGGCAGCATATATTTTTCAATGCTATCATGTTCTTCTTTCGTAAAAATATCTGAATCAAGCTCGTGCAGACCCCAGATAACGGCTTGCAGCCCTTTAGATTGAAGAATTACCGCATGCAAGGGATTGAATAACTCAATATTTTTGGATTCAATGGCATAAGCTAAAGCTTCTCCTCCATCATCAACAGCCATCCATTCTTTGGGGTATAGGGCAAACATTCGATCAATGGGACGAAGTTTTTTATCTTTTACGATACCTTCATCTACAGACAAATCTAACGTATCAATACACTGCACATCTAATCCGCTATGTTTAACTAGCATCTCTATCGTGCCTGAATCCTCTAAATGTTCTCCATAAGTTACACAAGTAGCGTATTCTGGTTTTTCTTTTTCCCATGATAATCGGACATGATCCTTCATTTTCACGTTGGGAGAATTTAGATCGATTTGATCGCAAACCCACGGAGTAACAACAGAAGACTCCACATAACCAGTTGGTGTATCTGCATTCAGCTCAAACAGCTTGATTTCTCCTTGCTCTGTTATGGAGTAATCAAATCGTGCGTACCTGCTCATTTTTCCTGCTTCATTAGGAAGCAATGAATCTAAACCATCCCATAATATTTCTGGTATAGACATGAGTGCGTACAGATCTCTTCTACCGATTGTAAATCGTGCAGCTTTGTCAAATACAGTCCATAGGTTTTCGGAAGCCAATTTGATTTCGTCCCATATATCATGATCCATCGCTACTGCTTGATCAATCCAATAGTGATCTAAATCTCCCCATGTAAAGCCTAATTCTTGGAGTTGATTTATTCTTTCTTGCCGATTCGAATGAGGTGATCCAACAACTTGATACACTTTTTTATCCACCGAAACTTCCTCCTGATTTGCTCGTGGAGCTCAGATTGCTGGATTTATTTCCAATACTTCCTGATGAAGTGGATGTGCTCTTATTGGAATCTCTTTTTGTAATGTTTCCTTCACTGCTTACAGTTTTTGGCCTTACAGATGAATTGACCACTGGTTTGTTTTGGAATGTACCAGATTCAAATGCTTTTGGTTTATATGTTTTGTTTGTTCTTGCATCGTAAACAGGTCTGGAATCATACCAACCTTTAGTTGAATAGGAACGTCCGCTGTTGAATATTAAATGGTAAAGCAGTAAATCGTCCCATCCAAATCCATTATGAATGTATACCGGTTGATTGCCGCCTTCAGCACCTGTTTCTTGCTCTTCTTCAAGAGGTTGTTCTTCCGAAATAAGCAAAGGAATATTCCAATCCATATTTGCATCAAAATATTGTTTCACATCTTCTGATGACCACTCTACAAGCGTAGGTTCTGGACCGCCAGTTGTATCTCCTTCAGCATAAACAAACGGTGTTATGGCTAAGTTAGCAACTAGGGCTATGCCTAACGTTGTAGACAATGTTTTTAATGGTTTGCCTTTATAAAATAAATTTTCTGCGATCTTTTGATCTTGCTTCATTTAACATTCACCTCCTTTTAAGGTTTTTTAGAAGAGATGACTAGAATTTCAAGCACTTCCTCATCTATGTTTAAACGTCCTTCTACCATTTCATACTCTGTCTTATTAATCGTAATGTAATTTGCATGCTCTAATGATCTGAGTAGGTTTTCGGTCCAAGTACGTTCATCCAATTTACTCAACTCTCCACTTTCGAGTTTTTCATAAATAATTACTCGAGTACCCAATGTTACTTCACCTCCTTAAAAGACAACTTAACTTCCAGTTCATGTTTACAAGTCTGTACTAAGAATATCATATTCCTTTTCAGCCTACACTTGACATTTTATTTTCACCTTAAAATTTATTTACATACTTATTATTACGACACAGAAAGTGATCGGTTTCAATGGAAAATGTTGATTTCAACTTTGGATTCGTTTGGTTCTATCCTATCTATTGAAAACATATGATAGTGTTAGTTTTGGTTAATCGGAGGAGAGTAGATGAATAAACATCACTTTATTTTGTGGTTTGCTTTGTGGGCAAGCGTACTTTTAGTTGCTAGTTTTATCATTCCTGTCATTCTAGTAAATGAAAAAGAAGAGAGTCCGAGTATAAGCCTTATGGAAGATGAATCAAAGAGTGGTGTCATAGAAGAAACGGAGCCCATATACGTTCCTATTTATATGACAAAGGATAAAAAAGTTGAAGTTATTCCTCTTGAAACCTATGTAAAAGGAGTGATTGCAGCAGAAATGCCAATAGAATTTGAATTGGAAGCTTTAAAAGCACAAGCCATTGCTGCGAGAACCTACATATTTAGAAGAATGGTAGAACAAGATTTTAGTAATGTGCCTGCTGAAGGGAAAGGTGCGTACGTGACAGATACAGTAAGTCATCAAGTATATTTATCTGAAGAAAAACTTCAACAGCGCTGGTCAGGTGTAATCTACGAGGATAATATGGATAAAATCAACCGTGCCGTAAACGAAACGAAAGGTTTAATTGCGACCTATGACAATCATCCAATAAACTCTACTTTTTTTTCCACTAGCAATGGATATACAGAGAACTCTGAAGATTATTGGAGTATAGAACTCCCTTATTTACGTAGTGTAGAAAGTCCATGGGATGTTGAGATTTCTCCAAAGTATAAAAACACAATCGTGTTGTCCACACAGGACTTTTTTAACAAATTAAACATTAATCCTGCACAACCAGCATCCACAGGTCAAACATTGATTAAAGTGCTGGAATGGTCTGAAGGACATCGTATTAAAAAAATAGCATTTGGAGATATAGTTTTAACTGGTAGAGAAGTGAGAGAGAGATTAGGTCTTTCTTCCTCACAGTTTGAAATGGATTTGCAAGGGAATGAGATTCAAATTACATCATATGGCTATGGACATGGGGTTGGTATGAGTCAATGGGGGGCGAACGGAATGGCTAAGGAAGGCAGAACAGCAGAAGAGATTTTATTACATTATTATCAGGGAATTGAGGTTCAAAAGGTAAATACAACTCTTTAAAAGAAAAAATCTAGTAATAATAGGTATAAAACTATATCATCTGGCAACAATGATTGCTGAGGTGATGTATATATGAAAGAGAATAATAAAGAGAAACAGCTTGAACAAACTCCTGAAAATAAAGAAGGAGCTTCTCATACTCAAGCTGGATCATGGAAAAGGTTTTTCAGTAAGAAGTGGGTATTTCCGGCCATGTATATGGCTGCAGTTGTTTTAATTGTAAGTTTCATGGTGTATTTCCAGAGCAATGATCAAACTAGTTTAACAGAACCAGAGATAGGATTAGAGCTTACTGAGGATATGAATCAACCAACTGATTCTGAAACTGGTTTAGATGTACCCGTTGTTGTAACAGCTGAAACGATTGTCTGGCCTGTAGAAAACAAAGAAGATTTAGAAATTATTCGTCATTTCTATGATGAAAATGGCGACAATGAAAGCAAATTAGATGCAGTTGTTGAGTTTCAAGGTAGTGTGACACCTAGTGTAGGGGTTTCTATTGCACATCCAGATGGTGAAAGTTTTGATGTGTTAGCTGCTAATAATGGTAAGGTTACTAGAGTTGAAAAACATCCTGTAACTGGAAACTTAGTAGAGATCGTGCATGAAGATGGTATGAAAACAGTATATCAAAGTTTAACAGATGTACAGGTTGAAGTCGATCAAGAAGTAGAGCAGGGAGATGTGATTGCTAAGGCTGGTACAAATGAACTCGATAAAGATTTTGGAGTTCATCTTGATTTTGAAATTTATGAAAATGATGTAGCAGTAAATCCGGAAGAATTCATTCAAAGCTAATTACTGATGAAGAAAAGAATGTAAGAAAACCTATTTCCATGAATAATTTAAAAATCCCATTTTAGTGAATGGGATTTTTTTTGCTTTGACAATATAAGTATCAGTTTATTTTTTAAGGTGAACACTCCCTGCTGTATTCAGCTTTGAGACTGTAAATTTGTTAGGCAGCTGTTTTTCAATTTTTTGTTCAAATCCCCTGTTTTGTAAATTTAACAGCTTGTCATGCTTGTATTCAAAGAATATCTAAGGTATCCCCTCATATAATGTACCAAACTAGTTCGAGTAGGGAGGCGAGGGGAGTGCACGATTACATCAAGGAGCGAACCATTAAAATTGGTCGTTGCATTGTGGAAACCAAAAAAACGGTTCGTACGATAGCGAAAGAATTTGGAGTGTCAAAAAGTACGGTGCACAAGGATTTGACAGAAAGACTGCCCGAAATAAACCCGGAATTGGCCAACCAAGTAAAGGAGATTTTAGAGTACCACAAATCAGTTCGCCATTTAAGAGGAGGTGAAGCAACAAAGATCAAGTACAAAAAAAATAAAACGAAATCTGCCTCACCTTCATAGAAAATTACGTCAATAATTAAAAAAAATTAATAAAAATGAGAAAATTGAAGGAATTATATGGATCTATATCGAAAAAATAAATAATAATTCACTCGATTGTTTGTAAAGGACAGTAAAGTATAAAGATTTAGGCATACTTTCTTCCTCAAGAAAATCTATCCTTATGAAGAATTCAACAACCTCTACGAATAGTCAGCGATAAGAGATTTTCTTATATTACATGAATTTTTATAAAAAATGTAATTATATTTATATTATCTAATAAAAAAACACTGGACTAATTCATAGGGGGAAAAAGCTATCTATGTTTAATAAAGATATCGGTATAGATCTTGGAACTGCAAATGTTCTCATTCATGTTAAAGGACGTGGCGTAGTTCTCAATGAACCTTCCGTTGTAGCGCAGGAAAGTGAAACGAAAAAAGTAATTGAAGTCGGGGAGCCTGCAAGAAAAATGGTAGGTAGAACCCCAGGTAATATTATAGCCATTCGACCTTTAAAAGACGGAGTGATCGCTGATTTTGAAATTACAGAAGTGATGCTCAAAAGGTTCATTTCTAGAGTTGGAGGAAAAAAGTGGTATAGCCATCCTCGAATTTTAATTTGTGCCCCTACGAACATTACTTCTGTTGAACAAAAGGCCATTCGAGAAGCAGCACAACGCAGTGGTGCAAAAGAAGTATTTCTTATGGAAGAGCCGAAAGCGGCTGCAATTGGTGCAGGAATGGATATATTTCAACCTAGTGGCAACATGGTAGTGGATATTGGAGGAGGAACAACGGACATTGCTGTTTTATCCATGGGGGATGTCGTTGCCTCTTCTTCTCTTAAGGTTGCAGGGGATAAGCTGGATGTCGCAATCATGAAATATGTTAAGGATAAATATAAAATATTAATTGGGGAACGGACTGCAGAAGATATAAAAGTAACAATTGGTACATTAGATCCTGAGCGAAGTAACGAGGAAATGGATATCCGAGGTAGAGATTTGGTAAGTGGCTTGCCTTTAACCGTTACAATTACGGCTAAAGAAGTAAAAGAGGCTTTATGGGATCCTGTTTCAGCGATCATTTTATCTGCAAAAAATGTATTGGAAAAAACACCTCCTGAATTAGCAGCAGACATCATTGATCGTGGTATTATACTAACTGGTGGCGGTGCTATGCTACACGGCTTAGATATATTAATGGCCGAGGAGCTGAAGGTACCTGTACTCATTGCGGAAGATCCAATGGGATGTGTAGTAAAAGGGACAGGAATCATGTTGGACAACCTTGACAAATTATCAAAAAGGAAATTAGGATAAGATAAAGATAGATAGCGACAGGAGCTTTCGTATATGATAAAAGGACTTTATACAGCGGCCGCAGGCATGCTTACACAACAAAAAAGACACGACACGATTACAAATAATGTTACTAATTTAAATACACCTGGGTATAAGCAAGCGGTACCCATCTCTCGTTCTTTCCCTGAAATTTATATGTCTATGATAAACCAAGGTTCTTCCAATGAAATTGGAAGCTTCCAAACAGGTGTTATGATTGAAGAAACGGTCAATATCTTTACACCTGGACAATTTATAGAAACGAGACTTCCATCAGATTTGATGATCAACTCGAATCTTCAGCCAGTGGATGAAGATGGCAATCCCTTTACAGATGAGGATGGTAACCTGATTGAAATTCAGTTTGATGCATCTGGAAAAGGCCTTACGCCAGATGGAATAGAGGTGTATCAACCTCAGGTTTTCTTCACCTTGTGGGATGCAAATGAGGAGACTAGATACATACAAAATGCAAAACTTTTTATCAATGATCAGAAGCAATTGGTAACACAGGAAGGTTTTCAATTTTTAGGTCAAGATGGACAGCCTATCATTTTATTTGATGATGATTTATCTGTAGAACAAATTCAAATACAAAAAAATGGTCAATTATTATATAATGGGGAAGAGGTAACAGATATTGTAGGACAACCGATTGTTTTACAACTTTCTCAAGTGAACAATCCGCACCATATGACCCGAGAGGGAAATGGTGTATATGTAATAACAAACGAAGATCAAGCTTCTGTAACCGTCCTTGATGAACTCCAAGATCAACCGATTCAAGTTCTTCAAGGATTTGCTGAAGGGTCTAATGTAGATGCAGCACAGTCTATGGTGGATCTAACGAGTGCATTAAGAGTGTACGAAGCAAATCAGCAAGTGATCAAAATGTTAGACGAGACCTTAAGTAAAACGGTCAATGATATTGGACGCGTACAGTAAATGCTAGAGGTGAAATGAATGAATAGTTCCATGATTAGCGCTATGGTCTCCATGCAGGCGTTGCAGCAAAAATTGAATATTCAATCTCATAATGTGGCTAATTTGAATACGACAGGATATAAAAAATTAGATACCTCATTTCAAGATTTATTAACAACTAGAGTAAATCAAGTGGATGATTTTCAACTAGAAGGTAGAAAAACCTCCTTGGGTGTTCAGGAGGGAGTAGGGATTAGAGTTTCTAATCCAATCCTTATGATGGAGCAAGGAGTATTAACTGAAACAAACCTTTCAACTGATTTGGCTATCGATGGGGATGGTTTTTTTGAAGTAGGGACACTTGATGGAAATGAGCGTCTCTTTACACGCAATGGATCATTTCAGTTGGTACCTTCCTTTGACAACCCAGAAGTGATGCATTTAGCAACTAGCAGTGGGCAGTTGGTAAAGACCTTAGACAATGAACCTGTTTCCATTCCTGTGAATCATGATTTTACAATTGATGAAACGGGAAGGATTTTTGCATACAATAACTTAAATCCAGGTGAGGAGCCTCTGGAGCTAGGTCAATTGAAGGTCGTACGTATTTTATCCCCACAGTACATGCAGTCAGCGGGAAATAGCTTATACACACTTCCTGAGGACATATTGGAAGATCCAACACTTGTATATCAGATCGACCAAGATGGTAATTTAACTAAGGATCCTGAAGATAAAACGAATATTAGAGTTCTACAGGGATTTTTGGAGCAGTCTAATGTAAATCTCTCCGAAGAAATGACGGAGATGATGATGACACAGAGGGCATTCCAATTAACTTCGAAAGCATACAGCAATGCAGAAACAATGATGAAACTTGCTGCAAATTTAAGATCTTAGACCTCAGACACTCCGATAGGAGTTTTTGTTCTATAATAATAGTCGGCGTTCAGAAAGCAGTCTTGACCGTAGCAGTATATACTTTTTGAACACACTACAATAGGGAGATAAAGCAATAGCTATGGATACGAATGCAAATACAACAAAAACAGCAAAAAAAAAGAAAAAAACTTCATTGCCTAAGCCTGCAAAAATAACATTAAAAATATTAAGGTTTTTTCTTGTTCCTGTTTTATGTATCATTGCACTTTATGTTGGTGTCGTGATCGGTTATGTTACGATTGGGGACGGACCAGCCTCCGATGTTTTGGATATTGAAACATGGAAACATTTAATTAATTTAATTTTTGCGGATAGATAAAGAGAATCTTGCTTTCAGTGGGAGTTTTTATATCTTCCGCTGAAAGTTAGATGACCTTATCAGGTGAAATTATGCTGTCCCCTTGAAGAAGAGAGAGTTTTACAGCATGAGAACGTGAAAAATGTAAAATTTAAAATAAACTCCCCCTCAGGGAGTTTTCTTTTCTTGTTTAGCTAGGTATAATGAATGGGGAAACAGCTTATTCATTGGCAAGCCGCGAATGTGTTTTATCACTTCTATTATTTACATATTTCAGTTTAAGTCACTGAATCAGAATATACCCAAGAAAGTTTTTGGTAATTAAAGAGCATATTTACAATCGCATTTGGCTGCGTTTTATAAATATGCTCAAGTTATATCAACCTTCACTACTGCAGATCATGAAGGGGATTACTTTTAGTTTCACTTTTTTGAGCTTTTTTTATACATTAATCCAAGAACAATGAAAACTCATAAGAGTAAACATATAATTATTATTGGAGGGAAACTATACAATGTTAGATATCAATCAAATACAACAAATTATTCCTCACCGTTATCCATTTTTATTAGTGGATCGCATATTAGAGGTTCAAGAAGGTAAAAAAGCGATAGGGATTAAAAATGTGACCATGAATGAACCTTTTTTTGAAGGTCATTTTCCTGATTATCCTGTTATGCCAGGTGTTTTAATTACAGAAGCTTTAGCTCAAGTAGGGGCTGTTGCTATTTTAAAGATGGAAGAAAACAAAGGGAAAATCGGATTCCTAGCGGGTCTGGATAAATTCCGTTTTCGAGGGCAAGTAACACCTGGGGATACACTTCGCCTTGAGGTAGAAATCATTCGTGCTAAGGGAAGTATTGGTAAAGGAAAAGCAACTGCATCTGTAGACGGAAAAACTGTTGCTGAAGGGGAGATTATGTTTGCTATATCCAACCCAGAACCAGCAGATGGAGGGAATAAAGAATGAGTTCAAATCAAGGATTAGAAACAAAGGCAATCAATAATTACCAGTTTTGGTTGCAAGATCCCTTTATTAACGATGAGACAAAAGAGGAGCTGCAAGGGATTAAAAATGATCCTAAGGAAATTGAAGATCGTTTTTATAAAGACTTGGAGTTTGGTACAGGTGGATTAAGAGGTGTGATTGGAGCAGGAACCAATCGCATGAATATATATACAGTTGGAAAGGCGACACAAGGGCTTGCACAATACATATTGGAATCTCAAAAGCCGAATCAAGAAAAATCAGCGGTTATCGCTTATGATTCAAGACATCAATCTCCGGAGTTTGCTTTGGAAGCTGCGTTAGTTTTAGCAGGTAACGGGATTAAAGCTTATTTATATGAGTCTTTGCGTACTACACCTGAGTTGTCCTTTGCAGTGCGTGAATTGAATGCAACAGCAGGTATTGTCATTACAGCCAGTCACAACCCCCCAGAGTATAATGGGTTTAAAGCTTATGGTTCCGACGGGGGTCAGCTTGTACCAGATGATGCTAAAAAAGTCATTCAGCATATTCGACTTATAGATTCCCTTAATCAAGTGAAAAAGGCTTCAAAGGAAGAAGCAGAAAAGGATCAATTATTAGTTTCCATTGGAAAAGAAATAGATGATAAATTTATTAAAGCGATTACCTCTGTAAGTTTAAATTCAGAAACAATCAAACAAATGGCTGATCCACTTAAGGTTGTTTTTACACCCCTTCATGGAACAGGTAATATTCCAGTGAGGGAAGCTCTAAAGGAAATTGGGATTGATGAAGTGCATGTTGTTAAAGAACAAGAGCTGCCTGACCCTAACTTTTCGACAGTAAAATCACCTAATCCGGAGGAGAAGGATGCTTTTGCATTAGCTATTGCGAAAGCGGATGAGATCCAAGCGGATATTATGGTTGGGACAGATCCAGATTGTGATCGCATGGGTGCGGTTGTGAAGAATACACAGGGGGCTTATGAAGTTCTGACTGGTAATCAAGCAGGAGCAATCATGCTAGAATATCTACTTAGCAATTTAAAAGAACAAGGCAATATTCCAGCGAATGGGGTATTGATCAAAACGATTGTTACAAGTGAGTTGGGCGCAAAAATAGCAGGAAGTTACGGTCTAAAAACCCTAAATACATTAACCGGATTTAAATATATCGGTGAGAAAATGTCCCAGTTCGAAAAAACAGGAGAAGCGACCTATGTATTTGGATATGAAGAAAGTTACGGTTATTTAGCAGGTACACATGCTCGTGATAAAGATGCGGTCGTTGCTTCCATGCTAATTTGTGAAGCAGCAGCTTACTACAAATCAAAAGGAAAAACATTGTACGATGTGCTGTTAGAAATTTATGAAAAACAGGGTACGTTTCTTGAGGTATTACATTCACGCACGCTAAAAGGAAAAGCGGGAATGGAACAAATTGGGTCTATTATGAATGGATGGAGAACAAATCCACCTGAAGAATTGATAAGTACGTCTATAACTGAAGTGTTAGATTACGAAAAAGGTTTAGATGGATTGCCAAAAGAAAATGTATTGAAATATAAATTGGCGGACGGTTCTTGGTTCTGTTTAAGACCATCAGGAACTGAGCCTAAAATTAAAATATATGTCGGAGTAAACAGACAATCCAAAGAAGAAGCACAAACGATTTTAGATCAGTTATCAGCAGCGATTATGAACAAAGTAGACGGAAATAAGGGCTAGACAGGGAGATGAGTTCTTTGCTAAAAACACTTACTAACATGAACCCCATCATGAACAAAGCCCTATGGATTCTTGTGGTGATCGGGATGATCGCCGCAATTCCATTGGGCGTGGTTCGTTATACAGCAGAAAATACAGCCAACCAAGTTGAGGTTGTATTAGATTACAACGATGTATTGAAAATAGCACAATATGAGTCTAATCCACAGAGCTTTATTGAAGAACAGTTAACACAAATCAAGGATGCGGGTATTACATCAATTGCTGTGTTTGAAAGCAGTTTGGGAGACTTAGAGTCCATTGGGAGAGTAGAGTTGTTTTCCTCTTATGAGGCTTCATTAGTAGAAGGGATTCAACCTGATCCAAACGAGAATTTTACATATTTATTATTCCCTGATCGATTAACGGATATTAAAATTCGCCCCATTATTGAACAAGCCTTTGCTCAGCTGGAGATCAATGTACGAGATTGGGAGCTTCTTGATCAAAAAGGATTGGTCATTGAGTATCCAAAACAGAAAGCCTTAATAGAACCAATGGACCCTGATCCGATGATCATAGATCAACTAATTAGTGTAGGCTTTCAAATTGTCATCCGATTATCCGATAATCGACCATATGATCCTGAACATATGGAACTATTATTGAAAGAGTTCAGCGAACAAGGTGTCACTAGAATTATTTTTACAGGAAGTGCTGTTACTGGGTATGAAGAACAGGAAAATAAAGCTTCATTAACACATATGTCAGAGCTCATGAACAAATATAACATTGGATTTGCAATCAACGAGTTTTCTGCAAAAGAAAAAGGATTAAATCAATTAGCCTATTTAACAGATTATAACGTTGTTCGTCTTCACTCCTTATTAGATGGGGAATCCGTGTTCGCACCTACTAAAATATCAGATCGATTGCTGCTCGCAGTAACAGATCGAAATATACGTATGCTTTATTTAAATGTAAATATACAAAAAGATGTGATGAAAGCAGAGGTTGTAAATTCACTTGGCAACATATATGAAAGTTTATCTGGAGATAATGGGGCTATAGAACGAATAGAAAACGAAGGTTTTCAAATCGGAATTTCTGAACCTTTTGAATATGAGAACGCAGGTTGGCAAAAATTTGCCAAGCTAATTATGTGGTTTGGAGCAGTAGCACTTATAGCGATTACTTTTTCAAGATTTATACCGATTTTACTAACACCGCTATTCGTGTTTGGCATGATAGGTTCAGCGGGATTATATGTTTTAAACTCCTCGCTCTTATTGCAGGCAGCTGCATTAGGTGCAGCAATAAGTGCACCTACATTAGCTATCATTACTGCTTTTCAAAAAATAAGAGATGAGTCTTTGCAGGTAGTCTCACCAATTAAGTCCACTTTTCTTTTGTTTATCACTGCAACTGGAATTTCGTTAATCGGTGCCTTTTATGTTGTGGGAATGTTGAATGCTGCTACTTACATGGTAGTACTTGAGCAGTTTAGAGGCGTCAGCTTGCTCCACCTTGCTCCGATTGGTCTTGCATTTGTTTATTACGTGTTTTATGGACAAGAAGGCGGATTTCGAAATGTTCTAAAGCAAGTAAAAAAACTATTCATGATGGATTTAAAAGTAGGATATGTGATCGTAGCCGTATTGATTGCAGGAACTGCCTTTTATTATTTAACTAGAACGGGAAATGGTGGACAAGTTTCACAGCTTGAATTGTTCTTTAGATATTTCTTGGAAAATGTATTAGGCGTTAGACCACGCTTGAAAGAATTTGGATTAGGCCATCCAATGTTGTTATTAGGATTGTTTTTAGCTTTAAAATATAGAAAAGGATTGTTCTTGCTTATCATAGGCGTAATTGGACAATTATCTATTATAGATACATTTGCTCATTTACACACACCAATGGTGATATCAAGCATTCGTGTTTTATACGGTTTGATTTTTGGAATTATGATCGGACTGATAATGATTGCTGTATGGGAAATGCTAGTTAGGAGTTGGAAAAAGTGGAGTCCACTGTTAGAAGACTAGTCATCTCAGGTTATTATGGTTTTAATAATAGTGGGGATGAAGCGGTATTGTTATCGATTTTAACAGCTTTAAAAGATCAAGCCTCACAAACAAATATACAAATTGAACCTGTTGTATTGTCAGTTGATCCAATCCAAACATCTCAGATGTATGGTGTACAAGCAGTACATCGCATGAAACCAAAAGAAGTGTACACGGCTATTCAAAAAAGCGATGGTGTCATTAGTGGTGGAGGAAGTTTACTGCAGGATGTGACGAGTAATAAAACGATTCCCTATTATTTAGGGATTCTTAAACTAGCACAATGGTTGGGGAAACCGACCTTTATTTATGCACAAGGAATTGGACCGATAAATAAACCATTGTTTCACAAAATGGTGAGGAATGTTTTCAAGCATTGTGATTATATTTCTGTTCGGGATGCCGCATCCTTTGACCTTTTAAAACAAATGGGCTTGGAACAGGATGCAATAAATCAAGTTCCAGATCCTGTGATGGGACTCTCTTTGAGAGAAGAAGATTCTCATGCAAAAGAAAATCAAGGTTTAAACTCACAAAACTCATCTTCTATGCCAAAAACGATTGGTGTATCTGTTCGTTTTTGGAATGAGGATCGATCGGATTTAAATAAAATTGCAGTGGCATTGAAGCTGCTTAGAGAAAAAGAAAATGTAATATTGAAAATGCTGCCTTTCCATATGCCTCATGATCAAGAAGCGACTCAATATATCCTTCAGCAAATGGGTATTTCTACAAAGGAATTACCCGAGGATATTCAAATTGTATATGGAGACAGCCCAAAGAAAATGTTGGAAGAGGTAAGTACGTGTGATGTATTAATTGGTATGAGATTGCACTCCTTAATCTATGCAGCAAATCAACACGTACCTGTGGTTGGCATTTCTTATGATCCTAAGATTGATCATTTTTTAGCACAGTTGAAGATGAAATCAGCTGGCAGTACAGATCAGCTGGATGTAGATAAAGTCATTGATAATGTAAGAAACCTTATGATAGAATGTGAAGGTTGGTTATTAGAAAAAAAACCTCTAATTAACAAATTAAAGGAAATGTCCCAAAAACCAGCGCAACATATTGGCAACTTTTACGTATATAAAGATGGTGAGTGAAATGAATGAACCTCAAACAAAATTTCCTTCTGTAAAAATGTATGGGATTAACGTATCCAAGATGAATATGAAAGAAACTGTACAATATTTAACAGAAGCTGTTCAGCATAAAGAAACACATCAAGTAATTACAGCGAATCCGATTATGTTCATGGCTGCGTTGAATGATGCATCTTTTGCAAAAGCGATGCAAAGTGCTGAATTGGTTGTACCAGATGGTACCGGATTAGTGTGGGCGGCGGATTACGTTGGTCATCCAGTAAAGGAAAGAGTTCCAGGATTTGACTTAATGTTTGATTTATTAAAGGTTGCAAATGAAAAAAGTTGGAAAGTGTATTTGTTAGGCACGACTGCTGAGGCGATTCAGGAAAGTGCAACGAAGTTGAAAAAACAATATCCCAATATTGATTTCGTAAAAGCTCGTGATGGGTTTTTTACGGAAAAAGAAGATATGGATGTGGTTGAGGATATTCGTAAACTTTCACCTGATCTTTTATTTATTGCTAGATCTGTTGAAACACAGGAACCTTGGATCTATAAATATAAACGAGAGTTGAATATTCCTGTGATGATGGGTGTAGGCGGAACTTTTGATATTATTGCTGGCAAGCTTAAACGTGCACCAAAATGGATGCAGAAGTTAAGGCTTGAATGGTTTTATCGTTTGCTACAACAGCCCTCACGGTATAAAAGAATGTTGGATTTACCTAAATTTGTGTTTAGAGTAAGAAGAGATAAAGATATCATTATAGAAAAAAAATAGTGATTACATTTATTTGGATAAGAGAGAGAGGAGGAAATACCAACTTATGATTTTAGTTTTTGCTGCAGCTTTGGTTATTGCTATCATATTATCGTTTGTGATGACACCTTTTGTACGAAAGTTTGCAATTTTAGTTGGAGCAGTAGATAAACCTAATCATCGAAAGGTACATACATCATTAATGCCGCGTTTAGGTGGTTTGTCTATATATCTCGCTTTTGTGATGACCTTGGGAATGATGTTGCCTATTTTAATAAAAATGGGCGTGGATGTACAGTATAATGCAGTTTTTGCAATTTTAATCGGAGGGTCTATCATCGTTTTGGTTGGCGCCTTGGATGACAGAGTAGAGTTATCTCCAAAAATTAAACTTTTAGGTCAAATTATTGCGGCTTGTATCGTAGTTTTTGTTTTTGATTTAAAAGTATCATTCCTTACATTGCCATTTGGAGATGCGTACAACGTGAACGGTATGCTTAGTACGTTTATTACTTTGTTTTGGATTATTGGTGTAACGAATGCGATTAATTTAATTGATGGATTAGACGGATTAGCAGCAGGGGTTTCAGCGATAGCGACGGCTACTTTATTAGTATTGTCCATCATGATGGGGAATGTGACAGTTATCATATTAAGCTGTTTATTGTTAGGTAGTATTCTAGGATTTTTATACTTTAATTTTCATCCTGCTAAAATCTTCATGGGAGATTCAGGGGCGTTGTTTTTAGGTTTTGTGTTGGCAACTCTTTCCATATTAGGATTTAAGCAAGCAGCAATTGTTTCCTTTGTTGTACCGTTGTTAATTCTAGGTGTACCTTTATCTGATACATTCTTTGCAATCGTACGAAGAATTGTGAAGAAAGCACCGATTTCTATGGCAGACAAAAGCCATCTGCATCACTGTTTGCTGCAAATGGGTCTAACACATCGACAAACTGTACTTGCCATTTATGCAATAGCAACGACGTTTGGTTTCAGTGCAATCGTTTTATCGCAAGGTGTATTATGGGTTCTTATATTAACAGCAATTGTAACGATTCTATTAACAATGCTTGCACGAAAATTGGGTCTAATTCAACAAAGAGAAAGAACCATGTTTCGCTCAGTGTTGAATATGACTACTCAGCTTCTAGGATTTAAATCCTAGAGAGAATGTTTACAAGAAGTATCTATTCATTTAAAGGTATAGGTTTTTGGCTTTACCAAGCCAATTCCATACCTTTTTTCTTTTTCACCAATGGAATATGTTTGCTTTTAATAAGTGACTTTTGCGGGGTATGCAAGTGGAATGTTTAAAATCAAACATATTCCATCATTATTTTACTTTTTTCACTAAATTTTTTAATTGATTTATCCGATATACATAGTATCTGTGTGTTTTGCCACACGTAAATTGTACGAGCTACTTTAAAGGAGAGAGAAACCCAGATGAAATCATTCAAACGTCCATTAAGTGTGATCATGATTTTTGCCATGTTGCTTGCATTGCTTCCACCACTCGGAAGTACGTCTTTTGCAGCAGTCAATTTAGAGATTCAAGGTTACCCAATATCAGCCGAAAGACCAGCAAATCCCTATTCAACGATACAAGAGTTAATTGAACTGAGAGTAGGTTACACTCAAATTGATGATGCGGACTTATCTGATTTATATTATGTCATTGAAGAAGTGAATACAGGTGTATTTAATGAAGTGAAAAACAATCCTCCTGAAATAGATGGAGTAGGATTTGTTAAATTCACAGATGTTCAATTATATGAAGGTTTAAATAAAATCACGGTTAAACTTGATTCAGGAACAAACCCGCAATCCTTACCTGCATGGGTGAACTATACAGAGATTACAACGATAAACGAATTGACAATAGATGAAAGACAGTTCATCAATGGGATGATTGTTCCATTAGAGAATCCATCTACTGATGACAATACGATTTTTATTGAAGGGATTGCACCTAATGCTACTTCCCTTTTAGGTTATACAACGTTAGATCCATTAGGAGTTTATGCTAGTTTTTTCCGTTCTGGAACAGGTCAATTCTCATTTTCCGCTGGGGAGGATGAAAGTGAAGATTTACATTTAAGACCAGGGGATAATGAATTAAAGATTCTAGCTTCAAGTGCGGATACTACATATAACACAAAACGAACTTTTGTATACAATAATGGGGACAACTTCGTATATAACACAGAGGTTTTTGCGAATACAAACTTGGATACGCCAACTGAATCGATGCTGTTCAAACAGCCTACATTTAGTGCAAGCAATGGTCAAGGTGGTTATGAAATTGATTTCGTGACTGATGTCAAGATAAATAGGAACGAAGAAGAGCCTACGCATAGTACTTTGAAAGTAGAGGTAGAAGGGACAGGTACGTCTTATGATGTGATTTTCAGTGTTGATGAGGATGGAACGTCTAGTTATTCCATTGGAGGGGTAGTTACGGGTATCCAAGATGAAGATATTGAGATTGAAGAGGAATACTACCTCATTAATGATATAAGTATTTCTGGAATTGCCATTAATCCAGGTGATACTGAACAAACACTAACTGTATCATTTCTACCAAGTCAAACTGGATATTCACAAAATACGCTTGATTTTGATTTTTATTTTATAAATGAAACACAACCATTTGTCAAAGAAGTATATGAAACCATTTCTTCCACAAAGTTATTTAGTGGAATAGAAATTACGGTTTTAACTGAAACTTTATTGTTAGATGTTGTTACCGAACAAGATGCAGATGGTGTCAAAGTATATAGTGTAGATTCTTTTGGAGATGAAACTTTTTTAGCAAGTTCTTCAACTAAAAATACAGAGGATGATTATGGAACAGATACCATTACATACATTGTAACCTTAGATAAAGATGATTTGCCTGAAGGTAGAAGCACTTTGAAATTTGTACCGTACAAAGATGATAACGGGGATCAAACAGATTTCGAAGTGGGGGCTAAGGAATTTGAAATTAATTATAATCCTTCTCCATATGTATATTTAACAAATATCTCAAAAGCTCAAGATTTTGATTCGGCTAATGAACCAAGTGGAATTGAACCAGATGGTGATACTTTTACGGGTCCAGTTTTTCAAATTAAACCAGTGAATATTCCTCCAAGTCAGTGGGATGATATTAGAGTGATATTTAATGATCAAGTAGATAAAATTAGAGACACAGATCATTATGAAGTAAATAGTATTTTTGAAGAATTTCGTTTTTATTTTGGCAATAATAATACTGACAAACATGATCGTGAAGACTGGGCGCTGCAAAATGGATTAAATGAATTAATCATTGAAATATATCCACAAGGTACCTTAGGTTCTGATGGTGATCCTGGTGCTGCAGAGCCGATCTCCTCTTTTAAATATGAAATGTTTTATTACACTTCTGAATTGCCTGAGGTTCTACTATTGGAAGTAGAGAGTGAATTTTTAGAAGATCATCATTATGTACAGGAAAGTGATTATAGATACTATACTCAGGAGACTGAGCTTCAATTTATAACATCTGTAGCAAGTGCTAATGAAGTAGAATTTAGGTTTAGCGGAATTAATGAAGACGGAGAATACGAACAGAAGAGAGTGCTCTATGAATGGGATGACACCCATGAGGATTTTGACATGATGAGTTTAAGTGTTTATGAAGATAAATACGGCAAAGAGGAAGATCTTGATTATGATTATGATGATTTTATAGATGATGTGGAAGAAGATTCTGCTCCGAGTGGTTCTTTAAGTGGGTGGGCTACGTTTACTTCTGAAGAATTAGATCTTGAAGGCACTGGAACTTTTGCGGTAGAAATTATTGCAAGAAATACAAGCAATCACTTAATAAATACAAGAACCATTGAAATTGGGAGAGACCCGGCAACTTTTGTAGTTCACTACCCTACCATTGATCCTGTAACAAAAACAGGTTTTGTAAATGGAAATTATACAAGAATTTATGTAGAAGCTGAAAATGCAGATAAAATTATTTATGATAGGAAAGAAGAAGTGACTTCTACGGAAGAAATAGAGATCGATAATAACGAACTTGATTTATTCGTATTTGAAATTAGTGATTTGAAAAAAGGCGACAACAAAATTAAGTTCACTGTAGTTAGAGGGACACAAGAAGACGAAGTGGAAATTATTTTGATTAATGCAGATACACCTGTACCAGGTGCGGAATATAAAGAAAGTATTTCTAAAACAAAAATAGATGCATTTGACAAAGCGATTGAATTATCTTTTCCTAAAGGAACGATTTTGCTGCAAAACAATGCATCAGACGGTGGAGTACAGGTATTATCTCCAACAAGGGATATCTTATTAGCTATTGCTGATTCAACGGATGGTAGAGTAAACAAAACATTACATCCATTCTCTGGAGAAAACTCTAGGTTTGATTCAGTGAGTGATAATTTTATTAGAATATTTGACGATCCTGCAGAGAGATACAGAGCAATTAGTGATTTGTATTGGGTTGATGGAGGAATTGTATCTTCTATAGAAGATCAAGAGGAAATATTATATGGAAGCGGTATGTATCCATATGAAAGAGATCAAGAGTTTTATGATAGAGATGTATCAGAAATAGACGAACAATATGTTCCTTCCAATCCTGGTGAATTAACTTTGAAGTATGATCCAAATGTAGTGGACTCTGCATGGAGATATGTGACAGTATACCATTATGGTTACAATGTAGATTATATGGATAATGAGTCATATGAATGGGTTAATCTTGGAGGAGAAGTTGACGAGAAGAAAAACACAATCACAGTTCCATTTACTGAATTTGGTTACTATGTTGTGATGTACATGAACGAGTCTTTTGATGATGTAATTGGTCATCCTTGGGCTAAAAATTATCTAGATACTTTGTATTCAAAAGGAATTATGACTAACAGGGCTTCAAGCACGCAGCTATTTGAGCCTGATGAACCAATCAGTCGAGGTGAATTTACATCCTTAATTGTAAAGGCATTTGATCTTCCGTTAAATTATGCAGGCCCTGAAAGTGATCGAACGTTTTCAGATGTAAGGAAACGAACCTCTTCCTCGGATGGCTTGTATGAATACAAATATATTGAAACTGCAGCGAGAGCCGGGATTGTACGAGGTAAGATTGATGATCAGTTTTTACCTGACCTCAATTTAACTCGTGAAGATGCTTCCACAATAATTGCACGAGCAGCGAATCTAAGGTTAGATACGAATGAAAGTAAAGTAAACACCGCTTTGAATAAAGTGTTTGTTGATGCAGAAGATATAAACAGCTATGCTAGGGCATCTGTTTTAGGTGTATATAAAGAAGAGATCATTCAAGGTAAACAAGTAATCTCTGATTCAAATGCCAATGAAACGTATTATTTTGATCCTCAAGCTAATATGACGCGAGCAGAGGCAGCAGCCATCGTTATGCGTATTTTATTAAACGAAAAGAAAATACCGAATTTATAATTCAATATAATTATTATGGTTTCAAAAAAGCAGAGCACTTATTCATAGTGCTTTGCTTTTATTTATATTCTTGCAATTCCAGTATGTGGGAGCGAGTGATGTTGTTCACATTTTAGGGCAGAAATGAAGTAAATATGTTTCTAAGAATGACGTTATGGTTCATCAATATGCTAGAACTAGCATTATATATGGATTTTAGTATGAGGTGGTTTTTTTTGCTGTTTTATTGGAAAATCTTTATCAATGACTTCATGAATAATTTAAGATATACTAAGTCCTGTAGCCGATTGATAGACGCAAATACACACCAATTGATATACTAAATCGCATAACACGATATATCAACTAGTATTCGTATCAATCGTTTTTCTACCTAACTTTAATAATTAAGCTCATACTCTGGAAAGGAGGTGAATCGTGAATGAGGAAAACGAGCTCACATGATTCAATATCTCAAGACAGTAATTTGAATAACCACACAAAAAAACAACATCCAGGAGGAGACATAAAGGTTATGAAAAAAAGTTTATCATTATTAGTTGCAATCGCAATGGTGTTCTCAATGTTCGCATCTGTGGCATCAGCTGAGGAAATGACAACTGAAGAAAAGTTTAATGAATTAAAAGAATTAGAAATTTTTGATGGATATGAAGATGGATTGCCTCACTTAGAAGACAATATGACTCGTGAGCAAGCTGCAAAAATTATCGCTTTAGTATTTTTACTTGACTTAGATGAGTCAGCTGAATCTACATTTTCTGATGTAGCTTCTGATCGCTGGTCTACTAAGTACATCGAAGCAGCAGTAGATGCTGGTATTATCGATGGTATGGGTGACGGTACTTTTGATCCAACTGCTAACGTAACAATTGAGCAATTTGTTAAAATGTTAGCTGAAGGTTATGCATTCTTCACAGGTACTACTTTAGATGAAGAAGCTACAGTGGACACTGAAAACATCAGTGCTTGGGCACAACATTATGTTGCTGCTGCATTAGAGCAAGGTTTAGTAGCTGAGCAAGAAGATTACACTGTTGATGCTGATCGTTATATCTTAGTTGAAGGTGCTTATACAACTCATAACAACGTACAAGCATTTATCGATCAAAACGCTGAGTTAAACGTTCGTTCTGTAACATCTGACAACTTACGTGAAATCACAGTTGAATTTAACGCTCAATTAGACGAAGAAACAGCTGAAGATGCTGGTAACTATGATCTTTCAGATTCTGCTGACGTAGATAAAGCTGAAGTTCAAGAAGATGGTTCTACAGTAGTATTAACAGTTTCTGATGTAGAAAACCAAACAACTTATACACTTGAAATTGATGGTGTAATGAGCGTTGGTGGAAGCACATTAGCTGACTACTCTACAGAAATCAACGTATTTGATGCAGATTTACCAGAAGTTGAAGGTATCGAGTTTACAGGTCCTGAATCTTTCGTAGTAACTTTCACTGAGCCAGTTCAAACAGCTGACAAAGAAAATGTAACTGTTAAAGAAGGTTCTAAGAGCTTATCTGTAAAAAGTGCAGTAGTAGATGAGAATAATGAAAATGAAGTAAATGTCGAACTTTACTCTAAGTTTGACGATGGTGACGATTATGAAGTTTCTATTAACAACGTGAAAGACTTTGCTGGATATTCAAACGTAAGTTATAAAGAAACTCACACTTATGAAGAAAACACTGATGCTCCAACTGCAACAGTTGTAGATGCTGACCAACAAGTTGTTGAAGTAGAATTTGATAAGCCAGTATCTGGATTATCAGTAAACCACTTCTTCCACACTTATTCTTCTTGGGAAGCAGCAGGTATTTACACTGACTCTGCATTACAAAATGCTGTAACAGCAGACGATAAAGTAACAACTGTATTTGTAAAATTTGATGAAGATCATGCTTTACCATCTGGTGACGTTGAGTTCACAATCATGGGTGACTATGATGGTGATGAAATCACTGATAACTGGGGTAACGTATTTGAAGAAACAACTTATGTATTAAACGTATCTGTAGATCGTGAAGCTCCAACTGTAACAGGTGTTGAAGTTGAATCTGGAACTGAAATCGAAGTTACTTTCAGTGAAGCAATTGGTAACTTAGAAGATGGAACTTATACTTTATTAGATGAAGATGGCGAAGAAGCTGACGTTAAAATCACTGTAGCACCTGCAACTGATAAAGAATCTGTAACATTAGAACTTGACGAAGATCAACAAGGTAACTCTTTCGTATTAGAAATTTCTGATCTTGTAGATGATACTTTATATGAGAACGAAATGGAAAAATACTCAACAGAATTAACAATTGATGATTCTAGCTTTGCTGGATTAAATCGAGTAGAAATTAATGATGATATGTTATATGTAATCTTTGATGAAGAAGTAACTGATTCTGCTCTTGATATTGACAACTACCGTTATGGTAATGAAAAATTTGAAGGTGAATTAGAGTTCTTTGGAAATGATAAAACAGTTGCTATCGAATTAACTGATGCAGAAGTTACTGCAATTACTACTGCTATGGCAACACAAGATGGAATTAAATTATATGCATCAAACATTGTAGATGTAAACGGAAATGAATTAGATGAGTTCCAAATTTCTGCAACAATTACTGAGCCTGTAGGTGCAGTAGCGGAAGATATTGAAATGATAAGCAAAAATGAAATCACAGTTCAATTCAACCAAGAATTAACTGATGTTGAACAAGAAGATTTCACAGTAATCCAAGGTGACGTAATCGTAATCGATGGTGTTGAAATTGATTATAACGATGATGGTACTTTAGTAACGCTTACTCTTGAAAATGATATCGTTGGTACAACAGGTGAAGGTGTAACAGTAGCATTTGTTGATGCTGATGAAGATGCTTCAACTGCAAATGCATTTGGTAAAGCTCCAGTAGCATTTGACGGAAGTGATGCAGAACACCCAGTAAGAACTGTAGCAGATGCTATCGCACCAGAAATTGCTGTTGATGCAGAGGAAGTAGAACAAATCACTGTAGATGGAAATAACGTAGTAATTGAGTTCACGGAATTAATTGATGATAGTTCAGTAAACAAACGTGACTTCACTATTGATGGAGAACAACCAACTAATGCGTATGTTGTAGATGAGAATACAGTAGTATTAGTAGCTTCAGAAGATACTGAAGATCTATATGGTGAAATTACTATCGCTGAAGATATTCTTGAAGATGAAGAAGGCAACAAATTTGAAGGGGCAGACGATGTAGCTGCTATCCCAGCAAATTAATTCATCATTAAATAAATACTTTGAAATGATTAAAGACCTCGTGTTTAACAACGCGGGGTTTTTTTATATATTGATATTTTTTTTTTTTTTTTTTTAAGTATCGCAACTTTTTTAAAACTTATGCGTTTAACTACTAGTACATTGTTTTATACATAATCTACAAAATAATTAAATTACCAAAAAATATCTTTACGACAAGACACCACCCATGTATAATATTTAGAGTGGCGAACTTGTCTAGTATTATTTGCTAGTTTCTGTAACTATATGTTACGGACATTAAATATAAGACAATGACAGCTCAACTCTAGGAAGGGGGTGAATCGAGATGAGAGAAAAGAGCTCAAATGATTCAATAACTCAATCTAGTAAAACTAAACAAACAAACGTATTCCGAGGAGGAGAAACAAAGGTTATGAAAAAGAGTTTATCTATATTATTAGCATTTGCTATGGTATTCTCAGTTTTCGCTTCTGCAGTAGCAGCTGAAGAAGCTATGACAGCTGAGGAGAAATTTGAAGCATTGAAAGACAAAGATATTTTTAGTGGGTATGATGATGGTCTTCCGCATTTAGAAGACAATATGACTCGTGAGCAAGCAGCAAAAATTATTGCACTTGTTTTTGAACTTGATTTAGACGCTCCAGCAACAGCATCATTTTCTGATGTAGCTGCTGATCGTTGGTCTTATGAGTATGTAGAAGCAGCTGTAGCAGCTGGAATCATCGAAGGAATGGGTGACGGTACTTTTGCTCCAACAGCAAATGTAACTGTTGAGCAATTCGCTAAGTTAATAGCAGTTGGTTATGCAGAATTGACTGACATGGAAATCGACATGGAAGCAACTGTAGATAGCGAAAATGTAAGTGCTTGGGCGCAGCCATATGTAGCATTTGCTTTAGAAGCAGGTTTAATCGCTGAGCAAGACGATTACACTGTTGATGCTACTCGTACAGTTTTAGTTGAAGGTGCTTATGTTGCTAACGAAAAAGCAGAAGAATTAGCTGAAGCAGCTAAAGAACTTTCTGTGAAATCAGTTAGTGCTACTAACCTAGTTGAAGTTGTTGTTGAATTCAACACAGCTCTTGACGCAGAAACAGCTGAAGATGAAGGTAACTATGATCTTTCAGATTATAAAGATGTAGATGGTGCAGAACTTCAAGAAGATGGTAAAACAGTTGTTTTATCTGTTGAAGAATTGAAA
>NZ_JAVAMP010000039.1 GCF_030730905.1 Chengkuizengella axinellae | reverse complement strand
ACAGCAAACAAATTGGTAGACGGTATAGATAAGTTTCGGAATTTGGTGGTAGATACAGATTTAACTTTTGTGAAAGAAGGTGATTCCAATTGATTAAGTTTGTAGTGCATGAGGAACCAGTTGCACAAGGTAGACCTAGAGTAACAACAAAGAACGGAAAACCTAGATTGTATGATCCTGATAAATCAAAACATTTCAAGCAACTCGTAGCAATGATAGCTAAACAATATGCACCTGAGACTTTACTAGATTGCCCTCTGGTGCTTCGGATTACTTTTTATAGGTCTATCCCTACAAGGTTTACAAAAGCCGAGAGAAGGCAAATACAGAGCGGAGAACTAAGACCAATAACTAAACCTGATATCGATAATTACGTTAAAGCTATCAAGGATGCTCTTAATAAAGTGATATGGACGGATGATAGTAAAGTGGTAGATTTGCATGCTGGTAAATATTACAGTGACAAGCCGAGAGTTGAGATTGAGATTTTGGAGTTATCAGCATGAATAAAAAGCAAATAAAAGTTGATTGTAAAAATAAAAAACCTCATTCAATATGGCTTTACTCAATTGATGAGTACTACAGCATTCCAACTGAAACAAGATGTGACAAATGTGGTTCATTCTTTGATTGGAAAAATGCAAAAGGATGTATGAGTTTTAAATAATAGGAGGGTAAGAACAATGAGTAAAAATAAAGAACAATGGACATATAACACAGATGATGAATATTGGAATAATGAAATATACGATTCGAAAGAAGATGCGATTGCAGCAGGAAGAGAAAACATAAAAGATGATGAGCCTGATTATTATTACGAAAGTTCCCATTTTAGTATTGGGAAATTAGTACATCTACCTAGACCATCTATAGACGTTGAAGGATTACTAGAAGAATTAGGAGATCGATTATATGACGAGCATGAACAAGCAGGGGAAGATTGTTTTAAAAATGTATCAAAAGAGCAAATAGGTGATCTGCACGAGACATTAAACTCTGCACTCAACAAATGGATGGACAAGCACAACTTAGATCCTACAAGGGGATTTTTCACAGTAGAGGACATTGAAGAAGTTCCTTTTGAGGAGGGTGTAAATTGAGAGAGTTAAAGTTTAAGGTTTGGGATAAAAAAGAAGAGGTAATGTATGGACACGATAAAGATTCAACCATCATATTACACTTAGATGGTTTAGTTAATCACTATGACAATAACTATGTTTTACAAGGTGTGGATGATTCAGAAAGATTAGTTATCATGCAATACACAGGACTAAAGGATTGTAACGATGTTGAGATTTATGAGGGGGATATATTGGAATATAAGTTTTATAACCCATTGAGAAAAGAAGAAGAAAGCATAAAATATGAAGTGATTTACGAGTATGGGGAATTTAGGGTAATCGTTGATGATGGTAGGAACAAATCAAGAAAACCGTTATATATGGAACTTAATTCATCTGTTATAGGAAATGTTTACGAGAGCCCTGAGTTGTTGGAAGGAGTG
>NZ_JAVAMP010000038.1 GCF_030730905.1 Chengkuizengella axinellae | reverse complement strand
TCGTAATATTAGATCAGCCAGATTTTTCTGGTTGATCTTTTTTCATGAGGTCTTATGATAGCGGTAGTCGGGGTAGAACGCAGCGCCAGTGGGACTGGATCCCGTCAGCAAAACTGTTCACCCCCTACTTGTATAAACATGTTTTGGGCTGGTTGGGACATATAGATCCCGTTTAACAAGCGAAACTATGACATTACAAGAAGCTTAGGGGTTGCCGACGAACACAATTATAGGAGGAGAGGGATATATGAATCCAGTAATTGGTCTGGATGTTTCAAAAGGTGAAAGTCAGGTTCAAGCCTTTTTAAATAAAGGTAAACCTTATCGTAAGAGCTTTAGTGTTAAGCATACCTTGGATGGTTTGGATTGCTTATTAGATTTTTTAAAAGAGGTTACCAAAGTATCAGACGGAATGAAACCTTCAGTTATTTTCGAATCCACAGGTGTTTATCATTCCCCTGTAGTCCAGTTTTTAGATGAGCATGGCTATATGTATATTATGGTGAACCCACTTGTCTCTCATCGCTCACGTAGTACCAATCTAAGAAAGGTAAAGACAGACTCAGTAGATGCATACCAACTTTGCCTATTGTTCTACAAGGAAGAGTTCGCGTCTCATAGAAAAAGAGGACTTCAATTATTAAATTTGAGAAACCTAACCCGACAACAAGAGGCCATTTCAAGTGTCTCAACTCAAACCAAATTACAATTACAAACTCTATTAGACCAAGTGTTTCCTGAATATCGAGGGGTGTTTGGAAATCTATATTCCAAAACTTCTTTACATGTCCTTCATGCATTTCCTACATCAGAGTCTGTATTGAAAGGTTCAAATTCAGAATTAATTGATTGCATCTCATCCCTGTGCAGGCGTGGATCAAATCAGTGGGTTCAAGAGAAAGCAAACAAACTTGTTGAGGCAGCTAAAAGAAATCCATTTCAGCAAAATATGTACGACAGCCACATCACGAATTTAAAAATACTCATTCACATCGTTCTTCAATACGAAGAGCACCTATCAAAGTTAGCAGCTGAAATAGGTGCCCTCGCTGAAGAAGTAGAAGAATATAAGATTATCCAGTCTATCCCTGGTATCGGAGAAAAAATTGCTGCAACAATCATCTCAGAAATTGGAGAGATAGAAAGATTTAATCACCCAAAAAAATTAGTTGCATTTGCCGGAATAGACCCTAGTGTCTACTCTTCTGGTAGATTTACGGCGACGCAAAACAAAATTACAAAACGAGGATCTAGCCGATTAAGGCGATCTCTGTATATGGCCGTAAAGTGTGGAATTCGTGATGCCAGAAAGCAAAAGACAACAGATGAAATCATTGCTAGAAATAAGAAACTACGAGAGTTCTATGACAAAAAACGCGATGAAGGTAAACCATTTAGAGTCGCTGTAATTGCTTGTGCGAATAAGCTCTTACATTGGATCTATGCCTTACTAACAAGCAAAACAACATTCCAAGATATAACTTAATCACTGTATTTAACCTTTAAATGAAATCACTTCCAAAACATGTGGTTCGGAAGGTTATTTGTCATGCACACTTTTAGTATAGCATGGAGAAAGAAAGTTTTTTATTGAAAAATGTTGACAAACTATTAGCTGGTT
>NZ_JAVAMP010000037.1 GCF_030730905.1 Chengkuizengella axinellae | reverse complement strand
ACCCTAACGGAGCACCCCTTCTCCCGAAGTTACGGGGTCATTTTGCCGAGTTCCTTAACGAGAGTTCTTCCGCGCGCCTTAGAATTCTCTTCTCGCCTACCTGTGTCGGTTTGCGGTACGGGCACCTTCACCTGGCTAGAGGCTTTTCTTGGCAGCATGAGTGCGAGTTCTTCGGTACTACAATTTTCCCTCCTCATCACAGCTCAACCTTCACGGTGTGCGGATTTGCCTACACACCAGTCTTACTGCTTGAACAGACATATCCATCAGTCTGCAACTGTTCCCTTCTGCGTCACCCCAATTGCTCATAGCGGTTTACGGTGGTACAGGAATTTCAACCTGTTGTCCTTCGATTACGCCTTTCGGCCTCACCTTAGGTCCCGACTTACCCTGAGAGGACGAGCCTTCCTCAGGAAACCTTGGGCTTTCGGCGGACAAGATTCTCACTTGTCTTTTCGTTACTTATACCGGCATTCTCACTTGTATGCTGTCCAGCACTCCTTACGGTATACCTTCAACCTACATACAACGCTCCCCTACCCCTGATACAAATGTATCAAGCCATAGCTTCGGTGGTGTGTTTAGCCCCGTTACATTTTCGGCGCAGAGTCACTCGACCAGTGAGCTATTACGCACTCTTTCAATGGTGGCTGCTTCTAAGCCAACATCCTGGTTGTCTGTGCAACTCCACATCCTTTCCCACTTAACACACACTTGGGGACCTTAGCTGATGGTCTGGGCTGTTTCCCTTTTGACGATGGATCTTAGCACTCACCGTCTGACTCCTGGGGTTTAAAGTCTATGGCATTCGGAGTTTGACTGAGCTTGGTAACCCTTGACGGGCCCCGCACCCAATCAGTGCTCTACCTCCACGACTTACCCCCAAGGCTAGCCCTAAAGCTATTTCGGGGAGAACCAGCTATTTCCGAGTTCGATTGGAATTTCTCCGCTACCCCCACCTCATCCCCTCATTTTTCAACATAAGTGGGTTCGGGCCTCCAGTGAGTGTTACCTCACCTTCACCCTGGACAGGGGTAGATCACACGGTTTCGGGTCTACGTCAACGTACTAACTCGCCCTATTCAGACTCGCTTTCGCTGCGGCTCCAGCTCTTCACTTTAACCTTGCACGCTAACGTAACTCGCCGGTTCATTCTACAAAAGGCACGCCATCACCCATTAAACGGGCTCTGACTTCTTGTAAGCACACGGTTTCAGGTTCTATTTCACTCCCCTCCCGGGGTCCTTTTCACCTTTCCCTCACGGTACTGCTTCACTATCGGTCGCTAGGGAGTATTTAGCCTTGGCAGATGGTCCTGCCAGATTCATACGGGGTTTCACGTGCCCCGCACTACTCGGGATCCACTCCGGAGAGAATGATTTTTTAGTTACAGGACTATTACCTTCTGTGGTGTGTCTTTCCAGACACTTCACCTAAACCATTCCTTTGTAACTCCATGTGGAGTGTCCCACAACCCCAACAGGCAAGCCTGTTGGTTTGGGCTAATCCGCGTTCGCTCGCCGCTACTGACGGAATCACTTTTGTTTTCTCTTCCTCAGGGTACTTAGATGTTTCAGTTCCCCTGGTCTGCCTCCTCTAGACCTATGTATTCAGTCTAGGGTACGTACCTATTACAGTACGTGGGTTCCCCCATTCGGATATCCCCGGATCGATGTCTGCTTACGACTCCCCGAGGCATTTCGTTGTTCGCCACGTCCTTCTTCGGCTCCTAGCGCCTAGGCATCCTCCGTGTGCTCTTAATAGCTTAACCATTAAGATCGATGTTTTACATGATCGCTCATGTAGAGAATTCCATTTGCTAATTTAATGCTTCTTTGCTTTCGCTATCTAGTTTTCAAGGAACA
>NZ_JAVAMP010000036.1 GCF_030730905.1 Chengkuizengella axinellae | reverse complement strand
TCTGGCGCGATTCTCTAATAAGAGAAGTGTCTTTCTTTATGATTTGAGCCATATAGTGGAATAACATATTGTGAATATGATGGAAATTTGAAATAATTGTTACCAAGCTAAAGGGGAGCATTATTGAATAATAGAATTCCAAAATTTTAAAGGTAATAGGTGATATGATGATACGTACGTTTAGATTAGATGATGTAGATTACATTATTAACTCACACTATAAGCTCTACAATAGGGAGTTTAATTACGATTTATCTTTCCGAGATTTTATTGAAGATAAAGTAAAGGGTTTTATAAAAAGGTCTAATAATAAAGAAAACATTTGGATTTTGGAAATCCAAGGTAAACAAAATGGCTCTATAGGTATTAATAAAATTAATGAGGATACTGCTCAGTTGGGATTATTTCTTGTTGAAACCAATGTAAGAGGTTCTGGTTATGGACAACAGTTGGTACAAACAGCTATTGATTTTTGTAAGAAATCAGGTTTCAATAATATCATCCTCTGGACAAACAGTGAACTCACATCAGCAAGACGAATCTATGAGAAAAATGGATTTGAATTAAAGGAAACTCGAATTCAAACGTTGTCTAACAAAGAAATTATCGAAGAACAATGGGAGTTAACTATTTAATCTAGATTTAAAAATACTTACTCAAGTAAAGAGGGCTTTAATCGAAGGTCCCCTATTGAGGTGATCATTCACTAATAATAATCTTCCAAAATATGGCACATTAATTCAAGAAGGAATTATAAGAAATCTATTTTAAAATAGAATGGAGTTTTTATATGAAAAAAGTAATTTTAGCAGGGGGAACAGGATTTATCGGTGACTATTTTAAAAATAAATTTAAGGAATTAGGATATGAGGTATATATCATATCAAGGCAAAAACAACATATTTCTTGGGAAGATAAATTAGAGATTATAGAGGCATTAGAAGATACTGAACTTCTTATCAATCTTGCTGGAAAATCTGTGAATTGTAGATATAATGAAGAAAATAAGAATGAAATTATGAATTCAAGGATTAGGACCACTACAATACTTGGAGAGTCCATACAGGCATGTAAGAATCCACCTAAGATTTGGATGAATTCCAGTACGGCAACCATTTATCGACACGCAGAAGACCTTCCAATGACAGAGGAAAATGGAGAGATTGGTACTGGATTCTCCGTTAATGTTGCAACAAACTGGGAGAAAACCTTCTTTTCCTTTGACTTACCAAAAACAAGGCAAATCGCCTTACGTATAGCTATAGTATTAGGTAAGAACGGCGGAGTAATGACACCTTATCGAAATTTAGTGAAATTTGGACTTGGAGGTGTTCAGGGAACGGGAAACCAAAAGTTTAGTTGGATACATATAGAGGATTTGTTTCAAATTGTTCTCTTTTTGAACAATAAAGAAGAACTAAGTGGTGTTTTTAATTGCTCTTCACCAAAACCTGTTAGTAATCGTCAATTAATGAAGGACCTAAGAAAAACGATGAATGTTCCATTCGGTTTACCTTCTCCCAAATGGATGTTGGAGATTGGCTCACTGCTAATTAAAACTGAAACAGAATTGGTATTAAAAAGTCGGTGGGTTCTTCCAGAACGGTTAGAACGTGAAGGTTACACGTTTACCTTTAAGGCACTTGATAAGACCTTGTACGACGTTTTAAAAAATTGAAATCTTCTACAAATAAAATTGTTAAGAGATACACTTAAAGTAACAGTAGCTTTAGTTGAACAAAGAGAGAGTTTCTTAACAATGGGATGATTTGGATAGAAAGCTCACATAACTAAAGCTTACTTCACTAACAGGGGCTTTTCTGGATGACCGATTGATTCTAAAATATAAATAACGATCTTCCACAA
>NZ_JAVAMP010000035.1 GCF_030730905.1 Chengkuizengella axinellae | reverse complement strand
ACCTACTCCAAACATCAGACGGTTATGTCTATGCCATCCCTATGTTTCGTATACCACGTAGAAACAGTGGAGGATATAGCGTTGAGAATGTGAATGGGGCAGATGATTATGCATCGATAATGACCAAAAACAGTGGAACCTATACAGTTAATCAAGATTATATAGACGTAGAAGAACCTAGTAAATATCTAATCGGTGATCAAGTTGCTTATAGTTTGGATAGTAGAGCAGTTCCATTCATTACTAAAATAGAAGGAAATAGATTGTGGTTAAGTTATGCTTTATCTTCCGTTAAAAATTTTGATATTGGAGAAACAGATATAATTGTTGTAAGCAGTAGACGTCCCGACAACCTATACTCTAACATCATAGATCAACGTGACATCATTGACCTAAGACACAAAGTAAGCTTAACAGGTGAAGATTACAACAAGATCATGAACGAAGAATTTAACCGACTCTTAGCAGGGGAAAACGGAAATGTTGAGATGAAGAAAGAGTATTTCGGTTTGGAGAAAGCACCTAATTATGTTGAGGTGCAACAGGACAATTATCCTTACGTGGTTGAGAATTTAATACCATCTTTTTATGAGTGGGATTTACACGAAGATGCAACAGCAATTAGTCCATATGAGTTGGAGTTGAATCCATCAGGGGATTATCAAGGTAGTTCTGTGAAAATAGAAGTAATTGCTAATCAAGATTACACATTTAATATCCCTAATATTGAAAATGAATTTTATTACGACATTCTTTTCTTGGACGAGGAAGAAAATAAAATAGGTGAAATATATAATGCTAGAGAAAGAAAAAGTTTTATAACTCCAAACAATACTAAGATTATTAAGATTTACACTTCCAATGGAATAGGAAGAGGGATATTCACTTTCAAAAACCCTATACTATCCACAGGCTCACAACCTAACCCTGTATTTGTCCCATATGGCAAATGGTACGTCCCTGCCGACTATGCTAACCAAGACACTAACGTAAGGTTTGACCTAACAGACCAAAAACGTATTCTATCCGATGCTCAAACCTCTCAAAAAGTATCCGATAAAATAGAAGTTTTATCCAACGATCATTTAAAACATATAGAGGTTACGCAAGCTATACAAGGTATTTGGAGTGCTGGAGATACAATTAAGATTAAAGGTTATGACGGTATTGTTAGTGGTGTGATAGATGAAGATACTGCTTTAGCAAAACTCTTAGAAACACCTTCTAACACAACAATAATTGTCGATGATGTCAGTAAATTAACTGTTGGAGATAAGATAAAAGCTTATACTTTTGGGTGGTCTACTCCTAGTGCAGATGTAAGCATTGTTTCTATTGATTCTAATACAAATACAGTAACAATTAGTTCTTCGTTAATCGGATGGCTTAGTTCTTCTGATAGAACTTATATAATAGAAACCACAGCAGACACATCAGATCCAATTGTAAAAGCAGAGGGAATAAACGGAGAATGGACAAATAAAGCAACAAGTGAAGCAACATACACCATAGATACAGTACCAACCGATAATACAGCAGATATATTAATTGAGTACAGTGTTAACTATGCAGGTGGTCAAGGAATTGAACATGTACCTAATAACGTGCTTGAAGCTGAAGTGAATGGTCAGAAGTTAGTGAAAAATGATGATGGCATTATTACCATTAAGGCTAATTTTGAAGGGAAAGAAAGTGGAAATACGGATTTAAATCCTCACATTATAAAATATGAACATGAAAAAACAACATTAAGAACACCATATGAAACTGGCAAGTTCGAACCTCCTCAATTTTACTATGATATGGTTGATAAACTAGATAACATACTGTTTTCTATTGGTAGCAACGTATTACTTAATGGGAATATAGCTCAACAATTATTCTCCTTCAACATTATACGAGCCATCCAAGACAAACTAGGAGAGGGATTTTTTGAAGGTTGCATGACGATTGAGGATAAGGTGCAGAGGGTTAGTCAATCAGATATATATTGGACTTATCGGTGGTATGGTTTTGGAGAGAACCCTAACGGAAATAAAGCAGTTATT
>NZ_JAVAMP010000034.1 GCF_030730905.1 Chengkuizengella axinellae | reverse complement strand
TATGGCGCCAATCTTAAAGAATGGCGCCTTTTAGATTTTAGGGTCATATTTTAAAGTTATAATCCAAATATAATGAACTAGCAGCATATACACAATTAGGTTGAGATCAGGTTATGATGATCCTTTTCTTCATCCCAGATTTAGGCAGGATAATTTGGGGGAAATAAATTTAGTATTATTTCGTATAAGAGCACATCATTCACTTCTTATTGGCAAATTATAATAATAAGGAGTGAAAACAATGAAGAAGTTTTTTATAGGGTTATTTATAATGATTTTAGTTTTCCATACAGGAAAAGTATATGCAGATGAGAGAGCAGTTGTAGGGTACATCATTTCTGATGTATGGTATCACAATATATTCTTAATAGCTGATAAAAAAGATAGTATGGCTTATCATAATTTTACTGTCCAAATTGGTGATGGTGGTGGGCACGAACAATTATATCATTTTCCAAGCTGGTACAATTCAAAGTTTTCACCTAGATTATATTATGAAGACATAAATGGTGATGAATTAAAAGATATTATCGTTGTGCTCATCTCCGGTGCAGGGACTGGTATATCCACTAAAGAAATTCATGTATTAAATCAAGTGCGAGACCCTTATAGGAGATATGAAGAGGTTGCAGTTGAATCCATTAATGATGCTGTTAAACGCCTGGTAAAAATGAAACGAGAAGGTAATGAAATTACTATATCAATTGATGAAAAGAAATATATAGTGGAATATTCACAATATGGTTACTATCCTCCTATTGATACACCTGGAGTAGGATCAATAGAAGATTATCAACCAAAGGATGGCATTCTTTATGGCTCAACGATTGTTACTATCCCTGGGGCACAAATAGGTAATCTAAAAGTAAAGTATAGTTGGGATGGAAGAATATATAAAGCTGAATCTGTTACTTTTATTGAAAAGTAGTGCAAAAGTAATCGAAATAATAAACAGAAAAGCTGATTTAATAAACTTAATTAACAGGACGAAATAAGTATCAGTAAGTTATAGAATGTTATTCAACTGGCGCTTTTCACTAAGAGAAGCGTCTTTCTTTATGAATGGGGCCAGATTGCTGAGTAACGAGACACTGGAATTCACTAATTTTAGGTTGAGGTTGGTAAATAAAACAATCGTTATTTCTACATACAAAGTAGTAGTTTGAAACATTAATCCAACATATTCGTATAGGTATAGATTTCTAAAAAACGAAAGAACTATAATAAAACAGACAATTATATTAACTACCTGGGGTGATGTTATGTGGAATTTATCAAAAAAGGTTAAAGAAAGATTTTTAAAATCTAATCTACTACCAATTCAGGAATGTGACCAGGATTGGGAAATTGCACTTGAAGAAGCAAAAAAAGAAGGTGAGAATCTCACTGAGCGTTTAAAAGCAGAACTTGAAGAAGTAAAAGACGAATTACTACACGTCTTACCTAGCCGTTTCATTCCATATATAGAAAATAGTACATTAAATCAACCGACATTACCTAAACAAGTACGTGAAGATTATTTACAATGGACTCGAGAAAGGCACAAGGAATTTGAACAAATTTTAGATGCTGCATATGAACAGACAAAGAGAGCCATTACATATTTACCAACTACAGCTCAAGAGGTCTTTGGTGAAAGTTTGCATGATTCCACAATCGAAAGAATTGATCGAGAGGGTAATACACTTCATCTATATATTAATACAGAGGGTGGATTTTCATCCAAATCGTTTGTGCATTTTATTTTTCGAAATGTCATATCTGAAGAAACTGATGAACCAATCCAAGTTGGACAATGGTTAGTTTACAAAGAGCTAAAGAAAACAGATGATGGATTTGCTTTCCGCGTGTTGTTTGAATGTCCTGATGCTGAGTGGACAATTGCAATGAAGGAAATGGATGCTCAGTATTTTTATCGCCCTATTGTATATACAACCTTGAGAGATGAGAATAAAATTGAAGAGACATCATTTGCAGATTACGTTGCAAAGTTAAATCCAGAATATAAATATTGGTTAATTACACCAGATGTAAAGTGTTCTATTAAATCCTTTTCAAGAGATTTGATATTAGAAAACGGAAAAATTGAATTTAAACAAAATAGAATGGTTGTTACAGTTGGGAATGAAAGCTATATGTATGAGTTAGATGAGTACAATCCAATAAAGTTTATTTACACGAACGTATATGAAGACCCGTATGCACATTTTAGTGAACCTGTACCAACAGAGCAACTTGTAGAAGCAGCATTGAGTAATGAAATAAAATTGAAAGTTCGTGCATGGAATACTATGCACGCAAATCCTGAAGAGCTCACAGATATTATCAATCATGTATTAGGGAAAATGAAGATTACGGAAGAAAATGAAATGATGGTAAGTGTTTTTGTGAATCATTTTTATAAGGCAGGGATTTTGTCAAAAGCGGTCATCGAAAAGTATCGTACGGTAATTGATTAACGCTTTATTTAATAGCATAAGAGATTGTGAAGAAACGTATTTAAAGTACTAATTGCTTTATTGAAGAACTTTAAGATTGGATAGACTAGATAGTTATTGGATTAAAGGATGTTTTGCTCTAATAGAGAAGCACCCTTAAAGTAAAAGGATAATAGCATTAATAAATGCTAAGAAAGTGTGATATTCTATTGAGAACTAATCGAATTTACTTGCTTTTTATTATTATTTTTTTGTTAGGTAGTTACTATTTCAATATTAATACGATTTCTTTTCCAGAAAAATCAGATGTACCTGATAAAGGATATTTTACAATTTTTTATATACATGATAATAGTGCAAATTACCAAAGTGAATTACCTGACTTCATGAATCCTACCAAACCACATAAAATGTCCTTATTAGTTTTTGATAGTCGGGAAGAATTTAACGAATTATATGGAGAGGAAATCCAAAATACTCCTCATATTATTTTTGTGGACGCTGAAGAGAATATATTTCAATCATCAGACTTGAAAAAAGCAAAATCATTCTTTGAAGAGAATGTTTATAAATGAAATCTTAAATTAAAGAGGCAATTACTGCATAAAGGTGATCGATTCTTGCTTATTAAGCAA
>NZ_JAVAMP010000033.1 GCF_030730905.1 Chengkuizengella axinellae | reverse complement strand
TTGTGGAATAACTTAACCCCCATTTTGTATTCCATATGTATAAACTCTCTATATGTAGAGCTTTAATGAGCATTGAAGTCAAACAGTCTTAGTTGATTTGATAACTCTCTTCCATGTTTTTGTAAACCAAGACGATTCTGCAAATTAATAGGTAAAATACACGTTGTTTTTTCCAAGTATTCTATTGTAATTTCTTCTTGGTTTATGTAGCCAGAAATTACTTCGCCTATCAAAGCTAATTCAAAAGGTGAATTATTGAATATTTTTTCAGCTAATTTGACAAACATATCATCTATATTAATTATCCAGGGGTTAAGTTCATTTGTAAATGGATACTTGTATGGATATTTTTCTTCAAAAATTGCTGTTGGTATGGAAATGTCTAACCAATCAGATTCTTCCTCAATTCAAATAGATTATCCAATCTCTTCATTTTCTTAGTAACAATCACATATCATGAAAATTGAATCTAGTATTTCATATTTATTTCACCTTAATTTAATAATAGTGGTAAAATTAGTATATTAATTTGAATCACAACCATATTAATTTATAAAAGGGAGATCATTATGAAAAATGTCCTAAACTATAATAAAGTACCACTAATTGTATCGATTATTATGTCAATCTTAGTTTTAGGTTTATTTTTAATAGAAAATGATTCTTTAGAAGCAATAGTTGCAATACTGGTGGGAATACCAATTTTTCTAGTATTCATAATTGATCGAGATAGTCTTAATAACGAATTTATTGTCACTATAACCACCTTTATTTTATACTTTTCTTTTTGCCATCTTATAAAATATTGGTTCAAATCTGTAAAACATAAGCTAATAAATTCTTTTATTTTTGTAGTAGCATTTCTAGCACTTTCTTTCCTATCACTAATTTTCGTATCTGTAGCTAGTGTAGGGGTCTGATTTGTACACATTGGAAACGACTTCAAATAAAACTATCATGTATGATACATTTGTAATTATTAAAAATTAATTAATTGTGGTGAAAATTATGATTTTTAAAAAATCAAAAACATCAATAATATTACTTATCTTTTCGCTATTTCTCATTTTGACAGTTTTTATTTATAGTGGAGTAGCTTCTTATGAAGACGACTCTCATAAAATTAAATTGATAAATCAATTGCAATCTTGTCCTGAAACTATGGATAATTCCTTAGAAGATTATCTTGATCCTTCAATCTTAGATGATTATTATATTCTTAAAAAAGATACCTTAACTTATTTAGTTGGTGTTATCAAAAAAAGCAGTGTAGTCCCAATTGGAAAATATGCATTCGGACCTTCTAACTAACGTATTATTTTGCCTACTTGTAACAATATCAAATTCACTTTACATGGTAATATTATAGGTATAGAAGGCACTCTCTTAGAAATACATAGTGCTGATTTTGAACGGTTTTATATGTTTTTAAAACAGTTCCCTATAAAGTAAATAACTCATCTTCTCAAAAATTTCACTATTTGAAAAATAGATATAACAATGAAAATTAATATTGCATTTTTAAAAATTATTCACAGTGAAATATTGATATAAATATAGTTTTATCATCATATATGTCCACAAAGTACTTTGGCTGGTATTATCAAGATGCATGGTATAATGGTTACTAATTTCTATAAAATGCAAATTTATTTATATACATATTTTACTAGATTATAGAACGAATTGACTATAAAACTACTAATGGGAACTGCATTAAATAATGGAGTAACTCATGCTATATTACCGCTACTCATTAAGACTAAGTAATTTTGAAGGATACTAATTCCTTCCATAAAAGCCTCTGGGTTTTCTTCTAATGCTTCCAACCTTAAATCCCAATATTTTTTTGCATCAGCTGATTCTAACAATCTAATATTCATAAGGTCTCCTTTTTATATAAACATCTTATCTTACTGAACTTTACTGATATGTTAAAATTAGCATATTACTTTAGATATTGTATTTAATAATAGCATACTTAAATCGATTAGTTCTTCTACAATACGGACCGTTTGTAGAAGGTTCAAGTTAAAATATTTAAAGTAAGTTTACAGCTTTGCCTTGTCGTAAACCATTGCTGTAACAAAGATGTTACTGGTACTAATATCCCGATCACCAAATGAAGCAACAATTGGCCCTCTTTTTACTTTACCCAAATCTAATTGCATTTCAACTGGTTCTGCCGTACTACTCCTCATATCATTCATTCCTTCTGTATTATTTATAATCTCATGGCATCAGTCGAGTTAGGTATTATCCTCTCCTCTTTATTAAACTTATTTTGATTTCTTCTAAAATGTCAATTGCACTAAATAGTTTCTCCTTCTCTTGTTTATCAAGTAAATCAATATAATAATTCTAGGGAATATCTCAAGTTTTTCTACCAGATTTAAATGTTTATTCATTTCATCCTCCCTCTTCATATTGTATTATTTAGAATTCTAACTTTTTTTAAAAAATGATGTTTTCATTTTTCACAGTCTCATTCTCCATTTGAAAAAAAGTCCTTTCATGACATACATAATATTTTGCTAAATCTATCAATTTTGTACTTATGACTCTATCAACTCCCAACTTTCAAAAAGAAACACAAAATTACACCTGGAGTGAACGTTGGATTACACACATTTGATTCACGAATGAACTTTAATTCCCATGTACACATGCTGGTTACAATGAGAGGAATGAAGAAAACAGGAGAGTGGAAGAACTATGATTACATCCCGTTTGAAATGTTAAGGAAACTACGATACCATATACAAAAGATAACAATACCATTGTTGTGGGTTCAAATGACCCTATGTTTACCCAAAAAGAAATAGATGAATTACGCAAAATAAAAGCTAAAACAATTATTATTGATGAAGTTGCACTATCATAAGAAGCTAAAGATACTAGAAATACATTGGATATTTTGTTTGAGATTACTGAAAAGTATAGACAATTTCTTGATAAAATATGAAAGATAACATTGAAAAGATGCAGTTAATACTCTCTCGAGATTTACGCACTATAATTGAGAGTTATACTTGGCATGAGATTTTAGTTGGATTGTCAGGAGCTAACACCTTCTTTTTAGAGAGTAAGCAGGATCACAATCAGAATTATTTTTTAAAAATATTAAGAAACAATAGTCGAGCATCTGATAAACTTTTCTCAGAAAAAGAACGTATAATTTGGTTAGAGGGGAAGTTGCCTGTTCCCAAGGTGGTTCATTATGAAAAGACTAATGGATATGAATTTTTACTAATGACACAAATTGTAGGGGGAAATGCAGCTGACCTCATACACGCCATAGATATTCCCAGAATAATAACAATTTACGCGGAAGGATTAAAACGGATACATAATTTAGATGTAAAAGATTGTCCCTTTCAAATAGATCTTGATTTAAAAATAAAAAAAGCACATGAAAGAGTTCTAGATGGATCTGTAACTGGTGATGATTTTGAAGAACAATACAAAGAAATAAAACCTAAAGATCTTTTCAGACTACTAATAAATTCTATTCCAAAGGAACATGAGTTGGTATTTACTCATGGAGATTATTGTTTAGAAAATATCATTTTATTTGAAAATGAGTTAAGTGGTTTCATAGATTGGGATGGAGGTGGAATTGCAGACAAATATCAGGATATTGCATTAGCGATAAGAAGCATTGAACATTATTTTGGTGTGCAATGGATTGATTTATTCTATGAAAAATATGGTTTGTATGAAGTGAATAAAGAAAAAGTAGAATTCTACATATTGTTGGATGAGTTTTTCTAGAGTGATGTGTTGAATTGCCGAAGGAGATTGATAGTGTGTTGGGTAATGGAGATATACATAGAATCAATAGAGTAATAGACTATATTCAACATCACCAGATTCATATTTATCTTTTCAAGGGCTCTCACCAGATATCCTC
>NZ_JAVAMP010000032.1 GCF_030730905.1 Chengkuizengella axinellae | reverse complement strand
TTGCTGTAACTCCTTAACCTTTTCGTATTTTTCATGGATGTTGATTTCAACACCTACTTCCAACACTTTTTTATAATCATTGGGGTATTCAGTAAGCAATCTTAACTCTTTGTCTGTTGCTCGAACTATATAAGTCCTTTGACCTTCTTCAACTTTCCCTAGACCTTCAATTTTCATTTCCTCACCCTTTCTCACTAACTTCTAAAATCAAATCTTTTAGCTTTTCAATCACAAAATCTTCGCTCAATTCCTTACCGATCCCAACCGCTGACATTTGCTTGTATATAAACTGGATTCTGTTTTCTAATTGGGCTAAATCGCGTTTTATCAGGTGTTCCCACGACTCCCATTCTTCGATCATTTGTTTGTAAGACATCTAGGAGATACCTTGTCTATTCATTGCATCCTCTTGCCTTTTTGATGTCCCTCGATTTTCAATGATGTCACAGGACCCGATGATTCTATCAAGCAACCTCCCTTTTTCATCAAGCGGATTACCGTATTTATCTTTTGCAAACCACTCTTTCAACTCTCTGAGATTAAGGTTTGTGGTGTAATTTGTTTTCTTCCCCATTCGTCCGTTTATGATTGGATATAAGATAGAGTTAAACTCATATTCTGTAAGATATCCTGATCCTAATTCGTCCAGTGTCAATAAGTCGCATGTGTTGGCTGCTGTAATGATGTCTGTAATGGTTATTTTGCTGTTACGGTTCATTGTGTCTTTGACTAGGTTAAATAGCTGTGAGCAGTCAAGGAAAAGCGTCACATACCCCTGTTCATATAGTTCATGGTGAGTTGCAGCTGCAAGATGACTTTTTCCGTTTCCAACTGAGCCATAAACCATTTTTCCAAACTCTTGGTTTTCAAAATCTTCTGCGAACCTTTTAAACTCTGAATATGCTTCTTCTGTTCCATCTCTCAGGATGAAGTTATCAAAACTTGCATGCTTTAGAGTTTTGCTCATAAGGCTTTGTTTCATGATCCTATCTTGCTTCACCCTTAAATTCCTTCGTTCTCTTTGTCGTTCTTCTTCCTCATGCTTTTCTATTTCACATTTACAAACAGGTAAAGGATTGAGATTCCCAAGTCCTGTTCTAAACCTCTTAATTTCTTCCCTGCACTTAAGGCAGCAGTAAGCATCCTTTCGTAAATCGTCATCCCATAAGCTTGTCGAGGACGGAATCTGAGACACCGCCTGTGCTATTACTTGTGTTCCCTCCATCATTTCCATCACCACCATTTTGTTTTTTATAAGGGATTACGTTTGCTTTCTTACGCACCTTGTTTTCTTCTCTTGTATTGATTCCTTCTTTGATCCAACGTTCGCAAATGGATTTAAAATATTTTAAATTCGGCTTAGGAGAACTCCCTGCTTCTTTCATAGCTTCTTTGATAAAACCCTCAGAACACTTTCTCTCTTTCAGTTTTCTGATGTAATCACTAAATAGTCCATTCATCATCAAAGCACCAAATGCTTTTACATATACCTCGTGAATTGTTTCGTAATTTTCAGTTTCAGTAGTAGTAGAAGAAGAAGATATGTCTTTAATACTGTCTTTCTTGTTTTTAGACACCCCTCCAACCTTAGAGCCACAAGGGTTTGAATCATCCAAAACTTCATGTTTTGTGAAGTTTGACTTCATGTTTTGTGAAGTACCCACTTCATGTTTTGTGAAGTCTGTGTTTTTTCTTGCTTTGAAAAACTTCCTGTTTTGTGAAGTTTTTAACCTCACTAATCTCACTTTTGGTTTAGGTTTTTCTTCTATTTTTTTAGGTTGTTTTTGCTTCGAAATATTCAAATGTATAAGTTCATGGAAACGATCACTGTCCCAAGATGTAACAGGACTTACTTGCCAAAGTTCATAGTTTTTGTTGATTTCATATTCAGACTTTTCTTGATCCCAAAGCAGCACTTTACAACTCTCTAAATACTTCAATTCATTCTTCACGTGTTGCTGGGGGACTCCACAGATAGTGAAGTCCTTTTGTAAAGGTATAAGTGCTTTCTTTCTTCTGCAGCCATATGATAAGCGCCATACAAGGTTTAAAATGTCTTTCTGACGTTTTGAAAAGTTGCGTCTAATAATCTCGTCCCAAATCTCATTAGCTATCTTGATATATCCGTTCTCGATCTGTGGGTTAGCCATTTCACCACTTCCTCCATGTGGGTTATTCTTTTAAACTCTTGAATATAAAAACTGACCATCCAACTTATTAGATGTCTTTTGTTATGCATAATGACCTCCTAAATCAAATACCTCATTCTATAACCTTCAAACCATAACCGTCCTTCTCTACAAGAATGCGCCCAATCGTGACACGAATTGCAGATACACACTCCATTATCAATTGTTCCTAGCCCTCCTTGGCTACGGAATATAACATGGTGGACATGAGCGTGTAATTTGTAACATCTAACACATAGACCATTATCACGTTCAATTATTTGTTTCCTTACCTTTGGACTGAACTCAGCTAGTCTTGACCTCTTTGGTTTTCTTCTTTTACTAGAGAGCTGTTTCTCTTTGCTATAAGACCTTACTGGTTGGTTTGCTAGATTCAATTGCATCACCGTCCATCCTCGTGTTTACACAACATATATGGGTACTGGACCCGAACTGGTTCCCAGCCCGGATACCCAACTTTTATATAATGATCAACTCTCTTGTTTCTTAGTTCTTTATCTTTGATTTGCCACAGATGATCCGCTATACAGACTTTTAAAAGTGGCTTTTCATTTACTAGATTGTTCATGGTATTCTAGAACTTTGAGTACCATCCGCAATATCGATCTTTAATTTGTATTTCAATCTATTAATTTCTTCTTGGGTACTAATAAATGCATTTCTCCATCTTTGCTTTATTTGATACGCTTCTGACTCTTCATCTCTAAGATCTGCAATTATTAATTCAGCATGTTCTTTTTTTGGCGACTTAGCATTTAAATAAGCTATTGAATATTCGCGTTTCCTTTTTGCATAAATACGTTTGTGTTCGCCATCCAGAAAACTTGATAGCTTACCAATTAAAAACAAACTCTTTGTTAACAATTCTATTTTTCTAACTAGTCCACCCGGGTTATCTTCTATCAATTCATCTGCCATTTGATGATACTTAATGATTTCATTTGTATAACTTTTAACGTCCACTTCATTCACCTGCCACAAATACAGGTTTACCTGTAAGTTTCTTAATTTCACTTTTAAAAAGTTCTGCATTGCTGTTGTTATCGCTTAGATGAAGTAAATAAATCTCTTGTACCTTTGATAAGTCATTCGATCTAAAGAAATCTTTAATATTCTCTAAACTGAAGTGAGAGCGAAGTAATCGTTTCTTCATCACCACTGGGACCCTTCCGGATAGAATGTTTTCATTTAGTATTTTCATAGAGTAGTTACACTCAATCATGATGTGCGTAAGCCCTCTGAACTTGTATTTAAGGTAATAGGTATCTGTAGCAAACAATATCTTCTCACCTGCCTGATTAGCGATTAAGAAACCTAACGGTTCATTTACATCGTGTTGTACATCAAAGGGCAATATGGTCCATGATCCTATCGTGAGTTGTTTCTTAGCTGCAATTGGTTTCACTCTATGTCCATTGATTCCTAATGCATTCAGTGTTCCTTGGGAAGCGTATACATCGATAGATTTCATGATGTCTTTCACTGCTTCACAATGGTCTTTATGTTCATGAGTGATCAAACACCCTGCAATTTCTCTCATTCTAAATTCCAGTCCAATTTGAATATCTTTGTAACGGATACCGCACTCTAATAAAAGCGCGGTTTTTCCGTCAGTAACCTTGTAACAGTTCCCTTTAGAACTAGAAGCAAGTGTTGTAATCTCTATCATCAGAAACCTGGTCCTTCTTCGGCTTTTTCAGTCGGTATTTCTTCTGGTTGAGGTTCATCTTTAGTCTCCTTCAAGTTCTCCGGTTCTACTATCTCAACATCAATAACTTCACGATTCGCATTTTCTGAGATTTCTTTCCTCACTATTGTTGTAGTATCATCTGTAACCTCGCTGTGTACCATTTCAATAAATGCAGATCCAAAATTCTTAGGGATTTTTTTGACAATGTTGTTTCTCATTTTGCGAATAAGCATCTGCTCTCTACTTTGGTATTCCGTCCAAGCAGGGCTGATATATTTTTGCATTTCAGCATCATCCAAAGCATCTAAACCCAACTCTTTTGCTTTCTTTAATACCTCCACTTTTTTCTCGTTAATCTGTTGTTTTTCTTGTGGTTTTGCTTCATATCGGTTTTTACAAATTCCAAACGTCTCATTCATGAGGTTGTTATTGATATGTGCGACTAAATTTCTTGCTACGTCTGCGCGTTCAGCGATGTAATATTCATGAGTGTCATCTTTTTTTAAAATAGGATAAACAATCCTGACCACATCACCCGTGCCTTTTGGAGTCCATTGAGGTGGGGTTGTCTCAAAACCGTTATACTTCGGATATTCAAAGTCATCATCTTCTCTGACTAACCAGAATTGCCCCACTTTTTTCACATCACGTCCAAATCTAGCTAGGATTGCATCATTTCCGTCTCCTTCAATTCCCATTTCAATTTGTTTTTTCCACTTGTCACCCAACTTTACTTTCCGAATAGAGAAAAACACTTCTTTAGGGCTCGCTGCAGCGTTTAGTTTCAGGGAAGCAACGTTTAACAGAATTTGAGTAACGTTGCTTTGATCTAGTTGTTCATCATTCCAAGCTAGATTTTTAACATCTAAAACACTGTTAATTGAAGATATCGCACTCACTACACATTGTTTTGAATATTCATCCATCTGAACACCATTTCCGACCAACTGACGTTCAATCATCGGTGCATACGTATCTGTAACCTTTGCTAAAGCTGTTGAAAATTCACTCATTAAACCGCCTCCCTTTGTAATTCATTCTCTACTCTTAATTGTTTGTCATTCGCACTTACGACCAGTCTAATGACTTGAGTGTTTGTGTCGATAAAATTCGTTACAGCCTCCGCATTATCTATGAAAATAGGAGCTGTAAATCCGTAGTGGTCTGATAGAGTATTAATAATATCTAGTCCAACATTAATTCTTGCTGCGTTATTTAAACCTCCAGTGTATGGCACACCTTTATAGAGGGTTTCGCAAATCTCATTCAATCCACCATTTACTTGTTGTTCGAAAAGTTTGAATTGAGCATATTTGAATTTGGAATTAATCTTCTGTTCTAACAAATTCACCTTTGCTCGAGTAAATTCTTCAATGAGGTATAGGTCATGTTCTAATCTTTCATATTCCCCAGCTAGTTTTTCCTCTTGGACTTTAAGTTCTTGGATGCGTTTTTCTATTGTTTCTATCTGTCCGAATTTCGCTTTTTCTTTTTCTAGTTGGTCTACTTCTTTTCTCAATTCTCCAATTGCAGATTTCACTTTATCTACAGTTTCAAACTTAGATTCTTGGAGTTGTAAAATCTCTACTTGTATTTGTGAAGCTTCATTTTGTTTTTGAACATATTCAGGATCTAATAGGAATGCATATGAATTAGACTGTAATTCTTTTAAAGCTTGTTCTTCTTTTTCTAACTCTAATTCAGCTTGATTTAACTGTTTGGTTTGGGTTTCAATCTTTTTTGCTAACTCCTCGTTTTGATCCTTTAGTTTTATACTTTCATCAGATAACACTTTGCCTTTTGTTCTAATTTCTGCTAACTGCTCTGATTTTCGAAGATTAAAATTAGCTAGTGCCTTTTCATGTGCAGTCTTTATATCCTCTTCTGGCAATGCTTGTCCACATGTAGGGCAATTTTCATCATGCTGATGTTCAAACTCCGTTTTATTTACTTCGTGCCAATGATCCCGAACACCATCAATTTCATCGTCTTTAAGTTGGATTAGTTTTTTGTTATTTTCTATCGAACGCTCCATACTTTGAATATCATACCTAGCATCATTTACTGTTCTATTCAATTGAGAAACAACATCACCTTGGGATTTAACTTGATCCATCAAACCAGACTGTAACTTATTTTTTATTCCAAGCTGTTCACTTTCAATCTCTCTCAAACGTTTTTCTTTAACTGCAATTTCTCCACCAGATTGAATGCGATACAACTCTTCTTCATTTCCTTTGATCTGTTCTTTTATTTCGCTAATTTTCACTTCTATAAACTCAAAACTTAAACCGTTAGTATCTGGTATAGAGCGATAAGCTTCGTCAATGCGTACTGGTATCATTTCAATCTCTTCATTTAATTTTTTCTTTTGACTTTGGATCATAATTTTGTATTCATCGATTGTGCGACTTCCTAAGATACTAGGAAGTTTAATAAGTTGATCATTGTAGGAAATGACTTCCTGATCTGTCACGTCACCACAAACTTGGAGTAACACCTCTCTTCTTTTCTTCCAGTCAAGCTGCTCGTTGAAATATGCAGGATTCGTAAGGAGCTTGAATATATCTTCATCAATTATCTCTTCGATTTTCTTTTTATATTTAGTCTTTGGAACTGGTACGCTATCTATAAAGTAATCCGTTGTATGACCAGTGAATTCTTTTGTTACTGATCCGCGTTTCTTTGTCCAGTTTTCAGAATATACTTTTCGAAGAGTA
>NZ_JAVAMP010000031.1 GCF_030730905.1 Chengkuizengella axinellae | reverse complement strand
TATGGCGCATTTCTCGAAGAAGAGAAGCGTCTTTCTTTATGAATGGGGCCATATTGTTGAATAACTCATTTATCAATGGCAATGGAGATTTATGTTAAAATATATAAGAGAGTATGTGTGAAATATTTAGGAGAGTATGTGTGAAATATTTAGGAGATTAAGATATATGATTGAGATAAATACCTATTTACAAATTCCAAATATTGAGATGCCAGTAGAATTTAGCGAAAATCATGAAGATTTCTTTGTAAATATAAATGATAGCAATAAAATACTTAATATAGTTGATCAGATTGATACCGATTATATTGAAGGTGCTATAGTAATTAAGTACTATGATATTACCATTATAGACTTCGAACTGTGGGATTTAGTAGTCACTTTTTGGGCCTATTTAATGAATATGGTTGAGGAGGTCCTTGAAATGAAAAGAGGACATACTTATTTACCCGACCAACCTCTTCGGATTGATATGGAAATTTTAAATAAACATTCAGTTTCTTTTAAAATAGGTAAAGGAAAATATGGAGACTTTGTTCTTCCAAAAAAAGAGTTTTTTCTGGCATTAATTAATGAAGCAGAAAATGTATTTAAAAAAATAGATATTTATTTCTCAAAAAAAGAAGATTATCACCTTGAACAAATTCAAAGATTACGAAAGAACATAATATAATTTAATAAATTAAAAGCTTAATATTGTCTTTAGGTGGAATGTTTAAACAGGTGGTGTTGGTATGTGTGAAAAATGTGACATTCTTAGGAGCACCTCTTATGCATGCACCGATTAAGAAGTTAGTGATAGTTTGTAGAAATACTAAAACACAATTGAGATTAAAATAAATGAAAAGTAGGTTTAATGATTGATAAAGGAAATGGATATTCGTTGTCATTTATATGGTGAAAGGTTTTCTCCTACGAAAGTTGAACAACTAACTGGAATATCTCTTGAAAACAAAATTGAAGTAGGAGATATATTATCCAATGGAAGAAATAAAGGAACTCTTTCTTCGGATACATTTTGTTGTAGACCAGCTTTTCAGAATATCTTTGCTAGGATTTTTCTGATCCCTCGATCTGTATATTTTTTATCCCAACTGGATTCAAATAAATAAGCAGCGTTTTTAATTTGCGAACCATGCCAATACGTGGTGGCTCAGACGCAGTTGACAAAGGAGAACGAAACATTGAAAAAGTACATACTCTTCGATCATGATGGTGTTCTGGTTGATACTGAATTCTGGTATTACAAAGCGGGAGAACGCGCTCTGGCTGATATTGGATTTACCTTGGATAAAGATCAATACCTCCGCGACATGACCCAGTCATTGGGTACTTGGGCCCAAGCTAGGGTGGCAGGCATTGATGAACAGACCATTAGCAAGCAGCGTGAGGTCCGCAATGTCTATTATCAGGAATATCTAAGAACAGAAGCCATAGAGATTGAAGGGGTTGTTGAAACTCTAGCCGAACTGTCAAAGTACGTCCGTATGGCCATCGTGACGACTGCCAAACGTGCGGATTTTCAACTTATTCATGAAAAGCGTCGGATTATACAATTCATGGAATTTGTCCTTGTTCGCGAAGACTACGAGCATACCAAGCCGCACCCGGAACCATACTTGAACGGCCTAAAGCGCTTCGGAGCTACTAAAGAAGAGACCCTAATAGTAGAGGATTCAAACCGAGGGTTGAACTCAGCCGTGTCCGCTGGTATCGACTGCGCTATTGTCCATAATGAGTTTACAAAAACACATGATTTCTCACAGGCAAGCTATCGAATCAAGACTCTGAATGAACTAAAGGACATTATCCTGAATGTAACTTGAAAGAGCATCCCTTTTAATCCACATATGAGTTTGATTCAAAGTAATAAATATCCTGATAAATTTAATATTAAAGAATGGGAAAAGCTTGCTTTGTATTACAAGTTGGATACTGATGCTGTTGTTGATTATAATATTCGAGATAAATTTATTAATTGGGGCAGATCCAAGCAATAACAATAATAATGATCATTTTGATTTTAATTTAAGTTAACGTTCCAATATTATCTCTTATTCAACAATATGGCGCCTATATTTAATAAGGCGTATTTTTGATTTGGGCCAGATTGTGGAAAATAAACCTTCAGTAAAACAGGGAATTAAAGAGCCTTAATCTATTAGTTATTATTTACTTCTGACAAACCCTTTCAGTATAATTAGATTGGTAAATTAGTGAATGGAAGTTTTATATTGTAAGAGACTTTCTAATTATATTACTAGGAAAAAGAGAGGGTAATTATGTTGAAGAAGACGTTAGTAGTTATTTTATCATTTATGTTGTTACTTCCATCTACATCTGTATTTGCAGTTGGAGACCAGCCGAGTAGTTGGTCGAAAGATACGATTCAAAGAGGAATAGATTTAGGAATTGTACCAGAAAGATTGCAAGATAATTATGCTGATCCAATTACGCGAGAGGAGTTTGCGGAGTTATTAGTTAACGTAGCTTTTAAAAAGTTAGAAATGGTCGAAAGGTCATATGAATGGACAAAGGAGATGGTACTGGAAAGAGTGACGATTGATCAAACTTTTGAAGATACGGATTTAGATCATGTCAAGCTTGCCTATATTATTGGCAGTGTGAATGGTACATCAGATACGATGTTTTCACCAGATGCTTATATCACACGTGAGCAAGCAGCACAAATGCTGATGAATACAATACATAAGGGAAGTATTGTATTCTATGCTACTAAAGAAGAAATGGGTTACTCGGATTATAATCAAATAGGTGAGTGGGCGAAGCCAGCTGTGAGTGCTTCCTACACTTTGGAGCTTATGCAAGGGTCTAACGGTCAATTTATGCCACGAAAGCATATTACGAGAGAGCAAGCAATTGTAACAATAATAAGAGTATTTGACCATGCCAAGTATAGTCAGCTTAATCTAAGAGGAGATATCGTTGCTTATGCTTGGTTTGATGATTTGTCATATAATGTTGGAAAAAACTATGTATATGTATCCTATGAGGATGAGGGAGAGTTTAGTCTGTCTGACCAAAAACATAGAGAAATGTGGTTTACTTATAGAGAAACTTTTGACTCGGGAGTTCGCTATGACCACGAAAAGGCAATCGTTATTTACGGTTTTCACAGCAATCTACTAAGTTTAACTTATACATGGATTTTAGATGCAGCGTTAAAAGGTGAAGGAGTAAAAGTAGATTATGGCTATATGACAGTTGAAACATTTACAAAAAATCACTTACTCGAATTTACATTGAAAGACATTCCAGGGTATTTTAATGCGGTAGCTGGTCATGTATACGGTTATCCTAAAGTAGAGGTTGATCCCAAGCCAATAGACTAAACTTAATGGGTTCAAGCTATCCCTTTTATAATGTAATGATCTTCAACAATCTGGCGCTATTAGTGAACATATATAATGAAAAAATATTAAAAGAACAAGAACAACTCTGACAGGTATATGTCAGAGTTTATTTGTTATGATCTATTTTAGATGATCTAAATTTTCGAATTTTTAGTACAGTCACTTGGGGACATAAATAGTCTCTCGGAATTACAGCAAAATGAGTGAATTTAAGAAAAAACACAAATAACAGCACGATCTTAGGATTGTTAATATGGAAATTTATTGGGTCAAGGAAACCCTTGTCCCATCTAGTTCGGTGAATTCCGATAAACTATATAAATTATAGGAGGATGGTATTGTGAGTAATGAGAGAGAACAACTTATAATGAAATTAAAAGAATTGCAAAAAAATATGTTTAATGTAGAAAAAGTGCAAGATGCGTGGGAGTGTATGCCAACGCTGCTTGACTATATTGGAGATATCGATTGTGAGCTTCGAGAAGAATTGATATATTATGCTTTATCTGAATGGATAACTGAAAAAGAGTATTTTAATGAAGCGCAACTTAGACAAATTCTTTCTATCCTTATAGATGAAAATCATTTATTCTATCAAATAGGTAGTGACGGTGATGATAGTGTTTTTACTAGAACATTTTCAGTTCTTCAAGTAGTACTGATTTTGTATATGCATAGAAAAAAGGCATTTCTAAGTATTAATGAATTTAGTGATTTGAAGAACAAACTTATAGAATATTATACTTTAGAGAAGGATCTTAGGGGAATACTACCGGAGAAGGGATGGGCACATGGTGGAGCACATGGTGCTGACGTAATGGATGAGTTGGTACAATGCTGTGAAAGTAATGAAGATGTAGTTCAAGAGGTTCTAAATGCTTTTAAAAAAGTTATGTATAATGGAAAATACATTCTATGTGAAGAAGAAGATGAACGTATCTCTGTTGTAGTTTTTAGAATTATCAAAATGAAGCTAATATCAAATCAATCCATGATTAAATGGTTAAATGAATTGAGTGAATGCATTGAATGGGAACCAGACCGTTTGCCGGAAGACCGTATGCGGCGAGTAGCAAGAGTTAATTCAAAAAATTTCATTCGATGTCTGTATTTTAAAGTAATGCATTATGATAATACATTGGATATTATTGATGAAATATTTAGAGTAGAAGAAAAGCTAAATCTCTCTATTCTATTTAATAAAAGTTTAATTGAACAATAATGTTAGGAAGGACTAACCTTCAAAAATAAACCTGTTCAATCCAGCTGGAGAATGAGGGAGCCAACTTAAAATAACTGGGGATTAGTTGCGATTGAGTTTAACTATTTAATTTAGGGTGAACGCTACCCCTAAATAGCTTGATCTTCAACAATATGGCGCGTTCCTTAAAGAAAAGTGCTGTTTAATTTTTTATCATAAAACTGTATAACTCCTTGTACAATTCAGGGAATATTGAAATAATTGTTATTAGATTAAAGGACAAGACTATTTTATAAAAGATGCTGTATTGATATATTGGAGAGGATATTATGAACGGATATAGAGATTCCCCTAACACGATGGTTATTACATTAAAGGAAATAATAGATGAGACTAAACCTATACTGTATGTATCACACGATGAAGAAGATGGTATGTGGCAATTTCTTGATGGTTCTCTTGAACTTAATACTGACAATGCGAGGATAGTTTCTCTTAAAGAAATTTTAGAAATAGATGATTCTCTTTCATCACTATGGGACTTACCGCTTGGTTGGACAGCAGAAAGATTTAATAAATCTTCTGTTTGGACTAGGAGAAAAAAGTACTGAATTTCTAAAAAAATCCTCATCACAACCAGCCAGTATAAGCAGTGGAGTTATTCAATAAAATGGCGCTATTATTAAACTGTTATATTTAACCCTTATTAAGGGATGAAAATGTTTTGGAGGAGATGTTTTGATAAGATTACTCAAGCCATTTATATTATTAAGTATGTTGCTTTTTGTTGTAGGATGTACTTCAGACAAAATTATTAACGAAGAAGTAATTTTACCTGAAGATATCCCTGATTTTGTCCAAGAAAATGATTTTGAAATTATTGATTGGGAAAAAAAAACAGTAGAATTTGGTGATAGAGGTATTATAGGAAATGAAAACAAGTCGGGTGTTATTGGTGATGAAATGTCTGTAAACGGTCATAAGTGGATGTGGCATCTTTGGGGTGTTGATAATGTAGATCTAACAATTGTTGGTTTTCATAAAGAAACCCAAACAGTTCATCAAATTTTAATTAATGAATGGACAAGACGTTCTTATGGTCCAAATAATGGTGCAGATTCACATACACCATCCTCTGTGAAATTCACACAATCTGGAGAATGGGCAGTATTACTTTATACTAATGATAAACTATTTGATATATTGATTTATGAAATCAATGAATGATAATAGCATGTTTATTAAATTTAAAATGTAAAGGAAAGATCTTTGCACTCTGGCGCATTTCTAAAATATGAGATGAGTCTTTCTTTTTATTGTGAAAAGAAGGATAGTAGAAACCATCTGGAATAATCACTAACAAAGTAGAGGGAAAAATACTATAAACCAACTTTAAAGTTTTATCTAATTTACTAAAGGAGTGATTTTAATTGAATAAATTGATGTTATTCTTTTTATTCTTTCTGATGGTAGGTTTATTGATGGCATGTACGTCTTCTAATATAGATAAAAGTGAGAAAACTTTAGAAGATTCACAAAAAGAAGGTAATGAAGTAAAAGAAGTTGATTATAAAATTCCAGATGATGGTTGGGATTTATCATTAATATTTGACCATTCTATTGTATATGATGATGGAAATGAACACATATACACGTTTGTTGGAAATAAAGAGACACTAGGGTTCATAGGTCCCCTGCCTATTGTTGCAGGAAATTTAGGCAAACACTTATGGTTTTACTTTGGTGAAGAAAATGTTCTTAACAAACCAGTGATTGTAAAGGGGATAAAGCAAGGTACGGATGAACTAATAGATTTACATTCAGGTAGCTTCTATGAAGGTGCTAGAGTAAGTGCAGATAGTGTGAATATGCCTTCTAATATGAAGTTTCCATCAGCAGGATTGTGGAAAGTCCTTGTTTATATTGATGGACAATTTTATGATAGTATCGTGATTGAGGTTGAATATTAATTATTAAAGAATGTTAGTGGGCAATATGTTTGAACCAGTTTTAATGATTTCGATCTTTAGCAA
>NZ_JAVAMP010000030.1 GCF_030730905.1 Chengkuizengella axinellae | reverse complement strand
TTGCCGAAGACTTGAAATTAATCTATTGTTGATTGACAAATAGAGGTTATTTTTCAAATAGTGATTCAATATAATCATAATCTATCGAATGCCCTCTGGCATTAAAGAAAAAACCATTCAAACGAACTGTATTTCCAGGATTAATATAAAAATCGTTTACTTCTTTTTCTTTCTGATTATAAATCTTGACCCTATAACCATAACCCATTCGTCCAAAGGCAAGTTCTCCTTTTTGATAAGTACCCTTTATACCCTTAATGAACTGCTTTTTTTCTAGCTCTTCAGTGATATCAACATCGTAGCCAGTGCTACCATTCCGAATATTTATTTTTGAAACGTTTAAATGTAAGATTATATGTATTTTCGTAATCTTCACTTGATAAAGCAAAACTATACACCTCAACAGAACCTTCAACACTATGAGCGTGTTTCTTATCATATAATTTTTTCAATTCTTTTTGTTGGATACCTATTCCCACACCTCTAGGAGTCATATATTTATTTGCAGATGCCCTCAACAATCCAATCATAACAAGATGATCATCTCTGTAACTCAACTCCAAGCCTTCTTCTTCATAATAAACCCCTAAGTTTGATAACTGCCCTGCTCCAAAAATGTCTTCTACTTCTTGTTTGCTCATTCCAGTGCATAATTTAACTGTATCAGTTGAGTTTATAATACAAGTATCATCTTTAGAAAATGCATCTGGTTCATCAACAAATGAGTTACATCCAACTAGAACTAAAACTATCAATAATATTAGTATTTTTAATCTCATCAAATTGAACCCCTCTATTATTAAAGTTAAAAATATTTTATATTTACCTTAAAAAAATATTTCTTCTTTAATGAGAACGCCATCTTTTTTATATACCTACGAATAACCTCTACTTTGTGTATAAGTGTTGAATATAAGGCTTTGATTAAATAGAATTTAGTTTTTAACAATTGGCATTTTAATTTTAATATATAAAGATGGTGAATCATACGTGTAAGCAGTTACGAACGAAGGGAGCGAACGATGGATGATCGAAGTGAATAACGTATCCAAACAATTTAAGGAAAAGAAGAAGACGATTGCGGCTGTAAAGGATGTTTCTTTTTCTATTTCAAAGGGTGAGATCGTTGGTCTATTAGGAGAAAATGGTGCAGGGAAAACAACTTTGTTAAGAATGATATCAACAATTATGGAGCCTACAAATGGATCTATTAAGATTAACGGTATTGATATATCCAAGAAAACAATGGGTATAAAACAGAAAATCGGCGTTTTATTCGGCAGTGAAACTGGATTGTATGATCGCCTTTCTGCAAGAGAGAATTTAGCTTATTTCTCCTCACTTTACGGTATTAGCAAACACGAAACGAATGTCCGCATAGATCAATTAGCTGTTCGTTTTGGCATGAAGGATTATATAGACAGAAGAGTTGGCGGATATTCAAAAGGGATGCGTCAAAAGGTGGCTATAGCTAGGACCCTTATTCATGATCCTGACATTATATTGTTTGATGAACCAACTACAGGCCTTGATATTTCGTCAGCGAATATGTTTCGTGAACTAGTTCACCAGCTTCGTAAAGAAGGTAAAACGATTGTTTTTTCTAGTCACATTATGGAAGAGGTTAAATTATTATGTCAATCAATTATAATGATTCATAAAGGTGAGCTCGTATATCAAGGTGATATAGATGAATTGTATAAACAAGAAGAAAGCGAAGATTTAAACTATATTTTCATGTCAAGATTAGTGAGAGGTGCTTAAAATGATCTGGACAATTTATAAGAAAGAATTAATTGACTCTCTTCGTGATCGTAAGACAATCATGCTTAGTATTCTTATTCCAATGTTATTTAGCTTAGGAATGGTATTTTTCTACGAGGCATTCTTCTTTAACGATTCACCCGAAAAGTATACGGTTGCTGTAGAAAACACGATGGATGATGAAACATATACATGGTTCTCTCAACTAGATAGTTTAACCGTTTCAAAGGTGACAGACCCTATACAAACTGTGAAGGATGGAGAAGCAACAATTGCCTTATATGCAGAAGTAGATTTTCTAGACAAAATCGAACAAGGTGGATCACCTACTATTGATATATATGTAGATCAATTTAGTCAAAAAGGAGAGCAAGCGACTAGTACGTTAAACACTCATCTAAATACTTTTAAAGAAGCAGTCCAACAGAAGAGGTATGAAAACTTTAATTTAGACGCTGAAGTATTTGAACCATTTCAATTCTCGATTAATAGCATTTCTGAATCTGAGGAGGATGCATCAAGCTTTCTTCTAAGCATTCTTGCTCCACTAATTATTGTGATGTCTATTATTACGGCTGGTATACCTACTAGTAATGATATATTTGCAGGAGAAAAAGAACGGAACACGATGGAAGCATTATTAATGACACCAGTAAAGGGCACAAGCATACTTTTTGGTAAATGGTTAACCGTTTCTACCTTAAGCACGTTTAGTGGGATTTTAGCAACTGTCATGTTTGTTGTTACTACTAAATTTTTCACCGAAGGACTAACTAATGTTATTCCAGACGATAAAGTAGTGTCATTCATTGGCGTAATGAGTATAGGAGTTTTAGCTTTTGGATCTTTAGTGTCTAGTATCATGATGATGTTAAGTTTATTAGCAAACACAGTTAAGGAAGCTGGAAATTATACCTCACCTTTATCAATATTGTGGATGATTCCATTCCTTTTACTAATGGGTGTATCTGTAAATGAATTAACTACAACCCATTTTCTCATTCCTTTTTTCAATATTTTCGCATTAATTAAACAATTAATTTTCGGCGTATATTCTATTGAAAGCATAGGAATGGTAGTAGGAAGCTCAATTCTCGTTATCGCTATCTTGTTTTTACTTGGCTCATTCATGTTCAAAAAAGACCGCTGGGTATTAGGAAAAGGTGCCTGATATAACATAACCTCACACATGTAGAAATTTAATGAACTCGTTCAAATAAAATTGAGCATCTGTCAATCAGATGGAGCTACTCACTTGATTGATTTAACACTATAAAACAAACTATGGAATATTGGCATTTTTTTTAAGAAGGTTGGTTCTTTTAGTAATCTATTTTGTTGCTATTGTTACTAAATTGGAATCACAACATGTGGTTTTATACGATTGTCATCGTTTTATCATAGAAAAGATGCCCCGAACTGTAGTTGTGTATATGTTTAAACCTTAGTACGAAAAACAACAATCAATGCGAAAACAGTCTTTAAGGAAAGAGTACTAACTTTCAATACAGGAGTGTAATGATGCCAAACCTTTTAGAGATTGAAAATATTAGCAAATCTTTTGATAACAAAGTTGTTTTAAAAGATGTAACTTTCAATGTACCATCTGGATCAATTGTTGGGTTCATTGGGGATAACGGAGCAGGTAAATCAACAACATTTAAAACAGTGCTAGGATTAATTTCTGCAGATAGCGGAACGGTAAAGATATTTGGTAAGGAAAATATAAATAAACATGCCGAAATTAAAGAAAAGATCGGCGTCGTATTTGATGCTATGAATTTACCTGCTCAACTTACAATAAAACAATTGATAAAAAAGTAAATAAATTCTCTCGTGAGATGTCTGTAACTTTTGTAGGTGATTTGCACTTATTTTAAAATGTTATTTTGCATTCCCAACTTTAAAAACCCAGTTATCTTCACATGAGAAGATTAACTGGGTTTCTTCAATATTTACATTCAATCATTTATAGAACTATTGAATTAGGGGAAAAAGCTAATGCTTATTATTAAGTAATTGCGCCATTTTGTGGAATAACATTTCATACCATAGTAACCCATATTATCAACAAAATTCTCTATTTTCCTTCTAAAAATCCTTCTTTGCTGGAGTATTTGACTTGAAATACCTCACGCATAATATCCCCACCTTGACCTGGTCAAGCAAAATTGTAACACTATGTAGAATTTATTAAGCATACCTTGCTTGCATTGGGGTCATCCCACCTAAGGCACTATGTGGGCGTATATGATGGTAATAACCGTAAATATAATCATGGATCAATGTTTGTAACTGCTCATCATTTTCAAAATAATAATGGTGCAAATGTTCATTTTTGAGTTTGCCAAAGAAAGACTCCATCGCAGCATTATCATACGGACATCCAGCTCTACTCATACTTTGTGTAACTCTATTCTTCTTACAAAAATCAATAAAAGCTTTTGCAGTAAATTGGACCCCTTGATCACTATGAAGAATCAGTTCTCCTTTAGGATGGTGTTTATCTAAAGCTTCTTGTAGTGGTTCGATGGCTAAATCTGCGGTAACATAAGGTGCTGTTTTAGTCTCTACAATACTTCGATCCTTTAAATCAAGAATGGAGCAGTTATATCGTAATGAACCATTAGATAAATGGATGCATATACGTAAAATCTGTACACTATTTTTCATTTTTATTCGTTGCAATAAACTTTCTATTTATGAGATTAGGAAATACCTGATGCGGTTTTCCCTTGACGTAAGTAGGCTTTTTCTTGAATACAATAGAGCGAAAATTCAACTCTTTCATATATTTATGTACAGTAAGTAAGCTGTAGAAATGACCCTGATTCTCTAGGTAAGTCTTCATCATTCGATATCCGGGTTTGCCCTCGTAACGATGATACAAATCATTTATACAGTCTAGCACAGCTTGTTTACGTTGAAGTTATTTTCTTTTTCTTTGCTTTAAGAAATTTTAATATGCATTGGGAGATAACTGATATCGTTGCAATAGCCATCTTACGCCAAATTCAGAGGCATGATTTTGGATAAACTCATATATTAATTCTGACTTTCCTTCGCAAAGAATGCTGCCGCCTTTTTTAAGAATCGATTCTCTTTTTCTAATTCTTCATTTTTCTTGCGTAGTTCAGCAAGTTGATCGAAGATATCGGAATTGGAATCTTTTGATAACATCTTGTTATTTTCGCATTCTTTACGGTATTGCTTTATCCAAGTATTCAGACTCCCGTGTCCCAGTTGATATTCTTTGGCTAGACTATTGATCGTTCGTCCTTCTTCCAAATGCATACGTACTAGTTTCTCTTTAAATGATTTTTCATATTTTTTTCTTGCCATTGTCAACACCACTTTCTTATGAATAGTATAAGATATTTTGTATTCTATGTGGTGTTACAATTTCACTATATCATGTCACCTTTTATTTGAATTGATAGAACTGAATTAATTCTAATATAACAAAAAGGACTGAAATCTTCAGTCCTTAATCGACTCACTAATTATTTTGGTGAATAAATTGTAAGTTAATGTTTTTTACGGAGATCATTAGGTTTTTATAATAAGTATTCAATTACTCTACAACTAGTTGAGATCTCATTTCCTTATGACCAGGATCACCACAAAATGTTAAACAACGGATTTCATACGTACCTGGTTCCAAGTTAATTGTAGCGCTGTCTCCATCCATTACTTCTACAATAATGTTATCCTTATCATCATATGGTCTTAATTTGACCCCATGAATACCTTCTGCATCTTCATAATTAAACGCTACATCCACATTCGCAGGTATAGTATATGTTTCTTGATCAAATTCCCAATTTGAACCAATTACAGTTAATTCTTGACTCCCATTTTGGTCTGAAGAATCAGAACCTTCATCGTTTGTTGTTCCACATGCTGAGAAAACTAAAATCGAAATCATTAAGGCTGCCGTCGTAACTAGATATTTTTTCATCATTGATAACCCCCAACTTTAGTAATTTTCACTGACTTCATACAGTTTACACTATGAAAACGAAAAAAATATGAATTGAGATGAATGGACACATTAATTTCATTTTTGAGAACCCAAAAAATCCTATTGAAGTAACCACAATGTCCTGTATTTAAGTTTCTGTACTTTCTCATAAAGAAAGGCGTTGTAATTGAAACATCCCAGTTTTTAGGGTAGTATGCCCAGATCCCACCACCTAATTGCTCTTAGGTTTATAAGATAGATTTAACTTATAAGAAGAACTTCTTTATAATTATAATTTGTTCATTTCCTACTTTTATTCACATTATGGTCCAAATCCAAAATTAAGGACAATTTATACAAATTATAAAGCAAAAATTATACACTAAGAAAAAGGACATTTCATTTGTCTCATCTTTAAAACATTGGCTATACAATTGATATCATTGGGCATATATTTTTGTAGTTTCACTCTTCTCATGACCTAGTAAACTTTGTATTACTTCTATATGAGCACCATTGTTAATCATATGTGTTGTAATCTAAGTCGTGGTTTCCATGTTATTCAATATAAAGCATGCATTTGGGTCAAAATATCTCATGGCTTTCCTCAACATGCTACACTCCCCTTTCGGATAAGTTAGGTGATGGTTTTAGATTGTGAATTTTAGCATATGCTGTTGCTATCTAACGATTTTCAATCTGCCATTATGAGCGCACACCTCTATGAGTATTGTGTCTATTAAAAATACTCATAAATACATGTGGTGTCTGTTGTACATTAACCCTATCCCTTATTAAACAATATGGCCCCTAAAATGAAATTAAGCGCTGATCTTGTTCCAGGATAGCGCCAGATTGTCGAAGATAGAAACTATAAACGCTCACCATTTATATAAACCATGTTTTGTCTATATTCTTTTAAAATTGACTATGACGTAGAATTATTAAATGAATGCAACCAGATCTGAATTTAGAGTTAAATAATGTGGCATCCAACAGTCTGATTTTTCAGTGCCGATCTCATGATTATTTATGCATACTCTATTAACACCATCTAAACCATCATAACCACAACATCCATTTAATCTCCTGGTATTAGAATGATATTTGGAGTTTATTAAATCCTTAACATTAATAATTATAAAACTACTTGTATTTGTTGAATTATCTTTACCACTATCCTGAAGAAAATACCCTTCAGGTATATAATCTTTATCATTATTTTTACTTAGTAATTTTAAATCTTGTAATTCAGTTATCTGTTTAGAAATTTCTATTTCACATCTTTTACAAATTAACTTCATGTATTTACCACCTTCATACTAATATATAGAATTAATATGTCACGTTTCTTAAAAGCGCCAGATAATTGAATAAGGATATAATTTAATTCCCCAATATCAATAAAAATTTTTCATCTTTGCTATGTGTTATTTCTTCCAAAAGTTTAATTATAGATGGAACAAAGTACTCAATAACCTCATCATTAATAATAGATTTTATAAATAACAATTCTTCAATAAGTGAAAAAACTTGTGTTTTATTTAATTTTATATCACCATAAATATCTATCAACGGGAGATAGTGTAATTTATAAGCATTACCAATACATATAATTCTTGAACATATTGATTCTGATAAGAAGTAAGCATTTTGCTCTACATCTCCGTTTATTGAAAAGCAAACTTCTACATCTTCTAAATATCTGTTTAGGTCGAATAGTCGACTAAACTTATCCATATCAATTTCACCTCTTGCTCTCAATCAGCACCATTTTCATTATAATGATTATTTACGGGGACAGTATCTGCTTATCATCATGTTGTTTGTAAAACATCATAGTTACTTTATATATATTTCTCCCCAATCTCTTCCTAATTCTAACATATTGTTATTAAACAATATGGCCCTAAAATCTAAAAGGCGCCATTCTTTAAGATTGGCGCCATT
>NZ_JAVAMP010000003.1 GCF_030730905.1 Chengkuizengella axinellae | reverse complement strand
TATGTCGCCAATCTTTAAGATGGGTGCCTTTTTGATTTTAGGGCCATATTGTTGAATAAGAAAGGAAATTAGATAGTTCATCTTGAAATTGTATGTCATAAAGGGCAGATAGTTGAAAAAGCAATTTTTATAATAATGTTTAACATTAGACTTTTTAAAATATACATAGGGGGAATTTAAATGAGTTACGTTATGGAATTAAGAAAATTAGTGGGTCCTAGACCATTATTACTACCAGGTTCAGTTGTCATAATTATAAATGAAGAAAACGAATTGTTATTACAGCATAGAAATGATGGAGGTTGGGGATTGCCTGGCGGTCTAATGGAAGTTGGTGAAAGTTTAGAAGATACTGCAAAGAGAGAAGTTAAAGAAGAAACTGGCCTTGAAATTGGAGAATTGGAGTTGCTAGATGTTTTCTCTGGACCTGAATATTTTTTAAAGTTGCCTAATGGAGATGAATTATATTCAGTAACTGCTGTTTATTTAACTTATGAAACTAAAGGTAACATTGAAATTGATTATACCGAGTCTATTGATTTGCAGTATTTTAATATTAATGAATTGCCTGAAGGTTTAAATGAAGTAAACCGCAATTATATAGAACCGTATTTAAAAAAATTGCCAAGTAATCCTTGTTAAGCTATTGGCGCCAATCTTAAAGAAGGGCACCTTTTAGATTTTAGGGCCATATTGTGTAAGAATACATTGTTTAAAATCTGAAGATTTGAAATAATACTTATTAAGTTTATAGGGGTAATGACAGCGAACTTGACACCACCCGCAATAATTCAATATTTGACTTATAAAGTTTCATTAGTTATAATTTTTTTATCAAATTAAGGAGGGATTTATAAATGTTAGTTAATTTCCGCAGATTGAACAGATAAATTAATAGTTCAGTGGCTCTGGTTATTTCAGAGTTAAGCGGAAAAAGTATGTCCATTTATATATCTCTTAATCGGTTATTGAAGGGTATGGTGGTTTAACTTCCATACTCTTTTTATATATGCGATGGATTTCGTCACCTCTAATATTAACTTCTTAGAGACACTGTTCTATTTCTTTTAATTAGAAGAAAAGAAAATAAGAGGAGTGATTGTGAAATGACGCATAATACATCTAAAGTTTGGTTTATCACTGGTGCAATTAGTGGACTAGGATTGGAATTCACAAAAACAGCCCTACAATTAGGTGATAAAGTGGTTGGAGTTGCTCGAAATACAGATGAATTAATTGAACTTAAAAAAAGTTACAGTAATACCTTTAAACCAATTACACTTGACATAACGAAACATAATTCTGTTTTTGAAGTTATTGAAAAAGCAGTTAATTATTTTGGTAAAATTGATATTGTTGTAAACAATGCAGGCAACATGATAATGGGGATGATTGAAGAGTTCACTGAGGATGAAATAAGACAACAAATAGAAACTAATTTCTATGGTGCCGTTTGGGTCAGTCAAGCTGTGTTGCCTTATCTAAGAAAACAAAAGTCTGGTCATATTATACAAATTTCCAATATAGGTGGAATACTAGCTGGTCCTATGACTGGTATTTATAGTGCAAGTAAATTCGCATTAGAAGGATTTAGTGAAGCCTTAGCACAAGAATCTTCACATTTTGGAATTAATGTTACAATTGTCGAGCCGGGTGGTTATTGGACAAATTTATATACAAATATGCAGTTCACTACTGTTAATGAAGAATATAATCCTGTTAGAGAATATTTAGCAGGCCAAGAATATGAAAGTAAAGACAGTCACCCTAAGGAAGCAGCGAAGGCATTAATTAAACTGACTAATGAAAAGAACCCGCCTTTAAGATTAATATTAGGGAGTCAAGTTTTTGATGCAGCTATCGAACATGAGAAAAGCAAAATTAGTACTTGGCGAGCTTGGGAAGAAGTAAGTCGTGCCGCTGAAAAGGCTATCTCCAATCCGGAAAAATAAAAACTTAACGATTAATATTATGTAAGAGGGCATTCCTTATAACAAGGTCAGCCCTCTTATATGTTCAACTAACGTGGGCCTTGCATAAGAAGTTAAGTAAATAATCGGTTCAAAAAGCTGTAGGGAACCGATTTTTTTGTTCTATAATTTGTTTAACGTTGTAATTCCGCATTTTCCTGACGCTACCCCAAGATGAAAGGATAGTATTAACATGGAGAAAGTATCAAATATAGATAAATTAGAATCAATAAAATCATTACAATCGACAATCAGCAAACTAGAAAATGCCTTGTCACAAATGATTCAGAAAGGCGCAAATACTACTCTAGTAAAGAAACGGCTTAGAGCTGTTCGCATCGGATTAGCTATACTAGAAAACGTTTGGGATAAAAAACCTCATCATTATACCCAAATTGATATAGTGAAAGCTCGCGATGTTCTTGAAGGTTTATTCCCATCAATTGAGAACAGTTATGCTAGGTCAAAGGTAGGTAGTCCTCAAAGGACACTATTAGAAAGAAGGATTAAAGCATTAGAGCTAGCTGTTCAAGCGATCGAGAATCTTTCCAATACATAACTTAAACACACATTTGTTATTCCAAAGGGCGCTTTTATGGAAGTAACTAAAGCCTATTTTTTCGGTATTATAAGTGAGAAATTAGGCTTTGTTTATCGTTAAAAAGTTCTATCCCATTTCCTTTAGTATAGTGGTTTTAGTTCATTAATTTTCTTAATGTAGTATAGATTTATAAATTATTGTATAATATCTCCATTAAAGGGGTGATCATATGATAAGAAAAATGCATATAATAACCACTATTGCATTAATATTAACTGTCTTATATTTTGGAGTTCTTTCATATGTTGAAGATCGTAATAAACCCTCAATTTCATCTATATTGGTATTAGAGAAAGATATAATAGATAATAAATTTCAGGTTAAAGCAAAATTTTTGTATGATCTTAAAAACCCGTTTATATTTGAACTTAATAATGAAACCTCTTGGTATTTATTAGAAGAAAGTCAATTTTACACGATTACATATAGACATGATGAACTTTTTTCAGATGCTGAAATATTACATATATATTCAGAAACTGAAGAAAACCTAATATTAATAGAGTAATCAGTTTTTTTATAATAAATATATTATCAGTATGCATTTGCTAAATATGAGCTGTTTCAACAGACCAACACAGTTCGATATCTTCAACAAAATGGCGCGATTGTATAAGAAGAAAGACTATAAAATGATCAGTCTCTTTTATAGAAAATAAATAGTCTACCTCAAATTTAGAATCCACTTTGATCAATCTTTTTTCAAAGTGGATTCTTTTTGTTTACCATAAAATTAAGATAATCTTGTTTTCAGAGGGTATTTTTGCCTTGTTTAAGGTCTGCTCTAACCTTTCCTTCTACTCTTGCAACTTTTGATGTATGATATAAGCTCCATCTACCAATAAATAACGTGGTGCATCCAAAGTATAATCCTCTTGCTCCTCGAATATCCCCCAATCAAGTGCAGCTGCAACATATTTTTGCGCCCATTGACTTACCTTCCCATTTTCTACAGTAGCATCCTCATCAATTTCTAATCCATTTCTCAGCGCATATCCTTCAACAAGCATTTTAATGTACTGCTCAATTGTAACTTCATTCAAAGGATCGAATAATTCTTTTCCAATTCCTTCTACAATCCCTTCTATTGTTGCTGCTTGAATATGGTTATACGACCAACGATCGTTATCCACATCATTATAAAATGGTATTAGATCCGAGTTTTGATAATCCACCCCAAATAATAGGACGATCACTTTAACTACTTGTTCTCTTGTTGAAATATCTTCTAAATGGGGTAAACCATCTTCATATCCACTAAATATTCCAGCTTTTTTTAACTCTTCAAATTTTTCTTCTGACGTTATAGATTCATCTTCTTCTTCGTATTCATTAGCATCATCGTTTTTATTATCATTCGAATTTCCCGGATTAGAACCACTTTGCTTCTTTCTAAATGTGATTTCAGTGATATTCCCCGCATAATCCTCAACAATTAACGTATAAGTACTGTTCTTGCTAATTGTATCTCCTAATTGATAACCATCCACTTGTTTATTATTTTTTAATAAAGTGACGTCTTTGATATTAGTCTCTTCAGTATATGGTGTTACCGTTTTGGTATAAGTTACTCCATTGGACACGCCTTTGATGATTGGTGCAGTTTTATCCACTTTAACCATTCTCGACTCATGACTTTCATTTCCTGATTCGTCTAATGCTCTAAATTGTAATACATACTCTTTTTCTTCTACTAACTCCAATGGTTGAATGTAATCAATCCAATTTTGACCATTATCCTCCGACCACTGTATACTAGTTGAACTGCTTTCATCATCTGCCGTTAAACTCACTGTTACACTCTGATTTGTCCATGTATCATTGTCATAGGTTGAATTGTCTTCTTTTATCATACTCACTTCAAGACTAGGTAAAATATTGTCTATTACAAAAGCTTCAGATCTACCTAAGCTCTGATTTCCCTCTGCATCCTCTGCTCGAACATGTAGATAGTAAGCACCTGTTTCACTTTCTAATGTTAATTCTTCACCATTGCTGAAACTTGACCAGCCATTTGCAGGTATATCTGTAGAGTCTGACCATACATATTCTAAGTTGTTTTCATCCACTCCACTGTGATCATCCGTTACTGTGACGGTGGTTGTTTGGGTTTGGGACCATGCATTGTTACCATTTGGTGCAAAAGATATTGTAGGTTCTGTATTGTCTATTAAAAACTGTTCGGACACTTCAGTGTTCTGATTTCCTACCTCATCTTCAACTCGAACATATAGATAGTAATTACCCGTTTCATTTTCTAATTTTATTTTATCTCCACTATTGAAACCTAACCATCCATCTACTGGTGCATTCAGTGAGTCTGACCAAACATACTCTAGGGTATCGTTTACTATCCCGCTGTTATTATCTGTTACAGTGACGATCGTTGATTGTGATTGAGACCATGTACTATTTTCATTTGGGGTAATTGAGATCACCGGTTCTGTGTTATCTAATAAAAACTGACCTGATACTCCTGTTTTCTGATTTCCTGCATTATCTTCTGCTCTTACATGAAGATAATAAGTACCTGTAGAATGCTCTAAAGTTAACTTATCTCCGTTATTGAAGGTTGACCATCCATCTACTGGTAGATTTACAGAATCGGACCATACATATTCTAAGCTGTCAGCAGCTGCACCACTGTGATCATCTGTGACGGTTACATGAGTGGATTGAGATTGCGACCATGTACCATTATCTACCGGATCATAAGTAATGACTAATTCTACATTATCTACTAAAAAATGGCTTGAAACTTGTGTTTTTTGGTTACCTGCTTCATCCTCCGCACGAACATGCAGATAATAAACTCCTGTTTCACTTTGTAATGTTAATTCATCCCCACTATTGAAAACTGACCATCCGTCTACTGGTGGACTAGATGAATCAGACCATACGTATTCTAGTGTAGAAGTATCCACTCCGCTATGATCATCCGTTACTGTGACAGTCGTTGCCTGGGTTTGAGACCATGCATCGTTGCCATTTGGTGTAATTGAGATCACTGGTTCTGTGTTATCTAATAAAAACTGGCCAGACACCTCTGTTTTATGGTTACCTACGTTATCTTCTGCTCTTACATGCAAATAATAGGTGCCTGTGACATTTTCCAATGTTAATTCTTCTCCGGAAGTGAAACCTGACCATCCGTTAACTGGTTCACTAATTGAATCTGACCAGGCATATTCTAGTGTTCCTGAATCAATATTACTTTCATCATCTTTTACTGTAACTGTTGTTGATACCATTTGAGACCATGTTGCACTTCCATCTGTTCCATATTGGATAATCGGTGCTTTATTATCTATTAAAAAAAGATTGGAAACAAACGTTGCTTTATTCCCTGCTTTATCCTCAGCTCGAATATGCAAATAATAGGTGCCAGTGACACTATCCAGTGCTAACAAATCTCCACTAGTAAAAATTGACCACCCTGATGCGTTTGTGTTTGATTTTGACCAAGAAAATTCTAATGTATCTTCCGCTATACCACTATCATCATCCGTTATAATGGCTGTTGTTGATGCAGATTGTGACCAATCCACATTTCCATCCGTTGTTAATGTTATAGTAGGCGCTGTATTATCTACACTAATTGTAGGGGCATATACCTCTACATCCAATACATGCTCTTGATCGTTATATCCCCCAATAGCAAAAATCTCTCCATTTACAACCGTTGAACTTAAACCAATCCTGCCATTGTTCATAGGTGAAATATAACTCCAAGTATTTGTTGAAATATCGTATACTTCAACTGTATTAAATAAACCATCGGCACTCTCACCACCAATAGCATATATTTTCCCATCTAATAATACTGTGCCTATTCCTGATCTACCCATGTCTAATTGATCGATACCATCAGAAGCAGCTGCCCATGTATTATTATCAGTATTGTATACTTCAACAGTTTGCTTATCACCATCACCAGAAATATAACCTCCAATGGCATAAATCATCTTTTCTACTGTGACTAAACTTAAGTAAGATCTACCCGTAGGCATCTGAGAAATACCATCTGAGACATCTTCCCAAGAATCATTTACAACATCATAAACTTCTACCGTATTTAATTGCTGCCAACCGCCCATGGCATATATCTTATTTCCTACTGCTGTTAGTGATAAACCTGATCTAGCTGTCGGCATATCTGCACCAGTAATCCATAATTGTGTTGTAGTATCAAAAATATCAACCATATTAGTGTCAGTACCATTATCTCCTCCTACAACATAAATCTTTGTTCCTATCGCAGCTACCCCAAAATCTGTTCTCTCTCTCCCATTAGGAAGCGTAGTAAGGTTATAATTCCATGAATCGGTAGTTGGGTTGTATACATCAATTGTTTGATCTGTATCTCCTCCTACAACATAAATCAAATCATCAATCTCTGCCACGCCCAACTCGCCTCTTGCATGTGATAACTCCGTTCTTTTTTCCCACTGTTCAATAGCATGAACTGTGTTTTCTTTTAAAATGTAAGTACTTACTAAAATAAAACTCAAACATAACAACAAAGAAACTTTTTTCAAGGTAAATATATCCCCTTTCATAGAATAAATTTACTTACTTTTCAACTTATTCCCCAACCTATTTTTTTATCCATAATCTAGTTTCTTTTTGATGTCAAAGAGAAAAATCAAAAAAAATCGAGAGTCATTGAATAGTTCATGACTCTCGACCACACATCCTTCTTTATATTTGTTACATCTGAAAGATGATTAGTAGCATCTTTTCCTGACGGTACTAAAATATCGACATGATCCATTTCCTTAACTTGTGAAATTTACTTCTGAACTTCAATATAAAGGATACTTAGGATAACTCTCTCTCTTCAATCTCATGAAGAAATGATTTTCTTTTAATGACATATAACAACAGCAGCGCACCTACTCCAAAACCACAGAGAATCAAACTTTCTGTCATTAGACTATTCATATCTCCGATAGAAATAATATTTCTTAATCCTTCAACTGCATAAGTCATAGGTAAATAGGGAGCAATGAACTCGAATAGACCTGGTTGCAAAACTACTGGATATGAACCTGAACTGGATGTTAGCTGCGCCATCAATAAAAGAATAGCAACAACTCTGCCTGCATCATTCCCAAGTATATATGTGATCATAAACAATATAGCTGTATATACAAATCCCATCAAAATAACAAAGCCATACAGATGAATAGGTGTCATGGAAAGATCTAATTGTAATCCTGTCAGCAAAATAAATACAGAAATGACTGCCTGAACTAAACTGACTGATGTAAGCTTGAGATATTTATTCACAATATAAGATGACGGACGTTTAGGCATAGCAGACACTGTTTTTATATCGATCGCAAGAAATAATACTAACGATCCTACCCATAATGATAAGGCAATAAAATAGGGTGCAAATCCTGTTCCATTATTAAGGACCGGATGTAAATTTTTCTCTTCAACTAACAAAGGATCTACAATAACGTCAATTCGCTGATCTGATTTTCCGTCCTTTGCAGCTAATTGTGCAGCTTCATTCAAACCATCCGCTAATTCATATTGACCTTTTTTAATTTCATCTAAGCCATCTTTTAAAGCATTTGATCCCAGCAGCAACTGATCGTTTCCTGCCTGCAACTTAGAAAAACCATTTGAGAATTCATTTAAACCTTCTACTAAAAGTGTACTGCCCTCCTGAAGTTGATTTGTTCCTTCGGCTACTGTTTGTAATTGATTTGGAATTGCTGCAATTTTGTCTATTCGCTCGTTCAAATTATTCTCTGTATTCTCAATATCTATTTGTAAACTCAACAAATCTTCCTGTATTGTTTCTAATTCAAGGATTAATTCTTCGTTTGTTTCCTTTAATTCTTCCTCAACTAGAGATAACTGTTTTATTAAACGGTTGTAACTTCTACTTACTTCATCTCGATCTTGTTTGATTTGCTCTTGATAATCAATAGCTTTCTCTAGAGATTCCACAACTGAGCCAAGCTGTTCATTTTCTTTCCATTCAGGGTTATCCTCTATTATATTTTCAACTAATATAATGGCCTCATCTATTCGCTTTCTTTGATTTTCTATTGGATCTTCAAAAGGCTCTGTTAGATCTTCTTGTAATTTCTGTACATCCTCTTTTAAATTTTGGATGACAGTGATTGTCTCATTCACGCCACGAATTGAATCTTGTATTCCTTCAATCGAATGATTGAGATTTGAATTAAATGTTTCTAATGAATTCGATAAATTGCTAAGATCTACGTGTGCAGCTTCTAATTCGTCTGATATTTCATTCGCTCCATCAGAAGCTAGATTAACAGATGTATTTAACTGGATAATTCCATTTTCAAGTTGATTAGCCCCATTTAACAATTGTGTAAGTCCATCTGATAGCTCCTCCATTCCACTACTGCTTAACACTAAGCCATCAGATAATTCATTCGAACCACTATGTGCTTTATCCACAGCCTCTGCTAATAATTGTGCTCCATCTGCCGCTTCCTGTAATCCCTCCCCCCCATTCAATACATTCTCATAAATAATCTCTAAATAACGAGTAGATAATTCCTGATCTAACTTTGTTTCTACCTGATCTATTATGGCATTTGAGATTTTAGCAGATATAGCATTAGAACCTTCACTGAAAATATAGGTAAGGGTGGCACTTTGGGGGTGATCACTGCCAACACTCAACGCTTTTTCTGAAAAATCACTTGGAATGTTTAAAATTAAAACATATCCTTCTGAAAGAATGCTTTTCTCTGTTTGATCTTCTGGGAGCAGAGTCCAGTTTGTCTGGTCGTCATCAAGTAACTGTTCTACAAGATCTTCTCCTAAATTAACATTTTCCCCCTCATTTACTGTTCCTATATCTTTATTTATAACTGCTAAAGGTAATTCATCTATGTTGTCTTCTGGGTCCCAGTAAGCCCACAAATATACAAAATTATATAAAAGGGGCAATAACATAGCCACAATTAAGGATGTCCTTAAAATCTTGGTTGACCACATATGTTTTAAATCTTTATAAGCAAGCCTTACGCCACTCATTCTGTCACCTCACTCTAGATGTATTGATTCTTTTTTTGATTGAACATTCGGTGAATAATTAAACAGAAAAATATTGGTGAAAAATTAGAAAACAAAATGCATTTCATTGAGCATTCGGTGAAAAATAATAAAAAATAGGCTATATATTCATCCTATTTTTTCTCCCAGAACTTCACTAGTTGATCCACAGATTTCTCAATAAATTCCTGTTTGGATTCTAGAATAACATTAAGTCCTAACATTTCTTTAACAATAAGAATAAAATTTATAGATGTAATTTGTTTTGCTGCAATTTGAAAGTCCAATTGTTCTATCTCACCAGCTTCATGACGCTCATTTAGAAAATTTGCCAACCAGTCTAATCGATTTATAATCATAACACCTAATTTTTCTACAAAATCATCACTTAAATAAGCCCTTTCTCTAAACATGATAAGCGCTGACAGTTGATCAGACAAAACCATTTCATTCATACGCTCTATAAAAATGATTAAAGCTTGCTTTAGTGGAACTTCTTTCGTAATTAAACCAGAAAGCTGCTGCGCAAGAATCTCAGAACGACTTGTAAAAGAGTCTTCCACAATGGTCTCCAAAATTTGTTGTTTCCCCTTTGGAAAATAATGATAGATTAGCCCATCTGCCATTCCAATACTGCGGTTGATGCTTCGAATCGGAGTTGCATGAAATCCTTGTTTTGCAAACAACTCTTTAGATGCTTGAAGAAGTTGTTTACGACGCTCTTCTGCCTGTAGGTCTCTATTTGTTGGTTTCTTCGTCATTCCATCAGCTACTTTCTGATTTTCATTAACCGTACGTTCAGTGAAATTATAAAAGGTATTATTTCAAATGTCAAATCAACTCATTTGTGTGTTATTTTTATTTAACATCTATCCACTTATTTTTTTATCATTTTCATATGCAGCCTCATCATGATGGAATGAAGAAACTTTATGATTAATCTCTTTTTCAATATCCTTTAATCGAGTCACTCTTCCTAGGTCATCTTTATACACGACATGATTGCTGTTAAATTTGGTAGGACAATCAAGCCCAGCCGCTGCTGCTAAAGTATATAATCCTTGTCGTAAAGTAATCGTAAAGTTAGCTACACGATATTTTTTGTCCTCAATAACAAGCGCTTTTTGCAGTTTTGGATTTGTGGTTGCAACACCTACAGGACAAGTATTTTTATGACAATGTTGAGCACCAATACATCCAATGACGATCATATAGGCACGTGCCATACTAATTAAGTCAGCCCCCATGGACAGTGCGATTGCAATCTTATCTGCGGTGAACAATTTACCAGAGGCAATAATTTTAACCCGATCTCTAACACCATAATGTTTTAGTACAGAGTGTGTAATCATCAAACTAGATTTAATAGGCAGACCCATAGAGTCAGCCATTTCTTGATAAGTAGCTCCACTCCCACCTTCACCACCATCTACTGTAATAAAATCCGGTCCTCTCCCTGTTCCCTTCATATATTTAGCAAATGTGTGCAGCTCCGTATCATCACCAACCACCATTTTAATCCCCACTGGTTTTCCCGTTGTCTCTCTAATTTTATCTACAAAATCAAATAAGCTTGGCAAATCTCTAAATTCTTCAAAAGAGTTTGGGCTTTCAACAGTAACGTAGGGTTTAATCTTTCGTGCTTTTGCTATCGTTGGAGTATTTTTTTCAGCAGGTAAATGACCGCCTCGAATCTTCGCTCCTTGTCCTAGTTTCAACTCAAATGCTTTTATTTGTTGTATCGATCCTTTTAGCTTTAATTCTTCCCAGTCCAACTTACCTTGATCAGTTCGCACACCAAATTTTGCAGGTCCAATCTGCATGATGATATCCACATCTCCAGTTAAATGATAATCTGAAACACCACCTTCGCCTGTATTCATCCATGTTCCACCCGACATACCTAAACCTTTTGATAAAGTTTCAATACTATGCTCACCTAGAGATCCATAACTCATACCTGACATACCAACTAATCCTTTGACATGAAAAGGATACTCACATGTTTTTCCTCCGATTATGACAATATTGTCGTCATGCAACAACCAAGGTTTTACTTTTTTATTGTTAAAGGTTTCTTTTCGTTTAAAAAGTGTTTCCTCTTTCGTTTTATAATATTTTGATTCTATTTCATGTTGATTGTTTACTTTTATTTCTTTCATTAACTTTGGAAACAAAGCGTTCTTTAGAAAGTATCCTTTTTGTTCAAAATCCTTTTTAGAACCAAAGGATATAATGGTTTCAAGATATTTAGAAGGAAAAATAATACTTAAAAAATCATTTCGAGAAAATGGCTTACCTTGTGTATCTCCATCAAATAAATATTGTCTGAACTCCGGTCCAGTATGTTCTAATAAATATCTAACTCTACCTAAGATCGGATAGTTTCTTAAAATGGAGTGCTGCCTTTGATTTTTATCGTATATAAAAAAGAAAAAAAATAAGATGATGGGGATAATTGCAATAACAATGATGAGTAAAAAAGCAGGTGATAACATAAGATTTCTCCTTTTGAGTGGATTTATGATAATTTACATCGGGAATTGTTTTCCCATTTAATTAATAAACAAAAGTTATATTAAATATGACAAAAAGAGGCTATCTCCACGAAGTTGAATGCCTCTTGCCTTTTTCATTTTTGTTCTTTTACAAATATTTGGTTCGAAAAATTATATGTCTCTTACAATTTCTTCATCTAGAACAACTTTCATTTTTCCCCAATCTGGAATAAAGGAGTAGAGCATATTATAAAATTTCTCACTATGATTGTTGTATTTAAAGTGTATTAGTTCATGTAAAATAACGTAATCGTTACAATGTTTAGTTGCTTTGATGAGTTCAAGGCTAAAAATTATCGTTTTAGAATAATGCGACGTTTACAATAAATATTAACTTTTAAAATTATTCTTATTATATCAGATTTTGATGTTTACATGATTCCCTCTTAATTACAAAAAAAGGATCGGAATCACCATAGTAGATGCTCCTAATCCTATTTTAATTTTTCAATATGATGCCCAATGGCTTCAACCCAACCCGGAAGGGGATTTATCAGATATTTAATAATATGATCACAAAAAGAACCAAGAATGATCTTTAAAAATTCTTGGTTCTTTTAAATTTATATATTTAATTTTGCATTAATCCTTAGTTACAACGACTATACCCGCAGCTAGTACAATTCTTACATCCTTCTGAATTCACTAAACTTGCTGATCCACAGGAAGGACAAAGGTCTTTGGACTCTACAACATGTACGTCATCTTCTATAGAATCAATGGATTGAGAAACTGTTTCTACCACTTCTTCCACTTCAACCGTTGCTGCATTCTCATTATTTTCTATCACAGGTGCAGCCTCTTTTGCTTCTTCAATGTGAATTTCCAATGCTTTTGCAACAGCATCTGCAATAGATTCTACTCGATTAGCACCAAAGCCAATCGCACCTGAGCCACCGATTCCTTTTAAATGTTTGATCAATAATTGTTCTTTATTTCCGTGATCTCCGTAACGAAGGAATAAGGAACATACTCTTCCCAATGCTTCTGACATCGCAAATACATCAGAACCCGCTTTTCCAACGTTCATGAAGATTTCACCTGCTACACCATTGATGTCATTAATCGTAATATAAGCCATTCCAAATGGTGTATTGAATTTATAAGTAGAACCTTTTAATACCTGCGGACGTTTAATATATTGCTTATCAAATATTTTTTCTGTTTTTGCATCGATATTCACTTTTAATGATTCATTTATTTGAGTTAGATCTTCTGAAGACTTTGCTTCGATTTTCTCTACTGTTTCTTCTGATGCAGCCACTTCCTCGTTCTTTTCTTCTTTCTCATCTTTATCCGAAGTTGAAAGAACTTGAACGTCACGGCTTCCGTCTCTATAAATCGTAACCCCTTTACAACCCAAATCAAATGCATATTCATATAACTTTTTCGTTTCTTCAACAGTAAAGTCTGCTGAACAATTTGCTGTTTTAGAAATGGAGCTGTCTACCCATTTTTGAATCGCCGCTTGTACACGGATATGATCATCGGCTGACATTTGCATAGATGTAATATAATAATCTGGCAAAGGTTGACCTGGATTTTGATCTTGATATTCCTGAGCGATAGGTACAAGTTGTTTGTCATAACCTAAACGACTTTGGCGATAATATTCAAAGGCAAAATAAGGTTCGATACCTGTAGAAGTCCCAACCATTGTACCTGTACTTCCAGTTGGAGCCTGTGTAATGACCGTTACGTTGCGCATTCCATTTTCTTTAATGGATTCTCGCACTTCAGGGAAGAACTCCACCATATTTTTCATAAATCCACTTTGTAAAAACTTATCCTCAATATAATGCGTAAATGAACCTTTTTCACCAGCGATTTCAGAGGATGCAAGATAAGCTTCCTTCGCCATAAACCCATACAATTTATCTAAAAACTCTAACGATTCTGGGCTTCCATAACGAATTTTCAATTTAATCATTAATTCGGCTAGTCCCATCGTACCTAATCCGACACGACGCTCCCCTTTTTGGTTCTGTTCATTTTCTTCAAAATGATATGGAGTTGTATCAATTACATTATCTAGGAAACGAGTGGAATAACGAACAACTTTTCCAAGCTCATCCCAATCAACATCATCATTTTCTTCATCATAAAACCTAGATAAGTTTACTGCTGATAAGTTACAAACACCCCATGCTGGTAATCCCTGCTCACCACAAGGATTAGTACAAATAATTTGGTTAAAGTACCAGCTATTTGACATATCATTATAATGTTCCATAAACACAACGCCTGGTTCTGCTGATTTCCAAGCAGACTCTATAATCGTATGCCACACTTCACGTGCTTTGACTGTTTTATGATGAATGACATTCTTTCCTAATTTTTTCCATTCGGATAAATCACCATTCCATAACTCGTCATACTCAGGATCATCCGTATCAGGGAACACTAAATCCCATTCTAAATCTTCTTTTACAGCTTTCATAAAACCGTTGCTTAAACAAACAGATAAATTTGCGTTTGTAATTTCACCCATTTTTTGTTTAACAGTTATAAAATCCATCAAATCAGGATGCCAATCGTTAATCATCAACATTAATGCTCCTCGACGACTTCCACCTTGCTCGATTAAACCTGTTGTATAACTAAATAAACCGCCCCAAGAAACCGCTCCGCTGGATGATCCATTTACCCCTTTTACGATCGCACGACGCGGACGTAATGAAGATAAATTAATACCTACACCCCCACCACGAGACATAATTTCTGTCATTTCGGTTAATGTCTCCATAATTCCACCACGGCTATCATGCGGAGATGGGATTACATAACAGTTAAACAAAGTCAGCTCATCACTTGCGCCAGCACCTGCAGCTATACGTCCACCTGGAACAAGTTTCCAATCATTTAATATATATTTAAACTTTTCAGTCCATTCCTGTTGCTTTTCTGGAGTAGCTTCTACAGAAGCCATAGCTTTAGCTAATCGTCCCCACATCTCATCAGGTGTTTTCTCTACTGTAAGTGTTAATTTATGAATGGTTGAATCAATAACTTCACCACTGCGGAGTTTAACTTGGACATTTTCACCATCTCGACTGATCACTTCTCCTACTTCCTTCGTAGGAAATTTAGGATCATCTTTTACAAGCGTTAATACAGTATCTCCAACTTTTGTATGATTGGTGTCAGCATCCTTCATCGCATAACGATCCAAAAATATCTTTTCACTTAAACCTTCTAAACGTTTGACCTGTATTGTTTCCAAAAAAACAACCTCCCCAAAATAATAACCAATATAATTTTAAAAATATAAATCTAATTCCAGTCATTTATGTCTGTAAAAAATACAAAATTTGCATCGAAAAAAGTCTATAAGTATCAGAAATATCATGAATGTATAAAATGTATTTTTTTACTTGTTTGATAGTAAATATAATGAAATATGTATCTTTTTTATGAGTGCAAGCTTCCAAATTTTACACTTGCATTCCTTAAAAAAGCACTACATATTGTGTGCGAATATCATTATACAACACTATATGTTGTGTTACTACTTTGTGATCATCCAAATCGGATAATTACAATGAGGTTTTGTCCTATTTTCTTCTATTTTCTCATCCTATCTATCTTTTTTAAATATTAATATAATTATTTTTCGACATTTTCTTTATAGCTAATTAAATTTTTTTCATCTGTTTTTGACAATAACTTATCCTGTTTGATACCCTTAAAATGAGATCATCAAGTTGCAAATATATACTTGTATTTTAACATATAAAAACCAAGAAACAAACATTTGTTCGTAAATAGTGAAGAGGTGAGTAAATGATTTTATATAACGATTTATTTTTAAAAAAAGAAGAAGTACATATTTCACACGAAGATAGAGGATATTATTTTGGAGACGGTGTTTATGAGGTCTTTCGTATTTATAATGGACAACTTTTTGAAAAAGAAAAACATTTTCAACGATTACAAAGAAGCTGTGAGCAAATCAAACTTAAACTTCCATCCTCTGTTCAAGATATAGATCTAAAGCTTTCACAGTTGATCCAAAAATCCTTTGTGCAGGAAGGTACTCTTTATTTGCAAATCACGAGAGGAGTTGCACAGCGATCTCATTTATTTCCTAAAAATCCAATCCCAACTTTATTGGCTTATTGTAATGAAGTAAAACGGCCTTTAGATAAAATGAAATCAGGTATAAAGGCTATTACACAGGAAGATATTCGCTGGTTAAGATGTGACATAAAATCTTTAAATTTACTTCCAAATACTCTTGCTAAACAAAATGCGGTAGAACAAAACGCAGATGAAACGATCTTCCATCGAAATGGTATCATTACAGAGTGCAGCTCTTCCAATATTATGATAGTTCAAGATGGAGAAATACTAACACACCCAGCAAATCATCTTATTTTAGAAGGAGTAACGAGGTCCGTTGTCCTTAAAATTGCTGCTGAAGAGGGATTCACCATTAGGGAAAAAGCTTTTGATAAAGAAACATTAAAGAACGCGGATGAAGTATTTATTACTGGAACAACGGTTGAAATTACACCAATCATCAACATAGATCATCATAACATAGCAAATGGTTTACCAGGGACAGTGACTAAAAAACTGCAACAGCTTTTTGAAAAAATAGTTCCAGAGTAAAAAAAAGAGTATCTTCTTTATTTAAAGAGGGTACTCTTTATTATGATTATAATTTTTGGTGGGACCAAAACCATAACAGATCTAGTACAGGATATAATGATCTTCCTTTAGCTGTAACGGAATATTCCACCTTTGGTGGGACTTCAGGGTATGACTTCCGATTGATAATTCCATCATGCTCTAATTCTTTTAACTGTTGAATCAAGACTTTAGGTGAGGCATCGGGGACAAGCCTTTTAATTTGTCCGTATCTTTTTGTACCTTGTCTTAAATGATATATAATTAAAGGTTTCCATTTCCCTGAAATAATACTCATTGTATATTCTGCACCAATGTAACTGGAATTCAATTGATTCATTTCCATGAAACTTCCCCCTTACACTATATTATCAAACAATTTCTGAACCCTTCTCTTTTTCCATATTTACAGATCCCCATTGCGCCAAAGAATCAATGATTGGGAATAATTTTTCTCCTTCTTTTGTAAGAGAGTATTCAACCTTTGGTGGTATCTCAGCAAAAATTTGCCTATGAATAATTCCTTGCTGTTCTAAATCCTTTAAGTGTTGTGACAACATCTTAGGGGTGATTCCACGAACTTTTTTTATTAACTCCGTATATCGTTTAGCTCCGAACCTCAATTGAAGAACAATTAATATTTTCCACTTTCCTGCAATCTGATCTAAAGTGAATTCAACAGGACAATAATATACTTTCCTTTTTGTTGACATTAAAAATTCTCCTTCCGTAAATGACGCTATTCTTCACAAAACTTTCCTGTTGGTAACTATTATACACAAAAGTAAATACTTGTGAAATGTAATATTCCCAGTAACAATATAAGTATCAACGGTTATCAATTTAATTAAAAAGGGGAGAGCTTAAACATGAAAAAGATGAATAACCTCATTATTTTGTTCATATGTGTTCTATTTATTTTATTCACTGCTGCTTGTACACAATCAGAAACCACGAATTCAAAATCCGATTCAATTCAAGAAGAAACTACTCCAACTGATAGTCAAGAAGATAATAATGAACAATCTACAACACTTGAAGAGCAGAAAAGCGAAAACGAAAACATCACATTACTTATTTCAGATTTTGAAACAGAATCTACACCTGTAGAACAGACAGGTATTTTTAGAGGAGGTATTACTAGTAGAGGGGTTTATGAGACTACAGCACTTCAAAATCTTAACGGTGTAAAATGGGCTTTTGAAACTGATGGAACAATAGTATCTTCTCCGGCAATATATAATGGAAAGGCTTATTTCGGGGGGAGCGACAAAAAATTTTATGCAGTAAATATTGAGAATGGTGAGCTAGTTTGGGAGGTTGTTACAGATGGCAAAGTGAAATCCTCTCCGGCAATTAGTGGAAATCAAGTATTTTTTTCAGATGACTTAGGATTTATATATGCGCTGGACACCCAAACTGGAGAGCAAATATGGAAAACAGAAACAAACGAAAAACTACCAGATATAAACAGTTGGGATTTTATCGGATCATCACCGTTGTTATTTGAGGGATTGTTATTTTTAGGTGCTGGAGACTTCAGCTTTTACGCTATGGATATGAAAACTGGAGACATTGTATGGAAGATGAAAACAGAAAACAATAACGGAATCGTTCGCTCTTCACCCATTGTAAAAGATAATACGATTTATTTTGGAGATACAAATGGATACATTTATGCAGTTGATTACTTAACCGCAGAAAGGAAATGGATTTTTAAAACAGAAGGCTTTATTCAGTCATCACCAACCATACACGATGGGGTATTGTATGTTGGGAGTAACGATTTCCATTTGTATGCTATCAATGCAGAGTCCGGTGAAGAAATTTGGAAATTCTTGGCTGAAAATTCTTGGTTTAATTCCTCACCTGTTATAGCAGAAGATACAGTATATGTTGGGACTTCTGATGGAAAGAAGCTATTCGCAATTGATGCAATCTCAGGGGAAGAAAAGTGGCATCAAAAAACAGCAGGAAGAGTATTCTCTTCTCCTTCCTATGTAGATGGTATTTTGTACTTTGGTACTGCGACCGGTGACCTTATCGCTATGGATATAGAAAGCCAACAGGAATTATGGAGATTTGATGCAGAGGCTAATATTGAATCTTCACCTGTAATATGGGATGGCGTTGTATACGTAACGAGTTATGATGGGAAGTTGTATGCATTAAATTAATATAAAGAAAAATATAAAGAAAAATGAGAACATCGGCCATTAAATTCAATAAAGCCAATGTTCTCATTTCTAATGTTAAGGTAAACAGCTTTGTAAATTTCTCATATTTTTTGTTATTTATTCACTGTTTTTACTAAAAACCACCTTTATGATTAAGATGTTTGTATAATGAACTTAACTCTAAATGAAATTTAACATATTTCATCATACATGGACTTTCTATTTGATGAATTCTAGTTTAGATGATGAATTGAATGGTTTATTTTTCTAACACACTACCAAACGGTAGGTCGTTATAGTTGGGGATCTATTCTCTAAAAAAGGAGGTTTTATATTGATTTATACAATTAAATTTAGATTTATTATCTCTACATTATTCTTCTTATTTATTTTGTTAGCAATCTCTTATACAAATCAAGCTAGTACACAACCCCCTTACCATTCTAATCAACCTATTACTACTCCCGTCTCTTTTGGGGAAGGAATACTCTCTACAGAGGATGAACCTGTATGGGGTTTTACATTCACACCTGATGGGAAGAAAATCTATATGTTAAGAGGACCAATGAGTTTAGACACAATATATGAATCAAGTTATTTGGATGGCGAATGGACAGAACCTGAACTTTTTACTATACCTGTTCCTAAAAATGTGAATTTCATAAGATTTATTCAATCAACCATCTCACCTGACGGAAACAAATTTTTTCTTGTATCTGAAGGGGATGGTATGGAGGCATTTGATATTTGGGTATCTGAGAACATTGATGGTGAATGGGATGAACCTTTTCTCTTAGAAATCGTGAACTCTTCCTTTAGCGAAACTACACCGTCTATTGCAAAAAACGGAAATCTTTATTTTACATCTGACCGAGACGGTGGATCTGATATTTACATTTCTAAATTTTTTGACGATAGATACACGGTCCCCGAACGTTTAAATGAAGAAATAAATACCTCTGGGCGTCGTGAAGCCAACCCATTTATATCACCAGATGAAAGTTTTCTTATATTTAGCAGGGATGGCGCTTTCTATATTAGCTACAATTCCAATGGGGAATGGTCAGAAGCTGAAGTGCTTCAGGGTGAACCTTTAAATGGTTCTTTTGGATCAAGATACAGCCCATATGTTTCACCAGATCAGAAATACTTCTTTTATGTGGATGGAGATATAAAACAGGTGGACATTAGTGTGATTGGTTTAGAAATTAATTAATAATCCATTTACATTAAAGGACGGTGTGATTATGAAAAAGATAGGTTTAATTTCACTTTTATTAATCTCTTTTGTATTAACTACTTTCTTTCAAAACACTCAAAATATTATTTTCGCAGATTCTGATCAACTTGACAAAATTATTATAGATGAAGTTGAAGGAAGAACGATTGAAGTTTTACTGCCCGAATCCTACAATTCTTCAAACAAAAGATATCCAGTGGTATATATGCACGATGGACAAGAAATATTTTCTGATCCAATCGTTAGCAGCGGCAAGTGGAATGTAGATAGAATTGTAGAGGAATTAACAAACGATGGTTTAATCGATGAATTAATAGTCATAGCTATACATCATGCAGGAGACGATAAAGGACGTTTAATGGATTATGTTCCATATGAACAAAGTATTGAATTTATGGGATGGTACACTGACGGCTCTTCTTCTAAGGAATTTTCTGAATTGTTGATAAATAAAATTATTCCTCATGTTGATGAACAATACCGAACGATCCCCAATTCACAAAACAGAGCAATAATGGGTGCATCGTGGGGAGGAATCCATGCTTTTTGGTTAGGATATCATTACCCGGATGTCTTTTCCACGGTTGGTGCTTTCTCTCCCTCATTTTGGGTTGGTAATTATCAATATCGGATATATGAAGAGGTTGATCATTTAAATAAACCAGATATTAAAATATGGTTTGATTATGGAACTGCCGAAGGAAGTTATGAAGCTCAAATGATAGATCATTTAGTTGACAAAGGTTTTGTGTATGGAGAGGATTTATTTTATTTATTTGATGAAGGGGCTGAGCATAATTCAGAAGCTTGGGGAGATCGAATAAAAAATGCTTTGATTTTATTTAATGGAGATCCTGCAACCAAGGCAATAAATATGGATGTAAATACAAATGAAATCCTGAACCTTCACCCTTACCATAGTAAGGATACTTCTCTAGAAATCAATCCAGTTGTAACATTGGATAATGGAATTTTGTTCTCTGCTAGACAGCTTGTTAAATACAAAGTTGAGGATAAACACAAAGGATATGTTGATGAAGACGGATTTGCAGCTTTCAACTCTAATGATGATCTCATAGTAAACTTGAAATATAACAACATTCAACAGAACATTGAGTTGTCTTTTTCAAATTTGCAGAAAAGTTATTTAGATTCTTTACCTTTTGAAAAGCCAAATATATTAAATCACTTCAAAGTCACTTATTCAGAAATTATAAATGAGTATGTGTCAAAAGAAATGTTAAATATGATTATTAAGTTAGGAGAGCAAACTGGTTTTATAAAAATTATTGAAGAAACAGGTGAGTACATTATTTTAGATTCAAATATATAGGTTCTCATTACTATATAAGGAGGAAATATATTTTGAGATTTAATTTAGTAATTATCTTAATCATATGTAGTATTCTATTAACATCTTGTTCAAAACAAACCAGTATAAAACTCCCTTATTTCTCCGACGAACCAATTACAACTCCCATTACTTTTGAAGAAGGAGTAATATCAACGGATGATACAGAATGGGCTTTTACTTTTACACCTGATGGATCAAAAATATACATTCAGAGAGGAACAGCTGGACTTGCAACACTTTATAAATCTGAATATGTAGATGGAAAATGGACTGAACCTGTTTTATTTACTTTTCCAACCCAAGAAAATATCCATTTTATTAGATTAGTTGAACCTTTCATCTCACCAGACGGAAGCAAATTTTTCTTTGTATCCGAAGGAGATGGAATGGAGGGCACAGATCTTTGGGTATCAGAAAACATAGATGGCACATGGGGAGAACCAACTATTTTAGAAATTTTAAACTCTCCAAGAAATGAATACTTTCCTTCTGTTTCAAATAATGGAAATCTTTATTTTCAATCCAACCGTCAAGGAACTAGTGGAAGTTATGACCTTTTTGTTTCTAAATTTATTGATGGTGAGTATACACAACCTGTTCAACTTGGAGAGGAGATTAATACGTCAGGAGTAGAACAATCCCCATTTATCACACCAGATGAAAGTTATCTTATATTTAGCAGGGATGGGGCTTTCTATATAAGCTACAATACGGAGGGGAAATGGTCTGAAGCAGAACTATTAACTGGTGAACCTCTAAATGGTTTGTTTGGGTCTAGGTATAGCCCCTATGTTTCACCTGATCAGAAATATTTCTTTTATGCGGATGGAGACATACATCAAGTGGATGTTAGTGTTATTGGTCTAAATAATAAATAACAAAAACCGTTTACTACTAATCTGTTTCTTTATGTAATCGTATTAATAGTAAAAATGTTCTGGATCATAAATTTAATGAGGAGATCAATTATTTATGAATGGACAGAAGCAGAATTATTAACAGAAGAACCTCTTGGTGATAGATGGGGAACAAGATTTAGCCCTTACGTTTCACCAGATCAAAAATACTTCTTTTATGCGGATGGAGATATAAAACAAGTAGATGTTAGTGGAATTGGTTTAGGGATTTATTAATAATAACTCTATTGTCATAAAAATTAAACTAAAAGAGGATTTGAGCTATTTATCATGAAAAAACTTATGCCGGTTTATTTAATTCTATTCATTCTATTAACCTCGTGTTCAAACCAAGGCAGTTCAATACTCCCTTATGACTCTGAAGAACCAATAACAACTCCAATAACTTTTGGAGAAGGAGTGATTTCAACTGAAGATGAACCTGAATGGGCTTTTACATTTACACCTGATGGAAAAAAGATGTACATACAAAGAGGTGGAGTTTCATTTGATACACTTTATGAATCAGAATATATAGATGACAAATGGACAGAACCTGTATTATTTACCTTCCCTTCCCCTGACAATTTTAATTTAAATCGAGTTTTTGAACCATTCATCTCTCCTGATGGTAATAAGTTTTTCTTTGTATCCGAAGGAGAAGGAATGGGAGCTACTGATCTTTGGGTATCAGAAAATAAAGATGGTGAGTGGGATAAGCCAACACTTTTAGACATTGTAAACTCTCCTAGAAACGAATTATTACCCTCTGTTTCAAAAAAAGGGAATCTATATTTTCAAACAAACCGTAATGGATCAATTAGAGGTTTTGACATTTATGTTTCTAAATTTGTAGATGGTAAATACACAGAACCTGAACGATTAGGTGAAGAAATTAATACAACTTCAGTAGAAGAATCTCCATTTATAGCACCAGATGAAAGTTATCTTATCTTTAGAAGGGATGCTGCTTTTTATATTAGTTACAATGTAGACGGTAGTTGGTCAGAAGGGGTACTTCTGCCTGGTGAACCTCTACGGGGTTCCTTTGGAACTAGATATAGTCCTTATGTTTCACCAGATCAAAAATATTTCTTTTATTCAGATGGAGAAAATATTCATCAAGTAGATGTTAGTGCTATGGGTTTAGAAATCAATTAATAGTCCTATTAATTTTAAGAGGGAAGGGAACGTATTTATGCTAAAAAAACTATTTTTTTCTATATTACTCATTGATGATTTTACAAGTACTCATACTAATATTGTTAAAAATGAATCTAACTATTATATGTTGAAAGGATAATGATAATGAAAAAAAGTTATGTTCTTATATTTATTTGTTTTCTTCTTGTTGTGAGTGGATGTTCAGTATCTACCACAGATTACAGTGATGTTCCAGATCAAACACAGAAAGATGAAAATGAAATCGAGTTCAAACCACTTGCAATCAATAATAAGGAAGAGCTTGCAACACAAATAGAAAAAGCAGTCAATGGATTTACAGAACAATTCTATTTCTCAGGAGTAGTTTATGTTGGTGTAGGTGAGTTGGATATTTTCTCTAAAGGAGTTGGATTTGCAGATTATGAAGAGCAAATAGAGAATACTATCGATACAAAATTTCCAATCGTCACCAGTACAACAGAGTTTACAGCTGCGGCGATTTTAATGTTAGAGGATGAAGGTTATCTCTATATTGATGACCCAATTACAGAGTTTTTCCCTGAACAAACCCATTGGGAAGATATTACGATTCAACATTTATTGTCGATGTCATCAGGAATTGTGAATTATGTGGAAGAGCCTTATTTTAGCCAAATACCAGAATGGGTGTACACAACGACTGATGAAGGAAAAGATTTGGATGTCATTATGGGTATTTTTGAAGATGAGGAATTAAATTTTATACCTGGAAAGGAATTTGAGTACAGCATTTCAAATTACATTATATTAGGACGGATTATTGAGCAAGTTACAGGCATGTCATATCATGAGTATATTCAAGAAAATATATTTAATCCGCTTGAGATGACAAATTCAGGTTTAGGAAATAACTGGATTGATGAATACGATAAAGCAATTGGTTATTCCATGATAGGTGAAGGATATGCAGATAAAATGGATTTATATAATACAGGTGTTGTAGATGCAGCAGCAGGTATATACTCTACAGTAAATGATTTATCTAAGTGGTATAAAGCTATAAACACGAATGAAATTCTATCAAATGAAGTAGTTCAAAAAATGTTTACAACACATACTAACGTAGAGGATAGTGCACTTAATGTTAATGATTTTAATTATGGTCTAGGTACATTTTTGAATGAAAAAAATGCAGCTTTAAATATAGGCCAATTTTTTGGATACACTAATTTAATCCATTATGAACCCGAAACAGGAGTCTTGATTATTATACTAGGGAATCATGAAAGAATTTTTAATACTAATAATTCTCTTAAAAATATATTGTTAGAAGTTGTATATGGAAGAGGTTAATCGTCGAGATTCACACAAAGGGAGGGAGTCGAGATAAATGATTAGATTCATTTTTATCATATGTTTAAATTTATTTTTATTTGTCATAATTACCATCGGATGTTCAAAAAGCGAATCTATGGAGGAAAATAATATGAAATACCCATCAGACATCTCTACTTTTATGAACAGCTATGCAGAAGAAAACTCCTTTTCTGGTTACGTTTTTATAGCACAGAATAATAAGCTTCTTTATGAAGATGGATTTGGTTTTGCTAACTATGAAAGTGAAACCGAGCACACTTCCCAAACGACATACAGATTAGCTTCGTTAACAAAACAATTCACGGCATTTTCCATACTATTATTAGAAGAAAGAGGTTTATTAAATCTTCATGACCCTATTTCAAAATATTTTCCAAACTATGCTGAAGGTGCAGAGATAACCATTCACCACTTATTATCTATGTCATCTGGTATTCCAGAGCTTAACTTTTATAATCCCAATGGATTATTAGATTCCTTAGAAGAAGGTTTGGTGCATGAATTTGATCCTGGAGAAAAATTTAGCTACAGCAACTCCAACTATCTTCTATTAGAATACATTATTAAGCAGGTTTCAGGATTGACATACGATGAGTTTTTACAAAAGAATATTCTAGAACCTGCTGAAATGTTCAATACAGGAACAGGAGATCCTGCAAGTAATTTAGCATTAGGTTATCCAAATGTTTCAGATCGAATAAACCGGGAAATAAAGTATACCTTAGATCCTCCATACTCCTATGGAGGGATGTATTCAACAATGGAAGATTTATATAAATGGGATCAAATTTTATATACAGAAAAATTAGCTAAACAAGCTACGATAAACAAAATGTATACTTCCTACAATGACTCGTATGGATATGGTTGGTTTGTTGATGGGAGTATAGTAAAACATAGCGGCATTGTATCTGGATACTCTCCTTATATTTTGAGAGATATAGAGCAAAACCTTGTGCTTATCCTATTAAGCAATATTGATGGGTTATATATGGAGATGGAAAACTTAGCTTATGAGTTGTTAAAAGTCGTAAATGATTGATAACTTTACGACTTAACAGGGATTATTTAACGCTAACTTTTTGTAACATTGCAACTTGTGATCCATAGAGATTTTTAAAATATCCTTCCTCTTCAAGTAGTTCTTCTGGCCTTCCATTTTGCACCAATCTACCTTTATCCATAACGTATACTCTATCACAATTCATAATGGCATTTATTCTATGTGCAACTAGAATAATGCCGTAACCTTTTTTAGAGTAATCATTAATCCGATTAATAATGATCTCCTCTGAAATAGGATCCATAGCTGCTGTAGGTTCATCAAGAATGATAATATCTCTTTTATTTGAGAATGATCTGGATACTGCTATTTTTTGCCATTGCCCCCCAGATAACTCTTTACCATTATTAAAACCTACCCCCAATATTTTATCCTTAGTCGATATTTTTAAATCGTGAACGATCTCTTCTGATAGTGATGACATATTTCCGTCGAAATTTATATTTTGTCTTAACGTTGCAGGGTACTTTATAAAATCTCTATAAGCAATATTAATTTTTCCTAATAGTTCATCAGAAGTTACTCCTACTCCATTCACAAAAATTTTTCCTTTTGTAGGTTCCAATAACCCTCCTAAAATATTACATAATGTAGTTTTTCCAGCCCCATTATTTCCTATTAATCCTACAATCTCTCCTTTTTGAATGGTGAAGTTAACATCTTGTAATACACATCTCTGTTTATTTGGATAAGTATAGCTAATTTTTTTTAATACAATATTATCGATTTTTTCATTTTCATCCTGTTTTTTTATATGATCTTTGTTACTCTTATTAAAATCTGTATTGATATATTTTGAAATATATGATGAAGATATTAATTGATCCGATAATTGTTTTATTTGAAGAGAAAAGGAATTAGAAATTCCTATTAGTTGGTTTATTACTTGAAACGAAATGACTATATTACCGATCGAATTTGTATTATTAAAAATAACAAATGTATATGTCCCAAAAACCAAAAGCAAATGAACAATTTGTAAAACTCCTATCGTCATTTGAGCTTTTTTTAAAAACTGCAATTTCTCTGTAGCTAATGAATTATATGAAGTTTTCCATAATCCATTTATAAAATTAGAATAATGATATACTTTTCTCTCTTTTAAAGTATTGAAGTCCTCCAAAATATTTCTATAATATTTTTCTTTAAGTCGTGAGTTGGCTTGACTAAATTCCAACTTCATATTTTTTTTACTAATATTTAAATTTTTAAATAGAATTAAGAAAAATGAGATAGACATTATTAATGTCCCATAGGTTGTTACATTCCATAGTAAAATAAAATATCCACATAATGATATTAGTACCATTAAACTTTGGAAAAATAAAGTAAATATTCTTGCACCTTTATTAAATGAATTAGTAGCATTTTCAAGTAAATTAGAGTGATCATTATTCAGCATGTTCTCAAACTTGTTCTTATATAATTTTTTAATTACAAGTGATTTAGCTTCTTTAACAATACTGAAATAAAGTCCTTGAATAAAATATGAACGAAGAGGAATTAATATTTTGTCAAGAATAAATATGAATGAGAAAAGTATAAAGTTTAAAATGATGATATCTGAGTCACTTTTTGTTAGAACATGATCAATCATAACACCAAAGAAATAAAGGAACATGGGTGGTGATATTCCTGATATTAATGTGATTATTAACAAAGGGATTACCCATGGAAGTATATTTTTCACTCTCTTCTCTTTAATTAACCACAATTAACATTCACCTCTCTTAATAAATGAAGAGGAACTTTCCCACATTTTTTTATATTTTGTACAAGAATTTAACAATTCATCATGATTTCCATAACCAACAATCTCACCTTTATCTAATACGACAACTTTATCAGCAAAAGTGCATCCTATTAATCTATGAACTATGAATAATATAGTATGATTTTTTAATGTTTCAAATATATTCTCAAATAAATGTAATTCCGTTCTTGGATCTAAGGAAGCTGTGGGTTCATCCAATATAAACAAAGAATCTTTAACTAGATTAGCTTTAAATAAGCCTCTTCCAATAGCAATTTTTTGCCATTGTCCCTCTGAAATATCGCTGCCGCCTAACTCTGGCCATAACAATTCATCAGATTTATTACTCAATTTATTAACAAAATGATCAGCATGAATGGTTTTCATAATCTTTTCAAAATATTGGTTGTCATCCTTATGATTTATATCACCTAAAATCACATTTTCTTTTATGGATAATTTGTACTTAACAAAATCTTGATAGCATATCCCCCCAGTTTTTATTGAAAAGACAGATCCTTGGTTAGGTTTGATCAACCCAGAGATGATATTGACTAGAGTGCTTTTTCCAGCAGCATTATCTCCTACGATTGCAATTTTCTCTCCCAACTTTATTTTCATAGACAAATTTTTAATTGCTGGTATTTTTTGAGAAGGATAAGTATAAGATATACCTTGTAAATCTACAGCCAAACTATGATCAACAGGATATAATAAATCATCATAACAATTGTTTTCCTTATCTAAGTCTTTTATAAAATCCATTCTTCCTAACCATCGTTTCCCTTGTAGTAGAATCATATTTAATAAGTTATCTAGGTAAAAACTCCCTAATAATAATGAAGTAATATCTGCTGGCGTTAAGTCCCCTGAATTTAAATATATTAATGATAAACCTAACACACAAAGAATAGATATTTTACTTATTAAACCTCCAGATAATTCAAAAAATGAGCTTTTTACGGTGTTTTGTAATGTCTTATATTTCTTATCTTCAAAAAATCCTTCCCAGACACTTAACACTGATTTTAAATTATTATATATTCTTATTTCTTTAGTATTTTTGGGGTCTGTAAGTATTTTAGTAAAATCGTTCTCTAGTCTATCTATTTCAGATATATCATTTAATAATTTTTTTTCCAATTTCCCCGCTTTTAGAGTGAAGTAAAAATTAAAAAACACTCCTATTGCGATTATAAATGGTGACCATATATTTAAATACAAAATAACGATGGATAAAAACAATGCACTAATTAATGTTTGAAATAAATTTATACTCCCATCAATTACATATGTTTTTAAATCATCGATAGATTTAAAGGTACTGTTTATTTTATTTCTCTTAGATGCATGTAATAATTGGTCGTATCTATTTTCTTCAAAAATCATTAACGCCTTATCTATTAATTTCTTGTGAATACTATATTTTACTTTTTCTAATAATATAGGCATTATCGAAAACAAAATGATAACGAAACTACCCAAAACAAATAGTTTTAATATCGGTGTCAAAACTTCAGAATATTCATTAGACGTTAAAAAAGTCATAACTTCTCGTACAATTAATATTTCTACTACTGGCCAAAGCCCTAGTATAATAACAATTATAAGTAGAATATATGAATCTTTTTTTACGATTTTGAATAATTTAATGATAAACTTTATTAATTCAATCAATTTTTCCACTTCTCTCTAAAAAAACAAACTAAAAGCTATACTCAAATCCCGCAGATTAAAAACCTCCATCAATAAAAGGAATGCTGAAGCAAACTGAATATCTTCAACATTCAAATAAAATTATCTTGGGATAACAATATATTTTTTCGATATCATGAACGTACCGTTTTTTCTCCTAACATGACATTGTTCTCTTTATTTTCAAAATACTGCTTGTTTTTATTTATGTAGCTCTTCCACTGATAAGGTACTTTATCCTTAGGGAAAATGGCTGCAACCGGACATGATAAATCACATAAACCGCAGTCTGTACATAATTTTGGATTTATATAATATTGTCCTCCACTTTGATCTTGTTCTATAGCATTTTCTGGACACATGCTTACACATCTTGCAGCTACTTCTCCCTCACATGGAGCTGTTATTACCCATGCCATATGCTCACATCCTTTATTAATAATGAATTTAATGTCTTTGTTCTTTCAATTAAGTTTTTTATTTCTTATATTATCTATCGGTAATCAATGCTCTAGAATTATATTGTGTTGCACAAGTGATTTAATAAAATTTAACAAATCTTGTTTCACCATATTACGATCTGTTATATTGAATGATTGTAAAATTTTGTTTTCTAAATCTAGTAAAGACTGAGGTTCCTTCATCATAGACTTCCAAATAACATTGGATACAGTATCATTAAGAATAATAGTTTCTCCTTGAGGCGTTAATATAAAAATACCTTGCTGTGTATTTTCAGCATAAACTTCTTCATTATTTAACCCATATAAAATTTCACTCATACAAATTCATTCCTTTTATTTTTTCTAAAATATCCCCACATTTGCTTCCTTATATTCCTTCTAATAAATGTACAATTATTATGGTTAGTCCCATCCACTTTTCCAGTATCTTCCCATTGGATAGCTCTACATGCCCCTGCGCAAGACTCTTTAAAAGTACATGACTTACAATCTGGCAAAGCATGAACGGTTCTTTTCCTTGAATCCTTAAAAACTTTCGATGTTTCCCATATCGTTTTTAATTCTCTATTTCTTATATTGCCAGCGTGAAACATTGGATGATGCATTAACTTACAAGGAAAAACATTTCCTTTACTATCAATTGAAAATTCTCCTACACCATGTCCACAACTTCTCTTATGTTCAAATTGATTTACCCCAGCTGCTTGGCAACTTTCATGATCTGGTTCAGATTCGTCATACAAATCAAGCAATTTATCCTCTATGCTTTTTCTTTGTGTAAATGTAAGCTCATGGTCTCCTATTTTCCCCCTACCTAAACCCGAAATAGGAACTACTCTTAAGTCAATATCATTCTGACTAGCATAATCTATCATGTCATCAACTGAGTGTAAGGTGTGTTTTGTAAGCTGTTGATTAATTCTTAAACTACAACCTGCTTCTAATAAGAATTCGATTGCATTTTTAGCTTTAAGCCATGAACCTTTTCCTCGATTTATTTCATGCTCTTCCTTATTTAATGAATCCAAACTCACGGTTACTAAAGTAGTAAGCTCAGCAACTTTTTTTGCTTTTTCTTTATTTGTTATAAATGAGCCATTTGTTATAACATTCACTTTAAGACCTATTTGCTTACCAAAACTCATTAATTCAATTAAGTCTTTCCTTAAAAAGGCCTCTCCTCCAGTAAAAACAATTATTTTTGCTCCTAAATCTTTAATTTGTTGAATCATCTCTTTTGCCTCTTGCGTAGTAAGATCTCCCTCCATAGATCTTTCAGGACTACTTTCTGCATAACAATATATACAATTAAGATTACATTTATATGTAGTAACAAAATATACTGATTTAGGAGGTTTCGCATCAATTGGTTGTGCTACCCTTTTTTCGTATGCAGCATATTCCTTTGGTAATTCTCCATGATATCCAATTTTATAAAGTAATAGTTTCCCTAGAACTTTCCTTACTTCAATTTGTTCGTAATCATTAGTTAATTCCAAAGGTTTTTTTCGATCGTAGATTATTTTAGCAGCAATTTCATATTGATATGGATTTAATACCACCCAACTATTTAGTGAGTAATTATGTATGATATAATCATCATTTTCACTATATACTGCTAATTTAGGAAATTTTAATTGTTTTTCAAAATTCATAGTTTTAAACCTCACTTTTATTAATAAAATGATGAAAAATAGTGATGACTATAATTTATAAGCAATATAATATTTGTAATATCAGATCACTAGAAACAATATTAATTTTCACCAGCACCACTGCCTAGTGATGAGATACAATGACAAATGTGATTTTATTAAGAGATTTATTTATTTTGATAGATTTATAAATCGATATATTTAATGTTGCAAGTGAATAAAAGTAACATTGATTTTATTTACTACTCTTATAGTTTTAATAAAAGTGCTCATTATATTAATGAGCACTAAATGAGTAATAGATATGATTAGCCAGCACCGCCGCCTACTTGTGAACCACACGCACATGCACAATCATCAAAAATACTCTCTGCGAAAGCTACAACTTCAGGTTTTTTATACTCTCCCATTCTTTACACCTCCTTCCAATAATGGTTTAATTATATAAATAATCCATATATATAAAAAGAACAAAAATGGCTATGATTTTAGTTCTTTTTATGAAATACCAACTATGATATTTACATCATTATCCATATAATAAGGTGTGCTTTAGTTAGCAAACTATTTAATTTAATTTGATACGGGATAAATGATGAAAATAGTATGACTTATACATTTGTTTATATGAAAATGATTTTCATATACGAAGGAGAGCAAAAAATGAAATTAATTGAACATTATCTTATATTACATACAGCTTACAAAAATCAAAAAAATAATGATAAAATAGAAACTTCAATGAGTGAAATTATGGATATTCTTGATTGTAGTAGAACTAATGTAAGGTGGGTATTAAATCAATTAAAAGAACAAAAATGGATAAGCTGGAATCCAGGGCGTGGACGTGGTAACAGATCCTCGATCTATTTTTACCTTTCTTTGATTGATGGTATTAAGATGTATGTATCAGAACAGCTAGCACAAGATCATTTCAAAGAAGGAATGGAGTTTCTTCAATCCTTATCCATTCCTACACAAATACATAGTACCTTAGGGAAATACTTAGAAGGATTGTTTGGTTTTCAAACGGAGGAAGGAAATGAAGCTAAGCACATCTTACGCATGCCGATCCATAGAGATCTTATAACTTTAGATCCATCACAAATCTCGACAACATACGAATATCATTTAGTTGGTCAAATTTATGATACATTACTTAGTATGGATTCTAGCACAAAACAAATTCTGCCTCATCTTGTTCTTGGTTGGGATTCCATAGATGATAAGTCGTGGATTTTTTATCTGCGTAAAGGTATTCACTTTCATCACGGTAGGCTGTTTACATCTGAGGACGTAATTTATACTTTCCAACGTCTCTTTAATTCATATGAAAGCGTATTCTACTGGATTGGTCAATACTTAAACAGCGTAGAATCATCTGGAAATCATACTGTAGTTTTTCATTTTAATCGACCTCTTCCTTTTTTCCCTAACATCCTATGCTCAAATAAGGCTTCCATCGTTCCATACGATGTAGATATCAAACAACAAGTCGTGGGAACTGGGCCTTTTTTCGTACAATCATTCTCTAACGGAAAATTAAGCATTGAAGCTTTTGAACATTATTTTAATAAACGTGCATGGTTAGATCGAGTCGAAATTTTTCGTTTCCCAGAGGAACTCCAAAGCAGCTTTCTTTATGAGATGACAACTGAAGATGCAGCTTCAATAGAGGAAAGAGATAAAACAATTAAACAAGATATAAACATAACACAATTAATTATTTTCCATACTAAAAAATCAGGTCCACAACAACACCCTTCATTTCGAAGAGCTATTCGTCTTGCTTTAGATCGAAACATTATGATCAACGAGTTAAATCTACAGGAGGTTCACCCAGCGGATAGTTTTTTGCTTTCTTATAGCAAAAAAAGATATTTTCCTTCACATACACTATCAGAAGCTCAAATAGCACTTAAAGAAAGTAATTATTGTGGTGAAACTATAAGAATGTTCATTCATCCTAATCGATGGAGGGAGAATGCACATTGGATTCAATCCCGTTGCCATCAAATTGGTATATGTATCGAACTCCTTCCTCTTGACTTTAATAAAACTCTTAAACTCTTACATCAGGCACACTTGATCATGGTTGATGTTGTATTTAAGGATGAGTCAGAAATTAATTTAATTGAACCGTTAGGAAATAACAGCCTTTATCGCCAAATGTTTACTTCACAAGAAAATCAGCACTTGGATATATTTATGGATCAATTCATTACTGGAAAAACAACTGCTGAACGTCTTCGTACCTGGGATGAACTAATTAAGTGGTTTCATCAACAAAATCTCATTCTTTTCCAGTTTCATTTAAAAAAACAGTATGCTTTGTCTAGCTCTCTCCAAGGAAATTTTGGATTAAAAGGAATGACCGATTTTTATAACCTATGGATTAAACCTGTTTAATTAAAACTGGATTAAATAATAACATGTACTATGTTTGAAAATAGTAAAACGGTCAAAATGACCGTTTTTTTCTGTTAATATCTGTACATTAAAAATCACTTGGTGCTTTTACTATATAATTAGTAAGAGTTTCAATTGGTGTAAGAGTTGCATCAGGATTATTCATCATATTCATTTCTTTTTTTTCCTCTAACTCCAATTCTTGAAGAGCAAGTACTTGATTCAATGGAATCACCTCCTTTCAAATCAGATATTTTATTCCGGAAATTGTGTGAAGGAAATAACATTGAAATCTCTGGCAGTGGCAACCATGTAAACCCATTCAAACTGACTTCACTTAAGGCAAGCAGCATCCCACAAGCTCCTGAATAAAGGTCTCCAGAAAGTCTGTAATTGAAGTTTCCGGGAACATAGAACTTATTCTTATCTCCCAGTATATAAAGGTTCATAGTTTCTATTGTTTTGTTTACATAAGATTTTTCATCTTGCAAACCCAATTCAATATCTACAGCATTAGCACCTACAATAAGTCCTGCTAATCCGTGAAATAATCCAGAACTGTAAAAACATCTTTGAATCGTGTTCATTCCAATGGCTCGGAGCTCCTCATCCCATATATTATTTTTAAGTATATGACGCAATTCAATCATGGATAAACCTAACCCTGTACTTCCTCCAGCAAGCTGAGGCACGGTACGTGAATCACTTTTTAACTGATACAATCCCGAATCATTAAGGACAAATTTATTCATATCCTTCTCAATAGCACGTAATGATAAATTTAACCATTTCTCTTCTCCAGTAATCCAATGTAATGTGGTAAAAAATAATGACACTCCAGACCACCCATCAATAAGTCCATAAGGAATAGCATTATGGTCATTTGGTTTAATCGAAACATCCCGTTCTAAAAGTGTTTCCAAACGACAACCAATGGCTAATGATTTTTCAAGCAGAGGCTCGAATCCACTCAAAGTAGATGCTGATAACAGTGCTAGTCCAATACCAGCTAAACCAGTATAGAGAGATATATCTTCAGTATCTAAATCTATTGAAATAGAATTGTAAATAGCTTTAGATTCATTTATCATTCCAATCTCATACAGAATACCAGCAATCCCAGATTTTCCAGAAAAAAGCCCATCATCAAACTGATCAATATATTCAAAGTTACTATATTTCAAAGCCCATTCTCTTGCTTTTTTAGGTAATATTCCTGTTCGAGATAGAGTCATCACTACCCCAAACCCACCGGTCATGATATTCAACAAATCATTCGTTGATTCAAATTGACGAATATCCCCAGGTAAAAGCCTCATGTCTTCTCTCAGATCATCAACAATTCCTTCTCTCAGCTTTGAAACAACCTCAGACAAATCCCTTCTATTAAAATATTTCTCTGGAGAAGATAACATACTATCCACAGCTTTGACTGAACGATCTCTACATTCGGCCTCAATTTCTTTTATGTATTTGAAAGCTTCTTTACCGAATTGTTGTAAAATCCATTGATCGTGTTTTTTTAATATATTCTCGGACATATCTTGAACTGGTCCAATAGGAAGGAACACATATCTAGCTATACGTAAAAATGCAAACCAATCAACTTGTTCTCGAGTTGAGTTTTCTGCTCCAGTAAAACCAGGAGTCCTCAAACCAGAATGTCTAGTAACAGACAAGTCTTCGCATGAAGCTTCAAAGTCTATGAGTTTCACACAATTTGAAGGTGTAATCATCACGTTGGAAGGCTGCAGGTCACCAATACCAATACCTCGTGCATGAATCTCTATTATCGCAATTTTTAACTGCTTTATAATAGAAATTACTCTTTCACAATACGCTTTAGAATCTTGACTTCTATTAAAGGGATACCATGATGAAACCCATTCTTTTAAAGATACTCCAGGGATGTTTTCTTCAACAAGAAATATATGTTCCCATTCATGGAATAAACCTCGGTATTCAACAACACTGTTTAAACCTTTCAGAATTCTTAAAATTTTAGCTTCATGTTTAATACGTTCAACAGCATCTCTACCTATGCCATCAAGACCTGCCCCAGGTCGTCCTTCTTTTAAAACTACTTCTTTTCTAGATGGTATGTGATCAGCTAAATATACACCACCACCATTACTAAAATGTAAGGCTGATTTAATACTATAGTTACTAAACTCTGAGTTGGAAGACGGTTTACTTTCTTGTTCCTTTGTCATCTCTTGAACCACTTTTGGTTCTTCTATAAAATCAGGAACTACATAAGATGTACTTCTTTCGTCAGGAACATATTCACCAGATGGAGATTGTATGGCTAGAATCTTTGATGCACCATCCTTCATATACAATTGTTTGAAAGCACCGTAACGAAAATAAACATTTCCATCAAGCCACCTTTTATCACTTAAAATATAGGGACCTTTAGGAGTACCTTTTAATAAGTTGTGAAGTTTGTCTAACAGGAATACAAATTGTGTCTCATCAAAGGGGTAAATTGTCATAAATTTACCCGAACTCTTTCTATCACCATATTTTGAGTTTTTTAATATTAGTTCCTTTAAACTAGATACATATTTGAAAAAGACAGATTGCTCGAATAAAAAAGAAGAAACAATTTCTAGCGTATGTTGGGCTTCACTAGAAACAGCACTAATATGAATCTTCCAACCTTGCTTGGGTAATATAATGTTAGGTGGTATATAATAAGTCCAATGACGATCTAATTTAGTTTTCCAATATTTAGGGTGATTAGAAATATTCAGCTTCGATTCATCAATAATGGGAGACTCATAATATTTTTCATTTGGAAGAACATGTTTCATATAACGCATAACCATTCTGTCTACCTCCTATAAATACAGCAATAAAGAATTTAACAATAAAACAAAGTAGAATTACAATATAAAAATACATATTTAGAAAATTATAACATATTTATATAGAAGTTAAAGTGAGAAAGATCATTGTTCAACTGAAATTTATCCGAAAAATTCTCTTTTTAATTTTATTTTCACTAAAATAATACATTTTATATATTGAAATAAAAATTTGTATATTTATAATAAAGATTATAAATAATATAAGTTTTTATTTATTTTGTTATCTCCACATTGATAAATCCATATTTTGAGGTGGTTTAGTGATTAGGGTGATGATTACAGCATCAAAAAATCAGAAAATCATCGTAGAAGGAATAAAGCAGATTTTAGAAAGAGATGAAGAAATAGAAGTGATTGCATCCACTTCTAATAAAGATGAGATGATGAAATGCTGTGAACATCTACTTCCAGATGTGGTATTAATGGATGACATCATGTTGAACTTTGATGTCATGGAAGCCATTCGGAGTATAAAAACAAAATTTGAAACAACTCAAGTTATTATTCTGACTGAAAACACCAATGATACCAATATCGTGAATGCTTTTATCCATGGTGCAAATGGATATATGCTGAAAGAAACAAATTCGGATGAATTAATTATGGCTATTAAAAGTGCTGCTGTTGGTTTAAGTGTGATTTATAAAAAATCATCCTTTCAATTGATGCAACTGCTTCATGATGCCAACAGTGAGTATCAGGCTGAATCTAAAATGATTGATGTAAAATTAACGGACAGAGAGCTAAGTATAATTAAACATATTGTCAATGGGATGGAAAACAAAGAGATTGCAAAGAACTTATACATATCTGAGGGTACGGTTAAAAATGCAGTTTCGAAAATTTTAAAAAAGCTAGAATTATGCAATCGAATTCAATTGGTTGTTTATGCTATGAAAAATGATCTTTTAAAGAAAAACAAAATCACCTACAGGTGATTTTGCATTCTATCCTTATATTTAATTCAAACTTAATTCTAAAAATTGTTCTTTATATTGATCTAATTCAACGATTAATGTTTCTGTAACATTTTTTTCAAGTTTATAGATTCCCTCTATTAATGTGGAGATAACTTCTTTTTTATTTTTCAAATTATTTTGAAAATTTTGGCGATCAGGATTTCTAATATACGATAACTGGATTATATTTCTATACTGATCCCACTTTTTTTTGATTTCGTTAAATACTTCTAAATAATTCATTTTATTTATGTTTAATTGACTTTGGATAAAATGAATTAAATAAATTCTTAACTGAATATGTTGAATCGGCTCTGATAAATAAAAATATAAATTATCTAATTGTCTTACATCGGACATAGCCTCATAAAATGTCTCCTCATACAACTTCAATACTTCTATTCCCTCGTAATCTGTAAAGAGCTCTCTTTCATCAGAAGTAGACAGCAGATGATTTTTAAATTCAGCTATGATATCAGCAACAGGAATCTTGATTTGATTTATATTTGATTTATGGTTGATAACATAAAACTCTCCTGTCCTGTTCTTTTCTTCATTTAATTTTTTAAAGTAATGATTGGATTGATCCAAAGCCTCATAATCCAAGTCATAAATCTGTTGAAGACCTGGTTTTACACAATCTTCACTTAGTTGAAATTGTTTTTTCTCATCAGAATACCCGGTAAATAAGGCGAGATGGAAAAAATCATCTTTTTTATAATTTACACCGCCCTTTAAAAAATAGCGATTCACTGGGAAAAAGACATAATTGCCTTCATGAATATGTTTTTTTATACTTTCCGCACTATTTGTAAAATCCTCTATTTTAACTTCTTTATTCATGAAAGCATCGTCTAATTGACCAAAGTGGGTGAATTTTTTCATCAGCATCAGCCAACCAAGTGTGAAATGAATTTCTTTAAAGCCTTTATCCATCTCGTCTTTTAGAATTCTAATCTTATATGAAGATTTGATCATCGCTGGCAAGAAGTTAGACTTTACATGATTACTTAACAAAATACTAATTAAATTATTGTAATAACAACTGATCCAAATATCATTAAATAAATTTATAGGGATATACTTCTCTCTCATATCACTCCACCTTTCAATATATTGATTTATGTTGTAAGTTATCTACTAGATTTTCAAGTTTATTAGCGTATGTTTCGATGGCCTTCCAACTTTCTCCTACTATTAAAGTAAATAACCGCCCAGGAAAAACACCACTGTCATCAATACTTCTGGAGGGTAATGTCCCCGCTGTATAAACAATAACCCCTTCTTTTTTATGGATGTCATATAATATACCTTCGTTTTCTAAAGCCAAACAAAGCTCTCTATACCCTAAAGGAGAATCGGTTATCATTTTAGAATAAGGTGTAAACACTTGGACCTCACCTAATATGTTTTGTAAAAATGAAATATAAGTTGATAAAGTGAACCTTCCATTAATTTCTATGATCGGTATAATAACATCTGTTTCAGTAATAATAGAATCAATACTAGCTATACCTGTATACCCTAATTCAAACAAGTATTTGCCTATTTGATCACCAAATTTCTTGTATAAACGAATATGTTGATCACTTAATTGCACTGGCATTCTTGATCCAATGTACACTGTATCTCGTAATACTTGTTCTTTAATTGAAAACGTTTCTATGGAACCATTGGGAGCAATATAAATTTGATAGTTTATATCCACTTTTTTAGGATACCAGCCCTCTACAATCCAGCTGCAATCCACTCTATTCCTTGAAAATCGCTTTAATCTTACTAATAAAGATTTCAATCGTTCTTCACTGTCTACAATATATAAACCTTTTCCAGAGGCTCCAAATGGCTCTTTTATAATAACTTTATCGAAAAAAGGGGATTCTTGTACGAGTCGAGTATATTCCTCACTTATTTCTTCAATGGAATGACAAACCTTTCCCTTACAAACGTCAAACCCTAAGTTTTCAGCCATTCTTCTATTGAAAATTTTATCATTAATTAAAGCACTCACATGAGAAGGAGCCGACATGATTTTTAAACCACATTTATTAGCGATTTGTTCTTCAAGTGCCGTTACAGCGTAGGGTACAAAATATGCTTTTTCATAATCTGCAGATAAAGAAAGAATTTCTTGCTGAAGTTTTACATCTTTTAAGATAAGTTCAGAAATTGGAGTTAATAAATCCGCATGATCTGGAGTAAGTATTCTTGGAATAGAAAACCCAAGCTCCTGTAACTTCATTAAAAAAAATTCATCTGGTTTCTCTCGAAGTATCATCACATCTTGCTCACGGCACAACATTAAATTCATCTCTTCCACTCTGTTCACAATGATGTTTTCATTTGGATCAACAATCCCTGCGTTTACCGTATTCCAGTATTTTTCCGCACCTATATTTAAAACCCATACGATCATCCCTTCATCTCTTTTTACTGTAAGAAAATCAACCAAATTAAAAGTATTTTGCATAATAAATGAGGGCGCATTAAGCAAAAATCAATTGCCCGTTAAGCACATCCTCCAACTCTCCCCTTTCTCTTAAAACCTGAATTTTATCTTTATGAAATAATACTTCTGCAGGTTTCAAATGACTTAAAAATAGGGTAGGACTATGAGTGAAGCCATATGCACCTGATTTCTCAATGACCAATATATCTCCATTCACTGCTTTTGACAGCTTTACTCTTTGTCCAATTACATCTGTTGGAGTGCATAAGCAACCTGTCACACTTACAACTTCTTGCTCTTCACCAGCTTTACCAAGCAAATGCATAGGGAAATTATTCCTTACAAATCTACCTAAAAATGCAGAGGAGGAATGATGATTTGAACCTCCGTCACAAACAACATATTTGTGCCCCTTGTTTTCTTTAACATAAAGAACTTTAGTAAGAAATACACCAGACTCAGCCATTAAAAACCTTCCGCTTTCTACACCAATCCTCGTCCCTTTTAATTTATCTTTGTACTTACTCCATATTTCATGAAGTCTAATTTTCAACAATTCTAAATCAAGTTCTTTTTCTCCGTTAAAATATGGGATTCCAAAACCGCCACCTAAATCTATAAAATCCAACTCTAGTGAAAAATTCTCTTCTGAAATCTCAATTGCAAGCTTTAAAATTTGCTCCATATTCTTAACAATTAAATTTGCATCCAGCATTTGAGATCCACTAAATACATGGATGCCTGCAATGTTTAAATTGGACATAGAAACGTTAATGGTCTTTATGACATCTTCAACTGCAGACTGATCAATGCCAAATTGTGTCGGAATACCTGACATTACTAAGCCTGCCCCGTTAATATTAAAATCAGGATTAATCCGAATACATATATTCACTGTTTTTGATTGTTTTAGTGCTATCTCTTGTATCATTTTTGCTTCGTCAATAGATTCTATATTGATGCAATATATATTATTATGAATAGCATATTGTAATTCTTTATATGTCTTTCCTGGACTAGTAAAAATAATGTCATCCGGATTAAAGCCAGCTTGAAGTGCAACATAAAGTTCACCCATGGAAGCTACTTCTATTCCACTTCCTAATGAATGAAACAGCTTGCAAATTCCTAATAATGGATTTGCTTTAACAGAGTAGAAAATCTCGAACTCATCAGGCAAACTCCGCTTCAATTTATCATATTGAGTTTCAATTTTCTGTTGGTTGTAAACATATAGTGGAGTACCATATTGGTTACATAGTTCCTCTAAAACATGTTGATCCATCTTCTCTCTCCTTACTGAATCTTCTAAGTTTAAACTTAAAAATTTATGAACTCTTTTTTTGACGGATATATCCTTCTACAGCTGTATTCATATTAATAAAACTATCATTTACAACAAAAACATTTGTGTTGGTTTTCGTTTTATGGTTTTTAAAAAGTTGAATATATTCATTTCGCATTTCGTTTAGATAATAGATTTCTTTATTGTTAATCTTCTTGTTTTGATGTAATGCCTTATTTGTATGAAACAACGGTTTTCCTCTGGATTGAATTCTTGAATAACAAATTTGAACTGGCGTATCATAGAAAAACAACACATCGGGTTTCCTTACAAAACGATATATGATCGAACCAAACCATTTACCTGCCCCATTCACAGCATCGCGGGTAATTCCAGTAAATATATAACGATCAGCTATCACCACATGATTTTTCTTCAATGACGGTGAGATTACCTTAAAGTAATCGATTAAGAAACTCATCCATTGCAATAAACTATATAAAGAGGAGGTTAGTATTCCAAGTTTTTCTAATCTCTCAACGAAACTCCGTATTCTTTTATTTGAATTCCATTCTATAACCTTTGCTTCAACTTTGTTTTTTGACAAGCACTCAGATAATTCGGCTATCCCTTTACTTTTACCCGATCCACTTATTCCTTCATATACGATCAAAACTCCCTTTTTAGGATTGATCATAAAATCATTTTTTTCCATCGTATTTATCCACATGAACTATAAATGGCTTGCTACTCTTTCCAAACTTTTAAAACGTTTCATATCAAAGAATCTAGAAATCAAGTCCTTCTTCCATTGATACACTATACTTTCATCAGAGGCATCTACGACTTGATCCAAATAGTCTGTATTTTGTGGTTTTATCTGATTCATCATGCCTATAAAACTTACATCTTCATTTACTACAGGGAAAAATGTTCTAGTATAATCTAAAGCATAGTAACATTCATCCTTAATATTGTTGATTTCCATAATGTGAATAAATTTATCCCAATTCAAGTTCATACTCGGATCTGTTAAAAAACCATAAATATCTACAAATTTATATAATCCTAAGTCTCTTTGCCATTCCACCCAATTCATTACTGCTGCTTCTTTAAATAAATGCACACATAAATGAGCTAGGAAATATTCTTTAGGCAATGAACTGATTTTTTGAACACCATCAAAATCATAATCCTCAGCTTCCTGAATAAAATTATCCACTGCTTTTTCTGTCCCCTGCGCCATCCAGTCTAAAGAAAAGTTAATATCTACTTCAATTAAATTAATACCTGGCTCATCGACCGCTTTTTGATATGGAACAATTTCCCCGTAATTCATCCGATAGTTTAATATTTCTCTTCTAGAAGCTGGTTTAATGACTTTCGTATTTTCATCGTAAAATCCTTGAATAAAACCTAGGTCTTTAAGTACTTTTCCACAAGAAGTCAAATCTTCTGCACGAAGCAAAATGTCAATATCACTTGAAATTCTACATCCCATCGGATATATGGAGTTTGCAAGAATGGAACCTTTAAGAAAAGCATGAGGAATTCCACTTTCCTTCATGACTTCTGCAATTTTCATAATAGAGCGTTTATGAGACATCGTTCGCTGAGATTGCATCTCATGAATCAAATAAAGTCCCATTTCAAATTCCCTATTAAACTGAGGTGCATTGCATTTGCGAAGCACATGATATGCGATCCCTGCTGTTCTGTTATATATTAAATGTCCTAATACTACCGCCCAATCCAACCTTTGTTGAATCAAGTGTAAAATACGCTCCTGATTCGGATCTCTAAATTGAGACAACTCCAATACTAACTCTTGTTCCATTGTTTTATTCATATATACCTCTCCTATCGTCAATTATGATATACGACTTGCTTTCGCATTATTTTCCCTGCTAAATTTTTAGGAATTTCATTTACGATTTCTATTTCATCTGGATATTGATAACTTGCGAGCTCTTTTCTACAAATCCCCATAATATTGGATACAGTTAGCTCAACTGCTTCATCAGGGATAACATGAACATTGATTTTCTGACCATACTTTGGTTCTTTTGTACCAAACACTACAACCTCACGTACTCTATGATCTTCCAATAAAACATCTTCGATTTCTTTTGGATAAATATTCATACCAGCTCGGATGATCATATCATCACGTCTACCAAATATATATATATATCCATCTTCACCCAAAGAAACGATATCCCCCGTATACAACCAACCATTTTTCAATTTATGAACCGTTAATTTTGGAAGATTCCAATACCCTTTAAACACATTAGGTCCTTTTACAATTAACTCCCCTTTTGCTCCCAAATCTACTGATGCTCCAAACTCATCAACAATATCAATCTCAATACTTGGCAGCGGAATTCCAATGCAGCTTTCTTTTGCTGTAAAATATCTTGATGGCAAATAAGTGATTCTTGGCGAAGCTTCTGTTTGCCCATAATTCATATAGAACTCCACATGTGGAAATCTTTTTCTGACTTGTAATGCTACTTGTTTGTGTAAATACTCCCCCATTAAAGCCACTCTTTTTAAACTTGGACACTGGTATTTCGATTTATCCAACGCAATTTGATTAAATACAGTTGGTGTTGAGCAAAACACTGTGATTTCTTTTTCTTCTATAAAACGGAGTAATCTTCTAGGTATAAACGTTTCAGTGTAATAGGAAATACGGGCACCGCTAATTAATCCATATAATAATTCTCCAGTCAGTACAGAAGCGTGGCTCAAAGATCTATTGATAAGAATATGATCCTGAGCAGTCACCTTAAAATATGAGATAATATCCTGAATGTTCGATAAAATATTTTGATATGTGATAATCGCTCCTTTTGGATCTCCCGTACTTCCTGATGTATACATGATAAAAGAGGATGGTAGGGTCTCACCGTTTCTTTTGCTCTCTTCATCAAGTTGTATTTCTAAATCAAGTATTGTATTTTCATCAGTAGTCACCCTAGTTCCCATCTCAATACATTGAACAAATACCTTGGACGGAATATGTTGTTCTGCCGAAGAGACGATAAAATCTGGTTTGATATGTGTTATGATTTGGTTGCATCTATCTTCTCCATATTTCGTTGCAAGAGGAATGATCGTCACATTCAACCTTATAAGGGACACAATATGAACCATTTCTAAAAAAGGATGTGTATCTATGACAGCTACCTTACTCCCACTAGGAATAATTTCTCTTAAAATTTTCACCTTTTCATTCACGGTGTTCATCAACTCACCATAGGTGACCCATCTTCCATTTGGACTGAGTGCTGCCTTCTGGTGTGAATGATTGTGAAATGAACGTTCCAATTCATTCCATAAACTCATATCAGCTCACCTTTTGCTCCAAAGTTTTATTAACTAGGTTAATTAAATCACCCAAACTTTTTAAAGCGTCAGCACCTAAATCTGATTCATCGAACTCTACATCACACTTTTCTTCAATTGAAACAAGAAGCTCCACATATTTAATTGAATCTATCCCTAAGTCTGACAATAAAACCTCTTCTATAAACTCCTGAATGTCATGTCCCACTGTAATTTCCTTTATAGAATTTATGATTTCTTGTTTTACGTTGATCATCTCTCTAATCCCTCACATTTCTTGATCCTTTATATTTTTTGATACGGTTACTAAATCACGGGTTAAACTTATATCTGTTAACTTATTAATGATTTCTCCCTCTATGTCTATTATGGAACTCAGCTGTCTAACAATATCATCTACTAATTTAATTGACTTCTTAATTCCTAGTTTTAAAGAAAGATTTGCACAAATATCCCATCGTTTTAATGCATTTTCAAGTTGTTCCAGCACCTCTCCCAAATCTTCTTTTTCAGCTAAATTAGATTCTTCCAAAAACACTTTAAAACGCATTCTACTTCTAGAAATGGACTTAAAGGCACTGTTATAGTATGTTTTAAATAAATAAGTTTCTCTTTCATCAAGCTTTCTATCCATGAATGACTCTTTTTTTAAAAGTAAATCCTTACGAAATGCTTCCATTCTGTTCAACCCGCATTCATGTCCTAGCACTTCTCTTTGGCCCTTCATTCGTTTACAACTTTCTAGAATAATGGAATAAATTCGCTCCACATTCATTTTGAAATCTGGATCTATATCTATTTCCATCCATAGATTTCTGATTTCTCTTTTGTATTCACCTACCATAGGGTTATTCAGTGGACACTCTGATAATCTGGATTGACTCATCTCATCCATCGAAATTTCTCCATCAAAATCACTACTTGAAAGTTTATATTTATCAATGATTTTCAAAGTTCTTTTTTCTTCATCGTACCCTGTCACAATGATCGCATGTAGTCCGTGTTCTCTTTGGTAAGCCCTATGGAAGTGCATATAAAATAAATCAACTGCAACAATTACGGGTTTATTCTCATCTATTCGTTCTTTTAATCTAGTAAAAGCGATATCTTGATCCTCATGAATGTACATATTAATTTGAACTTTGTCTTTATCCGTAACCTCATCAATTGGTGAGGTTTTATTAAACATTGATGTTGCAGGTAAATAAGCCAACTCAAGTGAAGAATTTAACTCTTCTTCACTAAATTCCACAGTAGGTGTAGCTCTAAAGAAGAAGTTAATCCCAATGTGCTCTGTCTGTTCGTCGTACATAAAATTTAAATAATCAGTCAGAATAAAGTTGGGGTTATTTCCCATGTAAGATAAAACTGTTGCATAAGCATTTGCAAAACAATCATTCACATGAGGTTCAAAATATCTTGGTACATTTTTAACTTCATATTGTTTCATCCTCAATCACCTCCTTAGATTAAAATATTTAGTTATACCTTTGATTCAATATCGTAATTCTTCCTTCAACCTGAGGAGATACCCTACTCTCTTTTTGGATATAATCGGCAAGTACCTCTCTTAATAGTTTTCCTCTACTGATTAAGTCAGCATCCTCGAACTCTTCAAAATCATCTCCACCATTGACTAAAAAATCATTAGTTGCAACCTTGTATAATGTGTTCTTATCTAGCGGTTTTCCATTCTTAATTACGTTGACCAACCTTTCACCAGCAGGTTTGGAGCCATCAAACTCATAATTGATTCCTGATACATGAAGAAATCCACCGTTATTCGAACCATTTGGCCACTCTCTTAATCCTCTTTCAAGTGCCTCATATATTTTTTCTCCTTTCATTTCAACTGTGACAAGTGAATTTACAAAAGGGAGTGGTTTGCCAATGTTGTATAAATTAATCGAACCTGACGGGATACTTTCTCGAATTCCCCCACCATTTAGTAAAGCGATCTCTGCATCTCCCTCTATTTTCATGGCATCTGTAATGAGGTTCGCTAGATTGGTTTCAGTTGATCTTACTTGTGAACGAATTCCATTTAAATCTACGGTTGATTCACCAACCACTTCTTTTCCCTGCTCCAATGCAATTTCATAATACACATTGGCAACTTCGGCAAGTTGTGTGTCTTCTCTCGAAAGATCCGTGGTTTGAAGGACTTCCCAAGCTACCTTCTCTACTCTTCCATCTTTAAAGTACATTTCTGCATGCCCTACATGGGTACTGTATCCACCAGCTTCAACAACATACGAATTTTTTACTTTTTCTGCTTCTTGATAGAGCCAATGATGATGGCCACTTAATACTAAATCAATGCCATCAACTTTCTGTACTAATTCTTTATCGACCTCATCCCCTAAATGTGATATGAGTATTATTGCATCAACCCCTTCTTCTTTTAATAAAGGTATAACCCTTTCAGAAGCGATCAGTGGGTCCTCAAACATGATCCCATTTGAATCTATTACATTCATGTTTGATTTTGATTCCGGAACGATAAGTCCAAATAATCCAATTTTTTTACCACCCACTTCTACGACTTTATACTGATCAAATACAAGTTCACCATCTTTATGAACATTTGCCGTTAGGATAGGGAATTGCAGTTCATTTTTAATTTCTATCATTCTTTCAAAACCAAAGTTGAAATCATGATTTCCTGCTACCATCGCATCATATCCCATTAAATTTGCAATCTTTACAATCCCTTCTCCTTCATTTATGTTGGCTTCATTTGTACCATGGAACATATCCCCACTATCCAGAAAGAGATGATTTGGATTACTCTCTTTTATTTCATCAACAATCGATTTCATTAAAGGCATTCCCATCTGATAATTCACTTCATCAACACTATAGTATCCACCATTAGCTTCCTCATAAATGATATGTCCGTGTATATCCGCTGTATTTACGATACTGATCTTTTGATCGTAATACCCTATCTTTAAGAGTACATCGTTAAAATTAATCGTTTTAATCAAGATGAACATCATGGCTGCAAACAAAATGAAACCTAACACAATCACATTTGTATATTTTTTTACACTCTGCTTCTCATTCAAACTCTCTCTCCTCTTTCCTATTAAAAAATACATCTATCACTTTCTTATCCTCTAATACATGGAATTTCCTGAGCTAGAATAACTTCTCACCCCCATTTTCCAAAACAAATAAACGATGAAAAACATTATGATGCCAACAAACGGAGTAAGATACATGTACCCTCCCCAGAAAAGCTCGATGTCTTCTTTTCCTAAATAATATTGAGCTGGGAAGTAATTCACAAAAGCAAATGGAATTACAAAAATCAGAATTTTCTGAATTATTGAAGGGTAAAAACTGATAGGATAACCTGCTATTCTCCTAGAATTAAAAAAGATTAAATTCCTCAAATTTTCTACCCTAATAGTCCAAAAGCTGAAACTTGCAGAAATCATAAAAATAGAAGCTTGAATGATTGCACCTCCAATTAAAGCAATAATGTAATAAATAATATTTTGGATGTTCCAATCAATCCCTACATTTGAGGCTGTGAACATGAAAAGAATAATCCCTACAATGCCATGTCCAAGTGTCGCAGGATAATCTACTCGAGATGCCACGATTTGAAACATTAATCCGAGCGGTCTAGTCAAAAAGCGATCGAATTCTCCAGAGTGAATCATATGATCAAAATCTCTTATTCCTGCAAATAGGAAGATAAATAGACTATAAGAGAGAAATAAAAAGCTGTACAAAAAAAACAATTCAAACAACTGCCAATCCTTGATATGAAGAAATCGTGTAAGGATGAGAAACATCACCACAACGCTAATCATTTCTCTGAAGAAAATAGCTAACGTAATAAAGGTGCGATCAAATTTATATTCCAGCATAGTTTTTAAGCTCAATTTTGAATACTGATAAAATATAATGAACAAATTCATGAGTGTATTTCCTCTCAAAACTATCCCCCCTGAACGACTAATTTTTTCGTCGCTGCCTTCCATAACAACTGACCAATGAGAAACAAGATGAAAATCCACATGACCTGTCGAAATAATGCTGAAAGAATTTCTTGCTCTGGAACCATGCCTAAATATACTCTAATTGGAATATAAAAAATGGCATCAAAGGGGGTTAATTTAATAAAATCAACCAACCATTCTGGCATAAACCAAAGGGGAATCATAGCACCTGATAAAATCATGACAGCTGCATCTTTAATGGTTACTAAACTGAACGTCCAATAAAACCAAAAAGAGCTGATCCATACGATAAAATTCAAATTGTATAAAACTAGATAACCTAACACTGCACTCAACAAAAAGTAACTAAAGTATAAAACTGAGAATGGACCTAATAAATTAAACAGAAAAATAGAGACAATAATAGCGGGAGTAAATTGCAAAAGCAGTCTAAAAACAACCGTGCCTATGTTATAGGAGAATACGTACCATCTGAAATGAATAGGTTTCAACATATCCATTGAAATGAGCCCGCTTCGAACTTTATTCTCTATAAAATATTCATCCATCATATAGACCATCTGCATTAGAAAGGAAATGATGATATACGTAACAATAATTTTAAACTGAACTCCTTCAATAGCCGCTTCCTCTTCATAAATTGCTTTCCAAATGTAGATATTCACTAATATCATGACAATGGCATTAATTACACCAGCAAAATAGTCCATTCGATACACAATACTATTTTGGAAGGATTTTTTAGCAAACTCCAGATAAACTCTCATTCAATTTAATCCCTCCTTGATAGATCTCTCTTATAATGCCATCGATTTCAGGTTCCTGAACCGTAATATCCAAAATTTCATATTGCTGACTTAATTTTTGAATAAGATACGAAACTTGGAAATCATCTTTTGCAAACTTAAAGTGTTTCTTATTCCCTTTTTCCTCTATTAGTTCCAGTCCCGACATAAGGATATTTTCATAATTTTGACCAAATTCAACAGATAGGATCCGATTGCCGCCATAAGTATCTTTGATTTCTTCAACGGTCCCATCATATATTTTTTTGCCATGGTCAATAATGATCATTCTATCGCAAGTTTTTTCAATATCTACCATGTCATGTGTTGTAAATAACATGGTTGTGTTTCGCTCTTTATTGATAAATTTCACAAATTCTCGTATTTTCTCTTTCGCTACGACGTCAAGACCAATTGTAGGTTCATCAAAAAAAATGATTTCAGGGTTATGGAGTAATGATGCTGCAATTTCTGCTCTCATTCGCTGTCCTAAGCTAAGCTGTCTAACAGGTTGTTTGATAAATTCATCCAGCCCTAAAATCTCACTAAAATGTTCAATATTTGATTTATGTATGTTCTCTGGGATCTTATAAATATATTTCAACAGATCAAATGTGTCGATCACAGGTAAATCCCACCATAGTTGCGACCTTTGGCCAAAAACAACACCCAATTTAGCTGTATTCAGTTTTCTATCTTTATATGGTGACAATCCCCCTATGGTTATTGATCCAGATGTAGGAACTAAAATTCCTGTCAGCATTTTAACAGTTGTGGATTTACCCGCCCCGTTAGGTCCAATAAAACCTACTGTCTCTCCTTCTTCAATGGTGAAATTAATTCCATCCACTGCACTTTTCATCGTATACTCAGGAATCAACAAACTTTTAATGGAACCGATCAAACCTTTATTTCTTATATTTACTTTGTATTCTTTCACTAAATCATGAACTTCAATGAAAGCCATCTTATTCCCCCTTTATACAACTTGCTTAAGTTTTTTTTCTACAATTGCACACAATTTGTTAATGGTATTTAAATTATCGATTAACAATTCATCGTCATTAAATACGACAGAAAATTTTTCTTCAATGCTAACAACAATCTCCATACAATTTATGGAATCCATACCAACTATGTTTAATAATTCATCACCAGACATCCTTCTCATTTCTTCAGGGTTTTTGTTTAAAACCTCAGAGACACTATCTGCTATTTGTTCTTTTAAATTCAATTCATGTTCAACTCCTTTGATTATCGATTTCAATTATGGACATCTCATCCAGAAACTTTAAACAAGTTATCCAAAAAATGTTTTTGATTTCATAATCCATATCATAAAGTTGATTCATGTTGGAAAACTAGATGTCATTAGTCATGTTTTTTTAACCATTAGTCATGGAGACATAGATCTGTCATCACATTTGACTTCGTAATAATTAATTCACTTCAATGCATATTAATTCATTTTTAAACAATAACTCATATATAATTTCTATAATCAACAAGGATGAAAGCGTATTTATGAAAAAATATACTTTTTAACTTTTGAATAAAAATAAAAATAGACGTATGGGCTTTTTTATTATCCACACGTCTATTTTTCAACTTGTATTTTTTTCTTTCATTAAAATTAGAAATATAATAAAATTTTACAAAAAATGTTTTATTTTGCTTTTGAGTTTTCTATTTCCTGTAATTCCAGTCATCATTTCCGTATTTTTCTTCCACTAATTGATCAACAAGTTCTAATTCATATGAGGTTAATTGTTCCTCCTCCAATTCGATATCCATCCCTTTACTAATTCCTGCTTTAAAAGCAGCTTCCACTTCCATAAGTGAAACTGAATCTAAAGATACATCACGTCTTAAATCATTAATCGCTACTGCTTTTTTTGTGAAAGATTCTTTCAAACGTTTTTTGATCTTAGGGTTGGAATACTTTAATAAATCAAACAACAAATCAATATCCATTTCTAATAAAATAGACCCGTGCTGTAATACTACGCCTTTTTGCCTTGTTTGGGCACTACCTGCAATTTTGCGACCTTCAACGACTAATTCATACCAAGAAGGAGAATCAAAACATGCTGAAGAGCTTGCAGAAGCGTACTTCTGTTTTTCTTCTTCGGTAGCTAAATTCACCATTTCAGCCCTTAGATCAAGTGATTGAAAACCATACAACAAACCTTGGCTAAGAACTCGATAAGCTTCATTTACTGTTTTAGGCAATCCTGGATAACTCTCTGAAACAATCATACTATACGTTAATTCTTGATCATGTAATACAGCTCTTCCACCTGTTTGACGTCGGACGAATCCAATTCCCTTATTTTTAACTGCCTCTAAATCTATTTCCTCTGATTTTTGAAAATATCCTATTGACAACGTCGCTGGATTCCATCCATAGAAACGTAATGTAGGTGGAACTTTCCCTTCACTATGTGCGATTAGAATGGCTTCATCTATTGCCATATTCTCAGCAGGTGAATAATTAGCAGATTGAATAAAACGCCATTTGTTTTTCATATTTATTATCCTCTCTATATAAAACATTCAAAGATTCGCTACAAAAATTGACTTCACTTTCTGGGGTATGCTCGTATTATATCAAACTAGAAAATAGTTATGAAAGTCTTTGAATTGGTGCATACTAAGAAAACTAAATATTCTTACATAGATTATTCATTCTAGGAGGGTGCAAATTGAATTCAAAGGATCAAACGAAACAAACATACTCACTCAATGAACACCTTCAGATTCATTTTGATCAATCTTGGATAACAGATATCAAAAAACGATTTGAATCCAACGGTCCATGGGATGATTGGAATTTATATCAACTAGCATATGAATCTGGAAACTCCAGGCTTATTACTGATTTCGATGAACTGCAATCCCTTTATCAACTTTCAAACATAGAGCCTATGCCGCATCAAATTTCAACAGCCAAAAAAGTACTTACAGAGATGCGAGGCCGTGCAATTTTAGCAGATGAAGTAGGACTAGGAAAAACAATTGAAGCAGGATTGATTTTAAAAGAATATATGATTCGTCAGCTTGTAAAAAAAGTACTCATTCTTGTACCAGCTTCACTTGTTTTACAATGGGTCAGAGAATTAAATCAGAAATTCAATATCCCTGCTGTGGCGCAAAAAAAAGCCTACATGTGGGATCAATATGACATAATAGTAGCTTCGGTGGACACTGCAAAACGTAATCCCCATCGAGATATTGTATTAGATAAAGAGTATGACATGTTAATCGTTGATGAAGCACATAAATTAAAAAATAAAAAAACGACAAACTATCAATTCATCAATTCAATTAGAAAGAAATATTGTCTGTTACTTACAGCTACTCCAATCCAAAATGATCTAAAAGAACTATACAATTTAATTACCATTTTAAAACCTGGACAATTAGGCAATGATAGTCAGTTTAAATCTAACTATGTCGTAGATAAAAGAATTCCAAAAAATGAATCCCAACTTCGTGAAGAACTCACTAGTGTCATGATACGTAATCGTAGAAGTGATGGCCAATTAGATTTAACAAAGAGAAATGTGAGAAATATTCCTCTCAAATTATCAGAAGAAGAATATGACCTGTATACTTCTGTAACCGATTTTGTAAGAAAAAGAACGGAGGAAAACAATGGTGCAATGGGATTTTTGTTTTCATTAATCACATTGCAGCGTGAAGTATGCAGCAGTAGAGATGCAGTATTTGTTACACTTGTGAATCTTTTCAAAAAAACCACTGAGGACTCTCCAATTAGAGAAATGATATGGGCGCTTGTGGATAAAATCAAAAAGATCAACAGTCATACAAAAGCAAAAAGCAGCCTAGAATTAGTTCAACAAATCAATGATAAAGTCATTATATTTACAGAATATCGAGCGACTCAGGAATACTTGTTAAATTTTTTGAAAGAGCACCAGATTGTCTCTGTTCCTTACAGAGGAGGAATGAATCGTGGAAAAAAAGATTGGATGATGGATTTATTCCGCAAAAGAGCACAGGTGATGGTAGCCACAGAAGCAGGTGGAGAAGGAATTAACCTTCAATTTTGTAATCATGTCATTAATTATGATTTGCCGTGGAATCCTATGCGTGTTGAACAAAGAATAGGAAGAGTACATAGACTTGGTCAAAAAAATGATGTCCATATATACAATTTATTTACAAAAGGCACTATCGAAGAGCATATTTTACATTTATTACATGAAAAAATAAATTTATTTGAAACCGTAGTTGGAGGTCTTGATCTCATATTAGAAAGATTAGAAAAAAATTCATCAATCGAGAAAAACTTATACAAAATTATATTGGAATCACAAAACGAACGAGAAATTCATAATAAGTTTAATGAATTAGGTGATTCATTTTCTAGAGTACAAACGGAAGTTTACGGTGAAAAGGAATTCAATCAAATAGAACCAGAGGCGAGTCCATGAATAAAGAACAAGTTCATGAATATGTAATGAAATATTTAGAATCCAAGCAGTGCCAAATTATCGAAAAAGCTCCAGATCATGTTGTTGCTCAACTATCACCAGAAGCAGACAGAGAGCTAACCAACCGACATTATTATTGGAACTTTGTTGAGCGTACTGGTGCTCCCCCTGAAACAATGAGATTGACATTTGTTTTTGACGCAGAAACATATGAACAAACAAAATCAAAAAATAAACAACAAGAAAAAGAATCAATGAGTCAATCAGACACCATTCTAGGCAGATACTTAGGGATTAGTCCTCTATCTGGAAATCAAAGATCCATTCAACAGGATATGACGTATGGAAGTCAAAAATTAGAGCAAGTATTTCACGTTGTTGGACAAAAGGGGAGATATGTGAATTTATATGAAGTTCCTAATAAAACTTCAGTTTCAGAGTCAATTGCATATATGTCCTGGTTAGGGGTCAATTTTATAGTTGAATTCACTTGCGACTTGAAACGTTCAGAAATACACTCGTTAGGGATTTGCTTATCTACAGGTGAGATTAGAACACAATTCCACGAAAGTATCTTAAAAAAGGATTTAACAGCAAAAATGCCTCCTAATACACATGTTCGACCCATGATATCTTTGGATAGAGCTATTTCTGAATTACATAAAAACATTGTTGATAAGGTCAAAGTTTTAGATCAAGGTTGGGCTGTGAGAGCTCACGAAAGACTTCGTGAAGAGATTATAAGAATAGAAACCTATTATTCAAATTTAGTGGATGCTGCTGAGGAGGAAGATAAAAACGAAATCAATATTTTATTTAAAAATCGTTTAGAAGAAATAAGACAGCAATATGAACCTAAGATCCAAGTTTCCATCATCAACTGTGGTTTCTTTTCTTTATTAATATAACAAAAACTCCTATCGGAGATTCTCGGAGTAAATTCTTAAGTTATAAGAAAATCCTACAAAAAAACATAAAAATAGTGCTTAATGTACCGACACAGAGTTACAAACTTTTATACTTCTTTTGCTATAAAATAAATGGACAAGCATAATAATACCCACAATAATTATGCTTTCAGCACAGGAAGTGCTGATCCTACGTTGGTCACATGGATGTGACTGAATTTAAGTAGGGTTCGGGACCCCACAACAAAACAATCACAAAAAGTGAAGTGAAATTTGTAGCAAAAAATAAAATTTTAAATAATGGTTGGTGAAAAGATGTTCAAAACTCTTCGATTAAATATTACAGTAATTTTACTAATAAGTTGTTTAACTATAATAAGTCACTCTATGGTTAGCGCATCTACAAATCTAAATATGCAACCTCAAGTATCCTTTGAGGAAAACATTAGTAATTGGATTAAAACATTAAAAAAACAGGATGGTTTTGGGGAATGGGAATATGCAACATGGAAAAGTTATGCTCTAGGACCCGGCACACATAATAAATTAGTCATCTTATCAAATCAAAATACAAAGAAAGAAATTGGTTATCTAGTAATAGGAGCTGATTCGGAAGGTCATTATAAATTAGTGGAATATGGTGTTGGGGAATACCCCCTATTTAGTTTAAATACCTTACAAACAACATTTGATGTGACTTATCTTAAAGATTTACAAATACCCGAAGTAAAAGATACGCAGTTGGAACAATATGCAGAGCGTTTATACCCAAATGCTTTAGAAGCGATTTGGAAAGTAAATATCGAACCTTACACTTTTTACATTGATGCAAAATCAGGTGAAATTTATCCAATTGATTCAGAATCTATTAATGAATCACCAAGAGAAATAAACTATAATCTCTATGCAGGAGCAACTTCCTACATACAACAAAGTTTAGAAAAAGAAATCTTTGACCCGTTCGAAAAACTTCCATGGGTTTTTAACGAGCCTCAACTTATAAGTAATGACGAGGAATTTCAAATAGCAGTGCATAATCAAGAGGAGATAACATACACAGAAAAATTGTTTCAAAAGGAAGTGCGTATACCTTTAGCAGTTGTTGGATATCATAGGTGGGATGAAGGTCAACTATATATCGCTTTAGAGCAAAATGGGGTAAGATATATACATTTTATGTCTCTTTATCCTTATGGGCAGTTCTTTTAAACAACAAATTTACTGCAATTGGCACCATACCAAACCATTTGGTTTCCCAAGTTTCTTTGTGTTGTTCGTCTTGACGACTTTTATTTCGAATTTCTTTAGGTGTATTCATATACCTTACCACTTTTACTGTTATGTCCTTTAATAATTCCTCACCAGAATTTGCCATCTAATTTCTCTCCTTTAAGGTTATCAACACTATTTAGTATTATTGTACCCAAAAATGGAGAAGATTAATTTTTTTAAGCTGACTGATGTTTATTTGGTATCGATTTCTTGATTTGCTTCATCATTTGTAATTGAATAATGAAATTGTCCAATTGCTGACTAACAGCAAGAACATGGTCATCTACAAAATCTTCCTTATTTTTAATTAAAACCGTAAGCTGATGTCGTAATTCTTCAATTTTTTTGTTTAATTGCTTTTCTTGCATCGATCATTCTACTCCTATTCTCAAAATGTGACTTTAACCATTATAATACAAGTTGTATGTAGAAATTTGGAGAAAATTGTCGTTTGTGTTAATTTTTTTTTATTTTTTTTATGGTTTTTATTTTCTTTATTATTTTTCGTTTCCATCTCCTGCCCGTTGATCTTCATAAGGTTGATATATATAATCTCGCGACAGTTTAACAATTTTTCGATTTCGTCTACGAATCATCACTGATTCATCATTCCAAGCAACTACAATTCCTTTGACATCATTTTTTTCATCTCTATCTCGGATAACTCTTACCAAGATACCACTTAAGCGATATTCATTTAATTGCTCATCATTAATCATCATTTTGTCTTCTCCTACAATTTCCCAAAAAATAAAATTTGGAATTTTTTATTTGTGAAAAAAAAGATCTAAATGAAATCATTTAGACCTTTTCTAAACTTATTTATTTTTGAGTCACTTGTTGTTAACTTAAAATTCATTCTTTAACCTACATGTTCCTTCGAATCATTTTTTTCAAACCAATCGTCTAAAACCTTACTTGACATAACTCGTTCTTCAATATACTGAACCTGCTGTTTTGAAAAGTGGCTTCTCCAATCAAATGATAAGTCTTCACTAAGACTGACAATTGTCAATAATTCTGACCAAGCAACATATCTTTTATACCAGAAAAATTGAGGATGTTCAATCATATAGGGATACAAATCATCAAACTCAGTATGTTTACAGTCAAGAGCGCGCTCAAAATGTGTTTTAGCCCCTAATAACTTCTTCACAAAATACTCTAATAAATCATTATCTTTCCCCATAACGTTTTGCCTCCTCTCATCATCTTATCATTATTATAAAGGAAAAAAGTACGATAGAAAAGGTTTAATAAAATGAAATTTCTTCATTTCCTATTACGCTAAGACGATAATTCCATTTTCTAAAGAATTGATTTGTACAAGAGATTCGACTCTAATATCTTTTTTACGTATTTCTTTTGCCCCTGATTGGAATGCTTTTTCAATAACGATTCCAGCTCCTGTAAGTTGTGCTCCTGAACGATGAATAATATTAATGAGTCCTTTTAAAGCATCTCCGTTTGCAATAATATCATCAATAATTAAGATTCGATCTATGGGTTGTATAAATTCACTAGAAACTACGATATCTGTAACGATTCCTTTAGTAAAGGAAGGAACACGTTCACAGTATATATTGTCTGACATCAGTGTTTTTTTTCTACGAGCAAAAACCAAGGGCACTTCCAATGCTAATGCTGTAGCATAGGCCACTGAAATTCCAGACGATTCAATGGTAAGCACTTTTGTAATTTCTTGATCATGAAACCGAGCTGCAAACTCAACTCCTAATTGCTGGATTAATTTAGGATCCACCTGATGATTTAATATGGAGTCTAAATTAAGCACATTATCTGATACTATCTTTCCTTCATTTTGAATTCTTTGTTTTAAATATTCCATAATTATGAACCTCCATATATTCAATTCTCCTGATGTTTAAATATTTAACTTCATTTTATCACATGAACCTATTTTATTTAAAATCATCAAACATTTCAGTGATATTCTTCATCTTTCTCATTTGTTGTTCCATTAGTATTTTTTTAGGTTTAATAAAACCGTCTCGAAAATAGTATTTTCGTCTTTCGGAGGCAAACTGCTGCTTCACATATTTGCGAAAAGGGAAATTTTGATATCTTTTGGGATTGTAATTTAACCATCCCTTTAAAGCAGGATAATCATAAATCCTTCCTTCGAATATTAATTCCAAATTATCTACATTTCTGAAATCGTCTGGAGTTACTAACGAGCTCTTTTTTTGAAATAATTGTACACCACTTCGCCTCAATATTTCAGCTACAAATTGTGAACAAAAATAGGATGCAGGGATATCTATTGCTTTATTAAGTGGAACACCAAATAGCCCAATAAAATTATAAAAGTACTTGCTGCTGTTTTTTTCGAACACAGAAATATATCTTAACAGTTTTTTAAATTCACTCTCACCAATGTTTAGTTTATAAATCGCACAGGTTGTTTCTGGATACCAACTAAATGTTCCTTTTATAAAGTCCTCTTGCACAAAACCTCCATTAAAAGGATTATCAGGTTGTTTTCTTCCGAAGCTAAACACTTTTTTTAAACCCTCGTCTATAGAAATTGAAGCATGATTATAAGGGGCATTTGTAACAGATTTAATAGCTCGAGTCAACATCGTTCCTGTGTTGGTTAATATTATATATATGGTTCTCACCCTACTCGTTTCCTTTCCTAGGTAAATATCCAAGCCACCTACTTCTATTGTAGAACTTGTACTCATAAGATTAATTATATTAGAGGTTGTTCAAAAAGTCCCTAGTAAATATAAAGTAAATCTTGGGGACATGATGCTGAAAATTGAGCAAGTACTATTATACAAGTTGTACGAGAGGCGGGAACACTTTGTATGGATCAATTTAAAAAAATCATTCAAGTTGCCTTCACTTATATGGGGACAATTGTTGGAGCTGGGTTTGCAACGGGACAAGAAATATTAACTTTTTTTACACAATTTGGTTCCATAGCGACATTAACTATATTTATTTCTAGTATTATGTTTATTTGGCTAGGTACAAAAATTATGATTTTTGCTCATGATATAGGTGCTAAATCCTATGAGGATCTTAATAAATTATTATTTGGAGAACGTTTAGGCGAGTGGATCAGCTTTTTTATATTAGTCGTTTTGTTCGCGATCACTTCCGTTATGTTAGCTGGGGGTGGTTCAATTTTCCATGAACATTTTCATCTTTCCTATCAAATTGGTTTGTGGTTTACAATACTTCTTGCTTATTTAGTCTTATTAAAAGGAATTAATGCGATTTTAATCGTTAATTCCATCGTTGTACCTTTAATTTTATTATTCACAGTCATCCTTATCTTCACAACTATACAATCTCCAAATGCAGGGAATTGGCTCCATCGTACAGCTGAACCCAATCCACTCAGAGTATGGCTTTCTCCTTTTTTATATATTGGTTTTAATTTATCTTTAGCCCAAGCCGTTTTAGTTCCTATCGGATCACAAATTAAAGATAAAAAAATAGTTTATTGGGGAGGTATTGTTGGAGGATTGGGAATAGGTTTGATGCTATTAGCAGGCCATTTTGCCTTATCCGCACAAATGCCAGGTATTACTCAATTTGAAATTCCTATGGGGATGCTGATCGTTGATTTAGGAAAAGCAATCCAATTTTTATTTTTACTAGTCATCTATGCTGAAATATTTACTACTTTTATTGCAAACATATATGGCCTTACGCTACAAATTAAACAAAGAACCTCATTGCATCATCAAAAAATTATGATTGCCATTTTAATTATAGGTTATTTTATTAGTCAAATTGGATTTAGCACTTTATTATCTACTTTATATCCATTATTCGGATTTTTGAGTTTAGGTTGGTTATGGATGATAATGAAAACTAAACCACAAGTATGAAAAAAATTTAGGCTCAACATTTTCATAAGCAAAAATCTTTGTTATAATACCCACAATATGTATCCTGAAATGTTACAAAGTGAGGTGGAATAATGCCTAAAATAGCAGCAATAACAGGAGGCGCACAAGGAATAGGAAGAGCACTTGCCATAGCATTTGCAAAAAAAGGATATCACATTTCAATAGCGGACACAAACAAAAAAGCAGGTATTGAGGTTATCCGCATGATTAATCAATTAGGTGGCAAAGCCATGTTCGTACCTACTGATATTTCTGAAGAAAAGGATGTTGTAAAGTGGGTGAGTTTAACCACTCAAGATATGGGCGCCGCTGATGTCCTGATTAATAATGCAGGAACTGCAAAAAATGCACCCATGTTAGAATCTTCTCTTGAAGATTTTGACCGAGTATTATCAGTGAACTTACGTGGCACTTTTATTTGTTCACAACAATTTGCTAAACGGATGATACGCAAAAAAAATGGAGTGATTATTAACATTTCATCTACACGTGCGCTAATGTCAGAGAAAAACACAGAGGCATATTCAGCATCAAAAGGCGGAATTTTAGCTCTTACACATGCGATGGCGGTTAGTTTGGGGGAATATGGTATTCGAGTAAATGCGATTAGCCCAGGATGGATTGAAATTCAAAACTGGTTATATTCAGTGGATGCTGAAGAACCTTCCCATACAGAAAGAGATCGCCTTCAACATCCAGCAGGAAGAGTTGGAAAACCAGAGGATATTGCAGCTGCCTGCTTGTTCCTGGCAGGAGATGAGACAGGCTTTATTACTGGTCAGAATCTCATTATAGACGGTGGTATGACGATAAAGATGATTTATGAATGATAGTAGTTCAAATCTATGTTTTCAATCTGCGGAAACATATCTTTCATCGCCTGTTGAACATGCTCGTGACAAGTAAATAATATAAGTTGGTGATTTTCTGCAACCTCTTTTAAAACATTTAAAGTACTTTGGAGTCTTGTTGCATCAAAGTTGACAAAGATATCATCCATAATAAAAGGAAGGTTCACCTTTTCACCAAACTCCTCAGCAAGCGCAAATCGCATCGCTAAATATAACAGTTCTGCCGTCCCTCTGCTCAAAAAAGAAGTTTCTAATTGAGAGCCGTTTGCTCTCTCAACAATCATTTGCTTTTCACCAAATGGAACCATCACCCTTCGAAATGCACCGTTTGTCATTTTTTCTAAATAGGTTGAAGCTTTCATAAGCACACCGGGCTGGCGTTCTTCTTCATATTTTTTCTTTGCCATTTTTATTAAGTGTAAAGCAAATGAATGAGTTGCCCATTGACTAGATAATTCCTTTATCTTTGTTTCTTCTCCTTCATAAGCAAGTAAATATTCTGCATGGTTCATATCTGACTCCAATTTTTCAAGTTCCCCGCTCTTCCTCCCTTTTTGATCTCTTAAATCATTCAAAAGACTCTCCTCAGTAGAAAGATGATATGATAACTCCTCGAGCTGATTATAGATGGACTCTTTTGGCTGATTCTCTTTTAAATATGTTTCTAACTTTTCTATTTTCTTTTCCCCTACCCAATCCTGAAGTGAGTACTGAATTTGATGTAGTTCATGCTCCAATTGTATTCTTTTATTATCATCATATACATTAGTTAGAAATGATGCTTCATCAGAGGCTTGAGCTTCTTTCCATAATCGCTGTATTTTTACCTCAATGAGTTCTATCCTCTTTTCAGTTCGCTCAACTTCTTCTAATATTTCATCAAGGTTTGCCTCAATATTATCTCGTTCCTCTTTTTTTTGAACTTGTAAAATCGCCTTCGATCTCTGCCATTTTAAAGCTTGTACTATTTCATTTTGATCCATGTTCGGAATATAGTTTGCAACTTCTTTCTCAAAACGAACTATTTTGTTTTCCATCATGTTTATTTTAGTCATATTTTTCTCAATTTGTGTTACAATCATCATCGCTTGATCGACTTGTTGAAAAAGATCTAAAACGGATACAGGACTTAGGTCTGTTGATAATTCAACATCATTTAACCATTTTTTCCATGTGTTCAACAACTTCATAAATTGATGATTCTTTAAATTCATTCCCTCTTTTTTTTCAATACTCCTTGATCTTAGTAAACTTAAGTTGCTTAATAGATGTTCAATTTCAGTTTCTGTTTGTTTCAATTGACGATCCATTTGCTCAAGTTCTTTCACAATTTGCTCTATATTGATTAACATTTCATTTAAATGATGAGTATCGTGCTCACTATTTATATCTGTTATTTCTAATGAGCTAGCAACTTCGTTCTGAGAAAACAGCTTTGCTTGAAGTTTATTACAGGTTTGTAATGATGTTTTATACATCTCGTCCTTTTGTTTCATATGGGTTTCAAGTTCAGCTATAGCTGTTTGATGTTTAATTATAGAGTCACTTAAAGACTTGTTTTCTTTGCTATTTTTCGAAATTACATAGAACATAACCTGAAGCCCCAGTATACTGATAAAACTAATCCATACAAAAGACATCTGATCAAAAAAATAAAACAGGGATGGAACAACAAGGTTTAAAGTAAGTAGAACCCATGCAGCACCTTTATTTTTCTGTCCATCTTTCATTGTATTGATAAGATTCATATGCTGCTGCAAGTCCATTATTCTAGTTTTATCAAACCGGTATTCTTTTTTTATAAGCTGAAGTTGATTCAGTTCAGTTTTTAAGTTAGCGACAATTGTATTCAACTGTTCTGTGTTATTCAAGTTCATTTGAATAACTAAATCATTTTTTCTTTTCATTAAAGGGGTATTTAACAGTTTCAATTTTTCTATCAGCTGTTTTTCTGCTTCTATCTTTTGAGCTAACTCCCCAAACTCATACTGAACTTTTTCTTTTTCTTTGTTAATTTCATCAAACGACTGTTTGAAACGTTCCACCTTTTCACGACTTGCAACACTTGTTGAAAATGATTTTAGTTGATCCATAGTCCAGCTTTCATTTACTTTTCGTAATTTAATTTGAAGTGTTTCATTCAACTGTTTTGTTTCTGTTTTCACTTCAATCATAGTGGTTTTTGTATTTTCATATATTCCTAATTGCTCATTTAACTGATCTAGCTGAGGCAATATGGTGATTAATTCTAATTCGACAATGATAGGACTAAGTTCTTTTTTTACATGATCTCTTTTTTTCATTAACTGATTCAATTCTAGCTTCAACCGATCTTGTTCAACCATAAGCTTGTCATATTTAGAAGCTGCATCTTTCGGAAACCCCTCAAATTGTGGTAGGTCATGTAATTCCTCATGAATTTTTTCTTTTCGATTGAAAGGCTCCTTTACTTTTAAACAAAGCTCATACCAATTTATTTGCTCTTTTTTGTTTTTTATAGATTGCTCCAAAACATCTATTTGTTCGTTAACTTGGGACAAATGTTGTTGTATATGATTATACTTTTCTATATCCCCTCTATTAGCACGTAATTTATTACTAATCGTTTCCATTGATTTTATTTGATTGATGATCATCTGATTTTTGCCACGGGGTTTAAAAAGTTTTTCCATCCCACTGATTAGTTTCTTTTCAGCTTCCATAATTCGATTTGCATGAATACCCATACCAGAATTATATAAATAACTGCTCATTTCATCTGATTGCAATGTACGTATTTCCTGTAATTCAGACAAACTAAAAGCAAACAAATCATTAAAAAATTGCTGTGAAATACCACCTAATCGCTGCTGAAACTCTGCTTCATTCATGATAGAACCATCACCTGCAATAAAGGTACTCCCTTTACCTTGAATTCTTTCAATACGAAGTTGTTCTCCATCCTCATCCAACAAAGTTACTAATCCTCCATGAAGTCCTCCATATACAGGCTCGTACCTTTGCTGCAAGTGAGTTCTTTTGGGGAATCCAAACAACATATTTCGTATGAAACTCATTAATGTGCTTTTTCCAGCTTCATTATGTCCATAAAAAAGTGTCACAGGTTGTTTTAATTCAAATTTCAAGTGATTCAATATTCCAAATCCATTGATTTCCAAGTGATTTATTCTCATAACCTATTTCTCCTGTTCTACCAGTAGATGAAGAGCAAGCTCTTCTGCATTTTCCAGCCACTCTAACAGCTGTTTTTCTGAATTCATATCACGTATGTATTTGCCTGCTTTAAGATGAGATTTTAAAGAAGAAAGTGCCTCATCCCCAAAGGTCTGGAGTTGATCCATATCATTTGATAAATGTTGCGAAATACGGATTAAATCACTCAAATAATGAGATTCATTCATAAATTGTTCCTTGGAAATATCAGGACTTGTATTGATTTTCAAACTCTCAATCCACGTAAAAGTTTGTTCATCATTTAACCATTGCAAGGTGTTTTCATTGTATTCTAACAATAGTTCCTTAACGTTGATTTCTTCATTTAACAAGTAATGCAAAGGACCTCGACCTTCAAATGTAAATCGAACAACGGATGCTCTATCACCCATTTCTTCCTCGATCTCTTTCAACCCAAGCTCTATGGCATCTTTCAGTTCTTGCTCATTTATTAAATGACTAATATTTATTCTTTTATGAAACCATCGTACTGCATCCAAAGCATAAAATGTAAGCTGTGTTGATTTGGTTTCATCTACTTCGACAAGATAACAACCCCTCTCTCCTAACTCTCGAATGCTTCTTCCTTGTATATTCCCTGGGTAAACAATATGTGGATATTCATGTACGATTTGTCTAGTATGAATGTGACCTAATGCCCAATAATTCACATTTAACTTCAACATATCTTCTTTTCGAGAGGGGGCATAATTGTCATGCGATGGATTGCTGTCTAAATTTGTATGTAATAAAGCAATGTTATATTGATTTGAATCTATGATTTTAAATTTAGGGATCAAACTATTTTTTACTGATTTTGTTGGATAAGATATTCCATATATATGTGCAAGCTCATTTCCATTTGAATCATAAACAGGGATCATATCTGCTTGTTTAGAGGAAAAGAAGTGAACATGGGCAGGCCATTTCAGATCTGCTCTGTTGCCATCCTCTGGGTCATGATTGCCATGAATGATAAATACTTGAATGTTATATTGCCCCAACCTTAACATTTCTCTCTGGAAACGAATTTGTGCGCGTAATGACCGATCTGATAAGTCGTATATATCCCCACTCAAAACTACAAACTGGACTTCTTCTCTAATCGCTAAATCTACTAAAGAACGAAACGCTGTAAAAGTAGACTCTTTAATACAGGATGTAATTTCGGCAGATGGGATAGACATGTACCCTCGAAATGGACTGTCCAAATGTAAATCTGCCGCATGTATAAAACGAAATGACCTCAAATTAATCCTCCGCCTTTAGTACTGAACATTGTTTTGATAAATCATTTTTAACTGATTGATTACTCTGGATATAGAATATTCACTTTTTGCTTTCTCCCAAGCATTTCTTGCTAATTCAACTCTATAGTTTGGTGAGACGACCAACTCTTCCAAAGCATTTGTTAATGCTGGCACATCATCTACAGGTACTAATAATCCATTTTTCCCATGATCTATCTGTTCTGCAATTCCGCCAATATTTGTTCCTACTAATGCAAGCTGAGACAGCGCTGCTTCTGCAAAAACAGAACCAAAAGCTTCTGCTCTGGAGGGAAGAACAAAAATATCATAAAACGGAATAAATTCTTCTGGATGAAGCATATAACCGTAAAAAATAATTTCTTCGTAAACGTCTTTTTCTTTTGCTTTTTGCTCTAACTCTTCTCTTATGGGTCCATCGCCAATAATATGCAATACAAAGTTGTGACCTCTTTTTTTCAACTCCGCACAAGCCGATAGTAAAATATCTAACCCTTTTGCAGGAACTAAACGACATAATGATATGATTTGTGGTATGTGATTATCATGTGTAATGGGTCGAAAACGGTCAAAATCGTAACCATTATATATAACTTGAATACTTTCTTCATTTTCAACATATTTTGATAAATAAGCTTTAAATGATTTAGATACTGTAATAATGCCATCTAAATGAAATTCCAATTCACGATATATAGATGTTAAAAACGCATGAGATAAATCACTGGCTTTAATTTTATGATTTAATAAAAGTTCATTTTCATAACTTGAATGTATCGTTATAATTACAGGTGTATCAGGAAATAATTTCTTCATTACTAAACCTGCAATCGGATGGTGTGCATGTATGACATCATAGGTCTGTTGCAACCTTAATTTCGTCCACCAAGTATAATCTTTTATCGTCTGAATGTATTTTTCTACAATTTCATTTTCTTTATATTTTTCCCAATCAAATGTAGCAAATTCTATCTCTTCAGATCCCTTACATCGAATTCGCTTTGGCAAATAAAAAATCTCCATGTCCCAGCCTATTTTTTTGAAATTCTCTTGAATGTAAGGAACCATCGATGAAACTCCGCCAGGTTGTTCTGGAGGAAAAAACATCGCTTGCAATATTTTCATCAAATGATCCTCCCGTTATGTTTTCAGCAGTTTTCAAATAACAAAAATTTAAAAACTGACCTTCTTTATATTATATTGTAAAAAATGGAAACCGTTCTTACTGCATTCTCTTTCCTATCTCATTTTAACACAAATAAAGAATATATGTTCTTACATCATTTATTTTCACTTTACATTTTTTATAAAATCAACTAAAATAATTTAAAGGTTACTTAGAAAGCGTTTACATATGTGTCGTAACTAAGGAGGCTGATTCTTTATGTTATTCGAGTCGAAATACAGGAGACAGGCTTTAACCTCACTTCAAAAAGAAAACAAACAGATGCAGCAGTCAACCCTAAAAAACCTAAGTAAAAACAAATATGTATTAAAATTCAAAAAATGGTTCCAGTTCACAAAAACTCATAATAGAGAAATGAAATATTAAAGGTTACTTATCTTAAAATCAGATGGAGGCGATGCTCCACCTGTATGAAAGCCTACTATATTCATTCAAAGATTTTTTGTTGCAATGTCTATGGTTTTTTTCGCTAGCAGCAATGTAGGATCTATTAATTCTACACTCGTTTTTAAAAATGGAAAAATCAAAGGAATTTCAGTACAAGCACCAATAATCGAATTCATACCTTCCAACTCGTAACGCTCTATTATCTTGCCAATATCGTTTAAATATTTATTATTGGACATACACCCTTTTTTACATTCCAATATCAATTTGTTAATGTTTTTTTGCTCTGTTGATCGTTGAGGCAAAATTAACTTAATCCTATTGTTATGAAATGATCTTTGATACATTCTACTATCAATTGTTGTTTCTGTGGCAAGCAATAAAACCTTCTCCCCTTCTTTTTTCACCATATATCGATCCATATATTCAATCACTGTTTGTATCATGTTGTAAAAAGGAATGTGAATGGCTGAGCTAATTTCATGAATCCAGTAATGAGCTGAATGGCATGGCATGACAATAAAATCAGCACCAGCATTTTGCAAAGTGACAGCAGATTGGATGAGTTCTGGTAAAGGACTTTCTCCATTTGGACGTAAAGCTTCCATTCTAGAAGGGATTTTTGGATTATTATATATAATAATTTGTAAATGATCTTGATCTTTTTGAACTGGAGTATTCATCACTATTTTTTTATATAAATCAATGGTAGCTAGTGGTCCCATTCCTCCCAATATCCCTATCGTTTTGCTCATTATAACGATTCTCGCTTATGATTAAACCCTGCTAAGGTTTTTGCATAGGTTAGCGGTGTTGAAAGAATAAACGGAAGGACTGCACGTTCCCCTTTTGACCTATTTATCTTCTTTTCTGCGGCATAATCTATTTGCAATTCCAAAATCCAGATTTTGAGGTCTCCATCCAAAATAATATCCATTGCAACATCACCAAGATGATAATTTGAATTTGAATTTTCCATTCGTGATAGCACTTTTTTTCCTACTTTAAAAATTTCATTTAATTTGGCAGCTGCTTCATTCTTTGTTAAGTTATATCTTTCCAGTAATGCTTGCTCTCCTGTTTCCATGACCTTACGATTTTTAGAATTTGTTATAATACTTCCCTTTTTTGCGATTTTAGCTTCTACCCCAGATAATTTCCATTGAGTAGATTCATCTTTTTGGAAATAAGCTCGAAAATCCACCTTACGTTTTCCAGACTTAAAATAAATCGTCTGCTGTAAAATATATGTTTTATTTTCTATCATATTTTGTCTAATAAGAAAATCTAATTCTTTAATCGATTGAATTTCCCAACGTTCGTTTTCTCTTGTTTCTAATATATGTTTATTAGTTGCTTTAGTTACTTTCAGAATACCTTTACCACCCGCCAAACTAATAGGTTTAATATAAATAGAACCATAATCATTTAACATCTTTAATACATTACTGATTCCCGTATCAGATCGAGTGTCGGGTAAATATTGTTTTATATCGGAGTCTTTACTCATTTCCTTCCAGAATTTAAGTTTATTAGATCGATACGGATAATTAAAAATTTTATCCCCGATTTTCTCTTTAAGAAATTGATATTTTTCCAAACTTACATAGGACCGGTTGTACACTGCATCCGGGTAAGGAAAAACACCCTTCTCAAAAGTTTTTGTGTCAGGATTATAGTAATAGCCTGTTATGGTTAGATTTTCTTGATCCATTGTGTTACTAGTAAAAAGATAAATTACCCCCTTGATTTGATCATAATTAGTGAAACGAGATAATTTTGTTTGATTATGACTTAAGTTTTCATAAGACCTTTCTAAAATCATGTGCCCAATTACTGGCCCTAAACGTAATATATTATGACTCAGTTGATATTCATACGTTAAATCTGGTATAGAGAATTGGTTTGATATTTGTTGTGGAATGGATATGGTTCCATTCTTTAATCTATTATTTATTTTAATCGTTATTTTTGAATGATGTTGTCCAAAGTGCAAATACATCCATCTATTTCCGAAATTACTTTTTTTAAATGTAGATAAATTCATATATGCTTTACCCATTGTCTGATGAGGATTCATTATAATAGTATATTTATCATCTTTCGATAATACTCTTATGCTGCTCATTTATAGCTCTCCTCTCATTTAGTATCATTACTTTCACCAAAACCTGCTAACGCCTTTGCATAAAAAAAAGGAGTTTGGAGGATATATGGGAATATTTTACTTTCAGATATATGCCCTCCTCTTTTTACTTCTGCACCATAGTTCATTTGCACTTCTAGAATCCAGATCTTAAGATCAGAGTCCACAACTAAATCTATCGCTGCATCACCAAGGTGATAATTACGGTTTGAATTTTCTATTTCGTTTAAAATTTTTGCTCCGATTTGCAAAATCTTATTTTTAATTTGAATAATTTCATCTTGTGTTAATTGAAAGTGTTTTTTAAAAGCATGATCCCCCATCTCTACCATCATTCGATGAGTCATATTTGTAATTATGCTTCCTTTTTTTGCGATTCTGGCTTCCATACCTGACAGATTCCACTTTAAGGATTCATCTTTTTGTATATATGCTCGAAAGTCAATCCTGTTCAATCCGGATTTAAATTCCACTGTCTGTTGTATAATATAAGACTTATCTTGAATCATATGTTTTGTAACCATTGAATTTAATTTTTCTATAGATCTAGTTTCAAATCGCTCATTTTTTCTTGTCATTAAAATATATCGCTCATTTTCTTTTATGATTTGAAATATGCCTTTGCCTCGATTTAAATTAATTGGTTTAAGATAAACAGAACCATACTCTTTTAACATTTGTAACACACTATCAATTCCCATATAAGGTTGAGTAAAAGGCAGATGTTGTTTTATATTTGGATCCGCACTCATTTTTTTCCAAAACTTTCGTTTGTTATCAGCTCGATATGGATAATTAAAAATTCTATCCCCTATTTTTTCTCTCAGGTGTTTATAATTTTCAAATTTAACATTTGATCGAGTATAAATGGCATCTGGATATGGGAAAACCCCCTCCATAAACCTTTTTCTTACCGGGTCATAATAATAACCTGGAAGGTTGAAACTTTCTTTATCCATATTCGTGCTAGTAAAAAGAAAAACAACTCCTTTAAATTGATCATAGTGTACAAAACGTGGCACCCTATTTTGAGGAGAAGCAAAGGTTCTTTTTAAAACCATATAACCAATAACAGGTCCTAAACGTAATTCATTCTGATTTATTTGATAGTCATAGGGTACTCTAGGAATGATAATTTGCTCTGAAATTTGCTGTGGAATGGAGATGTGTCCATCTTTCAAATGATTATTTATGTTAATCATCAGCTTGGAACGATGTTGTCCGTAACAAAATTGGATCGAATGATGTTTTATGTTCAATTTGTTCATTGTAAATGAATTCATATAAACTTCATCCATCTTCTGACGAGAATTGATTTGAATGGAATACGTATAACCCATGTTACAAACCTCCTGTATTAATTAAGGGAAGAATACACATTGACACCTTCCATATTCTATACTATGGTGTGCTACAAATTCTTGATTGGACGAATGTAATTATTATAAATGCACATTTTATTTGAGATTATTTTATCAACTTTTACAACCTATTTATCATGAAAACCAGCTAAAGACTTCGCATATGTGAAAGGAGTTGGAAAAATTTGAGGGATTACCCTGCGATCGTCTTTGTCACCACTTAATTTTCTTTCAGCACCATAGTTAATTTGTACTTCTAAAACCCATATATTAAGGTTTACGTCTACTACTAAATCAATCGCTACATCACCAAGATGATAATTAGGATGATCTGTTTCCATCTTATTTAAAAATGCCCTTCCAATTTTTAAAATTTCATTTTTTTTCAATGAGACTTTTTCACTTGTAATTTTAAATCTTTTAAGAAGGGCTTCATCTCCCCCCTCGACTTTCTCACGACCATGGTAATTCGTGATTATGCTATCTCTTTTTGCTATCCTAGCTTCTAATCCGGTTAAATTCCATCTGCCAAATCCATTTTTTTGTAAATAAGCACGAAAATCAACTTTGCAGTTCTCTGAATTAAATTCAATAGCTTGTTGTAGAATATAAGCATTATTTTCTATCTTTTGTTTATCAATGATAGATTTTAACTTTTTATGTGAACTCGTTTCCGCACGTATATTTTCACCTGTGATTAATATAAACCTACCCTCCTCTTTTTTCATATAGATTATACCTTTCCCGCCATATAAATCGGTTGGTTTCATATAGATAGCGCTATACTTATCTAACATTTTTATCACACTAACAATCCCAGTATAGGATTGGGTTACAGGTAAATGCTTTTGCAGGTTCTTGTCAGAACGCATCTCGTTCCAAAATTTCAATTTACTACCTGTTTTGTAAGGATAGTTAAACACTCGATTTCCTATTTCTTCTTTTAATATATTATATTTATTTAAACTGATATGGGATCGATTAAAAATCACATCTGGATAAGGGAAGAAGCCTTTAACGAAGCTATTTGTTTTTGGATTATAATAGTATCCTGAAATCACACTATTTTTATGATCCATTTGACTATACGTAAACAAAAAAATTAAACCTTTTATTTTGTTGTAATTTGAAAACCTTTGTATTTGCGAATGTGGATTTTTATAATATTTTTTTAAAATCATACAGCCGATAATAGGACCTAATCTTAATTTATTTTGACTATATTGATATTCATAGGGTAAATCTGGAATTATAATTTGGTCTGAAATCTGCTGTGGAATAGATATGATTCCATCCTTCAATACATCATTTATTTTTATCATCAATTTCGAATAAAACTGTCCATAATGAAAATCTAACCAATTATTTTTTAATTTCATATTTCTCAACGTTGTCTGATTCATATAAACTCCATCCCTCTTCTGATCGGGATCGATGTATATTATATATTTAGAATACATACTATGCGCCTCCTAGTAGTGACATAGGAAAGAATAATATATCATCCCTCTTTCGTAATCTATAATATGATCATTAACATATTGTTGCTTGGACGAATGTAATTGATAAAATAGCACATTTATAGAAGTCAACTTCCATTGAGCTCATCTATGAATTTTATTTGACTATAATTTGAAATTTATGGTAAAGACATTAGGGATTATGTATAATTAGACCATCAAATAAAAAAGGTGACATTATTTATGTTTAATAAAATTATGCTAGCTATCGATGGTTCAGAGCATGCTCAACGTGCCGCAGACAAAGCGATTGATTTAGTGAAAGAGCTTTCAAATGCATCCGTTACTATTTTGCATGTAGTCTCTAAGGCACCCTCACGAGCAAAATTACTTCAGTCCAATTTTGATGTGAAATCTATTTTAAAGGAAGAAGCACATCATATTCTCCATTCAGTAGAGGAAAAGTTTAAAGGAAAAGGAGTAGATTATCAATTTGAGGTCGCTTTGGGTGATGCTTCTCATGAAATTGTTGAATATGCTGAAAAGAAGAATTATGATCTCATCATCATCGGAAGTCGTGGTTTAAATGCACTAGGAGAAATGTTATTAGGTAGTGTTAGTCATCAAGTTGCACATGATGCTCATTGTCCAGTGATGATTGTAAAATAATTTGGACAACCACAAGATGAAATTTGCTTCATGAGAATAAAAAAACAACCATAATCCAATGATATGGTTGTTTTTTAAGTTTCAAAGTTATTATTTATTTTTAATGGCCTGATGTTACACCAAGTCCAATCTGTTCAATTAGCGCCTTACTCTCTTCATTTAATCCTTCAATCGAAACCTTTTTGTCTAATTGCTGATATTTTATAATCACTTTTGAGATCGCTGTTACTGCTGAATGATCCCAAACATGAGACTGACTAAAGTCAATCACAATGTGATCTGGATCATTGTTCACATCAAACAAATCAATAAAGTGAGTCATCGTTCCAAAAAACAACTGTCCACTCACTGTATATCTTTTTGTATTGCCTTGGACGGCTTCTCTAGTTTTGATCTTGCTCATACGCCAGCCGAAGTTCAGTGCACTTAAAATGACCCCTGCAATAACTCCTTTGGCAAGATCATGAGTAGCTACAACAATAGCCACAGTTGCTACCATCACTACTGCGTCACTGCGAGGAATTTTATTTAATTCCCTCAATGACTGCCAATCAAATGTACCAATGGAAACCATGATCATGACACCTACCAATGCTGCCATTGGGATCATTGCAACTACATCACCAAGTACCAAAATTAAAAACAATAAGAAAACACCTGCTACCAATGCGGACAATCTACCTCTTCCTCCAGATTTAACATTGATGACAGACTGACCAATCATTGCGCAACCAGCCATACCACCAAAAAAACCTGTGATAAAGTTAGCCATACCTTGCCCTCTAATTTCTTTATTTTTATCACTTTTTGTTTCCGTCATTTCATCAACTATCGTTGCAGTTAATAATGATTCCAAGACTCCAACAAGCGCTAATGTAAAAGAATAAGGAAGAATAATCATTAATGTTTCTATGTTAAATGGAATTTGAGGAATTAGGAAAAATGGCAGTGCAGATGTAATTTCCCCCATATCACCGACTGTTCTCATTTCTAATCCACTGAATATGACTACAATGGACATCGCAATAATTGCCACTAACGCGGATGGTATAGCTTTTGTAAATCTCGGCAAAATATAAATAATAGCTAAAGTACCTGCTACAATAGCGTACATTTGCCATGATTCTCCATCAAAATGTGTAAGTTGAGCCATAAATATTAATATCGCCAAAGCATTCACAAAACCAATGACTACTGATTGGGGAATAAAGGTAATAAAACGACCTAACTTAAACACTCCCATTAGAAATTGAATGATTCCGGTTAATACCGTTGCCGCTAATAAATACTGTAGTCCATGTTCTGCAACTAAAGTAACCATTAATAAAGCCATAGCACCTGTTGCAGCTGAAATCATACCAGGTCTTCCACCTACGAATGCAATAACTACTGCAATACAAAATGATGCATATAATCCTACCATCGGATCAACACCAGCAATAATAGAAAAGGCAATCGCCTCAGGTATTAATGCTAAAGCTACTGTTATGCCCGATAAAACGTCTCCTCGGACATTGCCAAACCAAGAGTCTCTCCATGTTTGTTGTAAGTTCAAATATCTCCCTCTTTTCTGCTTATATTTGTTAGTTTCTGACTTTCGCCAAACGAATGTCACCCGATTTTCACAAGTACAAATTATACACACATTTCTTATAATGATCTATTCTATGAAACTACCATGTAAGCGGATTATTCCCTCATTTTGTTCATATAACTTTCATATTCTCTTAAATGCTTACTTGTTTGAAAAAATAGAGTCATTATTTATAAGAACTATTTAAAATAAGGGAAATTGATGGTCGTAATACAACAATGTATTATGTAAATCAAAAAATAGAGGAAATTGTTAGTCTTATTCAGTTGATTTTTAAGATTTCTACGTAAAATCAACGAAATAAGACCTTCATTTTCCTCCATTTGGTAAATTCCGTATAATTGTGTAAAAAGAAATGGAGTCAATAAGGCTAATTTTTACCCTTATTTTCTTTTTAACTCTAAATTAATCAATATTAAACTGAATACACGATCGGATCTTTAGATCCTGCTTCTTCAAATCCTTTTAAACGTAATCGACAGCTATCACATGTACCGCAAGCTTCTTCTTCTCCATTATAACAAGAAGTTGTTAAATGATAAGGAACATCGATATTTAAACCCTCTTTTATAATCTCCGCTTTACTCCAATGAATAAGTGGAGTTTCAATTTTAACCGTTTCACCTTCTACACCAATTTTTGTTCCTAAAGAAATGACCTCTTCCATTTTGCCTATGAATTCAGGTCTGCAATCAGGATATCCGCTATAATCCAGTGCATTTACGCCTATAAATATTGCATCAGCTTTTAAAACCTCGGCATACGAGGTTGCTATAGATAAAAACAGTAAATTCCGTCCTGGAACATAAGTAATAGGGATATCAGAAGGTTCCTCATTTTCTGCATTTGATGACACAACATCAGGTACTTCTAAATTATCATCTGTTAATGCACTTCCTCCAAATTCTCTTAAAAACGATAGGGATATGATTTTCTGTCTGTCTTTTACACCATAATAATCTGCTACTTCTATGGATTTCTCTATTTCAATGCGGTGTCTTTGTCCATAATCAAAAGTGATGGGATACAAGTCATATCCCTGATCCTTTGCAATTCCCATACAAGTCGTGCTGTCTAAACCACCACTTAAAATAATAACCGCTTTTTTCTTCATTATTACACCTCGTCATTTTCATCAATTCTTTTCACCGTTGAATCCTAAACTCCTCTGGCTGCAGGATCCCATATGATTTTATGCAATTGCAAATTAAGTTTAATATGAGAACATTGATGTTCCAACATCATCTCCACCAATTTTTGTGGAGGCATCGTTTCCCAAACGGGACTGAACAGTGGTAATGCTTCTGTTTCATTCGTTTCCAGTAATTGCTTGGCTGTAAAAAAATCCTTCTCGTTTCCAATCACAAATTTTAATTCGTCTTGCTTACGAAGAAACTCAAGATTTTCTATAATCATTTTATCCATTTCCCCAGAATCAGGCAGTTTATAATCCATCACATATCTTACTTTTGGGGATGATATCTGATTAATAAATGGTTTTAAGTCAATTGCTCCATTTGTTTCAATATGAATATCTTTAATATGCTCAATTTCCACTAATTGTTCTATCAGTTTTAATGAATGATCTCCGTATAACAACGGCTCTCCACCTGTCAAACATATATGTTGTGAGGAATAGGAGCGTACTTCACTTACAATTTCTTCAATACTCATCACTTTCTCAGCCTTCTCAGGTGGATAGCTGTAAGGAGTATCACACCAAGTACATCTTAAATTACAACCAAAAAGACGGACAAATATGGTAGGAAAACCTGCTCCAGTTCCCTCTCCTTCGACCGTCTCAAAAATTTCAACCATTGGAAGTTTAATATCCTTCATGCTCATTCCTCCATCAGTGCTCGTGTTACAGATGCAAAGCTGGTTGGTGTTTCCCAAAGACGAATTTCTTCTAAGACCACTTTAGGTGACCATCCTTCACTAAGCAGTGCTTCTTTAATTTGATCATAAATCCATACGACCATATTTTCCGCTGTTGTATTCATAAGCGGCAGCACTTCATTTAAATATTTATGATCTAATTTATCTATTACTTTTTCTTTCGTTATTTTTTTAATATCTGTAAAATCTATGACAATACCTCTTTCATCTGTCTCACCTAACATGATGACCTGAAGTCGATATGTATGCCCGTGCAGACTTTGACACTTTCCTTCATAACAATGTAAATGATGAGCGCTATCAAAAGTAAACTCTTTAGAAACCAGTACTTTTTTAGTATGGTATTTTAAATGCTCTTTTTGAATGTCTGCTCCCAATTGCTGTACCTTTTTAGGTATCTCGTAACTCATGACTTTCATCCCTTATCATAAAAATTCAAACATATTATATCATAACATGATTTTAACAACCTGTAACTTTTTTATCATTTAATTCTTTTTAGAGAAAAATCTACTCGCTCTTCTTATTCTTTTTTGATCTATGATGAAAAGTATAATATAAAAAACAAATAAACTAAAAGAGATGTACATGGATAACTCAAAAGCATTTTTATACTTTTCAATGGACCAAGAGTTATCTCCAATAAAACCATAAGCTAATCTATTGGACATACCAATGCCACCGTCACTCCAATACATTGGATCTATAACTGTTGAATAGTTGTCCCATAATGCAAAACATACAATGATGGAGAATATGAATAGAGGCAATAAAGACGGCGCGTACTTATTTAGCTTCTTATCATCAGATGAAGATAATTTAACCAAAGCTGCGAAGATTCCTATGAAGCCAAAAATAAAAAACAATAATGTCGTTACTATCTCAAAATCAGAAAAATAAAATGCCAAGAGAACCAAAGGTAATAATATAACATAAATAAAAGAAAATTTCTTATCATAGAGTACACTAGTGCATAGAGATAAAATGATCATTACAACTAGAATCCATTCAATCATATATGTAATTTCTCCTTAAATAAAAGAAATTGTTGGTTTTTTTTAGAGTATCATATGAAATTAATGATGAATACCGGTAATAATTTCATCTTTAATTAATAAAATTTGAAAAAACTCACCTATGAGTGGACATAAGTGAGCTTCTGGGATTAATGTTTATTCTTAATGAATCTGGTCATTTTCCAGTCTAATTTCATCAACCGGTTTATTTTGATACATCATAGTGATGTTAAAGCTATAGTATTCGCAAACCTTTTCAATTTCCCTCATCAATGAAGCAGCGATTTGTTCCCTGTCTTCTGGAGCACCTGGATCATTTACATCAATTGAACCAACCACTTCTGGCTCACTAATGTCAATGGTCGCTCTTCCGAATGGCAACTCCCCTTGATGAATTGACTTGTATATGTCATACGTTAATATTTCATCATCATCTCTTGCCAATACAATGTTAAAATCACCATTGCTTGAATCCAATACATAATCATCCTCTTGAAGCAGTTCCTCATGTGTTAATTCAATCGTCTCCAGAAGTTGATCACGATAAGTCATGTCAATCACAAATGTATCCATTTCATCCTCGTCAAAATCAGAAACAATCAATTCTGTCACTATATTGATCTGCATTTCATCTGGATCAATCAACCAGTTTACTTCGCCTTCTACATCTGTTCCAAATATACTCATAAACGCTTCAGCGACCCATTCATGACGTTCGTTATAAATATGGTATTCTACTTCATTTTTTCTTTCTCCTACAATCATCAATTCATATTCTTGTGAATCCTCAATCTCTTCTTCTTGAAAGTTCATGGTTGGATCTTGCTCATTTCCATATTCATACTCTTCATCTACATCCATGAACTCTTCAATTTCGCCAACATTACCTTCTGTTGCTATGACATGATCATAACCGCTATAAGTAACAATGACATCACACTCATTTACATTAAGAGCGTCAATTAAGGATTGGATATAACCTTTCACATAATTCATTACTCTATTTTTTTCAAATCGATCCAATGATTGTTCTTCTAGCTGAATTGCTCCTGCAATTCGCTCTCCTTCACGAAATACTATCGAACATGTTCCAACATACTTGTTATGCAGCAAGATATCACTAACTTCTCCACTAGCTGTTCTCATGTCAGGTCTAATCATCACATCGACCATACGAATCGCCTCCAACTAAAATATACATCATAACAATCATAGATTATCCAATTTATTCACGTACTATCCCTATTTTATTAGATGTTTATCCTTTTTAGTCATTATGAGAATATTATGGAACTCGTTCACTCCGCAGCAATTTTATATTATAATAAAGAGAATCTTGGTTTCAGGGGTAGTTTTATAACTCTCATTGAAAGTTAGATGACCTTATCAGGGAGATTATGCTGTAATCTTCCCCTTGAAGAAGAGGGAGTCTACAGCATATTCATCGTGGTAACTTTACGAAACTAAAATAGAGGTGTTTTATGAAGAAATTAATTATTTATTCATCTATTGCAATAGCTTTAATAGTAGCATTTGTTATTGTAAATCAACTATCTGAAAGCCAGGCGAATGCAAAGTACGAAGAAGATGCGGAAAGACTGTACCAAACTGCTGCTAAAAATTTAGACTCAGAAACAAAAAAACAATTAAAAGATGAGAATTATCAAAACATCATTCTACCTGATGAATTTGAACAAAAAAAGGATAGTGGCGAAGGATTCTTTGTATATTTCTTTTCACCTACATGTCCACATTGCCAATATACTACACCTTTATTAAACCCTATAGCTGAAGAGGTTGGTGTAGAGTTATTCCAGTACAATGTGTTGGAGTTTGAACAAGGCTGGGATTACATTGATTCTACACCAACTGTAGTTTATTTTGAAAATGGGCAACAAAAAGATTTAATCCATGGCGGAATTGCTGATGATGTAGTTGCAAATATGTATACACAGTTTTTAACTGAATACAAATAAAGCTAAGTCTCCCTTCCAATGAAACTAATGTGAGGGAGACTTTATTTATTCTTTGAACAAAAGCCCGGATTGTTTTCAAATCCTTATAAAAAAACCGTCCGAATAAAAATTCAGACAGTCCTTTAATATAAACTTATGTATGCAGTTTAACTTCAATCCATGTCCTCTTCATCATGCTTGGAAGGTGGATTCTGAATAAGATCATTTACCTCCTCAGCCAAAACAGCATCTATGATTCTGATATCCAAATCGTAAAATGGAAATGGATGATCTTTATATCGCTTCAGTTTGTTTAAATAAACTGTACTATCATAAATTAACTTATCTAAATCGATCCCAAGATCATCAGCAAGATTTCTATTCGCTTCCAGCTTTTCTAATGCGAGAGTAAACAACTTAACTCCACCGGTAATATTATTGTTGCTGAAATGATGCAAAGCTACAGCAACTTGTAATAGTCCTTGATATATTGGAGACCTGCCTTCATTTAACCACAGTTCTTCTAAAACTTCATGACATTCAAAATAATCACGATCAATATTAAAATAGTATACATACTCAACATATAAAGAATCGTAAATACTCACTATTAAGGATGATCTCCTTTCGCTAAGGACAGAGCTTGTTGAATTTCTTCAGAAAGCAGCCACATGCTTTGGTAATCCTCTTCTTCCCAAATCTCATTGAAACGCAGTTGATAAGATGCAGCTTCTTTCACTCTTCTATAGAAAAATAAGACTTGTATATCACTTAGCACTTTATAAACAAGATCTGATTTAGTAGCAAAATCTTTTTGTGCATCCACAATTTCATCCCGAATGCTGGACATTTCTTCATCTAGTTTAAAAGCAGCTTCAGCCGCTTTTTTCAGTCTTGATAGAACCTCTCTCGGAAGTTTTTCTTTATACTTATAATTTAGAGAATGCTCTATCGTAGCCCAGAAGTTCATAGCCAGCGTTCGAATCTGAATTTCTGCTAAAACCCGTTTTACACCTAAAGCTGTTTGTACAGGATATTCTACAATAACATGATAACTTCGATATCCGCTAGGTTTATTATTATTTACATAGTCTTTTTCGTAGACAACTTCCATATCTTGTCGTTCACGAATCAACTCTACAACCCTCTCAATATCTTCTACAAATTGACACATAATGCGAATACCAGCAATATCCTCAATTCCCGTTTCTAAGTGATCCATAGAAACATTCAGCTTTTTAGCTTTTTCTAAAATGCTAGAAACTTTTTTCACTCTGCCTGTAACAAATTCTATTGGTGAAAACTCATCTAATTGTTTCAATTCTGTTCGTAAAGATTTAAATTTAACTTTTAGTTCATCCACAGATTGTTCATAAGGGTATAAAAACTTTCTCCAATCTCTTCCATCCATATGATACCTCCATTTATCCCATATTAACAGTCTGAACAATAAAGAGAATCTAATTTTCAGTAGGTTTTCACAACTGAAAATTAGACTAGTACAGGAAGTACTGATGCATCGTTAGTCACAGGAAGTGACTTTTTTTAGACTAGTGCCGGATGCACTGATCCTGCTATTACCACATGGACATGGTAGTTTAAGCAGGGATGTAATTCTTATTCGCAGGCTGTTATCTCCCTCTTAAAGAAGAGGAGGTTTTCATCATGTATATCTTGATAAATATTTATTATTATTTATGTTCTGCGCCTACTGCTTCAGATATATGCTTGTATCCATCTCTTTTCAATAAATTTAATAAACCGGCATTTATTTCACGAACAACAGAAGGCCCTTTGTATATTAAAGACGTGTAAATTTCAACCAAACTTGCACCCGCTCGTATTTTCTCATACGCATCTTCTGCTGTGAAGATACCTCCAGATCCAATGATTGGAATTTTACCCTCAGATATTTTATAAATTTTACGAATAATTTCAGTAGAAGGATGTAGTAAATTTTTTCCACTTAATCCCCCAGTTTCTTTTGCATGAGGGTGAGATAAACCTTCACGAGACACCGTAGTATTTGTTGCGATCACACCAGAAATATGATGATTCACAATACTTTTAATTGTCATTTCAAGTTCTTGGTCACTTAAATCTGGAGCAATTTTTACTAAAACTGGCTTTGAATCTTTCCCATATTTTTCGTGTTGTGCTTTCATCTCATCCATCACAGCTTGTAACAATTGATTTAATTCATCACCATGCTGCAGTTCTCTTAAGTTTGGGGTATTTGGGGAACTGATATTTACAACGAAAAAATCTCCATAGGTATACAAACGCTTAATACAGGCTTGATAATCCCTTACAGCATCTTCATTTGGTGTTATTTTGTTTTTCCCAATATTCACCGCAATAGGTACTTTTTTAGTATACACTTTTTGTAAGTGATGTGCCATTGAATCTGCACCTTCATTATTGAAACCCATTCGATTAATCAAAGCTTCGTCTTGCGGCAATCTAAATAATCTTGGCTGTTCATTTCCAGGTTGTGCTTTAGGGGTTACTGTACCTACCTCCATAAAGCCAAAACCTATAGATGAAAACCCTTGAACTGCTATTGCATTTTTATCTAAACCTGCAGCTAGTCCAACTGGATTTGAGAATTTTATATTCCATAACCTTTGAGAAAGTTCTTCCTTTTCAGGAACGCCATATAAAGCATTTAATATAGAAAGAGCACCAGGAATTTTATTTGCCATCCTCATTCCGTCCATCGTCACATGATGCGCTTTTTCTGGATCCATTTTAAAAAATACAGGCTTGACTATTTTTTGATACAACATAATTTCCCTCCACCCTTTATGTGATCTTGAATATACTATAAAGTGAACCTTTCTTTCAATGGGAATTTCATATTCGAAACATATTGTGAATTATTTCACAATTTATTTATTCAATAAAAAACCCCTTCTTTTGAAGAGGTTTTTATTCATTAATTATTAAATGGATCGTCAGCAATTTGAATGGAATCTGTTGGACAACCATCCGCTGCATCTTGCATATCATCATGAAGGTCTTCTGGAATTTCTTTTACACCTTTGTTGTTGTCTTCTTCATAAATTACTTCTGCTAAACCCTCATCATCATAATCATAAATATCAGGCGCAGTCGCACCGCAAGCTCCACATGCTATACATGTTTCTTTATCGACATAAGTAAATTTTGCCATGATTTCATCTCCCTTTATATAAAAAGTCCAAGATATTGCTTTCCATTACAAATATAATATAATTTTATGGAAAGTTCAATTCATTTCCCATAAATTATTGTGCCCTTATTATAATAATTCATAATAACGTTAATAAAGAAAAGTTTCTAGTTCATATTTATTCATCATCCTGCTCATGATCTGAAGCATCTAAAAAATCAGTTTGTAGTGAAGTACCTCGATGTTTATGATCTCGAATGGCAGAAGATGGATCCTGTCCCAACATACCCGCAGTCAACAAAGAATCTTCCCCATATTTATTTCGAATTTGATCCATTGTTTTGATAAGTTCTTCTTTAGTAGGTGCAGTATCATATTCAAACAAATCTAATTGTTGTGGAGATTCTTCCTTAGAGGATAAGTTTTGCAAAGTAATACCCAGCAATCGAACAGGAGCACTTTCTTTCCAATGATTTTGGAAAAGTCGAAAAGCTTCTTTAAACACAGTTTCTAATTGATCTGTTGATTGCGCAAGTGTACTGGAGCGTGTAATGGTTTTCATCTTAGGATCACGTATCGTGATTTGAACCGTGTTGGAAATAAGCTCTTTTTTTCGCAGCCTTCTAGTTACTTGGTCTGCTAAATTTAAAAATACACGTTTAATGTCTTCTTCCTTAGTATAGTCAAATGGGAGTGTTGTTGTATGCCCCACTGATTTATTTTGCCCTCGTTCTGGATTTACAGGCGACTCATCCAATCCATTTGCTGCTTTGATTAAAAGAGGACCTTGAATGCCAAAGGTCCTAGACAATTTATCTTTATTTGATACAGCTAATTGTCCTATCGTATATATGTTTATTTTTTCAAGTTTTTTTGCAGTTTTTTCGCCAATTCCATATAATTCTACGCATGGTTTACCCCATAATATTTGAGGAACATCTCTTAATCTCAGGACTGTTATTCCATTTGGCTTCTTCATATCTGATGCCATTTTGGCTAACAATTTATTAGGTGCAATACCTATAGAACAAGGAAGGCCTAATTCAGATTGAATTCTCTTTTGCAAGGTATTTGCAATTTCTAGAGGTGTTCCAAACTTTTTTGAGCCTGTAATATCTACAAAACATTCATCTATGGACATAACCTGGACCAAAGGTGAATAGTTCCGAGCCATATCCATAAACTGAAGAGAATACGTTCGATATAAATTGAAATTGGGACGAATCAAAATTAACTCAGGACAAATCCTTAGTGCTTCTCGTACATTCATCCCTGTTTTTATGCCTCTTTTACGGGCTGGATAAGAAGAAGTAACAATAATTCCTTTTCTCATTTCAGTACTACCTGAAACAGCAATCGGCTTTCCTTTATACAAATCAGGTTCCTCTGCTTCATGCACCGAACAATAAAAAGCATTCATATCCACATGGAGGATCACCCTCCCTTGTTTAGGATAATAATTATTTACCTTCTTCATAATCCGCTTTTACGGTTGTATAAATGCCTCCGCGTACACCAAATTCTCCAATTACTTCAAGTTTTCTTGGCTGAATCATTTTTACAAAGTCTTTTAACATTGTATTTGTTACATCTTCATGAAAATGACCTTCATCACGAAAGCTCCAAATATATAACTTCAAAGATTTTAATTCTACAATGGATGGTCCAGGGACATATTTAAATGTAATCGTAGCAAAGTCAGGTTGACCTGTTACTGGACATAATGCTGTGAATTCTGGACATTTAATTTCTACCACATACTCTCGATCAGGATGCGGGTTAGGTACTGGGTCTAAAGTTCTTGATGGTTTTGTTGACATCTTTATAATCCTCCACTATGTTATTTAAATTTATTTAAGTTTTATTAACATTACAATTTTACATAATACGTCCCAAAAAGTGAAGTCCTACCTTTAAAGAAGATAAATTATCAATTTTAGAGTGCATTTTTTGGGGAAAACAAAGAAAAAAAGTGTTATAATTATGTAATTATGAACGTAAAACAGAGGAGGACTCCGATGACAAACGTAGTTAAACTTTTTGATACTACTCTTCGTGATGGTACTCAAGGAGAAGGAATCAGCTTATCTGTAGAGGATAAAATTAAAATTGCCGGAAAGTTAGACACGTTAGGTGTTCACTATATAGAAGGCGGATGGCCAGGTAGCAATCACAAGGATATTGAGTTTTTCAACAGGGTCAAAGAACTAGATTTAAAAAACGCAAAGGTTACAGCTTTTGGAAGTACACGCCGTAAAGGAATCAAAGCAGAAGAAGATATCAATTTAAATCGTATTTTGGAAACGCAAGTTTCTGTTGCTACTATATTCGGTAAATCTTGGGATTTTCATGTGCATAAAGCAATTCAAACTACATTAGAAGAAAATCTAGAGATGATATATGATTCTATTAAGTATTTAAAAAGCAAAGGTCTTGAAGTCATTTATGATGCAGAGCATTTCTTTGATGGATATAAAAACAATCCTGAATATGCGCTTGCTACAATTCAAAAAGCAGAAGATGCAGGGGCAGATTGGATCGTTTTATGCGATACAAACGGTGGTTCAATGCCAAGTGAGATTTTTGAAATCGTTAGAAAAGTATGTACTGCGGTATCTACTTCTGTAGGGATTCATACACATAACGATTGTGAGTTGGCTGTTGCTAATTCCTTAGCTGCTGTAAAAGCAGGTGCTAGACAGGTTCAAGGAACAATGAATGGTTTGGGGGAACGATGTGGCAATGCCAATCTAATTTCAATCATTCCTAACTTGCAATTAAAACTAAACTATCAATGTATTACAGATGAACAATTGTCGCAGCTCACTAATGTATCTCGATATGTCAGTGAAATTGCCAATATAAATATGCCCGTGAATCAACCTTATGTGGGTGCCGCAGCTTTTGCACATAAAGGGGGAATTCATGTTTCTGCCATTATGAAACACCCAAAAACATATGAGCATATCGTTCCTGAGCTTGTAGGCAATAAACAAAGAGTATTGGTATCTGAATTAGCTGGTCAAAGCAACGTTATCTTTAAAGCAGAAGAATTGAATCTTGATTTTGACAAAGAGTCTGCACAAGCGAAAAAAATCATTGATGATATAAAAACATTGGAGCATCAAGGATATCAATTTGAAGGTGCTGACGCATCATTGGAATTATTGTTACGCAAAGCTTTTGGAGAGTTAGAGGAAATTTTTACATTAGAATCATTTAAAATATTAGTAGCTAAATCTAAAGATCGTCCTGTGGCATCAGAGGCAATTGTAAAACTGAATGTACACGGAGAACTCGTTTATATGGCAGCAGAAGGAACAGGTCCTGTAAATGCATTAGACAATGCACTCAGAAGAGCACTTGAGAAATTTTATCCTGAAATAAAAAACATGCACTTATCTGATTACAAGGTAAGAGTTATTGATGAAAAAGACGCTACAGCAGCAAAAGTGCGTGTGCTTATTGAATCATCTGATTTTGAGAATACTTGGAGTACAGTTGGGGTTTCTGAAAATATTATAGAAGCTAGCTGGCAAGCTTTAGTCGACAGCATCCGTTATGGTTTAATTGGAAAAAATAGAACAACTTCTGAAGAAAACAACCAACAAAAAAAATTAGGACTGATCAACCATTAAATTACTTACAAAGGTGATTCAAATACTATCAGGTTAGCTTCAAATTTACATGGATCTATACACTTTATACAAATAGAGAAGTGAAACGTTAATGTTGAGAAGCTGAAGAGAGTATTAGTACTTTCTTCAGCTTCTTTTTATTCGAATTATATAGATTCTAATTTCATGTAAGATCTTAATGATTTAAACAGTTCTTTTGGTTGAAACAACTCCTCAATATGAAAGATTCCTTGTGGATATTTGTTCATATACAGTTCCTTTGCGACAAATCCAGCTACTTTTCCTGTAATGAAGGATTCCTTATGTCCATGTAGAGAAGTTTCTATAATTGCTTTCTTACTATTTATATACCCTTCTGCTTTCACTTTAATGACCCAAATATCACCACCAAAACTCAGCTTTTCGAACAGAGCAAGTGTAATTTGATGTAAAAAACGTATCTTAAGTAAACGGAAGACCCCCACTTTTTTAAACAATGCTATAAGATTTGTCAAGACAATGGAATCAAAGCAAAGTCTAGTAGATACTGATCCAATGCCTAACGTATGTGGTAATACATGTTGATCTGTAAAGTTAAAACGAAAAGCTTTTCTATGTCCTAAATGATTAGGGAATTCAGTTTTTAATCCATTTTCAAAACTTCTCACCTGTTTTTCCACTCCATTTTCAATTACAGGGAATTCAGAATCCAAGTTATTGATCATCCATTTAATCCCTGCTTTCCCATGCTGATCTCCCACACCCATCATAATGTAAATATCAGCGGAGTTCACTTCATCCATTTGCTCAATAGTATGCTTGACTAGCATATTCGTCAGTCCTGGCGCTAATCCAACACTTAAAACTGCACTAGATTGCAATGGACTTCTTTCTAACTTAATGTTTCTTACTTTTGTTAAAAATTCATAAGAAGCTGTGATGTCCACATAATGAATATGATGTTGAAAGCACCTTTCCATAAATTGCGTGTTTTGTTGATCTAAGCACATAACAACTACTAATGTTTCTTTCAACATATGATCTGATAAAAAATTTTCATTCACATTAACTTGAAGTGGCTGCACATTTCCTTTACTCAAATCGCAAAACTCTTTAGCTTTCCTATAACTTCTTCCGGCTGCAAAAACCTTTCCAGGGAAAAGCTCCCCAAGATCCTTGCTAATAATCTGACCCACTTGTCCATATCCGCCTATTACTATAATTTTATCTTTCACAATTCAAACCTCCGAAAATTAATTTATTTAGTTACTAAACTATATGTTTTAAAAAAATCTTTGTCCTAAGTAGTGAATAAATGCAATACATAAATATATGAAATACTTGTAATTAAAATAATCCCAATGTACCCTCCATTCCATCGTAATCCTATCGTAGTTCCCTTTTCCTTGACAGTCCCGCTTACTAACATATTAAAAGAAGTAACAGGACTTAATAATACTGCCATGGACCAACCGACCATCAGTAATAACGCAAAAATTTCTTTTTTCATAAGGAAAACCGTAGGATCAAACTGAGTGACTAGCACCATAACCATAATTAAAGGGTGTATCCCAATAAATGTTGTAATGATGATAGATAGCAATATGATGAAAACAAATAATAGAAATGAAAGGTCAAATAAAGAGGACATCCATAATTCCATTTGTTTCGCAAATCCACTGCCAATTAATGATTCTGCTAAAAACCCAACACTCAAAAACAAAATAATTTCATTATTCATGCTTGGTACTGATTTTTTTTGAAACTTTTTAAAGTATGACTTCAACTTTAATCCCTCCTCTCCCTTTGATCCAATTTCAGCAAAGTAATTTAGATTCTAAACTAAATAATCAAAAAAATTTCATATCTCACCCCCGCTTTAAGTTGCAAAATTTTTATATTATATCAAACATCGGTATACCTCAAACTAGTATAGATACTAAACTAAAATTTCAAAAAAATTTATCACTTTCTTATGCTATAAGACTCCCTCTTCTTCAAGGGGGAAATAAACAGCATAATTTCACCTGATAAGGTCATCTAACTTTCAGCGGGAGATATAAAAACTCCCTCTGAAAGCAAGGTTTTCTTTATTATTCTTTTTTTAATAGCTCAGTCAACTTCTGAATGCATTTCTCAAATATTTGAATTTCATCTTGGTTTAATTGATCACTAAGTTCTTTATAAAAATTTTGATGTAATTCGCGATGCGCTTGGAATGCAATTATTCCTTTTTCAGTCAAAGAAATCATTACTGCCCTAGAATCCTCTGGATGAGGGGTCCTTTGAACAAGCTGTTTGGATTCAAGCTTTTTCACAATTTGTGATACAGCGCCTTTTGTCACACTAAGTCTAGCAGCCAACTCACTCATAAGAATGCCACTTTCACAGCTAATCGCATCTATAGTATGAATTTCACTTGGTGTTAACGGACCAGCCTCACCAAATACACGAGGATGTCGTTCAAGTTGTTTAAATTGCATAAATAAACGTCCTAAATGACGACTTCCCATTTCTATATTTCTGTTTGATGGTTCCATGTTTTTTCTATTCATAAAATTAGTTTAGTATATAAACTAATTTGTTGTCAACATTTTTATAACGTATGTTGATGACTTATGCGGGAACATTAATAAGTGTCCATAATAAACATCCATGACAAGGAGGCATCAAATGTTTAAAACAAAAAAAAAGAAACTACAGATTTTTTTCGAGAGTGATATAGATTCTTTCCCTATTCATAAAAAAAGTGCTAAGACTGATAGAAAACACGCTGAACGTAACAAAGGAAATTTGCTTTTATATATGACATTATCTTCTGTTCCCATTGTTTTAGTTTTAGGTAATTCTATGATTATTCCTGTTCTTCCTGATATGCAGCGTATTATGAACATAAGTCAATTTCAAACTAGTCTAACTATCACCTTATTTTCTATATCTGCTGGATTATTCATCCCTGTATTAGGTTACTTATCTGATCGTTTTAATAGAAAATCAATCATCATTCCTTCTTTGATTGTATACGGGTTAGGAGGTGTTTTAGCAGGTTTTGCAGCTGTGTGGCATTCCTTTGGTTTAATTTTAATTGCACGTATTATTCAAGGTTTAGGGGCAGCAGGAACCGCTCCTATCGCTATGGCATTAGTGGGTGATTTATTTAAAGGAGGAATGGAAAGCAAAGCTTTAGGACTGATTGAAGCTGCCAATGGTACTGGTAAAGTCCTTAGTCCGATCATTGGATCATTACTAGCATTTATTATATGGTATGCGGCCTTTTTTGCTTTTCCTGTTTTTTGTCTCATTTCTTTATTAGCGGTCATATTTTTCATAAAAGAACCGAAAAAGAAAAAGAAACCTATGAAATTAAAACCTTACTTAAAAAAAATTGTTGTCATACTAAAAAAGAAAGGCCGTTGGTTAGTCACATCTTTCTTTGTTGGTTCCTTAGCTTTATTCATTTTATTTGGAGTTCTGTTTTATTTATCAGATTTATTAGAGAATAAACCGTATTCTATAGATGGGGTGTTAAAAGGATTTATTTTAGCAATCCCTTTATTAGGAATGGTTTTCACTTCGTATATTACTGGAAGTAAAATTAAAAAAAATGGAGTTGTCATACGATGGTTATTGAATATTGGACTTATGATCTCTGTAATTTCACTATCATTTACCATCTTCTATTATAAAAATATTTACTTGTTTATTACCCTCATTACATTAAGCAGTATTGGTACTGGTCTAGTTTTACCTTGTATCAACACATTAATCACAGGCTCTGTTTCTAGAAAAGAACGTGGCATGATAACCTCGTTATACAGCAGCTTACGATTTTTTGGCGTTGCATTCGGTCCACCTTTATTTAGTTGGTTAATGAGTGTATCTCACCAGCTTGTATTTATCACAGTAACTAGTCTATCCTCAATTACTTTGATTCTTGTGTTCTTTTTAATTAGACCAGAGAAAACGATCAGTTGAAGTTTATTTACTTAAATAAGCATATAAATCACCTAAAGTAAAAATATTTTTTTTCAAAATTTTCTCTAAAAAATTTGTCCACAATTGAGCTGTCATTAATGAATCCTCTAAAGCATGATGTCTATTTGAAATGGGAATATCGTAAATATTCAACAATGTATCTAAATCGTAATTTTGAACTTCAGGATGCAGCCACTTCCCAATGATCATCGTATCCAGGACTCGATGTGAGAGTCTGATTCTTGAGGTTTTCCAAAGTGCAGAATTTAAAAATTGTTTATCATGACCTGTTCCATGAGCTAGAAGTACTCTTTTATTCACAAAACCTAAAAAATTATGCAGTGCTTCGATAAGCTCCGCACCTTTTAATGCCATTTCATTTGTTATCCCAGTTAATTTAACAATATTTTCAGGGATCTCTCTTTTTGGATTCGTGACGGTGTAGAACTTTTTTTTCTTTATCACTTCTGTTCCTTCCACTAATACTGCACCTATAGAAATGATCTCATCACCTTGATTCGGGGAAAAACCAGTAGTTTCCAAGTCAAAAACAACGACTTCCAATTGGTTTAAAGGCATTTCAGAAATCGCTTTTTTGCGTTGATTTTTCATGACAGAACGAATAAATGCCATCTGCTGCGCATTTTGATTGTTGAACATTGAAGACACAGCTGGTGTAATCCCACCTTTTTTATATAAGCTCCACATTCTGCCTAATCCAGGTTTATTCTCCTTCATATTTCTATCCCCCAGTTATCTTGATGAATCAATTTTCTTCTTTATATATTTCTGTAATTTATTTGCGATCTTCAAACTGCTTTTTAATTCCTCACGCTGTTCTTTTGTCAATTGTTTCGCTTTCAAAATACCATTGGAGGTATACATTCCATTTTCCTTTTTATATAACGTTCTATATCTTAACTTAAAGATGTTCGAGAATGCTTTTTCATATTCAGCTGCATAACGCTCAGGAATTAGATTCATAAGCTTTAGTTTATGGATACGTTCTAAAGTGGAAGTTTCAAATAATCCAGCTTCAATAGATAATAACCGAATCCCATTCACCATTGGAATATAAGCACCATATTTAATATCTAGACCTCCCGCTTCTTCCCCATATTGTTCTTTAATTAAATGCCCAAATACACCAAGCAAGATTTTATGACGTAAGGTATTGTGCAGCATTTTTTCTAAAATACGTGGTGATAAAGAAGCTACTTCGCTGAAATAACGTGTTTTAATTTTGTTAATTAATATACCTTGCCCGTAAACACTTCTGCTATCTGCTAAAATCAACAAATATCTTACATGTTCCCAATGAGGATCCTCAAACCATTCATTCATTTTAAAATACCAATCATCAAGCGGTTTATTCCATAGAGGGTTTGTACTAATCACATTCCCTTCACACGGTGGATAACCTGCTCTCTCAAGCCCATGTTCAATAGTAATTGCTAGTTCTTTAAAATAGGACTTTACTTTCTCTTTGTGCTCATTGTTTGGATTTTCATATACGATTCCATTGTCTTGATCACTCCAAAGTGTTTGCTCTTGTCTTCCCCCGCTTCCAAATAAAATAAAATCATATGAAACAGGAGGAGGACCAAAGCCTCTGCCCCTTAATGTTGTTTCAGACAAGGTTATGGTCCTCTGGATAAATAAATCATGAATCTGGTTGATCTCTTTAATCTGCTCAATAGAGGTGTGGAGATCCTGAATCATTTCATTGAATTTATCTCTTTCTTCACCTAACTGTTTAAAGCTTTCAGCATTAGATATTTTTTTATTAAATTCATCCAATGAAAAATTCATGTCTCCATCCCCCTGGTTTCTTACAATTACATATTATTAATCAAGTCAGTGCTTCATCTTTTCTTACTATTTCAACAAATTATTTCGTTTGTTTTTAGTTGTTTGTTTGTTTGATTTGCTCTGGGTAACCATAGCTGCCATGTTCACTTAAGTCTAAACCGATAATTTCTTGCTCTTCAGTAACACGTAATCCCATAACAGCTTTCATAATTGCTAGGATGATGAAAGAAGCTACGAAAGCGAATAGTCCAGATGTTACAACACCCATCACTTGAACTCCTAATTGCTCAAATCCACCACCATAGAATAAACCAGGTTTACCCCAATCTAATGTTTGAACAGCAAGTGTTTCTGTAGCAAATAATCCTGTGGAAATGGTTCCCCATACTCCAGCTACACCATGCACTGATAATGCAAAGATTGGATCATCAATTTTTAACTTTTCAAAGAACTTCATGCTTCCAAAGACTAATAAACCAGCAATGATACCAATGACTACTGCTGCCCATGGATCTACGAACGCACAAGACGCAGTAATGGCAACTAAACCTGCTAATGCTCCATTTAACATTGTTGGAACATCTGCTTTTCCAGTAATAGCCCATGCAATTAATAATGCAGCTATTGCACCAGCACCCGCAGCTAATTGAGTATTTAAAGCAACGTATCCGAAGAACGCTTTTCCAACTTCTAAAGTACTACCAGCATTAAAACCGAACCAACCTACCCATAGGATTAAAACACCTAATGCAGTAAATACTTGGTTATGTCCATGAATTTCATTTGCAGAACCGTCTTTATTAAATTTACCAATTCTTGGTTTTAAAAGAATCGTTGCTGCTAAAGCTGCCATAGCACCTGTTAAATGAACTACCGTTGATCCTGCAAAATCTTGTTTTCCGTGCTCGGATAACCATCCGCCACCCCAGATCCAGTGAGCGACAACAGGATATACTAAAGCAATAAATAATACAGAGAAAATTAAGTATGCTGCAAGCTTACCTCTTTCAGCAAAACCTCCCCAAGCAATTGTTAAAGCAATACCTGCAAAAGCAAGTTGGAACATAAAGTCAATTGTTTGAGGGTATGCATCGCCATCAACTGCTTCAGGATTTGGATTTAAGAAGAAATCTCCCCATCCAATAAATGCATTTCCATCTCCGCCATATATCAAACCATAACCCACTGCCCAAAATACTAGTGTTGCAATTCCGAATGTAAAGATCGTTTTACCTGCAACATGTCCCGCATTTTTCATTCTTGTTGAACCTGCTTCTAACAGGATAAATCCACCCTGCATAAAAATGACTAAGATCGTTGCTAACATTAGCCAGATTGAATTCAAACCGATCGTTGTTAAATCCATTAATCATCACTCCTCATTTTTGATGTAAGTATTGTTAACATCTTCTGATAACCTTAATGTCATTATAGAGGCATAACAGATTTTTGACAATACTTTTTTTTATTTTTTTAATCTAATTGCGAAAGTTAATTGCATTGCACTTTATAATAGTTCGTGTTTTTTAGTTATTTTTTTATATACCTAACACATTGAGTTAGGTATATTTTCCATTCATCAGTCATGTGAAATAACTTTTTATTTTCTTCTCTCCACATACTTAGAGCATAACGTTTGACTGTATCGTTTCTATTTATTATCATAAAGATATACACAAAAAGTGAATCTTATCATATTGTGATGGGATGTTGCAGCTTAGTATTTGTTTAAAACAATATCATTATAAAACTTTAATTAAACAACCCGTAATTTGATTATTTAATTTCATCATTTATATATGAAATGCGCTACAATACCTCAGGTAAAATTAGGAAATAATCATAAGATTCACTTTAAAAAGAAGTTTTTTATATGTGAGGTGATATAACATGGGGATATGAAACTTTATAAAATCGGAGAATTGTCCAATATAGCTGGTGTTAGTTCACGAACAATAGATTATTATACAAAAATTGGTCTTTTACATCCCATTAAAAGATTAGAAAAAAGCAATTATCGATTATATAATGATGAAACTTTAGATCGTTTGAAACGTATTGAAGAGTTAAAGAAAGAAAAGTATACATTAGAAGAAATAAAGGAAAAACTTGATCAACTTGATAAAATCACTGAAGACAAGTTGATCAAGGAAAAACTAACTTTACTACAAGATCACCTAAAACTGGTTGAGAAAGATGTAAAAGAATTAAGCCCTGTAATAGAAAATTTAAAACCAAATCAAGCAAAAAGTATATATCAGCATCTTACACCACAAACTGCAGCATGTATGGAAGCATTATTATTTCTTCTAAACAAAGGTCCATTAATGTAAAGTTATGTCAAAAAAACTACCACAGATATGTGGTAAAATTATACACCCACTGTTCATAGCGCGTGTTAAGACTAATTTTCTTTTTTGGGAATGTACTTATTCTTTACTTTAGGGATACGTATTTACAACAATGGAGGGAAGCTTAAATTATGTTTTTTTCATTAACTTATTGGTATATGGACGTACTCATTTTAATTGCATTTGGAGTTACGATTTGGGCTCAATTTAGAGTAAAAGGAACTTTTAAAAAGTGGAGCAAAGTAGCAAATTCCTCTGGTTTAACTGGATACGAAGCTGCAAGGAAAATGTTGGATGCAAACGGGTTATACGATGTACCTGTTGAAGCTGTAAGAGGTGTTTTGTCAGATCACTATGATCCAATCAAACGAGTTGTTCGACTTTCAGAACCTGTTTATCATGAAAGATCCATCTCTGCAGTATCAGTAGCTTGTCACGAAGTAGGTCACGCGATACAGCATAGTGTTAATTATCCAATGCTTGTACTCCGTCATAAAATGTTCCCAGCAGTAAACTTTACCTCTGGGGCTGCACCATTTTTATTAATTGGTGGATTTTTGTTTGAAGCTACAGGATTAATTTTAGCAGGTGTAATATTCTTTTCATTAGCTGTTGCCTTTCAATTAGTCACATTGCCTGTAGAATTTAATGCTAGTAATAGAGCAAGAGAAATTATGGTCTCTGAAGGTTACATTGGTAACCAAGAAGAGCGCGGCGTTGCAAAAGTGTTAAATGCAGCAGCTTTAACTTATGTCGCAGCTGCGGCAATGGCCGTATTGGAATTGCTTAAGTATATTTTAATTTTAGTTAACAGCAGAGATGAATAATAAATTATAAAAAAGATTATAAAAAACCGCTCAATTTGAGCGGTCTTTTTTATGAGATAATCAATAATGTACTTTTCGAGAATTTAGATGGAGCTTTTAAAATTTTCTATAATAAACCGTTTAAAAAAGTCCGCAACAAGAGGAAGTTTCTCACCCTTTCGGTGAATAATTCCAATGGAACGATTCACCACTGGATCAGTAACTTTAATTTTAGCAGGTTGCAAGGAAGTTAAACAGCTTTTTAAAGCCATGTCAGGTAACAAGCTTACACCCATTCCTGCTGCAACTAGTCCTCTAATCGTATCCGTTTCCTCTCCTTCAAATCCAATGGTAGGTGTAAATCCAGCCTTCTCACAAGCATCCCATACTATCGTACGCAACGAATATTCTTCATTAAACAGAACAAAAGACTCATCCTTTAATTTACTTAAACTAATCTCTTTTTCATTCGATAAGGCATGGTCTTGTGGAAGTATCGCAAATAACTCCTCAATTAATAATATCTCTCCTGTAACAAATTCATCATGTTCTGGAAAAGGAGAAATTAATGCTAAATCAATATCTCCTATTTTTAAGGATTTAATTAATGTATTGTATTTTCCTTGCTTAAATCTAAATTTTACATTTGGATGACTTTTTTTGAATTTTGATACTAAAAGAGGGACAAAATCCACACCTAAACTATGTGGAAATCCTAACCTTATCTCACCTAGCTCAGGATCCATAAATTCATGGACCTCTTGTACAGCTTTATCAAACTGACTGATGATGGATTCAATTCTCCTTAAAAAAAGTTTTCCTGCGGGAGTTAACTGTAAATTTCGTCCTTTTGGAATGAAAAGCTTAACACCTAACTCTTCTTCCAATTGATGTATTTGCCGACTGACAGCAGATTGAGCAACGTGAAGTTCTTCAGCAGCTTTTGTTACATGTTGTTTTTTTGCGACTTTTACAAAATATATTAATTGTCTTAATTCCAATGTAATCTCTCCAAAATATAATTCAATTATAGTTAGTTTAATTAATAAAATTTAATAATTTTTTACTGAGATTTTCTCCTAATCATCAAGGAAAAAATAATAAATCCTGCGAATAATCCTCCTAAATGAGCAGAAATATTGATCCCTGGGCTTATAAAAGAATAAATAATCCCTATCGTTAAAATGACAATGATCGTTGTTCTTGATTGAGGATCTATTCTATGACCAAGGTACAGAACCATAAATAAATATGCACCTAACAACCCATAAATGGCTCCTGAAGCCCCTACTGAATTAACCTTAGAACCATATACAGCAATACTGATGATATTCCCAAAAACACCGCTAGCTAAATAAATAATAATATATTTAACCTTACCCAGCATTCTTTCTAGTGGAGGACCAAATAAAAACAAGGAAAAAGCATTGAACAAAAAGTGATCAAACCCACCATGAAGGAACATTGAAGTAAATATTCGCCATATTTCAAACCCCTCTGCACTATAACTTAAAGATCCTAACAAATATAATACTAAACCATAAGAATAATATAAAGATAGGAATACAGTAATTAGATAAACGATAAAGTTTAACCCTAATATAGTTACCGTTATGGGATAAAATTTCAAATATTGTCGAAAGCTTTCATATCGCAAAAAAATCATTTTTTTGCTCCTTTTATATATTTTTTAAAGAATCGTGTATTGAATTGATTTAATATTGTAATTCATTGGACAAACCTAATTTAGAATGTTTATAATTAAGAAGATGTATACTATACATATTATAAGGAGGAATTGATTGTGACGCAAGAACGTACAGGAGTTGCAACAGTAAAAGGCAATCCACTTACCTTGATTGGACCAGAATTAAAGGTTGGAGATAAAGCACCAGATTTCAAAGTAAATAAAGATTTATTTACAGAGGTTTCACTTTCAGACTTTGCAGGGAAGGTGAAATTAATTAGTGTTGTGCCATCCCTTGATACAGGAGTATGTGATGCTCAAACACGCCGTTTTAATGAGGAAGCTGCTAACTTAGGGGAGAACGTAGCTATCTTAACAATCAGTGCTGATCTTCCGATGGCGCAAGCTCGTTGGTGTGGTGCTGCAGGTGTTGATAAAGTAGATACTTTGTCAGACTATAAGACTAATTCATTTGGTCAAGCATTTGGTGTTCTAATCAAGGAGATTCGTTTAGACATGAGATCTATCTTTGTAGTTGATGAAAACGATACGATTCAATATGTAGAGTATTTAAAAGAAATGACTGATCATCCAGATTATGAAACAGCAATTGAAGCAGTAAAGAAACTAGTTTAAATTTATAAACTAAGTACACTAGATAATACTGTAATTTAAATAGCTATTGTTGATGAGTTTATTTTTCAAAATAGGGGAAATATTTTTGGTCTTATTTGTAGTGTTTTAGTCCAGGTTGCATAAAAACAGAGAAATAAGACCCTCATTTCCCCTTATTTTCATACAAAAAAAAGCTAGAAGTTAATCACCTCTAGCTGTGCGCTCTATTCTTTATATTCCGCAAATTTCTGGTCAATTAGTTTGAAAATTTCTAATATCGTACGATAGTTCGAACCTAAATCCCCGATACTTCCTCTAGATGCTGAATAAATATCTATTGCTGTTTTGATAGGATTTATATCATATAAAGTAATTGTAACGTCTTGCACCCTACCTGTTACTGTTCTTTTTTCTATAATTATTTCTCCAACACTTTTTACTTCATGGACAATTTTATATTTTTCCTTATTTAAAACATAAATAAGTTCTTCCCATAATTTATCTTTTGGTTGTTTAAAAATTCTAGTTTCAAGCCCCGGATATTTAGCCTTATCCCCAGATTGTTCGAAACTTCTAAACAAACCTATTAAATTCCTTTTGAGCATCTATTTCTTCCTCCGTTCCTTGTTTCTATTATCTTATCAAAATTCAGAACGAAGAAAAAGCTTTAAATTATATAGCAAATATGTGATTTCCTATCTTAATCACTTGTTCACGACTCCAGATCCAGTCGCTAGTAGCTGTTTCAGGATTAAAATAGTAGATAGCTTCATTCGTTGGATCCGAGCCATTAATCGCATCATATACAGCTTGATAAGCTTCTGCATCTGGGCTCAGCCACATTTGCCCGTCATCTACGGCAGTAAATGCACCTGACTCAAAAATAACTTCTGAAACAGTATCAGGAAAATCAGAGTGCTCTACACGATTTAAAATAACTGCAGCAACAGCAACCTTCCCTTCGTATGACTCCCCTCTAGCCTCGCCATATACAGCTTGCGCCATATATTGAATATCTTGCGAGCTAAATGATGTATCTAATTCAGGACCGCTTACTTGTGTACTATCAGCACTTTCCTCTGTTGCTTTTAACAGCATTTCTTTTGTTTTTACTCCAGTTATACCATCAACAAGCTCTAATCCAAATTCTTTCTGAAAATAAATAACTGAGTTTTTCAACTCCCAATCATAAATCCCATCAATTTCACCTTTATAAAAGCCAATATAACTTAAACGTTCTTGTAACTCAATCACATCTTCACCTTTGGCTCCTAAATCCATTACTTGTTCAGAAAAAGCACTTGAATAAGATGATAATAATGGACTGAACAAAAGAGTAAAACTTAGACATACTACGAAGCTAATTCTACGAATGTTATACATATATAGTACCTCCAATTGGTTTTGTTTTATTCAGCAACATAGAGAAAGTGATTAAACTATATATGATTCAGTATTATATTTTTTGTTATTTATGGGATTTAATTACAACCATTCCCTAAAAAAAACCCGCTTATGCCGTTCGATTCTTGTGTTTCATGAACCCGCTCTCGCAGGTGGGTTTCCTCAACAATATTTTTGAAGTCCCCAGGATTGGGGCATGACAGCCATACTATTTATTGGAGTCCCGTGAAACAGTCATTGGTTCAAAACAACTTAGAATCAAAACGTACATCGCAGGATTTTGTTGTATCCTTATTATATCATTTCAAAAGAGAATGTAAACCTAAAGGAATCAATTACTAGTTCATGGATGAACTTGTTCATATATCATTCAAACTAATTACTCACTGGCATCCTCTAAATTTTGTATTTTTTTAAAAAGTACATTGAAATAAAAATAAGAACAAAATGCCATTAAACTTCCAGTGAAAATAAAAATAAGAAATGTGAAATATTCAAAGCTTATGTAAAAAATGAGAAAATTTGTCACTGCTACTCCCAAAGAATTGAAAGGTTTTCCAATTGTTAAGAGAAATGCGTTTTTAATTAGTATTCTAAATTTCAAATGAAGGTGAACCATTAATGAAAAATAATTAAAAATTGAAATAATCGTCAAGACTAGAAGAATTAGAATAACTACTGCTAAATATTGCGATAAATTCTCCATTTGATCATAAAAATTAATATTCACAATCATCACTGTAATTAAAATATTATATAAAATACCACCTAACATACTTTGTACATAATTTTCTTTAAATCCTTTAAAATAAGTTTTAAATAGTGGGGTATCTTCATCACCCGTTAGCCATTTTCGTACCACAACAAACATAGCTGCCGTAGCAGGAAATAATGTGAATGGAGAAACAATGCCTATAATAATCAGATTCAAAATAATTTGACTCAATTCTTCCATAAGAAATGAAATTAGTACTAAGAACATAACAGGAATAGAACAAATCAACCAGAGAATATTAATAACTGCAAACCTCATGATCCATTCAGATATTCTATATAAACCACCCATAACACCATTAAATTCCATAATATGACCCCCCTCACATAAAATCAATTAACCTTACTGATTGAAAAGTAATAAAAGTAAAGATATGATAGCTGCTGGACAATTAGTTTAATCAAAAAATCCGTAAATTGTTAATAAGGCTATTGAGAAAGATCTCAACAGCCATTATAAAGAAAATTTTGCATTCTTGTAGATCGTATTAACTATTAAACATGTTTTCCTGCTTTTTGATATTGCTTCTTATCGCCTTTTTCATTAAATCGTGCAGAACGTGAGCTTTTAGAATTTGAATTGCTGTTTTTATACCCACTGCCACCTTTGTAACTATTCCCTTTGTAACTATTGCTTTTATATCCACCTTTAGATCCGCTGCCACTGTTAGATCCTGACGTACGTCTTCTAAACGGTTGTCTTTTTTTCTTACCACGTATTGGTTCTTCAGGAGTTAATTGAATTCTTACTTCCTGTTTATCATCACCTGTAAGCAATTTAAATGCTGCAGCCAATATATCTACGGAATCATACTCCTCCAATAACTGTATTGAAATCCCTTTATATTGAGCAAACTCATTTGATTGAAGTACATTTAGTAATCTCTCAGCCATTACCTTCTGTTTACCTTCTAAAGCTTCTGAAATACTTGGAAGTGGCTTTTTAAAGATTTTATGTCTTGTAACCTTTTCAATAAAGTGAAGATGATCCGTTTCTCTAGGTGTAACAAAAGTCCAAGCTGACCCTTCCTTACCTGCTCGACCCGTACGACCAATTCTGTGAACATAACTTTCAGGATCCTGTGGCAAATCAAAATTAATAACATGTGTAACACCGGAGACGTCTAATCCACGAGCTGCTACATCTGTGGCTACTAATACATCGATGCTTCCATCTCTAAATTTTCTCATCACTTGATCGCGTTGGTTTTGTGATAGATCTCCATGTAAACCTTCAGCTGGATATCCTCTCTTTTTGAGAGCTTCAGATAATTCATCAACACGACGTTTTGTACGGCCAAATACAATTGCTAAATCAGGTGACTCCATATCAAGCAATCTACCTAGTGCATCGAACTTTTGTCTTTCATGAAGCTCTATATAATATTGCGAGATATTTGGTGAGCTTACTTTTTTGGGAGCAACTGAGATGTGTTTTGGATCTTGTAAAAACTGTTGCGCCAATTTTTTAATGTTTGGTGGCATTGTTGCAGAAAACAGCATCGTTTGACGTTGTTCAGGCACCAATTTTAATATAGACTGTATATCCTCCATAAAACCCATATCCAACATTTCATCTGCTTCATCTAAAATAACCGTATGGACATCACTTAATTTAATCGTCTTACGTCGAATATGGTCTAACAACCTTCCAGGTGTACCGATAATGATTTGTGGTTTTTTCTTTAAAGCACGAATCTGTTTTACGATATCCTGTCCACCATAAATGGGTAACGAACGAATACCTTTAAATTTAGATAACTTATTGATTTCTTCAGCAACTTGTATAGCAAGCTCTCTGGTTGGAGCCATAATTAATGATACAATTTTCTGCTCTTCTTTTTGAATTTTTTGAATTAATGGGATGGAAAATGCAGCTGTTTTCCCAGTTCCAGTTTGCGCTTGGCCAATTAAATCGGTCCCACTTAAAGCCTCAGGTATGGTACTGGCTTGAATCGGTGTTGCTTCCTCAAACCCTAAATCTTGAATAGCTTGAATGACTGATCGTTCAAGCTGGAAATCATTAAATGTTGTCAAAACTAGTTCAAACTCCTTTGTAATAAAATAACAAATAACTTAAGCAAATAAAGTGTCCCAAAAATTGATAATAACATCAACAATTTATGAGAAACAAATCAAACTACTTGTAGTTTTGTTTTTGGTTCATTTTTTTAATCAATTGGATAGCAAATAACTTTTCTACCCTAAAAAAAAAGCATTTCCTTTAAGCAAAGAAACACTTGCCTCATCTATAGATATGTACAATCATATCACAATTGTATAAAACATTACAAATGAACAACCAAGATACATTTATATAAATAGAACATCTCCAAAAATTATATCTTTAAGTCCTTTCAGTTTCTTGGGTTTAAATAATTATAGATGTAAAAATCTGACTTTTTAGAAACATAAATAATTTCAAAATATGATATGTGGATATTATTGGTATTTTTGTCGAATACCATTAAAAAAAATGTAAAGAAACGAAAAATTTTCTCTGTTCGATTACCCTGAAATATCATATAATAATACTATTACATCAATGAATTGGGGGAACGTAATGGAATTAATATTCGCACTTTTATTCACATTATTGGGAAACGCAAACGAAGCAAATAATCAGTCAGTAGAACAATTATTGGAGAATGCCGTACAATTTAGAAATTCTGTTGTAGCAGAAGACACAGTCACTTATCCTATGGATGAGAACATAGGTACAGATGAATGGATTAAAAGGGACCCTCAGCCTGAAGGTATTCCTGCTGTTAAAGGTGTCTATTCAACAGCATACACTGCAAACGGTGGAGACAAATTCGACACTATTTTAAAGTTAATTGATGAAACTGAACTCAATTCTATTGTTGTAGATATTAAAGATGATTATGGATATGTTACATATAAAGCAGAAAATCCAGAAATCGAAAAATATGGGAACACAAAACCATTCATAAAAGACGTGTCAGAACTTATGAATACCTTAGAAGCTCATGATGTATATCCAATTGCAAGAATTGTTATTTTTAAAGACTCAGTCCTTGCTAAACAGCGTCCAGATTTATCTTTTGTGAATTCAAATGGGACCGTCTGGGTCAATGGACGTGGTGACAGTTTTGTTAATCCATATGTAAAGGAAGTATGGGAATACAATGTTGAAGTTGCTAAAGAAGCTGCCAAATTAGGTTTTAAAGAAATCCAATTTGATTATGTTCGTTTTCCTGAAGGTTTTGAAAAAAGAGCAGATATACTAACATATGAGCAGCAAGCGGATATTTCTCGAACAGATATCGTCGCAGATTTTGTAAAATATGCTCGTGAACAATTAAATCCACTAGGTGTTCGCGTTTCTGTTGACATCTTTGGTTACGCTGCATCTGTTCCAGCCGCTGAGGGAATTGGACAGGATTTTAATAAAATCTCACAATATGTGGATGTCATTAGTCCTATGGTTTACCCAAGTCACTATTCAACAGGTTGGTTTGGTTCTACTGTTCCTGATGCTGCTCCTTATACTACCATTTATGGTTCTATGATGGATACACATAAAAAGTTAGAAGCCATTCAGGAAAATAAACCTATCATTCGTCCTTGGATTCAAGATTTTACTGCATCGTGGGTTCCAGGGTATATCACTTACGGTAAAAAAGAGGTTGAAGAACAGATTAGAGCCCTAATTGATACAGGTATAGATGAATTTCTGCTTTGGAATGCAGGTAATCGATTTACACCAGATGTTAATTATGATTTACAATGATAACCAATTTTATTCAAATAAAAATGATTTATAAACCATCCTTTTGGATGGTTTTTTTTATTAAATGAATATAGTCATCCCTTCATTGGAATTATATTCAAGAGAATTCATTCTGATATCATCGGAATAAAACTTTAGATTTCAATTTCAAGGAGGCAGCAATGACAAAAAAACGATCAGTCGTATTATGTATTATTATCATAGCATCAATGTTATTGTTTTCGTGTGCTACACCTGAGGAAAACAACGAAGTTACTGAAGAAAATGAAGGAACTGAATCAATTGATTTGTTATCATTCATTCAAGAAAGTGGGGTTATTAAGGTGGGGACAGAAGGTACTTACCCGCCCTTTACGTTTCATGATGAAAAGGATCAATTAACAGGATTTGATGTAGAAATTGCTCGTGAAGTAGCTGCTCGTTTAAATGTAGAGGCAGAGTTTATGGAAACACAATGGGATGGTATGATGGCGGGGTTAGACGCAAAACGGTTCGATATGATTGTCAATCAGGTGGGAATAACTCCTGACCGACAAGAAAAATATGACTTTTCTATCCCATATATTACGTCATCTGCTGTGATTGTAACCGGAGCAGATAATGAAAATGTGAATAGTGTTGAAGATATTAAAGGCCTGACATCTGCTCAATCTTTAACGAGCAATTATGAAAGTATAGCACTGCAATATGGTGCTGAAATTGAACCCGTAGAAGGATTTGCACAGGCTATTTCGCTTATTCAATCAAAACGAGTAGACATCACCATCAATGATCGATTGACCGTTTTGGATTATGTTAAACAAAAAGGAGAAGAAAACATCAAAGTTCTTCCTACACCTGAGGAGAAATCTTCTAATGGTATTTTATTTAGAAAAGGAAATGAAACATTAGTTGAAGCCATTAACCAAGCAATCGAAGATATGATGGAGGATGGCACTTATTTAGAAATCTCAATGGAATGGTTTGGCGAAGATGTATCAAAGTAATTCTTCCTTTATAGATGAAAAAATGATTAGATTTTTCGATATTGCACAGAGCTCCCTACTCCCGTTATTGGAGGGAGCTTTGTATTACACAATCCCTTTAACATTCATATCATTTTGTATTGGATTAATATTAGCCGTCCTATCAGCTATAGCTAGAATTTCAACCATTAAAATTTTTCAAAAAATTTCGAGAGTATATGTTTCTATTATTAGAGGTACACCTTTACTTGTACAATTGTTTATTATTTTTTATGGTTTACCAAATATCGGAATCATTCTTGACCCATTCCCTTCTGCTATTATTGGTTTTTCTTTAAATGTAGGAGCATATGGTTCCGAAATTATTCGTGCAGCTATATTATCCATTCCCAAAGGTCAATGGGAAGCGAGTTTTTCTATAGGAATGTCATATAGACAAGCCTTAAAAAGAATCATTTTACCTCAGGCTTCCAGAGTCTCTGTACCTCCTCTATCCAATACATTTATTAGTTTGGTTAAAGATACCTCCTTAGCTTCACTAGTACTTGTAACGGAAATGTTTCGAAAAGCACAGCAAATAGCAGCTAGAGAAAATGAGTTTTTGTTATTATACGCTGAAGCTGGACTCATATATTGGGTCATTTGTTTTCTATTGTCTATTATTCAGATGAAAATTGAAAATAGATTAGAGCGTTATATTGCTAAGTAAAAATAGCTTTTTATCAAGGAGTTAAAATAATGGTTAGAGTAACAAATTTGATTAAACAATTTGGAGAATTAGAAGTACTAAAAGGAATGGAACTGAACATTGAAAAAGGTAAAATTGTAGTTTTAATCGGACCATCAGGATCAGGTAAAACAACCTTTCTAAGATGTTTAAACGTTTTAGAAACGCCTACCTCTGGAATTGTAGAAATAGATCAAAAAGTATTAGATTTTTCAAACTCTGTTTCAAAAAAAGCAGTGATACAATTTCGCTCTTTAACAGGAATGGTATTTCAAAATTATAATTTGTTTCCACACATGACTGCTTTAGGAAATGTTATGGAAGGTCCTGTCACTGTCAAAAAAATCCCAAAACAGCTAGCACAAAAAAAAGCAGAGGAATTACTTCAAAAAGTAGGACTTGCTAATAAAATGAATGACTACCCTTTTCAATTATCTGGGGGGCAACAGCAAAGAGTTGGGATTGCTAGGGCCTTAGCCATGGAACCGAAAGTCATGTTGTTTGATGAGCCTACTTCTGCACTAGATCCAGAACTCGTAGGGGAAGTTCTGAAAGTGATGGAGGATTTAGCTAAAGATGGGATGACTATGATTGTAGTGACTCATGAAATGCGTTTTGCCAAAGATGTAGCTGATGAAGTAATCTTTATGGATGGAGGCCACATTGTGGAACAAGGCCCTCCAGAGCAAATATTCAATCGCCCTCAAGAAGCACGTACGAGGCAGTTTTTGAGAGTGTTGGAATAGAGAAGAGACCTTTGACATAAAAGGTCAAGGTCTCTTCTTAAGTGAATTTTATTTTTTACTGAACACTTATGTCCTCTGCTCCATCAAATACATTACCGAAAATATCTTCAATCTCTTCCCAATCAATTGAAATTTGCAACTCTTCACTCGAATCTAAGCTTTCCTCATCAATTCGTACATATATCATATTGCTATTTTCTTTATTTCCAGACTCTGTACTAGATGTTGGCCCCTCGATAGAAGCATAGGCATCCAGCACTTGTTCCCCAGGCACATCAAAATAAACTTTATTAATGGAACTTACATCCATTACTTCCGTAAACTCAATTGAAATATGATCAACTATACTATTCTCATCTACGTCCATTGCAAATACTTTATATTGCCCATCCTCGGTTGCTATTTCTGGAGAAATCCCATCGATAACATTAACATTTTCAAATGGGTAAGGAGGCATTCCATATCTGCCTATAGTATCATTCTCTGGATCAAAATCATCATTAAATGAAATTTTAATTAATTCTGTAGTTGTTCCTTCAAGATTGCTGTCTAAAGTTAGTATGACTAGTATTCCAATATTGTTATATTCAATTTCAATATGATCAATATTTTTATTAATTCCGTCTTCAGTTACTTGAAAATCACCTAAATAAATATCAATTAATTCTTGATCAAATTGCAAGGTGATTTCATTTCGACTAATTGCTTTTACTCCATCTTCAGTTAAATTTACATATGGGATTAGATTTATAAATTCTATAAATTCATTATAACTTTCATTCGAATTTTCCATAAAATCTTTAACTTCATCTATTATTAAGTTATATACTTTGCCATGATCTATTATGGATGAGAGCGAAATGTTAACTTTTTTATTATTTTCAGAATCGATATTTACCTCTTCAACGGGTATGTTCTCACCCTTTTCATTACTTACAATATAATGATTGATATCAGTTTCTTTTATTGGCTCGCTAAAATAAACATTAAATTTCCTTGGATCATTTGTAAATTCAATATCAACTACTTCCGGTGATATTCCATCTAATGCCACTGCGTTAAATGGATGCGGTGCAACGTTATATTCATTTGTTGTGTTCTTAAGAAATAAATCATTTTCATCATGAAACGAAACAATAACATTATGTGTTTCAGTTCCAGATAAAGGTACAGAAAGAACTAGAGTTATCAAAGAACCTACATCATTATCTTCAATATCTAGATCATCTATCAACACAAGTTCTCCATCTTCTTTCACTTTAAAATCATTTTGTGAAGCCCCAGCCAAATTTTGATCAAATTGAATTTGAATTTCACTTCTACTAATTGCTTTAACACCATCTCCAACTAAATTCGCAGGTAAGAAATCTCCACTCTCATTAAATGACCATGACCCACTATAAACTTCATTTGAAGCCCCTGAGTAATCTTTAACACCATCAATGACCAACTCATACTCCCCATCTACAAAATGGTTCCCAAATAAGAGCAGCACTTCTCTTCCATCAATTTCATTTATTAAAACTTCAGATACTGGTAAGAGGACAGGCATACCCTCATTATCTAAAGTTAAACTAAAATCATTGTTTGTGGCTTCTTTTATTGTTTCATTAAAAGTAACAAGTAAGGATTTTGAATCTTTAATCTCAACCTTAGTTACTTCAGGTAAACCCGATTCAAAATCAACAAATTTAGAATTTACAACATCCCCTGCTGTCACCCCAGCAAATTCATTACCTGATAAATCCTCTAATAACATCGACTCTATTGTAATGATTGGATGAGATCTTAAATCATTAATCACGCTAGGTATCTCATTCTCTACTTGAAGTATGATAAATTCTCCATCGCCAGCATCACCAAGTTCATTAGGACTCGTTATTGATCTATAATCAAAAGTAGTATATGCATCAATTACATTAAATCCACCAACTCGAAAACCCTTATAATAAACAGAACTAACATCTATTTCCTCACTGAATTGAATCACAATATGATCGATTAATTGGTCTTCTTCAGGATTGGTATTTAGTGAAAATACAGTTTCAACGGGCCCCTTCTCAGGATGTACAAACTTACTTTTATCTATTTCTGGAGCAATTCCATCCTCAGCTGATAAAGTAAATCCTTCCAGAGCTTCTGTTCCTTCATATGAAACCAAAACATTTTCTGCTGTTGTCCCTGATAATTCTTCTTCTAAATTTAGAGTTACGATCGTGCAGCTATTTAAATGATAAACTTCATGATTCAATATATTTTTATCCAATTCGTCTTCCGTGATAGTAAAATCTTCTTTTACTGCTTGAAGATCCACTTCATTGAATTTAATACTAATCATGTTTTTACTATTCGCAATTACCTCTACATCTGATGTTTCTTCAGAAACATCAGATGTATTTGGGTTATTTGAGACTCCACCTCCACCAGAGTTATTATTATTTTCACTACAAGTATAGTCACCAATTTGTTCTGGGTTTTCTTCATCTTCAGGATTATCTTGAGGGTCAGAATCGTCATCATCTGAAGTACCCCCACCTGAAGGACTCCCTCCACTAAACCCTCCAGAAGGTTTCTCCTCTTCCTCTTCTTCTAAGGCTTCCTCACTTGCTTCATTTTCTTCGCTTTCATTTTCATCATTAGATTTATTTTCTTCCTTAACCTTTTCATCAGTATAATATGCACTATCTACAAGAAAAGCACGATCAGCAGATACAGTATAATTATCCTGCGATTCAATCAGTCCCCAGCTTAAAGCAGTAGCTACATATTGTAGTGCCCAATCACTCACTTCCCCAGTTTCCACTATGCTATCTTGTGAAATAGTTGCCCCTGTTTTATAAGCAAATCCTAATACAAACATCTTTATAAATTGTTCATATGTAACTTGATCATTAGGTGCAAATTTGTGATCACCGATTCCATTCACAATTTCTGCTCTGTATACTGCTTCTACATACGGATAAGACCAATGATTTTCATCCACATCAGTAAAAGAAGTAGTTTCCGGGTTATTCGATATATCCAACTCAAATACTAACGCAATGATCTTAACAGCCTGTGCGCGCGTCATATTGTCTTCTAAATGAGACAATCCATCCTCATATCCTGAAAAAATCCCTTTTTCTTTCAATTCTTCGAATCTTTCTTCAGATGTCATCTCTTCTGCTGATGTTATGGATGAAAACATAGATACTATCATTGCCATAATCAATAATAAAGATAATTTCTTTTTCATACTTTGTCTCCTTTAAAGAACTTCCTATATTATATATACAATCTATCAAGATATTTACTATTCTATCATCATTTTCATTTCGTTAATATTTAAATTTTTTCCAAATAAGATGTGGGAAAATGAGTACAAAAAGAACTATCGATCATGATCAATCGATAGCTCTGACATATGCTTTAAACAAATTATTCAAAATACATTATTTAAGCATCCTCCGCACTGATTACTTCAATATTGTCAGAGGACTTAATACCTTCAAACAGATTCCCTTCAGTATCTTCAATTTCATTTGCATCAATTGTGATTTCAGGAGTTTCATCTAAATCATATTTATTCTTTTCTTTTACTCTCAATACTACGTAACGGCTGTCTTCAACTACTCCACCACGAGAGTTATGAGAATTGATCTTAGTATAATCTCTTACGGTATAAGCATCTTTGACTTCATAATGATCAACAGTAAACTGATTTTTATAAACGGAACCTGCATCTATTTTTTCTGTAAACACAATCACAATATGATCGATTTGATCAGAATCTCCACCTTCACTAATTGCAAAAATATGCTCCACTTCATCATCACCTATCATTTTCATCTCCACTTCTGGAGAAATACCATCTATGGCAGATTTAGATGAAAATTCTTGAGGCGATACACCAAATACATTATATGTACCTGGATCATGAATATCCTCTATATCAAATGTTACTTTAACATCAAGGTTTCCTGTGTATGCTATTTCATTTTCAAGTGTAAACGTAATGATTGTACCATCCTCGTTATATTCAACATCCAATCCATCAATTATCATTTCTCCTGTTTTTAAATTACCTTTATCATTGATATATGTACCACGTATGAGAAAATCATCTGTATCGATTTCTATAAGTTCTTGGTCAAACTGAATGGCTACTTCATTTCTACTTATAGCTTCAATTCCATCATTGTGCACAAAAGGTGGATAGTCCCCTAGTTCGTGAATAAGTACTTCTATTTGAAATGCATCGAATGTATTATCATTTACATCCTCAATATCAGATACAAGAAGCTTTGTAGCTCCCAAATGAATCTCGTCTGTCTCATCTTCACTTAACTCAATTTTTACAATTTTGTCATTCTCATAAAAATCAAAATCACCATTAAGTTTTGTAATTGAACCACCATTTTTGAGTCGATAATGATCTGAGTCAAGTGCCGTTTCATTCACTTCTTCATTATAAACAACGTATAGATAATAATCATCATCTCCGTCATCATGAAATTCCACTCTATTAATACCTGCAAATGTTAGATCGTCAATATCCAATTCAATAGCATATTTATCCATTTCATTTTCATACAATGTATCGTCTACAAGATCACTGATTTCTAAGATGATTGTTTTTCCCTCTAAACTTTCATCTAACTCTAAGGTGACAGATTCATAATCTCCAGAAGGTATTAAATCAATATCAACATCAATTTCATCATCATTTTCATCTAAAATGACAAAGCTACCTTCTTTAAAGCTTTTTATTCTTTCACTAAACGCAATTTTTATTTCTGTACCAGATACAATTTCAACATCTGTAACTGTAGGCTCTTCACGATCAGACTCTATTTTCACAATATAAGTTTCTTCATCAAAAACGTTACCCCAATTATCTACTATTTCTATATCGTTCTCTTTATCCTTTATCGTAAATTCAACCTTTCCAGAAGGTAGTGCATGAGCTTCATCAAAAACAACATACACCGTGGTTACTTTGTCATCTTTATCTATTTCATTTTCACTTGTAAATTCAGAACTTCTGTAAATATCATCAGCTTCCCATGAGGAATAAGTATGATAGAAGTGGTCCGGAGTTAAACCCTTCACAGGTTTATTAAATTCTACTTCTACCACCATTGCAGTTGCATCTATAATTTTTGCTATAGGTTCATCATACTCATCTTCATAATCATAAGAATCTTTATAACTAATATTTGTATATCCAGCATAATCTTCAACACCAGAAATGGTTATTTCATATTCTTCTCCATCATCTAACTCTGTATAAAGAATAACCTCAACTTCACGTTCATTATTTCCATTAATATTTACTTCCTTTTTCGATAATTTTTTAGAGCCTGTTTTTACAGTAAAGTTATCTTTGTCTGCTTCTTTTATTGGTTCATTAAATGTAACGACAAAAGATTTTGGACCTGTAAATTCAATTTTTTCAATCTCTGGTAAATCTCCATCAAATGGCTCAAAATCATGCTCATCATCTTCAAGTATATATCCTCGTTCGCTCATTACACCATCAATTTCTATTTCATATTCTTCTTGATTATCCATATCTGATACGATTAAAATCACAGTATTTCTATTCTTTTGCAATTCTGCACGATCAACGTCTACTGAACCAGATATATCATAATTTTTTTTGTTTTCTGCTGAATCTTTGTCGACATCCATATTAAATTTCAGTACAACTTCTCTTAAATTATCTGCTTGAATGGATTTCACTTTCAGTTTACTGCCAGATCCAGTATATTTTTTTACTTTTGCAAAAGTTGAATATGCTGATTCAACTAAAAAATCACGTTTGGCTAATTTTTGATAGTTGTTTTGCTTTTCAATTAAATCCCAATCTAAAGCAGCAGTTACGTATGGCTGTGCCCAAGCACTTAAATGTTTACTATTAGTAGTATCATCCATATCAATTTGTTTATTTGTAACATACTCGTATCCTACTGCAAGCATTTTTGCAAATTCTTCAATGGATACCGAATCTTTAGGAGCAAACTCTTTCCTTCCAATCCCATTAATAATATCTGCAGCTGCGACCGCTTCGATATATTCATAAGACCAAAGGTCTTTCCCTACATCAGTAAATGTTGGTTTATTTGGTATATCTGATAAATCGAGATCAAAAATTAAAGCAATGATTTTTGCAGCTTGCTCTCGTGTCATCTTGTCTTCCAAATGAGGAAGACCGTCACTATATCCACTAAATATTCCTCTATCTTTCAAATATTCAAACTTTTCTTCTGTTGTATTGTCAGCTGAAATTACAACAGAAGTAAACATCGAAAAAAGCATAACTAAAGCAATCAATAAAGAAAAGCTTTTTTTAAACAATTTCTTGCCTCCTCTCAATGTATATCGAAATCGAAAATTGTTCTTTTATTAAATAAACCCTTACCCCCTTCACACTTTCTATAGATAAAACGTGCAGTTTATGCACATTTATAACATCTTATGTTGAATCAGCTTGTATCAGAATGTAGAAAGTTAATAAAGAGAATTTTGCTTTCAACTCTAAGCTAATATGAGGAGGAAAGTTGTACTACTTTCCTCCTCGTAAAAAAACACCAGCCTAAGTTTGGCTGATGTTTTTTTAATTTATATACTGTTTTATAACTTTGCTGCTTCAGTCAGTTATATTGGTTTCGATTACATACCCAGACCCTTTAGTTAAACGTTTCTTTTCAACAATACAACTTTCTAAGACTTCTGGCATCTTTACAAAGTGTACTGCTACAGAAGATTCTGCATAATCAAAAGCTTTCTCATCTGATTCAGCAATAACAACTAAGTATATGATCTGATCTTTTAATTGGATTTCCAACTTATATAAAAACATAAAATACCTTCTTTCGTTTTATTGAGACAAACGCAAGGCTAATTCGAAAAGATCATGATTAAATTCTTTTTTCGTTGCTACTACGGTATCGATATCTGTTGCCACTAATTCATTTTTAATTATTCCACATGCTTTTCCAGAGTCTCCTGCCATTAACTGTCTAACAGCAAAATCTCCCAAACGACTGGCTAGAATTCGATCGTTGTGTGTTGGTGTTCCACCTCTTTGAATATGTCCTAATACCGTCACTCTTGGTTCCATGCCACAATATTCACCTATTTTTTTCGAGACATCTTCACCTTTACCTACACCTTCTGCCAATACTATGATGCTGTGCCTTTTTCCATGTGCAAAGTTGTCCTTCATACGTCTGGCAACTTTCTCTAATTCAAATGGAATTTCAGGAACTAAAATGGTCTCAGCTCCACTTGCTAATCCAGCATATAAAGCTATATCTCCTGAGTGACGTCCCATAACTTCAACAAGTGAAGAACGTTGGTGGGAAGTCATCGTATCCCTTAACTTATTAATTGCATCAACAACGATACTTACTGCAGTATCAAATCCAATAGTGAAATCAGTAAATGGAATATCATTGTCAATTGTTCCTGGCAATCCCATCGTTTTAATTCCTAGATGACTTAGTTTTTGTGCTCCCTGATAAGATCCATCTCCACCAATAACAACTAATCCATCTATTCCTCTTTTTCTTAAATTTTCCGCTCCAAGTTTTTGACCTTCTAATGTTTTGAATTCTAAACATCTAGCTGTTTGTAAAATGGTGCCTCCACGATGAATGATATCTCCAACACTTCTCAAATCCATTTTTCTAATATCATCATTTATTAAACCAGCGTACCCTTTTTGTACACCATAAACTTCCAAACCATTGTATATAGCACTTCGAACAACGGCGCGAACCGCTGCATTCATTCCTTGAGAATCTCCACCACTTGTTAATACTGCTATTGATTTTACTGCTGTCATGTTTCTTCCTCCTTGTGCATTCCTTACTTTAATTTTCTAATCCACACACTGTTCATCCAAAAAAACAAACGTGTAAACGGACTTTTTTTCATTAATTTTTTTGAAATCAATTTCACTTCTGTTTGGTTCTTTACTTTAGGATCAGATAAATATAAAGCTAATAACCCTTCAATGATCATTTGATGAAAGGATGGGTTAGGTAAATGATGAAGATCTCGATTTGCTTGTTCAAAAATAAATTCAATCCTTCTGAACGTCATTTCATTATTTTCATAATAACTGCAAAAGTTCAAGTCCCCGCCTTGTTCGTCCTCTTCTTGATCAATCAAATAATCTAATAATATATGTAAACCACATATATGTGGAAAATAACTTTTTCGAATATTTCCAACCGTTTCAACGCTTAAATTTTCGTCTGTTGCGGCAAGAAACAACATAAAGACTCCTAAGGTAGAACCCGTTGCGGCGGCAAATTCATTCCAATGCAGCTCTGGATAAGACTCACTATAAGTTTCCCACCAAGTTAATAATTGATTCTCTCTTAAATCATGTTTGATATGTTTGTAAACTTGCAAATCACAATAATAGGAAACTAATTCCTTTACATACGGCTTTACCAAATCGTATTTTGGCAATAAACATATACACGATTGGCAAGTTTTCACTAATTGGTGCAAATAGTCACCATCGTCCTGATCTGTCCTTTTCGCATAATAATTTTGTAATGAAGCAGATGGATCTACTGCATCTAACATCGATTGATGCAAAAGACGAAAATCATCTGCATCCATAGAGACACTACGATCACAAAGATTGTCCAAATAATCACTAATCGTTTGAAAAGCTACGATTAAAGGTATCAATACATGTCGTTGCGGCAAGTTAGCCACTGCATAAACTGATCCCCCTTGACAGTGAAACTGCTTAGTTGTCATACTGTCAATCGCTTGTTTTCTTAACTCATCGTTTGGAATCTGATCCGCAATTTTTCTCCAATCGTTTAGCTGTGCCTTCACTTCAGGTAAGACATAACGATATACCCTATACATTAAACTTAAAGGATAATTAGGAACTATCGCTTGTTTGGTTTTTAATTGGTTCAAGGCTTACCTCCAAATAAATATATCTGAAATTCATTTCCTATTATTATAATACAAAATGAGAATCGATGCGATTGATTCTCATGAAATTCATAGATCGTACTTAATTATGAAACAATTTAATGATAAAAACCTACAGCATGGGAACATGATAAAAACATTGTCATTCTACATCCATGTGTCAGAATAACAACTTGTAATTAAAAGACAATAAAAGGTACTATAAAAAGATAGTACTTTTCCTATTATGAAATTTATTTAGAATAATAAATATACAATGACAAGCTTTATGAACGTTTTTTTTAAAATACAGTAATTAGTGGAGGTGTAGATCTTGACACAATCTTCAGTTCTTGAAGTTAAAAATGTGACTAAAAAGATAAATAACAAAACCATTATTGATCAAATATCCTTTAGTGTAAATAGAGGAGAAATATATGGGTTTTTGGGTCCAAACGGTGCTGGAAAAACCACAACGATTCGTATGATCGTAGGACTCATGTCACTAGGCGAAGGTGATATTATAATTAATGGTACAAGCATCTCAAAAAACTTTGAAAAGGCAATGCACTCCGTTGGAGCCATTGTTGAAAATCCTGAGATGTATAAGTTTTTATCAGGTTATCAAAATTTAGTTCATTATGCTCGTATGATACCAGGCATTTCAAAAGCGCGTATTTTAGAAGTTACAAAGCTCATTGGTTTAGAAGATCGGATTCATGATAAGGTAAAAAGATATTCATTAGGGATGCGTCAACGATTAGGCATAGCACAAGCTTTACTCCATAAACCATCTTTACTAATTTTAGATGAACCAACAAATGGTTTAGATCCAGCAGGAATTAGGGAATTAAGAGATTATTTGAGACAACTGGCAAATGAAGGCATTTCTACACTAGTGTCCAGTCATTTGCTCTCAGAAATGGAGTTAATGTGTGATCGTGTAGCTATTATTAAAGAAGGAAAAATTATTGATGTAAAATCATTAAAAGATTCTTCTGAACATAGAGAGCTGCAAAATAAAGTTATCTTTGAGGTCAATCAGCCTAAAAAAGGTTTCGATATCATTAAAGAAAAGTTTGAATATAAAGAAATGAAATTATTGGAAAATGGTTTTGTTTTATTATTAAAACGTGAGGAGATTCCGAAAGTTAATCAATCACTTGTGAAAGAAGAAATTTTAATTTACAGCATAAATTCAACCTCTAAATCTCTAGAGGATCAATTTTTAGAATTGACAAACTAATCCTATAAGGAGGTTAATCTTAATGCTTAATCTTGTACAGAACGAAAATATGAAACTATATTTAAGAATCCGAACCTGGATTATGGTAGGTTTATTAGTACTTATCCAGATCATCTTTGCATTTTTCTTAGAAAATACAGTGTTTAGTTGGTTGGCCTTTGCAGACGTTAGCAGTTATCTTACTTCTATTATTGCTATATACGCTATCGTTACCGCTTCAAGCATCGTTGCTTCTGAATTTTCATCAGGAACAATTAAGATGTTATTAATAAGACCTGTCAGCAGAACTAAGATCTTAATGTCTAAATATATATCCGTATTATTATATATTTCATTTTTATTAATTTTAAATCTACTCACTTCCTTTATTATTGGATTTATTTTTTTCGGCTCAGCTTCAGCCTCAAATGATATTACTTTAGGAACAGTCTTACAAAATTATGGATTTACCAGCATTGAATTACTAATGACAGCAACTTTCGCTTTTATGATTTCATCTTTATTTAGAAGCAGTGTATTATCAATCATTTTATCATTCATCATTCACTTTTTTAGTTCCACAGTAGTATTGGTTTTAAGTCAATTTAATTATACTTATGGAAAATTTTTTCTTTATTCTAACACTGATTTAAGACAATATTTCTATGGGAATCAAACTAATTTTGAAGGAATGACACTTACTTTTTCTATCTTTATCTTGATAGTATATTTTGTTCTATTTCATTTCGTATCGTTGTATGCATTTAAAAAGCGAGATGTTGTCGTGTAAACAAAATTAAATTGGTTTTAAAAAACAAAAAAACAGCCCTGATGAAACATTCAGAGCTGTTTTTTCGCTATGACATTGTATTATAAGCATGGCTTCGACTTATGTTCTCTTTACGAGTTACATTGGCTTTTCATTCTTCCATACTTTTATTAAGCAGGCAATATATGTTCACTTAAAGCAACTAGCGGAATAAAACGCCTTCCCCGAAGCTCCTAACACTTATAGCTTAACAACGTTAGCTGCTTGAGGTCCACGGTCACCTTCAGTAATTTCGAATTCAACTTCTTGACCTTCATCTAAAGTTTTGAAACCATCACCTTGAATTGCTGAGAAATGTACAAATACATCGTCTCCATCTTCAACTTGAATGAACCCATAACCTTTTTCTGCGTTAAACCATTTAACTGAACCTTTCAAATTGCATAACCTCCATAAAGCGTAAAAAGTGTTTCGTCGTATTGACGATTAAGTCAATTATACAGATAATATATCCAGTTTTCAAGATATATTTCACCTTAAACCCTTTTCTTCAGCCTTAAAAAATAGGGTGAATTTGGAATAAAAGGTAAGTTAGATTTCACCTTTTCAATTTTTATCCCTTCCATTTTCTCCAGTTTTTTCATAACCATTTCAAGGTGTGGATACTGGTCAAAAGTTAGTGTAACAAGTGGATATATTCTTATTTCACCATCAGGTTTACAAACACGAATGAATTCCTGTATTGAGTGTAAATGAAATTGAAAGTCAAATTGTTCATGATATAGAAATAAAAAATGACTGCATAATACCATTGAAAATGTATTATCTTCAAAAGGAAGCAAAGGCAGGGTTCCCTTCACATATTTAGAAGGACGATCTATAGTATCATAATCATTTTTAAATATCTCAAAACTATCTTCCCTTAACTTTTGATGATGCTCTACACTTAAGTAATAACTCCAGTCAAAGATATGCTCAATGTTTGATAGTTTTTCTGGAATACTGCTTAACTCTTTTTCTCCGTAAATAGAAATATCTTTATATGTAAGTTCATATAGTGGGTCAACAGAAATACAATGATATCCTCTGCGATTTGCTTCTGCAGTAAATGATGATGCTCCTGAAGCTACATCCAATATGCTTCCTTGATTTAATGTTTCTGATTGCAGTGAAAACATTTTTAAGTATTCCTCAAACGATCTAGAAGTCATTGCAACACCAATTTGTTCATAACGGGGCTGATTATTCTTATTCATTACTTATCTCTCCTCAACTTAACTCATCTAATCTAAACTTTCTAATTACCTGCGCATTAGAACAGCATGATCATAATTTAGCACATATGCATTTGAAAAACAATCATGATATAATAAGGCTCTAGCTTATTTAGAATGGAGATATACCTATGATTAAAAAATATCAAATTTATAAAAAAGATAAATGGAATATGATGAATGTTGAAGTGAACGGAAGACATATTATTTTGCGGGAAATCTCAGATCAATGGGGAGAGGATACTCATGACTTTTTAAGCAGACCTGCTTTAATGGATTGGGTTAATAAACGATTTTCTGCAGAGCAATTTGAAGGTACAGAGTCAGAGAGATTAGAAATCATTGAGAAATTCCAGCAGATATAAAAGTGGTAAAGGGCTGATTCTCAGCCCCTCCTTATCAAACTAACCGATTCAGCTTCCTTCCCTTGATGAGTTTGAAAAAGTGTATTACATGATAAATTGCGTGTGTATTTTAAAGAAGATTCCTTTAATATTTCTTCTTTTTTATCCTCATCTACCTGTTCTACTCGCAAATATTGTTTATGAGTTTGAAAAATAAATAGCTCTTCATACGCTATCTCACGTTCTCCATTAAGTGTGACGTTAATGTAATCTGAATCAAAATAATATTGAGTACCAATAAGGTAAAGTTCATCTTTAATTATAACTTGTTCTAATAACAACATGGGACCTTTGTTCGTTCGAAAACTACGTTCTAATTCTACTATTTTTGAAAGTGAAGCTACACCACCAATAGAAAGCTGACCAGTATTGATACTATAAGTCCATTGTCTATCCGATAAAGGGTTACTGCTTTCTGGTTCAAGTAATATCTCTACATTAGAATAAGGATATTCCTCCACCAATTCTTGATAAATTTGAAGCTTTGAGTAGCCTCTAAAACCTATATACGAAGTAACTAATGTGATAACAAGAATGATTGCAATTAATTCAAGTTGTTTCCGCTGATCTTGATGCAAAAACAGCAAGGATGGAAGTAACAAAAGAAAAGGAACGATGATAAGAATATCATTTCCTGTTAATATATTTATCCCAATCTCCCGTGATTCAATAATAGGGTAAAACAATGGCAAACCATTATCGAGAAAATCCATTAAAAAATGCCCTATCATTAAAGATAAAAATAGACTGCTCCAAAGTAAACTAAATTTGATTTCATTCAAAAACAATCGGGCTGCAAAGGCAAGTCCTAAACTTAATATTGGTGCCACAAAAAGAGAATGCATAAACTCATAAAGGATTACATTATTGATCAAAGGAATAGATACAACTACTGGAATGTCAGATATGACTGCTGCCAATATACCAAATAATAAAACAAACCAGACTTTATGACTTGTGACTTTCTTACGGAGAAAAAGGTATGAAACCGAGGCGCCTACTGCACCATGGTAACCGACCTCACTTATTACAGTTAAAATAAACCAAGTTAAATATTCCACTCCAACATCACTCCCGAGGGCCTTCATACAGTTCTTCGTAAATTAATTGATTATCACTTGAAAATCCTTTAATCATAAAGGGTTCCTCAATTGATGTAGAAGAATAAACAAATGAATAGCCTTTATAATTAAAGTACTGTAAGTTTTCATTCGAATCATTCAATGTTACTGTTTCTATTTTCCCATTTGCAATCATGCCGATGAACAATTTGTCTTCGTTGTTATCCAAATTGTTTTGAATGTTAATTCCATAAAATTCAGCACCCAAATCATTTAGATTAGCCAGACTACCATAAAAATTAACTTCTTTGCCTATAAATCTAAAATAATATATATTGTCAGCAGTATCAGTAACAAAATGTAGCGTATAATCATCACCTAAATGGTGTGATTCGATTGAGTCTTTTATAAATGGATAGGGATGACTGACTCTTTGATCCATTGTGGTATATACATTGTCAGGCATGTTGTACTTTAAAATTATGGATATCATCAAAAGCAAAACTGATACCGCAATTAGAGTTGTAATTTTATTCATACTTCATTCCCCCAAATTCTTTTTAAAGTTCTTAATTATCTTGTCTGTTTCTCTTTTGATTAGTTTCAGCATAATAAATATTTTTTAAAAAAAGAGTAGGGTAAAGTTTAAATTTTTCTTAAAGAAAACTCGCCGATTGGCAAGCCTTTATGCAAAGACAGAGGGGGAATTGTCAATTCATGAATGAATTGATGCCGGTGTTCACCAGTGTAAAAAAAAGATCGGGAAATTCCCGATCTTCAAACTTGCTTTCAGAGGGGGGAGTCTAACAGCATGAGAAAGTGATAAAATTTAATTTTTCATTCATTTTCATGTTCAGCATTAGACGTATACCTCTATAGGTGATGATTCCTAATCATGGAGTAGACAATCTCCATCTAATTTGCCGATGTTAAGCTTTGGTTAGCTCATCATGTTCTTTTTCGAGTGGCAAACGAACTTCAAATATTGTATGAATCACGCTGCTTTCGACAGTAATGGATCCATCATGCTGCTCTACTATATTTTTGGCTATAAACAATCCAAGTCCTGTGCTCCCTTCTTGTTCCGTTCGTGCTTTGTCTCCAGAATAAAACATATCGAAAATATGTGGCAGTTCTTCGGGAGGAATTCGATCTCCATAATTTACAATTTGAATGACTACTTTTTCAGACTCAACATAACCGTTTATATCAACAAACTGACCATCTCGTCCATATCTGCATGCATTCATTAATAGATTTTCAAACACACGAGCCAGTAACTCTCCATCTCCCAATATATGTAACTGAGATGTGATAGTTATTCTTGCAGTCAGTTGGTTCTTTTCAAGAGCTGGGTACATTTCTTCATTTAATTGATTTAGCAAGCCACTTAAGTTGATTGATTGTTTATTTAGCTTTAACATCCCATAGTTCATTCGAGTAATTTCAAATAATTCATCAATTAATTTTTCAAGACGTTGTGATTTAGTTAAAGCAATCGTTAAAAAATGCTTCGTTTGTTCCTCTGTCATCTGCTCATCTTTGAGAATTAAATCTAAATAACCTAAGACTGAAGTTAGGGGTGTACGTAAATCATGTGCTAAATTTATTACTAGTTGATCCTTGCTGCTTTCTGAAAATTCTCCCTTTTCTATAGCTTCTTTCAATTTTTCACTTGCTAAATTTATATCTTGTGCAATAGCTTTAAATTCATCATTCGTTTGTATTCGTACACGGTGCTGAAAGTCCCCCTGTGCTAGATAACGTATGCCTGTTGAAATTTCTTGGAAATAGGTTGAATACGACTTAGTAAGTAAAAAGAAAATCAAGATAGAAAGAATAATAAAGAAGAATAAAAATGGAGTAATGATTCCAATTTCATCGAGGATATCACGTAATAAAGTCAATGAACCCGAGAAAGGCATAAAAGAGCGGTAAATAAATTGAAGACTAATATAAAAAAAATAGGATATGACACTAGAGAGAAACATACTTAATCCGAGTAAAGCAACCATTTTCATACGAAAACTTTGCAATAATTTAACCATTGAATGCATATCCTACTCCCCAAATTGTTTTAATTAATTTGTCTTTCCTTTTATCATCTGCTAGCTTCTTTCTCAGGGTACGAATATGGACCATGACAGTATTCGCACCATCAAAGTAAACTTCTCCCCACACTTGCTGAAAAATATTTTCCACACTGAACACTTTATTGGGATGTCTGGCTAATAAATATAAAATGTCAAATTCTTTTGGTGTTAGTTCGATACTTTCATTAAACAACGTAACCTTTCTATAATCAGCAGAAATAACTAAACCACCAAATTCTATAATAGAGTTGTCTTTTGTGGTTTTAGTGGGTTGATTCAAGCTTTTATAACGTCTTAGCTGAGCATTAACCCTAGCAACCAACTCAATGGGAGTAAACGGTTTTGTCATGTAATCATCTGCTCCAATCACTAAGCCTTGTACCTTGTCGAAGTCGGAATCCTTTGCACTTAAGAAGATAATAGGCATATTATGATGCTCACGTATGTGACGGGTTACTTCATATCCATCCATCTTAGGCATCATAATGTCAAGTATAATGAGATCGATGTGTTGAGCTTCGACGACTTGAACGGCTTCTTGTCCATCAGAAGCTTTGATTATACTGTAACCTTCTTTTTCCATATGGATAGCGATTAAATCAGCAATTTCTTTTTCATCTTCCGCGATTAAAATCGTGATATTGTTCAACTTTCTCACTCCTGAAAATTAAAGTGATGTTTTTGCATGTATAGATATTGTTTTCATATATTTTATATTACATCAAAAAGTGAAAAGAACGAAATGGATAATAAAAACACACTCTAGTGATGAAATCTTGTTCCAAATAAATGGAAGATATTTGAAACATTGTAGAATTGAATCAGACAGGGAATAGCTGATCTTAGTTACAATGATAACTAATATGTTAAGCAATAAATTAATAAATCTCCTGTATTTTTATAATTATACAAACATTGACGATCATTACCATCAAATTTGGTAAATGATCGTTTTTTATTTGGATAAACTATTTTAACAGACAAAGAAAACAAAGAATAACGACTTAAAGTAATTATAGAAATAACTACTCAAGGAGTGTTTTATAATGGAACTCTTTACTGCTGATTTTTGGACGGTACTGTTAAGTATCATTATTATTGATTTAGTACTTGCGGGTGATAATGCTATTGTTATCGGACTAGCTGCAAGAAATGTCCCAAAAGAACATCAAAAAAAGGTCATATTATGGGGTACCGCAGGAGCTATTATTGTAAGAGCCATTGGAACGTTATTAGTTGTTTGGTTGTTAAAAATACCTGGACTCCTGTTGATTGGTGGACTTCTCCTCATTTGGATTGCTTATAAATTATTAGTACAAAAAAAATCACATGACAACATAAAATCAAGTACAAGTTTATGGTCTGCAATTCAAACTATTGTCATTGCTGATGCAGTGATGGGATTAGATAATGTATTAGCTATTGCAGGGGCATCACATGGTAGTTTTTTTATGGTCATCATGGGGTTAATGATCAGTGTTCCTTTTGTTGTTTGGGGAAGCACAATCATCTTAAAATTTATTGAACGATACCCAGTAATTATATATATCGGTTCAGGTGTTCTTGCCTTTACTGCAGGTAAAATGATTACGGATGAAACTTGGTTTAAAGCCTTTTTTGACGAAAATGTATGGATCAAATGGGCTTTCATCGCAGTGATTGTTGTGGGTGTGATTATGGCTGGAAGGATGAAAAATCGAGCTAGAAGAGAACTGGCCACATGAAGAAACCTTAAATTTAACTATTTTGCTAATAAAATCTGCAAATTGAGAGCAGGTTTTTTTATAACTTAAAACATCTGTACTTCAATTAACAATATAAACTTTAATCCTTCCCTACCATAGTCTTTCCTAAGGTCCAATAACTTCATAAAGGAGCTTTGGTCAATTTAATAGGCACTTTTATCATTTTCCATAAAATAGACCTTTGTTCATGTCAAAAGATTCTCCTGAATAATACCTTATATAGAATGGTCCTATATAATTATATTAAAGGAGTTGTATTTAAAATGGGATTAATTAAAAACCCTTTTATTGTGTGCCAACAATTTATGGAAGATACTGATATTATTACGATTAATGATGACATGAGAAATGAATTTATTGAAGTCCTTACTGTAACGGTATGTGTAAAAGATCCAAAAAGTACTCGAATAAAGTTAGATTCAACAGTAGAACTTGTTAGAGATTTAAGAGGTGTTGCAAACAATGAAGTTGAATCTCAAATTGATTATCGACTAACAAAAAATGGAACACCTTTAGCAACTCAATCTGATATTGTAACCCTGTTAAGAGCTGATACAAATAGAATTAACACTATTGATGGATTAACATGGTGTGATGAGAATCCTTCTGCAGGAGATAACGTTTATACTATTGAGATTAATCGTGTAGATGGTGGAGATACACCGGAAGATCTTGTAAATTTCGTAGAAGTACAAACTAGAGCGTTAAATGCTACTGTGTTTCCTAAATAAAAACGTGAAAAAAATAATCACGTACTCCATAATCCATACTCCGCCGTACTTCATCATACGGCGGTATTGGACTTCAACCAACAGCCTACTTTTCACGACAAGGTTATAAAGTTCGGTTCAAATATAAACAGATCTCGTCAAGTAATAATACAATCATTCCTTCTATCTATCTGCCTTTTGATAAATCGTCTCATATTTTCGTTCGTATAAACCCAAAATGAAGATGCTTTCTTTCCTGTTAGTCTTTTTCTATTCTTTTTTTGTTATAATAATACTGATTTTAATAATATAATCCTTTACAAAAGATTTATAAGCTTAAAAAGAAAGGCGGTTTTACGTATGGAAAATACAGAATCCTTGGTCATATTTATGATCGTTTCCTTTGCTCTAGCATTAGTATTAATCCTAAAAAAAGATTCTATTTCCCAACCTTTTCGCAAATATTTAGCTATCTTTGCTTTGTTTATGGTCTTATGTTCATTTGTTTTATTAATCATTTCATTCTTTGGATAAACATATTATGATTCTGAGAAGGCCATACTAAGCAAAACTTTGGAAACAACCGTTCATTTCCAAAAGGTTGCTGAGGTGGATAAAATTGAGACATTTGACCTTCTTACTAATGATTGTTATCTTAACATTAGTACCATTATTTTCATCTATTAATTTTGCAGAGAAAAAAAATCTTATGAATGAAGAGTTGAGGAGGAATCCCATGAGTGAAGTATTAAAAAGAATTGATGTACCTGAAGATAGTAAGTGGAATTTAGAGGACATTTTTAAAGATCAAAAAGCTTGGGATCAAGAATATAAAGATGTACAAAAGAAAGTTGAAGATATTAAAAAATTTCAAGGTAAACTTACAGACGCTGAAAACATAAAAAAATGCTTTGCTTTAGAGGATGACATTTCCCTACATACTGAAAGACTTTATGTTTATGCCAATATGAAACATCATGAAGATACAACTGAACCAACTTATCAGTCCTTATCAGATAAAGCTCAAAAATTAAGTGTAGAGATTAACAGTGCGCTGTCCTTTATTACCCCGGAAATATTAAGCTTATCTGATGAGCAGCTTAAAGCATTCATTGATAACCCTGATTTAAGTGATTATAAACGTACTTTAGAGGAAATGCTGCGTCAAAAAGCTCACATTCTTACTCTAGCTGAAGAGGCAATACTAGCACAAGTAGGAAGCTTATCACAAGCACCTCAAACTATATTTGGCATGTTGAACAATGCGGATATGACCTTCCCTAAAATTAAAAATGATAAAGGGGAGGAAGTTGAACTTACCCATGGAAATTACATTCAATTTCTTGAAAGTGATAATCAAGAAGTCCGTAAAAATGCTTTTAAAGCGATGTATGAAACATACAGTAATCATAAAAATACAATTGGTGCAACTTTAAATGCCAATATTAATAAAAATAACTTTTATTCGAAAACAAGAAAATATCCATCCATTTTAGAAATGGCACTTTATGGTGATAACATGCCAAAAGAAGTATATACAAATCTCATCGACACTATTCACGAACATCTACCTTTAATGCATCGATATATGGAGCTGCGAAAAAAACTGCTAAAGGTTGATGAGCTTCACATGTATGATTTATTTTCACCGTTGGTAGATGAATTTAGAATGGAAATCTCCTTTGAAGATGCTAAGAAAACTGTTGCAGAGAGCCTAAAGCCATTAGGTGAAGATTATTTGGCTATTTTAGATGATGGATTCAATAATGGTTGGATTGATGTTTATGAAAACAAAGGAAAAAGAAGTGGTGCATACAGCTGGGGTGCTTACGGTACTCACCCTTATGTGTTATTAAATCATAAAGACAACTTAAACAGCATGTTTACACTAACACATGAAATGGGTCATGCCATTCATTCTTATTTATCAGACGAGACCCAAAAATATCGTGATGCACAATATACAATCTTCTTAGCAGAGGTTGCATCTACTTTAAATGAAGCCTTACTGATGGATCATTTATTGAAAAATACAAAAGATGAAAAGGAAAAGTTGTATTTACTTACCTATTATGCAGACCAATTTAGAACAACCGTGTTTAGACAAACCATGTTTGCTGAATTTGAAAAGATTATTCACGAAAAAGTAGAAGCAGGCGAATCACTTACACCACAAGATTTAAGTGAAATTTATTATGAACTTAATGTAAAATACCATGGTGATGGTATGACTGTTGATAAAGATATTGAAATGGAATGGGCACGTATTCCTCACTTTTATTCCAGTTTTTATGTATTTAAATATGCAACTGGATTTTCAGCGGCTACAAGCTTTTCCAAACAAATTTTAGAAGAAGGCCAATCTGCTGTTGATCGATATAAAGGTTTCTTAAAAAGCGGAGGAAGCGATTATTCCATCAACATACTGAAACGAGCGGGGGTGGATATGTCTTCTCCTGAGCCAATTCGTCAAGCGATGAGTGTGTTTGAAGAAGTGATTTCAGAGATGGAAAAGCTAACTCAATAAAAATGGCTAAAATATAATATAAAACTATAGGTGTCCCCTTGAGTATTTGGCCTTCCATTTACTTCAAGGGGATTTTGTATATTTTTCACTTATTCACTTTGCTTTTGAAGTGCTGCCTCATGTGCTACAATTATAGTGAAACTTTCAATCTTACAACATAATTATGGGGGAGAAATATGTTTGAAGTAAGCATAGATTCATTTAAAGATCTTTTAAGTTGGGATTCATGGGAGAGTCAACTTATTGAATTGTCTCAACGTTCGCTCATGATATTACTTATTATTGGACTGACTTGGTTAGCCTTAAAGGTAAGAAAAGCAATTATAACTCGTGTATTTGACCTTAATATCTCACGAATGCAAGAAAAACAAAAAGATACGTTAGAAACATTATTACTTTCGTTAACAAAATATATCATTTTCATCATTTCTATTTTAATGATTTTAAGCAATGCTGGTTTAGATGTCGCACCTATAATAGCTGGAGCTGGAGTATTGGGATTAGCCGTTGGTTTTGGGGCACAAACTTTAGTAAAAGATTTAATTACAGGATTCTTCATCATATTTGAAGATCAATTCTCAGTTGGTGATTATGTATCCATAAATAATGGCGAAATTAATGGAACTGTTGTAGATGTAGGACTTCGTGCTACCAAGATAAGAACTTGGGGACAGCATTCTGTTGTTATTCAAAACTCTGAAATCAGAACAAGTCAAAACTATAATCGAGAAAGAATGCGGGCGATCATAAACATCACTGTACCTTATGAAGTAGATCCGTCAGAAATTGAACAAGCTATCAACGAGGTATCCATTGAACTTGTTTCAAATCAAAAACAACTGTTTTTGTTGGATGATAAAGGGGAAGTCATGGAAGCCCCTCAGTTATATGGAATTACAGATGTAGAAAATAATGCATTAGGTGCAAAATATACTGTCATCAGCATGGTCAGAGATGAGCACTATTGGACAGCGGCTAAAGAAATCAGAAAAGGACTATTAAAACAATTGAATAAAAACGGAATTCAAATTTCATATCCACGCCGTATTGAAAGACAAGAATTTGATGCTGATGGCTTCAACAATGTTTAAACTACAATAAAATAATCATCTAACCCCATTCTCTTTAAGGATGGGGTTAGATGATTATTACGATAGGTTTGGTTAATGAAAAGTGTTGTTCACACTTGATTATAGCGAACTCTTGTTCTATAATCTGAATAATGGACGATAAAGTACGGACTAGAATACACTAGAGGTGAAGATTATAATGCCTAAGCAAAAAGTTAGTAAAATCGTAACACCTAATATTCCAAGTGCATTAACAACTTTGGACTTAAATCATGAAATTGAGGAAGGACAATATTACAGTATAAATATTGTCGAAAACAACTTAATAAAAAACATATCTGGAGATAAGGTTTCTTTTGAAAAATGTGTATTTAAAAATGTATCTTTTGAAAATGTATCCTTCAGAAATATCGAACTAACTGATGTTTGTTTTGAAAAATGCGAACTTATCAATGTTGATTTTAGTCACGCTATTATTCACAGAGTTATGATAAAAGAGTGTAAATTACTTGGTATAGACCTTTCAGCATCTTCTTTTCGTAACGTCATTTTTGACCACTGCCTTACAGATTATAGCTCCTTTAATTTCTCGAACTTTAAACAAGTACAATTCAAAAATTGCTCTCTTTGCAATGCAGACTTTTATGAGTCTGTATTTAAAAACCTTACATTCACCAATTGCAATATCAATCAAGCAAATTTAGGAAAAACAAACTTAAAAGAAATCGATTTAAGCAGTTGTTTTTTTGAAGATCTAACTGTTTCCACCCAAGAATTGCAAGGATGTATCATATCTCCAGAACAAGCTATTGCATTTGTAAAAGCACTGGGGTTAACTGTAAAAGAAGAAGATAAGATTTAAAATCATCTCTAGATAGAACAAAAACTCCTATCGAAGTCTCTCGGAGAAGTCGTCGAATCTTTCATTAGAGGTTGTTATTGTTGAAACTTTGAATTTGTAAAAAAACTTATAAATTCTTAAGTTATAAAAGAGCCAGCAATGAAAACAAATCCATTGCCGACTCTTTTTAAGTTCGGTATCACTGTCAGTAAATATGGAGTTATATTATTTCAAAAGTCCTTCTTTGAATAACTCAAACTCTTTTAGGAGTAAAGCATAATCCATTTCTGCATTCACTAAATCTAATTTTGCATCTAATAAATTGGTTCGGCTTTTCTCTAAATCGGTCGCTGTGATTAGACCTTCATTGTAACGTACTTCTTGCATATCATATAACTGCTGTTGAGTTTCAATATTCTCTTCTAGCATATCTAATTGTAAATGTGCAAGTTCAATTTGATCAGCATAACCATATGCAGCTAACTCAATCTTATCCATTTGGTCAAACAAATCTGCCTGGGCTTTTTCTTTTTCTTGTTCATAATATTCTTGTAAATCTTCTTCAGCATTTCTTCGATCACTGCTTGCTTGACTTTCTAATTGACTCTTCTGATCCATTAAATATTGCTTTTCAACTTCTTTTTCGTCAATTATAGTTTGTTCTGCACCATTTGCTATTAATTCATCTATTTCTGCTTGCAAAGCTGTAATTTGAGTTTCTAGACTGTCAATCTGCCCAGAATAACTACCTGCACCTGATAAATCCTCAGACTCCTCAATAATTTCTTCATAGGTATCCATTACAAATCGATAATAAATAAGTGATTCATGCTCAAGTGTCATATCATAAGCTACATCTTCTGCATCATATTCCGATGCTGACAACCTAGAAATCTCTCCAATATCATTGATGTTTATTGTTGTATTTAGTTCATTATCAAGTTGTTGATTTAATTGATATTTCATTTGATTCAATCTTTGTTCAGAGGATTGTAGCGCGAATTCTGCATTTGAAACACTCATCTCAGCTTGTATCAAATCTTGTTCTGAAGCTAAACCTTCATCATATTTCACACCTACAATATCCAATTCTTTTTTCGTTATTTCCAAATTTTCTTCTTGTAATTGCAATGATTCTTCAGCTTTTAAATACTCATATATAGCTGCATAGGCACTATATTCTGCAGACCATAACTTTGATTTTTCATTATACTCTTGCTGTACTTCTTGCAGCTCCTCCAATTCATCCGTAAATTCATCCAAATAGTTTCTTGCTGCATTTGATAATTCAATTTCATCTTCTGAAGATTGTATACTAGAATCATTACTTAGGATTTCATTCACAGCCTCATCAAGAGAATAGTTCACTTTTTCACTAGCAATTACAGTCATCGTTGGTATCATAACGACTAAACACAATGAAATTATCTTTTTTTTCATAAATAACACAGCTCCTTATCCTGTTATCGTTGTTGTAGTTCCCATTTGCTGCTGTGAATCTATATCATCTTCCTCATCTTCTTCATCTTCACTGATTCTGAATAACTTCCTCATTTTTTGACCAGCATCATCAATAATGGTATACATTACTGGAACAAATAAAAGAGTGAAAAACATAGAGACTAATAATCCAAAGATGACAACAACTCCAATCGGTTGTTGCATTTCAGTTCCTTCTCCAATCCCTATTGCCATTGGCACCATCCCTAGTACAGTTGTTAAAGTCGTCATTAAGATCGGTCTTAACCTACTTTTACCTGCTAGAACTATGGAATGATTTCGACTTTCTCCGCTTCTCTTCAATTGGTTAATATAATCAACTAAAACGATGGCATTATTTACAACAATTCCTGCAAGCACAATCACACCTATCATAGCAGAAAAACTAAGATCTGTACCTGTAATAAGCAATCCAAATATTACACCTACAGTTGTAGTTGGCAATGAAAACATAATAATAAATGGATATATAAAGGACTCAAATTGTACTGCCATCACTGTGTATACCAGGAATATCGCTAATGCAACAGTCAGTAATAAAGGTATGATTGTTTCGTCAAACTCTTCCTGCGTTCCTCCAACAGAGATATCAGCACCTGATGGAACAGAAATAGATTCAACAGCTTCTTCCACTTCTGCTGTGACTTCAGCCAAATTAGCTCCATCCACTATATCTGCTGTTACAGATAGTTCATTTTTTTGATCTACTCTCGTTATAGCAGTAGGACCTATGGTTGAGTCTATCGATGCAACGGATAATAAAGGCACATAATTTCCAGATTGTGTTGATAATTGAAAAGAAGATAGTGCAGCAATGCTTTCCGTTTGATAATCTGGAAGGCCAATAGAAATATTGTACTCATATCCACCTTCTCTGAGCTGTGTTACTCTAGTCTCATTGAAGTTGTCGGATATTTGGCTAATGATTTGATTTTGACTCAATCCATACATTTGAGCTAATTCATCATCTACAGTGATTGTTAGCTGAGGTTCTCCACTTGTTTGAGGAACTTCAACATTTTCTAAATTTAAATTAGACGATAATACTATTTCCACTTCTTCAGCTAAATTAGTTAATGATTTTTGATCAGAACCAGATAAAGTAATATTGATATCACCAGTAGATGTGCTAACTCCCCTCCTAGATCGTTGTGCAGAAGAGTCGCTTGCTCCAGGGATTTCTTTCATTTTCTCCTGTATTTCACTTTGAAGCGCCGCATTTGTAAGCTCCCTTTCGTCCTGATCAATTAAATCTAAATTAACTGTAATTCTTGAAGATCTAATGCTGAGCTCTTGCAATTCTATATCATCTTCATATTCTTTTAACATCTCTTCTACTTGAACTGCATACTCTTCGACAATTGAAATATCTGTATCCTCTTCAAAACCGGCAGAAATTGTAATGGAATCTTCTTCAGAGGTCGGAAAAGTAGTCATATTCAAACTAGTTATAAAAAATATACTGCTTACCGTTAATACGATAGTAAATATAGCGACAATCCATCTGAATTTCAGACTCCATTTTAGTAACTTTGAATACTGATGACTTAAAAAGCTCATCCAACGAGGTTCATTCATTAGTTTATTATGATCTTTTGATTTTAAAAGTTTTGATGCAACCATCGGCACTAAAGTCATTGCAACAATTAGAGCAGCTATTAAAGAAAAAGCAACCATAATAGCTAGTGGTAAGAATAAATCTGTTATCGTCCCGCTATCGATGAACATCATTGGAATGAACACTACTAATGTCGTAGTTGTGGAGGCAATTACTGCCGATATTAATTCTCCCCCACCTTTAATTGCAGCTTGTTTAGGTCCTAATCCTTCTTTTCGATATTTTACTATATTTTCCAAAATAACAATGGAGCTGTCTACCATCATCCCAAGACCTAAAGCTAATCCAGACAAAGTAATAATATTAAAGGTCTGATTAGTATATCGAACAAAAATAAATGTTGTAATAATTGCTATAGGAATGGAAACAGCAATGACTGCTGTTGCACGTATGCTTTTTAAGAATATCAGCAATACTATAATGGCAAAAAAAGCACCTGCCACTAAACTAATCAACACACTATTGATAGATGTTCTAATAAACTCAGATTCATCTGAAACAACTATGAGTTCGAAGTCCTCACCTATCTCTTCTTGCAGTTTCTCAACTTCTTCTTGCACTGCATCAGAGATTTCAATCGTATTGCTGTTAGACTGCTTTGAAACACTCAACAATACAGCTGGTGAACCATTCACTTTTGTTATGGAAGTCCTTTCAGTTAACACTTCCTCTACTACCGCGATATCTTTTACCTTAATAGAGTTACCATTTGAAAGTGGAATAAGCGTATTGCTTATATCTTCAATGGACTCATATTCACCATCAACACGTACTGAAACACTCACATCACCTTGAGGAACACTAGCAACTGTTGACGCATTATTTTTATTTCGAATCGCACTTTCAACATCTGATGATGAAATTCCATATAGTTCTAATTGAAGCGGATCAAGAGTTACCTTAATTTCCTTTTGCTCGCCTCCTTCGATGTCTACAGAAGCGACCCCTTCAATTCTTTGAAAATTAACCAAAATATCATTTGCTTCTTGTTCCAGTTCAACCAAGTCATCTCCCAGTAAACCTAATGTCATAATAGGTGCACTATTTGGATCATACTTTCTAACATTTGGATCACCAGCTTCATCAGGCAATCCCCTAATGGCTGCTACGGTGCTTTGTAATTCAGTGTATGCTTCATCTAGATCTACATCAGATTCATATTCTATCCGAATTGAGGTTGATCCTGTGCTTGTAGTTGAAGTCATCGTTTTTATTCCTGATAAGGATGCAATTTGATTTTCTAAAGGTTCTGTAACTAATGACTCCATCTCCTGAGGGGCTACCCCTGTATAATTGACACTTACGCTTAGCATAGGCATTTCCATTTCAGGGTATAAATCAACTGGGATATCTCGCATAGAAACCACACCCATGATCAAAACACATATCACAATCATGATGACACTAACGGGTCTTTTAACAGATGTTTTTAAAAGATTCATAATTAATTCCCTCCAACATCTGAATCGCCATTTCCTTCAGGTGCTTGACCACTAGAGTTTGCATCGGGATTCATTTCTTCAGGTCGAGGTCGCTCTCCATTACCAGCAGCATTTGGATCCATTCCTTCTGGTCGAGGTCGCTCTCCATTACCAGCAGCATCCGGATCCATTCCTTCTGGTCGAGGTCGCTCCCCATTACCAGCAGCATCCGGATCCATTCCTTCTGGTCGAGGTCGCTCCCCATTACCAGCAGCGTTTGGATCCATTCCCTCAGGCGGGGTTCTTTCACCATTACCGTCTGGATTTGGCATCATTCCTTCTGGTGGTTCTTCACCAGGCAATAAAACAGGCATTCCATCAGAAACTTGCGCTTGCCCGTCAACAATCAATTGTTCACCTTCTACAAGCTCTACTTTTATCGCTGTATAATCTGATTGTAAGTTGATTATTTCAACTTCTCGTTTCATTGCAGTTTTCATGTCAGAATTCGCATCTACTACGAATATATAATTGCTATCCTCTTTCAGAAAAACCGCATTAGTTGGAACGATATACTCGTTTTCTACTAATGTAGTTGACAGAATAATTTGTGCTATATCGCCATTTTGAATTGTATTTTCTGATTCATTATCTAAATGTATTTCCACATCAAAAAAACCGTCTGGGTTTCTAACTGAAGACACATAAGTAACCGTTGCTTTTACTGGTTTGTATTGTGATGTTGTAGTTACCTCTACTTCTGACCCAACAGGTAATAAAGACTTCTGTTCAGCTGTAATTTTAGATGTGATCATCATTTCAGATACATCTGTAATTGTCATTATCGAAGCCTGTGTAGAAACTTGATCACCTGCGTTTATATTCAAAGCTGTGATTTCTCCAGCAATAGGTGCGTAAATGACAGCATCATTGAAATTTTCTGTTGCTTGATCTAACTTCAATTGTGCCTGAGAAACAGAAATTTTAGCAGAATCAACAGAATTTTGCGCTTGCTGTAACGAAAGCTCAGCTGATTCAACATCATTTTCACTATTTAAAGTGTCTTTTTCATAAGCTAACTTAGCTTGTTCCTCTTGATCCTGAGCCTTTTCTAAATCATCTAAAGGCACAGCACCTTCTTCATATAAACGTTCCATACTTGCAACGTTTTCCTGTGCATCCTCCCATACAGATTTTAAATTTTCTGAATCCAGTTCATTAATCGTTCCTGATTGTGCATCCTCTAATTTTTGCTTTGCTTGATCATAAGAGAGCAGAGCATTATCCAATTGTTGATTAGCACTTGCTAAACTGTTTTGTTCCTGCAGCAAAGCATCTTCTAAGTTGGAAGAATCCAACTCAGCTATGACCTGTCCTTTTTCCACACTATCACCTTTGCTGACCAATAAATTAACGATCTCGCCGTTCATGTCTGAGATGACCTCAACTTCAGATGACTGGACTACAGTCCCTAATAAACGTTGAGTTACATCTAGACTTCCTTTTTCAATATCCTGAAGTTCAACGGTTGCGATTTGAGCAGATCTTTGGCCCATTCCACCTGGTGGCATTTGACCTCCGCCCATGCCACCCATTCCGCCCATACCCATGCCACCAGCGCCTTGAGCAGCACTAGGTGAACCGCCATTAGGCATATCCGAAGGCTGTCCTTCTGTTGATTCTTCACTTGAACATCCAACTACAAAAGCCAGCGCAATAATCGTAATGATCACTTTTTTCCATTTCATTTACATACTCTCCTCCTCGGTGAACAAGTCTTTATATATAAGAAATATCATATACAAGTTATGTGTCCATGAGATGTCAGGAACTGTATATATAACAGAAGTAAATCTCCCTTTTTGCAACACTAAATCTACTGTATTCTTTGCAAAAAAAATAGGCACTGGAAATATATCCAGTACCTATTTTCGAACGCCCTATATTATCTTAATTATCTAGGTAAAAATCCTTCTTTAAACAATTCATACTCTACTTTTAATAATGCATAATCAATCTCAGCATTTAATAAATCCATCTTCGCATTTAATACACCTACACGACTTTTTTCTAAATCTGTAGCTGTAATGAACCCTTCATCAAAACGGACTTGCATCATTTTATATAATTCTTCTTGAGTTTTTATATTATCTTCTAAAGTGTTTAATTTCATATGAGAGACTTCAAACTCATCAGCAAAACGATAAGCATTTAATTCTAATAAATCCATTTGATCAAATAAATCCATTTGTGCTTTTTCTTTTTCTTGTCCATAATAATCTTGAATGTCATCTTCTGCTTTTCTTTTATCTTTATTCGCTTGGGTTTCCAGATCATTTAGAGTTTCTATATAATATAATTTCTCAGCTTCTTTTTTAGCTATTTCAGTTTCATCCGGTTCTGGAACATTCTTTAACTCTTCAATTTCTGCTTCCACAACTTTAATTTGAGCCTCTATACCACTGATCTGACCAGCATAACTCCCATAACCTTTAAGATCCTCAGACTCTTCAATGATCTCCTCATATGTCTCCATCACAAAGCGATAGAATGTAAGAGATTCATGCCCAAGTTTCATTTCATCTGCTACTTTTTCAGCTTTATATTCAGAGGACTTAAGGCGCTTAATATCTCCTATATCTTCAATTTCTAAAGAAGTTAACAGATCCAGATCAAGCATTTGATTCAATTCATATTCTAGTGATTTTAAACTTTGTTTAGCAGTTTCTAAAGAAAGTTTTGCATTTGAAACACTCATCTCAGCTTGAATAAAATCTTGTTTAGATGCCAAACCTTCATCATATTTGATTCCTACTATACTTGCATCACCTTTTGTGACTTCTAAATTTTCTTCCTGCAATTTTACGGCTTCTTCTAATTTTAAATAATTATAGAGCAAGGAATAAGCCTTAAACTCTACTCCCCACTGAGTTGCTTGTTCAGTATACTCCTGTTGAACATCCTGCAGTTCTTCCAGTTCTTCTGAGAAAGTGCCCATAAATGCATTTGCAGCACTAGTAAGTTTAAACTCATCTAATTCAAATTTTTCTAAACTCGTGTCTTTTAAAAGTATCTCATCTACCGCTTCATTAACTGATAGTTTCACTCTTTCAGCTGCCAAAACGGTCATTGTTGGAATTGCTAACGCTAAACATGCGACTAATATTCGTTTTTTCATTCGTTTCACCTCTCCTTAACTACTAACTACTGTTGGATCTTTTGGTTCAGTATTTTTATTTTTTCTGCTAAATATGCTAGTAAATTTACGGCTTACATCATCAACGATGGTATATATAACTGGTATCAATAATAATGTAAATGCCATTGAAAACAATAAACCGAATATGACTACAACCCCGATTGGCTGCTGTGTTTCACTACCTTCACCAATCCCCATTGCGATTGGCAGCATCCCAAGTGCTGTAGTAAAACTTGTCATAAGAATTGGCCTTAAACGACTTTTACCTGCTTCAATAATCGCTTCATTCCGTTCAGTACCTTTACGTTTTAATTGATTCACATAATCAATTAATACAATTGCATTGTTAACTACAATCCCAGCAAGGACAATTAATCCAATTAATGCTGGAAAGCTTAACTCTGTCCCAGTTACTAATAATCCAAATATAACACCCACAACAGTCGTTGGCAATGAAAACATCACAATAAATGGATATGAAAATGATTCAAATTGTACTGCCATCACTGTATAAACTAAGAATATAGCTAATGCTAATATAAGCAATAAATCAACGGCCGATTCGTTAAAGTCCATTTGAATTCCGCCTGTAGTTACCTCATATCCTTTAGGTACTGGAATTTGAGATAATACTTGATCTACTTCAGCTGTAGCTTGACGTACATCAGCACCTTCTACCATATCAGCTGTAACAGAATATTCTTGCTTCTGATCTACACGTTGAATTGAGACAGGTCCTAATGTTTGCTCCACTGTTGCTACTGATATTAATGGCACATGTCCACCAGTAGGAGTTGTTAATAAGAATGCGTTCAATGATTCAATTGTTTCTCTCTCTGATTCTGGAAGCTGAACAACTACATCGAACTCATCTCCGTTTTCACGGAATTTAGTAGCTGTTGAGCCCTTAAATGTTTCATTTAATTGGGCCATGATTTGACCTTGACTTAAGTTATACTGCCCTGCCAACTCATCGTCCACTGTAACTGTAAGCTGTGGCTGACCGCTTAATCCAGGTACCTCAACATTTTCTAATGCAGGAATACCTGATAATAGAAGGTCTACTTGATCCGTTAATGTTTCAAGTACATCCTGCTCTGGACCAGATATCGTTACAGTAATATCTGAATCTGTTCCCCCAACAGTACTAGTTTGTTGGACAGCCTTCACTTCGATACCTACAATTGAAGCATCTAAGTCATCTTGTATAGCTTTGGAAATATCCTCATTGTTTATTTCTCTATCACCTTCATCATACAATAATAAAAATGTAGTGATATTTGTAGCACTTATTTCCGTATATTGCATTTCAATATTATCTTCATACTTCCTCAATATACCATCAATTTGATTCCCATAATCTTGAACTACATCAAATTCAACACCATCATCAAAATTAGCAGATAATTGAATTTGATTTTGACCAGATGTTGGGAACGTTGTTATATTGAGCAGTGAAATTGAAAACAAACTTCCGATAATAATGACAAATGTTAATAAAACAACAATCCATCTACGTCTCAAGCTCCATCTTAGCAGCTTATTATAAACGTTATTTATGAACTGCAGCCATCTAGCTTCTTTTGCTAATTTCTCATGAACATTCGTTTTAAGGAACCCAGCTGCCAGCATTGGTACTAAGGTTAGTGAAACAAGCAATGCGGCAAGCAATGCAAAGGCCACAACCATTGCTAAAGGCAAGAATATTTGTGACAAAATACCAGCATCTATAATCATCATTGGTACAAAGACAACAACTGTCGTAGTTGTAGATGCTATTACCGCTGATATTAATTCGCTACCACCCTTAATGGCTGCTTCTTTTGCATCCATCCCATTTTGCCTGTATTTTACGATATTTTCTAGTATAACAATGGAGCTATCTACCATCATTCCAATCCCTAAAGCTAAACCAGATAAAGTAATAATGTTTAGGGTTTGATCAAAACGATCTACTAATATAAACGTAGAAATAATAGCAAACGGAATAGATAAGGCTATAACTGCGGTTGCTCTAATACTTCTTAAGAAGAACAATAGTACGAGGATGGCAAAAAATCCACCAGCCAATAAACTGAGTACAACACCGCTGATTGAATCTCTAATAAATGTAGAGGTATCAAATACAACTTCTAATTCTACCCCTTCGCCTAAATCCTTCTGAATGTTTGCAATTTCTTCATGTATTAAATCCGTAATTGCTATTGTATTTGTTCCAGATTGTTTAGAAATAGATAGTATAACTGCGGGTTCTGAATTTATATTAGATTGTGATTGAACATCACTAACTGTATCCTCTAAATCACCTACATCTTCCACTGTTATAGTTGTTCCATCTTGCAGTGAAATGGCTGTATTTCTAATTTCATCTAGAGTATCATATTCACCATCCACTCTAACTTGTACTTCAGTATCACCCTGCAATACTTCTCCAACTGTTGAAGCCGTGTTTTTATTTCTTATTGCATTCACTACGTCTGTTGCTGTTAGATTATATTGCTCAAGCAGAATTGGATTCAATGTAACTTGAATTTCACGATCTGTTCCACCTGTAATATCAACGGATGCTACACCTTCAAGCTTTTCAAAGTTTGCTGATATATCATCTGCAATACTTTCCAAAGTAGTCGTATCCTTACCTGTTAACCCTAAATAAATAATAGGCTGACTGTTGATATCAAATTTTAGAACATTAGGAGTATCTACATCATCTGGTAAATTCGCTTTATTTATTTTTTCCTGCAAATCTGTAACGGCTTGATCAAGTTCAATATCTGTACCAAACTCAATTAGAATAAATGAAACTCCTGAACTTGACTGTGAATTAATGGATTCAACTCCATTTAAAGAAGCAATTTGCTCCTCTAATGGTCTTGTAACAAGCTTCTCCATTTCTTGTGGAGATACCCCACTATATGAAGCTTGAACTGTGACTACATTGACTTCAACCTCAGGAAAAAGATCAATTGGTATATTTCTTAAAGATATCGTCCCAATAATTAAAACACAGATGACCAGCATAATTACACTAACTGGACGCTGTACCGCTGTTTTTATAAGATGCATTAATTGCCACCTCCAGCGGCTGCATTATCATCAGATTTTTCTTGCTCAGAGTTAGTTTCTTCGTCTACTTTTTCATCCGGCTGAGTCTCGTCTTCTGATGTTTGTTGCTCACTTGGAAGCAATATCAGCATTCCGTCAGAAACTAGCTTATGACCATTGATAATAAGATCATCCCCAGCTTCAAGATCACCTTTAACTGCTGTTAAATTAGATTGCATATTTAGGATCTCAACTTCTTTTTTTACTGCTTTACCTTCATTTGCTAAAAATACGTATGCTTCATTTCCTTTTTGAATGATGGCATGTGTAGGAACTAACACTTCATCTTCCACTAATGTGCTGCTGAACACTAATTGTACAACTTCACCTGTAGTTAATTGATCATCTGTTTCAGTAAATCGCAGCTCTGCATCAAATAAACCAATATCATTTCTTGTAGGTGAAATATATATCACTTCTGCTTTATATCCATCCTTCACAGATGAATGCACTTCAACTTCTGTTCCAAGGGGAACCAGTCTTTTTTGCTCAGCTGTAATTTGTGTAGTAATGATAAATTCTGATACATTTGTAATTGTCAGTAAAGGCTGCTGAGTAGATGCATTTTCTCCTACTTCTATATCCAGGCCTTTAATTACACCAGAAATAGGTGCATACACTGTTGTATCATTTACATTTCGTTGAGCTTGAGACAACCTTAATTGAGCCTGATCCAAAGAGGTTTGGCTCTGTTGAACTCCAACTTGTGCTTTCTCTAAGTCTAATTGTAATTGTTCAAGATTGCTTCCTGTATTCAACTGAGCTTTTTCAAGTGAGATTTGAGCTTGTGTTTCTTGCTGCTGTGCACGTTCTAAATCCTGCAACGAAACAGCGCCCTCTTCATATAAACGCTCTAGTCTTTCACGATTTGTTTGTGCATCTTCAAGTGCTATTGTTAAATTTTCCAAATCTAAATCAGTTGAAGAAGTACCTTCTTCACTAGTTTGTGCGTCTTTTAGTCTTTGTTCTGCCTGCTCTCTAGTAAGAATTGCATTATTCAATTGCTGCCTTGCACTCTCAACCGTTTTTTGCTCTAACTGCAAACTATCCATTTGATTTTCCCCATCCAAGATAGCTAAAACTTGACCCGCTTCTACTTGGTCTCCATTTTCAACTTGGAGATCTACTAATTCTCCTGTGAGATCAGGAAAAACCTGAATTTCGGATGCAGCTTCGATATTTCCTATTAATTTTTTACTTTCTTGTATATCCCCATTTTTGATGGTTTCAATCTCAACTGCTACTTTTGGTAAATTCGCCATTTCTTGAGAGGAACCACTTTGTGGACCACCTGCTGCTGAACAACCAGCAACCACCAATAATGCTAATAAAATCACAATGCTTTTTTTCATTTTTCTATACATTCCCTTCGTGAACAAAAGATTATGCAATGAATCTCCACTCCCACTGCAAATTATTTCTAAGCTTAGTCATTATGATAAATATATTAACTAGGCTATGTAGAATTGACTAACCCTTAAACATTTTAGTATAGAAATATGAACTGTATATGAACTACTATGAATTAAATCATAGTTCACAAAATCTGTGATTGTCGTTTTTTGTTAATATGAAGGAGCAGAACATGAAGGATGGACATACTTTGTAGTTGATGAAGATGACAATCCTTTGATCGTTTACAAAAAAGATGCTGATGGTGAGGTTGGTTTTCTACTGATAAATAATTGAATCAATTGTTGAATTTTTTTAAAAAAATGCCACCAACCTAGGTTGGTGGCTTGAATATTGTTTAAAAAGAAAGACTAAGACTTCTATCTGAGTCTCTCAGAGATTTTATATACTTTTTTTTGGAATGTAAGTGCAATATGGTTCACTCTCAAGGTAATCCCCTGTAAGAGCATAAGCTCTTGATCTAGAACCTCCACACACAAAACGGTATTCACAAACTCCGCATTTTCCTTTATACAAATTTGGATTTCGTAATTGCTTGAATATCTCTGATTCACGATAAATGTTTGATAATGGTGTCTCTCTAACATTTCCGGCTTTGACAGGTAATAATCCACTCGGATACACATCTCCAACATGAGAAATAAAAACAAATCCATTTCCGTCATTTACACCTTTTGGTGCACGACCTAATCCATCTATTGTACCTGTCTGACCATTTCTTAGTGATTGAGCATAGTTGATCTTATCCGCATGATTATTTTTTTCATCCCGTTTATTTTGAATTACAACTCTGCGATAATGCTGTGCTGCTGTTGTTTTAATATCAAATGACACTTTTTTACTCAATTCATATAACCACTGAAAAACTTCTTCATGCTGATCAGGAGTAATCATATCAGATATTTTTCCTCGTCCTGTTGGAACTAAGAAAAAAACGCTCCACAAAACACAATTTAAATCCTCTACTAATTGAGCCATCTCCTCCAATACTTCAATATTATAGTTAGAAACTACGGTGTTGATTTGAAGAGGAAGGTTTAATTCGTTAATGTATTTAATTGCTTTCATTGTTAAATCAAATGAACCACTCGTTCCTCTGAAATGATCATGAATTAAATCTGTAGGTCCATCTAAGCTAAATGCCCAACGAGACAATCCAACTTCCTTCGCTTTTTTGATCGCTTCTTGTGTTACATTTGGAGTTGCGCTTGGGGTCATGGACACTCTAACCCCTTTTTGAACAGCGTATTCTGCTATATCATATACATCTTCACGTTCTAATGGATCTCCTCCTGTAAAAACTAATAATGGATTGTCCATATCATAAATTTGATCGATTAGATTCTTACCCTCTTCAAATGAAAGTTCTCTAGGATCTCTCTTATACTGTGCTTCTGCTCGACAATGTAAACAATTTAATTCACAAGCCCTAGTTAATTCCCAAATGACGATAAATGGATTTAAATGATAATCACGATTGAACATATATATCCCTCCTTATGGATTCACTACAGGAATAAACCCTTTTTGTTTTAGCATTGTTGCAATATCATTTACACTTCTTTCATCGGAAATATCAAATTGATAATTAGTGTTCTCCATCGACTCTTGTTTAACATACCCTCCTACAGCTGTAGAAGAAGCTGCAGACATATTAGTAACGCCAAATGAAATTAATTGATCTCTTAATGTCGGGTTTTCTCTTGTCGATATGTTCATAGGACTCTTAGGCAAGAACAAACGAGTAGCTAACATGATTTGAATTAAATTTTCATCTGTTACATTTACTGCGGGTTCAAATTCACCTATATGAGGTCTTATTCTAGGAAAGGATATACCAATTTGTGTTTTAGGATATTTTGTTTGTAAGTATTTTACATGCATTGCTGTAAAAAAAGCTTCTTTTCTCCATTCTCCCAATCCTAATAGAGCACCAATATTCACATTAGATACTCCAGCTTTACAAGCTCTTTCAGCTGTATCTAATCGATATAAATAGTTTCTTTTGGGACCTTTAATATGAACTTTCTTGTATATTTCCTCATCATATACTTCTTGATAAACAGTAAGTCCATCTACACCATTAACCCTTAGTTCTTCATATTGATGTGATTCTAAAGGCTGGATTTCTATTGAAACAGATTCAAATTTATCTTTTAATATTTCAATGACTTTTTTAAAAAAAGAATACGAAACATGAGCTTTAGATTCTCCTGTTAAAACAACCACATGTTGAATCCCTTTTTCCTTTAAAACATTTGCTTCTAACTCAATTTCAGGAATGGATAATCTTTTCCTCTCAAATGTATGAATCACACTAAAGCTGCAGTAATCACAGTGATTCACACAATGATCAGATATATAAAGCGGAGCATAAAGCACTATTTTTTTGTTAAAATGTTCTGCAGTAGTTTCTCCAGCTCTTTTTGCTAATACATCTAAGAATGGTATTGCTGCAGGTGATAATAAAGTTAAAAAATCAGCATCATTTACATATTTCTTCTGTAAAATCCTTTCTATTTCAGCTGAAGAAATAGACGAAAAAATAGATTCAAAAGGAGTATACTCTAATTCCTTTAAAGTCTCATAAAACCCCATCAAAAACCCTCCCAATTCATAAAAAAAACAATACATAAATTATTTAATGACAAAAAAAGCTCATTATAGAGCTTCACTATTAATAAAAATATAATTCAAACGCATTGGTTGTACTATGAAGTTTGTCACATGACAATATATAAATTCAGAAAAAAACTCGCCCTTTTTGGCGAGTTTTAATTTAATAACTTATTTTATTTAATCTTTTTCTTCTAATTGACGATCCATATATCCTTCTAATATTTCAGTTACTGCGAATACGGTATGAGCTAAATCTGTATTTTCAACTGCATGCTTGCATTCATCCTTGTAAGCCATATCTTCATCATAATGTTTAAAATGAAAATCTATAATTTCTTGACTAACCCCTAAAGCTTTTTGCCTTTCAATGATAATATCACGATCCACATAAATATAAATACGACTGACTTTCTCTCCAAAAAGCTTTTTTAAGGTTCTAGCTCCAGATGAATTTAATATGAGATAAATGAAATCGTTGTTTTTAAACTCTTGTTCAATATCATATCCTTTTATTCCATAAAAATTCCCATCAATTTCAGTCACTTCAACAAATTCTTTGTTGTTTATGCCTTCTTCAAATTGCTCACGTGAAATAAAATGATAATCCTGACCATCTACTTCACTCGGACGTTTTGCTCTTGAGGTATAGGAGATTACTTTCTTTATCCCCAATGTCGTACCAACCATATCTGCCACAGTTTTTCTTCCAGAACCATCTGGACCTGTGAAAACAAAAATCATTTCTTTTTCCTTCAATTGATACATAAAATCCCTCCTTTTAATATAACACCCACAAAAGTGAGGAGAACTGCACTCGCACTCCGTCCTCAAAATAGAAACATCTCTTTTATTAGGGACTACATCCATCCCTTTTGCGGAGCCCTAAGCCATATGATCATGGAAATTTCCAATACATAAATTAATCAACAGTGTCAATACATCTATGTAATCGAAAGCAATATATGAAATAAAATGAAATTAAAGAACCTTAATTATTTAATAATCTCTTGATACGTAGATTGATCTGTAGTTTTCACTAATTTAACTAACAATTCTTTTGCTGCTTCGTAATCATCCACATGCAGTATGGAGGATGAAGTATGTATATATCTTGAACACAAACCGATGACAGCTGAAGGGACACCGATACCATGAAGATGAACATTTTGCGTGTCTGTACCACCTGCAGATACAAAATATTGATAAGGAATATGATTGGATTCCGCTGTATCCAATATAAAATCCTTCATTCCTTGAAGAGTAACCATTCCTTTATCTAATATACGTAATAATACACCTTTACCAAGCTGACCGAATTCATTCTTGTCTCCTGTTGTATCATTGGCAGGGCTTGCATCAAGTGCATAAAAAATATCAGGTTTCACCAAATTCGCAGCTGTAATAGCTCCTCTAGCGCCAACTTCTTCTTGTACTGTCGCACCTGTAAATAGAATATTAGGCAGTTGTTCTTTATTTATTTCTTTAAGCAATTCAATCGCCAAGCCAACACCATAACGATTATCCCATGCTTTAGCTAATATCTTTTTAGGATTGGACATCACTGTAAAAGGGCAAATCGGAACAATTTGCAATCCTGGACGTATCCCCATGTTTTCTGCATCCTGACGATCATCAGCTCCAACATCAATAAACATTTGACTCATATCAGCCGGTTTAATTCGCTGTGCTTCACTTAAAAGATGTGGTGGTGTTGAACCGATGACACCAATCACAGGACCATTTTGAGTGATAATTTGTACACGTTGAGCTAATAGTACTTGGCTCCACCAACCACCTAAAGGTTGAAAACGAATCATGCCGTTATCTGTAATCTTGGTCACCATAAAACCAACTTCATCTAAATGACCAGCTACCATAACTCTTGGACCATGTTCATTTCCTCGAACCACCCCAAAAATACTACCTAATCGATCTTGGATAATCTCATCTGTATACTTTTCAAGCTCTGATCTAACAAACCCTCGAATATCTTTTTCAAACCCTGATGCCCCCGGCATTTCAGTTAATGTTTTAAATAGTTTTAATGTTTCCGCATTCATTGCTATCACTTCCATATATTTGTATTTATTATTTTACCAAAATTTTGGACAAATTAGAATCACATTTTAAAAATTATATAAATAAGATTCCCATTAACATTGCTACTAATCCGCCAACAACTGAACTAATCATGTTTACTCTGTCATTATTCATCCACTTCCAACCACGTACTCTTCGGGCGTGGTGCGAACAATGTTCAAAGCTTTCAACTTCTTTTTTGCATTTTTCACAGTAATACATCACTTGCAACTTTGCACCGATGAAAGAATCTGTCAGCGCTCCAATAAAACCGCTAATCATCCCCATAAGGATATAGAAAAAGATCATTTCCATTTCCAATTTTGCTGAAAATAACGAAGCGGCTAAACCTATAAATCCTCCACCTAACATACTTGAAAATAACCCTAATGCAGATACACCACCTGATATTCCTGGCGTTACTTTTTTAAATGTTAGAATTGAACGAGGGGGTTTTTTACTCAAGCTCCCAATTTCTGTAGCCCATGTGTCCGCATTCACCGTAGCCATTACACCAATAAAAAACCACCAGAATATCGACACAGGCCAAATATAATAGGTTATACTTAATATAAGTGCTATTCCACCATTAGCCCATACTTGTCCTGCATCTCTTTTTCCTGATTTCTCATAACCTTCCTCTATTGATTTTTTGGTATTATGCTTCCATTTGGTAAGAAGAGATGAAGATACAAAAAATGCAATAACCGTTCCATACCAAGCTGGGCTAACAAGTGCATACATTACAGTACCAAGACAAATGGCCATCAAAGCACCAGAAATAGATAAGGATTTTTTCCAAAAAGCTGCACCAGCTATTAGAAAACTTCCTAAAAAACCAATGATCCACTGTATCATAATCATTCAAATCTCCTAAACATTCATATTAACAACCATTTGATAGGAAGCTGCATACATATCATTATACACAATAAATAAAAGATATTCCTTCACAAATGGTTCAAACGTTTGGAGGTTTCAAAAGATAGTAATTAGGGCACTTTCATCCATTTGAAAATACCCATTATATCTTTTCACTAAAGTTGTTTATTGAGGTGCGATCTGTTGCACAGGCTGATAACTGTGAAGGTAAGTTTTTGCTGTATGGTCCTCCATTGTTGGCACTTGATAGGAACCTTGCTGGTTCATGAATAAAAATACTTCGTAAGCTTGATTTGCACATGTTACTGCACCATTGGTCAGCATTTCTCTCACATTAGGATCAGCACATTCAAGAGAAGCTGCGATGTGATTTTTTGCAGAGCCTTTATGAAGACACAACATTCCTGCTATAATTTGCTGATCATTAAGCTGACCCTGGGTTTGTGGAATATGAGCTTGAGGTTGATGCAAACCATATTGAATCTGTCCAGGTTGAATATTGGGCTGTGAATAAGGTTGCATTGACCTATTTGCTGCATTATAGTCATGTGTATAAGCAACTAATTGATCGTAACCTTGTATTGCTGTCTGCATATGTGTGTGTATCATTTGTCGTAAATTATGATCTTGACATTGTTCTGCATAAAGAGAAAAATGATTTATCATATTGATGTTTCCATTTAATATTTCATGAACTTCCATTGTTTCATGAGCTCCAAACGGCATACTGTCATCTCCTTGAAATATATGGTCTATGTCATACAAATATAATGTAACCATTATAGAAACTTGTATACATACAATACATACCTCAAATAATAATGACAATAACCTTTGCAAAATCAGTGGGTACTACTGATGCAACTATTTAATCAACCTTTGTTCGAAATTTATTTGCAGTAATTTATATCATTGAAAGAAGGAAACTATTTTGCCCCGATGGAAAACGAATCTAATTGTTTTATGGTTTGGTCAATTCATGGCTACGTCAGGCATGAGTATGATCATCCCATTTTTACCGTTGTACATTCAAGAGTTAGGAATCACAGATAAGAGTGAACTTGCCATGTGGACAAGTATAATTTTTGCTGGCAATTTTTTAACCTCATTTCTTTTTCAACCTTTATGGGGAAAGTTAGGGGATCGATACGGCAGAAAAATCATGATCCTACGTTCAGGTTTTGGCATGTCCATTGTTGTTGCATTAATGGGGTTTGCTACAAATACATGGCAATTATTATTTCTTCGATTGCTCAATGGAACGATTTCTGGATATATTCCCGCTTCTACCTCATTAGTATCTACAAATACACCACGAGAGCATATTGGTTATGCAATGGGGATCATGCAGTCTGGAGCTGTTGCTGGAACAATACTAGGTCCATTAATAGGAGGCGGACTCGCAAACTTTGTCCCATATCAAACGGTATTTTTTATTACTGGATTTTTATTATTTATTGCATCTTTGTTAGCTTTATTTTTTGTTAAAGAACAATTTGATAAGAAAAAAGCTGCAAAAAAACCGAACATTTCTGTACTTCAAGGATTTAATGATTTGAGAAAAATCCCTCAGATTCCTGCACTTTTCTCTGTAACATTTATGATTCAATTTTCATTTTTAAGCGTAATGCCCCTAATGGCTATTTATGTTCAAGGCATGCATGAAAATTCACAATGGTTAGCTTTATTTGTTGGACTAGTTGGATCTATTACAGGGTTTTCCAATATGATCGCAGCTCCTATACTAGGAAGACTAAGCGATCGCATCGGCTCTGAACAAATACTATGGATAGCATTATTAGGTGCAGCAATTACGTCTATCCCACAGGCTTTTGTAAGTAATGTTTGGCAGTTGTTGATCTTAAGGTTTTTTATGGGAATTTTTATAGGCGGGTTACTTCCATCCGTAAACTCTTTACTTCGAAAATACATACCCGAAGGGATGGAAAGTCGTGCTTACGGCTTCAATACTAGTTCACTTGCATTGGGAAATATGCTGGGTCCAATTACAGGAGGATTTATATCAGGATTAATTACTATTCCAGGTTTATTCATTATGTCTGGCATTTTATTATTTATAAATATGATCTGGGTTAGAAAAACGTTGTTTGTCTCAAAAAATGTAGATCAGTTTAAAGTATGATTAAAAGATTTTGCCTTCTTTAACGACCTGCAAGCATAAATTAAAACACCTGTGAGTTTTAACGAACTAAAAACTCACAGGTGTTTTTCTTAAAGTATTTTTCATGAATTTTAACATATTCTGCATCATGTTTTGTAATTTCTCCGCCGTAGTCTACAGTTACCCCATATTGTTTAACCACAACTCTAAGATTGTTTATGATTGCATAATCGAACTCATTTTCTTTGGATAGAATCTGTTTCTCCTTTATCACTTGTTCTTCCCTCCTAAATTTTATTTAATTATATTGATTTATACCTTTTTTTCATATCATATACTAAAGCATTTAAGGAGAAAAATCTAATACATAAATGATATGATAGCTTTCTCTTTTAGATATGAATTGAATATTGATGCCATTCTTGGTATTGAAAGGCCTTGCAATAAAGAGAATCTAACTTTCAGTGGGAGTTTTAATACCTCCCACTGAAGCAAGATGATCTAATCAGATGTAATATGATATGATAAATAGACTTAAACAAAAGGAGTGTCATAATTTGATCAATCAACCTGCAGGATTAGGAGTTCGAATTATTGCTAGCATTTTGGATTCTATATTCCTATTGACTATTTCTTTTCTTTTACTCAGATTTATAATTGGGGACCTATATCAAATTTTTGATCTGTTATATTTAATTGTTCTTCCAATAATATGGTATGGATACACTGTTGGTAAAAAAATATGCGGAATTCGAATTGTAAAAATAAATGGGGATAATGTTGGAGTAATAACGATGTTACTTCGTCATTTTGGTGCTTTTATTGTTTATGGTTTAACTTTGGGAATTGCTGCAATTATCAGTGCTATCATGGTTGCAATGCGAGAAGACAAACGCTCTATTCATGACTTTATAGCAGGAACATATGTTACTTATGATGAACCATAATCGTTTTAATCCTATGGGAAATTTATCTGTTATTATATTTAATATAATCAAAATTATACTATAAGATGCTTATGCTCCTCTATTTCTTTCATAAAGATTAGAAAAACAACCTGATAGATTTGCTATCAGGTTGTTTTTTATAGTGGTGATGTTCTCGTTAACTATATATTTTTTTCCCTTTATCCGTGAACTCCTGTGCTTTTTCTTTCATTCCCTTTTCAATTGCTTTCTCATCTGTTAATCCTTTTTCCTTGGCATATTCACGAATATCTTGTGTAATTCTCATGCTGCAGAATTTAGGACCACACATTGAGCAGAAATGCGCTGTTTTTGCTCCTTCAGCAGGAAGCGTTTCATCATGAAAAGAAAGAGCTCTCTCAGGATCAAGTGATAGATGAAACTGGTCACGCCAACGGAATTCAAAACGAGCTTTAGATAAAGCATCATCTCTAATTTGAGCACCAGGATGGCCTTTTGCTAGATCTGCTGCGTGCGCAGCTATTTTATATGTGATAACTCCCTCTCTAACATCATCTTTATTCGGCAATCCTAGATGTTCTTTAGGTGTCACATAACACAACATAGCTGTTCCATACCAACCAATCAATGCTGCTCCAATGGCAGATGTAATATGATCGTACCCTGGAGCTATATCTGTTGTTAATGGACCTAATGTGTAGAATGGTGCTTCATGACAAATTTCCAGCTGCTTATCCATGTTTTCTTTTATTTTATGCATCGGTACATGACCAGGTCCTTCAATCATTACCTGAACATCATGTTTCCATGCAATTTTCGTAAGCTCACCCAATGTTTCCAACTCTGCAAACTGAGCTTCATCATTTGCGTCAGCAATAGATCCTGGTCTTAACCCGTCACCTAATGAAATGGAAATATCATAAGTTCTAAGGATTTCACAAATTTCTTCAAAATGCGTATATAAGAAACTTTCTTCGTGATGAGCCAAGCACCATGCTGCCATTATTGAACCACCACGAGAAACAATACCCGTTACCCTTTTAGCAGTCATCGGTACATATCTCAAAAGTACACCTGCATGAATAGTGAAATAGTCTACTCCTTGCTCTGCTTGCTCAATTAAAGTGTCTCTATAGACTTCCCAGGTTAGATCTTGTGCTTCTCCGTTTACTTTTTCCAATGCTTGATAAATCGGAACCGTCCCAATAGGAACTGGAGAATTACGAATGATCCATTCACGTGTAGTATGAATGTCTTTACCTGTAGATAAGTCCATGATGTTGTCAGCACCCCAACGAGTTGCCCAAGTCATTTTCTCTACTTCCTCTTCTATAGAAGAAGTGACCGCTGAATTCCCAATGTTAGCATTGATTTTGACATGAAAATTGCGACCTATGATCATTGGTTCGCTTTCAGGATGATTTATGTTTGACGGAATAATGGCTCGACCACTAGCCACCTCATCACGTACAAACTCAGGAGAAACATTTTCACGAATAGCTATGAACTCCATTTCTGGTGTAACGATTCCTTTTTTAGCATAATGCATTTGAGTTACATTGCTACCCTTTTTAGCACGTAGTGGCTTTCTTTTTAATCCAGGGAAAACATCTACATTTTTTATGGATTCTTCATTTATGTAACCATTATCTTCGGGTTTAATATCTCTTCCCTCATACTCTTCCACATCATTTCTCTCTAAGATCCAATTTCTACGGTGTGCAGAAAGACCTTTTCGAATGTCTGTCTCATATGCTGGGTCCGTATAAGGTCCACTTGTATCATAAACTCTTATTGGCTCATTAATTTCTTCACCATAATCTGAAGTTGTTGCACTTAATTGAATTTCTCTCATTGGAACTTTTATATCTTCTCTAGAGCCGGTTACGTACACTTTCTTGCTTCCTGGGAATGAGGAAACAGAAATTTGTTCTGATTGATTGGACATTAAGAAACCTCCTAATAGAAATGGATTCATTAAAAAGTGATCATTCATGAATTCAGTAAGCTTCGTTAACACTTATTCATGAAAAGACAGCTTTATGCACGGGAATTCAAAAGGTCGACAATCCTTTAGAGAGTTGAAATATAGATAGGTAATTAGCCAAAAAGTGTAGGTACGTATTAATGAAAAGATGATGTGAAAATTACTATATCGGGGAATCTTTCTTCAATGGTTATTAAGATATAATAATGTAATTTATTGAGTGTACAAGTACATAGGATCTATACATTGTTTTCAATAAAAAATGACTACTCAAGGAAATAAGTAGTCATGAATAGATCATTCAAGAATAGACATCTTTCCTACGCTGGCATTACCCAGATCAGGTTCAACAGTCGACAGCAGAACAGCCATCCTCTCAGCCTGGTCTTCCAAGCTCCCTGCAATAATATGAAATTATTGAATCTTACTATACGTTACCATGAACTAAACATTTTGTGAAGTCCCAATCTACAGAATGCTTTAAAATTAATTTTGAAAAAATATTTCCATGATCTAAATCATATAAAAGTTTGTTTCTTAATGTAGTTAATAGAGTGTTGTTCACCTCATAAAAAATGAGTTAAATGCTCTTCAGGAGATATGAGATGATACATATTTTTTTTGGAGTCTAATTATTATGAAGGGATGTATAGGTATCTATCTATTTTTATAGTAAAAATGGGTGTTTGCTATAAAAAAACAGACGTTTGCATTATTTCGAATCCTGTACCAGTAGAATAAAATATCATATCTTACAAGAAAGGAGTTAAAGATATGAGTAAATGTTGCGATAACTTTGATCCCAACTATTTATTATGGAATGAAGTGCCGTATGCTGGAGAAGAATTTCCGCCTACAAACCCCGAAGATCCCTACTCTGACTCATGGCCTATGTATTATTATCAACGTTGTGGTAGTAAATTTGAAGTGAAACAAACTGGTGAGCTTGTGTACTTCACTATCAAACATCCTAATTATATAGATTGGGGAGGTTCAGAGCTCGAAGCTGTATTAGAAACTGCGAATCACCTCGATGAAGATATGAAAAAGATTGCAAAATATTGGGGAACTGGAGTCGCTACCAAACAATGGTTACCTGTTTTAGATATCTTAGTTGATACTTATGGGGTAACAGCTCCATATGCAGCTCGACTAGAATCTGCTGTATTAGCTGCAGCAAACGATGCTTTTATCATTACTTGGTATTATAAATTTTTGTGGTTAGTCGCAAGACCGGATCAATATGATCAAGAATTGGCTACTTGCCTATGTACACCTCGTCACCCAACATATCCTTCTGGTCATGCAGCTGTAGCAGGATGTGTAGCTAATATGTTAAAATATTTCTTCCCTGGAGAAGCAGCTAAATTAGACGAATTAGCTAAACAATGTGCTTTGTCACGTTTGTATGCACTTGTTCATTTTCCGATTGATAATGATGAAGGATTGAAACTAGGGTATCAGGTAGCAGATCATATTATTCCGATATTAGCTAGTCAAAGAGATTCTACTGGAAAGCCAATTGATGTCCCTTATACTGATAATTTAGATGCTGCATTACCACCGTTTCCACCGGAGTATGATCAGGTCATCCCATTTGATTTTCCAGATAACTGCACTTCACTAACGCGTCCTGATTGCTGTAATTAGAATAATTCATGTGAAATAAATATACAAGGTCAAGGAGAAAGGGGCTCCAACTTCGATTTTCGACGATTGGATGCCCCTTTCAATTTTCAAAAGAAACGATATCATACAACCTATTTTCAAATCAGATATCACTTTTATGAGCTAACCTCCAAAGACCTCAAAGAAACCAATCAAAACAGGCCCCAGGAGTACAATAAATAAACATGGAAAAATAAAAAATATAAGAGGGAACAACATTTTTATCGGAGCTTTCATTGCCATTTCCTCCGCACGTTGTTTTCTCTGCCCACGAACTTCTTGAGATATTACCCTCATGACCTTTACCATACCAATACCTAATTTTTCAGCTTGAAGTATATTACTAATCATCGTTTTTATTTCTTTTAAATCTAACCTTTCTTTAATGCCCAATAACGCTTCACGTCTTACTTTCCCTAAACGAATTTCTTCCAAGCAATGCTTAAATTCATTTGCCAAAACCCCATCATTTTTCGAAACCATTTTTTTTAATGCAGCATCAAATCCTAACCCCGCCTCCAAACTTACCGTTAATAAATCCAAAACGTCTGGAAGCTCACGCAAAGCCTTGTTGTTACGTTTTTTTATTCGGCTTTTTAATAATAAATGAGGTAATATCAGACCGTTCACAAAAGCAGTAAATACAGCCAGTACTTTTAAGTTTGCGGATACTCCATAAAAAGTGAAATTTATAAATGAAATCGTTGGAAGTAATAATACACAGGCAACTTGAAATAAACGAAAATCAATGGGAGTCATATTAAATGGCCTCCCAGCTTGTATTAATTTCATTTCTATCTTAGCTATTTTTTTCTCTTTCATTCTGCGTTTAAATATATTTTTCATTTTAAACACTAAGAAGTTTATCCATCTTTTCAGGAAAAAGTTTGATTGTTTTTTATCCTCATTATCTTCATTAATAATTTCATTATCAGCTTGCTTCTTTTCTTCACCCTTAATTAAAGAGATTCTTTTCTCTATTTTTTCTTTCCTTTCTCTACGTAACATAAAAAAACTATAAATAACTAAGGTAATTGTGAAAAAAAAAGCTACATAAAGAATCATGATTACACCTCAATCGTAGTTATCTTTTTAATTAATATAAACCCGATTGTCCCTGAAATAACTCCTGCAACAATAAGCATAATGCCAATAGGGTGTTTAAAAAAATCTTTAAAGTATTCAGGTTCAATCAAAAAAATAATGAACCCTACAGCAATAGGCATACTGCCTATAACCCATCCAGATAATCTCCCTTGTGCTGTTAATGTTGAAATCTGACCCTGGATTTTATTTCTGTCTCGTATCGTTTGCTCAATCGTTTCCAATATCACTGACAAATTGCCTCCAATCTGTCGTTGAATTAAAATAGATTGAATCATCAAGTCTAGATCTTCACTTGGCATTCTTTCTTTCAGTTCATTTAACGCTTCTTCTAATGAAAGTCCGTACTGCATTTCTTTTATCATAAGCCCTATTTCTTCTTTCAAAGGAGATTCACATTCTTCTATAACAGATTGAAAGGACTGCACTAAACTAAAACCCGCTCGAAGTGAACTTATTAAAGTAGTAATCATATCTGATAAACCGTCATTAAACATTTTAATGCGTTTTTTTTGTTTCATTTTAATCCAAATGTTAGAACCAAAATATATAAAACAAAATCCAAATAGAATCATGAACCAATTGTTGAAAATCAAATATGCTGTCAACCCTGAGATAATGGAAAGTATCATTCTAAACATGACAAACTCTTCTGGTCTAATAGAAATTCCTGCGCTGATCAATTTTTGTTCCAGTTTTTTAGTGTTTCTTCGTTTTTTCAGCTTTTCCTGGACAGATTGTTGGAATAATTTCGTTTGGACTAAAAAATGAAAAGAACGCTTGTCCAGTTCTTTCTGATCATTTTCTTTTAGGAAAGACTTCATTCTCCTTTCCATTTTTTTATCTGATTTAAAGAACATTTGGAACAAGCTAAAAAATAAAAATATTGAGGTCATCATGAAAAGGACAAAGATTAAAATTTTCAAAATTCCATCCTCCTAATTTAAGCATATTCATCCTCAATAAACACTGTAGGTGGGATATAAACGCCAGAGACTTCCAGTCTTTCATAAAATTTCGGACGGATTCCTGTTGGTTTCAGCTCTCCTATGATTTTACCTTCTTCATTAATCCCATATTGTTCAAACACAAAAATATCTTGTAAGACAATTACGTCTCCTTCCATCCCTTGCACTTCAGTAATATGTGTAATTCTCCGAGTTCCATCCTTCATTCTAGATTGTTGAATAATGATATCTATCGCACCCGCGATTTGTTCTCTAATCGCTTTTACCGGCAAATCTATACCAACCATTAATACCATCGTCTCCAAACGAGAGATCATATCACGTGGACTATTAGAGTGACCTGTTGCAAGAGAACCATCATGTCCCGTATTCATTGCTTGCAACATGTCTAAAGCTTCTCCTGAACGTACTTCCCCTATAATAATTCTTTCGGGTCTCATACGCAGTGCATTTTTAACAAGATCACGAATGCTGATTTCACCTTTTCCTTCTAAGTTGGATGGTCTGGATTCAAGTGAAACTACATGCTCTTGCCAAAGCTGAAGCTCCGCAGCATCTTCAATCGTAATGATTCTTTCATCACTTGGTATACAGGAAGATAAAACATTTAGTGTGGTCGTTTTTCCTGAACCCGTACCACCACTTACAAAAATGTTTAATTTCGCTTTTACACAGGCATCAATAAATACAGCCATATCCTCTGTTAAAGTTCCAAACTTGATGAGATCCTCCATTTTAAAAGGATCCTTTGAGAACTTTCTGATCGTTAAAGTTGGACCTTTTAAAGCAAGTGGAGGAATAATAGCATTTACCCTTGAACCGTCCGGCAATCTAGCATCAACCATTGGACTGCTTTCATCTATTCTTCTACCAATAGGTGCTACGATTTTTTCAATAATGCTCATGATATGTTCGTCATCACGGAATTGAACCTCTGTTTTAATGATCTTACCGTTTTTTTCTACATAAACCTGTTCTGGTCCGTTAATCATCACCTCAGTAATAGTAGGATCTAATAATAGAGGATTAATGGGACCATAACCTGTTAAATCGTTAATAAGTTCATCCACAACTAGTTTTCGGTTAATCACACCTCTGAATTTTTCATTCTCTTTCATAATTTCTACTGCCATGGCATCAATTTGAGGAATGATTTTTTTCACATCATCATCCTTCATTTGATCCATTATTTTCTTATGCAATAATTTTTTCAGGTCTTGATGTAACACCATTTTTGGATCTTTTGCATTTTTTTTGTCCACATGGTTATCCGTTTTTCGATAGGAAGATAGTAAATCTATTTTAGGGGTTGATAATGTTTCAATAGAATCAGTTTGTTTCAACTTTGATTTTTCTTCTTTTTTAGCTTGGATTTTATTTAATAAACTCATAGCATTCACTCCTGTCTAAAATATAGATCTTGCTGCTTTCCCTTTTTGAAAAATAGACTGCAATATTGAATTTGATGGCGGTTTTTTCTCTTCGGTTACAATGACATCCTCTCGTTTAGACAACAATTGTTCTGCTATTTTAAAGTAAGCTTTAGCTAAATCTGTTTTTCCGTGATTTGATACAAAAGGAACACCTACATTCATAGATTGTGTTACGAGTTGAGGCTGATTGGGAATATGAAAGATATTTTCTGTCTCAAGAATACCTGGAACGTCTGCGGTTTTTATCACACTATCAACAGAGGATTTATTCACCAATACACGCACCTTCTCTTTCTGACCTAATATATCAAAGGTTTCCAGCATCATTTTCGTATTTCTCATCACAACCATATCTAAAGTAGTCAATAAAAATATTTCATCTGACTTTTCAATAAAAAAGAGACTCAGATCCTGCAACCCTGCTTCCGTATCAACAATTAAATAATCAAATTGATTAACAAGCAGCTTATAGACTTTTTCTAACACGCTGGTTGTAACCAACTCTGCATATTCTGGTCTTTCAGGCGAAGCTAATATCTTGACTCCGCTGCTATGACTCACAAGGAAATTGGCTAATGTATATTCATCCATCTGGTCCAATTCTTCCACAGTATCTTTTATTGTAAAGGTTGGTCTTACATCCATAGATAAACAAAGATCACCGAACTGAAAATTTCCATCAATGTTGCAGACCCTCATATCATTTTTTGCCAGCGCAACAGCTAGATTTGTAGACATAACCGTTCTGCCAATTCCTCCATTTGCACTGCAAATGGCAATCATGTCACCCTTTTTATTTTTGCTGGCTTCCTTAGCCTCTCTGGCTTGTCTTATTTCATTCTTCATCATTTTTCACATCCTCTTTATCTAATCGACCATGCAGAATCAGTTGGATCGAACCTGCATTTGAAGCTTTGACTAGTTTTACCGCGTCATTCGCGGATAATTCTAACGTACTTGATTTGTATTCAACATATTCCGTATCGGTGGTAGACTCGATCATTCTTCTTCCTACCGCTAAAACACGAACCTCCTCTAATAGAAGCTCAGACATTATTTCTTTTGTGTCTTTGACCTCATACGTCCAAATCACATCTACAATATCTTCTGGTTCAATTAAGTTGGATACCGATGTAACAAAATTGACACCAATAGATACTGCACGGAACCCTTCTGTTACTTTTCTTGATACAAACAAAGATTCATCAGCTTCACTTCCTATACGATGTTCTAAAATAACCTCATTAGCTGCAAAATCAGCAAGAGCAATCTTACCTATAACCTTTTCAGGATCTTTTATCGCTTTAGAATGCACCCCATCTTCTGGCACTTGTATCACTTTTAGTGAACTTTTGTTTATCACTTGATTTTCAAAAATAATTTTATTCACAGCAACTACATCAACTAGTTTCACATTTACATCCGTATTTGTACTCATTCCATCCATATATTTATAAAAGAGTAAGGTTGTTACTAACCCCATTACAATTGCTAATATTAATGTCACTTTAGACTTCATTGCATTTCACCTTTTCGTTGAATTAATCCGTTAACCTTATCCCATAGGCACCAAAACTTACGACATCATCTCCATCATTAGTAGATCCTGTACCAGCATATGCAATAAATTGACCAGTAACATAGGCCTTTCCATTGCCGTTTCCATTATTTCCATTTCCATTGCCGTTATTTCCATTTCCATTTCCATTTCCATTGCCGTTATTTCCACTGTTATCGCTATCATCACTTTCATCCACTGTTCCTACATATGCCAGATAAAAATATGCAAACCCTACAACCTCTACTTCTTTTAATTGATTGCCAGTTTGATTGTATGGACGATACACAGGCACTAAAACAATTCTTGAGCAATCTCGAGGTATTTCGCTAAAACGAGTTAAAGTAAAATCACAGTTATTAATTCGTTCTTCAATTGGCCGAAGTGTTGGTTGCGCCATATTCCCAGTTTTCGTTTCTAATATGTCTCCAATCTCAACTACTCCATCATAACCTTCCCTTAAATTTTCCTCATAATTACTTGCTCCACGACCTCCTAAATCCAAAGCTCCAAAAAACCCGTTGCCAAAGTTACTATCATCACTTCCTGCTAAATCACTTCCCGCTCCTACTTTTAAAATATATTCTTTTTCAAATTCTAATTCTTGCTCATCGATGCCCAGAGGAACAATCCCAGTTATACTTCCAATTGGTTTTATCTCTGCTTTGGCATCTACTGGAACATCTATACTTGTAACTCCAAATATCTTCGCGAAAGAAAGAGGTACTTCTTCATTTAATGAAACGGTCACATCTTGTTCAATATTAATATCAAGAGATTCTAAGTTATCCTGTTCATCATGTTTCATTAAAATGGTATCTACAATTCCTTCAACATTAGATTCATTAGTTAACAATTCTTGCGCTCCAGATAATACAGCTGCATTGGCTGCCTTTTGCAAGTCCGTTTTTATAACATATATCTTCGAAAAATCCACAACTAACCCAACAAAAGCTAATAATGTTACCATTGAAATCGAAACTAACACAAGGGAATTTCCATTTTGATCTATTATGAATCTTTTAAATTTAAACATTTGATCACCTTACACCTTACTCAACTCGAATCGTAGAGTTTGTAGTTATTTCCATAGAATCAGGGAAAAATATATCAATTAATGGAGTGGCTGCTTCAAAAGGAGCTGTAAGAGTCACAGTCACATAATCTCCAGACTTTCTCAAAGAATCATCAGGGGAAATGGATACTTGTAGACTTGTATTATCATCAATTTTGATATAATCGATTGCGAATCCAGTAATTTCTTCATCCGTTTTCCCCAATCCTCCCAACCTTACTGCTTCTTGAGTTGTAAGGTGTTGATTCATGTAACTGAAGCCCAGTCTGCCAAAATCAATAATTCCGCATAACATAATTAATAATAATGGGAACACCAATGCAAATTCAGTTAGAGATTGACCTTTTTCATTTTTAAGCATCAGTTAAATTCCTCCATTAATCCAATTCCATACCACACCACCTGCTATTGCCACACCATAAGGAACTGTTCCTGAAAAGGATTGTTTTTGAATATTTAACGGAATTCTGATTCCACTCTTCAGTCCGTATAAAAAATAAAAAATGAGCTTTATTTTCTGTTTTCCTCCTTTTTTAAATAAAAGAACAAACAGTGATAACAAGCCGCCTATAATGCCCATATATATCGCTGTATAAACTACGAATGAAATACCTTTAAATGCGCCAATTAATGCAAGCAGTTTCACATCACCTGCTCCCATCCCTCCCATAAAGTATGGGAGTAACAGGATGAACAGCCCTACAAAACAGCTTAATACTGAATATAGAAAGGGTTGTATTCCACCCGTAATTAAATGAGTAACTAGAGCTAAAAGTATCCCTGGAAAAATAACAGCATTGTATATTTTTCGATTGTGTAAATCCGTAATGACACAAATAACTAAAATAACGAATAAACTAATATTTAAAAACATCATTTATCCTCTTTCAAAAATGAATATGTTTAATCCATAAATACATTTGAATTTTGTATTATGAGAAGAGGTCAACGTTTTTCGTTGACCTCTTAATTAAATTCTTTGTTTAATTAATTACCACCAGTATTATCATTAGTATCAGGAATTTCAGTACCGGTAATTCCTGTATTGCTGATACTAGTCTGTGCATTTGTAAATAACGCTAGAATTTGACCACGTAGTGCAACAATAACCCCAACTACAGCAACAGCAATAATTCCTAAAACCAAACCATACTCCGTTAAACCTTGTCCTTTTTCTTCTTTCACTAATCCTACTAATTTATTTTTCAACATATTAAAAACTCCCTCTTTTTTTATTTAAATTTGATTGAATCTCCTATTTTTAATCCTGTTTTTACAACAGCACCAGATGAAAGTTCAATGATGGATTTTACCTGTTTGAACTTCCCGCCAATTTTCCATGGAGATAGATTCTCCTCAATTCCAACTACTTCATAATCAGAATTAAGATAAACAACATCAATTGGAAATTTCATGAAGAAAGTATGTATTTGCGAACAGGGCAGGATATGAAGAGCACCATCACGAAAAATATGTTTTTTGAACATGAGTCCTATAAACCGAGAAAAAAAAGTATGTGCAAAACGGACTTGTTCAGCAATGACAACATCGTTTCCTTGATTGATTACCTTCAAAGTCAGTCACCTCCCTAAAATAAAAATTACCCTGCGTTCTCCGAAAGCAGGGTAACAAAAAGAAATCCCTAATCTTTCGGCAGCTGGCAAGCATGGTGTCACCACTTTAGCCCCTATAGCTTTGCGTCACTGATTTTCATCAGTTTTGCCTTTGTCGTATTTTCTAGAAGATTTCACTCTCAATCGATGTGTTGTTGTATATAATCATAGCTTGATAGAATCCAGTTTGAATATCCAACAAAATGACCAAAATTTTCGAGCAATTACCCTGCCATTCGTCATACCACTCCCCCTGTAATTCGACATAGACTACCTAAATTTTACCTATAATGGAATAGTTCGATAGAATTAAACACATTTCGATTTAATGCTACTATAGTAATAAATGCATCATACAAATGAATTAAAGGCATGATTATTAGTACCTACACATAAACTGATGATAGGAATGTGAACAAAATGTGAAAAATATGTGAAAAAAGTCATTGACACTAGGTGTTAACTATGAAAAAATTAAATAAATTTATAAAGGAGGAATTTGTACATGGAAAATCGTGAGCAATGGGGATCGCGCGTTGGTTTTATATTAGCAGCGATCGGTTCTGCCATTGGATTAGGAAACATTTGGCGTTTCCCTTATGTGGCATATGAAAATGGAGGTGGAGCATTTTTAATCCCTTACTTCTTTGCTCTTCTAACAGCGGGTATTCCAATCTTGATATTAGAATTTGGTGTTGGTAGATCAAAACGTGGTTCAGCCCCACTATCATTTAGTAGACTTTCAAAACGTTTTGAATGGTTAGGTTGGTTCCAAACATTCTTATCCTTTGGTATTATTACTTTTTATTCCGTTATTATCGCATGGTCAATCAACTATATGATCTTCTCATTTAATTTGAAATGGGGCGATGAACCAGAAGCATTCTTTTATGGAGACCAATTTTTAAATCTATCTGATATTAATGGATTTAATTTTGGTGGTATTCAGTGGCATATTTTCATCCCATTGATTATTGTATGGGCTGCACTCTTTTTAATCATTTCCAGAGGAATTAAAAAAGGGATAGAAAAATTAAGTCTTATATTCATGCCAATCCTACTTATATTAATGGTTATTATTGTACTTAGAGCTATCTTTTTACCTGGTGCATTAGAAGGCCTTAATCATTTATTTACCCCTAATTTTGATTATATTGTACCTTGGGGAAGCAACCCAGAATGGGGACAGGTTTGGATAGCAGCTTATGGGCAAATTTTCTTTAGTTTATCTATAGCATTTGCAATTATGATTACATATTCTAGTTACTTACCAAAAGACAAAGATGTAAACAACAGTGCTTTCATTACAGCATTTTCTAACAGTGGATTCTCATTTTTAGCTGCGATTGGAGTTTTTGCAGCAATTGGTTTCATGGCAAATCAAGCTGGCTCAGATGTAAGTGAAGTAGCAACTGCAGGACTTGGCTTAGCTTTTGTGGCATTTCCACAAATTATTTCTGAATTCCCTGCATTTAATGAATTTTTCGGTGTACTATTTTTCTTAACATTGGTAGTGGCTGGATTTACATCCGCTATCTCTATCATTGAAGTTGTAGTATCTTCAATCATGGATAAGTTAAAAGTTTCACGTGCAAAAGCTACTGCATGGATTTGTTTAATCGGATTTTTAATCAGTTTAATATTTATTACAGGTACAGGATTATACTTCTTCGATATTTTGGATAATTTTATTAACAGCTTCGGGATCGTGATCTCTGGATTTTTAGAATTAATTTTATTAGGCTGGTTCATTAAATTAGCAACTATAAGAGAAGAAAATAACTTGGTTTCCGATTTTAAAATTGGTTACTGGTGGGATATCATGATCAAAGTAGTTACACCAATCATGTTATTGATCATGATCATCTTGAACTTCAGAAATGAATTCAGTGAATCATATGGAGGTTATCCTCTATCAACCATCTTAATATTTGGTTGGGGTGCTTTAGCCATAATGGTAGTTGTATCTGCTATTATGAGTGTAATAAAGTGGAAAGATAGTCAGGAGGGGATTCGCTAATGAGCGGAGGAGCTATTGCGATGATGATTTTCGGAGCTGTGTTGCTTTGGGGCGGAGCTGCCGTAACCATCTCCATTGCTATGAGAAAGCAAAAAAAATAATTTTTTGATATATCTTATTCAAACCCTTCGATAATGATCTTGTCGAAGGGTTTTTCACTTCCCTTCTCTCCATACATCTCTCCTTTTAAAAAAAATAATCAGATTATTTCTTACCTTCTATGTATGAAGCTTTTAATAAATTGGATAAAATACACTTACAATACAATTACTACTTGATTTAAAATCCACTTTATAATATATTGATATATGAGCAGATGCTCATATATCAATATTAGGAAGGGATGTGCTTCTTATGCATTCACATCATGATCAGAATCATAGTCATGGTCATGGTCATAATCATTATGCTTCGAATAATAAAAGAGGATTAACAATTGCATTACTTATTACAACATCAATCATGTTTTTAGAATTTTTTGGAGGACTCATTACAAATAGTCTCGCATTACTTTCTGACTCTGGACATATGTTAAGTGATGCCACTTCACTGTTCTTAAGTCTTGTTGCCATGTGGATCGCAACGAAACCCATGCGTTCAACAAAAACATATGGATTTCATCGTTTTGAAATTTTAGCTGCATTATTCAATGGTGTTACATTATTCGTCATAGCAGGATTCATTGTAAAAGAAGCTTATGAACGTTTTTGGGACCCTCCTACCGTTGCAAGTGGTTCTATGATGTTAATCGCTTCTATAGGTTTGTTTGCGAATTTATTAAGTGCTTGGGTTCTAATGAGGAAAGGTGATGTTAAAGACAACATCAATGTTAGAAGTGCTTATTTACACATCATTGGAGATGCATTAGGTTCAGTCGGAGCCATTCTAGCTGGTTTTCTTATGTTGTTATTTGAATGGTACGTAGCTGATCCCATTATTAGTGTGATTGTAGCCATTCTTATCCTAAAAAGCGCATGGGGTATTATTAAACATGCTGTTCATATTTTAATGGAAGGAACACCCGTATCCATTGATTATGAAAAAGTCAAAAATACGTTATTGAAAATAGATGGAGTGAAAGACGTTCATGATCTGCACATTTGGACAATTACATCTAATATGCACTCACTAACTTGTCATGTTGTCATTGAAGATACAATGAACGAGCAAGACATTTTACAAAAAGCTATACTTATCCTTGGAGATAAATTCCATATGAATCATGTGACAATTCAAATTGAAAAATCAAATACTCATCATCCTGAGTTAGAGGTTTAACCATCCCCAAAAGTGAAGTTAAGTAGTGGCATAAAATCAAAATCTTATATCAAAAATAAAAGCCCTTGATGTATCACATCATAGGGCTTCACTTTTTCAATCTATTTCATATAGATTTAACTACTTAACATATTTTTTAGCTTTTTCAATCGCTTGATCCTCATCTTTACCAGTAACATATCTGCCATTGATAAAAATAAAAGCGTTTCGTGTACATGGACCGCAATATGATTTGCAACCTACTTTTATCGTTGCATCCGGTGCTATTTTTTTTAACTTAGGCATGACTGTCTTCATCTTCATGTGTTTACATTTATCACAAACTTGTATTGTATTAGGCATGTTATGAAAAAATCCTTTCAATAAGTTCAGCTATTAACCTGTACTTATTGTAATGAAAGGTTCACCAGAAATCAATGATTATGCTAAGATATCCTCAATTTCTTGTAAATCTTCTACAGATAATTCTACTCCTGAGGCTTTTACATTTTCATTCACTTGATCTGGGCGAGAAGCACCAACGATACAACTGGAAATGTTATCTAATCTTAAAATCCACGCTAGTGCCAATTGAGCTACACTTATTTCATTTCTTTCAGCAATGACCTTTAATTTTTCAACCTTTTGAAGCTGCTCTTCTCTTAATACATACTCCATCCACATATTAGATTTAGGATCCGTAGCTCTTGAGCCCTCTGGCAATGGAGCTCCAGGTTTATATTTTCCAGTTAAAGCTCCCTGAGCTAGTGGGGAGAACACCACTTGACCGATACCTTCTTGTTCAGATAAAGGAATAATCTCTTTTTCAATGTCACGATGGAACATGTTATAAAGTGGTTGATTCGATGCAATTTGATCTAAATTATATTTTTGAGAAAGACGAACAGCATCGTTTAATTGAACTGCACTCCATTCACTTACTCCTGCATATAAAATTTTCCCTTGAGATACTAGATCATCAAGAGCACGTAAAGTTTCTTCTAGTGGTGTTTCAGGATCATATCGATGACATTGATACATATCTATGTAATCTACACCTAATCTTTTTAAACTTGCATCACACTGCTCCATAATATGTTTTCGAGATAATCCATTATCATTAGGACCTTCTCCCATTGGGAAAAATACTTTTGTAGCTAAAACATAGGAATGACGAGGGTATTTACTTAATGCTTTTCCAACAACCTCTTCGGCCGCACCGTTATAATATGCGTTAGCAGTATCAAAAAAATTAATTCCCAACTCATATGCACGATCTACAATGGCTTCAGCATTGCTATTTTCCACTGAACCTCCGTAGGTTAACCAGCTCCCTAAACCAATTTCACTGACTTTAATTCCTGCTTTTCCTAAACGACGATATTTCATTAAATTTTCCTCCTTATGAATAAAAACATCTTAAATCCAATAATTAAGCACAGTAAGTATTTTAGACCACTCATTGCTATTTTAGTCCTAATTCTTTAATATGGAAAGTAGTGAAATTTTATTTATATTATTACTTATTTTATATAAACTATCTTTTTGATAGTAAAAGAATTAGAAGTAATTTTAGGAGGAGAAGAACTTGAACTCAAATGAAGATTTACATGACTCACAACAAAATTATATCCCTAAAAATCCTGTTCATATTGAATGCTCAATAGAAAAAACAATAGATGTAGTTGGCGGAAAGTGGTCTTTCTTAGTGTTAAGAGAATTATTTTGTGGAAAAAAAAGATTCGGTGAATTGCAAAAAAGTATTCATGGAATTAGTCCAAAATCTTTAACAAATACTTTAAGACATCTAGAAAAGCAAGGTGTATTAGAACGTCATGCCATAGCTACAGTCCCAGTAACAGTTGAATATTCTCTTACTCCTAAGGGGGACGATTTACATCCGATTATCAAACAAATGAAGTTATGGGCAGCCAAATGGACTTAATCTTCAACTAATTGTACTTGTTCAAAAAGTTCAGATGAACTTTTTGAACAAACATTCATATTACTTTCAAGCCCTCGATCATAATGCCTACGGCTTCATTATAAATCCTTGGAAAATCAGAAATAGGCAGTGGGTTAACTCCTCTTCCAGCCTCAACAGTAAAACCAGGTCTTCTAAAATCTTGAATAAACCAATCCTTGTAACCTGCATCACTCCCTGTTAATTTAACAGGTTTATATCCACTTACGGATTGAAAATGATTGGCAATTTGTTCAGATACTGGGGGCTCCAAGTCACGATAGTTCCAATATATCTCCTCGCCCTGTGTATGAAAAGCAATTACCATGTCAAAATTATTATTTGAAGTAAAATTAGCTATAGTCCTAGCTTCTGGCTCGCTTAAAGGACTTGGGCCTACCCAATCTCTTGGTCCTGGACCTGATACTGCACGTCGATCTCTTTCTACCTCCCAGTTTGCTGGAAATTGATCATTTAAATCAACACCTCTAATATTCGATTTCCATCCACTAAAATTAAAGGAACCATTATTCCATTCTAACAACTGTTTATAATAAGGGTGTGCCTCTGTAATACCCTCTTGTACAAGTTCAACTCCATCAGGATTAACCATAGGCACAACCCATAGAGTCGTATTTTCATACCATCTTTTCATATCCGAACCTCTTAAAGTTCCATCTGAACTATACGCTTTTGCATAATCCTCAATAAACTTCATAAGCAATGGAGTTGTAATCCATTCATTTGCATGGAAAGAGCCATTATAATGTACTTTTTTGGGTCCACCACCAATTTTAATAGCCCAAATATCCTTTCCCATTACACTTTTCCCAAGACTAACTACTTCTAAAAAAGGATACTCTTTTTTTAAAGCATTCATGTCCTCCACCATTTCTTGATAACCATATTCTGATGTTGTATCTACTATACTATTACCAGAACTATTTGGTAATATGATCATTTGTCCTACGTATAACTGGCTTGGATCCACATTTGGATTAGCTGCGAGTAAAGAATCCAATTGAATATTAAATTTCTGTGATATCCCATAAAATGTATCTCCCGCCTGAATCACATAATAGTTTAACTGTGCATTTGGAATTTGTAACACTTGACCTGGAATTATATAATCCATATTTGTTAACTGTGGATTTGCATTTAAAATGGCATTGATGCTAACTCCAAATCGTTTTGCTATTCTATTTAAAGTATCTCCAGATCGGACAACGTAAGTTCTCATGTAAAAACCTCCTAGAAAATGAAATAAAAAGCTTCGTTCGTCTTTTTTCTCCTCTAGAAATATTATGTATTCATAACTTGTCACATGAGACAAAGAACAAAACTCTTATTGGAGTCTCTTAAAGATATATCTCTTTACTTGAACCTCAATGATGAAAAGGCGTTACAAAAAAACTGACCATATTGATCAAAAGATCAAACATGAGCAGTTTTTAAAAATCTCATATATCGATTTATAAAGTCAACTATAATAAACTTTTCATTAGTGGACTAAGGTAGTATGTTTCACATCTACTGTTTCATCCAACCATTGATAAGCAATTTTCTGAAAAATCACCTTATCCCCACTGCAAAAAAATCCATGCAGAGGTGTTGAGTTCATACTCGCGTTTAATTGTCCTCTATCAAATAAAATCGCACTAACTTCTCTTGCTGTCTCCTCTGCAGAATTAATCAATTTCACCTCAGAACCCATTACTTCAGATATCAAATGAGTTAGAAATGGATAATGTGTGCAGCCTAAAATTAAACAATCTAATTTCTCATGCATGATTGGTTCAAGTGATCTTCTAACTATATCCAAAGACTCCTCATTTTGAAATCTTCCTTTTTCAACTAATGGAACAAATTCTGGACAGGCTTGACTTATTACTTGAATATTTGAAGAAATCATATGAATTGCATCCTGATAAGCTTTACTCCTAATTGTCCCAGATGTTCCTATTACCCCTATAGAACCTGTTTTCGTATATTTAATGGATGTCCTCACACCAGGATGAATTACTCCAACTACTGGGATAGGTAAAATCGCTTTTATATCATCCAATGCAACAGCTGTTGCTGTATTGCATGCTATGATCATCATTTTAGGATTAAATTTAATCAAATAACTAACAATTTGAAGTGCAAATGAACGCACTTCTTCGGATGTTCGAGGACCATAAGGTGTTCTCGCTGTATCTCCAAAATAAATAATCTTTTCATTAGGCAGTTGACGTTTTACTTCCTTCACAACAGTCAAACCGCCTACACCCGAATCAAATATGGCAATCGCTTGCTGCACATGAACCGCTTCCTTCACAATAATAAAATGATGTTATACAATGTTTAAGATATGTATATTTGTAGGGAAGCGTACCAAATTATTTTATTTCTTGTTTTTCATTAGGTGCAAATTTCCAAATAAGTATTAAAATCATAGATATCAACGTGAACGCGATGAAAGAAAGAAACGGGATTGTAATAAAATTCAACCAGTTAATATAACTTGCGTTACATGGAACTATTCCGCAGCTGCTGCCCGTATCTTGAAACAAAGAAGTTTTTTGAATGATATAGTGATACCCTGATATCATCACACCAAGGATTGTTATAGGTAAAGTGTAAACAACGATTTTTACATCTTTTCGCAATGCTGCAATTCCTAGTATAATTACTAGTGGATACATTAAAATACGTTGATACCAGCAATATGTACAAGGAATGTACCCTCTTATTTCTGAGAAGTATAAACTTCCCAACGTAGCAATCAGGGAAATTGCCCAACTCATATATAATCCATCCGTTTGAATCATTTTTTTTAGTTTCATAGAATCACCTTTTTTATTCAAATAACAATTATTTTACCATATGTGATTCAGAATATCACTAAATGACACTCTTTTGAAGATGTGGAGAATTATTCTTTAGAAAAAGAAAAATATTTATTATGAATTATATTATAGAAAGTGAGTGTTTGAATTATTATGAAAAAAATATCATTGATTTATGAGATTTCATTGCTCATATTAGCCATTGTTTCTGTATCATTAACCTTTGTAACTAATAATGAAACTTTCGAGCTAGTAGATTGGTTAATATGGGGAGTATTTGCTGTTGATGTTTCTGTTCGTTTTATAACAGCGGATAAAAAGTGGGAGTATGTGAAAAAGAATCCTTTTGATATTATTGCTGCTATTCCATTCGATGCTATTTTCCAGTTCGCAAGAATTGTTCGTTTATTCAGAGTGATTAGAGCTATTGCTATTGCCTCAAGATTATTTAAACCTACAATACTAGAAATTTTTCAAATCAATGGGCTTAATAAAGTTGTAGCATCAGTATTTGCTTTAATTTTTATCCTCTCCATTCCAATTGCATTTGTGGAACCTTCAATTGATAGTTATAATGATGCCATTTGGTGGAGCATTGTGACTGCCACAACAGTTGGATATGGGGACTTCTCACCTGAAACACCATGGGGAAGAATGATTGCAGTCGTGCTCATGGTATTCGGGATTGGATTGATCGGTATGGTAACAGGGTCTATCGCTACTTACTTTATGGAAGGTAAAAAAGAAGAAAATCCTAAGATTGAATATTTAAAAAAAGAATTGGATCGATTTGACGAATTAACAAATGAAGAAATTGATACGATGATTGATATGTTAAATAAACAGAAAAAAAATCTAAATAATCAACAACAATGATGATATTGAAAAGAAATGTGCAACCCCAAAAAAGGTTATAGAACTCTAACCTATAATTTTTTTGGGGTTATTTTTTTGCTTATTTATTTGTAGCATGCTGCTTATTCGGTAATTTTCGATTCGGCTGTCCTTTGCCATAATGTTTTTTATTTTTTTCATTTTTTTCTTGAGTTTCATTAATCTCATCCACAAATTGACTTAAGTCATCCACATGTATCACCTCCACCTATCTTCAAGCTTGGTATCTTAACGTGAACCAAAATAACAATTTACTTAAAATAAAAAGGTCCCAATAAAGGGACCTTCTCTGACGGTGTTAGTTAAGAAAACTCATTCTTAAAATTACGAGAAGAAACTTGTCTAATTATTGTTATACAATAACTTTACATTTTTACTTGCAGTTAAGGTTTTTAAGCTTAAATTACAAGGATGGCTTCTTACATCGAATCAGAAAGAATCACTTTGGCTGATTCGTTGAATTGGTTGTCCAACGGAACCACACCTCTCTTTCACCGTCAAATATAGTATGAGCAGTACTTAACTTTATTATTCATCTTAAATTAAAAAAAGAAAAAACCTACAGTTTTTAACCTGCAGGGTAAAAATTTTATATTAAAAAAGGGGGTAATTTCATTATAGTTGTTTAATATTAAAATCAGATGAAGACCATGTTAAGGTTTGATTACAAAACTTAACGACAACTCACTTCCATCTTTATAACATTTAAAAAGGTCCCAATAAAGGGACCTTCTTTGACGGTGTTAGTTAAGAAAACTCATTCTTAATTATATGAGAAGAAACTTGTTTAATTATTGTTGTTATACAATAACTTTACATTTTTACTTGTGTTTAAGATTTTAAACTTAATTCACAAGGATGGCTTCTAACATCGAATCAGAAAGAATCACTTTGGCTGATTCGTTGAATTGGTTGTCCAACGGAACCACACCTCTCTTTCACCGTCAAAAATAGTATGGGCAGTACTTAACTTTATTATTCATCTTAAGTTTAAAAAAAGAAAAAACCTACAGATCTTTGCCGTAGGCTGAAAAATTTCTATATTAAAAAGGGGTAATTTCATTATAAATGTTCATTGTTAAAATAAGATGAAAGTAATGTTAAGGTTTGATTACAATTACAAAACAAAATTTTAATACAATACCTCATTTTATTTTTGTTTAATTTTGTTTAATCTTCTTTTTTGCATAATAATTCCGAGGGATTACTTGAGCGATACAACTTTGTCTGGTGAAGAAAGATTAAAGCAAAAATTCGGAACAGGAGGTATCTTAACTGGAACAAAAATCACAGATCTAACACGAAGATATATGGAATCTTTAGAATTCTTTTTTATGGCTACAGCAGATCAAAAAGGAAATTGCGATTGCAGCTTTCGCGGGGGATTCCACTTATAAAAGTATTGGATGAATCAACCCATATTCCCTGATTATGCTGGAAATGGTGCCTTTCAAAGTTTAGGAATGGCAAACTGCCGAAGAAAACTTTGATATCAATAATGGAAGACTACATCATTTAGCCTTACACGTACAATCGAAAATGATTTTAGAGCAAATTGAAAGTAGATTGAAACAATCAAAATATAGGATTCAATTTGATGGTATTGGGGTTAGAGGCGAAGAAACAGGAGATATTACATTGTTTTTCTTTGGTCCAAGTGTAATTCGATTTGAATTAGCGACTAATGAAAAGGATACGACAGGAAAGGTTCCTATCATTGGAGGATGTGGTGTAACTGATTAAAAGTTGTCAAAATATTGTGGGTATTTAGTATCCATGTTATGCTTCTTTCATTCCTTTTTTTTGTCACCATGCTATTAATTTAGTAAAATATATATTGCTATAGAAAGGTGGTGAATCTAATGTCTTCATCAAATAGAGAAATGGCAAAAGAAATTCTCTTTAAAGCAATGGAAGAAGGATATGTTAAAAAACACCATTCCGAGGATTCTAATGAGGATAGAGCTATTGAAATTTTAAAATTTTATAACATTATACTTAATGGGTTAAAAAGTTCGGATCCCAGCATGAAACCTTCTAAAGATAATTAGTCAAAATACAATAACGTTTCTTATTACTAACCTCATTAAGTAAAGTTTATTATTTTCTTATTGAGGTTTTTATTATTTAAAGATGGAATGAAAAAATAGAAGAACACTTCTATTTATATGTGCCCTTCCTATCATTCATTTTTAAACTTCTTTCGTAACAATATACTATTCTTTTTTATTGATAATCGTTGTCATCAGATCACTCATTTTATTAATGAGATGTTTTCTAATGACTTCTTCTAATTCAACTTCAATCATGCTCTTATTCATTAGGTTCAACCAAGTTTTAGCATTTTCTGGAGTTGTGCCAAACGAATGACGTGATTTTACTTGTTGATGTTCTTCATGACTCGTTTCATTTTCATTACTTAATAAATTCCGAATGAAAGTTCTTTGTCTTGCTTTTAAAACATCGATATCTACATTTCGATCTTTGAACATTTTAGTATAATACTGATCTTGTAATAAATGACTATAAAACACATCGATAAGTTCTTTTATTTTGTGAGATTCAACAGTAAATGAATGATTCATTGTCATTACAATCCAACTCCTAATCATGAATGTGGTTTTTTTGTTAAAGAGTCGTTATTTGTAAATCATCTGCTTGTACAATCATTATATGGGGTTAAAAAAGTTCAAATTGTGATTTAGATCACACTCAATTTAAATGTCTAGATTCAAGACACTAAAATCAACCTGTTTGATTTGTTCACTTTCTAAAAAAAGAATGATCATTAGTGGATATTTCTATATACAGTACACGCGCTCCAAGATCATTAACAATCTTCTCTCTTATACTTATCTGCATATCCTCCTATGATTCAAGCATTATGCCACTTGCCATGTCTTACTTTAATATTGTCTAGTAGTTGGTTTTAGATCCTTCACATTCATTAGGAGATTATTATCCGGCTTATCATAATAAGATTGCATTGATACAGCAGAGTTTAACCATCAAAGACAATATACATGTTGTTTTACAAATGTTTTCTTTCCTGCGAGTGGTGGACCATATACCAGGTATACTTTCTTTTCTGCTTTATATCCAAAACGATGGTGTTCCTGGTTGTGGCAATTAAAGCATACCAAATCTACTAGATCAGGACACATCACCTTATTGTGTTTCTGGTTCCTCTATCTCCTCATTGGTATAACCTTTTAAATGACCTAAACTAATTGTTATAAGTTTTTCTTCTTCTTCACTTGTTTCAACAACACTACACATGTGATTTCTTTTAACCCTGCTTCTTTGGCTGCTCACCATCGCTTTTTTTCTCCTTTAATGATAGTCATAACGATACGAATTAAGATGGGTTACAGAACTCCATGTTTTTTGTATGTTTCTAACAAGTGATTAAATAAATAAAAAAGGAAACACATTATCTTCGATTCCAAAATTATCTTGAGTATCATCTTTTATATCAGCATCGATTGTATTTGTTGTGCTCACAAAATTATTCGTTCTTGGTAAATCGCCTCTATTAAAACAACCACTACCAGCATATGCTTTTGTGTATTCTACAGGTGTGATCTGAATTGAATCTCCTGCGCGCACCTTTGCTCCACCACTAACATTAATTATTTTAGCTATACCTAAAACTGATGGCATATCACTCACCTCATTAAAATAATATATATTTAATTTGTATATGCTAAGTTTAAAGAAGTGTGTAAAACGCTCACCGATGCGCTCCCGATCTGTTCCTCATCCGATAACCCCATCGCCAGAGAGGCACTTAACACTAAGGGGAGGGAAACCTCCCCACCTAATATAGGTATATCACAACCGCCTAAAATTATGAAAAAATTCAATTCTATTGATGTATTGTTCTTTATCTTGTTTATCACCGTATTAAGCAACATAGACTTCAAGAGTTGGTTAGATTACGTCTTGGTAACAACTATAGGTTTATGGATCATCACATCAGGGTATAAACTGTATTTAATGAGGGAGTGACATAATGAAATACGAATTTAATTCATAGGAAGAACTACTCAATTTTGTTCGAGATAACTTTCTATATGTAAATGAAGCAGCAGAGTTTTTGGAATGTACTAACCAAGCCATTAATCAATCAGTGAAGAATGGTAAACTTAACCCGGTCAAATCGAGTAGATCGGGTTCCTTATTCTTTATGAAACACTTGGAGGAACGAAAAAAAGAACTAGAGGAAATAAGGAAGAAATACCATCCTCATTCATAAGGACGGTATTTCTATGTTAATCAACCACTAAGGGGTACATAGAATAATCCTGAAATTATTATCGCAAATAATATGGCTCCCCAAAAAGTATTATAGAATGTATCTTCCCCTTTATGAATTTTCTTAACTATAGAAACAAAATTAGTAAAAAACACAATAGCTACAAAGGGTAGAAAATAAATATAAAGAACAGCAATAACATTAAACATAGTAATCCCTCCTGATAAATAATTATACCTATTATCTTCCTTACGGTGAATCATAATCCCAAGTCATAATAATCTTTATATCTTGTGTATCTCCATCAGGACATTCAATATACCCGCCTTTAACAAGTCCGTTTAATACTTGACGGACTGTTTTCTCATCTTTGCCTGTTTTGATTTCTAACCCAGGAATAGTCGGCATTCTTCTTCTAGTAGCTGAGTAATTGTATAGGATTCTTAACACTTTTCTTTGTAGGTCTGTAAGCATGAAATCACCTCACACTTAGTATTTCACTAAACTTGATCCATTCATAATCATCTTTTGACTCAAGCTTAATTTGTCTAAGCTGAATATCGAATTTAGTTACTGTACCAGTTTTTAAGGTATTCTCTCCAAAAGCAGTAAACAATTCTATTGTGATCTTAGTTTGTTCCATCATTGATTGAGATAGTTGTTCAGATATAATATTAACTTCTTCCTCTGCTAACTCAGGTTTTGTTTTTCTATGTCTTTCCTTTTGGAAATGGTTCATCAATTCTTTATGTTCGGGTAGCATCATTCTGCTTGCCTCCCACATCATATTAGATCCTGGTGTTATTTTATTTTCTTTCATTCCATCCACCTCTTATAGAACATTTGTTCTTATTATATTAGAGGTACAGAGATATATGCAAGAGTACATTTTTGGAATGCAGTACACGCGTCCAATCAAAACATCTTTTTAACTCATACAATACATTAACAAATAATGAAATGGAGATGATTATATGGGTGTTTTTGATAAGTCAATATGTGATTGTTGTGTTTGCCCAATGCAAAGTGTGATGAAGGGATTAGTTGAAACGAGTGGTATTTCTGTGGCTTTTTTCACTCCTAATAATACTTTTTTTGCCACACTTAATTCTGCTGAGAATTTCGTAGCAAATACTAATAATGGTATGCTTCCAATCTGTAATGTCACCGCTGTAGCAGACGATTCTTTAGACAGAAGCACTCCTCTAAAGCCAATTCAAAATGACTCCAAGGGAGAATGCAGTTGTTGTGAAGACCCAAGTACAAATGAATTAGTTTCTTTGGGTGTAGGTTCAAGAGCTTTAATTGAATTTGTAAAAGGTGGTTTTTCGTTCACTTTACCTTTAGAAGGAAATATAACTAATATTGGAGAAGGAATTGTTATTTTAGATAACGTTATTGATGCTGATGGTTCAAATACTCCTAATTTTGCAATATCAACTTGTCAAATTACAAGAGTAGAGGGGACACAATAAAAATGATAAACATTAAGAAAGCTTCTCCCTATAAAAAAAGGAGAAGCTTTTTCATGGGAGTCTATAATAAGCGCTTAGATATCCGTAACCTTGCTTTTATTATATTAAAACCACTTACATACTGATACTGGCATTAGCGGATATTCCTTTACACAGTACACACGTCCAGTCAAAATAATAATTTAATTCATACAATGTAAAAAACTTATAAGGACGTGATTTCATGGGGGTTTTTGATGAGTCTAAGTGTGATTGTTGTGTGTGTCCTATGCAGTGTGTAATAGAGCAGTTGGTTGGCCTGGGGGATGTTATAGGGATTGCAACTCCTACATTTGTTATATCCAATGTTACAATTAACAAAGTTAAAGATTTCATAGTATTTACTGATATAGGTGATATTCCAATATGTCAAATTAGCTAATTAAACATCAGGAATCCTTCAAATATGATAATTGCGACGGTATTCTCGACTTTAAAACCTATAAAGAAAAGTAAAGGAGAGTGTGTTTGCTGTGAAGACCCTATGACAAATTTACTGAAATCTGAGATCAGGAAAAATTTTAGAATTGAGTTTATTGGTCCACCAACCTTTATAAGCCTTACAACTGAAATTTTAAATGTTGGGGAAGGAATTGTCGTAGGATTTGATCGTGTATCGAATTTCTTAGATATTTTTCCTACATGTGCAATAACAAGGGTTACACCAATTACTCAACAGCAAATTAATGATCCAGATAGAGCCTCTAGAAGAATCACTCCCCCACCTGCTACCTAAAGCCAGTGGGGATTAAACTTACTTCTGCACTATATTCTTAGCACCACTCCACAAACCACTAGCAGCTGATCCCAAAAATAAAACCTTCTCCTTTGTAATGGGAAAAGGTTTTTCATGGGGGTCTGCAAATAAACGCTTAAGCACGGAACATGACGTTACTTACATTATATTAAAACCATTTACATATTGACACTGGCATTAGCGGATTTTCCTTTATACAATACACACGTCCAATCAATTCAATACCACCATGAATACACTAATAAAAAACTATAAGGATGTGATTTTATGGGTGTTTTTGATAAATCCTTGTGCGATTGCTGCGTCTGTCCGATGCAGTGTGTTTTGGAGCAGTTAATAGATATTCCTGTCTTAATTTTTAGACGTATCGGTTCGTCAATATTAACAACAATATCTGAAGTAGATAATTTCATTGCTTTTACTGATCAAGGAAAATTTCCAATTTGTAATATCACTGCCATAACTATACCTGATGGAGCCACACTAAATTTAAAACCTATTAAAAAAAATACAGGGGAGTGTTTTTGTTGTGAAGACCCAATAACTAATTTAGCAAGCACACTTATTGATCAGGTAGTAGAAATGAATGTTATAGGGATTGCCAGCAGTTTTGAAATTTCAATTGTTGATGTTGGTGAAGGAATTATACTTACTGGTAATCCAGTTGGAACTGAAGTGCTTCCTATCTCTAGTTGTGCTATAACTAGAATTAATTCAATTAATCAACAACAAATTAACTCTCAAAATTAAACTTCCAATTTCCCAACAACTTAAGAAATCCCCACCAACTACCTAAATCAGTGGGGAATGAACTCACTTCTGTACTATATTCTTTGCACCACTCCATAATCCACTAGCAGCTAATCCCAAGAGAAATAAACAAAATAAAGTTTCTCCTTTGTATGGGGAGAAGCTTTTTCATGGGGTAACCATTAGCGGATATTCCTTTATACAGTACACACGTCCAGTCAAAAGAATACTTACTTGAATACATTAATAAAAAATAAAGGACGTGATTTCATGGGTGTTTTTGATGAGTCTAAGTGTGATTGTTGTGTGTGTCCGATGCAGTGTGTTTTGGAACAAATGGTAAATATAGGGGAAGTAGGGATTGCAAGTACTACATTTAATGATAGTTTTACTATAAATCAAGTTAAAGATTTCATTGCTTTTACTGATCAAGGCGAAATTCCTATTAGTCAAATTACTGCAGCTGCAACGCTTGATCCAACAATTCCAGTAAGCTTAAAACCTATAAAGAAAAGCAAGGGAGAATGCGCATGTTGTGAAGATCCTATAACAAATGTAGCAAAATTATTGATTGGTCAATTTATTGATATTGAATTTATCTTTCCTGGAGATGCAGCAGTAATAGAAATTATAGATGTTGGTGAAGGAATTATTGTTGGGACACCACCTCAATCTTCTATTGAAACTGACTTTATCTCTTCATGTGCAATTACTAGGATTAATCCATTAAGTCAACAAGAAATTAACAACATATCTAAATTATCAATTTTCCAACAACCTAAAATATCCCCACCAACTACCTAAAAAACTCACTTCTGTACTATATTCTTTGTACCACTCCACAACCCACTAGCAGCTAATCCCAAGTAGAAATAAACACAAATAAAGCTTCTCCTTAGTATGGGAGAAGCTTTATTCATGGGTTTCTTAAACAATTCTTAAGTGACTGTGTCCTTACCTTCATTATACAAATATAACTTATATTCTAATAGTAGCCATTAGCGGATATTCCTTTATACAGTACACACATCCAGTCAAAGAAACATTTCAAATCATACAATGTAAAAAACTAAAGAGGACGTGATTTAATGGGTGTTTTCGATGAGAGTAAGTGTAATTGTTGTGTGTGTCCGATGCAGTGTGTTTTGGAGCAGTTAGTAGGAAATCAAATTGTAATAGCCACTACATCTGGCTCTGGGGGTGTAACTTTATTTAATGTAGATAATTTTATTGCATTTACCTCAGAAGGTGATTTTCCCATATGCAACATTTCTGCTGTTGATTTGCTTGATGTTAATATAAACATTAAATTAAAACCGATACGAAACAACAAAGGAAGATGTTCGTGCTGCGAGGATCCTATTACAAATTTAGCAAAAACTTTGATTAGACAGCAAGTAGGTATTGAATTCATACCTACTTTTGGTGCTGGTACTATTGTTAATGTTGGTGAGGGTATTATTGACTTTAAAAGTTTTGTTGTTTCTTCTTGTTTTACGACTAGAATCATACCAAATAATCAACAACAAACTTTCGAAGCATCAAGTGGCTCAATTTTTGGTCGTCCATTGCATAAGATCACTCCCCCACTAATTAACTAAAGTCAGTGGGGACGCATACTTATTTCACTTTAGAATTATAATCTAGCACTGCTTTTTCAATCGTTGCTTTGATTTCATCTCTTGTAAATTTAATTCCTAAATCACTTAGTTTTGAACTCACATAAGCATAAGCAGCATCTAACTTTTGTGGTCCTTTTGATTGGTAAAACACTTTCTCAGCATAAGAAAAAGCTTCCTCAGAAATTTTTTGAAGAAGCTCTCTTTGTTCTTTGTTTGTTTTTGACTGTATCCAGGATAAGACTTTATCCCTTAACTCAATTAATGCAGCTACTACTAATGTTGATATAACTGAAATAAGAGCAAACACGATCGTTTCTAAATATGGTTGTATAAGTTCATTCATTTTAATTTCCACCTTCCAATTTTATATTTTCACTTAAACGGTCTAACATAACGAAAAATAACCAAGGGATATCATCCAAAACCTCTTGGGGCTTGTCCTCAACTTTTTTCTTCCAATCATCTACATCATCAATCAAGTCTCTCTCATTTAAAGTTTTCAATAGACTGGTGAGCCATTTCTATCTGCCATTGTTTTAATTTCATGACTACTTCCTCCTTCGGTAAACAATCATAGTATTCTTTGACTACATCTTGTAATAACTGGTCATATGATTTTCCCATTTTTGAAAGTGCGTTTTGTGGGTCTGTTTTCCTTTGAGGGTCTAAAATATGGTGTCCTATTATACTAGTAGTAGGATCTAATCCAAATTTGTTGCAAATATAAGCTAATACCCACACATAGCGTTTGTATGACTCTTCATTTTTTATACCCCCTCTTAGATGTGAGTAACAAAGTTCAACACCTGCAGCTATATCATTTGCATCATCACCAAACTTTTGATTATCTAATGTTTTCTCGTATAACACATGCCAAGCTTTTTCGGGTGTTCCAGTTAACAACGGAATACATTCATAAATCCCTGTATCATCTACAAAAATATGTGCAGAAGCACTCATGACGTTGTTGGTGTTCTCGTAATAAGTTATATTTTGTAATGCTGTTGATCCGTCATTCCCTGTATCGTGTGCAACAATAAACCCCACTTTTGGCATTTTGATCCCTGACCGTCTTTTTGTTCCTTTAGTGAGATATTTCTTAGTGATTGGATTTTGCCTTCTATTCGATTTAATTTTTTATCAAGAGAACCATACCTTTTGCTTAATTCGTCCAGTGTGTCATATAGTCTATTTTCTCGGTTGTTGTTATTCTTCATCACGTAAATAAGTAGTACCACAAAAAGAACCGCAAACGGTCCCTGAGTAATAAAGTATTGAATTAGGTCAATTTCCACTTCCCCACCCCCATTTTTAAGCATAAAAAAAGCCCCAAAAGAGACTTTATAAAGCGTGCCATGTTATTTTTAAATCAAAGTTTTCAGTTGTGCTTGATGAACGATTGTAAAACGTCAATTTCAGAGCAATGACTTCTGGGTCATCGGGATCAGGCATTAAGTCGGCATCATATAAATAAGTGTAGCTTTTACCGAACACTTTTGGATCAAGGATATAGACTCCATAGTTTCCTTCCCTCCTTCCAGTGACTTGTCCAGAGTTACCAGAACTGTCAACGTAAGTACCCCATATTGAACGTCCTAAACCGTCTGCATTGTTCGCTGACTTACGTCCAACAACCAATGAAGCACCATAAGTGTATTTATCGTAGTCACTTCCATCAGTTCTAGTTATAGAAATAGATGCTGACCGTTTACCTTTTCCAAGTTTAAGATAATGGGTTTCGTATTCTTTTCCTGTGACATTGAGATTAATCGTTTCAGCTCCGTAAGGAGTACCCCCTATCGCAATATCATCACCAGATGCACGTACAAGACGTTCATCTCTGTATCTACTATCGTGATAGATTCGTTCTTTGAATACAGGTGTGCCATTACTATCATAATCCTTAATCGTAACTAAAGTACCATCAGGCTCTTCAGTCCCATACCCAACTAAAATATATCCAAGTCTTACACTACCTTCAGGTGGATCAGGAGGGTAGTTACTAAGCCCTCCGCTAGTTCTAGCACTTTTATAATGGATATCTCCATTCGCATCTAAATAAAGATACCTAAACTCCCATCCATCATAATCATATACATTAGCGCCAAGAGTTTGATTTTCAAATCTCTTTTCTGGAATAATATATTTCACACCATTTGGCATTACAACTGTCATTGGAGATATTACAATATCTGCTCTAGGTCTTGAGTACTTGATAATTTTATCCCCTTCTTGCCAAGGATATAACCCACCTCCGTCCATATCTGTATCTGTCAAAGTTGTTGCTGTCTTCCCAGTCCAAGATATTGAATAATAATCATTATCAAGTTCTCTAATGACGTAATACTGATTATGTCCACTGCTTTCTGGCAAATTTGAGGTATCATCAAATAAGCTATAGTATACGATCCGTCTTGTGTCATAGTTGCTAAAATCTCATTATCAGCAGGAACATAGTTTTCTATACTAATTGTTCCACCTTCGATAATACCACTGCCTGCAACTTCCTCTAAATTTAAACCTTCTTCATTAACAACCACTTGACCATATTTATCTACGATGTAAATTTCACCATTCTCAACCTTCTCTTTTGTCTCGGAATATTCAGTATCAGCATGATTTATAGATGTAACCTCTGCTTCTTTTGCTTTCTGTTCTGCGTACTCTCTTGCTTCTTTTAAATCTTGTTCAATAGTAGAAATATTTTCTTTTTCTTCTTCGGTCAATCAATATCCCATCAGCAAAGGCAATAGCATTTTCTTGCGCCAACTGAGCTTCTAATTTCGCAACTTGTTCCAGTGCTTCTACAGCTTCATTCCTTCGTTTTTCTGAGTATTCTTCAAAGTTTCCCTGTCTCTTTTTCATCTTTACAAAGTCGTCAATGGTAGATTCAACAAATGAGGAAAGAGTGATATATCCAAGTTTAGGAACATAGGGAAATCTGACGTATTCCACTACTCTAGCACCAACTGTCTGTAAATTAAGTGGCAAATGAGTGAGTGTTACTTCATCCCTACCTCTATGTCCTCACCTTCATATCCTTGTTTACTTAACTCTACAAAATCCACTTGATAAGAGACTTGGATTGTGTCATGTTTTCGTAAATACTTCACCCCTCTTCTAGCAGCTCGACTGGATCAGTAATATCATTGAGTTTCACACTTGCTATTTTAGGTTTGCGGTACAATCCCAAATTAGGAGAATCAATATATTTTAATCCACCATTTACACTTTCAATTGTTAATCCGTCTTGACCATATATATAGAGCCTTGTAATTACATCGTTAGAACTCCATATCGAATATCTACCCCTTTACTTATGCCTTTTTTACCTAAGTACACATTCCTGTTGCTGAACCAAAGATCACAGTCCCATTTCTCACGAACGTTTTGAAGTGCTTTTAAAACAGACATTTCAGAGATTTCAATATCTTTTTCACCTTGAACATCAACATGACTAAGAATAAACTCAGAATCGTGCAATATTTCCTCGGCTGCTTCTTGGCAAGTACCAGGTATTAATTCAATCGTTCGGTCAATGTATTCATCCAACATTTCAATATATACGTGTGTGCATTGCACTTGATATCTAGTTGATTGATTTGAAGATGGCTCAATACTTTTTATAACGTATTTTTTATTTTCACATATGATATATCCTTCATGTTCAAGATGGTTCGTTTCATCATCAACTGGGATTTCAAAAGAAAGAAGCACCTCTTGATTAAGGCGCTCCCTCACTTCTACATTTATTGCTTTTGTTAAGATCCTAATGGTGTTTCCTGTCTGTTTAGGACTGTTAAGTATTTATCACTATCCATTTACTCACCTCCACTTATTAGGTATTAGACAATTAAAAAAAAGGAGTTATCATTAGGAAATTTTCTCCTAATGACACCCTTTTATATAATTTAATTAAATATCACTTTCAAAATCTTCGCCAGGGAAAATCTTTTTTAAATTATTTTCCTTATTTGATTTTTCGATTTCTTTTAGTTCATCTATGAAACTCTTAATTTCAAATTTAAGAGTCTTACTTTCATATTTGTCTCCTTTTTCTTTAAACTTCCCTTGTGTTTGACCTAATACATAATATCCGAAATCATCTTTATCTGGTCTTTTACCTTTATTGCTAGACAAGAATAAGATCACTTTTTCATCAATCTCAAAAGTGGGTACTTCATCTTCATGAACTATCAAAATCATATCATCTGTTTCTCCACCTTTAGTCCTAATTTCTACTTCTTTTCCTGGGTCACCTTTAAAGACTTTAGTGACTTTAACAAAAGTATCAGTAACAGGGTAACCTCGGAAATCTTTTTCAACTTCTTGTGAAACAACTTTTCCCTCTATTATGACATCTGAGTCATTTACCAATTCATTTTTATTAAATTCTACTAATTCTAGATTTGCCTCTAAGGTTAATTTTTCTTCACTATCTTCACCTGAAAAATTACACGCGCTTAATATACTTATGCAAAATATTGTTAACAATATTAAAGAAAACTTTTTCATTTTAATCCTCTTAGTAATTAATTTTTATATCTTTCGACTGAATCGTTAGCAGCAGCAATATCGTTTGATGTTACTGACCTTTTATATGTCGAGTTTTTATAGCCAGTTCCATACATCGTATCAGTACTTACTGTAGAATGATTTATACCTAAAGCATGTCCAAACTCATGAGTAAAAGTACTTTGAATATCATAATACCCTTCCTTTTTTGAGTTTGCCCAGTCTAAACTAGTATTTATGTAAATATCTGATTCTACTACTACTCCATTTGAGAAATAACCATAATGTTCACCAGTAAATGCGTCAGCTCCATATGCATCTTTTGTGATTGCATTTACTCCATCCCTAGCAGGATGAAAAAGACATAATTGCGATGTTTACTAAATTAAAAGATGAGTCATTAAAATGGCAAACCATGATTGATTTAGCTGTCACAACTGGGATGAGACGAGGCAAGTTACTTGCGATCGATATTAACAAACACATTCACTTTAAAAAAATTAATAGTCTGGAAGTTGGTTATATAGACGTAAAACAATCATTAGCATATGTGAATGGAAAGCCTATTTTTAAAGATGTTAAAACCAAAAAATCTGAAAGAACTATAACCTTAACCAATGAAACTATCCCTTTATTAAAAGAACAGATTAATGAAGTTAAAAAAACTAAAGAACAGCTTGGTGATGATTGGGAAGGCAACGACCGTTTGTTACTGTTTCCTCAATGGAACGGTAAGCCCATGTACTTCACATCACCTACAACTTGGCTGAGACGTTTTTTAAAAAAGAACGATCTCAAACATATTCCTTTCCATTATCTCCGTCATTCAATGGCAACATACATGTTAAGTAAAGGAAGATCATTAAAAGAAATTCAAGAGAGATTAGGACACGCAGATATTAGAACAACTGCAAACATATACACCCATTATTTAAAAGAATTAGATTTTGAATCGGCCCAAACATTCAGTGAATTAAAAAATAAAACTTAAAAAATCCGTTCCCAATCCGTTCCCAACTTAATTTTTTTCGAGAAATTCATTATATGATTACTTTATCTAGACGAATAAAAAAACCTTCTATATCAAAGGTTTTCAAGGTTTCATATATGGTGGAGCCAAGGGGGATCGAACCCCTGACCTCTACGCTGCCAGCGTAGCGCTCTCCCAGCTGAGCTATGGCCCCAAACTGCTACGACACCATTAATTATAGCTATATGATCTATTTTCTGCAAGCAAAAATTGCTTCATATTCACTGGATGGGTATCGATGATTTTTATATATTTTTTAGCTATAATTGCATGTCTCTTCTATTCATTTATCAATATGTAAAGGACTTTTGTGAAGAATATGATTCAGCTCTTTCATAAACATGTTGATATCTTTAAATTGACGGTATACAGAAGCAAAACGAACATAAGCTACTTCATCCACAGGATATAATTGCTCCATTACTAGTTCTCCGATTTCTATGCTTTTCACCTCTGCATGAGCTGTATTTCTCAACTCTTGCTCAACTTCTGAAACCATTTTTTCTAAACGTTCAACAGAAACAGGTCTTTTTTCACATGCTCTAATAAGCCCTCTTAGAATCTTGTCTCTCATAAATTCTTCTCTGCTGCCATCTTTTTTAATCACAATTAAAGGCGTTTCTTCAACCATTTCAAAGGTTGTAAACCTTTTATGGCATTGTTCACATTCTCTACGGCGTCTAATTGACTTGTTTTCATTTGCTGGTCTTGAATCCAATACTTTTGCCCCATCATTATCACAATATGGACATCTCATAATATGATTTCTCCTATCTATTTTGAATTTTTACAAATTGGTATACGTTTCCTGTTATGAATATAAGATTATCTTCACATAATAGAACTACAAACGACAAGGAGGTGATATGATTATGGCTCAAGGACAAAGCCGTTCAAGTAACGTACTTGTTGTACCTCAAGCAAATGCAGCTTTAGATCAACTTAAGTATGAAGTTGCTCAGGAATTAGGAATTGCTATTCCTCAGGATGGTTACTATGGTAACATGGCTACTCGTGACACGGGTGCTATTGGTGGTAACATTACACGTCGTTTAGTCCAAATTGCAGAACAGCAATTAGCTGGACAACAAAACTTTCAATAATTAAACTTCTTCAATATTAATAAGGTGTCAAACTGTTATAAAATAACAGTTTGGCGCTTTTTCTTAACATGACCACTTTATTACTAATCTTTATAAATTGCTTCATACTTCTCATAATAATATAAAATTCTAGCTATATAATGTCTTGTTTCACCAAAAGGTATTTGTTCAACTGAATTATATTTACCATCCCATATTTCTTTATCCAACCATCTTTTCACATTTCCAGGGCCTGCGTTGTATGCAGCTGAAAGTAAAGAAATTTGATCCTTTGTAGGTTTGTCTTGTAAGTAAGGTTTAAACTCTACATATAAGGCGTTTAAATACCATGTACCCAAATCAATATTTACTCTAACATCCATTAGTGTTTCCATATTAAGGTGAGATGAACGTTTCACCTCAGTGATCCATTTTGCAGTGTCGGGCATAATTTGCATAAGCCCCATTGCATTTTTCGATGAAATCAAATCTGGTTTATAATTGCTTTCTACTCTTATAATTGCTGCAATAAATAATGGATTAATATTGTAATCACTTGATATTTCTTGTATTTCATCTTTGTATTTTATAGGATATATTAATTTTCCTAACCAGTTATGATTGTAAAATAAAATACCAATACATAATATAAATAAAACCAACAAAAATCTCTTCTTTTTAAGTATTTTCATTTCATATAAATTTCCTCCCAGAATTCTTCCACTTGTGTTTCTGTATGTTCCAAGCTTTTGCTGTTGTCTATAATATAATCAGTAAGCTCTTTCTTAATTTCAATAGGCATTTGTGCTTCCATTCTTTTTTTTGCTTCCTCTAGACTCAAGTCGTTTCGTTTCATTAATCTTTTCACTTGAATAATCTCAGGAACATACACTAACACTACTGAAGAAAAGAGTTCTTGAAGATTGGACTCAAATAATAAAGGAATATCAACTACAACTAATCGATTTGGATCTTCCTTCTCATATTGGACCATTCTTTGTTTCATTAATGAGCGGATTGGTGGATGCAAAATTCCTTCAAGGTCTTTACGGGCTATTGGATCATTAAAAATGATTTCTCCTAGCTTTGTTCGATTTAAAGCTCCATCTTCCATTAGTACTACTTGTCCAAATCGTTGTGCAACTTTTTGTAAAACAGGCTGACCAGGGAGAACAACTTCCCTGGCTATCACATCTGCATCGATTAGAACCGCACCACGATGCACAAGCATTTTGGATACTGTACTTTTACCAGTTGCTATGCCACCTGTTAATCCAACATTCATAAAACTCACCTTTATTATTAAATTTCAATTTCTTCACTTCACTTTTGTGGGTATATTACAGTAGCTTTAATAATCCCATTACTATTAGTATAATCCCAGGCAGCACTGTAAGTCTATGCACCCACCTTACTTCTGAAAAAATAAAACCAATGCGCAATCCCAATATAATAAAACAACCAGATGCAAAAGCAATGACAATAGATGTTAACAACGGGGAAAAACCAATCAATGCAGCACCAATTCCCGCTCCAAAAGCATCCAAAGATAATGCAATCCCTAATAATGCTGCTTCACTTGATGAAATAACTCCAGAGCGGTCTACATCCGCTTTCACAGGTGTCTTTAATATTTCAATCACTAATCCAATTCTTTTTAATTCAATGTGAACGATTGTTTTTTTCTCATCTGAAACAATGGAAACAGGCTCACGTTCCTTCTCATTCTTCTGTTGGATCTTCATTTGAATGATGGCCCAGATTCCTATAGAGACTAAAATCAAGGAGCCGATTATTTTTGCAACAAAAGGAGATAAAACCTTTAACAACAAAACACCTATTTGCATTGAAGTAAAAATAACTGCACCAGAACAAATCGCTATAATAATAATGGAGAGCAGTGGAATTTTAATTTTTCTTAGTCCATACATAACCCCTACTCCAAAACCATCTAAGCTAACTGCTAATGCAAGGATAAACATTGAAATAGCAGTGACCATAACATCATCCCCTCCTCTCACATCATATGGAGAGGAGAAAAAATAGGTGCATGACTATTTGGCAAGCTGACAATTCGGACAGAAGTGAGTCCCTCTTCCACCAACTACTGTTCGTTCTATTATTGTTCCACAGTCATAACATGGCTCAGACTTTCGACCATATATTTTTAACTGATGCTGAAACATTCCCATTTCACCTTGACCATTTACATAAGATTTAATGGATGAACCCCCTGCATCAACAGCATTTTGTAAAGTAATTATAATAGCGTCATACAGTTTTTTAAGCTCTGAATCCTTTAATTGAACAACTGTTTGTTCAGGATGTATTTTTGCTAGGAATAATGCTTCATCCACATAAATATTACCTAAACCTACCACAATTTCTTGATTCAGTAATAAGGGCTTGATTTTTGTTTTTCTTTTTTTCAACCTTTCTACAAAGGCTTCATAAGTAAATGTAGACTCTAGAGGTTCTAGACCAAGCTTATGCAAAGGAGGCTGTAAAAATTCTTCCCCAGGCTCAAACAAGTGCATCGTTCCAAATTGACGAACGTCTTTATATCGCAGATCAGTGCCATCTGTAAAATGAAAAATCACATGTGTATGTTTTTCAACAGGTTCATCATTTTGAAAAACACCATATCTTCCTTCCATCCTTAAATGAGATAACAGGACTAAGTCGTCAAGTATAAAACGTAGAAATTTACCTCTTCTCTCTACTTTCTGGAAGGTCCGATTTTCTAATAAAGCACTAAACTTCACTACATCATCTGGCTTTTGGATAATTCTAGGCAGCTGCACCGTAACATGGTCGATCGTTTTATTTAAAATTAATTCATTTAATGTTCTCTTCACTGTTTCTACTTCAGGTAATTCTGGCATTCGAATATCACCCCCAATGCTAGGTTACATGACTTGCTGTTATTTGTCTCTATTTTGCTTCAAACCAATTTCTACCGTAGCTTACATCCACTTTAAGAGGAATTTTTAAGTCAATTACCGACTCCATGATTTCTGGTACAATCTGTTTCATGATATCCAATTCGTCCTCAGGCACTTCGAAAACTAACTCATCATGAACCTGAAGCAGCATTTTACTTTTTAAGCTTTCAGCTTGAATACGTTCCTCAATTTGAATCATAGCAAGCTTAATAATATCTGCATTACTTCCTTGAATTGGTGTGTTTAGTGCCGTTCTTTCGGCAAATGATCTTAAATTAAAGTTTCTGGAATTGATCTCAGGCAAGTAACGTCTGCGGTGAAGCAAGGTAGTTACATAACCGTTCTGTTTGGCTTGTTTTTTAATGTTGTCCATAAACTGATCTACACCTGAATATACAGATTTATATTGATCAATAAATTGTTTAGCTTGCTTACGTGTAATATTCAGATTTTGAGATAATCCATAGTCACTAATCCCGTAAACAATACCAAAATTCACTGCCTTGGCTGTTCTTCTTTTCTCAGCATCCACTTCATCTTTTGACACTCCAAAAACGTCCATCGCTGTTTTAGTATGAATGTCCATATTATTTTGAAATGCTTCAATTAATTTTTCATCATCTGAAATATGGGCTAATATCCGCAGCTCAATTTGTGAATAGTCTGCTCCTAATATGTATGAATTCTCACTTGAAGGAACAAATACTTTTCTTATCTTTCGCCCTTCCTCTAAACGGATTGGGATGTTTTGAAGGTTAGGAAATTGACTACTTAATCTACCTGTAGCTGCAATCGTTTGTCTAAAATAAGTATGAACCTTCTGTGTATCCTGATGAACCTCCTTCAAAAGCCCTTCTATATAAGTGGATTGAAGTTTTGCTAACTGACGATATTCTAATATTTTTGAAACGACTTCATGCTCATTTGCTAGCTTTTCAAGCACTTCTGCATCTGTAGAATAACCTGTTTTCGTTTTTTTGATGACAGGCAGCTGAAGTTTATCAAATAACACTTCTCCTAATTGCTTTGGTGAATTAATATTAAATTCAGTTCCTGCCAATTCATAAATTGTTTTCATGATATCATCCAATTTCAATTGGATTTCTTCACCATGTAATTTTAATCCATTTATATCTATTTTTACCCCTTGAATTTCCATACCTGCCAACACTTGTGCAACTGGAAGCTCTATTTTATAAAACAAATCAACTAATTCATTTTCTTCAAGATTGGCTTCAATTAATGGGGTAAGCTTATGTATAAGAGAAACTTTGCGACATAAAAATTCACTTAAACTATCCATTTCAGGCACCTTGAATTTAGCACCTTTTCCATAGAAATTCTCATCATTTTTCAATCCAGATAATCCATATCTCTGCGCTAGACCACTAATCGTATGGTTTTTTGTTTCTGTTGGGTCTAATAAATAGGCAGTTAAATAAATATCGAAGGTAACTCCATGAAGTTCTATATCCTGCCAATAGAGTGCAACCTTTGTTTTATGATAGTCATACATCCATTTTTCTTGTTTCTCATCTGCCAGCCATTCTCTTAAGCCACGAGCTTCATCTGATTTTAATATGTCAAAAGGTATGTAATAACTTTCCTCATCTGTAAATAAGGATAAACCTAAAATTTCAGCTTGATGTGGATTATCACCGATAATTTCAAAATGTATGGATTTCATTGAAGGCAGCTTGTCCAAAACCTCTGCTAAGTTATTATGTTCAACAACTTTAACGTTAATCTCTTCTTGAACTACTTCATTATCTAATTGTACTGATCCATCCATTTTTTCTAAAAGAGATTTAAACTCTAATTTCTCAAACATTTCACTAACTGCTTTTTGATCAAATCCATCAAATTTCAATTGCTCTAGCGATTTCTTTACAGGAACTTCTCTGAAAATCGTTGCTAACTCCTTACTCATTGTAGCTTGGTCTGCATTCGTTTGAATCTTTTCTTTCATTTTTCCCTTTAATTCATCTGAGTGCGCTAACACTTCCTCAACACTTCCATATTGGTGAAGCAGCTTTAATGCTGTCTTCTCTCCAACACCCGGTACTCCTGGAATATTATCTGAAGCGTCTCCCATCAAACCCTTCATATCAATAATCTGATTTGGGATAAGGTTATACTTTTCTTTGATTTTCTCTGGGTCGAAACGATCCACCTCACTAATTCCTTTTCTAGTAAGGGCAATAGTTACATTGCTTGAAGCAAGCTGTAGCAAGTCCTTATCTCCAGTAACAATAAGCACTTGTTTATTATTTTCCTCAGCTAACTTAGAAACTGTTCCAATAATGTCATCCGCTTCATAGCCTTCAAGTTCAAACTGATCTATTTTAAATGCTTGCAGCAGCTCTTTCATGAGAGGAAATTGCTCTGAAAGTTCAGGAGGTGTTTTGGCTCTTCCCCCTTTATATTCCTTGTAATCTTTATGTCGAAACGTAATCTTGCCAGCATCAAATGCAACAAGAAAATGTGTTGGTTTTTCCTCCTCAATTAAGCGGAGTAGCATTGTTGTTACACCATAAACTGCATTTGTGTGCATCCCTTTAGAGTTGTTCAACAAAGGCAATGCATAAAAGGCGCGATTCGCTATACTATTACCATCAATTAAAATTAACTTATCCATGAGTAGCTCTCCTCATTTTTATTACTATCATAGCATAATGTAAAATAAACGGGTAATTAGGGGCGATAAAAATGAGTAGATCCTTTTCACCTAAAACTAAAAAAGTTATTTTTTTTGATATGAACAATACACTTATAGATCATCAAAGATCATTTAAAGTCAGTTTTTTATCTGTGCTGGAGGATTTTACAGCCAGATGGGATTCAGAACAAGAAGAATGGGATCCTAATAAAGTTTACGTTAAATACATGAAAGAACTGAAATTAGCAAAGCAAGATAAGAATAAATACAATATTCCAAAAAACAAACTTCAGCATTACTGTCTTCGTCAATCACTAAAAAACTATCCCATAGATGTAAATCGTGGTTTTTCTGAGCATTTTTTTAATACGATTCAAGAAACAAGACCACAAAATGTTCAATTATTCCCTGATGTGATGCAACCATTAGATACCTTATCTAACAAATACAAGTTAGCCATCATAAGCAATGGCAAAAAAAATGACTATGATCATCTAGATATTAAAAAATATATTCCTGAAAACCAAGTATTCACCTCTAAAATGTTTGGTCATCACAAACCACATCCAACTATATTTCAAAAAGCACTTAACAAGATGGATTTAAATCCAGAACAAAGTGTAATGGTCGGAAACTCGTGGAAAAATGATGTGTGCGGTGCTATAGACATCGGGATGGATGCGATTTGGATTGTCAGAAAACCAAGAAAAGGCAGTCGAAGAAGAGCCGACAAAAAAGGAGTAACCTATATTCAAAGCTTAAAAGAATTAATTTCTGTCTTCGAAGTGTAAAATATACCCACAAAAGTGAGGCTGAGCGTTGTAGCATTCCCACTTTACAAAACAGGATGTTTTGGTGCATCAATGACCATAGGAAGTGGTCGGTTTCAGATGTAAACCTTAGAGAACTGGTGTCGGAATTGCCAAAAGGAGGAGACAGATTATGATAGACCTATTACTTTTGCGGGGTCCGAACAAAAAATCACCCCAGAAAATGAAGTGTAATCTTGAGTTGATAAATCCTAATACTTTTCGGGGATTATGCTTTCAGTCCAGGTCGTGCTGATAAAGTAAAAATAAAAAACATGAAGTAAACCAATGGGTTTTTACTTCATGCTTTTTTAAACTAATTCAAATCCGGTCTTGTTCCTTTTACTAAATAAACGACACTTTCTCCAATGTTTGTCGCGTGATCAGCCATACGTTCTAAATATCTACTAACAAAACATAAATTAAGTACCTGATTTACGTTTTTAGGTTCTTTCGCCATCATCACAAATAACTCACGTAATATTTCACTATGAAGTTCATCAACCTCATCATCCATTTTTGCCATTTTATAGGACAAATCAACATTCTCTTCAATATAAGCAGTAATGCTGTCTTTCGTCATTTGCTGAACAACCTCTGCCATTCTTGGAATATCAACAAGTGGTTTAATGAATGGCTGATTACCATTTCTTACTGTAACCTTTGCAATATCAACCGCTAAATCAGCCATTCTTTCTAAATCTCCAGCCATTTTAAATGCGATTAAAATCCTTCTTAGATCTGTAGCTACTGGCTGTTGCGTAGCAATTAAACGGGATCCAATATCATCCACTCTTTCTTCAAATACGTTGATTTCTTTATCAGCATCAATGACTTTTTTAGCTAATTCCACATTCGAATCCTTCAGGGAATTTACGGAATCCAAAATTGCTTTTTTTACTAAATCCCCCATTTCAATTAACACTTGTCTTAATTTTTGTAAATCAGCATCAAATTGCTGGCGATTGGCTAACATACTATCCCTCCCATTTCTTAATCTAAAAAGAATCTATAACAAAAACTCCTATTGGAGCCTCTCGAAGAGGTTGTCGAATACTTCTTTAGAGGTAGTTTTTGTTTGAAACTTAGAATTTGTAATTTTATTAATTCTTAAGTTATAACATATAATTTATTTCCTTAAACAACTTTTATTAATTGTATACTTAGATACCATATTTTTCTACTTTTTTATCCAATTATCCAAAACGTCCAGTAATATAGTCTTCTGTTTTCTTCTCATTAGGATTTGAAAAAAGTTTTGAAGTATCAGAGAACTCTATCACTTCTCCATTTAAGAAAAAAGCAGTTTGATCAGAAACCCTCGCAGCCTGCTGCATGTTATGTGTAACGATAATAATTGTATAATCACCTTTAAGTTCTTGTATTAATTCTTCAATTTTTAATGTTGAAATTGGATCTAAAGCTGATGTTGGTTCGTCCATTAACAAGATTTTTGGATTGATTGCTAGAGCACGGGCAATACACAAACGCTGCTGCTGACCTCCTGATAAACCATAGGCTGATTTTTTCAAATCATCTTTAACCTCATCCCAAAGTGCTGCACCACGCAAGCTAGTTTCTACAATTTCGTCCAGCTGTTTTTTGTTACGTATACCATGTATTTTGGGTCCATATGCTACATTCTCAAAAATTGATTTAGGAAAAGGATTGGGCTGCTGAAAAACCATCCCAATTTCTTTTCTTAACAATTCTACATTTACAGTAGGGTTGTATATATTAGTATCATTGATGGAAACTGCACCTGATATCTTTACTGAATCAATCATGTCATTCATTCGGTTTAAAGTTCTAAGAAGTGTAGATTTCCCACATCCTGATGGGCCGATAAATGCTGTAATTGATTTTTCATTTATATTCATAGATACATTTCTTAATGCATGAAAGTCACCATAATATAAGTCAAGGTCTTTGATTTGTACAATTGACATGAATATTTCCCCCTAGTTTTTCTTCTGATATTTATTTCTTAAAAAGATAGCGACCGCGTTCATAGTCAGCAACATCAGTAACAAGACGATAATACCTGCAGACGCAACATTATGGAATTCCTCTTGCGGCAAATTAGCCCATGTGTATATCTGAATAGGCATGACTGTAAACTTATCAAACACACTATTAGGTAATGTCGTTATATAAGCTACTGCTCCTACTACGATAAGTGGGGCCGTTTCACCAACTGCTCTTGAAAATGAAAGAATAGATCCTGTTAAAATCCCTGGCAAAGCTGAAGGTAATACGACTCTTAGAATCGTTTGCCAACGATTTGCTCCAAGTGCAAATGAAGCATTTCGCTGAGATCCTGGAATGGCTTTAATTGCTTCCTGAGATGCTACTATAATAATAGGGAGAATGAGAAGAGTCATAGTCAATGAACCAGCTAGCACACTTTTCCCAAACCCAAACACTCTAACAAAGATCGTTAAACCTAATAAACCATATACTATAGAAGGTACTCCTGCTAAATTTGCAATATTTGTTTGTATAAATCTATTGAACCAGTTGTTTTTTGCATACTCCTCTAAATAAATGGCTGTTGATACACCAATAATGAAACTTAAAGGTGCCGTAATGCTCATCATCCATAATGTCCCGAATATTGCAGCTTTGATACCCGATTTTTCTGCTTTTCTGGAGGCATTGTTTGTTAGGAAGTCCCAGTTTAGCCACCCTAATCCATCAACTAAGATTTGTATTAATAACAGAGCAAGTGCTACAATACCAAACAAGGTAGACGATAAGAATAAAATATGGAATATTGTGTTTTTTCTTTTTCTCCTTCTCATTTGTTTTTCTGCATCTAGTTGCATCATTCGTATTCCTCCCTAAACTTCCTTGAAATATATCCTGCAAGAATATTCATTATTAATGTAATTACAAACAAGGTAATACCAACAGCATAAATCGTTCTATATTCGACACTTCCATAGGCTGTGTCCCCTTGACTTGTCGTAACAATATAAGCTGTCATCGTTTGAATACTCTTTAGAAAATCAAAATCCATATTAGGCAACGCCCCTGCGGCTAAAGTTACAATCATCGTTTCACCGATTGCTCTAGAGAGCCCTAATACGAATGATGCAATAATACCAGAGAATGAAGCAGGTACAACTACTTTAAGAGCTACTTCTAGTTTAGTTGAACCCATTGCATAAGCTGCATTACGAAGTGAACTTGGAACAGCGTTCATTGCGTCCTCACTTAGTGAAGAAATCATCGGAATAATCATGATACCAACTACAATACCTGCACTTAAAGCGTTAAATAAATCTGTCTGAGGTATGACCATTTTAATAATTGGAGTAATAAAAGTTAAAGCAAAGAATCCATATACAATTGTAGGAATACCAGCTAAAATCTCTAAAATCGGTTTAATAAAATTTCTAACTTTCCTTGGTGCATATTCGCTCAAATAAATCGCGCTTCCAAATCCTATAGGTAATGCTACAATACTAGCCACTAATGTAATCATAAATGTACCCATGATTAATGGTAGAACACCAAATTTAGGATCTGCAAACAATGGAGTCCACTGAGTTCCAAATAAAAACTCAGTAATAGATACAGCTTGGAAAAATCCAGCTGACTCTGTAATTAGTATGACGACAATTCCAATGGTAGTTAAAACAGAAATTCCTGCTATAGTTGCTAAAATGATTGGCATCATACGATCCCATGAATAGATGCCTTTTTTCTTCTGCATAAAGCTGTTGAGTTCTTTGGCATTTTTCGATTGCTTCATTCTTGCCATATGCGTTACTTCCCCCTAAATCAATATTCATAAAACACCTCACAAAAGTAATTCATAACAGATATTTCACGTCTCTAAATTACTTTTACGGAGCTTATACCAAAATAATGCAAATATAAACAAAAAAATTCATAACCGTGACGTATCCTATTTTTTAAAGATACGCCACGGTTTTATTATTAATCAATAAAGAGAACTTGCTTTCAGTTGGAGTTTTTGTATCTCCCGCTGAAAGTTAGACTAGTATACGTGATTAATATTACTTCTAATTGTAGATCTTACTTCAATCATTACTTATATAATTAAGGTAGAAGGCTTAAGTTCTCTGCGTACATTTCAGCAGGTAATGCTACATATCCTACTTCTTCAGCTAATGCTTGACCTTCTTCACTCATATAATATTTAAGGAATTCTTGAATTTCCTTTTTTTCTAAAGCACTCTTTACAGGATAAATATAAATTGGACGAGATAGTGGTTTATAAGTTCCGTCTTTGATTGTTTCTACTGTTGGAGCAACTGCTGCTGCACTTTCATCAACTTTAATAGAAACAGCATTTAATTTATCTTGGTTTTCAACATAGTATGAGAATCCAAAGTATCCCATTGCATATTTATCTCCAGATACACCAGTTACTAATACATTGTCATCTTCAGATGGTGTGTAATCTTCACGAGATTCGTTTTTCGTTCCGTTGATTGCACCTGTAAAGTATTCAAATGTCCCTGAAGCCGTTCCTGGACCATAAAGCTTGATTGGTTCATTTGGCCATTCTGGATTTACATCGCTCCAGTTTTCAACTGTACTTCCAACTTCCCATATTTTCTTCAACTCATCCACTGTCATTTCTGTAGCCCAATCATTCTCAGGGTTAATTACTACTGTAATCCCATCAAATGCTACAGGCATTTCAACAGCTTCTTGACCTTCTGCTTTAAGAGCGTCAACTTCTTTATCCTTAATTTGACGAGAAGCATCAGCAATTTGAATCTCTCCAGCGATTAAAGCTTTAAAACCATTAGAGCTTCCAGATAAGTTAACGGTAACCATAACATCGTCATGAATTGCCATAAATTCTTCTGCTACAGCTTGAGAAACTGGGAATACTGTAGATGACCCATCAATATTGATTTCTCCTGAAAGTTCATTTCCTTCATTTGAACCTTGATTAGCTGGTTGTTCTTCTGATTCAGTACCACATGCTGCTAAAGAAAATAATAATATAAATGCTGTTAAAATAATTGACCCCTTACGTAACCAAGAATTAAACAAGTTTGACCACTCCTTAGATTTAATCTTAACTTCAATATGATTTTGTCTCTTACAATGGTTATCTTACTAGGGGATTGTTTTCGCAATTTTATAGTTTTGTAAACGTAATGTAAATTTTCTTTTACAATTCATACTTAATGTGTATCATCCATATTTCAATTCGTACATGCATTTTAATCATTCAAATTGTCGTACTTAATTTTGTAATATTTCGTTCAAATGTTGATCACAATTATGTGATTTTTTTCACATATTTTTGTCGTACAATGTATTTAGTCATTTAGTCTTATACTATTTCTTAAATAATAAATCCAATTAGAATAAAGTAAAAACAATCGTTCATTCTAATGTTATAACAAAAATTCCTATCGGAGTCTCTCGGAGATATAGTCGAATCCTTCATTAGAGGTAATTTTTGTTGAAACATTGAATTTGTAAACTTATAAATTCTTATGTTATAAAGAAAACTCGCCGATTGGCGAGCCTTAAAGCGAAAGAAGGGTAGTTGCACTTATACTTTCTCCTTTAAAATATTTATAAATTCTTAAAGTGTAAAAAAAACTCCTATCTGAGACTTTCGGAGATGTCATCCGGTTAAACTTATTAATTCTCTAAGTTATAAATGAAAACTAAAATGAATAGGGTGAGAACAAATGGACAACAATCAATCAAATTCTAAAAAGTTTGAAAAACAAGAAAAGAAACTGATTATGCTTTGCATCATAGTGGCAATTATTATGTCCATAGCGATACTAAGAAACTTCTTTTAATGGTTTAAATACAAAGATGTATATTGCAAGAAATCAACTTAACTACTCTGTCCTTTGAAAAAAGAATACATCATACAATCAAGATTCTATCAACATCTTCATTAGTTATATTGCATTTACAAAGGAGTGATTCATATTGTTTTCAAGTTACGATCCAGTCATTTTTAGCAGAATATTAACATCATTAACATTGATATTCCATATTATCTTTGCCACGATTGGTGTCGGTGTCCCTGTTATGATTGCATTAGCAGAATGGATAGGAATTAAAAGGAATGATTCACACTATTTATTATTAGCCCGCAGATGGGCTCGTGGTTTCACAATCACTGTGGCAGTTGGAGTTGTCACAGGAACAGCCATAGGACTTCAACTAAGTTTATTATGGCCTAAATTTATGCAGGTAGCGGGGCAATCTATTGCACTTCCTTTATTTATGGAAACTTTCGCATTTTTCTTTGAAGCTATCTTTTTAGGTATATATCTGTATACATGGGATCGATTCAAAAATAAAATGACACACTTTTACTTGTTAATCCCTGTTGTTATTGGTTCTTCAGCTTCTGCCTTTTTCATTACGATTGTGAATGCGTTTATGAATGCTCCTCAGGGATTTGATATCGATGCTGCAACTGGGAAAATAATTAATGTACAACCACTTGTTGCTATGTTTAATCCAGCTACATCTACTAAAGTAGCTCATGTACTTGTATCTGCTTACTTAACCTCTGCTTTTGTTTTAGCTGGTATAGCGGCCATATCAATTCTTCGTGGAAGAAAACATGTTTACTATAAAAAAGCCTTAAAATTAACGATGGTAGCTGCTCTTATATTTTCTATTGGCACAGCTATTATTGGAGATTTATCTGGGAAATATTTAGCTCAATACCAACCGGAAAAATTAGCTGCTGCGGAGTGGCATTTTGAAACAACAGATCAAGCACCTCTCATTATTGGAGGAATCTTAACTGAGGATAATGAAGTAAAATACGGACTTGAAATTCCACTTGCTTTAAGCATACTTGCACACGGTTCTCCAGATGCAGAAGTGATTGGAATTAATGATTTACCTGAGGATGAAATTCCACCTTTATGGATACACTATATGTTTGATTTGATGGCGTTGATTGGAGTTACATTAATGCTCATTTCGTTAACATATATTATTGGGCAAAAAGTTGGGAGATGGAACGTACACAATAAATGGCTGCTAAGATTTATCGCTTTAGGTGGACCACTGGCTATGTTAGCCATAGAATTTGGTTGGATCTTTGCAGAAGTAGGAAGACAACCTTGGATTTTAAGAGGATATATGAAAACGGCTGATGCTGCTACAACTTCTAGTCATGTTGACACAATGCTTATCGTATTCTCTTTACTCTATATTGTATTAGGATTTACATGTGTCAAAGTCATCTTAAAAATGTTTAAAAATTACCCTGCTGAAGAAGAAATCGCTTCGAAGGGAGGAAAACTTTAAATGAATTATGAACTATTGGGCATAACTGTTTTATGGATTTTCCTATACGGTTATTTAATTGTCGCTTCTGTGGATTTTGGTGCTGGATTTTTCAGTTATTACAGTGAAGTCACTGGGAACAAACAATTAATTCAACCAATAATTGAACGTTACCTATCTCCAGTATGGGAAGTGACAAACGTATTTTTGATCTTTTTTATGGTAGGATTAATCGGTTTTTTCCCTGATACAGCTTATTACTATGGTACTTCATTACTCATTCCAGGTAGCATTGCTGTCATCCTATTAGCTATACGTGGCTCTTATTATGCTTTCAGTACGTATGGCGCAAAAAACAACCGATTTTATTTATTTCTATATGGAGCTAGCGGATGGTTAATTCCAGCTTCATTATCTACTGTACTCATTATTTCGGAAGGTGGATTTATCGAGATTGTAAATGGGGATGTTCAATTCCAATATATGAAATTGTTCACTAGTCCATATGCTTGGACAGTAATTGGGTTAGCATTAATCAGCGTGTTATACATCTCCTCTATGTTTTTGACTTATTACGCTTATAAAGCAAAGGACCATAAAGCATTTGAAATTGTTCGCAAATATGCTTTGACATGGAGTGCGCCAACAATAATAGCTAGCTTGCTTGTGTTCTTTGCCATTCAAAATCATAACCTTGAGCATTTTGAACGAATGGTTGAATTATCTTGGATGTTTGTTATCTCCTTTATTTGTTTTATTGTTGCCGTATATTTCGTTTGGAAAAGAAAAAATTTAGGATGGGCTTTTATTTTCGTAATGTTCCAATTTGCATTTGCATTTTTTGGGTATGGTGCTTCCCATTTACCTTATATCCTATACCCTTATATCAACATTCATGAACATTTTACGAATCAAACAATGGCTATTGCCCTTGTTACCGTGTTTATCTTAGGTTTATTATTGCTAGTTCCTTCATTATATTTGTTAATGCGTTTATTTTTATTCGATATTAAATATGTGCAAGGGCACAAGAATCCACCTAAGTAAAGCAAAAAGGACGTAGAGTCGGATTAAAACAGTCTCATTCATACGTCATTGTGAGCATCGGTAATAGCACCATCCAATCATCGAATTTATTAGCTGTAGAAATCAAACTTTTGAAATTAGAAAGGATGATCAAAATGGATCAATTTTTAATCACTTATGCACCTCCTATAGTTGTTGCTGCTTGTTTGTTCTTGGGGTTCTGGTGGGGTGCAAAAGGCAATACAAATGTAGAAGAAATGGACAATCAAGTTTCTAAATAAAATTTTAGCTTAAGTGAAACAATAAAAAGAATAGTAATAAATACAATCCCTTACACTGTAGAGTGAAATCTATAATGTAAGGGATTTTTTCTAATTATATTCCCTCGCTTCATTAACATATCTAATCTACTTGTAATTTTTAATAACCCATTTAGGTTGTAACTGATTTATAAGACAATCCTTTTTTTCATTTACCATTTTAATCCTATTGATTACTTTGTATAATAGTATAATTAATTTGCTAAGCATAGTACAAAACAACTATACAAATATCTAATTTACCAGTAGTAGTTCGTTGATATAGAATTTTCAACTCATAAATAGTTTCGATGTATTTAAACCAAGGATTAATGAAATCATTCCAAATGCAAAAAAGAAAATTGTGATCACTGAATGGTAATTTTAGCCTTATTCATTCTCATCTAAAATCGATGAAAATATCAAAATAAGATCCTTAATTTCCTCTATTTCTATTTAGAAGTTATTTTCTACTGACTTCTATTTCTTTCCGTCCCACTCCAGATAAAATCGATCCACAAATTCTTTCATATACTGATGACGTTCATCAGCTATTTTTTTAGCTGATTCTGTATTCATTAAATCCTTCAGCTTAAATAGTTTTTCATAAAAGTGGTTGATAGGAGTTGCTTGCGTTTTTCGATATTCTTCTTGATTTATCTTCGTTCTAGGTGCTGCGTTTGGATCATGCATAATACTTCCTTTTACTCCAGAATAAGCAAAAGTTCTTGCAATTCCAATAGCTCCAATGGCGTCCAGACGATCCGCGTCCTGCACTACTTTTCCTTCTAAAGTAGTCATTGGAGGTCGCTCTCCACCCTTAAATGACATTGTAGAGATAATCTCTATCACATGAGAAATATCTTTTTGATCCACAGAGTTCTCCTGCAACCAATTCTGCACTTTTTTCAATCCCGCTTCTTCAGAATCGTTTAATTTTTCATCCGCAACATCATGCAATAGAGCAGACAAGGTACAGATAAAAATATCTGCATCTTCTTCTAAAGCCATTCTTTTTGCTAATTCAGTAACTCTATAAACATGCCACCAATCATGACCGCTTGCATCATTCCCCAATTCATCTTTTGCAAATTGGGAAGCCATATCTATAATCATTTCCGTTTTTCTCATTCACATCTACCACCTACTTACAACATTTTGCAAATTTACTCCATCTAGGTTCTTCTAATAATTTTGTATCACTTCCCTAACCTACCATTACATATAAGGAATTATACATATTCATATTTTCTCACTCAACTATATTATTATATCACCTCTAAATTTCCACTTGTAAATATTAAACCGAAAACCATCCTGATAGAAAGGATGGTTTTCCTATTATACAGTAATATGATATTAATACCGATCTAAACCCACCACATATCTCCTAATGGTTCTTTTAGTAATACTTGATGCAAATTAGAAACGGCTTTTGTAAACCCTTCATCAATGGACATTAACCCATCCTCATGCTCAATGCTGATAACATAATCATACCCTACTAATCTTAATGTGCTGATGATGTCAGCCCACGTTTTTATATCATGACCAAATCCTACTGTGCGAAACTGCCATGCACGATCCAACATATTCGAATAGGATTGCATGTCTGTTAATCCAAATCGATTTACGTTGTTTTGATCTATAGTTGTATCTTTCGCATGGAAGTGATGGATGGCATTATGTTTACCTAATATCTTGATTGCTTCTAAAGGATCTATTCCCTGCCACCACATATGACTTGGATCTAGGTTAGCTCCAATCACTTCACCTACAGCATCTCTTAATCGAAGCAGTGTAGCAGGTGTATGAACGGAAAATCCTCCATGAAGCTCTAATCCAATTTTCACGTTTCGATCAGCCGCGTATTGCCCCACTTCTTTCCAATAAGGTATCACTTTTTCTTCCCATTGCCATTTTAATATTTCTTGATATTCGTTTGGCCAAGGGGCAACGGGCCAATTCGGATATTTTGCCCCTTCATGGTCACCTGGACAACCTGAAAATGTATTTACTACGGGAACTTCTAATTTATGAGCTAAGTCTATCGTTTTTATTAAATCATCATGGAATTCTTGTGCAATTTCTTTTTGAGGATGCAGTGTATTTCCATGTACACTAAGTGCTGAGATTTCGATACCTTTTGCATCTATCAATTGTCTAAACTCGTTTAATTTTTGTTCATTACTCAACAAAAGATCAGGATCACAGTGCGCTTTTCCAGGATATCCACCAGTTCCTATTTCTATCGCTTCAAGTCCTTTAGCTTGAATGTAATCTAAAGTTTCTTCAAGTGATTTTTGCGAGAACAAAACTGAAAACACACCTAATTTCATATATCCCACTCTCCCTTATATTTATACTCTTACCAAAAACTGATTCGTACCTGTGATATATCAGAACAGCATGCTCTGATATATCATTATTCAACTCAAGCGTTTGCTGATGTCGGTACGACACAAAACGTAACTGATTAAAAATATACATTCATAGATATGACTAATATTTAAATGCGGTATACTATATTAAGTGGTACGAATAGAAGCAAAACACTAATCAAAATAAACTGCTTTCCCTGTTTTTGAAGATTCATAAATCGCTTCTAAAATTTCCGAAACCACAAGTGCTTGTTCTGGTTTAACAATCGGTTCGGAATTTTTTAAAATGCTATCAATCCACAATCTCATCTCTAAGTCCGCGTCGCTCTCTTTTTTCCCATCATAAAAAGCAACTCCACCTACATCTGTTTGAATACGGTTAGTAAATAATCTCCCACGACTTTCTCCATTAATGCGAAGTCCATCCTTCATATCTGCTCCACCTTCAGTTCCTGCAAGCGTACATTTTGCTTCACCTTCATCTAAGGAGTTTAACGCCCAGCTAGACTCTAGAATAATGGTTGCTCCATTTTCCATTTTGATCATTCCAAAAGCTGAATCTTCTACTGTAAACTCACTTGGGTCCCATGGCCCCCATGCATTAGCTGCATTTTCCCTACTAGATAATTTATGAAATGCTGTACCTAATACAACTTTAGGTTTGTAATTATCCATCATCCATAGTGTTAAGTCTAATGCATGTGTACCAATATCGATTAATGGACCTCCACCTTGTTTTTCTTCATCTAAAAAAACACCCCAAGTAGGTACTGCACGCCGACGAATTGCGTGTGCTTTGGCAAAATAAATTTCGCCTAATTCACCCTCTCTACAGGCCTGATACAAATATTGACTGTCTGCTCGAAAACGATTCTGGTAACTAATCGTCAGCTTTTTGTTTGACTTCTTCGAAGCCTCGTACATCCGTCTAGCATCTGCTGCTGTTTTTGCCATTGGTTTTTCACAATTTACATGTTTGCCTGCTTCAAGCGCTGCAATAGTAATATCAGCATGTGAATCATTCGGTGTACAAATATGAATAACTTCAATTGAGTCATCCTTTAACATCTGATTGAAATCCGAATATACTTCTGCTCCTTCTATTCCGTACTCCTTTGCCGCTTGTTCAGCTTTTGTAATATCAGCATCACTAAATGCAGCTAATTGAACCGCTTTCAATTTTGAAAGTGAAGGTAAATGTTTACCTACAGCAATCCCCCCACAACCTATAATTCCAACTTTTAATATCCTAGACATTTGAATTTCCTCCTTTTACAACTATAAGTACTTTTATTGTATTTTGTGTTATATTAATTAAGAATGTAACACAAATTATACCCAACTAAAGGTTTGAATCATATTACCATAATAGTTTAAGTTTTATGTTATTTTGGGATATTGGAGGTTATTGATTTATGATAGTAAATGAAAAAATATCTTTTGAAAACCCTTTATTATCTTTAAAAATATTTCAAAACAAAAGAATTGATCATAATATAACAACTTGGCACTATCATAAAGAATTAGAGATTTTAGCAGTCATAAGTGGACAACTCGAAGTTCATGTGGAAGAAGATGTATATTCATTAGAAGCTGGGGATATTATTTTAATTGGATCAAATGAACTCCACAGAGACAGAATGATTCATGAGGAATTAAAATACATAGTGCTTCAGTTTGATATTGAACAATATTTTGACTATAGCATTATGCCTTATATCAAGTATTTTGCGGGTACAAATGATCCGTTAAGTCATCTCAATTATATTTTCAAAAATAATGATCAAGCAAAAAAAGAAATCTTTGAAACCGTATCTAATATTTATAATGAGTCTAAAAATAAAGAGACGGGTTATGAGATTGCCGTCACTCTATTTATACACAAAATTATGCTGGTATTGCTTAGAAATGATACAAACAAAACACTTAATGTTCAGCACAATGCAGATTTTCTTCGTCTCAAACCTGTACTTGATTATATTGATTCACATTTAACGGAAAAAATCAGCATAGATACAGCTGCAAAAATGGTGAACATGAGTTATTATCATTTTGTTAAATTTTTCAAAAATACAATTCAAATGACATTTATAGAATACGTCAACTACAAAAAAATAAAAAAAGCGGAAAGAATGTTATTAACTAAAGAAGATAGCATAACTCAAATAGGTGAGAGCATCAATATGAATAACATGGCGCATTTCTATAAAATTTTCAAAAAGTATAACGGGTGCTCACCTAATGAATTTCGAAAAAAAATGCTTCAGTGGAAGTCCAAATAAGCATGTATTTTAGCTTTTAACCACTAACTTGTAACCAACTCCACGGATAGATTCTATCTTCACTGAATTTTGTCCTAGTTCTAGTTTTTTTCGCAGTGAGCTAACATGAACATCAACCGTTCTTTGTCCTCCAATGTAATCAAATCCCCATACAATGTTCATAAGATCATCTCTAGTAATCACTTTACCCTGTCTCTCTACCATATGAAGCAAAACTTCAAATTCTTTAGGTCTTAATGAAATGCTCTCCTCATTTAATAAAACCTCATATTGATCAGGGTAAATTTTCAAATCACCTAGAATAATGACTCTCTCATCTGTTGTTTCTTCTGTTGGTAAATCATCTGAATTTGATCTTCTTAAAACAGCAGATACTCTTGCTAATAATTCTGCTACTCCAAACGGTTTAGTAATATAATCATCGGCTCCAAGTTTGAGACCTTGAACAATTTCTTCTTCTGCCGTTTTTGCAGTTAAAAGAATAATGGGTGTTTTGACTTTTTGATCTCTTAATTTTGAGAGAATTTCAAAGCCATTTAAACCAGGCAACATAATGTCAAGAATAATCAAATCAAAATATTGCTGAAGCGCATGCTGCAATCCAACTCTCCCATCCTCTGCAACCTTTGTCTCATAACCAGTTTGAGAGAGATTGTAAGATAATAGTCTAGATAATGTAGGTTCATCTTCAATGACAAGTACTTTTTTCGACATGCAAAGCTCCCCCCTATAATGAACGAGTCCAATATTAACTTCATCACGTTCTACATGCTCCTCTTCTTCAAAAAGGAGATGAAAGCATGATTTTCACCTTATAATATCATCTAACATTAAAAATTCTTTTTATTTTATTATTTTATCATCATTTTATTAAATCTATGTAAACAGTATGTAAATTATTGTACAAGAGGTAAATCAATGATGAATGTCGTTCCACTGCCAACCTCACTAAGCACATTAATTTCTCCTTTATGCAACTCAATAATATGTTTTACAATGGAGAGTCCAAGTCCAGTTCCACCGGAACCTCTTGAGCGTGCTTTATCTACTCTATAAAAACGTTCAAATATTCTAGGCAAATCTTTTTTTGGAATACCAATACCTGTATCAGAGATTCGAATTCGTACCTTTTCCTCGTTCACATCCTCCGACAAATTTAAATATTCTATTCGAACTTCAATGTGTCCACCTTCTGGCGTATAATTAATGGCATTGGACAATAAATTAATGAAAACCTGTCTCAAGCGATCTTCATCCGCTTCCATATACAAATCTTGATTCACTTGAAAATCGAGATTTATTTGTTTTTCAAGTGACTGCTTTCCAACCATTTGTATCGTTTTTTGTACAAATGGCTGCATGGCTATTGCTGAGTAGTTAAGCGGTACGGCTTTTGATTCTATTTTTGAAAGATCTAATATGTCACTAATCAATCTATTAAGACGATCACTTTCATCATATATAATTTGCAAAAATGATTTTGCAGTCTCTTTATCATCAAGAGCCCCTGATAATAAGGTTTCTGAAAATCCTTTCACAGCTGCGATCGGTGTTTTTAATTCATGTGACACATTTGCTGCAAAATCGCTTCTCATTTTTTCTAACTTGCGAATCGCTGTAATATCATGCATGACAATTAATATGCCAGACCACTGCCTATGATCCTGATAAAGCGGCACAAGATTCATTTCAAGCATTCTTTCTTCTGGATAATAGAAAGTTAATTCTTCACGTATGTGTTGTTTGGTTTGAAAACAGTTTTGAATTAAAGTAACTAGTTCCTGGTTTTGTTTTGTATCATCATAACGCTTCCCTAAAATTTCATTCTCTTTCATTCCAAGAATGTTCTCTGAAGTCCGATTTAATAACACGATTTTTCCATGACGATCTATCATGATCACACCGCTAATTAAATGCTCCAGGACAGTTTTAAGCCTGATTTCATTTTCAGATATACGCTGCATTTGATATTGTAAGCTTGATGCCATCGTGTTGATGGCTTTTCCCAAACGGCCGATTTCATCCTTGTTGTATATTTTTACTTTAGATTTATAATTTCCTCTAGTAATCTGCTGAGCTACTTTCATAATGTTTTCTAGTGGGCGTGTTAATCCTCTAGTAATTAAATAACTAATCACTGCTGTGACTATTAATAAAAATAAGATACCGATAATATAATACGTCCATAACTCATTCGCGTTGTATTCTACCTCATCCAAATTGATTGATAAACGTAAATAACCCATAGGTTGATTTTGATTATGAAATGGTGCAGCAACATAGAGCATATTATGTTTGATTGTATCGCTGTATCTGATTGATGTCCCATACTCTCCATTTTCTGAAATTGATAAAATTTCTTCACGAAATAGATGGTTGTCCATTTCTTCAGGATTAAAATCGGACTCACCTACCACATTACCTTCAAGATCAATAAAAGTAATCCTAGCCTCTGTAGATTTGCTAAGTTCTTCAGCACCCTCACTAAAATAAGCAATAATTTCTTGATTACTCACAGTTTCTTGCCATGTCAACGTATTTTGAATGATTTTAATTTCCTGCAACAACTGTTCTTTTAAAAACTGAAGCTGTGAAGCCTTTAATCTCTCCACAGTAAAGATCCCAGCAGCAAGTGCTGTTACTGCTAGTAAGGCAATGATAATTAACGTGAGTCTCATTCTTAATCTAACCATTAGAGCACCTATCCTTTTACGTCCCAAAATGAAGAAATATTTTTTTAAAAAAAGATATCCTAGTATCTTGGGGATACTGGGATATTATTTCATCATTATTATTATTTTAAAATACAGTTTCTTTAAACTTAGCTAATTTTTCTAACGAAGATTTCTCTACATCAGCATGCAAGCTGTTTCCATGTGCATCCATCGTAACGATTGCTGCAAACCCTTCGACTTGCAAATGCCACATGGCTTCAGGAATACCAAACTCTAAAAAGTCTACGTCATCTACTTTTTTAATCGACTCGGCATAATATTGAGCTGCTCCTCCTATAGCATTTAAGTAAACACCACCATGTTCTTTCAAAGCTGATAATGTTTTTGCTCCCATGCCACCTTTTCCAATTACAGCACGGATACCAAACTTTTTAATAATATCCCCTTGATAAGGCTCTTCTCGAATACTTGTTGTTGGTCCCGCAGCTTTCACGATATATTCGTCATCCTCTTTACTCATTACTGGACCGCAATGATAGATGATTCCGCCATTTAAATCAACAGGTGAATCATTCTCCATCAAATATTTGTGTAAAGCATCTCGTCCTGTATGCATAGATCCATTTATGATAACAACATCCCCAACCTTCAGATTTCGAATTTGTTCTTCCGTAATCGGGGCCTGTAATACTACTTCTTTACGGTCATTTGACTTACTATCTTCTTTTGAAGCAGACTGTAATTGTTGTTTCTCTTCTTGTTCTTCACTACCTTTGTTATATACCCATTGTTTAATTTCTCCGGAATTAGCGTCTATTACTACACCTAAACGACGAAAAGCCCAACAATTGTAAGCTACTGATACAAAAAAACTTGCTGGCAAACGATTCATTACACCTATTTTACATCCAAGCAGTGTGACTTCTCCACCAAATCCCATAGTTCCAATTCCTAATTGATTTGCATTTTCCATCACATATTCTTCAAGCTTTTGTAAATCTGCATTAGGGTTTGTATCATTTACTTCTCGGAAAAGCTGTTTTTTAGCGAGTTCATATCCTGTTGTACGATCTCCTCCAATACCAACTCCTATAAATCCAGCACTGCAACCTTGTCCTTGTGCTTGGTAAACAGAATGTAAAATGCATTTTCGAATACCGTCAAGGTCACGACCAGCTTTTCCTAAACCTTCAAGCTCCATTGGCAAGCTGTATTGAATATTTTTGTTCTCACAGCCTCCACCCTTCAATATTAAACGAATATCAATGTCCTCTTTTTCCCATTGTTCAAAATGAATGACAGGAGTCCCTTCCCCTAAATTATCTCCACTGTTTTCTCCTGTTAAAGAATCAACAGAATTTGGACGAAGCTTGCTGTCTTGTGTAGCCCTTTTTATCGCTGATAAAATGACCTTTTTCATTTCAATTTGGTTGGCACCAACTGGAGTATGTACAACAAAAGTCGGCATCCCCGTGTCTTGACAAATAGGTGAGACATTCGTTTCAGCCATATTAATATTGTTAGAAATCGTTGAAAGAGATAAAGCTGCTCTTGTTCCCTGATTTTCTTTTGATTTTGCATTTTTGATAGCATTACGTACGTCAGTTGGTAAATTCGTTGATGTTTCAACAATTAATTGATACACACTTTCTTCAAATTGATTCATGTGAATAACTTCTCCCCTCGAATATATGAATGTATAATTGTATATTTCAATCTTTATCTTATAATAGATTCTGTTAAGATTAGGTTAAAAATCACCTTCATTATTATATCATAAAGTTCATCCATCATAGTATACAAGAGGAGGATAATAATATGGTTGCTGGTTTTAAAGCTCTGGTTTAAGCCCTGCAATTTCATAAGCATCACGGATTAAATCATAATCTTGATCATTAACTGGATCGAAAGATTCAAAGCCTGTTCCTTCTAATGCTTTTGATAATTCATCACTTTTTTCTGTAAAAGCTTTAACTACATTTTCTTTAATGTCTTCAGGCAAATCGCATTTAAATGAAATTGGATCAGGTGGAATTAAAACTGATTCTGCAATGATGCGAATGTTATCTCCATCAACAATTCCTTTTTCAACAAACCTAGGCAGTTTTCTGCTGGACATTACACCTACGTCCACTTGTTTCTTTTCTACTGAAAGTACATTTGCATCATGACTTCCGGAATAAATCACTTCCCCTAAATCCGTATCAGGATCGATCCCTTCATTTACAAGAGTGTATCTACCAAAGATATGACCAGAAGTAGAAGCTGGATCTGTAAATGCGATAGATTTCCCTTTAATATCTTCCAATGATTGAATATCTGAATCTTTATGAACTACAAAAATACTGCGATAAGGCACAGAGTCTTTAGATTGAATCGCAGAAGCGAAAGCTTCAACACCTACATCTACTACTTCTGTAGCCAACATATATTCTGAAGGACCGAACCAAGCTAAATCCAAATGTCCTGCGTTTATCGCTTCAACAACTGCTGGATAATCAGCACCTACACTTGCTTCAATCGTATATCCTGTTTTTTTTTCTAGGTACTCAATAAATGGGGCATAAGCTCTTAAAATTTCTGCTGAATCTTCATCTGGAGCAAGACCCAAACGAATAACAGTTTCCTCTGGACTTCCTGTTTCTGAACTACAGCCTGTGACTAGAATACTAACAACTAACAACAACATCATCATGAATGAAGTAATACGTTTCATTTTCGTACCCCCAAGTGTTTTTTAACTAGACCAATTAGGTTTCGTTACTTTAATAGTAAGACAATTGGGTCAACTGAGAGTTATCTTCATGTAAAAAACGATGTTAATATTATTTATTTTTCAAAAGTTAACTATTAATAAAATTAATAATTAACTTATAGTCTCAATAAATATATTTCGTCCTAGTTGGATGACAAATTATCATTCTTAAAAATCTATTTTCTGCATAGAAAAAAGCGAAAAGAAAGTCATTTTCACCCTTTCTTTTCGCTCATTCAGATGCTTTATATTATATATATTAAATTACTTTTTGACGTAGTTTTCCTGAAACAAAATCTGTTAAAGATACTGTTATGATAATAACTAAGATAATCGTCAGTGCTTCATCATAACGGAACAATCTCATAGAAACTATTAATTCATGACCCAATCCACCTGCTCCAACCAAACCTAAAATAAATGCATGACGAACGTTGGATTCTAGACGATATAATGTATAGGTGATGGCCTCAGGTAATATTTGCGGTAAGATAGCCCAACGAATCACTCTAAAACTCCCTGCCCCTGTACTTTCCAAAGCTTCTCTTGGCCCTGGATCTATATTCTCAATCGATTCTGCATACAACTTTCCAAGTTCACCACATGAATAAACTGCTAAAGCCAGAACACCAGGAAATGTACCAAGTCCAACTGCTGCTACAAACACTAGTGCCCAAATCAAATCAGGAATAGAACGAAGTGTATTTAGAATCCCCCTTGTTAGACCATATATAATCTTATTAGATCCAAATAAATTTTTTGCTGCACCAAATGAAAGAATCGTACTAAAAACTACAGCTATGAATGTTCCCCAAATTGCAACTTCCAATGTTCTTAATGCTGGTGTGACCAATCGAGATAAAATGGATAAATCAGGTGGAAGCGAGCGATAAATCAAATTAAAAATATCAGGTATACCTGCAATAAACTTCATAGGACTTAACTCTAAATCATATGCACTCCATACTCCAAATGCAATAACGGAAATAAAAATCAGTATTTTAGACAGCGTGCTTTTTTTCTCCATATTCTACAACTCCACCATTATATGATCTGTTTTTCAATTGAATGATTCGTATTTTCTTTTTCTTTGGTTACATCATAAATCTCAGCTAGATCTCCATCAGTCAAAAATCCTGCAGTTGTGTCAATGACAACTTTCCCACCTGCAAACCCAATCATTCTTTCTCCATATTGCTTAGCAAGCTCTATTTGATGCAAACTAATCACTACTGTTATGTTTTCTTCTTTATTAATTTGTTTTAATAATTCCATAATTTCTCCTGAAGTCACTGGATCCAAGCTGGCGACTGGCTCATCTGCTAATATTATTTTTGGATCTTGTGCTAAAGCTCTTGCTATACCTACTCGTTGTTTTTGTCCTCCACTTAATTGATCTGCTCGTTTATGAGCAAAGTCAGCAAGCCCTACGCGGTCTAAAAGTTCAAGTGCTTGTTTTTTTTCTTTTTCTGTATACCACCCTAGTATCCCTCGCTGAGATGGAATGTTTTGCAACATTCCACATAAAACATTTTGCAAATTCGTTAGTCTGTTCACAAGATTATAATGCTGAAAAATCATAGCAACATTTTTACGAATCTTTCTTAAAGAAGAAGAATAATAACGAAGCTCATCACCATTAATAAAAATACTTCCTTCTTCCACTTGCACAAAACCTGTCATACTTCTTAAAAAGGTTGATTTCCCTGCTCCACTTCGTCCTAAAATCGTACAAAATTCACCTTTTTCTATTTCTAAATGAACTTGATTTAGTACCTTTTGAGAATTGCCTTTATATGAATGACTTACATCAAAAAAATGAATTGCTGCATTACTGTTCATCATTTTTTAATCAACCTCCATCATTTGTCATACGCAGTTTTGATCTGTTTCCTTCTTAATGAAGATTATAAGTTAACATATTTATCGTTAAGTTAAGGGAATGTAAAATACATTGTTAACACTATTGTTTTTTAAGACATTTCGTATTAAATTTATTAATAAAGTGGACAACAAAATTCAAAATGATATAACTATGAAAATGATCATTATAAACGACTGTTCATTTCTGGGAGGTCAACGATTTGGACTTTAAACAGTTAGAAGCGTTTCAAGCCGTACTTGATGAAGGCAGCTATTCTGATGCCGCAAAAAATTTATTCGTAAGTCAACCTACAATCACAGTTAGACTAAAGGCATTGCAAGATGAACTTGGTGTAGCACTATTTCAGCGATACGGACGGAAAGTGAAACCAACTTTGGCAGGCAGAATTCTTGCTTATTATGTCAGCGATATATTGAACCTGCATAGCAATGCAGTTCAAGCTATTCAAGATACTAAACAAAACAATAGTAAAACTTTAAAAATCAGCACAACTTCAACTGGTACGTATGTCCTCCCCCCAATTACTAAAGGATTTCAAGAATCATATGAAAACACTCGTATTTCATTATCTATAAGCAATGTAAAATCTGCAGTTACCCAACTGAGAGAACAGAAGACCGATCTCGCTGTAATAACTTCACCCATTGAAAAAAACGAATTAAGTTCGGTCATTGTTGGAGAAGATGCCTTAGTACTTGCTGCTCATTCAGATCATCCACTTGCAGGCAAAAAAAACGTCTCCATCAAAGATTTGAAAAATGAGTGCTTTATTATACGGGAACAAGGTTCTGATACGAGGCAGCAATTTGAACTATGGTGTCATCAAAATCATTTTTATCCCAACAATTACATTGAAATCGATCAACCTGAAGCTATTCGTATCTCTGTACTAAATCATGTTGGGCTAGCGGTCATGTCTAAATTCATTGTGCAAAGCGAATCAAAATTTTCATCACTGTCGATTTTAGATGTAGAAGGATTCCCTATTCATCGATACGTTCAAGTATTAATGCAGCCGGATAAACAAGAGGACGTACTCACTCAAGCGTTTGTTCAGTATTTGAAAGAAAAGCTGAGCACTATGTCATAACTAAAAAGCGGAGTATCTATTTGCTCCGCCTTCTTTTTCTTATTATTTATTTAGATAAGTCCTGCATCATAAATTTCACAATATCACAGTTGAATTCATAGTCTTCCTTAGGTCTTCTCGCATTCACAGCTAAAATAGGGACATCTTGCTCAAACTTGGAGCCATGTGTACGGACATTCACTTCTAGTTCCTCATCTTCTAATTCTCCAAATGCTACTTCTCTAGTAGAAAAAATTACAATATCTCCAATTGGATCAGGTGGTAACAGCAATTCTTTTACAGCCTCTTCTTTTGTATAGATACTCTCAACAAAATCGTATGTTTTTAGATGTTCTAATAAATCCTCTGTTTGACTCTTATCTTTTGCAAATATATAAATTGCTGATCCTTCTTGATAGCGATGGTTTTCTAAGTAACGGTCTTTCAAAGGCAACATACAGAAAGTATCAAATGGGGTTTTATCCAACTTTTTCTGCAGATCAACAAGAAGCGTTTTAGATTGCATTCCATGGTCTGCCGTAATATATATTTCTCGTTCAGGATCAAGTTCCAACATTTTTCCTATCCAATAATCCAATACTTCCATTTGTTTTTTTGCAACATCAGTATCTGGCTCATAATTATGCATAGTATAATCGTTTGTTGTGCAATATACTAAATCTGGATTTTCTTTTTCAAGCAATTTATAACAAGCTTCCATAATCCAGTTGTTCGCTTCTGGTTTTGATACTGTTTCAGGTGGCATTTCCATCCCTAAGTGATGAATCATTTCTGGATCTGTTTTTTCTGCATTTAATCCAAAAGTAACATTTTCCCCGAACACCTCTTGCACTTTCCCTTTAACTACAAATAATCCAGTACTAGCTCCACGAGAAGCATAAAAATCAAGAATCGTTTCTTTATTTAAAAAACCTTTTCCTTGAATATAACCATGCTCTCCTGTCTCAGGATTATAAAAATAATTTCCAGCTACTTGATGTTCTATTGGGAATGAACCTGTCAAAATCGTAGCATGGTTTACATTTGTCACAGAGGGAAGTGCAGATTTAATCATTTTATGGAATCCACGTTTCCCTACCTCAAGAATGTTTGGAGTAACCCCTTGTTCTAAATATTCTTTTGCGCATCCATCTATCAAGATGATTAGTGCTTTTGGCATCATATTCATTTCCTCCTTGTTATAATCTTGAATTTATATTTTCTTTTTCATGTCACACATCCATTGCGTGTAACATCTATTTGCTTGATTAAAAGTATAAGTCAGCAAATTCATCATCAGGTTAACGGAATGTAAAATCACATGTTAATGTTATTCCTTTTTCATATGTAACTGATTAATTTTTTTAATATTAATTTGACACTAATACACCCAACCTATCCTGAACAAAAAAATAACCATACAACTTATGCATGATTATTTTTTCATTTATGATCAATAGAACCTATGAGGAAAACATTTTCTAATTGGTGCTAATAACGCTAAGATGATAACCAGCAATATAAATAAGACTAAAACAACTATAGCAAGACCTACAATGAAAAACATAAAAGAAATCACCTCCAAAACAGTTCCTGCTACAGTATATGTCTAGTACAATCTAAAGGTTTGGACGTATCCCTATATACAAATGTCTAAATTTCAATATAAATACTCAAACATCTGTTTTTATTTATTTCGTTTTTTTCATTTAATTCTTCATAACAATTATCGTATAGGCCTCATATGATATTGGAAATCATAAAAAGTTGGAGCGAGATCTTTATGGAAAATCATCACTTTTTAGCTTATATGTACAGACTTCGGTACATTAAACGGTGGAGTCTAATGCGTAATGTTGTGGATGAAAATGTAGCAGAACACAGCTACCATGTCTCACTTATTACACATATTCTGTGTTCTATAGCAAATGAGGTTTTTAATAAGCCTATTCATACAGAAAGAGCAGTTAGTTTAGCTTTATTTCATGATGCCACTGAGGTTTTCACAGGAGACATCCCAACCCCTGTTAAACATCATAATAACCAAATCTTAAATAGCTTCAGAGAAATAGAAGAATTAGCATCAGATCATTTAATGAATACGGTTCCTGATGTATTAAAAATGCAATATGAAACTTTAATACAAAATAAAGATGATGATGAACTAATACAATATGTTAAAGCTGCGGACGATTTAGACGCTTATATAAAATGCATTTCGGAACTGTCTGCAGGTAACAAGGAATTTGCAACCGCTAAAAAAGATATTGAATTAAGTTTACAAAATATGAACATGCCAGAAATTGACTATTTTCTATCTTATCTTGCCCCTAGTTTTGAAAAAACCTTAGATGAACTAAGTCTATTTAGCAGGAATAAAGGGAAGCCTAAATAGATGAAATTTCTAAAAATAGCAACTGCATCACTCAAGCTATATGGTTTATCCAATAGTTGAAATGATGCAGTTATTCCGTTCGAATACTATCCTATTCATTAAAAGGAGGAGGTGCTCCAAATCTAATTTTTCTCACTAAATTAAAATTGTGAGATAATACATACTATGCTTAGAACACTGATTTGGTCTAGACTAGGTTCATAGTTCTAATAACTATTTTAAGATTTGTTCATTGTTCAACCTCACTAAATATACAGTGAGGTTTTTTGAGATTGCAAAAGAGCGCATCGGTGGTTTGCTTTATTATCCTATTCATATCCCATTATAAGGGATAATATATTCTATGTTTCCAAAATCTATTTTGTATACATAGATTACCCAAGACAAGCACACATATTCTCATGATTCCTTGACTAGCATAACCTAAAAAATAACTTTTTCTTGAAGAAGGGGTTAACAAAAGAGCTTCAAGTGTTCCTTCGCGTAATTCTGTAATTAAGGCTCGTCTCACTAAATCCACTCTAACCATTTACCTTGTCATTGCTATTGTATGCGGCATTACTTTCCCAATTGAATATTTACCTGAATTTATTCAAAGTATTGGTATCATCATGCCTATGACCTATGGTTTAGAAGCTTTTAGAGGCAGCGTACTAGAGGGCAGCAGTCCAATTATGATCAGTCCGTCATTATGGAAGTTAACTCTGACAGGTATCGTTTATTTTATCATTGGCTCAATATCTATTAAAAAAATGGAGAAAAAAATACTTGAGAAGCATTTTTCATAATAAGGAGGAAATGATTTGATTGAAGCTAAGGGAATCATAAAAACATATCAACTAAAAGAAAAACTAGGGTTTTTTAAACAAAAGAAAAAGGTAGTTGAGGCAGGTATAGATTTATCCATCCATGAAGGAGAGATTGTTGGTTTATTAGGATTAAATGGGGCAGGCAAAACAACTACAATTAAAATGTTATCTACATTACTAACTCCAAATAAAGGTTCAATAAAAGTTGATGGATTAGATATTATAAAGGATGCTAAAAAAATTAAAAAGAATGTGAACATGATCGCAGGTGGCGAGAGAATGTTGTACTGGAGATTAACAGCAAGAGAAAATTTAATATATTACGGAAAATTATATGGTTATACAAGTCAGCAATTACATCATAAAATTGAAGATTTACTTCGATTAGTAGGTCTTGAGGATACAGGAGATATACCTGTTGAAAGATTTTCAAAGGGTATGAAACAACGATTACAAATTGCAAGAGGGTTAATTAATGATCCAAAATACTTATTTTTAGATGAACCCACCCTCGGTTTAGATGCACCCGTTGCAAAACATCTCAGAAATACAGTAAAAAAACTAGCCAAAGAAGATCGTAAAGGAATATTATTTAGAAGAGGTGGAGGAGCTTTGTGATCGAATTTATATTATAAATAAAGGAAAGGTAATCCTTCATGAAACACCAGAAAATATAATAAAAAAAGCAGCAAATCATCATTATTTGGATTTAGTAGTAGAAAAGCTTTCGAATGAAGCAGAAATAAAAATTAAAAAAGCATTAGGTTTAAAAAATGCACAAATGCATACCAACTCATCTGAACAAGAGATAGGAATGCAGATTACTTCATCATCAGACTTATCTTCCTATGCTATAGAATTGCTTGCAAATGAAAATATAAAGGTGATTAGAATGGAGACAAAAAAACCAAAATTAGAGGATGCCATATTGGCTTTAGCAGAGGAGAAAAGTGCATGAGTATCTTCCATATTTTAATTGCTGAATTTCAAAAAGCACATAAGCACCACTTTCATAGCAAAATGGTCTATTTTTCATTGTTTCTGTGGCCTATATTATTATTTATAGCTTCATATTACTCCTTCAAACCATTCAATTTAGGAGAACATAGTCCATTATCCAAATATATTGAAGTAGATCAACTAGGCTTATTTTTATTAACTGAATTTTTAGCATACACTTTTTTTTGGTGTTTAGTTCAATCTGCTTGGCAAATGTCTTATGAGAGAAGCGCAGGCACACTTGAACTAATATTTTTAACTCCTGTTTCTAGAATGATGTTCATGTATGCAAGAGCAGCGGCAAATTTATTCGAAGCGGTGTGGTTATTTACTTTGTTCACTTTATTAGCTATTTTTTTTGTAACAGACGTTTCATCCTTACATTGGATTAACATTCCATTAGCATTTATGATGCTGTCTATTTCTGCCATAGTATGGGGAGGTTTCTTAAATATCCTGTTTTTGTTTTCACGCGACTCCAGCATTTTATTTACCGTACTTGAAAAACCCATGCAGTTTTTTTCTGGTGTTCGTATCCCTGTACTAGCTTTTCCGCTTTGGGGAAAAATAATCGCATTTGCCTTTCCTTTAACTTATGTATTGGATATTTTTCGAGATCTAGTCATAAAAGGAGTTCCATATTCTGAATTAACAACTTCATTTCTTTTACTAGCTGCAATACTGATCGTTCTTTTCCTTATATCCATTTGGATCCTAAATAGGGCTGAAAACCATGCGAAAAAAACAGGAAATATGGTTTTAGTTTAAATATTCTTCTGGTTCGATAATCATATTTGAGGTCAAAAAAAACATCAAACGCATAGATATAACGTTTGATGTTTTTTATTTTAGAGCAATGTAGGATTATACATTAAAACTAAAATAAAAACTAAAGCGATCGCATTAATAAAACTAAACATTTTTGCTTTTTTATGATCCGAATCAATTGCACTTCCATCTCTTACTCTTTTTAAAGGTTTTGAGATCATTCCTGTCATTGCAAACATAACTAACAGCAATAATATTACAACAATCATCCAAGGTACTGTAATACCTTCTACTTGACTAATTAGATATCCACCTGAAAGAAAAGCGACAATTAATATGTACATTCCTACTCGATTGATAAATACAGATACTTTTGCCATTTCTTCTGACCCATTTTTTAAAGTCGTAATAAGAAATGGAAGTAAAATGTAAGCGATCAATAATAAACCTACTGTTGAATGAAGATAAAAAACAATATCCATTTTTAATAACCCTCCATCATAATGATACCCACACTACTACTCAACCCTTGCACATGGGCAAACTTAGATTTTGTCATCACCTGTGCGTTAATGATAACAAGCACTGCTTATGCCAATTCTAATACCGCATAGTCATGAGAGAATTATGAACTTTGCAGCCTAAATTGTCTATAAGCTCAAAAAAGAGTATGGAAAATTCCCATACTCTTTTTATCCTACCATGTTTACCCTTTGTCTACAACACTTATCACTTTACGAACTGATTCTGCTGATTTATCTAGAGCAGATTTTTCTTCATCCGTTAATTCCAACTCAATGATTTTTTCAATTCCGTCTCCACCAAGAATCGTTGGAACACCAATAAATAAGTTGTCGTATCCATACTCACCCTCTAAAAATGCAATGGAAGGCAATACTCGTTTTTTATCCTTTAAGATGGCTTCAGTCATCTGTACTAAAGAAGCAGCAGGAGCATAATATGCACTACCGTTACCTAGTAACCCTACGATCTCTCCACCACCTGTACGAGTACGTTTTACTATGGCCTCAATACGTTCAGCAGAAATTAGTTTATCAATTGGAATACCAGCAACATTTGTATATTTTACAAGAGGTACCATATCATCCCCATGACCACCTAATACAAATCCATGAACATCTTCAACGGAAACATTTATTTCTTGAGAAATAAATGTAAAGTAACGTGCTGTATCTAATACTCCAGATTGACCAATCACGCGATTTTTAGGAAATCCAAGGGTATTATATGCTACATAGGTCATAGCATCTACAGGGTTGCTCAAAATAATTACATAAGAATCTGGGCAATATTTTTTTACACTCTCACATACAGATTTCATTATACCTGCATTTGTATTAACTAAATCATCTCTACTCATTCCTGGCTTACGAGCGATACCAGCAGTAATAATCACTATATCAGCACCTTCAGCATCCTCATAACTAGAAGTACCAACAATATTGCTGTCAAAACCCTGAACAGGACTCGCTTCTAGCATATCAAGTGCTTTACCTTTTGTAGGATTTTCCAACTGTGGAATATCAATTAATACAACATCTCCTAATTCCTTCTGTGCAAGCATTAACGCAGTAGTAGCTCCAGTAAAACCAGCTCCAACCACCGCTATTTTTTTTCTTTGAATCGCCATCTAACATTCCCCTCTCTATATGTAATATTTTTACTTCTATACCTTTTAAATTCCCCTCACTTTATTCAGTGAGGGGATCATAGTGAAGCATTATTTATTTAAATTATGCCATATGTTTAATAATTTCATCTGCAAACTCAGAACATTTCACTTTTGTTGCATTTTCCATTAATCTTTCAAAATCGTAAGTTACTGTTTTATTAGAGATTGCTGTTTCCATTCCTTTATAAATTAGATTTGCAGCCTCTGTCCAACCTAAGTGTTCAAGCATCAATACACCAGATAAGATTACAGAACCAGGATTCACTACATCTAAATCAGCATATTTAGGAGCAGTTCCGTGTGTAGCTTCAAAAATTGCATGTCCAGTAACATAGTTGATGTTTGCCCCTGGAGCAATACCAATACCACCTACTTGTGCAGCTAAAGCGTCAGATAAATAGTCTCCATTTAAGTTTAATGTTGCGATTACATCAAAGTCTGTTGGACGAGTTAGAACTTGTTGAAGTGCGATATCTGCTATAGCATCCTTTACAAGGATCTTACCAGCAGCAACAGCTTCGTCCTGAGCTTTATCAGCTGCTTCTTTACCTTCAGCCTCAGCAATGCGATCGTATTGACCCCATGTAAATACTTTATCCCCATATTCTGCTTCAGCAACTTCATAACCCCAGTTTTTAAATGCACCTTCAGTAAATTTCATAATGTTTCCTTTATGTACTAAAGTAACACTTTTACGTCCATGTTTAATTGCATATTCAATCGCACCTTTTACAAGACGTTTTGTCCCTTCAGAAGAAACAGGTTTAATACCAATACCAGAAGTTTCAGGGAAACGAATTTTATTTGCGCCCATTTCTTTCTGTAAGAATTCAATAACTTTCTTCACTTCGTCAGAACCTTGCTCATATTCGATACCTGCATAAATATCCTCCGTATTTTCACGGAAAATAGCCATATCAACCAATTCTGGACGTTTAACCGGTGAAGGAACACCATCAAAGTAACGTACAGGGCGAAGACAAGTATATAAATCCAATTCTTGACGAAGAGCAACGTTTAAGGAACGAATGCCTCCTCCAATAGGTGTAGTTAAAGGACCTTTAATTGCCACCATGTATTCTCTTATTGCAGTTAAAGTATCCTCTGGCAACCACTCTTTATATTTATTGAAAGCTTTTTCCCCAGCAAAAACCTCATACCAAGCGATTTCCTTTTCACCATTATAAGCTTTGTTCACTGCAGCATCTAAAACACGCTTTGAAGCCGCCCAAATATCTCGACCAGTTCCATCTCCTTCAATGAAAGGAATAATGGGTTTATTAGGGACTTGTAATTGTCCATTTTCGATTGTAATTTTTTCTCCGTTAGTTGGTAAATCGTATTCTTTGAATTGTACCATGTGAATTGGTACCTCCTTCATTCTGTTTATCTTATTTTATTATCTGTTTTCTATGTCTACATATGGTTGGTTTGCTGGGCCAATATATTCTGCACGAGGGCGAATTAAACGGTTATTGTCCAGCTGCTCTAAAATATGCGCTGTCCATCCTGATACACGACTAAATGCAAAAATTGGTGTGAACAAATCACGTGGGATTTGCAAGGAAGTATATACAGAGGCTGAATAAAAATCAGTGTTCGGTTTTAATCCTTTTTTCTCAGTGATCATTTTGTCAATGATAACGGACATGTCATACCATTTCATATTGCCTGTAATTTTTCCTAATTCATAGGACATTTTTTGTAAATGTTTTGCACGAGGGTCACCTGTTTTATATACACGGTGTCCAAATCCCATGATTTTTTCTTTGTTTTCTAATTTCTTCTCGATGTAAGGTTCAGCGTTTTGGGTTGTTTCAATCTCTTCTAACATCACCATTACAGCTTCATTCGCTCCACCATGAAGAGGTCCTTTTAATGTGCCAATGGCAGAAGTCACACCTGAATAAACATCAGATAGCGTTGCAACGGTTACACGAGAAGCAAAAGTAGAAGCATTCAACTCGTGGTCAGCATGTAATATTAACGCTTTGTCCAATGCTTCAATCGCAACTGGATCTGGCTCCTCCCCTGTAAGTGTATACAAGAAATTGTAACATAGAGAAGCATCCTTTTTCGGTTGAATAGGATCTTTCCCTTCGCGAATTCTTGCAAATGCAGAAATGATGGTAGGGATCTTCGCTTGTAGACGAATTGCTTTTCTTACATTCGCCTCCTTGCTCATATCCTCTGCTTCTACATCGTATAAGGCTAAGCTTGAAACCGCTGTACGTAGAGCCGCCATTGCATTTGCACCCTTAGGAAATAACTTGATTTGATCAAGTACTTCATTAGGGATTACCATATTTTCAACTAATTGTTTACTAAATTGTTCTAATTCTGTTTGATTTGGCAATTTACCAAACCACAATAAATAAACAACTTCTTCAAATGTAGCTTTTTCAGCTAAATCATCGATATTGATTCCACGATAAGTTAATACACCATCAATAATTGAGCTGACGGAAGAAGTAGTCGCTACTATACCTTCTAAACCTTTTGTAGGTGCTGTCATTATATACTCTCCTTTGTTTGAGATATAATTTTATTTGAATTGATAATCCAAATATTTACTCTAAAAATTTAATATTCATTCACATTAATGATAAAGGATTTCGAACAGATTGTGAACTCATCTGGACATAAAACTTCATTATCATATGTATAAAGATTATTTTTGCAACAATAACTCCTGTTCATACATTACAGAAAAACTGATAGAATTTTACACTTAAAGTGGTTTCTTCATTTCCTTTAAAATCGGATAATGGTTCCCTTGGACATTAGTTTTTTTATAAAATACAAAATCCATCCCTTAAAAAAACCGCGAGTCACAGGAAGTACAAGCATAAAACCAATCGTATCTGTGAGAAATCCCGGGGTAAGTAAAAGAAGACCACCAGAAAAAATACAAATCCCATCTAAAATAGAGCCTGTTGGTACTCTTCCTGACGACATTTCGAACCTTGCTTGATTCATAACTTTTGTTCCTTCACTTTTAGCTAAAAAAGCACCTATGAATCCAGTCAGTAAAATTAAAATGAAGGTTTCTAAACCACCTATAATTCCGCCCACCGCAATTAAACCCATTATTTCTATAGCAGGTACAACGATCATGATGATCACAAGAAAACGAAACATGACTTCACTCCTTTCAATATCATTATCAGTAAAAAGAACTAATGAAGCATCAGAGGTTGTTTTATATAGATATTATTACCCTTTCAACAAACGTTCATATAATTCTGGTGCTTCTACATCCAATCGAATTGTTTTCCATTGTGAGTTTAACCATACGTGTACTGTTTTTCCAGTTACTAAAATATCTTCACCCTTACGAACTACATTTTCAAAAATAATCTTTTTACTAGTGAATTCAGCTACTTTAGTGTATATATCAACAACATCATCATATTTTGCTGGTCTTTTAAAACTAATTTGTGCATCAACGACAGGAAGATACAACCCTAGTTTTTCAATATTACGGTAACTATATCCCATCTCTCGTACATATTCTGTCCTCCCTATTTCAAACCAATTCAAATAATTCCCATGATATACAACTCCCATTTGGTCTGTTTCCTGATATCTTACCCGTACTGTATGTTTACGCCATTCTTTACTCTCCATTCATACCCCTCCTATTTAATCCATTCTTCTATTTTAACATAATAGAAAAACATAAAGAAAACTCTCCACTTAACGAACCTTGACGAAAAAAAGAGCCGGTCCGATCAGACCATAGCTCTTTAAATGGGAAATTATTTTATTTAATATTTTATAAAGTTTCAGATTTACCAGAATAAATGAACCCTAGTTCACTGTAAACTGAAACGTCCATTCCGTCCTTAAATATGTTTAAAGCATCTTCCACACCAACGATAACAGGAATTCCTAATTCAACACCTACAACAGCTGCATGACAAGTAAGTCCACCTGTTTCTGTAATAATTGCTGCTGCCTTTTGCATCGCAGGAATATAATCTTTATCTGTAGAAACTGCAACTAGAATAGACCCTTCTGTTATCTTTTCATTTGCTTCCTCTGGCGTGCGAGCTGCAACTACTTTTCCAGTAACACTGTTGCTGCCAATCCCTTGTCCTTTTGCAATCAATTCACCAATGTGATGAATTTTTATTAAATTTGTTGTTCCTGATCTACCTATAGGAACCCCAGCAGTAATGACAACTAAATCCCCAAATTGAACATATCCTGCACGTAAACCACTATTTACAGCCATTTCAAACATTTCATCTGTGGATTCAGCTTGTTCACCTTTCACAGGATTTACTCCCCATACTAATGATAAACGACGCATGACTTGTTCGTCTGGCGTAACTGCTATGATTGGTGCTTTTGGACGATATTTGGATACCATTCTAGCTGTATATCCACTTTGTGTAGAAGTGAAAATCGCCTTTGCGTTTAAATCTAAAGCTGAATTTGCAACAGACTGACTTATGGATTCCGTAATTGAAACCTGCTGAAGGCTGGACTGTTTCAAAAAGAATTCTTCGTATTCTAACGCAGATTCTGCTTTTTCTGCTATGCGTGCCATTGTTTGTACAGATTCCAACGGATATTTACCTTGAGCTGTTTCACCAGACAACATAATCGCATCTGTACCATCAAAAATGGCATTTGCAACATCACTAGCTTCGGCTCTCGTTGGACGAGGATTACGCTGCATAGAGTCCAACATTTGTGTAGCTGTAATTACTGGTTTACCCGCTTGGTTACATTTTTCAATCATTCGTTTCTGAACTAAAGGTACTTCTTCTGCAGGAATTTCAACTCCAAGATCTCCACGTGCTACCATTAAGCCATCAGATACTTCTAGAATTTCATCAAGATTGTCTACACCCTCTTGATTCTCAATTTTAGAAATGATTTGAATTTGCTGAGCATCATAACGTTGAAGTAAATCCCTAATCTCCAAAACATCACTTGCTTTACGTACAAATGAAGCTGCGATAAAATCAACACCTTGCTCAATACCGAATATGATATCATTGGTATCCTTTTCAGTGATGCCTGGTAAAGAAATTTTTACACCAGGAACATTGACACCCTTCCTGCTTCCAAGCAAACCGCCATTTACGATTTGACATTTAATTTCTGTTCCTTCAACTTCCGCAACCTTTAAACCTATAAGACCATCATCAATCAAGATTGTTGAACCCACATGAACTTCACTTGGAAGCTTATCATATGTAATCGAAACACGATGCTGATCTCCCAAAATTTCTTCTGTAGTCAAAGTGATAAATTCGTTTGCTACAACCTGAACTTTATCTTCTTTTAATTTTCCAGTTCTAATTTCAGGTCCTTTAGTATCTAAAAGAATGGCAACGGTTTTGTTTAAATCCTCACAAGCTTTTCTAATGTTTTTAATACGATTTCCATGCTCTTCAAAGTCACCGTGGGAAAAATTTAATCTCCCTACGTTCAACCCTGCTACAATTAATTCTTTTGTCTTTTCTAATGATTCACTCGCTGGTCCAATAGTACATACAATTTTTGTTTTTCGCATGATTTCTACTCCTCCTAGTCAAACTAAAATACATTTTCAAGCGTGGTAAAACTTCCTATTCCTCTAAATTTTTTGTATCTATCTTCTTTTATCTCAAATTCATCCAACCCATTAAGTTGTTCAAGATGTCTCAGTATAGTATCTTTTATGTTTTCAGCTTGTTCCTTAACATTCTGATGAGCTCCTCCTTTTGGTTCAGGAATGATATCATCAGCAACTCCAAAATCTTGAATATAGTTTGCTGTAATTTTCATGGATTCTGCAGCAAGAAGGGATTTGGAAGCATCTTTATAAAGAATTGAAGCAGCAGCTTCTGGACTGCTTACAGAATAAATAGCATTTTCCAACATCAGCACTCGGTTACCTACACCTAATGCTAACGCTCCTCCACTTCCACCTTCACCAATCACAATACAAATAATAGGCACTCTAAAACCAGCCATTTCCAACAAATTCTTAGCAATAGCTTCTGCCTGACCTCTTTCTTCTGCTGCTCCACCAGGATACGCACCAGGCGTATCAATAAATGTAATAATGGGTCTTTTAAATTTATTTGCTTGATTCATTATACGTAATCCTTTTCGAAATCCTTCAGGATGAGGCATTCCGAAATTACGTGCAATATTGTCCTTTGTATCTTTTCCTTTTTGATGACCGACAATAGTGACTGGAATTCCATTTAACTTGGCTATCCCACCAACAATAGCTAAATCATCACCATATGAACGATCTCCATGCAATTCAATAAAATCCTCAAAGATATGTTGAATATAATCTAACGTAGTAGGTCGCATGGGATGTCTGGCTATTTGCATTTTTTGTGAGGCTGATAAATTTGAATAAATCTCTACTTCTAAATCCGCATATCTTTGCTCTAATCGATTGATCTCTTCCGCAATATCGATTTCTTTCTCAATACCAAACTTGCGAATTTCTTCTATTTTTGCTCGCAACTCAATAAGAGGTTTTTCAAATGGCAGCTCATTCGCCATAATCACTTTCCTCCTTCGTTAAATGTAAATCCAATAATTTAATTAAAGTGCTTCTCATTTGATCACGTGAAACAACTTTATCTAGCTGACCATGTTTTAAATTAAATTCAGCCGTTTGAAAAGTTTCGGGCAAATTCTGACGTATAGTTTGTTCAATAACACGTCTTCCTGTAAACCCAAATGCTGCACCAGGTTCAGCTATGATGTAGTCTCCCAACATAGCAAAGCTGGCAGGCACACCTCCGAAGGTCGGGTCTGTAATAATGGAAATATATAATCCACCCTGATCACTGAACTTTTTGAGTGCTGCGCTTGTTTTTGCCATCTGCATCAAACTTAAGATACTTTCTTCCATTCTAGCTCCACCAGATGTAGAAAAAATAATTAAAGGATAATTTTTATTCATAGCTGTTTCTATCGCTCTAGTTACTTTTTCACCAACTACTGAACCCATGCTTCCGCCAAAAAATTCAAAACTCATGCCTGCAACAACTACTGGAAATCCCCCGATTGTACCTTCTCCTGTAATAACTGCATCCTTTGAACCCGTTTTTTCCTGATGCTTTTTAATTTTTTCCTTATAACCAGGAAATTCAAGCGGATCTTCAGAAATCATTTCACTGTCAAACTCAAATAAACGTCCTTCATCTAACGTAATTTGAAATCTTTCTTTAGCGTTTAATCTAAAGTGATATCCACAGCCAGAACAGACTTTTAAATTTTTCTCTAACTCTTTATTAAATTGAATGGTTCCACATTTTGAACATTTGTTCATTAATCCTTCTGGAATGTTGTCTCTTTTAGAGTTTTCAGACGGAATGGTTGCATATTTTCTTTTTTTATTAAAAAGATCTTTAAACACTATTACACCTCACAAGGCGTTATATTTTTTTGAAACTCGAGAAGCTCCAACAAGAGCTTTTTTATAAAATAGAATTTATAAGGTTTACAAATTCCATATTTCAAGAAAATCTACCGCTAAAGAAAACTCGATGATTGGCAAGTTCAACGATAGGGGATTTTCTTATAAGATTGGTTTAACATGTATGTATCAATAATGGGACTCTACGTACGAAGCAAAGAGCTCAATACTTCTTGCACTTCTTCTACTTCCCCTTCGGGAACTAAGATTTCATACTGTTTTTTGGATAAGCCGCTAGGTTTTACTTTCACAAAAAAACCTTCAGCAGTTAGGTTATCTTTTAATCGCTCTGCCAATTTTTCAGTAGGCGCAATATAAATTACAGTCCACATAAATGAAGAACCTCCTGAATTTATTCATAATGTATTGATTAAGTATGCACGATAAACCTTATCCTTCCCCATAACAAAGCTTATCCTAGATTTTGAGAATTGTAAAGAGATGAAAAATGATCAATATGTGATTTCTAATATCATACCCAATTATCTTACTTTTACTGTTTCTTTTCCCATAAACGCTTCAATAGCTGAAAAAAGCTCCTTAGAAGGTTTAATGTTATAGGAATCATTTAAAGCTACAATTTTTTGGGTCTGCTCATAATATAATATCACTTCAAGCGCACCAGCATGATTTTTTAAAAGTTCCTTTAATTTCACTAACTTGTCAGCACTTTGATTTATTTCCTTAATTTTAATATATACATGTTGTTTTTTGTTCGATTTTAGAGATTCTTTTTTATTATAATATTCCTTTTCAGAAGGACTTTCTTTAACAGTAAATGGTTCATTTATTTCATCTATAGGAGCTGCTCGTTGAGCCAATAACTTTACTCCCTCCTCTTGATGCTGCACTTTACCTTCAATGTACAATATTTTTCCTTTTTCAATATTGTGACCGTATTTTTTCCAAGCCTCTGGAAAGATGACAACTTCTACTTTTGCAATGCGATCCTCTACTTCCATAAACGCCATCTGCTGCCCCTTTTTTGTTAAAATCATTCTAAAAGATGGAATCATCCCAACAATCCGAGCAATGGAATTTTCCCTCAACTCCTGTAGAAGATGAATTTCATTTGTTTTCATATTAGATATTTTCTGTTGATAGGCATCCAGTGGATGTCCAGATACAAATAAACCTAACATTTCTTTTTCTTGTTCTAATTTTTGTGTTTCTGTAAAGGAAATTACCTCTGGATAATCTATTGTCCAGTTCATTTCCTCTGTTAATCCGAACAAATGAATTTGCAAATCCTCTCTTTCTTTTTTCCATTTCACCGCCGCGTCCATCGTTTCGTCCAATACAGCTAACAATTGTGCCCGGTGACCAGGAAGCTGATCAAAAGCACCACTTAATATCAGCGATTCTAAAACGCGAGTATTACATGCTTTTGAGTCTATTTTTTGACAAAAATCCAACAAGTTTTCAAACGGAGATTCCTTTCTTTCATGAATGATGGATTTCATTGCTGTTGTTCCTACATTTTTTATGGCAGCCAATCCGAAACGAATCGCGCCTATCCATTGATTTGTTCGAGTTTCATTAAAGACAGGAGTAAACAAAATATCACTCTCATTAACATCTGGAGGTAATATTTTAATTTTCATTCTTCTACATTCATCGATATATTCTGCTAATTTCCCTTGATTGCCAATAACAGAAGTTAACATGGCAGACATAAACTGAACCGGATAGTGAGCCTTCAGGTAGGCTGTTTGAAAAGCAAGAACACCATAGGCTGTTGCATGTGCTCTTGGAAATCCATAATCAGCAAAACGGACAATCATATCATACACCTTATTTGCATCTTTTTCTTTATATCCCTGTTGTATGCTTCCTGCAACAAAAGCAGCTCGCTGCTCATCTAATACTTCTCTTTTCTTTTTTGAAACTGCTCTTCTTAGAAGATCCGCTTCTCCAAGACTAAAACCAGCCATCTTTGATGCAATTTGCATAATCTGCTCCTGATATACGATGATGCCATACGTATCCGACAGTATAGATATGAGCGAAGCGTGAGGGTATTCCACCTCGATTTGCTCATGTTTACCTTGAATATATTTAGGAATGAACTCCATCGGTCCTGGACGATATAAGGCTAATACAGAAATAATATCCTCAAAATCAGAAGGTTTTAGTTCCTTTAAAACACGTCTAACACCTGAAGACTCCAATTGAAAGATCCCTGTAGTATCTCCTTTGCTTAACATTTCATATGTTTTTAAATCACTTACATCTAAACTTTGCAGATTTATTTCAATACCAACTTGTTGTTTAATCCAACCAAGTGTTCTTTCAATAATCGACAATGTGCGCAAGCCTAAAAAATCCATTTTTAACAAACCTATGGATTCCAATTGCTCCATTGGATATTGAGTTAATGGGATATGCTCTGTCCCTTCCTGTAAAGGAACATAGTTAGTTAAAGGTTCTTTAGAAATGACAACACCCGCTGCATGCGTAGATGAATGTCTTGGAAAGCCTTCTACCTTTGAAGCCATATTCAACAATTCGAAAATCTTTTCATTATTTTCATAGGCATTTTTTAAATCTGGATTATAGGCAAGTGCTTTTTCTATCGTAATACCAAGTTGATTTGGAATCATTTTTGCTGTTTTATCCACTTCCTGATAAGAAAAATTGAGCACTCTCCCCACATCTCTTACCGCTGCCTTTGCCGCCATTGTACCGAAAGTAATAATTTGAGCTACATGTTCCGAACCATATTTCTGCACGACATATTCAATAACTTCATCTCTTCGTTCATCACTAAAATCAATATCTATGTCTGGCATTGAAATTCTTTCTGGGTTTAAAAACCGTTCAAATAATAGCTGATAACGAATTGGATCAACGTTCGTAATATTCAAAACATAGGCGACTAAACTACCAGCGGAAGAGCCCCTACCTGGACCAACCATAATATCATTCTCATGTGCAAAACGAATAAAATCCCATACAATTAAAAAATAATCTGAATAACCCATATTTTGAATAACCTTCAGCTCATAATTTAATCTACCCTTCACTTCTTTCTGAAAGGACAGATCCTTCCAATCTTGCTGGTCTTTATACCTTTTAACTAAACCTTCCTCGCAAAGCTGCTTTAAATAAGTATGTGCGGTTATTGCCTCTGGTATTGGATTGTACTCAGGTAAAATCGAAGCCCCTAGTTCTAAATGCAAGTTGCATTTTTCTTCAATCACTTTCGTATTTTCAATTGCTTCAGGGACAAAGGAGAATAAATCAGCCATTTCTGACTGACTTTTTAAATATAACTGATCTGTTTGGAATTTCATTCGTTTTGTATCTTCAATCGTTTTACCTGTTCCTATACAGATTAATACATCCTGAACTGAAAAGTCATCCTGCTCGATATAATGAACATCGTTTGTCGCAACTAAAGGAATCTTAGTTTCACGACTTAATTCGATCATGCTTTTTAACACTTTTTTTTGTTCAAACATCCCATGGTCCTGTAGTTCTAGATAAAAATCTTCTCCAAAAATATTATGATAACGTTTAGCCGCAGCCTTTGCTTTATCCCACTCCTCATGAAGCAAATATTGTGAAACTTCTCCACCAAGACAAGCGCTTAAACAAACCAGACCCTCTGCATGTTGTTGTAAGATCTCTTCATCCACTCTAGGTTTATAGTGATGTCCTTTGAGATGGGCTAAAGAACAAATCTTCATTAGATTTTGATACCCTGTTAAATTCTTGCACAATAAAATCAGATGATAAATGGGACTCTCTTTTCTTGATTTTTTTTCATATATAGATTCGGATGTAAAATAAACCTCACAGCCAATAATTGGTTTTATATTGTTTTTTAGACATGATTTATAAAAAGGAAGCGCACCATACATCACACCATGATCAGTTAGTGCGATAGCACTCATGGACAATTCAGATGCTTTCTTTGTTAGGTGGTCAATTTTTGCAGCACCATCCAGCAAACTAAATTCACTATGTACATGAAGGTGAGTAAAACTTTTCATTATTCGCTGCTCCTTTTATATTTAAGTTATATTTTACTTTATTTTATCATAAACCAAGCACCTAAACAAAACATATGTTCGAGAAAAGATCTCTTTCGTCCATTTTAGCATATTTCACTCCTCTTCCCCCATACATTAATACTAAGAAGGCTTGTATACTAATTTCATTCATATGAGGATATCATGTCATATTTTCATAGAAAGGAAGAATCATAATGGGAAACTTATTAACTAAAATGATTACAGATTATATGATCGCTTTTGGTGTTGTGCTTGGTGCAAGCTTGATGGCGGGAATTGCTGCTACACTTACACTGCAGCCCCCTTCCTTTACAATGCAAGAGGTTGCTAAAAATGTTAAGATTTGGGCGGTTGTCGTTGCAATTGGAGGAACGATAGATCCTTTAAGACTTATCGAGAGCAATGTAATAGACGGACAGCTCTCACCTGCCATCAAACAAATACTACAAATTATCAGTGCTTTTATGGGTGCACAAGCAGGAACAGCACTTATGCTTTGGTTGAGCGATGGAGGGAATTCCTCTTGAGAGTTCCATCAATCTCGAGATTTTTAAAATATTTGCAGGCCATCGCGCTCATTATTTCAGGTATGATTATTGGTGCAGCTATTTATATGATTATTTACCAGCATAATATGCAAGTGCTGTTTAAAATGAATGAAACAATCCGACAAGAAAACAAAGATTTATTATCAAAAATAGAAGGACTAGAAAAATATAAAGATTCCAATACTGTGATCAACTCTATCGTGATTAACATTCAAGAAAAAGAGGATAAAGAACCACTGGATGATCTTATTAAAAACGATATCAAAGATTTAGTGCGTGAAGATTTAAAAGTATTAAAAGGGAAACAAGTATCTCTCATTTATAAAGACCCAGATTATATTAGACAGCTATACGGACGTAAAAACTACCCTAATGTTCATGAGAAGGCATATGTTGTTGAGATTCAAAATATGTTCATTGTTTACGGTGAGGCAACCTTTTGGATTCATGTTGAAGAATTCAATCCAGAAGCTTAAATATAACACACGTGAACGTCTCCTCTTTTTTTGGTACAATAAATAACGCATAGAAGTGACCGTTTCTCAAAACAGAAATATTGGAGATGTGAACATATGAGTTTTGTTAACTTTATACCTATTATCATAGCATTTATTGCTGCATGGTTTTCTTTTTACTTCAGCATGAAAGCGAGACGTACGAATGATGTCAAAGAACAAGGATTGATGAGAGCACGGATGAATATAAGTATAGGAATTGTATTAACTACTATAGCTTGTATACAGCTGTTTTCATTTGGCTTCAGCTGGCCTCGTTTCATTGTCGGTATACTATTTATATTATTAGGTTTTGCTAATTTATACGGTGGTATCCGCAATCATAAGCATATTATGAACTTTAAGAGTCAATAATTTGTGCGGTTAACATCGCTTTACAAATTAAATCCACCTCATGGAAAATTTGAACTTCCACTTTTGCAAATTTACGACTCACTTCTATGATTCCTGGGGATATTTTTATTTTACTATCTATTTGCAGAGGTCTTACAAAATAGGTTGAGATATTATCTAACACGTAATCTCCTTTTTTGACTTCTCCGATCGCTTGATAAGCTGCTTTTGTCATTAAAGTAGTTAACACACCTTCAGACACAGTTCCTAGTTGGCTTGTCATCTGGGGAGTAATCTCACCATGAAACTGCAGTTCTCCATTAACTCCATGTTCTTGTTCAAACCCAGACCAAATTAGATTTTCAAATGTTTCTCCCATTTGTGGTTGTTTTTGAAGATGCTGCAAAGCATGTAAAACATCTTTTCTACTAATCACACCTAGAAGTTTTCTATGATGGTCCACAACAGGCAATAGTTCAATTCCTTCCCATACCATCATATGGGCAGCTGATGTGATCGAGGTTTGAAGATTTACGGTAATTGGATTTCTAGTCATATATTTGTCTAATGTTTGATTCTTATCTGCCCCAATCATATCTTTAGAAGTGATCATACCGGTCACTCGATTCCACTCATCTACGATCGGGAATCTACTGTGTCCAGATGTTTCAGCAATTTCCTGCATATCCTTCACGGTATGGTTACATTTCAAAACAAACACGTCGGATTTTTTTACATAAATCATATCCTCTACCAACATGATTTTCTTTTTGATTAATCGATCATAGATCGCTCTATTAATCATGGATGCCACAGTAAAAGAATCATAACTAGAAGATATTAAAGGAAGTTCCTTTTGATCTGCAATATTTTTCACATCTTTTCTTGCATCAAATCCCCCTGTAATTAAAACACCTGCTCCATGTTCCAACGCTATTTTATGTACTTCATCACGATTCCCCACAATTAATAAGCTATCTGGATCAACATATCTCATCATAGCTTCCAATTTCATGGCACCAATGACAAATTTATTAAGTGGTTTGTCTAATCCTTGTGCACCCCCAAGAACACTTCCGTCTACTATTTTAACTACATCAGCAAAGGTCAGTTGATCAATGTTCATACGATTCTTCTTTTCAATTCTAATGGTTCCAATTCTCTCTTTTGTACTGACTAAACCTTGAATTTCTGCATCCTTAATTGCTCGGTAAGCCGTTCCTTCACTTACTTCCAAATCCTTTGCAATTTGTCTTACAGAGATCTTAGTGCCTATTTCAAGACTTTCTATATGTTCTAAGATTTGTTCATGTTTTGTTTTCGTTGAATTTTCTATATTTTTCATTATCAACACCCACCCACTCATAAAGCTTTATTCATAGTATATATAAAAATCTCTCGTTGGTCATCTTTCTGTAAAGTTACGAAACCTTCCATCAATAGCCTACTAAAATTCCACTCCAGTCCATACCATCTGTTGAAGCTATGAATATAATAATTCAACAATTAATATTAGGAGGGTGATTTAATGTGGCTGTATTCAATTTAACACCAGCCAACAATATTCAGGATGTAATAAATAATGATGCAAATCCTGGGGATACCATTAATTTGGCTAGAGGCACATATAACCAAACCATCATGGTGAACGGACTAGATCGCATTCGAATCGTTGGAGCAGGTATTGGAAAAACAATTTTGGAAGGAAATGAGACATTAGGGATTGGCGTTCAGATTCAAAACTCTACGAAAGTTACACTTGAGAATGTAACGATTCAAAATTACACGGATAATGGCGTAGTCATTCAATCGAATGAGAATATCTTGCACAATGTAAAAGTGATCAACACCGTATTCGGTAATGGGATATTCATAGATCAAGGTGCTGTTAGAAATATGATTATGGAATGTGAATCAAGTTTTAATAAAGGAGAAAATAGTGGAATTGGTAATGGTCTCATCGTTCGTGGGGATCAAAATTATATCGTAAAAAGTAAGTTTATTGGTAATGCTGATGATGGTTTAGAGTTTGCAGGTCAGAACAACATCGCACTTCAGAATTTCTCAAGTAGAAATAATGATGATGGATTTGTAACAATAGTAGATAGTTTATTTTTTAGTACTTCTAACCTGTTTATTTGTAATTGCTCTGTTAGAAATGAAGATGAGGGGATTGACAGTAGGGGAGAAAATAATCTTTTGCTCTTTAATAAACTAAATAATAATGAAGATGATGGAATTGTATCTAATTTTGGGGGCAGTTTGATTTGGGGAAATGAAGTAAAATGTAATAATGAAAATGGAATTATTTTATTTTCTTCTGAAAACAGAATCATTCGAAATATCATCGACTGTACAGAGAATGGAAACGGAATTAATATAGGATTTAATTTTAATAATATTGTTGACAATAATTTAGTCAAAAACAACGCTTTGCCTGGTATTTTCCTTGGTTCAGACGTTATGAACAATGCTATCCGTAATAATGTATTACAAAACAACGATCCTGATATTGAAGTTGGTCAACCAGAAGATCCTTCTAACATATTTAGTGATAATAAGTGTAATACAAGTGTTCCTCCTGGAGTCTGTGACAGAAAAGCAGTCCTTCATGTACCTGGAGATTTTAAAACCATTCAAGCAGCTGTTGATGCAGCCACTCAAGGAACCACCATTCAAATCGGTGAAGGCAAGTTTAACGAATCTATATTGATAGAAAGCGATATGGGTGATAACAGAAATCGGATCAAAATAATAGGGGCTGGCAGGAACAAGACGATTATTGATGGTACGAACTTAGTAAATGCAACTGGAATTGATATAGACAATAATGCCAATTTTGTTACGATCGAAAATCTTACAGTCCAAAACTTTGACAATCACGGTGTTAGAATCAACACCCGCCACAATATATTACACTGCATAAACGCGTTTGAAAATAAAGAACATGGCATTCTGATTGAGAGTCCAGCTCTTGAGGGAAATGAACAAAACATGATCATAAATTGTGAGTCAAGTTGGAATTTTTTTGATGGTATTCATATCAATAGCAGACACAACTACGTCGTTTGTTGTAAATTACAGCAAAACGGAAGTAATGGATTAAGTGGGGAAGGTGATTTAAACCTCATTCTTCAAAATTTCATCAATAAAAATGTAAGAGATGGAGTAGAGGCAGGAATACCCGCGAATCAAGGTTGGTTTTATATCAGTAACATTGGATTGAATAATGGAGAAGGTGGTTTTGATTTATCAAGCAATAATAACCTACTCCTTTGGAACAAAATCAGTGATTCTGGAGATGAAGGGTTTGAAGTAAATGATAATAACTTAGTTTGGGGAAATGTCCTATGTAATAATGGTACAGTTGGAATCAATGCAAATGGGGGTAATAGAATCATTAAAAATATGATTAAGAACAATAATGAACAAGGGATAGACATCAGTGACCAAAATGGAGATATTTCCATGAATATCATTGACAACAATATAGTTAATAACAACCCACAAGCTGGTATTTTATTAGATAATAGTGATAATAACGCCGTTCGCTCCAATTGTTTATTTAACAACAATCCTGATATTCAAGACGATGGATCAGAAAACGTAATTGATGAAAACAACTGCCAAACAAGTAATCAAGCTGGTGTTTGTAATAACTAAGAGGGGTTTGAAGCAAAAATCTCTTATTCCAGTTTACAGAATAAGAGATTTTTTGTTATATTACACTCCTGACAGAACATGTTCATCTATCATCGCATCATTTTTCGTTTATTTCCATACACAAGCTGTTCTCTCTTCCAACGTTGATATTGTTTCACTCTTCTCATTTCTTTTTTCGTTTCCTCATCAACACCTAACACTTCGTGTAAATGCGCAGCAATGATTAACAAAACCATACCAATCCAAACGACTGCAAATATGGTTGGCGTTGTCCACCCTTGACCTACCTCTAGTCTTGGAATCGCAAAAATTAACAAGCCTATCGCTAAACTCAGACTTAATATCGGTTTGATTCCCTTCAACCTTACCAACTCCTTAAAAATCGTACAACCTATAGTACAATCCTATGAAGAAAAAGAGTTAAAAAGAACCTAGATATTTACGCCCGTTATTCTGACCCTGATCCCTGCAGCGGCTCGTTTATTATCTTATGAACATCTTGAACGATAACACCTATACGTTGTTCCGAATCAAATAATTTTGATAATAGTGGATTTAATTGCAATACTTCGTATAATTTTTGAATTTGCCCCATTTCTTCTTCAGAAGGCTGCTCACCAGCCATCATTTTTTGCTGCAGTAAGTTTTGAACTTGTGAAAAATCCTCTAACATCTTATTCGCTTCCTCATTACTTTTTACTGCTTCTCTTGCTTCAATTAGAATTTTAAGTTCATCACTTTCCTTTAATGCTTTTGCTAAGTCATGCGCTTTATCATAAATATTCATCTAATCGCTCCTTAATTATTTAAATTTAAATAAGTGCTCAAAAAGTTCAGTTTTCAGCACCGAGAAAACTACTTCTCTATGTATAGGATATGAATAATACAAATTGTACTAATCCTATCAATCCACCTAAAAATGCACCTAACCATGTAATTGCACGAAACTCTTTCCCTGAAACACTTAACACAATTTCCTCTACTCTTTCTATTGGAAATTTATTCACTTCGGACTGAACTAAATTTGGCAGTTGAATTGCTGAGACAATGCGATCCACATTTTTACTTAATTGTGCCAATAAAAAATTTATCATAACAGGAATTTGCTCTGTAATCCATTGTTTATTTTTCTGTAATATGGGCTGCAAAGGTTTCTCCATCAACTTATCTAACCAATCTTCCCAACTTATAAGACCTGTCATTTTTTCTTTTACCCAGGTTAAATTGTCTTTTTCATTTGAAAATTGATCAATCCACTCAGAAAGATCTTTTTTCTCCCAATCACTAATTTTATGATATAGGAACTGATACAATGTATGGTTGACTGTCGGAGAATCTAGCTGTTCTAATACAACTCCCTTTACTTTTGCTGATATTTTTTGCCCATCCATAAATAAACCGGCTAATGACATCAATCCACCAGCTTGCTCCATAAACTGACTGGTTAATGTTTGCAGCATTCGATCGCCACGTTCTGTATGCAACTCTCTGCTGATTTCGATCAAAATATAATCTGCTGCTGTCTGAGCCCATTTTTCCTTTTGCTGCTCATTCCAACTGGGGATTAGATCTACAAATGTTTTGGATGACCACTGTTTCTCAATCCATAACCATTCAATTCCCTTATTAGCAAGTCCATTAATCCAATCCGCACTATTTTTCTTCCACTCCTCCACCTGTTCCTTAGACCAATACCGCAATGCTATATCCTCAAGATTCATCTCTTGCTCCAAAAAATGATGAAACCATTCACTGCATTTTAATTCTGCTCTTCCTTTAAATTCAGGGCTGCTTACCAGCTGGCTTAACCCTTCTGATGTAACAAGATAATCACCAACAACTCTTCCCAGAGAAGTAGCAATCTCACCCTTTCGTTTCGGAATTAAACCAGGAGTAAAAGGAAGCTTTTTTTGAAACAAATATATTGCTTTACGTGGATAAAAAAGCATTTTAATTGCCAAGTAATTCGTTAATCCACCAATACAAGCTCCAATAATCATACTAGCAAATAATAACATAAATACATCCATACTCTTCCCCCATTTTTCTACAAATCAGCATTAACCTACCTTCATTCAATCACCAAGGGTTCTATGTCCTCATATGATAACTTATATTCCTGTATCGAATCATTGGTGTCGGAAGGGGATTCATCATGATTAATAAGAACATCACAATTTATATACAGAATGAAACTTCATTGTTTTATGACCAATATTTAATTTTGCTCAGTGAGCCTATTATTAAAAAAGAAAAGATTCCAATAAATCAACAAATCAATCTTAAATTTGGCACAAAAGGTTTATTAGTAAAAGTGCTACCGTCTAAGCGAAACAATGCATTAATTATAAATGAGCTGCTAGCTAAAGAATTAGGCTTAAATCATAAATCTAAAGTAAGAGTCAAATATAGTCCTTTTACATTAACCATTGGTCCTTTTATCGGAGTATTACTAAATCAACACTCAAAACAATCACCATCCAGACCTTTTGGATCAAATACTTCTTTTTGTCAAGAGCTTTCTGAAGCAGGTAAACAACAAGGAGCAGTTGTATGTTTTTTTACACCAGAAGATATTATATTAGATTCAAATGAAATTAGTTGCATGGTTTATTTCAATGGTTGGAGTAAAAAAAAATTACCTTTTCCCAATATTATTTACAACCGCTTAAACAGTCGTAAAATTGAGAATAAATCAAGCGTACAACATTTTATAAAAGAAGTAAAATCCAAACAAAATGGTCAAGTATTTAATGAAAAGTATTTAAATAAAAATCAAGTATTCTCTGTGTTGTCAAAAGATGCATCCTTGCATAAATATTTACCTGAATCTCATTTATTAAAAAACTATTCCATGCTGCGCTCGATGTGCAACAAGTATAGAACTGTCTTCTTAAAGCCATCACTAAGCAGCTTAGGAAAAGGAATCATTCGTATTACGAGGCAATCTGATCACACTTATGTTTGCCATTTTACAAATGTAAATGGCACACATTCTGAAAAATTAAACAGTTTAAAAAAAGTATTCTCAAAAATATCAGGCAAATTAAAATCTAGAAAATATCAGATCCAAAGAGGAATATCTCCGATAACAGTAAACAATCGTCCTGTAGATTTTCGTGCGTTAGCACAAAAAAATTTGAATGGAGAATGGGAAGTTACTTCAGTTGTAGGACGCATTGCTAGTGATAATCAATTTGTTTCAAATATAGCACGTGGCGGAACTTTAAGTTCAGTAAAAGAAGCTTTAGTGAAATCCTCCCTACCAAATCATGAAATAAAACGTACACTCTACCAACTAAATCAAGCCGCGTTAAAAATAGCAGAAGGCTTAGATGCACAAATCTTACACCATTATGCAGAGTTAGGGATTGACTTAATCGTTGATCGCTATGGAAATGTATGGATGATTGAAGTGAATTCTAAGCCCTCAAAAAACGATAACACGTTTCTGAATGATAACAAAATCAGACCGTCTGTCAAAAAAACCATTCAATATGCTCATTATTTAACTTTTGAATGAGGTGATAAAGTGAATTCTCATACCATGGGGATTATGGTAACTGATCTAAATACAGCAACATCTAACAAAGACCAAACCTTTTACAAAAATCTATGCAAATTTGGTCAGAAGTTAAAAATCACTATATTTATTTTTGCAATAAATCAGATCAATTGGGAAGAAAATCTAGTTGTAGGCGCCATCTACACAAAAAACGAAAAATGGATAAAAAAATTTTATTCTATTCCTAGCCTTATTTATGATCGTTGTTTTTTTAAAACTAAAGAACAGTATTTATTATATCGCACGCAATTAAAAAAGCTATTCATGTTGCAAAAGGTTCAATTTCTGGGAAACCGTTTAATGGATAAATGGAGTGTGTTTCATGTTTTAAAATCAGAACCATTTATGAAAAAGTATTTACCTAAAACAGAGCTTTATCATAACCCTTGGAAGTTACAGCAAACGTTTCTTAATCAAAAACAGTTCATTCTAAAGCCTATTAGTGGAAGTCAAGGGAAGGGCATTCTCCACGTTGAAAAACAAATCCATATGAAAAACGATCAGGAAAAGTCATCTAATCAAGAAAGTTATGTAGTAAAAGGTCGTGACAAAAAAAACAATTGTATTAATATCACTTATAACGATTTTAGATCTTTTGTTAAACATATACAATCATTTATTCACAATCGCAAATACATTATTCAAGAGTATTTACATTTAAAAACAACTTCAAATACTACATTTGATATTCGAGCCTTAGTTCAGAAAAACGGAAGTGGAGAATGGCAATTTACTGGAATGGGAGTCAGATGTGGTCAGGATGGCAGTCTAACATCTAATCTTCATGGTGGAGGATTCGTTAAAGAAGTGCACCCATTTCTAATTAAAGAATATGGTGAAGAAAGTGCCTTTAATATGATTCAAGAGATCAATGAAATAAACAGGAAGTTACCACATATTTTAGAAAATCATTTTGGGCGTTTGAGTGAACTTGGGATTGATTTTGGTATAGACCTGTCGGGAAACATCTGGTTTCTCGAAGCCAATTCAAAGCCCGGAAGATCCATTTTTAATTCCTTTAAAGACAGTAGTCTAAAAAAAACATCAGTTCAGCTTCCCATATATTATGCTCAGTATTTGCTTAAACAACAACTAGGAGGGTAATTCATGAGTTTGACTACAGGCACGATTCATTTTACTGATAAAAAAGACACTTATATATCTAATTCTTTGATGCGAGAATTAAACATAGATGAAACAAAACCCATTAAGTTAAAACTTGGGGAAAAAAGAATTAAAACAAAAATTAAAAGAGTGAGAAAAAAAGGGAAACATTTGTTCATTCCAAAATCGATTCAACAAGCGCTCAAGTTACCAAGAAAAGGGCAAAGTTATATTTCTCTAAATCAAGATGACGAAATTGAGTTGGGTCCTTTAATCGGTATTTTATCCCTTATCCATCAACGTACTCTCCATTTACCATTTGGAAAACGAACTTATAGAATCAAAGAATATTTAAAAGGAGGTTCAAACAAAGCATTTTATTTTGCTTTCGGACTATCTGACATCAACTGGACGGATGAAACTGTTACTGCATATTTCATAGATTCTCGGAATCAATGGAAAAAGAAAGTCGTTCCTCTACCTGATGTAATTTACAATCAATTAAAAAGCCGAAGTTCCCACAAAACGAAGTCTATGCAAATGTTGCTGGATCATTTCAAAAAACATAACAAATCTATATTTAATTGGGGTTTTTTTGACAAAGGAGAAATGTATCAATTGTTAGATGGAACGTTAGAAGCGCAAAATCATTTACCTGAGACACATATCAGCACTTCATCTCAAGAAATAAAAAAAATGTTAGAAAAACATCAGTTTATATACCTAAAACCAACAAGAGGCAGTTTTGGTAGAGGAATTTCTCGAATTACTTATCATCCAAAGAATGGTTATTTTATAAGGTTTAGAAAAATAAATAAAAATCACTTGTTGCGTTTTACAAATTTTTCAAGTTTAATGAAGTTTATTAACCAAAGAAAAACACATAAAAATTATGTTATACAGCAAGGGATTCGTTTAATTGAAATAGATAAGCATCCTATCGATTTCCGCCTTCATTTGAATAAAAATGGACAAAATGAATGGGTCGTTGCTGGAGATGCTGCAAAAAAAGCTGGTAGAGGTAATGTAACTACACATGTGGAAATGGGTGGGCAAGTCATGAATTCTTTAGATACTCTTGAACAAGTATTCACTTCTTCCCAAAGCCAAGAAATATATGAAAATGCAAAACGAACAACGATTCAGTTGGCAGAAGCAATTGAACGTAAACTACCATATCTTGTTGGAGAACTTGGATTTGATATCGGAATTGATAAGCAAGGAAAAATTTGGATGATTGAGGTGAATTCAAAACCGGGACGTTCTATCTTTAAACATCCTTCATTAAAAACGCAAAGTTCAGATCAGCTTCGATACATCTTTGACTATTGCTTCTATTTAAGCAATCAGCGTAATACAAGAAGGGAAGTAAATAGAATATGAATAGAAAAAAACGAAAGTCATCCAAGGTTTCTCAAAATAAAATAAAACCAAAATCTATTATTGGTATTTTAACACTATCAAAAAAAAAGAGCGATTTTTTCGGTGCGAAACAAAACTTTATCGATATTATAGCTAAAGGTCGTCAATTCAATCAAGAGGTTTATGTCGTTACCACAAAAGATTTAAAATTAAATCAAAATAAAATCAATGGTTACTATTACGATGAAAATCAAAATCAATGGAACACAAAAAAAATACCAATACCAAGCGTTTTATATAATCGAATCTCTAATCGCAAACTCGAGTCTTTACCAGAAACAAAACGTTTAATTATAAATTGTTTAAACCATAAACACATTCATGTATTCAACCCCTTTTTTTTTAATAAATGGAGTTTATTTAAATGGTTAAGAAAATCAAAAAAAATAAAAGTATATGTCCCACTAACTCAAAAACTAATAGGGTTCAAGGAAATAAACAACTTGTTTAAAAAATTTGACACTTTATATATCAAACCTATTAAAGGCAAAGCTGGAAGTGGCATTATGAGAATTAAAAAAAATGTAGAAAGTGATTTTACCTACGAATTAAAAATACAAGGAAAAAAAACGATAGGTACCTATCAATTTAATACACTCCAAGAATTAAATAAAGAGATTAAAAAAAACATAATTGGCGGAGAGTACATCGTTCAACAAGGAATCGAATTAGCTACAAACCATGAGCATCCTTTCGATTTACGCGTTCTCGCTCAAAAAAATGGTAGTGGTATATGGAATATATCAGGAATTGGGGCAAGAGTTGCAGGGGAAAAAAGCATTACTACGCATGTACCAAGAGGGGGGAGAATTGATGATCCCCAAAAACTTTTAACCTCTTTTTTTGGTGTAGAGGAAGCAACTCAAATATTACAAAAAGTTAGAAACACAACCTTGAACATTTGTAAACAAATTGAAAAAGCGTCGACTTATCAATTAGGAGAAATGTCTATGGACTTAGGTATAGACAAGAATGGTGGCATTTGGTTTTTTGAGGCCAATTCAAAACCAATGAAATTTGATGAACCACAAATTAGAGATCAATCTCTTGTCAATATAATAAAATACAGTCAATATTTAATGAAACATAGAAAGAATACATCTACACGTAAACTTAAAAGGAGGAAGAGAAATTGAAAAACAAACCTTCTCTTGGTGTTATGACGATATATATCAACTCTAAAAAACAATTTGAGGAAAGGAGCTATTTAAAAAAATTATTGTTATATGGTAAGAAGCTGGGTTTGAATATTTTCGTATTTACACCAGAAAATGTAGATGTTAAAAATAATAAAATACATGCTTATTTTTATGATCAAAAAATAGCTAAATGGATTCGAAAATGGACTGATATTCCAGATATGATTTTTGATAGATGTAGATTTCAAGGATCACCACGTTTTAAACAGGTACAAAAATTTAGAAATAAATACCCTGATTTGATTTATTTAAACCGTCCACTTGCAAACAAATGGATTGTACATCAAAAGCTTTCAAAAAATAATAAAATTAAAAATGTACTACCTCAATGTACATTAGAAAATAAATTTGATGATGTGTTAAAATTTATGGATCAATCAAAAATAGCTTTTTATAAACCTATCAAGGGTACAGGTGGAACGGGTATTCTTAAAATAAAAAAACTGAATGATCATAAGTTCCTTATACAAGGAAGAAAACACAATCGAAAAATTATTCCATCCCAACAGGTAAATAAATCTCAACTAAAAATATTATGTAAAAGTTTAAATTCAATAAAAACCTACATGATTCAACAAGGCATTGATCTTAAATTAGATAATGGTCGAGTACATGATTATCGATTGCTAATTCAAAAGGACGAAGCTGGTCAATGGAATTTAACTGGTTGTGTTGGCAGAATGGGACCAAAAGGAAGTGTTACTTCAAATTTACATGGTGGCGGTTCGGCTCTTCCAGCTGATCAATTATTAAGTCATTGGTTTGAAAATGATCAAATTAATCGCATTAAACAAAATATGGAAGAAATCAGTCATGAAATTGTACATGAATTTGAATCTCAAGGTTATGAATTATGTGAACTTGCGTTGGACATAGCAGTGGATCATTCAGGTAAAATTTGGCTGTTAGAAGTGAATTCAAAACCAGGCAGGAAAGCATTTTCCAAAATTGGAGAAGATAAGACTTATACAAAAGCTATCGTTAAACCATTAGAATATGCACTTTGGCTATATGACAATAAGAACAATTAACTAAACATTGTTCAAAGGTGATAAATAATAGGTCATTCACTAAAGCAACTCGCCTATTTGGCGAGCCTTAAAGGCGATAAATTCTAAAAGAGCAAGTAAACATGAAGCAGAGGAACTGCTTCATGTTTTATTATTGATTTTTAGATTTACTTTATAGTTCCACAGGCTATTCTTGATCCAGAATTCCCGGATGGGTCTGATATATAATCATCGGAAAGTTGATGAATCACTATAGAAGTACCATCCTCATCTAATAATGAATGGTTTCCCTCTTCTTCTAAATTCACATGATCTACTATTAATGTTGAGTTTACCTCTCCATTTGAATCTGCCCATACATTTTTCATGTCGCCTGCGTGATAACCTTCAGGATGATTAAAACCATGTTTTTTATCAGCTGGATTAAAATGTCCACCTGCAGATTCAAATTCAGGTTTTTCACATACACCTACTTCATGAAAATGAAAACCATGCTCTCCAGGAGATAATCCATGTACATTAACTGTTAAACTAACTGCCCCATTCTCCTCCGCTAGAAGTGCTTTTCCAATTTGCTCACCTGCTTCATTTATAAATTCAACCGTTATAGGTTCACTTATCACATCTACACTTTCCATTTGATTTGATGAAACATACCAAGAAAGTAAAATGATCACTGAAAAGACCGATATAAGCATGATAATCTTACTTTTTCTAATCATATTAAATCACCTCTTTCTTCTAAACATAGTCTCCATTATCATCCAAAACCATACCTCCTTATCTTTGTATTAAGACAACAACAACTGGATAATAAAGTTAAAATAAACTCATAATAAAATGAAGTATTAAAATTAATAGAAAGGATATTGAGTACTGTGAATAAATTCACTAAAAAATGGGTTGCAAACATTTTCATTATATGGGGATTATCCATTCTAATCTGTATCTATCCAAATCAGCTAATGATTGAAGCATCAGAACAAAGCACTGCAAAGGATGGTGAACATCCAACTTTATTTACATACCCCCTACAAAAACAATACCCCGAAACTGTTGCATATTTTGGTACTGATAGCAAAAATGAAATTGTGCTTACATTTGATGATGGTCCAGATGAAAAATTCACCCCTCAAATTTTAGATGTATTAAAAAAACACAATGTAAAAGCAACTTTTTTCTTATTAGGAAAACAGGCTGAAAAACATCCTCAAATTGTAAAACGAATTCAAAAGGAAGGACATAATATTGGCAACCACACTTATAAACATTCAAACCTGCATATTAAAGGAAATAAGAAATTTCAAGAGGAAATCTTAAAAACTAGTCAAGTATTAAAACAAATTGTAGGATATGAGCCTAGGTTGTTTAGAGCACCGTTAGGAAAGTTAAATGGCAATTTAGTAGAGAGTTTAGGGGAATTGAATTATTTCGTTGTAGGTTGGTCAGTAGATTCTCATGATTGGACTACAAAATCCGTTTATCAAATCACCACAAATGTTGTCTCCTCTATCCATCCAGGCGCTATTATCCTAATGCATGGTGGTGATTATGGAGGTGTTGATTTAAGTTATAGCATTAAAGCTTTAGATCAAATTATTCCTCAATTAAAGGAAAAGGGAATGAATTTTGTTACAGTATCTGAATTGTTGCATATTAGCGACCAAAGAGAAGGTATCAGTCTGCCTTAGGACTTCACATTCTACTCCCAATACTTTAGAATATATGAAATACTTATTTACAGGGAGCAAAACATGGAGATTCATAAAAAGATTAATGTAGGATTAGTAGGTTTCGGTTTTTCGGGACAAATATTTCATGCCCCATTTATACATTGCCACTCTGGCTTTCATTTATCTAAAGTAGTTGAACGTTCACATCAGAATTCAAAAAAAATTTACCCTTATGTCGATGTTGTTCATCAGTTTGATTTATTACTTGATGACCCAACTATTGATTTAGTTATTATAGCGACTTCAAATGAGTTTCATTACAGCATGGCAAAAAAAGCATTGTTAGCAAAAAAGCATGTCATTGTTGAAAAACCTTTCACTGTAACATCCCATGAAGCAATAGATTTAATGAATGAAGCAAAAAAGAATAATTTGATATTAAGTGTATATCAGAACAGACGCTTCGACAGCGATTTTTTAACAGTTCAACATGTTGTCAACCAACATTTGATAGGCGAAATTGTAGAATACGAAGCTCATTATGATCGATATCGAAATGTATTAAAAGGTTCTTGGAAAGAAGAGAACAGACCTGGTTCGGGTATTCTTTATGATTTAGGGCCTCATTTAATTGATCAAGCTTTAACTTTGTTTGGTTTACCTGACTCCATCACTGCCGATGTATCTATGCAAAGATCGGTGTCAAAAACAACGGATTCCTTTGATATCCGATTAAACTATAAAAATCGAAGGGTTATTCTTAAAGCAGGAATGCTTGTTAGAGAACCAGGTCCTCGCTATGTCATACATGGTTCAAAGGGATCATTTGTTAAATACGGTATCGATCCTCAGGAAGAACAATTAAAAAGTGGGATGCTTCCTAGTGATGATGAATACGGAATAGAAAACTCTAAAATTTGGGGTACTATTAACACTGATATAAAGGGTCTTCATTTTAGAGGGCAGATCGAATCATCAAAGGGAAGTTATATGGAGTTTTACAACAATATACATGATGTAATTTGTAGGAAAAAAACACTTCTGGTAGACCCAAGTGATGTATTTAATAGTATTCGGATTATTGAGTTGGCTATTGAGAGCGCAAACAAAGAGAGTACGATTCCATTTTATTTTTCATAAAGTGAACTATATCCCGCTGAAAGTTAGATGACCTTATCAGGAAAAATCAGGCTGTAAGACTCCCTCTTGAAGATGGAGTCTACAGCTTGTTGATCGTGATAAGATCAAGTATAATTGATTTAAGAGGTGAAATATCATGTTAAAAGAACTTCCATTAATAGAAACTCAACTCGAAGCATCTTTTGAAAAATACGAGAAAAAGTTTAAAGCTTTAGCTGACAAAAAAAGGTTGCAGATCATGAACATACTTACAGAGCAAGGTTCTACCTGCGTATGTGATTTGGTTCCTATCGTAGGGATGCCACAATCAAAGCTGTCTTATCATTTAAAAATTCTTTTAGATGCAGATATCATTATAAAGGAAACGAAAGGTACTTGGAGTTATTACGAAATCAATATGAAAGAAGTCAATCATATATTATCTGAGGAATTATGCTGTTTATTTAAACCCGCAAACTCATGATTAAAATTTCCTAAGAAAAGCAACTTTGTCTATATTCTATGGAACTATTTTTATTACAACAGAAACTATATTTTCAAACAATATTCAACTCTAACTGGAGTCTATGCAGTACACATAACTTCAGTTTTTTTGCGTTTATCTGCTGTTATATCATGTTAAGCTCTTCATTTAATTTGTCTAATTATACTATTTCCTATCTTTTAACTGATTTTCAGGTATGATCCCCACTATATTTGACCATAATATAATTAATAAATTACCCATTGAAAACGAAAATTCTGTCCTTATGATTTTTTTTGTACAAATTTGTTTAAATAGATTTTCATTTTTCGAGTTTCAAATGGTATTTTTAGTAAAAAAAGATGAGATCATTACAATGTTCGGCAAAACAATATAAAAAAACAAAGAATATTTTTTTTAGATCATTAGTATAAATCGACAGACTTTTATAACTAGATTCTTTTATACTTACTAAGACAAAACATGATCCTAGTGTTTTATTTAAGAGATTGAAGAAAAGGAGTTCATTTTTGATGTTAAAAAAAGCACTTATATTCATACTGCTAGTTTTAGTATCCGTTTCGATCATTTCAATAGTTTCAAGTTATACAAAAGCTGAGGTAGATAATCAGGCATCATTTACAATCACGAATTCAGAAAACAGTCTTATTACAGTACCTAATTTAATAGAAAAAACCATCAATCCTGATGAAGACAAAGAGTTTAAAATCAAAGTTACAAATCATACAGATCAAACCATTAATTTTAATGATATAGACCCTGTTAAAACAGGAAATATTGAAATCTCTTTGAAAGACAAAAGCATACAATCTGGAAAGACAAAAAAACTAGAATTTTCTATTGATGTTACTGGTGAAGTAGCTGATGGTGAAGAATTTAATATTGAATTTCCCATTGAAGCCACCTGGTCAAATGGTGAAGCCAAGTTTATAACAACGATTGATCTTAAGATAGAAAAACCAGAAAAAGAGGAAAACGATGAAAATCAAGGTGATGAACAAGGGAATGAAAACGATGACAATCAGAATGATGTTGAACAAGGGAATGACAATTATAATGAACAAGGTGATGAACAAGGGAACGACAATGATAACCAGCTAGATGATGAGCAAGGGAACGACAATGATAACGATAAAAAAGATGATGATCAAGACAACGACGATGATAAAGATAAAAAAGATGATGACAAAGACAATGACAATGATAACGATAAAAAAGATGATGATCAAGACAATAACGATGAAAAAGATAAAAAAGATGATGACAAAGAAAATGACAATGATAACGATAAAAAAGATGATGATCAAGACAATAACGATGAATAAGTACTAAATTCTTATCGGGGAGAGTTGTAATGAATATTATCATCCATAAATTTAAAAACTTTCATTTTTTTCATTCTATTAAATTTAAAATCATTTTATTCGTCCTAGGATTCATTTCTATCATTTTTACAGTTTATAGCTTTTTACAACCTACTACTATTGTAGAAGAATCTATTGACAATAAAATCGTTCAATCTACAAGTTTTGAATATAAAGCAAACATTATTCCTAACATTTTATATCCTGATGGCGGAACTATAGATCCCGGAATTACAATTTTACCAAAAATCACTGAATCCATCCTAATACATATTAAATCGAGTGTATCAGTCAACCAACCAGTTGAAATCGATCATAATAATCAGGTCAAATTAGTCATAAAAGCTAAAGAATTATGGCAGAAGGAAATCCCTTTAACTTCAATTGGACAAGCATCATTAACAGAAACACCTGAAAATGAGACGCTTTTATTAAATGACGAATATAAAATAGACCTTGAAAGCATCATTTCATTTATAGAAAGTGTTGAGGAAGAAACAGGCATCAGTGTTAGCAGTTATCAATTAAACATCGTGCCTAATCTAAGTGGAGTAATTAACTACAATAGCAACGAAATTCCTTTAAACTCAGAAGCATATATTAATTTTGAATATACAACAAACAACATTAAGTTCGTCGAAAGCAATGAAGTTCTTGAAGAGGAAACACTTATAAACAAAACAGTTATTCCTCAGTATTTTCAGCTCATAAGTTTAAATATTCCTTATCCTTTGTTGCGAGTTTTCTTTTCGGTCTTATCCTTCGGTATTATCTTATACTTTCTTCTTTACATACAGAATAAACTCAAACATAGGAGAAAATCGATTTCCGAGGCCACAAAGATTGATAAAAAGTATACAAAACGGTTTATCAATGTAAAAGAAAAAGTGAACACATTAAATAAATCTATGCTAAAAATTGAATCTATGAAAGCACTCATGCAAATTGTTGATGAAAAAGATCTTCCTATTTTCCGATTTCATGATGGTATTAAAAATACTACGATGTACTTTTTGATAGATGATCAATACATATACAGCTATGATGCAAACAACTATATAGGTTATAACAAAGATAATAATGCAAAATACTCTACCAAGGGACAGGAATTTTCTTATGTACCAAAAACTTAACCCCCCTTTACATGATAAGCTGAATTTTTCTAATTCAGAAGGTTTAAAGAGTAACTACGGCACTGAGCGAATCTTGATCGTTTATCGTTATCTATCTTTATTTTTTACATCTATATTTTACTTAATTGGTACGCCTAAATCACCCATGCTGCTTAAATTAGGAGTGATTATTTCACTGTCCATCGCGGCTTTGATGATTACAAAACTATTACTTTTATATCAAGATAATAAACCTTTCATTAGATCAATGGTTTTAATAGAATCGTTTGGAATTGTCCTTATTTTAATTCCAACACAAGGTGTTGAAAGTTCATTTATCTGGTATGCTTTGAACCCTGTTATGGTTGCAGCTAGTTATTTATCACCTTTGTTTTGTTGGTTTACCTTAATGATGTATATGTGTGCTTCAACTTTAATTACCTTTAACTTTTTTAACAGTCTAGGTCTTAAAATCACAAATTTAATTATCGAAAATTCTTATCTTTATCTAGTTCTTATTCTCAGTACGATTGCAGTTCAATTATTTTCAAATTTCACTAGAGAGCTGCATGATCAAGCTATTCTATTAAAAAAACAACGTCAAAAGTTAATTTTCACAAATCAAAAATTACAAAAAGCCAATCAAAAAACAAATGAAGCCATTAAACATGTCATGTCTTTATATCAAATTGTAGAAAGTTTTACTTCACAAAAAAACCTAAACAATTTTTTGAAAGTAGTTACTGATTATACTGTTAAATTAACTAAAACACCTTGTTCATTTATCATTACCAAACAAATTGATACGGAAGAATTTTCATTTGAAATAAGGGGGAATGAATCAAAAAAGTATAAAGGTCAAATTCAAATTATTCATGAGATCCAATCAAACTGGAATAAGCACCAAAAAAATACTAATATGGTTGAAGTTACTCTATTAAAACGAAAGTTTTCTATTATTTCCATTCAATCATCAAAACATGAAGTTTTAATTGGGATTGAAAATCAAAACATCGTTCATGATGATTTAACCCCATATCAACGTGAATTGGTCTTTCTATCCAAATTATGCAAAGTAGTACTTGAACGTATACATCTTGAAGAAGTTACTTATCAATTGCTTATTTCTGGGGAACAAAACCGCATTGCTAACGAAATACATGACAATATTTCTCAAAGGTTGTTCAGCATCGTATATGCACTTCATGCCTTGAGCAAAAATTTGGACAAAATGAGTACTGAACAAATCAAAAAAGATTTTCAATTCATTATTCAGTCTACGAATGAAGCAAACAAAGAATTAAGATCTACCATTTATAATCTAAGTTCCAAAAAAAGAGGAGAAAATTTATTTGAAGCAAAGATTAAAACCTATTTAGAAGCTTTAGAAAAATTAAACCATATTGAAGTCGATTATCACTTTTTCGGAGACGAGCAAACCATCCCTGTATACATTAAAAATATAATATACAGATTAATTTGTGAATCTACTGGTAATGCGACCAGACATGGTTTATGCAGTAAACTGGGAGTTTATATCCATATCAATCAGCAAATCTATATTGAAATTAAAGATAATGGTAAAGGATTTAAAATCATCGGTAATCATTCCAATAAAAACGCTGGTATTGGAATTTACAATATGAAATCTCTGGTTCATTCATTAGGAGGAACCATTGATTTCCAAAGTCAAATTAACCAAGGAACACAAATTCAAATTACCATCCCTCAAATTCAAAAGTTAATCAATCAGGAGGTAAGCGGTGAATGAAGGTTATAATTATTGATGACCATCCATTGGTTAGAAGTGGATTATCCACAATACTATCTTTAAATGATTCCTTTGAGTGTTTAGGAGAGGCATCCGATATTATTACTTCTCTACAATTAATTAGGCAAACCAATCCAGATGTTGCTTTAGTAGACTTAAAATTAGGAAATGAAGATGGACTCGATCTTATTGGGAAGGCGCGTGATCTAGGTATACAATGTAAATTTATCGTTCTCACTTCTTCTGCAAATCAAGAAGACATTCATCGAGCCAAAGAAAGCAATGTTGACGGTTATATCCTGAAGGAGGCACTACCTGAGGAACTGTTTCATGCTATGCAAATCGTGATTCAAGGAAGAAAGTACTACGATCCAAATATATTTGAATTAATGCTTACAGACCACGATACAGACCATACATTTGATGATCTTACACCTAAAGAATTAGAAGTTTTAAAGGAGCTTGGCAAAGGATTGTCTAACCAAGAAATAGCGTCAAAATTGTTTGTGACTGAATACACAGTAAAAAAACACGTAAGCCAAGTCCTAGCAAAACTTGAACTATCTGATCGAACAAATGCAGCTCTATATGCTAATTCAAAAGGTTTAGTTACTTATGCAGTGCATTAGTAGATAACAAAAGAAAAAATAATAGTTTTCATTACATTTAAAAAGTGATCCGAGTTGATAAACTCGGATCACTTTTTATAACTATTTATATATTAATTTGTAACCGCTTCTGCACTTACTAGAATTTGAAATTCTCTCAGCCCATCCCAGTTTCCAGATTCTCCACGACGTTGGTCACGAGGATGATCCTGGATAATTTTTACATCAATAGAATTAACATCACCTGGTTGTACATTCTCAATCATAACAAAAGAATCTGTTCTACGATTATCTATTTTCTTCCACTCACCATTCACATTCACTGCGATTTCCATATTCGCATCAGCTAAGTCAGGAATACGTTGAATAAAAGAAGGTGAAAAGTCAATTTTTAAATTCACTGTATTTTCAGAATTATTTCTAACTTTAAATAAATCTAACCACGTATATTCACTATTTGGTTGTAACCCATAATCCCCAAAATACCCTTTGTCAAAATTAATTGTCAGTACTTCTGCTCCATCGTTTCTTTCATCATAATCAGTTGCGGCATGATTACCTTTCATAATTGCTAATAAGGCACTATCTGTATTTTCGATTGTAAAATTAGCATCATTTTTCACTGTTGCACTGCTAAATGCCATCGCTGCCATTACACTTGATACTGCTAAAACTGAAGCGATTAATAATATGATTTTTTTCATTGTTTTTCTCCTCCATTTTTTAAAATCTACGAATTATTACGCTTAAAAAAGTCTCCTGAGAGGTTTTAACTCAGGAGACTTTGATCATTAAAATATAATATATTACTCTACTTCAGCTTTAACAACGATTTGGAATTCTTTAATAGCATCATCGATGTTATTATCAGATTCACCATCTTGGTCTCCATGATCTTGTACAATTTTCACATCAACATCAAAGGATTCACCAGAACCAAGAGTTCCAAATTCAAAAACATCACTAGCGCCATCAACAATCTGCCAGTCCATGTTCTCTCCTAGTTTAGCCATTAACTCCATTCTTGCATCTGCTAAATCTGCTTGACCATTTTCAGAAGGTGAAAAATCAATAGATACTTTTACTGGATTTTCTGAGTTATTAGTTACTTCGAATAATTCATTCCAAGTATATTCACTATTTGGCTGTAGACCATAGTCACCATTATTCCCTCTATCAAAGTCAATAGATAATACTTCTGCACCGTCATTAGCTTCATCATGACTTACTGCTGCATGATCTTCGTTTCCAGAAATAGCTAGTAAAGCTCCACTTGTATCTACGATTGAAAAATTTGCGTCATTTTTCACTGTAGCACTACTAAATGCCATTGCTGCCATTACGCTAGATACTGCTAATAAAGATGCGATTACTAATAAAGCTTTTTTCATTTTAATATCCTCCTAGGAAATTACCATTTTTAATTTTATAAACATAACTTTATTTTAGTGAAATCTACCATACACTTAAGTATGGTACGTAGTTGTTATTCCTGCTGAGTTTCTGCACTTACAACAATTTGGAACTCTTTAATAGAATCCGGATTCCCGTCAGATGCTCCATCTTGGTCAGGATGGTTCTGGATAATTTGTACATCAATGTTTTCCATTTCTCCTGGAGCTACTCCATTAATTTTTAGTTCGTTAGTTCCATCAATTGCAACCCACCCGTTGCCTGTATTCACTTTCACTTCTAATCTAGCATCTGCTAAATCAGGTCCATCTCCTGTAGGTGCAAAGTCAATTGTCAAATCTACTGGGTTTTCTGAGTTATTCGTAATAGAGAATAAATCTAACCAAGTATACTCACTGTTTGGCTGTAAACCAAATTCTTGTCCGTCTTTCCCTTTATCAAAGTCAATAACTAAAACTTCTGCACCATCGTTTGCTTCTTCATAGTATGCTGCTTCATGATCTCCTGCTTTCATAGCTAATAATGACTCACTTGTATTTTGAATTGTAAAGTTCGCGTCATTTTTTACTGTTGCACTACTAAATGCCATTGCTGCCATTACACTTGATACTGCCAATAAAGAAGCGATTACTAATAAAGCTTTTTTCATATTAGATTCCTCCTAGGAAATTACCATTTTTATTTTTTATTTCTTAATAATTAATTCGACTCTGCACTAACTACAATCTGGAAGTTTCTTAAACCATTATCATCTCCAGATTCACCCTCTGTTTGTTCATCATGATTTTGAATGATTCTCACATCAATAGATTTAGAAGTTCCAGGATCAACATTAGGAATTGTAATAGAGTTGTCAGATCCATCTATTTGTTTCCAATTCCCGTCAATATTCACTGCGATTTCTACATCCGCATCTGTAAGATCTCTATCGTCTTCACTTTCTGAAGGTTCAAAATCAATTGTTAAATCTACTGAATTTTCGGAATTATTTGTCACTTTGAATAAATCTATCCAAGTATACTCACTATTTGGCTGTAGACCATATTCTTGTCCATCTTTCCCTTTATCAAAGTCAATAACTAAAACTTCTGCACCATCATTTCTTTCTTCATATCCAGCTGCTTGATGCTCTCCTGCTTCAATAGCAAGTAATGCTCCACTTGTATCCACGATTGAGAAATTAGCATCATTTTTTACTGTTGCGCTACTAAAAGCCATTGCTGCCATTACACTCGATACTGCTAATAAAGATGCGACTACTAATAAAGCTTTTTTCATTTTTTTCCTCCTATGAAATTTCCCATTAATATTTTTTCTTTATTTATTATAGGTAGTGACTATTATGTATAATCTTCCACCTTATAACCGATTTTTAGGTATTCTATAGAACTAGAGATGTTCTACTTTAGTAGAATTTAAATGTACTCAAAAGAGTAACATTGTCTATCTTTCCCTTGTACTTACCACAATCTCAAAATCTTGCTCTCCAAAAAATCCACCATCATGACCTTCACCTTGTACAATTTTTACATCTAAGGATCGTGAATCACCGGGATTGATATGATTAATGTACAGTTTAGAATTATTTGAGTGAGGATCACCGTTATCTCCTGAATCAATCCTCTTCCATTCTCCAGAATCCGATTTCACATACAGATCCGCATCCTTTAAGTAGGTGTAACCATTTGGAAAAAATCCAATGACGAAATCCAACTGGTTTTCAGAGTTATTCGTAACTTCAAATAAATCTTCCCAAATGTATTCACTATTAGGTTGTAAGCCAAAGTCACCTTCATGTCCTCTATCAAAATCAATTTTCAGTACTCGTGCGCCATCATTAGCTTCCTCATAATAAGCAGCATTGTGCCCTCCTTCACCTGTTGAAACAGCTAATAATGCTTCATCTGTATTTGTAATTGTGAAGTTTGCATCATTTTTCACTGTAGCACTGCTAAAGGCCATTGCCGCCATCACACTCGATACTGCTAAAAGTGATGCGATCACTAATATTGCTTTTTTCATATATTTCTCCTCCCTTCGTAAATGTTGTAGTTTGTTTTGTACCGCAGCTGCTAATAATAGTATAGACAGACCCAACATATTCCACGCCCCTCATTAGAATAGCTTTTGAGTATCTAATCGTATAAAAAAAGATTACACTTTCGTATGAGTCCATATTGTCCTATAGAGTGCAGTATCTTGATGTCGTCATACTATAAAATAGATAAATACTTTATCTATAACCCACAAAAATGAAAAGGGCCATGAGCCAAAAATGACGTAGGAAAGTTATACTTTCCTACTTTTAGAAAGTAATATTCAATAAGGAGGAAATTGATCGTGAAATGGATCTCACGTTTTGTTTATCTTGTACTTGGAATTATGATTACATTTACTCTATTTTCTGCTATTGGTTCAGCTATATTAAAACAACCAGTTTTGCTAGCAGTTATACGCTCTAATAGCATGTATCCTTTAATGGAAAGAGGGGATATGGTATTAGTAAAAAGAGTGAGGGAAGAGGATTCAGTTGAAATCGGAGATATTACCATCTTTAAAGCTGAAAAAGGTGCCCTTGCTTCTAAGGGATGGGTCATTCATAGATTAATAGAAGGAAATAGTGAAGAAGGATATATTACACAAGGGGATGCAAATGAAAGAACAGACCAGCAGGATGGTTCTACTCTAATTGAAAGGGATTGGATTGTTAACGAAACTATAAAAATAGGTGAAAAACCAATAGTTATTCCTTATGTTGGCTACCTTCCTCTATGGATTGAGGAGTTGAACTTTGAAAGCTCCAACTTGCAGCTTATCGCTGTAGGTTTAACTGTTTATGTTGTATTAAATGAAATCTTTAACCGAAGAAAGAAAAGAAAATCTAAGAAACCTAGTAAATTAGATGTTCCCCTTCTATATTTTATTAGTGGTCTAACTATTGCTGTCATGATGTTGACTACAATGGTTATGTCTAGTAAGTTTATGACGTTTAACTATAACGTGTCTGATCAAAGTAAAGGGATACTAATGGGAAGTAGTGTTGGAGTATTAAAGGTTGGAGATGAGCATACGAAAGATTTAGTAGATTTAAACAATGGAGGATTTTTTCCTCTCTTTGTATCCGTCACAAGCAAAGATGATCAATTTGAACTCAGTCATTCTTATTTTCATTTAAACCCAGGGGATGAGGTAGACACAAAAGTCACAATTCGAGCGCAAAACCCAGGAAAGTATAATTCCAAAATTCACATTGGTGTGTTCTATCCCTTTTTACCCTTAAGTCTAATCCATAAATTAGCTAATATTAGTTACTGGCTGGCTTTGGTCACCGTTTCTTTAGTACCAGGTCTCCCCGTGATGTTATTTCCACTTGTTAATGCTCGGCTTCGCAGAAAAACAATCCGAGGTGTGAATGAAAAAGTAAGAGATTTCAAAAGAAATTTAAGTTTTCAATAAACAATATGAGAAAGGTCATGAATCAGTTTGTCATGACCTTTCAAAGTATAAAAATTGATTAACAACATTCTTTTTTTCCTTCTTAATTCTTTAGTTGTCCCACTTTACTTTTCATAAACTCCAATACTTCTTTATCTATTTTCCCATTACCTAAATCACGCTCTTCAAAATTTTCTGTATGTATAAAGGTTTTAAATGCTTGATTCAACTGAACATCGCTCACTTCTTTAGAAGATAAATAATTTAATTTGGATAATAAAGAAGTAAGCTCTTCTTTTATCTTCCCTTTGATCTCTAAAATATGATTCGCTTTCGTTTTAGAAAAATATAACTGCTGCAATTTATGTAAACGAATGAGTTCTTTGATTGGTTCCGGATGATCATCCACACGCAGGTCAATATATCTGTCATTAAAACCCGCATATCCCCCTTTTTCTTTCACAACCAACAATGCTGCAGACTGCTTTCCTCGGCTATCCCCTCCTGCATTTTGCCCTGCATCTAAAGCAGTTAAAAGTCGTTCAGAAAGTTCACCTTCACTGTTATTGAAAGTTTCTACCATCATTTCCACTGTTTTTTCATTTACAAGAATATTTCCTTGTACAGCAACATTTGGACCAGCAAATCCTCCAGCCCAATCATAACAATCGTCCCCAGTAAAAGTAGCCGCATTACCATTAGCATCTACAATCCCTGCTTGTCTAGACCCACGTTCTTCATCGTCTGAAACTAATAAGTCTAATGTTTCTTGTGCACTTTTCCCACTTGCCATCAAATCCAAACCTTTAGGTCCATAAGAGGTATTAGCAAAAGATTGAGTTGCAATTGCACCAACTCCAGCCTTTGCCCATGGAACTACCGCTCCAACCCCTAAAAATTTTGATTGAACAGCAATGCCCAACTCCTTAGTTTTTGGATCAAAACCAACAATTGAAAAAGTAGCAACGATTTGATCTTTATTTTTCATATATAAAACCTCATTTCATCATCTTATTCTTTAGATTTCTACAACAATCTTTTGTCCCACATTTATACTTTCTATACTTATATCATAACGATTATGACAAGTAAAATGTGAAATTATTGATATCACAATGTGATCATAAGTTATGAAACATGAAAACTGCACCTCCGGATGTTTCTATTGGGGTGCAGTTCGTAAAGAAATCATGCCAACAACATTTTACATGTACTGTACTAAAACACTTGTTTTCTATCTCTCTCAAATTTCAAAATATCTACAGCTTCACGAAATCGCTGTGAATGAATTACTTCTCGTTCTCTTAAAAATTTCAAGCTATCTTGTAAATCCACATCATCAGTTAAGTCAATTAACCACTGATAAGTAGCTCTAGCTTTTTCTTCTGCCGCAATATCCTCGTATAAATCGGCAATCGGATCTCCTTTTGCTTGAATATAGGTTGCCGTAAATGGATTCCCAGAGGCATCGGTATAAAAAATGGCATGATCGTGTGCTACATAATGAGGAGCTAACCCTGCATCTTCTAATTGTTTAGGTGTACAATCTTTTGTTAACTTATAGAACATAGTAGCAATCATCTCTAAGTGCGCAAACTCTTTTGTACACTAATTTTATCAGTGTTGTTTTTTTATTCTACTTTTTTTGTGTAAGGTGATTGATTAATTTCTTTAATTTTTTCTAGAATAATTGCTTTAGTTACGTCTGGATAATTTCCTGCAATGATAATTTTGTCTATATCTACTTTTTCGACTATAACCTTTTTTTCTGCCATTCACAAATTCTCCTTTAATGTTTATTATGTTATTTCCATGATACACCAATCACGAACAAAAATCGAACATAAGTTCTTATGTGATTACGTTTTCAGTATAAAGCAGATCGTTTGTTCCCTGTGTACAATACCTAGAGGGAATAGATATAATACAAGTATGTTTGTTTTTCTTTTTTCCCCTAAATTATTGTTGGTGCAATAGCTAGGGGCACAGTTTTATTACAAGGAGTAACCTATGGCTCTTCGTTTCGGAAGGAGCCGCTTACCTGAACTCATAAAAGCTAATCGTACAACTCAGAGAGAGTTAGGGAAACGATTAGGATTTTCAGAATCTTTTGTCTCACAAATCATCAGCGGTAAGGCAACTCTATCACTGATAAAAGCAAAAGAAGCTTCTATGATTTTGAACTGTTCAATCGATGACCTTTACGAATGGGAACTTGAATAGGTAAGCGGTATTGAGTAGAAATTCTACTCATCCTTCCAAACGTGAACTTAATCCATCACTTAAGTTTTTTTCTTTCCTCTATACATCTCCCTCCCTCATCATATCATTAACTTTTTCTCAACTCTTTTTCAATTTTCAAAGAACACCTTTCTTACAATATTCTACAATGTTTTGGGTTTTTCTAGTAAGATATTAATATAATACCATACGAAATTTGTCGATAAGAAGAAAAAGTAGGGACCCTCGATTTTTCTTTACATTGACTTTATATTCATATATAATATGCACCAAAAAAAAGACTATCCTTTTTAATGTGATAGTCTTTTTCTTTTCTTTTTTATTCTGTCTCTATTTTTTAATATTTCTAAAAAAAATTTAGAATTAATTTCATTAACCAAATGGTCGAGTTCTTCATAATTAACTAAATAGTCTACTGATATAGCAGCAGTTGATTCCATGTTCTTAAAATGGACATTCAAATCCTCATCAATATGTTCTATCGTTTCTATATTAACCAAGTTGGAATTATCCAAGCGCCTAAACCCATATTTCTCTAGCCATTTCTGAGCAGTTTCTAGAGTGAATATTCCATAATATTCTCCTGTTATAAGATGAAATATTAGTTTTTTTCCTTCCCTGGTAACATATCTGATTTCCCTAATATCCACCTCTATAATTTCTATTTCCTCACCTTTTTTCCTTGTTCTTGTGTTATACCTTGGTGTTAGTGGGAATTTCAATTTATTTCACCAGCTTTTTAGGTCTTTTAGGGTTTCCAAAAAAACCTTTCTCAAACTTTTTATCACTTGCTTTTGAAGTTTTGTTTACAAGTAGATTCGAAACTAATCTTGCTATATCTTTTTTTCTCATTCGAACCCCTCCCTTCTAAATGATAGTAATGTGACAGCTTGTATAAAGATAGCTTTTGTAATGACCTCAATGTTCAACAGCATTGATACAAAAACAATTATAATAGCAATAAATTTGTAAGTTTTTTTCCGTTTATTGCTGATGCTTATAGTGTGAAAATTAGGCGAAAACAATATAACAATTATTAAACTGATAATATTCAACTCTAAAATTATTTTCCCTAGACTCAAGTGTGGTAATGATGACAACAACAAAGTTGAAAAGAATACACATCCAGTCAATGAGGTTAAATGTAGTCCACCTGACACTTTTCGTAATAACCAAAATGAAAACAAACCTAGTAACGTCAAATAAAAAGTTCCAGTTATATAACCAATCCCTAATGTGAAAAACACAATTAATACACTTGTTAAGTAAATAGATAGGTAATACTGTAGTGTTTCAACATCTTCTGTTTCTTCTACATTGGCTGTGTGGATCACCCTCGCAATCCTTAAAGATATTAATTCTATCATTCCCATTCACGATTTCGCGAAACATAATAAATTAGTACAAATAAAGGAATTACTATAAAAGACCAAAAAAAGTTATTAGTATAAAAAACAATAAACAAAGTAGCTGACACTATTAATATTGAAATCCACGTGATTACTATTAATTTATAATCTGTCTTATCTTTTATATAAAACGTATGAGGTGGAACTAACCAGAAGCTAAATCCTAATCTTTTTCGATACATAACATAGGCTAATACAAAGCATGAAATTTGGCTTGCTATTTGAATGAGATATATTTCTACTCCTTCTGTTGCATGTGCATGAGGCAGTTGTACTATATCTGCTAACTTTAATATAAGTATGATAATGATTTGATTAACCATAAATGCGAGATACCCGAAAACCGCAACCACTAAAGCTCGACTAGGTTTTATTTGTATAACTACAATAAAAAATATTATATACAATAGTAATTGAATCCCCATATCAATAAATGGGAATGAAAGGACTACTCGCAGAATAAATGAAGCCATCGATGCCATAGTAGCTAATATTAACATCTCTGCTATGTAATCTTTATAGGGCCATCTAAAAAATCTAAATGCAAGTAAAGTGATGCAAATTGAGTCAACAACACCTAAGGTTATGTATAGAAATATGTCCATTTTTTCCCCCAATCAATCTTATCTATATATATATTAAAATAATATCATCCAACAAATGTTTTGACCATACATATTTTGTCATAATTTGTCGAATTAAGTAGGTAAAATATTACAATGATTTTCCCATTTTTTACTACATTAAATTTGTTACATATGATGTTATAATTTTATCAATGTACTGTGAGAAAGTAAGTTTAGTAAAGAAAGGGGTTTCAATGACACAACAACTTAGAACACTCTTAACTTCATCTAGTAATATATCTATAAAAAGTGTAGTTGCGATTAAATATCCATATTGGAGAAAGCCTTTGATCATGTTACCTAGAGAATTCAATATGAATAGAAAGTCAATCACCATGAATATGATTCAAACATTTTTGGATAATGGCAAATTATCCATTAGGGATATAATGCAGATGACTTATCAAGAAATAAATGATAAACAAGACGTTGTTTCAATTAATCACTTCTTGGATGTATTTGAAAAGATAGTTGTATTACCACCTGAATCTTTTTCTGAGGATGATTATTACACTGTAAAAGACTTATGTTATATTCTTATATCGTCAGAGGAAAATATAGTTAGACGACTTGAAAGAGGAGAGTTTAAAGGATCGTTTATCACTAAAGATGGACAATGGTTAAAACCTAAATGAACTAAACCCAATCAATAATGACTGGGTTTTTATATTGCTATTTTACTTTAATAACATCACCTTGTTTAAGTGAACCGTTAAGAGCTTGATTGACTAAATTATTATCAAAGAATTGAACTATATTACCACTAGAATCGTATGCTTGGATTGCTCCTTTGTATACACTTATAATCTCATATTGATTTTCAATTGTTGAAACTGCTGCTGGATCACGTACTACAAAGTAATAAAATGCTGTAAATATAGCTACACCCCAAAACAACTTTTTAAAATTAAATTCTTCTTCGTATTCTTCTTCATCATCTTCGATTTCATCTTCATAAAATCGTTTAGATGGCTTGATTTTATAGTAGCAATACCTACAAGGGTTATAAACCGATCCTTTCCCTTTGCACACATCACATTTGCTCCCATTTGCAATACCATCTTTGCAATCTTCCTCTGGACATGGATCTATCATTTTTTGTGTATTGTTACATACTTTACATCTACCCAACTCCCCCACCTCCTAATAATTCTCTTTTTCCAGTTTGATGATCTAGGTATGGTGTGACTCTATAAAATTCATTAACGTTATATTTATCCTGTACGCTTCTCACAAATTGCGGATCGTTCAAAGCTGTAGTAATAATAAATTCAGCTAGTGAAGTGTGCCTTTGGTCACATGAAATTGATAATCTTTTTAGGTTTATGAAATCAAAATTGGAAAGGGAAACATTAACCCTATTTACCTTTTTCCCCCCTACTCCCCTACTGTCTTTTTTAAACATCGTTTTGCTCCCTCCTTAGTAATTTCAAAATTTGAAGGTGTTACAATGTTACAGTGTTACAGTAACCTCTTGGATAGGGGAGAGGTTTGGTGATTCAATCAATTTGAGTAGTTCCGTATACCCTTCATCTGTCAAATACACTGGTTTACCATCCTTTTGTATTTCTTCTAACAACCTTACTAATTGATGTTTCATTTTACATTCCTCCCAATTATAAGAATCCCATTAAAATACTTTTATCGTTGTTCTCCTCATATGTAGTAACTTCTTGTTGTTTTGGTTGATGGAAATGTATTGCATTCCCTTCCATATCACGTTGTATCAACCTTTTAACATAACCACTGAAATTAGTAAATTTCTTTGCATGTTCATTTAATTCTTTTTCATATGGATCAGCTAAATTGAATGACATACTTTTAACTTTTCGCATAAGCACCCCTCGCTAAATGATAAAATCCTACTGCATTTGCATAGACCGGATGAAGCATTCTAGTTGATGCCCCAGCTTTATATGTTGGGTTTATAACATTTACATTCCTGTAATACTTTTCAAACTCAGGTTGCAACTCTCTAGCAATACCTCCCGCAAGATATAATTCATCTTTAGAGTCCCACTTTTTTAAAGTCTCTGCTGCAATCGCTCTCGCAATAGCTTCATTACTACTTGATAAATTAGTGTTCATTCCAAAAGGTAAAGTGTCAGAATCCCTATCAATATATTTTCTGTCTTTTATAGTTGCTAAATTTACAGTTGAACTTCCTATGTCGATAATTCTTATTTTCCCTTGTTTTGGAATACACCAAAATGAGGCACTCCCTTCTGCAGCTACTTCTACATTCATTAAAACAAATGATTTTGACTCCCCATTGACTTGAATTATTTGCCTTCCAAGTAACATTTCTTTTATTTTCTGTTTTTCATCCCTTTGATGTTTTTTAATTGGTTGACCAGTAACCAGATATACTTTTTCTTTATCCGAACAGTAACGATGTAATGCTAATAAAACTCTCAATTTTCCATCTTCATGAGCCTTTGTGTCTCCCATCATAGAACCACCAAATTCACTTTCATTACGTGCCAAACTTCCTGCAAACCCTTTCCTCCCCTTATATTCAAAAATCATGTCATCATCACCAAACGATTGTTCAAGCCTCCTCTCTCTGTACTCTCCAATGTCGCTAAAAAATTTCATTGCTCCTTTTTCTCCGAACACTTTTACTTCATGGTTTCCTGCATCAATACCTAAAATCAAATCTCATCACCTCTTCTGTAATACTGAGGTAATAAACTCTCTGATTTTTCAAAGATATTTATTACTTGGTTAATACTTATGTACTGCTGCTTGTCCAAGTTGCCAAAAATTTTGGGCAAACTAGTATATTTTTTTTGAAGGTTGTCCAAAATGCTTGATAAGAAGAAAAACAATTAAAAGGGAGTTTTAAGAAATGTGGGGATTAGGTAAGTATCGGACAAAGTTTGGTAAGTGGCTTGATTCATCGCCATACAGTCAAATTGAATTTGCTAAAATCTCAAAAGTGAGTAGAGAAACAGTAAGTAAAATATGTGCCAATGATGATTACATTCCTGGTACTTCAATTAAAAAGAAGGTAATGAGAGTAGTTAATGTATCTGATCCGAATAAAAAGCCATATCATTTTTGGGATTTATGAAAGGGGAAATGTATGTGTAAAAAGAAGCTTAGTAAGAAACAAGACTTTTGCAATTTGTAAAATATTAGAAATTTGATATACTAGTATTGTACTGCATACCACCGACAAAACTAGTATGCTGTTTATGGAAAATGGTTTCACTAGGGATGAAGCCGAACCACTGACTTTTTAAGTTAGTGGTTTTTTCTTTGTCAAAATCAACCTGAAATTATTCCATTTTCTATTCCATCGGACATTATTCTCAAATAACTATTGTTAATTATAAATAGATGTGTTATAATAGTATTATCAAGAGGAAAGGAGGATAGACGGTGGTTGAACTTATAAAAGATATAGTTATAATCATCGCATCGGTGCTCGGTACATACAAGATTATACTAGACATAAAAGAGCACAAAAAGAAAAAGCGCCCCTGAGCAGAGAGACGCTTAACCCACAGGGGAGGGAAACCTCCCCACCTAATATAAGTATATCACAACCGCCTAAAATTATGAAAAAATTCAATTCTACTGATGTATTGTTCTTTATCTTGTTTATCACCGTATTAAGCAGCATAGATTTCACTAGATGGTTAGACTACATTGTCGTATCTACGGTTGGTTTATGGATCATCACATCAGGCTATAAACTGTATCTAATGAGGAAGTGACATATTGAAATACGAATTTAATTCAGAGGAAGAACTACTTGAATTTGTGAAGGATAACTTTCTATATGTAAATGAAGCTGCAGAGTTTTTGGGATGTACTAATCAGGCAATAAATCAATCAGTCAAGAATGGGAAACTTAACCCGGTCAAATCAAGTAGATCGGGTTCCCTATTTTTTAGGAAGCACTTGGAGGAACGAAAAAAGGAATTAGAGGAGTTAAGGAAGAAATACCGTCCTTATGAATGAGGATGGTATTTCTTCCACTTGCAAAAAACAGCATTATATTGTAATAAAATTGCATCCTTATAAAGAGGTTGAAATTCCTATTCAAACAAATAAAACAAAGCTCCTCCTTATATGGAGAAGCTTTTCCGTAGGTGTAAGAAAATAAACGCTTAGAAGTGATCTCACTTTTATTATATTAGGTCATTTTACACATTGACACTGAAAATAGCGGATTTATTTTGTTTTTTCATCTATAAGGTGAATCATAATCCCATTTTCCCCACCAGCTACCTAAAGCCAGTGGGGAACAAACTTACTTCTGTACTATATTCTTAGCACCACTCCATAATCCACTAGCGGCTAAACCCATAACAATACCAACTAAAATAGCTTGTTTTGGATCAGATGGAGCTACATAAACAATACCAGTAACTACACCTAAGATTAAGGATAATACTGGTTGATACTTAACACTTAAACCTATTTGTTTTGCTAACTGAACTAATGCGACTATAATCGGTACAATTGCAATATCGTATACTTGAAAATCCATAATTAATTTCCACCTTCCAATGTTTTATTTGATAATCGATCTAACAAAACGAAAATTAACCAAGGTAAGTCATTCAAAACCTCTTGAGGCTTGTCCTTCACTTTTTCTTTCCATTTATCAACTTCATCAATCAAGTCTTTTTCATTTAAGTTTTCAATAGATTGGTGAGCCATTTCTATTTGCCATTGTTTTAATTTCATGATTACTTCCTCCTTCGGTAAACAATCATAGTATTCTTTGACTACATCTTGTAATAACTGGTTATATGATTTCCCCATTTTAGATAAGGCGTTTTGTGGGTCTGTTTTCCTTTGAGGGTCTAAAATATGGTGTCCTATTATACTAGTAGTCGGATCTAGTCCAAATTTGTTGCAAATAAAAGCTAATACCCACACATAGCGTTTATATGACTCTTCATTATTTATACCCCCTCTTAGATGTGAGTAACAAAGTTCCACTCCTGCAGCTATATCATTTGCATCATCCCCAAACAATTGATTGTCTAAAGGTTTCTCATATAGCACATGCCATGCTTTTTCTGGTGTTCCAGTTAACAACGGAATACATTCATATATCCCTGTATCATCTACAAAAATATGTGCAGAAGCACTCATGACGTTGTTGGTATTCTCGTAATAAGAAATGTTTTGTAATGCTGTTGATCCGTCATTTCCTGTATCATGAGCAACAATAAACCCCACTTTCGGCATCTTGATTCCTGATCTTCTTTTTGTGCTACTAGTGAGGTATTTTTTATGAATTGAATATTTATTTTTAAAAGTCACTATTTTTCCTCCTTTCCACTCTTGTTTTTAAAAATCTCAACTGCATTCATTAGAATGGACGGAACAGGTATCCCTATCCGTCCAGCATTTTCAACTATAGAAAGTAGCTCATTTCCTAAATATAAAAAGATAGCAGCATCACGTATTAAATGTTGATCCCCTATTGCCCTATCTGTTAGATGTGCAGCTGCAACCATAATAAATATCATGATCTTTCTAGCAATTCCTTTAAATCCTTTTTTACTTTTTAGTCCCCCTTCAAGTCCTCCTGCTATAAGACCAGATAAAAAATCAATCAATACAAAAATAACTAAAACTTCAAGTAATGTATCTAATCCCCCAAACAAATAAGAACCTATAGAGCCAAGAGTTGCTATTATAGTTTTAAATATTGTACTCTCCACTTTTTCATCCACCCCCAAATAAAAAACACCCCTCAATTTGAGAAGTGTTTTAATATTTAATTTTTTATAATTTAAACCCAATCGATAACAACAAAATCTTTGCATCTTGAACAATTCATATTTTTTGCACGTGAAAGAACATTATTTCTCTCCCCACAAACTGAACACTGATAATTTCCTGCTGTTGTTGGAATTGCAAAAGGAACAAATGAGCAAAAGAAACCTATAATACCTAATGGAAAGAAAAGAAAAAGAAAAATAAATGAACCTAGTAAACAAACTGCACAAAAAAATAACTTTATAAATGTAGGTAAAAGTGTATTTTGCTTGTAAACTTCAATTCTATTAATGCTTTTAGCTTCCAAATAACACACCTTCCTTTTTTAGCTATATTATAGCATATTTTTACTATAAAGCATGCCAAGTTATTTTTAAATCAAAGTTTTCTGTGCTTGATGAAGAACGATTGTAAAACGTAAGTTTCAATGATATAGTCTCTGGTTCTTCAGGGTGCGGCATTAAGTCAGCATCATATAAATACGTGTAACTTTTACCGAACACTTTCGAATCAAGGATATACTGTGTATAGTTATCCTGCCTCCTTCCAGTGACTTGTCCAGCGTTTCCGCTTGAATCAACGTAAGTACCCCATATAGAACGCCCTAGATTATCTGCGTTATTTGCCGCCTTCCGTCCTATGACTAAATTAGCACCATACGAATAATTATCAAACTCTGAACCATCAGTTCTAGTGATTGATACACTAGCGCTTCTTTTTCCTTTTCCAAGATTTATATAATATGTCTGATAGTTTGAAGTGTTCACATTAATAATCTCGCTACCATAAGGAGTTCCACCAAAAGCTAATTCGTTGTCACTTGCTCTAATAAGCCTTTCATCCCTATACCTATTATCATGGTATATGCGTTCTTTGAATGCGGGACTTCCATCTGAATTATATGTTTTTTCAATACTTAGATCACCGTCAGGAGATTCAAAACCATATCCTACTAGCATATACCCTAATCTAAGAGAACCGTCAGGAGGATTTGATGGGTATTCCAATCCACCGCCACTGGTTCCCTCTGATTCATATTTAATTTCTAAATCAGAATTAACGTATAGCTTTCTATACTCCCAACCATCAAAATCATACATGCCACAACCAAATAATTGATTATCAAACCTTTTCCCCTGTATAACATGTTTAGATTGATTAGGCATAATAACAGCCATATCTGAAACAACAACATCAGCTCTTGGTCTTACGAATTTACTAAATGTAAGTCCTGAACGTATTCTAGTCAATCTCAGTGTATGGCTTGAATCAAATATGCTTTGCCAGTAAATTTTTGCTCCAGTCAGTTTATTTCCATTCTTCCCCGTCCACGTAACAAAAAAATTCTCTGTCAGTCTACCAATAATCCCTCCACTAAATACACGATCATGTGGTTCAATATAGAAATCTTCATCGATTGGTATTCTAATGAAATAATCCTTTCCACTATAAGACTCAGGTAATCCACTTGTATCTGCCAGAGTTAAGATTTCATCATTAAACACGTTGTTATTAGTAGATGTTACTGTGGTAGTAATTACAGGTTCCTGACTCCTGTTTTCTATGCTAATTGTTCCACCTTGGATAATACCAAAGCCTGCAATTTCCTCTAAATTTAAACCTTCTTCATTAACCACAACTTGACCATATTTATCTTTGATATAGATTTCGCCATTATCAACTTTCTTCTTTGTCTCTGAGTATTCAACATTCCTTTTATCCGAATATTCCTCAAAACTTCCCTGTCTTTTTTTCAAACTCACATAGTCATCAATGGTGCTCTCTACGAATGATGATAAAGTGATATACCCAAGCTTAGGTGCAAATGGATAACGGACATATTCAACAACTCTCGCCCCTATGGTTTGTAAATTAAGTGGTAAATGAGTGAGTGTCAATTCATCCCCTAACTCGATGTCCTCACCTTCATATCCTTGCTTGGCTAGTTCAACAAAATCAACTTGATATGAAACTTGGATCGTGTCATGTTTCCTTAAATACTTCGCCCCTTCTTCTAGCAACTCTACTGGATCGGTAATATCGTTTAACTTAACGCTTGCTATTTTTGGTTTACGGTACAAACCGATATTAGGTGAATCAATGTACTTCAGACCGTTATTTTCACTCTCAATCGTTAATCCATCTTGACCATAAATATAGAGTCTTGTAATGACATCGTTTGAAGATGATGGACTCCTAAGAGCTTTCAGATTTTTGCCATATCGGATTTCAACCCCTTTATTTATCCCTTTTTTACCTAAATAAACATTCCGATTATTAAACCATAGATCACAGTCCCATTTTTCACGAATGTTTTGTAACGCCTTTAAAACGGATATTTCAGAGATTTCAATATCTTTTGATCCAGATACGTCAACATGACTAAGAGTAAACTCAGAATCTAGTAATATTTCTTCAGCTGCTTCTTGGCAAGTGCCGGGTATTAACTCAATTGTTCGGTCAATGTATTCATCAAGCATCTCGATATATACATGTGTACATTGCACTTGATATCTAGTTGATTGATTAGATGATGGCTCAATACTTTTTATAATGTATTTTTTACTTTCACAAGTGATATACCCTTCATGTTCAAGATGGTTTGTTTCATCATCATCTAGTGGGATTTCAAAAGAAAGAAGCACCTCTTGATTAAGGCGCTCCCTCACTTCTACATTTATTGCTTTTGTTAAGTAACCTAAAGGCTTCTCTTGTCTATCAAGCACAATTAAGTATTTATCACTATCCATTTACTCACCTCACTTTTTATCCCATAAATTCTGTGTTTTATTGGATGATTACTCAACGTATTCTTCTCCAGTAATCTCTAAAAACTCAGTTTCAGTAATCCTCTCAAACTGTACATAAAGCTTCACTTGTTGGATTGTCGCCCAACCTTTCTCAAAGTACATTTTTACTCGTTCAAAGTTAGTCATTATAGCCCTCCTTGCATCAATCTAATATCAAGTTCAACAATCTGCTGTCCTAGTGTTTGATTCAAACTTTCTACCTGCATAATTTGAATGTCCTTTTCCACGATCTGCTCACCTAAAATATCAGTTTCACTTTTTGGTACAGGTCTTGATTGAATTTCAAATATGTCATTTTCATCAAACTCAGTCATATGAGTTTTAAAGCTTACTACTTCTGGAACCTGTTTTTCTTCAAAGGCAAGTTCTAGTTCTTCTGTCCATTCTTCATGATCCTCTATAATTTCAAGGGGTGGTTGATCTTCATAGGTTGTAGTAATTTCCTCAAATGTTTTGTAATAGAGTTGGTTTCCTGCTTCATCCGACTTATGGACTTCGACTTGTTGGGTTGTAAACATAGGAATCATTTGACCAGTAGGTACTTGCCCCCAATAGAGGGAATTTCCATCCTCATCTGTTTTGTGAATCTCTTCGTATTCTTCGGTTTCTTCATTATAGATTCGATCAATTACTGGATCCTCGGTGACTTCAACAGTTTCACCTCTAACCGTCTTTTCATATGTTTTTTGGTTGCCATCATCGTCAAGTTTAGGTATTTGAACCGTTTGAATCGTCATAACTGGATCGTCTGTAATTTCAGTAGTTTCTATTGTTTTTGTGAATGTTTCATTGATTTCTATTTGCGGTTGAGGAAGGAGATATAACGTATTACCTTCATCGTCAAACTTCTGATGCTGTTCGTTATGATGGATTGTTTTCGTTGCACCTTCGGTATAAACATTTTCGACTGCATATTCAAAAGGCTGTGGACTCCTATTCAGAGCCACAACCTTTTTAGTTGATCTGCTTATGATTACTTTATCCAACTTTACACCTCCTTGATTAAGATGTTGCCTTTAACTTTGTAATCTGCTGTATCAGATTCTGAGCTTGATGCCCCTGTTATAACAATTGTATCGGTTCTATAATTTGTTTTAATACGAAGATAGATTTCCCCTTCTATATTAACTAGTCCATATAGTACCCCCAAATGCGGAATAGCAGATGCCAAATCTTCAGTGTATACAGATGGTAAGTCTTTGGTTGTATCTCCTATGAAAGCATTGTTTGATAATCTATATGAATTTATAATAGGTAGCATTACAGTAGGCATAAGACCACTTGTTCCAGATGTCGGACTAGTTAATTTAATGATTTCATTCAAAAATAAATGATCGCTAATATCACTGCCTTTAGGTAAGTAGGTAGTTATTATATTCCCATTATCAGAGAAGTTTATTTCATCTTCTACATATAAGCCTGTACCTCTATTAGTCACTAGTACAAAGTCTGAAGTAGCTAATACTTTCCCCTCTTTAGTATCTAACCCTACATACGGAACATACTCATACCAAAGAGCCACATTGTCGGTCACGCCTGTTCTGTGGCTTGTAATCGGATATTCCATTTTAATTTCTTTGGTTTCCTTACGGACTTTGATTACATTAGCTTTTTGATAGTCCACTTCCTCAGATAGTTCAACATCTAGTTTGATATAGTCGGTGTATACGATGCTGTCATTATCTGCTGATGCTGGGTGAGTGCTATGGACTAAGATGTAAACTTTTTGATTGTTGGTAATTTTACGATATACATTGTAAAAACTAGATCCATCATCATCCACTCTATTAAGACTTTGTGAAATTGTAGACGGTAAATTATCTGAATTAGTTTTGTTAGTTCCTACCCACCATTCCTCAGCTATACTATCCCAAATACTCATTGTTAACCCATAAGTTAATCCATCATTATCACCTTCACCACTGGCAACCGATAAAACGGTGATTTTACGGAGTAATTCTTTTAGGTTGCTAAGTGATAGATTATCTTTTGATAAATCAAACTCAGCAATCAAGCACATTGTTTCACCAGTTATATTTGTTGACTTTGACAATAGTACACCGTTTTGCTTGCCTATGTTGTCATAGTCAAATTGTGATACTTCATCAGCATCTGAAAAGTCTTGTGGTGTAAGCGTTGATATGTCTGCTACACTTTTTGAGTATAACTTGTGAGGTATCGTTTGGTTATCCCTAATTGTTTTACCGAGATAGTTTAACGTCTGTTTAGATTTTCGTCCTGGTGTCCATGTTGGGTTAGGATTGATGCCTTTTTCTAGTTTTAGGTTTTTGAGGTACATAGTTGTTGATTGTTTTTCTCGTCCTAAAATATCAAACCTAAGTCTAGTTGTATCATTTGGACTCAACGCTGAAAATACGTACTGTGTCCATTCAGCGTTTAAATCGTACATGTCTCCATTATAACTGCTAATGTGTGAATCGTTGTAAAAAGCAAGTGCTAAGTTAACTTTTGTTGAATCCCCTTTAAGCCATACAGATGCTGTGTAATACGTGTTTGGTTCAACCTTATAGTAGTCCGTTTGTGTTCCCCCATAACTAAGCGTATCATTAGTTTCAACTTTCAATATTCCAAGTGAGTCAATGGTAATATTCTGAGCATAATTTGTAGAGAATCCATCCAAATCCACAGGAAACGCTTGATTCTGAGTCAATAAATTCTCACTCAACACTGGAAACGGTTCTTCAGGAACTAACACATCATATCCAAGTTCTGATACATCAATTTGTAATTCTAACTCTACGTAATCAGTGTAAATGGTGCTTGGGGTTACTCCGTCACTTGGATCAGTGTAGGCTAGGAAGTGGACAAAACCGTTTTGATCTATAGCATTAGATATTTTATTTGTTGAATTAGTTTCCACAATACCTATATTGAGCATAGAAACTATACTGGATGAATGTGTCGCTAAAGCTGAATTATAATCGTTTGTATCCGTTCTGAACATTTTTAGGTTTGCTGTATTACCGTTAGGATTTTCACCATAGCCGTACCATTCTATACTGAATTTATAAATTCCATCCTTTGCCCTCTGCACCTTATCCTCAATCGTCACGCAACCTTCAAAAAATCCTTCACCTAGTTTATCTTGGATGGCTCGGAGGATGTTGAAGGAGAACAGTTGTTGTGGAATTTCCCCATCTGAAGAATATTGTGTATTTGCTGTATTTGAATTTAGTTGTAATAAGTTATTATACCCTGCCCAACTATCGTTAGTAGGCATTTCAGCAGTAAATTGATCGGGAGATTTAAGGTGAATTTCACCACCTCTATATGCTTTATGAGGATTTAAGTCTGTATCGCCTTGATTTTTCCCCTCAAAATTAGCCCTAATCGTCACAATCCCATCATCATCATTTTTAACTAACTTCTGTCCATTCACTTCACCTTGTAAAACTTGTGTTGGTACATGTTCAATTCCTTGTCCTCCTGCATAGTTAACACTGTACTCAATCAAAATATCTGCTGTGTTGTCCGCTGGTACTGTGTCTATGGTGTATGTTGCTTCACTTGTTGCTAAATCTGACCATGTTCCGTTTATTCCGTCAGCTTTGACGTTTGGTGTTGATGTGTCTGCTGTGGTTTCTATTATATAAGTTCTATCAGAAGAACTAAGCCATCCGATTAACGAAGAACTAATTGTTACTGTATTTGTATTAGAATCAATAGAAACAATGCTTACATCTGCACTAGGAGTAGACCACCCAAAAGTATAAGCTTTTATCTTATCTCCAACAGTTAATTTACTGACATCATCGACAATTATTGTTGTGTTAGAAGGTGTTTCTAAGAGTTTTGCTAAAGCAGTATCTTCATCTATCACACCACTCACTATCCCATCTTTGCATTTAACCGTAATCGTATCTCCTGCTGTCCAAACACCTTCAACGCTTTGCATAACCTCAATATGAGGTAAATGCTCGTTGGATAAAACTTCTATTTTATCCGACACTTTTTGAGAGGTTTGAGCATCGGAAAGGGTACGTTTTTGGTCTGTTAGATCAAAACGTGTGTTAGTATCTTGATTTGCGTAATCGTATGGTAGATACCATTTGCCACTTGGAACAAATATTGGATTAGGTTGATTACCTTTTGTAATTTGAATATCCCAAAATTCAACGAAGTCATCACGATTAGATGAAGATTGTTTGAATAGAACATATAAATAGTCACTTACCGCTGTAAATGTATAGCTCCATTCAGAAGGAACCTGTTTATTGGCATACAAATTGTTATTTAAGTCAGTAGGTTCATTGTGTAAGCTTATTTTAGGAGTTCTTCCATTATGGTTGCTTTTTGCCGAAAATGTGTATTCCTTTCCTGCTGTTATTGGAATTTTAAATCCTCTTCCATAATAACTTTGATCGTTATTCCAAACCCTCAATCTTCCATCAATCCACGTATTTTCTAAATTACTTCCTGAACCAAAGCTAGTATTACCATAGTTAACATCGGTCATTGGTGGTGCTAAATTCTCAACCACATAAGGATAACTATCTTGCTGTACCTCAGCATAACTCGGTGCTTTCTGCAATCCAAAATACTCTTTAACCATCTCAACATTCCCGTTTTCCCCACTCAATAAACGGTTAAATTCTTCGTTCATGACTTTATTGTAATCTACACCTATTAAGCTAACTTTGTGTCTTAGGTCTATGATGTCACGTTGATCTATGATGTTGTAATATAAGTTGTCTGGACGATCTGGTATCGTATTAAAGTTATCAGTAAGAGTTGGTGACCCTGCTGTGTATGTTCCTTCATTTACGAATACAGTTACATCAGAACCGTTTATTTCTAATATCGTAAAAAAGGTTTTGTCCCCATCCCTAAAATTTAACTTATCTCCAACTTTCAATTTCTCTACATTCGTATGAACTATAATTGTTTGTGTGTCCCCTGTGTCATATTCTCCATATTGTACTGAAAAACGCACATACTCCCTAGCCCCATTCACATTCTCAACGCTATATCCACCGCTGCTTCGACGTTTTATACGAAACATAGGGATAGCATAGACATAACCGTCTGCTGTTTGGAGTAGGCCTTTTGATTCTTGTGTCCCATCACCCGCAACGTATATGCCTTTATCTACTGCAAGAGCATTTTTTCCTGTATTACCTGTTATTTCTGAATCGTGGGGAGTGTAAAAATAGTTATAGTAATCCGCATTAAAATTTACCACACTTGAATTTGATCCCTGCACTAGAACAGTTGTATTGTATCTTCCAAGACCTGATGGATAAGTCTTAAAATCCACCCCTGCAACCGTTCTAATTCTCCAACTCAATTCATACTGATTTTCAAACCAAGCTTCTAAAAATATAAGATCATCCCTTGATCCCTCTGTTGGTGCTTCTTCTAGTTCTATGACTGTATCTTTTGGGATCTTAATTTCATAACCATTTACGTAAGCAACCTCATCCTTTAAAATCTTAATTTTATTTGGTTCGCTTAAATCAAAATCGCTTAAATTCAAGAAACCTGAGTGAGTTGAGTTTCTCACTATTTCGGCTTTTGCATGAGCAATAGCAGGGATTTGTGCATCATGTTCAATCGTTTTTTGATGGATTTCACGAGATAGATTTCCTGCTGTCTCTCTGACTTGATTATCTGCCCCAAGTCTTAAATCAACAACTTCTGTATTATCATTTCCACCTTGAGCTATAACGTTGTCTGTTTGTGTTTTTAGCCACTCTAAAGCTTTTTTTACATCATCGGCTCCTGTTACTGAACCGCTATACTCAATATCTTCTGCTTTATGAGCTGTTGTGCTGTTTTCGTGATTTTCTAATCTTTCAGTCAACTTTTCATCTAATTCAGTTTGATCAGCTGCTGCTTTTTGTTCAACTTCGGTCATGCGTTCATTTAAGCTTGATTGTTGGTTTTCAATAGATTGATTTATTTCTGATTCAAAACTGCTTTGACTAATAGTAAGGCGGTTATCAAGTTCGGTTTGTTTGTTATCTGCTTCTTGTTTATCACCTTCATGTTGGTTTTTCAAATTTTTTATATCTTGATCCACTTGTTCAAAGTTTTCATTGATATCTTCAGCAAATTGAATGTTCAACTTATTACTGATTGTTTTATATGCCAAGTTATCCCCTCCTTAATAAAGGTAAGTGTGCCTAAAAATAAAAGAAACCTCACAATTGAGTGAAGTTCCTGTAATAGTTATGCTATTGTCACCCTCGATCAGTTTCGGATAAGTTCCGCTAAAATCATAAAATGCATTTTGATCATTAAACTTGATTCTTTTCTTTTTACAATCAATTTCTAAAGTACCATTGAGAGTTCCAGACCAATGTAACCCCTGCGCTGTTGTATCATTTGTAAGTGTGATTTCACTACCTGTTCCTGATATCTTTATAACTGGATCAACCTCATGATTCCCTGCATGGAATACATCAAAGGTGTTAGAATCGATAACATCAAAGATATAACTCTCAGGACTCATATCTAGTCGATAATTCATGCCTAACATATACCCATCGTTTAGGTCTATTTCTTCCATCGTATCTGTCACACTCTCGGCAAATGGGAAAGGTGCTTTAAATGGGACGGTGAACTCTCCCATCTGTGCTAGTTTCTCAATCGGTATGTTTCCGTTAACCTTCACCATCCACCGTTTTCCTCCTGCTCGATCCAATACAAGAGGCTGCAAACCGATTTTTATATTCATGACTTTGGCTATGTTTTGGAGAGCAACTTGATATAATACTTCATCCGTTTCAACTAATATAAATGTTAATTCAATTAATCTAGCTCCGTATTTAGTTTCTAAATCAATAACTCCTTCAAGTCCTGGTATTTCTTCCTCAGTCGATTTGATCTCTGGTAATAGTGGGATATTAGCTTTGGTTAGCTTTAAACCTAAGTTTTTAAAGGGAACGCCTCCAATCGTTCCCCCTCCGTTTTCGTAGTATCTCATTATCTATCACCACCTGCTTTTAACCGTTGTGCTGCAAGTTGTTGTTCGTTGAAATAGGTTTGTATGTCTGCTTGATCCTCTAGTTTTACATCACCGTCGTGTCTTATTAGAGAATCATAATAGTTGTTAACCGTCTTTGATGCTTGTTTATCTCCAAGTGTGTTCACTAATTGTGATACTTGTTTTGGCTGTAGAATCGTTTCACCCTGTTCGATTATAGCGTGCAATTCGTTAGGCAATAATCTATCGCCAAATCTAAAATTTTGAATACCGCCAATACCTCCAGTATGATACTTCTTACCACCACCCTTTTTAGGGTTTGTTCGTGGATTTCGCGGAGTATCTCGAACTGGACCGTATTTATCCTCGTAATGGTCCCAATCATCATCGTCTTTACTACTTGATGGTTTAGAAGGAGTATCTTCTAAGTCTCTAAGAGTATCATTATATTCTTTTACAAAATCCTCTAAATCATCTAAGATGTTTTTATTACCGTCTGCATATATATCTAGCCTGTCGTCCTGCAAATCAACTTCACCGTTTTTGATATCATCCACATAACGTAAAAAAGCATCTTCTAAATCATCATAATGACGTTCAACATCTCTACGTTGATCATCTAGGCTATCGAGTTTTTCATCACGTTCTAATCTAAGGAGTCGCTTTTCTTCATCTAGGTCAAGCTTTCTCAACTGTTCCTTTAAATCAGCATATTTCTCCATACCTTCTTTAGATGTAGATTGTGAATATTTCTCTATTTCATCAACAAGGTTCTTTCTCTCATATTCGTATTCTTCCTCGTCCATTTCGTTAAAGACTTCATCATAATAATCGTTGATTTTGTCTCTTTTACGATCAATGGCATCCAGTTCAGCTTGCTCTTGTTTTCGGATGTTTCGTAAGACTTGATCCGTTGAATCTTCTATTGTTTTTACACGTTCTCTCTCGACTTCTTCGGCTTCTCTTATGCGTTCATCGTTAATCTCTTGCTCTACCCTAAACAGTTCTCTCTCGGCTTGTTCACGTTCCTCTGTTCCTTGTTCGTATCGTTCCATCACACGTTGCCATGCTGCAAGTTGTTCATCAAGAGATAAGCGTTTAAAATAAGTTTCACGTTCAATCCATTGGACTGAGTTTCTAAAACTTTCTTCATACGATTCATCTTTTAGTCGTTTAATTTCAAGATCAATCATTCTCTCATCATCTATATTTTCACTGAGGTATTTCGCATGGTTAGTCTTTAATTTTTCCAGTGCTTCGATCTGCTGTTCTTCCGTTTGATTATACATTTCAGAAACGTACCTAGTCGTAGAAAGTGAAGATTGAAAGTTACTAGCTCTGAGATCTGCTTCAATTTCACTTTGGGATTTACCTGCTGTTTTCTTAGTTTCCTTTTTATCTTCTTCAGGTAGTTTTAAATAATCCTCTGAATTAATGGAATATATAGTCTTATCAATTTCAGCTAAAGCATTTAAAACTTCATCTTTCTCAGCTTTTAACTTTTGCTGTTGTATGAGAATATTATCTCGATCTTCGGGTGATAATTGATCTTGTTGTAATCCTAAGACTAGGTTCAATCCATCACTAGTAGTAGGCTGAGATTCTAAAAGAAGCTGATTAGCAAATATTTGCTTGCGGATTAACTTCAATTTTTCATTAGTCGTGGTTCTCATTACTTCTAGCTCATTTAGTAGTCCTTCGCTTTTCTTTTTGAACATAGTTTCCTCAGCATCAACCAATTCATCAATAGCGTCTTTATTGGTGATGTGTAGTTTTCCCTCTTCATCTAATTGAGCCAAAAGCGTTGGATACTCATCTTTAAGTTGTTCAACAACGCTTCTAAGTTCCTGTTTCTGATCTGAGGAAAGGCTCTCTTTTTCGGTTAGTTCATCATATGTAGAGATTAGATTCTTCATTTCATCCACGTGACGTGCTTGTGAAGCTGTTTGTTGAATCTCTGCACCCTTTAGCTCTAGTATCGCATGAACAGAATCCTCTACTGCCTTAGTTAACCTCTCAACCGTTTTCTGTGCTTCATCGGGAGTGTCAATTCCTAACTCAGATAAGAGTCCATCTAATTCCTCTATTTGCTCATAAGCATCACCTATGACTTCTAAATTTCTTTGGTCGATCAACTTAGATTCTTCTTTAGCAATTTCAGATTCTAATCCTGCTCGTTCTTCCAGTAATTTATTTATGGTTTCTATGTCCTCTTGCATAGCTTTAACATTTTGAGCAGAGTTATTTAAAGGTGATTCCTTTAACTTTTGATTAAGCTCCTCTTGACTCTTAGCAAATTTCCAAACTGATTCACTAGTATCATCTGCTGCAGATTTATAAGCTAATGTTCCTGCTGTTATTCCAAGAAATGATATTGCTGCAATCGTCCACCCTATTGGCCCCATAGCAATGTTCAATGATATAAATGCTGCTCTAAGTATAGCCACTACAGTTACCAATCCTGTTAAAGCTGCTGTTAATGCTGTTACGGTTACAACCCCTGCTGTTAATGAAGCTATAGTTGCTTTATTTTCACTTGTCCATTCTGAAAAGGATTTGATTATTGGTTTTAATGTTTCCATGATGTCTTGTAAAACAGGCATATAGGCTTCGCCCAACTCTGCCCTAGCCATTGCTAGTGATTGATTAAATGTTGCCTGTGATCCGGCATAACCTTCCATAGCTTTATCTGCATTCCCTGCAAATAACGCCCCATCCTCTAGCATTCCGTTATATGCCGCTTGAGCTTTTTCTGCATCGGTTAATGTGGCTGCCGACTTTCCTATAGTCTTTGCATACCTATCATACATAACACTTAGATTTGTTGTTATCCCTGCTGCATCTGTCAACGTACTGTTACCACTTTTAATACCTCGAATTGCTTGCACTACTGCTTCACCCCATGCAAAATGGGATTCTCTATTATAGGCAGCAGCATCACTAAGAGCATTAATTAAGTTAATAGATTCATCTAATGTATAGCCTGTTGCAAGGGCTGTTTTAAGAGCGTCAGATGCTTCTTGTACACTCATAAATCCTCTAGCAACCAAATCATCCATAGCATTTGTTACGGTATCTGTATCATGGTTAAGAGCCTTACTTACTTCAATTAAACCTTCGTAACTGACAGCTAATTGTGCTGCTTCATTGGATAAGGTGTTTATTACCCTCAACATCCCTTGTAATGCATATCCAGTCCCCATTGCTGCTAATGCTGTTTCTAACCCTCTGAAACGTTCTTCTGTTTTCTTTGTCTCTTTTTGCGTGTCCATGATTTCACGCTTAACTTTTTCTATTTGTTTACTGTCTGCCCCAACTCTTCTTAGTTGAGCTTCAACAAGTTTTAATTGCTTTTCAAGAATTTGAGGGTTTGTTGTTCTTAATTCTGTTTGGATTTTGCGAACTTCTCGACCACCTAAACCAACGTCCATTAAAGATTTAGAAAGCTGTTGAAAATCTCTTCTAGACTTCTTCACTTCCTCAGACATTGTTTTCATTTCTGTCTTGGACTTTTCAATACCAGTTTTAAAATTCTGTGCATCCAATTCTAGTTTTGCTTTTATCGCTCCAACGTCTGTTGCCATTTACCCACCCCCAAACTTTTGCTTAAATCTATCAAAAGCAGATCTGTCAAAATCTTGTTGTTCTTCTATCTCATTTATGCCTGCCGTTTCATTCAAACTTTGTATAAATCGTTCTGCATTTTGTTTTTCCATATATGGAATTGAATTAATTTTTATTTGTTTCATTGTATTTACTGCTTCTTGTTTTTCTAAGTGCAATAAAATGTGGTGTAAATCGATCATATAGTAATCATCTTCTAGTTGCTTTTGGGTAATATTCAACCTTACTGTACAGTAGTGGAGCCATTCATCAAGTGTGATTTGCCGCCCTCGGTTTCCTGCTTCTCTTGCTTCATACTTCCTAGGACGGCTCGGAAGTTTTTTACACTTTCCTGTAAATCGTTTTTCTTTATCGTTTTATAAATAAATGTACTTAGTTCGTTTATATCTGCATTCTCCTCAATGTACTCAACATCTAAGCCTGTGATTACTGCCACCATTCCAACTATTTCATCAATAGCCATTCCTGTACCAACTATCAAAGTAGAAGAAAAATCTTTTGTGTCTTTCACCGCCAAAATATTTAATATGATTTGCGGTAATGCTTGGATATTATCAAAAAGCAACTTCCACTTTGCGATCGTAAGCTTTGGTATTTCAACATTCTTGTTTCCTAGCTTCACTGTGTCTTTTTTGAAATTGAATTTCACTTTATTACCTCCCCATTAAAAAAAGATGGGGATTTCTCCCCACCTCGTTATTAAACTGCTGTTGGATCACCAAAACCTACAAGTTTTCCGTCTGCATCCGGATAACCCTTGAATGTTACATCTGTAATTTGTTCATTATTATAATCGTATGTGTAATTTAGTTTAGCTCTAGGTGCAGCATTATAAATCGTAATGGTATCATCAGTTGTTGCTTTTTCGGATAATGGTTCAATCGTAACTGTATTCGCATAATCTAACAAACTAACTACTTTATTTGCATACACATCAACCCTAGCATCACCCACTTTTTCAGATCCTGGTATAACTAATAGTAAGGCATCCAAATCTCTCCTAGTCATCGGAACTTCGGCCATCACATTTCTTCCTATTACAATCTCATCAATAGGTGTATCGCCTGTTTGAGTAACCTTTATTTCTTTAGTTGTCTCTTCATAGGTAAACTTCACTGGACCTGCAGTTTTATCAATCACAAATGGTGTGTCGCCTCCAATATCAAATGTGACCTTACATGGTCCAATATGGACAGTATCTTTATCTGTTGGCATATTACCCCTCCTAAATTAATGTTAAAGTAAAATTGACCGAATATAACGGTCTATGGTTTTCATCTGTACCAATTGGAAAAGGTATCGACTGATCTGCTAAACAGATAACAATTCGATACCCCTCTATTTCAAATTCTTTTCTTTGATGGAAAAACTGATATATTTCATTTGCTTTTTGCTCTGTCTCTTTCCCTTCATTTTTCCCTCCTCTCACAATCGCTTGAAAAGATGGTCTTTTAAAACTTGTCCATTTGCTAGGAGTAAAACCACCTTCAAACCTCAAAAAAGCTGAAGAATCAGGAGAATTTGAGGGAAAATCATTCACAAAATAATTATAAGTAACTTCGTTTTCAAGGTACTCAGTAAGGGATTCTATAGAAAACATTTAGCTTGTCTCCCTCCTTATCTCAGATGCAACGTCATTCATGTACTTTGCATATTTCGCTTTAAGTGGACGAGATAAAAATTTAGGACTCGTTCCAGATGTGGTTGGATTCTTAAATTTACCCATTTCATGCAATTTAAGAGCATAATTATATTTCCAACCTGACTTTGTTTTAGATGTAGCTGTATAAACAACTTCACCTGTTACTGTATCCCCTCTTACATAAACCTCAACCTTTGCAGACATACGTAAATCCCCTGACTTCTTAGGCGCTAGTTTTTTGGATTCCTTCAACAAGTCATCTGCTGCCTTTTGCATCCCTTCTATAGCTCTTTCTTGAATGTTTTTCTTTGTTAAATCCAACCCTTTGAAAAGATTTGTGGTATCTATTTGTAAATCCATTACACATACACCACTGTCATTCGGACTCTTGAACTACTTTTTATAGTACTAATCTTTTCAGGGGTGCTTTTTTGTTTGTCTCCATTTTGGTCTGCCCATTCAATTTCATCATGGGTTTTTATACCTACTTGACCATGAAATAGAATTTCCGCTATAGAAGTGACTTCCTCACCATGATCATTTGTGATGACTTTCTTTTCTTCTTCTATTCTGCAGCTATATGTTTTTGTAGTAGGATCTACTGGATTCCCCCATTTATCAGCATGATTTGATTCATTTACAGTACATTTTTGATTAAATATATGTCTCATCTAACTGCCCTCCCTATATATGGCCCAATTAAAGCTAACACTACAGGAGGTAGATCATTAGTATCACCTTGCATGAAGGTTACAGAATATTGATTTCCAATACGCTCAGAAGCCTTTCCCCATTCTTCTGTATACAATACTTTTGCTTGAAATAAGCAGGCTTGTTCTAAGGATTTAGGGATATTATCCGCATAACCGGCATTATATTTAATTTCAATATTTCTCTGACCTTTAGGCCAACAAGATTCTCTAAACAATATCCCTTCTTCGTTTATTAAATCGTAATCGTTTACCTCTTCTTCATCCAATTTCACGTATTCTACGTTAGTAATGGGGTAATTTTTTGTAAATAAATGATCCCAGTCAGATCCACTATGTTTTTCATTATGCTCTTGTAGTTTAAATTTCCTACTACAACGTTTTTCTATAATTTCAGATGCAGCAGATAACAAAATTGATAGTTCTTCGTCTTGGCTTATATCACTTTCAGGAATCATTAATATTTTTTTGAGGCGTTCAATACTAGCTAACATATACTATCACCTCAGTCATTTTCTCTAGTTATTTCCTCAAAACGAGCCTGAGCTTCTTTTTTTCCCTTCACTTTTTCACCGTTAGGCAGTTCATACATACCACCTCCAACGTGTTTAGGGCCAACAGTTTCTGTTTTTTCTTCTGTTTTGATGTAACCAAGTTTTTCAAGTTCTTCAATTCTTTCTTTTTTCTCAGATGTAAAGGTGTCACCCTTTTTAAAAACATTTGTGGAATACTTATCTCTAAAATCTTTAATTACTTTACTTTCAAACATCTTGCGCCCTCCTTTATTCAAAAGAAAAAGGTGAGAAATTAATCACATTCTCACCTTTATTGATTACATATTATTTTTTATTAAGCTTCAGGAACTTCAGGAACTACTTTAGCAATACGGAATGCTGTTTTAAGCTTAATTTGATGATCAAACCACGCAGTAACAACAAAGCTTTCAATACCTGTTTTTACATCTTTATCCCTGTCGTAAAGAACATCTAAATCATAATTGAAATGAGAGTAACTAAAATCACCTACAATTGGGTTTACAGCGGAATCACAAAATACAACTGGTTTACCAAGAACTTGTTCAGGTTGAGCTGCGAATAATGTAGAACTTCCATTTGATAGCTCTTTAATAATGTTTTTATAATCTTGATAACGCATAACTATCCTTGCATTTTCACGATAATCTTCATGTAAATCAGCAATTGCATCTGTTATAGCATCATACATGTTACTTGCTGATTTTTCAGTAATCCCTACTTTATAGAATGACATATGTTCCTCTCCTGCTTTTGGAGTTGTTGCAAAAGCAACTTTCTTTTCTTTGGCAGCTACTCCTGATTGTAAACCCATTTCAACTGTTGATACTAAATTAGCATCAGATCCATTAAGAACTGTTTCAGAAACACCTGCAAACACCTTAAACTTCTTACGACCAAAAGAAACAGTATCCCCATCTACTTCCAATTCCTTAGCTGTAGCTTTGTCGCTAATAAAATCATCATCATCTAGTGTAAAATTCATTTTTGGAATTTCTAAATTTGGGATCTGAGTAATGTTTGATAATCCACGCAATTGATTTTTAACAAATGGTTCTACTAGAATTTCATTTGAAACCGTTTTTGGCAAGAATTTATTTCCGCCAGTTGTATCGTCATCTCCAAGTGCTTGGAAAATATCTTTTGACACTGCTTGCTTACTCATAGTGGCACGAATTATTTCCGCCTTTGCTTGCATCTTACGCTGAGAAGGTTCCGTCGCATCAATAGGATTAGAAGCATTTTTAGCAGCTATTTTCGCTTTTTCTTCAGCTTCTAATGTATCGTGCTGTTCCTTAATGACATCAAAACGCATTTTTAAATCTTCTTTTGATTTTTGTAACGTCTGAATATCCTCAGATGTTGCAGCTGGATCCACTGCCTTTTGTGCTAATTCTGTTTCTACTTTTTGTAACTGTTGACCAATTGTGTTTAAATTTTGCTTCAATTCATATAATGTTTTCATTATTAAATTCCCCCTAAAATCGTTTTAATATATTCTGAATTAGCTTTCGCTTCTTCTGCTATTCTTTTACGTTCAGCCATTTCCGAATCTGAAAATGTTGATTTTTTCTTTTGTTTTAACTGTTTCGGAACATTTTTATAATGCATGAATAGTTCATCACTAATTGATGCTGCCATTTGGTTTTCTTCTTCAATTACGTCACACAGACCATACTGGAAAGCTTCATCAGCAGAAAGCCATGTTTCTTCATCTAGCATTTCTTGAAGTTTTTCATCGGTCAGTTTATCCCCTGATTTTTGTAAGTAGGTTTGTTTGCTAGAGTTACCAATGCGGTCAAGATCATCTGCTTGTTTCCTAAATTCTTTTGCATTACCACTCGCAATAGTCCAAGGGTTATGGATCATAAGCATCGAATTTTTAGGCATATAGATTGTATTTCCAGCCATCGCTATAACACTTGCAATTGAAGCAGCTAACGCATCAACATACACATTCACTTTCGCATTATGTCTTTTTAACATGTTATAAATCGCTATACCCTCAAATACACTCCCTCCCGGTGAATTAATGTATAAATTAATAACATCTACTTCTCCGATTTCGTCTAAGTCATCTTTAAATGAATTAGACGAAACATCTTCTGGGAACCAATCTTCCCACACCCACCTAACAATGTCCCCATAAATAAAAATATCTGCTGAACTTGTATCGTTAGCAGACATCTTCATTTCCCAAAATTTCTTTGGAACATTATTCTTTTGTTTCTCCGTCAATCTTCTCACCCCCTTTACGTTGAGTAGGGTCCATCTCCAAAGGATACATATCCCCACTAACCCATAATTCATCTGCTTTACCTCCACGTGGGGGTAAGTCTTCCCATTTCCTTACTTCATCTCTACTAAGCCACCCATTACGTAAACCATTATGATATAAGGCGGTTCTTGCGGCTGTGTCACCTCTCAATAAAGCACCTACATTAAATTTGAAGTAATATCCACTTCCCCTTTCTTGTTCATTTAGTAATTTACGATCAAATTCTTGTTCATACTGTCTTACAATAGGCATTAATGTGAGTTGCACAAATACACGCATTAATTGTTCACTACTGGAATAACTTTGGCCCTCTGTATCATTTAAAAAAGTAACTGGAACATTATAGACATTAGCCACACGAGAACGTGTAATTTTTTCTGATGTAAATGTATCTGCAGGAATGTATTTTCTTTGAATTTCTTTAATCTCAACACCTGGTTCTTGAAATAAAACACCACCATTGTCCTTGTAAAACCTTTTAAAATCTTCAATAACCCTCTTACGCTGTTCTTGATCCACCGTCCTATCGTATTTCAAGATAAAAGAGTGTGCTGCACTTGTCATTTCATTCAAACTAAACTCACGTACCGCCTTATCGTAATCACTCGTGTTGATTAGAACCTTAATGGGGTTTATTCCTGTTAAATTCCCTGATCCGACAATATGCTTTAAATGTAAGATATCTAAATTATGAAAATAATAGGTTCCATTATCACCTATCACCTTATACCACAACTCTCCACTATCTTTATCGAATAAAGGTTCTACATACGTTGAGATAAGTGGTGTAATACGCGATACTTGCCCTCTTATATCTCGTTCAATAAGTGCATAGGCATTTCCAGTTTCATTTCTCATTGTTTCTATATTTCTAATCAATTCAAATGAAGTCATGTAAGCGTTAGGGGTATTAATCAAAACATCTGATGATGGATTCATGACTGTGTCGTAATTTTGATGTAGCTTTAAAGGTAATGAAGCCATACTGTTTGATAATCTCGAGACAACACTAAAAATAGTTTCATTTGTTGCTAGTTTTGTGTTATCTGTACCCCAAAAAGAACGACCAAACCAACTAGAAAAGTCAAACCCCTTACCTTTCCACCCTGCGACAGCCCCCTTTATGGCACTTCTAAATCTTTTTTTCCATCTCAATCCCTCACCTCCTTCTTAATTCATTAGATCTTTCATAGATACTACGTTTATATCTCCACTTCCCTTAGGTTCTACCATTAATTTCATGACTTCAGAGTGAGAATTTAATACAGCAGCAAATCCATCTATTTTCCTGTAACGATTTTGTTTAGTTGGCAACCAATTTCGGTTTCTATCCTCAACCAATTTGACGTTGTTGATATACCATCTAAGCATTCTATTGTTATTAAAGATAACTTTTCCGTCTAAAAATAATTCTTTTATATCCTTTAGTGCCGGACTAAGAGTTAAGGCCCCTTGTCTAACTACTTCCATTGCAAAACCATAAGCATCCAAGTCTTTTACTAGTCGGTAAGCTTTAGCAGGATCATAAGTTATTTTTTGTATATGAAAATACTTGGACTTTTCAACGAACCAATCATATATATCTTCTTTAGTGATATACTCACCTTTGGATATAGTTAAAAGACCTTCATTTTGCCATTCTAAGTAGGGGATTTTCTCATTATTAAGTTCCACTTTCTTTTCAGGAACCCAAGAATGAGAAAGCACAAAAACCTCACCTGTATCTAAGAGAGGGATTTCTAGGCATGCACTTGTAAAATCTTCAGTTTCGGATAAATCAAACCCTCCAACTGCTGTCATACCTTTCAACTGTTCAACATCAAGATTTTTATTGTTTTTTTTAAGTGTGGAAAAATCTAAGAATGACATTTCATCTGATTTCACAAATATATTGAATCTTTTAACAATCATATCTGATTTTTCTTTAGGCACATTCTTTCTCTTGTTCCAAGCGTCAATAAGTTTTTGTAAATCAAATGTCACACCTAAGTTTGGGTTTGCTTTGTACCACATTTCAGGGTTATCAATTTCTTTTTCACTATCTAATTCTGCAATATAATAAAATGTTCTTTCATCGTTAATTACTCCCTCTAAAACATCTGTGGCCATTTCGTAATAATCAACTAATGGTCCATCAAGTTGATATCCTGCAGTGGTTATATAAAGTAATAATGGTTGTTCCCTAGCATCTATTGAGTTTTTTATGATATTAATCAGATCGTATTCTTTGTACTCATGGATTTCATCAAATAAAGCCATGTGAGTATTTAAACCATCTAATTTTTCTGAATCCGATGCTTGGGGTTCAATTATGGAGTTAGTTTGTTCATATTCTATAATGTCTCTCAACGCTTTTATTCTTTTCTTTAATTTGGGAGAGGCCTTTATCATCTTTTTACATTCATCAAAGATAGTTTTTCTTGCTTGTTTCATACTGTTGGCTAAAACATAGATATCAGCCCCTCTTTCTCCATCCTTTGTACACCCATATATTGATAATCCTGAAGCCAATCCTGATTTCCCATTTTTACGAGCAACAAAAATAAGGCCCTCAGTAAAGCGCCTTAACCCTGTGTCTTTATGAACCCACCCATATAAATTACCAATAATGAAATGCTGCCAAGGTTGCATAATCATTTGCTTAAACTTCCCTTTAGACGGTTTGCAAAAAGTCTCGATAAACTTAATGGGCCTATGCCCTTTTTCTACATCAAAAACATAAGGAAAATCATCATTCCCTTGCCTTTTTAAGTCATTCAAGTGCCTTCTACAAGCTAAAACCACCTTATTTGATGCTATGATTATTCCCTTTACTACTTGTTCAGCATACCAATTGGTTAGGAGTGTCTCAGACGGTTTTCCTAAAATAGAAACACTAAAACTATTAGAAGTTGTCGAATCCGTCATCATCCTCGTTCACCACTTTCTTACGCTGTGCAGGAGTTAGGCCAAGAGACTTCAAAAGGTTATTCAAAGTTTGCACCGTCTTAGTCAGTTCAATGGAAAGGGGGTTTTTTATAAGGTTGGGAAAACCTGCTTTATTCGTGTGTTCATACATCAAATCACCATTCTTTACTTCCTTTTGCAACCTCCTATAAAACTGATGCGTTTCAATATAAAGTTTAATTAACTCCTCGTCTGATTCCTCATAAGAGTCACCTAAATATTCACGTATTTTCTTAGCAGTGGGTACAGCCATATTTGCGTTACCCCCCTTTCATGAAAAATTCTTCTGCGGTGTGAACGAATGTGCGGGTCCGGTCTCTGGATATCTTACTCTTAACTTTATGGGTAGGGGGGGCTATCCACTCAGATTTATCACCTTTTCTATAGCTGCATCCCTACACTCTTCCTTATTACAATAAGCTTCCCAATTTTGTGGTTGTTCTTGTTCTAGTTCATCACCACAGTTTGTACACTTAGCTTTCATTGTCACCCCTCATACCTCCTCAACATTGGCTTTCACTTCTATCACCTTAATTCTTCTTGATCTTATTTCTGCTCTATCTTTTAATTTCTTTCCTTCCCCTTTCTCAGGGTGAAGTTGGTTATGACATGTTGCACAAACACTCTCTAAGTTATTAGGATCTAATGCTAACTCTGGATAATCTTCTAACTCTTTGATGTGATGTACTATGTTTGCTTGTGTGAGTCTATCCATTCTTAAACACCTTTGACATAAGTAACTATCTCTTTGTAATACAAATAACCGCATAGACTTCCATGCAGCACTTTTATAAAATGGTTTTGTTGTTTTCATTTATTTATCGAACTCACAACCAATTAGATCTATCACACCTATGTTCCCATCACTACAATGATGTGAGGATATCATATTCACCGCTGTATCACCCCATTCCTTTGGAAACTGTGCGCCAATAGTAAGATAGACAACCGCTAATGTACCATCAGGTACATGTGAATCTTTAACTACCTTGCCACATCTTCTACACTTATAATCTAACGAAGCTCCTTTGCTCATAATATCCCCTCCATTTCATGCTTCTTTTTTCTATTCTTTTTTATCTGGATGAACACTCATAACTGGCCCTTTACATTTAGGACACTTTATTCCATCCCGTATCTTATGATTTGTTTCTTCATAACCGCATGCTTTATCAATACAATAGTGTGTCATTAGTTTACTCTTCATTTGCTTCTTCAGCGTAACCATCTTTTATTAGAATTAACTCTTCTTCCTTATCTAAAGAAATTTTCTTGCCAATAGGCACTTCTTCCCCATTAATTCTCATAGGCCATAAACATATAACATCCATCAATAATACCTCCTATTAATTTCTAACTTCTTTTGTTTTCACTTACTGGTAGCAACCTAAAATAGTCTTCAATATTAATAACACCCTCCGCATCTACCGCACCAACATACACTCTTCTTTTCTTAGAGTCCGTTGTGAAATACTCCTCAGTCTCTTCATACAATGTAGCCTTGAATTCTTCTCCTTCTTTTACTTCGGCTACAACTCCGTTGACGTTATTGGTCACAGTAAAACTCTCTACAGATTTAACGTAAATATGTTTCATCTTTCATCATCCTTTCTTATAATCGATATCACTCAGTATCTTGAGATACCGTTATATACTACTCTTCACCAAAACACCTTCATCCACCAACTCAAATAAATACGCTTCTTCAATTAGGTATTCAAATAGTTCGTCATACATTAAACCAACCCAAGACATTCCTGTATCTGAATCCTTTTGATCAAGTAAATGTGCTTTTATGAATTTATGAAACCTTTCTTTATCTTCAACTTTATATCTATACTCTGTTTGTTCTTCATCATCATCAACATGATAATTACCCTCATACCCTTCAAAGGCTATTGCAATACCTTCTTCATCTAATGCAATCTGTTCTAACTCCTCTATTTTCTTTTGTTGGTATTCTACAGTAAGCATTAACCACTTATAACTATCTACTAATTCAGAACTTAACATTTCATTATCTCTCATATAAATTAATCGATCATAAAAGTCATATAGTTTTTCATTCGTCATTCTTATCAACCTTTCTTTTTTTATTGTTTTAGACATAATAAAAAGCACTACTGTAAGTGCTTGAAGTTAAACATTATATTCAATCTCATCCAATCCCTTTTCTACTCTCCACTCGTTATATTCTTTTACTGCAACCTTTATTCTCTTGTTAGCCCATTTCAGTTGTATTTTATTCTGTCTTACAATCTCGCTAGATGTCTCAATGTTAGTCTTAATTTGTTTTTTATAAGCTTCCTGTTCCTTTAACCATGATTCCATTTGCTTGATGTATATATCATCTTGTTTTGTTAACTTAGCCATTAATACGTGTCCTCCTCTCTCTCACCCTTTTCCCCAAAGACACTTTACCTTCTTTAATCTCTTTGCTTATTCTGTTATGTTCCTTTCTCGCTTCTTCCGATTCCCCGACTAATTGTTTAAACTCTTTAGTAAAAGCATCCATTCTCATTCACTCCTATATTGATCTCCCATGCCTACGCTCTTTCCTGTTCCTTGCATGTGGTGTAGCCATATGTGTTGTACTTCTAATGAATCTGTTCCATAGTTTCTTGAGCATCTACTATACCTCCTCATTATGTTCATTAGAAATGTAGCAAACCTCATCTAAATTAATCAAAACGTTTCCTAATGCTAGTTTGTTTTTACCTTCAACACACCAATCATTTTTCAGTTCTTCAAATTCTTCATCATTCAACTCAACACCTACAAATCTCCCGTTAGTAAACCAAAATTTATATTTAGTCATTTTTTCTTCCTCATTCCTTTCAACCACCATTTACTCACCCCATATAATACTTATATTTAATTTGCTATTTGGAATAATATAAAAGCAAGTTGTTTGTATTAGTCCCTGTTGAGAGTAATCTTAATAGGGACTTCTTAACGAATAATCTCACTAACCTTTAAAAAGAATAATGCATCAGCTTCAAACTCTTCTCCAATCCTATTGTTATCTTGATCTACTTCCACTACAGTAACATCAACTTCATATCCTCCATAATGATTAACCTCAATTACCTCATAACTCTTATCACTGAGTTCAGATTCTAGAAAGTCACCATTTTCAACATGAAATCCACACAAATCCTTCATATGCATAAACTCTCACACCTCCTATAAAATACAAATAACGGTGATTATTAACGCTCACCGCTAGCGCTCCCGATCTGTTCCTTAATCGCTGGAATCACAATAGAGTAGAAAGGAGGTCCGATCAACACACAACCTTTAATTTAACTCTCAAAGGTAGTCATGAGAATGTGTTGTCTTAGGCAGGAACAGAGTGTATATCAATAATGAGTTGTTAGTTTGCTTATCATCCTTGGCTCCCCACCCCAATAGCCATATAAAATACATTTGATTGTTTATCAATCATTTAACTGGATGATTATTTTTCCCAACAAAAAAAAGACGTATCTCTACGTCCTTTCTGTTATCCGTTTAAATATAAGATCTTATTTTCAAACTATAGTTCTATAACGTGAATACTGTGGCTTTAAGACTTCGTGAACCTGCAAAAATGACTAAAGTCTGACCTGCAGTTCTAGTACATACAAGTTCATACGTATTGATCCCAGTATGTGGATTTTCATCTAATACAGGAAAATTAGGGAAGTTTGTATGTCTTCCATTTGCAACTGCAGTGATATAGTCCATTTCATCATTAAGCGATGCAATGATTTGGTTATCGTCTCGGATAACTTGATATGTTACAGCAAATTCTATAGCGCTACCTGGCGGAAAAGTTGGTAGTACAGCAATTTGAACCATTGAATCGAGTGATACTTGTGTTTTCAGTGGGTTTTTCACACAAAAATTAATAGTTGCAACGGGTGTAGCTATACTAGAGGGAAGTACAATTGTGCCTTCCCCTCCATACGGATCATCAACTGAAACCGTATCAGCCACAACAAAAGGACCTTTATCTAATCCCATAAAATCGCCTCCCAACTCATTAAATTAAAATATCATTTCACATTATCTTATGAAAATTCTAATCAATTTGCTTGGACTCTTATCTATGGGCTGTAATGTAAAAAAGAGCGCTTATGTGCGCCCTTCCTTTATATCTCATAATATAATATTACCATGGTTTAACCGTCAGTTGACCGTCTAATTACCGTCAATTTACCGTCAATATTTCCACTCTCTTTCTAATACTCCCCAAAGTTTTAATGTGTTAGTGACTGAAACTAATCCTTCTATCAATCTCCGATCAAATGTCTTTGAACTAACAGTGTAAGGCATGAAATTCATAGCTTCTTTGTAGCTGTACCCTCTTAGGTGTCTATAGTACATTGCTTTCCGTTCTTCTTCGTCTATAATCAAGGCTACTGCTCTTTCTATAGCTTCTGAAAGTATTTTATATTCCAAGTATATCAACCTTCTCTTCTCATCAAACACTACAGTGTTAGCGGTCTTATTTGAATAGTATTCCTCATTACTTTCCTTCTTTGCTGTTTCTCCTTCAACATCTGTTTGGTACATGTCAGAAGCATGTTTTTCAAAGTCCTTCATCAAACTTTTCATATCAGGGTATTTTTTTAAGTAAAATTTCGTTTGTTCTTTATCTTGTTCAGTGATACTTGGAAATAACTCTATCATTTTCCCACCCCCAAATGAGCGCTTATTCTTTTGATTTCTCCTTTTCTCGAAGTCCTTTTTCAAACCTTTCATTAACCCAACCCGATAACTCTTCAAAACGAAATCCTCGACTACAATTCGGACATGTAGGTATCATTCGTTCACCATGTCTTTTACGATAACTCCGTTCTAACTCTTTGAATACGACCATATGTGGTTTATAGTTTTCTATTTGTTTTCGTTGTTCTAATAGGTGCTCGGTT
>NZ_JAVAMP010000029.1 GCF_030730905.1 Chengkuizengella axinellae | reverse complement strand
CACTCTTAGAAAAGTATATTCCGAAAACTGGACAAAAAAACGTGGGTCCATGCAAAAAGAATTCACAGGTCATACAACAGATTACTTCATAGACAGTGTGCCTGTTCCAAAGACTAAATACAAAAAGAAAATTGAAGAGATTATTGATGAAGATATATTCAAACTCCTTACGAACCCTGCTTATTTCAACGAACAACTTGACTGGAAAAAGAGAAGGGAAGTTCTGCTCCAAGTTTGCGGTGACGTGACAGATCAAGAAGTCATTTCAAACAATGATCATCTTATTAAACTTCCTAGTATCTTAGGAAGTCGGACTATCGATGAACACAAAATTATGATCCAAAGTCAGAAGAAAAAATTAAATAAAGAAATTGAAAATATTCCAGTCCGCATCGATGAAGCTTATCGTTCTATGCCAGATACTAACGGTTTAAGTTTAGAGTTTATAGAGGTGAAAATTAGCGAATTAAAAGAACAGATCAAAGGAAAAGAAGAAGAACTATTTCGCATTCAATCTGGTGGAGAAATTGCACTTAAAGAAAAGCGTTTAAGAGAAATTGAAAGTGAGCAGCTTGAAATAAAAAACAGGTTGCAGTCTGATGTAATGGATCGGGTTAGTGCTCAAGGTAATGTTGTTTCTCGATTGAATAGAACAGTAAATGATGCTATGCACAAAATTTTTAAATTAGAAAGTTTGATTGATAGTAATACAGAAATAATCGAACTTAAAGACGATGAAGTCAACAACATAAGGGATCGTTGGCACGAAATAAATAAAGTGGAATTTGAACAAAAGCATGATGATAATTGTCCGACGTGTGGACAAACATTGCCAGAAAAAGAAGTTAAGGCTGCGCATGAAAAAGCACTATCCGATTTTAACCTTCGTAAATCTGAGCAGTTAACTGAAATCACAACAAAAGGCAAAGTATTAACTGACGAAATTATAAAGCTTAAGGAACAAAATGAGGAGTTGTTAAAAGAGAACAAAACCTTATCCGAACAGTTAAATCAAGCTAAGTTAGAGCTAGAAAAAGAAGAACAAACTTTAAAAGAGTTGCAGTCTAACTCATGCGCATTCCAGTTAGATCCTGAATACGGTCAAAAACAAAATGATGTAACGGAAATTCAATTAGAGATTCAAGAACTTAAAGAGTCAGTAACAGGGGCTGGAAATAAAGTGAAAGAGTCCATTCTAAAATTGCGCATTAGTGTTGATGAACTAGAGAAGGATAGAACAAAGTTTGATCAGGTTACCTTCATTGAAAAACGGATCGAAGAACTAAAAAAACAAGAGGAAAAACTAGCTGGGGAATATGAAGGATTAGAACATGATCTATATCTCATTGAAGAATTTTCTAGAGCAAAAGTTAATTTGTTAGAACAGAAGATTAATTCCAAATTCAAATATGCTCAATTTAAACTTTTTGAACAACAAGTTAACGGTGGGTTAAATGAAGTTTGTGAAACTCTATATAGAGGTGTGCCATACACTGGTGGTTTAAACAACGCAGCAAGAATTAATGTTGGACTAGATATTATAAATACTCTATCAGAACACTTCGGATTTACAGCTCCTATTTTTATAGATAATGCCGAAGCAGTAACAAGTTTTATAACTACAAATACTCAAGTGATTAGATTAGTTGTTAGCGCTAAAGACAAGCAATTAAGAGTAGAAAATGAATTGCAAAGGGAGGCAGTTTAATGAGTGAATTTTCAACAGCACTAGCAAAGGTTACAGACACTTATGCACCAATGATTGAACGTCAGTTGGTCGGAAATGGTGTTCAGATGGATGAATACTCAAAACAATGTGTAGTAAGTGCAATATCTGCAATTAACAGTGTTTTAGATGTTAAAAACCTAGCTTGGAATGCTGAAGAACTAGACCAAAGTAACGTTACTCAAATTCTGTTAAACGTCGCTTCCCTAAAGTTGAACGCAGCTGCAAGCCCTAAAGAAGTGTATTTCTCCATTCGAAAAGTGAAGATGGGTGACAAGTGGAAAAAACAAATTGAAATGGGGATTGAAGGTGACGGAAATGATGCAATCCTATCTAGGTTCGGACGTGATGTTAAGAAAGTCGGTCAATTCTGGTTAGTTCGAGAAGATGATGACTTTGAATATCCGAAGTATAACGGTTTTGAAACAACCCCACCTCAGTGGACTCCAAAAGGTACAGGTGATGTGGTCAGGATTGTTTATCCTATTATAAAAAATGATGATACTCATGAATATTACATTGCTGAACGTGCAGACGTTGCAAGAAACTTAGTTGCACATATCAATAACAACCTCATGAATGAGACGTTTGGAATTTGTAAAAACCGATATGAAGCAAAACCACAAGAAAAACAACAGATTAACGAGAAAAAAGTTGAGGTATTAAAGAAAGCAAAAGAGTTGGGTTTAGATGCTTTGGATGATGTTGAAATGCAAAAATATATCAGTCCAGCTTGGAAGGAATACCAGAGCAGAGAACAGATGCTCATTCGCAAAATGAGAAACAACATTGTCAAAAAAATCCCTAAAAACTTCGGATCTGCCTTTGTTGAAATGGTCCATAGTGAAGTGACAGACGATACTGCAGTTAAGGTGCGAAAAGAAATAAATGAAAATGCAAATAGTGAAGTGATTGATGTTGAGATAGTAGAACCAGAGAACTTAAAGGAGACAAAAGACGAACCTCAGCCAGAAGAAACACCGACTGAGAAAGTTGAAGAAGGACCTGGTTTCTAATGATAGAGATTACAACACTTGCTTCTAGTTCTAAAGGAAATTGTTACAAGGTTACTGACGGAGAAACCGCACTTTTATTAGAGTGCGGCATCCGTTACAAAGACATTCAAATTGGACTGGAATTTAGAATGAGAGAAATTGCAGGGTGTTTGATCACTCATGAACACAAAGACCATTGTGAGGCTGTGAAAGACATTATGAAATCCATCGATGTATACGCTTCCCAAGGGACGCTGAATGCATTAGGAATCAAAGGACATAGAGTAAAACCAATTTCAGTCAAGAAGCAGCTAACGATAGGAACATGGACTATATTGCCCTTTGATGTGCAGCACGATGTAAACGAACCATTAGGCTTCCTGTTAGCAAATCAGACAGGAGAGAAGCTATTGTTTGCCACAGATACCTATTACCTCAAATACAAGTTCAAAGGGCTTACGCACATCATGATTGAGTGTAACTACTCTATAAAAATACTAAATGAAAACATTCTATCCGGAAGGATTCCAGTGGTGATGAAGAAACGATTGCTTCGCTCTCACTTCAGTTTAGAGAATATTAAAGACTTCTTTAGATCGAATGACTTATCAAAGGTACAAGAGATTCATTTACTACATCTGAGCGATAACAATAGTGATGCAGAATTTTTTAAAAGTGAAATTATGAAACTTACAGGCAAACCTGTATTTGTGGCAGGTGAATGAAGTGGACGTTGAAAGATATAAAAATGAAATTATTAAATATCGTCAAACAGCAGACGCACAAGTAGAAGATAATCCAGGAGCATTAATTAATAAGATAGATTTGCTTTCAAAGTGTCTCGTCTATATTGGGAGATTATCAAGCCATTGCGATGGTAAATACAAACGGATCTACGCACAACGTAAACACGATTATGCCTATGCAGAGATACATTCCAAGTCGCCAAAAAAGGCAAATGCAGAGCTTGCGGTTGCTGCATTAAGAGAGCAAGAAGCAGAGGCATATGAACTGATGCAAAGATGGCGGAACGCTTTTGAAAGTACTCAACAAGAAATAAACGCATTGAAATATAAATTGAAAATAGATTTTGTGGAATTCAATAACGGACGGTGATGCAATTGAATCTAGCAAACCAACCAGTAAGGTCTTATAGCAAAGAAACACAGCTTGCTAGTAAGCGTGTAAAGCCAACTCAAAGGCAAATGGGCGAGATAAGTAATAAGGTTCGGAAGCAAGTAAAAGAACGTTCAAAAGGCATATGTGAGGTCAGAATCAAATGCAGAGGTTCAAGAGCTTATGAACAGGCTCATATAACAGGACGTGGACATATAGACCATAAAACTACAGCAGATGATTTGAAACATGCTTGTGTAGAGTGTCATGACTGGCTAGATGAAACAGTCGAGGGGATTAAATATAAACGAAAGTTGAGGGAAAAAAATGAATTTAGAAAATAGCATTAAGGACGTAATTGCAAAGAAATTAGAAGATGGGACAGTTGATAAGTTAGTTGCTGAACATTTAGAAAAAGGTGTCAATAATGCACTGGATAGTTTGTTTAGATCATATGGTGATGTTACAAAAGTTATTGAAGAGAAAGTAAAATCAGTCATGATTCCGTATCTCGAAAGCTATGATTACAGCGAATATATTACTAAATTAGATTCTGTGTTAGTTGATGTACTTAACTGTTCGGCTTTAGAGAATAAAAAACTACTCGAAAATTTTAAAGAGTTAATGCTTCCGGAAGATATTAAAACAATCAAGGTCACTGAATTGTTTAAACGTTGGATGAAATATGTAGCTAAAAACATAGAGACAGATGACCTAGAAATTTGCTATGAAGATGGACCATCTTACGAATATGTAGAAGTTGGTTTTGAAGTAGAACGTAACGAAGAAAGATCATGGAGTAGTTTTGAACACGCAATAGTGGTGTTTGAGTGTGAAAAAGATGAAAAAATGAATTTTGAAATCAGAATAGATAGGTGGAAAAAATACGATAAGGAAGAATGGAGCATAGATTATAGCTCGAACTATGACATTAATTCTCTAAGACGATTAGGGGAGTTTGAAATTCTGCTCATGAAGTTAGAGCAGAATCATACAAAACTTATTCTTGACTCTCTTGGTGATAGCGATGATGTAGAACCAGAAGAAAAGCCAGAAGTTAGTTTTTCTTAAAGGTGAATCATATGAAAGATATACATGTAATTAGTCTAGGTGCAGGAGTACAGTCCACGACAATGCTTTTAATGGCTTGTCGTGGGGAGTTTGAACCAAAGCCAGACCTAGTTATTTTCTCAGATACAGGATGGGAACCAAAGAACGTTTATGAGCATTTGGAATGGTTGAAAGATGAAGTGAAAAAACATGGGATTGAGATTGCGGTTACTAATAACGGAAATATCAAAGAGGATATTGTCAATTCAATCAATGATTCTAAAAGATTTGCGTCCCTACCTTTCTTTGTAAAAAACAAAGATGGCTCAACTTCAATGGTAAGGAGACAATGCACGAATGAATACAAGATTATGCCAGTTAGAAAGGCAATCAGAAACCATTTAGGATATGTTCCAAAGCAGAGGGTAAAAGAAATGGTACATCTTTGGATGGGAATAAGTACGGATGAAATCCAAAGGGTGAAAGAATCGAGGGAACGTTGGATCACGCATAGATATCCTTTGATTGAAAAGTGGATGACTAGATTAGATTGCATGAACTGGTTACAAAGAAATGGTTATCCTGTACCACCCAAATCTAGCTGTGTTGGTTGCCCTTTTCATGATAATCATATGTGGTTGGATATGAAAAGAAATGATCTTGAGAGTTGGAATGAAGCAGTTGAAATGGACAGGGAAATCAGAAGGTTACCTCAGTTTAAAAACGAGATTTATTTACATCGTTCATGTGTACCACTGGATCAAGTTAACTTCAATGAAAATCAAATAGAAATGTTTGAAGATTGTACAGGATATTGTGGAGTTTAGGAGGTCATTATGCAAGTAAAAATATATCTAACAATATGGCTTCTAGGGGCTAAATTAACGAACAAAATATATTTATTTAAATGGATGATCGGTTTTTGGTTTAATGAGATTAAAAGAAAACCGTACAGAGGTGAGGGAAATGACTATACCAAAAAATTGGTATGAATTAGCTCTAAGATATGATGTGATGAAAGATTTAGAAAAACATCCGGAAATAGCAAATAAGTTAGGTTCATATAAAAACAAATTTATTAAATGGTGCGCTGTACAACGAATTTTATTTGAAGCAGATATATTTGATGAATTTAAAGAGTTTGAAGAAGAGATTATTAACAATCGTCTATATAACAAGGATATAAATTTGTGGAAAGAGATATCAAGAAAAGTATTTGAAAGAGATGATTACACATGTTTTTACTGTGGTGAAAAAGGCGGTTTATTAGAAGTAGATCATATGATGCCTATATCAAGAGGTGGGAGTAATGACTTATCAAACTTAACAACCTCTTGCAGAAGGTGTAATAGACAAAAGAGAGATAAGACAGTGGAAGAATTTAAGGAGTGGAGGGAAAAACAGTGAACAAAGATGCTTATTATTTTTCCCACGACTCAAACGCACGTCATGATCCTAAAATTTTAGCATTGAGAAGTGTTTATGGAATAGAAGGATATGGACGTTATTGGGTGCTAATTGAATTTTTAAGAGAGCAAACGCAATACAAACTTAGAAAATCTAAACACTTATGCAATGCGTTAGCAATGCAAATGCAATGCTCAGCAGATGAAGCGCAAAACTTCTTGCACGATTGCATTAATGAATTTGAATTACTTCTTGAAGATGAAGAATTTATATGGAGCGATTCCTTATTAAAACGAATGATCGAAAAAGATAAAAAATCAGAAAAAGCAAAAAAGGCAGCAAAGAAACGATGGGAAAAAGTCAATAATGACAAGGGTTCTATGCCATCGGAAAGCAAAGAGGATGCAAACGCAATGCAAGCGCATAGCGAAGGCAAAGCATTAAAAGAAAGTAAAGGAAAGGAAAAGAAAGTAAAGGAAAGTAAAGTAAATGAAATAAAAGAAGAAGAAAATATAGAAAACAAAAAAGATCAGGAAGATCAAAAAAATAGTAGTTGTAGTTCTCATTCTTCGAATCCTTTTAAACTTTTTGAAAGTGAAGGATTTGGAACATTATCAGAATTAGTGAGTGATTCCATTGGTGACTTGATAGACACATATACAGAAAGATGGGTATGTGAAGCAATGAAAAAGTCAGTTCTTAAAGGCAAAAGAAACCTTGGATATGTTACTGGCATATTAAAAAACTGGAAAGCTGATGGAATAGATGAACCTTGGGAGAAAGAAGAAAAAGCAAATGATTCTCCTAGATATCAAAGTAAACGTTATGGAAATCAGAAACCTAATATACCAATCATGCAATATACGGAAAATTCAGATGCAGAATTTACACAAGAACAACTGGAAGAAGCTAAGAGATTAGCAAATGAATGGGATAAGCCAGTAGCAGCAGGGATTGATATTGATGAAGATAGACCGTTTTAGGAGGTTGATACTATGCAATACATTGCTTGTGAAGACTTAAACTTCTTCTGGGAAGAAAAAGAAGTTATGAAGTTTGAACAGATGTGGAAAGAAGGATTATGTATTACAGATATAGCTACAGCCTTAGACAGACACCCAAATGATGTTGTGGTGTTGGTCATTGATCGAAGGAAGAAACAGAAGATTCAACCGCGTGACGGTGGATTGTTAGGAAATAGATTGAGAGGGGTAAGTTAAATGGAATTTAGTGAATATCAACATAAAGCAATGAGGACGGTAAACAAGTCACTTGATAAAAAAGAAATGTTATTAAATGCATCACTTGGATTAAGTGGAGAGAGTGGAGAAGTAGCAGACATTATTAAAAAATTTGCTTTTCATGGTCATGAGTTGGACAAAGAAAAGATCCGTAAAGAATTGGGTGACGTTCTGTGGTATCTAGCATTAGCCTCAGAAGCTTTGGGAGTGTCTCTGAATGATATTGCAAGGGGTAATGTGGAAAAACTCTTAAAAAGGTATCCTGATGGCTTTGATAGTGATAGAAGTATCAATCGTGAGGAGGGAGAAAAGTGAAAATCATAGGGCATGGGAGAGTAATACATGGCACTAGAGAATTAATTGTTAAAACAACAGACGGTGAACTAAGATTGCTTACCGAAAATCCTAATGACTATAGCATAATGCTGAATGTCGGTGTTGAAATCAACATTCATGAAAAGTATGAAAAGGTTAAGGAACTTCAACAG
>NZ_JAVAMP010000028.1 GCF_030730905.1 Chengkuizengella axinellae | reverse complement strand
GATTTTTAAGTTATATTCCTCAAACTTTTAATGTCATATTTCATATAATCAACAAATTGAAAAGGTGAGAAGTAGAATTTAATGCTGAAATTGAAATACCTATTTAACAATGAGGATTTAGCGGAAATGTTGTTGGGAAATTGGAAGTATGATAAAGAATCTATTGAAATGTTCAAATACTATCGGATTTCCTCAAATGCAATTTATCCGTTTCAATCACAAGGAAAAACACAGCTATTAAGATTTGCACCGATAATTGAAAAAAACAAAGAAAATATTCTAGCAGAACTCGATTTTATTTCTTATTTACGCCATAAGCAATATGGTGTTTTAGAAGCAGTGAATTCTAAAATAGGAGAAGAACTTGTAAAAGTAAATACTCCTTGGGGAGAATACTATGCTTCTGTATTTAAGCGAGTAGCAGGAACACAGTTTAATCAGACAGACTTTAGTGACAATATAATATTCAGTCTTGGTAAAGCATTGGGAAAACTTCATCAGTTATCTAATGAATATGAACCTAAGGAATATAAACGATGGTCATATAGTGACGTATTATATTGGATTCAAGATAAACTAGATGATTTTCCCAATGAAAAATCTGCATGGTTAGAAAGTAAAATACTACAAGAATTTTTCAGCTCAGTACCGATTACAAAAAACAATTTTGGGTTAATCCATTATGATTTTGAATATGATAATGTATTTTATGATGAAATGACAATGTCCTGTAATGTGATAGACTTTGATGATGCCATGTACCACTGGTATGTCATGGATATTGAACAAACACTTGATAGTTTTAAAGACTATATTTCGTCTGAGATGTTTCAACAGAAAAAACAATGCTTTATGGACGGATATTTAACAGAATATAATATCTCTAATGATATGTTCCTTTTAATGCCTGCTTGTAGACGTTTTGCAAATTTATATAGTTATGTTCGTTGTTTAACATCATTAGAAGACAACTGGGGTAATGAACCTCAATGGATGAAAAACTTACGAGAAAACATTAATAAAGATATGAAAAAAATGTCTTCCGATTTTGGATCAGATATTGTCGATTTCTCTACTTCTCAGGAGTGAGACTAATCATATTCCATTTATTTTTACTACCAATCAATATAATGTTATAATTTAAAGATTGCTGCTGTGTTATGACTATACATAAATAAGGTGGAATATATGAGCACAAAAACAAAGATTTTTACTATTATTTTTACTATTCTTGTCATCGCTATATCCATATCTCTGGTTGTAGGATTTCAAAAATTAAAAGATCTGCACTTAGAAGAAATTGGACTAGTTATTACATCAATGGAAGGGAAAGTCATTGAGGTAGATGAAGTAAATCCAGTTTATTCACCGTATGAAGATGAAAGTGATAGATCTAATATTATTTACAAAATTACTTATGAGAAATCAGGTGAGCAGTTAATAGCTTGGTATAGAGCAATTAACCAAGTAAATAATATACATGATGAAACATTTCCATTTGGTGAGGAATGGATTTTTGAAGAAAATGAATAGAATATCTATGAAGGCACTAATATAATATTCAAAAGGTCAGATACTTACTCTGACCTTTTTTGTGATAAATGCTTCTAACTATAAAGGATGTAAAGTTATAGCAACATTCCCCTTCTTATGACCTGTTTCCACATATCTATGTGCCTCAGCAATTTGTTCCATTTCATAACGTTTATCAATAACAGATTTTATCTTTCCGGCTTCAATTAGCTCTTTGAGGAACAGTAGATCCTTCACTTTTTCACTCGAAGGTCTTAATCCAGTGAATGGAATTTTTGCTTTTTTACTTCCTATTTTTGAAGTCCATAACATTTGAAGTTGAATGGAAAGGGAAGGGGTAGTAGTGAGATAAATACCTCTTGTTTTCAGTGCTTTTTTACAGCGGGAAAACGAACTCTTGCCTACAGTATCAAAAATAATATCATAAGTGAGACCAGATTTAGTAAAATCCTCTTTTGTATAATCAATGACGTAGTCTGCTCCTAAAGATTTTACCAATTCTAAATTAAAAGTACTGCATTCCCTGGTACACTGGCGATACTACGATCTCGGATACTTTTATTAAAACTTCATTTTCCATAGGAGTAGGTTTTGCAACCTCTTTAATTTGAAGAACATCTGGTGAATCATATTTTCATATACCATTGCTCTCATTATTTTCCTCCTTGAATAAAAGATTATTGACTTAAAAAACTCTTTAATCCAGTTGTTCGATCAGAAAAACTATAAGCTAAGTAATGAATATAAAATTTAGTTGAGTTATGAGAAGAGGTGAGGGAGCTTGAAATAATGATTAGATTCAAAATTGTGAAGGATAGTTTGGTGAGTAGTGTGTGTTAGTTTGCCTTATTATGATTAGAAGGTGATAACTATATTTCCCTTTTTATGTCTCTTTTCTACTGCAATGTGGGCTTCAGCTATTTGTTCTAGAGGGTAGCGTCTATCAATGATTGATTTAATCTTTCCAGACTCAACAAGTTCTTTAAGGAAATTCAAATCTTTTTGCGACCATGCAAAGCTTGTAGCTGCGAACATTGCTTTTTTACTGCCAAATCTAGAAGTCCATAACATTTGTAGCATTATAGACAGGGTGGGGACAGTTAAAAGATAGATCCCTTTTTGTTTTAATGATTTCTTGCAATGTGAAAATGAACTCTTACCAACTGCATCAAAAATAATGTCATAGGTTTGATCAGTTTTAGTAAAATCCTCTTTTGTGTAATCAATGACTTTATCGGCTCCAAGAGATTTAACCAGTTCTTTATTCGATGTACTGCACACGCCAGTCACTTCTGCACCATAATATTTGGCAAGTTGAATTGCGAAAGTACCTACACCACCAGACGCACCATTAATGAGAATCTTTTGCTCTTTTTGAAGATTTGCTTTATCTCTAAGGAAAATTAATGCCGTCAATGCTCCATAAGGAACTGCCGCAGCTTCTCCAAACGTCATATTAACTGGTTTTATGGCAAGGACTCCTTCTTCAGGTAGACATTTATATTCAGCATGAGCGCCTAATCCAGTACCAGTCGATCCAAATACCTGATCTCCTTTTTTGAATCGTTTCACATCTTTGCCAACTGCTTCAATTTCCCCAGCAGGGTAAGCTCCAAGCATAGGGTTTTTGGGTTTTAACAAGCCATTAAAAAATCTTATTATAAAGGGAGTTCCCTTTCTTGTAACACAGTCAGTTGGTGTTATGATCGTCTCATGTATCCTTATCAGAACTTCATTGTTCTTGGGAATAGGTTTGGGGACTTCTTTTAGTTCGAGAACATCCGTTGAACCGTAATTATGATACACAATTGCTTTCATAAGTTTCCTCCTTTTAGTTAGATCATATTTTTTTAATTCAAGATCCATTGAAAGAAAATCTCAGAGGATCTTGAAGGCAATATTACAATATTTTTAAGTTTCGTCTTCTAAAGAAAATGAAAATACTTCTTCTAAAGACAAGTTGAATACATGAGCAATACGAAAAGCTAATTCAAGAGAAGGAGAGTACTTTCCTTTCTCTATAGCTACAATGGTTTGACGTGTTACACCTACTTTTTCAGCTAATTGTTTTTGAGTCATCTCATCGTGGTGAAAACGTAATGTACGAATGTTATTGCTTATAAGACCTTTTCGCATTTTAAAATCCTTTCCGATAAAGATAAATCTTAAAAATATCTGCTATGATTGATGCTGAAAATCCAAAAAAGAAAAGAATGGGGAACATCGTTAATGGAGGTACATCAAAGACCAACGTTGCCATTGAGATTCCAAACCCAGTGATAAAAACATAGTGAGCAATCGCCGTTGCTTTTAATTCAATGATTTTATCCCGTTCATCAATAAAAGACGGTTCTTTGTCTTTAGCTGAAATAATATTCAATACAACATTCCTGACAATACTATTTACAACGCCTACAATAATAAGGAATATAAATACGCCACCATAAAATTTGAATACATTTTCTGAATTCAAACTCCCATCTATATACTTTTGATACACATAAATACCACAGGCTGTAAAAATTAATATAGAGCTGAATAAAGAAACGAAAGAGCTTTTTTCTTGATAAGACATTTTTTCCTCCTTTTATCAGTGGAATGTAATTTGTAGTAAAGATTTATATACACATTGTAAGATAATTCATTCTTTATGTAAAGTATTTTTTACATTTAGATATAAAAATATACCTTAATCCAGAAAGTATTCAAAAACGATTGAATAAGTCTAGCGGAACTACAGAAGCTGAAATGAACAGGTATAGTCATAATAATTTGTGTTCATTGTGGCATATGGCTCGACAAAGAAGTCACGAATTATCTCCAAATGGTAAAGAAGCAGAACCTCAAATCAGTAAGGTAGTTACAGAGGCGGATAAATCTATCGAACCTTATTTACCACGATTTTACGAGAGTTTGGTGAATCAGATTGGTAAAGGGTATAGGTAAGTTTCATTTATAGTTGTTTTATACCTATTAAAATCAATGAGAATTTGATAACTTTTAATTATACAAAAAATGAATTTATTAGGAATGAACAACAGGAGATGGTGTAATGTTAGATGTATTTCAAATCGCAGATATATTAGTAGAAAAGGTAAAGAAAGAGTATAAAGAAGATATTGCAGTTATTGCTTATTATGGTTCTTATGCACTCGGGAAAGCGAATGAAAAATCAGATTTGGATTTCTTTTTCATTCCTAACAATCCAAAAGGTAATGAAGCTAGTATACAATTTATTATAGATGGGATTGGATTTGATTTCTGGCCGATAAGCTGGGAATATGCAGAAAAAATGGCTTCTTTTGAAGATAGAACGACAATCATTGCTGATTCAAAAATTTTGTATGTTCGTTCAGAAGAAGATGAAAATCGTTTTAATGAATTGAAAAAAAGTATTGATAACATGAAAACTGGTTCTGAAAATAGAAATAAACTATTAGATCAAGCCATTACTGAACTTCACAAAAGTTATTTGTTTTTATATAAAATGAATAAGGATGAAGTGAAAAATAGTTTGACTTTAATGAGAGTAGAAGCTTTTAACGTAGTAACTACCGTGTTAAAGAGTTTGGCTCTTCTGAATCAAACGTATTTTACAAGAGGCTGGGGACAAAATATGGATCAGATTTCTAACCTTTCAATTAAACCAGATTTATTAGAAAATTGGATAAACAATATTATCTCTCTTCAAAGCTGTGAACAGATAAAACTAACTAGTGAAGAACTTGTTGAGAGTGTACAAAATATAATTGAATCACAACAAAAGACTACTTCAGAGCATCAAGCGTTTTCAGATGTTTTCAATGGTTATTATGAAGAAGTAAAATCAAATTTTAATAAGATAATTACTGCGTGTGAAAAAGATGATCTCTACACAGCTTTTTTCATCTCGATTCAAACTCAGACTATCCTTAGTTATTTCTTAGGCCGTGCAGAACATGGAGTTTGGTATTCAGATCTAAGTTCTTATCAAATAGTTGACGATCTATATCATCAATTCCACTTCCCTGATCTTATTCAGAATTCTAACAATTTAAGATTGTTAAAAGAGCTTGTGATTGAGTTAGAAGATAAGTTTAGCAAACTATTAAAATCTAGTGGTGTGAAATTTAATGTATTTAATAATATAGAGGAATTTAGATCCTTTATTGAAAACTAACAAAAGTAGACGTTGGATAGGACAATGCAAATTATATTAACACCAAGAGAATATACGTATAATGCACTCAATCAATTGTCTACATTTTCGTTATTAACTGTCATTATCTAATCTATTTCACAGGAGGACAGAAGGAAGATAGTCATTATATGAAAATCATTGTTTTATAGTATTAATTATATTATTTTAATTAAAATGAATTTATTAAAATATCTGTTATTATCTTTAAAAAGGAGAGTTCTCTCAAAAGGTCGGCAGTTTGTTATATCAATGAACAAAAAGAAGTTGAATTTAACATAAATAAATTATTTTTTGGAACCTTATAGACACTAGCATAGTCAATTTAATACCCTACATCATATAGTATCAAGAATAAATCTGATTGGAGGGAAAATAATGAGTAAATTCGACAGAACCATTTGTGATTGCTGTGTGTGTTCAATGCAATGTATTTTACAGCAATTAGAAGGGGACTTTGTGCAAATTGCTACCACTAGTAGAGTGGGTGCTGCTGCTCCTCCTATTGAAGGTACACTTAATTCTGCTAATAATTTTATAGCAAAAACAAGTGCTGGAAGTGTTCCCATATGTAATATAACGGCAGTTGGGATACCTTTTCCAGAGTCAAATGATACTCCTTTTGATGTTAATGTAAAACCAATTCGAAATGACAAAACAGGGGAGTGCAGCTGTTGTGAAGATCCTGTTACAAATGAATTAAATCGTTTAGTTGGAAAAGGAGTAGATATTGAATATATTGGAGATGGAACCCCGTTTGTAGACTCTGTAATAATCGAAAAGGTGGGGGAGGGGATTGTAACTGTCATCGATCCTGGTGCTAATGTAGATGGGAGAATTCCAAAATTTGCTATTTCCACTTGCTATATTACTAAAATTGAAGAATTGCCACAATAGAGTGAGTAAGCAAATTCTATTTTGCCAACAATACGAAATATGACCCGAATACTTGATTTTTTTAAAATTATAGTACTCGGGTTTTCTAGTTCTAATAAAAACTCTATTTCACCTATGTTTAGACTCCCTTCTTTAGTTGTTATTCTCAAGTTTTGAGTCTAGCTTCTGTAACAATCGTTCGTTATCAATTACATGAGTGCTATTGGGGATATATTGTGCAGCGATTTCATTATGTTTTCTCGCTTCTGAAACATTCCTTAATACCATGTAACAAATACATAATCGTATATGTGGAAGCCATGTGTAACAAGGCATTTTGACATAAGCACTATCTACTGGAATATCAATGTTGAAAGCAATTTTATACCACCCAATAGCCTGATGAAACTGTTTTTTTAATTCATAAATATGACCTAGTCTGCAACAAACTTCTGCTTTGGGCGGGTCTAATGCAAAAGTATGTAAACAGCTTGAAATCGCTTTGTCTAGTTCATTACATTTGATATAACATTCAGCAAGCTTTAAGTAGGCATAGATCTTCCCATTCTTTATATCTAACTTTTCAAAAGTTAATGCATCATACAGTTTCATTGCTTTTTCATATTGTTTATGCTGAAAACATTCATAAGCATATTGAAATTTATCACTTAGCGAAAATTGATGACCTTGTTTTATTGCTTTTTCATAAATCTTTATATACTGATTAGAATATGGCTTGTTCTTCATATGTTTGATCTTAATATCAGTAATATATGCTTTTCCTGAAACATTTAGTGTCTCGTGAACGATCCCTATCCATTGAAAGTTACATTTTCTTTTTACTAAACGCTCTCTTCGAAGGGTTGTAATTAAATTACCCTCAGCATCAAACACAGTTTGATAGTCCATCATGACACAATCCATTTTATGATCACTGAGATAATTTTTTTTAAGCTCGTTAATGTGTATACTACTTTCTTTAGGTACGATATCATCCGCATCCAACCACATAATATAGTCTTTTGTTGCTTTAGAAAAAGAAAAATTTCTTGCTTTAGAAAAATCATCTATCCACTCAAAATCAAATATTTTGGTTGTATATTTGCTTGCAATTTCTTTAGTCCGATCCGTTGAGCCTGTATCCACAATAATGATCTCATCTGTGAAGCTAGTAACCGTTTCTAAACATCGTTCAAGAACTTCTTCTTCATTCTTAACGATCATGCAAAGACTTATAGTGGCACTTGACATTATATATTCACCCACCAATAATTCAAAATTATATTACACATGTATACTCTAAATAAATATAAAAAATTCAATTATCCTACAGTGAACCTAAGGAATACTAAAAATGTTATGAATGATTAATTAAATTATTATGACTTTTGTCACTTCCTTAAATGACATGTTCTATATTGTATACCTTCTAAATTATGAGTATAATGAAGAACTGAAAAATATCTAATTATCCATTTGAAGTGGAATAAGTGGAGGTGGAGGAGTAAAAGTGAATACCCTTATAGATCAAGCAGTGAAAAATAATATAGCGTGGTGTGAAATAGTTTGTGATTCTCATGGTGTTGCTCATACTTCAAAAGAACACTTATGGGGAGTGTTTTCTAAAGCTCCAAAGTATTACCCTGAATTAATTACTAAAAGTAAATATTCTTCCGTTGAAGATATAAATAATTATATAAATAAGGTGACAGTATCTAGTATAAAAGACAGCTTTGCCAACCTTAATTTGTCACCATTAGGGTTTGAAATATTATTTAATGCGAAATGGATTTTCCATGAAGGTGTCCATGATTCAAGATCATTACATGATAAATGGCGTGTAATCAATACTGAAAAGGACTTGAAAAAATGGACAATTTCAAGCGGGTTAGTGGATATAATCAAACCAGACATTTTAAATGAAAATAGTGTGAAGATATTTATGTATGAACAGAATAATGCTGTTTGTGGATTTATTGCTAATTTAAGCGCTAATGTTGTTGGAGTATCAAACGTCTTTACAACAGATCATGCTAACGAAGAATTATGGCTGGATATTCCTGATATAATATCAACTGAATTCCCGGGTTTTCCGATCGTTGGGTATGAACATAATGAAAATCTAATTGCAGCAAATTCTGCTGGATGGAGGTCAATAGGGTCACTCCGAGTTTGGATTAGATCAAATCATTGAGATCTAAAAATATAAGTTCTTGTCTTCTATTCGAAATAGCTTCTCAATATAATGACAAAAACTTATTATTTCTATAGTTACTTTTAAGACCTTCTAGTATTTGGTACAAAATTGAAAATTGGATCTCTTAGTTCATATTCATATGTCAGTCCATTTACAATGCCTACAACTTTATCACTATCGTACAGATCAAGCATAAATCCAGCCATCTCTTTAGAAGTATGGAATTTGGGTACAATGTTGTTATAATCAAATTCATCAATATCAAGTGAACGTTTAGCAAATTCTGTTTCAGTTGCAGCCGGAGCTAACACTTTCGCTTTCATCTTTGCTCCTTGACTGTTAAGTTCGTGTGCAAGTCCTTCTGTAAATGCACTTACAAAGAATTTAGTTGCACAGTAAGTGATCGCATCACCTACAATTGTATATCCGCCACCAGATGAAACGTTAATGATCTGTGTTCCTTCAATATTTGAATGATCTCTAACGTAAAGTGAGGAAAGCAAGGTTAATGCTTCAATGTTTAAATGTAACATCTCTTCAATTTTATCCAAATTTTGATCTCCAACAGAATCGAAGTTGCCAAATCCAGCATTATTTATCCAAGTTTCAATTTCGAATTCTTTTAGGCTTTCATAAAACGGGTATACATTATCTCTCACCGACAAGTCAACTTTTCGGATTACAACATCTAATTCTGAGTTTATTTTTAATATTTTCGCTTTTAATTCCTCTAGTTTTTCTTCTCTTCGAGCTGCAATAATTAAATTTTTCCCCCTAGCTGCAAACGCTAATGCTGATTCATATCCTATACCTGAACTTGCACCTGTAATAACAGCATATTTCATTTATAACTCCTCCTAGATTTTTTTGCTATTATTGTGATTATATTCGTTAGAGTTTACTCTAAGTCAAATCTTTTTTATAATATCAATAAGAAATGAAGTGTGGCTTTCATATTATGCAGAGGGATGGGGGAGTTTATGTACACAATAAGTGAGGTAGCGAAATTATTAGATGTCAGTACACATACATTAAGGTACTATGAAAAAGAAAATATCATTATTCCTGACCGGAATGAAAATAAGGAACGACTTTATAGTGATATGCATCTTAAATGGTTAAAATTTGTTATGAAATTAAAACAAACGCAAATGCCAATAGCAAAGATAAGAGAATATGCTAGATTATTTGAAGAAGGGGAACATACAACCCAAGCTAGATTAGAACTTCTAGAAAATCATTTGCTTTCCATTCAAAATCAGTTAGAAACGTTAGCATCTACTGAAAAGATGCTTGAAGAAAAGATTAATAAATATAGAGAATTTATTAATCAAAGTAAATCAGAAACAGTAAAATAAAGCGGTTATTATATAGACAAATCGGGGTAGGGCTTTTAAATGAATAATAAAATTTATACAATAATAGTGGGGATTTTAGTGGGAATCATAGTGAATGTTTATCAATTTGAAAACCCTGTAATGGTTATCATTATTTTATCAATTGCAGGTGTAATGATGATGTCAATCATTCCTAATTTTATCACTATTTATTTCACAAAAGATATGGGTAGAGTTTCTAAATATTTAGAAAAAAGCAAAAATCCAATTTACAATTTTTATTATGCTATTGCAAATGATAATGAAATAGAAGTAGAAAATGCACTCAAAAAAATAGATAAAAAATATAAAAACACTAAATGGTCATCTTTATTTAGAGTCTTGCATGCTCACTATAAAAGGGATTTTGCTTTCATACATAATCAATTAAATAATATAAAAATCAAATCATTTAAAGCATATTATGAAAGTTTGATAGAAATAGAAAATGGTAACTTCAAAAAGGCTCAGGACATGGCTATTAATCTTTCAAAACCATGGATGGTAAAAGTTGTGTTGAGTGAATTGAGCATCAAAAAAGGGGATATTGAGGAAGCCAAAATGCATCTTGATAAAGCCATAGAGATGACTAGAGGCATGCAAAGATATTCTCTAATAAGTCATAAAAATCGTATAGGGGAAACAATGAATGAAATTGCAAATGAAAAGATTCATTAATATTGTATTGGTGCTGTGGGTGCTCTTTTTCATTACAGATTTATCCTTGTCTAAAACGAATCATTCTCCAATTTTTGCAATTCCAAAAGTGTATTACGAAGATGGAGGTTCAACGGAATATTACGGACTTGGATATAAAGTAATAAAGTATGTGAATTTTACTGCTGAGAGAGGACCAGAGGTAATTAAGATAGATATGGGTCTCTGGTCTATGAAATTCTCAGATCCCTTAAAGAAAAAGTGATAACTATTCCAAAGTTTAAAACATTCATGTATTGTAGTTTATCTTTATTCGTTATACTTCTATTAATAGTTTCATGTAATAAGGATGATGATCCAAATGTCATGATTGATGTACAAATCTTAGAACTGGATGAAGAAGAATTTGAAAATGTCGGAACATATGGACTAGAAAATCCAACAAAAGATGATTTTCGTAAATTTATTTTTGATCTAGAAATGAAACACTCAGAATTAACTACAAGAAAAATAGAATTCTCATCGTTTGGATCAGATTTGTGGAAAAGATCCATTAATGAAATTGATAATGAAGATCGGTACTGGTTTGGTAAAGGACATTCACAAGACAATGATAGTGAAAGTTATGCAAATTATTACAGAGAGTTTGTGTTCTATGTAAAAGGATTAAGTGAAGAAGAAATCATAAATGCGTACAATTCAATTTATTTTACAATTATATGGGAAACAAATGACGGGTTATATGAAGAAACTATATACAGTGTAGGAGATTTAATTGAATTTATGGATGAACAATAAAAAAAGCATATTAACGAAACAAATAAAAGAAAGAAATACTCTATTCCATCGTACTGATCAGCAATCGCAATTTTAAAAAAATTAATCAATAACTGAAATAATCATTGTAAACAACAAAGCTTCTCCTTTTTACGGAAGAAGCTTTGTTATTATGAATTTGAATTCGTTTTTGAAATCAGCGATAGGAATCATGTGTTGGTACAAACAAGTCATCTTTTGCACTTCTAACAATGGAAAAATGATCAACATTATAATGACCATGAAGAATCTCATTATGATGATTAATGATTTGCTCTGCTGACAAAACGGAAGTATTCGTAGTCGAGTGACCATCGCTAACTAATGTAACGTCCAAGTTATTAACAGTTGCAGCTCTTACAGCAGTATCAATACAGTACTCCGTTTTACATCCCATAATAACTATATGCTCGATTTCTTTACTTTCTAAATAACTTTTTAGTTCAGTTCTATGAAAAGCATTCGTTGCTTTTTTATCAAAAATTGTTGCGTGGGTTGGAATATGAATGTTTTGATGAATTTGAAAACCTTCACCTTTACCTTCACAGACATCAGTATCACGTATAAACAAAATTTGAATATTATCTTTTACTGCTTTCTCTATAACTAGATTTATATTTTTTATTAGATTTTCTTTGTTAAAAACAGATGACTCTTCTAAATTTCCTTCAATTAATTCTTGTTGTGCATCAATGATTATTAAAGCTTGCTTTTTGATGGGCGACACTCCTTTTTTTGTATAACTTTAGTTCACTTGCACCTCTATTTTATTATTCATCATTTTCATCGCCTCCTTTTTTTAAAGGTACCATATCCTTCTAATCTATACTAGTAAATATATTTCAAATAAATGGACTGTAGTCCAAGCAAAAAAAACGTTTTTTTCATAGTATAAGTGGGAGAATTATGTTTGAGGTGGGACTAAAAAATTAAAAAAGGTGAAAAACATGTTTGAAAAATCAATTTGCGATTGTTGCGTCTGTCCGATGCAGTTTGTTTTAGAACAGTATAAAGGAGAAGAAGTTTTTATACGCACAGACTTGGGAAGCTCCTTAATTCAAATTACGGAAGTCAATAACTTTATTGTGTCTGGGATAGACACATTTTCTTTAGGTTCAAATAACCCAATTCAAATTTCAATTTGTAATATAGTTTTTGTTTCTCCAAGTTCAGCCACAAAGATTCCAAATGTAAAACCGATTCAAAAAAATACGAAAGGCGAATGCTTTTGTTGTGAGGATCCCATCACTAATGTTGCGAATGCATTAGAAGGAAAAGAAGTTATTATCTTTGGTGTTCCCGATGATTCTTCACTTATTATTGAGAAGGTAGGAGAAGGGATAGTAGCTGGAACATTTGTATCCTCACCACCAGATTTATTTGGTCCAACGATTATTTTTTCCAGTTGTAAAATAGGTGGAATAGAAGAAATGACAACTAGTACTTTATTTCCTACAAATTATATGTCTGCAAGCTTGAAAAAAACAATTTGTGATTGTTGTGTCTGCCCGATGCAGTTAGTTTTAGAACAGTATAAAAGAGAAGAAATTAGGATAAACCTTGTATTTGGAGGAGAAACTACTATTCAAATTACGGAAGTTAAGAATTTTATTGTAACTGGGAACAAACCATATTTCTATTTGCAATATATCCAATGTAATTGTACGTTCAACCACAAGGTTACCAGATGTCAAACCTATACAAAAAAATACGAAAGGAAAATGTGTATGTTGTGAGGATCCTATCACCAATGTCGCAAATAAATTAAAAGACAGAGAAGTATCTATAGGCCTAACATCAGTTATTATTAAAAAGGTAGGAGAAGGAATTGTAGTTGGGCATGAAGAAAGTGGGGTAGCTGTATTTTACAGCTGTCATATAGATGATATAGAAGAAATGGAAAATGCTACTTTATCAATGAAAAAATTAAATCACAGAAAAAGATCGTAAGTGTAAATAATCTTTGTCAAAATTCTAACTCTACCCATTTCTATCAGGTTATAAAAAAATAAAGATTGTAATTATATTTTAGCTTGATTGGAATGGGGTAGAAGCAGCAAATCTATGCTTGTGTACTACCCCTAAATATTACATCTCATTTATCATTCTATTTGTTATTTTATCCATACGCTCTTGATTAACCCCCAAATCAGAATAACCAGTTCTAGAGGCGGATCGAAAATGAATGAACTTCTCTTGTTCATCAAAGTAGAATTCAACATCGTCTACGAATCGGAAAACGCGCGATGTAAAAGTTACATGTAGGTAATTAGAATCTTGATTAATGATTTTTGTTCCAGGCATTTCATTTATCACTTTCACTAATATTTCAAACGCTTCAGTTGAATTAGTGTAGGGGATAGGTTCCATTATTTTTGAACCGTCCATTGTCTTAGTTGATACACAATTAGGAGAATCTGGACATTCCGCTAATTTTCCGTCTATTACACCACTAGCTGTTGAATCAGAATATTGATTGTACACGATAAATGCTGTGTAAAGTAATACAATAATAATGAAAGTTATTAAAATAATCTTCTTTTTCATCTCTATTTGTTCCTTTCTGTTGTAACCTGACTAGAAATATATCATAAAAGATTGTAATTTCCAATCTTCCATTAAGAATTCAGGAAAATATATTGACAATATTTTTTAAATCATGTATTGTCTTTAACAATATAAAAATGCAATGACCATGGACACGAGACTAAAAGAAAATACAATGTACAGAGAGGAACCATTTGCTGAAAGGTTCTCATTGTAGTTTGGTCTTCCTACCATGCAGCTTCAGTGGTAATGATCTTTCAACTTTCTTACCATTGACGGGATTTTCCGTTAACAAATCAAAGGGCTATTTTTGTATATTTTAATGTTAATAGTCAAATTAGGGTGGTACCACGGTAACACATTCGTCCCTTGCGAATGTGTTTTTTTGCATTTCATTCAACTAGGAGGTTAAATTTATGCGTCAAAGTTCAATGTTCATACCAACACTTAGAGAAGTTCCATCCGAAGCTGAGGCAAAAAATCATCAATTATTATTAAGATCAGGTTTTATTCGACAAACAGCAGCTGGGATATATACTTATTTACCATTAGGATGGCGTGTGCTACGAAAAATAGAAAATATTATTCGAGAAGAAATGGAAATAACCGGAGCTAATGAACTACACATGCCAGCTATGCAACCAATTGAGTTATTAAAATCATCAGGTCGAGATGCTCTATATGGTGATGAGTTAATGAAATTAAATGATCGACATGAGCGAGAGTTTGCGTTAGGGCCTACACATGAAGAAGTCATTACATCTTTAATCAAAAGTGAAGTAAATTCTTATCGACAGCTGCCATTAAATTTGTATCAAATCCAAACCAAATTTCGGGATGAACGAAGACCACGTTTCGGATTATTAAGAGGAAGAGAATTTATAATGAAAGATGCTTATTCCTTTAATACGGATTGGGAAGGTCTAGATCAAACATATTGGGCGATGTTTGATGCTTATCACCGAATTTTCAAACGTCTTGATCTAAATTATCGCTCTGTTGAAGCTGAATCCGGTGCGATTGGAGATGAAGGTGGAACTCATGAGTTTATGGCTTTGGCTGATATAGGTGAGGATACGATCGTAACATGTACATCATGTGATTACTCAGCAAATGATGAAAAAGCAGAATACAAGATCATAGATGAAATTCCAACAAGTGATCACGATTCATTCGTAAATACTGTGGAAAAGCTCTATACCCCTAACTTAAAATCTATAGAAAATTTAACTCAAGATTTGAATATAAATTCAGAAGATTTGATTAAGACTTTAATATATTTTGCAGATGGAAAGCTAATTGCTGTGCTGGTTCGAGGTGATCGAGAAGTTAATGAACATAAAATGATTCATTTTCTTGATGTTGAACAAATTGAACTAGCAGATACTAAAACTGTTGAGAAAGCAACAGGTGTAATCCCAGGGTTTGTTGGACCAGTTAAATTGGATGTTCCGATTTATGTTGATTATGAAGTCGAAAGAATGACTAGTGGTATTTGTGGAGCTAATGAGCTAAATTACCATTTGAAAAATGTCATCCCTGGAAGAGATTTTTCTATAGAAAATACAGGTGATTTCAGAATGGTTTCACAAAATGATCAATGCCCAAATTGCGGTGAGAATTTTAAATTTAATAAGGGAATTGAAATAGGACATGTATTTAAACTAGGGACAAGATACAGCAAAAAATTGGATGCTACTTTTTTAGATTCAAAAGGTAAAGAACAAGAAATCATCATGGGATGTTATGGAATTGGTGTATCTAGGCTTTTATCAGCTATAATAGAACAAAATAATGACCATCAAGGAATCATTTGGCCTAAATCTACAGCCCCATTTCGTGTTCATATAATTGTAATTAATAAAAAAGATATAACTCAGATGAATACAGCAAATGACTTATATCAAAAGCTATCTGATATTGGAATTGAGGTACTATTAGATGATCGGGATGAAAGACCAGGTGTAAAATTCAAAGATGCAGATTTAATAGGTATCCCTTATAGAATTACAATCGGTAAAAAAATAAAAGAAAATATTGTAGAAATGAAGGTTCGTCAAAGTGGAGAACAACATTTAATTGAAGTTGATGAAAGCTTGAATAATATCATTGAATTTATAAAGAATTAACTACCAATTGTGCCTTTTCAAAATTAAGGAAGTGGAAAAATGACACATACCAATCTAAGACAAATTATTTATGAACTAGAATGTAGTCATCTAAAACCGAATGTACGAACCTCTGAAAAAGAATTATCAAAAATCATAGCAGATGATTATTTTGAAATTGGAAGTTCAGGCAATATATTTTACAGAAAAGATTATGCGAGTGACAAACTGTCACCAGATCAGTTTATTTTATCTGATTTTGAAATGGAAATATTATCGGAGGATTGTGTATTAACTACTTTTCAAATTTATAATGAGACTAAATTAATGAAAACTTTGCGTAGCTCGATATGGAGAAAGAGAAGTGGGGAATGGAAATTATTTTTCCATCAAGGAACAAAGGCTAGTGATTAAGAAATATAAAGCGAAACATCTTGGAAGATATACCGTATGAATAACATTAATACTTTCTCAAAAACATGGAATTAATTTATCTTGATTTAATTCAATTTGAAAAAGGTGATTGATTTGAAAAAAGAGATTGTTTATAGTGTTCATTTGTTAACTTGAATGAAATTCTAGGGTTAAATCTTACAAAATATAGGCTAGTCATGATGTGTATATAATTTCGATATTGGAGATACATTTCAATTAGTAGTAAAATTTATAAATGAAAAACTAATTTCCATTAATTCAGTGGATTAAATAATACTTGACCTTTTCTATATCATCTTATAAACTAGCAAATAGTAAACTTAAGAAAGGCGGGATAAAAATGAAACTGTATTTCTTGATTCATCAATCATTTCATTTTTCATTTTCTTTTCCGTCTATTATAAAGAACTAAAGGTTATATTACCTTTAGTTCTTTTTTTTTGAAAAGGAGCGATGATCATGTACAGACGTGTTTTAATTAAGTTAAGTGGGGGTGCTCTTGCGGATCAAAGTGGAAATGGCTTTGATTCCGAACAATTAGAGCATATAGCAAATGAAATACTATCTATCGTAAATGATGATGTAGAAGTTTCTATAGTAGTAGGTGGAGGAAATATATTTCGAGGAAATCTAGCCTCAGATTGGGGGATAGATAGAGTAGAGGCAGACAATATAGGTACATTAGGCACTATTATTAATAGTTTGATGTTAAGAGGCGTATTAAAAAGCAAAACAAAGAAAGATGTTCGTGTTATGACTTCCATTCCTGTTGCAGCATTAGCAGAACCATATATTCGTTTACGTGCCATTCACCATCTGGAAAAGGGTTATATAGTCATCTTTGGTGGAGGAAATGGACAGCCATTCGTAACAACAGATTATCCTAGTGTTCAAAGGGCGATAGAAACAAATTGTGATGCAATATTGGTTGCAAAGCAAGGAGTGGATGGTGTTTTTACATGCGATCCGAAACTTAACAAAGATGCAAAAATGTACAGAAATTTAAATTACAATGATGTAGTTACTAATAATATAAAAGTAATGGATCAGTCTGCTCTATTATTAGCTAGAGATCACAAACTACCTGTTCATATATTTAATTTTGATGACACTAATGCGATGAAAAAGATATGTGAGGGGCAACATATTGGAACTTCAATAGATATGAAAGAATCAAAATTATGTAATGAAGTGACAACAAATAAATAATATTAAATATGAATAAAGTAAGTTCTTATCTATTTAATAGATAAGAACTTACTTTATAATATACTAAAATACACGAATTAAAATATAGTTAAATTGTAATACAACACATTAATGTTC
>NZ_JAVAMP010000027.1 GCF_030730905.1 Chengkuizengella axinellae | reverse complement strand
TTTTGTCTAATATGAAAGTCAAAAAACTCATGAATCACATTCTAATTCATAAGTTTTGATCAAACTGTATTCAATATAATATTTCGGTGCAACTTTGTTTTAAAATTACATTTCGTTCCATATCTGGCAAGAATTCATGCTGTCTATTTGTTTTAATCCCCTTTAACCTTGTGGAACGTCCTTGAGATGATACATCTTGAATGGTCAACCACGGCTTATAATCTTGTCCTATTCCTTTATTAATAACAATCCCTGTTTTTGAAAAAAAGATTGATCAGAAACAGGGATTATTCAGATTAAAACTCTTATTTTTTATAAGAAAGTTTGATCATTATATTCTATACCTATATGATTTAAGATCAATACAAGGTTTATCAAGACAATGTATTCAAGAGTTATTCCCTGACCGATTCAAATATACAATTCTGTTAAAATTTTTGATAATTAAACTTATTAATGCCAACTAAAAATACCATCAATAGTCCATCCTTAGCATACTCATTAAAGTTGATCACTCAATAGTATTTATTATTTAGAATCTAAAGGATCATGGCTAATTATAAATGGCATACGTTTTGATTTAACCATGAAGGTATAAACTGAATCCTCATTATCTTTGTACGATATAGCATATTCATTAAATTGAGGTACATATTCTATTTTTTCATACATTAATCCCTTATTATTATAATTTAAAGTTATATAAATCGATGTTGAAAATCTAACTGCAGCATATTGTATTGTAGTAAACTGTAAAGCTATAGTTAATACCGTTATTACTAATAAGAAAATAATAGTTAATTTTATTCTAGTTGTTATTTTAGTCATAACATTTCTCCTTTCAATCTAACCAATAGTATTTAGTATAATTATATTCTACCATTTTTTTATATTTTTCCTTGTAAAATAAAAGAGAAATTGGTATTATATTGTCAAAACAAAAAATACAATTGGAAGAAAAATTTATGAAAAAAAGAATATCGGTATTTCTAGCATTGTTTATTTTAATGTTATCTATTACCCCATTCTAGTCTTCCGCAGAGGAGGAAAAATCAACAAATGAAAAGAAAAACCCTTATATCGAGTTATACTATAAAGAAAAAACTGATAAGAATAATGGAAAACACACTATTCAGACACAAGTAGAAGAAAAAGATATTCTCAGCATTTTAGAAAATTACTATGAAGAAGATTTAATAGTATTTGATATACTTTCAGAATATGATAATAAATCAGATTTACTGAAAAAAATGATAAAATTATAGTTATGCATCATTTAATAGAGGAAGTTTATAATTCTGTAGAATCTAATGATCAAGAATTATTATTAGGTTATTTGGAAAGATATGCTTTAAGTTCAGATGATAAGAAATCTTATAAGTTTTTACAAAAGGTAAATAAAGAAAAGAATGTTAAAAGTGAGGTAGATGAAAAAGAAGATTTTGATAAAGGAATTTTATCAATAAAGCCTATTAATACTGTAAGTGCACTTGCATCTACTTATAGTGGTACTACGGCAGCTAGTTGGGCTTATAACAATTATAATAAATATAGTACTGATTTTCCTGCTTTTACAGAGTGGGGGAGTGATTGCACTAATTTTGTATCTCAAGCTATGTATCATGGAGGCATGGCTATGGGGGGAGACTGGTATATCTATAAGAAAAATGATAAATATCTAGTTCCAAAAAGTGCAACTGAATTGGATTATAGTTGGGATTTAGCTGATCCAAGCCCTTGGATCAGTGTAGAGCAATTCAGAAAATATTGGGATGGCAGATCTGTAGTTAATTCTTTCTCAAGAGATTATTATGAATCTAACCATACAACTATTTATAGTTCAAGTATTTATAAGGGAGATGTAGTTGTATTTCATCAAGGGGTTGCTGGTTGGATTACTACGCCAACACATTTAATGATAATATCTGGTTATGACACTGCTAATAGAGATTTTGAACTTGCAGGTCATTCAAATGAGAGAAGAGATTTACCTTTGCTAGATGCTATAGATGTATCCGGTGGTAATTATGATTATTTTGAAATATTTGAACTCCCTAGTTCAAATTAAATGCTAGAGATTTGCGCGATTTATTCCAGGAGTTTCACCCTAAATCACGACCCGTCATTGGCCAACATTGAAAACATTAAAAATATAAAAAAAATCCCACTGCATAGAGTGGGATTTTTGAGTTTACCAATCAGGATCAAAAACGGTAAATGATATAATTTCGGGTGCTACAAATGTTGACACAAGAAAAGTGACGAAAAACAAGGATTTGATTATTTCTCTTATTCTCATTTTTACCCTCCTCTAATATTTCAATTTGAGGTCTTTGTCTTGTTATCGTAATAAATTTCTAGTTTCTCAAAAGTTGAAACATCGATAGCTTCTTTGTTAAGAGTATGTATATTCATAACCAACCTTAAACATTCACTTTCTTTAGCAATAAGATCAACCTTAGCATATCGTGTCGCTGCTTCCAAATAACAATTTACCCCTTGCCTTATATCTTCTATTAATATAAAGTAATCTCCTTTAAGTTTGAAATAATGAGCCATCTCTGCTTTTTTAAATGGAGTAACATATGTAATTAATAGAAGCTTTTCTTCTAGTCGAAATAGTTTCTCGATTTCTGCTTGATTATTCGTCTCGAAGTAAAGTGTGATTAAAAGATTCACCACATGCAGCAAAGCAAAGTCTCCGCAATTAGAAATGGTATCTTGCATAATGGAAATCGCTATTTGATGATTTCCGTTTGCTAGATGTAACGCTGCTTCTATTCCTTTTGTATTGTCTTTTACTCTTGGGAGTGGGAATACTTTATACTGAATCAAATACTCTTTAGTTTGTTCATACTCACCTAAGTGATAACAACTATTACATAGAGCAAAAATCGTGTTTGCATGCATTTTGGTGTCACTAATCGTTTCACCTAATGCCTTTTCACCCATTTCTACACTTTCTTGAAATAAACATAAATTATAAGCATGAACAGCCAATTTATAGTACAATACTCCTCGTTCTTCACTTGTGAGAGAATTCGCAAAAAACAAAACACTTTTGCCCGATTCGTACGTTGCCCGAAGTTTGGTGAAATCATCACGTTCAATAAGATAGACCTGTAATAAACCCATAGCGATATATGGCATGATTCCGTGAGCACGTGAATAACTAATGATTAATTCATACAGACTTAATTTAACAGAAGGTTCTTTAATTGTTTCGGTCATTTCATATAACATCTTCACTAACTCTTCGCTGTCTTCTTCAGTAGATTTAAGCACTTTCATAGCTGCTTTATTAATCAATGGAAGGTGGTTATCTTTAATTAACTTATGTAAAATAGAAACTAAAATATTTTGTCTTTCCTCGACTTGAATATATCTATCGATAATCTCTTCATCAGGAATGTTCAGTATAACACCGATTTTCATAAGTTTTTCCAAGCTTGGGCGTTTAATTTGACCCGATTCAATTCTAGACAAGCTTGCTTTGTCTACTTTGGTTAATTTCTCTAATTGTACTAATGTCATTTCTGCTTGTTTCCGATGATGTAGAATGAGTTCCCCCAATGATGAATTAGTAGTAGTGGCAACCATTTCTTACACCCTTTCCATATCAATAGATATTACTATAAAAAATGAAAATATTTTCTATTTATATTAATATTTTAACATTTAGTATAAATTTGTTCAATAAAATAACCCACCACAAAGGGTGAGTGTTGTTGTTACTTCTTCAATTGTACGTTTGTTCTATCACGGCTGTCATTTTTGAAAGATTTCTTTCCGATTATACCAATTTTGTGATATTACTTATTATCTTGACCAAAGCCACTACTAATTTATTTCTATATTATGGTGTAAAATTTTCTAAAACCACACTATTGTTATCAAACAATAAAGTTTTTTTAAAATTCAAAGAAAAACATAAAACAGCTTATACATTCTAAAATTATAAAAATAATTGGTAAATCTCTTCATCTAAAGAATGAAGTGTTGGTTTAAAATAAAGTTTGATCAAAAATTCTATGCAAACCCATAATTTATGGCAAACAAAAAGAATCTATTTTGAAAAAGAAACCTCCAAATTTAATTTTTATCTATTGTTCTCCAGCTGTTCAAAGTAATCTAAATATTGTATAGCAATACCATCTAAAGAACTATGTATTTTTTCAAATAAACTGACGAAATTTTCAATATCTACAACAACATTATCAAATTGATTGATATAAAATTGTGGTTCCCCATTATAATCGAGCGTATAACGTGAAAAATCAATATTATAAATTTTTTTCCCTTTGGGTGTTACATTTTCGATTTTAGAATATAGTTCTGTTATATAATTTTCTAAAGATTCCATCATATTAATAGAGCTCTTCTTATTAGTATCGCCTTCAAAAATCGTAACAAGTGTTTTTACATCATTAAATAATTCCAATAAATTATGGTTTTTTATAAACGTTTTTTCTGAATTATTTAGAATTTTATTTAATGACCAAGAAATTGATTTTAGATATACCTCAATTCCATGATTAACGTTAAAAAGGATAGGATAAATTATTGAGTCAGCTTTTTTATCCCTGTTATCATTTAATACTTGTTCTGCTAACAAGATAGCTGATGTCATAAATCCCTCTGCTAGAACAATCATATTGTTAATTTCATCATGCTTACTAGTTCTCCAATTCAAATATGCATTTTTCCTTATATCAATGTTATATGAGAATACTTCCTTCAATTTTATCCCTCCATATACTCCAAAGTTTGTTTTAAAGTTTCCATACCAATGATTTCTAAATCAGTTTTACCAAGTTCACCTTCAACTTGAATTACTTCGATCTCTGAAACTATTCATCAAAGTAATCTAAATCCACCTTTTTTACTATATATTCTTTAACTTCTGATACACCTATATCATACTTAAATAAATAGTTTGCTAAACTTGTTCCGTTAATTAAAATTATCTTCTTTTCAATACGTTTAACATATTCTCTTGCTCCTTCAGTGTAATCAGAGGTGGTTATAAAAACACCTTTTCTAGCTCGTTGACCCTCTAGACTCCCAGCAAATTTTTGTATTTCTGGTCTTCCTACTACACCTTCCCACCGTTTTGCTTGAACATATATCATATCTAATCCGAAAATACTATTTTATCAACATTTAAAAATACCTTTTTTTCAATGATCATGGTTTTAGGACTCATTATTGCTATTTTTGGTTTGTGCTATCCTGCCTTCTTTACAGCAAATGCTATTACTTTAATTACGGTGGTAATTACATTTTTGCTAGTCACAGGGTTCTGGTTTCTGGTGGCGGCGGTGTTCCAAAATAAAAACCGTTGATGCCCCCAAAGCAACAACGGTCATGTAAATCTATATTATTATGATACTCAATCTTATCAAAAAATCCTGTCCGTTCAAAGTACCCCAAGAGCAGATCACATTTGATGTAATGAGCTCTTTTGCAGTAATTCTAGAAAAGAACGCCTTAAAGTAAAAGAGAGTTACCCTTTTTCTATATGTTCCCTTATAATAGACTCTTGTAAAAAACACATTAACCTGTCTACTATAAGGGGGGGGTTTTTTATGAAAAAAAAAGCAGTAGATTTATATTATCAAAAGAAAAATTAATCAGCTGTTATATTAGTAAAGTATTTGGCGAACTCTGTGATGCAGAAAGAAGGATTATCCATGAACGTATTCCGCCTAGGACACCAAGTATGAATGCTTATATAGAATGTTTTCATGCTTCATTGAGCGTGGTAATGAAAGGAATCCTTCACCACATTTGAAGATGCCCATTAAGCCATCTATGAGTACATGGATTTTTACAATCATCGACCACATGCATAGAAATTTAGGTAAACGTTCGCCATCAGTATTTATGCACTGGATCCTAGAATGTACCCATGATCTTTCCAAATATGAATTAGCAGTTTAAATCAACATAAAATACATTATTCTAATAGATATATTCTAAAAATTACAATTTCCATTAACTATTCTTCAGAATTAAGGGGTTAGACCGAATGATTCACCCCTTAAAATATTAGAAAAATAAAAAAACAACCTCTTAGTATCCCAAGAGGCCATTCTTATCAATCTTTATTTTAATCTACAACAAACAAAAAACTACAGGTGATTCTATCTAATCTACTCCACCGTAACACTCTTAGCAAGATTACGAGGTTTATCAACATCATTACCTCTTGCAAGAGATGCAAAATAAGATAACAGCTGTAAAGGAATAACAGATAGAGCTGGTGATAATACATCTAACGTTCTTGGAATTGTGAAGGACTCATTTACAACCTTAGCAAGTTCTTCATTTCCTTCTTGGTTAACACCTAATACATAAGCACCACGTGCAACTACTTCTTCAATGTTGCTTACTGTTTTTTCAAATACATCTTCTTGTGTTGCTAGTGCAATAACTGGGATTCCTTCTTCAATTAATGCTAACGTTCCATGCTTTAATTCCCCTGCTGCATAAGCTTCAGAATGGATATAAGAAATCTCTTTCAGCTTTAATGATCCTTCTAATACAACTGAAAAATCTAAACCACGACCGATGAAAAATAAATTGTTATGAAGTGAAATTTTTTCAGCCACAGTTTTAATTTGCTCAGCTTGCTCTAAAATGCTCTCCACTTGCTGAGGAAGCTCTTGCAACGCTGCTATCACTTTTTTCACTTCATCCGCTTCTACTGTATCTAACTTTTGTGCTAAGTATAATCCGAATAAATAAAATGCGATTAATTGCGATGTATAAGCTTTAGTAGAAGCCACTGCAATTTCAGGCCCTGCCCATGTTGTTATGACATCATCCGCTTCACGAGATACTGAGCTGCCTACTACATTTGTAATGGCTATTACACGAGCACCTTGGCGTTTAGCTTCGCGAAGAGCAGCTAATGTATCAGCCGTTTCACCTGATTGGCTTACAACGATAACTAACGTATTCTTCGTTATGATTGGTGAACGATAACGGTATTCTGAAGCAACATCCGTTTCTACTGGAATACGTGCTAACTTCTCAATGACATTCTTTCCAACTAGCCCAGCATGATATGCAGTACCGCAAGCTACAATATGAACACGATCAATAGATTTGATTTCTTCGTCTGTCATTTTAATTTCATTTAAAACCACTTGATCATTCTCACCTGAGATACGACTTCCCATTGTATCACGGTATGCAGTTGGTTGATCATAGATTTCCTTTAACATGAAGTGATCAAAACCTGCTTTTTCAGCCGTAACAATATCCCAATCTACATGAAAAACATCTTTTTGAATTTGATTTCCGTTCACATCCTGTAAAGTAACTTCATCTTTTGTTAGGATCGCCATTTCCCCATCATTCAAAATATACACATCTCGTGTATGCTCCAAAATCGCTGGAATATCTGAACCGATATAACTTTCACCCTCACCGATTCCGATGATCAATGGGCTTGCTAAGCGAACAGCAATTAATTTATCTGGCTCATCTTCACAAAGTACAGCTAATGCATATGCCCCGCGCATACGGTCCACGGCTTTTTGAACTGCACGAACGATGTCCCCTTCGTATAAATCAGAAATGAGGTGAGCAATGACCTCTGTATCCGTTTCTGAAGTAAATTCATGTCCTTTTGCAATCAATTCTTCTTTCAACGTTACATAGTTTTCAATAATCCCATTATGAACGACTGAAAACTTCTGTGATGGATCTAGGTGAGGATGCGAGTTTTCGTTGGAAGGTTTACCGTGCGTAGCCCAACGTGTATGTCCAATACCGATCGTTCCTTCTATTGGATTTGTATCTAACTCTTCCTCTAATACAGCTAACCGACCTTTAGCTTTCTTCACTTCTAATCCACGATTGGTATACACTGCAATTCCCGCAGAGTCATACCCTCTATATTCTAGTTTTTTCAATCCATCTATTAAAATACTTTTAGAGTCTCTATTTCCAATATATCCGACAATTCCACACATAATTTTTTTCTCCTCCCGTGAGACAGGGAGTGTTAAAAAGCTTCACAAAAATCACTTTTAAACACTCCCTCATACGTTTAATATGAATAAGTTCTCCTGCTGATTACACTAGGTCGTGTAAAAAGTGATTGATATTTAATTATAAGTTTCATCCTAATTGGAATCTTGTCAAATCGGTCACCCAATTCATTTGCATTCCAATTTCACGGTATGGATGAGCATACCGGGAGGTCCCCGCCGAATACTTCGAACACCTTCCACCTCGTCAACTTATAACCTTATGTAAGTTAGGATAAACTACGATTAATAAAGTTATTAAGTTCTGGCGCTTTTAAAACAAATAACATCGTTCCACCTTTCTTTTTTTAGGAGTATAGAACTATATTATTGCATTTTACAGAAAATGTGAACCCCTATTTTCATATTCATGGGGTTATTTTGTGAAAAAAGCTGCATAAAAGAAAGCAAATCTTTCTTTTATGCAGCTTTGAAATTCAATTTCTGAATAACTAAGATAACTCAGACTTAATTTTATTCACTATTTTTTCAGCATAGCTTTGAATCTGATCTTCATCAGGCCCTTCCACCATAACACGAATTAGAGCTTCTGTTCCAGATGGACGTACTAATACTCTACCATCATCACCTAGCTCTAACTCTACACCACTAATCACTTCTTCTATATTGGAATTGCCTTTCAAACCATCCTTATCATTCACCTTCACATTAATTAAAACCTGAGGATATTTTTTCATCATCTGTTTCAACTCACTCAATTTCTTTCCTGACTTCTGAATAGTGTTAACCAATTGAAGTCCAGTAAGAATACCGTCACCTGTTGTACTATGATCTAGAAAAATAACATGACCTGATTGCTCTCCACCTAAGTTATATCCATGTTTTCTCATCTCTTCCATCACATAACGGTCTCCTACAGCTGTTTTAGAAGACTGCATACCTAATGTCTCGATTCCTTTGTAAAATCCAATGTTACTCATGACAGTGGAAACAATTTTACTTTGATTCAATTTCCCTGCTTTATTCATTGCATCTCCACAAATACAAAGTATGTAATCCCCGTCAAGAAGTGAGCCTGTATGATCAACAGCCATCAAACGATCTGCGTCACCATCAAAAGACAAACCTAGATCAGCACCTAAACGAACAACTTCTGATTGTAGATTTTCTGTATGAGTTGAACCACATTTTTCATTGATATTTAGCCCAGTTGGTTCTGTCCCAATGGAAATAACTTCTGCACCCAATTGTTCAAATACTTTAGGAGCGATCTCAAACGCTGCTCCATTCGCACAATCCAACACAATTTTCAAACCTTCAAAGTTCGTATCCAATGTTGTTTTTAAATATTCTAAATATAATTCCTTTGCATTCGGTTGATCTGTTACAGTACCTAAACGATCACCTACTGGTCTTGGTAAGTCATCCACTTTTGCATCCATCAAACGTTCAATTTCTAATTCTGTTTCATCAAATAACTTGAAGCCATCTTGTCCAAAAAACTTAATTCCGTTGTCAGGTACTGGATTGTGAGAAGCAGAAATCATAACACCTGCATCGGCACCCAATTTTCTAGTTAAATAAGCTACACATGGTGTAGTAACAACACCTAAACGTATCACATTGGCTCCAATGGACAATAGACCTGCTACTAAAGCCGCTTCCAACATCTTACCTGAAATTCTAGTATCTAAACCAATAATGACAGTTGGTTTCTCAACCTTTCCCGCTAAGACGTAACCACCACATCGACCAATTTTATATGCTAATTCAGGAGTAAGTTCTTTATTTGCAATACCACGTACTCCATCTGTACCAAAATATTTCCCCATGTTCATTCTGCCTCTCTTCATCTCGTAATAAATACATATTATTATTGATTGTTATTGATTTCATTTTCTAATTGTTCTTCTTCATTTAAAACAGAATTCAGATTAGTGGAACTATCACCTGGACTTTCTTCAGAAATTGGGAGGATGTCTTCATCCTCAACATCTGATGGAATCCCACTCTCACCTTCAATCTCATCTATTATATCATCATTCGGAGACTCTGTTTCTTCTGTTGGTTCATCTAGAATTTCGTCTGTAATTCCATTCGTTTCTGAATCCGTTATCTCTGGTTCAGGTATTTCTTCAGGAATGGGTCTTATTTCCAAAGACACTTTTAAAGCCAACTCTCCCCCATATTTCACAAAAATAGGTCGTGTCAGTTGAATACTGCGTTCATAACTTCCTGGAGGAAGGTCTGTAAGATCTACAATTGCACTTATATTATTTTCACTAACATTTTCCAATATAGAAGGTGCCCCTTCAACTACTATATCTAATAAACCATCCGTTGGTTCATTAAAAGCCACTTCATATTGTTCCCTATCTAATCCGATAATTGTAATCGGGAAATCAGCAAACGTTTTAGTTTCAGAAGGTACAATGATGATTTCTACCTCAGCTTTCTGAGGTTCAATAAGTGAAATCCCATCTGGAGGTGTTAAAATATGCGTAGATGTTCGATCACTTGTTAAATTACTCAAATCGATTTCTATTTCATCATATACATTATATTCATTTAAGACCTCTTGTGGTCCGTAAATCTTAACTTCATCCACACTTTGCTTAAAGGAAACGACACTATACCCCTTTGGAGTTTCACCTCTTAAGTCCACACTTAAATCTAGTGTTTTTGAAGGGCTGATAATTGGGACTTGAACCTCCACAGTTGCAGGATTTATTTCAACATCAATTTGATTCCAATCCTCATCAAATGCGATTAGTTTAATTTCTTCAACTAGATCCTCATGCACATTAGTTATATCAACTGATCCATATATAGTTTTTATTTTCTCTATTACACTTTTTGTTCCTGTTACTGAAGTTTCTTCAACAGATAAAATTGCATTCCTTGCTGTATAGCCTTTTCCTGGCTCTCCTTTTACGTTTACTTGGATCGGAAGAGCAGTTGTTATTATTTCTTCTATGGTAATCGTTACTACTGGAGGGTATAATTCAACATCAACATTGTCTGGAAATCCAATTGGATTTAATTTTATTTGATGTGTTCCAGATGATTTATTCAATAAATCCAACTGAATTTGATATTTCTCATTTTCTTTACTTACAGTTTGAATATCTTGTGAATTTCCTCTTAAAATTACATTCACTGACGTGGAATATCTTTCAGTAACCTCTAAATCTTCACCTAGATTTATTTCAGTAATCGGGAAATCATCAATTTCTCTACTCTGAATGGTTGTGGCAGGATCTAAACTTGGAGGTGCAGGGGTTGCAACTTGCTGATCCAACTGAACAAATGCCCATAATAAAATACCAATGATCACTGCTGCAATTCGTACAACTGTTATGTTCCCTAACCATTTATCCATTTTGATTCCCTCTCCGCTTCCAAAATGAAGTTCTATCTTTGACATTTGGTTTTAATTCTTCGAATATTTTAGAAATTAAAGACTCTTCCTTCACATCCCTAACAACTTGTCCGTTCATTGCCATAGATATTCCACCTGTTTCTTCAGAAACAACAATACATAGTGCATCAGATACTTCACTCATACCTATAGCAGCGCGGTGCCGTGTACCTAGCTCCTTGCTTATAAAAGGATTTTCTGAAAGGGGAAGATAGCAGCCTGCTGCACGAATTTCACCATTTTTTATCACTACAGCTCCATCGTGCAAAGGGGTATTCGGAGTAAATATATTAATTAATAATTCTGCGCTTATTTTTGATCTCAATTGGATTCCTGATTCAATATATTCATTTAATCCCGTCTCTTTTTCAAATACAATCAAGGCACCAATTCTTCGTTTTGCTAAATAGTTGATGGATTTGATCACTTCACTGATGCGCTCATTCACTTCTTTTTCTTCTTCCGATACAACTCTGGTGAAGATCTTCCCTCTTCCTAACTGCTCAAGAGCACGTCTAAGCTCAGGTTGGAATAATATAATAACAGCTAATAGCCCGTAGTTAAATGCTTGTTCCATCATCCACTGCAACGTATTAAGACCTAATAGTAAACTAAAGGCCCATGCCACAATGACTACAAGTATTCCTTGAAGCAGCTGTACAGCACGAGTTCCACGAATGATCATTATTAATTTGTATATAACGTAACTGACGATTAAAATATCTATAATATCTAGAACGGTGATGTCAGTGAAAAATCCCATTGTATAACTCCCCTAGTATCCAACTTCAAAATTTCTCTATCTATTTTTTCACCTAAATAATTGTTAAAATTACATTTTTCTCTCTAATAATGATCATAACATAAAATGTACAACTTCAGAACTTTTACCATTGAAAAAAATAAACCTACGAAAAAATTAGGTATTCTTACCCATAAATGATCTGTATTTTTATATAAAAAAAAACCAACCCTTAATTGGGAAGGTTATATATACAAATGATCATTTTGTAAATAAGTCAAAAAAAACGCTAATTTTATACCAAATCCAATCTAACGTTTGATCAATATGGGTTACTTCCCCTGCAATTTTTTCAGCTGATGCCAGCAGATTTATTTCACCGTCAATAAGAGTTAAATCTCCGTTCACCGTTCCTTTAACCACAATCTCTCCATTTTCAACAATCAGATCTCCATGCACGGTTTGTCCTTCTGGAACGATAACTTGATTATCCTTTATCACTACATATTCCATACCGCTTCCTGAAACAATAAGGTTTGATTCCGGTTCATTCAAGGCAAATAAACTTCCCCCCATTATAATAACAAATACAGCTGCTGCAGCCATAGCAGGGTAACGTTTAGCCCAACTCATCCATCTGCTCTTTTTTTTCATAGGAATAACATCCATAATTTTGTCAGTTAAATCTTCAGGAACTGGGCTTTTTGGCAGAGAACGAGTTAATGCCTCGGTTTTTTCTAACTGAACTAAATTCTCTTTACATTTTGAACAAGTATCTAAGTGATGGCTTACTTGATGAAGCTTAACTCCAGCAAGATCCCCGTCCAAGTACTCATGCAATAAAGGATATACTTGTTTACAATTCACTTTGCCCACACCTTTCAGAATTCAAACTCGTTCATTCATTCTTACCATACGTATTCTCAAAATATAAGTTTCAATTTTTTTATTATTTTATAATAAATGACTATGCTCTAATCTTTTTCTAAGATATTCCCTGCCTCTATGTACTCTAGTTTTAACTGTAGTTACAGGCATATCTAGAATGTCACCTACCTCTTGAAGAGACAAATCATGCAAATAACGCAGCACAACAACCGACTTGTATTTTTCAGGCAACTTTTCTATCGCATCTCTTACATGTTTTTGTGTTTCTGAGATGATCAATTGTTGGTCAGGAGATTCATCTTCGCTAGGAAGAACATCATAGCCATCAATACCTTCCCCTTCAATCGTTTCAGCATCCAATGAATAAGCATTTTTTCGTTTTCTTAATCGGTCAATGCATAAATTCGTACCTATACGGAATATCCAAGTAGAAAACTTAAATTTAGCATCATATCTATGTATGCTTTTATATACTCTTAAAAAGGTTTCTTGGGTAATATCTTCAGCTTCTTGTTTATTGCCCAGCATTCTATAACCTAAGTGGTAAATTTTATTTTTGTATAAATCCACTAAATCTGAAAAAGCTTCATGATTTCCCTTTTTAGCTAATTTAATAATCTTTAGTTCAGTACTATCCACTACAAATTCCCCCACCATCAAGCTTTGCTATGGTCAAACCTATTCACTACTTTTTTTCGGCAACTATAATTCCTAACAATATCAAAAGCACACCTGACCATTGTGTAAACACAACAGCTTCTTGTAATACAATAACTGCAGCCAGAATTGCGGCTGGAAGTTCAACTGCTCCTAACATAGCAGACAAAGAACCTCCAATCTTGGGGATTCCTAAATTAAAACTAATCGTAGGTATGATGACACCTAAAACAGCTGCAAAAAGTCCCCAAAATAGAAATGCCGATAAATCACCTTGGACGTAAGTCTGGCTTGGAAATAAAACCATCATCACAACAATACTAGGCGGAAGAGAGGCCGTAATCATTATAGCTGATTTTATTACAGAATCAATGTTTGTTGCAACTCTCCCTGTGAATGTAATAAAAAAACTATATGTAATGGCAGATAAAAAACCGTATATAAAACCTCTTATCCGAATTTGCTGCATATCTTCTATCGAAAGACCTACAGCCAACACAGTTCCAAACATGACGATAATAACAGCCAGGACCTGGAATCTTGTAGGCAGCTTTTTATGTAAAATGGATTCAATAATAATTGAAATCCAGATAAACTGAAACAACAACACAATAGAAAGAGATGCATCTAAGTCTCTTAGTGATGCATTGATAAAAATGGAAGTGAGGGAGATTCCAATAAAACCTAATAAGGTTAGTTTCAACAAAGGAGCTTTCAACGGATTTTGCCATGCATGTTTCCTAAATATCATGATAATCCATAATATTATCATACCAAAAAATAATTGTCCTGTGGTGATCTGAAGTTCATTTAATCCAGCTTCATATGCAAGCTTTATGACGGATGATAAAATTCCATAACTTGAAGCTCCCACAATTACAAGAATGATGGCTACCCAGCGGTGCATTTCTTTCAATTTGACAACCTCCAAGCGAATTTTAACCCAGAAAAGTTATAAAAGCCGAAAGTCTGTGAAGACCTCCGACTTTGTGTACGGAAAGAAAACAGTTATGTTAAATGATGCGTTTATCCAGTATTTCGAAGTCCTGCTGCGATTCCGTTAATCGTAAGTAAAACTTCACGTAATAGATCAGTATCATCATTTTCTTGTTCACGTAATGCTCTTAGTTCTGATAATAATTCCACCTGCAAATAACTTAACGGGTCTACATATGGATTTCTTAAACGGATGGATTCCTGAATGACTGGAACATTGTCTAAGATCTCGTTTTGTTTTGTTATATCTAAGATAAGCTTACTAGTTAAATTATATTCATCCTCAACGGATTTAAACATTCGTTCTTGAATGCTTGAATCTTTTATCATATTTGAATATTGCTTTGCTATCAATAAATCAGACTTAGCAATAGCCATTTGTAGATTATCAATCATTGATTTGAAAAATGACCAGTTTTCGTACATGTTTTGAAGTATTTTTAAATTCTCTACCTTACCTTGTATAAAAGATTGTAATCCTGTCCCAGCTGCATACCAAGCAGGTAAAAGATATCTGCTCTGAGTCCAAGAGAATACCCAAGGAATCGCACGCAAGTCTTCAAACTTATCACTATTTTTACGTTTTGAAGGTCTAGAACCAATATTTAATTCTCCAAACTCAGTTAATGGCGTTGATTCTTTAAAGAAAGTAATAAAATCTGGGTCTCGGAATATCAAATCTTGATATTTAGTTAAAGCTGTCTCTGAAATACCTTGAACGATTTGTTCCCATTCTGGATCAACCTGCAATTCTTGCTTTCTTTTAGACAACATACCTGCCCTTATTAATGAAGAAGTTGCTTGCTCTAAGCTGCGGTAAGCAATTCCCTTTAATGAATAACGGGAAGACAATACTTCTCCTTGCTCTGTTATTTTGATACCCCCACCTAATGTTCCTGGTGGCTGTGCTAAAATACTACGATTCAATGGCATTCCGCCTCTACCTAAAGCGCCCCCTCTACCGTGGAAGAACTTTATTTTAATACCATATTTATTAGCAATATCCGTGATATCCTTCATTGCAATTCTTAACTCCCAGTTGGCTGTAATCGCCCCACCATCTTTATTGCTGTCAGAATATCCCAACATAATTTCTTGAAGGTCATTTACATCCCTTAAACTTTCTCTATATATAGGAATATTAAACAAATGCTCAACAATTCGAGGTGCTTCATGAAGATCATCTATCGTTTCAAAGAGCGGTACTGGTTGTATCGACAACCCATTTGGTTTAATCCGATGCAACCCATACTCTTTCGCTAGTATCGTTACCTCAAGCAAATCACTAACACCTTGGGTCATACTAATGAGATAACTTTTAATACATTTTTCACCGAATTCTTTTTGAGCTTTATATATCGTTTCAAATACATCCAGACATTCCTTTGTACTTTCAGAATAATCAAGATTCACAGTGGTTAAAGGCCTTGGATCATTTAATAACTCAGTTAATAAATTGATCTTCCCTTCCTCAGACAATACAGAATAATTTTCTTCGATACCAGTTTTGGAAAGGATCTCTGTAATCGCAAACTCATGCTCTTTACTATGCTGGCGAATATCTAAAGTAGACACATGAAAACCAAATAGTTCAACTTGTCTAATGATTTTTTTGACATATTCATCCGCAGCATAATCCGCAAAATGTCCTCTTAAGCTGCAATCAATGATTTTTAATTCATTTATAAAATCATCTGGGGAGTTATATTTTGTATTTTCATTTGAAACGGAAAACTCTGTATTATTAATTTTTTGAAGCATGTACGTTATTTTAATTCTGTATGGCTCTTTAGAGTTTCTCCACTGATCTGTGATCGGAATTTCAATATTTTTACGGTCTTCCTCAATAGAAGTTAATAATTCATCTGATACTTTTACAATACTAGTACTGAAGCTTAGGTGTTCTTTAAGGTTACTCAAAATTTCTCTATATTTCTTTAGAGCCAAACTTCTTTGCATTTCAAGCGTGTGCCAAGTTGTTTCAGCAGTAACTGATGGATTACCATCTCGATCTCCACCTATCCATGAACCAAATTGTAAAAAGGTTGGAACATGCCAATCTTGCTCAGGGTAATATTTATTTAAACAATGCTCAAGTTCCTGATACACATCGGGTAGAACATCAAATAAAGTTTCATCAAAATAGTATAGTCCATTTCTAACTTCATCTAGAACAGTCGGTTTTCGATCACGAAGTTCGTCTGTTTGCCAAAGTATCAACACTTCATTTCTTAATTTCTCTTTTAATAATTCACGTTCTTTATATGTTAATGTAGGATTGTCCAGCTGCATCATTTCTTCAGCTATGCGATGATGAATGTCTAATACTGCTCTTCTTGTTGCTTCTGTAGGATGCGCTGTCATAACTAATTCTAAAGTAGCTCCACTTAAAATTTCCATTACATCTTGATTAGACACATTTTTTTCTTTAAACTCTGCGATGATGCTTTCAATAGATCCAGGTTGAATAATATCCCCTGCTGATCTTTCATATTCTCTTTTTCTGCGAACTCGATGATTCTGCTCTGCAATGTTAACAAGATGAAAATAGATTGCAAATGCACGAATCACATTATGGCGTTTATCTGTATCCAATGTTTCAATTTTATTTTTAAAACTTTCCAACAATTCTTGCACAAAATTTGCTCGTAATGACTTACTCATTTCCCTAATCTCTTCTACAACATCAAGTAACTCTTTTCCTCCTTGATGAACCAAAACTTCTCCTAAAATATTACCTAAAAAACGAACATCTCTACGTAATGGATCTTTTTTATTCGTATCTACAGTAGTTTCAATCAACTCTCACACCTCATTTTTATAAATATTATATAAATATATGATACTAAAAAATAATGTAAAAATCTCTGATTTAACAAAAATAAACGTTTCCATTATTATGATAATGATGATATGTAGCTGTATACTAAAATATTATATTGAATAAATATACATTTTTCATTGCAATAATAAAAGCAATGGCAATGATTCAGTACTTGTTTAATAATGATTTAAAAATATTTCGAGGTATTATAGAATACTAACAAGAGGACATTGTTTAATTTAGTGGTGAAATTTCTTGAATATAGAATTTGTTAATTTATAAATTCTTATATTATTAAAAAAAAAGACCCTTCAGGTCATTTGTTATAAAATGGAGCGGGTGATGGGAATCGAACCCACGCGACCAGCTTGGAAGGCTGGAGTTCTACCATTGAACTACACCCGCATATTATAAGTGGTCGGGACGACACGATTTGAACATGCGACCCCTTGGTCCCAAACCAAGTGCTCTACCAAGCTGAGCTACGTCCCGATATAATATGAGTATTATTTTGTATCTCTACGATGCTTTAAATGGCACGCCCTGAGAGATGCAGTACCTGACTGCGATGTGTTGCTTTCGAAGTTTATGCTCCGACGAACTCAAACGTTCGAATTTCCTCAAGCGTTTATTAATTCTACGATGTTAAAATGGCACGCCCTGAGAGATTCGAACTCCCGACCTTTTGATTCGTAGTCAAACGCTCTATCCAGCTGAGCTAAGGGCGTATATGGAGCGGACGACGAGATTCGAACTCGCGACCCTCGCCTTGGCAAGGCGATGCTCTACCACTGAGCCACGTCCGCAAATGGTGCGCGTGAAGGGAGTCGAACCCCCACGTCGTAAGACGCTAGATCCTAAGTCTAGTGCGTCTGCCAATTCCGCCACACGCGCATAAAAATGGTGAGCCATGAAGGATTCGAACCTTCGACACCCTGATTAAAAGTCAGGTGCTCTACCGACTGAGCTAATGGCTCTCAATAATGGCTGGGGATACAGGATTCGAACCTGTGCATGACGGAGTCAAAGTCCGTTGCCTTACCGCTTGGCTAATCCCCATCAATTGTAACAGTGCCGTCGAGAGGACTTGAACCCCCAACCTACTGATTACAAGTCAGTTGCTCTACCAGTTGAGCTACAACGGCAAGCTTTATTGATGGTGGACGCTGACGGGATCGAACCGCCGACCCTCTGCTTGTAAGGCAGATGCTCTCCCAGCTGAGCTAAGCGTCCATAGTGTTAGTTTAGGAGGAATAAGACAGTATCCCTGCTTAAAGTATTATGGTGACCCGTACGGGATGCTCTTCATTTCATTACGAGACTGCGATGCAACCTCTTTCGAAGATCATGCTCCGACGAACCCTTGGGATTCTTCATCCCTGATGTTAATTATAATGGTGACCCGTACGGGATTCGAACCCGTGTTACCGCCGTGAAAGGGCGGTGTCTTAACCGCTTGACCAACGGGCCACGTTGGTTTTAAAAAGCTCCCAACCGGATTTGAACCGGTGACCTCTTCCTTACCATGGAAGCACTCTACCTACTGAGCTATGGGAGCATATGGCTCCCCGAACAGGACTCGAACCTGTGACAACTCGGTTAACAGCCGAGTGCTCTACCAACTGAGCTATCAGGGAACATTACATACAGTAAATAGAGAATTAA
>NZ_JAVAMP010000026.1 GCF_030730905.1 Chengkuizengella axinellae | reverse complement strand
GACAGAACATCTATTAGAGCAACGAAAGCAGATCACTAATTATAAACCGCATATGGTTGTATTTAAAAATCTCGAACGACAATACCGTAAAAGACGTGGTGAACGAATGATACCTACATGTCCAAATTGTAGTCGAGGATTTCGTTTTGAAGAGTTATCGGGTTGGGTTAATGAAAGGTTTGAAAAAGGGCTTCGTAAACGTGAGGAGTGAGGGGATGGGACAACTAAATAAGGAGGTAAAAATATGACTATAGATCCACTTTCAATCACATCAAAAATAATTTCATCATATGACGAAGTAAAACAAGCACTAGAGCATTATAGAAAAGAACAAGCATATTGTGAATCTGAATATAACGATATCGCACACGCACTTGAACTGACCAACTTCAACGCATCTGAAGGTTATAAATTGGCAAAGCAAATGCAAGAAAGTCGCTTAAGACGTAGACAAGCCAAAAATATGATAGAGCAGTTAGAAACCCTTATGAAAACTTTTAAAAAACATAAAAGCCTGTGCAATGAACTTAAAGATGCTCATGCACAAATTCAACTAACTATCGGAAGTCAGAAGAAACGTTCTTACCGTCCGAGAGTACGAGAGGATTTATTTGAAAGAGTAGCGAGGTGAGGGGAAAATGATAGAGTTATTTCCAAGTATCACTGAACAAGATAAAAAACAAACGAAATTTTACTTAAAGAAATACCCTGACATGAAAAGCTTGATGAAGGACTTTGAAAAACATGCTGCTGACATGTACCAAACTGATGTTGAAGGAGAAACAGCAAAGAAGGAAAGCGATGAGGAATATTATTCAAATAAGACTGCTAACACTGTAGTATTTGACGAGAAGAGAAGGTTGATATACTTGGAATATAAAATACTCTCTGAAGCATTAGAAAGAGCTGTAGCCTTGATTATAGACGAAGAAGAACGGAAAGCAATGTACTATAGACATCTAAGAGGATACAGCTACAAAGAAGCTATGAATTTCATGCCTTACTCTGTAAGTTCAAAAACATTTGATCGGAGATTGATAGAAGGTTTAGAATCAGTCACTAACACATTAAAGCTTTGGGGAGTATTAGAAAGAGAGTGGAAATATTGACGGTAAATTGACGGTAATTAGACGGTCAACTGACGGTTAAACCATAGTATTATTATATTATGAGATATAAAGGAAGGGCGCACATAAGCGCTCTTTTTTTATAAAAAAGGGAAAATACGACTTTTTGTAGAAACTTATTCTTACGAAAGGACGTGTAAATCATGAGAAAAAAATTTTGTCTATCATCTTTTGTTCAAGAATGTTCTTATCTGGTTGATCAAGGAGAAAAATATTCAATCGAGGAAATATACGAACACATAGAAAAGATGGATTTAGTGGAATGGTTAGAAAAAACTTATCCTTTTGGTAGTGAGAAAGGGTTAGATTTTAGTGTGTACAAGGAAGCTGATAGAAAATTTATTAACGAAGAGTATGAATCAATGTATATTGGTTATTCTGGAAAACACGAAAGAAAATGGGGGATTAAGAATAACGGACTTAATTTATTAGTAGCTTGGGGAGTTGGTATGATATTAGATCTAAAAGATCCTGATACAATGCTGTAAATAAAGGTTAACAAAGAAGAACGCTATAAATCGCGTTCTTTTTTTTGTTGGGAAATTAATCATCCACTAGATGCTAGGGAAGGGAAGCAGGATGATAAACAAGTAAACAACTCATTATTGATATACACTCTGTTCCTGCCAAAATAAACAACAGTTTTCTCCTCCTGTTGTTCGTGATCCCAGCGATTAAGGAACAGATCGGGAGCGCTAGCGGTGAGCGTTAATAATCACCGTAAATAGAGAAAGTCCTTATCAAGATTACTCTCAATAAGGACCAATACAAACAACTTGCTTTTATATTATTCCAATTAGCAAATTAAATATAACAAAGTCATAGAAAGGAGAATGATAGTAGATGCTCAAGAAACTATGGAATAGATTCATTAGAAGTACATCATACATTTCAACACCACATGCAAGGAACAGGAAAGAACGTAGGCATGGGAGGCAGAATGGTATTTGAAGAGAGAATAAGTTATTAGAGGATAATCCTTCCTTTTGTAGAATTTATATTTTATGAAATTTTAGGAGGGGTTTAATTGAAACACTGTAACAAATGTGAAAATGAAATATCTGAAAAAAGTGTATTTTGTAACAGATGTGGTAATAAGATTTCTGATGCTGACCTTATCCAACATTCTGAAGAAGTTGCTTCAAGTGTAGAGAATACTTCAAAGCTCTCACCCTCAAAAAATAAACCAAAGCTGAAATTATTTATATCAATCATATCTATAGTTGTTATATTAGGAGCATCTACTTTTATATACTTAAATTATTTTACTACCGAAGCAAAAGCAAAAAATGTAGTTAATAAATATTTAAGCGCTATTAATAAAGGTGAAAGTACTTATGATTACAAGAGTATCGGTGTTGATGATTTCATTAATGTACTGAGTTATGATTATTTAAGAACCCAATTGGAAACAAAGGAACCTGTTACTATAGACTACGATATATATGAATTTAATGAATCTTATTTCAGTGAAGTCTACGATTCTTTTGATGATTTTAAAGAAACTATGAAAATTATTTATCGATCAAACGAAGGGTATAGTATTCGAAGAGATTCTGATGCATGGTTTACTCTTGAAACTGGAGAATTCTATGATGAATATAGATTGATATATGATGTAGAGTTAACTAATGGATTAGGGCAGAAAATATATAAAAAAGTCTATTTTGTAGTGAATAATGATAATTCAGATGGAAATTTTGAAATAACAGACTTATTTTATGAATAGATAGGGATGTAACGTATACACGATATGCCACTTTCTCAATGAGAGTGGTTTTTATTATGTCTATAAAAAAGAAAGGTTGATGAAAGATGAAGCATTTTTATGTTGTATGTGTAGAAAGTTTTACTGTAACCAATAAAGTCAAGGGAGTTGTAGCTGAAGTTAAAGAAGGAGAAGAATTCAAGGCTACATTGTATGAAGAGACTGAGGAGTATTTCACAACGGACTCTAAGAAAAGAAGGGTGTATGTTGGTGCGGTAGATGCAGAGGGTGTTATTAATATTGAAGACTGTTTTAGATTGCTACCAGTAAGTGAAAATAAGTTTGAGTATGTTTACAAGTGATCATGGGAAAGCATAAACCCCAGAAAATCAAGGTACTTTGGGGACTTTGAATAAGTGCGGGTGCGATTGAGCCCGAAATCTGTCTAGTTTCAACGCAAAAAAGGTCATTTCGTTTTCGCATTTGAATCTTGGGAAATAATTTTTTGGAAGGTGGTGAAACCCTTGTCAGATAAGGGGAAGAGACAAAAAAACATAGAAGTATCAACTAAGGAGATTTGCGAAATTCTAGGTCTGAGTGCAAGGCGAATTCAACAACTAGCAAACGAAGGAATATTGATTAGGGTTTCACATGGTAAATACGATTTGCCAGCATCTATTCAATCTTATATCTCCTATATTAAAGAGCAGGAAATGGAAGAAGCTGAGCTGGATAAAACAGAAGAGGAAGCAAAGTGGACAAAAGCAAGAAGGGAAAAAACGGAACTAGAATTACAAATCATGCGTGGTGAGCTCCACCGTTCAAGTGATATTCAGCGAGTGATGAATGATATGTTGGGTGCTTTTCGTGCGAGGACCTTATCCATCCCTAGTAAAGCCGCACCAAGAATTATTGGTCAAACTGATTTAGCTGTTATTCAAGATGTATTAAAGAAAGAGGTGCATGAGACATTGAGTGAATTATCTGAGTATGATGCAGAAGTTTTCTATTCACAAAGTAGTGATGCGCTTGTAATTAAAGAAACATAGAAAGGAGGAAAACAATGACTGTTACAACAAAGATGTTCAAAAAAATAGCTAAGGTTGTAGCTCCTCCACCTGATTTAAACGTTTCTGATTGGGCTGACTTGTATAGGAGACTTTCCTCTGAATCATCCTCTGAACCTGGTCAGTGGAGAACAGATAGAGCACCTTATCAAAGGGAAATAATGAATGCTGTGAATGATCCAGAGGTAGACACAATTGCGATAATGAGTAGTGCTCAGGTGGGAAAGACTGAATTGATTTTGAATACGATAGGGTATTTCGTTGATTATGACCCTTCACCAATCATGGTGATGCAGCCAACCGTAGATATGGCAAAAACATTTTCTAAAGATAGGCTAGCACCTATGCTTCGAGATTCACCAGCCTTAAAAGGGAAAATATCTGATTCTAAAAGTCGAGATAGTGGTAATACCATGTTGCACAAATCATTCTCTGGTGGTCACGTAACAATGGTTGGGGCTAATTCTCCTTCAGGTTTAGCAAGTAGACCTATTAGAATACTGCTTGCAGATGAAGTTGACCGTTTTCCTGCAAGTGCTGGAACAGAAGGAGATCCAATTACTTTAGCTGAAAAACGTACAACAACATTTTGGAATAAGAAAAAGATATTTGTTTCAACTCCTACAGTAAAAGGTGTTAGTAGAATAGAAATGGCTTTTATGAATAGTACGCAGGAACATTGGTATCTTCCTTGTCCGTCTTGTAAAGAATATCAACCTTTACGATGGGGGCAAATCAAATTTGATGGTGTGTTGATGGCTTGTAAACATTGTGGATCTTTGCATAATGAATTTGAGTGGAAGTCAAGCAAAGGGAAATGGGTTTCAGAAAGTCCAGATTCTAATAAATCTATTCGAGGGTTCCATTTGAATGAGTTAGTGAGTCCTTGGAAACGTTGGGATGAAATCATTAAGGACTTTAAGGTAGCTAAAGAAGGTGGTCCAGAAATGTTAAAAGCATGGGTGAACACTTCTTTAGGTGAAACTTGGGAAGAAGAAGGAGAGCAATTAGATGAAGATGCTCTTGTAAAACGAAGAGAGGATTATGGTTGTGACATTCCTAAAAAGGTAAAGGTGTTAACTGCTTCTGTTGATGTTCAAGGGGATAGACTTGAATGTGAAGTAGTAGGATGGGGAGCAGGAAAAGAGTCTTGGGGAATTGAGTACAGGCGGTTTTATGGTGACCCTGCAGAGCCAGCAGTTTGGAATGAATTGGATAACTTCCTTTCACGAACATGGTTCAAAGAAGATCAGACAGGAATTAAAATTTCTTGTACATGTATAGACTCTGGTGGTCATTACACAACAGAAGTTTATAGATTCTGTAAGAAACGAGAACATAGACGAATATTTGCAATAAAAGGTCAAGGTGGGGATGGAGTTCCACTTGTAGGGCGTATGACACGTACTAAACGTGAGAAATGCGCTCTTTTTATTATTGGTGTAGATGGTGGAAAAGAACTGGTTATGTCTCGGTTAAAAAAGGATTTTGAAGGTCCAGGATATTGTCATTATCCAAGACAAGCAGATAAAGGATATGACGAGGAATACTTCAGAGGGATTACTAGTGAGAAACGAGTTGTAAGAATACACAAAGGTAGACCTAAAATTGAATGGATTAAAAAGGGTGGAGTTAATAATGAACCACTAGATTTAAGGAATTACGCTACAGCAGCACTTGAATTGTTAAATCCTAATTTGGATGATGTACAACCAACAAAAAGAAAGCCTAAAAGGAAATATGGAGTAGTGAGTAAAGGGATTACTTAGAAGGAGGTGAAGAAATTGAATGAGGTCACTGAGAATAAAGGAGCTAGCATCTCGGATTTTTGTGAACGAAGTCGTATAAGTATAGGTGTGAATAGTGTCTCAGCAAAAGACTACACTGAAGAAGTGCAAAGCATAGCAGAGTATTTAGGGGAACAAGGTCTAACCGTATTTGAAGCCATCAAAGTGTTAGACCTTGCAAAAGAGACAATCCATCATTGTACTTATGTGTATAAAGAATACGAGGGCTAAAGATCAATCCCACGACTTACAACCCCGTACTTTCTTTTAGAAGTACTTACTTTTTTAGGAGGATTTAATGTCGCTTCAATTTTAGCCTGAACATCACGATATTTTTCAGCTAATTCTTCAGGAGTGTTGATATCTGGGGTGTTTTTACTTAAATAGAACATGGTTAAGTCGTGAATCTGATTATTATCCATTATTAATACATCTCCTTTCTGTAGGTGTTTATATTATTCTATCAAAAAATTACAAGATTTAGGAAGAGAATGAGGTGAAAGGAACATGAGTTGGACGATAGATACAGCAAAGACACATTTAGAGTCATGGTTAAAAGCTGAATTAGCTGTTTCCACTGGACAATCTTACCGCATAGGTTCAAGAGAGTTAAGGAGGGCGGATTTGAATGAAATACGTAAACAAATCTTATTCTGGAGCAGAGAAGTTAAAAAACTAGAGAAGAATCCAAGAAGAGTTAGACGCATTGTTCCGATAGACTGATGAACCGTTTAGATCGTTTAATTGCTGTTGTTTCACCAAACACAGCTCTTAAAAGGCAGGAAGCGAGACATAAATTAAACATTCTAAACTCAGGTTATGGGAATCATGGAGCCAGCAGGACAAAAAAATCAATGTTTGGATGGAATTTTAAAGGCGGATCAACCAATGAGGACGTTATTAAAAATCTAGACACTTTACGTCAGCGTTCAAGGGATTTATTTATGGGTGGCGCAGCGTTAGCGACAGGGGCACTCAAAACTTCACGAACGAATGTTGTTGGCACAGGTTTAAAGTTAAAGCCATCATTTGATGCTGAATTTCTGGGATTAAGTGAAGAAGAAGCCAAAGAATTAAAGCGAACCATTGAGAGGGAATTTGATTTATGGGCTGACTCCAAGGTTTGTGATGTCATGGGCTTAAATAATTTTTATGAGTTACAACAATTAGCTTACTTATCTCAGTTGATGTCGGGGGATTGCTTTACTTTATTGCCTTTAATTCAAGACCAAAACAGTATTTATGACTTGAGAGTTCGTGTAATTGAAGCAGATCGATGTTGTGATCCTGAGAAAAAGGATAACAAAGACATACAAGGCGGTGTTGAAGTTGATGTTAACGGCACTGTCCGAGCCTACCATTTTGTAAATCAACACCCTTTAGGTAGTTCAACAGAAAAAAAAGAATGGTCAAGAGTTGAAGTGTTTGGAGAATCAACAGGAAGAAGAAATGTATTACACCTTATGGAGTCAGAAAGACCAGAACAACGCAGAGGGGTTCCAATCTTAGCACCTGTTATAGAATCTTTAAAACAAATCGGGCGATATACAGAAGCAGAATTGATGGCTGCTGTAGTGTCTGGTTTATTTACTGTGTTTGTTCATAGTGAAACAGGGGAGCTTTTAGAAAATGATATTGATTCAGACAGTGAACAAACAGAAAGCGAGAACCAAGAACCGCTAGAATTAGGAAATGGTTCTATCATTAACTTATTACCTGGTGAAAAAATAGAGACAGCGAATCCTGGTAGACCAAATGCGGTTTTTGATACTTTTGTTACTGCTATTTTACGTCAAGTTGGTGCAGCATTAGAAATTCCATACGAACTCTTAGTAAAACATTTCACAGCTAGTTATTCAGCAAGTAGAGCAGCATTATTGGAAGCTTGGAAATCATTTAGAATGCGTAGAACTTGGTTAGCTTCAGATTTTTGCCAACCGATTTATGATGAATGGTTTGGTGAAGCTGTTGCAAAAGGTCGTATACATGCGCCAGGTTTCTTTGATGATCCTGTTATTCGTAAAGCTTACACGAAAGCTGAATGGCATGGACCATCCCCAGGGCAAATCGACCCATTAAAAGAAGTGAACGCTGCAGAAAAACGTGTTACTAATGGGTTTAGCACAAGAGAAAGAGAAACAGCAGAATTAATCGGTGGAGATTTTGAAATGAATCACCGTCAATTAGTACGAGAAAAGAAAATGAGAGATGAAGCAGGATTGTCTACAGAGGGAGGTGAGAAAAGTGAACAAGTTCTGGAAGATGACCAAAAATTCAGCGAAGAATAGCGCTGAAATCAGTATTTATGGTGAAATTGGGGCTAGTTGGTGGGGTGAATCCATTACACCAAAACAATTTTCAAAGGACCTCAAAGATTTAGGGGATGATTTAGAAGAAATTACTGTTTTGATTAATAGTCCTGGTGGTGGTGTTTTTGATGGTTTGACTATTCGTTCCTTACTTAAAAATCATCAAGCATCCATAACCGTAAGAATCGAAGGTTATGCTGCATCTATAGCCTCAATTATCGCAATGGCTGGTGACAAAATTGTTATGTCTAAAGGTTCCATGATGATGATTCATAACCCTGCAACAAGTTTATGGGGTGGAGAATCCAAAGATTTTAGGGAAGTAGCTGATTTTTTAGACCAGATTAGGGATTCTTTATTACCTATTTATTCAGATCGTACTGGATTAAGCAATGAGGAACTTATTGAAATGATGGATAAAGAAACTTGGATGTCTGCTGATGAGGCAGTTGAGAAAGGTTTTGCTGATGAAGTAGAAGATGGTGCGGTTTCCGCTAGCATGATGGGAGCTGTCGCTACAGTGAATGGTGTAAACATGGATTTATCTAAATTCATGAATGCACCTAAACTTGAACAAGAGAAACCGAAGGTTAAAAACACAACCCCAACAAATCAAAAAGAAGGGAAGAAAGCAAAAGTGAACAATGCAGAAGAATTGAAAAATGAATACCCTGACATCTACAACCAAGTTATTCAACAAGGAGCAGAACAGGAAAGAACAAGAATTGAAGCGCTAGATACTATGAATAAGAATAGTCCAGGTAATGAGGAAATAATCAATAAAGCAAAATATGAAACATTCGATTCAGCAGAAACAACAGCAATGGAAATTTTGAATCATCAAGCAGCTAAAAGAGAAAATCATTTGAAGAATCTACAAAAAGATGTGAAAAACTCAGGTTTAAAAAGTGTGATTCCTCAAGATCCACCAAACAATGAAAAGACAGAAGATGAACAGGCAAAAGAGAAGGGTTCGTTAATCGCTAGTGCCATGAATAAAATTCGAGGAGGGAACGAGTAATGCCAGAACAATTAGTAAATAATCTTGGTTCCAAAGAGTTTGAAAATCTTGTAGCTGGTGGTCAACAAAACGTAACTACAATAGCAGTTACGTTGAAAAGCGGATCTGCTTATATACGTGGTTCTGTTTTGGGGTTAGTCAGTGCAGATAAGAAAGCTGTGTTAGTAGATTCCACAAAAGGTGATGGTTCCCAACGACCATACGGTATTTTAACAGATGATATAGATGCTACAAATGGAGAAATGCCAGCAGTTGTTTATTTAACAGGTGAATTTAATGAGGACAAACTTACTTTTGGTGGAGCAGATACAGCAGACACACACCGTCAAACACTTAGAGACTTAGGGATTTTTATTAAAAAAATAGGATAGGGAGGATTTTAAATGTCACTAATTAGTGTATATGATCCACGAACAATGTTAGAAGCTATTAAACAAATGAAACCAGTCAGAACATATTTAAAAGATACATTTTTTACAACCACACGTACTTTTACAACTGAGAAGGTAGATGTTGACTATTACAAGGGGCGTAGAAAGATGGCTCCTTTTGTTTCTCCACGCATTGCAGGAAAGGTTATGGAAAGAGAAGGATTCAATACTAAAACATTTGCACCACCAATGATTCAACCTGAGAGAGTAATCACAGCCGAAGATCTAACTCAACGTACTATGGGGGAACATGTTTATAGTGGAACGACACCAGATGAAAGACAAGCTGAAATGATGGCTCATGATTTAATGGAGCTAGATGAAATGATTACTCGTAGAGAAGAATGGATGGTGTCACAGGCTTTATTTAGTGGTCAAATTCATATGATTGGTGAGGGAGTTGACCAAATTCTTGATTATGACTTTACAAATAAAATCAGTCTATCAGGTGGTGATAGCTGGGATGATCCGAATTCTGACCCATATGCAGATTTAAAAAACTGGAGGCTATCCATTATTCAAAAGTCAGGTATCACACCAGATCGAGTCATTATGGCTAGCGATGTAGTGGATGTATTTATTAAACATCCTAAAATGAAAGAAATGCTAGATAATAGAAGAATTATCCTTGGTCAAATCAATCCACAAGCATTACCGAATGGAGTAACTTACATTGGATCTATTTCAGCTTTAGGGCTAGATATTTATAGTTATGATGAATGGTATTTAGACACAGAAACAGATCCGAAAAATCATACAGAAAAACCAATGGTTCCAGAAGGCACGCTATTGATTGGTTCGACTCGTGCTCGTTCTTCTATGTTGTATGGCGCTGTAACTATCATTAAAGATGATAGCAATAATTTTGTAACATATGAAGGAACAAGAATTCCTGATTCATGGGTGCAAAAAAGACCTTCAGCTAGATTTTTGCAAATTAATAGTAGACCTTTACCAGTACCACATGAAGTAGACTCTTGGTATGTAGCTAAGGTGGTGCAATAATATGCCTATTAAATCAGATTGGGCGATACGTCATAACGGAAAGGCATATGATGCAGGAATCATAATACATGATATTCCTAAAAAAGATGAGCAGCGCTTGGTAGATAACAAGGTTGCTCATTTTGTTTCTGCTGAACCAGTTGAAAATGATACTGCACCTGAAATGATTGTTGATGAAATAAAAGAGTTTCTAAAGACTGTTGAATATATCGAAGATGTAGAAGAACTATTGAAGAAGGAGAAAGCTAAAAAAGAGCCGAGAAAAACAGCTTTAGATATGTTGGAGAAATGGCTCAAGGAGGCTGAAGAGGATGAATCTAAAGGAGATGATCCAGGAGGACAATAAAGTATTTTTAAATCTTGATGAATTTGGCGAGACTCACGAAATTAACGGAAAAGATATGACTGTCATTATTGAATCTAATACTTTAAATGATAACCCTCTTGATTATGCCGAGAGGGTTTTTACTTCTCAAATAAAACTCTATGTAAGAAAAGAAGATTTTGGCTATACACCCGCTATTGAGGAACCAATAAATGTGGATGGGGAACCGTATACAGTTACACCACCTGTACACAATGATAACGGGATTTTAGTTATTACGTTAGAAGCGAATCGAGTATGAAAGTAAAAATACCTAACGAGCTTAAAGATGTAAAAAAACACTTCAACAAGGTTCAAAAAGGTGTACCCAAAGCCGTTTCTAATGCTTTAAATCGTGCGGCTTCAAGTGCCAAAACAGCAGCCGTTAGAGAAGTAAGAGACACTTACACAATTAAAGCCAAAGACATCAATAAAACTTTACGTCTTGGACGTGCAAAAGGGAATAATCTAAATGTTAGATTAACTTCAAGAGGAGGTAACACCCCTTTAATTAATTTTAAAACTAGACCGTCCAAACCACCAAAAAGACAACCAAAAGTATTAAGAGCATCCGTTAAAAAAGGGAGATTTAAACCTATTACGGGTGCTTTTGTTACTAGAGCTGGTCAACATATTGGAGTATTTGCAAGATTAGGTAAAAAAAGATTACCGATTCAAGAAAAATATGGTCCTGCTGCACCTGTTATGTTGTCACAAGAGGGAGTCAACGCAAGGTTTGAAGGAAAGGCACAAGAGGAGTTTAAAAAACGATTAGATCATGAAATGAACAGGTTAGGAGGGATCAAATGACACCAGCATTATTAATACAGTCCTTATGTAAGTTTTTAGAGGGAGTTGTTGAAAATTACACGCTAGAATCTAATATTAAAACACTCAAAACACCACAAATTGTTGATGGGTTTTTACCACCAAAGAAAGGAAATCAACCTGAAGCCGAATTTCCTTATATCATTGTTAGATTGGTTGAGGGTGAAGATGAAAAGGAAGAGTCTACAACCACTATAAAAATGCTCTTTGGAACGTATTCAGAAGATGTTCAAGGATTTCATGACGTATTAAATCTAATGGAAAAAGTACGTCAAGCACTACTTAAAAAACGAACCATTGATAATAAATTTAGAATGGAACTTCCGTATAAATGGGAAGTTCCTGAAGAACAACCACACCCCGAGTGGTTCGGCATGTCTATTAGTAAATGGATCATACCAAAAGTACTAGAAGAAAATATGAATTTTTAAAGGAGTGAAAACTAAATGACATATAAACATGGGATATCCATTGAAGAATCCCCAACATCAATAAACCCACCGTTAGTTAGTGGAACGGTTCCTGTCGTATTTGGAACAGCACCGAGTGCAGATGCACCAGTAAATGAACCCGTTTTATGTTACACAAACACAGAAGCAGTTGACTCACTTGGATATGACGATGATTGGACAAAATATACGTTGTGTGAGTTTATGTATTCACATTTTCAGTTGTTTCAACAATCACCTGTTGTATTTGTGAACGTGGGTACTACAGCAACGGCTACTGACATTGTTGGTGATGTAGATGCTGACGGAAAACAAACAGGATTGGAACTTGTAGACCAAGTATTTCCTCGTTTTGGTATCGTACCATCATTAATATTAGCACCTGGGTTTTCACATGAATCTACTGTTGCAGCTGCTATGCTTGCAAAAGCAGGAAGTGTAAATGGACAGTTTAAATGTTTAGCCTTAATTGATGTAGATACGTCAACGAATTATGCAGGGGTAACAACTTGGAAAAGCACCAATAATGTGACATCTGAAAGGCAGATCCTATGTTATCCGATGCTTAGTTTAGGGGATAAAATATTTCACTTATCAACTCAATTAGCAGGTGTAATTTGCAAGGTGAATGCTGAAAACAACAACATTCCTTATGAATCACCTAGTAATAAGAGTTTACAAGCAGATGGGACTGTCTTAAAAGATGGAACACCTATGTTTTTGGGAATAGATCAAGCAAATGCCTTGAATGGTCAGGGAATCATGACAGCAATAAATATTTCAGGTGGATTTAAAGCCTGGGGAAGTAGAACAGCAGCATATCCGACCAGTACTGATGTAAAAGATGCCTTTATACCAGTTAGAAGTATGTTTGATTGGATGAGCAACACGATTATTTTAACTTACTGGAATAAGCTTGATGGTCCTATCACAAACAGATTAATAGAATCCATTACAGATGGTATTAACATTTGGTTCAACGGATTAAGATCAGGGGGGTATATCTTAGGTGGAAATATTCAATATTTAGCAAGTGAAAATTCTATCGATAACATCATCGATGGAAAAATTAAATTTCATGTATATGTAACTCCACCGACACCAGCTAGAGAAATTAGTTTTGAAATCGAATATGATGCACAGTATTTAACAAGTGCATTGGGAGTATAGAAGGGAGGAAGTGGAAAATGATAATATCTCAAAAATTAACCAATTATTCAGCTTATAAAGATGGTACTGATTTTTTAGGAACGACAGATATTACTTTACCTTCGATTGAAGCGATGACGGACACGATTAGTGGGGCTGGAATTGCTGGAGAAATTGATACCCCTACAATTGGACACTTCGGAAGTATGACAGTAGGTTTAAACTGGCGAACAGTAGATACACCTACTATAGAACTTTTGAAACAAAAAGCACATTCTCTTGATTTTAGAGGAAATATGCAAGCGTATGATCCTGCAAAGGGTGAGACTAAAGACGTTGGAGTTAAAATTACTGTAAAAGCCATACCAAAAAAAGCAGACTTAGGAAAATTTGCAGTTGCATCAACAACGGATTCATCCAATGAACTAGAAGTAACATACATCAAAATCATAATTGATGGTAAAACGGTTCTTGAAATAGATAAATACAACTTTATTTGTGTTATCGACGGTGAAGATCAGTTGGAAAATGTAAGAAAGAATTTATCAATATAGGAGGAATATAGACAATGAGTGAACAAAAAAATAAGAAAAATCAAGAGGCTAACGTTTTTGAATTACGTCAGTCTATTCAATTCGAAGAAAAAGAGTATAAGGAATTGAAATTAGATTTTGATTCACTGACAGGTGAAGATATACTTGCTTGTGCCAGACAATATAACGCAACAGAAAGTGACCGAGCTCTAGTAAAGGAAACAGATAAGGCGTATCAAGCTTTTGTGGCTGCGAAATCTGCAAATGTTCCTATTGAATTGATTAAAAAATTGAATGCCTCTGATTTTTCAAAAGTCACATTGAGGGCACAACGTTTTTTGTTAGGTTCGGATTAAATAATACTGATATTAGGGAAGTTGTAACTTCCCTTTCTATAGTTACACATACGCAGATACCTTACTTCCTCTCACTCTCAATTTTAGAATTATTTGAGTGGGAAAAAAGAGTTATAAGTATCCAGGAGAGGAGGGGGAAGGGTGTCAAGACGAGGTAAAGAATATGAAATAGCGTTTAAGCTCAACGGGGAACTAGAATCCAGTTTTAAGCGTTCTTTTGGTGATGCTAATGATAGTATTAGAGACATTGAAAAAGAGCTCAGACAGCTATCTAATTCTAATCATATGGGACGTTTTGACCGTGATATACAAGATGCCGAACGTTCATTACGGAACCTGGACAGAGAAACAGACGGATTTGGAAATACATTAAAACGGGTTGCGGAATATACAGGGGCTTATCATTTAATTACAACGGCTGCTGAGAGCTTGACGGATCTTGTAGGTACAACATTTGAATATGAAGGATCATTAAAACAATTACAAGCTGCGACAGGGCAAACAGTAGAAGAAATGCAAGCTATAGAAACCTCTATGAAAAACTTGTATAACCAAAACATAGGGGAAAGCTTCACTGATTTAACTGAAACTTTATCGACAGTCCAACAGATTACAGATCAAACGGGGGGAACACTGGAAAACACAGCAAAACAAGCCATTGTTTTTCGTGATGTATTCAAAGAGGATGTTCCCGAATCCATAAAAACCGTTGATACGTTAATGAAACAGTTTGGAACAACTTCTGAAGATGCTTATGATTTACTTGCTCAAGGTGCTCAAAATGGCTTAAATAAATCAAATGAATTACTGGATAGTGCGAATGAGTATGCCCCACATTTTGCAGCACTAGGGTTTAGTGCAAATGAAATGTTTGATATGTTTGGATCTGGTCTTGAAGCAGGAGCATTTAATTTAGACAAAATTGGGGATTTAGTGAAGGAATTTAACATTAAATCCACCGATGGATCAAAAGCAACTATTGAGGCATTTGAAGAATTGAACATGGACGCTCAATCAATGATGGAAACGATTGGTTCAGGTGGTCCAGAAGCCGAAAAAGCATTTGACGATATTGTAAATTCCATCTTGTCTGTTCAAGATTCTGTTAAACAGAATGAAATAGGTTTCGCACTCATGGGGACCCCATTTGAGGATTTGGAACTCACTGTATTTGAGAGTATGACAAATGTCCGTAGTCAATTTGATCAAACGAAAGACACGATGGAAGAAATTGCAGCTGTAAAATATGATACGGTTGGTCACGAATATGAAAAACTAGGGCATCAGTTAATGACGGGAATCATATTACCTTACAGTGAAGAGTTATTGCCAGTTTTAAAAGATGCTGCTGAATGGATGATAGAGAACCAAGAAACGTTAGAGTTGATAGGTTTAGCTGTTCCTGCTGCTATATTAGGTAAAAGTGTTGTGGGTATAACTAAAGGGTTTCAGAATATCACGAGTAGTATTTTAGGGGCTACTTCTACAGCTGGAAAGTTTGGTGCAGCATCTTTATTATTAACTAATCCTGTTGGGATTGCTGCTACTGCCGTAGGTGGTCTTGCTTTTGGAGTGATGGCATATAAGAAACACCAGGAAGAAGCACGACAAGCGTTAATTAACATGGGTGATGATTTAGAGGTTGCTATTGGTCAATATGAAGAAGTGACTGAAAAAACAGGTGAAACAAGAGAATTAGTCACTGAATACCAAAATCTTAGTGAAGCTGTTAGAAGGAACGTTGATCCAAGTAAAGATTTAACAGTTGAAAAAGAAAGATTAGCAGAACTTGAGCAAATTCTTCATGACATGTACCCTGACACCATTAGTAATTATGACATTGAAAGTGGACGTATTAAAGACAAAATAGATTTGCTAGATGAAGAAATTGACCGTGAAGAACGACTTGCACGAATTAGATTGGAACAAGAAGCATCTAGCAGCTATATTAAAATACCTGAGTTAACTAGTGAAATCTCAGATCTCGAAAAAGGCATTTCTGAGTTAGAAACAAAGGGAAAAGAACTAAAGCCTGTAGTGGACAGTTTTGGTGAGTTGTATCTTCAATTATATGATGTAATGCAAATGGAGCCATCACAACAAAATGACAATCTAATTCAAGAAATTCTTAATAAAGCTAACAACATTGGTAGAGATCATGGGTACAAAGTTGCTTACCCTCATGACTTTGAGGAACAAATGGAAAGACTGAGTGGAGATTATGAAGAATTAATTTCCAACATGAATGAAAAGTCAGAGGAATTGTATACAGCAGAAAATAGTTTGGAATCTTTGTACAAAGCTCAAAAATCAATCATTGAAATGGACCTTGGTGGATCGATTGAAGAACAGGCAAAAGCTTATAAGGAATTAACAAAAGAAGAAAAGTCACGTTTTGAACAAGCTATATCTGACATTGAAAAACTAAATGATGAAATGGATTTATTAGAAGACTATAAAAAAATTGATATAGATGTAGTGGTAAATGAAAAACTAAATAGCATGTATAATGGTCAATTTGGTGCTGTAACTTCTCAATATGGACAATTAAACGGTTATGCTGAAGGTGGCATGATTACACGTCCTGAATTAGCTTGGATTGGTGAAGGTGGGGACACTGAAATGGTTTTACCTATGAATAACAAACCACGCTCACACGCACTCTTGGATACTGCTAATCAGATGATGGGACGTGGTGGAGGTGGGAACAATATTTATTTAACGTATAGCCCTAATCAAACCATTTACAGTGATTCTAATAATGTTCAAGTACAAGCAGAGAGAGCATTAAAAAATGATCGTGATAGTCTGATGGCTCAACTTGAAGAAATTGCGAAGGATCAAGAAAGGTTGGTGTATGAGTGAGACAATATACAACTATCCAAGGTGACATGTGGGATTCTATATCATACAAAATGTATGGGACTGAATCAAACATGTCTATTTTGATTCAAGCGAATACAGAACACATGGAAACTACGATATTTACAGCAGGGATTACATTAAATGTTCCTGAAGTAGAAACTGAAAACACAAACCTTCCACCCTGGAAACGAGTGTGAATGAAATGGAACCAAGACAAACAAAAATTAATATCATCTATGAAGGTAAAAACATTACACAAGATATTCAAGAAAACATGCTTAGTTTTAATTTTATTGATAATGGCACGGGTTTAGCTGATGATTTGCAACTTCAGTTACAGGATAGGGAAGGTTTGTGGGTATCTAGTTGGATGCCACAAAAAGGGGATAGAATCAAAGCTGAGATTGTAGTTTTGAACCGTAAATATGAGGGCACAGAAGAAAAACTAAATTGTGGAACCTTTGAAGTGGACACCGTTAATGTTAGTGGTAAACCTGATATTGTAATCATTAAAGCCACTTCTATTCCTGCAAATTCTAGTATTCGCAGAGAGTTAAAAACAAAAGCCTGGGAAAATGTAAATCTAACTCAAATAGGCAGGGATATAGCAGGAACAGCAGGGTTAAAACAGGTGTTGGAACTGGATTTTGACCCTCTATATGATAGGGTGAATCAAAATCAACAAAGTGACTTATCATTTTTACAACAAACTTCCCAAAAATACGGGATTACAACAAAGGTGACAGATCAAAAACTAGTATTATTTGATGAATATAGACTTGAACAAACGAATCCAATTAAAACTTTAACAAGAGGGGATCAATATATCCTCTCTTATTCTTTTGATAGTACTTTAATTGATGCTTCATATAGTGCTTGTGAGGTTTCTTATTATGATACTAGGGTTAGAAAAACTTACTTAGCGACGTATAAACCTCCTAATGCCCCTAATGGACCAGTATTAAAACTGAATGAACGTGTAAGTAGTAATAATGAAGCTTACCGATTAGCTCAAAAAAGCCTAAGGGAGAAAAACAAGCAAGCTGTAAAAGGAAAAATAAGCTTGATGGGTGACGTTAATTTACAGCAAGGACTAACTATAAATGTAAATGGAATGGGTGACTTTAACGGTAAATACCTTATAGAAACAGCGAAACATGTTGTGAAAGATGGATATTCAACTTCTATTACTATACGAAAGGTGTTGGGGTATTAATGTTAAGGGTTGGGATAGTATCTGAGGTAATTGAGTCAAGGAAATTGATTCGTGCAACTTTCCCTGACCTGGATCATCAGGTATCTAGTTGGCTTCAATTCATTAAACCGCCTTTTAAACTTGACCAGTATACTCAGTTTGAAATACCAAAGGTAGATGATACAGTAATTTGTCTCTTTTTGGGAAATGGTGAACAAGGGTACTGGATTGGGGTGATTGAATGATAGGAACCTTTGGTGATGTGGTTTTTGAGGTGTCAGATCAACATGTACGCACATTTCAAGATTTTACCCGTAATACTCAAGCAAGATGGGCTGAACATAATATTATAGGGGATTATCCTAAACCTGAGTTTATCGGACCTGGTAGAGACTCAATCACCTTTAAGATGCGTTTTGATGTATCACATGGGATGAATCCAAGAGATGAAATGACTAAACTCTTAGTGATGTGTAAAAACGGACAAGCTGAAACATTAATCATTGGAGAATTACCAATGGGGGCTTTTAAATGGGTGATTGATAGTGTTTCACAAGTTTGGAAACACACCGATAATCAAGGCAATGTATTAGTTGGAACCGTTGATGTCACATTGAAAGAGTATATATGAGGTGGTGCAAATGGAAATAACAGCAACAAAAAATAGTATTGATTTTGGAGCCACAGGAGAAAGTGAAATCATCCAAAATATACAAACTATCCTTACAACAATAAAGGGTACGGTTCCTTTAGATCGTGGGTTTGGATTGGATATAACCTCTTTAGATGGTCCTATTCAGATTGTGAAAGCTAAATTAACACATGAGATTGTAAATGCAATCCAGGAATATGAACCAAGAGTAAATGTTGAGTCAGTACAATTTCATGAAAATAGGTTAGAGGGTAAATTAATCCCTATTGTAAAAGTGAACTTAAAAGAGGGGGTGGAGTTTTGAGTGTAACTGAACTTCCTAATATAGAGTTTTTAGAAACGAATGTTGATAGTATCAAAGATAATATTATAACCATGTATGAATCCCTAGCAGAGAAAAAGTTGTATCCTGGTGATCCGGTACAGCTTTTTTTATTGTCTATAGCTAATATTATCGTGCAGCAAAGTAACGTAATAAATGAGACAGCGAAGCAAAATCTATTACGTTACGCAACGGGTGATAAGTTAGATCATATTGGTGCAAGGGTAGAAACGCAGCGACTTCCAGCAACAGCAGCACAAACAACCGTACAATTTAACTTATCTGCATCACGTCCTGATGTCACAGTTATTCCAAAAGGCTTGAGGGTGTCACCTGATGGAACATTATTTTTTGAATTAACTGAGAATGTGGAAATAATCGCAGGGGATTTGTCTGCATCAGTACAATGTGAATGCTTGGAAGTTGGGACTGTTGGAAATGGTTATTTACCTGGTCAAATTAACCTCATTGTGGACCCTTTACCTTATGTCGCTACAGCAAATAACACGACTGAAAGTGCAGGTGGAACGGAAAAAGAGGGCGACGATGCTTACAGAGAACGAATTTATCAAGCTCCTGAGTCTTTTTCTACCGCTGGACCTGTTGGAGCTTATGACTTTTGGGCAAAAACAGCAAGTAAAGACATTATAGATGTTACTGTACACAGCCCAAGTCCAGGAGTGGTTGAAATTATCCCATTAATTCAAGGTGGAGCCACAACAGAGGTTATAAATAGTATTCATGAAGTCCTTAATGACAAGAAAATTAGACCATTAACAGATTTTGTTCAAGTGGTTTCACCTGAGAATGTAAGTTTTGATGTTGATTTAACCTATTGGATTGACCGAGAAAATGAAATTGATGTTCAAAATATACAAAATCGTGTCAATGATGCGGTTTCCCAATACATTGAGTGGCAACAATCGAAGTTAGGTAGAAGCATTAACCCTTCTGAACTAACGAAATTAGTATTAAACGCAGGAGCTGAAAGGGCTAACGTAGTTAGTCCGATATACACAAGCATTGAAAATACACAAATTGCCGTTTGTAATACCGTTTTAATAAATTACGGAGGTATTGATTGATGAACCTTTTGGACGTATTACCTCCTAATCTATTACATGATGTAAAAGTACATGCTGCGGCTCAAGCCATTGACTCTCAAATACAACAGATCAATGATGTCATTCCTAAATTACTTTTATATAAAAATATTGATTTACAGAGTGAAGCTATGATTGATGAATTAGCCAAAGAAGAAAATGTTGATTTTTATGATCCATCATCACCCGTTGAGGTTAAACGAGAACTAGTAAAAAATTCTGCTGCATGGCATAGAAGAAAAGGAACTGCCTCCGTAATTGAGGAGGTTGTTAAAGCTGCTTTTGATGATGCTGTAGTTTCAGAATGGTATGAGTACGGTGGAGCCCCTTACCATTTTAGAGTAACAACTAGAAAAGTTGTTTCGGATCCAAACAAACTAATTGAACTAGCAAAAATTATTAATTCAGTTAAGCGTAATAGTGCATGGTTGGAAGCTTTAGAAATAGCGAGAGATACAACACAAAGTGTTTATGTAGGTACAGCAATACACACTAGACGTAATGTTACGGTGTACCAGGAAGGGGTGAGCTAATGGCAAGTTTTGACGGCATGAAATTAACCAATGATGGGATAGATTTACAAGGAAAAGTCCAAGCAGGGACAGCGTTAAATTTTACTAGAATTGCTATTGGTGATGGTGAATTAGTAGGGAGTTTAGTTGATTTAACTGAGCTCATAAATGAAACATTTACTTTGGAAATTGAACAATTAGACAATTTAGGTGACGGGAAAGTACAGGTCAAAACAACTCTAGTAAACCAGGATAATCCTAACGGCTCATTTATACGTGAAATTGGTTTGTTTGCTAACGATCCTGATAAGGGAGAGATACTATACAGTGTAGCGAATGCAGGAGATCAAGCCGATCACTTACCACCGAGTAACGGACCTGATGTATTTGAGGAGTTAATCACATTAATTATTTTCACTGGTAATGATGCTGAAGTATCTGCAACGATTCAACAAACCGTGAACCCTACTTTGGAACAGCATAGAGAACTAGAAACACAAGTGATTGACCATGAAAATAATAAAACCAATCCACACAATGTAACGGTTGAACAGATTGGAGCAGAGACACCCACAGGAGCCCAGGAGAAAGCAGATTTAGCAGAAGCAAAGGCAAAGGATTCACAAACTGAAGTAACTAGAAACACAGCCCACAGTGGGTTTTTAAGCTTATCTGATTTTGATTTATCTGAACCTAATAAAATTAAGATGATTTCCGACACCGTACTCAACGTAAATGGGTATTTAAACACTATTCCAGCAGGTACAGAGTTTGAATTACCTGAGCCACCAACCGAGGGAAAACGTGAGGATTTAGGTTTCTTAGAATTTTATTTTCCTGTTGATAGTAAAGAAATGACGTTCAGGACTAGAACGGTTGCAGGGGTGGATTTTAAGACTTATCCATCAGGTCTTGGAAGATACAATACAACTGTTCTAGTGCAGGGATCAAATTCAAGTGTGGTAAATTTTAATGCGGATTACTATAACTATTTTTACACTCCCCACGATTCAGAAATAACAGGTAATACAGGAAAAAATGCTCTTGCAGTAGATAAAGGCATATACGTTGCGGGTGATGGGACACAAGAATCAAAAG
>NZ_JAVAMP010000025.1 GCF_030730905.1 Chengkuizengella axinellae | reverse complement strand
ACATTCAAATGCTCTTTATAGTAAGCATTTTGTTTTGTGTTTCGTCGTCCGTCTCAGCGGCGACTTAATTAATATAACATATTGTTTCATGTGATTGCAAGTACTTTTTGAAAAAGTTTTTTGCTTATTTGCTGATAGGAATGATTCATAAATCAGCAGGAATGTAATAGTAACATGTTTAATTAATGAATGCAACCAAATTCTTAATTCAAATAATAAACAACTCATTACTTATTTAATTTCAATTCTATATAAGCGACTGCTTGGTACATCAATGTAGCAAATATAGCTATAATAAACAAACTTCCCATGACTAATGTAAAATTAAAAACTTGAAAACCATATATGATTAAATATCCCAAACCTTGTTGTGATACTAAAAACTCTCCTACGATTGAACCAATCCATGCCAATCCCACATTCACCTTTAATGTTGATACAATAGTAGGAATTGAGGCAGGCAAAATTACTTTCATAAATGTTTCTCTTTTGTTTGCTCCAAAAATCTTTACTACCTTTATATAATTTGAATCTATTTCTTTAAAACTATTCAACACGACCAATGCAGTTATTATTACCGTAATTGCAAGGGTCATTGCAATAATGGATAAATACCCTGCTCCTAATCCAACTATAAATAATGGTCCTAGGGCTATTTTTGGCATACTATTCAGAACAACTAAGAAAGGGTCTAATATTTTCTCAAGTATTTTTGAACTCCAAATTAAAATAGCTAACAAAGTTCCACATAACGTTCCTAGAATAAACCCAATGACAGTTTCAAATAAAGTCGTTCCTATATGAGGTAATAATGAACCATCCATTAACTTAGAGTACAATAGATTCATTATCTTACTCGGGTAACTAAATAATAATACATCTATCCATCTTAACCTTCCTGCTATTTCCCATAAACCAATAAAAAAAAACAAGATAATCATTTGAATCACAATAACCAGTCTCTTCTCTCTGATTTGTTTTTTAGTAAAGTTTAATCGAATTTTTTTCACAAGTGTATTTGGATCAGAATCTTTATGCTTCAAACTCATCACCCTTTTGCTCTATATTTTCTAATTCACGCCAAATTTCATGGAAAAGTCTTCTAAAATCCTTTTCTTCCCTAGCTTCAAAAGGAAGCAAGCTTCGAAGTGAATTAGGGATTTCGATGATCTTATGGATTCTTCCTGGTTTTCGATTTAATATAACAATTCTATCACTCATGGCCACAGCCTCAGAAATATCATGAGTAACTAAAATTGCAGTTTTGCTATGTTCCCTTAATGTTTCAAACACTAAATCTTCTAATCTTAATTTCGTCTGAAAATCTAAAGCAGAAAAAGGTTCATCAAGCAGAAAAATATCTGGCTGAGTTGCTAATGTTCTAACCAATGCCACTCTTTGCCTCATACCTCCAGACAATTGATCTGGGTATAAATCCAAAGTATCTGACAGTCCCATCTCATTTAGTAAATACTTCGTATGAGACTTAGTGGCAGGATCCAATTTCTTCATAATTTCTAGCCCAATAATGGCATTGTTCAAAATCGTTCTCCAAGGAAACAAATAATCATGTTGCAGCATATAACCTGTTCTGTTAGAAGGCCCGGATATTACATTATTAAAAATAGACACGCTGCCCTGAGAAGGTTTTATTAATCCAGCTAAAATAGAAAGGATCGTTGTTTTCCCACAACCACTTGGACCAACAAAACTAACAAACTCCCCAGGTTTAATCGTAAGATCTATATTTTCTATTGCTAGAAGTGCTTGCTGTTCAGAAACATACACATGTGTGATACCATTTAATTTCACAGCGTGCTCCAATGATCTCACCCCTAATTATTCTAGACTTTTGATGGCATTTTCCGCAAAAGAATTATCCACTAAAATATCATGTGACGCTCTTTCCTCAAGTTCTCCCGCTTCTATCATTACGTCCAATAAATTATTCCATTCATCAACATCAACAATCGGATCTGCTGCGTACGATCCTTGAACTCTATATCTATCAATTACAATTTCAATAATTTCTTCATCTATGTCTTCAAAGTAAGGTTTTATTGCATCCTTAATTTCTCCTATACTGCTTGTTTCCACCCATTTTTGTGCTCTATGGATTGCATTCGTATACTTCTGGATTGAATCATTGTTTTCAGTTATAAAACTACTCTTGCTCATGTATACGGTATAAGGCAAGTGCCCGCTTTCTATGCCAAAAGAAGCAATAACATGACCTGTCCCTTCTTTTTCAAATACAGTTGCAGTTGGCTCAAATAATTGAACAAAATCACCTGTACCTGAGGCAAACGCTGATGCAATATTTGCGAATTCAATATTTTGAATTAGCTCCATATCATTATGCGGATCAATTCCATGTTTCTTAAGAGCAAATTCACCAGCCATCTGAGGCATGCCACCTTTTCTTTGACCTAGAAAAGTACTTCCCTTTAGCATTTCCCAATCAAACGATCCAATCGCTTCTCTTGATACTAAAAAGCTTCCATCTGTTTGAGTAAGTTGAGCAAAGTTGATCACTGGATCATCAGCACCTTGCTGATATACATAAATTGAAGTTTCAGATCCTACTAAGGCAATATCAATCCCATCAGCTAGTAGGGTAGTCATTGTTTTATCTCCACCCCACGTTGTTGTAAGTTCAACATCCAAACCTTCATCCTCAAAAAAACCTTGCGATAATGCAACATATTGAGGTGCATAAAAAATCGATCTAGTAACTTCACCTACCCGAAGTGTTGTCGTTTCGTCATCATCATTTCCGCATGCAGTAAGAATCGTTAAAAATGATAATAAAGAAACAATGATTAAAATCATAATTTTTTTCCGCATCAAATCACCTTCCCCTAAGAACTACAAGTATCATATGCATTAGCCTAGAAAAAGGTTAAAGGTGAATATGAATTTTATAATCACACAATTCAGTATCCAAATACTGTTCATATAGCAACGTTTTGTTGAAAAAATGAATGTACTTTTCGAACAGGGATATGTTATGATAGTTTTCAAATCTAAAGAGTCAGAATTATTTTTCTATTAAACCATACACATTTCACTATATTGTTAGGGGGTAGAGAAAGTGAACAGTCAATCTATCTTGTTTGATCTTGATGATACATTAATCCACTGTAATAAATATTATAAAAATGTGCTAGATACCTTTATTGAACTTATGAAAGATTGGTTTGGAGATTACGGCATTTCTAAACAACAACTAAAAGAAAAACAATTAGAAATAGATATTCATTTAGTTGAAAAACATGGTTTCTCAGCAGGTCATTTCCCTCTATCTTTAGTCAAAACTTATGATTTTTTCTGTAAAATTACACCTATAGAAATAAACAAAACAAAAAAGAAATTGCTTAAAGAGTTAGGTGAAACCGTATATAGCAAAGATGTAGAAGCGTATCCGAAGATGTATGAAACGTTAGAAAAATTACGAGCAGATGGACATCATCTTCATTTGTACACAGGTGGAGAAGATGCGATCCAATATAAAAAAATAAAACATTTAGGTTTAGAGGAGTATTTTGAGAAACGTATATATATAACTAGACATAAGACAGTACACGCCTTAAAAGATATTGTCATGAAGCAGCAATTAGAAGTAAAAGAAACATGGATGATAGGTAATTCCCTTAGAACCGATGTTAAACCTAGTTTACAAGTCGGACTTAATACAATCCATATCCCTTGCGAAACGGAATGGAAGTACAATATTGTTGAATTAAATATTAAACCTAAAAGTTTATTTTATACAATCACTAGCTTACATGAAGTCCCTGGATATATTGATCAAGGGATAAATAAAAGAGTAGTTAATGAGTAATGTACTTTTTGTAGTAATGACTTATAGTTAATAGTGGAAAAATATGATTATAGCTGTGATAATAAACATATGACAAATCTGGAAATCCCGCACCTACTGGATAATCCAGATTTTTTTTGTTTTCCATTAAAAATAGAACGCCTCGTTTCATTTCATAACTTGGTTCAATATGCATCGCAATTAAAGCATCTAACGCCCAAGCTGTTTGAACAGATGTACTAAATTTAAGATTTACATAGTTATTCTTGATGTTGCTGGAACAAGACTCTCCCCATCCACCATCTAAGTGCTGAATTGAGAGCAGCCAGTTTTTAGCCTTTTGTATGACTGGATCATCAGCTGGCACTCCCACAGCAGTTAACCCTGTAACTGCGGCCCAAGTACCATAAATATAACAAATCCCCCATTTTCCATACCATGATCCGTTTGTTTCTTGATTTCTTTTTAACCAGTGAATAGCTGCTTTCACTTGAGGGTGATCTTTTTTCAACCCTGCATAATTACCTAAAAACTCCAATGTTCGACCCGTAAGATCTGGAGTGGAAAGATCCAGTGCTCCAAACTCTACATGCTCTACAGGTAATATTGTAATGATTTTTTTATCCACATTTTTCTCAAAGGCGGCCCATCCCCCATCATCATTTTGCATGGTTAATATCCAATCTAATCCACGATTCCAAGCTTCTAATACTTTTTTATCTTGAAGTGAAGTATTATACAAAGCTCTTAATGCAGCAGTAGTATCATCTATGTCGGGATTTTTGGTATTTTCTTCTGAAAAACCCCACCCACCAGGTTTTCCTTCAGGGTTATGAATTGCCCAGTCGCTTTTCTTACTCTGCTGAAGAGCCGACAAGTATTTAACAGACTTCTTTATACTTAAGTCTTCGAATGAAACACCTGCCTCCTGTAAGCTATGCGACAATAATGCAGTATCCCAAACTGCAGAAGGTGAATTTTGGACATGCTTTAATCCACTGAAATCACATGTGTATGATTTTAATGTTTTAATTGCTTTATTGATCACCATTTTTGATTTTCCATAATCAAGTGCTAACAAGCTAAAAATCATTAAACATGTTGCACTAGTGTAATTGTAAAGAGTTCCATCAGATTCTATTCTTTGTAAAATAAATTTTTTTGTTTTTTTATAAGCTGTTTTTTGTAAATATCGGGAAAATACAAATTGTTTTTCAACCTCTCTATTGATGTAGTTTCGAAACGATGTTAATTCGTTTTTTTCGATTTGAGACCTTTTGTTTCTACTATCGTATGAATGATTTATCAAATGAGATAGATCCTGTGAATATTCTGACCTTAGATGAAAATTTGAATTACCCGTTATCATAATAGGTGCAAAATAAACCCTTGCAAAACAGCTCAGATCAAAATAATTAACTGGAAAACTAATAGGAAGCAATATGAAGGTAATTGGAATCGGGAATGGTTTGGGCCAGCGATATTGACCATTCACTGCCAACATCGCTTTATATAAAAAATGAACGTTGTTTAAGCCGCCCATTGCGAGGATTTGTTTTTCTGCTTTTTTCATAATGGTATCATTTTTTTAAAAATACCCAGAATAAAGCAGCGCATTATATGCTGAAACAGAGGCTGTTATATTTCCTGGGGACTCGTCCTGATAGTGCCTCCAAGCCCCGTTTTCATCTTGCTTCTCAAGGATATATTCAGATATAGAACGAATAAATTTTTCATCTTTATTTTCGATTGCTCTCAAGGTCATCACCATAAAAGAATCAAACATCACACCATCTTGAAAACATAAATACCATGCACCATTTGAAAATTGCAATGATTTTATTTTTTTAACTCGTATTTGGATTTCATGAATGATATTACTTTTTGTAATCAAAGTGGATCATTCCTTTATAAGTGGATTATTTAATAAGTATTAAACCGCTTATAAAGCTATTCATGATATATTAGCTAAAGTCAGTGAAGAAATTAATAAAATATCGTTTGAGTTCTGCCTTCCGAAAATTGACATTTTGTGATTGAGCATGGTATATTTTTAATAACATATTCGTAAAATAAATAAGGTAGGTGTGCTAGCTACACACCCACCAGTCTGAGTACAGCCCTGCGAAAGGGCGATCAGCTCAATTAACGTGATGTAGTAAACCGTCTAGCTGTGGGAGCATAGAGACGGTTTACTTTCTTTTATGAAAGGACAGTATGGTTACGATAAGCAACCCGAAAGTAATCATAAGTGAGATTCCTTCATACACTGTCATTGGCATCACCTCCTTTTCACTAAGGATAAAGAAGTGAGCCAACCGTCCTACGCCTGAACTTGTATACTCATATGTATATTATAACAATATAAGATAATTATTCCAATTAAAAGAATGAATGAAATAATAACAATAAAAGTCACCAGAAGGTGATTTTTTTTGATTGATTTAATATCCAATACAAGCCGTACTCTAGCTTATTAATGATAGTTTAAACAAAAGATCTTTTCACTCTTCGAAAAATTCCGTTAGGAGTTTTTATCTGTTTTCTTTTTTACTTTATGGTATGATAGATTGATAGGAATATACGTTCTTATTAGGAGGAATATTATACAACCATGATGATCAAAAGCGAAAAAGAAATTATCAATCTAGTTAAAGAAGATCAATGGATGATGGATATATTACATACTGTCAAATTGTTAAATCTGCCAGATTGGTGGGTTTGTGCTGGATTTGTTCGTTCTAAAATCTGGGATACGTTACATGATTTTAAGGAAAGAACAGAGATTCCTGATATTGATGTAATCTACTTCGATCGTGAACAAATCAATGAAGCTGAAGAAAAGAAATATGAACAATACTTGAGAACTCTACTTCCCAATATTCCTTGGTCAGTAAAAAACGAAGCTAGAATGCACCTAAAAAATCAAATCCCACCCTACTCTTCATCAGTTGATGCAATCTCAAAATTTCCAGAGACTGCTACTGCTTTGGGGCTAAAACTAGATGAAAAAAATGATGTCATATTAGCTGCTCCTTGTGGAATTAGTGATGTTATTAATCTACAATTAAAACCAACGCCTTATTTTGCAAAAACAAAAGAGCTAGCTTTCATATATGAGGAACGGATCGTAAAAAAGAATTGGAAATCTATTTGGAATAACATTAAAGTGAATCATATTTAAACCTACTGCTGAGTTTCATAATTTAACAATCAGAAATATTGTCGAGGTGATTTAGCAAGTGGAATCAACAATGTTGGAAATAGCTGCAAATAGATACAGAGTTAAAGCTTCATCATTAAAACTATTGGGTGGATTTGATAACAACGTCTTTGAATGTCTTACAAAAGAAAGGCACTTTATATTAAAGTTTTTAATGGGTACAGATTCATCATCAATCAAGCGAGAGCTAGATTGGATGAATTATTTATCAGAACACGGATTAAACATCACTAGTCCTATCTACTCTGAATTAGGTAATCTAATAGAGGAAATTAGATATGAAAATAAACACTATATAGTAGTTGCGTATGAGTATGCAAAAGGACATTTTATTCATGACCTTGAAACTGAGTTTTCCTTAATCAAACAGTGGGGAAAAGTAATGGGCAGAATGCATCTATTAGCTAAAAAATATGATTCTAATAAAATATCAAAATATCGAGAATGGCATGAAAGTAGTATTATTACTGATTTTCCAGTATCAGCTGGGGATAAAGTATATGATAAATGGAAAGAAATGATTTACAAATTAAATCAATTATCTAAAACTAAAGATTGCTACGGAGTTATACATAACGATCTTCATCAAAATAACTTTCATGTTCATGAAAATGATCTTATCCTTTTCGATTTTGGAGATATAGAAGTAAATTGGTTTGCATATGATATTGCTATATGTTTATTTCATGCTATTCAAGCCGTACCTCAATCTGAGAGCAAACAAAAGGTAGAATTCGCTGAACGTTTTATTGATACATTTTTATCTGGATACACAACAGAAAATTCAATTGATGAAACATGGATAGCTAAAATCCCATTTTTCCTAAATTATAGACAAATATATTCTTTTGTTTATTTCTCAAAACATGTAAATTTAGAAGATTCTGATGAAAGTGTAAAAACAGCCTTGAGCAATATGAAATACAATATTGAACATGATATCCCTTTTATTGAGCTTAGATTCTAATTTACAATTACAAGTATATATTTTTCTGTATGTACAATGTCTTTAACATCTTTCATACATCCATTGTAACTATTTATATACAAGTCTACCTTAACTGAAGGTCGGTTGGGCTTTGTTTTGTTGAGCAAACTGCTACTTTGCCTTCATAATTCAGGACTTTCACCCTATACATTGCAACAAACTGGGATGAAAAAAAAACAGATAGAGACTAACACTCCATCTGATTTAAGAAAAACTACATCCATGCGACTCTAAATCTATACATAATTAGGATAATAATGAACTTGATTCAATATTACATGTATAATAACAAGCTGTTATAAATCAAAATTTAACCCTATCTTGTATTTTTGGATAAATTACAAGATAGATTAGTATACCTACTATGCCTATACAGGTAATTATTATAGCTATAAATAAAGAAGGAAATAAGGCACTGAATGTAACAATAATAGATGAGATTAAAAAACTTAAATTAGTACTCATACTTTTAATTGCCATATATGAACTTCTATTATGATCATCTGGTAAAGCTGCCATATTGGATTGTTCAACAGGAATTCTGATAACTTCCCCGACGGTCGCTACAATCATCATTATAACTAAGAGCCAAATGTTATTTGAATAGGCAATTACCCCGTATCCAACTACAAACAAAAAGCTTCCTATAATTAATACTGATTTATCTTTAAATCGCTCTACGAATTTTGCAGTAAATAATACAAATAAGGCAACTAAAATTGTATTCTCTGCTCTTAAAAAGCCCAACATTTGAATTCCTTCAATTTTCCAGTATATAAATTGTTGATTGATAAATTCTTCACTTAATCGAATCGCAATATAATTTGTTAAATTAAATTCCATAGATAAGATTAGAACTCCTGCAATAATATACCAGATAAACAAGTGGTCTTTAAAGACCACTTTATAATTTTTAAATAACTCCAACATCTTAAATGAGGGAGAAACTTTTTCATTTTCATTCGGAAAATAACTCTCTTGTATAAAAAATATAATCATAATTACCGTAATTAATGAACCGAAAGACAGTACTATAAATAATTCGAATAAATAATCTGTAAATAAGAAAGCTCCTAATATTCCTCCTATGGCAATAGATATATTATTTGCCCAATAGGTGATTGAATACATTAACTTGCGCTGTTCAAGTGTACTTACATCTATTAACATTGCTTGCTGTGCTGGTTCAGTCACCCCCCAACATATTATATTCACAATCATCATTAAAAATGTAATAAACACAGACTCAAACCAAGGGGAATTACAAATAATCATTATAAAGAATGCAATGAATCTACCAATTCCTGCATATACCATAATTGTCTTTCTACCATAAAGATCTGAAATATAACCACCGAACAAGTTAATAATAATTCCAATAAAAACAATAACTGTTAGTAATATCCCTGTAATCTGTTCACCATAGTTTTTTGCAAAATATATAGCCATAAAAGGAAAGATCATTCCACCTATAAAACTACTAATAAAAATTTCAATAATTCGAACTTTTATATTAATATGAAAATCTTTAAATTTCATATCCCTCTCCTGTCAATCATTACTTTGTTAGATGAAGATGTATAATTATGTTGAAACAACCTCATCATCCTTATGTTTCAAAAGATGATTAATATACTTTTCACATAGTACTTTAGTAGCTTCTCCATTACTCATCATACTAGAATCAAACCCAAATAATGTCTTTGTAAAACCCATTTCAAATACAGATTCATGAACTAAATTTATCTCATTAGGAGAATAAACTTTAGCTGGATTTCCTATGGCAGTATAGCCAATTGGAATTAACGTTGAAGGGAGACATTCCGAAGCAATATGTACTACACCATTTATTCCCAACATGGTTCCCTCACCTAATTTTGAACCTGATAAAACAGTTGCATTAGTTGCTATAAAACACCCTTTTTCAATAATTGATCCACTTATGTGTGCACTTGGACCGATTAATACATATTGAGCTATTTTAGTTGGATCTCTTTTGGTTGATCGTATGACTGCATTCTCCATGATAATTGCATTTCCTTCAATTTCCAAAGTAGTATTACCTTCTGATGTTAAAACAGCACCTGCTAAAACTACTGAATTAGGTCCAATAATAACATCTCCCTCGATTACTGCACTTGGTGAAATTGAGGCAGTAGGGTGAATACTAGGTGAATTATTATTATATTTTATTAACAATTTCTATACCTCCAATATTATTTTTAAAGAAATTTCTCAATATTTAATTATTCTCCGTATAATTGCTTTAATCTATTATCAAGTTCTTCTTCATCTTTTAATGAAAATGACGAAACCTTCTCTTGGAGTAAATTATGACCACTTTTATAATTTATATTAAATATTTTCAACCATGTATGAAAAATATCATTCAACTCACAAGTCCCAATAGAACCCATAATAGGTAAATTATATGACAAAAATATAAATAGCGATTCTCTTTCTTGTGAGGAATCTATTACAATCATTAAGATATACTCATTTTCCTCTAAATTTCTATAAACAGTATCTTTTATCCCATGAAAATCCATCAAAGTGATAGGTTTAAATAATAACACTCCACTTTTTTCATAATCATAGAAACTTTCTACTTTTTCAAACGATAAATTATAATAATTACATAGTTCTTCAAATTTCTTTACTATAAAATCTTGATGGTAAGGTTCTGTAGTATTTATTTCATCTATCATTCCGTATGTGCCAATATCAAATAAATCACCGATCACAGGATGTTTTATTCCCTTCTGGTAAATTTCATTTAAATTCTCCACAATGACAGTTATAATGGATGATGTCATTAATTCCCCTCCTATTCAAATCCTTCTCGTGGAAACAATAATCCTTCTCCAATTTGTTCATCTTCATTAATTACTTGTAATAATCTATCCAATCCAATAGCGACTCCAGCCAAAGGAGGCATCCCAAGCTTAGTACTCTCAATTAAACCTTCATCTAAATTAACCTCTGATATTTTATTTGCAATTCTATATTTTAATCTGTCTGAATATCTTTCAATCAATTCATTGGAATCAATAATATTTTCATATAAATGAGCTAGTTCAAATCCCCCGGGTAAATATAATTCCGCTCTTAGAGATTCACCCTTTTCTATACCTTTAGCACTTATACCCAATTCAATGGGAAATCCTGTTATAAAGGTAGGTTTTTTAATATTAGGGAGAATTTTATTATCAAATATCCACTCAATCCATGTTCTTTTGAATTTATCTGCTTTCCCTCCAGTTCCAGACCACCATCCTTTTCCAATTACATATTGTACAAGGTCTTCAGTATTTTTATATTCATCTAAATTTACTCCTGCATGTTGTTGCATTATACTTGAAAAGTCCACAGTATTAATAGGAAGGGAGAAATCAATAGAGTACTCATTAAACGTTATACATGTTTCACCATTGATTTCCTTTATGATGTATTTAATTAAGTCATAGCAGAAATGAATAGCTTCATTTAGTGACCAGAATCTTCTGTAACATTCCAAAGAAGTGAATTCTTGTAAATGAGTATCATCTGGTTTTTCTGGTCTGAAATTTGTAGACACTTCATAAACAGCTTCAAAACCAGCAGTAAGATATCTTTTTAAATATTCTTCAGGATCAGTTCTTAAAAAATATACATTATTCTGTGTAGTTGTTTCTAGCTGTTTTATGTTAGAGACCTCTGGTTGTATCCTTAAGATAGGTGTTTGTACTAATAGAAAATCCTTACTATTCATATATTTTTGTATATAATTTATCATTATTGCTCTTCTTTTAACCGCTGTCATTTTCTTAGTTTGTAAAATGAATTGGGCTTCTGGTATATTTGAATTATGAACTGACATTTCAAGGTTTTTATAAAATAATACTACACAATTTTCTAAACAACTATAATTTGAATCCCAATTGCCTTTTAAACCTACAAATGAATATTCAACAAAATCTTCTTTTTTTATACCCTTTAATTCAATTTCATACTCTTCATCAAATAAGCATACTTTATTATTACAAAATCTTATTCTTCCTGATACATATAAATCTGTAATATTATTATATTTTTTCTTCATCAATTGTTCTATGGTAACATTAGGACTAAAATTCCTTTTCATTTCGCCCACCTCATTACTCTTGAAATTAGACAGAATCTATTATAAATTCAATAAGTTCATTAGCTGCTTTATGTAAGTGTTCCATTTCAATTTGAGTTAAATTAGAAACTAATACATTTAACGAAAACACTTCTTTATCTGTAATATCAATAATATCACCAGGGAACGAAAATGGAATGACATCTATTACTCCATTTAGCTTCTTTAATTCTTCTATACCCTCTATCTTTTTTAATCGACCACTTTTGTGTGAAAAAATTGACAATATACCTATTCGCTCTATTTCATTCTTAATTACTTTATTTGGGGCTCTTAATCTACCTTGTATTGCAATTACTTCGTTTATTAAATCTATACCTAATATTTCCTTTACAGCTTTAACAATTATTGAACCCCCCGCTCTTCCAGCATTAACTTCTATTAAAAACGGCCCATTCTCACTATCTTTTATTTCAACATGAGCACTGCAATTATTAATCTCCAAAACAGTTAAACACTGTTCAATATGTTCCCATAACATTTCTTCTCTTTTTTCCTCTAAATCAAATGCAGGATATACAAATCCATTTTCGTGAAACTTTATTGTATCTTCTAATATTTTTTGAAATAGAGCAACTCTATGGAATTCCCCATCTTTTATGATAATTTCAGCACAATACTCATTACCTTGTATAAACTCTTCTACCAAAAAAGTTTTTAATGGATTAATATTTTCATTAATTCCGTCATAAAATTGAATAAAATTACTATAATTCCCATAAAAGTTATCTGAGATTCTTTCTTCTAAATAATGATAAGCTTCTATCAATTGCTCCTCATTTTTTACTAATTTCACCAAATGACTAGCCATTCCATTTATAGGCTTAATTACAACTGGATATCCTATATTATCTTTTATAAAATAACATTCTTTTATTGAACCTACTAGAGCAAACTTAGGAGTAGGTAAGTTACCTTCTCTTGTTATTTTTCTCATTTGATATTTATTTCGGGAATTAAATAATCCATCAATATTAGGATGAGGCACATTTAATTCTTTTGCAGCTTGTGCTGCTGGTAGTACTGTTCCGTCGTAACATGAAAATATAGCAACTATTCTCTTTTCCTTTGCTAGTTCTTGCGCTGATTCCTTTATGATCTTATAATCATATGGGTTATCAATAACATGAATTTTAATAAATATCTCTTTCCAGTGCTGCAAATGAGACTTACTCACTTCACCTGTTATTAACATAGGTTCCATACCATGTTCTTTTATTGCACGACCAAATGGGATTACTCCCCCCAAACCTTCATCTGAAATTAATATTACAACACTTGATTCCATCTCTACACCTCAACATGTAATTTCCAATATATTATTTTTATCATTAAAGATTTTTGAATAGGTAACTCTTTAAATGAATTATAATTATTATCTTAGAATACTATTTACTATAAGAAACTCGAATTCATACTCTATGTTCAAATCGATGAATTCGAGTGATATTGCTTTACTGTCTTTTTTAAATATAAGTTTACTACTTCTTTATTTCAGAAGGTGCAATATTAAAAACAGGAAGAGGTATAAAACTACTATTTGATTTGGTAGCCATCTCAATAGGAATTTGTTCACATAAACAATTAGTAACATCATATCTTCTATTAACTATATAATCCGTTGAATGTAATAATTCATATAAGGAATTTCCTCTTATATTAACGGGTATTTCTGGAATTTGATTTTCCAATATTGCTATTCTTGGTGATAGATATCCCCTACTTGTAATTACAGCTTTACAAGTTGCCATTGAACAACTAGTAGGACTCAATAAAGGGTTAACCCGCTCAGCTTGTTGATCATTTAGATCAAATAACGTTTCTCCAAAAGATCGACCATTATGTTGAAGCATTTCAACTATTCTAGATAATTGATGTTTTTCAGCGAATGGTATTATTGTTTCAATTATTTCTTCTACGTTTCTTCTTTCAACTACAACCTCAATACCCACCTTGTTTCTAGGAAATGAATTCAATAATTTTATTAAACCTTGAGGAATATTTACATCATCATATTGTGAAAAATTATAAATTCTATTATCTATTTTCATCATTTCTCCTACCAATTCTTCACTGGTACTCCATAGCTTAAAATAAAATGAAACAGGATAGTTTTTTAGTTTATTTATAGCTTCATCAATAGTCATATTCCAATATTTCATACAAGTTTTCTCATCAGAAAAAATTATTCCATTTGTAAATATTACAGCTTGCATGTCAACACTTTTACAAGTCTCTAAAAAGTCCCAAAAATCTTCATCTATTGTTGGTTCACCTTCACCAGGAATGTAAACATACTTTGCTCCCAATTCACTTGCTTCTTTAAGAATTCTTTTTTTATGTTCTATCTCTAATTCCATAGGTTTCTTTTTTCTATCTGTAAAGCATATTGTACAGTCTGCATTACAAGCACCGGTTAACATCATTACTATAAATTGAAGAGAGTCACTCTTTACCTCGTTTACATGATCTTTCAACTCAGAATCTGTCATAGAGAACAATTTATTTTTAAATGTTTTAATTTCTTCTTCCTCTCTAGAATCTAAAAATTTACAAACTAAATCTTTATATCCGTGTAAATAATCTATAGCTGCATTAGCCAAAGAAGTCTTAATCCAATTTTCATTACTAATATGTTGAATTTTGAATCTATGATCTTCATTATGAAGTCTTGCCATTTTCCTTTCTCCTCCTATTTATTTAATAATTTCTAATGCGTTCACAGAACTGTGATCTTTGTGGTATTTCTCAGCCATATTGCAAAAATAATTTAATTTAGTCATATGATATTGTTTTAAATATGTGTTTAATAAAAATTCATCATCAAAATCATATACTTTTACTGCTGAATAAAGAAGTCTGAGCTTTCCACCTCTTTGTAACTTAGCTTGATGGCTCCCTCCTCCCATTTCTATCCTTTTAAACTTCTTTCTAATAGCTGTTTCAATTAACCAAGGTCCTCCCAAATAGAAATAATCATCGGATGTTAATGAACCAAAAAATTTTGGATAAAATATTGATTCTTTCACAAAACAGAATAATGATGATTGAATGATTCCGCTAGTATTTACTCCTATCATTATTAATTTTTCAAGAGATTCATTCTTAAATAAATTTTGAAAAAAATGAAATGAGGGAGAAACATCATTATACTTTAATGACGTTTTTATGAATAACTGAATTATTGAATCCATTTTACGTTTATTATTAGGACTGAAATCAAACTGATCTATAATCTCCCATCTTACATCTGCTTTTTTTTTCATATTCTTGCTAAATGAGCGCATCTTTCTTCCTCTAGACCCTAAATATGAATAATATTCATCCATTGATCTCCATGTAATATCTATATTACAATCAGCCCCAGTATTTATTACATTATAATCATGGATATATAATTTTTTTATCCATTTATCATCATCATCTTCATTAAGATAATAATGAGATATTAGTTTTACTTTATGTTTTATACAAACGTTATCAATCACTTCAATAATCTTCTCATAAACATCATCATTTAATTTTGTACTATGTATTAATCCTCCCCTATAACCATACGGACTGACTGTTACTGCACAAGGGAACCATTCTTTATCTAGTATTTTTTCGAATCTTCGGAATAATTGGTTATTAAATAGTTTTCTTTCTCGTTCTCCACAAAAAATATCCTTAGGATTGTGATAATAATATCCTTTATCTTTCAAGATATATATTGGAAGTACTGCAATTGGAATAGTATTTTTTTTTATTACAATTATTTCTAACTCACCAATACTATTGGATGATTGATACCATTCCCAAGCCTGAAAAACACTTCTATTGACTGATAAGTCTCCCCAGTTTATTTCTTTTAGAGAGTTATACACGATAATTTCAAGGCTCATTACATCACCTAATCATTGAAAATATTTTCACCTATATAATCGTCATTAACAGGCAAATTAAATTGTTGAATAATTGTAGGAGTTATATCATATATAGAACTATCTCTTCGAACATTTTTTTTAATATTAGGACCAGAAATAATATACACTCCATCCATTGAATGGTTAGCACCATCAGTCCCAGTATCATTTTCAATAATCCAATTTGATTTGTACCCCACCTTACCTATACTTCTCCAATGTAAATCACCTAACAATACTATTAAGTCAGGTGCTAAACCCCTTACTCTTCTGTAAATCCTCTCGGGCCAGTAAACTTTATTTGAAATTTCTATTCCATTATCTAATTTAATCTTCTGAAGCAATTTCGTAAGTTCTTCTTTATAATGTCTCAAATCCTTTGGTGAGATTTTACCTTGAGGTTCTCTGCCGACTATATTTAAAAAAATTCTCGAATAGTAGCCTCCATCTCCCCAAGCCTTTGTCTTAGACCAATCAATAAGGTCTTTTGTCAATTTGGTAGGTTCATTTGGTTTTTCTTTTAAAACTAACCATCCTTCTCTTATTAGTATTTCATTTATGCATACACCTCCATACATTGCTTTTGCTCCATGGTCTGAAACAATAAGAAATGTAGTACTGTCATCATCTAATATATTTAGTAATCTTCCTATACGGTTATCAATATACATATAGTAATCTATTATTACATTAGAGTATTTATCATGGTATTCATATTCAGGATGATTTTTATCATGATACTTCCAGAAACAATGATGTATTCTATCAGTCCCAATCTCACATAATATAGAAAAATCCCATTCATTTTCTCTTATTAGATTTTCCATTAAATCAAATCTCTTTTCTGTCATACTATAGACAGTATCTAATACTTCATCTAGTGGAGTGTTTCGAAAATCAGTAACATCAAATAAATATTCTCCAATTTCTTCCTTTATGAATGTTGATAACTCTTTTGGATAGCAAAATTCATTAGAATTTTTTGGAGAATCGAAACCTGATACCAAAAAACCATTAATAGGATTTATTGGATAGGTTTGTGGTACTCCAACTATGATACTTTTTTTATTCACCTTACTGAATAGATCCCACAATCTATCAAATTTGACCATGTGAGAAGATGCAAAGACCTCATCATCATAACGATATGTCCTACGATTTCTAAAACCGTAAACACCTAATTCTCCAGGATCTTTCCCAGATAACATCGAAGACCAAGCAGGTACTGTAATAGGTGGAATTGTACTATTTAAAGTTCCATAAGTTCCTTGTGCAACCATTTTTTTAATATTAGGAGTGAAGTTTAAATTATCCAATATATTTGAATCGATACAATCTAGTCCTAATATAAAAAGCTTTTCTTTCACTAGATGAAGTCCTCCTTTGATAGAATGGAATCAGGAAGTTTTTCAGCCAAGAGATAGCTATGACTTCCTCTATAATATTCATTAGTAATAACGAATCCTACCTCTTCTACTAGACTTTTTATTTCTGACCAAGATACAATCCAAGATTCATTCTCAATCATAGAAAAATAAAAATCATGCATATGTTCATCCTCAAAATCACTTCTAGAAAAACAGTGACCAATAACCAATAATCCCTCAGATCTTAATGCTTTATAGATTTGTTTTAGCATCTTTCTCTTATCTTTTATAAAGTGAAATGCACCATTAAATAAAACTCCATCGAAATATAGTGAAGGTAAGTTAGGAGGAAGTCCATCATTAAGATCTCTATGAATAAAATTTACACGTGCATTAGGATAAATTAACATTTTTGCCTCATTCAAAAAATCTAGTGATTTATCAATGCAATAAATATCACATCTCTCATCTGATAATTGAGAAATACGTTGTGAACCATACCCTAACCCACTTGCTAAGTCTAAAAAACGACTTCCTTTTCTAACTAGTTCATTAACAGCTTGCATACGTCCAAATTCATAAAGTGGATTTGAAAGGTTAGTTTGCCAAACAGATAAAAACGATTTATCGAATCTAATTCTTTTAGTTTCGGAACGGAAATACGATAAATCATGTCCAAGTAACTCATGATTACCTTTGCGAATTAATTGAGTGAAATTATCAACATTACTAAACCATGGTTTTAATTTATCAGTGTTTTCTTTATATACATTTAGAGTATTATCAACATTTAAATTGTTTTCTACTACATCTTGTTTAGTTCTAAATACTTTCTGATTAAATATGGTTTTAGTTTCTAAAAATTCCTGATCTACCAACACATTAAGAAGTGCCTTTAATTGTTCTTTTTTTTCTATAAGAAAATCCATTTTTTCAATTATTTCTTCAACAGTCCTAAATTCATATAAACATATAAGAAGACCACTAGTTATAGATGTTTCTGCAACAACCCAATTAAATATGTTTGCAGATTCAATTGCACTGTCAAATAAAGATGTGGTAGATTTCATTTGACCCATCTTTTTCACTCCTTTATCATTTAACTGATTTAAAAATATTTATCGGTCTGCCTTCACAGTTTCTAGGAGGTGGAATTTCCATATAACTTGCAATAGTTGGGGCTATATCAACCAAATTATGTGGTAAGGCATGTGAGTCGGATTCGATATTTGGACCACTAAATAAGGCGATTGTTCGAGCTGATTTACTAAATGGAAAGAATGAGCCATGTCCACTTGTTACTTCTTTATATGGGATAGAAATTTCAAATAACAGTTCAGAATTATCAGAGATTCTACTTGCAACTTCATAGCCTTTATCCATACAAAACACTAAATCTGGCGATCGGTTACCATAGTGTCCAAATCCTTTTAAGTCACTACGATCTAAGACTACTTTAATTGGATGTTTTCTAGTATTTGGATCAATTACATCTCTAAGTTCATTAGTGATTTCGCTACATATCAGATCTATTTCGTTATCCTTAACGATCCCATACTTCCAAGTATTTACTTTGTTTATGTAAATAAGTCCTGGAAAAAGAGCATAAGCTTTCGTCTCACTCCATATTATTTCATTATTTTCAGAAAGAGTTAAAAAACCTTTATTTACAAGGAAATTGTTTATATAAAAAATGCTATGTACTAAATCATGTCCATGATCACTAGCTATAACTAACAATGTATCGTCATCTATTACTGATTGAATTTCTCCTATAATTTTATCAGCAAGGATATATACTTGTTTCAGGAATTCTAAATCCCTTTCCACATTTATGGAGTTATAATATGGATGCTCTTTATCTAAACAAGCTCCTACAAGATGATGGGCATATTCAATTACATGCCATTGAGTGAAAAATCCGTTCCATTTTTTATTTTCGGTAAGATACTTAATTGCTCTTATCATCCAATTTGTATGTTCCTCATATATTTCTAGTTGTGTTTCTAAATCTATAAGTTGATTCATATAGTCATATGTACCAGTCCATTCCACAACAGGTCCTACTTTATTCAATAAATCTTGTTCTAATTCAGGGTAATTTGTATAACCATATAATCTATGGCCTTCTGATCGATATAATCGAAACCTCTTCTCTTTTATATCTAGCTCGATAAGTTTTAATCTGTAGGCATAAGGATGAAGATATTCATCTTCTATAATCCAATTAGACCATTGTCCTTCTTCTAAATAAGTTTTCACATTAGATGCATCCTTAGATTTAGACAGTAACATTTTAAAAGTGTTATTTGTTCTATAAACTAAACCAAACAATATTTTTTTTGCATTAGATCCTTTTTGATCAATATGAATAACAAATTCGAATTCTGTAGTATACGCCTCAGGCAATCCAGTCCACCCTACCGCATCTCTGGGAAAAACTTCTACAATATCTTTTACTTCCGTATCAATTCTCCAATGATCTTTATATCCACTAGGAAATAACTGCTCGGGACTACTTTCACTAATATTTTCTACTCCAGCCACATATCCTTTTGAAGGTGCAACATCAAATTTGCAAGTTATATCTGCATACCCTCCTGCACCATCAATTTGTATAAAATCTCCATCTCTAGGAGGCCAACTACCAGGATATTTCAGTACAGTTGCATCAAGATTGTGATTGGAAAAAGTTTCCCATATGTACTCAACACCTGAATATCTTGAATCAAAACCATTAATTATGGAATCAGGTGTTTTATTGAAATTTGGTAATAAAATATTTTCAACCCCTATTGTACCTGGGCTAGCTCCAGATGCAATAGATAACCATCCTGGTGCTGTAGTAGCTGGTAGAGTGGGAATTATATCTATTTGCTTTGCATTGTTTATTAATTTCTCAAAATTAGGTAAACAACCTTGTTTTATGAATGAATGAAAGACTTCAGGTGGAAGACCATCAATGCCAAATAAAAATACTTTTTTCTTTTTATTCATATTACTCTCTTTACTCCCTTTAAATATCAAAATTATTAACTACAGCTAAAGCTGTTTCCACAGCCGCATGTTGATGTAGCATTTGGATTGTAAATATTAAAACCTTCAGCAGATTCAGTTTGTATAAAGTCAACTACAATATCTTTTAAATAACTTTCATACTCCTTGTTTAATAGTACTTTCATCCCATTAATATCAACTATGTTATCGTTTTCACCTTTCTTTTTATCAAAACCAATCATATATGTAAAACCGCTACATCCCCCAGACTTAACATCAATTTTTAAAAAAACATCGCTGTCATACATTTTTTTCATCTCAATAATTTTCTGAATCGCTTGTTCACTTATTGAAATCAATTATAACCACCTCAAATTTAATTAAAATACTATTGTTTATTTTCAAGTCAATGCAAACACATTTAATTTATATATTTTTAATTACCCCCTTCTTTAGAATTATTAAATTAAATCTCTCAAACATATTTGGCAACACATACTTCAAAAAATTAATTATAATAATATTACCAGTACAATATATAGAAAAATAAGAATTTTCTAAAAATTAATACTATTAATACAATACCATATTTTACTTATAATTTAAATATTATGGTATTTATTTTTCTTGATTTTTTTTAGTTTTACTTTAATCTTTTCTTATTTAATCCTTATATCAGTTTTTCAAATGATTTTAATTTTTTGTACTCTACTTAATTCATGTAGAAAAATAGTTACAACGCGAATAGATTCTTTAATACTTACGGTTGCTCTACCACTTTTGAGTATAGATTTTTTAAGGGATTTAAGGTTTAAAATAGATTGGAATTGTTTTTCGAAACTTTAGGAGTTAAATGATCTCATTTATTAAAATCGATGAATGAAGAATATAGTTTAGAGATATTGTTACCAACATTGCTCGAATGGAGTAGAACGTGGCTAAAGATATCAGTATGAAACTAATCTTTGTCAAATTCAGTATTAATAACTATAATGATCTGATAACTACTCTCTATTAAATGGAATAATCAGTATATTTAAAATTGATGTATTGTTTCTGTTCTAAATAGTCTATAACTTGTTGAAGTGATTTCTCCAAAGATTGCTTGTCTGTTTCAACTATAATATCAGGATTGACTGGCTCTTCATATGGAGCATCAATACCAGTAAAACCTATTATTTCACCTGAACGTGCTTTTTTATATAATTTTTTTGGATCTCTTTTTTCACATTCAATTAAGCTACACTTAACATATATTTCTATAAACTCTTCTTCATTAAATAGTTGACGAACAATTTTACGATCTTTACAATACGGTGAAATAAAAGCACAGAGTGTTACAATCCCAGCATCAACCATTAATTTAGATATTTCCCCTATTCTACGTATATTTTCCTTCCGATCTTCTGGACTAAATCCAAGATTTTTATTTATACCTTGGCGAACATTATCCCCATCAAGAATATATGTTAAGATCCTTCTTTTGTGCAACTCCCTCTCAACTTCTACACAAAGTGTAGATTTACCGGCTCCAGATAATCCGGTAAACCATAATACAACACTTCTATGACCAACTAATTTTTGACGTTCTTCCTTTACTATTTTAGATTTATGCCAAATAATATTTGAAGCTTTCATATTATCTATTCTCTCCTTTTTTATAAAAAATCATATACAATGCTTATAATTAAAAAAAGCTATTAGCATGACGACAATTGTACACTGCTATTAATTGAACATTGATAAGGGAGTTTAAAAAGGTTATGTC
>NZ_JAVAMP010000024.1 GCF_030730905.1 Chengkuizengella axinellae | reverse complement strand
TCGTGGAAGATCGTTCTTAAAAACCTACGATGTATGGATATTAAAGAAAGCCCCGTTAATTGAATAACGATTGAATTTTTATAGCCACTTCTTTTGGTTTAACGTCAATAGTTGATAACTTGTTAATTTCTATCCACATTGGCAGATATGTTCCTCGTTGTCTATTCTCATCTGTATACTCTTCACCTTTCCCTGTACCGAAATCTCCATCAATTATCTCAGCAAGGAAAAAGTATTGAGTTCCATTAAATTCGATTGTTGAAATACACTCACTAACATTAACTTTAACACCTAATTCCTCTAATGCTTCCCTTTTGGCTCCTTCTTCAGGTGTCTCTCCATCTTCTATTCCACCACCAGGGAATACATAATAAACTGAATCTTCTCGAACTCTTTTAATAAGTCCAACTTTATTATCTTCAATCAAAACTACTGAACCTCTATTTCTCATATGTATTTCCCCCAATGTTATATATACCTGATCAAACTAAAACGCTCTTTTACTTAAAAATAATTATTTCAAACTTCAACAAATAGGACAATCACTTATTCCACGTAGCCCTTAAATTGAAAAGACACCCTTCTAAAAGAAAGGCGCCATAGTGTTGAAGATTCTATTAGTTAACGTTAACTTAAGAAGTAAGCATTTGTATCTACTTTGGATTTTCAATTTTGTTTTTAATTAAATTTTCAGCTTCATTTTTGATCATCTCTATATAGTGACTTTTTTTGAAAGGTTTTGTGATTTTTGTAATCCCTCTTAGGTTTCCTTTTACTTTTGTTTTGCGATTATGCACATCAACAATAACTGTCAAATACACTTTATTATTGTACTTAACCAAGCCTGTTACTTGTCTGTTTTTTAAATCGATGTTTGTATATTGGGGAATTATCCTTAGTGGAGCAAATGTAGTCGTTCCATAATTTTTAGCATTGGAACCTAATTTATATGTAAAATAGTTTATAAACCCTTTTATCCTCGAACACATATCTTCCGTTCCTTTAAATGTAGATTTAATAATATATTACCATAAACTTCATTAAATCTTATTATACATTACTTCTCATTTTAATGTTAAGAAGATTATGTTACTGGACAATCTTACCCCATTCATAAAGAAAGACGATTCTCTTAGAGAAATGCGCCATTATCTTGAATAAGCATTCCCTTTTTCGGGGGATATGTAAAAATACCCAAATTGCCCCTTATGGTTAAACACAAAACAGGCTGACGCGTTAGCTAGTAGTTTTTATTAAACCATCAAGGGAATGGTTTTCATTTCATAGATTTTTTGGAGCGTATGGACAAGCTTCGTCTTCTCGTCATCATCCTCTGTGTGGAGATACCCTTCGACAATCCTGTACCCGAATACGAGAAGGATTATCTCGTAGACACAATGATCGGCGATTCGGGATACATCCGTATACTCCGAAAAGCCTTTGTAATACGCAGGGATGCATCGCTGGTAGTGTTCAACCATGTTATTGATATCCGATTCATCCGCGATCAGACTTGCGAGATCCTCACCCAGGTAGCCCCATCCGCTGGTATCCCAATCGATAAGCGCGAAATTCCCGTCAGCATAAATAAGATTGGTTACCCAGAAGTCCCGGTGACACAGCACAAGGGGCAACTTTCCAATACGGGCGAATATCTCGTCTGCTTGCTCATCGATGTCGATGAGCATTTGCCGTACGTGCAGAGGCAATTCGCAGTCTTCCGATCGTATATAATCGTAGACGACCGGCCATGATCGGTAATGCAAATACATATTCTTCATGAGATCCGGATGGCTCAGGTTGGTTAGGCTTTTCAGCACGGCGGGTTGCTCCGCATACAGCTTGCCTTGAAGGCGCCCTAACTCCAGCGCGGCCTTTTCATACATATCGCCGGTCAAATCTAAACCCGATATGCCATCGATATATTCCATCCATATCTGTGTTTCGTTTTCTTTTTCGTTCATTTCGATGTGATAACATTCTGGCCAACGGAATGATTCAGAAAACACAGCGCCGAAATTGGATTTATAAAAATCATATTCCCTGCGCCATGAATCGGGATCGCTGTAGCGTTCCCATTTCTTCTGCGTTTTTGAAACGATTTTATAGGGAAATTTCTCACCGTCAGTGGTTTTGGCATTGCACGTAACAAGCTGTACTTCACCCACTGTACCGCCTTGTAATTGTTTGGCTTGGAAATCGACGCAGATTATTTTTGTGCCGAATATTTTGCTTAAAACCTGTGTCAAAGTTTCAGTTTTTATTGTACTCATTTTTTGAAACCTCCATTTTTCTTCGTATTCTTGCTCCGCATGGCAAGCGATTTATGACGCGCTTCTTTACCCCTTAGATAACCCGCCTTATCATTCACAAACCTGTTTTCACGCTTTTGCGCGAGATAACTCTCCCAATGCACTTGACGCAACGAGCCATCGGCAAGTGCGGAGAGAACAGCACAGCCTGGCTCGTTCTTATGGCGGCAATCATTGAATCGATCCTCTCCTAAAATCTAAAGTTGTTTTTGGGCATAAAAATACCGCGAAACAGCAGCCTCCTAAGGCTGCTGTTTCGCGGCGAAAAGCCAAAAGTTGGCTTATAAATCAAGAAGGGATACGACCCTTCATCGTATCCCACTAACAGCAGTATTCACGAAAGGTTACTGATTGCGGCATAGCAAAAAACACCGGTTAAATCCCCGATTGTTCTCATTCCATGCTATAAACAAAGACTGGAATTTACTATGCCCGATATTTGGTTAAGTTAAAATCACCAATACCATATAAGAAGTCATTAAAGACATCTCCTTTCGCGAGGAAAAATCGAATTATAATTTCACTTCTAAAGTATGACATTCGCTTAGTGAGAAATCAACAAAAAATTGAATTATAGGAAAATTTCAATAGTTAAATTCTATAACTTTATTGAACTACTACCCAATCCGAACTATCCTTATGCCACAATATGGCCCTTTTGACTAATATGAAAGTAAAAAACTCATGAATCACATTCATGAGTTTTGATCAATCTTTTTTACATATGGTCAAACTTTATTCAATATGATCAGACTTTTTTATATGTGATCAAACTTTATTTCAAACCTACAATACAAACCTGATGTTGAAGCAAATTTCCTAACAATTTAAAAAGACCCCTATCCGCTACTTAAACCAGTGGGGAATATAGAGAATCTTGCTTTCAGTGGGAGTTTTTATATCTCCCGCAGAAAGTTAGATGAACTTATCAGGTGAAAATATGCTGTTATGTCTTACAGTATGAGAACGTGATAAATAAGCACCTACAAAGTAAGTGCCTATTATGTCTTTCACTGACGCCGTCTATTTTATTTGATCTCAAAAGTTTTTGTGATTTCAATACTCTCAATTACAGATTGAACCATAGAGCAATTTTTTGTAGTGAGTTCGATTGCTTTTTGCATTTTTTTATCATCTATATCTGAAGAAACGATAGTAAAGTGCAAATGGATTTTCTCAATACGATCTGCTTTCTCTTCATTTCTTTCTATATCTGCTTTTATATGGAGGTCGTCAAAATTAATTCTTTGTTTGTTTAAAATTCTACGAAGTATTCCACCACTACATACTGCAATTGAAGAAACGAGTAACTGATAAGGCCTAAATCCAAACTCTTCGTCCCCAGAAACATCCAGTTGTCCATAAGGTAGTTCTGTGAAAAAACCGACTTTTTTCATATTAAATTCCATATCGTCACCTCTAACTATCTATATTTATCCCACATTCATGAGATGTAAAAACTCGATCTCAAATGTTGATTAGATAACAGTCTTCAACTTTGCACAGAAGGCACTTGAAATCATACGTATAATTATAGGATAGCTTTGCAGGTTTGTATATGTCAAACTTTAATGATCAATAGTTACCTTTTCACTTCCCCGTAGTTTGTGCATTCCTCGGGGTTTTAAAGGTGTATTGTTATTTTACTAGTCCGCGTAATTCATTGATATCTTGAATGTTATATTGATCCATATACGATTCTATCCCTTGAAGAACCTCCGTCATTGCGGTCGGATTCGTTAAACCAGCTGTTCCAACAGCAATGGCGTCAGCTCCTGCAAGTATAAATTCAATAGCATCTTCTCCTGTTTGGATTCCACCCATACCAATAATCGGAACATCTACAGCGTTTGCTACCTGATAAACCATACGAACTGCAATCGGCTTCACTGCAGGACCTGAAAGGCCTCCCATTTTGGTTGCTAAAATAGGCTGTCTGTGATGCACATCAATTCGCATGCCTAACAGCGTATTAATAAGGGAAAGTGCATCCGCACCACCACTTACCGCTGCCTTAGCCATCTCTGTTATATGTGTCACATTCGGGCTAAGCTTCACAATTAGCGGTTTATCAGTGTGTCTTTTCACTTGCCCAGTTATCTTCTCTACCATTTTTGCATCCGTACCAAATGCAACGCCGCCTTCTTTGACATTTGGACAAGAAATGTTCAATTCTAACATTTCAACCGAAGTCCCTTGTAGTTTCTCCGCTACTTCACAATACTCTTCTATTGTTCTACCAGCTATATTTACAATGATTTTCGTATCAAATTGTTCCAAATACGGTAACTCTTCTTGTAAAAATACGTCTACACCTGGATTTTGCAATCCAACACTATTAAGCATTCCTCCATACGTTTCCGCAACCCTAGGTGTGGCATTACCAGTCCAAGGTTCACTGGATATTCCTTTTACAACTACAGCCCCAAGTTGATTTATGTCCACATAGTCAGCACATTCACGAGGTTGGAACGTACCTGATGCATTCATCACAGGATTTTTGAATGTTACATCTGCTATTTTCACTTGCAGTGATTTACACATCAAAAACGACCTCCTTATTAAAAAAGATCGGACCCTCTGTACATACTTTTTTATACTCCCATTGTTTTCCTTGTCTCTTTATTTTAGCTACGCAACCGACACAAGCGCCGAAACTACAACCCATTCTTTCTTCTAATGAGATTTGACCTTCTATTTGATGATGAATGGACCATTGATGTACTGCTTTTAACATTCTCTTTGAACCACAAGAGTAGAACATGTCTCCTGTAATGTCATTTCTATTTAATAGATCAATCACGTTTCCTTGTTCTCCAACAGATCCATCCGTCGTACTAATATAAAGTTCATCTGCATAACGTTTAAATTCATTTACTAAAAATAGTTTATCTCTAAAACCAAGGACGATTTTTTTCTTGCCTCTGAGCCTTTTGGTAAGCTCTAGTAATGGAGGTATTCCTAAACCACCACCAATAATGATATGCTCTTTGACAGGTTGATTTACATCGTACCCATTACCTAATGGACCTAAAATATCAATTGTTTCACCTGATTGTAATTCAATAAATTCTTTAGTTCCTGCACCAACAACAGCATATACAAGTTTCATAGTTCCTTCATTGTGGTCTGTTTCACATACACTAATAGGCCTTGGTAAAAGCTTAGATTCATTCCTGCAATACAAATTAATAAATTGCCCTGGCATTGTTGCTCGAGTTATTTCATCGTTATGGAGCACCATTTCATAGATATTTGTTGCAATTTGCCTATTATCAAGTATTTTAGCAGTCATTCTCTTTTTCTTATCATTCTGTGACATGGTTTCCTCCTCGTTAGTAATAGAATCTTGCACATTTTGCTTTCTATTATATCGAGTATGAGGAGAGAACGATGTGATAAAAACAACACTAGAGTGATATAAACTCACCATTTAAATACAAGGTGGCTAATCGTTTTAAATATACTTATAGAGTTTTATTACTTCCATTTAATAATTTAAAATTTAATTAAACTGTATTTCAACAATCCCCCTATAATCCTTAATTAATTTACTATTTATAAAAAGAGTGTGCGCTTGCTTTTCTTTTTCATACTGAGATTGTTTTTTCTTAAGTCCTCTTTTATTTATTGATACAAGTTTCCATCTATCCATTCACTAATTGTGTGGCCTATGTCTAGCAATCATTTACCTAACAAACTAAGAAATTTTTATAAATAACAAAAAAGCCCCCAAACTCACAGTCCAAGAGCACAGATCTTACAAACCCAAATCGAATTTTTATCTTTCAAGCTTGCCCCATGTAATATTGAAGGCTAGTTTCCAAGCCATCCATAGGCTTAAAATAGATATTACTGAATAAAGTAAGATACCATAAATGAACAGAGTGCTAATAAAATGCAGACCAGCAAATAAACCAATAAACAGCATTAAACCAATGATGAGAAAACCTTGACTACTTTGTTTGTAATGATCAAAAGATTCAGAAAAAGGAAGCGATTTTTTAAGCAGGATAAAACATATTACACTATATAAGCACAAATTGATAAATACGACTATAAGGTCAGGTAATATTCTCACACCAAAAAGTGCAATAAATAATGCACATAACAGCAAGTATACGGGTAAATACAAATTAAAAATAAAGGCCTTAATCGTACCACTAAACATCGGTTTCAAACTTGCGGTAGGGGTAACTTTATAAATCCATGCACCTTTATATTTTCCTGAGAATTTCAAGAGAATCATTATGGTAGGAACGGTGATTAAAGTAAAATAAATGGACAAGTACGATTTACTAGCGGTAAGTTGTTCAAAATTAGAATTAAATCCATTTATGATAAAAATAAAAGGCAATATAATGGAAAAGCCTAAAGAAGGATAGACTTTCAATTTAAATTCGCGTTCATTTTTCATCATTAAACTAGCAAATCGGAAAAAGCTTCTTTCCTCATGTGAACGACAAATAAATTTCAGAAGGGATTGACCAAGTTTACTTCTTTTCTTCTCTTTCGCTTTTTCATGATAGGTAAGCTTTTGCAGGTTTTGCTCGAATGCAGAATTATATTTAATATAAAGCCAGATTGATAAGAATGGAAGTAGGACTCCTAAAACTGAATACAACAAATACAACAGCTGAATGTCACCATTCATCACCATTTCCATCATGGCTCCATACCACATCGGGAAGATGAAGATTTGCCACCATCGGGGTTCAAGTGAAGAAACTAAGTCAATCACTACAAAAGAACGTGCAAGTAATTGATATCCCACCATAATTGCAAAAGACAGCAAGATTTGCACATAGTTAATAATATCTTTTAATCTTTCTCCATCAAAGAATTGTAAAATAGATAGATAGATGAGTGCTGTTAGCCCAACAACCAATAAATTGATCAGGATAATATTTATAACTGATACAAAGAAAAACAAGAAGCCATTCTTTACAAGTCCTACAATCAATGGGACACCAACAAGCGCTATAGTTAGCCAAGATATATAAATAATAATATGTACGATTTTTGCGGTGCTAATCGTTCTCCTGTCCACAGGTTTTGGAAACAAAATGTTTCGATCACGGATATCTAACAAAACGGAAGAAAAATCTGAGATCATAGATGTCATTACAAAAAAAGTGAAAATCCCATAAAATAAACTCATTTGAAAAAGGTGGTTTTCTCCAATTAGTAAAAACGGAATCATAAACAGTCCGAACAATACATATATCCATAATGATTTTATGTACTGATTGCTATCATCCTTATCTTTCTTTGAATTTTGTGAGAAAATGGTTGGAACACGTCGACTATCCATCGTTAATTTAACCTGTAATATTCTTCTCATACTCTTATAATCTACATCAAAAATTGTAAATAATCCCTGCAAATGATCTAGTAGTTTCAGGGTTCTATAGTTCTTCATTCTTCCATCTCACGTACAACAGAAACAAATCGTGAACCAAGTTCTTTATGTTCACTAAATCCAGTAAGTTGATTAAAAATTTGTTCAAGAGAGCCTTCCGTATTTTCCCGCGATAAATCTTCAAAAGTTCCATCTGCTGCTATTTTACCGTCATTCAGAAGAATGATACGGCTGCTGATTTTTTCGACCACATCCATAATATGAGAAGAATAAAAGATTGTTTTTCCTCGATCTGCAAGCTGGGACATGATTTCTTTGAAAATCATCACACTATTTGCATCCAAACCATTAATAGGTTCATCAAAAAACAATAATTCAGGATCATGCAATAAACTTGATATAATTAAAAGCTTTTGTCGCATACCTTTTGAGTAAGAAGCTATTCGAGAATGATATACTTCACCAACACCGAATAGTTCCATTAAAGTTTTAGCCTTATAATCAACAAAGTTAAAATCAAGACCGTACAATTCACCAATAAAGGTTAAATATTCATGGGCAGTTAAATTATCATATAGTTCGGCGATTTCCGGCACATATCCAATTTTTCTTTTATACTCAACATCCCCATTAGAGATATCGTGATCGAAAAGTTTCACCTCACCAGAATAGTCATGTTCAATACCTAGCATGATTTTAACCGTCGTGCTTTTCCCAGCTCCATTAGGACCGATATAACCAATGATTTCTCCTCTTCTTACTTGGAGAGATACACCATCTAGGACAGTTTTTGTACCATAATCTTTTTTCATATTTTTAATTGATAATACAACTTCTTCCATCTAATTCGTCTCCTATCCCCTTATCAATGATTTAATATAATTATATCCGTTTTTGATTATCATATATAACTCATTGTAAAAAAGCGAGCTAGTTTATGCAATGCTTAAACATAGAGAAATCAGACGGAGACTTTACTCCACCTGATTCGAAAGTATCACCAATAAAATTATTAATTCTCCTGGGTAATATTGTATAAATAATGTATTATTTTAAAAACGTATTACTTTACTACTATACATCCTTTTTCCCTATCAATTTACATACTGGTGAGCATAAGTTTCCATTTGTATACTTACACACGGAACACCAGAGTCTTGTGCCTGCCATATAAGGGCATTTTCAGTTCAAACATTTTTGGGCAATCCTTTTGGTGGTGTTGCATACTTCATATTCATTTGGTTTTCGTCAATGATTCATCTCTTATAGAACATTCGCTCTTGTTATATAAGGGATACATGGAAATGTGCAAGAGTACATTTTTTAGAAATGGTTACACGTCCAGTCAAAGCAATAATTTAATTCATACAATGTAAAAAACTATAAGGATGTGATATTATGGGTGTTTTTGATGAATCTAAGTGTGATTGTTGTGTTTGCCCGATGCAGTGTGTTTTGGAGGAATTGGTTGGGGAGACAGTAGAAATCCAAACAGCTGTTAGTAGTATTGATACTATCATTACTGGTATAGATAATTTTATTGTGTCAACTACTGGTGGAGATATTCCAGTTTGTCAAATTACTCAAATGAATATTCAAGGTCCTACAGGTACAATAATCTCAAGTGTGTTATCCGCTTTAAAACCTATAAGAAAAAGTAAAGGGAGATGTGCTTGCTGTGAAGACCCTATGACAAATTTGCTTAAATTTGAGATTGGGAATACTTTTGAAATAGAATTTATTGGGCCAGATGTGTCTTTTACAGATGAAATAATAGGAGTAGGCGAAGGAATTGTTCTAGGATTTGATCCCTCTGAAGGTGGGTTTTTAGATATTTATTCTACATGTTCAATAACTAGAGTTAACCCAAACACAATAATCTAGAGATCAAGACTTTAGGTTCTTAACTATATAAAAGCATGAAGAATAATCAAATATCATCACGTCACCTTTTTCATACTTTATATAAATTCTCCATTGTCGAATAGACGGGCAATTTCATCTTCAGTCTCTCACAGAGACAAATGTGAAAGTCTCCCTTCATTTGGCTCTTGTTATCCAATCATGTCAAAAGTCCTATTGCCAGTGATAAATGATTACGATTACACTTTATTATTGCGTTGGAACTTTTATTTTTACAGAGGTTGCAACCATCACAACCCCCCCCAAACCGCAGTCTGAGGGAATATAATCGAATCCAATCATCGCCAGTTGCTTACGGGGTATTTGGTGGTTTTATATCAATCGGTCCATCTATCGGTGTTACAGGTGGTTTGCCTCCGACCCATATTTGCGGAACCTCCGGAATCCAAGTCACTTCATCTTCTGGTACGCCCATTTGGTTGGAGAAAAATCTTAACGGAACATAGGTCGTTCCTTCATAGATCATCGTTAGTGGCACATAAGTTAAGCCGTTAAAGAATTCACCTGGGTTGTCATTGTTCTCAGCCTCATATTTTTCTTCATTGAAGTAAAGCTCTAAATCTGGATAAATCGTAACTTCAATCTGTTTTTTCATGTAAGCAGCCCCTGCAAACGCACTGGTGGAAGCAATTAATAACCCGATTACTATGAATAAGATCGTTTTTTTCATTTTTAATTCCCCCTAGATTAGAAAACATATGTTTTCTAATTTTATAGTTAAAATGTATGTAGAAGTTGTATAAGATAGACCTATCTACAATGATTTTGAATTCTAACATTTGGGGGAACATTACAATCCCTTCTCCTACATTAGTGATTATCCCTTGAAATGGGAAAGTGTTTATTAATATATTAAAATTACCTCCTATCATAGAATCTAATTGATTAGTGGTTGGATCTTCACAGCATTTACAAATTCCTGTGCTTTTCTTTTTTGGTTTAAGTTTTATTTCAGGGAGATTAATTGGAGGGTTTACAGAGAAAATTCTTATTCCGCCAATATTACAGAGGTTTTTAAAAAATAGAATTCTCCTTGTCTTTGGTCATATGAAATTGGATCAAATCAAAACTTTTCATATTCTTGATTTTATCAACTCACTTGAATAAGAAGGAAGTCGTCAAGACGGAAAAAGTGGATCACTTTCAAGCGGGACAATAGAATATATTTACCGGATATTAAAAAATGTCCTATCAAGAGCTGTGGAATGGCAAATCATTAAATCAAATCCAGTTTTAAATGTGAAAAACCGAAGGTTGAGCACCAAGAAAGAAATGTGTATTCTCCCGAAGAAATTCATGATCTATTTGAAGTTCTAGAAAAAGAACCTTTCCACTTGGACAAGTTCTCCAACAAGCAGACAAAGAAGCTGCTAATAAATTCGACTCTATTTTACCTAATCAGAAAAAAAATATCGGGGACGTTTAAAACCACAGAAAAGAAAGTTTTATTCAAATCCCGTCCCCAATTCGTCCCCATCTATAACATCCATTCACTTAAACCTTTAATAAATCAAGGAAGTAACACACTCCACATGCACCGTATGCGGAAACATATCCACAGGCTGAACCCGCTCCGTTCGAAACCCGCCATCCTCCAAAATCCGCAAATCGCGAGCCAAAGTAGCAGAATCACAAGAAACATAAACAACCCGCTTCGGTTTCATTGCAATAATCGTCTGCAACAAGGTCTCATCACACCCCTTGCGAGGTGGATCAACCACAATCACATCCGCTTCTACCCCTTGCTCTTTCCACTTCGGAATCACTTCCTCCGCTTTACCTACTGCAAACTCAACATTATCCATCTCATTTAATTGTGCATTCACTCTAGCATCTTCTATTGCTTCTTTTACAATTTCAACACCGTACACTTTTTTTGCTTTTTGAGCTAAAAACAACGAAATCGTCCCAATCCCACAATAAGCGTCGATCACAGTTTCTTCACCTGTGAGCCCAGCATATTCCAATGCTTTTTCATATAAAACTTTCGTTTGAACAGGATTTACTTGATAAAAAGAGCGTGCGGAGATGGCGAACTTCACTTCTCCGATATAATCATAGATGACGTCTTTTCCCCACAATGTTTTCGTTTGATCTCCAAAAATGACATTTGTTTTCTTCGTATTCACGTTCTGACAGATGCTCACCACTTGATTGAATTTATCACGGATTTGAGAGACAAAATGTTTTTGTTTTGGGAGCTGCTCACCATTTGTCACCAATACGACCATAATTTCATTGGTATGGATGGCTATTTTGACCACAACATGTCTAAGCAAACCTTTGTGAGTTGTTTCATTGTAAGCTGAGATGCCTAATTGCTGTGCAATATGTTTTACTTCACGAATCAAATCATTATTCAAATCGTGCTGTATGTTACACGTATCCATATCGATAATTCTATGGCTGCCTTGTGCGTAAAAACCTCCAACTAAACCACCTTCATGTTCACCAATAGGAACCTGTGCTTTATTACGATAGTTCCATGGGTCGTCCATACCAAGGGTAGGAAGGACAGTTACTCCCTCCAACTTCCCAATCCGCTCCATATTATCTGTGACACGCTGTCTTTTCCATTCAAGCTGTGCATTATAATCCATATGCTGAAGCTGACAGCCCCCACATTGATTGTATATATCACACTCTGGTTCTGTTCTACCTTCACTTTTTTCTACGATTTCCAACAGTTTTCCGTAACCGTAAGTTTTTTTTACCTTTATTACTTTTGCTTTTACTTTTTCCCCAGGAAGCGCGCCCTTAATAAAAAGGGTATAACCGTCTATTCGGCCTACCCCTTCTCCGCTATGTCCTATGCCTATAATATCTATTATTACATCCATGTTTTTTGCAACAGGAGGTTTATTTGTTGTTGTACTCATGTTTAATGGATCACTCCAGTTTTAATCGTTATAAGTCGTCATGCGTAGTTCGTCTATAAAAATGGGAATATGGGATGGCAATAATGAAAATGTTTTTGGTAGTGTGCCGCCATACTCTCCATCTAAATTAATTTGTGTATAGTCAGAGGATGAAATTTGAAGATGATTGGATTTAAAGTGAATGACATGCGGATCATTCAAATGCGCTCCCTTTAATGTTAGGGATACGATTCTAATGAATTCAGCCAAATTGCATTTTTTTAATATAAATACATCAAACAAACCATCACTCAAGCTTGCAGTAGGTGCGATTTTTTCCATTCCACCTACAGAGTTGCTGTTAGCAATGAGAAAGATCATAACCTCTTCGTCTTCTAAGGTGATTTCCTTTGATTTTATCGATAAATGAATAGGACGGAATTGGGGGAGTTTTTCTAATCCCTTCATATAATATGCTAACTGCCCTAACATGGTTTTCAGCTTGCTTGGGACTTCGTAAGTCAACTCTGTTAATGAACCTCCGCCTGCAATGTTGATAAAGTATTCATCATTTACTTTACCTATATCAATTAATTCGGTATATTCTTTTAAAATAATATCACACGCTCTTGACCAGTTCTTAGGAATACCTAATGCTCTTGCAAAATCGTTTGTAGTGCCTAATGGAAGGATACCTAATTTTGGACGGTAAGGCTGATTCGCCAATCCGTTCACAACCTCATTCAAAGTTCCATCTCCACCTGCAGCAATAACAACGTCAAACTCTCTTTTGACTGCTTCTTCCGCTGCTCTAATGGCATCTCCTTGTCCGCTTGTTTCATGCGTGGACGTTTCAAAACCGCCTTTTTCAAGCTTTTTTAAAACCTCGGGCAGCCTTCTTTTCATTTCTTCTCTCCCCGATGAAGGGTTATATATTAATCTTGCTCTCTTAACCATAAATTCCACCTACTTTTAAAATACAGTGCTACCATACCTATGTCTTATTTTTCTAATTATAACTTAAAAAATTGAAAAAGCCTAACTAGCAAAACTTCACTTCAATCATATATATTCAACATGTTATTGTTTTAAACTACCTAAAAATTGGATTGAAAAAGGATAGACTTCACTTATAGAGTGATAAAAAGGCTACAGGATATATAAAGTACACAGGTGAAGAACCCTTCTACTAAAAGAAAGGTTCATTTTATCATATCATTTACTTGCTGCTCGATCCATATGGAAATCTTTATGTCAGGTAAGATTGGTTTTCCGTTGTACAGGTAGATGAATTCCTTTAATCGACTCGGGATCACATCATTCGTAAAATATCCCTCACTTAGAAATAAAGGAACAATAATCACCTTATGGTTTGGATATTTTTTATGTAGGACCTTCATTTTGCAGTAGACTTGATTAGGTAATAACATAGCTGAATCTGAACCAGCAAAACCCCCGAGCTTCTGCACCCTTTGTGCCAATGACTCTAGTCCACTTCTCCACTTGGCATGAAACCCTTTCTCTTTTGATCCATGTCCCACTATACATACAACTTCCTGCTGTGGGTGTTTAGATAAATCCTTAATTCTTTCATATAATATATTTGCAATGATAGGATCATCATCTACAGGAACACCTAAATGAATATTCGAGTTTATATCCATTGGTGTCATATCCGTTTCTAGTATTGGAGTTGAGATCACTCCAAGTGCATAGCTGATTTCATCCAAATGGGTGCTTCCAGACGATACAAATAAAGGGATAACGATGATATCCGTTACCCCTTGATCTTCTAATCTGTATATTCCATCTTGAATGAGGCGATTTTCAACTAACTCCAAAAAAGAAGATTCCTTTGGAATGGAATCATCGAGCCCAACTTCATCAACAGCTTGGTCAACTAAACGGACCCATTTTTCATTTCTTGAACCATGGCTTATCACTAGTAAACCGTATTTTTTCATCTGTCTCCTCCTGATGGACAATCGTGTTTTTACTTTTTGATTCTCTCTAACGCCATTTGGTAACCATCATTACCGTAATTCAGGCATCTTTTCACTCTAGAAATCGTCGCTGTGCTTGCACCTGTTTCCGCTTCGATTTGATTGTAGGTGCTCCCTTTTCTTAGCATTCGCGCTACTTCTAGGCGTTGAGACAAGGATTGGATTTCATTCACAGTACACAAATCATCAAAAAATGTATAACACTCCTCAATATCCTCTAAAGAAAGAATCGCTTCAAATAATTGCTCTATAGATTTATCATTGAATTTTTTTAATTGCATTTATTATTCATCCCCTATGTACACTTTTTATTCTATATTATCATATCATACTTTAAGTGACTAATGCATTCAAACGTTCAATTGTATAAACTTTACAGAATAAAATTAATTATTCATCCCTATCTCTCATCTATTAGCTTCGAATGGAACATTGATATGTACTAAAAACCTTAATAATAGAACGCTTTCAAATTCCTGAAACAGCGTCCTCTTCCAAAGGCTATATTATATTATCTTCCGATACATTAGCTCTTACTGTAAATGTTTTTTAGTAGCATTTACACATGTTAGATGTGAGATAAGTGTAGAGTTCAGTATTTTATATATCCAACTTTAACATCATTGTGTTATTCATGATCATCATCTTTTAAGAAATTAATTGTCAATCTCACTTCATTTTACATATTATAAATTCTTATTCATACTCATGTAGATCAAATTAGGGATAAGAGAAGTGAAATTTTTTTTGTGAATCGTGACAATCGTCCATACAACACGAATGCCTATTACATATTGTATAACAAAATCAATAGTAGGTAACCTAAAATTTTTATTGCACTTTTTGGGGCACCTATATAAAAAGGATTGTGGGCCAATTGAAAAGACAAAATCAGTATCCTAAAGCAGTGACGCACGCGGCTCCACCTAATCAAAATAACTTTCATGGAGCTCGTATAAGAAATGATTTTCCGGGAGCGAATCAGAATCAATTTCCAATGATGAGCAATGACTTTCCACCTGCTGTTCCTTTTGAAGAAACAAGAAATATGAATCTGCCAGTGGAAGCACCAACTGCTACACCTACAACAGGCGGTACTGGCGGTACTGGTAGTGCCGGTAGTGGCGGAGCCAGCGATTTACTTTCCAATTTACCCATTGGTGACATTAAATCCATGGTTGATAAGTTAGGCGGAGTAGAGGGCATCTTTAATACGATTAATAAAATGAATGGCTTTATGAAGCAAATGCAACAATTCTCTCCTATGTTAAAATTGCTATTGGGTTCTTTTGGGAAAGGAGCCGCAGCAGCTACAGCTGCTGATGCTGCGCTTTTAGAGGATCGGAGTAGAAGAAAAAAAAGAAGAAAGAGAAGGAGATCAGGTTCTTCTAAAAACAGAAAGTATAGTTCTAAAAGCTCAAGAACAAGATCCAAAAATAGCAAAAGAAGGGCAAAAAGATAAAATAAACTTTGGAACTTCAAGTCACCTGTTGGCATCTTGGAAGGACGCATGGAGAAAAAGTTTCTCTTCGCGTTCTTTTTTCTTATTATTTTCTGGGAAAATCCCATTTTCATGATTGTGTGAAGTTATCGGTAAAAATCCATCTTGACTCACAAAAATCTGGTCTTCAGTATAATGCTTTTCTAACCCCTTTTTCACTCTTAAATAGGCAGAAGGATCATACCATTCATGCAAATTCTCTTTTTCATAAATTTCTTGAATGCCTAATCTCTTTGTCCTTTTCCCTTCACTTCCATCCCCCATAAAATAATCATCTATACAAATGCGATCCACAACAGAGGATAATTTTTCTGCAAAGGAATCTGAGCTGGGCAGTACTGGTGAAATTGCAACTTGCGTTGGTAAACCTACTTCTTTTAACTCTTGTAATGCTTTGAATCTACCTGCTATGGGTGGGGCTTTTGGAGTAAATATTTTTCTCATTTTTTCACGGTCTGTTTCTATTGTCATACTAATAAGGAGACGGGGTTTTAATTGATTAAATAAGTCAATATCTCTAGTCACTAAAGGACTTCTAGTTTGTACAAATAAAAAGTCTGGTTGTATATCAACCATAACTTCTAGAAGTGACCGTGTTATAAAATGTTTAGCTTCAACAGGCTGATACGGATCAGTACTAGATGACATAAAAATGTAAACAGGACCTTTTTGTTTAGCTTTTACAAGCTCTTTTTTTAATAAATTAGATGCTCCTTTTTTCACATCCACCCAAGTTCCCCATCCAGCTTTAGATTGTCTAAATTTAGAAATTGGCATCTCACGGACGTAACAATATTTACAAGAAAAAGAACATCCAGCATATGAATTTAACGTATGTGTATATCCTTTTAAATAACCACTGGCTTTTGTTAAAATTTGCTTTGGCTCTTTTATATGTATTTCCATTAAAACCGCCTCCTACTAAAATGAATTGCATGGATAATATACAGTCTTCTGTGATAATTTGTCTTTTTTTTGTGAATCAACTATTTCAACTCTGTATTATACATTTTAATCAATATCATTTTTTAATCTCAACAAATCAAACTAATGTTATATGCATATCCATTTAACAACGGTTACATTTTACCATTAACCAAGCGTTTTGTTGTTTTCAACATATCAAAAATATCAAATAACGTCCACGATTCATTTTTCAGCATTCTCAATGCTATTGACGCAGAATTAAGAAGGAGACAACATAGTATCAAAAGACAAGATTGAAAAATATGCCTGAGAAGGTTCTGAAGAAAAAGCAGTGGCATCTATTACATTTCAAGATGGAGAATGAAGAGGGAAATGTTAAAGTTGATTTAAAATAATAAATATTAGTTTAGTTGTTTAAAAAAACGCCAAATGGATTGGCGTTTTTTATTTATTTAAGTTTCCCAAATAAATGCAAGTAAACCTACTATAATTTCCAATATAACCCTCCTCCAAATTTTGCATGCTCAAGTTTGTAAATCATTAAATTTTCTCCTCCAATTTAATAAATATGTTAATCATTATTATGCAATTCTTTGACAAAAAAGTTTTTTCGCCAAAAGACGATTAATCTTCCATTAAATCTGAATTATTTACGTTAAATTAATTGTAAATAACCATCCTCCAATTATTCGAAACAAAAACAGGTATTATACGTAAATATAAAAAAAGCTTAAATTAAGTATGGAGGGGTTACATTGATTAAAATAAGAGCTCTTGTTATACCGATGTTTTGTTTGACACTTGCAATCCTTGTAGTCGGTTGTTCATCAGAGACTGAAGATGAAAACATCAAAGTGATTAAATCGGTACTACAACAACAATTTACATCTGACCAAGAATTAATTGAAATATTAGATAGGTTCACAAATACCTCAACTGAACTAGAGGATTATCTGGACGAACAATACAAGTCTTATTTTACTGAAAATTATTATTATGGATTTATTGGTTCTCATGCGATGACTTATCAATTAACTGCACATTATGAAAACTACATCATTAGTGTTAAAAGTATTGACATCAAACAAAATGAAGCAACAGAAGGTGCCTATAATTTTACCGTAAATGTGATATACAAGAAGGAAGGTGCAGGAGAAAAGCAAGCAAAAGTAATGGGAAGAGCACATATATACGAACAAGGGAAAATATCCCACATGTATTATTTGAACGACAACGGATTATATAAATCGTTAAAAGGCATGTGATCCTCGCCTGGCTTAGAGAGGAAAATGAAATCAATTATCCTTGATCCATTTTCATTACAAAACTATGAAAATGCCTCCCAGATTTATTTTTGGGAGGCACTTTTTTGTTTAATCATTTTTTCTATAGAAACACTATTTTTTCATATTTTTCAGCTATACACTCTATCGAATAGTTATCAGCAGATGATAACTATTTTATTCCTTATTTCTGAAATCAAAATTTTTATTCTAAAAATCGATCCATATTCCGTGATTATGAAAGCATTTATTTTAAAGAAACATCTCCAGATAAAGCCCTTGCTTTTATAGTATATTCCCCAGAACCAATTTTCCCGAAAACTTGAGAACTAGATTTTTCTTCATATAAATAACCTTCTCTTTTAACTACGATATCGCCCGAAGTGGTTTTAAAATCTAATGATAAACTTTCATTATCCTGCTCGATGTCAATTGTGATATTACCACTCATTGTTTTGGCATTTATATCCCCTTGAATCTCATCATTCATTATTTTTATATTGCCACTCACTGCTTTTAAAACCGATGATTTTGCTACATTGTTTGTAAGCTGAAGATTACCGCTAGTTGCTTCCATAGTTAGTGAATTGTTTATGATATTATCTGATATGATATCACCACTTGACGATTCTATGGTGAATTTAGAAGACACAGTACCATCCTTCGCTGAAACATTCCCAGAAGAAGTAAATAACTGCGCATTCTCTGCTTGGAATTGTTCAACCTCAACATCCCCAGAGTTTGTAGATAGGTTTAGCTCCTTTGTTTGTAATTCTTTAGCTTGAATATCTCCAGAGGATACATTCACTTTAAATGAATCATATAATTTTTGAGGAATTTCTACACGCAGATCAACCTTAATCATTGAAAATCCTACATTAAAAAGGAGTGGTTTTTGTTTTAGTTTGATTTGTAAAGTGTCTCTAGTTTCTTTTAAACTCAATGAAATTGCCTCTTCGTATCGTTTGCTTGCTTCCCCACTTAATGTGACCTTAATTTCGTCTATATCTGTTGGTATAACAATCACATCTGTGGAACTTGAATTGATATGAATGTTTGTATAGGTTTCACCAGATACTATTTTTTCCTCAAATATATCAACCGTATTGAAAAAATTCTCTCTGAAATTAGCCAGCATCCCTTTGTACTTAGTTCCAATTGGCTTATCTTCTTCTTTCGTTGCTCTATAGTCTGCTAATAGGTCCTTTGCAATCACTTGTGGATCGCCAAGTTCTCTAACAAGCTCTTCTTCTGATTTTCCATTTTCTAATCCGATATCAAAGTGCTCCGAAAAATCATATAAAATCTCTCGTCTGTCTATTTCATGTACATCCTTTAACAATAATTTTAATTGATTCATAAATTCATTTCTATTCATGTTCATTCCCCCTAAATTAATCCGTTTTTTAGTTATTTTCAAAATTATTTTAAAGTAATATTCCCTGAGGTCGTATTTGCTTCTATAATATACTCACCTGATCCAACTTTCCCAATTGCTTTTGAATCCGATTTTTCTTCAAACAAGTTCCCTTCTTTTTTCACATCAACATCTCCTGAAAAAGCTCTTAAATCAAATGAGAAAGATTCATTTTCCTGCTCCAAATCAATCTCAATATCTCCGCTTGTTGTTTTCGCTTTGATATCTCCTTTAAGTTCATTATTGTAAATTACAATATTGCCGCTTAACGTTTCATAACTTGATGATTTTACTATATTATTTATAGAATCTATGTCCCCACTCGAAACCTCCATTGTCAATGAGTTTGTTGTTATATTTTCAGCTTCTATATCTCCACTTAATGCATCAATTATCATATTAGAAGTTACAATTCCATCTTTTGCATTAATATCTCCAGAGGTTGTAGACAACTCTACTTCACTGGACTGCAACCCTTCAATCTCAATATTTCCCGAACCTACAGATAAATTTAAATACTCTGATTTTAATCGCTCAGCTTCTATATCTCCTGAAAGAGCTTCCACTTCAAAGGATTCATATAACTTTTGTGGAACCCCTACTTGCAGATCCACACTATTAATCATAATACCAATATGAAAGGCATTTTTTTGTTTTAATTTAATTTCTAATGCATCCCCATTTTCTTGCACATCTAACTTTAATAAGTCTTCAAATTTTTTACTTGCTTCCCCGTTAATGATGATAGAGATTTCATCATTGACTGTAGGTATAATTTGAACATCTGTTGAGGTTGTTTCGATTTCTATCTTATTAAATTGTTCAGCAGAAATGGTTTTTTCCTCATATATAGTGAAAGTTTTGAAAACATCATCTAAAAATACAACAACACCTATAGCTCCTACAACAATTAAAATTAAGCCTAAGAGAACAAAGTTTTTCATTTTGCTTTTCCTCCCTTAATCACACGAATATTAAATCGGATATAACGAAGTGTTACATTATACAAAAACCTTCCAGTATGAATCATTCCTATACTCATTAAAATCCCTATGCCACACAATAATATGGTTGCAAAAATATTCAGCTCTATATTATCAAAACCGTAAATAATCACTTGAGGTATGAGAAGCAAAGGTGATATAGTCAACACAACTGCTGCTATACTTAAAGCTAGATATGCTCCAAATATTCCTATTACAGGTCCTACTATAAATACAATATTAAAAAAGCTTAAGCTGAAGGTAGCTAGTATTGCTTTATACATATTTCCGATCGATTTATCTTCCTCTGCTTTGGTCACTCGATAATCTGCTAATAAATCCTTTGCGATGACTTTTGGATCTCCAAGCTCTTTTACTAACTCTTCTTCTGATTTGCCATTGGCTAATCCGATATCAAAGTGCTCCAAGTAGTCATATATAATCTCATTTCTATCTGCTTGATTTACACTTTCTAGCAATGACTCTAATTGACTTATAAATTCATTCCTACTCATGTTAATACCTCCTCAATAAAATCATTCACCGCACTTGAAAACTGGTTCCACTCTTTAACTAATAAGTTCATATAGTCGGTTCCCTTTTCCGTTAAAGAGTAATATTTCCGCGCAGGTCCTTCTGTAGATTCAGCTAAATAAGTTGATAAATATTCTTCTTTAGTTAATCTCCTTAAAAGTGGGTATAACGTTCCATCAGCTACTTCAATTTTTCTAGAAATGTTTTGAGCTAATTCATAACCATACTGGTCTTTCTTTGAGATTAGAACTAGCACACATAGTTCAAGAACTCCCTTTTTAAACTGAACGTTCATGCCCCTACCTCCTTCTTTTATATTCACTATTGAATAATGTATAGTAGTTAATCAAAAAAATATCCTAATTTTTTCCTCACGTATATAATACTACACACTAGTGAACAATGCAAGGTACTGAATATATTTTTTTTAATTTTATTTTTGAATGCAAAAAAAACACCGATTATCTAATATATAACCGATGTTTTTTTGATATAACTTTCTGTTTTATCATATTCACTAAGAGGTCTAAATCCTCTGGATAAACGTGTTCAATGCTTTATATGTCAGTTAGAGATTTCCACTCAGCATCATCTATCGTATGATCAGGAATTTAAAGATGATCTCTTGATAATCAAGGACCAAATCCATAGTAGATTTGGTCCTCTGTTTTTTGTAACTATGTATTTATTGTATCGCAACCGCAGAACCTATAGGCACGATATGTATCCATGTTTTACCTGATAATAATGGAATTTCCTGTTGATTTTCATCAAAGGCACGGATGATTCCTCCAACATATTCCCATGTAATAGACTTCGCTTTTCCAGATTGAATGATGTAACCAGTTCCTGGCCCATATACATCCACATCTCTACGCCCGAGATTATCTAAAACATAGTGACTTGCTTCAGCAATCAGAATGTTGTCGGCTACAAGCTGCTCCTCAGTTTCACGATCTTTATGTGCTTCCCCCGCCATGTAACGATAGTATACATTTTCTTCTTCGTTAAATTCATAGTTCACTTTATATCCAAGAAGATAAGGAATTTCTACCTCACTAGCAGGATCTCCATCTAAAATTGTTTCTATATCTGCAAATGTCAAATCAACATCTGCCCAAGTGTCACGGTAACCTTTATTCGAAGCCCCTTCTCTTATTAACTCTGTATTTGTATAAAGATTATGTGGAGGTCTTCGATCATCACTTCGCCAATAGTACGCTCCGTCACCATATACCTCATCAAAATTAGGAAGACCACGTTGTGAAATCATATTCATCGCTTCCTGACTCCAACCTGCATGCACAATTAAAGCATCCAGCCCTTCTCCAACTTCAACAAAATACGGTCTAATACTGCGTACAGGTCCAATTATTTCTGGCGATTCACTTTGATACACCGCTACAAATCTAGTAATTTCACCTTCAGCTAAGATTTCATATACGATATCTGCTTGATGCAATCCGCTCTGTGGTCTTGCATTAGGTGAATTTTCAACCATGACCATTACAGGACGTTCTAATGCTTCTTCTTCAGTCCCTAATCCAGTAAAAGGAAAAGAAAATGGATATTCAATCACAGGTTCTTCGTCTGGCTCTTCAATATCAATTGGTTCTTCATCAATGACTACCTCTACGGGTTCAGTCTCTTCTTCTTCAATTTCTGCTGATGGATTTTCTCCGCATCCAACAAAAATCACTGTAAAACTTAATAACAAAATAAAAATCCCTAAACTTCTCATCCTCACGAATCAATCACCTGCTATGAATTTTTTTGATATATTTAGCAATTCTATTAAACCACAGATATGTTGTTTTTTACAGCTAAAAATTTCCTCTGATGGCAACAATCTCTTTACATTCATTAATCAAATGATGTGATGATATAGGACGAAGTGTTTAAATTTTATATCATGACGAAATACTATCCCATGCTTCAAAATAAGAAACATTTAAATCAAATAAAGAAAGTCGCCTATTCGTGATACTTATGATTTTAAATATATGTAAATTTTGTGTTTTTTCTGTTAAATATTGAAATCATTTTCTAGCATCTTGTATTCTAAGGCAGTAATCAGCAAGATATATATATGTCAAAGAGCTGAGGGACTTCATTAGTGACTGACCAATTCATAGCAGTTTTTTTGTGTAAATATGCAGTTTGAAGTAAAGCTTTATAGGTGATAGCATTATGAAGTATTAAAAAAAACATTGAGGAGTGGATGTTATCCAACATTTAAAACTAAAGTATGCCAGTCACATGAACAAAGCTATGTATCAAGCTCATGGAGTCAGTTATGAACAGTACAATGCCTGTTTTAAAACCCGCCAAGCTATTGAGAAAAAAAGAGAAAAAGAGTATATCTCCCACAAAAAATTCTTATCAAGCCTGAATTAAACCCCGATAAATATTAACAAATATGAATAATTTCTTATTAAGAATATGATGGGCACAATCATACTGAAACTTTAAGAAGAGATTTTTTTTCTTGATACTCAGGACGATGTGCCTATTTTATTTGTCTTAAAATGTGAAGATTATTTTGGCGTACTACCCGCCTTATCATAGCGAGTACAACCCCATCGAGAGAATTTGGGGAAGATTAGAGTAAACACTGGAACGGTGATTTACTCCATAACGAAGAAATGGTTTACGCCATTGCCTAAAGGATGACTTAGCGAGGGAAATCATCATAAAGATTCTTAAATTGCAAAAAAACGCCATCCTATTGACAGCGTTTCTTGATTTGTTTATTCATTTTATAATATTAGTCTCTAGATAGACCTAAAAACTGCAATAAATATAAAAATAAGTTGATAAAACTTAAATATAAACTAAGCACTGCTAGAGGAATCATTTCATCTGGTACTCCATGTTTATAACGTGAAATATCATAGAGAATGAATCCTGAGAAAATTAAAATTCCTGCAAATGAAATAGCAAGTCCCATTACTCCATCGTTTAAACCTGGAAGAAATAATCCAATTAAACTCAAACCAATTAATGCAAATAATCCAACCATCAATATTCCGCCTAAAAAGCTAAAATCTCTTTTTGAATTATAAGCATATACTGACAAACCAACAAAAATTAATACGGTTAACAATAATGCAGTTGTAACTGTTGCTCCTGCACCTCGAGATACATAAGCACCGATAACGCTATACAACGTTATTCCACTTATAAAACAGAAAATATACGTAAATGCATAACCGATTGGCTTCCCTCTACGACGAATAAACATCGAAGCAAAAATCATTACTAGTTGTACAATCACTAGCGGAAACATTAAAACTGGATCTACTCTTGTCCCAACTAAAGTTCCCACAAACGAGATCAGTAGAGAGATTGTAAACATTCTCATCAACTTATGAAACGAATAATTATAAGTATCCTCGTATTCACCTGTAAATGTTTGATTTTGCTGATACTCCATATTACTTAACTCCTCACTTTCAATCATAAAAATTAATCAAGATAATAGTATTTTACCATATATCTATATGTTTTGCTTTTCCAACTATGATTTTAATCACATAAATCTTAATCAATAAAAGGTAGTTCAATCCATCACTTGATTATAAAACCTACAAGATAAGATCACAACCTATTAAAGACTGTGGATATGTTAAGCATTGATATATTTGTACACAGTTAATTAATGAAAACGAGGAAGGACTTATTCAGTTATGTGATGAAATTGTGGATAAATTAATTATTCAAAGATTTTAGATACAAAACTGTAACACACGATAATGAGTAACAGCTTTTTTAGTTATTTACCTTGAATATATTGAATAACTTCCTCAGCATATCCATCAGGTTCAGCAATTCTAGGAAAATGAGCACTTTTATCATATGTTATAATTTGTGCATTGTTCACATTCTTCATAACGAAATCATGTTGGTGTTCACAGAGAACAGGATCATATTTACCATGAATGATTAGTGAAGAGTGAGGCAGTTTTTGAAGTTTATCTAACATACTTTTGTACATTGTTTGATCTGTATGTAATTTGTTGAAATGTACTTGAGCCTGAGGTAATCTATCTATAGTTTCACTAGCTATTAAAAATAAAGATTTTCCTAATCTTTCAGCTTGAAAATGCATAAAATCATAGCAACTAGTTCCAGGTCCTCCGTGTTAATAAAGTAGAGGTTGTGCAGATGGATCACCATGAGTTTCTACATAAATTTGATGTCCATTAATGTTTAATAATTCTCCCATGTTTACCTCCTTGAGATGCAAAAAAACTGCTGCTACCACTAATAGTGAGCACCAGCTTTTTTTGGTTCATATCATTTTTTTCTCTTAACTATGATTGTTGTGCAACTAGTGCTTTTTGTGCTATATCCGTACGATAGTGTTTTCCATCATATTGAATTTTTTCAACATCTGCATATACTTTTTGTCTTGCTCCTGCAATATCTGCTCCTGTTGCAGTCACGCCTACCAAACGTCCACCATTTGTGACGATTTTCCCGTCCTTTAACGCTGTTCCAGCATGGAAAACAACGGATTCTTCTACTTGATCCAAACCTGTCATTGGAATGCCTTTTTCATATGAACCTGGATAACCACCTGAAGATAAAACTACACAAACTGCAGCTTCTTCACTCCAGTTAATTTCTATGTCCTGCAATGTACCATTTATCGTCGCTAAGAAAATTTCTGCTAAATCTGATTGTAAACGCGGAAGTACCACTTGCGTTTCTGGATCGCCGAATCGACAGTTAAATTCAATTGTTTTTGGTCCATTTTCCGTAATCATAAGACCAGCATATAAAATGCCTTTGAAGGTTCTTCCTTCACTCACCATTGCTTTTGCAGCTGGAATAAGAATCGTTTCAATCGCTTCATCCACAACAGCCTGTGGAATATGAGGGACAGGTGAATAAGTTCCCATTCCTCCTGTATTTGGTCCTTTATCGCCATCAAATATTGGTTTATGATCCTGAGATGGAACCATAGGACGCACAACTTCTCCATCCACAAACGCTAAGATTGACATCTCTTGACCCTGCAAAAACTCTTCAATAACTACATTATTACCAGCCTCACCAAACACCTTGTCCAGCATCATGTCTTTTAAAGCCGCTTCTGCTTCTTCCATAGTCTGTGCAACAATCACACCCTTACCTGCTGCCAAACCATCCGCTTTAATTACAATAGGCACTTTTTGTTCATGTAAATATTGAAGTGCATTTTCATAAGAATCAAAGGATTCATATACTGCTGTAGGAATGTTGTATTTTTTCATTAGGTCTTTAGTAAATACTTTACTTCCTTCGATAATTGCTGCATTTTTTCTAGGTCCAAACACTGGGATGTTCTTTTCTTCAAAATAATCCACAATACCTGCAAAAAGAGGGTCCTCTGGTCCAACAACAACGAAATCAATGTTATTGTCTATTGCAAAGTTTCCTAACTCTTCAAAGCTGTGTTCATTAATATCCACACATTCAGCTAATTCAGCAATCCCCGCGTTTCCTGGAGCACAATATATCTTCTCTACTTTTGGACTTTTATTTAATGCCCAAATAATCGTATGTTCTCTTCCGCCTCTACCTATAACAAGAACTTTCAATTTTTTTACCCCCTATTCAAAATGATAAACAACACTGTATACCATTTATGAGATTATTTGAAGTTACACATTATTATATTATCTATTTCCTAGTGTTTAAAATGTCTCACACCTGTAACAACCATCGCAATACCATGCTCATTCGCTACCTTTATAGATTCTTCATCACGAATTGAACCACCTGGTTGAATGACTGCCTTAATACCAGCCTTTGCAGCTAATTCTAATGTGTCCCCCATTGGGAAAAATGCATCAGATGCCAAAATTGAACCTTGTGCTTTTTCTCCTGCTTGCTCAATCGCAATATTCGCAGCTCCAACACGATTCATTTGTCCAGCACCTACTCCGATAGTCATATTGTCGTTTGCTAATACAATAGCATTGGACTTCACATGTTTGACAACCTTCCAACCAAATAATAATTGTTTTAATTCTTCCTCAGTTGGTTGACGATCAGTCACAACCTTAATATCTTCATCTTTCAATTGATGTGTATCATTATCTTGAATCAACATTCCATCATCTACGGAAGTAATGATTTGATCTTGTTTGTTGTCTTGCTTTGCTGCACCTAATTTCAATAAACGAATGTTTTTCTTTTGAGTTAACACTTCTATTGCTTCTTCAGTATAACTAGGTGCGATGATGATTTCTAAGAAAATCTCATGTAGTTTTTCTGCTATTTCTTTTCCGATCTCACGGTTAAAAGCTACTATCCCACCAAAAATAGATACTGGATCTGCTTCATAAGCTTTTTGATATGCCCCTTCAATCGTTTCCCCAATGCCTACTCCACAAGGGTTCATATGTTTTACGGCTATTACTGCTGGTTCATTAAACTCTTTTAAAATTTGCAGAGCCGCATTAGCATCGTTGATATTGTTGTAGGAAAGCTCTTTTCCATGTAATTTTTCGGCCGTTGTAATATTACCTTCATCTGCTAATGGTTTACGGTAGAATGCTGCTTTTTGATGAGGATTTTCTCCATAGCGCAAATCTTGTACTTTTTCATAAGTCACCGTATATCTCTCTGGAAACTCTTCACCCATTTGTTGAGAAAGGTAGTTTGAAATAAGGGAATCGTATGCGGCAGTATGACGAAATACTTTTGCTGCTAGTTTTTTTCTAGTTTCAAGTGTTGTATCTTCACTGCTTTTAATCTGTTCGATCACTTCAGCATAATCGTTGGAGTCTACTACAACGGATACAAACGCATGATTTTTTGCTGCAGATCTTAACATCGTTGGTCCACCGATATCGATGTTTTCGATTGCATCCTCGTAAGTCACATCTGGTTTTTCTATCGTTTGCTGGAAAGGATATAGGTTTACAACAACTAAATCGATGTAATCTAATTCAAGCTCCTTCATTTGCTGTTGATGTTTTTCGCTGTCACGTACTGCTAGTAGTCCGCTGTGTACTGCTGGATGAAGGGTTTTTACTCTGCCATCCAATACTTCAGGAAAACCTGTAACCTCGGAAATACCGATAACAGGTACACCACTTTCTTCTAATAGTTTTTTCGTTCCTCCAGTTGAAATGATCTCTACTCCTAATTTGGATAACTGATCAGCAAATTCTACAATACCTGTTTTGTCCGATACACTGATCAATGCTCTTTTTATGCTCACTTGTTTTTTCCTCCCTGTAAATTGAATTTATTTATGTTATGCCCGTAACAATAGGCTCTTCTCCGTCTAAAAGAAAGAGTCTGATGGGTATAAGTTCATGTCGTTTGAATAAGTATGAATTTATTTGAAAATAAGGCCATTTTTTTCCTCTATTTTTAGTTTTTAATCTGCCAAAGATGTGGGTCCCCGAAAAGTAATCGGAATAATCATCCTTGAATCTTGTTCACTTTTTCGATCTACTTTCAGATTCCGGGGTCCCCGAAAAGTAATAGGTTATACTATAAAACTTCAATTCACTTTTTGGGGTAATACATTTACTTTCCTATCCTGTAATTGAACTCTACCTTCAGCTATCCAATCAATTACTTCTGAATAAATCCGATGCTCAACCTTATGGATGTTATTCTCTAGCTGCTCTAAAGTATCTGATTCTTCAATAATTACTGACTCCTGATTGATAATTGGCCCTGTGTCCATTCCATTATCAACGAAGTGAACTGTTACACCTGTTACTTTTACTCCATACTCATACGCTTGTCCGATAGCATCCAAACCTGGAAATGATGGTAAGAGCGATGGATGTATATTTATCATTTTTCCATAATAAGGTTTAACTAAAGTATCTGTTACTAAACGCATATATCCAGCTAGTACGATGAGGTCAATTTGTTTCTTTTGTAATTCTTTTACGATCTCTTGCTCGTATGCTTCCCTTGAAACATATTCTTTAGGACGAAATGCAAAAACAGGGATATTGGCTATTTCTGCTCTCTCAATGACTTTTGCCCCAGGTTTGTCACAAACAAGAAGCTCGATACTCAGATCCAGCTTCTTCTCTTGAATATGATCTATAATCGCTTGAAAATTTGACCCGCTTCCTGATGCAAATACAGCTATGCGAAATGAACTCATTCTATTTCATCTCCATTAAAGGTGACCTTTTGAGTTCCTTTTGTCACCTTACCAATCTGGTATATTGATTCTCCTTGTTCTTCTGCAATACGGATTACTTCGTCTGCATCACGCTCAGATACTACGATCACCATACCAATTCCCATATTAAAGGTACGGAACATATCCGCTTTACTAATGTTTCCTTTACTTTGCAATAATGAGAAGATAGCAGGTATATCCCATGCACCATCCTTAATATCCACATTCACACCTTCAGGTAAAACACGAGGAATGTTCTCGATAAATCCGCCACCCGTAATATGTGATAACCCTTTTAATTGAACTTTCTCCAACATGGATAAAACAGGCTTCACATACAATTTCGTCGGTGTTAAGAGCACATCACCAAGTTTGCCGTCCAATTCTTCTATGTGATCATCTAATTGAAATCCAGCATCCTCAAGCAACAATTTGCGAACTAATGAAAAACCGTTGCTGTGCACCCCGCTAGATGCTAAACCAAGTACAACGTCTCCATCTTGAATCGTAGAGCCATCTATCATTTTCTTTTTATCTACTACTCCTACAACAAAACCAGCTATATCATATTCACCTTCAGAGTACATGCCTGGCATTTCTGCTGTTTCCCCACCGATTAAAGCACAACCAGATTGTTTACAACCGTCAGCAATCCCTTTAACAATGGATTCTATTTTTTCAGGTACGACTTTATCACAAGCTAAATAGTCTAAGAAGAATAAAGGTTCCGCTCCTTGAACAATAATATCGTTCACACACATTGCTACAGCATCGATGCCAATTGTGTCATGCTTATTCATTGCAAAAGCAAGTTTTAACTTTGTGCCTACACCATCTGTGCCAGATACAAGGATAGGTTCCTCATACTTTTCTTTATTTAATGAAAATAAACCACCGAATCCACCAAGATCTGTTAACACCTCTGGACGAAATGTGTTTTTTACGTGTTTTTTCATTCGTTCAACCGCTTCATTACCAGCATTAATGTCTACACCAGCTTGTTTGTAAGCATCGGACATTTTCTCTCACTCCTCAGAACAAAATGTATTCAAAAGTATGTTTATATTTCTAAAAAATCATTAAAACATTACAAAAATCTATTAACAAGAAGGTACTTTCGTTGGGTATTTCTCATCAAAACAAGCGAAACACATCCCATGCGTGCTCACTTCTTTTCCTGCTGATTTAATTAATCCTTCTTGGCTTAAAAAGTAAAGTGAATCCGCATTGATGGTTTGTCTGATTTCTTCAACTGACTTAGAAGAAGCAATCAATTCTTCTCTACTTGGTGTATCAATCCCATAAAAACAAGGGTTTTGGAAAGGAGGAGAACTGATTCTAACATGAACTTCTGTTGCTCCTGCTTCACGCAGCAAATTGACAATTCTTCTGCTTGTTGTGCCACGAACGATAGAATCATCAATCATAATGACTCTTTTTCCTTCAACTACTTTACGAACCGCACTCAACTTCATTTTAACACCTTGCTCACGAAGCTCTTGATTTGGTTGAATAAATGTTCTGCCTGTATATCTATTTTTAATTAATCCTAATTCATAAGGAATTCCCGTTTGTTCTGCAAACCCAATTGCTGCTGAAATACTGGAATCTGGAACACCTGTTACTACATCTGCATCCGTAAAAGATTCGATTGCCAACTGTCTACCCATTTGCTTACGTACTGTATGGATGTTATTGTTCTCAATGTCACTGTCTGGACGTGCAAAGTAGATATATTCCATAGAACATAAAGCTCTTTGTTTAGGTTCAGAGAATCGATCTTCTCTCATTCCGTTCTCATCTAAAATAATCATTTCACCTGGGTTTAGATCACGTATTGCTGTTGCCCCCACAGAATCAAACGCACAGGTTTCTGAAGTGAAGAGAAAAGCATCCCCAAGCTGTCCCATTGCAAAAGGACGTAACCCATGAGGGTCTAATGCGGCTATTAGTTTCTTTTGAGTCATAAAAAGAAACGCATAAGCTCCTTCTACTTGTTGTAAAGCTTCCTTCACTGCATCTTCTAGTTTTTCATGTTTGGATCTCGCAATTAAATGGGCAACAACTTCAGTATCACTTGTAGTTTGAAAAATAGAGCCTTGCTGCTCAAGTTTTTTTCTTATTTCTGGTGCATTCACCAAATTTCCGTTCGTTGCAAGTGCTAAGTCGCCTTCTTTATATTTAAATACGAGAGGTTGAGCATTGTTGATTCCACTTTCACCTGATGTCGAATAACGGACATGACCGATTCCAATAGAACCTGATAATTCAAGAAGTTTATCATTTTCAAAGGTCTCTTTCACTAACCCCATACCTCTGTGGTAGTGAAATTGAGAGCCGTCTGATGTACAAATCCCCGCACTTTCCTGTCCTCTATGCTGCAAGGAATGAAGACCATAATAAGATAGGAAAGAAGCCTCGGCGTGTCCAAACACACCAAAGACTCCACATTCCTCTTTTAACTTATCAAAAAATTCAGGGTCCATCCCTTCGTTGTAATAATTGCCTGTCCAAAGTGGGTATTTTACTTCATAAGACATGGAATCGCATCCTTCCAAACCTTTTCTAGTTGTTCTACTGAAGACTGAATAGCTTGTTGACCGTCAACCTTGATGTTAAGGTTTGAGCTGCCTGTTACTTTCCCTATGATTTGATAAGGTACCGCTTGCTCTGTAAGCCACTGTTCTAATTGCTCTACTTCTTCAGCAGAAGCAGTTAATAAAATTCTAGACTGACTTTCACTGAATAAAGCTAAATCTGGACGTAAATCAGACTGAAAGTTGACCTCTGCACCTTTTTCCCCACTGATACATGATTCTGACAATGCAACTGCTAAACCACCTTCAGATAAATCATGTGCAGATGCAACAAAACCTTTTTGAATCGCTTGAAGCACTGTATCTAATAATCTTTTTTCTGTATTTAAGTCTAAAACAGGAGGTTTTCCTTCCGTTTGTCCATGAACAATCTTTTGGAACTCACTTCCACCTAATTCGTTCTTTGTTTCACCTAATAAGAAAATGATATCTCCGTCATTCTTAAAACCTTGAGTCGTAATATGGTCAACATCATGCACAAGTCCAACCATTCCGATCACTGGCGTAGGGTTGATAGCACCCTTGCTGTTTTCATTGTATAAACTTACGTTACCACCAATAACAGGTGTATTTAATACGTTACACGCTTCAGCAATACCCTCTGCTGATTGATCCAGCTGCCAGAAGATTTCTGGTTTGTCTGGATTTCCGAAATTCAAATTGTCTGTAATCGCAAGTGGTTCAGCACCTGAGCATACGATGTTTCTAGCTGCTTCACTTGTCGCGATTTTCCCACCTACCTCTGGATCCAAGTAAACAAAACGGCTGTTACAATCTGTTGTCATCGCTAAAGCTTTACGTGTACCGCGAATCGTTACAACAGCAGCATCTGACCCAGGTTGTACCGCTGTGCTTGTGCGTACCATATAATCATATTGATTATATACCCATTCCTTACTTGCAACCGTAGGAGATGCTAGAACATCCTTTAAGGCTTGATTTAAATCCACCACTTCTTCATAGGTAAGCTCTAGATTTTGATTGCTCTCGTAATATTCCGGCACCTTTGAAGGTTTATTGTACACAGGACATTCATCAACTAAAGCTGTTACTGGCATGTCCGCAACAAGCTCTCTATGATGGAACAACTTCAAACTTCCGTCATTTGTAACTTTTCCAACCTTAGGACAATCTAATCCCCAACGTTTGAAAATATTAACGGCTTGCTCTTCATGTTCAGGTTTAATGACAAATAACATCCGCTCTTGAGATTCTGACAACATCATCTCGTAAGGTGTCATTCCTTCTTCACGCTGAGGCACTTGATCCAAATACAATTCCATTCCGTTTCCTGCTTTACTCGCCATCTCAGAGCTAGAGCATGTTAAACCAGCTGCTCCCATATCTTGAATACCGAGTACAATACCTGAATCGATCAACTCAAGGCATGCTTCCATCACAAGCTTTTCCATAAATGGGTCTCCAACTTGCACAGCAGAGCGCTTAGCTTGTGTTTCCTCTGTTAATTCCTCTGATGAAAATGTAGCACCATGGATTCCATCACGTCCAGTTGCAGGTCCAACATAAAACACTGGATTTCCTACACCTTCCGCTACTCCTTTTTGAATTTGATCATGATCGATCAATCCAACACACATAGCATTGACTAGTGGATTCCCCTCATAACTATCATCAAAATTAACTTCTCCACCTACTGTTGGAATCCCGATGCAGTTTCCGTATCCTGCAATTCCTTCTACGACATGTTCAAATAAATATTTCACTCGGTCATTGTTCAAATCTCCGAATCTTAAAGAGTTTAATAAAGCAATCGGACGAGCTCCCATGGAAAAAATATCACGAATGATACCACCAACACCTGTTGCAGCCCCTTGATATGGCTCTACAGCGGAAGGATGGTTATGGCTCTCAATTTTAAATACAACTGCTTGATTATCTCCAATATCTACGATTCCAGCACCTTCCCCAGGACCCATGAGTACACGTTCTCCTGTTGTCGGGAATTTTCTTAAAATAGGCTTGGACGTTTTATATGAACAGTGCTCTGACCACATCACGCTGAATACACCAATTTCTGTGTAGTTCGGTTTACGGCCTAAAAAACCACATATTTTTTCGAATTCCTCATCTGTAACCCCAAACTGTTGATAGATTTTCTGATCTGCAATTTGTTCTACTGTTGGTTCTTTAACCGATTGCAACGCCATTTTTTTCCCTCCATGCACTTAAAACTGATGTAAACATTTTTTTACCATCTGCTGATCCTAATATATCGTGAACAGCTCGTTCCGGATGAGGCATCATGCCAAGCACGTTTCCTTTTTCATTGCAAATGCCAGCGATATCTGCCACTGATCCATTTGGATTGTCACCTTCATAAGTGAAAACAATTTGATTGTTTTCTTTTAATGAAGCCAACGTATTCTCATCACAATAGTAGTTTCCTTCCATATGTGCGATTGGGATATCAATCACTTCTCCCAATTTATATTCCTGTGTAAATGGATTCGTATTGTTTTGCACTTTCAGATTGCTGTGATGACAGCGGAACTTTACAGTATTGTTTCTTCTCATCGCTCCAGGCAGTAATCCGGACTCTAATAAAATTTGGAATCCATTACATATGCCAATAATGTATTTTCCTTGTTCTGCAGCTTTTACTACCTCATTCATCACAGGCGCAAATCTAGAAATTGCACCACTTCTTAAATAGTCTCCATAAGAGAAACCGCCAGGTAAAATGATACAATCATATTTTGAAAGGTCTGCCGCTGTATGCCATACATAATCTACAGATTGCCCAACTGTATCTTCGACCGCATTATAACAGTCAATATCACAATTAGATCCTGGGAATACTAGAACTGCAAAGTTCATTGATGATATCCTCCTTAGTTTCAAAAAAAACTTTATTAATAACTCAACAATACGGGTGTGGCTAATGGGACCCCCATGCCGTCAAAACAGGATGTTTTGATGCATCGTTGACCACAAGGACGTGGTGAGATCTTAGTCGGCCTTCATTCCTTCTTAATTTTTATTTTAGTTTAATTCAAATCTATAGTCTTCTATTACTGTGTTTGCTAGCAATTTTTCACACATTTCTGTAATGCGTTGCTCTGCTTCCGTTTTATCTGTTGTATCTAAAGTCAACTCCATATATTTACCGATACGGACGTTATTCACTTCTTGAAAACCCATTGAATGTAAAGCACCTTGTACTGTATTTCCTTGCGGATCTAATACGCTCTCTTTAATCGTTACATAAACGGTTGCTTTTATCATTGTTCTCAATGTCCTCCTAATGACCTATTGATCTAATTTATTTAAAATTTCTTTATATCTCGCAGATGTTTCCTCTACAACTTTTTCCGGCAATGGATCTGGCTCACTATTTTTATCCCAAGTTGAATGTGATAAAAATGTGCGAACAGGCTCTTTATCCATACTATCAATATCTATGTCAAGAGCATACTTTTCTTCAGCCCAATACCTTGAAGAATCAGGTGTGAATATTTCATCTATTAAAATAAGTTCTCCATCTACAAAACCAAATTCAAACTTACAATCTGCTAATATAATTCCTCGCTCTTTACAAAAATCATGCGCAAATTGATATAACTCCAAGCTTTTTACCATCAGTTCAGTCGTTAATGCTTTGCCCACGATTCCCTGCATTTTTTCTACAGGAATATCTTCATCATGCCCTACATCATTTTTTAAAGAAGGGGTAAAGATAGGAACATCCAACTTTTGATTTTTTCTCATACCATCTGGTAATTTAATTCCGTTTATTTCACCATTGTTTTCATATTGTCTCCAGCCTCCACCTGTAATATAGCCTCTGACAATACATTCAATATCAATTCTCTCTGCTTTGCGGCTGACCATTATTCTGTCCTGAAGAAGTTCAGGTTTTTTTATGACATCCTTTAATAAGTTCACATCTGCATGCACCATATGATTCGGTATCATATGTTCTGTTTGATCAAACCAAAACTTGCTTACGAGATTTAGCACTTTCCCTTTGTCGGGAATTCCTGGCTTCAAAATATAATCAAAAGCTGAGATTCGGTCTGTCACAACCATTAAATAGTGTTCTCCTAAATCATATAACTCTCGAACTTTGCCTTTATAAACTAAAGGAGCATCGATGAGATCTACAGCTGTTAACAATGTAGTCGTTGAGTTCAAAGGATAAACCTCCTCTTCAAAATACCCCAAAAAGCCAAAATCCTATTTCATTTACGGGGTCCTAAACCTTTTGTAATGCTATCTTTTTTATTTATAGTAAACCTAAACGTTCGAATATTGTGTTTACATGCTTTAAATGCCAGCTAGGATTAAAGCAATCGTCAATCTCTTCTGCTGTTAAATGCTGAGTAATTTCTGATTCATTTTCCACAATTTCACGGAATGAGATTTGCTGTTCCCATGCTTTCATTGCACGAGGCTGAACAGTGTCATAAGCTTGCTCTCTGCTTAATCCCTTGTCAATTAACATCGTCATCACTCTGCCAGAGAAAGGTACGTCATAGGTTCTCTTCATGTTCTTTTTCATATTTTCAGGGAAGACGGTTAAGTTTTTAACAATAGTTCCAAAACGATTTAACATATAGTTTAGTAAGATTGTTGCATCTGGTAAAATCACGCGTTCAACAGAGGAATGAGATATATCTCTTTCATGCCATAGAGGTACGTTCTCATAAGCAGATACCATATGTCCTCTGATTACTCTAGACAATCCAGAAATATTTTCACTTCCGATTGGATTTCTTTTGTGCGGCATCGCAGAGGAGCCTTTTTGTCCTTTTGCAAATGCTTCTTCTACTTCTCTAAATTCGCTTTTTTGCAAAGCACGAATTTCTGTAGCAAATTTATCTAAAGAAGTCGCAATTAATGCTAGTGTTCCCATATAATCAGCATGACGGTCACGCTGTAATGTTTGTGTTGAAATTGGTGCTGCTTTAGTACCTAATTTTTCACAAACATATTGTTCAATGAAAGGATCAATATTCGCATATGTTCCAACAGCACCAGAGATTTTTCCAAACTCCACACCTTCAGCAGATTTTTCAAAACGTTCTAAATTCCGCTTCATTTCCTCATACCAGAGTGCCATTTTTAAACCAAAGGTAGTTGGTTCAGCATGTACACCATGTGTTCTACCCATCATCACCGTATCTTTATGTTCAATCGCTTTTTCTTTTAATATAGAAATAAATTGTTCAATGTCCTTCTTAAGGATTTCATTCGCTTGTTTTATTAAATATCCGTTGGCTGTATCCACAACATCTGTAGAAGTAAGACCATAATGAACCCATTTACGCTCTGCTCCTAATGTTTCAGATACGGCACGAGTAAAAGCAATTACATCATGTCTTGTTTCTTTTTCTATTTCATAAATTCGCTCGATGTCAAAGCTTGCATTTTCTCTTAACAGCTTAACATCCTCTTTAGGAATGACTCCTAATTCTGACCAAGCTTCGCAGGCATTAACTTCTACCTCCAACCAAGCTTTGAATTTATTTTCCTCTGTCCAAATTGCTGTCATTTCTGGTCTGCTGTAACGTTCTATCATGAAAGAACCCCTTCCTTTTTACCTAGTTGCTTTTTTTCCCAAATACCTGTGTTTTCTATCCAGTCTAACGCTAGATTTATGTCTTTAGTCAACAGATTAATGTGACCCATTTTTCTTTTTTCTTTTGCTTCTTTTTTTCCATATAAATGAACTTTAATAATAACATCTTGATTTGCATTTTGGTGATTCTCTTCCATCCATTTTAGTAACGGATCAACATGCTCACCCAATATATTTACCATCACAACAGGGCATATTAATTCTGAAGATTCCAATGGCAAATTGCATATCGCTCGGATATGCTGTTCAAATTGTGAGGTTTTACAAGCATCCATCGTATAATGTCCTGAATTGTGCGGACGAGGAGCTAGTTCATTTACGTATAATTTCCCATCGCTGGTATAAAACATTTCAACTGCGATCAGACCTACAACATCTAACGTTTCGGCGATGTTTTTGGCTAGTTTCTTTGCTCTATCCTGTACTTTTTGATCTATTCTGGCAGGAACAATAGTGGTATGCAAAATATTATCTATGTGAATATTTTCAGCCACCGGAAATGTACTCACTTGACCTTCTTTATTTCTAGCTGCGACTACAGAGAGCTCTTTTTCAAAACGAATAAATTGCTCTAAAACAAGATCTGTATTCGCCTTTCTCAAAGTATTGTAGGCATCTGAAATTTCTTCTGTAGATCTGATTACCCATTGACCTTTACCGTCATAACCTCCGACCGCTGTTTTCAAAACACATGGAGTACCAAAACGTTGAACTGCATCCACTAGATCTTGTTCGCTTTTAATTTCAGCATAAGGAGCTACAGGTACACTTGCATCTTCAATAGCTCTTTTTTCTCTTAATCGATGCTGAGTGGTATACAACAATTGGCTTCCTTGTGGAACGTATGATTTTTCACTTAACATATCAGCCACTGAAGCATTTACATTTTCAAATTCATACGTGATAACATCAGCACGCTCTGCCAATTTCTCAGCAGCTTGGTAATCATCATATCCAGCAACAATTTGTTCATCAGCAACTTGAGCACAAGGTGCATCTTCAACAGGGTCCAGTGTTATAAAACGGTATCCCATTTGACGTCCTGCTAAAGTCATCATGCGACCTAACTGCCCTCCACCTAAAATACCAATTGTACTTCCTGGAAGAATCACTTGACGTTGTTTCATAAATTTTCACTGCTTTCTAAAACGGCATGTTTTATGCTTTCTCGTCTGTTTGTAATTCGCATCTGTATATCTTCATTAAAGGCACCTAAAATTTGTGCAGCTAATAACCCAGCATTTGTAGCTCCTGCCTTACCTATGGAAACAGTGGCAACAGGAACTCCTCCAGGCATTTGAACAATTGATAATAATGAGTCCAAACCGTTTAAATTAGAAGATTTAACGGGTACTCCGATGACTGGAAGTTCTGTTTTTGATGCAACCATACCAGGAAGATGCGCTGCTCCTCCCGCACCAGCTATAATTACTTTTAAACCTTTAGTAACTGCTGATGATGCATACTCAAACATAAGATCTGGTGTACGATGGGCTGAAACCACTTTCTTTTCATAGGCAATTTCAAGCTCATCAAGTACATCACAAGCGTGTTTCATTGTTTCCCAGTCTGACTGGCTGCCCATAATGACTCCAACCTTAACATTAGCTGACATTTTTTATCCCTACCTTTTATTATAATTATACTTTTAAAAAAACCAAAACTCTTATTGGAGTCTCTCGAAGAGGTTCCCAATACTTCAAATCCTTGATATGATCTGGTGTTCTTCACTTTTTGGGGTAAAAAAAAGTAGGTTCAAAGAACCTACCCATTAAAAGCTACTATGTAAAGTATAAAGATACAGAATATCGTTGAATCGGAGGCGGAACTTCCTATCAGCGATGCTTGGGATTAAATCCCACACTTATCTTAATACTTTGCTCATAGTCCAAAAATTTACGGTTTCTGGGTAGAAACTTTCGGGCCTTATTCCCGATATTATATGAGTAACCATTTCATATTAAATTTATCCCGTATTTCAATTCGCTTTTAGTTTACCAGTGTAACATGGTTGTGTCAACAAATTCACGAACATTTATTATGCTAGTAGTTTTAATGTTCGTTTTTTATCGCATTAAAGTAAGAAAACATACGTGATTTATACAATAAAATTTGGAAATTACATGAAAACATGGTGTAATAATATACTCACGCAAAATATTTATACATCAGGCTTCATTTGATCAATTATTATTCATCCTTTAGGACAAATTGAGTACCATCCCATTCAAAGAAACCTGTATCATACTCACCTATAATATTATTGTAGAACGTTTTTTTAATTGTGCTTTCGTTTACTTTTTCAAAATATTTGATATTCACTTTTTCTTCATTAACTGTTTCTGCATATCCAGTAATCAACAATTCATTAGAATCCATAAAAGGTAAAAGCTCGATTTTATCTTCTTTAATTGTAAAAATTTTAACTAACTTCCCATTGCTTGAAAAGTGCTCTTCAACAGTAAAATCTACAAAACCATCGTTATTATAATCATCAAAGTACTCAAAAACTGGATTTTTTTCACTTGTAATTTCAAAACCATGCTATAATATGTAAACTGTTATTCTATATAAAGGACTGATGAGATGGAAAATGAAAACCATAATAATGAACATAATAATATGACAGAAAAACAGGTGAAATTAAACCCATGGTTTTCTATATGGATTAAACCACGAGCTACGATGAGATCTGTTCTTAATAATAAGCCAGGTAAGGTATTTTTATTGATTTATTTAGGCATGCTTGTAAATTCTTTAGATCAAGCCTCTACAAGAGATATGGGTGATACCTATAGTATGTCAACAGTACTGTTTGCATCGATTGTATTTCCATTATTCACTGGAATTATATATTATTATTTAGCTCCTACCATATTTAGATGGGCTGGAAGTATACTAAATGGACATGGAACCACAGAAGAAGTTAGGTATGCATTAGCTTATTCTTTCATTCCATATGTATACTCTCTTATTATTGTTTGGCTCCCTTCTTTATTGTTGTTCGGAAAAGAGAATTTCACCTATTTGACTCCTAACATAGATAATAGCCCAATTCTCTTTGCATTATTACTCTTGCTACTACTAATAGATCTAGTTATAGCTTGCTGGACAATTATAATCTCTCTAAAATGTTTAGGCGAAGCTCATCAATTCTCAGCTTGGAGAGCATTGGGTGCATCTATCATTGCTTTTTTAATCATATTCGTACCTTTATTATTGATCGGATTAGCTATTGTTCCATTTATCTAATTGAAACAATAATATCCTGTCATTAACAAGATGTCGTTGTTGATAACAATATTAAATCCCCTTTCTTATAATAGAAACGGGGATGTTTTGCTTAGTTAATCAATACATATAGTGAAGATTGTTGAAATGAGTACCGTATTCAAATATACTTTCAACAGGTGAACTATTATTTAGGAGGTCTTCTCTTGAGAAATTACTTACTATTAGGAAGTTTATTAGCCTTTTTGGCTGTAGCTTTAGGCGCTTTTGGATCGCACATATTACAGAGCGAGTTAACGGAGGATCGTTACTCAACTTATCAAATTGCTGTACAATATCATTTATTTGGCTCTTTATCTGTACTTATTGCAGCACTTGTGATGGACAAGTTATCTGGTCATTCTATAAAGTGGGCAGGAAGAATGTTAGTAGCAGGGACAGTCATTTTCCCAGGCAGTATATACATATTAAGTTTAACTGGCATTGGAATTTTCGGAGCTCTTGCTCCAATCGGAGGTACTTCCTTTTTAATTGGATTTTTATTGATTAGTGTAGCTGCTTGGAAGCATAGATGAATTCCCCTCTTATAGTAATTCATGGCAACATAACAACACCTCAAAGTGAAAATAAAAAAATAGCGGTACTGCCACCGCTATTTTTTAAAACTTATATTTAATTCAAAAACTCCATTCGATAATGAATAGTCCCAAATCTTTAGATCATTATCCAAATAATATATCCATAATGTTCCCAAGCTGACCAGATGATTTATTATTTAAAATAGCAGGATTATATACCTCCACAAATCCACAGCCTTCACACGAAACAAATAAAAATCGATTATGTTGAATATCGAACATTTTACTTAATCCAGTTCCAGTCATGGCTACTTCTTTAGTGCGACATTGATTTCCACTGCATTTAGTACATTTAAAATTCCTTTGAATCACAGTTTCAGCACTCATACCCTTTCCTCCTTTTTCAATCACAACTTTTCACATTAATCAACTTCATATGATCTTCACTTTACATTTACGTAATCATAACTTAAGAGGTTTCAAGCGTGATTACCGTAATCTCCGGTCTGCAAAAAAATCGAAAAGGATATATCGTGGTTCCGATACCTCTATTTGTATACACATTCAGAGAATCTCCAACTTCATATAAACCGTTGACATACTTTCTACCCATAGGTGGTGCTATTATATGTCCGAATAAAGGCAACCTTATCTGACCTCCATGACTGTGACCAGAAAGCTGCAAATCAACTGGATAATTCTGAACTTCGTCAGCAATATCAGGCTCATGAGCTAATAAAATTGTGTAAGTGTCTTGATCAATATTTGACAAGGTATGATTTAAATCAGCATTACCATATAAAATATCATCCAAACCAGCTATATTCATCAATGCATTATCTTTTTTCATTTGTATCTTTTCGTTTATAAGCAATTTGAAATCAGAACGACTTAATACTTCTGAAACCTTTAAAGCATTGCTATTTACTTTACCATAATCATGATTACCTAAAACTGCAAACTTGCCATAACGTGCTTTAAACTGTTGTAGTTTAGTTAAATAAGTCTCTAATATTGCTGGATCTTCATCTATCAGATCACCCGTAAAACAGATCAAATCCGGTTCATGAGCATTTACTTGTTTAATAAGATCATCCATATATTGATTATCTGTATGAAAACCAAGATGCATATCGCTAAAATGAATGATTTTTAATCCTGAAAACTGTACTGGAAGCTTATTTGATTTTAACTTAATCTCACTCGTTTGAAGCCATTTCCTTTCACCAAAATAAGAATAAGTTGGAATCGATGCCGCTATGCCTAATAAGGCTAAACCTGTTTTCCACATCTTTTTCAAGAAACTCCTTCTTGATATTTTTTCTTTCATCTAAATCTCTCACATCCCACTAAATACATATGTATACACTTTATCAAATTTATTCATCCTCAACATTAATATGAAATAAATATAACAAAAAAACACTTTGGCAATTCACCAAAAGTGTTTTTTAATTTGCTTGGCAACGTCCTACTCTCCCAGGACCTTGCGGTCCAAGTACCATCGGCGCTGGAGGGCTTAACGGTCGTGTTCGGTATGGGAACGCGTGGCACCCCTCCGCCATCATCACCAAACGATGTACTTTCCATAATCAAACTGCTAAAGTTGATGACTCAACGTAGTAGTTCTAACAATGTAGAAAGTATAAGTGCAACTAACGCTTCTGTCTTCGCCTTATCAGGCTCGTCAATCAGCGAGTTTTCTTTAAGAGTGAC
>NZ_JAVAMP010000023.1 GCF_030730905.1 Chengkuizengella axinellae | reverse complement strand
TTGTGGAAGATTGGATAAGGAATAACACCTATCATTTTCGACGCCCTGTAGTAAGGGTTTCCCTCATGTGCATATCCAATAAAATAGGTTTGTAATATGAAATAACATGAAAATAAGCTAACTGAAAGGAGCCAGTCTATAGATCGTGCGAACATAAAAATAAAAGAATCAAAACAAAACAAAATAGTCTATTCCTCGTAGGTCAGAAACACTGAAATTTGTCATACGTTTTCCACTATATAGTGGGGATTAAAAATAATAGATTTGTATTAAGGGACAAAATATGGTTTCTTTTTCATTTAATATATTTAATTTTCTTATAATTGTGAAAATTAGTATTTATTACATAGGACTATACTAATTATAAAATCTGTAATATAATAGATACCTTAAAGTGGAATAAATGTATTTATTTGTAACAGTGGAATATCTTAGGCTAACTCTTCCATTTAATTAAAAAAAGAAGAGGAGGTGAATCGAGAAAAGAATTTCTCCTTTTTTTTTAGATTTTCAAAGATAACTAGAGATTAGTAAATTTGATAATCTACAAAATAATGGATTAGGTTTATTGGTTTACCTACTAAAAAACTGAAAATAATAATATAATATGAGGTGAATAATTCATGAAAAAAGCTTTAAGTTTGGTTGTTGCGATCGGTTTATTTCTTTCTATTACCAATGTCTATGCTATAAATAATTCTATAACTATACCAGATAAGATGGAACCAAATACAATCATTACTTTTGATGAGGATTTATCTATTCAAGTAGAAGATAGGCAGCCTATTCAACTTAAAGTTGGAATTGAATCCAATGATCCAATTGAACTTGGAATTGTATTATCTGACGAGGAGATAGCAGAATTAGAAGCTAAAGTTAAAAAAATTAAAGAAGAAGCTAAAGATTTGCCCCATTACAAAGTAGAAACTGTACTACCCACACCTTTTCCGGGAATGAAAGTGACCTATGGCTCTGACGGTAAAATCAGTCATATTTTAAACCCAGATGGCACCGAAGTCAGAGTCCCATTAAAAACCCACGATTATCCAGGAGTAGGTGAACGTGCGCAGATTGGAACATATGAATACGACGGTGACCAAAAAATTACAATAACTAGTGGTAGTGTTCTTGGAGAAGGGACATTTACAGTTTTTAGAGCTGGCGTAGGTGGCAGCAATGATGAAGGAAGAGGTTCTAGTGGTAAAATCTTAGAAGCAGGTGATGTTGCTACAAAATGGGAGTATGACAATCCAAATCACAATACTCCAATTGATGCTAGAGCATTAGACACGAATATTTTTAAAGTTGTGTATAAGAATGATATTGGAACTCTTCCCCATGCTGTTCTAGATATTTATTTCTGGGGTTATAATAACCAGTTCTTTGGATATATGTATGATGATTATTTATCTTTTCCAGGTAGATATTATTATGAATACTAAAAATGATCTTTAATAACTCTAAATGTGCAAAATAGTTTAATACTTCATCCGTAATTCTTCCATTAGAATTTGTAAATATATTTATTTAGAATTAAAACCTAAATACAAGTTATACTAATCTCGCATACAATATCTACCACATATTGTATGCGAAGTTCAACAAAAATTTTAAAGACTTAATTATTTAACCTACTATAAAAGATTGGAGAAAGACAAGGATTATGAAAAAAACACAACTGTTATTATTATCCATATTTATAATGATTAGTTTTGTTGTAGCTTGTGAAAAAGACAACGAAGAAGTTAGTAAAACTCAAATAAAAGAAGATAGTCATTCACAGGAAGAAAGCAATAAACAAGAGCAATTAGAAGAAGACTACATCTCAGCAACTGTAACTGGATATAATAACGGGGTAAACGCCGATAACGGCATGACTACTCAAATTTGGCACTTTGACCCAGACGGTGAAACAACAAAAAAAGTATTTGATTTTGAAACATCGGCGCAATACTCACTTGGATATTTTGATCGAAAAAATAATGTAGTGTATTATGTGAAACGAGTTCATACAGAAGATAGTTACGGTGACCAAATTTTTACTACCGATTTAAAAACGGGGATAGAGACTCAATTAACGGATCAACTCTTTGCAGTCAATCGTATCATTCCAGTGGAAGATCAAATCTTTATAGTCGCTGCAAGAAAAAATGAAAGAGAAGATAAACTCGGATCTATAGATAAAAAAACCAATGAAATTACTTTTTGGAGAAAGGACGAGGATAACTCTGTAGCTAGTATTGCTGTAGATAAAATAAATAAAAAGGTATTTATTAGTGCTTTTTCAATGGCGGATAGGGATGAAAGTTTTAAAACTCAAGGAAATGGTAATTATCAAATGGAGAAATATACAATATATCAAGTTGATTATGATTTACAAAATACTAAAGAAATATTTGCAGAAAACTGGCATATCAGATCCATCATGACAAATGGAGAGAAAATAACCGCATTAGCTGACAAGAAATACAATAATAGTAAAGAACCTTCCATGATATACGAATATAACATTAAAACAGGTGAATCAGCTTTAGATACATGGACTGCCCAACGATTAAGGTCACATAGTTCTGATTATTCCTCAGATGGAAAGAAAATATATGGAATTTCTATAGTAGATGAACATCGAGGGATAGCTGCGTATGATGTAGAATCGCAACAAATGGAATTGCTTGTTGATACGATAGAAGGAAACTTTATCAATAATATTCATGTTGTAAAAAATGAAATAAAAAAAGACAATTAAAAAGTTCAGAAATGAAATAAAGTTATTCCAATTCTAACTGCCAAATTGGGGTAAAATATTAAATTAGTTGATTATATTTTATCCCGAATTATTAAATGAATAATTATAATATAGAGTTGTTAAATTATTTTCTGAGAAGACTTAAACATAAATCCTTTAAAAAGCTTTAAAATATTATTATTGCTTCTTATTTTATCTTCTCATCCCTCCTTGTATGATCAATTCTTTCTTCTTTTTCTCTCCTCCAATTTTTTAAACGTTGGAACGACTGATACACATGCCCGAAGTGGTGCAATCATAAACATATAAAACTCGTAAGCTATTTGAATGTCATTACCAAACATCTATGATAGCAGGAACACTCATGCATAAGACCAAGCAACCTCTAATAGTTTGTTTGTCATCAAAGGATTAAATTTCATTTTATATGAATTGATCTTCCACAATATGGCCCCATTCATAAAGAAAGACGCTTCTCTGTTAGAGAAAAGCGCCATACGCTGAATACTAGTAAATCCCCTTTCCTCCCACTGGCTTCAAGGTGCTGATTCTCTCCATACCCACAATAATCTTTGCACACTTGATGGGCAGTTTCATTGCTCCACACTTCATAAACAAATGTATCGCATCTTATTTACAAATATCGTGACTTTATTTTTAGCCACATTCGACTTATCTGTTACTGTAGTGTTAACCATCGGCCTGTTTTTTCTTCATTGTTGTGCCTAGTATGATCAAGGCAACATAGATTACTATGGCAATCGAATCTATAATCGTATCCGTAAGAGCCAATACGTCAAGTAATGCCGTTACACCTAGAATGACCATCAGTCGCACGATCAGGATCGCCGAGATCATCCATACGGCAAAACGGATCTTCGATCGCTCACTTTGGAATGACATGTAAATGAATGCGATGCCGAAAACCAGATTTTCCGCCGTTATAATGTGCCAAACATACGTGAATACCACTCGAGAATCCATGGATATCGCCCTAATGTCGAGCATCGGCAGCACAGTGGAATGCCCGTTCCATGCATGCGTGACGGCAACCAGCATCGCAAGAACGCCAGCAATCAGATAATAAAAATTCCTAACCTTGATGTTGATCACAACCCTCCATAGAAATTCCCGGTTCATTCTCTCGGATATCCTTGTAAAGCTCGCGAACGAATTCTGCTAACCGTTGATCGCTTTCGTTATTAAAATCCCTTAACGTTTCGGCTGCTATATTGAGTAACCGACTGACCTTTACCAGATGGTTAATCTTTTTGCGTGTTTCTGCGTTCTTAGCATCGAGAAATGCAGCAACCTCTTCGCAGTAAGTGGAATCGATATTTTCCATCTTTCGGAAACGCAATTTCCCCTTGATTTCTTCAAGAGTAAAGTCCGCATACCGCATGATATGAATATTCATCAAGTCAATGAGGTCATCCCTCGAATACATGCGATACCGATTGTCTTTCCGAAACGGCGAGACGATCCCAATCCGATCATAATACCGAAGTGTATCTTTGGACATCCCAAGAATCTGCGAAACCTCTTGTATAGAATAAAGTTTTTCCATGAATCTAGAATAACATTTGAGTTGACTCCAATGTCAAGTGGTTTTCTGATTTCTTTATATAGTTTGAGTATTATTTTTAAAGATATTTTGATTGTATTATTAACAATAATATTTATCTTATTGTTAATAAACTTTATTACGTAATCTGGCCCCATTCATAAATATAGTCGCTTCTCTTATTCTTCTAAAGCAACTATTAATTTCATTCGTAGTCTAACATCAACTCATTTAATATTTTTAATTGTCTTTTCCTCTCTTTTGTTGCGGTCTCTTGTGAATTATTTGATAAAGAATTTATTAGCTTAACTACGTAGTCACTACAAACTAATGCATGTCCTCTCATATGCCCTGTTGCAATTGCTTGGGCAAATGAACGTGCAGCAAATTTACTTACTTCCGATTTAGACTCCTTCGCTAATTCATTTACGATAAATCCTACTTTTCGCAAATCGTATGCCCTTATACTCCCTTCTATACGTTTTTCAAGTGTCTCTATCCCTAACTTTATGCGCTCATCATTCTTCAGGTGATTATCGAGGTGAATTAAGTATTTACTTGCAATTTTTAAGGACCATTGTGCGAGACTTTTTTGTGACAATTTTTCAAGAGTTTCTTCAATCTTATTCCTTATTTCTTTGTTATCCACGATTTTTATTTTTGGCTTACTATATGTAAATTCTCTTTGATTTTCTTTTAATTTTTGCTCATGTTTGTTCCAAGCGTAATCATCTATTTTCATAAAAGCTTCACCCTTTCGAGATATTCCTATATAAACTTCCAATTGTTGAATCTCATCATGTTATTATTAACATAACACCCCCCTTTTGAACAATGCATATCGTATTATGAGGTCAGGTCAACCAGAAATAACTGGCTAATCTCATAATACGATATGGCCCGATTGTCTAATTTGAGAATCTAAAAAAACTCATGAATTACACACTAATTCATGAGTTTACATCAAACGTTCTTTTAAATCTTTCCTTTAAAACCATATTTATCACGTTCTACATACTGTAAAATTCACTTTATCCCTAAAGAAATATATTTGACCTCTAAAAATTCTTCAATTCCATAGTGACCGCCTTCTCTTCCTAATCCACTTTCTTTTACACCACCGAAAGGTGCCTGAGGTACAGCAGGCATTCCATCATTTAAGCCGATAACTCCATATTCCAGCTGTTCACTTACCCGAAGTGCTAGATTTATATTTTCAGTAAATACATAAGCTGCTAATCCGTATTGTGTATTATTCGCCCTATGAATAACTTCTTCCTCGGTTTTAAAAGAACTAACAGGTGCCAATGGCCCGAATGTCTCTTCAATCATACATAACATCTGATCTGTTGCATGGCTAACAATTGTTGGTTTAATAAAGTTTCCTTTCAGGTGCTCAATTTGCTGTTCACCATATATGATTTGTGCTCCAAGATCAGTCGCATTTTTAAGATGTTGATTTACTTTTTCTATAGCATCCGAATCAATTAAGGGACCAATATTTACACCTTCATCCATACCATTACCTATCTTTAGTTCATTCACTGCTGTTTTGAATTTCTCTATAAACTTGTCGTATATTGTTTCTTGTACGTATATTCTGTTTGCACAAACACAGGTTTGTCCAGTGTTTCTATATTTCGAAGCGATCACACTAGTGACAGCATCATCTAGATCTGCATCTTCGAATACGATAAAAGGGGCTTGCCCTCCAAGCTCCAAGGAAACTTTTTTTACGGTTTCTGAGGCTCCTTTCATTAGTAACTTTCCAATTTCTGTTGAACCTGTAAAGGAAATTTTACGAACACGAGAGTCTTTCAACCATGTTTCCCCTATTGTTTGAGGTTGTCCCGTTACAATATTAAATACACCTTTAGGTATACCGGCTTCATGAGCAAGTTCTGCTAACTTAATCGCTGTAAGTGGGGTTTGTTCTGCAGGTTTGATAATGACAGTGCAGCCAGCTGCTAATGCAGGTGCAACCTTTCTTGTGATCATAGCCGCAGGAAAATTCCATGGGGTTATTACTGCAACAACGCCAACAGGTTGTTTAATAACAAATAGCCTTTTATTCGAAACTGAAGCGGGAATGGTTTCACCATATATCCTTTTTGCTTCTTCTGAATACCATTCCACAAAACTATTAGCATAAATTGCCTCACCTAAAGCTTCATTGGTGGGTTTTCCTTGTTCTTCGGTCATAATAGCTGCTAATTCTTCTTTATGCATTTCTATTAATTGGTGCCATTTTTTTAATACTTGAGATCTTTCCACTGCCGTTCTTTGAGACCAAGTTTTAAATGCCGTATAAGCAGCATCAACAGCATAAGCTGCTTCTTTTGTTCCGCCGTTTGGTACAAACCCAATGACTTCATTAGTTGCGGGATTTATGACATTAAATTGTTCTTCTGTCTGTATCCAATCACCATTTATATAAATAGATTTTTTTATCAAGCCGTTCCCCTCCTTGTTTTTCCATATTATAACATGGACATTAGGACTGTTGGGTAAATGGATTATAGCAATTGAAAGTACTTTGGCTAATAACGTAAGTACAATCAAATTTTTTATGTTAAAATAGGAAGAATATAAGTTAAGCGCTTTCCTTGATAACAAAAAATAGAAGGAGTTTTTGATATGAAAGATTTTGATAAAGAGTTGTTCTTAAAGTATGTACCCTATATATATTTTGATAAAAATGAGCCTTTTTATCCTGATAGAGTGGGGATAAACATTTATACACAATCGGATGCTGAGTTGGCTGCTTCTCGTCGAATTTTTATGAATGAAGAGATTCAAATGGTTATTGAATATGCAATTTATTGGGATTTTGATATACAACATCTTTATGAGCTTGAGCATGTATTTGTTTATATTAATCATGAAGGGGAAGTCGTAGATTGTGAAGCTAGTTTTCATGGATTTCGAGTAAAAGGGTTGTTGAAGTCAAAGGCTAATTTATTTCAAACTCATATTCAGCTTTATTCACAGCCAGGCAAACACGCATTTTTTCCTAGACCTGAATATTTTGAATTGGTACCAGACTTATATCGAGCGACAAATGAAGAGGCAGGAAAGGATGGTTTGCTTGTAACTAAGAGATTTAGAGGAGTTTATAGTTCAACTGCAGAGATAGACGAGAAGGTTAAAGAGTATTTGCAGAATTATAGATTTATACCTTCAATGGAATTTGAAGTCTATACATGGGAAGAAGATATCTTTATATCTTCTGAGCAGTTATATAAAGAAATCCCTGAACGGATTCAAGCTTGGGTACATAAACTTACTGAAGAGGAATAGTTGTTTGATTTTAATCTATAAACAACTGTTTTAAATATGGTCATACACCATTTTTAGTATATTAGTGGATAAACATCTATACCATGTACATTTGAAGTGCATAGAATAATGTAGGAGTTTTAGTTTCTTATTTATTTAAACGCTGAACGAATAATTGAGATTATTTTTTAATTCATAGGGCACTCCAATATCCTTGGAATGCCTTATTTTTGTGCAACTTTTTAAACATAAATCCGTCTAAAGAACGAAGGGGGGATGGACAAAATGAAAAACATGATTTTTAGATTTGCATTACTTTTAATATTCCTTATTTCAGGATGTATGGAGCAGAGTTCAACAGACAAATTAATGGAGAAGACAAATCCGATGGGAATTAAAATAGGTTCGAACCAGATAGAGAAAGAATTGGAATCTAGTTCAGTAGAAATAATGATTGAGGGACCGAATCTAACTGAAATAACTATGGAAGCGAATCGGATTGAGAAAGAACGGGAATCTAGTTCAACTGAAATAGTGATTGAGAAATCAAATCCAACAGATATAAAGATAGAACCGAGCGATGTAGAGAAAGCATTAGAGGTCAACTCTGTAGAACTAGTATTTGAAAAACCAATTGAAATTCCCAAATTTAATGGAGATGTAACCATTGATTGGATAGACTTTGTAAACATCAATGATAGAAAATATGTTGGCACTTCTGGAGTAATTATCGCTAAACCTTCGTTGGTTAATGAAAATGATGTTGTAGGTGAAGTGGAATTTAAACTGGAGGGGGTTGTTAAACGTTTAAATTATAAAATTAAGGATGGGGATGCTGCGTTTCTAAGTGCAGGTACTAAACTATATTCAATCGTTGGTTATGAAGATGAGACTGTTATAGCAGCCAAAGATGATCGTTATATTCATGGTTACAATATATATAATGAAAACAATCAGAGTACTCTTTCAAAAAAATTCAGTCAGATTTTAAAGCTGGATATCGAAAAAATTGAAATTTATAAGTTTTCTAATTTGGAAACTCCCCTCCAAACGTTAGAGGGGGGAGCTATTAAGAGCTTTATTTCATTATTGGAAAATGGAAGAGATGAACCAGACTATCCTGGTGTAATAGAAGTTGAAAATTCAGATTATTATCATATTGCGTTTTATACAGGTGGGGCTTTTGCTCATACAAAAACCTTGATATATGATGGAGACAATTATTTGTTTCATTCATGGAGTACTAGTGTAGTTTCAAATGAAATTGAGCAATTTTTAAAGTAAAAGCTAGTACATATGAATTAAATAGAGGAGGTGTATTCAACTTTGTTTGAAACACCTCTTTTTTGTGTAAAATGATTATCAGATGTTTGTGATTTTAACCTTTGACAAAACGTCAATGAAACATTACGCTGTAAGTAAGGTTAGTAATAAATTATCAAAATTTCTTAACAGAGTTATTCTATGAAAATCAATCATTTTATTTCATTTTTATTTTAACTCATTAGTATGAATGAAACGGGGGAATACAGTTGGAAATTTTTAAGTATATGGAGAATTTCGACTATGAACAAGTTGTGTTTTGTCAAGATAAAAAATCCGGTTTAAAAGCTATTGTTTCAATACATGACACAACACTTGGCCCAGCATTAGGTGGATCAAGAATGTGGCCTTATGTTAAGGAGGAGGATGCTATCCTTGATGTATTGCGTTTATCTAGAGGGATGACATATAAAGCAGCTGCAGGTGGATTGAACCTTGGTGGTGGAAAATCGGTTATCATCGGAGATCCTAAAACAGATAAAAATCCTGAAATGTTCCGTGCGTTTGGTCGTTTTATTGAGGGTCTGAATGGAAGATATATTACGGCTGAGGATGTTGGGACAACAGAAGAGGATATGAATAATATACATAAGGAAACAAATAATGTGACTGGTGTAACACTTTCATCAAGAGGCGCAGGAGGTAATCCTTCCCCTTCAACAGGTTATGGAGTGTTTAGAGGTCTTAAAGCAGCGGCTGTTGAGAAGTTTGGAACAGATAGCTTGGAAGGAAAGGTAGTAGCAGTTCAAGGTTTAGGCAATGTAGCCTATGCATTATGCCAGCATCTACACAAAGAAGGAGCTAAATTAGTAGTAACGGATATTAATAAAGAGCGTGTGAATAGAGTAGTTGAAGAATTCGGTGCTAACGCTGTCGACCCAAAAGATATATATGGAGTTAACTGTGATATATTTTCACCTAATGCATTAGGTGCTGTTATAAATGATGAAACGATCCCTCAATTAAAAGCTAAGGTGATAGCTGGAGGTGCAAATAATCAATTACAGCAGGATAAACATGGGGATAAGCTTCATGAATTGGGTATCCTCTATGCTCCAGATTATATTATTAATGTTGGTGGCCTTATTCATGTGGCAGATGAATTAAAAGATTCCTTTAAGCTTGAACGTGTGCTTAACAAAGTAAAGCATGTTTATCAAAATATGCAAAAAGTGATAGAAATATCAAAACGTGATCAAATTGCCACTCATTTAGCGGCAAATCGGATGGCAGAAGAGAGATTGGAAGCTGCAAAAAAAGTAAAATAATTTAGTATTGTTAAAGGCAATTTATCTTTTTTGTAGGATGAAGTGCCTTTATTTAACTTTAATAGTTGCACTTGCAATCAGTTGGGATAATCTCATAAGCCCTTTTTCTAATTGTTCTAAGGATGCATAAGAATAGGACAAACGAAGGTGATGTTGGTCATTTCGATCATAAATATATCCTGGGTTTATTAAAATATTTTCTTTCAGTGAATGTTTAAATAGTTTGTGCATTGATATCTGTTTTTTGATATGAAGCCAGATATAAAAACCACCTTGAGGTATTTTCCAATCTGCAAATTCTTTATAATATTTATTTAGTATTTGAACCGTAAAATCTCTGCGTGATTTTAATTCATTTCTTACTTTTTGAATATGTTCCTCATACAATCCACTGGATAACCATTCTGCAACCACAAACTGTGAAATCGAGCTTGCTCCATAATCCATTTGCATTTTGATATCAGCCAAACGATGAATGACAGGTTCTGGGCCTACAATCCAACCTATACGTAAACCAGGACCTAAAGTTTTAGACATGCTTCCCAAATATAAAACAAGTCCTTGATCATCTATTGCTTTTAAAGGATTAGGTTTTTTTTTATCTAGCCACAAATCTCCATAAGCGTCATCTTCAATGATTGGCAATCTTTCTTTTTTACAAATTCGAATTAATTCTTCTCTTTTGGTTTTCGACATCAATATACCAGTTGGATTGTGAAAGCTAGGAATGGAATAAAGTAACGATCCGTTGTACAGTTTATTTAATCTTGAAATGGATTCAGTTATCAATCCATCATCATTCATAGGTATTTCTAGTAGATTCATACCTGCTGATTGCGTCTGATCATTATTTTAAATAAAATATCAGCATTTGTGATGTGGGGAACAGCCATTTATATTATTTCTGTATTTATTTAATCCTTTTTTAATAGTTCTAAATCACTAAAACTTTACATACATAGTAATAAAATATCATTTTTTGTAATAAAAATACTAAAAGATGATATAATTTAATGGTTACAAAATTTTTCTTTAATTGGAGGTATGTTCTTTGGTAGGTAAAAAATGGGTTAAAAGTATTTTGGTTAGTTTACTTGTATTCTCTATAGTTATTCCTGCTCAAGTGTTTGGACATGATGAATTGGGTGATATCTTTCTAGAAAAAGGAGAGAGAACGAATTATAATGATATCTCTGCTACTTTACTAGAAGGTAGTAAGAACTTGAAGTTTTTAAAAGAAGTAGCTGCACCTGAAATGGCCATAGTTAGAGAGGATGGTTTGGAAAACTCATTTGGTGATCTTTATGCACATAAAGGATATGCTTACGTTGGAACACATACAGCGAATGGAGGGAATGGTGGAGTAAGAGTTTTTGATCTTCAAGATCCTGCTAATCCTGAAGAAGTAGCTGTGTTTGCAAATAATGACTTCCCAATGACATGGCAGGAAAAAGTCATTGTGAAATCTGTTAACACCCCACATTTTAAAGGTGATCTTGCCGTTGTTTCAGTTCAGCAATTGGATCGAGGGCACCCAGATTCAAAAGGTGGATTTTTACTATATGATGTAACAAATCCTGTTGAACCTCAGAAACTAGGTTTTTGGGAAGTTGCAAAGAGTACTTTAGGAACTCATGAATTATATTTAACGACGCAAGGTAATCGAGCTATTGTATTAGCTGCTAGTCCTTATACAGATTATTTTACACAGGGTGAGAGTCGCGATTTCCAAATTGTAGATGTTAGTGATCCGACTAATCCTGAGACTTTATGGCAATTTGACCCTAGGACTTTACCTGAAGTAGATGAATCATTTGACGGTTATTTCTGGGATTCTCCTGATGGTAAAGTAAGAGCTGTATTTAATCACAGTACAATGGTAGATGAAACAGGTAAATACGCTTATATTTCTATGTGGGATTTAGGGACACTAATATTTGATATTCAAGACCCAGAGAATCCTACTTATCTAGGACGTACAGACTTCGCTGCTCATCAACAAGGCTCTGCTCATTCCTCAGCTATAGCAAAGGGCGGTACAGTTTTAATTGAAACTAGAGAAGTTTATGTTCCAGTAAAAGATGGATATGAAGAGTCCTATGGATATACCCGTATTTTTGATATAAAAGATAAAACAAATCCAGTTTTATTAAGCGAATTTAAGACAGATCTAACTACGGATATTCCTCCTACTAATAATGTTACTTTTGCTAAGACAGTACATGATCCAAAAGTAAGAGGAAATACACTTTACCTTTCTTATTATGCTGGTGGTATCATTGCTGTAGATATTACCGATGCTAGCAATCCAACAGAAATCGCACGTTACACGCCTGAATATTCTGATATTTGGGGAGTTTTTGTAGATAGAAACTATATTCTTGCATCAGATATAGGAAGCGGATTAAAAGTACTTCAAAAAAATAATAGTAATAACGAATAAGATAAAGGTAAGAAAGAGGCCTAAATAATGGGCCTCTTTTTTTTGAGACAATCCGATAGGAGTTCTTGTTCCATTTTAAGAATTTATAAATGTTCACTTATTGGTATTTTTTTCACCTTCATTATCATTTTTAAGTATAAGTGATAGAAATTCCGTAATAATCGCTTGTATAGCATCGTCTTTTGGCATTTTTATATATTTGGCTAATACTAAAATATCCTTTTCAAATAATTTTAAAATTTCATTCATACTTTGTTTGTCTCCAAGCTTTGCATTTTCAATTAGGTCTAAGAAATATCTATCTTCTGCCGTATACTTTGAATTGCTTTTCTCTTGCATTTGTTCACCGCCTGTTGACTTATTTTAAGTTCAATTGCTAGTTCTTTTTCTGTAAAACCATCCATATATATTTTTTGTAATATGTACTTTTCTTTGTTTGAAGAAAGATAGGATAAGAGCTCAAATAGATAAAAACGGGTAATGATATCTGAAGAGTCGGTTTGCGTCATATATAAACTTTCATCGTATTTTACTAACCACTCTTTCCTTTTACGTATTTTTGCTGCATACTGTATTCTCCAAGCTGTGCGCTTCAGTAAAGTTCTATAGTGATCTACTACACTTACATCATCTTCCAAAATTAAACTCATTTCATCATCATCTCCTACACCAATATATTTTTTCATAAATAAAGGAAAATTTAATTCATTTTTACAACAAAAATATAGAAAATTATACAAAAAATTCTACATTATTCATAAATGAATAGGAGATGTTCAAAGACGCTTATTTTACTGATATTTATGATAGGAAAATGATTGGAGGATGGAATGATGATCTAAGAAGGAGAATATGGTTAATATTTGCGTTCAATTTTATCTAATATAAAAGTTCCATTATGATAGGTGATTGACTGATGACAATAGTTTTGATCAAAATCAAGATTAATAGCTTGATTGGTCATATTGTTAATCACTTGTCCATTATTAGTATTTGAATTCATGAATACAGTGATTTTTTCTTCTGGAATCATTGTAATGGTATTTGAAAAGAACATTTGCTGTGCACTAACAATATTAGGTTCCGCATTTATTTGTCCATTTACTATGACTGGTTGAGCTAAACCAATTGTAATTTCTTCTTCATCAAATGGTGAAGATCGGACATATTCAACTGTATAAGGATACGTATCATTCAAATTTAATAATTGAAATGTGCCATATTTGAATTGGAGTGTACTTCCATTAGGTAATATCTGACTTAGAGATTGTTTATCTATAATAGAACCAACTGCTGTGTTTGCTCTACTGGCATAAACTGCATATTCATTTCGCCAACATATCGTGTTTCTTTCAAAAGCTCCGAAAGTAATCCATGCTACTTGTATCACATTACTAAGAAATTCTTTAAGAATAACTACTTTTTGCTGCATTTTGTTTACATACTCTACATCATCTTTTGAAAAGTTAATAGTTAATTGATTGTACATAGTAAAGCTCCTTTGTTACTTAGACGAAGCACATTTACCAATAGTTAGGAATTGTGCTCCGTCTTATGAAATGCTTGTTAGCACGAAAGAAATTTAAATTGTACTATAAAGAAGTTGTTCGAATGAATATTCAATATTAGATACTCTACTAACTGAACGAGCACAGCTGAAACGGTTTGAATCTGGATTTTGTATAAATAAACCGTCCCATTCATTCACAGCAGATAAAATCCCGTCATCTCTATATTTGCCCATAAATACAATTCGATCCCCTTCTAACAAGTATCTAAGATTTTTCAGTCTTGATACACATCCACCTTCCGTACCACCAAATTGATGAATAGTGAATTCTGAAGGTTCCATCGTACATCCTTTCAGAGGTTGATCTAGCCTTACTTTATAAGAGGACCAATAGTTTTCTCCATCCTGTGTAATTGTATCCCCTTTTTCCAATACAATACCTTCAAAAGCAACATCAGAAGCTTGAAGCGCATCATTTGGATTGCTGTAATCTTCTTCCATGAGTGTGTGGGTCAGGTCTTGTTCTGGCGCTAAACCACTAACTGCTTCTCCAACTGGATATAGATATACGGTTTTAACAGGTTTTGTATCTAAAGAAGTTGGTGTTGGAGATAATAGAAAGTTATTAAATGTGCTGAAGGCAGAATCATACATGACAGAAACATTTTTGCTTTTATTATGATCAAGACTTAATGCGTGTCCGATTTCATGCATGGCAATCGCAGCAGCTCTTTCATCTGTATATTTATCTTTTTGTATATAGGCCATATTTAAATAAGCGACATTCCCCTTAATTTCTGACGTTACTTTACCATCAACTGTTTCCTTTACAGCGGTATTATTGATTCCTACCCAGTCTAGATTTGATTTATCTTCGCCTCTTAAAAATAGATTCACATTGTTTACATCATAACTTTCTTCAAAATCAACATAACCGTCTAATAGATCTGTCCATTTTTGAATGGCGGTTTTCCACGCATTCTCAAATTTTTCTTTGTACTTTAAATCTAGTTTTTTTGGTTCAAACATAATAGCATAATAAATTTTAGCCCTACTATTGGTTTTTGATATTGTAGGATATCTCATATTGTAATAAGGAGTTGGACTTCCTTTAATTGGTTCTGGCATTTAATATCATCCTTCCTATTAATTGAATAATGAATGTGTAGGGCTACTGTATAGAATCTATGATTTTCGAGAGAGTATTTATATTAAATAAAATGACAAAGCTCTAAATGATAACTGTTTCAAAAAGTGATCAGAAAGGGATATAGCTTGTTCACATTTTAACTATCTTTAACAAATGTACCGTTCTGATAAGTAATGGATTGATTATTGTTGCTTCCGCTAAACTCTAAAGTTATCGCCTGACTTGTAATTGTGCTTAATACCTGCCCTGTTTGAATTTGCGATTGCATAAACACTGTAATTTTTTCCTCTGGTGTCATTTTAATGTTATCTGAGAAAAGGACGTTCCCAGCACTTATAATTTTTGGATCACTACTAATGTTCCCGTTTACTGTAGCTGGTTGAGCTAAACCAATTGTGATTGGTTGCTCATCGTATAATCCAGCTTGAATATAATTAACATTGTACGTGCCTGGATCTCCTTTTTTGTTAATAAAATCAAATGCCCCTTGTTTAAAATTAAGTTGGCTTCCACCAGGCAATAAGCCAGTTTCCGATTGTTTGTCAATGACTGCACCAGCTTCGATATCACTTCTACTTGCATATACTGAATATTCTGGGTTCCAAGATACCGTGTTTTTCTCAAAGGCTTCAAAAACCAACCAAGCGACATCAGCTGAACTGCCTGGTAACTGTTTTAATACAATCACTCTTTGATTCACGCAGTTGACTAATTGAACATCCTCTTTTGAAAAATTGACCGTTAATTGATTACTCATAATTTATTCCTCCTATTTTTATTGATTTGTTCCCCTCTCTTCTCACAGGTTTAACAGCCCTACATGTATGAAGGTGAAAAAGGTACTGGATATACAACTATCAATGAAAAGTTATAGAAAAATTGGGGGTTATTTGTTTGAAAATATGCTCATTTCCTGCACATTCGTTTGTTAAACTTAATAGGGGTATGAAATACTATACTTAAAGTAGGTTTTGTGTTTTTGTATTTAGTGGGAGTTGATTGTTATAAAAAAACTATCTTATAAACTCGGAGTTTTGTTTTTTATTTTCATACTTTTAATTGAATCCATGCTTTTTTTATTTCTTTATTTCTCGATGATTAGTGAAAGAGTTCAAAGTGAAAGAAACAACCTTATCGCTCGTGGAATGAGTCATCGAGATGTTCTCGAGAAGAACTTTGATTCCTTAACAATCAAACATGTAGCTTTAATGGAATCGGAGGCGGAGACGATGGTCGTAATTACAGATGATCAATTTGTTTTACTAGAGGCTTCAGATGATGTTACAGAAGAAATAGAACATTTTATTAGTAAAAGTAAGATTTTAGATCTTACTCTACAAGGAGAACTAATTGAATCTAGATGGAGAACTGAACCCTATTTAACCACAATAAGTCCCATTATCATTGATAATCGTTTAAATGGGTATGTATTTATGTTTTTAAAAACACAACCGATCAGAGATATGATCCAAAATTTAACGATGCAGTTTTTCATCGTAGGTGCCATAGCAGTAGTAATTTCCATTGTCACCACAATCTTTTTATCTAAGTTTATTACAGGTCCATTAATCCAAATGAAAATAGCGACAGAAAAATTAAGTAAAGGAAAAAGCGATGTCATATTAGATACTTTTCGAGAGGACGAGTTGGGAGACCTTTCTCGTTCGATACAAAAGCTATCTAATGATTTGAAGCGTCTAAAGAAAGAAAGATCAGAGTTTTTATCAAGTATTTCACATGAACTTCGGACACCACTGACTTATATAAAAGGATATGCTGATGTTTTAAAAAGGCCCAGCCTTGCTTTAAAAGAGAAAGAAGATTATATATCCATTATTCAGGAAGAAACCGAAAATGTTACAAACCTTGTTAATGATTTATTTGACCTTGCAAAAATGGATCGAAATGAATTTTTGATTAAAAAAGAAGTTGTGGAATGCTGTGAGTATTTTCAAGAGATTATTACTATTTTTAAACCAGCTTATGAAGAAAAAAATGTGATGTTAAATTTCTCCTGTGTTCCAAAAATATTTGTAAACATTGATCGAACTCGCTTTGGTCAAGTGGTTCATAATTTTTTAGATAATGCTTTAAAATACTCCCCATCAAACAGTAATGTACAATTGAAAGTACAAATGGAGAATCAACAAGTAAGAATACGAATCTCTGATGAAGGTGAAGGTATTCCTAAGACAGATTTACCAAGGATTTGGGATCGTTTATATCGTGTGGATAAATCACGTTCTCGTACAACTGGAGGTAGCGGATTAGGTTTAACGATAGCAAAAGAAATTATAGAAAGACATGGGGGAAGTGTACATGTTGAGAGTACGATAAGTAAATGTACAATCTTTTCCATTTATATACCATTAGAAAGGTTATGAAAATCATGAAAGTATTAATTGTTGATGACGAAATAAGAATGCAGCGGTTATTGAAGTTATACTTGGAGCCAGCAGGATTCAAGTGTGTAACCTCCGATAATGGAGAAGATGCAATTCGGCTACTTGAAAAAAATTCATTTGACTTAGTACTCCTTGATATCATGATGCCTGAGCTAGATGGATGGGACACAGCGAAATTAATTCGTGAGGTTTCAAATGTACCGATCATCATGCTTACAGCTCGTGATCAAAGTGCTGAGATGGTGAAAGGTTTAAGGATTGGGGCAGATGATTATATTACTAAACCATTTGATGAGTCTGTTCTAATAGCTCGAATAGAAGCAGTTTTAAGAAGGACACATCATTTACAGAAGGTGGAGTTTAAAGGGTTAATATGGGATGAAGAACAACATGAATTAAAGTATAAAGACATCAATATTACATTAACACCAATAGAATTTGAGATGATTGGTTTGTTTTTAAAACATCAAAAAATGGTTTTCAGTCGTGATAAATTAATTCAAACCATTTGGGGATTTGATTCAGATATCGAAGGCCGTACCGTAGATTCTCATTTAAGAAATATTAGAGAGAAATGTAGGAAAGTTAATTTCCCTATTGATGAACACTTAAAAACGGTTTGGGGTGTAGGTTATAAGTGGGAATGAGTTTCCTCAAATATTTCTGCACAATTTTTTATTAAAATAACTGTATAGAAAGGAGATGATATTTTATGCATTGGTTTGATGAATGTGCTAGTTTTCAAGGAGGAGGAATGATGATGATCGGTATGTTTCTTTTTTGGGGTGCACTAATCTTCTTAGGTTTTTATTTATTAAAAAACTATATCAATGGAAATAGCGGATCATCTCGTCATATGAATATTTTGAAAGAAAGATTAGCTAAAGGCGAGATAAGTGAAGAAGAGTATGATCGATTGAAAGAAAAATTGTAAAATGAATAGAAGTAGGAAACTATGATTTTGCAACTTCGATATAACGATGCTTACTTTTTTATATGAAAGATTGATAATAAAAACTCATGAATCAGAAAGAGATTCATGAGTTTTTTTAACTTTAATCTTTCTCAATTGGGGCTTTTTGATGGAGAATATAGATCAAACTTTTTTATAATATCAAATACTCAATCTCAAATCTAGAATCTATTATGATCATTCTTTTTTCAAAATGGATTCTTTTGTCAATAGTACTTACATTTAGGTAAGTACCTGTACTAATTGTGCATACTTACATATTTGTCGTGTTTAATTTATAATGGGGACTCGCCAACATTTCGCATTTATCTTAACTCTGTTTTAATAAATCCTTGATTGTAAACGGTATGTTCATTAAGTATATGTAAACAACGTATTCGTCTTGACAATGAGCTTCACAGCATCAAATTATAAACACGTGAACCGATGTCCAATAGGACACGGTTTATCCAAGCAATGTTATCTGATGCCTTCTCATTATCAAGACACCACTACGTTGAATTGGAAATTTTGTACGCCAAGGAAATCTCTAGGTATAAATAAGCTGTTTCTTTACGTTACTAAAACATGATCTTGTGCTCATTATATAGATAAACGCGGAATGTTGTCTGTACCCCATAATAAAATTTAGGAGGATTACATGAAGACTCTTATTGTCATAGCACACCCCAGTATAGAAACATCTACTGTTAATAAAAGATGGGCTGAAGAATTAAAAAAATATCCGGAAGAGTATACTGTCCATGAGTTATTTAAAGTTTATCCTGATGGAAAAATAGATGTAGAAAAAGAACAAAAATTGGTTGAATCTCATGGAAATCTTATTTTTCAGTTCCCTATTTTTTGGTTTAATTGCCCACCTCTTCTTAAACAATGGATGGACGATGTTTTAACTTACGGATGGGCCTATGGTTCAGAAGGAGATAATTTAAAAAATCGTAAGCTTGCTTTTGCTGTATCTGCAGGAATAAAAAATGAAGATTATAGTGAAAATGGAAGATATCAATTTACACTTGAACAGATTTTAGTTCCATTTAAAACAACTGCTATTTATTGCAAAGCAGATTATCGTTCGTTCTTTGCATTTTATGGAGCAGAATATGAACCCTCCAAGAGTGAAATTGAAAAAAGTGCCCATGATTATATAAAATTCCTTAAGAAGGTATAACACACATAAAAAAGTATTCTCTGAATCAGAGAATACTTTTTTAGTGTTATACCTTCTACTCGGTTACTCCGGAGACTAACAAACGGTTTTTCTCTCCCCACTCGCACATCATATCTAATAACGGAATGAGTGAAAGTCCTCTTTCAGATAAAGAATATTCAACTTTTGGAGGTATTTGGGGAAACTCTTTTCGTATAATAAGATCATCTCTTTCAAGTTCTTTCAACATGACACTTAACGTTTTAAATGGAATTATATCAATACACCTTTTCAACTCATTGTGACGCATAACTTTATTTTCAAAAAGCCAATATATAATAATCATTTTATATTTACCGCCTATCAAGGACAATGTATAACCAAAAGCAGTATCTTTTAACTTAATACCAGATGGAACACATGTCTCACTCACCTTACATCCTCCTTCTGATCAGATAGTATTTTCTCTAAATAGCTATACTTAATAATATATCATAATCATAAATCGCTTGTCGAAATTTGCTTAACGTTACAGAAAGGATTCATTTGGTGGAATGATTGATAAATGGATGGTGGACGAGTGGATTTTGATTTCTCTAAGGTTTCATATGCTTTCTGACTACCGTTAGTTAAATTTTTCTTGCAAAATTCAATCACCAAAATTTTAATTCAGAAGGTAAGGTACAGTATAATCATTATATTTCACTGTTGTTTTCATTCCGCCTTCAGCATGCAGCAAGTCATGACAATGAAACATCCAGTGACCAGGATTATCCGCTCTAAACATAATTTCGTACTCCTCACCTGGTAATATGTTAATAACATCCTTTATTAAAGCTTGCTCTAGAGGGTTTCCATTTTTTGATATAACTTGAAATGGATGTCCATGTAAATGCATGGGGTGGTCGTATATGCTTTCATTTATCATTTTTACTTTAACAAGATCACCTTCATTGACCTTTAATGGTATCGTTTCTGGAAAAGCTTTTTCGTTAATTGTAAACTGTAAACCCTCGCCCCACTTAACATCTGCATTTAAAATCATTTCATATTCGAATGTTGGAATATCATCTTTTAAGAATAATGGATCCATGGTTTTATATTCTGTAGGTCTTAATATATCCTTTTTATAATCTATTTTTTGAGGTGCTGCATGATTAGAACCATCAATGATTATGGGTACTCTCATATCAGAAGAGGCAAAATCTAAGTCTGCACTTTGTAGATACCAAAGACCTTTATTTTCAGCTTCGAATTCAATATCAATTCTTTCACTTGGTGCGATTTCTAAAATATTTGTTGTAAGGATTGGGTTCTGAATATCGCTTGCATCAGCAGCAACGATTTTATAAGACTGTTTGCCAAAATCTAACCAATGTTTCATATAACCAGAATTAATGATACGCAGTCGAACAGTTTCACCTTGGTTTACCAAAATAGGCTGAATATCTGGAAAAAGTTTTCCGTTTACAGTAAATGCGTTATATAACATCTCTGTATCTGAGTCTCCGAATGATGGACTTATATCTAATGTTGTTCCTAAAAGAGGGGTATCTTCTAACTGGTCGTAGTTTACTTCTTGATCATCATTTGTCAAAAAGGTATTGATATCTATCGGCAGTGACCATTCGTCTAACATTAATACAAAATCTTGATCATACGATATTTCTTTTTTTTCTATAACAAAGGCTCCGTATAAACCTTTGTCTACTTGATTTGCGCTGTCTTGATGTGAATGGTACCAATAGGTCCCAGCTTTATTTGCAATGAATTCATAGGTGAACATTTCCCCAGGTTTTACAGCATTTTGTGTAAGTCCTGCTACTCCATCCATCGTGTTCGGCAATACCATACCATGCCAATGAATGGTCACAGGTTCAGGTAGTGTATTATGTAAATTTACTTTGACTGTATCTCCTTCAGTAACTCGAATTTCTTCCCCTGGAACAGTTCCGTTATAAGTCCAGACTTGTTCCATTGTACCTTTTCCAAAATCCCAATCTAATACTTTTGTTGCAATATTAAATTCCTTTATAGGTGGGTTTGAGTCTTCTTCTGTTTCCCTAATGTATAAGTTTTGCTCAACCTTGTTTATTTGTGGCAGTGTTTCAGCTTTAAGAAGCTGCAGACCTACTAAGATAGAGAGTAATGCTATTGTGAAAGCAATCAGTATATATCGTATTTTCATTAATAAACTCCCAGTAATCAAAATTAGATTTTATAAAGAACAGTAACAGATAAATTGGGAGGAATTGTGCAGAATCGTGATAAAATTTTCTTTTTGTTTTTCTTTGAATGGAAGTGAAAAAATATGGCTTACTTTAAGAGTCATAGCATATTGTGTACAAACTGTTTAATTTGGAGGGAAAAGCATTGACTCAAAGCTTATTATTTATAGTGTCTTCTATTGTGTTTTTTACCTTGTTTTTATTTATTTTCATGTTTAAGAAAAGAAAACAAATTTCTTGTATGACAGGCATGATGGTAGCAATGACAATTGGAATGATCGTAGGTCTAGAGGTTGGAATTATCGTTGGTATTATATTTTTAGATCTATTTATCTCAACTTTAGTGGGGATGATTATAGGAATGATAGCAGGTTTTTTATTAGGTTCTCCTATAAGCATTATGGCTGTATTAGATGGGATATTATCAGGTTTAATGGGGGGCATGATGGGTGCAATGTTAGGGGGAATGATATCATCTAATTATTATAATTCTATTGTGAGTGTGTTTTATATAATTTTTATAGGCGTTTTTTTAATATTAATTTATATGGTACAACACGAAACAAAGGTTACAAAAGGGGTAATAAATAAATTTTTTCATCATCCTGTTTTGATAGCATCCATGTTTTTTGTGTTTTTTTACCTCTTTAAGCAGCTTGGTCCTATTTTTTATAATTAAAGAATCCAACCTCTTAGAGAGTTGAATTTCTTATATTTCTGTATGGAATTTTACCCATATTATAGTTGATCGAATTGTCTCAATTTGTACTAAACAAGGATATGTCTTAATGTTTCCCTTGTTTAGTACAATAACAAAACTTCATGTTCGTTCAGTAGGGCTTAGGACAGGAATGTAAACTTCTCCATCTTTTATATAGGGTTGAAAAACATCAAGAGGTCTAGGAGGAGGACCTCCAATATTATTTCCGAATTCATCATACTCTCCTCCGTGACATGGACAAAAGAAGGTAATTCCTTCTTTTTTTTGATCTTCTTTTGCAAAGGATGCAGTACAGCCAAGATGAGTACAAATAGGAGACATGATCATCATTTCATTATTGTTTTCTTCCATTTGAATAAAAACAAATCCACTGCGTTCTTGAGTAACCCAACCGTCTTCAATGGTTACAACATAATCTACTTTTTTAGGGAAAGGTCCTTTCTTCAAATCTTCAAGAGGTCCTAAGTTTGCCATTGCACTCGTATTTATATTTTCACCATCACTACAAGCAGTTAAAGTGAGTGGAATAGCAGACAATGTGATTAAACCTAAAGTTCCTTTTGCAGAATTTTTGAGAAATTCCCGTCGGTTTTGTTTTGAATTCATGTGACAGACACCCTCCTTTTAAATGAATATCTTGCAGTATAGCAAACATGTATGAAGAAACGATGCAATTTCTTATAATTTTTACTGCATAGTCAGGTTTATTATATTTGAAAAGTTAATATAGAAAAAATCTTGCAGTAGATTTATTTTAGAAATTGTTTTATATTTTAATAGATTATACTCTTACCTAGTATACCTATATGTTTTATTTGAATTAGAAAATTTAAACGATGGGGGATTGTATTATGAAAAAATATTTGGTGTTTTTAGGATTATTTATTATTATTTTGGCTGGGTGTTCACCTAACGATGAGCAATCTTTAGAAAAAGATCCTAGCACTGTACAACAAGAACAAGAACAACAAGTAGAACAACAAGAACAACAAGAACAAGAAGGATTACAAGAAGTAGATACTAATGATGCTACTGTATCAGAAAAATCCCAAGAGCCAACAGAAGTAGAAAAAGTAGAAGATTTAACCATTGAAGTGTCAGCATTTGAAATGGGTTATGATCCAGATAAAATCACCTTAGTAGTTGGAAAAGAATACGAACTAGTTTTAACAAATGATGGTAAAATTTTTCATGATTTAACTGAAAGTAACTTAGAGGTAGAAATTACTTATATGAGTGAAATGGCAGATCATTCAGATGAGCTATCATTTATAGATCAATTTTTCGGTATTCAAACTGTTTACGCTGATGAAGGTCATGATAAAAAGAAAGATGATGAAATGAATAACATCCATATGAATGCCAATGCAGGACAAACGGTAAGCATTAAATTCATTCCAAAAGAAACTGGTGAATTTGAATTTTATTGTACTGTACCTGGCCATAAAGAAGCAGGAATGGTTGGGGAATTTATTGTAGAATCATAAAAATAATAGCATGAAGTATTAATTTAAAGGTGCCTGGTCGGATACTCGATCAGGCCTTTTCTAAAGGATAGTACCTCTTTATTTTAAGAAAATAGGACCTGACCACCCTGCCATTCCACCACTTAAGTTAGCAACATCTGAAAATCCATTTTTGATTAAAAACTGACTGCTGCTTTCTCCCATATTCCCAGTATGACAGACAAAAATGATTTTTTTATTCTTGTCTAATTCCGTAAACCGTGTTGTTATTTCTGCAAATGGTATATTTACTGCACCTGGAATATGCCCTTCCTCATATAAAATTTCCTCTCTCAAATCTACAATTACTGTATCTAGTCCATTCAATTCATTTATTAATTGTTGTTGGCTCATTTGCTGCCAAGTAGGCGTTTGATCATTTGAAGTATTTGTATACCAGCCTAATGGAATTCCTACAAAGAGGATGATTAGAGCTACTGAGAAAGTAAATAAAGTAACTGTTTTATTCATTTAATAACTCCTTTTCCTAATCCAATATGATTATAAAGTTAAAGTGTGGAGAAATGATGCAGATAATAAAAAGACGTAATTAAGTAATGTTAAATGAACTCCAGGACATTCTTCTCAAAACTTTCTGCACAATTCCTCGCTAATATAATATTAGAAAGGGGATGGATAAATTGCATTTGATAGATGAAGTATCAGAAAAAAAGTATGCTCAAATGCAAGTGGAATAACAATGAGTATAAAGAAGATATGGAAAATGAAATATATTATAACTCTTTTAATTTTAGTTACGATTATAGGTATCATAGCAAGTTGTCAAGTAAAGGATCAAAACAAAAGTGCAGGATTAGAGGGGATAAGTATTTTGGATATTCCTCTAGAAAAGCCAGAAATGGAAGAGAAAATCAATTTTTTTGAATTGGTTGCAAAAAAGGCAACATGGAATATAAAAGGAGAATCAATAGAAGCATGGACTTATAATGGAACCGTCCCAGGGGAAGAGATACGTGTAATAGAAGGTGAATGGGTTGAGGTGAATTTGAAAAATGAGTTAGATGAACCTGTGACTATCCATTGGCATGGCATGGTTTTACCAAATGTGATGGATGGTGTGGCGGGTGTAACTCAAAATGCCATACAGCCTGGAGAGTCGTTTACGTATCAATTTAAAGCTTTGGAAGCAGGCACATATTGGTATCATTCCCATCAAAATGGTTTTGAGCAAGTTGACCGTGGACTTTATGGTGCATTCATCGTTGAACCAAAGGAGAAAAGTTATGATAAAGACTACGTTTTAATGTTGGATGAATGGGATGTAGGTGAAAATAATAGAGGGATGATGAATTCCATGATGGGGGATGGCAGTACTCCAGGAGAAATGGATTCACAAATGATGTATCAAACTTTCACAGTGAATGGAAAAAGTGCTCCTAATATTAATCCAATTGATATTAATGCTGGTGAAATAGTAAGGTTACGAATCATTAATGCTGGTTATCAAAAACATGTTTTATATTTGAATGATCATTCTTATCGAATAGCAGCTATAGATGGCAAAGAGGTAGAGGGAAATTCATTAACTACGGATGTATTTATCATTGCTCCTGGAGAAAGAATTGATTTGGAATTTACGGAAACTGGAACGATGGATTGGTTTATAGACAGTCCTAATGCTGTAGAAGAAGCGAAAGATATCTTGATTCCAGTTAATATTGCTGGTGTTGAGGAGGAAAATTATGCTTCATATAGAGATGCCAGCCAATTAAAAATTATGGATATATCACAGCAAGGGAAAATGGACTCTATTATAGACCCCAATCAAGAACCTGATATCGAATATACAATGGACCTTTCTGCTGGAATGGGGATGATGCAAGGAGGAATGACTTATACTATTAATGGAGAAACATTCCCTGATACAGAACCTATTCAAGTAAAAAAAGGGGATCTTGTTAAAGTAAGGATAACGAATAACAGTATGTTAGATCATCCGATGCATTTACATGGTCATTATTTTCAAGTGATTTCTAAAAATGGACTATCTCTTGAAAATCCTTTAGTTAAAGATCTTATTAACGTAGAACCACATGAACAGTATGAAATATTATTTATTGCGGATAACCCAGGAGATTGGTTGTTCCATTGCCATGATCTTCTCCATGCAACTGGTGGAATGGTCACAGCAGTGAAGTATAATGGATATTATTCATCGTTTGAACTAGGTGGAGAATATCATAACGAACCTGAGTGATATGGAGAAAGTTGAGTTTAGGTAACTAATGTTTCTTCAAACTTTCTGCAAATTTTATTGTTATAGTGAAAATGATACAACCAATATGAAAATGGACTTGCCGCGAACGGTGAAGTCTAAATAATTTTCTATAGAAGTATGAATAATGTAAAATAGGAGGAGAATGTATGGACTGGTTATCATTGCTTATATTATTGATTTGTCCTATTATGATGATCTTTATGATGAAGGGAATGCATGGTGGCCATGGACATAAACATGCAGAAAAAAACAATAAAGCAGCTTGTTGTCATGGAAATGAACAGCATCAAAATAATGATGCAAATTTAAATGAACTAAATGAAATAAAAGAACAGAATAAGAAACTTGCACAAGAAATTGAAAATTTGAAAAATACACACGCAGTTGAGTAATTTTGAATAAAGGAGATTAATGAATGAAGCTTAACAAGGTTTTTACTTTGTTTTTACTAGGAATGACAATATTGCCAGCCATCGCTGCAGCCCATGGGGGGGAAGAAGAATCTACAACAGATTCAATGATTTCATTATACTCCTTTTTCGGTTTCGGATTCCTTTTTCTATTATTTATCATTTTATATTTTATTAAACAATATAAAATAAACACAATGGAAAACTCAAAAAATCAGGAGGAACGGAAACAACGAAAAACATTGAAAAACCATGTAAAGTGGCTGCGTATAGGCTGGATCATATCCATAGTGGGTGTTGTAATTAGTGTTGTAGTATTTTTCAACCCAGGTGGGGAAAGTAATAATGTGACTGAGTTTGGACACATTCATGGTATGGGATATAACTCGGAAGGAGATCACCTTGTACTAGCAACACATACGGGTCTAAAAGTTTATGAAGATGGCAATTGGCGTGATGGTGAGGGAGAAAATCATGATTATATGGGATTTGCGAAAACAAATGATGGATTTTATGCTAGTGGACACCCTGCACTAGGATCTCAATTAAAAGATCCATTAGGTATTGTGAAGAGTACAGATGAGGGGAAAAGCTTAGAACAACTAGCCTTATATGGTCAAGTTGATTTTCATACGACAGGCATTTCCTATAACAAACAAACATTATATGTAATAAATCATGTGCCAAATGAAATTATATCTAATCCAGGTTTATACTATACAAAGGATGAGGTACAAACATGGACACAGAGTCAAATGGCAGGCTTCCCAACAGAGATAGTCCCAGAAGGGATAGCTGTTCATCCTAATGATAATGGTATTGTAGCGTTATTTAATAGAAATTCGGATGGATTATACCTATCTAGAGACAATGGAGATTCTTTTGAAAAATTATTTGATGGATTTCAAGTATTAGGTGCTTATTTTGATTTTAATGGAAAGTTATGGGTTGGCACATATGCTGGTCAAGCTGGACTTCAACAATTGGATCTTGATTCAGGGGAAATCACCCAAGTGAGTGTTCCTGATATGACAGAGGATACAATTCAATATATAGCTCAAAACCCTACAAATACTGAAGAAATAGTTATAACTACTTATAACAACATTGATATGTATAAAAGTAATGATGGTGGACAGACATGGAGTATGATTGCCGATAAGGGAAAACCGATACAAACAGAGAATGAGTAAAGCAGCTTAAAAAACATAAAGCTAGTAATACACCTTTTGTGAAGTGAATATATCACTTTCACAATTGGTGTATTTTTTGATTTAGGTGAACATCCAAATAGAATAGGCTCACAATAAAACAGTCCTAAGAATAAATTATAGAATAAGATTGTATGTTCGAGGTGATACCGTTGGCAATGTCTGAAGTGTATAAGAGGTTATTAAAGGGTGAAAAATTCAAAAAAATTAGTGATCTTAATTTAAAGGAATTGGACATTAAACAGCCCTCAGAATTAGTTGGCTCGAATCCTGTAATGAAAGAAGCTGCCAGAAAACATGCTAGTTGTTTTAAACATAAAAAAAAATAAACTCACATTTGAATTTGAGTTTATCACGTTCTCATGCTGTAAGACTCCCCCCTTTTTCATTTTTCAAGGGGGAGTACCAAGAGAATCGTTTACATCTAAAATCAGTCACGTCCTGTGACTAACGATGCATCAGTACATCCAGTACTAGTCTGAAAGCAAGATTCTCTTTATTTAAATCCCATAATTTTTTTTACAAGCGGTTCGTCTTTATTCACATGGACTGTTTTTACGATTTGCCCAGTAGCTATGTATTTTGAATGATTTGAATTATGATTTCGATTAGCTAGCTTTTTTAATGCGCGTCTTTTGATATCTGACGTTCTGATTGGAGTTCTTGACATCGTAATCACCCCTTTATTTTATGATATATAGAAACTAGTTATAACGTCAAGGGAATTATTAGCTTTCTGAAGGAGGATCTGTTAAAGCAACCATATACTCGATATTTTCAATGTTTTTACTGATATTGTGATGTAATAATTCAATCAGATGTTTATCTAATACATCAAATTCATAAGTATAACTGCTTAAAATCGTAACCATTTCTTGTTCATGAAAAGAGTAGTACATGAGCAGATAGTTTTTTCTGAATAAATTTTCGTTGTTTATTTTGTTTCTAATCATCACTTTTTCAGTTTCTTTTGATTCTTGTATTAAAAGATTGAATTTGTCAGGAAAGTCTTCCAAAACAATCTCATACACGAAATGAGCATCAAACTGCTTTTGATAACCTTCTTTAATTTCCATTAAAAAATGTTCCAGCACTTCATGAAAATCAATGGAAGGAGTGGAGGTTTCATCATTTAAAAACTCTAACGTTGTTGCTTCGGCATCTTTACTAGATAAATAAGCCATTAATTTAGCTTTCCCCCCTGTTATTTCTATCGTTTGAATGGCTGCTTTTTCTACATTCTCCACTTCAATCTCCATCCGAAATAATTTGATCCTCTTTAGTCTTCTGAATCCAATAGGAATGACCAAAAAGACAAATATCCAAATCATTAATAAAAAAATGCCTCTAAAAATAATGCCATACAAATCTGATTCTATAATGGAGTTTAAAAATGAATACCAAGGGCTATTTTTACTTGAACTTGTAACGTTAACTTGTATTTGAGTCTCCGAATCTATTTTCAAAGGTTCCTCGTTCGTATTTTCATATAGCTGCGTATTTTCCGAAAGCAAGAAAAAAGAAAATGGATCTTCATTATAAGTTTTAAATCCCAGCAAAACTGAGGAAATCATCATCCATCCAATAATGAGAGTAATACCAATTGCGTATAAGTAAGGGATGAATGAATCAACCCACATAAAAAAAGTCCGATTTTCATGCTGTAATGTTTTTTTGATTTTAAACATTTCGATCCCCTCGTCCAGATCTAAGTCATTGGCTGTATTAAATTTAATCTATGTCTTATAAATATATTCAAATGTAAAAGTATCATTCCTATCTAGCGAACTTTCATTTATATTATTATTAGAATGAATCTATTATGATTCCTTTTTTATTATAAAGATAGAGGAGAGGTTTATTATGTTAGAGATTTTTTCAATCCATATAACTCCATTTAAACAAGATAGAATCATTAGAGTATATTTACCAAAAGGTTATCATGAGGATAACAAATCTTATCCAGTTTTATATATGCATGATGGGGGTAATGTATTTAACGATGATGATGCTGTCGGAGGGATTTCATTAGGACTGGAGGAATATTTGGATAAAAATAGAGTAGAGTTGATCGTAATCGCTATTGATTCAAAAACAGGTGAAGAACGAGTAAATGAATATTGCCCTTGGGTCAATGGTGAATATAGCAAAGAAATATTGGGAGAACAAAGTAACTTGGGAGGTCAAGGTGTCCAGTATGTTGATTTTATTGTAAAAGAACTGAAACCTTTTATAGATAACAAGTATCGTACTCTCAAAGATAGCAATTACATGGCAGGTATATCATTAGGGGGATTGATTTCAACATATGCAGCTTGTCAATATCCAAAACTATTTACCAGAATAGCAGCTGTTTCTTGTGCATATTTTCGTAATCAAGAAGAAATTGAAAAATTAGTAGAGAAGTCAGATTTATCATTAGTAGAAAGATTTTATTTAGACTGTGGTACGAAAGAGTCTAATAAGGATAAAAAAGTAAGTAAACTATTTCTTGATTCGAATCAATCTGTATATGAAATCTTAAAACATAAGATAACAAAGAGCAGATTTGAAGTCATTAGGGATGGTCAGCATAACTATGAATATTTTAGAAAAAGGTTTCCTGAAGTTTTAACTTATTTACTGGGGTAGATGACGAAATTTTCCTTATTATGTATAATGTTATTAAAAACTGTAGTTGGAGGAGATTATTTGAAAAGTAGTTTGTGTAAAATTTTTTATTCATTTTTAATAGTTGCTTTATTAGCTGGTATAACTCAAGTTCAGGCTGAATCTCATCAAAATGAGAAAGGTTTGGAGAAGTTTTCCATTTATTCGGAATCTGGATTGAAGTTAAAAAGATTTCACGTTGCATTTTTACTTTATGAGGAATTGAACCTACAAACTATGAATGGAAAAGAGCTTAAACTTACTGATGTAGATAATAAACATAAGTATTTTAATGAAATCAAAGCAGTGATGGATTATGGATACTTTCAGGATATAGTGAAGGGTGCACAATTTAAACCAGAGGCAGAAATGACCCGAGCTGAGATAGCGGCTGTTTTTACAAGAGTTTATGATATCAATAATCGTTCAGCTGTTCCTTTTGTATTTTCAGATGTAACTCCAGAACACTGGGCTTACGATGCTATTCAATCGATGGCTTCCAATGGAATTACAACTGGTGTTGGAAATGGGATTTTTGCTCCAAAACAATCAATAACGATGAATCAGTTCTCAGTCTTTTTATCACGTGTAAAGGATAAAGATTTAAGGAAGCTAGATTACTATATTGGTGTAGTTGAAAATGGTATCTTAACGATTAAAGATGAGGAGTATGGTAGTTTTGATGCAGCATTTGAAAATGTAATAGATGAATCTCAGGTTATATTGGAAAATAGAAACATTGTATGGATGAAAGAGGGGATCATACGAGCACTTGATTTGAATCATAATACGGTTTCTATTTATCGTTCTGATATAGGAAATAATAGATTAACCTATGTGAATGCTGCAACAGAGATGGAGTTTGTGGGAATAACGAATAATTTGAGTAGAGTAGAAATACTAGTTAATGGTGTTCGAGGTTTTGTTAATATAAATGATGTGAAGCTCATACCAAAACAGTTAATTCAAGAACGATCTTATTATTTGGTTGAGAATAATCTATTGCATCATTATATTTATAATGGTGAGGCATATGAAGGTCCTTATGTTGTTGGGGAAGCTCCTGAATTTTTAAATGAGGGAGAAAAGGCATATAGTATGGATGGATTTTCTTTTAATAATGACATTGCTTATTCATATTTTACTTATTTATCTTTGAGAACAAATACAAATTATAGTGCGGCTGAATTAGACTCATTCTTAAATAGTGAGTTGGAACCTGATAGTCCATTGATTGGATTTGGCCATGTATTTAAAAAAGCAGAAGAAGAATTTAATGTTAATGCTTTATTTCTGATGTCTCTTGCTATTCATGAGAGTGAATGGGGAACAAGTAATATAGCAACTATGAATTTTAATTTATTTGGTAATAATGCAATAGACAGTGATCCTGTAAACAGTGCTACACAATATGATAGCTTTGAAGATAGTGTCATGTCAGTTGCAGCAGACCTCTCAAATAGATTTATGACACATGGGGATCATACGACAGGTTATTACCACGGAGCGTTTTTAGGGAGTAAAGGTGCAGGGATCAACGTGATGTATGCCTCTGATCCTTATTGGGGGCAAAAGGTTGCAGGTAGGATGTTTACGATTGATAAATATTTGGGAGAAAAAGATATTCATCAATATAACCTGGCGATAGTAGATTCACATACAACATTCCTAAGAGTTCGTCTTGATCCTGGTTATCGTAATCAAGCACTAGAAGAACGATATGAAGAAATATATCAATATCCAATAAATGGTATATCGATGGTTATCATGGATGAAGTGAAAGTAGATGGAGAAACATGGTACAAAATCATCTCTGACAATCAAGATTATGAGTTTGGTTATGTGCATAGTGATTATGTTAGAATGTTAGAAACATACTAATTATAAGATATCAAATCTATAAAACGTTTCGCTGTGGTAGAAAGCGGGACGTTTTTTAATGAGACAATTCCTACTTTTCTAGGAGGAATTGGTTTCTCAAGTTTAATTTCAAATACTCTTGAGTTTGCGAGTTCATTACAAATAAAGTTTCTGATCACACATGCAATTCCCAATCCAGACTTAGAGAAATCGACTAGTAAATCTAAACTGCCAAGTTCGATCTCGGGATAAATCATTATACCATTCTCTTTAGTAAAGGAATCAATATACTTACGAGTGTTGCTTCCTTTTTCTAGTAATATGACAGGATAATTAATGAGTGTCTCTAACGAAATAGGCTTTTCAGCAAGATGTTTATACTTATTTCCAGTAATAAAACAATCCTCGATATGCAATGTTTCAATGATATTTAAATTTTTGTCTTCAATAGGTAGGTTTACGATGCCTAAATCTATATTCCCTTTTCTCAACAATTCAATTGTTTCTGGAGTGGTACGGTTAGTCACTTGAATATGTATGTCAGGATAACTTTCATTAAACTCCTTCAAATAAGGTAATAAATAGTGTTTTATGAGGGTATCTCCAGCTCCGATTTTAATTTCTCCATCCATTAACTGCTGCATTTCTGCAATTTTTCTTTCTCCAGTTTGGATGAAATTGTATGCTTGTTCGATGTATTTATAAAGCACCTCACCTTCTGAAGTAAGCTTAACTCCTTTAGATGTGCGAAAAAACAACTGTCCACCTATTTTTGATTCTAATTGTTTGATAGAGTGAGTGACAGCTGGCTGAGTAATAAAGAGTTCCTCAGCTGCTTTGGTAAGACTTCCTGTTTTTGCAGTAAAATAAAAAACGCGATACCATTCCATATTTAAAACCATACTATTAGTCTCCTTTATATCTTATATAAATAATATTCATTTTTTTTATATTACTATACTCATTATAATTAAAAATAGGAAATGATTTCAAATGTAAAGGAGAAATGATAATGAGTGTAACAGCTGTAGTAGGGGCGAATTGGGGAGATGAAGGAAAGGGTAAACTTACCGATGTGCTTGCTGCTCAGTCAAATTATGTTGTTCGATATCAAGGTGGAAGTAATGCAGGACATACGATAATAAATCAGTTTGGGAAATTTCAGTTACACATGCTGCCATCGGGTGTTTTTTATCCTAATGTCGTAAATGTGCTTGGTCCAGGAGTTGCATTGAATATCGTTGACTTTTTGCGTGAACGTGAGGAGTTGATAGCAAGAGGTGTTCCTGAACCTAAAATATTTGTGTCTGATCGGGCACAAATCGTGCTTCCTTATCATAAGTTATTTGATCATTTAGAAGAGCAACGTTTGGGAAAAGAGAAATTTGGTTCAACAAAAGCTGGAATTGCTCCATTTTATTCTGATAAATATTTGAAAATTGGAGTACAGGTAGCAGATTTATATGAACCTTCATATCTTAGGAAACGAATAGAATCATCTTTAGTGTCAAAGAATGTACTGCTGCGAAATTTATATGGAAATCCTGAATTTAAAATCGATGATTTACTAGAGGAACTGTTAAAGAAAGCAGAGCAACTTAAACCATTTGTATGTGATACTACTCATCTTTTACAAAATGCAATAAATAAAGGTGAACCTATTTTAGTTGAAGGACAGCTTGGTGCATTGCGAGATCCAGACCATGGCATATATCCGTACTCAACCTCTTCTTCTACACTTGCTGGTTTTGCTTCTGTAGGAGCAGGTGTGCCCCCTTATGAGATTAAAAAAATTGTAACGGTAGTAAAAGCGTACTCTAGTTGTGTAGGAGCAGGTCCATTTGTTTCAGAAATACAAGGAGTAGATGCGAATGAACTTAGGGAGAAAGGAGGAGATGCAGGAGAATATGGTGCGACAACTGGACGACCGCGTCGAATGGGGTGGTTTGATGGAGTTGCAACTAAGTATGGATGTATGCTGCAGGGAGCAACTGAAATTGCACTAACTAATCTGGATGTGCTTGGATATTTAGATGAAATTCCAATTTGTACAGCCTATCAGGTTGATGGAGAATCTACTACTCATTTCCCTGTGTCTGCAAAACTAGATCAAGCAAAGCCAGTTTTCGATAAATTACCTGGGTGGAAGGAAGATATTACAGGGGTAAGGACATTCAAAGAACTTCCAAAACATGCTCAAAACTATATATTGTATATCGAAAAAATAATAGATGTCCCTGTTAAATGGATTTCGGTTGGTCCAAAACGTGATCAAATCATTGAAAGAGATTAAAATATAGCAAGTAAAAAAAGCTCCAATAACTAGGAAAGCACTAGTTTTGGAGCTTTATCTTATTCCTATTTACAACATAAAATCCCTTCACCAGATTCCATGTTAGATTTAAGGCTTGAAAGTGCTTGTTCCCAAGCTTTCACATGCCACATTTTAGCGCTTTGCCAATCATCCGTATCTAGCCAGCCAGAATGCTCCAATGTAACATTGGTACCACCATCCTTTGATACTAATTCAATTTTAACAGTTGTCAATTGTTCTTGCCCGTTCATGAATTCTGCAAATTCATCTGGACCTTTCCATTGAATTTCTAGTAGATGGGGTTCCTCGTATTTTATAATCTTACAACCTATCGTACTCATACTATTTTTGTTGGAGGGATCGAAATAAAGCTCGAATTTTCCATTTTTTTCAAGTTCAATTTCTGCTGCGGGTGCAAACCACTTTGTAATTCTTTCAGACTTAGTCCATGCTCTCCACACTAAATCGAGATCAGATTGAATATAAATTTCTTGTGTAATTGACATTATAAAGTCCTCCTTCCATATATAAAAATTTCCTTATTCATTATTATATCTTATAAATACAGATATGGAATATTCTAAATTTCTATTTATCATTGGTGAATATGAGTATCTAGACCAAAGTCTAGTTCATAACTAGTCAATAGTATGTTTTAAGTGATTCGGGATTACTCTAAAATAATATTAGGCAATTTCAAACAATAAATGGAACAATTATGAAGTTTGAATAACTACCCATCTTATTAGATCAAAGTTCCTGATGCATCGAGATATGATTTCCCATATGCGGAGTGTTCTATATTGATGTTTTTTTTGAAAGTGCCTTACTATATAAAAAGGAGCCATAAAACAAGTGAATAAAAATTTAATTCGGTTTGAAAGCGTCGCCAAAGAGTACACTTTAGGAGAAATTCCCATAAAAGCTCTAGTTGATGTGAATTTTAACATTGATGAGGGTGAATTTGTTGTTATAGTAGGTACAAGTGGAGCAGGTAAGAGTACAATTTTAAATATATTAGGTGGTATGGATACTGCAACTTCAGGCAAAGTAGTTGTAGAAGATAAAGATATTACAAAATTTAATGAAAAAGAACTAACAAATTATAGAGGTGAAAAAGTAGGTTTTGTTTTTCAATTTTATAATCTAATACCTAATCTTACAGCCTTAGAAAATGTTGAGTTTTCAGTTGAAGTATCTAAAAACCACTTAAACCCAAGAGATATACTAGAAAGAGTTGGATTAATTGATAGAATCAATAATTTCCCTTCCCAACTTTCTGGTGGAGAGCAACAAAGAGTTGCAATAGCAAGAGCCATAGCTAAAAATCCACAGCTTTTACTTTGTGATGAACCAACAGGTGCTTTAGATTATAACACTGGAAAATCAGTATTAAAACTGCTAGAAGACATAAATAAAGAAACTCAAAAGACTATTGTATTAATAACACATAATTTAGCTATTGCCCCGATGGCTGACAAAGTTATTAAAGTTAAGAGCGGCACAATTGAAAGTATTACTATAAATAAAACTAAAAAATCTATAGAGGAAATAGATTGGTAATGGGTAAATTACTATTAAAACTACTTAGGGATTTAAAAGAATTTAAGGGGCAATTTATATCAATTACATTAGTAATCGCTGTGGGTGCATTTTTCTTTGCTGGATTCTCGACCTTCTCAAAAAATCTTAGTGAATACTCTTCAAAATATTATGAAGATAGTAACTTGACTGATTTATGGGTTTACTTTGATAGCATATCACCTGAAGATATAAATATATTTCGTCAAATTGATGAAATAAAAAATATTGAAGGACGTTATGTGCTAGATGTTAATCAAAAGTTTGACGAAGTAACAACTACTTTAAAACTACATTCAATCCCTGAAAATAATAAAATAAATAAAATCCAAATCATTGGAGGGGGGAGACCAACAAATTTTCAATCTATTGTAATAGATACAGACTATGCTAAAGAACATAACTTTTCTATAGGTGATGAAATAGAAATAAGTACTCCATTTAATGATATCCTCTTAAAAATTAGTGGTTTTGGTGAAAGTTCAGAATATACAATTAAATCTAGAGATACTTCAGACTTCCCCCCCAATCATAAGGAATATGGAATAGCATATGTTTCAGAAAGTACTATGGCTTATATTACAGGAAATAATAACTATAATGAAGTTCTCATCGATGTAGATGACCCAACAGATGCAGAATTAGTTGAAAGTAAAATAATAGAAACTTCAGAACAAACAAATTTTTTATACACTCTAAAAAGAGATCTTAATTTAAGTTATAAACAATTTACTGGAGAAATAAAACAACAAGAAGAATTAGCAAAAATACTTCCGCTGATCTTCTTTTTAGTAGCTGCAGTTATAACTTTTCTAACGGTTTCTAGGCTGGTAGATTCTCAAAGAACTCAGATTGGAATTATGAAAGCTCTTGGAAATAATAACTTAAAAATAATATCTCATTATCTTGGTTATGCAATGATTACTGGACTAGTTGGTGGAATTATTGGCTCAGTATTAGGTTCAATTTTTTTACCAGAAATATTTATGGATCAAGTAAGAGCCATAGTGTCATTACCAGGATTTAGAATAAATATATACTATGAAAACATAGTATTAGCCTCTTTGTTTTCTGTTTTCTTTGGGGTGATTTCTTCGTATTTATCTTGTAAAAAGATATTGAAAGAGAGTGCTTCTTCAGGAATGCGAGCGAAGCCACCTAAAGAAGTTAGGAGCACATCACTAGAGAAAAATACAAAATTATGGGAGAAATTATCGTATGGAAATAAGCTTATTTTGAGAAATATTCTCCTAAATAAAAAGCGAGCAATTTACAGCTCTTTAGGAATTGTATGCTGTGTAAGCCTATTAATACTTTCATTTGGTTATTTAGACTCTAGAGAATTATTAATTGACAAACAATATAATGAAGTACATCAATATGATTTGAAAGTAGTATATAATACACCAATTGAAGATAGAAATAACCTAGGTATTCCAATAAACTCTTTGTACTATAATACCCTAGCAGAAACAAATGTAGTTATAACTAATATTGATGAAGTAGTTGACAGTAATTTAATAATTACTAGTAAAGAAAATAATTTTATTAACAATTATGATTACAATGGAACTTTGTTGCCATTAGATAATCAAGGTGTAATCATAGCAGAAAGATTTGCCAAAAATTATAATTTATCTAAAGGCGATACTCTAAGTTTAAAGTTAATAGGTTCTGAATATAAGGGTCGAACAATAGACGTGAAAATCTCAAATATTTCTGTCCAATATATAAACCAAGAAATATTCGCTACTCCTGAATTATTAACTAAATTAGGTGTTAATTTCCCCCCTAGCACTCTCTTGATTAAAGCACAAGATAGTATGGATATTGATAATATATATAACACATTCAATACAATGAATAATGTGAAGGAAGTAAAATCAATAGATGAAGTACAAAAAATTACAGAAAGTGGATTGCAAAATTTATTCAATATGATTGTTGTGTTGATTATATGTGCAGTAGTTTTGTCCTCAGCAGCAATTTATAATATATCTATAATCAATATTACAGAAAGAATAAGGGAATTAGCAACTTTAAAGGTGTTGGGCTATCATAGAAATAAAATAAATAAACTTATCTTTATAGAGAATATATTAATTACTATATTTGGTATTGTAGTAGGGATTCCAACTGGTATTGTTTTATATATATCTATTATTAAGAGATTTACTTTAGACAATATGGTATTCCCTATCATTCTCAGTTTAGACTCAATACTGTTCCCAATAATTATAACTATATCGGTTACTATTTTATGTACTTTATCCTTAAGAAGAACGGTAAAAAACATTAATATGATTGAATCTTTAAAGAGCATAGAATAACTGGCGGAGATTTTCTTAAAATCGAAATTATTTAAGTTCTATGATAAAATTGGCATAGGTATTTTTTGGTTGGAAATAATATACATAGGTACAGTTATACATTAAATTTCCACAGACTAAGGATGATGTTATGGTTTATTTGCTTTTTTTCATAGCGGCAACTTGTACGATTTTTTTAGCGGTAAAGCTTTCCAAATATGTGGATGTTATTAAAGAAAAATCATCCATCAATGGTGTATTGTTAGGACTTATGCTTGGAGGAGCAACCTCATTGCCAGAAATCACAACAAGTGTGACTTCCATTATCATTAATAATCCAGATATTGCAACGGGAAATGTGTTAGGCAGCAATTTGTTTAACTTCATGATTTTAGCAGTAGTAGATATCATCTTTCGAAAGAGTAAAATATTTAATTATTCAAATAAGCAAAATACGATGACGAATTTACTTGTGATGGCTCTTTTAATCATGATTTCGGCGTCTATGTATTTTAAAGTTTCTTATCATATATTTGGAATTGGATTGGATTCTATAATTCTTGTGATTGTTTACAGCTTGGGAATGTGGTTCATTTCCAAAGTGGAAAATGAACCTTCAGCTCAACCTGTTAATGAGTCTGAGTCACAAAAATATGCAAAATTCACGCTTAAAAGGGCTTTGATTTCGTTTATTGTAGCAGCGATATTTATTTTAGTATTTGGATCGATACTAACAGTTTCGGCTGATAAAATTGCTACACTCACTGGTATTGATGCTTCTTTTATTGGAACCTTTTTAGTAGCGGCAAGTACAAGTTTACCTGAAGCGGTTTCCATCATCGTTGCTGTTCGTTTGTTGAATTATAACCTGGCTATAGGTTCAATATTAGGAAGCAATACCTTCAATATTTTAATATTAATATTTACAGATGTTTTATATCGTAAGGGCAGTTTGTTATATGTTTCTAGTCCAAGTCATATCTATACGGTGCTTGGGACAATTGTACTTGCCGTAATATGTATGTATGCATTGATTAGGAAACAATCTAAAAATGGATTTACTTATTTATTACCGAGTATATTGGCAGTGATTAGTTATTTTGTTGTAAGTTATTTGATGTTTATACAAGCCTAAAATTTAAACCTCCAAAATCACAAAGTGATTTTGGAGGTTTTTTTGAAATTGATTTTTTAAAACTTTAAAACGTTAAAGAGATTTACGGTGAAGAATTGGCTTGAATCCCACAGCAGATTTCTGTACTAAGTATTGATATATAAGTAATAAAATTGCTTTTATGAGATAAATCAAGTACTTTCTTTAATCTCTAAATATAACGAGGGAATGTTATACTTAGTTTATGTTTAATTATTCTTCAATCGTTTTCTCTGGTCCTTTTTCTGGAGCAACATAATCCGCTGGATTCATTTTGTCTGCTTCTTGAATTTGATCAAGAGCTGTGTTTTCTTTTGTATCATCCAAGAGTCCGAAAGTTAAAGGTGCGTCATTAAAATAAGCCACTTGGTCAATTGTGAATCCATAGTCAGTAATACTGAAATCAGTTTCTAAGGTAGCACTGATTTCATCACCATCTACAGTAACCCAAAAAGCGCTTTGAGTTCCGTCATAACTAGCTACTATATTTCCATTTTTATCTTTTATATGAACAAAATCATAATTTGATTCAGTTTCTAATGCAGAAAAATGAATAGCAACTTGTTGTGCACCAGCTTTTGTATAAGTGTATGTTTCTGTGTGATTATTTGGATAAGGATGTGGTGTATCATAACTTACATTCTCATAGAACCATTGTCCACCTGTTTGCTCTTGTGGATAGGATGCACTTAAAACATAATCATTTGTACTGTTTGCACCGTTGTATCCAAAAACTTGAAGATAGAATGTGTCGGCACCTGATGCTGTATATTGAATAGACTCGCTTGATGTGTTTCCATTAATAGATTGTTCTAATTGAACTCCATTGCTATTTAATAAATAAAGATCATAATCTGCTGGTAAGCTTGTTAAGTTTACAGTGATGTCACCTGCTCCGCCAGTTGTAAATGTATAATAATCTACATCACTTGAGGAGGAGATATATGAAATATAGGACTCTCCGCTAGAAATTGGATGAGCATTGCTTAAAGTACCATTTGGCTCAAAAGTATCATCATTAGGTGTTGTGGTAGTATCACCAATACCTACAGCAGAAAATCCATCTGCAACTGCAGTATATTCTACTCCATTTTCGCCATATAGGTCAGATGCTGATTGTAATAGAACATCACGTGCATCATCAAATTGCGAAAACTGTGTTAAATAAGAAGTTAATGCTCTGTAATAAATATCACCAGACTTTTGGAATCCAATATCTGTAGCAATATTATAAAAAGCTTTGTTTGTTATTCCACTGTTGTAATGTACTCCTCCCCAATCACCTTCTCTAGTGTTAGGCATGATCACAAATTCATCCATATGAGCAGGTTGTCCATAAAGGGTAGGGTCTTCCATGCTTCTTATAGCACTATTTTGTGAAATAAATATATCTTCACCTAACAACCATTCTGTTGAACCTTCATAAGCAACTTCTACTAAGATACCGAATACATCTGAGAAGGACTCATTTAATGCACCAGACTGTAATTCATACTCTAAATTAGCAGATCTTTCTGTAACAGCATGCGTTAATTCATGAGCAACAACATCTAGAGAAGCGGATAAAGAGGTTGTAGATCTGCCATCCCCATCCCCATAAACCATTTGAGTACCTGTCCAAAAGGCATTTTCAACATTGTCTCCTAAGTGAACACTTGAAATGATGTCAGCACCATTGTTATCATAGCTGTTTCGGTTATGCTCATCTAAGTAATAATCATAAACGACCCCCGCATAAAAATGGGCATCAACTGCTGCTCGTTGGCGTGAGGAATCAAATACATTATTATCGTCCGTTACATAAACTCCTGGACTTGGATTGAAGTCATCTAGGGGTGTCATGGTATTTTCTGCATCATAAGTTTTAATTATGCCATCCATTGGTTTAGTAGTATCATATAAATAATACAAACCATTGGATAAATAAGTATTTAATGTTTTTGTATCTCCAAATACCCCAGTACCACTCCCCGTTTCAGCAGCATGAATAATTCTATTGACTGACTTCAGTACCTTACCTTTTTTTGCATCAATATAGAAAAATTCTCTTCCGATATATGGTTCAACAAACTGCAGCTCTACAACATAGACCGGTTGCCATTTATCCTCATGTTTATATAAGAACAATTTTGAGGTAGGTTCAGCTGTGAACGTATTCTCATCTGGAGTAAAACTTAGATTATCCCCTGCAATATCGATTGCATCTTTATTAGATAGTTTTACAGCGTTTTTCCAATTTTTCTTTTCAAGTTTTGGCTCAACTTGTCCATTCATAGCAGTGACGATTCCATGTTCATCAGTGTGAACTATTAATTCAGCACCATATACTGGAATTCCATCTACAGATTGCTGTGTGCGATAATGCGTCATACCCAACTCATCAGTTTCTGTAGATTTAATATCAAATTCACCAGCATCCAAGTTAAAAATATCTCTATTTTCATCGAGGAAATCTACTATATTGATGTTTTGATCTGATAATTCTCCAGATATAAATCTAGGAATTCCTTTCTTTTCGTCCCATGAAACTTTGAAGTTTTCATTAGCTTTTTTTGTTTTCTCACTCATTTTTTCAAGTTTTTGAAGCTGTTTTGATTTATCATCCTTGGTAGATTCTGCGTTTACATTGTTTGTAATAGGTATGAGTAATATGCCTAGAATAAGTGATAATGATAATACGAATGACACCAATTTCATTTTTTTCATAATTTTCACCTTTCTATTAACTTATTTTTTGAAATCATACTTATCTACTAAACTTCTTACAGCCCTCCTTTCAAACTTTAAAAATGACTTTCTTGTTATCATCACCCCCTTGAAAAAATATACATTTATTTTAATATTCTGAAAATTATGAATAAAACCCCAAAACTTCATGAGTCATATAATATAGTATACATATATCTCAAATCTTGTAAATAAGTATAAATAACTATAAATTTTTGTGAATAAATTCACTTTAATATGGTAATATAGTAAAAATTTATTGGGTGAAATAGAAAAATGTTTATAGAATAAGAAAATATTTATCAGCTACCTCCCAGTTAAAATAAAAAAACGAATCTGAGATGCTCAGATTCGTTTTAAAAATATTTTTTGAAAAATATTTTTTTCAGTTATTTTGTTTGAATGATAGTGTTCCAAAAACTAGCTGGCTCTTGACCAAGTCTCCAAGCAGCAACTCCCCCTAGAGAATATTTCTTAGCTAATTCCAACCTTGCTTCCACTGTTTTTTCATCTTCTAACCAGAATACATAAGTAAATCCATCTTTATGATACTCTATTTTATATTGATTGAATCTTTCATCCCAAGTTGAAGTATATTCATTTTCCTTCAATAAGTCTTCCACTGCATAAGAGTAAATAGCACGATTGCCTACTAGATTTCCATTGCTGTCAAATTTCCACTCTCGTATATAAAAAGGAATTCCTAAAATTAACTGATCTCTAGATATTCCATACGATAAAAACTCCTCAATTCCTTGTTCAGCCCACTGAAGACCTGAAACAGATCCAGCTACTTCACTGCCACTCCAGTGTTGGTCATAGGCCATGATCATAATGTAATCTACAATTTTTGCTAACGCTTCATGATCATATGCTGTTTTATGATTCCATGCTACACTGCCTCTTGGTAAATCAATAGAGATGATAAGGTTGTTTTTATGGGCAGCATCTGTAATCTTTTGTACAAAAGCTGTGTATGCATCCCTATCGCTAGCGTATACGGATTCAAAATCAATGTTTAGTCCATCTACACCAATTTTGACACTCTTGTTTATAAGATCATTTATGAATTTGTTTTGTGCAGCTTCATCAGCTAAAAATGCAGATGTTAATTTTCCATCGAATTGGTTGTGTACTAATGGGTGTACTTCAATCCCTTTCTCATGCAACAATTTCACTGTTTCAGCATCAGAAGTATCTTCAAATTCTCCAGTTGCATTGCTTAATTTAAACCAAGTTGGAGAATCCACATCTAAGCCTACAGCTTGATCAACATGCCCCATAATTGTAGCTCGATTAGATGTTCCGTTCCAGCCCCAAAATGTAAGGCGTGAACTATTGTCCCATAACAATTTTCCTCTGCGATCTATAATTTTGGTTTGTTCTTCGGATAATGCAAATTGTAAGGCTTCTTGAATCGTGTTAAATTTCTTCAAACTATTGTCTTGCTGAAGTACTTCATAGTTAGGATCATTAAACCAAATTTCTTTTCCATGATGCTCGATAGAAGTTCGCACAAAATTTTTAGCGAAAGGGATTGCCTGATCTAAGTGATAAAAAGCATTTATAATCCTGTCGCTTTGTTTCACTATGATGGTTTTCACGTTTGAATATACTTCTTGTTTCGTTTTTGTATTCACGATCAGCGAATCTTCTATTTTTAATGCTTCACTAATTGCGTCTTCAAGATATGAACTTTTAATAGATTTTTCTAATGAAGGTGCAGTGATTTCATATATTGGATCTTGATTGCGAAATTCTTCTTTTTTCTCTTGTGAGACGTTGTCCCAAACCCATTCATTTGATTGGAGGTCTATGATATGAGTATTTCCCCATTTAGAAGCTTCTTTTTTTGCCTCCTCTAAGGTTTCAAAGGTCCATTCTGGTAAAGTTTTATCTCCTTGATAAAGCACAAAGTTAGGAAAGTTATTCCATACTATTCCAGTTTTATGAAGGTTCTTGATAATCGCTTTATCATGTTTCTGTGCTTCTTGTAATGCTTCATCATAAGAATTGTATTTTTTCTGGAGAGGATTTCCATTTGCAATGACCTCAAATTGAGGAAAATTACTATATACCCACTCACGAGTAGTGACGTCCTCAACGTAACTGTTTGAAAAACTGTTCGCATAATTTTTAGCCTGATTCAGACTAGAGAATTCTTTAAGTAGGCTGTCATTTTGATAGACACGGTATTTCGTAGTTAAATCTTGTGCCGTTACGTTAGAGAAGGGGATAACTTGGAAAAATAAACCGAAAGCAAGTAACAAAGTTAAACATTTTTTGATATAGGTCATCTATCATTCCTCTTTCTGTTGGATTCTATTAAATTAGACGAATGATAGGTGAAAGAGTTGCGAGGAATTTTGTAGAAAAATATCATTTTTTGAAAGATGCTTAATTGAAAAGCTAAATTCATATATTCGAATATTGTTATCATCTTTTTCATGTTCAATCGATTTTATTTATACTACTGACTAAAATATTCATTTAGTCTAATGAGTGATATTATTATATAATGAACATATATAGTAAAATAACCCACCCAAGAAAAGACAGCGGTTTCAAAACTAACTCCACGACTTGTGTATTCATGTTAAATTGAAGTAGGAAAGTTCATCTTTCTTTCAATAACAAATGAGGAGGATTAGTGTATATGCAGACTGAAAAGCAATA
>NZ_JAVAMP010000022.1 GCF_030730905.1 Chengkuizengella axinellae | reverse complement strand
TCTGGCGCTTTTCACTAAGAAAAGCGTCTTTCTTTATGAAATGGGGCAATATTGTGGAATAAAGCTATATTTTAAATTGAAATTTGAAGTTTGTACTTTTATAGTATAAGGGTATAAATGTTATGAAGGAAGGTGGCATTCTAGTGAAAACTAATCAAATCTATTTACTTATTATTGTTCTTGCTGTATTAGGTACTTACTGCTCCAATATTTATACGATTTCTTTCCCAGATAAATTCGACTTACCTGATAAGGGATTCTATACAGTTTTTTATATACAGGATAAAGGTTCAGAATCTCAAAGTGAATTGCCTGACTTCCTAAATCCTTCTACTCCACATAAAATGTCCACATTAATTTTAAAGAACCGGGAAGATTTCAACGAATTATATGGGGAGAATATTGAAAAAACTCCTTATTTTATTTTTGTGGACTCTGAAGAGACTATATTTCAAACATCAGACTTGAAAGAAGCAGGATTATTCTTTGAAGAGAATGTTTATAAATGATATGTGTAGGCAGCATTGTTTTATTTAAAATAACTCAAAAGATTATAATAGAAGATAAGTTGACTGATATGAGATGGGATAGTATATTAAATGCACATTCATTATTTAAATTTGAGTAGTTCACTATTAGTAGCAGAAGGAGTAATAATTATGAATAAACCACAGTTTATTGTATTAGGTATTTTGGAACAGTTAGGACAAGGAAGTGGGTATGATATTAAACAAATGTATGATCTTAAAAAAGTAGATCAGTGGTTAGATGTCAAAATAGGTTCAATTTATCATGCAATTAAGCAGTTACACAAAGATGGATATATCCATGAAGTGGAAAAAAAGCAAGCAGGGAAATACCCAGAGAAAACAATTTATACAGTAACAGAAAAGGGAAAAAATCGATTTGATTTGTTGCAGGAAAAGGCATTTTTGGGTTTGTTTCCTGACTTTTACGGATTTAAATTAGCACTAAAATTTAATGAAAGACGTACAAAAAATGAAATTAAAGAATACGCAAAAATGGCAATTAAAATCATTGATGAAAAACTTGGGTCTATGGCAGAACACTTAAATTCACTAGACTCGGAAAACCATCGATTTCACTATGATGCTTTTTTTATTAAGCATGAGAAACATTTATTCCAAGCTGAGAAAGAATGGATTCAAGATGCAGTTAGAAATATTGACCTTATTATACCTGTACAAAAGTGAGCTTTAATTGAATCTTAAATAATGAGCTTTTGACAATCTATTCAAACTTGAATATAATGAACAAAACTAATCAAATTTGAATAGATTGGAGAGATGGTTATGAAAACAAGCTATTATGAAAATGGTACTTTGGCTATCGCATTGTTGATCATCGGCATTATGGCAGGCTTTTTCTATACTTACACAATAAATGTGAATTTGGCAATGCTAGAAGTGAGTGGTGAAATATATGCTACAGTACAATCTTTGTTTAATGAAAATGTTCGCCATTTTATGTTCTTCATCTTTTTCTTTGGAGGTGGGGTGGCATCAGTCATCGCAGTGTTAGCCAATATAAAGTACTATAAAACAATATCTTTTTGGTTGATTGTTTCAGCAGGAATTATTTACATTTTTGGAATCATTATTTTTACCGCTCAAGTGAATTTACCACTGAACTACGAAACTGAAAGTTGGAATCCACAAGCATTGCCTAAAGATTGGGAACAAACCCGTGATGATTGGAATCAAGCTAACTCAATTCGGGTCCTATTCTCCATGCTTTCTTTCATACTCTATATACTAGTTTTGGTTATTCGAGCATCAAAAAAATGAATAACATTATTCTATAATCTGGCGGGTTTAGTGAACAACTTAGATGAAAAAATATCAAATAAAAATGAACAACTCTGACAGGTCTATGTCAGAGTTGTGGTTTTGTTATATCTGATGAGGTGCTCTATTTGTATTTGACATTCCCTGTTCTATTCATGAAAGGAGGATGATCAAGGAGGTTAGGGAAGGATTTTATTATTTATGGTATGTCCAATTCTTAATTGTTGACTAGTAACTGAATCTCTTCCTTGACTGTTTGCCAGGCGGAAGAGGTAGTATTTGTTAACATGAGATGTTCTGCAGTAGGTAGATTAACATATTTTACACTATCTCCTGCCCTTTCTGCTTCACGATGATAGTGATCACTAATTCCGATCGGCACGTGGATATCAAGTGCACCATGAACTAGTGTCTGGTGGACACCGATTGGAAGAAGTTCAACAGGAGAAGCATGTTTGTAGCGCTTTGGATATTCCTCTGGCGAACCCCCTATTAATTCAGCTGTTGGATTATCTGGTTCACGAGATAGCACCTGATCACGATAATGATGAACACCATGCATCATTTCAAGGTCGTTCACTCCAGCAAGGCTAACAGTACCAAGAATAGAGATAGGGTCTTCGATGAAAAGCTCGCTATCCCTTGCAATACGATGACGTGCAGCAATCCAGGTCGCGAGATGACCACCAGCGGAATGACCAATTGTGACAACCTTATTCAGGTCGAGCGGATAAGACTCTGAAAGGGTACGTATGTAGTCACTCGCGTTCGCAGCATCAATTAATGTACCTGGCCAACCTCCACCTTCCTGACCAGTGCGACGGTATTCAATGTTCCATGTTGCGAACCCGCTTGCTGTTAAGTCCTGAGCAGCCGGTCTCATCCTCTCAAGCGTGACTCGTTTTCGCCAGAATCCACCATGAATGACGATGGCAACAGGATGAGGCCCTTCACCTTCAGGAAGAAGTAGTTCCCCAAATTGATTTTGATTTGTTCCGTAAAATATTTTATCCATTCTTAGTTCACCTCAAATGTTGATGATTGATTCTAATTTTATTAAAACATAGTTTGTATTCGAAACAAAGTTATAGCCATTTGTCAGCTTGCCCTCAATCCCCAATAATGTGTTTAAACCACAAGAGCAACGATTTGTGTATAATTATGATATAAAAAAAGTTAGAAGTGAGAAGTCGAATAGAACTAAAATAAAAAACTCAATAGTAGGTGGATGTGTGAATACATATAGAGAACGATTAAATACAATTGTTGAGAAGTTACCCTATGAAGGTGTTTTTGAACTATTGTTTATAGCTGAAGCTGTAAAAAATAGATATGATTTTAAAGATGAAATGAAGAGTAAAGGTGTTATTGTAAATTACCTTGATTCAGCAGAAAAATTGAAGAGACAATGGGAAGAAAAGTTTACTAGCTGTATTAGTAAAAACAAAAAAGATGAAATCTATTTATATCAATATTTATGGCATGTTTTCAGCTATGAATTACTACCACATGAAGAAAAAGAAAATGCGATCAAAGCTTTTGACAATGAAAAGAAGAATAAATGCTATGTTTTTTATCAGAATCAAAATCATATTACCGGGTTTCCATTGAAGCTTGAAAATGCCGAAAAAATTAAAGCAGAGGATTTTAAAGGCGAACAAGATCTATATATAGTTGATGAAAACTTTACATGGACTTACGTACAAACACATGAACAAGAGTGGGGTTTAGGTCCTTATTTTTATAAACTATAAACTAACTTTCACTAAATTTATCAACTAAATCAAACAGTGATTTAACTTGATTTAAAAGAGCTTGTCTTAATGTATCTAATTCAGCATGTGTTTCTTAGTAATAAAATGATTATAAAGAATATTTTTTCATTTCTTTACGTCATTTCTATTCATGAATAAGAAATTATAGTCATTCTCATTTTTAATAAAGTAGCACTGTCAACTAAATAAGAGTGCTACTTTATTAAAATTATGGTAAATCTAAGTGGTCAACTTCTATCCAAGTGTTTTCTGGTGATTTGTATATTCTATGTCTCTGTTTGTTTTTTTGTTTTAACCAAAGCCATCTTTTCCCAAACGCGGGAACGCCATCTCCACAGCATGGCCAAACCTCTCAGCCATTCATCTAAAATATATCCGATCCAAATCCCATAAAGTCCAAATCCGAAATGAACACCTAAAATATAAGCAGTTGGAACACTAACCCCCCACATGAATATAGCCCCCATATAAACAGGAAACTTAACATCTCCAGCAGCTCTTAATGAGTTGTTGATGACAAGGTTTAACGCTCTTCCAGGTTCAAGAATAATAGTCAATAATAATAAACCGAGTCCTAAGCTTATAATCTCAGCATTATCAGTAAAACGACTCAACAATGGTTCACCAACAATATAAAAAATAGCTGCAATCATCAAACTTATGAACATTCCTATTTTTAAGCTGCGCATAACCTGTTTATAAGCTTTTTCATTTTCTCCTGCTCCGATATGTCGCCCAACGATAATTTGTGTTCCTTGTCCAATAGCAAGTGAAAATAATAGGATGTAAAAGATAAGATTAAATACATATATACGAGTATTAATGAACATTGTTCCAAGCAACCCTATAAAGGCTACAATGGTAAGCTGCTGTGTATTATAAAACAAACCTTCACCTGCAGCTGGTACTCCTATTTTTAAAAGCTTTTTAACATGTTCTTTTGGAAAATAAAATAGATGTCGGAAGTGGATAGGCTGTTTTACTTTTCGAATTAAAAAGATAAATAGGATGGAGAGACCAATGGCTCGGCTGACAACAGTAGATATCGCAACACCAGTAACACCTAATACTGGAATTCCAAATGGCCCAAAGATAAATAAATAATTACCAATAACATTAATGAGATTCATTGCAAGCGTGGCATACATCGTTTGTCTGGTAAATCCATGACTTCGAATGATGCCTGAAGCTGTCATGATTAGAGCTTGAATAAACAAAAAGGCACTGGTGATTTGTAAATAAGCTTTAGCCTCACTCATTAACTCTGGCGTTGTGTTTAATAATTTTAAAGCAAATGGTGCACTTATGAATAAAACTAGACTAAGTGCAATTCCAATAACAATATTTAAAGAAATAGATGTTCTTCCAATTTCAAAAGCCGCTTTTTTATTTTCTGCTCCTAGATTTTGAGAGATAAGAATCGTAGTACCTGTTACAACAATACCAAACAGAAGAATGATGAAGTTTTGAATTTGATTTGAAATTCCAACTGCACCAACCGAATTGTCTGAATACTGACTGAGCATGATTGTATCAGCAGTACCCATCATTATATAAAGTAGAAACTCAATGAAAATGGGCCAGGTTATATGGAAAAGAGATAATTTTTTGTTTGATTTTTCGCTCATCTTTTTGCTCCTAAAATATTTCAGTTTATCTTTAAATTTTCATCTATTTACTTATTATACAGCGAGTCCTTTTTTTAAGTAATTCGAACATTATATCACGTTTCATAATAGATGAATACATAAAAAATCACCATCTTAAGTTAATTATCGCATCAAATGTCTGATGATTCTTTAGTTTTGGATGAAAGGATGGGGGTTTATACATCAGACAAAAATAAGACGCAGCATTCTATCACTCCATATACTCGAATAAATTAGGAGTAGACAGACAACCTTTGGTAAACCTCATCAATTATAAATTCGTGAGGAGGAAATAAGTATGATTTATGCTGCACCAGGAACAGAAGAAGCTTTACTACATTTTAAAAAAAGGTATGATAATTTCATTGGGGGAGAGTGGACTGCTCCAGCAAAAGGTGAATACTTTGAAAATGTGAGTCCGGTGACAGGCCAAGTATTTTGTGAGGTAGCTCGCTCAAATGCAGAGGATATTAATAGAGCACTTGATGCTGCTCATAAGGCAAAAGATAACTGGGGGAAAACCTCAGTTACAGAAAGATCTCAAATTTTGAACAAAATTGCAGATCGAATGGAAGAAAACCTTGAGACGTTAGCTGTAGCTGAAACATGGGACAATGGTAAACCTATTCGTGAAACAACGATAGCTGACTTACCGTTAGCTATTGATCATTTTCGCTACTTTGCTGGATGTATTCGAGCACAGGAAGGAAGTTTAGGAGAGCTTGATGAGGACACCGTGTCTTATCATTTTCCTGAACCTCTTGGTGTCGTAGGGCAAATTATACCTTGGAATTTCCCATTGTTGATGGCCGCTTGGAAACTTGCACCTGCTCTAGCTGCAGGGAATTGTGTTGTTATTAAACCGGCGGAGCAAACACCAGCATCGATTATGGTATGGGCGGAGCTCATACAAGATTTATTGCCTCCAGGCGTATTGAATATTGTAAATGGCTTTGGAGTTGAAGCTGGAAAGCCGCTTGCATCAAGTGATCGCATCGCAAAAATTGCTTTTACAGGAGAAACAACAACAGGGCGTTTGATCATGCAATACGCATCTAATAACATTATCCCTGTCACTCTTGAATTGGGAGGGAAATCCCCAAATATATTTTTCAAAGATGTGATGGATCAAGATGATGACTTTTTGGATAAATCGATTGAAGGATTTTCTATGTTTGCCTTAAATCAAGGTGAGGTTTGTACTTGTCCATCACGTGCTTTAATTCATGAATCTATATATGATCAGTTTATGGAAAGAGTTTTAACTCGTGTTGGAGAAATTAAACAAGGAAATCCACTAAATATGGAAACGATGATCGGTGCCCAAGCTTCATCTGAACAAATGGAGAAAATCCTTGCCTATTTTGATATTGCTGGTCAAGAAGGTGCAGAAAGACTGATAGGTGGAAAAAGGAATGTTCTTGAAAGCGAATTCAAAGATGGTTATTATATTGAGCCTACGATTTTCAAAGGGAATAATAAAATGCGTATTTTCCAAGAAGAAATTTTTGGTCCTGTTGTTTCCGTTACAACATTTAAGGATGAGGAAGAGGCTCTGGAAATTGCAAACAATACTTTATACGGATTAGGTGCAGGCGTTTGGACAAGAAATATGAATACTGCCTACCGTTTTGGTAGAAACATTCAAGCTGGTCGAGTGTGGACAAATTGTTATCATGCTTATCCAGCACATGCAGCATTCGGAGGATATAAAATGTCCGGTATTGGCAGAGAGACACACAAAATGATGTTAAATCATTATCAACAAACTAAAAATCTACTAATTAGTTATAGCCCAAAAGCGTTAGGATTTTATTAAAAAATGTGTGATAAAGTTATAGCTACTAATGAGGCACTAGGATTGATACAAAAGTTAAAAGAAAAACATGGCCCACTTCTATTTCATCAATCCGGAGGATGTTGTGATGGAAGTTCTCCGATGTGTTATCCACAAGATGATTTTTTGTTAGGGGATAGTGACGTTAAGATGGGAGAGATCGGAGAAACACCTTTTTATATGAATAGACAACAGTATGAGTATTGGAAACATACTCAGCTTATCATTGATGTAGTGCCTGGCAGAGGGGGTATGTTTTCACTTGAAGGTCCAGAAGGTGTTCGATTTATAACAAGATCAAGAGTTTTTCCGAAAGAGGAATCTTGATTTTGTTGAATATTAGGGTCCCGTAAGGATGTTGGGACCCTATATTTTTTATTTGATCTCGTATCAACACTCCGTAAAACTTCAGCTTCTTTAAGTGAGAACTTGGGATCTCACTAAGCTATCCCTTCACTTTTACGGGTATTGTTAATATCAAATATCTTTTCTAAATATTCATTTAAGAAGATTCCATATGGATCCATTTGTTTTCTCATCTCTCCAAAATCATCCCACTTTGGATACAGCTTTCTTAAGCTTTCTGGAGTTAAAGTATGCATTTTTCCCCAATGCGGTCTGCCGTTATATTTTTGTAAAATAGATTCCATTTCTTTGAAATAGGCTTCATATTTCATTCCTTTATACATATGAACAGCAATATAAGCTGAATTCCTTTGATAGGAAGGACTTAACCAGATGTCATCTTTTTTTACGAAACGGCACTCAATCGGAAAGTGAACAGCAAATTGATGCTGATCCATACTATTTTTCATTTTTTCAACTACTTTTTTTAAGTTTGCTTCAGGAACACAATATTCCATCTCGTAAAATTTAACGAGTCTTTCAGAAGTATATATGAATGGGCTATAGTCTATATTTTCAGTATTGGGGACACCACTAGCTGATATTTTACTGATAGCTTTGCTTAAACGAGGTGCTATACGGCTAACTTCAGACAACATCCAAAAAACATAGTTCTCCAACACTACATTTTTGAATTTTTGTAATCGATGATTAGACGAGGATGGTTTTCTTGTTTCGTTTGTGATTTTAATTTGAGTTGTTTTGGTGTGAGGGTAATAAAAAAATTCAAAGTTCCGATTCGATTTCAAATGATCGAGCTGATCTAAACAATTTGATAAATTTTGTTTGTATGATCGACAATGGAGTTTGTAAGCAGGGACTACATTCAGTTTTACTTTCACTATGATCCCCAGTGCTCCGAGGGACACAGAAGCTGCTTTAAATAGATTTTGATTTCTTTCGTTGGAACACGTAATTACTTCTCCTGTACCAGACACGATGGTCAGTTCTTTTATTTGCGTGGATAAATTTCCTAGATGAACACCTGTACCATGTGTTCCTGTACTTAAAGCCCCTGCAATAGATTGGTGATCAATATCCCCCATATTTTCAAGTGCCATTCCATGTTCATGCAGTAATCTACTTAGCGATTTCAGTTTTGTTCCGGCCCATACTTCAGCCCACCGCTCTTCCTGATTTACTTCAACAATACCCTGCATATCATCTAATGAAACTAAGAGTTGGTTAGTGTGTACTAATGGGGTAAAAGAATGCCCCGAACCCACTACTCTCAAACGTTGTTTTTGTTTTATACAATGATGAATGAGCGTAGATACTTCTTCTATATTTTGAGGATAAATCAATTTTTGAGGTGAGCTTTTTACATGACCAGACCAATTTTTCCAGGTTTGCATTGGTTTGCTTTTTAAAGAAAGCATTTTCCTTCCCCCCTATAGGTTGCATATTCATCAACGACCTCTCCATTTGAAATGCAGTAGAGGCTGTTAAACCTTTCACACAATTCACCGCTTTTGCTGTGGCGGAAAAAGACAGGATCTCCAATATCCAAGTTTTCATTTCCTTTATATAAAATAGGAGTTTGTACTTCTCCCGCTCCTTCTAAAGAATGAAGATTTGCATTTTCAGGCAAATATGGAGCTGGCAGTTTATCCTTTCCTGTTGCTCCAGAAGCAACGTAACCTCCCCCTGAACAAGTATAAATATTTTCTGCAGGTTTTCTCACAATATCTAAGGCAAAACCTGCTGCAGGTTTATATTGAAAATCTTTATATGCGTCAAATAGAAGCGGTGAAAAAAAACCAGAGCCGACAGTAACTTCAGTAATCACTTCCTCTTTGCAGGTGCTTGCCAAACTGCCTGTTCCACCACCGTTCACAAATCGAAATGAGAGATCATATTCTTTTATGGATTCTATGATTTCTGATCTAAGCTCTTTAATTTGCTGAATCGATTGTTTTTTAAGCATCTGCACCACTGAATTTTTCAACAATTTTCCCTTAACCTGATCACCAACACCTGCAATTTGTGCTTCATAACCCATTAATCCATCTAGTTTCAACTGTTTGGATTGCTGAATCGTATAGATGAGCTGATGTATTTCATGTATTGAACGTAAAGGAGATCGATAGACTCCGAATCTGAAATTGGGATAAACTAATGACATATCTACGTCAATACATACTGGTATAATGATATTTTCATCCCGCACAGCATCTTCAATGATTTTGATATGTTTAAAGCAATCTACCATCAGTGTAATCTGCTTTCCTTTTTTTATTTCATGGGCTATAGAGGATATATAATCTTTGTTTGAAATAGGGTAACCGATTAACAAATCATCAAAGCCATTTTCAGATAGAAAAATAGCTTCAGATGCAGTAAAACACATCACCCCTTGAAAGCGCTCGCTTTTTTCCATAATCCTTTTTAGAACGGGTACACTTCGAATGGATTTGCTTGCAATCCGAACTTGTTTATTTAAACTGTGACTTAAAATTTGGGAGATATTGTCATCCAGTAGATCAAGATCCAAATAGGCAAAAGGTTTTGCAATATGGTTTGTAGCTTTTTTATATTGAATATATGTATTCATTCATAAGACTCCCCCTTAATATATTTAATGAGTCATACATGTATTTATATTCGATAACATGAATTTATTTTCCTTTATATGTATTTTAAATCTTTAATTTTCTTTAGGTTAGTAAAGAAAAGGTCATATTATTGTAAAAAAAAATTTATCAAAGTTAAAAATTATAAAAATATAGTTAAAAATAGTTGAAATTTTAGAATATTAGTTTACACTTATTGTGCAGTCAATTTTATTATTTTGGAGGGGAAAAAATGAAGCGTTTTTTAATTCTAGCTTTAAGTTGTTTTCTAATTTTCTCAAGTTTTAGTGTTGTATTTGCAGAAGGGGATGCAGCAACTGATACTGAAGGAACAGAGACAACTACTGAAGATGGCACTGTTGAAGGTGAAGAGCAAGAAGTGGTAGAAAAAGAAGGGACTTCTGAAGAAGGAGTTCAAAAGATTACCATCCTACATACAAACGATTCACATGCAAGAGTTAATGAAGGTAAGTATGATGGAATGGGTTTTGCTAAATTATCTACTCTAGTAAAACAACACGAAGAAGAAAATGCGAATGTGCTTTTACTAGATGCAGGAGATACATTCCACGGTACAACTTTTGCAACGCTAGAACAAGGGGAAAGTATTGCAGAAGTATTAAATGCAGTAGGTTATGACGGAATGGCTGCAGGAAACCATGATTTCAACTATGGTTATGAGAGATTGCTAGAGTTGGAAGAAATGACATCTTTTCCAGTTTTAAGTGCGAATGTAATTGTAGAAGAAACAGGGGAATTGCTACTTCCTCCGTATATGGTTCAAGAGATAGATGGTATTAAATTGGGTATTTTTGGGTTATCAACTCCAGAAACTCACTATAAAACACACCCGGATAATGTAGAAGGACTTAAGTTCACAGATCCTGTTGAAGCTGCTCAAAAAATGGTGGCTGAGTTACAAGAGCTTGAAGTTGACGTAATTATTGCGTTATCACATTTAGGAACAGATGCTTCAAGTACAGATACAAGTATTAAAGTAGCTCAAGGTGCTTCTGGCATTGATTTAATTGTAGATGGACACAGTCACACTACAGATAACGTTGGTGAAAGCGGCACTTTAATAGTAAGCTCTGGTGAGTATACTAAAAACTTAGGTGTAGTAGAACTTACTTTTGAAGATGGTGTGTTAACTAACAAAGAAGGAAAATTAATTACAAAAGAAGATGCAGCTGATGTTGAACCAGATGCAGATGTACAAGCCGTTATTGATGCAATCGCTGCAGCTCAACAAACGATTTTGGATGAAGTTGTAGGTTCAACAAGTGTAGTGCTTGATGGAGAAAGAGAACAGGTTCGTGCAGGTGAAACAAATTTAGGAAACTTAATTACTGAAGCAATGATTAACGAAACAGGTGCAGATGTTGCTCTTACAAACGGAGGCGGAATCAGAGCTTCTATTGATGTAGGTGAAATTACAAAAGGTGAAGTGATTAATGTGCTTCCTTTTGGAAATTACATCGTAACAAAAGAAGTAACAGGTTCAGTGATCAAAGCAGCATTAGAAAACGGAATTGATTCCTATCCAGAAGCAAAAGGAGCATTCCCACATGTAGCTGGTATTACGTATACGATTGATGCTTCTAAACCAGCTGGGGAAAGAGCGGTTTCTATCCAAATTAATGGAGAGCCAATTGACCTAGAAAAAACATATGTCTTAGCTACAAATGACTTCTTAGCTGCTGGTGGAGACGAATACACGATGTTTGCAGACATAGCAATTAAAAATGAATACCCGGCTCTTGATGAAGTACTTATTCAATATATTCAAGAAAAAGGAACAGTTAGCCCTGTTGTAGATGGTCGTGTAACAGTGATCAATGAAGTGACTGAAGTTGAAGAAACAACAGAAACTGAAGAAACAACAGAAACTGCAACAGGTATTTACATTGTAGTGTCTGGTGACTATTTATCTAAAATAGCAGTAAAATACAATACAACATGGCAGGAACTTCAAGAATTGAATCAGCTTGATGATCCGAACTTAATCTTCCCAGATCAAGAAATTATCGTTCCTGTTGTTGAATAATTTAAAATAAATTAAAACATCAAACATCCGAATTTAGGTTGAATACCTAAATCCGGGTGTTTTTCATTTTATTTTAAAAGATAGGCGCAAATCATGAAGGTTAGGCATACTTTATTATGAAAATATGTTGTATGGGAGGAAATATGATTGATACATGAAATGAACCATCAACAAAGTTATCGTCAGCTTATAAAACCTATGCCTCGTTTAAAACCACGCACATATGGAGGGGTGAAATTTAAACGTAGACCTAAACTTAAACTTGAGATTAGTATGAAGATGGATCATGACACTCATGATGTGCCAGTCATCGCTTATGCAAGAAGACGACCAAATGACCCAGGTTTCTCTGTTTATGGATATGGTTATCCCACTTCTATTTATTGATACTTAAGATTAGTTATAACATCATTAGTAAGGCTTTATTTGTTGAATCAAATATTGTCTTGCTTTTTTTGCATCTTTGAAAGACTCCAATAGTTTTTTTATTGCATATAAGTAAAGTTATTTTTTTCAGCTGTCCTTGAGCTTTTCTTGAATTTTATAGGTTGTGTATAAATAAAATTGGGCGTTTGCAGGAGGCAAAACGTCTATCATAGGCATATTTTGATATAGAAATTGAAGTAAGAGGAGGGAGTAACTTTGCATAATCATTTGTATTTCAGACCAGCTGTCCAAATTCGCCAACAGCCACCTAGACCTCGTCCAAGGCCTCGTCCAAGACCGAGACCCAGACCAAGGCCATATCCATATTATCCGTATCCTAGACCGAGACCATATCCATATCCAAGACCTGTCCCAGTACCATACCCTTATCCTTACCCACAGCCATACCCGTATCCCTACCCACCACCTTACTATTATTGAGAAGAAGTAAAAGAAGGATTTTGAAAATACCATCTTTTTATCGTTAAAAAGATGGTATTTTTGTTTGTCTAGATTCATTTTTATCAATAGTTTCGGAACGCTATTATTTCTTCCTAACAAAAGCATTTCGAAAAGCATCACTTATTTTTTTTTCCTCAATTCCCCATAAGGCAGAAAAATCTGCACAAACATTTTCATCAAACCAATCAGCAAGTATTTTACGATTATCTCCATTTTCTAATATAAATTTAGAATTAATCAGCACTTTTTTGTAGTACAATTGTTCAGCCTCTTCTATTTTTTCAGGAGGAATCCAAGTCTTTAAGCGCTTGACCGTCCTGTAAATTTCTTTATTGCATGCCCTTCGTATTTTACGGGCAGTAGGAAGGTCTAAATTATGCTTTGCAGTATCTTGATGTTTCATAATTATCTGCTCCTCTCTACAATTATATTTATGCAAATAGGGTCGTGTTAGCTACTAGGCTAGTTACACGAAGAAATTTGAACTCAATGCTCCTCCATTCCTGAAGGATATAGGCATGACAAGCTATGTGTTAGAATAAAATGTGGTAAAGACAATTTAAAGGCAGGGAGTATTACATGGAGATAATCACTGAAATCATTCAGAAAATATTTGTCTGGTTAACAGATTTAGGTTATTGGGGAATTATGATTGGGTTAATGATTGAAGTTATACCAAGTGAAATCATTTTGTCTTACGGAGGTTTCTTAATTTATGAAGATAAAATCACTTGGACAGAAGCGATGGTTTTTGCAACCCTTGGAGGAACAATAGCTCAAATCTTCCTTTATTGGTTAGGGAAATATGGTGGTAGACCTTTTTTAGAAAAATACGGGAAATACATCTTGATACATAAAAAACATCTAGATTTATCCGAAAAGTGGTTTAATCAGTATGGTACAGGTATGATTTTTACTGCCAGATTTATTCCTGTGGTGCGACATGCAATATCTATACCAGCAGGGTTAGCAAATATGTCTTTTTTACGTTTTACGATTTTAACAACATTAGCTGTTATTCCTTGGTCTGCTTTCTTTTTATTTTTAGGTATGAGTTTAGGGGAGAATTGGGAGCAAATTGATGAAAAAGCGCAGCCATTTGTCATTCCATTTATCATCGTATCTTTATTGCTTACTGTTGTGTATTTGATATATAAAATTAAAAAAAGAAATGCATCTCAAAATTACGGACTTGAAGGAGAAAAAATAGTAAAACATCAATTAAAGTATCTTCCTAGGAACTATAAAGTATTTCATGATATAAAACTAAGGGCAAATGGAAGAGTCCAACAGTTTGATCATATTGCTATCGGCCCCAACGGTGTATTTCATATTGAAACAAAACATTGGTCTGGTGAGATTCGATTTACGAATCAAGGGATTCAAAGAAGCAATAATGGAAACAGCAGCAATGATCCAACGGCGCAAATGTATCGTCATGAATATGTGATTAAGGAGTTACTACGAAAAAACAATATGAAAGCCAATATTCGTGGGCTGATCTGTTTTTCACATCCGAATAGTCAGGTTGTTGGTCAAAGTCCTGCTTTTAAAACCATAAAAGTGGATCGTTTATTGCACACCATTCAATCTTATCGACCAAACAAATCTGTAACAAACGAAGAAATGCAGCAAATTTCAAGTATTATTGAGAAAAATCTTGTAAGTTGATGTATAGGAAAATATATAGAAATCATGAATTGGTTATGGTAGAATCTAAAAACAAAAAGTTAAAAATTCAATGAAATACAAGGGGACTGTAGGTGAACGTTTGTTCATTTATAGCCTTTTTTTGAAGTGGAAAAGGGATTAAAATGACTTTTAATTTTTAAAGAGGTGAAAAACATGATTTATATAAAAAAACTAGAGGAAAAAGAGTATGAGTTTTTGATGGATATGAGGTATGAAGCTATATACATTTTAGAAAACAAACCCCCTAAAGAGGAACTAATGAATATACCTGATATCAAAAAATATAGTGATGAATGGGGAAGGAAAGGGGATAGAGCTCTAATAGCTTCGAATGAATCGAGTCAACCTGTTGGAGCTGCTTGGTACCGTTTGTTTTCTGATCATGATAAAGGGTTTGGATATGCGGGACCTAATATACCTGAGATTGGAATAGCTGTGCTTGAACAAGAAAGAAACAAAGGCATAGGTAAACTCCTATTGGATAAATTATTGCTTCAAGCGATAGAGGATGGATTCACTTCCGTTTCATTGAGTGTTGATCCTAATAATATTAGCGCCTTAACTGTATATAAAAAAATAGGTTTTGAATATCATAGTGTTTTTGGAACATCTTGGACCATGATACTTAACCTGAGTAAATTAAATCGTAACGACGGCTGAAGATGCTGTTATTTTAATATATTTCTTGTGGTTTGAAGAATGATAATTGGTGGTATAGCAATACTGCGTGGTATAATATCAGCAATTGAAGTTGAATCTATGAAGTTTTATTTTTTGAGGAGGATACACATTGAATAAACTACTAGTTGAAACCTTTACATTAGGTCCATTAGCTACGAATGCCTATTTAATATCAGAACCAACTGAAAATAAAGCAATCATCATTGATCCTGGTATGCAGCCACAGTCACTTATAGAACGGATCACTGATTTGCAAATTGAAGCTATTTTGCTTACACATGCACATCTTGATCATATAGGCGGGGTAGATGAAATACGCAAGTTAAAGAAATGCCCTGTTTATTTACATTCACTTGAGTCAAAGTGGTTAACAGATCCAGAATTGAATGGTTCAACAAGGTGGCCTGAATTAGGTGCCCCTATATATACAGACCCCGCAGAATTCACTTTAGAAGAAGGTCAAACCCTACATTTTTTAGGTGCTGAGTTTAAAGTTTTTCATACACCTGGTCATTCACCAGGAAGTGTTAGCTTTTTACTTGAAGATGATATTTTTAGCGGGGATGTATTATTCCAGCATTCAATGGGGAGAACGGATTTGCCTGGGGGAAATTCAGAACAACTGTATGAATCTATTTACGAGAAATTGTTTGTGTTAGAAGATAAAGTGAAAGTTCACCCTGGTCATGGCCCATCAACAACAATAGGTCATGAAAGAGAACATAATCCATTTTTATAACTTCAAGAGTCATGACGTTTGGATAATATGATGAAGGGAGTTTATGAGAAAATGAATGATACAATTAAATTGCTTCAAGCCCATCGTTCAATTCGTAAATACAAGTCAGATCCAATACCACAGGAATATGTAGATGAAATATTAGCTTCTGCTCAAATGGCATCCTCTTCTAGCCATGTACAAGCTTATAGTGTGATTGGTGTGACAGATCAAAAGAAAAAAAAGGAGCTATCCATATTATCTGGAAACCAAGTGTATATTGAAGAATGCCCTTTATTTTTTGTTTGGTGTGCGGATTTATATCGTTTAAAAGTGGCTTGTGGTATGGAGAACACAGAAATGGTAACAGGAACCATGGAAAACTTTATAGTAGCTACAGCTGATGTAACATTAGCTGCTCAAAATGCTGCTATAGCGGCAGAATCGTTAGGTTTAGGCATTGTATATATTGGAGGGATTCGTAATCAATCCAAGGAAGTTACTGATTTATTGCAATTACCAGAGCTTGTATATCCTGTGTTTGGAATGTGTGTAGGTTTTCCTGATCAAAGCCCTTCAAAGAGACCGCGTTTACAAACCGATTTAGTATATCATCACGATGTTTATAACATAAACAATACAACAAATGGATTAAAGAAATATAACGAAATAACAAATGAATATTACTTAGAGCGAACAAAAGGGAAGGTAAACACAGATTGGGCAAAACAAATGTCTAAAAAATTTCAAACGGCCTCCCGAAAGCATTTAAGAAAATTTTTAGAGGATCAAGGGTTTGGATTTAAAGAATGAAGTTGATAACACACTCTTAGGATGTAGAGTGTGTTTTTTTGCTTTTGTTTTTAAAATTACATTCTAATGAGATGAAATAAATGGGAATCCAGCTCAAACGATGAATATAATAGAAGTAATATTAATATTATTGGGGGGATTTCGTTGGAGAATACAGTAGTTTTTCCGTATAACGAACAAGATTTTAATAAAACTGAATTAGCACCAAGCTATAGAGTTGAATTAAGAGACCCAACTAATGAAAAACTGGACAAATTTATTAAGGCGAATGTAGTCAGTGATTGGTCAGAATTAAACTGGAATAAAATAGGCAAGCCTTATATCGTGGATAAAATGGCAGTAGATCGCTTGAATTGGGAGAAAGAAAACAAACAGGACATGCCAGTCAAAACTTCTTGGTCTTATTTTAATCGTTCTTTTCATGAATGGTTTGTTAAAGATGTTCCAATTGAATTATCTGAAAAAAAGAAAACGTTCACAAAGAGTCTTTCTAAATTTAAAATGAATGATGTAAAAGTAGTATTAAGTGATATTGTAAAGTTGAATTTGTGGAATTATGTACATCGCGTGCAAGATGGCATTTGGGACCCACGTGGAAAACGTGCATTGTTTGAAGGTTTGGATGTGAAAAAACCTCGTATTTTATTTTTAGGAGCTGCAGAAGGATATGAAGCGATGCAGCTGGCAGCAATGTATCCTGGAGCTGAAGTCGTTCTTGTGGATTATGATATTTATTGTAAAACTCATCGTTTCAAGGAATTCCCATCTACTTATCCATTTTTAGGAGATAACCCATCAACAGGCAGTGCGAAGGTATGGTATAAAGATGAGATGAATATTGAGTACGAAGTTGAAGATATTAGAAATCTGAAATATGGAAAAGAATTTGATATTGTCCTTAGTGTGGGGTTATTAGAACATGTCCCTGATGAGCATAAAGCTGAAATACTAGATATGCATCGTCGTTTTGTTAAACAAGGGGGCTATATCATTATGACTACACCTCGGAATCAAATACGTTCAAGAATATATTACAACATTATGGCTGACGTGATGAATCATACTTATAGAGAACTAATGGACATTCGTCAGATGGGATTATACGTATATGAAGCTGGTTTTGATATAATAAGACATGGGTTTATTAAGGTTCATAATGGAATTATAGCTCAAGTGAGATAGAGAACCCTTTTAAAAATAAGTGAAATAAGAGGAGAATTCGAAGATGTCACAACACTTAACAAGACAAAATAAATTGCAGCAAAAAATAAAAGAAAATGGAATACAAGGTTATTTAGTTTCTCAGAATGTAGACATATTTTATCTTACGGGTTCAATGCAAACGGGATATTTATTTATCCCTGTTGAGGGAGAACCTGTTTTTTATGTACGTCGCAGTGTCCAACGTGCGCAAGAGGAAAGTTCGTGTACTGTAAAAGCTTTAGGTTCTTTTCGAAATTTCGGAGAAATCTTAAAAACAGATTTTCCACAGATTTTTAATTCCAATAATGAATCTATACTGGCAACTGAATTTGATGTGCTGCCGATTCAAATATTCAACAGACTTCAATCTATTGTGCCAAATGTGAAATGGAAGGATGGGTCAGTACTCATTCGAGAGATAAGAATGATTAAATCCTCGGATGAAATCTCAATGATTAAAACAGCAGCTAGGGCAGTTGATCAAGCTTTGCAACAAGCTTTAGGGAAATTAAAAGCGGGTATGACTGAAGTGGAGTGGATGAGCGAAATAGAGTATTATCTTCGTTTACAAGGACATTTTGGACTCATGAGGATGAGAGGATTTAATCAGGAACTTGTAACAGGTATGGTAGCAGCAGGTATTGCAGCAGCAAAACCAACTTATTTTGATGGTCCAGCTGGAGGAGAAGGACTAAGTCCAGCAAATCCACAGGGATCAGGAAAGAATAAAATAAACAGAAACGAACCCGTGTTGGTTGATCTTGGCTGCTGTATTGATGGTTATGTCATTGATCAAACACGCACTGTAGTTATAGGGGAGTTGTCAAAGGATTTAGTAAAAGCCTATCAAACTGCTGAACACATTTTGAAATCAACAGAAGCGATGTTAAAGCCAGGAACATTATGTGAAGATTTATATTTCAATGCACTTGAATTGGCGGAAGGGGCTGGATTGAAGGATCATTTTATGGGATATGGAGCAGACCAAGTTAAATTTCTAGGTCACGGGATTGGTATGGAGATAGACGAATATCCAGTGCTGGCGAAAGGATTCAAATATGCTCTTGAACCAGGCATGGTTATTGCTATTGAACCTAAATTTACTTTTCCTGAGAGTGGAGTTGTGGGAATAGAAGATACATATCTAATCACTGAAAATGGTTTTGAAAAATTAACGGTGACTCGAGACGGGGTTATCAGTGTCACTTCCTGAACTGACTATTGTCATGAGCAATTCATGACCTAATTCATATTGTAAACTCTTCTTAACATTCATACACTAATTAGAGATGATACATATACTCTTTCATCATGAAAGTGTTGAGTATTAAGGTGGAGATGAGAGGAGAGTTTCAATATGAAAAAGATTAAACCGCAGTTATTTTCAATCCCATTGAATGGTTTGAATCAATATTACTCTATTCAAACAGATGATGAATTCAAACCATTGTTGCTTTATTTACATGGAGGACCTGGAGGTGCCAATCTAGCTATCTCAAGTATTTTGGATTTAAAAAGTAAATTAACGAAACACTTTTCTGTTGTGCAATATGATCAGAGAGGGGCTGGGAAGTCATATAACACAAGTTTATCAGCAGAAGATCTTTCTATAGATTATATAGTAGATGATATTAAGAAATTGATTGCTTACTTAATAGAAAAACATAACCAGGTGAAAGTTTATCTAGTTGGTCAATCATTTGGAACGCTCTTGGGGCTACGTTTATGTAGAGAGATTCCACAATTCATTTATGCTTACTTGAGCATTTCTCAACTAATTCATTTGAAAGAGAGTGAAATGTATTGTACCCAAGAAGCTTTAAAGATAGTAGAGGAGACGCGAAAACCTAGAGTGAAAACAATGTTAACTCAAAGTTTGAGTTTGTTTGAAGATGAGCAATACGCTGAATATATTAAATTGCAAAGAAGCGCCCTAGCTAAACTTGGTGGTTTTACCTTTAAGCGAAGACCATTTAATCCTAATATGTTATTTATTTTTAGCGCTCTCTCTCCTTTGTATTCAATCAAGGATGCATTCAATATGAAAAATGGAATGCTCTTTTCTACTGATACACTTTGGAATGATATCATGAAAATGAATTTATTTGATGAAAGTTGCCATTATGAAATCCCTTTATATTTTATAACAGGACTAAAAGATATAATAGCTCCACTCCATTTAGTAGAAAAGTACTTAAACAGTGTCACAGCACCAAAGAAAAAGTTAATCACATTTGAAAAATCTGGACATTTACCTCATGTTGAAGAGAAAGATTTGTATGAAGAAAAAGTCATTGAATTATTCATTCATCACTGAACTTAATAAACAGATTACAGATATTCACCTTCAGGTGATTTTTTTTATTTTTCGTAATTAAATTGTCACAATTTAGTAGATGATTCAATGAATTAAAGTGGTACAATTTTTTGGGGATTCTATATTATGGGAGGAAAAGAAAAAATGACCAATATCAGCAACAAAAAATCTGTAATGATCGTACTCATCAGTATCATGGTTTTATTATCTTTAGTTGCAGTATCATACGCTGGAAAATCTCAAACAGATGCGGCTGAAACGTCTTTTCGTTTTGTTGTCATGGGGGATAGCAGGGGTTCAAGTGATGGAATTAACGAAACAACTTTAAAATCTTTATTAGCAGAAGTTCAAGGATTATCGATTCAACCAGAGTTTATATTCTTCACAGGTGATCAAGTGATGGGAGGAACGGATGTAGCTCAAGAGTTGTCTGATTGGAATGATCTAGTAGATGACTACTATCCATTAAATAAATATTATCCTGCTCTAGGAAACCACGAAGATGATGAGACGATTTTTAGTAACTCTTTGACACACTTACCCTCTAATCAATTAGCAGGGTACCAGAGATCTGCCTATTATTTCGATTATGGAAATGCTAGATTCATAACTTTGAACTCTAATCGTAAAGATAATAGTGGGAACTACATTGTTGACGCAGAGCAACGTGCATGGTTAGAGAGTATTTTGAATAATAACGGGAAAACTCATAACTTTGTACAATTCCATGTTCCTGCATATCCAATTGGTGCGCATTATGGAAGATCACTTGATGCAAATGAAGAGGAAAGAGATGCACTTTGGGATATATTAGATGAGTATAATGTAACCTCTGTTATGACAGGGCACGAACACAATTATAACCGACGTGAAATAGACAGCTCATTTAGTGGCAATGGTTATAGGTTTGAAAATCAAATCTATCAAGTGACAATAGGAGGGGCAGGTGCTCCACTATCTACTACTACAAGAAATTCAGATAATGTTGTGGTAGGACCAGTAGCTAGTTATCACTTTATGGTGGTTGACGTCATAGATGAAATAGCAGAATTTAACTTATATGATATCAACAATAATTTGATGGATTCTTTCACGGTTGAAAGGAATACAAACTCTACTCCGCCATCATCAACTTCAACTATGAATTTTCAAAATGGTGTATTCCCAGTGTCAGCCTACGAAGGAACGTTTGATGCAACTCTTTCTGAAAATGATCCTATTGTTAATTATGGTGCTGAAGCAACACTGCTTATTGATGGAGATGATCCTTCTAGAACTGGAAATAATAAATATGCAGTTTTAAAGTGGGATGTTTCAGATATAGCAACAAATAAATCAGTTGTTTCTGTGAATATTACTTTAGATGTAACTGATGCTAGTTCAAGTTCTTATGAAATATATGAATTAAAACGAGATTGGTCTGAAGAAGAGGTAACATGGGAACAAAATACTAGTCATTCAAATTGGGAAACATTTGGAGCAGATGGTTTTTCAGATCGTGGCTCTGTAGTGTTAGGTACCGTTACAGCTAATACGACAGGAACATATTCAGTTGAATTAAATGTAGAAGGGATATCTGTTGTTCAATCATGGGTAAATGATCCTTCCTTAAATCATGGATTGATGATAGCTAATTCAAGCAATACAAATGGCCTTGACATTAGTTCTAGTGAAGCAGAAGATCCAACTTTACGCCCTAAACTTACTGTTATTTATGAATAGTATCATTTAGTTGTGTACTGCATCTCTTAATATTGCATAAAGAGGTGCAGGATAGTTGAAATCCCTATTTTTTTCTATATTATAAGAAGTTAGTTACAACCATCTAATTAAAGAATATTTTGTGAATGTAGTGGAGAGCCTCTAGTAAACTCTTTAAAAAATAGTATAATGTTTTTCCTATACTATTTTTGGGAGGACTATGAAATTGACTATTAATCGCAGCAAAAAAACAGTATTTATCGCACTAGCAACTATTTTATTCGTATCTTTATTAATGTCGTCTTATGTAGGGAGCAAAGGGGTAGATGCAAACGCCATTTCCTATCGCTTTGTTGTTATGGGCGACAGCAGGGGTTCAAGTGATGGAATTAATGAATCTACTTTGCGTTCTTTGTTATCAGAGGTGGAGTCTCTAGAACCTAAACCAGATTTTATTATGTTTACAGGAGATCAGGTACAGGGAGGTTCAGATGTAGCAGGAGAGTTGGTAGAGTGGAGTGATATTGTTGATGACTATTTTCCTATCAATAAATATTATCCTACTTTAGGAAATCATGAGGATGATGAAATTGTATTTAGTGTTGTATTCGATCATTTACCAATCAATCAATTAAGAGGTTATAATAGCTCAGCGTATTATTTTGACTACGGCAATGCACGTTTCATAACGCTGAACTCAAATCGTAAGGATCGAGAAGGGAATTACGTTATAGACGAGGAGCAACGAGCTTGGTTAGAGAGCATATTAGATACCAATGGAAAAACACACAACTTTGTTCAATTCCATGTTCCGGCTTATCCGATAGGATCACATTATGGAAACTCATTAGATGAAAATGCTGGAGAACGTGATGCACTTTGGGATATTTTTGATAAATACAATGTGACAGCAGTGATGACAGGTCATGAACATAATTATAATCGACGTGAAATAAACAGTTCATTTAATGATAATGGATATGAGTTTGAGAACAATATTTATCAAGTCACTATTGGTGGAGCTGGTGCCCCTTTGACATCTACAAATAGAGATTCTCGTAGTGTTGAAGTAGGTCCAGTAGCTAATTATCATTATATGGTTGTTGATGTACTTGATGGAGTAGCTGAGTTTACGACTTATGATATCAATAATAATATTCTAGATTCCTTTACAGTGGAGCGACAGGAAAATAATGGAGCAGCAGAACTACCTGTTGGAGAGACACCAAATTCAGGATCAGCTGAATTACCAGTAGATGAAACAACAAATACAGGATCAGGCAATGTTACAGAGGCTCCAAATACAGGATCCTCTGATGTGACAGAAGCAACGAATACAGGATCTTCTGATGTTACAGATACATCAAATACAGAAGTATCGGATTTATTAGATAATTAGAGGTTGGATTTGAAATTAAGATGTAATATATAGATCATTCAGAACAAGGTAAAACATGAAAACAGAAAGTTGGTAAATTATAGATGAAGCCGATATTTTCTGCACGTGATTTGGCGGTTACGCAAGCTTGTGTAGCCGCTCTTCTTTTTATTCTTATGCCAATATTGCATTTGATAGATAACAGTCAATATAAATGGTTATCTATGTTTCATGGTATAGGAGCAACACTTACTGTACTTTTAAGTTGTTACATGCTTCATTTAATATACCCATTACTTAGAGGAAAAGTTGGGGCAGTGAAGCGTCTAAAGCTCATTTTGCTACTGGTAAATATTTTAACCCTAGCTTCTATTGTTACTGCAAACTGGTTATATATTGGATACAGAGCACCTGATGGAGCTAGACAGTGGTTTATTTACCATCATCCATCGATTCATTTGATTTTAATGGAATATAAAGAGTTTGTTGCTTTATTTCCTGTCCCCTTAGGTATCGGGGCGTTGTGGATATTACATCGTTTCGGAAAAGAAATGGAACAATCTTCTAATACAGGCATTTCTTCAGTGGTTGCAATTCTACTAACCCTCATGTGGATTTGTTTAATGATTGGGTTTGTTTTTGGACTTGCAATGGTCAAAATAAAAGGGGTATAGGTGAATGTCAATGATGAAACAAAGAAAAACTGGAGAGATCTTGGCAGTGTTTATTTCTATTTTTCTAGGTTTGTCTACTTTAATTACAAGCCATATTTGGAGTATAACGAATCCAACGACTGCGAATTATTTTCTGCTAAAGGTGGGTTCTTGGTTGCCCGGATGGTGGGGAATTGGCACATACGCTGGAAAAGAGATGGTTGGTTTCATAGTGTGGATTGTGAGTTGGATCATTTTTCATTTTATATTTAAAAATATTCAGATTTCACTAGTAAAATGGATCAGTATATTTGTGTTTAGTATGTTTGCTTTAATGATTTTAATATGGCCACCGATATATCATGCGATTTGGGGTTGGCTCCCTACAAAACCATAATGTATTGTGATGCTTATATAAGATGATATTCAGCTGGAGGCGTATTTTTTTATGTCTGTTCAAAAAAAGTATAAATTGAGTTTTGCAATCACTTTTGTACTAGTTGTACTGCTAAGTTCTCTCTGGGTTACTTCTATTCCAACATCAGGATTTCTAAATGCTGAGAAGGAAACAATTGGGTTTAAGTTTGGATATATTCGTCCGTTTGAAGGAAATACGAATTTAGAAGGTTTTTATAATAATATAAAAGATACTACTTATTTTGCAGGAGCAGATCGATTAACAGAAAACTCAACTGGAATGAACCTATCTAACTTTTATCCTATATATGATGATTCTTCCTCTTCTTTATCCTTTAATGAGAAATATACGTATTTACCCTATGATATGACGGGAAAGTATGGTAGAAGTGTATATGCTATAGATTATGGCAATGCAAAAATGTTGTTTCTTCGTGGAGACCTGTTTAAAAATGAAGAAGAATCTATTTACCAAGAGGACTGGTTAAGATCCATTGTTGAGGCAAGTGACCAACTGTACAATATTGTTTTTATAAATGAGATGCCTCAATCCACAAATATTTGGGATGTGATGGATGAGCTCTCGATTAATTTAGTGATCACAGAAAATGAATTATATTCACCAAAATCTATAGTTGAGCAGGAGCCAGCAGATTGGGCAACTGCACAGTCTGAGAATTGGGACGTTTGGAATTTAAATTCTAATCCTAATATACAGGCATTATTGATTGATGCAGTTGGGTCACAGTTATCTGTAACGGCATTGAATTCATCAGGAGAACCTTTTGATCAAATGAAACAAGATCTGTCTTCTTATCAATACGACGAAAATATTGTTGCAAATGCGTTGATTCCAATTCAATCTCTATGGCGTTATCATCAAGGTTCTGATGAAATTAAGTCCACCATACCAGAAGGATATGATATTACAGGAGAAAATCCGATTACAAGTCGTTATCAAATCCCTGCGGATGATTGGCGCAGCCGTGAATATGATGATTCCAATTGGAAGCTAGGTAAAGGTCCATTTGGATACATGAAAGAGCAAATTCCATTAACTATTAATCAAAAGTTGCCTATGTTAAATGATACTGTAACCTATTATTTCAGAAAAACATTTAACATGCAGGATGATCCTTCACAACTGAGTAAGTTATTTTTGTATATGACGTTTGAGGATGGTTATGTAGCCTACTTAAATGGAGAAGAAATTAGTCGTGATGGAATGAAGGTAGGATTGGTCACTCATAATACATTAGCTCAGCCTAATGAAACTTATTTATATGTGGAAAAGGATATAACAAATCATAAGGATAAATTAAAAGTTGGACAAAACACAATCACTGTTGAAGTTCATCGAAGTCATCCTAAATCTTCAAATTTCATTTTTGATTTAAGTTTAACTTACACTTTTTGAAATTATAATTACCTCTAAAGAAGGATTCGACGACATCTCCGAGAGACTCCGACAGGAGTTTTTGTTATGAAAAAGAAAATTATGAATGAGGATATATGTAATATGAAAATAAAAGCATTGATGTTGGTGTTATGTATTATAATACTGCAAGGTTGCGGGGATACATCAACCCAATACAAATTATTAGCTTCTATTCAATCTACTAATCAACACATTATAGTTGAGAATGGTGATGTCTTCGTTTGGGAGAATGCTAAAATTACGATAAATGATGAGTATACATATGAAACAGAATACGTTCCTAGAGGTAAAACCAGCGTACCATATTCATTATTTACAAATGCAGGTGGGGAAGTATATCAACCTGGTTTGCTAAAGGTACGTAATGTAGAGATTATAGTTCCTAAGTTTGATGGGGAAAAGGATGCAGTCTTTTCTTGGTAGAGTATATTAAGGGTCTATTTTTGTAATAATGGATAAATTCAGAGAAATAAGGGAAAGCATTTCCCTTATTTTTTTGTGTAGATTTCTAATTTTATATAGATTTAGCGTAATATACAATCTGTAAGACCCCTTCTCATCAATTGGGAGAGAACAGCATAATTTCACCTAATAAGCTAATATTAATCTAACTTTCAACGGGAGAAATAAAACTCCCACTGAAAGCAAGATTTATCTGGAATATTATGAAAAGGATGAATATACTTAAATAGTAAACTATTAGGAGGTGTTTGGAGATTGGTTAAAAAATTGTTTTGTTTTATTCTTGTTTTTACTATGGTATTCCAGATGACTACACTATCAATAGCAGAAGATCTTGTACTAAAGAAACATGGTAAGGTTTTTTATACATATATGGATGAAGAAGATAATGAGTATGAAGAGAATACTTATCAGTATACTTATAAGGAAAATGGAAATTTATATCTCTCAACAGCAATATTTCGAAGCTTAAGAGATATTAATGTTTCCCAAGAAGGATCGATCCTTTATTTTTATAATGATTGGAATTTAAGAGGTTATGAATTGGAGATTGGTTCCAACGAAGTCACGGTCTATGAATATGAACAAGATATTATATCAAAATTCACAAAAAAAATAGGTGTAATCGCGACTGAAAAGTTAAAACAAAAGGTTGAATATTTTGGTGAGGGTTCAGGTATTGCAATTTCAATGGATATTTTAGATATTATGGAATTGGAATATGAAATGATAAATAATAAAGATCTAATGATTCATTTAATAGAAAAGAAGCCTACTGAGGTAGAAATAAATCTCTTTCCTGTTCGCTGGGGAACAAAATATGGATACATCAGAGCAAATGGACAATTAGCATTAGATTTCAAATATGATGGAGCCAGTTTATTTTCTGAGGAGTATGCAGCAGTTAGTATAAATGGAAAATGGGGTTACATCGATAATAAAGGAAACATAGTAATAAATCCGGTCTATGAATATGCAGGAGATTTTAACGATGGAATAGCCGTTGTAGGTAACATAGATCCTATACTTGGTATAATGCAATTTTCGTATATCAATTATCATGGTGATATCATTAATAAACGAGAAAACTTTGATACTGCTTTTCCTTTTAGTGAAGAATATGGCATTGTATATAATGGAGATTTAGTTGGAAGAGTGACACAGTCGGGGGAAATTCTTTATTACGATGCCTATATTTCTGAACTTAATCGTTATTCAGATGGTTTTATCCTAACCAAAGATGGAAACACAAACAAATATGGTTACATGGATGATATGTTTATTGGCTGGGCAATAGATCCATTTTATGCGAAAGCTAGAGATTTTTCTGAGAAAAAAGCAGCAGTATCATCAAATGGAGTCAAGTGGGGGGTATATTGACAGTTCAGGTAAGGCAATCATACCAGAGAAATATGAGGATGCTGGGGACTTTTCCGAAGGTATGGCACCTGTAAAAATTAATGGTTTATACGGTTATATAGATGAGACTGGTAATGTTAAAATAAATGCTCAGTTTCAAGCTGCAGAATCTTTTCAAAATGGATTGGCTCCAGTTAAGATAAAAGGAAAATATGGTTTTATTGATCAGACAGGTAAGTTCATAGTTTCAGCAAAATATTCTTATTTTGGGGAAAACTCAAGTCAAATTTCTCAAGCTTATGATGATGTTATGAATCCTGTTTATATCAATCGAGATGGAAAACAGCTAAACGTGTTAGATAGTTCGGGTAAGGAATATCGCTTGCTGACAATGATGGGAAGTCACGTTGAATTAAATGGAAAATATTTAAATGTACCAGTTAACTCAGGAACATCAGAAAACGACTCGTGGATCGGTATTACTTCTATTATTAAATACCTCGGTGGTACTTACGATTATGATGCAAATTCAAATAAGTTGACTATACAGATAGATAATCAAAATATTGAGCTGCAGAACAATTCTAACGAAATTATCATAAATGGGGAGAAAAGAGTTTTACTTTCTTCTGTAAGTAGTATTAATAATAGTTTAATGTTAACTGTTCAAGATATGTCAGAGCTCATTCATGCAAAATTAAAATTCGAATCTTATTTAGACACAAATGTAGTTGATGATGTTGTTCAATCCACTGGTATATTTAAAGAATTTGATATTGTAAAAGAGGAAGTGAACGCTGTTTATTATCAGTATCCTGCTTTTGATATAGCAGGAGAAATAGGAACAAGAGATCCATTTTTCATTTGGGGATCAGCCTCTAGCGATTACGCTAGTCCAAGTCATGAAGCACAGATAAACTTAAATAATATAAAAATATTAGATCCAGATGAATCAGTGATACAAAATGGATATTACACTGGAGGAACACATTATTTTAAATATAAAACATATGGTACAGGAATATTTGGACAACAGGTAGATGTATATGTGTTTGGCTCCGCTCCAGCTGAAGTTGTAGCAGCGGATAAGAAATTAGCTAGTAAACAAAAGGAACTTGATGATTATAAAAATTCTTTACTTCAATCTGTAACTGAAAAATATGCAGCACTGATAAATGAGCAGCCAAGTAATCCATCCATTCTAATTCGTTATGCGCTAGCATTAGAAGAATTAAACTATTATTTTAATGATGTGAATATTCAGCAGCAGCTGCAATCTAAATTAAATCAAGCTGACCAATTAAGTGAATTTAGCTCTACATTTTATGATTTGCACATTGCTGAGAGGTATTTATCAGAGGAGCATATTACTCAATTGTATAGGGAAGTTGCAACTAATGATCCTTACATCATCATCAATCATGCTGTAACTCCTGAACAAAAATATTATGCCGCTCAAGCATTATTAGGCTGGGGACATTTAGAAAGTTTAACAAAAACGTACTTGCAAGAGGCTTCTCAATCTTCTAATCAGAAAATAGGAGCAGCTGCTAAGCAGTTATTAATTGATTTAGGCTGGTAAGAATAATTCTACAAACCTCTTCTTTTACAAATTTAGTTGTTAAGAAGAGGTTTATTTTTTTTAATAGAAATTCCCAATATATGTTGACAATTGAAACTATTTAGATTATTCTATATTTAGATAATTATCTAAATACTAAAAAGAGGTAACCGATTATGAATGAATCATTTAAGGCATTATCAGACCCTACAAGACGTAAGATCATTCGTTTGTTGCGTGATAAAAATATGACAGCGGGAGAAATTGCAGAGCATTTTAATATGAAAAAACCGAGCATATCGCATCATTTAAATTCTTTAAAACATGCAAAACTTGTATTAGATGAAAGGCAAGGTCAACATATTGTATATTCTCTTAACACTACAGTGGTTCAAGAGGTATTTGGTTGGTTTTTAGAAATGATTGATAGCAAAAAGGAGGAAGATAAAGATGAAAAATAAAAAGTGGTCTTGGATTGATTTGGTTTTACTTATCATTGCAGCGATACCGATTTTCGCAGCGATTTTAGTATATGATCAATTGCCTGAACAATTAGCAACTCATTTTAATGTTTATGGTGAACCCGACTCATTTACAAGCAAGTTCGCATTTATCATTATATTTAGTATTGTAGTCATTTTAGTTCCCTTCCTAGTGAAATTATCAAAGTACATTGATCCAAAACGTGCGAATTATATTAAGTTTGAACGTGCTTTTGAAATTACAAGAATCGCGATAACCGTTTTACTTAGTGGGGTTTATGGAATCATGATTCTTTATAATTTGGGTTATAATATCGACATTATTATGGTTGTTTATATACTAGTAGGTTTAAATTTTATTATATTAGGTAATTACATGGGACAATTTAGACATAATTATTTTATTGGAGTTAGGCTGCCTTGGACGTTATCTAATGAAGAGGTTTGGCGTAAGACGCATCGATTGGCAGGTCCAGTTATGATGATTTCCGGAATTCTATTGTTGGTATGCATCTTTTTGCCAGAATTTATTGCGTTGTGGATTTTAGTTATTATAGTTTTATCCTCCGTTATGATTCCAACTATATATTCCTATGTTTTACATCAAAGATTGGAAAATAATAAATAAAAGGTTATTCTCTACGGTGGGGGACTATTATTCCTCAGTCCCCACTGTAGTATGTGATCATAAATTACGAATGACTCAAGATAAGCTGGTGTTTTTACAAATAATATTTAGAACAGCTTTATTGACGATCCTCTTAATATGGTTGCCAATGTCATTATTAAAAAGAAAGAGGTTGTTGTAAATTAAATAATCTAATAGATTTATTAATTTATTATAGTTACGTATAAAAGTAACTGATGTATTTTTATGTTTCGAATATGTTGCAGGAAGTGTTGACAAATAAAGGGTTAGTACTTATAGTTCTATTATGAAAATAGAAAAAAAGACGAATAAATCACACGTTGTCTCTGTTGCAGTTGATCTTTTTTTGCTAAGAGGTTATGTGGTGGATTGGCGCATCCAACTTTTTATCAACTCGATTGAAGGGGCTTTATCATTGGCTGAAATCCATGGAGACCCACAAGTTATAGAGGAAACTGGGTTGACTTTGCTTCAGTTGATTCGATGAGGACGTAAATAAGAACCTCAAAACTTGCTAATATGATTACTTTTTTTTATTATAAGTGATATCAAATATCTTAAGCTTATACCACGTAAACATTCCTTCATCCAACATCCAAGATACATTCATTTTAGTCGGGATTTTAATACCATGAACGATGTTGTGTTCTTTAACCTCACCTATACATTGCAAGCGCTCGGCACTTTCATCACTATCTTTATATCTTAGCGCACTGATTTTAACGAGAGTATTATATTCATCAAAATGAAAGAATGCTGATCCTGTAACACCGTTATATGTCATTGTAGCTTTAGCAGAAGTTTCATTTATATTCTCCCAGCTAATATATGAATTTAATGCTGCTGTCGGATACCATGGCAGTTCGAGTAAAAACCTTTGCAATGCCGATTCATTCAGTTTATCAAGATTGCTAACCTGGACAATAGGGATGAGGGAGGCTATTTTTATTGTCATGTAACCTTGAGCATTTATAAAAAGATCACTTCCATATACATGAATAAATGGCATTACCTTCATACTCACCTTCCATAAAAATGAAGGTTCATTCGTTGTAATATATTGCTCAGCGTTAGCTTGCAACCATCTTTTTTGAGTGGGTTTAAGTTTCATAAGTCCAGATTGTTTGAAATATACATTGTGAATAACTTCTTTACCAATAACACCAATATTGATAAGCCACAATTGAACAGGACGAGGTAGTGAAGCTAACATCGATTCTTCAATCATCGTTTTCTCAGTTAAATCCCTATATGATAATAATAAAGTTTTTTCTTTTTCTGTAAGACTCTTCATCAGAATCACTCCTATATTAACTTAGAAGCTTCTATATTTATATTTTACAATTTTTATTAGTAAAGTTAACCAATTGTTTTTAATGAAAAGTGAATAAATAATGAAAAATAAACCACATTTTATAAAAATGTGGTTGGAAGATATAACACTGAATTAGATTAGAAAATTAGTTGTACTCCTTTGGATCAAATTCTTCCTCAGGAAGACGAATCCATTTTTGAAAATAACCTTGCACATATAATTCCTTAATTAATATCGTAAGAATAGGAGCAAGGATTAAACCAGCGATACCAAACAACGATAAAGAGATGATCATAAAGGTTAGCATTGTAAAGGCAGACACGCCAAGAGAATCACCTACTATTTTCGGTTCTAAAATTTGTCTTAATCCAATGACTACGACCCATACGACGGTCAATTTAATAGCTAAGCTAGTATTGCCGATAATAAACAAATAAACAACCCATGGCAAGAAAACAGTGGAGACTCCAAGCAAAGGAAGTAAATCAAACACAGCAGCTAACAAGGAAACAGAAAAGGCATTATTTACGCCAAAAATTAACAAAGATATAAATATAACAACAAAGGTTAAACTGATCAATTTAAACTGAGCTTTAATATAACTTAAGATTCCCTTTAATACGTAATCCTTTAAGAAGTAAAAGGCTGTTTTGAATGTTTTTGGGGTTTTTTCGTTAGCAACAGACTTCCAATTTACAATTTCTACACTTAAGAAATAAGCAAGGATTAAACCAATAAAGAAGTTCACGATAAACGTTGAAAAGGTCACGATAAACATTGAAAATGAGGAAAATATGGATGTAAGGTTACTAAAAAACCATGTGGCTAATTCCGCCCCTGTTTCTGTAAGTGTAGAAGCATAACTTTTGATTTGATCTGTCACATTATCAGGAAGAGCTTGATATTCTGAATTGATAATCTCCACTTGTTTTATAATTTCATCTTCAATAATGCCTTGATATTCAAAGATTTTTTTTGTAAAGGCATCTATTTGACTAATGAACAGTGCTCCTCCACCAATGAAAGCACCTAAAATGATTAGAGCAAATAAAAGCATAGATAAAGCAGTAGCAATGGATTTTTTTATCTTTCTACGGTTGAGAAACCTTGCAAATGGTTCAATGATCAAAAAGATGAAAAAGGAGAAGAAAACGGGTGCTGCAATTTTATACAAATAACTAAAAACCCACATTGTTAAAAAAACAGTTAACACTACTAATCCAATATCAATGGCTGTTTTATAATACTTTCTATAAAAAGAAATCATACATCTACCTCATATTTCATATATTTTTAAAAATCTTACATAAATTATACTGAATATCATTTATTTTCTCAAATATAGTGCGAATTGGACATGTCTATTAATTTTTAGTAACATAATAGAATAAATATGTACTATTGACCTTTATAATTAAAATGATAGATGGGAGGAAGGACTATGTTTCGATTAGGACAAAAAGTAGTGATAGTAGAAGATAAATTTGAGCAAAACCTTCCCGTTGGATCATATGGATATATCATTGCAGTAGATAAAAATCCGGACAATGCATTTGACTTTGTTTTGCGCATCCCAAAATCGGGAAAACATATATATGTTCCTGCGTGTGATATAGAAGCGGAAGAAATACTCTTAAGAAGAGAAGCTGAAAAAGTGGAAAGAGAAGCTTTGATCGATTTTGCATTAGCTACTAAAAATGAAGAACTGTTCAAAAAAGTGATGAATGGTGATCTAATAGATACGTCAAAAGAATCAAAAGAGAATAATTTGAGTCAAGATGATTTTTTGAAACAAGTTCATTTGAAGGCTTGGATTTGATAGAATAGATAAAATTGAATTTAATAATGAGGCAATCCACTTTTTTAATTAAAAGTGGATTTTTTGATAGTATAGGAAAGTATAACTTTCCATCCTCATATTGGCTTAGGGCTCCGCAAAAGTAATAGGATTAATCTTCAGAGCGTTGCTTTACTTTTGTGAGTTTATTTATCCCCTATTCTAGTTTTTGCTAATATACAATCTCTTTTTTGTTTGGTAAAATGCAATTGTAATAGTTTCCAATCTTTTGAAAATTAAGGGTTGTATTATACGATGAATATTGATAAAGGGGAATATATTTATTATGAGAAGTATATTGAAAGGAAGTATAATATTCATTTTAATCATCGCTTTATTGTGGTGTTTAATGATTACATTTCGCTATCCCTATATTGGTATGGAAGCAGAATTAAATGAACAAAATCATTGGATCGTAAATGCAATTTATGATACTAGTGCTAGTGCTAAATTTAACCTTGAAGTTGGGGATCAAATCTTAAAAGTGAATGATCAAGCTCCGGAGCATCTTCCTTCTATAAAAAGAAATAATGATATTGAGCAAGCTTATAAGATTACTGTTTTAAGTGATGGCTCAGTTCGCGAGATAGACTTTAATAAGAATACGCTTCTCATAGATGATGTAATTGCACTTTTAGCAGGTATAATATGTTTATTCATGGCCATGATTTTATTTATGAAAAATAAAGCATCTTCTTCAGCTAAAATACTGGCGTATTTTTTTCTTACAGCTTGCATTATATGGTTTAGTCTAGGAGCTTCCATTAGGGGGGATGTGGTAGGAGGATATATAATCATTACCTTCATGATGGTTCTGCAGGTTGCATTTTTACATTTTTTAATCACTTTTTTTAAAGAAAAAGGAATTGCTGCATTATCAACAAAAATAACCAACTATTTGTATATATTTATCATCATTGTATCTTTCATCAGATTGCTTGAATTCATTCCTTCTCTATCGTATATTTCTTCTCTATTAAATGGTTCTTTTACATTGTTGTTTTTTACCCTTGTTTTTCTATTTAACATTGCATACCTAACCTCTATGTATTTGAAATATCGTAAAGAAAAATCTCACTTAACAACCATTGTGAAAAGTGTCTGGGTATGTTTACTTGTTTCTTTTTCTCCTTTCATTTTTTTATCGATCATTCCTGAATTAATAACTGGAAATGTAATTATTGATTATATTTATTCTAGTTTGATCATTCTTTTATTTCCTGTTTTCTTTGCCTATTTGATGTCCTCAAACCAAATATTTGATATTGGCTTTGTGTTGCGGCGATTCCTATTTTCTATCGTATTAGGTCTTGTGCCAAGTGTTTTATTTACTGGACTTTTTGCTTTGTTTTTTTACGAAGAGATAGCAGCTAAACCTATTTTATATATCTTATTATCCTCATTAATTTTAGTTTCTTGGATCATATATGCGATGGAGTATTATACAACAAAAATGGAGAAAGTCATATTCCCCAAAAAGTATGTTTTACAACTCATGCTGAAAAATATATCAAAAAATCTAGCCTCAATATCAAGTTATCGAGAATTAAAAGAAATGGTTCTGGTAGATATTATTGAAACGTTAGAGGTTTTTGGTGGAGCAATCCTATTCAAGTATAAAGATAAAAAAATAGAAACGGTTTTTGAAGGGAAATTGGATATAGATAAAATTGAAGAACTTGCTCAAACGTCTGCACTTTTGGAACATCCCGATTTCACATGTTTAGAAATTAATCATCACGAGGAATATACAAGTTATTTAATTTTAACAAGGAAAAAAAACAATGCTTTGTTAGGTGTGGAAGAAATTCAGTGGTTGAGATTAATCACTACCTATTTAGCAGTAAGTTTGGAAAATATTCATTTGATACGAAAATTAACACAAAAATTAGAACAATTTGCATTAAACTTTCCTGATCAAGAAGCAAAAGAAATTCAGTGGTTCCGAAAAATTATGTTCGAATTACAAGAGGAAGAAAGAGTTAGGATTGCTTCTGATCTTCATGATACAACGATGCAGGATTTGTTTTTCTTAAAAAGGCGGTTTGTTTCATTTGCAGAAAAATATGTTATGGATTCAAAGGATCAGAGAGAATTGGATAGCATTATTAATTTTATAGAAATGATTAATGTTAATCTTCGTCAAAATTGCTTTGAACTGAGTCCGTATTTATTAAAAGATATAGGACTTATTAATACGATACAAAGCATGCTGGATAAGGAGAAGTATTACTGTGAGTTCGAAATTTCGTTTTTCTATACACATGAGTCGATGATTGAAGCCATTGATTTGCAAACCAAAACGCATATATTTAGAATTATTCAGGAACTATTTAATAATGCTAAAAAACATTCAAAAGCATCTACAATGACTATTAGCTTAAATGTGATGGATCATCAATTGATTGTAAGTTATGAAGATGATGGAATTGGATTAGAAACTCAAGATAACAATAAAATAGACAACGGGTTCGGAAAAACAAGAGGAATAGGAATGGAACAAATGAAGGGACGTGTGGTGTTGTTAGAGGGAAGAATAAAAATAGAAACCTCGAAGAATATTGGGGTGAGTCTTAATATATGTATACCTTTAAATAAGGTTCTGATAGAGGACTGATGGTTATGAATTGTTTAGTAAGGGGAGAAGAAAGTGATATGGGTATGAAAATTGAGATAAAAAAGGATTATTCATGAGATGAAACAATCCTTTTTTGGAACCATCCTTAGCAATCTACTTTCGTCTTGTTACTGAATCAAATCATCAAACCAGGCCGCATCATCTGGACAATCAAGTGACATAAATCTCCCATCATGACCATCTCTAGACTGGTGGTATTTTAAGTATGCTTTTTCGTTCTCAATACCCAAAATCTCTATTTTTCCTGAGGAATGACTCATAACTAGCCGAACTCTCTTTCCTAATCCTGATGTTAGTGCTTTTGCTTGTTCCACCAGTTCGTACACTTCTTTTAGTGTAAGTACAAACCCTTTATTACCAGCTACAGGTCGATTTACAAAAAAGTAATAGGGGGTAACGCCCGCCCAGGAAAGCTTATTAAGTAATTCACCTAATACTATAGCATCATCATTTATGCCCCTTAATACAGGTGTTTGATTTACTAAGATTGCTCCTGAATTGTGAAGCGTCTGAAAAGCCCATTTAGCTTCCTCAGTTATTTCTCTAGGATGATTAATATGAGTCATGACATAAATTCTCTTATCAACAGTGGAATTTTCTTGAATTAATTGTAATAAATCTTCGTCTTCATATATCCGCATAGGGTTAAATACAGGTATTTTAGATCCTATACGAATGATCTTCACGTGGTCGATACTACGTAACTCTTCAATGATATATCTTAGCTTTGGAGTAGCTAAAATGAATGGATCGCCACCTGTTAATAGTACATTACTAATTTGTGCATTCTCACGTATATATTTTAAACCAGGTCCTACATCTGATACAGCTTCTTTCACATCGTTTCTAAACAATCTTTTCCGAAAACAATAACGACAGTATGCTCCACATACTTCAGATACAATTAATAGGGCTGTTGTTGTATATTTATGCTGGCAACCAGAAACTACATAATTTGATGCTTCATCACAGGCATCCCAAATCCCATATTCCTCTTTCTCACTTTCATCAGGTATGATCAACTTTCGAATAGGATCGTTGGGGTCATCCCAATGAATTAATTTTAAATAATATTCATTTATGCGAAACACAAATTTTTCAGTGATTGCTTTTAACTTCTCCCTATCTTCAGGAGGTATTTGTTCGATTTTAGAAATATCTGTTATATATTTTGGGTAAGCCATGATCATCCTCCTACTATGAATGATTAGTTTAGCTTATTCATTCTTATAAGTCGTTGTTACTTTAATTTGAGTCTACTAAAAATTTCGCATATCCCAAATTATTTTTAAATGATTCTTGTACCATGTTTTCACCATAAGCCTTTAGGATAGAGACTTGAGCCGATTTTGCATTACATTCAATAAACCATAGCTTCTTATTTTTATCTAGTGCAAAGTCTATGCCTAGTTGCCCGAAAGAACCATAAATTTGTTCCGTTTTCATGTAAACTTCTCTTAAAAAATGATCGATTTGATTTTTTAATTTATTTATTTCTTGCTCAGAATAGTTCAATTGATCTCTAAAAAATGTTTGAAAAGATACAGCTTCTGAATGTGTTGTAATATGAGCACCTTTTTGAGCAATTCGGACTGGGACAGCTAAAATCACTAAACCCCCGTTTCTATCTCGCTGTACTTCAGCTCGCATATCAACAATTTTATTTTCTACCCTCAGCAAGTTAATTGCAGTTTGTATATAAACTTGATTTTCTTTACCTTTATATAATTTTAAAATCTTTTGATACAATTTTTTTAAGTTTTTTTCCATCCCTTTGTGAATTTTCTTATTTAAAGAATATTGATAACGATAACCTTTCTTTTTGATTTTTTTAATTTTCATAATTCTAATCCCTGCTCTACCGTATATATCTTTTAAATAGATTGATTTCTCTTCTATTAATATTTTTTCTAAATCATCATAACCATTGAATGGAGCTGTTCGTGGTATATATGGCTCTAAACTTTTGAATTTTAGTAATTCTTCCAACAATTCTTTTTTGTCAAAATAACTTTTGGGATTCATTGTTTTAATATTTAATTCCTTAAATTTCTCTCTAGCAATTTCTGCTGATTGATTAGAATTATGAACTCGATCAAATATCACATCTGGGAAAGGAAATTCTTTGTTACTCCATTCTCTTCCTTTTTCTCTGAAAGTACCCACGATTTTTCTACGATCAAAATCTATATCATGACATCCAAAAAAATATAATGTTGTGTCTGTATCTTCGCTTGCTTTATAGAATTCATTGAACATAAAATACATTTTAAAATCGCTATCCTGTTTCATCAGCTTCTTTATAAAATTTTCCCGAACAAACACACCTACAACAATTTTTTTATTAGATAGGAGTGATTTTTTATTTTGATTAAAGTTTTTTAGACCTTCGGAAAAAAATGACAAATTCATATTCATCCTCCTCGATTATGCCTTAAAAGTGATATGTCAATCTCTTTGTACTAATGTATGTTTGTTCAAAGGGATGGCGTGGACGAATTGCCCCTATTTTTAACCCAAATTGTAGGTACTAAAAAGTCATAATTGAGTAAAATAATCCCATTAACATGTCAATCACACCATAAAATTTTGTCCCTGATTAGAAAAAAATAGGCGTATCCTGTGATATTGGATTATAGGTTATCCAATTTAAGAAGTTACACATGTAAGGATTGAGTTAAAAAAACAAGTAAGCTATAATGATGTAATGACTTAAAGTGCTTTTTATTACTACTAAGATGCGCAGTGATATAGGGATAGGGAGGATTTATATGAGTATATCCATCAAGGACGTGGAGCACGTTGCAAAATTAGCTCGTCTTGAATTAAAAGATGAAGAAAAGAATCAATTTACAAAACAATTAAATGCAATTTTACAGTATGCTGAGAAATTAAATGAATTAGATACGGAAAACATTGAACCTACAACACATGTATTGAAGCTTACAAATGTGATGCGAGAAGATGAAACACGTGATTCGTTACCTTTGGAAAAAGTATTTCATAATGCTCCGGAGGAAGACGAAGGTCAAATAAAAGTTCCTGCAGTACTTGAATAATAAAAAAAATAAATATAAGTTCATGTAATAAAAAGGTTTATTTTGGAAGGAGGCTTTACTGTGTCTTTATTTCATAGTCGGCTAAAAGACATACATAATCAACTGGTTAATAAACAATTAAAAGTATCAGATTTAGTAAATGAATCATATGAGCGAATTCAGAAGGTAGATTCAAAGGTGAAAGCATTTTTGACGTTAGATGAGGAGAATGCTAGAACTTATGCAGATAAATTGGACGAGTTGTTAGATAACAGCAGTGAAAGAGGATTGTTGTTTGGTTTACCTGCAGGGATTAAAGATAATATAGTGACTGAAGGTTTAAAAACAACTTGTGCTAGCCAATTTCTAACCAATTTTGACCCTATTTATGATGCTTCTGTCATGAAAAAGCTAAAATCAGCACAGTCTATTACCATAGGAAAGCTCAATATGGATGAATTTGCGATGGGAGGCTCTAATGAGAATTCTAGCTTCCAAACTACACACAATCCATGGAATACTGAATATGTACCTGGTGGTTCAAGTGGTGGCTCAGCTGCTGCCGTCGCGGCGGATGAGGTTTATTTTGCTTTAGGATCAGATACAGGTGGCTCCATTCGTCAACCCGCAGCTTACTGTGGAGTTGTCGGACTAAAACCTACTTATGGTTTGGTTTCTCGTTTTGGACTTGTGGCTTTTGCTTCATCATTAGACCAAATCGGTCCAATTACTAAAAATGTTGAGGATAACGCTTATGTTTTACAATCAATTGCAGGTTATGATGTTATGGATTCTACTTCAGCCAATGTAGAAATTCCTGATTATATAAGTGCATTGTCTGGTGATGTGAAGGGTTTGAAAATTGGTGTTCCTAAAGAATATCTATGTGAAGGCATTGATCCAAAAGTAAAAGATTCAATTATGAGTGCATTGAAAGTTCTAGAAGGGCTTGGAGCTGAATGGGAAGAGGTATCACTACCCCATACTGAATATGCTGTAGCAACCTATTATTTGCTGGCATCTTCAGAAGCATCTTCCAACCTAGCTAGATTTGATGGAGTACGTTACGGTGTAAGAACAGAAAATCCAGACAATTTATTAGATGTATATTTGAAATCACGTAGTGAAGGTTTCGGTGATGAAGTAAAAAGAAGAATTATGCTTGGTACTTATTCATTAAGCTCTGGATACTATGATGCTTACTATTTAAAAGCACAAAAGGTCCGTACTTTAATTAAGCAAGATTTTGATAAAGTGTTTGAAAAATATGATGTTGTTATTGGACCAACAGCTCCTACAACAGCATTTAAATTAGGATCTCAAATTGATGATCCTTTAACGATGTATTTAAATGATATATGTACAATACCAGTTAGTCTTGCAGGTATTCCTGCGATTAGCGTACCATGTGGTTTTGTAGATGGTTTGCCTGTTGGATTGCAAATTATTGGGAAAGCGTTTGATGAATCAACTGTGTTGAGAGTTGCTCATGCATATGAACAAAGTACAGAATATCATCAAAATCGACCGCAGTTATAGGGAAGGAGGAAAAAAGATAAATGTCTAATACTAAATTTGAAACCGTCATTGGATTAGAAGTTCATGTAGAGTTACACACAAATTCCAAGATCTTTTGTGGTTGTTCCACTGAATTTGGAGCTCCTCCGAACTCTCATACATGTCCTATTTGTTTAGGTTATCCTGGGGTATTACCTGTTTTAAATAAAAAAGCAGTTGAATTTGCAATGAAAGCAGCGATGGCTCTTAATTGTGAAATAGCAACAGAAAGTAAGTTTGATCGAAAAAATTACTTTTATCCTGATTCTCCAAAAGCGTATCAAATCTCTCAGTTTGATAAGCCAATTGGGGAGAATGGCTGGATTGATATCGAATTAGATGGAGAAACGAAAAGAATTGGTATTACTAGACTTCATTTAGAAGAGGATGCAGGTAAACTGACACATGTTGATGGCGGTTATGCATCATTGGTTGATTTTAACCGTGTTGGAACTCCACTTGTAGAAATTGTATCAGAACCAGATCTTCGTTCTCCTGAAGAAGCTAGACTTTATTTGGAAAAGTTAAAGGCGATTATTCAATATTGTGATGTGTCTGATGTGAAAATGGAGCAGGGCTCCTTACGCTGTGACGCAAATATAAGTATTCGTCCTTTTGAACAAGAAGAGTTTGGAACTAGAGCGGAATTGAAAAATATGAACTCATTTAGCGGTGTGAAAAAGGGATTAGAATATGAAGAGTGGCGTCAAGCAGATGTAATCAACAGCGGGGAAAAGGTTGTACAGGAAACGAGACGTTGGGATGAGTCAAAAGGTAAAACTTTCTCTATGCGAGGAAAAGAAGAATCTCATGATTATCGATATTTCCCAGACCCAGACCTCGTACAGCTATATATTGATGATGAATGGAAGGAACGTGTAAGATCATCTATTCCTGAATTGCCAGACTCAAGAAAGAAGAGATATACGGAACAATTTGAATTGCCAAGTTATGACGCTGAAGTCATCACTTCTTCAAAACATTTGGCTGATTTCTTTGAAGAAAGCTTAACGTATACTAAGGATTCAAAATCTGTTTCAAACTGGATGATGGGTGATTTGTTAGGATATTTAAATGCAAACAATTTGGAATTGCCTGACGTTAAAGTAACTGGTAAAGGTTTAGGAGAAATGATTGGTTTAATTGAAAAAGGAACGATTAGCTCCAAAATAGCCAAACAGGTGTTTAAAGATATGATTGAATCTGGAAAAGCACCTCAAACCATTGTAGAGGAAAAGGGCTTAGTTCAGATTAGTGATGAAGGAGCTATTAAAACGATTGTTCAACAAATCATTGAAAAAAATCCTCAATCTGTCTCTGATTATAAAGCCGGAAAACAAAAAGCGATTGGCTTCTTAGTAGGGCAAGTCATGAAAGAAACAAAAGGAAAAGCGAATCCAGGTTTGGTAAACAAACTTATTAAAGAGAGTTTGGATTAATCTGCAAGAAGTATATTATTAAGAGCAACAAAAACCGCTGAATCCTAAGGTTAGGAACAGCGGTTTTTGTAGTACAACACAAACGACAAATGATTTAGTAACCATAATCCAATGCAGTTTAATATAATGAAAGCAATGTATGAATAAAGTGTGTAAGGCTTTTACTCTCCGTCTAAACCTTCAATTAATTCTTTGACATCATCTAACTTAAAGTCAAGCAAGATTTGTTTTTGAATCACTCTTTTTAATGTATCAGCGACATTGGCATTTACATAAATTAAATTTGTGATGTCTGCATGATCACTTTTTTTGAAGTTTTCAACCACAGCTTGAATCTTTTCACCCTCAGCATTAATAATATGTGATAATCCAATTTCCTCCATAGCAATTGAGGTTAATAATAAATCTATGGCCTTTTCACGATCGATAGTGATGTTCGGGTCAATATTTGGAACAGTAGGTAAACTCAATTAAATTCCTCCTTTAATCAGCGATAATTTATCGTATGTTTTAGCTTAGGGTATGTGACTATTTTTTAAGGGTAATTTTAATTAAAGGAGAGCATCAATAAACCAAAACAAGCTGCATTTAAAAGAAATGTAACAACAGCTCCTACACATAACCCTTGCATAATTCCTTTATCTTTATAAGAAAAATAAACAATGGCGGGTATCATATATAAAAGCTGTGAAACACCAATAAAGAACATAGGCATAACCATTGAAATGAGAATAACAGAGAGTGCAAATGCAATAAGGTGAAATATAACAGTTAAACCAAGTCCTTTCCAAAACTGTATGAGGTGCCTTTTATCATCACTCATAAGATTTTTCTCCTAACTTCTCTTTTAATTTTCCATCCAAGCCATCACGATAAAACATATTATATGTGTCAAATGGAATGATTCTTCCATCAGGATGAGCAATGTGAACACAGGACTTTTTAACTGATCGAACATCGAAATTATAACGATCTAAAAACTGCATAATGATGACCCGAAATACATTGTCATAACTTATATTTTCTTGTATGGATACCTTAGGCAAACAGCAAAGCAGCTCTTTTAAAGATGAAGCAGCTGAAGACGGGGAATGTGATGTTGAAAAAAGCTCAAACATTTTTGATTTTAAGACATCATCTTGCTCAAAGACAATGGTGTTTCTAGCCCCTTCCAAAAACACTTCAGGGTCTATCAACCCTGTTAAAGGGATAGCTGTACCATTCATTTTGAGTGCATATCCCATTGCTAGACAATCAGGATGGCATGGTACTGGAATGACATCTTTTTCTGAGAATAAATCTGACTGATTGATGATTTCTTGCCTAACTTCGCTTAAAGTTAATCGGTCCTCAGCGGGGTTGAAATCTTCTATACGTCCTTCAATCTGAATGGGCTGGAAAGTCACGCCTCTAACTGCTTTTTGGGAAATTCCATACTGAATGATCTTACCGATCTCATGATCATTCAAATCCTTTTTTAATGTGACAACTAATGTAGTTGAAATATTAAATTCATTTAAATGTGCGATGGCTTTTTCTCTAATATCTAGTAGGTTTACTCCTCTGAGCTCTTGTAATGCTTTTTCTTCAAAGCTATCGAATTGCAAATAAATTTCAAACCCAGGTTTATATTCAGCAAGTTTTTTTACAAAATCACGATCTTGTGCGATTTTGATTCCATTTGTATTCACCATTAAATGTTTGATGGGTTTTGATTTGGCTAAATCTAATATTTGAAAAAAATGTGGATGTATGGTGGGCTCTCCTCCACTGATTTGCACGATGTCGGGTTCTTTTTCATTTTGAACAATAGCATCTATCATAAATTCAATTTCTTCTAAAGAACGAAATATCTCTCGATTTGGATTTGAATCAGCGTAACAAATGGGACACTGTAAGTTGCATTTGTCAGTGATTTCTAATAAAGTTAAACAACTGTGCTGTTCATGATCAGGACATAAACCGCAATCATAAGGACATCCATATTGAATAGGTGTGTTCCATCTAGCAGGCATTTCAGATGGTTTAATAAATTCGCGGCACATTTTGTAGTAATCTACATCAGTGGAAATGAGGACTTTTTCACGTCCATGCTCCAAGCAATGTTTCTGTAAGTATACGTTGTCTTTTTCTATAATCACTTTAGCTTCTACTTTCATTAAACATTGTGAACATACACTATTGGTTAATTCATAAAAAAGATAAGGTCGATTTCTAGACATTTTTATCCCTCTTTCTCTTTTTTTAAGTTTATGTATGTGTAATAAGCGATACCTGCAATACAGGCGAGTTGAATATTGTTGAAAATGTAATAGGGGTGAGGTGTAGGTTTATAAAAGTCGATCCAAAATCTAAATAATAAATAGGAAACCATAAATAATTGAAATAACATACCATGCTTTAGTTGTTGTGATTGTTTACTGTTAGATTGAGAACGTTTCAGGATAAGAAGAGCACAAGCCAAAAACATTAAAAAAACAATTTCATACAACTGTGTGGGGTGTCTTAAAATCCCATCCCCGAAATCAATACCTGAAAACCAAACTGTAGGGTTACCATAAGTGTGATCAGATAGTCCTGTTAAAAAACATCCGATTCTTCCAATCATCATCCCAATGATTAAAGGGAATACAATATCATCACCAGTGGATTGGGTCATTCCTATTTTCTTTTTTGTGAGTTCTACTCCTATTAATCCACCCAGCAAACCACCAACAATAGTTTTACCTTTCATTAAAAATTGCAAATGATTCCAATTCTCTCTAAAAAGTGAGGGTGACTCTAACCAGTAAAGTACTTTAGATCCGATGGCGGCTCCTAAAATAGCTCCGATTAAAATCCACAGTGAGTTAATGGGAGACATTGAATTTTTATTCCGAGTCCATAAATAAATTCTAAATCCTAAAAAGTATGCGAGAGTTTCAAAAAAAAGATGAGGATGAATACTGATTAATCCTAAGTTTATGTATACTGGAAATTGCATAATTACCCCCGTTCATAACCCCTAAATAATTACAATTCAATAAAAATGTTACCATAAAAAAAGGTGTGCTATAAGTACTACTTTTCTCTAGTACCGTTTTTTTAAAACTAAAAAAAATGAATGATTTTGAAGTGGATCTGATTTGCATTCCGTCTAAGTATATAATTAAAGAAAATTGAAGTTGTATTTTGAGTCATTTTATATGGAATTAGGTGGTGAAGCGATGGATCAATTAACAGATGAACAGCTTGTGAAACAAATACAAATGGGAAGAAATGAAGCTTATAGTTTGTTGGTGGAAAGACATAAGAATTATATTTTTACGTTGATATTTCAAATGATTGGACATCGTGAAACTGCTGAAGATTTATCACAGGAAGTATTTATTAAATTGTTTCGTACACTGGCTTCTTTTCAGGGGAATTCTAAATTTAAAACTTGGTTATATCGCTTAACCGTGAATTTAGTCATAGATCATCGAAGATCTCAGAAAAAAAAGTCTGTTGTAGCTTGGGTGGATGAACTCAAGGATAAGTTATTTACAGACTCTAGTGAGGAACCTGAAGCAAAAGCATTAGTCAAAGAAAAACAGGAGCTTGTGCATCAATTAATAAATGATTTGCCGGATAAGTATCGTATTATTATTTACTTACATCATTTGAGGGAATTTTCTTGCTCCGAGATTGCTGAAATTATGCAAATTCCTACAAAAACAGTAGAAACAAGATTATATAGGGGTAAAAAAAGATTAAAACAAAAATGGATGGAGGTGGATAGTTATGTTCAGGAAAACTCAAAAATCCAATCCACAACAATTTGAAGATTTAGATCAGCATTTGAATTCTATTCCGATTTTAAAACCTTCATCAAATTTTGTAGATAATATAATGAAGCAAACAAATCTAATAGAATCAAAAAAGAAATTAAATATCCAAAAGCAGATGAAACAAAAAAATGAAGCGATCCATTTTATTATCGCTAGTGCAGCAACTTACTTTTTTATTTCAGAAGGAATATTTTCAATTTATTATCAGATGAATCCTGAGCAGTTTAGCATGGAAGTAACTGAAACCGTAAATGGTGCCATCTTATATGGTTCTGAATTAATGAATATGATTTCTGCAAAATTCTCACAGGTGTTTCATCAATAATTTTAGGAGGGTACAGTATGGAAAATCGTGAATTGCCAAATAATTCAGTTGAATCAGAACAGGAGAGAATGGATGATTTCATAGAGCAAAGAATTCACCACCATAAACAGCAAATGAATTCAAGCTCAGTTCCTGTTCAAGCAGCTAATAACAAAAACAAATTTGTAACAGGCTTATTAGCTTTTTTATTGCCTGGTATGGGTCATTTCTATTTAGGATTGATGCAAAGAGGACTCATGTTTATGCTGCTGTTAGCTATAGATATTGTATTTATTGTTTCTTTGGGGATAAATATTGAAGATTCGAGTATTCCTTTGATCGTTTTGTTTTCTTTAATCATTCCAGCTATATATTTTTACAATATTTTTGATGCTTTGCAATCAGCGGATAAGATCAATGCTTATGGATCTTCCGAGGATGCAAAAATGAATATAAAAGATGGGAAAACGTTTGGAATTGTTTTAATTGCAGCAGGAGCACTGTTGTTTATTATCAGTAATAAACCAGCTTGGATAAGTCTAGTATTTGATTTGTTTGGATCTTATCTAGGAGGAGTTGCTTTAATCTTGGCAGGAGGACTATTGCTTCTCAGTGAGTTCAAGAAAAAAAATAAATAATGAGATAGGACGTGGGATTTATATGGTGAAGGTGGGTAGGTATACGTCAGCTTTATTATTAGTCCTTGTTGGTACAGCACTTCTGATAGATCAAACAAGATCAACATCTTATTTAGACAAAATAATAGAGTGGTGGCCGGTTATCATCATTTCCTTTGGGGTAGAGTATTTATGGTTTCAAACCAAAAGAAATAAAGGTAAAGATATTAAAGTAGATGTAAAGGCTGTAATCATAAGTGTTATGACTGTTCTGATCCTATTCGGGGTTACATCTGGATTTCCATTTCTAAACCAGCTTGATTTAGTATATTATCGATCAGCATCTGAAAACGATATAAAATTTGAAAAAAAGGATGAGCTCATTACTTTATCAGAAAATACATCTAAGTTATATATAGAAAATTTAAATGGGATCATTGAATTACAGCCAACTGAAGAAAAAGAGTTGAAGATTGAAACTACAGTTTATGTATCAAGTATGGATCAAGAAAATGCAAAATCGATAGCTGACGAGTCCATAATCAAGTGGAATAATGAAAGTGCCAGTACTTTTCAGGTTTTTGCTATAGGAAAAGAATATTATAAATATGGGTTGAAATATAAACCAAGAATAAATTTAATTGTTCATGTACCGGAAGGTAAAGAACTAGATATACAGCTAGTAATGAAAAATGGTTCTGCAATTGCTGCAGACCTATCCATATTAAACGACTTAAATGTGGATACAACAAATGGAAATATTTATATCGCTAACATAAAAGGAAATGTTGTTGCCGATACAACAAATGGAATGATTGAAGTTTATGATATTGAAGGCGAAACGGTGTTAGATACAACAAATGGAGATATATTTGCTGAGGATATTGCAGGAGATTTAATTGCCGATACAACGAATGGGAGAATATCGGGTGAATTGATTGATGGTAAAGTTGTAGCCGATACTACAAACGGTTCTATTCAATTAGAAGAAGTTTATGATAATGTAACGGCTGACACTACGAATGGCAGTATTAAGGTTAAATCTGGGAGCATAGATGGAAGATGGGATTTAGATACTACAAACGCAACCATAGAAATCATTGTACCTGAAAATGAAGATTTCTCTTTTAGAGCGAAGGCCAGTAGAAGAGCTTTCTCAAGTGACTTCCCATTTCAAATTGATGATAGTGTAATGGAAGGTGTCGTTGGCAGAGGAGAGTTCAAAATTGAGGCAAATACATCAAATGGATCAGTAAGCGTGAAAAAACTATCTGTGGATTAATGCATAATCCATTAAGCTCCTTCTAAAAAAGAGGGGGCTTTCTAGTGTTGAAGTGAGATGAATTTTACTCAACCGTTGACAAAGCGTTTATAACCACCTTAAAATAGATATAATAAACTTCAAATGTTCAGATAGAAAGGCGGTAGGGAAAAATGATGTCCCAATTAGAACATGCCTTAAAACAATTAAAAACAAATGGTGTTCGTATGACTCCTCAACGTCATGCGATCCTTTCTTATATGTTAGAAACTGACACTCATCCATCTGTAGATGAAATTTTCAAAGCCCTTGGAGGTCAATTTCCAAATATGAGCGTTGCAACAATATATAATAATCTGAAGGTTTTTTTAGATGCTGGTCTTGTTCGAGAATTAACTTTCGGTGATGGTGCGAGCAGGTTTGATGCTAATGTAAATGAGCATTATCATGCGATTTGTGATGATTGTGGCAAAATCGTTGATTTTCACTCTCCACCACTATATCAAATTGAAGAAATTGCTTCTGAAAAAACGGGTTTTATTGTTAAAAATCACAGAATGGAAGTGCACGGTACTTGTCAGGAATGCATCCAAGCATAATTTGTCATTTATTTTAATACTGAAATCATTTAATATTAGACGTATTGGTCCTTCTTAATGGGACTATACGTCTTTTTTTATCACGTTCTCAGTTTCACCTGATAAGGTCATCTAACACTTTCAGCAGGAGATTTAAAAACACCCACTGAAAGCAAGATTCTCTTTATTATTTTCTCTATATTACTCCAATTATTTAACACAGGATGTGAACGAATGAATAACAAGATTTTTAGTATTACACCAAGAAAGAAAAAACGTACTACACTGTTGAAAATGATCTTATTGTGCTTATTGTTTTTTGTATTAGTTGTTTCTTACTTGTTCTATCAAAACTGGTTATCTGGACAACCTTCATCTGATAGAATTGTAGAAGATTTTGATGGTTTAGAACAGCCTATTTTTTATGAGAATGTATTGCAGTCATACTCCGCATTAGGCAGTGGCGAAGGATTGAAATTACCAATTGAATTTGTAAAAGAACAGATAGACCCTAATGTTAGAGTTGAAGAGGAAACGGGTTCTGTCATCATTACAACTGCAAACAAAGTGATCCATTTTAAAACTGATCAATTAACCGGGATGATAAACGAAGAACCTTATACATTACAGTTTCCTATTGAAGTTATTAATGGTTCAATCTATTTTCCTATCTATCATTTGCTGGAGTTCTACGATTTGAAAGTAATAGAATCTGAAGAGACAGGTGCAGTGTTGATGTGGAAAGCTGGAGATTCAATTCAGTGGGGGAAGGTAGTTAGCGAAGATAAAACTCAAAGTCTTTCAATAAGAAGCGAACCTTCTATTAAGTCTCCAATAGTACAAAATATATCTATACATGATAAGGTTATGCTTCTTGAAGAGAAGCCAAGTGGATGGTATTTGGTTCAGCTTGAAAGTGGTTATCAAGGTTATTTGGGAGAAGAACATATTGTTTTAGACGAGCTTGAAATTATACCAAAACAAATGAAAGAAGAGCCAAATGTTTCGTGGAGTCCACTAGGGGAAAAGATTAATTTATCTTGGGAGGCTGTTTATAATAATAAAACAGATACTTCTGCAATTGGTGAAATGAAAGGTTTAAACGTGGTTAGTCCCACGTGGTTTGATTTATTGGATGAGTCAGGAAATATTGAGAATAAAGCAGATGCTCAATATGTAGACTGGGCACATTCTCAAGGTTATCAGGTATGGGCTTTGTTCAGCAATAGCTTTGATCCTGATAAAACAAGCGCAGCTTTATCTAATTATGATACTCGGATGAGCATGATTAAACAGCTTGTTAGTTATGCAGAGTTGTATAATCTTCAAGGGATTAATATTGATTTCGAAAATGTATATTTGAAGGATAAAGATAATCTTACACAATTTGTTCGCGAGCTTACCCCTATATTACATGAACAGGATCTTGTAGTGTCTATTGATGTAACGATAAGAGGGGGAAGTGAAATGTGGTCGTTATTTTATGATAGAAAAGCACTTGGAGAAATAGTAGACTATATGATGGTAATGACCTATGATGAACATTGGGCTTCTAGCCCTGTAGCAGGCTCTGTTGCTTCATTGCCTTGGGTAGAAAAAGGAATCGTTGACATCATGAAGGAAGATCAGGTGCCAGCAGATAAGTTGATTTTAGGAGTGCCTTTTTATACTCGTTTATGGATCGAGGAAGAGGTGGACGGGGTTCCATCAGTTTCATCAAAGACATTGTTTATGGAGACAGTTCAAGGAATCATAAAAGATAAAAAATTAGATGTACAGTATTTAGAAGATGTTGGACAAAATTATGTTGAATACAAGGAAGGGAACACGACTTATAAAATATGGATAGAAGATGTAGTTTCTATGGAAGCTCGTGCAGATATTGTAAAAAAATATGATTTAGCAGGTATAGCCTCTTGGAGAAGAGGATTTGAAACACCAGAAATCTGGGATGTTATAGATAAGACACTTAACAAAAGACCATAAGAACCATAATGACGTATTTAAAAAAGCAATCCGACGAAGAATCGGATTGCTTTTTTGTGTAGTATTAATTAGTTTATCAAGTTTTCATAGTAATTCCTGTACTAGTTTCAACGTGAGGTGTAGATGTAAAAACTCCTACTGAAACAAGATTTTCTTTAATTTTCTTCTTTTACATCGTTAGATCCAGTTACTTGATCTTTATCAAATGTAAGGATTGTTTTACAATGCATACAGCGGTCTGTTTTACCTATATGTCTTGTAGGTTTATCACACTCAGGACATTGTATGGTAACTGAGCTTGTAGAAAGTGTTCCAGCCCAAAAGTAAACAGCCATGCTACCTAGTAAACTGATTGTACCTATAATCATAAATGGGATTGAGATGATGTATTTACCTAAATTGCCCCACAGTAATAAGCCACCTGTACCAATAATCATGATTCCCATGCCACCTAGAGTCAGTAAAAGCCCCCATAGGCGCAATTCATTAATTTTACTTGATTTTAAGAACATTGTTAATCCTCTTCTCATTGTTTTTAAGAACTTATTATCTAAACATAATATATAGAAACATTATATTAGAGGAACACGAGTGAAACAAGCTAAAAAATGTTACAGCTTAACTAACTAATCTAGAGGTGACAAAGATTTATAGTATTTTCCCTTTTCCACATATCCTTCCCGGATTCTTTTCATTTCATCAAGGTCATGCTGTGTCAATTCTCGAACTACTTTAGCTGGGCGACCAAAAGCTAAGCTGTTCGGAGGGATAATTTTCCCTTGTGGCACTAAACTGCCTGCCCCTATAAAAGCTCCTTCTCCAATTTCTGCACCATCCAAAATAATAGATCCCATACCAACTAATGCATTTTTTTTAATTGTACAGCTATGCAATAAAGCTTGATGTCCTACAGTAACGTCATCCTCAATAATCAGTGGGTATGCAGGGCTTTGGTGTAAAGTACAGTTATCCTGTATATTTGTTCTTTTTCCTATTATTGTTGGAGATACATCTCCTCTAATTACAGTATTGAACCATATGTTACTTTCATCTCCTATAGTTACGTCACCAGTAATCGTAACGTAATCAGCTAAATATACAGTGTTAGCGATAGATGGTTTCTTTCCTTTATATTCATAAATCATATCAGTACCTCTTTGTCATTTATTTTAACAATCACTTTCTACATACTATAAAGACCCCCTCTTCTTGAGGGAAACTGCCATATCCTGTGGAACGCTCATAATCAGTCACTTCCAAGAGATCATTCTGACATCACTTTATCCACGAACTGACAATCTTACATTTGCTCATCCATGAGCCAAACACGATGCATCAACACATCTGGAACTAGTCTAACTTTTAGTGGAAAAAAATAACTTTCACTGAAGAAAAAATACTCGTTATAATTTGATTGAATTTGGTTAAGTTATAATATACAGATTGAAGGTGATTAGATCAAGAATTAAAGCTTTAATTAAGGAACAATCATTGTCTGAACATTCTAAAAAAACTCACTTTTATACATCTATAATTTTTTTTGAAAATAATGTTGACATGTTATATGATTCTGTGATAAATTTAATTTCGCCGCTTCGGAAAACATTTAAAAATGAGAAGCAGCAATCTAATAGATTCATAGTTTTCGATGAAACAGATTGAAAAAAACTT
>NZ_JAVAMP010000021.1 GCF_030730905.1 Chengkuizengella axinellae | reverse complement strand
TTCCAATGCTCTATATGACAAGCATTTTGTTTTGTTTTTGTCGTCTGTCTCATCGGCGACTTTAATAATATAACATGATCACTTTGGATAATGCAAGTACTTTTTTTAAAAAAATGTTTCCACTATTTAGCGGAAACATTTTATACTAAAAACTAGATATTTTTGGTTGTTTATTCGTTTTAAAATCGGTGTCCCCGAAAAGTATTCGATGATTGCTTTCCTGTTCCGCTTCACTTTTTAGGGTATTAAATCCGGGCCCCGAAAAAGTAATAGGACTACTCATCGAAGCATTTGCCTCACTTTTTTGGGTATATTATTTACTTATCTTTCATCGTTGGAAATAACAATACGTCACGTATTGAAGGTGAATTGGTCAGCAACATAACTAGTCTATCAATTCCAATTCCCAAACCACCAGTAGGTGGCATTCCATATTCTAAAGCTCGTACAAAATCATCATCCATCATATGAGCCTCATCATTTCCTTGTTCACGCTCTTTTAACTGAGCTTCAAATCTTTCTCTTTGATCAATAGGGTCATTTAATTCTGTGAATGCATTAGCATGTTCTCTTGCAACAATAAACAATTCGAAACGATCTGTAAATCTAGGATCCTCTTCATTCTTTTTCGCTAGAGGTGAAATCGCCAAAGGATGCCCGTAAATAAACGTAGGCTGAATTAAAGTTTCCTCTACAAACGTTTCAAAAAATTCATTTACGATATGTCCAAATGTCATAGTAGGCTCTACTTTTACATTGTGCTCTTTAGCAAGCTGATGTGCTTCTTCATCTGTCATCTGCACACTGAAATCTATACCTACCACATCTTTAATCGCATCTACCATCGAGACTCGTTTCCAAGGAGAACCTAGATCAACCTTGGTTCCTTGATAATCCACTACTTTTGTTCCTAAAACTTGTTCAGCAACATATCCTATCACATTTTCAGTAAGTTCCATTATATCTTCAAAGTTTGCATAAGCCTCATAAAGTTCAAGCATAGTAAACTCAGGGTTATGACGAGTAGAAATCCCTTCATTTCGATATACTCGTCCTATTTCATAGACTTTTTCCATACCACCTACAATCAATCTCTTCAAATGCAGCTCAATCGCAATTCTCATATACAACTGCATGTCCAGTGCATTATGGTGCGTAATAAAAGGACGCGCTGAGGCTCCTCCTGCGATGGTATGGAGTGTAGGAGTTTCCACTTCTAAAAATTCTTTTTGGTTTAAATATTCGCGTATAGATTGAATGATTTTTGAGCGTAAAATAAATGTGTCTTGGACATCCTGATTCATAATTAAATCAACATATCTTTGACGATATCTTAATTCCACATCTTTCAATCCGTGAAATTTTTCGGGTAATGGGTACAGGGATTTGGAAAGAACAGTAACTTCCGTTGCTTTAACAGATGTCTCTCCTGTTTTGGTTTTAAAAACATAACCCTTTACACCAACGATATCCCCTATATCCAACATTTTATAAGCTTCAAACTGTTTTTCATCCACTGTGTCTTTACGAACATAAATCTGGATTTTTCCTGAAATATCTTGAATATGAGCAAAACCCGCTTTACCCATACCACGTTTTTGCATGATACGACCTGCAATGATGACTTCTATATTTTTTTCTTGTAAATCCTCTTTTGAATACTCAGAATATTCAGAAATAATTTCATTTGATGTATGCGTACGTTCAAACTTTGCACCAAATGGATCTATTCCTAATCCTCTAAGCTCATCTAATTTATTGCGTCGTATCTGTAGTAACTCATTTAGTTCTAATTCCTGGCTCACTTAAAACTCCACTCCTTTAGTTTCACTAATTAAACAAAAAAGCTTCCAGAGGAAGCAATTGTCGGAAGCTATTTTGTAAATGAGATATAACGAATAATAAACTATTTCATGATATCAATGATTTCATATTGAATCACGCCAGCAGGTACATTTACATCAACAACAGATCCTTTTTCTTTACCAAGTATAGCTTTTCCTACAGGGCTTTCATTGGAAATTTTATTTTGAGATGGATCAGATTCTGCTGTACCAACGATTGAATATTCAACCTCATCACCAAACTCAATATCCTTTAAAACTACACGAGAACCGATATTTACTTTATCAGTACCTACTTCATCGTTGTTGATAATACGTGCATTACGAAGCATTTTTTCCAATGTAATAACGCGACCCTCAATAAAAGCCTGCTCGTTCTTCGCGTCCTCATATTCTGAGTTCTCACTAATATCACCGTATCCGATAGCTACTTTAATTCTTTCTGCAACTTCTCTACGTTTTACGGATTTTAAATTTTCTAATTCGTCCTCAAGCTTTTTCAAACCATCCGGGGTTAGAATTACTTCTTTTTCAGACATACTGAAATCTCCTGTCATTTAAGTATTTCCATATCTGCAGCTCCACAAATATGAATTGCTCTATTTTAATATATTAAAGTTTCAGACCATGATGACAGATTCATGATGACTCTTTAACTAAGGTGTTACTTATCAATTCTAATGGTTGATTATATTGCAACGATGTGCAAATGTCAATAAACGGATTGTTCTTTATTAAGAATTCTAATGAATTGCAACAGAATTGTCTGCATTTTCACTTCTTTGCTCTTGAAAATCAACAAAATTGTGTAAAATACTCTCCATACCGTCTCTTGTTGTCTCCGTCATAATTTGATCTTTGACCTTAGCAGAGCCACGCAAACCTTTTAAATACCAAGCCATATGTTTACGCATTTCCCTTACCGCCACATTCTCACCCTTTAGATCAACTAAACGATCCAAATGCAGCATGGCAATCCGCATTTTTTCTTTTAATTCAGGTTCAGGCAGCAGTTCACCATTCGTTAAATACTCGATTGTTCGATAAAGCATCCATGGATTACCCAAAGCTGCTCTTCCGATCATAACCCCATCACATCCAGTATAGTCAAGTAATTGTTTTGCATCTTCGGGAGTAAATACATCTCCGTTTCCAATGACAGGGATATTTACAGATTGTTTAACCTCTTTAATAATATCCCAATTTGCTTTACCAGTATACAACTGCTGTCTTGTACGGCCGTGAACTGCTACAGCTTTTCCACCTGCATGTTCTACTGCTTGCGCATTTTTCACAGCATAAATATGCTCATCATCCCAACCCATTCTCATCTTCACAGTCACGGGTTTGGAAACAGCATCGACTACAGCAGAAACCATTTCCTCTATTTTCGATGGGTCTAAAAGCCACTTTGCACCAGCATCACACTTTGTAATTTTGGGAACTGGACACCCCATATTAATGTCTATAATATCTGCATTCGTGTTTTGATCCACTACTTTTGCAGCTTCAACCAGTGAATGTTTATCTCCACCGAATATCTGCAAGCTAAGTGGCTTTTCTCTTTCATCTACAAACAACATCTGCATAGTTCTTTCGTTTCCATGTAATATAGCCTTATCGCTAACCATCTCGGCACAAACCAACCCACATCCGAACTCTTTTGCTATTAATCGAAATGCGGGATTACATACCCCAGCCATTGGAGCTAGCACCACATTGTTTTTAGTTTGAATATTCCCTATTTGCAACATGACTTTTATTCCTTTCAATTCAATCTTGATTTTTTAATTCTGCAGGATCAATATTAAGTGTTTCTGAAATCAATTGGATTGTTTTTTCATCAGGTTTAACTGAGCCTCGTTCAATTGAACCTAGTTTACTTATCGAAATGCCCATTTTTAGTGCTAGTTCATTTTGTGTATATCCCTTTAATTTTCTAAAAGCTCTAATTCGCTGAGCCACTCGGTTCTTTTCCAAATCCTTACTCCTTCTTCTTGACCTTCAACCTCTAATAATCTTGCTACTCTGCTTTGGATGCTTTCCCTTTTTTCATCTTGAATGACATCCAATAATGGAATTAAAACAAACAACCTTTCATTCATACGCGGATGAGGAATAATAAGTTTATCCGTATTTAATTGAATATCTTCAAACAATAATAAATCCAAGTCTATTGTTCTCGGCCCCCAGTGTATTTCTCTTTGCCTCAATAAAGACTTTTCAATTTCAGCTAACTGATGCAGCAGTGCTTCAGGTGAATAAGTTGTTTCAATTTCTACTACCATATTTAAAAAAGCGTCCTGATCTGTATACCCAACAGGATCTGTTTCATATATATTTGAACAACTCTTTACTTTTGTATTACTATGGTTTAATAGTTCTACTGCATTTTTCAAATAGCTTTCTCGCTCGCCTATATTTGAACCTAATCCTATGTATGCAATGCTTTTTTTAATATTTTCAATCATATTTACACACTCTTTCGATGAATTTCTACAGCAACACCTGAAAAATGAATATCAAAAGGCGGATTAGGCTTTGTCACCTTAACCGTGATTTCATTGATCTTAGTATAAGTTTTCAACAGAGTGGATGCAATCTTTTCTGCTAAGGTTTCAATAAGTTCATAAGATTGCTGCTCCATGATTTTTTTTATAACCTCATATACTTCAGCATAATTAATGGTTTCATTTAAATCGTCACTTTTCCCAGCAGATGCTAAAGGAAGGTACAGAACAGTATCTACAGTAAATTTTTGTCCTAATTTTCTTTCTTCAGGGAAAACACCATGGTACCCGTAAAATTCCATTTTTTCCATTATGATTTTATCCAATATTTACAGCTCCTTTACTCCGTCTTTGATAACATAGCATCTGTCATAGCAGTGATTCTTTTCATTGCTTTAATATCATGAACACGTACGATTTGGCAACCTTGCATCATGCCATAAACAACTGTAGCTGCCGTTCCCTCTATGACATCATTAGCCGGCAACTCAAGGACATTGCGTATCATGGATTTTCTAGATGTTCCGAGCAGGACAGGATATCCCATTGCAACGACATCACTGAGATAATTCATTAATATCAAGTTCTCATCAGGGGTTTTCGCAAAACCAATTCCTGGATCCAAAATGATCTGCTCATTATTTATTCCAGCTTGATGAGCAATGTTTATACTTTCCTGTAAATCTGATATGACATCTTGAATGAAATGATGATATCCCTTTTGTATTCGATTGTGCATGATTACAACAGGGCACTGATATTCGGCAATGACGGATGCCATATTCCGATCTTTTTTTAATCCCCACACATCATTTACAATATGCGCCCCAGCTTTTAAAGCTTGCTTAGCAACCTCTGCTTTATAAGTATCTATTGAAATAGGAACCTTAACGGCTTCTTTAAGCGCTTCTATGATTGGAATCACTCGCTGAAGTTCTTCTTCTAAAGGGACCGTCTCAGCACCTGGCCTTGTAGATTCTCCACCCACATCAATGATATCCGCTCCTTCTTCTATCATCTTTAAAGCTCTTGTTACTGCTGTTTCCTTATCAACATATTTTCCTCCGTCTGAAAACGAATCAGGAGTTACGTTTAAGATACCCATGATTAACGTTTTTTCACCAATCGTTATGAAGCTTTTGCCACATTTTAAACGACGGGCAGCAATAGGTTTAGATCTTGATATAAATTGATTTTGCCTCATTCGTATCCTCCTGTAGCCATTCTGTAGTCTTTAATCCATTCTTTAGTTTTGGACCCTGCTTGTCCTGAACCTACTTTGATCTCATTCCCATTCAAATCATACAACGTAGTAATGGGAACAATTTCTTGAATAGAATTGGTGATGAATATCTCATCAGCTGAAATCAGATCTTCCCATTTAAAATGACCCTCTATAACCTCTATACCTAACTTTCTTAGCTTTGATATTATGTTTGCTCTTGTTACTCCAGGTAAAATCCCTGTATCGATGGACGGGGTATATGAAACTTGATCCTTAACGAAAAAGAGATTACTTACTATTCCTTCTGCTAAAAAACCTTCTGAGGTTAAAAATAAACCTTCTGCCGTTTTATCTTGCGCAGTTTCATTGATTTCTTTTTTTCCTAGGATATTATTCATATAATGAAGCGATTTCAAACGAATGCCAGACTCAGGTGTATTCCGGGGTATGTTTAATAGCTGAATTGCTTTACCATTTTCATATAAATTGTCGTTAGGTGCAGAAAGGGATTTTACATATATAATCTCATTGTATGTATCATAAGAATTCACAGGCAAACCTACATGACCTACTCCGGCGGTAACTGTATAACGTATATATCCTTCTTTCAAATTGTTGCTCATAAGCAGCACTTTTATTTGTTGTAAAACACGTTTTTTATCATATTCCCATTTCAAACCAATCATACTACAGCTTTCTTTCAATCTTCTCAGATGTTCTTCAAGTAAAAACGGGTTTCCATTATAAGTACGAAACGTCTCAAACAACCCCATACCGTAAAGAAAACCGTGATCAAATATAGATATCACGGCCTCTTTCTCATCTACAATTTTTCCATTTATACTAACTTTCATTTCTGTTCTCTCTTTGCATTGGTATGGGAAATAAAATTTCTTAACAATTGTAGACCATGATCTGTAATGATAGACTCTGGATGAAACTGAACACCTTCGATATTGTATTCTTTGTGTCTTAATCCCATGATTTCTCCTGCTTCTGTCTCCGCACTTATTTCCAGGCAATCTGGAAGTGTATCTCTACGAACGATCAATGAATGGTATCTAGTGGCGGTATATGGTGATGGAATGTTCTCAAAGATCGTTTTACCGTCATGAAAAATAGATGAGGCTTTCCCGTGCATAAGCTTTTCAGCTCTAACGACATCTCCTCCAAAAACTTGTCCAATCGCTTGATGACCTAAACATACTCCCATTATAGGAATTTCACCTTTAAAACGATCAATTAAACTTAAACTGATACCCGCTTCATTAGGAGTACAAGGACCTGGGGAAATCAAAATATGATCTGGCTGCATTTCCTCTATTTTTGAAAGTTCAATTTCATCATTCCGATGAACTACCACCTCTTGTCCAATCTCACCCAAATACTGCACCAAATTGTAAGTGAAAGAATCATAGTTATCAATAACAAGTATCACTTTACAAACCTCCTTTACACCTGATGAATTAATTCACTGTATTGTATCGCTTTCCATAATGCTTTGGCTTTATTTAAACTTTCCTTATATTCTCTGTACGGGTCAGAATCGATGACAATTCCAGCCCCAGCCTGAATGTATCCGATCTGATCTTTAACAACAAGTGTACGTATAATAATATTAAATTCCATATTCCCGTTATAGTCAATCCAGCCTATAGAACCTGTATAAGGACCTCTTCTTACAGGTTCTAATTCTTCAATGATCTCCATCGTCCGAATCTTAGGAGCACCAGTGATCGTTCCTCCTGGAAAAGTTGCCGCTATAACATCATAGGTATCCTTGCCTTCTGCTAACTTTCCTTGAACCTCTGAAACAAGATGCATGACATGTGAATAGTATTCTATCTCCATAAAATCTTTCACTTTAACCGTGCCAAATGTAGAAATTCGACCAAGATCATTTCTTTCTAAATCCACTAACATAACATGCTCTGCACGTTCTTTTTCATTCATAATTAATTCTTCAGCAAGTTTTTTGTCTTCCGAATCTGTTATTCCTCTGCGTCTTGTCCCAGCAATGGGTCTTGTACTGACAATGCCGTCCTCAACTTTAACTAATAATTCTGGAGAAGCAGAAACAAGATGAAACTCAGGACATTTCATATAACTCATATATGGTGAAGGATTTAAAATACGCAGCCACTCATAAAGTTCTTCAGGTGAACTGTTAATCCTCCTGCTTTGCCGTAGAGATAAATTCACTTGAAAGATATCACCTTGAGCAATATACTCTTGAATTCTCTTTACTGCATCCATGTAGTCTTTTTTTGCAAAAGCCTTCTCAACTCCGGCAATAGACTCAACATCAATATGGAGCTGCTCTTCTCCAACTGATGCTGCATAGATCTCTTTTCTTTGTTTGGCAGGTTCATTTTCTTGACTTGTAATGATATCGTCCCAGACTTTTTTCATCTGTTGAACTTTTTCTGAAGCATTTTGATAAATAGTTCGGAGGATGTCCTCATTAACAAAAGATGTTGATATTGGAGTGTGAACTGCGCAATACAAACATTCATTCTTTTGATCTATAATCCATAATTCGTCCATCATCATAAAATAATAATCTGGAAGTTCTAGGTCTTCTTCTGATAGATTTGGTATTTTTTCAATAGACCGAATTACATCATAACTCCAATAACCAACACAACCGCCTATAAATTTAGGTGCATCCTTTACTTTAGGAGAAACATAATCCTTCATCCAATTTTTCACTAAATCTAAAGGCTTTCCTTGGACATGGATTGTTTTATTGTTTTGATCTGAAATGACACCTTTTTGATCTTTACCGTATATAGTTGAAAAAGGACGTAAACCTAAGAAGGTATAATTCCCTGTTTTACCGCTTTCTAATACAAAAGCATAATCTGAAGAACTCTCCCAAGCTTTTTCCCAAGATAACACTTCGATGTTTGCTAAAGGAAACGCTTGTACATAGGGAAGCATCGTATATTCGCTTTTCCACTGTTTCCATTGCTCTAAAGAGGTTAAAATCACGTCTAATCCCCCCGAGTTTGTTCATTTTATTTAACTCATAATGATACTTAAGTATATCTGAATTAAATAAAAATAAAAAGTCCTTCTTGTGAAGGACTCATTTTTGTTAAAGTAATTTTATAATATCAGAGATAAAAGAAATGATATAACAATTTCAATTCACTTATTCAAATTGGTATAGAGGTGTGCTTAGGTAACGCTCCCCATTACTTGGAACAACCGCTACAACTCTTTTTCCTTTTCCAAGTTTTTTAGCAACTTGAAGCGCTGCAAAAATCGCTGCTCCAGAAGAAATACCACCTAGGATACCTTCAGCTTTAGCTACTTCACGAGAAGTTTCAAACGCTTGCTCATTTTCTACAGTAATCACTTCATCAAAAATATCTGTGTTTAAAATTTCTGGAACAAAGCCTGCTCCAATTCCTTGGATTTTGTGAGGTCCTGGTTTACCGCCAGAAAGAATTGGTGAAGCTGCCGGTTCAACAGCAAATACTTTTACATCTGAGAAGTTTTCCTTCAATACTTGACCAGCACCTGTAATCGTTCCGCCAGTTCCAATACCAGAAATAAATGCATCCAATTGACCATCTAGAGAATTAATAGCTTCTACAATTTCTGGACCTGTTGTTTCAATATGAACTTCAACATTAGCTTGGTTGTTAAACTGCTGTGGCATAAAGTAGTTTGGATTCTCAGCTTGAATTTCTTCAGCACGTTTGATCGCGCCTTTCATTCCTTCTGGTCCAGGAGTAAGAACTAATTCAGCTCCATAAGCACGCAATAAATTACGTCTTTCCATACTCATTGTTTCAGGCATCACAAGGATTGCTTTATATCCCTTTGCTGCTGCTACCATTGCTAAACCAATACCCGTGTTTCCACTTGTTGGTTCAATAATTGTATCCCCTGCTTTTAATTTCCCTTCTTTTTCAGCAGATTCAATCATATTGATTGCAATACGATCCTTTACACTCGCTCCTGGGTTTTGGAATTCTAACTTTACATATACTTCTGCACTATCTTCAGGAACAACTCGGTTTAAACGAACTAAAGGCGTGTTCCCGATTACTTCTGTAATATTATTTACAATTTTAGACATTGTAGTCCCTCCCGGTTTTTATAAATATTTATATTTAAAATGTTATTTCCGACTAAATTAGTGGGTTTTATAAGATAATAGTACCAATTCACTTTGTAAATGTCAATATCAACTAAAGTTTTTTGAAACTAATTTTTTCAATTCTTCTCCATTAAATTGGTATTTCTCATTGCAAAAGTGACAAACGACCTCTGCTTGCTGATCTTCTTCTATTATTTTATTTAGCTCTTCTTCACCTAGACTGACTAATGTCCCTTCCACTTTTTCCCTGCTGCAATGACATTTAAATTTTACATCCATTTGATCCAAAATTTGAACTGAGGGAAGGATTTCTTGCAAAATTTGCTCTAATGATTTATTCTCTTCCAACAATTCTGTCATAGGTTTTATTTGACCTAGCTTTTGCTCAATCTCAGTAATTTCATCGTCACTTAACCCTGGGAGCAATTGAATAACAAACCCACCAGCTACTTTAACAGACATTTCTTTTTCCACTAGTACACCTACAGAAACAGCTGAAGGAGTTTGTTCTGACTTAGCAAAATAATAAGTGAAATCCTCACCTAATTCTCCAGATATTATAGGAATACTGCCTCTATATGGCTCCTTCATCCCTAAATCCTTAGTTACAAAAATGCTGCCTTCTCTTCCAACAGCACCGGCTACATCAAGTTTGTTTTGAGCATTGCTTGGCATTTGAACTTGGGGATGGTCTGCATAAGCACGCACTTCTCCATGAGCATTTGCATCCACAACGATTTGACCCATAGGGCCATTCCCCTTAATTTGAATCGTTAATTTTTCTTCGTTTTTTAACATTGCACCCATAATGACTCCTACAGTAGCAGCTCTTCCTAATGCCGCCGTAGCAGTGGGCCAAGACTCTTGTCTTTGTCGTATCTCTTCTACAAGTTCAGTAGTATTCACAGCAAATGCACGTACTTTACCGTCCATAGCTGTGCCACGAATTAGATAATCATTCATTATGTTCATTCCTCCTAAGATGATGTTTGATTACGTTCATAAATAATGCGCAAGCCCTCTAGAGTCAATAAAGAATTGATAGATCGGATCGTTTTCGATTCATTGGATATTAATTCAGCCAAGCCACCAGTAGCAATAATATTTGGTTTAGTGCTAAATTCCTCTTGAATTCTCTCCACTATTCCATCAACTTGTCCAGCATAACCAAAAACGATACCAGCTTGCATAGAGGTCACCATATTTCGCCCAACAACATGTTTAGGTTTAACTAACTCAATTCTAGGTAGTTTAGCTGCCTTTTGATACAAGGCCTCAGTAGATATTCCTATCCCTGGAGCAATGAGTCCTCCTATATATTGCGATTTTTCATCAATATAATCAAAGGTAGTTGCTGTTCCAAAATCAACAATGATAAGGGGCGCACCGTACAACTCAATTCCTGCAACGGCATTTACTATCCGATCTGCACCAACCTCTCTAGGGTTTTCATATCGGATGTTTAACCCTGTTTTAATGCCAGGACCAACAATAAGCGGGGCTTTATTCAAATATTTTGTACATAAAGTTTCCAGTACGTGCATTAAAGGAGGAACAACAGATGAGATGATAATACCTTCGATTTGTTCCTTATGAATATGAGCATGAGAAAATAAATTATGTACCATAATACCGTATTCATCAGCAGTTGCCGAACGATTGGTGCTCAATCTCCAATGATGAAGCAATTTTTTATCCTCAAATAACCCCAATACAATATTGGTGTTTCCAACATCAATCACAAATATCACTGGACAATCACCTTCTTTTCATTTAAATCTAAGCTGATATCTAAATTTTTCACAGAAGTTGTTAATCCGCCTACGGAGATGACGTCTACTCCTGTTAAAGCCACTCCTCGAATTGTTTCAAGCGTAATACCTCCAGAAGCTTCTAAAATAATGTGTGGAGATTTAGCTTTAATTTGATTTACACATGCAGTCAGTGTATCTATAGACATATTATCTAACAGAATAATGTCCGCTGCCAATGCTTCCTCTATTTCAGTCATTTTCTCAATCTCAACTTCAATTTTCATCGTATGCGGAACCTGATTTCTAGCTGCTTCAATCGCCTTTTTAATACTACCTGTTGCCTTAATATGATTGTCTTTAATCATGACAGCATCGTATAAACCCATACGGTGGTTGAAGCCCCCACCCACTTTAACTGCATATTTTTCTAAAACTCGATGCCCTGGAGTTGTTTTTCTTGTATCTACAACTTTAACAGGAATGTTGTTTAATTCTTTTACATACTGATTGGTTTTAGTTGCTATCCCAGACAGTCGCTGCATTAGGTTAAGCGCCAATCTTTCGCCTATCAAGATGTTTCTTGTGTTCCCTTCTACTGTTGCTATAGTGTCGCCTTTATTCAATATGGATCCTTCAACAGCTTGTTCACTAAAAATAATATTGGGATCTACAATTTCAAAGACAAGTTTCGCGATTGGCAAACCAGCCAACATTCCCATTTCTTTAGCATGAATATACCCAATGGATTGATGTTCTGCTGGAATGGTGGAAATGCTTGTCACATCACCAGTACCAATATCCTCTTTAAGCCATGCTTCTATATTCTCCTTTATTCTATCCATACTTCCTTCAATCATTTTCAATACACTCCTCCACTATACCTAGGTCACGATGATGCAGTATATGCTTTCGCCAAACGATCTCATCTCTTTCAGGAAAATCTTCCCTATAGTGTGCCCCACGGCTTTCTTCTCTTATTTTTGCCCCTTCAGCCGTCAGCATGGCACAAGTCAGTAAATTTACAAACTCAAATTCCTCCAACTTGGTAAGTTGTGTTTCAAAGATAGGCAATTGACGTTTTAATTCTATAATCCCTTTTTCAATTCCTTTTAAAGATCTTTTTAAACCTACATATCTCAACATGATCTTTTGCAACTTCAATCGTCTTTCCACCATAGCCTGTGTATTTTGTTTCCGTTCAATCGTTACTTCAATATTTTGCGTGTTTGTTAAAGGACACAGACAATTAATTTGATTTACTATTCTTCTTCCAAAAACAATGGCCTCAGATAAAGAATTACTTGCTAAACGGTTGGCTCCATGTACACCTGTCGATGAGACTTCACCACAAGCAAACAATCTTTTAACCGAGGTTTCACCATTTAGATCTGTCTTCACTCCACCCATCATATAGTGCGCTGCTGGGGCTACTGGAATCCAATCTACCGTTAAATCCAACCCATAGTCTAAACAAAATTGGTAAATTGTAGGGAATCGATGTTTAATTAAATCAGGAGATTCATGGGAAATATCTAAATATACAAATGTAGAATTTGTTTTTGCCATTTCACTCACGATCGCTCTAGCAACTACATCACGCGGTGCCAGCTCAAGTTGTGCATGATATTGATCCATAAAACGATCTCCTTTAATATTCCTTAAAACAGCTCCTTCTCCCCTAACTGCTTCAGAAATTAAAAAACGTGGAGCTCCAGGATAATACAAGGCAGTTGGATGAAATTGAATAAACTCCATGTCTTTTATGAGCGCACCAGCTCTGTAAGCCATTGCCACCCCATCCCCAGTTGCAATAGTTGGGTTTGTAGTATATCTATATAGTTGTCCTGAACCGCCAGTGCACAAAACAACTGCTTTGCCTTGAATAAAAACACGCTCACCATCTGGTTTTTGAACAAGGGCACCGCAGCATTCACCATCATTCGTAATTAAGTCAATTACAAAATGGTCATCCCACATCTCGATATTATCCCTATCTCTGACCTGTTCGGATAAAGCTCGAACAATTTCTGCACCTGTAGCATCTCCGTGTGCATGCAATATACGTCTTCTACTGTGAGCTCCTTCTTTAGTTAGAGCAATTTCTCCATCTTCTTCATCAAACTGAGTTCCTAATCTCATTAAGTCCTTTACACCATCTGGTCCTTCGTGTACAAGAACATTAACTGAATCTACAGCACATAAACCTGCACCTGCAATTAAAGTGTCTTGTCTGTGATAAGCCGGGGAGTCCTTCTCTGTCATCACAGCTGCAATTCCACCTTGTGCATAACGAGTGTTACTGTCTAATAATGTTTTTTTCGTAATCATGATAACATCATTCTCTTTGCTTGCCTTTATTGCTGTGAATAAACCAGCAATACCCGAGCCAATCACGATCACATCTGTATGTATTTGTGGCAATTCTTTTAAAGAAAAATCAACTAAATATTGAGGTATCAATTTTTATCACCTGTTCTTTTCATATAGATTAACGCATAACAAAAAATCCTGCCAGAATCCCTGAAAGATCTTGTGCAATACCTATTTCTGATTCTGGGGTGTCCCCGAAAAGTAGTTATAAAAAGAAACCCACAAAAGTGAAGTAAAGCGTTGTAAATTAAACTTTTACTTTTGCGGGAAAGCCATCATAAAAATGGACTATTATTTAACTTGAAGCATGCGCTCTAATGATAATTTTGCTTTTTCTGAAATATGAGGCGGAACATAAATTTGTGGTTTCATATCCTCTAAACAGCGAACTAATTTTTTCAAATTATTCACTTTCATATTGGGGCAAACAAGAAACTTCGTAGCAAAATGAAATTTCTTATCTGGACTATCTAATCGAAGCTGATAACCGGTTCCATCCTCTGTACCAACAATAAACTCCTGACAATCTGATTCTTTACAATATTTTAAAATACCCGTTGTACTTCCCACGAAATCAGCCATTTCTACAACTTCTGGTCTACATTCTGGATGGACAACAAATTCTGCATCAGGGTATTTGGCTTTCATTTCCTCTACATCTTTTACAGTTAACATATCGTGAGTGTTGCAATAACCTTCCCAAAGTATCATGTTTTTATCTGTAAACTGTGATACATAATGACCTAAATTTTTATCCGGTACCCATATAATTTCATCCGTATCTAAAGATTGAATCACTTTTACAGCATTTGCAGATGTACAGCAAATATCTGTTTCAGCTTTAATTTCTGCTGATGAATTAATATAGGTTACTACAGTTGCATTAGGATGCTTCTGTTTTAATTCTCGCAACCCCTCAACATTCACCATGTCAGCCATCGGACAACCCGCTCTTTCATCAGGTATGATGACCGTTTTATCAGGAGCTAAAATTTTTGCACTTTCTCCCATAAAATGAACACCACAAAAAACAATGACATCTGCATCTGTTTCAGCCGCTTTTTGAGCTAGCAAAAATGAGTCTCCACGAAAATCTGCTACTTCTTGTATTTCATCTCTTTGATAATAATGTGCTAATATGATTGCATTTCTTTCCTTTTTAAGTTCAAGCAGCCTTTCTTTTAACTGTTGATTGCGTTCTGCCTTTCTTTCTAAAGCCAACGCTTCCATTCACATACACCCCTCTATATGACTTTGTGAAAAAATGAACAAATAAATGCGAGCATTTTACTTAAATTTATTATGTTTAAAACCATGTTACTTTACTAAATCAAATTTTACAACTAATTTACACAACCTGAATCGTTGTGTCAACAATAAATAAGAAATAAAAAAATCCGGGAGTGTTTAAAACACTCTCGGATTTTGATCTTAACTTCTATATTAGAACGTGCATCTTATGACTTTTCATCATCTTTTTTATCAAATTTCAGTTTATTGGAATCGTCCTGACCATCTTGTTTTTGAATGTTTACTTTTACATCTTCCTCATTCTCTTGAGGGTTTGTTTTAACAGGATCTGTTTTACTATCTCCTGGTTTGATCTCTAGGATCTTTCCTTCTTCAATAATTTCTGTAATTTGATCTTTATCTAAAGTTTCTAGATTTAACAAAGATTTAGCAATAAGATGAACTTCTTTTTCATGCTTGCTTAAAATTTCTTTCGCTTGATCATAACGACTTTGAATCATATTCTGCATTTCTTGATCAATTTCATAAGCAATAGCGTCACTATAGTTCTGCTCATGGCCAATATCTCTTCCTAAAAATACCTGTCCTTGAGTCTGACCAAATTGCATCGGACCTAACTTACTCATTCCATATTCCATAACCATTGCTCTAACGATTCCAGTTGCTTTCTTAAAGTCATCATAAGCACCAGTACCGATTTCACCAATGAATAATTCCTCTGCTACCCGTCCACCAAGCAAACCTGTTACTCGATCTAAAAGTTCGCTCTTTGTGTTCAACATGCGGTCTTCCCCATCCTTAGGGATCATCATCGCATAACCACCAGCGCGTCCTCTCGGAACGATTGTAACCTTATGCATAATGTCAGCATTTCTAACAAAATAGCCTATAATAGTGTGTCCTGCTTCATGATAAGCAATCGTGCGTTTTTCTTTGTCACTGATCACACGGCTTTTCTTTTCTGTACCAACAATTACGCGATCAAAAGCTTCATCCAATTCACTCATACTAATATCTTTTCGATTTCTACGAGCTGCAATGAGTGCCGCTTCATTTAATAAATTCTCTAGATCTGCTCCAGTGAAACCTGTAGTATAACGCGCTAGCGTTTCAAGGTTAACATCCTTTGCAATCGGTTTATTACGAGCATGTACCTTTAATACTGCTTCACGACCTTTTACATCAGGGCGATCTACTGTTATTTGTCTATCAAACCGGCCAGGACGTAAAAGTGCTGGATCTAAAATATCCGGTCTGTTCGTAGCTGCAACGATAATAATCCCTTCATTTGCACCGAAACCATCCATCTCAACTAAAAGTTGGTTTAAGGTTTGTTCACGCTCATCGTGTCCTCCCCCAAGACCTGCTCCACGCTGACGACCTACAGCATCAATTTCATCAATGAAAATAATACAAGGTGCATTTTTCTTCGCATTTTCAAATAAATCACGCACACGAGAAGCACCTACACCTACAAACATCTCTACAAAATCGGAACCACTGATGGAAAAGAAAGGAACTCCAGCTTCTCCAGCAACAGCTCTAGCTAACAATGTTTTACCTGTCCCTGGTGGACCAACTAATAATAATCCTTTAGGTATTCTCGCTCCTAAATTAGAAAACTTCCTAGGGTCTTTCAAAAATTCAACGACTTCTACTAGCTCTTGTTTTTCCTCATCTGCACCAGCTACATCATTAAATGTTACCTTTTTCTTTTCATCATTATATAAACGGGCTTTACTTTTTCCAAAGTTCATGACTTTGCCGCCACTGCCCTGAGCTTGATTAAGCAAGAAGAAGAATATGATAAAAATAATGATAAATGGGATAAGCGATGTTAATAACGTGACCCATATGCTTGGCTGTTCCATTGGTTTGAAATCAACGGTTGCTGAGTTCTCAGTCAAAAGCTGATAAAACGAGTCTGTGATCGGACCAAAAACAGTAAAATTCTCAGATCCATTTTCACTAATAGGTTCGAGAAATTTTCCTTCTATTTTTGAAGCGTATCCTTCAAATTGTGTTGATACCTCTTGAATATTATTATTTAATAATTGCTCTTCAAATTGAGTGTAATTCAAAACTTCTACCTGTTCGTTTTGACCACTAATGAATCGAACAATACCAATAATAATTAAAAAGATTAATAAATAAAATCCAGTGTTGCGAATGAATCGATTTTTCATCCCCTACCTCCTCTACAAGCACACTTGTCTATTTTAACATATCCTGACTTTCATTCACAACTTAACCACTAAGACTGTGAATAAACTTCATTTTTTAGAATTCCTAAATAAGGAAGATTACGATATTTTTCCGCATAGTCCAAGCCGTATCCAACAACAAACTCATTTGGAAGTATGTAACCTTTATAATCAACTTCCAAGTCCACTGTCCTTCCAGCTGGTTTGTCAAACAATGTAACAATAGTAGTGGATAAAGCGTTTCGACCCTTTAGTATTTCAACTAAATAACTTAATGTTAGTCCGCTATCAATAATATCCTCTACAATTAAAACATCTCTGCCTTCAACAGGTACATCTAAATCCTTTATGATTTTTACAACACCAGAAGATTTCGTTGACTGCCCATAACTAGAAACTGCCATAAAATCAATTTCTAATGGAATATCAATCTTTTTCACCAAATCAGACATAAAGATAAAAGCACCTTTTAAAACACAAATCACTAACGGATTTTTACCTTTGAAGTCTCGGGTGATCACTTCGCCTAGTTCATTAATTTTTTCTTGTATTTGCTCTTCGCTGTATAAAACCTGTTTTATATCGTTATGCAAAAATGTAACCTCCTATAATTTAAAGTATGGATTTTTTGAAAGTAATATGTAATATACTTGAAGTCTTTTCATTCACTTGGGCATGGCTGGAAACGCGAATGCCTGGAATCCATAACACTTGCTGATTGGCATCAACCAAAAGTAGAATTTTTTCTCTTTCTAATGGAGGAACTTTTTCATCAATGAAAATATCTTTTACTTTTTTAGTTCCATTTAATCCTCTTAATTTTATCCTATCCCCTGGTCTCCGATTTCGGACTGATAATGGATATGCAAGTTGATTCTTATCAAAAATAACTTCAGTATGTAATCTAGCTGTATTTTGATTTGTGTTGCTTTGAGAAATGGTTGAAAATCCCAAGGAAGCCATAGATTCAAAAACTTCGATCTGATTTGTATCTTCTTCAACCGTATAACAAAAGCGTTCTACTTCTTTTCGTTTTTGATTTGTAAGTAAAATCTGGTCATACTCTCTTATGAAATCAATCTGTTCACTAACATCCAGCTTCATCGTGGTTGTATTATTTTGTTCTATTGCGTTTCTGCACATCTCAATCATCTTAAATTCAAATGAGTAGGACTTTGAACAAAGATAACTTAATATTAGTTTAATCAGTCTTCTTTGTAAAGCAATGTGAAGGGAAATAAATGACTTTCTTGAAAAATAAAAACCATGCTCATTTTTATTTACAAGCCTTTTAAAACAACGTTCTGTTTCTATCTCCATAAAACCTTGTTCCACGGACATCATTTCTCCAAGTCGATTTAAAGACTGCTCTAATCTTCCATTGTATTTTTTTAAAAATGGAATGGCATCTAGTCTGACCTCATTTCTAAAATACTTCCTTTGTTCATTACTGCTGTCTTTTGTGTAATTCAAATGATTTTGTTGACAATATAAAATAATTTCTGATTTGTATATACGTAATAAAGGTCGTATAAGTTGCACTTTTTTCTCTGTTCTTTTCATTGAAATGCCTGCTAATCCATCCGGACCGGTACCACGTATGATCCGCATCAATATTGTTTCTGCTTGATCATCTGCATGATGAGCTAATGTAATTTTATTCGCATTGTATGCATTAGCCATCTCAAATAAAAAATCGTACCTTTTTTCCCTCGCAGCAGCCTGAGCATTTTTCCCTGATTGTTCAATATATGCAGGCACATTAATTCTTCCAATTTCACAAGGGATTTGTAGAACATTACACCATTTCTGTACCATTTGCTCTTCCTGATCTGCTTCAGACCCACGAAACTGATGATTGACATGGGCTGCAATCAACTTGAATTTCCATCTTGACGATAAGGTATGCAGCATATGAAGAAGCGCTACTGAATCAGGACCACCTGATAATGCTACTACAATTGTTTCTCCCATTTCAAATAATTGCTCATGTTTAATGGTTTTTTCAACGTTTTGAATTAAATCCATATGCCACTCCTCTTGGCTGATTTTTTAGATGCGCTTTCTATGTATTTTGCTTTAGTGCATAAAGCTTAAATACAACGTCAGAAGAAATACAAAAATGGAAGAAGCTAATGCGGGCTCCAACCATGGTAAAATTATTGATTTTGACTGTTCAAAACCAGCACCGTACATTAGTTTTTTCCATTCGTCACAAGCATGTCCAGTTGATTGAAATTTTCCATAAATGGCTTTTTCAAAAAAGGGAATCATGTGTTTGCAGCTTGGATTCATTTTTGCTCTTTTTAGTAAATAAGCACCTTTTTTTTGTTCTGACTTTATTTCTGAAAGGGAGATAGAATCCATCAATATCAAACATAAGATAGCAAAGGAAAAAAGATCATACGCTTCATCTGCCTTCCTATTCCCTTTTCCCCAATATCCACGATCATAAATTTCTGTAAATTGCTTTACAGAACGTCCTTTGGCCGTTACCCCTCCATAATCTATCAGAGTCACACTACCATAATCAGAAACGATCATATTTTCAACTTTTATATCACCAAAAATCCAATTTTTCTTATGTAATTGTTGCAATTGATTTAAAATATTCATTCCAATCAAATAGAACCACTGATATCCATTCCTTTGGATATAGGTTTTAGCGTCCACCCCTTGAATATATTTCATAATATAATAAGGGAAAACATCTCCCTGAAGCTCAAAATCATCAGATTCTACAAAAATTCTTTCCGATGAACCAAGTTCTTCATTGACCTTTTTCAAAACATTAATCTCGGACTGAAGACTAAGATCATCTAGTCCTACCTTTAAAGCGAAACATTTCTGATTGCACTTTACTAAATAAACTTTACCACTTGTACCCTCACCTAGTAAACGTTGAATTGTATACGAGTTTCCACTCCATTTCCCAATCACTTTAAAACCAGGATGCAGAACAAGTTTTGGAATATCATTAGACGATGTAATCACTTAACATCGCACCCTCTTTGTCAGCCTCTGCAGCTTTGTCCAACACTTTAATATCATTTATGGATTGTTTTTGACTCATATATTCAATCACTTTTAATAGTGCAGGACCGGTTGGTGTTGCACCTCTCATATTTATTTTATAAAATAAACGCTTCATAATTGCAAATTCCGTAGACCAATCCAAGTCCTTCTCAGCAAAATCGTTTTTATTTTTTGATCCTGGAAAATGAAACAATGAAACCTCGCTTCTACCTTCTCTAGCTTGCAAACTTAACATTAAGTCATGAACTGCTTCTTCAACCGCAGTAATTTTAGGTTTCATACTTGCACTGGCATCCACTAGTAAAACTACCCGCAATGAGATATTCTCTTCTAAATTCTCTATAACATGAACAACCTTTGCTCTTTGATCAGGGTGCAAGTCCTCTAAAGATGCTGATGAACCTATAATTTGTTCAAGCTCTTCATTAACTACTTGTTGGATCGTATTTACTACCGTTTTCCGAGTCATCATTTGCACAGTCCTAGCTAATTGTTTTGATTGAACAATCTTACTAATGCCACCACCCGCTGCTGCCATTTCTTCAATTTCTCTAGTTCCGCGTAACCCGATATCCCCTTCATCTACTACTCCTATTACATTAACAATAATATTCTCTTCTCGAGCAAGCGCTGCTGCTGTTACTGGATCCACACCTACATTCGAACAACCATCAGTAATGACAATAATTTGCTGAACCATATGATCAAACCTCCAAAATTAATAGATTAATAGAAATAATTTAAATTACTTTATATTATTCCCATCTTTTAAAGGTTTAAAACTTATTTTCCTAACAACCTATTATCCTACGGTTTTTGAGGGTCTTTCAATTTGAGTTTGACCCGTCCATCTAAAAGTAGACCACTCAGGTATATGCTGATCAAGCCTTGCAACAGCAACGGTCATATCATCCGTAATTTCACCATGATTTCGACGGACAACCGTTTCAAATAAACAATCTGCAATTTCCTGAGGATCATCAGTCTGCATGCTTTGTATATTCCGCTTCATCCAAAGCTCTTTATTATTCACCAATCCCGGAGCATCATAAATCCCATCACTCATCATAATTAAAATATCTCCTGGCTGCATTTGCATCTCTATAAGATCTACATCAATTTCATGTAAAATACCAACCGGCAAATTATTTTCTGAAATGATGATGACCTCATCCCCTCTTTTAATAAAGCTGGGTGTAGAACCAATTTTTAAAAAGGTTGTTTTGGCTGTATATAAATCTATTAACGCCACATCAATCGTTGCAAACATCTCATCTGTTGAACGTAAGAACAACACAGAATTTACTGACTTTATGGCAAGCTTCTCATCCATTCCCGATTGAAGTAATTGCTCAAGAATATTAATCGCTGTTCTGCTTTCCTTATGAGCTCGTATTCCATTCCCCATCCCGTCACTTATTGAGACAGCAAACTTTCCGTTTCCCAATTCCGAAACACTATAGTTATCACCTGAAAGCAGCTCTCCACCCTTTGCCACTTCTGTTGCACCTGTAATGACTTCATATTGTTTAGCGGAGGCAAAAGTGACTACATAATAACCTTCTTTAACAGATTCCTCTTTTAACACTGCTATGTTTTCACTTAGAATATTGGACAATAGAGGGGCGATAATTTTCCGGCTTTCATCGAAACCTCTTGTATATTGATGAACCATCTCAATTTCTACATTGCCTTGATCCAAACTTATGATATCCACACTGTAGATAGACAACCCCAGTTCTTCTAAAGCATAACGTATTTGTTCCTCTTGCAGGTTTAATTCTTGTCCCTCTCTTTTAATTTCATCTGCAAGATCTTCCATCACTTTGGATACACCTATAAGCTGATCAGCTACAATTTGCCGGCTGTCTTTCATTTGCTGCTCCCATCTCATATCTTGTTTAAACAAACCATATTGATTTTTCATAATTTCTAACATTTGTTCCGTTTTCACACAGCTGTTTTTCCATTCTATTGGCATATCTTTTTTACTGATTTTCGGATTGTTTTCGATTTGAATCATCATGTCATTCATATAATGATAAGTTTGATTCAACTTCTCACCCCAACATTGCTTTTGTCTCCAACAAGTAGGACATGTTTGTCCTGCTACAGAATCTAAAAGCAGGCCTATTTTCTCCTCACGACCATCCTTTTTTTCAGCTTCACCCAATTGCACAAAACTGCTTGATAGCTGACGAAAAGTTTCAGAAAATTGCCCTACTCTTTGGGCCGTTAATTCTCTCACCTTTTTCGCATAATCAACCTGAGTTTTGACATGTTCTTTTGTCCCAGGTATATATTTGGAGATAGCTTGGATTAAACTTTTTGGAGTTATGAAAAACAATATAATTGCAGCTAGGGTTTCCCAAATAGATACAAGAATTTCAGTTTGTTCACTGTTATACATCGCCAAGATAGAAGTCCCAAGCAACATCCCAGCAGCTACAGCCAATTTCTTACCCTCTTTCACCAAACCTGCTAGTAAACCAGAAAAAGCCAATAAACTAATCTGATGAACAGCATTTATATTTGCTAAGCTAAGGATGATGCCCGATACAACTCCAATCGAGGCACCTAATGATGCTCCTCCGACAAATGCGAATAATAACACAAGATATCTGGACATCATTTGCTCAACTGAAATATCAGCAATAAACCACCCTGTCGCACCTGTAATGACAGAGGCAATTAATATGGTTAAACAAATTACCTCCTCATTTTTTAACTGATATTTTTTTTTCGTCACTGTAAAAACGGATATGGCTTGAATAAAAATCAGCGATAAAATAAAAGTTAAAACGGATTCAACTACAACAAACATTCCACCATACCATGTAAAACCTTTAAACAAGAAGAGATGAAAAAAGTGAACAAAGAAACAAGTTAAAAATACAATCATAGGTATGTAAGATAAATCTCTTTTATCTACCTTCTCAAACCCTTTTTGTAGAAAATAAAAAACTAAAATTTGAATAATAATCGCATTCGAAACCATATAAGATGATGATATTCCACCTACAATCAAGAATAATCCTATCCAATAAACCAAGTCCTTACGCAAATAATATAAGACACCAAAATAAGCTATAGCAAAAGGAGAAAACTGCTCTAAAATTACTGCACGTCCTAATAAAAATGCCATAACCAGCAATAATATCGTTACCTGTTGGTTTTTTAAAAAATCTACTACGAAATCTCTAGCTATGTTTAACCATGACAATTTCATCGTATCGCTCTTTTTAGATTTTAAATGGGTTGGAGGGAAAAAGGATTTTAACAAAGGTTCGCACCACCTATATTGAGATAAGTGTCTCTAGTATATTAGGTATCTACTAGAAAGTTTGTCAAAATGAGGTGGTAGTTTCAAAAAAAAAATCGACAAAAAAAACCTGATTTCAAATCAGGTCCCCGTATAATTGCAAATTCATTCATCATTCATATTTATTTCATATCTTATCGTGTCGATAAATACACAATAACCAAAAAAAGAAATAAAAAAGTGCTGTTGAAAGCACTTTTTTATAAATTTACCGTTATATATTTATTTAAGAACGTTTAGCACCTTTTCTTCCACGTCTGTCATTCTTTTTTTGATTCAAGGAAGACATACGTTCTTCACTGTCTTTTAAAAACTTTACCATTTGATCTTCAAAGGAAAGGTTTAATTTTTTGGGTTTATTTCGAGCACCTCTTTGCTGTGGTCCCTTTTGTGCACCTCTCTGTGGTTGTGAGGGCTTATCTACAGCCTTACGAATTGATAATCCTATTTTACCATCCTTCACTTCAATCACTTTCACAGTAACAATATCATCTACTTTTAGATGATCACTTACACTTTTCACGAAATTATCTGCAATTTCTGAAATGTGTACTAGTCCAGTGACTCCCTCAGATAATTCCACAAAAGCTCCAAAATTTGTTATACCAGTAACTTTACCTTGTAACTTGGTGCCTACTTCAATTGACATAAAATAAATTGTTCCTCCCTTAAAAATAGAACAAAAGCTCTTAGCCTTTGTTGAAACATTGAATTTGAAAAACTATAAATTCTTATGTTAGAACAAAAACTCCTAAAGGAGTTTCTCGGAAATGTCACCGAGTTTCTTTAGAGGTAGTTTTTGTTGAAACTTAGAACTTGAAAATTTATAAATTCTTAAGTTATAAGAAAATCACCGATGGTGAAACATCTCAGTAATACTTCTGCATATATAGGTACTTTCAGTAGTATTATAGTATCCAGAGTATACCTAGTCAATAACTGTGATTACTCTCCATCATATGATGTCTCATTACTTTGTCAGTATTAAAAGTGTTTCATCTTCTTGAGTCATTTGTAAATCAGATCGAATCCTTTGTTCAATATATTCAGAATCCTGTAAACGTGTGATTTCATCGTTATATTCTTCATTCAATTTTTTTGTTTCTTCTAATTCCGCTTCAAGAAGTCCAAGCTGCTCACTTTTTTCGTCCAGTACCTGAACTTGGTTCCATATCGTCATTGTCGCCCAGCCTATAAAGGAAAATAAAATGACCATCAATAATTTGAATCGTCTTTTAAACCCTTTATTACGTTTTGTTTCTTGAGCTTGACGTTCATTCATCTTTAATCCCCCAAGTTTGCTTTTAACCCATCTTATCGTTTCCTAAATCTTTTTATAATAGGATGTATCCATTTTAGTATAAACACTGTAAACGGTTTAAGCAACCACTTTAAAATCCTCCAGAACGGATACAATAATTGTAACATAATTTTGCAGAGGAAAATAGAGATAGCCATAATTATACCTAATAAAATAAGTAAACATCTATAAATAAATTTAAGAGGAGCAATGATGAAGATATAATATAGTTTAATGATAATGCGAATTAGATTTTTTACTACCTTGATACAGATTAGTATTATTTTTATCGTTATTGAACTAAAATAAACATAGTGAAAGATAACTCCAACCGTTAATCCAATAAAAATATAGAAACGAACCTCACCCGAATTGCTTAAATACAACATGCGGAAAACAAACAAGGTTGATAAGATCCAATATACAACATCCAACAAAGAAATAAGCCAACGACGAAAATGAAATTGTGACGCTACAACACGGTATATATCAAATATAACCCCCAACATCATCCCGCTTACGATCATCGTTATCAAAGTAATAAATTGATCGGAAAGGTTCACTTGAATAATTTGCTAAGAATCCCTCTAGATTTTGAGCTGGTAGCGTCTAAATATGCGGTAGTGTTTACCCTTCCTTCTATTGCAACTAAACCCTGTTCTAGGTTTAAGTTTTTGATATGTAAATCCTCACCTGTTACAGTTAAAAATCCATACTCTGTGTCCAATAAGAACTCTTGACTATCAAAACTCTCAACATTCTTTACACCTGAAATTTCAAGAAGTTTTCTATTTAGCATTTTTATCTCTTGTCTTTTCTGACCTGTTTGCTCCTTCATAGCATGTACCCCCCTTCTACCATTACCATATGGGGAAGATTTGAGTTTTAGAACATAAAATTACTAGGGAATGATATCTTGAGGGGAGTAGTGATGTTTTGTTGAAGGTTGGCGGTTGAAATTTGAAAACTTATACATTTTTAAGTTATCAAAAAGAGACTAATTAAAAAATCAGTCTCCTTTTCTTAAAAAATATCATCTTTTGATTTATTCATTTCTTCTTTTAATACAGTATACATTTCATTCGCTTCGTCTTTTCGAGATGTTTCCGAAATTTTATGAATACGAACTGTCACCGTTTTTTGTCCAAAATGAATGGTTAGTTCATCATTTACTCTTATCGAACTGCTTGCTTTAGCAACTTTCCCATTGATCCAAACTCTTCCTTGGTCAGTTACTTCTTTAGCCACCGTTCGACGTTTTATGAGTCGTGAAACTTTAAGAAATTTGTCTAACCGCATTATTTTACTGCTTCTTTAAGTTTGTTACCCGCCTTAAATGCTGGTACTACAGTTTCAGGAATTGTAATTTCTTTACCTGTTTGAGGATTACGTCCAACACGACCCGCACGTTTACGAGTTTCAAATGTACCAAATCCAATAAGCTGAACTTTATCTCCAGCAGTTAACGCACTAGTTACTTCACCAAGAAATCCGTTAAGAACTGTTTCAACATCCTTTTTTGATAATCCACTTTTTTCTGAAATATTGCTAACTAAATCAGCTTTGTTCATTTTAAGTACCTCCTAATAATATACGCCTATCAATTTTTGTAGTTAACTTAACCCGGTTTAACTAATTCTTTATTGTGAAGGAAAATCCTGCTGCAAAGTTAATTTTTTTTAAATATAATACTAATGGACTATTTTTTAGAAAATTTTTGCTTTGCTTCCTGCCATAATTTTTCCATTTCTAATATATTAGTTTGGTCAATTTTTTTTCCTCTTAAACGTAACTCTTGCTCAATAAATGAAAATCTTGCAAAAAACTTTTGATTTGCTATACTTATCGCTTCATCAGGATCCATCTTTAAAAACCGAGCTAGATTAATAAATGAAAATATTAAATCACCCAGCTCTTCTTTTTTTCGTTCAGGATGGTTGGAAGTTTGAAGCTCTTCTTTCAATTCATTTAATTCTTCCATTACTTTTTCAAAAACTTGATCTATATTATCCCAATCAAATCCTACTTTAGCAGCTCTTTTTTGATATTCCAATGCTTTCATCAAGCTTGGCATACCACTCGGGACACTTGATAATATAGATATATTATCAACATCAATTCCTTTTTTCAACTTTTCTTCCTTTTTCATCTGCTCCCAATTCCGCAAAGCTTCTTCTGAATTGTCTGCTGCTTTGTCTCCAAACACATGAGGATGCCTGCGGATTAACTTTTCATTCAATCCAGAAACAACATCATCAATTGTAAAGCTGCCCAGTTCCTCCTCCATCTGTGCATGCAACATTACTTGCATTAAGAGGTCTCCAAGCTCTTCACACATCGCTTCCGAATCCTGTTCATCAATGGTTTCTAGCACCTCATAAGTTTCTTCAATTAAATTTTTGCGTATGCTTTGATGTGTTTGTTCCTGATCCCATGGACAACCTTCAGGACTTCTTAAAATCCTTACTACCTCTCGCAGTCGTTCAAAACTTTTATTTAATAACGATTCATCCGAGTTTTTTGGCACCCATATAAGTGATAGATTGCCATACTGTTGATCATGGTCTAATTCATATAATGGGATTTTTTCAATTTTCTCCTGTCCAGCAACGCCAAGTGCGTGACCTACCACAATTTCATAATCATCAGGATATACTTCCATAAGTGTTAATTTTACATCTGAAGCAACAAAAGAATCATAAACCTGTGCAATAATAGTATGAAGCTGCGGCTGCAGCATGGACGTTTTCATTTCAGAAGCATCTAACAGTTGAAATCCGTCAATCGGATCAAACCCAAACCTTAAAAATGTTTGATCCAAAAAGCTTTCTCCACCCAAGATATGTAATTGTATATTTGTTTGATCACATTCTTCTTTTAACATTTGAACTGTTGACTCAGCAAGCATGGGGTGTCCAGGCACAGCATAAACAACATCTTTTTTATTAGACAATACGGTCTGTGTCAATTCAGAGACTATGGCTTTATATACTTCAGGGAATGAATCATATGATTCATATAAATGATCGAAAGACTGGAATGCAACTTGATTGTGCTCTAAAAATTGCACGACTGGGTGTTGTTTTGTTCTTAAATAAAGCTGTTCAGATTGTTGAATTACCCGCCAAACGCCTAGGCTCAGTTGATTCTCGTCCCCAGAGCCTAAACCTACAATAGTGATGGATAGCGACATCGTTTCACTTCCTCATTTTAATTTTAGTAAGTAAAGGACTTATCTTATTGCTCAAACTTGGCATATGAGACAAATCATCCTCACTGATCGTACGTGAGACAAATATACTGATTAAATATGTCATTGCACCAAAACTCACAGCAAATAATGAGATAATGGTAGCACTCAATCTATACTCTAATCCTTGTGCTATATGATCAAAAATAAATTGAAGTCCAAAATAGATGATGTATATGGATATTCCCATAATGACAATGGAAAAAATCGGTTTTATAAAATAATTTGAAAACTTAATTGAAAATGCCGTTTTTCTATATAATGTTATCAAATTTAAAATACTTGCCGCAACAAAAGCGAATACAGTGGACAGAGCAGCTCCTTCAATACCCCAAAGGGACACAAACCATACATTCAATATTACTTTTAATCCAGTAGCAATCAAAAGATTTACAGCTGGAATGAAAGGGAAGCCCAAGCCTTGTAATATACTTGTAGACACAATATTCAACACACTAAAAACAATCGCAAACGATAAAATAGAAGCACTTAACACACCAAGTTCATTCTCAAAAAGCATAATTAAAATGGGCTTAATGCAAAAAAACAACCCAAAACTTGCTGCGATTCCAATTAACCAAGTAAAACGTATGGATAATTCAGTTTGCACCTTAATTTTATCCTTGTGCCCTTTTAATTTTAGTTCTGCCATCAAAGGAACAAGTGCAACGGAGACCGAGGTAAATATCATAGCAACTAATTGTATAAGAGTAAGGCCACGAGCATAAATCCCAAATTGTTCAATTGCATGAGACTCGTTCAGTCCCTGATATATCCCTATTAACCTTGGCAATGTGAAAGAATCTACAATACCTAGAATAGGTACAACTATAGAACCTAAACATACAGGTAGGGCATAATGAATCAGTTTTTTGCTCAATTTCAGCATAGAACCAATTGTAAGTTCTGTGCTGGCTATTTGAATATGATTTTTTTCCTTCATCCATATGAAAAACATAACAATGAATCCAGCTAATGCACCGGCTGTTGAACCAAAAGTCCCCCCTGCAGCGATCCATTCATTAGAATACCCATTATAGGTTAAGTATAGCAATAAAATAATCATAATAAATACTCGAACAAATTGCTCAATAACTTGAGATATAGCAGTAGGAATCATATTATGTTTACCTTGAAAATAACCTCTTAACGCTGACATTATAGGCGCAAACAACAAGGCAAAGGAAATGCTTTGAATTGCCATGATCGTATGCTCATTATCAATTGCATTTGCGATGATATGCGCACCAAAAAAAAGAAGCGAAAAAAAAAGCAATCCAGACAAAAATAAAATGATACAGGAAACTTTTAATATCTGAAATGCTTCTGCTTCGTTATTTTTTTCCAAACTTTCAGAAACAAATTTAGAAATGGCAACTGGGAAACCAGCCGTAGCCAAAAATATAATTAATGTGTAGATAGGAAATACAGCACTGTAAATGCCAAATGCCTCATCTCCACCAATATTTTGCATTGGAATTTTCTGGAGCGTTCCTAATAACTTTGATATAATGGCAGCTGCTCCTAGTATAGTTACGCCTCTTAGCAAAGTGGATTGTGACATCTTTTTCTCCTAACTTTTTAAATATCCTTTATTATAAAGGAAAAAAAGAAAAGCTTCCAACTTATAGCTAAGCGGAAGCTGTCATACAAGAGATGACATATTAATGTTCAATTTGTTTACCTAAAAATCCAGCGGCCGTTTCAACCATTTTCACTTCCGTCTCACTCATTTTAGAGTCATCGTCCTTACTTGCTAAAATCACCGTACCGATTGGATCCCCGCCTGTAACAATAGGGGATATGACGATTGAAGAAAAATTTTCTCGCATGTCCTTACAAACTTCGTACTCCCCTGAAGTATCATGAAAAATCGTTTTTCGTTGTTCCATGCTTTCTTCAAGCAAGGAACCGATACGTTTTTCTAAATAATCTTTTTTGGCCCCACCTGAGACTGATATGATCGTATCGCGATCAGAAATGATTGCAATATGATTTGTACTTTCATAAAGAGATTCAGCGTATTCTTTTGCAAAATCACCCAATTCGCCTATCGGTGAGTATTTCTTCAATATCACTTCACCATCTCGATCAACAAAAATCTCTAATGGATCTCCTTCTCGAATTCTTAAAGTTCGACGAATTTCCTTTGGTATAACAACTCTGCCTAGATCATCTATGCGACGTACAATTCCAGTTGCTTTCATGTTCATGGTGCCTCGCTTTCTCAGAAGATTTTATTTAAACTGGATATCTTATCTGTTGGGTTTACGTCCATAGTATTCATCTACTCCCAAATTCTTATACACAAAATGTTAACAATTATTCTTCTGAAGGAACTGCAATCTCAGGTACACTAATCCCTGTGATAAGGCCAACCGCCTCTTCAGTACTATAGGTTTGAAGTTTCCCTTGAACCAAACTTGCAAGAATGGCATCCTTTACTTCATCAAAAGACAACTCTGTACGATCATCCACTTTAATAATATGATAACCATATACTGTTTTTACAGGTTTACCAATCTCACCCACAGGCTGTTCAGCCGCTGCAAGTTTAAATTCTTCAACCCAATTGTTGATATTTGCATTTTCATAAGTTCCACCATTATTTTTAGAGCCTTCATCTTCTGAATACTCTTTGGCTAATTCACCAAAATCTTCACCTGCATCCAATTTAGCATACACTTCATCCACTATCGCCATAGCTTCCTCTTCAGATCTGATTTCTTCCTCAGTAGCAGGATCAAAGGTTTGAATTAAAATATGACTAACTGTAGCTTGAGAGACTAACTGCGCTGGAGTTTCGGATAAAACTCGATTATATTCCGCCTGAACTTCTTCATCAGATATTTGATTGCTTAAAACTTCCTGAGATACATTGGAAAGCACAATAAATGTTCTAAAATCCTCTTCTACAATTCCAACTTCCTCTAACCCTTGACTCCACGACCCCTCTCCATTCGCAGCCTCGTATTCTGCTATGAAAGTCTGAAGATCACCTTCAGCAATTTCTTGTTGTTCCTTTTTCGTTTCTTCATCGGCTTTTGCTTCTAGTAATTCAAAAGCAACCAACTGTTTAACTAAATTATCATTAAAGCCTGGTGTTGCTTGAAGTTGGTCAAAATACGGAGGTGTATATAACAATTTCATCACACCTGTAAAGGAGTTAAATTCCTCTACTGTAACTTCTCCACCCTCATATTCTGCTACATTACCAGCATCTTCTGTTGGACCTATCTCTACTACTTCATTTTCAGTCCCACTTTCACCTGTATCTGCCGCACCCTCTTCATCGGCTTCTTGTCCACAAGCGGTTAATACTAACACTAGCGATAATGCCATCATGAACCCTTTTATCCACTTTAATTTACCTTGCTGCATTTTGTAGTTCCTCCTTGTCTTTAAACACTTCTTTGTATTGTACCAGAAATTGTTCCATCAATTCTAGAATCTGGTCAGAATCAAGTCCTTTACCTTTGACAATGATTTGAATCTTTTGACCTGGAACAAGCTTAATTTTTCCTTGATATTGAGAACTTAATTTAAGAAGCTTTTGCCCATCAATTTTACCATTCTGTTCATCATCCATTATCATGATGATATCGTCATTTTTCCTCGAAATAGTGTCAATGGAGTAAATTCGACCATAAACTTTTAATTTAGCTACTGCCAATAAATTAGCAACAGCATCAGGAATATCACCAAAACGATCAATAAGCTCATCAAATAGATCTGTCACTTCATCTAATTCCCGAATGGACGCAACCTTTTTATAAATCTCAATTTTTTGCATACTGTCATAGATATACTCTGGTGGTATATATGCATCAATTCCTATATCAATCTGAGTAATAATCTCTTTTGTCGATTCAATCACTTCACCGTGCAATACCGCTTTCTTCTTAGAAATCTCGTCTGCTAACATTTGAGAATACAAGTCAAATCCTACAGAAGCGATAAAGCCATGCTGCTCTGCTCCCAATAAATTACCTGCACCCCGAATTGAGAGGTCACGCATCGCAATTTTAAACCCAGAACCGAGCTCTGTAAATTCCTTAATCGCCTGAAGCCTCTTTTCAGCTACTTCATTTAAAACCTTATCTCGTTGATAAGTCAAGTATGCATAGGCTACTCTATTGGAACGTCCCACTCTGCCCCTTAATTGGTAGAGTTGCGACAATCCCATCTTATCCGCATCATGAACGAGCAATGTATTTACATTCGGTATATCTACACCAGTTTCAATAATGGATGTGCTCACGAGCACATCATATTCACCATCTAGAAAATCAAGAATTGTTTTCTCTAATTCTTGCTCTGACATTTTTCCATGACTAACCGCTACCCTTGCATCTGGGACAAGAGCTGAAATTTGTTCTGCCATTTGGTAAATGCCTTGCACACGATTAAATAAATAATAAACTTGTCCATTTCTGGCTAACTCTCTTTCAATCGCTTCTCTGACAAGCGTATGGCTATGCTCTACGACATAAGTCTGTACAGGAAATCTATTTTCTGGCGGTGTTTCAATCACGGATAGATCTCTAACACCAAGCATAGACATATGTAAGGTTCTTGGTATCGGTGTTGCAGTTAAAGTTAAAACATCGACATTTGTTTTCAATCGTTTTAGCTTTTCTTTATGAGATACTCCAAATCGCTGTTCCTCGTCTACGATAAGGAGTCCTATATCTTTAAATACAACATCAGCAGATAACAATCGATGTGTTCCGATCACAACATCCACAGTTGCATTTTTTATACCCTTCATTGTCTCCTTCTGTTCTTTCCTGCTTCGGAAACGACTCAGCACATCGATTTTGATCGGATATCCAGAAAAACGCTCCTGAAATGTTTCAAAATGCTGATGGGCCAAAATCGTTGTTGGGACTAAAATCGCAACTTGCTTCCCTTCCATTGCGGCTTTAAAAGCAGCTCGGATAGCAACCTCCGTTTTCCCATATCCTACATCACCACATAATAATCGGTCCATTGGCTGTCTTTTTTCCATATCAGCTTTAATTTCATGAATAGATTTTAATTGATCCGTTGTTTCCTCATAAGGAAACATGCTTTCAAATTCAGCTTGGTAAGTTGTGTCTTTACTAAAACTATAACCAGCAGATTCTTGCCTAGCTGCGTATAACTTAATGAGATCATCTGCAATATCTTTGACAGAAGAACGAGCTTTATTTTTTGCTTTTGCCCACTCCGTGCCTCCAAGTTTATATAACTTTGGTTCTTTATCTTCAGAGCTCACATATTTTTGCACTAAATCGAGCTGATCAATTGGAATAGAAAGCTTGTCATCATTTGCATACATAATATGAATATAATCTTTATGAATTCCATTAATCTCTAAAGTTCCAATACCTACATATTTACCAATGCCATGGTTTACATGAACAACATAGTCGCCTAGTTTTAAATCTAAATAACTTTTAATTTTTTCTGCATTTTCAACCCGTTTATTTGCTTTCCTGACTTTTCGATGTTTTTTATTAAACATTTCCTCTTCAGTAATAACAGCAAGATGGATAGACGGAAACTCAAACCCGCTTGTTAAATGGTTGTTAATGATATTAGGTTCTTCAATATTGTAATCTCCTAACACACGTCTAACCTTATCAATTCTTTCTTCTCCATTTGCTAGAATCACGACGTCTGTCCCTGCTTTTTTCCATCGCTCAATTTCAGATTTTAAAACATTCATTTGACCATGGAAGTTTTGCATAGGTCGACAAGTAAAGTTTACAATGTTTTGCGGATGTGCGTGAGGAATTTGTCTCAAAAACAAGGAAAAATAAACAACAGGAAACGGTTTAGATTTCATTATAATATTATATTCTTCTGCAAGAATAAAAGCAGGAATCGTTCTTCCAAGCTCTAATAGAGTCGTTATAGATTCCGCTTCATCCTTTTCAATCTGTTTTATCGTTTCAAGCAATCGTAAAGGTTCATCCACTACGATAAGTGAGTCATCTGACATATAATCCAATAAAGTATTCCGCTCTGGATAAATGAATGTACTGTATTTATAAATATCTTTAAAATAAGTTTCATTCTTTAATGAATCTATTTCATTAGATATGGATGAAGTTAGTTTTTCTTTGAGTTGAGCATCATTTATTTTATTTAAATATTCATCTAACACACTTTTAACATGGTTTGCAGCATTCTGAAACCTACGTTCATCTGCAATTAGTTCTTCGCAAGGAGTTATGATGATAGACGATACTTTATCAATTGATCTTTGATCGGAGATGTCAAAAGATCGAATAGAATCGATCTCCTCATCAAATAGTTCAATTCGAAAAGGTGTAGTGGAAGTCATAGGATAAAAATCTATAATTCCGCCACGAATGCTCATATTTCCTTTAGCCTCAACTCGCTCTACTCTTTCATACCCTAGTAAACTCATTTGTTTCTTAAATAAATCGAGATTTAATTCCTCCCCAACTGATAAATGAATATGGGCCTCCCTAATCGCTTCTGGAGTTGGAAGGAATTTTCGAATACCAGCATAAGGTGAAATGATAATACCTCTGAACCCAAGAGCACATTTTGATAGCACATCTAATCTCTGCGCAACCATTTCTGGACTTGCAACTGCAGATTCTGTTAAAGTCAATTCGTTCGCAGGATAAAGAAGGAGTTCTGAATCTGAAAAGCACTCCTTAAGATCTTCATATATTTTCTGTGCTGAAAAAAGATTATGCGTTACGATAATCATGGGTTTGTTCATTTCTGAAAATAATGCAGCTAGTACCATTTGTCGTGAAGAACCAACTAAACCTGAGACAAGCTGTTCCTTCATATTAGATTGAACTCCATTAATGATAGACTGTACGTTGGTATCTTCAGAAAATGATTGAATAATTCTTTTCAAATTCTACCCCCCTCACACTAAAAGAAGCCTCAGCGAAAACCTGCTAAGACTAAATAGCCAGTGTAATTCTTGTTCTTATACTGTTATTGCAATGGATTAGATATCAATGACAACTCTGGATGATTTTCAATAGCTTCCTTGCAATAATCACACACTACTTTCACTGTAATATCACCATGTTGATTATATGATACCATATCATTTCTTTCCTCGGGTGTTAATAAGTGAAAACCTAAGCGCATTTCATTTACTTCTTCGTTGGAAATTTCTCCTATTTTGGATTGACAATGACGACAAATATATTTTACTGACATAATCGTAATGCCCCCCGACATGTGACTTATTATCAGTATGCTCAACTCTTTTGGTTTTTAGCCAATAATAGTTAATTGAACTTTGCCATCGTCTTTTCAAATGATTCATCAAGAGCATAAGATAAAGCATCACAACTCTTTGAAATCATTTCATCCAAAGTCTCTAATTCATTTTTATGAAATTTTGAAAGGACATAATCAGGTACTTCATATCCTTTAGGAGGACGTGAGATACCAAATCTTATGCGATTAAATGACTGAGTCCCTGTATGTGAAATAATAGATTTAATGCCGTTGTTTCCTCCAGCACTTCCTTTATACCGCAATCTCAATTTACCAAAATCCATGTCTATATCATCATATACAACAATCATATCTTCTAGATTTGCATCGTAATAATCCATGAAAGCTCTCACGGCCTCACCAGAAAGGTTCATATATGTCATCGGCTTGATCAATACAACCTTTTGACCTTTAATACTTCCCTCCCCGATTAGAGATTTACATTTATTTTTAGAGATTTTGATGTCGTTTAATTCAGCAAAGCGATCCACAACCATAAAACCAACATTATGTTTTGTTTTCTCATATGATTTACCTGGATTACCTAATCCTACGATCCATTTCACTCTTTTATACCTCATTTAATTGTTATATTTATTTTTGATGCGACTTTTCAATTTGCTAGCATATCCTTCTTTTGTTGTTTGCTTTACTCTCGCAATAGCAACACTATCTGCCTCAATATCTTCCGTTAACGTAGAACCTGCAACAACATAGCTGCCTTTTCCAACTTTGATTGGTGCGATCAAGTTCACATTGCTGCCTACGAAAGCTTCATCCTCTATTTCAGTTAAATGCTTTTTAAATCCATCATAATTCACTGTCACTGCACCGCATCCAATATTGACATTCTGTCCAACTTTAGCATCTCCAACATAACTTAAATGAGATACTTTACTATGATCATCAATAGTTGCATTCTTAATTTCAACAAAATCACCTATTTTAACATGTTCACCTATATTGGACCCCGGTCTTAAATAAGCAAATGGCCCTACAGTAGTATGGTTCCCAACTGTGGAGTCTACTACTACAGACTGTTTAATTGTAACATAATCTCCAATTTTTGTATTATTTATTTCGGATTGAGGACCTATGGTACATGAAGATCCAATTTGAGCATTTTCTGATATTTTAGTTCCTGGCATTAATGTTGTGTCCATTCCAATCGTAACACCTGAATCAACATATGTGTTGGATGGATCAATAATGGTCACTCCATTTCTCATATGCTCTTTTAGAATACGACCACGCATAATCTTCTCTGCGTCAGCCAACTGAACTCGATCATTAATCCCAAAAGATTCATTTGCATCTTCCAATATGTGACCTTCAATTTTTTCGTTTTGTTGTTTTAATATTCTTATAATATCTGTTAAATAATACTCACCTTGAACATTATTATTGGTAACTAGATCCAATGCATTAAACAGCTTTTTATTATCCACACAGTACGTACCTGTGTTAATTTCTTTAATTTCTCTTTCTACAGGCGAGCAATCCTTTTGTTCAACAATACTTGTCACTTCATTTTGACTGCCTCTTACAATTCTGCCGTAACCGTAAGGATTATCTAATTCAGCTGTTAATATTGTCGCTGCCGCTTGCGACTCTTTATGAGCCTCGATGAACTTTTTCAAAGATTCTGGTGTGATTAAAGGAGCGTCTGCGTATGTAACAATCGTAATTCCTTCTTGATCCTTCAGCAACGGCTTCGCTTGCATGACTGCATGGCCTGTGCCTAATTGTTCCTCTTGAAGAACATATTCCACTTGATCTCCCAAATAAGATCTGACCTCTTCCCCTCCGTGTCCTATGATCGTAACGATTCTGGAGCTGTCTACCCCTTTCAAGACATCAATGACATGACCTACCATAGGTTTACCACATAGAGGATGTAAAACTTTATGCTTTTTTGACTTCATCCTTGTGCCTTTGCCAGCTGCTAAAACAATTGATAAAAGTTTCAAGTTCAAAAACCTTCCTTTATTATACTTTTATGTGTTTCTACTCATTCATATATTATACAAAATAGTAATCCACATTATATGAAGATAATATAAAATATATAATCTCATTGCACTATATAATCAAGCTTTTTCATTTATTCAATTCATTGTAATCATAACACATAAAGTGCTTGTTCAAAAAGTGAGACAATTAGGTACTAAAATGAAAAGAGAGCATATAGCTCTCTTTTCATTTTTTATGCTCCCTCTTCAATTACTCCATCTTCCTCTGAAGAAGCATTATCATATTCTTCTAATACTGCTAATTGAATCTTCTCACGAGTTGGGGAGGATATTGGATGAGCTATGTCTCTAAACTCTCCATCTGGGGTCCTCTTGCTTGGCATCGCTACAAACATCCCATTGTTCCCCTCGATAACACGAATATCATGAACAACAAATTCGTTATCAATTGTGATCGATGCAATCGCCTTCATTCTTCCTTCGGAATTAACGCGGCGGAGTCTTACATCAGTAATTTGCACTTGTGTTCACCACCTTTTATTAAAAAGACTTGGTTAATACTTCCACAAATTTATGATAATTCCTTCTTTTTTTATAAAAAATTTTATATTTTTGTGACATTCATGCTAAAACACTACATATAAAAGTAAATAAATGGATTAATTACCATTTTATCAGTTAAATATATACCACTAATTCTATCTCTACTAATACGTCCTTTGGTAGTCTAGCTACTTCTACAGCTGATCGAGCAGGCTTATGATCACCAAAATAAGAAGCATAGATTTCATTTACATCTACAAAATGGTTCATATCCTTCAAAAACACTGTTGCTTTTACTACATTTTCTAATGAAGCTCCTGCTTCAAGCAAAACTGCTTTTAAATTTTTAAATACTTGATGTGTTTGTTCTTTAATTCCACCTTCTACTATGTTCCCATCTAAATCTAGAGGGATTTGTCCAGAAGTATAAATAAATCGATCTACCTTTACAGCTTGAGAATATGGACCGATGGCTTTTGGTGCATCATCAGTGTGTACAAATTTTATAGTCATAATATAATGACCTCCTTATTCATTTTCAAAATAGTTACCAGGGCAAACAGTAATTTTTTTTGTTTTTAAATCCACACTAGTTAATTTAGCAAGTGAAACATAATCTGTAATTAAATGTTCCTCTACACCTTCCTCACTTGACTCAACAAAAACACCAACACCAACCACCTTAGCGTTGAATTCCTCCAATAAATCCTTCATCCCTTGTACAGTTCCGCCGGCCTTCATAAAATCATCAATGATTAATACTTTCGATTGTTCTTTTAAAGCTCTTCTTGAGAGTGTCATCATTCTTATTTTTTTATTCGATCCAGAAACATAATTAATACTTACTGCAGAACCCTCTGTTACTTTATTATCTCTTCTTACAATGACAACTGGTAGGTTTAAATAAGATGCGACTGCATAAGCTAAAGGAATTCCTTTTGTTTCTACAGTCATGATGACATCAATTTCTTTATCTGAAAAAATAGATGCAAACATTTTTCCTATTTCGTTTATGTAGACAGGTTGTCCTAAAATATCCGACATATACAAATACCCACCTGGTAAAATACGATTAGGTTGCTCTAAAAGTGTGCATATTTTTTTAATCATTTCCAGAGATAAATCTTTCGGAATTTTAGGGACATACTTCACTCCTCCAGCTGCTCCAGCAAGTGTATGAAGTTTACCCAATCCCTCCGATTCAAACACTTCTTTAATAATAGCCAAATCTTCACTAACAGAGGATTTAGCAGCATTATACCTCTCTGCAAAGGTGGTTAACGGGATGAGTAAATGGGGATGAATTAATAAATATTGAGTCATTTCAACCAATCTCGCACTTCTTTTTAACTTCTTCATAACATCCCTTCCTGTATATACCGAATATTAATTTTAAATATATCAATATTATACGTGTTTTTACCAAAATAATAAACCTATGTTAATATTCTAACCACATATACATGATTACAAAATCCACGCAATCCATTGTATATTTTATTTACCTTAGACTGTTTAGAAACAAGGCCAAATACAGTAGGACCACTACCGGACATTAAAACACCTTCAGCACCTAAACGATGCATGACATCCTTTAATTGTTTTACTTGAGGATACATAGGCATAGTCACATCTTCAAGTACATTGCCAAGGGATTGACATATTTCTTGAAAGTCTTTATTTTCGATTGCATCTTTCAGTACTTCTGTTGAAGGATGTTTTTTTATATTCCTTACATCAACTCTACTGTAAACATCAGCTGTGGATACATTGATTGGTGGTTTAGCTAATATAACCCAACATTGAGGTGGAGACGATAATTTCTCTAATATTTCTCCTCGCCCAGTTGCTAATGCCGTTCCGCCTTCAATACAAAATGGCACATCTGATCCTAATTCTTCAGCCATCTTTTTTAAGTCACTAACTGGAATATTTAATTTCCATAATCGATTCAATCCTCTTAACGCTGCAGCTGCATCACTACTTCCACCAGCTAAACCGGCCGAAACAGGAATCTTTTTATCCAAATGGATATAAACCCCTTTTTTTACATCATATTTTTCTTTTATAAGACGAGCAGCTTGAAAAGCCAAGTTTTTTTCATCTAAAGGAATATAACCCGCTTGACTGGTAATGATAATGGTATCCCTTGATAACTCAGACATCTCTAATCGATCAGACAAGTCAACCATTGTCATAATCATTTCAACTTCATGGTAACCATCGTCTCTTTTTCTAAGTATATCCAACGATAAATTAATTTTTGCAGGGGCTTTTTCATATATTTTCATCAAAACACCTTCTTCGATCACAATAAAAAGTGAACCTTTCTTCACTGGGGTTTATGTATTTATTTACTCTATATAATATAACAAATGATTTTACAAAAAGCATCCATAGGGGTCCTTAAACATCATTTTCAACCCCAAAAAAAGAACAACAATCTCTATTCCGTTTTCACAGAGATGTGTATAAAAAAACTAAAGCACGAAAATGCTTTAGTTTTTTTAACTACTACTGTTTATTAGAAACCTGCTCTGCAATTTGTATCGCCCTTTTCACCATATTGCCAGCATCCTTTGTTTTTATGCCACCCCATCCTTCACGTTGAACCGTCTCATAAAAACCAAGATCCTTGGCAAGTTCATATTTAAATTGTTCAGACATCACACTATTTCTTCTTCTACGTGCCATAATTTACACTCCTTAATCCATTTATTTAAAATATCTTTATGAACTGTCATCTTTGTTTCACAGTAAAAACCGATAAAGTGAAAAAGTGAAAAAGTGAAAAAGCTATTGTATGAAGGATAGTATATGTTAAATAGAAGCATAAGATACTCATTGAAAAAGGAAAAATCCTCTAACAGTTATAAATACACAAATGGATAAATTGTATTTCAACAAACAAAAAAAAAAAAAAAAAACAAAACCTATATTGGTTTTGTTCATTAAATCATATATGCTATGCATGTATTACATGTTAATGTTCAATGTAAGTAATTTTAACTTGTCCCTCATCTTTGCATACCGTAACTTCTACAGATTCGGTTAATATGTCTGCATAGGAATAAGACACTCTTTTGAAGGCATGTTGTTCCTGATCTAATTTAACAATAAAAACAGAAGGGTAGGTTTCTTCTAACACACCTGTTCTTTCAATGGTTTTCTTGCGACCACCATTTGCTTTTAACATGATTTTAGCCCCAACATGGGTCTCCAAGCTGCGTTTTATTTCTGACAATGAATTTTTTGACATGTCCAACTACCACCTCTTTCCTAATCCATTATATCTAAAGGAATAAGGAAAGTCAAATTTAATAATTATATCAGTGAAACAAAGTTATTGTCAATGATTATTTTCGCTTTTTTTGATATTAGGAAGTCCGATTCTATAACTCCCTCTAGATTCTATACCACCCATACCTTTAATGCCACTTATAGTGTAACTAATAACATCAGACATATTTACAGTTTCTTTTATGGAGGTATATGAAATTTTGGAAGCAATTTGAACAGGATCAAGTGCATGAATTAATATTCTTTGTGGAGAGCTCGCAAAATTAGCCCCTGCTTGTAAAAGTGCTTCAAAATGTGACTGACAAGCACCTGCTACAATCATTAACGTATCCTTATTTTTCTCATACTCTCTAGCAATTTTCACAGCTTTAGCAAAATTTCGAGAATTTTTATAACTATCCAAGCTATATTCATCCCTATTTCTCCGATTCTTTATCAAACTGTCATGTCCAGTAATGACTAATACATCAGGTTTCGCTTTAGGTAATAAATCATACAATTGATCAGGCATATCTTTTTCTTGTATATAATGACCTTCTACCGGCACTCGAAGTTGATTATATAAATCAAGACTTTTATTTAAATAGCGAGAGTCACCATCCAAATGAAGCACTTTACCAGGCACTTCAAAGTAAGATTGTAATTCCTGCTCTTCATCTTGCTCATTTATAACAATCATATTCTGCAAATTTGTTTCTTGCTGCTCTCTTCTGTATTGCTGGATTAAACGATGAGTTTGTTGAACCCTGGAATGTGATCTCATATAGTCTTTAGTTAATCGATAATCATGCACTTTATTTAAATCATGCATAGGAGAATCTGCGAATAGTCGATATTCAACCCCTCTTAAAAAAGCAAGTTGTCTGTTTATATCTAAAATCTCAAATACAACGTCTTCCCCGTAAGACCTTCTGGTTACCAAATCTCCTCGATACATCATCTCACCCCTCCTCATCTATACTATGGGGTAAGTGTATATTGTGTGTATAAATAGGGGATCGTTTAAGTAATTTCCCTCAATCTGTTGCTCAGCCTAGCATATTCTTCTATGCTTAAGGTTTCGCCTCGTCTAGACGGGTTAATTTCACAAGATTCTAAAATCGAAATCAATTTTTGCTTCTCATCTTTTGTAAAAAGATTAGAAGTTAAATTATTTATGATGGTTTTCCTTCTTTGTGCAAAACTAGCTTGAACAACTTTGAAAAAATACTCACTATCTTCAATGTGAACTCTAGGCTTCTTACGGAGCTTTAATCGTATCACAGCTGAATCAACATTTGGTTGTGGAATAAAAACCGTATGCGGGACAGTTAACACCATTTCAGGTTCACAATAATATTGAACTGCAATGCTTAAGCTCCCATATTCTTTGCCGCCAGGTGAAGCTACCATTCTTTCAGCTACTTCTTTCTGGATCATAACCACGATGTTTTCAATAGGTAATTGATTTTCCAGCAAAGCCATAATAATAGGAGTCGTCACATAATAAGGCAAATTAGCTACTACACTAATCTCTGTTTGCTCTTTGAACTGTTCTTCTAAAATGGTTCTTAGATCTAATTTCAACACATCTCCATGAATAACTTCAATGTTATCGTAATGTTTTAGCAAGTCATTTAAAATTGGAATTAAACGCTGGTCCAATTCTATTGCTACTACTTTACCCGCTGTCTGAGTTAAAGATTGTGTTAAAGACCCTATCCCAGGACCAATCTCTAAAGCACCTTTACTTTGATCTAATTGAGCTGCATTTACGATTCGTTCCAAAATATTTTGATCAATCAAAAAGTTTTGACCAAGACTTTTTTTAAATGAAAAACCATACTTCTTTATAATTTCTTTTGTGTTTTTTGGTGATGAAATACGTTCCTTTTGCATGTTGTCCATATGAGTGATTCAATCCTTTAATTCTATTTGGTTTAATCCGTTTTCAAATTCTTTTTTTGTTATCTGAAACATTTTGCATCTTTTATAAAATTGTTTACCATTACAATATCCTATACCCAATACCTTCCCTAATTCCGTTCTTCTTTTTGCTGCTTGGGCATGGACAATTAATCCAGCATCCATTAAATCCTGCCAAGAAATTTGTTCTTTATCTTTATCTATACTTAAAAACTCTGTTTTTACATTTTCAAGTGCAGTTTGTATTGCCTCATCTGAAGCATTCTCCACTCCAATGTTATCTTTATAACTAGCCTCTTCTCTCGTCAGAAAAGCATGTTTACAACCTTTCACTTTAGAAGATATTATTTTACGAATTCGTTCTCCAGCGTGATCAGGATCTGTAAATATAATGACCCCTCTTCTTTCTTGAGCTAATTTAATCCTCTGGATCACTTCTTTATTGATAGCTGAACCACCAGTTTCAATCGTATCTGCTTTTACAGCTCGCTGGATTGCTGTAGTATCGTCCTTCCCTTCAACGATAATCATTTCTTTAATCATCTTTTTTGATCCCTTCTCTAAAACTCATATCCAAGTATATATTATATATGTTTCTATAAACAAGAATATCCAAACATCAATACTTTAATGTGCATTCATTTTTAAATCTAAATTCTTAGTTATTCTAAGTTATAAAAAAGAATCAGTCCCTTTCATGTAACAGGGAACTGATTCTTTTATTTATTTTAAATCATTATGGCTTTTCAGGACCAATTACATAGACCGTATAACCTTTTTTCAACCCAAATCCATCCACAAAGTCTTCATCCTCAAAATAAATATCTACTTTTTTCCCTTTAACTGCGCTTCCGATATCCTCAGCCCTTCTAAAACCATAACCTTCAATATAAATCCACCATCCTAATGGAATAACATTTGGATCCACAGCAACCGTATGACCTTCCTTTACAGTGGTTCCCGTGTAAGTAATCCCATATTGAGGATGATCCTCGGTTTTACCAGTGGAATTAAAACCTGCATCATATGCCGTTAACTTCACATTATTTAATACTTTTTTATAACTAAATGTGATTCCATTCACTGTTACCTCTGCCACATTGGGTGAAGAAGCTGTCAATTTAGCAATCGGTTTTAATGTACCTTTCGCTATAATATGATCTGTACTCTCAATTTGAACTACTTCTTGGATGATATCTTCTGAAACTACTTTTCCATCCTTTTTGACTTTTTCTGTTTTTGTGAGCAATACACCCTCTATACCTTCTTGTACAACTTTCTCCTTCCCTTCTTGCAAGGTAGAGTCTTCAACCGTAACTACATCGTAAGAGATTGACGATTGTTCAGCTTCCACAAAAGTTTCAATTCTCGTTACTTTAATCTCTAAGTTATCCTTTACTTGAGCGTCTAATAGAGGGGAAACTTCATCCTCTGGTCCTAATTCAATCTTTTGTTCTAATAAAACATCTTTTACCGAATCAGCTGTTGTATATACTAATTCATTTTTACCTTCTACTTTGATTAGAACAGGTACAGCGTAATGAATCATAATTTTATCTTGATCTATTAAAGTTGCTTCTAGGGATTTAGAGATTTCATCATGTTCACTTAAAGTGATCCCTTGTTCTTCTAGAAATGCTCCTAGGTTTTCCTCGCTCGTTTTAACAACTTTTTCATCACCATCAATGACCAAATATATTTCCTTTACTCCTACTAAAGTCCATACTATGAATGCTGTTACAGCCACTAAAATAATGACAAAAAAAGTTGTGAGAGTTAATTTGTTACTTACTCTCATCAAAATTCCTCCTTAAACCTTTGTATTCAAAAAATTCAAAAAATTGAGAAAATATGAAGTCTTATCAATTTGGAAAAAAATACAAAAGACTAGTAATTGTTTCTTAAAGATCATACTCAACTTATCCTCAATATGTAAAATGCCAAAAAGAAAAGATTAGAGGAATAAAACGGTAAATTCCATGAAAATGAAATGTTTTAATCCACTAATCTTATATTTTACGTTGTTTATCTCTATTTAACTGCTTATTCCTAAAATCAGATTATATTTGAAAACATATTTTTGCATTATTGGTGGTTACTTGTGCAATTTCTTCAAGTGACATTTCCTTTATTTCCGCAGCAGCCTCTGCTACATATTTTACGTACGCTGTCTCATTTCTTTTTCCTCTAAACGGGTGAGGAGTAAGATACGGACAGTCGGTTTCTATTAACAATCGGTCTAATGGAACTTTCTTCAGTACTTCTTTAGGCTGTTTAGCATTTTTAAATGTAATCGGACCGCCAAAGGAAATATAGAAATTCATATCTAAACATTTTTTTGCTATTTCCCAGCTTCCTGAATAACAATGCATAACGCCCCCTACTTCTGCAGCATTTTCTTCTGTTAAAATGTCGACAACATCTTGATGAGCGTCTCGGTTATGGATCACAATTGGTTTTTTCACTTTACGCGCCAATCGAATCTGTTCTCTAAAAACCTTTTGTTGAATATCTTTTGGTGATGTATCCCAATAATAATCTAATCCTATTTCTCCAATCGCCACTACTTTATCATGGCTGCATAAAGATTCTATCCATCCTAAATCCTCGGGCGTCATATGTATTGCATCTGTTGGATGCCATCCTACTACTGCATATATAAAATCATATTTTTCAGCAAGCTGCATTGTCTCTGGTATTGTTTCACGATTAAACCCAACATTGATCATAGTTGAAACTCCATTACTTTTTGCACGTTCAATAACTTGCTCCCGATCTTCATTAAATTGTTCTGCATTCAAGTGCACATGCGTATCTATTAACATAATTAAACTCCCTTCAAAATAAACCTATCCATAGTCTACATAATTTTAAGTACAAAGAAAACTTTATGACTGCTTATCAATATCATTCGACAATTTTCTACATATTCTACTAAAAGTTTGTCGGATGTTAGTGTTTTCTATAGTAATGTATTTAAATACATTACATACAGTTATTATTCATCATGAAATCGAATTATATTGCATAATTATTAATTATATATTTTACTTCATTGAAAGTCTTAAATTAATGATTAATGAAGTATTGACTAATTTGGCAAACATTAGTATCATAAGTTATGAAAATATTGTCGAAAATTGACGTTTGTTATAATGAGAGGGGAAAAATCATATGAAATCCACAGGTATTGTAAGAAAAGTAGACGAGCTTGGTCGTGTAGTAATACCAATTGAGCTGCGCAGAACTTTAGGAATTGCAGAAAAAGACGCTCTAGAAATTTATGTTGACGGAGAAAAAGTCATGCTTAAAAAATATGAGCCTGCATGTATTTTCACTGGTAATGCCAATGATTTGGTTTACTTTAAAGGGAAAATGATCAGTAAAGAAATAATTCCTGAACTTATTGAAATTTATAATTCAACTAAAAAAGATAATTCAGTGACAAAAGAAATCATTTAGTATATAATAAAAGAAGATTTAGTTAATTCTAACCTTTTCATATCTCCTTTGTCTCCTGCCGTTATATAAATATGTAAACTACGGCAGGATTTTTTTATTCTATTAAAGGAGATGATTATATATATCACGTTTAGAGACCATTCGATCACCTGCTACTTTTTTCATCGCTTCTTTTTTGTCAAGCTCCAGGTTCATGTAATGTTCCACGTGTTCTTTAATCGACATCAAACTCCACCATAATTCATCTTTCCTTTCTTTTTTGGCTGTACTTCCCTGTACAACAATACAATATTCGCCTTGCACCTTTATTTCACTTATATAACGTATACATTCTTCTAGTGTGCCTCTAATTACCTCTTCGTACTTTTTTGTTATCTCCCTTGCTATTGATACCTGACGATTTCCCCAATTCTCATACATTACATTCAAAGTATTTATTAATCGATGAGGAGACTCATAAAAAATAATGGATCCAGCCAAATCTGCTAATTCTATAATTTTCTCCTTTTTATCCTTTTTTTCTCTAGGTAAAAATCCGCAAAATGTAAATTGATCTGTTTCTAATCCTGAAATAATGAATGCGGACAAAGCTGCGTTAGCTCCCGGAATTGGTATGATTGAAATATTAGATTCTATTGCCAGTTTCACTAAATCATTCCCTGGGTCGGATATGACAGGCAAACCAGCATCACTTACTAATGCCAAATCACTGCCTTGTTCTATAAGACGTATTATTTCTTTTCCACTCGTATGTTTATTGTGTTCATGGTAACTAATTAAACGGGTTGAAATTTGAAAGTGAGTTAAAAGCTTCCTTGTTTGTCTAGTATCCTCACATGCTATGCACTCCGCTTCTTTTAATATTCTGAGTGCCCTATGTGATATATCTTCTAAATTTCCAATTGGGGTACCTACAAGATACAAGCAGCCTTTATTCTGTTCTTCTGAAAAGCTTTTTTGTACATTCATCTTACACATCTCCATAATAAATTTCCATTAGCTCTTTACAATACTCATTCCGATCATTATAAACGATTAGAGGTTTTAATATGTGCATATCCGCTTTGCCATTTCTAATTCCCTCAACTAGAACCATATTTGCTTCTTCACTTATTCTAGGATGGACAAATCGAATGCGTTTGGGTTCGATGTTGTATTGTCTCATTAAAACAATAATATCTGCTAATCTAGAAGCACGATGCACAAGTGCTACCTTGCCACCACTTTTCACCAATTTATTACATGCAGAAATAACGTCTTCTAAAGTACAACATATTTCATGCCTAGCTATCGCAATATGCTGATTTATATTTTGCTTTCCTGTCTGGGCTGGTAGATAAGGAGGGTTCACCGTTATTAAATCAAATTTACCATATCCTAATTGCAAATGCATTTGTTTTAAATCACCACGAATGACAGAAATTTGATCTGTTAAATGGTTCATATCCATATTTCGAATAGCCATATCAGCAAGTTTTTCTTGAATTTCAACCGCTGTAATCTGAGCGCGTGTTCTTGTAGACAATAGAAGAGGAATGACTCCATTTCCTGAACACAAATCTAATATCCTACCTTTCGTTGGAACAGAACAGAAACGTCCTAATAATACCGCATCCATTGAAAAGCTAAAAACCTCATCACTCTGTATAATTTTTAATTCTTTTGTTAATAAATCATCAATTCTTTCACGTTCCATTAAAGAAATATTTTTTTCCATAATTCCTTTCCTAACTTGTAAAACCGCAGGAATTGAGCCTGCGGTTTTACATTAATTATATTTATTCTATTTGTTTAAAAAGGATAAACAAAAGAGGCAGTCACCTTCTGTCCTAAGGTGTCCATAATATACATTACAAATATGAAATCCTTCATAATACAAACGAGCTAAATTATCGTAACCTTCTCCTATTACAGGAGATGGAGGAATTTCCTCTTTTATTTTATCTTCTTCAGACTGGTCCTTTTTCAACAACGTTCTCAACTGCTGATTTTCTAAACTTAAACGTTTATTTTCCTCAAGCAATTGCACAAGCTTTTTTTTCATTTCGCCAATATTTTTATATATATCGCCTAAATGCTCTTCTAGTTCATTGGCCTGTGTATAGATATCCTTATTCTCCACAATTCCACCTCAGTTTAAGAAAACCGCATTTATTCTTGTTCAACAACATCTTCAAGTGACAATTCCTTCACTTTTTCTATATCGAAAATTTTAACTTGTACAGAATTTTTATCAGGATTAATGGAAACAACCTTACCTTCACCCAATGATGTAATTACAAAACTTCCGACTTTAGGCAGATCATTTTTGGCACTTTCATATTGGTCGTGTTCAAACTTTAAACAACACATTAATCTACCACATAGACCAGAGATTTTCGTTGGATTTAATGAGAGCCTCTGATCTTTAGCCATTTTTATGGAAACCGGTTCGAAATCACCAAGCCAAGTAGAGCAACATAACGTTCTTCCACAGGGACCGATGCCACCTAACATCTTCGCTTCATCTCTCACACCAATTTGCCTTAATTCAATACGTGTTTTGAAAATACTGGCTAAATCTTTAACAAGCTCACGAAAATCTACTCTTCCTTCAGCTGTAAAATAAAATATAATTTTATTTCTATCAAAAGTATATTCTACATCAATTAATTTCATAATTAATTGATGCTGACTAATTTTATCCAAACAAACATAAAAAGCCTCTTTAGCATCTTTTTTATTATTTTCCATCACTCGAACATCTGCAGATTTTGCTATACGAATCACTTTTTTCAATGGTAACACAATGTCTGATTCATCTACTTGTTTTTCCCCTATGACGACTGTTCCGTATTCTATGCCTCGTGCAGTTTCTACAATAACATGATCGTCTTTTGAAACGGGTTGATTCGTTGGATCAAAATAATAAATCTTGCCCGCTTTTTTAAAGCGAACCCCAATTACTGAGTACATTTCATCCCCCCTTAATTTGGATCATAAATTGATCGAGAGCTAACTGAGGATTTACATTAAATCGGAGTTTCTTTTTTGTATTTATTGCAATCTCCATACACTGAACCCATTCGTTCATTTGCCTTGTAAAAGCGTTTTTCTCTAACCAAGGGATCTGGTCCTCAAAAACAAGCTTATCCTTTTTGCCACACTGTATTTGAATGATATCTTTAAACCATAATATAAATAAATCTAAAAGTACATTTAGCTCGTCTGTAAGATTGGATTTAAATATTTTTTGTTGTGCAGTAATACTTGCTTCAGAAAATTTATTTAAACTTTCCTTAGCTAATTGTATCATTATGCCTCTTATTTCTGCAAACGAATTTAATTGGATAAGCTCCCTAGCTTCTTCCAATCCCGACGTTAAACGAACACCGCTATTAACTAATTCTGATGCAAACCCTTCTTGAATTAGTTGTTCAGCCATTTTTTCTGACAATTGTGGCTGAAAAGAAATCCATTGTGAACGAGAACGAATTGTTGGTAATACAGCTTGTCCATTATCCGCTATCAAAACGGCAACAACATTTGAACTAGGTTCTTCCAGAAACTTCAATAAACTATTTGCTGCTTGCGTAGTCAGTCTGTCTGCTTTAAAAAGAATATAAATTTTAGTCTGATTTTCATTCATTTTATATGAAAAATTCTTTTGCAGTTCCCTAATTTGCTCAATTTTAATATGGTTTCCATCAGGTTCTACTAGACGAAGCTGTGGATGATTCCCATGTTCAAATTTCTTGCATTCAATACATTGATCGCAAGCATCGTCTATTTTTTTTATACAAAAAATAGCCTTTGCAAAGTTCAAGGCCATTTTTCTTTTCCCTGTACCTGATGGTCCTGTAAATAAATATGCGTGTGATACTTTATTCATTTTCAGTCCATTCTGAAGCTTTTGTTTCACCTTGGTTTGATTCATTATTTCATGAAAAGACATGATTCGACCCCTTCATATTATTACATCAAAATAAAAGATTGATTAGCATTCCGCGAATTTCCCCTACTTTTTGCAATATCTCTATTCTTCCTTGCTCGCTTTTTAATAAATCATCTGTCATTTGTAGTAACGACTGATCGACTTCTTCTAGAATTTTATATCTTCTACCTCTGCCTCTCCGATCCTTACCGATTTTATTTTTAAGCTGTATTCCGTTGCGAACAGACTCTTCCATAAATCGTCGTACAAGATTTTTATATGCGAACAATTCCCGAACTGTCATGGATTTTGTCAATCGTTTACCTTGTATCTCGATTTGGAGCATAGCTTGTTTTAATTGTTCACTCGATGCAAATCGTTCTTGGTGCTGTAATGTTTCGGAGAAATTTTTCATTGTAATTGAATTGTTGCTTGTTTGATCTGAAACCAACACATTTTTTTGTAAGGAGCGCAAACCAGAGTTTATTTTCAATGTTTTAATACCTTCCTTTAAAAGTGCTCAAATTTATCTACAGGAAGTACAAATACTGCTGCTCCCCCAACTTGAACTTCAATTGGAAACGGAATGTATGAGTCCGTTGTCCCCCCAACAGGTGAAACAGACGATACCAATTGATCCCTCACCTTACAATTGGCTTTAATCACACCGATCACTTCATCTATTTTCTCATCTTCAACACCAATCATAAAAGTGGTATTCCCTGATCTTAAAAAACCACCAGTACTAGCTAATTTCGTTGCTCTAAAATTTGATTTAATTAATGCATTTGATAATCGATTACTATCCTTATCCTGTACTACCGCAATAATTAATTTCATTTTAATCCCCTCCTACAATTATACTTTAAAATTGTTTAAACTACTATTCGTTTTCATTAGGGTTCCTGCTTACCCCAGTATACCAGTAGAATAAAAATCCTTAAGATAGAAATAAGTTTTACATATTTCTATCTGCTAATATAGAAGTAATATCTTTTACTATTTCTTCAGAAATAATATCAACTGGCTGGTTTGCATTGATCAGACATACTCTTTGTGGATTTTTTTTTGCTATTTCTAAAAAACCTTCTCTTACCTTTTTATGATAATCATGGGCTTTTTGTTCTATTCGATCTAAAATTATTTCTCCTTGCTTACTCGTTCTTTGTAATAATCTATTTTGACTTTCCTTCACACTCACATCCATCATGTAAGTGCGTTCAGGCTGTAATCCAGAGCTTGCAAAGTGATTGATATCTTTTATTGTTTTTTGATTAATTCCCAATCCTACAGATTGATATGCCATACTGGCGTCAATGTAACGATCACACAATACGATTTTATTTTCCTTTAATGCAGGAATAATAATTTCATGAACATGTTGTGCCCTAGAAGCAGCATATAGTAACACTTCTGTTTGATCTTGCATTTCTTGATATTCTGTTGATAGAAGGATATTTCTTATCAGATCACTGATTCTTGTCCCTCCTGGTTCTCTTGTTGTAACGACATCGTATCCTTGATTAATTAATGTTTTTGATAGTTGTTGTATTTGAGTGGTTTTTCCAGAACCATCTGGTCCTTCAAAAGTAATAAATAAACCGTTCACAACAAACCTCCTTGTTGACTGAATTTTTGATTTGTTATTTCACAATTTTGATCTGATTATTTTTTAATTCTTTAGACCCTTGAAAATAAGCTCCTGAGTCTATGAATTGCTTTATCTTTATTAACACTTCTGATGTAATCATCTCTCCTGGGTAAAGTATGGGGATACCTGGTGGATATGGAATGACCATTTCAGCAGACATAGAGTTCAATGCCTCATTTATATTTACAACCTCAGTATGAGTTATATTGCGTTTCATTTGCATAGGTGGATTTAATTTTGTGAAATTCGTTTCATAAATACTATTCGTTATGTTTTCCCTCAGTTCCTTCTTTTTCAAACTGAATTCATCTGATATATCCCTCAATGCATCTAATAATTTTTGCAAGTCCTCTTCTTGCGTTGAAACACTACAAACGATTAATACAAACCTTGGGTTCGCCATTTCCACCATGCATTGTCGTTTTTCTATCTCCGCTTGTAATTCATAACCTGATAATGTTGTTGTTAGATCCCTTATGATTATTTTAAAAGGATCTTGAGTGTATTTCTTATCAGTATATTTCGTACTATTCACGATTTCAAACCAATGCAATTTCTCCATTTTCTCTTTAAACCCTGTTATCATATTTTGAACAATAGATATCCTCCTTCTTCCTTCTGTGCTTATCCATCTGCGACTGATGTCTAAAGATGCCATTAGGGGATACGATGGACTTGAACTTTGCAGCATTGTTAGATAATGACGAATTTTTTCTCTATCTATCAAATTCCCTTGAACATGAAGCATACCACTCATCGTCATAGAAGTTAACATTTTATGCGTGGATTGAACGACCGCATCTGCACCGCTAAACAATGCCGAATCAGGTAAAGCAGGATGAAACCCATAATGAGCTCCATGTGCCTCATCAATTAATAAAGGGATGTTATTTTGATGAACTAATTTAGCAATGTCTTTCAAATCCATCCCTATCCCAAAATAATTTGGATTGGTTAGTAATACCGCCTTAGCATTAGGATACTGAACTAATGTCGTTTGCAACGTCTTCTCATCGATTCCAAAGTCCAGATCCGTGTTTTTATCTAAGTTAGGAGGCAAAAATACAATTTTTGCTTCAGCTAAAATAAGCCCGTTAATTATAGATTTATGTACATTTCTTTGAACGATGATCAAATCATCTCGTTCACATACAGATAAGATCATGGCAAGATTACCGACTGTACTTCCATTAATTAAAAAAAAACTTTCCTCGGCACCAAAACAATGAGCGGCAAGCTCTTGTGATTCTTCAATAACTCCCTGTGCATCATGCAGATCATCTAAACCTGTAATTTCTGTATAATCTATCTCCATAATTTGTTTAAAATAATACTGCTCCTCTTTATTTAATGCTCTACCAAATTTGTGCCCTGGTACATGAAAACTAGCTTTGTTATCCATATGGTATTGCTTTAACATATCATACAAGGGAGCTTTGTGTTGATTCATTTTATTGAATTTCCTCTCCGAGTTTAAAATTAGTCTTATCTCTTCCCTTTAATATTAACATGATAATTAGGAAATGAAATACACTATCATTATATTTATAAACCTATAAAATTCTTACGTTATCAAAAAAACCGTCACATCAAAGACGGTTATTTGTGAACATATTTATGTGTAGTTAGATGTTCATTACATTTGAGCTAGAAACTAAATTATATTTTTATACCCTATTCTTTTTAGTTTTTGAATATAAAATGAATACTTTGCATCGTTTACATCTGTACGTATTATCTCAGACTCGCAATCATTACAAATAAATTGAGAACATATCATAATTCCCTTTCCATTCTGCTTTTCACATACTATACAGGTATAGTCTAACTCACTCTCCATAGACTTCCCACCCTTGCTTTTTCTATCATTATGCCACATTATCTATCCTCTTAAACTTCCAAATTTGTTTTAAAACAATATTTTCAAAATTCCCTTCTGCGGCTCTAATTTCAATCATTATATGTGCATTAAATGGAAAGGTGTTTGACTACTTTGTGGTTAATGCTTTCTACAAAGTCCAGGATAAAATGATTAAAAAAATATGAAATCAAAATACGGTCTAAAAAAAGACACTGTAGTGAGTAAA
>NZ_JAVAMP010000020.1 GCF_030730905.1 Chengkuizengella axinellae | reverse complement strand
CAAAATTCTTTTACGACTTTCTTAAGATCTCTTACCTGCCGTGTTTTGGCGGCGAAAATAAATTTATCACAGAATCATATAACATGTCAACACTTTTTGTGAAATTAATTTACCAACTTTTTTTTATAATTAATCTTACTGCCAAAACAATTTGTAAAACGCTATTTTGAATACTTCCTAGTTATTGCATATTTTGAAAGCTGTTTCGGTGATGCAAGCCTTGCATACATGCGAAATATAACTTTATATCTCGCTTCAATTGCAGCTTTCATCTGCCTGTCCAATTTCATATCCCTTAAATCCAGAAGCATCTCATCTAATTCTTTTCGAAGAAGATAATCAATTTCTTGTGTTTCTCGATCATTAAATAATATCCCTAACAATCAATACTACCTCCAATTTCCTCTTAAAAAAGGCCAGTTTAACTATTGTTTTAATGTTATGCTCAAATTTTACCTATTTTATGAATGGTTTTTGAACATTTTTCTATAAAAGAATCTAACTTTAACTAAACTAACGTAATAACATTGGAGTAATTGTTGATTCAATAATGGCAGCCAACATCAAAGTAATAAATGTGAAAATCACCAACGTAATAGTTAGCTTCAAAAATTTCTTGAATTCAAGTGTATTTTTCCTTCTTAAGTCTAATTCTACAAATTGAGCAAGCCACTTCATAACCAACACCCCAAACTTAATTCCATATGCAGATGCAATTAAGATGGCTGGGATCTCTAATATCCCATGGGGAAGAATTCCTCTTAAAAACAATTCTAACAAGCCATACTCTGACCCTGATTGTGGGACTAATTTAAATAAATAACCTATTAGCATACCGTTTAAAAGCAAAGCGAAAATAGGATAAATTGAAAAGATAATTCCACTATAAACCATAATCAATGAAGCAGTTAAATTGTTTTGAAAAATAACCAAAAATGCCGCTAATTGAGTGTTCTCACTACTTTCAATTTTTTCTGCCAATTCCCCTATCCTTTGTAACAACGGTTGTAAAAATGGATCTAAAATATCTACATAAAATCCAATAAAACCTCCAAATAAAAATAACATTGTTGAAATAAAGAAGTATACCTTCATCTCTTTAAAATTACGAAACAATGTCTTGAAATTAAATACATCTCTTATGAAATTAGACTCATTCTTATGATCAGACCCTATTTCTTTATTGATTTGTTCGTCCATTTCATTTTTAACATTTTCTTTATCAGTCATTATTCTTCATCCTCCTTATAGGTTGTTTATCTTTTTGTACAAAGAGTGCATAAGTTCTTAGTACTAGCATACATTTCTAATAATAAAGAGAAGCTTGCTTTTAAACTAGTACAGGATGAACTGATGCATCTTAGCTGGCTCATGAATGAGCTAGTGCAGGAAGTGCCATAGAAAGTGGCGATTATTGAAAGCGCACAGGACGTGACTAATTTTAGACTAGTGCCGGATGCACTCATCTATTACCACATGAACGTGGTAGTTTTAGCAGGGATGTAAACCATATTCTCTGTGAAATCATGCTGTTATCTCCCCCTTTGAGAAGGGAGCTTATAGCTTGAACGTGATAAAACAATTGTACGAGTCTGTAATTAATTCTAGGGGGTAATTTATATGAACTTCTTTTTTGTAATGAATGCAAAAAAACTAAAACAGTATTTCATCATTTTGATTGCTGCAATTTTTGCTGCAGGTATTATTTATTCTGAAAGCGAAAATATTGCTGTTTTTACTAACGTTTCAAATGAAGAACCTGCTGCCATCTACAGTATAGATACAGATAAAAAAGTGATTGCTCTTACGTTCGATATTAGCTGGGGGGAAAAACGAACGGATCCAATCATAGATATTTTACAAGAAAAAAATGTAAAAGCTACTTTTTTTCTATCTTCACTTTGGACTAGAGATCATCCGGAAATTGTAAAGGATATTGTAGAGTCTGGATTCGAGATTGGAAGCCATGGACACAAACACGAAAATTACAGTACTTTAAGTGATGAAGATATCAAAAAGCAGATTAAAACAGCTCACCGAATTCTTTTGGAGGAAACAGGAACTACTCCAAATCTTATTCGTCTGCCAAACGGTGATTTTGATAAAAGAGTATTAAGTATTGCTGATGAACTAAATTACAAAGTGATCCAATGGGATACTGATTCAAATGACTGGAATAATCCTGGAGTAGATAATATCATTGAGAGAGTTGTATCCAAAGCACACCCTGGTGATATTGTATTGCTCCATGCTAGTGACTCTAGTAAGCAAACTCATCTTGCACTTCCAGAAATCATTGATCAGTTAAGAGGTAAAGGATATGAATTTGTAACCGTATCTGATTTAATGAATCCTTCCTCTGTAGAAAAAACAGAAGTGAAGGACCAATCTTAATGTATGTATCATAGTCTTATTAATTCCTATGTTATAAGCAAATGAGCCTATTCTTAGGCTCATTTGTGTTTAATTTAACGTTTGTCAGTTTTTTAAATGTTATTACACTTCACATTATTGTGTATTATTTTGCTTATTCCCCACTAACTTATGCAATTTCATAATTTGCCAAAAGTTGCAACTAAGTAATGGTACAATCATAACAATGGTTGAATTGACATTGTTTTCTCTAATTGAAGGAACCGCTTCTATGATTGTTACAACAAAAATAAAAAACACTGTCGGTGTAAAGGCATGAAAATTAGTTGCTTTACTCTTCACCCACGCGATGAATAGAGCAGCAATTAACATGAATATAGGCAAAATAGAATATCCTAAAATCCCTGCATTATTTTCCTCAAAGAAACTATACCTCAAAATAATGACATCCAAAAAGGTAATAACAATCAAAATCCACTGAACGATCTCCCACATTCCCTTTTTAGTAATCATTCCTTTAGCAATATAATTTAACATCATATAGGCAAAGAAGCCCATTTGACTTAATACGCTAAACATTAATCCAATCAATAGAAATAAGGCAATCACTTTTATATCTTGCGTAGGCGTTAATATCATTTGAGTTAGAAAAGCAGTGACAGCCCCAACAAATAAAGTGGTAAAAAATAAATATGTGTAGTTTTTTATGTTCAATCCTTTCACCTCTAAATAAATATGCATTATTTCAATCTTATCCTAGTTTACCAACCTCATTCCAAAAATGCCAACTAAAAATCATAAAGTCCTACATAATTTCACATAATAAAATCACCCACATTTTCAATATAGACATTTTGGTGATATGACCCTTGATAAGACAGGAGGCATAACAATAGCACAAATGAAGAAATTCTTAAAAGTCATACCATATATACTTCTAATCACTCTTGCTACAAGCTGCGGTTCTGACGAGTCTTCTGGAGGTAATCAAACCTATAAAGACACTAAATCTATGGTATTGGATATTCTCTCTTCAGAGGATGGGAAAAAAGCGATCACGGAAGCTCTAGAAAAAAATGAAGACAATAAGGGTGCACCAAAAATGCTGCAGACGATGCCCAAACAACAAAGTGAAGAAATACAAGGAGCTGTAAAGTTATTATTTACTGATCCTAGTTTTCCTAAATATTTCGAAGATATGATGAAAAAAGACCCAAAGTTTGCTGGTGAATTCGCAAAAACGATTCAGGAACAAAACAAAGATATTCACAAGGAACTTTTAAAAGACCCTGAATATCAAACACAGCTGCTAGAAGTCATGAAGGATCCAGAATACAAAGACCTGGTTTTTGAAGTCATGAAGGGAAAAGATTATCGCGGTCAAACAATGGCTATTATGCAAGATGCTTTTAAAAGTCCGTTATTTAGAGTTGAATTAATGGATTTATTGAAAAAAGTATTAGAGGAGGAAAGCAAACCAAAAGAAGAAAAATCATCTGAAGAGAAAGGTTCTGAAAATGCATCAGAGGAGGGTTAACCCCTCCTCTTTGTTTTCTATCCATTTTTCTGAGTCACTTGAATTATATTCTCAGCTACTTCTAAATAAGTTTTTCCTATACCAGTGTCTTTTTTATAAATAGATGGTGAAAAATCAGGTTCCTGTGGATGATTCTCAGGTACTCCTAAAGGAATTTGAGCTAAAAGATCAGTATTCAGCTCCTCGGCTAACCTTGCTCCTCCGCCTTTTCCAAATACGTAATCCTTTTCTCCGCAACTTCCACATTGATAGTAGGACATATTTTCAACCACACCTAGAATTTCATGTTTTGTATTTATAGCCATTGAACCAGCTCTCGCCGCAACAAATGAAGCTGTAGCGTGAGGGGTAGTCACTATTACCTCTTTGCTTTGTGGAATCATTTGATGCACATCTAAAGCTACATCACCTGTTCCTGGAGGCAGATCTAGGAGCATATAGTCCAAGTCTCCCCATTCTACTTCCGTAAAGAAGTTCTTTAACATTTTACCTAACATAGGACCTCTCCAAATCACAGGAGCATTGTCTTCTACAAAAAAGCCCATTGAGATTACTTTGACTCCATGTCGTTCTACTGGAATCACTGTGTTTCCTTTAACTTCAGGTCTATTTTCGATTCCCATCATATCTGGAATACTGAATCCATATATGTCTGCATCAATAATACCCACTTTTTTTCCTTTTCTAGCAAGTGCAACAGCCAAATTCACTGTCACTGTGGATTTACCTACTCCACCTTTACCACTAGCTATAGCAATAAACTGCACACCTGATTCTTCTTTTAAAATCTCTGCTGGAATAGGCTGTGTATGTGGTTGTGGCGGTTGTGATTGTTTTGGAGCTTCCTTAGCTCCACCTGCTAACTTGCTTTGTACTTCTTTTCTTTCAAAATCTGTCATTTCTCTGAAACGTATATGTACTTGTGATTCTGTTAAAACACTTAATAGCTCTTTTATTTCTTTTTCTATTCTTTGTACGGTTGCATCTTCCTTTTTAGAAAGCGCAACTGTTAAATTAATGGATTGTTCTCTAATCATAAGATCACGAACTAAATTTAAACTAACTAAACTTTGATCCAATTCTGGTTCTTTTACTTTCTTCAATATTTCAAACACACGTTCTCGAGTGACCATTCCTCACACCTCTATTTCTCAGATAATATCCATTTTATTATACCATAAGTAGGATATGATTCGAGCCTTTCTACATTTCAACCCGCTAGATCTCCGTCAAAATATCTTAATATCGCATGATAAATGGACTCCGCAATTTTAAGCTGATATTCTTTCATAGCTAAAAGCCTTGCCTCTTCAGGGTTTGACAAAAAACCTACTTCAACCAGTGCACCTGGCATATTTGTGTTTTTCAACATAATAAGCGCATCCTTTGTTAAAGCTTCACGTTCTGTATTTAAATTTGATTTAAACTCATCTTGAATCAATTTAGCCAATCTTTGACTGTCTTCAGATTTTGAATGATAAAAAGTTTGAGCACCGGACCATCGGCTAGAGCCAATACTATTTAGATGCACACTAACTATTAAGTCCGCATCACTTTCATTTATTAGTTTTAGCCTATTGTTAAAATCTGTCCTCTTCTTATTCTTCGTTGCATCACCTTTCAAATCGACATCTGATTCCCTTGTCATGACAACAAATGCACCTGCTTGCTGCAAATAATCTCTCAAATAAAGTGAAATATCTAAACTTATTGTCTTTTCAAGTAAGCTTCCATCCTCACTGACAGCACCAACATCAAACCCACCATGTCCAGGGTCTAATGCGATCACCTGACCAGAAAGAGGGGAAAAACTGCTAGTCCATGTTTTTACAGCAGGGTAACCAACATATAATATAGCAACAACCGAAACCAACAATAATAAAACAAACGTAATATGTAACTTTTTGAATCTAAAGATACGTATGATATTACTCTTTATGTTTTTAAACATAAAAACACCCCACTCCATATAACTTATATATCTATATGGAGTAGGGTGGACAAATATTACTATAAGTAAACATGCTACTTTACATAAATTTGTATATTATAAATTAATTTGTTTGAACTAGATTTTCTGACATTCCCTCAATTAATACTTTTGCAACTTCTGGTCTTGAAAACTCTGGAGGAGGACAATTTCCTTCTCTTAACATCGCTCTTACCTTTGTACCTGACAAATGAAGATGCTCAGATTTGTCATGAGGACAAGTTTTGCTTGAAGCCATGTTACCACACTTTTTACAAAAGAAACTATGCTCAAAGAATAATGGGGTGATTCCAATCTCTTCTTTAGTAAATTGGCTGAAAATCTCCTGAGCTTCATAAGTTCCATAGTAATCTCCGACCCCAGCATGATCTCGACCCACTATAAAATGAGTACAACCATAATTTTTACGGACAATAGCATGGAAGATAGCTTCTCTTGGACCTGCATATCTCATCGCAGCAGGAAAAACGCCTAAATGTACACGATTTTGAGGGTAATAGTTTTCAAGTAGAACAAGATAACTTTTCATCCGTACATCTGCAGAAATATCATCAGACTTTGTTTCACCAACTAAAGGGTTTAAGAATAATCCGTCTACAATTTCCATAGCACTTTTTTGAATATACTCATGCGCACGATGGACAGGATTTCTAGTTTGGAAACCACATACTGTTTTCCATCCTTTTTCTTCAAAAAGCGCTCTAGTTTGAACAGGATCAAAATAAAAATCATTAAATTTTTCTGGTTGTGGTCTGTTTAATACCTTAATAGATCCACCAACGTATGTTGATGGTTTTGTATATAGTTTTTGTACTCCTGGATGCTCACTATCACTAGTTTTAAATACTTTTTCGGCTTCATATGATTGATCTACATCATAGATGCTCTCCACTTGTATAATAGCATAAGGAATACCATCTTGTTCTCCAACCAAAACAGCTTGTTTTCCGACTTCTAATCGACCTGTATCTTCTTTTTCAACACCAAGCGTAATTGGTAAGCTCCATACCATGCCATTTGCCAAACGCATATTTTCAACAACAGATTTATAATCCTCTTCGTTAAAAAAACCAGTTAATGGTGAAAATGCTCCTACACCAATTAAGTCAATATCTGATATCGCCCAAGTATTCACTTTAATTTGCGGCAGTGCCGGAACAAGGTTTAATAATTCCTCTCTTTCTTGCCCAGTTACTAACCGATTGATTAATTCTCCTCCATGAGCATTAATGGTTGTCATTTCACAGCTCTCCTTATAATAAATTTCTCTTTTTAATTACTTATGCAATCCGCATTCTGTTTTACTTGTATCTGACCAACGTCCCGCTCTAGGATCTTCTCCTTCTTGAACTTGACGAGTACAATACAAACAACCAATACTCGGATAGTTTTGATCATGCAGAGGGTTATAAATCACGTCGTTTTCACGAATATAATTCCACACATCATCAGATGTCCAGCTTGCTAATGGGTTAAACTTTACTAATCCAAATTTATTATCGTATTCTACTTTTTTGGAATTTGCTCTTGTTGGTGCTTGATCTCTTCTTATACCAGTTATCCATGCATCGTATTTTCCTAACGTGTTCGTTAAAGGCTGAACTTTTCTAATGTCACAGCATTTATCAGGACTAGACTCCCAAAGCGCATCACCATATTGTTCAGCTTGTTCTTCAGGTGTTAATGCAGGTTTAACTTGAACTAACTTGATTCCTTCATATCGTTCTTTAATTTTTTCAATCGTTTCATATGTTTCTTTAAAGTGAAAATCTGTATCTAAATAAAAAATATCTACATTAGGATTTATTTTGTATAACATATCCACCAAAACAACATCTTCAGCTCCAAAACTGCTTGCTAAAGTAATGCTCGGAAATGTTTCTGCTGCATATTTTATTAATTCCTGTGCTGTTCTCTCTTCAAAATCCACACTTGCTTTTTCTATTAATGATTCCTTCTCCAATAAATTCATAATAATGAACCTCCGTTATCCTTAATTCCAAGTAAATCGATATGAATTATTAACTTATCTTTTAATTATAAAAATTATATATAGAAAGTCAATATTTTTTTTATAAATAAATGAAAAAAACTATAAGTGTCTATATAAAAATTCATTTTTCAGTGTAAGGGAAATGTATAGGTTTATAACGCTATAGGCTATTATCATTACTATGCAAAGCAGTATCTTCTGGTGTATTGAGTAGAAAAGGACAGGAACGATTCCAAATAGATAACGTATAAAAAAAATAATCTATTATTATTGAGGATGTAGAATTCTTATTATAGTCTGGGGGCGACGAACAAGTAATTGGAGTAAACTTTGAAAGTTTAGCTTCACTTTTTTGGGTATCTGAAGGGGTGAAGTATTGATTTTTTGAGATGTTGAATTTGATCAATGTTGAGACTTAGAATTTGAAAATATATAAATTCTTAAGTTATAAAAAAAACCAGTGTTGTAACCAACACTGGTTTTTTGTAAATTGAAATAATGATTAACGTTTTGAGAATTGAGGAGCACGACGTGCTGCTTTCAAACCATACTTCTTACGTTCCTTCATACGTGGATCACGTGTTAAGAAACCAGCTTTTTTAAGATCAGAACGATATTCAGGATCAACTTTTAACAATGCACGAGAAATTCCATGACGAATCGCTCCTGCTTGACCAGAATAACCGCCACCATGTGTATTAACTAAAACATCATAGCTTCCAAGCGTATCAGTTAAATTTAATGGTTGTTTTACGATTAATTTTAAAGTTTCTAAACCAAAATATTGATTGATATCTTCATTATTAATGATTATACGTCCCTCACCTGGAACTAAACGAACACGTGCAACAGAATGTTTACGTCGACCTGTTCCGTAATATTGTACTTGTGCCACGAATCTAACCTCCTTTTATATTAACCTTTTAGTTCGTAAACTTCAGGTTGTTGTGCTTCATGCGGATGCTCGCTACCAGCATAAGCTTTAAGTCTTAATTTCATTTTTTCACCTAAACGCGTTTTAGGCAACATACCATGAACCGCTAATTCCATCATTTTTTGAGGTTTCTTTTCCAACATTTCACCAGCTGTAGTAACTTTCAAACCACCTGGATGCATGGAGTGACGGTAATACTTCTTGTCCGTTAATTTTTTACCTGTTAATACAATTTTGTCAGCATTGATAACAATAACAAAATCACCTGTATCTACATGCGGTGTAAACTCAGGTTTATGTTTACCGCGAATAAGAGTTGCTGCTTCGCTCGCTAAACGTCCTAATGTTTTATCAGTCGCATCAATGATGTACCATTTGCGCTCAATTTCGTTTGGCTTCGCCATATAAGTAGTACGCACTGCTTGTATCCTCCTTTAACTGCTTAAACAATTCTATTTGTTATTCAAATAATAAATCTATTCATTTTACATTACATTTATATGTTAAATTTTAAGGGTCGAACTTTAACTCGGGGCGTGGGATGCCAGTTAAAGAACACCATTAAATATATTACTATATTATGAGTTCAGAATCAAGCAAAAAATTATTTTTTACAACATTTTCATCTCACTAACCTTATAATGCACTTCCCATAAGGTTAATCCATCTGACAAAGCTGTTGAACCTGCTTTTAAACGGTCTTTAGCAGCTAATATAATTTTCATATCCTCGCTTTTTCTTTTCCCTGCCCCAATCTCAATTAATGTGCCTACAATGATTCGAACCATTTGTCGTAGAAAACCATTACCCGTAATAGTAATGTCTATCCTATTTTCAAATTCTGAAGGGTTGTATACTTCTAAATCTGCACGTTGAATCGTTCTTATATGTGAACTTTTATCTGACTTTAAAGAACAAAAAGATGTAAAATCATGCTCTCCTACAATATGTTCCAATGCTAATTTCATCTCGTCCGTATTTAAAAAAGTAGGATAATGTAATTGATACTTTTGTTTAAATACATCCTTGTATCGATGATTATTAATGGAGTATACATACGTCTTTGATTTAGCCCATTTTCTAGCATGAAAGTCTAAAGGTACATCATATGCAGCACGAACAACGATATCCTTAGGTAACCAATCATTGATCGCCAAACACCATCTTTTTGTAGGGATCGATGAATTTGTGTGAAAGTTAAAAACCTGAGCTCTAGCATGAACGCCTGCATCCGTGCGCCCTGAGCTTATGATTTTAATCTTTTCTCCAGTTATTCTTTGAAGTTTGTCTTCAATGACATCTTGGATTGTTTCTTGGTTAACTTGTGTTTGAAATCCGCTATAAGATGTTCCATCGTAACTTACAATCATACATATATTCCGCATAAATCCTCCAGAAGTAACTAATAATGCGTAGGTCTTAGTTCGTTAAAGCTTTTTTAACTTTTAAATCTAGTTTTACCAAACGAAAAAAAGGGCTTCATCAGAATCTACGATTCTGTCCACCCTTTTACTTCTGTTATTTACGCCTGATCCACTAATTCCAAATAAACCATAGGAGCAGCATCTCCTCTGCGAGGTCCAAGCTTTAGAATGCGAGTGTATCCACCTGGGCGCTCAGAGTAACGAGTGGCTAATTCAGAAAATAACTTTTGAAGAACTTCCTGGTCACCAGCTTGCTCTCTACGAACAAATGCAGCAGCTTGACGACGAGCATGAAGATCTCCACGTTTAGCTAGTGTAATCATTTTTTCAGCAATGGAGCGAACTTCTTTTGCTTTCGCTTCAGTTGTTTGAATACGTTCATTAATAAAAAGATCAGTGACTAGATCACGGAATAAAGCTTTACGTTGACTAGAATTTCGTCCTAGTTTTTGATATGCCATGTTCTCTTCCCTCCTTTTGTTGTTTGATCTTGTTAGTTTTTATTCTTCAGTGCGTAATCCTAAAGCCAGTTCAGCTAGTTTTTCTTGGACTTCCTCCAAGGATTTACGTCCGAGGTTTCTAACTTTCATCATATCCTCTTCCGTTTTAGTTATTAGCTCTTGAACTGTATTGATACCCGCACGTTTTAAACAGTTATAAGAACGAACAGATAGATCAAGCTCTTCAATCGTCATCTCAAGAACTTTTTCTTTTTTGTCCTCTTCTTTTTCAACCATAATTTCTACTTCTTTCACTTCATCAGTAAGTCCCACAAACAACATTAAATGTTCATTCATGATTTTTGCACCTAAACTTACTGATTCCTCCGGTCGAATACTACCATCAGTCCAAACTTCGAGGGTCAACTTATCATAGTTTGTCACTTGACCGACACGTGTATTTTCAACCTTATAGTTTACTCTAGTTATTGGAGTATAAATAGAATCCGTTGGAATAACTCCAATCGGTTGTCCTTCTTTTTTATTATTATCCGCTGGTACATATCCACGGCCTTTAGTGGCAAAGATACGCATATGAAATCTTGCACCTGCAGCTAAAGAAGCAATATGAAGATCAGGATTTAAGATTTCAACGTCACTATCTGCACGGATATCTCCTGCTAAGATGTCTCCTTCACCCTCAGCATCAATTTCAAGGATTTTTTCCTCATCTGAATGAATTTTTAACGATAATCCTTTGAGGTTTAAAATGATTTCTGTAACATCTTCTATAACTCCAGGGATTGTTGAAAATTCGTGAAGAACTCCATCAATTTGTATTGATGAAACTGCAGCACCTGGAAGTGAGGACAATAAAATTCGACGTAATGAATTCCCTAGCGTAGTTCCATATCCGCGCTCCAATGGTTCTACAACAAACTTACCATAAGTCCCGTCTTCACTTACAGATACCGTTTCAATTTTTGGCTTTTCAATTTCGATCATAAAAATGAACCCTCCTTCAAAACGTCGTTAAAAATGAATCTCATCATATTCATTAAACTTCGTAGTATTCCTATCCATTACAATTATTATTCACTTGTATAGGATAATTATACCACTCATTTGTCCATGTTTACACACGACGACGTTTCGGTGGACGACATCCGTTATGCGGAATTGGAGTCACATCTTTAATCATGCTCACTTCTAATCCAGCAGCTTGTAAAGAACGGATTGCAGCTTCACGTCCTGCGCCTGGACCTTTTACCATGACTTCAACATGTTTCATTCCATGCTCCATTGCTGTTTTTGCAGCAGCTTCCGCTGCCATTTGTGCAGCAAATGGAGTGCTTTTTTTAGAACCTTTAAAACCTAAATGACCTGCACTTGCCCAAGATACTGCATTACCATGCGGATCTGTAATCGTAACAATTGTATTGTTAAAAGTGGAACGGATATGAGCAACTCCATTTTCAATATTTTTACGATCACGGCGTTTCGTACGTGCCACTTTTGTTTTAGGTTTTGCCATCTTTATCCCTCCTTTTTATTTATTATTTTTTCTTGTTTGCAACTGTTCTACGTGGACCTTTACGCGTACGTGCATTTGTTTTTGTTTTTTGACCTCTTACAGGTAAACCACGACGATGACGGATTCCACGGTAACAACCGATTTCCATTAGACGTTTTACATTAAGAGCAATCTCTCTACGAAGATCCCCTTCAACCTTGATTTGATCAATAGCATCACGAAGTTTACTTACTTCATCCTCTGTTAGATCACGAACACGAGTATCTGCATTTAAGCCAGATTCGTTTATGATTTTTTGCGCAGTTGTACTACCAATACCATATATATAAGTTAGCGCAATAACAATTCGTTTATCACGAGGTAAATCTACACCAGCAATACGAGCCATAACTTAGTGAACACCTCCTATTATCCTTGTTTTTGTTTATGTTTTGGATTTTCACAGATTACCATCACATTTCCATTGCGTCGAATGACTTTACATTTTTCACAAATCGGTTTAACCGATGGTCTTACTTTCATATTCATTCCCTCCTAAGAGATTTACAAACGTAGAATCCTCATTATTTCCGATAAGTGATACGTCCCCTAGAAAGATCATACGGGGAAAGCTGAATGACCACTCTGTCTCCTGTTAAAATACGAATAAAATTCATTCTTAGTTTGCCTGATATATGAGCAAGTATTTCATGTCCGTTATCTAGTTCAACTCTAAACATCGCATTCGGTAAAGGTTCAATCACTGTACCTTCAACTTCAATTACATCTTCCTTGGCCACAATCATTCTCCTTTCAAGTGTTCATCAGTCTGAATGTTTTCGATATGACGACTAATGGAAAACCGCAATTTCCCATTGGTAACTCGACCTGTTTCATTCAAACTATTCACTACTTCTGCACTAATTTCATCCTGCAATTCAAGATGAAGAATGTTCTTCTTTTTCGGATTGTCAAATTTGCGTTTATCACCGTCAGCAATAAGCACATATCGCTCATCCACTACATGGATTACAACAGTATATTTACCATTGTCTCTACCACGAATCACTTTCGCAATTTGACCCAACCTAGGTATACTACTCGATTCATCCACTTCTAATATCACCTACACATCAACCTTGGTTAATATTTCATAACCATCGGCTGTAATCGCAACTGTATGTTCAAAGTGAGCACATAATGTACCATCAGTGCTTACTACTGTCCAATCGTCTTCCAACGTTTTGACAAAACGTTCACCTGCAACAACCATTGGTTCAATGGCTAGGACCATACCAGGTTTTAAACGCGGGCCTCTATTAGGTAGACCAAAGTTTGGGATCTGTGGTTCTTCATGCAGATTGGCTCCTATGCCATGTCCGACATATTCTCTAACAACAGAAAAACCTTCATCTTCAATGCATTTTTGAATAGCATGTGAAATGGTAAATAAACGAACATCCGGTTTAGCTTCATCCAGTCCAACATACAACGATTTTTCAGTGACATCTAAAAGTCTCTGAGCATCATCTGATATGTTACCTACTGGATAAGTCCAAGCTGAATCACCATGATAACCATTGTATTGTGCACCAATATCAATGCTGATGATATCACCTTCGTTTAAAACTCTTTCACTCGGAAAACCATGTACCAATTCTTCATTCACTGAAGCACATACGCTAGCAGGAAAGCCATTATAACCTTTAAAGGAAGGCGATGCATTCTGACTTCGAATAAATTTTTCAGCGATTTGGTCAATCTCTAATGTCGTAATACCCGGCTGAATCACCTTCGCAATTTCACGATGAGTTTCTGCTACGATACGACCTGCCTCACGCATATAATTTAATTCAGCTTCAGATTTGCAAATGATCATTTATTTTGACCTCTCAATAAAGAAATGATTTCACCAGTAACATTATCAATGGATTGTTCTCCATTTACCTGTCTCAATAAGTCTTTCTTGCTATAAAAATCAAGCAACGGAGCCGTTTTACTCATATATTCATCAAGGCGAGTTCCTACCTTTTCCTCTGTATCATCAGAACGCTGATACAATTCACCAGAACATTTATCACAAACATTTTCCTGTTTTGGAGGATTGAAAATTACATGGTAGGTAGAGCCACAACTTTTACAAATTCTACGGCCAGTTAATCTCGCCAAAAGAAACTCACGGTTTACAGAAAGATTAATTACATGATTTATCGTTTTTCCGTTATCTTTTAAAAATACATCTAAAGCTTCTGCTTGTGGAATTGTTCTAGGAAAACCATCCAATAAAAATCCATCATTACAGTCATCCTGCAACAAACGTTCAGTTACAATTCCAATTGTTATTTCATCAGGAACCAAAAGTCCTTGATCAACATACTCTTTAGCTTTTAATCCTAGTGAAGTGCCTTGACTCATAGCCAAGCGAAATGCATCACCAGTTGAGATGTGAGGAATGTTAAATTCTTCTACAATTCTCTCGGCCTGAGTCCCTTTACCTGCACCAGGAGGACCCATGAAAATAATATTCAATTAAGAAAACCTCCTATTTGCTGAACCCACAGACACTTACTTATTGATGAAACCTTTGTAGTGTCGTTTAATTAACTGACTTTCTACTTGTTTCATTGTTTCCAAACCAACACCTACTACGATAAGTAAAGAAGTTCCACCAATCGTTACGGATGAAGGCAAACCTGCAAGTTTAATGAAAAACACAGGTAATATTGAAATTAATGCTAAGAAAATAGCACCTGATAATGTGATTCTAGTCATCAATTTCGTAATATATGCAGCCGTTGTTTTCCCTGGTCTAATACCTGGGATATAACCGCCGTTTTTCTTCATTTGATCCGCCATTTGTACTGGATTTATTTGTACGAAAGTATAGAAGTAAGTAAACCCTATAATCAATACAACATATAAAAACATACCAAGAGGCTGATCATAATATAAATTATTTAAGATCCAATCTGCTGCGCCATTTCCTTGGAAAAAGCTAGCGATTGTAGTAGGGAAGATAATAAGTGATAAAGCAAAAATAACAGGTATTACCCCTGCTGCATTTACCTTTAAAGGAATATGAGTGGATTGACCACCATACATTTTTCTTCCTACAACACGTTTTGCATACTGCACAGGGATTTTACGAACCCCTTGCTGAACAAAAATGACACCAACCACTATTAGTAAAACTGAAAGTAGAATCAAGATAAGTTTTAATACACTTAAGAAAATCGTAACATCCTCTGCAACAAAAAGAGAAGTGTATATTTGTTTTGACATACCTGGAATACCTGCCACAATACCTGCAAAAATGATAATGGAAATACCATTACCAATTCCTTTTTCAGTGATCTGTTCACCGATCCACATCAAAAATGCTGTACCTGCAGTTAAGACAATCGCAATGATTGTGTAAATCATAAAGCTTGGATTAATAACCATGCTATATTGCGTATTAAATCCAATAGATAATCCATAAGCTTGGATTAAACCTAAAATGATCGTTCCATATCTAGTTACTTGAGCCAATTTTCTTTTTCCAGCTTCGCCTTCTTTAGCCCACTGTACAAATTTGGGAATAACATCCATCGTCAATAACTGAACGATAATGGACGCCGTAATGTAAGGCATGATTCCCATTGCAAAGATGGAGAAGTTAAACAGTGCTCCACCAGAAAAAGTATTGATCAAGCCAAATATACCTTCTTGTGCTTCACCGAATCTTTTTAATGCATCAACATCAATGTTCGGTACCGGTATGAAATTACCTATTCTAAAAACAATTAGTATCAATAATGTGAATAGTATCTTTTTTCGTAAATCTTCAACCTTCATTATATTCGAAATTGTTCTAAACATTAAATCACCTCGGTTTTGCCGCCAGCAGCTTCGATTTTAGCCACGGCAGTTTGAGAAAACTTATTTGCTTTAACTGAAAGACTTACAGTTAGTTCGCCGGTTCCCAAAATTTTAATTCCGCTCTTTGCATTTTTCACAAGACCGGATTCTTTTAATGTTTCAGGAGTAATTTCGGTTCCTGCAGCAAACTTGTTCAGCTCATCCACATTAACTACTGCGTATTCCTTACGGTGAATGTTAGTAAATCCTCGTTTAGGTAAACGATTATAAATCGGGTTTTGTCCACCTTCAAATCCTGGACGAACGCCACCACCAGAACGTGAATTTTGTCCTTTATGTCCACGGCCTGCTGTTTTTCCGTTACCACTTCCAGTACCTCGCCCTACGCGTTTACGAGTATGACGGGAACCTGGAGCTGGAGATAGTTCATGTAGTTTCATTGTCGCACCTCCTTAATTGATTCTTATGGTTAATCCTAGGGTGATGCTTATACTTCTTTAACTTCGATTAAATGAGCCACTTTTTTAACCATTCCTCTGATTGCCGGATTATCTGGTTGTACTACAGTTGAATTAAGTTTTCCTAAACCTAATGTTTTAACTGTTACTCTTTGATCTTCCGGACGACCAATCAAACTGCGTTTGAGGGTAATTTCAATTTTATTAGCCAAAATGTTCCCCTCCTAACCTAAAATTTCTTCTACAGTTTTACCACGTAATTTTGCAACATCTTCAGCTCTTTTTAAACGTCCTAAACCTTCTAACGTTGCATTAACCATGTTGATAGGGTTTGAAGAGCCTAGTGATTTTGTTAGGATATCTCCTACACCTGCAAGTTCTAATACCGCACGAACAGGACCACCGGCAATAACACCTGTACCTTTTGATGCTGGTTTTAATAATACTCTTCCTGCACCAAAGCGACCAGTTACTAAATGTGGAATAGTAGTATCAATAATCGGTACTTTAACTAAATTCTTCTTCGCATCATCAATTCCTTTTCGAATTGCATCTGGAACTTCTGAAGCTTTACCGATTCCTGCACCAACCCAGCCGTTTCCATCTCCCACTACAACTAGTGCACTGAAGCTAAAACGACGTCCACCTTTAACTACTTTAGCAACTCGATTTATATTAACGACTTTTTCGTTTAATTCTAAAGCATTGGGATCTACGCGCAAAGGATAAACCTCCTTGTAATCAATTTTTTAAAATTCTAACCCAGCTTCTCTAGCAGCGTCAGCTAATGCTTTCACTCTGCCATGATATATATATCCACCGCGATCAAAAACAACTTGTTCAATTCCGTTTTCTTTCGCTTTTTTCGCAACTAATTCTCCTACTTTTTTAGCAGACTCTACGTTCCCGCCATTTTTAAGTTCTAGACCTTTGTCTAAAGTAGAAGCTGATACTAAAGTGACACCATTGGCATCGTCAATTACTTGTGCGTAAATGTGTTTTGATGAACGAAACACACATAGACGAGGGTTTTGACTAGTTCCATTAATTTTCTTCCGAACACGAAGATGTCTCTTTAAACGCATCTTGTTTTTATTAGGTTTTGTGATCATACCGTTAACACTCCCTTCTGAATAATGTTAACAAAAGACTTTATGCGGTTTTATTATTTACCTGTTTTACCTTCTTTACGAAGAATACGCTCATTTTCGTACTTAATCCCTTTACCTTTATATGGTTCAGGCTCACGTACTGAACGAATGTTAGCTGCAACTGCGCCTACACGTTCTTTGTCAATTCCTTTTACGATGATTTTCGTATTGGATGGAACATCAAATTCAATACCTTCTTCAGGCTCAATTTCAACTGGATGTGAATAACCTACATTAAGCACAATTTTCTTACCAGATTTATTTACACGGTACCCTACTCCAACAAGGTCCAAAGATTTTGTAAAACCTTCAGTTACACCACTCACCATGTTGTTAATGACACTACGAGTTGTTCCATGTAAAGAACGATGCAATTTATTATCAGAAGGACGCTCAACACGAACTTCGTTTTCTTCAACGATTACGCTCATATCTTTGTGAACATCTTTAGTCAGTTCACCTTTTGGTCCTTTAACATTAATTGTTTCAGTAGCTAGATTAATTGAAACTCCATTTGGAATAGCAATTGGTTTATTTCCAACTCGAGACATGTTGTTTTACACCTCCGTTCGATCAAAAGAATTCATTATTACCACACGTAACATAATACTTCTCCACCTGAATTAGCTTGGCGAGCACCTTTATCACTCATTAAACCTTTGGAAGTAGAGATGATTGCAATCCCTAATCCACCAAGCACACGTGGTAATTCATCATTTTTAGCATAAACGCGTAATCCTGGTTTACTGATTCTTTTCAGTCCAGTAATAACACGCTCGTTGTCAACTCCATATTTTAAGAAAATACGGATCAAACCTTGTTTATTATCATCTATATACTCAGCATCACGGATGAAACCTTCACTTTTTAAAATTTCAGCGATATCTTTTTTGATTTTTGATGCTGGAATTTCTACCGTTTCATGACGAACAGTATTTGCGTTACGAATACGTGTTAACATATCAGCAATAGGATCTGACATTGACATATTAAGTAACCTCCTTCCCGAAATAGGTTATTACCAGCTTGCTTTTTTAACACCTGGAATTTGACCTTTGTATGCTAACTCACGAAAACAAATTCTACAGATTTTAAACTTACGTAGTACGGAATGCGGTCTTCCGCATCGTTCACAACGTGTATATGCACGCACTTTAAATTTAGGTTTACGTTTTTGCTTAACGACCATCGAAGTTTTGGCCACTTGTATACACCTCCGATATAGGATTCTTCTTAAGCAATCCGATTTTTATATGGAATCCTTATTTTGCAAAAGGCATTCCGATTTGAGTTAATAACTCTCTAGCTTCTTCATCTGTGTTTGCTGTAGTAACAACTACAATGTCCATACCGCGAACTTTATCAATTTGATCATATTCAATCTCTGGGAAAATGATTTGCTCTTTTAATCCCAAAGTGTAGTTTCCTCTACCATCAAATGACTTCTTGGATACACCACGGAAGTCACGTACACGAGGTAAAGTAACATTCACTAATTTATCTAAAAAGTGATACATGCGATCACCACGTAGAGTTACTTTCACTCCAATTGGCATTCCTTCACGAAGTTTAAATCCAGCGATTGATTTTTTTGCTTTCGTAATTACTGGTTTTTGACCTGTAATAGTTTGCAAATCCTCAACAGCAGAATCTAAAACCTTAGAATTTGAAATCGCTTCGCCGACTCCCATATTCACTACGATTTTCTCGATTTTAGGAACTTGCATCACTGTAGTATAGTTGAATTTTTGAATTAAAGATGGTGTTATTTCGTTTAAATAACGATCCTTTAATCTAGCTGCCATGATTGTTTTAACCTCCTTCCTGCAAACGATTAGTCAATCACTTGACCTGATTTCTTTGCCACACGAACCTTTTTCCCATTATCCAATACTTTATGACCGATGCGAGTTGGTTTTCCACTCTTAGGGTCTGCCAACATTACGTTAGAAACATGGATTGGGGCTTCTTGTGTGATAATGCCACCCTGCGGATTATCTTGACTTGGTCTAGCATGTTTTTTAATCAAGTTTACACCTTCAACAAGCACTTTGTTTTGTCTAGGTAAAGCTGAAATAATGCGACCTTTTTTACCTTTATCTTTACCAGCGATAACAATAACTGTATCATCCTTTTTTACATGCAATTTATTGTTATGGCTTTCTAATTTTTTTGGCTTCGGCATCTCTTCTTTACACCTCCTGGCTTTTTAAAGCTATTTTCATTAAATTACTTCTGGAGCTAGAGATACAATCTTCATGTAATTCCGATCACGAAGTTCACGTGCTACAGGACCAAAGATACGTGTTCCTCTTGGACTCTTATCATCTTTAATAATAACTGCAGCATTTTCATCAAAAGTAATATATGAACCATCATTACGTCTAGAACCACGTTTAGTACGAACTATAACGGCTCTAACGACATCACCTTTTTTGACAACTCCACCTGGCGTTGCTTGTTTCACTGAGCAGACGATCATATCTCCGATGTTAGCTGTACGACGTCCAGTACCACCTAACACTCGAATACACATCAATTCTTTTGCACCAGAGTTGTCAGCGCCTTTTAAGCGAGTAAATGCTTGGATCATGTTAGTCCCTCCTTCCGTCTATCATACGTGCTTATATAATTACAGCTTTTTCAGTAATCTCTACTAATCTCCAACGCTTATCTTTTGAAAGCGGACGAGTCTCCATGATTTTAACCGTATCACCGATTTTAGCTTCATTGTTTTCGTCATGTGCTTTGAATTTTTTAGTAACCTTTAATCTTTTATGATAAAGAGAGTGTGTTTTATAAGTTTCCACAGCAACAACAACTGTTTTGTCCATTTTATCGCTGACTACTTTACCAATTTGGACTCTGCGTTCATTACGTTCACTCATTGAGTGCCCTCCTCTCTGGATATATCATACAGTTTTATCACTGTCTTAATTAATCCCAAGTTCTCTTTCTCTTAGAACCGTTTTAGCGCGAGCAATTGCTTTGCGAACGATTCTTATTTGACCAGGGTTATCTAGTTGACCTGTTGCCATTTGAAAACGAAGATTAAAAAGCTCTTCTTTGTAACCTGTAATTTTTTGCTCTATCTCAGCAGTGGTTAAGTTACGAAAATCAGTTGCTTTCATTTGCTTCACCACCCAATTCTTTGCGTTTAACAAAAGTCGTTTTACAAGGTAGTTTGTGAGATGCAAGTCTCAATGCCTCACGAGCAACTTCCTCTTCTACACCTGCAATTTCAAATAATACTTTACCAGGTTTAACGACCGCAACCCACTTCTCAACGTTACCTTTACCGCTACCCATACGAACTTCTAAAGGTTTAGCAGTAATCGGCTTAGCAGGGAAAATTTTGATCCATACTTTACCACCACGTTTCATGTAACGTGTCATTGCAATACGAGCAGCCTCTATTTGACGATTTGTAATCCAACAAGCTGTTTGAGCTTGGATTCCATATTCACCGAAAGCAACCTCCGTACCGCCTTTTGCACGTCCTCTAAGAGAACCGCGGTGCTCTTTACGATGTTTTGTACGTTTAGGCATTAGCATGATTAGTTGCCTCCTTCCTTAGAAGCTCTTTTCTTCGCAGCTGGTAATACCTCACCACGATAGATCCAAACCTTTACACCAAGACGACCATATGTTGTGTGTGCTTCAGCAGTACCATAATCGATATCTGCACGTAATGTATGAAGAGGTACAGTACCTTCACTATAACCTTCACTTCTTGCGATTTCAGCACCACCAAGACGTCCGCTTACCATCGTTTTAATTCCTTTTGCTCCAGAACGCATTGTTCTTTGGATTGCTTGTTTCATTGCACGACGGAAAGAGACACGACGCTCTAATTGTTGCGCAATATTTTCTGCAACAAGCGTTGCTACGATGTCTGGATTCTTGATTTCTGTAATATTAATATGAACCTTTTTGCTGGTTAACTTCGTAATTTGGTTACGAAGGCTTTCTACTTCAGATCCACCCTTACCGATAACCATTCCAGGTTTAGCAGTGTGAATTGTAATGTTTACTCGATTTGCAGCACGTTCGATATCAAAGTGAGAAACCGCGGAATCTTTCAATTTTTCTTTTAGATAATCACGAATTTTCACGTCTTCTACTAGATACTCACCATACTCTTTATCTGCGTACCATTTGGATTCCCAGTCTCTAATAACTCCGACTCTAAGTCCTATTGGGCTTACCTTTTGTCCCACACGTCATCCCTCCTTATGATTGATTTTCAGTAACCACTAATGTAATGTGGCTAGTACGTTTATTTATACGAGACGCACGTCCCATAGCACGTGGTCTAAATCTTTTCATGATCGGACCTGCATTAACATATGCTTCGCTAATCACTAAGTTATTTGGATCCATTTCATAGTTATGCTCTGCATTTGCAATAGCTGAGTTTAAAACTTTTTCAATTACTGGTGAAGATGCTTTTGGTGTGTGTCTTAAGATAGAAATGGCTTCACCAACTTCCTTCCCACGAATCAAGTCAATCACTAACTTGACCTTACGGGGAGCAATACGAATATATTTCGCTTGTGCTTTTGCTTGCATGGAAGTAAAACCTCCTCTCAAACAATGTTCAATTTTTTTATAGAATTATTATCTTTTACCTGTTTTCTTATCATCATCATGACCTTTAAAAGTACGAGTTGGAGCAAATTCACCTAATTTATGTCCAACCATATCCTCAGTCACATAAACCGGAACATGTTTACGACCATCATACACACCAAATGTATGACCAACAAATTGCGGAAAAATCGTTGAGCGGCGAGACCAAGTTTTAATGACTACTTTCTTTTTAGATTGATCAGCTTCTTCAACTTTTTTCATTAAGTATTCATCTACAAATGGCCCTTTTTTTAAGCTGCGTCCCATTTATGATCCTCCCTTCCTGCAAAATTATTTCTGCTTACGTCTACGAACAATATATTGATCTGAAGCTTTGTTTTTCTTACGAGTTTTATATCCTAATGTAGGTTTACCCCATGGTGACATTGGAGACTTACGTCCGATTGGTGATTTACCTTCACCACCACCGTGTGGATGGTCATTCGGGTTCATTACAGATCCACGAACTGTAGGTCTTTTACCTAACCAGCGTGTACGACCCGCTTTACCAATGTTCACAAGCTCATGATCTTCATTACCTACAGTACCAATTGTAGCACGGCAAGTTTTAAGAATCTTTCTTACTTCACCTGAAGTTAAACGGATGATTACGTATTGTTCTTCTTTACCTAGTAGTTGAGCTTCTGTTCCAGCAGCACGAACTAATTGTCCACCTTTACCAGGTTGTAATTCGATGTTGTGGATAACTGTACCAACAGGTATATTTTCTAGAGGAAGCGTGTTCCCAACTTTAATATCTGCATCTGGTCCAGATACGATTTCAGTACCTACTTTTAACCCTTTAGGTGCTAAAATGTAACGTTTTTCTCCATCTAAATAATGGATAAGCGCAATATTAGCAGAACGATTTGGATCATACTCAATCGTAGCAACGCGTCCTGGTATTCCGTCTTTCAAACGTTTGAAGTCAACAATACGATACTTTTTCTTATGTCCACCACCATGATGACGAGTAGTGATTTTACCTTGGTTGTTACGTCCAGCTTTTTTGCTTAATGGTGCAAGCAAGGATTTTTCCGGTTCCAAAGTTGTAATTTCTTCAAATGTAGAAACTGACATTCCACGGCGAGCTGGACTCGTCGGTTTGTATTTTTTAATCGGCATTTTAATTTTCCCTCCTTACCTCGAAAATTTCTTATACTGTTTCAAAGTATTCCAACGGTTTGCTGTCAGCACTTAATGTGATAATCGCTTTTTTCCATTCGGATGTATATCCATTGTAGCGCCCATAACGCTTAGGTTTTTTAGGCATTCTGATCGTATTTACTTTCACGACCTTCACTTTGAAAATTTCTTCAACAGCCTGTTTGATTTCCGTTTTATTCGCACTTAAAACTACTTCAAAAACGTACTTGTTGTCAGCCATCATATCGCTAGAACGTTCAGTAACGATAGGGCGCTTGATAATATCGTGAGCATATTTCATTACGCAAGCACCTCCTCTATTTTCTGAGCAGCTTCTTTAGTAATAATCAAATTATCATAAGCCAGAACGTCCAAAACATTAATTCCGTCAGCAGCAACGAATTTAACACCTGGGATATTGCGAGCAGATAATGCTGCATTATTGTCAGTATCCAATCCAACTACCAACGCTTTACGTTCAACTTTTAATTTATTTAAAATAGAAGCAAATTGTTTCGTTTTTGGTTGTTCTAACACTAATTGATCTAATACAATAATTTCATTTGAAACCACTTTTGAAGAAAGCGCAGATTTAATCGCTAAACGACGAACCTTCTTCGGCAATTTCGTAGCATAACTTCTAGGTGTAGGTCCAAATACCACGCCTCCACCTTTCCATTGAGGTGCTCTAATTGTACCCTGACGAGCTCTACCCGTTCCTTTTTGTTTCCATGGCTTACGTCCGCCACCGCGCACTTCAGAACGTCCTTTTACTTTGTGTGTACCTTGACGTAATGATGCTTGTTGCATCACAACTGCTTGATGAAGAACATGCTTATTTGGCTCAATTCCAAATACCGCATCTGATAATTCTACATCACCAACTTGTGAACCATTAACATCAAATAAGGCAACCTTTGGCATTATGAAATCCTCCTTTCTGAATAACCTCTATTTTTTAATAGATGCTTGAATTTTTACAAAGCTATTTTTAGCTCCTGGAATAGAACCTTTTACTAAAAGTATATTTTTCTCAGCATCCACTTTAACCACTTCAAGATTTTGTAATGTCACTGTTTCTGAACCCATGTGACCAGGTAACTTTTTACCTTTGAATACACGATTGACAATCGCTCCCATAGAACCAGGGCTACGATGATAATGAGAACCGTGACTCTTAGGTCCAATACGCTGTCCATGTCTTTTAATAGCCCCTTGGAATCCTTTACCCTTGGAAGTTCCAGTTACATCTACAAATTCACCTTCAGCAAATATGTCTGCTTTTAACTCTTGCCCTACTTCATATTCGCCTGAGCTGACGCGAAATTCTTTCACGTAGCGCTTAGGTGTTGCATTCGCTTTTTTCGCATGACCTTTTTCAGGTTTAATTGCGTTGTTTTCTTTTTTATCTCCGAAACCAAGCTGAATCGCTTCGTATCCGTCTGTTTCAAGATCTTTCTTTTGTAAAACTACATTTGGCCCAGCTTCAACAACAGTTACAGGAATCACGATTCCTTCTGGTGTAAAAACTTGAGTCATCCCTAGTTTTTTACCTAAGATACCTTTCGCAGTCATTTTGACACCTCGTTTCTAAATGTAAACTTTCATTTGTAATTATAATTTTATTTCAATATCCACACCAGACGGCAAGTCTAGACGCATTAGCGCATCAACTGTTTGCGGTGTTGGATTCACAATATCGATCAGACGTTTATGTGTACGCATTTCAAATTGTTCTCTTGAATCTTTGTATTTGTGCACAGCTCTTAAGACGGTAACAATTTGTTTCTCTGTCGGTAATGGTATCGGACCAGAAACACTTGCACCAGAACGTTTTGCAGTTTCAACAATTTTCTCAGCAGATTGATCTAAAACTCTATGATCATACGCCTTTAATCGAATTCTAATCTTTTGCTTTGCCATTCAAATTCCCTCCTTCTATCGCCCAAATTTTAATCGGACCTACTCCATGAAAATATCCTAACACATGACTCATGGCAAAGGAGCCGTGTGTGTCAGCAACCTCTCACATCATCGCACTGTCTCAGACCAACTCCAATATTATATAAAAAATATAAGTAGAATGCAAGAAAAAAATATTTTTTTTTCAAAAAGGAACAAATGTTAAACATTATGCAATAAGATAATGAAAAGCCCTTGTCTAGATTGACAAGGGCTTTTCTTATATGAATCAATATTATTTTTCGATTGTAGCAACCGCACCAGCACCAACTGTACGACCACCCTCACGAATCGCGAAACGAGTTCCTTCTTCGATTGCGATTGGGTTGATTAGTTCAACAGTTACAGTGATGTTATCTCCTGGCATAACCATTTCAGTACCTTCTGGAAGTTCAATGATTCCAGTTACGTCAGTTGTACGGAAGTAGAATTGAGGACGGTATCCAGTAAAGAATGGCTTATGACGTCCACCTTCTTCTTTAGTTAAAACGTAAACTTGCGCACTGAATTTAGTATGCGGATTAACAGAAGCTGGCTTAGCTAAAACTTGACCACGAACGATATCACTGCGATCAACACCACGTAGTAATGCACCAATGTTGTCACCAGCTTGAGCAGAGTCAAGAAGTTTTCTAAACATTTCAACACCTGTTACAGTTGTTTTCTTAATTTCTTCTTCAATACCTACGATGTCAATTTCGTCACCTACAGTAACAGTACCACGCTCAACACGACCAGTAGCAACTGTACCACGACCAGTGATTGAGAATACATCCTCAACTGGCATTAAGAAAGGTTTGTCAGTTTGACGCTCAGGCTCAGGAATGTACTCATCAATAATCTTGAATAATTCAATGATTTTTTGACCGTATTCACCATCTGGATCTTCTAATGCTTTTAATGCAGAACCTTGGATGATTGGAGTGTCGTCACCTGGGAATTCGTATTCGTTTAATAGATCGCGAATTTCCATTTCAACTAATTCTAATAACTCTTCATCTTCAACCATGTCACATTTGTTCATGAATACTACGATGTAAGGAACACCAACCTGACGAGAAAGTAGGATGTGCTCACGAGTTTGTGGCATTGGACCATCCGCTGCAGATACAACTAAGATTGCTCCGTCCATTTGCGCTGCTCCAGTGATCATGTTTTTAACGTAGTCAGCATGTCCTGGACAGTCAACGTGTGCATAGTGACGAGTTTCAGACTCATACTCAACGTGAGATGTAGCGATTGTGATACCGCGCTCTCTTTCTTCTGGTGCATTATCGATTTGGTCGAATGCACGCGCTTCTCCACCACCGTATGTTTTAGTTAATACAGTTGTGATTGCTGCTGTTAAAGTAGTTTTACCATGGTCAACGTGACCGATAGTACCAACGTTTAAATGTGGTTTATTACGTTCAAATTTAGCTTTAGCCATTTTAAATTTTCCTCCTTAATTGTATAAACAATAATTTATTTATTATGCACCTTGGTTTTTAGCAGCGATTTCTTCTGCAATTGACTTAGGTACTTCTTCATAATGAGATAATTCCATAGAATAAGTTCCTCGACCTTGTGTCTTAGAACGAAGTGTTGTGGAATATCCAAACATTTCAGATAAAGGCACTTTTGCACGAATAACTTGCGCACCAGCACGTGTATCCATACCTTCTACACGTCCACGTCGGGAGTTAACATCACCCATAATGTCGCCCATGTATTCTTCTGGTACAGTTACTTCAACCTTGAAGATCGGTTCTAAGATGACAGGATTACATTTTCCTTTTGCATTTTTCAATGCCATGGAACCTGCAATTTTAAATGCCATTTCACTTGAATCGACATCATGGTAAGAACCATCAACTAGTCTTGCCTTTACATCAACAAGCGGGTAACCTGCTAACACACCACTTTGCATTGCTTCTACGATACCATTTTGTACTGCTGGAATATATTCTCTTGGAACTACTCCACCGACAATTTTGTTTTCAAATTCAAAACCAGTACCAGCTTCCTGTGGTTCAAATTCAACCCATACGTGACCATATTGACCACGACCACCAGACTGACGTACGAATTTTCCTTCCACTTTTGCCGCAGTTTTAAATGTTTCTCTATAAGCAACCTGTGGTTTACCAACATTAGCTTCCACTTTAAATTCACGCATTAGGCGGTCAACGATAATTTCAAGATGTAATTCACCCATCCCTTTAATAATCGTTTGTCCAGTTTCCTCATCCGTTTCAGTTTTAAAAGTAGGATCTTCCTCAGCTAATTTAGCTAACGCAATACCCATTTTGTCTTGGTCAGACTTTGTTTTTGGCTCAATCGCAACGGAAATAACTGGGTCAGGGAAAGTCATAGACTCTAGAATGACTGGTTCCTTCTCATCACTCAATGTATCTCCTGTTGTTGTATCTTTCAGACCAACTGCTGCAGCAATATCTCCAGCATAAACAGTTCCTACTTCTTCTCTACTGTTTGCATGCATCATTAAGATACGCCCAACTCTTTCACGTTTTCCCTTAGTTGTATTTAAAACATATGAACCTGAGTCCAATGTTCCAGAATATACACGGAAGAACGTTAACTTACCAACAAATGGGTCAGTCATGATTTTAAATGCTAATGCAGAAAATGGTTCTTCGTCGGAAGACTTTCTTACAACTTCAGTCCCATCTTCCAATTCACCACTAATGTCAGGAACATCAGTAGGAGCTGGAAGGTAATCTACTACAGCATCTAATACTGCTTGAACCCCTTTGTTTTTATAAGAGGACCCACATAGTACAGGTGTGATTTGAACTTCAACAACACCTTTACGAAGCGCTGATTTCAGCTCTTCAATTGTAAGTTCTTCTCCCTCTAAGTATTTCATCATCAATTCTTCATCAAGCTCAGCAATCTTTTCAATCATTTCAGTGCGCAGCTCTTCTATTTTATCAGTCAGATCAGCAGGGATTTCTGATTTTTCAATCTCTTTACCTAGATCATCCTTATATAACCAAGCAACATTTTCAATTAAGTCTACAAAACCTTGAAAATTGTCTTCTGCACCAATTGGAAATTGAATAGGTACTGCATTCGCTTGTAGTCTTTCACGCATTTGTGCAACAGCACCTTCAAAGTCAGCACCAATAATGTCCATTTTGTTCACGTATGCAATACGCGGAACTTTATAACGGTCAGCCTGACGCCAAACGGTTTCTGATTGTGGTTCTACTCCACCTTTTGCACAAAATACTCCAACTGCTCCATCTAGTACACGCAGGGAACGTTCTACCTCAACTGTGAAGTCAACGTGTCCCGGGGTATCAATAATGTTAATGCGGTGATCTTTCCACTGAGCCGTTGTAGCAGCGGAGGTAATTGTAATCCCACGCTCCTGCTCTTGCTCCATCCAGTCCATTGTTGCTCCACCTTCGTGAACCTCACCAATTTTATGAGTACGACCTGTGTAGAACAATATACGTTCTGTTGTGGTAGTTTTACCGGCATCAATATGCGCCATGATTCCAATATTACGTGTATCATTTAAGGAGAATTCTCTAGCCATTATATAATCTCCTTTCTTAAGTTCATATTTATTTTACCAGCGATAATGAGCAAATGCTTTATTTGCTTCCGCCATTTTATGAGTATCTTCACGTTTCTTAACTGAAGCACCAGTATTATTACTAGCATCCATAATTTCAGCAGCTAAGCGCTCTTCCATTGTTTTCTCTCCACGAAGACGTGAATAGTTAACTAACCAACGCAATCCTAAAGCAGTACGGCGTTCTGGTTTTACTTCTATCGGTACTTGATAGTTTGATCCACCAACACGACGAGCTTTAACTTCAAGAACTGGCATGATGTTTTTGATTGCTTGCTCAAAAACTTCCATCGGATCGTTACCACTACGTTCTTTAATAATGTCAAAAGCATTATATAAAATAGATTGAGCAACGCCTTTTTTACCATCAATCATAATTCTATTGATTAATCTTGTAACTAGCTTACTGCTATATATCGGATCAGGCAATACATCTCTACGTGTTACAGGTCCTTTACGAGGCATGGTCATCCTCCTTTCCGAGTAATTTCAAATGATGATTCATTTATGATTTCGGTCTTTTAGCACCGTATTTGGATCTTCCCTGTTTACGGTCGTTCACACCAGCAGTATCTAAAGCACCGCGAACGATATGATAACGTACCCCCGGAAGATCTTTAACTCTACCACCACGAACTAAAACAACGCTATGTTCTTGTAGGTTGTGACCAATACCAGGTATATAAGCAGTAACCTCAATACGATTTGTTAAACGAACACGAGCATATTTTCTCAAAGCTGAGTTCGGTTTTTTAGGTGTCATTGTTCCAACACGAGTACAAACTCCACGTTTTTGAGGTGCACTTAGATTAGTTTCTTCTCTTCTTAGCGCATTATACCCTTTTTGTAAAGCAGGTGAAGTTGATTTCACAACTTTTGCTTGACGTCCTTTTCTAACTAACTGATTAATTGTAGGCATTCCTGCACCTCCTTCCTAAAATAATACATTCAAATTGAATTCATTTTATGTCCACAGATCCAGGCGGTTCAAAAATGAACAAAGGAAATGTTTTTGTCTACCTCAGGTCATAATAAACCATGAAACCTAAGGCAAACAAAAACATATTGTTAGTCGTTTATAATAGCTGCTACAGCAGCTCCAACTTCAATTCCACATGCTTTTCCAAGCTGTTTCATTGAATCTACATAAATCAAATTAACGTTTTTTTCCTTACAAAGCGAAATGACTTTGTTCGTCACTTTAGGATCTGCATCCTCTGCTACGTAAACTTCAGTGGCACTGCCACGTTCAATCACTTTTAAAGTCTGCTTCGTGCCTATCGATAAACGATCAGCCTGCTTTACTTTTTCATAAGACATTAATCATCCTCCAAAGCATCAGGAAATTTGTTTTTGGCACACTCGAATATAATATCACCTGGATTAACCATTGTCAATATTATTTTTATTCAACAGTAACTGTTTCTTTCATTGCTTCTTCCAGGTCTACATTTTCAGTCGTTTGATCCACAATTTTTACATTACGGTAACGATTCATCCCTGTACCTGCTGGAATTAATTTACCAAGAATAACATTTTCCTTCAGACCAACCAATTGATCTACTTTACCTTTAATAGCCGCATCTGTCAACACTCTGGTTGTTTCTTGGAATGAAGCTGCAGATAAGAATGAATCTGTTTCTAAGGAAGCTTTTGTTAACCCAAGTAATACAGGTTTCGCAACTGCAGGTTCCTTTCCTGAGAATAATGCTTTTTTATTCTCTTCTTCATATTCATGAATATCTGCAAACGCACCAGGAAGTAAATTCGTATCTCCTGAAATCACGATTCGTATTTTTCTCAACATTTGTCTTACGATGACTTCAATATGCTTATCATTGATTTCAACACCCTGATTTCGGTAAACACGCTGCACTTCTTGTAAAATGTAATTTTGGACACCTTGAATCCCTTTAATACGCAGCATTTCTTTAGGGTCGATAGAACCATCTGTCAATTCATCCCCAGCTTCGATTTGCTGACCTACAGCTATTCTCATTCTAGAACCGTAACTTAACGTATACACCTTAGATTCCGCGTCACCCTCAATCTCAACTTCGCGACCATCTTTCACCTCGCGAATTTCTTTTACAACACCATCAATTTCAGAGATGAGCGCTTGACCTTTAGGGTTTCTAGCTTCAAATAATTCCTGAATACGAGGTAAACCTTGAGTAATATCATCTCCAGCAACTCCACCCGTATGGAATGTACGCATCGTTAACTGCGTTCCAGGCTCTCCAATAGATTGAGCTGCTATAATCCCAACCGCTTCCCCGATCTCAACGTTAAAACCAGTAGCCAAGTTTCGACCATAACATTTTTTACATATGCCATGACGAGCACGACAGCTTAGAACAGAACGGATTTGAATTTTTTCAATCCCTGCAGCAATGATATTTTGTGCAATTCGGTCATCAATCATATCGTCACGTTTGACGATAATTTCATTCGTCTCTGGATGACGAACTGTTGCAAATGCATAACGACCTTCAATACGATCATACAGATTTTCAATGACTTCTTTACCATCTTGTATTTTAGATACCAAGAATCCCTTATCTGTCTTACAGCTATCCTCACGAACTACCACATCCTGAGCTACATCAACTAAACGTCGAGTTAAATACCCAGAATCCGCAGTACGTAAAGCTGTATCCGCAAGTCCTTTTCTCGCTCCATGTGTAGAAATGAAATATTCTAATACTGTCAGACCTTCACGGAAGTTAGATTTAATCGGCAATTCATGAATATGACCTGATGGATCGGCCATTAGACCACGCATACCACCTAATTGAGTAATCTGCGATTTATTACCTCTGGCTTTAGAGTCAACCATCAAGGTGATATTGTTAAATTTATCAAATTTACTCATCAAGATTTCAGAAAGATCATCTTTAGCTTTACTCCAAATCGCAATGATACGTTCATGTCTTTCATCAGGAGTAATCAATCCACGACGATACTGTTTCATTACGGTTTCTACTTTATCTTCATTTTCTTTCATGAGTACATATTTTTCTTCTGGAACCGTAACATCTGACACTGCTATTGTAATTCCTGCTTTAGTAGAGTATGTGAAACCAACCTCTTTTATTTTATCTAAAATAATAGAACATTGTGTCGTTTTATACTCTCTGAAACACTCTGCAATGATATTCCCTAAATAATCCTTCCCAATACCACCGACAATTGGCAAGCTCTTGATGTACTCTCTTACATTTGTTCCTTTTTCATAAATATAATACTCATCTGGTGTTTTATCTAAATTTCTCTTAGTAGGTTCATTTATAAACGGAAATACACTTGGGAAAGTTTCATTAAATATGATTTTTCCTACCGTTGTAACTAAAAGAGCATTTTGTTGTTTTTCCGTTATGTTCTCTTTTCTTAATGCCTTTACAGGAATTGCAACTCTCGCATGTAATGACACGTGTTCCATCTGGTAAGCAGAAATGGTTTCATGAACTGTTTTGAATATCCTTCCGCTACCTTTTGCTTCAGGATTATCAATTGTTAAATAGTACGTACCTAATACCATATCCTGAGATGGTGTTACAACTGGTTTCCCATCTTTTGGATTTAGAATATTCCCTGACGCTAACATCAAGATTCTTGCTTCTGATTGTGCTTCGGCAGATAAAGGTACATGTACAGCCATTTGGTCTCCATCAAAGTCAGCATTATATGCAGTACAAACTAATGGATGCAAACGAATTGCTTTTCCTTCTACTAAAATAGGTTCAAATGCTTGTATTCCCAATCTATGCAACGTAGGTGCACGGTTCAAGAGGACAGGATGCTCCTTGATCACATCTTCTAATACATCCCACACATCTGGACTTACTTTCTCTACTTTTCTTTTTGCGCTCTTAATATTATGAGCTAAACCTTTACTAACTAACTCTTTCATTACAAAAGGTTTAAATAATTCTAAAGCCATCTCTTTAGGCAGACCACATTGATACATCTTCAAGTAAGGTCCAACTACGATTACAGATCTACCAGAATAGTCAACCCTTTTCCCTAAAAGGTTTTGACGGAAGCGACCTTGTTTCCCCTTTAACATATGGCTAAGAGATTTTAATGGTCTATTTCCAGGTCCAGTAACTGGTCTACCGCGTCGTCCATTATCAATCAACGCATCTACTGCTTCCTGCAGCATACGTTTTTCGTTCTGAACGATAATATCAGGTGCTCCTAAATCTAGAAGTCTTTTCAAACGATTATTTCTATTTATAACTCTGCGATATAAATCATTTAGATCTGAAGTAGCAAATCTACCTCCATCCAATTGAACCATCGGACGAAGCTCTGGAGGAATGACAGGTAGCACATCTAAAATCATCCATTCTGGATCATTCGCTGAACTCTTGAAAGCTTCTAAAACTTCCAATCGTTTAACTGCTCTGTTCTTCCTTTGACCTTGAGCTGTTTTCAATTCTTCTTTCAAAACACCAATTTCTTTATTGACATCTAAACTTTGTAAAAGTTTTTTTATAGCTTCTGCTCCCATACCAGCATGAAAACCAAAACCATATTTTTCACGATAACTGCGATATTCCTTTTCAGAAAGCAGCTGTTTTTTCTCGAGTGGAGTTTCACCTGGATCTGTCACCACATAGGATGCAAAATAGATAATCTCCTCCAACGATCTAGGAGACATATCCAACGCAAGACCCATGCGGCTAGGAATTCCTTTAAAATACCAAATATGAGATACTGGTGCAGCTAATTCTATGTGTCCCATACGTTCACGACGTACTTTAGCACGAGTTACTTCAACACCACATCGATCACAGACAACACCTTTATAACGTACTCTCTTGTATTTCCCACAATGACATTCCCAGTCTTTTGTAGGTCCAAAGATTTTCTCGCAGAATAACCCTTCCTTTTCAGGTTTTAATGTTCGATAGTTAATGGTTTCAGGTTTTTTTACTTCTCCACGAGACCATGAGCGTATTAAATTCGGTGAAGCCAATCCTATTTTCATTAATTCAAAGTTATTAACGTCCATCAAGGAGCGACCCTCCTCTAGAGTGTTTTTTTATTAATCCACATTCACTTCAGCACCTTCAATTTGAAGGCTTAACTTGTCTTTATTTGAATCTTCTTCATCATCGTCCGCTTCTTTTAAGTCAATTTCCTCTTCATTTTCGGTAAGCATTTTTACATCCATACCTAAACTCTGAAGCTCTTTGATTAATACTTTAAAGCTCTCTGGGATACCAGGCTCAGGAACATTTTCCCCTTTGACAATGGATTCGTATGTCTTCACGCGACCGACCACATCATCTGATTTTACGGTTAAAATTTCTTGAAGCGTATAAGCTGCACCGTAAGCTTTAAGCGCCCATACTTCCATTTCCCCAAAACGCTGACCACCAAACTGTGCCTTACCACCCAACGGTTGTTGTGTTACCAGTGAGTAAGGACCAGTAGAACGAGCATGAATTTTATCATCAACCATATGAGCTAGTTTAATCATGTACATTACACCCACAGTGACTTCACGTTCAAACTGTTCTCCTGTACGACCATCGTAAAGCTTAGTTTTACCATTTCTCTGCATGCCTGCTTCTTCCATCGTATCAAATACATCAACCTCAGTAGCTCCATCGAATACCGGCGTAGCAACATGTATGCCAAGATATCTAGCTGCCATACCCAAATGAACTTCAAGCACCTGACCGATGTTCATTCGTGAAGGAACACCAAGTGGATTCAATACAACTTGAACTGGTGTGCCGTCTGGTAAGAAAGGCATATCTTCTTCTGGAAGAATTCTAGCGATTACCCCTTTGTTACCGTGGCGACCCGCCATTTTATCTCCTTCAGAAATCTTACGTTTCTGAGCAATGTATACACGCACAAGTTGGTTTACTCCTGGAGGAAGTTCATCGCCATTTTCACGTGTAAACACCTTCACGTCTACAACAATACCATCTGTACCATGAGGAACACGAAGTGAAGTATCTCTAACCTCTCGAGCCTTTTCTCCGAAAATAGCATGAAGCAATCTTTCTTCAGCCGTAAGTTCCGTTACCCCTTTTGGTGTAACTTTACCTACCAATATATCTCCGGCAGAAATTTCAGCACCAACTCGGATAATACCTCGCTCATCTAAGTTTTTCAGTGCATCTTCACCAACGTTAGGAATATCTCTAGTGATTTCCTCAGGACCTAATTTAGTATCGCGAGCTTCTGATTCGTACTCTTCTATATGAACTGAGGTATACACATCTTCTTTTACTAGCTTTTCGCTTAAAAGAATAGCATCCTCATAGTTATAACCTTCCCATGTCATAAAGGCTACGACAACATTTTGTCCTAATGCTAGTTCACCCTTTTCTGTTGAAGGACCATCCGCTAGAATGTCTCCAACTTTAACTGGCTCTCCTGCTTTAACAATTGGACGTTGGTTAATACATGTACCTTGATTAGAACGTAGAAACTTATGGATTCTATGGCGAACTAGATCACCATTCACTACCCTTCCATCTATTGTTTCTTGTCTTCTAACAAGAATTTCATTTGCTGTAACTTTTTCAATATAGCCATCGTGCTTTGAAACAATACAAACCCCTGAATCTTTAGCTGCCTTATGCTCCATCCCAGTTCCTATTAGTGGAGATCTTGGAATAAGTAATGGTACAGCTTGACGTTGCATGTTCGATCCCATTAATGCACGATTCGAATCATCATTCTCAAGGAACGGGATCAAGGCAGTTGCGACAGAAACAACCTGCTTTGGAGACACGTCCATATAATCTACGCGTGCTTTCGGCATTGTTTGAATGTTATCAGCAGATTTATTATAACGAACAATAACCATATCATTTGTAAATGTACCATCTTCGTTTAATGGTGCATTCGCTTGTGCTACTACATAGTTATCTTCCTCATCCGCTGTTAAGTAATCTATTTTTTCAGTTACTTGACCAGTTTCTGGATTCACCCAACGATAAGGAGCTTCTATAAAACCAAACTCATTTACTCTTGCAAACGTTGATAGAGAGTTAATTAATCCGATATTCGGTCCCTCAGGTGTTTCAATTGGACACATGCGTCCATAGTGAGAGTTGTGAACATCACGAACTTCAAACCCTGCACGCTCTCTAGTCAAACCACCCGGTCCCAATGCAGAAAGACGTCTCTTGTGAGTCAATTCTGCCAAAGGATTCGTTTGATCCATAAATTGTGATAACTGGGAACTTCCAAAAAACTCTTTAATTGATGCGATGACAGGACGAATATTGATCAACGCTTGTGGAGTAATCGCATTCGTATCTTGAATGGACATCCGCTCTCTTACAACCCTCTCCATTCTGGAAAGCCCAATACGAAATTGATTTTGCAAGAGCTCACCAACAGAACGAAGTCTGCGATTTCCTAAGTGGTCAATATCATCTGTATGCCCAATACCATGCAATAAATTAATAAAATAATTAATAGATGCAATGATGTCAGCCTGTGTGATATGTTTGGTATCTTTTTCAATGTAGCCATTTGAAATGACTTTTACTACTTTCGCATCTTCAATTGGAGAAAATACATTAATGGCTTGAACCGGGATTGTATCCTCATCTAAAACTCCAGTAGAAACATTATATTCTTTGAAACCTACATTTTTCTCCAAATAAGGCAAAATGGAATCAAGCAATCTACGATCAACAACTTGACCAGCTTCAGCTATAATTTCACCAGTTTCCTGATCAATTAATGATTCAGCAAGTCGTTGATTGAACAAACGATCCTTGATATGTAGTTTTTTGTTGATTTTATATCTACCAACATTAGCAAGATCATATCTTCTTGGATCAAAGAATCGAGAAATCAATAAGCTTTTTGCATTCTCAACTGTTGGTGGTTCACCAGGTCTTAATCTTTCATAAATTTCTAACAACGCTTTATCGGTATTTTCAGTGTTATCTTTATCAAGGGTGTTGCGAATATACTCATCTTCACCTAATAAATCAATAATCTCTTGATCCGAACTAAACCCAAGCGCTCTTAAAAGAACCGTCACAGGAATTTTACGAGTACGGTCAATACGAACATAAATGATGTTCTTAGCATCCGTCTCTAATTCAAGCCATGCTCCACGGTTCGGAATCACTGTTGTAGTATAGGCTGTTTTACCATTCTTATCAGCCTTTGTGCTAAAATACACACTTGGAGAACGAACAAGCTGACTGACAATAACACGCTCAGCACCATTAATAATAAAAGTACCCGTTTCAGTCATTAGCGGAAAATCACCCATGAAAACTTCTTGCTCTTTTACCTCTCCAGTTTCCTTGTTTATCAAACGAACTTTAACTCTTAGCGGTGCTGCGTAAGTCACGTCCCTTTCTTTGGCATCATCGACTGTATACTTAGGTTCTCCTAAGTTATAATCAATGAACTCCAATACTAGGTTCCCTGTAAAATCCTGAATGGGAGAAATGTCGTGAAACATTTCACGTAAACCTTCCTCAAGAAACCACTGATATGATTTCCTTTGAATCTCGATTAAATTTGGAACCTCCAACACTTCACTAATTCTTGCATAACTTCTACGCTCGCGTCGTCCTAATTGAACAAGTTGTCCTGCCAAACTATTTCACCTCTCATGCAATTGACCTATAACAACATAACAAAATCACCTTTCGATGACTTTCCGAAGATGTCGTCGAATCCTTTTCCTTTAAGAAAAACAAGAAAAGCCCTATCAAGCAAAATTTTTAAAAATTGCAGATTCAGGCAGCTTCCAGAATATAAGTTGTAGTAGCCAAGATATTTCTCCGTATGATACACTTATACATATAATGTAGATTTTCCTAAAATCTTAACATTATACGTCATTAGAGAAAAAAATATTCATGAATATTTTCTTGACATTTTAATGAACTAAAGAAATTACGCCCACTTTAATTCTGACATTTATCTATCATAACATAGTGACAAATAAGAGTCAAACGAATATTATGAAAATTATACGTTTATCGCTTTAAATATTTTATATCCTTTTTTCTTCGAAACTTCCTCAACTGTTGAAAATAAACTTTCCAGCTTCTCAAACGCTGAAGGAGCCCCCTGTTTCTTTTGTATAACTACCCATAGTAAACCACCATCATTCAACCTTTCAACAGCACCTGAAAAAATAGAATGTACAACTTCTTTCCCAGCTCGAATAGGTGGATTCGTTAGGATCACATCATATTTTTGACCAGCCTCTAAACGATTATAAATGTCACTTCGATATATTTCTACATTAGAGATGTGGTTAAGTACTGCGTTCTCTTTAGCAAGTCCAATCGCTCTCTCATTAACATCTATCATTGTAACATTGCAACTTTTTTCAATTGAAGCTGCACATAATCCAATAGGCCCATATCCACAACCTACATCTAAAATCTTACCACTACTTGGAATTTCCATATGCTCAATGAGCAGTTTAGAGCCATAATCAATCATATTTTTAGAAAACACACCATTATCAGTGTAAAATTTTAATTCTTTGCCTCTGAGTGACAATTGAATCTTTTGTCGATTACTTTCTACAGAAGGATCCTGCGTGAAATACTGCTCACCCATCACACTCTTCCTTTCATAATAAGAAAATCCTCTACCGGTGACTTTTCGAAGATGCCTCATAAAAGAAAACCCCCTCGAAAATATTCCAGGGGGGGATTCTAAGAAGTTCTACTTCATTTCTACAGAAGCACCAGCTTCTTCAAGTTTACCTTTAAGAGCTTCTGCATCATCTTTAGATACGCCCTCTTTAATAGGAGTAGGAGCACCATCAACTAATGCTTTTGCTTCCTTTAATCCTAAACCAGTTGCTTCACGAACTGCTTTAATTACATTGATTTTAGATGAACCAGCGCTAGTTAGGATTACATCAAATTCAGTTTGTTCTGCAGCAGCATCGCCACCAGCAGCACCACCAACAACTGCAACTGGTGCAGCAGCAGTAACACCAAATTCTTCTTCGATCGCTTTAACAAGATCGTTTAATTCTAAGACACTCATACCTTTAATCGCTTCTAAAATTTGTTCTTGACTCATGAGTAAACCTCCATTATTTTATTTTAATTTTTTTAAATTATATTAAGCTTCTTGTGCTTCTCCGTTTTCGTCTTTATCTGCAACTGCTTTAACAGCAAGTGCAAAGTTGCGAACTGGAGCTTGAAGAACGCTAAGCAACATAGAAAGTAGACCTTCTCTTGATGGTAGGGAAGCTAACTCATTGATTTGATCTACACTAACAACTTCACCTTCTAGTACACCCGCTTTAATTTTTAGGTTATCATTCTTTTTAGCAAAGTCTGATAAAATTTTAGCCGGTGCAATAACGTCCTCTTTACTAAACGCTACTGCAGTAGGACCGACAAAATGTTCACTTAAGCTTTCAAGCTCTGAACCTTTCGTCGCACGTCTAGCTAGAGTGTTTTTGATAACACTGAATTCCACGCCTGCTTCACGAAGAGATTTTCTAAGTTCAGTTACATCTGTAACATTTAACCCACGATAATCTGCAACAACTGTACAAGCATTTGTTTCTAATTTTTCTTTCACTTCAGCAACAACTTGTTGCTTTTGCTCAAGTACCTGTGCGTTGGCCAAATTTCACACCTCCAATTAAGTTAAATTTAACTTGTCGATGACATTCTCAAAGATGTCGTCGAATCCTTCTTAACGATAGATTTTCTTTAAATATGGAATTCAATAAAACCCCTATATCATAAGAAAAACCTTCGTAGACACTTTACGAAGGCAGGATAATGTAAATTTCAATGACAAGAAATTTCAATTTATCACATCACCTCGGCGGGATATTAAGCCATAATGGCACCAGCTGTCTACGGATCAATATATTCATGTTTATTTCATTTCAATAGGTTCTAGGTTATCAAATGAATCAGTACATGTCAAGATCACATTCAATTCCTATTGCTAGCAATTATTTGTAAGCTTGTGTACTCACTTTCACACCAGGACCCATAGTTGAAGAGATTGAGACATGTCTTAAATAAGTCCCTTTTGCAGATGCAGGCTTAGCTCTCAACAATGAATTCATTAAAGAACCAAGGTTTTCATTAAGTTGCTCAGCACTGAATGATGCTTTCCCAATTGGAGCATGAATTTGACCTTGTTTATTTAAGCGGAATTCTATTTTACCAGCTTTGATTTCCTTCACTGCTTTCTCAACATCAAAAGTTACTGTACCTGCTTTCGGATTTGGCATTAGACCTTTACCACCTAGTAAACGACCTAATTTACCAACCTCACTCATCATATCAGGTGTAGCCACACAAACATCAAATCCAAACCATCCTTGTTGGATTTTGTTGATCATATCTTGATCTCCAACAAAGTCAGCACCAGCAGCTTCTGCTTCTTTTGCTTTTTCACCTTTTGCAAAAACTAATACTGTTTTAGTATTACCAGTACCGTGTGGTAGTACAGTTACTCCACGTACAGCTTGGTCTTGTTTTTTAGGGTCAGCACCTAAACGAATCGCTACTTCAACTGTTTCATCAAACTTAGCAGTTGCTGTTTTTTTCACTAATTCAACCGCTTCTGCTGATTCATATAGTTTTTCACTATCGATCAATTTAGCAGCTTCAACATACTTTTTACCTTTTTTAGCCATGATGACTTTTCCTCCTATTGTGGTACTAACGGATAATCCTCCCACGAATTTAAAAAACGAAATTAGTCTTCTACGACAATCCCCATACTTCTAGCTGTTCCTTCAATCATAAGCATTGCAGCTTCAACTGTTGCTGCATTCAAGTCAGCCATTTTAGATTCAGCGATTTCACGAACCTTATCACGCTTAACCGTAGCAACCTTAACTGTATGAGGTTCACCAGAACCTTTTTCAATGCCTGCAGCTTTTTTCAACAATACTGCTGCCGGTGGAGTTTTAGTGATGAATGTAAATGAGCGATCCTCAAACACAGAAATTTCTACTGGAATGATTAAACCAGCTTGTTCTTGTGTTCGAGCATTAAACTCTTTACAGAAAGCCATAATATTAACTCCTGCCTGACCTAATGCTGGACCTACTGGAGGTGCCGGATTTGCTTTACCTGCAGGAATTTGCAATTTAACTTGCTTGATCACCTTTTTTGCCATGCGTAACACCTCCTTGCTGTAATTTTGAATATGAATGGATAGATCCTACACCTTTTCCACTTGATCATACTCAAGTTCTAACGGAGTTTCTCTTCCAAACATATTTACGAGGACTTTGATCTTGTTTTTATCTGGCATAATGTCCTCAATCGTTCCGACAAAATCAGCAAATGGACCTACCTTCACTCGAATATTATCTTTAATATCGAAGTCGAATATAGGGCTTGGCTCCTGAATGCCCATATGTTTAAGAATGGATTCTGCTTCATCCGGTAATAAAGGAGATGGTTTGGAACCTGCTCCTGCTGAGCCGACAAAGCCAGTAACACCTGGTGTATTGCGAACAACATACCAAGAATCATCTGTTTGCACCATTTCTACTAAGACATATCCAGGATAAACTTTGCGTTGAACTGTCTTCTTTTTGCCATCCTTACTCACTACTTCTTCTTCAGTAGGAACAAGCACTCTGAATATCTTGTCTGTCATATTCATTGATTCTACACGTTTTTCCAAATTCGCTTTGACTTTATTTTCATACCCTGAATAAGTATGCACAACATACCAACCTTTGTCCATGTCCATATTCATCCTATGACTCTGATCCAAATAATAATTCTATAAGACCAGAAATACCTAGATCTAGTAAATAAAAATAAATCGTAACGAAAAGTACTGTTGATATGACAACAATCGTATAACTAACTAATTCTTTTCGTTTTGGCCAACGCACTTTCTTAAGTTCAGACCAACTACCTGAAAAAAATGAGAATGTTGAACCAAAACCTTGTTTAATCCTATCAATTACTGCCACAGTAAACACCTCCAAAAACTACCTAGTTTCACGATGAACCGTATGCTGATTGCAATGGCTGCAATATTTCTTCATCTCCATGCGGTCAGGGTGGTTTCGTTTGTTTTTGTTTGATGTATAATTTCTACGTTTACAAACCGTGCACGCAAGAGTCATAATCACCCGCATGATGTCACCTCCCGAGACAACTTCTTAGTATTCATGTCTATGTTAACATATACGCGTAACAAAATAAGGCTACCCAAAAAAATTTATCACAATGAATAAACCATGTCAAGGAAAAGGTAACAAAAAGATGATATTACCCATTATTCTCAATCCATCCAAAGAATAAACAACAACCTTTGTCCAAGATGACATTTCAAGTAATGTGGAAAATTATGGACACTAAAAAAGCATCCTTATGTACTCATTCGGATGCTTAGTTTATTGATTTAATTCACGCACTTCCAAATACCTTTCTAGTTTCCTCTTTACTCTTTGCAAAGCATTATCGATAGATTTAATGTGTCGATCTAAATCGTGTGCAATATCTTGATAGGATCGCCCATCTAGATATAACATCAAAACCTTGCGTTCCAGCTCACTTAAAATCTCACCCATTTTATCCTCAAGCCCGCTGAACTCTTCTTTGTTGATCATTAACTCTTCAGGATCAGTCACTCTCGATCCACAAATCACATCTAACAAGGTACGATCGGATTCCTCATCGTAAATAGGCTTGTCCAAAGAAATATAAGAGTTTAAAGGTATATGTTTCTGTCGAGTAGCCGTTTTTATTGCAGTAATAATTTGCCTTGTAATACACAACTCAGCAAATGCTTTAAAGGAAGCTAACTTGTCCCCTCTAAAATCGCGAATAGACTTATACAAGCCTATCATTCCTTCTTGGATAATGTCTTCTCGATCAGCTCCTATTAAAAAATAGGATCGCGCTTTAGCTCTTACAAAGTTTTTGTATTTATTGATTAGGTACTCTAGAGCAATATTATCGCCTTCTCGGACCGATTCGACAATTTCTTCATCTGTTTTGAGGTAATACTCGTGCATCTTTTCGTTGAGGTCAACACTCACTATAATCCCTCCGGTCCTGCCAAGGTTACTGTCTATTTTTGAGATTTTACTCTAAAATTAAGATAAAAATAGTATACATGATTATTAGCAAAACCGTCAACCACTTGTCTTTATTGAACTTTATGTTTTTTTCGAGGTTAGGTTCGCTATTTTTCTCCTCTGCGCCATTTTTCGAAAATATCTTTTACATCACTTGAAAGTTTACTATCAAAGGTGTAGCTGCTTTTTTTTGATTGTTTTTCTATTCTGGTCTTTACTCTTTTCCTACTCTCATGTATATCTAACAGCAATTCTCGTGCAGATTTACGCAGTGCTCCTTTGCCAAATATTACGCGCTGTTCCACATAATCTGAGGTAGCTACATGAATGTTTCTTTTTCGATGAGCTAACTCCGTTACCAATCTTTCAATACATTCATCTGCTGTTTCTTTTTCTTTTGTATATATCACTTTAATTTTGTATTCTTTTTCTTTCGCTCCCAATCCTGGAACTTGATGGGCATCGAACACAACGATAACCTTCATCCCAGAATACCCCTGATAATCTGCCAGCATTTTAATTAACTGATTGCGTGCTTCTTCTAAACTTGCCTCTGATGTTCTTATAAGTTCAGGCCAATCCCCAACCATATTGTAACCGTCCACAATCAAATATTCTTCCATCATATTTCCACTTTTTAATGTCGCTGCCGAACCACTTCGTACATGATGACACCTGCAGCAACAGAAGCATTAAGAGAATTAATGCGTCCAAACATAGGGAGTTTGATTAGAAAATCACATTTTTCCTTAATCAATCTACCAATTCCCTTATGTTCATTACCGATAACAATTCCAATCGGAAGTGTGAAATCGGTACGGTATATATTTTGTTCTGCTGAGACGTCTGCTCCGGCTATCCATATTCCTTGTTTTTTTAATTTATCTATGGTTTGTCCTAAATTTGTTACCCTAGCAACAGGAATGTGTTCTACCGCTCCAGCAGAAGTTTTTGATACTGAGGCCGTTAATCCTGCTGAACGCCTTTTAGGTATAATCACACCGTGCACTCCTGTACAATCACAAGAACGCAAAATAGAACCCAAGTTGTGTGGATCCTCAATTTCATCCAGTATAAGAAAAAAAGGATTTTCATCTTTGTCAGCAGCTGCAGCAAGAAGGTCATCTAACTCCGCATATTGATAGGATGCAACCTGTGCCACTACCCCTTGATGTTTTACACCTGGAACCATTTGCTCGAGTTTCTTTTTATCTACATATTGCAAAATGGTTCCAGAGGTTTTGGCTTCTGACAAAATCTGGTGAATGGATGATTTTTGAGTTTGATCAGCAATCCAAATTTTATGGATCGACCTTTGTGAACGCAATGCTTCCAACACAGAATGTTTACCTGCTATATATTCTGTCTCCATATTATCTTCCTTTCTATATTTGTGAAGAAATACTAATGTTCATTTTCTTTATAATCTATAATCATTTTTAGTAATTGACTTAATCGTTTGTGCTGCTGTTTATAATACAGGTATCCTATCAAGCATTCAAATGCAGTGCTGTGGCGATAATCCAATACGTTCGCATTTTTGGGAATGGTTGCTGATTTCGCATTTCGTCCCCGTCTTACCATGTCCTGCTCTTCTTCACTTAAATGAGGAAGCCATAATTTAAGAAAATGTGCCTGCGCTTTTGCTGAGACATATTTGGTTGCTTCATGATGCAAATGATTCGGCTTGTGGTGTGGGAGCGATACTAAATACGTACGTATATAGGTGTCGTATATAGCATCTCCAATGTACGCTAGTACTAATGGATTAAGTAATCTGGGCACTTTGCTTGGCGGAAAAGAAAACAGAGGGAAATGCTGATCAAATTCACTCATCATTTTCTTTTCCATCGCATTCCCTGTGGTGTATCCTCTAACAAAATCCCTTGTTGTTGCAACTCATCTCTAATTTCATCCGCTCTTGCCCAGTTTTTATTTTTTCTAGCGTTGACCCGCTCCTGAATAAGATTTTCAACCTCTTCGTCTAACAGTTCATTATTTTCATCCTTAATCAACCCTAGGATTGTATTCATTTCTTGAAATACACTTTTCATTTTTCCCAATATGTTTGAATCCACTTTATCATTTTGCAAATATTGATTTGTTTCAGTCACTAAATCAAAGATAGAGGTAATCGCATCTGCTGTATTAAAGTCATCCTGCATCCGCTTATGGAATGTTTCCAAAATGAGTGCAACTTTTTGCTCTACATCTTGTTGAGACTCACTATGATTGGATACATTCTCTAATCTATAGTCTAAATTAGAAATACAATTTTGAATCCTAGCTAAGCTCTGTTTTGCTTGCTCCATCACTTCTCCAGAAAAATTAAGCGGATTACTATAATGAGTACTTAATATAAAATAACGAATCACTTCAGCTTTATAATTTTTAAGCAGCTGTTTTACGTTTACACCATTGCCAAGTGATTTTGACATTTTTTCATTATTAATATTCACGTATCCATTATGAAGCCAGTAGTTAGCTAATGGCGTATGATTAACAACTTCAGATTGAGCAATTTCACATTCGTGATGAGGGAATTGAAGATCCTGCCCTCCACCGTGAATATCCATCGTCTCTCCAAGATATTTTTTTGCCATTGTGGAACATTCGATATGCCAGCCTGGTCTGCCGTCACCCCATGGACTCTCCCAAAATACTTCGCCTGGTTTCGCCTTTTTCCATAATACAAAATCCTGCGGATTTTCCTTGCGATCGTCTACTTCAATCCGTTTGCCAAACTGAAGCTCTTCTAGGTTTTGATGAGATAGCTTTCCGTAATCTTTAAATTCACCTGTTCTATAAAATACATCTCCGTCATTTGCATAAGCATAACCGCCATCTACTAACTTTGTTATGAATTCAATAATCTCTTTCATGTTTTCCGTAACTCGTGGATAAATAGTCGCTGGTTTGACCAAAAGATGTTTTGAGTCATCAAGATATGCTTCAATAAATTGATCTGCCACTTCGGTAACTGTTCTGTTCATTTCGTTGGCTTTTTTTATGATTTTATCATCAACATCTGTAAAGTTAATGATGTATTCAACCTCATAGTTTAAAGCCTCCAAATACTTTCTTACTACATCAAAAAAGATAAGTGGTCTGGCATTCCCGATATGAATATAACCATATACGGTAGGACCACACACGTACATCTTCACTTTTCCAGATTCTATGGGTTTAAAATCCTCTTTTTTTCGTGTTAATGTATTAAAAACTTTTAATGCCATCCTTTTGCTTCCCTCCACTTTTTTTAACAGCTTCTAAATCACTTCTTAATGCATCGATTTCGTCTTGCAATTTTCTGCATACATCCTGTACTGGATCGGGTACATTTCCATGATCTAGTTTACTTACCCGTACTCCATTTTGTTTTACTATTTTACCAGGAATACCCACAACTGTACTATGTTCAGGAACCTCTCTCAACACTACCGCATTAGCACCAACTCTCGAATGATCCCCGACTTTAAACGATCCTAGTATTTTAGCACCGGAGCTTACAACAACATTATTCCCAATTGTGGGGTGCCTTTTTCCTTTTTCCTTCCCAGTTCCACCTAATGTTACACCTTGATATAAAACTACATCATCACCAATTTCACAGGTTTCCCCAATCACTACACCCATTCCATGATCTATAAACAGTCTTTGGCCAATTTTAGCACCGGGATGAATTTCAATCCCTGTTAAAAAACGATTGATTTGAGATATGATTCTTGCAATGGTTAGTAGTTTTCTTTTAAAAAACCAATGTGCGATTCGATGCGACCACAAAGCATGTAAACCTGAATAAGTAAAAATAACTTCAAAAGTATTGCGGGCAGATGGGTCATTATCAAAAACAGCTCGCACATCTGATCTAATTGTCTTAAACATTTGGTGTCTCTCCTTTCCTATTTTTTATAAACAAAAAAGCCTCTGCAGCATAAATGCTACAGAGACGTAAAGTACGCGGTCCCACTCTGTTTGGAAAATCGTTAGATTCCCCCACTCACAGCTCGTAACAAGAGCCAATCGTTACAACCTAAAAAATTTCAGTTGCAAAGCTCACAGGTGCACTTCATTTTAAGGGTAGAATTGGATAACTCTCAGCCAGAGCTCTGCTCATGGTTATCCTTCTCTGGACATTCACTCTTAGAACTACTTTCCTGTTCAACGCTTCTATATTTATCATTGGAATAATATCATTTCATAATTAATCACAGTATAACGAATTTTCAAGCAGAAAACAATGAGTCTAATGCCTGAAGTCGTTGAATTACTTTTTCTTTCCCTAATAAAAAGATCGTTTGATTTAAATCTGGTCCATGGATTTGTCCTGTTAATGCTGCACGAACAGGCATAAACAATTGTTTCCCTTTAAATCCCGTTTCTTTTTGTACATTTTTTAATAGCTTCTTTATTACGTCTGCTGCAAACTCCTCTGACTGTTGAAGTTGATTAACAAAGCTCTGCAGAACAACTGGTACTTGCTCATCTTTTATAACCTGCTCTGCCTCTTCCTCTATTTTATATTCTTCTTTAAAAAATAGTTCAGACAATTCTACAATTTGAGCACCATAATCCAGCTTTTCTTTTAAAAGAGCAATAACTCCAGTCACCCAAGCTTTCTTATCCTCATCTATAGTTTCGGATATAAAACCTGCTTTTTGCAGGTGAGGTAATGTTAGATCCACTACAGTGTCCAACTCTGCATTTTTAATATAGTGATTGTTCATCCAATGCAACTTTTTCGTATCAAAAACAGCAGGGCTTTTAGATAAACGAGCTGCATCAAAGATTCCAACTAGCTCTTCTTTTGAAAATATTTCTTCCTCGCCCTCAGGAGACCATCCTAATAACGCAATAAAATTAAATAATGTCTCAGGTAAAAACCCTAAATCATGATACTGCTCAATAAACTGAATCGTTGACTCATCTCGTTTACTTAACTTTTTACGTTGTTCATTCACGATTAGAGTCATGTGACCAAAAATAGGCGTTTCCCATCCAAGCGTTTCATATATCATAAGCTGACGAGGAGTGTTAGAAATATGGTCGTCACCTCTTAATACATGAGAAATTTCCATCAAATAGTCGTCAATAACAACGGCAAAGTTATAGGTTGGAATACCATCCTTTTTAACAATGACAAAGTCACCCGTATCACTTGTATCAAAAGAAACCGTTCCTTTTACCATATCATCAAAGGTATAAGTTTTATCAGCAGGGACCTTGAAACGAACACTAGGAACTCTCCCTTGCTGCTCAAGTTCTTTTTTCTCATCAACAGACAAATGTTTGCACTTGCCAGAATATTTTGGCATCTTTCCTTCTGCCATTTGCTTTTCACGTTCTGCCTCCAGCTCTTCCTCAGTACAGTAACAATGATAAGCCATATCTTTTTCAAATAGTTCCTGCCAATATTTTTTATAAATATCAAGGCGATCTGTTTGGCGATAAGGACCATAGCCACCATCTTTATCAACACTTTCGTCCCAATCCAATCCCAACCAACTTAAATTTCTTAATTGGCTGGCTTCTCCACCTTCCACATTCCTTTTTAAATCCGTATCTTCAATACGAACGATAAACTTCCCATTCAAGCTGCGAGCAAATAAATAGTTAAATAGAGCAGCTCTAGCATTACCTATATGTAAGTGGCCTGTTGGACTAGGCGCATAACGAACACGAACTTCTTTAGACATGCCTTTTTCTCCTCCTATATACTCCTAATTCATATTTTCAAATCATAGCATATCTTTTGTTAAACAAACAACTGATAAGGCTGCAATGCCTTCACTTCTCCCAGCAAAACCAAGCTTTTCAGTAGTAGTGGCTTTTACATTCACCTGTGATGGATCCGCTTCTAACAGATCTGAAATAACGGTAACCATCTTTGGTATATAGGGAGCCATCTTTGGTTTTTGCGCTATAATTGTAGCGTCTACATTCCCTAATGTATAGCCTTCATCTTTGACCATCTTCCAAACTTCTTGCAACAATACTTTACTATCCGCATCTTTAAATTCTTCTGAAGTATCAGGGAAGTGCGTTCCTATATCTCCTTTACCAATTGCACCTAAAATGGCATCTGTGATGGCATGCAAAAGTACATCTGCATCAGAATGACCTAGCAATCCTTTATCAAAAGGGATTTCAATCCCACCTATTATACAAGCTCGCCCTTCTACCAATTGATGTACGTCATAACCTTGTCCGATACGTACCATGTTCATATTCCCCTCTCCCAAATGTATATAACCCTGGATTATTTCCAGTTCAACTCTCTTGTTTAGACAATATAAACTGAGCAAACTCAAGGTCATCAGGTGTTGTTATTTTAATATTTTGATAATCTCCTGGTACCACATGAATTGAAGCTCCCACAGTTTCCATCAACATTGCATCGTCAGTTCCGAGTATCTTTTGTTCTCTAGCATAATCATGTGCTTTTTTTAATTCCTTCAATCCAAAAACCTGGGGAGTTTGAATCGCCCATAGCTGTTTACGGTCTGGCGTTGACAATACTTCTTTTTTTTCGTTTACCATTTTAATTGTATCCTTCACAGGAACAGCCAATACTGCAGCACCTTTTTCTTCAGCTTTTCTTAAGCAAGATAGAATATGCTCCTCTTTCACAAAAGGACGAACGCCATCATGAATCATAACCCATTCTATCGTTTCTGGAAATGACAGCAATCCTTCGTAAACTGAATCTTGCCTCTCCTTCCCACCTGCAATCACACAAGCCACTTTATGAAGATGATATTGTTCAACATAAGATTTAACCAGCTTCACATCATCTGCTCCAACAACAACATGAATATGTTCGATTTCACTTATTTTTTGAAATTGCTCCAATGTATGTACAAGTATAGGTTTATTTTGCAGTTCAATATACTGTTTGCTTTGCTTTGTTCTCATTCTTGTTCCTTTACCTGCAGAAACAATCACTACACCTAGATTTGACATTTCATCCCCTGCCCATAAAAACAAAATAGAAATGTCCAAATTGATAACAATCAACTTTGAACACTCCTATATATCATAATGTTTTTATAGCGCTTTTTCCAACAATTTTGGTTTAGCAAATATCATGCGACCAGCTGAAGTCTGTAAAACACTTGTCACCAATACCTCTATATTTGTTCCTATAAAATCACTTCCACCCTCTACAACGATCATCGTGCCATCGTCAAGATAAGCCACTCCTTGTCCATTTTCTTTACCATCTTTGATCACTTGCACCAACATTTCTTCACCTGGTAAAACAACTGGTTTTACTGCATTGGCGAGATCATTGATGTTAAGTACAGATACACCCTGGAGTTCACAAACTTTATTTAGATTATAATCATTGGTTACTACTTTTCCCATTAAAACTTTTGCTAGTTTCACTAACTTAGAGTCAACTTCAGAAATTTCATCAAAATCCCCTTCATAAATCAGTACTTTTACATCTAGTTCTTTTTGTATTTTGTTTAAAATATCCAATCCTCTACGTCCCCGATTTCTTTTTAGCAAATCGGAAGAATCAGCAATATGTTGCAGTTCCTCTAGCACAAATTCAGGTATGACTAAAATCCCTTCTACAAATCCAGTTTTACATATATCCGCAATTCTGCCGTCAATTATTACACTTGTATCTAAAATTTTATGATCACCCTTATTAAAGTCGTCCTGTTCTCCATTTCCTACAGCTGGTTCTTTTTTTGATATGATAGAACGAATTTCTTCTTTTTTACTAAATCCTATCTTAAAGCCTATGTATCCTAATCCTATAGAAAAAACAATCGGCACCAAGTTTCCCATCCCATTTATTGTTGAGACGGCTGGATATAACATGACTGAGACGAGCAATCCGAAGATGAGTCCTACAATACCAGACAATAAGTCAGACAGCGGAACTCTAGCTAATTTTTCCTCAACCTTTTGTATCACAATTTTATAAAAAAAGATTGCAATTAAAGAGATAAGGAAAAATAACACAATCCCTGCCCCCATTACAACATATTCACTGTTTTGCTGTGTTTCAATACCGATTAAGGATTCGAAAAAGCTACTAAATCTATATCCTATGACACCTCCTATCATCACAAACCCAATTTGAATTAACCTTTTTAACATATAAATTTTCACCTCCTAGTTTTATAAAAAAAAATTCCTCTTTACAATTATGAACCAATTACGAGCAACCTAATCTTATTTTCAACATATTTTCATCGTACAATTTCGTTTTAAACCTTTGAATTATTAGCATATTTCTTATATAATGGAAAAAAATACAGCATAATGAGGTGAATTTTTTAACGTTATGCAACTCAAACAATTTCAAAATCAAGTGTCAGATTTACTACTCCGTCACCGAAGTCTTATGGACGTATTGTCCAAATTTGATCAATCCAATTCATCCATCCACCGTGCCGTGGTGAAAGCAGTCACTGAATGTGGTTGTATTGAAATTCAGGCACAAAAACAAACCTACTCTTCTGATATGACATTAGAACAAGCTAAAGACTTGCTAGAAAATCATTTGCAAGGCAAGCTTTGTGATCAGTGTAAGGAAGCTGTAGTTTCAGAACTCGGTAAAAATTTATTTTATATGTCTTCACTTTGCAATTTATTAGATATTGAGCTTGAGGATGCAGTGAATAAAGAATCAAAAAAGTGTGCAACACTTGGATTTTTTAATTTATCTTAGAAGAAAAGCCGCCCAAAACTTAGGGCGGTATTTTTTTTCATTTTTGTACAAAAAAAGCCTTCAAAATCACTATTCATTTGATTTTGAAGGCTTTTCGTTATTCCAATTAAAAGTGGGGCATTCATTATTCAATTGTGATGATCTGTTATAATGAATTATTTCTTGCTTCTTTATATTTGTTTAATGCTGCTTTTATTAGGTGATCACCGTTTTTTTTTAAGCCATAAACTGCGTATACAATCAATGGAACAAATAAATATTTAGTATACCCTCCGAATTGGTCCGGTAATAAAAAGACCAATACAACAATACCCACAACCAATACCATAGCAACCAGCAATGTATATTTAGAAATACCTACTGATTTTAAACTTGGATACTTAATATTGCTAACCATTAATAAAGATAAAATAATGGTTACGAGGACCAAAACACTTAAATGTATCCCATCATGAAATAAAGCCATTGAACTTAATATCCCACCAGCCGCAGGAATAGGCAAACCTATAAAATAGCCTTTAACATCATTCGTTACAACATTAAACCTTGCCAAACGCAACGCTCCGCAAATTGGGAATATGGCAGTAACAATCCAACCTATTGCACTCATTTCCTGAAAAGCAACAACGTACATTAAAAATGCAGGAGCTACCCCGAAAGAAATGACATCAGACAAAGAATCCAATTCTTTCCCAAACTCACTTTGCACATTTAATGCTCTTGCAACACGACCATCAATACCATCTGTCAACATTGCAACAATGACCAGTAGTGCAGCAATATCGGGTTGGTTATTAAACACAAAAATAATGGAAGTGATTCCAATAAATAAATTTGCAACTGTAAAAACACTTGGAAGTGATTTTGTTAACATGTTTTTCCACCTCGAATTAAAATGCCCTAAAAGTAGGGGGACGAACATGAACCTAATAATAACTGTTCAAATACAAAAACAAAAATCTTACTCACTTTTTATATCAATTACTTATCATTTGTATGATTGTATTGAACTTAAATATGTCTGTCAATAAATACTTGTTCTTGAATTCTTTTTAACCCCTCTTTAATAGCTCTTGCTCGTACTTCTCCAATACCATCCACTTCATCCAGCTCTTCAATTGTAGCCATTAATATATATGGCAAGCTTTTAAAATTATCAATTAAATTTTTGACAATGACAGATGGCAGTCTTGGAATTTTACTCATGATGCGAAAACCTCGTGGAGAAACTGCTTCTTCTAAAGAAGTATTTGATTTTATTATCCCTATGATACGCAAAATGTTATGATGCTCCAATAAATCGTCGTCCGATAATTTCTTTAAGTTTTGTTTGACCTCTCGTATGTAACTCTCGTCAATCTCTTTGCAATAATCCTTTAAAAGTAAATAAGCTTCATGATCTACTGTTGCAACTAATTCATCCAGCTGCATACTTATCAATCTGCCCTCAGAACCTAATTCAATAATATATTTTTTTATCTCAGCTTTAATTCTGAGCACCATTTCCAATCTTTGAAGTACATTGGATACATCATGTAAAGTGACTAATTCTTCAAACTCCATTGCACTTAAATTGGTCAGTGACTGGTCTAATACAGCTTTATATTTTTCAAGCGTTTGAATAGCTTGGTTCGCCTTCGTTAAAATGACACCTATATCTTTTAATGAATATCGCAGTTTTCCTTGATAGAGAGTAATTACATTTCTTCTTTGTGAAATAGATATAACTAGTTTGGAGGTTTGCTTAGCCACTCTTTCTGCTGTACGATGACGGATTCCAGTTTCAGCGGATGGAATTGAGGGGTCGGGATTTAATTGTGTATTTGCATATACGATCCTTTTGATATCCTCACTTAATAAAATAGCTCCGTCCATTTTTGCTAATTCATATAAATTATTTGGAGAAAATTCGCTATTAATGGAAAAACCTCCATCTACCAGCTCCATAATTTCAGGAGTACAACCAACAACAATCAAAGCTCCTGTTTTTGCACGTAATACGTTCTCTAATCCATCTCTGAAAGGAGTACCTGGTGCTACTAGCTTTAAGATTTGACTTACGATATCCAACTGTTTTTCATCTTTCATAAGAAGACACACCCCCTTACTTCTCCTGCGGTTTTCTTATTCTAATCTCTATTTTACTGTAAAGCAACTTCAAGTGCCTGGGACACATTACGAACGCCAATAATCTCTATATTTTTGGGAGGCGTCCATCCTTTTAAGCTATTTTCCGGTACAATCATACGTTTAAAACCTAACTTTTGCGCTTCCTTTACTCGCTCTTCTATTCTAGATACTGCCCTTACTTCTCCTGTTAAACCGATCTCCCCACAAACCACATCATATGGTTGCGTTGGCTGGTCTTTAAAGCTTGAAACAATACTTACAGCAAGTGCCAAATCAATCGCAGGCTCATCTAATTTCACCCCACCTGCAACATTTAAGTATGCATCTTGGTTTTGCAAAAACAAACCCATTCTCTTTTCAAGAACCGCCATAATAAGCGATAATCTATTGTGATCCACACCCGTAGTCATTCTTCGTGGTGCAGGAAAATTAGTTGCAGAAATTAATGCTTGCAGCTCAACCAAAATAGGTCTAGTCCCCTCCATACTTGATACTACAATGGATCCTGCTACACCTAATGGTCTTTCCGATAAAAACAATTCAGATGGATTCGAAACCTCAACAAGCCCCAATTCCTTCATTTCGAAAATTCCCATTTCGTTTGTTGAACCAAATCGGTTTTTTACAGCCCTTAATATTCTAAAGGAATGCTGTTTCTCACCTTCAAAATACAGCACACAATCCACCATATGCTCTAACATTCTAGGACCAGCGATTGCACCTTCCTTTGTTACATGACCAACTAATACTGTAGCAATTCCCTTATTTTTAGCTATTCTCATAAATGCACTTGTGCATTCACGAACTTGAGAAACACTGCCCGGTGCTGATTCCAGCATCGGCTGATATACAGTCTGAATAGAATCAATCACTAAGAAATCTGGATCAACCTGCTGTACAGCTTCTTCAATGGACTCCATATTTGTTTCACAAAGGACATATAAATTTTCTGATAAAACACCTAATCGATCGGCTCTAAGTTTTAATTGTTTGACAGATTCTTCCCCAGAAATATACAGTACTTTGCATTTTTTTTGAACTAATGCGTATGATATTTGCAATAATAGAGTAGACTTGCCTATACCAGGGTCTCCACCAACTAAGACTAGCGAGCCCGGTACAATCCCTCCACCAAATACACGATCTAATTCTTTTAATTCTGTTAATATTCTAGGCTCTACAGCACCTTCGATCTCTAAAATGGATGTCGCTTTTTCATGTGAATCAAAATTAGATGTCCTCACTCCTTTTGTTTTAATTTGTTTTACCGTTTCTTCTACAAGACTATTCCATGATGAACATCCCGGACATTTCCCCATCCACTTTGGCGTTTCATAACCGCAATGTTGACATGTATATTTCACTTTATTTTTTGCCATGTTGTAACCAATCCTTAATTTTCATTCATTGAAGCTTATTTTTATTTAGAATGTGAATATTACTTCAAAGTTTACCATTTTGTTCAAAAACTGAAAAGTCCATTTAAAATAAATATGAGGTGACTTATTTCTCAAATGAATTATAATAATAATTATATGCAAGAATATGGAGGTAAAATTAATATGATTGTAAAACCAAAAATTAGAGGTTTCATCTGTACAACAGCTCACCCAACTGGTTGTGAGAAAAATGTACAAAATCAAATCAACTACGTTAAAAAAAATTCAAAAATAGAAGGTCCAAAAAAAGTACTTGTTATAGGTTCATCCCAAGGTTTTGGTTTATCTTCTCGCATTGTTTCAACATTTGGAGCAGGTGCTGACACAATCGGTGTATATTTTGAAAAACCAGCTACAGAAACAAAAACTGGATCTGCTGGATGGTACAATAACATCGCTTTCGAAAACGAGGCAAAACAAGCGGGTTATTATGCAAAAAGCTTTAACGGGGATGCTTTTTCTGACGAGATCAAAAACGAAACGATAGATTTAATCAAAAAAGATTTTGGAAAAATAGATTTAGTAGTATACAGTCTTGCTGCACCTAAAAGAGTGGACCCTAAAACAGGAGAAGTATACAGCTCAGTAATCAAACCCACTACAGATGCTTACACAAATAAAACGGTAAATACCCAAAAAGGAATCGTCTCAGAAATTACCGTAGATCCTGCAATTGAAGAAGAAGTTGAACAAACCATCAAAGTAATGGGTGGTGAGGACTGGAAATTATGGATTGATGCATTAGAGAACGCTGGGGTATTAGCAGAAGGTTTTACAACGGTAGCTTATAATTACATAGGTCCTGAAGTGACCCATGCTATTTATAAAAATGGTACGATAGGAAGAGCAAAGGAGCATTTAGATCAAACAGCTTATCAATTAAGTGAACAGCTAAAAAAAATAGATGGACGAGCCATTGTTTCAGTAAATAAAGCGTTAGTTACACAATCCAGTTCTGCAATTCCAGTTGTTCCTTTATATATCTCTATCTTATATAAAGTGATGAAGGAGAAAGGACTTCATGAAGGGTGTATTGAGCAAATGTATCGTTTATATGATGAACACCTATATACTTCCTCTCCAAAACCGTTAGACGAGAACGGGCGTATCCGAATTGATGATTGGGAAATGAAAAAAGAAGTGCAAGATGCAGTAGCTTCTCTCTGGAAGGATATTAACACAGAGAATTTAGAGCAATTGACTGACATAGAAGGCTATAGAAAAGAATTTTTACAAATCTTTGGCTTTGAATTCGATGGAGTAGATTACGAAGCAGACGTAGATCCGATTTTACCTGAAAAGTAAAATAATTGAATTAAGATCCTCCATATGATCCTTCTGGGGTCCCCGAAAAGTATTATTGCTTTCTCTTCACTTTTTGGGGTGTTAAAAAACCCGACTTTAGAATGATACTAATTCAAAAGTCGGGTTCATTATTACGGGAACTATTTATCCATTTTTAATTCTGAACAAGAAGCTCTCCATCTTTTTCATCAATTACAACCGTTCCACCTTTAGATATATTGCCTCTTAACAGTTCTTCTGATAAACGATCCTCAATGTGCTTTTGAATCGCTCTACGTAGAGGTCTGGCTCCGTAGGTTGGATCATATCCTTCTTTAGCAAGAAATGCTTTGGCAGTGTCTGTTAGTTTGAAATCCACTTCCTGCTCTTTCAAACGTTTGCGGAGTTCCTCTGCCATTAATGTTACGATTTCTGCAATGTGTTTTTTTTCTAGAGAATGGAATACGATGGATTCATCAATACGATTTAAAAACTCCGGACGGAAGCTTTTTTTCAATTCTTCGATGACTTTATCCTTCATATTATTATAATCTCTTCCTGCATCACTTGCAGCTGTAAACCCTAGAGATGAATTTTTCTTGATTGTATCCGCGCCTACATTGGACGTCATAATGATTAATGTATTTCTAAAATCAACCACACGACCTTTAGAATCTGTCAAACGTCCGTCTTCTAATACTTGTAAAAGTACGTTGAATACTTCTGGATGAGCTTTTTCAATTTCATCGAGTAATACGACTGAATATGGCTTACGGCGAACCATTTCTGTCAATTGACCGCCTTCATCATATCCAACATACCCTGGAGGGGCTCCTACTAATCTCGAAGTAGAATGTTTCTCCATATATTCTGACATATCTATTCTTAAGATTGCATTCTCATCTCCAAATAACGCTTCTGCCAATGCTCGAGCTAACTCGGTTTTACCGACCCCAGTTGGACCCAAGAAAATAAATGAACCCATTGGTCTTTTTGGATCTTTCAATCCAGCTCTGGCTCTTCGAATAGAACGACTTACTGATTTAACTGCCTCATCTTGACCTATTACTCTTTCATGAAGAATAGATTCCATTTTCAACAAACGTTCTGTTTCTTCTTCAGCTAGCTTGCTTACAGGAATTCCTGTCCAGCTCGCTACGACCTGTGCAATATCTTCTGGAGTTACTTCTGAATCTGTACTGCTTTGCTCTTCTTTCCATTCTTTCTTGGTTGAGTCCAATTCCTCACGTATTTTCTGCTCAGTATCTCTCAACCCTGCCGCCTTCTCAAACTCTTGGCTTTGAACTGCTGCATCTTTCTCTTTTCTAACGTCCTCTAAATGGCTTTCTAGCTGCTTTAAATCAGGTGGTACAGTGTAAGAGCGCAATCTCACTTTAGAGCCAGCTTCATCAATTAAATCAATCGCCTTATCTGGCAAAAATCGATCTGTAATGTAACGATCTGAAAGCTTTACGGCTTCCTCTATTGCATCGTCCGTAATTTTCACACGATGATGTGCTTCATAACGATCACGTAAACCAAACAGTATTTGAACAGCTTCCTCAGGGGATGGCTGATCTACAGATATCGGTTGAAAACGTCTTTCCAAAGCTGCATCTTTTTCAATATATTTTCTATATTCATCTAAAGTTGTTGCACCTATACATTGCAGCTCGCCTCTAGCTAAGGAAGGTTTTAAGATGTTGGATGCATCGATCGCTCCTTCAGCCCCACCTGCCCCAATTAATGTGTGCAGCTCATCAATAAACAAAATGATGTTGCCAGCTTGACGAATTTCTTCCATGATTTTCTTTAAACGATCCTCAAATTCACCACGATATTTTGTGCCAGCTACGACAGATCCCATATCTAAAGTCATTACTCTCTTATCACGAAGAATTTCTGGAATTTCATTATTAACTATTTTTTGCGCAAGACCTTCAGCAATGGCTGTTTTACCTACACCTGGCTCTCCAATCAGAACAGGATTGTTTTTTGTTCTACGGCTTAACACCTGAATGACACGTTCTATTTCTTTATTTCTACCAATCACAGGATCTAAATTATCTTCTTTAGCAATGGCTGTTAAATCTCTTGCCAATCCATCCAGTGTTGGTGTATTTGCATTTGTAGCCGTATTATGACTTGATGATGTATTCTCATTACTTCCTAACAGCTGCAATACTTTTTGACGAGCTTTATTTAAATTCACACCAAGGTTTCCTAATACCCTTGCTGCTACACCTTCACCTTCTCTAATGAGCCCTAATAAAATATGCTCTGTACCAACATACGTATGACCTAACTTTCTTGCTTCATCCATAGAAAGTTCAATCACTTTCTTTGCTCTAGGTGTGTAAGCGATATTTGAGGGCTGCTCTTTGCCTCTTCCGATTAAGCTTTCCACTTCATCTTGAATTTTTTCCAAACCTAGTCCTAAAGAGACAATGGCTTTAGCTGCAATACCCTCGCCTTCTCTAATTAATCCTAATAAAATATGTTCAGTCCCAATGTTGTTGTGTCCTAAACGAACGGCTTCTTCTTGAGCTAGTGCTAACACTTTTTGTGCGCGTTCAGTAAATCTCCCAAACATCATAATGACATACACCTCCAAATAATTCGTTAATTTATTATTCCCTTTCGCATGCTGTATCTCCTTCAAGGGGGAAATAACAGCATAATTTCGCCTAGAATATGGTTTACATCTAAAATCAGTCACTTCCTGTGACTAACGATGCATCAGTACATCCTGTACTAGTTAACTTTCAGAGGATTATGAAAACTCCATAGAAAGCAAGATTCTCTTTAATATTGATGATTTATGTTGTAATTCTTTCTCTTATCATATCAGCTCTGGTTACATCTCTTTCATTCGTTGAGAGCTTTTTACCTGCGTATTGCTGCAAAAATCCCGGTTGTGTCATAATCATCAATTCATTCAAAACATTTGCTGATACATTGGAAATTAACTCTAAATCAATCCCTAGTCGAACATCTGATAACCTTTGAGCAGCTTCTTTTGAATCCATAATTGCTGCATAGGATAAAGTGCCATATGAGCGATTTACTCGATCAATTAAAAAAGTTCTTGATTCTGTCAACATCTTTGCACGTGCTGATCTTTCATGCTCAATAATTTGTTTAACAACACTATATAGGTTGTGAATGATCTCAGATTCCGATTGCCCTAATGTGATCTGATTCGAAATTTGAAAAAGATTTCCTAATGATTCGCTACCTTCACCATATAATCCTCTAACAGCTAAACCCACTTGGCTAACAGCCGTAAGTATTCGATTGATTTGCTGTGTAAGTACTAGGGCGGGAAGATGAAGCATAACTGAGGCTCGGATTCCTGTTCCTACATTGGTAGGACAGCTAGTTAGATAACCTCTCTTTTCATCGAATGCATAATTCAACTTTTCCTCAAAAATATCATCAATTTGATTGGCTAATTCATAAGCCTCATTAATCTGAAAACCTGGAAATAAGCATTGAATGCGAATATGATCTTCTTCATTAATCATAATGCTGATAGATTCATTTTCACTTAAAATAACAGCACCATTACGGGATTCCTCTGCTAAATTAGGACTAATCAAGTGTTTTTCAACTAGAACCTTGCTTTCTAATTCATTGATTTCAGAAAGAGGAATTCGTTCAAAATGACTTAACATTTTTAGATCTTCAGCGTGAATGACATCGGATACTTTTCCCAAAACTTGTTCAGATTGCTGATTGGTTGCAAGCATTGGAAATGGATAATTGGTTAAATTCCTAGCTAAACGGATCCTGCTGCTGATTACGATATCAGAATCTGGCCCTTCACCTTTCATCCATTCACTTAAAGCATCCTCAATAAATCTTTCCAAAGACAATCCCCCCTATAAAGGATGATTTATTTCAGCTTAAACTTCAGATATTTTTTGCTCTAGATCTCTTATTTCATCACGAAGCCTAGCTGCTTCTTCAAACTCTTCATGATCAATTTTGGACTGAAGCTCTTTTTTCAGATCTTTAATTTGACGTTTAAACTGGATTTTCCCACCTGACTTTATAGGAATTTTCCCAACATGCACTGAATTTCCATGCACTCTTTTGAGCAGTGGATCTAATTGACCTGAAAAATGATTATAACAGGAGCTGCATCCAAAACGTCCAATTTTCCTGAATTGAGAGTAAGTAAGTCCGCAGTTTTCACATCGTATTACTTTCTTTTGCTGCTTTATGTTTTGACCCATGGCGGGCTCAAACTCTAATATTCCTGATAATAAATTGTGTATGGAAAATCCATTCGGTGCTCCAGGAATGGAATCACCTTTTTCTCTGGCACAGGATTCACACAAATGAAATTCTGTTTTTTCACCATTTACAATTTTAGTAAAATGCAATGTTGCTGGTTTTTCCCCGCATTCTTGACATATCATACGATAAAACCCCCTATTTGCTAATTAAAGAAATGAGCATTGCTTTTAAGATTTTAGCTCTAATTTCGTCTCTTAAGGGTAACTTTAATGCTAATACATCTCTTGTTATGGCGGCTTTAAACAGATTCGCTTCTCGAGCAGTTAGGATACCTGTATCCTCTAGTTGATATATGAGTCCTTCCGCAGCAGATTGATCTATTTGATGGCCAATCGTTTGTAAAATGTGATTTTGAAGAGAATCATGGGATGGAAACATGACTTTCTGAATTCGAATATAACCTCCGCCGCCTCTTTTACTTTGAACTAAGAATCCTTTTTCCAAAGTAAAACGAGTACTAATCACATAATTAATTTGAGAAGGAACACAATTAAACTGATCTGCTAAATCATTTCGTTGAATTTCAACGATTTTATCTTCACTTTCATGCAAAATATGTTTCAGATATTGTTCAATAATATCAGAAATATTACGCATACATCAGTTCCCCCAAGCCTTAACTTTGTTTAATTCATCAGCTTTAACTGACTTTGACTTTCTTTGACCTTATAATTATTATACCCAATTTTTATAATATTGCAAATTTGTCTCCAATATTTGTTTCACAGTGTACTATTATTTACAAAAAAAGCAAAATTCATGAGTTTTTTTATATCTGGACTTTTTTATATAG
>NZ_JAVAMP010000002.1 GCF_030730905.1 Chengkuizengella axinellae | reverse complement strand
GTCATTTGATCATTCATATTATATTCATAAGAGTAGTCTACATTTCTAACTATATTAGTATGGATAAGGATATTCCATTCAAGAAATCACTAATTTGCTATTAGCAAATCAACAAATTATTATCAATCTAGCTCCTTATAATGAGAAGTATCTGCATACAAACGAATAGAAGCCTCGTCTTGCTCATCAAGTTCAACTAAACTTAGACTAGTCTGATAAATATGTGGTGAATCCCAAAAATCTGCCAACTTCCTCTTTTCAAAGTAAGACATAATCGTTTTTAATGTAAGACCATGCGTTACGATTAAAATAGTTTGCCCTCTATGCTTAGAAAGAATATCTTTTAAATAAGGGATTACTCTATCATGCAAATCATGAAAAGACTCTCCTTCAAAAGATTCATATAAATGAGGAGTTTTCCAAAAAGCATTATGTTGTTCTGGATATTTTTGTTCCAAATCGCTAATGATCTGACCTTCCCATAATCCCATGTTGATTTCTCTTAATATATCTGATGGGATGATTTCAATGTCTCTTTTATTTTTTACAAGTTCAGCCGTTTTTCTCGTTCTACCACTTGAACTAGCATAAATGACATCAATATCTGTATCGCTTAATGATTGGCCTAACCATTGTGCTTGTTGAATACCTAATGGAGTTAAGGGTGAATCCTTATGTCCCTGCATTCTTTTCTCTAAATTCCACTCTGTTTGACCGTGTCTAGTGATATATAATGTTGTGGTTGTCAAATGATTTCCTCCTAATTGCAGCACTTCTTTGTGTGAGATTGATATAAATCTATCATATCACAATTCGTTGGGAAGGTTATGAAGATACATGTTTATACAATTTGTATTTTCTTTTAATGTTTTAATCGTTTTTTCATTCGGTTTAGAAAAAATAACAGGATAATCAATTTCTCCATAATATTCTCTTACTGGGAATGCCAGTTTTTCTTCATTCAATGAAAATTGAGCATTAACTCCTTCCTTATTTCCCCTCGCATCCAAACGAATCCATCTATCAATAGATCGGATATACACTGCATTCAAACCGTGAATACAGTATCCTGTATCAGGTGTTGATCCAATCGTTAATTTCTGATAACAAAATCCAGTTGGAATTCCTTTACTTCTAAGTAATGCAGCTAACAAGTTTGATTTTGCGTAACAGATTCCTTCTCTATGTTCCAAAACCTCAGTTGCTTTATTTGTTATCCGAGTACTATGAATATCCCAAGAATGAGAAATTACATCACGAACAAATTCAAATGCTATATGAATAATTTCAATTTTATTTGATTTATTGGCAAATAATTCTTGTGCTTTATCTTGAATTAGAGGATGGTTGTAATCTACTTCCTCTAGCTCTAATAAATATTCTTCTACAACATTAGTTTCGCAGATTAATTTCATCTAATCCCTCCACAAAATGAATTAATAGAAAGATTATAAAACGTTTTGTATATTTATACAATAAATATGTGTTTTTAAGAAGCATGGTCATTTCATTGTTTATGCTTTTGTATGATATTGAAATAGTATATGTTCTCTACAACCAGCCTCAAATCTCGTTATAAAACATAAACCATACATTACCAGATTCTTTTTCATAAATAAAAGATACTTCATAATCCCCTAAAATATAGCTCGCTCTTTGAGCGTTATCATAATCATCGAAGTAATCCTTTTTAGGTTCTCCTAACAATTTTTTTATTTCAGCCATATTTGTAGATACATTGTTCACAGAAACGGCCCATACATCTCCAGTTTCTGAGTTATAGTGAAAAGCACATTTCGCTATCGACGAATATGATATAAATGGTCCTTCCCTATAAGTTAATGTTATGGCTGGTTCTCCCCACTTATTTACAATATCTTTCTTTGCAGATCCGATTCCAAATTCAAACCCTGGTAATAAACCATATGAAGCAAATACCTTAAAATCACTTGTTATTTCATATTTATTACTTAGTTGTTGCGGATGGATATAATCTTGTGGAATGGAAAAAGCAGGGTTTTTAATCCACATATTAAAGTATGTTCTTCCAACATCCCAATCCTTGCCCCCTATAATAAACATATTCGTGTTCACTAAAATCTCTTTTTCAGCATCAAGCTCCCAGGTAAGAAACCCCCATTCTATAGTCGCATTTGAATACTCAACAGTTTGAAATTTAGACGGTGCTAAGTTTTTAATACTATTTCCAAATAAGACAAAATCATTTTCAAGATTGATATTTTTGATTTGTTTTAATTCATTATTTTTCAAGAAATAATAATGAGCTGATTGAATGACTGACCCTTCACATTGGGAAATAACTAGTAAATTTGGTTTCCCATCTACAATATATATATCATCCCTACTCATATTTAACGTCATTTCTCCTAAATCTAGAACTCTCCCTTCTTTTTCACTTACTTTTGCCCAAGCTAACTCATAATTACCAGCATATACTTCATCATTTTCTTGAGCACATGCCCAAGTCTCTCTTTGTTGAATTTTCTTTTCAGATGTTGGGTATAAAAGAACTTGATATTCCTCTGAGTTATCCTCAATTATAAAATTGTATTTAGATATCTCTCTAAATTCATCCATGTCAACAGTTTCAAATTGAGTTTTAATTTGGTCGTTATTTTCATCTAATTTTACTAAATCTTGTTCATTATTTATCTCATTGTTAAATAATTCAAACCCTCCTAATGTTTCATAATTTAATTGGAGATCTTCGCAATTACATCCAACATATACCCATTCTTCACTTTCTTTTGTAGAGAGGGAGTCTGCTGAATTACGTTGTGATACTGTGAAAGCATTCATAATTTTTAGCCCTCCATACCTTAATGTTCCTGTTATCTCCCATTGTTTTATGTTTGTATCTGGATTGTCTTTGACAAGCTCGACTTTATCAACGTCGAAACCTTCCCATGCATTTTGTTTAAAGGCATCTTCAATGTCTTCTTTTATTCCTTCAATTGCAACCTTAATCGCTTTTTTTTCTTCTAAGTTTCATATAAATTGAACCAATAATATTGCAACAATAACCACTACAATATAACCAATTAGCGAAATAAAGAAGACAATTTGTTTTGTTTTGTGTTTTACCAATTCTACCATTCCTTATCATTTATTAATTTGTTCATTCTCTTTTTAGTTCCTCTAAACCTTACTTTAACTGTCTTGCAACTACTAATATAACTTCTTCGTTATCTCAATTAATCCTTGCATATACTTCAAATATAAATTGTATGCAGTAAAAAATTAAAAAAATAGCTGCCCTTTAAAAGGACAGCTCTGAGACACTACATTGTTTATATTTTGAGAAAAAATAAATGGGAACTGGCATTAGCCAATTCCCATTTATAATTAAACTCTAATTCTTTTAATATTCTTTTGTAATAACAATACGTTTCATCTCTTCATCAAAATAAATAAGTGCATCTAAATTCTTCACAACAAATCGCAATGGGAAGTGAGCTTCTCCTTCAATAACAACCGGAGTGTTACTCATTTGAACTGTTTCACCATCAACTATTGCTTCATTACTATCCAAAGTAATTAAGATTTCTTTTTCAGTCATAATGTCAACGATTGAAATTTGATTCTCTGCTACCCATTCTGTCGTAACATCTAACTCACTTAATAAATAACCTTCAGAAGCGTAAGTCACTCCATCAACCATAATTGGAAAATCATAGTAAGATACATATTCAATATCTTCATGAGGATACACATAAAAACGATTAGTAGTTAACTCAAAGTGATCTAATAATTCATACAAAGTAGATTCTCTATCCATTTCCTTAAAGAAAATAGCAGGGGAAACATTATCTACATCAGTTAAGTCGATAACTTCAGTTGTATCAATAGTTGCTGCTTTGACATTTCCATCAATGTTCCAAACATCGGATTCACCATATAATTTGAATCCTTGTATAGCTCCCATATCCTCCATATCAGGTTGGATCACTAATTCCATTGTTTGTTTACGGATATTTAAATCTTCATCTACGTATATATCAGTTACTAAATAATTGTTTTCACTAAAGATCTCATTCATAACTGGATCATTGATAAATTCTTCTAACATCACTTCTAAGTCAGCTATATATGGTTTTACATTTGTCATTAAAAATGTGAAAGCATATTCCACTGATAAGTCTTTATTCTCTAGATAAGATAGAATCATTTGTGATGATGGATCCTCTAAAACTTCTTCAGGCATGGATGCAATAATAAGTGGCACATATATATCATATAAGTCACTTATAAATTGTTTTAATTCTTCTTCATCTTCAAACATATTTTGAACTGCTTCAACAAATAAAGGAATTAGTTCACTACCATCAATTTTCACATGGATTTGATTTAATTCCATTTTCTTTCCATTCACTTTTTCTTCAACAGACTCAACTTCAATCGTTGATGGATTAGGTGTATTTTCAATGATAAACTTACTAATTAACTTAACAAGATCGATACCTGCTTGCTCAAATTCTTCTAAATTGATATCTAAATCTTCAGGCATATCTTGGTCCATGTATGAGTTTATATTAATGGGTTTGTTTAATCCTTCTACTAAAATGGTAACGTCTTGTTGACTCACCATCATCTCAAAAGGAATTTTATCTATAAAAGGTAATTGTAATGCACCTTTCATAGATTGAGTATATAAGTCTTCTGATTTGATCTCATCCATAGTAATTGTGGCATTCTGTAAATACTTTAGTAAATCTTTTTCTTCTTTCGTTTGCTCTACTTCTTCATCTACAATAAATTCGATAGAATATTCTGCATCACTTTCATATGTAGTTAGTTCATATTGAGATAAGAGTGCTTTGTTTATGTCTACTCCTCCAACAGATTGGCAACCAGCTAGCACAATGCTCATTAGCAAAATAAATGCTATTGAAGATGAAAAGACCTTATTTCTTTTCACAGTTAATCCTCTCCCTTAAATAATATCTAATAAATCAGTCATAATAGTTAAACGAAAGTTAAATAAAAAAGTTTCATTTTATTTTTTTAAAAATTATGATAGATAGATATGAGTATTGCTTATAATTTTAATTATTTGAAAATATAGGATGCAATTAATGCTCCTGTATTAATGACTGCCTTCATATGAGTGCGCTCCATCGTATGTGAAGCATGAACACCAGGACCAATTAATGCTGCTCGAATATCATTCCCACCCCTTAAAGCAGCTGAGGCATCAGAACCATATTGAGGGTAAATATCTACTACAAAATCTATTTCCTCTTCCTTTGCCAACTCTATTAACCTACTGGTCATATCATAGTCATATGGGCCAGAGGAATCTTTGGCACAAATGGATACATCTAATTCTGAGCAAGATAAATCATCGCCAATAGCACCCATATCAATGGCAATAAATTCATCTATATTTTCTGGGATATATGCTGCTCCATGTCCTACTTCCTCATATGTAGTAATGAAGATTTTTATAGTTTTTGACGGTTTAAGATTTTCTCTACTTATTAACTCCATTAATCCAAACAAAGCAGCTACACTAGCCTTATCATCCAAATGTCTGGATTTTACGAATCCATTTTCAAACAATTTAGGTCTTGCATCAAAAGAGATAAAATCACCAACACTTATACCCAACTCTTCTACATCTGATTTTGAATGTACAATCTCATCAATTCGCACTTCCATATTTTGTTCATCACGTTTCATATCTCTTGCATCTTTGTAAACATGTACGGAAGGATGAATAGTTAGAATCGTTCCTTCATAAATGCGACCGTCTCGAGTGTGGATTTTACAGTATTCACCTTCAATAGCATTCAACATGTATCCACCTACAAGTGTAAGTTTTAGAGTCCCTTTCCCCGTGATTGAACGAACCATTGCTCCTAAAGTATCAACATGGGCAGATAAACCAATTGCTTGTTCTGAAGCACCTTGAATGGTGATTAAACCATTACCTTTATTTGTTTTTTCAAATGAAAATCCAAGTTTAAGCACTTCTTTCTCTACTTCTCTCATAATATCATGACAAAATCCACTCGGACTAGGAGTCGATAATAACTTCATTAATGTTTCTTCAACATATTTTTGATTTAGCTTTGTTTTATACATACAATCACCACTTCTCACCTTATTTAAATTACATTATCTATATTGAAATATGACTTAAAAAAACCGAACTGTCAACTATAATATTCACCCATATATTCGCATGATTATACATCTCACATAATATAAAATTATTACATTTTTAAGAGATTAGTAATTTTATTTTTTTATAATGATAGTAACCTTAATCGGTTTAAAAAGTCTAAATCAACTTAGTGAATACAAAGAGTATGTCATACTGATGGTATATTTTATCTAATCATGTCTGTTGAAAAATGGTTATAGCTGAATCACCTAGCCTCTTAATCAAAGAAAGCTCAATTCTATGTTTTTTATTATTTTAGAAAATAATGGTACAATAACATCGTAATTAGAGGATCAATATCTCCGAATTGAATTTACTTATATCATAAGGTAGGTTAATGCTTAAATGAATTATGAAGATCGAATAAAGGTTGAGATTCAAGAATGGATATTTCAACTTCAAAAGAACCCTGGAATATTAGAAAGAAGTTCAAGAGGTTTATCTAAAAAAATCAATGAAAAAATCCCTAAAAAAGTTCATGACACGATTACAGCTTCAATTAAGGGAATGACTCAATCCATTATTTTTGGTGTTGATATCACTCCTAAAGGAAAAGTACAAGTATCTGAAGTGCCTTTACTAATCAAGGATCAAAAAGCTAAGGAATGGATTGAAAAATATAAAAAAATCGGTGCAGTTGAAGGAGCTGGAACTGGTGCTGGCGGAATCTTATTAGGGCTTGTTGATTTCCCTGCGCTACTATCGATTAAAATGAAGCTATTGTTTGAACTCGCTCATATATATGGATATAACACGAAATATTTTCATGAGAGATTGTATATTTTAAATATTTTCCAGTTGGCATTCTCTGGTTATAACCATCGCCTGAAAATTTTAAACAACTTACGTAACTGGGAATCCACTGCCAAAACCTTAAATGACCCTAACAATATTGATTGGGAAAAATTTCAACAGGAATATCGCGATTCGTTGGACTTTCGAAAAATGCTGCAAATGCTGCCAGGCATAGGTGCAGTAGTTGGGGCTTGGGCTAATTTTAAACTCATTCAAGAGCTTGGTGATACAGCTATGAATAGTTATCGGATGAGAATTTTAAACGGTGGCTAGTGAATTCATCGATTTTTTACAAAATCCCCTTATTTCATTGTAATCATTTCAAAATACAAAAATAGAGGAAAATATGTCCCTTATTCATATGAATTTCTTGAAAATAAGAAAATTTTATAGAAATAAGACTATTATTTTCCTCTATATTAATCTAGAACTCGTAATATTTTAAGATAATCCTATTCTCCTCTCAAATCAGGATGATTTGATGCATTTTGACCTGATCAAGTAAGGACTAATGTCAAAATTGTATTGCTTATTTGTTAATCTAGTACAGCCTTCATATGTTCTTGTGTAATGGACCAGTGCGAAGCATTCCAATAAGGTTCTTTATTTTTCACGTAAATCACTTGTGGCGATTCATGTTTTACATTTAAATCTTCTGCAATTTGATTGGACACAGGTCTTGATTCTATGACCTTCACCATTAAATATTCGACCTCTTGATTGGGTTCAGTTTTTATGTATTTTTCGAACTCATTTAATCCATTGGAACTAACTGGGCACGTTGTACTATGCTTTAAGATGACAAATGGATTCTCTCTTGAACCTTTAAGATGACTTTTCCATTCTTCGATCGTACTGATTTCTTTCCAATTTATCATGATTGCACCTCATTTAAAAATTAATTTTAATAATAGAATTCATGTTATGAACAACACCAAACTTATCATAACATATTCACTTTCAAGTTAAAATCAGGTCACAACCTTGAATCATATTTTCTTAGTCACGATTAACAGCTCTTTTAGCACTTAAAGAGGCAAAAGTAATTGTAATTGAACAAATAATGATGATCACTATTGCTGCATATATCAATGGTTGCGCTTCCCATCCATTTATTAAAACAGAACGCATTCCATCGAAGACGTATGTTGTTGGGTTTATTTTTGATACAAACTTCAACCAATCCGCTTCTATAAGCTCATATGGTACAAATGTTGTACTTAAAAACACTAATGGAAAAAACACAAAGGTTCCAGCTTGAGATGCTTGAGCATCTTTGGTCCGCAATGCAAAACCTACAGAATATCCTGCAAAAGCCAAACCGAACCCCGCTGCTAATAAAATTACAACAACTGCTCCTCCAAAACCAGCAGCAATGTCCAATCCCATCCATAATCCTACTAGTAATATTAAAACAGTTTGGATAAACAGCTGAATCATACCAGCTATTATGGGACCCAACACTATAGCCACTCTAGATGTAGGGGTAAGCAGCAATCTGGAAAAATAGCCATTTTCTAAATCTCGTACTAAAGATTGCCCAGCTCCCCCAGAACCTCCAATAGCACCACTTACAATAGATACAGGTAAAATAAACGCAAGATAACTTGCTCCTTCAAATGCAGGAATGTTAGAAATCCCGCTTAAACCAGCCTGATATACGAGTAAGAAAAATAAACTGATCATAATATTAGGAATGAAGATAAACGGATTTCGAAAAATAGCGATTGTGCTTCGCTTCGTCATTAAATAGGTGTCAATGATAAAATTGGAGCGTTGATTCATGGTGAAACCACTCCTTCCTGCTTAATCACTGCTTTTTCTTCTAAATGTTCGCCAGTTACCTGTAAAAATACATCATCAAGCGTTGGAGGTGCTAAGTTAAGGCTAATTGGCGGGATTCCTTCTTTGTCTAATTTTCTTACCATATCAGGAAGCAAATACGCCCCGTTATCAACATATAACGTTAGTTCTCCATTGGTTAATCTATAATCTTTTGTCCATGATGATAATACTTCCTTGGCCTTTTCAGCATCTTCATTTTGTTGAAAGGATAAATCGATAACATCCATTCCTACTGTTTTTTTCAACTGTTGTGAGGATCCTGAAGCAACGATTTTCCCTTTATTAATGATAGATATTCGATCTGCTAATTGATCTGCTTCTTCTAAATATTGTGTTGTTAAAAAGATCGTTGTTCCGAATTCACGATTCAATGTGCGGATTTCATCCCAAATTGCATTACGGTTATATGGGTCTAATCCAGTTGTAGGCTCATCTAAAAACAATATTTTTGGTCGATGAACGAGACAAAGTGACAAATCCAACCTTCTTCTCATCCCTCCAGAATACTTACCTACTTTTCGATCTCCATCTTCAGCCAAGTGAATTAAATCCAACAATTCTTGTGCTCGGTTCTTTGCATCATGTTTAGAAAAACCAAACAATCTGGCCTGCATTTCCAGCAACTCTCTTCCTGTTAAAGAAGGATCTATTCCTGTTTCTTGTAGAGCTACACCAATTTCTCTACGAATAGAAATCGGATCTTTTCCCACATCAAAACCTGATACAGTGACACTCCCAGATGTCGGATTCAATAATGTTGTTAGCACTTGTATCGTTGTGGATTTCCCAGCCCCATTGGGCCCTAAAAATGCAAAAAATTCCCCATCCTCCACCTCAAAAGAAATGCCTTGAACCGCCTTTACATCCCCTTTGAATGTTTTCACTAAATCTTCAACAACGATTGCTTGATTTGACAAACGTATACCTCCTCAAAGTGATATCTTTTGAAATTTTTCCATTTAATATCATTTTAGAGTAATCTCCCCTTAATTCATACTATCTATTTGTAAATTTATTCATTATTATTCAGATAAAAAAACACTGAATTACATCATTAAGACTAATTCAGTGTTTGAAGAAATTAATTTATGAAGTTCTTTATAACGTTTGAAGCAAAAATCCAAATTTCAATGCATGTTCAATTTCGTCAGTATAACCTAGCAAAAAAGCATCTCTAATGGTTTGATTCTGAGTAAATAGATATGCATCTCGATAATTTTCATATGCTTCTAATTCATCTCTGTACGCCATTTCAAGCCCTTCTTTATAACTTTCGAACTGAACAGGTTCTATTGAATATTGTGGCCTTTGACCTGTAAGTGCAGTAAATAGATTAGTAAATTTCTTTAAATGTTTTTTTTCATCCTCAAGTGCATGCTGAATGTCTGCTTTGTGCCTTCGATCAGGTGCTTCTTGAACTAACCTAGTATAAAAATCAATAGCTGTTGCTTCACCAATAATGGCCTCATATATAGCGGTAGATACTTCCTTCCATAATCCCTCCATAGGAATTTGCACAGTTTCATCAACTCTTGCAAAGGTCTTGTGCGTGTTTATAAATGGATTTGATCTAGCTATCTGATGTACATAGTCTTCTTGTTTGGGATATAGGAAAGGATTATTCTGCGCTCTTCGAAATTGATTTTGTACATTTTTAATATACATCAACATTCCCCCTTCTATTTTATAAGTTGATGTATTTTATTCAACCTAAAATAAATAGTGTTGGATTAAAATTTAAAATTTACTTTTAGTGTAAAAAAGGAAATGAACATTTCATAAAGAATACTTTTTAAATGATTAAATAATGAGGAAGGTGTTAAATTACAGTGTTGAATAAAAGTTTAATTCATTTGTTCCTTATTTCAATTTTAATTATTTCATGTTTTCCCCTATCTATACTAGCCAATAATGAAGATATTAAAGTAATAATCAATGGAGAACTCCAAAGCTATGAACAGCCACCTGTTATGATTCATAATACAACTATGGTGCCATTAAGAGGGATTTTTGAATCATTAGAGGCTGAAGTGAAATGGGATAGTGAGCAAAGAAGTATCACTGCAACAAGAAACAACATAAAAATAATACTCCCAATTGGTTCTATCATTGCTGCTATTAATGATCGTGCTTATGAATTAGAACAGCCTGCTGCAATTATAAACGGAAACACAATGGTACCTATAAGATTTGTGAGTGAAGCGTTAGGTGCTAAGGTCGTTTGGGATCAGGCTACAAAAACAGTAATTATTGAAAACAATTCAAATGAGGAAACAACCCATGTATTAAATCAACAACCAAATCCAGAACTTCAAACTGAAGGAACGGATACTTTAAATGAGTTAAATGAAAATGATCAAGAAATGAAACTAATAAGTATTGGGAAAAGAGATGTATCTAGCAAATATGCCTCTGGAAAGTCAATCAAAAATATAAATTATTTCGAATTAACAATAGGTGAAGGCTCACCCATTCATATATATGTTACTGACGATTATATTAAACAATATGGGGAAGGTTATGCATACAGTGAAGTAGGAGACATGATACTTTCCATTGCAAAACACAAAGAATATAAACCGTATCTAGATCCAACAACTTCATTTCATTTGTTTTTCTACACAAACAATTCTAATACACCACTACCTCAAAGTTATCAAGCAGCTGCAGGCACTTGGGGAGATGACGGATATCTAGAATTGATTATCAATGGCTCTAATATGCCTTATGATTTCAGAACCTCTTTGCAGCATGAATTATATCATTACTTTGATAAGTTATCCGAATTAGACAGTAATAAAAGTAAAAATATATATAAAAATTATTGGGGAAATGATTATCGTTTCTGGTTGTTAGAGGGGGCTGCAGAATACAGTTCTTACTTCTTTTATGATTATCCGAAGAACACCTTTAATGGGCTTTCAAAGGATATTGTAAAAAACACAAAAGAAGCAGTGTTAAACTATGCAAAACAACAAGGTGGAAATCATGAAAAGCTGATGTTTGATTATGAATTAAACTCCTTTGATGATATCAAAAAAGCAAGTAATAACAATTATGGAATTACTTTATCTTTCTTTTGGTATTTAGTCGAACAATACAATTATGAAACGATATATGATTATGTAGGATATATCTCTACCAACTTTAATGCTAACGTACCCATCACTCAATCCGAAAAAGATGAAACCGCTATCCTCTTCTTCGGCTCAACAGAAGAAGAAATTTTAAAAGATTGGTTAGTCTACTTTGACGATTTTGGTGGTTTTAATAAATATGAGGAAACAACGACAGGGACTGCAAACTATATTCTTTATAAAAATGACCCTTTATTAAGTAATGATGTACGTGATATGATGAATAACAATCTTCAAAATGGATTTAATTTTATGGTTAATATTGAAGAATGGATCGACAGCAGAGATCATACACAATCTCAGCCATTTAGAGATCAATCGACAGATACATTTAAACTGTCTGCTGATGGATATGAAGATATATTAGTAGAGAGAACTGGTGCTTTCTATACTCATTATTTAACAAATGGAGAAAAATTGCATGCATTTCAATTTTTTGTACCCGAGCATGAGGCAAGTAAAATGGTGGAAGGTGTTGAATATACTTTGATACCTATTAATAATCATCCTACCTATCAATGGGTCATACCAGAGGATATTAAAATCGTTAAATAAAACATGCCCCCTATTTTCACTAATTCAGTGGTATAGGGGGCATTTCATTTTATCATTTATGAACACATCAACCTATTACGAAGCTCTAATTCATTTTTTTAAATGGCCACCAATTTGCCTTGCCAAATAATTTAACCATTACTGGGACAAAAAATGGCAGAAACAGTACGGCATACAATATTAATCCAGTGACAACCACTGTAGCAATTTGTGTTAAAGAAAGCACACCTGAAGGATACATGGCTGCAAATGTACCTGCTAAAATAATAACGGCTGATATAATCACGGTCCCCATATTTTTCATAGCTAATAATATAGCTTCGGCAGCAGGCTTCTCTTTATACTCATTAAATCGATCCATCAAAAAGATACTATAATCAACACCTAAAGCCATCAACATAACAAATCCAAAAAACGGAATCGCCCAGCTTAAACCTGGATAACCCAACATATCTACAAAAATAACTTCTGTAAACGCCATGGAAGTAAAGTAGCATATGATAAGTGAAACAACTAAATAAATAGGCATTACAATAGAGCGCAGCAAAATAATTAAAATAAGTGATATTCCAATTAACATAATGAACATGGTTCTATTGTAATCTTCATCCGAAATCTCTTTTAAATCTTTATAAATACCAGTTACTCCGCTTACTCCAAAACGATCCTTTTCAAAAGAAGTGCCTTTAATCGTGCTTGATACAATCATTTCTATTTCTTCTATTGAATCTAGTGAATTCACTGAATAAGGATTATCTTTTAAAATAACTTCAATGACTGCAGTAGTTCGGTCATTTTTAAGATAAGTATCTAAAACTTGTTGAAATTCTGTTTGATCTATAACTTCCTGTGGAATGAAAAAACCTGAATCCTCTGTTTTCATATCAGATAACTTAGCTACATATTCCTGAGTCAACGTCATCCCCTCAGAAATCTGGGTTATACCACCTGCACTAGCATTCAATCCCTCTTGCAGTATATTTAACTGTGTCACTATTTGTTCAAATGCTGGATTAACTCCATCTGGACCAACTGCAACTTGTGATAATCCTGCTTCCATTGCAGGAAGTTGTTCAATAATTTGTGTCAATCCAAATTGAATATCGTTTAATCCATCGCTGCTTGCCTCTAATCCTTCATTCACACTTTCTAATTGAGTAGTGATATAAAAGTCTGGAATTAATTCTCCTAATGGTCTAGTTGCACTTCTCACTTTCTCTACATTTTCGTGTTTAGCAACCTCTCGACTTATATTTTCAATCAGAGATAATGATTCACTATTGTCTAATGCCTCATGATGTTCAATGACAATTTTCGAAGGCATCGTTTCCCCTGGACCAAAGCTTTTTGATACAATATTAAAACCTTTAACTGAATCATAACTATCGCCAATCTCATCTAATGAGTTATATGAAAGGTCTTGATCATAAAACGCATATAACGGAACAACCACAACAAGAATTAATAACATCGCAATCATAGGACGACTTAAAGAAAATTTCCCAATCGCCTCCCACAGCTTGCTTTGTTTATGTTCTAGTTTCCCTTTGACTGGCCAAAACAGCTTCTTCCCTAATACTGCCATGAAAAATGGAACAATTGTTAATAAAGCTAAAATTAAAACAACAATCCCTATAGCAACAGCAGAAGCCGACTGATAAAGCTCAAAAGTAGACAAACCAATAGAAGAAAATCCAATCAATACTGCTAATGCACTAAAAAAGACGGTTTTTCCAGCTGTTTTATATGTAGTTATAATAGCACTTGTTACATCTTCACCGTTCTTGGACATTTCTTCTTTAAAACGACTCAACAATAAAATACAATAATCTGTTCCTATTCCAAATAAAATAGCAACTAAAAAGATTTGTGTAAAGTTAGAAAGCGGAAAATCTACTCCATCAACCAAAAATGCAACAATAGATTGAGACACAAGATAAGTAATCCCTACGGTTACTAATGGAATAATTGGAGCCACTAAAGATCTGAACACGAGGAATAATATAATTAATATAAAAGCTACGGTTATGATTTCTGTTTTTCTTAGACCTTCTTGGGAGCTAATAATCACATCTTCATCAATAAATTCTGCCCCTGTTAAATAATGCTCTACCGCAATATGATCTATTTCAGATAATAAATCATCTCTTACATCTGAAACCTCTCTCCCATTTAAATCCACAGCTAGTGAAGAAATGATCGTTTTATTGTCTTTTGAGATAAGTTCTTCTGATAATTCTGGTTGATTCATATGTGAAATGAAATCAGTAATTCCTAATTCACCTTTATTAGCTTCTATACTATCGATCGCTTTTTCTATTTCCTGTTCATCAGTTACTGTGATGCCTTCTGGATTATGAAAGACTAATGCAATAGATAAACTGAAGTCATTATCACTATCGCCTAGAATCTCATCAGCTATGGATGATGAATACCCATCAGGCACTGATATCTGTCCCTTTTCTCGTACAAGCTCTTCCATGTTAGGTGCTGTAAATAGTAAAGATACAATAAGAGCAATCCAAATCAATAAAATAAACCATCTACCTTTAATTATTGTTCTCATTTGTTAATTCCTTTCTTTATGATTTAATACTTTGGCTATCTTTTCATACATTCGAATAAACTCTTCAATTTCTTTTTCCTCAAAATGATGTAAAAATGAACCAATAAATTGATGAACTCTTTCCTGCCCTTTTTGCAGTACGATTTCACCTTGTTCAGTGATTTTAATTAAAATAACCCTACGATCCTTATTACTCGCAATTCTTTCGGCATATCCTTTAGTGACGAGTCGATCGACCATCGCTGTAATTGCGCTTCGATTCACATCGCATAAATCAGCCAATTCTGAAGCTGGACAAGGCCCAAATAATTTTAAAAACCGTAGTGTAGTAAATTGATCCTTTGTTAATTCAATTTCCAACTGATTTTCCATCATCGTGTTGATTTTTTTTGAAGCAATCATATATACTTCTTCATATCTTTCGATTAAGGAGTCCAATTTATTTTTGTCCATTACACCAACCCATTTCCATCTCTCTATTTGATTCATACAGTGAACTATTTATCACATGAACTATATTATAGACTTCCCTTTATTTCCTGTCAATCACTTTTATTTCTTAAATATTCCAATTTAAAATTCCGTTTATGATTGAACAGCAAAAAAAACACCTATTCATGCAGGTGTTCAATCATTTTCAACCTATCCTCGTGGCTTCTCACTTTTATTTTTGAAAAGGCCACCAATTTGCTTTTCCAAACAACTTAACCATAACTGGGACAAAAAATGGGAGAAAAAGAATAGTGTATAACGTTAAACCAGTAACGACAACAGTCGCTATTTGAACAAGAGATAACACTCCAGATGGATACATTGCAGCAAAGGTTCCTATAAGAATAATTGCTGCAGAAATAATGACAGAACCCATATTTTTCATTGCTAATAAAATCGCTTCATTCGGTTCTTGATCTCGATATTCATTAAAACGATCCATCAAAAAGATACTGTAATCAACTCCTAATGCCATCAGCATTACAAATCCGAAAAATGGAATGGCCCAGTTAATTCCAGCATAACCCAACATATTTGCAAATATTAATTCTGCAAATGCCATCGAAGTAAAATAACACAGAATAAGAGACACAACCAAATAGATTGGCATTACGATCGAACGGAGTAAAAGAATTAAGATGATTAAGATTCCAATCAACATAATCATCATTGTCCTCATATAATCTTCGTCTGAAACTTTTTTTAAATCTGCGTTCACAGCTGATACCCCATTAATTCCATATCGGGCTGTTTCTAATTCCGTACCTTGCAAAGAATCAGCAACAATATTACCTATTTCTTCAATTGAGTTCATAGCATTTGCAGAATAGGGATTGTCCTTTAAAATGACTTCAAAAACTGCAGTAGTGCGATCGTTTTTTAAATACGTATCAAATATTTGTTGAAATTCAGGGTCATCTATTACTTCTGGAGGCAAATAAAATCCCGTATTTTCCTTATTGGATTCTGAAGAGAGCTGACTTAAATAATCTTGAGCCAAACCCAATCCTTCAGATATTTCAGTCAAACCATCTACACTGGCAGACATTCCTTCTTCTAAAGTATCCAACTGTTTCAGCATTTGGACAAATCCACTTTTCAATTCACCCTGTCCACTCTCAATTTGTGAAGCTCCTTCCTGTATAGTAGGAATTTGTTGAATGATTTGCTGCTGACCATCTGCGGCTGCTTCAAACCCTACTTGTAAACCTTCAACACCTTCGCCAATTTGTATTAATCCACTATGAAGTGCTTGTTGACCTACATTGATTTCTTCAAAACCACTATTTGCGCTAACGATACCATTTTTCACATTCAGTAATTCTGAATTTAGAGTCTGCAACCCTTGAGCCATCTCTGTTATTCCTTGTTGAACCTGTGAAACAGTTCCTTGAATAGTTAGATAATCAGCATCTGTTGCCAGCTGTGGAAATCTTTGTGTTAAATTCACAAATGGAGTGTTTAAAGCTGATAATGCAGTTTGTATATCATTCAATGAGTTTTCTATCTCCATATATGAATCATACATTTGCCCTAAACCTAATTCTACAGAAGAATAACCAGATATTAGTTCCTCACTAGCTGTTATCAAAGTTTCCAAGTTCTGATTTACACTATCAAATCCGGCTTTTAATTCTTCTGAACTAGCAGACCCCGATCTTAAACCTTCATCAATTTTAGTTAAACCAATACTCAGCTCTCCTATCCCCTGATTCAACTCCTTTGTTCCTAATATTAAATCATCAACCCCTGATGAGGCTTGTTCAAGATCTGGTTTGGAATCAATCAGTCCTTTACTGGCTTCAGAGAGACCATCTCTAATCTCAACAATTCCTTCATTTCCTTCTTGCAGCCCCTCATCAATTGCTTCAACTTGAGAAGCTACATAAAATTCTTCAATCTCCTCACCTAAAGGTCTAGTTGCACTTCTTACTTTATCCACACTGTCCAGCTTAGATATATCGTGGCTTATTTCTTCTATTAAATTCAAATACTTCACCTTGTCAAGCTTCTCGTTATGCTCAATTACCACTTTTGCAGGCATGGATTCACCAGGACCAAAACTATCTGCTATGATGTTGAATCCTTTTACAGAATCATAACCTTCACCGATCTCTTCCAATGAATTAAATGAGAGATCTCCATCATAGGAAAGATATAATGGAACAACTACAATTAAGACAAGACCTATCGCCAAAATCGGCCGTGTTAATGAAAAATTCCCTAACGCCTCCCATAACTTGCTTTCACGATGTTCAATTTCACCTCTTACTGGCCAAAACAGCTTTTTACCTAAGACAGCCATGAAAAATGGAACAACCGTCAATAACGCCAACATTAGAAAAAGAATTCCGATGGCAACGGCTGAAGCTGATTGGTACAATTTAAAAGTAGAAAAGCCAATGGATGAAAAACCGATTAAAACGGCCAAAGCACTAAATACAACAGTCTTTCCTGCTGTCTGATAAGTAATGAAAATTGCATTTTGAACATCATCATTTTTAGATAACTCTTCTTTAAATCGACTTAACAGCAAGATACAATAATCTGTTCCAATCCCAAACAAAATCGCTACTAAAAATATTTGCGTAAAGTTAGAAAAAGGAAAATCAAACCAATCCACCAAAAAACCAACTATTGTCTGACTGACTAAAAATGTCATGCCAACAGTAACAAGGGGGATGATTGGAGCAATAACGGATCTAAATACTAAAAATAAAATAAGCAATATAAAAATGACAGTAATCACTTCTGTTTTTCTTAATCCTTCTTCTGAGCTTATGATGACATCTTCATTTATAAATGATGAACCTGTAAAATAATGATCCACAGTGATAGAACTAGCTGCAGCTAATAACTCTTCTCTGATTTCAGAAATCTCTCTGTTTTTTCGTTCAATTGACATAGAAGTTATCACTGTTTTTTTGTCTTCAGAAATTAACTCATCCGTCAATTCTGGATCGTTCACATGGGAGATAAGATCTATAATTCCTAAAGTAGAACTGTTTTCTTCAAAATAATCTATCACCTCCTCAATTTGTCTCATCTCTTCATCATCTAACCCATTCGGATTATGAAAAACCAGTACACTGGAAATACTGTTTTCGACTTCGTTGTTATTTAATATTTCTTCTGCTATTTTGGATGGATAACCTTCAGGAACATTGATCTGTCCCTTTTCACGTACTAACTCCCCCATGTTGGGTGCATTCATAAGCAATATAATAATTGCAGTAATCCACAACAAGAAAAATAACCATTTACCTTTAATTATTAAATTCATTAGCTGATTCCTTTCAATGTCTAAAGTTAATTCATAAATTTGTTGTTCAACATGGTCAATATTAATAGTTTATTGTGTGTAAATTTTGTCAATTTTATTAAATAAAAACTCTCCTTAGAACACTAAATGAAATTTTACATAAAAAAACTAGGAGGAAATTCCCTCCTAGTCTATGTACATTGGTCCTTATTGAGCTCATGTTGCATTGTATTTATTATTATTTTGCTCTTGGTGCATTTTCGAATTTACCAGCGTGAGCTCCGTTACAAAATGGGGCATTTGCTGTCAAACCGCATCTACAAAGTGCTCCTTTTTGTTGAAACGTATTGCCTTCTGCATCTACAACCTCAATAGTACCCTCTACTAACAATGGTCCATTGTCCAATACTTTCACTTTTACATCAGCCATGTTCATTCCTCCTTTTCACTTTAAATTTACACTATATATAATTATCTTGATGTCGAGATAATTATATAACACTAACTAAATTTCGTCTACTTACTTTTTTAAAATCCAGTCCATTTTTCTTACTTTTTCTATTATTATATGCACCTATGTTTTATTATGAATGGTTTTTAATTTAATATTCATATTGTGGTATAAAGTTTCTCATCTGAGATTGGGTTTTCTTATAGTGGTAACGAAAAAAGGCTGCCCTATAGGAATAAACAACTCCCTCTATAGGACAACCCACTTTTCCAGCGACTTGACCAACCATTCATCTAGTCAATAATCATTGTTTAAACACTCCTCTCGGAGCCCATTTATTTCTTTAAACCTTCTACTAAGTATAGTTGAAATAACTTTGAGATCTCTTCATTTGATAAAGGTTTGTGCCTTTTTTCCCAATCGGATATAAAAGCTACATATAACTTTAAACAAACAAAGGCAGTGATTTCAGGGTCACAAGGTTTTATTTCTCCACGTTCCACAGCAAGCTCTACTTGTTCTTTAATGAAAGCCTGCATCACATTTTCCATTTTTTTCATTGCTTCTTTCGCAGCGGGTGTTCCCATTTCTCTAATTTCAAAAGATAGTTTGATGGTCAACTCATGTGACCTGCGAAAATCTAACATATTATATAAAACTGTATGTAGGTTGTCAAAAAACGAAACATCTTTCTTAATGGATTGTCTAGCAACGATGCTCATTTCATCAATCAATTGTGTTAAGATCTCATTAAATAATTCCTCTTTGTTTGTAAATAAAGTATAAATCGTTCCTTTTGCTACACCAGCAATCTTGGCGATTTGATCCATGGTTGTAGCTTTATATCCAAACACTGAAAAAGATTTGCTTGCAGCGTCTAAAATCTGATTCTTTTTTTCTGTACTCACTCCATCACCGCCTATGAACAAATAAATGACTATTTTTTAATTTCGGTCATTTTTACTTTAGTCAACTTTACTATGATTTTTAATGAAAAGCAAGCATTATATGAAATAAAACTAGGTTTTAAGTATCATCCATAATAGGCCATTCCAACTAATCCTGATAATATAATAATCAATAGTGGATGTTTTTGTTTACGTATTAATAGATAGAGTGCCATCACAAAAATAAATAAGTTTACAACGAAATCTAATGTAAAACTTGAAAAGAAAGTTGTATTCTTCGCCATAATCATAGCGGCAAATAAAATTAAAGCAGTGATCACAGGTCTAAGACCATAAAATACATATTTTACAATCTCATGATGAAATATTTTATATAACAAAGAAGATATCAGAATCATGATCATTAATGAAGGCATTAACATCCCTAATGTTGCAACAATCGCACCTTTTAAATTCGCTACATGATAACCTATATAAGTAGCCGTATTAATCGCAATTGGACCTGGAGACATACCTGCTACTGCAATCGCGTCCATAAACTCAGATTTAGTCATCCACTTGTTCACTGAAACCTCATGTTCGATTACAGGAATCATGGCGTACCCTCCACCAAACGAGACAAATCCTATGATCATAAATGTCCAAAACAATTCCCACATCGTTAAATCCCGTCTCCCATGTAATAATCTGTATACTTATATTTTTCTTTTGATTTCTGATCGATGGTTGCATTTTTCATAAATCCTAATTGATCCTTAACTTTCATAATCACTATACCTGTAAGCCCTCCTCCAATAATGACAAACATCGGATGTATGTTTAAAAACAACAATACAAATAAAGTACCCGTCAACATTAGAAAAGTACTTTTATCATATATAGAGGTTCTCGCCATTTTATATCCTGCATAACAAACTAAAGCAATAATTGCAATTTGAATTCCCTGAAATGCAGCATTCACTTTTTCATTATCATTAAAGCTGGCAAAAAACAAACCTAACAGAAAAATAATTAAAAATGTGGGCAGCGTCATCCCAACTACAGCTGCTAATGCTCCTCTGACTCCATATAATCTATATCCTATAAAAGTTGCAGCATTGATTCCGATTCCGCCAGGAGCAGATCCAGAAATTGATAATACATCGCTCATCTCGGCTTCATCCAACCATTTTCTTTTGCTCACAATTTCTCTTTCAATCGCTGGGATCATAGCATAACCACCACCAAAGGTGATCGGACTTATTTTAAGAAATGATATCAAAATATGGATTAATAGTTTAGCACCTTTCTGATTTTGCTGCATATGCTTGTCCCCTTAAATTCTCATTGACTATCATTATACATTTAAACGTATATAAATGTGAAGGATTATACGGAACAAAAACGCTAACACTGCATTTTGTTAAGAAGTTGATCGGATCAATACTACGTCAAGAACATGTCCATTATCGCATGATTTGAACAAAAACGCTTATCGGAGTTTCTCGAAGATGTCGTCAAATACTTCGTTAACGTGAGTTTTTAATAAACATTGAATTAATAATTTCTTATGTTATAAAAAAAACTGCTCATGATAAACATGAACAGTTATTTCATTAATGCCTCTTTAGCCAAAATATACATTGCGCAGCTCCATCCTAATGGAGTATTCGGATTAGGTTTTCGAGTTCCTGAGTAGAACAATTCTGGAATCACTCCAGGTTCAATCATGATCTCTTCTGTTTTTTCTAAATATTCCATTGCTTTCTCTATATTCCCCAGTTCAAGATGGCATAATGACAACCATGGTAATCCAAAACACCATTCGGCCTCTGTTCCTTTATAAAAGTGTCGTGGTTTTTCACGACCGTGTGTCTCTTCTAGGGTACTATAGTAACTATCTCCTGCATATCTGATGACACCGCTTTCACGCAGCAATGATTTTTCAACTCTAGATACGATCTCCTCACCCATGATCCCATTTAAGATGCGATATGGGTAAATTAAACTTAATTGAGCCAAGTCAACTGATTTATCCTTGCTTTCTCGAGGAAAAAGATCAAACAACGATTTAAAACCATTTTCTAATAGGGTCGACGGTACTTCCACTGTTTTTTCAATCGATTTCAAACCAGCTATACAAGCACCTACAGAAGAAGCATGAACTTCACGCCATTCTTCCCACATCCCATTATCCGGATCATGCCAATACTCTACATTTTCCAAATAATATACTAATTTTTGTAAGATATCCAAGTCTTTTTGATCTCGAATCATCGTTTTATCATGACGTATACCTAAACCTATTCCAAATAAAAAGGCTCCAATCATGTCATGCTGAACGTGTCCCCATGCCTCATCATGAATTTCTTTTACCTCATCAGCACTGTAACGAGCATGAATATACTCCCAAACCCATTTTGGTTTATTTTCTAATAAAATATCTATTTTCCATTCGTACTCTCTAAACAAATCCAACATACGGTAATACGTTTTTTCATACAATTCATTGTTTTTATTTGCGAAAGGGAGTGAGATATACACATTATCGCGAATCCATACATATTTATAAAAATTGGACGGACTCGCGATATACATACCGTGAGGCTTTCGAAGTTGTTCCAATACCTGATAACTTTCTTTCAACATCACGGATTCCTCCTCATTAAAAAGGCTAATACATACTATGCATTCCAAAAGAGAAGGTGCTTGAATCCCATATTTCGAGTCATATGTCACGGTTTCATTAAATCAACCAACCTATGATACTTCCTCCGATTGCAGAAACGACAACAACCATCCAAGGGGGTAGCTTCCATAACATCAATAGACTAAATGTTATGATGACCAATACAAAATCATACATATTATTTACAGAACTAGTCCAGACAGGATCATATAAAGCAGCCAATAAAATCCCTACAACTGCCGCATTAATGCCCATTAAAGCTGATTGAAAATGCTTTTTTTGTCGGATTACATTCCAAAATGGCATTGTTCCTATAACTAATAAAAAGGAGGGCAAAAATATGGCGATCACAGCAACAAGGGCAACAATGACAGCATGAGTGCCTGTATCCATCACTGCACCTAAATAAGCTGAAAAAGTAAATAGTGGACCGGGTACAGCTTGCGTAGCTCCATATCCAGCAATAAATTGGTCATTCGTCACCCAACCTGGGTTCACAACTTCACTCTCCAGTAAAGGTAGTACAACATGCCCACCACCAAATACTAGAGAACCTACACGATAAAAGCTGTCAAACAACGATAATAGAAAGGTTGGATAAACAACAGTTAATATTGGTAGTAGGACTAGTAAAGCTGCAAAAATCACTAGTGAGGTAACCGCTGTAAATCTGCGAATAGGTATTTTTATATTTGTTGTTTGGGTTTGTACAGATTTAGATAAAAAGAACCACCCAAATATACCAGCCAAGATAATGATCATGACTTGAGTAAAAACATAAGAAAACAGTAGAGCAAATATAGTGGCAACAATTGCAATCGTACCTCTTGTTCGATCTGGTGCATGAGCTTTCATCATTCCCCACACCGCTTGGGCTACTATAGCCACTGCGACCAGTTTCAAACCATGCAGCCACCCTTGATTCGCAATATCAAATCCTCCAACAGCATATGCAAACACAATCAACGCAATAACAGACGGCATTGTAAATCCGATCCATGCCGCGATAGAGCCCAAAACACCTGCACGCAGCAAACCGATCCCAATCCCTACCTGACTGCTTGCAGGACCAGGGAGAAACTGACATAATGCAACTAAATCAACGTAGGTTTTTTCATCTAACCATTTAAGACGTTTTACATAAGCCTCACGAAAATACCCTAAATGGGCTATAGGACCTCCAAATGAAGTCAATCCTAGCTTAAAAGCAGTCCAGAACACTTCGAATATGGATCCTTGTTCTTGATTATTCATTTCTTTTACAGACATCATCTTCCTCCAGCTTCTTTTAAAATTTGTTAACTTCTTATTTGAGCTGTTATTTCATCGGTCATCTAACTTTCAGCGGGAGATATAAAACTCCCACTGAAAGCAAGATTCTCTTTATTGTTTCCGCTCGTAAGTTATAAAATAATAGATATATGGATTTTTTTCATCAGTGACTCCCTGCACCTTACTTGTCTGCTTCCATATCGATTCATTAATTTCTGGAAAATAGGTATCTCCTTGTCCAAAATCATGATCGATTTCGGTTACATACAGTTTATTGACATATGGCAGCAGTAGCTTGTATATTTCAGTGCCTCCTATCACAAAATTTTCTTCATCATTACATTCATTAATCGCACCCTCTATGGTGTGAACAACAACACAGTCTTCTGCTTTGAAATCTTTATTTTGAGTAATAATGATATTTTTGCGCTTTGGAAGAGGTTTGCTCCCGAAAGATTCAAAGGTTTTTCGTCCCATAACAATAGGGTGATGCATCGTCGTTTTTTTGAAATAAGCCATGTCGGCTGGTAACCTCCAAGGAAGTTTATTCTCTTTTCCGATTAATCTATTTTGATCCATAGCAAAAATAATGGAAAGATTTTTATGTAAAGTTTGATTCGTTTGCATCATATTAAACTCCCTTCGTTGTAATTTAAAAGTTCAACTTTTGAGCTTTATAGTCTTCTTCAGAGATGACTTTAAAGCCATGTTTTTTTAATAATGCGGTTGTTACACCTAAACCTATTACTTTTGTACCATTAAACTCTCCATTGTATATGTAACAGCTTCCGCAGGATGGACTATTTTCTTTTAAAATCACGTACTCCGCCTTGATGCTTTGGGCCATCTCTAGTGTTTTTTCAGCTCCATTTATATATAAATCAGTAACATCCTTCCCTGATTTATCAATCACTTTCGCTGTACCATTGATCACATCGAGTCCATTCCCACCTACTATCTCTGCTGGCTGACGTGGAGTTGAAAAACCGCCGAGCAATTCAGGACAAGCTAAAGCTGCTTTTCCTTCCTCAGCTAATGTTTGAATAGATGAGTCCAATTTGTGGGTTGCATTATATCGACATTCGTCACCAGCTAAACATGCACTAACTAGAATCATAGGAATCACCGTTTTCTATTAGGATAGGTATACAATTCTTAAAGATATGCTGAAGTTAAATCGCCACTTCTCCTTTAATATGTGGATGTGGATCATAATTGGTAATTTCAAAATCCTCAAACTTATAATCAAAAATGGACGATGGTTTACGTTTTATGATAAGCTGAGGCAATTCTCTAGGTTCACGAGTAAGCTGTAGTTTCGCTTGTTCCAAATGATTTGAGTATAAGTGTACATCTCCACCAGTAAATACTAATTCTCCAACCTCTAGATCACATTGCTGTGCAACCATGTAGGTTAATAAAGCATAACTTGTAATGTTAAAAGGTAAACCTAAAAATGTATCCACGGATCTTTGCTGCCACATGAGAGAGAGCTTTCCATCAGCAACATAAAATTGAAAAGCATAATGACAAGGAGGCAGCTTCATGTTCTCAATCTCACCAACATTCCAAGCATTTACTAATAAACGCCTAGAATCAGGGTTATGTTTAATTTGATCTACGACCTGTTTAATTTGATCTACAAACGTCCCGTCCTTCTTCTCCCAACTTCTCCATTGAGAGCCGTAAACAGGTCCTAAATCTCCGTTTTCATCCGCCCATTCATCCCAAATAGAGACTCCATTTTCCTTTAAGTATTCAATATTCGTTTCTCCTTTTAAAAACCATAACAATTCATGAATAATAGAACGTGTATGCAGTTTTTTGGTTGTTAATAAGGGAAAACCAGCTTGAAGATCGAAACGTAATTGTCTTCCAAATACTGAGATGGTGCCAGTTCCAGTACGATCTTCTTTTCGTACACCATTTTCCAAAATATCTTCTAGTAGATCTAAATATTGACGCATGATATGTACCCTCCGAAATTTATTTTACCTTATTCATTTTCGTTGATATTGGATAAAAAATCAATAGATGGGGAGAAAGCAAGTCACTATTGTTCCTCGACTAAAAACAATCACTTCCATGTGATTAACGTCGACATCAAAACTTCCTGTTTTGTAAAGTCCTTCTCAATAGTGACTTGTTACTTGCTCAAAGTATAAAAAAGATGCATGGGAAGCATGATTGCCCGTATGATGGGGGATGAGGACGGATTCATGTAGGAAAAGGGAGTGGTGAAGTTAAAGTTGATATTAAGCTGAAAAATGTTCGTGAAATGAAAGCTTGGATTGTTCCAACAGGAACTCAGCAATGGAAGAACAGAAAATTAATATATCACGAGCAAGGAGAAAGAGATATATGGCGATTTTCGTGGAGTTATAACGCTAATGATTCAGTACATAATCATATTGTTATTCATTACACTGATACTAAGGGTGCTGAATATAAAGAACTTAAATATTATGAAGAAGATACTTCATCTTGCTTTGGTAAGTAATAAGCTGATAAATTCACAAAAAAGTTTGTATCCCTTTGGTTTGGAGCTATAAATGATTCATAATTATCACCTTGTACTGAATTTAGTGTAGACACAATATCTGCATCCAATTGCCCTAATAATTCATCCACACTTGTGGTTTCTAAATTCAAATCATTTTGCTCAGTGATTACTTTCTCCCCGTTTAATTGATATTCGATAGATCGAACTAAATAAAATCGATCGTCATTTTGTATTTTTTCTAGGAATTCTATAAATTGAAAATAAGTACCGGATAGTTGCAATGAAATATCAATTTCATGTAATTCTGGAATAACATCTTGAATTTCCAATTGCTCTTCTTGCTCTAGTTCATTATCTTGTTTTAATAATAAATCCAAGTAATTTATTTCTTCATCTGTCGAATCATTGAGTTCAAACTTTCCATCATTAAAACTGATGCTCGATATGCTTACACCAGTTAAAGCTTCAAGAGATTCTAATGTTTTTATCATCTGATCTGTTCGATCTACATTTGGTAATTGATCCTCTGGATTTTTAACATCTTCTTGATCTCCTTCAGACAACTCGCTTTTAGAACTCTCTACAGCCATTACGGTTTGTTCTAAAACCCTTTGAACATTTGTTTTCTCTTCGACTTTTTGATCAAGCAATTCCATATTTTTTTGAAAATAGAAAAAATAATACGTTGCAAGGATGACATAAAAAACAGTGATCCCGATGATCCACTTCGTTTTATTTTTATATAGTTTCTTCATCGGTTATCACTCCTCTTTTTTCAATTCAATGACATAACGAATCGAGTAGTATTTATTTTCGATGCCTGATTCTAATTGGTCTTCATCTTTAGAAAAACCTTCTTTATTTATGACTTGTAAATCAGCTTCATGAACAAAAGGTAGTTTTCTTAAATTCACCAAATAATCCGCTGCATCGGATAAGCTTTTCAATTCTGTAATCATAGAAAGCTCTGAAGGTAAACTAAAATAAACACTAGTCACTTTACCATCCACTGGTAATGAAGTATTGATGTTAAGCAATATATTAGGAACATCTAATCGAATATATTCTAACACTTCTAATATATCTTTTATATCAATCTCTTGTTCAGCTATTTTGATTTCGTTTAATTCATTTAGAACATTGTTTAACTGTTTTTGTTCTGATAATATCTTTTCAACATCAATTTCTTCTTGCGCTATTTTTTGCTGTACTATTAAATTTTGATACACCAATAGTGAAATTAATAAAAACCATGCAATGATGAAGAAGATAATCAACAAAGGAATGAGGTTTCTTTCTCTATCTTTTTTGGGTAATAGATTAATATCAATCATTTGCGAACCATCCCTTTTAAAGCCAAACCATACGGAATTGTGAAATCAACTTTATCTAATATTAAACTTTCAGACAAATCAATTTTCCCTATTGAAATCCCATCAAAAAATTCGTTTAAGTACTTGATAAGTTGATCTTTATTAGGGTATGCTCCAAGTAAAAGAATATCTGTAATTTGTTCAGCCCCTTCATGAATATGATTTTCAAAAAACTGAACCATTCGATAAATTTCGGATTGAATTTCCCCCCACTTCCATTCATGATCAGGATCTTCATCTATATTTTTAAATAAATCTAGTATGGAAACCTCTCTAGTAAACTCTGGTACTCCATGGTGAAATAATAAAATTTCTACATTTTCATTTGTTAAATAAACTAGTAGTAAATTCTGTGGAATGTCCTTAATGATATGATTTGTTACACGGTATAGGGATAAGGAGGACAAATCCACCGTCTTTATTTTTAAACCTGCTTTTTGAAATAACATAACATATGATTCTACAAGAGATGATGGAGCAGCTACCACCAATACTTGATTTTGATCTTCTTTTTTCTGATCTAAAATAACATAATCATAAATTGGATTTTCAAATGGCAGTTGAATTGAGGTTTCAATTTCTAACTGTATCATTTGTTTTAACATCTTCCCTTTAGCAGGTGGCATCTCAACGCTACGGATATAGGCTTTAGTAGAAGGAATACATATATGAATTGATTTACCAGTTAATTTCTCTTGTTTAATCCATGGTTTTATTTTTGCTAGCAATATATCAAAATTTTGGATCTCATCGTCAAAAATCAAACCCTCTTCAATCGGTAAGAAACCCGTTTTCACTATTTTTTTCGCTTTTAACTGAACATATCGAATTCCCGTAGAAGTAATGGTTAATCCTATGTTCACAGATGTAATAGGAAGGAACGATACCATTGTAATATTTCATCTCCATATCCATACGTAATGAGTGTGCCTAAAGCTAAATAGGGTCCAAAAGGAATAGGTTGTTTTCTCTGTACTTTTTTAAACAAAATTAAAGATATTCCTACTAAACTACCAATTACACTAGCTATAAATAAAGCAAATAATATTTGTTGATATCCAAGGACAAATCCATAAATTGCAAATAATTTCACATCTCCCATTCCCATTCCACCTCTACTTACAATAGCTAATAGAAGCAATATTCCCCCACCTACAAAAAAACCGACAACATAATGCCATATAGGTAAAGAAGGAAATAAAAATCTAGTTATGATGAAAAAAGGAAGGAAAAATAACAAAACATTATTCGGGATGATCATATATTTTAAATCAGAAACAGTAATAATAACAGACAAACAAACGACTAATAAGCCAATTATAAGTTCTCCTTTATAACCAGTGATAGCAAATACCCAAACAAACAAAACTCCAGTACACAATTCACCAGTCATATATATAGGAGAAACTTTTTCACCACAATACCTGCATTTCCCTCTATTAAATAGATAACTAAATACAGGGATTAAATCCCAAACCCCCAGTCGATGTTGACATTGGGGGCAGTGAGAAGGTGGATTTATAATTGATTGTTTGTTAGGGACTCGTAATCCGACTACATTAAAAAACGAGCCGAATACGAGACCTAGGATAAAAAGATAGATGTAGATAAGGATTGTCATATATTTCTCCAGATTAAATATTAAAGTCCTAACTCAGAAAACTCATATTCGACAGGATCACTTACACCAGTAATTACTAACACTACGCTGTTTCCATCAGTGTTTGTACTAGCATCACGTTCTCCGAAATCAACTTTTGATGTGGCTTCAATTTGTCCACCAGTTACAGGATCAACTAAATCTCCCGCCTCAAAGTATCTTACATCATCAGCTGTAGAAATAAGAGTGGATAATTCAATTTCTTGTTCTGGTAAGTTATGTATAGTACTATGAATTCTAGCTGACTCATAAATCTGAATTGCTATTGCTTCCCTAGCTTGCTCCTTAGTATCATTAATTATGCCATTAATAGATGGTACTGCAATTGCAGCAATAATTCCTAACACTACAATAACTGCTAATAACTCAATTAAAGTTAACCCTTTTTCTTGTTTGAACATGTTTTTCATTTTTTTTATCATTTTTAACACTCCTAAAAAATAATTTTTATATTATTTATCCTAAATTAGAATAAATAGATAACATCGGGATTAATATAGCGGCTATAATTGTGCCTACTACACCGGTTAACATTAAAATTAACAACGGTTCTAATAAAGACTTCAATCTGTCTACTAGATTTTCTACATCTTTTTCATAGAATTCAGCCACTTTTCCTAACATTTCATCTAATGTACCTGTTTCTTCTCCTATTGCAATCATCTGTGTTACTAAGGGTGGGAACACCCAGGATTTTTTTAAGGGCTCTGATAATGGTAAACCTTTTCGTAATGAATCTTTGGATTCATTCAAAACGTTGCCTATCACTTTGTTATCTACCACTCTCTCAACAATAGTAAGGGATTGCAATACAGGAACTGAACTAGCGTACAATGATGATAATGTCCTAGACATTTGTGCAATCATCGATTTCTGATTCAGCATTCCAAACACAGGCATTTTTAACTTTACATAATCCAATATATAACTTCCAAGTTTAGATCTCTTAAATAATTGAAATCCTACCACTATCACAATAATACCTATCAACCAAAAATACCATTGTGCTTGCATACTATCACTAGTAGAAATTACTAGTTTAGTGATCAGAGGTAATTCAGTTCCTAGATCTTCAAATACACCTACAAATCTTGGAACGACAAAATTCATCAGATAAATGATAACAATAACCGAGATCAAACCCACGATCATTGGATACATCATAGCGGACTTCACTTTTTCTTTTGTATAATGTGCTTTTTCAAAATAAGTAGCTAACCGATCTAATGTATCCTCCATATTCCCTGATTCTTCCCCAGCACGAATCATATTAATAAAAATCGGTGGGAAGATTTGTTTATACTCAGATGCTGAATGAGAAAAAGAGTTCCCTTTTAACATAGATGCTGAAACAGATGTTAATGCTTTTTTTAACGGTTTGCTTTCTGTTTGTTCAGCCAAAACTCGAATGGACTCTACAATGGAAACCCCTGCTCGTGTTAGCGCAGAAAGCTGTCTGCAGAATATGATAAAATGTTTATTTTTCACTGGATTTCCAAAGTAAATTTCTGTTGACCATAGTGTTGGGTTATATTCTTTTAAAGAATAAACAATCCATTTTTGTTTTTTCAGCTCTGTCATCGCTGTTGTTTTGTCAGGTGCGTTTATTTGTCCTTTATGTTTTTTGCCCTGTAGATCTTTACATTTATAAGTGTATTGAGGCATCCTGTCCTGTTCCCTCCGAGAGGTATGTTTTAGCTGTTTTTTCATCTATTTGATTTTTTCTAAGTAGTTCCTTCAGACTCATTTCCATCGTATGCATGCCTAACATGGCGTTAGTTTGCATAATACTTTTCAGTTGATGCACTTTTTCATTACGAATCAGGTTTGCAACTGCATGGGTATTCATTAATACCTCCGTTGCACAAATTCTTCCTTGCCCCGATTTATTGGTTAATAGTCGTTGGGACACTACCCCTTCTAACACTAGAGAAAGTTGAATTCGAATTTGTGCTTGCTGAGAGCCAGGGAATGAATCAACAATACGATCTATCGTTTGCATTGCATCGATGGTATGTAAGGTAGCTAAAACAAGATGTCCAGTTTCAGCTGCTGTAATGGCTGTACTAATCGTTTCAGGATCTCTCATTTCACCAACTAAAAGAACATCGGGATCTTGTCTTAGAGCTGCTCGTAATCCAGTTGTAAAATTCATCGTATCCGAACCAATTTCTCGTTGGTCAATAATGCTTTTCCCATGTGAGTGCAGGTATTCAATCGGGTCCTCTAACGTAATGATATGTTTACGTTCGTTCTGATTAATATAATTAATCATTGCCGCTAGAGTGGTTGATTTACCACTACCAGTTGGTCCTGTCACTAACACTAGACCATGATTTTTTTTAGATAGATCTGATAATACTAAAGGTAGATCTAACTCCTCAAGTGACGGAATTGTAGTCGGAACAATTCTTGCTGCAATACTTACTGAATTCCTCTGTCGATATACATTCACTCTAAACCGGGATATTCCAGGTACACTGATAGAAAAATCAACCTCACCATTTTGTTCAAAAGATACGTATAGAGTTTTTGTTAAAATGGATTTGGCAAAAGCTTCTGTTTGTGATGGTTCAAGCAAAGATGTATCCAGCGGTTTTAGCACCCCGTTTACACGCATAATTGGTGGTGATCTAACCGACAAGTGAAGATCAGACGCGCCTGATTCAAAAGCATTTTTTAATAATACTTCAAATTCTCTTTTAATATCCTCACTCATCTTAATACTCCTTTCTTTAATAGAAGTAGGTCAATCCATAGAAACTTCCTTTATGACTTCCTGTAAAGTAGTGAACCCTTGGTTTACTTTTTGCAATCCATCTTCAAAAATAGATACAAACCCATTCTCTGATGCCCAGTTTTCAAATTGTTCAGATGTTGCATTTTCCAAAATTAAGGTTCTCATGCGATGATCAATCCACAAAATTTCGTGAATCCCGATTCTACCTCGATATCCACTTCGATTACATACACCGCAGCCTTTTCCCTTATAAAGAACATTGAGCGCTAAACCATGCTTTGATAAAAAAATGCTTTCCTGTTCACTAGGCTCATATGCAACTTTACAGTGTTGACAAATTTGTCTTACTAGTCGCTGTGAAACGATACCGATTAAAGAAGAAGATATCAAATAAGGTTCTACGCCCATTTCTCTTAAACGAGTAATTGTACTAATCGCACTATTTGTATGTATTGTTGAAAAAACCAAATGTCCAGTAAGTGAAGCACGAATGGAGATATCTATAGTTTCAATGTCTCTAATTTCTCCTACCATCACAATGTTTGGATCTTGTCTTAGAATAGAACGTAACCCTTTGCTAAAGGATAAACCAGTTTGTGAACTCACTTGGACTTGGTTTATTCCTTCTAATTGGTATTCGACTGGATCCTCAATTGTAATGATGTTAGTTTCATCATGATTTAAATGTTGCAATGCTGAGTACAACGTTGTTGTTTTTCCACTTCCAGTAGGACCTGTGACTAAAACCATCCCATGTGGACGATCTAACATTTCTCTAAAAATCTTTAGATTATTTTCATTCAAATTTAAATTATTTATTTCCTTCACACTATGGCTTAAATCTAAAATCCGAAGTACAACTTTTTCACCATGTATAGTTGGTAATGTAGCTACTCTAATATCTATCTTTTTAAAATCCAGATTGATCATTATTCGACCATCTTGAGGATGCCTTCGTTCAGCGATGTTTAAATTCGCCATAATTTTTAATCTTGCTATCAAAATGCCTTGTACACTTTTAGGTAAGATTCTTTCAGTTCGTAATGCACCATCAATTCGATAACGAATCAAAATACGGTTTTCCATGGGATCAACATGGATATCACTAACACGAAGCTGAACGGCCTGCTCTAACATTTCATTTACTAATCTAACAACAGGCGAGTCTTTATCTGTAATTTCACTTTCATCAATCTCTTCCGTATCATTCTTCACGTCGTTGATAACTTGATTCATAGATTCATGTAAACCATATAAACTTGCAATCGCACTTTGTAATTCATCCTTAGTAATTAACGCAGGCTCAATTATAAAACCCGTTAGCAAACTCAGATCCTCAATTGCGAAAAAATCCAACGGATCAACCATGGCTACTAGAAGTTTTTTTCCACTTTTTCGAATTGGAATGACTTGATATTTCTTTGCAATTTGCTCAGATATGATATTTACTAATTTCATGTCAATTTCATATGTAGCTAGAGTAATGTGAGGAATACCTAACTGGAATTCTAATGCTTGGATCAACTGCTGTTCAGTAATAATTCCTTTTTGTATTAATAAATCTCCCAGTTTAAGGTTAGAATTTTTTTGATCACTGAGTGTTTGAGTAAGCTGATCACTCGTGATCAATCCTGAATCTACCAACAAATCTCCAAGCCTTTTTTTAGTAACTGCCATAAACGCTTCTACTCCCTGATCAATGTTAGTGCACACTTTATTATATTAGGTATCCTAAATAAATCAACTAGAAAAATATAACTTGAATGATATTCAATATTATGGGTATTATTTACTAATCTTGACGAAAAATAGGGAATAAAGTCCTATTTGGATTAGTATATCATAAATTAGCAATTTTGTGGCCTTAAGTTACAATAAATGTTACATTTTTTTTATCTAGTTAGATTTTAGATAGATTCTTGCTTGTTTTTCTTATATTATAGTAGTTAGCGATTCGATTACAATAAAGTTAGTTTTAGAGGAATGAGGCTAAATTATGAATTTCAAAATGTGGTTCAAGAAATTTACTAGTAGTCAAAATGGCCTAAGTATAATTGAAATCATTGGGTCTATAGCCATAATCTCCATCGTTCTTGTCACCTTTGCAACCATGTCTCAAATCTACCTTAAAACAGACATCAAGCAGGATCATAAAACAGATGCTCTTCAAGTTGCTGAGAAGATATTAAATGAATTAAGAAATAACAATGATTTTGAAACAAATGGTGAATTTGAAATGAATAAAACTGAGTATTCTTATAAAATTAATATAGACTCTATAGATTTAAGAAACATTGGTGAAGGTTATAAATTAAATTTGACTGGAAGTGATTCCTCAACTGAAGTGACAATGTTTACATTTCTTTACAATAACAGTACCCAGATTGCAACTGTGAATGTTTCTTGGGAGGAATAACAGATTATGAAATGGATCAAAAAAAATGAAGGTTTTACATTAGTTGAATTGCTAGCTGGAATCGTTCTAATTTCTGTCATTGCTACTTTAGGCATCATGTTATTTTACTCTAGTCATTTATTTTGGGAAAATTCCATCGAAAAATATTCCAACGATGCTAATGCTGAACTAACAATGACTACCATTTCTAAATATGTCACTGACTCTATAGATATTTTTACCAAAAACAATAATCTATATACAGAGGAAGTGCGAGTAAAAACAGGTGAAGGCTCAGGGAATTATCATTATAAATCATTTAAATTTGAGAATGGATACCTGATTCTATATGAATTGAATATTTCTGATGAAGCATTTCATTCAGATGATTTGTCAGACACAGTTTATACTTCCGAAATGTTATTAGCTGATAAAGTGGAAGATTTTCAAGTGTCTAAGTCAGGAAACTTAATAGACTTTACAGTTGAATTTGAACATGTAATAAAAAATACTTCTATAAAGTTATTTGAATTTTAATACAAAAGATAAAAAAAGCCCAAGGGGCTTTTTTTAGTTAATTCTTTCAAAAAAGATCGTTTCTCGATTTGATAGATCAGGATCCCAAAATGTATTCCAATAACCTCTTTCGATTCTATTTTCATTAATATTGTCATTATTATTTTTATCAATCACAATATAGTATTGAATTAACGAAATTGGCTGATCTATTGTAACACCATCAACACTAATTGGTGGGAGTGTATATTCCTCTTCAAACCTACTCTTCTCATCATTATAGGTCAAATCCAACGGATCTTGCCTAGGTAAAATGCTCTCAATATACACTCTATTATACTTTGTAAGATTGTTATCATCTGGAACATACCATATTATAGCTTCTTTTTTATCTTCACTAAGCTCAACCCCATGAACAGGAATATCGATTGATTGAGTATTGTAAATTTTATCAATACCAATTCGTTCAAATTTGAATTGATAATCTAATCGATTAATAGGCTCTTCTAAAGGTATAGTAGCATCATATTTACCTGTATTATCATTGTAATCTAAAGTTACTGAGCTATTGTTATCACCGGGTATATCAGAAAGAAATTTAACATATTTAAAATTTGGATCACTTTCATTAATAAATTCATCAGGAGTAAACCAAACATAGATTTCATTACTACTATTAAACGATACACCAAATGGTGTAATCCAGAAAGACTCCTGCTGTTTTCCATCGTGAAATTGTTCTATCGTCTGTGTGACGATCTTATATTGAATAATCCCTAAATTACCTTCGCTAGTAGTAATTGTATGATTTGTATCTACATCACTACATTCTATACTTGTATTTATATAGCAATAAACTGAATTGTTTGTACCTATAGGTGCTTCTTCTGTACGGTTATCATGGTCATCAGTAATATAATGATATTCAACAAATCTATAATTGTCCGTTGCTACATCAAACCAGAATTCTGTTTGCTTTAGAAATTTCGCATTATTGTCTTCACCAAGAATGTATTTCAAACCTATATTCTCATTCTCTTCAACATCATCATTTACATCATCTGGTATATTCGGTTCTTCATTTCCTCCTCCAGTATCCCCGCCATTGTCTCCACCTGTGTCTCCTCCATTATCTCCTCCACTGCTTCCACTACTTATTTTATAAGTAATGGTCTTCTCTTGTTTTGCTGCTCCACTTCCAATACTTGTTGAAACTGAAACTTCATAGTAGGTTTCAAGAGAATCACCTGACCCTGTTTCTACTTTCTCAATATCCATTATATATTTTGCCAATGTACCATCAGACAATAAGATATCTATTCCACCTTGTCCCGTGTATCCATGATATCTAAGGTCTTCTCGTCCACTATTTTCATCAAATTCATATAATTCTTCTACAATAACTAAATCATCTTTGACATCTTCTATATATTCTAAAAAAGACTCCATCCCACTAACTGTTGATAAAGTTATAAGCTTTAAATCCTCATTTTTGTCATCTATGGACTTTGACGATAAGATCATATCAAATAAGATAGGTGTAATAAGCATTAAAAAAGCTGAAATAATTAGAACGTATATAATAACAGCACCTTGTTCATTTTTAAAATCATTCATATCTTATACCACCATCTCAATTCCATTAAAGTAAAAAATACATCATTTCTATTACTTTATACCTAAATATTCTAGTAGAATTGTACCTTAAAAGAACATTGTTTACAATGTTGTAAAAGGCACATTTTTTTGATTAATCTCCGCATGAGTCCAATCCATTCAATGATCTGCTGAATAATATATAATAGATAAAAATAATAATAATACACCCTTTCTTAAACTCAGATCACTGTAAAAAATCAAATTAAGTCTCACTATTGATTGGAGAAATAAATGTCAGAGGATACTAATCTACTCCTTTTAATGCATATAATATAGTGCTGTTGAGCTCCCGTATGATATCCTTAGAATATCAAGGGAGTTTTTTTTGCTTCCTTAGGATGAAGAGGTGAACTTAGTGAATGTTAAACAAGCGATTGTAACAGGTGCTTCCAGTGGATTTGGTTTATTGACTGTATTGGAACTTGCTAAATCAGGTTATCATGTTATTGCCACTATGCGGAATTTAGAAAAAGCAGAGGTTTTACAAAATGAATTAATCAAACATCACTTGCGAGATAAAGTGGATTTTTTACAATTAGATGTGACATCCCAGGAAGATATAGTACAATTTCAAAATAAATTAGAGCACTATCGTCATATCCAGCTCCTTGTTAATAATGCTGGGTTTGCTCAAGGCGGTTTTGCTGAGGATGTAACGATTGAACAATATAGAGCGCAATTTGAAACCAATGTTTTAGGCGTTATCTCTATATCCCAAGCTGTCATTCCTTTCATGAAAAAACAAAAATCAGGACGCATCATTAATCTAAGCAGTGTTTCTGGATTAATAGGGTTCCCTGCATTGTCAGCATATGTGGCATCCAAACATGCCATTGAAGGTTTTTGTGAATCTCTTCGGTTGGAATTAAAACCTTTCGGCATCGATGTGATTTTAATAGAACCCGGATCATATGCTACGAATATTTGGAGCAGCAGCTTAACTGATGCTGAAACTTTATTACACAACTCCTCATACAAACCGTTCATGGAAAAAATACAAACCAGGCTTACAAATGAGGAAAAAAACTTAGGAAATCCAACAGATGTAGCTAAGCTCATCACTTTTGCTGCAAATACTCCACACCCTAAGCTTCGTTATGCTGTTGGAAAAGGTGTGAAATTAAATCATTTTGTAAAAAGTATCCTGCCGTGGCGACTGTGGGAGAAAATCGTTTTAAAAACGTTATATAAATAAACGAATCCATCGTAATAGATTTTACCTATCATCTTTATAGTTTTTATATCTTTCTCTTATCACTCTTTTTCATGTTAAACTAACATAAATTGAAAGGGATGGATTTACAATGCAATCTATAAATGAGTGGGATTCCAATCTATATGACGATAAACATCATTTTGTTTCACAATTTGGCAACGGTGTTCTTAAGCTTTTAAACGCAAAAAAAGAGGAAAAGATTCTTGATTTAGGCTGTGGCACAGGAGATCTTACTTATGAAATTTCAAAGTCCGGAGCAGAAGTCAAAGGAATGGATTTATCAGAATCTATGATTCATAAAGCGAGAGAAAAATATCCAGACCTGAAATTCTCAGTGGACAATGCTGCAACTTTTCAAACCAACGAATGTTATGATGTTGTTTTCTCAAATGCTGCTCTACATTGGATTAAAAATGCTCCGAATGTTGTTAGTGCTATATCTCAGTCCTTAACATCAGGTGGACGTTTTGTAGCAGAATTTGGTGGCAAGGGAAATGTTGGACAGATCATGAAGACGATAAAAACAGTATTGAATCAGAGGTACGGAATAAATGCGGAGAAACTAGACCCTTTTTACTTTCCCAGTATAGGTGAATATACAAGTTTGCTTGAGGCCCATGGTTTTAGAGTTACTTATTGTATTCATTTTGAACGTCCAACCCCTTTAGAAGATGGCGAGCGAGGTTTGGTACATTGGCTGGACATATTTTCAGATGATTTTTTTCAGCACTTTACACCATCAGAAAAACAGGATGCTTACGTTGAAATCGTGGATATATTAAAGCCTAAATTATTTAAAAACCATTCTTGGATTGCAGATTATAAACGGATTCGAGTCATGGCAATTAAAGAATAAACCAGTAATATGACTTCTTGACCTCATTGATGTGCCAAAATTTATCCCCACAAAACAACATTTTCATGTAAAATATACATATATTTACCATACATTCATTAAGGTGGTGGTTTTCAATGAGGTTTAGAACTATAAAGATGATCATATTATTCCTCTTTATAATGGGCATATTTCTTATTCATTCAGATTCCACTCCACTCAAAGAACTTGAAATAGACGAAGAAACAAAAAAATTGCTAGATGTATCGTATGAAAAAAGTATTTTAACAGCTGTGTTTAAGAAACTTGAGAATGCACAACCGTTAGAAACTCAACATCTAGATAACGGAAATGGAACCTTCAGAATTGATATTTATGATAAAGAACTATTCAGGGAATTTGTGAAGGATAACATCTCCATTACAGAATTAAGCAAGTTTAGTTCTGTGAATGAGAATAATGAACCTGCTGTTATATATACAGGCTATGATGCAAATGATACTTTAATTTATGTAAGCCTCTTAGAGTCTGGAGAAGTGGCTAAAGCCTTAACACGTTACGATGAAAACATCATTTATGAAAATTGGGACAATACTAGTTTCTCAGCTTATGAAAGGAATAATACTTCAAAAGTAAACATTGACTTGGGTCCAATAGAAATTATTGCTATCATGGTATTTACTTCATTGGTTGGATTATTAATTCTAGTAAACACCAAGTTTTTCAAGGAACGATTGTAACTTCTTGAAATTCCCATTTTTTAATCTTAAATAAAAGAAATCCAAACAAAGAACAATTCCTACAAACATAAATGGTACACTTAAGACACTTAGCCATGGTAACAATGGTAAATTTCTACTTTTCATATATAACTCTATTAAACTAATAGCGAACATAATAAATCCTGCAAAAAAAGAAAACACTCCAACCCCTAACCTCTTTTGTGGTATTTCTATTTTCTTAGAATCTAATGGATTTCTAGTTTTGTAAAAGCTAGTGATAATCAAAAAAACAAGAAAAACACAATATAATGATGGGTGTAGTAGTATTTTCACTCAGCTTTTCAAATTGTTTTTCTCCTCCAAAGATGGTTAACGTATATCAGCTTCTCACCTTCAAAAGTTAATTTGTATATATCAGGCATATCAAGCTCTTTCCAAAAGTGATAGTCATATTTGCTATCAAAATATTTCATAATTAAAACCATAATATTGCCATGTGTTCCTACCACAATGTTCTTCCCATGATATATATCTAATACCTTTTTAGTTACAGAAACTCCTCTTTCTTGCGCGATGTAATTGGACTCCCCACCTTCCCAAGAAAAGTGTTCATCCTCCCATACTTTTTTGATTGCATTGTTGAAATCATCTACAGGCACTTTTGACAACAAACGTTCCTTGTAATCTTCTTCCATCATAATGGTTTGATCGAAATGTTGAGCTATTCCCTCCACAGTCTGGATGGCTCTCTTATAAGGACTTGAGATAACAACATCAATATTTACACTTTTTAAAGTTTCAGTTACTACTTTAGCATCAAGAAACCCACGTTCTGATAAAGGTCTGTTTAATTCATCCGGAGTATAAGTTGAATGTGCATGCCTTACAAAGTATATGTTCGTTTTCATTGCTGTTTATCACCTGTTCTTCATTATTTTTTCACTGCTATGATCAAACCTGTTGACCAATCAAGCGGGGTTATTTGCAAATCATCTCGTTTACTTAAGTATTCTTTTAGGTGGTCTACTTTAGGTCCATGTTCTTCAGGCCAATTCTCTGCAGGGGTTAAATCATCTATTAGATAAATACCGCCTTTTTTTAACATCCCCAGCGTTTCTTCTAGATCATAAAATTTTCCTGGCCATGAGTCTGCAAAGATCAACTCAAACTTCTTATCTTTATTGTTTTTAATGAAATCACTGCCATCCATCGTAACAAAAGTTACTCTTTCATCTTTTCCTAAGTGTTGTTTAGCAATTTGATGAGCTTCTTTGTCCATTTCAATAGAAATTAAATTTGAATTTGTGTCCATTCCTTCTAGTATCCAGCTTGTAGAAACCCCGACCCCTGTTCCAATTTCTAAAATATTACTTTCTGGTTTAGAAGCTGCAAGTGTCCTTAAAATAGAGCCTGTTTCTAAATCACAAGACATTGAAAAGTGTAACTTTTTTGCTTCATCTAATAATGTTTGAACAATAAGTGGTTGTTTGAACATTTATATCTCTCCTTTGAGTTTTTTCATTTTTATGGAATGATTAAAAATGATTTCATAAAGTCTCGAATAAGAAATCCGCTTCTTGTAATAACATCCTTTGTCTAAAAGCTCACACCCATATCTTCCATCTCCACACCCTAGATCTAGTATTTTAAGATCGTTAACTTCTCTCACTAAATCCTGAAAAATAGGTTTTTCAATCGTATCGTTTGCGTTTTCATACAACCCCTCCAACATATGAATACAATCTTAACTATTTTACAATAATTCTCTAAAAAGTATAGAAAAATTTCATATTTACTTTAATCTACGGAACCACTCATAGAATTTTATTGTAATAATTTACATTTTCGTAAATATTTTATTAGTAGTTGTCTATACATTTAATAATTACATAAAAACTTAAGTGAATATGAAAATTGAAGGAGGATTTAAATGAAAATGTATTATTCTCACAAAAAAGCTACCATTGGTTTACTTGCACTGTTATTTTTATTTTCTTACGTACTTTCACCAAATGATGTAAGCGTTTACGCAGAGGGAGATTTTGATTATTACATTGGCACAGGGATATACGACATAACAGGACCTCCAGCTGAAGTAGTGATGATGGGATATGCCAATTCTTCCATGATGACTGAAGGACTGCATTTCAGATTAAAATCTAGAGCATTCATTATGAAGGAGAAGGATTCTGACAATAGCCTTGTATTTGTCAGTGCTGATACAGGCATGATTTTTCATTCCATCACTCAAGGAGTAATTCAAAAATTAGAAGATAACGGATATGGAGATTTGTATAATTACAATAATGTGATGTTAAGTGCTACACATAATCACAGCGGTCCAGGTGGATATTCGCATGAAGGGTTATATAATGTTAGCAGTTATGGTTTTCACGAAGAAAATTATGAAGTTATTGTAGATGGCATTTATGAATCCATTGTCAGAGCACATGAAAATTTAGAACCAGGTTATATTGAGATCAATCAAGGACAAGTGGATGGAACAAGTTCCAATCGTTCAAAGGAAGCATATAACAATAACCCAGAGGCTGAGCGAAATCAATACGATGATAACGTAGATAAAACAATGACCCTTTTAAATTTTAAAAATAGTGAGGGAGATTTGTTAGGTGTCATCAATTGGTTTGCCGTACATGGTGTTTCTATGGGTCAAGACAATGATCTCATCTCTGGTGAGAACAAAGGATACGCTTCCTATCTATATGAAAAAGAAATGGAAACCGATTATCATGCCGAGAAAACATTTGTTGCTGCTTTTTCTCAGTCAAATCTTGGGGATGTTACCCCAAATATTTTTGGTGATGGGGATGGGTATGGTGATAATGATTTTGAAAGCACTCAGGAATCTGGTAGGATTCAGTTTGAAGCTGCGATTCATTTAAGTGAAACTGCAAATGAAAGATTAAAGGGTCCACTCAGCTCCAAACATCAGTTTAAAGATTTTTCTAATATAGAAATAGATGGACAATATACAGATGGAGAAACTCAAAGAACATACCCTTCTGCACTAGGATATTCATTTGCAGCAGGTACCGAAGATGGTAGACCTGGGTTACCTGTATTTGAAGAAGGAATGACGCAAGCTGAATATTCTTTAGAGGATCATCATAATATTGTAAAATTTGTACAGGATCTCATGGTCATCGTTCCCCAAATCGGAGAAATGAGTGGATCGTTATACCCAGAGTTATGGGAGCAGCACTTTCCTAAACCCGTACTATTTGCCCCATCACAAGTAGAACCCGACCCTTGGACACCACAAATCATTCCACAGCAAATCTTTCAACTTGGTCAGCTTTCTGTTATAGCAGTTCCAGCTGAATTTACAACAATGGCCGGAAGAAGATTAGGAGATTTAGTCATAACGAACATGGCAGACCAATTTAATGATGACAACTATGCGGTCATAGCAGGGTTATCCAACTCTTATTCAAGTTATGTTTCAACACCAGAGGAATATGATATGCAGCATTATGAAGGTGCATCCACACAATTTGGAAGATGGACATTATCTGCTTACTTGCAAGAATTTGATAAACTGTCTAATGCCATCATTCTTGATGAGGAAATAGATCCAGGGCCAACGCCAAAGGATCTTACAGATGAACAAGTCTATTTTTTACCTGGAATTGTATTTGATGCTCCACCAGCCTTTAGAGATTTTGGTGATATAAAGGATGATGTAAATTCCAATTACAAAGCTAGTGATATAGTAAAAGTCACTTTTTGGTCTGGTCATCCTAACAATAACTTTAGAAACGATTCGACCTATTTGGAGGTTCAACAGTTAATAGATGGTGAATGGAAAGTGATTGCAGATGATCATGATTGGGAAACTAAGTTTTACTGGGATCGTGAGTCTACTTTGCTTGGAACTTCATCCTCTACTATTGAATGGGAAGTACCTGAAGATGCAGACAGTGGGACTTATCGAATTGTTCATTATGGGGCTTACCAAAAAATTACGGGCAAAGTCTTTGAATATACAGGGAAATCTTCAGAATTCACTGTAGAATAAATGAATGTCTTTAAATTTTAACATATTGAAGGCTGACGTTTCTTAAAACGTCAGCCTTGCATTTTTATCCCTTTTCATTTCGTTTTGCCAACCACTTCTCAGCAAAATCTACACATTCCTTTTGCTTAAATAATTTTGCGTTGGCTTGCCCAATTTCACCTACATTTACATGATGATCTTTCTCAAAATCTATCCCGATATCATTAAAACAATCTGAATCCATATCAATATGACTGAAGGTTTTCCATCCTCTTTGATCATTTTCTATGATTGGAGCACCTTGAGTTTCTCTTGCTAATATTGGCACTCTGTTTTCTGATAAATGAAAGGAAGTATTATTCTCATAATCAACACCAAGTAATAATACATCCCCGTTCAAGTCGTAAACTCTTGCTAATGGAGACTTTTCACCTAACCCATCATTTAACGAATGTTCTTTTGTAATATTCTCAGCATTTTTCCCCCAAGCAGCAAATGAATACATAGGGTGATAACTGCGTACTACATTCGGAAATGTACGAAAAGCTTCTACGATTTTGCCCATATACCATGTTGGTGTGATCTGTGGATCAAATGCGGGCATGGTATCTCTAATTACAGCCCACCATTCTTTAGGTACAGGAGGGTTTTCCCAATATGATGGATCTGAAAGGTTTGGTGAATGTGTCGGCATAATAATAGTTCCATTTTCTGTTACTACATCCATCAAGGCTTGAACTACTGCAACAGGTCCACCACTAACCCAACCGATAGAACTTAAAGAAGAGTGAACGATGACTGTCATGCCATCTTTCAAACCTAGTTTAATGAAATCTTCCTTTATGGTTAATATTGTATTGATTTGACTTGATTTATTGATTACGTTCAATTCACTCATTGTAATACCTCCAAAACTCATCTTTTACTTTAAATATAATTACAAGTGAAGGCTTGCGATTGCTAATATGATTGCTATGATAAATGGAACTATAATAACAGCAGTACCTACCCAAATAAAACCAACAACATAACGAACAATCGTTATGTTGTTGCCAAATAAAATACAATGAATTAATTGAGAAATAACGGATGCAAACACACCGATGTACAACAAATGTATCGTTTCCCAATCTATCTTAACATAGATCCCAAGAAGAAATACTAATATACTCAATGAAACAACAGTAAGTTCTATGTAAATCGATTTCCTCATAATGAATAACACTAGTTTTTAATATCCAAGCCGCCAAAAACAATAACGCAATTCAGAATTAATGTTGGTGCTTCAGGGTTAGTGGTGGATCTATCCAATGTTCGATTGCTCCAATCACCAAATATAGGTACTCCTTTAAATTCAACGTTCCAGTTTTCTGGTATATATATATCAGCCCCTCCAAATGCAACTACCACATCAATGGTTACTTCTTTTTTACTTGTTATGTTGGCTTCTCTTAAGTTCAGATTTGTATCACCAAAAGCAACCACTATACTCCCACCATTAAAATCTTGAGATACATTCTTCAAGTCAGTTCCTGAGAATGCGGTAACCTTATTAATAGAATCTTTCGTATCCAGATTAGGTGAAGACCAATGCTTCTTATATGATTTATCCCCTTTTGAAAACATAATCCAAAGACCTAAAAGTATTAGTAGTACTGGCCAAAATGAAACATATTCAAATATATTAAACATATCTGATATTTTTAATTGAAGTAAAACACCAACCGAAATCACAATGATCGCTCCAATTTTTGATGAAGACTTATTGATTAAGTTAAATAAACCAGATATAACGATAATCATAGGCCAGTAATTTCGAATTAAATCACCTAGGTTGAACTCTATTATTTCTGTACTATGAAGTAATAAAAATACGCCTACTAGAATAACTACTAATCCAAATAAATGTTTCCCATTCATACTCATTCCCACCTTTTTTGTATATTTTAGCTATTTTATAATGATAATCTAAGATCCATTATCAACCATTTTATGCTAAAAAGAATATGGTGTATACCCATAACATTCCAAAAATATAAAAATAAATTAGAAAACGAGAGAAAATAAAAAAGAAGAAGGAATTAATCTCCTCCTCCACCTCCGCCATCGCTGCCTCCACCATCACTTCCTCCTGAATCACTATCATTGTGACTTCCAAAAAAACCGGTGCTAGAATGATCTGAGCGACGAGACTTCTTATTTGTATTACCTGTCACAATATTAAACAAAATAAATCCAACGATCGCGATCACTACAATCAAAATAAATCCTTCTGCCATATAAATCACCTCTAAAAACATTCATTTATTTATCATATGATGTATGAATGATTATATACTTTTTAATGCTCCCCCATCCACAGATATTTGCTGACCTGTTATATAAGAACCAGATTCAGAAACTAAATGCATTACTAATGAAGCCACTTCTTCTGATGTTCCTACTCTTTTTGAAGGAATTTGTTCCGTAACTATACGCTCCGCTTCCTCCACCCCCATGTTTCCATCAGTCATCAATCGATGGATATAATGATGATATCGATCCGTTTTAATAAAACCCGGATTAACACAATTCACCGTGATTCCTTTAGGTGCCAATTGAATGGATATGTTTTTGCTAGCATTGATAATCGCTGCATTAATCAAGCTATTTGTAAACATATTCTTCCCGGGTTCCTTCCAGAGGTTGCCTACTAAATTAATGATTCTTCCATAATTGTTTTTTTCCATCCATTCATAGGATTGTTTCATGCAATCAATATAAGTAATTGCTTTTTGAGTGAAGGTTTCAATCATTTTGTCATTTTGACTGTTTAAAAACTCATCAGGTGATCCGCCTGGAACATTGTTAATTAGTATGTCTAAACGATCATATTTTTTTACTACTGTTCTAAATACATGATTTCTATTATCTTGATTACTTATATCAACAGGGATACACATATTCAATTTAGAATTGTTTATTTCATTTACTGTCTCTAATACTTGCTCAAGTTTTTCTTTTCTTCTAGCAATTAAAATAAGATGATACCCATTTTCCGCTAAAGCAATTGCAATGGACTTGCCGATCCCTTGGCTAGCTCCTATGACTAACGCTACTCTATCATTTTTCATTCAAAAACAACTCCTATAAAAAAAATGAGTTACCTTCAACAATTAAAAGGTAACTATATTTGTTCAATTCTCAGCACGACCTCTACAGTTCAAATCGCAAATCTAGCTTCTCTAATCTTTCAATGAATTGTTCTAATCTTTTGATATCCGCTACCATGGAAATTCTTATAAATGGATTCCCTTTATCTCCAAATATCGCACCGGGGGTAACAGCTACATGTGCTTTTTCTAATAAGTGGGATGTAAAAGAAATTGAATCATAACCATGAGGAACAGGTGCCCAAACATAAAATGTTCCTTTAGGTTTCTCTATATTCCAGCCTAGTCTTTTTTTGCATTCTTTCACAAAATATGAAGCTCTTGTTTCATACAATTGATTTAAACTTGAGACACAGGTTTGATCTCCTTGTAAAGCAGCTGCAGCTGCTTTTTGAACCCCTCCAAATACGCTTACAAAAACATGATCCTGAAAAGAATGAATAGCTTGAATCATCTGCTCATTGCCAACTGCAAATGCAATCCGCCAACCAGCCATATTATATGTTTTTGATAATGTATATAATTCTATTCCAACCTTTTTTGCATTTTTTGATTGTAGAAAACTTACTGGTTTATGGCCATTAAAACCAAAAGCGGCATATGCAAAATCATGTATAATACCCACATTATTCTTCTCTGCAAAATTGACGGTCTCATTAAAAAATTGAGTGTTAGCCGTTGCTCCTGTTGGATTGTTAGGATAATTTAAAAACATTGCCTTTGCTACTTCTGCGGCATCAAATGAAGAATAGGTAGGTAAATAATTATTTTGCACATCTAAGTTAAAATGATATGGAATTGCATTAGACATTAATATGTCTGGAATATATTCTGGATAGCCAGGATTAGGTGTTAATACAACATCATTCTCATTTAAAAAAGCTTGACATATTACATAAATCGCTGTTTTTCCTCCATTAAAAATCGCAATCTCTTTCTCTGGATCTACTTCTACATCATATTCTTTTTTGTAAAAGTCACAAATCGCTGTTTTTAAAAATGAATACCCTCTAAACGGAGGATATCTATGGAATGTTGAAACACCCACAGCTTGTTTTATTTCCTCAACGATATGAGGTGGTGTTGGCATATCAGGGTTGCCCTGACTTAAATTAATCACATCCAACCCCATATTTTTCATTTGATTTATTTTATCAAAAATAGCCGAGAACTCTTGTTTCGGGAGTATGCGAACCTTTTCAGATGGGGATATCATAACTATTGTACCTCCCCCTATAACTCAACTTTTTTAGATTTTTGGAGAAATAAATTATTTACCACAATTGTATGTAATGTTAGTCCAATCATAATCAAAGTTACGATGCCGATAATAACGGAAGGGGTTATAAAGTTTATCAAAGTAGAACCTATAGAAATACTTAATCCAATAAGCGCTTCTGAAACAGCAAATATCCTACCTTGCATTTCATTGGCTGCGTTTTCTTGTACTTTCACTTTTGCAATTACTTCGCCATATTTAACTAGATTAATAGGAGCAGGATGTGTAACAACCGTTTCATTATCGAGGGAATCATAATGAAAATGATAATCGGGCCTAACTGCTAATCCGTACATAGGGGTATCACATCTAAATAGTTGAAACAAATCAATTTCAGGCCTCATATAAAAATTCTTAATCCCGTCATATGCATGAGGAACAATGACGTAATCTAGCGTTCTATCCACTAGTTTTGTCAAACTTTCTTCAAACGTATCAGAAAGAACAATGTCGCTTTTATAACCTTGATTAGCCAAATAATTGTTTGAGAATGCTATTGCTGCATACTCACTACTAGTTCCTTCTGGTCCGAGAGTACCTACACTGATGACTTTTGTTTTTAAAGTTAACGCCTGAATTGTAATGTTTTTAATAGTTACCAATCCTATCACCATTTTTTATTTTTTTTATTACCAACCTTTTGATACAATTCCTTTCTTTGAATGCATAAATTGGAAAATATTCACCTTTAAAATCATAAATTTTTCCAATGGTTTTGTCAACATAAAGAATATTATACATTTATTAACTCTGTGTTGTTTTTATGTAAAATAATAAAGATTATACCAATGGTAGATTGGAAATATTTAATAAAGTTAAAAAAGAAGGAGATACATAATCTCCTCCCCCTCTAACTCTATATATTTTGTCAGAATAATCGCCACTACTGCTATTAGTCTAATGACATCGTTATGATAAAGTACACCTTTTTCAATAATGATTTCTCATTTCCTCAATGAAAGTTAGATGAATCGTGATAAAATAGTATCAGATGATGAATGTATGAATAAACTAATTAAAGACCGCAGATGTGCCAGCATCCACGGTCCTACAATGATTGCCTCAGGGTGATCGGATACAGTATAAATGGCCTCCCATCTTATAGTCTGGGTATTTGGGAGGTTATTTTTTTTTGAGGTATGTCAATAAAGTTAGAATAAGCATACTGAACATGATCATCAAAACCAATGCATCATTTATTTCCATGGCAACACCTCCTTTCTTAAGGAGATGGCCAATCACCAGTGAGTGCTCTATTCCATTGCTTACATATTATACCACATTTTATTGAGGCGAACGCTTGTTTTATGTGTATTTAACTATGTTTTCTTAAAGAAAACATCATAATCTTTCTTCTTTTATTTCCACTTCATATTTATCTGTTGTGTATAACACACAACAGACATGCGATATTCTTGTATTCCCTACACATTGTTAAGGAAATCAGGCAAATCATATAATAAAGTTATAGTTCCTGATCATTTTTATGAGCAGCATCACAACATCATCTGTACGATTCTTGTAAGGAGGTTAATATTGTGGAAGCGCTATCTAGAAACTTTTTCTTATACTTATCTAAAAATAAATCATTAAACAAAATGGCAAAACGATATGGGTTAAAATTCGGTGCTTCGAAAGTGGTTGGGGGAATAGATTTTGATCGTACAGTTTCAGTTATTAAAAACTTAAATAACAGAGGTCTTTGCACTACTGTAGACCATCTTGGTGAATTTGTTAATTCTGTTGATGAAACACGTGAAAGAACAGCACAGGAAATTCATACAATCCAAACCATAGCTAAAGAAAAATTAGATGCACAGACTTCAGTAAAACTCACATCTCTAGGTCTAGACATCGATCATCATTTGGTTTTTGAGAATATGAGAAACATATTAACAGAAGCTCAAAAGCATGGTGTCTTTGTTACCATTGATATGGAGGATGAGGTGAGATGTCAAGGAACATTAGACATTTTCAAAGGATTAAAGACTGAATTTGATAATGTGGGAACCGTTATCCAATCGTATTTGTATCGATCAAGAGATGATATCAATGATCTAAAAAAACTATTGCCTAACTTACGTCTTGTAAAAGGTGCGTATAAAGAATCTGCTGATGTGGCATATCCAGATAAAAAAGACGTGGATGACAATCTTAAACAAATGATAAAAGACCATCTCACGAATGGAAATTATACAGCGGTAGCAAGTCATGATGATCAAATCATTAACTTTACCAAACAATTTGCTGAAGAAAATAATATCAGCCGTGATTTATTTGAATTTCAAATGTTATACGGTATGAGAACACAAACACAACTAGATCTTGTTAAACAAGGATATAAAATGCGGGTGTATGTGCCTTACGGGAACGATTGGTATGGTTACTTTATGAGAAGACTTGCAGAAAGACCTGCTAACGTAGCATTCGTAGCAAAAGGAATGTTTAGAAGCTAATTCTTGTGATCTAGTTTTCGAAAAGAGTTTAAATGTTTAAACTAAATAAATAATGCCCATAAAAGGAGAAAAATGATTATGAGACCATATAAACATGAACCATTCTTAGATTTTTCTTTAGAAAAAAACAATCAAGAAATGAAAGCTGCATTGCAGCAAGTTGAGGAAGAATTCGGCAATGACTATGAGCTTATCATAAATGGTGAACGAATTAAAACGGAAAGCAAAATTGTTTCCTACAATCCAGCAAATAAAGAAGAAATCATAGGTACAGTTTCTAAAGCAAACAAAGAACTCGCAGGGGAAGCTATTATTGCAGCAGAAGCAGCGTTTAAAACTTGGAAAACGTGGAAACCTGAAGCACGCGCTGATATATTATTCCGTGCTGCTGCGATCATCCGCAGAAGAAAAGCTGAATTCTCTGCACTACTAATTAAAGAATCTGGTAAGCCATGGAATGAAGCTGATGCGGATACAGCAGAAGCGATTGACTTCTTGGAATATTATGCTCGAGAAATGATCAGATTAAAAGATGGAACACCTGTATTAAGCCGTGATGGTGAATACAATAAATACGTTTATACACCTATGGGTGTTACAGTCGTTATTTCTCCTTGGAACTTCCCATTTGCAATTATGGCAGGAACTACTGTTGCTCCTGTCGTAACCGGAAATACAGTTGTACTTAAACCAGCAAGTACTACACCTGTAGTTGCTTATAAATTCATTGAAGTTTTAGAGGAAGCAGGTCTTCCTAAAGGTGTAGTTAATTTCTGTCCAGGTAGTGGTGCGGAAGTTGGAGACTATTTAGTTGACCATCCAAAAACAAGCTTAATTACTTTTACAGGTTCTCGTGAAGTAGGTACTCGCATTTTTGATCGAGCATCAAAATTGAATCCTGGTCAAATTTGGCTAAAAAGAACGATCATTGAAATGGGTGGTAAAGATACTGTAGTAGTAGATAAGAATGCTGACTTGGAAGTGGCTGCAGAATCTATATTCAGATCTGCTTTTGGATTCTCTGGTCAAAAATGCTCTGCTGGCTCTCGTGCAGTAATTCACCAAGATGTATATGATGAAGTATTAAACCGTGTAATTGAAATTGCAAAAGATAAAGTAGTTGGAGATCCAACAGATTATAACACATATATGGGACCGGTTATTGATCAAGCTTCCTTTGATAAAATTATGTCCTATATCCAAATTGGAAAAGAAGAAGGTCGTGTTGTATTTGGCGGTAATGGAGATCCTTCTAAAGGGTACTTTATCGAACCAACGATTATTGCTGATGTTGATCCTGAAGCAAGAATCATGCAAGAGGAAATTTTCGGACCTGTTGTTGCATTTGCTAAAGCAAAAGATTTTGAAGAAGCGATTGATATTGCAAATAATACAGAATATGGTTTAACAGGTGCATTAATTTCAAATGATCGTGAGCACATCGAATATGCTAAACAAAACTTCTATGTAGGAAACTTATACTTTAACCGTACTTGTACTGGTGCTATTGTTGGTTACCAACCATTTGGCGGATTCAATATGTCAGGTACTGATTCCAAAGCAGGTGGACCTGATTATCTAATTCAACATATGCTGCCTAAGACAATCAGCGAAACACTTTAGTAAACCCAAAAAAGTGAAGCTAAAAGTTTCAATGCTTAATCCTATTACTTTTTCGGGACTCGGAACAACAAATACCCCAAAAAGTGAGAACTCCTTTAGAGTCCCAGTTCTTGGATGAACTGGTATCGGAGTGGTCACATGGAAGTGGCTGATTACAATCGACCATTTATATAGATCAATTACTAGCTACCTTGAAGGTTAATATAAAATCCTTCAAGGTAGCTTTTTCATTTTTTGTTCTATCATAAGGGTAGGACTATTTTTCATACAATATATTGAAAGCGACTACACCTTAGGAGGTGAATCTAGTGGACTATGGCTTAACTGCTGCAACATGGTTTTGGCTGCTCGTTCCAATGCCATTGCTTGTAATTCTTAGTGTGATTTCTTATTTGAAAGAAAGGAGACATTAATATGATTAGTAGTGCAACATTAACAACATTTATCATTTACTTAATAGGAATGTTAATTATTGGCTGGTCAGCTTACAAAAAAACAACTGACCTATCTGATTATGTATTAGGTGGAAGAAGGTTAGGCGGAGGTGTTGCTGCTTTAAGTGCCGGTGCCTCAGATATGAGTGGTTGGTTGTTATTAGGATTACCTGGGTATGCCTATGCAGCTGGAATGCAAGCAACTTGGATCTGTGTTGGTTTAGCTATAGGAGCATACTTAAATTGGCAATTTGTTGCAAAAAGACTTCGCGTTTATACAGAAGTAGCCAACGATTCAATTACCATTCCTGATTTTTTTGAAAATCGCTTCAATGATTCCTCAAAACTTCTGCGTATCATTTCTGCTTTTGTGATTTTATTGTTCTTTACTTTCTATACTTCATCTGGTCTTGTTGGAGGGGCTCTATTATTTGAGAACACCTTTGGCTTAGAATATCAACTTGCACTTTGGATTGGAGCCGCAGTAATCATTTCATATACTTTATTGGGCGGTTTTCTTGCCGTCAGTTGGACAGATTTTTTCCAAGGAATTTTAATGTTTTTGGCGCTAGCTGTTGTTCCTGTTGTTATGATATTAGAAATGGGCGGATGGAATGAAACCGTACAAAGAATTGGAGAACTTGATGCAGAGAAGTTAGATGTTTTTAGTGGAATTGGTTTCCTAGGTATAATTTCATTGATGGCCTGGGGATTAGGTTATTTTGGCCAACCACATATTCTAGCAAGATTCATGTCAGTGAAAAATCATAGAGAAATTCCTAAAGCAAGATTCATAGGGATGTCATGGATGGTCGTCTCTTTATTTGGTGCCATTTTTACAGGTTTTGTAGGTATAGCCTATTTTACTGGCACCCCACTTGTAGATTCCGAAACCGTTTTTATTGAAGCAGCAAATGTACTATTTCACCCCGTTGTTTCTGGATTTTTACTTGCCGCAATTTTATCTGCAATAATGAGTACGATCGATTCTCAGTTGCTTGTATCCTCGAGTGCTATTGCTGAGGATTTTTACAAAGTATTAATACGACCTTCCGCTTCCTCCAAAGAACTTATATGGGTCGGTAGAATTTCTGTACTGATCATCGCGCTAATAGCCATATTCCTTGCCTTTGACCCAGAAAGCTCCGTGTTAGACCTTGTTAGTTATGCATGGGCAGGTTTTGGTGCTGCCTTCGGTCCCATCATTATACTCTCACTATTCTGGAAAAGAATGACTCGAAATGGAGCTCTAAGTGGTATGATTGTGGGTGCAGCTACAGTTGTAATATGGAAAATGTTATCAACCCCTAAATTAAATGATGCAGGTGTTGTTATTCAAGAAGCAACTATTCCTTTTGACTTATATGAAATTGTTCCTGGTTTTATATTCGGTTTTTTTGCAATTGTGATCGTTAGTTTAATTGGAAAAGCTCCTGATAGCAGTATTGCGAGCAATTTTAACAAAATGGAAAAGATGCTTCGTTCAAAATAGTGTTTTGCTCTTAGGAAAAAAACAAAAAATCTCTTAAGACAATGTCTCAAGAGATTTTTTTCATTTATTAATTAATCACAATAAATTAAGATTTTAGCCGCCGTACGATCTTCACTCTCACTGATGACTCTTATTTTCAGACCAATTTCTGGTACATTTCGCCCTGCATCAGTCATATCGTCATTTACGTAAGACATATTATCATCAAATTGTGGATTGATTCTCGTGTTGTTATGAACAATCATCAAATTGATCAATTAATCTATCTGGTTCACATAAGTTTCCATCTAAATCCAACACATAACGATCTTATTGATATTTAAATAATAGAACGAAAAATAATAACATTAGCTTGACAATTACTATACTTTTCATGATGATAAATGTATAAATGCTTGAATGAAGTATTTCTGATGAACTATATGAAAAAGGAGCGGAGTTATGGAATTAAATCCATTGAGCGATGCTATGAAAATAAAAGATCTTGATGATATTACAGAATATATTAGTTCAGTTATAAAAAAACCGCTCATCATTGAAAATAAAAATTTTGAATTAATTTCCTACAGTTCTAAATACGCATATCACTTTGATACATCACAGCAAAAAACCATTTTATCAAAAAAATGCCCTCTATTTATAATAGATCGCCTAAAAAAGGATGGGATCTTCAGACAATTAGAAAAATATCCTGATCCTATTCGAATTAATCCAATTGAAGAACTTGGACTATATCAGCGTATTGTGGTAAGCGCAAAACATCAGAATCAAATTCTTGGATACATTTGGGTACAAGAAACAGACATGATTTTAAATGAAGAGGAACTGCTCTTCTTAAAAGATATATCAAACCATGTTGGTGCTTTATTATATAAACGTTTTGAAGATAAAAACTCTAATCAAAACACAAAAGAGAAAATCATGTTTGAAATGTTAAATCAAGATTACAATGAGGAAGAAATATTAAAATTCACTAAAACCTCAGATATATCTTTGCCGACTAGATTTACAGTAGTAGTTTTTTCAGCTCATGACAGAGAAGAATTAGAAGAAATGAAACCTATCCTAAATAAAGAGTTTCTTAAAGCTAAACCTGAAGTCGTTGTATTAAATGAAAACAATCAAATCATTGCTATCATTGGAACTGAAAAAGAACAATCTTATTATACTTATGACAAAGCTAGAATGCTGATACGCAATGTAAGAGATTTATTAAGTGAAGATTATAGAAAAAAGCTATTAATTGGCATGGGAAATGAATATACATACTTAGGACAGTTAAGAAAGAGTTATGTAGAGGCGTTAGAGGTGATTCAATCTACAGAGTTTGTAGATCGAAACGATCATGAAGTACCTATTGAAAATAAGGATTTAGGAATATACCGTTACATTTCTACAATTCATGAGAGAAATATTCAAGAACGGTATGAAAATGATATGATTTCAACGTTACAAAAGTATGATGAGAAAAACAATACAAGTCTAATACGAACTTTAGAAATTTATTTGAAAAATAACTGCAAATTAAAAAAGACAGCTGAAGCACTTTTTATTCACCCTAATACGATGAACTATAGATTAAAACAGATTATTGAATTAACATCCATTGATTTTGATAATTTTTATATAAAATGTCAGTTGTACATTGATCTATTACTACTTAAGAAGAATAAACCCAAGATCAATTCGTGAAACTTCTCAAGCTAATAACTCGGAATATTCAAAATTATATACAAAAGTCAATTCAGAATGTCTATGATTTAATACAAATTGTAATCTGTACTCATCGAGTTTCCTGAATATAGTTAAACAGAGATATATTTAAATAATAAGGAGATTTAAGGGTCTTATTTGAATCAACTATTGAAAATATAATAAAATAGGCTACAACTTCAATACAAATTTCGAAATAAGACCCTTGTATTCCTCTATTTTCATTAAACATTGGAAAAGTAATAAGGAACAAAATCTTTGATAAATCAATCTGGATTATAAAGATGTCTTTCCGTTTGATCTGTGAGATCACATATTTTCAAAAACAGCTATACCATCTGTATTCTCTTTTTCCCATACTGTCTCAACAGCCTTTAGTGCAGCCTCTTGCTGTTCAAATTGGAATGGCAGTGCTGGGATTCTTTTTCGTTCAGCCTGGTGACGAGCTGCTAGTAGTCTAGCTGCATCTAATAAAAATCCATTTTAAAATTGAATGAATTCCAATTCAAGTCTCTCCTTTATAGATACACGAATCAAGTAACTGTGTTATTTTAATTATATACGCAACTGAATTATCATTCTATGTATGCATTGTTTATTAAAGGAAATTTACATAGTATTATTTTCAATCCTTAACCTTCACATATTTCACTCTAAGCATCTGTATTAAAAAATGACCTATACTTCTTTACTACTTCACTACCCAATATCAATCCCCCAACCCAAAATGACACTTCACCAACAATGATGAGGCCACCTGTTACTGCTGCTTTAAACCCTGTGGTTATATTTACAAAAGGAACGATAAAAATCAGCCCGTAAAAAAAAATGAAAGAAAAATCAGAATAAAACCTATTTTTTTCAATATCATCCCTTTGATTATTTCTGTTCAAAGTAAGATGGTTTTGACATCCAATCAGTATAATCAATGGGACCTTTTACTTGCAATAATCTATAAAAATAGCGATATACTTCTCGATATGGAGATAGATCAGGAAAACTTAATACAGATTCATAACCCTTTTTAAAAGCAGCTGCCGCATTTAAATCAAAGCTGCATTCTAAAGAAATCAGATCCAGTTCTCTAGGGGCAATTACATATGCCTCAGTATCTACAATAGCTGTAATTTGCTGACCATTTGACAATAACTGCCTTGAATCCATATCAACCATGATATATGATGCATATTTAGGTGACGGTAGTTGTTTTAAGATTTCAAGCATTGTTTTAAATTCTAGTTTAATTTGTTTCTCATTTTTGTAGTGTTTCTCAACTATAACTTGTATTATTTCAATTAAACGTTTATGGAATTGGTCAACAGGATATCTGAAAGTCCCTATAACATTCCCACATTCTTTAAACTTTTTACTGTGTATTTTTGCTAAGGATTCCCCAAATCTCTCTAACATTAATGAAGGCTGGTTTGGAAATTGAAAGGAACTCCCATTCATTCTCTCTACAACAACCACTTGAAAACCATCTACCATTCCTTTACGTAATACCTGTGGTATTGGTATCGAACTTAAACTTTCAATTTCTTTGTTTATAAACTCTAAATCGAATGTATTGTTAATATAAGTTCCATATAATTGTCTGCAAGCATCTAGAAAAGGGACTTCAATCTCATCGTTCACTCCTGAAGCTCTTACAACCACTTCTTCATCCAAGGTTTTAACTAACCAAACATGACTGGCATGACCTCCTAAGTCAACCTGAGATAAAATAGGTTTATTAAATAATGAATCCAGATGCAAGTCACTTCAATTCCTTTCCATTACTAATTTTTGAAAGTCTATATCAAGATGTGGAATATTATCTTCGATCAAAGATTTTCTGTTTTTCATAAATTCCTTCTCCCAACCATACAAATCGTCTTCCTCTATCTCTTTGAGTAAAGTATAAAATTCAATTTCTTTATATTTCAAGAAAAGGTTGAGGTTTTTAAACCAGAATAGATCCAAGTGATTTTCTTGTTCATATCCATATAAAAAATGTTCCAAAAACTCTTTGGCAATAGATTCTTTATCTTTTTCAATCCAAGGCAGCCATACTGAATAAAAAAGGATAATTGCAATATCATAAATGAACCATTTATATACACTATCGTCAAAATCGAAAACCTTTATTTCATTTTTGTTTATAAAGAAATTGCCATAATGAAGATCTGCATGTATTAATCCAAATGAATCTTTGTCTCGGGGAAGTTCTTTTAACTGATCGAGTACTTCTTTAAAATTAAGCAATACTTCTTCAGATTCTTGCAGGGTCTCTATTGTTTCTTGAATATATTCACTATCATACCATTGTGGTCTTTGAACTTGCTGAGTGGGTTGATAATGTTTTGATAAATAATGCATCTTCCCTAGCGTTTGACCTAATTTCTGAACAACATCAAAATTCCACTCTTTTTCTGTAAGATGTCCTCCCTCTGCTTTCTCAAATGTGGTGACATACAAGATTTTATCTGCATTTTTTATTATTTCTACTAATTTTCCATTTGTAAAAGCTACTGACCTTGCTATTGATACACCATGATTGTGTAGATAGTTGATCCAATCTAACTCTGCACATATCATTTCCATAGAACGATGTGAAGAATCTGTTAATCTGATGATAAAATCCCTCTTTTTATCATTTAATTCATAGACAGTATTCTCAAACCCTCCTATTTTTTTAATGTTTGTGATTGGAATATGATATAACATTGACAACTTGTCCAATATTATATCTTTATTTGAATCTTTCATCTTATTCATTCCCATTTTGTCTTCCCGCCTATCGTTATGTTAGTTCACAAAAAACACACCTTATTTGTCATTTCTTTTGATTATGTATCCATTCTTTTTTACTTAAAAGCATTTGAATTTGATCCCACCACTCACCAGTACTAGACTTGTACAATTTTGGATTTACATCTATTTGTTGGAAACCTACTTTCTCATAACACTTTATTGCACCCTTATTGATATGAAAAACATTAAGTTTCAATCTATTTAATTCAAATTGTTCAAATCCAAGTCTAACTAGATGTTTAAGTGCTGCTTGTCCTATACCTTTGCCTCTGAATTTATTATCAATGATAAATCTACCAATGACAGCTTCTTTCTTTGCTTCATCAAATCTTGCCAATTGAATTGAACCTATAAAACGTCCTAACTCAGTATCTTTAATTTTATATACATAAGCATTACCTTCTTTAGTGTTTATTCCTCGGTTATAATGCTCTTCCATTTGCTCAACAGATAATGGATATTTATAAGTCAATCCTGCCCATTGAACCAAAAAATCAGAATCATATTCGTTTACAATATCAACTATTTTTGAAAAATCTAATTCATTAATCAATTCTAAAGTGATTTTCATGATATTTCCTCCAAATGCTTGGTTTTGACTATATCATTTTAATTTAATATATTATTTTCATATTTTGTTAGAGGTTTATGATCCCATATTTGTACCTCAATGTATCTTTCAGGTCCTTTTGCACCATCCTCATTCCATTCTTGTGGCAATCCATATATTTCAATGATTTCTTCAATTTCTTCTAATGTATAAATCATCTTACGATAAGACTTATCATCATCAAATCTCATAGTTGGAAACAAGTCACCGTAAGTAAAGCTAATTGTTTTTGGTTCAAATTCATTTACATTTATTTTTATTTCTTCTCCACTTACATACCAAGTTTTAATCCAAGGACATGCTCCCAATGTCATATAATGTGGGGATTTATTAACAGGTTTACCCCCTTTTTTTATAAATAGTCTTCTTGCTAATGCTTCTAATTCAAAACGAATTTGTATGTAATTTTCAGATCTATTACTCGCAAAAAGTGTACCTTCTTTTCTAATAAGATTTTGTATTTGTTCAGCTTCTTGCATGTTCAGATCAGACAAGCTTTTAAATGGTCCTTGAGATTTTTCATAATAATGATATAAATACATTTCCATATCAAGACCTCTCTCAAATTTTCAATTTATGCTTTTTATCAATTCATATTTATATTCATGCAATTCCATTTCAATATTGATGTCAAAATATATTTTCCTATACATGATTGTTCCATCTTCCTTTTCTTCCAAAGGCATGAAATAGTAGTCGGGTGTTCCCTGCTTAATCATGATTTCATGATCTTTTTCAACATCATATAAAATCAAATCAATTGTGGTGACCAAATAAATTCTGCTATTAGATCGTTTACACCTTCTATTATTTTATGGACATTCTCTTCATTGTTCCATAAGTACATTTGCCCATTCTCATTATTTCCTTTTACAAAAGCAAGATTTAGTTTGTCAGGGGACCAAGTCATTTTAAAAATATCTACTTTTATAGAATCAAGTTGATCTAAAGAATCAAAATCTTCTTTTTTAATCCATTGTAATTCATGTTGTAATTTAGAAATTTTCTTATCTGATTCTTCAAGGTCAAGTTTCAATTGTTCATTTTCTTCAATAAGACGATTATTCATTTGAGTCAATTCATTCATTTCTTTAGAATAATCTACTTCTTTAATACAACCTGTAAGAAAAGCAATCACCATAAGCATGATCATAATCTTTAATTTTAACTTCATTAACCTTCCTACCTTTATAAATATAGAGATTAAATATTCTCTAATCTTTTTGACATCATAATCATCTTAGGACTTACATAATAACCATTTTTCTTGTAAAACGCCTCCGCCTGTCCAACTCTAGCTGTCAACAGATATATACGATTTATATTATTTTTATTACAATGAATTTCTAATGAGGCTAATAATTTTGCACCAATTCCTTTACCTTGCAGTGGTTGTTTCACGCACATTTCATTCAAATAAAAATGATATTGATCTAACCATTTTTGAGTGTATCCCAAAATAAAACCAACTATATTATTTTCTCTATCATATATTCCAATACCCCAAAAACGTTGATGAAAAAACAGATCAGATAAACGTTCCCTCGCATCTTCCTCTTTCCATCCATCATTCCATGGTTCACCATTAAACACATTAATATATAATTTTGTGCTTTCATTAAGATTTTTCTCAGACAATCGTTTCAATTTATGTTCCATAACTTTTTCTCCTGTCTAGCAAATGTCATTTATTTTATTTAGATGCTATCTTTTGTCATATCCAAGCAAAAAGAGAACCCAGACCTACTAGCAGAAAACCAAGAGAACAGACATACTCTTTGGAGTTTTTTAAATATTTCCATTCCATAAATGTCTGATATCCCAACACTATCCCATACATAATGAAGATAGACCATTTATATACTAGTTCATGAGATGGAATCATAATCAAAACAATAAGAGCAACAAAAACAATAAAAGAAATGACTACTCTTCCTAGAAGATAGTCGTCCTGAACATTTGGTATTTCAGTTAATTTTTCTCTGTCTGTATCAAAAAGCAACCATTTCAACAAGTGATAAAACAACATATAAAACAGTAATAGGAATTCCATTAAACCCCACCTCATTAAATACTCCAATAGGTCATATCCAAATTCTATTCTCCGAGCTAATTTATTATTAATCTCTATTTACATGTTATTCATCCACCAAATGAGTTGTATACGTTGCTCGAACGACTACCCACTCAGAATCCTCATATTTCCATACTGATTCCAATGTTGAAAGTAGTTCAGCAGGAATACCACCAATGAACTGTGAAGTTTTTAAATCCATCACTCCATCAAACTCAAAATCGTACACTTGAACATCAAAAAAACCATAGGTTTCAGCTGTCGCATTACTGTATAATAGTTTTCCAGCTGAGTTATACCAACCTTTTTCTATATATTCCTCTTTTCTTGCACTTAAATCTAGTGTTATCGTTTTATTTAATTTTGATGAAATCAAGTTCGCTTTAAAACCATCGATATACTCACCCTCAAAATCAATTCCCCTATTTTCTTCCATACCAAAAATAACAACAGGTTTCCTTTCTTTAAAACTTGAAATAAAAGCACGGGGTCCAGACTTAGTGCCGCCCGTTCCTACAATTAACAACACTTCTTTTACTTGATCTCCTGTAAAATCATATAAATCTATTTTAGAAATATAACCTGAAAAGCCATTTGGATAATATTCATCAGTAGAAGTGATGGTTAAATAAGAATCTGTCTGTCCATCTTTTACAAAAATATTAACGTCATAAGAATAAAGAGAATCAGGAGTATCTTTACTACCTGCAAGAATAACATCATCGAGAATCCCATCACCAGTAACATCATCATAAACATAATCCATAATCATTGTAGATTCATTTGTATTTAGCCCATCAACATGAAACGGTTCTCCCATCATGAATTTAGAATCAAACTCATCAGAATTTAAGGAAATTATAAATCCGAATATGAATACTGGTATTAGGGATCCAAACACAACTGATTTCTTTTTCAACATTTAAACCTCCGTCATATTTCTTTCTTTTCAAATTCCATTCTCTTTCCTTAATCTATCAGCTCTCTAAGAATTTTCTTTCGGTTTTCCAAAAACCTTCTAGAAATTTGATAATGACTTGTATCTTCATACTTGATTTGTTTAATAGGAAATTCATCAAAATTGAAGATTTCTGCATTTGGATAACCCATTAAAATGGGTGAGTGTGTTGCGATAATTAACTGAGCATGTTTCTGTAATTCATGGATGATACTTAAAAATGCTAGCTGTCTTGCTGGGGACAGAGCTGCTTCTGGTTCATCTAAAAGATATATGCCCGATTGTCCAAATCTATTTTTGAATAAAGATAAAAACGATTCGCCATGTGATTGTTCGTGAAGGGACTTTCCTCCGTATGCATGATATATGCCTGGGTCTTCCTTAGCTAATTCATCAATGTGGGAAGCAAAATGATAAAATGATTCAGCACGAAGGAAAAAACCTCTGTTCATTTTGGGCATCCATGACAGTCGAATATAATCCCCTAACTTTGCTTCTGAAGAATCTAATTCATACGCATTATTTCTACTGCCACCTGCGGTATTAAATTCACATTGATACGCAATGGCTTCAAGCAATGTAGATTTCCCAGAACCATTTTCCCCTACAAAAAAAGTGACGTTTTTCGTTAAATGTAGTGTATCTAGTGCTTTTATAGTTGAAATGTTAAATGGATATTGGTTCTGATGTTTTATTTTTTCATTTAATTTTATAATTTCTTTTAAATACATTGAAATGTCCTTTCTAAGTTAGTGTTTTATCAAGAAAGAGAATCTTGATATCATCAGGCGTTTTGGATTCAATTTTATTATAATAATGGGTAAAAACCTACTGCATATCTAGATTTAGGATCAATTACTACTGTATAAGAACCCAACCATGAATCAAACTTCGTAGTTAATGTCACTTTTACAGCACTTTTTCCTTCAGATTTCATTTTCATTAACTTCTTTTCAGCTATTTGATCCACTTGAATGTCCACCTTATTACCTATTTTAATTTTTTTATATTTGGGGTGTATTAATGAACTTTGATCTAATTGAATCAATTCCACCTCTGCCTCATGAGGTTCTATTATTACATATTCTTTTTCACTAGCATCAAGAGTAGACCATGCTATTTGTCTAAACTCATTCATCATTTGATCTGTTAGTATTATATCTTCATACTGATCATTTTGGACATAAAAATACACTCTTATTAAACCAAAAATTAGAATAATTAAACTGATTGAAAAAATATATTTTCTTCTTAATTCCATAAGACCTAACCTTCTCTTTTAAATTCTATTTCTTTACAAAAATATACCTTAAATAATACTTTCGTATATCCCCGCTACTATAATATAATGTATCTTCCACTATACCTGTCTCTATTATATGACCCTCTTTAAAATGATGTTTTAAATCTTCTTCTGTAAAATAATGAACTATTTTTCCTGGTTTACTTTCAAAAGTATTCTCTTCTACTTGATTCCCTTTTCCAAAGTCATCTTCTAATTCGGAAAAGCAAGTGAAAAAGAGATAACCATTTTCCTTGAGTTGATTAAAACATTTATCAATTAGAAGCTTTCTTTCTTCTGCTAAAAACAAATGAATGACATCATAACAATATATGGCGTCATACAATTCAAATGAAAATGGCATTTCAAATACTGAACCGTGATAGAAATGCGTTTTCTTATCCCACTCCTTAGCAATATGAATCGCTTCTTCTGAAATTTCTATTGCGTCTACTTCAAAATCAGAGGCAGAGAAGAGTTTAGTATTTCTCCCATAACCTCCGCCTGGAACTAATATTTTTCTCGCTTCATATTGTTCAAACAATTGTTTGGCTATTTCAGCTGTTTTACTAGGCTGATCTCCCCAAATCATACCTTCATTTTTAAATCTTTTAGTCCAATAAGCCTTCAATTGAATTCTCCTATCCTTTATACACATTTATAGAACTAGTTATTTAATAGTAAATTCCCCATAAAGGTTCTAAGGAATTTAAACTATTTAAGATTCATTTTGATTATTGAAATTCTTTCTAGTAATCTTCTAACCAGATTTTTTCAATCCATGCCTTGTCACCATTCTTCTTAATTTCTTTCATCGCTCTTTCAGGAGTAAACTGACTCATCCATAAAACTCAATAGTTTACTACATTGTTTGAAATCGTTGACAGTTCATCTTCAAGCTCTCTAGAATCAAATAAATTAACTTCCCCATAATCTATGTAATGATAATCATGTCTTCCTCTATTTTCAGGTTTATAATGAAATTTATGAATTGATTTTTTGTTTAAATTTGATGGAAGAATTCTAAATGGTCATATATTACATTTCTCTCCAAAATTGTTCTGGACTATCGATAATGACATCTTCATACGAACAAACAATTTCCTTCATTCCTACCGGCTCATCAAAATCAACAGCATACCATGGATTCATATCTGGCGGGCCAAGACTTACCTTCAATTTCTTTTCCGTAATATCAAATATCATACTTCTAAGCGTACCCATTCCACTAGAATAAAAGTGGCAGCATGGACCAAAAGGATATTTTGTTGTAAGTAAGTGTTTAATCTTATCATGATCAAGGTTTGGTGATTCCCGTAACAGTGTATTCCAGACGGCAGAATAACGAATTTCAGAATTCCATAAATGATATTCATCGAATTCTTTCATTTCGTGACTTACATAATGGTTGGTTGAGACGATTAGGTCTCCAACTGGTTTCCGCACATTTATTTTTTTCTTCTGTTCGGAAAAGCTGGCAATTTCGAAGATGGCAACATGATTAGAGGTATCTGCTACCAAAATATTCGCATTCGTGCATAATGGTATTTCTTCAAGCAGACATTGAGCCTCATATACATTTTTGCAGCGGTCTAAAATGGCTCGAATGGCAATCCAAAACTCACAACCGAATCCCTCCAGAGGTTTTAAATACGCGGTACTTGACATAGAAACTACGAGTCCATATTCATTCATACCATCCATTCGACCTGCATTTTGTAACGAGAACCCCATATGTTTGGGTTTTCCTTTTACACGAGTTATACACAAACTTCTCTCGTCCCTTACAAAATACTCATAACTCCTACCCACATAAAAATGTCCATTACTTGTATTTGAAGGAAGGACAGCAAATTGACAGCAATTCGGTGAGTCATGGAACGAGTTTACGTAGCATAAGATTTTTTCTGCTTCTATATTTACTTCATCAGCAAACCCCTGTATTTCATCTGTAAAACCAGGGCATATTCTATCAATCATCATCATCCTTTTATGAGCCTCTGCAGCAGGAAGATAATCCCTCCCTTCCATTGGAGTGGTATAGTAGGAAATATCCTCTGAATAATATTCCTTAAATGTAATCGCCCGTTGCTTACCTACCTCATAGTGAGTTCCTTCTGTGACATGAATATCAAAAATCATCGGTTCTTTTTGAATATTATCCAATAAAATCCACCTCACTTTCTGATAATAGTTCAAATTATGTATATCTCATCATTATAACTATCTCTTAGGTTGTTTTCTTCATATGTCATCATTTTGTTATTGTTTTCTATTTACTTCCATCTACTCTTAAATTCTATTACGTGATAATGGAGAGAAAGTTGCGATAATTTGAAGTGATTAACGCCAAAAAAGGAGCCATCCCAAGGCTCCTTTCTAATATTCAAATTGGATTTTACAATGCTTAGTTAATACTACTTTAATGATTCAATTACTTTAGGAACAGAGCCACCTAACAATATTACCTCTGAGCTACCTTCCTCAAAAAGTACCATATAATAATTTTCTTTGGTGGTGGATAAGATCTCTTTTATTTTCATACCTCTTGTTTTATAAAACCCCGTAATCTCTTCTGCGTCAGAAGGCCATACCATTGAATTTGTAACTTCATAGACGTTATTTGTGTTAACTGATCTACTTTGCAACTCTGATTCAGAAAGTAGTTTACTTTCACTTTCCTGCGAAGTAGAATCTAATGGAGCATTGCCTAATTTAATCTCTCCCTGATTATAGATTCCTTGTAGAAGTTTAATCACTTCTGAAAATGCTAAAAATAACACACCAGAAACACCAAAACCCAACATCACATCTATTCCTATCAATATTCCAAACTCAATTGTTATAGCAATCCAAAGAATAAATCCGAAACTAAAACATAAATAACCTATGATTTTCAAAATATCAGCAATAAAATTTTTTTGACTAGTCAACTTCATTCACCTTTCTGTTTAGCAATTATCTTCCGCTGTTTATATTGATGAGTTCCTCGAACATGCATTTTGAAACATGTTTAATCACACACAAATTATGGTAAACTCTAATAAGTCCCATTATAACACTTTATATTATAAGAATTGATAGTATTTTGTTGTATTTATAAACAAGAAGAAATCAGTCCAATATACTAGAATACATTTTTCAAAAAAAATTAACTATTAATTATAATTAGTGACAAACATAATGTCACCAATACAATGTTATTATGTTTACAGAATTAGGAGGTGAGACGTTGAAAAGGACCGATAGAATTATGGCAATTCTCATCGCACTTCAGCAAAGACCAGAAACTGCACAGTCATTAGCAGACAAATTTGAAGTTTCGAAAAGAACAATTTTACGTGATGTGCAATCCCTTTCTGAGATGGGTATTCCAATATACTCGATGACAGGTCCAAATGGAGGATTTCGTTTAATGGAGGGTTATCAATTATCCCCTCTTCAGTTTGACTCCAAAGAAGCTTTAACCATACTGTTCGCTTTACAAGCCATGACAAGAATACCTGACACCCCTTTTAACCAAGAGAGATGGACAGTCATTGATAAGATCAAAGCTATACTGCCTGATGAGACTTTACAACAAGTTGACCCATTACTTAACCATGTAGAGGTAGAAATTCCGAGCCGAAACTATACGACCCCATATTTAACGTCATTATTAGAATACACAACAGAATCTAGATGGTTAAACATTTTATACCGTTCAAAAAACCATACTCGGTGGCTGCAGATCTTTCCTAGACGTGTTTATACCGCACATGGTTTTTGGTATTGTGAAGCCTATTCTGAAATACATCAAGAAGACAGAACCTTTAGAGTTGATCGTTTTGGTGAAATTGAAGTCATTCAATCAACTAGTCTTAACCCACCTGATTTAGTAGATGATTTAAAAAGAACAAAAAATACTGAACCACCTACACGAGTTATCGTAAAACTAAATTATAAAGGTGCATTAATGACTGAACAAGACCCTCATATTGGACATCTTGTTAAAAATATTACTGAAGATGAATGGGAAGTTGATTATATGTGCCCTGCTTCAGAATGGGACTATTCTGTTCATTTTTTTTACTCACTTGGTTTAAATGCAGAGGTTGTGGAACCTCCAAAAATGAAACAAGAAATTTTTCAGCTTGCAAGTAAAATGTGTGATCGATATCAAAAATAAATGAATCCAAGGAGTTAATTCAATATGAAATTAAAAAAATTTACAACAAATTTTATTGTAGAAGATGTAAGTAATTCCATCGTGTACTATAGAGATATCTTAGGGTTTCAACTTGAAATGGTAGTAGATGACAAGCAAAAAACTACAAATGAAATAAATACGGATCAAAAATACGTTTTTGCGATCATGAGTAGAGATGGCATACAAATCATGTTACAAACACCCGATAGTATCGCTGAGGATGTACCTGCTTTTAAAGAAAGTTCGGCTGGAGTGTCAGCATGTTTTTATTTAGAAGTAGAAGGAGTGTCAGCGTATTATGAAGAGGTACGTGAGAAAGTAGAAATCGTAAGAGAATTATATACGACTTGGTACGGCATGCAGGAATTTCACATTAGAGATTGTAATGGAAACTTTATAGGTTTTGGTGAAAGAACGGAGTAAGTAATCTCCTTTAATACAAGACAAGCTTAAACATCGAGAAGCCATATGGGGACTGCCCAAGCTGACTTAGAAATATATCACGTATAGAGGAAAGAATCCAATGAAAAAGGTGAAACCTATTTAGGTCTCACCTTTGTTCTAATCTATATTTAACGGATCCCAATCTTACTGATTCACTGGGCTACTTCCATATATTTCAATCCACCATTTTTCTTCTTCAATTAACCAATTTGGATCATAAGGTAGATCTCTTGATTCCTCTTTAAGTTTTAAGGTCGCATTAATAGCTAGAACCTCATCCTTTATTTCATCCGGTGTTTTATTTTCTGATTCTAGACCATAGTATTCAGCATAGTACAAATATTTGCTTTCATCGGGTGATTCCAGTTTTTTCAAATCACTTTTATCATACAATTGCCCAAAAGTTTTACCTTCAGTATCAATATTTTTACTTTCTATTTCATTATACATCATTACCCATGGATCTGTTCGGATGATTGAAGCTTCTTTTCTTTTAAGCTCTTGTATCTCTTCATTTGAAACCGCTACGTTGTCCAATTCAAATAAGGGTTCAAATAGATCTTCATTTGAATATTTATTAAAGATTTCATGATCTACAACAATGGATTTCCCTGTTGAACTAGTTAATGTTATTGAACTATTTTCATTATAATCAATACTAAACCCACCATAGAACTCACCAAAAGTTAAATCTTTATATTGAATCTCGCTAAAATCTGAAAGTGTTCTTGCTTTTAAGATTGAATTTTGTGATATCTCAACTGATTTAGAATTTGTTCTGTCATTAGCAGCAAACGTATCATAACTTAGCGCGGTTAATCCCCCTCCAAGTAATAGTGCTGATAATGACACTGTTGCGATGACTTTTTTTGTGTTCTTCATTTTTATTCTCTCCATTCTTTTTTAGGTTATCTGCTAACAATTCATTTTTCTAAAATTTTGATATTGCTTTTGCCAGCAATGATGTTCACTCAATTAGTAAAACGAACTGTGTTTTAAAAAAGTTTTATAAAGAAATGAAAAATGAAGGATTGTACAATTTTATGTTATTCAACAATAACTGAATGACTTGATTATAAATTTTTCAATATATTCAAGAGGTTTTAAAGAATCATTATACATATCACTAGTAAACACTACTACTGCATTTGCATGAGGAATAATACAAATGTATTGACCTCCATGACCGAGTGCGAAGAAGAAACGATTGTCAGCTGATAAATGACTGTTATCTGACTCTATGTTTTTGACCCACCAATGATATGAATAATGACCAATAAAATCATAGGTAAGGTATTTTGGCTCTGTTGATCTTTTTATCCATTGTTCTGGAATAAGTTGTTTGGCATTCCACATCCCTTTTTGTAAGTACAACTGACCAAATTTAGCCATATCATATGGAGTTAACCGCAATCCATCAGCACCATGGTTAATCCCTTTATTGTCTTCAAACCAATGATACTTCATTTCAAGAGGATCAAACAAATATTTTTCAGCAAAAATAGATACTTTTAACCCCGTTGCTATTTGCAAAATCGCTGTAAGAAGATGAGAGCAACCCGAATTGTAGTTCATTTTTATACCAGGTTCATCAATGAGAGGTCTATCAATTACAAACTTCACAATATCATTGCTGTAGACCATAGGAGCAAAAGAATCCCACTCACCAAACTCTGGCCAGTCGAAACCAGCTGTCATTGTTAATAAATGTTCAATTGTAATCTCTTTTTTCCGCTTATCTGTTTGTTTATTTATGATTTTAGGAAAATAATGTTCTAGTGTTTCATCTAAACTTGAAATATAACCTTCTTGTATAGCTATCCCAATTAATGCTGACACAATACTTTTGGTACATGAATTGACTTTTTGTAGATTGTCTCTAACTTTCCTATTTTTATGATATTCATATATCATTGATCCATCTTTTATCATCACACAACTTTTTATTTTCACTTTTTTAATAGCCTTATTTAAATCTTGAATGAAAGATTCATCTATATGATATTGTATGCTCATCTATATCCTCCTATCTTTAGAAATACACCATTATTTAAAATACATAAACCCTCCACCAACGGATAAAAAAGAAGTGATCGCATCTAAATGTTGATTATAATTAATGATTCTTCTTTGACCCCATGTAGATACCACAATCCATTTATCCTCATTTTTGTTCCAATATTTTGTGATCGTCATCCAATGCCATTGATATGGGTATCCTGTTATTTTAGGTATAGATAAATTCAGAGTTGCAATTGGGGAATTCAAATTGAGCCCTTCCTTTATATATTCTGCCGTACTTTCAACTGTAAAAGAAGCCTCTCTCCAAACCGCATGCAATGAAACCCCACGATCTGAAGCATACTGCTCCACATTTGCCACGAATTCTGAAACACTTACTGCTCCATATGTTCTTGGAGCAATATACTCATAAAGAACATCCATATGTTTCATGAATTCGTGATAATTTGAAGTTTCATCAGCATAAAGTTCCCCATATTGAGTTGGGTTTGTTATTATGGATAAATAATATGTTAGATTTGCAGCTGCTACAGGTCCACAGCCTCGTATACTTTTTATAGACTTTCCTTCATCTTTCCACCAAGTTTGATTTCCACCATAACTATATACATTGTTATTGTATATTGGTACAAAAGATCTTGAATTTCGTTCGGTTGACAACATCACCTCATCGATTTCATGATCTGAAGTTTCATTTCCATGTCTATCTAAAATATTGTTGATTCGTTTCTTGTTATCATCTTTTCTAATATGTTTATATAGATTTTCAAGACCAATCTCAGCATGATAATGATGAATATCATCTGTTATTTCATCATCAAGTCCTAAATGATATGAAATGTCAAAATATTTCTGAGGAATACCTTGATCATTTATTAACTGGATCACATAACTCGTTGAAGGTAAATACACTAACTGAGTGGATAAATTGGAAGATTTACTTAAGTAAAACATGAATGACTTTATTTCCTTTACAATGTTTTCTTTGATAAATACCTCGTAACAATCATATCCATCTTCAATCGCTCCAACAACGATGTAACCAATCTCTCCTTCTTCCACTAAAGGAACCATATAAGCAAAATGGTTGTTTTGAAAATCATATAAAGGAATGAAATCAGATGAAGCTTCGATCTCTTTACCTTTTGTTTGCATATCTTCTTTTAGGTAATGATGAATATGATGATGTGCTAGAGTCAAAATATCTTTTTCACATAACAATACAGCATCTTTTAATAATTGAACTTTCTCTAGACTACCTGATTTCCTCTTTTGATGTTGAAGATAAGTGATCAATAAAAACAGTAGAAAATTTGATTCTGTCTTTTTCTGTCCCATCTAAGCTTCACCTCTTTTCAATTTATTACTATATTGATTACACGTCGTTTGACACACTTTCCTTAGAAATAAATTATAACATCTTGTGGCTTATTTCAATATTACTTAATGGTTGAATGAATTCATTAACACTAGTTAACTCAATTCAATTTTATAGGATGTTTTAATTTGTTAAATCACAACGGAAGGATTTCCCAGAATTAATAGAGAAATATATTTTTATAAAGCTCAACAAGGAGGATTATAATGGAAGAAATCAAAGAAATTATTGATGATTATTTCCGTACATGGAATGATGCGTTTGTTAGTCAAAGTGAAGAAGGTATTCGAGCTTATATGTCAAAAAGTTTTATTGGACATTGGGCACATTCAGATCTTGATATCCCTATGCAATACCGATATGATTACAACATTCAAAATGTTTTAGAGCAGTATGGCAATGCAAAAAAAAGCTTTGAACCTAGTGCCATAACCGAACGAAAAGATGGAAAACAATTGATTGTTGTAGGTAGAGAAACAAATATGATCAATGAAAAACCATACAGAGCACAATGTATGCTAATATGGCAAAAAGAAGATAATGAATGGAAACTGCTTAGAGAGTACATTGAGTTGGAGAGATAAGATTCAAATCATATTTCGCCCATTAAAGAAGAATATTTCCTTTTAAAATTTCCTACTGCATTGTATTATATGTTAAGAATGGTATGATATTTCGTTTATTCGTCAATAAAAATCATATGAATTTGAATTCGAAAAACTAATTTGTCGACTCCTCACGATTCACATCGAATTCCGCGCTCGCCCGGGAAATATTATAGAGGAAATAAAAAGACATCTTGATGAAAGGACAGAGGGTATGGATACAAGAGAAGCTTTAACTGCACATACGAATAAATTACATAAACATCTAGTACAGTTCCAGAAGTTGGATTCACTGCGAGAGCAAGCCATTGATGAAGCTGTTCTATTATGTAAAGAGGGAAAACCCTACTCTACTGAAAAAATTAATCATTGGACAAATAAAATCAACGAGCATGCTAAACAGGGAATATCTCCTACTAGAGTGGTTGTCAGTGAAGAGATGATAAAAGAGTATGTAAACAAAAAATAATAAGTAAAATGATAAAATGACCTTGTTAAGAATTCAATTCTTTCGGGGTCATTTTTCATTTGTTTTTTATTTTTAGCAAGATTAGAAAAGCGATTCATTTTAGTAAATGATAGAATAATTTAGTGAGCATTTGCAAAATGGAGGTTTGAATAATGGATCGTAATAAAAGTCCTTTAGTACATCAAGAATATATTTCACGAATTAACTTAGTTCAAGATTATATTGAAAAAAATATAAATACTGTAATTACTTTAGATGATCTATCCACAATTTCAGGGTTCTCGAAATATCATTTCCATAGAATATTTGGGAGCATCATGAACGAAACACTTTATCATTACATCAATAGACTGAAACTTGAAAAAGCAGCAAGCTATTTGCTCCATGCGCCCCATAAAACAATTACAGATATTGCTTTAGATTTATGTTTTGCAAATTCGGCGATGTTCGCCCGCTCATTTAAAAAGCGTTATGGAATGAGTGCAACAGAATACAGATTAACTTATAGCAAGAAAAGACAAACGGAAAGCAAGAATAGAAAAGTCCCGAATGTGCCTGCAGGATACAATAAAGATGATAAAACAAATGATTGGAGGCACAACAAAATGAAAATGGAATGTAAAGTAGACGTTGTTGATTGTGAAGAAATGACTGTAATTTATTTACGCCATGTAGGGGCCTATTCAGAATTTGGAAAAGTATTTCAGAATATGCTTGGTAGACTAATTACTTGGGCTTCAGCAAAAGGTATCGTAAATCATGGAGGAATCAAACTTTTAACGATCTATCATGACAACCATGAAATAACAAATGAGGATAGGTTGAGAACAAGTGTATGTATGGCTGTTCCAAAAGATACAACCGTAGATGGTGAATTTGGTAAAATGTCTATTCCTGCAGGGAAATATGCAATTGGTCATTTCTCGATAAATAATGGTGAGCAACATGGACATGCGTGGAGGTATTTATATGGTGAGTGGTTGCCTAATAGTGGATATCAGCCTGATGATGGAGCAAGTTTTGAAAAGTATTTAAATGATCCAAACACACATCCAGAAAAGAAACATTTAATTGATATTTATCTACCAGTTAAACCGTTGTAACTAGATCATTATAGAGATCTGACTAAAAGAATAGAAAAGGAGCCTTGCCTTTGATAGACGGGGCTCCCCCTCCATTATGAAAATTTTAAAAATTCAATCACCTGATGTTATTTCTTGAAAAGCCTCTACTAAAGTTTTGATAAGAAACTCTATGTCTTCTTTTTCAATCGTAAGAGGTGGAGACAAAGTAATCACATTATTATAACCCGCAACAGTGGTACCATTTTTCCCTATAATTAATCCGTTCTTCTTGCAAATACTTATTACTTCATTTACTAATCCAACTTCTAATGGTTCTTTAGTTTCTTTATCTGACACTAATTCAATCCCAATTAACAATCCTTTACCTCTAACGTCCCCCACAAATGGATGCTCTCGCAACAAACCTTGAAGGTCACTTAATAATCTATTGCCAACCTCTTTAGATCGCTCAAACAGATTTTCTTTTTCCATAATTTCAAGATTTTTTAGTGCAAGTGCACAGGCCGCTGGGTTTCCTCCAAACGTATTTACATGCCGAAAATAATCATATTCCTCTGAACCCATAAAAGCTTCATATATTTCTCTTTTCACAGCAGTTGCTGATAATGGTAAGTATGCGCTGGTTATCCCTTTAGCCATCGTGATCATATCTGGCTTCACACCGTAATTCATATAACCAAATGTTTCACCGGTTCTTCCAAATCCACATATAACTTCATCTACGATCAAAAGTGCGCCATGCTTCTCGCACACTTCACTTACACCCTTCATGTAATCTTGATGCGGAATGAGTACACCTCCACCTGTTATGATTGGTTCCATGATGACTCCAGCAACAGTATCACTTAACTCCCATGTCATTGCATGATCTACCGCTTTTACTGAATTCAATTGAACTGGTTTGTCAGCTTCTTCTTTCATCCGATACATATCAGGTGGAGCAACATGGACAAACCCTGCTGCTAATGGTTCGTATTTATATTTCCGCTGAGCTTGACCTGTTGCTGCAAGTGAAGCAGCTGTATTACCATGATAAGCACGATATCTTGAGATAAATTTATAACGAGCGTGCTCTCCATTTTGTTGATGATATTGTCGAGCAATTTTAAACGCGACTTCGTTTGCTTCTGAACCGCTGTTGGAGAAAAAAATAACATATTCCTCTCCTAACATTTCATTTAGTTTTTCTGCTAGCTTTATAGCAGGTTTATGACTTTGAGTTAATGGATAATAAGCCAATTGATTAAGCTGATCATAAGCCGCTTCAGCTAACTCCTGTCTACCATAACCCACATTAACACACCATAACCCTGCCATAGCATCCAAGTACTTTTTTCCAGTATGATCCGTAATCCAAACCCCTTTAGCTTTTTCGATTACCATTGTGGCATCAGGATTATAAGGTTTCATAGAATGCCAAACGTATTGTTTATCCATTTTTTCAATTTCTGACTCTTGATTCCTTTGACCCAAAACAATCCCCCATTTCATGATTAAAAATCAAACCTTGAAGTAATCATTTTTTTACGAGTATAAAAATTGACTCCGTCCTTCCCATTGACATGAAGATCACCATAAAATGAATCCTTCCAGCCTGAAAAAGGGAAAAATGCCATCGTAGCTGGTACGCCAACATTAATGCCAAGCATCCCAGCATCCGCTTCTTCACGAAATTGACGAATAGCTCTTGCATCCTTTGTGTAGATGGTTGCTCCATTTCCATATTTTGATTTTCTTATAAACGATAATGCTTCATCTAAATTGTCCGCTCTTAACACACTTAATACTGGAGCAAAAATTTCTTCTTTGGCAATCGTCATATCTGGTTTTACATGATCAAATATTGTTGCGCCTAAGAAATTCCCTTCTTTCATCTCCTGCATTTCTTTTCTTCCATCACGAAGCAGCATAGCACCTTCTTCTAAACCTTTTTTAATATAATTTAGTACTTTTTCGCGATGAGATCTACGAATCACTGGTGTCAGCAAAACCTCATCATCCATGCCATTTCCAATGATTAACTCATCTGCCTTCTTCTTTAGAGATTCCACAAACCTTTCATTCTCTCCTATAACTACTACAGCACTACATGCCATGCAGCGCTGCCCTGCACTTCCAAATGTAGATGATAAAATGTGCTGAACAGCTCTATTTATATCTGCATCGGGCATAACCGTATGATGATTCTTTGCTCCAGAAAGTGCCTGTACTCTTTTTCCTTGAGAGGCCGCTTTTTCATATACATATTTGGCTACAGGTTGTGAACCAACAAACGAAATCGCTTTTATATCTTCATGCATCAGTAAACCATTTACTACATGACGTGTACCATGAACAATATTTAATACGCCTTCCGGTGCTCCTGCTTCTGTAAATAATTCCACAATTCGATTTGCTAATAGAGGAGTTCTTTCCGAAGGTTTTAAAACAAATGTATTTCCACAAACAATAGCTAACGGGAACATCCAAAGAGGAACCATCATCGGAAAGTTAAAAGGGGTGATCCCTCCAATTACTCCTAACGGATATTTGAACATTTCTGAATCCATTTCTTCGGCAATCCCTGATAAACTCTCCCCCATCATATGTGTAGGTGCTCCCGATGCAAATTCTACACATTCAATCCCACGCTGTACTTCTCCATAAGCTTCTTTGTATGATTTTCCGTTTTCTTGAACAATAAGTTTGGCTAGTATTTCATGATTTTCACTTAATAGATGATGATATTTAAATAAAATACGTGCACGTTTTGGTACGGGGGTGTTTTTCCATGACGTAAATGCTTGTTTTGCAGCTAGAACTGCTTGATTTACATCTTCTTTAGTAGATACCGGAACATTTGCTATCACATTTCCTGTTGCAGGGTTTTCAACAGCTAAACGTTCATTTGATTGTGATGCTACCCATTTGCCATTTATATAATTTTTGAGCAGTACTGTTTCATCTTTCATTATTTCCATATGCAGACTACCTCCTATTTCAAACTCCAAAATAAAAACAAAATAACTTTACTTTCATTATCTCTAATCTAGGAAAACCTTTCATTAGACATAGTGTAAAATAGATAGGCTTTTTAATGTGACAATGATAAAAAACATTTTCGATTCAAAAAAGATTGAATAAATATTATTTTTTAATTATAATTATACAAATATTAAATAGGAGTGAACTTCAATGAATCACTATTTTATAGAGGAATTATCTTTGAACCAGTGGCCAGCTCTGCAAACTATGTACTATGATGGATGGACTTTACGCTTTACGAATGGATATACAAAACGTGCAAATTGTATTCACACTCTCCAACACTCTACTTACGATTTGAATCTTAAAATTAAACAATGTGAACATATTTATTCAACCAAAAAGTTAAATACAATCTTTAAAATCACACCTTTTTCAAAGCCACATCTTTTAGATGAGAGATTAGAAGAGCAAGGTTACTCCTTGATTGACCCAACAAGTATTCAGACATTAGATCTAAATACAATAAAAGAACCTACCATTGATCATGTTGAAATTATGGAAGAGTTAAGTAATATTTGGATTGATCCATTTTGTAAAATGAATAAAGTTGTAGAAAAGCATAAAACTACTATGAAGCAAATGTTATCCAATATAGTGACCAAAAAGTGCTTTATTTCTTTATATGATGAAAATCAAATCGTAGCTTGTGGATTAGGGGTGATTGAAAGAGATTACATAGGGTTATATGATATCATTACAGAGCCTAAATTTAGAAATCAAGGATTTGGTGAACAGTTAATATTAAATTTATTGCATTGGGGAAAGGAGCATGGTGCAAAATACAGTTATTTGGCCGTTGTATTAAGTAATAAACCTGCGTTGAAGTTATATTCTAAAATTGGATATAAGGAAGTATATCAGTATTGGTATAGAGTGAAATAAATGAAAGTATGTGATTATTTGGTACTATCTTCAGAACTTTGCAAATATTCAAATGCCAAGATCATAAATTCTATGGCTAACCTTGTATCATGATTCAAAAAATGATCCCCTATCAACTCTTTTAATTTATTCATTCTGTGATATAAAGTTTGTCTTACTATAAATAAACGTTTAGCCGTATCTTGTTTTGAACCATTGCATGCCAAATAAATTTTTAGCGTTTCTAATAATTTACCATTGTATTTCTTGTCGTAATCTATAATAGGCTTTAAATATTCTTGTGCCGTTGTTTGAAGATTACTATATTTATGAAGAATTAGTATGAAACGATAAATATGTAGGTCATCATAAAAATAGCTCTGTATATCATTCGTTAATCTCGATTTTATTCTCACAGCATCCATAGCGGTTTGATAACTTTCGTTCATTGTTGATAGCTTCTTCATAAACTTTCCTACACCGATCGTAGGTTTAAATGTATTCGAATTTTTGATATATTCAGTTTTACTTAAGCAATAAATAGAAGCTTCCACTCTACTTTTCCAGTCCTTTTCATTGCGAATATTAACCAATAGGAAGATCATAGCGTTTCTTTCTTCTATTGCATACAGCTTAAATCCATGCTGCTCAAAAGCGCTTCTGCATATCATTATAAAATAACGATGATCACTGTTTGAATTTGCATAACTTTGAAATCTATATATACAAACTACACCACCTTGTAGTTTAAAATGCGAAGTCTGTTCAACCAAATATTCATGAATTTCTTGTTCACTATGACTGCCTTCTAACCACTCTCTCAACCATCTATTTTCCTCTGCTTTTCTTTTCTCCTCCAAATAGTGTTGATTAACTAGTAAAAAGTGAATGTCTTGTGTAATTTTAACAAAAGGAACTTCTTCTAAAAAAAGAATGATAGGAAAATGATGTTCATTAGCGATTTCAATCACTTTCTGAGGAATGACTGAAGTATAAGTGCCTAATTCAATGCATAAACCTGATGTCTCTGCTTCTATTAATTGTTGTATAAAAGAAACAAAGAGGGCTTCATTTTCTTGCCAACCTAAACCTGTAGACAATATTAATTCTTGTCCATTTAATAGCTTCCGTATATTGGTCACTTCAACTACATGGACCCATGTTACAACTCTATTCAATCCTTTATGTCCTGCAGCAATGCTTGTCTTGTTAAAGTACTTTCGTTTTAAAATATCTATAATTTTTAGTTGGAAATGATCTTCCATAGAAACATCCCCCGTATTCTCATTTCTATAGTTTAGAATATTCCAATTCAAGAAGGATCATGACTAGAGATACCATTCAATCTAAATATGATACAATGAATGATGAGGTGAAAAGTTTGAAAAAAAAGTTAATTTATGTTGAACTTCCAATCCATTCGTCTATTGAAAACGTATGGGAATTCACACAGACACCTGAATTACATGAACAATGGGATTTACGTTTCTCTTCTATTACATACACAGAAAAAGAACAGGAAACACAAACCTTTCTATATAAAACTAATATTGGTTTAGGGGTTTCGATTACTGGCTGGGGTAAGTCAGTTAGCAATGTCCAAGAGAAAGACGGTTCAAGAATCTCCTCCCTTCATTTTGGAACCGCTCAGAAAATCTCTCTAATCAAAGAGGGAAAAGGGTATTGGAAATATGAACCAATCTCCGGAACTACTCGTTTTCTTACACAATACGATTATGAAGTCCGCTTTGGCTGGTTTGGATTATGGTTTGATAAATTTCTTTTTCGCCCTGCAATAGGATGGGCAACTGCATTAAGCTTTGATGTGTTGAAACGATGGATCGAAAAAGGACTTTCTCCTAAAGTTCAATATGCACAGTTTTTCATATATTGGTTACTATCCTATACATTTTCATTTATTTGGATATATCAAGGACTCGTACCTAAACTAATAGCAAAACATCCTGAAGAAATAGCTATGCTTCGTTCTGTTTCGCCAATTACGTTCATTAATGAAGCATTAGCCATTCAAATGATTGGTTTACTTGAAATTACATTTGGAGGGTTGTGGCTTGTTTTTAGACGGAAAAAAATACTACTAATATTACAGTGTTTTTTACTACCAGTACTCTTATTACTAGCGATTTGGGCAAGTCCTTCTGTTCTTATTCATCCATTCTCACCAGTAAGTTTAACGATTGTATTACTCATACTATCTGGCATTGCTTTCATTGTTGGGAATGATGTACCTACAGCAAAATCATGTATCCGCTCAAGAAAGGATCGCTGAACATGAATATTTATCAACAGCTGCTTGGACAAGACTTTCAACTTATGCACCCTATGCTTCAAAAACGCTATCTTTTTGCAGATAATGAACCGTTTGAGGCAACGGGTGTCATGGAGAACATTCATTCTAAAAAGTGGCTTTCCATATTTCTTCGTTTAAGCACAAAATGGAAATTTTTATTTCCAGAACATGGAGGGAATATTCCATTTTCAATTCGGAACAGTGTTCAATCAGGTACAAATAATGCACAGGAAATCCATTGGCAAAGGAGTTTCTATTTCCCTAAGGTGACAAGACATTTTAATGCACTTATGTCGATAGATCCTGACAAAAAGGTTGTGAAGGATTATTTAGGGGAGCCTCATCTTTTTTATTCGGATTTAAACTTTCAAGTTGCACAAGATGGTCGTCTTTTTATTCACTCTGGTCGCCAGAAACTAGTTGTGGGTAAATTAGAGATTCCTCTTCCAAGATGGATGGAAGGGCGTGTAGAAGTCGAAGAAGGGTATGATGATTTTAGAAATGTTTATACCATTCAAGTTTCAATCACTAATTCTATTATAGGCAGGCTGATTGCATATGAAGGATATTTTAAATCAAAAACATCTTCCTAAACATTTGATAGCAGGAGGTTTTTTATTATTATTTGTTTTTCTTTTTAGTAATCAACCTTGGTATTTTCATTTGTTAACTTTAGCACAAATTTTATACGTACCATGGATGATGCATACTCTGCTTCCAGACCGTTCTAAGTCATCGTATTTGTTTACAGTGGTTATGATGATATCTGTATTGACTGTTACAATCAATTCTATCTATATCATTGACATCTTGGGTGCATCGATTTATTTACTTTATACTTTCTATGTTGCGTATTGTGGAATCAATAGATTTCTATCAAGAGGATTTACACATTGGGAAGAAATCGCGATCGATGTTGGGATGATGTATTTAAGTATTGGAGGGTTATGGTTTTTTGCATCTGTTGCTGGTATTGATACAGGGTTTACAGCAATTATTACTTGGCTTACTGCCATTCATTTTCATTACGCAGCATTTTTACTTACAGTTTCTATTGGATTATTCGGACGATTTAATAAACTACCTAGAACCCTTTTTCCACTTATGCTTATTATGCCAATGATGCAAGCGATAGGTATTACATATTTTCCTTGGTTAGAGCTTTTATCTGTAACACTATATGTTGGTGGTTTATATATCATTTTATGGCATACCTTTAAATTGAAATTTGCTAGTCAATTGCAAAAGGCAGCCTTGATCATATCATTTGGTACAGTTTGTTTGACTATTATACTCTCTTTACTCTATGTAGTTGGGAATGTATTCGGATTTTGGAACATTAGCATTCAGTTCATGCTGCAAACCCATGGTTTGGGCAATGGGATTGTTTTTGGTTTTTTCACAGTACTTAGCTGGCATTTCTTCACACCCGACTCTTTGCATAAACCAAAATCCTTTCCAATCAGTAAAATTAGAGGTAGGTGGCATCAGCCTCAGCTTGTCGAATTTGAGAAGGGTTTGGTAGATGATATGTTTTTTTATGGTGTATCAGCCTCATGCCCACAAACGATTATTGATTTTTATGAACAGACTGAACAATTTAATCTATACGCTAAAGTTCAGTGGAGGCGATGGTTTCTTCCATTTGCTTATTCCTTTAAACTCGTTAGTTATTTTATACAACAGTTAAATTTACCGTTACTAAAACACACAGTAAAAATGGAAGGAAACATTATCAAAGTCTCAGAACATGAAGACGGACGCGTTAAACCTCGTGCTTGGATTCGAAAAATAAACAATCGAGTTGTTTTTAAGGCAATCTATTCAATGCATAAAAAAAAAGAAATCCCTTATATGAATATAGCCCTTCCATTGCCATTTTCAACAATGGTTGGCATACTTAGTGTTAAAGAAGAGAATCAAACACTGCACTTGTCCTCCATTGGAAATGTTGGGTCAGATGTAGGTATTTATTTAGCCATTGGGAATTATCTGATGAAGCTACCTTTACAGGAACATTTTATTGTTCGAGAATCGAAGGTTGGTCATCTAGAAGCTGATCATAAAATGTGGATATTTGGGCTTCCTTTCATGTATATCCATTATAAAATAGTAAATATAAATCAAGAATGATATGGAAAGTTACATAAACTATTGTTGTTATTTTATGACTAAAAAAGGATGTATGAGATTAATCAAGTTTCACATCGTATATTTTAGCTTTTTTTCCTTTTTTTTCAATTCATTCGTTCTACCTATGTTACAATACATGGAGTGTGTTTATGCAACTAAAAGGAGGCATTATTAATGAGTATGTATAAGTTCTCTATTCTTTCACTCATATTATGTTTAAGTCTATTGTTAGCTGCATGCAGTAATGTAGACAATAATTTATCCAAACCAAGCACTGATCAAAAAGAATCTGAAAGTTTAATTACGGATGACACTGCAGAAACTACTACAGAAGAAGCGGAAAACTTGAACACTAGTGATAACATTGCAGAATCTCATGTTGAAGAAACAGAAAATCCTAGCAATACCGCTGCAGAAGAGCCACACACAGATGAAACTTTTGAATTTTCTGATCTTAGCTGTAATTTAATTGTTGATACAAATCTATTAAAAGATGCAAGTTCAGGCAAATTACCAGGAGTTGATGTATCAAGAGGGATGTCTATTCAAGAAATAGAACAGAAATATGGTGAACCAGATAAAATAGGCAATGATATTAGTAGTGGGAGTTTATATTATCATTATAATGGGTGTACGTTTTATTTTGATCCAGAAGATAAGGTAAGAACAATGACAGTAAAGTTTAAAATGACACCAACTCAATTCAAAGAATTAATCGGAGAAGAGCCCTATTCTGAAGGGATAAGTCCAATAAATGACAATTACGGTCTTTATTATCAATTAGAAAATGACTATAGATTTTATATTCATTTTCCTACAGAGGAAAGTGATAAAGGACTACTTCTATACAAAATAAATTAACTTATCAAATAAGGCGCTTCTCATAAAGAGAATGCGCCTTAGTCTGTTGTAAAAACTCATTTATCTTTGACTAGTTTTATTTTCCTTCGAAAATGAATAATGACGTAAACTAGACAGGTTACGATGAAGATACTAATGATATTATCTAATACACATAATGAGGATGTTAAACCAAAAGAAGCTATGTTTTGATTTAACTTACTTATAGATTGTCTATAATCTGAAGCATGATGTAATGTCAAAAATAAACCAAATAAAATCTAAGCAATTACGTACACAGCATGCAACCCTTACATAACAAAAAATCATACCTGAGACAATTAATATCAAAACTTAGATGGTAGTGGAACAATCTTATCATTTATGATATAAAGGGCGTATACTAAATCACCGAAAGTTGCTGAGACTGTATAATCTTCTCTTTCAGTCATTAACTCTAGATCTAATGCTGATGCAACAATGGTTGTGCATAAGAAGACACATTTCCACTAACTGAAGAAGTCATATTTTGTTCAAGATGGATTCCAGTTAACACCTCGTGTGTTCTTACCATTATAATAGCAAAGTCTTGAAGAGTAATATTATATTTGGGTTGGAAAGTCCCATCCCCAATACCATTGATGATTTTATGTTTAACTAGGGCCTCCACAGAATAATAAAAAAACCAATTAACAGGAACATCTGTAAAAGTTTGAATGCTTTCATCATAATTTGTGTGTATATTTAAAGCATATGCAAGATGCCAAGCAACCCATCTACGCTCTACACTTTTATCTAAGCTCTCAAGATCGAAATGTAGGTCATTATAAAGAATATCTTGTTCTACTAATTCATCATACATCTCTTCCACAGTTATTTTATTATTGTTGTATGCAAATGCGTTTGAAGAAAAAACAATGAATATTGATATACTTAACAATATAAATATTAATTTATTCATTTTCTTTACTCCTTGACACTAAGTTTTTCCTAATTACAATAATTTCCTAAAATAAGAAGCTGATTCCACATAATCTAGAGCTTTATAAAAAGGTACAGCCCTTCTTGTAGCTAAAGCAACTAGTTTGGACTCTCTTGTTTCTGACCATTCTTCGACACTGTTCATTAATTTAGCCCCAATTCCTTTATTTCGATAACTTTCCTCTACCATTATTTCCTCTACCCATGATACTCTTCCATTGGCGTAAAAAGTATAATGATCAAAACCTAAACAGTATCCTACTATTTTTCCATCATCTTCTGCAATTTCATAGTTTTTCAATTGCCTGCTTCCAAGTTCCTTCTAATCTCTTGAATCAATAACTGTTTCTCATCCTCTGAAATGGCATCAGCAGATAATTTCCGTGCTGCCATTGGCGTAATCCATGGGACAACTTCATCATATGTAATTCCAGTTAAGCCGGTATATTCCTCCATAAATGTTTGAATCATAGTTTCTCTAATTGAATCAAAATAATCTAAAACTTGTTTTGGGAGATCAGGCGGCAATATGGCATATCTAATCATAATGATATATTCAGCTAAATCTGCCTCAGGGTTTCCAATCGATGCATTCATCCAATCTATCATAATTGACTTGCCATCGTTTCTAATCAAAATGTTGCCTGGGTTAGGATCACCATGACATAACAATTTCTTCGAAGGTAAAGAATCTAGTATGGATATAACATCCTCTTTCTCTTTCAAGGTTAAATAATCAGTACTATGTATTGAATATTTTATACTCTCTTTTTGAGATGATGGCAGTGTAACATCTGATATCTTATGTATCTCACTTAACAAACGTGCAGTAATTTGAGTAATCTCTTCACTAAAACCTATTTGATTATTTATATCATTCATCGCCTGACCTAAAAAACGCTCCATCAAAGAAATTCCATAAATACGTTCAAATACAATCCCCGGCCGTCCATCAAACTCCTTAAACTCAAAGGGTTGAGCAACAGGAAGATTATTATCCCATGCAATTCGATTATTAGTATATTCTCTATTCATTGCTTCGAAGTTTGTATTTGCTTTTGCTAATTTGATTAATTTTTGGCTACCTTCCCATTCAAAAACTTCAGAACATCCACCTTCACCGATTTTTTTACCAAGTTTAATTGTCATACAATACTCCTTCCATTCATGTAATTTTAATAGATTCAATGTAATTACATAGATTTATTAGTCAACTCTCTTGTTTCTAAATCTTTTCTTATTACTTCAACTAGTAACTTCTTCTCCTCCTCTAAAAGGGCATCTGCAGTATATAATTTCCTTGCTGCCATTGGCGTCAGCCAAGGAATAATTTCATCATATGTTATTCCTGTTAAATTGGTATACTCCTCCATAAATATTTGAATTAATTCTTCTCTTATTGAATAAAAATATTCAGAGACTTGGCTTGGTATTTCAGGAGGCAAAATGGCGTATTTAATCATAACGATAAATTCAGCTACATCTGCTTCAGGGTTTCCAATGGAAGCATTCATCCAATCAATGACAACAGCCTTGCCATCATCTCCTATTAAAAAATTATCTGGATTAGGATCGCCATGACATAACAACTGTTTAGTTGGTAGAGAATCTAATATAGATATTACATTCTCTTTCTCCTCCTTAGTCAAATATTGCACACTATTAATTAGGTATTTTAGGTCTTCTCTATGTGACGCAGGGAGATTGATATTTGAATTATTGTGTATCTCGCCCAAAGTACGAGCAATTAATGGAATATCCCCTCCATTCAAATCTACTTTTTGATTAATATCGACCATCAAATGTCCTAGAAACCGTTCCAACAATGGTTTCCCATATATTCGTTCATATACTATTCCTGGTCGTCCATTGATCTCTAACAACTCAAATGGTCGAGCAACTGGAAGTTTATGATCCCAAGCCATTTTATTATTTATAAATTCCCTATTCATTGTTTCAAAGTCTATATTTTCTTTCGCTAATTTAATTACTTTGTGACTACCTTCCCATTCAAATACTTCAGAGCAGCTACCTTCACTAATTTTATTTCCAAGCTTACTAGACATTTCATAACTCCTTTCGTGTAAGTAATTTGATTAAATGTAATGTAGAGTTTTGCACCTTACCCTTGATAACTTTTTCATCAGCAACAGTGATCATGTTAGTGAATAATCAAATTTTGGTTATAAAACTTCAAACATACTCAATTTCTTCTCTATATAATTCTACTTTTTGTATGATTTTTCCTTCTAAAGTTGATTTCACCTTAGTGAAATTTGAATAAAAAGTATTTTTCCATGAAAAGAGTTCACTAAAAAGGATAGATGAGACTTTATTAAGTGCTCTAATCTATCCTTTTTAGAACGATTTTAAAGTAAATCTTTATACTTCTTTTAATTCTTTTTTCTGAAATAATATGGTTGAAAAATACTTCCTTGCATCTGCATTTGTTATCAATAGTGTTTCCTTAATCTCAAGCTCACTGCTTTCATCTATACCGTCTAGTTCAAACTCCAAGTGAGAGCCACTCAAATCTTCATGGATATTTTTGATTTTATATCCTTTTTGGAGTAATGAGTCTATTTTTTCTTTTTCATCTAGATATTTTTGATAGGATGACATATGGTATACATCTCCCCTCTTTTTAATTCATTTACCTACACACAATTTTTCTATATTTCTACTTTCGTATCTGATGATAATGAAGGAACAAGCGGTGCTTCTTGTGTGGAAACAACATCCTCAGCATCTATATCCCAATCCCTGCCTACTGTAATACCTAAATACTTCTCATCACTTGGATCATCAATTTCACTTTGTTTGTACTTCTTAAACCACCAATATTTTGCTAGAAAATAATAACAAGCTCCACCTACTACAAATCCAACTACAAAGGAATAAGTGGATAACAAGTAAGCCATTCCCCCACCTACAATCCATGAGATGAACCCAGCTAGGTTAAATCCATTCATATATTTGAATTGTCCATCATCCTTATATAATTCATGTACATTCACTCTTCTTTTCCTTAGAACATAATAGTCAACAAACAAGATTCCTACGATAGCGGATAAAATACCACCAACGATAAGCAGTGCAGGAATAATAATTTGGAATAAATACCAGGGCTGAACAATGGAACCGATAATACCTGCTGCTACCACCCCTGCCCAAAATGGAACTTTAGGACCTCCAATATTAGAAAATATAGTTGCGGCTGGAATTAAATTCGCTGAAACATTCGTAGACCATTGTGCCAACACGATCATAAGTAAAAGTACACCTAAGATAATCCCGCCAGCAGCTTCTTGTAGTGCAACCACAGGATCATAGTTTTTTACAGCAATATAGGAAACACCACCGATTATAATCATGAAGGTTTGTGTGAGGGTGAGAGCAAATATATTCCCTGCAATAGAAGACTTATTTCTTTTAAACCAGTTTCTCTCATGTTTTGGTGCTTTAATAAATCGGGAGATAGAAGGCATGTCAGCAGCTAGTGTAGCCCAGAATCCCATATTACTCATAATGACAACAATAAAAGCTGTGAAGAAAGCACCGCCAGTTACAGGATTTTCAATCCAAGACCAAACTTCTCTTCCCTCTGCTAACGCTTTATCAGATAATGTAGAGTACATCCATGCGGAAATAATAATGATGATAGGAGCAGCTAGATCAGCAAATCTTTCTACTGCTTTAATACCTAGAGAGGTGTTGATGACTTGAACAGTTCCAAAGATTAGAAAACAAACAAACCAATTATCATATCCGAATAATACAAAAAGGATGCCGTTCATTGCAGTTGAGCCAAAGTAAGTATTAATCCCAAACCAACAAGAAGCCGCAAAACCACGAATGAGTGATGGGATGTGAGTTCCAATCGTCCCAAACGGTGCTCTCATGTACACTGGAAATGAAAGTCCATGCTCTATACCAATATCACCTATGATTGTCATGAATGCTCCTATGGCCACCGTTCCTATTATCGTAGCAAGTACAACCCATCCGAGTGAAAGACTTTGAACACCCGTACCTCCAATAGCAAAGGCAGCTAACACTACAGCCATTCCAACCCAAATAAAAGCAAACCCAGCACTTCCAATTGTTTTCTTAGCATGAGGTATAGGCAGTAAATCTTTGGACTTTAAATAACTTTCCTTTTTTTCCATTTTAACAACCATCCCCTTCTACTCGTGAGTATATATACCCACTATTTTTCAATCATTTATTCATCCTCCTGCATTGCATTTTGTATGCGATTATACTTCGCTCGTTTTAAATACTTTCCTGTTCCAAGCTTCCCAACAAACTTCTTATCTTTGATCACAAATTCTCCTCTAGAAAGCACAGTTACAGTTTCACCAGTCACTTTCATTCCTTCGAATGCATTATAATCTACGGCCATATGATGCGTTTCAGCAGAAATAACCCGTTCTTTATTAGGATTAAAAATCACGATATCTGCATCAGAACCTACTGCTATGGTTCCTTTTTGCGGAAATAAACCAAACAACTTCGCATTTCTAGTAGACATAATATCCACAAATTGATTCAATGAGATTCTATCTTTTTTTACACCTTCAGAAAATAAAATGCTCACTCTATCTTCAATCGTTGGACCCCCATTTGGAATTTTTGTAAAATCACCTTTTCCAAGATCTTTTTGACCATTAAAATCAAATGAGCATTGATCTGAACCTAAGGTTTGAAGTTGACCATTTTTCAGAGCACTCCAAAGTGCATCTTGGTGTTTTATCTCTCTTAATGGAGGAGACCAAACATATTTTGCACCTTCAAAATCAGGCTTTTCAAGGTCAGTGATATCCAATACTAGGTATTGAGGGCAAGTTTCCCCCCAAATATCAACCCCATTATTTCGAGCTTCTGTAATTTTATCTACTGCATTTGCACACGAAACGTGAACAACATATAATTGAGAATCTGCCAACCCTGTTAAAAGAGCAGCTCTTCCTGTAGCTTCCCCCTCAACCTCAGGTGGTCTAGTTAATGCATGATAAACAGGTTCAGTGTGACCATCAGCGAGCGCTTTTTTTGTTAAATAATCAATCACGTCCCCGTTTTCAGCATGAACCATAACTAATGCTCCTAATTCTTTTGCAGTAATTAGAGTACGAAACAACGTTTCATCGTCGGCTTGCAGCACGTTTTTATAAGCCATGAATACCTTAAATGATGTAATCCCCTCTTCTTCTATCACCGCTGGCAATTCGCTTAATACCTTCTCGTTAATTTCCCCAATCATAAGATGAAACCCATAATCAATCACTGCTTTGTCCTTAGACTTTGCATGCCATGTTTCAATTGCATTTTCGATGGGCTCCCCTTTGGTGGTTAAGCAGAAATCAATGACAGTTGTCGTACCACCGAAAGCCGCAGCGATTGTACCTGTTTCAAAATCATCCCTACTTACCGTACCTCCAAATGGCATTTCCAAATGTGTATGGGGATCAATGCCTCCTGGAAACACAAGATGACCTGCTGCGTCCACTACTTCAGCTTCAGCTCCATTTAATTGAATCTGCTGTGCAATGGAAGAAATAATGCCATTTTCGATCAGAATATCTGCTTTATATGTATCTGTGGCTGTTACAACGGTTCCGTTTTTTATCACTTTTTTCATCAACATTCCACCTCACAAATTTCATATAAATATTTTTAAAAATAGTAAAAACTAAATTATCGTTTAATTCCTTCAAGTAGTGCTTGACGGTCATTCCATGTCATGGACTGCTGTTCATTATCAATTTCGACCATATCAATAGCCCCATCCACTGGACAAACAATGGAACATAAATTACATCCAACACAATCTTCTTCACGTACCTCCAAGTATTTGACCCCATTAACATCTGTCAGCATCTCTATACACTGATGTGAAGTATCTTCGCAGGCAATATGGCACTTATTACAGTTGATACAAACATCATTGTTGATTCTAGCTACAATCTTATAATTAAGATCAAGATTTCCCCAATCAGAATATTTGGGTACGGATTTACCAATCAAGTCTGTTACAGAAGAGATTCCTTTTGCATCTAAATAGTTTGATAATCCATCAATCATGTCTTCAACTATACTGAAGCCATGATGCATAGCTGCAGTGCAAATTTGTACTCCTGTTGCTCCCATCAACATAAATTCCGCTGCATCTTGCCAATTCGATATGCCACCTATACCAGAAATCGGTATGTTCACCTGTTCGTTTCTAGCACATTCAGCTACCATATTCAATGCTATTGGCTTAACTGCAGGTCCACAGTAACCTCCATGTGCACCTTTGCCCCTTACGTGAGGGATTGTATTCCAAGAATCAAGATCAACACCAATCAAACTATTCATTGTATTGATTAAGCTAATCGCATCTGCTCCCCCTTGGGTAGCTGCTTCAGCAATGGCCGTAATATCGGTAATGTTAGGTGTTAATTTTACAATCACAGGTGTCTGTGCCACTTCTTTCACCCAAAAGGTTTGTTTTTCTAGAAGTTCAGGCACTTGACCTGAGGCTGAGCCCATTCCACGCTCTGCCATTCCATGTGGACAGCCAAAATTCAACTCCAATCCATCTACTCCAACGTCTTCTACCCTTTTCACAATCTCATGCCATTTCTCTTGTTTTGGTTCAACCATAATAGATACTACAATCGCATGATTAGGAAATCTCTTTTTCGTTTCATATATTTCTTTTAAATTTTCTTCTATCGGACGATCTGTTATGAGTTCAATGTTGTTGAAACCCGCTACTCTTTGTCCGTTAAAATGTGTTGCTGCAAATCTGGAAGAAACGTTCAATATAGGGTCTCCTAGCGTTTTCCAAACCGCACCTCCCCATCCTGCTTCAAATGCTCTTTGCACTTGATACCCTGAGTTCGTTGGAGGAGCAGATGCCAACCAAAATGGATTGGGTGAAGTTATTCCAGCTAAGTTGATCTGTAAATCAGCCATGTTTCATAACCTCCTCTGAACTTTGTTGATGAATAGCATAGGCTACTTCTTTCCCTTGTTGAGCCGCTGTAACGACCATGGCTTCCCCTTGACCTTTCGCAAACATAACATCACCGCATGCAAATATTTTTGGATTTGAAGTTTGGAACGTTTGTGAATCCACTTTCACAACTCCTTCACTGTGGACCAACTTAAATGTTTCGATCAAAGGTGTATGCCTTTCTTGACCAATGGCCCTGATGACTGCATCAATTTCTAAAAAAAATTCTGAGTTTTGGATTGGCTTTGGACGCCTTCTACCATCTTGATCTGGCTCTCCAAGCATCATTTTTATACATTCAATCCCTATTACATTTCCTTCCTCATCTCCAATGATTCTTTGAGGAGCTGTTAACCACCTAAATTCAACACCATCCTGTTTAGCAAAATCATATTCAAAATCATAAGCTGTCATTTCTTCCCTTGTTCGTCTATATAGAATTTTCACGTTTTCTGCACCTAGTCGCACGGAGCAGGTTGCTCCATCAATAGCGGTATTTCCTGCACCAATTACAACCACCTTTTTTCCTACCAAAGAATTCGAAACCGAGCCCGTTTTTGTTTCCTTTACGAACTCAATAGCATCAAACACTCCGTTTAATTCTTCTCCTTCAATCCCCAGGTTTGGAACATTAGACATTCCCACCGCCAAAACAATGCGATCATAAGTGCTTAACAATTGTTCAGCTGAAATATCTTTCCCAACCTTTGTATTAGTTTGAATTTGAACATCTAATGATCTCACTTGTTCAACTTCCCAATCTGATATGTTCTGTGGTAAACGAAATGATACGATGCCATATTTATTCAATCCACCTGCATGTTCCTCTGCTTCAAAAATCGTCACCTCGTATCCCATTCGAGCCAACTCTCTAGCAGTTGATAATCCAGCAGGCCCTGCACCAACAATGGCTACCTTGATTTCTTTCTTTTCACCTTTTTTGAACAATACTTGCTCATTTTGAATAGCCCAGTCCGTTGCATATCTCTGCAACTGTCCAATCATAATTGGATTTGTGGAATGATTTAATACACATGCACCTTCACATAGCTCTGATGTAGGGCAAACTCTAGCGCAGCTAGCTCCAATCGGATTTGCGTCCATGATCGTTTTGGCTGATCCTAGTAAGTTTTCACTAGCCATTTTTTTAATAAACTTTGGTATGTCTATACTAGTAGGGCAAGCTGTAATACAAGGCGCATCATAACAATATAAACAGCGATTTGCTTCTTCCATTGCTTCACGATGGCTTAAAGCTGGTATTACTTCTTTGAAATTTAGATCTAAATCTCGTAGAGAGACCGTTGAAGATTTTGAGTTACCCAATAACGCAACCCCCTTTACCTATTAAATATTGTGTTGACATACTTTGTGAATGTATTTCTTATGCCTTATGGCAATAACGCTGTCATGTCTCCATAAGTTTCTGGTCTTCGATCTCTATAAAACTGCCACGTATCTCGTACTTCCCGAATCATTTTTTTGTCCATTTCACCTATAATAATTTCATCTGTATCTCTAGTTCCAATTGCAACAAACTCGCCTCTTGGATTTGCTAAATAAGATTGACCATAAAAATCTCCCATATTCCATGGTGCTTCAACACCAACACGGTTAATAGCTCCTACATAGTACCCATTTGCTACAGCATGTGCAGGCTGTTCTAGCTTCCACAGATATTCTGACAGTCCTGCAACCGTCGCAGATGGGTTAAATATGATTTCAGCACCATTCAATCCCAATAATCTAGCACCTTCAGGAAAGTGACGGTCATAACAAATATATACGCCGATTTTTGCAAAGGCTGTATCAAACACCGGATAACCTAAATTTCCCGGTTTAAAATAGTATTTCTCCCAAAATCCGCATCCTTCATTTCCAACGCCAACATGAGGAATATGTTGTTTGCGATATTTACCCAAATAAGTTCCATCGGCATCAATGACTGCTGCTGTATTATAGTACGTTGCAATTCCTTCTCTTTCATATATAGGCAACACAATGACAACCTCTAATTCTTTCGCTAAAGCTTGGAACAACTTGGTTGTTGGACCATTCGGAATTTCTTCCGCTGAATCATACCATTTGGGACTTTGCTCGGCACAGAAATAAGGACCGTAAAAAATCTCTTGCAAACAAATAATCTGAGCTCCTTTTTCTTTTGCTTCCCTAACTAATTTCAAATGTTTTTCTATGGCTTTTTCCTTATGCAATTCAATTTTTTCATCTCCATGAACTTCGTGTTTTGCTTGAATCAATCCAATCTGAACTTTATCACTCATCTCATATCCTCCTTTATTTCAGGGACTAGCTATTACTAATAGTTTATGTTTTATATAAAAAATAGAACTATAAAACGAAAGGAAAACGCTTACATTATTTGTTTTTATCTTGACTTATTTGTTAGATTTCTCAAACCATGTTTCGGAATAGTAGCTTGTTGAAGACTTTGAAGCATATTTCTATTGTACTTAAAGAACTAATGCTGTTCACTATACATAGTGTTACATGGTATGAACTGTTCTTTTTTCATATTGTTAAATTTACAAAATAGTGTTCTATATATTATTTTATAGGTTGACCTAATCCCAGTCCCTCTAAATTCATCCGTTTAAGATGAGCATAATGAACAATTACGAGCTGAGTTTCAACATTCAAAAAAAGACTAATTTGGGAGCAAAATAAATGAAAAACATTGTAAATTTGAGAGTTTGAAATTGTTAGTTAATAGTGAATAATATATGAAGAAGATTGTAAATCAAATTAGAAAATCAAATAATTAACAACATGAATGAGGATGAAAAGAATGATTAACTTAAATGACGAGAAAAAGGCAACTAAAGATGTAAATGAAGACATATGGAATGAAGAAACATACTACGCATGGGTCAAAAGGTTTGGAGAACCTCATGACGCAGTTCAAAAAATAATGAAAAACCCTGCTAAATTACTTTCTGTTCTCTATCCGAAATTTGGAAATGTGGAAAATAAAAAGATTATGAATCTAATGGGTTCAAATGGAAGTAAAGCTGTAGCCTTAGCCTTAATGGGGGCAAAAGTCACTGTGGCTGATTTTTCTGAAGGAAACAAACGTTATGCGATGGAATTAGCTAAAGAAGCTAATGTAAATATAGAGTATATTTTGAGTGATGTGCTTAAAATATCCGAGAAGCAGCTTTCAGAAAATTATGATATCGTGTTTGCGGAGATGGGCATCCTGCATTATTTTATAGATCTGAAACCTTTTATGGAAATAGTGAATACATTATTGGGGAATCATGGTCTATTTATTATCAGAGACTTTCATCCAGTTTCTACAAAATTAATCACTTCTAGAGGAACTACTTCTAAAATCCGTAAACATAAAGTGACAGGAGATTACTTTGATACATCAATTGAAGAAAAAGAGGTTTCTTACACAAAATATCTAAATGATGAAGAACCTAAAAAGGTATTGCATCGATATTGGAATATTGGAGAAATAGTCACTGCGATTTCTAATGCGGGATTAGTAGTAAAAAGCTTAGATGAGGAACCTAATTTATCTAGCGAAGTTTTTGACAAGGGTATTCCTAAAACCTTTACTTTAGTTGCAGAAAAGCTATAGGAATTTCATCATCTTTAACTGAAGGAAAAATCTAAAAACAATAATCATGAACCCAAGAACCTCCTGAATCGCTATTCAAGTGATTTTTGAGAGGTTCTTTTTCGAGTTCTCGCCTTTTCCTCAATGTAATATATAACCAAAGCTAATATTGTGAAAATAACAAATCCAGTTAAAATTATACCCATATTATTTTCCCCACCTGTATATTTGTGTTTTCTTTAACCATCCCAAACTACAAATGGATAAGCCCATGATGTAGCTAACGAAAGATTTGATAATAAAAAGAATTCATGAAAGAAAATAATAGTATAAACTTTAATATTAGTTTCATGTTCATTTTTCATCATTCCCCCTATCGGCATATCAATTGGTAATTTGTTACTTTTTAGTTTAACATGGAATACGATAGTCCAAATCATAGGTATATATATTCAACTTTTAAAATATTATAAAATTACAATAAAGAGAATTTCCCTTTCAGTTGAAGGTCTTATATCTCCTACTGAAAGCGGACAAATATATTATTCTAAGCTTAGGTGATGAAATGAAAAGAATTCTAGCCATTAGTGATATACATGGATGTTATGATGAATTCAATAAACTACTAGATGTTGTTAGATATGATTCCAAAAATGATAGATTAATTCTACTGGGTGATTATACTGATAGAGGCGATCAATCTAAAGAAGTCATAGAAATGCTCATACAATTAAATCAAAATGAGCATGTGATTTGTTTAAGAGGGAATCATGATCAGATGTTATTAGACTGGTTATTGTTAGATGATCCAAAAAAACGTGATCATTATTTTCGCTGTGGCGGGGAATATACGGTCAAAAGTTACTGCCATTGGTTTGATCAAAATCATTCATATGATGACGCAAAAGAATACATATTGAAAAATTATGATGAACACATAAAATTTTTATCCTCCCTACCTTTGTATTACGAAACTGAAACTCACATTTTTGTTCATGCTGGAGTAAGTCCTGATAGTGAAAATGACAATTGGAAAGAACAACCAATGGATACATATATATGGCTAAGAGATGAGTTTTTTAATAATGCATTGAAGCTCGATAAAACCGTTGTTTTTGGTCACACCCCATTAATAGATATCCATGGAAGTCATGAGATATGGTTTGCAGATCGTAAAATTGGAATTGATGGGAGCTGTTGTTTTGGTTTACAACTTAATTGCTTAGAAATAGCCGAGGATGGGTATAAAACCTATTCTGTGTCAAAACAGAAGTGATATATACTTAAATAAGTAATGCACATCATGGAAAAATAATGATATTTCTTAATGCAAAAAGCGATACCAGCAAGGCATCGCTTTGAGATAAATTAACGCTCTGTTCTATTGAGCACACCAGTTGGTTTAATAAGTCAACCCAAAACCAAGTGGAAATAACGGATTATAATTCTCATCACCAATGTTAATAGGAATTTGCTCTTCTAAACGTGGCCAGCTCATTGGTAGCTTTCCAGTAAAATTTAAGTCTCCAAATAATACATCAGCAACTCCATTCCCTTCAGTTCCAGGAAGCCAAGCTGCAACAAATGCATCCGAACTCTCTATTTGCTCTGTAACTATCATTGGTCGACCAGATACCAGAACTACAACTGTAGGTACTCCAGTTTCTTTTGTTTTTTCCAATAGTTCAATGTCTTTTTGTTCTAATCCTAAAAAGTCCGGACGGTCACCCAGACCTTCTGTGTATGGAGTTTCACCTATTACTATAATGGCAGCATCATAACTTGAATCTATTCCTCTTCCCGTTTGCTCAAAAGTTACACTTGTATCTGGAGAAACAGCTTGCTGAATCCCTTCTAAAATCGTAGTACCTGGTGTTATATCTCCGCTCTCACCCTGCCAACTTATTGTCCATCCACCAGATTGATTTCCTATGTCATTTGCATTGTCTCCTGCTACGAAAAGCTTCTTTATATCTTTAGACAATGGAAGAGTATTGTGCTCATTTTTTAATAAAACCAAAGATTGCTGAACGGCTTTCCTTGCAACTTCTCGATGTTCCTTTGATCCTATAGATGAAGTGTAACTTTGGTCTGGATATGGTTTTTCAAATAATCCTAACTCATACTTCTTAGTCAAAATACGTCTTACTGCATCATCAATTCGTGCTAATGATACTCTTTCCTCATCCACTTCTTCATAAAGTGTTTCCATAAAAAATGTATAGTCATCTGGGACCATAACCATATCCACTCCAGCATTAATTGCACTTCTAACCGCCTCTGAATAATTTTCAGAAATCTGATTAACTCCTGCCCAATCTGATACAACAAACCCTGTAAAGCCTAATTCATCTTTTAAAACATCTGTGATTAAATATTTGTGTCCATGTAGTTTATCTCCATTCCAGCTGCTAAACGAAACCATGATAGATCCCACGCCTTTATCAATGGCATCCTCAAATGGACTAATATGTTTTGTTCTTAATTGCTCTTCCGAAATGACAGCATCTCCTTGATCCGTACCATTCAGAGTTGCTCCATCCCCTACCCAGTGTTTTGCTGTTGCTAATATAGAAGTAGGTTCATTTAAATTATCACCTTGGTATCCTTCGATGATTGTAGTAAAACTTCGAACAATCTCAGGATCTTCACTGAAGCTTTCATATGTTCTCCCCCACCTTTCATTTTCAGCAACACAAACACACGGTGAGAACGTCCAATGAATACCAGTACCCACTACTTCTTTCGCTGTGATTTCACCTATATCTTTCACAAGCTGAGGATTTCTTGTGGCTCCTAAACCAATATTATGTGGAAAAATGGTTGCACCATAAACGTTATTATTACCATGTACTGCATCAATTCCATATATGACCGGTATAGATAATCTTGTATCTAATGCAGCAGATTGAAACTCATGAATCATCTTGACCCATGCTTCAGGTATGTTAGGTTCCGGTGCTGAACCTCCACCACTAAGAATAGATCCAATATTACGTTTCGTAATCTCTTTTTCATTTTTTAAAAATTGACGATCTACTTGTGTCATCTGCCCTATTTTCTCTTCCAATGTCATTTGAGACAATAAATTCTCTACTCTTTCGTCAATTGCTATATCTGGATTCATATAAATTGATTTATCCACTTCTTTAAGATCTCCATTTGATTCATCGACACATCCTATCAGGGCAACAACTACTAAGGCTATAATTATGATTAACATCAGCCTTTTAAATTGAATTGACATGTTTCTAACCCCCATTCTCCATGATTTACAATGATTATACTTCAATAAAATTCAAAAAGATGGAAAATAGAGGGATTCACTAAAAATTAACAAGATTTCTGAAAAATATTATAACTTTGATCGATCCTCTTATGAAGAGAAAGAAGCATTTAATGACCGAAATAATACAGCAGGAGAGTTCGCTCCCCCCTCAATCTCCCTAACATTAGCAACCAAATATAGTGCATCTTTAGCCCCTTGGGTAACAGTGGATAAATTAGGAGTCTCATGACCTTCAAACTGAATGGGTTCAGAGTTAGCCAAGATGACCCCGCTTATTTTTGCAGATATTTAAGATGTTAACTCAATACTGTTTTCTCCCAATCCATCTAACAATTGATATTCTAAGTTATAAGAAAATGAAACATCTTTGTCCATCGATTCATTGATTATAAAATTACTTTCAAAAAATCCATCTATCTTAAACAAGTTATGCTTATAACAGCAAGGGATTTCTAATTTTAACAGCACTCTCTCTTCACCTGATTCAGGCAATAATATAATAGGTTCATCGGTTTGAGTAAAAAATATAGCTGACATGTTTTACCTCCTTTCAAGATTATGTTGGCTTCATCTGCATGTTGTTTTTGGAAAAGCAACAGCATTCATCGAATGAAACCTTATAAACGGAATGAAAACTTCTCCTTCTATCTGTTTCAAATTGGCAACTAAATATAAAGTATTGTTAGTCAAGCTTTCAGCAACGATGGTTAAATTCGGCATGGTATTACTTTCAAAATCAATTTTAAACTGTTCAGAAAAAGAAGCTGTTCCACTTATCGTTTCAGCTAGTAAAGGAGTTAACTCTTTTGCGTTCTCTCCTATTCCATCAAATAATTGATAATCAACATCTACAATAAATAGGACTGCTTCATCCGGATTTGTATTATCTTCTATAAAGAAGCTCAATTCAAAGAAAGCATCAATTTTGAATAAATTGATATTAAAACAATTGGGTATTGTTAAAGTCAATAATGTGACTCTTTCCCCATTTAAAGTACTAGACAATACAGGTGTTACTTCAAGATCATTACTAAATACTTGGTAATTGATATCTACTTTACATGGTTCATTTTCTAGTAACAGCGAATGTGATTTTATTTGGAGAATTTGAAGTTCGAAAAAGGTATCTATTTTATCGATTTGATTCTTATACCCTCTTGGTACTTCCAACTCAAGTGCCACCATAAACTCCTCATTTGCAGGAATTTCAATCCTCTCATTGCTTTGAGTAAAAAACAAGTTTGACATATACAAAAAAACACCTCCTTATGATAGAGATGTTATATACTATGAAATATTAATTGATTGGGTATGGATTCTTGTGCCATTATTGATAAACTTCTTGATAGATAAGGAAGAAATCATTAATTCAATAAAAAACCTAATAACTTCTCTTTTACGTTCACCCACTCATTATCCAAAATACTATATACATTAGAATCACGAATGTATCCATCATGTAAGATCATCTCTTGACGGAAACTTCCTTCAAACTTTGCACCAATTTTTTGAATTGCGAGATTGGACCTATCGTTTCTGGTATCAGTACGAAACTGTACACGAACAAGGTTCAGGTCTTCAAATCCATATTTCAACAATAAGTATTTACATTCCGTGTTTATCCTTGTTCGCCATACTTTAGGATTTAACCAAGTACCACCTATTTCCAGGTTTCTATTATGTAATGAAATATCTAAATAACTGCTACTCCCAACAATTTCATTTGTATTTTTGTCAAAAATCACGAAAGGATACCTAAAACCCTGCTCTTTTGACTCCATCCATTTGTTCATTACTTTTTCCATATGTTCTATCTTGCTTATTGTTGACGGGCTATATGTCCATATTTCCCTATGATTACTTGCCATAAACAATTCATTTAGATGTTCATAAGACGCTGGTATTAACCTTACTCGTTTTCCTTCAAGTATAATTTGGGTCTCTAACAAGGCTCTTCACTCCCTTTCATTCATCTTGTTTGCAAGTTTTCATATCTCAATTGTTACAGCTTATTTTAACCTTTTTATGTCTATAGCTCTAACCTCTAAATCTTGGATATTAGAGTTTTCTCCTATTCCGTCAATTACTAAATCAGCTTTATCTGTAGGGTTTTGACTCTTGATGTAAAGCTCTTCTGCTGGCATCCATAAATCTTCCCACAAGTGTCGTTTCTCTTCACCATCTCGTTCAATCCCTCTAGATAACCTTAGATCTTTTGGAGTTTCGATCCATATTTTAAAATCATAGTAGGTTTCTAGTTCTTTTATTAAAGAATAACACCCTTCAATGACAACCAATTCACCACAGGGCACTTTATTCCATTCAGCTAAATTATCTTCATTCCAATCATACCTTTGATATTCGGTATTTTGATTTTGACTTAATGGAATTAAGACTTGCTTTTTCACTCTAGTAATATCCCAATTTCCTCCGATATCACTTTCTTTTACAGATTCTCTTTGTAAAGAAGTTTTATAGAAATCATCCATATGTATTACAGTTACTTTCTCAGGATTTACTTTTTTGAACGATTGTGCTAGTGTACTTTTCCCAGCTCCCCCACAACCATCAATCCCAATTAAAATTGTTTTACTTCCTTCTATTGTACTCATTAGTTTATTGTAAATATCTTTAATTAATAGATTCATATACTAGCTCCTTCTTTTAGTGGTGGGAATCCAGCACGACTCCATAACCATAACGGAGTGTGAACATCAATAGGTGATAACTCGCTACCAACCAAAGCTTTTTCCCAAGCATTTGCTACACTTTGACGGTTTTCCACTGTACCCTCAAGTACTTCTGAAGAACACAAACCTAATTTTACAGTGGCTTTTAAAATATGTGTATCAGGAGCTATAGTAATTAAATTTCTTGATTTCCAACGAACTCCTGCATAACTCTCAAGTACATACAACCAATAGTTAAATATTTTGGGTCCAGAAAGATAAGGAAACTCCGGTTTTCGTATATTTTGCATAATCTCTTTTAATAGAGCTATATCAAAATCTACTGCTTTAATAAGTCCTAAGACGTTCTGATTTGGAGAGGATTTAGCAATACCTTGAGCAACACGCTGCCAAATTTCTGGATGACGATTAGGTTGCAAACCTACTCGATGAAGAAGTAATGATTCACGTAAATCATCCAAATTACTTTCAGCTACAGCACCTAGATTAAAAATCCATTTCGTATCATTATCCTGATATGCTTGTACAACTGACTCCCATAATTTGTAGGAGTTTCTTTGATAATTTAAAGCCATCCCCAATGTCAAAACATCCAATAAGTCTTCTTTCGAAACAACATCAATTAGAACGTCTTCAGGCATAAGTTTTCCTCCAAGAAGCCCATCAGTATGCATTTTAATCAATAATTTTATATTTGCAAAAAATGACTCGTTGATCATTATTATCCCCCATGTCACTATCCATGATTGAATTTTCCCTACAATATCCTCTAATATCCTCTAAACTAAATCGTTCAAAAATAAAAATTCTTCAATCTACATTAACATTAGAGAGTATTTTATCTTTACACATATTCACTTGTTCTATCATGTGTCCAATATTCCCTTCACCAGCATAAAGGGTCATGTTAAAAAAGTCTTTATCCAAATCGGACCAATATAAAATATTTTCATCACCTGAGACAATAATATCTTGCTTTAATTTACCAACATAAACTTCAACATAACATTGATGCATATAGTATGTATAATCCATTAAATGATGTAGAGTCACATCCTCTTTTGAAATACCCGTTTCTTCAAAAAGTTCTCTGTATGCAGCTACAATGCCAGACTCTCCTTGTTCAATCTTTCCTCCGACTAAGTTACTTAATCCTTTATATGGATCTTTTAATCGATTGCACATTAATAATTCATCCATACTTTTATTGTATATCATAATAACGTTATATCCTTGCATTCTATTTATCCTTTCTTAAACATAATTTCTTTTATTTATTAATCAACATGACTACAGATCATCTTCATTTTCATAAGGAGATTGGTGAGCCTTAATAGTATAGATATATCAAATATGTTACTGTAAAGTATGGATGTTGTACATCATTTATCATTTTGGGAGGACTATATGCTGATTTGGAATATTTTATTTGTTTCTATCCTAGTGATCATCGTTTATACTACAATTCACACTCATTATATAAAGGTATCGTCCCATAAAATTCACTTGGGTTTACCACAGCCTATGACTGTTGTCCAACTCTCTGATATACATGGCAAGACTTCTTTTATTAATGGAAAAATATCGAAGATCGTCAATTCTATTCGTCCAGATTTAATTCTAATAACTGGAGATCTAGCTTCTACTAGCAAACATTTGCCAAAAGTGTTGAAGGAATTGAAACAATTGACTTCGCCAAATGTCTACTTTGTCCCTGGTAATTATGAAAGAGAACAGAGGAGAGGTCTTAAGAAAAAAATATTAACGGACAATGAGTACTTGGAAAACGTTAATGCTATTCGCAGTATAGGGAAATACTTAGAAAATTCAGGAGTAAAGGTGACTGTTAACAATTCATCCGTATCTATATACGGTTTTGATAATTCCATTTATGGTCTTGAAAAAGAAGATCGCAGCTTTTTGAAAAATTCTGATACTGTGAATATATTGCTTGCTCATTCTCCTAGTATCATTCATTTTATTAAAGAGCATAACATTCCTTATCACCTTTTATTAACTGGACATACACATGGAGGGCAAATCCGTTTATTTGATAAATCAATAGGACCCTATAAAGATTTTCATGTAGGAATGAAAAAAATAAAACCTCAATCCTACTTTTATATAAACCGAGGAATAGGATTTGTGAAATTGCCTATAAGAATAAATTGTTCTCCAGAAATTACTGTTATACGGTTTGATTAAAGTTGTTATTAGAACCTCGGTTAAAACCTTTTAATTATATGAAATACTTAACCAAAAAAGCGAGAATATCCTAACGAAGGATTTTCTCGTTTATTTGATTCAACTTTTCCGACAGTGAATTTGTTTATCTTTTTAATTGTTTTATAATTTCACCCATAATCTATACAGCCAAGCCTCACATTGTTGAGAGGAACTTATTTTATACAATCATTTTAATATAAAGTTATAATGTCAATACGCTAATTAGATACAAGTGTTCTTTGTAATGCATTATTAACTATCAAATCAATTACTTTTTCATATCCCCATTTTTTCCCTATTTCAAATGCTTTAGGAAAATAACTAGACCCTTTCTTCATCCCTGGAACTAAATTTATTTCTAAAAAGTAGCACTCCCCGTATTCATCCATTTTTATATCAATTCTGCCGTAATCTCTTGCACCTAAAAAATTAAAAGTATCCATTGCAATATTGTTTAATTTGTTTTTAATATTGATATCGACAATTTCTCTTAATTCTTCTGTATCTCCTGTTTTAACTTCGCTTCCTAAGATTCTAACTCCATTTTTATTTTTTGGGGGAATAATCTCGATTGGTGACACAATTAATTCGTTGTTTTGATTTTGAATGATAGCTACAGTAAACTCTCGCCCACTTAGGTACTTTTCAGCAAGTACTATTTTGTTGTATTTCAAAAAAATGCTCTCTGTTTTCTTCTTGTAATCTAAAAAGTTATATACTAAAGAATCTTCATCAATTCCATTCCCATTTGCAGCATTCATTGGTTTTAGAAAAATAGGAAAGTCAATTGGAATATCAGCTTCTAATTGATATGTTTCTGGTGTAACTAAAAAATAAGCAGCGGTTTTAATTCCTTCTGATTCAATTTGTTTTTTTGCTTCTATTTTATTTGAATCAAAATTTAATACTTCCCTGATTGAACCTGTAAAATTAAGATTAGATTTTTCAAAAAAATTAGAGAGCCAAAGTTTCTCTTCATTTTCTAACTGAATATACTTAACAGCTAAAATGACAAGGTCAGGCTGCCTCATTGTAACAAGTGTTAAATCAGATTCATTTTCACAAATGTTTAATTTAACATTCCCAAATCTTTTTTGTAACGTTTCTAAAATAGCCTCACATGCTTCTATTGTCCCAAATCCAGTCTCTTTCAAATTTTCGTTAGGTGTTGTTATGATTTCTATTTTCATTTTGTTCCTCCTATAGAATGATGAATTTATTTGAAATGTTCAATACCTTTTAAATTCTCATCCTGATCGCTTGCAATATCGTTTAATGTAATTATGATAATGTTAAAAATAAAGTGACATGGATATTAAAAAATTGTTTCTGAGGGAAATGGTAATTAGTAAATCAGAATAGACTATAGAGACCTACACAAAGAAAAGATTCTATCATGAATCACCCAAAGAGGCACAAAAAAAGGAGATTATTGTAATAACTAAAAAATAAGCATTGGAATAATGACAAACAATACTTCATGAAAACTTACATCGAGAAATAAAAGACAATAGAAAAGATTCATCATTAATTCTCATACTATTTTCTGTAAAAAAAATGACCAAGTAGTAAAAAAATAGAATAATCTGTCGGGTTTATTTCGGAGACCTGTAAATAAACGAGTTGTTCGTTATACCGACACGTGGATTGAAATAATGTGAGGCTTGAGTGGATAGAACAAGGAGAAAATTCGTAAAACAACAAAAAGAAACTGATTCAATTTTACCGTCGGAAAGAGTACATAAAATCAGTCCCTCAACCCATCAACATAAGTGATGATTCTACTATTATATCAATAGGGTTTATAAATGACAATTTTTATTTATCGTATAAGCATATTCAACCCTTATCTTCTATCTCTTTTACATGCTTTTATGATGTAAATACAGTTGCTTTAAGACTTCTTGAACCAACAAGCAAGAAAACTGTGATTTCATATTATAAAACTAACTATGCTCGCTCTAAATTGACAACAAATAATTGCCTATTTCATTCCAACAAAAATAGATTTGAAAATATTTACATATTTGTTATTTTGATATAATATTTAGTTGATAGAATAACTTTTATATCAAAAAAATAAAACGGAGGATGAAGAATGAATTTAAAAAGATTTTTTTCTGTATTTATGACCATTGCACTAATTCTATCTTTCTCAATTCATAGTTCGATTCAAATTGATGCTGAAACTAGCAAGTCAACTACAGAAACTTCAGAAGAAAGTAAGATCATCGTAAAATTCAAAGATAAAACATCCAAAGAGATAAAAAAACAAATACATCTAGAAGAAAAAGCTGAGGTTTTAAAGAAAAATGAACAACTAGGTTTTGAGGTTGTAAAGATTAAAGGAAAATCTGTAGAAAAAGCCTTAAAACAATATAAAGATAGAGCAGATGTTGAATATGCAGAACCTATTGTTACATATCACGCTTTATTCACTCCAAACGATGCGCTTTATTCAACAGACCAATATGGTCCCCAAATGATAGATATTGAGAAAGCTTGGGAGATCACACAGGGCAGTGAATCTGTTGTAGTTGCCGTACTTGATACTGGAGTACAAGCAGACCATGAAGACTTACAAGGAAAAGTCATTCCTGGCTATGACTTCATAGATAATGATAGTGACCCTTCTGATGAACAAGGACATGGTACACATGTTGCTGGAACAGTTGGAGCAGCTACAAATAATGAAATAGGCGTTGCTGGCGTAGCTCCTAATGTTAAAATCATGTCTATACGCGTATTAAATGAATTTGGCTCAGGGACAAATGCTGGAATTGCAGATGGAATTACTTTTGCTGCTGATCATGGTGCAGATGTGATTAATTTAAGTCTTGGGGGCCCATCTTCTTCTATAACTTTAGAAAATGCGGTTAACTATGCATGGAATCAAGGTGCGGTTGTCATTGTTTCTGCAGGAAATGCAGGAACCTCGATTCCACAATATCCTGCCTATTACGAAAACTCATTATCTGTTGGTGCGACCAATTCCAACGATATTAAATGGTCTGCATCAACTTATGGAACTTGGGTAGATGTGGCTGCTCCAGGTGCAAATATAATTTCTACACAGCTAGGTGGCGGTTATATTTATGATAGTGGAACATCGATGGCAGCTCCACATGTAGCTGGATTAGCAGGTCTACTTGCATCTCAAGGACTAACAAATGTTGAAATACGTAATGTAATCGAAAGTACAGCAGAACCTATATCAGGTACAGGTACTTATTGGGAACATGGAAGAGTTAATGCATTTCTTGCATTAAGTGGGGGGGACGTCCCTGATCCCGACCCTACTATCGTATTTGAAGATGATTTTGAAACTGATCTAGGGTGGGTTGTAAATCCTAATAACAATGATAGTGCTACAACAGGAATCTGGGAACGAGCCATCCCTGAGCTGACTGATTATAACGGAACGAAACAACAAGGAACTACATCAAGTGGAAGCTTTGATCTTGTAACAGGAGGAAATGCAGGAAGTTCTGCAGGAGTCAATGATATCGACAGCGGAGTTACTACGATTCAATCACCAGTTATCTCATTACCATCTGATGGTTCACTTACACTATCTTTCACTTATTACTTCAGTCATTACACGAATGCAAATCGTGATGATTTCTTTCGTTTGAATCTAGTACGCTCAGATGAAACTGTCGTAACTCTATTTGAAGAATTAGGAGCTTCCAGTGATCAGGATGCAGCATGGTCGAATCAAGCCCTTGATCTCTCTGCTTATTCTGGAGAGGATGTTTATCTTCAATTCAAAGCGTCTGATGCTGGCAGCCCTAGCTTGGTAGAAGCTGGAGTAGATGATGTCAAAATCGAAAAAAATGAACCACCTAATTCGATAGAACAAATGATACATTAAAGTCGGTTTTTAATAAACTATCGTATTTAACCCCAATTTTTAAGGGTATCGCCTAATTGACGATACCCTTAAATAAAAAATATTACTTCAAAACAGAACTATACTTTGTTATAAATTAATAGTCATATTTGTAATCCGTTCTTACTTCACCTGGTAGAGTTAAAGTCATGGTTCCCTCTGAATTAGTGACACTCCCACCAACAATATGCTCGTAAGCAATCAGGGTATAATTTCCATTGCCATCTATTTGTCCATATTGTTCATGGCTACTATCTCCAAAATAGCCTTGAGAATAATACAACATTTCCTTATTTAGATGAGGAGTCTCCCCTGTATCATCTTTAATGTTCATCTGTAAAAAAGAATCGAGATGATCATAGTTTAGATCCTTAAAATGAGCTTGCCAAGTACAAACAAGAAAGTCATCTTTAAGCTCTATCCATGAAATCGTGTCACCATCAAGATGATAATAACTAAGTACTTCTCCTTCAGGAAAAATATACGTATTATCGTAGTTTTCATAGTTTCCATTTATATTTGTAACATTTAGTGGGGTATTCATATAATGAACAGGCTGAAATAATCGTATAATTTCCCACCGCGCCTCTTCTAAAGAACCTCTATACAATACATCCTCTTGCTCCTCACTTAGTGGAGAGTTAATACTAATCTCTCCCGGAACCCAGCTCACCTTATATCCAAAGGATTGAGCAATTAATCTTAAAGGAACATAAAGAGTACCCTTTTTCAGTTTAGCAGGGGATTCTAATTCTAGTATCTCATCATTATTTGATCCGCCTTGTAACTGTGCATGTTGTGCATTAGGTTTTAAGTTTAAGCGTTCTCCCCATATCTGAACAGTTGCCGTGGATGTATTTACATCCCACATCACTTGTGCGTCCAATGCCTCGCTTACAATTCGTAATGGAATGAGTGTTCTATCACTATCCATGATAGTGGGGAGATCCTCGGTTATGACCTTGTCCTTTACTATTAACTTAGTAGGGACAGATTCAGCATAAATGATTTGAAGGGTAGAAATAAGTAATGCGGCAGTTGTCACAATAAATGTATGACGAACCCATTTTTTCATTAATAAGGCTACCTCTATTTCATTATTTTATAAGTTATGTATTAAACGTACTATACTCTTCTTTATTGGAAAGATCATCTATTCTTTTACCTTCAAAAAAACCTAGTGATCTTTCTCTTAATAAAGGGGTTTGATTTATATTGTTCTTAGGAAATACAATTTCTGCTGTTCTTACCGCTCTTGACAAATCAGAAGAGTATACTTTATCAAATTTCATATTTTTGATTGATCTGGACAACTTTAACGCTTGTTCCTCCCCTTCTATCGTTAAAGGGCTTTCATACTGTCCAGTAAACATCGTATATTTTTCTTTGTTTAATAAATTCGCTTCTGTTTGTCCATGCCTAATTAAATAAATATCCATTTATAACTTACTCCTCACTTTTTCCATGCATTATTCCATCTACCCACGAATAACACCTTTCCAAATCTTCATCACTAATCAATTCAGATCTATGTTCGAAGAGTATTTTTATATTCTTATTTTCTTTTTTAATTATCCCCAAGTACTCTTCTATAGGTGCCCAGCCATCCTCAGGTTGCAGTTCAGGCAGTACTGGATAATGATAAAATTCTATCTTCTTATTCACTTTTACGTTCCACAAATGAATCAAATCTGCAAATCTACCGTATTTTTTTATGATGGTCTTAGGATCAAAATATGGATCTAGTTTATCTTGAAAATGTAATCTACCTGTATCAAGGCATAACTTAACATGATTGTATTTTTCAAATAATTTTTCAAGGAAATCAGTCTCGTATACGTAACGATTTAATCCATCGAATTCTAATATAGGTGTAAAATGAAACTCCTCACTTTTCTCAGTAAGCCACTGAAATAAGGACTCACTGTGCTCTATTAATTCATCCAAGGAATAGCTGCTCTCAAACACAAACTCACTTGGGTCAGTAAAACGCCAATTGCTCCAATCTACTCTATCATCTAATAAAACAGGCTTTGGATAATGAAATAATACATACGAGGGATTCATAGAGGTTAAAAACTCCAACTCCTCCTGTATCCATCTATAGGCTTTCTCTCTAGTTTTTTCGTTTTGATCTAAAAACAGAGCATCCCTTACTTTCACATTCTCCGATCGAAATGGAAAGTGTACTCCAATTTGAAATCCTCTCTCTTTAGATTCTTTTAATAAGTTCAAAGTATCTTTTTGCCCAGAAAATAGACAAGCTTCTATACCATAAAAATCGTCCTTAAAATCCCTTTTAAATTTGTGATAATCAAAACTTCCATGTTGTCCAATCAAAAAATGATGCATAACAGCTATCCCCTTTGTAAATTGCAAATGCAAAACCAGGTTGCCTGCTTTTGCAATGATGTTTTCAATCATACTCTTACGAGCAGCTATTTATTATGGTTTATAATGAAATCTGCCAAAAGACGAACACCAAAACCCGAAGGACCCTTAATATGATATCCCTTTGTTATTGGTGATTCTGCTGTTCCTGCCATATCAATATGTGCCCATTTCACTTGGGGAACAAACTTTCTTAAAAATAATGCAGCAGTAATATGAGCTGCTTGGGTCATCGTTGTATTGTTTGATATGTCGGCATATTCACTGTTTAACATTTGTTCATACTCTTCAATTAAAGGCATTTGCCAAACGTATTCCCCTAATTCATTGCCGATTTGTTTCAAGCTTTCTGTTACTTCTTCATCTCCATATACACCAGCCATTTTATACCCCAATGCTGAATAAATTGAGCCCGTTAGCGTGGCAATATCAATAATAATTTCAGATTTGAAGCGTTCTGCGTAAAGTAAAGCATCTGCCATTATAAGTCGCCCTTCCGCATCTGTATTACCGACTTGCACATGTAAACCATTTGAATAATGTATAACTTCACCTGGTAAAAAAGCATTTGCATCGGGTGTATTTTCAACAATAGGCAATAATGCAGTAATATTTACTGGTTCATTTCTTAGTTTCAACAATTCCACTGCTCCAAAAACAGCTGCAGAACCTCCCATATCAACACGCATTCCACTCAAAAGTCTACCTTTCTTAAGGTTTATGCCCCCTGTATCAAAGGTAACGCCTTTCCCTATTAAAGTAATATGAGGTTGAGTAGGATCAGTGCATAGTTGTATTTCCGCTAAGTAAGATGAATACCTGCTGCCTCTCCCTACAGAGAGGATTCCATTCATCTTCATTTCCTCTAGTTTCTTCTCTTCATGAATATGTACATTTATCTCATGACCTTCAAATTGTTCTTTTATTTTCTCAACATAAGCATCTGGGTTTAAATTTTTGGGGTCCAGATTACATAGATCTCTAGCAAAGTTTTGGCTGTTAGCATTCATAATGCCTACCTGGATTGCTTTTTCAATCTCTTTTGTTTTTTCTAGATTCACAATTAATCTATTTGGTAAAATTTCTTTCACTTCTGTACGATACACTTGAAACTCACACCTTCCCAAAATCCAGCCTTCTACAAAAGCAGTAATTACCTTTTCTAATTCCAGCTTCGTTTCTTTCACAAATTCAAAAGAAATTTGCAAAGCTTCTGTGTTCATTTTTTTCACAAATCTGGCAGTTTCTCCTGCTGCATTTCTCAAATCCTCATAAGAAAGTTGTTCCCTTACTCCTAAACCTGTAATTATACTTGGCGTTTGCTCATTTGGTGAAAAATAATGAACTTGATTTTTCACCATCATCCATTCTGGAATACTAATCATATTTGTGCCTTCTACTACAGGAATCACTTTCATAATGTTTGTATTGCTTGTTTTTAATTCAACTTCCATTATGTATACCTCCTTGTATTTTAAATTTACTTAAATGATTTCTTGTTTTAATATGTTATAAAATGAATCTTTAGCGAATCTCTCTTTCCATGGTGAATGTCCACATTTCTCTAATAAATAAAAATGAAAATCATCTAGTGCATTTTCTAAAGGTTTCTTCACTCCTTCGAATGGATGTGGATCATGATCACCATGTATTGCTGCAACAGGGCATTGAAGTTGATCTGCATATTCTATAAGTAACCCCATTTTTCTTAACTCTGCAGCTTCCTTCCAGACAGGAATAAATTCATTACTTTTTACAATTACTTTATCTTGATCTTCCTGTTGATTGTTCAATACATCAAAACTATCAGATTCAGTAACTAACTCACTTAATCTAACGTAATTATTCTTATTATGTGTAGAACTAGGTGAATTAAGCTCTTCTATTATCAGCTTAAATTCTTTTGCATCCTCATTACTCAATCGTTTCAATCTGTTTTCTCTTAGACTTGGAACATATTTTTGTTCAAATGGAGGACAGCCAACCAAAATTAGTTTTTTTACTATAGAAGGATGTCTCAAAGCAGTAAGATATGCTAACCACGCTCCCCATGAGTGTCCAATCAATGTTATTGGTTTGTCTGCATATGCTTTTAATGTTTCAAACAATTCAGAAATTTGTCCTTCTAATGTTGTTTTTGTTTGTATGGGTTCTAACACTCCAATATGTTCAGAAAGCACTCTAGCAATGGCTGCAACTGTACCGGGCGCTCCAGGACCGCCATGAATGACCGCTGCTCTAGATGGATCTTGACCATAAGACCTTATATGCATGGAAATGAAACCTCCTAATGTAATTTTTGCTTTTTTGTCTACTCTCCATCCAATTCAAAGAGAAATTCTTCATTTATATCCTCTTCATAAACAATATCTCCATTACTGGATAATAACTTCATAGTAAATTCATACCCGTCTTCTTTTGTCACAAATAAATACCAAATTCTATACCCAGATCCTTGAACTAAGTTCACAGTCTGCTCCTCACCTGTTAAATGACTTAGCATTGTTATAGTTTCAATATTAGGGTTATTAAGCACTCCAACAAACATAGGAAAAGGAGTATCTCCAATCGGCGTGTCTTTTGTACTAGGAAAATACATAGATGATATAGAATCTACATCCATAAAAAATTTATTTTCTGAATAACTAGGAATCGAACCGCTCCCACCATAACCCCGTGTCCATCCCATCCATGACTTTTTAACAAAATCAACATTGAGTTGCTGACTCTCTTCACCCGTATCTCTTGAATACATCAGTATTTTATCGCCATCTACATCCATCTCGTGTAAAATAAATCCGATTTCATCTCTTACTTCTTCAATAGCTTCAATAGGTGTTTTGGTATAAGTCCCAAATATATTTAAAAGAAACAAAATACTTATACTAATAGCTAGTAGAATGATATATTTTGCGCTTATAAATTTCATAACATCTCCTTTTCACCTACAATATATTAAATAATTCCTCTAATGAATTTATTATATATTTCGGTTCCTCATGTCCAATTATTTTTAAGTTATTGCGATTGTAAAAGCAAAAATCAATCTCAGCATTTTTTGCTCCTTGAAAATCATGTAATATAGAGTCTCCGATGTATAAAACCTCATCATTTAATCTGTTTAATTGCGTAAATGAAATATCAAAGATCTGTTTATTTGGTTTCATAACTTTTACTTCATCTGAGATGACAATGGATGATAAATATGGAATCAATCCACTGACTTCTAACCTTTTCCTCTGAGAGTCACTATATCCATTCGTAATAAGTCCAAGTGAATATTTTGGATGCAAGTAACTAATCAATTCTATCGCATTTTCTTCATAATAATATGTACTGCAAAAATAACTCCAATAATGATCTGCTAATGACTTGCTTAGTAATTTTTCAAAGTTAAGTTTATTTAATGTTTTTTCAAATGAATGTTCAAGTATTGCTTCACGGTTTAAATTCAGTTCTTGACGATGCTTCCAATAATGAGAATTATATTTCTGATATATCTCCCAAAAAGACTCCCAAGGATTTACATCGTTAAGAAGATCAAATTTATGACATACCTTTTTCAAAGACTCTGTTTCACATAAAGGGAACCTTTCTTTCAGTGGGGGTATTATATCCCCGCTGAAAGTTAGTTGAACTTATCAGGTGATTACAGTCCGTTATTTCCCTCATATAGAAGAGAGAGTCTTACGGAATGTTGAAACGTGATAAATGATAGTTTAATAGTGTATTGTCTAAATCAAAAATAATTGCCTTATACATTCACCAGTCACTCCCTGTTTGTTCAATAGATGCTTTAAATTTGTTCAATAGCATAATCATATCAAAACTTGCTTCAATTGGATATTAAATCCATCAAGCAAAAAAAATAAACCACAGTGAATCGTGGTCTATTAAAATCTATTTTTCTTTTACAGTCCAGTGAAATAAAACATGCAATTTCTTTTTGATGCCCTCATAACAGTCTTCAAACGATTTTTCCTCAATATAAAAATAACTAATATATTCAAATACGATTGCACTTGTTACGATTTCTGCCGCTTCCTTTGTATCATAATCCTCTGTAAAAACACCTATTCCTTTATATTTCAGCAGCAACTGTTCTATTTCACCAATGGATTGGTAATCATTTTGCACAATCATTTCTAAAAATTCGGGATTTGTTTTGTATTGGTTGAGCGAACCTACGATAATTTCACGCATAAATGACTTATCAAATAAACGCATTCCCTCAGAAAATTGATCAATGTATTTTAATATCGCCTCCTCAACAGTGAGGTTCATATCTGCAGTGTTTTCTATATTTACCCCTTCATTCATTGAGATTTCATCCATCATAGAAGCATATAAAATTTCTAATTTTGAACCAAAATAATTGAAAATCGTTCCTTCCCCAATCCCAGCTTTTTGAGCAATTTTCTTTGTTGTAGTCCCGTCGTAACCATGAGTTAAAAACAACTCTTTTGAGACTTGAATAATTTTCTCTCTCGTTAATTGTTTTTTACTCTCTCTAATTCCTGATATAGTGAAAACTCCCTTCTCAAATATGAGGCACTTATCTTTATATCATAACTGATTCAAGTTAAGGGTGAAACATATGGATCGAAAATATTTTAATTATAGAACATAAAAAATAAAACAAAAGCTTCTCCATAATAGAGAAACTTTTATAGGGGTGCATTTTAATTTATTTATCATTCGCAAATGTGTTTTATCATTACGCTTAATGTGCTGAATTGGCATCATTTTTTGCGTTGTCTATTTTAATTGAGGAGACTTCTCTTTCTTTAAGAAAGATTGGAAGTACAATGACCGATAGTAAAAATGCAAACCCAACTCCTATAAATAGTGCTGTTCCTAAAGAAGATAACCCTCGATAACTTGCAAGCATTAAAGATCCGAATGCTATCATCGTTGTCAGCGTAGTGATGAGTATTGCTCTCCCAACACTTGCAAACACTTCAATTAAAGACTGATTGGTAGATTTGTAACGATGCAGTAAATGTACTCCATCATCCACCCCAATTCCAATAATGAGAGGCAATGCTAAAACATTAAGGATATTCCATTTCAATCCCAGCCATCCCATCATACCAGATGTAAGTATTAACGCCATGATTAGAGGAATGAAAGCCATTAATGCATACTTAAAAGATCTAAAATGTAGGAGTAAAATTGAAAATAATGCAGCTAAAACGATGATTCCTGTTTTTACAATTTCACCTTTAACAGAATCATACAAAGCCTTCATAAATACGGGCGTACCTGTAAATCTAGGATCCTTTTCTTGTAACATTTGTATGAAAATATTCCCTTTTTCATTTTTCAACTCTTCCCATATGTTAAAGTTCGGGTATGCCGTCAGTAAAAAATGCTCCCCATCCTCACTTACTAATTGAGATTTCAAATCATTTGGCAAATCATCAACCTCAAGTATTGTAGCATCCATCATTTGCTGACTTTTCTTCTGAAGAAGTGTATAAAAGTCAAATTGAATTTGTTCAAACTGTTCTGTAGACATGTTTTTTATCTGCTCTTTAAGCAGTGTTATATTTGAAGGTTTATCATCATTTTCTAGAAATAGTTTACTTGCTTGTTTTAATCGACCTGACTCTGTTTGTTCATAGAAAGTTTGCATTGTATGTTCAATACCTGCAATTCCCTGTAGAAACTCCTCTTTTGATGCAGCATAATAAGGTATTGGATTAGAAAGAAATTGTTCTATATTATGAATGGCTTCCAACCGTTGTTCTTGCACCTCGGCTTTAGGTAATATTTCGGCGATACTCAGTACGGCAGAAACAGATTCCTCAGCTTGTAACTCTTCATTTAATTCATAAATTTCTTCCAAACTATCCATTTCAACTAGCAGCCCTTCAGAGCTTAATCCAAAATCCTCACTCATTTTATTCAATAATTCAATAGATTCTAACCCTTTTGGCTCTAAATTCAGCATATTAAGATCAAATTCATTGTCTGTAGACTTAAACCCTACAATTCCAACCAAAACGATAACAGCACATAACATAATATAACGATTACGATGGCTATAAGCTGCTAATTTACCTAGTACTTTATATTCGCCTTTCACTTTAGAAATATTTTTTTGTTTACCCAAAAGTAGTATGGAGGGTAGGATAAGAAACACAGCTAGAACCGTAGTTAATATTCCAGATCCCATTACAAAACCTAGCTCCTTCAACATATCTAATGAACTAGTCATCATGACAAAAAAAGCGAAGGCTGTTGATAGTGCTCCTATCAAAATACTTGGTCCAACTTTTAAAAGCGTATATTCTATGGATTCTTTTTTATCTGCTCCTTTGCTCCTTTTTTCTGTAAATCCGCTTAATAGATGGAGTGAGAAATCAATCCCAAGCCCAATTAGGATTACGAATGTAAAAACTGTGACCATATTTAATTTTCCAATCACTAAAGAAACCAACCCAAAATCCCATATTACCCCGATAAAAAGTGGTATAAACGCCAAGATCGGGACAGAAATCATACGAAATGCTGCATAAAGTAAAATTAATATTCCTATCACAGCAACTCCAGAAGTCAACATCGTATCCTTTTCTGTGCTTTCTAACTCGTCTTTAGCAACAACATGCATTCCGGTTAATCCATAACTAACCCCGGGCATTTCGTTTTCAATCTGAATCAATTCATCTACTATAACATTCACACCGGGAGCTACTTTCTCAAAATCTATAATGTCAAATGTTGGCTGAATCATCATCAATACTTGAGTACCATCAATAGACCTTGTATACGGATCACCAAAAACTACCCGATTCACACCTGTATTTAATAATTCTAGATCCATATCAAGCAGAGAGTAAAAAAACCAATCCAGCCCAATTAAAGATGCTGTGATCCCCTTCTCTTCTTGTTCTGTCAGTACATTTCCATTATTTATTTGATCTGATATTCCGTTGTAGCTCATGTTCAAAAAAGATAAATAACTTTTTAAATTAGGATCACTCAACCCAAACCCAGTCATTTCAATTGTATTTTCATCCATCAACATCAAACCATTTTCAATAAGAAATTCTTCATTCACCTCAGAAGAAACACTTTTCACATATTCATTTAGTAGAAGCAACCTTTCCTTGGCAACATCAACTGCTTGATCAAGTTGTAATGGATCCTCCGCTTCCACAATGACAATAAGGTTGTTTAAAGTTGGGAAATGTTCCAAGATATCATCATACTGCTTTACAGACGGATGATCCTTAGGTGTGAGTCCAACCCAGCTCATCTCCATTTTTAAACCGGCGGATGCAAATCCCATTAAAACAGTCACCATAAGACAGATAACTAATACTGTTTTTGGTTTTGTTGTAGTAACACGGAATACAAAAGTAAAAAATTTGTTCATCATTTGAGTTTCTCCTCCTTCTAATTCCCACAATCATTCTTTATTTCACCAAACATGGATCTAATAAAACTTTGATGAATAATGAAATACATAAATATGAGTGCACTCATTAATGAGTGTACTCATATTTTAAATCTATAATTTTCCATTGTCAATCATTTTTCAAAACTTACATTTGGAAATTCAATTGTTGACACTCTACCATAGTTTGACTATATTAAATTTAAATCTAGTCTAAAGGGGAAATGTGTATGGTACATAAAATAAACCAATATTTGACCGATTTATCTGAACGTCAACAATTTAATGGAGCCTTTTTCATTTCAAAAGATGGTGAAGTTGTTGGTAGTGGTGGTATTGGTATGGCTAATTTTGAAGATCATATACCAAATCAAAGCAATACTCAATATTATGTTGGGTCCATCACCAAAACATTCACTGCAATTGCAATAATGATGCTTCATGAAAAAGCTTTATTAGATCTACATGAAAGTTGTGAACGTTTTTTCCCTGAATATGAACATAGCAACAAAATCACCATTCACCATCTATTAGCACATGGTTCAGGCGTTCCTAATTTTTTTGATCCAGAAGACTTTCTAGATACCTTTACTCAAAGAATGAGTGTAGAACAGATTTTGGACCTTTTTATAGATAAACCTTTAAATTTCGAACCAGGTGAAAAAAGTGAATATTCAAATTCTAACTACATATTGTTAGGGCTTATCATAGAGAAAGTCACAGGACAACCCTATCAAGACTATATTGATCAACATATTTTAAAACCTTTGAATATGGATCAAACTGGATTTCCAGAAAGTGCTACAGGAGGGGGAAACTTAGCCGAAGGTTATGAATGGGTAGAATCCAAACTACAAAAAATACCTGTAATCCATTCTACTAATTTATATGCGTCTGGAGAAATGTATTCAACAGTTCAAGATTTGGCTCTACTAGACCAAGTTTTATACACTGACAAATTACTTATGGCAAGCTCAATTGAAAAAATGCATCGATCCTATTTTGATCCATTCGGTTATGGGTGTACATCAGGAGAGAATCTAAATAAAAAATATGTACTATTTTCCGGTGGTACGATAGGTTATACATCTCTAGTTCTGCGATATGTTGAAGAAAAAGTTACAATTATAGTTATTAATAATATCAGCCACAATTTGAATGTTGTTGCAGAAGAATTGTCAAGAATCGTGCTTAATGAGGAATAGAGTATAAAATATACTAGCAATTAGATAATTCAAATCATCTAAATAAAATAAACTCTGACTTAGAACCTGTCAGAGTTTATTTGTGCTTTTTCATATATATTTCATTAACAAACTCAAATCATGGGATTTCCGAGTAGATTCCATTTGACTTGCTAAGTTAACTACAAAATTATAATTCCTTTGTCATAAATGCGCTATTTGGGTCTTCTATGTAATCTGAAAACGGCTTACAAAATCCAAACCCAAAACTTACATATAAATTTCTTGCTGGTTCGAAAGCATCCATTGATCCTGTTTCCAGACTTAAACGCTGATAACCACGTTGCTTAGCTTCCTCAATAATGTGTTGAAGGAGTCTTCTTGCAACCCCTCTCTTTAAATGTGATGAAGACGTTCGCATTGATTTTATCTCTCCATGTTGACCATCTAGTTCTTTAAGTGCTCCACATCCAAGTAATTCCTCTTCTTTCCATACACTCCAAAAAGTAATTTCTGGTTTTTTTAATTCGTCAAGATTTAGAGCATGTATACTTTCTGGTGGAGAATGTAAAGTCATACTATGAAGATGCTCCATTATTAAGTCACGTATTTCAGGTCCAGTTAAATCATCTAATTTAATATTCATATAAAAACCCTCCACTTCTCTCTTTAATTTTTTATTATACATTTAGTCATGATTAACTAACAATACTAGCTAATTAAATAACATATAAATTTTACAGCAATAGAGTTGAAAGATTCAAGCTATGCTGATCTAAAATAACAAAATGACTAATAATTGTTGAAGTATGAATAAGAAAGAATTATATCATAATATGATTATAAAAATAATGAAAAAGGAAGTTATACATGAAATTCCTATACTGGTTATTAGTGGGTGGATGGTTATTAATCATATATATATTAGCCGACATTTTTTGGGAAAGCTTTGGCTGGTGGGTTTTATTATTTTTTATACCTTTATTTCTTCTAGGAGAGTTTCTAATGAATAAATTATTTCCCAAAAGAGAAGAAATACTTAGCCGTTCTGTTCTTAAAAGAACCTTAAAGAAAGAATTAAAAAAACCTTTAAGAACGTTTGAAGATTATCAATACTTAGCAGGTCTTTATAATATGCTCTCTCAAAACGAAGAAGCAATACGAATAATGGAGAAGGCTATTCAGAATAAACAGTTTACTAATTTACTCTAATTAGAAATACTTTGACAGAACTCTCCTCCCTTTATTGTATCTCATTAATATATAAATACCTCTACTTTCTATTAGCTTCTTTCTCACTTCTCCTAAATGAAACTTTATCAGATATCAAAATTTATTTTCCACCTAAAATGAAACGGCTCAACAATCATGGAAATAATTAGAAACTTTTTTAAAACAAAAATTTGAGACTAAATGAACTAGTTCTCAGTCTAATTAGTAACATTGAAATTTCAATAACAAAATAAAAGGAGTGTAAAAATGGCTATTGGTTTCAGCAAAAACAAATTACTTAGAGAAAAGGAAGAAAGCTTTCTGTCCTTGATACATGAAAACCAAGAGAAACTATATAGAATTGCATATAGTTATGTGAAAAATAAAGATGATGCGTTAGATATAGTTCAAGAAACAGTATATAAAGCTTATATTTCTTATCATAAAGTAAAAAAAATTCAATATGAAAACACTTGGTTAACTAGAATTTTGATTAATACATCAATTGATTTTATAAAGAAAAATAATAAGGTTGTATCAATGGACATGGAATTCATTGAAAAAACAAGTGATTTTAACAATGACAATTTTCACCAAACAGTAGAAGTAAAAGAAGCAATTGAGAAATTAAATGAAAAGCAAAAGACAGTCATCATTTTAAGGTTTTTTGAAGATATGAAACTAGAGGAAATTGCGAAAATATTAGAATCGCCAGTAAGTACTATAAAGTCTACTCTATATAGAGCATTAAACGAAATGAATATTACTTTAAAGGAGTAAATGATATGGATAAAAAAAATTTGTATGAATTACAAAAAGAATACAAAGAGATCCAAATTCCTTCTGAACTTAATAATGTCGTACAAACAGGAATCGAAAGGGGAAGAACTAAAATGAATAAAAGAAGTAGTAATAAGTTTCTAAATATATGTGCTAGCTTTGTTCTAGGTTTAGCGTTATTAACGGCAAGTGTGAACCTATCACCTACTTTTGGCCAATCACTAGAAAATATACCTTATATGGGGCAATTAGTAAAAGTCCTTCAATTTAATAATGGTAAATCTGATGGCGGAACAATAACAGATGGGTCTGATATAAGTGGATTAGATTCTTTTGAAAAAGACGGATACGAAAATATTGTGATCAACTTCTCACAAGGTGATATGTTGCAAAGTGATGTACCAGCATATGAAGTAAGATATGATGAAATTCCATATGCTATGACCCTAGAGATTTGTGGAGCTAGAAATTTTTCAGCTGAAGAGGACTTCAATAAAATACTAGAAAGTGAATATGTGAAGGATATTTATAAACTGGTCACTTTTGATGATTCTTGTATGAGATTTGTAATTGAGTTCGATCGACCTGTGGAATATAAGATAGAAGAAAGAAAGGACCCTGCAAGCTTAGTCATTTCATTAAAAGAAGATGAAAAAGTTGAGGAAAAGAAAATATATTCATTAAGAACTGAGTCTTATGTTAAAGGATTTTTTGCAGCTAGTTCAGAAGAAAAGCTGTATACGATTGGTTATGATAAATCAAGAGTACTAAAAGATGAAAGTGGTCTGTTTTATATAGAAATTCAATCTTTTGAAACTAAAGAAGAAGCAGAACAAGAATTAGAGGAGTTAAGTAAGGCAACAGATATAAAGATGTTAATTGAAGAAAGAACGGGAGTACAAGAACCACAGAGTTTTCCATCAGAATAAAATGCATTTTATATAAGTAAAAAACTTTTTAAAATTTACTTGAATAAAATACAAACGGTGACTCTAATAAAGAGTTACCGCTTTTTCATATTTTATTTTTTGGTAATAATTTTTTTGTATTTACACATAATATACATTAATATTTATCTAGCCGATCTTTCAGATAATATTATGATTCAACTGAAAAATCAAATTTTCGCTTTATTGAATCTATCTTCATATAGGAGTAATGTTAGTTAAATACCATTGACCGAACTTGTCCAGGCTAGAATCTTTTTTTAGGTTTGCATACTTTTCAAAATCCATCTCATTAAATTGAGCTAATGTTTTATTAAATTGTTTAGGTATGAAAATATACCATAAGTCAGACCATTTCTCTTTATTGTCTTGCCCTTGAATGGACTCTGCGATATAACCAGGAGATTCACTTTCAAAATACTCCATTCTTTCGCCATCATAATAAGCCAATATGCTGTATAAATAATATGTTATAGGCAAGTAAATCATATCTTTATAAAATAGGCTTAAGTTCTTTCGCATACTTTCCTCATAACCCAACAATGAAATATAACATAGATCAATTTCACTATGTTTTCTAGCGTATTAATTAAAGGTAGGCATTGGAAGTCGATAGTTCTATTATTTACCAAAGAATGCGTTCATCAAAGAAAAAAAGCCACCAAGTACGATGGCCGGTAAGTCATCTATACTATAGTGGCATTACTAATGTTCTAGTAATTAAAATACTAATGAAAAGTACTCAGATTAATTCCTAATTATGAAAAATCAACATCAATTTGAGCTCTTTGCAAATCTCCACTGTAATCGATGTAAATTGTTTTCCACTCACAAAAGGTATCCAAAGCCGCTTGCCCCGCTTCACGTTTTCCATTTCCAGTATTTTTGGTTCCACCAAATGGCATCTGAATTTCAGCACCCGAAGTACTGTGGTTAATATATACGATTCCTGTATCTACTCTTCTAACGGCTTTCATGGCTTTACTTAAATCTCTAGTAAAAATGGCTGAAGATAATCCATAATCCACAGAATTATTTACTTCAATTGCCTCTTCAAATGTATCCACTGAGATGATAGATAATATCGGGCCAAAAATTTCTTCCGTTGCATATTTACTTGAAGGAGATACCGGACCTATGACAGTTGGCTCGAAAAAGTACCCTTCCTCACCAATCTTATTCCCTCCACAATGAATCTCTATACCTTCCTTTTTTGCTAGTGCAACGTAGTCCTCCACTCTTTTTATAGCTTCACTATTAATTAATGGACCTACATTTACTTCGTGATCTATTCCATTTCCAATTTTTAAAAGAGAGACTTCCTTTAATAATAATGGTGTAAGTTCCTCGAGAACAGATTTTTGAACTATAACTCGACTTGTTGAAGTACATCGCTGACCTGTTGTACCAAATGCTCCCCATGCAATGGCACGAGCTGCTAAGGGCAAATCAGCATCTTCCAACACGATAATGCCATTTTTCCCACCTAATTCTAACGAAACTTGCTTATGATTTGATGCACAGGATTGATAAACCTTTTGCCCTATATGAGTGGAGCCAGTGAAAGAAACTAAGGAAATATCAGGATGTGTTACTAGCGTATGACCTACATCCCCATCCCCTCCAACTATAAGATTGATTACACCCTTAGGTAATCCTGCATCCACCATGCATTTTACAAAAGCAGCAGCAGTAGCTGAGGTATTCGGTGAAGGTTTCCAAACAACAGTATTTCCAATTATTAAAGAAGGGAATATTTTCCACGAGGGAACAGCAATTGGAAAATTAAATGCTGAAATAGCACCAATGACTCCTAATGGTTCTCTTACTGCCATCGCCATTTTATTCGGAAGTTCTGAAGGTACAACTTCTCCAGTTAACCTTCTTCCTTCCCCTCCCATATAATAGGCCATATCAATGGCCTCTTGAACTTCTCCTTCAGACTCTGTGATTACTTTCCCCATTTCTAAAGTCATAAGCTCACTTAACTCTTGTTTTCGCTTCTTTAGCTCCTCAGCTATTTTATACAGGATCTCTCCTCTTTTTGGGGGTGGAAAACTTGACCATTCTTTAAACGCTATTTTAGAAGATTCAACCGCACGCTGCACATCCGCTTCTGCTGCAATATTTACAGTGGATACATGCTCTAGAGTTGCAGGATTCACATTTGTAATTGTATTCTCATTGTAATCATCCCATTGTCCATCAATAAAATTGCTTACTTTGATCACTTTATTATTCATCATTATAACCACCCTTTTATCTTTAAATATCAATCTATGATTGAACCGTCTCAACTGATACAATAACTTCAGTAATTATAGCTAGCGCCTCATCCAATTGGTCTTCTGTAATGATTAGAGGACATAAGAACCTTAATACATTACCGTAGATTCCTGCCTTGAATAAAATGACACCTCGTTGAACACATTCATGAATGATTTTAGTTGTTTGTTCCGAAGCGGGCTCCCTCGTAGCATGGTCATTGACTAGTTCAATTGCAACCATAGCTCCTACACCTCTGATTTCACCAACTAATGAGCTTGTTTTAGATAGAGATTCAAAAGTTGCTCTAATCTTTTCTCCTATCTTGATTGCTTTATCTCCTAAATCCAACTGGTCGTACGTATCCAATACAGCAAGCCCTGCAGAACATGCAACTGGATTCCCTACAAAAGTTCCACCAATTGCTCCATCACCAGCAGCATCCATAATTTCTGCTTTTCCTAATACACCTGATAGTGGCATTCCTGCAGCAATAGATTTCCCTATTGTAATTAAATCAGGCTCTAATCCAAAATGTTCTGAGGCAAAAAACTTCCCAGTTCTTCCAATTCCCGTCTGTACTTCATCAACGATAAATAGAATCCCTAAATCTTTACACAACTGTTGAACCTGATTTAAGTATTGTTTAGGAGGCACAATGAATCCTGCTTCACCTTGAATAGGCTCTATAATCACAGCCGCTGTTTCTTCTGCCGAAACTCTGTACTCAAATACATTTTTCAATTGTTTCATAGCTATTTCACATACTTCTTCTTCACTTGGAAAACTAGGCCAGCGATAGACATATGGATAAGGAATTCGATATACCTCTGAGGAAAAAGGACCCATCTCCGCTTTATAAGGTCTCACTTTACTAGTTAAAGATAATGCCATGTATGTCCTACCATGAAATGCACCTTCAAAACAAATAACTGCCTTTTTATTTGTGTACTTTCTAGCAATTTTTATAGCACTCTCAACCGCTTCAGCACCCGAATTTAAAAAACAAGCTTTTTTGTGAAATGTCCCTGGAGCTTTCGAACAAAGCTGTTCTGCCAGATCAATATATGGCTCGTAAGGAATAACTGTAAAATCCGTATGAGTATATTTTTTAGCCGTTCTGGTAATTTGATCAATTACTAATGGATTGCTGTGCCCTACATTTAAAGAGCCCACTCCACCTGCCAAGTCAATAAAAGTATTATCATCCAAATCTCTAATCACGGCACCTTTTGCTTCTTTAATAATAGAGGGAACTAGACTTTTTTTGACTTTTGCTTCAGCAACAAAACGTTCCATTTTATCCATTATTGCTTTTGATTTTGGTCCTGGTAAAGCTGTTTTTATGTTCGCGTATTTCAAAATAGATCACCTCTTTTTTGGTTAGTTTCATTTGGATACAGACTTCTTTCCAGTTGAACGTAACACCCCCAAATAAACCACTATTCCTTAAAGGCAAGAGGTTACAAACAATGATTACATATTTAATAAATACGTTTTTTGGCAGAAAAAAAGAACATGTACACATTACATTTTCTTTTCATCTACTCATATAGCCCCTTAGAAGATGCAAATCCTCTAGCTATTTTGTAAGCCCTTTCATTTTATAAAATATAACTACTCATCCTTGCCTTTAATTACTTATATTGTAAATTAAGACTATCTACTGGTCAATCATTATTTTCCATATTAATGGTCTTTTTTACAATATATTACTTTAATGCGTTGTAGCTTCATCACTTCATGCATCTAACTTGTTAATCTACTAAAAATACTGACATGCGGTTATGAAAGATTGAATTACTACTGGGATATCCCCCTATTCATGAATAAAGGCACATCTCTTATTAGAGAAATGCACCTTTATAAAAAATTATTATTCTTTCTACAATTCACTAGAAACTCCTCTTGCAAAACCTTTTGCAAAATCTATTGTAAACCCTAATGTAAATGGTAAGGATAATAGTATGATAGCTTTTAATAAAGAATCAGAGTTTAATACTCCAATTACACATTCAAATCCCATCCATATAAAAACATAAGCATTGATGAAATATAACAATATTCGATACCAGGGTGAAATCTTCTTTAAGAGAAGAACGTAAGTGATCGATAGATACAAAATAATAGCAATAATCGTCCAAACGGATGACCAATATACACTAAGACCTATTTCCCCTCTACCTTCTATAAAAGGATATAAAAGAATAAAAAGCAAACCTCCACCTTCCGCTTTATCAAATAAAGATGACATATAGGGCAATATTTCATCACTTAAAACATTTTGTAAAACAATTATGCATGAATATGTAAGTATTGTAATCGCTGGTATACCGTAACGAAATTTACTTTTTAATGTCTTATGTCTTAGGAATTTCATTGCGATTAACGCTCCGATTCCTCCACCTAAACAAGCAGTAATAAACAACCTTCTTTCTGGAATTCTATATTGCTGATTTATCGCTTTATGTTTATCAAAAGCAAAATTCGCAAAAGCAAATATATTAGCTACTGCTAGATAATATAAAGATAGATAGGCAATTTTTTCCGATAACAACAAACTTTCACCTAGCATTTTGTATGATCACTTCCTTTGTATAGCGACGGATTATTCTTTTTTTGCAATGATATCTTCCCTTACTTGCGTTAATATTTCCCCTAACCAATTAGTACCTTTCCATGTTTTGCGATCTAATATTCTTGGATCGTCTTCACTTAATCCAACTCCCCAAATCGGGTCAACTGGACTAGCTTCTACAATAGTAGTTCCTTTCGTTTCCAACAGCTTTTGTTTAAGTTGTTTGTTTTGAGTGAATTTCGCATAATTTCCATCATATACAACCTGTTTGCAATTTGCTTCCCAAACGTCTTTATCGAAACCTTTCACTTTTCTTCCTAATTTCTTCTGTTCACTTGGAGAGGAGCTTTTTAGTATTTTATCAGCAATTTGATGATCATCAAATAATTTCGCTTTCTTATACATCATATACTGTTCTGCACAATTAAACAGAATTCCATCTACTGTAATATGACATCTATGCCACTGTGAAAATGGAGATGCTGTCCTCCAGAAGAATGTAAATTTTTCCACAATATAACCTCCATTCTAAAGTAATTTTTTTTACTTCAACACACTTATCTGTCTAAAGCTTCTTTCAGAATGATATTCACTAATTTGTGATCATTTATAACAAAAGGTACTTCACTAGGTTCAACCCATATTCTTGTGATAGATTCATTTTCCCGGGCAAATGGAAAACATTCAGTTACATTCACCTTGTAAAATAACTGATAACCTATTCTAGGATACTTACCTTCAGGATCATACTGAGGATTGTGCTCTTGATTCACTTCAATAAACCCTAAATATTGACTTTCACCATTCACATATCCTTCTTCATATATCTCTCTAAATAGTGCTTGTTCAGGAGTTTCACCTTGATCTACGTGTCCTCCCGGATGATTAAACCCTCTATCTTTTATATGTACTAATAAGATTTTATTTTCGTAAAAACAGATGCCATGGACACTAGTAACTTTTTCTATTGAAGGATATTGATCTGTTGGAAACCATGTTAACTTTATTGCATGTCCATCCCAGTTTACATGAGTTGAATTATTTATCATTTAGAACATCTTTCAAAGATGGACATTCTTCTCTTAGCAAAGAGAATAGTTGAACATCCTGATATACTCCTCTTGAAAAGATCCCTTTTCTTTTTACACCCTCAAATATATATCCACACTTTTCAGCTACTTTACGACTACCAATGTTGTTGACATTCAATACGATTTCGAGACGTTCAATCGGTTTCAAATCAAATAAATACGATGAAAAAATACGGAGTGCTTCCGAAGTAATCCCTTTTCCCATATCTTCTTTTTTATATATTTGATAGCCGATCTCATATCCTGGCATATATCTATCATTTTTAAAATATACTATATCCCCTAGCAACTTACCTTCTTTATTAGTAATAAGCATTTTACCATGCTCCTCATCCCAAAAACCTGTTTCTTTAAACTTTTTTTGAAAGTCAGTCTGTGATATTAAATGAAGCGTCAGAAATTCCCCTCTCTCATTTAGATTACTAGTTAGATTATACAACTCCGCAATGTCTTCCTCTCGAATTGTTCTAAGAACTAAATTTTTTCCTTCGATCATAATGTGATACCCTCCTTTTTAGTAATAATGAATAATTATAAGTTCATAACCTCAGATAACGATGGACTTTCCCCTCTTAGAAGTGACAATAATTCTAAATCCTGATATGCTCCGCCTTGAAAAACGGCATTCCTTTTAATTCCCTCAAACTTATAGCCACACTTTTCAGCTACAATACGACTGCCAATATTGTTGATATTAACTACAACTTCAAGTCGTTCAATCGGCTTTAATTCAAATAAATAGGATGAAAAAATTCGAAGTGCTTCCGTTGTATACCCTTTTCCCATATCCTCTTTTTTATATATTTGATAACCAATCTCATATCCAGGGAGATAAGATACACCTTGAAAATAAGTAATCTCTCCAACTAACCTCTCATTTCTATCAGTGATTAGCATTGTACCGTATTGATCATCCCATAGACCTGTCTCATTAAATCGCTTATAAAAAGCTGTTTGAGAAGGGAGTCTAAAGTGCCAGAATGCTCCTCTTTCAGAAAAATCACTTGTTAGTTGTATAATCTTATCAAGATCGTCTTCCCTTATTGTCCTTAGTATAATGTTTTTTCCTTCGATCATAATATGGCTTCCTCCAAATCTAGTATCTTGTTACCAATAAAAATATTTTTATTATATATTATTTAAAAAATCAAGTACCAACTTATCAAGCCCTGTCTTTTTTCCATATTTTCCTGGTTTATCTACAAGTCTCAATGATATTTCTTCAGCAATCGGCCAATTCATATCTTGAATCCATTCCATTAGATTTGGGAGTATGGTAATCAAAATATCATCATCCAAATTTTTTATATTCTCTACTCTCTCAAAGTCTGTTTATCTCTAGGTAAATAGTCATCCAAGATATACATTTGCAGACTCTTACTCCTTTAAATGTTTCATTATTTCACACTCTTTAAAAGCTAATATTACCATTAAATCACAACTTTTTCTAAACTATCATTATACCTTTACAACAAAATTCCAAATAATCAAAATGATTCTATTATTATCCTGATAAAAAATAGTTCAAAAGTACTAATATTTTAACTATTGACTACCGATATATTTATTATACCCTTTTAAACGGAGTGTTAATTCATGATCATTTCTCACAATCTAACTGCAATAAATACATTCAATTCTATGAAAAAATTAAACAACAAATACTCAGGAACATATGAAAAACTATCTTCTGGCTTTCGAATTAACAGTGCTTCTGATGATGCAGCAGGTTTAGCTATTTCAGAAAAAATGAGGGCACAAATTATAGGATTACAGCAAGCTCAGAGAAATATTCAAGATGATGTTTCATTAATCCAAACTGCTGAAGGTGGTTTGGCATCTATACAATCTTCTTTACAAAGATTGAGAGAGCTTGCAATTCAATCATCCAATGATACATTAACTCAAGAAGATCGTGAATCTATTCAGGAAGAAGTTACACTAGGTTTACAACATATTGATGGTACTGCAGATCAAACTAAATTTAATAATATCGATCTACTAAATGTTGAAGTAGTAACAAATGTAATTGGTTATTCAGATGAAATCACTTGGGAGAATAGTAACTACACAGGCTTTGAAGATACCACATTCTTTAGTCTTGATTGGAATGGAGAATTTTATATTGCAGGTGGATATGACGGTCAACTTCTTAAATCATATGATGGTGACAATTGGTTTGATCCATTAGGCTACCCTAATGGATTAAACATTCATAGCATTAATTGGGATGGAGAAAACTTTTTAATTACAGAATCTAATCACGTATATACCTCTCCTGATGGAGTAACAAGAATAGGATACTACTTTAAAAATAACAATGGCGGTTTTTTTGATTCTAATTTTGTAGGTGGAAAATATATAACTGTAGGTGATTCAGGATTAATTGCAGTATCTGATAGTTCCACTGGTCCATGGAACGAACAAATATCAGGAACTTCTGAATTATTAAATAGTGTTGCATCCAACGGAGAAAATTATGTTGTAGTTGGTATGAATGGAACCATTCTCACTTCAGTTGACGCGATCAATTGGACAGATAACTCCAATATTGCTGTTGGTCAAATAAACAACGTGATTTGGGCAGACAATCAATACATAGCTACATCACATAGTGAAATTCTCACCTCTCCAGATGGTGAAAATTGGTCTGTTCATAACATTGATTTTATAGCAACTGGTATTATATATGACGGAAACAAATTAATCGCTACTTCCAATCATAATGTATATGAGTCTAGTGATGGAATTAACTGGACAGAAAATAACAATGGATTATCAGTAAGTGGCGGTTCTATTGAAGATATAGTATATACTGGTGATGATTACATGATGATCGGTCGTGGTGGATATGCTTTCAAGGGAACAAAAGAAGCAATAACAGAACAAATAAAACCAACACTCTCACTGCAGATTGGAGCAAATGCTCAAGATTCATTTTCACTTGAACTTATTGATGTCAGAACTTTAACATTAGGAATTGATCATATAGATTTATCAACAGCAGAAAATGCAGAAGAATCGCTTGACAAAATAGATTCAGCATTGTCTACGGTGTCTTCAGAAAGATCAAAGTTGGGTGCATATCAAAATCGATTAGAACATGCATTATCCATTTCGATCAACTATGAAGAAAACCTTTCATCTGCTAAGTCACGTATAATTAATGTAAATATGGCTAAAGAGATGATGGAAATGACTAAAATGAATATTCTATCTCAAGCTTCACAGTCCTTGTTAGCACAAGCAGTACAAAACCCTCAAGCTATTTTAGAATTACTTCAATAAAACATTGCATGTTTATATGTATATAGTAGATGCCAATACATCTTTTTCATCAGAGAGAAACTACGTTCAAGACTTTGTTATCAAAAGACCTTTATCGTATTCAGACCCATAAAAAATCACTGACAATCATTCTCTTTCTTTGCTAATTCAATTATATTTAATATAAAAGGCTCCTTTGCCTTCGTATACTGAACCCGATCATTTTTGTGCACATCCGATAGCTGCTCTTTCAGTAATTGATATTTCCTCAGTACTTTTGGATGCTTAATTAAATAGTTTTTAAACAGTAGATTAGATAGCCAGTGTGAACCATTATGTTTATACACATGTAAATGATGAGTCCCTGCACGCCACTTCCCTTTTCGTAAAAATAATCTTTCTTGAAAATCCGGATGATGCACATATTCATAACCTATATTTTTCAATTCATCCTTGTAGGTTTGATTCAAGTCTTTCAGATCCTTAATTCCTACCATGATATCAATCGTGGGTTTAGCTTTTAATCCAGGTACCGATGTACTTCCTATATGTTCTATTCCTATTTGAATAGGTCGTAGCACTCTCGTTATTTTCTCTTTTTCATGGTTGTATTCTTTCTCCCACTCAGAAGTGTACTTAGATAAAATGACTTCTTCCATTCATGAATTTCTCCTAATCGTTATAATTATACAAACAATTTATAGCTTTTTAACCATCTTATAATTCGTCAACTCCACATGATTCCGCTCTACAGTTTGAGATTTAATCACAACATAACCTCGTCTTTCAAAAAAAGGTTTCGCTGTAATACTTGCTTCTGTATCCACTTCTTCAATTTTCCTTCTCTTTGCTTCAACTTCGAGTATATCTACTAGAGCTGAGGCGATACCTTTCCCCTGTTCATTTTTATGAACATATAATCGATATAAATGTCCAGTTATTGTTAAATCACTAAAACATACAACAGTGTCATTTATTTTAGCAACATAAGAAATATTCTGATTCAAAGAAGATTTCCAAATCTCCAATTTACTCTCCTTATCAGTTTTAGGTGCCCATACGTCTAGTTGTTCTTGAGAATAGTCTTGAGCATTTACAGAATGGACAGTATCATAAAATAATGAAATAATCCCATTAATATCTGTTTCTTTGTACTTTTCAATTTTTATTTCTTTACTCATGATTTCTATCTCCTTATTCAAATAAGATAAAAGCCCACAACCATTATTTATAAAACCTTTTTTAAAATACCTGTAACAAAATCATTTTTACCTTCAATATAATGATCTATATTATACCGATGATCTTCAGCCAATTTATATTTCAATGCTGCGTATTGCTCCCTTGCTGTTTCATTTTCACGAAGATAATCCCTTAAGGCAATATGCTCTAAATACCCTTTGCCATCTTTAGGACACACATACAAATGATATTTCATGTACCCATCATCTAAAGTGCGTTTAAATGCTTCACGCCCTTCAACCCCTAGGTTGCCTTCATGTTGAAAACCTTCCTTAGCTAATCGTTCTATCACCTCTGGCAAAACATCATAACTTTCAATCACCACATCTACATCTATAATTGGTTTCGCAGCTAATCCTTCAACTGATGTACTTCCTACATGATCAATTTTTATAATCAAATCACTTATATAACTTAAAATCATAGATTTTATTTTTTCAAATTCAATCTTCCATTCTGGATGATAAGGAACGATTTCAATGACTCTTGTTCTTTCAACCATATTGTTATCACTCCCCAAGATTTTGGATTTTTCATATAAAGCAAAAACTCCTACCAGAATCTCCTTAAGATGTAATCAAATACTTCTTTATAATACAAAGTGATTCTTTACTAATATTTTCTATATTTTTCTTATAAGGATATAATGGATATTATAACGAATTTGGAGCAATTTATATATGCGTTGTTTCACATTTTAAAGGAGGAATTTCGTTTTGAAAAAAGTATTAGTCATCGGAGCCAATGGTCAAGTTGGAAAACATATTGTTCAACATCTTATAGAAAGTAAATATGCTGCAGTAGCTATGGTAAGAAATGAAAAACAGCTTTCTGATTTTGAATCCTTAGGTGCACAAGCAGTAATCGGTGATTTGGAGAAGGATTTTTCTCATGCTTATTCTGGATGTGATGCAATCATCTTTGCTGCGGGATCTGGAGCCCACACTGGTTACGATCAAACCATTTTAATAGATCAAGAAGGAGCCATTAAAGCTGGTGAAATTGCTGAAAAATTAGGGGTTAAACGTTTTGTCATGTTAAGTTCATTAGGGACAGAAAATCCAGAAAAAGGACCAGAGTCATTAAAGCCATATTTATATGCAAAAAAACGTGCTGATGAAGTCCTTAAACAAAAAGATCTCATTTATACCATCGTAAGACCAGGCAGATTATCAAATGAAGATGGTAACGGATTAGTTCGAATAGAAAAAAGATTATCAGATGTATCGGGCAGTATTTCACGTCAGGATGTGGCTAAAACTTTAGTGGAATGTGTAGAAAATGAAAATACATATTATAAAATCTTTGAAATGTTAAGCGGTGACCAAACGATTACAGATGCTTTAAATGCATTATAAATCAAACAATTTAATATGAACTATTCTAATTCTCTTCTTGGTGCATTTGTTATATTACCTTAAATTGAATGTTGGTGGTAGGTGTAAATGATGTTTGTAAAAGTATATCAGTATCATATTCAGGCTGACAAGGAAAAGGAATATTTAGAGATACAAAAAACAGCTGCTAAGATATATGAAAAATACTTAGATTCCAAATTTATGTATATAAAAAGCAATTCCAATCCTGCAAAATGGATTGAAATTGCTTGGTATAAAGATGAAGAAAGTTATAATCACGGGATGGAGCTAGTAAATGAAGACAGCGAAATAAAGTATCTATTTCAATCATTTAAAAAGTTGCTAGACCCTAATCATCCTGAAATTGAAGAAGGCGATTATTCTTTAATACTCTCGAAAAATCTTTTTTAAACAAATACAATTGAAAACCTCAGTAAATCAAGTTAATTGTCAAAAATAGCATTGTTCTTGTTTTTTATAAAGAACAATGCTATTTTTCTCTCTTCAACTTCCAATAGCACTTATTTTCAATTTTTTTACTTTTTTTCTAATGTATATTTATTAATATCAAAAAATATTAATTAACGACAAATTTCGACAAACTATACTTTTATGCTGTAGTAGAATAAAGTTAAGACAAGTTTTAGGAGATTGAGAGCTTTTGATAAGGTTATGTTTCTAACTGTTATGAAGGGAGGAGTTTCTAAACAATATGAAAGCGCTTTTTTCACCTGAGATTTGTAAAGTTTTCTATTATACATGTTATGAGGAGGAGTTAGATTGAAAAAAATATTATCTTCTGCAGTTGCTCTAACTTTAGGATTCACCTTAATAGCTGCACCTATTGTTAATGGTGGAGAAGAACTAAATGCTCGTGATGGAGATACTGCACCAAAGAACCCATACCCATTTACTGTTGCAGAAGTTTTGCAAGATAAAGATGAAAAGAAACGATATGGACTTCTTAAAGATGCTCATAACGATTTCAGATTACAAAGTGGAACAGATAATGCAGTTAGAAATGGAAATGGAAACAAGTTTGGACTTGGTGAAGACTTGGATGTTGTTACACCTGTTGAGTGGGATGGCAATCAAACGGTAAGTAATGTTGTTGTTCTTCTTGCGGAGTACCCTGACCATCCTGTAAATGATCTTCAACCTAATGATACTGAAATGTACTATGAAGATTATACAAAAGAACATTTTGAAGGTCTTGTATTTGGAGAAGAAGGTTATGAAGGACCAAATGGTGAAAACTTCATATCTGTTAAGCAACTTTTAGAGGAACAGTCTGGTGGCAGTCACACTATTGAAGGAGAAGTGTTTGGCTGGTATACAGTAGATAAACCATCTACATATTATGGAGATGAAGATCATGAATCTACTCGTAGATATGAGCTAGTAGAGGATGTACTTCGTGAATTAGGAAAAGATGCAGCAGCAAACAACTTAGACTTATCTAGATACGACCAGATGGATCAATATGACCGTGATAATGATGGTAACATCTTTGAACCAGACGGGGTTATTGACTATGTTATGGTTGTACAATCCACTGTTGCAGAAGATGGTGTTTTCATGTCCGACAACCTTACTGCAGATGAATCCATCTGGCCTCATTACTGGCACATTGATGAGCCAATTGATCTTGACGGAACTGATTTAAAAGGATACTCCTATACTATTCAAGGGGCAACTGGTGGAGCAGCAATTTATGCACATGAGTTTGGTCACGCGCTTGGATTACATGATGAATATGATAATACTTATTCTGGTGATGGAGAGCCAATTGCTTACTGGTCATTAATGTCAAGTGGAAGCTGGGCAGGAAAGATCCCTCAAACCGAGCCTACAGGATTTAGTCCATATGCGAAAGAGATACTTCAGGCTACTTTTGGAGGGAATTGGTTAACTGGAGAAACGATATCCCTTGATGATATTGATGAAGAAGGTATTGAGCTTTTACTTGATCAAGCAAGTACGAAAGGAACAAATAACAGTGTAGTCAAGGTTGAACTTCCTGAAAAGGTTGTTACGATTGAAGAACCATTTAGTGGAGACTATGCTTATTATAGTGAAAGAGGCAATGATTTAGATAATGATTTAATTTATGAAGTTGATTTATCAAGTGCTGCAGATGCTCTTCTAACTTTCAAAACTTCTTATCAAATTGAAGAAGGATGGGATTTTGCTTCCGTACAAGTTAGAGAAGAAGGATCTAATGAATGGGTTGCTATTGAAGGAAATATAACTACAACTGAGGCAGAAGGGGAAGATAGAAACCCAGGTCATGGTATCACTGGTAGAAGTGATGGCTGGATTGATGCTGAGTTTGATCTATCGGCTTATGTTGGATCTACTATCGAACTTGCATTCCATTATTTCACAGATACAAACACAGTTGAATCTGGATTTTGGGCAGATGATATTCGTATTACAGCCGGTGAAGAAGAAATTCTTTTTGATGATGCTGAAGGAGCAATTTCTCCTATTCTTGATGGATTTATAAGAACAACTGGAACGTTTAGTGGAGAACATTATTATTTATTAGAATGGAGAAACCATCAAGGTTCAGACACAGCATTAGCTCATCTTCGTCCAATCACAAATAATCCAGAATTAATGTCGTATGATCCTGGTTTGGTCATTTGGTATGTTGATAATACACAAGATAATAATGCTGTAGGTGATCATCCTGGAGATGGTTACTTAGGTGTAGTGGATGCTGATCAAAAAACGGTGATGTGGACAGACCGCTATGTTACACGAACAAGATATCAAATTCATGATGCTGCATTCGGATTAGAGCAATCTGAGAAAATGTATTTAGATTATGATTCTCTTTACGGAGCAGGAGTAAGAGATAATGTAACGCAAGCAAATCCATTATTTGATGACAGTCAATCTTACTCGAACTCAGGTCAGCCGGATGCTGGAAGAAATGTTCCATCCTATGGTTTGAAGATACGAGTTATTGGAGAAAGTGATGATCGAAGCGTAGGTAAAATTCTTCTTACAGTTGACTAAATGAATATTTAGAAAGAGGTAGATCCTTAGGGATCACCTCTTTTTCTAATTTCACTACCTTGACATTCATACCGGTTGATGACTTACTTACTAAATGGTAGAATATAAATATGGATAAAAATAATAGTACTTTAGATAAAATATTAGATGCAGGACGTCACCTAATTCAAAAATATGGATATAATGGTTTCAGTTATGCAGATATTGCTGAAATTATAGGTATAAAGAAAGCGAGCATTCATTACTACTTTCCTTCCAAACAAGAATTGGTTAGGGCAGTTCTACAACGTTATAATAAGGATTTTCTCAATGATCTGTACCAAATTGAACAACAATTTACTGACCCACTTGATAAGTTAAAATCTTTTTTCTTGTTATATCGTAAAACATTAGAAAATGATGAAAAAATTTGTCTATGTTCTATGATGGCAGCTGAAATCTCTTCATTTCCTAAAGAAATTCGTACAGATATCAATCGTTTTTTTCTAGATAATGAAGAATGGCTCGAGAAGGTTTTAACACAAAAAAAAGCACTAGATGTTCCCTCTTTCTCCGATAGTTTAGCAGAACAATCCAAGTTATTGCTAACTTTTGTACAAGGTGCTCAATTGTTAGTTAGAGCATCTGGAGAACTAGAACAATACGACACAATGGTAGAAAATGTATTAAAAACGCTTTGATACTATTTACTCATTTTTTAAAAGGTTTAAGCTTAGCACAAATCAAATAAAATTAGAAATACCCTCTTTAAACAAACATCCAAAATATCCTTGATATAGAAAAAGGAATGTGCGGATTAAAAGGGGTTTTTCTGTGTCAAACAATTTAGAAGAACATCAAAATAAACATGAAAACAGTGCGCATCAAATTCATATTTCATTCGATACACACTGCCTTCAAAATTTTATGATTATTTATCTTAGTCTTGAAGTAGCACCACCATCAAGCGGCATTACTACACCAGTGATCCAAGATGATTGTTCACTAGCTAAAAATACAATGGCATCAGCTACATCACCTGGTTGTCCATTTCTGCCAATTGGATGAAACTCATTAAAGGTAGGTAAAGTTTTAGAAACTTCTTCTTCTGTCATGAAAGAATTATAAATTGGAGTTTCAACAACTGCTGGAGCAACTGCATTCACTCTAATATTATCTTTAGCAAATTCTACAGCAAGGTTTTTAGTAAGAGCATGTCTTCCTGCCATAGCCGCTGAATATGCAGTAGATGGAGTTGCTTCAACGGCTTGGATTGCCCACATTGAACCTGTATTCACAATAGCGCCTCCTCCACGTTTCTGCATTTCAGGTATGGCAGCCTGTGCTGAATAGAAAGTACCTTTAAGTATTACATCAATATAACGATTCAAGTCTTCTTCGTCATGATCCAAGAAACCTGTTGGTTTAAAAATGCCTGTATTACTAACCAACACATCAACTCCCCCAAACGTATCTACGGCTTTTTCCACTAGTTCTTCTGATGTTGATTTAATACTTATATCACCAGCAACATAAGCAATATTTTCACCTCTTGGATCAAGTTCTTTTGCTGTCTCTTTTAGCAATCCTTCTCTTCTCCCATTGATTACCACCTTAGCTCCTTCATCAATGAAACGTTTAGCAGCAGCTTCTCCAATACCAGAACTTCCACCTGCAATAATTACAACTTTGTCTTTTAATAACATAAATAATTACCTCCTTAAGGTTATAAATGTATTTATTGGATAGTTTTGATTTTTAAAAATATAAATTCAATTACTATCGCTATTTCATAAATCAATTCTACCTACTAATAGGTAGAATTGCAAGAGTTTTTTTTACTTTAGAGGAAAAATTAGACGAACTCTACAATGACCTCCTATAGAAGTTATTGTTTTTGAATGGATTAAGGAGATTATGTAAACAATGAAATCATTTCTATTTTGCAGAAACATCGATATGTTTAAAGACTTTAACATCAAACAAACCCATGTCAGTAACCTTCAAGCTAGGAATGACAGGTAAACATAAAAATGATAATGTTAAAAAAGGATTAAAATGTGTTGGAGCATGAATTTGTTGCAGTGCTGTATTTAATTGCTTTAGCTCTTCATAAACCACATCGTACGATTTTACTGACATCAAGCCACAAATTCTCAGAGGAACAGAAGCGATTACCAAATCGTCTTTGACAACTACTAACCCTCCCTCCATCTCTTTTATAGCACAAATCGCAGTCATCATATCTTTGTCATTTGTACCAGATACAACTAAATTGTGTGAATCATGTGCTACCGTTGAAGCAATGGCACCGCATGATAATTGCAAACCTTTTACAATGCCCAAACCAATATTACCAGTCATTTTATGCCGTTCAATTACTGCTATTTTTAATTGATCAAGTTTTGTTGAACATATAAATTCATTATTTTCAATGGATACTTCTTCAATAAGATGTTTGGTGTGTATACTATTCGGTTGAATACCTATCACATTAGCTTTATTGCCCCTTAATATTGGAATTTTTAAATCTTGTTCTGTAATGTTCAAAATTACAACTGTATTAGTGATATGTTCATTTAACTTATGATCATTATTATTATCGTCAGTGCTCAAAGTACTTCCATTTTGAGCAACTAGCTTTCCTGACTTAAAAACTTGGTGTATAGACACTTCTTCTAAACGGTCAACAAGTAAGAAGTCTGCGTCATATCCTGGAGCTATTGCTCCCTTGTTTCTCAGCCCAAAACAATCTGCTGCATTTAGTGAAGCCAATTGATAAGCAAGTAATGGATCCAAGCCATGTTGAATCGCCAAACGTACATTATGATCGATTCCACCTTCTTCGATTAATTCATTTAAATGTTTATCATCCGTACAAAAAGAAAACCTGCGGGCATTGTTGACATTAACAGCAGAGATGACAGATCTTAAATCCTTTGCTCCAGACCCCTCCCGAATAAATACATACATTCCGCGTTGGATTCGATCCCTAGCTTCCTCCGCAGTTACACATTCATGGTCTGTTCGAATTCCTGCAGTTCTGTAAATATTGATTGCTTTTTTATCTAATCCAGCTAAATGACCGTCTATTTGATCAGTGTATTTCAAAGCTGTCAATAATTTATCTATCATACTTTCTGATCCATTCATCACGGCAGGATAATCCATCACTTCCGCTAATCCTAAAACTCTCGCATGAGAGAAAAAAGGATCTAGATCTCGAGCAGTTAGTTCTGCTCCAGCATTTTCAAAGGGAGTTGCTGGGACACAAGAAGGCAGCATTAACAATATATCAATTGGAACGTGAGCAGAAGCATCCAACATAAACTTTAAACCTTCCGTTCCACTAACATTTGCAATCTCGTGCGGGTCTGTAATCACTGTTGTCGTCCCATGAGATAATACTACTTCAGAAAATTGATCTGGAGTAATCATTGACGATTCTATATGGACATGGCTGTCAATAAAAGATGGAACAATGTACCTACCTTTAGCATTCATCTCCGTTTTTCCAGTAAACTCACCAATTCCAACAAAAACACCATCCGTAATAGCGACATCAGCTTCAAAAATTTCAAGATTATACAAATCGACTATTTTCCCGTTCTTTATGACTAAATCTGCTGGAATTGAATGATTCGCAGCTGCAATTCGTTTTGTTAATTGCTGTTTATTCAATGATGAAATGCTCCTTATAGATTCTATTCTTGTGATTAATCTTATGTTAACCATTTCCTTTACATAAAAACCCCATTAATTGGGGTAGGTTTTTAGCTCATATTTCATTTGTAAAACAAGACTCAATTTCATTTAACATGTAGTCTGCATAGTCTTTTAAGGCTTGTTGCTTAAAATGTACTTGTTTTGACTCATTCATATATATTTTCAAAGCATCTTCTATCAGCATACTATACTCTTGCGGTAAGTTTTCCTTGCCCCACTCGCCACCTTCGAGCTTGGAACAGATCACATTCTCTTTTAAATAATATAAAACCCTACATAAATTTAAATTATAATACACTGGTTGTTCTAAGATTTCATCCCTAGCATTAAGTACATCATTGTATATAGATTCAAGATATACTTTTTTAGGTACATCACCAAACACCTTGTCAATTTCTTCTCCATATAAACAAAGGCCTCTATGAATAATAATTGTGAGATGAGCCGCTAGGTCTGGATCTTCAGCATCACCACAAATATAATGATCATCAAATAAATACTTGTCTTTGTGAAAATTTGAATAATGAAGCTCGAAAGGGATTGGATGAACAACTTTCTCTACATTCTCATTTAAGATAATATGAATTTCAATCCCTTTTGGCGGTACTTGCTCTAGGTTCAGAATAACGTCAATCAATTCTCTTTTTGTTTGAAAGTTTATCGGTTTATTTACTATAACAATAAAATCAATATCACTTGATGAGTTAAAACCTCCCATAGCTAATGAACCATGTAGATAGATGCCTACTAGATTATCATTTAAAATATACTTATATTTATCTACGACTGTATTTAAAATTTTATATGGATCCAAAAAAACCTCCTCATTTCTACCTAAAAATTTCCATTTTTTAACTCTCTGTATAAGCGTTAACTATTATAATGATCGATCCAAAAAACGTCATTTCCCATAATAAATGTGTAAGATGGTTTTCAACAGACAAACTTTCATATGTTTCATGCTCAATATAAAAACCCTAACCAAGCTTTAAATTTAGAAGCGATCAATGAATAACCTATATATTTATCATCGCTTTTCATATAAAATAGAAAAATCTTTTTTTATATAAAATACATCTCATTCCATATTACCTTCATAATAAAACAAAATTTTATCCCATACTTTTTGAAATGATGTTTTTAATATTAAACCTTTAAAAATCTTCATTCATCCTCCATCAATTGCGACTAATGATTAAACGATTGTCTTAGCGTCTTTAGGAAGTTCTTTTATTTTTTTAAGGTATTCGGTCACTTTTTCATCATCTTCAAATGGATATTCATATCCAAGCTGCTCAGCTGTCTCCAAACCTATTTTTCTAAATAGTTTTCCTGCCTCAAAAAGAGACTCCCATATTTCTTCATAGTTTGATCCGGAATACGTTTTTTCAAAGGAGTTCCACAATTCTTCAGGCAATTGCTGTTTAAAGTGTTTTCCCAGCGATCCCGAGTTTACTTCCCAATTTTTTTTGCTGCCTATGTACCAAGAAATCATATCACGCATATGATCTTTCATTATGACATCATATATGTATTTTGCATAAGATAACTGATCTCTCCAAATACTTTTTGCCACATAAGTTGAACACCACCAAAAGTTATTACAGTCTTTTTCAAATTTTTGCTTTGTTGGTTTTTTTGTATAATAATATTCTTCAGTGGCTGGGTCGAACTCTGGTAAAATGTTGTCTTTATCCAATAGTGTAACTTTGAGACTGTCTTCCAAACATTTATTAACTTCTTTTATAGATCGGAAAAATAAATCTATTCTAACACCATCTTCAAAAATCATTAAAAATATATGTGATTTTTCTCCATTATCATCAAAACTATTTTGCTGCATAATTATTGTTTTGCCAAAATGTTGAATCCAATCTTGATGCTCTAAGAAAAACGTAGGATCCTTTACTAAAAATACAACATCATAATCACTAAATATATCATTTTTTAGATTTGGATTTGCTCGTGAACCATTTAGTATAACTGCTCTAACCATTTCATTGTTTTCTGCATACTCCAGTATTTGATTCATAACTTCATTTTCATTTCTCATTTGTATCACCTTTTCATAATTCTATTTATTTGATGTTTTGAAATCACTATTCATTATATCATGGCCCTCTCAAAACCTTCCTGTTACTAAAACACTTTTCTTTATTTGGAAAGATATATGAATAGCTAAATTGTGTATAATCATATTCATAAAATGAATAATTATCTATTAATTGTAAAATCTATGTAAAATTTTCAATAAAACTGTTGTATTTTTTGCCAATTAATACTATAATACAAAAGGTCAAACCATTTAACCATTACATTGTAAGTTAGATATTTGTTATATATTGAAAAAAGTAGGTGATATTTGATTTCTATTAAACTTTAAATTTAATCCAATAATTGATGTGATTTATGCTCTTACAATCTCTTTAAATACTGAATATGAAAGGAAAAAACCAATGAATAAAAATAGAAAATTACAATGGGTTGTTATTATTTCGCTATTCGTTTTATCTTTTCCAATTTCAGCATTTGCTGCTGGTGAACCTATGAGTTTTATCATAGATGAATGTGATGATATTAGAGTTCCATATAGCTCTGAAACTCATAATGGTTGTGTAGAAGTAAGTGGGACTGTAACGTTAAACGAATCAAGTGCAGTTTTAAATATATCTGCAGATGCGTTCGTGATCGAAGCACCAAGAGGTCCTGACAGTCCATCTACTCCACCTAGAACTAATGAATCTATTAGCGCTGAGTGGTTATTGTTTTCTGAGGATGGAGAAGAAAAAAGCATGAACTTTGGCGGAGAGAACGTCAGAAGAATTTCTGAATTAGTTGAACAAGAAGGTACATATACTGGTGGAATTCTTACAATCCATGCTACGTTGGAAGCAAATGGCGGATTTATTGAACTTATTGAAACTTTTAATTTTAATTTACAAGACGATCATATTCTTAATGAAAGTGGAAACCTAGATCGAGATAATGATCAAATAAATTATCAAATAGTTCCTGTGGGAGATTCTATCCAAATAGATTTTCAAATCATCGAGGGCAATGCCCCTATCAATTGGATTCTATTTGACAATAATGACCAAATGGTAGCATGGTTGGATTTTAATAGCAGTAGTCAAAATATTATTGATCTTATCCCTGGAGAGCAATATAGACTTAACATTTATACTTGGGAAGAAGGCACAGCATCCGTTATTTATGAAATTAATGTAACAGAAAATTGATTCAATATAAAATATAACATTAAACATTTTAGAGAGATTTCTACAAAGAGTTAATAAATCACATCATTTGTTTGATTAGTCCATGAATATGAATGTATTTGTTTCATTTATTTGAATGTGAACAAAATATAAATAATAGGAAGGGACAGCTGAACCCTTCCTTTTTAGTAGATTAAACAATGATTATATGTGTAATATTTTAGAAATAGATATTGATTAAATAATACAACCATAATCACCGAGATTAAAACTATACTAACAACTTTATTCCTTATCTCAATCAAGCAAGGTCCTCCTAAAATCCGCCACCTTAGTTAGTGACCATAATAATGCATCGAGCTTCTTAGAGAAATGGAAAATGGGTTTCTCTAATGGTAAATTGATACCTATTGGTAAGGTCATAGAATTATTCGTAATATCTGCATCTACATGTTGAAGCTGCCATGGAACATGGTGAATATCTCCTCTATATAAGTACTTCTCATCATTGCAAAATAAACAATATCTTTCCGTTAACCAATAGTCAATTGAATCCCTTGTTGATCTAAAAGGCTTTGATATAGGTTTATAAACACCTGTAAAACCTGTCAGAACTTTATCCTTATCCATTCGTTTGCTTTCATAATAGTAGGTGTCAGAATGATTTGAATGTACTATTTGCGCATAGTAATAATTTAAAGAAAACAATTTTCTAGCTATATAAACAGCTAAATGATTCATTGCATCTAAACTAAAGAAAAAGACACCAGCTTTTCCTTTAAACTTTACATAAGTCCTTACATTAATTTCTGGAAAAGAAGATGCAAAGGGAACTGGAGGTAAAAACCTCATTCTAATATTGCTCATATGAAAAGGCACTACACCAATCCAAGCAAACCCATCAAAAGTATCAATTGTTAAACTGGCAGGGATATGATCTCTTATATCATTAACTCGTATGGGCCAATGAGCAAACAATAAATCATTCCAAGTCTGCTTCATTACCCAGTGTTTTGCAGGTACAGAAAATTCTCTATGTTGTGTTGATTTTAGTAATTCGTTACTCATATTATTTCACCCAAAAAGATTCAAATTTTGTAAAATATATCTTTCTTTTAATTGTAAAACAAATGATAAATGATATCAAAAAAATGTTAATATCCAAGGGACAGTTATAACATTTTTTGAAATAAAATTAGGAACTAGAAACTAGAATTATAATAAGATTTCCTATACAATAAACTATCTAATTATGATTTTAGTAACTATAAGATAGTGGCTGGATAATTGAGGTATTAATGCTCAAAATGATTTTGGAATGAAATCTATACTAAAATAGGGGGAACTATGAAAGAAGATGATGTTCAACTGCTTCAAAATAGAATAACGTTGCTTCTACCGATAATGATAAATATTTATTACGAGTAGGTGATATTGGAGCCTATGAAAAGAAAAAAATAGAGTTTCAAATCTTTAAAAAAATGCAACTGCTTAACGTAAAATCCCCCCAACCCATCGATATTGGAATATTAGAAGATGTGGAAACTTGTTATACTATATATTCATATATTGAAGGAATAGATGGGAAAGAGGCACTGCCTTTATTATTAGAAGAAGAGCAATATAATTTGGGGATAGAAGCAGGTAATGAGCTATCAAAAATGCATTTATATCCAGCTCCTTCTTCTCGAAGATCATAAAGGGTTTGAACTGTTAAAACCGGTTTGGTTTAATTAAACAAGGGATGGGATGGAGTACCGCCTATCTGAAGATCATTCGACTCTTCTACTATCTAAAAAATAGTAGTGCGAACCAATGCCTTGGTTTGCTCTACTATTCTTAGTTTGTTTATACTTCAAACACGAAATCGTCGTCTGTTAATTTCTCTACATTCAAAGTTTTAATATACCCGTTCCCTTTTGTTGAGAAGAAATCATGGTTTTTCGTGTTCGTATTTAATCCGTTCAATACTATAGCATTAATCTCTTCATCTGGAAAAGCAGCCTCTAATCCTAAATTCATCAACGCTTTATTGGCATTATATCTACTGAATTGTTTCACATCTTCTTGAATACCTAATGGACCATATAATTCATCTGTATAGTTTTCCTCATTCAAATACAACTCTTGTAGTAATTGACTTACTTTTAAATCCGCTTCTTGTTTCTCTTCAGCACTTAGCTCCCTGTAAACCTCTTGTGCTAATAAACCTATATAAACACCGTGAATGGATTCATCTCTTATAATGAGGTTGATAATTTCACCACTATGCACTAGTTTTCCTTGCCCCGCCAAAAACAATGGATAATAGAATCCACTATAAAATAGGAAAGATTCTAAAAACACACTGGAAACCATGGCTAAATATTGATCTAGTTTTGTGTTAATATTTTCATAATATGTAGATATGATGTTTGCTTTCTTTTGAAGATATTCATTCTCTTCTACCCACTGAAAGATCTCATTAATTTCTTCAGTTGTACAAAGGGTAGAAAAAATACTGCTGTAGCTTTTCGCATGAATATGCTCCATCGCTCCCATGAAGCCCAACACACTTTTCTGTTGCAAACCTTCAAGGTTTTGACTGATCAACGGCATACCAATTCCACCTTGTTCAGTATCTAATAACGTCAGTCCACCTAATACCTTTTTATATACTTCCTTTTCTGTATCGCTTAATTCCATCCAGCTCATTTTATCTTCTGATAAAGGAATTTCTGTATCAATCCAAAATTGGAGCAGGTTTTGATCCCAAAACATTTTCGTAAAATCATCATCAGGTTGATTCCAATTTACTGCTTTCATCGTTTCACTCCTTAAGTTACACCGCACAAGATGTACATTCTTCAATATCTAATCTCTTATTTCTCGTATAGTATAGTGATTTCAAACCTTTTTTATTTGCATAAATGTAATACCTTGCTAATTCTCTAGTAGAAATGCTGCTATCCACGTATAGTATCGTGCTGATGCCTTGATCCACATGCTGTTGGATTTCTGCTATTAAATCAATTAATTTAAACTGATTCATATTGAATGCTGATTTATAAAAAAACATGTTTTCTCTTGATAAAAATGGCATTGGATAATACGTTGTAGAGTTTCCATATGTTCTGGTTTCAATTCGATCAACAACAGGCATTACACTTGAAGTGGAGTTCTGGATGTAACTAATAGATTGTGTAGGTGCAATCGCTAAACGGTATGCATTGTATAATCCATGCTGCTGTACTAGCAGTTTCAGTTGTTTCCAATCTTCAGTTGTTGGGATTTCAATACCTGCAAATAACGCTCTCACTTTCTCCGTTGCAGGTACATAGCTGTTATCAATATACTTTGTAAAATAAGTTCCTTTTGCATATTCAGATTTGTTAAAATCCTTAAATGCTTGTTCACGTTCCTTCGCGATCAGCATGCTTTTTTCAAGAGAATAGTAATTGATCATCATGAAAAATGTATTTGCAAAATCCTTCGCTTCTACACTCTCATAGGCAATTTTATTTTTTGTTAAAAATCCATGAAGGTTCATTGCTCCTAACCCAATAGAGTGCAATTCATCGTTAGCTTTCTTAACCGTTGGGGCGTTGCTGATTTCCGTTAAATCAGACACGGTTGTGAGAGCATCAATTCCCATATGTACAGAATCTCTAATTTTCTTCGAATCCATGACATTTACAATATTTATTGAGCCTAAGTTACAGTTAATATCTCGGTTGATTTCATCAGGTTCAGAGTAATCTCTTATAATCGATGTCTCTTGCAATTGGAATATTTCACTGCATAGGTTTGACATTTTAATTTCACCAATGTCCTTTAATGCATGTTGGTTGTTGGCATTGGATTTAAACATAATGTATGGATAACCTGATTCTAACTGTGTTGAGGATATTTTTATCAACATATCTCTTGCATTCATTTCTTTTCTTTCCACGTTTGGATTAGTTTTCAGTTCCTCATACATTTCATCAATATTAATATCATCCAGATGAACACCATATTCTTTTCTAACTGAGTATGGAGCAAACATACAGAACGGTTCGTTTTTCTCAGCTAATTCAAAAAATTTGTTCGGTATAATTAAACCAATGGATAAGGATTGGATTCTACTTTTTTCGTCAGCGTTAATCTTTTTCGTATCTAAAAATTCAATAACATCCCAGTGAAAAATATTTAAGTATACTGCTCCGGAACCTCTGCGCTGACCCATTTGATCCGCATAAGCAAATGAATCCTCAAGCAACTTCATAACAGGCAGCACACCTTTAGCTGCTCCAGCCACTTCTTTAATAGATTCCCCTCGTGAACGAAGCTTTGATAAATTTAACGCCACTCCCCCACCTATTTTAGATAGCTGCATTGATGTATTTAAATTAAAGTTAATAGAATTCAAACTATCATCCATATCTAAAAGGAAACATGAAACCATTTCTCCCCTACGACTTTTTCCAGCATTCAAAAAAGTAGGAGTTGCAGGCTGATACCTTTGTTCCATCATTGCTTCAACTAACTTTTTCGCTTTATCGAAGTTTCCTTGACCTAAGTAAAGACCTACGATGGTTACTCGATCTGGATAATGTTCTAAGTACTTTTTCTTATCATTTGTTCTTAAAGCATAGTCTTTGAAAAATTTTGACGCTGCCATATACGATTGGAATTGAAAGTTGTATGCGTTAGCTAGTTGAAAAACTTTTTCAATTTGTTCATATGTATAATCTTCGTAAACATTATAGTAAAAGTCATTCTCTACTAAATAATCTATCTTTTCCTTTAAGGAGTTGAATTGAACGGTATTTTCCTTCACTTCCTCCATAAATGCTTCAACGGCCTCTTGATCTTTTTCTAATTGAAAAAAGCCATTCTCCTGTTTCATCACTTCATTATTAAGCTCAATATGTTTCAACGAGTAACACCCTTTCCTTAAATACCTCTAAATCTCTTGTTGTTCCAGACAGCTCAAACTTATGTAAGGTTGGAACACCGTATTGATTTGAAATAATATCTGCACTTTTGCCAAAATTGCTGCCCCAGTTTCTGTTCCCACTTGCTACAACTCCAACCATCTGGTTATGATTAAACTTTAAAAATTGCTCAACCTCTTCAGGAACTTGTCCAAAACCAGTTGTATATGTAACTAATATAAAAGGCTCGTCCATGATCAACTCTGAATGTAGTTGAACCGAGCTTATATTTATTTTATTAATAAAACGTTTCACATTCCCTGTTTTAGAAGCATAAACGATTTTCATAACTTCCCCTTATACTATGAATTAAACACTATATATAGTGACGAATTTGATTATATACCACTATATATAGTATTTGCTAGTTTTAAAAAAAAGGATATAAGGAGACTAGAGTGTCTTTACATTCCATTATCTACGGTTTTCTCTATTAAACTATCATTTTCGATTTTTTTCATTAATCTACCAAATAGGTACGAAATTTAATAGCTAACAATTCTCTATTATATGAAATCCAAAATAAGAATCATGGTATATTAAATGTTCTATGCTTATATTTCTAGCTTAAACTGTACACACTTTTCAATCCATCGTTTCACTAAATCTGGATTTGAAGCAAAATGAAAATGAGTATACCCAGCCACTAGATTAGCATTTAAATAACCTTCCTTTTTAGTTCCTCTCATTCCTTTTGTCACATATGCATGATCTATAGGTAATTCTGTTTCATAGGTAGAATAGTGGAACTCATGCCCCCTGGCGTTCATCTGGGTATCCAATAAAAAATTGCCTTGACTACCTGTGATTTCTCTATATCCTAAAGCAGCTAATTTCTTTTGCATTTTCACTTTACCTGGAATCAAGCCAATCATAGGGTGTTTTGTACCCTCTGTTGTTTCAATTTCCTCAGTTAAATACATAAATCCACCACATTCAGCTAAGGTAGGTATACCAGCCTCAATTACATTTTTAATTGACTTTTTCACAGTAACATTTTCACCAAGTTGTTCTGCAAACTCTTCAGGGAAACCTCCGCCAATATATAAACCTTGAACCTCAGGTGGAACCTCTTCACCTGCAAGAGGAGAGAAATATACTATATCAGCACCGTTTGCTTTTAACAACTCTAAATTTTCTGGATAATAAAAATGAAATGCGGCATCCTTAGCAACTGCTATTGAAGTGCTTTTCTGAATTGAGTTAGTAGGCGATTCTTTAAATAATTCTGGTAAAACATCTACAACGGGTGCTTCTGCTAATTCTAATAAATAATCAACATCAATGGATTGCTCTATTAGATCTGCTAGTGAATTAAAAAACGAATCTAATTCGCCTCTTCCAATAGAAGGTATCAGCCCTAAATGTCGCTCAGGTATATTGATGTGGTCTTCCCTTTTCAAATATCCGACCACAGGTATCCCACATTCTTGCTCAATCGCAATTTTCACAAGTTTATAATGTCCTTCACTACCTACTTTGTTGGCAATGACACCTACGATATTCACTTTTTCATCCAAGCTTTGAAAACCTTTAACAATGGCTGCTGCACTTCGAGCCATGCTTTGACAATTCACAACTAAAATAACAGGACTTTTTGTTAAAAGACTAATTTCTGCAGTACTCCCTGTATTTGTTTTTGGGTTCTTACCATCATAAAAACCCATTACACCTTCAATAATAGAAATGTCAGCACCCTTGCTTCCACGATTAAAAATCTCCTTAACCGTGTTTTCAGAAGTCATCCAGCTATCTAAATTACGAGAGATTCTTCCTGTCACTACAGTATGATAGGTAGGGTCAATATAATCGGGGCCGCATTTAAAACCTTGCACAGTTAATCCTCTTCGCTTCAGTAATGCCATCAACCCTATAGTTGTAGTTGTTTTACCTACACCACTTCCTGTTCCTGCAATTACAATTCGCTTTTGAGTGTTTATTCCTCTCACCCCTTATTTGTTGAAGCTATTCTATCCATATTTGCTATTTCACAATTCTAACGTCTTGTAACTTGTTAATCAAAATAGTTTTATCTAATTTCAATTTTTTTTACTGTTCTATGTACTTCATCTGTGATCTTTCGAAGATATCGTCGAATCCAATTGTACTTATGGTGCAACGAGTTCAACCTTAATTCGATCGGGATCCTCGAAAAATAATGCATAATAGTCCTGTCCAGCTGCATATGGATGTTTATCTTCATATAAAACAGGAATTTCTTTTTCTTTCAACTTCAAAGTAATCTCATCAACCTGTGCTTTGGACTTGGCATGAAAAGCAAGATGGTTCAATCCTGTTCGGCACCTATGATAAGGAACATCCATAAACCGCTCCTCTGTTTGAACGAAAACAAGATACGTATCTTGATACTTATAACTGATACCTGCATTCCATTCTTGGAACCTCTCATATCCTAGTTCTGATAAGAACCATCCCCAGAATTCAGTAGTTTTCTTTAGACTTGAAACATAGATTTCTACATGATGAAGCATACGTTTTCCTCCTATAGGTTAGTGGGTATTACAATATTACATTCAAATATCTTTAAAATCCATAACGGCAACGGAAATCGTTACGTTTCCCGATTTTTTCTTAGTAAGTACCAGTTGCTCTACACCGCTATAACGTTTAGCTGCGGGTTCACTAACTCCATATGCTCCCGTATATTTGAATACAGTTTCAGAAGGTTGGTCTATGGCAATTTCATTTAATTCAGGAGGGATATAATATTTGAAATCCCATTTATACTTTTCTACTACTTTTAGAAGGCCCTCTTCATCTTTTTTCAAATCTATTGTACTAATTGCTTTGACACTCTTTATAGAGAATTGGAGTTCCCCAAGAGTCTCTATAATAATCTGTTCAATTTCATCAGACGAAGTCCCCCGATTACAACCCATTCCTAAAACAATCACTTTTGGTCGATATAAAACTCCATTTCCCAATATCACCTCTTCTTCTTTATTGAGTATTCGATGAGTTACAATAAGAGCTGCCTGTGGTTCTTCTGCAAGCGCCTCTATAATAGAAGAAAAGCGTTGAATATGACTTGGTATAGGTGTATCATACATCCACCAATCTCGTTCACCAGATTCCTGAATGACTGCTATTTTTTCTTCATTAACTACAGATGCACTTACAGGTGTTAGTTTTTCTGCTGAATCCCACTGCCAGCCGAACCGTTGCCCAAATAAATCTACTGGAATAGTACCTTGAACATCGGAAGCAGTAGTTATAATTGGTCTAGCATTTAAAGCTGCAGCAACCTCTCTAGTTAACTCATTTGCACCACCTAAATGTCCAGACAATACGCTAATGACATGTTCACCTTTATCGTCAATTACTACAATTCCTGGATCAGTTTTTTTATCCTTCAATAGCGGAGCAATCATCCGTACAACAGCCCCAAGAGATATAATAATAATAATACCTTTATATACTGGGAATAGAGCTGGAAACAACATTCTTACTGAGCCTTGAAACATTTGAATCCTTCTACTTAACTCATCACCTGTTTCAAATTTACTCATATAATACAAATCAGAGTTTGAGAACTTTTCATGTAAAGAACGAGCCAAAGCTACGCCATGTTTTGTAATCGCAACAATGGCATAATCCGAGTTCTGTTGAATAACAGGTAACTCTTCCTCTTTTAATTGAATATAAGACATGATTAACACCTTCTATTTGATTTCTTAACTCTCAATTCCTTTTCTAAACCCATGTGTAAACTCTTTATCATATAACTTCGAACGATAATCTTTTTCGTGAATGTTCGGGTCTAAAGCCCAACCAGCTAGAATCATAGCATGTGAACGAATGCCATTCTCACGCATATCTCTGTCTAAATGTTCTATCGTTGTTCTAACAATCTTTTGATCAGGCCAAGTTGCTCTTTGAACGACAGCAATAGGTGTTTGTTCACTCCATCCCGCTTCGATAAGCTCTTTTGTCACTTTCTTAGTTAAAGTAGCGCTTAAAAATAAAGCCATTGTACTATGATGTGAAGCTAACGCTTTTAATTGCTCCCGTTCTGGAACCGGCGTTCTTCCTTCTGCTCTTGTTAAAATCAATGTTTGCGTTAATTCAGGTATCGTAAGCTCTGCCCCAACAGCTGCCGCTGATGCAAAAACGGAACTAACCCCTGGTATGATTTCACACTCGATACCTTCTTTTCGCAGTAAAGTCATTTGCTCCATTGTTGCACCGAACATGGCTGGATCCCCTGTATGTAAACGAACTAACATTTTTCCCTGTTTTACTTTATCAACCATCAGCTTTACCATTTCATCTAAAGCCATACCAGAGCTTTTGATCACTTCAGCTTCAGGTTTTGCTTTCGCCGTTAACTCTTCACTGACTAAAGAATCTGTATATAAAACAACATCCGCTTGCTGCAGCAGATTCAATCCTTTCACAGTAATTAAATCTGGATCTCCAGGACCTGCACCTACAATAAAAATCTTCACTATTTCCTCACCACCATTAATGTTAAATATTCTAATTCTGCCCCTTCAAGCTGCTCTACGTCCGTCCATACTCTTTCTTCTTCTGATGTAACTTTGGTAACTACAGCAGCTTTGTCTACTAATGCCAATTCTTTTAAGATCCCAATCATCATATCCAGTACTTTTGCTACTTTTATAAAAACTACACAATCATGTTCAACTAATGCCTTCCTCATCTTATCTGCATCATTTGTAGCAGGTACAATAGCCACTTGGTCATCACCATCTGCAAGTGGAAGTCCCATTCTAGCAGCTGTTCCATTTACAGAAGAAATACCCGGTACCACCTTAATTTGAACCTCTGGATGAAGCTCCTCTACTAAACGCTGCATATGAATAAATGTGCTGTACAACATAGGGTCGCCTTCAGTTACAAAAGCCACGTCCTTCCCTTGGGTTAAATACTCATTTACTGTCTCTACTGTTTTGTTCCACTGTTTTTCCAATGTCGCTATATCCTTAGTCATCGGGAATATTAAACCAACCATTTCTTTATCTAAAGGATTAATATATTGTTCTGAAATCGCTAAAGCATAACTTTTACTGCCAGATCGTTTTTTAGGATATGCAATCACTGGAGACTCTTTTAAAATGCGAAATGCTTTTACTGTAATTAACTCAGGGTCACCAGGACCCATACCAATACCATATAATGTGCCTACATTACTCAACCTCGAGTTCCTCCTCTTCTCTACTAGCTGTAATGATATATATAGGGTTCAACGCATCAAATCGATTCATATGTAAAATAGGTTTGCTTCTTGAAATTTGAGCCAACGTAATTTCGACCTTATAACCTTCTTCTTTAAATGCTTGACTAGCTTCATATAATGTTTCTACTGTTGCTGCATTTAATACGATTCGTCCGTTTTGTTTCAATCGAGCACAACAAATGTTCAACAAAGTCTTCATCTCACCACCAGTGCCTCCAATAAAGATGGCATCAGGGTCAGGAAAGCCTTCTAAACCCTCAGGAGCTTTATTGTGTTGAACAGTCATATCCACTCGGAACTTTTTCATATTTTCTAAGCAGTTTTCCAAATCTTTCTCATTTTTTTCTATAGCATACACTTCGCCGTCTCTAGCCATGCGAGCCGCTTCTATTCCAACTGAGCCCGTACATGTTCCAATATCCCAAACAATGCTTGTTGGAGTCAAAGCCATATTCATCAAACTCAGCACTCTTACTTCTTTTTTTGTTATCAACCCTTTATCAGGTTTTCTCTGTGAAAACTCAGCATCTGGGATTCCCATTGTCCACATAGGACTATTCGTTTTTTTCGATAAAATAACAACGTTTAAACTTGAGAAAGAGGAATCTTGCATTTCCTTCAATGTATACCATCCCGTTTTTTCATCATCGCTTCCCAAGTTTTCACCTACAAAAGCTTTATACTCTGTCATATCATAATGCAATAAATATTTGGCTATGGTCTGTGGCGAGTTGATATCATCTGTTAATAAAATGACATTATCTTTTCCATCAATACGTTGAGCAAGCCCCTTCATACTTCGACCATGAATACTAGCGCAATATGCATTTTGCCAGCTTTCACCTGCTTTAGCATAAGCAAGTTGGATTGAGCTTAGATTGGGATAAATCTCAACCTCCATTTTTTTAGACAAATAACCACCAATGCCATAAAATAATGGATCACCTGAAGCAAGAACGACTACTTCTTTATTGCTGGATTTAAGAAGTTCTACTAGTTTACTTAATCCACTTTTAATGACTATAGTTTCTCCTTTATAATCTTCGAAAAAAGATAGTTGCCTTTCACCACCTACTAACAGCTCACTTTCGTAAATCCATTTCTTATAAGTAGGCAATAAACTTTCTTTTCCATTGTCACCAATTCCAATGATTTTAATATGACTCATAACACACTCATCCTTTTATATTTAAGAGTAATCGGAATAAACTTTGGAAGCTAAAGTCACTTTTTGGGTTATGTTTAGAGGTGTAAATCTAATCTGAATAGTGGAATGATGGATTAGTATTTACTCCTCATTCTGCAAAGTAGAATACAACGTTTTTCTTCCTAATAAAACACCCTTTAATGTGCTAATTACGGTTTCAATCTCTATGTTCCCATCTACTTCATTTAGTCCTGATAAACAGCAATACTCACACAATTTATCGAAAAACAAATCATTGTTTTGCTCTAACATCATTTCGCCTACTTGTGAAGCTGTATTTGCTGATTTAATATTTTCCAAAGTCGTTTCATCCACATTGCTTTCAGCCGCCACTTTAGCAAGGAAATTAAAATCTATCGGTGCGCTTTTTGAATGGACCATCATTACGCCATTCGCTACCTTTGAAAATTTCCCCATCATCCCAACTAACGTTACTTTTTTTACTTTTTTATTTTTACAGGTCTTTAGAGTGAAGCCAATGAAATCCCCCATTTCAATAAAGGCTTCCTCAGGCAAATCAGGGTAAAGCTCCATACCGAATTTTTCACTCCGCCCCCCAGTAGCAAGTACGAGATGTTCACATCCAACGGTAACAGCAACATTAATAGCATGCGCTATACTAGCTTTATAAGCGGAGGTTGAAAACGGTACAACTGTACCTCTTGTGCCTAAAATCGAAATTCCACCTATAATTCCCAATCTTGCATTCAGCGTTTTTTTGGCTATTTCTTCGCCATCTGGGACTGAAATAACTACTCGAACACCTTCTTGAATCTCAAATTGTTGTAAAATGGACTGAGTCACTTCCATGATCATCTTATAGGGAACAGGATTTATTGCTGCTTTTCCTACTTCAACTGGAAGACCGGGTTTAGTCACTCTGCCTACACCTATTCCACCATCTAATTCAACACCTGAGACCTTACTCCAAGAAACGGTAGAAAGAATCAAAGCACCATGCGTTGCATCAGGATCATCTCCGCCGTCTTTAATCGTTCCAGCAGTTGCCGACTCCCCAGTGAACTCACAAGTAGAAATCTCAAAGGAAACCTGCTTACCTATAGGTAAAGTAATGGTTGCTTCCTTTTGCAACTCCTGAAAAATCAATGCAGTTAAAGCTGCCCTCGTTGCAGCTGTTGCACAAGCACCTGTTGTATATCCATGACGCATGTCTTTAGGGTCTTTCTTCGCTTCCTTTTTCTTCATACGTTACACCTGACGTACTGCCATCAATGAAATTGCATTTAAAGCAGCTACTGTCACAGCACTTCCACCTTTTCTTCCAATATTAGTAATGAATGGAATATCTAATTTAGCTAATTCTTCTTTGGATTCCGCTGCAGAAACAAAACCAACAGGCATACCAATCACAAGCCCTGGTTTCGCTTCACCATTTTTTATTAAACGGATTAATTCCAACAAAGCTGTAGGAGCATTTCCGATAGCAAAGATGCCTCCTTCTGCTTCCTTGATTGCTTTGCGCATTGAAATAATCGCTCTTGTCGTGTTTAATCTTTTAGCTTCCTCCATCACATCTTCATCTGATATGTATACTCTCACATCACTTCCGAACTTTTCGAGTCTCGGCTTGCTGATTCCAACCTGCACCATTTGTACATCGGCTACTACCATTTTTCCGTTTTGAACTGCTTTAATCCCTGCCTCTACTGCATCTGGATGAAACAATACACTGCGACCTAGATCAAAATCCGCTGAAGCATGAATGACACGCTGAACTACAGGATACTGTTCTTCTGTAAATGAATGCTCCCCTAATTCTTCTGTTATCATTTCGAAGCTTTTTCCTTCTATTTCTTGCGGTTGTACTGTTAATGGTTTGAATTCAGTCTTAAAATCCATTCCTAGATCTCCTCCCTAAATATATAAAATAATTACGGAACGATTACTTGAGTATTTCAACCGCCTAATCGAACCTGTTACTAGACTTTGCTGATAATTTTAACTGCTCTCACCAAAAGTAGATTTATTTATATAATTCAAAATCTGTTCATGATCAGAAAATTTAGTTCCGTATTGTATCTTTGGCCTGGAAATCATTATTGTTTCAATCCCCATTCCTAATGCAGATTCCACTTTTTCATCCACTGCGCCTACTTTTCCACTCTCTTTCGTTATCATCACATTCACGTTATAAAATTCATAGAGGGCTTTATTTAACTCTTTTGAAAATGGACCTTGCATGGCAATAATGTTTTTTTGCTGAATGCCTAGATGTTCACACTTTTCCATATTATCTTTGCGGGGCAGCATACGGGCTACCAACGTAATATCAGGAAGATTAATCAACTGATCTGTAAAGGTTTTTAAGGTTTTGCTACCTGTTGTAAGCATAATCACCCCTTGTTTCTGTGCTGCAAGCTCTGCTGCTTCTTCATAAGAATCTACTTTGTGAAGCAATGAATGTTGATTAAACTCTAAACCCTCTCTTTCGAAACGAACATATGAGATCCCTATTTCTTTCGCACATTGAATGGCATTTTTGGAAACCTCTTCTGCATATGGATGACTTGCATCAACGATCATTTGTATGTTTTTTGCTCGAACCAATTCAATCATATCTTCTGGCGTCAATCTACCAACTAAAACAGGCAAACCTGATTCCCTCATGGAAATCGCTGCATTTTCAGTAACCACAGTTGTAATTAAAGAACATCCCATTTCTTTAATTTGTAAGGCTAGTTCTCTTGCATCACTCGTTCCAGACAGTACTAAAATCATTAAACTTACCCCCTTCATTTTCAAATTTGAACGATTCGATGTACATCGTCCCTAGTCAAACCTAAATCGTGTACCAACATCCATGTATGATTTAAACATGATGATGATCGTGGTCATGGTCATGATGATGATGGTGATCGATATGTTTCATCGCATCCAAACGATATGTGCAGTTGTCACAATTCATTTTCACTTCATCCTGTAGTGCTTCTTTTACTCTTTCGATCAAGACCTCTTGTAAATTTGGATGGAATCCAAAATATTCACCTAGTTGAAATTGATGATTTTCATATTTATGCTGATATGTTTTTAACATGTCTTCCATCCGTTTTATCAAAATACCTGTGAATAAAAAGTAAGGGAGAATGATTACATTTTTGGCTCCTAATTTTATACATCGCTCTATTCCTTCATCCATCGATGGAAAAGTAACCCCAATAAAAGCCGTTTCTACCCACTTCACCTTCATTTTTTCCCAGAATAAACGTGAAATTTTGTATACATCACTGTTAGCATCTGGTTCACTGCTTCCTCTGCCTACGATTAAAACAGCGGTTTCCTCTGCAAGTTCTTTTTCATTAAATTGACTTGTATGCTGTAAACGATCATTTAATATATCGATGACAAGATCATGCACACCAATCGGTCTACCATACACGAATTCAGTTTGAGGGTATTGTTCCTTTGCTTCATCTATGGCTGCCGGAATATGAATTTTAGAATGACCTGCTCCTAATAAAATAATAGGAATCACAACAACCTTTGTTGCCCCTTTATCAATACAAGTGTCAATACCTTGATTTATGTTTGGTTTTTCAAATTCTAAAAAACAAGTTTCAATGATCGGTGTTTTTATCTGAGGCAGCATTGAATTCACAAATGCTCTGACCTCTTCATTCCCCTCTTTATCTCTACTTCCATGACCGACAAATAATACAGCTTCCATCTTTTAACCTCCCATGATTTCATAAATCTTGTTCATAATGTTTAGTTTCCAATGTTACTTTGTATCAGTCTCCACAAATGACTTGTTCTGTTACTAATACAGGTACGTCTCGATATGTAAAACCTTCAATTTCTTTCAAACGTTTAAAATACTTGTGAAATCGCTCATTAGGAAAACCATCATTTGCATAACCTTTTACGATGCGTTCAACCATATCAACAATATGTTCCTTTTCAATTCCCTCAGCTACAGGCTGCGCAGCATGGGCCGTTCTCCCTACAGTTTTTGCTCCTAAAAACAAATCAAACTTCCCTTTACGAAATACAATTCCAATATCTTCTTTCACTGCACCATAACAAGCCATCGCACATCCATTAAATCCTATTTTTAATTCCTTTGGCGTTTTCAAACCTTCAATCCGTTTATGAATTTCTTTCACATACGGGATGGATTCATCCTTTTCCTCATCACAGAAATCACAAGCCTTTACTTGAGCTACATCCCCAATAGGAGCTAGTAGTAATCCTTCATCTTTCAATTGGCTCGTAACTTCATTTGGATTACTTGTTGAAACTCGTAATATGATTTGGTGATGTGGTGTATATTCTATATCCCCTTTATCTCCAGCAATTTCTGCAATCAGCTTCATTTGTCCAGATGTAAACTTTTTATTGGCGATACCAGGACTTACAGCAAACTCTAATATAGATTCCTGTTGAAAAGCAGTGTCTATCTCATTCACATTGTCCTTGCTTAAATTTGGAAGAAATTCATTACCCTGTGTTTTTTGTAAAGTTTGCAATGCTTCAGACGCTAATGCTAATGGAGTTATTTCCATTTGATTTTCATCTGTAAGTACTTCTTCCTGGGATAAAGACCATGGTTCATTTTCTTTTTTCAACCGCTCATGTGGTTTAAGTTGCTGCTCTTGTCGATCTAACGTATATTTCCTCTGATATCCTCTTGGGGTAATCATTTTTCCATCATATAAAAATGTAGTAGAGTTTCCGATAATAACAGTTGTTAGCATGCCAATATCAAACTCAAGCATTTTTTCCAAAGTCGTAATTTGTACAAACTCACGCTCTCTATACGCACTTTTTACCAGCCCTACTGGTGTATCCGGAGATCTATATTTTAATAATATGTTTTGTGCTTCGATAATTTGTCTCGTTCTTTTCCCACTTCTAGGGTTGTATAAGGCTATTACAAAATCTGCCGCACCAGCTGCCTCAATTCGTTTTTCAATCAGTTCCCAAGGAGTTAAATGATCGCTTAAACTAATAGTACAAGCATCATGCATGATAGGAGCTCCGAGCAGTGAAGCACAAGAATTAATCGCAGATATGCCCGGGATGACCTCAACTCCCACTCCTTTTGATTCACTCCAACCTTTTTCTATTAAAACTTCATATATAAGTCCAGCCATACCATAAACACCTGCATCACCACTAGAAATGACCGCTACTTTTTTACCTGATTCTGCTTGTTTTACTGCTTCTTGTGCACGGCTTACTTCTTCTGTCATACCCGTTCTAACAATTTCTTGATCTGTAAGCAAATCTCGAATTAAATCCACATAAGTGTTGTATCCAATAATGACATCACTTTCCCCAATCGCCTCTCTTGCTCTCTTTGTGATATGTTCAAAACTTCCAGGACCAAAACCAATCACAAGTAATTTACCTTTCATCGTGAATACTCCCTTCTATTTGAATGATTTTTGGTTTAAATTACATTGAAAATAAACTAACTAAATACACCAATTTATATAGATGTTCCTAAAAACAAACTGTATGAGCCCGTAACAATTCCAAGAATAATAAACAAGATTTTACTATATGAAGATTTCAAGAACCTCCAGGTAGCAATATATGTATTTATCTAAAAGCATATTTAACCCCCAGCTTACTATTCTATAAAATCATATTCGTAAGTTTCAAAACTACAACTAAATGATGTTATGATTCATAAAATCGCATTAAAAAAGCACCTCTACGACAAAGTCGCAGAAAGTGCTATAATCCGTCTGGAAAAGTAATCATTGTAAATATACCAGTCTTATCATACACCTCCCTATCCTCGTAGGTTTTATTAGTGTTCATGAAAAAGGCAGGTCTCCTGACTCATGGATCATCGTATTTACTGAATGCAAGATTCAGTTACTCAAGCCTTCCCGTTACTCACAGTGACTTAAATATACTATCCAATTACAGTGGCGGGACCGTGACGGATTTGCACCGTTCTTCCCTATTAAGGAACGAATCAACGTTCCACCTGTTTCAATACTATTCGATTGTTTGAAACTTCTAGTTCATTATAAAGATATATTGAAATACTGTCTATGATTATTTTGAAAACAAGTTTAACTTGATGAACAATAACCCCTATTAGAGTCTCCCGTTTCAACTATTTAATTACGATTACCTTGCATAACGATGTAAGTCGTTATATACTAACTATGAAAGGAAGGGAAATTATGGATAAAGAAATCATGAAAGGCAGCATTGATATTTTACTACTTTCTCTAGTTATAAAAAAAGATATGTATGGTTATGAAATGGTAAAGACATTAAAGGAAAACAGTCAGGATTTATACCAAATGAGTGAAGGAACACTATACCCTGCTCTAAAACGTTTAGAGAAAAAGAACTGGATACAATCATACTGGGGGGACTCAGAATCAGGAGGTAGACGGAAATATTATCGAATAAAAGAAGATGGTAAAAAAGAATTAGATAGAAAGTTATCTGAATGGAAGAAAGTGAACCATCTAATCAAGGTGAACACGGAGGGATTATCTTGGATAAAAGCTTTGAAACCTATATAAATAAAATCGTAAAGAATATCAAAACAAACAAAGAAGAAAAAATGGAAATTGCTGAAGAATTAAAAGACCACTTAATTTTACTGAAGAATGAATTTATTGAAAAAGGTTATTCAGAGAAAGGAGCAATTGCTGAAGCTATTCGTAGTTTCGGAGATCATGAGCAATTAGAAAGTGGGTTTCAAAAGTCTATTTCTCCCTACTATAGTTTATATAGGATCTTTCTTTGGAGTATCTTCGTCATTTATATTTTATATTTATTACTTAGCCTTATTATTCGATTTAGTTTTTTCAATACAACATGGTTTCAGGATAGATTAAATGAAAATAGTTATGTTGATCTTATTATTCAAAACACAAATATAATTCCTTTGAAAACGATTTTGACGTATATTATCCAATATGAACATTTCCTATATGAGCATCATGATTTAAGTATCTTTTTTGAAAATATATTTGGAAATATCATTCTATTTATACCATTTGGGTTATTAATATCTATTTTGTTTATCAGCGCAAACAATGTAAAAAGTATATTTATCATCACTCTTACCACTAGTTTCTTCATTGAAATGCTACAGGTCTTTTCTTTACTAGCTATTTTTGATATAGATGACATTATACTTCATTCTTTCGGTGCTGTGATTGGTTTTTATATCTTAAAAGCTTTTAAGAGAATCGCAGTACATATTAGGACTACATATATTACGCCTTTAAGATAGATATCAAAAATATAAACCCTTTCTCTTATTTGAATAGGGTTTATATTTTGGTTTGTTATAAACAACTAACATATGATAGTATAGCAATTTATATTAAATAAATGAGACTGCTACATATACTATTCTACTTGTCCTATTAGAAGTTATGGTAAATTATATTTTTGTTCTTATTTTCCTCTAGTAAATTCATGCTTCTTTAATTTTATTTTATTGAATAACTTATAATTCCTTTGTCATAAATACACTATATGGATCATCTTCATAATCTGAGAATGGCTTACAATATTGAAATCCATAATTTTCATACAATTTACGTGCTGGTTCAAAAGCATCCATAGCACCCGTTCCTAAACTTAGTCGCTTGTAACCTCTTTGTTTAGCTTCTTCCATTATGTATTCAAGGATCTGTTTTGAAACACCTTTACGTAAATGTGAAGAAACTGTTTTCATAGATTTTAATTCCCCGTGCTGAGAGTCAAGTTCAATAAGTGCACCACAACCAACTAATTCACTCTGCTCCCATGCACTCCAAAATGTAATTTCTGGCTTTTTTAAATCTTCAATATTAAATCCATAATTCATACCCTCTGGATAATGAAGCCCCATGTTATGGAAATGTTCCTCTATTAGTGCTGTTATTTCAGAGCCAGTTAAATCATCAAGTTGAATATCCAATACAATCTCTCCTTTGGAATGAATCTAGTTGTATTAAAAATGCATTATACATGTAAAAATATTTGAATGCAATATCAATAAGGGCCAGTATATATTGTTCTACTTTACGAAGGAATAAAAAATATGGTATATTAGTGATCACTAACTTAGAGGGGATCATTATGAAATGAAATTAAATAGTAAATCTACAACTATGAACAAGCTTCCAGCCTTTTTTCATCTTGGCATATTAACATTTTGTGCAATACTTTTTATCATTTTTCTTATTCTTGCAAATATGGTTCAACGAACAAAATCAATAGCCTTGGATTCAATCATTAAAAATATCTTTCTGGAAGTCCCATCTTCTATATATAATTTATTTGAAACCATATCATGGTTTGCTTCCAACAAAGGTATTATTACACTAGTCGTTGCTATGTTGATATGGTTGCTCTGGAAACATCGTGATTTTAAAGGAGCTATTGTTTTTGTCATCATGGTTGCTTCTTCTAATGTATTAAACAAAGTTTTAAAAGGATATTTTGAAAGAGAACGTCCTCTCATCAATGATACATTAGAGCTAGGTTACAGCTTCCCAAGTGGAGGGGCAATTACCGGATTAGTAGCTTATGGACTAGCAGCCTATTTAATATTAAATAAAAAATCTACAATAAATGAAAAATACATAGTTGGACTGATAGGTGCGATTGTAATTCTCCTAATTGGTCTTAGTCGGATTGTATTATCTGTACATTATCTAACGGATGTTATTGCAGGTCATTTGCTTGGGATCATTTTACTCATTATATCTATATATTTGTATAGAAGCTTTGCAAAAAGATAAAAGGTTACTTCATTAAAAATAATGATTTACTTCACTAAATTATTTTTTATATAACCTAAAGTTTATTCTTCGATTAAACCAGCACCCCATGCATACACAGCATCCGTTGTTCCATTATAATCACCTGACCACAACACCACGGTTACACCATCCTTACCATCTTCGCTCAATTGCAGAGGTTCATCTAATGTAACTTTATAATAATCCCATTCTGTTGTCACGTTGACTACTTCTGCTTTAGAATCACTATTGTCTCTATTTTGAATTTTGATTTGTGCTTCATGATCACGATCTGCCTTTAACCATATCCCAAACGATAACAATTTACCTTCAGGATTGATATCGACAGTTTGCTGTAGGCTTTTATTCACTTCTTCAGGTGTTAACTTTTGTATAGTTTCATCTCCAAAAGGTGTGGAATTCATAAAAAGCTCAAGGAGAACAATTCCCCTTGAGCTCATAAAATGATTTATTGTATTGTTCTTACTATTGGGTAGAATACATCTATTGATCTTGTACCTTCCTCAATATCTGGTTTAATTGAAAATTGAAATTCAGCTTCGACAGATTGATTATGATTAACATCAAGTTCAACTTTTTTCCATTCCGTAGTCACTTGGATATCTTTAGATGTTATAATTCCATCTGAGTTAGTTATACTGATTTTGGCCATATGTTCCTCATTTGCTCGTATCCAAATGGAAGCATCTACAATATGATTTGTAACAAACTTTTGTTTGATTTGAGAATTCACATCGTTTTGAGGAGTTAGTGTGTTTATTATGCCTTGGTCTTCTACAGAAACATAATTCCAACTTCCTTTTATCCAAATATCATTTGAAAAATCATCTATGGATTGTAAAATATTTGTTGGTTCTAAGTGTAGTGGTTCCACTTGTTCTATACTTTCTTCATTTGATTTTGGTGACCATTCTCCATCTTCATTTACACTTATTACATAGTATGTGGTTTTTTCAGCGTTAATTTGATCTGAAAAAGTAATTTCATCTTCTGACGTCCGAATAAATTCTAAAAATTCTTCATTTTTATAAATACGATAACCATCTAATTCCGTGTTTGGATCAGCAGTGATTAACAACTCAACTATTGTACCTGTTGATCCAGCTATTTGAAGTGTTGGTGCAGGAATTTGAGCAACAACTTCTAGTTCAGTTCCCTTTTCTGGGGAATAATTATATCTTGTATTTCCAACCACAAGCTCATAATTAGCCATTACTTCATAAAGATGCGTAGCATCAGGGATAATTCCTTCATCTCTATATATAAAATTGCTAATGTCTATTGTTGAACTAGCTAATGAATCTATCCATTTTCCATCACGATATATTTGTATATTTTCTACTTCCAGATCCTCCACTTGTGGTAAATCTATACCAAATTCTATATAGTGCGCGTCAGTATTTAATAAATTTAAAATAGGTTGGGACTCATTGATGATATCCATAATAGGTTCCATTTTAATAGAAGAAACTTTATCATTGATATTATCATTTCTGAAATTTGCCACATCTTCGTAATATGTTACAACGTTGCCACCGAAGTTCTCATCTTCATATAAAGTGATTTTATAATTTCCATCTGTGATAAGGGATGATAATCGGTCATCTGCTCCAATTGTGCCTGTAAATATATCTTCAGAAGAAGAGGGGTTTTCCGTGAAACCTCCTAATTGAATATCATTTAAAGATGGGTATTCTCCTTCTTGTAATAAAACCCACTCGCCTTCATAATCTATATATCTATAAAATACAACACCTTTATTTAGAGACGCCAATCTCCTAGCTGATATTCGTTCTAAGTTGTTAATAGTTCCATATTCTCTTTGAGTAAGACTAGCAGCATGTGCATAGACAGGATCTGTTGTTCCGTTATAAGCACCTGGCCATAAGACAACTGTTACACCATTCCTACCATCTTCGCTCAATTTTAGCGGTTCATCCAACGTAATTTCATAATATTCCCATTCGGTTGTTACATACACTATTTCTGATTTGGAGTCACTATTGTCTTTATTTTGGATTTTAATTTGTGCTTCATGCTCACGTTCTGCTCTTAGCCATATTCCAAATGTAAACAATTTACCTTCGAGATTGATATCAATCCTTTGTTGTATGCCTCTATTCACTTCTTCCGGTGTTAACTTTTGAAAAGTTACATCGCCATCAGGTAATTCTGCTTGAAATTCCTCAACAACTATTCCACCTGCTTGCCATTCTATAAAATCATTAGGAGATTGTAATAAATTTGTATTTTCAGTTACATCTTGAGATTCTTGAAATTCTTCAATCGAATTAATTAGGTCATCTGCCAGACTCTCTAGGGTAATCGCTCGCCCATGTTCTTTTAGACTAGCCCCCCATGCATAGACAGGATCTGTTGTTCCATTATAAGCACCTGGCCTTAAGACTACTGTTACACCATTTCTACCATCTTGGCTTAATTGCAGTGGTTCATCCAATGAAACTTCATAATATTCCCATTCCGTTGTCACATCGATTACTTCTACTTTTTTGTCACTATCATCTCTATTTTTGATTTTGATTTGAGCTTTATGGTTTTTGTCAGCTTTGAGCCAAATACCAAATGTCAACAATTTCCTTTGTGGATTGATATCAACCGTATACTGTACACTTTTGTTCAATTCTTTTGGTTCAAGTTTATATACTTTTTTGTTTACAAAAGGAGCAATCTCATCGCTTTCATAAATATCTAAATCATTGGTCTTATTCCATTCAAGGTAATTATTAGGTAAATATATATTTACAGGTTTGGAAGTTTGAACATCTAGGTGACCTTGAAAGTCCATATACACGATCGTTTGATCATCTACAGAAAAACCATTATTATAAGCTTTTCGAATATCACTTTCGTCACGAGCAATATTAGATAATCTAAATTCCACAAAGGTTCCATTTAACTGACTTTTACCATCATTTCTGGAACCAATATGCAATATTTCATCAATATCTGGTGTGTAGCTTGTTGTAGTTTCTCCTATGAGTTGACCATCTACATAGGCTTTCGTTACATATAAACCTAATCCTGAATCATATTTGTAAGTCATAGCTACATGGAGTAGCTGACCTGGTACTACCGTCCCTTCATCAGATGAGATTTCATTCGTTTGTCCGACGGATCTAAAATAAATTTTTCCATGAAGATTATAAAAGATTGTCGTTTGTCTATTTCCTAATCCTTCATTATGTGCTACAAATATGTCACTATAATTGTACAAATTATTCGGAATGACAGTCGCTTCGATCGTAAATTCTTCATCATTCATAAAAACTTCATCTTCGTTATTTAAAGTTAATACATCCGCATCCCTTTCACCATCTACAAAACTTGTTGCGTTCTGCATACTCGTCTCTGTAATTCTTCCCTGAAGTTCTTCCACTTGAGGTCCCCACATGTATATAGAACCTGTATCTAAATAATATCCTGCCGGATAGATCGTCGTTCTTAACCAATCTGCTGATTCATCAAAAGATTCTGTTACTTCATAACGCTCCCACTCTGTTGTCACTTGAAATGTATGAATTTCATCATTGTCCCCGTTTCCACTGTTTTGATTACCCTGACTTCGTAAACGTAAACTTACATCATGAGGTTGATCCGCTTTTAACCAAACACTGAACGTATATGTTTTATTGTTTGGATCCACATCAAACGTCCGATTCATATAATCATTTGAGTTAGCAGCAGTTACTTCTAATACTGAGTCCCCATTAAGAAATCGTTCATATGGATGTTTCTCATAAGTAAGACTATCTGCTTTACCATAATCTGCATGTGCTAATTCCAATGGATCTTTCCAAAGATTTACTGCTTTATTCTCTATAATTAAACCATGCTCATTAAATCTTGGTACATCATTTACTGAAATTTCAAAATCGTCGTTGTATGCATGACTGCTTCGTTCAAAAGTAACGACTTCTTCATTTTGAATTAACCCTTCTGGCAGTTCTCTTCGTATGACAGGCACGATCGTTTTCGTATCATAATCAACTTGTTGTGGAATAAATGCTGCATTTCTGGATAAATTTAAACTCGGATATTCATGTAATTTCTCTACTAATTTATTTAGATTTCCACCTGATTCAACCTCAAAAGACCTAATCAGTTGATAGTAAGCATACTTAGCTGGGATACCTGTAAATAGTGGTTCATACGAGTTACTTGTTTTATCCTTTTCAGTAATCGTGATGGTTGTGCCAAAGCTTTCAGTTAAAGTTTCAGACCAATTCTTTGTTAATGAAGAGCTAAAATCTGCACCGGCAAAACTAACTTTTCCCCCTGCAGTAAATGACAACCCAGTACTAGTAGCAAAACTATATGCTTCACTTTCTGCAATACCTACAGCCTTTTCTTTTTCATAAACTAACTTAGGACCTCTCCCTTCGTGATCTGTTCCACTTTCCTGTACTTTAATCCATTGGTTTTGAAGCGTTAAAAAAGAATTTTCTGCAAGTTTAGAATCAGGATCAATCATGACAAGTACTTTACCACTTTCGGTAGTTAAATGATTTATAGAAAAATAACCTTTTATTCCACTAGATGCTCTATGCAATTCTAAAATTCTGCCATCATCTACTAAGGTTACAAAGGGCTTTTGACCAGAGTTATACTTAGTAGCCCCATGCCTTTTGTTCCAATTAATTTCATCTCCTGCTAGTTGACCAACTTTATAATAGATTTCATTTTTTGACTCGCCTTGATGCACTTGAATCACTGTACCACCATTGGTAACCGCAATTGAAGGATTCCATCCTTTTCCGTAAGATACATTTTTCCTTAGCCAATCAATTGTTTTATTACTAGTATTTAATGAACCTATACTATAATGTAAATCACTTCTTAAATTCGCATTGTGTGCTACTACTATTTCTCCACTATCTGTTAATGCGATGGTTGGATTCCAGCCTTTCATTAGAGAATTATGATCATTTCCCCAACTAATATTATGATTATTTTTATTATATTTCCCAACAACATAGTGTAAATTTGATCCATCTCCTGTCTGATAAAACACAACAATATCTCCATGTTTATTTACAGATAATCCATGCACTTGATCATCATAATCTTTCACACCTGGAATTTGTGCATAGCTCCCCCCTTCAAAATCAAAGTCTATACTTTTTCCATTTATTTTTGCTAGATTATAAGCTAATTTGTGATTTTTAACACTTGTCATTAAAACAATATCATCTGTCAAAAATACTGCTTTATTGTATCCCTGTCCACCAGATCCCGAACCAGCAGAGTAACGGGTTCCTTGTGTTTTGGATTGATCATTTCTTGGATTAAACCATTCAATTCTGTTGTCATCCTTCACACTTCCTAAGTTGTAGTACCAGTTACCGGCTTCTGATTCATGAATTTCAAGTACAGTTCCATTATTGCTCACCGCAGCGGCTGGATGGTTTACATCATCATAATTTCTATCGTCATCGGAAGATAAGTCTAAATTAATCGTAGAGTGAATATAATCTGGATCATGTTTTGTTTTATCCACAACGTAGTTGAGTACTGGATTCCCACTTCCCCCTAAATCTTCTTCAACACGAGTAAAAATGGCATTGAACAAAGGAAAATTCAACTGTACGTTAGTCATTTCCAATGGCAAGTAATCTATCACATCCACTTTTTGAGTTCTATGATCTGAGATGATCTCTTCAAAAGTAGTATTTCTATGATAAGCATCAATGGGTATTAAGCTTTCTAAATCATTTGCATCTTCTGGGATGTCTATATTTTCTCCAGCAAGCTCAAACGTTTGAGCTTGTGTGACTGAGCTGAATTGAAACATCTGTGTAAATACTAAGCTTATCATCAGTAAACCTATCAGAATATTTCTACTAGATTGTTTTATTGCTTTTCGCAAGATAAATCCCCCCATATAGATAATATAAACACAAAATGAATACGCTTATAAAGATTGTTTAAACACCTCCTCAATTATAAATATCTATGTCAAGAGGTTAGCGAAAAAAAAGATGATGAGTTATCATAATGAACCCGAAGATGTTTTCAAATTTAAAGCATTTCATTGAGAGAACTTTTCTACTAGCCTCTAGTTTTAGATTATAGGAAATTAATTAGTTATGGTTAGTTAGTTATAAATAACATTATAATACGTGGATTTGTTTTTTTCAAGAAAGATATACTATATTATTGAAAATACAGGAAATAACATAGATACTTTCATGAACTCTAATACGAGGTTTTATTGTAAGGTGTTGGGTGGAGGATTTAAATGAGAATTGAAATTCAGCTTCAATATCTTAAATATGATCAATATTAAATTCAACTTTTTTCCATTCTGTAGTGACTTCTTCTGAAAAGAATCTAAAATAAGAGGATTTATCTACTAAACTCTGGGATATAAAAAATGGAAGCATTTCTCATTCTTTGTCCACTTTTTGAGTTTGTGTACTGATAGAAATAATGAACAAAATGTTTTAATCTATTATTATGTGAAGTGGGATAAAAATAGAGGGTGGGCATAGAATAGGAGTAGTGCTTCATTAGGATGTCTTTGAATGATACAACTCCATAGACATCCCTATTGCAATTCAATAACTTAAGACTCTGTTGTTATACCTTTTTCTTTTTTCATTCTTTTTTTTCTCATTTCATAACGTTCAGGAGCAGAAGCAAACAACTTTTTCTCCTCGTCAGTTTCCGGAATAACTTCAGGAACAGGTACCGCTTTACCATTCTCATCAACAGCGACAAAGGTTAAAAATGCAGTGGCTGTTTTTTTAAATTCTCCTGTTAATAAATCCTCCGAGCATACTTTTACATATACCTCCATAGAACTTCTGTGAGTCCAAGTTACAAAAGCTTCAAGAACTAAGGCTTCACTTAATTTTGCAGGTGCTAAAAAATCTAAGCTGTCGCTGGAAGCAGTTACAATCGTTTTTCTACAATGCCTCATGCTTGCAATTGAAGCTATTTTATCAATGTACGACATCACTAATCCCCCAAAAACCGTACCATGATAATTTGTATCTTGTGGGAAAATAAGCTCCGTCATATAGGTTCGGGATAAATGAGCTGGTTTCGCTTCCACTGTAATTCCTCCTCAAAATAATCTATTGATAAATTTATTGTTAAGAGTACTTAGAGATAGAAGTACTTGTTCAACTAATATCTCTAAATCAGACAAATGATTTTCATTAATTTTCCTTTTAAAGTCCAATTTAATTTCATTTTGAATGATGGATTCAGATAAATCCTGCTTGATTTCAAAGCTGAATTTTTGTGTAATTTGAGGTCTGTTTTCCCATATTTTTTGCAATATTTTTTCTATAATTAGTGCTTCATTACTTACTTCATCCATGGATAAACCAACAAAGTCTATCATAAATCGTACCTCAAGCTTACAGCCAACCTGATACATATCATGTTCCAAAATTTCTGTACTTAAATCACCTACACCTGTATGTAAACTACAAAACGCTCTAATTTGAGTATTATGTTTTTCTGAAAATTCTATAGAATAAGTTCTAGACATCGTAGCTAAGTCAACCATATCTTTACGATCCGTAATTTGAACCTTTTCTTCTAAATCTAATTCATATACAATTCCCTCTAATACCACCTTGATATTGTCAAAAACAGTAGGATCAAACAATGTTTTTCTCCTCTCTATCGTAATCATGAAATTCCATTTATATACATCATTTTAACAATAAAATCAATAACCTACAAAAAAACCTTAAAAGAGTTTTTAAGGTTCATATCTGTTCTCTGTTGGATATTTTTGTCATTCTTTTGGTTTCCCTTCTGATTCAACAATAAGATTTTGATACATGGCATGACTAGCAAACTCATGAACATAGAGATTCGTAAGATTCTTAAAGTCTACTAAGCTATAATCGGAAGTGTGTTCCTTATTACTATCCTTAATGGTTACAACTTCAGAAATTTCATACAATCGTTCTTTTATTTCTAAAGAATTTAAATCGGGTTCATTCGTTTTTAAAAATGATAGCACACCTGATACATAAGCCGCGGACATGCTTGTTCCAGATTTATTAGTGTAATCTCCATTCAACCCAGCACTTCTAATGTTCATTCCGGGAGCAATAAAGTTTACGAGCTCACCATAATTGCCAAATAACTGATGATTCCTTTCATCATAACCTGATATGCTTAGTACTCCTGAATATTTTGCAGGATAATACACATTGTCAATCCCTTGATTCCCAGATGAAGCTACAAATACAACCCCTTTCGATTGCCCATATTTAATCGCTGCATAAGTTAAAGTATTGTAAGATTCTGCATAACTCATATTTATTATGTCAGCACCATTCATGACTGCATATATAATAGCTAAATAAGTATTTTGTACTTCATCTTTTTCCGTAATAACACGAACAGGCATAATTTTTGCATTAGGAGAATTTGTGGTTATGATTCCTGCAACATGTGTTCCATGACCTACAACATCCTCAGGATCAGAATCAAAATCAATAAAGTCATAACCTTCAATGAGCCTATTTTCCAAAAGTGGATGAGAGTCGTCTACCCCAGTATCTAAAACTGCAACAATGATATCATTTGAGTGATCTGTTGGAAATACGAAATAAATGATAGGGTATAGGATTAATGTTAGACTGAGAATCATGTTTTTATATTTATTTTTCATCAGAGTACCCTCCTCTATACTCAAAAAGAAAACGCATACATTTCTTTCTTAAAGTATATTCAATTGGAGGAAACAATGATTTCTCATCCACTTTACACTTTGTTTACGTTCTTATTACAAAAGCTTTGATATAAAAAACTCCCGATTGCGAGCCTTATGGGCGAAAAAAGTGGAACAAAATCTCCTATCGAAGTCTCTCGGAAGATTATTCTTACGTTAACAAATAAAATAGCACCACAAAGGTGCTATTTCAACAGATGATATAAGTAATCTACTGATGTCATCGAATATTCTTTTTTTACTAATATCCTGTTTTTAAATAAAAGCAAGCATGGAACACTTGTAATTTCATATGTTTTTGTTAATTGAGGCAAATAATTAATGTTGCTTTTATATACAGTCTTATTTACTTTCATTTGAAGAGTGATATTCAGCATTCGTTCTGCAAGTTTGCAGGTGCCACACATAGGTGTAAATATAAACAACGCAAATTCATTTTTATCGTTAAGCACATTTATAAAATGATTCTCTGATATATCTTCCATTCATTACGCTTTCCACTTGATGTTACAGCCTATGCTTGGCTTTTGTTTCTCATCCACAGACTCTCCATTTAAGATTTGATCTAACGCTCTTCGAATATCTTCCCCTGTTACTGGTTTTCCATTTTCAGGACGTGAATCATCAAGCTGACCTCTGTATACACATTTTAATTCACCATCGTATATATAAAAGTCTGGTGTACATGCAGCTTCATAAGCCTTAGCTACTTCCTGTGTTTCATCATATAAATAGGGAAACGGATACCCAAAACGTTCAGCATCCTCTTTCATTTTTTCTGGCGAATCATCAGGATAATTCTCAACATTATTAGAACTAATCGCGATAAAAGATATTCCCTTAGGGATATAATCATTTGCTAATTTTACCAATTGCTCCTGCACATGTTTTACAAACGGACAATGATTGCAAATAAACATCAAAACTGTTGCAGTATCAGACTTCAATTCTTTTAACGTGCGTTCATTACCAGTTACTGGCTCCAATAAACTAAAATCTGGTGCTTTTGAGTGAAGTGGAATCATGTTTGAAGGTGTTCTTGCCATATATATCATTCCTTCCTATTTTTACATCAATAATATGATAAACTTTTTCAATTCAATACTTCAAGTATTTTGCTTTTTTTTCTTAGATAATTTATATCAAGCAAACTTCAGGCATGGAAAATCCCAATATTTCTCACTGAATGATACCTGCTCTAGCATAAGATTGAGGTCATTTAAAATCTCGTTTTCAGCATCTAATTTCATATAATTCTCTATTAAAGAAATCAAATAGGATCCAATCGCTCCCCTTTTCCTATTGATGTTGATTAATCATAGGGTTTATTAAAAAAACTAATATTTTAAATTTATAGAAAATATTGTATAATTATAGTTGTGCACAATATAGTTCAGAGGCGTGGTTATTGTTTTCTCTTTTTTAGGGAGGTGAACGAAATGGATTTTGATTGGGTTGAATTTTTTGTAGCCTTTTTTAATTTCATTATCTCAGTTTTAGAATTGTTAGGGTAGTAATATATTTAGGAAAGTGTAACTTCAAACATTATATTTTAACCCAACAAAAGTATTACGAATTGAGTACTAACTACATAATAACACTATACTTTTGTCGGTAAAATTGAACTTATTTATATATATATCCTATAAGTCCTACTGCATACTTATTGTGTTGATCCAACTACCTTCATCATAAGCTAATCCCTCAAAAACCCAGCAAAATCATTTTGCTGGGTTTGGCTTTATAATATATGAATATATTAAAGAAGGATTCGAAGACATCTTCGACAGATCACCGATGGGTGGTTTTCTTACTCATTATAGAATTCCATATGATGTTTTTCATCTCTATAATAAGCCAATCTATCATCTAAGGTTCCAGTATGAAACTCAAACTTATGTCCATCAGGATCTGTAAAATATATAGAACGTTTGTCTCGTCCATCTCTTTCACGTCCTGGCAATATATTTACGTCAAATTGTTTTAATCTTCTAAAACTATCATCAAAGACTTCCTCTTTAATTGAAAAAGCAATATGTGTGTACGACCTATGTATTTCATTCCTAGGTATGTCTGTTTCTTCATTTAATGCTAACCATAAACCATCTAGATCAAAATACGCTAGTTTTCTTCCTTTAACCAACGGTTCTGCACCAAATACTTCTGAATAGAAATGAATCGATTTTTCTAGATTAGATACGGAGAACAACAAATGATTTATACCTGATAATTTCATATAAGAGTGTGCCTCCCTAAATACTGTCTACTTATTTTGATCTCTCTCCTTTAGATCATCCTTTAGCTCTTGTAACAGTGTTTTTATTGATCTCATCTCTTTTATCATCACTGTTTGATTACCTAGAAATGTGGACACGATTATGATGCAAATAATACAAATAACTAATATAAAAAAATCCATATTAATCTACAACCTTCTCATCTAATCCTTCTTTAACAATCTCCAAAAACCTTTCTTTATGATCTGGGTGACATGCAATAATATAAGGTTCTGGATTCATACCTTCAAAAGTGTTCCCTTCAAAATCCATAATCATCGCGCCGGCTTCTTTTGCTAAAAGAAGTCCGCTATATAAATCATCTCCCTCGGAATTGTAAAGGACAACTCCATCAATATCTCCCCTGGCTAACATAGCCCAAATTAGAGTTGGTGCCCATAAGCTAAGTGTTCGCTTAAATGTATAGTCAAGATGATACTTTAATTTTCTAGCATTCTGATCATTTTGAACAACGTGTCCTTGAATCCAACCAACCGTCATTTTTTCGATTGTTGAAGAGGATTTAACCTTAATAAACTCATCTTCACATATGGCTCCTTTATTGTTTTCAGCCATATAAATTTTGTCGAGCATGGAATCATAAATAACGCCTAACACGGCTTCTTTTTTATATAATAGAGTAATAGATACTCCAAAAATAGGTAAACCAATTGTAAAATTATTCGTACCATCTAACGGATCTACTATCCATAACCAATCTCCCTCAACACCTAACCAACCTGTTTCTTCACTTCGGATTTGATGGTTTGGGAAATGCTCTTGTATTTTATGTAATATTTCTTTTTCTGCAAGATAATCGACTTCAGTCACTACATCACCAGACGACCCTTTTTCTTCAATAATGATATCACTACTATTAAATTTCTCTCTTGCTATTCTCCCTGCACTTAGAACTGCATCAACTGCGACCTTCTCTGCAGTTTTTAATATTTGCTCCATACTCCACCTCTTCACAAAAATCTCTTTATATATTTATTATATAACTATATAAACGATATTTATTGGAGAAAGTTTCTATTATTTTGAGATTATTTGAAAAATAGGCTTTCCCTACACAAATAATGAACAAACAAATTATTATAAAGATTTTATATCAATTGTCCTGTGATTTTACAATAACGACTTTACTTCGAATACTAAAAAAACTCCCTATGAATCTTAATTCATAGGGATGAATTTAATTAAATGGTCTTTCAGTTTTTATTACATCAATATAATCTATTTGGGATTATTTTCTTTATTTAAAATAGTAGACGCATATTCATAAATTGCAGGAGTTCCTCCAGTATGGATGAAAAGTACTTTGTCTTCTTTGGAGAAGTAACCCTTTTTCACTAAACCTATTAAACCCGCCATAACTTTTCCTGTATATACAGGATCAAGTAAAATCCCTTCTGTTTGTGCTAACAATTGTATTGCATTTATCGTTTCTTCGGAAGGAAGTGCATAACCGGGACCAATGTAATCATCAAAACATTGAACTGTTTTCCTTGGAATTATATCTTGAAGAATAAGACGATTTGATAGATTTTTGATAATGCCGTATACCTTCTCTTCTTGCTGCAATTTACTACGCCTCACATTTATTCCAGTAATCGATACATCTGCTTTACTTGTGTGGATACCCGCAACAAGACCTGCATGAGTCCCACCACTTCCACTTGCGGTTACAATATGGTCAAATTTCAAATCCATTTCGTCTGATTGTTCTAAAATCTCATAAGAACAATTCATGTACCCCATTGCACCTATATCGTTCCCGCCTCCTTCTGCTACAATGTAACCATTTCTTCCTTCTAATTCTAGCTCTTGCTTCATTGCTTCCATTTCTTTTACAACATCCGTTCCGTCTGGCACAACCTTTAATTGTTCCACATCCATTAATTCAAATAAAAAGTGATTGCCATTTGCATTTGGATTATATTTTCGATTTCTCTCTTCTAAAAGCAACCTGCAACGTAATCCTTCTTTTACCGCAGCGGCAAGTGTCAATCTACAGTGATTAGATTGAACAGCTCCAGTTGTAATCAATGTATCTGCACCTTGTTTTAATGCATCGGCAACTAAAAACTCTAGTTTTCTCGTTTTATTACCACCACCTGTTAGACCAAGTAAATCATCTCTTTTTACATAAATATTAGGTCCACCTAACCTTTTGGATAAATGACACAGAGGTTGAATCGGTGTCTTAAATTCAGTATAGATTTGACGTGGAAATTCTTGTAGATTCATTTTCATTTTCTCCTTTTTTTTGATTTCCTTTTTTTCGTTTTTTGTGTATACTTAGAATAATTTTGATTCTATCATTTGTAAAATTTATTATTTTTATGTTTATGATGAGTTTTTTTAATGATAGGTATAGGAAGTGAGCAAAATTGGATCATCATTTACGCATTTTTATTGCAGTAGCAGAAAAGAAAAATTTCACTCGTGCTGCTGAAGAACTGCATTTAACTCAGTCTGCTGTGAGTATTCATATAAAAACGCTGGAAGAAAAATTCGGAATTAAACTATTTGAGCGTACAAATAAGTTTGTCAGATTAACAAAAGCGGGTGAGATTTTATATTTTCATGCTAAAAATCTTTTAAACCAGTATGCACACATTCAAAGACTCATCGATGATTTGAAGCTTGTCCCTAGCGGTCCACTTCATATTGGCTCTGGTTATACCTTCGGTGAGTATCTGTTGCCTAAATTGATCTCGCAATTTTCAGAAAAACATGAGAAGGTTATCCCTCACATCACGGTTAAAAACTCTCAAGATATTTTCAATTTAGTGATGAATCATGAGATTGAGCTGGGCATTGTTGAGGATCATATTGATTTTGTCGGGTTGGATCAAATTCCATTATCGAAGGATGAGTTGGTCGTTATTATATCTCCTGATCACCCGCTGGCAAACCAAAATGAAGTTGAATTTGAACAACTAATAAGTGAAAAATGGATTCTTCGAAAACCAGGTTCAGGCACTCGAAGTACTGTTGATAAATTGTTTTCGAATTTTATGTTTTCTCCTAATTCAGTCATGGAATTTGGTACATCACAAACGATCAAAGAATCGGTGGAAGCAAGTCTAGGGATATCTATCATTTCAAAATGGGCAATCCAAAAAGAAATAATATTAAAAACCCTTAAACCGCTAAAAATAAAAAACCACCCTATTGAAAGAAACTTTATTTGCATTACACATCCTGCAAACTTAAAAACAAAAACAGCAGATTTATTTTTACAATTTCTACGAGTCCAAAACTAAAGTCACAGAATGAAAGTTGGGAATACATTGGATTGGATTATTTTAATTACTATTGTTTTTTTGGCTACTTCTTTACAGACAAGTACAGGATTTGGGTTTTCTATTTTAGGTACCCCTTTTCTCTTTTTAATCTATCCAGCACAGGAAGCAATACAAATCAACATTGTTCTTTCTCTATTCATCTCTATGATTATGATATATAAAGTTAGACATGATATAAATAAAACATTGGTTAAAAGGTTAATCATTGGAAGTACAGTTGGAATCACTCCAGGTTTATTTATCTATTTAACATTTGATGTTGAAACGTTTAAAATATTCATTGGCATCTTGATTCTAATTTTAACAGTACTATTGATTTTCAAATTAACTATTAAACGTTCACGCATAAAAGATTTTTTCACTGGTGGCATATCGGGGGCTTTAACAACTAGTATTGGAGTACCAGGACCTCCGTTATTATTATATTTTGCTGGAGTGAATACGGATAAATCAACACTTAGAAGTACGACTTTAGCTTACTATTTATTTATTTATCTCATCAGTCTTATCATGCAAATCATATTTGCTGGGACAAATAAAATTGTATTCACTTCTTCACTGATCGCCATCCCGTCACTACTTGGAGGAATCTTATTTGGACAACTATTATTTAAATGGATTAATCAGGAAGCTTTTCGCATTATCACTTATGTGATTCTACTTATTACAGGAAGTTATATGGTTATTTCTAGTTTTTTATAATTAGAATGGAGTGGTTTTTATCTTTTATGTATATATTTTAAAGTGCTCAGACAATACATTATATACTGGATATACAAATGATATAGAAAGAAGAGTTGCCGTTCATAATCAAGGCAAAGCTTCAAAATATACTAGAGGAAGACTGCCAGTTGAAGTAGTCTATTATGAAGAGTGCAATACTAAATCTGATGCTTTAAAAAGAGAAATTGAAATCAAAAAGTTAACTAAAGCAGAAAAACTGAGATTGATCCATCTCAGCTAAACTGCTTATCCTATTAAAATACAATTTGATTGACGGCTAGTTTTTTCATGATCATTGCTTCATTTCTTTAAATTACCCTTCAATTCTTTTAAATTCTGTAAAAAAGTATGTTTATCCTGTTTAGAGACTTCTTTATTACCATAACGAATTTGTTTATATACCTCTATCATTTGAATAGATTGACTTTCATTTACCCCCAAGCGTAAAAGCCAGCTGTCTATTGTTTCAAATGGTTTTCTCCCTTTCCCTTGTTTAGCCATAGCATGTTCTAGTCGATCGATTTTCTTGCGGATCATCTTATTGTTATGAGAAGAATATTGATATTCAATATCATCTAAACTCTCTGCACCTTCTCTTTCATAAGAGTCAACTGGCACTATATAATTAGGAAGTTGCGGGGAGATCTTTATTTTTTTTAACCATTTGTATAAATAAGACCCAACAAATCCAATAATGACAGCTGTCAAGGTATAACCAATGATCTCCAAGACAGGAAAATATTCCACCGTTTCTTGTGTGATCAGAGGCATCGGTTCTTCACTTAAATCCCCTTGCGTTGTAGAAAAAAGCTCTTTAACCCTTTCATTCTCAGGTATGATTGATAACAACCATGCTAGGAATCTTCCTATAACGTGAATAAGAATAAAAGAAGATAAATACAGGAATGCTCTTAATAATAATGGGAATATCAACATAACACTTATGACAATTAAAATACACAAACTAACTAGAGACAAAAATACCCATAAATAATTTCTTTTAGTCCCTTCATCCACCCTTATATTTTCTCTTTTTATTAAAGGTAAACATATAATTTGTATAAAGAACAAATAAAATAAAAATTCAATTGTAAAGTCAGCATTCAAAAATAAACAAAGCGGTAAGATTAAGATAGAAATAAAAATTTGATTTTCAAGATTTTCTATCTTCCTTTCATTCATATGAATAGGAAATCTCCATATTGACACGATTAAAATGAAAAGCGAGATAAAAATTGAAAAACCAAAAAGGAAAGAAACCAATAATATGACTGGAACTGATACAAACATATTTAGTAAGCTTACTTTCCCATTGTTCCTATATATTATCCATGCCATTGGTAATGTTCCAACAACATATGTAATTAGAAAAGGAATAAATAAAGGAGCTTGTTCTTCATAATATGAAATTGTAATTAATACGAAATATATAATAATAGACTCATAGGAATAGTTTAACCAAGCAAGGCGATAATTTTTTATAAAATTAAACAACAGACCCCCTCCTTGTTTCGAACGGTAAGATATGAGCAACTTCTTCTTGTTTTTCTACAGTAAAAATCGTAGTTCCGGTTTTTAACCACGATAGGAGAAATTCTTCAGTTGTTTTCCCATGATCACCAAAATAAATCATAATCGCATCTTCATCCACCCTTTTTTTCAATGAAGCATAAAAATGGTTGGGTTTAATCGTTATACTTCCTGTAGTGATCCTTGCCAACATCTCCATCGCCTTTAACAAATGGGTTTGACCCTTCCCTTGTTCTAAATGGAATGCGGATTGTGTATTGTTCATTACTACATTCGCATACATCTCAAAGGGTATATTATGTTTATGTGCATATTGACACATGTAAGTTATATAACAAATATCATTCTCCATATTTAACGAAAAGTTATTAACTGACTGTGGATGATCCACCAGAACATTTAATACAAATGTCCATTTTACATAATTGGTGTTGTCAAATTCTTTTGTCATTAACCTATTATTTTTTGCTGATAAACCCCAATGAATGCGAGAAAAAGGATCATTAGGAGCATACTCTCTAGCACCTCGAATGAGTGAAGTGTCCTCAAACAATGAATGCCTTGTAATATGATCTCCACCCTTCATCTTTTCAAGAAAATGTGCGTTCGCAACCAGTTTTGGTTCTGGATAAACAAGTACCTCAGTCCGAAAATAAGATTGATAGAAAAGTAAAGAGAATCCAATAAAAAATGGGTCAAGTGCTTTTAATTCAATATTTTGAAATTTAGCTATTCCACGCTTTTTTGCAACTATATCCACTGGATAAACTTTTTCAGAATTGAATTGATGTGAAATAGAAAACCTGTAATTTGATTTCATATCATCCTCTAAAAGCTTGTTCACGTTGGTACAATGTATCGTATTGCTAGATTGAAAAAAAATCTCACCTTGTAGAAAAGGAATAATCCCTCTATGTTTTATATTTATTGGAATCTTTGCTGTCTCACCTGGAAATAACTTCACTGTTTTTTTTCTATTCATCAGATGTATGTCATTCTGAATATGATGAAGATAATAATAAATGAAAGCATATATACTAATGAACAATAGAATCGTAAATATTAAAATAAAAGATGAAAACAATAAGTATTCTAGTAAAAACAATATTGGAATCACGTATATTGCTCGTCTAAAAATTTCAGGAATATGAACTTCTCTTCTCCACATCATGATAAAGCAGCCCCTGATTCAACAGGAACTTCAATCGACTTTACAATATTTTTTATAATCTCGCTTTTCGTACTTTTTAACATCCCTTCAGTTGACAGCACAAGTCGATGGCTTAATAAGTAAGGAGCCAAATTTATGACATCTTCAGGAATGCAATAGTTACGTTCATTTAAAAAAGCCTTAGCTTGAATGGCACGCATAAATGCTAATGTTCCTCTTGGACTGACACCCGTTTCTATTAATTCTGATTGACGTGTAGCATGTACAATCGCAAGCATATAGGTTTCAATATCCTCAGAAATGGTTACTGATTTAATCTGTTCTTGTAACCCTACAATTTTCTCTATATCAATCAACACTTTAATCTCTGAAAGAGGATCTTCGCCCCGATATTTATCCATCATTTCTTTTTCCTGCTCAAAAGTTGGATATCCAACAGGAATCACCATCAAAAATCGATCCAACTGAGCATCTGGTAATGGAAATGTACCATGAGATTCTGATGGATTTTGAGTGGCAAACACGATATATGGCTCAGGAAGTTTATAGGTTTGTCCATCGATTGTTACCTGTCTTTCTTCCATAGCTTCAAGTAAACTTGACTGTGTACGTGGTGTAGCACGATTGATTTCATCAGCTAATAATATATGGGTATGTACAGGACCCAAGCGCAAGCTAAATTCCTGATCCTTCGGATTGAAAAATTGGATTCCAGTAACATCACTAGGAAGAACATCAGGTGTAAACTGGATACGATTAAATGAAGCGTTAATAAGTGTTGCAAAAGTTTTTGCCAATTTCGTTTTTCCTGTTCCTGGAACATCCTCCAGTAAAACATGCCCTTTGCTTAATAAAGAGATGAGCAATAACTCTACCACATGCTCTTTACCTATTACGACCTTACTCACAGAACTCTGAAAATCTTTAAGGAAATTTGACATGATAACAGCCCTTTCAATATATCACTTTTATAATATTTTTTTCCAATCAATCGCTCCCGCGATTGATTTTATTAATACCTCATCTTCTTTTAAATCTGGGATATGATGCTCTACCTATTCTAAAGATTGTTTTCCAGTTAATTCTAATGAAAGAAATTTCAACTTTCATAACACCTCTATTTTTTCTCTAATGCTTTAAACAGTAAACCCTAGTGCTTTGGCTGTCCCTATAGCACAGATTTTCAGGAAGTATATCTAAGATCACACTCATTATATATCACCTCCAGAACATTTCCATGTCATACGTTCTAATTCCTTGTTAGTTTCAAATATTACTATATACTATTTAACGCTTTTTCAGACAAGTTTTCACCCAATAAACGAAGATCTCTATCACTTGCCATCCATCACTTTTGATTAAACCGAAACGGTAAGGTATACCATTCAAAATCACCAAAGCATAAGAATATAAAACAAACATAAGAAAGTCTTTATACCCTGGAAACTGAAATGTAGACATCAACATTAAGATGAAGCTAGCACTAATTAAATTAAAAATAATACCTCCAAGATGAATGATACTAATCCGTACAACACTTAAATTATGTTTTTCTTCCCAATAACAATAACCACCTAATAATAAACCTAATCTAAATGTTAACTTTTTTATATGAATCATTGCAGGTCCTGTTCCAATGGAAATCTCATTCACTTTTGCTCCAAACAATTTTGCAAAATAGGCATGTCCTAATTCGTGCACCAAATGGACAAGAAAGACACTCAACATGAAATGTAATAAAAGCACTGTTTGACCACCTATCTAGGAAATAATATTAAAACAACTATTATACTATATATCTAATCTCTTTTTGCTTTTATTAAACAAAAAACTCCGATTGGAGTCTCTTGAAGTTGTCGTCCAATTCTTCTTGGGGAATAAAACAATAAAAGCTTAGCGTCACTTTTTTGGGTATCTTGAGGGGTGTAGTGTTGATTTTTCTTCTTTACAACCTCAGTTTAGTATTATATATTTGTGGTATGACCAGAGAACAATTGTTGACTGACCAATGTTTGAAGGTACTTGAAAAACAGCATATGAAATTTGAATTAAAGTTTCAGAAAATTTTAAATTGTGCCTCACTTGAGCAAAATTCAACCTACCTAGCTGAAATTAAAACGGAGGATTTTCATTTGGAAAAAAAACAAACCTATGTCCACTCTTCTCAGACTGTAGATCAAATTCTTATGAAAGCGATGTTAGAAGGAGAATATCCACCAGGCAGTACATTGCCCCCTGAGAGAGAATTAGCAGCCTCTTTAGGCATTGCAAGAACTACCTTAAGAGAGTCTTTGCAAAGACTGGCAAGAGATAAGTGGCTGACCATTCGTAAAGGGCAACCTGCACTTGTGAATCATTATTGGCAAGAAGGAAATTTAAATACACTTGAAAACATTATCGCAAATACAGACGAACATACGGAAGACTTTGTGGTTCATCTTCTTGAAGTTCGATCAGCTTTAGCTCCTGCATTTGTTCGTGACGCAGTACTAAAAAATCCAGCAAAAGTCATTGCGGTCTTAGCAAAATATGATGAGCTGGAGGATAGTCCAGATAGTTTTACTCAATTTGACTGGAATCTGCAAAAGCAATTAGCCATTCTTTCTGGAAATCCAATTTATATCTTATTAATTAATAGTTTTTCTGAAATATATGGGCTTATGGGAAAAAAGTATTTTTCTCATGTAAACAACCGTGAATCTACCCATAGATTTTATGCTCGATTATTAGCGGCTGCTATGTCTACTGACGCTTTACAGGCTGAACAAATTACAAAAGAAGATATGCTGAAGAGCATTGAACTATGGAAAAGCAGCATGAGTTAAATCTTGTGCTAATTAAAGTTTTTTGAAAGCGATTACTTTTTTATAAATATTTTATTATTCAAGGGGGAATTAAAATTGAAAAGATGGAATGGCTGGGGAGATGAATCTAAGAGTATGGAGTTGCCTGCTTCAGCTAAAAGCTTTTTACAAAATGAACTAGGCAATGGAAAACCTCCAACAGATGTATCTTTACAAGAAGCAATTAACAATGTACCTGAATCTCGATTACCAAAGCATCATTTGATTCAAACTGAGCCAATGGAACGACTTCGACATGCTGTTGGACAAAGCTTAGGAGATTGGATAGCAATAAGAAGTGGAACGATTCCCGTGTATCCAGATGGTGTCGCATTCCCTTTAAATGAAGAAGAGGTTCGAGAATTATTGCAATTTGCACAAAAAATAAAGGCTAATATTATTCCTTATGGTGGCGGAACAAGTGTAGTTGGACATTTAAGCGCTCTTCCTGGTGATAAACCTACAATAACTGTTGATGTCAGCAGAATGAATAAATTGCTAGACTTGGATGAAGAAGGAGGTTTAGCACAGTTTCAAGCGGGAATCAGAGGTCCTGACTTAGAAGCAGCTTTACAGGCAAAAGGGTTCACATTAGGGCATTTCCCACAATCCTTTGAATACTCCACACTTGGTGGATGGATTGTAACTCGTTCAGCAGGACAGCAATCTTTAAAATATGGAAGAATCGAGCAATTATTTGTCGGTGGTGAAATTGAAACACCTACTGGTAGTTTAAAAATATCTAATTTACCTGCATCTGGAGCTGGACCAAATTTGCGCGAATTTGTACTCGGCTCTGAGGGAAGGTTGGGTATCGTGACTAAAGCTACAGTTAAAATATCATCTCTACCGGAAAAGGAACAATTTTATTCTGCTTTCTTCCCTACCCCGGAGCAAGGAATGGCGGCTATCAGACAAATTGCACAAGATGGGATCCCTCTCTCCATGATGCGTTTAAGTTTACCTGAAGAAACCATTTCTCAACTCACCATGGCAGGTGAAAGCAAGATATTATCCTTGTTGGACAAATGGTTAAAGATAAATGGTGTAAATGAACAAAAATGTATGCTTTTATATGGTGTTACTGGCAGTAAAAAAAGTGTTCGTTCTTCACTAAACCAGGCTCAAAATGTGATTAAAAAACACAAGGGAGTACTTGTAGGAACAAAACCAGGTCATCAATGGGTTAAAAACCGGTTTCGCTCTCCTTACTTACGTGAAAGTTTATGGCAGCAAGGTTACGCTGTTGATACTTTAGAAACAGCAACAACTTGGAAAGATGTTCCGAGAATGGTTGCGGCAATTGAATCTTCTTTAAAAGAAGGATTGCAAGACATCGATGAAAAGGTGTTTGCTTATACGCATCTCTCTCATATTTATCCTCATGGTTCAAGCATTTACACAACTTATCTCTTCCGCATGGGTGATGATCCAGCTGAAACTAAACGCAGATGGGAAAAGTTAAAACAAGCTGCAAGTGAAGCGATTGTTAAAAATAGAGGGACAATTAGTCATCAGCATGGAGTAGGTATCGACCATAAACCATATTTAGAAAATGAAAAAACAAAACTAGGGATGCAAATGATTCGCTCGTTATGCGATACTTTAGACCCGGAAAATACAATGAATAACGAGAAGTTAATCTAATAGGTTGGAAAACGGAATTTTTTAAACATGAAATAAAAGGGGTGTTAAGAATGAACAACCGCCGCGAAGAAATCTGGGATAAGTTAAATGAAACCTGGGATGTTATCATTATCGGTGGTGGAATTACCGGAGCTGGTATTTTAAGAAGAGCGGCAAGTCAGGGATTGCGTTGTTTGCTTTTAGAAAAAAAAGATTTTGCGTGGGGAACATCCAGTCGTTCTGGTAAACTAGTACATGGTGGTTTACGTTATTTAAAACAAGGACAATTAAAAACAACTTGGCAATCTGTACACGAAAGGGAAAAACTGCTCAGCGAATGTGATGGTTTAGTTGAACCTCTCGGCATACTCATGCCATTTTATGAAGAGGATCGATTCGGTCCAATGTTATTAAAAGCAGGTTTAACCTTGTATGATATGATTGCACATCGAAAAAATCATCGAAGTTATGATTCTGAGGATTTTAGTAAAATGGCGCCAGGAATTAGACAAACCGGTTTAAGCACAGGACTGCAATATTATGATGCACGAACAGATGATGCACGACTCGTACTTAGAGTTCTTAAAGAAGGAGAGTTATTAGGAGGTACTGCATTAAACTATTGTTCAGCCCAGGAATTATGTCGTGATCAAAAAGGACATGTTCGCGGAGTAACAGTAAAGGATATACAGACGAATAAAACGAAAGAAGTGTTTGGAAAAATTGTGATTAATGCTACTGGTGTTTGGGTAGATCAACTTCGATCCCAGGTAGGAGAAGTACCAAGAATGAGACCTTTACGTGGAAGTCACCTCATTTTCCCAAATTGGCGGTTACCGCTAGCACAAGCCATTAGCATTACACATCCTGCGGATGGACGTTACTTATATGCATTTCCTTGGGAAGGCGTGACATTAGTTGGTACAACGGATATTGATCATAAAACATCACTAGGTGATGAACCGAGTATAAGTTATGAAGAAGGAAAATATATGCTAGAAGGTCTTAATGAAATATTCCCTTCGTATAATCTAAAAGCTGAGGATGTCTTGTCAACCTTTTCTGGTGTGAGGCCTGTGGTACATACTGGAAAAAAAGATCCATCTAAAGAAGCAAGAGATCATTGTATTTGGATGGAGAAAGGCTTATTAACCGTAACTGGAGGAAAATTAACAACATTTGATTTATTGGCTCGTGAGGTCATGGACAAAGTAAAAAGTGAGATTTCTCATCAAAATGACTCAAATAAAACGAGAAATTTTAAACAAGAAATGAAAATGAATTCAATATTATCTTCACATTTAGGTGATAACATGACACGTCGGTTGTTTGGTCGGTATGGAAATGAATGGTCTAGTTTTATGGATGAAATTGAACAAAATGGTTGTGAATTTATACCAGGAACAAACAACTTATGGTCAGAGCTTCGTTGGGCTGCACAGAATGAATCTATCGTTCATTTAGATGACTTATTACTTCGTAGAGTACGTATAGGTATGTTGCTTCCATCTGGAGGAAGCGACATAATAGGTCGTCTTAAGAATGAGATATTGCCATCCTTAGGTTGGGATGAAAATCGGTGGGAACAAGAGGCATCGCGTTATAACCAAATTTGGAAAAATCACTATAGTCCTGATTTATTGAATCAATAATTTGATTCATTCAGTAAAGTCTCTCAAATATAAACAGATGAAAGGGGAATTTTATCTATGAATGAAAGTGTTTTAACAATAGATATAGGGACTCAAAGTGTTCGTACACTTGTCTTTGATGTACATGGAAATCTTATTGATTTTGCTAGAGTGATTTATAGTCCCGCTTATTTTTCCCCAGAATCAGGTTGGGCTGAGCAGCATCCAGAGTATTATTGGAAATGTGTGGCGGAGTCTTCACAAAAACTGTTCAATCAAGGCAAAGTAAAAAAAGAGTCTATTGTATCTGTTAGCCTAACTACTCAGAGAGGATCGATGGTTAATCTGGATGCCGATCACAATCCTCTACGACCTGCAATTTTATGGTTAGATCAACGAAGATCAACTGAGTGGCCAAAGGTTGGCTCAGCTTGGCAACTTCTATTTCATCTAACGGGGCTAAACAAAACATTACATTACCTGCAAGCAGAAGCTGAGGCCAATTGGATAAAACAGTTTCAGCCAGAAATTTGGGATAAAACCTCCTATTATTTAATGATTTCAGGATATATTAATTTTAAATTAACGGATTCAATTGTAGATTCGATTGGGTGTCAGGTTGGTTACCTCCCATTTGATTATAAAAAGCAGAACTGGTCAAAAAAGTCACACTGGAAGCGAAAGGCAATACCTGTCACCGAAGAGATGTTACCTGAACTAGTTCAACCAGGAGAGCAGTTAGGTACAATTTCAAAGGAAGCTGCAGAAAATACTGGAATTCCAGAGGGCTTGCCAGTCATTGCTGGGGCAACAGACAAAGCTTGCGAAGTGCTTGGTACAGGTTGTTTGAAACCTAATCAAGGAAGTATAGGGTACGGAACAACAGCCACTATCAATGTGAATTCGAAGAAATATCTTGAACCGATTAAACTCATCCCACCTTATCCAAGTGCTGCCCCCGGAGAATATAACTTGGAAGTACAAACCTATCGAGGATTTTGGATGGTTTCATGGTTTAAAGAGCAGTTTGCTAATGAAGAGCTGCGATTAGCAAGTAATTTGGGTGTACCAGCGGAAGAGATTTTAGATGATTTAGTCGCTGATATCCCACCTGGATCCATGGGACTTGTACTCCAGCCATTCTGGTCTCCTGGTATAAGATATCCGCGACCAGATGCGAAGGGTGCGGTCATTGGTTTTGGTGGAGTTCATACAAAAGGTCACTTTTATAGAGCTCTACTTGAAGGTTTAGCCTATTCATTACGAGAAGGTCGCGAACGGATTGAAAAACGAACTAAAACTCCAATGACAGAGTTGATCGTGTGCGGTGGCGGCTCAAATAGCGATAAAATGATGCAAATTACTGCCGATGTATTCCATTTACCAGCCATTAGACCCTCTGTAAGTGAGGCTTCTGGTTTAGGTGCAGCTATACTAGCAGCGGTTGGGGCTGGGCTTCATCCAGATATTGAAACTGCTGTTCAGAAAATGACAAGAAATAGTCAAGTTTTTGAGCCTAATCATGAAAATGTTAAAATATACGATGATCTATATCATCATGTGTATAAAAAAATGTATAAAAAACTTACTCCTTTATATGAATCTATACAAAAGATCACAGGGTATCCAGCTCATTTATAATTCCTACTACACTGGGCAGGGTCAGAAGTTTTCATTACTGTACTCTCCCCTCCTACCCTTTACTCTAGCAACTTAACTAAAAATACTATTATTTTCTTCCGTCAAATTTGGCAATATAACTCCCTGTCTCCCCTAAAAAATCTTTCCTAGTAAGATTTGATTCACCCAAAAATTGTCGATACGAAGTAATCGTCCCATCATGTGATACGATAAATAATCTACTTTTATTCAGCTCTATACACCACTCCATAAAATCTTCAGCTATAGCAGTAAACTCTTCCTCAGATAGAGTATTTATTCCTTGTTCCCACGTAATAGAATTTACTTGATAGATAGAAACTTGAGGAAAATCTACTTCTATTTTTTCTTTTGAAAGCAGTTGATCACAAGGAAAAGCTCTTGATGCAGGTAACATAGGAAACATTCTTGGACCTACTGCTGGATGAACTATAATTTCACATTCAATCGTTTTACTCCAGTACAATGCTGTTTGAATCGTTCTCCTTGTAGGACTTACTATAATCAAATCTTGTTGATTTAAGGGGTAGGTTTCAAATAAAGCTTTTGCCTGTACCCTTCCCTTATCCGTTATGTTAGCATCCATTATTTTAAGGCTGTTTGGTGGATTTAATGTATGTTCGCCTTGTCCATGTCTTATGAATACAATCTCCATGTTTCACTTACACCTACCCTTTATATTGCAGCGAATTAATTCAAGAACACATTATACCATATTTTAGTAGTTGATTATGGATAGTGAATGTGTCTTTTGGACTCACATTTTAAGAAAAATGAAGAACATCTTCTCAGCACTCTTCATTTTTCATTAAAAGATTAAACTATAATCTATAATGTGATCACGGCTGCTTTGAGACTCCGAGAACCAATTGTAATAAACGGAGAGGGATTAGGACTAGAATTTGTGCATCTTAATACATAGGTATTGTTTCCAGGATCAGGATTCTCATCAACTAAAGGAAAATTAGGAAAGTTATTATGTCTCCCATTGACTCCTGGTGTACTACCTACAGCCAGGTAATCCATTTCATCAGTAATTGAAGCAATTCTAGTTCCATTACGCTCCAGTTCATATTCCACTACAAAGGTAACATTAACCGGAAATGGTGACAATGTTGCCCGTACTGCAACCTGAGCCATGGAGTCAAGTAATACGTGAGTTTTATGTGGTTGTTTAACACACACATCAACCGTAAGAACTTCCTCAGAACTACCTGGTGTTGGAATAGAAATAACATTTTCTTCAGTAGGATCAAAAGGGTCTTCTATTGAAAAACTTTGAGCAGTAACAAAGGTCTCTTTTTCTAAACCCATTAATTAAAACACCTCCTCTCGCAGCTCTATTATGTATTTTATGAACCATGTGTTGTTTTTGCTTGGATTGTTAACTATTAATTACAAACAAATGGGTTACAGGTTATGAATAGAATCGAGACTTCAATTGGAATTATTGTTCTAACTTCATTCATCAACTTACATATCTTATAAAATTGAGAATAATAAAAAATTAAACTCAAATAATATAAACAGTCGTGTTTTTCACGTACATAAATTACTAAAAAGGAAGGATGTAAAACAATGTCCTACAAACAACGATTTACAAAAATAATAATTTTCACTTGTATTTTGACACTTGCATTGTCATCCCAAGTCGGAAATGTTATGGGATATGAGCATCATACTGAGACTGAAAGAAATGAAATGACAAATCAAGAAAGTGATTCAAATGAAAGAGAAGAAACCAGTGCAGTAGCTCCTCTCCCAGAAAATGCAAAAGGACCCGTTATTCCTATGGATAAAGGATATGTAGTCGAAGAAATCGGAGATGGAGTTTATGCTGTAATGGATGGTATTTTCACGACGATGTTTCTTACTACTGGAAAAGGAGTTATAGCGGTAGACGCTCCACAATCAATGGGAGAAAAGTACTTAAATGCGATCAAAGAAGTAACGGATGAGCCCGTAAAATACCTCATTTATAGTCATGCGCACAAAGATCATATTGGTGCCGCATCTATGTTCCCTGATGATGTAGAAATTATTGCACATGAAGAAACAAAAAAAATATTAGAGAAGCGACAAGATCCTAACCGCCCTATACCTACAAAAACTTTTAAAGGTAGTAACATGAAATTAAAAGTAGGAAATAAAAAACTTCAGTTAGATTATATGGGAGATAATCATCAGAGAGGAAATATTTTTATTTATGTACCTGATGAAAAAGTTTTAATGGCTGTGGATATCATTTTTCCAGGCTGGGTACCTTTTCGTTATTTAGCTCTTTCTGAAGATATTCCAGGGTGGATAGAAGCTCACTCTAAAATAATGGACTATGACTTTAACACATTAGTTGCTGGTCATGTTACTCGCTTAGGCACACGTGAGGATGTAAAAACTCAAATAAACTACGTCAATGATATAAAGAGAAATGCAGAACATGCTTTACAAACCACTGATCTTAATGCTATCGGTCAAAGTGTCGGATTTGAGAACCCATGGTTACTTATGGATGTTTATTATGATGAATTAATTAAAGTCTGTAATGACGCTACAGTTCCTAATTGGATTGATAAACTAGGTGGAGCTGATGTATTAACCGATACTAACTGTTCCAAAATGATTGATAGTTTACGACTTGATTAAACCTTGCTCATGTTTCTGTAGAAATTTTCTGTTACCCGAAAATGCTTAATTTTAGGCACTTTCGGGTATTTTAGATTTTTTAATTTAAAATCATGATAAATTTAAATCTTTTTTACTTCCTTGTCGTTATACTACCAGAGAGGTGAACAAATTGGCCACAGATCACGAACTTATTCAAGAAATACAAGGCGGAAGTGATGCTGCAACTGAGGTTTTGGTCAAGAAATATTACAATATCATTTACGCATTTATTTACAGAAAAACTGGGGATAAACATTTGGCATACGATTTGACTCAAGAGGTTTTTATTAAAATGATGAAGAACATTCCATCCTACTCAACGAAAAAAGGCAATTTTAAAAGTTGGCTGTTCACCATCGCAGTGAATCATTGCAGGGATTACTTTAAATCAAAATCTTTTCGTACAGCTTCCAAAATAGACGAACTTGATGATCAAATCCCCTCTGATTCAAGAGACATCCATTATATATTTGAAAATAAAGAAAAACGAAAGGAGATAAAACAAGCCATTGATGAACTGCCGGATTATCAAAAAGAAGCGATATTACTAAAGTATTATCACGACTTGAAAATCAAAGAGATTGCTAAAATAACAGATGCAAATGAATCCACAGTAAAGTCTAGATTAAAACAAGGACTTTCTAAACTAAAATCATCACTAAAACAACACACAAAGGTGAATTAATTGTAAAAGGAGGGAATCCTTTGAAACGCAAAGATGAGTTGGATCTTAAGGAATTTGAAGATCCTGAATTAATGAAAATGCTTGATGAATACACAATTGAATACCCAAACTCTGCTCAAGTCAACCATACAGTTGATGTATTACGCACTTACGTGCCAGAAAAAACAAAAAAGAAGAGCTTTTTTCAAATTTATGGAGAACTACTTCGTTTTTCATTCAAGGAAACCTTATTCATCAGTAAAACATTTTGGCTTTTAAACTTGGCTTTTTTTATTATTGGTTTTCTTTCAACTTATAATGCTTTTACAGCAGAAACTGGGATATATAATAATCAACCCTATGCCTCTGTTATGCTGCTTTCACCTATCCCATTTATTCTTGGATTGATTGAAGTATTTAGAGGGAGAGATTCCAATATGTTAGAACTAGAACAAACCTTTAAATACACGGGACAGCAGCTTATGTTTTCAAAAATGTTTATGGTAGGAACCTATAATTTATTTTTAAGTGTTAGTTTAATTGCTTTATTACAATTATTTTTCAGTGAACACATTATGTTAGTAAAATTATTTTTGTACTGGATCATTCCATTTACTTTTGTTTCTTCCATTGGTTTATTTATAACCATGAAATTTAAAAATAACTTTGCAGCGCCTATTATTATGTTAGTATGGATTTCATTTGCAATTTCATATTCAATGACTCCTAATATAATAAATTATTTTGAATCCATACATTTTACTTTTTACTTGCTGTTAATGGCTGTTTCCATATTCTTTTTTGCAAATCAAATTAAAAAAACTTCAAAAGATGAGATGTTTTTTGAAGTAAATTAAAACTTTTACTAAAGATGGATCGTTGTAAAGAGTACAGAGGACTGGACACCCTTCTGTTTATGATTTATGTAGTTTATATTTTTCTTTAGTTAGAAACACTTCCTTTCTTTTGCTCAGCTCTATTGCTGAGTTTTTTTTATTAAAAAATGACATGATCATCATGAGAATTTTTTAACATATACGTTTTTCCAATTATATATTTAAAGAACCTTTAAGTTATACATGGATAAAATAAAAACGATATGTACAAACCATAATTAGGTACTTTCTAAAAGGAGTAAACACCATGAAAGCATTATTAAAATTTGAATTATATAAAATTTTCAGCCAGAAAAGTGTGCTAATCGTTTTTGCGCTGATTTTACTTGTTCTATCCACATTAACTCTTTATAGCACCTTTTCAAGTTCTTTTTATTATGGAAAACAAGAAATGATATCTGCTTACAAACAAGTAGAGGGGAAGCTTTCTAAGGAAAAATATGAACGGCAAGAACAGGAGTTTGAAAGTAGAACAAAAAAAAGTAGTTCAAAGGAAGATCTAGCTTATGGAAGTGCCCTTATTGAAACTATGTCTGAATATGAGGATATAGAATATTATGACAATTTAATATCGAGAATAGAACAAGACCTTACAATAGCTACTGGGTTTAACTATGAAAGCTTACTCCTTCAGAAATTAATGTTAGAGCAGATTGATTTAAATGAAACTTATTTTCATAAAGGACCTGAAAAAATGATGGATTATGTCTCTGCTTTTGGATATATGATTACAGGGATTCTAATTTTGATTGGGTTATCCAGCATATTTTCAAACGAAGATGTTACTGGAATGGATCAACTGATTTTAAGCTCAAAAAATGGGCGTAATAAATTAGTTTCAGCCAAAATCATCACCGCAGTCTTTTTTGTAATTTCAATCATAGGTGTGCAACTCTTATATAATTGGGGAATTTATTCTTTTTTATATGGAAATGATGGGTGGTTGGTTCCTCTTCAAAAGTCATCTTCATTTATGTTGTCACCTTATTCACTGAATCTTTTTGAGTATTTTTCAATCCAAATGATATTGCATACTTTGTTTTCTATAGGTTTTGCCATCTTTGTATTATTGATTTCTAATTTATGCAAAAACAACTATCATTCGATTATTATTAGCAGTGTTGTGTTTGTAGCTCCAATGATGTTATCGTTTTTTAACCTCATTCAAATGAGTAATGTCGTTCAAGTAGCTAAGTTCATTCAAATAGATACCATTATTCAATATAGTTACACTTATCTAATGAAAGTAGATGTACTTTTTAATCGATTTAAAGTATTTAATTTCTTTGAATCACCTGTATTAGGATCGATTGCGATACCCACTGTATTTGTTTTAACTACTCTCTTTTTCACATGGTTGCTTTATCGCACCTATGAAAGAAAGGAAGTAATCTAGTGATGAATACTGGATGTAGGCAATTACAATAAATAACATTCTACAAATTAAATCATTTTCAAACCATCGTCGTTATACTATGTGAACGCCTGATTGATAGCTAGAAAATTAATAATTCAAAAAGAGGTGCTTAACTTGAAACTAAAGGTAGAAAATGTATCTAAACAATTTAAAGATAAATTAGCCGTAAGCAATGTTTCATTTGATTTAACGGAAGGTGTATATGGATTTTTAGGAGCTAATGGAGCTGGTAAAACTACATTAATGAGAATGTTAGTCACTCTATTAAAACCATCATCAGGTCGTATTCTGTTTAATGGAAAAGATATTGATGTACTAGATGAAAAATATCGTGATGTCATTGGGTATTTACCCCAGTATATTGGATTATACAAAAACTTCACTGCTGAAAAATATTTAATGTATATTGCTTCACTTAAAGGGATTGAAAAAGAAAAAGCCATGAAAAAAGTAGACGAGTTATTAGAAGTCGTGAATTTATCAGAACATCGAAAAAGAAAAGTAGGCAAATACTCAGGCGGGATGAAGCAACGTATAGGGATTGCACAAGCTCTTTTAAATGACCCTAAAGTATTGATTGTAGATGAACCTACTGCGGGACTAGATCCAAAGGAACGAATCCGATTCCGTAATCTGTTGTCCTCTATTTCAAAAGACCGAATTGTATTATTGTCTACACACATCGTCTCAGACATTGAATTTATCGCTAAAGAAATCATTGTAATAAAAGCTGGACAATTAATTCATAAAGATCATCCTGAATCATTACTTGATAAAATTAAGGACAAAGTATGGACAGTAACTGTTGATGAAAATGAAGTCCCCAAATTTCAAGCTGCCTTTAAGGTCGGAAATATCGTGAGACAAAATGATGGAGTAGGTCTTAGAATCATTGCTGAAGATAGACCAGATGCCAGAGCAATTCAAGCTGCACCAAACTTAGAAGACTTATATTTATATTATTTTGATCAGGAGGAGATGATTAAATGAGATCATTATTTAAATTTGAACTTTACAAAATTTTTACTCAAAAAAGTGTATGGATCACTTTTCTTATCATTTTTATAGGGTTGCCTCTTCTAATGATGTTTTCATCATCACAATCAATTGGAGTCACTAAAGAGCACACAAAAGCAGCTTACGAAAAGCTTGAAGGGGATCTATCTAAAGAAAGAATAACAAAATTGCAAGAAGAATTGAATGAAATGGATGTTAGTTCAAGTACATCAGAAGAGTTTTCATACAGAGTTACTTTAATGAAAATAATATCTGAATATGACGCTAAAGAAAGAATAAATGAAAAGAAAATTGCTTTAGAACAAGAAATGCAGAATATAAGTAATGCAAGTGGTGCAAAATATGAGCAATTGACACTTGAACATTCCATGTTAGAAAAAATTAACTTTAATGAAACAACATACAGTGAAGGACCTTTAGGTATTATAGCGTTTCTCGGAGTTGGCACAATCTTCACAGGTATACTGCTCATCATTGGATTATCAACGATCTTTTCAAACGAAGCAACAACCGGAATGAATCAAATCCTTTTAAGCTCAAAGCATGGTCGTAAAAAGGTAACTTCAGCAAAGTTGTTTGCAGCTGTCGTCTATGTAACATTCATCATTGGAATTCAGTTCATAATAAATATTGGCATAAATACGATGTTATATACAAGTCAAGGATGGAGTTCACCTATTCATAAATTAGATATATTTCGCGACTCACCTTATGCATTTAACCTATTAGAGTATTTTTCGGTTCAAATGATGTTGCATACTTTGTTTGCACTCGGATTTGCTATGTTGATTTTGTTGATTTCTTCTTTAAGTAAAACTTCTGTAAAGTCAATTATCATTAGCAGTATCCTATTTATCTTACCATTGATTTTGTCCAGTTTCCGAATTAGTGGTTTAGAAGATTTTATCCGATATAGCTATTACAATATGATGAAAGTGGATGAATTTTTTAGATTCTTTGAAGTTTTTCATATCTTCGGAACACCTGTATTAGAACCAATTGCAGCATCCATTGTTTTTACAATTATTTCTATTGTTTTCACATTATTGCTGTACCCAATCATAAATAGAAAACAAGTAAGCTAACATCCTGCAACCTTCCCTATTAAGGATTCACATTCATCTTAAAAATGACATTAAGGCTCAGTATAATCTGAGCTTTTTCCTTGTCCGATTCCCTACTCAATGTGCAGCACTGAGTGTTAATTTGAAAATTTTTCATTCATAAATAAATTTAAATCTTTTTTAAACTTAGATCGTTTTATTATGTGGGAGCTAATAAACAGCAACGAAGAAAACACTTAATGGAATCTCTCGAATTACCGTCGAGTCTTTTATGAAATATCAATCTATTCAAAAGGAGTGCTGAAATTGAAATTATCTGTTGAGAACGTATCTAAACAATTTAAAGATAAATTAGCTGTAAACAATGTTTCATTTGATTTAACAGAAGGGGTATATGGATTTCTAGGCGCTAATGGAGCTGGAAAAACTACATTAATGAGAATGTTAGTTACATTATTAAAACCTTCCTCAGGTCGTATTTTGTTTGAAGGAAAAGATATAGATGTACTGGATGATAAATATCGTGATGTCATTGGGTATTTACCCCAGTATATTGGACTATATAAAAACTTCACTGCTGAAAAATATTTAATGTATATTGCTTCTTTAAAAGGAATTGAAAAAGAGCAGGCTAAGAAAAAAGTGGATGAGTTATTAGAAGTCGTTAACCTATCAGAACATTCCAAAAGAAAAGTAGGAAAATACTCAGGTGGAATGAAACAACGTATAGGTATAGCGCAGGCACTTTTAAATGATCCAAAAGTGTTAATTGTGGACGAGCCTACTTCAGGACTAGACCCGAAGGAACGAATTCGTTTCAGAAACCTATTATCTTCAATTTCAAAAGATCGAATTGTATTACTATCTACACACATAGTATCGGACATTGAATTTATCGCTAAAGAAATTATTGTATTAAAATCGGGACAATTAATTCATAAAAATAGTCCAGAAATATTACTTGAGCATATAAAGGATAAAGTGTGGACCGTAACCGTTAATGAAAACGAAGTACCTAACTTTCAATCAGTATATAAGGTTGGAAACATTGTTAGACAAAATGATGGAGTAGGTCTTAGAATCATTGCTGAGGAAAAACCGGATGCCAGAGCACTCCAAGCTGCACCTAACTTAGAAGATTTATATTTATATTATTTCGATCAGGAGGAGATAAAATGAGATCCTTATTAAAATTTGAACTTTATAAAATTTTTAGTCAAAAAAGCATATGGATTACCTTAATCATTATTTTCTTAGGTTTGTCCGCCATCACACTATCCTCAACTTCTACATCTTATGGAGATTCTGTAGAAGATACAGTTGCTGCGTGGGATAAATTAGAAGGTGACCTTTCAGAAGAAAGAATATCCAAGCTAAAAGATGAATTAAACAAGATGGATGTTGAAAATTTATCCTCACCAAAAGAGAAAGCTTATGGTAATACGATATCAAATATATTATTTGAAGACTTTGAATACTCAAACTTTAAAGAGAGAAAAGCTGCTTTAGAACAGGAGATACAAAGTTTAAACAACAGCAATGGAACTAATTATGAGGAATTAGAGCTTAAACTTTCAATGTTAGAAAAAGTCGATCTAAATACAACCATGTTTAACTTAGGTCCAACTAATATCATTGATAATTTAGAAACATTTTTTGTAATCTTTACAGCCTTATTGCTTATTATAGGATTATCATCTGTTTTTTCCAAAGAAACAGGAACTGGAATGAATCAAATTATTTTAAGTTCGACTCATGGTCGTAAAAAGGTAACTTCAGCAAAATTGTTGGCTGCTGTCATCTATGTATTATTCATCGTCGGTATTCAAATCATATACAATGTTGGTATCAACACTTTATTATATACTGGTCAAGGATGGGATTCACCTTTACAAAAAATAATGAGATTTAATGAATCACCTTATGCATTTAACTTATTAGAATATTTTTCAACTCAGATGATATTGCATACTTTATTTTCAATCGGATTTGCCATTCTTATTATATTGATTTCATCCTTAAGTAAAACTTCCGTACAGTCCATTATCATTAGCAGTATCATATTTGTCATACCTTTGATTTTATATGGTTTTTCAATAACAAATTTTGAAAACTATATTCGCTATGGTTATATTTATTTAATGACAGTTGATCATTTTTTTGTAAGTTTTAAAACTTATAACATATTCGGGACCATCATTTTAGAACCTTATGTAGTTACCATCGTGTTTGTGTTAGTTACTGTCATTTTCGCCCTTTTATTGTATCCTATTCAAAAGAAGAGGCAAGTAAGTTAATTTCATATTGGTCGTTGATTTATAATTAATTAATAAATTACGATACTCACTAAAGCTCAGTTAACTCTGAGCTTTTCATTTTTATTTAATCACCAATTTTTAAAACCTCTTGCAAGAAATAAGATTGAAAAACTTAATAAGATATAGCCATTAATGATTAAATTCCAGTTGACTAATTAGATAATAATCAAACGACCTTTGATCAAGAGTTTGAAAATAACTGTTAATCTTTATTTGAAATTACAATCATTTGCACTACATCTCTACTATCCCCCGCTAGTTTCACTTCATCACTATATAACTGGGATGATCCATCTCCATCTAAAAATATCCCATCCACAAGAACACCAACAGCGACCTTCTCCAATACAGCATCTCGAAATAAATCAGCAGTAGATTTTGTTGAACTAACAATTAAATATACATTTCCTTCTCGGTCAAAAACCAAACCGCTTCGTAAATGTTGGCCATCAGGATAAGGTAGAGCTTCCTCCTCTTTTCGCTCCTTCCAGTGCTCTTCATTTTGCAAACTCATACTTACCCCGCCATGAGCCCAATATTTTGATCTGTCTGTTATATTAATTTCATCGGTGCTTTTTACAACTTGGATAGCAAACTTATTTGTTACTTTATCAAATACCAAAGTACCTCTTGCATATTTTTCATTAAACCATCCAGAGCCATATTTATTTACTTCTCCATTTGCAGGGGTGCCGTCCTCAACAGCAATGCTTAACAAAAAAGATTCATAAAAGAAACCTCCATTGATACCAATTAACTCAGCCTCTGATACATTTTCATTTATTGTTTTAAAGCTTATATAGTTAGGATCAGTTTGTAGTACATGTAATTCAACTCCGTTTGAAGCTTTTAACTTTTCATATTTATAGTCTTTAAAAATCCCTAGAGAAAACCAAACTATCATGTTTAATAATAAAATGATAACTACCGCGCTGAAAATGAACAGAATGAGTTTATCTCGTTTTGTATTTTCCTTCATCATGTATCCCACTTTCAATTCTCCAATTTTCGAGATTTGAGTTATTTGATTATTTAAATTAATTTAGGTGTTGGTAAAGTGTACTACTATATTATAAATAATTCTCTTTCAAACTGATACAACTAAATAACCTCATTTCCCATCAAATCACTTGCTTTAGATGTCATCAAGAAAGTGCGCGGAACGGAATTATGGTTTAAATAAATTAGGTCAAATCAACTAATTTTTATTTTTAGTGGTTTTTATAGGCGAAACCATTATACAAGTTTATCCCTACTTACATATAATGGTGTATAGAGTTTGTTGAATCCTTGAGTATAATTTTTTTTAATGGGTTGTATCTACAAGTATAGATAACCAAACTAACAATGTAAAACCATCGGTTCAGCAGACTCTTTTTTTTCTTCTTTTATTTAGCTTTTATCTTTGTCATTCTTTTCTTGTAAAATTATTATTCCTAGACTATACTATTAAATTAATATTTATAAATCTTAATTACAGAAAAAGGTGAACCTATGAAAATAGAAAAAGAGTCAGCAGTCATCGGATTCATTGGTATTGGTGTCATGGGTAAAAGCATGGCAAAAAACATATTGAAAGCAGGATACAATGTACATATCTTCACTAGAACAAAAGATAAAGCACAGGATCTCATACAGCAAGGTGCCATATGGAAAAACACTGTTTCTGAGCTAACAAAGGAATCTACTGTCATCATAACTATGATTGGTTATCCCCAAGATGTTGAAGCTGTTTATTTGGGAGATGACGGAATTCTATCTCATGCTAAAAAAGGTACATACCTTATCGACATGACTACCTCAACTCCTACATTAGCTCAAAAAATTGCTCAAAAAGCCAGGGAGAAAGGAATCTTTTCTTTAGATGCACCTGTTTCTGGTGGTGATATTGGTGCTAGAGAGGCTCGTTTAACAATCATGGTAGGTGGAGATGACGAAGCGTTTGAAAAATGTAAACCAATCTTTGAAGTTATGGGTAAAAATATTATTCTCCAAGGTGAGGCAGGAGCAGGTCAGCACACAAAAATGTGCAATCAAATCGCAATTGCAACAAATATGATCGGGATATGCGAGGCTGTTGCTTACGCAAAAACATCAGGCCTAGACCCTGAAAAAGTATTGCAAAGTATCTCTTCTGGGGCAGCAGGAAGCTGGTCTTTAAGTAATCTAGCACCAAGAATTATAAATGAAGATTTTGAACCTGGTTTTTTTGTAAAACACTTTATTAAGGATATGGGAATCGCATTAAATGAAGCTAATTCAATGGGAATGGAAATGCCAGGATTAGAGTTAGCTAAGAAATTATACGATGAACTAGCCGACCAAGGCGAGGAGAATAGTGGAACACAAGCTTTATATAAGCTTTGGAATGAAAAATAAACAAATCGAAAAAGTCAACATTTTTTTAAAATAGGGTCAAAAAACCTCTAAGAGGCTGGGACAAAACCCAGCAAAAATGAATAAACCGCATGAAATCAAATTTATAAACCTTGATTTCATGCGGTTTTAATTATGCTTATTGTACAAAAACCAGCTAGATTTCAACTTATGTCCCAGCCTCTTTTAAATTCAACTGATTAGGTTATACAGGAATTCTCCAATTAAACTAAAAATCTCTTACTTATTTCAACCATTCGTTTCTGATTTACACCCAAATCAGAATACCCTGTTCTTGAAGCTGATCGATAATGAATGACTTTTTCTTTTTTATCAAAATAGAATTCAACGTCATCAACAAAACGAAATAATCGCGTTGTAAACGTAACATGTAAATAATTGTTAGTTTGAGTAACTATTTTTGTTCTAGGCATCTCATTAACAACTTTTGTTATTTTTCCTATCGCTTGATCGTCTGAAATTGTATATGGTATCGGCTCCATTTTTTTTGATTCATCTTCAGTTTGAGTTGAGACACAATTTGGAGAACTCGGACAATCTGCAAGTTTCCCATCCTTTACTCCAAGTTCAATTTTAGGCATCTATATTCACCTCGATAATGTTTATTAGATTCATTATAGTTTATTTCATTTAAGAATGGATATTTTCCCATCTAACCATTCCATAATATCACTCATCACTTCATCTGCATTTAATTCATTTAATAATTCATGTCTAGCATTCTTATATAACTTATATGTAACATCTTGTACCCCTACATCTTGATAAGTTTTAACAACATCGATAATATCTTTTCCAAAATTACTCAAAGGATCTTTATCCCCACTGATGAAATACATAGGTAATGCCTTTGGAGTAAGTTTTATATTCTTCATTCGGTGTAGTTCCTGTATCCCTAATAACATATCATAATAAAAACTAGCTGTACATATTCCACCCGTGTAAGGATCCTTAATATATTTATCTACCTCATTCTTGTCTCTGGATATCCAATCAAATTCGGTTCGGTTTGGCCTAAATCTCTTATTAAATTTCCCAAAAATCAACTTATTCATGTGCGGACTTCTACCACGAACTCCTTTTCTGCGCACTTCATTTTTAACAACATATACACCAAGTTTTCCTAATAAACCTCCATCTCCACCACTTCCACTCAAAATCACACCATTTATTTTTTCACCATGCAACTGGATATATCTTCTAGTTAGAAAAGAACCCATACTATGTCCAAAAATAAATACTGGTAAACCAGGAAATTGTTCTTTGATCATGGTATTCAATATATGCATATCCTCAACAACTAAATTCCAACCATTTTGTTCTGCAAAAAAACCTAAATCTTCTTCATTTTCAGCTGTTTTTCCATGACCTCTATGATCATTCCCATATACAGCATACCCTTTTTGCACCAATCTTTTTGCAAAGTGACCATACCTTTCGATATGCTCTGCCATTCCATGAGAAATTTGAATCACAGCTTTAGGTTTAGAATCTGATACCCATCTTTTCACATGAAAAGACGTATCATTTGACTTAACAGAAAAAATCTCAGACTTCATTTTAGTTCATAGCTCCTTTCTATTTATTACTAGTTTGATATATCTTCAATTTTCTAGTGTGCATGTTATACTTAATATAGTAGGACATACATAAGCATTATCCAAAAAATATGAGAGTCTGTTTTACAATAAAAGCATTATTATATTCAATTATATATGAAACAGTGGATGATTAGCACTAATAATTGCTAACGTTTACGTATGTTCTTTTACAATTCAATATGAATAGGAGATTACAAGATGATAAAACCGCTTAAGATTTTACTCATAATATTGTTATTGTCTTCACTTATCGTTCCCTCATCAGCTTTTGCTGCCAAAAATGAAATCACAGTTTACGTTGAGGGATTAAAAGTTGATTTTTCTGATTCAGACCCTATTTTAGATGGAAACCGAGTCTTAATACCACTTCGCGGAGTTTTTGAAAAAATTGGAGCAAAAGTAGATTGGGACAATCAGTCAGAAACCATTAAATCAACATTACATAATGGAAATGAACAAAAAAAAGTGATTATGAAAATCAACTCGTCTTATGTACAGCAAATCAGTGAAGGTTCTAGCACTGATAGTACTGTTTCAAAGATTGATACTACAGCTAAATTAATAGAAAACAGAACATTAATTCCTCTGAGAGCAGCTGGAGAAGCATTTGGTTATGAGGTTTTGTGGGATGCTGATCATTCAACTGTGCATATGGAAAAAGGAGATTCACTAAACCTTAAAGAATCTAGTTTTCTAAATTATGACTATATAAGCAGTAGTTTATATGTACCAAATGATTTCGAATTTGAAGTCTTCTTTCTAACAAATAAACAAAGGGAAAACTACGGTCTTTCACCTCTTACATTAAATGCTAATATTAGTTATGTAGCTAATATAAAATCTTCAGATATGTTGATTAATGATTATTTTGACCATACATCACCAACTTATGGTTCACCTTTTGAAATGATGAAATCCTTCGGTTTAAATTATAAAGCAGCAGCCGAGAACATCGCAGTTGGTCAAAGTACACCGGAGCAAGTAGTAAATGGTTGGATGAATAGCTCAGGTCACAGGGCAAATATTTTATCAAATCAATATACTGAAATTGGTATTGGATATTCTTATGGCTCAAATAACGATTATGGACATCATTGGACTCAACAATTTTTAACACCTTAAATATTCATAACTTCTTTTTATCAGCCATCCAATATTTTTGGATGGTCTTTTTGTTTAAAACACTTGCATTTTTATGCATTTAATATATCATTTTATATAAATATACTAATGAACATGGGTGAGAACGTGAAAACAGCCGAAAAGAACATTATCGATTTATTTGAGTCTGCAAAAACTACTTCTGAATACGAACAAGTAAAAGAACTAATGAAACTAAAAGGTTATTCCGGTTTTAGTCAATTTTTGTATTGGATGAAAGAGCAACTTAAATCCTATGATGAATCAAATGCTTTAAGTGCAAAAGAATTATTAAATAAAGCAATTACCATTTTTCCAAATCCAAAAGAGTTTAGTCCTTCTTGGGTTAATGAGTGGATTCAGCTTGAAAAAATCATGGAATTTAAAAATGAAGTGTTAACTCAAGTTCCTCAGGAAAAACGTGATGGAGAATGGCAAGTTGTCATGGATAATCCCTATACAAATGAAGCTGTTGTTTGTTATCCAGCACTTTCATTTATTGAAGCTGCATATTTATATGGCTTCTTCAGATTAGATCTAAAAAACAATGAATATATCCGAATGCAAAAAGTCGAAGAACTTATTGTTTTCAAAGGAAACGATGAAGATAAACACATATGAAGGTATAATTAGATGTAGTAAACTAAAGCTCATACTCTCGAAGAGCTTACCGCATAATTTTTAATAAATATGGGATACAGTTTCTTATATATTCTTAAGTGATAAAAAAGCGTGGTGTTTGTATTACAATTATACAAACACTACGCTTTTTGTTTTCAAAATATTCTTCTTATTATCGACTTCCGAGTTTGTATGGTTTACCTAAAGCAGTAGGCGCTTCAGCACGTCCTATTAATCCTGCTAATACCAAAATGGTTAACAAATAAGGAAGAATAAAGATGAACTCAACTGGTACAAAATCAGTAATTCCAAACTGCTGCAGCACAGACTTTAAAGCCGTCGCCATTCCAAAAAATAATGCGGCAAACATCGTTTTGATTGGATGCCATTTCCCGAAGATAAGTGCGGCTAAAGCAATAAAACCATGTCCAGATATCGTGCTATGTGTAAAGTTGTTTGTTGTAGTTAGCACTAAAGTAGCTCCACCCATTGCTGCTAATCCTCCACTGATCATCACCGCAATATAACGAGTACGGAATACATTAATCCCCATCGTATCAGCTGCTCTAGGATGCTCTCCAACTGCTCTCAATCTCAATCCAAATGGTGTTTTAAATAACACCACATAAGATATGACGACTACAAAAAACATGATGATACTAGTTGGATAAGCTTTAAACAAAGAACCTACAATTGCATTATCAGATAAAAACGGAATGCTCCACTTGTCAAATGAAGTCATTAACGTTTTCGTCTGAGCAGAACCATTAAACAAAACCTTTGTAAAGTAAATTGCTGCACCAATTGCTAGGAAATTTAATGCTATCCCACTAACAACTTGATCAGCTTCATACCTAATAGATGCAACGGCATGCGGCAACGAGAATATTATCCCTGCAAGAATGGCACTTAAAAAACCAATCCATGGTGAGATAAAACTTCCTCCGAGTGCTTGATCTACAAAAAATGTGACTACAGCGCCTGTAAACGCCCCAATGATCATGAGTCCTTCTAACGCGATGTTAACAACTCCAGAACGTTCAGAAAACATGCCACCTATGGCTGCAAACACTAATGCTGTAGAAAAAACAATGGTATTGTGAGTTAGATCAACAATTAATTTTAGCCATTCCATGTTACTGTTCCTCCTGTTTGTTTACATTCAATGCGTTTAACAATCTTTTGAAAATCAACCTAGAAGCCACAAAGTAAATCACAAGCGCAATAACAATATTGATAATTTCAAACGGAACGCCAGCACCAAGTTTCATTCCTGTGGCACCAAATGACAAGAATCCAAATAGAAAAGCTCCAACAATGGATCCAAAGGCTGTATTCCCACCTAACAGCGCAACGGCGATACCATCAAAACCATATCCTTGGAATGCTGGTAAAATAATGACATTATGTGTTACACCAAGAACTTCTACAGCTCCACCTAAACCTGCAAACATTCCACTTACAACCATCGCTTTAACAATATTTCCTTTAACATTTATACCAGCGTATTCTGCAGCATGTGGATTTAATCCAACTGACCTTAATTCGTATCCTTGCTTCATTTTTTGTAATATCACATAAAATACAACCGCACATAGAAGAGCGATTAAAATTCCAAAATGAATTCGTGCATTGTTAAACATGTCCGTTAAAAATGCAAAGGATAACCATGAACTCTCTGCTAAGGTGACTGACTTTTGCTGTCCTTTTTCAATGAGATATTCTCTTATTAAATAGTTAGACAAGTATAATGCAATCCAGTTTAACATAATGGTAGTTATTACTTCATGAACACCTCTAGAGGCTTTTAGATAACCTGCTATACCGCCCCATAAACCGCCTACAACCCCTCCAACAATAACAGCTAGAGGCATATGGATAATGGCTGGCAAGTCAAGCATAATACCGACATAAGCTGCCGCTAACGATCCCATGATGAACTGACCTTCAGCACCTATATTAAACAAACCTGTCCTAAACGCAAATGCAACAGCTAGACCAGTAAAAATTAAAGGCGTGATCGTACGAATCGTCTCTCCAATTCCATAAATATTACCAAAAGCTTTTTTAAATAAAGCTTGATAGGCTTCAACTGGGTTATAACCACCAAACAACATAATAATTGCACCAATTAAAAGCCCTACAAACACCGAAATAAGAGGTATGATAATCGACTCTTTTAATAACCAACGTGATAATGTTTTCATTGTTCTTTACCTCTTTGGTTTATTTTTCCTCCTGACATCATTAACCCTAATTCTTTTTCATCCGTTTCTTTTGGATCTACGATGCCAACGATTTCTCCTTCATAAATAACTGCAATTCGATCAGAGACGTTTAATAATTCATCTAACTCCAATGAAATGAGCAATACAGCTTTTCCTTTGTCCCGTTGTTCGATTAATTTTTTATGTATAAACTCAATCGCTCCAACATCCAACCCTCTAGTAGGTTGTCCCGCGATTAACAAATCAGGATCACTGTCTACTTCCCGAGCAATAATCGCCTTTTGCTGATTACCACCTGATAACGCTCTAGCAGGTGTTTTATGACTTGGGGTACGAACATCAAATTGCTCAATTAAATCAATGGAATACTGATCAATTTCATCAAATTTTAAAAATCCATTTTTATTAAATCTAGGCTGATAGTAATTTTTTAATACCATGTTTTCACTCACTGAGAAATCTAAAATCAAACCTCTTTTATGACGATCTTCAGGAATGTGGCCTACTTTTTGCTCAGATATCTGTCTAGGATTAAGCGTTTGCAGTTTGGAACCATGTAACGTAATTTCTCCAGAAGACACTTTTCTCAGTCCTGTTAATACTTCGATTAACTCACTTTGACCATTTCCATCAACGCCAGCAATACCAAGTATTTCACCTGCATGAATATCTAAGGATAATTCATTCAAAGCAAGGACACCTCGACTATTTTCAGCACTAACTTTATTTACGTTAAGGATTTTCTCTTTTACTTGAGCTGGTTCTTTTTCTACTGAAAAACTTACCTTACGTCCAACCATTTTAGCTGCAAGCTCATCTGGGTTTGTAGTTTCAACGGATACGCTGTCAATAACCTTCCCGCGTCGAATGATCGTCACATTGTCAGACACTTCCATAATTTCTTTCAATTTATGAGTAATTAAAATGATCGTTTTGCCTTCTTTTATTAAATTGCGGAAAATTTTCATTAGCTCTACAATTTCTTGAGGCGTTAGTACAGCGGAGGGTTCATCAAAGATGAGAATATCTGCTCCACGGTATAATGTTTTTAATATCTCCACTCTTTGCTGCATTCCTACTGATATGTCCTTAATCGTAGCATGAGGATCAATATCTAAACCATATTGTTCTGAAATCTCATTTATTTTTTTAATAGCTTTACTTTGATCAATGATTAGTCCACTTCTGGGCTCAATGCCTAGAATAATATTCTGTACAACTGTAAATGGCTCTACAAGCATGAAATGCTGGTGAACCATTCCAATACCCAATTCATTTGCCATGTTTGGATTTGTTATTTTTACTACTTCACCATTGATCAAAATATCTCCCTCTTCTGGCTGATAAAGGCCAAATAAAACGTTCATCAAAGTGGACTTCCCTGCACCATTTTCTCCTAATAAAGCATGAATCTCGCCCTGTTTTACTTTAAAGCTAATGGAATCATTTGCTACGATACCTGGAAATCTTTTGGTGATCCCTCTCATTTCTACAGCAATATTTTCTTTATTCACCTTCATCACCTAATTAAATATATTTTTATCTCGTAATAACAATCCGTAAGACCTCCCTCTTTATGCAAAAAGGGAGGTACGGACTGTAGAAACATAGGTATGGAATAGTACATCTGTACTATTTGACTTTTCAATAAGCGCTACTGCCACTCACTGAAATTAGGTTCACTTATATTAAATACCTGAAGGGACAACAATTTCACCATTAATAATTTTTTCTTTATAATCGTTTACTGCATCCATGATTTCATCAGAAAGATTTGGGTTTTCAGCAGGTAATCCAACACCATTTTCAGCTAAACCAAGCTCTCTAACTCCACCTTCGAAGTTACCTTCGCCAAAGTCTTTAGAAACTTGATATACAGCTTCATCAACATATTTCATCATAGAAGTTAATGTAACTTCGTGACCAAAAGTAATAGATTGATCTTTATCTACACCAATTACCCAAACACCTGAACGTTCGCTTGCTTCTCCGAATACACCGTCACCAACTCCACCAGCTGCGTGGAAAATAACGTCAACACCATTGTCGTACATCGTTGCAGCAGATGCTTTACCTAAACCTGCATCAACAAATGAACCAGTATATTCAATTACAACTTCAATTGCTGGATCTACTGCTTTAACGCCTTCAACAAATCCTGTTTCGAACTTTTTGATAACAGGAATATCCATACCACCAACAAAACCAATTTTATTAGTTTCTGTAGTCATTGCCGCAACAACACCTACTAGGAAAGAACCTTCATGTTCTTTAAAAACAGTAGAAACAACATTTGGAGCATCAACAACTGCATCAATGATACCGAAGTTGCTATCTGGATTTTGTTCAGCGATAGCTGCGATTGCATCACCCATTAAGAAACCAATACCCCAAGTTAAATCCCAACCATCATTTACAAATTCATTTAAGTTAGGTTCAAAGTCACTTTCACCTTGACTTTCTATGTAGTCTACTTTAGCACCAGCTTCTTCTAAACGTTGTAAACCTTCCCAAGCACTTTGATTAAAGGAGTTATCGTGTACTCCACCAACATCTGTAACCATTCCAACTTTAATTTCATTTTCTAGACTTTCTTCACCTGGTTCTGAATCTTGAGCACAACCAACTAAAGCTAAAGAAAACACTAAAGTTAAAATTAGCCCCTTAAACATAAAACTCTTTTTCATTTTGTAAATCCCCCTTCTTTTTTCGTCTGACAAGCCATTTTTAAAAGTTATGTATCCATGTCAGAATAGAAACCTATTATTATTTTATACAATTATCAGTACATTATTAGGCTTCTATGAATATATATAGCACAATTTATTATAATCTCCAAGCTGATTTTAGTTAATTACAGTGTCATTGCGTTAAAATTTTTCCATAATTACACTTTTTAGAATTCTGAGATATATAAAATATGTATTTTTTGGGTTTTAATTACTTTTATCCGCAGATTTATTTGCTTTCTCTGTTTTTAACGGTTGGAATTTTTTCATCATTAAGATATAACACTTTCATTTCATTATTGTTTAATTTTACATTACATACTTTTAGTTTTTGTTCAGTAATTTCATATAATTCCCATAGTTTAGCATCATTTACTTGCTCTTGTTCAAGAAACACAGGAAGTTCTTCCTCTGCTTCTTGTAATGAGTCCCAAAACTGTGTTCCGTAATAAGGGAGTTTGTATATGTTGATTAGTGTGCAAGTATAAATTTGAGCGCTTTCCTTATGTTTTAACACAAACGGCATTTCTTTATTCCTCCCATTTTATGTATTGCAGCCACAACAATCTAATGTGAAAGGACACAATCACTTTATGGATTGTGCCCTTGAAGTATATTTATATCCATTTCTCAACAAGAAAATTATTTCTTATAAATATTCATTTTCATGTCTAGCTTTTAGTTTCTGCCAACGACGTTCTACTTCATCTTCAAACGATTTATATGCAGCCTCGTATTCTGGTTTTGTCATATGTTTGGTTTTACCCATCGTTTTTAACCAATCAGATAATGGAATTCTTTTCTTCTTAGCTTCTGGATCATAAGTGATTGTTGTGATGCCTCTTTCTATCTCATACAATGGGAAGAAACATGAACCTACAGCCGCATCAATGATTGTAGCCCCTTCTTTTTCCTCTGACAACCAGTTTAATGGACAAGTAATTAATATCTTTCCATACACCAAACCTTCATTCTGAGCATACCATTGGGCTTTAGCTGCTTTTTTCACTAGATCCTGCGGGAATGCTTCAGAACCTGTAAATACATATGGTATATTTGTTGCTGCCATAATTTGAGCCGTATCTTTATGATGGAACAATTTACCACCTTGATGTTTACCTACGTTCGAAGTAGAAGTTCTATGTCCTAAAGGAGTAGAGTAGGATAATTGAGCTCCTGTATTCATATATCCTTCATTATCATATTCTAGAATAATCATTTTATGATTACGTAATGCAGCACCAATCGCTGGTCCCATCCCGATATCCATACCACCGTCACCAGTGATCATGACAAACGTAAAATCATCTTGTAAACCTAAATGGTCAAGCTCTCCTCTACGTTTACGCTCCCAGAACATCTCAACAACACCTGACAACGTTGCAGCTCCATTTTGGAATAAATTATGAATATAAGTAGCTTTATGAGCTGAATAAGGATATCCTGTCGTTACAACCATCGCACAGCCTGTATGGAACAATGCAACGATGTCTCCTTCAATTCCTTTAAAGAATAGTTCTAATCCTGAGAATATACCACAACCAGGACATGCTCCATGACCTGAAGCGATTCTCTTCGGTTTTTTAGTTAACTGACGTAATGGTGGAATGCGAACCTTTAATTTGCCTGCGTCCTCATCTTCTGTCACCTTAATAAGACCCGTATTTAAATCCTCATATTTCATCGGTTCTAATACACGTTTCGGTGCTTTATCAGGATCTCCAGGTGTATGACCATGGTAATCAAAAGGTACTTCGACTTTATCATTTTCCACAGCATCAATCGCTAGTTGGAAAAATTCATGTCCGTCTTCAGCATAAAAATCCTTTCCACCTAATCCATAAATTCGACTGATCACTTTAGTTGTTGTATTACCGTGAGTAAATAGAGCGGCTTTAATTTCCATTACCATATTACCACCGTGCGCACCGTAAGAGTCTGCGCGATCCCCAACTGTAATTGCTTTGACATTCTTTAATGCTTCTGCAATTTGTTTTTGTGGAAAGGGTCTTATAATATTAGGTGCAATCGAGCCCGCTTTGATTCCTTTTTCACGCAATTGGTCTACTACGTCTTTAACAATCTCTGAAGATGAGTTCATTAAAAATACGGCAACTTCTGCGTCTTCCATGCGATATTGGCTTAATATAGGATATTCACGACCTGTTAATTCTAAATATTCTTTTTGAATGCGGTCATAAACATCTTCCGCTCTATATATCGCTTCGGATTGCTGATAACAGTTATTAATATAATCTGGCTCATTCATGTAAGGTCCAACAGTGATTGGATTATTACGATCCAGAGTATCTGGATATCCTTCTGGAGGATTTTCTCCAACAAACTCAAGCACATCTGAACGATCTTTCATCGTCATTACACGACGTTTTTGATGTGAAGTGAAGAAACCATCCTGAGCAACGATAACTGGTAATCGCACTTCAGGGTCTTCAGCAAGTTTTAGAGCAATGATGTTCATATCATAAACGGCTTGAGGATCACTGCACATTAAAATTGGCCAACCTGTATTTAAGGCATAATAAAGATCCGAGTGATCTCCATGAATATTAAGGGGTCCTGAAACAGAACGACAAACTAAGTTCATAACCATAGGAAGTCTAGTTCCAGATTGAACTGGCATTTGCTCTAACATATATAAATATCCGTTTGCACTCGTTGCGTTAAATACACGTCCGCCAGCTGTAGAAGCTCCGTAACAAACACCAGCTGAACCATGTTCACCATCTGCCGGTATTAGCACGATATCATGTTGTCCACTTGTTTTCATTAAATCTAAATATTGCGCTACCTCCGTTGAAGGAGAGATCGGGAAGTATCCCATGATATGATAATTGATCTGGTGTGCAGCGTAGGCTGCCATCTCGTTACCAGATTCATACACCACTCGCTGTTCTACTTTTCCTTTTGTTTTTTCATTACTCATTTCTATCGCCATTTGAATCTCACCTCTTCACTATTCAAATTTATTTAGCTAGGTTAAACACATGAGGGACTCTATGCTTGTCAGAATAACCCTCTTCTTCACGAGCAGAAGATAAAGCTTCCGTTGGGCATGCTGTTACACATTTTAGACACCCTTTGCAATATTGATAATCTATACCTTGTAAAAACATTTGAGGTCTACCTTTTTTGTCAGGCTGCTCATCCCATACAAAACAATAATCAGGACAGACGTTATCACAAGATGCACAATGAATACATGTATTTTCGTCAAAATGTGGCAGCATACCTGATCTAGAAATACTTAAATCCTTCAGAATGCTATTCCCAGGATTAGTAATCACGCCACCCATTGGTTGAGTTTCATAACCTAAAACCGATTCATCACTTCTTTTAAATTCTGGCATTTCCTCGCCATCTGCTAATTCAATCGTTTTGAACTGGACTTCATTATAACCACGATCAAAAGTACGAATAGCTGGTGCAACTGCCTGAGGGTACTTTTTACCCAAGGATTTCTCGATGACATCACGCATGATTTGTGGGTCAAGAAATTCACATAATCTGAATAACCCACCAAGCATAGCCATGTTTACTCGATTTTTTTCTTCAAGTGAAATCCCTGTTGCATCAATCACAGCGATCGTTCCACCTAACATATTGAAATTTTCCTTCAATTGATCAGGTGATTTGTTGGAATTAATTAATACAATGCTATCTTCATAAATCCCGCTGGTCACATTAATTGTTTTGGAAAGAGCTTCATGAAATACCCCTACTACATGTGGTCTTTCAACTGGTGTAGTATCACGAATATTTGCATTTATATCGCAAAAGCGAATGTGAGCTTTTACAGGTGAACCTTTTTTCTCTGATCCATAAGATGAAAAACTTACGCCATTAAAACCTGCACCAACAACGCCTGCTTCAGCTAACATTTTTCCTGCTAAGTTGGCACCTAAACCACCTATGGATTCCAAACGAATTTCAAAAAATCCTAATTCGTTAACCTTTGGAAGTGAACTCATCCATTTTTCCCCTTTCTCCCATGTCATTTAATCAACTCGCACAATGATTAGTTATCAAACAAATTAATTAAATATACATCTAGTAATTTTATAATAACAGCAGCTTGAAATTATGGCAACAATAATGTTCTTTACCGCCCTATAAATTGTTTTTATACTGTGCTTTTGTCACTTTCTTTGATATACAACAGATAGTCTCGTGTAGTATAACAGATATAACTCAATTTAGACGTTTTATTCATCATAATAATTATTAATAAACCAAATATAAGAATGAAAAGTTTAGTAAGCCTTCTTCATCCTTTATTTATTGCATTTCCAGAACCCTAAAGGCACTTAATCTGGATATTTATTGAACAATACAACGAATGTAACTCGTGATCAAATTACGAATCTCACAAATGTATAAATATACAGATGAGAGGCAAAATTTGTATAAATATTTAAAGCGCCCGTATGGGCGCTTTAAATATTCAATCTCTATATTTTATCACGATCATCATACTATAAACCTTCCTCTTTTTTAGGAGAGATAACAAATGATTACCTTTCAATATTAATGACCGCATCAGATGGAGTCAGGTGTTCTTTTTCTCCAATAGAAAAACTAGTTTGTTGGCGATTTATTTCTACATATTGAGCAACCTCTTCACCATCAAGAAACACCAACAAATAAATGTCATCCCTTTTATAAATATTACTTGGGTCTTTAAAAGCAACACCTAATTGGTCATTTATTCCTTCTTGTGAAGTATAAGGTGTAATAAGATAGGCTTTATCCCAGTCGAAATTTATGAAAGATTGTATATTGATTTCACTATTATCTTTGTTTTCTACAACAGAATTAATGGATTCATCTAATTCTTTATTATGTAGTACACTATCTTGACTACAACCAGCTAATAGTAATAAAAATAGAATAGATACAGTTAGATGTTTGACAAGTTTGATTTGCATTATAAAAGCCTCCACTCTCATGATGTTAAATAAATTTATCTTCTACTAAAGTTCAGATTTATATTAAACAATTTTTTAGTTAAATAATAGGATAGACATCCAAATAAAATAAATCCTATAAAATAAATGAAACTATTCGTTGGAATTGAATAATAAGGTGAAATAATTCCTACAAAATATCCCCCAACTAGTCCAGAACAAAGAACGATACCAAACATAAAAAGATTATTTAATTTAGGAAACAACAGAAACTTTCCATTATGCTCTACACTACTTTTTGTATACAGATACAGACCTGTTATTAAAAAAATGATCGTGTATAAAATTGGAACGACTAAAAAGTAATGTTCAATATACAGAAGTCTTGATGTTTTTAAATACGTTCCCAAATATGATCCTATTGTGATTGCAAGGTAAACATCATAGTCCATTTTTATACTTACTTGTTCAAAAAGTTCTAATAATAATCTCATAAACCATGTAGGAAATGTAAAGAAAACATATGTTAATATAACTTGATATATAAATCCACCTGTGATTGTCCCCAATAACAATGAAAGAGTATAAAGAGCGATGAATGTCATTAAAGGATAGATAAAATAAATTAAAGAATATTCAAAATTCAACAAAGCTTGATATTCAGAAAAATAAATGATCACTTGAGAAATTAAATAATTGATTACAAATGCTGAAACGATAGATACAGTTCCAATCATCCATTTATACATGAAAATTTCTTTTCGTGAAAAAGGGAGTGAAAACGTAAAATCATGTGTTTTATTTTCTCTTTCTCTCCCAATAAGTACACCGCTCAATATAACAATAAATATCATTAGCACAAAATATTGGTTTGAAAAATCAAGTACAGTTCTATAGAAAGAATCTTTATTAAACGTATCTACACTCTCAGATAAATTTTGCAGCCTAATAATGACTTGAATCGGGATGCCTATTAAGAATAAAATGCAGATGGACCATAATATGAGTTTTGCTTGTTTATAATCTTTCTTCAAAAGTGCCTTTCTCATCATTTACCCCCCCTATTCATTTCATATTAATTCGATAATAACCTCCCTATCCATAAATTTGTCGCTCATTTTTTAGTTTCTAACCTTCAAATCTGTCTCTATCATAATTTATATATTTATCTACTGCTGATTTTCAAATTCAATTTATATAATTTCTTGGTAAAAAAATAAGATATAACGCCAAATCCAATAAAACCACAAAAATAATTTATCATTCTAAATTGTTCTAATCGATTGGAAACAAATGTCTCCCCGATTAAACCACCAAATAAAGCAAAACAAAACACAATACCAAACATGAAAAACTTATTTAATTGAGGGAATATCAGGAACATCCCATTGTTCTCCACCTTATTTCTTTGATACAGAAAAATACTAATTGGTAATAAAGTCAAGGTCAACAAAACTGGAAATAGCAAATAGTGATAAGAAAACAAATAGTCATAGGATTGATATGAATATAAGTCCGCCTGAACACCACCTGCATCTTGTAAGATATGAAAAAAGACTCTTTTTGCTGCGCTTATATCATAATAATGTCCTAAATATAATACATCCGTTATATTAAAGATGGTCCGACTGTAATATAATTCATACATATCTAACCTAAATATATTTTCAAATAACCTAAACATTAATACGGGAATACCTAGTGGAAAAATGAAAAAGATAAATGCTAATGCTACTTGATAAATGAATCCACCTGTTATCGTGCCAAAAAACAACGCTAACGTATAAAGTGCAATAAATGATAAAAAAGGGTATATGAAATATACAAAGGACCATTCAATATTTAAATACTCCCGGTATGCTGAAAAGTAAATAAATGCTTGTGATAAAATAAAACTTAAAACAAATGAAGTCACAATAAATGTAAATCCAATAATCCATTTCGATAAAAATACTTCTTTTCGGGAAAAGGGAAGTGAAAATGTAAAATCATTCGTTTTGTTTCCTCTTTCTGCTCCTATTAAAGTACTTGCCAAAACAAAAATCATAAATAATAATACGTTATAAATAGATGTGAAATTCAAAATAGAATGATAAAAATAATCTGTGTAAAGTACATAACTCGAGTCATTCTCTTTTTGTTCTTTTATCAATTCGGTTAGACCTTGTAAACGTATTGCTGCTTGAATCGGCATTCCAAAAAATAGTAAAACCCAGATTGACCATAAAATAAACTTTGCTTGTTTATAATCTTTTTTCCAAAGTGCTTTATTAAACAAACTCTTCACCTCCCAGCTTTGCTACAAATAAATCTTCAAGTGTTAATGGAAGTTCCTCGAAATATACTGGTTGCTCATTTTGTATCAGACTAGATAATTTATCAATGTCTCCTTCTAACAACAAAGTAAACACACGACCTGTTTTATTAAGCTGTCTAACATTGTCTTTTGATGATATAGATGTAGGTAAATTTCCATTAAAAACAACCTGTATTTTTTTATACTTTTTTTTCATATCTAAGAGATCTGTGTGAGACTCAATTTTTCCATCTTTCATCACCATTATCGTATCTGATATTTGTTCTAACTCTTCTAAACGGTGTGATGAGATTAAAATGGATGTATGCCCTTCTGACACTTCTTCTAGTATGTATTTCAATATTTGCTTTTTAATAATGACATCCAAACCATCAGTCGGTTCATCTAAAATAATCAGTTTAGCCTTTGTGGAAAAGGCAAGTACCAGCGAAAACAATACCTTCATTCCTTTAGAGTAGTTTCTGATTTTCCTGTCATGATTTAATGAAAATTTCTTCAATAGTTTGTAAAAATACGTCTGATCAAAGTTAGGATATGTTAACTTATAAAGTTGAACAATTTCACGAATCGAATAACTTTTTAATGCTTCTGGTGAATCAGGAACAAATACGATCTGTTGCTTTATTGCTGGTTTTGTGTATACACTTTCTTGTTCAAAACGTATATCTCCTTGAGTTGGAGTTAGAATCCCGACAATTGTTTTTAATAATGTTGTTTTTCCTGCACCATTCCTACCCACTAGACCAACAATTTTTCCAGGCTCAATCTCAAAAGAAATATTGTTTAAAATCTTGTGATTTTGGATCGTTTTACTCACATTTTCAACCCTCAGCATCTGTTTCGCCCCCTAGCTCTTTGTACTGCTCATCAAGCCACTGCAATATTTGTTCTTTAGTGATGTTATAATATCTTGCTTCAATCAATATTTGCTTCAGTGCTGTCTGTAACTCCTCCGCCTTTTTAGAATCAAAATTAGAAACAGGTTGATCAGAAATGAAAGTCCCTTTCCCTCTAAGTGTCACAATGACCTCTTGCCGCTCCAGCTCCTGATATGCTTTACTTACTGTGTTAGGATTAACTAACAATGTAGATGATAATTCTCTAACTGAAGGCAGTTTTTCATTCACTTGAAGAATTCCTTTCACTTTAAGCTCTTTAATCTGCTTAATAATTTGTTCATAAATGGGAGTCTGACTTTTCTGATCAATATGTATTAACATATGAATCCCTCCCTGTATTGTATTAAGTGTACTACTTGATGTAGTACACTTAATACAATACAACATTATGTGAATGGAGTCAATTTAACTGAATAATTAAACTTAAACTTTGATATGTACAAGTAACATCTCATTTATTCTTGGAAAAAGGGATGAAATGATGGTATTAAAGCGGGGTACACTTAGATCTTAAGCAAAGCTGAAAACCAATAAAAAATAAGCCACATTAAAATCTGTGACTTAGTTTTTTCAACTTTGTTGACCCTTATTTTTAATCTTTTCAACTAATTACTTGTTTTTAAAATTTCATCATATCTTTTTTGAAAACTTTCTCTTAATGAAGCTTTTAATTCTTTCACCCCTATTACTTTTTTCAACAACTCAACATCTTTTTGATTTGTATAATGGAGTTTATTCACATCAGATATAGAAACCTCTTGAGGATGTCGTTCAATAAGCACTAAAGGCTGACCTGGTTCTATATATCCTTCTTTCAACACTCGAAAATAAAATCCCGTATAGCCACTCTCACTAACCATTTTTGCAAATTTGTCATGTTTCATATTCTTAGCAAGTACCCTACAAGGTTGTCTGGGCAAACTAACTTGCAATCTCGTTTCTCCAAGTTCAAAAATATCTCCAATACATACTTCTTCCTCAGATATTCCTTTAACAGTTAAATTTTCACCAAAAGAAGGGATGTCCACTTTACGATTCAATTCATTTTCCCAGTGCTTGTAATGATCATATGTATACACACATAATACTTGATCTGGACCACCATGATACTTCAAATCCGCTTGTTCATCCCCTTGAATAATGGTGGAGGATACATATACTTTTCCAGTGACAGGTGTTTTTTTTATCGCGGAATCCAAACCTTCTTCTATCGTTTCAGATTTCCCTATATTGATTGAAAAAACTTCATAGTTCATGAACATTTCCACTCCTTTATTTTTGATTCAAAAAAATATTAAATCTATCTTAACAAGGGAGGGAATGTTTTACAACGCATAGCTAAAAAAATATACATGTGACCTGGTTATTAGGCCATCATGTATATCTTTTTTCTAGTAGGACATATTATTTTTGTAACCCTTTTTCAATAGCTGTCCATAAACCGTCATTTGTCAATCCAACTTCCCAAACGGAAACTCCAGCTAAACCATATTGATCAACCAAATCTACTTTGTCAGTTATACTTTTACTGTCTTCATACCAAACAATATGTTCGTCACCATTAGTATCCGTGTATGTTAAATACGGAGAATTTGCAGCATCATCCCAATACATCTGTGTAGAGTTATTTGTGTTTATGATTTTCGAAAGCTCGCTCCATAAAATAGATTTGTTTTTTGATGAATTATTTAAATTCCAATCATAACCATATGAATTAATACCTATGAGGATTTTATCTGAATCTATTTCGGATACTGCATATTTCAATACATTTTCAACCCAATCCAACCCAGAAACTGGACCAGGCTCACCCCAAGGACCATTCTGATCATAGGTCATTAATTGTATATAATCTACAACTTCTCCTAACGCAGTGTAATCAAAGGCTCCACTCCAAGGAGCATTTGGATTGTCAGTAGTTTTTGCTGAGACAGAAACAATAACTTCATATCCTTTTGGTTGTAATTGATCAGCTAACTCTTGTACGAATAGTGTATAAGCTTCTCTATCTTCAGGATGCATATCTTCAAAATCCAAATTTATACCATCATAGTTATAATCTTTTAATAACTGTTCTATATTATTAATCGTCTTTTCACTTAATTGTTTATCATTAAGTATAAGACTAGCTAAATCTGCATCAAATACATGACCATTGTTTACAGTCGCATAAGTTTTTATATGATTATCATTTGCAAAATCAATAGCTTCACTCACATCTAAACCATCGATTTCTCCTGAGTTGGTAATGGAATAAGTTGTTGTAGCAATGGAGTCAATTGAATCTTCAAATTCTACTAACGAATCATATGATGACATGTCTTGTGCATTATATTTTGTATAAAACGCCAATACTTTATCATCTAAGGTAGATAATAATCCTTGATCTTCTAATACATTAAAAACAGAATAAGCAGAATCCACTAAAAATCCACGATTAGCGGACGTAGTATAATCATCATAGCTTTCAATGAAATCCCAGTCTAATGACGCAGCAACATAATCCTCTGCCCATTCACTTACTTCACCTTTAACATTTTGATTTTTTTCAATTTCTTCATCAGCCAGTACTTCATATCCAATAGTTAGCATTTTTGCAAACTGTTCATATGTAACAGTTTCATCGGGTGCAAACATATCTTCTCCAATCCCATTGATAATTCCATATTCAGCTGCAGTCTCAATATATTTATAAGACCATCTATTTACAGATACATCTGAAAAAGTAGGTGTCTCAAATATGTTTGATATGTCTAAATCAAAAATTAATGTTATAATTTTTGCTGCCTGCTCACGTGTCATTTCGTCTTCTAAATGAGGTAAACCATCCTCATATCCATTAAAGATTCTCTCATCTTTTAATTCTTCAAACTTTTGTTCAGTTGTCTTGGCCTCAACTGTAGTTGATGTTGTTATCATTGTAAATACCATGGCTGATGTAAGTAATACTGATATGCTTTTCTTCATGGTAAACGCTCCTTCTAGTTGTTGTATGCTATTTTAATAAGTGATAATTACGTTTGTTTAATCTACTTCTATTTTAATATAAGAAAATGAACATAATATTAAATAGTAATAAATAATATGAAATACACTCTCTCTAACCTCTAAAAAAAATACAATTAATATGATATCAACTATTATTTTATATTTCTACCAGTAAATGTTTCCACGCTGAAATATATCTTATTCTCTTTTACGAAACAACAAAATAGCCTTTCGGCTATTTTTTGTTTATATTTATTTAGTTTCTAGTCCATTTTCAATGGCTTTCCAAAAGTCTTCCACTCCATAGTCAATTTCCCATACGGATACACCTGCTAATTCATAGAGATTCACCAGACCTACTTTTTCACTTGTACTTCTGTCATCATCGTACCAAACTTCATGTGGATTTCCAGCTTCATCTGTATATAAATAATAAGGTGTTTTTGAATCTACATATTTATCTCTCCTTGCAATTATTCCACCCATTTCAAATCTACTAGTCACTTCTTTACGTGATATAGATTCATGATCTTCCATAGTACCATTTAAATCCCAATCAACACCATAACCAGGAATTCCAAGCAATATTTTTTCAGATGGAATTTGGGTAACTGCATAATTCAAAACATTTTGCAGCCAATCATAACCTGCTATTGGTCCAGGTTGTCCCCATACACCATGTTGATCATAGCTCATTAATTGAATATAATCTGCTGATTCTCCTAGCGCAGCGTAATCGAATGCTCCACTCCAAGCTGCTCCTGGATTATCCCATGTTTTTGCAGTAACTGATACAATAACCTCGAAACCCTGGGGTTGTAGCCGATCTGACAATTCCTTTACAAATTGTGAGTAGTTAGCTCTATCTTCCGCAAACATATTTTCAAAATCTAAGTTTACTCCTGTATAATTATAATTTTTTACGATTTCTTCTAAATTATTTATTATTTTTATTCTCAAATCTCTATTCCCTAAAACATGACTTGCAATTTCTGAATTAAATCCACTACCATGGACGTTGGAAACAGTCGCAAATGTGTTAATATTGTTTTGGCTTGAGAAATCCAAAGCCTCTGTTGGATAATGACCTCTTATATCTCCTGTGTAAGTTATTTCAAACATTGCAGTTGATATAGCATTCATATAACTGTGATAGTCCTTTAAAGCCTCTAAAGAAGTTTTATCTCCATCAAAGTAATAAGTGTAATAAGCTAATACAATTGGGGCAGTTTTTACTTCAAATAAAGACATTGCAACTTCATTTTCATATCTTACAATAACTGCATATTCACCTTCTGAATCATCTTCTGAAAGGACGAATCTAGATGTATAGTAACCAGCTTCATTTGTTACCACTTCAACTCTATTTATTTCTACATTATTTTGTTGTAATGAAATCGATACTACCGCTTCACTAATTGGTGCACGCCCTTCATTATCTGTTAATACTTTACCAGAAATGATAACAGGTTCTTCTTGTTGATATTTTGGTTGATTTGTAGAAACAGATAGGTCTATCGCAATAGGTTCTGGCATTTTCGGCTCTACCACTTCAAATGTTGAACTGTAGATTTTTAACTCATAACTTACCTCTACAGCATACTCTCCTATTGGTTCATTCTCTAAAAGCTCAAATGTAGCAGCATAGAGCCCTTCACTATCTGTTACTGCTTCTCCAGAAAATACTTGTTCATTATTTGTTTCTATTATAATGGAGACTAAAGCATCATTTATTGGTGTTTGTTGTTCATCCATTGCGAACACATTACCTGTAATTACAACAGTACCACCTTGTTCATACTCTTGTTGATTTGTTGTAACTGTTAAATCTTTTTCGACTTCTGGTTCAATCACTTCAAACGTAATTGAGACAACTTTTGACTCATAACTAGCTTCTACAATATATTCTCCTTCTGTAGCATCTGAAAGATCAAATGCGGAATCATAGCGCCCCTCACTATCTGTTAATGCTTCACTCGAAAATACTTGGTTATCATTTGTTTCTATCGTTATTAAAACTGCAACTTCATTAATAGGTGAAGGTTCTTCTTCATCTGTGAATAAATCTCCGATAATTGAGACCAAATCCCCCTGCTCATAAACTTGTTTTTCAGTAGAAACTGTTAAATCTACTCCAACAGGTTCTGGCATTTCCGGTTCAGGTAATTCAGGTATCTCATTATCTTCTCCTGATCTATCTACTTCAAAAGTAGACAATTCGCTCTCTGACTCATAACTTACTTCTACAATATATTCTCCTTCTGTAGCCTCTTCTAAAAGATCATAAGTGGAAGTAAAGATTCCAGACTCATCTGTTATCACTTCTTCTGCGAATATTTGTAGATCATTGATTTTTATTGTGATCAAAACTACAGCTTCCCTTAAAGGTACAGGACCTTCTTCCTTTGTTAACACACTACCCGATATGTCTACTCTTTCATTCTGTATATAATTTTGTTTATCTGTGGATACGGATAATTGTGTTCCTATTGGTTCTGGTATCTCGGGTATTTCTTGTGCTCCTACTTCAAACTGAGAATGATCTATACTATTCTCGTATCTTGCTACTACTACATATTCACCAAATGAAGCATCATCTGAAATCTCAAAATCAGATCTATAAAGTCCTGCTTCATCTGTTATAACTTCATCCGTAAATACTTGCTCATCACTTGTTTCTATCGTAATAAATACAACAGCTTCGCTAACAGGTTTAGATTCTTCTTCTCTTGTAAACACATTACCTAAAATAACTGCTGTTTCTCCATGCCCGTAGATTGATTTTTCCGCAGAAACTGTTAACTGAGTTTCTATAGGTTCCTGTCTTTCTTCATCATTTTCTTGTGAATTATCTGCTCCACTACTTGGAGGTCTATTAGTCTCACCGTCATGTGGTGGTTTTTGATTTCCAAAAGGTGTAATAACTTCTTCTTCAACAACTTCAGCTTCATTTTCTAAGCTTGTATCTGTATTTATGACTTCACTGATCTTTCTCTCAGTCTCATATGCTGAATCTACTAAAAAATATCGATCAGCAGCTGTTTTATAATTTTCTGTTTCTTTTACTAATCCCAATTTTAGTGCTGCTGAAACATATTTTTTTGCCCAATCACTGATATTATCATCATCATTAATCAAACTATCTTCTGGTATTTCTTTATTAGTTGCTAGAGAGTATCCTATCATTATCATTTTAATAAACTGTTCGTATGTAACTTGATCCGCAGGTGCAAACTTACGATCTCCTATTCCATCTACTATACCGTGCTGTACCGCTGTTTCAATATGTGCATACGACCATCTATCTTTTGCTACATCTGTAAATATTGGTTCTATTGAATTTTTTGAACTATCTAAATTGAATAGAAGGACGATTATTTTAGCTGCTTGTTCTCTTGTCATATCATCTTCTAAATGAGGCAACCCATCATCATATCCACTAAAAACCTTTTTTTCTTTTAATGATTCGAATTTTTCTTCCGTAGTAAGCGCAGATGCTACATTAAAATAAGGCAACAACATAAAAACCATGGATGCTGCAAGTAATATTGATAAGTATTTCTTCATGGTCTACCCCTTTAAATATATTTTATTATAGAAAATGATATAGTGAAATCTAAATCATGTTATATGTAAATTAATTTATTTTAAGATTTTATCATCCAAATTTATAATTTTCTACCAGTAAATCATTCCAAACTACAAAATGAATAGAAACATGAGTTCAATCATTTATATAAAAAAAAAGACCTCTACATAGGGGTCTTTCTACAACAAACAAAATGTTATAGCTTTACTTTAAATTCCTTTACATAAACAGCCGTTCCAAATATACCAACTTCAAAAGAATCTGATTTTTTTTCTACTTCCACTGAAACTCTTCCATCTCTATCAATTTCCTGTCCTTGTTCAACTAAAATAGAGATTTTGCTTGATTCTAGGTCTTGATTTATATATTTGGCAAAATAAGCTCCCATAACACCAGAGGCTGTACCGGTTACTGCATCTTCTGTAGTTCCAGAAAATGGGGAAGAAAAATGTCTTCCATGCATATCAGCCAACTCATCATAGGTTTCTAAACAAAACAGATGAATAGACACTTTTGGCATTTCAGTTAATACTTTTGGAAAAAGTTGATTGTTAGGTTTCATTTTTTCAAAAGATGTGAGTCTCTTAATAGGAACTATTAACGTCCATATACCTGTACTTCCATAAACGATAGGAAATTGGAGGTCAATATCATGTTTAGTCAACCCTATAGCTTCTGCAAGTTTGTTCACTTGAGATTTAAACGGTAAAAAATGAGCTGTAGTTTGTTTCATATAGATACTGATCTGATTATTATCTTCATAAACTCGAACAGGTAAAATTCCAACATTGGTTTCTATAGTTATAGCATCTTTTTTAATATTCCGATTTGCTCGAAGAGCATAGATACTAGCAATTGTTGCATGTCCACATAAATCCATTTCATGTCCTGGGGTAAAATATTTTAATCGTATGTCAGCTTCATCAGATTTCAAAACGAAAACAGTTTCGTTAAAGCCTACATTTTTTGCAATTCTCTGCATTTGATGTTCAGTTAAATGATCTGCATCTACAACAACACCTGCTGGATTTCCTTTATTAGGAATATCACTAAAAGCATCTATATGTAGAACATTAATCTCAGTCATGATGTCTTACCCTCCTGTATGTTTTGTTATCTCATATAACATCCATTGTTAATATCAAACACAGAACCAGAGTAGTTCCTTGCAGCATCTGATAAAAGAAAAGCTACTGTATTTGCAACATCTTGAGGCTGCAATCTATCATTTAACAGTTCCTTTTCTCTATATTCATTCACTCGCCATTCTGGTATATCTTCCATCATTCTTGTTTCTACTAAGCCAGGGGTCACCGCATTCACTCTAATATTAGGAGAAAAGTTAAGTGCACAGCTTTTTGTCAATCCAATTAGAGCAGCTTTTGATAATCCATATATCGCATCCGTACTACCCTCTTGACCAGCGACAGACGATATATTCACAATACATCCTTTGTCTTTTCGTTGCAACAGTAATTCACCAAAAAATTGAGAAAAATAAGTCGCACCTTTTATATTCACATTGATCACTTTGTCCATTTGATCAGGGGTATAATCCAGCAGATCTTTTCCTAAATAAATTCCAGCATTGTTAACTAACCCATCAATAGAAGAAAATTTCATATTTAAAAGTGAAAAAAATTGTTTAACATCCTTGTAATCCGAAACATCTACTGGAAAAACAAAAAGTGGATCGTCATAAAATCTATATTTTAATTTTTCAAGTTTTTTTAATTGTTTGTTATTAAGATCACATGCAATAACCTTTGCTCCTTGCTCCAAACATTTCGTTGTAATCGCTTCACCTAAACCACCTGCTGCACCCGTCACTATGACTGTTTTATTCGATAATTCGTTCATGCTCATCACCTTATGTAAGTTATTTAATCATCATTTACCAGACTTCTTGAAGAGTCTCTAAAAATATTTTATCTAATACATCGTCATTATTCCATACTACTTTAGAAACATTTTGAGTATATTTTTCATAATATTGAATGGATTGTTCGATAAATAGGTGAATTTCATTGATTCTAGGCTCTGTATCCAGTTCTTCCCCAGCTTTTTTACGATCAAGCAGGTAATGTATTTGAGTTTGCAATTCTCCTTTCGGAATAAGTGATTGTACAAGCGTTTCAAAATTGAGCGGTGGGATTGTTTGTTTTAACTCCATCCATTTACAAGCTAACAAAGGCCTTAGAACATAAAAATATTTCTTGATTTTCACTTCGTTCCCTTGAAGGTAATCTCTAAAATTGCCTTTTGCCATATTTAAATAATGATATAAACATGATTTTGGAGAAAAAGATAATGGACTTAAATCTCTGATTTTTTGTGCTGTAGTAAAAGGCTCTGAATACACAATATCGGACTGCAGCCACTCTAGTAAAGGAGGATTCGATTTTTTGAATAGCTTTAATGCTTTTCTTAAATCCCAACCATTTATATCTAATAAATCATTGATTGGCAGTTCAATTACGTCTCTTTCTTCTTTAATTGACAAGTACCATTCAGTGGGATGGATATAAATAAATCGTACATCATAGTCACTGTCCTGTGATGGAAATCCCCAGGCTCTACTTCCAGATTCACACGCATATAAAATTTTCACTAGATGTTCCTTTTCAATCTTTTTGAGTTCCTCTACAATTTTATTTCTCAACGTGACCGACTCCTTTTACATATAGCCCTTATATTATCGTTGATCATATTCTCTTTTTAAAAGGGAATACAGTTTAACATCTTCATATTTCCTTCCAATTTATAATTGTTCTCTTATCGTTCCTTCATAAGTCATTCAACCTTTTGCATAACTCTTTCTGAACCTATATTATCCACATTGCATCTTATGTATAAAAATTGCACTTGCCTTTTTGACGAGTGCTAATGTGCGAATCAGTATGTTGTTTTCTATTTAAATTTAATAAGAAATTCTACTCTGTTTAGTAAATGTTGTCAACCTTTTATTGAACCGCTGACCTACATACTTGTAAAAACTTCTCAGGCTCTTCAAAGTTTGGGGCATGAGCAGATTTTTCGAACCAAATTAGATCCTTTATTGGTGCATCCAATTGATGATAAAATTCCTCAACAAGTTCAAAAGAGGTTTGGTAGTCAAAACGCCCAACACAAAAGTATACCGGAACTTTTAACTCCTCTATCTGTTTAAACAAATTGGTCTCCATGAGTTCACCCCATAAGTTGTTCACTGAAAATCCCTCACCATTTTTCATAAATCGCAACCAATCTAGAAAAGAATATTCTCTAAAAGAAATTGATTTCAATACTAACTTAAGTGCTGATCCTTCATACATTGACCCTCCAAACTTATTTAACCATTTCCTTTGCACAAAAGTATCCTTTATATTTGCATATGGGGGATAACCTATTTTATTCAACTCCTTTACTGCCTGTTTGTTATTCGTTTCTTTCGCTTTATCGAGAGTAAAACCATACGATATTTCTTCATTTTTCTTCATATTCACAACTTGCCCAACACCTATATATGCATGTATTTTTTCTGGATACTTCTTTGCAATAAGAGATCCAATGACACTTCCCCATGAATGTCCTACTAAGTACAATTTTTCTTTACCCAAACGTTCAAGTAATATTTCTATAATCTCATGAGCATCTGAAACAAATTGGTTGATGTTCATGCTTTCTACTGGAATATCTCTAGAAAAAGATTTTCCAGCACCTCTTTGGTCCCAATTGATAACTACAAAGTCATCCTCTAGCTTACTCTGTAATTTTGGAGCAAAGCCGATTTGCGCTGTCCCAGGTCCTCCATGAAGAAAAAGTAGGATTGGATTGTTTTTGTTTTTTCCACGTGCAAGTATACATTGATCAACTCCACCAATTTTTATCATTTCAATAGAAGCTATACTATTCTGCAGAACATTTTTATTCGAATCTTTAAAGTTAGATGTCCTTGATTTAAACATAAATACCCTCCTAATAAAACTAATCCACTTCATTTACTATGTTTAGACGCAGTTGAAGTCCAACACCCTTCATTTTTACATTTTTATTGTCAAAAAATATTAATTTGTTATAATACTCCAATAACAAAAACTCATATCAATGTCTATCCAAGATGTTAATTCTGATGTTATAAAGAAAAGAGAGTGTTTTATGGACAAACATTTATTTTTATTTGGAGGAGGACCTCCATTCACTAAAAGAATGGCAAGGAAATTTGTACAAGAAACAACAAAAAAGGATGCCCCGATCTCTCTGTTAGTTGTTGAACGAGAGGGTTGGGAGCAATACATAACAAACTATACAGATAGTTTATTCCAATTAGGGGTAAAAGATATCCAAATCGCACCTCTTCCTTCTACCCCAATTAATAAGGTTTTAAAATGTATAGAAAACAGTTCTGGAATTGTCATTGGCGGTGGAGATACGAATTTATATGCAGATTACATCGTCGATACACCTATCGCTGATGTGATTAAGCAAAAATACGAGGATAGTATTCCTGTAGCTGGTTTTTCCGCTGGAGCATTAATCAGTCCAGAGGAATGTATTCTATCTGCTAAAGATAATGTTTTGAAAGAATTTCAGCATAGAAAAGGTTTAGGGTTAGTCTCAGACATTTTATTAGCCGTACATTTTACTCAATGGAAGGATCAAAACCATCTAAGAGAAGCAGTAAAGAAGTTTAATACTCATGTCAATTATGGCATAGACGAAAAAACGTGTGTATATTTACTAAATGGATCACTTGCAGACACAGAAGGGTACGGAGTTTATTCTATTATTAATGATCGTGTGGTAAAAGTTCATGCAAACTCTTCATTCAATTGATTTAATAACCAATCGTATATTTCTTCATTTTCATACGTTCTCGTCCATGAATCATGACCCAGGTGAGGGTATATTGTAAATTTCACCTTACCTCCAACATGGTGCAGCAACTTAACCATCTCTTCCGAGTGATGGATGGGAACTGCATCATCCTTGGCGCCATGAAACACCCAAACTGGTGTGTTTTTTAATTGAGGCATACCGCTTCGAAATTTTGCCAAAGGTAAAGACACACCACAAATTGGGATTAATGCCGCAAACAATGACGGGTATTTATCTGCTAAACACCAAGTTCCATATCCACCCATGCTGATACCTGTTAAATATATTCTAGAAACGTCTATATCATAGTTTTTAACTATGTCCTGGATCAACTGATACAAGATTTCCAACTCCCTATCCCATATCGAATCTTCTGGACATTGTGGTGAAACCGTAATAAAAGGGAAATCTTCTTTCTCACTTACAATTTTGGGAATTCCATGTTTCTTTACAATCTCAAGATTCTCTCCTCTTTCTCCAACGCCATGAAGAAAGAGAATAAGTGGCCAATTTTTATTAGAATTATCATATTCTCTAGGTAAAGACAACAAATAATTCAATGAAGATTTATGAGTTGAAGTTGTGGTGAATTTACATTTTAATAATTTCAAAAATAGACCTCCATTCATTTGTAGGCAATATTCACTATTTATCATGAATTCTTCAAGTAATTCCATTAAACCTTAATTTTTATTTCTATTCATCATTTGTTTATTAAATTCCTTTGATTGTCCTCTAGGTATGCTTAATGAGTTCCATGAATCTGAAAGTTGTTTTGATATGTATACAATCTGACCTATATGATAGGAGTAATGTGAAATTTGTCTTTGAATCGCCTGCAATACACTAAGAGATTGACTTCGTATCGTGATCGTTTTATTTAAATCACTTTCATTTAAGTCGCGAATCGCGTCAAAAACAAATGCCCAACCTTCGTTCCAGACCGATAATAATTCTTCCTTAGTATCTATCTTCCCTTCAAACTCCTGATCACGATCTCTCCCAGTACTCTCTCCATCTGATGCTAAAAAATTCTCCCACCTTGATTTCATATTCCCATTCAAATGTTTTACAATAATCGCAATACTGTTCGAATCTTCATTTTCCGAAAAATTGATTTGTTCTTCTTTTACTTGCGTAATTGATTTTTCACCCAATAATTTCATTCCTTCAAAATTGTGAAGAACGGTTTCTAAATAAAGTTTTCCAATGCTGCTCATATTTATCATCCTCCTAAATCATTACTATCTTAAATCTAATCCCGATAAAACTAACCGATGAAACATCTCATCTACATCAACAGCAGATACTTGTATATGTTCTTCCCCATTCATCCACCAATGAATAAGACTCATCAAGGTATTTACTACAAAATCTACCGCTATGTCTTGAGGAATTAAGGATGAATTAGAATAGTTAGATATTAATATTTCTTCTTGAACTAAATCTGAAATTACTCGTTTGATATGATGTAGAACAAACATTCCGCTTGGTGCAACCGTTGCCTTCCACAAATGTTTACTCTCTTGTACATGTTTTAAAAAACTTAAACTAAATTTAAATCGAAACACTTCCGTTTTTTTAGTTTCACTTTTATCGATTTGCTCTTTTAGTAATTCACTTAATATATTTACATTTTCAGCAAGCAGCTCTTCCTTATCCACAAAATGAGAATAAAAGGTTGATCGACCGATATTCGCTCGATCAATTAAATCTTGGACAGTGATCGCTTCGTAACCTTTCTCTACCATAAGATCTTGAAGCGCCTCGTGCAACAAGTTTCTCGTCCTTTGAACTCTTCTGTCTTTTTTTTGTTCTTTCACGAAGAATCCTCCCATTTTAATGATCATTTTAAATGAATCTATTTCTTTATGAACAATACAAGCTATATTGATTATTGTTATATCTCTTTATGTACATTATAGTCGATATTGAATACATTGTTCAATATCAAATAACACCCCAACATATATTTTTATGTTATAAAAAATGAACATTGGAGGTTAAAACGTGCATGACTTATTAAAAAATAAAGTCCTTATGATCCTTATTTTATCTGACATCATTCAACAAACTGCCATTTGGATTCGAAACATAGCCTTGCTGTTTTTTATTATGGAAAAAACAAACGATAGTCCTATCTACGTTTCTTTATTAACGGTTATAGAATATACACCAATCTTTCTATTCTCATTTATTGGTGGTACATTAGCAGATCGATGGAACCCAAAAAAAGCAATGATTTATGGTGATTTAGCCAGTGCAATTTCTTTACTCGTCATCATATTTTTTGTAACAGGCGGAAACTGGCAGGCTATATTTTTTGCCACACTTGTTTCTAGTGTTGTTAGTCAAATCTCACAGCCCTCTACATCCATCATGATAAAAAAACATATACCAGAGAAGTTGATCGCGCCAGCAATCGGAATTACACAAAGTCTAGTTGCTTTATTCCTTATTATCGGACCAGTCATCGGAACGTTAATCTATAGTTGGTTGGGCATTCAAGCTTCTCTAATTAGTATCATGATTGCATTTTTAATTTCTGCTTTTTCATTACTCTTCCTTCCCAACTTTAAAAAGGATGCAGCACATAAACAACATTCTAACTTAATAAATGAAATGCAGGATGGTTTCCACTATGTAATACACTCCAAAAACTTGGTTATTATTGCAATTACTTTTGGGATTATCGGCTTAAGTGCAGGCATTGTACATCCATTAGATGTTTTCATCATTATAGAAAGGTTAGGTTTAGAGAAGGAGAATTTGCAGTGGTTTTACATTCTTGCTGGCATAGGCATGTTATTGGGAAGCATCTCCGCTTCTATTCTGGCCAATAAAATGAATATAAAAATGGTAATTGTTGGAGCGCTTTGTTTTTTATCCGTAACACTTATAATCGAAGTTTTATCAGTATGGATTGCACTTACTAGTACTATGAGGTTTTTAACAGGTTTTCTTTTAGCATTATGGCAAACTACGCTAGGAATGCTTGTCATCAAAATGGTTGATGAAAAATTCATTGGTAGAGCAAATGGAATTTTGACACCACTATTTATAGGCGGTATGTTGATAGGTTCAGCGCTAGCAGGACCTTTAATGGTAGCAACATCATTAATCAATGCATTTCTTATAGCTGGATCGATAACGCTAATAAGTGCATTGATAAGCACAAAACTAACATTCAAAAGCTCTGAAAAGTTAACTAAAACTAAAAAAAATCATATGCATTTTCACTAGTCTTGACAAAAAAGTGCCACCATTGATTCTTCTTTAAATACAATGATGGCACTCCATAACTATTTATATATATTTAAGAATGAATATATTAATCACTAATTAATTCAATCTTATCTCCCGGTTTCAACACTTCTTTATTTTCAGCCTTAAACATTCTAATCGTGTCTTCATTATAAAAACCATCTTCCCCCGTGCTGATTGGAATTACTTTTTTTGCGTTTAATTTTTTTGCCACTTTTACTGCTTCCTCTGGTCCCATATTGTATACTCCATCAATTGGCAGCAAAGCATAGGTAAGGTTTAAGTCAGATAGCTCTTTCATCTCATCAATCATAGATGTGTCTCCAGCATGATATAAAAGAACATCCCCAATTTCTAATATGTAGCCAAAGGATTCCTCTTTCTCATGGAATTCATTATAGGCGGCTACAGCGTGAATTTTTATACCCTCCACTTCAATAGAATGTCCAGGGAATCCACTCTTAATTTCATTTTCCTTAAAATTATAATCGGGATCAATATATATTGTGCTTTTTTTAGTCTCTACTTTCTCTATATCAGAATGATCATAGTGAAAATGAGTAACTAGAATAATATCTGCTGGTTGATCATAATTATCTCCTGCCCAAGGATCAATATAAACAACCTTACCTTCAGCTGTTATTATTTTTACACTAGAATGTCCCAAATATTCAAGTGTTGCAAGAGTTTTACTTGAATTTACCGTTATGTTGCATCCCGTTAACATGGTGAGGATACTAGAGATCACCAATAATAATGACATCGATTTCATTAATTCAACAAACTTCACCATAAATCTCCTTTCACACAAAAGTAAACTTTTAAATTAATCACGTTCTCATGCTGTAATTCTCCCTTTTCTTCAAAGGGGAAATAACAGATAACAGCATATTTTCACCTGATAAGGTCATCTAACTTTCAGCGAGAGTTATAATAACTGCCACTGAAAGCAAGATTCTCTTTATTACTTTTAGTTATGTCAAGTTGATTTATTTAAGAGGGAAACTTTCAACAAAACAATTTGTAAATAAATAGAAAAAGAATGTTAATTTGTATATTTATTATATTTTTATAAAATATCTTAGATCTAGATTAACATATATTGACCAAATTTGTAACGCTTACAATATAAAAAGTTAAAAAAAATTCAAATTTATATTCATTATAAAAAAAATTGTATTTGAACTAAATCTTCATAATTATGAATTAAAAGTACTTGTTATACAACCAAACCAAACAAACTAGAATTAGTTTTTCCCACTATTTCAATCTTTCTATTAAAATTCTAAATATGTTATTGTACTCCTAGCGAACATGAAAAGGAGATTTGATTTATGATATTAACAGTTACAGCATCAGCAGATGTAGGTTTAATAACATTTTTACCTTTATTATTGTATTTACTAATCATTCTATTTGTCGTTTCTTTTGTTCTTTTTATTCGAAAATTACTTGTTAATTCATCTGCAAAAGTAGTACATAACGCTGAAATTAGTAAAAAGCTTGACAGAATCATTGAATTACTTGAAAAACAAAATAATAACTAACTAGCTTATAAAGTTTTTTTATAAGCTTTTATTTTATAGAGAATACTTGGTAAAATTATTTTTACACCACAAAATTACGCAATGATTGTTCATGACAAAATATAATGTCTATATTAATCAAACGGATACAATCTTGATGTTTTATTACATAGGGTTTATACGGGATTAACTTTTCATCATTTAAATAACTACCATTTTTTGAACCTAAATCTTTTACTTCGTACTCCTCCATATTGTTTCTCATAATTTCTATATGTGCTCTAGATACACCTACTTTATCGACCACATAATGAACAATCGAATCGTCACGTCCTATGATAAAAGAGTCATTTTTAACTTTCACTTTTATGTTTTCTTTTTCATTATTTTGAGATTTTTTCACCTCTAAATAAACCTCATTTTGTTGTGCCTCATTAAATTCAATGACATTACATGGACTTAAAATAACAGTTTGATCCATAGGCGTTAAAATTGTCGTATGCTCTGGCAACTCCTTAAAATAGATATCATCATTCGTATGATTAGTCTGCATTGAATCTATAGTTTTATTAAAAATATAGTTTTCATTTTCAAGAGTTGTGGAAGATTCTTTGCTTTCATCTATATTTCCCAAGTATGATTGATCGACTTGATGACGAACGTAAAATGGTAAAAGGTTAATAATAACTAAAAAAACAGTTACTCCTATCGCTGTAAATAACACAAAAGGAAGTAAAATAGAAAGATATATTCTCCAACTTATAGCAATGATTAAAGTTGAAATTGCCATTATTATTGCTCTATTCTTCCCTTCCAACAATTCTACGATCTTATGAATGAATTTACTTTTGTGCATTGATTGATCTAAGAATCCACCTGTATGTTGTGAAGAGTGCTCTTGATTAAATACTATATTTTCATTTGAGGACTCAATATTCATTTCATTTATATCTTCAAATTCAAAATTATTATCTTTTTCTATGTTAAAATCGAATATATATAAAACTTCTTCTCTAAGCCTATCCAATGAAACATTCCTTTCATTAAATAATATAAGCAGTTTTTGTAATTCATTTCCGCTCATCTCTTGAACATATTCCAATAAATTTAAAACTACTTGTTTTATTTGTTCAATTACAGACGTTTTATTTAACGTTCCCTTTATAGGTAGATATGTCAAATAAATTTCATTAACATTCCTTCCTACAAAAATAAAATCAGGATGAATAATATAATTTTGTTCATTTAACAACAATGATTTATGATTATGTATTATTGTAATAAATTGTAATATGATTTTATAAAATTGTTCAGATGAAATTTGGTTCATTCTTAACTCTTGAGATAACATTCTCTTATTCGAATAATCAAATAGAAGTTGAACATTCATATTATATTCATTTAATTTCATAGGTAACAATTGACTTGCTGCATTGTTTTCTATCATTTTCATTTGCAAATTAGAGAGCATATCTCTATTAAAATCAGACTTTGACAATGCAATGTAATATCCGTCTTGTTCTATATAATTGTACTTAAAATCTAAGATTGTACCATCAGTTATTCCCGTCATCACTTTCTAATTCACACCTTTCACAATAACAACTGATAACCTACAACAACAACTGCAGGTAAAACTGCAAGCATAAAAGGAAATCGAAAATATTGTTCTGATTTTATCGTTTTTAACATATTTACATTGCGAAGAATAACAAAACTAAATACCCCAAACCATATAGCTTTAAGTCGAAACCAATTCTCTTTTTTAAATATTAATACCCCTAAACCAATCAACCCAGAAAATAATATAGAATAGACAAGAATAAATATTGATATTTTCAAACCTACCAAAGCTCCAACAGCTCCAAAAAACTTCACATCTCCAGCAGCAACGGCTCCCAGAAAATATAATAAAAGCAAAAATAAGAGCATAGCTAAAAAACCTATAATCGAAAACCACATTCCACTAAAACCATCCACAAGAATATGAAATAACCATCCCACAACCATCATCGAAATTGTGATAGCATTAGGAATTTTATGTGTATTGAAGTCAGTATAAAAGGCAATGAAAACAAAAAACAATAAAATATAAAATTGGTTCAAATGAAATCAGCCTCCGATCCATACTCTTTCAAGTGATTTTTTTTGAATCTTAATTTCACGTTTCATAAATGGCAGTAGTAGTTTTAAAGTGTAACTAGCTTCTATGCCAAAAAATACGTTTTGTTTATTCTGTAAATTTGGTAAGGTTACTTTAACAATCTTAATCTGACTTTCATTTAACATGTCTTTATCAATAAATAAATGTAAGTAGGGTAAAAAAAGTACATTTAACACTTCATCTTTTACTGTATTGATATTGTCTTTTTGCAAAGCAGCTATAAACTCCATTCCTTCAGGGATCATATTTGTTATATCATCTTTTATATTTTGAACAGATGGTTCGTTTTGAAGTACATATATAGGATATACATGTGTTGCAGCCTGTTTGGTCGCTTCGTTCACAGCTTGATGCAGTGCCATTTCCGCTAATACAATTTGTAAAAAAGAAATGAAAGCCAATACAGCAGTTATAAATATAGGTAAAATAATACTGGCTTCCAGCACCAAACTACCTCTTTTATTTCTTAACATTAGTTCCTCACTTCCCAAAAATTACAATTCTCTAACTATTAACCATGTCCACTATAAATGCTCTATCATTTCTACTTCTAATAAGAAAGGGATATCGTTTTATTCATAATGACTTGATTTCCTCTCACCTCATGACGAAGTAACTCCATTACATTAGGAATAAACCATAATCTCATCGATGTTTCCACGGATGCTTCAATAGCTACAGGTTTCAGCACTAAGTTTTGACCTGTATTCAATTCTATCAAAGCTAACATTCGACTCATCATATTGGAATCATTGCTATGTAAAAATAGAAATACTCTTAAATAATCCTTATAATCCAAATGAATTACTTTTGATAGTTTATCTGATAGATTCACCTCTTCACCCGCTACTAATTTCTGCATGTCATTATAAGCTTCTTTCGATCCTTCAGCTATTGCCCACAAAAATGACAATAAAGGAGAACCCAATCGTACAATAGATTGTTCTGGATCACTTAAAGCTTCCATCGTCCTAATTGCTAAACGAAGTAAGAACATTTCTGAAAAAGCTGATGTCTGATTCAATTCACAGTTGTTAAAGCCATATAATATATATTCAACTTCTTGATTATGCAAGCTGTGACGCTGGGGATCAGATAACTCAGTTGATTTTTCTAATGTCCTATAATTAAATTTTGAAAGAGCGTATTCGTTAACAAAAGCTTCATCTCTAACACTTAACAAAGAGGCTGAGATATTATCTATTATGGACATTGCTTGCTTACCAACGTTATCAGCATCTGTTAAGTTCATTGGTTTATTTAACATTTTACTTTGACTTTTTTCATTAAAAAGATCATATTTATTTTTAAAATCTCCTAATTGTATATATAAAGGTTGTTCAGTTCCATTACAGGAGTGAGATAAACTAATCACTTGCTTTAATTGGTTCTCTGTTTTTTGACGTTGAGTTTCTTTTTGATCATGTAAATTTTTATTGATATTCATACGTTGACTCTCTATTCCATTCTGTTTGTTATAAAAATTAACCCCATGTTGAAACATCTGCTCATTTGCATCGACTAAATTTTGATGACGTTTTATATAATCTGTACCTGTTAAAAGCTCTACTGGGTCAAACTGTGATTTCATACCACTGAACAAACTAATGATTGTTCCAATTTCACTTTCCATTTTTCTAAAATAAGTTAAATCATAAATAACAATATATTCTTCTCCAAGGATATTATTTTTTTCTGTCTTCTCGGTAATTTTGTCATTCACATCCAGTGCTTTTTTCAAATAACTATTAATGGCATTCTGTACTGTTAGAAGCTGATTGTAATCATCCTCCATTTTTAAATCTGTAATGAGCACAGTTTCTGAATATTTAATGATTTTATCGATCAGACCCTCAAGGTCAGAGATGTTCTTTTTTAGTTCCTTAATCGATTGATTATATTTATTTATTCTCGATAGTAAATTTGTCTTCTCCTGAGCTGTTGCGCTTTGTTCCAGTTTCTCTTCAAGGTTGTCTATTTTATTCCTATAATTGTTAATATCTTGTTTCATCTCATTCAAATCTTGTCTAATCGTATCCATTTGTTTGATTCCAATTCCTTCTGCAAGCGTATTTATTTTTGTATATTGCTGATCATAATAATGATAATAACTTCTAACTGTTCCTGAAATACCTAACATCAACTGTATTTGTGACCACGTTAAATCCAAGTATTTTTCTCTTTCTTGAATTAATTTCTCTATGTCTTTTGAAAGCTTAGAAAAGCTGGAAGTGTTTTTTAAATCACCTGCTAATCCATTACTCTGAAATGGGTCTATAACACTTAATACAAATTCAATCGGAGCTCTATATTTCATTTCCTCTAAAATTTGTTGTTCAAATATATTTTCATTTGCTAGTGTATGGATACTAGATACTTGTACTGCATCCTCATTTAAAACAAGAGTACTTAAATTTGTAATGTAATCATTGTTGTTTTGCAGTAGATTTTGCACATATACATCTTGGAAAATTTGTTGTGCATTCTCTTCGCTAGTTATTGCGTATAAACCATAAGATTGCAAGCTAGAATCGTAACTAGACAAAGCAGATCTAATCGATGAGCGCATTAGTTTTTCAGCCTGTAAGTCTGCTAATTTTATTCTTGCAAAATCGATCAATACAGTATTAAACAAAAATACAACAGAAAATATGATCATAAAATAAATCGAAATAGAACCTTGAGTAGATTTCAATACATATCTAAATTCTCTCACCCCCGTTATGCTAATCATGAATAACTACTACAATTCCATTACGCTCTAACTCTTGAATAAAAGCACTTGACGGACCAACCTTACCAGTTTGATCATCTTTTCTAAAAAAATGCCAGACAACCCCCTTCACTGTTTCACCTTGATTTAAAAGCTCTATATCTTTTAACATCTGGGAACGAAGCTGACTTTCATTAAAAGTCAAAAAAGCTTGCTGCGCAATTCCGCTGTTGTCCATGGCATCTATCTTTCTTTTACCAAAGGTTGTCTCAAATTCTTCTTTTGCTCCATTTACTAGTTTACGCAAAAACACAGCTGCATCATCATGTCTTGCGAAGGAGGGTGGTGACTCAAAGTCAAAAAATTGATAGAAAGCATTTTTAACTTGTTCTTGACTCACTTTTCTTAGCTTCAGTTCCTGTATAAACGACCGCAATAAATCAATATTTCGAATAAATTCAACAGGTTCAGTTATGGAGGATTCTACCTTTTCATTAACATGATCATGGATTTGTACTGCATTTGGGATATGAATAATACGATTTAACTCCACTGATATTTTACGAGAAAGCAAGTCATTGCTATAAAACATAATGCCAAATAAAGAGTTGGGTAGCAGTTTAGCAGCATTTTTCATTTTAATGAAAATGAGGCTGTTTTCAGTTGTTTGATTTTGCAAAGGCAGTTCTAATGCAACTTCCTCGTCGCTTACTCCAAACGGGAAGATCTGTGAGACAGAATCTTGAAATGCTCTCCAATAAAGTTCATCATTCATTTCTAGATTCACTTTACCTGTAATGGTGTCTTTATGACTGTTATCCCAATTGAAAGAAGCTCTTTCAGCAGTTAATGAAGCATGTGAATATAAAATTGCTTTTTGATAAAAAAATAAGGACAAAAAAATCGTAGATATTGTAATCGTAAAAATGAGAGGAAAAATCATCGCTGATTCAAGTGTGAAACTTCCTTTTTGCTGTTTAAAAATAGAAATAATCTTCTTTTTCATCATTTTTATTTGCTTGTTGTTGGTTCTTTTATGGAGTCCATATTTAACTCCATTTCTTTTTGTGTTTCATCAAACAATGTATTTACCCATGATATAATCCATTTACGAAAAACAATAGCAATCGCAACTAAAACTCCAATGATTAATAAAATTTCCAAAGTACCAAGCCCTTCTTCGTCATTCCATAGCTTTTTAATTTGAATAACTAATCTATTCTTCATAATTTCCCCTCACTTCATCATTAATATTGCAGGAGATGCAACAACTAAAATTACGACCAAAAAAACAAGAATCATCGGAAAAATCAATTTACTAGATGCTTCCTCACCTAGAACTCTAGCTATGGTCCTTCTAGATACCCACAGCTGATGAGATAATGTTCTTAATGATAAACTTAACTGATCCCCTCCACGACGATAATTCATTAAAATCGTATTTGTAAAAATAGATACTTCATGCATACCTAATCTTTGATTTAATTCTTCTAAAGCTTGTTGAAATGAAACATTGTTTTTTAACTGCATACACACCTTCTGGAATTCTTCATAAAGTGGATGAGATTGTTTATCCTGCTCACTTTCTACTGATTTAATGATCGCTCTTTGAACCTGCTCCCCTGCATTCACTAACAGGGCTATTTTATTTAATATAATTGGCAATTCCATCAGTACTTCTCTTCTTCTCTTTTCCACTTTTAGATTTAATTCTCGAAGTAATAAAAAGGGTAGTAGGATCATTATAGAAACAACGAAGAAAATCCATTCTACGCTAAATCCATTCATAAGCAACAATCCTATAAGAAAAATAAATACACAAAATTCCGCAGAAATAACTTGAGCAATGAACATTTTTTTATAATAATTCACTTTTTCAGAGTCATACAAAAAATATAATTTAACATGCAGCTTATCCATTTTATTAGAATAGCGTTCCATTAGTTTTAATTGATCGATGATATATATAGAAAAAGGGTTTAATAAGTTTAGCTGAAACGGTTCACCAAAATCCTTAACGAATTCAAAATTCCCCTTCATCATCACACCTGTATATTCATTAACCATTGACTGATGACAAAACTTAGAATCAGCAAGGATAATGCTATGAACATAATAAACAAACCTTTTCCATGATATAGAGGGGACATATATTCTGGAGAACTGTATCGCAACACCGCAATGAATATAAAAGGAATTATATTTAATATCCTTGTTTCAAACTTTTTATTGGATATAAGCACTTGTATCTCTTGACTAATCTCGATTTTGTCACTAATCATATTTGTAGTTGTTCGGATCACTTCAACCAAATTCCCACCTGATCTTTTGCATATTTTAAATACTTCAACAAAACTAGTAATTTCTTCAATTCCTGCCCTCTGCCTAAAGTTTTGAAATACATTTTCAACACTAACTCCATTCTTAATTTGAGCGTTCATAATTTTAAATTCTTGAACAATATAAGTATTTTCATTTGAATATACTTTTCTTAAATCCTCTAAAGTATATTCAAGTGCTCTTTCCATGGATCTTCCAGATGATAAGGAAGAAGACAGACTTACAAGTGCTTGCTTAAACTGTAAAACCAATTCTTGTTTTCTTTTATCTCTTAACTTTCTTGCTCTAAATTTTGGTATAAAAAAAGTAAATATTGAAAGAAGAATACTTAAGTAAACATTCATAAAAAAAATATAACCTATTAGAAAAAATAAACATCCCCCACAAAGCAAAACCAAAATATATTGTTTTTTCGTTAAAGAATAACTATTATAATCAATCATTGTCTCACCACCGTTAATATCCCGCCATTTTAAATTTCTGTCGATTTTTCAAAGAGCTTCCTGTAGGGTGCAACTCCCCTTTTATACGTCCATCTTCTTTTTCACCGTGCTCAATGAAATGATACAGTTGGTTTAATTGGATGTCTCCACCTCTCACACCAGTCACCTCACAAATCTCCAAAATCTTTCTAGACCCATCTCTCATTCTAGATAAATGGATCATAATATCTAGGGCTGAACTAATCTGTTTCCTCACTACTTCAACGGGTAAATTAGTTCCGTTTAATACCATCGTCTCCAATCTGCTCAGCATATCCTTTGTTGAATTTGCATGTCCTGTTGATAATGATCCATCATGTCCAGTATTCATTGCTTGTAACATATCCAAAGCCTCTACTCCCCGAACTTCTCCAACAATAATACGATTGGGCCTCATTCTTAATGAGGAACGGATTAATTCACGTATGGAAATTTCACCTTTTCCTTCTGTATTGGCTGTCCTTGTTTCCAAACTAACTAAATTTGGTATGTTTCTAATTTGCAATTCAGCAGAATCTTCAATTGTAATGATCCTTTCGTCATTTGGAATGAAATCACTTAGTACATTTAAAAATGTTGTTTTACCAGACCCTGTACCACCTCCTATAAAAATGTTATATTTTGAAACCACTAGCTTTTTCAAAAATTCTGCCGCCTCCTGAGAAATAGTCTCTATCGAAATAAGGCGTTCGATTGATAAAGGTTCATCAGGAAATTTACGGATCGTCATTGTTGGGCCCTTTAATGCAACTGGAGGTAGAACTACATTTACACGAGAACCATCCTTCAAACGAGCATCCACGATAGGTGAGGATTCATTTACAGCTCTGTCTACTTGAGCAACAACTGCTTGTATAACATCTTCTAATTTTTCCTGACTTTCAAATCTCTCGTCATAAAGAGTTACTTTGCCACCCTTTTCTATGAAAATTTCATCAAAATTATTGATCATAATTTCCGTGATTGAAGGATCATCAACGATTGGCTGCAATATATCTAATCCACGGAAAGAGTGAAACACTCTCATTACATATTCATATTTTTGACTAGAAGTTAAATAAAACTGTTCAGAATGTTTAAAAACTTCTTCTTCAATGATTTGTTTTAATTGATCATCTGATGTATCTTCAGAAAAATTAAGCTGAATAACAACCTTCTGTTTTATTTTTTCTAGCAGCTGTAAGTCCAATAGTAAATCCCCCCAGACTTTTTTTCTTTTATTGAAGCCATTGTTTAAATATTTGTATTACATGCTGGTTATAAATTTCCTCAGTTAATATTTGATCGATATGCTGTGTAGATTTCCATTCCGGAATATAGGGTAAATTCCCATCAATCTTCACATCGTGCTTTTTTATATTGTTTGTTAAGTCATTGGTTTGTTTATTTAAAATACATTTTGTACTTGCAGAAAAAACTTCATTCAAAGAAACTCCATTTACTGTACCTGATTGTTGTGACCATTGCTTCATCTTCAAAATGCACTGTATATCATCTAATACTAGATTCAAAATGTAATCACTTTCTTGAAGTGCTCCTAAAATTCTTTCATGTAAAGACGTAGAACAATCAATCACTATATAATTGTATTTGTTTGTTTCTTTTATGAATTGAATCAACTTTTTCATATCATTCAACTGAATATCCATCATATCTTGCCAACACAAGGACGGTTGGATAAAATCGCAATGAAGTGAAGAATGAAATTGAGTATATTCTTCTAAATTGTTCTGTAAAACATTAGGGTTCGTTTTTAAATAATAAATCAGTTTTGAAAAAGTATTAGTCTCCTCTGTATTTGATAGAGTAAATTGTGGTGCATAAAACGTTTCTAGACTTATATAAACAACCTGTTGTTGAAAGGATGTTATTTGTTTTGTCAAATTCATAGCCAGAGTAGTTTTACCACTTCCACCAGCTGGTGAAAAAATCGAAACGACTTTTGTTTTCAATTCATTCTTTTTTTCTCTATTATTTGTTTTTTTCAACTCAAAACAACTTTTTTTTATGGATAATAACAATTCATCTATAGGTTGATATTTATAGTGGGTCGGATAATCTGAATCTAAATCCTCATTTGATTCAGATAGTATTTGGATATACATCTGGTAGGTTGAAACAATAGACAACCAAACTTCATCGATCAACAGCACATCTACTTCGTTGCATTGTATATATTCTCTTAAAAGAGGCTCTTCTGTAAAAAATAAAATCGAAAATTTTTCTCCAAACCCCGACGATATAAAAAATCTAGATAATGCTTCTACATACTCCAAATCACTTGAAGCAATAATTATTGAAATTTTATCCATCCAAAAATCCTTTCATGAAAAGTTACATTAAAATCTATCCAATGAAAAAAACCGCAGATATCGATATATAATCGATGATCTGCGGTACTTCCGCTTCTACAATATTTTAAATATGAAGATACTTTTTTAGTTTATCCAATGGGTTATTTTGTTTAATCATCATTTTTTTAGGTACAATTTGTTTGATGAATGGATACAATCCAGCTCTAAGTTTTTCACGCGATTCTCGTTCATCTTGAATCAACTTTCCCTTCCAAATATACTCTTGAACAAGTTCATATGGTAAATTTGGTAAATAGCAGCTAGGACTCCAAGGTAATATTTCGTCCCATTTCTTTCTTATTTTAGAATTTAGGCTGCGATTCACAATAAAATGAACGTTTTTTCCTGCTTGCTTCAACTCCATTGCAATATTTAAGTTCAGTTGTGAGGTAGCAGAACAGAACTTTGTTGGAATAGAATCAACAATAAAACATATTTCATCAGCACTTTTACACAACTGTTGAATGCTTTGGTGATCCCATCTGTTTGATATATCAATGATCGTTATAGGCTTTCTAACTTGAAACAACAAAGGAAAAATTTCTGACTCTGACCAACTCTCTTCCAGAAGAGTATAACTCGAAGTCGGTAATGGGTACCATACAGTATTTCCTGAATCCCACTCTATTTTGTTTCCATGTTTCAAATTAGAATTGCTAGAATTCAACTGGTTCATTAAAAATTCATAATCGTTGGGTTTGTTCTTGTCACCAAATAATAATGAGTATAGTTCTGGCACGTTAGTAGGGTATTCAACTAGTGCATTTTTTATTTTCATTTCATGAAATGCCCTAGCGAGTGCGACAGAAGTAAATGTTGCTCCTGCACCTCCATACATACTCCCTACTAAAATCACTTTATACTGAAAATGATGATTCCCTCCTGTATTTACATTAATCTCAGTTGATACTCGCTCTAAACCTTCAATTTTTCCCAAATCTTTTTTGACAAGCAAGGCATCCTGATATCTATTTTCTGGTTTAACTTGCAGCAATTTTTGTATCACTTGAATCATCGTGTTTGGAATATTCTTAAATTGGTGCAGTGGCTTGTTACTCGTGTAATAATGACCATTTGTTAAAAAATAATAAAGCATTGCGCCTAAGTGAAATAAATCAGTTCTATGATCGGTTTGTTTTCCTTCGAATTGCTCAGGTGCAGCAAACCCAACCGTTCCTAAATGAACAGTATCCTGTTGTTTGCTATGTTCAAATCTACGTGAAATCCCAAAATCTATGAGTCTCACATTGTCTTGGTTATCTATCATCACATTAGAAGGTTTTAAATCTCTATATATAATTGGAGCTTGTGGATGGTGATGTAAATAATAGAGGAGCTCACATATTTGAATAGCATATTTTATAACTTTTTCAAACGGAAGATTGTTACCCTCCTTTTCAAATATTTGTGCTAAATTTCCCCCTTGAATATAATCCATGACTATATAGGTGTTACCCTTATCATTCGGAGGAAAAAAATCAATAATATTGGGCAGATATGGATGATTCAACTGTATAAGCGTTTCTGCTTCCTGTTGAAAATTCACCACAGAATTTGTCTGTGACTTCGTTTGTTTGATTGCCCATCGTTTTCCTTTCAATTTTAAATCCTTTGCTAAATAAACAGCCCCCATTCCACCTTGTCCTATAATGGACTCAATTTGATATCGATTCCCCAAACAATCCTTTTGTTTTAAAAACGTATTATAATCTACCATCTTTACTCCTACAAAATAAATACCTTTATATTCCATTATAAGAAAATGATATTACAAAAATTAACTTTTTTCCATAGGACGTATGTGTCATTTATTTGTATTGTCTGATTACCCAGATTTCATCATAAAAAAACACAAAGGAGATGCTGTTTGCACCTCTTTTGCGTTTTTTATTTTATCTCTTGATTACTATTTTTAATCTATCTATTTACTCTGAATCGTATTGATGTCCAAAAATATGATAAGTAAAGCTTAATTCAGAAGGTCCTTGATTAAAGTTAGAAATCAATTTAACCCAAACACCATCTTGTGATGATTTATCCATATACTCATCATAATGCTCACCATTAATAGTATAATGAATAATTACATAATCAGCATCAAAGTCCTGGTGCAACCAGATTGCAGCTGTATTAGGTTCAGCTCGGCTCCATCCAACTGTTGTTCCTCCCCCATCTGTGTAATCTCCAGCAGAAAAACTTGCATAATTAGAAATGAGAGATTCATTACCATCTACATCAACAGCTGTCACATAATATACTTTATCCATATTTGCTAAGATGCCTTCAGGATCAATGAATTCAGTACCTGTTGCTGTACCTAAAACTTTATATACTCCTGGTACACCGTTTATATCTTCACGAGTATATACATTGAAGTAATCTACCTCATCTAAGTTATCGTGACTCCATTTTAAGCTAATTCTACTAGGATCAGATATTGTGGTAACAGTTAAATCTGTTGGACTGCTAGTTGTATCGGCAGCTGATGCAGCTGGAATAAGACTAAATACTAAAACTAGTGATAATAATAATGTGAAATATTTTTTCATCAATAACTCCTCCAAATATAAAATAGTATGGTTAAAACAATAAATTAATATATTGAAAGTTGGCCAACTAACAAACGAATGAATATGTGTTGCACACTATTTTTATACACTCATACTAATATACTAATTGTATAAACTTGTATAAAAATTGGTCTTTATTGTTATTTTATTCATTATATTGGTATAAAAGTATCCTGTAAAGTGTTTTTTAAAAGTTGTAATATTCAGTAAAATTATGAATCATTTTGTTTCAAAAAGTTCACATTAATTAAATTTTAAGCAAACTTAATAATGATATAATATGGAAAAAAGGAGGGATTAATAATGCTCCATGCATTAAAAATTAACAGATGGATGTGGTGTTTTCTATTTATTTCTATCGTTGTATTATGCAATGTTTTAATTTATCAACCCAATTTTATTCAGTCTGCACCTAATGGGATTGCATTTGCCACACTTTTTGACTTCATGATTACCATTCCTGTAATCACTTACTTTTTTGTAATTAGGAAGCAATACTCCCTTAAATATATCATCCCTGTAATTATAGCTAGTTATATTGTTGCTACTTTTGTTATACCGTCACAAATGTTAGAGGGCTATTCAATTGGAAAGTATATTGCTTTTATAGCAGGGGCTGTACTTCTAGCATTTGAAATCTATATGATTATTAAACTATTGATGAAAATGAAATCAATCATTCAAAACTATAAATCGCAAGCAAAAGAAGTTCCTTATATTCAGCATAAATTACAGAGTGTATTAAAAAACCATTTTAAGTCCACTCATTTTACAAATATAATCTCCAGTGAAATCTCAATTTGGTACTACAGCTTATTCACATGGAGAAAAAAACAAGCCTCATATAATAACGAAGGTGCACAATTCACATATCACTCAAAGACAAGCGCTATTTCCGTATACATTATGTTAATCCACGCCATTGTAATTGAGTCCATCGCTTTACATATATTGCTTCATTTATGGAACCCACTTATTGCATGGATAGCATTCTTTTTAAATGTATATACTGTTTTATTTCTAATAGCTCAAATTCAGGCCATACGTTCATGTCCTTTTATCATTACAAACCAGAAAATGTATCTACCTGTAGGTTTTTCTAAACAATTAGTGGCTGAGCTAAAAAATATTAAAAGCATCCATTATTATCATAGACCTGAGAAATTGTCAAAGAAAGAAGCAAAACATGTATATGACGCAGTATTAGTTGACTTTATAAAAGAAAAACCACTCCTAGAGATTGAATTTCATCAACCTATTCGTGCGAATTTAATGTATGGTTTGACACAAAAAGTAACAAGAGTTCATTTAACTCCTGATGATCCGCAGCAATTTTATAATACTTTATGTGCTAAAATAAACAATCATTTAAATTAAGATTACTTAAAAAAGCGAATCACATAATAAATTAAAGAAAGGACCACACTGAGCACAATACAAGTCGTAATTGGAAAATAAAACTTAAAGTTCTCTTTTTCAATTGCGATATCTCCTGGAAGTTTACCTAATTGTAAAAAACGTCCACCAAACTGCCACACTATACCTATTAATATTAAAATTGCTCCTGCTGCAATCAACATCTTTGCTACTGGGTTCATCTAGACACCTCCAATGATATTTTACCAAGAACTTCTTGCCATCATTGAGGCATGAAGTTCTCTAACTAACAAGGTTCTTAACTTACATTCAATTTCTTTACTATATCCTTTGCAATCCATTTCCCATGAAATCGACCATTTTCTATGAAAATGGAATTTGCATTATTTCCTGCTGCTAATACACCTGCGATATATAATGATTTCACATTTGTCTCCATCGTTTCCTCATGAAATGTTGGAGCCCCAGTTTCTTCATTGATTCCGACTCCCATAGATTGGATAAATGAATGGTCTGGATGATAACCTGTCATTGCAAAAACAAAATCATTGTCCATCTCTTGAGTGACTCCATTCTGTTCAATTACAATCGCATCATTTTTAATCTCTTTTAATTCAGCATTCCACATCATGTTAATCTTTTCTTTTTCAATTAAACTTTCAAATAAGGGTCTGACCCATTTTTTCACACTATCAGAAATGTGATCATTCCTATGAATCACTGTCACTTCCGCTCCACACCTTTGCAGCTCCATAGCAGTATCTACTGCAGAATTTTTCAAACCAACTACGGCTATCTTCAGCCCTACGTATGGATGTGCTTCTTTGAAATAATGACTTACTTTAGCTAATTCTTCACCTGGTATATTTAATAAATTTGGATTGTCGTAATATCCAGTTGCTACAATCACATGCTGTGCCTCATATTGAAGCTCATTTCCCAAACGATCCTTTGTAAATATTTTAAAATGATCTCCAAACTGAGTTACCTGTTCTACTTTTTCATACTGATGAATTCGCAACTCTTTTCTTTCAGCTATCATGCGATAATAGTTTAAACCTTCATGACGACTTGGTTTATCCTGTATCGTTGTAAAAGGAACGTCACCTATTTCTATTAATTGTGGTGTACTAAAAAATTGCATAAATGTAGGAAAATGATAAATCGAATTCACTATACAACCCTTATCTATTATAAGTGGATTAACGCCCTGCTTCTGAAGTTCACATGCAGCTGACAAACCACATGGTCCAGCACCTATAATAATAACTTGTTCCATATAAATCTCCTCCAACCTAGATTAACAGTCCGTAATAACCTCCTATTTAAAGAAAGGTCACGCACTGTTAATAACCGATTCTATTATTTCCTAAGTTCGTCCATCCTTGATCTATTAAAAACTAAACTACTTGAATCCATGGACGTTCGTTCACCCAGTCAATTTGAACTGGTATTTGAAACGTATTATGTATCGTTTCACTAGTTAATATCTCTTTTTTACTGCCAGAAGCTACAATCTTTCCATCATTTAACAACATGACGTTCGTAAATAACGGTACAATTTCTTCAACATGATGTGTTACATATATTAAACTAATTCCATTTGTTTTAAATCTTTCGAGTTCCAATAGCAACTTTTCTCTCTCATATAAATCCAATCCAGCACAAGGCTCATCCATGATGATAATTTCAGGATGAGTCATTAATGCTCTGGCAAGGAGCACTTTTTTCCTTTCACCTTGAGAAAGCAAACCAAGTGGTTGCTCTTTTACATAGGATAAATTCAATTGCTCCAACATCTCATTCGCTTGGTCTTGTGCTTCCTTGGGAATCTCTTGATAAAATCTTAAAAATCCATACAGACCTGTTGCAACCACTTCCCAGACTGGATCGCTAAAGTTTAACTTCTCTAAAAGAGATTGACTGATATAACCAATACTTTTGCGAACTTCTCTTACATCACAATTCCCATATCGATTGCCCAAAACTTCCACAGAGCCTTGACTAGGAAAAAGGTACCCATTCAACATCTCAAGGATAGTTGTTTTGCCTGAACCATTTTTTCCTAGGATAACCCAGTGTTCACCTTTATTCATTTCGATTAGAACATCAGAAAGGATTTCTCGAGATTCTCTCCTAAAATAAACATGATCTAGTTTTATCATCTGCTCACCCAATTTCAACAATAATTTCTATAAATACTGCTCCAGTAATTCATAAGGCATTGGACCATTATGCAAAACAACACCTTCTGGTTTATGTTCATACAATAGCTGATACATTTTCATTCTACCATTAGAATCAGAGGTATGCAGATATATTTCCTTGGCAAAGCATTTTTTTTCTACCATCATTTTGGTTAAATCAAACCCAGTGGGTTCTTGCCAACCTAAATCAAAATCGAGGGATAAAATGTTCACTTCACTTTCTTGCAATAAAAGAATACACTCTTCAATATTTTTTGCTAATACAAAACCTTTTGGGCAAGGTCGCAAATCATCCAAATACACATTAATCATTTTCTATCTCCCTTATGAATTAATCTATTTATATATTTCAACTCTTGTTCGTAAGAACGATGTTGTGATGTTGGTGTTTCTAGGATAATGGGAATCGCTTTCAACCAACCTGACTTTAAAAACAACTCAAAACGGTGTTCCCCTATCATTCCATAACCAATGTTTTCATGCCGATCTCGGTAAGATCCGCTGGAATATTTAGAGTCATTTAAATGAACTGCTTTGACATGTTTAAAAAAACCAAGTTTTTCTCCATGACGGTACAACTCTTCCCAATTTGTTTCATTCCATAAACCACTTGCATAGGCGTGACAGGTATCAAAGCAAAACCCAATTTTCTCTGGATATTGAGCAAGATTACGAATCTGAATTAACTCTTCAAAGGTCATCCCCATTTTAGTACCCATACCTGCTTGATTTTCCAGTAAAATTAACGTTTTACCATGCCACTTAGAAAGTACTCCATTTAAACATTGTAATATATTTTTGTATCCTTGTAACGGGTCTTTACCACTAAATTTTCCAAAATGCACAACTAATCCCAAAGAACCACATGAATTTGCGATTTCAAGATCATTTAATATGGATGCAGCCATCTGATTTCTTAATTGGTCTTCAACTGCCAAGTTAGTTGGATAAGGCGTATGTGCAATGGATAACATATCTTTAGCCTCACAAAATTCAGCACAAGCCTGTGCATCGAGCTGATCCACTTGTTTTAATTTCAAACTACGTGGGTTTTTAGGAAAATACTGAAATGCAGAAGCACCTATTTTTTGTGCTGTTTTTGCTGCGTTTAAAAAACCTTTCCTAATACTAATATGACATCCAAGATACATCAATAGAACATCCTTTTCCCCTTCTGTGCAAAGAAAGGTTCACTTTATTTTATCGTGAAATCAAGTAAAATCAAGCGGTGTCTATCCACATTGTTGTCTATTCTATGACAAGTTAATCAATTTAAGGTAGTTACTTCTTCTCTTTTTCTAAAAACGAGTCCAACAGCCCACTCATTTTTTTATGCAATGCATCCAATTTATTCCCTTCTTCTTCCGTATTTAGATTCTTTAACATTTCATTCATATTGTTCAACTTTTGTTCAAGTAAAGTACGATTTTGGTCGATTTTACTGTTGATTTTCTCATTGCCTTGAAATTGTTTCGCTTGATTTAATCTTTGATTCATCCCATCGTTTAAGCTTTTAAAAAAATCCTCCTGTAAATGCAGTTGCCCATTTCGCTTCCCTTTATCTCCTCTTACACGTCTCATTTGTTCATCTAACATTTTCTTTGCTTGATTGATTTGATTTTTACAAAAAAGATTATCCATTCTGATCACCAACCTATATCGATTTTTCTTTTAAGTTATGCATAGTATGTGTTTCTTGTCTGATGCATCTGCCCTATTTTTCATTTCTATATTAAAATCAAACGTTTGCCTAATGCACATTGCCTATCTTTTACAAAACGGTTCACCTGTCTAGGACTTTTATTTTCAGGTTTCATATGATGTATCAAATACTTCAAATTTAGAAAGGAAGAAATAGAGATGTCTGTTTTAAACGTGCCCTCTGAATTCCCGACAATTTCACTGGCATTAACAGCAGCTAATCCATACGACACAATCGAAGTAGCAGAGGGAAGATATCCCGAAGTGCTTACCATTGATAAAGATGGGATACGCATTATTGGTGCAGGAAAAGGAAAAACAGTGATAGATGGGCAAACTTTAGGAGCTGGAACTACAGGGATTATAATTGAAACAGAATTAGTTACGATCGAAAACTTAACGGTGCAATACTTCAAAGGATCTGGCATTTTTACTAGTAATGAAAACAATGTGATTCATCAAGTTCAGGTATTGAATAATGGTATACATGGAATTGATATGGAAGGTGACTCGACCATAGTAATTAAATGTGAAATCAATGAAAATGGACAAAATGGAATCAATCTAAGTCTTGTTCAAGGGGGTAGTGAAAATTATATTATTCATTGCAAAATGATCAATAATGGTAACGGGGTTTTTATAAATGATGAAGGGAACAACAATTTAATCTATTGCTGTTTAACTAAAGATAACACTCAGGATGGATTTCATATATCTGGGAACAACAATTTCATTATATCCAGCGTTGCTTTAAAAAATGGTGGGGATGGTTTTGGCGGTGACGGAAATACGAATCTATTTCTGTCTAACAAGTCGATCAACAACAAAGGGAATGGATTTTCAAACCGTACAGAAACGACTTTAATTGATAACATAAGCAAAAACAATGGAGCTACGGGCATTTTAACATTTACTAACAATGGAAGAATTATAAAAAATAAAGTCATAAATAATAAATTTAATGGAATTGAAGTAGAAGGTTCAGATAGTGTGGTTGATGGCAATATCGCAAAAAATAATAAACGAACTGGAATATCTTTAGGAGGAGAAAATAGTTCAGCTCGTGGTAATTGTTTAATGAATAATAATCCGGATATATTCAGTAATAACATCTCTAATACTTTTGCTGATAACAATTGTACTACTAGCATACCACCCGGGTTATGTGAAAGAAATGATACTGTTAACGTTCCTAGAGACTTTGACTCAATTAATGAAGCTGTGAATGATATGGGTACACTTTCTGGTTTTACAATCAACGTTGGAGTGGGGACATTTAATGAACAGGTTAATATCCCAAATGATAAAAACCGTTTAAAAATTGTAGGATCGGGAATGGGGAACACAGTAGTTGATGGTACCAATATAGTAGGCAATGGGATTACGATCGAAAGTGATCTCAATACAATCGAAAACCTGACAGTGCAACATTTCGGTTCTAACGGAGTAGCAGTAGAAGAATTTTGTAATACTTTTGAACAAGTAGAATCAAAAAAGAATAAAGAGAGTGGATTTGAGTTTTCGAACATTGCAAATGACCTTGGTAAAATTCTGTTTAATAAATGTATTTCAAATGAGAATCTAAATAGTGGATTTAATGGATTCGATTTAAATTATTTCCTTCGATGTATAGCAAATAAAAATGGCGGGGATGGTTTTCAACTGATTGATCAAAATCTTTTTTTATTTAACGAAGCAAAAAAGAATGCTCTTAATGGCTTTGAATTTGATGATTTAAATCGACTTGTCGGAAATTGTGCATATAACAATATGAATAACGGTTTCTTCATTGTTGATAATGAAAACTTATTATTTAATAACAGAGCCATTAAAAATATAATACATGGTATAGCTGACATTAATGCAGATGATGTCACCATTTGGGGGAATGTATGTAATGAAAATGCTGGAAACGGGATTCAATTAAATGAAGATGAGAGTGTAGTCCTTAACAATCAATGTCAATGGAACAAAGGAAAAGGAATTCAAATCAACGAACCAAATGCTGTTGAAGGTATCATAGATAATAACTGTATTGCAAATAACGGAGAAGCTGGAATTATTATCGAATCAACTACTGCTACTGAATTCGCTATCCGATCCAATTGTTTATCTGGTAACAATCCAGATATCCAGAATAATTCACCAGATGGAGAAGATATCGCTATAGATGAAAATAAATGTGATTCAAGTATCCCTGAGGGATCTTGTGGATTTAAGAAGTTTTTTAAGCGATAACTATCCCACTTCTAACCTTAATTTACCCTCCTAAACTCCTACTGATTTAGGAGTTGTTCTTTTGCCCTTCATCTTCATTTCAGAATGATGATGAATCACCAACTCAATACATTTTCCTTATTTCCTTATTCTCGTTTGCCCAAATTTAAAAAATTCAGTACAAACGTTTAGTCCTTTTATTCACTTAACACATAGGATATATCAATATTCAAAATCAGAAAGGATGGAACGATATGACTGTACGCAAAGTCCCTTCACCTGACTTCCCAACCATAAACGATGCACTAACAGAATCTGCTCCATACGACACAATCAGAGTAGATGAAGGTGTATTTCCAGAAATGATTGATATTAGCATAGAAGGTCTTCGTCTTATCGGTGCAGGAAAGGGAAAAACAATCATCGATGGGCAATCCTTAGGTGCAAATGATGGTATTACAATCAATGATGATTTAGTTACTATCGAAAACTTAACAGTACGTAACTTTAATGGTCGTGGTGTTTTTATAAATGTTAGTAGTAATATTATCCATAAAGTCCAACTTGTAAACAATCTAATTGGAATTAATTTAGATAGTGGAGATAACATCATATTAGAATGTGAAGTTAATGAAAGTATTGAAAATGGAATAGAGATAGTTGGCAACAATAACTATATCATGCATAGTACACTGAAAGGCAATCAACTTAATGGTGTATTTATATCTTCTAGTGGTGAATTTGATCAAAATTTAATTTACTGCTGCATAGCTAAGCAAAACACTCTAGATGGTTTTCATATAGGGGGAGTGGAATCTTATATTGTTTCAAGTACTGCCATTAAAAATGGCGGGAATGGTTTTAGTGAGAGTGGAATTATATTTGACAATGTATATGTATTTAATACATCCTTTGAAAATTGTGAAAATGGATTTGTCGTTGATAATGAGTCGTTATTATTTGAAAATGTTAGTAAAAATAATGGATTAAATGGCATATTAGCGCGAAATGGAGAGAACAGAATCATTCATAATCTTGTCATAAATAATAAAGACAATGGAATCCGAGTGGAAGATAGTGAGAATATCATTGATCGAAATACAATAAAAAATAATGGACTTGCTGGAATCAGTATAGCTGGAAATGAGACCGCCGTAAGATCCAATTGTATTCAAGGAAATAACCCAGATATCATGATGGAAGCATTAGTAATAGATTGTACCTTTGCAGATAATGATTGTAAAACGAGTATACCTCCAGGACTATGTGAGAGAAATGACGCGATCGATGTAAAAGAAGGGGATTCCATCCAACAAGCTGTAGAAGATGCACAGGAAGGTTATCAAATCAATATTGGAGCTGGATTTTTCAATCAACAAGTTGACATTCCTAATAGTAAGGATCGGCTCAGAATTGTAGGAGTAGACAGATGTAAAACCATCATTGATGGTACAAATATAGATGGCGACGGTATTTGTGTTAATAGTGTTTTAAGCTCAATAGAAAATTTAACTGTTCAAAATTTTGGATCCAGCGGAGTGGTTTTTGATGAACTAATGAATATTATTGATAGAGTTCTATCAAAAAACAATACTTTAGATGGATTTGTTGACAATGGGACGACAGATACAACTATTCTTTTTAATCAATGTCATGCAATTATGAACAAGGGAAATGGATTTAATAGCCCTAGTACAAATTTAAATTACTTCATTAAATGTATCGCTAATGATAATCGTGATCATGGGTTTATAGTAGATGATAATCATTTATTATTATTTAATGAAGTAAAAAATAATAGAATGAACGGTATGACAGTAGATAATGAGAATATTATGATCGGAAATTGTGCTTTAAATAATAAAAGAAATGGTATTTTTATAGATGAAGATAACTTATTGTTTAATAATAAAACCATTGAAAATTCAATGGATGGAATTAGATCAAATGATAATCAGAATGAGAATTTAATTTGGGGTAATGTATGTAATAAAAATAAAGGAAATGGAATTGAACTAAATGTAGACCTTCATAGAATTATCAACAATGTGATTCAATTAAATAAAACTAACGGAATACAATTGAATGAAATTTCTTCTGTTGATAGTATCATAGATCATAACTGTGTTGAAAATAATAAAGGAGCTGGAATCCTCATAGAAGGTGCAGCTGCTGATAATTTTGGTGTCCGTTCTAACTGTTTATCTGGCAACAATCCAGATATTCAAAATAATTCAGAGTCTACTGCTAATATTGCCATTGATGAGAACAAATGTGATTCAAGCATCCCTGATGGGCTATGTGAAGGATCATGTGGATCTAAGAATTTTTTTAAACGTTAACTTTAATCCTACTATGCTCAATATTCAAAATGGATTATACTCCATCAAATAGGAGTATTTTATTTGCTTGTATTTTTAAGTTTCATAGAACTATTCCTATATTCATTGCCCTCCTCCCCATGATCAATTCAATCGTTTTTTTCAATCATTCATTATTCATTGCCCAATTTATAAAATCCAGTGCATTTGTCTAGTCCTTTTGTTCACCTCCTAAATACAATAGATCAAAATCCACAATCAGAAAGGACAAATCCGATATGACCGTACGCAAAGTTCCTACAGTTGAATTTCCAACAATAAATAACGCACTATTAGTATCTCAGCCATACGATACAATCAGAGTTGGGGAGGGTAATTTCCCAGAAACTCTTGAAATTATTATAAAAGGATTACGTCTTATCGGTGCTGGGAAAGGTAAGACGATTATAAATGGGCAAGACCTTGGTGTTACTAATGGCATTACAATAAACAATGAATTGGTCACTATTGAGAACTTAACAGTACAAAATTTCAAGGGAGCAGGCATTTATGTAAATATGGATGAGAATATTATTCACAAAGTGATGGCGATCAATAATGAAATTGGAATTGATATAGCTGACGGTAATAGAAATATGGTATTCAAATGTGAGATAAATGAAAATGTTGGAGAAGGACTCATTTCTCGAAGTATTCTCAACAAAATTATGCATAGTAAAATGATCGGTAATCAAGCCAACGGTCTATTAGTAGAAAGTCAAATTCAAAATAATTTAATATATTGTTGTTTAGCACAAAAAAACAAACAGGATGGTTTTCATGTTCTGGGCAATGAATGTTATTTCATTTCCAATACTGCTAAACAAAATGGTTTTAACGGATTTAACGTGACTGACTCACTTGAAAATTTTTATATATTTAACAAAGCCATCGAAAATAATGGAAATGGATTTGTCGTAGATCTTGAAAGCACATTATTTGAAAATATCAGTAAAAAAATGGTTTAAATGGGATATTAGCGATAGATCAGGAGACAAGAATCATAAAAAATCAAGTATTCAATAATAAGGGCAAAGGCATTCAAGTAGAAGGCGATAACAATGTAATTGATAAAAACTTTGTAAAAAATAACAATCTTGCTGGAATTCATATTACTGGCAATAACATTGCAATTCGTTCCAACTGTATACTAGGAAATACTCCAGATATTTTGAAAGACGAATTGATAACGGGTGGTACTTTTGCAGACAACATTTGTGAAACGAGTATACCATCAGGGTTGTGTGAAAGAAATGATGCTATCGATGTACAGGAAGGAGATTTTATTTTATTCAACAGGCAATAGAAGATGCACAAAATGGCTATCAAATCAATGTAGGTCAAGGTTTCTTCAATGAACAAGTGACCATTCCAATGGATAAAGCTCGTCTCAGAATTGTCGGATCTGGTATATGTAAAACCATCATTGATGGTACAAATTTAGTTGGAGATGGAATTACAATGAATAGTTTCCTCAATTCAGTAGAAAATCTATCGGTTCAAAATTTTAGTTCCAGTGGAATAAATATAACAAACAGTACAAATACACTTGATAAAGTGGTGGTAAAAAACAACAATGAAGATGGAGTTATGATCTCAGATAGTGGGGAAACAACAAGCCTTTTAAATCAATGTGAAGCTATAAGAAACCGTAGAAATGGATTTAACGGTTCGGAAAGTGATTTAAATTATTTTATTAGAAACAAAGCAAGTCAAAATCAAAGTCATGGTTTTACCAGTGAAGATGTTAATGTATTTTTATTTAATGATGCAAAACAAAATGGTTTAAATGGACTATCATTCGTTGATGAAAACATATGTATCGAAAATTGTGCTTTAAATAATAAAAGCAACGGATTTATAGCTGAAGATGATGATAACTTATGGTTTTTGAATAAAGCGATTGGAAATTCATTAAATGGCATTGATACAGAATTTGATTGCAACATAATTTGGGGAAATGTTTGCAACAATAATAAGGGTGACGGTATCAAGTTAGTTAGTGAAGATAATAGAGTGATCAAAAATATTTGTCAAATGAATAGAGGGAATGGCATTCAATTAAATGAAGAAGTTGAATCCATTATCGATCATAACTGTATAGAAAACAATCTAGAAGCTGGTATTTTATTATAGTAAACCCTAGAGTTGAAGAAGCAGGAATCCGCTCTAATTGCTTATCTGACAATACACCAGACATTCAGAACAATTCACCAAATGGTACAGATATCGTCATCGATGAGAATAAATGCGATTCTAGTATCCCAGAAGATCTTTGTGAAGGATCATGTAAACAGAAAGGATTTTTCAAAAGGTAGCTCCTCCTACTCTATAATTAACATCACACTCCCCTTCTATGTATTGGATCGTTCGTTCAATCATTGCATATCTAACATACTTCAAGTTGACCAACAGATAGGTGTATTTTATGTATTCTCCACACTCTTTATTTTCATTAGCCTAAATTGAATAAATTCAGTACACCTGTCTAGTCCTTTCGTTCACATTTTACATAGGATATATCACATTCCAAAATTTGAAAGGATGAAAACAATATGACCGTACGAAACGTTCCAACTGCTGAATTCCCTACAATTCAAAATGCGTTAGATGTATCTCAGCCCTACGATACCATCAGAGTAGGAGAAGGAAACTTTCCAGAATCACTTAATATTAATGTAGAAGGACTTCGCCTAATTGGAGCAGGTAAAGGAAAAACAATGATTAGTGGGCAAAACTTAGGTGTTAGTGATGGCATCATAATCAATAATAAGTTAGTCACCATTGAAAATTTAACAGTACAACACTTCAATGGAACAGGCATTTTTATAAATTCTTCAAATGAAAACATTATCCATAATGTGCAAGGATTAAACAATAAAATAGGAATAGATATAGATGGTTTTAGAAATATAATATTTGGATGTGATATGAATGAAAATGCTGGGGAGGGAGTCGTTTCTAGAAGATCTACCAATTTTATTTTGCTTAGTAAAATGATCGGTAATAAATCTAATGGTTTATTATTAGAAGGTAGTATTAATTTCATTTACTGTTGTTTAGCTCAGCAAAACAGACAAAATGGATTTCAAATCGAGCGAAGTAGTTGTTATATCATCTCAAGTACTGCTATAAAAAATGGCAGTAATGGTTTTAGTAATTCCAGTGAATCGTTGGAAAATATATATACATTAAACAAATCTATTGAAAATCAAGAAAATGGGTTTTTAATAATGAATGGAATCATAGGAAATGAAGCATTATTATTTGATAATGTGACTAAAAACAATGTGTTAGATGGTATTTTAGTTGTTAATGCTGATGTTAACGCCAAAACAAGAATCATAAGAAATCATGTATTAAACAATAAAAGAAATGGAATTCGGATAGAAGGCAATGAAAATGTCATTGATCGAAACATCGTAAGGAATAATGAAAAAGTTGGAATCTGTATCTCAGGAAATGAGACTGCTGTTCGTTCCAATTGTATAAGAGGCAATACTCCAGATATTTTTGTTGAAGAACTAGTAACTGATTGCACTTTTGCAGATAACGATTGTCAAACAAGTATACCAGGTGGATTATGTGCCAGAAATGACGCCATTTTTGTACCGGGTGATTTTGACACGATCTCTGAGGCAATTGAGAATATAGATACTCTATCAGGTTTTCAAATCAATGTTAGTAAAGGTATATTTGATGAGCAAGTGAATATTCCAGTTACAAAAAGTCGACTCAGAATTGTTGGATCAGGTATGTGTAAAACGGTAATTGAAGGTGCAAATATATTAGATGATGGCATTACAATCAATAGTAGACTCAACTCCATTGAAAATTTAACGGTGCAAAATTTTGGGTCGGACGGAGTAAATATACTCGAGAGGTTTAATATTTTTGAAAAAGTTCAATCCAAAAATAATTTGGGAGATGGATTTAAAATCTCTGAAGATGAAAGTTTTTTCAATCAGTGTGAAGCTAAAAGAAACAAAAATAATGGTTTTAATGGTGAAGATGACCATACCTTGATTAGATGTAAAGCCAATCATAATATAAAAAATGGTTATACATTCTTATGTAACAATTTATTTTTATTTAATGAAGCAAATCATAATAACTTGAATGGTTTTACCTTCAATGATGAAAATAATTTCATCGGAAATTGTGCCTTATATAATAACGCCAGTGGTTTTGTCACAACATTGGATGACTGTTTATGGTATCTAAATAAAGCAATTGGAAATGCTCTAGATGGTATTGAAGCAATAGAGCTTACTCATATTATTTGGGGTAATATATGTAATAAAAATAAAAGGAACGGTATTAGTTTAACTGGTGCAGGTCATCGTGTAATCAAGAATAGTTGTCAGATGAATAAACAGAATGGTATACAAGCAAGTGTATCATTTGATCCAGAAATTGAAACTATCATTGACCATAATTGTATAGAAAACAACCTGGAAGCCGGCATAATCATAAAGGACCCTGCTGCTGATTTCTTTGGCATCCGATCCAACTGTTTAGTTGAAAACAATCCAGATATCCAAAACAATTCAGAGTCTACTGATAATATCGTTTTTGATGAAAATAAATGTAATTCAAGTGTCCCAGATGGGCTTTGTGAAAGATCAATTCATTAGATTATGGATTATCATTAGCCCTTAATTTTCCATCGCCCATTTTATAAAATTCAGTGCAAATGTCTAGTCCTTTTGTTCACATCTTACATAGAATATATCAAAATTCAAACTCAGAAAGGACGAAAATGCAATGACAGTACGAAACGTTCCAACAACTGAATTTCCTACCATAAATGATGCACTAGCAGAATCTCAGCCATATGATACCATAAGAGTGGGAGAAGGTACCTTTCCAGAATCTCTTAATATTGACATAAAAGGTCTTCGACTTATCGGAGAAGGGAAAGGAAAAACAATCCTTGATGGGCGAGACTTAGGTTTAACCGATGGCATAATAATTGATGAAAGTTTCGTTACAATCCAAAACTTAACTGTACAAAACTTCAATGATTCTGGCATTTGTGTAGAAGCTTCCAACAACATTATTCATAAAGTTGGAATTCTAAATAATCTAAACCATGGTATTGAACTTCAATCTACCGCTCCTAAAACCATAATTATTGAATGTGAAATCAATGAAAACGTTGGAAATGGGATAAACGTAGATAGTGATGACAATTATATTATCCAATGTAAAATGATCCATAATTTAAATGGGGTTTTTCTAGATGAAGAAAATAATATAATCTCCTGTTGTTTAGCTCAACAAAACAGACAAGATGGATTTATCATAGATGGAAATGTAAATTATATTATTTCAAATGCTGTTATAAATAATAGCGGTAATGGAATTAATGAAACTAATGAAGATTCTAATTTTTATGCTTTGAACAAGTCATTGGGAAATTCAGGGAATGGATTTATAATTGGTAATTTTACAACTGTGTTTGAAAATATTAGTAAAGACAATGGTTTAAACGGTATGATAGGAGGTGATGATGCTAGAATAATTAAAAATATCGTAACCGGCAATAAAGGTAATGGAATTCTTATGGAAGATCGGGACTCTGTGATTGATCGAAACATTGTAACAAACAACACTCTTGCTGGTATCAGTATAACTAGAGATAACATAGCCGTTCGTTCTAATTGTATCAAAGGAAACTCACCAGACATATTAGTAGAAGTAGGGATTACGGGTTGTACATTTGCAGATAACGATTGTGAAACAAGCATACCACCTTCATTATGTGAACGAAATGATGCCATAGACGTACAAGTTGGTGAATCCATTCAACAAGCAATAAATGATGCACAAGATGGTTTTCAAATCAATGTCAGCAAAGGCATATTTCATGAAAAAATCAATATTCCTAATAGTAAAGATCGCCTCAGAATTGTTGGAGCAGGTGTGTGAAACAATCATAGATGGTACCAATCTGACAGGGAACGGCATAACGATTGATAGTCAACGCAACTCGATCGAAAATCTGACAGTTCAACATTTTGATGCTAATGGCATACTTATAAATGATGAAGATAACACATTTGATAAAATTCAATCCAAAAATAATCAAGCAGATGGTTTTCAAATCAATGAATCATCTTTACAAACTCTGTTTAATCTATGTGAAGCAAAAATGAATGGTAATAATGGATTTCGTTTTCAGTCAGGTAACTTAAACTATCTCATAAAATGTAATGCCACTTATAATGGAGGAGATGGATTTATAACTGATGTAAGTGATGACAATTTATTTTTATGTAACACATCAAAGCAGAATGGAATGAATGGGTTTAATATACTAAGAGATCATAATTTGTGTATTGGAAATTGGACTTTTAATAATAAAGGAAACGGATTTCGTATACTTGATAATTGCTTCATGTTCAATAACAGAACCGTTGGAAACTCATTAAATGGATTTAGTTTGATTGAAAATGATAACATTGTTTGGGGAAACGTTTGTAACAAAAATAATCAAAATGGGATTGAATTAAATTTTTGTGAAAGTCGAGTCATTAAAAATGTTTGTCAACTAAATAATAACAATGGCATTAATATAAATGAGAATGATTCAATTAATAGCATCATAGATGACAACTGTGTAGAAAACAATACAAAAGCTGGTATCATTATAGAAAAACCTACTACTGATAACTTTGGCGTCCGCTCCAATTGTTTGACAGGCAATAATCCAGATATCCAAAATAATTCGGAGTCTACTGATAATATCGTCATTGATGAAAATAAATGTAACTCAAGCATTCCTGATGGACTATGTGAAAATCCCCGTAACCAACAGATATTCTTTAAAAGGTAACCTCCCCCACCCTACTCGATATGATTTAAATTCCACTCAAATACTCCTGCATATCTTAGGGTGTTTTTTAGCATCACATATCTTATATAAATCAAATCGACTAATTAAATAGGTGTATACATTCTCCTCATTCTTTTTTTTGCCTAAATTCAATAAATTCAGTACACCTGTCTAGTCCTTTCTCTCACATTTTACATAAGATATATCAAATTCCAAAATCTGAAAGGACGAAAGCGATATGACTGTACGAAAAGTCCCAACAACTGAATTCCCAACAATAAATGAAGCACTAGCAGTTTCTCAACCATACGATACCATCCGAGTGGGAGAAGGCACATTTGCAGAATCACTTTCCATTAATGTAGAAGGACTTCGACTGATCGGAGAAGGTAAAGGAAAAACAACCATTGATGGACGAGACTTAGGTTTAACTGATGGCATTATCATTGATGATAATTGCGTTACCATTCAAGACTTAACGGTACAGAACTTCAAAGGTTCTGGCATTTGTGTAGTTGGTTTTACCAATATAATTCATAAAGTTCAAATATTAAATAATGGGAGCCATGGCATTGAAATCAACACTAGTTTAAACATAGTTATTGAATGTGTAATCAATGACAATATTGAAAATGGGATTGTAGTTGAAAGAGATGATAATTATATAATCCAATGTAAAATAATTCATAATTTAAATGGGGTATTTTTAAATGATGATAATAATTTAATCTACTGTTGTATAGCTCAGAAAAACAGGCAAGATGGATTTAACGTAAGTAGTTGCAGAAATTATATTATTTCATGTGCTGCTATAAATAATAACGGAAATGGATTTAATGATAATAATGAAGATTCTAATTTTTATACTTTGAACAAAGCGTTAGGAAATTTAGAAAATGGGTTTGTTATTGGTAATTTTACAGTCTTGTTTGAAAATATAAGCAAAGAGAATGGTTTAAACGGTATGATAGGAGCTGATGATGCTAGAATTATAAAAAATCTAGTGATGGGAAATAAAGAAAATGGAATTAGAATCGAAGGTAAGGATTCTTTAATTGATCGTAACATTGTAACAAACAACACTGTTGCTGGAATTAGCATAGCGGGAAATAATATAGCCGTGCGCTCTAATTGTATAAAAGGAAACTCACCAGATTTATTCGTAGAAATAGAAATTGTAGGTTGTACTTTTGCAGACAACACTTGTGAAACAAGTATGCCTTTTGGATTATGTGAAAGGAATGACGCCATCGATGTACAAGAAGGTGAATCCATTCAACAAGCAATAAGTGATGCACAAGATGGTTTTCAAATCAATGTTAGCAAGGGTATATTTCATGAACAGATCATGATTCCTATCAATAAAGATCGTCTCAGAATTGTTGGATCAGATGCATGTGAGACAATTTTAGATGGTAAAAATATAGCAGGGAATGGCATGACTATTGAAAGTGAACGCAATTCGATTGAAAATATAACAGTTCAACATTTTGGATCGAGCGGAGTGCTTATAAATAATGAAGAGAACACATTTGATAAAGTTCAATCAAAAAATAATCAAGCAGATGGATTTCAAATCAATAATAATCAAAACCTGTTCAATTTATGTGAAGCAAAAATGAATGGAAACAATGGATTTCATCTTCAGGTAGATAGTGAATTAAATTATTTTTTAAAATGTAATACGAATCATAATGGAGGGAATGGATTTTTAGAAGATGAAATTAGTAATGAACACTTATTTTTTTGTAACACATCAAAGCAAAATGGAATGGACGGTTTTAGATTGTTAAGTGATCCTAATTTGTGTATTGGGAATTGGGCTTCCAATAATAAAGGAAATGGATTTTTTATAAATGAAGACTCCTTAATATTAAATAATAAAACAATAGACAATTCATTAAATGGATTGTTCATTGAAGAAGATGAAACATTAATTTGGGGAAATGTTTGTAACAAAAATAAGGCTGACGGTATTCAAATAAATGAACTTGAGAACAGAATCATTAAAAATATTTGTCAATTGAACAATGGTAATGGAATTCAAATAAATGACACCTTTTTTATTGAGAGCATCATAGACCACAACTGTATAGAAAACAATCTTAAATCAGGGATCATCATAGTAGATCCTACTGCGGATAACTTTGGAATCAGATCAAACTGTCTATCTGGAAACAGTCCTGATATTCAAAATAATTCAGAATCTACTGATAATATCGTTTTTGATGAAAATAAATGTAACTCAAGTATCCCAGGTGGGCTTTGTGAAGGAGATTGTCGAAAGAAGAAGTATTTTAAACGTTAAACTTCTAGTGAACACTTCTTTTAGAGGGACTACTTGTTCACTACAACTAAAATACCATTTCATATTTTCCATTATATCGTATTAACGTAATTGGGTTCCCTATTCCCTCTCTTTGGTATATGATATTGTAGGATGAACTTGAGAGGAGAAATCAAATGGCACAACTTTTTTTCAGATACGGTTCAATGAATAGTGGAAAATCAATTGATATTTTAAAAGTAGCTCACAATTACGAGGAACATGGCAAAGAAGTATTAATCTTCACTTCGGGTATTGATGACAGAGATGAAGTCGGTTATATTTCTTCAAGAATTGGCTTTAAAAGAAAAGCCATTCCTATATACAACGACACAAACTTAATTGATATAGTAAAAGAAAAATCAAACATTGCATGCATTCTAGTTGATGAAGTGCAATTTCTAAAAAAAGATCAAGTATTACAATTTGCTAAAATAGTGGATGAATTTAATATCCCTGTCATTGGATATGGGTTAAAGAATGATTTCCGTAATGAATTATTTGAAGGCAGCCAATACATGTTACTTTATGCTGATAAAATAGAAGAAATTAAAACGATCTGTTCTTTTTGCAGTCGAAAAGCAACGATGGTATTACGCTTTGAAGATGGAAAACCTGTATATTCTGGAGAACAAATTCAAATTGGCGGCAATGAATCCTATCATTCCGTTTGTCGAAAATGTTATGAAGGCAAAAAGAGTGAACTATAATTATTTACCAAACATAAGCACTCCATTCTAATGAAGGAGTGTTATTTCATGTAAAAAAACGGTATCCTATAGGAGATTCAACTTTTAATAGTGCTGTTTTTATTGATAATTCGAGTATTTCTGGATGTGAACAATGTTAAAACGATCTCACTCCTCATAATAGAGAAATGTTTCTAGGAAAATTAGATTAGATGTATGTTTATATATTGATTTGAATTTGTTTAGGATGGGAAACATCATCCATTTTTTCCCTTTTTTCCTGTTTATTCATCCACTTCCTTTCCAATCTAGTTTTCCTTTTTTGTATCTCCTTTATTGTTTCTACATACTTATTGTCCCTTCTTGAAAAAGAAATTCTTTGATACACTCTTTGCTCCGCTTCTTTAGTATAGTAAATCGCCTTTTCAAAATCCTTTTTCCGATGTTCATAATATTTTGCTAATTCAATATATGGTTCCGTATTTATCATACGTTGATGACCTTGAAGTTCAATAAATTCCCTCCATAGAAACACAGACGTTTCAACTTCCTTCTTTTTCTTAAAAATCATCGCTAGAGGAATAAAATAGTTCGGATCTTCTTCTGTCGCTCTTTTAATAAGCAATTCATAAACTTGTTGAAACTGATCTGTTAATTCCATTTTATTAAACCAAAGACACAAACGATATAACTCATCTAGTTCTATACTTTTATATAATTCTGTATCTTCAAATAAAGTTGTAAAATAAATACTCAACACCGCTAATGTTACGATATCTATTTCGTTATGACGAAATACATCCGCCATGATGTTCGGATCTTTCTCTGATAAATATTTAAAATAAAGCGTTGGCGCCATTGAACCTGGCACATCATCAACACGATGTATTCCTAATCTTTGATGTTCCACATAACTCAACTTACAAGTAGTTAATGTATTTCTCCACAAGCTTCTAGCAGGATATAAAAGATCCAAATGTTCCAAATGTTCTCCCTCATAAGTCTTTCGATGGAGCACGAATCTATTTTTTAGTAATGGCAAGTCAAACGTTTTACCGTTATAAGAAACTAGATGAGTAAATTGTTGGAACTTCTCATTCATATAAGTCAACATTGCCAATTCTTCACTCGGATTTCGAATAAATAATTGCTCTACAACGAATTCTTCTTTTGTATAATATCCAATACCTAACATAAACGGTACGTTACCAGTGCCTATACCCAATCCTGTTGTTTCAGTATCAAAAAACAACATCTTATCGTGTTGAATATTAGATTCTGATGCTTGCAAATGACACAGGACTTCTGCTTTGTCAACCAGTTGAGACAATGGATAGAAACCCACCTTTTTGTGAAATGGGATCTTTATGAGTCGCTTGATAAAGGATCCGTATGAAGTCGTTTCAGTAACAGCTCCTACTCCCCCCCATTCTTCTACTTCACTTGGTTGAGAAGAGGTCACTTGATCCTTTTCATTAATATCAGATGATGCATGAGTTTTTTTCAATCGATTTAATCTGTTTTTTAACTTACTCAAGTTACCCCTCCTCATTAAAATACATTTTTTACAATAAATAAATTTGATTAGTGAACCGAGTCTGTATTGTTTTCAATCATCAAAGTACTTAGTAGTTCTAAGGCTAACTCTTTCCCAGCTAGCCCCACCTCTTCAATTGGTCCAACACAAGCAGGACATCCACTTAAACAAGTACAACCTTGTATTAATTCCTTTGCTTGTTGTATCAACTCATGATGAACATCGTATAAACGTTCACTCAATCCCACTCCACCAGGGTAACGATCATAAAAGAATATCGTAGGGAGTTTCGTATGGATAGCTTTCACCTGTGGCACGACTCGAATATCCATCGGATCACACATTAAATATAACGGTGCTATATGTACTAATACGTTTGAAAGTCCTAATAACGCGAATTGAAGATCATTTTTACTGCGGTTTTCCAGAATGTCTTCGGCGAAGGAGAACCAATAAGCACTTGTATGCAGCTCTTCTTCTGGTAAATGAATCGGACCTGAACCAATATTTTCATGCGTTCTGTATTTGATTTTTTTAAAAAATGTTGCTTTAGCATTGACAGTTACTTCCCCATATTGAAGATCATGAGTTTTTGTTTCAGCTTGTTTATCCACCTGAAGTACTTTTAATTGAACGGCAAGGTTTGCGTCTGTAAAATAATCCACATCCACTTTTCGCACAAAGGCTTTCTTCTCTTCAAAGTCTAATTTTTCTACTTGGAACTGTATCCCTTCATGAATATAAATGGCTTCTTCGTGAATTAGTGTCGGTGCGCTGAAACGATCTACTTCCCCAATCACTCTGCTGCCTTCTGTCATATCTATAATGATAAAGTTTTCCTGTGCAGCAGAGCGCAAAGAAATATTATGAGCAGGGAAAGACTGCTCCATCCAATACCAACGATCCTCCACCTGATGTAATACTTTCTCCTCAGTTAAAAACTCTAATACTTCAAGTAGCGTCTCCCCACCAAAGGTTTCCCCTTTTTCAAAAGGCAATTCGTAAGCCGCACATTTTATATGGTCAATAAGAATTAATAAGTTGTCTGCTTCAATCCTTGCTTCCTCTGGTGTAGCTTCAAAGAAAAACTTTGGATTTTGAATAATGTATTGGTCCAATGGATTGCTGCTAGCAACCATAAAGGTGAGAGAGCTTTCTTGTCTTCTACCTGCCCGGCCTGATTGCTGCCATGTACTGGCTATGCTGCCTGGATATCCGTTCATCACACAGGCTTGCAGTTGCCCAATATCAATCCCTAGTTCTAGAGCATTCGTTGAAACAACACCTCGAATTTCTCCATTTCTTAGTCCCCGTTCAATTTCCCTTCGTTGCTTTGGCAAGTATCCTCCACGATACCCTCGAATGGACTTAGCGCCAAACTCATTTTTAGTTTGATCTTGCAAATATGTCAGTAATATTTCAACACGAACTCTGCTCCGTGCAAAAACAATGGTTTGAATACCATTTTTTAATAATAGACTTGCTAATTTTTGCGACTCTAACACACTGCTTCTACGGATACCTAATTGTTGATTCACCACTGGTGGGTTATAAAAAACAACATGCTTTTCTCCAGCTGGCGCTCCATTTTTATCTATTAAGGATACCTTTTGTTCCAATAATCGTTCAGCATGTTCTTTTGGGTTCGCTATCGTTGCTGAAGTACAAATAAACTGTGGATTTGAACCATAAAAATTGCAAATTCGTTTTAACCGTCGCAAAACGTTGGCAACATGGCTGCCAAATACTCCTCGATATGTATGTAATTCATCTATAACTATAAACTGCAAATTTTCAAAAAGCTTCACCCATTTCGTATGGTGTGGGAGAATAGCAGAATGCAGCATATCTGGATTGGTCACTACGATATGTCCAGCGTTTCTTATGGCTTGCCTCGCCGTAGGCGCAGTGTCCCCATCATAAGTATAAGCTTTTATGTCCATCTCTAATTGATTTACAATCTCGTTCACTTCTGCCACTTGATCCTGTGCTAATGCTTTTGTTGGAAACATATATAAAGCTCTAGCACTGTCATCCTCCAACAAACGCTGCAACACAGGCAAGTTGTAACATAACGTTTTTCCCGATGCAGTTGGTGTTACCGTCACCACATGATTTCCTTTTACAATCTCCCCAAAAGACTCTGCTTGATGCGTATAGAGACTTGCAATGCCTCTATCCAAAAAAACCTGCTTCAATTTATTATGAATTTGCCCGGGAAACTCTGCATATTTAGCTTCTCTAGCTGGAATCGTATGCCAATGTGTAATTTGTGGTTTGAACTGAGGCATTTCCTTCAACTCTGCAATCAAATCATGAAGAGAATCAAATTTACCTGTTAATCTATTCATTTATATAAAGCTCCTTGTTTTATCCGTATTAATAATTCATTTTCATTTTTCATAACAAATATTATACTTCCTATTTTACAGAATATATGTTCTAGGAGCAACGTTAATTTATTCAAGTTAAGCCATTGTATTTTTCCATTAAGGACAATCTCTCAATGAAGATACAACTCCAGCATGATCCGAAGGCCATAGTCCAGATGGTGTACGATTGACTTGTTGATCTCCCAAGATGTTAGCAATCAGTACCTTAAAATTTCCTTTAAATAGAATCAAATCAATCCTTTCATTTAAACTTGAAATAGTGTTTAATAAATTTCTTGCTTGAAAGGCAGTAAATCCCTTTCCACTTCCTGCAATATTCCATACATCCCTAAATCCAGCAGATATGAATAAGTCATAAGTTGGTTTTAAGGGTCCATCTGCATCAGAGTTAAAATCGCCTAACAATATAAGTGGAAGTGAAGTTTTAACAGGACCATCTAATAACTCTTTCGCTTGATTTAACCGTACTTCCATTGAATTTCCTTCTAAGTGCGTGTTTATTAATCTAAATGTTTGCCCTTCAAAAATAATATCTACTGAAGACCAGCCCCTTAGAATGGTAAAAGGGGCTCCACCAACCAAAACTGATAAATTCTTAGAATAATTGTGTTCTTGTATGTTGCAAAAACAAAAACCTGCATTCCTTTTGGCAAGTATAACATCACGATCTTGGATTCCAATCAAGTCTCCTGTACTACTTGGTAACTCACTACTAAAGTTATGATTCATCGCCACTACACTATAATCTAAACCCAATCTATTTAATTCTTTTATTAAAATAGTTAAAAAATTAGTTTCAATCCTCTTAACAATACTTCTAACTGTCCAAATAGCTACCTCTTGTAGTCCTATTAATTGTGGATTTGCAACTTTAATTTGCTGTGCAATAGATGTTGCCCTTTCCTGAAAATCCGTCTGTTCAAATTGATTAAACACTTCTGTAGTAACCTTCGGAACCTCTTGAGGTGTAGTATTAATAAGTGGAGTTAGATCAGCACCAAAATAAATATTCCATGTCAAAAATGTGAGGGGTAACTTTTTATAAATTCCCATAATGCAATCTCCTATTTTTATTGAGTTAAGATATGATATTCGTGTTAGAAATGAATTGTTTGGAGACTTGCCTACTATAAAAAGTACATTTTGAAGAACATAAACGATAAATTCTCACAATAAAGTGTCTCAATAAAATTCTTCTCAAAACAACAGCAGTACCTTTGAATCAGGTACTGCTGTTGTTTTAACGCATCTTCACAATATTATTTTACTTTACTATACTAGGTTTTTAGTATTATCTGAAGTCGTATTTCTAACCTCTAAACTAGGCATAAGCACAACACGCTGCTTTGATTGCTTTTCTTGTTTAATTTCCTTTACCAATAACTCTACTACTTGTTTCCCCATATCTTGAATAGGTTGGGCAATTGTCGTTAAAGGAGGATCGCAAAGAGAGGCTAAAATGGTATTATCAAACCCGATAATGGATAAATCACTTGGAATTTCAACTCCAATTTCCCTAGCAGCTTGGATCACTCCCATAGCTAATAAATCATTACAGGCAAAGATGGCAGTTGCTGGATTATTTTCAGCTAAAATCGTGGCAGCTACTTCTCTTCCACCCTCTATAGTAAAATCGCTCACATGTATCTGCTCTTCATCATATTCCATACCATGATCTTCTAAAGCTTGTCGATAACCTCTAATACGTTCCTTACTGCTCATTACTTTTAAGTCTTCAGCAATAATAGAAATTTTTTGATGTCCTAAGCTGATCAGATGTGAGGTTGCTTCATAACCTCCCATATAATCATCCACAAGCACTGTATCAACAGGAAGTGAAGGAAGATCCCTGGCGATTAAAGCAATCGGCAATTTTTTCTTTAATAGATTTTGTAAAACATCTGTGTTCCTAGTACCAGTCGCTATAATAATGCCGTCTACTCTTTTTTGTTCCAATAAGGAGATGTACTTGGATTCTTTATCTATATTGTTATCGGTACTGCACATCATTACACTAAAGCCTAATTCATTGCCCATATCTTCCACACTGCGAGCAATTTCCGCAAAAAACGGATTGGCTATATCTGGGATTAATAATCCAATCGTATGTGTCCTCTTTCCAGTCAGTGCTGAAGCCACGATACTAGGTTGATAATCAAGTTCCTTCATGACCTTCATTACTTTTTGTTTTGTTTTATCTCCGATTCTACCCGTATTATTGATCACTTTTGAAACAGTTGCAATTGATACACCTGCTTCACGAGCGATATCATATATCGTAGGTTTCATTGAGCTACTCCTTCTAAATATACGTTCGTTGATTTTAAATCATTATAACCTAAATGAATAAAAAATGTTATATTTATTGAAAGAACCGCTCTTAGCGGTTCTTTGTGTATCCTATAAATTATTTTGAATCAATAAAATATTTATTAAGTCCAACGAGCTGTCATCATTTTTCTTCTTGTATAAAACTCTACTCCATCCGTACCATTGGCATGTAAATCACCATAAAAAGAGTTTTTCCATCCTGAGAATGGGAAGAATGCCATCGGAGCAGGTACGCCCAAATTGATTCCTAACATACCAGACTCTATGTTTTCTCTAAAATAACGAACATTGCTTCCGTCCTGTGTAAATAAACACGCACCATTACCAAAATCAGATCTGTTGGATACCTCTACTGCTTCCTCTAAATTCTTTACTCTAACTATGGACAATACAGGAGCAAAAATTTCATCCTTCCAAATTTTCATCTCAGATGTGACATGATCAAAAATCGTAGGTCCGATATAATATCCTTTTTCGTTTACAAATTCATCCTTACGACCGTCTCGAATTAATTTTGCACCCTCATTAACTCCAATTTCAATATAATTCGCAGTTCTCTCTTTATGTTCAGCTCGAATGACTGGTCCTAAAAAGACATCTTCATCTAATCCGTTACCCATCTTTATCTCGTCTGCTTTTTCTTTGATCTTTTCTATTAAAGGTTCTACAACATCATCTACTGCCACTACTACGGAACAGGCCATACATCTCTCCCCTGCTGAGCCATATGCTGCTGTCACAATTTGATTCACTGCTTCGTCTAATTTGGCATCGGGCATAACGATACTATGGTTTTTAGCACCTGCCAATGCTTGAACACGTTTCCCGTTGGCTGCTCCAGTTTTGTAAATATACTCAGCAACAGGTTGTGAACCTACAAATGAAATCGCTGGTACATCAGGGTGTTCTAATAATCCATTTACCACATCGTGTGCACCATGAACGATGTTGAACACACCATCTGGTAAACCTGCTTCTTTGAAAAGTTCTGCTAAACGATTGGCTAATAATGGAGTTCTTTCAGATGGTTTTAAAACAAATGTATTACCGCAAGCAATAGCTAATGGGAACATCCAACAAGGAACCATCATTGGAAAGTTAAAAGGTGTAATTCCACCAATCACACCGACAGGATAACGGTACATTCCTGACTCCAGGTTTGTTGCAATATCTGGTAATTGTTTACCCATCATTAACGAAGGAGCACCTGCTGCAAACTCTACACATTCTATTCCACGTTGTACTTCTCCGTAAGCTTCTTTATAACTTTTTCCATTTTCTTGTGTAATTAACTTCGCAAGCTCATCCCAATGATCTACTAATAACTGCTGATATTTAAATAATATACGTGCTCTTCTAGGAACAGCGGTTTTACTCCATGTTTTAAAAGCTTCTTTAGCAACTGCCACCGCATTCGAAACATCTTCTTTTGTAGATAGAGGTACCTCTGCGATTTTTTCTTCTGTTGCTGGATTTGGTACTGCTAATGTATCGGCAGCTGTTGAATCTACCCATTGTCCACCAATGAAATTATTTAGCGTTTCCATTTGTGTTTTATTTGTCATGACCCATTCTCCTCCATATTTTAGTTCACATTTAAAAATTAATTCACTTCACTTTATGTGCTGGCACTCGTTCCTTTATGTGTTTCTATCACACTATGAACCTGCTCATACGTAGGCATTGCATCTGAACAACTATGACTTGATATCACTATAGATGCAGCTGCACTTCCAAACTCCATTGCTGTATCTACTTTCCAACCTTTCATTAATCCATATATAAACCCTGCTGCATATGAATCCCCTGCTCCAAATGTTTTTACTATTTTTGCTGGGAATATGGAACCAGTATATGATTTACCGTCCTTAGCATATGCAATAGAACCCTCTGCTCCATGTTTAATGACTACAATTTTGGCATTGTAATCAAACCACTTTTTGGCCGTAATCCAGTCATCACTCTTATCATAGAGTTCCATTTTCTCCATCATATCGAATTCTTCTCGAGTTCCTATGATGACATCACATTTTTCAGCTGCGAGGTTGTAATACGTTGCTGTTTCTTGTTCAGACTCCCAAGTATACGGTCTATAATCAATATCGAAAAATACAACAACACCATGTTTTCTAGCATATTGCAAAGCTAGGAATACTGCTTCTCTAGACGGGCTTTTTGCTAGTGCTGTTCCAGAGATTAAAATCGCTTTGGATTGTTTGATATATTCCTCTGACACATCATTTGGCTCTAATTTCAAGTCTGCTACGTTGTCTCGATACATAAGAATGCTGCAATCAGTTGGACTTTTGATTTCTGTAAAAGCTAACCCTGTTACTGTTCCCGATTTATCTGTAATCACATTGGATGTATCAATATTGTTATTTTTCAAATATTGCTCTATGAATCGGCCCATTTGGTCGTCTGCAATTCGTCCGATAAAACCAGATTTCATATCTAGTCTAGACATTCCAATCGTTATATTCGCTGGAGAACCGCCAACATATTTCGTAAATGTCATCGTTTCTTCCATCGGTCTATGAATCTCGTTTGCATTTAGGTCTACACATAATCTACCTACACCTATAAAGTCTAGTTTTTTATTTTGATCAAAATTTAATAGATTCATCTCATTTCACCTGACTTCCATAAGCTTTCATTCTTTGCATCAACCATTCGTGATTTGGATCATTTTTAAATGCCCAAGTTCGAACAGGACCTGCCATTACATTTAGGTAGTAAACCTCATAACCAGGAGGGGCAGATACAGGGTGATATCCTTTAGGTACAAGTACTGCATCCCCATTTTTTACTGTTAAAGTTTCATCTAATGAAAGGTCATCTGTATACACACGCTGGATAGCAAAACCATGTTCAGGATTAACTTTATGATAGTAGGTTTCTTCTAAATAAGACTCTTCTGGAAGGTTATCTTGATCATGTTTATGAGGCGGATAACTAGACCAATGCCCTTCTGGAGTAAATACTTCTACTACTAATAGGCTATCTGCTTCAGCTTGCTCAGGTAAGATGTTGTGAATGGTACGTTCCATATTGCCTGATCCTCTTAATTCTACTCCAACATCTTCTGGAGCGATTAAACGTGCTGGTAGTGTTCCTTTTCCGGGGGCAGCACAAACAGCAAGTTGAAGTTCTGTTAACGCTAATACCTCATAAAAGTCTCCCGATGGAATGTAAACGGAATATGGAGGTATTTTTTCGAACACACTCATACGCTTTCCAATATTTTCCCATCTCTCAAGCTTTGTATTTACAGATGCTTTTCCACTTAACAAAACTATACAAATCTCTTTATCTTCCGTTACTTTTTTGATGGATTGACCTTCATTTAAGGAGAACACTTCAAAGCCTACATATTCCCAACCTGCTGATTCAGGTGTAATTGAGATTACTTGACCTTTGTCATCTGGTTGTTTCGTTGATACTATGAATTCTGACATTTTACCATTCCTTTCTACTCTAAATTTGCTGAAAATCGCTTCTGATTTGATGATGAACCAATTTATTAAGCAATGATGTCACTATCCTCCAGGTGTATCATACGTTTTGCTTGTTATTTAATTCATTAAATGTATTTTGTATATAATCCTTTGATTTTTGTGCGTACTCAACTGGATTTTTTACCGCTGGATCCTGTTCTGCTTCAAGGATTGCCCAGCCCGTGTAATTTTGTTTTAAAAGATATTCAAAAATGGGTTTGAAATCAATAATCCCATCACCAGGTACTGTAAAAACATTTTTTGCAATCGAATGTTTGAAGCTGATTTTTCCTTTTTTAACCTCATCCAATACGTCTTGTCGTATGTCTTTAAAATGAATATGTTTTATACGGTCATAATGTTTAACGAGCACTTCATATGGATCAGCACCACCATAGTAAGCATGACCACTATCAAAAGTTAAAGACACCAAATCTGGATCTGTGGTTTCCATTAATCTATCAATTTCTTCCGGGTTTTCAACATTGGTACCCATATGGTGGTGATACACCAATGTCATTCCGTTTTCCTTGCAAATTTGACCTGCTTTCTCCAGTCCTTCAACCATGTTCTTCCACTCTTTATCTGTCAGTGGTTTTACATTTGCTACATTGGAATCTCTTCTTGGATCACCAATCGTTGAACCACCAAGCTCACATGTGACAACAACTTTACATCCCATGCTTTTCAAAAAGAGCACATGCTTCTTGTATGCTTCTAGTTCACTTTCATGTTTCGATTTATCTGCAAATAATACGCCTTTCCATTGAGAAACAAGCTGCATTCCTTTCTCTGAAAGTACATTTTTCAATTCACTTGCGTCACTAGGAAACTTACTGTGCATTTCTGTACCAACAAACCCTAAAGATTTCATTTCACTTAAAATTGTACTGCTTGTGTAATGCTCTCCAAGTTCTTTCACATCTTCATTAGACCAGTTGATCGGTGAAATCCCTAGATTAAAAGGGTATCTATTCATTTATGATCTCCTCCTTGTCGCTTCTCTTTTTTTAAAAGCAGTTTACTCTTGTGACTGACTTTATGTACAGGAAGTACTGATGTCGACGTTAACCTTATGGACTTGGTTGATATTAGTAGATCATTAAATTAAGTGCAGAAATATGAGTAAACTACTTTTATTTTTCTAATACTGTTTCGTTAACTTGATATCTTGCTCCATTTGTTTATGCGCTTGTTGTACTTTTTTACTTTCAGATACTTCTGCAACGCCTACACGCCACCATGATTCATATCCATCTGTATTTGTACCTGGAAGAACTTTGATATCTATTAATGTGGAAACAGTATCTTTTTTAGATTGTTCAAGTGCTTCCTTTAACTCTTCTAAAGTATGAACTTTGTAAGCTTTTACTCCTAAGGCACCAGCATAAGCTGCAAAATCGATAGGAACATAATCCGCTGTTAATCGATTTGTTTCTTTGGAGCGAAAGCGGAATTCATTGCCGAACCCATCACTGCCATGCCCTCTTTGTAAATTGTGAATACATTGGAAACCGTGATTGTCCAATAAAATCACATTGATTTTTTGACCTTCTTGTATGCTTGTTACAAGCTCGGAGTGAAGCATTAAGAAACTGCCATCTCCACACATGGCATACACTTCTTGATTTGGTACTGCCATTTTTACTCCTAAGGCACCTGAAACCTCATATCCCATACAAGAGAAGCCATATTCTAAATGATAGGTTTTGGGCTCAGTTGTACGCCATACACGATGTAAATCTCCTGGTAAACTTCCAGCAGCACCAACAATCACATCTTTTTCTTGAATGAATTGATTGATTTCACCTAACACTCTTGTTTGTGATAAACCTTGATCACTTTCTATTGCAAATAAACGATCTACCTCTGTATCCCACTTTTTCTTCAATCTGGATAAATCACCTTGGTCATATTCTGTTTTATACCCTTCTTGAGCTAAGGCTTCTGTTAGTGATGTTAATGCTTCTTTCGCATCCGCTACAATGCTTAATCCGTTCATTTTTAAAGCATCAAATGAACTAACATTAATACTCAATATGTCTACATCTGGATTTTGAAAAGCTTGTTTGGATGAGGTGGGGAAATCAGCTAATCTAGTTCCTACAGCGATTACTAAATCAGTCTCTTTAGCTAATAGATTTGCCGCTAGCGATCCTGTAACACCTACTGCACCCATGTTTAAAGGATGCTCCCAAGACATTACGCTTTTCCCTGCTTGTGTATCCGAAACAGGAATTTGAAAGGTTTCAACAAAATCTTTCAGCGTTTCACTTGCAAGAGAGTAATGAACACCACCACCCGCAATAATCAAAGGTTTCTTTTTAGATTTAATTAGTTGTACCGCTCTTTGGCAAGTACTTTGAGGCAACGGCCTTCTATCTATGTGGAAGACTCGTTTTTCAAAAAATTCCACTGGGTAATCGTATGCTTCACTCTGTACATCCTGCGGGAGGCTTAAAGTTACTGCTCCTGTATCCACTGGGTCTGTTAACACACGCATTGCATTTAAAGCTGCCGACATTAATTGTTCTGGTCGAGAGATACGGTCCCAATATTTGCTTACAGGTTTAAATGCGTCATTTGCAGTGACATTGTAATCAGTAGGGTCTTCAATCTGTTGTAAAACAGGATCAGGTTGTCTACAAGCAAAAATATCACCTGGAAGAAACAACACAGGGATGCGATTCACCGTTGCTGTACCTGCCGCAGTAACCATATTTAAAGCACCTGGACCGATGGAGGATGTACACGCAAAGGTTTCTAATCTATTTTTTTGCTTTGCATATGCCATAGCAGCATGTGCCATTCCCTGTTCATTTTTCCCTTGAATATAAGTTAAACTTCCTGTATCTTGCTCTAAGGCTTCGCCGATTCCTGTTACATTACCGTGACCGAATATACCCATTACACCTTTAAAAAAATTTATCTCTTTTCCATCAAACTCAACGTATTGCTGATCTAAAAACTTTAGTAACGCCTGCGACATAGTTAAACGAATCGTTTCCATAGTGACCTCCTTTGAATAAAAGTGAACATTTCTATGAATTCATGATTTCACTTTTTAATTGTTCAATTTTAATGGGTTTACCTAGTTCCAGAGATTCCTTAGCTGCTTTCGCAATTAATTCCGCTTGATAACCATCATTTCCAGTACATACAAGAGGCGAATCTTGAAGTAATGAATATATAAATTCTTTCGTTTCTACAACATATGCATCTTTATATCTTTCTAAAAAGAAATATTGAGGTTTATCCCTATAAACCCCTTGGATAGTACTGATTTCAGCTGTGTTTGGATGATCGTTTTGAATCGAAACCGAACCTTTTGAACCAAAAACCTCCACTCTTTGATCATATCCGTACACAGCCTTCCTACTGTTGTCGATTACTCCAATGGCACCGTTTTCAAACTTTAATGTAATTATCGCCGTATCCACATCTCCATAATGTTTAAAGACCGGGTCTACTAAACTAGCACCTTGTACATAAACTTCTTCTACTTCACTACCTGTTACATAACGTGCAATGTCAAAATCGTGAATGGCCATATCCATAAATAACCCACCTGAGGCTTTAATGTATTCAGCAGGAGGCGGTTCCGGATCACGTGAAGTTATTTTTACAATATGCGGATCACCGATAACATCATTTTTCACTGTATCATGTACCTTTTTAAAATTATGATCAAAACGACGATTAAATCCTACTTGTAATTTCACTCCGTATTGTTCAACTATTTTTAATGCTTCGAATGTTTCCTCAGCAGAAAAACTGATCGGCTTCTCACAAAAAATATGTTTCCCAGCTTCAGCCGCTTCTTTAATCATTTGTGCATGTGTATTTGTTGGTGAGCAAATGTATACTGCGTCAATTTCAGGGTCATTTAAAATGTCCATATAATCCTTTGTCGTAATTTTAATCCCAATTTTCTTAGCCCAATCTATGACTTTATCTACATAAATATCTGAGATCGCTTTCAATTCAACCTGATCTAATGAAACTAAATTCTCTGCATGCAATTTTCCTATTCTTCCAGCACCAATCATACCTATCTTTAAAGTTTGTTTCACTGTTTCCATTCACCATCCTATCTTGTTATCACACATATGTATAAATCAATTTAAATTTAAATTAAGCGCTTAACTCACAAGCTGCAAAGATTATACCAGGGCTGTATAGTAAAAACTCAGGAAGAGTTTTAAAATCAGTTTAGGGTTAAGCGCTTTCTCAATCCTATTTTATATTGTTTTCAATCGTATTTCAAGAGTTCTTTTTTATTTTACTTAGTCTCTTGATACATGTCTTAGCCGATTAGCATGTTGTAAGATGTTAGATGAAGCATCTACTGGATTCATTTCAGTTATAATACAAGCTGATATCGCTGCAATTTCCAATCCAGATATCCCCTCAAATTCAATCAATACAATGCCTTCGCCAACGTCAATGATCAGGCCCTGAAGAGGCCCAATTGGTTGTAAATAATTAATAAGAACTCTTTTTCCAATCAATGATTTTGCTAAGTTTGTGATAGGGTCCTCACAACAAACACATTCTCCTTTACTTTTTTTAATAGGTTTTATGTTTAGAGGAAAATTTACAGGTAGTATAACAGCAGATATATTACAAATTGATAATGTACCTTGATTAGTGAAAGCAATAAAGTTTTTCACCTCATTTAATTGAAATGCGGCTGAACTCGTTTGAGTTTCAATACCAACTTCTTGACTTACTAATTGTTCTAATACAAACTGCATTGGACATACACAACAATCGCATTTTGTTTTATCAAAAAAAACCATATGATCACTTCCTTTTAATGTTTTGTAAAAATTTCAAACTTAATTCAATAATGACAATGCAGTAGTTCTGAGGCTTCGTTATCTAGTATTAATTATTGCTCTCCATATCATATGAACCATCTAAGAAATTTGCTTGGACTCCTATCCATAGGTAATTTCTTTGTTTTTTTGGACAGAAATTATAAAAAAATACCTCAACAATAAACATTGCTGAGGTTTTTCTAACATCAAATTTGAAAGTCTTTTTTTTATCAGTCTACTTTTTCAAAGTTAATCCAGTTTATATTATAGCCTCCACTTGGAATTCCAATCCCTATGTCTTGTACACCTGCTTCTAAATAAACGGTATGCGAAATCGTTTGCCAGTTCTGCCATCCACCTGTGCTAGGAACATTTAATGTACCTAATAAGGTTTGACCTGCATTTTGTTCTAAATTAATTACACCACCACCATTCAGAGAAGCTACTCGATATTCAACTCTATAATTGCCTGCTGATGGTATATTAATTGAATAACTTAACCAATCACCAGGATCAAGATAACCTACATTTTGCCCACCTTCTGAAGCATCTTCTAACTGAACACCACTCATGTAAGTATAATCTTCCGCTTCTATTTTAATAGATGGATCAGTACCTCCCCCAGCTGTATCATATATTCTTACATAATCTACTTCCATTTGCCTTGGCCAAATATTCCAATCAAATCCACCAGCGGCACCCCAATCTCCACCAACCGCAAGATTTAATATGAGGTAAAAAGGCTTGTCAAAAGGCCATTCATCATTTCCTCCATGTTTTTCATATGTGTGATAAAGGGTTCCATCTACGTACCAGCGCATTTCACTTGGTGTCCATTCAAATTCGTAAACATGAAACGCGGATTCCCAATCATTTCCTTCAATACTACCTCCGTTTTGAGTGCCAATCAAATGGTTATATGCTTTTGTATGAATCGTACCATAAATGATGTTAGGTTCATAACCTACATGCTCCATAATGTCGATCTCTCCTACTTCTGGCCAGCTTTGATTATTCCAATCAGTAGGCAGCATCCAAATTGCAGGCCATACGCCTAATCCACCAGGCAGCTTTGCTCGTATTTCAAATCTTCCATATTGAAAATCAGCTTTTGTTACAAGTCTTGAAGATGTAAAATCTTTTCCTTCATAAGGTTCTTTGATTGCTTTTATCTTTAACGTGCCATCTCCAACAAATGCATTGTCTAAGTCAGCATTCGTATAATATTGAAGTTCATTATTGCCCCATCCATGACCTCCAACATCGTATCCCCATTTGCTGGAATCAGGCAATCCATTATAATTAAATTCGTCTTGAAATACTAATGTTGGCTCAGCATTGACTTGACCTAGTGATTTATCATTTGTATTACTGCTAATTAATGTCGAAAGAATGAGGGCGGATGTACATAAAATACTTAAAACTTTCTTCTTTTTTGTCATATTATATCTCCCTTTAAATGGATTGGCTTTCACCTAGAAAATTCAAATTTCCCAGCAATCATTATATTGAATACGCTTACATTATTTGCTAACCCTATTAAATGTTCACAAACTGATTAACCTCGAACATTTAGAACTCCTATATTTTAAATTATGAATTCGATTACATTTTTTGCTAGTACTACTGAATAATCATAGATTTTAAAGTTCCCAGAATACCTTGTTTTAAATACGTTTACATTTTTGTTGGATTTTCGACAATACATAAACTCTAACGATGTTATGGTAGCAATGAAATCGATTGCAAAATATCGTGAAAAAGCAACAAACTTCTTAACTAACACTGAGTTGTCATATAACACCTCCTATTATTTTACAAACCAATCCTTTATCACAAGTTACTTTAAGAGGATCAGATGGCTTGCAATCACTATCCATTTAAGTATACTTAATCTACTATTAGAAAACAAGAAACATTTCAAGTCAATGGACAGCTATTCAACTATCTTTTTGAAACCTTTCTCTCTTCATATAAAAAGAATATTTTCTAAAATAGAAAATATTCCTTTTATTTGTTTTATTCATCTAAATCGTCATGGCTCCAAAACCACCGTCAACCCGGAGCAATGAACCCGTTACATAACTTGAAGCCTTATCTGATGCTAAGTAAACAACTGCTCCCTTCAATTCTTTAGGATCACCGAATCTATTCATCGGTGTATGCTCCATAATAGAGTTGATTCGTTCTTCACTTAATATTTTTCTATTTTGCACCGCAGGGAAGAATCCTGGTATGATCGCATTTACCCTAATTTGGTATGGTGCAAATTCACGAGCTAGAAACTGAGTTAAGTTGTTCACTCCTGCTTTTGAAGCAGAATATGTAACTACTTTAGATAATGGAGTAGTTGATGAAACAGATGATATATTGATGATACTGCCGGGGCGTTTCATCTCTACCATACGTTTCGCAAAAACTTTGCTTGAAAGAAACACACCCTTTAAATTCACATCCATGATATCATCCCATTCTGCTGTTTCAAGATCAAAAAATGGAGTTGCACTGTTTTTACCTGCTGTATTCACAATGATATCAAAACCATCCGCCCAAGCAACAATTTCATCACATACCTTCTTTAATGAACTCTCATCAATCACATCTGCTATGAATGCCTTTACTTCATCTGTGACATCATTCATTTTTGTCACAGCTTTATCCAACTTATCTTTACTTCTCCCTAGCAGTGCAATTCTAGCACCATGTTCAGCTAAACCAACAGCCATTTCAAGTCCAAGTGTACTTGAGCCACCAACAATGACAGCCGTTTTTCCTGTCAAATCAAATAACTTACTCATTTAAATCCCCTCCTTTTAATGAACAAATCATCTTATGAGCCTAGATAGAGCTGGTAGATAAAATATTCGTCTAAGTATTGCTTACCGCTTCCCATAAACCATTCAAATAGGTTGCCCCCAAGGCTCGATCAAATAAGCCATATCCAGCTTTCCCTTCTTCTCCCCATATCATCCGACCATGATCAGGACGCAATGGTCCATTAAAATTCACTTCTTTTAATGCTTTCATGATTTCCAACATGTTCACATCACCTGATGAAGACAAATGTGCAGTTTCTTCAAAAGAATCTTCACCTGTTATTTTTACATTTCTCGTATGTACGAAGTGAATTCTATTTTTTGAACCAAAGGATCTGATCATTTCAACTAAATTATTGGCCGTTCTTGCACCAAATGAACCTGTACAGAAACAAATCCCGTTAGATACACTGTCATATAAGTTAGTGAATCTCTCTAGACTTGACTGATCTACAATAATTCTAGGCAATCCAAAAATCCCCCATGGCGGATCATCTGGATGGATCGCCATTTTTATATTATTTTTTTCAGCTACTGGTATAACTTCTTGAATAAAATAATTTAGATTATCCCATAATTTCTCTTCGTTGATATTTTGGTACTGTCTCATTAAGTCATGTAATTCTTCTTTTTCATAGCTAGAATCCCAACCAGGAAGTGACAGTTCTCCTTTTACCGGATCCATCTTCTGCACTTTTTCATTTTCAAAAATAAGTGTAGTTGAACCATCTTCTAATTCGTGTTTTAGCTCTGATCTAGTCCAATCAAAAACAGGCATGAAATTATAACAAACAACAGTGACTCCTGCTTTCCCTAGATTTTGCAAGGATTGTTTGTAGTTTTCAATATACTTGTCTCTCGTTGGTAATCCTAGCTTAATATCTTCATGAACAGGTAAACTTTCAATGACAGATAACTCTAATTTTTCTTCTTCAATTTTTTTCTTTAATTCAACAATTTTATGGTAAGGCCACACTTCCCCAACCGGCACATCGTAAATTGCAGATACAATACCTTTCATACCTGGAATTTGACGGATATACTTAAGAGGAATGGGATCCTTTTTATCGTACCATCTAAAAGATAAATTCATAGTTTCACCCCATACTATCTAATCATTTAATCCATTTGGATATTAAAATAACTTACAGCATTGCGATAACAAATATCTTCAATTACGCTACCAATAAATGTATAGTCTCTTGGCAGCTCCCCATTCTCAATCCAAGTCCCAAATAAATCACATAAAATTCTACGAAAATATTCATGTCTAGGGAAAGATAGAAAACTTCTTGAGTCCGTTAACATACCTATGAAAGTACTGATTAATCCAATGTTTGCCAATGATTTCATTTGATTCAACATGCCTTCTTTTTGATCATTAAACCACCAACCAGAACCAAATTGAATTTTGCCTCTAGTTCCTTTAGACTGGAAATTTCCAATGGTAGATGCAACCACATCGTTGTGAATCGGGTTCAAGTTATAAACAATCGTTTTTGGTAGATCGTTATCTTTATCCAAATCATTTAAAAACGCATTCAAGTTACGAGCCAAATCAAAATCTAAGATCGAATCATATCCTGTATTTGCTCCAATGAAACCATACATTTTCGTATTATTATTTCGAATGGCTCCAATATGCAGCTGCATAGACCAACCTAAATCGTTATATATTTTCGCTAAATGAATCATGGTTTTGGTTTGAAATTTATTAAGCTCCTCATTAGACAAAAACAACCCTTCTAGTCCTTTTTTGAATAAATCCCCCACATCTTTATCCGTTGCTTCAGTGTATGGGAACTCTCCAAAACCATGATCCGAGATACGACATCCAAATCTATGAAAATAGTTCACTCGTTCCTCTAAAGCTGTTATGAAGGATTCATAGTTCACTATCTTTTTCCCAGTAGTACTCTCTAACTGACGAACATACTCCTTAAAACCTGGAAAATGAATATTTAAAGCTAAATCAGGTCTAAAGGTTGGTAACACTTTTGTCATTATGCTCGAATCTTCATGTATTTTATGATGATACGCCAATGAATCAATTGGATCATCTGTAGTACAAACGGCTTTCACTTGAAATCTTCTTAAAATACCATTCACCGAAAAAGAATCATCCTCGAGCTGCTTGTTGCAATGCTCCCACACCTCATTCGCATTTTCTGATGAAAGTGTTTCTTGTATGCCAAAATACCGACTTAATTCTAAATGAGTCCAGTGATAAAGAGGATTCCCCATTGTATATGGAACCGTTTGTGCCCAAGCCATAAATTTTTCTTTGTCAGAAGCATTCCCTGTAATCAATTGTTCATCTAAACCTAACCAACGCATCGCTCTCCATTTATAGTGGTCTCCTGCCAGCCATAAATCCGTAATGTTTTGAAACTTTTTGTTCTCTGCAATTTCCTTAGCCTCTAAATGTGTATGAAAATCAAAAATCGGCATCTTATCAGCATATTCATGAAAAAGAATTTGCGCACTTTTATTATTCAACATCATGTCTTCACTTAAAAAAGTAGACATATCAACCACCTCATAATTTAAACTTATCTCACACGAACAGCATCTCTTTGAGCAATTAGGCAAAGCTCAGCTGCCTTAAAAGTATGCTCTTGAGTCATTGCATTTTCTGTACCATTCAAACAGTCTAAAATAAACTCTCCAAAATATGGATACCCTACTTTTCCTTTTAAAGAAAGGTGCTGCTCACCCTCATGATTTACAAGATACAAATGATCTCCTGAAGCCTCTCTAGCAATATCAATGTACTTACGAATTTCAATGTACCCTTCTGTACCTAAGATGACAGTTCTACCATCCCCCCAAGTTCCTAATCCATCAGGAGTTAACCAATCCACTCTAAAATAAAAAGTAGTACCATTGTCTCCGACTAAAGTAGCATCTCCAAAATCCTCTAATTCAGGATAGTCACTATGTTTATAGTTCCCGACCTTACTGTTCATAACCTTTGCATCTTTAGCTCCTGCATAATATAAAAACTGCTCAATCTGATGGCTGCCTATATCACATAAAATTCCACCATACTGCTCTTTATTAAAAAACCAATCAGGTCTACTTTCAACATCACTTCTATGAGGTCCTGTTCCCATTACCTGCACTACTTCGCCAATAGCTCCTTCTTTCACTAATTGTCCAGCAAATACAGCACTTTCTACATGAAGGCGTTCACTATAATAAACAGCCCATATTAGTCCCGTTTCCTCTACTTTTTTTCTAGCAGTTTCCAGTTGCTCAAAAGTTGTAAACGGTGCTTTATCCGTAAAATAATGCTTGCCATGATCCATTACTTTTAATCCTAAATCACAACGTTCTGAAGTGATTTTTGCACCAGCAACTAGTTTTATTGAAACATCTTTTAAGATTTCTTCTTCTGATGAGGCAGCTTTGACACCTTGAAATTTCTCACAAAATCTTGCCACTTTTTGTGGGTCAGGATCATAAACCTTTACCAAACTTGCTCCTGCTTCTATCAAACCATTACACATTCCGTTGATATGTCCGTGATCCAAACCTATGGCTGCAAATGGAAACTCTCCTTCTTTTACAACTGGATCAAACTTCCCTTCTGGGGCATAGTTCATACCGTCAGATTTATTCATCTTTTACACTCCTTTTTCATCTAGTGTCTGTTCAAAGTTCCTGTAGTAATTGTATTGTCACTAAAGTTTTCAATGTTGTTTTTCTTTTCAAAAAAATGCCTAACATTTGCTTTAACTCCCTCACTAGTATAAAAAGGGTCATCTTTCGCTAGAGGAAGCTTTACAGTTTGACCTGTGTTTGCAGATTTATAGATCGCCATAATAAGCTCTAAAGTTCTTCTCCCCTGCTCTCCGTCTATTAATACAGGCTCACCTTTTTCAACGGCAGTTAGGAAATTATCGATTTGTCCAGTATGTTCCTCATGTTGCAATTTAGGATAACGATCGTAAATATCTTCAATTTTCTTTTCTAAACTTATATCTGATTCATCATGAGGGAAACCGTTTTCCTTTGCTATAGAAGCTTTAACTTTCCAAGGCACTGAAACTCTAGCTTTTTCTCCCTGAAAAACTAGCTGCTGCTCTTCACCATGATGAACTACTGAGCTAGTCACTTGACCTAATCTACCTTTACTAAATCTAAAAATAGCAACGGATAAGTCCTCTACTTCTGCATTATCGTGCATAACATTTGTTGTGATAGCTGTAACATCTGTAGGTGCCCCCATCATCCATTGAAGCAAATCAATATGATGAACTGCATGATTTAAAGTACAACCACCACCCTCTTTTTCCCAAGTACCACGCCACCATAGATCATAATAACTATGTCCTCTCCACCAGAAGGAATCAATTTGAGCATGTGCGATTTTTCCTAACTCTCCAGAGTCCAGTACGTTTTTCAGTTTAAACATCGGGCTTAAAAAACGATTTTGAGCTATGACAGAAAGGATTTTATGGTTTGTTTTTGCTGCAGCATTCATCTCATCACATTCTTTTAAAGAAGAAGCCATTGGTTTTTCCACTAATACATGTTTCCCTGCGTTAAGAGAATCTACTGTTAGGCTTGCATGTGTGTATGGTGGTGTACAAATGGATACAACATCAATATCTTCTCTTTTCAACAGTTCTTGATGATCACTATATATGTCTGCGTTTAAATTGTATTGCTCATTCAATTTTTTTGATTTTTCAGGATAAATATCCATAAGTGCGACTACTTTACACCGATCTGCAAACTGTTTAAATCCTGCAATATGTTTTGTAGAAATAGATCCTGTACCTATTACAGCTACATTAATCATTTTGATCTTCCTTTCAATTATTTATGTTAATGCTGCCCATCTATCATTTGGAAGTAATGGAAACCAATCAGGACGTTTATAATCTCGGTCATAAGGATACCCGCCTAAAGTTTGATACAATTCTGAATACTCTCCCAGTTTATCTTGATCTATTTCGATTCCTAAACCAGGTTTATTGGGTATCTTCATCTTCCCATCCTTATATTCCATTTTTCCACCCTTGATAATATCGTCAGTTAAATGATGATAATGTGCATCAATAGAAAAGGATATGTTTGGAAGCACTGCCCCCAAGTGCAGCATCGTTGCTAACTGAATTCCTAACTCACCAGATGAATGTACTGCTACACCTAACTGGAAGGTTTCACAAACAGCCGCTGCTTTAATGCATTGTCTAATGCCCCCCCAGAACGTAGTATCTAATAAGATAACATCAACAGCTTGGTTTAATATATTTTGAGACAGCTGTTCAAAATTTACTACCACAGTATTCGTTGCAATCGATAGGTTTGTATTTTCTCTTACTCTTCTTAATCCATTTAATCCCCAGGTTGGATCTTCAAAATAATCGTTGTTTAATAACTCAATTTCTTTTGCAAATTTGATGCTTTGTTCTACACTTAATGCCGCATTTGGGTCAAATCGATAGGAATCGTCAGGTAAGGCTTTCGCTAGTTCTTTGTAACATTCAAGTTCATAAAGTGGATCAAAAACACCACCCTTTAGCTTATGACTTGTGAAACCATATTTCTCCTTTAAATCTAGTGCATGTTGAATCAGTTCTTCATTAGTTTCAACTTTACCTAATCCAGACTTCTCGTTTGGATATCTGAAAAATAAATAACTTGCAAAAGAAACTGAGTCTCTTAGTTTCCCACCTAACAAGTCATAAACGGGAATACTAAGCTTCTTACCTATAATATCCAAACAAGCAAATTCAATCGCTGCCAACATTTGTGTCCGATTGTTATAAAGACTTGCAGTTGGGTTACAAATCTTGAATCGAAGCGCTTCCAATTCAAATGGATTATGACCAATGAGATATTCTTTAAGACCGAGAAATGCAAGCTCAGCGCTTTCTCCTCCACCTCCCATTTCACCCAGTCCAACAATCCCTTCATCTGTTTCGACCTCAATAATGGTACGGACAAATCTTCCCCAATGCACTCCATTACTGTGTCTCAAAGGAGCTTCCAATGGAACTGTCACTGTTGTAGGACGTATATCTACTATTTTCATTTTCACTCTCCTAAACTTAAATAAATATTAAAATTAAACAAATCTTCTACCGCAGTCTCTTTAATACGTGTGATGAGGTAAAACCACAATACGTGAATAAGTTCAGTTTTCATTACATTCATACATAACCGTTAGCCATCCATCCACCATCTACTATCAAAGTGGTTCCGCTTACATAATTAGATTCACTGGAAGCTAAAAAGATTGCAGGTCCTGCTAAATCTTCTACTTCACCCATTCGACCCGCTGGGATTCTTGCCACCATTTTTTCTGGCTTGTGAATTCCTTTGCTAATCAAATCTCTTACGATTTCTGTAACGATAAAACCTGGGCTAATGGTATTCACTTGGATGTTATGTTTAGCCCACTCTACTGCTAAGGTTTGGGATAATTGTTTTACTCCACCTTTGCTAGAGGAATATGCCGCACGTTCTGGAATCCCAGCATGAGATACAATTGATGTAATATTAATGATTTTTCCACCATTAGCCGCTTCAATCATTTGTCCACCAAGTTCTTTACACATTAAAAAGGTTCCTGTTAGATTGATATCTAAACACTTCGTCCAATTTTCTAAAGATAATTCTTCTGACTTTGACACCATAGTAATCCCTGCCGCATTCACTAATATATCTATACGTCCTAATTGTTCCATTACTTTTTTCCTAATCGAGATTACATCTTTCTCTTTAGATATGTCTGCTTCTATAGAGAGATGCTGCACACCGTATTGTTTAATAAACTCCGCTTGTTTTTCAAGTTGTGAAGCTGTCCTACTGATTAAAACAATATGTGCTCCTTCTTGTGCAAATCCTCTTGCAATCGCTGCTCCAATTCCCCTGCCGCTTCCAGTAACTACAGCAACTTTATCTTTTAATCTCAATGAAGTTAACCTCCTTCATCAATCATTTAAAATATAGCCTTCAACTCATCATTGGAATTTCATCTGTCGTCACTTAAAATACTCTGGGTATTGTTGTTTTAATGTATGTAAATCAAAATTCACTAGATTCAAGTGTTCTTTCATCAACTTTTCAGCTCGATCTCCATCCTTTTGTTTAATAAATTCTAAAATTTGTTTATGCTGAGAGATCATAATATCCCAATTATCATTGGATACTAGCCTTAACATACGAATTCGATTAAAATGTGACTTTAATTGTTCAATAATTTTCCAAGTCCTTACTTTATTGCAGCCAATAAATAGGATATTGTGGAATTCTTCATCTAATTCAAATAGGTTCTTATAATTGCCCTTTTCGGAGCATAGATGTTGTGTTGATACGTTGGTTTCTAATTGAAACAGCAAATCCTCAGGGAATTGCTCACATGCTAGTTTCACAATCGCTCTTTCCAGTTTCTCTCGAACAAATCTCCCTTCCTCTACAAAATCAAGATGAATGTACGAAACAACTGTACCGCTTTGAGGATAAATCTCTAACAATTCTTCTTGAGCTAATCTTAGAAAGGATTCTCTTACTGGAGTACGACTGACTTTTAAAGTTTCGGATATCTCTTTTTCTGAGATTTTTGTTCCTGGTTTTAACTCTAGATTCATAATTTGATTTTTTAACGTTTGATATATGTATTCCCTAGTTGATCCACTTTGCCGATTTTGTGTTTTCTGATTCAATCATGATTCACCTCCAGTTTGACATTAACACACTAGTATAACTACCATGGTAGTATTGTAGTTAGTATATCGAATTTGTTTTGAATTTTCAATTATTTTTGATAATTATACCGAAAAATATATATTTTAAATCAACTTGAAAAAGCTTTACCAACAGCAAAAGTTAGAACTAATCATGAAAGAAAAGCTTAGAAACTCACAAAATTCATAAAATAAGACCCTCATTTTCCTCTATTTCGGCACAGGACGTAACTGATTATAATCAACCACATGGACGTGAGGTGACTCGTATTGCCAAAATAGAAAAAGGGCCTTCACAGCCCCACTGTTTATCTATGTATAGTTAAGATTTTATTTCAATTCATCTAAACTTAACCAGTTTTTTCTAATTTTATTGATGACTTTCATCTTATATTTATGTAATAGCTGCCATAATAAAGCAACCAAGAAACTAATGATGGTACCTAAAATAATATAGTTTACAACAAATAAAAAATTGTTCATATAATATATTAAATCAATGAGACTAGTAATATATTTAATATAATGCACTCTAAACAATACTTCGATTAGAAATACCATAATATCGAAAATTATAACAAAAATCAGAACTACAACTATACATATGAACGAGCTGATACTTAACTTATTAAATATAGTTTGTTTTTGATTAGGTTCAGAACGTAACAATTCCAACCAGAGACTACCTGCTAAGCCAGGTAAAAATATGATCAAGACTAAAATAAAATTAACCAAATTAGCACCTCACACTCTTTTTTTCTATCATATCAATTTTCTTATATTATGAAAATATGAACATACTATCCATCCAAGGAAAACAGCACACAAATTTTTGATAGAATTTTTTTTATAAACGATCATAAGTTTTAACTTCTTGAACCAATGAAAACCTCACACAAACTGTTATTTCCCTTCTCGTCTTTGTCCAATTCAGCTTGTTCCATTTCTTGTTCCCTGATATAAGAAATATAGGATTGATCATATTTACTGAAACCCTAATAAGGATTCCTTCATTGGCTATTTGTCTGATTCTCCTATCACTGTGCTCCGATCTGTACTTTAATCGTTTGGATCACGACATAGAGGAGAGGAGAACCCTTTTTTAGCAGGAACAGAGTATATATCAATAATGAGTAGCTATCTTGTTTATCACGCCGTTATCCTCGAAAGTTCACCGCCATTACGCAATATCCTATATATCACTTCAAAAGCAGTAAATGAAACACCACTCTCATCGTTATTTGTAACAGCAATTTGCACCATTGAGTCAAGCAATACCTGTGTTTTCTCTGGTTCTTTGACAAACACTTCTAAAGTTAAAACTTCTTCAGGACTCCCATCAGTAAGAAAAATCGTATCTACTCTCCCATATGGGTTATTTACCGAAACAAATAAGTAATAGCAGATTGAGAGAAATATTCAAGTGATACCATTGTTTTATGCTTATGAGTCTTCGTTAGATTTGTTTTCTTTTAAATCATTTATAAAATCTTTTACAATATGGTTAAAAATATGGGGTTTTTCAATATTTGCAGTGTGTCCTGCACCAGGTATTAAACCTATCTTAATTTCTGGATTCTTACTCTTCATGAAAAGTGCTGCATTTATTTCATGTAGATCATTGCTACCATTTAAAACTAGAGTAGGCAATTTAAATGAAGATATACTCTCTTCGGCAACTGTGGGATATTCATACGTCATGACATAAAGCACCTTTTTTAAAGTATCTTTATACTTTTCACCGTGGACACCTTCTAAGTAAATTGCAGTCTTCCTATCATTTTCTTCAATATTCATAAAGTATTTGTACTGATACTCCATGATATCTTTCAAATCTTCAGGTATAAATGGCGTATAGCCAGTTAAAATAATCCCTTTTACCAAGTTCGGTTCTTTTAAAGCTGCATGAATTGCTAGAGAAGCACCTAAGGACAATCCGATAATATAACCTGCACCTGTTAATTTCAATTGCTCTATTAACCATTCAAGTGTATTCTCAAAATAATGACTGCTAGCTTCTATTTCTGATAGACCATGGCCAGGCAAGTCAAGATTTACAATTTCCATATGATCTTTGAAAAATTCTACTTGTTTTTTAAAGTGCAAATCACCAGTTCCCATAAACCCATGCAACATATAAATACGATCCAACATTTAATACCCCCAATGTTTCAGTGTTTATTGTAATTTTAACATATTATTTAACTTTATTTTGTATAATATTCCATTTTAATCACTAAAGTATAATAGAGAAAAAATGTTATACTTTTCCTATGTTTGTTACAATTGAATTAGAAGTAATAAATGAATTGAAAAAGGATGGTTTAAAATGAATCATAGAGGAGCAGGTGTGATTTTCCTGTTAATAGCTACATTGTTATACTGTTTTCAAAATAATATTTATCTAGTCATACTGGCTGTCTGTATTGGGGTAGTTTATTTATGGAGAGATATCAAAGGTATTTCAATGAAAGTTATCCATTGGTTAACCTCATTGGAAGACAGTTATGTCAAAAAAAAATAACACCGTCCCTATTGGAGTCTGTCCTACAAAAACAGTTTCGAGAAATGTGTATGATTATATACGAGAGTTTCATCATAAATTGCAGCCAATTTTGTAATAGAATCACATTATTCTTCTACTAGTTTTAGTGATTCCAACATTTTATTGATATCCTCATTGTATAGATTTAATATATGATCATTATAATCAACAACCGTTTCATCATTTTTTTTAGGATTCTCTTTTTCATATTTTGGTCTTAATTGCAGCCATATATAATTTTTTGTATAGTGATCCACGTCATATTCAAAAAACAATTCATTTTTATCTTCTAAACCTAATCCTTCTATAAGGATACCCGTTATCTTCCTAGTATCTTCAATACTTAACATCTCTTCTTTGTAACTTTCAAGATAGTTAAATAAGCCTTTTTCCATATCCACATTGTTGAGTTCAGCAATGATTAAAATTGATTCATATCTAAGTGCATTAGTAGTGGCGCTTTGGAGGATTTCTATCGGGTTTATATAATCTGTATTGTCTGACATTACCCTATTTATTACTAACCTTTCAATCCACTTATTGATATATTCCTCAGATATAATAACTTCATACTCATTATTAGCAAAAGTCACAGCATACTTCTCATCCTTAAATTGTTCCAAAATATCATTTTTCAGCTCTACTGCTTGCTTGATATCATTGGCATTAAAAGGAGGATTGAATTCCATTTCATCATTTTCTGATAGAGGTGTTTTTGAGATGTTTGGTTCCTCATTAAATAAGGTGTTGGGTGCTAAAAAAACACTCATGAAAATAAAAAGAATAAATATAAAATAATAGTGACATCTTTTAAGTTTCGCCATAGAACCACCTCCGACTTAGAATACAGTTTTTATTAAACAGCTTAATTTATACAATCAAAATTTAATCATACATTACCCATATATTTATTACAAAAAAAAATCTGCTTATACCAACAAAAGAACTATCAATATAACTCTAAAAATATGAGTGAGTGCAATTAGAAGTGAAGGAAGTGAAGTTTACATTTTGTGTCCAAAATGTTACAAAAAAGTGTTGACTGATCATTATCTGTAGGTTAACATTACCATATCGACTTTCGGTAACGTTACCGAGAACGTTTCCATAAGTATTTTCTAATTTTTAAAAGATATAAATTTATTTTTTACTCATACTTGTAAGCGTTAACAAAATTATTTGCTCATTTTCGGTAACGTTACCGAGATCTTCTTCACACCATATAAGCACTTACATTTAGGAGGTGAGTCAGTATTGGTCACCATAAAAGATATTGCAAAACAACTAGGTATTTCTGTATCTACCGTTTCACGTGCGCTAAATAATCATTCTGATATAAAAAAAGAAACAAAATTAAAAGTTTTAGAAACAGTCAAAAAACTTAACTATCGTCCTAATAGTATTGCTAGAAGTTTAATACATCAGCGTACTTTTACAGTTGGTTTAATGATTCCAGATATTACAGACCCTTTCTTCTCTACTATTGCTGTAGGTGCTCAAGAGCTATTGTCAGAACAAGGTTATCAAGTCATTATAGGCAACACTTTACGTGATAAAGACAAAGAAAAACATTTTATTGATAGTGCAATCGAAAGAAAAATGGATGGATTGATTGTTACACCTGATCATCTGGATGAAGAACTAATTGAATTGTTAGCAAATCTAAGTATACCTGTTGTCTTTTTAAGAAGAAAACCACCCAAAAAATTAAAATTGCCTTATGTTGATGTAAATCACTATAAAGGGGCATGTGAAGCTGTTGAACATATAATTTCTCTAGGACATAGAAAAATTGGCTATCTTGGAATGCCTCTTGAATCCCAAATTGCTATAGACCGTTTCCAAGGGTACAAGGATACATTACAAAAATACGATATTCCATACATAAAAGACTTTATCAAACTTACAGGAGGCAGAACAATACAATCAGGTCGAGAAACAATGGATCAATTCATCCCTAAATTACCTCAAATGACCGCCTTGTTTGCTTATAATGATTTGTTGGCTATTGGAGCATTGGAATCACTTGCACATCATCATATTCGAGTTCCAGAAGAAATTTCAATCATGGGATTTGATGATTTGGAAATATCAAGTTTATATTGGATTCAATTATCAACTATGTCTCAACCACGAAATCAAATGGGACGTTATGCTGCAGAGACCATACTGAAAATGATGAATCCATCCGTGACAAATGAAATACCAGAATATATCATATTGGATTCTACTTTAGTTCAGAGGAATACTTGTACACATGTTGTTTGATTATCATTCATTATTTCTTTACATCATATGGTTAAACGCTTACTCTCTACTGTTCCAAGATATAACTTCTATATCATCAGCTCTTTAAGTGTTCAATGATATTTCATTAAGGGAGGGGATAACAAGTCATTCTGCATTCACTTGTTCGTTGTATTTATTCTTAAATTTATGGAGGGGTCTATTTTATGAAAAAAATGATTTTAGTATTGTTCTCTGTATTGTTGATGTTAAGTATTGTTGCAGCGGGTTGCGGATCAGGGTCTAACACAGTATCCGTTTATACTGCATTTCCAGAGCAGGAAGTTATCGTTTATCTTGAAGCTTTTAAAGAAGAAACAGGCATAGAGGTAAAACATGTCCGTTTATCTGCCGGTGAAACATTAGCACGCATTAAAGCTGAATCATCAAATCCACAAGCTAGTGTTTGGTTTGGGGGACCATCAGATACTTTTGTGGCTGCAGCAAATGATGGTTTATTAGAAGCTTATCAGCCTGAGGGAGTATCCAATATTCCAGAGCAATTCAGGGATGTTAAGAAGGTATGGACACCGATTTATGTAGGAGCTTTAGGCTTCGCTAGTAATAGCGAATGGCTTGAAAAAGAAGGGTTAGAACCTCCACAAAGTTGGGCTGATCTTTTAAAACCTGAATATGCAGGTAATGTAACAATGGCTCATCCAGCTTCATCTGGTACTGCTTACTCTATTTTTGCAACACTTGTACAGCTTAAAGGAGAGCAAGAAGCACTGGATTACTTCTTACAGCTTGATGAAAACATTAGACAATATACAAAATCAGGTTCTGCACCAGCTAAACAAGCTGGCTTTGGTGAAACAGGCGTTGGGATCTCCTTTGCACATGATATCTTAAAACCTAAACATGAGGGTTATCCAATTACGCTTTCTTTCCCAACTGATGGCACAGGTTATGAGGTAGGTGCTGTAGCCTTAATTAAAGGTGGTCCTAGCGATCAAGCTGAAAATGCGAAGAAGTTTATTGATTGGGCTATAAGCAAACAAGCACAAGATTTGTATGCTGACTCTGGATCTTTCAGATTACCAGTTAACCCTGAGGCAAAAGTACCAGAAGGTGCAGTTAAACTATCTGACCTAAGTGTAATAGATTATGATGCAGTATGGGCTGGAGAAAACAGAGATGATTTATTAGATAAATTTGAGTCTTATGTAGTTGGTAAAGAATCTGTAGTAGAATAATTCATTATTTTTTCATGGAGGCAGCCACTTTGCTGCCTCCATATGAATTACCCATCAGCTCCATTTACCCAATATCAAATATCAGTTCATTTATCAACCGTTGGATCCTTAACCAAAATATTATTTTTCGTATAAAGGAGTAGAGGCGCTTGGCAAATACAAATACAACGCCATCAACAAACAAAATAGAAACCAATGGAAGTAGACAGCTCAAACGTATGAAAATGCTCATAAAAGAGCCTTACTTGCTTGCTATAATCATCATTATCTTTGTTTCTTTATTTGTATTTTCAATTTATCCAATCTATCAAGTATTTAAAATCACAGTAGTAAATGATGAGGGACTTTTAGATTTATCATTAATCGTAGAAACGTTTACTAGCAGTTTTTTTCTAAAAACATTATGGAATAGTATCCAGCTTGGTATTTTATCAGCCATTTTTGGGACGATCATCGGGTTTATTTTTGCATACGCGGTAACACGTACCGAAATGAAAGGGAAAAAGTTCTTTAATCTTGTTGCACTGCTGCCGATTATCTCTCCACCATTTGTCATCGCATTGTCTGTCATTTTATTATTTGGTCGAAATGGGATTATCTCAAATGGATTATTTGGTTTTGATGACAGCAATGTCTATGGTTTAAGAAGTTTAGTATTTATACAAACATTAGGTTTTTTCCCTATTGCTTATTTAAACTTAAAAGGGGTTCTTGAAGCCATTGACAGCTCTGTAGAGGATGCAGCATTAAATTTAGGAGCTTCTCGTTGGAAGGTGTTTAGAACCATCACTCTTCCATTAGCTGTTCCAGGTATTCTTAGCTCGCTGCTTCTGGTTTTCATCAAAGCGATTGAAGACTTCGGAAACCCAATGGTTATCGCAGGAGAATATCAAACATTAGCTGTTCAAGCATATCTGCAAATTACAGGGATGTATGATTTAAGAGCTGGATCATTTTATGCTGTTGCTTTATTATTGCCTTCACTTACTGCTTATTTCATTCAAAAGTATTGGATAAATAAAAAATCTTATGTCACCGTTACAGGAAAACCTACACAGGCCAGGATGAAAATTAATGAAAAACATATCGTTCTTCCTTTATTTATTTTCTGTGGTTTGATCACAGGAGCCGTTTTACTTATATACGGAACTGTATTATGGGGGGCATTTGTTAAGGTTTGGGGTGTTGACAACACACTCACGCTCGATAATTTTAAATACACATTTACATTAGGATTTGATTCCGTTCAAAACTCATTGCTCTTATCAGCATTGTCGACTCCTATTACAGCTATCTTAGGTATGATCATTGCCTTTTTAATTATTAGAAAGCAATTTATAGGCAAAAAACTAATGGAAGCATCATCCATGCTTGCTTTTGCAGTGCCCGGTACGGTCATTGGTATTGGATATATTTTAGCATTTAATCAGAAACCATTATTATTAACAGGTACCGCTTTGATCCTAATTATTGCTTTTACCTTTAGAAACATAACTGTAGGAATAGAAGCTGGAACTAATAGTCTTCGTCAAGTGGATCCTTCCATTGAGGAAGCATCTACCAATCTGGGAGCTAGTTCATTTACTACCTTTAGAAAGATTTCACTTCCTTTAATGAAATCTGCATTATTTTCAGGTCTAGTATATTCATTTGTTCGTTCAATGACATCTATTAGTGCAGTTATATTTTTAATATCCGTCAATTGGAATTTATTAACTGTTACTATTTTGTCTCAAGTAGAAGATGCTAGCCTAGGCGCTGCTGCCGCTTACTGTATTATCTTAATCGTTATCATATTAATTGTAATTGGTTTACTAGAATTTTTTGTGAATTACTTATCATCATCCAAAAGGAGGAGTTACAGATGACAAACGTCAGCGCACCTATCAAAACACATTCAGTGGATGTAAAGCTATCTAACCTATTAAAAATTTTCCCCACTCACGACGGAAGTGAAGATTTTTATGCGGTAAATGAAATCGAATTAGATATTAAAGCAGGTGAACTAGTTACATTACTTGGACCCTCAGGCTGTGGTAAAACAACAACATTAAGAATGTTAGCAGGTTTTGAATTGCCCACATCAGGTTCCATTCATATTGGTGCAGACAATGTAACAAATGTTCCTCCCAATAAACGTAATGTGGCTATGGTATTTCAAAGTTATGCCCTCTTCCCTCATCTATCAGTATTTGAGAATATTGCATATGGTTTAAAAATTAACAATGTGCCAAAGGGGGAAGTCATTGATCGAACCTTCAAGGTTATCTCATTGATGCACTTAGAAGAATTTAAAGACCGTTTGCCATCTCAGTTATCTGGCGGACAGCAGCAGCGTGTAGCTTTGGCAAGAGCAATTGTTACTGAACCAAGGGTATTATTGTTTGATGAACCTTTATCCAATCTTGATGCTAAATTAAGAGAATATATGCGGGATGAGTTGAGGAAGATACAACAAAGATTAGGGATCACTAGTCTCTATGTTACACATGATCAAACAGAAGCAATGGCTATATCAGATAAGGTCGTCATTATGAACCATGGGAAAATTCAACAAGCAGACAATCCCATCGATATTTATACTAGACCAAATAATCATTTTGTTGCTGGCTTTATGGGAAAAGCCAACTTCTTGCATGGAGTTGTAAAAGATGTGAAAGATAAAAAAGCAATCATTAATATACTAGGCCAAACCATATCCGTCAGTGTAAATGACAAAGTGAAGCTTTCCGAAAACGGTCCCGTTGATTGTGTAACTCGTCCAGAGTTTTGGGAACTTTCAGAGGAAGGGAAATTTAACGGTGAAATTACTAGAGTTATCTATTTAGGAAATCACGTAGAATACGAAGTAGCTTTAGGAGATGAAACCATCACCATGATGGATTTTGAGCATTATAAACATGGGATTAAACAAGAAGGAGAACGAATTAAACTTCACTTAAAAGAAGAATGTGTGAGTTTATTACCTCCTAGGAAAGAATATGTTAAGGAGGGGCTTGTTTGAATAACTACTTAGAAGTTGCAAAACAAATCGCAAAAGAAGCCGGACTCTTATTAGAAAATAGAGTTACAGATGAATTTCAGGTTGAACAAAAGAAGAACGTTTTTGATTTAGTTACCGAAATGGACCTAGCCTCCGAAAAATTAATTAAAAAACAAATCAAAAAGCACTTTCCTGAACATCAAATCATTGGAGAGGAAGGTGTTTCGGATGGTACAGATAATCTAGAAGCTTTGTTTGATCACATTGCAGACATTCCATTTGCATGGATTGTTGACCCTATTGATGGAACTACAAATTATGTTAACGGACTTCATAGTTATACAGTATCCATTGCATTAGTCTCTTATGGGAAAATTCTAATCGGAGTCATCTACAATCCCTCTCTTGATGAAATGTTTTGGGCTGAGAAAGGAAAAGGAGCATTCTTAAACGGAAACAGCATTCATATTAATCCTACTGAAAAGTTAAACGAAAGTGTCATCTCCACAGGTTTTCCTACAGATATCGAAGGAGCTCGTAAATATGTCCTTCAAGGAATATCTCAGCTTGGTATCGTTGCTCGCAACATTAGGGTATTGGGATCAGCCGCCCTGCATTGTGCTTATGTAGCAGCTGGAAAGTTAAATGCTTATTGGGAAATAGGCATCAATGTATGGGATGTAGCAGCTGGAGTCTTAATAGTAAAAGAAGCTGGTGGTAATGTTATAGATACATTAGGCAACCCCTATCAATTATCAACTCGTAATTTGATCTGCTCAAATGGAAAAATAGATCAGGAGCTTGTCACCCAACTCAAAAAAGCACAAGCAACTGGTTTTTAATAAATAGATACAAAAAACCATGGACTTTTCGTCCATGGTTTTTTGTTAATAATGGATAGAAAATATCCCAATTTTTTTTAGGCAGAACTATCTTTTATTTTAATATTTAGCTGTTTAACTTGTTTATTTGCCTCAGAAGAATGATTCCATTTATCAATTTGATCAAAGCTATACTCCTCTAATTCTGGAATCATAACCTGAATTGTTCCATTATCAACCCATTGATAATCAAGTATAGGATACTCAAACGCTTGTATTTCATTTTCTAGTTCCAATTCTATAAAATTTTCTACATCCATTATTAAAATATTACTTCTTATCACCCGATTCATTTCATTCCTAGCAAACAAAAAAGCTAGATTTTTACCATCTGGTGATAATTTGACCTCTTGAAACAGGCCAAACTCTAAGTGTAAACTATCTATCCGTTGTTGGTTTTGTTTTATTAGTAAGAAATCTCGCAACTTGACAGCACAACCATAACGAAGTAAATAATAATCACTTGAACCTGTTGAATTTAATTCATCTATGTTCATACAGTTCGTTTCCGTTTCAAGTTCAATTCCCATTCCTTCAATAAAGGCATTTAATATAGGCAAATCAGATGATTTTGCCTCGAACACTCCATTATCATATGGAACTTTTAACCCCCCCCCCTTCATTCATTGGTACATAACTGAAGAAAACAATAAAACCAATGACAACTGCAAATACAATTACAGCAGCGTTCTTTTTGTTCATAACTTCACCTTTATTGTATTTTCTTGTTTTTATATCTTTATCTTAACACTGCTTCATAGGAGAAACTATGAATTTATCTTTCACCTCTCATTTCCTAGGAAATGAGAGGTGTTTACAATTTGCACCAATCCAACTATAATATATTCTATCTTTTTAAATGGGGTGAACTGGATGACTTTCCATATTGTTCGAAGTAACTAGTTTCAGGACTGAGAATGGTCTAGTATTAGACCGACATTCTTTTAATAAACTATAGATTAGGATGTTTTTGTTATTTTTACGGTTCTGGAACATAAAAATCACACTAAGTAAATGTAGGCGTAGACTATCTATTACTCTATTTAAAGGTGGAACAAAATAATGAATGAATTAGATTATGAAAAATTTTATGATAAAGTCGGTAAAACAAATGGCTGGGATTTTAGTCAAATGAAATGTAAAACGGAAGAAGAAACATGGGATTTTTACCAAGATGTCACCAAAGAGCTTAAAAAGTCTGATGTATTACTTGATATCGGAACTGGTGGAGGAGAAAGTCTATTAGAAATCGCATCCTCAGCAATGATGTTAATAGGAATAGATTTATCACATTCTATGGTTGATACAGCACAAAAAAATGTATTAAATTCTCCATACGAAAATGCAGCTTTTTTTCAAATGAATGCAGATAACATACAATTTCCAAACCAGTTTTTTAATGTTATATCCTGCCGTCACTCTCCATTCAGTACGTCAGAAGTTGCTAGGGTCTTAAAAGAGAATGGGACTTTTTTCACTCAACAAGTAAGTGAACATGACAAATATAACTTGATGGAGAAATTTGGACGCGGAACAATTCATAAGAAGGATGGCGAACTTAAAAATCGTTATCTCAACGAGTTAAAAGAAATTGGTTTCTCTGAAGTAAAAGCATATGAGTACAATGTAGCGGAATATTATGAGACCGAAGATGATCTTATATTTTTATTGACACACACACCAATCATTCCGAATTTTGGGAAAGACAAAGAAGATTTTAAGCTGCTAAAACAGTTTATTGAAGAAAATCAAACTAAAAAAGGTATTGTTACAAATTCTAAGCGATTTAAAATAGTAGCTCGAAAGTAATTCATACTCCAAAATATAAATATACTAACAGGCAAGTTACTTTTTCTCTTTAAAGCAACTTGCTTTTTTATAACATCAGAGTTTTTGTGACTGACTTATTATTTAGAATCATCATAATCATAACGCAATCCATCTAAAGATGTAACCTCGTAACACTGTTGATTGTCATTTCTTGGCAAATTTTGCAATTTGTTTAATACTTCACGGTAATTTAATGAATTTCTATAACCATTGCAATTACGTATCGCATCATTTAATGCTTGTTCGATCGTAGCCATGTCTTTCGAAGTTAAATTCATAACACTTTCCCCCTTACTTCAATATGGAAAAATATAAGTTATATTTTGTCCAAGATTAATCATCTCATTCTAAAACAATTAATCAAAATAATGAATGAATAGCTTGAGATGGAGTTGAATGAGTTCATCTTCATTTCCTTGGTCCTCTTGTTCTGAACCTTGATCAGAACGCTTAGTCTCCCATTCCATCAATTGTATGACCTTTTCTAGTCTCTCTAGATCATTCATAAAATCAGTTATATCTTGTAAACCTCCTGTTATAAATAACGAAACCGTTTGTCCTAAGAGCTCGTATTGTTCATAATCTATCCATTGAGATGGACTGTATTTAATATAATGGATGTCTACGTTGTTTTTATTGGCAATCAAATTTAAATTGATCGTAAAATCTAAACTATCTTCTTGATTTGCTATTTCAAATTTGTCTTCATCAACAAAATCCATTTGTTTCTGATTTATAATAAGATTGGTTTCATGCTTGCGTTTTATGAACTGCTCTTCTGTAAATTTTATTTGCTTGGTTAAGTAGCTCGATTGAATTATTTTAGGAACAATCCAAGTTAATGCTAATACAAGATGGATCGCTAAGCCAGAAAGTAAGATGATTACCATCATTCGTTTTTGCTTAAACCACCAGGTTTTATTCATCTTACATCCTCTCTTCATTTTAATTTTCCTGGGTCAATACCTCAATACGTGCAGTCCCTAAAGTACTTTTTATTTCCGTTTCAATAGCCTGATCCTTCATTGTTTCTATAGTCATTTCTTTAATTTCTAGATGATCAATGATTTCGTATTTTTCAATTAACTTTAACTCATTCAGAATCATTCTTAAATTTCCATCCAAGAATTGGAAAGTAAGTATATAATCTGTTTCATCTTGATTTGCCAAACCCAGCATTCGTAAAGATGGATTTTTTTTCTTTAATTCGTTAAGTGTTTGAAATAATTTGAAACTGTTTTGGCTTTGAAGTTCTAACTTATGAAATGCCGATGTGCTTTGATTTACATTATTCTCATCTATTTCACCTGCATGATTATTTAAGAATATTTCTAAATCTAACTCTAATTGATGCATTTCATTGGACAATCGTTCTACTTTATTATGATATGTTATACTAATATAGACCATGATAGGCAAACTAATAAAATAGATGATCATGATGAAAATTACAAGGATGATGGTCGATCTACTTATTTTTTTATGGTAAGGTAATAGATTGATTGTTTGCACTATTGTCTCCCCCTCAAGGCTAGTCCTAAAGGAACTGCGAAAAATGGCAACAAGTCATCCTTATCCTGAACTCCTAAACAATTACCTTCTAAGATTTTCACTTCATATGGAAACATTTGATTAAATGCATAACCTATTTCATGTAATTCTTTTATATCCCCAGATATAATCATATACTCAAACTTTTCCTGCCCCTTATTTATTGAATAAACATAATGATGAACAAACTTTTTCACCTCTTGAATTAAATAATTAAATACATCATCATTTTTATCCACCATTTTAAATGAAACAGATTCCTTAGCTGAGTTTCTAACACTGCTGTATTTTTGAAAAGATCTCTTCACAGGGATGACTCGGATTGATTGAAGTGTTCCTTTTTCAAATATGCTCATTTCTGCCACCATCTCATTTATTTCAATGATTAAAAAAGATTTTTCTGTATCTATAAACTCCATAACATGGATTAGTCGATATAAAGACAATGCTTTGATTTCCATACTTATCGGTTTTAAATCTGCAGCTTCTAATGCTTTAACATAAACCTTGATTTCATCTTGTTGTGCTGTGAGCAGAATTACTTCTGTATTTTGATTCGAATCTATATTTAATTTAATAATGTCATAATGCGATTCTTTAAATGGAAGTATTATTCTATTTGAATTCATTGCTTCGTAAATCCATTTATGAATATCATCTACTCTGATATATGGAACCTTAACATAATGTAGATGGACTAGATGACTTGGTAACATAAAATGGACTTGATTAGTCGTTAAATTCATTTCCTTTACCATCGTTTTTAATATATGTATGACTCCTGTTAAATTAATAATCAGTCCGTCTTTGATCAAATTTGCATGAATCGGTTTCATATTGGCCTGATGAATTGTAAAACCATTTTCTTTATCCGATTTTACCTCCACTAACTTAATAAAATCATCTGTTATTTCCAATCCAAGAAAACAATGAATGGAATTTAATTTTTGCTTAAAATATTCTATCAATTTCATCATTTAGCCTAAGTTAAACTCCTTTAACTAACAATATACTTCACTTCCCCATCATATATATATTCGTATCAAGTACAAACTATTCCCACATTTCACTTTACAAATTTTCATAAGTATTGTAAATTACTTATTGTAAGTAAATGACTGTTGAGGTGATTCAAATGACAATTGAAATAAAAGTTTTTTCTGATTATGTGTGTCCTTTTTGTTATATAGGAAAAGCGACTTTTAATGAAGCGATAAAAAATAAAAATGTGAATGTGAGATGGATGCCATTTGAGCTAAGACCTAGCTCTGCTCCTCCAATATATCCTGAACAGATGCAAGGCTTATTTGATCAAGCAGTAAAACCATTAGCTGAACGATTAAATGTCAATATGTCTCTGCCTGAAATGTCACCACACCCCAGAACCCCTATCATCCATGAAGGATTCTTATATGCAAAAGAGCACAATAAAGGAACGGAATATAATGAGATGGTTTATAAAATGTTTTGGGAGGAACAAAAAGATATCGGAGATATTGCTGTGTTAAAGGAAGTTGTGAAACAAATTGATCTAGATGCCGATGAATTTGAAAATGCACTGAACACACGCAAATATAAAAATGAACTGGAAGCATACCTTAAAAAAGCGGCGGAAGATCATATCAGTTCAATCCCTACTTTTATCATTGGAGGTCAAAGACTTCAAGGTGTTCAATCCAAAGAAACCATTGAACAGTTGATACAAGCTGAAAGTGATAAATTCAATTCAACAGATTTGAGCAATGCCAGTTGTAATATTGATGGCTGTGACTGAAAATTGATTTTTTTGGTTTAAAATGGAATGTTTTTCATCTGTGCCTCTTGTATAAATCTTTTATAATCTAGACATCTTATTAATGTTATTAAAGTTCTAATAAGGAGGCATTTATGAAAGCTAAACCTGACAATAGAGATGATAATGTGGAAAAATTACAAGAAGCCGTTCAAAATACGATCGGCAATCTAAGAGAAGCTGAGGATTATTTAGAAGAATTCGGCGATGAACTGGGAAACAATGAGCAACAAGCCATCGAATCAAAGAATGACCGAAGAAAAGAAAGTATCCGAGGATTTCGTGAAGAGATAAAGGACGAAGCTCAAGCAGAACAACAAAGAAACTCCTAATAGAAACAAATAAGAGTCCACATATTTTATGGACTCTTATTTGTTTCATACACATCCTATTAACCTGAACCATAGTCATTTCCATTTATATATGATGATCTTTTAAAATTTTCTAATTCATTGTTTTGGTTTTTTAAATTTTTGGTTTGATTTTTTGTCTTTTTATCCTCAATATTGGCCAAAATAATAAACAAGGTTACTAAGAAAGAAAATAGGGTTAAAAAAAGTATTACTTTAATCAGCATCTCATCCCCCCTTATTCATGATTCCTTTTAATAGGAAATATCCAAAAATCATGGGCAATATGCGTATTCTCATGAACACTTTTCGCTTCTTGAAGTAATCGATCTAAACCTTCATCTTGATACCTTGAGCTTATATGAGTCAGAATTAATTGATCTACATTAGAATCCCTTGCTAACTTAGCTGCTTGTAAAGCTGTTGTATGAAAATACTTATAAGCTAAATCACATAAATCTTCAGTAAATGTCGATTCATGAACTAATACATCAGCGTCCATGGCTATTTGAGGAGAAGTATTGCAAATTCTTGTATCTCCCATAATAACAACTTTTCTTCCTCTGAGTTTTGGACCAACATATTGAGACGCAATCAACTTTTCCCCATTCTCTAATGTAATGTCAATTCCCTTTTTTATTTGAGAAAACAGAGGTCCTGGTGGAATACCAGCTTTTTGAAGTTTTTCAATTAATAATGGACCCGGTTGATCCTTTTCTGTAATGCTGTAACCGTAACTGTCTATTCGATGTTCAAGCTTTGCTGTTTCGATTAGAAATTGATCATCCTCAAAGACAATGCCTTCGTTTAAACTTTCGGGAATTTCCTCTATATGTAAATCATATCCTAAATGAGCTTGACTAATCAATAATACCGACGTCACATAATCTCTAATGCCCTTTGGACCATAAATGGTTAAAGGAGAATTTCCTCCTGAATAAGCTCGACTTGTTAAAATACCTGGCAGTCCATAAATATGATCACCATGTAAATGTGTGATAAATATTTTTTCTAATTTACTTAACTTTATTGTAGATCTCAAAATTTGATGTTGTGTTCCTTCCCCACAGTCGAAAAGCCAAACACTACCTCTTTCTTGCAAAAGTCGTAAGCAAATGGAGGTTACATTACGATCACGTACAGGCATACCAGCAACAGTACCTAAAAATTCCAGTTCCAAATTTGATTCCCCCCATGATCTATACTACAGATTTAATGTACAAAAACTTCAATCGGAGTTTTTAAGAGATGTTATGTTTGAATAAAAAGAGCGTAAATAATTTACGCTCTTAATTTAACTACTATTTAAAATATTCATCTAATTATTGTTACTCAAATTCTGAGTTTATATCCCAAAAAATAGTTTATCCTTTATCTACACTAAAATACTTAGCTTGAGGATGAGCGAACACCATTGCAGATACCGATGCTTCAGGCTCCATCATAAACCCATCTGTCAACTCTACTCCTATTTCCTCTGGCTTCATCAATTCAAATAAAGGAGCTTGATCTTCTAGATTCGGACATGCAGGATATCCAAAGGAAACTCGGATTCCTTGATATCTTGCTCCATGTCTCTTTTTCATCGTCATATCAGGTGCATCTGGGAATCCCCAAACATCTCTCATTATATGATGTATTCGTTCGGCAAATGCCTCAGCAGTTTCTAAAGCTACTGCTTGAATAGCATGTGATCGAAGATAATCTCCTTGATCCTTCCATTTCTCTGCTAGATCCCTAATCCCTTTTCCTGCTGTAACTACAAGGAAACCAACATAATCCATCACTCCACTATCCACAGACTTAAGAAAATCTGCAAGACATAGATAGGGTTCAACCTGCTGACGAGGGAATGAGAATGTTTTAATGATCTTAGAATGATCATTTGGATCATAAATCAAAATATCGTTTCCACTGGACTGTGCGGGATAGAATCTGTACATTCCATGTGTTTCGATAATCTTCTCGTGAATTGCTTCCTTATATATTTGATCTACGACTTCTTTCAGCTCCAAAGCCTTCGTGTCGTGAGATTCTATAAGGTGATCCACTTTACCACGTAAACCCAAATGATGACCTAATAACATTTGCATATTTACATATGGAACAAGGTGATCCAATGGATAATTTTTTAGTACATGTTTCTCTAAATCAGGAGGTGTAAACACAGGTGCATCTTGAGAAATATCTGATCGTACTGCTCTAGAGAGCTTAGGCTTCACTTTGTCCTTCCCTGAATCCATCACATCAGAATCTTTTAGTTCACGCATCTTTTGAATGAGAACCTCTCGTTGCTCTGTATCGCTGATCTGATTTGCTAAATCTAAACCATTCATTGCATCTTTTGCATATAATACTAATCCATCATATTCCGGTCCGATTCTGTTTTTCGTAAATTTACGGCTCAGTGCGGCTCCTCCTACAAGGATTGGAACATCTATTCCTGCATTTTTTAAATCTTGTGCGGTAACTACCATTTGCTGTGCAGATTTCACCAATAATCCGGAAAGACCGATTGCATCAGGTTTTTCTTTCCTATAGGCTTCAATTAACTGTTCTGGTGGTACTTTAATACCTAAATTAACAATTTTGTATCCGTTGTTGGATAGAATGATTTCTACTAAATTCTTTCCTATATCGTGGACATCACCTTTTACAGTGGCTAACATTATTGTCGCCTTTACAGAAGTTTCAGACGTCTCCATATGTGGTTCTAAATAACTTACAGATGCTTTCATAGCTTCTGCACTTTGCAATACTTCGGCAACAATTAATTCATTATTATTAAATAAACGTCCTACTTCTGCCATCCCGTCCATTAATGGACCATTGATGATATCAAGTGGTTTGTACTTTTCTAATGCTTTATCTAGATCAGCAAACAATCCCTCTTTTGTTCCCTCAATAATATAGGAAGCCAAACGTTCTTCTAATGACAAGTTTGAGATTTTTTCTTTTTTCTCTACTTTCTTTTCACGATAAAAAGCAACAAACTCAGCGAGAGTTTCATCATTTGTTTCGAAGATTAATGCCTCTGCTAAACGACGTTCATCTTCAGGGATAGATGCAAAACGCTCTAATTTCTCCGTGTTTACTATAGCATAATCCAAGCCTGCTTTTGTACAATGATACAAATATACTGCATTTAATACTTCACGACCTGCTGGTGGCAATCCAAAGGATACATTGCTTAGCCCTAAAATAGTATGACATTCTGGCAACGCTTCTTTAATCAAACGTATTCCTTCAACCGTTTCTTTTGCTGAACCAATATATTGTTCATCCCCTGTACCTACTGGAAATACCAATGGATCAAATATAATATCCTTAGGATTTAATCCATACTTATTGACCAATAGATCATACGATCTTTTTGCTACTTCAAGCTTTCCTTCTCGTGTGATTGCCTGGCCACTTTCATCAATCGTACCTACAACTACAGCTGAACCATATCGATGTATAAGTGGTACAATGTTTTCAAACTTTTCTTCTCCATCCTCAAGGTTAATGGAATTAATAATGGCCTTTCCTTGTGAATATTTCAATGACAGCTCTATAACATCTGCACTAGTAGTATCTATAACTAAAGGAACCTTCACTTTTTTCACAACATATTGTAAAAACTTCTCCATGTCTTGCACTTCATCCCGATCTGGATCCTGTAAACAGATGTCCAAAACATGAGCGCCACCTTTTACTTGTGCTCTAGCGATTTCAGAGGCTTCTTCAAACTTACCCTCAGCGATAAGTCTTTTGAATTTCCTTGATCCAAGCACATTCGTTCTTTCCCCAACCATATAAGGTCTGCTATCAGTGTCGATATAAACTGTTTCAATCCCTGATACGGCTGCTAAATGTTTACCTGTTTGTGAACGTGGTGTAAATGATTGCATTGTTTCAGATAATACTCGAATATGTTCTGGAGTAGTTCCACAACATCCTCCTGCAATATTTAACCAACCTTGTTCAGCAAAGCCTGCCATTTTAGCTGCTAAAGATTCAGGTGATTCGTGATAATGACCGTCTTCATCAGGTAATCCTGCGTTAGGATAACAGCTTATTGCAGTATCAGCTATTTGGGAAAGGCTTCGAATATGATCTCGCATAAATTCAGGACCTGTTGCACAATTCAGTCCAATGGATACAGGTTCTAAGTGCTCCAATGATATATAAAATGATTCGATGTTTTGACCAGCTAACGTTGTACCCATTGGCTCAATCGTACCAGAAATCATGACAGGTATTTTTTTTCCTAGTTTTTCAAAAGCACGTTGAATTCCAATGCTGGCTGCTTTTACATTTAACGTATCTTGCGATGTTTCAAGCAATAATACATCTACTCCACCTTCAATTAGTGCTATAGCCTGTTCATGATAACTGTCTTCCAACTCTTGAAAAGTGATACCACCTGTAACAGACAGTGTTTTTGTCGTTGGACCCATAGCTCCTGCTGCATAACGAGGCCACTCAGGAGTCGAATATTTATTCACAGCCTCTACTGCAAGTTTTGCTGCTTCTATGCTTAATTCTCTTGCACGATCTTGAAGATCATACTCTGCCAAAACGACACTTGCTGATCCAAAGGTATTTGTTTCAATAATATCCGAACCTGCTTCTAAATATTTCTCATGGATGTTAGAGATCAATTCAGGTTGAGTTAATACAAGCATTTCATTACAACCATCCAATTCCTCTCCACCAAAATCTTCAGGTTTCAAATCTGCTTGCTGTATCATCGTACCCATAGCGCCATCTAATATAAGAATTTTCTTTTTTAATTGTTCTTGAATTGATATTTTACTCATTTTCCTTCCACTCCGCTTCAATATATGTCCGTTCGATGATTTCAAGGAGCACTACTGTCTCCAGTATCACCTAAATGTGATTTTCTATATAGTCTACCAAATTTGTCGGAATTGTAAAGAGATGAATATCAGTCTCTTATAATCCTTTTTTTTAAATAAGAACGATTATCATAGACGAATTATATCATATTTAATTGCATATTGGAGTTCATTACAGAAAAAAACTTTAGAGGAGTAAAGAAATATACGAGGCAAAGGTAAACAAAACACTAAGATAATAATATTCAACATTCTCGCAGAAGTTATAACAAGGTTAAAGTAGGCTTGGATGATAAATAATGGATGAGGAGATTGAGGATAAGTTATATTACAAGACATCGGTGTTTTAGAATAGGGGAATTTCGTTCCCTTATAAGGAACGAAATTCCCCTATATTATTGATTCAAAAAGTGTTAGTCATCATAATAATCACATGGATGTTATGCTGAATTCCACTTAGACTTGAGATACACTGTACATTTTTTCTCGTAAATTCTGCACCTCAGTACTTTCCAAATACTCATCATAACTCATTTGTCTATCAATAATTCCATTTGGCGTAATTTCAACAATTCGATTGGCTACTGTTTGAATAAATTGATGGTCATGAGACACAAACAACATCGTACCGTCAAATTGAACAAGACCATTATTTAGGGCTGTAATGGATTCTAAGTCTAAGTGATTGGTAGGCTCGTCTAATATCAATACATTTGCAGCACTAAGCATCATCTTAGACAACATGCAACGAACCTTTTCTCCTCCTGATAAAACATTACATTTTTTCAATGCTTCTTCACCAGAAAACAACATTCTTCCTAAAAAGCCACGAATGAATGACTCATCTTGATCCTTAGAATATTGACGCAGCCAATCCACTAAGTTTAAATCTACATCAAAATATTCTGAGTTATCCTTTGGAAAATATGCTTGTGAAGTGGTTACTCCCCAAGTATAAGAGCCTTCAGCTGGTTCCATTTCACCCATTAATGTATTAAATAAAGTTGTTTTTGGTATTCCATTTGGTCCTACAAAGGCAATTTTATCACCTTTATTTACAACTAAATTTATTTTGTCCAATACTAAATCATTTTCTAAAGAAACCGTTAAATCTTCAATAAATAATAATTGTTTCCCGGCTTCTCTTTCTGATTTAAAATTAACAAAAGGATATTTTCGATTAGAAGGTCTAATATCTTCCAACTTCAGCTTCTCTAATTGTTTACTGCGTGATGTTGCTTGTTTGGATTTTGATGCATTTGCACTGAATCGAGCAATAAACGCTTCTAATTCTTTTCGTTTCTCTTCTGTTTTTTTATTCTTTTCTTGCATTAGCTTTAATGCCAATTGACTTGATTCATACCAAAAATCATAGTTACCGACATAAAGCTCTATTTTCCCAAAATCAATATCTGCAATGTGTGTACAAACTTGATTTAAAAAGTGACGATCATGAGAAACTACAATCACAGTGCCATCAAATTTAGCTAAAAAGTTTTCAAGCCACTGTATAGACTCTAAATTTAAATGGTTCGTAGGTTCGTCCAGCAATAATATATTTGGGTTGCCGAATAAGGCTTGCGCTAATAAAACACGAACTTTATCATTTCCACTAAGCTCTGACATCTTTAGATCATGTAACTCTTTTCCAATCCCTAATCCAATTAATAATTCACCAGCATCAGCCTCAGCTTGCCAACCATCTAATTCTGCAAACTCTCCTTCAAGTTCAGCTGCTCGCATTCCATCTTCATCAGAAAAATCTGGTTTTGCGTAAATCGCATCTTTTTCAACCATTATGTTATAAAGTTGACTATGGCCCATCATTACTGTTTTTAAAACTTCGTACTCATCATATTCATAATGATTCTGTTTCAATACTGCAAGTCTTTCACCAGGTGTAATATTAATCGTTCCTTTATTTGGCTCTAACTCACCAGATAAAATCTTTAAAAATGTGGACTTCCCAGCTCCATTGGCACCGATCAAACCGTAACAATTACCTGGTGTAAACTTAATGTTCACATCTTCAAACAAGGCTCTTTTGCCATATCGAAGAGATATATTATTTGCTGAAATCATGTAATAACCCTACTTTCAATATTTTTCTTCATTTTCTACATTTATATTATCTTTGCAAGGAACCGCTTTGTGCCCACTCTTCAACATTCCAAACCTTTGTAATCCAGTCTTCATAAAACTCAGGTTCATGGCATACAAGCACTATCGTACCTTGATATTCCTTTAGCGCACGTTTCAATTCTTCTTTTGCAACAACATCTAGATGGTTCGTTGGCTCATCAAAAGCAATCCAGTTGCTTTCTCTCATTAATAATTTACATAAGCGCACTTTTGCTTGTTCTCCACCACTTAATTTATTTAAGGGTCTTGATATGTGCTCTTTTTTCAAGCCACATCGCGCTAGTGCTCCTCGTACTTCATTCTGATTCATGTTAGGAAACTCATTCCATACATCATCAATTGGAGTAAGATGACCAACTTTTACTTCTTGTTCAAAATAGGCAGGGATCAAAAAGTCCCCTTGATGTGTCTTCCCACTGTAAGGTTTGATTAGACCTAGCATTGTTTTTAACAGCGTGGATTTCCCTACTCCATTACATCCCACAATAGCAATTTTATCTTTACGTTCAATGAGCATATTCATTTCGGGCAGCAAAGGTCGGTCATAACCTATTTGTAAACCTTCAGCTTCAAACACAGTTTTCCCGCTTGCACGTCCTTCTTTAAAAACAAACGTTGGCTTCATGGCCATTTCTGGTCGGTCAATACGATCAAGACGATTTAATTGTTTTTGCCTACTTTTTGCTCTTCCAGATGTTGAGTATCTAGCTTTATTTCGTTGAATAAAATCCTCTTGCTTCTTGATATATTCCTGTTGCTTTTCATAAGCATCAATATGTTGATTTTTATTAAGTTCAGCCATTTGTAGAAACTTTTCATAATTTGCAGTATACCTTGTTAGTTTTGAAAACTCCAAATGATATATGACACCTACCACTTTATTCATAAACTCCGTATCATGAGAGATAAGCATAAAGGCTGATGGATATTCTCTCAAATAGGTAGTTAACCATTCGATGTGTTCAGTATCCAAATAGTTTGTAGGTTCATCTAATAAAAGCACTGCTGGCTGTTCTAACAGAAGCTTAGCCAACAATACTTTTGTCCTCTGTCCACCACTTAATTCAGAAACATCACGATCCAATCCAATCGCAGATAAACCTAGACCATTAGCCATTTCTTCAACTTTATTATCTAAAAGATAAAATCCGCTGTTTTCTAACCGTTCCTGAATCTCACCCATTTCTTCCAACAACTCTTCTAATCTCTCAGGTGAAGCCTCGGCCATTTCCTCTGTAATTTTGTTTAACTTTCTTTCTTTCTCTAATAAAGGTAAGAATGCGTCTTTTAACACATCACGCATTGTTTTTCCAGGTGTTAATTTTGTATGCTGATCTAAATATCCGTAGTTCACCTTTGGTGTCCATTCCACTTTTCCAGTATCCTTTAAAACTTGTCCTGTTAATATATTCATTAAAGTAGATTTCCCTACGCCATTTGCCCCTACAAGTCCAACATGTTCTCCTGGAAGTAATCTGAATGAAACATTTTTAAATAAAACTCGTTCTCCAAACGTATGACTTAAATCTTCTACAGTTAAAAGACTCACGATTCCCTAACTCCTAACATTTAAATTAATATGCCTGTACATATATTTAATTTATATAAAACTTGATTAATCATTAATATTTAAAAATAATACTAAGAAAACAATTCATTATAACATATATTAATCGAGAGTAAATTAAAATCATCAAAAATTGGATACCAACCTATTAAATACAGAACATAACAAAGAGCCATACATCTGTTATAATCAAGTTAGATGTATGGCGTCCTTTTGGAATCAACCCTTTATAATAATGCTTTTTGATTGATAGATTCTATAACTTCATGAAGTTCATTTAATTCCTTTATTTCATAGTCTGGTTTGATTTTATCGGAAGGTTCCATGTTTTTACGATTAACCCATACACATTTCATACCCACACTTAATGCACCTTTTATATCTGTTGTTAGCTTATCTCCAACCATGATACCTTCATGTGCTTCAATTCCTAAAAGACTCATAGCATGTTCAAATATTGCAGGTGATGGTTTTCCTTGACCAAAACTTCCAGATACCATGATTTGATCCATATATGGTGTCAACTTCGGCAAAGCAGCTAATTTTTCATTTTGAATATCTGGAGATCCATTCGTTAAAAGCATTAACTTATGATTTTCTTTTAGTATGTCTAATGTTGGATATGTCGCATCATATACATAAGTCCTCGCACGTCTTTCACTTGGGAACAACTCACCAAGCGTTTCACCTAACTGTAAATCATCAATTCCTATAACCTTTAATCCTCTGGTCCATGCTTCCTTACGATACTCAGGTGCTATTTGTTTCAATCGACTGAAATGTTCATTTTCATCATTAAAATTCCCCCATAAAGCTTCAAAGGGATTAATGCCAATATTTTTTGTATATTCAAAAGTCTCATAAGATTCATACAATGCTCTTGCCTCTTGTCGAACAGCCTCTTCTAATTTTACTGAATCAATATCATAATGTTGCTTTACGGACTCACAAGTAACTTCAAATGCTTCCTTCACACAACGATCATCCCAAAGTAAAGTATCATCCAAATCAAAAATCACAGCTTTTATAGTCATCTTTCCACTCACCCATTTCAAGTATATTCTTTATCATAACTTTTATCTTTTTATTTTGATAAATCAAGAGTTAAAGTTCTTTTGAATTTATCAATAAATCGATTAGGATATTCATCATCCAGAGCACTGATTTTATCAAGCTCATTCCACTCGTCAGCAGTTAATTTCCAATCAAGCGTTCCCATATTTTCTTCAAATTGATCTAGCGTATTTGCACCAAATATCGGAGATGTAATCCCTTTTTTATCAAGAAGCCAGTTTAAAGCAACCTGTGCTGGTGATGCACCTCGCTGTTCTGCAATTTCTACTACAGTATCAAGGATCTTCCAATTCTTTTCCGTATTGCGATTTTGCCAAGAGGATTCGCCCATTGCTTTATGGAGTCTACCTTCACTAGGCTGAACACCTTTTTTGTATTTTCCCGATAAAAACCCACTGCCAATTGCAGCCCAAGGCATAACGCCTACATTCTCTTCTATACACAAAGGTAATACCTCTCTATCCATCTCCCTACTGACAAGACTATACTGAGGTTGAATGGATATATATCTGACAAATCTATTAAAATCACTATAACATAATGATTTCATTAATTGCCATGCTAAAAAGTTGGAACATCCTATGTATCTAACTTTTCCAGAGGTTACAAGATCATCCAAAGCTCGTAATGTTTCTTCTACAGGTGTAAATTCATCCCAGACATGTACTTGATAAAGGTCAATGTAATCCGTTTTCAAACGTTTTAAACTTGCCTCTACTCCATTCATAATATGTTTACGAGACAATCCAGCGCTATTCAAATCTTTTCCTGTTTGAAATCTTACCTTTGTAGCTAATACTATTTCAGAACGACGATCCTCAATAGCTTTTCCCACTATCTCTTCTGACTTACCTTGTACATAAACATCTGCTGTATCTAAAAAGTTGCCTCCTCTGTCTAAAAAGCGATGCATCATATCGATCGAATCTTTTTCACTCGTTGTGTGTCCAAATGTCATCGTTCCTAAACATAGTTTCGAAACTGCTAAACCACTTTTCCCAAGCAATCTATGCTCCATCTTAGTCCTCCTTTGACAATTGAATGAATATTTATTCATCATTTTATATATTTTTTATTGTATACCTAATGATATAAAAAGAACAAGATCACATTATGATCTTGTTCTTTTTCGTATATTACAAAAAAGCTCTGATTGGTTTTCTATCAAAAATGAAGTTGAAAGTATGCAAATTACTTTTCATCATCTACAATTTCGATATTATCCAATTGTGCTCTAAAGTTTTTTCTAAAGGATTTTAAATATTCCTGACGTAACTTTTGTTGTTCCTTCGTTTCTTGAGCATTCAAACCAACTGCTTTCTTTTTTCTAGCAAGCTCGTTTATTCTGTTAATTTGATCACTGTTCATACCATTTAATCCCCCTATCTACCTCATTACTTTGACATTTCAAAAAAAAAATGTCAAGCAGGGGTGTTGAAACAGTTTAAACATTTATTCTCTTTTCGTTATTACTTCCTCAGATTCATCTTATTTTCATAGTTCTAACCATTTCAGATACTTCTTTTTAGAGAGTCTAGAATCAACAGAAATATGTGCGGCACCTAAAAATCCAAGAAACCTATGAAAACATTTTATTAAGTCGTATTTAAGTTGTTCGGTGATTTCAAGATCAGGCTCCCACCACCAATTTTTTATAATCAGTGTCTTACTTTCTGTATCCAAGGCAGGTTCAAATCTCGCTACAAAACGATCATTACATAATAATGGAAGTACATAATAACCGTAACGACGTTCATTAATAGGTTTATAAACCTCCCAAATGTACTCAAAACCAAAAAGTTCCTTGATTTGTTTACGATCCCACAACATATTATCTAAAGGAGCAAGAATTGCTGAATAACTTTGATCATCAGATTGTATTAGAAATTTCGCATCATATTTTCTCATATAAAATGTATTGGAAATTCCGTCTATTGATACTTTAATTAAGTTTCCAGCTTCAATTAATCGTTGGAAGGATTTCTTTCGATCAGAACTTTTCATCCCTCTAATCCCTAACCATGCGTCCCCAGATCTATCCCACAGTAGACCAATGGCTCCAATACGCCTCATTACATACCAATCCACATATTGATCAAACGTTTGATTAGGATCCTCTCGGCTTAAAAGATAACTAGGGATATTTCTTTCTGTAAGATCGTATATTTTACGAGTTCGATTTTTGTTATAAATAATTAAATCTCCCACAAAATATAAGCTTTCTAGAACTGCTCTTGATAGTCTAGTAGGTGCCCATGGCCATTCAATGATCTGATCATAGGATAAATCTTTTGATGTTATAGGACCTGTATCTTTAATCAATTTAAGCACATCCTGCCTAATTTCCTTTACTTCCGGTACAGTGCTTAATTGCTCCCTCTTTCGCTCTCTAAATCTAGAAAAATATGGCCAATCCTCCGTAAGATATATGGACATGTTTTTATCCCATCCGTCGATCAATACCCTATCCTTATATAATAAGTTAGTTAACATTTCTGGTTTGAAATCATGAATTCTAGATTGAAGTACCAATTCTTGATTAAATCCTACAACATTTAATGGATCAAATTGAATACACCCAACACGTCGAATATAATCAATAATCCCTTGTTTTCCTAATTGTTGATTAGAAGCTCTAAAACCATGATAAGAGGAAAGGAAACGGCGTGCTTCATTCTTTGTTAATGAAATCATTTTATCCATCTCTGTAAAAACTCCTTATTCAATACCATCTAATATTCACTATTATTCCTCATTTACTTTAGAATTGACCTATATTTAAATTTATTTCGCGATTTTTGGAATCATTATTGTTTGTCCAATGGAGAGATTACTGCTCTTCAACCCATTTTCATCTTTTATTTTATAAATAAAATCTCTTATGTCTATTGTTTCTGATCTATGTAATTTAGCTATACTCCATAGAGTATCACCTGACTGAACATGTATTATGATTCTATCTTCTTGTGGAAACTGAACTTCACCTGTTCCCTCTGCTGCAAAAACGTTAATAATAGCGCCAAACATAAAGCAAAAAGTTGCGATTATAGTGATTAAGCTCATGATCAATAACCTTTTTCTATTAAAGCTGGATTTATTTTGACTTGTAGTCTGAAATGCACCTTTGGTATTTATAACATTGCTTTTATAAATTAAATGCATAATTTTCTCCCTCCAAACATTTGTTCTAAAAAGAGGATAACACGAACAATTGTTTGTGTCAATGTATTTTTCGAACTTACGTTTGTGCGAAATAACGTTCTATGTTATACTTTAATAAAGCAAATTCTCATGAATGTGAGACTTTTATTTTCAAGATAAACATACTACATAAGAAATACATGACAAATGCACATCGTTCGAAATTAAAACATAGATCGTTCATAATTATGTACATTACTTGGGGAGGGAATACAATTGAACAAGTTGTCTGCTAGACAAGAAGCCATATTGGATTTTATTAAAGATGAGGTGCGAAAAAAAGGCTACCCTCCTTCCGTTCGGGAAATCGGTGAAGCGGTGGGTTTAGCATCTAGTTCTACAGTGCATGGTCATTTAGAAAGATTAGAAAAAAAAGGATTCATTCGAAGAGATCCCACAAAACCACGAGCTATCGAAATTTTAAATGAGGAAGATGCAGCGATTATCACTTCATCTGTTGCACAGGTTCCTTTAATCGGAAAAGTTACAGCAGGTCTTCCAATACTTGCAACAGAAAATATTGAAGAATACTTTCCTCTTCCTACTCATTATGTTGGTGATTACAATGTATTTATGCTTCAAATTGTAGGTGAAAGTATGATTGAAGCAGGTATCCATGATGGGGATTATGTCATCGTAAGACAACAGCAATCTGCAAGCAACGGTGAAATTGTAGTTGCAATGACAGAAGACAATGAAGCAACGGTAAAGAGGTTTTTCAAAGAGTCAAATCATATTCGATTGCAACCAGAAAATTCAACAATGGACCCAATTATACTGAATGAAGTTACAATTTTAGGAAAAGTTGTTGGGTTATTTAGAGACATTAGTTAATAGCACAACTTAATATAAGCACTTTTATAAAAAGAGGCTGGGACAAAACCCAGCAAAAATGAATAAACCGCATGAAATCAAATTTATAAACCTTGATTTCATGCGGTTTTAATTATGCTTATTGTACAAAAACCAGCTAGATTTCAACTTATGTCCCAGCCTCTTTTTATGCTTTACTATGATATCAACGCGAATCTGAATGAATCTTTAGTCCAATCATTCATTCAGATTAAATATAGACATTCGTTGAATTTTACAAAAAATAGTAAAAAAGTATAATCAAAATGAAATTCTGTTCATACATTATTAAGGCACAAAAATTTTACATTTCATTTACTGAAGCAAAATATTTTTGTGCTATTGTGTTGTTATAAAAAAATAAAAATACTGTAGGAGTGAGAACATGGATTTATATGGATATGGGGATTTTAAGTTGCCTAGCTATCATGAAAGAAAGAGACATCATCTTTATGAGCAATTTGAGAAATCAGAAGAAAAAAAATCATTAAAAGGTCCAAGAGAGTCAGACTTATCTATTTATAATTTTAGAAGATAACACGAATTTATGAACTAAATAAGAAGAAGAACAGACTTTATCCCTCTCGAGAAAACCTTGGCATGAACCAAGGTTTTCTTTAATTTCATAGCGACTGGTTCAATTTTATATAAAATATTTCCTTTTTATGAACTTTACCTTTAAACAAATAAATACGGGAAGACACTATCCTCAATTCCGAAATTATCTTGAGTTTGATCTTTAATATCAGCATCAATTGTATTGGTTGTACTTATAAAATTATTTGTTCTTGGTAAATCTCCTCTATTAAAACAACCACTACCAGCATATGCTTTTGTGTATTCTACAGGTGTTATCTGAATTGAATCACCTGTGCGCAACAACGCACCACTAGAAACATTAATGACTTTGGCTACTCCTAAAATCGATGGCATAAAATTCACCTCTATTTAAAAAATAAACTCTCCTAAAAGCTTTGACAAAATCTCTTGCATCTTCACCTTTAACTCTTTTCATTTATTCCACTCCTTGTATTTATAATAAAGAATTGCAAATCAAATAATTCCTTTTCACAACTTATGTAGATATTAGACTAAGCGAGTGGATGTCTGCCTATTCAATTTAATTCCTTCAACAAGATATTTAGTAAGAAATGATTGTCTCAACACAAAAAGACGTATTTCTACGTCCTTTCTTTAACCGTTTAATCATAATACTTTTTTAAAAACCGTAGCTCTACAATGTAAATACTGTTGCTTTCAGACTTCGGGAACCAACAAAAACAAAGCCAACGGTTGGAGTAATTACACTTGTGCACCTAAGATGATACGTATTCATTCCTAGACTTGGATTTTTGTCCACTAAAGGGAAATTTGGAAAATTCATATGTCTTCCATCAACTACAGAATCATAATCCATTTCATCACTGATCATTGAAACACAATCATCATTTCGAATGATTTGATATGTTACTTCAAAAGTTTGATCTATCATAGTAAGACCTAATACAGCAATTTGAGCCATGGTATCAAGTTTAATCTGTGTTTTATGTGATACACACACATCGACTGAAAGCACATCAACAGGTGTACCATCAAAAGGAAGCTGAATTACATTTGGGTCAAAAGTATATGGGTCATCTACTGAAACAGTATCAGCTACAATAAAAGGTACTCTATCCAATCCCATAACTTCACCTCCCAACATTAAATTATCCGTACATTTTATCTTATGTACCATGTAATGAATTTGATTGGACTGGTATCCATAGACAATTTCAAAACAGAGTACAGTTACAGTCATACCCTCCTTGGAACCATTCATTATTCATTTATCTTATGAACAATCTAATCTAATGTAGCTGGTATGGACTGGTGTCCACGGGGCTGGAATGTAAAAAACCCTACGATGTCATATCGTGAGTGTCTCTTTATTGTTAAATTTATTATTCCAACACACATATTGGATATGTTTTACAACTCAAAGTATTATCATCTAAACTTTCAGAAACATTGAAAACTGTAAGACACAATAAAAGAGACATTAAAACCATTTTCATCATAAACACCTCACTTTTTAAATGACTGAGATAAGTTAAATTACACTACAAAAGGTAATTAGTGTAACCTATAGTACTAGTTGTTATGTTAGAATAAACTTAAAATGGAGGTTAAGGTCAATTGTTTTATGAAAATATTCCTTTGTGGTTGTTGGTTACACATTATTCATTTTTATTCTTTACATATTTAATTGCAACATCTAACTTTTCTAGAAAAAAAGTGAAATATTTTTCACTTTTAACTTTAATTAGTACGTTTACTCTTCCTCTTGCAATCATTTTTCAAGCGCTTAATAGAGGACCAGGACTCAACGAATATGAATATATAGTAATCATGTTAAAATCAGGTTCTAAACTATCAATGTATATTGTTTTATGTCACTTATTAATACTAGTTTTCTGGGTTGTTTTTATTTCTGTTTTCATTAGAGAAAAAAAGTGAATACATGTAGTTCATAAAGTATTATAAACCAGACATAGCTTTCATAGAGCTGAACAATCTATTATTTACGAATACTAACTGTTTCAAAAAACAAACCTCTCATTGTATCTTTTTGAGTCTCAGAATTCATGTTTTTAAACCAATCCAATTCCATATCTTCCTCTTTAAGTACAGTTCCCCTCCAAAGAGTTAAGTTGAGAAAATGTATACATGTAACCTAAGGATGCATCCTATCTCGATCATATGGAGAAATTTCATCTAGGGTCTTAACAAGTTCAACAGCTCTTGTGTTAAATATGTCAACTTTACTAACCTTATTCCTACTTTAGGTTCATAATCAATTTTTCCATTACTGTTTGAGGACCACCCGTTAAAGGAATTATTCTCTGGTCATTTAGAAAATCATACGGATCAACTACTGAAACGCTTTGAGGCACAACAAAAGGCTCTTGTTTAAGTCCCATAGCCCTACTACCAACTCATTAAACTATCTTATATCTTATGAACAGTCTAATGTAGTTGCTTGGACTCTTATCTATGGGCTGGAGAAAAAAGAGCGCTGTTTATCAGCACCCTTCTCGTTTAATCATAAAATTTTATTTTTAAACTTTAGTTCTATAATGTTATTACTGTGGCTTTTAGACTTCGGGAGCCAACGTAAATACTATTGAGTACGGGTATACTTAATATCAACTGCACAACTTTCAGTTGATACTTATTTATTCCACGATCTGGTGTCTTATCAACTAAAGAAAGGCTTGGAAAGTTTGTATGTCTTCCATCATTAACATCAGCATAATCCATTAAATCATTTATTTCTGCAATAGGTGTGTCATTTCGCTGGAGTTGATAAAGAACTCCGATAACCCCGTCTCCACCACTTATTGTGATAGCGTTTTGAAAGAAAGAATCAAGTAATACCTGTGTTCTCTCAGGTTGTCTGACACACACATCAACAGACAGCAGGGTAACAGGTATTGGAGTAATTATAACATTATCTAGTAGTATTGTAATTGATCCTTCCCCCCGTATGGATCTAATGCTGAAACCGTATCATAAACAACAAAAGGTTCTTCTTTTAACCCCACAATCATTACCTCCCAACTCATTAAATTATCATTTTACAATATCTTATGAACATTCTGATCAGTTCGCTTGGACTGGTACCCCTAGACATTGGTACAAAAAAAACAAGGGAATTAAAACAAGTAACTCCTTGGTTTTCACAGATAATTTAAGTTGGGATTGATTCATTTTATGATTCTTATTTTTTTATGATTGTACGAATGCGGATAGGTTAAATAAATAGGTGTTTTTACACTCCAACTCGCAAATTAAAAAGAACGTATTTCTACGTCCTTTCTGTTAACCGTTTAAATATAAAATTTTATTTTTAAATTGGTATCTAGCATTCAAACAGACTAGCTTTTAGACTTCGAGAGCCTATTGTAATAAACGGAGAGGGATTAGGACTAAAATTTGTGCATCTTAATACATAGGTGTTGTTTCCTTGATTTGGATTTTCATCGACTAAAGGAAAATTAGGAAAGTTATTATGCCTTCCATTGACTCCAGGTGTGCTGCCTACTGCCAAGTAATCCATTTCATTAGTAATTGAAGCAATCGTAGTTCCATTACGTTCTAACTCATATTCTACTACAAAGGTAACATTAACTGGAAATGGTGACAATGTTGCTCGAACAGCAACCTGAACCATGGAGTCAAGCAATACTTGAGTTTTATGCGGTTGTTTAACACACACATCAACAGTAAGGACTTCTTCAGAATCACCAGGAGTAGGAATAGAAATTACATCTGGATCGTTCCGATCATAGGGATCATCTACTGAAACACTTTGATCAACAACAAAAGGTCCTTTATTTAACCCCATAAATTAACCTCCCAACTTCTTAGATTAAAATATCATTTCACACTATCTTATGAATAATCTAATGGAGTTGCTTGGACTCTTATCTATGGGTATATACATAAAAAAGAGCTCTTATGTGCGCCCTTCTCGTTTAACTATAAAATTTTATTTTCAAACTTTAGGTCTATAATGGTATCACTGTGGCTCGAAGACCTCGCTGGATATGTATAGATTAATAAATAGTGTTTAACGAACGTGTAGAAACACAAGCAGATGGATCCATAGAACTACTTAATATAGTACCTCTTTTAGAATCACATTTTCGGCCTTAAGGTAAGCTGCATCGTCAATCAGTCCTTCAACTAACTTCCTCTTGGATTCCTCAACATCTTTGAATATATCGGTTAATTTCTCATGTTCTCTCTTATAAATTCCACTTTTCGTATCAATTCAAAAAACCTCCAGTCAATTTCATAATTTTAGGTCTGTGTGTAAATCGTTCGGTCTTCTAGGTTTGTAGTCTTGAATTTTGATGGGGGGGGCTTAAGTACTTTAGCCTGACTGGCTTTCAGTCAGGTGAGCCAGGTGATATATTATTTATATTACAAATAGATATAGCATGTAAAAGAGGTTCACTTGGATCTTGTAAAATGACAATACCCTCTCCTAAATCCGCAATAGAACCGGTATTCACACCATTTAAATATCTAATTCGTAATAACTCAGTTTTGCTTCGAGAATTTAAAAAATCATTTGTTGGATCTTCACAACAACTGCATTCACCCTTTTTACTTTTCCTACTTGGTTTTAAATTAACTTGCTTAGAAGATGAAAATGTAACAGCAGATACATTGCAAACTGGCAAATATTCATTCTCTTGCTCATCATTATTAAAAATAGTTAAAATAAAATTTTTCACTTCTATTATTTCTGAATTTTCAATTTCATCTGTTGTTGTGATTATACTCACTGTTTCATCTTTTAATTGATCTAATACACATTGCATTGGACATACACAACATTCACATATCGAATCATCAAAAAAACCCATATTATTAACACCCTTTCATAATTTTAATGTTAAAGTATAATATGAGTTATAATCATTATTTGATTGGACGTATATAATGTCTAACAAAAATTCCACTAATGCCAATATGAACAACTTTTAAACCCTCGTGATATATAAAACATCCTTGGCATTAAAACAATGCTCTATTTTAAACATGTTCACACGAGGACTCTCCTCACTGAATAATTCCACATCTCCTGTCACTTCAATTACCTGATCATTTTTAAGTATGACTTTATATTTTCTGATTTCATTGTCTTTAGGCTCTTCACTCATCTTCCATCCCATCCTTCCATTCACAATGAATATATTTAGTAATTGTATGAAGTCTATCTTCTATCACTCGCTTAACATCATCGCTTGCATTCTCATAAGCAAATAACAGTATAGCTAATAGTTGTTTAAATGCATTGGTATCCTTTACACTTACGCTTGCCTTTAATTCCTTCACTACTCACACCTCACTCCACATAATGTTCAAACCACTTCTCGATGTATCCTTGCCATTCATCCTGCCTGTACTGTCTCTCTTCATCTACTGCTAAACGTTGTAAGCATTCCTCTTTACTTACATCAAGGAATATAGGTTCAGCTCCTAAATCATTAATAACCTTCTCTCGCTTATACTTATCTGCATACCCTCCTATGATCCATGCGTTATACCACTTGCCATGTCTTACTTTGATATTGTCTAGTAACTGATTGTAGATCCCTCTCACATTCATCAAGAGGTTGTCAGGCTTATCATACTCAGGCTGCATTGAAACAGCAGAATATAACCTATCCATATCAATGATGATATCCCCTCGTTGTACATGTCGTTTTACAAATGCTTGCTTTCCTGCTAATGGTGGACCATATACAAGATATACTTTCTTTTCTGCTTTATATCCGAAACGGTTATGCAATATGTTATGGCAGTCAAAGCACACTAAGTCTACTAAGTCAGGATTTAAGCTTATGTTGTGGTCATGTACATTCTCTGGTGTGAGTTCTATTTTATGATGGCCTATGATTTCTTTTGATATTGCTATGGTCTGTTTACATCGTGAACACTTATTACCTCTTTCATTAATCAAACCTAACCTAAATGTTTTCCACTTATCGGAGTTATAGAATCTATCCAAGACTTTATGTTTCGCCATGCTACCACTCCTTGTTTTGTTGCTCTCGTTCACTTAGTTCTACTCTGCGTTTATCCAGTTCATATTTCTTCTGGTCCAGTTCTGATTTAGCAGTTTCAATCATTCGTTTATGTTGATCTGGTAATAGATCAAAGTATCTTTCTAACTTCTCTAGTGCCTTCATCTTGTCATGGAGTTTGATTGAAATACCGTCTTTGCTTTTCTTCACTTCACTTATCATTCTTCCGTCTACTTGATCCATATCTTTGAAATAGACCTCATTTGATGATTGCAGCATAGGAACTATATCTTTTACACTTAGATCATCTGAATTTAACAGAGCTTCAACTTCACCTGTTACAATGTCTTTCCTATAGAAAGTAATGAAGTCTGTAATGTCAGCAAAAGCCATTTTGATATACTCATTCAAGACATCCATTGCATCTAAAAATACCTTTTGAGCCATTGCTCCCTTTAGGTATTTTATTTCTTCTGCAACCTTAGCATTTCTTAGCAACCTATTCCCTTCAACATGAGCGCTATCTGCTGCATATCCTGCATTTATTGCTGCTTGAGTAGCATTGAAGGATTTAATATAGTAAATACAAAAAAGCCTTTGTTTATCGGTTAATTCATCCGATTCAACAAGGCTTTCTACTACTTCATTTGATTTGGTTTTCTTGGATGCATCCTTTGCAACCTTTTTTGCATCCTTTTTCTTTAAGGTTGCATCTTTCTTCCATTTTTCTCTGCTCTTTCTACTCTTTAATGTTCCAGATTTAATACCGTACTTTTCAGCTAATGCCTTTAAGGTGATATCTGTTGTTTCATATTCTTTCCTTATCTCTTCCCAGTTCATTTAAGTCATCACCTCACCTCCAAATATTGGTTTGAGTTTTTGCAGACATAATAAAAAGCACCCATAAAGAGTGCTTAAAATTAATTGTCTATGACTGCACTTGTGGTGGATCTTTCTTCCCTCCTGAAGCATCGGCATTTCCTGTCATCCCTACAGCAAATATAAAAGCTGCTACAACTACTACCAATAGTTTTTTCATTATTACACCCCCCAGCTGGTAAATAGTGTAATTATATTGTATTTTTTCAACAGTGTAAATATATGGAGAAGAGCTTGTATATTATTCAAATTTAATAATTTATTCTCTCTTTTGATATGATTAGTTTATTTAGTAATTGGAATAATATAAAAGCAAGTTGTTTGTATTAGTCCTTATTGAGAGTAATCTTGATAGGGACTTTCTATTTTTACGGTGATTATTAACGCTCACCGCTAGCGCTCCCGATCTGTTTCTTAATCGCTGGGATCACGACCAAAGGAGGACGTAATTAGGCAGGAACAGAGTATATATCAATAATGAGTTATTTAATTGTTTATCATCCTGCTTCCCTCCCCTAGCATAAGTGGATGATATTTTCCCAACAAAAAAAGACGTATTTCTAGGTCCTTTCTGTTATCCATTTAATCATATAATTATATTTTTAAACTGTAGTTCTATAATGTTATTACTGTGGCTTTTAAGCTTCGAGATGCAACACGCGGAGGGAATTCAATCATACATTTCAAATCTGTACATCTAAGCACATACGTATTGATTCCATGACTTGGGTTCTTATCGACTATAGGAAAGTTTGGAAAGTTTGTATGTCTTCTTAAGTTAGTGATCTGATAGTCCATTTCATCATTAATTGTTGCAAGTACATCGCTATTACCACTACTCTTACGTAGAAGCTCATATTTCACTTCAAAAGTCCCATCAGCTGTAATTACTGCAATTTGTGTCATTGAATCAATAATAACTCTTGTTTTGAGTGGTTGTTTGACACATACATCTATGGTAAGAACATCTACAAATGATCCATCAGTAGGAAGTAAGATTACACCTTGAGTATCAGGATTATATGGATCCCCTTCTACTGAAACGCTTTTTGCAACAACAAAAGGTCCTTTTTCTAGCCCCATAAACTAACCTCCCAACTCATTAGATTATTCTTTTTCTTATCTTATGAATAATCTATAATAGTTGCTTGGACTCTTATCTATGGGCTGGAATGTAAAAAAGACGTATCTCTACGTCCTTTCTGTTAACCGTTTAATCATATAATTATATTTTTAAACTTTAGTTCTATAATGGTATTACTGTGGCTTTTAGGCTTCTGGAGCCAATGTAAATACTATTGAGTACCGTTATATTTATTATCAACTGCACAACTTTCAGTTGATACTTATTTATTCCACGATCTGGTGTCTTATCAACTAAAGAAAGGCTTGGAAAGTTTGTATGTCTTCCATCATTAACATCAGCATAATCCATTAAATCATTTATTTCTGCAATAGGTGTGTCATTTCGCTGGAGTTGATAAAGAACTCCGATAACCCCGTCTCCACCACTTATTGTGATAGCGTTTTGAAAGAAAGAATCAAGTAATACCTGTGTTCTCTCAGGTTGTCTGACACACACATCAACAGACAGCAGGGTAACAGGTATTGGAGTAATTATCACATTATCTAGTAGTATTGTAATTGATCCTTCCCCCCCATATGGATCTAATGCTGAAACTGTATCAAAAACTACAAAAGGTTCTTCTTTAAGTCCCATATCCTTACCCTCCTAACTCATTAGATTATCCTTCGTTCTATCTTATGAACAATCCAATGTAGTTGCTTGGACTCTTATCTATGGGCTGGAATGTAAAAAAGAGCGCTGTTTATCAGCACCCTATATTTATCCTCTTATTATATAGTGGCAAACGTATGACAAAAAGAGCCCCTTTCGGGACTCCCCTTAAACGATATATATTATTGAGTTACTTCATACTCATTCACTTCAAACGTTAGTATATTATCATGAATGATATAATCTGTTCTGTTTAAGAATGGTCCAACATTACCTGTTTTTTCTATGGCATATGCTACTGTTAATTTACTTTGATACCAGTTAATAAAGTCCTCAACTTCACTCATAGTTAAATCATATTCTTTCTCTTGTCCGTTTTCTAATACAATCACTAATATTGCTCTATTGTTATTTATGACTACTGAGGCTTCAGGTGTTGCGGAAGCTTCGTTTGAATTTTCGCTTTCTCCTGCTGAGTTTACTGCGGATACTACATAATAATAAGTTGTTCCATTTACCACGTCTGAATCAAGGTAAGATGTCTCCGTTACGCTTTCTGCTATAATGTCATATTGACCACCTTGTGTTGTTGATCTTTTAATTGTATAACCTTCAGCACTTTCTACTAGATCCCATGAAAGAGTTATTTGTGAATCTCCCGCTGTAGCTGTTAGATTTAATGGAGTACTAGGGATTGAATTAGTGTTATATACTTCTACACTTGATAAAGTACCATTACCATATCCACCTATGGCATAGATTTTCCCATCTATCACTTCTGCTCGATAAGCCGTTCTTTCAAAATTCATACTCGCTACTTCTGTCCATGAGTCTGTCGCCGGGTCATATACCTCTACACTTGAAAGAGTACCGTTATTACTACCTCCACCAATCGCATAAATTTCTCTATTAATAAATTGTGTCTCATGGTCATTTCTACCTTGGTTCATACTCCCACCCTCTGTCCATATATCTGTCACCGGGTCATATATTTCAACACTTGTAAGAGATTCAGAAGATCCAACATAACCACCTATTACATATATTTTACTATCAATTACTTCTGTTTGATATCTATACCTTCCCTGATTTAAACTAGCTACTTCTATCCATGTATCTGTTAATGGATCATACACTTCTACGGTTGAAAGAGCACCATTGATATCATTTCCACCAATTGCATATATTTTACTTTTAATTACTTCAGTCTGAAAGTCTACTCTTTTGTAGTTCATACTTGCAACTTGTGTCCATATATTTGTCACTGGGTCATATACTTCTACAGACGATAAGCCATTCCCACCGATTGCATATATCTTACCTCCAACTATTTCTGTTTGAAACAAATGCCTTCCTTGATTCATACTAGCTACTTCTGTCCATGAGTCTGTATCCGGATCATACATTTCTACAGATGATAAGGATATGTTGTTATCGTATCCACCTATCACATAAAGTTTTCCATTTAGAGTCTCTAAGTTGAAAGTATTTCTAGCTTGATTCATACTAGCAACCTCTGTCCATACATCATTTACAGAATCATATACCTCTACACTTGATGAATAGCCATCCAAACCATACCCACCTATTGCGTATATCTTCCCATTAATAACTTGTGTCTCATGATTATTCCTACTTTGATTCATACTAGCAACCTCTGTCCAAACACCTTCTTCTGCTGCAAAAACAGGAACAGCAGATAACAACATCACCATAGCTAAAACAATTGAAAATAATAATTTAAATGACTTCTTCATCTTTCTACCACCTTATAGTAAATTATGTAATAACTTTTGATAGAATAATATAGTATAACTGTAATGTCCATGAAATTAATGCATAATATGTGTATTTCCTGTTGATCTACATAATATTTTCTTACTGAGTTATCCCTAGACAAAAACAAAAAAAGAGGCTGGGACAAAACCCAGCAAAAATGAATAAACCGCATGAAATCAAATTTATAAACCTTGATTTCATGCGGTTTTAATTATGCTTATTGTACAAAAACCAGCTAGATTTCAACTTATGTCCCAGCCTCTCTTTCTCTTTATTTATTTTTTGCTTGGTTCATGCTTGAACTTTTTGTTTGTCAGTTTTCAGTTCTATGACCAAATCATTTTCTTCTTTCTTTTCAGATAGCGTTCCTTTTTCTAATCCTAACAATAATTCTGTCTTCTCTTGATTCATATTTATTTCTTTTAAAAACTGTCTTGGAGTCAATATGGTTAATAATTAAGTTCACAGCTTTATTTAATGCAGTTGGTTCAGGAATAGGAATTTCGTCATCTAAAGGCTCTTTTGTTCTCCATTTATGGAAACCAATCTGTCTCATTAAATATTGATATTGATTATAACTTATTGCATCCAAGTGGTAGGCACGAATAATCATAGCTTGAATAGATACTTTCCACTTCTTTTTGAGTTCAATATAATATTCAATCTTATTCGGCTTTATTAAATCATTTAAAAATGCTTCTTTGGGTAATAAGAAACTGGAAGCGAATTGATCCGCTTGTTTCTCTATAATTTTGTATTCTTCACGCGATATTGTTTCCATGTCCAAAGCCCATTTGTGCATAATTAAATGTCCTAACTCATGTGCACAATCAAATTGTCTACGAACTGCTGTCCTTTTATCGTTACCCAACACAACAATACACTTTTCTTCTGATTTTACAACTTGTAAATTACTGCAAGCATCAACCTTCTTTGTATTGGTAGGTAATGATGTTACAATAAATCCATTTTTCTCTAGAACATAGACCATATTGGAGATAGGTTCATTACCTAAATCCCAATACTCTCTAAGATACATTGTTAACGACTCAATATCATTTATCATGTTGTCTGAAATATCACCAGTTTTAAATTCTCCTACTTTTAAGATCTCATCTAGTTCACCTTGATTGAATCCAGTAATATCAAGATCAATTACGCCATCTAATTCACTTAATAAACTTTCAAGTTTTAATTGATCCCAATGACCTTGAACTTTATTTAAAGCTAAATTAGCAGCCTTCTCCTTTATTTCATCCATTTCTACAATGACACATTCAACTTCTTTTACCCCTTGTTCCATCAATACCTTAAACCTTTGATGTCCTCCTACCAAATTACCTGTTATCTGATTCCATATTAATGGTTGTAACACGCCAAATTCTTCAATGGATGATTTTATCTTTTCATACTCTACATCACCAGGTTTTAAGTCTATTCTTGGATTATATGGTGCAGGGTTAATTTTATTTATTGGTACAGTTTGTATTTTCATGTTATCAACTCCGTTTTAGACAAAATAAAAAGCACTACTATGAGTGCTTGAAATATATGAGATTTTATTTCACTGTTAAAACTAAGTCATCAATTATTATTTTACTTTTTTGTGCTTCCACATACCAATCTGGTACATTTGGTTTATTTTTCTTTAATTCTTTTATATATTTCTCATATCCAATTCCATCAATGAGTTGACCATTTATTTCCAACTCAGTAGTTTGTATAACTATTTCATACTCACCAGGATCTTTAATTCTAATCTCTTCTTTAATATCTATGCTTTCACCAGGTTTTAATTTTCTATTTACTCCTAAGTCACTATATTCTAACCCTCTAACATCCATTCCTTTTTCATCATAGATGTACACTCGAATAATCGGGTCTCCACTAAATAATTCGATTTCTTCACTACCATTGTATAGTAATGATGTCTTTATTATAAAAGAATTTTTCTTTTTTACGACAGTAGGAGTATTAATTTTCAAATCTAGGTTAGATGAAGATATGCTCTTATTCTTAATTTGGGGATCAATATTATCTTCAGAACACCCAGAAAGTATTAAAGCCACTAGAATAAATAAAGTAAACAAATAAGATCTCACAAATTCCTCACCACCTCAATTTAAAGTGCCCCTATATCTTATCTTGTGGAGGGGCACTTAATCATTATTATTTTACTGTTATTTAGGACCACCAAAAATTAAATTTAAGTTAAATTCCGCTAAAACATTTCTAGCTTTTGTAAAATATTCAGCGGATTGTCCTCCAGAGTGAATTCCTAAAAGATCTTTATCCCAATCAAAAATTGTACCTCCGCTATCTCCATATACAGCCGTATAATTAGTTTGTGCCATATCACTTATTGTATAAGAAACTCCAGAAGTAACAAAATCTACTGTTTTATTAGCATTTATAATTGTACCACAAGATATATCATTAGAATTCCCAGCGCTTATACATGCTACTCCACCTACTATATATTCACTCTCTATACCTAATAAGTTTATATATTCTGTATCACCGTTTCCATATACCCAGTAAGTCAAATTATTCTCTGTTAAAGTAATTAGACCGGCATCTGCCTTACCATCAATATTGTGATCAGAATAAGTACCAATTTTATATGTACTTGTGGTTCCTCCTTGATACCAACTACCTGTTGTGCCAGACTCTAAAAAACAATGACCAGCGGTAACCAACTTCATTTTACTGTCAGTTCTATCAAAAGCTGAAAAACCTACTGTGCATCCTTGAGCTCCTGAAGTTTGAATAAATGCTCCTCCTGGTATTGGTCTCAATTTAGACTTGGAAGTAACTTCACCTAATTTTTCCTCATTATCTTCAATAACTTTTAAATATTTCTTATCAAATATCTCAAATATTTTTAAGGTTTTATTATCCTCTAAATTTTTTATCCCAATAATAATTTTCCCACTTTTTAAATCATTTGAGATTGAAACTATATCAATCCCTTCATTTTCAAAATATGATTTATATGAAATAATTTCCTCAATTAATGAAAGACTTCTTTCTTCAGTCAATTCAGTTTTATAAAATTTGATTTTATTAGAATCTCCGTATAGCTCTTTTATTTCCTTTTTTTTATCTGAAGTTATATCCTTGGTAAAACCTATATTTATTATTCCTTTATCCTTTTGATCGATATACAAGCCACCATATACATCTTTTAAGTTCTCTTCAATATACTCCTGAATTTTAGGAATATCGTCAGATTGCATTGCAAATCTATCATTTATAGAATTGTATTCGTCATCTGAAAATATATAACTAAATTTTTCTTTATGCTCTAACTTGTTTTTTACTAAAGATTCGACATATTCATAGTTACTATTCAAACCAATCTTTTCTCTAAATTTAATATTTTTCTCAATCTCTTTTTCAACATTATCTTGAGCTGCAAAAACATCTTGATTTCCATAAGAATATGGAAATACGATACTTATTGTTATTGCCATTACTAATAAAATATAGAATACTAATTTAAAATTATGACTTTTAATCATATAAACTCCTACCAACCTTTCAATTTTTATTTTTCTAGTTGATCAACTAAAACTATTATAAGATAAAAGCTAGCATATGTTGTCGACTCATGTCGTATTATATATTTTTTTGAAAATATATTATATTTAGCATTTAAAAAAATAAATTGCTCGTTGTTTCTCCTACACTCAAAAAAACAATTTTCCCTTGTGGCATATTCCACACAAGTGCTGTTTATTTACTTGTTTTTCATCCTGCTTCCCTCCCCTAGCATAAGTGGATGATATTTTCCCAACAAAAAAAGACGTATTTCTACGTCCTTTCTGTTATCCATTTAATCATATAATTATATTTTTAAACTTTAGTTCTATAATGGTATTACTGTGGCTTTTAGACTTCGGGAAGCAGCTAATATAGAAGAAGGATCTCCCGCTAAATTAGTACATATAAGTTTATACGTATTGTTTCCTGCTCTTGGATTCTTATCTACTACAGAAAAGTTAGGAAAGTTTGTATGTCTCCCAATATCAATAGCAGATTGGTAACTCATTTCATCATTGATTCTTGCAATTACAGTGTCATTAGCTACGATTTCATAAAGCACTTCAAAATCCACAATAAACGAACCAGCTCGTACTGCAATTTGTGTCATCGAATCAATAGAAACTTGTGTTTTATCTGGTTGGTTGATGCAAACATCAATGCAAAGCACTTCTGTTGGATCATTTGGATCAAGAATTATCAAATTTGGCTCTGGATTAAATATATTATAAGGATCTTCGATTGAAAAACTTTGAACCACAACAAAAGGTTCTTCTTTTAATCCCATAACCTTACCTCCCAACTCATTAATTTATCCCTATATCTTATGAACAATCTAATGAAATTGCTTGGACTCTTATCTATGGGCTGGAATATAAAAAAGAGCGTTGTTTATCAGCGCCCTTTTGTTTTTATCCTCTCACTATATAGTGGCAAACGTATGACAAAAAGAGCCCCTTTTGGGACTCTTTTAAGTGAATATATTATATTAATCTATCTTGAGAGAAATAGACTATCATCTCTCCACTCCAAACCTTCTCGAGAATTTTCTCCTAATATTCTAATTGCATCAATATCTATATTGTATCCTGTTTCATATTTTAACCATGAACGGTATTCATAATAGCTTAATGTAAAGTTATAAAATGGTAATGGTTTAGGGTTTTGATTCCCACCACCATTATCATTCGTATAACCCACAGTAGAACCTTCAATATTTTCCATATCTACATAATAACATGGAACAGATTCATAATAATTAATTGTTTCTCCAACTTTACAACTACTATCTGATATCATTCCTCCAGTTCTTGATACTGTAGGATCAAGGGATATATTAATTTGATTTTCATTATATAAATCATCAAATAAGTTTTCGCACCTAGGTAGATTGATTGCCCATGTTGTATTTTTACAACCATACCAGTCTTTCCAAGCATATTCTCTATTGTAATCAAATGTACCATCAACTTTATACCAATTTGCCGCTAATCTATCAACTGCAATTGTAGCAGAGGTTTCAGTGTTAATTCTTTCATGTGTAGCACTTTCACCAGCCCAACTGAAATCGTCAATTTGCCATAGACCAATTCCTGGATTCCAATGAGCTCTTACATATGGGTTACTTGTTGAATAATCATTAAATGACCATAATGCTGCATTATTACCATCGCCCCTACTAACTGCCATAGGTGATGGAGCATCATCACTGTTTTCATTTCCAGCTTCATAATACGTAACAACTATAGCTAATGTTGCTAATTCATATTTGTTTAATTCACTGCTAGGAATATTGTATTTATCAAGTGCTATTTCCGCTGCATATAATACATCTACAAAAGGTTCTAATCCAAAACTAGCAACTGGTTCATATCCTATTGCATCTTTATTATACAAATATGCTAGATTCTCTACATCAGAATTAACTTGATTAATATTTGTAACTAATTCTATTATTTCTACTTTATCATCCTGTGAAATTTTTAATGATTCTTCAAAGGCATCTCGATATGATAAGTTTGGAAACTTTATTGCATAATCCCTACCAATTTTTCCATTTACAAAATCCATTTTAGTAGCATCGTTAAATGAGGAGTTAAATGCTTCTTGTGATTCAAGCGTATCATTTATCAACTGCTCAGTAAACAGGAATACTCATTATTTGCAATGTTTGTAAATCAAAACATCAAATCTTATTTTTCTCCAACTACCCACAAATTGTATTGATATTCGCTTAATAATGGTGCAATATCAGGATTAGTTACAACAATATCTTCAAAATGCGCAGCAAATCCACTATCTAATCCATCTTTGTGAAATTTTAAATCAAAGTAAGAATTCTCTAACCATACTATTTTACCGTTCTCATCATTCCATGCTACTGTTAACTCTACAATTTTAATTTTTTCTCCTGATTCATTTGTAAAAGATGTCCCTAACCCATAACTTAAACCTCCATCATTGCGTTCAGTTCCTTTATACTCTAATGGTCCATACGGTATCTCATATGTAGTTGAAACCTCGAAGTCTCTATATAATTTTTTATTTTTTTTTGTTTCTTTTACATCCCAGATAATAGAACTAACATCGTTAACACCTACTTCTGATTCAAGAACAAATGGTGTTGGTTCACCAGGACGTATCGAATCAACTAATGCTTTTTCTGAAATAGTAGTCAATACTTCTCCACTTTCAGCAATTAACTGTGCTTCTACTTCAATGCTTTCAACCAATTCAGTTGTTTCATTTCTAACTAATCCCATTACAGACCAATTACCCTTAGTCGATACATTAACAGTATCTTCAAGAAGAACAATAGAATCACCTTCGATTAATCCAGTGTAATAGTTCCCATTAAAACCTAATAAATTTTTGTAAGATTCTGTTTCAGCTTGAAGTTCTTCAAACTGTCTAAGTGCTTCTTCTGGATCAGATCCTGGGAAAGAATCTTCTATAGAAAAGATTTCAGGCCATTTTTCCCACTTATATTTATTATTTGGTAATTTAACTTTTACCTTATCCTTTTTGTCTTTCTTTTCTTTTTCTTCACTTTGATCATTTTCAATGATCTGCTCTTGGTTTGGTTCTTCGTTTTCATTTGCGAATATGAAAGAAGAACTCAAAACCAATGAAAAAATTACAGCAATTAGAATGAATTTAAAATACTTATTTTTCATTTTTTCTTTCTCTCCTCCTACGTTGATTGTTTGTTTTAGTATATAACCCCACCATTTACCTGTATATAGAAAAAATTGTCGTATATTGTCGAATAAATAAATTAAAATATTCAGAATTTTATGATAGTTAGCTATAACAATAATTAATAAAACAGCCTACCCCACAAGGAATAGACTGTTAGACTTAGAATCATTTATTTTTTTATCAGCACGATCTAAATATTCTTGCACTGAAGCTTTAGTCACTGCTAATTCATTTGCTATCTGACTCATGCTGAAGCACAATCCATAGTGTAGTGTAAAGCATTGTCTTTCTCTATCTGAAAGAGTTGATAAAGCATCCTCTATCTGAAACCGTTCAAAATCAGTTATCTTTGTAAACCCTCCATGTGATTCAGGAGAAACAAATGATTGCATCCACAACGGATCCCAAACCTTTGTATTTTGATATACTGACCTTCTTTCTATCCCTCGGACTGTCCCGGGTTCTCCACCCTTCTCTATCCACCTTATGACATATTCACAATCTGATATCATGCTGCCTATGATTTCACGTTCATGTTTTTTAGTCGTTTTATCTTTTAGCTGAGTTAATGACCTTCTAGTATCTTTATACTGTTTTAGTAGTTGTTCCATTCCCTCACCTTCTTATTCTTTTGTTAATCTCCCATTATTTAACGCTTGTCCCATTGTTAAACCTTCACTTATCATTAAACAAATAATGATATTAAGGGGAAACTTATGGACATAGCGGATGTTATTTACTACTTAAAATTTAGCGTCATATATGGAGCTGCTCATTTTTTTTTCAATAAACCATTCAATCCCAAAAAAGCCTTACTTCTTGCGCTATGTCTTTTTATTTTTCAACTCACATTGGAGATTATAGGTAATATTATTGGATTCGCTCCGACTTTTACCTTGCTTGCAATATGTCTTGTTATTTATCTCTTTTATGAGAAGTTCAAAAAGAAATAATTTCGTTTAACTTCCATTGTTCTTACCCTCCTATTATTTAAAACTCACAAATTAACTCGCTCTCCAAGGAATTAAATGTTTAATTTGATTGAAGTGTTTTCTCTCTTCATATTTCATTTCTTGTGTAGGACGATAATAATCATTGGTTTCTTTATCTATCATTTCATAATGTTGTTGACATAAATGTACTAACGTACATCTTTTAGATGATTTTTCATTGCATTTAGGGTAATTACATCCCATGATCACTACCTCCTATAAGGAGCAGCTTACGCCGCCCCATCTTCTTTATCATCTTTAGTATCCGTTTCCTCTGCCTGTTCTTCTGTCTCTTCTTTTTCCTCTGCTGTTGGTTCATCTGTTTCACCTTTGGACTGTCTCCATTCGTCCCATTTTGTTGCATGTGGAGCTACAGACTTTCTATATTCATCTATAATCTCGACTATCTTTCCAGAGGATAATTCCAATTCATTTGCTAGTTTCATATAGGTTTCGCCTTCGTGAAGTCTTTTGATTAAAGATTCAAAATCATATTCATCATGTTTAGGTGCTAATCCACTCATAATAAATTCATCTATAACATCTTTATCTGCTTCCTTCTTCTCTTCCTTGGTTTTATTCTTCTCTGGTGGTATACCTAAATCAAGCTGTGTTTGTTCACCTTTTTCTACTTCTTTAATTTCTCCATTTTCATCGACTGTGTACTCCGTCACTGGTTTATTTGTACTTGCATCAATCGTTACCTTGTAAGTGATAATTTGCGAGTTTAAAGATACCTCCACCTTTTGGTCTACCATTCCACAAAGAGATTCTAATTGCCCTTTCAGTCCATCATCTGTTACCTCTAATACAATTTCTTGAACTCCACCCGGTTTAACATTTACTTTTTTTACTACTGGTTTGAAATGAATGTAACTCATTTAAATTGCCTCCTTAATTTCAATTTCAACTCTTGGTTTTTCGCTGTACCACTTACTAACTTCAAGCTCAATCACTTGGCTATCATCATTCCATATCACTTTATTTAGTGCGTCTTTTATTCCCTTAACATAGTTATCTACATCAGGTTTAGTTAATGGTCTTAATTCACCGTTTTCAGCCTGTAATTTCTTCTTTTTACTAAAGCTTTTGAGACTAGGTTTATATACTTTAACTTTCATATGAAGTGCGCCCTCTAGTAACTTTTCGGGTGCATGTTCCGAAGCAGCTAACTTTACATAGTCTTTGAAATCCCTTGATTTTTTAGGGTCATACATTCTAACAAATCCACCTTTTGCTGAAGCTCTTGGTCTACCTTGTGCGACTGGTTCCCCTAATACAGTAAATTTAATCATTCCGAATCACCCCTTTCCACATCGACTAAATCAGTATCTATAATCACATTCCGAAGTTTGTCTATATGGTTAATCACTTTGTTTGCTGTCTGATGGAGTTCCCTTACTTTTTCATATTTTTCATGAATGTTGATTTCATCACCGATATTCAACGATTTGCTATAATCATTATGCTTCTCGGTCAGCAACCTTAGTTCTTTATCCGTCGCAAAGACTATAAATGTCCTTTGACCATCCACCACTTCACCTAGTCCTTCAATTTTCATCAACTTACCCCTCTCATACTATTTCCTTGCAACCCACCTTTACGTGGCTGAATCTTCTGTTTCTTCCTGCGATCAAGAACCAGTAATACAACATCATTTGGATGTCTTTTAAATGCTTTTGCAATATCTGTAATACATAATCCTTGTTTCCACATATGTTCAAACTCTGTGACTTCTTTTTTATCCCAATAGAAATTCATTTCTTCACAAGCGATATATGGCATTTAAGACACTCCCCTTCCACATGCTTGTTTTGAATAGTTTTTACGTGTATCTTCAATCTTCAATTTCCGCCGTTGTCATAACTTCATAAATCATTCCGTTATCTTCAAATAGAGCAACAGCTAAAGCGCCTTTGATCTCTCCATCATTAAGCGTCAAAGGTTTAAAGTTAATAACTTGTTTTCCGTCCTTAATTTCTTCTTCGAGTTCGTCACCATCTTGAATTAGCTTCGCATATATATCTATAACTGGACGTACACTGTACTTTTTAGCAAGTTTCTTCTCACCTTTGTAATCAGTCTGAAACTGGACTTTACCCGCATAAGTGATTGCATAACATTCTTTATTGAAAAAATCTAAACCAAGAAAAGCACCTTTCAACATTGTTCGTGCAACGCTTTGAGCGTCACACTTTTCAATGTCTTTCGTGTCCTGCAAAACAACCATACAGTTCTGCAAAAACCTTGTTTTATTAAAGTTTGTTGGCATTGCTTCCTGTTTTGGCTCAAGTAATGAATCTAATTTAGAATGAATGATTTCCAATTGATTATTTGACATTTTTAACCTCCTGATATTTACAATTTGAAAACTATCTGTTACTATGGGTTCAACATTTTATTTTTAAGTTAGGCGATGCTGTTGGCGCAGCTCGCTATTTCTTTTTCGTCTTCCATACATTGATAGACAAACACTTTAACTCTACCCTCAGTTATCTTTCTTACTTCCTCTGTGATCTCAGCAACAAACTTCTTTTCTGCTTCAACTCCATGTAATAATTCGATAAAATTACATAATTGCAAGAAACTAAATTCAACATGTTCATATTCAAAACTCATGCTTTTCCATCCATTGTTTAACATCCATAATTCTTTGTTATCGTCTATTTCCATCAATAATATTTTTGGTTCTGATGGATAACTCTGAATGTATTCATCTATTTGAGCAACTAACTGTTTACTGATTTGTTTTAAAGTGTCTGCCACCATATTATTCATACAGATTACGCACATAAGTATTGCACCTCCACCATTTCACCGCACTCAGTTGCTTCTCTAAAACATTCAGAGCAATGAGGTTGTTTATCTTCATAAACTAACCATTCAGCTTGTTTACCACACCCACAATTATTTATGTCATCTACTGTTTCAATAACTGGCGTTTCATAACTTTGTGAAAATCTATCTAAATTCATATTGCTCACCCCTTTCAACTAAAATTTGAATGTGGATAATATCACAATAGCTGCTTTTAATTCTTGCGCTGTCCATTTTTTCTGTTTTGCATACTCAGTAATCTCATGTGCCCTCCGAATGCTTCCTTGAATTGGTTTGATTACTTCTTCATTAATTTCATATTTATTATTCATGCTATCTCTCCTCTCATTTAATCTCACTTTCTTCCATTTCCCCTTCACCAAGACCATTCATGTGTGTATCAGTTCCACAGACTGGACAATATACATTACACTGATCTTCAAATGCTTGCTCTACTCCAAAGACTACAATGCAAGCATGGCATTCATATATGTGGTATGAACGTTTCATGCTATCTCTCCTTTCTCTTCATCTCTCCTTTTAGGAACCCAACCCTCAATGAATTTCATAACTATTTTTAAATCTTTTCTTAATACATCCCTGTATGATGGCACTCCCCAACGATCATAGATTTCTCTGTATAGTTCGGGGAACAAATATTTTCGTTCATCTTTATCATTAGAAAAGTCAGTTACCCTACTCGCTACCTTTCTTCTTAGTTTCATTTGTTCATATTGTGTAAGTGTAATTTGAGCTTCAATCTTCTGATCAATAGTTTCTATTTTTTGATCAAACTTTTGTTCCATCTTTGGTAGCTTGTCCATCATATCAGCAGTGTTTCTTAATACTGCTGCCATTGCCTGACTTTCTGTTAATGTTGGTTTGTTGTTTTGAAGATAATTTTCCATTTCTTCAAACTTCTCAACATATGCTGCTGTAAAATGAACTCCCTTTTCCCCTGTAAGTTTGTTTGCAATCATTTCGCAACCTCTTTTTGTAATTAAGAAGCAACGTCTTTCCTGCCCTTTTTCATCTTCATAAGTACTTGGTAGGAAGTAATCTAACGAACGGAATTTTCCGTTGGTTAAATGTTTAATGTAAGTATCGATCTTTCCAAGTAAATCTGAATGACGTGTATTTATTAACTTTGCTACTTTTCGACTATCCGCTAATAATTTTCCGTCTCGATGGATAATGTTTAATTTATTCATTGTTTCACCTTCCTCTAATAAAGTTTTCTAATCAACTTCATCACTCTCTTTATAGTTCAATCTCTCTTGTTCCCACATCCACTTATCTAGAGTACTTTTTCTAAATATTATTCTTGGTTTTTGTGAATCTTTATCACCAAGTCTTATATGTGGTATTTCTCCTTTTTTACACATCCGATAAAGCAATTTATTTGATACACCTGTGTATGTTTTCATAGTTTAGAGAGTAAAAAAATTACGGTTGTTCCTCTAACCATGTTTCAAGAAATTTTCTTGTTGCTCTTGCGGGGAAATACCACTTTTGACCCACCTTCCTTTTGATGAATCTTGGATCAAAGAAAAACGTATCTTGTATACTGCTCCAACTCATACAGGTACGTCGTTTTAATTCAGCAGTATCCCAAAAAACGTATTCTGCATCGACTTCTTTAATGAGTTCAACAATTTTTTGCTTACATAGTTTTCTCACTTCCTTTTCATCTACTTGAACAGATAACATTATCTATCACCACCTTACTTTCTTCTTCTGCCAAATATTTTTTATCTTGTATTTCCGTCATCTTTAACATGTTTAAATCAACATCCAATGCAGTTGCCAACTTCAACAATGCATCTACGCTAGGAGCATATCTACCATTTTCAATATCTGATATATAATTTCTTGATAACCCTGTAGTAGTGGATAATTCATGTTGTTTAAGCTGCTGTTCTTTACGATATTTTTGAATCATTGCTCCAATCTTTTTTTTGTTCATATATTATCACCTCCCTTATTTAGAATGTACAGTATTCACGACATTATGTAAAATAGGAATTAGAGGTAAAATTGAGAATTTTGTAGATATTAGCACCTTAATACTTGTATTTTCGTCTTTTTCCTAATAATTACTTGTATTTCCGTCATTTAGCGACTTGTAAAACCGACATCTCATCTGTATAATAGAAACAAATGTCGGATATGCCGACAAGAGAAGAAGGTGTAAATAAAGTGTCGATAGGAAGTAATATTAAGAAAATTCGTAAAGAGCGTGGATACACTCAAGTAGAATTATCAGGTCGTGCTAACCTTTCAAGGTCATATTTAGCTGATGTTGAGCGTGATAGGTATAATCCAAGTGTCGAAACATTAACTTCAATTGCAAAAGCGCTTGGAGTTAGTTCTAGTTTTATATTAGGTGCTACAGATGATGACATGGAATGCAAGCGACTTTACGAAGAACTTAAGGTTATTTTGAGGATGATGTCACATAATGGACAATTTAACAGTGACACAAAAAATGCAATTCAACAAGAAGCAACACATCTATACAAGAAAATTAGTTTAGATTTTGAACACACTCCTTCTAATATCTTAGAAATATGTGAAGAACATTATGACAAAGAGTTTATTCAGGAATTTATTAATGTTCTGGAGAAGGCAAAAGAAAGTTTAGAGGGCAACAAATCTTCACTATCTAAGGATACTCATCATGATTTCAAAGAAATCCTTGAAGATGATGAAACAGAAATCAAGTTTAATGGAGTTCCTCTTGATAAGGAAGAGAAAATAAAAATTTTAAGGGTGATGGAAGCTATGTTTTGGAACGACAAAAAAAATAATTGAATGTTAAGTGAAAGGTAGGATGAATTTTAAATGGCTACATTTCGGAAAAGAGGAGAGAAATGGGAATACCGTATATCATATAAAGATCCATTCACTCAAAAACATAAACTAAAATCTAAATCAGGCTTTAAAACAAAAAAAGAAGCTCAAATAGCAGCCATAAATGAAGAACGTAATATATCAGAAGGATTTGAACAAACAGACATTACTTTAGAACTTTATTTAAATACTTGGTTAACTGAATATAAGTATGGAACTGTAAGAAAAAACACATTTCAAATTCATGAAAGAAATGTTACTCAACATATAATTCCTTACTTTAAAAGTATATTACTTGATGATGTAAAACCTATTGCTTATCAAAAATTTTTAAATCATTTAACTGAAAAGGGGTATAGCAAAAGAACTGTAGAAATAATTCATGGCACAATGTCTAGTGCTTATGATAAGGCAGTTACCCTTGGTAAGATTAAAAATAACCCTTGTGTTGGAGTCACAATTAAAGGTGAGAAAAAAGATAAAGAAATTAAATATATGGAGTCCAAAGATATACCTATATTTTTAAAAGAAATCTACAAATATGATTATATATACTGGATATTTTTCAAAGTCATGATAGAAACTGGTATGAGGAAAGGTGAAGCAGCGGCATTACAATGGACAGATGTAAACTTAAAAGAAAGAACAATCGATATTAGTAAAACGTTAGATTTTCAAGCTAAAAATTCAAGTGAATTGTTCGGAGATACAAAAACCTCAAATTCTAAAAGAACAATTTCAATAAGTCAAACTCTAACTAATGATTTACATTTCCATAAAAAGTATCAAAATCAAAATAAATTAGCTTTAAACGATATGTATTTTCATGATTTAAATCTTGTACTAAGTCGTAATGATGGGAATTTCATTCCAAAGTCCAGTTTATTTAACGCTTTCTCTCGTACCCTTAAGAAAGCTGAGTTACCTCAATTACCTATACACTCTCTCAGACACACTCACGCAGTATTATTACTTGAATCTGGTGCTACTATGAAATACATACAAGAGCGGCTTGGACATGGTAGTATTCAAATCACTTCAGATGTGTATGCGCATATCAGTAAAAAATCGAACGAGATACATTAAAACAATTCGAAAACTATACTAGGGGGATTTTGGAGTAAAGTTAATAATTTTTTTGGTCATTATTTGGTCAAAATAAATAACTAAATAAATATAATCTGATTGACCAAAAAAACAAAACCCCCGACACCAAAGGTATCAAGGGTTCCACCTATTAATAAGAAGTCATGTATTGATCTCTTTCCCACGCATGTACTTGAGTTCTGTACATATCCCACTCTATTTCTTTTAATTCAATAAAGTGTTCTAAGGCATGATCTCCTAAAGCCTCACAAATGATTTCATTATTTAAAAGGCTATCCAATGCTTCTGACAAGGAGTATGGCAAAACTGGAATACCACTTTCAATTCGTTCTTCCTCAGACATCACATAGATGTTGCGATCTGTTGGATCAGGAAGCTCAAGATTATTTTCAATTCCATCTAAACCTGCTCTTAACATTACCGCCAAAGCTAAGTAAGGATTTGCAGATGGATCTGGGCTGCGCACTTCAATTCGAGTACTTAATCCTCTTGAAGCAGGGACACGAATCATTGGACTACGATTACTTGCAGACCAAGCTACATAAACTGGTGCTTCGTAACCTGGAACTAAACGTTTGTATGAATTTACAGTTGGGTTTGTTAAAACTGTGAAAGCACGGGCATGTTTTAATATTCCTGCCATATATTGACGAGCGGTTACGCTTAAACCTAACGTGTCGCTCTCATTATAAAAAGAGTTTTCTTTCCCTTTAAACAAAGATTGATGACAATGCATACCTGATCCGTTTACCCCAAATAATGGCTTAGGCATAAAAGTCGCATGTAAATTATGCTTTCTAGCTATCGTTTTAACAACTAATTTGAAAGTTTGAATTTGGTCAGCAGCTTTTATAGCATTTGCATATTTAAAATCGATCTCATGTTGTCCTGGTGCAACCTCATGATGAGAAGCTTCAATTTCAAAGCCCATTTCCTCTAATGTCAATACAATCTCACGACGACAATTTTCACCTAGATCTGTAGGCGCCAAGTCAAAGTACCCACCTTGGTCGTTTACTTCCAAAGTTGGACTACCCTTCTCATCTGTTTTAAATAAGAAGAATTCCGGTTCTGGTCCAACCTTCATTGAAGAAAAACCTAATTCCTCTGCCTTTTTCAAATTTTGCTTTAAGATCGCTCTTGGATCGCCAGCAAAAGGAGTACCATCTGGCATGTAGATATCACAAATTAATCTTGCAATTTTATCTTCATCATACCAAGGATAAATTAACCATGTTTCAAGATCAGGATATAAATACATGTCAGATTCCTCGATGCGAACATATCCTTCGATGGAAGAACCATCAAACATCATTTTATTATCCAACGCTTTCTCCAATTGACTAACGGGAATTTCAACATTTTTAATGGTTCCTAACAAATCTGTGAATTGAAGTCTAATGAATCTAACATTTTCCTCTTTCGCACTTCGAATAATATCTTCTCTTGTAAATGACATATGATCTCTCCTTTTTAACAACTAGTGTAAGATTATTTATTATAAAAACGAGACAGTTCACCTTGGATCAAGGAAACTTGACCTGGACGTTTTGTTCTTAACTGCCTCTTTAAGTACTTGTGCAAGTCTGAATCTGTTAATTCTTTTCTAGCCACTTCAGTTTGTTCATTAATGACTGTTGCATCATCAGAATTTTTTTCTATAGGTAGAAGCACTTGTTTGATTCCAGCTATGTTTACCCCTTTTTCAATTAATGACTTAATTTCAAGAAGTCGCTCTACATCATTAAGTGAGAACAATCGTTGATTCCCTGCTGTTCTTGCTGGAACAATCAGTTCATGTTGCTCATAATAGCGAATCTGCCTTGCCGTTAAATCAGTTAATTTCATTACAATTCCGATAGGAAACAAAGCCATATTTCTTCGAATCTCATCACTCATTATATCAGCGCCTTCCATTTAAAAAAGTATCTACCTAAATTGTAACGCTGATCTCCAAAGACGTCAAGTTAATGTTATGTTTTATCACAATAAAGTTGACATAAAATTCAGAAATATAATATTTTTCAAGAAAAAGAAGCTTATTTATGACATCAAATACTGATTTAAAGCATTAAATCACGTCTTAACTGAATATAACATATCCCTTACAGCATTTATCACAGCATATTTACAATGAGAATAGGTTAGCCCACCTTGCATGTAAGCAATATACGGTTGTCGAATAGGTCCATCTGCTGACAGTTCTAAACTTCCTCCTTGTATGAAAGTCCCTGCCCCCATAATCACTGGGTGATCATAACCCGGCATATCCCAAGGCTCAGGCACAACATGTGCATCTACAGGTGATGCTTTCTGAATGCTTTGAACAAAGGAGATCAATTGATCACTATGATCAAATTGAATAGCTTGAATTAAATCAGACCTGCGATCCTTCCAATTGGGATGAGTTGTAAAGCCAATTTTTTCAAACATGGATGCTGCAAAGATACTCCCCTTTAAAGCCTGTCCAACAAAATGAGGGGCTAGAAACAACCCCTGGTATATACTTCGTGTAGTTCCTAACATAGCACCTACCTCTCCACCAATTCCTGGTGCTGTTAAACGGTAGGATGCCAATTCAACGTATTCTTTTCTCCCTGCAATGTACCCCCCTGTAGAAACTATCCCCCCTCCAGGGTTCTTTATTAATGAACCTGCGATGAGATCCGCTCCTGCTTGTGTCGGTTCAGTCTTTTCCGTAAATTCCCCATAACAATTATCTACAAAAACGATCAGTTCCGGTTTTATACTTTTAACTTTCTCTGACATTGTTTTAATTTCTTTTACTGTAAAAGCAGATCGCCATTCATATCCTCTTGATCTTTGGATGCCTATTACTTTTGTATTCTTATTTATTTTTTCATTCACTTGCTCCCAATCCACTGTACCGTCAGATTGAAGTTCAACGGCATCATAATGAATGCCATAATCTTGCAATGACCCTAATCCATCACCAGCTTTACCTATTACATTATGTAATGTGTCGTAGGGTTTCCCAGTAATAAATAATAAATGATCACCAGGTCTAAGGACACCAAACAATGCAGTGTTGAGGGTATGTGTACCAGAAACAAAATGAGGTCTTACAATTGCCGCTTCAGCACCAAAAACTTCTGCATATACCTGATCTAGAACCTCTCTCCCTCTATCATTATATCCATATCCTGTAGAATCATTAAAATGATAATCACTTACTTTATGTTTCCGAAAAACTTCTAGTACTTTCCATTGATTAAAATCTATATTCTTATCCACTTCTTTTAATTTAAATTCAATTTGCTTTTCTGCTTCATCTATTAGTTGTTGTAAATCTTCTGACATAAACATTACACTTATTCTCCTAATTTTCTCATTTCTTTGTTTATAAGTTCAACATCATGTGCATTTATACGAACTGTCAAACTCATGTTATCTTCATGTAGCTTTTCTTCAACAGTTTCACTTACTTTTTTAATAAAAGAAATTAATTTTCCTTCTTTAACTGGGATAGTAAATGTTCTTTGTTCATCTAACAACTTATTTTGAATGGCAAGTTTTATTTGTTGTAAATCATGATCTTCAAATGCCGAAACAAATAAATGATCTTCATTGTTAGGAAAAATCATTTTTGATTGAGGACGATCACATATATCTTTTTTATTATAAACCATTATCGTTTCTTTCCCTTGTACTCCTAAATTGTGTAGGACTTCATCAACAACATTTATTTGCTCTTCAATCAGTTCAGAGGTACTATCCACAACATGTAAAATAAGGTCAGCTTCACGTACTTCTTCAAGTGTAGCACTGAAAGCAGCAACTAGATCATGCGGCAAATCTTGAATGAAACCAACTGTATCCGTTAGTCCCACTTCCTTACCGCTAGGTAATTTTAATGTTCTCAGTGTTGGATCCAATGTAGCAAACAACTGGTTCTCTACATAAATATTTGCTCCGCCAGTTAATTGTTTCAACAAAGTTGATTTTCCTGCATTCGTGTATCCTACCAAGGCAACATGATAAAGGTTCGTTTTTTTCCTTCTCATTCTATGTAAGTTTCTATGTCGAGTTACCTCTTGTAGCTTCTTTTTCAAATCAGTAATTCGATCTCTAATATGTCTTCGGTTCATCTCTAATTTTGTTTCACCGGGACCTCTTGTGCCAATTCCCCCACCCAAACGGGAAAGGTTTTTTCCATGTCCAGATAACCTCGGCAACAAATAACTTAGCTGTGCTAATTCTACTTGCAAATAACCTTCCCTCGTATTTGCACGCCCAGCAAAAATATCTAGGATCAGTTGGGTTCGATCAATAATTTTAGCATCTAAGAATAACTCTAAATTTCGAACCTGAGCTCCTGAGAGTTCTTGGTTAAAAATAACTGTATCCACTTCAAGCTCAGCCACTTTTTCTTTAATTTCTTCTGCTTTACCTTTACCAATAAACCATTTAGAATCAATATTTTTTCGATGCTGTTTTATGGAATCAAGGACTTGTAGTCCAGCTGTTTCAGCAAGCAATACTAATTCATTCAGTGAATACTCTTCTAGTTTTAATTGTTTAGCATCTTGGAGAATAAGACTGACTAACAGTACTTTTTCTTGGTCTTTATCCTTAACTTGATGGGTAGACATTAAATAGCTGTTCCTCCTATTTATTTTTTATCTAGATTAGATTGTGAATCAAACTTAAAGTCATCTGGTTGTATATTCATTAGCTCTTGTTTAGTAGGAGATTTGACCTCGTTTAAAAGTCGAACCGCCTGATGTCTAATTGCTTTTTCTATTTGATTTCTCACATGTCTTGCATTGCTAAACTGGTGTGAATTATACCTTTTTTCATTTGATAAGTGATTTCTTAATTTCATTAAAGTTTGTGGTAAAAAATTATATTCTCGCTCCTTAATCATAAGTTCTGATATTTTGACTAACTGATCTATCGAATAGTCGGGAAATTCCACTTGAATTGGAAATCTAGAGCTTAATCCAGGGTTTATTTTCAAAAAATCCTCCATTTCAGTTGAATAACCTGCTAAGATAAGAATAAAATCATGTTTTAGATCCTCCATTGCTTTTACTAATGTATCAATTGCTTCCTTGCCAAAATCTTTTTCTCCACCACGTGCAAGACTATATGCTTCATCTACAAATAAAATACCACCCACAGATTTTTTTATCAAATTTCTGGTTTTATTCGCTGTATGTCCGATATACTCTCCAACTAAATCTGCTCTTTCCACCTCTACTAAATGCCCTTTGCTACAAACATCCATAGCATGAAACATTTTTGCAATAATTCTGGCTACAGTTGTTTTCCCCGTTCCAGGATTACCTTTAAAAATCATGTGATATACATGTTTATTACTTTGTAACCCAGCTTCTTCCCGCAATTTGGTCACTTGCAACAATGCGTAAATTTCATAGATGAGATCTTTTATTTTCTCGAGTCCAATCATTTGTTCAAGTTCTGTAATAATATCAGCTAATTTTTCATTTTTATCTAATGGAATCTCATTCCCATTTAATTGAAGGTTTGATTGATCAGATTTCACTATACTTTTACGCTCTACATGTTTAAAAACAACATTAATTTGACGCGTGTTCTTAGTTATTGTTCGTTCACTACTCATTGCATTGCCATCCATCAAATCACCTCAAAGGTTAGGGTGATTACAGTATACGCGAATGCCTAGATAAAAGTGTTAAAAATTTCTTAAGCAAGAACAAAAAAGTTCAGAGGATATTCTTGTATTTCAAGCATATCAATAGATTTCAGTAACTTCTTGAAATTAAAATCGTTAAAGAAAAAAAGAAAATCACCTACTGGCGATTTCCAAGATTATCATATAACTTGAGCTCTTTAATTCAAATAAATTCCTTCCATATCAGGAAGATATACTTCCACTGTTGTTCCTTTGTTAACTCTACTGCTTATATGAATTTTTCCATGATGTGCCTCTAAGATTTTATAACACATCATTAAACCTAAACCAGTTCCCTTTTCCTTCGTTGTATAAAATGGTTCCCCTAATTTTGCCAAACGTTCACTTGTAATACCGATTCCTTGATCAATAACACAAACAATTAGTTTATTACATATGGATTTGATCTTTACAACAATCTCTCCACCATCAGGCATTGCTTCGATTGAATTTCGAATAATATGCCTGAATGTCTTTTTTAATAACTCTTCATCTCCCCTAATATATGTTAAATTTGTTGCAACTTTTAATTTTATATCAATATTATGATCTTTAAAAAGTTGTGACATATTAGAAATAACATCATGGATAATCTCATGTAAATCTTGTTTTTCTAAATTCACAACCATTGGTTTTGCTAGAGACAAAAATTTATCTGTTATGACTTGAATACGCTCTAACTCACCGTTCATAATCTTTATATATCTTTTGGATTCATCAGCGCTCTGTGAGTTTAACTCCAGCATCCTGACAAATCCTTTTAACGTAGTTAAAGGGTTCCTAATCTCATGAGCAAAACCCGCCGCTAATTGAGTCACAATAGATTGCTTGGTCATCTTTTGCAGTTTTTTCTCAGTGACATCATTTATTATCCCAATGATCAATGGTTCTTCTTGAAATTCAATAATGGAATATTGAACTTTTAAATTTATAATTGAATTATTTTTATGTACACCCTTGCTGTTCATTTCCAATTTATTAATAAAACCAATTTTCAATTTTTGAAGATTAGTACTTATCTTGTCCCTTTCTTCTTGTACAAATAAATCAAGTATATTTTGGTTTATCATTTCTTTTTGTGAGTATCCATACATTTCACACAATCTAGAATTGACAAAATTGAATTTTTCATCCTGATATAAAAATATACCTACAATGGAGTTATTTAATATCGTTTGATATCTAAGCTGAGAATGATTAAGATTTGTAAGTTCAGTAAACGTACCAACAACTTCAATTACTTCATTATTTTCTAATACAGGTTTTAGGGTCACCAAATAATAAGTATTTTCCAAGTAAATCCCTTCAAAGGAGACGACTTTTCCACTTTCCCAAGCTTGTCTATAATAGTTTTCTACTCTTTTCAATTCCTTGCCTTTTAGAAAATCGTTTAAAGTTCTCCCTATTATTTTTTTTGGGTTTATATTCATTCTAGTTGTAAGTGAACCCGCACACGCGCTGAATACAAACTTCTCCTCTATTTTTTTATATTTAAACAGCAAACCATTGTGATGATGAATCAAGTGTAATGCATTTCTATACTCTTTCGCTTCCCAAAAAATGACATGAATTCCTTCTAATTTGTTATCTACAAAAATAGGGATAAATTTCATTTCAATTTTTAGAATCTCTTCGTTTTTACATATAATGTCCAGTTCTCTTACATAGGTATATGGCTTACCATCCAATTTGATATTTTTGTTTTCTAAATCATTCATAATATCTTGCTGTACAATCATTTTTTTAAGAGATTGGTGGAGCAACTCCTCTTTTCTATAACCTAATTTTATTCCAGATGCTGTGTTTGCAAAAACAATATTCCCTTCCAAGTCACAAGACATAATCGGTAGATTATTATACACCTGAAATGAATTGTAAAATTGCAGCTCCTGATTCAATCTTAGTTCATAATCTTTCCGAGATGTTATATCCTCTATTGTAAGTAATATAAAACGAACATTTTCGAAAGGTAATATTGAAGCATGTATAGATATCCATAATAAAGAATGCAGCTCTTTTTCAATTTTGTAAGAATCAATCTCACCAAGGAATAAGGGGAGCAGCTCTTTTTGATCTAAGCGCAAATCTTCTATTTGAATGCTGGACTCATAATCATCTTGAACCTTAACATGTTCTGAACAACCTAATATATCACAAAACTTTTGATTCATTTTAATCAAGGTCCCTGAAGGAGAGACAATTGCCAACCCTTGCTGCGAAAATTCAAAAAGTTGTTTATAAATGTCTTGGTCTGATCTAGTTAAGAATTCTTTAACAACATCTTCATGTACTGACAAAAATGCTTCTTTATCTATCATAGTAAATTCTCCTAGTTTTCAGAATATTTGGACAAGATAAATATTATTATATTGCATTTAGAATAAAAAGAAAGTAAATAATTTCTAGTTTTGGCTTTATATTAATTTTGTTCATATTATTTATTTTTCTTCTATTTTGGATTTTTTCTATAAATTGGTTTTTTAGGAAGTCGTAGTCCATAATAAACTGACAACATTCTCAGCACTACAACAAGTAGAAACACAATGTAAAACGCTATTGGAGTACTCACAATTCCCAATCCAATAACTAACCCAGCTAACATTGCCCACAAACCATAAATTTCATCTCTAAAAATGAGGGGTTTCCTACCTGCAAGTACATCTCTAATGATACCACCACCACTTCCTGTCAACAAAGCAGCCACAACCACAGCTATGATTGGAAGGTTCATATCAACTGCAAATAAAGCACCTTGAATCGAAAATGCTGCCAACCCAACCGCATCAAAAAACATCCACTGCTTTATATAGTGAAACCATAAATTTGGAAGGAAAAACACGAACAATGAAGATAGGATGGCAATGATAAAAAGGTTGCTTTGCTCCCATAGGTTGGATATTGGAATGCCCAACAGTAAATTCCTTGCACCTCCCCCTCCAAAAGCAGTCACAAGTCCTAAAATAATAATCCCCAAAACATCATATCTTTCTTCCATAGCAGCAATGGAACCACTAACAGCAAAAGCCACTACACCTATAACTGTAAGTATTTCCCATGTTAATGTGATCTCAGACAATTATACATCTCCTTTATCATGTGAATTTATTTAAAATAGTTCATCAATAAAAATCTACATCTATTCTTCTTAACTGTTTAAATTGATCCGTATAAGATTCAACTTTTAATACAAACTGAAATCGATTTACATCTAAACAATAATCAAAGTCCGATTTAGGTGCAGACCTCTCTTCATTTAAATCCATAAAACTTCCAGTCTGACTTTCCCATTTTAAAAACTGTTTTATTTGTTTAAAATCGTTGTTTCTTCCTTCTAATTCATTTTTTATGTATTGCGCGCAGAGTGAATCTTCATCAGCTTCTTCTTTACCTCCCCAGCCCATACACACTAAGGAAACTTCTTTTGGCTTTCTTTTTTTTATATATGTACTGATTGCTCCTGCATTTACAAAACTTCCTGTTATGATCTCTTCTGCATTTGTCGCATGAATAATTCCTTGGGTACCTGCACTTGTTGTTAGAACTATCGTCCGATCTTCAAATCTTTCATTTTGGATATGTGAGGGGGAATTACCATAATCAAAACCAGGTTGGATTATCCCACCTCTTTCTCCAAACAATATGTAATCTGAATTGTTTTTTTTCAATTGGTACGCCGCATCCAAACTCGCAACAGGGATAATCGTTTTAGCTCCATTCTCAAACAAATAACAGCTGGTTGAGAAGGCACGGAACACATCTATAATTACGGTTAAACCTTTGGCTTGCTGTGCTCCTTCAATTAATTGCAAAATATTTATTTTCATTTAGCTCATCCTTCTTGTCATATAAATGCTATAGTTCCATAAAAAGCAAATGCTATTCCATTATTTTTAAACAACTACTTGACGCCTACATTCAACAATAGCTCGTCCATCTTCCATTTCGTATAAGCTAACGTTTCTCTTCCCTTATGATACGGCATAAATAATACCTCAGATTTAGTAGTAGAAACGATAGGGTTTGTTAAGTCGAAAAATTTAGCAACTTCAAGTGTTCTAGCTCCATGATAAGCATGAGTGATAATGATTGTAGTTTCTAAATCATTCTCCTCCATGATTCTCTTACTGTACAGTATATTTTCATAAGAGCTTGTAGCTTCTCTCTCCTCAAAAATATTCTCTTCTGGTATTCCGTTAGCCATTAAATATATCTTCATACCTTCTGCTTCTGTAATTGTGGCACCATTTGCATCTAACCCCCCAGACACAATGATATGATTGAAATGTCCTTGTTCATATAAAGCAATCGCATGATTTAATCTTTCCTTTAACCCTGGACTAGCTTCATTTTCCCATAAAGACATTCCCATCACAATGCCGACATCTGAAGATGTAGGCAGTTCCATTTTTTCCACTGAATGGATTTTCCATTGTACATAACCTGTCCAAATCAGAAACAAAAGAAGTAAAACGAGCCCTATTTTAAACCATTTAATAAATAGAGATTTTATTTTCGAAGTTCTTTTTTCAACTAATTGTATGCTAGTGCTTCTCATTGTAATAAAAACCCCCCCACTGTTTTGAATACATCATCTGCTTCTTCCCCAATACAAATGCCATGATTGGATAAAGGGAAATATTCTACTGTTTTTTTGGCTGGAATCATTCGGCTTAAATATCGTGCACTATAAGGATGTACAATATGATCTTGTTCCCCTTGAATAATAAGGGTTGGTGTTTGTATCTTTTTAAACTCCACTCTTAAACGGTGAGCTAATTGAACAAATTGCCATGTTGCTGATATAGGAACTCCATTCATTTTTTTAAAACGACTCCAATCCTTGTTCCTTAATTGATTGTAGGTCAGCTTTATAAATCTTCCAGGACTAACATAAAACACTGCAGCATTTAATAAGACTAACTTTTTTACTGGAAAGCGATTACTTATATAAGCTGCAAGCATACCACCCATAGAAAAACCTATTAAATCAAACTGCTGATACCTCTCAGTCATTATCTCTGCTTCTTTTTTTACAGTTTCAATCCACTGGTGATGATGGGTATATTTTAAATGTTTAAGGTTGTTATCATGACCTGGCAACGTGGGCACATGGCAAATCCATCCTTTTGTTCTTAAATATTCGGCTAACGGCTCCACTTCAAATGTGCCACCTGAAAAGCCATGAATGAGTAAACACGCTCTACGATGATTATCATTTGCCATGTATCAGATTACCTCACTTATAAAGATTGATTGTCCATAAGGTTACCATCTCTCTCTTTGTTAACTAGCTTTTGACATCACTCTTAGTATGTTTTTTTATCCTTCATCTTTCTATTAAGATTCGATGATTTCAATTGATTCAATCTTCACTTCTTCTGTTGGCATGCTAGGAGTTGGATCTCCTCCATTTGGATTCATAGTCACTGGCGTTTTTGCAATGTTTGTTACGGTTTCCATCCCCTCTGTTACCTTGCCAAAAATCGTATAATTCGGATACATGTTTAGATTTCGACTATCCTCCCCAGTACAAATAAAAAATTGGCTTCCATTTGTGTTTTCTCCACTATTAGCCATCGCAAGTATACCAGGCTCATACTGATGAGGTGTATCTAATTCATCTTCGAATTGATAACCTGGTCCCCCTCTTCCAGTCCCTAATGGATCACCCGTTTGAATCATAAAGGTTTCAATAATACGATGAAAAATAATACCATCATAGAAATTCTCATTTGCTAAAAACACAAAGTTATTTACTGTGATTGGAGCTATATCGGCAAATAATTCAACCGTAAACTCCCCTTTAGTCGTTTGTATGATAGCGGAATAACTTTTATTTGGGTCAATCTGCATTTCTGGAGGCTTATCCCAGCTTTTAAATTGTTTCTCCTCTTCTACCACCTGTTCTTCTGCACACCCCGATAAAATTAAAGTAAATATACATACAAAAATTAACACTTTAAAAAACTGCTTCATTTTTATTTCCATCCTATCCATTTTTTAAAAAAATTGTATCATTAGCCTAAGTTATATTCAAGAAAAAGGATATGAATGGGTATACTTGTTAACAAAACAAACCTTAACTTGAAAAGTAAGCCATAATACATCATACTATACTAGTATTGAAATCCATTTCATTCATTTAATTTCCAATAGAGAGAGAGGCAAAAAAGAGTGAAAACGAAAAATCAAAAAACAATCATTATAACTGTTTTATCTATTGTAATCCTAATTATTGCAGCCGTAATCATCAGCAATATGAATAAGGATACAGGGAAGAACAATGGAGAAATTGTAGAGGGTGGAGAGCTTTTATATACAGATCCTAATCAACCTATCGATGTTCGAGTTGAAGATTTACTTTCACGTATGACATTGGAAGAAAAAGCAGGACAAATGACACAGGTCAATGTTACAAAATTACAAGGAAGCTCAGAATGGGATGCAGGTCCATTAAATGATGAGTGGTTAGTAAAAACCTTTAAAGATTATCATGTGGGCTCAGTATTGAGTGGAGGGGGCACAACCCCTGTTTCGAATGAACCAAAATTATGGGCGGAAATGACAAATGAAATTCAAAAAAGTGCAATCGAAAATTCGAGACTGGGTATCCCCATTATTTATGGTGTAGATGCAGTTCATGGGCACAACAATGTCATTGGAGCAACTATTTTTCCGCATAATTTAGGTCTTGCCGCTTCAAGAAACACTGATTTAATTGAAGAGTTAGGTGCTAGTACAGCAAAAAGTGTTAGAGCGACTGGGATCCATTGGAACTTTGCTCCCGTAGCAGATGTTGGACGAGATTTACGTTGGGGACGTTTTTATGAAACATTTGGTGAAGATCCTTATCTTGTAACAAAAATGGCAACTGCATCTATTATTGGGCAGCAAGGTGAAGATATCAGTTCAAATGAAAATGTGGCAGCGACAGCCAAACATTTTTTAGGTTATTCACAACCTTTAAATGGTCAGGATCGTTCATCTGGCGAAATACCACTACGAACTTTAAGAGAAGTATTCTACCCTCCTTTTGAAGACGCCATTGAAAATGGAGCAAAAACGGTAATGGTCAACAGTGGATCAATCAATGGTGTTCCTGTCCATGCATCACAGTATTTATTAACAGATGTTTTAAGAGGGGAAATGGGTTTTGAAGGCGTAATTGTAACAGATTGGGAGGATATCATTCGATTACATAGCCAATACCATATCACAGACAATTATAAAGACTCCATTGCTCGCAGCATTAATGCAGGAGTTGATATGTCTATGGTACCAGTTGGAATTGAAGATTACACCAAAAATTTAATTGATGCTGTAAACGAAGAACTCATTCCTATGGAGCGATTTGATGATGCTGTTTCCAGAATCCTCACTTTAAAATTCGAATTGGGATTGTTTGAAAATCCATATATTGATGCAGAACAGACAGAAGCACTTACTTTAAATCAAGATAGAGAACTCGCAAGACAAGCTGCAGTAGAGAGTTTAACCTTATTGGAAAACGATGGCATACTGCCACTAACAACAGACATAAAAACCATTCTTGTTACTGGTCCGAGCGCTGACAACATTGCAAATCAAATGGGAGGCTGGACAATTGGATGGCAAGGGTTGGTTGGTACTGGAGTCCCTCCAGCAGTTACGTTCCTAGAAGGAATTCAAAATGCTGTATCTTCAAATACAAACGTTCTGTTTGAAACAGATACGGCTAAAGCAGTTGAAGCTGCCAATAATGCAGATGTCACTATTGTTGTATTCGGTGAAGGACCTTACGCTGAATTTGATGGAGATACAACAACTGCTGCAGTACCTCCTGATCAAACAGAATTAATAAAGTCATTAGCTGAAACAGAAACACCCGTTGTAGGTGTATTAGTAGCAGGTAGACCTCTTATTGTAACGGATCTTATTCGAGATATGGATGCTTTTATAATGGCTTATCTCCCTGGTACAGAAGGTGGAAATGCCTTAGCTGACGTATTGTTCGGAAAAGAAAATCCAAGTGGTAAACTTGCTTTTAGCTGGCCAAGTGATATTGGGCAATTACCAATGTTCTATAACTATTATCCAAAAAGTACAGCCAATGACAAAGCCTATTTGCCACTATATGAATTTGGTTATGGTTTTGGTTATTCTAAATTTAATTATAGTAACTTAACTGCTAACGACGAAGTACCTATTGATGGAATCATCAAAGTATCTGTGGATGTCACAAACAGTGGTGATTTTGCAGGTTCTGAAAGTATTGAACTGTATGTCAATCAACAATTAAGTTCTGTCTTAACTCCTGTTAAAAAATTAGCTGGATTTTCTAAAGTTTATCTAAAACCTAAAGAAACCAAAACAGTTGAATTAGAATTACCTGTATCACAATTAGCTATCGTTCCTGGAGATGTGTTAGGTGATGCCGAAAAAACTGTTGAAGAAGGTATATACACTTTAAATATTGATAAACTTGCGAAACCAGTTTCAGTAATAGGAAGTGAAGAGTGAGTGAACAGATAAAATAATACTTAAACATCTGCACCACTTACAAACAACTAAAACACTCTTTTCTAAATGAAAGGAGTGTTTTTTCTTGATCCCCGTCATACTAGTTCCGAAAAATCTGGTTGGAGGCGGAGCATTAATATAGAGGATATATGCGCATTATGTCATTTTAATGATAAGACAAACTTCACCACAATACTGGTTTTTGAACCATAAACCACATCGCAATTAATAAAATAGTAACGTAATATATAACTGAACGTTTAAGTTTACTGATTAAGACATCACGTCCCTCTTCTCCACTCTCCAATTTTCTAATTGCTGGTGAAAAAGCTCTCGCCATAAAAAAGATGGAACACATTAATACTAATACCGTCATAACAATCCATGAGTCTAACCAATTCCATCCACCTAACCAAATCAATAATATCCCCGTTGTAACCAGTACATGACCTGCATGTTTAGATAGTCTCACTATAAATCGGACTAGATCAATAATAGATTTCTCAAATTCGATTTGCTTCTTCAATTTATTTAATAACGGAAATAAAACAAATATAGGTCCGACTGCTAGAATCACACTGAATATATGTAAATATAAAATGATAGTATAAAGTATAAACATATGAAGACTCCCCCATAATATTATAAAAAAAGAACCAACTAATCATCGTTGAGACCAACCATCCTCATAGGTTGATGATATCAATGAACAACTAAAAACAGCAAGAGCAGTATTTCCGTATAGAGAACACTGCTCTGCTATCTTAGCTTAAAAGATCCAATGATGAACCTTATACGAAAATTAATCTACTTTACGAAATTCGTGAACCCATACTTGCATATGTGGCAACCAAGGCATTCCAGGATGTAAAGACATAATTTTATCCTTATAAGACTTCATATCAGGATATCCTTCAGACTTAGCATGTTCATCTCTCATATCGCCAAGTGATTGTTGATAAATGTTGTACACTTCATATTGATTTCCTTCAAGCTCCATGATTTCTCCGATATCTGCATATCTTCCGTTTCTTCTTGTAGCTGTTTTTTCACCATTTAAAACTCTTTTCACATCGTCCTTATCTGTAACCATTCTTTCGATTGTACATGTTTTTGGTGGAAGATTTGTTGTCATAATTTATATGCCTCCTAATTTTTCAGTAATCACTTCTTCTTTTCCTTCATCATTATATCCAAATTTATGAATCAAACACAATGAATCCAAATCTTTTTTTGCTGTTATATCATAAAATCATTCTGAACGTTCACTAAAATTTCAAATGAATTATCTAAAGAACGGAAATAAATCTTCAAAACGCACATCATTCTTCTTCTCTTTTGGAATCTCGATATTCACTGTATTTGATTTGCGACTATACAATTCATATTTATTGTTGTATGTTATCACATAATATTGATATTTCTTTTTCTCCTTAATCGCAATATCAATAACATAAGGTTCAAACGTGGTGAAAACAAGTTCGTAATTTTTATCCTTATCTTCCTTTTTATATACAAGATAGAAGTTATCATTCCCTTCAACAGGAGACCATGTTAATTCAACTGCTCTATTCCTCTCATCATATAGAATAGTTAAATCATCTACTGATGTTGGAGGTTGAACGAGTTCTTCTACTCCTTCAGGTTTAACAAAAGAGCTTGATGGTACGTCTGCAAGTGATTGAGTCATGACCTGTGAAAAAAGCTGCGCAGGATAACTGCTTGTTACTGTCAAATAGTGCTGAGTGTCTGTTTTATCAAATCCCATCCAGACCGCTGCTGTCCATTCAGGTGTGTAGCCTACAAACCAAAGGTCTCGTGTCGCTTTTGGGTCTGTCACTTCAGGCAGCCCTACTTGAGTAGAACCTGTTTTACCTGCCACTGAACGATTCATCTGTGCTTTATATCCTGTTCCTTCCAGAACAACTTCTTCCATCATTTTTGTCATATAATATGCATTTTGTTCTGACATGACTTCTTTTGTTAGAGGTTCAGCCAAATATATGGTTTCACCTAAATCATTGATCACTTTTCGAATGGAGGTTGCCTCAGTCCATGTTCCGTTATTGGCAAAGCTACTATAAGCTTCGGTCATATCTAATGGTGTGACCCCTGTTGTAAGACCTCCTAATGCAATTGATAAATTGCGATCATTTTCATCTAGTTCTATCCCTATATTATTAATAAAATCTAAACTCGTTTGAATTCCAATCTCATTTAACAACCATACCGCTGGGATATTAATCGAATCCTCAATAGCTTTCACCATAGACACTTGACCAAGATACTGATGTTCATAATAGTTTTTCGGTTCATAATCTCCAAACTTTATAGGCTCGTCCTTTAAATTAGAATATGGCTGCCATGAGCCTGTTTCAAGTGCAGGCGCATACACTGCAATAGGTTTAAATGAAGAACCTGGTTGGCGAGGAATTAACGCTCGGTTTAAACCTTTTTGTACTGTATCTCTTCCACCAATCATCCCTTTAAGCTCACCGGTATTATGATCCATAATAACCATACTTGCTTGAACTTGTTGCTCAGGTCCACTTTCAGGAAACCATTGGTCTTCCGAAAAAGTCTTCTCTAATACTTGTTGAACATTCGTATCAAGTGTAGTATATATTCTATATCCACCTTCTCGAAGCTCATCTTCAGTCAATCCAGTTTTATCAGCTGCTTCTAAAATGACATAATCTATGAATGACACATAACTTTGTTTTTCAACAGAGATAGGTTTATAATCTACTTTGCTTGCTTCTGACATTTCAGATTTAGCAATGAGATTCTGTTCATACATAAGCTGAAGTACGATAGCTCTTCGCTCCTTAGATTTTTCTGAGTCATCGATTGGATTATAATATGAAGGTGCCTTTGGAATAGCAGCTAAGGTTGCAATCTCCCACAATTCTAAATCGTTTAAATCTTCCTTACCAAAATAAATTTCAGACGCTGCTTTCACCCCATAAACATTTCCTTGGCCAAAATATATCTGATTTAAATACATCGCAATAATTTCATCTTTTGAGTATTGATTTTCGAGTGCAATGGCTATAGAGGCTTCTTGTACTTTTCTAAAAACTGTTTTTTCAGAAGAAAGAAACATATTTTTGGCAAGCTGCTGTGTAATTGTACTGCCGCCTTCGACAATTTCTCCAGACACTAAATCTTTATATAATGCTCTTCCAATTGCCCATAGATCCACCCCACCATGTTCGTTAAACCTTTTATCTTCAGTAGCTATAAAGGCATCCACCATTAATTCTGGAATCTCATCCATATTCACAATTTCCCTATTTTCTTTATAAAGTTTTCGAACCTCGTTTCCATTATGATCATAAATAATGGAGGCTTCCAGCATGTCCATTTTTTCTAAATTTTCTTTTAACAATTTCTCTCCATTTAAGATGACCATCATATAACCCGCAAAAATAAGTACGACAAATAGAATAAAAAATCCGAGAGTCCATTTCAAGAACTTTTTCAAAGGTTTTTTATTCGATGTTTGTTTATTGTTTATTTCACTATGAATCAATGTTTCCTGTTCATTATGATTTGTTTCCTTTTGATTGGTTGTTTCATCTGATGATGGCTTTTTATTCATGTTGATCTTCTCCCTGTTGTTTAAAGCGAATTTTTCCGTAATAACCAATTAAATTTAAAAATGGATAAAGGCATCTAATACTTTTATTTTAACACATTAAGGATATATCCCCAAAGCTGCTCAGTGATTATTATAGATAGCTTCCGGATTATTGATTCTCAATAACACAAAAAATCGCCCAAAATTTCTTGGACGATTTCTAATTGAGAACATCTATTCAAACAGCTTACATTTTCCTAATGACATCTCTTGCGATCCAAACACCTGCAGCTCCAGCTTGCGCAAGTCCTCTTGTAATTCCTGCTCCGTCTCCACCACAGTATAATCCCTTTATCTCTGTTTCAAAGTTTTCGGACAACCTAGGTCTTGCTGAATAAAATTTGGCTTCAACTCCATAAAACAATGTGTGTTCAGAGGCAATCCCTGGTGTGACTTTATCCAAAGCTTCTACCATTTCAATTAGACTAACCATTGTATTGTATGGGAGTACCAAACCGAGATCACCTGGAACAGCTTCGTTTAAAGTAGGTTCTAGAAACCCTTCCTTTATTCTCTGTTCTGTTGAACGGCGCCCTCTTTTAATATCACCAAATTTCTGAACAATGACTCCTCCGTTAGACAAATCGTTCGCTCGCTGACAGATTTCTCTTGCATATTCATTAGGCTTGTCAAATGGTTCTGTGAATTTGTGAGAAACTAACAATGCAAAGTTCGTATTTTGCGAACCTAGTTTAGGATCTTTATAAGAATGTCCATTCGCTGCCATGACTCCACTATGATTTTCTACTACAACATGACCAGATGGATTGCTGCAAAACGTTCTAACTCGTGTTCCAACACTTGTGTTGTATACAAACTTTCCTTCGTACAAATGTTCATTAATCTCTCTCATCACCACATCAGATGTCTCCACTCTTACACCCACATCTACTTGGTTGTTTACCATTTTCAATCTTCTATTTTTGAAAATTTCATTCAACCATTTTGATCCATCTCTACCTGGCGCAATCATTACAGTATCACTTTGAAACTGTTCCCCACCTTTTAATGTAATTCCTTTTACAACATGTTCACCATCTATTTTTTCAGTTATAATGTCCTCTACCTCAGCTTTAAACAACATATCTATTTTTGTTTTTAAATGCTCATAAATAGATTTTAATATTTCTAAATTTTGCTCTGTTCCCAAATGTCTTACTTGTGCTCTTAATAGTTTTAATCCTGCTGCATAACCTCGTTGTTCAATGTCTCTAACAGCTTCTGTTGTTGGATCTGTAATATGCTCAGTAGCACCATGCTCTAAGTTGATTTTATCAACATACTGTATCAATTCAAAGACTTTAGACGGGGATATATAATCCGTCATCCATCCACCAAACTCGGTTGTTATATTAAACTTGCCATCACTATATGCCCCTGCTCCCCCGAAACCTGCTGTAATAGAACATGCGGGAAGACATCCAGCGTACTCTTTTTTTCCTGCCGGTGGAGGACAAAGTTCAATTTTATTTTCTAAGATCGGGCATCTGCGATGATAAATATCATGACCTTTATCAACTAATAAAACTTTCGCTTTAGGATTTTTAATCGTCATTTCATAACTAGCAAATATTCCTGCTGGGCCTGCTCCAATTACGATAAAATCATATTCTTTCATTTTTTAATCCATCTCCCCATGATGATATGTTAACAAAAAAATCCTGACTACTTAAATGGATACATTTATATTAAGGTATCCATTCGTAGTCAGGAATTCACGGTTCCTTGTAGAGACCCTTGCGCCATATTCGCAAGGATATACGAACAATCATATTAGAATTCGATACTAATTCGTTTACATATAGTATAATACATGAATGTTTTTTGTCTTGTCAACAAAAATGTTCGTGTTTTATGAAAAAAATTGGGGGCACGAGACTTTAAAAACAAAAAAAACAACCCAAATTATTCATTGGGTTGCTTCAGAGCATGGTTATGTAAAACGTTTTCCAAATTGATTTTTCAAAATTAACCTTCACTTTGATGATCTGACATCAAAGAAACGTTTTTTTGCGGAGTAAAAGTGGAAATCGCATGTTTATAAACCATTTGCTGACGCCCTTCACTTTCAAGAACAATCGTAAAGTTGTCAAAGGCTTTGATAAGACCTCTTAACTGAAAGCCATTTGTTAAATACACAGTCACAGAAATACTTTCTTTACGAAGCTGGTTCAAAAAAGTGTCTTGAATATTAATGGATTTATTCATTAATGGAACCCTCCCTATTAAAATCATTTCTTCATACATAATTAAATAAATTGCGGTATTTAATAAGTATATTCAGAATTCACTGTAATCTTTCCTCTATTATATCATGAATTTGTTTTAAATGAGCACCATAATTTTTAGAATTGGTAACATCAACCCACTTTATCGCTTCCATACGCCTAAACCAAGATAATTGTCTCTTTGCAAACCTTCTCGTATTTCTTTTTAAGAGATATATTGCTCGCTCTAGACTAATTTCTCCCTCTAAATAAGTAATGATTTCCTTATACCCTAAACCTTGCATTGATACCATATCTTTAGTATAACCAAGATCAATACATTTTTTTACTTCTTCAATCAAACCCTGCTCTATCATTTGATCGATGCGTTGTTCAATTCGGTGATATAGCATAGCTCTATCCATTGTTAGTCCTATTATACATAACTGATATGGTGATTCCTTAGATTTATTTGCATGTTCAGAAAATGGTTTTCCTGTAAGGTGATAAACCTCTAGCGCTCTAATAACTCTCCTTACATTTTTGAAATGGATATTTTCCGCACCTTTGGGGTCAATTTTGATTAACTTTTCGTATAATGCCTGTTCACCATGTTCTAAAGCATATTTTTGCTGCGCCGCTCTAAATTCCTCATCAGATCCAGCTGTGCTGAATGAAAAATTATAACATAGCGACTCGATGTATAACCCAGTTCCACCAACTATAAAAGGGAGGTTTCCTCGCGTTGTAATTTCATGTATGGCGCTTTTTGCATTTTCTTGAAAGTCTGACACAGAAAAAGGTTCATCAGGATCATGGATGTCAATAAGATGGTGAGGTACTGTTCTTCTTTCTTCATCCGATGCCTTAGCAGTCCCGATATCCATACCACGATATACTTGCATGGAATCCCCAGAAATAATTTCACAATGAAACTTTTTGCTAACATCCAGACTCATTTTTGTTTTTCCAACAGCTGTTGGACCAATTAACACTAAAAGTTTAGTTTTTTTTGTTTCATTCAAATCTCTATCACTCCGTAAGCTATTTGTGAATATGTTGTGTTTACTTTTTCAAAACCAAGCCTTTCAAACTCTGGACTGTGTTTCTTTTCCTTCAACACGATCCGTTTCCTTGCAACTCTTCTTGCTTCCTCCAAAGATTTAACAGTAAGTTGTGCAGTATTAACAATGCCTCTCATTGGTTTGAATGAACTTGTTTCTTGAACTGGATTTCTAAACATGGGGTCAAAATAAACAATGTCAACACTATTATCATCCATGAGGGTCAATTCACTTTCATGATCAGCGTGTTTTACGTTAATACGACGCATTGCTTCATTTACTAATACAAGTTCTGATTGATAATTTTGCAATCCTTCTCTAATCAGAGTATACATCATTTTTTCGCTTTCCAATGAAATCACGCTGCCTGTCGGACCAGTTATATATGAGAAAACGATAGAGTCCGAAGCTAATCCAGCTGTACAATCTAATACAGTGTCACCTGGTTTAGCCTTAGAATATTTTATCAATGGATCATGTTCGCCTTTTATTAATCTTTTTATGCGAAAGTATGAACTGCTTGGGTGAAAAAACAAAGGAGAATCTATGTTTTTCTCTCCATAATATTTTAATTCTTTCTGAGAAACAATCAGTACTGGTTGGCCATCAACCATTTGCTTTATTTTAGTTATTGTTTTTTTCTTCCGCGGCATCCAAGTTGCATTCAACTCTTTGGCAAATGCTTGGGATCTCTCAATGACTTCAATGGAGGCTTCATTTGAAGTGGATACTATCATTTCAACATTCACATCACTCTTTTAAACATTTTTTCTAATTCATACGTAGAGAAACTAATGACAATCGGTCTCCCATGAGGACAAGTGTAAGGGTTTCGACACCCAGTTAATTTATCTAATAAGGCCTCAATTTCACTGATACTTAAATATTGATTTGCTTTTATAGAGGCTTTACATGAGCATAATATAGAGGATTTTTCTCTTAATTTTGCAATATCAATTGCTTTCTTCTCTGTTAAAACCCACTCTGCCATTTCCGTAATGATTTCTTTTTCTTCCCCTTTAGGGAACCAGTATGGATATGAACCAACTCTAAATGCATTGCCTCCAAAAAACTCTAACTGAACACCAACTTGTTCAAAATAAATCAAACGATCCTTCAATAATTCCGCTTCTGTAGGGGTGAATTCTAAAGTAATTGGAATCAGTAATTCCTGACTAATAGGTTCTGGATTACCAAATTTATAATAGTAATATTCATAATTAATTCGTTCATGAGCAGCATGTTGATCTATAAGATATAGACCTGATTCATTCTGAGCTAATACATAAGTTCCATGCATTTGACCTATTGGATGTAATTTTGGAAATTCAGGTAATGAGTGATTGATTACTTCATTTGTTTGATTTTGAGAAGAAACAAATTGATTCACTGCTTCTCTTGAAGATTTGTTATTAGTATTTGCAAATCTTTGATCATCATATGGTTTGTATTGCTGACGATGATTTTGAATACTGTCATTATCATCTCTTAATATTGATTGATCCTTTGCAATGTTATCAGTTATGCCTTCAGATTTTGAATTCACTATCACGGATTCATTCTTTGTTAAGCTATCATTTCTGAATCCTTCTGAAGTGACATCTTTATTTTCTGTACTATGTTGAGGTTGAGCAGAATATAAATTTAACTTTTCCTGAATGACTACAGTTTTTTCAGATTTTGGCTCCTTGGCAGCTGGAATTAAAACTTGCTTTTGAAGTGATTTCCTCAGCTCTTGCTCTAAAAACACCATCAGCTCTTTTTCCTTGCTAAATCGTACCTCAAGTTTTGCCGGATGTACGTTCACATCCAGCAAAGTTGGATCCATTTGGATATGCAAAACACAGATCGGGTACCTATGAATCGGTAAAAGTGTATGATACGCATTCAAAATCGCTTTGTTCAAAAACGGATTACGAATATATCTTCCATTAACAATGAATGAAATAGATGAACGATTTGAACGCGTCATTTCTGGTTTTGCAATATATCCGGATAAAGAATAGTCCATATTGCTGCCAGTCACTTGAATCATTGCTTTTGCAACCGTTCTTCCGTATATTGCTGCAATCACCTGCAGTAAATCACCGTTACCTAATGTTTGTAGTAAGGTTTTCCCATTATGAGTCAATGTAAAACGAATGTCGGGATAAGCTAATGCCAACCGATAAATATAGTCAGAAATGTGACCTAATTCAGTTTGAATCGTTTTAACATATTTCAATCGTGCAGGTGTATTATAAAATAATTCTTTTACTGTAATATCTGTACCTTTGGAAGCTCGTGTTTCCTCTACCGCTTTTAGGACTCCACCCTCATTCACTACTTTATAACCTAAACCTGTATTCTCAGTAGAGGTGATGCACGACATTTTCGAAACTGCGGAAATACTTGGGAGTGCCTCTCCTCTAAAACCTAGACTTCGGATCTGAAACAAATCTTTACTGGAAGAAATTTTACTAGTAGCATGCGGCAAAAAAGCTAATTCACAATCCTCTTTTTCAATACCAGAACCGTTATCCGTCACTCTAATACTTTGGAGGCCACCTTCTTCAATCACTATGTCTATTTTCGTACTTCCTGCATCAATAGAATTTTCAACTAATTCTTTTACTACAGATGAAGGTCGTTCAACCACTTCACCTGCTGCAATTTGATTCGCTATTTGCTCCTCCAGAATGTGGATTTTCCCCATAAAAATGCTCCTCTTAATTTATATCAAGTGTAATAATACCCTCTTGTATCTCCCAATCAAATAACGGGAATTGCTCTTCAAATTTGGTTAATTCAATATAAGTTGTACCTTCAATACTCAGCAACCCATCGCTATTTACTGGGAAAATGGCACTCGTTGTCTCAGTCATCATTTCAACCGCTCTTTCCTCCGCATTCCAAGCGATTTCTGCTTGAATAATTGCAGACAGAATTCTAGAAGGAACATAAATTTCTTCGTCTTGTTCTACAACATCAATAGATGTATTCAAACTCACACCATTTACTTCCGTGTTCTGGTCTTCTATTGTAATTTCCAAGTCCTTTATTCCTACTTCATAAAGAGCTGTAATAAGCTGAGCTGTACTGTTTTGCTCCACTTCAATGTCCGGTGTGATTCCAATCTCATTCACTTTGTGTTTATCCGGTGTTAAATATTCATATGTTGTTACTTTCAATACCCCACCTTCTGACAATGGAAGAAGGTTTTGCACACTTCCTTTACCAAACGTCTGTTCACCAATAATTGTAGCAATTTCATAATCCTGCAGTGCTCCTGATAAGACTTCTGAAGCACTTGCACTTCTTCCATTCACCAATACTACAACTGGAATAGAAAGAGAGTCTCCATCTTCAATTTCAATCGCTTCAGTATCTCCATCTTTGTCACGAGTATACATTAGTGCTCCATCCTCTATAAATTGTTCAGCAATTTCTAATGCAGCATGTAAATATCCACCTGGATTATTTCTAAGATCAATAATCAATCCATTCAGTTCTTGTTCCTGCAGCATTTCAAGTTCTTCTTCAAATAGCTCCCCTGCTTTATCTGTGAAACTTGTTAGCTGAATATATCCAATCCCTCCATCATATAGGTCGGATTCAATCACAGGGATCTGAACCTGCTGACGTATCAATTCAAAATCAATCAAGTCTTGGTCTCTTAGAATGGTGATATTTACAGGCGTATTCTCAGGTCCTTTAACTTTAGTAACCAGCTCATTAATTTCAACGCCTTCCATAGACTCTCCCTCAACCTCAGCAAAATAGTCGCCTGCTTGCAATCCTGCAGCTTCTGCTGGAGAATTCTCAATGACTTTTTCAATAAATATACCTTTCTCATCCTCATTTAGATGAACACCGATACCAACGAAATTCTGTTCAAGACTGCTTTTATAAGCCTCCCATTCTTCGTCTGTAAAATATTCAGTGTATGGATCTTCTAGTACTTTCAACATAGCTTCAGCTGCTGCTTCTGATAATTCACTTTCACTCGCTCCGCTTACATGATAGTCACTAAGTTTCTCAAATATTTCAGCCATTTGTTCAAATGTAAATTCATTTTCTTCTGCAATAACTGCACTTGGGACTAATAACGCTGTGATAAGAGCTAATGCCGTGATTATTCGTAACTTGTTTAATAATTTCATCGTTTATCACCTTTTTTAGTTTTTTTTCTGTAAATTACAGCTTTGATTTTAAATCTGATAGTATATTTATGGCTTGCAATGGTGTGACATTTAATAAATCTAAGGTTCTAAGCTCTTTTTCAATCAAATTTTCATTATTTTTTTGCTTTTGTTTGTCTTCTACATTCAATTTTTTTGATTCTAATCCTTCAAAAAAACTTAATTGAATGGTATCCGCTTCATCTTCCTTTATAACATGCTGCTCTTCCTGATCTAATACACTCTTTGTTGCAGCCGATTCACGTATTACTGATATATCCTTCTGTTCACCATCTCCTTCTTCTATGCGTGATTCGAACGAACTCAGTAAATGATACGATCTTTCGATAATTGAATTTGGTATTCCTGCGATTTGTGCACAATAAATTCCGTAACTAGTACTAGCTGCACCCTTGATCAATTTGCGTAAAAACGTTACCTCGTCTCCACTTTCTTTCACTGCCATGCTGTAATTTTTTAAACATGACAAGTTTTTTTCTAAATGTGCTAATTCATGAAAATGTGTAGATACCAACGTTTTACAGCCTATTTCATTATGAAGAAATTCTATAACAGCTTGAGCAATAGACATCCCTTCACTTGTTGAAGTACCTCGACCTAATTCATCAATGATTACTAGACTCTTGGGACTTGCTTTCTCCGTCATCACTTGGATATCTTTCATTTCTACCATAAATGTACTTTGGCCACTAACTAAATCATCAGCAGCTCCTATTCTTGTGAAAATACGATCAATGACAGGAATTTCAGCCTCTGTTGCAGGAACAAAGCAACCAATCTGAGCCATAATACAAACCAGTGAAACCTGTCTCATATAAGTACTTTTCCCAGCCATATTAGGACCAGTTATAAGCAGCATATTCTGATTCCCAGATTCAAACAATGTATCATTGGATATAAAAGTTTGATCTTTAGAAATGGCTTCTACTACTGGATGCCTTCCTTCTCTAACGATCAAATTATATTGATTAGTCATTGCCGGTTTGCAATACTGGTGATCTGCACTCACTTTTGCTAATGATTGATAAACATCAAGTGTTGAGATAATACTTGCAAGATGCTGCAACCTTGGAATTTGAATCTTAAGCTCATTTCTCAGCTCATGAAACAGTTCATATTCTATCTCAACCATTTTATCTTCAGCCTCTAATATCAGAGCTTCCTTTTCCTTTAATTCAGGAGTAATGAAACGCTCTGCATTAGCCAACGTTTGTTTTCTTTCATATCTTCCCTCAGGAAGGTGATTAATATTTGCTTTTGTAATTTCTATAAAATATCCAAAAACTTTGTTATAACCAATCTTCAGCTTTTTGATTCCTGTTATTTCTCTTTCCCTTTGTTCTAATTCAGCAAGCCACTGTTTTCCATTCACACTCGCCTCACGTAATTGATCAAGATACTCATGATATCCTTCCTTAATCATCGATCCGTCTTTTACAGATATTGGTGGATCTTCTATGATTGCTTTTCCAATTCGTTCCTTTATATCCGTGCATTGATCTAATGAATGAACCAATGCCATCAATTGATCAGATCCAGAATTCTCACAAATGTTTACAAGAGCTGGAACTTGCTCCAAAGATTTTTTTAAAGCAACAAGATCTCTAGCATTTGCATTCCCGTAAGATATGCGTCCAACTAAACGCTCTAGATCATACACGTTTTTTAATTTTTCCCTCAAATCTTCTCTCAAGATAAATTGCTGATATAGAGTATCAACAATGTTTAAACGATAATTAATTGCAGTAATGCTCATCAATGGTTTGTCTACCCATCTTTTTAATAAACGAGATCCCATGGAAGTGACCGTTTGATCAAGTAACCATAACAATGAACCTTTTTTAGACTGATCTCTTATCGTTTCGACTAATTCCAAATTCCTTCTCGTAAAGGGATCTAGTGTCATATATTGATTATTTTCATAACTTTTTATGTTCGTAATATGAGATAATGTTCTCTTCTGTGTTTCGTTCAAGTATGACATCAATACTGAAATACAATGTTTTGAAGAATCACTTAGGGGCTCCCATAATTCTGGTTTAAACTGCTTAGCAGCGATAAAATTGTCCTTTTGTTTCCATGCATTTAGTAAAATTGTTCGAGAAATCTGTATCATCTTTTCTTGTAATAAAGGGTAAAGGGAGGTTTCTGTTACAATTTCTACAGGAGCATAAGTTCCAATTTCATCAATTACAAAGTCTAGAGAAGCTTGTCCTGTTGTTTCGTATAATTCACCTGAAGTTAAATCACATGCTGCCAAACTGTAAGTATCATTTAATTGAGAAACACATACAATGAAATTATTGCTGCGATCGCCAAGCATTTTCCCTTCCATGACAGTTCCTGGGGTGATTACTCTTACAATTTCTCTTTTTACAACCCCTTTCGCTTCAGCTGGGTTTTGCACCTGCTCACAGATTGCTACCTTATAACCTTTTTGAATAAGTTTAGCAATATATTGTTCAGCTGAATGATAGGGAACACCACACATTGGTATTTTTTCTTTTGCCCCACCTTCACGACCTGTTAATGTAATTTCTAATTCCTGTGCTGCAAGCTTTGCATCTTCAAAAAACAGTTCATAAAAATCACCAAGGCGAAAAAATAAAAAAGCATCTTTCGCTTTTTCTTTAATTTCAAGATACTGTTCCATCATTGGAGTATATTTAACCATACCGGACCTCAATCTATTTTTTTGTATATTATAGCATGATTTATTACTTCTTATAAAATGAAAAAAGAAAGAACCTACTTTTTAGACAGGTTCTCGAATGGAGGTATTTTCCATACTTTTCTAATATCTTTTTGCTCATTCCAGGGTTTCATTCTAAATATACGTTTTTTTAAAGGTATTAAATGCTCTCTATAAAAAGAATAAGATTCAAGCTTTTCAAGTTCATTCCATAGTTTTTTAACATATGGATATAGCGATTCCTTATTCCCCTGATAAAAATGAAACTGATTCATTTCATCGGCTAAAGGTTTCTCATTTAAAATCCAATAGTGATCCACAATCAACCTTGCCAAAGTTAATACCCCATTTGCGATAGCAGGGGATACAATCCAGCTTGGTGGAGTCCGATACTCAAATCCATAAACCTGTATACGAAAATCACCAAGAAAGCCATATTTAGGCCTTCTCAACAATGAAGTCTGATCTTCAATCATCATCAACGGCAATGTTAAATAATTATCAAAAGCTCTTAATAAAAATGAATTTAACCATATTCCACTTATATGTATATGTCCGCCTAATGGGAGTCCTTTGACCGGCATTCCACCTGCCACCCATTCAATTTTGGCATCATTAATTTGTTTCTCAGCATATTGCATAAGTTTATAAATATTATTTATGATTTGGATTGGTTCTTTACTAGGGCTGGGTCTAAGCTCTGCGATAGGAAAAATCCATTTATTTCCATTCACAACGGAATCACACCCAACCTGCCCTTTCCGACCGAAAAACTTAGATGCAAATGTAACTTTCCCTTTTGCATTTCGCAATAAAAACTCTAAATCTGTTCCAATCACAGGAACTTTCGTTCTCTTCCTCTCTTCAATCAGTTCTTTATGATAAGTATGAATAGCACCAGCAAATAATTTCGCGTTTACTCGATCCATCTCAGGATTCGGGTTCACATCTAATATCGTACATCTCCTTGCTGAAATCACTCCAACTTTCACAACACCAAAATCTAAACCTAATGCATAAATCGCTCTCATAGCATAACGGCTAATTAATCTATGCTGTCTATTTCTTACATCTAGATTCACTAATTTATGGGGGTAATGTACTTTTTCAGTATGAAGAGAACATTGATAAAGAGCTAATATGTTCAAATGAAAAACAGGAACCAAATACACTTGTAGATAAGCAGGTTGACTGAAAGGTGTTTGTACATGCACCCCTTGATGTTTTAATGTTTTCATCGTCCACTCTTTATCCAAAGCTCTCTTCGTTAAGCCAGATGGATTTAAAACTTTACTACCTTTAGGTACATGGACATCGCTACCCCATTGAATAATCACTGTATCTTCTGAAGCATTATGAGGCAACTCAGTACCATGAGGAAGTAATGAGTTATACCATAAAACCTTTAAAGCGGGGTCGTTACCATGCAACAAAAACAAATCATTCAATATCCATCACCTATTTAATGTTCCTAATTAAGGTTGTTCAAGAAAGTTTCCCTTTGAATTCGAACTATTTTTTTATTTTTTAAAGAGAAAAAAAGGGCTCACGCCCTCTCCAAAATCCCTTTAATTTCATATGATAAGATTAAGTATTCAGTTTTTAAATATCATCGTCTAAGAGATCTGGATCTAAATCTTCAAAGTCTCCGCCTTCGTAATCAAAATCGAAATCTTTTTCGCCATCAAGCTCATCAATACCATTTTCGTTCACTAATACACATACTTTCGTTTCCGCAACCATTTCCACCTTATATTCACGCTCAACTTTAATCCGAACAGCATTGCCAGAAGTGACGATATTCGCTTCAACACAACTAGGCTCTTGTGTTGTTTCAGCAAATACTTCTGCAGTAGCTTTTCTATGATTTGGATCCAGATAAGATAGAGGGACCGCTTCAACATAAGATAATGTTTCCTTGGCTACTTCAGTCTGTGAATTGTTGTCATAAGAATACCAAAAGTTAATATCATAAGTACCAACGACTTCAATGCCATCATCAGATTTCACAGCTTCATACTGATGGTTAATAAGCCATACCCCCAAAACACTAGTAGGTTTATGAGGTGGAGTGATGGTATGTGTTACTTGTGAAAATTTCCGACCTTTACCACAAACAGCTTTCGTAATTATTTCTCTATACGATAAGTCTTTATCTGTGATTGACATCCTATTAACCTCCTCCATACAATCATTCTTTAAAATTGTATGCAGGACATTGGTCTATAGTGACAAAAACTTTTTCTTTTCTTTTTTTGCTATGTTCAAATAATCTTTAAGCTCTAAACATAGCTGTAAAATTGCCGATCTAACCTCAAATTCTTTACGCGTTTTTGGCAGTTCCATTTCTTTAAAAAGCGTTTCAACTCTTTTCAAGTCATCTAGGACTCTACCTGTGTAAAACTCTTCCTTTACTTCTTTCACTAACTCATCAAAAACCGCTGCTGTCATTTTGCCTTGAGGTATGGATTCGTATACCTGAGCAACTAAATTGACCATCTTATGTATGGATTCCATTTGCCTGCTTCTCATGTGAAAATAATTCAGCCATTCATTTTCTTGACGAAATAAATTATTTTCACTAAATCTCTTCGCCAATTCCAAACCTTCATTTATCTTTTTTTCAACTTCAATGATTTCTTTCCCTTGCCAAATAGTGGAGCTATCCTTTAAGTGATATGACATTTGATTAAATATTTCAGACAGCAAATCTTCAACCTGATTACGAATCGTTTTCATGTTTAATTCTACTTTAGGCATATATAAGAAATTGATGAGTGTTGCGGAACCTAATCCAATCAATAATAGCCAGATTTCATTTAAAATAACATCAAAATGAATAGTTTGTACACTAAAAACATGAAAAACAATAACAGAACTAGTCACAATTCCATCCTTTAATTTCATTTTAGATAAAATCGGATAGGCCAAGAGAATGTAAACTCCAATCACCCAAATGTAAAACCCAACAATATAAAACAAGAATGAAGCTAACAATAATCCTAATACAGAAGCTAAAATGCGATGCAATACGTTCAGTAAACTTCTTCTTCTAGTCACATCAACCCCTAGAATAGCTAATAAACCTGCAGATAAAGGAAAGCTTAATTGAAAGTAGGTAGCGATATATATTGCGATAACCGTTGCAATTGCTGTTTTTATGATTCGAATTCCTATGATGTTCACCTCTTTAGGAGTGCAGAGTAACCTTGTAAATGTTGACTACCTTTTTTTTATGTAGAAAAGATCAGTGAGGTACAGGCCCCCACTGAAACTTTATCTTAGTTAATTCCATATATTCCTTTAAATTTCGTTTCGAGATATTGAATCAGATAATTAGGATTAATATCTTCCTCAGTCACTTGTTTAAGGATTTCAGCAGGTGTTAATAATTTCCCATACTGATAAATATTTTCCGTCAACCACTGTTTAATAGGCTGTAAATTTCCATTTTCAACGTATGTATCAAAATCTGGAAGTTGTTTTTGAATGGTGTTCATGAATTGTGCGGCATAAATGTTTCCTAATGAATAGGATGGAAAATATCCAAAATCTCCACCAGACCAATGAACATCCTGTAATACTCCTTCCCCATCATGGGATGGTGTTACACCTAAATACTCAGTATATTTTTCATTCCAGGCTTGCGGTAAATCAGCCACTTTTAAATCTTCGTTAAACAGTGCTTTTTCCAGCTCATATCGAATCATAACATGTAAATTATAAGTTAATTCATCTGCTTCAATTCGAATTAATGATGGCTTAGCTTCATTCGTACCTCTGTAGAAGTCCTCTACGGATACATCACTAAAAGCCTGTGGGAAAACCTCATTCAAATGATTATAATATCTTTTCCAAAATGGTAAGCTTCGTCCGATCATATTTTCCCAGAACCTAGATTGAGATTCATGAATTCCCATTGAAGCTCCAGTACATAGTCCAGTGCCTATTAAATCTGGAGAAATGTTTTGTTCATATAAAGCATGTCCGCCTTCATGCAGACTGGAAAATAGGGAAAACGTAATATCATTAGGGTAATAATTAGTTGTAATTCGAATATCCCTTAAGTTTAAATCAATCATGAAAGGATGAACCGCTTTGTCCAATCTTCCAGCACCTAAGTCATACCCTATTTCCTCTAATATAAATAAACTAAATTCACGTTGTTTCTCCTCACTAAAAGACTGATGCAAAAATGAAGTATTTGGTTTATTCGAGGACTCACCAATTTGAGCTACTAAAGGAACTAATTTCTCTCTTAACGAACCAAATACTTGATCTAATTGTTTTGCTGTAATGTCAGGTTCATAAATATCAAGCAACGTGTCATAAGGAGTTCCCTTAACTCCCCAATACTCAATAAATTGTTTCTTAAATTGAACAACCTTTTCTAAATAGGGTTGAAAAAGAGAAAAATCTGACTTCTCTTTTGCTTCTTCCCAAACAGACTCTGATTGAGAGGTCAATATTACATTTTCTTTAAATAAATCCACAGGTATTTTTTTGTTTCTGTCATAATCTTTTTTATACTCTGTCACCATTCTTTGTTCAACATTGCTCAATCCTTCAAATACTGACGTTTCTGATAATTGATCTAAACACTCTCCTAATTGATCTGAGGTCGAAAGATTAAACTGTTCAGTTGATAACATACCTATCACTTCAGAACGTCCCTCTACACCTTTTTTAGGGGCACCTGTTCTTAGGTCCCAAAATAAAACAGATAGTGCTTCATGATAATGATTTATTTTTTGTACAATTTCTTTAAAAGCAGCTAGTTTTTGTTGACTCATAAACTCACTCTCCTTTTCAAATTTAGTATACTGCTATCCTGCTGTAATTTCAAAAACTTCAAACCCGAACTTACCTTCAGGAATGAAAATATGCTAAAATAAGAAAATCATCTATATGTGAAAGAAGTGAATTTTTATGCACATCAATGTAACAGACAATGCAAAAGATGAAATTGTTAAAAAAATAAATACTGAACATCAATACATTAAAATCGCACATGACGCTGAGGGTTGTGGGTGCATTATGAGCGGTGTTGCTCAATTATGGATTGTAGATGAAAAACAAGAATTCGACATGGAAACTATGGCTGATTCCATCCCCTTCTTGTATGATTCTAGACATGAGGTCTTCTTTGAAGATGAGTTAAAGCTAGATTATAATGCTAGTAAAAAATCCTTTTCTTTAAGCAGCAAGCAACAAATATACAACTCCACTTTAAAGCTTCATTCTAAAAATTGAAAATCATTATAGATGAATAAAAATCAAACTACATATTTATACGAGGGGAGAAACCTATGAGTACCTTAACAGACATACTAAAATTTAATGAACAATTTGTAGAAAACAAGCAGTATGAGCAATTTCGAACTTCTAAGTTCCCAGATAAAAAAATGGTGATCTTGACTTGCATGGATACGCGTTTAGTAGAATTGCTTCCTAAAGCGACTAATATTAAAAATGGAGATGCAAAAATACTCAAAACAGCAGGAGCCATAGTAAGGGAGCCTTTTGGCAATGTAATGCGTAGCATCCTTGTTGCCATTTATAAATTAAACGCTGAGGAAGTTTATGTGATTGGCCATCATGGATGTGGAATGACTGGCTTAAATGCCGAAAGCATGATACAGGATATAAAAAATGAAGGCATTTCTGATGATACAATAAAAACAATTGAAAACTCAGGTGTTCAACTCTCTAGTTGGTTAAAAGGTTTTGATAGTGTAGAAGAAGGTGTTAAAAATAGTGTAACGGTTGTAAAAAAACACCCACTCCTGCCTGTAGGAATTCCTGTTCATGGATTAATTATTCACCCAGAAACAGGACAACTTGAAGTTGTTGTGGATGGATACAATGAGTAATAGAGTGAAAACTCCTATCTGAGCATATAAAATGCAACTTTTCCCTTCTTTAACTCGTCTAAGAGCATAAAGGAGGGATTTTACATTTGAAACGAATATTATTTATGATTTTATCTTTATGTGTAGTCTTGATATCAACTAGTTGTAATATATTCCAATCCCCAGAAGAGAGTAGAATGAATCCCATCTCAGCTTCTACGCTAAGCAATGAAGTAAACGTAGATAAACAAATTATTGATTCATATAATCAATTTGGCATGGAACTTTTTAATCAGATCAGTCAGGAAAAAAAGGAGGAGAATATATTCCTCTCTCCTTACAGCATTAGTGCTGCATTATCTATCGTTTATAATGGGGCAAACAGTACAACTAAAGATGCTATGGCAGAAATGTTACATATTAAAGGGATTGACCTAAAAGCTTTAAACGAAGCAAATCATTCATTGAAGAAAAAACTGGAAAACTCAGATTCAAAAGTTACATTAAATATCGCAAACTCTTTGTGGTACAGGGAAAATAGTAATATAAATATGAAAGAAGAGTTCATTAAGCATAATCAAGATTTTTACGATGGAAAAGTCGAAGGATTGGATTTTTCAAAATCAGAATCCATGGATATCATTAACGAATGGGTATACAACCAAACAAATGGGAAAATACAAAAGGTTGGAGATTCCATTTCTCCAAACGTGCTGTTATTCATCATAAATGCAATATATTTCCAAGGAGATTGGACTAAACCATTTTTAGAGCATAATACAAAAGAAGATCACTTTTATTTATCAGACGGGACAATCAAAAAGGTGAAGTTGATGAATCAACAGGGTTCATTTCAATATGCGGAACAAGAAAACTACCAGGCCATTCAACTTCCTTATGGTGATGAGAAGTTTAATATGATGATTATTTTACCCAAAGAGAACATCGGACTCGAAAAAGTTCAACAACAGTTCCTAACCAATACGAATGAATGGGATATCCCTTTTAAGGAATTAGAAGGCAATATTTATCTCCCTAGTTTTCAAATGAAATTTGACATAAGCTTGAATGATGTTTTAAAAGACCTTGGCATGGAAGTTGCATTTGACCAAAATTCTGCTGATTTTTCAAACATGTCCGAAACATCTTCAAACCAAAACTTATATATTAGCAAGGTACAACATCAATCATTTATTGACGTTAATGAAAATGGGACTGAGGCCGCTGCGGTGACTTCTGTTACAGTAGTATTCACCTCCGCGATTGAATCTTCTCATCTGTTTGAAATGAAAGTAAACCGACCTTTTTTCTTCGTCATCCAAGAACAAGAAACTGATAAAAAACTATTTTTAGGATCAGTTGTGGACCCTACAATGTAAACTAAGATATACTTATATAAAATTTTACTTGAAAAAATTAAAAAACCGTTCCATTAGGAACGGTTTAATACTTCAAGCAATAGATCAGGTTTATTGGTTATAATCCCATCAACACCTAAATCAATAAGTTTCTCCATATCTGTAACTTCATTAATCGTCCAATATTGAACGACAATATTACGATCTTGCAGTGATTGAATAATTCGTTTTGTAGTTAGATTAATTCCGGAATCCTCCATCGGCAATTGAAATGCACTCACATTGAGCGGGATCAAACGGTCTAGATACAGTTTATTTGAGATTACGTACTTTTTAACTGTATCAGGTCCTGCTCCTATAGGAATCTCATCTCCTGCCAATTCATAAAACCATGTCAACACAGTTTCATAGAAAGAATTAATGATGACCTGACTTTCAAGATTATATTCTTTTATCATTTCGTAAACTTTTTCAGTCAACTCTTTATTTTCGGGTTTTATTTCTATTACCATAGGTAGATCTGAGAACCCATCAAATACTTCCTTCAGAGTAGGGATTGTAACCCCTTTCCCTCGAAAAGCAAAGTTTCCTTGTTCATCTTTAAAGTGATAACCCGCATCGAGCTTTTTCAATTCATCAAGCGTATAATTAGCTATAAAACCTGTTCCATCCGTTGTTCGATCTAAGGTTTCATCATGCATAACTACGATTTTACCATCTTTTGATAAATGAACATCAAATTCTAATGCATCTACACCCATTTGCCTGGAATGTTCAAATGCTGTTAATGTATTTTCGGGCATGATGTCAGCTCCACCGCGATGTGCTATAACGAGGGGACTGCCATCACTGATAAACACATTTTTTTCTTGTTTTTTAACAGGAATAAATTGAAAAATAATAAATAAACATCCGATGACGCTTAATATCGAAAACAGCCACTTCATCTTTTTTATACGTTTTTTACTTTTCTTCGATTCAATCTGAGATTCCACCTGCATCACCTATTATATTTATTTTATTTTCAAAACAACCATTATTTTATCACGTATTTAGATATGAAGATATATTTTTTTGCAAACAAAATATAAGCGCTTACAGTAAATTATTCTGTGTCATTCTCCTAAATCCTTTATTTTTTTATTATCACACAAAAACAAAAGCGATGTCCAAGAAAGTTTGAATTAACCAAACTTTTTGAACACCGCTTACATTCTATATCACTTTATACACTAAATTCATCCAATTATTCAGTTACAACAACACCATAATTAATGGTGAGGTTCTCCCAAGTATAAACAGAAAGCTCATACTCGGTTCCTGGCACAAGATCCATCGTATATTCATGAACATTACCATTTTGCGTAGCCCAACCTACTCGTGTACCCATTGCTGTTTCATATAACTGCCAAGTGATGGCATCATCAGCGCTTCCAGCGGTTAATGTAATAGTGGTCGTACCATTCCCAACAGCTGTAAAGTAATAGTCAACGCCTGTATTGGTACTGTTTAATATTCCGCTTTCCTCAAGGATAACACCATCACTTGGAGGAGTTGCAGATCCGACAGTGATGGTAATCGTGTCTGTATTCGTAGCTCCCTGGTCATCTGTCACTGTTAAAGAAACATTATAATTTCCTGCAGCAGTGAAGGTGTGTCTTGTATTTTGACTTGTGCTTGTATCCCCGTCATCGAAATTCCATGCATAAGAAGTAATCGTTCCATCACTATCAGAAGAACCATCTCCAAAGAAGGTTACCTGTTCACCGATTTCTGCAGTTGCTGTGGAGCTTTCAGCTAAAGCTACAGGTGCATTATTCGTAGAACCACCGCCTCCTCCTGAAACAGAGATCGTATAATCAACAGGAGGATAACCAGCCCATGTATAGATTTCAGCATAGTAGGTACCCGCAGCTAAATTCGCTATACTATCACGAAGTGGATAAGCTACAACATTTCTATTTTCATCTTCTACTACAATGCTGAAATTGGCATCATTACCCGTGACACTAATCGTCACACTACCACTAGAAGTTACTTCAAATGTAAACCAATCTGACCAGTCTCCTGCTGCATCATCCAAAGTACCACTGATGCTGCCAGTGATAACATCTGCATCAGACCTTCTATTGTTAGGTTCAGTTTCGGTATCAGAAGGAGGAGTTCCACCATCACCCAGTACAGTAATTGTAATTGTATCCGTATCCGTAGATCCATCATTATCCGTCACCGTTAAAGTAATATTATAGTTACCTGCTGATGAGAATGAATGTGTTGGATTCTCTCTTGTACTTATAGATCCATCATCAAAGTTCCACTCATAAGATGCAATGGTTCCATCACTATCAGAGGAACGATCTCCATAGAAGGATACAGTTTCACCGACATCTGCAGTTGAAGTTGAACTTTCAGCAAATGCTGTAGGTCTATCATTTGAATTACCTGTTCCATCTCCAGTAAGCATTCCGTGGAATACAACATCATACACGTAATTTCCACTTGAGTTCACACTATGATTTACAAAATAAGCAGTAACTGTTCTATAACCACTCCACTGAGTATCTAAGCTTGCTAACACCTGATTTACAATAACATTCATATCTTCTCTATCGTCTTCTTCTCCAAATGATCTGCTTCCTACGTACGTGCCTTCTACAGTATAGGTATTCACTAAATCAGAAGTATAGGTTCTTTCAAAGACATTACTCAAGTTTATTTCTCTTGTAATATCATCACTTATCGTAGCTAGTGATCTTTCCGAATGATTCAACAAATAATCATCCTCTACTAATACATCCCTTCCTCCGTCATTAATCAACCTTTGTATATGATCGTAATACTCTGCTTCTAAGTTTCTATCATTTGATAATTCATCCATATACCGATCAAAACCTGCAGCATCTTCGTTGAATAAATACTCATTTATATTATCGAAAATATCCATACGGTATTTATACATATAGTCATAGAATGCAAAACTATAATCATAAAGTTCCCAAGCCCCATACGTTCCATGCAGTACTTGATCCAACGTATACCACTCAGCTGGATTGGAAGGGAAATTATCTGCCATCGATGCTCGAACATCAATTCCTGTTCTAGTTGCTCCTGCTAAAAACTCTCCGCCTCCTTCATCAACCCATACCATTCGGCTATTATCATACATGTCAGTTCTTCCCCAAAAACCAGGAACCACAAATCTACTATGAAGAAAATGAAAATATTCGTGTCGGAAAAGTTCTTCCAGCTCATAACTACTGTCTCTAGGTACTTCTCTATCCCAGGTGTAAAATGTTCCTATGCTTTCAATATAAATACCACCGTTATCTGTACTAACACCATTCAAATAATAGTTCATTCTGTATTCATCTTGATCATTGTAAATAATCGCAGTTAATACGTCGTCTGGATTTCCCAACTCAGCAGGTTCATCGATACCATACAATCGATGAAATTGTGCTTTTTCTTCCTTAGAAGCCCAGTAAAGTCTTTTTATTTTTTCTTGAGGTACTCGATCTCCTGCCTTTATTATGAATGTTCCATCATCAAAACTATAATGATTACCATATAAGTAATCTTCGTAATCAGCAACTATGACGTCATAATTAATACTTCCACCCAATTCATTAATTCCTTCAGCTATAGATAAATAAAGCAAACCGTAATATGGATATGAACTTAATGCATCATTAAGCGTGTCTATTGTAAAATTACTGTTACTATGATATATGCCTCTTTCTTTTATGACATAAAGAGCATTATCTATTACCCATTCGTGTTCTGTATTGGCAAACTGGTCAAAATTCAACATGTAGGCTATTTCATTGAAAAATGAATCGATTCGTCCATACCATGGGGCTTCATCAATGGAGTTATATGGTGTATATCGAAAAGTGTAATAAAGATTGTATTGTAGTCCACGCATGACAGTAACCACAGCATCTGCTTTAGAATTGTCTTCAATATAAGTATTCACCTGATCATTAAACTCCCTAATGAGGGGTAAAAAAGCATCAAACATGGCAATGTCTGTTTCTGCATGACCGAGCATATAACCTAGTTCTATTATCACTGTCTCTTGCGTAGTCGTTCCTAGCTCAAAATTAGGGTTATCCATGATCGAGAGAATGGCTGGAGTCATTTCTCCTCTAAATGATACATCCTCTAAATAGGCAAGATCAGGATCTTCATAATCAAACCCATAATAGAAACCTTCATTTAATACTCTAATCAGCGTTTCCAAACCCATATCATCATTTGCTGTATACCGTGAACCTCTATATTCAATTTCATTAATGAGGTATCTAAGGCGTTGTTCATCACGATAAAAATCTACTATATCTTGGCTATAGTTAAAAAAGTCGGTGATTTCATCTATGGTTATCGTTTCTAAAACATTAACTAAATCTACGTAGGATAAACCGGCAAGATCTCTAAATGAATATTCGTGATTATTGGAAATACTTACAGGTTGAAGTTTATTTACTTCCTTTTCTTTAACAGACCCTTGATGAGATTGAGGTCTTGCTGGCTCATACCATTTAAATCCTGAGTTATCTTTAACATGAATACTTCTTTCATTTTGTAAAGACTTACTCATCCTTTGTATATGTGCGACCGTATCTCCCCTTTCTTGGCCTTGCTTGATATCATTAGATTGTTGGGCCAAAGAAATGTAACTTGAAGGAAACATCAGACACATTATAAGTAATGAAATTACTATCTTACCAAATAAATTATTCATAAAAAAATTCAATAGAATCTACCTCCAATTTTTTATAGCACACTGAGGGATCGTATACTATCTGTATAATATCTCAAACAATCGAATTGAATTATTTCCCACGTATATTTGCAAATCAGCATTCATTTTCAAGCAGTAGAAGGAGGAATCCTCTCTTCTACTGCTTAATTAACTTTCTACTAAAAATTCATGATCTATTCCGTTACAACAACATCATAATTAATAGTAAAGTTCTCCCAAGTATAAACAGAAAGCTCATACTCCGTTCCTGGTACAAGATCCATCGTGTATTCATGAACATTACCATTTTGCCTAGCCCAACCTACTCGTGTTCCCGTTGCTGTTTCATATAACTGCCAAGTGATTGCATCATCAGCGCTTCCAGCGGTTAATGTAATGGTTGTCGTACCATTTCCAACAGCTGTAAAGTAATAGTTAACGCCTGTATTGGTACTGTTTAATGTTCCGCTTTCCTCAAGGATAACACCATTACTTGGAGGAGTTGCAGATCCGACAGTAATGGTAATTGTATCGGCATTTGTAGCACCCTGATCATCTGTCACTGTTAATGAGACATTATAAATCCCTGCTGCAGTGAAAGTGTGCCTTGTATTTTGACTTGTACTTGTATCCCCATCATCGAAATTCCATGCATAAGAAATAATGGTTCCATCACTATCAGAAGAACCATCTCCAAAGAAGGTTACCTGTTCACCGACTTCTGCAGTTGCTGTGGAGCTTTCAGCTAAAGCTACAGGTGCATCATTCGTAGAACCACCACCTCCGCCTACTAAAGAAATCGTATAATCAAGAGGAGGATAACCGCTCCATGTATACGCTATAATGTAATAAGTACCTGCCGATAGATTTGCTGTAGCGTTACTTAACGGACGAGCAACTACAACCCCATTTGCATCCTCCACTTCTATATTAAAATCTGGACTTGTATAAGTTAAATCAAAAGTTACATCACCGCTAGAAGCAACGTCAAATGTAAACCAATCTGTGTGATCGCCTGCATCTGCATCAAGATGAGCACTTACACTCTCTGTAAAAACACTTGCATCCGACTTTCTGTTATTTGGTTCCGTTTCGGTACCAGAAGAAGGTGGTGTAGTGTTACCTACAGTAATTGTAATTGTATCCGTATCCGTAGCTCCCTCATTATCCGTCACAGTTAAAGTTACACTATAATTACCAGATGAAGAGAATGAATGTGTTGGATTTTGCCTTGTGCTTGTAGATCCATCATCAAAGTTCCATTCATAGGATGCTATTGTTCCATCACTGTCAGTAGAACGATCTCCATAGAAGGATACAGTTTCACCGACATCTGCAGTTGATGTTGAACTTTCAGCGAATGCTGTAGGTCTATCATTTGAATTACCTGTTCCATCTCCAGTAAGCAAGCCATGGAATACAACTTCGTACTCATAATTCCCTCTTGCATTGACGCTGTGGTTTACAAAATAGGCTGTAACTGTTCTATAACCACTCCACTGAATATCTAAGCTCCCTAATACCTGATTTACAATATTGTTCATTTGCTCTCTATCATTTGTTTCTCCTGTTGATCTTCCTCCTTCATATCTACCCTCTACTGTATAAGTATCAAATAAATCTGAAGTATACGTTCTTTCTGTTACATTACTCAAACTAATTTCACTTGTAATATCACCGCTAATTGTGTCAAGAGATCTAGTTGAATGATTATCCAAATAATCGTCTTCTACTAAAACAACTCTACCACCGTCATCAACCAACGCTTGCACATGATCTTGGAATTCGGCCTCTAAACTAGAATCTCTCGATAAATCATCCATATAACGGTCAAATCCTGCAGCATCTTCATTGCTAACATATTCCTTTACTTCATCAAAGATCTCCATGTGATTGTTGTAAATGAAATCATAAAATGCATAAGAATAGTCATAAATGTCCCATGAACCATAAGTTCCATGTAATACTTCATCCAATGTATAACGATCCGACGGATTCGAATGGATATTACCTATTTTTGTTGATCTAGTATCAATCCCGGTTCTAGTTGCACCTGCGAAGAACTCTCCGCCACCTTCTTCAACCCATACCAAGCGATCGTAATCATATAACGCTGTGTCTCCCCACATACCAGGAACTAAGAATCTGCTTTGCAGGTAATGGAAATATTCGTGTCTGAACAGTTCTTCTAATTCATAAATACTGTCAGTTGGCACAACACGATCCCATGTAAAAAACGTTCCCCAACTCTCAATATAAATTCCACCATTATCTGTTCCCACACCATTTAAATGCCAATTCATACGATACTCATCTCTATCATTATAAATAATAGCAGTTAATACATCATCTGGATTACCAGCTTCAACAGGATCATCCGTTCCATATAGTCTATGAAATTGAGCTTTCTCTTCTTTTGCAGCCCAAAAAATTCTTTCAATATCTTGTCTCGACACTCTATCTCCTGCTTTGATAATAAACTCCCCATCATCAAAGGAATAATGATTTCCATAATAATAGTCTTCATAATCCGCTACGACAGCATCATAGTTGATATTTCCGCCTAAATTATCAACTGCGTTAGCAAGTGCTAGATAAATCCCCCCATAATATGGATATGAATTTAATGCATCCTCAAATGTATTTAAAGCAAAGTTAGCGTTGCTATGAAATCGTCCTTCTTCCGTGATTACAAAAACAGCATTATCAATTAACCATTCATGATCAGTATCTGCAAATTGATCAAACGTCAAGATATAAGCCACTTCATTAAAAAATGTATCGATTTGTCCATACCAAGGAGCTTGATTAGGAGAATTATAATTCCCATTACGATAGTTGTAATATAAATTGTATTCTGTACCACTTAATAAAGCGTAGATAGCATCCGTTTTTGAAAGATCTGTAATATAAGTATCTACTCGATCGTTAAAATCACTGATGATTGAATATGCTTCGTCAAACATTGTAAGATCCGTGGTTGCATGATTAATTAAATACCCTACCTGTGTAACTACTTCCTCTTGTGTATCCGTACCAAGGGTAAAATCTCGATTATTCATCACAGAAAGAACAGCTGGGGTAACCTCACCTCGAAAAGATAAATCATTTAAATATTCCATGTCAGGATCAGGATAATCCCATTGATATAAAAAACCTTTATTTAACACTTCAATTAAGGTCGCCAAACCTTGATCATCATTAGATGTAAATCGAGAGCCCCTGTATTCGATTTCATCAATTAGATACAAGAGCCGTTGTCTATCCCGATAAAAATCAACTACATCCTGACTATATGTCCAGAAATCTGTAATTTCATCTGTACTAATGGTGACTAATGCATCTACTAAATCTGCGTAAGATAAACGAACTAAATCATCAAAAGTGTATTCATGATTTGTAGATATACTTACAGTTTGTTTATCAGCTGTTTGTCCAGAAATAGTAGGTCTTGCAGGGCGATAACGTTCAAACTCACTTGCATCTTTCACATGAATGCTTTCCTGATTTTGAATGTTGGTTTGCTTTATTACTGCAGGTGCACGTCGTTCTTGAGTAGAACTTGAATATTTAGAGTTTTGAGCAGAAAAAGCAAAACCTGAGGGAAAAACAAGGCAGAAAGCAAGGATTGAAACTAAAATTTTACCAAATATTTTTTTTGAAATGAGCTTCACAAGAAAATACCTCCACTTTTTTATTTTAAGTAATCAACACACAGTAAATAAACAAAAAGGTACCACCTCCCTAACATGTAAACGCTTACACTTGATGTTATGTTTTAATTTTCTTTTGCAGATACGATTAACTGCAGTAAAAGTAAAGTCTTTTCAAATTTATATCCATCGTTACTTCGATTTTTCTATACTTGCAACTGTAATTGGTGGAATTAAATTTACTAAGGTGAAAGAAAAAATAATAGTATTGGTACAGGTAAAATGATTAATAAAGAAGGATTATAACTATTACAGGGGTTAATTAACCAAAGAAGAAGAATGAATGTTTCTAAATTATGGAGTGTAAAAAATAGTAATGATATCTGAATTAGCTTTTACTTTTCAGTTAGTCGCTTCCACTGATAATACCACCACCTTTCAAAAGGTTATAACATCATAATATATAATGGTATGACCATATTATATGTTAGATATTGGAATCCTTCAACAATTTTCTTCTTTTTTTTCAATAAAATATTTGAATAAAAATGATGTATTATGAAAAAAATATTTAATTATCTTGTCTTTAGGTTATTAACACACAATGAAAATAAGATTCTCTATATATTTTTGATATTTTTTCAAATAAATGAGATAATATACTAGGTAAATTTTTTTAGGAGGTCATGATACATAATGTCATTTATGAAAAAAATGTTATCCAGTATAGGAATTGGATCAGCCAAAGTCGATACTGTATTAAACAATGATGAATTTGTGCCAGGTGACATCATAGAAGGGGTAGTACATATAGAGGGTGGAAAGGTAGAGCAAAAAATTGAAGATGTATATCTATCCATTGTAACGACATACACTGAAGAGCGAGAAATTAACGATAATGAAGTAGATTTGACAAAACAAGCTGTACTAAACAAAATAAAAATCAGCGAGCCATTTACAATTGGCAAAGGTGAGAAAAAAGAGTTTCCTGTTCAAATCCAACTTCCATATGATACTCCATTAACAATAGGTAAAACTAAAGCATGGATTCAAACTGGACTTGACATTGATAACGCAGTTGACCCAAGTGACAGAGACTCTATTAAAATAACTCCTAATCATTTAATAGACGGCTTATTTAAATCACTTGAAGATTTAGGATTTCGTTTGTATGAGGTAGAATGTGAAGCTTCTAAATCTTTAAGTAATAGACTTCCCTTTATTCAAGAATTTGAATTCAAACCAACTTCTGGTCCTTTTAAAGGGAAATTAGATGAGTTGGAAGTAGTATTGTTTGCTGAAGAAAGTCAAATTACTGTAGTTCTAGAAGTAGATAGAAAAGCTAGAGGGTTTAAGGGGTTATTATCTGAAATGTTAGAGAAGGATGAAAGTGTTATACGTTTCACTTATACAGTAGAAGATATTCCAAACTTACAGAACGGTTTATACGAAATTATTGAAAAACATAGTTAAAATTAAAAACTATAATTCATAAACTCTATTATAATAACTAAGCATCTCAAACCTTTATCCATTGGATTGAGATGCTTTTTATATACAAGAAAATCTATTGGATTGAAGTTATTTTTTGTTCTTTTCTGTTTTAGCCAATTCTCTAGATTTGATCACTTCAGAGCGATCCCTTAATGTATGTTTATGAATTAATGCTTCATCATTTATATTACTATGACTTTGCCAGGATAGATTATTGTCCTTACAGAGCTGTTTACATTTTTTAATTAAATGTACATCTTTTAATGGAATATTCATATCCTCATACACCAATGCCTCATTTGAGATTAAATTTGTCAATCTACTCCTTAACTGTTCCAAAAAGACTTTTGCATTTATTCCAAGCATTTGTAGATCTATCTCAGTTAAATTAGAAATTGCACTTCGCATCATTTTAATAGCACCCTTTACATTATTCCTACGTTGATGATACAAAGAAACCGCTACCTGAATCAAACCAACCCATGCAGCATCTAATTCTGGTTTTTCTTTTTCCTTCCAATACTCTTCTAATATTTCATGACATTCAAAGTAGTCTCGTTCACCATGAAAATAAACTAGGTATTTAATATATTCCTCGGGGTATTGTGTTGTATGATTCATTTATATAAACCATCCCTTTATGATTTTATCTCTTATAAAAGTTATAAGTTTGAATCTTATTATCATCTTAACATTTCATCTAAGGTTTTTAAATTATTATTATCACGTGTCAACATCAGAGATGTCTTTGAATCCTTCTTTAGAGGTTTCGAAGGTTTTTTTAACGATATTTACCAGAAGGGCTTTGTGGCAAAACTATTGAGTTCTAATTAGATTTTATGAAAAGGAGCATATGGATAATATATGGAAAATATTAGCTCAGAAGCTAATATTTCAAATGAAATAGTTACTTTGCTTGAGAAGGAGCTTTTGATAAAAAAACACGAATGATTTATGTAATTAGCCACTGGCAAACAAATATAAATAAGGAAAGAAGAATGGAAGGATGTTTAGGTTTACCATTATTACGAGCTAATGCCAAACCAAATCTGAACCTGCCATTTTATAACCTTTATATGCTATGCTTCCATCACTCCACTTTTTAAAATCAAAGCTTAAATTAGCATAGTCCCAATTCTCACTGAAATGACTAGTTGCAAGTTCTAAAAATTCACTTACTACATTCTCTGCCTCTTCTTTTGTTACGTTATCTTCAACCATGACTCTAAAGCTAACAGAACGATCTCCATCAAATGCCAACGCCGTTACCTTACCTGTTTCATTGATCGTTCTTTCTGCATATTTGGATGCTTCTCCAATATTTATAGAGATTTTTTCCTGACTATTCCCAACTACTAATATAATTCCGATTGAAAAAACAGATAAAACTAAAAAAATAAATCGCCTCATTTACCCCACTTCCTTTTTTAGGAGTTACTATATTGAGACGAAAATACCAGTATAAAGTTTCGTGAAAAACTGGATTTATTTTACTAAAATCCTTTGCTAGAGAATAATTTACAATTAATGATAGTTATTGTATACTAACTATACAACTTAAAAGTTGAATTTTATCTTTTGGGTTAAGAGTCGCTGAGGTCTTCCCACCACCTTTTCCTCACGACTCTTTTTTGATTCCATTATATCTTTGGTGCCACAATAATCAAAACGAGTCTTTCAGTAACTCTGGTTTAAAACGTTTCGCTAATAGTCTAGTCGCTTGATCTGGATCAATATCATATACTAATAATTCTTCGTTGTTTTTTCTACCTTCTATTAAACGCTCTCCTGTTGGAGAAATTAAAGCCGATGTACTTTCCTGATTTTCCAAGGCATAATTTACACTAGCAAAATAAATATTATTTTCCATACTTCTGCATATCATTGCATTATCATAAAATTCAGGGTTGTCTACGTTTATCGTAACCTGAGGGTGGAACACAATACTTGCTCCTCTCACAGCAGCCCAACGAACAGTTTCTGGATATCTCCACCCTTCATGGCAAATGACAATACCAAATTTCACATTATTGATTTCAAATAAATGACGTCTATCCCCTGGTACAAAACCAAAATCATCTTCAGTAGGATCGATTTGATTCTTAATTTGATAGTCTAGAACTTCTCCATTTTTATTTATAACAAAAGCGACCAAATGATATCCAAGTTCATCTTTCCATTCCATAGGTAAAATAACTGCCATTGTAGATTGTTTTGCAAAATCACAAACCTCTTCTAATGCAGCTTTAACAACTTTATGATCGTACTCCTCAACTTCAAACCCTACACCACGCATTCCAGGAATGATAGATTCAGGAAAACAAATCATATCACACTCATGTAGTTGTGCTTTTTTTATCATATCCTTTACAATTTCCACGCCATTAGATGAAGATTGAGGAAATCTTGTTTGAGCTAGACCTATTCTCACTATTTGCGCCTCCTCTTACTCCTATTTTTAATTTAATCATTTCTCTTTGTATATTCTATAAATAGAATCATGCATTCCAAAGAATAACTATTTTCATATTTTATTCACCTTAAATTCATTTTGATATATTTTCCTCTCATCACTTCATTAAATTTTGCTTTCGCTATCGATACAGACACAGAACTAATTTTTTGACTATTGTTGTTATACCACGATTCTGTCGTTAGCTTATCATAATTCGTTAAAAGCAAACTAATTTCATCGGATTGATGATATACCAACTTGCAGCCCATGATGTTGTGAGCCAAATATTTGCAGTTATATTTCCATATATTATCATTGAAGTGTGTTAGGTTTCCACTTATTTTTATATGTAATCCAAATATAAATGTCGTACAAAATTAAAAAACTCACACCATAAAAATACAGTGTAAGAATTTTATATCATTTTCTTATCAGGGGAGCAGCCCCCATATAAGCATGCTCCCTCCAAATGTTCCATAAGTTTTCTGTACATTGCTGCAATTCCCAAGCCTTATGTCCGAGTATACGTACACATATACCCTGTTCGGAAGTAAAACTTGCTCCTGCAAAAATATTCGGCAACTCTTCAATACCATCACGAATCCGCTTCAACAACTCATCATCTACATATTTAGAAAATATCCAAAACGATCCCATATGGGTATATTCTCCGAAAGAGCCTTCAGTTCGAAAATGATGGTTTGAAGGGTTCAAATGAAATCTATCCCATGCAATTAATTTATCGTCTCGATATACTTTCAGTGTGTTATTGAATGATTGATAATCAAAGGATTCACCTAAATGAATGCGTCCTGGTGTCAATATATCCGCAGTGACTAATGATGCGTCCTTCTCTAACTGAAATGTTGTTTCCCCTTGAAAACAACTTTTTGCAAATGGAACCATAGGCTCAGGAAAGTACTCCAACAATGCTCCTATTTTCACATCATATCTTTGATTTATCTTTACTCCTAAATTTTGTGATGGATGAATTTTGGTATAAGCTTGATTAGTCAAATATACTTCTGTCTGTTCTCCAAAATTCATATGAATATCATATTCGTCCCCATCTAACATCCCTGGCGAGCAATCCATTACACACACATATAATTGGCTTGAATTTTCAAATGGATGTGTTTTAGATATTTTTAAAGGGGATTGATGAAATCGGTCCACTAATGTGGTTTTACCATTTCTTAAACAGAATTCACCATTTAGAATACTCTTCCTAACTTGATATTTATAGGGAAGATGGTTAAGAGCCATTTGAAACCACTTTGTTATTATGATCTAATTGATGCTCAATCCAATTCACAATTTCATCAACTCCTTCTTCACTCAACAAGTTTGAGAAGATAAAAGGGCGACTTTCTCGCATCTTTTTTGTATCTTGATCCATTACTTCCAAACTCGCACCCACATGAGGAGCTAGATCTGTTTTATTGATAAGCAATAAATCGGACCTTATAATTCCTGGCCCTCCTTTTCTAGGAATTTTCTCTCCTTGTGCTACATCTATAATGTAAATAAAACGATCTACTAGTTCCGGACTGAATGCTGCGGCTAAATTATCCCCCCCACTCTCAATAAATAGAATTTCCAAATCGTCAAATCTTTCCTCAAGCTCTTCAATAGCTTCGAAGTTCATTGAAGCATCTTCTCGAATCGCTGTGTGAGGACATCCTCCCGTCTCAACTCCAACAATTCTCTCAGCAGGTAAAGCCCCTTTTCTAATCAAGATGTCTGCATCCTCTTTTGTATAAATATCATTTGTAATCACACCCAAGCTGTAACGTTCTCTCAAACGCTTAGAGAGTTTATCCACTAATTCTGTTTTACCTGACCCTACTGGGCCTCCTATTCCAAATCGAATTGGGCGATTTGTTTCTACTGCAGGTGTTTCCCAATGATGATGCGTATGATTTGATCCTTCACACATTATGATCACTCCTCTTATTTTTCACGACATAAATAATCTTGAATACAACGTTTCGTGGTTCATAGCATAGATTTCTTGTTCAGGTGCAAATGAATGTAATGTTTCAGGATTCAACTTCTTTACATTTCCCCACTCTTCTTCGATCACAGGAATTGCACGACTGATTATCACTTGTCCATCTGTTTGACCAATAGACATTAACCGCAAGGCACTGTTAACCGTTGTGACAACATTTGTATAACAATAACCTTTAACTGTTTCATCTAAACCAATCCCTAAATGGAAAGCTATATAGGTATGAACCGTAGGTAATGTAATACTTTTATTTTTTATAAAATACTCTTTAAGTGGTTTAAGGTTCATCCAAGGATATATAGTATGGGCTAACTTTAGTAACCTTTTACCCATTTTAAGCAACGCTTCTCTCGATTCTCTCGCAGTACGTTGAACATTTATAATTTGATCAAAAAAGAAGACCATTTCGTAATCTTGTTGTTGTATGGATTCATAAATTCCTTTGATTGCTAGGCTATCAAAACGAACTAGAGAATGATGGATCTGAGAATGAATAAAACTCTCAAGCTCTTGTAAATTGTTGATTTTCCCATCCTGTATATAAGTTTCTAGTCCAAAAGAATGAGAGAAGCCGCCAATTGGGAGCGCAGAATCTAAAATTTGTACGTAAAACAATAGTTTTGAATCGCTCTTCATGTCTGACCCCTCCCTAATACATAAAATAACGTTGTGCCATTGGAACACTTTTTGCAGGCTCACAGCTAATTTTCTCCCCATCCACTTTCACTTCATAAGTTTCAGGGTTTACCTTTATTTCAGGCGTGTTGTGATTATGAATCATATCTTTTTTTCCAATATCTCGACAGTTTTTCACTGGTGCGATTTGTTTTTTTAGCTTTAATTTTTCATGAATCCCTTGTTCATAAGCCATTTGAGATACAAATGTAAAGGAAGATTGGTGCAGGGCTTGACCAAATGAACCAAACATTTTTCTTCCATAGTAAGGCTGCGGTGTAGGAATAGAGGCATTTGCATCACCCATTTGAGCATAAGCAATCATCCCACCCTTTAAAATCAGCTCAGGTTTAACACCAAAAAATGCAGGTTTCCATACTACAAGATCCGCCCATTTGCCCACTTCAATCGATCCGACAAGGTGAGAAATACCGTGTGCGATTGCTGGGTTGATCGTGTACTTCGAAATGTATCGCTGAATACGATAGTTATCATTTTCTATATTATTTTGCTGAGAATGATCATTAAGCTGCCCAAACTGTTTTTTCATTTTATCCGCTGTCTGCCAAGTTCTAAGGATCACTTCTCCAACTCTACCCATCGCTTGAGAATCTGAACTAATAATGCTAAATACACCTCGATCATGAAGGATGTCTTCTGCTGCAATAGTTTCAGGTCGAATACGAGAGTCAGCAAAAGCAACATCTTCAGGTATAGTGCTGTCTAAATGATGGCACACCATTAACATATCTAAATGTTCATCAATTGTATTTATTGTAAAAGGTCTTGTTGGATTTGTAGATGAGGGAATGATGTGAGACTCTCCGGCTGCTCTTATGATATCCGGTGCATGTCCACCACCTGCACCTTCTGTGTGATAAGTATGTATTGTTCTCCCTTTTATTGCCGAAAGAGTATCTTCTACAAAACCAGATTCATTTAAAGTATCTGTATGAATGGCTACTTGAATATCGTAATCATCTGCAACAGATAAACAATTATCAATCGTTGAAGGTGTAGTTCCCCAATCTTCATGCAGCTTTAATCCGATCGCACCCGCCTTTATTTGTTCAATCAAAGGTTCAGTTTGTGAACTATTCCCTTTTCCTAGAAAACCAAGGTTCATCGGAAAAGCTTCTGCTGCTTCAAGCATTCGATGGATATTCCAAGGCCCTGGTGTACAAGTCGTTGCATTGGTTCCAGTAGCAGGTCCAGTTCCACCACCAATCATAGTGGTGATGCCTGATGCCAAAGCCGTTTCTATTTGTTGAGGGCATATAAAATGGATATGACTATCCACTCCTCCTGCTGTAACGATGCTGCCTTCCCCTGCAATGACTTCTGTTCCAGCTCCTATTACCATGTCTTTATGAACACCGTCCATGGTATGTGGATTCCCTGCTTTGCCTATTCCTGCAATTCTCCCATCTCTAATGCCAATATCTGCTTTTACAATTCCCCAATGATCAATAATCACTGCATTTGTAATTACTGTATCCAGTACTCCTTCTCCATGTGAAGCTGTGGAAGATTGCCCCATCCCATCACGGATCACCTTCCCACCCCCAAATTTGCATTCATCTCCATAAACCGTATGGTCTTTCTCAATGGTTGCCCACAATTCAGTATCTGCTAACCGAATTGAATCACCTATTGTTGGTCCATATAAAGAGGCATATTGTGATCTAGACAAATTATTCAAGTGTTTTTGCCTCCTTCCACTTTTCAATCCTTTGTTTTAATTCTGCAGGGTTAGGAGAAGATTCTAATTTTCCATTTACTAAATTATTTAAACCGTAAACAATCTTCTGCCCTCCAAGTTCAACAATGGTAACAGGTTTTTCTTCCCCTGGCTCAAAGCGAATAGCCATTCCTGCAGGTATATCTAGTCTCATGCCATAGCTTAAACTACGATCAAAATCAAGGGCACTGTTCACTTCATAAAAATGAAAGTGTGAACCTACTTGAATAGGACGATCTCCTTTATTTATGACTAATAATTCAATTATTTTTCGATTTTTGTTCAGTGTAATGGATTCTTTTGCATAACGATATTCACCTGGTATCATATGTATATCCTCCTATTCAACGGATAGGTTCATGTACTGTAACCAATTTCGTACCATCCGGGAACGTAGCTTCAACTTGAACTTCAGGTATCATTTCAGGCACTCCATCCATGACGTCTTCTCGTTTAATAAACGTCCCCCCTAATCTCATCAATTCAGATACAGTTTTTCCATCTCTTGCACCTTCCAAAATTTCTGACGTAATCATAGCTACAGCTTCTGGATAATTTAGTTTTACTCCTCGCTCTTTTCTTTTTCTTGCTACTTCAGCAGCTACACTAATCAGCAGCATATCCCTTTCACGTGGAGTTAAATGCATATTAAACCTCCTTTAATATCTACTAAAAAAACGATTAGGTCATGTTATATATAATAACATTAATTTTAATAAGCAACATATATAATTGTAAAAAAATGATTGTAAATGGTAAATTATATTATTTTATTAAATGTATTTTAAGTTATATGTCACTAAATATAACACAAATCTCCTCACACTAAAATTTAATGTATGCACATTATTTTGTTTTGATCTTATCTAATTATTTCCATTTCGCATTATAAAAAGACATGTATTAGATAAAAAGCTCGCCAAATGGCGAGCCTTAGAGCTAACTATTATTAAATACTGGTGTATAAGAAAAGTACAATTACACTTATTATTCCAAATGTTTTTCTTTATTTAATTCATATTCTTCTTTATCGATCTCTTTAATTTCATATTCGTTTTCAAAATGCTCCCTAAGGTTTTGAATCATTAATTGAGTAATTAATATTGGATTCTCTCGATACGAATCCGGAATTTTTCCAATGACAGATTCTCTTCTTCTATAGTAAACTTGCTCATCTTTGTGAATTTTAAAATATCTAGGTTCAAAAAATTCTGCACCCTCATATTTTTTCAACTTATAATTAAGCCTATCAATACTCACATCTTTTGTTTCCAAACCATATTTTTTACTATCATAAAAAGCTTCATCAAAAGTAATGACTTCTACGTTATTTCCACTAGGTGTCATTTCTTTATTAATTTCAATCTTACTTTTAAATGTTGATTCAATTTTTTCAATCTCATCTTCATACCCATAAAACTTATCAAAATTTATTTCTAGAAGATCATTATTAACGATGCTCCATTTAAACGTTTCAGTACAACATGAGCCCCAATTGCAACTTTGAAACCAGCCAATTCCATTATTTAAAAATACAATCCAGTCATCACTTTGTGCACCTGGACTATACATTTGATCTACTGACCAACTCCCTATTAATTTATCTTTTAACACTTATTCTTGTCCCCTTGTCTAAAAATGTTATGCTCTTTCAATCACTCCATAATTTCATAAGGTAAGGGAAGCCTCTCATTATTCCCCATCAAATCTCGCAGCTCATCTTCTGTATCCGTTTCTTTTATTTTGTTCACTTCTTGATTGATCTTCTCCATTTTTGCATCTAATTGTGCAGCTGTAATTGCAGCTTCTTTCAATTCGTCTCTCATCGTTTTAGGAATCTCTTTGTTGTATTTATAATAGATTTTATGTTCTAAACTTGCCCAAAAATCCATCGCAATGGTTCGAATTTGAATTTCTACACAGACATGTTCTTCTCTATCTGACATGAAAACAGGAATTTGTACAATAAGATGAAGACTTTGATAACCGTTTGGTTTAGGGTTTTGGATATAGTCCTTAGATTCAATGACATGAATATCCTTTTGTTTCTCCAGCATTTCACTGATCACATAAATATCAGAAACAAAGGAGCAGATGATTCGTACACCAGCGATATCTCTAATATTTTCTTTGATTGATTTCAAAGAAAAATCACTGCCTTTTCTTTTGGCCTTATTTATAATGCTTTCAAGTGTTTTCATCCTAGAATTTACATGCTCGAAAGGGTTATATTCATGAATATATTGAAATTCCTGTTTTAATATATCAATTTTCGTACTTATTTCGCTTAATGCAAATTTATAGGACATCATGAATCGAATTAATTCAGCTTTTATAGCCTTCATTTGTTGAAAATCTTTTATTTCTTTAATTTCACTCGGTAATTTTATTTCAGTCACAATAAGAGTTCTCCGTTTCCAGCAATAATTAGATCTTCTTTTTAATTAACAATATTTCTATAACTAGTATGACTCACCACGATTTCATTATACAACATTAACCAATTATGTACCTAAAAGCTTTGGACAATCACCGTGTATTCTTATACAAAACTATAAAATAGGAGATAACAATCTGGAAATCGCTTCTTTAAATCTGATATACAATGATCTTTCCTTATACTTTTCAATCGTCAACTCTGAGCTGTGCATTGTATCTTCAATAAACATATCATTTAATTGCTTTGAGACTTTCTCATCATAAATAATGGCGTTGACTTCAAAGTTTAATTTAAAGCTTCGCATGTCAATATTGGTAGTACCTACAGAAGCAACTTCGTTATCTACTACGATCGTTTTTGCATGGATGAAGCCCTTTTCATATAGTAAAATCTTAGCACCATAGTTCAATAATTCCCCTGCATACAGCAAGGTAGCCCAATATACAAAAGGGTGATCCGGTTTATTCGGAATCATGATTCTTAGATCAACACCTGTTAACAACGCCATTTTACAAGCATCCATAAAACTTGCATCAGGAATAAAATAAGGCGTTTGAATATATACACTTTTTTTAGCTGACATAATTAGTTTAATATACATATATTTAAGATGTTCTGTTTCAGAGTGAGGTCCACTATCCACGATTTGAACAGGACTGCTTCCACTATGTTTTTCGGCTTGAAAAACAAATTGCTCAAGTTTATGATTATCCTCTCTCTTTGCCTGATACCAATCCAGCACAAATCTACCTTGTATATGATTAACAGACTCACCTTTTACCTTTAAATGTGTATCTCTCCAGTACCCAAACTTCTTATTCTGTCCAAGATACTCATTCCCTACATTGAATCCTCCTATGTAAGCTACTTTACCATCAATTATGCAAAGCTTCCGGTGATTTCTATTGTTAATGCGAAAATTTATTAATTTTAAAAAGGAAGGAAAAAACACCTCAACCTCTCCACCACTTGAAACAAGTTCTTTAAAAAACGTCGACTTAATCCTTTTTGAACCAATTTCATCATAAAGAACCCTAACTTTAACACCTTCTTTTGCTTTTATTATAAGTTCGTCACGTAATTTTTTCCCAAGGGAATCAGGTTGAATGATATAGTATTGAATATTTATTTCGTGCTTAGCTGCTCTGATATCTTCAAAAAGTGCACTAAATTTATCTTCTCCATCATTAAAAATATCAATCTCGTTGTCTGTTGAGATTAAAGCAGTTGCCGATTTCAAATTCATCAAAAGTAATTTAGAATGATCTTTTAGTATTTTTGTTTGATTAAATTCATCACTATTTTGCAGTTTCCTTTCTTGTTCATCTACAGCAGATTTAAGAAATCGTTCCTCTTCAGCAGATAAGTGATAAAAATTCTTCTTTTTCACCTGTCGTCCAAAAAATAGATAGGCTAAAAAACCAATAATCGGGATAAACAAAAAGATCATTAACCATGCCCAAGTGGAAGCAATATTCCTTCTTTCAATAAAAACTACAAGACCAGCGAGTAAAATATTTATGACAGTAACTAATGAAACCACAATTGTAATGATATTATTAAGTTCCATGTAAACACTTCCTTTGCAAACAAAAGATAACAACCAATGCAAGTCAAATACTAATTAATGTTATTTAATTTATTATGTATGATAACAAGGAGTTATGTAAAGCTAGTTAAATAATGGAATGTAAATCCTTTCAGAGATATCTTATCATTAGCCATATCACTTAACAATTTTGTTACAATTTTCCTATATATACGCTATAATATGATAGTTACTTACTGACTTAAAGGAGAGGAATATGACAAAAACATTCTCAGTTTTTAAAAACGGAAATTATACCAAATTATTTCTTGCAAACCTAACTTCACACATGGGTACAGTGATTGGTTTGACCGCTTTTATGTTTTACTTATTGGATCGTTTTACTAATCAACCTATATATGCAACGATTAATGAAATGATGTACTCGCTACCAACTTTGTTTGTGTTTTTGCTTATTGGTGTATTTGCTGATCGAATGGACCGCCAAAAAATCGCAGTATACAGCGATTGGATCCGTGCCATTTTATCGATTTGTTTTCTTGCTGCCATTTGGATAGGCTGGATTCCGTTAATATTTTTCATCATATTTTTAAGAAGTGCAGTTCAGAAATTTTTCTTTCCTGCCGAACAAGCTATGGTTCAAGGCATTTTAAAAGAACATGAATATACAACTGCAGCTGGATTAAATCAAATGGTAAACAGCTTGTTCATGTTATTTGGAAGCGCCTTAGGAGCTGTTGCATATTGGACAGTAGGTATTGAAGGAGCAATTATCGTTGATACGATTTCATTTGTGATTAGCGCTCTTCTTCTACATGCATGTAATATACCTGAATCTGTTCGTTTACCTAACGGTAAAAAATCATTAAGAGATCTTCAAATCTCAATGGTTTTAAAAGACTTTAGAGAAGGCATGATCTATATTTTAGGGAATCGTTTATTGCTTTCCTTGATCGTTGGTTTTATCGTCTTTGGGATCGTGAATGGCGGTTTTTCAGTTATTCTTATTTTTATGCTTAAATATGAATTAGCAAAAGAAACTTATGAGCAAATGTCAGTTATTCTAGGTATTATTTTTGGTATTGGTGTACTGATAGGAAGTATTTTCGCCTCCATCATAGCTCAAAAAGTAAAACTATATAAGCTAGCGATTTTAGGTTTGCTTATGTGCGGCTTGATTACTGCTTTATCTGTAAATTCTCCTTCTATTATTATTTTCTTCTCATTGTTATTTGTTGTTGGCTTATTTTTGCCATTTATTAATGTAGCACTTGGGGGATGGATTCCAAAAATTGTGGATCCAAAAATGATGGGACGTGTTCAAGGATGGCTTGATCCTTTAACTATGTTGGCTCAAACCATAACACTTGGTGTTATTGCCGTTACTTATCCAACAATTGTAAAGATTGAAGGATTATATTGGCTAGTAGGAGGATGTTTAATGATCGTTGCTATCTTTTATGCCATTGTATTGCCGAAATATGAAAAGCAGCATACGACTAATCTTTCAAAACAAAAAGTACAAGAAGAGCCTAGTGTTTGATAAAGAGAATGATTTGGTTTCAGAATGATCACATGAAAGTGATTGTACATGACTAACCCATAGGATTTGACAATTAATGACTGTGCACAGGATGCGACCTGCATTTAGTTGTAAATCATTTTCTTGATGAAATCATACTGTAAGACTCTCTCTCTTGAAGAAGGAGCGAGTCTTACAACAATAGTAAATAGTATAAAAGAGTTCCATAATCCCTTTCTCTATCCTTTTCTGCAACTCTGCATAAGCTTGAATGACTAACTTATGAAATTCATCTAGTGGATTTCTTTTTGCTATACTTTCCAGATGTATTAATATAAAAACTTCAACTAGTAAAGTATCTAATGCTGTCCCATTTTTCACATGCTCCTATAAGAAGATTGAACGTTCCTTGATTTGTTGTTGATCCCAATCTTCAAAATGAAAGGATCGGATAAAAACTTTTACTAATTTTATTAAAAAAATTTATGTTTTTTCTCATACCAAAAAACCTCCATTGAATTGAAACTAAAACTCAGAAAATATTAAGTGAAGTTCAAAAGAAGGTTTTCAGGTTCTTTATGTAATTAAAATCTAATAATAATCCTTTTATTTTTATTACTTAACATATGTTCATTTTAACATTTCATCTTATTTAATCAATTAATCTGTGATTTAGTAATAGAACCATCATCCCATACTCTAAATTCACAAATTTCTCCTTCATCACCGCATACATAGTACATCACGTAATGATTTGTAAATTCATCATAACTCCATTCTACAAATAATTGTGCTCCTATTGTTCCATTCATAAAACCTTCAAAATCAATAGCATCTGATTGAGATTCTGCATCATAAATATAATCAGATGATGTAAGCAAGTCATATTTCCACATTATGATATCATCCAGTGGTGAAACAAACTCTGAATATTGCTCTCCCAACATTTCAGTAATATCCTCTTTGCTTAATCCAATCTGTAAACTAGATTGAATCGTATCAATATCATTCTCAAAAGTTGTATTAGAAGTTTCTTCAGGTGGCTCTTCTTCATTTTGCTCGATCTCTATAGAAACCTCAGGTGATTCTAGTTCTTCAGCTTGAATCGACTCTACTTCTAAAGTTTCTTCAACAGCTGTTAAAGTATCTTGTTCTTCTACAACACTTATTTCTTGGACTGCTTCTTCTGAGCTACATCCATATAAAATCAAACTGCCTAAAGCTACTGCACATAATGTTTTTAACAATGGTTGTTTCATGTATCTCCCCTACCCCCGTAAAATTCTGACTGTTTTGTTTCATATACAAAATCTATTTCTATATAATAATAGACTCATAAAACTAAAAAATGTTGCTCATCATACCATATAATTTTCAAATTTTCATAAATAAAATATATTTTGAGACAAGGTTGAATCTTATTGGGGATTGTTGTAGAGAAAACCCTAATGGGCGCAAATATTGTACGTGACTTTTTAGCAGGTATTTCAGATATTGTCGGTGGTCGAAAGAATAATCAAAATGATAAAAGACCCAAAAAGGAAAATAATCTATTCCCTTTTGGGGTCTTTCGGATATTAAGTCATCCTTATTTCTTCAATCAAAACTAGTAAACCCTATAGTGTGAACTAGCCAACTTCCTATAAAACCTATGATCGCAGCGATAGAGCACTCAATTATACCTTGCTCAAATTGACTGAATAAATAATAAAACCCAGCTGCCCACGCTAAACTAAACGCTATTTTTAAAATAAAAAGATTTTCTTTATGATAAACGTACAATAAACCCACAAGTAAAACTCCAAATAACATCCAGGATCCTAACAATCCACCAACTAATACAGAAATAAATAAAATTTGTGACAATATAAAGTTGAAACCGTTTTCAACAATAATTGATTTTGCTTTTAGTTTTTGCAGAGCTTTTATCTCCATTCAATCACCCTTTCCATTGTTTATACAAAGAACTACGTAATCGTTTTGAAAAAGTTTCATTTTTTTGTATATTATATTCATTTTTTTCTTGAATTTGTTTATCTTTTCCATAATAGTTGACATTACTTTGTTCATACATTATTTTTTAATAATAATATAAAGATTTATTATTCAATAATGAGGTGATTTAGATGGAAAAAGCAACATTTGGTGCAGGTTGTTTCTGGGGAGTTGAAGCCACTTTTCAAAAAATAAATGGAGTTACAAAAACAGAAGTAGGATATTTAGGTGGAACAAAGGATAATCCGACTTATAAAGAAGTGTGCACTGGAAATACCGGGCATGCTGAAGTTGTTCAACTAGAATTTGATCCAAAAATCGTGTCATATGAAAGTCTACTAAATGTTTTTTGGGAAAATCATAATCCAACCACACTAAACAGACAAGGACCAGACATTGGTACACAATATCGTTCAGCTATTTTTTATCATTCAGAGGCTCAAAAGGAATCAGCAGTTCAATCAAAACAAGAAATGCAAAATAGTGAAAAGTTCAAAAAGGGTATTGTAACAGAGATTACCCCTGCTTCCTCTTTTTATAAAGCTGAGGAATATCATCAAAAATATTTGGAGAAAAAGGGTCTAGACAGCTGTCATTTTTAATTACCGTATAAAAATCCTCAATCTAATTGAGGATTTTTATACGTGCAATATTTAGATCTTATGATCTTATGATCAATCATCAAGAGCAGGGAGCAATAAAGTGAATGTTGTACCTTGTGGTGAAGATTCTTTTAAAATCAAATCTCCTTTTTGTGCAGTTGCTAATATTTTACTCAAAGATAGTCCGAGACCTAAACCTCTCACGGTATCTTTTTTGTCTGAACCTCTGAAAAATCTTTCAAATACATTCGGTTGTTCTTGTTTTGGAATACCTGACCCTGAATCTTGAATATCAATTGCAACAAATTGTCCATCATATGGATACACTTTAATGATTATCTCTTTCATTTCTGTCATTGCAGCCTGACTATTTTTTAAAAGGTTAAAAAGAATTTGTTTCATTCTAAGAGAATCCCCAAATGAAAATATTTCTTCTTCAGGTAAAGACAATGTAATTGAAACGTCACCATCCATTACCTTCCATTGCTTTGCAACCTCATGAACTACTGTGTTTAAATTCACTTTTTTCGTGTCTAAATGAATGACGCCTGCTGCATAAGAATTAAAATCAAGCAAATCCTCTACCATTTTTTGAAGTCGGTTTGATTCCTGCAGAGCCAGATGAAGAAATTCTTCCTCTTCTTCTTTAGTAACGACTTTATCTTTTACAGCTTGAACTAAACCTGAAATAGAAGTTACGGGTGTTTTAATTTCATGGGTTATTCCAGCTAGTAATTCAGTTCTCAAAGTTTCAAGTGTTTTTAATCTTGCTGCCATATTTTCAAAGGAATAGTTCAGTTCATATAGTTCCTTTTCTTTAAAATCTTTATTTAACTTGATGTCATAATTTCCTTCACTGACTTGAACCGCTGCTTCAGCCGCTAATCGAATGGGATTAGTTAGCTTTTTCAACAACCAATAAATAATTAACCAGCCTGTAATGCTTAAACATATAAAAATAATGATTAATATATGGTATTGAGCATTTTGCTCATCTCCTAAAAGCACTTGTTCTGGAATCGTAATGCTTAGATAACCTAAAATTTGTTCATTGCTAATTATAGGAGTTACAATGAGATAAAAATCTCCTGAAAATTGATTTAATTTTATTTTTTCAGTCACCTGTTCTTCAATGATGCCACCATTGTTTCGTAGTGGTATTCTAGGAAAATTATTTTTGAATTTTCCTGATGAGATTATTTCACCTGAAATGTCATAAATTTGATAATTACCTCTGAACAAACGGTCTAATTGTAGCATCACATTCTTATTCACATCCATATCATCATTAATGAGATTAAGAGCGATGGTTGATGCTGTATTCTCACTGATTTTCAACTCTCTTTGAATGGTTGAGTATTTTATCCAAAAGCCAAAAAACATTGTAATTAATATTAAAATGCATAACAAAATAAGAAAGTATCTTAGGGTCCAATATTTTAATAAAGGAACTTGTTTATTCTTACTATTCGTTAACACTGAATTGATACCCCAATCCTCTTAATGTTTTAATTTCTCCATCAGATGATGCCCACTCTTTTAAAGATTTTCGAATACGTTTTACTGCAAGATCTACAGCTCTATCACTGCCATCATAGTCCATTCCCCAAACTAGATCAAGTAATTGTTCCCTAGAAAAAGTTTGGTTTGGATGTTTCACAAAAAAAAGGAATAAAGATAAATCTCTTGGATTCAACTCTATATTTTCATTGTTTAACGTAACTGAATGTGCTTCTAAATCTACAACTAAACTGCCAAAACGGACTTTTTCACCTGTTTCTAATAGTTTATTTGGTCTTCTAAGGACTGCTTTAATCCTAGCAATTACTTCATCAGGATCAAATGGTTTTACTATATAATCATCTGCACCTTGTTCTAATCCAGATAATCTATCATTAATTTGTCCTAATGCTGTCAACATAATCACCGGACATGCACTTTTATTTCTAATCTGTTTTAATATTTCCCATCCACTGCCATTAGGAAGCATGACATCCAATAGTACTAGAGCAGGACTTACTTTATCAAATTGTTCTATTGCTTCAATCGCGTCATATGCAAGTTCTACCTGATACTCTGCTTTTCGAAGATAAACCGTTAATACACGAGATATTGCGATTTCATCTTCTACAACTAAAATGGTTTTCATGAAATCCCTCATTTTTTCATTCTCATTTCATCGTATCAATAAAACGTTCAAAATAAAAGTATTAGCTTATTTTTACCACTGCTTATAGAAGATAAAAAGCAAGGAATACTCCTTGCTTTTCATAAATTAGTTTATCATTTTTACATACTGATAAGTTTTAACCTTCAGCAGAATATATAAAAATCCCTGTTGAAAGCTAGCATCTCTTTATCTCTATCTATATTACATATCTCCATTTTTTCCTTCATGTATCTTTCTAATTTCATCTTTTATTGCTTCAATACTGTCATGATCATCTAGATCATAGCCACTTGTATCAATACCTAATTCTTCTGCTTTATCAAGTACTTTTTGTGTGCAAATTTCCTCTACCTCTTCTTTTATTTCATCTAACGTTTTACCTTCAGTATCTATGTTTAATTTATTGGCAATTTCGTATATTTTTGCTTCATGATCTTCTTGCATAACTTCTTTAATCTCTGCTCTTAATTCTTCTATTGATTTACCTTCAGTTTCTATTCCTAGTTCCTCTGCCTTTTCAATTGCTTTTGACTCGTGTAAATTTTGTACAACTTCTGCAAGTTCTACCTTAATATCTTCTATGCTTTTATCCGCCCAGTCCACTCCGAAAATCTCTGCTTTATCAATAAGTCTAGCTTGTCGAACTTCTTGTAGTAGCGTTATAATATCATTTAATTGTAAATCATCAACATCAAGTTCTAATTCTTCTGCTTTCTCTAATAACTTTTGTTCTTTTTCTTCATCTGTTAATTGCGACCATGTTTGTTCAAATTGCTCTCGGTCAAGGAATCGAGGTTTTTCATGTTTCCCATCCTCTGAAGCAAGAACACCTCCTGTTCCAACTGCACCAAATAATAATGATCCTGCAAGGGCTGCTGATAATACTTTTTTATTCATAATCATCCTCCTAGAAATTTATGTATCTTACAATCATAGTTTAAAAGTCTAATGTGTCAGTAAAATGTCAAAACAAGACATTATATATTAATCTTTTGTATATGGCAGAAGAGCAAGGAATTCCCTGCTCTTCATCTTATAATATATCGAGATGCTTAAAGAGTAACCTCATGTTTGCTGCCTTTTTTAGGTGACAATTCTTTCATTTCTTCAATAATCTCATCGATTGTTTTTCCCTCTGTATCAATTCCTAGTTCTTGTGCTCTATCAATTACTCTATCCTCACGAAGTTCTTCGAGTTCAGTTTGAACATTCTCTAATGACTTGCCTTCAGTCTCAATTCCTAATTCCTCTGCATGTTCAAATAATTTAGCCTCTTTTTCTTCATCGGATAATTGGTCCCAAGCTTCAACAAATTTATCTTGATTTAATCTTTTTCCTTTTTGATCTCTTTTACCCTGTTCTGGAGCGTTGGCTTTTAATTCTTCCTTTATTTCTTCAATTGTTTTCCCTTCCGTTTCAATACCTTGCTCTTCTGCTTTTTCAATTAACTTTGCTTCATGAAACGCTTGAAGTTCAGCTGATACTTCTTCAAATGTTTTGCCCTCTGTTTCAATACCCTGTTCAGCTGCTCTTTCAAAGAATTTATTTTGTTGTTCTTCCGTTAGATCATCCCAATTTTCAGCTAACTTCTCTAGATTCAATCCTTTACCTTTTTGCCCAGATCCTCTTTTACCATGCTTGGGAGCATTAGCTTTTAATTCTTCCTTTATTTCTTCAATCGATTTTCCATCCGTTTCAATGCCTTGCTTTTCTGCCCTCTCAATCAATCTAACTTCTCTAAGTTCTTGAAGTTCCGTTTGAACATCTTCAAAGGTTTTACCTTTCGTATCAATTCCTAATTTCTCTGCATGTTCAAATAATTTAGCCTCTTTTTCTTCATCGGATAATTGACTCCATGTTTCAATGAATTTCTCTTGATTCATCTTAAGCGCTTTTCCTTTATTGTTTCCTTCTCCGTTTTCATTAGCAAATGCACTTCCTACTCCAACTGCACTAACTACTAATGTTGCTGCTACTGCTAAGGATAAAAACTTTTTATTCATTGTGTTTCCCTCCAGTTTTTTATTATGTACACTAGGTACACTTATAATATAAATTTTGAATGTGTCGGGAAAACGTCAGAACATGAAGATAAGATTAATTTTATTTCACTATTGACCCTAACATTAATGTTATCGTTTATAATAATTTTACAACAGTAAAGGAGCTGGTATTTTAACGATGAAGATTGGTGAATTATCTAAATTAACTGGGGTAAGTGTCCGATCATTACGGTATTATGAGCAACAAGGTTTGATAACCCCTACTAGACTAGAAAATGGTTATCGGGAATATCACAAATTTACCGTTGAGGAAGTAAATACAATTAAATTTTATTTAAGTCTCGGTCTATCCACAGATCAAATTTCAAGTTTCTTACATTGTGTTTTAAAAAATAATGAAACATTTTGTACGGAAGTACTTCCAATTTACAAAGAAAAACTTGAAGAAATAGATAAACAAATTCAAATGCTTACAAATATTAAGTCGAATTTAGAAGAACGAATCCGTTCTTTTAATGTTGAAATTTATAATAAAAAGGAGTTAGAACATGACCATGAAAAGTATAGCTGAAACAGATTTCAAATCAAATATTAAAACAGAAGGGATCACACTAGTTGATTTTAGTACGCCATGGTGTCCACCATGTAAAGTTCTAAATCCCATTCTTGAAGAACTTAGTGAGGAGATGAATGACACAGTAAATACATTAGAGATAAATATCGATGAATCTCCATCCGTTTCTGCCGAATATGGAGTAATGTCTATGCCAACTGTTATCATCTTTAAGGATGGTGAACCAGTAGAAAAACTAGTTGGTTTAAGACCAAAAAGTGTCTACACTAATATTATAAATAAATATTCTTAACCAAAATTGATCTATTTGATCTAGCAAAGTAAGACTCCCTATTTGAAGGGTCTTACTTTTTGAACATTATATTAGTTTTTCTCATTTAATATATTAAAAACATTCGTTTTACTTATGATATATTCAAATTTAGAATGAACTTATAAAGAAAATATTGGTTTCAAATGAAAATATGAGGAGAGATACAAAATGAGAAAAGTTCGAGTATATCATGTTGACGCATTTACAAAGGAACAATTTGGAGGAAATCCTGCAGGGGTTGTCCTTGGGGCAGATTCTCTGTCTATGAATGAAATGCAAAAGGTGGCAAATGAATTAAATTTATCTGAAACAGCTTTTCTCTATAAAACTGAAAATGCAGAAGCTGATTTTAGAGTTAGGTACTTTACACCAACAAACGAAATCAATTTTTGTGGTCATGCAACGATTGGATTATCTTGGTTGCTTGCTTCTAACTTAGGATGGACTAAAAAGAAGGACCGAATCGTTTTAGACACGAATATTGGACTTGTACCTGTTAAATGGCATAAAGATGGAGAACTTGTCACAGCCGTTGAAATGACACAAGTTGCACCTAAAGTAAATGACTTCAATATTGAAAGAAGTAAAATAGCTGAAATTTTAGGTGTACATGAAAACGATATTGATAAACGTTATCCAATTAAAATAGCTAACACGGGAAATTGGCATTTACTAATTCCGATCATTGACCAAAAAGCCATCGATGCTGCAAAACCAAATTTCGAAAAATTAGCGCGTCTGAATCAAATTCATAATGTGGATACCACTCATTTATTTACGTTTACTCCAGAGGAACAAGAATATGATCTTTATACTCGTGATTTTTTACCTGCTTTAGGAGTAAACGAAGATCCTGTAACTGGGGCAGCTAACGGGGCATTGTCAGGATATCTTGTATTGGAAAACATTTTAGACCCAACTATTAAACATACGCTAAAAATTGCTCAAGGTCACACAATGGGTAGACCAGGCATGTTATATGTTACAGTGGAGCCAGGAAAAACACACCCTATCATTAAAGTAGCAGGGAGTGCTGTTGTTACAATCGAGGGTACGCTTAATCTACAGCCCTCCTCTAGTAAAGAGAATCTTGCTTTAAGTGAGAGTTTTCATATCTCCCGCTGAAAGTTAGATGACCTTATCAGGTGAAATTATGCTGTTCTCCCCCTTGAAGAAGAGGGAGTAGTCTTACAACGTGAGAAAGTGGTAAACCTTTGGTAACCTCTTAATAGGTTACCTTCTTCACTGTTTCAATAAAGCTTTTTACGGCAGGTGGAGCGGAACTGAATGAACGTACAGCAATTCCTATTTCCCGAAAAATGAGTGGCTCTGGTTTTATCAATTCAACATTAGTTAAGTTTATTGGGATGGTAAGTTTTGGTACAATGGATATACCAAGCCCTTCTTCAACCATAGCAAGAATCGTATGATTATTGCTAATTTCATAAGCAATATTTGGTTTTAAATGATCTCTTTTAAAGGATTCTTTAACTAATATTTCACATCCCGCTTTAGGCATAATAAACGGTTCATCTTCAATTTCATCGAGACTCAAAAATGGATGTACAGATAAAGGATGCTCCTTAGATAGAACGATATATAGCTCATCTTTTAACACAAAATCTGTATCAAAATCACTGTTAGGTAAAGTAATGAATCCTACATCAACAATTCCTGAGGTAATCCAGCTTTTTATTTCATCATAACCTCCCTCATATAAGTCTACATCAATACCTGGGTATACTTTTTTAAAATCTTTTAATATTTTTGGAAGCAGCTGTGAAGAAACGCTCGAAAATGCTCCAACTTTAACTCTACCTACTTCTAATCCCTTAACTAATCCAGTTTCTTGAATTAACTTCTCATTGTGTTCTAAAATATTACGTACATGTTTTAGAATCCTTTCACCTGAATCTGTAGCAGTAATCCCATTCCGGTTCCTATATAACAAAGTGATATCTAATTCCGACTCTAGTGAGGAAATGGTATGACTAACACCTGACTGTGAAAGACCTAATTTTTCTCCTGCTTTCGTAAAGCTGCCAGAATCCACAACCTCTGCTAAGACTTGAAGCTGAAATATTGTCATTTAATCATCTCCATGTTTCAAAAATCATTGATTTTATAATTTTACAATTTCCTTATTAAAACTTGAAGCCAATCCACCTACTTTTACTGTAGCGATCTGACCCTGATTAACCGTAATACGTACAATAACTTCTGAAGGTTTTTGCATTATATAACCTTGCTCAAAAGAAAATACATGGTTTTCTTTTACATTAATAGAACTATCATACTTGTATAAATAACAAGCTAAAGCAGCATTGGATGTACCTGTTGCACTTTCTTCTGGGATATCATAAAGTGGGGCAAAATTCCTACAGTGTGCTGCAGATGAATCTTCCATAGTCTCTAAAGTAAATACATGATAACCTGTAACTCCATACTCCTTGCATATAGCAGCGATAATTTCCATATTAGGATTCATTTCCTGTAATATTTTTAAATTGTTAACGGGAACTAATATATCCTTTAAACCAGTGGAAACGATTTGAATAGGAAAATCTGAAATTAGATTTTCTTTTTTTATTCCTAGTGAACTTGATATTTCTTCTTGTGGTAATACTCCTAAAAAAGCAGGGAGATTTTGCTCTAAAAACACTTTCCCATCTGGATAAGACTCTACCTTTAATTTCCCTGCTTTTGTATCAATATTTAAAGCTCCATCTTTAATGAAGTTCAACTGTTTCAATAAAGAAAAAGTCGCAATCGTTGCATGACCACAAATATCTACTTCTGATGTCGGTGTAAAATATCTTATTAAAAAATCGCTAGTTTCTGATGGGAATACAAAAGCAGTTTCGGAGAACCCTAGATCATTAGCAATTTTGACCATATGATGATCTTTAAGTTGCTTTGTTTGTAATACTACTCCTGCTTCATTACCACCACTATGTTTATTTGTAAATGCATTTAAAGTATAAACCTCTGTTTTCATTCATTAATTCACCTTTCAATTTTACCAAGTATCTCTGATTCATTCCTTCTTTTCAAATATTCATTTTTAAATTAAATCTACCTACCTTCAAAATTTAGATACTTTCTGCTTTTGTAATTTACAATATTTCAACTTTCATGGGAAGATTAGAATGCAAATCAAACTTAGTTGTTATCTCAATTGCTTTTCTTACAATTTCTTCAGCCGATAGATCTGATTCATAAAGTGCATCGGATGCAGCCAACGCAAAAGGGGTTCCTGAACCAACCGCCCAGAATTTTCTCATAACATTCACACTTTTATCATTTTCTACATGAAATATTCCTCTAGGTGTGGCCAAAAGCATATATACTCCCAATTCTTCAAAAGAGCCTTCGCTTGCAGCATTCAGATAATACTCTTCTTTCATAATTTTAAATAATCTCAACACCGTTTCATATACAGAAAAACGGTCTTGCAAATCAAATATCTCTTCATACTTATTAATGATGCTGTCAATGACATTATGAAACTGTCCTTCACCAACTAATCCCACTATCGAATCTTGAACTCTGTGCAGTTTAAATTTATTTTCCTTATGTTCAGGAGCTTGTAACAAGCTCCCATCCGAATGCTTGGAATCACAACCGATGCAAATCTCACCATTTTTTTCTACAGCAATAACAATAGACATATTTATCCCTCTTTTTTTTATCATATTTTCTTTTATTTCTTCAATGTTTTCTCCATATAAACTTGCTCTATTTTCTTTTCAAAACCCATTTCATATAATAACTTAATTACAACTTGATTTTTATGAGATAAATTCAAAACCATTCGTTTACTTTCTTGATCAAAAGGAGAGAAGCAATGTGATAATAAAAAAACAGCTATATCAAGTTCATCATTTCGACCTTCTAATATTTCACATTGATAAAGCATAGTTGAAACATGAGCACCCTCATCATTTTCATTTTGTTTATACAATGCATATCCTATGCAAATCCCTGTTTTATCTAAAACGAGTACTCCCTCACCGCTTTTTACACTTTGCCACTGCGTTTGCCAAGGTAACCCTTTTTTATAAAATGGAATATGTTGTATTTTGCTAGGCTTTACTTTTAAAATTTCGTAATTTGAAAAATCATTTTTAAATGGATTTGAATAAAATGATTGATTATTTGCATAAATCAATAATTGATCTTCTATTATGTATCCCATTTTTTTATACAGCTCTATTGCTTTCTCATTTTCCTTTATCGCCTCTAATGTTGCAATATCAACACCTTGCTTTTGGTAGATCCCTAAAGTTTGTTCCATCATTCTTTTTCCTAAACCCTTATGTCTATATTCAGGAGCTACACCTGTTCCTCCATTCCATGCAATTTTTTTCCCATCTAACTCACGAATACCGTTTAAAACTAAACCTATAGGTTTATGATCATCAAATGCTATAATGGATAATTCTGTGGATAATCCTTCCGTTACAAGTCTATTTAAAAAAACTTCCAATGTCATTTGAACATCCGTTAAATATCCTGTAAATCCTAAATTCCATGCAGTTACAGCTTCTTGAAAACTACAATCTGATAAACGTTTAATTTTGATCACTTCAATCACAACTCCTCTTCTATTTAAAATATATATCTTTCATTTTAGTTACAATTTCATTTATGTTATTAGATACTTGTGGGATGGAATACCCTAAAAAAAGTGGTGAAGTTACAAATCTGGGCATGATTTTCACAAAAATGAGTTGATTTAGTCTATAAAAAAATAAATTATAACTGTTACATTTAAGATGATTTAATAAAAAATGAGTGCCGTTTTGAATATAAACAGCCATTTGATCGACATCTTTTAAGTTGAAATTCTCATTCACTTTTACATTGAATTCTGTAAATCCAACCAAAGGATAATTGGAGACTGATAAACTAACATTCCCAGCACTATGAATGAATTCCCCATCAAAAGTATCAGTATTTACTTTCCGCCAATAATTCAACTTTTTTAAACCAACAATTTGCATATGAGGGTGTCTTATAGTTCCACCTGATAAAAGGCCATGATTCTTATATAAAATTACAGACTTATACTCACCACTGTTTTCCATTACAAGCCATTTTTCAAATGCAAATCGAAATAATTGCTTTAAATGGGAAGGATCATATTCTGATAATTCTGATTCACACTGATCCGTTTCTATTATTATTGTTTGATAGGTATCCTGAAGTGTTGGATATTTATTTTCCACCCAAATAATCGTACCCTCTCTATCTATTACATTTGTTAAACTCTCTGTCTCACAAAAAGGACAGCTTGTATCACGCTTAACAATACTTTCAGGCTTACTTTTTGCTAAATTTGAATCAAAACAAAGCATACTTTCTTCAAGAACCATACATAACCACCCACTAATTATTTAAAAACTACTTTAAGTATTTACAGGTTTTACTTAAGGGGAAATCATTCTAGAACCCCAAAAGAAAACTGTCATAAAGATCAACAATATGATTTTCATCCCCTAATTTTCCACCCACTTGTAATTCCATTTATTAATGTTAATACAATATCTGTTTTATTCATTATGCTCTGTTCATAAGTGGTTAAAAAGGGTATAAACCTAAAAAAAATAACCCCTTTTTGGAGGTTAAAATAGTAACTGAACCTAACATATTATAATCTAAAATGATTATGATTATCCTTTTTCTAACAGAAATTAATAGGGTATAATGTTAATTTAACACCTCTATCAACATATTTGAAAAAGTTTTTGTTACTTCATTTTTAACATCTAAATCAGGGTCTAATATCGTTACATTCATTCCAACTATCTTTGGTGATGCTAGAACTTTACTTAAGAGCTCCTTTAGTTCTGTCCACTGTAAGCCGTTTGGTTCTGGACAATCAACACAAGGCATAATAGAAGCATCTAGTATATCAGCATCCAAATGCAACCAATAACCCTCTATCTCATTATCCCTATGCATAAAATTCAATATTTCATCAGTTGATTTCTCTATCCCCTCTCGAGTTGATTTTTCCGCGCTCCAACACGTAATGCCATCAGCTATAACTTCATCTATAATCCAACTCTCTGGATCAGACTCACGATATCCAAATGTAAGAGCATTTTCTGTTTGAATGTAAGGCTTTTTATTTTCGAGATTTGTTAAAATATTTGTTCCTTTTCCAGTGACTAACGCTAAATCCATACCAGCTACAGCAGCTTCCTTTGAGATTCCTTTGTGGTTATAATCCGAATGTGCATCTAAATGAATGAGTCCATATTTTCCCTTTCTCGCCAAAGCTAACGCACTTCCTATTAATACACTACAATCCCCACCTAAAACAATAGGAAATGCGAAGCCGTTTAAAACTTTCTCAACATTGTCCGCTAATTCAACTGATAAAGTTGCAATTTGATAAACGTTTAACGCACCATCATGAAATATTTGACCTTCTGGATAAATAGGTTGAGTTAACCTACTAGCGACCTTGGCTCCAATGGATGTATGAAAGCCTAACTCTTCAAGTTTATCAGGAAGTTTGTTACAACCTCTTTCTCTGCCATCCAAATGCCGTCTTAACCCCAGATTGACAGGAGCATGTATGATTTGTTTTTCTTTTATCATGTAAAAGAACCTCCCTTTAAGGAAACCAATTTCATCACATTGATTTTATGTAATACTTAAAATATAATTTAAATATTACTACCAGTATAACATGTAAGGAGGTAAAATTATATGGGGTATTACAATGAAGAGTGGCTTTCTCTTACCTTTGAAATACTGAATTCTTATGATCCATACTATGAAAATCCTGAAAAATTGCCTGGGGTGGACGAATTAAATGAAGTGCTTCAAAAATATAATTTATTTGAAAAAAAACCTACCACTTTTGATGATTTAGCAGCCATACAAAAATATCGAAATCAATTACGAAAACTCATCTCCATTGGAAGCGACGAAGAATTAGTAGCATTTCTAACTATATTTGAATCTCAAAATCCTATTCGATCTAGACTCTCATCGGAAGGAAATGGTAACTATAAAATCATTTATGGTCAATCACTGAAAAGTAACAGACCTTTAGTTGATGCCATCTTAGCAGTTTGTTCATTTTCATTAGGGAGAGAGCTAGTGGAGTATGGAAGAACAAGACTCAAATCATGTGCTTCCACTCCTTGCGAGGAAATCTTTATAGATCGTTCTAAAAACGGACTTCAGCGCTTTTGTAGTAAAAAATGTTCAACTCGCTTTCATGTTAAAAAATACCGGAAGTCAAACAAATGATCTGATGACTTAACTTAAATACTCATATAAAGAAATCTTTCTTTTAGAACGTGGCAAAATAGATTAAACATATGCTAAAATACTTTGTTAGATAGTTTTGGGTATAATTTGGAGTGATTAACATGAAAAGAAGGATCGTATTTTATACTCATACCTAATCGGGGACGAATGCCGATGTCAGTGAAATTGATCATACACTTACCGGTGGAAGGTGGACCCAAATACTGAAGCTATTCCGCCTTACAGTGGCCAATACAAAGAACACAAAATTGGTCTAGGTTCGGATTTTAAGATGAAATATGCTTAGATGAAGTAGGAAACGGAAGTAATCGCTGACCCTAAAGGAACTGGCGGTGAATTTGTAAATGGTTCAATTAAGCCTGAAATAATAGATGAGAACAAGAACGGAACCCGAGCTTCTTGATTTATAACAATAAATCAAGAAAAGGGAGTTTGGGTATGAGTAGAAAAAAAGAGAACACTAGCTTCTCTTGTGGTCATTGTTTAAGTTTTGTTCACCCCCTATCAAATGGGAGTTTTAGAAATCATTGTCCGGTTTGTCTATATTCAAAACACGTGGATGAAAAACCTGGAGATAGAAATAGCAAATGTAAAGGTTTAATGAAACCAATAGGGATTAGACACAATTCTCGAAAAGGATTGCAAATCATACATCAGTGTACAATATGCAATGTAGAAAAAGTAAACAAAATTGCTGAGTTTGATCATCAATCAGACAATATAAATGCAATAATCAAATTAATGTAATAACAATACCCCAATAACTATCTATCTTAATTTATACAATAAAACCCCAATTCACCATATTAAATTGGGGTTTTATGATTAACTTCAACTTATTTAGCTAGTTTTCACATTCTTACATCATTTTTCCCATGTACACTTGTTCCAATCTCATTTTAAAACCTGCCTGCTTAAGCAATGATAAAACGACTCTGTTGTTTACTGATAAATTCATCGTCATTCTTTTCATCTTATGATCAAATGGTGAGTATATCTGTGTTAATAAACATGTAGTAATCTCCTTATAATCCTCTCTCTCAGGTGAAACCTCGCATTGATAGAGGACAGTTGAAGTACAAACGCCTTGCTCATTAAAGTTGCGTTTATATATTACATATCCAATTGGTTCCTTCTCTTGATCCAGCGCAATTAATACCTCTCCCTCCCTCACACTGTCCCATTGTGTTTGCCAAGGCAGCATACTTTTATAAAATGATAATTTTCTCACTTCGCTTGGAACCGCTTTCTTCATTTCGTATTTAATACACTTATCTCCAAAAGGGCTAGAGTCCAAAGCATCTTTATGTACATAGAACTGTAAACGATCCACACTTACATATCCATGTCTTTTATATAATTGAATTGCTTTTTCATTATCTATTAAAACCTCTAAGGTTGAAATTTTAACATCCTCACTTTGGTAAATGGACAGTGTCTCTCTCAAAAGTTGATCTCCAATTCCTTGACCGCGAAATGTGGGTGCAACAGCAATTCCACCTATCCATGCTACCTTCTTACCGTCAATGTTTCTTGTCCCGTTCAGAACAATCCCAATAGGCTGATTATCGTGATAGGCAATTAGAGATAGTTTTGGTGAGGTTTGCTCTGTTACTAAACGTTTCAAAAAAGATTCCATAGTCAACTGTACATCTAACATATAGCCAGTAAAACCATTGTTCCAGGCCTGCAAAGCATCCTCTAAAGAACATTCAGAAAGTCGTTTTATATTATACATTTTTTCCCCCAGATTATATATAAAAATCATATTCGTTATGAAAATCTTTGAAACATGTATTTTATATATTATTATCCTCTATTCAAAAATAGCTAAAAAGGGTATAATCGAACTGAAAAACAACCCCTTTTTAGATAGGAGACATGACATGAAAGAGTTATCTTATTTTCAAATGAGGGCTTATTTATATCCAAACGAAGTAGAGGAAAGTGTTGAATTCAAATTGAATGAATTGGAAACACTCTGGCACTGCAACAAAAAAAATGTTAAACAAAAAATTAAGAAATACGAGGAAGAAGGCAGATTCATCTACATACCCGGAAGAGGAAGAGGCAATTCCTCTCGTATACACTTTAAAAATTCACTTCATCAGGATGTACATAATACTGTTATTACATATATTAATAATGGACAATTAGAACATGTTTTTCAATTGCTAGAACTGAATATCCCTAAAACATCTTTTGAAATCGTTTTCAAAGAAATTCAAAAACGGTTTGGATTAGATTCAAGTCAAATATCAGATGATGTTCTACGTACAATTGTGATCAGATCGATAAAAACGTTAGATCCTATCAATGCCACATTTGATTTTGAGTCATACTTAATTAAACAACTTGGAAGTACATTGGTTACATACGACCAAAAAACAGATTCAGTTCAACCCCACATAGCACACCATTGGAAAGTGGATATCGAATATAAGACTTGGACATTCCATCTAAGGAAAGGAGTATTGTTTCATCACCAAAAAGCGTTAACAAGTGATGATGTTCTTTATACTTTTGAACGTTTTCAAAAAACTTCTTCTTATTCTTCCTGGCTTATTAAAGATATTGAAGAAATAGAGTGTTTATCACCTTATATTGTGCAAATTAAATTAAATCAACCTAATCCTTATTTTATACGTTATCTATCCACAACCTATCTTTCCATCTTGTCTCGGGATGAAGGTTTTCAAGAAAACAAATGGATTGGTACAGGACCTTTTCAGTTAAAAGAACGTACAAATTCAAAAATTGTATTAAAAGCATTTGATCACTATTTTCTAGAAAGACCCATACTGGATGAAATAGAATTCTATCTAGTACCCAGAAAAACAAAACATGTAATGGACATTAAACTAAAAAATAAAGAAACAGCAGATTCAGTGCTGCAAAAAAAGCTTACAGTTGGTTATGATTTTCTTGCATTCAATTTTCAAAAACCTTCTATTGTACATCATCCATCTTTTCGAGCTGCATTGTTCCATCTCTTCGACATCAAAAAAATGTGGAATGACTTAGGCCGTAACCAAATGGTAGAAGCCTCCAGTTACTTTCCCTGGAACTCAAATCCACAACAAAGAAATAGAAGTCTAGTAATCGGACTAATAAAAGATTCAGGTTATCAAGGAGAACCGTTAACATTATTCTATAAAAATGCCGTAGATGAAAAAGAAAGAGCAGATTGGTTAAGGCGTGAAGCAGCATCAGTAGGTATTAAAATTCGAAATCAAGGTAGGTTTATCGAAGAGATTTTATATAGTTCAGAATTAGACCAAAAGCCAGATTTAATTTTATGTGGAGAAGTTGCTTCGCTTGATTATCATATATCATTTATAGATTCCTTTTATAATAAAGCAAATATTATTCATAGATTTTTGGGAAAAGAAAATATTAAATTTATTGGAAAATATTTAGATAAAATGAGAGTTGAGCAAAACTATAAAAAACGCGAATATTGGATAAACAAAATAGAGACTTATATTCGGAAAAATCATCTTCTACTGTTTCAAATACATCCCATAAGAAAAATCATTATGCACCCTAAGATACAAAATATACGTTATGGTGGTTTTGGGTTTGATGAGTTTCAGAAATCTTGGATTGATGAGCAAACATAATTACACACTCCAATAGCAGTATGCAACATATGTTGGAGGACCCTACCTAAGGAATAAGGGAAAAAATCTTTTCCCTTATTTCACCATTTTTCTTACTAAAGACATACAACATCCATATTCACATTTCTATAATGTAGTGTAACACTCACCTATAATTGGGTAACAATAACAGGTTTATCATCTGATACGATGACTGTGTGTTCATATTGTGCTACTAAACTGCCATCAGGTGTGACTAAAGTCCATCCATCTTCTTCTTCCAAAACGTAATCACTTCCTGTAGATATGAAGGTTTCAATCGCTAATACAAGACCATTTGTCAATAACTCATTTTCGGCATTATTTTTGTAATTGGATATACTCTCAGGAGCTTCATGCAATTTTTTACCTATTCCATGTCCTGCTAAGTTTTTCACGACTTGAAACCCACTTTTTCTTGCAACCTTATTTATTTCTTTTCCAATCTGATTCACCTTGCTGCCTTGTTTTGCTTTTGATATCCCTTTATACATAGCTTCTTCTGCACATTGGCATAATTTATATTTACTTTCATCACTAGAACCAATTACGATGCTTGCACCTGTGTCCGCATAGTATCCATCCAATTCAGCGGAAACATCTATATTAACTAAATCGCCTTTTTTCAGTACTTTTTCACTAGGTATTCCATGTGCTACCTCTTCATTCACACTGATACAGGTTATTCCGGGAAAATCATAATCTTTATTAGGTGCAGATTTAGCCCCATATTGATTCAAAATATTTAATCCAATTAAATCTAGTTCCTTTGTAGTCATTCCTTCTTTAGCGCTTCTGAGCATCTCTTCCCTTGCAAGAGCAACAACTCTGCCAACTTTCTTAATTCCTTCTAAGTCTTCTATACTATCAATTGACAACAACATCACCTCTTTTAATTTTTACATGCAATCTCTGCTGCTTGAACTGTGTGTTTTAGAAGCATTGCAATTGTTACAGGACCCACTCCGCCAGGAACAGGTTTAATAGCACTTGCCCTCCTATAGCAGCTTTCATATTCCACATCTCCAACATTACCCTTATTATACCCTGCGTCTAAAACAATCGCATCTTGTTTAATCCATTCTCCTTGAATAAAATTCGGTTTAAGCCCTTTCATCAATATGAGATGGTACTGGATGCTGAAGAAGGCTAAGCAAGGGATAATTCCTTTTGTTTTCAGTTGTGAAACCTTAACCTTTAATTGTTTTTTGATTTCTTCAGCTACGATTGCTCCATCTAAAATCATTTTCTTTTCCATTATTCTTCCTCCTCATAAATTAAAATAAAAAAGAGGCAAGAAACATAAATGTCCCTTACCTCTCCCCAGGCGATCGGCTAATGGTTTTTATTTTAAAGCAGCTCCCTTATGGTTTTTTCCATATTTTCGCCATTCACTGCTATTTTCATCTTATTTATAATTACACTATAAAGTGAACCTTTCTTTTAGTAGGGGTTTCATACCACCACTGAAAGTTAGTTGAACTTATCAGGTGAGATTCTATGAACTAAAAGTTTGATTCCACAATAAAGCCTTAGACATTGCAGCTTTATCCACTCTAACATCTCCAGGTAGATTCCCTTGGCCAAGAATATAATCAACAAACTCCATATTTACAAATTTAAAAATATACTCAAATTGTTGGATTAGAGGCAAAGCTTCTATTTTGGGATTTGCACCAGCAGTCACAATCACATAAGCTTTCTTTTTAGACATTTCTGCTTTAAAATCAAATCTTTCATCACGAAGATACTGGGACCATCTGTCAAAAAAGTTTTTCATCGGTCCAGTCATACCATACCAGTATAAAGGCGTTGTGAATATGTAAATATCATGATTGAACAAATCTGTTAAGAGCTCTTCATAATCATCAAGGACAATGCTATATCCTTCTTTCGAATGTCTCTTATCTACAACTGGTTTTATATTTTTTTCAGCTAAACACACTTTTTTATACTGCAGGTCAGATAAGGCTTGTTCTGATAAAATTTCGGAGTTCCCCTCTTTTCTAGAGCTGCCTAGAATATTTAAGATTTTCATTTCCTTCACTCCTGTTTCAACTTTTTATTTAGAGATTCAATAAACACCTTGTATAATAATAACATTATTGATGCATTTTAAAGACCACTTTAAGGAAATTTGTGATACGATTGAACAAATAATTTATTTAGGAGCGTACATCAATGAAAGCAATATCCTGTTTACCAGCTGCAACCCAAATGATTCATGAATTAGGGCTAGAACATTTTTTAAGCGGGGTTACATTCGAATGTCCTTCTGATAAACCTAAAGTAGTAAGGTCCGTATTAGAAGGTGAAAAATTAACTTCATCAGAGATTAATGAAATTGTATCTCAATATGTAAAAGAAGATAAATCACTTTATTATATAGAACAAGAATTATTAGAAATGATAGAGCCAGATATTATGTTTACACAACATGTTTGTGATGTATGTCAGGTAGGAACTTCTTATGTTGAAAAAGCAGTCTATCAATTAAAAAAACAGCCAGAAATTATCCCGCTCATCCCTAAAAAATTGAATGACATATTTGATAATGTTATCACTGTGGCTAAGGCATTGAAATCCGAGCAAAAAGGAATAGAATTAGTTCAAAGCTACCATCAACGTATAAATAACATTCAAAATACACTAAAACAATATAAAAAACAAAAAACATCTGTTTTTTTTATGGAATGGATTAATCCCATTTATAATTCTGGACATTGGATTCCAGAGCTTGTACAACTTGCTGGTGGAGAAGATGAATTAGCATCACCAGAAGGACACTCTAATCCAATCCAGTTTGACCAAATAAAAAAAGTAGATCCTGAAATCCTCATCATTTCACCATGTGGATATGATGAAAAAAAAGCAAAACAAGAAGTAAAACAACTTGAACAATTATACGGCTGGAAGGAGCTTAAAGCGGTGAAAAACAACAAAGTTTATCTACTAGATGCTAATTTATTTACACAACCTAGTATCGGTGTAGTAGATGGGATTGAACTTCTAGCATCCTTGTTTCATCCTGAACTATTTCCAGAACAAAATAGGAGAGGGATATTCTCATTCTAAAACTCGCTGATTGGCAACACAAATTATAAAATGACCCTTAAATGCATTATAAACATCATTTAAGGGCTCTTAAATATACTCATTTTAATTTAACACAAACACTAACTGTTTATATAGATTTATATATTCTCTGGCTGGTTTTTCCCAGCTTACATTTACTTTTTTGATTTGATTAATGATACTATTCCAAATATCTTTATTGTGATAACACTCAACTGCTTTTTGAATTGCGTACAACATATCATGGGCATTGTAATTTATAAAAGTAAATCCCGTACCTTCACCTGTATATTTATTATAAGGTTTCACAGTATCCTTCAATCCCCCAGTTTCCCTCACGATTGGAACTGCTCGATATTGATAGGATAATAATTGCCCTATCCCACAAGGTTCATATAATGATGGCATGAGGAATAAATCTGAAGAACTATAAATTTTTCTCGCTAGAGCATCGTCAAATTTAATGATTGTAGACAATTTAGTTGGATTTCGTTTCGCAGCGTCTTCAAAAAAAAGTTCATATTTTCTTTCTCCAGTCCCCAAAATGACAAATTGAACATCCATCTCCAAGATTTCATCCAATACGTGAGCTACAAGATCATATCCTTTTTGTTCCACTAACCGAGAGACCATACCGATCATAGGAATATCTTTATTCACAGGTAAACCGATCTGCTTTTGAAACCTTTCTTTATTCAGTCTTTTATTAAATAAAGAGTTTTGATACTTCACTCTCACATTCGGATCCGTTACAGGGTTGTAACTTTTAATGTCTATTCCATTTAGAATACCATGTAAATCTTTATTTCTTGATGTAATAACCCCTTCCAACTGCTCACCATATTCAGGAGTTTGGATTTCTTCAGCATATGTATGACTCACAGTAGTAATTACATCTGCATATTGAAGAGCCCCCTTCATACAATTGCCTTGGTCATAAAATTCCAACGAATCTTGAGTAAAATATTTATCATCTAAATCTGTTAAACTCTTCAATAAAGGCTTTGAAAAAATGCCTTGGTATTTTAAATTATGAATCGTAAAAATGGTTTTTATATTCCTATATACTGGTTTATCTGAATACTGTGCTTTTAAGCATACTGGAATCAAACCTGATTGCCAATCATGACAATGAATAATATCTGGTTCAAAATCCAAATGAGGAATCGCCTCTAAAACTGCTTTATTAAAATAGACAAACCTTTCACCATCATCACCATAACCATATAATCCGGGTCTCTTAAAATAAAATTCATTATCAATAAAATAATAGTGAATTCCGTTCACTTGCAGTTCTTGAACACCACAATACTGATTTCGCCAATCAAGCTGAATGTTGAAAACAGCTTTTGTTGTCATCTGGTTCTTATACTCATCTGCTATATCTCCATACTTAGGCAGTATAACTCTAATATCCGCACCCTTTTTCTTAATTTGCTTTGGCAATGAGCCAATCACTTCTCCTAGTCCTCCTGATTTTACAAAGGGGTCTGATTCAGATGCTACAAATAGTATATTCATGATATACCTCCTCTCAAATTACTTTTTGTTTTTCTGCAACAAATGGCATTTTTGGATCCCCAATAATCTCCTGGTCCATGTTTACAATCACATGTTTGTCTAAAATGGCATTTTCCAAGTTTACATTTTGCTGAATAACGGAGTTTGGCATAATAATGCAGTTTTTAAGGCGTGCCCCTTCTCCAACCTCAATCCCTCTAAATAAGATACTGTTTTCAACGGTACCTTTAATAATACAGCCATTCGTAACTAATGAATTTAATACGCTGGCAGAAGATTTATATGCTGCAGGTGCTTCATCTTTTGTTTTTGTATAGATTGAATGAGACTGATGGAATAATTGATTGAATAAAGATGCATTTAATAAGTCCATGCTGTTTTTGTAATAGCTTTGCACAGTATTAATGATGCCTAAATAACCAGAGTATTTATAACCATAAACACTTAACAAATCTAAATTTTTGATGACAGCATCTGTAATAAAATCCTTCCAACCTTTCGCAATAGAAGTCTCAACTAAATCAAGAAATAACTCTTTTCTCATCAGCAGCATTTCCATGCTAAATGGATCACTCTGTTGTTTTGTATGATAACCCTGCATAGATGATACCTTTTGATCAGCATTTACTTTTATCTGACGCGTTAATGAATAAAGCTCTTCTTTGTCTTCTTTATATAACACTGTAATTTGAGCTTCTTTTTCTTTGTGAAACTGTAATATCGGTTTAAAATCTATATTGCAAACCATGTGAGATTTTGAAAGAATCACATACTCTTCATTACAACGAAAAAAGTAATCTCTGTGACAATAAAAATAATATAAATCCCCCTTCTTGGATTCATCTGGATCATCAAATAATGGAGGTAAGACCGTTAATCCATTTTGCTTTCGATCTAAATCCCATTCCCTACCGGATCCTAAATGGTCCATCAAAGAACGATATTTTTCCTGTGTAAACATACACACTTTTTGAACTCCAGAGTTTACTAAGCTTGATAATATAAAGTCAATTAAACGATATCTACCGCCAAATGGAGTGGAAGCGATACATCTGTTGTAGGTTAACTCTTCTAGTTGATCTGTTTCATTGACCAAGTTTATGATCCCCATCACATTTTTCATAGAAGTTTCTTCCTTTCATATGAATTAGAATTCATGTAACAATCTCGCGATGTCCGATTAAAGTAATATCTTCCAGATTCCCTACAACATTGTGATCATGGATTATCGTTCCTTCACCTATTATCGCCCGATTAATCTTTACATTTTTCCCTATCTTTACATTTGGCATGATCACTGAATCCTTAACGTTACTTCCTTCTTCAATGTGAACCCCATACGAAAGTACTGAATTTTCAACTTCTCCAAAAACAGTACACCCCTCATTTACTAAACTATTTCTCACTATCGCTTTTGAAGAAATATACTGTGAAGGTTGATTTAAATTTCTTGAGTAAACTTTCCAACCCCTCTCATTTAGGTCGAATGCTGAATTTTTTTTTAATAAATCCATATGTGTTTCCCATAAGCTTTCAACCGTCCCTACATCTCTCCAATATCCCTCAAAGGAATATGCATATAGATCATTACCATTTTCCAGCATCTTTGGAATGATGTCTTTACCAAAATCATGAGATGATCTTTGATCTTTAGCGTCAGAAATTAATAATTTCTTCAAAATACCCCAATTAAAGATATAAATACCCATGGATGCTAGATTGCTGCGTGGATTTTTTGGTTTTTCAAAAAAGGAGATCATTTTATTCTCATCATTTGTATCGATAATTCCAAATCTTGATGCATCTTTCCAACCTACACTAATGGCCGCAACTGTTGCTTCAGCATTTTTTTGAATGTGAGCATTCAACATCAATTCATAGTTCATTTTATATATATGATCACCAGAAATAACTAGTACATATTTAGGATCATACTGTTCAATAAAATCAATATTTTGGTAAATGGAATCTGCAGTTCCTTTATACCAATCCCCACCATCTTGTTTAATATAAGGAGGTAGAATCGTGACTCCACCTTCTTCACGCTCTAGATCCCATGGTTTTCCTACTCCAATATATGAGTTTAATGCGAGTGGATGGTATTGGGTTAAAACTCCGACTGTATCAATCCCTGAATTCGTACAATTGCTAAGTGTAAAATCAATTAATCTATATTTTCCTCCAAAATAAACAGCTGGTTTTGCTAATTTAGAAGTTAATGCTCCTAATCGATTCCCCTTCCCACCTGCCAACAGCATGGCTACACATTCCTTTGATCTCATTTTATCTCTCCCTCTATTTCTTTAGGTACAGCAGGTACTCTTTTAAACATAATCGTTGCTAAAGGAGGTATGGTTAGCTGAATGCTAAAATCTTGAAAATTACAGGATTTCAATTGTGCTTTAACCCTCCCATTTTTTTGTCCTGAACCTCCATATTTCAACTCATCACTATTAAATATTTCTTCATAAACCCCAGGCATATTAACCCCTATCAAGTAATTTTGATGCACTAACGCAGTAAAGTTACATATGACGAGAATACTTTCTTCATCGTCCCCCTTTCGAATAAATGAAATAATGCAATCTTTATCATTATTCGCGTCCATCCACTGAAAACCTGAAGGATAAGAGTCTAACTCCCACAAAGCTGGTTCTAATTTATAGAAGAAATTTAATTCTTTTACGAATTGCTGATACTTGTCATGCATTTCAAAATTCAATAACATCCAGTCTATCTGTTCTAGATCCTTCCATTCTTCAAATTGCGCAAGCTCACTACCCATGAAATTCAGCTTTTTTCCAGGATGGGTCATTTGATAGCTATAAATCAATCTTAAGTTTGCGAATTTTTGCCAGTAATCACCCGGCATTTTATTTAACATGGATTTTTTACCATGTACAACTTCATCATGTGAAAAAGGTAAAACGTAGTTTTCTGAAAAAGCGTAAAGCAATGAAAAAGTAATTAATTTATGTTCATAGGGTCTAAAAATAGAGTCTGTTTCCATATAACGCAACATATCATTCATCCAGCCCATATTCCATTTAAAGTTAAAACCAAGTCCGCCATCATAAGTTGGTGCACTAACTAAAGGCCAATCTGAAGAATCCTCAGCCATCATTAAGGCGTCTGGAAAATACTGAAATACAGTTTCATTTAACTTTTTGATAAATTGAAGAGCTTCTAAATTTTCTGTGCTACCATTTTTATTTTTAATATGCTGATGTCTAGGTTTATCAAAATTCAAGTTGATCATACTTGCTACAGCATCTACTCGAAAGCCATCGATATGATATACATCCATCCAAAATAATGCATTGGAAATGAGAAAGGATACAACCTCTGGTTTGTTATAATCAAAGCTCAATGTCCCCCACAAAGGTTTCTCAGCCTTCATCATATCTTCATGTTCATATAATGGTGTTCCATCAAATTGTCTTAATCCATGTTCATCCTTGCAAAAATGGCCAGGTACCCAGTCCAAAATAACTCCTATCCCATTTTGATGACAACGATCCACAAAATACATAAACTGCTCAGGAGTGCCATAACGACTTGTGAGAGAATAATATCCTGTAATTTGATAACCCCATGATCGGTCATAAGGATGTTCCATTAAAGGCAACAGTTCAATGTGGGTGTACCCCATTCCAATAACATATTCTACTAGTTCGTCAGCAAGTTGTTCGTAAGATAAACCTTCATTATTTCTCTTTTTCCAACTACCAAGATGCACCTCATATATATTCATGGGTTTAGCATGAACGTTTGATTTGCGTTTTTCAGACTGCCAATTATCATCCTGCCAATGATAATGATTTAAAGATTTAACAATGGAAGCTGTTTGAGGTCGTTTTTCAGAAAAAAATGCATAGGGATCGGATTTCAACAAAACTTGATTTGACATTGTATGTATTTCATATTTGTATAAATCCCCTTCAACCAAATGTGGAATAAAGATATTCCACACACCATATTCTTCTACTTTATGCATTCGATGCTGTTCACCTATCCAACCATTAAAATCTCCAACCACATGAACTGATTTTGCATTGGGTACCCAAACGGTAAAACGCACTCCGATTACTCCATCTCTCTTCTCTATATGAGCACCAAATAATTTATAAGCTTGAAACAAATCCCCCTCTGTAAATAAATCTAATTGCTCCATTGTTGGAAGCAAATCTAGCATAAATTCATCTCCTTATTTCCAATCCTTTTCTCAAAATAGAACCATGCTCCCAAAACTTCTTTTTATATGTATGAAATGAATAAATGTAATAGAACAAAAATTCTTATCGGAGCTTCTCAAAGAGGTATCCTAATACTTCAATGCAAAACAATACTAGACAAAAGTACAATTTATTTAAACTAAACGAATGTCCATACCACCAAGAGGTGTCCAACATACAATAGATGGAGAACAAGAAAAAGTGAAAAGAAAGTCATTTGGACTCCAAGTACGGGGAATGATAAAAGAAAGGAGAGAAGTTTAAAATGGCTAAAAAAACAAGGAAAACACCTAAAAAAAGAAAAAAAATCCACCAACCAACCATTTCCAAAAGCGAAGTTAAAAAATTAATCGGAAAAGACATTTATGCTATAAAAAAAGATGGTACTTTCGTGGTGGGGAAATTAGTAAAAGTTAAGGGAGGAGCCATATATGTCAACCCTAAATCCGGAGATAAAGCTCATACTAACTTCATCTTGCCCCTTTTAATGAAAGGATTGTTAGGAATGGGCAAGCTTGGCGGTGGCGGTCTCGGCGGTATGCTTGGTGGCATGCTTGGCGGTGGAGGCTCTGGCGGTGGCGGTGGCGGTCTCGGCGGTATGCTTCCAGGTTTATTAGGTGGTATGCTCGGTGGAGGCGGCTCCGGTGGTTCTGGTGGAGGTGGCGGTCTCGGTGGCATGTTGGGCAGTATGCTTGGCGGTGGAGGCTCTGGTGGGGGTCTCGGTGGTATGCTTGGCGGTGGAGGCGGCTCTGGCGGGGGCGGCGGTCTCGGCGGCATGTTAGGTGGTATGCTCGGCGGCGGGGGCTCTGGCGGAGGCGGCGGGGGCGGCGGTCTCGGCGGCATATTAGGTGGAAATCAAGGGGGAAATGGAAATCCAGGTGGATTTTTGTAATTTATAAACATCTAATCATGCATCCAAAGAAACACATAATCACTAATCCCCCCTCCGTAAGATTACTTTTGGGTGCGGTGTAAAGGTGTTTACACGCATCCATTTCCAATTTTAAATTTAGTTGCATATGTACTTGCCTGATAAAGAAATTGTATGTAAAATTGGACAAGCTATTACTATTGTAAATGGAGGCAAATATGAAAACACAACATCCCATTCCTGTTATATATGAAGACAATCATATTCTTATTGTCGAAAAACCTGTCAATATTCCAACCCAACAAGATATTTCTGGAGACATGGATTTGTTAACGATGTTAAAGCAAGACATAAAGGAACGATATAACAAACCTGGAAATGTATTTTTAGGGTTAGTACATCGACTAGATCGGCCAGTAGGTGGTGTAATGGTTTTTGCAAAAACGTCAAAAGCGGCATCACGATTATCAAACAGTATTCGAACACATCAAATGGAAAAAGAATATATGGCCGTTATTCATGGAACTCCCAGCAAACAAAAAGGAAAGCTTATTCACTATTTAAAAAAGGATACGAATCTAAATAAAGTGTATAGTGTTGCAAAAAATGTAAAGGACAGCAAAGAAGCGATCCTTGAATACGAAATAAAAGGATCAAGGGATGGATTTAGCTTAGCACAAATAAGATTGCATACTGGTCGTTCACATCAAATACGAGTTCAATTTTCAGAAATCGGCTGCCCTCTTTATGGAGATCAAAAATATGGAGAAAAGGGAAATAAAAAGAATCAACAAATTGCATTATGGTCAAAAAGAATCAGCTTTTGTCATCCAACTTTAAAAAATGATATTGAGTTTCATTCTTCTCCACCACCCGTATTTCCTTGGAATCTATGGAAGGGAAATTCTTGATATTTTTTTCATGCTATTGCCAGAATTTTAATCTTTCTGTAAAATAGCAGGCATAACACATATATAAGAGAATGTAACAGAATCCATTGTCTCTGACCCTGACGCTCATCATAAGCAAAACAAAAGGATAACAAGGGTAATATTATAAAAAGAAGAAGGTACATATGAAAAAAATACTATTATTCTCAATCATACTTCTCTCTGGATGCGGCAGTAATACTTTCACAGCAAATGATTTGGAGCTTCAAGAACCTATTGAGTTAACTATAAGTGATGAAGCTAATCCATTGAAAGACATAAAAAAAGCTGCGTTTAAAAGAAAGTACATCTTATTAAATCAAGAACCAGAAGCATATTCTACAACTGCTGAGCTATATGCTGTTGGTGATATTATGATGCATTATCCACAAATTTTACATGGATATGACAAAGAAGTTGGGCAATATTCTTTTGATTCATACTTTACTGAAGTAAAAGATTTATTTGTTGATGGAGAATGGGTCATTGGCAATCTCGAAACCCCACTTGCAGGAGAAGCAGTAGGATATTCCGGTTATCCTCAATTCAATGCTCCAGAGCAATTAGCTGATGCACTTAAAAATGCTGGATTTAACATCCTTACAACCGCAAATAATCATTCATTAGATCGACGAGAAAATGGTGTTATTAATACACTAAAATTTTTAGATGAACGAAAAATTCACTCTACAGGCACTGCAGCATCTAGGGAGGAAGCTCAACAATTATTAACCGTCTCAAAAAATGAAATTAACATGGGATTTTTAGCTTATACATACGGTACGAATGGCATTCCTATTCCTGAAGGCAAAGAATATTTAGTGAACTTAATCGATAACGATCAAATGGCTAACGACATACAAAAATTAAAAACAGCAGGTGTTGATATTGTAACAGTATCCGTGCATTTTGGATCAGAATATCAAAGAAATCCAAATGAATTGCAAAAAAATATTGTTAAACATCTTATTAAGTCTGGAGCTGATATTATATTGGGCAGTCATCCCCACGTTGTTCAACCTTATGAATTCCTTGAACTTCAAGGGTATGACGGTGAAATGAAAAAAGGAATTGTTATCTATTCATTGGGGAATTTCATATCCAATCAAGGACCAGACCAAGGAACCGCTTTATACACTGATGTTGGTGTGATTTTCAAAGTAGCCATTGAAAAACATTTCCCAGAAAATAAAACGGTTATAACGCATATTGAAACGATCCCTACGTGGGTTCATAAATACTATGCAGATAATAAAAAGAACTACAGGATTTTACCTATTAAAAAAATGATTACATCAAAAGAAGATGAGTACCTCCCTTCAAATACTTATCCGTTACTTGAAACTTATTTTGAGGAAGTTTCTCAACACCTTCATTCTATCAATGCTATTCCCATTGGAGGATTTTCCAACTAATAGAAATATTTTTATATTTTTCCCTATTCTCAAACTAATCTTATTCTCTTCCATATACAACGTCTACAAGAATATCCTTAAGAGTATTATTAGTATTATGAATCCTTTGATGATTACCTAATATAATTATCAATACTCCAGTCTCGGGTTCAAAGTGTACTAAATTTGTGTATCCAAGCATTTCACCTACATTTACCACTACATTTCTTTCATCCAAAAAAGTACCTAGACCATAATTATATTGCGTTGCATTAGGCACACTATTCTCTATGTAAGTATGTGTTGATAACATTTTTTGAACTGCTTCTTTTAATAAAATTTCATTCGTATTCATCGCTTTATACCACTTTGATAAATCAATTACTGTAGAGTATATACCTGCTGATGCATCTACGCCACCTGTATTATATAATTCCATTTCATCTGCATATCCTTCACCTATCATAGAATGACCAATTGCTTTATCGTATTCATTAATCCAGTTATATCCTATACCTGAATTTGTCATCTCGAGTGGATTAAATATATTTTCCTGAATATACTCATGATATGGCATTCCTGTAACTTGTTCAATAATACGTCCTAACAAAATATAATTTGAAAAGCTATATCCAAATTCCTCTCCAGGTGCAAAAGTTAATTCCTCATTTTCAAAAATACCCATAATGACATCCAAGTCTTTTCCTTCATCAGTCGTCGTGTACACCCATTCTGGGATTTGGCTAAAATAAGGCTCTTGCATATAATTCACAATTCCTGATGACATCGACAATAAATGTTGAATCGTAATTTCTTCCCAATGGGTTTGTTCAGGGAAAAACTCTGTAATTGGGTCATCAAGATAAAGATATCCCTCCTCCTCTAACATTAAAATCGCTGCAGCTGTAAACTCTGTTGTACTTGTGCCTATTAAAAATTTTGTAGCGATTGTATTTTCTATTAGTTCTTCATAATCTGCAAATCCAACTCCTTTAGTGAAAATATCTGACTCACCTACACCAACATAAACTGCTCCTGAGAAATAGAATTCTTCTGAAAATCCATTCACTGCTTGTTCTATTTGTGCTGCAAGCTCTTCCTTGTTGTTGATTGCTAGTGGTTTGAACTCGATTTCATTTTCATCTTTCTTTGTTTGTTCTGTAACATCACTGTAGTCGGTTGTAGATACTGAACACGCGCTCAAAACAAGAAATAAACAAATAAGTACAAAAACATAACTTTTTTTCATTCAAAACTTCCTTTCTATCATCTTTGCTAGAATGCATGATACAATTTTATATTAAGAATTGATATATATGTTCTTTATTATGTTACAGCGTTTAAGTAATTTCAAGTTTTTACCTCTTTAAATTATTTTATGAATAGAACTTAATTTGAATTGATTAATTCATTACTACGCAATACATCTTTTAAAGCGCTCAAACCCATTTCTAAACTGTCTTTAAATAATTCATTATTACTGAATAGAATAATAACAGTTTCTGAATCAAGGTCTCGGTATATAATTGATGTGTATCCTGGCATCAATCCAGAATGTTTAAGTTGATTTTCATTTACCATCCAACCATATCCATATCCATACCGTTGAATATAGGGCATTTCAACGTATGCAACGTAACTCTTTTCAATCGTTTCTTTTTTGAGTAATAGATCTGTGTATAACGCTCTATCCCATATTGCCAAATCACTTGCACTTGTATATAAGCCACCCGCAGCAGATACTAAAAAGTACTGCTCATATTGACTTGGAATAATCTCATTTTCTTTAATAACTTCATATCCTAAGGCTTTATTTTGTTGTAAATTCCAATCTATACTATAACCAGAATTGTTCATACCCAAAGGTTGGAAAATATTCTTCTCTAAAAACTCTTCATAAGTCATCCCTGAAACTTTTTCTATAATTAATCCTAGTAAAATATAATTTGAATTACTATATTCATATCTCTCACCTGAATTAAAATGAAGTGGTATCTCATTAAAAGCTGAGATTATTTCTTCTGAAGCTGGAAAAGTAGTGGAAGAACCAAATTTCTCAAAAAGATATGGATCATCTGTATTCACAATTCCTGATTGCATCGACAACAATTGGTGAATTGTTATATCTTCAAATTGAGAAGCTTCAGGAAAATATGTTGTAATTGGATCATCAACGTTTAATAATCCGCTTTCTTCTAACATTAATATAGCCACTGCCGTAAATTGTTTAGTCAGTGAAGCCATTATAAACTTAGTATCTAAAGAATTGGGGATTTGATTTTCATAATCTGCCATTCCAAAGGCTTTAGAATATATTTCCTCCCCAGCTTTTCCAACATATACTGTTCCTGAAAAATGATAGTATTCTTCAATTCTATTCATAGCATTATCTAATTTTGTATGGATATCTTGTTCAATTGTTTCTATATTTTTTCCTTGGTTTTGTTTTTCCTGCGTTTCTTTCATAGTTGATTCTTCGGTGGTAACTGTTTGTGATTCTTCACTACCTCTTTCAGTTGAGCTTTCATTTGTACATCCGGAAATGATTACTGTTAAACATATGAATACAATAAATATACTTCTCCACATATAAACCAACCTTTCTTAACTTATTATTTCATACAACATGCATCTGAAATAATAGAAATCTTATAACCATAAGTACGTTTTAAAATTTAAGCGGTTTCATTTTTTAATAACTAGATGATTCTCCATACCTCTTATCACTCTCAAATTATTGTATAATAGATTTTAACAATTTTATTGGAGGTCACTTTATGGAAATCATCTTTAAGCATTATGTAATTAGTAATGATAAAGCAAAATTAGACATTAATACAATTTGTGATTTTTTGGCTAAAAGTTATTGGGCAAATACAAGATCTAAAGATAAAATTCAAAAGTCAATAGAAAACTCGCTTTGTTATGGGGTTTATGATGGAAACAAACAAATCGCATTCGCACGGATTGTAACTGATGGTGCTACCATGTATTGGTTGGGAGATGTGTTTGTTGATGAATCCTACAGAGGTGAAGGGATAGGCACAAAATTGATTGATATCATAGTAAATGCAGAAGAAAACGTGGATTTATTTGGTTTACTTGGCACTAAAGATGCACATGGATTGTATGGAAAATATGATTTTAAACGTGATGAGTATATGGTCCGCAATCCTAACTATATTAAAAATGAGAGATCATAATGTCTAATATTCACTATATTTTTATTTTGTTGTTCTTTCTGCTGATCATCACGATTTATTTATTGTTTTTCTTATCATCGATAAAAAGTCAAAAATAAACAAAAACATCAAATATCAAGCACTAGTTTTCTCATTTGCTATCTATATTTCTGTTACTTATGTGCTTCCACAATTGTCTTTTAGTCAAATCCAAGGATTAGATGAACAGATCAAATTGGAAGAGAGATTCACCACTATAGATTCCATTCATGATTATGAATGATAATAGCTAGTAATAACTTCAAACTTTAATCAATGGTAAATACATCATATTCTTGCTTATTAGGATTACTTACAAATTCTTTTTAGATATGCTTCTATATAGTTGCTGTTTGCCTCATTAATATCTTCGGGTAGTGCATTAATATTAAAATATTGAAAGCTAACAGACTCAGTATAATCTATTGCTAGTTTCCCTTTAGTTTCATGTGCTAAATACACAGCAGTTATTGAAAATAATTCGTCTCCATTATTCAACTTCAAATAATATTCAGGTCCAGAGAAAACATCTAGTAATTGCAAACCTCCAATTTCAAGACCAGTTTCTTCTTTCACCTCTCTCCTTGCAGTGTCTTCTAAACTTTCACCTACCTCCATCAAGCCACCAGGCAACCCCCACGTTCCATCTTTTCTATGTTGTAATAACAAGTTATTATTCTCATTAACAATTAATACTACTGAACCTGGTAGTAACAATGGTCTAGAGCCCACTAATTTTCTTAATTCCATAACATAACTCATTTTATTCCTCCTATCACATTCCAAAAAAAAACTTATGCTAGATTTTAGAACTAACCCTATCGACTCTCAAAGTTCTCCGTATCCTTCTATTGGAAACACTTACCTATTATATCTGTTATAATAATAGTATTCAACACCAGTAAATATTGATCTTATTCTGTTATTTTAAAAATAATAATAGGGATGGCGAATGAATATGTTAAATCAAAAAAGATTAAGAGATTACGGAGTAAAAATAGGTCGTCTAGAAACAGGGAGCTTAAACTCAATAACAGATGTAGAAGGAGTCACTGTTGGACAAGTAACACTTAGCAATAAAGAGATGCAGACAGGTGTTACAGCCATCTTACCTCATCAAGGAAATATATTTAGAGATAAATTAATTGCCTCAAGTCACGTTATAAACGGGTTTGGGAAAACGATGGGTACTATTCAAGTTGAGGAACTAGGAACATTAGAAACTCCAATTATATTAACAAACACGTTAAGTATCGGTACAGCTGCTGATGCCTTAATTGAATATATGCTGGATCACAATCCTGAAATAGGCCGTTCCACTGGATCAGTTAACCCTGTTATCTGTGAATGCAATGACATGCAACTAAACGATATTCGAAGTAAATTTGTAACGAATGAACATGTTTTCGAAGCATTGTCAAATACAGCACCTGAATTTAAGGAAGGTACAGCAGGAGCCGGTACTGGGATGTTATGTTATTCATTAAAAGGTGGTATTGGAACTTCCTCTCGATTAATGTCCATGGAACACGGAACTTATACGATGGGTGTTTTGGTTTTATCTAATTTTGGAACTTTGAGTGACTTGAAAATAAAAGGTAAAGCTGTTGGAGAAGGTTTGAAAGATACCAATATTGATATACAAGAGGAAAAGGACAAAGGGTCTATAATAATAATTGCTGCTACTGATCTCCCTGTTACAGAAAGACAGCTTAATCGTATTATCAAACGAGCAGTAACAGGATTATCTCGTACTGGTTCCATTGTTTCAAATGGAAGTGGAGAAATAGTAATTGGTTTTTCCACAGCAGCAAAAATTCCTCATGAAAAAACTTCCGATTGCCATGTAATCTCAATGATTCATGAAGAAGATATAGACTTGGCATTTAGAGCTATTGGAGAGGCTACGGAAGAGGCGGTTCTAAATTCTTTAGTAACTGCTACGCATGTTGTTGGAAGAGATGGAAATGAAAGACCTGCTTTAAAAGATTTAATAACAAAATACAATATTGAATTAACCGAGTAGTGTGATAAAGAGAATCTTGCTTTCAATGGGAGTTTTTATATCTCTCGCTGAAAGTTAGATGAACTTATCAGGTGAGAATATGCTGTAAGACTCCTCCTTGAAGAAGAGGGAGTCTTACAGCATGAGAACGTGATAAATCACGATCTGCTACTGTACTAAAAGAAAAAAACAGCATTCAATAATAATGGAATGCTGTTTTTTATTATGTTTCTTATGATTAGTTTTCTATAAGGCTAGCACCAAAAGCATAAACAGAATTTGTAGTTTCATTATAGCCCCCAGGCCAAACCACTACAGTGACCTTATCACTTCTCTCTGTAAATTCCTGCGATACTTCGAAATACTGCCATTCGGTAGTTACATCTACTTTAACTCCATTCGACTCGCTAAAATCAGCATTTTGAACTTTAATATTTGCTTTATGAGGCTCATCAGCTCTTAACCAAATTCCAAATGTATATGTTTTATCTTTAGGATTTAAAGATAAATTTTGATATATTGAAGAATTCATGTTAGTTGGCGTAAGCTCTTGAAATGGATAACTTCCTTCAGAAGTAGCAACAACACCATCGATATCTTGAATCTCTACCCCTCCATTATACCAGCTAGAAAAAGAGAAATCGTTTGGTGAATCTAACAATTGTAAATCATTAGGTACATTTAAGACTTCTACTCCTTTATTTTCATACTGATCATCATCATTATGGGTCTCATCTCCAGGCGTTTCATATACTTTTAATGAGGATGTGGAATTATCTCCAATATTGTTGTCTATTAAAAAGCGATCATGGCTTGTGAAAGTACTTTTTCTACCTTCATAGTTATTATGCTGATACAGTTCGACGGTGACATCTCCAATTAATACAATCGCTGATAATTTATCATTCGGAAATGGAAGGTCATCATCAATATTATTGTAATTTCCGATCCCTGCCTTAGCATTGGTTTTTCTCCAATTATCATTCGTAAATAAGTGAACACCTTTTCCTTTTAATACCTTCATAGAAGAGGCTGCGTTGTTACCTACTAAAAAATCTGACAAGTCTTTCGTTCCTGATTTAAAGGCGCTCACTGAATTTTGTTCTTGATACGTACAACCTGGATAACAAACATCATAGCCTTCAACAAAATCAGCATGATCATATAATATTGCTCCGTAATTCCCTACAATTTTAAGAGAGGACAATTCATTATTCGGGAAATTCACATCACTCATTTGATCGTATTCAGTATATGAGCTGCTAGTCTGCACACGATTATATCCCCCTTTATAATTTTTACCTCTAAATAAATATATCCCGTCTTCTTTTTCCCTTACTTTTAAAGAGGATACTTTATCATTTCCTATATCTTTATCTCCAAGATTTGGAACATCGCTAAAGAAAGTTTGATTCACGTTGTCATCCAAATCATTATTCAACCCGGTATCTCTATAAAGGTGCGTTAAGTAATCTCCAACCATCATTACAGATGACAGTACATTATTACTCATGCCCACATCTGTAATATTATCATAGTTACCCGAGTCAACTCTCACACAATTTCCTTTGTAATCCTTTTTAGAATAAAGATATACACCATCTTCAAATGAAATGTTTTCGTTTACAATGTTAGAAGGCTGTGATTCTAGAGATTCCCCATTATACAATACTTCTTTTACAACAAAAAACTTATTGTTCGAACCAAGTGACAGCTTATCCCTTAATTCAGGAGACAAATTAAAGCTCACTTGATCTCCTTCAAATTTGCCAATCATATAAGTTGATCCATTTGTAGGATTTTCATGCCACAATTGATAATATACTCTTTCACCAAACGCAGCTCCGTTATCCTCCCAAGTGAATGTAAAAGAGCACGAATTCATATCTGGTTCATTTAAATGTATTGAATTAATGGGTAATATAACACTTACCTCATCACTTAAATCTGAAACCAAGTCCATTTTGTTATGTTGTACTGTATTACTTCCATATGTTTGATCAATTTCAATGTAGGAAGCAACTTGATATTCACTTTCCTTATTCGGTTTAATGCCATAATCTTGCCAACTTGTTTCGTTTTTTCCAGAAATCCTTGTTAAAACTTCGCCATCTTTTAGAATGTAGTAACCAGAAACTCGGCCATCATCAACTTCATTCCAACCTATTTCTACAGATCCATCGTTAGTTAATGCAGTTACAGTTATTCCTGATGGTATTTCAATTGGTTCTGCATGATTTTCTCCAAATGCAACTGCTAGCTGCTCCTCAACGAATTGCTGAGGCACAACGGAAACTTCTTCATTTCTACCATATACTAGGTTGTCGAATGCAATATTTTCTACGTAGCTTTTTTTCTTTAACACAAGACCTAGCCAATTGATATCATTTAAAAATACATCATCTAATTCATGGAAGGTACCTGAGGTAGTATAGTTCATTTTCAAACGAGATTGTAATTGATACACACCCCAATCATATTCACCATAAAGGTGAGGGATGTTTCTTCCGAAAGTTGCACTTCTCGTTTGGGAATCACTGGTAGTTATATTTCTGCTCCAGCCAGTGGAGGTTGATTCCGATTGGGATATTTCAAATGTAAAAGAGGTAGATGCAGACAAACCATCCAATTCAAATCCAAGTGTAGTCGTATTTGACCCTTTAAAACCTGTAGTTAAACTCACATCTTGCTGCTGTCCCTTGGTTAAACCATAACTTACACTATAGGAAAAAGTATCTTGTGCTGCAGTTCGACTCCCAGCATTCTTCTCCAACCATTCTTCAACTTCAACTGTTACTCCTCTAGCAAAATAAGAATCTTTATTCATCATTAATGTAATATTCGAAACACCTGAAGCAAATTCATGGACAATGGTATCTGGTGTTGTTCGATAAATTCCAATAAATGTGTCTAGGTTAGGGTCCCATTCATCTAACTTGTCATTTAACTTAGTAAGGGGTTCACCCGCCAATTGACTTTCGTAATAATCCCTATTGTTGACCGTTAATAACACTGGCACAAAATCTTCTGGGTCTAATCCTTTATAAATCGTTCTGTTATTATACGTGTCATCTGGCAAATGAGAATTCGTATTTGATGGAAAGTGGAGTTCAGGGATGACTCCACTCCAGGTACTATCTGTTATAACTCTACTTTTTGTTTGAGTATTCCCCATTGAAGGAAGTACGATAGAAAAAAACATCACAAAAACTAGTAAACTATTAAACCATCTTTTTCTCATTTTCATAGTCTCACTCCTATTATAATCATATGAACTCACTTATCATTGTGTACATTCTGACTGAATTAGAAGCAATCTATCACTTACCTATATGACTAACATGACGAAACCTATAATTTAGTTGGTTCACCCACCTCTTTCTATTAACAAAAGCTCCTACCAAAGTTGCTCGAAGTAGAGTCGACTCCTTGAAACCTCCTTTACACTATTTCATGAAGAGATAAATTGATTTTTGTTAATATATTTTATAACTATATATGTAAAGAGATCCTCAATAAAAATCTGTCTAAATATTCAGGGATTATATTTAAACGATCATTTGATTTGAGTGAATCTCGGGTCTTAGAAGTTTTAGATATTTAAACTAGAATACGTTAGTTAATTATAACTAACGTATTCTTTATGTTATATTAAATTGGAATATATTTCAACCTATTTGTTTCATTTAAAATAAGTAGATATGAATGAACTTAATGAAATACTCAATGTAATTTCAGTCATAGTATTCGTACTATTTTTAAGATTATTAACATGTTTCAATTTGATTTATGTTGTTTTTATGAAATACAAAAAATTACGGTTATCAGTATCTAGTTTGCAGCACATACAAATATAGTAAGTCTAGCATATACTAATAAAATAGGAGGTGATTTTTATGTTTTTTTCTGGAATTTTAAGTGGATTTAGAAGCATTATTAGTAGAGATCCATTACCTTATAGAACAAATATAGTCATAATAGTAATGCTACTTCTTCTTGTTGTGGTTGTGTAAATAGAAATTTCGTGTAAATGGATACGCATGCGCTATCTGTTACAGGTCAGAATACATGAATATTGTTGAGAATGAGATCTTTTTTTAAAGTTAAACAGAAAGCGTCTTCAGATCATTTTTTTCTCTACATGATGGACGAGTCGAACAAGGAGAAATTCTAAAAAGAAGCCATTCTAAGAGAAATAGAATGAGAATCCGCATATATTATAGTTTTTTAATTAAAGTATACAAGCTCTTGTCTTTTTCATATGACAAGAGCTTGTTTACTTCATGTAAAGGGGCTGTACCCACAAAAAACATTATTTGATTTCGAATAAAATCAATAATGTTACCGTTTAACTCATTGAAAAACCTTCCCATCATAATTCTCTCTACTCGAGAAATACCTTTATTTAACTATTATTTTCATTGACTACTATTATATCCTAATATATGATTAAACAGATATTTCGAACTATTCATGTTTAGAAAGGGGACTTTTATGGTTAGTTTCGCAAATTTGTTAGCTTTTTCATTGATATCACTAGGTATTGTATGTTCTCCAGGACCTAACATGATTTATCTTATTTCTCGTTCTATTACTCAAGGACGTGCTGCAGGAATCATCTCTCTTTTAGGTGTTATGCTTGGCTTTGTGATTTACTTATTTGCAACATTAGTCGGACTTGCTTCATTATTTAATGCAGTTCCCTTTATTTATGAATTAGTCAAATGGGCAGGAGTTGCTTACTTACTCTGGCTTGCCTGGAATTCATTTCATTCAAAGACTTCAATCCTAACTCCGCAAACTCTCTCTGTTGAACCCCCGAAAAAATTGTTTCTAATGGGCTTTATGACTAATTTACTAAATCCGAAAATTGCAATTTTATATGTATCTTTACTTCCTCAATTTCAAGATCCAGCACAAGGTTCATTGCTTCTTCAAGGTGCTGCTCTAGGCCTTACACAACTTATAATTAGTTTTATAGTTAATCTATTCATTGTACTAACGGCTAGTACAATATCTACATGGTTTTCAACACGCCCGACATGGCAAAAGATTCAACGTTGGTTCATGGGTAGTGTGCTGACTGGTTTAGCTGGACACCTTGCTTTTGAACGCGTAGGCAAATAATAGTTGTTGTTCGAAATAAACATACCAATCATATGGTGTATTAAAGGAGGAGACAAATGAGAACATTGTCGTGGTTAAGCATTATTATCATAGTAGGAGTTGCGTTTGTTCCACTTTACATATTCACATTTATATTCAGTGGTTTTTCATATATGGTAATCTCCGATGTGCCGGCCGATCGATCATGGAAAATATCTTGGATCTACTATGGGATCTTATTTTCCATCATTCCCTATTACACAATAGGATCAATACTATCTTTTATCAAAAATAAAAATAAACATGTGCTTGCAATTGTATCATTGTTCACTATATTTATTGTTGAAAAAGTGGGATTTGTATTATTCGGACTTTTAGTTGCAAAAGGATTTCCAACAAGCTGGTATGGTGAGGACTTCCCAAATGCTGGATTTAGATTACTTAGTGAAGAATTTCCATTTTATAGCCAACCTATTGTTTATTATTACATTATTATAGGAACTATTGTTGGTTATATGTTTCTATATGCTGGGTTGCACTTTCAAAAATCAAAGTTGTATAAAAAATATGGAGAAAAAATTCTTAAAAAAGCTCAACACCGAATGAAAAAAATATAGAAGAAAAATGGTAGGTTTTCATCCATCTTTTAGAATTAAGGTCTTATTTCACCAATTTCTATTCAAATATAGGAATCCTTCTTAGATAAGGCTATTTTTTTCTCTATTTTTTGGTTTTTAAACTGAAACGAAAGAATAAGATACTTATTTTCCTATTTCTAATTTTTATAAAAAGCATGATGAAGCCAGATACCATTCAAGCCCCTCAGACATGTCGTCGATTCTTAGTTATAAAAAACAAAAACTGCCCTGAGTCATATTGGACTTCAGGACAGTTATATCATATAGCGACTTATTTATTAAAATCAACTCATTTTAATGAATATCTTTAAATCTTTGACAATTTTACAACTTCTAATACCTGTTCTTCCTTTGTCACAGACACGAGCTGTTTTCCTGTAGATTTTCGTTCTTGAATCGGTGCAGCTTGTGTTGAAAATTGTTGAACCTCTCCGCTGCTTAATATCGCAGTCAAATCCATGGGCTCTTTAATTAAACATCCATACATTAATTGATATCCATTTGATCTTACACGTTTTCCGGTTTTAAATTCGAAACTGATTACACCTTTTCCTCCACGTCCTTGAATCATGTAATCTGAAACCAAGGTGCTTTTTCCATATCCACGTTCAGACAGGACAAAAATCTCACCTGAATCATTGTCATTGATCCAAGCAGCTGCAATGACTTCATCCAGTTCTTTTAACTGAATTCCTTTAACACCTGCTGAAACCCGACCCATGGACTTCACTTCATTTTCTCTAAACCGAATGCTCATTCCAAGCTTAGTCACCAGCAGTAGATCGCCCGTCTTGTCACTTAATTGCACATCGACAATTTGATCTTCATGATTTAATTTACATGCCACGATTCCTATGGAACGTTTCGTTGCATAATCTTTTAACAAACTCCGCTTCACTTGTCCATTTTTTGTTACGAATACAATGGATTTGCCTTCTTCTTCAAAATCTTTGACAGGGATAACATTTACGATTTGATCCTCTTTGTCAATCGGAATCACATTTACAATCGCAGTCCCATTATCCTTCCATTTATACTCTGGGATTTGATGAACAGGCAGCATATAGTACTGTCCACTCTTTGTGAAGATAAGGAGGTTCTGAATGGTATTTACTTCTCTAATAAAGCGAACCATATCCCCTTCTTTTAGACCTGTAGTTTCTAACTCGCCACCAGAACGTGTAAAAGATAATAAGCTGCTGCGTTTTATATATCCTTCTTTGGATACTGTAACAAGTACGTCCTCTGGTGTTACCATAACCTCTAGGTTTACTTCTAATTTTTCAACTTCTTCTTGTATGTCTGATCTGCGTTCAATCGCATACTTCTTAGAGATTTCTGTTAATTCTTTTTTAATAACATTCATTAATTTCTTTGGACTTCCTAGAATCGCAGTCAGTTTAGCAATAATTTTGTTCACTTCTACTAAGTCTTTTTCCAAAGAAGTGATCTCTAAGTTTGTTAAACGATACAACTGCAATGTTAAAATGGCATCTGCTTGTCTTTCTGTGAATTCAAACTTAGCAACTAAATTCTGTTGAGCATCCTGACGGTTTTTAGACGCTTTAATCGTTTCTATAACATCATCTAGAATATTTAATGCTTTCACAAGACCTTCAAGAACATGCGCTTTATCCTGAGCTTTTTTCAAATCATATTGTGATCTGTTAGTCACAACCTCTTTTTGATGCTCTATATAAGCCTCAAGGATCGGTTTTAAACCTAATTGCTTTGGTGCTTTATTTACAATGGCAACCATATTAAAATTATAGTTAATTTGTAAGTCTGTTTTTTTGAGCAAATAAGCTAAAATTCCTTCTGCATTTGCCTCTTTTTTAAGTTCAACTACAATTCTGAGTCCATCTCGTCCACTTTCATCACGAACTTCAGCAATACCTTCTACTTTTTTCTCTAATCGGATATTTTCCATCGCAGTAACTAAACGAGATTTTACAACCTGATAAGGAATTTCGGTAATAACAATTTGCTGTTTACCACCCTTCAAGTCTTCAATGTTTGTCTTCGATCTAAGGAATATTTTTCCTTTTCCATTTGTGTAAGCGTCCTTAAGACCTTTCTCTCCCATGATGATTCCACCAGTTGGAAAGTCTGGACCTTTCATTTTTTTCATTAAATCTTCTAATGTTAAATTTGGTTGATCAATTAAGTCGATACAAGCTTCAATAACTTCACCTAAATTATGAGGAGGTATTTCAGTCGCAAAACCAGAAGAAATACCACTTACCCCGTTCACTAACAAGTTGGGAAAACGAGAAGGCAGTACTACGGGCTCTTTCATTGTATTGTCAAAATTGTCTTTGAATAATACTGTATCCTTTTCAATATCTCGCAACAGTTCAATTGCAATAGAAGATAAACGTGCTTCCGTATAACGCATAGCTGCTGGTGGATCATCATCCATGGAGCCCCAGTTTCCATGTCCATCAACTAAAACATGACCCATCTTCCACGATTGCGCCATACGCACCATTCCATCATAAATAGAAGAATCACCATGAGGATGATAATTCCCCATCACATCCCCTACGGTTTTAGCAGATTTGCGATATGGCTTGTCCGAATGATTACCTGCTTCATACATCGCATAAAGAATGCGTCGCTGCACCGGCTTTAAACCATCCCGAACGTCTGGAATGGCACGGTCTTGAATGATATATTTTGAATATCTACCGAACCTGTCTCCTACCACTTCCTCAAGAAAAGCAGGTAAAAACTGTTCAACTTGGCTCATGTTATCCCCTCTATTCATCAAACTTCGTAAAGTCTACATTTTCAATAATCCATCTTTTTCTTGGGTCTACCTTATCCCCCATCAAAGTGGATACTCTTTTTTCCGCCATAGCGGCATCTTCAATTTGTACCTGCAATAATGTTCTTAAGGCTGGATCCATCGTTGTTTCCCATAGTTGATCAGGATTCATCTCACCTAAACCTTTATATCTTTGCAGTTCTACATTTTTTCCGTATTCCTTTATTGTGTCTTGCAACTGTTCTTCAGTCCAAGCATATTTCATAAAGGTCTTTCTTCCCTTTTTAGTCACTTTAAATAAAGGAGGTTGTGCGATATAAACTTTCCCTGCATCAACAAGTGGTTTCATATATCTATAAAAGAATGTAAGCAGCAATACTTGAATATGTGCTCCATCCGTATCTGCATCCGTCATAATAATAATTTTGCTATAATTGCATTCTTCTAATTCAAAATCAGGTCCTACACCAGCACCTATCGCCGCTATAATGGCTCTGTACTCTTCATTTTTCAGTATATCTGCAAGTTTTGCTTTTTCTGGATTCATAGGTTTCCCTTTTAAAGGTAAAATAGCTTGATGTTTTGAATCTCTACCTTGTTTTGCAGAACCTCCCGCGGAGTCCCCCTCCACGATAAAAATTTCATTACGTGAATAATCCTTGGATTGTGCAGGAGTTAACTTTCCACCTAAATTAGAGCTTTGGCTTCTTCCTTTTTTTCCAGAACGAACATCTTCCCGCGCTTTTCTTGCTGCAGCTCTTGCCTTGGCAGCTTGAACAGATTTTTTGATCAGCAATTGAGAAACCTTGGGATTTTCCTCAAGAAAAACCGCAATGTTTTCCGCTACAACCGCATCTGTTGCACTTCTTGCAGAGCTGCTTCCTAGTTGATCCTTCGTTTGACCTACGAATTCAACTTCACCCATCTTAATGTTTATAACAACCATTAATCCTTCACGAAGATCCGAACCTTCTAGGTTTTTATCTTTTTCCTTTAGTAAAGCAGATTTTCGAGCATATTCATTCATGATCCTAGTATATGCTGTTTTAAAACCCGTTTCATGCGTTCCTCCACCACGTGTAGGAATGGAATTCACATATGATGCAATCGTCTCTGTAAATCCATCGTTATATTGAATGGCAATCTCAATTTCGATATCATCCTTTTCTCCATGAAAATGAATGACATCATGCAAAACAGATTTGTTTTCATTTAAATATTCAACAAATTGTTTTGCTCCGCCATTGTAATCATAAGAAACATCTTCATTTGTACGTTCATCTTTTAAGTTTATTTTCAACCCTGAATTTAGAAATGCAATTTCTTGCAGCCGTTCAGCTAATGTATCGTATTGAATGTGAGTTCCGCTTTTAAAAACTTTTTGATCGGGTTTAAAGGTGATTTTTGTACCTGTCCTACGTGTATTACCTACTACTTCTAATTTTGTTACAGGCTCTCCAACATGTTCTGTTCCATCTTTGTCCACCCAATATTCATATCGCTGTTTATGTATTTTTCCATCACGGTATATTTCAACTTCCAACCATTCAGATAATGCGTTGGTTACAGATGCACCTACTCCATGAAGTCCGCCAGATTTTTTATAACCTGAGCCTCCAAATTTTCCACCTGCGTGTAGAATTGTAAATACAACCTGAGGGGTTGGAATACCTGTTTTGTGCATGTCTGTTGGAATGCCTCGCCCATAGTCAAAAACAGTAATGGATTCGTCTTTATGTATAGTAATATCTATTTGATCACAAAATTTTGCAAGATGTTCATCAACCGCATTATCCACGATTTCCCAAACCAAATGATGCAAACCTGAATTTCCAGTGTTTCCTATATACATTCCAGGTCTTTTACGGACGGCAACCAACCCTTCCAATACTTGTATATCATCCGCACCATATTCAGTTTGTTGTTTTTCTTTTGGCTTCGAAAATAAATCGATTTGATCCAAAATTTGTCGCCTCCTTGCCAATTACTTCAAACGCTATTTAGCATTATACCATGAAATTCATTTTTTTGTTGAATCGGGACAAAAACTCTAAGGTTGACAAGCCTTCAGGTATAGACTTAAAGATAATTGTCTTTAAACGATAAAGTGAGAAAAAAACAAGAAGATATACCAGATCATCGGTGAACTGGTTTTGACGTCAATCACATAAATCAGTTATTATCTGACCTACATTGCAAACGTCTTTATCTCGCTTGTTTTTTAGGTTTTTTATACTAATAGTTGTTAATTTAATATATCACGTTTCATAAATACAACAAAAGAAACGAAAATTGATAATAGAGCCCAAACACTTAAATTAATAAGAGAAAATGAGAGGGTTAGACCTTCAATTGGTGGTACTGAACCTGACAAATAAGAAACAGTTTGTAAGTTGACCATGAAAAAGTATTTCGCATTTTCCCAAGATGAAACCATATTGGTTAAAATGGTGCCGGCAATTAAAGTAGCCAACATAATCCCCATTCCAGCTGCAATACTTCTGACTAATACAGATATCATCATTGCTAAACAAGCTACAACTAAGGAAGAAAACCAAGCAAGTCCTAGTTCCATCACAAGAAATTGCCATTGGGGAATGCTATTAATGTTATTTAAATTCAAATCAGATCCAATCACTTCAAAGCCAGTTAAAACGGGCTGCATCCAGCCATTGAAGCCAAATACAATGCCTGAAATGAGATAACTCATGATAGCTAACAATAGAACTGTAATTGAAACATATATTGTTAGGGCAATATATTTACTTAATAATATCTTCCACCTTTTTATAGGTCTAGTTAATAACAATTTTAACGTTCCAGCAGAATGCTCCCCAGACACTAAATCTGCAGCAATAACCAGCACCAATAAAGGCAGAAACAAACCGACTGAATTCGCAACAAACTGATTCGTGAAAGTCACCCCATTTGGAGAATTAGGGTCTATATTTTGATCCAAATGAAGCTGCAAACGTTGAATTTCAACCGTGTACCATCGCTTCCATTCTTCTTGCATTCTAGGACTGCCAACACGATTCTCATAATCTTGAATTTGTTGCTGAACTACAATTCGCCAGTCTTCCGTTCCCATTTGTTTCTGAACATTTAAAGCAACTCGAAGCTGTGCATATGTAAAAATAGGAATTAATACGGCTAATATAAGCACAATGACAATAAATCTTCTTTTCTTCCATATTTTCAGCACTTCGTTACGCACCAAAGGGTATATTTTAATCAATTCTCTCACCCTCCGTTAAGGTTAAAAACATATCTTCCAAGGATGGCTTTCTGACTTCAATATTTGTAACTTGGATACCTGCTTTAACCATTTGTTCATTTACTAGAGGAATATCTTCTACATTCATTAATGTTGGTACAATATTAGAAGAAGTTACAGTCTCAAATTCGAAATCATCTAGCTGTGTTAATTCTATAGATTGAAATGATTGCAATATTTTTTTTCCTTGCTCAACAGGAGAGACCCCCCATAATACTGTTGAGCTAGATTGTTCAAGAAGTTCATCTACATTTCCAACGGCAATCACTTCTCCTTTTCTAATAATCGCTACACGATCACACATTAATTGAATTTCACTTAATAAGTGGCTAGATATAAATAAGCTTAAACCCTCTTTTGCTAAATTCCTTATAAATATCCGAAGCTCTTTTATCCCTTGAGGATCAAGCCCATTTGTAGGTTCATCAAGAATTAGAAGTTTAGGTTTTCCCAGCAATGCTTGAGCGATTCCTAACCGTTGTCTCATTCCTAGTGAATACGTTTTGACTTTATCATGAATACGTTGATCCATTCCAACAATTTCAACAACCTCTTGAATTCTTTGCTGCGATATATTCGGAAGCATTGCTGCGAAATGTTCAAGGTTTTCCCATCCTGTTAAGTATGTATAAAGTTCTGGATTCTCCACAATACACCCAACATGTTTTAAAGCCTCATCGTGTTCTGTCTGCACATTTTTCCCACAAACATGAATTGATCCCTCAGTTGGGCTGATTAAATCTACCAGCATTCTTATCGTTGTCGTTTTTCCCGACCCATTTGGTCCTAAAAAACCAAAAATTTGACCTTCATAAATATCAAATGAGATGTCGTTAATAATCCACTTTTTTTTAATTTTTTTCTTTAAATGTTTAACAGATAAAACAGGTATTTCTTCTTTTAATCCCATTAACTGAACCCCCTATCATGAGAAATGATTATTGCAGCACGTTGACAATTCGTTCTCCGATCCTCTTATAACCCTCTTCATTTGGATGATACACATCTGAAGACAAGAAACTTTTAGTATTTTTATAAAATAAATCAGAAGTTGGGACAAACATCACTTGTTTGTATGCTGTGGTCATTTTGAAAACCTCATGATTCCACTCCTGTACGAATAAAGCCACTTCTCCATTCTCATCAATTTCTGAAAAAGGATTATACAAGCCAACATAAACGATATCTGCTTCAGCATTTAGAGCATTTAACTCAGCAAAAACTTTACTAATATTAGCAAGCGCATCCTTCATCAGTTGTTCAGATGTCTGTAGGTCAAGCTCATTACCTGGAGAAAACATATCATTTCCTCCTATGGTCATTAAAATAAGATTGGATTCTTTTATAGCCGTCCGAACTCCACTTTGAGTTGTTATAAAATCCAGTAGCTGTTCCGTTGTGTAACCATCCACTGCAAAAGGACGAAGGTATACAGGCTTGTCTTTATTTTCCTCAAGCAGATTTCTCACAACCCCCACATATCCATTGTTGGTTTTGTCTCCTGTTCCTTTTGTTAATGAGTCCCCCAAAGATAAAATAATAATTTCATCAGCACTTGGGGCAATTTCTTCTTCAATTTCAGCTTCAGGTTCAGTTAAATTTGATCCATTTGGATAAACCACGGTTTGAATGGCATTCACAAAACCATAAATAAATATTGAGGTTGTAATTATAGCTACGATTAAAATTGAAGACCACAATAAACGCGACGATTTCAAAAGCTTCTAACCTCCTTATATCAATGTAAAATCGTAAGTAAGTATGTTATTTTATCTTACTAATTCTTTATTTCTTTTGCAAATGCAGGGCATACAAATAAGCCTTCATTATTCAGTGAAGGCTTATATTGTCTTTTTTTCATATGAAGTGGGGATGGTTTACATCCTCATTTCATCATCTATAACAGTATAATCATGCAGGAGCGTTCTCATACACATTCTTCAACCACTCTACCACACTCATTTGCTCTTGCTCATGAAGCTTCTCAACACTTTTTGTATCTATAATTTGACCATTTCTAATTACAACAATCATATCTAGAAGAGCCTCTACCTCTTGAATTTCATGTGTTGTAATTATGACAGTTTGTTTCTCCAAATCGATATAAGATAGGAGTCCCTTAACAACAGACTCTCTTACCATAGGGTCTAACCCAGAAAAAGGTTCATCCAAAATGATATACGGTACATCACGCGCTAGTGACAATACGATTTTTAACCGCCCTCGATTCCCTTTGGATAAGTTTTTCACCTTTTGTGAAGGCTCTAACTTCATAAACTTCATAATTTGGTTTGCTTTCTCTAAATCAAAGTCTTTATATTGTGTTGCAAAGAAGTCCATCGTTTGTTTCACAGTGTACATCGCATAATAAGCATCTAGTTCTGACAAATAAGTGACGATTTCACTGACCCTTCGGTTTGTTTGAATATCATTTACTTTCACAAAGCCTTTTGTTGGACGAATTAATCCAGCTATCAATTTCAGCATCGTTGATTTTCCACTGCCATTTTCTCCAATAATACCGATGATTTTCCCCTTAGGCAGCTCAATATTGATATCTTTTAAAGCTTTTTGTGTAATATACGTTTTTGAAACATTTTCAAAAGTAATCAAGTTATTGTCCCTCCTTTACAATGTATTCTTGTAATCCCTTTACCATCTCATTTTTGCTAAATCCCATTTCTCCCATCTGTTGGATAAACCTTGTGATATGTTCAGTTTTCAGTTGATCTCTTAATTGTTCTAATTTCCCTTCATCTTCCGTTACAAAAGTTCCCTGACCTCTTCTTGTTTCCACAATATTCATCCTTTCTAATTCACTGTACGTGCGTTGTACAGTATTTGGATTTACACCGGATTCAACAGCCATCTCACGAACTGATTTTAACTTTTCCCCTGCATGCAGTTCTCTCCGTACAATCTTATGATTAATTCGTTCTGCTAATTGCATATATATCGGTTTTGTTGCCTGAAAGTCCTCCATTTTTTACACCTCAACCTTCTTTTCAATCATCCATGCTGATAATACAAATAAAACAGCAAATATTAAAACGTTAAACACATAAAGTCCAACGAAGTCTTCACCTTGATCTACATCCATAACATTACTTTCTACAAAATTTAATGCTTCAAATGAAGGGAATTCAATGTTGATCTCCCCTCTAAGAACTAAATTGTTGTATATATCTGTGGCTTGAAAATTAGACATCCCCCAAATGAATAAAATCATTACAATTAAAATGACTAATAAACTCCATTTTCCAATTCTACTTTTAAATACATGGTACAACACCCAGAAAAATAAAATCGCACTTCCTATAACCAAAGAAGCAAAGATAATGTTCGTAGAGGCATACATAATTAATTTTGTTAAATCTCCAATGTGAGGTCCTAACTCCGATAGAATCGGAAGAAAATACATGAAAAATAGAAAAAATGAGAAAATGAGAGAAATGATTAGAGCAATTAATCCATTTACTACCTTACTACCTAATAAGACATATGCAGATTGTGGATTATGAAGCCACAAATGCAATTGTTTTCCCTCTTTTCTTAAACTCATAAAAACGTAAAAGCTTATAAACAACACATGTAATCCTATTGCAATTGCAAGTGGTATCAATTTAATAAAATCATTTTCATTCATCACCCAATTCAAACTTGGATTATTCAAAAATCCAATTTCTTTTATATGCAGATACCACCCTAACCCAAATGCCAATAAATCAAGCATCAAAAAAACCAAAAACCTATTTTTCATTAACAAAAAGTCTTTTTTCAATAATCCCATCCAAGAATCCATAATCATCCTCCTTTAATATAAATAATACTTCTTTGTTTTAGTGTTCTAGTTAGATAATACACTGATACATATGAATTGTCAACTTTTCACTAAAAAAAATCTCCTTCTCCTCAAACACCCATTTTTCTTACCTTTTTGATTAAAGTGAATATAATAAATTATTATCAAAGAGGAGGGTCCACGATGATCATTCATGTACCTCAGGATAAAGTCACAATTACTGACGCTGTCAAAGCTGCATCTGAAGGGGATACTATCTGTATTGCTGCAGGTTCTTTTAACGAAGCAATAAATATCGGCGTGGACAAAAATCGAATTCGAATCATTGGAGCTGGGATAGGAAAAACAATCGTAGATGGCTCAAATCTTGGATTAAATAAAGATGGATTTAACATCCAAGGTTCTAACTTCATTACAATTGAAAATTTAACGGTACAAAATTTCAGCCGATTTGGGTTATTCATTCAGAAGAATGATAATACCATTCACCATATTAAAACAATTGAAAATGAATTAGATGGGGTTTGTATTGAAAGTGATGCATTGCACAATGTAGTGACACAATGTGAGGCGGAAGGAAATAATAGAGATGGGATGCTTGTCCTTGGAAATCATAACTTCATTATGAAGTGCAAAATGAAAAACAACCTAGATTGTGGGCTTAATTTTCAAGGGAAATACAATCTAGCATTTAACAATATGACATCAGGGAACCGCTTTGATGGTTTTTTATCTGACAGTGTATATAATACATTTTTATATAACACCTCTTCTAAAAATGGAGAGGATGGATTTGATACTGAGAAAAGTTCTAACTTTTTATTTTGGAATAAAGCACTGCAAAATGAAGATGATGGAATCGAAGCAGATTCAAATTCATTGCTCCTAGGAAATGAGAGTAAGTTTAATAAGGAAAACGGAATCATGATATTCTCCTCTAAAGAAAAAGCAACTAAGAGTCGCATCATTCATAATGTAGTCACTAACAACAATAATGGAGTGAAACTTGAGGGGAATGAAAATATAGTTGACAAGAATACAATCAGAAGTAGTGAAGAGGCAGGCATTAACATTTTAGATGATGATAATGCCATACGCTCCAATCATTTTCATCAAAATAAAGAAAATATTCGAAACAAAGGTGATAGGAATACAGTTGATTAAACAGCTTACTTATATACTACAATTCAATTGTGTATTCATAACATATAGATTCACCAATTACATTGCTTTTAACGCATCTACCTTCGCTTCAATTTCTTTTATGTCTAATTTCATTTCTAGGGCAGAAATAAATCCATCGACATGCTCCTGCACATCGTTTTTCTGTTTCATTATCATTCGTTGAATCCAGCTTCTCATTTCGCTAGTTGCATGTTCAATTAATAATTCTTCATGTTCTCTAATATAAGATTCTATCACGGAACTCAATTTCTTTTCCAAGTCTATCTTAAGTTTACCTTTTCCTTGCCCTTCAAAAAATGACTTCGGATCTTTAAATTGTTTTACCAACCAGTTCAAATCCATTTCTATATCTCCTAAAGATTCTTGAATAGAAGGAGCATGATAGGTTTGTAAATTCAAAGCTTCTGTTTCAAACTGCGGAAGTTTTAGAGCAGTGTGTTGTATAAATTGGTTATTCATACCTTTTAGCTGTTCATTCATATAGTTTTCCAATCTTAAGGTTGTCGCCAAAACCTCTTGTGAACAATTCATGGATAATAAACGATGGAGCTCGTTCCAAGCTGAATGTAGTGCTTGTTTTAAACCTTCCTTACGGCCCATCCCAAAATCTGAAGGATGGAAGGATACATTGTACAGCTCCCCAAAACGATACATTACACGTTGTTTTACATAATATAAAAGTTCCTTTATTTCTTTTCTCAACGATTTTTCTTCAAATTCGGACAAGTTAAACTGAATGAACCATGTATTCAATTCTTCCATAGTCGCGGATAAGTGTTTAACCTTTTCTTTCCTAAGTTTACCCTCTTGAAGAGCATTGTTTTTCCATTGCTCTAACGTATTCGTTGCTCGATTCAATTCAATATTTGCAGCTTGAATGGCCATCTCCGTCAATTCTTCATCCGTAAATCTAATAAAATCCATTTCAAATGCAGTAATTCCAGCGTTTTTCATCGCTTGTTCATCACCTGATTGTTTACTCTCTAGGGCCTTTAAGCTAGATAATGGGTAAATCCTTGGATTTCGTATTTCATGCTGTGCTAAATTGTGTTTTACATGCTCCTCAACAGCTTCTAATTCCTGTTTTGACGACGCTAAATCTGCTGCATTTAAAACAAAAAACATTTTATCCAACTCAAATTGATCTTTCACTCTTCCTAGCTGCAGCAAAAATTCTCGATCTGCCTGAGAAAAGGCATGATTATAGTAGGTCACAAAAAGAATAGCATCGGCATTTTTAATATAATCAAATGCAACACCTGTATGTCTAGCATTTATGGAATCTGCTCCTGGCGTATCCACTAGAATCATACCAGAATCAGTAAATGGACAAGAATAATATAATTCAATATATTCAACGTAGCAGGATTTACTTTCGTCCGCTGCAAAACTCTGAAATGTATCGATATCCACTTTTAGTTCTTGACCTAAATCTTGCTTAATATCTTTCCATCCATTTAATGCTGCTTTTAAAAATGCATAGTGAGGTTTTGCTTTGCGATGAACCCCATTTGCTTTAATTTTTGAAATCTGCACAAAGGATTGATCTATTCCCATGTTTTGAAATCCTAATTGTTCCATTGCATATTGAATTTCCTCTAGAATAACCTCTTTTGTTTTTATTTTCACTTTTGCTATACCATGAGACCATTTTTCATCAGGTGGCATAATTTTGATAACGGTTGCTGTGGTTGGATTAGGTGAAACAGGAAGTAAGCGTTCACCTAATAATGCATTAGCAAAAGAGGATTTCCCTGCACTAAATGCTCCAAATAGAGAAATAGTAAAACGTCGATGGTTTAAACGATTAGATTTTTCAAGCAAAGAGCTGCTTAATGAGTTCATAGCAGGTAGATCTTTAATCATTTTATAGGCTGTATTTAGTTGGTCTATCGTTTTTGTTATTTTTTCTCTTGTTTCCTTTTTTGAAAAATTGGAAGTCAGCTTGTTGTGTTTTACTGGAGAAGATTGTTCAACATTAATAGAAACTTCCATTCCCTGTCTTTTACTTTTTAATTCAGAGCTCTGAGATTCAGTTTTAGATTTTGAAGGAGAATATTCATTTAGGTTGGGCATAATGACAGCTTGCTTATCCCATTGAATAATAGAAAACAATTTTTGTTCATATTGTGTTTCTCGTTTATTTATCTCCTGTAGTTGTTTAAAATCAACTAGTTGTTTTTGGATTTTTTCAATTTCATTTTGAAGTTCTACCATTTTTTCTTGATATGTATTTTGTGAGATGTCCAATAAAAGATTCGCAATATTTATGGCTCTTTTGCGGTATATTTTTTTCATTTCCTCGGAAATATGTTTTGAAAAATTTAATGTATATTCATTTGAAAACGCTGCTCCTGTGTTGACTTCCCCCATTAACCATTCTGGTGAAAGCTTTACTTCTAATTCATCTATTTGTTTTTGCACTTCTGATTTCATACTTTCATTTACAACCTGTGCATTTAAACGTTGATTTAATAAATCTTTCAAATGCCACATAATGTGAGCCTGTACTTTTTCAGAAAAATCCTCAAAAAAACGATTCAATCGTTTATCATGCTCTGCTTTAATTTTTCCTTTTGTAGAAAACAGCCCCATTCTAAAACCAGGTTGTCGACTTTGCAAATATTCATGTGCCAAGTCTCTCGTAGCTGCTGGAATCACGTTTGCATTTTGCAAAAGATCACTGATCTCATATTTTAGTTGATCTAAGTACTTTATTGAAGTTTCTTCTATTTCATTTCTATTATTTGTTAAAATAGATAGTTCTTCTAAAAGTAAATCACTGTTTTCACTATTTACAGTAAGCTGCTGCTTTTTCACTTCATTTTGTTCTTTTTTGGCTTTCATATGTTCGTTTAAAAGAAACTCGATAGATTTTTCCACATTCGAAATAAGTAAACTCTCCCGAATTTGCGTTAAACATTTCAGATACCACTTAAGTTGATCAAACTCATTGAAAATATAGTCATCTTGTTTGACGGAAATGAAAAATATAGCTTCAGGATGGATATCCCAATCACGAAATGCTTGATTCACGCTTTGTTTGAAATCAGAAAAGGACAATTCTTGATCCTGATGTTTGTCTATTTGATTTACAATAAAAATGAACTTTTTCTCCTGCTCTTGTAATCGTTTGGCAAAAGAAAAATTGATCTCTGATTGAACATGATTATAATCCATCACATAAAACACGATATCAGCTAAGTGCAAAGCAGATTCAGTAGACAATAAATGAGCTTCATCAGTAGAATCAATACCTGGAGTGTCTAAAAAATGAACATGGTCTTCGAGCATTGGAATCGGATATTGAATCTCTATAGATTCAATTTCAGAACCATTTTTACCATATTCCTGCAATTGTCCTAATTCAATTTGTTCAATACTTTGCTTTTTTTGAACATCTCGATAGTGAAGCACAGCCTTAGGATCACCATTCGATATAGCTACTAAATTAGCACTAGTGGGTATCGGACTAGAGGGTAAAATAGGATGTCCGCTTAACTTGTTAATTAGGCTTGATTTCCCGGCAGAAAAGTGACCGCAGAATGTAAAATATAAATCCGAAGCTTCTAATTTATCAGCTAATTGCTTCAATTTTTGTCCAGACTCCGTATCTTTTGACACTTCCATTACATTGCTTAACTCTAAAATATTTTCAGCATATTTGTGAATTGTTTCCCCTACGATTTTCAAAGCAGTTAACTCCTTTTATTCCTCTATCTTAGACCTATGTAAATATTCCGTTGAAAGTTAGACTTTTTTATTTATTTAAAAACTCGCCAAATTGGCGAGTTTTTTTCAAATAACATGAATTGCTCTTTGTTTTTTATTACTACATTAATTTACTAGTAAATATTTATTCTGTGATTCCTGAAAAGTATTCGAACTATACTCAAACACTTAATGTCGCTTTTTGGAGTAAATCCATTATACCACAGTTTCTTTTTCTGGAATTAATATTTCAAAAACTTCTCCATGTTGAAAGATGGTAATATCTTCTTCTTTCACTTTCATTACAACAACCTCTGGTTTGTCTCTCATACGATCTATGTACTGCATTGGAACTTCACCTGAATCACTCACCGTGATTCCTTCGATCACTTTTTCCTCGTCTTCAGCTAATGGTGTTCTTAATATCTCTTCAAATATATCGGAAAACTCTTCAAAGCTTTTAGTGTAAACTGTTATACATTTCATAATTTCACTACCTTTTTTATTTTTTACTTATCTTTCCTAAGATCTTTCTTTTTCATTCTTTTTTTTCCTTCTCTACATAAATCAAGTAAAGGACAAATATCACAGGCTGGATTTTGTGCTTTGCAATGATATCTTCCGAAAAATATAAGTCTGTGGTGTGTCTCTGTCCATTCTTCTTTAGGAATCTTTTTCATTAATTTTTTTTCAACTTCTAGAACAGAGTCCTTCCAATTGGCTAACGCTAATCTTTTAGAAACACGTTCCACATGAGTATCCACAGCAATAGCAGGAACTCCAAAAGCATTGGACACTACAACATTTGCTGTTTTCCTCCCCACTCCTGGAAGTTCTACGAGTTCACTATGTAATCTAGGTATTTCACCATCATATTTTTCAATAATCAACTCACATAATTTTCTTATGTTTTTTGCTTTATTGCGATATAATCCTATTCTTCTTATATCAGATTCTACTTCTTCTAGAGAAACATTCAGGTAATCTTGTGGAGTTTTATATTTTTCAAAAAGATCTACTGTTACTTTATTCACCATCTCATCTGTACATTGAGCAGAGAGCAGCACAGCTATCGTTAGCTCAAATGGATTCGAGTGATGCAACTCACAATGAGCTTCTGGAAACATGTCTGCTATGGTGTCTAGTACAACCCTAATTTCTTTTTTATTCATGATTCCTCCAATATAAAGTACCAAACTCTAACATGTTAAAAACCTCTAAAAATGTTATTCATTCAAGTAAAAATCTCTAAGCGCCTCTACAATAGATTCAGCCACACGATTTTGAAAGTCATCAGTCAACATCAAATCTTCATCGTGTTTAGTTGATAAATAGCCAATTTCCAACAAGGCAGCTGGCATATCCGTTTTATCCAAAACTCTGTATTTCACTTCTCTTAACTCACGATCAGGAAGTCCTGCTGCTTCTACAACATAACCGTGGATAGTCTGAGCCAGATCATAACTTTGATCAGACCAATAATATGTTTCTGTACCACTGATATTTAATTTTTCATGTATATTACCATGAATGGATAAAAACGCATCTGCACCTAGTTCATTTGCATATGCTGCACGATCATCCAATTCAATTTCCACATCATCGTTACGAGTCATGTATGGCTGAAAGTATGGGTCTTCATCAAGAAGATCGTATAGCTTTTGCGCAAATTCTAATGTAAAGTGTTTCTCTACTCTTGATGAAACACTGCCTGTTGCCCCTGGATCATCTCCTCCATGACCAGGATCTATTACTATAATAAAAGGATCTTCAACTACGATCTCTTCATCTGGATGATTATTGTTTGACTGAGATGCAGTATTCGTCACTCCCAATAATACCTTTACTTGATTATCTTCCGGAATTCCTATCATACTATACTCTATATTTTCATGTAAATCAACGACAATTCGAGGATATAAATCTTCAAACATGGCATATCGAATTGATTTTACATCTGGATGATCTACTTCAATAACCCCATTATAAGTACCACTTTCTTGATCCATGAAGGCGGGTCCGAATGAGCTTTTTTCAAAGTCTATTACAATTCGATCTGGCTCTGGCAAATAAAAACTTGAATAATCTAATGGTGTACTTCCTTGAAAAACAATTTCATCTTCTAACACTTCAATCTCATAAAGAGTAGGATCTCCAGCATTCGTTTGAAGAACGATATTATCACTCGTTAAGTTAGACTCTGGTTTTATTTCTGGACTCTGTGTAGATTGTGTCCCAGTTGAGCTATTCGTTTCAACTAGAGGTTCAGGTTCGGGATTTGATCTTTTGCTGCTTGAAATTTGTATTCCGTCTTTGTTCTTATATACATAAATAGATTGAGTGAAATTATCCCAAATATATTTTATTCCAAAGTCTTCACTCATAATTTGTATTGGCAAATAGACCTCGCCTTGAATCATTTTTGGAGTATTCTTCATCTCCAATGTAGAACCATTCAGATATGCTGTACTGCGATCCATGTAGATATCTAAATTGATTTGTTTATTTTGTATATTTACATGATTATTGCTAGATTTCCATTCTACTTCTGCATCCAATTCATCAATAAAAAACTCAAACGGTATGTATAAGTCTCCATTTATTTTTTGTGGTGAATCGTTTGATTTCTCACCGTTTACATACAATGATATGGAGGAATCATCTGCAAAAATCATAGAAGGAAAAACATTTAAAAATAGTAAAACAGATAGTAGAATGGAAATACGTTTCATAGGTCACCTCGAAATGATATTTTTATAATTTAATGAATTAAAAGTGTAACGCAGCGTTAGCTCTGTAAATTCCAATTCATGAATGTGATGATTATAAATTGAAACAAATATACTTAATAAATACTAGAATTCAACTTAACAAAGCCCACTTCACTACGTGTAAATCATAATTCTTAACGTCTCTTATTCTAGCACTAGCAATGAAATGTTACTCACTACTATATTCTAGCAAAATAAATGAAAGAATGACAATAAGATTTTAAATTCGACAAACACTTTATTTACTAGACGAAAAATTGAAGGAAAAGTTGCGAAAATTAGTGCAAAAATACTAGAAAAAGAGAACTTCCCCCACTAAGCGCTAGATGACCTTAAGAGTTGCTTTGCCACAGGGCTTTATCCGTGCCAATTCTCTATCAGTTATTTCAATAAAACCACTTGAGATAGTAAATATAATCCTTTTAATAGTACTAGTATTTTAAGAGCACACCATTTTTTTTAAAACCCGCATAGCAAAAAAACAGTTCGCTTATTTCCCCACATAAAAACGAAGGAAGCGAACTGTTTTCTTTTCATACAATCCCTAGACTCTAATTGTTATCTTTGCTCATATGCTGCAATTTTATCTTCATATTGCAAAGTTAAACCGATATCGTCTAAACCTTGAAGCAAGTACTGACGACGATGTTCATCCAAATCAAAATCTATTTTTAATCCGAGATCATCTGTAATCACTTTATTTTCTAGATCTACATTCAGCTTATAGCCATCGTTTGCTGCTGTACGTTGGAATAAATCCTCAACTTGCTCTTCAGAAAGTTTAATAGGTAAAATACCATTTTTAAAACAGTTATTATAAAAAATATCTGCAAATGAAGGAGCAATAACGACTTTAAATCCATAGTCTAAGATCGCCCAAGGTGCATGTTCACGGGAGGAACCACATCCAAAGTTCACTCGAGATATCAAAACAGAAGATCCATTATATCTCGGTTTGTTCATTTCAAATTCAGGATTCTCATCTACACCATTTTCTAAAAATCTCCACTCATAAAATAAAAATTGTCCAAATCCTGTGCGTTCAATTCTTTTTAAAAATTGTTTAGGAATAATCGCATCTGTATCTACATTTACACGATCCACAGGTGCTACAATTCCAGAATGTTGTTTAAAAGCTTCCATTAATTATTCTCCTCTCAAATCTATCAATTTGAATCTAAAAATATCTTTTAAATCATTATATTTTTATTGAAACTGCCACTCTCTCACATCTACGAAATGTCCTTTAATTGCCGCTGCAGCTGCCATTGCTGGGGATACTAGATGCGTTCTACCACCTCTACCTTGACGACCTTCAAAGTTACGGTTAGATGTTGATGCACAACGTTCACCTGGATTTAGAAAATCAGGATTCATAGCCAAACACATACTGCATCCAGCTTCTCTCCACTCAAAGCCAGCTTCTTCAAAGATTTTGTCTAAACCTTCTTCTTCGGCTTGGATTTTTACTCTTCCTGAACCTGGTACAATCATAGCATTTACATTAGATGCTACTTTGTAACCTTTAATAACTTTAGCTGCACTTCTTAAATCTTCGATTCTACCATTTGTACAAGATCCGATAAATACACGATCGATTTCAAGCTCGCTCATTTTAGTTCCAGGCGTAAGGCCCATATATTCAATTGCTTTTTCAGCAGCTTTGCGTTCGTTTTCAGTAGTAAAGTCAGTTGGGCTAGGAACTGAAGCTGTTACGTCTGTTCCCATACCTGGACTTGTTCCCCACGTAACTTGCGGTACTAAGGATTCGGCGTCGAATTCTACAACACGATCATATACTGCACCTTCATCAGTTGCCAGACTCTTCCAATCTTCTACTGCGCGATCAAAAGCTTCCCCATGAGGAACATGCTCTCTACCTTTTAAATATTCAAAAGTAGTTTCATCTGGTGTAATTAGACCCGCTCTCGCTCCTGCTTCTATAGACATATTACACACTGTCATTCTTTCTTCCATAGAAAGGCTGCGAATAGCTTCTCCTGTATATTCAACAACATATCCAGTAGCAAAATCTGTACCATATTGTGCTATAACACCTAAAATTAAATCTTTTGCAGTTATACCTGGTTTTAATTTACCGTTAATGCGAACTTCTAATGTTTTTGGTTTAGCTTGCTGTAAACATTGTGTTGCAAGAACATGTTCAACTTCACTTGTACCGATACCAAATGCAAGAGCACCAAACGCACCGTGTGTAGAAGTATGGCTGTCACCACAAACAATCGTTTTACCAGGGTGAGTTAATCCAAGTTCCGGTCCCATTACGTGAACTACACCTTGATCCAAGCTATTTAAGTCATATAGTGTTACTCCGAATTCCTCACAGTTTTTAGTTAACGTATCAATTTGTTGTTTTGATACAGGATCTGTAATGTTGAAACGATCCTTTGTAGGAACGTTATGATCCATTGTAGCAAAGGTTAGATCAGGTCTGCGAACTTTACGACCTGCTAAACGCAAACCTTCAAAAGCTTGTGGAGAAGTTACTTCATGAACTAACTGAAGATCAATATATATAATGCTTGGTTTTCCTTCTTCTTGATGAATTTCATGGCGATCCCAAATTTTTTCAATAATCGTTTTTTTAGTAGACATCAAATTTTCACCTCTTAATAAAATCTTATACATAGTTTAACATTTCTTTATTCATTGATCCAAGATATAATAGTTATAACCTTTATAACTTTTACCTATAACTATGAAAATTAATACAAAGTAATTTCTATTTATTCATTATAAAATGAATTTAATATGAAAGGCAGGAACAAATAATGGAATTAAGACAGCTGCAATATACCATCCAAATTGGATTAGAAAACAACTTTTCTAGAGCAGCGGAAAAGTTGCATGTCGCACAACCTTCTCTTAGTCAACAAATCGCAAAGTTAGAGAAGGAATTAGGTGTAAAATTGTTCAATCGAAATACAAATGCTGTTGAGCTGACGCATGCAGGAACTGTATTTGTTGAAAAAGCACATAAGGTTATGGATTTAATAGAACAAATGAAAAATGAAATGGAAGACATTTCTCAAACCCGGAAAGGTAAACTAATCATAGGTAGTTTACCTATTACAGGATCGCATATACTACCACGTGTCCTTCCCATCTTTCAACAAAATTATCCAGGAATAGAAATCGTACTAATTGAAGAAAGCTCTACCAACTTGGAAATTTTAACTTCTCAAGGACAAACAGATATCAGTTTGTTATCTTTGCCGATGCAAGAATCATCACTTACTTATTATCCTGTGATTGATGAAGAAATCATCCTTACTGTTCCTCCCAAGCACCATCTAAACCTTAAACACCATGGCCAAAAAAGAGAGATCGATATTAAAGATTTAAAGGATGAACCTTTTGTTATTCTAAAAAAGGGACAAGGATTTAGACAAATTACAATTGATTTATGTGAGCAAGCAGGATTTACACCTAACATTGTTTTCGAAAGCAGTAACATTGAGACGATCCAATCTTTAGTAGCCGCAGGAATGGGCATAGCTTTTGTACCCTATATGGTTACGCAAACGAAGTGGAGTCACTTTACTCCAATTCATTTCAATTTAAAACACCGTCCAAAACGTACACTTGTTATTGCACACCAAAAAGGCAGATACTTGTCCAAAGCAGCGGAAGCCTTCATAGAAACTATGATGGATGAGATGAAAATTTAATATAAAGACGGTCTTCTATCCTCAAATACAGGAATCGTGTCACGTACAGTCTGTACTATATCCAAATCTATCGTTGCTTGTAATATGGTCTCCTTATCGTCAGCTTCTTTGATTACTTCTCCCCAAGGACTAATGATCATAGAATGTCCTGGAAAATCTTCTCTTCCACTGCTTCCAATTCGATTACAAGCAACTACATACATTTGATTTTCAATCGCTCTCGCCATCAATAATGTCCTCCAATGATGAAGTCTAACATCAGGCCATTGAGCTGGAACAAACAAAACCTTTACACCTTCCAATGCTAATTTACGCACAAGTTCAGGAAACCGAATATCATAACAGATAACCATGCCTACTTTAGTACCAAACAACTCAAAAATGCCAACACTATTTCCACCTACATAATAACGATCTTCATACATCAATTGAAATAAATGTATTTTAGAATAATCTGCAATAAAGTTCCCACTTGGATTGCAAACGTAACTGATATTATGAACTTTTCCATTGATCTTTTCAGATATTGAACCTGCTACAATATGTACTTGATGTTTTTGGCTCATTTCTGAAATAAATTGTTTTGTTCTCTCTCCATACGTCTCTGCAAGAGTTGAAACATTTTTTATAAAACTGGTATTCCACATTTCTGGGATCAAGATCACATCTGGTTTATCTGAACTTGCAACTGCATTTTCTATCATCCTTGTTACTTTATTGATGTTTTCTTCAACCAATCCTTTTTTAACATCAAATTGCAAACATGAGATGTTCCAATTCACCATCATTTTTTATTTTATTCCCCTCTAACTTAACTCATCCACACAAAGTTTTCTTTGCGCCAGTATTGAGCTTTTAATCTTTAGTGATTTTAATGAATATCTCTCTTCTTAAATCTTCCACCCTTTACATCATGAATATTGCCGATGGCAAGAAAAGCCTCAGGATCTAACTCATCCACAATAGACTTTAGTTTGGCTTCTTCCAATCGAGTAATAATACAGAAAATAATCTTTTTATCATCACCTGAAAAACCACCTTCTCCACTCATATAGGTGACGCCACGTCCTAGACGAAATAATATCGCATCCCCTACTTCTTTATGGTTTTCACTAATGATCCATACCGATTTTGATTCATCAAATCCGTTGATCGTAATATCAATCATTTTAAAAGCGATAAAATAGGCAATTAGTGAGTACATGGCACGTTCCCATCCAAACACAAAACCTGCACTACCTAGAATAAATAAGTTGAAGAACATTACAATTTCGCCTACGGAGAAGGGTGATTTTTTATTCACCAGAATAGCAACGATTTCTGTTCCATCCAATGATCCACCATATCTTAGTACGAGACCAACTCCAAATCCAAGAATCGTACCTCCAAATACAGCAGCTAATAAAGGTTCATCTGTAGCCATTTCTGCTGAATGTAAAACAAAGGTACCAATAGACATTATAAAAACACCAAATAAAGTCGAAATCGCAAACGTTTTACCAATCTGTTTATAACCAATAAATAGAAAAGGTAAGTTTAAGAAAAATAAGAACACACCTAATGGAATATTGCTCAAATATGATAAAATGATGGATACCCCAACTATTCCTCCATCAATGATTGTATTCGGAACTAAGAACATCTCTAACGATACAGCTACTAAAGTTGCTCCTAAAAAAATGAAAAATATACGTGTTAAGATTTCTCGTAGTGATATTTTATGATGTTGTCTTTGATCTTTTTTCATACTTTTTTCCACTCGTTATAATCCCCTCTTTAAATAATTTTGATATGTATAAATAAGATTGCTTAAATAAAACTTATGATAAACCTCAGTAATTAATTATGAATTATTTTTATCCAACTTTTCATTTATACTTTTCAATTCTTTTTTTAGGTCTATGAAAAATCTAATCCCCTTATATGTAACTAACATTATTCCTATTACACCTGCAATCAGTATAATCAGCAATAAAAAAGGCAATATTGTTGGAGATTCTTCAAGAGGAATAAACTCTACATTTAACATCCATTCTCACTCCTCTAAAAAACTGAAAATACAATAGTAATAGCAAATAAAATGAGTACAATTCCAAAAATGCGATCAATCCAATACGCATATTTGTTGTAGTATTTCCTAAATATAAAAGTAGATGCAATAACGGCTATTGTGCTAAATAATAATCCTACAGTTAGAACCATTTCCAATCCGTATAACCAACGAATTTGTGTGCCCGTTTCTGGGTCTATAAATTGTGAAAAAATACTAACAAAAAATAAAAGTGGTTTCACATTAAACACACTAATTAAAAAACCCTCTCTAAAAGCTTTGAAAAATGGTTTCAACTCTTTTTGTTTATCCTGATCTTCATTTTTTTCACCTTTCGATGGTGAAGACTGAATCGCATTAATCCCAATCCACACAATATACAGTGCCCCTATAATTTTAATACCTGTGTTTAAACTAGGGTACTGGTCTACCAAAACTGAAATTCCGATAATTGTTAAACTAATGTGTACAACGTTAGAGGCTGCAATACCCAAAGCAGTAGCTAAACCAATTCGAACACCGTAACTAAGACTATTCTTAATGACAACAAACAAATCAGGACCAGGGGTGATCCCAGCAAACAAAGCAATAATAAAAAGTTCAATAAACATGTACAATCTCCTCTTAAGCTTATCTTTCATATGTGGTATAAATCAAAAATAATTATACATTAAAAAAAAGCGTTCGGCATTAAAATTTATACTTATTTGGGATTTACAAACGTTATTCCCCGTGATATCCTAATAAAAAGCAAAACATAGTGATGGGATTAGTAGGTTAGTCACTTCTGTTCAGAGAGTAAATTTCCAGGCTGAGAAAATTTACCGTGAAGCCTTTCCGAACCTGCCCCAGAATGGTCAATGAAAGTTGAACAGTCCCCTTCTGTTATCAAGGGATAAAGTTGGATAAATGATATTTATTTATCAACGAAGGTGGTACCGCGGAAGCACAGACTTTCGTCCTTTATTGGATGAGAGTCTTTTTTGTTTTCAAAAAGCATCTTGAGACAAATCACCATTTAACGAAAACTCTTGCATAGTGTATATCAGCTCAAATTATTATTAGAGTCGGCAAGTTCTCAAGAGACACCGATTGACTTTTCGCAATATACAAGGGATAAAAATACAGGAAGTGTGATTATTTATGCAGCAAAGAATCGTCGTAAAAATCGGAAGCAGCTCACTAACCACGGCTGAAGGAGAACTGGATTATGCGAAAATTGAATACTTTACTAGTGAAATCGTACAGCTACGCAAATCCGGATATCAAGTGTTATTTGTTTCATCAGGAAGTGTTGCGGCTGGATTTAAATTAATCGGATATAGAAACCGTCCCAAATTGCTGCAAGAAAAACAAGCATCTGCAGCAGTAGGGCAAGCGGTGTTAATGCAAGCTTATTTAAAAGCATTTGAAAAGCATGGTTTTAAAACTGCTCAAATATTATTGACCCGCAATAATTTTACAAATCGCAAGCAGATGCGAAATGCTTTCAGTACATTTGAAGAATTATTACGTCAAGACACGATACCTATCATAAATGAAAATGACACTGTATCTGTTGAGGAATTAAAATTTGGGGATAATGATTCTTTATCTGCTCTAGTGGCTAATTTAGTAAAAGCAAAACAACTTCTCATTTTTACAGATACTGATGGTTTATATACAGCTGATCCTCGTAAAAATCTCAACGCAAAAAAAATCCAACGTGTTGATGAAATAAATGAGGATATGTTCCGCATAGCTGGTGGAGCAGGTTCATCTGTAGGAACTGGTGGGATGCGTTCAAAAATAGAAGCAGCTAGAATTGCTATGCGTGGTGGAGTTCCAGTGTTTGTAGGAAAAGCAAACGAACCTTCAGATATGCTGCAAGCAGTGAAACAAGATGGGAAAGGGACTTACTTTGATACAGCATTACACAATTTACCTACAAAAAAACAATGGTTGGGGTTCCATTCAGTTCCCAAAGGAATCATAACAGTAGATCAAGGAGCAGAGCAAGCACTTATAATGGGAGGAAAAAGTTTATTACCAGCAGGTGTTATTCAAATTTCTGGAGATTTTCACCCTGGTGACGTTATCGAGGTAACAAATCAGTCTGATAAAGTCATTGGTCGCGGGGTTGTAAATTATGCTTCATGGCAATTAAAGGCTGTTGTTGGAATGTCAACTAATGAAGTAAAAAAAAGAATTGATGTCAATCGAATTGAAGTCATTCACCGTGATGAATGGGTGACCTTACAGCTTCTTAATTAACTCCCATAACACGCTTTAAAAGAGAAAAGAAAACCATTATAAGCTGATCATTAATAACACAGTATAAAAGAATAAACGAAACATACTAAAAGGAGGTATTCATAATGAGTGAAGTAAAGCAAAAGGCAGAGCTTGCCAAAAAAGCTTCTATGCCATTCATGTCTTTAACAACAAAGCAAAAAAATGATGCTCTAAATGCGATGGCAGATGCATTAGTTGAACATCAAGATCTCATCATCTCTGCTAATGAAGAAGATTTGCAAATGGGAAGAGACCACGGATTAAGCAAATCATTACAAGATCGTTTAGCCATTAATGCTGAAAGAATCAAAGACATGTCAGAAGGTTTAAGGCAAATTGTTAATTTGAAAGACCCGATTGGGGAACAATTAGAAGAAATAAAAAGACCAAATGGATTAGTCATATCCAAGATAAGAGTCCCTATCGGTGTAATTGGCATGATTTACGAAGCTCGTCCGAATGTAACTGTTGATGCTGCTGGACTAAGCTTAAAAACAGGTAATGCTGTAGTATTGCGAGGAGGTTCTTCTGCATTAAAATCAAATCAGAAGATCGTTGAGGTATTACGTCAGGCATTACGTACCACAGATATATCAGAAGAAGCCATACAATTGATTCATGATCCCGATCGTGCTTCAGTGAATGAGATGTTAAAATTAAACGGCTTATTAGATGTGGTTATCCCAAGAGGCGGGGCATCTCTCATTCAGAATGTAGTTCAAAATGCCACAGTTCCAGTTATTGAAACAGGTGCAGGAATTTGCCACACGTATATAGATGAATTTGCAGATCCTCAAATGGCAATCAACATCGCTTTTAATGCAAAAGTGCAAAGACCTTCTGTATGTAACGCCATGGAAACTTTACTTGTACATCAAAATTTTGCGAAAGAGCATTTTTCAGCACTTGCAGAAAAATATCGTGAAGCAGATGTTCAGATAAAAGGAAATGAAGAGGCCAAAAGGATTGTTTCTTGGATCGAAGATGTTTCAAATGATGACTATGCAACTGAATATAATGATTATATTTTAAATGTTAAGGTAGTTCGCAATATAGATGAGGCGATTGAACATATTCATACTTACGGAACAAAACATTCAGAATGTATTGTCACAAAAAATCAAGATCTCGCGACACGTTTTCTTCAAGAAGTCGATGCAACTTCTGTATATCATAACGCTTCAACACGATTTACTGACGGTTTCGAGTTTGGATTTGGAGCAGAAATTGGTATAAGCACACAAAAGCTGCATGCACGTGGCCCTATGGGATTACCAGCCTTAACTTCTACAAAATACAACATCTATGGCACAGGGCAAATTAAAGAGTAGAAAGGTTGATTCATCTTGAATATTTCAACTAAAAAAATATGTTTTATCGGTGCGGGTTCCATGGCTGAGGCTATCTTCAAAGGTTTGGTTGAAAAGGAAATTTTACCAGTTCAACACATATCAGTTACTAACCAGCAAGATCAAAATAGATTAAATGAATTAAATATGTTATATGACATTCAAACAAGCAACAATGCAGTGATCAAAAAAGATTTGATCAAACAAGCAGACATTCTTGTATTAGCTATGAAGCCAAAGGATGCTGAGAGTGCGTTTCAAGAATTAAATCCTTTATTAAACGAGACACAAATTATTGTTTCTGTTATTGCAGGACTTACCATCGAAACTATCCAAGACTTGTTAAAAACGAACAACCCAATTGTTAGAACCATGCCAAATACTTCGAGTTCTATTGGTTTAGGTGTTACAGGCATCAGCTTTTCATCGAATGTGAATGAAAAGCAGCAGCAGCTTTCACTGGAAATGTTTGATGCTATAGGTACAACTTGTGTAGTTCCTGAAAATAAGTTAGAGATATTAACTGGTGTATCAGGAAGTGGACCTGCTTATTTCTATTACATGATGGAAGCCATGGTTCAAGCTGGTGTTTCTGGAGGGTTATCTGAAGAACAAGCCATGGATCTAACAAAACAAACCATACTAGGTGCTGCTCATATGGTGCAAGAAACGGGTGAACACCCAGCGGAATTGCGCAGCAAAGTAACCTCTCCTGGAGGCGCTACAGCAAAAGCTATAGAAGCCTTAGATTCTCATCATATTCACGAGGCTGTTCAAAAGGCCGTTTATGCTTCAGCTGAAAAATCCAAAGAGATGGGCGAAATGATTAAAGTGAGTTTAGTTAAATAAAAAAACTTTTAGTAATAGGACTGATATTATATAATCAGTCCTTTATACTGTGCCAAACTTAAACAGATGTACAATAAGGGAAATTATAGCCTTATTCACATCAACTATCCCCCCTTCTATTTAGGGTGTAATATGAGTTGAAATTCTCTATGTACCAGCTCAAGAATTATATTGTTTACCTTTCTTCTTTTTTGGCTGTAACTCCTCATATAATCCGCTCAATATAAAAAACAAAAAAACATGGATTTTCATAACGAAAACCCATGTAATTTCATTAAAATATGGAATTTGAAACAATATTATAAATTTCTATATTACAGAATAAAAGTTGTAATTGAATGCTCAGGAACTACAACCTCTGCACCTTTTTTATCATGAACTAATGAAAATTCTTGTAAATGGTCACGCTCATTTTGTACTACAACCGCAATACTTCCATCTGTATTTTGAAACGCAGTTGCATAAACATTTTCAGGCAAGTTCATTGAATGTTGAATTCTTTTTGCACCTGGACGAATAAACTTGGAAAAATGACCGATATAGTAATAGGAACTGTTAATAATCAACTCATCTTTTTGGCGGTCTGCAAGAATTGGAGCATCACATAAGTTACCTACATGATTTGGTCCTCCTTCTTCATTCAACACCAAGTTCCAATCCAACCATCCTCTTGACCAGTTGTTAAAATCACCGATAATGTTACGACCATATCTTTCACCAGTAAACCACTCACCTGGTTTAGGTCCACCCTCTTGACAACCTTCTGTAAATAAGATGTGCTTGTCTGGGAAAAGATCATGTATGACAGATAAGTTCTCAAACTCTTCACTCACATACCAGTGATTTCCAGTTCCCCAAACATATTTTGCTGCTTCTTCATCACGAAGAACTGTAGATGCTCTTTCTACAATTTCATCACGGTTATGATCCCAGATGACAATCGCTTTTTCAGCCATACCTGCTTTTTCAAAAGTTGGTCCAAGATGATCTCTTACAAAATCACGCTCATCTTTAGATGTATAAATACATGAATCCCACTTTTGAATTGCTGCTGGTTCGTTTTGTACACTTACACCCCAGATGTCAATTCCTCTATCCTTCATTCCTTCAATGAACTTCACATAATAGTTTGCCCATGCTTGACGGAATTCAGGTAACAGATATCCACCATAGTTCATTTCCTTATTCGATTTCATAAACGCAGGAGGTGACCAGGGAGATGCTAAGATGGTTAATTCTTGTCCTGCTACTTTTGTTGCATCATTAACCATTGGCACGACCCATTTATCTTCGTGTGACATATCATAAGTAGACAACTCAGTGTCTCCTTCTTCAATGTATGTGTAGTTTCCTAATGCAAAGTCGCAAGAATGAATATGCACTCTTCCTAATGTATAACCTAATCCTTCTTTCGGATCAAAATACTTTTTGATTGCTTCAGCACGTTTTTCCTCTGACATTTCACTTAATGTATATGCAGCTGCTTCTGTGAATGCTCCACCAAAACCCATATGTTCTTGAAATGTTACTTCAGGATTAATAGCTAGCACCGGTATGTTATTATTGAACTCTTCTTTTAAATGTAATGATTGCTTTTCAGTGAATCGATCACCAGTATTTTTTGCTGTTCGAATTACTTTTGCTTCCATGTTTGCACCTTCTTAATTTTAGTATAGATAATTAATGAAATCGATTTCGATCTCTTTTCTGATATTATACATGCTGTTATGAATATGAACAAGTAAAAACTCTATAAGTCTGCAACTGGAGCTGTTCCATCCATCCAATTCCACTCACTTTCAACCATAAAACGATTGGGCCAACCTTCTTTAATCTCAGGCCACTTTGTGAATTCAAGCACACATTTACTAAATAGCTCAGCATTCTCTTTATTAGGCTCGGACAATAAAACATCTGCTAATTGCATGAAATCTTTCGGTTTATCTTCAACCTCACTCAATTTTCTCATAAACCACTTATGATAAGGGTAAATAATCTTATTATGAGCTAAAATCATTCTGCCACCAAATAAAACAAGTGATGATACGATATGCATCATTAAATATTTATCGTTTCGTTTTTCCGCTTCATTGACATACCATCTGGCTGCCTCAAATTGAGTATAGAAACTTTCAATCTTTTGTTGTTGCTCGTGTTCTGGATATGTGGTTACTTGTTGTAATAAAGGCTCTAGTTCTTCTGTTTTAGAGAAGCCTACAGTCACATTGCAAAAAGCAAACCTTGCTGGCTCGCTTCCACGTTCAGCCACATCCTTTAAAAACTGCAAACTCGTAAATTTACCGTCTACATATCCACCTTCGTAATCACAAAAATCACCAGACCAATAATATAAATCGTGGTTTCGTTTGCGAGTTTCAAACTCATCCTCGGTTACAACAAGCATAAAATCCACATCAGAATTTTCTTTTGCATATCCTTTTGCTACAGATCCCCCAATTAATAATGCCAATACTTTCGGCTCTTTTTCGAAATGGTGAATCAGCTTATCAATTACTTTTTTATGATGCTCATACATAGTTTCACCTTCTTTTCAAAAATGATTCTTTATTTGATGAATAAACTCGAAGATGACTGACGCATTGATTTAATTATAATCGGTGGCTCCTCCCTATTAAATTACCATTCTAGTAAAATCTTTATGTTATTTTGGGATTTAAGCTTTTTTCATTATTTTTATTTAAAATGAAACTTTTTCCGTTTACGATAGTCATATTATATATAAAGAAATAAAAAGGCAGATTTAGAGTTTATTTTGAAAAGGACGAGAGGATTAAATGATAAGAAATAATAAAAGAATAATATTCAAACTTAGCAAAGAACCAACTTACAATGGGAGATCCTTAGAAATTGGGGTAGTTGGAGATAAAGTGTTCCCTGCATTTGATCGTATCACATATACAAGGGTAGAACTTGACTCTCTAGTTCCTGAGGAATCACAATTTGACGCCATTTTTATAACAGAAGATGCTTTTCTACAAGCAGACAACGTTAAATATGTTCCATTTTTTAATCAAGTATTATATCCGATTTATTTTATTGGAATGGAAGATCATATGTCTTTTGCATTTACTTTTGAGGAAATAACTCTTGATATGGCAAAAAACGAAAACAGTGCTTATATCCAAGGAATTAAAAATGAAGCAGATGGCACTCGTAAGAATTGGGGGGTATATAGAGAGCATTCAGAAACAATGAAAGAGTTACTTTTGATCCTTTTTAATGACCCATTTCTCCATTAAGATAGCGCGGTGATTCATTTCATGCATTTCCATAATAAAATGAATCACCATTAATTTAAAAAGCTTTACTTAACTTTGAAATCACTTCGGATGGAGAAATAGAACTCACGGATGGTTTATCTTCATTCAAAAAGGATAAAATAACTGGAAAATCTCGTCCCTCTATGCTTTGAAATGGGCTTAATTGTTTAGCTAAAATCCATTGTCCCGCTCCCTTTTCAAGATGATTCAACTCTGTGATAGCATCATTTAAAGGTTCATGTCCATAATAATATGCATTTGTACTGCCACTGAATTCAAACCCTGGTGCACGCCAAGAATGAGGCGTATCTGCCCACATATATCCTGGATACCATAAATCGTAATACCAACCCTCAGCAGTTTCGGCTGAAACTAATTGTACCTTTTCTCGATCATAATAATTTCTAACCGAAGGAATTAACCACATATTATCCTGCAATAAGTCATTAAAACGAGGAATTTTAATTGCTTTTTCTAAATCTTTTTCCACTAACTCTTTTGGAATCTGATAACTTACAAAATGTTCAGAAACAATCCGCCTTTGAATTTCTTCTGATTTTACTCTATTCAGAGATTTCTGTAAGGCTTCTAAACCATTAATAATGACAGAGTATGATGTTTCTTTTTCAATTAACTCAAAAACATTATCAAAACATACTGCATAAATTTCCTTTATATCTTCTTTCCCTTTTAATTCAAACATCAACTTCGTAAGACCTTGAAACAAAATTTGGCTAGAACGCTCAGAATACCCCCAAAAATCTCCAATCTCTGCCGCTCCAATAATTGTATTTCGATGTTTTAAGGCGAATTCACTATGAACTAACGTAAACACTGACAATATGCCATCTACATCCAAATGGTTGTTTATAGCCAAGTCCCATTCCTTTGAGGATTCCTTTGCAACAAAATTCATACATATTTCAGTTGAAGTATCTGCTCGATATATATCAGGAGTTTGATTAGGAATCCAATGACTTAATTCAATGTCTACTCCCTCTCGAAAAGTATTGTCTGGTGCTCCATCCGTAAATATCGTCTTTTTGCTTGGAGGTCTCTCCGTTTCACTCCCAATGATATAAAAATTTGGTATCACTTGCTTTATACCTCCTATTTAAATGAATCTCAATTTATTATCCTACATAAAATAGAATTTCATTATTCCCATCCCATTCTTGATTTTAAACTTGTTATATGTGCTGTATGATGTTCACCATGCCAAGCGTAAATACCAAGTGCTGTTTTCAAACTCACAGAACCTAACTCAGGATGAATGAACGTACTTTCGAAATTGTTGGGGGACAGTGATTTTAGTAATGACACCCATTTATTATGTAACGATTCAAACAAAGTTAATGATACTTGGATATCTTCAAAGGAGTCGCTTAATTGTGCCCACCCCTTTTGGTTATAAGCTTTTATTGTAGGTGTATCCTCTGTTAATGTCCACTTAAAACGAATGAAACCATTCATATGACTATCAGATAAATGATGAACAACTTGTCTAATCGTCCAACCTTCAGGACGGTAGGGAGTATTTAACTGTTCTTCGTTTAAACCTTCAACTGCAGCTCTGAGAATTTTTGGTGCCTCATCCATTTGTTGAATCCATAAATTTATCTGGTCCTCTGTAATTTCTCCTTGATGTTCAAACTTTCCAATTGGATAACGTAGAGCTTCCATTTATTTTTCCCCCTAAACATTTTTTGGGTTTAATTCTAAAGCCACGGAGTTCTATATCATGTATGGTGAATTACACTTTTTCTCATTTCAAATCATCCACCAAAGAAGCTTTTAAAACAAAAACCCAATCGTAATTCAACAATTCATCGCTATTATCTATATAATCCTCTTCTGTTGAGAAATACCCCCAAATAATAGCTTCGTTACCTTCTAAAATTTTTATCTCATCCTCTATATAATGAATACCACTTGGACTATTTACATCATCATCAAATTCTATGTTAAATATATAAGTACCAGATCCACCATCGTTCAAATCTTCGGAAGTAAAGATTAATTTCTTCAATTCTTTTTGATCTTTATGATCCTGAATAGAAAATGAGATCTCTTTATTTTTTTTTATATCAAATCTTAATAATCCCCTAGAATCAATCAGTTTTCCTTTTTCATATACTTCTATTGAAAGATTCATAAATTTTTCTGGACCTGAGTATTTTACCTCAAACCTTCCAGTAAGCCAATCTAAATGAGGTTCTAAATACTTCGTATCTTCCTTAAAAAAATCAATAGGCTGTATGGTTAACATACCCGACTCAAATTCAGAATCAGACGTACTCTCGCAGCCAATCAAACTTACTAGAATCAAAAAACAACTCACAATAATAACATATCGTTTTATTATTTCCACCTCCAATACTATACCTTAACCTTAATTCTCATCTATCAAAGTCAAACCACATGAAGGACACTCCATCTGCTCAGAATGAATTCTAGAATTACAAGCAGGACAAGTTTCATATTCAATTATATTTTCTTGTTTAATAGGCTTTTTATGAACTATAAGTTTCTCCGCATAATCTCCTATGCTCTTTCCATCAACTTCAACTACGATTAATTCATCGGTATAAACCCATTGAATATTACCAAACTCATCACTAACTGAAGCAACAGGGATCTCATCTTGCTCTTCATGCGGGAACAAATCACCACCTAAAAAACCTGGCCTGCTAGCCTTATAAGCTCCAAATCCTGTACCTAACAAGATGTATCGTTTCCCACTAGGTTTATGTAAAACAACTGTTGCCATAATACAATCCCTTCCTACCTTATGTATTTTTTTATATCATATGAACTAGTATTATTACTACGATTCAACACACCGTAAACTTTCTCCTCAATATAGGTACTTAAAGAAAGTTCACTTTATATCTCCATTGCTTTTTTCAATGCCCATCTATGATGTGCATGCACTAAGTCCTGCTTTGCTTTGGAAGTATCCATCCAGCCATATGTTTCATCTGGTTCAATAGATTCTTGTACCTTTTCGACGATTCTAGCCATATAAAAATAACCAATCATAAAATAATAAGTATCATATGTTGGAGAATAAAAATAATTTCCCGCTGAACCAAGAAAATCACCTAATTCAATCTTGCAGCCGATTTCTTCTAAAGCTTCTCTATGCAAGCATTGTTCAGGTGTCTCCTTATTTTCAATACCTCCACCTGGCAAAAAATAATTCCCTGTTTTTAAGGATTGAACCGTCATAACTTGATTTTTTGTTTCATTAAAGATGATGGCATATGCACCAGGTCTAGTGATATATGTCTGGTCCGTTTTTTTCTCCCCAAAAACTAATTCTACTTTTTCCATTATTTGATTTCCTTTCCGTAATCCGCTTCATCCATGAGAGCTATTTTCACAACAAAAGCAAAATCATAATCTTTTTTTAAATTTTCTTCTGTTAGAATATCTGGATTTATAATACTATTTTCATTGACCAAATAAGCCCATACTACTGCTTCTTCCTTTTCATTTAGATTCATTTTTTCATGAATACTCCAAATTGTGCTTGCAGCCATATCAGGTCGTTGGAGTTCTGGCATATCATCAGAATAAGCACTAGATGCTGATCCACTATTTTCGACAAGTGAAAGACCTAAACTATAATCTTGTATATCACTCGTATCTTCATCCATTAGTGAAATTAATAACTTGCCATTATAATCACCAAACATGACTGAGCCCATCGAACCATTAGAACTTACCAATTCTCCACTTTTATATATGTCATAAGACAATACAATCATCTTATTTTCTTCACCTGTATATTCGATATTAACTTTCCCGGTCTGCCAATCGTCAAAATGAGTTGCTAAAATTTGCGCATCCCCTTTCATAAATTCAGCAGGACTAATAGCTAAAGTAGGGACAATTTCTGTCTTTACTTCCTCTGGCATTTCAATAACAGCTTCTTCGTTATTACAGCTTGATAAAATAATTAAGATGAAACAACTAAATAGAAAGAACTTCATTCGTTTTTTCATTTCATACTCCTTATAACATGTCTATCATTTATTACATATATCAAATGGCTAAATGGCTTCATTTTTTATAAGCTTTATCACTTTAGACAAAGCCTTTTCTCCTTGATATGTTTTCATTTTGTTTATGTAGTTTTCTTTATTTTTATATAGATGTTTTATCGTTTTTGTTAATGAATCCTTGGATAATTCCTCTTCTTGAAGCACTTCACAATATCCAGCTTTTTTAAAGGATTCTGCGTTTAAGATTTGATCCCCTCTGCTTGCTTCCTTAGATAAAGGAATCAACAACATCGGTTTTTTTAAAGACAAAAATTCAAAAATAGCATTAGAGCCTGCTCTTGAAATCACAATATCTGCCATATGCATCATATCCGGCAATTGTTCATTTATGTATTCAAATTGTTTATACCCTCTTTTTTTAATAGAAGAGTCCACTCCGCCTTTACCACAAATATGTACAATTTGAAAGTTAGACAACAATTCATCTAAACTGTCTCGAACTGACTTATTAATTTTTTGAGAGCCCATACTTCCTCCCATGATTAACAAAACAGGCTTTTCTCGGATGAAATTACAATAAGTATAACCTTTAGTAGCATTTCCATGCCTTAGTTCATCTCTAACGATAGCCCCTACATACTCTGCTTTTTTAGAGGAGAGGTGTTTTTCAGTTTCTGGAAAAGTAGTGCAAACCTTTTTGACAAAAGGCATTGAGATCTTATTAGCTAAACCTGGAGTAAGATCGGATTCGTGAGTTAATACTGGAATCTGATTTAATTTAGAACCTAAAATAACAGGTACTGAGACAAAACCACCCTTGGAAAAGACAACATTTGGCTTAGATTTTTGGATAATCCGGAAAGATTGAAATATCCCTTGAACAACTCTAAATGGGTCTTTCACATTGTTCCAATCAAAATATCTTCTCAATTTTCCTGTTTTAATACTATGATAGTGTACTCCCTTTAGCTTAGAGATAAGTTCTCTTTCAATTCCATTCTCAGAGCCGATATATTCTACTCCCCAGCCCTCATGTAAAAAATGAGGAATCAGAGCTAAATTTACCGTGACATGCCCTGCGCTTCCTCCACCAGTAAATACAATTTTTTTCTTCATGATGTGCACCTGCTTTCAATATGTTTATACAGGAGATATGTAATATACAACCTTAATTTTTCTAAAAACTTGCTGATTAGGATTTACTTTCAAACAGTTCTATTTTATCATTTTATGTATATAAATGCAGTTGTGGACAAATTATATTTTGTTTTTTCTTAAATCAGAGGGGGAATTCCATGAAAATGTTAAAGGAATTTTATATATTCCACATGATTTTGATAGCGATAATTGCTTATTTTACAGGTGAGATCGTCACCTTTATTATGCTAGCCATTGTAGTTAAGGTGTTACACAATATTCATATTACGTTGAAGCAAATTTCTAATAAACTTGATCAAACTACTGCTGTAGATGAAATAAAAAAAGAATAGTTTAACTAAGCAGATTAGAAGTCTTCAATATAAGAAAAAAGACCCGAAAATGCTATTCCGAGTCGATTCCTATTTTATAAATGTTGATTGAAAAAGTCTAAAATTGCTCGATAGGTCTTCATTTCATTTTCTTTTTTTGAAAAACCATGTCCTTCATCCTCAAAAACTATATATTCGACTTCTCTGCCTTTATTCTGAAGTGATTCTACAATGTAATCAGATTCTGCCATGACCACTCTAGGATCATTTGCTCCTTGAATAATAAGCATAGGTTTTGTCATTGTTTCTATATAAGTATCGGGAGAATCTTCGATCAATTTTTCCTTATCTTTTTCAGGATGTCCGATTAACTCATACATCCCTAACCTCCAATGCTCAGGTACTGAATCTATAAAAGTAAACAAGTTGCTCGGTCCGAAGATATCAACAACTGCTTTAAAATATTCTGGATGACGACCATGCAGCAACAATGACATATACCCTCCAAAACTACCGCCCATGATGAAAATTTTATCTCGATCAGCTTTATTGTTTTTAATTAAATTTTCCAATGCTTCTATGTTGTCAAGTCTTGATCCTCCTCCCCAATCTTGTTCAACCCGCTTCGTAAATGAAAATCCGTACCCTGTTGAACCTCTAAAATTAGGAGTCACAATACTGTACCCATAATAAGTTAAAAACTGAAATAAAGCTCTGAAAGACTTGCGTTCTGCTTCTTGAGGTCCCCCGTGAGGCCACAATATAACATGACCGTTGTCAACTTCCTCTCTTGCTTTAAAAAACAAAGCTTCGATGTCCAATCCATCAAAGGATGGATATCTAAACACCTCTGGTTCACTCATCATTTGTTCTGATACGCCCGGAACACTTAAATTCGTTAAACAGCTCCACTCTGCTTGATTATGATCAACCTTATAAATGTTCATGGGTTTTGTTGCAGTTTGACCCATAATATAAACATTTCCTGACTCAGCTACTTCCAATTGTTTAATAATAGAAACTGGAACTTCTATTTGGGTGAGTTCCTTTGACGACAGGTCAAATTGATATAAAAGATCTACTACCCCTTTTTTACTTACGATATAGAGACAACTATGGTTGTTATCTAGTTTTAAGGTTATAAACTCTTCCCCTTCTACTTCCAATTCCTTTGTAATTTTTCTCGTTTTTAAATCAAACCGAGATAAATGATGGAATTCAGACCCTATATTAGAAGTAAAATAAATTTCATCTTCGCTGGCAAATAACAAGTCCGTATATGTATGATCTTTCTCTTCGGGAGATGTAATATGAATGACTTCCTCATCCATCTTAATAAAAACTCTTGAATTTGTATTCGTAGTAAATTCTAAAAATGCGAAGCTTTGTTCTTCTGGGCTTTTATCGATTAAATATGTAGCTGCTTTTTTACCTTGATGCAGCATAGCTTCTTCTTCAGACTGTAAATCATAAACATAAGTATTTAAAAACTGAGGATTATCCTTGTTGGAGGTATAGAATAACTTTGATCCATTGTTGGATAGTAAAAACTGCACATGCTGTTTTCCTTCTTGAAGACGAATAGGTTTTAAATCTCCACCTGCGGTTGGCAGTGCATAAATTTGAGGATTTTCATCTCCATCTTGGTCAAAAGAGGCAATGATAAATCGATCTTGTTTATCATAGGAAATACCATGACAGGTTTGATCTATGAAGGTTAAAGGATAAGGATACATATTTGGCAAATCCATTGCCCAAAGATTGAATTTACCACTAATGTTTGTGCTAAATATACATTGTGATTCATCTGGACTTACTTTAAATTGCTGAATGCCAAATGTGCGGAAAAACTGCTCGACATCCGGTTCCTTGAATGGAATCATTGACTATCTCTCCTTAAAAATAAAAATATATAACTTCTTATACTTATTACTTACGTTGGAGAATAATTTCAGTTTCCAAAAATTAATAACGAATTGACAATCCTTACAACTAAGTTTTTATTTCTCTTTGTTGGCAACTCCAAAAGGTACATGCACTGACGGAGTTGTCCTGGCTACTCCTTCAATGTGACCTAACTGGTCGTCAAAAAATATGTGGGGTTTAAACACCTTTAGCACTCGTTCCTTGTTAATCCCACCTAAAAAAAAGGCTTCATCAACTTGAATTCCCCAATTTCTCAGTGTAGAAATCACCCTCTCATGTGCAGGTGCATTCCTTGCCGTTACGATCCCAATTCTTATTCGAGGCTTATAATTTTCATCAGATTCCTTCTTCGCTATTTCTATCTTTTGCAAAGTAGATAAACCTTTCAAAAATTTCATTAAAGGTCCAGGTGGAAGAGGTTCTTCTGCTTTCTGCTTCTCGTGTTTATGAAATAATTCAATGGCACCCTCTTGATATACCGCTTCTGCAGAGTCATCTGCTAAAATCCCATCAAAATCAAAAGCAATTCTGAGCACCTCTTCTTCATCATTATCTTTAAATTCTGTTGGAAAAACTTGTCCCGCAGGGAGTCCTTTTTGTACAGCTTGATGAACATCATTGGGATTAGCTGATAAAAATAATGAGGCATTAAAAGCGTCCATATAAATAAACGGATTGCTCCCTTTTACAAAAGCAGCTCTAGAAATAGATAGATCATAATGTTCGATAGATTTAAACACTCTTAACCCCGTATCTGGGTCATTACGAGAAAGAAGTACTACTTCAACTGGCTGTTCCTCAGGGGTCATTCCATTCAGTCCTAATAGTCGTCTTACTAAAGGATATGCCACACCTGTGTTAAGTGTATTGCTTTCATTTTCTCTCTGATATTTCCTATATTCTTCTTCTCCTCTTTCTTGGAATATTCGATCAGATTCAGATAAATCAAAAAGTGCACTTGAAGCTACAGCGACAACAAACTTTTCTTCAATTTGAAAACCCATAGACACCTACCTCACTGCATTTGATTAAGAATTGATATGATTGGAGTCAATAATGAGCCCAACACAAATAAACAAAAATATATACTTATCAAGATGATCATTGAAATAATTGTATGCATTTCTACATGAAAATAAGAAACTTTAATTTTTTTTCTAAATAAGTATATTAATATGATCATGCACAACATGATCATAAATAAAAAAAAACATGTGTCCCTGGTTTATGAATGCCCGTTTTTTAATATACTAACCAAGTCTTCAGGGTAAATACGTACTGATTCCAATTCATGAAAATTAATCCATATATATTTATTTTCATCTAAGCCTATTTTGCCCAGATCAGATATATTTTTAATTTCATCATTGCTGAAATTACACATAAAATAATAATCCACTTGATGAGTGTCTATTTCCCATTCAGGATTATCATATTTTTCTGCCATGTATTCTTTTACGTATACCATGTCGAGTACATCGATCTCAATACCAGATTTTGCAGTAAATCCCCTCTTTAAAGTCACTCTTAATTGTTCCCCATTTTTTTGAAGTTCACTAGGCAGTAAAAAGTAATCCCCATTTTTATCTACGTTTTTCGTACATAAGATTTGATCATTTAGAATAATTGCGGCTTTTGTTAAGTTTTTAATTGGTCTCATTGGAATTCTCCTGACTTTTAGTATAGTTGTCTTTTTCGAGATATTATCGGTTCCACTTCACTTTGTTCAACTCATCCTTGAGCTTAAAACTTTCTTCAAGATCTATATCATATACATTCGCTAATGTTATGACGTAATATAAAACATCACTTAACTCTTCCTCTATAGTGCCTTTAATGTGACCTCTTTGATTCATTCTTACATCTTTCCTAAGGACTTCAGATAATTCTCCTACCTCTTCTATTAATTTCATAAAGTACTTCTCTTTGTTTTCAATGTTATGATCAAATTGCTTAATATATTGCTGTAACTGAAATAATGAACTATTTTCTTTCAAAGTGTGCCCTCCAAAATATCTTTTCTATATATTATATTTCAATAAAAAAATGGATTTTCCTGTATCTTTATACATAAAAAATTGGTACACCGCAAAAAGAGAAGAACAAAAAAATGATCTGCCTAACAGCAGAATATATCTACTTTACCAGTGTTAGATAAACAGCTTATTGTTCTACTATATACCATCTCACATCTTAACTAAAGTCTGGCGGTTCAAGAGTTTCATCCTATAGATTGCATATTAAACTAGGAGCACAAAAAAATAAGGGAGTTTGCCTCCCTTATTCTTTACTTTTATCAATTCCAACAAAATTTTGATACCCTTGGTGAATATAGTTCTTCAAAATTCTATAAAATGGTGATTAATACGAAATGGCATGAAGCTGATTTCCATATAAATCTTCAAAATCAAACCACTTCATAAAGTCATCAGAGGACGCTTGTATTTCATTAGTTTTAATTTGATGTTTATTAAATAAGTGTTGAGTATACTCTAGCTCACTTTTTCCACTAATTTGAAAAAATGGTCGAATTGCTACTGTACTAGGTTTATTAGATGAGTTGATACGACTATCAAAACTGGAATTTGAGAAAAAAATCGGGAAACTTGTTCCTTTATCTTCAGGCATTCTCATCAAAACATAAGATTCAGAATGATTGATTTCACTGCTAATCATCCCCAAATAATTGGAGTACCACTCTTTTGTATCACGTAAATCTCCAACATTGATGTGTAAAAAGAAAGAAGAGAACTTACTGTTATAGTCTATCTTTTTGTCTTGCTGATTTGGTATGGATGTGACAGTAAGTCTCGTTCCTTGAAGATCAGAAAAATCAAATGCATTCATTCCCCAAGGAGTAACATATATTTGTGATGTAAAAATGCCTTCGTGCTCTACAAACAACTTCGTTTTTTTCAAATCATGTGTTATAAAACAAACTCTAACTCCTTCATTTATTGTTTCAGAGGAATCAGGATACTCAGAAAGCAAGGTGATGATCTGTTGTGAAGGTAATTTGAAACATGTAAGTTTGTTATCAGGTGAATCCCACTTAGGTTCAAGTCCAAGAAGATTTATATACCAATCAATATTAGCTTGGCGATGTTCTTCTTTTATAAGTATTGTTAAATGATCAAATTTTGAAAAATGCATAACAAACACTCACTCCTCTAACCTAATTATATATCTTCGTCCTAGAAAGTAACCGCTCCTAATTCATTTCCATCAGGATCTACAAATTCAAAAAATCTCATACCATCACCAGCATGAATTTCAGTTACTTCTACACCTGTTTCCTTCAGCTTTGTATGTAAAGCATCTACATCCTCAGTATAAAAATTAAAAGCCATATGTTTTAATGTAGGGACTTCATCTGCTTTATAAAGCGTTAATGCCGTTTTAGGTTCTCCATGACCTTCAAAACGAAATCCTACATAATTTCCGTCACTACTTCGAAAAACCGCTTCTTCAAATGAAAAGACCTCCATATACCACGCCTCTGATTTCTTTAAATCGGTTACTGGTACGAAAACAGTGTCAATTCTTTTTACTAAATTCATATTTAAATGACTCCTTTTTCATATATTTTTTATTCTTATACAATTAACGTCCAGAAGCATAAAAAAGATACGCTTAAATTACACTATTTATTTATTTTTTCGATTATACTCAATAGATTTCCATCAGGGTCTTGTAATTCAAAATAAAACCATTCATCATCCTTGTCAACCATAATACCTCTAGAAACTAACAGATGATAGGTTGATATCACTGTTCGAAAATCATTGTTTTGTAGCGAATGGAGTAAACGTTTAATAAGAGTAGTCATGGAGTCATGTTTTTCTTGTTTCACAGTTGTATCTTTTATTTTTTGGATTGATTTTCTTCCTCTATGGAGTGTGGCTTTCACTGCACCTGTTGTGATTTCTAACAATTCAGAAACTTCTTTTGCTGTAAAACCAAAGTAATCAATTAATAAAATAATGGAGGCTTGAGACAAAGGGAGATAGGTTACAAGAACTTCAATGGTTTCAAGTAAATTCAAATCTACTGTGTGGGGGTCTATTGATGCGATTTCTTCTTCTAAACTGCTGACATTTTTCCAATGCTTATTTTTCCTTAGCATATCTCTCCACTGATTTGTTGCTGATTTGAAAAGGTAACCTTTGGGGTTTGAGTGATTACGTAGTGTTGTCTGATGATGGAGCATCTTTATCAATGTGTCCTGATAAAGATCTTCTCCATCCCACGGAGTGCCGGCAATAGAGATGCAATATCTTTTTAAATCAGGTAAATAAGAATTTATAACCTCATGATCAAACATACTATCACCTATTAAAAAAAGCAGCCAAAATTTCCATTCGGGCTACTTGTCATTTATTGTTTTTATATAGAGTTCAATTTTCATTATAACAAATTATAAATTATAAGTCTATTATTTTCTTATTTTCCCACTATAATAAGGAACATACTTAATAAAGGAGTGCGATGAAATTGATAATCGAAAAGCCATACAAGTGGAAATCAATACAGTTTGACATACTAAACGATGTAGTAAAATGGGAAGTTTTAAGAGAGTGGTCATTATCAAATGTACATCGAATTACATTAACATCTGGAAAAACGATGATTGCAAAGTGGTCAGGTGGCAATATGATTAGAGAAACAGATATTTACAACAACCTACTTGCTCCTCTTAAAATCGAAAGACCAATAATTAACGAAAACTTTAAATCTGATCAAGGCACCTTTACGATTATGGAGGATATCGGTAAAAACACATTAGAACATAAACCACTGGAGCGATACTATATGCTTGCTTCACAAAAATTAGCAAAGCTGCACGATCAAGCCTCCAAAAATATTCAAAAAGGCTATTTATCAAATGATAGACTACAACATTATTCAATTAGTGAAAACACGTTCATCGAAGAACTCTTATATTTAAAGCAGCATTCATTCTTTTCCAATCATGAAAAACAAGTGATAAATAAACTTACAGAGATATTTCCGAAACAAATCAAAAATTTGTACCATGAATCTACACCAACACTCATTCATAATGATTATTACCCTAAAAACCTAATTGTCGCAGATGAGCAAATAAAAGTAATCGACTGGAGCAACGCATATATAAGCAATCACCTTGGAGACTTATACGGTCTAATAAAAGAAGCAAAACATCTACATTTCTGCCCTGATTCTATTCTTCAAGCTTATTACAATGAAATAAAAGAGAGAAACTATTCCTTAACTGAGTTATATAGGAATGTACAATTAGGAGGATTATGTTGGTATATTCACAGCATCACATGGGTTCTTGATTATGGAAGAAGTGTAATAACAGGATCAGAAAACTGGATTAAAGGCATGATCACAAACATTAAAAATTTGATAGAGTAAATAGAACACAACGAGAGGAGTTGTTCATTTTGAAATATGGTATGCCTACCTTAATCGAATTAAAAAGTTTAGAAGGAAATATAAAATTATGTAAAAAACTTGGTCTTAACTTTATAGAATTAAATATGAATCTCCCTTTTTGTATACCAGAAAATTTACACCCTAAGTACTTAAAACAATTAAAAAAGAAATATGAAATAGATTTCACAATACATCTTCCCGAAGAATTAGATTTAACATCATTCCAACCCTCTATTCGAGAAGGACATTTGAAACGATGTTTGGAAATAATTAAATGGGCGCACATTTCAGAAATTAAAATACTCAATATGCACTTAAATAAAGGCATTTATTTTACTTTACCCAACACTAAAAAGTGGATTAATGAAGAATACGAATCTCAGTTTCTGCACCTGTTAACAGAATCATTTTCACAACTATATAATGATGCAAATTCTATGGGTGTTATTGTATGTATAGAAAACACATGCAATTTTCAACTTCCATTTATTCAAAAAGCTTTAAAACAATTAGCCATTTCAGATCCATTCGCCCTTACGTGGGATACAGGACATGATGCTAAAACGGACTACAACGAAAAGCCAGTATTAATGCAGTTTAAAGATCAAATTAAACATATGCACCTACATGACTATAACGGTGTCTCCGATCACCAAACGTTATATTCCGGCTCCATTCCTATAGATGAAAGGCTAGACTTTGCAAAAGAAAACGGCCTTTCAGTTGTAATCGAAGTCAAAACTGTTCAATCACTTGTAGAGTCAGTAAAAAGGTTAAATGTACATCGTAAATTGAAAATTTAAAAACGAAAATAGAATGAAAAAGTAACACATTTCTATAAAAAGAGTGGAGAATACTATCTATGAGGTGATTCAATAGTGAGAAAAATAATAATCATTGGCTTATTTACATTTCATTTCATTTTCATCCATGTTTCTGCTCAAACAAATCCTCAAATTGAGATTTTCGATATTAGCAAAAATGAAGTGATAAAAAGAGTAGATACTAATTCAAACTTATATCAGGATGCTTCACGATTTTTAGAAGGAATAACAGGCATTTATGTAGGAATTTCACCGATTCCAAAAGAAGGTTATATGATCAAAATCCCACTTGATCCTGAAATTTTGGTAAAAAATCAATGGTTAAACAAGCTGTTAGATGAAGTCATCATCATATTTCCTACACAGGAAAATCCATATTTGATGGTATTTGATAATAATAGACCTCTTTTTTTTAATTTTGAGGGCGATACTCAGTCTTTTTTAGAAAAATTAAACTTTTCATTTTAAATAAATTCTAACAAGGTCTCTTCAAGATGTTGTTGAGTCCTTGTTAGAGGATGTGACTCACCATCTCCTGAATCAACTTCCCAAACAAACAATATTCTCTACCTTATTGAATAAAGGAAGCAATTCTGATGTTTTTAATTGCCCTCCTACATAATTTTCATCATAACTTGTTAAATAGAAAGATAAAGAAATCCCATTTGGGAGTGTTATATCCACCCATTGATTAATACAAGACTTCGCTTCCTCTATATTTGTTATAACCTTTCCTTTACAAGTTATAGTTTGATAAGTATGATGTGAAACAAAACCTCCAACTTGTTTCATATTAAAGGAGCTCAAATACGCTGTTATGTTAGTCCCATCTTTAAGCGAAATTCTGATCCAATTGTTCATACAGCTTAAAATTTCATAAGGATTTACTCTTGGCGGATATGTGGCAGCACCTCCTGTTGCAGGTAAATATGGACCTATTAAACTGTTTACGCCTTCTTCTACTCCTTGGAAACCAATAAGATTAGGAAAACCAGCTCCATCGCCCTTACCAACCATATCAGAATAATCAACTTGAATCTGCTGCCAATTTCCACAAGTAGTTTGTATATCCAATCCAAACTTTCTGTTATATGGATTGAAACTTCGTACATATGCACATACATTCCCATATCCCGGAATGTAGGTTCTAATATTTTTACCAATATACCCCTGAATAGTTGCTGGAGATACATATTTAAGCATCGGTTGCTGCCTTTTATATTTACGATAATAAATTGCACGATTTGTCCCATTGTTTCTCATCATCAAGACACTTCCTCTTTGATACGTTTTAACAATGGTATTATATGCAACAACTAGGCAAGAGTGCATTTAAATTCCATTTATGCTGAATCATTTGTTAGTTCATCCCATTCACTTAAATACAAAATTTTATCGAATGGTTCAATAGGTTCTTTTTCACGAAAAGCTTTTTTCACTTCTATTCCTTTACCCTTTAACCATTTTATAGAGTTTTTTAGATCATCTAACTCAACTCCAAAAGCAAAGTGTCTTTTACTCACTTCCCGATCTTCTGGAACTTCCCATATGCCCAACATCTGCTCTTTATCTCCTATAAAAAAAGAAGGCTACTTTTCTGCTTGAAATTTTATGAGCTAACTTCAATCCAATTTTTTCAAAAAAAACTATGCTTTTATCTAAATCCTTCACCTCTAAATGTGTTTCATAAATATTTTGTATCATTTATTTCATCTCCCCTAATGTGTATTTATAAATATAATTATATAGATCGTTTAAAAACTTGACATCAAAATAAAGCAGTATGATTAACTACAACTCTAGTAGGAGGTATTAGACGACTGCAAAAAAAGCTATTCATCGTAGTATTTAAACACGATCAATAGCTTTATATTATGAGTCTTTGCAACTATCTTGCACCTCTAAACCTTTGTGAATACTCCTTTGCTTGATCCGCTGTAAAAACACGATTTCGACTCCAATCCAACAAAATACGATCTATATAACGAAAGTGAACTTTACCTGCAAATACTGCCTCTTTTAATGCAGCCAAAATAAGTTCTTCTTTATATTGATCATGATCAATCCAGCCGGATATGGTTTCAAGCTCCATAGGGGATAGAGGTCTGGCAAATTCTTGTTCAAATATAGAAAAGAGATTCATTTCAGTGCTACTTTCAATTGGGTCTAACTCCGAGGATGATTCAGACAATAACATATCATCAACGTAACTGCCAATTAACTTTTCCATAAGGGGCTGCAAATTATAACACTCGGATTGTACACCTGTTATCGGGTCTATCTTTTCATCTATAAGAATGAACCCATCCTTCATCATTTTTTGCATAAAATGAATAACTTGATCAGGAGGCACGCTCATTCTAAATTGAATCTCCTCTAAAGTAGGGAATTCTTTTTTCTCCTTTTCTTTAAAAGAAATAATATGGATCATCATCATTACTTCTGCTTCAGAAAGGTTTAAATGTTTATAATATTTTAATAATAAATAAGGAACATCTACTGTTCCAGCTTCAAGACCTAGCTGGATTCCTTTTGTTAGCTGTGAATTATCATGTATCATATAGAAAGTTCCTCCTTATCATATTAGTCATTGAAACTAAATCCCCTATCGGGATTTTCGGAGATGTCGTCGATCCTTCATTAAGTTACAAAGAAACGAATAGCACTCGGAATTAATCCAAGTGCTTTCTTCATGTATAAGAATAAGCTATTTGGCTTTTTGAAAACATTTTAAGGATACATACGATATAACAAACGAGGGAATGGAATCGTTTCACGAACATGCTCTAATCCACAAATCCAAGCGACTGTTCTCTCTAAGCCTAAACCAAAACCAGAATGAGGAACAGATCCATACGTTCTTAATTCCATATACCATTTGTACGCTTCATCTGATAAGTTATGCTCAGTAAATCGCTGCTCCATTAATTCTACATCATCAATTCTTTGACTTCCACCAATAATTTCTCCGTATCCTTCAGGCGCAATTAGATCCGCACATAATACAACCTCTGGTCGTTCTGGATCAGGTTTCATGTAGAAAGATTTTAATTCAGTCGGATAATGTGTGATAAATACTGGTTTATCATAATGTTCAGCAATCGCTGTTTCGTGAGGAGCTCCAAAATCTTCTCCCCATTTGATATCAAAATCGTTATCTTGTAAAAATTGAATCGCATCATCGTATGTTATACGAGGAAAATCCCCTGTTATATGTTCAAGTTTACTCATATCTCTCTTCAAAAACTTAAGTTCTTTTTGGCAATTTTTTAGCACAGACTGCACTATATGAGAAATAAATTGTTCTTGTATTTCCAAACTTTCCTCATGTTCTACAAAAGCCATCTCAGGTTCAATCATCCAAAATTCAATTAGATGTCTGCGTGTTTTGGATTTCTCTGCTCTGAAAGTTGGTCCAAATGAATATACGCGACCTAATGCCATGGCTGCTGCTTCCATATACAATTGTCCACTTTGAGAAAGAAACGCATCTTCTTCAAAATACTTAGTATGGAACAGCTCTGTTGTTCCTTCACAAGAAGATGGTGTTAATATCGGAGCATCCACCTTTGTAAATCCTTTTTCATCAAAAAATTGCTGTACAGCTTTAATAATTTCATTACGAATAACTAAGACCGCTCTTTGTCTTGGTGCACGCATCCATAAATGACGATTGTCCATCAAAAAGTCTACACCATGCTCCTTAGGTGTAATCGGATAATCCTTTGTTAAATGAATAACCTTAACACCTGTCAAAGTCAACTCAAACCCAGAACGACTTCTTTCCTCTTCTCTTACAATACCCGTAACATACAAAGAACTTTCTTGTGTCAGCTCTTTGGAAGTCAGCCAAATTTCTTCCTCAACTTCTGCTTTTACCATCACACCTTGAATAAAACCAGTACCATCTCTTAGTTGTAAAAATTGAATTTTACCACTTGATCTTTTATTATGTACCCAACATCCAATTGTAACTTCTTGACCTATGTGGTTCCCTACTTCACGGATCAAACATTTATTGCTCATCATTTTCACCCTTTTACTTCTATTTTTTTTAAGGCCAACTGCTTTTATAAGTATAACAGCCATCCAAAAAGGATGGGCTGTATACTAAGCAAAGTGCAAGAATGTAATGTTAATTATTAATTAGTTTATAAGTATCTCTTGCGATAACTAGTTCTTCATTTGTTGGAATGACCAATACCTCAACCTTAGAATTCGATGAGGAAATTCTGCGTTCATTCTTAGATCTAGTCTCATTTATTTTATCATCCAATTCAATTCCAAAAAAGGTCAATTGGTCACAAATTCTTTTTCTTAACGTAGAAGAATTTTCTCCTACACCAGCAGTAAATACTAAAACATCCATTCCATCCATAGCAGCAGCATAGGAACCAATATATTTGCGAAGTCGATATTCGTACATATCAAAAGCTAGTTTTGCATTCGTATCTCCAGCATCCATGCCTTCTTCGATTTCTCTCATATCACTGCTGTCGCCTGATATTGCCATTAAACCACTATGTTTGTTCAACATGGAATTCACTTCTGAAATTCTTAAATCCACCTTCCCCATGATATAGGGTACAACAGCAGGGTCAAGATCACCACTTCTAGTCCCCATCATTAATCCTTCTAACGGAGTCATACCCATGCTTGTATCAAAGGACTCACCATGTTTTACAGCAGTGCAGCTAACACCATTTCCGATATGACAAGTGACAATTTTAAGATCCTCTGGTTTTTTATCTAAAAAGGCTGCTGCTCTATCGCTCACATAATCATGTGATGTTCCGTGAAAACCATAACGTCTAATTTTATATTTATTATATAACGCTTTAGGGATTGCATATAGATATGAGGATGCAGGCATCGTTTGATGGAAAGCTGTATCAAAAACTACGGCTTGAGGAACATCGGGCATAGTCGACTCAACAGCCTGAATTCCCATAATATGAGCTGGGTTATGCAAAGGTGCAAGATCAAATAATTTCTTGATTTCTTGTTTCACTTCTTCTGTTACAATAACGGAATTAGAAAAACTCTCTCCACCGTGCACTACTCGATGTCCTACCGCTTCAATTTCATCTATGGAAGAAAGAATGCCATGTTCTTTGTGAATTAACATCTGCACGACTTTTTTAATAGCTGTTGTATGATCAAGAATTTCACTTACTTCCGTTACTTCTTCTTTACCTTCAGGTTCGTGAGCTAAAATAGATGATTCAAAACCAATCCTCTCTACTCTTCCTTTTGCTAACACAGATTCATTTTCCATATTATATAGTTGATATTTTAAGGAAGAACTACCTGCATTGATAACTAATATTTTCATATTCGATCACCATCCACATCATATCTAAAAAATCCTTCACCTGTTTTCACACCAAGATTACCAGCCCTCACCATTTTTTTCAATAAATAAGAAGGACGGTATTTTAAATCTCCAAACTCACGGAACAATCTCTCCAATGCTGCCAATACTGCATCTAATCCAAAACGATCACACATTTCTAGCGGACCATAGCGGAAGTCATATCCTAATCTCATTGCGGTATCAATATCCTCTGCAGATGCCACACCTTCTTCCAAAGTGTGTAATGCTTCGTTAATTAATAAACAAATTAAACGAGAAGTAACAAACCCTGGAGATTCATATACCATAATTCCTTTTTTCTGGATCGTTTCCTGCACAAAATTCAATGTTTTAAGAAACGTCTCTTCTGAAGTTCTTAAACCTCTTATAATTTCAACTAAATCAATCTCAGCCACTGGATGTAAAAAGTGTAGGCCAATGACTCTTTGCGGATGTTTTGTTTTACTTGCAAGCTCAGTTAAACTTAATGTGGAGGTGTTGCTAGCTAAAATCACATCGGGTGAGCAGATTTCATCCAACATCTCAAATACTTCCTTCTTTTCATCTAAATCCTCCGTAATCGTTTCAATGATCATTTCGCATTCAGACAACTTATGCACATTTGTGATTTTTTCTATCTTCGATAAGGTTAATTTTTTCTCTGCTTCTGTTATTGCCCATTTTTCTAACTGTTTATCTAAGCTGATTTCAATACTATTCCAAGATTGTTCCAGCTTTTCCTCTGTTTTTTCAACAAGGTATACTTCAAGTCCTTTTTTGGACAGCATCTCTGCTATACCTTGCCCCATAGTTCCTGCTCCAATAACTCCTACTTTTTTAAACAAAATATCACCTTTTTTATTTATAAATTTATTAGATTATTTTTCCCTAAAAGATCATAACAAATGTAACATTATTTTTCATTCTTTTTCATCAAATACACAAAATGTTCATAAACACTCAAAAAGGTAAAACAAAGATTTTGAATCTTATCTGAATAACAAATGGATCTAAATCATAACAAAAACTCCTATCGGAGTCTCTCGGAGAAGTCGTCAAATACTTCTTTAGTGGTAATTTTTGTTGAAACTTAGAATTTGTAATCTTATAAATTCTTAAGTTATAAAAAAACGATGTACAACAATGTTGTTCACCGTCATGATTTGTTAATTAGATTATAACGCATCTAAATTATAATTTCACTTTAAGCTTATGAAGTCTAACTGCAATGCCTGCTCCCACTTTTGCATTGTTTTTTACAAGAGCTATATTTGTAATCAAGCTCTGTCCCTTTGTTAATTCTTTTACTTTATCAAGTAAAAAAGGAGTGGTTTCTTTTCCAGTAATACCATTCTTTTTGGCCTCTATTAAAGCTGTTTCGATGATTTGATCCATAAGTTCAGGTGCTAACTCGTCTTCTTTAGGAACTGGATTGGCTATAACAACTCCGCCATCTAACCCTAATCCCCATTTTGTATCAATGATCTGAGCCATTTCTTCTGTAGAATCAACTTGATAATCTACTTCGAAAGGGCTTGTACGTGAATAAAAGGCAGGTAAAGTTTTTGTTTCATATCCTAGCACAGGGACACCATGTGTTTCTAAATACTCCAATGTCAGACCTATATCTAAAATTGATTTTGCACCAGCACACACAACAGCTACATTCGTTCTTGCAAGCTCCTGTAGATCAGCTGAAATATCCATCGTAGTTTCAGCTTCACGATGCACCCCCCCGATACCTCCAGTTACAAAGACTTCAATGTTCGCTAGATTAGCACAAATCATTGTTGCAGCTACGGTTGTAGCACCATTTTTCTTTTTCATTAGTAAGTATGGTAAATCTCTTCGACTTGCTTTTTCAATCTCATCACTTTTTGCTAAAAATTCAACTTCATTTTCTGTTAATCCTATTTTAATTTTCCCATTTATAATTGCAATAGTAGCTGGGATAGCACCATTTTCACGTATGATCTGTTCAACCGTTTTAGCCGTTTCTACATTTTGCGGATAAGGCATACCGTGCGAAATGATCGTAGACTCTAACGCAACTACAGGTCTGTTATTTTTTTTTGCTTCCAAAACTTCTTGTGAATATTCAATAAATGATTCAAGTTTCATGTTGTTCGTTCCCTTCAAAATAAGTTTTATATACTTCATGCAACACATTTTTATTTAATTCAGAATGTACTGTTTCATTTGTTTGTAATGTAATTGCCGAACATGACATTCCATATTTGCAAGCCGATTGTATATTTTCACCGTGAATCGTTGCATAAACTAACCCTGCAATCAGCGAATCCCCTGCACCTGTTACATCTTGTACTATAGTTGAAGGAGGATGGATAAACTCTGTTTCTCCTTGTTTAGTAAAGTAAAACACACCTTTATCTCCGAGTGTTATCACTATATATTCTATCCCTTTTGCTATCATCATTTTCGCAGCCTTTTTAAAAGACTTTTCATCAGACAGGGTTATTCCAGTTAATGTTTCCGCTTCATCACGATTTAAAATCAGCCAGGTCACCCCTAAACAGTTTTCAGGGATTTTATGGATCTTTGGGGATGAAACAGAAGCGATACAGACTGGGATAGCATTGATATTACTCTGTTTTATGATGTATTCAATGACATCGGATGGTAAATTTGTATCCATTAATATGAAATCAGAGCCGGCAACTCGTCCCCATTTTTTTTGCACATGGGACACTTCCATTTGATCCATAATCGACATTTCTGATAGAGCAATGACCATTTCCCCTTCATTATCGATCACTGCTGTATAAGCTCCTGTATTATTGTTTGGCATTTTATAAGATAAACTCATATCCATATATGGCTTGCTTTTTTCCAATAACCAATCTCCTTCAGAGTCATCTCCAAGGAGTGTTAATAAAGAAACTGAGCTTTCTAATCTTCCTAGATTTTCTGCAATATTTCGTGCTACACCACCCGTTGATTTAAAAGAAGTCACTGGATTAGACGTTCCATATTGAGGTGAACCCATTACCTGGGATTTTCGGTCTACATTAGCACCACCAATACAAGTAATATGTTTATCCTTAGGTAAAACGTATGCTCTTCCAACAATTTTCCCTTTTTTGGTAAGAGATGATATATAATTTGCTACAGCAGGTCGTGATAATTCTAATTTATCTGCGAGCTCATTTTGAGTAATGAAGGGATTCTCTTGAATAAGTTGAAGGATTCGCTGTTCTTTAACGTTCATGGTTTCACCACCCTCTTTAAAATAATTATATTTGTTTGAATTATAAACTTTTGTTCGATAGAAAGCAATAAAATATTATTCACTTCCCCCTCCATAACTCTACAAAAAAACCCACTCCTAATGATTGAGCAGGTTTACTTCATGAGATACTTTTTCTAACTTGATAGCTTATTTATTACACTTTCCATCTTTTCATCTATTGTGTCAGCTGTATACACATAAAATAAAACAACATTATTAATTTCATATGTAAATTTATCAGTATCAATAGTTGCCGAACCTAATCTTTCCTTAAATTCATCCATACCTTTTTGCCGTTCTGTTTCATTTTCAAAAACATAAATGGTTAATTCATTATCTTGAATCGTATAAACATTAGGAGCAACCCCGTTTAAGTCTAACTGAAAAATATTCCTAGGATTTCTCTCTATTTCTTTCATCTCGATCCCTTCATCCGTGATTGCCGTTGTCACGTCATCAATGGTTAATATTTTATTGTTATTTGTTGCACAGCTCGTGAGAACCAGTACTAATAGAAAAACTAACATGTATAAAATCACTTTCATTTTCTTCATATTTCACACTCCTGAACACGAATATTTAAGCGTCACTGTTAAGCTAATTTAGCTTTCCCTTTTTTGGATAACATAATACAGAACTATCAGTAGCAGATAGTAAAAAAAAGAGGCTGGGACATAAGTTGAAATCTAGCTGGTTTTTGTACAATAAGCATAATTAAAACCGCATGAAATCAAGGTTTATAAATTTGATTTCATGCGGTTTATTCATTTTTGCTGGGTTTTGTCCCAGCCTCTAAACCTCAATCATATAAAATTTTATTACTCACATAACTCAAACATCTTTAAAACTCCTTCCCCAAGTTCTCCCTTTGTAGCATCAATATTTAGTTTTAATTGAGGTGTATCTTCGTACCAACTATAAGCATTTTTCTCACGTTTTGTAGATGTTATTTCAAAACCCTCTGAAGGATATAAGGTAACCCTAGTAAGTATATACAACCTGGTAAATTTCCAATTACTTTTAATTCCTGTTACTAATTCAGGTACAGGTAAACCCTTGTCCTCTTCTGTATACTTTTTATTAATTATCACATCTATACATTTTTTAAGTGAAACTCCAATGTCTTTAGAGGTATAGTCATCATTCATTATAATAGGTTTATTTATAGCGGTTCCTGCTCCAATTTTATTTTTTCCCATTGGAAACATAAACATACTGTCATCACTTACATTTTTAAATATACTTATTGCTGTGTATTCCTTCACTTGAATCACCTCTTTTCATATATTATACAATTGTAATTTTCTATAAAGATAGGATTAAATACATATCATTTTTACGATGATCAAAAAAAGACTACAAGTTAGTAATTAAATCTAACTTGCAGTCATACTGGATTAAATTTCAAATCTAATTTCTTTTATATTTTCTCTTTCCAAACTCCAACTAACCTTTACTTAAACTCATTCATCATATTCGCCAGTCTAATCACGGATACAGAAATTTCAGCTAATGTAACTGATTCCTGCGGTCGAAATTGTCCATTCTCATTGGCTGTAATTAACCCTAAAGAATTAGCTATCGCTACATAAGATTGGTATTCATCTGCAATTTGTTCTGAATCAGCAAAATCTATAAGATATAAATTTTGCTGCTCTGCCATTTTTTGCAATCCCAAAGCTTTAACATACCAATATGTTAATTGTTCTCTAGTTAATGCTTCATCTACAGCAAATGTATCAGGTTCACTATTAATAATACCTTGCTGTACTGCTCGTTCAATAATATAAAAATATTCATGATCTGAATCAATATTTGAGAACGTTGGAGCAGCTCCTTCTGAATCTTCTATATCATAATAACGGTTGAGTGATTTTATAAGAACATCTAATCCTTCAGCAACAGTTACAGCTTCATCTGGAGAAACTTCTCCATTTTCATTTGGGGAAATGATCCCTTTCTTAATTAAATAGTTCAACTCTTTTTCCGCCCATGGATGGCTTACTTCAACACTCATTTCTGGTTGATCTGCCACATAACTTCTTGTGACCCATTCTCCCTTAATCCCATCATAGAAGCTGTATAATACTTCTGAAGAAAAACTTACATCATAATATGGAATGTGATGTTTAACATCTCCTTCTTTATAATCAAGACTCAAATCATAAACTAATTCTAAAGTCAAATTATCTTGAAAATCAGACATTGCTTTTTCCAATGAAACGGCATCCTCAAGGTTTGGCCATTGATCTGGTACATGACTATCTATAGACATTCGTGTTAATGTTCCATCCGTTTTACTTACAGAAACACTTGCACCGTTTCCTTGAATTCTAATTCCATCTTTATACTGAGGAAAATGAAACATATACTCCAAATCCTCTCCATATCTATAACTATAATAGGATTGATTTAAACTACTGCCATCTTCATAATATACTAACTCATTTGCAATAACTGGAGCATATTGTTTTACATAATCCAATGCAATTTCTAAAGCATCTTCCTCTGATATAGGTTCGCTGTCTTCACCTTCTGAAAACAAGATATTATATTCATCTCTATAATACCTTATCAAATCACCTGTTTCTTTATTAAAGTCCACACTTGAACCTGAACCAGAATTCCTAAGTTCATACATATAACTCACATCGTAAGTGGTAAAACCGTATCTTGTTTCATTTTCATTTGTACCTCGAATAGTAAGCTTTACTTCATCATTTACAGGTTCTAATAATTCTAAAGCCATTTCTTCAGCTTCATCTTTTGTCAAAGGTTTGTTTTCAACTGGAGACTCGCCTATTTTTTTATATTTTTGATTCGAATTCAATTCACTTACAAACTCTCTATTTATTAAATAAGAACCATCCTGAGCATTCACCTGTTCAAATGAAGGATTTAATACATAAGCTAGTTTTGCTATTGTTTCATCGTTCCGATAATTCCAATCTATTAAATATACCAACTCTAGATTAAAGTCTTCTAAAATTTGTTGTTTTATTGATTCTAAGGTTAAGATGTTGCTAGCATCTTCAAATGTATCATTGGTAGAATTTCTATTGAAATACCTAGTGATTTCACCATTTCCTGAAACAGTGATATCCCCCTGCTGACTTTTTACAGTAATACCATTTTCTTTCGTTGTAATAATAAAGTTGTATTCTATAGGCTCTGTTAAAGGAGAAACACTTATATTTTGATAAGGATTTTCTTCAACTTCAATATTAGTCAACCCTATAGAATCTATAAATTTTTGAGCTATTTCTTTTGCTTGATCGAATTCTACTTTTGGTGGGAAAATATCATTTTCATACGCTAGGTCATCATCATTGTAATAAAAACCAATTAATTCTTTAGAGCTATTAAATTGAAAGTCTCCATAAACTCGTTTGTCGTCACCTAATCTTTTGTAGAAAGATACATCGAAGCTCTCTTCATTATAAAAATCATTATACATAAACTCAAAATCTTCATCACTTACGAAATCAAACTTGTTTGGAAATAATTCCCTCACCTTACTTACAAGCTCTTCTCTGGATATATCTTGACCCTCACTAACCGTACTAGTTTCTACAGATGTATTACTTTCTACTACTTGGGTCTTCTCTGCACTTACAGGTGAAATTAAACTACCTGCTATTAATGCAGATGACAATAATGAAACTACTAATTTCTTTTGCACCATTTACTCCTCCAATTTTTTCATGAAAATGTAATATATTAATAATAATTAATAGTATTATCGTAATAAACAATAGAATATTTGTCAATTAATTACAAAGAGTTCTGGTCGAATTCCATCATCGCTGTTTAATCTCAATTCATATATCAAAAAAACCATTTTATAGGTAATGGTACCTATAAAATGGTTTTTTAACCCTACTTTCGTCCAATATTCCAAAATTCACTTTTGTTGAACAACTCAGTGATCGTCTCCCTTGCTTTATCTGGTTCAAATGGCAAAAGACTAAAAGCCGTTTTGTATCTGACATAATCATTGGAATGATCTAAAAGCTTTTTAAGTTCTTCTATGTACTCTGAACCATTTACGGATTCTCTAATTTTATAAATGGTTGCTCTTTGTATAATCGTTTGATTAGAATCTCCTATTTCGATTGCCTCACCGTATTTAACTGATGCATCAATTAGTTCGTCTATTAACTCTTGTGGTGTGTCCAAACTTATCACCTCAATCATCTTAATAATAACCTAGTGTAGAATAAATACAGCAAAGATATATCTTTAACATTTATATACATATATTGTATTGAATTGTTTACAGTTCGTAAATAGGAACAATGTTGCAAAAAATTCGAGGATTCAATAAAAAACCACCCTTATGAGCAATAATGATCATGAGGATGGTCCTATTTTGTTTTTAATACTTCACCTAAGTCTTTTGCTCTAGTTACTCTGCATCAACTCTCGAAACTTATCACCACTTAAAACTTCTTCGTCCATCAGAATCTGCAAGGACTGATCAAAAACATAACGGTAACTTTCTAACTGCTCGCGAGTTTTGTGTGTCAGGTTATCTAAAATAATTGTACTTGTTTTTAACAAATCCTCTTTAGTGACCATGTCTTGATTCACTATTCCTAAATCCGTAAGTCCTGAATAAATCATGTTTTCTGTTAATTGCAATGCTTTCTCAAAATCATTTCGGGATCCAGTACTTCTCCCTCCATAATACATTTGTTCAGCAACAGAACCACCTAATGCAATTTGAATTTGCTCTTCAATATAATTTTTTGTATATAAATATTGATCCTTTTGAGGGTTATGTCTTACAAAACCTAATGCTTGTCCCCTTGGACTTAAGGATACCTGTGAAACAGAACCAGGTCGAACTAACTCGGCTGCAATCGCATGACCTAATTCGTGAAGTGCAACTCTTTTCCTTTCTTCTTGAGTGGATTCTCTATCTGTTTTTTCTCCCATCATGACTTTATCGATCGCTAATGACAGGTGTTTATGATGTATATTGTCTTCCTTTTCTCTCATCGCATAAATTGCTGCCTCATTCATTACACTTTCTAATTGTGCTCCTGAAAATCCGTATGATTCAGCAGCCACTTTATTTAAGTCTACCTCAATACTGATGGGCTTATTTTTCGCATGAATGTTTAAAATATGAAATCTACCCTTTTTATCAGGCAGATCAACTTGAATTTGACGGTCAAAACGTCCTGGACGAAGTAATGCACTGTCCAGCATTTCCTTACGATTTGTAGCTGCCATCATTAAAATTCTAGGTGAGTCCGCGGTATGAATACCGTCCATTTCCGTCAGCAATTGATTTAATGTTTGATCATATTCTCTATGCTGTCCTCCGTCACGCTTGCCACCAATCACATCAATTTCATCAATAAAAACAACTATACTTTCTTTCTTTTCTTTTATCGCTTTTAATTTTGCCTCTTTAAACATGTCACGAATTCTACTCGCTCCAACACCCACATATTTTTCTACAAATTCACTTCCTGAAGCTGAAACGAAGATGGAGTTGGTGTATTGTGCCGATGCTTTAGCCAGCAATGTTTTACCTGTACCTGGAGGTCCAGTCAACAATATCCCCTTCAATGGACGAATGCCTAATTTCGCAATTTCATCTTTGTGGATTAAAAAATCAAGCGCTTCTTTTAACTCTTTTTTAGCGCTATCCTGCCCACCAATGTCATCAAATGTTAAATGAGCGATCTTAGCTCTTGAGCGTTTTCGATCACCTTGAATGTTTACAGTGCCTTTCACTTTTGTAAAATACAATAAAGCTATACCTATAGCTAAAAATACAAGCAGTGGAATGACATTAACTCCAATATAAACTAAAAAGAAAATGAGAACGGGAATAAAACCCAACGCTATTTCTTTTCCATACTTTTTCATATTACCAAACCTCCAATTCAGCAGGAGTTCTCGGTAAAATAATGATTTTATAACTATCTTCATAAGTTAATTGAACATAAACATTATTTTCATCCATTTCAGTTTTCACTTCAAGTCCTTCTATATTTTCTTTATGTTGTTCAAGTTTTAAAGGTATGTCGCCATATTGTCCTGACTCCATCGCTTGAGCAACATCAAATAAAGCAGAGGACCACCACTTTTCGATTGTACTGTTAGAATCATCTATAATATTGTAAGTAATTTCACGATCATTTATAACAGAATCACCTTCTGTTTCAATTTGCTGAATTACTTCTCTTAGACTAACATTAGGATCCATTGTGATCTCAATTATAACTTCATTTGTTTCAAATGTAGTATTTACGTTTTCTACACCTTCTATATTTGAAATGATCTTTGTCATTGGATTTGTTAAGGCGTAACTATTGTAAGCAAACCATCCACCAAATAAAACTGAAATAGAAACAATTAAACTTACTAACATCGGTATTGGACGAAATTTCATCTTAACGCCTCCTTTTATAATATATCAATTAGTGTGTACATATAGTATATCACGAAGTATGTATTCATTTCGTATGTAATGTGTGGAAAAGAAAATGACTTACAAAAGTGTAGTGTACTTTTATGATCAGAGACTCGATTAAATTTTGAAAACTTCACGTTACTTTTTTGGGCATGAAAAAACGCCCGATTTAAATCGGACGTATCGTTGTTCATCTCATTATGCTCATTGTATACGTTTCTAACCATTCACCATCTGCAAAACGGTAAAAATCATAATAATGTCTCGTTCCTTTTTCCTCATCCCTTTTATAAAAAACTTCCCAAACCCATTCATCTGTCCATTTTGCTGGCGTGATACGCAGGAGCTCAATATCTGTTTTGGTGTTTAATATAAGCCTCTCAACCGCTTCTTTTGAAACTCCTTCTGAAGCTAGCTCCGTATGCACTTCAGTCTCACCAATCCATATGATGATCTCCTGATCCTCTTTATCTTTACCGTAAATAATAGTGTAAGACTCATCCCCGATAAATGTTTCTGTATCCGTAACTTCCTTTAAACTTGTTTCGTCATAAGCTCTTGCAACTGCCTCCTTAACCTCTATACGAAGGGGATTTTGTATAGTTAAATAATACCACCTCAATACTATAAATATGATGATAAGAAGCAGGAAAATGAGCAAACTATATTTAATGATTCGTTTGTTTTTTAATGTCCGTTCATAATCACGTGTCATGATTTAATTCGTCAACCTTTCAAAACGAGCATTGAATTCAAATTTAATTTTTTCTTCATCCATTGTAAGAAGCTCTTTGTTTTTCACAAGCTGTTTCCCATTCACCCATACATCTTGAACATCACTTGCACCTGCTGAGTATACAATGTGCGAAATAACATCAGACTTTGGTAAGAAATGAGCTTGGTTACTGTTCAAAGAAATAAAATCAGCTTTCATCCCCTCTTTCAACATACCAACATCGTTTAGCCAAATCGATTTTGCACCGTCTATGGTACCTAAACGCAAAGCTTCAATTGCTGGTATTGCTGTAGGATCATACGTATTGCCTTTATGAATTAATGCAGCTAATCTAACTTCCTCAAACATATCTAAATTATTATTGCTTGCAGCACTGTCCGTTCCTAATGAAACAAGAACTCCTGCCTTTTTCAGCTCAGGCAATCTTGCAATACCACTTGCTAATTTCAAATTACTTCCAGGATTATGAGATACATGAACTGAATGCTCTTTTAAAATGCTAATTTCCTCGTCTGTTAAATGAACAGCATGCGCGACTAAACAAGGTTGATCAAATACTCCAAGTTTTTGTAAATGTGCTACAGGTCTCAGTCCATACTGTTTTTCATTTTCCATCACTTCGTGTTGCGTTTCAGACATGTGTGTATGTATTGGCAACTGAAGTTCTTGAGCTGCTTGTACTATTTTTTCTATGAATTCAGGTGGACAAGTATATGGAGCATGTGGACTCATCATCGCAGTAATTCTTCCATCTGCTTTCTCGTGCCAATCATTTGCAAATGCTCTAGCTTCCTTTAACTTAGCATCCTGTACTTCCTCACCACCAAAACCAATCATCCCTCTAGTTAAACAAGCTCTCATACCTGAAACTTCTACAGCTTGAGCCACTTCATCCATATGATCATACATATCTACAAAACTAGTTGTTCCACCTTTAATCATTTCTAAAATGGATAAATGAGTGCCCCATTTCACATCTTCATTCGTAAATTTAGCCTCCATCGGCCACATATTATCTTCTAACCATACTTGAAGAGCCAAATCATCCGCGTAACCACGCAGCAATGACATTGCAGCATGATTATGTGTATTTACTAATCCAGGCATATAGATACGATTTTTGCCATCAATGATTTCATCGTATTCTGATTCTACTATCGGTTTATTTTTTCCAATATATTGGATCAAATCATTTTCAACAACCATATATCCATCTCTAATCGTTTCATTGCCATTCATCGTAACAAAGGTTCCATTCTTAATAAGTAATTTCATCTTGTTCCCTCTTTCAATTCAATCCATTTTATAGATTATTATTATTTACATCGATTATAAACCTTTACGGGGCGAGAATGTCAACTCAGCTTTTTTTGATATCTAATCATTGAGATTATGCCAGCAAGAAGAATAAAGGTCGCAACTATACTCCCTTCAGCCCCAAACAATCCACCATTTAATAAAGTAGACCCTTGTGAGCTGATTTGAATCCATGAATTCATTTCCGTCCCTGAAACTTCAAATCCATAAATATTTCCCTGAAAATAATTCCACGTTAAATGAATGCCAATTGGCAACCATAACCCACCACTCACTTCTCTGCTTATTGCTAACAATACACCTGCTAAAAATATATTGAGTAAAGGAATAGGAGAATCTAAGACAGCTGCATTAAAAGCATGTAAACCAGAAAAAAGCAAACTTGAACTTATAACAGCCGGCCATATTCCGTAATGAAATCTAAACAATCCTTGCAGATAACCTCTACAAAATATCTCTTCATTCACTGCTGTTAAAATAAATATGATCAAGGCTAGACTTAACTGTATCCACAATCCAGGATCTGTGTTTATTGACTCAACCTTAATGCCTCCCAAAATCCAAATGATTAGGAATGTCATGGACATTAATATGATTCCAATGATGAAACCTTTTAACAATAACTTCAACCCATCATTTTGCTTCAAGCCTAAATTCCAATTCTTATTTCTTTCAAAAATGAAAACCATTAAATAAGCTGCTAATATAAAACCAATAGCTTGTGGTGCGTATAATACTAAAAATAATGGATCACTAAGAGTAATTGAATTTCCGTATACCTCCTGAAGAGCTGCATCATCTCTAGATATTAATAAATAAATAAATACCGAAATAATAATCAATATAAAAGTAATGAATAAAGCAAAAAATAAACTTAATAAAACCTTACCTATTATTTGCAGCAATGTATTGCTCGCTCTTTCAGACATTCGCCTTCACCTCAAAATGAATTCCTTTTAATCTAGATAATAAGCCAAGCTATGAAGTTCTGTTGTAAAATCAGCATGATGCACTTTAATTTCTTGCGGCACCTTGATAATACTTGGAGCGAAATTCAATATTGCCTCTACCCCAGCTTTTACAAAAGCATCTGCAACATTCTGAGCCTCACTAGCAGGAACAGTAATAATACCTATTCTAATGGCTTGAGATTGAACCGTTTTGGTAAGTTCACTCATCGGCTGAACAATTAAATTATTAATTTGACTTCCTACTTTCTCAGGAAAATCATCAAAAACAGCCGTAATTTTCATATTGCTTTTTAAATAAATATTATAGTTACATAATGCATGACCTAGATTCCCAGCTCCTACCAAGGCAACATGTATCGTTTGATCTAACTTTAATATCTGTTGTATTTTCTCAATAAGATAAGGAACATCATATCCAATTCCTTTTTTACCAAATTCCCCAAAATAATTAAGATCCTTTCTTATTTGGGCAGGGTTCATCCCTAATCTTTCTCCAAAATCTCTAGATGAAATGGTCTGAATATTTCTCACATGCAATTCATTTAAAAATCTTAAATAAATAGGCAGTCTTCTAACTACAGCTTCAGAAATTTTCTTCATTACATATAAACCTCTTTTCCTACATCATCAATCCACGAACCATTCTCCAATTCTTGTAACCATCTGCTCTGATTTCATATGCTCTATCTTTGGTTTTGGAAGTGAATAAAGAAAATGTTTACCATATCGTGTATGGATTACTCTTGTATCATAAATGATCACGACACCTTTATCTTCTTCTGTACGAATTAATCTTCCAAACCCCTGTTTAAACTTTATGACAGCTTGAGGAACTGAATACTTCATAAATGGATTTTGCTTTTTTTCTTTTATATAATCACACTTTGCTTCAACTATTGGATCATTCGGTGGTTGAAAAGGCAACCTTATAATAGCTAAACAACTTAAGGCATGCCCAGGAATATCTACACCTTCCCAAAAACTGCTTGCACCAAGCAAAATGCTTTTATCGTTATTTTGGAACATACGTGTTAGTTTACTGCGATTGCCTGAATCCACGCCCTGTCCTAAGACCTGAAAACCTTGTGGTTTTAACACTTCTTTTATCTTTTCATATACGAGCTTAAGCATCCTGTAAGATGTGAACAGAATAAGCATTCTACCTTGTGTTTGTATAGCAACATCTATCAAAGAATCAGTTACACTTTGTATAAAATGTTCATCACCTTCAGCACCTCTTATAGCAGGGAAATCCCTTGGTATACATATAAGTGATTGCTCACGATAATTAAAGGCTGTAGGAAGCTGAACCGTCCGCAATCTCCCATCGTTTAAATCCTCTTCTAATCCTATTTGTTCTAATAAGTGTTGAAAAGATTCATTTACAGACATTGTCGCTGATGTCATTATAATACTATTTTTCACTTCAAAAAAGCTCTGCTTCAACATTTCACTCACATCGATTGGAACTCGTTTAAGATGAATTGATTTTTGTTTAAAATGAGCATTAGCTTCTATCCAATAAACTTCATTTTCATCATTCAATTGCACGAATAAACGCAAGTTATCCCTAAATTGGAATAAATCCTTCATTACACCTGACAGGTCAGTAGATAAACTTTGTAAATCGTATTCATCCTGAAACTCTTTTAAAATTGTTAATATTTCATTACACGTTTTTAAAATTTCATTCAACTCTAAATATAGATTTTGTTCAGTTGTTTCAATGGAACCCCAGATATCAGGCAGTTCCTTGGTTTTTAATCGAAGAACCAATTGACCGCCATCCATCGATGAAATATTTCTCTTATTCATCATAACATCATAGAATAAAGCGGATAAAATGTCCCATTCTTCTTTAACCTGTACTAATCTTTCATTTGTTGTTCCTATTTTACCAACAAATAACGAACCATCTATTTCATCCATTTGCTCCAATTGAAAACGAAGTTGAGGCAGCAAACCGTTATGACTATCTTTATAGAGTCTAGTTAATACTCTGATAAGAGAAAAATAAGTTAAATTCCTTCCTAAATGATGACTAGCCACAGACTCAAAATGATGAGCCTCATCTATAACAAGATGATCATAAGAAGGCAATAAACGATTTTCTGCAATCACATCAGTCATGATCATAGAATGATTCGTAATGACGACATCCGCTTGATTTGCTTGATATCTAGCACGGTGGTAAAAACATTTTTTAAACCATGGACAAGCCCGATTCAAACAAGAATCAGCATCACTAGCAACATCAGTCCAAAATTCTCTTCCCTTATTTCCAAAAGATATTTCATCTTCATCTCCATGACTTGTTTCACTTAACCATACAATCATTTGTCCTGCAGTAATGCGATCATCACGAGTATCAGCAATATCTTTTATATTTACTTTATTTTCAAATTTTCTTAGACAAAGGTAATGACTTCGACCTTTTAATACTGCTGCTCGAAAATGAGCAGGGAAGATATTATTTAATAATGGAATATCTCTTTCCATGAGTTGAGTTTGTAGATTAATCGTATGTGTGCTAACCACAATGGTTTCGTGATTCATTAATCCGTAATATAAAGAGGGAATTAAATAACCTAAAGATTTCCCTGTTCCAGTGCTTGCTTCAATCATTAGATGTTGATCTTTTTCAAATGACTCATGTATTTCATGAATCATCTGCTCTTGAGCAGGGCGTTCCTTATAGGATTCAAACTGTTCATTTAATGCATGTTTCATTTCATCTAAGAATTGTTCAAAGGATGGATTTATATAAACAGGTTCAGACTGGTTCAGATTTGAATCAGATTCATCAGCCCAATCATTCACATTTAAGGCAAATTGCCTAAAGTACTTATGAGAATTTATATCTAAACTTGTTTCTAATTCTAATTGTTCTTTCAATTCATGAATAAACCAGGCCAAATCATCTGTTATTGGTTCAAAAATCTGCGCAATTCTTTGCACAGTTAATAAAGGCAGGTTAGAAAAGCGATCTATGCATTGCAATAAAATATGTGCTGTTGCAAGTGCATCACTATCCGCTTGATGTGGTCTGTCGTGGTCAATTCCCATCGTATCAGAAACCATAGACAACTGTAAGCTTGCCATATCTGGGTACAATAAGCGCAGTAAATCTATGGTATCCAATACTTTTCCGTTAAAAGGAGTATATCCTGTCTCTTCCAAAGCTTTTTGCAATAAACCATAATCAAATGCAGCATGATGAGCAACCAAAATACTATTTTCCAAAAGTGGTTGAAATTGTGATATCACTTCATCAATTATAGGAGCATTCTCCACCATATCGTTTGAAATCCCAGTTAATTCCGTTATAAATGAAGGTATCTTTGTATCAGGATTTACAAACGAAGTAAAATGGTCAGTAATGGTTTTATTTTCTATAATAACAAGTCCAACTTGAATAATACGATCATGAGTTTGATTTCCTGTTGTTTCAAAATCTAAGACTGCAAATTTCATCTTTCACTTTTCCTTCCCTTCTAAAACCAAGCACTCCTTTACAGGATATCAAATAATGTCTAAGAAAGGGAGTAAAAACTTAATGCAGGATCAATTTTTTTAGCCATGTCAAAATATTTCTCTGCTTTTTCCACATTTTTACGAAACATTTGAATGCATCCCATTGCATTGTAAGAAATCGCATTGATTTTATCATTTTCCGAAACTGAAATTACAAATTGAAAATGATTATAAGCTTCATTGTTTTCTCCCAACTCTAAATAAGCCAAGGCTAAAAAAACACGAGTTAATAAAAATTCTGGATGTTCTTTTACTGTATGATTAAATTGCTCAACTGCCTGCTTATACATTAAAAGCTTAAAATAACCAAGCCCTTTTTGAAAATGAAGATTGTTGATTTCTTGTACAAACGACTTTTGACTTTTAGGTGCAGAAGTTAAGTCTGGTTTAGGCAGCTCTAAATGCACCTCATTAAACTGATCCATTTTTTCCTCAAACAATAACCATTCCTCAATAAAGGTATTGCTCATCTCTTTTAATGCTTTTACTTGCTCCATTAATTCCCTTTTTTTCTCATTCACAGCTGTTGGATATTCGAGCATAATTTCATCCAAAACTTGATTCATTGAATCAAACAATTCCCTGAACATGGGTACATCCCTACCTTCAGTGATCTGTATAGAGACCGTTTACCTCATTTTTTGTTAAGAGCTCAATTTTCATTCTTCCAGTTCGTGGACTTAATAATTTAGAATATTTTGGGACTTTTGCGATTTATGCAAGTGGAGCAAATAATTCTAAACACTATGCTCTACACTATAGTGGCATGAATTTCCTCAGCCATAAGCTCTTCGATTATATTATCCTTCCCCATAATTGCAACTTTAGGTTGGAAAGTTCTAGCCTCTTCATCAGTCATCATTGAATACGCAATCACGATAACAGTATCACCAGGTTGAACCAACCTGGCTGCTGCCCCATTCAAGCAAATCACACCTGAACCACGCTCTCCTTTAATGACATAAGTTTCAAGCCTAGCACCATTATTATTATTGACAACTTGTACCTTTTCATTGGGAAGTAAATCCACAGCTTCCAATAAATCTTCTGCAATTGTGATGCTGCCAACATAATTTAAATTTGCCTCTGTTACCGTTGCACGGTGCAATTTGGATTTCATCATGGTTCTAAACATAAATCATTCCTCCTAATTCAGGTTCCCTTTTTTCTGTGTTTAAACTACCTGTATAAATGCGATTATCAATTAATCTTGTTGTCCCAAACTTAACAGCTAACGCAATAATGACTTGGTGATTGGATAAAAGCTGAGATATAGGAATATTATTTTCTATTGGTTGCATATCTGGAAAAGACAATACTTCTATATAGTCAATGTTTGCTAAATGAGCAGAAGAAATATGTTCATATAAAAGCTGCTCTAATTCAAAAGAAGTGACATTTTGTTCTTCAATCCAACGTTCTGATTGTTCAAGAGATTCGAATAACTTGATCGCTTGTTCTCTTTCGGCCTTATCTAAATAAACATTCCTAGAGCTTAATGCTAAACCATCTTTTTCTCTAATGATTGGACATGGCACGATTTCAACATTCATATTTAAATCCGTAACCATCTGTTTAATCACTGCGACCTGCTGTGCATCTTTTTGACCAAAATATGCTTTATGAGGCTCTACAATGTTCAATAATTTCATAACCACTGTAGATACTCCATCAAAATGACCAGGTCTTGAGGCTCCACACAAACGTGAAGTCAAGTTCGAAACAGACACGGTTGTATATATTTTATTGGGGTAGATTTCTTCTGTTGTTGGTGAAAAGACTACATCAACATTCATATTGCGAGCAATTTGCATATCTCGTTCCATATCCCTTGGATATTCATCAAAATCTTCATTTGGACCAAACTGCAAAGGATTTACGTAAATACTTAAAACAACGATATCACATTGTGATGTTGCTTTTTCCATCAGGCTCATATGACCTTCGTGTAAATATCCCATTGTTGGTACAAAACCTATTGTCAGTTTCTGTTCTTTTTTACGATGTATATATTGTTTTAATTGTGAAATTGAACGCATCATTTCCATTATCATAAACACCTGCTTTCCACTGTGTAGATTATACGTCTAGGATATCCTTTATCACATCAGAATCCATATGAAAAACATGATTTTCGCTTGGGAATGTATGGTTCTTAGTTTCCTGAACAAATTGCTGAATCCCATTTTTTATTTCAGTGCCAATATCTGCATAGGCTTTTACAAATTTAGGTTGCATTGGTGAAGCATATTGCAATAAATCGTGAAAGACTAAAACCTGACCATCACAACCTCTCCCTGCCCCAATTCCTATGGTTGGAATTGAAATCGTTTCTGTGATATAAGAGGCTAATTCCTCAGGAACCATTTCCAATACTATTGCAAACGCTCCAGCCTGCTCTAATGCTTTAGCATCCTCAATTAGTTTTTTAGCTTGTTCCGGTTGTCTTCCTTGTACTTTATAACCACCCAATTGATTTACGGCTTGTGGTGTTAATCCAATATGACCCATCACTGGAATCCCTGCTTTTACACACGAGAACATGGAGGAAGCAATTTCAACTCCTCCTTCCATTTTTACAGCCTTAGCTGCTCCTTCTTGCATTAATCTGGCTGCATTTTTTAAAGTATGATCAATGCTGCCATGGTAACTTAAAAAAGGCATATCCGTTAAAACAAAACTATTTTTGGCTGCACGAGCTACTGCTTTCGTATGGTGAAGCATATCCTCCATTGTGACAGGAATAGTAGAATCATATCCTAATACAACCATGCCTAATGAATCTCCAACAAAAATGATATCCGCTTCCGCTTCTTCTGCAAGCTTTGCTGAAGGATAATCATAAGCTGTTACCATTGCAATCGGTTCTTTTTCAGTTTTCATTTTCTTCATAGCTGTTGTACTCAATATTTTTCGATATTCCATAACATACACCTCATTTAATATATTTGTACAATGAGTGAATGAATTCACCCCAAAAAAGTGAAGCAAACTCGTTGATGTTAAAACCTATTCTTTAATGGGACCCCGTAAATAATGGTTGATTTATCATACTTAAAAAAGTTAAAACCCTTTTAGTCAAAGACTAAAAGGGTTCATATGCATATATCATAGTAAAAATACTTTAAAATTAAAATTCAATCGTAAAGTATAACATCCTATAGTTTATGCGATGATCCTTCTGTCTCGGTCCAACTATGGCTCAGAGCAGAATCCAACACTGCAAATAATTATGATGTTGTTAATAACCGGGGAGTGCAATTCTTGATCAGATATCGCCTCATTGTATCCCTATTATACCAAATTTAAACTTACATCGCCAGAATATATTTTATGTTCATTTCCTTCTTCATCTGTTATCATTAACGCACCCATCTCGTCCATTCCATACGCTCTCCCCTGAATTGTTCCTTGGTGTGTATGCACCTGAATTGGACAATCTAAACAAATGGCTAATGCTTCCCATAAAATACGAATTGGGGCAAAACCTTCACTTAAATATATATGATAAAGCTCTTCCAATTCCTTAAATAATAAAACAAACAGCTCTTCTCTATTGATTTGTTCTCCAGTTTCTACATAAAGAGATGTCATTTTATCTTTTAATTCTTCTGGTATATCTTCCTGTTTAAGATTGACGCTAATACCTATTCCAGCTATGACATGTTTTAAACGTTCATCCTCTGCGCTGGACTCCAATAAAATTCCGCAAACTTTTTTTCCACCCACATACAAATCATTAGGCCATTTTATTCCAACATCTATATTCAGCATTCTCTTAAGCACTCTACAAACCGCAACAGAAATTAACAATGTTAATTGATGAATAAACTGAAGTGGAATTTGAGGTTTTAAAATTAAACTCATCCAAATGCCTGTTCCAGCTGGTGAAAACCATTTTCTACCTAGTCGACCTCTACCTTCTGTTTGTTGTTCTGCAATAACAACTGTGCCTTCCTCTGCACCCTTTTTAACTAACTCAGCTGCTAATGTTTGGGTTGAACCTACCTCTTGTACATATTTGATTTTTATTCCCAAACAAGCTGTATCCAACATTGAAATTAACTGCTTTACATTCAAAGGCTCTGGTGGAATTTGCAGCATCCTATAACCTAAACGTGGCGTTGATTCAAAGACATACCCTTTCTTCTTTAGCCCCTGAATATGTTTCCAAATTGCAGTTCGACTGCAGTTTAACGCTTCACTTAATTTTTCTCCGGACACATATTGATTTGGGTGATCCAAAAAAATTTGGATAATTTGTTCATTCATTCTCATTCATTCCTCTTACAATTTGTATAGCTCTATTTAATAATTCCTCATGTTTATTTGCAAGTTGATTTAGAGCAACCTCAGTAAGCAGTTGATCTAAAACCGCTCGTATCCAAGGACCTGGTTCAGTTTTCAAACTTGAAATATCATTCCCCTTAATAGCAAGCTCGTTTATTTTTTTTATCTGTATATCCTCAAGCCAACCTAACCCTTTTTGCAATATTTGCTCAAAATCAGCTTTACTCATTTTGAATGACAACAACTCTAACAAAGAATAGTCATCAGCTATAGACTCCAAAAAAGTATATATATTTTTAACCGTATCTTCACCGTATAGAATCACCGCTTGCTTCCAGTTTATTTCTAAATAGGTGCGTTCATTCAACCAATCCCTTGCCTGAAAAATCGTATGAATGCTTAGGTTTTTTTTATTTGGGAATTTGAGTTTTTTTAATAGAGCTTTCATTTGATCTGTCTCTATTTTTAACATCATAAACAATAAAGTCCAACGAATATTTGCATCTTCTATATATTGAAAAATGTTTAAACCACGATGATTAGATAATGCTGACCAATTTCTTTTATGTATTTGCAAATGCTCTTTAGTATATTCCATCAATTCGCTGTCAATTAGAAGTTGGATTCCTCTATTAGGATCAGCCCCATCTATCATTTTATCCAACTCAGCAGTTACTCTTTCCATAGCCACATGTTTGATAGCTTGTCTATGTAAAACAAGTGCATCCCAAGTCCCTTTTTCAATTTGCAAATCGTATTCAGCAGCAAAACGGATCGCCCTCATCATTCTTAAGGCATCCTCAGAAAAACGAAGTTTAGGATCTCCCACGCATTTTAAAATGTTTGAATTCAAGTCCTTTTTTCCGCCAAAGGGATCAATCAATGTTCCCTTTACATCTAAAGCCATCGCATTCATCGTGAAATCCCGCCGTTCTAAATCATCTACCAAATTTCCAACAAACTGTACTTCTTTAGGACGACGGAAGTCTTCATATTGAGATTCTGTACGAAAAGTAGTTACTTCAAAGTGATAGTTCTCTTTAACAACAGTTACAGTGCCGTGCTGTAAACCTGTAGGAACCGTATGAGTAAAAATATCCATCACATTGGATGGATAAGCTGATGTAGTAATATCTATATCTTTAATATTTCTATTTAATAATTTATCTCGGACATATCCTCCTACAAAATAAGCTTCATAGCCTTGCTTTTCTAGGATATGAATCACTTCAGACGCTTCTTTCACCATTAGCTTTATATCGATCATCATCCACACCACTTTTCAATAGATCATATAAGAATCATGAATGTACTGCTGCCCGTTCTAAATTTAGAACCCGATAATAGATTTTTTCATATGTTTCTGTTATTACATTATTACAAAAATAATATCTTGCACGTTCTAAACAGCTATTCATAAACTTATCGTACATATCAGTATCAGACAACAATCGAATCGCATCATGCGCCATTTGGTCTGTATCCCCTATATCTGCTAAAAAACCTGTTTCTCCTTGAGTAACAACTTCTGGAATGCCCCCTGCATTAGAACCAATCGTTGGCACACCACAAGCCATTGCTTCCAACGCCACTAATCCAAAGCTCTCCTTTTCAGAAGGCAATAACATAATATCGGCTAACGACAATACTTGTGCTACATCGTCCTGTTTTCCCAAATAAATGATCCGGTCTTCAACACCTAATTTCTCTGCTTTACATTGAACTTTTGATAATTCAGGCCCTTCACCAACAAACAACAACTTGGAAGGCATGTTTTGATTGACTTTATTAAATATGTCCAACACATCCAGCACACGTTTTACTGGTCTAAAATTAGAAATATGGATCAATATCTTTTCATTTGAATGTGCAAAGTCTTCCCTAAATTCTGAGACATCACGAGGATAATACTCTCTTTTATCTACAAAATTATAGGTTAGGTCTATTTGCTTTTCAATAGAAAGCACACTTTTAGTTTCTTGAATCAGATCTTTTGATACAGCAGTAACAGCATCACTCTCATTAATTCCCAACCGAATTAGATCCTTTAAAGATTCATCCTGTGCAAGAATAGTAATATCTGTTCCATGTAATGTTGTGACAATTTTTACTTTATCACCAACGATTTGTTTTGCTAAATATGCACATACAGCATGAGGAAACGCATAATGCACATGAAGCAAGTCCAAACCTTTCATATTTACGATTTGAGCTAATTTATTGGCTAAAGATAAATCATAAGGAGGATATTTAAAAACATGATAATTTGTAACTTGAACCTCATGATAAAAAACATTTTTATGATACTTCCCTAATCGAAAAGGCATACCGTGGGTAATAAAGTGCACCTCATGTCCCTTTTCAGCTAAGAGCTTCCCAAGCTCAGTGGCAATGACACCTGAACCACCTAAAGACGGGTAACAAGTGATACCTATTTTTAATTTCTTTAACATCAATTTTCTCCTCCTAATCCCTACCGAGAAACCTAAATACATTTAGATAAACTCCGACAAGGTCCTAAGCCTTAAAAGAATTAAAACAATTCGACTAAATAAGGAGCTTTTGAAATAAAACCCTCAGCATAGGCAGAATTGCTTTTTTGACCCAATAAACGATCTCTTGCCTCAACGTTTTGCAAATAACCTTGATTTAAAGGCGTATTTACTATACCAGGAGCTGATCCAACTTGTTGGAATTGAGAGCGATAAGCTTGCAAAGCACTCTTTTTTTGTTCATAAACGGAAGAAATATCTACCATCATATCTGCATCTTGAATATCATTAATAAAATAATAATAATTTTTTTCTACTTTCCAAGGACTATACTCTGGTAAATAATTGCGCAGCTTTGCATTAAAAATCGCTTCGTCTACCATTTTACTGCACATCACATGATCAGGATGACGATCAATCCAGAATGGTGAAAAAACAATTTTAGGTTGATATTTTCGAATTTCCAAAGTTATTTTATCTATTTGTTCGCTAACTAGTTGAAGTCCCCGATCCGGCAGTCCTAAATTAGATCGAACTGTTAGATTCAGAACTTCATTCGCAGCATTTGCCTCCTGTTGTCTAGTATTTACATCGCCATTTGAAGACATTTCTGCATAAGTTAAATCACATATACCTATTCGGTAACCTGCTAAAGTATGTTTATAAATTGTGCCGCCCATTCCAATTTCAGCATCATCTGGGTGAGCACCAAAAATAAGTATGTCTAATGATTGATTCATTCTATATCACCTGGTTTATATTTATGAACTAACTCTCTCCATGCAAAATCGCCACGCTCAAGTGCCTTCACTAAAATTTCGGCAGTTGCTACATTAGTAGCTACAGGTATTCCTTGTACATCACATAATCTTAATAAAGCAATGATATCAGGTTCATGGGGTTGAGCCATTAAAGGATCTCTTAAAAATATGATCAAATCCATTTCATTCTCTGCCACCAAAGCACCTATTTGTTGGTCACCACCTAAAGGACCGGACATGAATCGATGAATTTGTAGTTCTGTGTTGCCCATAATATTTTTACCCGTTGTTCCTGTTGAGTATAATTCATGGTGTGAAAATGTTTTTTCATAGGCAATTGCAAAATTCACAATCTCTTCTTTCTTCCTATCATGTGCAATAAACGCGATTTTCATATGTATAATAACTCCCCTCTAAGGAATCTAAACAAAATGTATACTTTTTAATCTACAAAATGCTCGAATCCATATACTATTCCGGTAAGATCCATCACTTTTTGTATTGCTAAGTTAACACCAGGCATATACCCTTCTCTATCATAAGAGTCATGACGAATTTTCAAAGTTTGACCATGTCCGCCAAATATGACTTCCTGTTGAGCGAAAACACCTGGTAGTCTGACACTATGTATTCTAAATCCATTGTACTGCCCACCTCTAGCTCCATCAATCGTTTCTTTTTCCTCTGGGTTACCTTGACGTAACTCCTTTCGGCTTTCTGAAATGAGTTCAGCAGTTTTGATAGAGGTTCCTGATGGTGCATCAAGCTTTTGATCACCATGATACTCAATGATTTCTAAATGAGGCATATGTTTTGCAGCTTGTGCCGCGAACTTCATCATTAAAATCGCACCGATCGAAAAGTTAGGGGCAATGATTCCACCCATGTTTTCTTTTTTGCATAGCTCGTCCAATTCCTCAATATCCTGCGGTGTAAACCCAGTTGTTCCCACCACAGGTCTTACATTATGTTTTATTGCCATCTTTGTGTTTTTCATCACAACATGTGGCGTCGTAAAATCAACAATAACTTGTGCCCCTGACTCCACTAATGCCAGCTCTAGATCATCCTGAAGCATCACCCCACAAGGATCTAAACCAACTAAAGTACCTGCATCCTCTCCGCTTTTTGAATCAATGGCTGCAACTAATTCAAGTTCAGGTGAAGATAATACCATTTTAACTACTTCTTTTCCCATTCTCCCTGAAGCTCCAGATACAGCTACTTTAATTGTTTGTTCATTCATATTTCTTCTCACCTTATCCCTTTCATTTATACGATTGTAAATAAATTTTAAACATCATTTTATATTGTTTCAACAGTTCTTTCGCAATTTCATGATTTGGATCTAAATTCAATACTTCCTTTAATGTTTGAATGGCTTGACTATATTCTTCTAACTGAGCATAAGCAATGCCCATTAATAACCAAGCTTCAACAGACAATGGATCTAAATATGTTGCTTCTTTTAATAATATGATTGCCAAATGCAATTGATCCTCATTTTGATCAAAGTAAACCTCAGCTCGTTTAACAAGTTCCTTTGCTTTTATATGTTCATAATGAAACAAATACTCCTCATTGCTGTTGTCCAATGAAGAAGCTTTTTCAGCATGTTCTAAAGCTTTCGTTAATTTATTGCTTCTTGCATAAGTAATAGACAATTTATAATGAAATAAAGCATTGCCGGGCTCCTGTTCAATTGCTTCTTCAAACCACTCTATTGCCTGCTCAAAATCACTATTAAGAATGGATTCATATGCTTTTTTTATTTTTTCTTCTCCATCCATCTGCACCAACCTCCTCTCTATATTTAGAAAGTTTATACGTATATCCCTTATTAAACATCCTATATATGAAAGTGATGGTACAGCATATGAATATATTTCTAATATGGTGTTACGATTAGTCCATTTTTACTCAATTTTGGTCCATCTGTCCTTATCTCGAGTTTGAAATTTATTCATAACTTGATTAAATGCATCGGTTAGATTGATCCCCTGAGAATTCGCAAAGCATATTATAATGAATAGAATATCTGCTAATTCCATTTCAATTGAATTATCTTCTTCAGAAGGTTTTTTTGGTTTTTCACCGAATGAATGATTTACTTCTCTAGCTAGCTCCCCCACCTCTTCAGAAATTCTAGCTAGCATGGATAATGGGCTGAAATACCCTTCTTTGAATTGCGATATGTATTCATCCACTTCCTGTTGAAGTTGATTTAAAGTTTTATCTGACAATCACATCACATCCCCTTTAGAAAACCAGTAGTATTCTTCTTTTATGCCTTTCTACTATGTTATATCAAAGAAAGTTTAAAAACAATGTTATTGAAATATGAAGTTTTGATTTGTATGATAATCATAGTGAGTTAAAATGAAGACAACATACAATAATAAGGAGCTTATCTATGAGTTGGATCAAGAAAGGTTTTTCAATCAAACAATTGTTTTTCATTATGGTAGGTACAGGCATTTATGCATTTGGACTTAATATTTTAATTATCCCTAACGAATTAATGGAGGGTGGGGTTACAGGGATAGCCTTACTATTAAATTATGCATTTAATCTTCCTCCATCCTATACTACTTTATTTATCAACATTCCTTTATTTTATGTAGGTTGGAGACTATTTGGAAAACAATCTATGATATTAACGATATTTGGAACTGTTTCTCTTTCTGCATTTTTATTCCTTATGGAATTTAGTATTAACAATAACTGGATACAACCATTTGAAAATAATGATTATTTTTTAACAACACTTTATGCTGGAGTAGCTAGTGGGGTTGGATTAGGTATTGTTTTCCGTTATGGAGGAACTACAGGCGGTGCAGATATAGTAGCAAGAGCAGGTTATAAACTGAAGGGATGGAGCATTGGAAAAGTATTATTGGCCATTGATTTTATGGTGATCGGAGCCTCTATTTTTTATATTGAAAAAGAAAAGATTCTGTACACACTCGTTGTAGTGTTTATAGCTGCTCGTATTATTGATTTTATACAGGAAGGAGCTTATTCAGCCAAAGCTTTTACTATCATATCTGATAAATCTGAGGAAATTTCGGAAAGCATCTCCAATGAGTTAGAGCGCGGTTTAACTTTATTCATGACAAAAGGAGCTTATTCCAAAAAACATCGTGAAGCCGTATATTGCGTGGTCAGCAGAAGAGAGATTAGAAGAATGACAGTTTTAATAAAATCGATCGATCCAAGAGCTTTTATCATTATAAGTGATGTGCATGACGTGCTTGGAGAGGGGTTTAAGGAGGAGGAAGTCTAAAATCCAGTGTCAGACTTTCACCGATATTAGTTGTATCTAGCTTAGCTAGTTGCGTGAAATAAGGGAACTTCTTTCCCTTATTTCAATGAAATTATCTCATCATAAAAAAATAGAGGAAAATTTTGGCCTTATTCTTATCAGTTAACTCTCAATGAGATGAAATAAAATGAATAAAATCCTCGTTTTCCTCTATTTATCAAATCAGGATGATTTGATGCATCGTTATCCACATACCTATTTCCTAACTGAAACCACATGTGTCTTTTCATAATCATACCTTCTCCAACCAGCATAAAATAATACTGAAACAATGATGGTACCTATGGATATGATCCATGAGAATACATCTTGTTCCTTTTCGAATGGAATAACCCCCGAAGTTTCATCACGCAGGAATAACTCGTTCATAAAAAGTATCATTCCTTCTACTGCAGTGTTAATATTCTCCTTCTTACTTACATCAGAAATATTGTTTTGCAAAAATATAATATAAGAATCCAACTGTTCTATATGCTCTGGTTCTCGATTAATAATCATTGCAGGACGAATTAGTCCATAATGCTTTTTAAATGTTTCTAATAACCCATTTGCTTTCTCTACTTCACTTAATTGAACCGATTTTTGTAATTCTTCAAGATCTGAGTTTAATACACTGTAATATTGCAACCACATAGGTTCTTTCTGATGACTCAAAGCATCTATGGCTAAGTGAATTTTTGCAGAGGATATAAGTGCATCTTCTTTAGACATATTTACAGAGTTAAAGTTGCGTTTTGCATTCACAATTGAACTAGAAAGGGCTTGTATCCCTTCAATCGAGGTTAATCCATCATAATTCAACTCAGCTAATTGCTCACTTAACTTTAATAATATATCTCTAGCTTCAATATAGTTTTCTTCCGTTGTTTTTTGATACATTTCATTAGCTAACATATTCATCGTTTCCAACTGTTTTAATTTTTCTTCATCAATACTCATCACTTTTTGAGCAGAATGCTCTGGTTCGTTAGTAGAACAGCCACTTATTAGAACAAAACTAAAAACGATGAGCAGCATGTACACTCTGAAAGTAGATTTACTATTAAAACGAAACATAAAAAACATCCCCCTATAACGTTCAATACCACGATTGTTTAAATATATGGGGGGATGTCCACTTTTAGACCAAAAAAATCAAGGATAAATAAATGATCAATTCATATTAGATACTTTAAATCGAGTACCGATGTATGCAATCAATAAACTAAAGATACTTAATAGGATCGTAAACATTTGAATACTCGTCAAATCGTCTGTTAACTCCTTTGGCAACCATGGGTAAACATAATACTTATAATCTACATAGTCATTAAATAGTGTCCATATCGCAACTGGTATGATATGAATCATTTTAAATCCAAAGAAACGAATAAATAATACAGCCTCTAATGCCATACCAAGATGAGAAGTAGTTAACATCCAGTCCTGCCAAGATAATACGTCACCTTGAGCAGCAGCTGCAAATATCATAACAACGGCCCAAATTCCATATTTCACAGATGTCACTACACCAAAAACTTCAATAAAACCACGTAAAAATCCTGAACTTCTTTTATGCGTATATTCATCTATTAATAAATATAAAATCGATAAAGTAAAAAACAAACTAGCTGTTGGGCTATCTGGAACAACGAATACAAACCAATTTGAATATTCATTCATTGTATAGATAATTTGATTTTTGTACCAATAGTATCCATATATTGTTCCCAAAAAATTAACAATGAATAGTAACCACAATAAATGACGGTTTAATAAAAATGTTCTGCTCCAAAAAAATGATAAAGTCAAACTAACCTTTACCTCCATTCTAAAATCTTACATATAGGTTCCTAGCGGAGTATCTCGGAGATGTTGTCTATGTTTTTAAAAAAACCTGATCGAACTTCGATCAGGTTTTTCATAATTGTATCGCGAATATTTTCCTGTAGGACATTAATTAATGAGACTCAGTTGCTTCTTCCGGCGCTTCTTCTCCTGCTGGTGCTTTTTGTTCAGCTAACCACCCAGCAAGTGTATCAAGATCTGCCTCAGTTAACCCGGCGTCAAGGTTCGCTTGAGCCTGACCTGTCATTCCGCTACCAAATCCATTGTATATGATATCCGTAATTTCTTCTTTAGAATGCTTATCACCAATACCAAGAAGTGATGGCATTGAAGAAACCCCATTTAAATCCACAGCGTGACAAGACACACAAGAGGCTTTTTGATAAATCTCATATCCTTCACTTTCCTTGTTGACAATCGCAATGGGTTCAGCTTCTTTGCCACCAGGTTCTTCTAACCCAGCCGCAATTTTCTCAGCACGTTCAAGATGCTCAGGAATAATATTAAGTTCTTCCAATTCATGCTGATAACCTTGCCATGAAACCATTGTTAAAAAGATAGTTGCAAATAAAGATAAAAACATTAAAGAACTTGCAATTGGTCGTTTATACCAACGTCTTTCCTTACCAGTATCTAAAAACGGAGCAAGCATTAATGCTCCAAATAAAATACCTGGTAATACAAGTGTACCTAGTACAACATAAGCATCTGAAGTATAAGGATATTTTAGCAACTGATACATGAATAAGAAGTACCAGTCTGGAATCGGAACAAAATCTGTTTTAGTCGGATCCGCAGGATAACCTAACGGAGAAGGATGAGACATGGTAAGAATCATAAAGCCGACTAAAAAAACGGAACCAACCATCCATTCTTTTAATAAAAAATTGGGTATAAATGCCTCTGAATTTCCAGGATAAGCGGAATAATCAAGAGGAACATTGTTTTTCTTATATTTTTTAACTCTTGAATCCCCAACATAAACTACTTTTTCTTTCGAATTATGATCATGAGCCACGTATTGCTCCTCCTTTCATGAATTTTTTTAAGTTTTCAGTAACTCTAGAAATCAACCTCTAGAGAGGAATTTGCGAAACCCCGAAGATGTTCGCCTTAATGTTTCTTCTTATAGAGGACCAGATATTCCTTGTTTACGTATCATGAAGAAATGACCACCTAGCAACGCAAGCAATGCGCCTGGCAGGAAGAATACGTGTAATGCAAAGAACCTTGTTAAAGTTTGAGCCCCAACGATTTCCCCACCTTGTAAGAAGGTTTCGATATATTGTCCTAGATATGGAACAGAAGCTGCTATTTGAATCCCTACTTGTGTAGCAAAATAAGCTTTGTTATCCCAAGGCAATAAGTAACCTGTGAAACCTAAACCTAACATGACAAAGAAAATGGACATCCCTACAACCCAGTTCATTTCTCTTGGTGCTTTATAAGAACCTGTGAAAAACACTCTCAGCGTATGTAAAAACATCATTACAATAACTAAACTTGCACCCCAGTGATGCATACCACGAACGATAACACCAAATGCTACTTGATGTTGAAGATAATCAACACTCTTATATGCATTCACGATATCGTCTACATAATACATGGTTAAAAACATTCCTGATAAAATTTGGATGACAGTAATAAAAAACGTCAGTCCACCAAAGCAGTATACGAATGCAGAAAAGTGATGAGCTGGGTTCACATGCTCTGGAACCTCATGATCTGCAACGTCTCTCCACATCGGCGTGATATCAAGACGTTCGTCAATCCAATTATATACACTTTTTAACATCTGATTTTTACGCCTCCTTTATTCTACCCTCGTATTCGGTTTGATTTGACTTAAATAAACAGAACCATTTTCAATCTTTACATCATACTCATCCAATGGTGCTGGTGCAACTGCTAGGTTCTTACCATCTTTGGTATACCTTGCTGCGTGACATGGACAAAAATATTCATTTGGATAATTCACATTTTTCTCCCACTCAACTGTGCAGCCTAGATGTTTACAAATAGGTGACAATGCAAATACATCACCACTTGCATCTTTAGAAATCCATGCACCAAATCCCTTATCGGATTCGTACCAACCATCAACAACATTTTTCTCAAAATTAACCGCTGTTGGTGTGTCGGTAATTTTCTCTACATCAATAACCTTAACCCAATCTGATTCAGCTTTTGGTTGCAATAGAGGATCTACTGCAAATCTCAAATTAGCGATCAAAGGTAAACTCATCATGAATCCACCTGTGCCCCCGAGGGTATAGGAAAGGAATTGTCGACGAGTCATTTCACGTCTTTTGTTTGGTTTCCCATGTGATTGTTGCTCTTTATTATGATCTTGCACGTCTCTTTACCCCCTTTACTACATATCTCACGTTATCAATTTGTTGATAAAATGCTCAACATACTAGAACATAATAATAATAGCTTACGACTAAGGGGTCGTCAAGAATGATCTGTATGTATAATCCACATAAAACCTCCCTTTCGAAAAATGTAAGGAAATTGTCACAAGTTCGAATATACATTATTAATCATTATTGTTAATCTCTTCGGGTAGTTTTACCAAAGGTTTCTGGTTTTATGTCAAATCAAATAAAGTTTTGTTTTTCATTTCTAGATTATACAGATTCACCCTTTCCACTTTTATTATTCCACAATGCTTGGACTTTATTGGAAATCTCATCCTTTAAACTAACAAGATCCTGTTCTTTCTCATCAGGCATCAAAAACAAATCAAACTCTTGAAATTTCAGTTTGTCCATCTCCGTTTGATGTGTGATTAAAATGAGATATGTAAAACCCTGTTTTTTTAAATTTAATCTAATGTTGTTTAAATAAGATGCTAACTGCTCTTCCTCTTGATGAAAATGGACTGTAGGATAAGTCACAACTCTCCCGTTAAATGGTATTTCCACAAGATCCAACATGTCTCTTAACTCTTCTAATGCCTTCGTTGTTTCCATCGGGTTTTCTTCTCCTGTCAACCCTGTAAAAGGCAGCAAACATGTATCTAAGTATTCTCGATGTTCATCCCATAGATTAATTTCAATCTCACTAAATTTCATGAATCTTCTCCTAAACAAAATATGTATTGTAATCACATTCCATTTTATTTATTTTCATTAGAATTGTCCACACAATAATACAAAAAAAAGATAAATGAAATTTGATTCACTTATCTTTGAATTAAGCAGAAGATTCGTTTATTGATTTCAATTCATTTGTTAGTTTAATAAATAGTTCTTCATCTCCGTTTTGTAATGCATAATCTATCTCTTTATATAAGTTTACTTCACGGAATTTCCTCAAAGATTCTTTTATGACTACATCAGCGTGGAGATCCAACAAAGCTTCATAAATAATACTCATATTTCCCATTGTATAACCACCCTCCATCATGAAAAAGAAAACTGTTTCCATAATAAATTATATTCACTAACTAGATATATGGTTTGGGATTTGACCACCCATTTTTTAAAGTTTAAGTTGTTCTAATTTTGTTCTACTGGAATAATGATCGTATCTTCTTCATTTATGTGAATTCCTCTTATAATGAGTGTACCTACTTTCGTCATTTGAATCACTGTACCTTTAATTTCATGTTCACCTATTTTCAATAGGCCTAAATGCATCATCATTTTTAAAACTCTTTCTTCTAGGATGGAATCAATATTGTCATAATAATAAGGTTTTATATAATCATTTAAGACCTCTTTTAAGGATGAAACAGTTACCCAATTTTGTGCTAAAATGCTTGTCCAATGGACTATGGATTGAATATTGTGAATTGGGCCTTTATAAAGTCTTATCCAGAATCTATATACATTTTCTAAATTTTCTTTTTTCTCATTCTCTACTATGTCTCTTCCTTTATCCGTACATTTAAGAGTTTCGTTTTCTTCTTTAATTAACTTGTTGAAATAACAATAGTCATATATTAATGAAAATCTATTGGGATAATCCTTGAATTTCCTACCATATCCAAAACGCCACTCTCCTTTTTGAATCGGATTCTCTTGAATAGATAGTTGATTCAAGAATTGAAAAAGAGAACGTTTGTATAACGTACCTGAAGCAGTTAAATGAACTTCTTGCATATGGTACAACTCTTTTAAAAACAAATAGATATCTTGAATAATCAAATTAAATTCATCACGATATATATCAGGTTCTTGTATGTGTTCTATTTGCTGCTGAAACTTTTTTGATATCATATCCATAAAGCGTTTTTTGAGATCCTCTGGAAATTGGAACAGATATTTCGTTTTATGAGAGACACCATTAAACAGCCAACCTCTTTTTTTAAACGTAGTAATAGTTTCTCTCGGATTTAATTTCTCATCGTTCTCTTCGGCAAACCTAGTATTTTTCACTCTAGCCATTAAATCCTCAAGACTAAATGCTTCTCTTTTTTCAAATATGACCGTATTGATAAATCGTAAATCCTCAACACTGAGATTTTGCAAACTTTCCTCAAAAACATCCTTTCGATAAATTTTTGAAAGAATAGATTGAATTAAATCGTTTTTTGAATTGCTACTGCATTCGCATTCATAATATCTCGCAATACGATCTAACTGCTGAATATCAGCGAAGCTTAACATATCTGCTAAATTCATAATGGTACCTCCAGAGACTGCGCATATTTCTAGTACCATTATTGGATGATTAACAGAAAATATTCATAATTTTGGAATTTTTTTTATAAACTCCCCATTTCAATGCTTTTAATTTTAAGGATGTGATCATTTTTACTAGTGAAATAAGATATTTTTGGGAAAAGTAAGTGTTGCCTGAGTCACTTTTGTGGGAGTTTCGTCCATGTGACTAACGTAGGATCAGCACTTCCTGTGCTGAAAGCATATTTTTTTGGGGGGGTGTGTTTGTCCGGGCCCCGCAAAAGTAATAGGTTAGCTTCGGAGCTTTACATTACTTTTGTGGGTATCTTTGAGATGTTTCGTACAGTTTATTACATCAAATTTCCATTCATCCTGATCTTTTTGAAAAACTGAGATGGATGTGTTTTCAATTTTGTTGTCAAAGTCACCAATAAGTTCTCTTAATACTTGATTGATCAATCCCCCATGACTAACAATTAAAACCCTTTTGTTTGTATACTTTTTTTGGACATCCTCTATTAAACTAAAACCTCTCGATCTTAATTGTTCATCCTCCTCAATGTTCAATTCCTTAAGATCAATAGCTTCCCAATCCTCACCATACTTATCAACTCTATCTTGATGGGTCAAGCCTTCTAATTCCCCTAAAAATCGCTCCCTTAACCTTTCATCATAGGACGATACTTTAAGACTTAAACGTTCTGCAATAATAGCGGCCGTTTCTTTGGCTCTTGCTAAATCACTGCTTATGATAACATCCCATTCTTCCCCAACTAGTCGTTCTCCTAGTGCTGCAGCTTGTATCCTTCCCTTTTCATTTAAAGACACATCTCTATGTCCTTGAATGATTCGTTTTTGATTCCAATCCGTTACACCATGCCTAACAAATCCAATTATAGTCATTTTTCACAATCCTTTCTTATTTAAAGATAACTTATTTCAAGAGATCATCTTGAACAATATAGAGAATCTTGCTATTAGTGGGAGTTTTTATATCTATCACTAGTAGTTAGATGACCTTACCCTAGTTTCTAAAGTCCGTTATCTCCCCTTTGAGAAGAGGGAGTCTTACGGAGTGTTGATACGGGATAAATAAAAAAGCCCCCGCCTTAAATATAAAAGTGGAGACTCGTTATAAATTAGTTTTACACTACTGCTGTATTGAATAACCTGTTAATAAAATTAGGATCTAATTCTTGTAAACCAATTAAGAATTAAAATAGTACCAATTAACCCCAATAATGAAAGGACAATTAAGTAATTTGGGAAACTTGGATCAACTACTAATTGAACTGGTAAAGGATCATTAATGCTGGCTACAGTTACAATTCCTGACTGAGGTACAACCGATTCAGCTGTATCCGTTTGGAAATTATTCGTTAAGGACAAGAATAAACTTGTTACAAATATTGCAAAACAAAACGAAATTAAAAATGTAACATTCCTTTTAAATTTAAATGAAAATGAATATATTCGATCTTGAATTGGAACTTTCCATGATTCTTCCATGTAAATTCGATCCATGACTGAACTTGAAATGTTCTGATTTGATTGAAATGTATGCTCATGCTCATCTTCAAATGAAGAGGTCATATGTATAAAATCTCTACTCTTTTCCCACACATCAAACTCTTCAGAACAAGATGAACATGTTTTAAGATGCTGGTCTATTTTAATACGTTTAAAATCATTTTCTGGCAAATCCCAGTACAATGCAAATGATTCCTGAGCCTCTTTACAATTCATATTATTTCATCCCCTCATACTCTTCATATTTAGGTTCATGAAAGTATGGTTCCAATTGATTTTTCACACTTACTCTAGCTCTAAATAAAAGTGATTTTACAGAACTAATTGATTGACCTAAAATGTTTGCAATTTCTTGATAGTCTAGTTGATTATATTCTCTTAATATAAGTGCTGATCTTTGTTTTTCTGGCAGATTATTTATCGCTTCTCTTACTAAGGAAACTTTTTCGTTTCTTAACATGGATTGTTCAGGCATCATTTCAAAATCTGCTAATGGCACAAAACCATTCTCATCATCATCTATGGATACCTTTGTGCTTTTGTGTTTACGAAGCTCACTTAAAACAGTGTTTCTAGCAATCGTATACAACCAAGTAGAAAAGGAAGCTTCAACTTCTCTAAACGTACCTAAACTTCGATATGCTTTATAAAAAGTATCTTGGCATAAGTCTTCAGATGAGCTTTCCAATCCTGAACTCTTTAACATATTATAAATAAATGAATAAATTTTACGCTCATAACGTTTTATAAGTACTGAGTATAATTGCGTATCTCCATCTTTTATATCTCTGATCAACTGGGAATCAGTCACTATAAGCGTACCCCCTAGTTCAAAACTCCTCCCCAGTGTTTATATTATATTTTTACTACACTGGAGATAAAAAGTTGCGTTGTTTTATAAAAAAATCATGTACCTTATCCTTAACAAAAACACTTGGCGTAGTCTACCAAAGGTTTAATCAAAAAATCTATTATCATAAACCTAGCAGCCCCACAAAGTATTAGGAACCAAATACTAGCCTTCTTTAATTTATGTTTAAAAACTTATAAATTCTTAAGTTATAAAAAAAGTGTATTCATATAAAAAAAATTCATTCTCAAAAAAAATATTAAGAATCTAGTGTATCATCATAAAAATTAACATTTTTCATTAATATTGTAACTGTGGCAAAGATCTTATTGTAAACTATATTAGAAAAAATTTCAAGTCGTTGCCTCTAAATTAACTTTTTATTATTATAACATGAATTTTATGAAAAAAAGTTACAAATTCAATCAAATTATTGTTATTTATAACTAACATATTTATAATGCGCCATGAAAACACATTTCTTATACTACAAGATAAAAAAGAATATTCTCTAAAGATACCGTTTTCAAAAAAAAGCCACCTTCTTAGAAGGTGGCTGCACATATCTTATGTGCTTATATTTGGATAGGAGTGGAGAGAAACCATACTGTAGTAATAGTATAATGTATACGTTTTCATTTTGTCAACCATTTATTTTTTTCTGTAAAGAAAAATCGTAAAGTGCAAAAAAAACCGCTACTTCATTTTAATGAGTAACGGAAAAATTTTATATTATATTTAAAAATGGACTGAATAAGATAATTCTTTTAATAACTCCACAGCGTTTTCTAGATCATTTTCACTTCTAAAGGACAATCTTAATATTCCAGGAACTTCAGCTCTACTTTCAATGATCTCAATGTTCTTTAAGCTTATTTTTCGATTGCCCAACTCTGAAGTTATATGTCCTATTACACCAGGGTGATCCTTAATATCTACATAAACATCAAATAGAGATGTCATAACCCCTTTTCTACGCTCAGGCAGTTTACTTCGAAAGTCACTTGCAAATTTAAATTGATCTTCGACACCTTGACCATCATCTGATTTTAATAACTCAATAAATTTAGAAATCTCCAGTTGCCAATCTTCCAACAGATGCAGCAAAATCTTTTTATTATTTAATAAAATATCTCTCCAAATCACTGGATCACCTGAAGCAATGCGTGTTAAATCCTTGAACCCGCCAGCAGCCAACCGCTCATACAAATCATTTTGATCATTGTATTTTGCAACTTGATTTACTAATGAGACTGCGATGATATGAGGTAAATGGCTAATCGCACCTACGATATCATCATGCGTTGAAGCATCTACTTTAATAATTTGTGATTTTGTATAAGCTAATAAATCTTCAAGTCTTTTATAAATATGCTCAGGAATTTCCGGATCAGGCGTAAGCACATAAAATGCATTTTCAAATAAGTATGAAGTTGCCGCATCAACACCTGAGCGCTCTGAACCAGCCATTGGATGACCACCAATAAAATAACCATTTTTTAACGAAATGGATTTTGCGCAGGAAGTAATGGATTCTTTGGTACTACCTACATCGGTAATAATGCAATCTGATTTTAATGGAAGCTTGCTCAATTTAAGCAAGTATTCCTCTAATAACCCAACTGGTACACAAAGAAATATAAAATCTGCATCTAGTGCTGCTTCTTCTATGGATGTCGTAGCTTCATCAACGACTTTTCTGTCTACATATTTTTGGACGGATTTTGGATTGTTAGAATGCCCTACTACTCTTATGTTTGGTTTATCCTTAAAACATAAAGCAAGTGAACCCCCTATTAAACCTACACCGAATATTGTAATTTTCATCATTTAATTCACTCTTTTTCTATGATTTCAAAAAATCCTTAGTCATTTATTTCATTTAATACGGATTCCAACACATTTATAAACTCTTCGTTTTGCTCTTGTGACCCTATTGTAACACGTAAGGAGGTTGGAAATCCTAATTGATGTCCACCACGAATAATGATTCCTTTTTGCAATAAACCTTGAAATACTAACTCTGCAGGTTTTTGAACATCCACCATCACAAAATTACCATAAGCAGGATAACTAGAAAGTCCCAGACGTTCAAACTGTCCTTTTAAATAAGCAAGACCTAATTTATTTTTTTCACGGCAATCTTTAATGAACTCCTGATCTTCAATGGCTGCCAAAGCAGCAGACTGGGCATATCTCGTTGTGTTAAAAGGCTCTCTAACCTGATTAATAGTATGGATGATTTCCGGATGAGCGATTCCATATCCTATTCGTAATGAAGCTAGTCCATAAATTTTAGAGAAAGTACGCAAAACAACTAGATTTTTAAATTGTTTCATCAAGGACAAGCTATCAGGATATTCATTTTGCTCATTATATTCAGCATACGCTTCATCAAAAACAACAAGTACATGGTTTGGAACCTGCTCTAAGAAGGCTTTAACCTCATCATGGGAATTGATCGTCCCTGTTGGATTGTTCGGACAACAGACCCAAATTATTTTTGTGCGATTCGTAATTTTGGCTAACATCTCATCTAAATCATGCGTTCCATCTTTTAAAGGCACTTCAATACAAACTGCGCCCTCAATTTCTGCATTATGTTTATATTGTGGAAAGGTGTGAGTTGCCATTATGGTTTCGTCGCCTTTTACAAGAAAAGCACGGGCTATCATTAAGATCACTTCGTCTGAACCAGCACCAAAAATCAATTGATCAGATGGAACATTATAAAATTCACTCAATTTGTCCGTTAATTTTGTACTTGCACCATCTGGATAAATATTTGTGTTTTCAAACTCAGACATCAGCGCCTGTTTTACTTTTTCTGAAAATCCATACGGATTTTCATTCGAAGCGAGTTTGATTATTTTTTCCAATCCAAATTCTTTTTTTACTTCATCTGTTGATTTTCCCGGTTTATAAACTGGCAAATGAATAATATTGGACTTTGGCTGCATATTACTTCACCTCTTTAACAAGACTATTCTTTTAATTGTGCCACAAATTCTCTAATTTGCAATAGACCTTTTGCTTTCGTATCTTGAGATTGAAGCAACGGCAGCTGTTCCTCTATTTTTCGAACTATGGCGCTCCCAACTACTACCCCATCACAAATCTTTGAAAATGTATTGAATTGTTCATTCGTAGATATACCAAAACCAACGGCAACTGGCAAATCAGTAGATTGTTTTACAAGTGATATAAAATCATCGATTCCATCATAAAAAGAAGATCGAACCCCTGTAACGCCTAATGAAGAAACACAGTAAACGAATCCAGCTGCTTTTTTTGAAATTTTGGTAATTCTATCATTTGAAGTTGGTGCTACTAATGGAACAAGATGAATTCCATATCGTTCAGATAATTGTCTAACTTGTTCATCTTCCTCAATTGGTAAATCTGGAATAATAACGCCACTTATCTCATTTTCGCGCAATTTTTCAAAAAAGGATTCAAGACCAAACTGAAGTACTGGATTATAATAGGTAAATAATATAAATGGCAAAGAAACTTCTTCTTGTCTCGCTTTACTGGCAATTTCCAAACAGCTGTGGATATTGATATTGTGCTGCAAAGCTCTAAGGGATGCTCTTTGAATGACTGGACCGTCTGCTAATGGATCTGAATAAGGCACACCAAGTTCAATAATATCTGCGCCAGCAGCTTGAAGTTCTTTTATGATTTCCACAGAGGTTTCTACATCAGGGTCTCCCATAGTTAGAAAGGGAATTAATGCTGTTTTATTCTGTTCTTTAAGCTCAAGAAATTTTTGATCAATGAGATTCATGGTTTTTCCCTCCTAAATATTGCATGATGGATTCGACATCTTTATCTCCTCGTCCAGATAAACTAACAACAATCACTTGATCCTTGTTCATTGTTGGTGCCACTTTTATCGTTTGAGCTATCGCATGTGCACTCTCCAAAGCAGGAATGATGCCCTCAGTTTTGCTTAATAACTTTAAAGCTTCCAGTGCTTCTTCATCCGTAATCGGGAAATACTCCGCTCTTTTTGAATCTTTTAGATAGGAATGTTCGGGACCTACTCCTGGATAATCTAATCCCGCTGAAATGGAATGTGCAGGTTGAACTTGACCAAATTCGTCTTGCAGTAAGTAACTCATAGATCCTTGAAAGACACCATGCGTTCCTTTTGTCATCGTAGCAGCATGTTCATCAGTATCTACTCCTTTACCTGAAGCTTCAACACCGATTAATTTCACACTGAAATCATTCACAAACGGATAAAATATGCCGATGGCATTACTTCCACCACCTACACAAGCAATGACTGTATCTGGTAGTTTCCCTTCTGCTTCAATGATCTGCTTTCTTGCTTCTTCACCAATAATTCTTTGAAAATCACGAACCATCATTGGATATGGATGAGGACCTACAACAGAACCTAAAATATAATAGGTATCATGAACATTACTTACCCAATAACGCAGTGTCTCATTCCCTGCATCTTTTAGTGTACGAGTTCCTGATGTTGCTGGGATTACCTCAGCTCCTAATAAATTCATACGAAATACATTTAATTGCTGACGCTTCATATCCTCTTCACCCATAAAGACTTTACATTCAAGACCTAATAAAGCCGCTACAGTAGCTGAAGCCACACCATGTTGTCCCGCACCTGTTTCTGCAATAACCTTCTTTTTACCCATTCGTTTGGCAAGTACACCTTGTCCAATGGTATTATTAATTTTATGAGCCCCTGTGTGATTAAGATCTTCTCTTTTTAAATATATTTTAGCTCCGCCCAAGTGTTCACTAAGACGTTCAGCATAATATAACGAGGTAGGACGCCCAGAGTATTGTTTTAGTAAATAACGGATTTCATCCTGAAAATCCTGGTCCTGTGAATAATGTTTATAAGCTTCTTCTAATTCAACTAATGCGTTCATCAATGTTTCGGGAACATACTTCCCTCCGAATTTACCGAATCTTCCATGTTCATCTGGTACATTAAACATTTACTCTCACCCTTTCAACAAAGGTTTTTATTTTTTGAATATCTTTTATACGATTTGTTTCCACTCCACTTGATACATCAACGCCTTCAGGAAAGTAAGTGGATATTAAATGGTTTACATTATTTGCATCTAACCCTCCAGCGATTAAAAGAGGGATATTATTTTCCTTCGTCCACTGCTGAACGATCGGAATCAACTCCCAATTGAAGGTTTCTCCTGTTCCTCCACCAACTGCTGGATCATACGTATCAAGCATTAAAGCATCTATATAGTCCAAATAAGGATTTAATAATTCTGACAATTTTTCATTTACTTGATGCTGATTTTCAGCACTCGAAACGACTTCATGTAAGTTTGAGAATACTTTAAACACTTTTACACCCAGTTCTCCCTTCACCCACTTGCAAAAAGCTGGTGACTCTTGACCATGTAATTGTATAACATCCAAAGGGGCTAGTCTAATTGTATCTTTTAACACCTCTTTATCAGGGTTTACAAAAACACCAACAGTCTCAGGTACTTTCACTTGATGTTTTTTTAAAGCTTGAATCATTACATCAGCTTGTTCAGGTGTTACCTGTCTTCTACTTTTGGCAAATACAAAACCAATGTAATCAATAGGTAGATCCAGCATCTTTTCAATCGTAGGTACATCTAGGATTCCACATATTTTCACAGCAGTATGTTTCTTATTCATTGTCTTTCTCCCATCAACTGATTCACAGCCTGTTCTACACTTTCCTGTCTCATGAAGTGCTCTCCAACAAGAACTGCTCCTGCGCCTATGGATAATAACTCATGAATTTGTTCTGCATTTGAAATTCCACTTTCACTTACAACGGTTACGTCATTTGGAATATGCTGAATTAAAGAGTTTGTCGTGTTAATATCCGTCACAAATGTTTTCAAATTTCGATTGTTGATTCCTATTAAGGAAACATCGAGCGACAACACCTGTTCTAATTCCTGCATATCATGAACTTCTATCAAAGTATCCATTCCTAGATCACTAGACAGCTTAGCAAATTCACGCATTTGATCTACGGTTAATATCGCTGCTATTAATAAAATCGCATCTGCTCCAATAATTCTAGCTTCATATATTTGCAGAGGATCTATAATAAATTCTTTTCTTAAAATTGGTAAACTCACCGCTTCACGCACTTGTTTTAAATACTTTAGCGATCCTTGAAAATATTGTTCATCTGTTAAAACGGACAAACAATCTGCTCCTGCGGATTCATAACTTTTGGCAATTTCAACAGGATTAAAATCTTCACGTATTAAACCTTTGGATGGCGATGCTTTCTTTACTTCCGCTATAAGACCCATGGATCTATTTTTGGTCTCTGTTAGAGCTTTTTCAAATCCTTTACATGGTGGTAAAGTGGAAATGATATTTTTATAGTTTTGGATCGAAAACCCCGCTTTTAAACGTTCAACTTCTTCTTTTTTAGTAGCTACTATTTTATCAAGTATCATGGCTTATCTCCTTTGTAAAGCGAGCTAAATCCTCTAATTTTTCTGCAGCTTTTCCACTATCTATCATATTGGCAGCGATTTTTACTCCTTCCTGTAAAGAAGAACAATGATCAAATACATAAAAACAAGCACCTGCATTCGCTAACACAATATTTCTTCGAGCTCCTTTTTCACCTTTAAAAATAGAGCGAATAATTTCAGCATTTTCGACTGCGTCACCACCAGCAATATCATCGATCGGGTAACTTTGGAGGCCTAGATCATCAGGTGTAATGTCATAAGTGTTCAACAAACCATCTTTCAATTCAGTCACTTGAGTTGGAGCAGAGATACTAATTTCGTCCAAACCATCAAAGCTAGAAACTACAAATGCTCGATCTAGTTTTAGTTCTCTCAATACAGAGGCTAAAAGCTCTGTTTTGCTTTTATCGAATACACCCATGAGCTGACGATCTGCATTTGCAGGATTTGTTAAAGGGCCAAGCATATTGAATACGGTTCTAAATCCGAGCTCTTTTCTAGGAGCTGCAACATTTTTCATAGATCCATGATACTTTTGGGCAAACATAAAACACAAACCAACCTGATCAATGCACAATTGTGCCTGTTTATGGTCTAAGTTAATGTTGATTCCTAATGCTTCAAGTACATCTGCACTACCACTTTTGCTCGACATGGCACGATTTCCATGTTTTGCAACACGTATTCCTCCTGCTGCTGCTACAATGGCAGAGGCAGTTGATATGTTAAAGGTATTTGCTCCATCCCCACCTGTACCACATGTGTCCAATAATGGATGGTTCGCGGTTTCAACTCTGCTCGATTTACTTCTCATGATTTCTGCAAACCCTGTAACTTCCTCGGTAGTTTCTCCTTTTATTCTTAGAGCCGTTAAAAGGCTGCCTATTTGTGCATCTGAAGCTCGCCCTTCCATCATTTCTTCCATTACTTGGCGTGCATCATTTTTGTCTAAATCGTTCCCTTCTAACAACTTAGACAACACATTTTTGATCACATTCGTTTCCATACTTCCCTTTCCTCCCTACACTGCATTGTTTTATTTATTTTTAATAATAATCTTGATTCACAAGGTTTGATTGTTCTTTGTTAAACCATACCTCAGCTAAACGGATGGCTTTGAGCAAGGCTTTAGCTTTATTCACGGTTTCCTCATATTCCTTTTCTGGAACAGAATCCCATACAATCCCTGCTCCTGCCTGTACATAGGCTTTTCCATTTTTAAAGATAATCGTGCGAATAGTAATACATGTATCTAAATTACCGGAAAATCCCAGATATCCAATTGCACCTGCATAGGCTCCCCTAGCTTCATTTTCAAACTCAGCAATAATCTCCATAGCTCTTAATTTGGGAGCTCCTGATACAGTTCCAGCAGGCAGACATGATATAAATGCATCAAAAAAATCTTTATCGTCACGAAGTTTACCCGAAACATTAGAAACGATATGCATCACGTGAGAATATCTTTCTATTTCCATAAATGTATCACATTTCACTGAGCTGAACTCTGATACTCTTCCGATATCATTACGTCCTAAATCGACTAACATTAGGTGCTCAGCTAACTCTTTTGGGTCTGCTAGTAGATCTTTTTCATACTGTAAATCCAATTCTTCTGTTTCCCCTCTTGGTCTTGTTCCTGCAATGGGTTTTGTTTGGACACGCCCACTTTCTACACGAACTAAAGATTCTGGTGAAGTTCCCACTATAACTTCATCCTCCATTTTCAAATAATACATGTAAGGAGAGGGGTTCATTGTTCTAAGTACTCGATATACATGCAGTGGAGATATTTCTGTTTCTATTTCAAATCTTTGAGAAAGCACAACTTGAAAAATATCTCCTGCACGAATATATTCTTTAGCTGATTCTACATTACTTATAAATTGTTCTTTGGTTACATTGGATTGTATGTGTTCTAAATCCACATCTAGAACTTGATTATGAGCCATAGGGGGAACAGCTAACGGTTTTTGCAATCTAATAATCGTCTCATCTATGCGCCTACAGGTTTCACTATAAACCTTTTCAATTTCCATTTCAGATGCTTGATCTGGCACATGAACATTGGCTATGATCTTTACTTGCTGTTTAAAGTGGTCAAACACAATCACTTCGTCACAAAACATAAACTGAATGTCATTCATTTGTAAATCATCAATATCATGAGCGGGAAGCTTCTCATAATATTGAAGTAAATCATATCCAAAAAAACCGACTGCGCCACCCGTAAACCTAGGGAGATTAGGTAAAGCAGGACTAGAATATGAACGTAGCAATTGTTTCAATGCTTCAATAGGCTGATCTTTCACTTTGTGTTTTTCTCCATCTTTATTAATGGTTATGTTTCCGTTTTTACCTTGTATGATCAAAAAAGGATTTTTGCCTATAAAAGAATATCTCGCCCAATTTACGCCTCCCTCCACACTTTCTAATAAAAATGCATTTTTCTCTTCATGAAAATGATTGAATACTCGGATTGGTGTTTCAATATCAGCGAGAATATCTCTTACAATCGGTATAAGATTATAGTCCTTAGCTAGCTCTTTCACTTTTGTTATTTCTGGAAAATACATCATTCTTTCAACTCCTTGTGAAGCGAATAAATTTAGTTTTGTAGAGGTCGTTTATTCCTTAATAAGTGGTACTTAGTAGAAATATTAAATTTGTAAAAACTTAAAAATTGTAAGATAAAAAAAACCTCTACTTTAAATTAGCAGAGGTTTGTTATATTTAAATCGATGAAATAATAGTCCTGTATTAATATACCCCAAACAGAAAAGAATACTCTAAAATATATCCTTTATTAAACCTAAGCAATGCATAATCAAAATAAACAAGGCTCTTGATTAAGGGGCTTCAAAATAAACTCATCTATACTTTTCTTAGACTATACTAAATCCATCTACACTCTTCTAAACTCTACTCTACTCACTCAAATATACAATAGGAAACACGAATCGTCAAATTGACTTTAAATCAGGACGAAGCTTTACAGCTTCATTCAAATATACATGTTTCATCTCATTTTGTTGTTTAGTTGTATTCACTTGCACCATTAAACGAATACATTTTGGTAAACTGCCCGGTACATCAATTTCCAAGGAACACATAAGTGGAACTAGCTCCCACCCAGGCATTTGACGAATCGTCCTTGCTGGAAATGTAGCCGTAATATCATGTGTTACTGTAACAAACACACTGCAGATATCTTCAGGATTTACATCATTTTCCTTAACGATTGTTTTTAACAATTCAGAGGTAGCATCTAGGATTTCAGATTCCTCGTTTTGTTTAACCGTTATTGCTCCACGAATTCCCCTAACATACATAAGTTGTTCATTCCTCCCATCTTAACTCTTCAACAATCTCTCTAATCAAATCTATGGAGATTCCACTTTGAATATGTGCTTCACCTATATCTTTTAAAATCGTAAACACTACTTTTCCTTCTTTAAACTTTTTATCATGCAGCATCGCTTTCATGATTTCATCTATATCTAAGTGACCAGGGATTTGGATTGGCAAACCATATTTTTTCATCGCAGCTTTCGTCTCTGTATAAATTCTTTCAGGATAACCTAAACGAACAGATAACTTTGCCGCACCAACCATGCCAATCGCTATCGCTTCACCGTGCAAAAGCTGATTGTAGTGAGCTACCGCTTCAAGAGCATGACCAATCGTATGTCCAAAATTCAAAATGGCTCTCAAACCATGTTCACGTTCATCTTCAGATACAACGTGGGATTTAATTTTACACCCATTGTATAAACCATACTCTAAAGCTTCAGCATCTAGAGATAGCAGTTTTTCAGCATTTTCATCTATCCATTTTGAAAATTCAGCATCCCATATTAAACCATGTTTGATCATTTCTGATAAACCTGCTTTAATTTCTCTCTCAGGTAATGTTTTTAAAGTTGAAGTATCATATAAAACGATTTGAGGCTGATGGAAAGCACCGATAATGTTTTTAGCCTTCGGATGATTCACTGCAACCTTACCACCAACGCTGCTGTCATGTGCAAGGATAGTTGTTGGGATTTGTACGAATTTAACACCTCGCATAAAACTTGCAGCTACAAAACCAGCCAAATCTCCAACAACTCCGCCACCCAAAGCAATGATTGTAGAGGTTCGGTCCAAACCTGCATCTAATGCCTTACCAATAATCTGTTCAAGCACAGACAAAGATTTAGACATTTCTCCAGCTGGAACAATATATTCAACAACTTTATAACCACTCTCTAGTAGATGTGTTGTCACTTTTTTTAAATGCAGAGAAGCAACATTATCATCTGTAATCACCATTATGGGAGAACGTGAGCTAATTTGATGCTTCGCAAAATAAGAACCAATTTGTTCTATAATACCATCACCAATATAAATGGGATAAGAGCGATCACCTAAATCAACATTTAATTGTTTCATTTTAATAGCGCTCCACTTGCTCTAGGTAATTGTTAATATTATTACGAATTTCATCTATGGAGTCTCCCCCGAATTTATCCATAAGAGCACAAGCTACTTCCCAAGCTACAACATGCTCCATTACTACACTAGCTGCTGGAACAGCGCAGCTGTCTGAACGCTCTACCTGTGCAGAGAATGGTTCTTTGGTATCAATATCTACACTTTCCAAGGGCTTGTACAATGTTGGAATTGGCTTCATTACACCACGTACTACAATTGGCTCACCGTTAGTCATACCACCCTCAAAACCACCTAAACGATTTGTCTTTCGATGATATCCTTTTTCTTCAGAGTATAATATTTCATCGTGTACTTGAGAACCGCGAATTGTTCCTGCTTCAAAGCCAATTCCTATTTCACAGCCCTTAAAAGCATTGATAGATACAACGGCCTGAGCAATTCTTCCGTCCAACTTGCGATCCCACTGAACATGACTACCAAGACCAATAGGGACACCTTCTACTATACACTCCACAATACCACCAATGGAGTCTCCTTCTTTTTTCACTTCATCGATATGGGCAATCATTTTTGCTTCTGCTTCTTTGTCTACTACTCTTACTGGGGATTCCTCTGTTACACGAATCAACTCATCAATAGGGAGGTTTTGGGTTTGTGCTTCTACTTCTCCTATACGTATCACTTGACCTGCAACTTTAATACCAAATTCAGCTAATAGTTGTTTTGCAACTGCCCCTACAGCTACTCTTGCTGCGGTTTCTCTAGCGCTAGAACGTTCAAGTACATTTCTCAAATCTTTGTGATTATATTTCAATCCACCATTTAAATCAGCATGACCTGGTCGAGGTCTATGTACTCGTCTCTTTTCTTCATCTGATCCTTCAATCGGCTCAATGTTCATCACTGTTGTCCAATGTGTCCAGTCTTTATTTTCTACTATTAATGCAATTGGAGCACCTGTTGTTTTACCATGTCTTACTCCACCAACTATATTAGCCGCGTCTTTTTCAATTTGCATTCTTCTGCCTCGTCCATACCCCTTTTGGCGACGCTGCAACTCTCGATTTATTTCTTCAAAGTTAATTTTTAAGTTACTGGGCATTCCTTCAACAATGGCTGTTAATTGTGGCCCATGTGTTTCACCTGCTGTTAGATATCTCACTCAACTATCCCCTTTCATACTTTTCCCATGGCGTTTATCTTTCATCGCCCGTTTTCCTACAAATTCATGTGCTAATTATAGTATAGTTAAGTAAAGTTGACAACAAAAAACACGATAGGCAATTCTGCTTAGCGTGTTTTTCAGGGATAGAAAAACCTTCTATCCTCATACGGATTAGACTACCAGTTCACAAAAACAGGATGTTTTGGTACATCATTAATCACAAAGATGTAATTGCTCTCACATGACACCTCTTTATTGCTGAAGATCACATATATGTTTATTATTATTATTTTGCTTTTTGTTTCTTTTGTAGATTAGACCAGTTCGTATCCTGAACAACTTCCATGATTTTGACAGAATCCAAACCTAAAATTTGAGCACATTCTTGTATAGATAGAAACCCACGTTGATAAGCTTCTATCACCTTTCTTTTATCCATAAGAGAACCCTCCAAGCATGATGTACTCCCATAATATATAGTATGGGTAAAGTTGGAAGAATTTATTCGTGGAAGTAGTTCAACCCTCTTAGTCAATCCACTTCCAAACACCACAAAAGTGGGAAATTAGAGGATTTGACTTAAAAATAGGGAAGATAAGGTTTACTCTCTTGAGTATGTTTAGAGATGACCACATAATGGTAAGATCAGATTTTTTTTAGTATTATTGTCTAGGGTTATCAGTCCAAGCAAATAAATTCGATTCTTCATAAAATAGGATAACGAATAAAGAGAGAGGTCAAGTATAACGTGTCTTTTCATAATAATAAGGTTGAGATTGAACAATTTAAATTTGAAACACCGGAGAATAGTCGTAATACAGGGGAAGTAATTTCTATGGACGACCAAGAACCCACTCAAGTTGCAGAAATTATTTATGATTGTTTAGAGCCGGGGAATCTCATATGGTTAAACAGTATTTTCCACATAGATACTACTGAAGAGGTTACGGTGAATTACAAAATATTAAAAAATAAGGATGAGATTTATAGTTCAATTACAGAGCTTGACAGTGATGATGAGATAGGACAAATATTTTCCCAACAAACTGTGGATATGATTACAAAACTTGAAAAAGATGTAACCTACAAAGTTGTTTGTGATACAAATACTCCAATGGTGAATTTAAGTGGTCCGATAAATTTTACTGATACTCGATTTGTAGAGGATAAAAAGTTCTTTTAAGTGTAAATATAAAAAACGACTTTACAGGATATACAAATCTGTAAAGTCGTTCGTTCAAGACTTCATTTTCCTATAAAAAAACATATCTTCTGTTTCAAGCTGATAATCTTTTGGGGAGAAGATTTGTTCAGTACTCCCCACAAATAAAATACCACCTGGTTTCAGAGCATCAGAAAATTTCTGATATAATAAATCCTTAGCAGGATTCGTAAAGTATATCATTACATTTCGACAAATAATTAAATCGAATTGTGATCCAAATGGATCAGATAATAAATTTTTCTTTTCAAACTTAATATTTTCCTTTAATAAGTCCAAAACCTTATAATATGATTGTTCTTTGTTTATGTATTTATGATATTTTTGCGGCAATTCACGTAAAGAACGCTCATCATATTTACCTTTGTCAGCTTTTTCCAACACACGTTCATCTAAGTCAGATGCAACAATTTTATACTTAGAAGCACTCGTTTGATTTGCAAGAATCATAGAAAGTGTGTACGCTTCTTCTCCAGTAGAACAACCAGCGCTCCAACATTTAAGCTGTTCATTTCCATTTAAAAGCGATGGAATGTATTTTTTCTCCAACAGACTCCATCGATTTGAATTTCTCCAAAATTCCGAAACATTAATTGTCATACGATCTAAAAACTCATCCATTAGGTTAGGCTCTTTAACAATATCTTTTAAATAATCTCGAAAACTATGATAACCCCGTTTATTTTTCAACACTGTAAGTCTTCGCTTCATCTGTGTTTCTTTATATTGGGATAAATCAATATTTATATGCTTCTTCAACTCTTTAACAAATGAATGGTAATCTAAATCTAATTCTAAATCTAAATCTGACATCTTAGATCCAAGGGGCTAATGTTTTCTCATAGGACACTAATTCAGAATCCGTAAAAACGTTTTCAATCTCGCGTACAGCGCTTTCATTGCTATCAGAACCATGGATAATATTTAAGTTTTTATGTGCCGCGAAATCACCACGTATCGTACCTGGTTGAGCATCTATCGGATCTGTTTTTCCAATCATCATTCTGGAAATTTGAATAATATTATCGCCTTCCCATACCATTGCAAATACAGGTCCAGAGGTAATAAATTCAATTAACTCACCAAAAAAAGGCTTGTCCTTATGCTCTTCATAATGTTTCTCAGCTTGTTCCTGACTTAGCACTGTGAATTTACCAGCTCTAAGCTGAAAACCTTTTTGTTCAAAACGGGAAATAATATCCCCCATTACATTACGTTGAACTCCATCTGGTTTGATCATTAAAAATGTTTTTTCCATGTTTAACCCTCCACAAATGTGATAATTATTAAAAGTAAATCCAAAATTACGACAAGGTAATTTTACCTTATCGTAAGTTAGTATTTACGGCTCAACACAAAATTCGCTATATCATGCAGATGTTTTTTTGTCTTAATATCGGGCAATTGATCTAATTGATGAATTGCTTTATGTATGTATTGATTTGCAAGGGCTTCAGCCTTTTCAATGCCAGCACTATTTCTGATCAATTGAATAAACTGGTTTACATCTGATTGGTCTTCATTCTGTTTTATTTTATTAATTAGGAATAACAATGATTCTTTTAAATCAGATTCTTGCAAAGCATATATCATCGGTATTGTTATATTCCCTTGTTTTATATCACTACCAGGTGGCTTTCCAATTTGTTTTTCAGTACCACATAGATCTAATACATCATCCGTAATCTGAAATGCCATGCCTACATTATACCCAAACGAATATAAAGCTCTGACTTCTTCTCTAGAAGCATTGGCGGCTAAAGCACCTAATTGACAGCTAATTGCAATTAACAGTGCTGTTTTCCTTCTAATTCGAAGCAAATAATTACGAATAGACTGATCAGTATTAAAGAAATCACGAATTTGCTCCATTTCGCCGATACACATCTGTACAATGGACTTGGATAAAATTTGATGAATTTCTGGATCTTTAAGTTGAGTTACTACAGCTAACGCTCTAGCAAAAATATAATCTCCAGTGTACATGGCAATTTTATTATCCCACTTTGCCATCACAGTCTGCTCTCCACGTCTTGTCACCGCATTGTCAATGACATCATCATGAACAAGTGTTGCCATATGAATAAGTTCCAGTGCAACTGCAACATTTTTCAAATTTTCTAAATGATAGTTTCCAAATTTGCCTGAAAGCAATACAAAAACAGGACGAATTCTTTTCCCTCCTGCTTTTAGCAAATGAATTGAGGTTTCTTTTAGAATATCATGGTCAGAATGAACATTTTTTTCAAGTTCACTTTCTATATATTGAATATCCTTTTTATAACGTGCGTAGATGTCTAATAGCTTCATTATATCTCCTATAACATCAATATTTTATAATTTCGGGCGACTCACGATTTGTCCACATTTGTATTGGGACTTGCTCAGATATAAGCTTCATATCTCTCGCATACTGATAATATAACTTTAACCCATTTTTTTGGAATTGTCCAAAATCATGACTTAATTCAGAAAAATATTTTTCCCAAAAGGATTTCGAGCCACCTATTCTAGCTTGAGCCTCTGAGAGCATTTTTTTTCTATCCTTTAAACCACGTTCCTTACTCTCTTGCAGCAAACGAAAGATTTGTTGAACCAATTTTGGCTTCTCTTTCACAATGTCTTTACGCACAGCCCATACTGCAAATGTCATCCAACTATTTGTTAAATCCGTCCAGAGTTCACCTAGATCTGTGACCTCATATTTTGAATTCATCCACTTCGCTTGAATGGCATCATCCCCTATTAACAAAGCAGCATCTGCTTTCTTTAACATATTCTCTAAATTAGGTTCAGCATAAAAATATTGAGGATTGCCACCATAAAATTTATGAATAATAATTTTTAGTAAATTCACAGAGGTTGCAGAAGCTGTTGTTAGTGCAATTCTAAGATTAGCTATTTCTTCAATTGGTTTTTTATGAAATAACAAAATTGAATTCACTTTGCCAAAAGAACTTACTGACAAGTCAGGAAATAACACATACTCTTGAAAGGATTCTGCATAAGCAAAAGAAGAGATAGGTGCCATATCTAATTCTCCATTTGAAAGAGCATGATTAAGTTTTGTCGGCACTTCAGATACGAACTGTATCTGATTTTCATATTCCTTTTTTGGGAAATGATATAATATAGGCCAGACATTGGTATAATCAATTTCTCCTATTCGAATTATATCCATTTTTCGACTCATCCAAATCTCCCCATCTAGTAAACATGTTATGATGTATACCCATTGAATCTAAAACTTTACCTACCAAAAAAGAGACTATATCATCTATTGTTTTTGGTTTAAAATAAAATGCCGGCATTGCTGGTATCATTGTAGCACCTGCTTTTGATAATCTAAGCATATTTTCGATATGAATCATATGAAGCGGGGTTTCTCTAGGGACAATAATCAATTTGCGCCCTTCCTTCAGCATGACGTCTGCAGCCCGCTCCATTAAATTGTCCGACATCCCGTGTGAAATCCCAGCTAATGTCCCCATAGAACAAGGCATAATCACCATACCCTCAGTTAGATAAGAACCACTTGCAATAGTTGCACCAATATCTTGAATAGGAAAATAAGAATATTTCCCAGGGAATTTTGAAAAATGTTGTTCTAATGTCTCATGTCTCTGAGAAACATTCCAACCCAACTCTTCTTTTAAGACTCTCCAACCTGCATCAGTGACAACAATTTTAATATGATAACCTAGCTTTTGTAAAACTTCACACAAACGGATTCCGTATATCGCTCCACTAGCACCAGTTATTCCAATTATCCATTCTTTTTCTGGTTGTTGGTTCCATTCATCCATTACTTCAGCACCGCCAAATCAATCAATGTAAATACAAAAACAACGACACTCAATACACCATTCATCGTAAAAAATGCTGCATTTAATTTAGATAAGTCATTCGGTTTAACAAGTTGATGCTCATAAATCAATAATATTGCTGCAATAATTGTACCAACAAAATACCACCAGCTTAAATTAGCTAAGAACAAAATGCTGACAAATCCAATGGTTGTAATCAAATGGAGGAACTTAGCAATTTTCAAAGCACTTGCAATACCAAATACACTTGGAATAGAATATAACCCTTCTTTTTGATCAAAATCAGTGTCTTGACAAGCATATATAATGTCAAACCCTGCTGTCCATAAAGCAACAGAAATAAATAAAATAATTGCAGTCATATTTATACTACCGGTAATGGCAATCCAACCACCTAAAGGGGCTAGAGCAATGGTAAACCCAAGAATAAGATGACATGCCCAAGTAAAGCGCTTTGTATATGAGTAAATGACTAAGAAAAATACGGCAATTGGTAAAAGTTTAACCGCCAATGGATGTAATTTGAATGAAGCATAAAATAATAAACCAAATGACAATACTATAAATAGAATGACTTCTTTGGAGGAAAGCAAACCAGCTGGAATCGCCCTAGCCGCTGTTCTTGGATTTTTACCGTCTATGACTTTATCTATCACTCGATTCAATCCCATTGCAGCGCTTCTTGCTCCAACCATGGCTAATATAATCCATCCGATTTGCGCCCAAGAAGGCAAATGACCATTCATCATAAAAGAGCCTAAAACTGCTCCCATAAAAGCAAAGGGCAAAGCAAATATCGTGTGCTCAAATTTTATCATCTCAAGAAATATTTTTGTTTTGTTTAACATTAATTTGATTTCCCCTTTGTGCCAATATGAAGTGCAGCAATCCCTCCAGTTAAAGGATAGGCTTTAACCTCATTCAAACCTACTTCTTCAAATATTTTCGCTAGCTCCTTATGATCAGGAAATGTAATCAACGATTCTGGAAGCCATTTATATTGTTCATAACTTTTCGCTACTAATTTTCCAATCAATGGTAGAATCCTATTAAAATAAAAATAATATATGGACTTAAAAGGCTGCCAAGTTGGTTTAGATAATTCCAAACAATATACTTGACCACCTGGTTTAACCACTCTTCTCATCTCACTGAGAACTTGTCTAAGATCTGGAACATTTCTCAGTGCAAGTCCAATGGTTGCATAATCAAAAGAATTATCATCAAATGGCAGATCCATTGCATCCCCATGCACTAATTCAATTTGATTATCCAGCTTAGAAGACTCTACTTTTCTTCTGCCTACATCTAACATATTTTGACTAAAATCAAGACCTACAATTTTTCCTGCTTTACTTTCCTCTGCCATACTGATTGTCCAATCACATGTACCACAGCATATGTCAATCGCTGTTTCAGCGGTTTTTATATTCATTTTTTTCATTGTGAACTTACGCCAAGCCTTATGTCTTCTAAAACTAATAATATCGTTCATGATATCATATTTAGGTGCAATATTTTCAAATACAGAATGCACAAATTCCTTCTTTGCATTTCCTTCCAATTTTATCACCTTTTCTTTAAACTTTAGATGCAGTTATATAATTTCTGAAGGGTTGTCCTAATTTTTCCAATTCGTGTTGAAGACTTTTATTATTAATACTATGAAATGAATCACTAATTTCCTGCCACTGTTTTTCCAACATTTGATGCAGTTTAAGCTTAATATTATACTTTAATAAAAAGGATTGAATTAGAGACTCATTGGAGCTTTCAGTTTTTAATACTTCTTGCTCTTCATGTGTAACATGATTTATTAAATACCAATATCCCCAGCTATCTTTTAGATTTTTATTTTGAGTCATCCGGTCTAATTCCTCAGTAATTAGTTCACATTTCGTTATTGACAATAGGAGCTCTGACCATTGCTTTTGCGATTTCCCATCCATATATTTCGAAAAAACAAGAAATAATTGTGACTTAATATCTATACGTTGCTGAAAATACTCATCAGCGGTTAATTTAAACTTTTTCATCTTCATATATAAATTTATTTTTAAACGATTGACCTCAGCAATCGCCTGCGATAATGAATGAACAGCTTCAACTTGCCCTGCTTGTGACAATAAATGATAAAATCGACTGCTAAAATAGTCCCCTGCTAAAACTCTAAGCTGTCTTGTTCGCATTTTTTTCATTTCTGCATGCTCAGTGCCAACATCAACTAAATCATGGGTATCTAATCCCATTTGCACTAAAGAAGTAACTAATGAAAACAACTCAGATATACCCTCTAAAGGTGAATATTTATTTAAAAAAATATAAAGCAATTTTGAACGTGAATACGGAAATTTGGGTAGGTCCGTATGTTGTTCAATCATATCATATTGCATATTTTTTTTTGCAAGTTCAGGAACTAAATAACCATCCATAATACTGCCTCCGAAATTCATTACTTTAATAAAATCTAAATAATTATATCACATCCGTCTAACACACGCACTGTACAATAATACAGTTTTATTTTTCAAGAGATTTCTTCCATCCATTCTTCCCAATAATCAGTAGTTTTCAACTTAAAAAATATCGATAAGAGTTCTTCTTTTGAGATTTCACGATTATTTATCAAATGTTCCATTTCTTCTGACCATTGACTATCATTTGCATCAACAGTCATTAAAAGCTTTTGATTCCCACTGCCTAAATGATCTTGATCAAATACTCTTATTAATACAAGCTTCACATTTTTAGTTTCTTTCAGTCCCGAATGGACGATCGAATACAAATCTTGATAAACTGTATTGGGTTTGTTCAACGTTTCAGAAATATTTAAATCAATCGAAAGCGTTGAATGATCCCAACCTACTTTACTAAGTTTATTTTGAATGGGCAAATCAATCATGAAATCAACTAAATTACCGTCAGATAATTGCCATACCGCATTGCCTGTTTCTTTATTATCATTCATTTCGAATTCATTTTTTTTAAATTCTAACTGAAAAAAACTAGACATTGCAATTGGGATCAAGATCATCAACAATGAGATAAGAAATATACGCTTCATATTCACTTCTCCTTTTTGAACAGATACTTATATCCCATTCTACAAATAAAAACGGCAGGCTATGACTGCCTGCACATAAAAAATTCATTCACTTTCAATTGTTCCATGTTTTGTTTGAATAGTCGCCTTTCCTCTTACCTTCACTGCAGATGTGTGCTCAGTAAACTGTGCAATCATAACTTCCCCTTTATCTAGCTTTTCAGTATGATTAAATCTAGTGTCTTGGCCTCTTGTAAGTCCAATTACGTTAACGCCATCTTCATTGGCCTTGATTATCACGTATTCATCATTTATTTTATTCATGATAACCCTCCATTTCTTTACATTCGATTATGTACTATCTCAAAATTATAACATATTTTATTTCATCTCGATTCATTCATGAACTGAGATGTCGTTTAACCCTTCGTTTTACTATTACTGAACATATTTATATATTCTTATATTTTAAGAAAAACCGCTGCGTCAACTAGACACAACGGCTCCTATAATAATTTCCTGAATGATATGTACGTAATTAGTTAATTCCTTCTTTTAAAGCTTTACCTGGTTTAAAAGCAGGCACCTTACTAGCTGCAATATCGATTTCTTCTCCAGTTTGTGGATTACGACCCTTTCTTGCAGAACGCTCACGAACTTCAAAATTACCGAATCCAACTAATTGTACTTTATCACCGCTTTGTAATGCTTCAGAGATTACTTGAAAAACTGCATCTACAGCTTTTGATGCATCCTTCTTTTGAAGCTCAGCTGTTTCTGCAACTTTAGTAACTAATTCAGATTTATTCAAGTTCTTCACCTCCCCCCAAAAATATTATATTATCATTTGTGTTAACCTTTTTAATTAAAAATATACATAAAAACACCGAAAAATGTTTAAATCACTACATTTTATACTTATAAACACAAAAAATAATACAAAGGGAATTTGATATTCTTCCAAATTCTAATATATTATACATTTTCCTTTTGAAAAAGGGAAGAGCAAAAAACCGATTCAACCTATTTATTTAGGAAAATCGGTTCTTTTACATCTATTTATTTTTCTTCTTTAGGAAAACAAACTTCTATCGGAGTTGTTCATTCTTATAAGATAATAGCTATTAGTCCGCCTGATCCTTCGTTCGTAATCCTTCCTAACGTTTCTTGCAGCTTGTTTCTAGCATTTTCTGGCATCATGGCTAGTTTTACCTGAATGCCTTCTTGCACAATAGACTGCAATGATCTTCCAAAAATATCTGAATCCCAAATTCTTACAGGATCATCTTCATAGTCTTGCATTAAGTATCTTACAAGTTCCTCACTCTGTTTTTCAGTTCCAATAATTGGAGCAAATTCTGATTCTACATCTACTCTAATCATATGAATAGAAGGAGCGATAGCTTTTAATCTTACTCCAAATCTTGAACCTTGTCTGATCAATTCTGGTTCTTCTAAAGTCATATCTTCTATTGGTGGTGCTGCAATTCCATAACCTGTCGCTTTTACCATCTCAATACCTTCAGCATAATGATCATACTCTCTTTTGGCATGGCTAAATTCTTGCATCAATTGAAGCAAATGATCCTTACCTCTTATTTCTACTCCAACTACTTCCATTAAAATTTGATCATACAATTCATCTGGAGCGTACAAATCAATTTCAGCTATCCCTTGCCCCATGTTCATACCAGCCAGGGAGGCTCTATCAATAAAATCAAACCCTTCAAAATTACCTACAACCCTATCTACATCTCGAAGTCTGCTTATATCTTTAACGGTCTCCCTTACACTTTCTTCAAAATTAGCTCTTAACCAATGATTCTCATCTAAAACCATAACCCAGCTAGGAAGATTCACATTCACTTCATGCACTGGGAACTCGAATAGTACTTCTCTTAACACGGAAGTCATTTCCCGTTCTCCCATGGTATCTACACTCATAGGCATTACAGCAATATCATATCTGCTAGATAACTCTTCACACAGCTCAATTGTTTCCGGATGCTCTGGATGAGTAGAATTTACAATTAGAATAAAAGGTTTGCCTACTTCCTTCAATTCATTAATTACACGTTCTTCTGCTTCAAGATAGGATTCTCTATCAATATCCGTAATTGATCCATCTGTAGTAATGACTACACCTAGTGTGGAATGCTCTTGAATCACTTTTCTTGTACCTATTTCTGCGGCTTCTTGAAAAGGTATCGGATCCTCAAACCACGGAGTATTAATCATTCTAGGGCCATTTTCATCTTCGTACCCTTGCGCACCTACAACAGCATATCCAACACAGTCTACCATGCGCACATTTACTTCTAAGCCTTCATCTACAGTAATCTTCACTGCATTATTTGGAACAAACTTAGGTTCAGTTGTCATGATGGTTCTACCAGATGCACTTTGAGGTAATTCATCCTGAGCCCTTACTCTGTCAGCCTCATTAGAAATATTTGGTAACACGATGGTTTCCATAAATCGTTTAATAAAAGTAGATTTACCTGTTCGAACCGCACCTACTACCCCTAAGTAAATATCCCCACCTGTCCTTTCTGCGATGTCTTTAAAAATATCCACTTTTTCCAAAAAGATCCCCTCCTATACAAGGTATCGTACATTCAATTGGACTAGTAACAATATATGTAGCAAAAAAATGAATATGACTGAATTTTTGAACAATCCAGCCCGATTTGTTGACTTGTAAAAATACTTTTTAACATATCCTCTGAAAAATATATGATTATTATGAGAAAATATTCTTTATATATTTCAAAAAAGAAATAGTATCCTAAAGTATAAGAGGTTATTGAATCTTTCTTTAATGAATGATTTGTTAAACCTTAATTTTAGAAATCATCATTAAAACAACCCATAGAAGTGAAGTAATGCTCTGAAGAATAATCCTATTACTTTTGCGGGGCGCTAAGCCAATATGAGGATGGAAAGTTATACTTTCATATACTCTAAAAAAACCGCTATTAAGCGGTCTTTTAAAATGTATTTACAATTGTAGGTTGTTCATTAATCCATTCATAAGGATTGGATTTAACGGGTACAAATATAGAATTTTCAACTAAAACATTTCGCAAATCTTGGTCAAGGATTATATTATTTTTATCGGAACTCTCTATTTTTTTCAAAATATCTATACCATAATCCACTTTTACAATACCTGAAGTATGTACGATTGGGCTTAAATATATTTCTGAATAAGGACTTTTGATCTGCAGTCTTTTTTGACCTAGTTGATCAAAATCTATACTAAACCAGTTTTCATATATTTGCTCGCCTTTGGGTAGTTTTCCATTGTTATCGCTAATATAGAGCATAATCTCTCGTTCAAGAGTATTTATTTTTTGAAAAGAAACGATATCCATTAATTTGACCGTAGGATCTTCCTCAACATTAACCAGTACAAAATAATAATTTCCGCCATTTTCAAAGGCAACAGGTGGAATTTGCCCGAGATATGCACCTAATTTAGTAAAATCAATGATATATTTTTCATAAATCGGTGTATCCATCTCACTATTTTTTATCGGAAGCAATCCACCAGAGACTTCTTGATAGGCATCAACAGCAGTTTGAACTATTGTAATTGATTCTCTAGTTGCTCCAATACTTTTGTCTCCCCTCATATCATCTGGATACATACATCCTGTACTTAGTAAAATAATAAATAAACTAATAAAACTAAGCCATATTCTTTTCATATTATCATTCCCTCATCTTCACAAAATCACTTATATCCCTTGATCCATTTCATTGCGTAAATGCGCTTGAACCACTTTGCTTAATGGACTTTCTGGTATTGATACAGTTACTTTTTTATTTAAAATACGTGTTTGACATGCTAATCTAATGTTATCTGAAATTTGATCATGGCTTAACTTGGTTTTCTCATTTTCTGTTAGAGGAACAAGTGCTGAGGGGTTGTCAACTTTGACCTTACACAACAAACAAGCAGCATTTCCACCACAGCGTGCAGAAATAGCAATTCTTGCCCGTCTGCTAGCTTCTAACAAAGTTACTCCTGGCTTCACCTTTATTTTTTTATTATGAGGCAAAAAAGTGATTTCAGACATTTACGATTTCCTTTCCTTCAGAGGCTCACCTAACAATGCGCTCAATTTTTCGACATGTATTTCATCTAAATGATTTCGCTTTAATATTTCAAATAAAGCAGGAAAATACAATGAACGATTTGTTTTCATTTTTTCTGCTGAAGCTATATATCGGTCTGGTCTATCTCGCAGTATGTTGAAAACAAATTCATGTGCTAAAGGCATAACCTTGATCATTAGACCATTCACATTTACAGTAGTGCTATAATCTTTCAAAATATTCATATCAACTATATAATCTGACTTCAAAACTTGCACACTAAAATCTGCAACAAATTCCACTTCAATTCCACCCACTTCATAATGACTCAGTAATGATCTAAAATGATCTGATTCACTATAATGTGGTTTATCCAGAGCATAGGGTTGCAAGAGAGAATGAATAACAGGAGAATATTTTGACTTAATTTGGATATCTAAATCATTCGGGTCTGCATTTAAAGAGATATTTTGTAGTACTAAGCTGCAACTCCCTGCCACGTACCAGTCCACCTCTGAATTTTCCAATTTTTTGTAAACAAATGTTAGACAATCATTTAATGATTTTGATAACAGCAATGATGCCACACCTTTCGATTCATTTTCATAAGTCCCGTAGCTATTTATCATGAACTACGAGTTAAAATATGTTTTATTCATCGCTTTAATAGCTCCGAATTTCACGATTTCTGCTTGACATCCAAGTCTGTAGCCTTCTTTGATTTCCTGCAAATCCAATCTAGATTTCTCTGCTGAATTCACTTCACTTAAAAATTCAGCCCCTTCTTCTACGTAACATCGACATCTTGCACAGTTTCCATTTGTGCAAGCAAACTGCCAATCAATGTTATGTTTCAGTGCGAGATCCAATAATGTAAATTGAAGCTCTGGCTTCACTTTTTCTTCTTTAAATTGACCTTTTAACTTTACAATCAACTCATCCTCGTTCTGTTGCATCTCCTCAGAGGATTTATTTTTATTAAAAAATAACTTTCTAAACAAATGCTTGTCCTCCCCAGTTTATACTATTGAAATTAAACCAAGAAAAAAGGAACATATTAATATAAAAACTGCAACTGTCGATAAAATTAACCGAATGAATCCCTTTGTTTTTGCTCGTGCGAATGTAATTAAAACTGAGGCCAAAACCATAAATCCAATTGCATAAAGTGACAGCCACATTTTGTCCATTGCGTCCATTTTTATCTAGCTCCTAATCATTACTATTTCATTAATTTTCATCATCTACTATAACATATAACAATAACCCGAAAAAGTAAGATAAATGGAAGGACTGCCAACTTAATGAATGATCTCACACTTACGTCTATTATTTGATCAATATAATAAATGCCAACATTTATAGATACACAAAAAAAGCATAAGGATGATCACTTAAACCTTATGCTTTCAAAAATCACTTCTTTTTTTTCATCATACCATGCATCATTTGCTCTAATTGATCTGGATTAAATCCGCTTCCTTTAACAGCTTTTATAATTTCATTAATCGTATTTTCTGAAACAGGAACATTTACCATTTTAGAAACATTCATAATCAATTCACGCAATTTTTTCTCACTTTGTAATGTAGAAGGTTTAACACCATCTGCTATTTTTTCAATATCTTTAAAATTTACTTTTTTACCCGTTTTTTTCTTTACAACATCCAAGACGTTATTAGATAATTCTTTTTCTTTTTTTCTGCCCTTACTCATACTAACCCTCCTTATTCTGTGCTACTGCATCTTATGAATAAAGAGAGTAATTCGTGTAGGCTATTCCACCCATTTTTTGGATGATGGTTTTGCTATATCCTCCATTTCATGGGTTTTTACACGCCCCATCAGATCTTCAACTGCAAATTTGGGCTCTTTTCCGTTAAATAATACTTTGTACAATTCGGTAGTAATGGGCATTTTTATATCGTGAATTTTGGAAAGCTCATAAGCTGCTTTGGTTGTTTTTATTCCTTCTACAACCATGCCCATTTTTTCCAATGTTTCCTCCAATGAATTGCCTTGAGCAAGCCAATAACCAGCTCTCCAATTACGGCTGTGCTTACTCGTACAAGTTGCAACTAAGTCTCCTATTCCTGCTAAACCAATAAAAGTTAATGGATTTGCCCCCATAGAAACACCTAATCTCGCAATTTCAGCTAATCCACGTGTGATTAGAGCTGCCTTTGCATTGTCCCCAAAAGATAATCCATCAGACATTCCTCCGCCTAGAGCAATAATATTTTTTACTGCTGCACCTATTTCAACACCAATAATGTCTGGATTTGTATACACTCTGAAATAAGAATTAATAAACAAATCTTGAACTTTCTCAGCTATATTTAAATTCACTGAAGATACGACAATGGTCGTAGGTGATTTTTGAATTACTTCCTCCGCATGGCTAGGTCCTGAAAGTGCAGTGATATTATTCTCATCCACATTGGTTAATTCTTCAGCAATCACTTGAGACATCCTTTTTAAGGATTTTTCCTCAAAGCCCTTAGTTGCATGTACAATGAGATGATCCTCATTTACATAAGGTTTTATTTTGGAAGCTACCTCTCTCATTCCTGAAGAAGGTGCTACAATAATTACAGCAGTTGTTCCATGCATTGCTTCTTCAATAGAAGTAGTTGCTCTTATATTCTCCGAAAGTAAAATATCAGGAAGGTATTTACTATTTGTGTGATTACTATTTATTTCTTCAACTTGCTTCTCATTGCGCGACCAAATGACAACCTCTAATCCATTATCTGCTAAAACTGAGGCTAATGCTGTTCCCCAGCTGCCAGCTACGAAAACGGAAACTTTTTTATTTGACATATTGTCCCCTCCATCTCTTTTGAAAGAAACGATTTTATGTAATAGTATTGAAGTTTAGCTTCTCCTCACTTTTGTGGGTGCCCTTACCCTTTCTGACCGACCTTTCGCTCTTGACCCTGAATAATCCTTATTATGTTAGACCTGTGACGAAACCATGCAAATAACCAAATGGCTATACTTAAATAAAAAATTTCAACTGCATCACTAAAAATAAAAACAGAAATTGGCAACAACAATGAAAATAATAATGAAAAAAGTGAAACATAACGCGTAATAATTAAAAATACAATCGAAATAAGCCCAGCATATAATGTTGGTAAGAAAGCAATTGTTGCTGCAACCCCGATGGTAGTAGCAATTCCTTTTCCACCTTTAAACCCGAAAAACACCGGCCAATTATGACCTGCAATCACAAATAATCCACATAAAACTGGGACAAGCAATTCATTAGGAGTAAACCATTCTCCAATCCATACCGCTAAGATTCCTTTAAATACATCTAATAGCAGTACTGCTATTCCTGGTCCAACACCTATAACTCTTAAAGCATTGGTTGCACCTGCATTCCCACTTCCGTGATTCCGAATGTCAATCCCTTTCAACACTTTAGCTGCAATCGTACTAAATGAAATGGAACCCAATAAATAACTTATTAAAATAGGTAATATGAAATTCACTGACCCAACCCCCTACTCATCTTGTGACTTTCTACGTAAAAATATTTGAATAGGCGTTCCTTCAAAGTTGAACGACGAACGTATTCTGTTTTCAATGTATCTTCTATACGAGAAGTGCATTAATGCTGGATCATTCACAAATAAAACAAATTTAGGCGGTTTGATTGAAACCTGCGTTCCATAGTTTATTCTTAATCTTTTACCTTTATCTAATGGAGGCTGATTCATTGCTACCGCATCTGAAATCACATCATTTAATGCACTAGTTGAGATTCTCAAAGCATGCTGATCTGCGACATAATCAACTAATGGCAGTAATTTATGCAAACGTTGATGAGTTTTAGCAGAGACAAAAAGAATTGGAGCATAGGCCATAAATTGAAACTGCTCTCGTATTTTCGTTGTGAATTCTTGTAGAGTCTTGTCCGATTTTTCTACAGCATCCCACTTATTCACAAGAAAAACAGCTGCTTTTCCAGCTTCATCAGCATATCCTGCAATATGTTTATCTTGTTCGATAATGCCCTCTTCCGCATTTATAACAATTAATACTACATCAGAACGTTCAATCGCTCTCATCGCTCTCATAACACTATATTTTTCCGTTGTTTCATATACCTTCCCACGTTTGCGCATTCCTGCTGTATCGATAAGCACATACTCTTGTCCATCTTTTTCAAAAGGAGTATCTATAGCATCACGTGTTGTTCCAGCTTGATTGCTTACAATAACCCGTTCCTCTCCAAGAATAGCATTTACCATTGAGGATTTACCTACATTAGGTCTTCCGATTAAAGAAACTCTGATGACATCTTCATCATAATCATCTTCCTCTTGAACTGGAAGAGATTCCACAACTTTGTCTAATAAATCACCTATCCCTAAACCGTGTGAACCTGAAATTGGATATGGATCTCCAAATCCAAGTGAATAAAATTCATATATGTCATTTTCACGCTCTAGATTATCCACTTTATTTACAGCTAGAACAATTGGTTTTTTTGATCTAAACAACATATTTGCTACTTCTGAATCAGAAGGGGTTATACCTGACTTCACATCAACCATAAAAATAATGGCGTCTGCTTCTTCAATAGCTAGTTCAGCCTGCGCTTTAATGGATTGAGTAATCTCATCTTCACTAATTTCTATCCCACCTGTATCAATGATACTAAATTGTCTATCCAACCATTCAGCGTTAGCGAAAATGCGATCACGTGTTATACCTGGTTTATCTTCTACTATAGATACTCTTTCACCTACAATGCGATTAAAGATCGTTGACTTGCCAACATTTGGCCTTCCAACAATCGCTACAATTGGTTTAGTCAAATTACGTTCACTCCTAATCTAATTCCTCATGAATAATATCATATCAAAGTTATATTTTGAAGGCCATAGCAATAACATATTAGTCATTAACAACTAACATACTTCTTCTGTTACATATGTGATAAACTTTCTTAACTCCTAATCTTAATAAAATACTGTTTGAATGTCTGATACGCTTTACTTACGGTTTCAGAAATAAATCTACATATGATAAAAGTAAGCATCCAAATATCGTATAATTCAAAAGTTCCTAATTGTGTTGGTAGGTGATACAAAGTGAAATAAGATAAAATAAAATCACCAAGGATTATCCCTATGGTTATCACAGCAAATTGTTCTAATGAACTTTTAACTAATACCGCAGTTAACATGGCTAAAACAATGGCTGCATCAACAGTTGGATGATAAATAATAAACATAGGATCCATAAAATAAAGCTGCTGAAATAATACGTACAAAGTACTAAAAAAGATCATAAAAGTTAAAGAATGAAATGAAATAAATCGAGTTTTCTGGGATAAATAGATGTATGTTGAAGTCAATAACATAATCAAGTAACTTAGGTTTACATAAGTATTAAATAATGGGATATCAATAAACAAAAAAAGGCTCCAAACTAACATAAAAACAAGTATGGTTTTTCTTGAAACCTCTTGAATAATTTGATTCTCCCACCCAAAAAACACCAATATATATGTAATACTTAAGAGTAAAAATGATAAATAGCCAGGATTCATTCTCTTCACCGCTTTTTACTCTTATATTTTGAAAAAAAGTTCTATTTTACTCAGATAGAAGTAAAAAATCGGCGAACTCACTTTGAGACCGCCGATTTTTATTAGAATGATGAAATTAAGATTATTTCAATTTACTTAACTTATCTCCAAAACGTTCACCTAAGGTTAAATTCAAACCTTTATTTTCAATTAAACCTTCATAGTTCTTCTCTTCTTTACGGCTTCTTTCTGGCTTTTCTGAAGCAGCAGGAGCTTCAATCGTTTCTTTAATGCTTAAGGAAATCCTTTTCTCTTTTGGGTTGATTTCAAGGATTTTCACATCTACTTCTTGTCCTTCTTTTAGAACTTCATGAGGAGTTCCAATATGGTTATGTGAAACTTGAGAAATGTGAACTAATCCTTCAACACCTGATGAAATTTCTACAAAAGCTCCAAATTGAGCAATACGCTTTACTTCACCTTTTACAATATCTCCAGCATTAAACTTATCTTCTACAGTTTCCCAAGGACCTGGTTGAGCTGCTTTTATACTTAAACTGATTTTTTCATTTCCAGCATCAATTTTTAGAACTTTAACCTTTACCTTATCCCCTTCACTGACAACATCGGAAGGTTGTTCTACATGTGACCATGATAATTCAGAAATGTGGACTAATCCATCAACCCCACCTAAGTCAATAAATGCACCGAATGGTGTAAGACGCTGAACTGTTCCTTCAATCTCTTGACCTACTTCTAACGTAGACAATACTTCTTTTTTCTTTGCTGCAAACTCTTCATCTAAAACATCTCTTTGTGAAAGGATAACCTTATTATTTTCTTGATCTAATTCTTTTACCTTTACTCTTAATGTGCGGCCTTTGTAATCAGAGAAATCTTCAACAAAATGTCTTTCAACCATGGATGCTGGTACAAAAGCACGAACACCTAAATCAACAACTAATCCACCTTTAACTACATCCGCTACGTTTGCTTCAAAAACTTCTTGGCTTTCAAAAAGAGTTTGTAACTCTCCCCATGCCTTTTCACTTGCAACAGCTTTTTTAGACAAGATTAATTTCTCATTTTCATCATTAATGCTTACAACTTTACATTCAATTTCTTGATCTAATTCTGCACCTTCAGCTGCATTTTCTAAATGAATGGAAGATAATTCACGAATAGGAATGATACCGTCATATTTATAACCAATATCAACAATAACTTGACTATCTTCTACTTTAACAACTTTACCTTTTACTATATCCCCTCGTTGAATGACATTAACATTTGCCATATCCTCTTGTGTAACTGTTTCTGCAGCCTCTTGCTCTTGTACCACTTTTGTTTCCTCTGTCATTTAATTTACCTCCTAGTGCTATATCTGATTGTATAATCAGATCGTTCACTGTATATTTTATTAATTAATATCTGTGAATAACAGAATTAAATCACTAACTCTTCATAATATAAAGCATTTGTAGATATTGTTCCATATTCAAGATTACATTTATTCAAAAAAAATAAATTAATCTTATTACTAAGTATTTTTTTTAATTAAAATTTCTATATTAGACATAATTTTATCAGTAGCACGCTCTAAACGATCTGGCTCTGAATTTTCCTTAAATTCACTTAAATCCACTGGTTCTCCATAAATAATTTTTAATTTGCGAAATGGAGTATAGCTTCCAATAATTGCAACTGGAATTACCGTTGCTTCAGATCGCAATGCAAAACTGGCTGCACCTTTTTTTCCCATACCCAGTGATTTCCTTCTAGTTCCTTCAGGAAATATTCCAAATACTTTTCCTTCATTTAGAATCTTGATTGTATTTCTAATAGATTCTCTACTCACACCGCCACGTTTAACAGGAAATGCTCCTAATTTAGCAATAAGTGATCCTAAAACTGGAATTTTAAACAATTCTTCCTTTGCCATAAAATGGACTTCTCTGTCAACTGGTGTTCCTACAAGAGTAGGATCTAATAAATTAACATGATTGGAACAGAGCATCACTCCACCTTGTTTAGGGATGTTCTCTTTACCTACTACTTTTAATCGATATATGAGTACATACAAAATTCTTAAAATCAATCTAATCGTTTTGTATAACATGATTATCCCCACCCATTTTTTTAATGCATAACTCTTTAATCGTTTGCACAACCTCTAAAATGGTCATGTTAGTACTATCGACTTTAATAGCATCTTCTGCCATTTTTAATGGAGAAGCTTTTCTCTCTAAATCCATTTGATCCCTTAATGAAATATCTTTTTGAAGCTGTTCCAAGGAAATGGCTATCGAAGGTGATTTTTCCAGCATTTCTTTATATCTTCTAGAAGCTCTTTCCTCTACACTAGCTGTCAAAAAGATTTTCACCTCTGCGTTAGGAATTACATGGGTTGCTATATCTCTCCCGTCCATAACAACACCTTTTGAAGATGCAAGTTGCTGCTGTTTCATCACAAGCAATTTTCTAAGTTTGCTAACCCCGGCAAATTTAGAGACCTGTTGATTTATTTCATTGGATCGGATTGATTGAGTTACATCCTTACCGTTAACGATAACTTTTTGACCATTTTCTTCAGGAATCAATTCAATATCCAAACCTCTGGTTAATTCAACGATATCGTTTTCTTGATCAGGAAGAATCCCATTATTCATAGCCGTTAAGGTAACAGCTCTGTACATTGCACCTGTATCAATGTATACATACCCTAATTCATTAGATACTAACCGTGCAATTGTACTTTTTCCAGCCCCCGCAGGACCATCAATAGCGACATTAATCTTATTGCGTTGCTGGATCAATGGAGTCACCTCCTTTAAGTCGAATGATTATGTAAATTAGAACTTTATACAAATGGTATTCTGATGTATTTGTATAATCCTTATCTAATTTCAGTAAAATATTCCACAAGAATAAGACAAACATTTAGGGTTACCCCAACCTTATCAAACTGATTAGGGGCCCCATACACCTATACCTATTACTTTTGCGGGTTATGAGCCAATGCCAATATGGTCTAGTAAACTAACTCTTTCCTATACATTCAAAAAAAGCAGGCAATGCCTGCTCTGATGAAGATTGTATCATAAAATTATCATTTTTGCAAAATCATTTACTTTTATTGTAATGCTTTATTTGATCCTATTATTCATAGGGAATACCTTCTAATTTTTCAACGTTAATTAATAATAAACGAACATATTCAAATTGAGACAATAATTGTACTGTGATTAATACAATTGTAAGTACAAACAAAAATTTTATTAAATATTTTTCAACTTTTGTAGAAAAAGCAATATAGATTTCTTCAAATCTGGTATGATTTCTTTGATTTGACATGTGATCACCTGTAAAAAATAGATGACCTTATTTTATGTAAAAAATAAAAATATCATTCATCATTTTTTGCGTAACTCTAACTGCCTTTCAAAGCAATATCGAATAATTGATCTTCGGTCTTCTTCATCTATTTTCATAAAATGTAACATAACCTTTGTTCTGTCAGAATCCAGTTTTTTCATCCTTAATACCTTTCCTTCAAAAGGGATATGTTGAATATGTTCATTTTTATGTTGAATGAGCAACCAGCATCGAAAAGATTGATTAACTTCAACTTGTTCCTCACAAATGAATGCAATTCCTCCCCCACTAATGTCAACTGTCTTAGCTAAAAATCGATGGTGATTAGAAGATTGTAAAGCAAGCTCCAAGTTAGCTGGAACTCTCAAATATTTTCGATCATCGATATGTATGAATTCATCAGGTGATGGTTTTTTTATTAAAATTTGTCTAATCCCTTCTTTTTTAGTTCCAATTACAAATGAGGAAAAGCCATACTTCACATCGTCCTCAGAATTAAAACGAACAAACAGCTCGACTCCATCCTGCAAATGCCTGAATTTTCCGCTTTTTATTTCAGTTGGCATTTCGATAAAGATCATATTATTTTGAATATCAGAAATTCTAGTTTTATATAAAATAGTATCATTGTTTTCCAGTTCATCATTAGGCTGTATTTCCAGCAATAATATATGACCGATTTTCAGCATCAATGCCTCACCCCAAAAATTTAAATCGTAACTGATACTTAAAATTATATCAAAATAATACGAATGATGTAGATAAAAATTTAAATCCCCCAAAACCACTTGGAAATCTTTGATTTCACGCTGGTTTTAGAGGATTTATTCATTGAGCACCATAATAGATTTGCAGCACTTGATATGCTGAAAGCATATTTTTTGGGTGATTTTTAGTTCCGGGCCTAGCAAAAGTATTAGGATTATGCTACGCAGCTTTGCTTCACTTTTGCCAAAATTTTAGTTCATGGGGTCCCCAAAAAGTATTCGGATTTCCCATCTTTGAATTTTGTTTACTTTTTCGGACTGATCTTTTCTGTTCCGGGCCCAAAGTAATAGGATTATGCTGCGAAAGCTTTGCTTCACTTTTGTGGGTACCTTAGACTTGTTCAATTTTCTCTTCCATTCCCGTGTCTGCATTGATATAAATTCTGTAAAGCTGTTTGTTGATTTCCCCCAAGAATTCATAACACAATATTTCCTCATTCATATCATTCAGTATTAGAGCCTTATCCATATTTTCAACTTTAAAGTTTTCGTTTAATGTTTTTCGAGCTTCTTCAACAGTGAGTTTAGGATCCTCTATTGTACGATCCTGATTTGCAAATATATAGTCTGTTGTTTGAATACCAACTACCTCACCATTATCTAGAGCAACCTTTACAGATATTTTCTGCGGGTAGATAATAATATCGTCCTGTTTAGTCACAAAGGCGAAACTTGCTACGTTTTCATACTGATCAAAACTAACAGCTTTCATCTGTTTGAAGTCCATATTTTCCAATGTTTCTAACGCTTTTTCTTTGGCTTGATTTATATTTAATTTTTTTGAGTTTACACTCCGCGGATTCATAAACCACACTATATGTCCGCCTTTTGCCGTAATATCCATTTCTATGTTCGAGTTTTGCTCTGCATCATTGATCTGAACATTATATGTATGATATTCAGTTCCTTTTCCGTTTTCAACAACCTGAATTTCTTCTGTTTGATTTATTTCCAACATATTGGATGCTATTTTCTTTGCTTCTTCGGCCGATATAGAATTTCCACTTAATTGATTGTAGTCTCGATTATGGAACATTTGAGCGTTAGATGGTCCCCAATCAATCTCAGAAAATTCTGTTACTTTTTTATCTACTGTTTTAAAACCATCGATAATACCATTATCTAAAGGCTCTTGTTCTGAGGCTATTGCAACTTCCACATCCATCCAACGCAACTTATCATTTAATACATCCGATTGAATAGTGCGTAATTCATTTGATATCTCACCTGTTCGCTCATATAATGATTTTAAATTTTCCATTTCCTTTTCAGAAAGTGGTTGATCAGATAGGTCTCTTATTGCTGCAGAGTATGAGAAACTAGCTAAATTAGCGAGTAATTCCTCTGTTTTATCAAAAGGCAGCAAAGTAAGTGGAAGTTGATTAATATCAGTCTGAGCTTCACTAGTAATTCTCCAAACGTTCACTAAACATTTTCTATGAAAATTTCGTGATGAAGAATTTACTGCCAAAGTGTTTCCTAATTCATTATGCAGCTTATCTACCTCAAATGTTAAATTATGAAAAGCACGTTGGTATTGATTTTCAGACTTAATCAATATTGAATTTTTTTCTTGATGTTCTTGATATCCCCAGAGCAATGATCCTGTTAAAGCAATGATAAGAACCGGAAACATCACTCCACTTAAACGTCTATACATCAAAAAAGCTCCTTTCAATAACAATTTGTAGCATAGTTTTTGTTAATGAAAGAAGCTTTATACATATACATTAGAATTCATTTTCATATTCAATATCAAAGTCGGAATCATTATTGCATAAACATTTTTTAAAACCAGTATTTATTTTTCCATCCATCCTTTTTCCTTTAAGGATATACCGCTCACCGCAAGATTGACATTGAATTATGACCTTCACTCTGTAATTCACCTTGTAATATCCCCCTGCAAATGATTAGAACAAAACACCATAAAAAGTTTCTCGAAGATGCTCCAACCCTTCTTTACAAATATCATTACCAAAACAATCACAGTTCAATCTTCTTCTCTTTAGAGGGCATAAACATAGACGTAAAATGATTTGCTTGTTTAACTTTTCTTAATCCTTTAATCCATAAAAACGTCATAAAAACAATTAAAAGAGCAATCCAATTTGTTTGAAAAACAAGCATAATGTAATCAAATAATCCATGCCAAAAAATCGGAAATCCTAATGCTAATATAAGATATTTTTTATTAGAAAGAAATTTAGCTTTGCTGATGTAAAAACCCATAATCACTCCGAATATTGCATGTCCAGAAATCGGAAGTAATCCTCTTAAAAAGAGTGTGTAAAATGACGCAGAGTATGAAAATGCATAAATAATATTTTCTAATGTGGCAAATCCAAGTGCAATAGACACACCATAAACAACTCCATCATAAGGTGAATCAAATACATGATGATTGTATATCGTATAATATAAAATAAAGAGCTTTAAAAACTCTTCAATTCCACCTGAAATAACAAATGAAAATAACAAATCATTTTCTCCGAATCCTAACACTAATCCTCTTTGAATAACCATTGTGGGAAATACAAGAAGCACACCAAATAAAAATACTTTTATCACCATAAGGATTGGTTCAGATGAATGACTCTCTTTTAAATAGAAATAAGTAAGCAACGCTAAACTTGGTGCAATAGCAATACCTAAAATAAAGAAAATTTGCATTAAATCCAGCCTCTGTATTTAACAGCCTCAGCCACTTTTCTTACACCTACCATATAAGCAGCTAATCTCATATTAACACCTCTTGTTTGATGTGTTTGATAAATTTTATTCAGTGCTCTTATCATGATCTTCTCTAGCTTCTCATGAACTTCCTCTTCGCTCCAATAATAACCCTGATTGTTTTGAACCCATTCAAAATACGACACAATAACGCCACCAGCACTTGCCAATACATCAGGAATCAGCAAAACTCCTCGATCGCTTAAAATTTGTGTAGCTTCAAGTGTAGTAGGACCATTAGCAGCTTCTACAAGTATACTTGCTTTTATTTTCTCAGCATTGTCTACTGTTATTTGATTTTCAATTGCAGCAGGTACAAGAATATCACAGTCCATTTCTAACAATTCTTGATTTGAGATTGTTTTTTTAAATAAATTTGTGACAGTACCAAATGAATCTCTACGATCAATTAAAAAGTCTATATCTAATCCATTAGGATCATATAAACCTCCTAGAACATCTGAAATTCCAACTACTTTAGCTCCTGCTTCATGCATAAATTTAGCAAGATAACTACCTGCATTCCCAAAACCTTGAATGACTACTTTTGCATCTAGAATATCTATTTCTTTTTTAATTAATGCTTCTTTGATCATGATTGAAACACCTTTGGCTGTGGCTGTTTCACGACCATGAGATCCTCCTAAAACAAGCGGTTTGCCTGTAATAAAGCCAGGTGAATCAAATTCTCTAATTCTACTGTATTCATCCAACATCCAAGCCATAATTTGTGAATTCGTCATAACATCTGGTGCAGGAATATCTTTGGATGGACCAACAACCTGACTAATTGCACGAACATAACCTCTGCTTAATTTTTCTAATTCTTTAAATGACATCTTTCGAGGATCACAAATGATGCCTCCTTTTCCCCCTCCATAAGGTATATCTGTAATCCCGCATTTTAAACTCATCCATATAGATAATGCTTTTACTTCATCTTCAGTAACGTCTGGATGGAATCTTACCCCGCCTTTTGTAGGGCCTACTGCATCATTGTGCTGTGCTCTAAACCCAGTAAACACATGTACTTTACCATTGTCCATTAATACTGGAATTCGTACTTTAAATAATCTCAATGGTTCTTTCAACAAATCAAACATATCATCGCCAAAACCTAATTTTTCCAACGCTTCCTTAATGACTGTTTGTGTAGAGTAAAGTATATTTTCTGATTCACCTAGATTCAAACAATCCACCTTCTTTTACTGGTTATATTTTTGCACAGAACAAAAAATATATATTCTGCCCGATGAAAAAGCACCATACAAAAACAAATTTTCGTTTTTGTAGATGCTTTCAATCTTATGATATAGTAATAGTTTAAAAATGCGAATCAATCACTTTAATAGCATCTTCAGCTATGATTGTTTTTCCATATTCCTCAAGAACTGACTGGGTAAGCGAAGTTGCCTCACCATATTCAGATAATAGAGCAATTAGTTTATGAAATAAATCATCCTCAAGGTCTTCAGAATCTATTTGTAAAATCCACTGATCCTCATATGAATATAATGTACCCTTTTCTTCAGGTATAAACTGCTTTAACAATTTTGATACTGTTATAACATGCTCAAAATCTAGAAATGTATATGAGACCATATGAGATTGTTCCATAGTTACTTCCATCTCATATAGAACTTCTTCGTCACTATAAGAAAAATCATCCTCATGATCTAATGATCCTTTAGTAACTATTACAATCATTCCTTGTGCAGGGTGGGTGATTACTTCCACGGCTAATGGTCCAGATGCTTCAAATCCCAATTCAGAATAGGCTTGCTCCATCATATCATTAAAAAGCTCGCGGACTTTTGGGATCTCCCTCCACATATCTTCTTTTTGAATACCACGTTCATTTAAGTCTTCAAAGGTTAAATAAATGCGAATCTTGTCTGTACTTAAACGTTCCATCTTCATGATTAGGAGCTCCCTTCTATTTAAGTTAATTACGCATATTGCTGTATGAGAGTCTTATGTTTTAAAATATGTTAGATCATACTTTTCTGTGATATAAAGCTTGACCAAATTACAACATCTTTAATCATAATCTTACTACTTATGTTAACATTAAAACTAATTTATTGCACTAATATAAATGTACTAAAAATCAAAAAAAATCATTTTCAATTTTTAAAAAATGAAAATGATTTTTTATATGACAACTCACTATATTTCCATCTAACACAGCTATTTATTATTAATACAAAACAACTTAATCAAATCTAAACCTTCATTAGTTTAAATCCGATATTTCTCTTCACGTTTTAGAAGGAAATATCGGATTTGGAACTAGATAAATAAATAATGAACTAATGAGATAATGTAGAATTAAAATAATAATTAATTTTCCTCAAAGACAAAAATTACTGAGTTATTGAACTGTCATTTTCCTCTAGAATTTTTTCAGACTCTGCTTTTACATCTGGATCTTCATTTATGATCTGTTGGATTTGCTCCATTCCTTGATCATCATTACCAGCAGTTATATCATTAAAATTTCCATCCATGTTGTTTGTCATTTTTTCAAATGTAATTTCTTTCATTTTCTCAGTAGCTGTGTCAAACATATCACTCATAGAATTTGTCATTTTACCCATGTTTGCCATTAACATCGCTCTATTGTTACTTTGATTTAAATAAATTGCTGCAGCAGCTCCAAGGACTCCACCCATTAAAAAGCTTCGAATCATGAATTAAAACCTCCATTCTTATTACTTTTTTCAACATTATTTTTTTCAATTCAAAGGCCAAACATTCAGAAAATAAAAAGTAATTTATGGATAGAAAAAAACCAACATAAATGGAGAAAAAAATCGATTACTTTTTACAATTCACATGGTAAAATAAAGATAAATTGAAATAATACAACAGGAGGATACAGAAAAATGAAAATGAAAGTAGCTATAGTTTCCCTCATCTCCCTCAGTTTGACATTATCTGCATGTGGTCAAAAGCCTGTCGAAACATCAATCGATCCAAATGGAGTAGAGCCCCCCGAAGTGATACTAATTGAAGAAGAAGATGTAGAGAATACTGAAATCGAAACTGAAAATCAATCTGATGAAACAGTTGATGTGGAAGTAAAAGAAACAATTGAAGTCATTGAACAGCCAATTGCTTTGGATTATTACATGAATGGGATTTATGATATCAAGCCAAAAGACGATACTATAGATAAAAACATCGTACTTTTAACCTTTGATGATGGACCCAAAGATGAAGAAATGTTAACCAAAATGTTAGACATACTTGACAAACATGAAGCTAAAGCAATCTTTTTTGTAAATGGATTTAGAATAGAACAAAACCCTGAATTATTAGAACTCATACATAACAGAGGACAAATCATTGGCAATCATTCTTGGGATCATATAAGTTTAAAAAATGAATCAAAAGAAATCATAAATCAGCAAATAGACGATCTTCAGACCATAGTTGAGGATCTAACAGGAGAAGCACCCATATTTTTCAGACCCCCACATGGTCAAGGAAATGAATATTTAAGAGAAAAGGTGAAAGAAGAAGGAATGTTATATATGACTTGGTCTAATGGATCAGAGGATTGGGTTAAACAATATCAATATCCTGAAGGAGTTATTCAAAGAGTTTTGGAACAGTTAAGAGCTGGTAGCAATATCCTTATGCATGAATTACCTTGGACTGTAGAGGCATTGGATGATTTATTAACTCAAATTGAAGAAGAAGGTTACGGATTTGTTGACCCTAGAGCAGTTGACGTAAATTATGTTCCTGAATAATTGACTAAAAACGGTTCATTACTCCGTCAAATTATTAGACTAAATATGGATATTTATCAATTCATGTACTTTTTTATACAAAAATATTGTTAAACGTGAAACATTATGAATAAATTAGTGTATTTTAGCGAACTTTATATATTGATGAACTAATCACAGTTCATGAAAAAAACACTTGGGAGGACGCTATACACTATGGCACAACAACAAAACCAGCAGCAGGCTGCACAGCAAGCTCAACAAGCTGCTCAACAAGCTCAACAAGCTGCTCAACAAGCAGGTCAAATGAATGCAACACCTCAACAAATTCAACAAGCTCAGCAGCAGGTTCAGCAAGCTCAGCAGCAATTGCAGCAAGCTCAACAAAATGCTGCAACAAATGCTCAACAGCAGCAGCAAATTCAACAAGCTCAACAACAGGTGCAACAAGCTCAGCAGCAAGTGCAACAAGCTCAAAATAATCAGGCTCAGCAAAACAATTTACAATAATCACTCTAAACAAAAAAGCCTCTATTCCGAATGGAATAGAGCTTTTTTGTTATAAAAATTTTATAATAATCTTCACTTTTTGGGGTGGAATGTTTTCTTCCGGGCCCCGCAAAAGTATTTAGATTATACTTCTAAGCTTCACTTCACTTTTGCCAAAAAATTTAGTTCATGGGGTCCCCGAAAAGTATTCGGATTGCTCACCTTTGAATTCACTTCACTTTTTGGGGTGCCTTTTTATGTTCCGGGCCCCGCAAAAGTAATAGGATTATACTTCTAAGCTTCACTTCACTTTTGTGGGTATACTACAGGATGATTTCATTAACAGAAACGATTCCATCCGTATCGATTAATAATTTTTTAACAGTATTTGATGGTTGTTTATCTACTGTTAGGATCATTACTGCATCTCCACCAACCACTTTTCTTCCAACTTGCATTGTAGCAATATTCACTTCATTTTCTCCTAATAATGTACCAATCTTTCCGATAGCACCTGGTTTATCTTGATGTGAGATATAAATGAAAATACCTTCAGGAGATATATCTACAGGGTATTGATCTATTTGAACTATTCTAGCACCATAACCATTAAGCAAGGTTCCAGCAATTGTTCTTTCCCCACTGTTTGTTTTTAGAGTCAATGTGATTAAGTTAGTAAAACCTTTTGTACTTGAAGATCTTTGTCTGATGATTTTAACGCCCTTAGCTTCTGCAAGGTGCATTGAATTTACAACATTCACTTCAGAATCTAGATACTGTGCAAGCACTCCTTTAATAATACTTCTAGATAAAGGAGCAGTATCAACATCTGCCAACTCTCCAGAGAAGTTGATATGAATTTCTTCGATAGAATCTTTAGTAATTTGTGATAAAAAGCTGCCTAACCTTTCTCCCAAAGAAAAATAAGGTTGAAGTTTTCTTAAAACATTGGAAGGAACATGAGGCATGTTTACAGCATTTTTAAATGGTTTATCTCTAAGAATATTCAATACCTCTTCAGAAACATCAATAGCAACATTTTCTTGTGCCTCTCTTGTTGATGCTCCTAAATGAGGGGTAACAATGATTTTATCATGATTTAAAAATGGATGATCCTTTTGTGGAGGCTCTGTCTCAAATACATCAAATGCTGCACCAGCAACAATCTCTTGATCAATTGCATGTATCAATGCATGCTCATCAATAATACCACCGCGTGCACAATTGACAATTCGAACTCCTTTTTTCATTAACTCAAACTGCTCTGTAGAAATCATATGACGTGTTTCTTTTGTAAGAGGAGTATGGACAGTAATAAAGTCAGCTTTTTTAGCAATATCATCTACACTGCCTTTTTCAATTCCAAGTTTCTCTGCACGATCTTCTGTAAGAAAAGGATCGTACCCAATAATGCTCATATTAAAAGCTTTTGCACGTTCTGCTACTTCTGTTCCAATTCTACCCATTCCTATAATACCTAGTACTTTGTTGTTAAGTTCTACCCCTACAAAGGATTTGCGATCCCATTCACCTGAAATCGTCTTTTTATAACCTTGTGGTATATTACGAGACACGGCCATCATCATTGCAAAAGTATGTTCACATGTTGAGATCGTGTTCCCATCTGGAGCATTAATCACAATGATTCCTCTTTGGGTAGCTGCTTCTAAATCAATGTTGTCAACACCGACACCAGCTCTACCTATTACTTTTAACTTGGATCCAGCCTCCATTATTCTTTTTGTTACTTTTGTCTGACTTCGTACTAAAAGTGCATCAAAATCCGAGATAATTTTTACAAGTTCATCTTCACTTAGTCCTGTCTCTTTAACAACCGTTACATCACTTGCATCAAAAAGCTTTTGAATTCCTAAATCGCTGATTGGATCTGAAATTAACACTTTAAACATGTATGGTTCTCCTCCTCAGTTGAATCTTATCTATTTTTTATTTATCCTTAACGTGTAATTAAAAATTTAATATACACAGTAAAGTTATACAGAATTAAAGTAAATGAAATACAAAAAAACCCTTCAATCCTCATACGTAGTGCGTATGATAGGGACGAGAGTTACTTTTCGTGGTACCACCCTATTTCATTGCTTATTTACATAAACAATCTTTATGGTCATTGACCTCATGGTTAACGGTTTTTCCGATTATACTTACTTTTTCAAGTTTCAGTATAATAACTCAGGAGTGCTCCACATAGTTTCAACACCGTTTTTCACCAACCAACGGCTCTCTGAAGTTTTAGCTATGCTTAATTCCTTCATCGTTTGTATAATATGAAATTGATAATTCATAATTTAACATGACTTGTGACAGGATGTCAATGTCAATTTCAATCTTTTTGCAAGTATCTCTTAATTCATTTCTTGCGCTTTCCACTTCTTATTTTATAGCAATTGCCCGTATAATTGCAATGTTTTTTCTTGAATAAATATTGAAAATTGGTTATTCTTCTTTATGTAATTCTTTTCATTTACAGTAGTAGTAATGAATATAACGATTAAGGAAGTGTATAAATATGAACTCATATGAAATTAGCGCTGCTGATTTTTTTCAAAAATTAAAAAATAAATCGCTTGGTGGTATAATTGTGGATGTAAGAGAAAAGATGGAGTGGGATTACTACCACTTAGATGATGCTATATTACATCCAATGAATACCATACCAGAAAAGTTAACAGAGCTGCCCAAAGATAGAACTTTGTATATTCTTTGTGCTCACGGAATTAGAAGTCAGCATGTTTGTAATTTTTTAATAAATAACGGATTTGATAACGTAAAAAATGTCAGCGGTGGAATTTCCGCTGTGGCCATGCTGCAGGGTTTTCAATATGATTAGATATATTTAATTGAATTAGAATAAAGGCGGGATGGAATGAAAAAAAATAAATTAAAAATAAAACTACAGTTTAAAAAAGTAAATCTCGATAAAATGAGCGATAAGCTGCTATTGTATAACTTATACTTTACTCAATTATTTACTTTATTAATTGGTCTTATTATTATTTTCTTTCAGGGAAGAAATGTCTTAGAAGTATTATCACTTCCTACTTCCTACGCTCAAGCTTTAATTTGGGGAGTTGGATTTGCCATCGCAGTTCTTGTTTTTGATTTGTTGATATCTAGATGGGTTCCTGAAGATGTTTCTGATGATGGGGGAATCAACGAAAGAATTTTCAAAAACCGTCCTTTATGGCATATTTTTGTGATTTCACTTGTTGTTGCAATATGTGAAGAACTATTATTTAGAGGAGCTATTCAACATGTATTTGGACCTTATTGGACAAGCATACTCTTCGCAGCTATTCATATTCGTTATTTGCAGCATTGGTTGATGACTGGACTAGTATTTAGTATTAGTTATGGGCTTGGCTGGATTTATATCCAGACAGAAACACTTTGGGTTCCAATCATTGCACATTTCCTCATTGATTTTATTATGGGGACTATAATCAAATATAAAAAAGATTAAATTAAAAAGAAAAAAACCTGTAATCTACGCAAGTAGATACAGGTTTTCAATTATTATTCTAATTGCGTATGTTCCCTAACATTACATGGAAGTTCAATAGAAAAGGTTGTCCCTTTTCCGACCTTGCTATCAGCTTGTATCATCCCTTCATGTGATTCAACGATATTCTTAACGATGGATAAACCTAAACCAGTTCCACCTGAAGAAAAAATTCTTGTTCTAGCTTTATCGGCCTTATAAAACCTTTCAAAAATATAAGGTAAATCTTCCTGCGGAATCCCTTCACCTTGATCTTCTATTTCAATCCTTATCGTAGGCCCACCTTCATTGTTCTTAGCATAATAAGCTCGAATGAAAATAAAGGCTCCCTTAGGGGTATGTCTTAAACCGTTGTCCAACAAGTTAGTTAAAACTTGTTCCAATCGATCTTCATCCCCACATTCAATCCAAAGCTCTTTATCAGCTAAATCCTGCTTTATAGAGACACCATTATGCTCATTTGCGAGAGTTGAAAATTTACGAGTGACTCTTTCTACTAAACTTGTTATATTCACTTTTTCACAATTCATTTCAAGATGACCTGCTTCCATTTTTGCGAGATCAAGTAAATCTTTCACTAATCTGCTCATGCGTAAAGATTCATCCAAAATAATCTGTGCCAGTTCTTTTCTCTCATCAATGGAACCTGCAATATCATCTAATAAAGCTTCGCTGTATCCCTGAAGCATAGATAATGGAGTCCTTAGTTCATGTGATACGTTCGCAACAAAGTCTTTTCTCAATTTCTCGAGCCTGTCCTCTTCTGTCACATTTCTCAATACAGCTACAGCTCCTCGAACCAAATCATCCTGAGCATATAATGGAGTAATGACAACTGACCAAACATCATTTTGCACATATAACTTTGATGTTTGCTCTTCATTGTTTTCCACTACAGATTTGAACAAAGGTTGGAGCGGTTCAGGTATATATTTCATTACATTGATTTCTAAGGATTTTTCCCAAGAAATAGCTGCCCAATGTTCAATTAACTTTTCCCCTTGCGGATTCGCAAGAAGTATATTTCCAGAAGCATCAAACGTTATGACAACATCTGTCATACTGCGTAAAATGCTATCTAATTGCTCTTTTTCGTGGTGTAAGTCTCTTATGGTTTGATCCAATTTTTCAGTCATATGATTGAATCGACTGGCCAATTGTCCAATTTCATCAGAAGAGCGAATCTCAACACGAGTTTTATATTCACCCTTTGTAACAGAGTCTGCTGCTTTTTTTAATTGCAACAAAGGCTGTGTAATTTTAGTAAATAAGAAAAATGCAAAAAATGTAGTTAACAAAAATCCAATAATTCCTGCATAGACAAATAACCATTTAATTTCTTGTGAATTCCTTTCAAAATTCACATCGATATAAACTAATAAAAATAAACCTAGAAATGTGATTACAAAAGCTACAAGTAGGATAATCGTAATCCATAGTTTCCCAACTACACTTTTCCAAATATTCACTTTATTTTGGCACCTCTAATTTGTAACCTACTCCCCAGACAGTATGAATCATAGAAGCTGCTTCTGGTGATACTTTATTTAATTTTTCTCTCAGCCTTTTCACATGAGTATCAACGGTTCTTAAATCTCCAAAAAACTCATAGTTCCATACATCTTTTAAAAGTTCTTCACGAGAATAAACCTTATCTGGAGATGCTGCTAAGTAATGCAATAATTCATATTCCTTTGGTGTTAAGCTAATAATTTGTCCGTTAGCTGTCACACGATGAGCATCATGCTCAATAATTAGATTTGGAAAAACGATATTATTGCTAGAGCCATCTTCACTAGTTAAATAAGCAGTCGCAGAAGAACGGCGTAAAATAGCTTTCACACGGTATATAACTTCTCTAGGGCTGAATGGCTTCACTACATAATCATCTGTGCCAACCTCAAACCCTTGAACTCGATTCGCTTCCTCACCTTTAGCAGTTAACATAATAACTGGAGTAGCTTTATGCTCGCGAAGCTTTTCACACACCTCTATTCCATCGATTCCAGGCAACATCAAATCCAACAAAATTAAATCGTAGTCTTTTTCAATTGCCATTTCTAAAGCAGACTCACCATCTTCTGCTTCATCTACAGCATAACCCTCTTTTTCGAGGTACATGCGAAGTAGTCTTCTAATTCTTTCTTCATCATCTACAACTAAAATCATACTTTTATGAGACATACTCTCAACTCCTATCATAAAGTAACCTTTATGTGTATATTCGTAAGTTATTATTTCTAAGATGTCTTTTTCACTTTATATGTTCATTATAATCCAACTAGTACTTAATTAACTTCTTTGAATCTATTGTTCTGGGCCCCGAAAAAGTACCAGAACTAAACCACAACGATACTCTTCACTTTTTTGGGTATATATATATATTATACTCCTGCGTAGGAGTGTAATCCAGCTATAACTAAATTCACTCCAACTAAAGTAAACATAACTATTAAAAATCCAATTACGGATAACCAAGAGGATTTTGAACCTTGCCATCCACGGGATAAACGCAAATGCAAATATACACTATAAAATAACCAAACAATGAGTGCCCAAACTTCTTTTGGATCCCAACCCCAAAATCTTTCCCAAGCAATATGTGCCCAGATCATCGCAAAGATCAAAGCACCTAGAGTAAATATAGGGAAACCTATTGCTATGGAACGATAACTTATCTCATCTAAGTCCTCTGGATCGAGATCGCTTAATATGGGCTGGATTTTAGCCCCAATTGGCTTTCTCAAAATCAATCTCAACAAACAATAAAGCAATGTTCCAGTTAATAATGCCCAAACTACAGTATTTAATTTGCGACCCGCGTTTACACCCTTCATCCAGAATGGTGCCTCCATTAAAGGCTTCTGAATTCCAAAATATGAATCCATAGATGTAATTTCACTTTTATATGGCTTTACAATAGGAGGTAGCGTATATTTTACTTCCTCAGTATTTACTTGCTCTATTTCTAACTCAGATTCCTCTGCTGGAACAATAACTTCCTTAGAAAACTCTGCTTGATAGTCCAAAGCATTAAATAAAAACACTGAACCTATAAAGCCAACTACAACAAGAATAGCAAAGATTGTAAATTCTATCCCTCTAGTAGCTCGACGGTCTTTTTTAGATGTTCCTGTAAAGTTTACTGTTCTAATCAAATACATTAATCCAGTTGCAAAACCTACAGCAAAAAACGCTTCACCAAGAGCTGCAGTCGTAACATGAATTTTAAGCCAATTATCTTGAAGAGCTGGAATCAAAGGTTCTGCTTCCCATGGAAAAACCATGGCATAGGCTTGTACAATGAAGGCTACTGGTAGTGCAAAAACCCCTATGCCAGCTGAACGATAAATAAGATATATTATAATAAATCCAACAATGATCATCATGGACAACAATGTCATAAATTCAAACATATTTGCATTTGGAATATGCCCAGAATAGATCCATCTTGTAATAAAATATATGATTTGAGAAACAAATCCAACAATCGTTACACTAAAAGCAAGCTTACTCCAACGTAAAGTATGTTCCTTCGGATCTCGATCACTCCATTTTTTCCCTGTAATGGCTATCACAAATAAAAAAGCTGATATGATATATAGTAAAAATGCAACAATTAAAGCAGTATTGCTTACTTGTTCTAAACTCAACTCTTTTTCACCTCGTTTTCTAAGGACTTAGGTTCTACTTTAATTCCTTGTTTTTCTAAAGCCAAAGCTACTTCTTTTCTTAACCCAAACCAATTTTTATTTGAATGTGCACCTAACAACAATTGTTTTCCATCCATTCGAATCCAAATTCTACGATGGTTCCAGTAGAAACCCATAATCAATCCGATCATAGAAATAGCAGCTCCAACCCAAATCATCGGTAAAATTGTATCTTTTCTAGCACTTAAAAAACTGGTGTATATGGAAAAGTCGACATCTTGCATTGACCCTACATCAATTACTAAAGTACTTCCTGCTGCTTCATTCACTTGATCCTCCTGATAAATGACTTTATGTTGAGGAATTGGGAAGTACATATTAATTTCCCCTTCATCCGGCAGGCCTGGTCCAGTAATTGAAAAAATAAATGCAGGTGTGTTTGGATCAGAAGATTTAGTGCCAGCTACACCATTCTCAAACTTAAAATCTGGATAATAACTAACAAGCTCTAGCTGATATTCTCCAACCTCATAGTTTGATTTTGGATTGTCCATTTCCAAAACAAATTGTCCATATTCTTCCCCTGATTCTCTACCTTTCAATGTAGCATTGACGGAACGAAGTAAAGGAGTTTCTTCATAACCCATTTGATATATAAGCAATCCATTATACTTCAAAGGTTTATTCACTTGAATTGGATGCCTTGTTACTTCCTCAAGTATAGGCTCCATAAAAGGATCATTACAATTTTCCACACATTCATAAAGAACTGCTTTCGTTTCAAACAGTTCAGGAATAACTTTTCCTTTTTCAATTGTTTCTTCAGCTAATTCATCCTCTGAGTAATACTCAACCGTAAAACCTTCATTTTCAACGTAATAATTTGTACCAGGCACTTGGACTGTATCCCCATCTAAAACGTCCATATATTGTTCCATATACCAACCAGGTACAATTATTCGCAATAAAACTGCAAGTAAAAATATAATTAATCCAATATGATTAATATAAGGTCCCCAGCGACTAAATCTATTTTTCTCTGCTAATAATGCACTTCCATCAGTAGTTACACGGTAGAATTTCTTTTTTAAGATAGCGGAAAATTCTTCCACCCATTTCTCAGCTTCTTTTTCATCTTGTATTCCCTTTATTTCTCCTGTGTAAACTATTTTCTGTCTACTTATAAAACGTTCATGTTTCCTAATTTTTTGCTTACTTAACGCTTTATATAGAGGCAGTACCCTATCTAAACTGCATATGACCAATGATGTTCCTATCATAATCAACAACAACTTAAACCACCATGAGTCATAAGTATGTGAAAGTCCTAAAGTATAATATATTTCCCCCATCGTGCCATACGTCTCTGGATAGTATGTAGCAGGGTCTATATTAATAAAAGTATTTTCTTGCGGATAGATCGTTCCTAAAGAAGCACCACATAGTGTTAAAAAAATTAAATATATTGCTACTTTCACAGAAGAAAAGAAGCTCCAAACTACGTCAATGACCGATTTGGTACCTCTTTGAGAACGGCGTACGACCCCGTCATAACGCATTTCCAACGGCTCCATGCTTTGATCTTCTATTAATGGCTTTCCGCAAGATTCACAAAGTACTGTATTTACTGGATTTTGATGCCCACACTCACACTTTGTATTCTGAATCATTGCATTACTCCTTTTCAGCTAACAACTTATTCACAGTTTGAATTAAATAAGACTCGTTCATTTCACCAATTTTTTTCTCTATAATCTTTCCTTTAGAATCTATAAAAAAAGTAGTAGGATAATACTTCACATCATATTGCTCAGATACAACCCTATTATCCAATAGTATAGGAAAAGTAACTCCAACTTGATTCACAAAGCTTCTCACAGTAACCTCAGGCTCACCATTTAAATTAACGCCTAAAACAACTACATCCTTAGATTGATATTTTTTATAAATATCTTCAATCGCTGGCATTTCCCTTACACATGGTTCACAAAAAGTCCCCCAAAAATTCACAATGACAGGTTGTCCTGCAAAGTCTGACAGCCTATATACTTGTCCATCTAAACCTCCAAGTGTAAAATCGGGTGCAATCTTACCTACTTCAGGAATATCCTCATTTGATAAGACACTACTAAACAGCGTAACTCCTGCAATCACAACAAATAGAATTAAAATGGCATACTGAATCCATTTTTTATTCTTTTTCATGACATCACCATACTTTCTAGGTCCAAATGAAAAATAATTTTAGTTCAATTTTATACTGACACTATTCCTATTATAACGAAACATTTTTCATCTTTTAGTCGTTTTTTTGAATTTTATGTGTCCTAAGTGCTAAATCTTTTAATTCCTTTACTTCATTTGGTTGAAGATAGCGAAATTTCCCTCTAGAAACTCTTTGAAGATTTAAAAATCCAAATTGCACTCTTCTTAGTCTCTTCACTTGGATTGACAAAGCCTCAAACATTCTGCGAACTTGTCTATTTTTCCCTTCATGTATGGTGATGGAAATAATCGATTCATTTTTGTCTGGATTCACATCATGGTATTCCACTTCTGCTGGTGACGTTTTTCCGTCCTCAAGCTCAATACCTTCCTTTAAACGATCCAGTTGAGAGCCATGAGGAACCCCTTTTACAGTAACAAAGTACGTTTTATCAATATGATGTTTTGGGTGAGTCATTAAATTAGAAAACTCCCCATCATTTGTAAGCAATAATAAACCCTCTGTATCATAATCTAAACGTCCAACAGGATATACCCGCTGTTTAATTTTTTTCAAATAATCCGTAACAACCTGTCTGCCCTCTGGATCCTTTACACTACTTATTACTCCTTTAGGCTTATGAAATAATACATAAATCTTACTTTCGCTTCGAATTAGACGTCCGTCCACTTTGATTATATCTTGTTCCGGGTCAACCTTAACCCCTAGTGTGTTTACTATTTTCTCATTTACTTCCACTCTGCCAGCTAAAATAATTTCTTCAGATTTTCTTCTGGAAGCAATCCCTGCATTTGCCAATACTTTTTGCAGTCTTTCCATGATACATCACCTCAAGGACTAATGATATACATTATCAGAAGAAATCACAAGGTCAGACCAGGGAAAGTCTTCTCCTGGACATAGATGTGTATGCCCATAAACATCATGAATAGAAAAAGCATGAAGAGTAGACAGCCGTATAATCAGTTTTTTTAGTAAAAATAATTGTTCATTAACAGTTAGCGGAATTTCCTTGACTTCGGTAAAGTCTCCTTCTATACATATATGGATAAACTCTGAATCAAGTGATGCTTCAGAAGCTGGAATAATACTCAGGTCTTTTGTAATGTAATAGTCATATCCTTTCCCATTGATGGAAGGACAAATAGAGTGGTGGATAACGATGCCTTGATATACCATAAATCACCTCATATCAACTGATGTGAATACAGTATATGAGTGTAAAATAATTTGCGTGAGAAAAAGCTCCTCCCAATTTGTAATGGAAGAAGCTTCTTGGACAGTAGCCAGTTTATGACGATTACTTAATTGCCAAACACGAAAAAACAAATAATAATTGCTGCGGCAAAACCAACCATATCGGAGATTAATCCTACCTTGAGAGCGTAGCGCGATTTTCTAATGCCTACTGCTCCAAAATAAACGGTCAAAACATAAAGTGTGGTATCTGTTGAGCCTTGTACAGTAGAAGCAATCCTCCCAATCATAGAATCTGGACCAAACTCTTTGATTAAATCTGTTGTAAATGCTAGAGAACCAGTTCCGGTTATAGGTCTTAGTATTGCTAGTGGGAACACTTCACTCGGAACACCGATCAAATTCAAAACAGGCTGTATAAACCCCAGCATTAAATCCATTGCTCCAGATGCTCTAAAAACACTGATAGCAACCATCATACCTACTAAATGAGGAATAATTTTTATCGCCGTATCAAATCCATCTTTCGCTCCATCTACAAAAGATTCGTAAACAGGGACTTTTTTGGCTACTGCATATATTGAAATAAAAACAATGAATACAGGAATAGCCCATAATGAAATTGAAGTTACTACCCCATTCATTTAATCACCTTCAGTACTGTAAATTCTTACATTATAATTACTTTCATTCATTCCTCAAAGATTTTCTTTGATACCATTTATCTACTAATATAGCAGCAGTTGTAGAAATAGCCGTAGCCATTAATGTAGTCCCAACGATTTCAAAAGGATCCATAGACTGATTTGCCATTCTTATCCCAATAATGGTAATTGGTATAATTGTAATGCTTGACGTATTAAGTGCTAATAATGTACACATTGCCGTGCTTGCCGTATCTTTTTTTGGATTTATCTTTTGTAATTCTTCCATTGCTTTAATCCCCATTGGAGTTGCTGCATTGTTTAAACCAAGCATATTAGCGCTCATATTTGACATAATGTATCCAATTGCAGGATGATCCTTAGGGATTGTTGGAAATAAAAATCGAACAACCGGACGAAGCAAGATAGCTAGTTTCTTCAACAATCCTGCATCTTCTGCGATTCTTAGCAAACCAAGCCAGAGAACCATAAAGCTGATTAAACTAAAACAAATCGTAACACCCGTTTTTGCACCTTCAAATACTGCTTCAGAAAACAATTCAATATTTCCTTGTAATGCTGCGGCAATGAACCCAGCCACTATGAAAAATAACCATATATAATTTACCATGTGAACAATTCCTTCACTAAATTTATTAAAACTCCTAAATAAGTTGAGGATGGATAAGTTTCTTGTATATTTAGATTACTTTCCTTCGCTTGTTCGAATATAGGAACTGAACCAATCTTGTTATCATTTAACATGAATTCCAAACTACCTCTATTACCAAGTCTATAGTCCACAGATTCAGGAATCACCAATTTTAATTTTTGATTTAGATTTGCAATCTCCTCCTGTGTTAGTGGATAGATAAAGGGTTTACCAGCAACATATGGCTGACCTTGAATGGATTCTCCTTCTTTTATAATGTAATGTTCAGGATAAGTTTCAAATCCATAATCCAATAACCGACTGTGATCCACCCAATCATGCGGGTCATTTAAAGTTACAACTGCGAGCTGCTGACCATTTTTTGTAGCTGAGGAAACCAAACAACGACCAGCATTTTTTGTATACCCTGTTTTAACTCCGTCAGCGCCTTCATATAATGAGAGCATTTTATTCTTGTTGTACCATGTATAATCCCATTCTTCATGAGGATTAGGGACTTTTTTCACCTTCGTCCCAACGATCTCTTGAAAAAGAGGATCATTTAAAGCATAAGCTGTCAATCTAGCGATATCATTTGCCGAGGAATAATGTCCTTCCTCATTCAAACCATGGGGATTCATAAAGTGTGAGTTTTGCATACCAATTTCGTCCGCTTTTTTGTTCATTAAGTAAGCAAAACCTTCAATTGATCCACCTACATGCTCAGCTATTGCGGTTGCAGCATCATTTCCCGATCTTAGCATTAAACCGTAAATCATGTCCTCCAGATTCATCTGCTCTCCTAATTTCAAATAAATCGAAGACCCTTCTTTTCTGTAAGCATTTTTACCTACGTTTACCTTACTAGCCAAATCCCCTTCTTCAATCGCTACAATTGCAGTCATAATTTTTGTAATGCTTGCAATTAGCATTTGTTTATCGCCATCTTTATTGGCTAAAATACGACCAGACTCCACATCAATCAATGCATAAGACTCAGCTGAAGTAGGGACTTCAGATGAAGCTTCACTATGAAATGAAAAATAGGGGGTTGTCAGACTGATCATTAATACTAAAACGACAAGTACATGTAACCTTTTCATAACTGCCTCCATTTCTCTATCCGATGGTTGTACTATTATTTGTACATGTATATGCTTGTTCTACTAGGTTATGTTTTCTATTTTTTTCAAAAGAAAGGTTCACTTTATGCTAAAATCATATAAAGAAAGGGGGAATATGATGAGCAAAAAGACTTCATTATTATTTACTTTATTCATTTTTACGTTTCTGATTTCCAGCATGATTTGGTATTGGGGAAAAGAAAATGAGACTTTTGTTACTGATTTAGAAAAGAAAACTACCGAAACAATAGAGGAAAATGAAATTATTCAAGAAACTTCTAGAGCCATTCCTGATTGGCAGGAAATTCAAAGTTGGAATAGAGTAAACGACACACCTCTATCTTATACTTACACTGAAGATCCAATCGTATTATTCGTTGATGATGATAAAGGTGCACTTTATGTTCAATCTAATGAATTGAGGTATATCTTTCCAACAAATGAAGGGTTAGACGTTATCAATTTATTAGCTTTCGAACAAACACTAGATGATATGAAGTTTTGGATTAATGATTCGCATATTTTAATGGGTGGAGAAAAAATGGATCATGAGGGGAATAAAACACCTATTTGGTATTCTGTAGATTGTTCAAATCTTGAAGGGGCACTTCCTGAGGTTACTAAAATTATTGAAAATAATTACTCAGCGGGTGAGGTTCTTACAATGACTTACGTTAGTGAGCCTAATCTCTTTTATATGACAATTGACGATGAAATGTTTGGTTTTGATGAGCTCATTTATCAGTCAGGACAACATCAATTTGAAAATTTACAGTTAGAATTTATGAATGATAATAATGGGAATAGTTATATTGAAGCAAGGGAGCAATATGAGCTCAGGAAACCTAATCGACAATCTAAACCTGATCAATTTGATCAATTTCAAACATTTGTATTTACAGAAAATAATACAACAATATACACTTTTGAAGATGTTAGAGGAACAATCATTTACTTTAAGCAAGATAGTAATCTCCAATTCAGAAGGTATGTTGATTATAAGATTGATGAATTTAAAATGATGTTTGATGGTAATGGAAAAGGTTATCCGATTGGACTAGTCACAGATGCTCAAGGTAAAAACTTCTTCGTTTTACCTACAAAAAATGACAACAGACTCTCACAAAACTCACTATTATGGAAGCAAGATGAATGGAACATATTTTTTAGTTATCGCGATAACGTTTCCTTCTATAAAATCAAAGAGGATGAGCTCCATTTCATTCGTTACAAATATGATTGGGATGAAGATATATATCAGTTCAAGAGCAATATTTATTCTTTAAAAGATGTTACATTCATAGAGCAGTCCAATACACTATTCAAATTTGAAACAGCCGATGGTTATCAATACTTATCATTATATGATTTATCAAAATATGTTTCACCTGTAGAGCAAATAGAACAAACATTACATAAAAATCATTCTCTATGGGTTCACGATACTGATTTAAAATTAATGGATGAACTCGAAAAAAAGGATACTGAACCCGAAAAAATATTAGCAGAGCTTCCATCACAATTTTTTCCTATAGATGAAGAACTGTTTCCTGAAACATTACTACAAGCCGAAGATAAAATATGTCTATTTGGATGCGGAGATATTAGTTTTGAAGCTACGAGAAAAGAAATTTCAAATCAATGGTATGTCATTAGTAGAACTTCTTTGTATACATTACAAAACGGTGAGTTAATTGAAATCGCTGATCTTCCGATTAAAACTTCAAATCATATGGCTTTTGAATCCTATTTATATGTAAAGACTGCTCAAGACTTTACTAAATTCGATGAGAATTGGTTTATTGCAGATACATATAGTCATCGCATCTTAAAATTAAATGAGCAATTTGAAATTATAGGTGAGTATGGAGTGCATTTACCTGAAAAAATAAATATGAACGAGGAAGGTCATTTGCAGATTGAGAGCATTGCTGGTGTTACATTTTTAGATACAAATTTAAACCTAATAAATGCACAACTAAAAGAGTTTCACCCGCCTATAAGTAATATAGTGGAGGAAAAGAGTTTTGATAAAGATCATCTTTATCAAAATTCTGAAAGCAATATAAAATGGTTTTTATATTATAATACGCTCATCCAATATAATACAGATACTGGATTATACAGAAATTTTTTCGTTGGTTCAAACTATGCTGCAAACTCAAAACCTAGACTAATTAACATGAACCAGCAAATTTCGATTTTATTCGATGATCGGATGTTAATTTTCAATACAGAGGGAAATTGGCTCAAAACTATATCTTTTCCAAGAAGTTCTAAAGAGGGGGATGGGACTTCATTTGGAGAAAGTACTTTCTATATAGACGAACAAAATGGAGTCATATATTTAATACAAGGTTATAAATTATTAAAAATTAACATTATCACTAATGAAGTAAGTACATTATTTCATCAAAATGATAATTATTTAGGAAATTTACTTTATCATCAAAACGTTATGTATTTTTCAGTACATTCCGGTCCTAATGAAAATGAGTTAATCATATTTGACCTGAATAAAGGTGATTTTAGAAGAATTAAAATAGAAACAGACTATTATACAAAACAATTACAAGCTGGTAATGACCAAGAGACAAAGATCATTTTTTCAGATCAATTTGGTGAATCATGGAAAAGTGTATTATTGAGCGCACTGCATTAAAGTAACTATAACAGAAGAAGGTGGGCATTCGTCCCACCTTCTTTATTCTTTATTCTTTATTCTTTTGCAATTTTTAATAATAAAATGGACACAGTAAATGAGGCCAGCACTGTTGTCAGCATAAATAAATTACCTAATAATAAAGTAACTGTAATTTGATCTGCAACTTCAGGTTGTCTTGCAATAGCTTCAACAGCAAAAGCAGTTGCATTTCCTATTCCAATCGCTGCACCGAGCCCACCTAATATAGCAATCCCTGATCCCAGTGCGGCTAGACCCTTTAAGAAATATTTGTTCATTCTTTTTATCCCCTCCTTTTCTTTAGATATAGCTATTTTATTCATATCTAATGAAACAGCCTGTATGTTTGTCCCAAGGAAATAGACCATTTCTTGATAAATGATAAAAAGACAGTAGGGGATATAGAAGCATAAAAAAACTACTCATCAATAGTTTTGAGTAGCTTCTTTATGCCCTACATTTTATTTTTCTTACATCATCGGTGGCTCAGGATCATGTAAATGATCATCTTCTTTTTTTTCTTCTTTTTTAAACATAGATTGTAATTTTTCCATCAAATGAGGTGTAGAATCGATGATCCGTTCAAATAGATGAGTTTGATTATCCAGCGATACAAGTTGCACTCCATCTTTATCAACTACTAAGAATGCGATTGGAACGATAGAAACTCCCCCTCCAGCTCCTCCACCAAAAGGCATTTTTGTCTGAGTTTCTGATTCCTCCGAATCACCTTCGTTATGAATAACAAATTCACTTCCTCCGGCCGCAAACCCAAATCCCACTCTCGAAACAGGCAAAATAATACTGCCACCAGGCGTTTCTACAGGATCGCCAATTATCGTATTCACATCCACCATTTCTTTTATATTTTCCATCGCTGTTTTCATTAAACCTTGGATAGGATGTTCTTCCATGTTTTGAAGCCTCCCTTTGCTTTTAACATACGAATCATAAAATATATTCCAACAAGAATAGCATGTGCTATCCGAATTTTAAGTATACATTCCACTTCAATATAGATATCATTTTTATTGTATAAAGGATTTACTTCTAAATGAGGCTGAGCATCCATTCTGATTTTATTCACAAAAGAGCTTAAGACATTGCTGTTCACTCCCCATACAATTCCTGCAATCATTGCAGTTTCGGGAGCTTCCCCAACCCCGATGCTGGTTTTCCATTTTAGATGAGTACAATGAACATAAGACATAGATTGTGAGATCCATTTATACATTCCTACAAAATGTGTGACTAGTTCCTTTGTATGTTTCAAATAATCCCATATGTTTTTGGGTGTAATCAAAGAATCAGCTTGAGGCTCTTCATTAGTTTTCGATTTTGTTCGAGTGGATTTAAGCTCCACCCCTTCAAAAACATTCCTAAATTCAACAAGTGAAATTTCATAATTATAATGAAATAAACGTCTTAATAAATAAATATCAACTGAAAATCGATCATCCTCATGAATTCGTTTAAACGATATATTCACTTGTATAAAGGTGGAAATAAACCATATAAAAAAGATGGTTAGTATGCAAATTATGACGATCCCCCAAAACCAAAACATTAAAATATACCTCCCGCTAGAACATGTTTACAAAAACATCCAATAAGGTTAGTATAACTTTCCAAGTTTTTTTCATACACATACGCAAATTAAAAAGCTCTAAACCATTTCATTTGGTTTAGAGCTTTTTAATTTTAATCCTTATCATCAAAATCATTCATTGTCATTTGCTGCATTCCCATTTTTTCAAGAAGCTTTTGTGTTTCTTCCTCTAAGTTATCGTGATTTTCAAACGTGTCTTGATCAGGTAAATCTTTCAGGCTATTGATGCCAAAATAATCTAAAAACTGTTTTGTTGTTCCGTACAATATGGGCCTTCCCAGAGTCTCTGCTCTTCCTACACCATGGATTAGTCCTTTAACGACTAAAGTATGAATAGCACGATCAGATTTAACACCACGAATGTCTTCTATTTCAACTCTAGTTATAGGCTGTTTGTATGCAATAATTGCTAAGGTTTCCAATGCAGCCTGTGATAATGTAGCCCTTGAAGGAGAGTGAGCCAAACGCTGAAAATACGGAGCATGTTCAGACCTTGTAGTAAATTGATAAGAACCAGCAAGCTCTAATATTTGAATGCCCCTCTTTTTCTTTTCATAATCTGACTTCATGCTCTTCAACACATCGATTACTACTTTATCCTCTTGTTCGAGTACTTTTGCAATTTGTTTTACATCGATGCCTTCATCCCCAGATACAAACAACAAACCCTCAATAATCGATTTCATCTGTGTTGAGTTCATGAGCTTCCTCCTTGTCTATGTATTCAATCACGATGTCATCAAATGAACCATGCTGATAACAAATTATTTTTTTCATTTTCATTAATTCTAATAACCCTAAAAAGGTTACTATTATAAAATCCCTGTTAACATCATTTTTAAACAGAGTGGAAAAAAGCACTTTACTTTCACTTTGTTTAAAAAAACCGATCATTTCAAGAATACGATCCTTTACAGAAATTTCATCTCTTCGAATGGTAGCAACTGATTGTCTTCTCTCTACTTTTTTAATCACTTTGCTAAATGCAATAATCAAATCAGCAAGATGTAATCCTTCAACTGGATTTTCTACCGTCTCAGAGATGAAATGACTAAGATCATCAGGTTCTTTAGAATAGATTAAACTCCGTTCCAGCTCTTGATCTCTTAAATGATCCGCAATGGATTTATATTTTCTATATTCAATTAATTTTCGCACTAATTCTTCTCGTGGATCTTCCATATCTTCTTCATCTAATTCCAAATCAATAGGCGGTGGTTTAGGAAGCAGCATTTTACTTTTAATAGATAAAAGCGTAGCAGCCATCACAAGAAACTCACTGGTAATTTCCAGTTCAAATTTTTCCATTTGTTTCAAATATCCCATGTATTGTTCTGTGATTTCCTTTACAGGGATATCATATATATCTATTTCAGATTTGTCGATTAAATGAAGTAATAGGTCAAGCGGACCCTCGAATTTTTCTAATTTATATTGTACAGACAAAGCGCTTCATTACCCTTCAAATTGTTTACTTAAATTTGCCATTTCAATTGCCGCCGCTGCAGCTTCCCAACCTTTATTCCCTGCTTTTGTACCTGCTCTTTCTACCGCTTGCTCAATTGAATCTGTTGTAAGCACCCCAAATATAGTTGGAATACCTGTTTTTAGATTAATTCCAGAAACTCCTTTAGCTACTTCACTGCAAACATAGTCAAAATGAGGAGTAGAGCCTCTAATTACTGTACCTAAGGTTATTACAGCATCATATTTATTGGATTGAGCCATTTTTTGAGCAATAAGGGGAATTTCAAATGCACCTGGTACCCAAGCCACATCTATTTCATCCTCTTTCACCCCATGCCTTTTAAGTGCATCAAGCGCACCACCTAATAATTTAGATGTGATAAATTCATTGAAACGCCCTACTACGATTCCATATTTTAAACCTTCTGATACTAAGTTTCCTTCATATATGTTTGTCATAATTATTCCATCTCCTAGTTCTATTTTCAATTTTCAAATTATATTTGTTATTAAAATTTTAATAAATGGCCTAACTTACTCTGTTTCGTATGCAGATAATTAGTATTATCCTCATTTTCTTCTATTTGTAAAGGAATACGTTCGACAACTTGCATGCCATATCCTTCTAGTCCTGTGATTTTTCTTGGATTATTCGTTAACAAACGGATTTTTCTCACTCCAAGATCTTTCAGAATTTGCGCACCTATGCCATAATCTCTAAGATCTGGAGCAAAACCTAATTTCAAGTTTGCATCCACAGTGTCCAGACCTTGCTCTTGCAATTCGTATGCTTTTAACTTATTGATTAACCCAATACCTCGACCTTCTTGTCTCATATATAAAAGAATGCCAGATCCTTCTTCATGAATTTGTTTCAATGCAGCCGCTAGCTGTGGTCCGCAATCACATCGGTGAGAATGAAATACATCTCCTGTTAAACATTCTGAATGCACACGTACCATCACGGGCTGATCACTATCAATATTTCCTTTTACTAAAGCAACATGCTCTTTTGAATCTACAAGGTTTGTATAAGCTACAGCTTTAAACAGTCCAAAATCAGTTGGCATTTTCACTTCTACTTCACGGTTTACAAGCTGCTCTTTTTCATTTCTGTATCGAATTAGATCTTTTATCGTAATTAATTTAAGATCAAACTTCTCTGCAATCTTTTTCAAGTCAGGCAATCTTGCCATTGTACCGTCTTCTTTAATGACTTCACATATGACAGCTGCTGGAGACGCTCCACATAAACGTGCCAAATCAATAGCAGCCTCTGTATGCCCTGCTCGTCTTAAGACCCCACCTTTTTTAGCAACTAAAGGGAAAATATGTCCAGGTCTGCGGAAATCCTGGGGTTTTGCTTTCGGATCTATAAGTGCTTTGATTGTTCTGGATCTTTCTGGTGCAGAGATTCCTGTCGTTGTATCCATATGATCCACGGAAACAGTAAAAGCAGTTCCGTGAAAATCTGTGTTCTGCTCTACCATTGGATGTAGATCCAATTTTTGAGCCTTTTCCTGTGACACAGGCACACAAACCAATCCTCTTCCTTCTGTAATCATAAAATTAATGACCTCTGGTGTTGCTTTGTCTGCTAAAGCAATGAAATCTCCTTCATTCTCACGATCTTCGTCATCCACTACGATTACTACTTTTCCTAACATTAAATCATAAATCGCTTCTTCTATTTTATCTAATTTAATTGGCTCCGTCATTTCTAAATCCTCCTTCACAAATTAAAATTCAACATCAACTTTTTTTAGTTTCAGACCCCGAAAAGAAATAGGCATATGCTACAATACTACATGCTTCACTTCACCTTTTTGGGTGTTATTATATAAATCCGTTTTCCACAAGCAGTTGCTTAGAAATATTGTTTTCGGTTTTATTCTGTTCCTTATTGCCTTTCATTAAATGGTGAATATATTTCCCTAAAATATCACACTCAATGTTTAAAGTATCTCCTGGGAATTTATACTGCAATACCGTTTCCTCTATAGTATGTGGAATAATGGAAACACTAAATGTTGTACCTGTTACATTTACTAGCGTGAGACTTATTCCGTCTAACGTAATAGAGCCTTGCGGGATAATATATTTAAAAATATCTTGCGTAGATGGCTCTATTGTAAACACAACTGAGTTTTCTTCGTTTTCTCTACTTTTAATTACACCTGTACTATCTACATGCCCTTGAACAATATGTCCTCCGAAACGGCCGTTTGCAGCCATTGCTCTTTCTAAGTTGACTTTGGACCCAGCAGACAATTGAAATAAGTTTGTTTTTCGAAATGTTTCAGGCATAACATCCATCGAGAATGAAGACTGGTCAAACTGAGTTACTGTTAAACAAACTCCATTTACAGAGATGCTGTCCCCGAGGTGAATATCTTCAAGCATTTTTTTGCTATTTATGGATATTATCATCGTCTGTGAATGTTTAGTAATGTTTTTAATCGATCCAATTTCTTCTATAATTCCAGTAAACATTAGATCTTCCCACCTCCATAATTAGGATACCCTGTAATACATATATCATTTTTAAAGGTTTTTGTTTGCATGTTTTCTAAAACAATCGCCTCACTCATTTTTTCAAATCCTGTAATACTAAAGTTATTTGGTGCAAGCTCGCCTCCGATGATTTTGGGAGCGTAAAATAAAATGATTTTATCGATTAGCTGTGCTTCAAGCATAGCCCCATTCAAACGCCCTCCACCTTCTAATAAAATAGAACCAATTCCTCTTTCAGCTAGTTGCTGTAAAGCCAATGGTAAGTTGACCTGTTCTTCATTTCCACATTTCAATACTTCCGATCCTAGCTTTTCAAATTGTTTTATTTTATTTTCAGATACATTTTCAGTTGATAACATGATTGTTTTTACCGTGTGATCTTGCACTACTTTTGAAGATATTGGCGTTCTTAAATTGGAATCTACTACAATTCGTATAGGGTGTATTCCTTCAACAACCAGTCTCGTAGTAAGGGACGGATCATCTGCAATGACTGTCTCCACTCCCACCATGATCGCTTGATGTTGATGTCTTAATGAATGGACATATTCACGTGAGCCCTCATTTGTAATCCACTTGCTGTCTCCTGTTTTAGAGGCAATTTTACCGTCTAATGTAGATGCTGTTTTTAAAGTAACAAAAGGCATTTTTGTAGTAATGTATTTATTGAACATTTCATTCAATTGAATTGCTTCTTGCTCCAACAATCCGACTTCGACATTAATTCCAGCATTTTGTAATATTTGAATACCACGACCAGCTACATTCGGATTGGGATCTTTACAAGCCACCACAACTCGTTTCACCTTTTCTTCTACTAAACGCTCGGCGCATGGAGGCGTTCTTCCATGGTGGCTGCATGGTTCAAGCGTAACATAAACAGTACTGTCTTCAGCTTCTTCTCCTGCCATTCGTAAAGCTTGAACTTCTGCATGTGCTGTACCCATTTTTAAATGGGCTCCCATACCGACTACCCTGCCATTTTTGACTATGATGCAGCCTACAACTGGATTTAATTCTGTCTGCCCTTTTGTTGTTTCAGCCATTTGTAGTGCTAATTTCATATAGGTTTCATCATTTAATTGATTCACATGTTCACCATCCTAGTTCTAATTTAAACTATAAAATGAATTTATTCATTTAAAACTAAAAAGCCCCTTTTTAAAAAAGGGGCTTAAATGGTATGTGAAAGCTAATGACTTCAATAAATTTATATGTGAATTGCATGAAGCACAAAATAAACTTATTTACTTTGTGAAAAAAAGTACATAAAGATACCCAAAAACTAACAATATCTTTGATTTATATTTTCAACAAAGTACTCATAGGAAAATAAGATCTATAAAGCCTTGATTAAGACAATATAAATTCACATCCTAAAAAGTCTTTTACGCCTTCCTTCTCCCATCCAGACTTTACTGTCGGCTCTGGAGTTTCACCAGATCCACCGGTTATGAAATGAAACATAACACGGGTCACGGACTGAACTATTTTACGGGTTCCGTAAAAAGTATCACCGCCGGTTGGGAATTCCACCCTACCCCGAAGGAAATGTTATTTACTTTAAAAAACTCACTTGATATAAGAATACTACCACTAGTTGAAAAAAAATGCAAGATGTTTAAGATTAAGCATTCTACTTTACATTCAATTTACATTCAACATTACATTTATTATACCAATAAAAGAGAAAAAATTGTGATAAATTTCTTTTTTCTAACTGATAACTATGCCATGAAGTAAAACTATTTCTATACTGTTTTTCTAGTTGGAAAACTTTCTTGTCTAACTATTCACTTTTTATAACTATCCTATCTGACAATTTATTATTAGTTGCTAAGTAGATTAAATATCATTTATGAAACTAAAATTGACCATTGGTAAAAGTTATGTATAAAAATAAAATAAACAGTATAAATATGTAGATTTAGAGAATTAAACATGTTAAAATAAACATAATCATTTTTTTCCTTTTATTTTGGGTGATAATATGAAGTTAAGTGCTTTCATTTGTCACCTCTTTTTCTTTTTTTAAAGGAGATTACACTAACATATAACAAGAATATTTATGAGTTACCCAAATAATCATACTTTTCTGCATATAAATAACCTCTTGAGTTAATATCTCAAGAGGTTATTTTATTTCGTTATATCAAACTTATTTTAATCTTTAAAAATGATAATTTTTGCTGCACTTAAATCATCACTTTCACCAATTACACGTACCTTCAAACCATATTCAGGAACATTACGTCCTGCATCTGGAATTTGGGAACTAATATATGATACACTATCATCAAACATGGGCTGAATCGCAGTATGATTATCCTTAATTGTTTCATTAGATAATTCTAAATACATACCTTCATCTTTTTGAAGTCCAAAAGTAGCATCATGAACTTGATATCTAGTAATCGCAGGAGAATTCTCACTTGTCTTTACTACATTTTGATCGGCATCAACTACACCTAGGAAACCATCCCCAGGGTGATCACCAACTAAATTAGCATCAAAGGATTCATCTGCATACCAAATTAACAAACCTGGTTCAAATTCCATAACACTATCACCACGACTAATGTGAGATAGCCCTTCGTCAACACCATCATGACTTCTCCATTCAAGCAAATAATAATGCTTAAATTCTATCGTACCATCACTTTTATCAAAACCATCAAATTCAAAGGCACTTTCTACCTCTGCATCATCAAACACTACAACTTCTCCATCAAGTTCGATAGAAATATCGTCTACATAAAATCCTGGATCAATGTAAGCAACATCTGTCCAATAATTGAATCTCAACTCGATTGCTTTTCCTGCAAAGTCTGATAAATCGAACTCTCCGTCAACCCAACCATCAGAGTGACCTGTAATTCCATAACCAGGGTTTTGATCATTTGGATCAGAATCTGTAGTTAAGTTTCCTGGGATTGACACCCATTCATTAGAGCCTTCTTCTTTCACTTGGATGGATGCATAATCCCAATCCAACTCAATTTGATACCAAGTTTTAAATGTTAACAAAGCACTTGAAGCAGCTGTCAAATCTAGCGAAGTTGACATTGAGTTGTTTATTTCGTCACCTTTACCACTGAAATATTCATATTCACCACTAAATGGTTCGTTAAATTGTTTTACTTTGTTTGGTAAATCGATACGTACTGCATCGTCATTAGTACCTTTAGAGTTAGCTTGATCTAAAAGAACTTCAATTCCATCTTCATCAATATCATCGATATGAACTGTTGTTCCTGTCAACCAATTTCCACCCATTGTAGCTTGTAGAAACTCCTTAGCCCATGCACTGAATCCAGTCGGTTCAGTTCCTGGAACAAGACCTGCCCAGCTTCCGCTTGACATAATGGACCAATATGAAACTGGCTCACCTTGTCCTGTGTAGAAAATATCATATTCATCCGGTAATCCTAAATCATGTGCATATTCGTGTGCAAATACTCCAGTAGCACCTGTTTCTGGTTGGATCGTATAATCATATGCTGCCATTTCTCCACCCCAGTAATCTGCATCAGCCGATGTTCCTGGCATTGAGAATACACTGCGCAAATTAGAACGATGTGACCAGATCGCATCTTCTCCTAAACTACCTCCACCAGCTTCTTCACCAACACTTGCATGAACTACCATTAAGTGATCAACTAGACCGTCAGGCTCGCGTAAATCTCCATCACCATCTAAATCATAACGATCTTCTTGATCATATTCTTTCAAATCAATTGTTGGGTCTTGACTTACTGCTAATAAAGCTTCTCTGATTAAATCTCTTGGATTTTGATCATTGTCAGATGCATTATTTGCACCATAATATGCTGCTTCATGCTCTGCAGTATACCAACCTGCAACTTGTCCATCAATTGTATAACTTCCACCAGACTGCTGCTCATAAAACTGTTTCATAGAGATTAAAGTTTCTCCGTTTGGTCCAACATATCCATTATCCCCAAACGCCATGTTTGTAAAATGTTCTACACTGTAATCTTCATAGTACATATCTGTTTCATCAGGTTGAATGTTGTTGTGAGGGAAATCTGGAAAATCTATTAATAGAATAAGAACATTATCTTGTCTTTCTTTTCCATTCCATTTCTCAAGTTTCACTGAATCCACTTCATCTTTTTGTCCTAGTTTATTTCCTTTTCCGTTTAACAATCCATTGTTTGATGCTTTGTTCATCAATGTGTCATTACGTTTCTTTTCAAATTCTGCTAATTCACCTTTTTCTGAACTATCAGAATGTGAACGGTTACTTAAGTACTTTGATAAAGCTTTATATGCTTCTTCAGTGCTTGCATCCTGATCAATCGTACCATTCTTCTTCAACATTTCTATTAATCTCTCATCATTTGCTACTGATAAATCAAACGTGCTAGAAGTAGATTGTACGTCCGTAGCATTTACGCCAGCTGTAATTGATCCAGCAAAAATACTAGCTCCTAGAGCCACAGACATACAAAGAGGGAATAACTTCTTTTTTAACATAAATATACCTCCAATGATATAGTTAAATTCTAGTAAATAAAAAAACAAATAAGCATGATTATGTAGCCCATAAAAAATCATTATGGAAACTATTAGTTAATCAAAGCCAATTCACGTTGGATGATATGGAAATGTAAGCATAATCAATGTCATCACCTCCTTGTATTACCATGTTAACACATTCCTGAATGGATAACTTATGGTGCGTTAATTCATTACCACAGTCCTTCTTTACTCCATTTACTCATTACCAAAATAAAATTATACAGCTGAAAATAATCTTTTTGACTACTATTTCAGAGATTTACAACTACAACTAAAGTCGTAGAAAAACTAAAACTTACGTCGAATGTTTGTTGAGATATATCTAAGTATAATAAATACAGCTACATATTATACATTATTGTTTAGAAAGTAGGTAAACAGACGATGAATCGTTCCTTTTATGCATTGGTTGTTAGTCAAACTGCTACAAACCTCGCTTTTGCTTTGTATACAATGACTATTGTTTTGCACCTAAAAAATGAAACAGGATCTACTGCACTTGCTACAATTGTCACCTTAATTAGTATGGTTAGCCATATGTTAAGCAGCATATATTTACCAATGATATCTGACAAATACAAATCAACCTCCATATTAAAGTTTTCACAATGCATGCAACTTTTGATTTTACTAGGGTTATACACGTTAATGAATCAAAAACTATCGTTCACTATTTTCTTGTTATTATTTTTCTTATTAGCTGGTATGTCATTTTTTAATGGATTTTTTTCGCCATTAAAAAGTTCAATTGTACGTTCCGTCGTAGTTGAAACTGAAAGAGTAAAGGCAAACAGTTTTATATCTACAATTGATCAAACCTTTTTATTTGCAGGCTGGACATTTGGTGCACTCATGTTGGCACTGTTTGGTAAAGAATTTACTTTGTTTTTTACATTTTTTCTAACTTTATTATCCATGTTCAGTTTATTATTCATTAAAGGCATCAAAGATACAGAAGTTCATATAAGAGAAAGCATGATCAAAAAGCTAACCACTGGGTGGAAATTATTGTTTCAACATAAAGGAACAAGGGTATTAGTGTTCATGGACATCATGGAATCATGGGTAGGCACCATTTGGATTGGTGCTGTCACTTTAACTTTTGTGCAAGATGCATTAGGAAAGGGAGACGCTTGGTGGGGTTACATTAACGGTGGGTATTATCTTGGAACAATTGTAGGAGGCCTCTTAGTCTACCGCTTATCAAGTTCAATGAAAGGGCGCTTAACTTTATTTATGTTAGCAGGTTCAATGTTGTTTGGTTTACTGACCGTTATTTATGGATTTACAACAAATGCTTACTTTGCACTCTTGTTAGTTGTATTCATGGGACCTTCTTATCAGATTAGGGATTTAGCGCAAGAAACGATGTATCAAAATAGTGCAGATGAAAAAACATTAACAAAAATACTAGCTGCAAAATCCACCCTAATTCAATTCATCTTTATCTTCTCTATCATGGGTATTGGTATATTAACTGATATCATCGGTGTGCAGTTAGTTTATATATTTTCTGGTTTTATATTGTTATCTTCATCGCTATTTGGTTATATATACCTTGTTCTAAGGAAGGAAGGAACGAAGCTTGAACACGAAAATAATAAATCAAATAATTATTGACTTTTGTCACTACAAGTAAATTCCTTATTGAGATATACTAAGCAAAAAGGAGGAAGGCAATAGTGGAAAGTCAATATTGGGATGCCATTGTATCAAACGATAAATCATTCGACGGTGTTTTTTTCTATGCAGTAAAAAGCACACATATTTTTTGTCGTCCATCTTGCAAGTCTAAAATACCGATGCAAAAAAATGTAAATATATATGATACTGCTATCCAAGCAGAACAAAGTGGATTTAGACCCTGTAAAAGGTGCCGACCAACTGATGAATCATGGATCGATTCCTCAGAGGATATTTCAAACAAAGCGATTAAATATATAAAGAAACACTTTCAGGAAGAAGTTCATTTAAATCAAATAGCAAAAGCAATTGCTATAGATCCTTTTCATTTAGTTCGTACTTTTAAAAAACAGACAGGAAAAACCCCGCTTGAATACTTACAGGAATTCCGTGTAATGAAAGCAAAAAATGCGCTTGAGAATACAGATCAAACGGTTACTGAAATAGCTCTTGACCATGGTTTTAATAGTACAGCTTATTTTTCAACCGTGTTTAAAAAGTCTACAGGGTGCACACCATCACAATTTAGAAAACAACAAGCCTTCAATGTTTGAAGGAATTGTTTGTAAATGTATCTTTTTACCATTGTTCTAGATGTGAATGTACTGATAAGATAAAGTTCATATCCATCATTTACATTATAAACAAAGGAGAAGAAGCACCAAATGACAATTAAAGAAATAAAAAAGCATGCCTTGGAAGCTTTATCAGGAAATTGGGGGATTGCAATCCTAGTATCAATAGTAGTATACGGAGGATTTTTCTACTTCATCCCCTATCTTTTACAAATTTCATTAAGTGGTTGGATAGGGCGAGAGTTATCCTGGGTAGAGTTAGAGATGTTTAATATCCCTTTACAGTTATTGCTCATTCCATTAACTGTAGGAATATCTTGGTTTTTCCTTGAGTTAAGCAGAAAACAAACCATAAAATTCAAGGATATATTCATTGTTTACTCAGACTTAAGACTTTCATTGAAAATGGTCGGCCTCTCTATACTAACAGGAATCCTAGTATTGTTATGGGCTTTATTGTTCATCATTCCTGGAATTGTTAAATCTATTGCATATTCACAAGCTTATTACATCCTTAAAGATAAACCTAATCTATCTATACTTGAAGCAATTAAAGAAAGTAATAGGATCATGAAAGGGCATAAATTAGATTATTTTCTACTAATGCTAAGTTTCATAGGATGGATGATTTTAAGTATATTTACACTTGGAATTGGCCTCATATTCCTATCTCCATATGTGGATACATCTCGAGCAACTTTTTATCTTCATATCAGCAATGAAGATTAAACATCAATAACCTCAAAAAACAAACATTAAAAACAGTGAAACCTTCACTGTTTTTTTAGATGTAAAAAGGAGTTAATCAACAAATGAAATTACATAATTTGAAATTAATACTGTAATTCATCATTTTATTATCCATCGTTTTATCGAATGTAAATAAAAAGTAAACTTTGAAAAAAGATACTTATTTTTTGGTTGTTGATGAATTTAATACGAATATCATCAAGATAAAAAGCCCAACAAGAAATTATTAATTCTTGCCGAGCTTTTTATTGTTGGTCTTTTTACTTTTCAGAAACCGTCACTTCTGACATTTTATCGCCTTGTTTAATCGCATCTACGAACTCCATACCCTTTGTTACTTTTCCAAAAACAGTATGTTGACCATCTAAATGCGGTTGAGGTTGATAACAAATATAGAACTGGCTCCCACCTGTATTACGCCCAGCGTGTGCCATAGCCAATGAACCACGTTCATGTTTGTTTGGGTTGATCTCACAATCAATTTGGTATCCTGGACCGCCTGTACCTGTTCCATTAGGACAACCTCCCTGCGCAACAAAACCAGGAATTACACGATGAAATATAAGCCCATTATAAAAACCCTCATTTGCTAATTTTTCAAAATTTGCTACTGTATTCGGTGCATCCTTTTCAAATAAATCAATTAGGATCTCTGCGCCGTCTTCCATTTTGATCTTTGCCTGTTTGTCCATTACGATCACTCCTATTTATATGATTTCATCATTTTTATGATTTGATTGCTTCTTGTTTGCGTAAACGTTCAGGAATCACATCATTACCTACAATGTCCTCATGGCTTTCTCGTTTTACAACCAAATTTGCTTCACCATCTTTTACAAACACTACTGCTGGTCTGCGAATACGATTGTAATTACTTGCCATTGCATAATTATATGCTCCTGTACATGAAACTGCAAGTATATCACCAGATTCTACTATAGGAAGATCGAGATCCCAGATTAACATATCTCCACTTTCACATGCTTTACCAGCAATAGAGACTACTTCTTCATTTTGGTCATTTGCACGATTGGCCAACATTGCTTCATATGGAGAGTTATAAAGTGCAGGACGAATGTTGTCTGTCATCCCTCCATCTACTGCTACATACTTTCTTACCCCAGGAATATCTTTTTGTGTTCCAACGGTATACAACGTTGTACCAGCTTCACCTACAATACTTCTGCCTGGTTCAACCCAAATTTCCGGCATAGGGTATTCATTTTTTGTAAAGTTATCTTTAATCGCATCAGTGATCGCTTCTACATATTCTGGTACTGGAAGTGGTGTATCTTCATTAGAATAACGAATACCAAACCCTCCACCAAGATTAATCACATCGTACTCTATGTTTAGTTGCTTACGAACTTCTACTGCAAAATCTGCAACTCTTTCAACAGCTAATTTAAATCCTTCAACTTCAAAAATTTGCGAACCAATATGAGAATGCACACCTAATATAATGATATTATTTAGTTGTGATGCTTCCTCCATTACTTTCATAGCCGAACCATTTCCAATATCAAAACCAAATTTGGAATCTGTTTGACCAGTGGAAATGAACTCATGCGTATGAGCTTCAACACCTGGAGTAACACGGAACAAAGCTTTTACTTTCTTCCCTTTTTGTCCAGCAAGTTCATTTAATAAATGCAGCTCCACAAAGTTATCCACTACGAAACAACCAATATTTGCATCTAACGCCATTTCAATTTCAAAAGGTGTTTTATTATTTCCGTGGAAATGAATTCTCTCAGGAGGGAAACCTGCCTCTAATGCAGTAAATAATTCACCATCAGATACTACGTCCAAAGAAAGTCCTTCTTCCTCCATCACGCGGCAGATTGCTTTAACACAAAATGCTTTACTTGCATAGGCAACTTGAAATGTTAATCCAGACTCACGGAAGGAATCCATATATTCACGACATCTTTGTCTAACTAGTTCTTCATCAACAACGTACAAGGGTGTTCCAAATTGTTTTGCTAATTCGGTTGTATCACACCCACCAATTTCTAGATGTCCATTATCATTATTCCTACTTGTACCATGTAAATACATTGTTCTATTTCCCCTCTTCCGAAAATTTCATTTTATTATTAATAAATTATCACAACAAGGAGTATAAAACAATAAGGCATTCCTGTAATCTTCAAATCATCCTAAAACAATTTCACCAAATTAATGTTTTAATGTAAAAAGCAGAGGAAATTTTTTTAGCCTTATTTTTTGTGATTTTAAAAACAATCAATTTAAATAAAGTACTTTTTTTCCTTTATTTCAATAGGATATGGTTACATCTTTTAAATTATGGAATAACCTATCCTTTTTCATGTAACACAATGAAGAGGGGATTATTACATCCCCTTCGTTACATCACTATTTAAAATGCAATCAACCTTTACCCTTTAAGTCGGTTGTTTAGACTCATCTTGTGGATTTGTAATACTTGGGCGTGTATTATCATGCGTAATCGGTTTACGTAATACAATGGTGAAAAATGCTTTTGCATCAAAAGGAATAAACGGCCACAGATATGGGGCATTAAAGGATCTTGTAAATACCAGAATTAATATAATCAAAGTTGTTCCAATGATAAGACCTGGGACTTTGAAAAAGGCTACAATGATCAATAAGATCAATCTAACCATTCGGTTAGCTAACCGCAATTCATAGCTAGGAGTAGCATACATCCCCATCATGGCAAGCGCTAAATATAAAATCACTTCATAAACAAATAAACCTGTCTGAACCGCAAATTCACCTAAAACAATAGCGGAGATTAATCCTAATGAGGTCCCCAGTGCTGTTGGGGTATGAATTGAAGCCATCCTCATGAGATCAGCACCAATCTCTGCTAACAGAAATTGAATCAGAATAGGAAGCTCACCGGTTTTTTTGGGACCTAAAAATTCTAGAGCATCTGGTTTGAGACTTGGCTCTATAACAAACAGAAACCAAACAGGTAATACAAAGATGGAAGCAAAAATAGCTAAGAAACGAACCCATCTTAAATATGTACCTACAAATGGAGAATCTGTGTACTCTTCAGCATGCTGTACATGATGGAAAAGAGTTGCAGGCAAAATCATTGCACTTGGTGATGTATCCACAAACAAAATGACATGTCCATCTAAAAGATGCGCAGCTACAACATCTGGCCTTTCAGAATATCTAACCAAAGGATATGGGTTCCACCCTTTTCCAAAAATAACTTCTTCCAGTTGTTTATTCGCTACAGGAATTCCATCAATTTTAATTTTCTTTATTTTATCTCTCACAGATTCCACTAATTTCTTATCTACAATATCATCTAGATAACCTATACACACATCGGTTTTCGTTCGCTTTCCAACCTTCATGACCTCATATGTCAAATTTGGATCTCTTAATCTTCGTCTGACTAACGTGACATTTGTAAGCATAGTTTCCACAAAGCCATCTCTAGAACCGCGAGCAACCTTTTCTAAAGTTGGTTCATCAATGCTTCTAATCGGGAAAACCTTGGCATCCATAATGATACAGCTTGTTTCTCCATCAATAAAAAAAGCACTCATTCCTGATAAAACACTGATTACCGCTTTATTCAAATCTTCTTCTACTTCAACTTGAATATGCGGAATATATTTTTCCAAAAAACTTCTTAAAACTTTCGGAACCAATTCTTCTCTGTTTAAATAAGAGAGCCGCTTTAAAATTTCAGTTAAGACTTCGTCCTTTGCAAAACCATTAATATATAATAACCCTGTTTTTTTAGTCCCGAATTCCATTTCTCTAAGCAAAACATCAAAGCTGCTGTCTAAACCAATGTGTTCATTCAGTGCTTGTTTGACACTTTCTAAATCTTTTGGAATCGGCAACTTTTCATTGTTTTCATTCGCCATCCTTTACTTCCTTTCGTGATGCATTACAAATTTCGATATATAATCCATTGAAAAAGAGAACCAATGATTTTCCCGATCACCATAGCCATTAATAAAATGATGATATACCTAGACATATTCATTCGTTGAGCTAAAATAGGCAGAACGTTCAAAACCTCTGTTAGTCCTGCTGCAATCATTCCTATGAATATTCCTGCAAACAGTCCAAATATAACTGTGCTTAACGAAAAAAGATGAAAATTCCATTTATAAAAATCTGTAAACGTCCAAAATACGGCCCCAATCACAACAGCTGACTCATATAAGTAAAGAAATTTATTGGATCTAGTCAGCTGAGTTAATCTTGGCACAACATCTAAAACGGTCAAAAAAGCAACTAGACCGCTTCCTACGGCCAATCCACCTGACACACCAATAAAAACGACCAATCCATCACGGAATAGTTCCATCATCATCTGAACCACTTCGCTTATCATTCTTTTGAAATTGTTTTGTGATTAAAAATTGATTCATATTCTCTTTATATAAATACATCTCCAATTCAAGAGGTGAAGGCTCCTCGCTGAATTTTTTCTTGAAAAGACGATTAAAAAAAAGGATCATCCCGATCCCCAAACCCAGGGAATAAGGAATTTGCAACAACAAGGGAGATTCCTTCTCTTTTCCTGTTACAAATGTATAAATCTTTTGATGAACCTCCTCCATGCTTACATCTGCGTGAAAGTTCATAATGGCTAAACCAGATCCAACAAACAATAACAACCATACTAAAGCGATAAGAACAAAATTAGGAGAGGGTTTATTCTCCTCAAACTCTACAAAAACATGTGGTTCTCCAAAATATTCTATGGTCACCTCAGGGAGAACTTCTGTTACTTTTCTTATAATCATCATCAAATCAATGACTAAGTGACGTTCATCCTTAGGCTGTACGATGATTAACTGTTTTAGTGTATTTTCCCATTTAGGATCGATGATAATTTGGGCAATTTGTCCTAAATGAATTGGTTTTCCTTTGTCTAATCGGATTGACTTTCTTAACCGTAAATAAATGATTTGTTGATCGATGCTAATTACCACCACCCCTAACTTACCCCAAAAAAAGTGAAGTTAATTATCTGTTTTTTTCTCTTTTATAGTATGTACGTAAAAAAGCTCAGATAGTCATAATGCTATCTGAGCTTTAATCGTTCGTAATATTTTCTTTTCCAATCTAGAGACTTGTACCTGTGAAATTCCTAACCGCAGTGCAACCTCTGATTGTGTTTGATCCTTGTAATACCTTAAATAGACGATAAGCTGTTCTCGTTCACTTAATGACTGTATAGCTTCATTTAATGCAATATTCTCAAACCATTTATCCTGGGAATCATCTGATATCTGATCCATTAGTGTAATTGGGTCTCCATCATTTTCAAAGACAGTTTCATGAATGGATGAAGGCGGTTTATTTGCTTCCTGGGCAAAAACGACTTCTTCTGGGGTGACGTCTAGTTCCTCTGCTATTTCAGATATTGTAGGGATGCGATTTAAATTTTTGGTTAACTCATCTTTTATTTTCCTTACTTTATTAGCCATTTCCTTTAAAGAACGACTTACCTTCAAAGTACCATCATCTCTGAGAAAACGTTGTATCTCTCCTATAATCATCGGGACTGCATAAGTTGAAAATTTCACTTCATAAGTTAAATCAAATTTATCTACTGATTTTAATAACCCTATGCATCCAATTTGAAATAAATCATCTGGTTCATACCCTCGATTTAAAAACCGCTGTACAACAGACCACACTAAACGTATATTGCTATTTACCAATGTGTCCCTTGCTACAGAATCACCAGCTTGACTTAAAGCAATGAGTCTTCTGACTTCATCATCCTTCAGATATTTATGTGTCGTGTTATTCAATTCCACATCCATATTCATACCCCTAATTGTATAAAGCTTTTTTTGATTCAATCCGCTTCATCATTGTCAACTTTGTACCTTTTCCTAAGATTGATTTAACCTCGACTTTATCCATAAAATTTTCCATAATGGTAAAACCCATTCCTGATCTCTCCAATTCAGGTTTTGATGTATATAGCGGTTGTTTTGCCTCCTCAATATCTTTGATACCCAACCCTTCATCCTCAACTGTAATATAAACTGTATCTTCTTCGATTTTTGCAGAAATCGAGATCATTCCATCTGGTTTATTTTCATAACCATGAATGATTGAATTCGTCACAGCTTCAGAAACAACGGTTTTTATATCCGTTAATTCGTTCATTTTTGGATCAAGCTGTGATACAAACGCTGCAACTGTAATTCTTGCAAAAGCTTCATTTTCTGATTTACTAATAAACTGTAGAGACATATAATTATTTACATTCATGATACGACCCCCAAACTAGAAAGAGCCTGTTCAACATCTTCTTCGATCGTTAATATTTTAAACAAACCAGACATCTCAAACAGTCGGTATATAGAAGGACTTACGTTGCATACGACCATTTTTCCACCTTTGTTAGTAATTTGTTTATATCGGCCCAATATGACTCCTAACCCAGAGCTATCCATAAACGAGAGATCCTGTAAAACCAAAACAATGTGATTGCTTCCTTCCTGCTCAATGGCATTCTCCATCTTAGTTTTAAGCAATTCTGATGTATGATGATCAAGCTCACCTTGCAGCCTTACGATTAATGCTTCACCTTGATTAGATATCTGCAATTGCAGACTCATAGTTCTTCACTCCTTAATAAGCTGATGATGAAGCATTTCTACATTTCTTTTCATAAATCCTGCCGAACGACAAAACTAGAAAAGAACTTTGTTTTTTTGACATATTATGAGCTTGAACTTTTTTCCATTATTCTTTGTTGTTTTCTTCTATATTCTCGTTTTTATTTTCGCTATTGTCTTCTTGATTATTTTCGTTGTTCATATTATCAGGTTGATTTTCTGGTTGTTCTTCTTTCTTTTGAACAAATAAAACTTTTTCCACGGTTCGTTTTAAGATTTCCCAGTAACTTGCTTCTCTTACTTCCATAGGAGAATCAAGATCTATTTCTTTAATTTTGTTTTCATTCTGATAGATCGTTAATTTCCCAACTATTTGTCCTAAGTCTACCGGAGCCTTTAATTCAGGTTCTAATTCTATTTCATGCCTTATATTTTCCTTGGATTCGCCTTTTTTCATCAATACACTGTATTGTTGTTTTGCAACGATATCAATATTTCTAACGTCTCCTTTTTCAATTGGAATGGATCCGATCATTTCACCAGGTTTGAAAATAGGAAAATTAGTGTATTGTGAAAATGCATAATCAAACAGCTTGGATACTTCATAATTTCTTGATTTAGTCGTTGGTTCACCTAAAACAACAGCGATAACACGCATATCGTTTCTTTTGGCGGTAGCGGTCAAACAGTATTTTGCTTCACTAGTGTAGCCTGTTTTTAAACCATCTGCCCCTTGATAAAATCTAACTAACTTATTCGTGTTTACTAACCAAAAGGGATCATCTGTATCCTTGCGCAAATAATCTTGATACTTACTTGTGAATTGAGTGATTTCCTCATGTTTCAATAACTCTTTTGACATGATTGCAATATCATGTGCACTTGAATAATGTTCTGCAGCGGGAAGACCATTGCTGTTTACAAAATTAGTATTTTCTAGTCCCAGCTGTTTAGCACGATCATTCATCATTTGTACAAACATTTCTTCAGATCCTGCTATTTTTTCAGCCATTGCAACGGATGCATCATTACCAGAAGCCATCGCAATTCCCTTCAGCATATCTTCTACACTCATCTCTTCTCCAACTTCCAAAAAAATCTGTGATCCTCCCATAGATGCAGCCAGTTCACTAGTTCGAACCATTTCATCCTTTTGTATTTTTCCGCTATCAAGGGCTTCCATAATGAGCAGCATCGTCATGACTTTTGTGATGCTTGCTGGGGGTAAACGATCATGAGCATTTTTTTCAAAAATGATAGTCCCAGTATCTGCGTCCATCAGTATCGCAGAATGTGAATTGGGTGCTAAATCTATCTGCTCTTCAGGTTCATTTGCAATGAGTTGATTTGGGAATAGCATACTTATAAGTAACACGCTGCTTAAAAAATAGATTAAGTGTTTTCTGTACATTACATGTCTCCTCCTAGCATGAATTACTTGTATACAGTGTTTACTATTCTCATGTAAATTATTCCATATAAAAATAAAATGTTTATTTAAGAGACTTCTCAAATGTATATATAATATATTGCAATATTTAGTAACTAAAAGTAATATAATTACTAAGAAAATAAATAAATTTGAGTGAAGAATATAAAACAATGAAAGTGGACTTATGTAGAAGGAGGAGAAACAATGGGGAAGTTTTTAACAGAGCTTAATGAAGAGCTTGTTCATTTTATTCACAAACAACACATGTTCTTTACCGCAACAGCACCTTCCAATCAAGGAAGAATTAATTTATCACCAAAAGGTTATGACTGTTTAAAAATTATTAACACTAAATCTATCATCTATTTGGATTATGCAGGTAGTGGGAATGAAACTGCCAATCATATAAAAGATAATCAAAAGATCACACTTATGTGGAATAGTTTTGATCAAAAACCACTAATTTTACGAATTTATGGATATGGTGAAGTGATTGAGAAACATACGGAAAATTACCTTACATTAATGGAGGAATATTATCCAGAAATTGATCCAAATTCTGCAAGGCAAATCTTTAGAATAAGAATAGAAGCCGTTCAAACTAGCTGTGGATATGGAGTTCCGCTTATGGATTATAACGAAGATAGGGACGTCATGATGAAGTGGACGAATACCAAGGTCTCACAAGGAAAACTAGATGAATATATTGATAAACATGGAGCTAGATTAGATGAGAAGCATCCAATAAACAATAATGATATTTAATAAACTCGTAATTTAAATGAAAGAACACAAACTCCTAACGGAGTGTCTCGAAGAAAAGGAAGCAAGCGGTCTTCAACTAGGTACATAACATGAAATTTAAGATCGCTTTACTACCTTTTCATCAAGATCTTAACATTAAGTATTTAACTCATTCCCATTCTTTAAATCTTTCTTTTACTTTTTTCACGTTCCCTTTCATCATTGAATTTCCATCTCTATCTGTTTTTTTCTTCTGCCGTTCGTAGAAGCTGGCAAATCCTATGAGAATTAATCCTGCGACCAATAAGTAAACCCAAAATGGTGCATTTCCCCATAACGGTTTCGTTTGAATAAATAAATTCAACAATAATACCCCACTACCAATGAAAAAATATGATTTTATTTTATAATGTAATCCTCCCAATAATGAGATTAAGGATAATGTTCCTACTACAATTGCATCGTTTATAGTATGACTTAATTGAGCATCAACCACTAAAACAACAGCTACAATCAACGTGACCACAGCTTGAATCCATTTCATTTGTTTATGATTTTGCTTCCAAGTCAATTTTGATAATATTGCTGTTAATACAATCCACGGTAACACATAACTTTCTATCTCAATTAATTTCGGAATCTCTAAATTCATAATTAAAATATAATAAGGATATAAAATACTGATCCCTGTTAATGTTGTCATTATTTTTTTAGTTAGTCTTAATTCCACTCTTTTGATTTGAGAGAAAATCCAATAAACCATTAATAGTGCTGGAATTAACTGCATCCATAGAGAATCTTGAAATCCAATAAACGGATACAACATGACAAGATACAGTAATGAAATGAATGTATACCAATCTATATAAAGCTGATGAGCTCCTTTAATTGCTACAATGGATTTATAACATACTTCTCCTATAATTTTTAGTAAGATAAATCCTATCACACAAACTATAATCATAATCTGTTCACTTAATTGATACTGATATTGAATCAATAAGACAATAGATAACAATAATGGTATGAAATTCAATAAAGTCCATCTTCTTTGATGAAGTAAAAATAGAGTAAATGCAATATATATCATACCAATCACAACATTAGTTAAATCCGTATTTGCATTTTTTACAAGTGTTAAAATTCCAATCATAGATAACGGAATCAAATAAAAATCAATCCGTTTTCTCCAATCACTATTCACCAATAACCATAAAACCCCGATGATCATACTGGTTATAAATAGTGCGAAATCCAGTTGAATCGATGAACCATCTAAATCAATAATATTACAAACTACTAACAACATTAAGGTTGTAAAGGATAAATATAAAAACAGCTTTCTTCTCCACTCTTCATTTGATGTAATTACACTGTAGATATACACGAATAGAGCTAGAAAAAGTGTATTCGGATTTGAATCTTGAAGTACAAACAATAATAAACTAGCTACGATTGCAATAGGTAAATACAGTTGAGCAGTCCAAAAGAAATACGGATGTATGAATTCATATTTTTTACCGACCCATATACTCACAGTCAATAAAATAATTGAAATGATTAATAAATAGATGGACAAAGAAAGACTATTTATAATATTTATCGTTGATATCAATGACAAGAGGAACAACAAGCTTGTTATGCTTGGAAATACCCACAAACCATTCATTTTCAATCTCTTTGCTAATAAAATATACATACCTATTCCTACAAACAATAACGCAGGTCTAACAAACATTTTTTCTACATTAGGGTCTAATAAAAGAAATAACCCCGCTGTATATGCAACTTGTGAAATAAGGAAGGTAGTCAGACTTAAACTTTGCTCCTTCAATTTATTCCAAATATGACTTATACAAAGTAAAACCAGTGAGCAAACACTCAGATGAAATGGAAAACCTAATACCGCTTCATACCATCCTAACTTTAAATAATTTATAAAGTAATCAAAGCTAAAAATACCACTTAACAACCAGATTATAGGGATGAAAACAGCTATAATTTCACGTACATATATTTTTTGAATGGACTTATTAGTTGCAAATAATATGAAACCAAAGACAAGAAGCATAAGAGACACTTGGGTAATACTCTCATGAAATAGAGCCAATCCCATTGCAAAAATCATCGTCAGCATAGAAATGATCAAACTGCTTATTTTTATCGGTAAAGTTATCTTCCATTGATTGAACAAATAACAAAGGGCAAATATAACAACAGCATATCCGAATATATACATTTCAAAATACATCAAATTAATGAGATTATTAACAATCTCAAAGGATTCAAACCCAGCTACGATTAAAAAGATTGGGGTTAAATAGGAAAACAGTCTATGTTTTGTCTTATACGCAAGGTACAAGTAGTTTAATGAAATAAGAAGATATGCCATAAACATGAATTCTGATGGTTGATTCATTTGAAGTAAAATACCTTGAAGACTGATATAGATGAATGCAAAAAATGAAATGATTCCACTCGTATATTGAAACATCCTTTTTAAAAACTCATCCTTTTGCAATGCAAACTGAAGCCCAATAAATAAAAAACCAACTAGTGCGAAAAGAATAACATTAAACTGGTGTAAAAAAGAATTTTCAATGAATTGGTATATACCGTAAACTAATAACGCACTGAACACAAAATGATAATGTTTGGTTTGATATACAAAAACCATAGACATATATAATATCGCTGTTAGAATCACATTAAAACTATAAAACAGTTCATTTTCATAGATTATTAACATCAGAAGTGTACTTATAACTAAATTTAATTGTGCATAATTCGGCAGTTCCTTAAGGAATAATTGAATCTTTTGTAGTTTATACAATTTATGATAGCCAACTAATAAAACCGCATTATAAAACATGATTCCAAAATAAAAAGCATCATTTGTTAAATGCAGTGAAGCTATTAAGAATCCTATACTGATTGAAGAGGTTACTAAGCTAATCCATACAAATATTCTTGATTTGAATTTTTGCGATATCACTAAATACATTGGTAAGCAAATCAATGCAGCTATTCCAATAAACAAATACTTACCTTCTCCTGCTAGAGAAAACCATTCATTAAACAATTGAAAATAACCTATGGATAATATAACGATCGGAATAAACAAACTAGCTAAAGTTAAAAAAGCAAATGCTGTCTTCTCAATTTTTAATACTCTAAATGAAAACCAGCTTATGCCAAAGAACACTACAGAAACTAAAGCGATCGATATCATTTTCATTTCATTCGCCATTATACTCCAATTACTAGTTGCAACATATAAACCCCCTATTAATAGTAAAATGACACCTAAAATTAATGTCCAAGTAATGTTTCGATCTCTTATTTGTTCAGGCGATTTTTGTTTTTTAGGCTTTGGAGGTTTAACTTTCTTCGGAATGACGACTCCTATTTGATTATTATTACTTAATCGATTTGATTGTTCTTCTTTTTCGGGTGGAATAGGGCTTTCTGTAGGATTATATTCATCAATCGCTACCTTCGAAGCAGTTAAATTATTTTCAACTGAATATGCACCAAGGGTGTACCTATGATGAGCGTTTTTCACGTTTTCATATAATTCATCATGGATATATTCACCTTCTCTTAAAGCTTCCAATTCTTTATTAAAGATGATGGTTCGTTCTTTTTTAGAAACATGCTTCATTTTCACCATTCCTTCATATTGGAATCATTTCGTAAAACAACTCTATTATGGATGATGTTATCATAGACAGCTTTTGTAAATAAGTACTATATTTAAATAGTACCTAAAAAAAAACACCACCTCACATTCATCAGATGATGATTCTATCGTTAATCACATGCACGTGATTAAAACTCCACATGGTCAGGGTCTGGTCCAAGACGTTCGTTTCTATTTAATTTAGCAATTTGCTCAAGATCTTCCTCATCCAACTGAAAATCAAAAATATCAGCATTACTTCGTATACGTTCAGGTTTGATTGATTTAGGAATGGTCACCACTCCACTTTGCAAATCCCATCGTAAAATAACCTGTGCTACATTTTTTCCGTGTTTGTCTGCTATTGACTGTAATACTGGATCATGAAGTGACTTCCCTTGTGCGAAGGGACTCCATGCTTCCATTTGTATTTGTTTGGATTTACAATACGATAATAGATCAGGTTGTTGGTGATAAGGATGAAACTGAACCTGGTTCACCGCAGGGACAATCTCACTTTCACGAAAAATCCCATCAAGATGATGTGGTAGAAAATTACTCACTCCGATAGCTTTCACATATCCTTCTTGATACAACTTTTCAAGCGCTTTCCATGTTTCTAGATATTTATCTTTTACCACCCAATGAATTAAGTACAAATCCAAATAATCCATCTTTAATTTTTTCATACTTTCATTAAAAGCATTTAAGGTAGTATCGTACCCCTGCTCTGTATTCCATACCTTTGTTGTAATAAATAATTCATCTCGATCCATTCCGCAATTTTTTACCGCACTGCCTACCCCCTCTTCATTTCTATAGACTGCAGCAGTATCTATACTTCTATATCCACATTCGACAGCTGCATGAACAGCATTCTGTACTTCTTTTCCCTCAGCTGCTTTAAATACACCAAGTCCTAACCATGGCATTTCCACTCCATTATTTAGTGTGACATTTGATTGTATGTTCATTTTTGAACCTCTCTTTCCAGGAAATAACTTCATTTTAAAAGTGATGCGAGAACGATTTTGTTGGAACTTTGAATATGTAAAATTATAATTTTTTATGTGATATAAAAACAAGTAGTCAAATAAATTTGACTACTTTGCTTTGATATTCTTCATTCCTAGTTTTTTTTATGATCTGGTGAAATGATCCCATAATACAATATGGTCATAAACTGGTCTCTAATCGCATTGATATCTGTGATCCCTACTAAATTTTCAGGCTTAGAAAAAAACTGTTTGATGCTTGAAATAAAGAGGGTTAAAACATGTGGTGAAATATCCTTACGAATCTGACCTTTTTTCTGTGCTTCAAAAAGAAACTGTTCAAACCGAGGGAAAATCTCTTCTCTTTGATACGTTAATAATCTTTCTGCTTGTTTTGGATAATATTTCACTAAATCCATAATAAACTTTTCAGATATTTTATCTGTTCCTTCATAATGCTGAAGCTCCATTAACCCCTCTAAAGGATTATCTTCTGCATGGTCCAACATCTTATAAAAATCTGCTAGAACTTCTTCTACAATGTCATTTAATACTTGTTCAATTAACCCTTCTTTATTCGTGAAATATTTGTATATCGTCATTTTAGAAGCAGGGACTTCTTCACCAATCTGTTCTAAGCTAGTTTCCTGCAACCCTTGCTCCATAAAAAGTTCCTTAGCTTTTTTAAGAATTTGTTCTTTTTTACGACTCAATGAAGATGTCCTCCTAATATTGCTACATCGTAATATCTCTTCGTACAAATATAATATTGCCTATTACTATCCCGGCAAAATATATTCCTAATGTAATCAATATACCAGGCATTGTCAAACTAGATTCCAGTACAATTTGTTTTGTATCAAACATAGAAAACAGGCTGAAGTCTGCCATCCAATTCAACTTCTCATTTAAAGATGAAAGCATATTCAGCAAGAAGGATACAAGAACTATCCCTACACCTAATGATATGGCAGCCCGCTCTGACGATAAGATTGAAGTAATGGCATAACCAACTCCTGCAAAAGCTAAACTTATGAAATATGCCCCTAACATCAACACCAAGACTGTACCTGGAGATTCAATACTGCTGAAAAGAAATCCAAAGATAAAAACTATGAGTAAATTTACAAGAGAAATCATCGTAATTTGAATGAATTGAGTTAAAACTTTATGCAAAAAAATACTAGTTCTACTATAAGGCAAAGTAAACAAAAATTCTCCTGTTTGCTGGTCCTTTTCTTTAGAAATGCTAGTCGCTGCCCAGATTCCTGAGAAAGCACCTAATAATAATACAGTAAACATATAAGGCTCTCCAGCCATCCAGCCTTCAAAAGTTGTCATTAATTCAGCATCCATACCAAAAGCATCCAGTAATCCTTGCGGCATTGTTTTTAACATATCTATCATAAGTTCATTGCTAAGGTACATATCCGCCATTCCTGCAAACATGGCACTAAATAATAAAATGACAGAACCGCTAATAAAAAAACTTCGTCTATTTAAAAATAACTCATTGCGAATCAAGTTCATTTTCATCACTTTCCACCCTCTTCCTTTTCATAATATTCCATAAACAATTCTTCCAAGGTAGGTTTGTGAATCGAAATATCTTGTATAGCATTTTGAGAAATGTGTTGAAGTGCATTGTGAATTTCTTTTTGTACAGTTAAATGATGAATACCATTTTGGAAAGTTACAGATGAATCAATTTGTTTCAAGTCATATTTTTCAATCATATTTCCTGATTTAGCAAACTGAACTTCAATTGTCCGTTTTTTAGATTCCTGTATTTCACTTACTTTCGAGGTACGAATAATCTCTCCATTTCGGATAATCGCCACTCTGTCACATACTTTTTCTACTTCAGATAGTACGTGGGTTGAGAAAAATATGGTCATTCCCGTTCCATTCAGTTCCTTCAAGAGATCAAAAAAGGAGTGCTGCATTAAAGGGTCCAACCCAGAGGTTGGCTCGTCTAATATCAGTAGTTTAGGCTTGTGTAATAAGGTTTGAAGAATACCTAACTTCTTTCTGTTTCCTAAAGAATAGGATTTCACTTTTTTAGACATATCAAAGTTTAATAATTCCGCATATTCTTTCGTAGAGGTCTCCTTTAGTTGTATATCATTCGCTCTTGCAGCAAATTCTAAAACTTGTTTTCCTGTCATATCCTTATAGTAATTTATTTCTGATGGTAAATACCCAATGTTTTTTCGCAAAACAGACTGTTCAGTTGATAATGACTGATTTAGCACTTTAATTTCTCCAGAAGTTGGATTAATTAATTGCATTAACATCCGTATTGTCGTAGACTTTCCTGCTCCATTGGGTCCAATAAAGCCAAAGATCTCGCCTTCTCGTACGTCGAGGTTAATGTTCGAAACGCCTTTATGTTTCCCATAGTATTTCGTTAAATTCTTGGTGGAAATTGCACTCATGACCCTCTCCCCCTCATTCATTAAATAATACTTTATTTAATTTCAAGTATATTATATCACTTAATAAATGCAAAAATCAATATATAAATGTACTTTTATTAAAATTAAGTACATTTATATAAAATTGGAAGTATTAATAGCTTCCTTAACTACGCACTTTCACTCTGCTGATGATATACAAGCTGTCTATACACAGAGCCATTCTCAAGCAATTCTTCATGTGTTCCACGTTCTACAATCTGCCCCTTGTCCATAACTAAGATCACATCCGCATTTTTAACTGTTGACAGTCTATGTGCAATAATAATCGTCGTTTTACCTCTTCTCAGTTGATCAATCGTTTCTTGCAACTCTCGTTCTGTCGTTAAATCTAGTGCAGATGTAGCCTCATCCAAAATTAAAATTTCAGGATCACGCATTAATGTCCTAGCAATAGCCACACGTTGACGTTGACCTCCAGACAGTGTAATCCCACGATCTCCAATTCCAGTATCGTATTGTTCAGGCAAGCTCATAATATATTCGTGAATTTGTGCGGCTTGACAGCTTTCAATCATTTTAGATTCTGGTACATCTTCCATTCCTAAACACAAATTATTCCGAATTGTATCTGGAAACAAGTACGGCTCTTGGAATACTATGCCTACTCGATCTATCCAATCACTCCGTTTCCACTTGTGCAACGGCATACCGTTTACAATAATTTCGCCTGACACAGGTTCAAAAAATCTGATCAGAAGTTGAGAAATTGTTGATTTTCCACCACCGCTTAAACCGACAATCGCTATTTTTTTGCCTATGGGGAATTGAAAGTGAAGATCATGCAGCACTTTACTATGATTTTCTTCATAAGAAAAGCTCACATTATTAAAATGAATTTCGTGAATAGGGTTTTGCAGTTCTTCTACTCCATCTTCCCAACGATCCTTTTCCATTACATTTCGAAGACGATCAACACTGGCATTGTTAACCGACATTTGCATGACGAAATTAAAGAAGCCTTGAATAAATTGCACAAACTGTGCACCAAACTGAAACATGATGACAAACATTCCGATAGACAGTTGATCTTGTAATACTAAATAACCACCGTATCCTAAAATTAATAATCGAACTCCCCAATTTAAAGGTTCACTAGAGATCATTTGCAAATTTTCTAGTTTTCCTTCTTTCATTACCTTCTCAAAATAGTTTCCAAATATCGAACGATATAACTTCTCTTCCCACTTTAAACGATGATAGGCGATCACTTCTCTCGTTGACGAGATCCCTTCCTCTAAATGCACTAGTAATTGAGATTTTGCCTCTTGGACTTCTCTAGCTGCTTTTCTGATCCTTTTTGTAAAAACCCTGCTTAAAAAAACGTACAATATCGTGATTACTAAACAAAATATGAGCATAGGTGGGCTTGCTATACCAATAATGACTATTAAAAATAAGGCTGAAAATATTTGTTGGATTCCTCTTGGCATCTGCTGTCCAATCATATCGCTCACTTTATATATATCTTCTGTAATATGATGTACATAGGTTGCCGTACGCTCCTTTTGCAGTATAGCTGTAGGAATTTTATACATATAGTCCATAAATTGCTGTGATAAACGTTTTTGAATTTTGGCTGTAGTAATATGCATAGCATGAGGTGCAAACGTAAAAAGAAGAGCATAAGCAATAAATACAAACGCAAAAAGCAAAATAATTCCCAATACTTTATCGTATTGTTTTGCCAACAATACATCGTCAATCAACAGCTGCTGCAATCCGACCATAGACAACAAAAATAATGATTCAAATATCATGAGAACAGCAGCTAATAAAAATAGCCATTTCACAGGTAAAATATACTGTTTAAAATACTTTAAATTATTCATACGACTGCTGCTCCTCTCTTCTTTTCATTTTCTCCTGCCACTAAATCATAGTAATTTTTCCTTTTATTCACTAATTCATTATGTGTGCCGACCTCAATGATTCTCCCATCACTGATTACCGCGATTTCATCATAATCTTGCACAGTTGAAAGTCGATGAGCCACTGTAATCGTTGTTCTTCCATAAAGCAATTTGTCGAGTGCTGCTTGCACTTCCTTTTCACTGGCATTATCCAATGCCGAAGTAGCTTCATCCAAAAGAACGATCGTGGGATTTTTTAAAAACAAACGCGCAATCGATATACGTTGCTTTTGACCTCCAGAAAGCTTAATGCCTCTTTCTCCTAACAAAGTATCATATCCGTTATCTAATTCCATAATAAAATCATGGGCATAAGCTGCTTTCGCCGCAGCAATGACTTCTTCCTCACTCGCATCAGGTCGTCCAAACAAAATATTGTCACGAACTGAAGCACCAAACAAATAAGTTTCCTGAAAAACATAACCTATCGTCTCTCTTAAATCTGCAAAAGATAGTTTATTTAGTGGTATCCCATCTAAACAAATGTCACCTTGCTGCGGGTCGTAAAAACGAACCATTAATTTTAATATTGTCGACTTCCCATTTCCACTTGTACCTACCAATGCAATCCGTTTACCTGATTCTATATGTAAATTAAAATTTTCTAGTACTTTAGGTCCAGCAACATAGCGAAAGCCTACATTATGAAAGCTAATTTCTCCTTTTGGATTTTGTAGCTGAATCGGGTCTGAAGCTTCCTTCACTTCTGGTTCTGTTTTAATAAAACGGTATATTTTTTCAGCTTGTCCCATCAATAGTTTTTGTTCCGTTATGATCGTTATCACTACTGTAATTGTCTGCATCACTTGAAAATAGTACATTAAAAAAGCAGCCATTCCACCAATCGATAACAAACTATTTTGCACCAAATAAATCCCATATATAATAATTGCAACTCCGCCTATATAATAGGACAATCTTCTGATCGTTCCTCTCCAATAAGCAAACCAAAGTGTTTTTACACGAGTATCCATATAAGTTTGAAGTATACCCATAAACCTTTGTCGATCCCACACTTCGGCATTGTGCGCTCTAAGCTCTGATAAGGCAGAGATGCTTTCATAGGATTTTTGATTTAAAGCCACCCGATCATTAGCCAATTGTTTTGCTAGTAATGCGGCTTTCTTTTCAAAATATGGACCTACCAAATAGTAGAGGAGCAAACATGGAATCATAATCAGCGTCAATTGAACACTAATTGAGAGCATAACAGCAACTGAAATAAGCGAAACTATACTATTTCTAATTAATCCTAAAAACAACCATTTAAAAAATTCTTGTAAAGATGCTACTTCCGTATTCATAAAAGCTAAGCTTTCTCCAATCGGGCGTTGTTCAAAGTAAGCAAATCCCATCGTTCTCAAATGTTTGAAAATATCAAATTGAAGATCTCTAGCTGCTTTTTCTTGAAAAGATCGCTGCAAAAGATTTTGCAGTGCCATGAACCCGAACATCACTAATAATAGTGACGTGAATCCGGCAATAAGCCACCAGAACATAGAAATATCATGATTTGGGTAAATATCATCAATAAAATATTGCACACCTTTTGGAATAGAAACTTGTATTGAGGTTACAATTAATCCACTAATGACTAACAAAGACAGCAGACCTATATAGGGTCTAACATACGATAGTACCCAAAAATAGACAGAACGCAAAGGAACTTTATCTTGCTTCTGTTTATCAGTTGTTGTTGTTGAAAAGTTTGTCTCCATGTACTCTCCTCTTTTCTCAAAATAAATCCAAGTCTTTTTCTATAATAAACCAATAATATAACATAAATAGAAGAAGAGGAACCCTCCTTTGTTTAGAAAGTTCCTCTTCTATCCCACTTATCAACAATCATTTACTATACTGCTTTAGCAATCTTCTTGCATTATTTTATTTTAAGTTGTCAAAGTGGTGTACTTACAGTTACCGCATTGCTCGTTTCGGATTCATTTCCATTCAAATCTACATTATTAACAGTAAAAGTATATTCTCGAGTTTGAAGTGAAGACATTTAACGCAAGTAATTCACTTCATAGCTTGAATCAATCTAAACAATTGATTAGCTGCTATTCGTAAATTTTGTAATGTAATATCAGGAAGCATGGCTTTTTCAAGAGATATTGGCTCATTTACAATTGAGAAATACGATGTGATTCCTTGTTCATTTAAAACAGAAGTATCCCTTGTAATACGTCCTGCAAATGCAATGACTGGGACTTGATGTTTTTGAGCCATCTTGGCAATTCCTAATGGCGCTTTCCCCATTGAAGTTTGTTCATCTAAACTCCCTTCACCTGTAATAACAAAATGAGTTCCTCTTATTTTTTCTTCTATACTAAAATGTTCCAATACGAGCTCAACTCCTGATCGAAGCTCTGCATTTAAAAGCCCATGAAATGCTGCCCCCAACCCTCCAGCCGCTCCTGCACCTTTGATCTGTTGTAAATCTATGCTTAAATCCTGCTTAACCATTTTGTCGAAATGAACGAGTCCTTCATCTAGTTGCTGTACAACTTTCTTTGTAGCCCCTTTTTGCTCTGCAAAAACATATGCCGCCCCCTCTGATCCATGTAGAGAATTATTAACATCACATGCTACAGTGAAGAAACACTCTTTTAACTTTGGGTGAACATGCTGGTTATTCATTTTTTGAATATGAATCAATGCTTGACCACCTAAACCGACTTCTTGGTCATTTTCATCTAAGAATCGATATCCAAGTGCTTGCAGCATTCCTATACCCGCATCATTTGTAGAGCTACCTCCAAGACCAATTATAAATTTTCGGCATCCTTTTTCAATCGCATCTAATATAAGCTCACCTACTCCATAGGTAGTTGTATATAATGGATTTCGTTTGTTTTTAGGGACAAGCGGTAATCCACAGGCTGACGCAACTTCAATAACAGCGGTTTCATGATTACCTAAAATTCCGTATTCAGCCGCTACCTTTTCGTTCAGTGGACCAGTAACTTCTTTCGTGATGATTTCCCCATTCTCAGCATAAGAGAAAGCTTCAACAGTTCCTTCTCCACCATCCGCTAAAGGTAGAGTAAAAATTTCTGCATTAGGATAGATATCTTTAATCCCTAAGGCAATTGCTTTACTGCCTTGGATTGAAGAAACACTACCCTTAAAAGAATCTAAAGCTATTATAACCTTCATAATAAACTACCTCCAGCAATCTGATGCCAATATATTACAATACTAATTAAAGATTCTCTCCAAGTTCATACTTATTCCTTGCTAATCCAAGCCTACAAATCCACTATAAACAATTAGCTTGTTGATTTCCATTTCAGCGCAACTATTATTTCATATATTCTTCCATTTTCACCAATGATACAGCTCTATCTTTAATTACACTAACAAAGTGAACGTGAACGTCAACTATTTATCGCTATGATTACGAATGAACAAATAGACAACATATCAGTTAATGGTAAAAATACCGACATACAATACTTCGATTATAAAGGTTATAATTTCTTTTATAATACTGAACAAATTAACGAACCCATTAAAATAGAAGGTTTTTCAAGCGAAAACGAATTATTATTTGAAAATTACCCTAGTTGTAAAATTCTTTGAAACATTGTCCACGGATGTCCTAAAAATCCCCCATTCAATTTTATTCTGAATTAATCTCCATTTGGAAAAACAGGTATTATCCATTTATCAAATTCTTTTTCAAATTTAGAAAGTAAAATCCAATTCTTCATATAATGACCATCTCTGAATATCTTAATAAAAACATTTAATAAGTAAATTCATAAATATTCTTACTCTAATACTTATTATCAAGCGTGTTAATTAACTATAATAAATCAAAAAAAGTAAAGTAAAAAGAATACCTTTCTGTAAAATTGTAAGGACTACAACGAGAACCTATACTGGTGGAGCTACGGATATGATTAAATTATGGTGGTGAGCATTTTAATAAAGTGATTTTCTTAATAAAAAAAATGTTTTAACATCATGTATACGAGTGATTCAAATACTTAAGTAGTTAGATTTCACAATGTGACTTAAAGTTGAAAAGATGAGGTGTTCATTTTGGATCAAAACGATAAAATAAAACGAAATCTTATCATTTATATTATCGGAGTACTAAGCTTATCCGTTATTGGTAGTTTTATTACTGTATACATTAATGAAATAGGGGGTCTTATTTTTATAATGGGTCCTATATTCATGACGTTACTCCTAAGATTTATTGGTGGAGATCGTTGGAAAGATGCTGGTTTAGGATTAAAGTTAAAGCAAAGTTGGCGTTGGTATTTACTTAGTATATTCCTATTTCCTATTGTGATTGGGATTATTATTGGATTAGGAATGATCATTGGAGTTACAAAAATAAATGGGGATTTAGCAACAATATTTCCTCTTTTTATAGCAGGATTGGCTGTTCAATTCTTGCCATATACAGTTTTTGCATTGTTTGAAGAATGGGGATGGCGAGGTTACATGGAACCAAGATTAGCTGCACTTGGTATTCCTGATTTCAAACGTCACATGATTGTAGGTTTCATATGGAGTCTTTGGCATATCCCTCTCATTCTATCTACAAATGATACGGACATTCATTATTTTATCTTCTTCCCATTATTTATAATCTCGGTACTTCTATTAGCCATCGTATATGGGCAAATTCGTAAACACAGTAAAACAGTGTGGCCTTGTGTTATATTTCACGGAATCTCTAATACATTTGCCTATGCGTTAATAGATACCAACGCATTAACATTCAATAACAAGGTATTGGCGTACATCTCTCCAGAGAGTTTATTTAGTATTGTATTATGGGGAATTGTATCTTGGTTGTTAATAGTCAAATTCAACAAAGTGAACTTGTTTAAGTCTTGAATGAATTGATTGTTTTGCCGTCCCAAATAAATAAAGGCGTATCTCGTAGAGAAATGCGCCAGATCGCTGAAGATGTTAGAATCGACCACTCAATATAATTACATTTCATTTAGTAACATTTTCTTGATCCTTTTTTTCTTTTAATCTCCTGTAATATGAACCTTATCAATAACAGATTTTATATTTTACAGATAAATTCTTGATTACTCTCTAAAAAGAAGGTATTAGCTCCTGATAATCCAACTAAAATCTCATGCCAAGTATAACTTTCAATTATAGTGCGTAAATTACTAGAGAGTATTAACTGCATCTTTTCAATGTTATCTTTCATATTTAAGTACTACCCCCATTTTAATAAAGAAATTAGAGAAAAGCGCCCTATTCTTGAATAAAGATTCATCTTAGAATAATTTATCGTGATTTAACCATACATCAATATCTACGCTGCCCTGAACAGATAATAAACGGTATAAATAACGATATGGTAATCTACAACTTTTCAAATCAGGAATTTCCATAATTCTTTCATAGCCAGTAATAAAATCCTTCACAGATTTTTTGTCTAAAACATACTCAAGTCCTATAAACTCTAGCTCTCTTGGAGCCATAACATAAGCCTCGGTATCAACAAGACCGGTTAATTCTTTATTATTTGATAAAAATTGTGTCGGATCCATATCAGCTAAAACAAAAGTAGCGAATTGTGGGTTAGGGATTTTCTCGATCCACTCAGTCATTTCAGGGAGTTTCTCTCTTATTGCAGTATGATCTTTGTAAAATTTATAAACTAAATCCCTCATTGTTTCTTTTAAATGCTGTTTAAATCTCTCAAGTGGAACTTTAAAATGTCCAGACGGACTACCCACGTAGTTTACTTGGTATTGGTGAATTTTAGCCAAGCCTTCTCCAAGATCCTGTAATACTGATGGAGGTTGATCTTTAAATGATTGAACCACTGCTCCACTTAATTTTTCTACCACTACAAATTCCCTTGCAGAAATAGTTCCCATTTTTAACACCTTTGGAATTGGGATGGAAGAAACATCATAAAGCTTATTATTTACTTCTTCTAAGCCAAACACATTTCTCGGATCGATACCAAATAAACGCTTGCAACCCCACCAAAAATCATTGCTTGGTTCTTCACTCATTCGAGAAGAACGTACCACTACCTCTTGCTTGTCTGTTTCCACTAACCACACATCACTTGCGTGATCATCATATCCAGGATGTAACTCCTGAACCTCTTTAATAGATTCTTCAAACAATAATTGTAGCTCCACTAAATCATCTTTCTTGGCAGTATTTATAATTAAGTCCATCATTTCTCTTTCATTTCTCATTAAATATCCCTCCGCATTTCATAATGAATTTAATAGAAAGTTGATTCATAATGGAGGGGCTCGAGAATGATATATGTTTAATTTGTTATATGAAGGTTATAATTTATTCAATCTTTTTTTCATCACAAACTTCCTTTCTTAGTAAAGAAATCAATTTACCAACATTAAATATATTTTAACATATACTCGTGTCTTCATCCTAAAGATTGTTATTTTATAGGTGATTCTCCACACTCTGGCCCCATTCATAAAGAAAGACACTTCTCTTAGAGAAAATCGCCATGTAGCTTTGGGGACAAGTAATGAATTTTATAAATAGAAGAGTAGATTCTATCTGTGTCAGTATTTATCCAAAAAAATGAACAACTCTGACAGGTATGTGTCAGAGTTGTTTTAGTATTATTTATTTTAAAAGGGGAGATGTTATAATGAAAGAACATATGATAGATTCAAATGGCGTTCGAATTAAGGTTTATGAATACAGCCAGACGGGTGAACCATTGCTATTTCTGCATTATACGAATGGAAGTTCTGCCATTTGGAGGAGCATAATTCCAAGCTTTATGGGAAAATATCGTGTAATTGCTATGGACATACGAGGACATGGTAAATCAGATCAGCCTGCAACGGGATATCAACTTGAAACCTTAGCTGAAGATGTTCTAGCGGTGCTAGATGCTCTTGAAATTAATAAAACCTATATCGTCGGAAGCTCACTCGGTTGTTATATCGGCACCAAGTTTGCATCAATGTACCCAGAGAGGGTCCTTTCTTTAGTTAATTCCGAAGGGGCAATGGTTAATCAATTTGATGGATTGCTTACTGAAACAAAAGAAGAGTACTTAGATAAATACTATTCCAGTCCTGAACAGGAATTTGAGTCAAGGGAAGCGTTAATAGAGTTTACGAAGGAAAACTGGCTTCCTTGGAACAAAGAGCGTGAGCTGGTAATGAAAGATTATGAGCCTCGAAAACTGGAGAATGGGAAAGTAACTTCTATAACTAAGAGAGATACGAAACGACAAATAGCTGAAGATCTTTATGATAGAAGAGTAGAACATTTGTATGAAAATATTCAATGTAGTGTGTTATTTCTGCCAGCAGAAAAAGAAGGTGACCTTAACAAGAAATTAGAGTTTATAAAAAGTGTTGAACTTAAACTAAAAAAAAGTAAAACGGTTATTATTCCAGGGACATCCCATGCAATGATGTTCGACAACTCAAAGGAACTGATTTATGAAATTAATAATTTTTTTGAAGATACTGATAAAATAGATAGAAAAAAGACTTTTTAATCTTTCCTGAGAATAATTGTAACTAAATAATGACTTCCCATCTACTGTTTTTGATGCCACCGGAAATCAAACTTCCATGCCAAGGGTTTATTGATATAAATGCTTTAATTACACATCGAATAAGCTTTGAAGATTTAATAGATCCATTTTGATACTCTACTAGATCCTGCTAATAATGTAATAAAAGCGTTCATTGAGTTTTAGTCAGAGTGAATCCTAAATATATAACACGATCTGGGATATAGGCGATAATTCCAATATAAAAATGGGAATGTCGCCCTCTTCTCATCTTTAAGCTAAGATTTATACTTTTCTAACAAATATTCTTCTTCCAAGTTAATATTTTTTCTATTTTGCACATATTGAAGAATTTGTTCCCTTATATTAGGATACAAAACAATATCATTTATTTTAGAAAGTGGAATCCATTTTACACCTGATTGATTTGGATCAGGATTACTCGGCATTTTCGGTATAGCGTTTTCTTTTATTTTACATTCAAACATCATATGGATAGAGTGTGTTTCTCCATAAATGTTATCATTCAAATGTGGTGCATATTCATAAGCTAATGCTAAAGGACCAACTTCAACATCGATGGATGCCTCTTCTTTAGCTTCTCTTTGTACGGCTTCTATAACCGTTTCACCCGGTTCTACCCCACCTGCTGGAAAATTATAATGAACACCATTTTCGTCATTAAATTCTACCAAAAGAATTGAGTTGTTCTCTATGATGAGTGCACCTGCTTTTACTCTTATATGATACGTCATTCTACATCTCCTTTCTATTCAATTTAAATTCCTTATTGTACTTTATACTTGTATATTTTGCATACAAATCACTCTATTTATTGAGCGATAAAATGACTCTACTCCCCATTTACCTTCATTAATTTTGGTATAATTTAAATATATAAAAACATTACATTTAATCATCATTTTATGACTGCTATTATCAATTAGGAGGGAACGTATTTGGCATATGGAACAGTTCAAACTACAGAGGATTTATTCAATCTTTTAGATGAATTAATGATGGAAAAAACAAATTTTTCATGGGATCAATTTTATACAGATAGAAATAAAAAGATACCTTTTTTTGAAAATCTCCCTGATGAAAACTTAGTTCAATACTTAGAAAAAGGAATCTTAAACCCTGGAAAGGTACTAGAGTTAGGATGTGGACCTGGACGAAATGCTTTGTTCTTAGCTGGAAAAGGATGCAAAGTAGATGCGATTGACTTTTCTAAAGAAGCAATAGAGTGGGGAAAAGAACGTGCTTCAGAAAAAAATTTATCTATTAACTTTATACATAAAAGTATCTTTAATATAAACATAGATCCTCTATCCTATGACATCGTTTATGATTCAGGTTGTTTACATCACTTGCCTCCACATCGTAGAATCAGTTATTTAAATCTAGTGAATGAAGCCCTTAAACCAGGTGGTTTTTATGCTTTAACCTGTTTTGTTTATGGTGGTAGTTTAGGAGGGGCTCTTTTCTCAGATAAAGATGTATATCGAAACCTTAGTGTCAGAGGTGGGGTTGGATTTACTCAAGAAAAATTAATGCATATCTTCCATGAGTTTGATGTTATTGAAATTCGAAAAATGAAAGATGTGGATCATGCAAGCCTTACTTTTGGCCACTCTGACCTTTGGACTGCTATTTTTCAAAAAAGAGTAATATAGATGATTTAATAACTGCATCAATTTCATATCTCTTAGAACATTTTAGAGGTATCCAATAGTCTATTTTTCTACTATTGGATACCTCTTTTCTTATTCAAAATACTGATAAACATTTTCAACTCTCATTTTTTATACTAAATTATATTTTTCACCCTGTTGAATCTACTAAATTTATTATTGTTTATATTATTTATTTTATGCGTTTTGAAACGGGGTGTTCTTTATTTAGTTCTATAAGGTCCCATAAATTCCCATACAAATCTTTGAAAACAGCTACCTTTCCATAAGGTTCCTCTTTAGGTTCTCTTACAAATTCTATACCATTAGCTGTCATTTCTTTATAATCTCTCCAGAAGTCATCGGTGTTTAAAAATAAAAATACTCTCCCACCAGTCTGATTACCTATAAATTGTTCTTGTTCAGGTTTCGATGTTCTTGCCAATAGTATGGTTGTCCCAACGGAACCAGGAGGAGAAACTACAACCCAACGCTTATCTTGTTCAGCTTGATAACTATCTTCTATTAAAGTAAATTTAAGTTTCTTTGTATAGAAGTCTATAGCTTCATCATAATCTCTAACAACTAAAGCGATATGTACTATGGATTGCCTCATGTTATAACCACCTCCTTTACTGAATATTCCAAAGTCTTTCCACCTTTACTAACTTCTGTCCATTGAATTCCATTCTGTATATATCTGGTTTCGATGTATGCAGCAAAAAATTGAAATCGTACTGACTATCATAATACCCCATCATTAAAGTCATTACAGCTCCGTGCGTGCCTATTGCTATTTTACTTCCCTGGAAATTCGTTAATAATTCTTTTAGAACCTTTACAGCTCTTTTCTGGCAAACTATATTAGACTCCCCTCCGACTGGAGCAAAGGTTGGATCAGAAAACGACTTCTTTAACAAAGGAAGTAACTTATTATCGTCCATTCTTTTATCTTCATTAGAAAAAACTCGTTCTTTAAGATCTTCATATACTATGATTTCTTGTTCTGAATATGTAGCTAACTCCTGAATGGTTAATATTGCTCGTTGGTAAGGACTTGAAACAAACACTTCAATCCCTTCTCTTTTCAATATTTCAGTTATTCGATAAGCATCCGCTTTCCCTTTATCAGTTAATCCTCGTGCTCTTTCTCCTTCTGACTTAGGTGATTCGCCATGTCTCACCATGTAAATAAAAGTTTTCAAAGTAGCAGCCTCCATAAAGAGTAATGATTTTTTATATATTTATTTCTTAAAGTGCGATGACTGTAGTTGGTAGTATAATTTGTTTTGTTTTCGATCATACTTTTTACAATATTCGCTTCTAACGTCTATTAATTTATACCCGGCAGACTCTAAGGATTTAATAGAATTAATATTCCCATCCCAGACATCTGCAAATAAAACATCTACTTTTAATTCATTAAACACATAATTATAAATTAACTTACGAGATTCTTTCATAAATCCCTTTCGCCAATAACTGGAATGTAGTCTTTGTGAGTCACCTGCCACTAGTTTTCCTTCAATAGATTGAAGGTGACTAATTCGCATCATTCCAATTACCTTATTCGTCTTTTTTTCTTCAATCATCCAAATCATAAAATGTTTAGGATATAACTCATACAAATATTGCTTCACCTCATTATATGATGTTGGAACTGAATTACCTACCCATTCATGCATGCTTTCATCTTGTTCAACTTCAAACCATGCTATATGATCAGTTTTATAATTAAGTGGTCTTAGTTTAACTAAGTCTCCGATTAAAGTGGGAACCTTAACACTCACTAGTTTTCTCCCCTATCTTCATGATCTCAAATCCAAATGCTACCTATTTGCGTAATTATCATTATTTCAAATTTCTTAAAACTGTACAAGGGGACCTTACCATAAAAATGACGCTTCTCTTATTATCGTTGTTTATTATTCAGAAAATCAGTTTTCTTTCAGGTCAAGATCAACAAAATGGAACTTATTGACACCCAAACAGTATTAGTGTATTATTTTATTAATACAGAAATACAATAGGGAATGTTTTCTTTGAAGAATTATCATCTAGAGTCAATACCTGGAATATACTATTAATTCATAAAATAAGATTGTCATTTGGTTAACCTATGTGTTAACTGGAATGTATATTAGGGGGCAATTATGAAAGAAGATAATATGAGAGGGATAGTCTATGAAAAATATGGTGCACCAGAAGTGCTTCATATAAAAGAATTAAGAAAACCTACACCTAAGCAATCTGAAGTGTTAATAAAAGTTTACACTACAACTGTTACAAAAGGGGATGTAAGAATGCGCTCCTTCTCAGTACCTCCTTTTCAATGGCTGTTTGCTCGAATGTACCTTGGAATGTTGAAGCCCAAAAGATCCATATTGGGGATGGAATTAGCAGGTGAAATCGAGGAAGTTGGAGAACATGTAACCAAGTTTAAGGTTGGAGACATGGTGTTTGCATCTACATTTGAAGTAGATTTTGGTGGCTATGCTGAATATAAATGTATACCTGAAGATGGGGTACTGGCTTTGAAACCTGATAAATTATCTTTTGGGGAGGCGGCTGCTTCAGTTGGAGCTGGAATGTCTGCAATTCGTTGTCTTCAAAAATCCAATATTCAGAAAGGGCAAGAGGTGCTTATATATGGTGCTTCAGGTGCTGTAGGTTCAAGTGCAGTACAGATTGCCACAAACCATTACGGTTCAATTGTAACAGCTGTATGTAGCAAAAAGAATCTAGAACTAGCAAAGTCATTAGGGGCAGAACATATAGTTGATTATACTAAGCAAGATATTACACAATTAAATAAAAAGTATGATGTCATATTTGATGCTGTAGATAAGTTACCTAAATCAAAAGCAAAAAAAGTGTTGAAAAAAACAGGTGTTTATCTTAATGTTCACAAAGATACAAACAGTAGTTATTCAAAAACAAGGGTTGAAGAATTATTGAAAATTAGAAAATTAATGGTAGAAGACAAATTTAAGCCATATATAGATAGAGTTTATCCTATGGAAGAGATCGTTGAAGCCCATAGATATGTAGACTTGGGTCATAAGAAGGGTAATGTAGTGATTGAGATTTTGCGGTAGGATATACACATGATCTTCCACAACACCTAATTAAAATCCCCCTATAGGGCAGGCCTTTATAACGTGTCTACTCTATAGGGTATATACTACAGGCTGGCTGACCTCATAATACGATATAATCCGTTAATATCTTACCGTTTTTCCCTCAATTTCTTTTCCATATTTCTAAAGTTTGTATTTTTCATAAATATGAACGTTGTCATTATTATGATAAAACCAGTTACAGATAAATGAAATCTATTAAAATGACTCCTGTAATTCCAAACATAGAATATAAAATCCCAGTCAATATAGGTGAAACAATCCCTGCAAATGGAAATAACATTTCCTTTACCCCATTCACCTTATCTAGCTCTCTTTCAGGTACTAATAAGGGAAATGTGGCATCTATCGCAGGTTCCTGTATCATCGTAAATACACCTTGCATGAATGCAACAGAATATAACATCCAAGGCTGAAAATGACCGGAAAGAATGCTTAGTAATAACAATATTGAACCTACAGCTTGACCAAAATCTCCAAGTATCAATATTTTTTTTCTGCCCCAACGATCAATAATTATTCCACCTAAATATCCAGCCATTAACATCGGCATCTCAGTGAAAAAAGGAACCAGTAATAAATAAGTCGCTTTTCCTGTTGTTTCATACAACCAAATTCCAATTGCAATTGCAGTCATTCGACTACCTATTAAAGAAATACCTTGTGTAAATAACAAAGGGATCCATTTATTTTGCATCAACGTTTCCTCCAAGTGCGAACACGGCTTAAAGAACATCGAAAGGCTGTAAACAATATGATTGTTTACAGCCTTAGTACAGTAACAAAAATGTATTATAAGCCGATTCCCATAAGTTTTTAGTGTGGAAGGGAAAATAACGAAATAAGCTTACTCATTGTAAACTTTAATTTATCATTTATCCATCCTATTTATTATTGTCTTCACTAAAAACTATGTTTGATGATGCTCAACATGGTAGCGGATTCCCCTTTAAGATTAGAATATACAATATCCCTCACATTATAATTGTACATTCTAATCAATGTCAATAACACATTAGACCCTATCTCACCTATAGGTCGTATCTTTAAATCAGCGGGAGTAGAGTCTTCATCTGATTTCTCGATGTTTAGACTGTGTTTGAACGAGTTCACTCAATAACCTCATATATAATTGGTAATTCTTCCACATGATCTTTATTGATTTTCACAGACTGTTGTATCAGTTCTATACTATCTTGTACATTTTCTATATTACTGTGGATCACTGCAATCACTTCCCCAGCCTTTACTTCATCAGCTACTTTTTTCTTTAGGGTTATTCCTACTGCATAATCGATCTGATCCTCTTTTGTTTTTCTGCCTGCACCTAAGTGCATGGCTGCATTCCCCATCATTTCTGCATTGATTTCTTTAATATATCCACTTTGTGCAGCAGTTACTTTTATTTGATATTTGGCTTGAGGCAATTTTTCAGGTTGAGTGACAAGCTGTGAATTTCCACCTTGTGATTCAATGAATTTGGAAAAAGTTTCAAGTGATTTTCCACTTGTTAATACTTCCTCCAGCTTTTGATATGCTGTATTGAAATCAGAGTATACTTCTCCTGCAACAGCCATATGAGCAGCTAGTGTCAAACTTACTTTTGTTAATCTTTCTTCCCCTTTTCCACTTAATACTTCAATTGCTTCCCGCACTTCATTTGCATTTCCAATCTCATATCCTAACGGCTGATTCATATCCGTAATCACTGCAATTGTTTTTCGATTCAGTCGATTTCCGATGGAAACCATTGTCTCTGCTAATTTCTTTGCATCCGTTAAAGATTTCATAAATGCACCCGCTCCAACCTTTACATCTAAAACGATAGCATCCGCACCAGAAGCGATCTTTTTACTCATAATGGAGCTCGCAATCAAAGGCATAGAGTTGACAGTCCCTGTAACATCTCTCAATCCATACAATTTTTTATCTGCAGGTGTTAAGTTTCCACTTTGTCCTACAAGCGCCATTTTGACCTCATTTACGTTTCGAATAAACGCTTCCTTACTAAGTTCAATTTTGAACCCTTCAATAGACTCTAACTTATCTACTGTTCCTCCTGTATGACCTAATCCTCTGCCTGACATTTTTGCTACAGGAACCCCAACTGAAGCAACTAACGGAACAACAATTAAACTTGTTTTATCGCCTACTCCTCCTGTTGAATGTTTATCTACTTTAATGCCTTGTATTTCCGACAAATCCACTTGATCTCCTGATTTGGCATTTCCATTGTCAAGTCAGATGTTTCATTAGCATCCAGCCCTCGAAAAAAAACAGCCATCGCCCATGCGGACATCTGATAATCAGGGATAGCCCCATCCGTATATCCACTAATGATATATTCAATTTCATCTCTAGTTAAAGATATACCATCTCTTTTTTTTGAAATTAAATCAACCATTCTCATGTTGTATTTCTCCTTTTTTATGATGCCTGAGTATATAATACACTCTCATCTGATCCATCTATTTTAACTTTAAAAGTTCGATAGCGCTCTTGATTTTCAGTAAATAGGAGTCCTTGGTCCGTTAACTCTAAATCTTCGATGTATCCATTGACTAAATTTTCATCAACACTTCCGTCCGTTTTCACTTTAAATAGGCTTGTATAAATATTGTGATGACCTGTCTGCATAGAGGAAGAAGCATATATCCAACCCTCTTCGATCATCAAGATATATTTCACATTTCGATCACTAATTTTAGTTCTGTCAGTGCCGTCCGTTTTTATTTTATGCAGCTTTTTATTTTCAACATAATAAATCCAGTCATCTAAAATAACATATTCACTTTGACTAAGGGAAGTCAGTAAGGTTTGGTCACTGCCATCTTGTTTTATTCGAAATAACTTTAATTGTTCCTCAAATCCAGCATAATAAATCCAATCCTCTTGAAGCTTAGGCTCTTCAATGTATCCATCCGTTAATTTGAACAAATTAGACCCGTCTAAATCCACAATGTTTGAACCTGCTTGTGAAGAGTACGCAATTTTCCCATCTAATATATAAAAAGTATATACTTGTTCATCTGTGATTTTAGATAGTTCCTTACTTTCCAGATCTAATTGAAATAATCGCTGCTGTTGACTGTCTTCAATAAAATACAATTGATTGCCATGGAGCTCAAATTTCAGAAATCTTTGATCTAATACTTTTATATTATTCTCGCCTGATAGTCCAGACTCATACAGTTTATTTTCATCTGAAGCATTTCTATAAAATATTTTGTCATTATAGATGAGATAATACGTTACAATTGAATCCACAACATTTTCTATTTTTTCACCGTTAAAATCCATTCGATAAAGCTTATAATCATCATTATCTATGTAATAGATCCAGTTATTATACACAATCAAGCTGCTAACATCTTGATCTGAGACCTTCTTTTTTTCATTATCTAAAATGTAAAGCGCTTTGTTTAGGAAATTGCTGGAATAAAATACCCACCCATCCCAAATTTCAATAAAGTCAGGATCATATCCAGAAATAGAAATTTGATCTTTGTTCGTGCCATCAAGCTTCATTCGCCATAAATTCCCCCCAACTCCTTCTGTTCGGTAATAAATCCAATCTTCAGAAATTTGAAAAAACTGAATATATTCATTAGAAACTAAATCATGCTCCATTCCATCCGTATTCATTTTGTAAATATTGCTTTCATTCAAGTAATAAATCCAATCTTCAAATATTTTTACATTTTTAACAGAATCCTTTGAAACGATTAACTTGGATGATCCATCGTTTTTCATTTTATATAGACGAAACTCCTGTGTGCTATTCACATAATAAATCCATTCTCCATTAATCAAGAAGCTATCAATTTCTTCATCAGATAAAACTTCTTTTTCTGTTCCATCCAGCTTTATTTTTGTTAGTTTATGTTGATCTGATGCGTTCACATAATAAACCCAGGTGTCTTGAACAATAAATTGATGAGATGAATCCTCTGTAATTGTACGTTTATTCGTCCCATCTTTATTAATGCTGTAAATCCCATCGTCACTTGTGTTTGTATATAGGATCTGATCTTCTATCTTAGCCATAAGATGGACTGCTTCATCCATTACTTTCGCTGGCTCAGCATTTTCATTATGTAATACATATAATTTAAAATCATCTAATTCATTTCGGAAAAAGATTTCATTCTCATCATAAATAATATTTCCTGATTCAATCACTGTTAGATTAACCTCAGGCTTTTCAGGAACGGTTTCTATAAAGGGTTTTTTAGGTGGGTAAGGTATAGGAGGAAATTCCTCTCCTATTACTGGTTTTCTCTCCGTATCCCGATTTGTTGGTGGCTCGATCATTTCTTCTGATGGATATAACCACCACACGATGAAACCAATGACAAGTACTAATCCCACGGAATATATAATCTTCATATATAATTTCTTATTGTTGATCTTGTTTTTTATCTCTTTATTTTCCATAGATCCCTCTCCATGACCATACTTTGCATTATTTGGTTCACTCTCTACTTTTGCAAAACACATCCGCAGTGGTTAAACCTTGGATGTGTTTTTTATCACTATATAGTTGTACGATTTTTCCATGTAAAAAGTTGCATACAAATTTTATTAATTTTTGTCATTTCGAGGGTTTTTTTAAACATCATTCATATTCCAGTGTTAATCCCTATTATAGTTTTGGAATAATACCTTTGACCAATCCTAAAAATTGCTCCTTTACTTTCTCGGTAGTTTCCATTACCTCGTCATGAGATAACGGCTGATCCAATATTCCAGCAGCCATATTGCTAATACATGAAATACCTAACACCTCTATACCAGCATGTCTTGCTGCAATGACTTCTGGAACAGTGGACATTCCTACGGCATCAGCACCTAAAACACGCAGCATCCGAATCTCAGCTGGTGTTTCATAAGATGGACCTAACAATCCAATATAAACACCTTGCTGGAGTTTAATTGAAAGCTCACTCGATACGGCTTCCGCTATCACTCTTAACCTTTTACTATAGGCCTCAGACATATCTGGGAAACGAACTCCCAATTCACTATCATTAGGACCTATCAAAGGATTTTTACCTGTAAAATTAATGTGATCATGAATCAACATCAGATTTCCAGGCTCAAATAAGGTATTTACTCCACCAGCTGCATTCGTAACAATCAGTGTTTTTATTCCTAATTCCTTCATTACTCTAATAGGGAATGAGACGGTTTCATCTGAATACCCTTCATACATGTGAAAACGGCCCTTCATCATAAGCACATTTTTGCCTTCTAATTTACCGATTACCAACTTTCCATCATGTCCTTCTACAGTAGATACTGGAAAATGAGGTATCTCTTCATAAGGGATATCCGTAGCTTCTTCAATTTGATCTGCTAACACACCCAATCCTGAGCCTAAGACAAGTCCAACTTCTGGTGATTGTTCTAGTTTATCTTTAATATACTGCGCTGATTCTTTGATTTCATTTATTATTTCTTTACCCATTCCTACGCACCTCATTTTTCATTTTTATCACTTTCTCATGCTGTAAGACTCCCTCTTTTTCAAGGGGGAGATAACAGCATAATTTCACCTGATAAGGTCATCTAACTTTCAGCGGAAGATATAAAAACTCCCACTGAAAGCAAGATTATCTTTATAATTCATTTATAAAGGACGTTCCATTTTCTGGTTTAGCCACCTTAAAATTATCTGCTACTAAAGCTCCAATATCTGAAAACGTTGAACGAATGCCTAACGATTTTCCTTCTGAGAAAGTTGGATTCCATATTAACAAGGGTACATATTCTCTTGTATGGTCCGTCCCATGATGGATTGGATCGTTGCCATGATCAGCTGTAATAATTAATAAATCATCCTCCCCAATTTCATCCATAATTTGGGGCAAATACGCATCAAATTCTTCTAATGCCTTAGCATATCCTTCTGGATCACGACGATGTCCGAATAATGAATCAAAATCAACTAAATTTGTAAAGACCATGCCATTAAAGTCCTTTTTCAATACATCAATTGTCCGCTTAATGCCATCCAAGTTGCTTTTAGTTGGATAGGATTCTGTCACACCCTCACCTGAGAAAATATCACTTATTTTTCCTATAGCAATGCTGTCTTTATTTCCATCTTTCAATTCATTCATCACTGTTCGTGCAGGTGGTTTCAAAGCATAGTCGTGACGATTTGCAGTTCGTTTAAAATTACCTGGTTCTCCTATGTAAGGACGTGCAATGACTCTGCCGACAGCAAATTCACCATCTAATGTCAACTCTCTTGCAATTTCACATGCTTTATAAAGTTCTTCTAAAGGAATAATATCTTCATGCGCTGCTATCTGAAATACACTATCTGCTGAAGTATATACGATCCATGAACCTTCCTTCATCTGTTGTTCGCCTAACTCATCCAAAATTTCTGTACCAGAAGCTGGTTTATTTCCGATCACTTTTCTGCCTGTTTTTTCTTCAAATTGTTTCAACAGTTCCTCAGGAAAGCCATCTGGATAAGTTTTAAAAGGAATGGTCACTTTTAACCCCATAATTTCCCAATGACCAGTCATTGTATCTTTTCCTACAGAAGCCTCTTCCATTTTCCCATAATGTGCAACAGGTTTAGAAACAGCTTGAATTCCTTTCATTTCTGTTATATTTCCAAGACCAAGTTTCTCCATATTTGGTATTGAAAAAAAACTTGCATGCTCCGCTATATGTTGAAGTGTGTGAGCACCTTTGTCGCCAAATTGTTCTGCATCCGGCATTTCTCCAATCCCTACACTATCCAATACAATTAAAGATATACGTTTAAAACTCATCTGAAAATTCCTCCTAGCAATTAATTACTGAGTATTCGTGCTTATTTTCCCCTACTTATGCTGATCTTACTACCATAGGTTAACATTCTCCAAATCCATTCAACAGGACCATATCGATATTTTCCAAACCAGAATTTGCTGAACCATATTTGAAAAATATAAATCATAAGTGCTATTATGAATCCCATACCAAGCCCTAACTTACCATAGAGACCTAAACCATAATTATAAAAAATAAAGCCACAAATAACAGATTGAAACAAATAGTGACTTAATGCCATTCGTCCCACTCTGCTTATATTGATCCATAAAGTTTTTAGAATCTGCCTCTGATATAATATTACAATAGATGTAAGGTAAAAGAAACACATGATTGGATCTCCTATTGTTATTCCAACATAATACCAAAAAGAATGAATAGAAAGAGTAAATTCATTGATATACTGATATGCCCATAACTTCATCATTTGTAATGGTAACCCAGCGATTAAACTCCAAATCCAGATTTTTTTAAACAGAGCTGCATGATCATTCAATCTTCCAAAGATATTACGTTTACCAAAGTAACTCCCTAATAAAAACATAGGTAAAATTAAAAATAAACCAGAAATAATTCCTGAATCAGATACATATAACCAATCATTTATATTTTGCATAATAATCTCATTGAAAGTCCCCTCCCCATAGTGAAGGATTGAATCTCTCATGCGTATCAATTCTATAGAAAAATCATTTGTTGGTGTTGGTATTATACTTTCACTTCCAAGCTCACTTACAACCGTGACTAAGAAATAAATCAAAAGATTATACACAGCCACTAAGCCAACGGCGATACCTAATAACCACTTAGGATTAGTTTTTGTGAATAACAGTAACACAAAACCAAGAACAGCATATGTAACTAAAATATCCCCCCACCAAATTAGCAACGCGTGTATGAGACCTATTATTAATAAAATAAATAATCTTCGACTTAATAACAATTTCGGTTTTTCAACTGATTGAGAAGCCCTCGACATGAATATTACAAATCCAACGCCAAATAAAAAAGAAAATAACGTGTAAAACTTCCCTTGGATGAAAACCACATACAACATATCTATGTACGGGTCTAAAGCATGCGTCCAAACTTTTTCAATCAATAAATTGTTGTATAACTGAGGGGACTGAAAATAAGGCATATTTGAAATCAATATCCCTAAAATTGCAAAGCCTCTTAAAACATCTAAGATTGTAATTCGTTCTTGCGGTTGTATAGGTTGTTTTATCTCTAAAATTTGCTCTTTCTCCTTCCTTTTGGTGACATTTTCATTTATGTACACACTTTCAAATTATCATTATAACACTTCACTTAGAGGAAAATCATCTTTCTTAATATTAATAAAAGGATATAACTTGATTTGTGATCAAGTTATACCCTTCACCCATGCATCGTTTTCGTAACCACGCACTTCCCAATATCCTAAATGCTCTTCTTCTATCAATTCTATACTTTGCAACCACTTCACTGATTTATATGCATACATTTTGGGAACGACTAACCTTACTGGACCACCTAACTTTTGTGGTATTGGTTTTCCGTCTAACAAAACTGCTACCATTACATCATCTAATCGTGCCTGATCTAAGGATAATGCGTCTGTGTATACACCGTCTCCCGAATATAACTTGACGTATTTTGCTTTTGAATCTACACCTGCCAAATCCAACAAATGAGATAGTGGGATACCTTCCCATGTATTACTATAAACAGACCATCCAGTAATACAATGAAAATCACTAACTTGAACCTTTCTAGGTATTTTCAGAAATTGCTCCCAACTCCAAGTCATTTTATGACCTACCAAACCTGTAATGGTAAAACTCCAAGCATCTGATGAAAAAGAAGGAATCTCTGTTACACTATATACTCTATAATTCCCCTGACTCCCTCCCCCAATTACTTTTTGAGAATCTGGAAGAGGTTTTGGTGCTGGCAGCATTCGATTACCATCACCTGCTGTAAACTCCGTTAAATCTGATCCGCCTGTATCAAAGGTTTTTTTCATCCACTTGTAAAAGGAAGGACCGATTCCTAATACTAGTAAAGTTCCTACAGAAACTCGGATGAAATTGCGACGTGAAACAGGAGACTTTTCCATCCATGCTGCAATCCGCTTTTGAAGATCATCATCTGTCTCATTCAAATCTTCATCATTAGATTGCACATCCTGACTTTCTTTCTTTGAAGCTACTCTTTTCTTATTTAGCCACCTTAATCTAGTAATAGAGTGATATATCACATAAGGTATGCCAACCCATGTTAATAAATCATGCCAGAACAAAGCTGTATTTGTCCACGATGGAGGTAGGTTCCTATACTGCCATAATACTACTCCTGATAAACTCCATCCAATAATTAGAAATAATACAATCCCTAGATTTATTTTTTGGTTTGTTTTTTTTCTTAATTGTTTTATATGTTTGAATAGATAAGGAATGTACATGATTAATAGGAGAATCGATACAAATCCGATATAAATATGAAATTCCTTTAAAACCGATCTTATCCATCCTAAATCACCTCTGATGGAGGGAATAAATAATATCCCTCCGGTGATCGCTAAAATTAATATTACCCAAGCATTCCACTTGTGAAGATTCCTTAACTTTTTACCATACGGTATTTTAAACCAATTCCACTTGCTTCTCATTTACATCACATCCAGTATTACGATTTAGACAATTCAGCATAACCAAAGTCTACATCAAATGCTTTACACCAAATAACTACTTTATCATATTCAGATAAATCAACGCCTTCAGGAAGCAGGTAGTTTTGATCTCCAACATTTCCTTTTAGTTTTTCCAATCTAATTCCTTCTGAAGTTTTTTCACCGGATTTAGCTAAATAAACATATAAATCAGGACCGTTAGTTGCGTCAAAATTTTCAAAACGTAAGTATACACCATCATCCGTATTTACTGTAAATACATCACCTGAAGCTGAGTGTGTGCTGTCAGCATCTACGAAGCTTCCTGAGAAACTAAGATCAACCATTTCGTCTTTCATTTCATCGTCCATCATCTCTTTATCTTCCATGCCATCTTTCATTTCATCTTCCATCATTTCTTTATCTTCCATGCCATCCTTCATTTCATCTTCCATCATTTCATCTTCCATCATTTCTTTGTCTTCCATGCCATCCTTCATTTCATCTTCCATCATTTCATCTTCCATCATTTCTTTGTCTTCCATGCCATCCTTCATTTTATCTGACGCTGCTCCACTCGATAATGGAAGAGGTTCACTTACTTGTTTATCAATAAACAATGGTGAAGCTAACCACCAGCCTACTCCTAATACTGCTACAATGACCACACCTAATATTATTTTTTTTTGTCCTGTTAATTTCATTTTTTTCTTCATCCTTTCGGTTTGTGTTTACAAGATGAAGTATAACGAAGACATCTTAATAAAAAATAACCTAAATATTAAATAAGTATTACATTGATAACTGCTTTTTTTAATGGGTACTTCATAATTTAAACTTGTGCTAAAACCAGATGTACGCCATATGTTCTCTTACCCACTTTTTATTTCATTGTCAAAGATTTTCAAAAATTCCCTTATACCGATGTTCGTCACATGGAAGTTCATCATGAAACATTAGTCGACCTTCTTCAAAAGAAAATCTTGGGAGTTGTTATACCTCCCAATGCAAAAAAAACCACCTAATGGTGATTTATTCAACTTATTACATAAAGGTATTCTGGTCAAAAACAAGCAACCATTTCCCATCTTTTTTCTTAAATAATAACTGAAGATAATATTTTTTCTGATAAGGCTGATTATTAGGATCAATATCATCATATATAACACGAAGTAATGCAGAACACATTCCTTCTGTTTCCAATACTTTTACAATTTCAAATTGGATTCGCCAATCATCATCTGCAAACCAAGATTCATGGAATTTTTTAAATTCCTCATCATTATCAATATACTTTCCATTTGGCAACACAAGTGTAATATCTGGGTGTACTGTAAGTAAAAATCGTTCCAAATCCTTATTTGATACAGCTTGTAAATGATCTTGCAAAGTCTCTGTAAAATTCATAATTATTTCCGTTACGAAAAACTAACAAAGTTGTTCATCATACTATTGATGAACACATGTTTTCCAATAACGTCTTCCCTCCCTATACTGCTAAATCTTGCACTTATTCTCTTCTTATACACAAATCTTTGATCTATCTTCTATCTTCCTCATAATAAATGTCTTTTTCTCCAAAAATAATATCCTGCTATACCATATAAAACAGCAGCGCCTGCCCCAAACTCAGTTGTAAACCATTCGGTATATTCCGAGTTACTTACTGTCATGGGATTGAAGTATTGTTGAAAGAATAAGTTATGACTTGAATGGATCAACACTGCAGGCCATATACTGTCAGATTTTATTCTAATCCATGTGACTACGAATGAAACCCCTATAATACTTAATGTAAAAAACAAAAATGAAAGCCATACTGAAGTACCATTGTGATAACCACCTAAAAATAGAATAGGATAATGATATATGCACCAAATAGCAGCTATCACAAAAGAAGTTTTAGTATAAGACAAAGTCCGATAGATCTCGGGTAGTAAAAAACCTCTCCAACCAATTTCCTCTCCAATAACAAAGAGTGAACTCATCATTACACCTAACGTTGGAAGCAAAATAAGGTTTAATAATGAAAGGGGTTGTAATTCTCCTAATCCTGTCATCCAAGCAATAGAATAAATGAGTAAACCTATGAAAAAGGGGATGAAGTATGACAATATAAATAGTTTAAAGTTCTTAAATTCCCACCCAAACCCTTTTATATTTCGATCAAAATATAGTTTGATTATCACTGCTGATATACCTGGTGACCACATGGCTAAAAGCATAACCCAACCAGTGCTATTCTTAATTCCATTCGTAATGATTGAATAATAAGGGTATGCCATCAAAACAAAAACCAACACGATAAAAGAAATAACCTTTTTATTTACTTTCACCAACCTCCTGCCTGATCTACTTTAAAATAGATACGCTGTTCCTCCACTCACCATCCATTATATGAATTCGTAAAGAAGCGAACAATATAGATTAAGTCACTTATGAAGGTGACAAAAGTAATGGAATTATTTCTTTTTTAAATAAAAAAACTATTTCTTCATCGATTTTGATGCTTTCTGAAATAGCCTTTTTTACTGATCTTCTAGTTGCAAAGTAAACCAAAACCGACTACCCTTTCCTTCTTCACTGTCCACTCCAATTTCTCCACCATGCAAATCTATAATTCCTTTTGCAATGGCTAAGCCTAAACCTGAACCACCACTATATCTATTTCTTGATTTATCCGTACGATAAAATCTTTCAAAAATTCTCTCTTTTTCTTCTGTTGGTAACCCCTCTCCCTCATCTTTTACAGAAACTAATACTTTTTGTCCATCGATATTTTTAATAGAGAGTTCAAGTGTGCTTCCTTTCGGAGAATGTCTTATCGCATTTCCAATTAAGTTTTGCAATACTCGAATAATTTTATTAGGCATCATTGATAATTTAGGTGAGTTATCTGGTATGTTGACAGATACATCTAACCCTTTTTCTTCAATCTGAATCGCAAAACCTTGCAGTGTCTCTATAATAATAGGATCAATATAACTTGGCTCAGGTTCAAAATGATCCGCTCCAGCATCTAATCTAGATAAATGAAATAGATCTTCAATTAAGTTTCCAAGTCGTTTCGTCTCCATTTGTATTGTATTTAAATATTCATTCTTTTTATTTTTATCTTGTATCACGTCATCTTGGAGTGCCTCAACATAAGATTGAATAGAAGCTAGAGGAGTTCTTAAATCATGTGAAACATTGGCAACTAATTCTCTCCGCGAGGATTCCGTTTGCGTAATTTTACGAAAGCTCTCATCTAGCTTTTCATTCATTTCATTAAACTGGACTGCTAATGCTTTAAATTCCTTGGGACCGATATTCGGTACTTCTCCTTGAAAATCTCCTTCAGAAATTCTTTTTGCTTGTTCCCTAATTAACCGCAGTGATTTTTGTACCGGATGCATGACAATAAAATGAATGATAAAAGATAGAAGACTAGCCCCTATTGTGACTGAGCTTAAAAGGTAAAAATCTTCTTTGGTTAATTTCATATGGTCATATACATAAAATAATGAAAAAAGGATAAAACCCACACTGATTATATTTGCTAAAAATAGGTAGCTTCTTAATTTCATGACTCATTACTTCCTTCTATTTTATAACCAATTCCCCAAACCGTTTTTATATACTTCGGTTTTGAAGCATCAGGTTCTATCTTCTCCCGCAGTCTTCGAACATGAACCGTTACTGTATTCATATCTCCTTCATAGTCACTATTCCACACTTTATTCAGTAGTTGATCCCTAGAGAAAACTTGATTAGGATGACTGGATAATAGCAATAAAACTTCAAACTCTTTATATGTTAATTCTATTGGCTTCCCATTCACCGTTACGCTTCTTTTTTTCACATCAATTTCTAATCCTGAAAATTTAATGATATCAGGTTCAGAGAAAGGTTGAGCAACAACACGCTGCTGTCTGCGTAAAATCCCTTTTACTCTCAACACTAATTCCCTTGGACTGAATGGTTTTGTCAAATAATCATCCGCCCCCATTGTTAGTCCCATTACCCGATCCATTTCCTCTGCTCTTGCAGTTAACATAATAATGGGGATGTCATCTTTGTTTCTAATTTCTTCACATACTTGCCATCCCGTTTTGCCTGGCATCATTAAATCAAGAATGATTAAATCAAGGGATTCTTTTTTCCACATTTCTAAGGCAACTTCTCCATCATTAACAGTAATTACGTGGTATCCTTCTCTTTCTAAATATCTGGAACAAACATCCGTGATATTTGTTTCATCATCCGCAACTAAAATCGTATATTCCATATAAAAACTTACTCCATTCTAAAACATATTTTTAATTAAAATTCATCATAACGAAGAATAATTTCATTTGAATTCATCATAACGAAGCACATATTTTCAGTCAAATGAATAAATTTTTCATGTTAAAATTGAACAATAATGTTAAAATCAATCTTGGGTTATTTATATTTTCAAGAAATATTTTAACAATTTCAGCACTCAAATTCACTACTAAATGACATGACATCATTGTATTTTTACATTATATTTATATTATTTTATTTATCAATATTACTTTAATAATAAATAAATAGGAACATAGAATTAGTAAATGGGAAACATCTTTCCTTTACTCTTAAATTATAAATGTGTTATAATTATTTTGAAAAGATTTAATGGGGAGGAATATTGATGTATCAAGTTTCTGATAAAAACTTGCATAAAGTAGAGATGTTTTTTGTAAACAAAATTAAAGGAACTGGTGAAAAGTATATAGAAGCCACTGTTTTAGAAATTGCCGAGGGATCAGAAATCGCTTTAGCAACTGCTCATAAAGCCATTAAACAACTCGCTAAAGAAAAAGTCATATCCATTATAAAACCAAGTTCAAGACGTTTTCCTACAAAATATGAATACAATAAAAGTACAGATGAATTTTTATTAAATAATTCAAAAGAAGAACAAATTAATTATCTTCAAAATTTAGTTCAAAAATTACAAAAAGAAAATGATTCTTTAGTTAAATTAAATTCAGAACTTGAAGGAACGGTTAGAGTATTAAATCAAAAGATTGAACATTTTATGACATTACCTTCCACCAAAAAAAATAATTAATGACTAAACTATATTTACTATACATCAAAATTATGTACACAATATTTCTATGTTATAAAATGAATCAAACACTCAAACTTTAGTTGATTTTTCTTCATATTTTAAATTTGCTCTTATAAGTGATTCTGGATATATCCGTCTACATCACTAATAAGAGCAAATATAATTATTCTATTTATTTAACAGTAACTTTAACCATCTTTTGAAAAAAATTATATTCATATTCTGAAAAAATGCGATTCGCTGTAGTTTCAGAAACTTTTCCTTCCTTCACGAGCTCAATCAGTTCAATTTTTGTACTATTTATAATTGAAGTAAATAACTCTAATCCCTCAAATGCTACATTGCTTTCTATTGAGCTTTCTATTGAGCTTTCTATTATCTCTTTCTCTTTTAAACTCATATTACAACTCTCCTTGAATACGTTTTGATTATCACTATCTGATGAATAACTTTGTATATTGATATAACAAACTTATATTATAATTAAGTATTATTTTTTCTCAGAGACTATTAATTTAAATGAATACTTGTCATTAATATTGACTTGTCCATTTTTATCTAAAAGGTCAATAAATCCTATTAAATCTGCATATTTATTGTAGTTCATGTTTTCAAACCAAAGTGCATAATCCAACATATTAATCATTTCTTCCTTATTTGTACAAGTTAATCCCATTTAAAAAGCACCCCTTACTTATTTTATAAGAAAATTATAACATCTATTAGATAATAATTACAATAGCTTAATGTAAGTAAATCAGGCATTTTGTTAGTTTTTGTAGAATTAACTAGACTAGAATCACATAACATTCCTAAACCATATTTTTTTCTGCTTCAAATGGCTATTTTATCATTTTCCAAGCCTCAGTCCATGGAAATTTATTACCTAAAGGTGTCCCTTTTGGGAATTCTGTTCCTTCTTTTTGTACTACATGTTTTGGGTAACAAGTCATTGAATTAGTCTCGATCTTAAATAAAGGCGTCGAAATATAAGCGATCCCCTTTTGACAATCCCATTCAACAGGAAGTTTAAGTAAGTAAATTAAATCGTCTACACCTTCAAGATTTAATTCCTTTCCTAGTTCAATCCATTTCCTAGCGTTTTCTAGTGAGTGTGAACAATCTAGTGAGCATGGAATATTAGGGACGATTCTAACTCCTATATACCTTAGCATTACATTATTCTCATGATTCACTGTATCTTTCACTCTTATAAACTGTTCCTTCTTGTTCTTAATGTTCTCTTCCTTGGAATTCAATGCTTGCTGCCAAACTGGATCAATATATCCATCTAACCAAACACTATCGAAAAAGTCTCTACAGCACTTAGGATAACCAAGTAATTGTCCTATCGTTTCATGATCTACTTTAGAATTATTATTACTAGAATGGCTAAATAACCAAGCCTTCTCAGGTTCTTTAGATACAACCCCATAATAGGCCCAAGGTTTGCCTTGAAGAACCGGTGGATGTTTGTGGGCAAATCCAGAATATGTCCCTACTTTTCTAATAGGCAGAAAGACAAGCCCATCTTTAGCTAGCTGTTCCATTTCATATTCTAGATTATTTCCTGATATATGTCTTGTTGTACAATCTCTGATCCCATGTTTTACAGTTTCTAGTTCTAAACGACTATAAACTTTACATGCCTTTTGCATTCTTGCTTCCCATTGATCCTTAACTTCTTTAGAAACCCATGACATTCTTGCAAAAGGAGGGATCTCATGTTCAAATTGTAATAATTCCATATCCTTTATTCCCCCAATTTATTTGTTTGCACGTGTTGTTTCTGTTTTTTTCACAGGTAAATTAACAACTTGTTTTTTACTTTTTTCTAATTCTTTAATCGCTTGTCTTAATGAAATATTATGATTCATAGATAAATGTTTAATAGATATCTTTTCTAAAAGCGTTCGCTTTTCAGAAGTAGTGATAGGTTCTACACCTGTTTTTAACAATTCTTGTTCATAATATGACAGAAGTTCATATTGTGTATGACAATGTATCGTTTTATTTCTAAAATCTCCATCTATGGCTTCACCTACACAACTACCACCACATAACAACCAAAATCGACAACCCTTGCAACCACCCATTTCATCAGGGGTATTATACAATGAAATATATCTGGAATAATTATGATCATTTGCTTTGTACCAATCTATTCCCTCTTTTGCAGTTCTACCACAATTCGATAGTGATCCATTCCCTTCGATTCCATATACGGCACTTGTATTCATAGAATCGCAACGATTCCATATACAATTAGACTGAGAATCGTCTCCTAGCAACATGTCTTCCATATCACTAAATGGTTTCCAACGCATTTTATGTTCCTTTACAAACTTAGCCAGCGTGATGAATAACTCCGCATTTTCCTCTTGCGTTAAAACATGTTTTTCTTGATCCGGCATCGTTTTATCCACTTCAAGAGCATGGAAGTTACCAGAGATCCCTAAAGAATGCAGCCATTTTACAAATTCTAATAATTTAGGAATTTTCTCTTTTGTCCCATTCAGACGATGGAGAGTAATAATCACTCCTACAGGGATGTTTTCTTTTTTTAATCTTTCAATATTTTGTATCGTTTTTTTTGTAGCTTCATAAGTAGCTTGGTCATTCCCCTCTTTTCCGCGAACTTCTCTTAAACTATTTAATTCATCAGGTCCATCTACAGAAACTCCAACATATACTTTGTATTTTTTAAATAGTTCGATATGATCATCATCAATCAACGTCCCATTCGTCTGAATGCCGTTTTGATTAAATTTCTTTAACCCAAATTCCCATAACCTTTCCAAGTCTTTTTTTGGAACAAGCAGTGCTTCTCCACCAAAGACGTTAAAATTATGACCTACTTTGTCAACTTCCTGCAGCATTTTATCAATATCATAGCCTTTACTTTGATTGTTCGTTATTTGCCTTTGAGGCTCTTGATAACAATAAGTACAACTCAAGTTACAAGCTACATTTAATGGTCTTAATTCAACTGTCATATTTTTATATTCGCTACCCTATTTTGTAACGAATTCCCTCCTCTTCCCTTTTCCCAAAGTTTTTTAGCCAGTTGGTGAGTCAGCATGCGATTCTGGAGTATCTACATGTACCTCATCTACGTGGGCTTCATCTGTATGAGAATCACCATGAGCATCATCTTGATAAGAGTCTCCATGCGCGTCATCCCCATGGGCGTCATCTAAATGAGAATCTTGATATGGAGCATCAGTATATGAATCTCCGTGGGCATCATCAGCATAAGAATCGCCATGGGCATCGTCTCCATGCGCATCATCTCCATGCGCATCATCACTATGCAACGTATCAGTTAAATAATCTACATGAGTTGCATTTTCGTCAATATAATCTGTATGCACTGATGAAGGGGCTGTATCACCATGAGCATCGTCTCCATGCGCATCATCTCCATGCGCATCATCGTAATGTATATTTCCAGCAGCATCATCGTAATAGGTGCTGACAGCAGCATTATCATAATGCGTATCCCCAAATGCATCATCTCCATGAGCATCATCATAATGCGTATCAGAAGCACTGTCATCATAATGTATATCTGTGTGTGCTTTATCCCCATGAGGAGTATCCGTATGTGGAATAAATTGATCAGTATATTCTGCCATTGTTTTCACCTCCTTTCAAAAAAGGTCAACATCAAATCACTCTTTCTGGATTATCATAATGGCTTTCTTGGGCATCTGCATGGGATGTATCTCCATGGGCATCATCTCCGTGGGAGTCATCAGAATGAGAATCCCCAAATGCATCATCTGAATGGATATCTCCAAATGCATCATCTGAATGGATATCTCCAAATGCATCATCGTAATATTTATCAGCGTGGGCTCTTCCTGGATCATAGTCATAATGTGGATTACTTCCTGAATCTCCATGACTCCAATCAGAATGAGTATCCGCATGTGTATTTCCACGGGCATCATCTCTATGGGAATCTCCATGAGCATCATCTGTATGTTTATCTCCATGAGCATCATCTGTATGGGAATCTCCGTGTGAATCATCTCCATGCGCATCATCGCTATGGTCTATATCACTGTGTGGAGTGGTAATATCTCCATGGTTATAGGTTTTATTGCTTAACTCATCAATCCAATAAATATAATTATTTTCAATCCACAAGCTACCTTTTAATGCGCTAGCTATATTCGTGCTAGTGTAGGTGATTAACTTTCTCTCCACACCATACTCATCAATGTAATATAAATCAGGGCCTTCTACCCACATACTTCCTGGTTGTGCATTAACTGGAACACTTACTTGTTCTCCTAAATATCGATATTCGTTAGAATCATTCCCAATAAAGTATAAGTATTCTTTTTCTATCCATATACTGCCTACAATAGCCATAGAAAAATCCCTTTCTATAAATGAATCATAATACTACCTTCATTTACTTCTATATTTTTCTTATATCCTTCATCTGTAAACACTGTGGAGTGATGATAGATTTGATCATTACTAGATTCAAAACTATCCGTTTCTAATAGTCTAAAAAAATACCTAAACTCATTTTTTTGAGGCGTGGTGGCTCTATGAACATGGTTGGTAAAAGTTGTAAATTTGTTTGGCTCCATTTTTTTTGGTATGATTCCCAAAGGATCTTCATTCTCATTAATAAAGTATCGATAATCCATAATACTCATATTTGCTTCCAACTCTACTTCAATTGGATTCGCATTAAATTCTGTCAAAGCAGTTGCTTTTGTGGTGATTAAATGACAAATATCTCTTTCTTCAAAAGGATCTACAGAGCTATCAATATGCCACTCGCCATTTCCATAACCACCAATTCTCTGAATGCTAGCTTTTACAGATGGAGTTAAAAACTGAATATGTGCATTAACAATGACATCTTTTTTTTTATTGGTTAGAGGTGTCTTATCTATTAAATATTTTTGAAATTCTGTACCGTGCTTATAAACATAATCAACACTTGCAGAAGCAAACATAGGCATAAGTAACAAGTCAGCTACATCAGGAAACTCAATGTAAGTTCCAATCTGATTTGGGAAACCTTTTATGGTATGATTTATTTTCACAGATCATCAACATCCATATTTTTATTGAAATAATTCCATACACCTGCTGGAAAATAGATGCTAATTTTGTGGTTATGATGCTCCTTAATAAGGTTACTGAACCAGTCTTGTTTATGAATATCAAATGCGGTGTTTTCAATTATCATCTGAGACATTTCGTGTTTAGGTATATACTCTTTGTTTGTTTCCCTTACTCTCCATGTGTATCTAAATTCAATTCGATTAGGTGGTACCGCCCTATGAAGATGATTTGAAAACGTATATATTTTATTGGGTTCTATGGATTGTGGTGTTATGAGTTCATTTAAGTTGATTCTATTTAAATATTGATGAAATTCTGATATATTGTATTTCTCCACTTCACCTGTAAAATTGATTTTGTTTTTATTAAATTGAGTTAATGCTGTTGTATAAGATAATAGGAGATGGCATGTCTCAATTGGATAAATATGATCAAAGGCATCATCAATTTCACACCCATCAATATGCCATTCTGAATTCGACCTTTTTGGATCATAATTTGTCATTACTCTTTGCCCATTATCAATTACATTCACTACTGACCAAATTGTCACGTGTTTTGTATTGTTTTTTAATGGTGTTTTATCCAATAGCTCTTTTTGAAATTCAGTTCCATATTTCCTTAATGTTTCTGGTGTAGCTACTCTAAACATTGGATGCAGCAACATCTCAGCAATATCAGGGAACTCGATTGTTTCACTCACTTCTGTAGGAAAACCAGGTATATAAAAACCCATTCCTATTCACTCTCCTATTATTTTATTTTATAATTATATTATATTATTTTATTTAAATATCACACTCTATGATTTGAGTTGATGAGTGATAAAAATTATGAAAAAATTTACCCGCTGTTGTTTCTTCTATTAGAATTGCACCGTCTAATAACTCGAACCACCACAACATAGAATCGTTATAAAGATAGGACTGAATATAAATCTTTGTATCATCTTTAATCTGTTCAATGGACTCTATGTTCATTTTTGAATGGTTTGACTTTTTATAAACAAGTATAGCTTCCTCTATTTCATATGCTAGAATGAACACAGTACTATTCACTACAAAAAGTTTAAATTTTTTATTCATTCTATTCTTGTTTTCATCTTGCTTTATATTGGAAGATAGATTTTTTGCTATCTTATTTGCATTAGCAATTAAATAATGAAGTAAATGTTGATCACTTTTTACTTTTTTCAACTCAGCGTCTATCATAACTAATGTTATGCGCAAGTCTTGTATTGTTTCTTTTTCTATCATGAAGTATCACCTTTTTTTTTTACATAATATTTAAATTTTAATTATATTATAAAAATTGTTTTCGCATAAATTTTATAATTAGTTTTTGACCCCGCATGACTACTGAATATACACTTTTGTATTTGATATTTAAAAATACTGATATTTCTGTAATCGTAAGTTGTTTAAATAAATATAATTTTAAAATCATCTGATTTCTACTATTAAAATTCTCAGCTATAATTTCCTTAATTTGTTCTTGATATTCTTTTAATATTATTTTTTCCTCCGTATCATTTTGCTGATATAAACTCTCTTTAAATTCCTCTAAATTCTCCTCATGATGTGTGAATATATTCCTTTTTTCAAAATTCCAATAGGATACTTCTTTCCACAAATCACGTAAAATAAATAATTTCGCAAAATTTAAAAATGAGTTGTTTTGTTTTGTTTCATATTTTAAGCAAGCTTTATATAAAGCGATTTTTGCAATAGAATAAAAATCATCGTATTCAAACTTTTGATGGTAATTAGAAAAACGTATTGAAAAACGTTTTAATAGTGGTTTTGCTTTTTCTTCTAATTGAATCATTGCGTAACTATCATTATATTTAACTATTTTCTCTACTAAATCATTTATGTCATCACTCATCTTGTATAATTCCCCAATTAAATCTTTCTTTTATATGATACGTTCTTTTTTATATTGAATTACTAAATCTAAACCTTCATATACATCTTTATAACTAGCTAAATCTGCTCCTAATATATTTTCATCTAAGGATATAAAACTATTGTATTCTTTCATTGTAAAAGAGGAGGGCTGATCATAAAACCCTTCCATATCTTGTATCTTCTTTTCAATCCACTCTTTCAATCTTTCTAGTATTCCATAAGGAATATTTTCAAATGCTACATCATGTTGAGTACGGATGTAATTGGGATTCCCTTTTTTATATTCCGCTATAATGTTTAGCGACTCTGACATTTCTTTCATCAGCTCACTACTTTCAGATAAAGATTCGTAATCAACGATCATATATGGATTGTAATCGATATGATCCTCAGGAGATTTCAAAAAACTGTCTAGGTTTTTCTTCTCTTTATCAATCCAAACTTTTAGCGTGTCTATAAATAGATAGGATATCTTGTCTATGGCATCATTTAATTGTTCAAAGCTCATCACGTTCACGTTCATCACCTCTTAATTTATATTTTGATTACAAATATAAACACCTTCTAAAATTATGTCTTCTTTTTTTGCCCAATCTTGGGCAATTTCAGTGGCCTCTATCCTATTTTCTCCAATATTCCCAATCACAAAATGTCTTGTACCATCTTCTGCATTTTTATGACCTACAGCATAATACAATATCCTTCACCCTTTAATTTTTGATGTTAATAAACGCCTCTTAGGGGTGACACTATAACCTCTTTTTTATATTATATTTGTATTATAATATCGATGTTGAATAGTGTCAAGAGCTTTTTATAAAAATCATTTACTTACTAAGTAGCATATTTATTGGCTCCTACAGGAATAACGAAAGAACCTGTTAATTTTGCTGATGTTCCCTGTACTGTAGTTGCTGTGACGGTACCAGTGACTGTACCTCCTGATAATGGTAAGTAGTCATGTGTATGATCGCTTCTCGCTACTGATGTTGATGTTCCATAATTTCCATTCGTCCCACCATACACAACACTTAGTGTACGATTTGATGTAAGATTTCCACCACCACTTAAACCGTTGCCTGTAGATATATTTCTATCTGCTCTTACAGCATGTGTAGTGCTACTTGCTTGGTTCCCTAATTCAACTGTAGAAAGTTTTGCGATTCCATCTACATGAAGATCTGCTGAAGGCTCAGAAATTCCAATCCCTACATTTCCTCCAAAAACCACATTTTTACCACTATTCGTATTTATTTTTAAATGATCGACCCCACCTACATCGATAAGACCATAAGATAACGTTTCTCCATTAATCGTTCTCACTTGAGTAAATTCAGTTCCAGAAGAACTATACACTTTTAACTCTTGATCATTTACACCATCATATATAACTACTTTATTTCCTTGAGGGTCAATTTTAAAATAATCTACGTTTGCACTATCTGTTAAGACAGTATCTTTAAGTGTGAGGACTCCTCCTTGTATTGAAATGTTACTGCTAACACTTTGATCGTTTGTATCTGTTTTAGAAATGTAAGCTGAATTTAAATTATTTTGTGTTAAAAGCTCTTTTTTACTTAACATCTACCTCACCCGCCTTTGTTAAAATACTTCTTGAATAAGATACAAATATGTCTTTTATAATTATAAATATCAATTATATTATAATTATATGTTGAGTAGTAATTGAAGATTACAAGAACTTTAATATCCGTAAGCCCTATAATCATATGGATTATAAAATGGTGCCTGTGATTCATACCAAGCCTTTATATCATTTTCTGACACGGCTATTGGATCAATTCTTAAATCATTTACTAAAATATTAGCTCTTCCATAGTATCCTCCTCCAACCATTAATACGGTATCTTCATAAATGGTTGGAGCTAATCCTCCTTTATACAGGCAAGCTATTTCACCATTGCAATAAACAATATAATCATTTCCATCATAAGTAACAGCTAGGTGATACCACTGTTTATCTTGGATAACCACATCTGAGGTCACACCATAAGGAAATCTCATCCTTAATTTTCTTGAGTAATTAGCTGGTTCAGGACCCGCTGCAATTGAAAATCCTGTTTGTCCTCTATTACTAGAGGGACAAAGCTCTATTATTGGATGATACCAATTTCCCATAATGCCAGTATTATTAGTAGAAACTCTATGCATATAAGGGATGTTAAACCACAAAGACATTGTAAACTCATTAGGATTTACTACATCTTTAAAATAAAGCTTTCCTTGAGCTCTACTCCCATTCACAAAAGAAGTTGCAAATTCCTTTTCTTCAAATTGAATAGCATCTACTAAAATAGTACATCCTAGATTTGTTTTATTCATCCCAATGTAAAAGTGTTTACTATCATATCCTTCAGGACAAGATTTAGTATTCTCTAAATAATGCCACTTACCGTCAAAGGTTGAATAATCTAGTTTGTAATCACTCGATTTACTTGATAAAACTCCGTTTGAATCTCTCCAATGAGACCAAACGTCAATATCCCCCTCTGTCCATCCTACAACTTTATATCGAATAGACATCGTATAATTTGTTAGTGGAGTTAAATTAGTAACTACTCCCGCATATACTCCTCCCCATTCATTTGTTTCAATATTTCCATCATTGTCTATTACTTTTAATATATAATCCCCATAATAACTGCTATTGCTTTTTTCAATCATAGAAATATAATTAGCATCATTTTTCATTGTCCAGCCTTCATCTGTTGTAAAAAAACAATCACATCCTAATTGAGTAGATAATAGATTCTCTGTACTATCCTCTACTGCAATCACATTGTCATGAAATATCCCTTCTCCTCCTCGTAAAGTATATGTCTCTACTTCAGGAGTAATAAGTTTCCCATGATAACTTGCATTTCCATCCTCATTACAACTTAAATGAAATGTATGATGTAATACAGGAATTAGTTGTTCTTTTAATATTAATCCACTTCCCTTATGCGCTTTAGACACAAAACATCACCTGCCTTTAACTAGTACACATAAGCACGATAGTCATAGGGATTATAAAATGGAGCCTGAGATTCATACCAGGCCTTTATCTCATCATCTGACACAGCAACTGGATCAATTCGGATATCACTTAATAATGCGTTTGCCACTCTAAAATCATTAACTGCACAACTACCAATGTATAGACTCTCTGAACCTGTTAAAACCGGAGAGCTTATGTGTGATAAAGATTGAGATGCTTGAAGTTCTCCGTTGTAGTAAATGCTTATAAATTCCCCTTCTTTAAAAGTCATCGCTATAAAACAATACTCTCCTACTGGAATTGCAGGACCATTTACTGCTTGAGAGGAATCTTGTGATACATAATAAGCTATTAAATTCTCTGAACCTGATAAACTAAGATGTAATTCAAAGTTAGCCCCAGTGAAACCATCTGAATTTCCAAAATAAATATAATGACAGGGATAAGGAGCGACGGAATTTCTTTTTACCCATAAAGCAATCGTACCTTCGTGAACATTAAAATATTTTGGACTATATTGAATAACACCTGCATCTCTTGTTCCTTTGACAAACGAGGTTGAGAACGGTTTTCTTTCAATTTGTGGAGCTGTAATCCAATATTCGTTATCAGATGCCCAATCTAATTTTTCTCCAGAATCACCAGTATATCTACCTTCTATTCTAAATTTACAATTTGTATTTTGTTCTATTCTACTTTTATTTTCCCAGCTAATTCTGTACCACCCTGGAATTTTTGCATCTACACTAATTGTCCCTTGTCCTTTGTTATTAAATTCGGTTGAATCCATCTGTAAATTAAACCAAGCTTTGATCGATCTTTTAATGTAAACATAGGCACTCACACTAAATACCTCTCCTATATCAAATGTAGTATTCATAGGATACAGATAAATTCCAGACCAATCCCCCGCTAAAACATGAACAACCATTTCATTTGGATAAGGGGATAATGTAGGGGGAGTTGCATTTTCAACACTATTACTATTTCTCTTTTCATAGCGATTTAAATCATTTGTACTAGAATCATCTACTGCAATTGCATTCCCTCCTAATAACCCTTCACCTATTCTTAATGAATATAAGGCTTTATCGGGATCCGCAAGACTACCAGCATACATTGCATTTGCATCCAAATTGCAATTGAGATGAAAAGTTCTTAATTGAACTGGAATCATCTGATCCCTTATTAATAATCCACTTCCCTTGTGCGCTTTAGACACAAAACAACACCTCACTTTAACTAGTACACATAAGCACGATAATCATACGGGTTATAAAATAGGGCTTGTGATTCATACCAAACTTGAATGTCCTCTGTTGAATAAACAACAGAATCAATTCTTATTTCATCGTTTAAAAAATTCCATCTTCCACTTCCATTTAAAGTAAAGTTGATCGTATTTTCTCCTAACAAACCTATATCTGCTTGTTTTAGCAATTTTCCATTTTGATACATAGACATCATTGAACCATTACTTACAAGTGTATACATATTCCAATCATAAGTGTTATTCACTGTTGATGAACCGATATAATATGCTGTACCATCAATCACTTTACCACCATCTATAGATGTTTCATTATTTGGTCTAAAAAATATACGATTACTATAATCTGGTGCTAAAATATCCAAATAAAAATTTCCACCCTCATGTGCTTTTGCCCAAAAATTTACCGTGAAAATGTTGCTTTCCATATTTAGAGGATAAACCAAATTCCCATTTGATCTTTCACTTTCTGTAAATGATGTAGAAATACCCTTTGTTTCTACTTGAATATTTTTAACCCATCCTACTCCTTCATAATCATTTCTCTTGTAGTGACCATATACGTAAATTACACATCTTTTTGTAAAATCCCACTGTGTAGCAGATAGAATATATGTTTTCGTATGTCTTTCCCATTTGTACGCCTCATTACAAAAATAAGTTGATTGAGTACCACTGAAAGTATTCGTAGTGCCATCTGGAGCCTTATGATATAAACCTAGATTAATGCCTTTATCCACATGATCCGTCATGATGTCTAATGAAACACTAACTTCAACTCCTTCTGCCCAGCCAAAATCCGCTTCCACATTGTCAGATATCTGCTGACTAAACCCTAACCAGCGATGTTTCTGATTGTAGACAGAATTTTTATTAATAAATTCCATTACAGGGTAACCGAATTTTTCTGTATTTATATGTGCATGATAGCCTACTGTTGGCTCTGATACACCACCATTGTATCCAGATGACCATCCTGAACAATAAATGTTTCCATTTAATGATTCATCCCATGCTTGAGATGTTGTTTTTACTGTATCTGCTCTTAATCCCCCATTGGTTGCATGATTTAATGTTCCTTCTTCTACTGCAATGCAATTCCCTCTAAATACTCCTTGACCTTCTCTTATTGAATAGATTGCTTCAATTGGATTCACAGAATTCCCTCGATAGATTGCATTTGCGTCTTGTTGGCAATTTACATGAAACGAATCATAACTTGCAGGAATAAGTTGTTCCTTTAGCTTTAATTTACTTCTGCGATGTGCATCCGACATGATTCCATCACCTCCTTAAAGTGCATAAGACCTATAGTCATTTGGAGAATAAAAAGGAGCGTTGGATAAGTACCAAGCTTCGATCTCTTCTGGAACCAGCTACTTTTTAAACATAAGCTCTATAATCATAAGGATTGATGAATGGTTTCATAAAAATATACCAAGACTCAATTTCTTCTGCTGAGTAAGTAACTGGATCGATCCTTAGTTCGTCTATTAAAAAATTCATTCTACTATAATCGTTAAAGATAATATCAGTACTGCTCCCACTCAATAATCCTACATTTGCCTCTGCTAACAATTTTCCATTTTGGTAAACTGACATATATTCAAAATTGCTGACAATAGTGTACATATTCCAGTCATAAATTGAGTCAATTGTAAGAGAGCTTGTACTATTTATGCTCCCACCGATTACCTTTCCACCTGTTATTGATGTTGCATTGTTTGGTCTAAAATATACACGGTTATCATGATCTGGTACGTATAGATTAATATAGAAATCTCCATAATTTTCATGTGCTTTTAACCAAAAATTAATCGTAAAATAATTGGGGTCTACGACTAATGGGTAGGTTAATTCTCCGATACTTCTAGTTCCATGTACAAAAGAAGTAGGAAAGCTTTTTGCTTCTATCTGTATCATAGAAATATCCATTTCACCTTCACTAGCATTATCCTTATACACATACCACGCATCAATATGAGAAGGTGTTCTACCTGAAAGCGAATTTAACTGGACTGTACTTGTTACTTTTGTCCATTTGTATATATAATCAGTTTTATTAAATGGATTAGGAGAATAAGACCAACTATGCTTAATAACATCAATAAAGTCCCCATTATTATAGTGAACCATCACATACCCATACATAGTCCCTGGGTCTGTAATTAATTTAATCCAGAAATTAAGTGTAATATGAGTATCTGTTGGCTGTAGAACATAATTTGTTCCAGACCTAAAACCAAAATTATTCCCTGTGTTGGGATTTGTTACTGTATTTTTGTAAACATCTTGTCCTTGGAATGTCTCACTTTGTTTTACCCATGAGCTTCCATGTCCATCAATAGATTGTGATGAAATAATATTTTCTGTAGCTTCTTCTATTGCGATAGCATTGCCTCCAAACACACCTTCTTCTTCTCTTAGTGTATATAATTCACTTGTTGGCATTGCTACATCTCCTCTATATATTGCACTGGCATCTCTGTGGCAATTCATATGAAAAGTCTGAAAGTCTACAGGGATGAGCTGTTCTTTTAAGAGTAGCTTACTTTTTTTATGTGCCTGTGACATATAATCTCCTCCTCATAGTGCATAAGATCTATAGTCCCAAGGATTATAGAAAGGTGCTTGAGAGATATACCATGCTTTGATCTCTTCCTCTGATACTGCAACCCCATCTATTCTTACTTCATCTATTAATCCATTGAATTGATAACTTCCTCTATCATAATAAGTTCCTATAAATACCCCTTCGGTTTCCTCTGTATTCCTACGATATTCTATATTAGTACTAGTATTTTTCTGGTTTAATAGTTCTCCATCTAAATATAACTTAATTACTCCGTTGTTAAACGTGTAGCCAACAAAGTACCATGTATTTCGTTCAAATGAGAGTGATGTTATTTGTAAGATTTCTTGAGCCATTGTGTCTGCATTTACCCAAGATACACGATAAGCTGTAGTACTATCCCATCCTAAATACCAAGCAGGAGATCCAGAGAAACACATTGACCATGATTCTGTTGTACCAAGACTGCCAAGTTCTGGCTTTACCCACATAAAGACACTGTGTTGATCTTTTGGAAGATATAACGAAGGATGTCCAAAATTAAGACTTGCTTCCCCTCTAGTTCCATTTACAAATGAAGTAACAAAAGACTTCTCCTCAAACTGTGGCATAGAAGCATATATGGTAACATCTTCTGGTATATTTCCTAAACTCCAACCTATTCCTCCTGTTGAATTAACATCCTCATTCGCAGTATGAATAGCTTCATACCTTTTCCACTTTGTTCCTATACCATTAAAGCTAACAGTATTAGCTACATTATGCTGTCCACCCTCAGAAGAATTAATATAAGAAGTTATTTGATTTGATAACTCTCTACTGGCTTTCAAATAGATGGAGTTTGCATAGTATTCGCCATTAATAAAACTATATGGATAATAATCATAAAGATATGAATATCCTGAACTACCTACTTTACCTTCAAAAACCATGCCCATATCATCATCGATATATTGAGTTACTAAATCTTGATTCCAATAGTAAGAATTAGAATAATGACTCCACTTACTCCAATCTTGTGATGCACCACTGCCTATAGTTTCTATTAAATTAGTAGTCACATCCTCTACTGCTATTGCATTACCGCCAAAGACACCTTCTTTTTTTCTCAGAGAGTATACTGCATGATCTGGAATAATTAAATTTCCTTGATGAATCGCACTAGCATCTTGTTTACAATCCATATAAAACGTATCAAATTGAACAGGAATTAGTTGATCTGCTAATTTTAATTTACTTCCGCGATGTGCATCCGACATGATTCCATCACCTCCTTAAAGTGCATAAGACCTATAGTCATATGGGGAGTAGAAAGGAGCGTTGGATAAGTACCAAGCTTCGATTTCTTCTGATGAACAAACTATAGAATCCACTCTCATATGGCTTATCAATCCATTTAAATAAGAACCCCCATTATAATTTGTACCAATATGAAATGTAGGATGAATTAACATATCGTCTAACTCATTTTCTCCAATCCATTCTCCATCCACATATAATTTAAACTTGCTCCCGCTTTTTACTACTGTCAACATCACCCACTCATTGATTCTCCCACTTGAATAAACAACATCTTGTGAGATTGAACCGTTATGACCTCTCAAGGTTATATTGGTTCCATAATTCATAAGATATAACCCATGATCCCCAATATCAAAATAATAATTGCTAGATGTCTTTGCATCATGGCATTTAGCTCTCATAGAAATCGTAAATTCGTTATTTGCTTTGAGAAAATCAACATGATGCCGAAAAACACCTGATTCTCTACTATTGTTTGCAAAAGAAGTAGGAAAGTTTTTTTGTTCTATCTGAACATTTCGATAGTAAAAAAAATCACCAACCTCTAAATTTTCAACCTGATTATCTTTTCCCACTATAAAAATACTTTCATTTTTATCTGTGCCCCCATTAGATAGAGTAAATGAAGCTTTATAATTACCTAGAGATTCCATCGCGGAAAAACCGTTTGTCCCATCAACTCTCATCCACAACTTGTCTGAGGGTGAATAAAAATCTATAGAGAATGTCCAAGTTGAACCAACTAATACTGATACATAATCAAACTTTCCAACTCTAAAGTTATTTATGTTCGTTATGCTCTGAATAATAACTTTCTTCCATCCCTTAAATTCACCTTCGCTTACATCTTCAGATATAAGATTTGAATTATGATTATTTATAATTTGGCTAACTTCATTAATAGTCCCTTCCTCTATTGCTATCGCACTATCTCCAAAAACACCTTCTTCTTCTCTTAAAGTGTAAAGCGCTGCTTTAGGAGAAACGATACTTCCTTTATAAATAGCGTGGCCATCTTGTTGACAATCGATATAAAAAGTATTAAATTTAGCAGGGATGATTTGTTCTTTTAAAATTAACTTGCTATTTTTATGTGACTTGGACAAGTTTGTCACCTTCTTTAATATGCATATGAGCGATAATGATATGGATTAACAAAAGGAGATCTTGACACATACCAACTCTCAATTTCCTCTTGTTCTACTTCCATCTGATCGATTCTCAATTCACTTATTTTAATGTTTGGATTGCTCCTAATTCCACTGCCAATATAAAACCCCGTCGCCATTTGGATATATCCTTGTTTCCAATTCACTGGTGTATTACTTTCAGCTAATAACTCGCCATTCCCATAAAACCTATAATATTCGTTTTGCTTCCAGGTAATAGCAATATGATTCCAGTTATCAAATAAATGAATATCAGGTCTTAGCTGTGTTGATGAAGATCCCTCTGATTCATACACTCTTACATAAGGTACCTCATCTTTTTCGATCAAAAAGTCAAACGCACCTATGTTACTATCTACTCCCGAACTAAAAACAGGATACATATTTGTATGATCGCCTTTTGCATACATCCAAAAACTGATGGCTCCTTGATCAGGATTAATAATGTTTTTATCGTATACAAGCAAACCATTATCCCTCTCCCCATCTACAAATGAAGTGGAGTAATTTTTTTCTTCAATTTGCAATGCAGCTACATAATAATAATCATTATCTTCTGGATTGATTTTAAAGGAAACCGCTGCTTGATCATTATTCTCTTCTGCATCCCCTGTTGGATTGATATTTGAAGATGTAGGTGTAAAAGTCACACTCATCTGCTGCCATTGATTGCGAATAGAAGGGTCGGCAAGCATAGTACCTTCTACTATAGAGCCAGCCCCATAATAATTATAAGTGCTATTGTATCCTCTAGTACTATGCCAATCTACACCTTTACTATTCTGATAAGCAGTTGTTTGCACATAACTCACTGTTGTCTCACTGGGAATCCAAATCCATATGGAAGCAGTGTACGTCTTGTCATATCCGTTTAAATCTGATTCTATAATTAAATTACTTGCAGAAACCCTACTGTTATTATTTGGATCAGTGTCTGTAATTTTCCAAACATTCATTCCTTGTACTGGAGCTTCAGGCACTCCCTCTTGTCCAGTTACATCTTCTCCAAGTGAATGGGGAATAGCAGAAAAGGGACGTTTGTCTGATCTCCCCATCATATCTGTCAGGTTCGAAGCTAAATTTATCGTTCCTTCTTCTACAGCTATACTTCTTCCAAAAATCCCTTCATGTTTACACATCGTGTATATACTATTAGTACTTGGGTAAATTAAATTTCCAAAATGAATTCCAAGGGCATCTAATTGAAAATTGAAATGAGTAGAATGGAATGGAACAGAAAGTGTTTGGTTTTTTAATACAAGTTGGCTTCCTTTATGTGCTTTTGACACGATTATCACCTTCTTTTAATATGCAACTCTATAAATTCCCTTTGGAGCAAATGGACTATTACAGTAATGCCACATCATAACTTCATCCTCATCTTTGAGACTTTGATCAATTCTTAACTCATCAAAAATGCCATTGGCTTCCCAACTCCAATCAAGCTGCTGTCCCATACAAAAAACATAATCATAGGGAGCTGCATGGTTGATGCTCCCCGCACTAGTATTCACTGTTGTTACTCCTGTGTCTAAATTGGTTGTCCATTCTGAGATTGTATTCCCATCACTAACAAGTGTAATGGCATTCCAATTCCCTTCTCTTTGATAAGGTTGACAGTTTCTAGAAAAAATGTAGTTGTCATCTACACTCCCAATGCAAATTAATGAAGAATACTTCGCATCGTCATAAGAATTCTGCTTATATAATAGATGAATCGTCCACGGAGAATATGGATCAAAATTTGTTAGTTCATATTTAAGAATTCCTTTTTCCCTTGAACTGGATGTAAAGGAAGTTGCATATGGTTTTTGTTCAATTTGTGGAGCAGAAATCCAAACGGCATCTCCAATGTTTGCTTTTGTATAAAGGATCAAGCCATGGGATGTTAATGCTGTTCTAGGAGCTACTCCTGTAATTTCTACCCTTTTTATATTTCCAAGATCAACAATTGTTGTTTGGGAATCTGTAAAATCTCCACTATCATCGTAAAGTCTCACATTGTCAAAAGCATCATACGGATCATACAAATAAACGGATCCAGTATACGTCTCACCTTGAGTAGTACTAAATTTCCAACCACCGTATGATACTCCACCCTCTACAGTCCTTGAAATTTTCCAAACAGATTCATTTTCGTAGATTTCAATAGAATTGTCCCCGATCATTGTAGAATTGGCATTGTTCCATCTTTCTCCCACTATGTTCGTTGTAGCCTCATCAATCGCCACACCTCCCCCATATTTCCCTTCAAATGATCTTAACGTGCTCACATTTTGAGTGGGCTCAATTCCTGTAAGTACATCATTGACTGTAATATCATAATGTGCTAAAAAAATGGTCGTGGCATCAATTGGCAGTACTCTATTGACTAATTGAAGTTTCGATCCTTTATGTGCATAAGACATGTTTCATCCCCCTTTCTCTTAAATCTCATATTTATAATTTAATTATATTATATTAATATGCAATGATTACTGCATCGATTGTGACCTCCTCATCACATACATCATCCATATAAATATCAATCGAATTTGATTGTTTATTATCCCAATAAAGGTGAGGTTCAACACTATTACATGATAACATCACAGTATATTGAGATAATCCTAAATTATGAGTCCATTGAACGGAGGTTTGATCAGCAGGAATCGTAAGTGAAGTAGCGAAAGAACCTCGAATTGGTTGCTCTAAATCAATTACCACTTCATTATGAGCCCGAATAGAGTTGACTCTAGCTGTTTCTATATAGGTGCTTTCATCATCATGATCATACATAAACGGTTTCCATTTACGAACATCTGAAATGGCGTCATAAGTCCCAGAAGTTCCATCCGTTATACTACCAATGTTTTTCTTAACATGGATCACTGCAATTTTCACACCATCTGATGGTAACGAAGGTTCAACTGGAGTAGATGCAGGAGTTCCTGTCTTCACTGAAAGTTGACCTTCATTGTTGCCAGAGCTTGATCCTTGTACATATATTACATCATATCGATCATACGTAGCACTTGCAGATGAAATAGAAACACTTTGAGTATTTACAACAAACCGTTTACCAGAATCAGTAAATACAATTCCATCTTCAACTAATACCGTCATATTTGGTACAGATTGAGCTGATACAAATAAGCCAGAGTGTATGCCATAACCACTAAGATCATATAAACTTTTGGTTTTTGCTAAATCTTCCTCAGCTACACCATTAATAAAAGAAGCATTTAAATTAGCGACTTTTGCAGATGAACGGATTGTCAAAGCATCTACACTTACATTTCCAGAAAACTCAGCTGAACCTACATCCCCATTCATATAAATGGTTGATTCTACGATTTTGTTATTTCCATTTCCATCTAACTGAATTGTTTCTGTTCCACTATTTCCTCTTACAACGACCTGACCATCGTCATTATTATCACCAACGTATAAAATTCCAAGACCAGCAACAGTAAATGAGCCATTTACTTTTTGATTGGCACTATCATTTCTTACATAATTAGAGGAACTAATTCCTCCTAATTTATCTGCATCTAAACCAGAACCAACACCATCGTTCCCTGCATGCCAAACTTGATTGCTTCCAACAAAATAGCCATCCGTAGTTGTAACAGAGCCTGTGATATCCAACATGGAACCGTTAGCCAACGTGTAGGAAGTTGGAGAGGTATTAATTTCCTTACCTATAACCATCGATCCATTCATATACATTAAAAATGTAGTGTTTGTATCAGTTGCACTACCTCCGGAACCATTTCCTCTAATTTCAATGGCAATATCATCTGGTTGATTTCCCTCACCTACATCACTATCACCAACAAATAATAAACTGGCTACTCTGTCCCCCTGATCATACTTTGTATTAATGACAACACCATGATCCATTGTTGGAGCATTTACAGTTAACATACCGTTTAATGTATTATTGATGTCATTTCGAACAAGCTGTGAACCTTGGATACCGTCAATTAAGTCTGCATCTAAACCAGAACCTGATCCATCATTCGCTTCATTCCACACCTTTTTGTCATTAATTAAGGCATTTCCACTTCCATCAATTCTAAAGCTATAATAATCATCAACACTACTACTTCTGGAAATACCCGTCTTAGGGAATAGTAATCCTTCTGTAGCTCCATTCGCTTCATCTCCAAGTACCAATGCATTTACACCGATAATATCTGAATTTTTCATATCTATTCCAAATTTATTGGATGAAAAGTATTGTTCTGCTACTGTTGTTAATGAGCCCGTCATCGTGTCTCCACTCTTAGAAACGGAAGCAGATTTTGCGTTTTGTTCTGCTGAATTAGCCAGTGCTTGTGATTCAAATACATTCGCTCTTTGTTTTTCAATTTGGAGTTCAACATCATACATAGAATTATGATTATATAAACGAACCATAGGTTTATTTGTGACTCCATCAATATAAATTTCTATATGATTCGAAATTGTTCCAGACTCATAAATTTTATTAAGTAAAAATGTTGTTGCATTATTATCAGAACCATTAGCTTTAAAGTATGCAATAGAAGCAGCGTCAGTTCCTGTATGTTTTACTCTCGCAGTAACAAGATATGAGTAATTAAAATCTAAAGAAGTATTGTCGTAGTCTAATATTTCAGCAGGTGTAACTGAGTTAATAGAAACTGTTTTGGTCCAACGCATAACATTGAGATTTATTAAATTATCAGCATAATCTTTAGAATTTTGCTCTGCTTGATCAGCCTTTAATTGAGCATCCCCTTGAATATCTGAAAAATGTTTTCCATCAATCTTATCTGCATCTAAACCAGAACTACTTCCATCATTACCCGAATGCCATATTGTAAATTCACCAAGGTCCTTTATATATGCTTTAAGATTACTACTAGATTCTAATCGTAACTTTGTATTAGGGTTACCAACAAATATAGTATCACTACTAGAATTCACCATCTGATTGTTTCCCGTAGTTAATTCCATAGAATTTAACTTCCCATTTGCTAAATTCAAGTCTCCGCTTGTTACATTAATCCCATCATTCGCATTAATCTCCGAGTAAATAGAAACTAAATCACGTTGAATGGACACAACATCTTTACTAGTACCACTAGAAAGTTTATGACGAAAAATGACACCGTCTCCACTATTGTCATCACTGTACACAATAAGATTAGTAGATTCTACATTATCAGTTTCTTCAACAAAGATAGCATGTTTATCTGAAATACCGCTCCATACTATCCCTTGTGAATCTCCATTTTTGACAATATTAAATAAAAGATCGGAGTCTGCTACCTTCTTCATTAAATCAGTTCCATGTATACCATCGACCTTATCTGCATCTAGATTAGATCCTGCACCCATAATACCTGTATGCAACAAATGATAAGTATTACTACCATTAGTAAATTGAGGTGTACTAGTAGACTGGATCTCAACATTAATATCTGTACTGCCAAGAACGACATTGTCAGAGCTATTAATATTTAATATTTTGTGTGTGGAACCCCCACTTTTTTTTGCTCGTATTTCTTTCGTATGGTTAAGTTGAATATTTCCGCTAGTATTCAAATCTCCAGATAAAGTTAATTCCTTTGCAGTTATTATGTTCGGGACATTTAAATCCTGTTTTCTTTTTGAACCTGTAATTGTAATACTCACTTTGATCCACCTCGCAATCTAGTAGAAGTCCTTCTTGTTCTAGGTCTAAACTCTGTGTTTTCAAATAAGGAAACTGTAATATTTTCATAGGTTTGAATATGCGGGCACTTAATCGGTGTTCCACTCATCATAATTTTAAAACGGAATTGATTACCTACACTTGAAAACCTGTGAAGTTGATTATCATTGACATAAGACTCCCAGGTCTCCCCTGCATTATTGGATACATAATATTGAATGCTACATTCAGATGGAATGTAATCCATTAAGTTATCAATTTCTGCAAATTGAATATTACCGCCATCACTTAAAGTATAATCTCCTAAAACAAGCTCTGAATCAGTTTCGAGAACATAACCTATATCTTGCGGATAGATGTGAAAGCGTCCCCCATCCCATGCATAACCTGTATAAATCCAATATTTTGTTCCATTTTCAGTTGTTATTAATATAGGTGGACAAGCATAGTCGTATGTTAATGGATCATGACTAAAATGGAAATCACCATACCTTTGACTAACAGCTACAGGCATGTTGTGTTCTTGATCATACCATCCGCTGCATTCCGCCCAACCTCGATCTGCTTGAATGGTTATAAAATCACTACCATATTCAGGATGACCTCCATTAATTCTTGGATACCCATTAATCCAATAAGGAATATTACGAAGATCCTGCGTACTTCCACCAATTAATGTTGGAACAACATTCAATTCAACGGGTTCAGTAATACATGCTGTAATATCTATTTTTGCAATTCGGTGGTACCCGACAACCCATATGTGATTTGGGTTCTCGTTATCTTCTACGATTCCATCACCCCTCATGTCATTGCCAAGCCCTAAGCTTTCAATTCTTAAATTATAGGTAATAGGTGTGTCAGTCTCAGGATCAACAGTAATCCAAATTTCACCATTACTATGCCAAGTACTATAAATACGGTTGGTTCTTTTACTATACTTACAATTGCCGTATCGACCGTTATTTCGCTTATTTATAACTGAAATTTCTTCCTTGACCTGTGTTTGCGTATTCCATCTCATTTGACCTGTGCTTTCTCTATCATCTGAAATAATATAAAGCCAGTCTCCAGCAAGTGCTAAGCCGTTATAATAAGAATGACCTATTTCGTCTGATGGTAGGTTGTGTGACTCTTCTGTCATTACTTCCTTCACAACTTCTGAACCCCCAGCTTTTAAATCTGAGTAGTCATATTTAGCAATATTATCATTTGCATGATTACCAATATAAGCAATACTACGTTCTTTATCTACAGCGATTGAATTATAGTAGGCATAATCATTCATAGGTTTGTAATCATAAAACAATTGAGCAATCGTACCGTCATTTGCAATTTTTTTTATGGCAAAACCATCCCCCCATCCTACTGAAAGAATAAACTGTTCATCTATAATAATGCCCCCTTGTGAAATGACAGCGTCTCCGTAACCTGCAAATTGTTGATAAGGGTTATCATCTCTTGCTTTAAACTCCGTTGTAATCATATTTTTATACAAATCCGCAAAAATGGCATTTCTTGAAGAGATCACATCGGAAGGTCTCAGTTTAAATGTGTCTATTGATATCGCCATATTATTCTACTTCCTTTAATTGTTCTAATTTCATTTTGATACGATCTATCTCTTGCTCGTGTATAGTTAATAACTCTGGATTGTCATTCACGGCTTCTACCATTTCATCCACACATTTTTGATATTCTTCGATTAATCTCTGTTTTTCAAATTGCTCCAAGTTAATCAACTCCTCGTTATACTAGAAACCCAAAATTGATGATACTTATCTAAATCATTTTCTTTAATATCATAAATGAAAGAATCTGAGAGACCGCTATATATAAGGGTGGCATTCGATTCATTTAATGAATTCACATCACTCACCGCATGGCATTTGATTTCAATATGTGACAAACGTCGATCTCTCGGTAAATCATAACGAATAAAATAGGAATCAAATTCAGGTGTAATTAATAGATTTGCTGGATTACCAACCGTATTCTGAAGACTAATACTTCCTGTAATTTCCGTACTTTTATGTGCTGGAGCAACAGCAACCACCTTATAATAAACTGTCGTTTTACTAGCATATGAACTGTCTAGAACAGTTGTACTTCCATTTACTTCATCTTGATTGATAACGGAGATTAACCCATAACTTGTATCATCACCTATGGAAGACCATACTTCATAATGTGTCACATTGGATGAGGAAGACTCATCAAAGGTAATTTGCACTTCATCTAAAATCTCTTGTAACCTCAAGTTTTGTGGAGGAGAAGGGACAGCAACGTGTTCATCATAAGATTGTTTAAATGTTGATATCTCCACTCCATCCACAGTTTTTCCTGCTGCCATTGTAATGTTTCCGTTAAAAGTCACATCGATATCTTTTCTAGCAAATTTATCCCCCGTTATGCCACGAAGTTTATCTGCATCTATACCTGATCCACTCCCCATATTTCCTGTGTGTAATATTTTTTGATTATGGATAAAAAGATCATAAGATCCTCCTGGTGGAGCTATAACTAACTTGTTATTACTAGCAAGTGTTGTATCTTGATCCAAGTATATGGAAGCGGTAGTAATGCCCCCATCCTGCATGAAAAGAACTTGTGGTTTTCCCACTTCACCACTGTCATTATCTGTATCGGATTCTAATACTAAACTAGCATCACCAGTATGTTTAATCCGAATCTCATTTCCATACGAAGTGAAATTACCATAGATATCGATATCCGCTCTCAAAGTACCTCGATCCATAAATTCTACGATTGAGGTTGGAGTATGTGCCGCAGTTGTATTAACATCTAGAACAATTTTATTTCCACCTTGCAGAGCTAATATTTCCCCTGCTGTTGCCGCTTCATCATTCTCAGTTCCTATAATCAATAAACTATTCTCACTAGAAGAACCATCAATATCATATCGATAGTTACTAGCATCCGAATAATAACGAATGAAACCAAAATCACTGTTTGTATTACTTGCTGATTCGAACCGTATACCAGAATATCCAGTACTACTATTATGATTGAATGTAATACCGTCACCATTCTTGTTTATAGCTAAACCTTGTTCAATCTCAACATGACCTGCGAAATAAGAATCCAGACGATTTCCAGGTGTTCCATCACCCCCGTAACCGATGTTTGCAATAAGCTCACCGTTGCCTCTATAAAATTTGTGCCCTATAGAAAGGTCATCCCCTCTTGCGTGAGCTCCATATTTCAAATAATAAGATTCATTTCCGATTACATACGCTGTACCAGATCCATTGAGTTCAATCTTATTACTGGAGTCTCCTACAGGCAGTGTGAATTTTCCATCATTTAATGTTAAAGAACCAGAGGGGAGCGTTAAGCTCCCATTAATTCTCACATTAGCATCTATGTCATGATAAACTGCCATTTCTTTCCCTCCTATGCATAATAATCGTAGGCGATTACTTCGATATATTTAATAATCATGTCTTTACCAGAACCTGATGAGCTTGCTTGCCAATTGGTATGACTTGCATAACTCGTAGAAAACTCGTCTAACATCATTGTAGCTACAGTTCCGTTACTGCTGCCCCAAACGGTATCTAATGTCCATTCCGCTATCACTTGTGAAGCATCATCGTTTCTCACTACTCTTAAACTAGCTTCTGAATTATCTCCCACTGTTGAATAAGAAATCATGACACGATATCTACGTTCTGCTCCATTAGCTACAGGAGGAAAAGGTCTATTGTCTCTAAACGTATTATAATGAACAAGAATATCTTCCCATGTTGTAGAATCCGTTTGGAATTGAAGATCTCCACCTACACCATACAATGGAAATCTACCCACTTCTAAAGCTTTGCCAACAGGTTTAAACTCACCCTCAAGGCGCATATTCCCTTTAATCGTTGTTTCATCTGTCGGTGCATTTCCTAAAATTGAATTTCCTTTCACAGTGAGATTTCCATCAACATCCATATTTCCTTCTACAACTTGCTCCTGTTGATACACTGTATCCCCATCTACGACCAGATCACCAGCGATTTGTAACTTTCCTTCAGAGTTAATCGTGACTAGATCAGATCCGTCAGAGGCTGCCACCCTAAATAACTTCGTATCTTGCACAGGCGTTATACTTGGTCTTATTTCCAAGGCTAAACCATTTTTGCTAAACGTATTCGTTTCATTAAATGTATTTACAGTGTCAGATTTAATGTCTCCAATCGTATCGATATCAATGATGTCAGCCACAGTATGTGTATGGTTAGCTGTAGCAAACTCAGCCTTGGATAATTCTTTTTCAGTCCAAATTTTATATACTTCAGCATCATTTCCAATTCTTGCAACAGGGGTTTCAATACTTGCTAGCATAGATTTTTGCGTTATTGTCCCAAAGTATAAATACGTATTACCATTTACATTCGTATATTGCGCTAATGGAGAACTTGATCCACTAGCATTATCCATATACAATTTATCTCCTAGTGTAAGAAGACCTGTAACTTCCCCCCCGGATAATTGTAGGTATCTTGCATCAGCAGACTGTTGATTCATCGCATTATTCTCAATTTGATCTAATTTATCTTTGTCACTGCTGCTCATCAATCCATCTACTACGGTTGATGCCAATGGATAATTACCTTGAATTGTTCCGTCAGCGCTCACGGATAAATGATTTCCTACCTTTAAGCCACCTAATCTAGAAGTAGTTGCAATTGGAGGCGTAAATTCAGCAGGTTTATCTGTTATTTCTGACCATGCATGTTGATGACCATGATAGGAAACTTCTGTACCATCTGATTTTCTAAAAGTTTCGGCTCTCACTTCTCCCCAATCTGGTGTAGATCCCCATGCTTTGTACATCTCCCAACGGGTATGATCTGCATTCCACCTTAAATATGGATGAGAATCAGGGCTTCCACTACTGTTAGAACCTACAGAAACTCCATGACCACCTGAGGAAACCGTCTCTCCAAAATTAAGAGAAAATACATTATTCGTTGTTCCTAAATCCGTATTTTGCACATGAGTTTGGGATACTGCTGTATCGATGTTACTTACACTTGATGTCGGTTTATTATGAATATCTGACCATTGCAGGATTTCCCATCCAAAGCTTTTCGCAGAACCATCTGCTTTAAGAAATTTACCTTCACTAACAGTACCTGTAGCTGGAACATGTAAGTCACCGTCATTTGTTGGATGTGCATAAATTGTAGATACTACACCGTCAATGGAAAGTTTTCCATTATCTCTAGCAGTTTCTACTCTTGTTGCTCGATCTGTGATTGTATCCAATTTCACCTTATCTTCGGAAGTCATAATTCCATCAGTTCCTGATGTTACCGCAGGATAATCTACACTTAACAAGCCCTCCTGATTTACAGATAAGTAATCCCCAACCTTCACCAAACCAGCTTGAGTAATTGTAGAAATTGGATAGTTGACACTAATTTCACCATCTGAAGTGAGCGTGATATTCTCCCCAACCTTGACTCCACCTAGTTTAATAGCTGTAGCAATTGGTGGTGTATACGTACTAGGTTTTCCTTGAAGCTCAGACCATGTATGAAGATGCCCTTCATAAGAAACTTCTATGTTCTGACTATTTCTAAAAGTTGCTGCTTTAATTTCTGACCAATTTCTCTCGGCAGCATCTGAATTCCAAGATGTATAAGCTTGAAACTGTTGTCCAGACCATCGCCAATAAGGATGATTTGGCTCATTACTGAATCCAATTCCCATTCCTAATCCGACTTCTTTACTACTTCCAACTTTAAATATATCTGTTGTTGTTCCAGAATCTGTGTTTTGATCGTGAGATTTACTAACCCCTTGATCAATTTGACTCACATTAGAATTCGGAATATTCTGAATATCAGACCACTGGACATACTGCCATGCTGCTGATTTGGCACTGTTCCCCGCTTTTAAGAATTTCCCATTATTTGTTGTTCCCGTAGCTGGTACATGAAGATCACCATCATTGCTAGGATGTGTATATACATTTGTCCTAACCCCGTCAATATTTATATCTCCATTAGAACTTGCTTTTTCCACCTTTGTAGCTTGTTCGCTAATGTCATTTAACTTTTTCTGATCTGCCCCACTTATAAAACCAGCATTACTCTCTGTAGCCGTTGCATGCGCACTGCCCCTTGACCCTTTGTGTTGCGTAAAATCTTCACCTAATTCAGAAAGATTTACACCATCCACTGTATTTCCTTCACCTAAATGAATGTTGGCCTCAACTGTTAAGTCAGCCGTAATGTTTCCACCTGAACTTAATTCCAAATACTGAGGATGAGTATGATCTGCACGAGCTACGTTTCCAGAGTTTCCACTATGGGGGACTTCCTGTCCCTCAGCATCTGCTAATCCAATACCTTCTATAGAGTCAATCACTTCTTTATTATCTATCCATACGTGTAGATCACTTCCAAATGGACCTGCTCCAGGAATCACTTCCGTTCTCCCATGATTATGTGTAGGATGATTTAAGTCCAATTTATGTTCTTGGATTGCAGCATAGTTGCTAACATGATAGTCCATGATTGAACCAGGTAATATTTTCGTTCCTTTAATTGCACCGTTTGCAATATGATGGGCTTGAATCCCTGTTTTATGAGGTTGATTTCCATCCCACTTTTCTAACTTAGAAGCTGGGAAACTATCTGATGCTTCAGACCTTCTCCAATGAGTATGCAGCTTACCAGTTTCCATAATGCAGGAGGTGATATATGCAATTCCTCTTTCTTCTTTATCTCCATTTGCAACTAATTCAACTTTAAATCTAAAACGATATTTAATCGGTACACTATAATCTAACTCTCCTGTATCCACATTTCTGCGAGGTTCATCGTATGGCCCGTAAGTCGTTTGCCGTCCTACACCTTCAAACCATTTTGTTTGTTCCGCGATTAATTTCTTTCTCTGGAAAGTAGCAGAAGAAGCACTGCTTGGAATCAGCAATGAAGATCTCGTATGATATTGATAATCTTCAATTCTCACTCTATCAAGGGATACTCTTCCACTTTCTTGCCTTAAAATGACTCTATGTTTACCATCTTTAATATTTTTGTTTATATCTCCCTTTACCGTAGAGGAAGGAGGAAAAGACATAATATGACGATGTGCAATATTGTTAACGTATGGCGACTCCAAATGTAAATAATGATTTGAATTCATTAACGTAGGCATTTCAATCGCCATTTTTCCAAATTCAGGTCCAGTAATATAGGTCATATACCACCAAGTCGTATACTCAATGGCGATATCAAAAGCAATAAAGGCATTAGATATATCTGTAGAAACGAAACATTTTCCGTTGGTTGCAATTTGTTGACCTGCCTTCTCCGTGCCTTCATCCCAAACATAATCTTCATGAACTTCCCAATCACCATATACTTTTACTGAAGCCCAAGTATTCTCTTCTCCATGATTGCCGCTTTCATCATACCAACCATTAGCGTAGTCACGAACATAACGTATTGGTCTTGCATGAAAGGCGATTTCTTTACCCAATTCAATATGACCGTGAGCATTTAACTTCTTCTCAACGTACTCCCCATCCACTTCACTATCATAAACAGTTGTCCAATGTATTCCATCTTCAGACACTTCGGTTTTCGTACCTTTATAAGTTCGTTCACTATTAAATTTATGGCAAACGTTCAATCTTCCAATCATATATTTCTGACCAAGATCAATTTCAATATGTTGCAGGCCATTTGGTAATGTCACTTCTGTGGATGAAATAGATTCTATAATGCTATGATTTCCATGCATAGCCATGTCTAGTTCGATTCCATCTACAATAAATTGTAATTCTCCTTGTGTAGGAGTTTGAGATGAGGTCACATGTTTACCTTCTGCACGATCCGTCAACGTACTATATTCTAAACCCATGTATTCCTCTGTGATCCCATCTTCTAGCGGAACAAAAGCATCTGTCTGCTGATTATCTATGACTACAAATTTAGGAACAAATTCGTCAATTTCAAACTGAACATTAAAGTTCGGGGAAGAACCATTTTCTACAGCTACTAACAAAGAACCATTATGAGGTTTAAAATAAATATCATTACGACACGTATAATCCATTTCAATCCATTCTTCTTCAGTCAAAGCCCTCCCAGAATATTCAATATGAGCATTATCGTCATAATTTATCGTATAATCTGAAGAAGATATTGGTGTTGTGATTTTCTCACCCTCTAGGAGGGTAGCAATAACTGCATTATTTGGAGCTGGATTTTCCAACCATTGATTTTGTGGATAAAAAACGGTTCCATCGGAAGTAGATAACTTCTCACCTATCACTTCCATTACATTGTTTCCATTTGAATAGTTGGTTACATTATATACATCCTGTTCTATTGAAGCACTTTGCTTATCTTTACCAATTGCAGATAATTTAGCGTACCCGCCTTCATTGAGAAAAGGTTCATTAATGCGAAACTCAACTGTAGACATACTTTGAATGTTACCGTCTTGATCATAAACCCAATCGCTTCTATCTGGTGTCCAAAATTCCGCACCTTGATACTCTACTCCACCTTCTAGACCAAGATAAGGGTCACCGATATAATTGCCACTTGGATAAATAAATGATAAATCACCAGACCCACCTTGATTCACGACGTATAAAAACTTACCGTCTGGGGTAACCGCTAAGCCTTGCGGATTAGAGCCCACTTGGATACGATCTACAACTTGTTCAGAAGAAACATCTATACTAATGACTTCATCCTGTCCTGAAAGAGAGACAAACAATTTCCCCATCTGCTCATAAGACTGAATGTGGGAAGGTTTAGAACCAACAAAAATTTTACGGACTTGGAAAGTAGGTTCTTCCCGCATCGGAATAAACACATGCCAAGATTCATTGTAATACTCACGATCTGCTGCAATCTCATCCAAAATATCTTGTTCATCGATCATTGCAATTTCCCCGGAGCCTAATAATGTCACAAACACTTTTCCATTCATGACTTCCACATGTTCAGGTGCATCTCCAATTGGGATTCGATATCGAACGTAAGGAGTGTCGGGTCCTCCACCTTCAGACACGCCTTCCTCTCTACTTACAGCTGGGGTTTCAGAAGATGAATCTCTTCCTGTTAAACCATTGTAAGGAGCTTTACCCGTCTTATCGACTACGACAAGTTCATTATTTTTATGATCTACAACGTATAAATGATCTGTGTCTGAACTTAAAGCGATGCCCCGTGGTTCATATTGTCTTAATGAACCATCAGTACTTCCATACCCACCATGTTGGTGAGCACCATCCGTACTTTCAACTCCTTCTACAGTACCTGCTGTTTCATCATACTGACTTGCAGAGTCTCCCCCTGTAACCTGTTTCAAACCATATTCCCCTGACAATCCTCCATGATAATTGTCTGTACCATATGCTGAAATCGGAATTCGATCTATGACCCACCATTGAGAGGAATCGTGACCACTTAAATCTAAAACAACGATATCTCCTTGATTTGCCATTGTGACATACAGTTTTTTACTATCGTCAAGCACAAAATCATAAGGATTGTTTCCTAAAGGAATTTTATGATGAACGTAGACTGATCCATCGCCCCCAGACATCGGATTATGAGTGGCATCTACGACTATAAGGGAATCAGGTACATGCAGATCTTTCGGATCACGATTTAAAATCAAAAAGTGTTTATGATCTCCTAATTTGTCTCCAGTCCATTTTATTGTACTTGGACCTTTACCCATTTTTAATTTTAAATCTGTTGTTATATCATTCACTAAATCCAATTCAACCAGACTATCGTCCCCTTGAACCGTCACGTAGCCAGTCGTCCCTAAGTCATTAATGGAAATATCTACAGGACGTTTTTCATGAATATGAATCGCTTCTACCTTTTTACCTGTTGCAATATCTAATTTCCAAATCTGATTCCCATTTTCAATGGCAGATTTCGTTCCTAAGGTGACTTCTCCATATGGGTTTTCACGTGCTAAACCATATTGAGAAGAGGCTGTTAAAAACAAACCGTTTGCAATCAAATTATCTGATTGAACTACACCTACATCCAAACCGTCAACTCTTAAATACCCTCCACCAATCAATGTCTCACCAGTATCACTATCATAAACCATGACAGACTGTGCATCTAAACCTTGAGTGGATATATGTTGAGTTTGAATGGTACCTACTTTAATAGAATCACCTGTAATGGCACCTGCTTGAATTTTGTCAGATGTCACAGACTGTGCCGCAATTTCAGTAGCAGTAATGGCACCTGATTTAATATGATCGGCATCAATTTGATTCGCCGCGATATGTCTGCTCTGAACAGCATCAGAAGTAATATTGTCACTTTCTATACTGATTGTTGAAATCACATCACTATTTAACACACCAGTTGTAATTAACCCTGCGTCTAACGCAGCAATTTGCGCACTTGTAATGGAGGCATCCTCAATGTGTACAGTACTAATACTCCCTTCAGCTATATGAACAGAATCAATTTCACCTGATCCGATTTTTGCACTTGTAATTGACGCATCCGCAATGTGTCCAGATTGAATGGTTAAATCTGCAATAATACCTGATTCCGCAGTAATTGTTCCTGTAGCAATTTGTTCTGCTTTAATTGTGCCTGTTTCAATCGTCGCCCCATCAATCGTTGTAATTTTAGGTTTAAAATGATCCGTCGGCACAATTTCCTTACTTCCAGCAGGCGGTTTCCACTTTAACGAAATGCCCCCATTTCCAGAATCATCGTAGTAATCAAGGCGAATGGTAATCCATGATTTCTCTTCTAAATGAATCTTGCCAAACACTTCTTCATCTCTACCATTCCAAGCATCCATCACTTTTTGACCGTGAACCCATAATCGAACTCCATGACTTTTTTGAATGTAAAACTCATAATCCCCTGTTCTTGGTGCATATATAAAACCTGTCCAACGAATGCTATAGCGATTTTTTTCTGAAATAAAATGAGGTTTTTCTTCGTTTGCCCAATCAAACTGAATGGTAGTATCCACTTGAGCACCTAGATATGTTTCAAATAACTCTCCATCAAAATAGGTTCCATATAAACCAACTTCTTTAGCCCCAGACTCTAATTTGTCCACTGTTATTTGCTCTGAGCTAATGTGTGAAGCTTCAATCGCCCCAGCTGAAATATGATCACTTTCAATAGCAGCGGACTGTATATGTGCACTTTCAATAGATTCCGCTGCTATATGATCTGAATTAATAGCATCAGCTTCTATATGATTAGCCGTAATTTGGTCTGATCGGATATGTTTGGCTTCGATGGCATTAGTTCGAATATGATCTGTATTAATGACGTTATCTGCTAAATCAGATACCGAAACAATTTTTACATTATCATTAATATTTGTCAGCCCTGTTGAAATTTGATTCCCAATAGCAATGGGCTGTCCATCTCTCCATTCTATGCCTACCCAGTCCCCTATTTTAGGTATATAATTTCCTTCTACCAACACAGCCTCTAATAGGATTAAATTTCCTTCTATATCTTTTTGACCACCTATATTCACATTAATTAACTTATCATTGATGATATGGACGACTTCTGCATAATCCATATAGTTATCTTGCTTTACTGTTTCATACAATAGATATCTACTTTTAAAATCCATATAATCACCTTTCCATAAATCCTAAGATTTCTTTCTTACGTATAAGAATTGTTAGGAACACTTACAGTCATCACATCCGACTCAGCGGATACTTTTCCTAATCGATTCATTGTCCTAATTTTGTACGTATATTCCCCACTCGATACACTATAGTCATAAAAATAGTTCACTTTTAAATTTAACGCTTTAATATAAGATTTTACGGAGGCAATGGGCAGCCAATCATGGTTTGTTTGTGAAGCATTTCCTTTTTTCCGAAAGATCGTATATCCACCAAAATCACTAATTAAAGAGTTCCCATCTTCATCTTTGGTTGGAGGCTCCCATTTCAACATTGCAAAATGAGTTCTTTTAGAATTTCCACTCCATCCAGATCCTATATAGTTTTGGATTTCTCTTGTTATAATTTCATTTGATAAATCAGTTGGAGCTGTAGGCGCAATGGATTCTTCTGGTGTGTAATTCGTATGACCCTGTAAGTACAATGAGGTTCTTTTTAAACTTTTATTAAATGAATCCTGCACCCTAATCACTTTAAATTTATCGTACATTGGGTTCGTGCCAATACTATCGTTTTTAATAGAAACAATATCACCAACTTGTAAAATAGGATAAAGTGGAATTTCAACCTCATCTATCGGATTGACCCAACTTAAATCTACCAAAAAATTTTCTGCTAGCTCATGAGCTTGTTCCTGGGTAGTAAGCACATTGGATATGCTGCGCTGAACTTCCATATATCTTCTTCCATACTTTCGAATCGAGTCTTCATTTTTCTTTTCCACAGGATCTAATCCTTGAACTCTAACCATGATATGATTCCGAACATCTGCATCAGATAATGAAACGCTATCTCTTATTAAACTAGATTCGTCGAGTTCAATCACAGGATTATTCTCACTAAAATCTCGTTCAATTTTTCTTAATATCAATCTCCCTTGCTCGTTAAAACGCAGTTCATGACTGGAGGAATCAGCAAGCAGCTGTAATGCATCCCAAAGACTCGTATTCTTTGCTGTATAAGGTTTATCTGGTTGTCCAATTACAAACTGAGTAGGATTTAATACTTCTATATTAATGCCGTAATCTGGGCAAAACTGATTGATCAGATCTTGCATCACATACTCCACAATGGTTAAATTGTCATCTCCATTATTAGCTGTGTACACCCCACTATAAGTTTTACTTTGATAAATATAAGTATCTTGAAACAACTTGGAATAATCACGACAGTTCATACGAATCACACTAGGGAAGGCACTCGCATCTAAGTCGTCCCCCAGCACGCCATTAAAACGTTGGACATACTCATATCCACTGTCCGTTAATAATCCTTCATACACTCTTATGATGTGCCTGGAATCTAGCAACGGATCATATACTCCTCCTACTAAATTTGTTGCGCTTTCTCTATTTAATGGAGATAAACTATAATCATTGTTCTCTATTTCTATTTCCAGTGATGCATTTCTACGAGAAAAATCATGAGAAATAGAAACTGAAATGACACGATCTGATATGTCTATTGGAACAGCTCCGTCTGAATTTCTTTCTATTTCAACCTTCATCTTCCAAAATCGATGATTAGCTTCTAATGCCGACTTAAAATCTGAACTCACGGATATCACTCTATAATCCCTCCTCATCCCAACTAAGTAACCAAATCACCAGAACATGAAACCTCATATCTTGCTTCATTTAAATTTCTGAATCGATTGATTCCTATTTGTTTAATTACTGCCTTATGTTTTATATTATTATCGTCTGTAATGGTCACCATGCCTTTTTTCGCTTCTGATTTCAAGTCCTCTAGCTGCAACTTTGCTAGGTTCATTTCGAATAATGACAAGTGCTGATCTGTTAATACAAACCATTGATTAGATTGGTCTATGACGCCAAGATTAATCAAATTGTGACCTAACAAGTCTATTGAATAAATTTTATTAAAGTTTACATCGAAGAAATCGATTTGGTTTTGTTTTGATAGAACAAAAAAATGACTATTATATATATCAATCCCTTGATAAACGTTCAAATCATAAGATTTATTATTTCTGTAGTCTTCAGTTTCATGAATGAGAGTATAAGCACCTGTTAATTTATTAATTTGATATACTTTCCCATATTTACTTACTGTATAAATATATGGGGTTCCAACATCCCAGGCCAACTGTCTTGTACTCTCTATACCATCCACATCAGAATATACATATTTCTGCAATTCACTCCCATAGTTGTCTGTGATCATTAAAGTCCCTTTTCCCTCATCATTTTCATAGAAAAATGCGACTTCATTCATCAAATGAACGATGCCTGTAGGATTAACAGAGGGTATATAGTAGGCTTCTATATTATAAATTTGTTGGCTGCTTGCATTATTAATCTCTACTCTTAATTGCCTCATGCTGGTTGCAGGGAAATCAATCCAAATATCTCCTTCCTCTGAAGTTTCATATGAATCATTTAATAATTCTGAATCATCAGAATATATGGATACGTCTAACGTTTGTTTTCCTTCACAAAGAATGCTTACTCTAGATAGTGAAATATGAAATCCTAAATCCAATGAAATAGATCCTTTTGAGTCTTGCATATTCCAGAATGTAACATCGTTTCCGTCCACTGCATTGGCTGCGTTTAATCCAGTAGCCTCTGATATAGCAATCGATCTTATCACATTTTTGGGCTTAACAGAATAAATGGACTCCAAAGTTCCATCTTCTGAATAAACATGAATTAAGTTGCCATCTAATATATGAAGTTGATTTAACCCAAAATCATGTGAAATGGAAACGAAATCTGCAGAATCTATATGAGAAAACTTCTTTATCAACCTAGTGTTCTTTTCAACGATATCTACAGTAAATTGAAGATGGTTGCTGTAATACGGTACAGCACTTGTTTGCTCCCCATTTACACCCATCGTACTGTTTAATAACGCTGTTTTGTTATTATTATTTTGCTTAGGGTTGATTTTGAAACTATGATTACCAACTCTCCATTTCATTTATGATCATCCCCCATCTGTATTCTGAACTGACATAGAAATAATATACATATGTTCATGTCCCATAAGTCTTGTAGCATCATAGGATTCTACCACTACTTTCCTTTCTACTCCCATATCATCTATTAACTTAACATTTCGTTTAGATTCTATTTCTCTTTCTAACAAGTATTTATCCAGCAGCGTTGTGTTACCTCTTATAAATGTCAATCGTTTTATATTTTTGTTATATGTGACAAAATGATCCCCATCCATACAAATATCATCAATACCGCTCTCGTCTTCTATCATGATTGTATTCACGATTTCATGTGTATGAATATCAACATGATAAATTACGGTTTGTTGATCTTGCTTGCATCCTATGACTAAAAACTCTGAATAAGATGTAAGGCCAACAACATGATGTGGGAAATTTGGAATAATAAAGCTTGTCACTTTGTAGTCATTTCCCCCAGTTAAATGATATCCCTCAATCGCACCATCATCGTCAGTTATATACACAATGCTGTCTTCAATACATGTCATTCCTATTGGTTCTATAAGTAAATGTGACAGCTCGTATTCATGAATGAGCGTTGCATCATGTATGTTTAGATTATTAATGAAATACGTTCCATTTTGTGTTAAGCCTAGCAGCCATATACTGCGTGAATCCACTGCGATAGAAATATATTCCTGACCCGCTTCTCCTGGTATTGCCATCTCATCTATTTGAACTAAATTTTGATTGTATACATAGATTACATATTGGTTTTTATTCAAAACGTATAAACGATCTGCTCCATAACAGAATTTATCAGCATGTAGTAAGCTCTTCTCATCTATTATTTTTGTTCTTCCTTGATAAAAAACAGATTCAAAGTTTAACTTTTCTACAACCCCTGTAGGTTGTGCAATGTACGTACCATTTAAAGTACGTACATTGTCCCCTACTAAGGTTATGTTGTCTGACTGCCTATCTGGATTGATGTGAAATTCATAATTTCCATATCTCCATCTCATACTGCAACATTCCTTTTTTTTAATATGAAACCCCTCTTGTTTGAAGATTATTAAATCGGTCTGCTTTTCTAGCTTGTAAAATGGCCTTTCTTACTGCACTATCTACCGTTCGATTTAATCTCTCTTCATCCACGCTTCCATTCCCATCGATATTAATGTTAATATTGATATCTTCACTATTGTCTCCAGTTAAACCAGTACTTGAATTAATAGGTTGTCCCATAGTATAGAGGCGGTTAGTGATTCCTTCATACTTTCCAACCTGCATCATATCTTGAATTTGGCCTGGTTGTAATATGACTTCACCATGTTGTAATATGGAATTAAGCTCGTTCGGCAATAGCCCCACACCACTCGTGAATTTCTTCAGACCTGCTATGCCGCCGCTGTGATAATTATCAATCTTTTTTAAATAATCTTCTTGTGCCTTCGTATCTAGACCTGCTCTTTTTCTATTTTTAATTACTTTCTCAGCACGTTCACGCTCTGTTTCTCTAAATTTAGAATCTTTCTTTAATCTATTATCATTATCTTTTTTCTCTTTATCCGTACCAGCACCATTATTCCCATACTCTCTATCATCTCGACCGTCTTTGTCAGCGTCTTGGTATTTTGAAGAACTTTTCCTTGTCGTACTTTTACTTCTTGTATTTTTACTTGTTGTACTTTTACTTGATGAGCTTTTACTTGACGAGCTTTTACTTGATGAGCTGCTTGAACTACTTGTTTTAAAAGCCGATGAAATGGCACCAACTACATCTGATACGCCACCAATAAGAGTTGATAATAAACCATTGTTTTCACCTAGTTTGTCATCCACTGATCCCATAATCACATTACTATTATGTCCATTCGACTCTATTTTTGATAAATCACTTGAATCCCCAGTCATATAAGAATTTAAATCTTGAACATTGTATTCATCTTTCTCAATGCCATATTGTTTTCTTAATGCTTCATTTTCTTTATTCAGTTTTTTCTTCTCTTTATCAGAGGCATCATTATATTTTGCTTTATTGGCATAATACTTCTCAAAATCTTTTTCACTCATACCAAATGGATTTTCTTTTATCTTTTTCTCCGTATTGGTTTTTGTTCTTCCAACACTTTGAAGCTTTTGTTCTAGTTCTCCACTCTCAGAGATATAATCTTTTGCTTTCTTTAAATCACGGTCACTATATTGATAATCTTCTTGATTATACTGAGAAATTTTGTCTTCATTATCTCGAACATAAGCCTCTAGCTCTTCTAAATCCATTCCGTTTATACCATCACCAATATCTTTTAAGATATCTGTCGCACCTAGACGTTCTAATAAATCTCTTCCATCATTTGCAGAACTATGAACAAGTGCATTTGCTGAGCTTGTTAGTGAAGAATCTGCATTATACAATTCTTTCGCATGGATGATCGCATTTAGTGCATCTAATACCGGATTCTCCTCAGGCAAACCATATTCAGGTCTACCAGTAGATCTAATAGGATCAATAGGTTTCGTTACAATCCTTGGATTAAATGAAGGTTTCGGAAGAGGATCGACAGTAATCAGATCGTCATCTTCATTGCCTCCAACTGGAGACCCAGCTTCATTGGTTGGTCCTGACTGATTCCCTAACCAAGGAGCGACATCCTCATAACTGGCTCCTTTTGCCATATCGTATAAATATTCATCGATTTTAAATCCTTCAGGTGCGTTATAGACTTCATTCTTCATGATTCCGAACATGCCGTCTGTACTTGCAGCGATCTGTTCTATATAAGGCATGACTTGAGTTAATACACCATCTAGTTGGTCGTTGAAATCATTGAAGTTAAATGCATTTAAGCTTTCATTGACATCTCCTGACGTCATTGCTTCAGAAATCGATGCACTGAATTCATCCATTAAGTTTTTTAAACCTGAATTGTTTAATAATAAATTCGAGAATTGAGAAGATACTATGTCCGCTAGAGAATTTTTAAAGTTTTGGGCAAAATCTAACGGAGCTTCAAAACTTCCCTTCATCGCACTAGAGATTGCACCAGATAAGGAATCTGTCATACTCGACGTAATGCCTTCAAACATCGTTAACGATTGTTCTTTTGCTTCGGTTTGTAAATCTCTTAAGTCGTAGAGTTTTTCAATGTAGTCGTCTAAACTAATGGCACCCGCTTTATATGCACCTACGATCGCATTACGGTAATCATCCATTACAGCTGCCATTTGAGAATGCATCTCATTGATAATTTGAAGATTAGATAGTTCTTCGTTTTGATCTAAAGATCGATAGTTATCCTGGTAATAATCCGTAGCATCATTTAAGTTAGAATATGATTGAGATAAATCCCTGCTTTGGGTATAAGCTCTAGCATTTACGTAGGCATCCAACCCTTGTCCAGAGATTTCAAACCAGCGTTTAGCCATTTCTGTTTTTAGGTTTTCCATTTCTAACAATCGTTCTTGCGTTTGAACCGCATCTTGGAGAATGACGTGCCAATCATTTGTTCCTTCAGCAAACCTAGATAATTTATCATTTATATCTTCCATTTGCGCAAATAATAGATTCACATCATCTTGGAATTTAATTTGTTTTAATTTCCCTAGGTTTTCATAACCAAAACCTGTTTTATCAAAAATGTCTTGAGACACTGCTAATTTCTTATCCATTGTGAGATATTGCGAGAACATATCTTGGACATCTTGAAGTCCTTTATACCAGTCGATACCGCCTGTATTCCCGCTCTTATCTATATAATCCAGTTTTGATAAACCTTGGACAATGTAATTTTTAGCTTCGTCAGCATTTTGTCTTGGATCAGAAAACTCTCTTTCTTTTAATTTTGCATCAAACTCTTCCAAAGATTCTGTATTCTTTTCTAAAGTGGTGATTAAAGAATATATTGAATCAATCTCACTTTTCATGGCAGATACTAGCTCAGGTTGATTATCTTTTTCTGCTTCTATTATAGAGCTCTGCAAATCAGAAATCTGTTCATGAAAACCAGAAATTAGTGAGTTGATATAGGTAATAGATTCCACCGTTTCTTTTCGCGCATTTCCAATTGCGTTGTACTTTGCTATCGTAGAATCTATTGATAGTCCAGATAATCTTGAAGGTTCTTGAGCAGCTATTTCTGCATAATCTAATCTTTCCTCTATAGCTTTTTTCAGAAGATTAGTAATTTCTGTCTGTGTTTTATAAGCAGGGAGAGTATTTGTATATTCTAAAAGCTGATTTTTTGCTTTTTCATCATCTTGAAGAGCTTCTTCAACCTTTGATTTTGGTTGAGGTAAATTCGCCTGTGAATATAAATCTTGAATTGTTTTTAATGGAATTCCGAAATTTGCTCCTGTAATATCGTTATAGTAATCATTTACTCTAGGTACCCAATATTGGTTAATTTTATTATGGTCAGCTGAATCACCTGGAGGAGAATACGTAGTCCCAATTTCAGTAACAGAAGTTAATCCCCACAAATCTCTATATGTTTCATCAATCAAACGTGCTAGGTCATAAATCCCCTCTGTTATATTCTCATAACTTCTCCATTTTTCTCCAGAACCTTTCTTAGCTTGAATGTTGCCAACATTGTTGGTAGTTATCGTTTTTCCTTTTCCCGTCTCATGTATTGCTATGGCTGTTAAGAATGCTGGATCAAGATCATATGTTTTAGCAGCCTCCATGAATATTGAACCCGTATTTTTCAGACCATTTTCCAGATGCTTATTTAAATCTGCTGCTGTAACATTATAACCATTGCCAAATGATCTTAGAATATCTCCTTGTATATCTCTTTTAGGATTAACATTTGAAAAGTCAGGAGCTTGTGAAAACTGATAATAATCCACTGAACTAGAATTATACCCAGGATTTGCCGATTGTGAAAAACCAAAAAGATTTGATTGGTTTACTGGAGTCGACTCTATTCCAAGAATATTATCAGTTATTCTTAACCAATCTGGTTTATCATTATTTGAATACCATGGAGCTGAACTAAATTCTTGAGCAGTGCCAGTGCTTCCTCTCTGCTCATTAGTCCTTATTTCTTCAGCTACCTCATTACTTTCTAATGAATTCATATCAATATTTAAACTATTCAAGTATGTTATAAAATTATCGAACGCACTTCCAAATCCACTTAGTACCGTTTCTAAAGATGTGGTCGTAGTCGATAATGTTTCATTTGACTCTTTCGTGTTTTCTATCGATTCTCGTATATCATTTTCAATCAGACTTTTTAAAGGTTGAATGAATGCTGTATCAAACTCAGATCCCATGGTTGCATTTATTTCATTAAGAGCCTCTTGTAATTTTTCAGCATCATCACCATAAGTTATTAATGCCTTTTGTGCTTTTTCAGCTACAGATAGTACCGTATCTCTCTTCTGCTCTCCAGCTGATATTAAATATTCTGAAGAATTAAACTGATTACCTAGTAAATTCGAAAGTTCTGGCGCTCTTTCTACTGACACTTGAAACTCCGCAGAAACATCTCTTAATTCTTTTTGTAAAGACTTACTTAATTCAATTCTTTCATTTACACTTTCCCAAGCCATTCTATATTTATCTGATGAAACAATAAGTTGTTCATAAGCATCTATTTGTTGTCTTAAGGAAACCAAATTAGCTTCATATATTTCTTGAATTTCAAATTGATTTTCATAGTCTTGTTTATATGCTTGTTCAAATTCTGATAATTCTGAATTCGGATTATACAAATGTTCAATTGAAAAATCATCGTTTGGTCGAGCCTTTTCAATTTCTTTCATACTTTGTTGAACGCCATATAGTTGTAATTTTAAAGCTTCAGATTCCTTTACCATCGCTGAGAATAGATTTTTGGATGCTTCCAATTTATTGGAATCGCTTGAGAGAGTGAGGACATTTTCAGCATGAGAAACATTAGATCTGAGTTTTTTTAGTGCACCTTCCATTAAATTAATACCTGATGCAGCTACAAGGTACGCACTGTTAAGTTCTTTCAGCTTTAAAGTTTGTTGACCTAAATATTCAGAAACTTTAAGGATATCTTCTGATAATTTATCGTATTCGTCTAAACCTTGAAGGTGGATTTCAAAAGAATCTGCAAAATCTTTCACGTCTTTTTTATCATATTCGTTAAGGAATTCAGTACGGTTTTCTCTATTTTTGATATACTCTTCTTTAAAATTATCTATCCAATAATTTGAATAACCACTGTCTAATCTTAAACTTTCTTCTTTAGATTCTATAGTTAATTTAGATTTTTCATTTTCTTTATCCAACTTAACTTGCTTTTCTTTTAACAAATTATATCCGTCGTACACAGTAGGGATAATATTCATTGAAGACTCAATTTCTCTGGATAAAAACCCAGTTGAATCGTATGCTCCTGAATAACTTATTTTATTTACTAAACCACTAAACAAATCATAATTTTGTATTTCTTCGAACATATCAAATATTTTAGAAGTATCTATATCAAGTTGAATAACGAGTCTTTCCTTTAACTTCTTAATACTTTCTTCATCATAGAAGTCTACTTCTGCTATCTTTGGCTTTTCATGACGATTTGTCGGATCATCTTTATATCCATATTCCGCATAAGCAATATCTGGATCTATATTAAACCCATCTCTATACAGTGAATTTTGAAGTGACACATACTCATTAAATTCATCTTTTGGAAGACTATTATATTGATCTTCAAGTTTTTTTATTTGTAACTCCTTTAATCTATTGAACCTCAATTTGAAGTCATCTATTTCTTCAGTTGAATTAAAAACCAAACCTTCGTGTCTAGTAGCATTTCTTCGTGTTTCTCTTTCTTGAGCTTCTTTATACTTATTAACTATCCAAGGAATCCCTTCGAAAGCAACAAACAGCCCCGCGGTAACTAACGATAGTTTTCCTAAATTTTTAACAACTTTAGATATTACATTATTTATACTTCCAACGTTAAAACTCGAAACTGAATCAACATAGTTTGTAAAATTCTGATATGAACTTTGCATAGATTCAAAATTATCAAAAAATGAATTCATTTGATCCAATATATTCATTGGAGTTGATGAATTCTCTTTAGATGGTGATGTATTAACGTTCACATCAATAGATGTTTTTAATCTTTGAATCTCATGTTCTACTGCTAACAGTGATCTTTTATCTAGTTGTAATTCTAGCTTTAGATTTGTATTCATGTTATTGATGCTATTTTGAATATTTTTAGTTTGATTTGGATTATATTCAATATTCATTTTTAAATCATATTCTAGATCTATCATTGTTGAAATCTCATCATTTAACTCTTTAACATCTTGCAATATTTTATTGAAAGATGCTTTATTCGTCATTAATTCCGTATCGATAATCAATTTTGAATGGTTACTCAATGTTTTCCCTCCTTAAAATGCAAGAGTATATTATACCTCTCTCCTGATATTTATAAATTCATAAATATCAATTGCTTTTGTACTGTTTTTAAGCACTACTTTTTTGTTGCTCACTTTACATCCCCCTCCTTTAACTGGAAATCCCGTAAATACAAACAAACTAATTTATAAATTTATATTTAACTAAATCAAGATAATTTTCTTATTATTTAAGCTTCTATTTTTTAAGGTATTTATGCTATTTCAAATGAATTATTCTTATATGATTTTAAGAGTGAATTCCACTATTCAGTTTAATTTAGTTGTTATTAATGATATAATTCTCTTGTTATATTTTTCTATTTGGAGGTCATATTTTGATAAAAAAAACATTTGTACTTTGTATAGTCATTGTTTCCTTATCTTTATCTGCTGGATGTAGTGAGGAAGTACTTTCAATGGATGAGGAAGTTACTATGAAAGATTGGTCTTTTGCTATTGATAAAGACTCGGATTCGAATCCAGTAAACGGAACAGAAATCATTAAAATAAGGAAGTCTTCTGATTTTGCTCAATTTTCTTCTGGAGGTGCACACTTTATTGTTATTTCTCTTAAACTAATTAACAAGGGAAATAGTCCAATTGAAATTGATGGAAGTCTATTTGAATTAATTGATGGAATTGGAAATGAATATGAGTTTTATAAACCAAAAGAATCCATAAAATCATTAAAAATAAATCCATCTCTCCATAAGTCAATCAATTTGATCTATGAAGTTCCTAATGATATTGAACAAGATATTTCAATAAGATACGATAATAGCAATAAACAGCTATTGATTGGTGAATATCACATCTTTGGAGATGATACAATGTTTTAGTTTTAATTGGTTGATCTTAACTACTGAAATGCACTATTTACTCTATTCCTTTCAAAAGTTCATGCTATAATAATTCTTTACTCTTTGGAGATGATTTGTTTGAAAAGAAATATCCTCTTACTTTGTTTTGTTATTATTTCTTTATCTCTATTTGTTGGATGTAGTCAAGAAGTACTTTCAATGGATGAGAACATTGATATGGGAGATTGGACTTATGCCATTGATAACTCTTTAGATTCAAAAGGAGTGAAAGGCCTAGACTCAAATTATGTTCCATTATTAGACTATATTGTTATCTCTCTTAAAATAAGTAATATAGGAAAAAAGAACATAGAAATTGATAGGAGTCAATTCGAATTAATTGATGGAAATGGAAATGAATACATACCTACAGAATCTAAAGAATCCACAAAAATAAACATTAACCCCAAACTAAATACATCAATTAAATTAAGTTTTAAAGTTCCTAAAGATATTGAACCTGAAATTAAAATAAGTTATGGAAAAAGCAACAAGCAATTACTAATTGGGGAATGGTGATTATTCGATTTTAAATTGCATATTTTCGACTTTGAACCCATGATAAAAATTTACTTTCATCTAATATAACTCACCAATCAATTTCATTAAACTAAAATAATAATAAAGGACTATCCCAAAATAATCATTAAATACTCTGGGATAGTCCTTTTAAAGATGATTTTTTTTATCAATGCTATGACAAATGGATAAATCTCCTATAATCAGAAAAGTAAATTCCATTATTTGGTTTTAATCATTTAAAAAGAGTGATATAATTTTGATTGTAATAATTTACTGTTTGGAGATGATTTGTTTGAAAAGAAATTTCCTATTACTTTGTTTTGTCATTATTCCTTTATCTTTATCTATTGGATGTAGTCAAGAGGTCCTTTCAGTCAATGAGGAAGTTAGTATTGAAGATTGGACGTATTCTATTGATAGTTCCTCGGATTCGAGTGGAGTAAATGGGGCAGAAATTATTGAGATTAGGACTTCATCACTTCTTGAAATGTCTGCTCCTGGGGCACACTTTATTGTTATTGAATTAATTATAAGTAATTCTGGAAAAAATCCAATTGAAATCGACGGAAGTCAATTTGAATTAATGGATGGTAATGGAAATAAATATGACTTTTATGAACCCAAAGAATCCATTAAATCATTAAAAATAAATCCATCACTCCATAAATCTATTAATTTGATCTATGAGGTTCCTAATGATATCGAACAAGATATTACAATAAGATACGGTAACAGCAATAAACAGCTGTTACTTGGGGAATATCACATCTTTGGAGACGATACAATGTTTTAATAAGGGGATATCAATAAGAGGAAAGTAGATTTATCTGACCATATCTCTTATCCCTGATACATCTTCATCTCCTGGTGAAGGCATATATAGTTTTTCAAAAGTAAACTCACTGACACCATGTGTCTCTATTAAGTTCACCATTTGTTGTTGTATACTTGCAATCTTATCTTCTAGTAATATAGATTCTTGCCCCATCTGAGAAATTACATTTTTACTTGCTTGTATTTTCCATGCATCACTAGTCGCTAAAGATAAGTTTGTTTGTGCATTACTTATATTGTTGCTCACACTTTTAAGGGCTTCATCAAATATTTTGATTCCCGATGCAGCTACTACGTATTCGTTGGTGAGTTCTTTTAGTAGGGCGATTTGTTTACCGTAGTTTTGTATGATTTTGTCGCCTTCGGAAAAAATGCCATCATGTTTTTCAAGCTCTTGTATTTCATCTACTAGATCGAAATACTTTATAATATCTCCAAACTTATCTTCTGGTATTATTTTAAAACCTTCATTTTTTCTATTTCTAAATTTTTCTAAATAAGATTTTTCATTTCCTTTATATTCGTCATAATTATTATAGATATCTTCTCTTACCTTTAGATCAACTGATCCCCATGCCTTTTCTCCTATCTTTTCCTTTTCTTGTGTGACCCTCTCTTTCTCATCTTTAAAATTATCTTTTAATTGAATGAAACTACCTATTTCCTTGTAAGCAGAAGCACTTACAGTTAACTCTTTTATTTGATCTGAAAGAAACAAGACCGATTCAATTGTTCCAGAAGTTTTAATTTCATTCGCCAAATTACTAAAGACTTGGTAATCACTGATGTCACCAAATAACTCGTATATTTCTCCAATTTCTGTACGTAGTTGTTCTAAAAATTCCACTTCTTTCAAAGTGAGATTGTCAAATAGTTCATTTAATTTGACTGAATGTTCTTCATAATAAGCATTAGGAACCATATAAGATTGTTCGACTCCATTAGAATCTATTTTTTTATAATCTATATATTCCTTATATACTTCTATTCCACCTCTGCTTCTTAAAATATCATCAAGATTATTAAATTCCTTCTGCTCTTCACTGGATAATGCTTTTATATTTGGATATTCAACCATTATATTTTTTCCGAACGGAATCGTATCTTTTTGACTAGATGCTTTATTTTGAAGTTCAAAATATCTATTTAAATGAGATTTAAAAACTTCTTTTTGTCCTTCAGAATTAAAATTTAATTTCTTAGGCCTTTCAGCTTCGTATGCTTGATATTCCTTCCATCTATTAACTGCGTAAGGAATCCCTTCAAAAGCACCCAATAGAATTGCAGTTACCGGTAATAATCTTGAAAAACCTCGTGAGAGTTTTGTTGCAAAATCAGTCACATTTTTAAAACTAAAACCCATCACAAGATCAACATAACTATTCAAATTTTCAAATGTAGATTTTGTTTCCTCCACTTTACCCGTGAATTCATTTATTTGATTTAGTATATTAGTTGGATTACTTTGTGGATTTTTTCCACCCATTGAACTTTGTGCATTTACATTCATGTCAATCGAAGTTTTAATGCGCTGAATTTCTTGTTCTAGCTTTAAAGTGGATTTACGATCTAGCTGAAGGTTTACATGTAGATCGGAATTGATTCGTTTTAAACTATTTTGAATGTTTGTTAACTGACTTTCATTCAATTCAATACTTACGTTTAATTTATGTTCATTATCTAAAGTATCTGAGATCCGTTGTTCAACATCATATACATCTTGTAATATTTTATTTAGCGATGCTTTGTTCATTATGAGATCTCTATCGATTACAAGATTAGTATCTTTACTCAAAATATTTATCCTTCCTTAAATATGGCAAAAAAAATACTCTAATCTGTTAATTGATCAGATTTAAATTGTTTATTAAAATAAATGTTACATTAACAAAACTTCTCTAATGATCTTAGATTATGCTATTCGTAAATAACTTCCAGAGAGGTGGATTTTCATGTTATAATTCCATTGTTATATTTTTCTATTTAGGAGGCTGTTTATGAAGAAAGTACTATTTATTTTGTTTTCGATATTGTTCTTTTCCATCTTATTTGGATGTAGTAGTGAAGAAGTTTATTATGACAATGATATAGTTGATATAGACGACTGGACTTATCAATTAAGTAGTGAAGCGATAGGAGCAGAAGTCATTATGGATAAAACTGACGATGCTAAATATGCAAGAAGTGGTACATATTATATTCATTTTGGAGTATATCTATCCAATGAAAGCGATAAAGCGATTGAAATTAATGGAGCTAAGTTTAAACTTGTCGACAAAGACGGGAATGTATATGACCCATTTTCTGCTTATGAAATAGGTATAACTGGAACTAGAGGAGATATTGTATCTATCAATATTAATCCTCAAATAGAAACGTTGATGTCACTTGACTTTGTTGTCCCTTACGGTATAGAAGAGGTAAAAGTGAAATATGAAGGAAGTAATAAACTAGTTTCATTGGGGAAGTATGAAATTTATGAATATGAATCTGATGAATTTAAAAATTAAATTTCATTGAATTTAGCAGGGCTTGAGGGCTTAAAATTGATTTACTAGGTCATTGAATCCAGGATTAGATACAAAAATATTTTTTTACTACTTAGTACCAGATGATGTCGAAGATTTAAAAGTAACTTATGAAGATAGTAATAATTTAGTGTATATTGGAAATTATGGAGTTTACTACCACGAGTCAGAACCTTTTCAATAGAGAAGAAGTGTTAATGGTATTTATTACAATTGTTTTCATACCTCATGATGAGACTATTATATAAAGTGCTATCCTAGACAATGATTTTAGGATAGCACTTTTGTGTAAATATATAATTTACAATACTTTCTTATATCTTGCATTTCAATAGTTTTCTTATCCACATTAAGTGTGTGTACAGAAGATGTTATGTCAGTAAGCGAAAAAGTAAATATGAGGGATTGGTCTTTTGAACTTAGTAGTAGGGAGAGGGTCCATGGAGCAAAAATATTAAATGATGATGGTACTAAACCAGTTTATGCAGAAAATGAAACTTATTATCTTTCATTCATATTTTTAATGGAAAATAACGATAAAAGACCTATAGAAATTAAAGGGGATAAATTTAAGCTAATTGATGAAGATGGGAATACTTATGTTCCAATTTCTGCTTATGATATAGAAAATTGGGAAAATGAGCCGGGTATAGAATCTATCGTAATCAACCCTAATATGAATAAAAACACGTCTTTTCTCTTTAATTTACCTGATGGCATAAATAATGTAAGGGTTAAATATGATGGTAGTAATACAGCATTATTTCTTGGAGAATACGAAATTTACAACAAACAATCAGAATATTGGGATTAGAATTTATTGGTTGATCTAAACTACTGTAATGCCTTATCTACTATATTCCTTTCAAAAGTTCATGCTATAATAATTCTATTGTTATATTTTTCTATTTGGAGGTTCATGTTTTGAATAAAAAAAAAATTGTACTTTGCTTAATCATTGTTTCCTTATCTATATCTGTTGGATGTAGTCAAGAAACACTATCAAGGGATGAGGAAGTTAATATGGGAGATTGGACTTATTCAATTTATAATTCTTTAGATTCAGGTGTGAATGGGACAATGGTCCTTGAAAGAAGAACTGAATCTACTGTTCCTCAATTCTCGACAAATGGTTCTCACTTTATTGTAATTACCATGCTCATAAGAAATGATGGAAATAACCCAATTGAAATTGATGGAAGTCAATTTCAATTAATGGATGCAAATGGAAAAACATATAATTTTTATGAACCCACTGAATCCATAAAGTCACTAAATATTAATCCACAACTTCAAAAGTCAATTGATTTAATTTTTGAAGTTCCTGATAATATTCAAACTGACATAAAAATAAAATATGACAACAGCAATATCTTACTATTAATTGGAGATTATGAAACCTTTCTAGATGATACAATGTTTTAGTTTTAATTGGTTGATCTTAACTACTGAAATGCCCTATTTACTCTATTCCCTTCAAAAGTTCATGCTATAATAATTTTCATTGTCATAATTTACTATTTGGAGATGATTTGTTTGAAAAGAAATATCCTATTACTTTGTTTTGTCATTTTTCCTTTATCTTTATCTATTGGATGTAGTCAAGAAGTACTTTCATCGGATGAGGAAGTTACTATCAAGGACTGGACTTATGCTTTTTATAAACCTATTAATAATACAAATACTGTAAATGGAGCACCACAAATAACAAAAAGGACTTCTACACCTTATTCTCTATATTCTAATAAACAGTCTCACTTTATTATTTTCACTCTAGTTATAAGTAATAGTGGGAAAAAAACAATTGAAATCGATGGAAGTCAATTTGAATTAATTGATGGAAGTGGTAAGGAGTATGGAATTTATAAGTCTGAAGAATCCATTAAATCATTAAAAATAAATCCATCACTTCATAAGTCAATTAATTTGATCTATGAGGTTCCTAATGATATTGAACAAGACATTTCAATAAGATACGGTAATAGCAATAAACAGCTATTGATTGGTGAATATCATATCTTTGAAGATGATACAATGTTTTAAATTTAATTGGTTGACCTAAACTACTGAAATGCCCTATTTACTCTATTCTTTCAAAAGATCATGCTATAATAATTTTCATTGTAATAATTTACTGTTTGGAGATGATTTGTTTGAAAAGAAATTTCCTATTACTTTGTTTTGTAATTATTCCTTTATCTTTATCTATTGGATGTAGTCGAGAAGTACTTTCAAGGGATGAGGAAGTTAGTATTAAAGACTGGTCTTATGCAATTGATAGTTCTTCAAATTCTAATGGGGTAAATGGAGCACAAATACTTGACATAAGAACCAATTCTCCCTATGGAGAAGCATCCCCTGGTAGTTCTCACTTCATAGTAATTGATTTGTTAATTAATAATGAGATAAACAAGCCAATTACAGTAGATGGTCATCAATTTGAATTAATTGATGGCAAAGGTAATATATATGAAATTTACAATCCAGAAGAATCATTGAAATCAATAAAGATAAATCCAAAATTAAATGAGTTTATTAGTTTAACTTATAAAGTCCCTGATGATATTGAACAAGAAATAAAATTAGAATATGGAAATAGTAACAAGCTACTATTAATAGGGGATTATGAATTTTTTTTAACTGATACAATGTTTTAATAAGGGTATATCAATAAGAGGAAAGAGTTGATTTTTCTGACCTTATCTCTTATTGATATACTCCTTTTTTTGTATTGTGACATTTGAAAAAATATATTTTGATTTTTCTCAAAATCTATCATTCATATGATCGCTGAAAAACCCCAAAAAAGTAATAGAACCTACTACATAAATGGTTTCTTCCTTTTTGGGGTGTCATATTACTAAATTCCCATTAATAATGATGCATACACTTAATCCACAAACCAAGACTGAATCTCTTCCTGTGTCCTAGGAAATTCATCCACCCTTAATCCACCAATTAAGAAGTTAGTTCGTCCTTGGCCATTAAAAGTGAAGTGAATTGCACTATCACGAAGAGAACCTACACGATTTTGTCTAAGTAAGTCTCCATTCTGATACATAGACATAAATTCCCCATGACTAACCAATGTATACATGTTCCACTCAGATGCACTACGAATAGTTGATTTACCAATAGAAACAATTTCTCCATTTATGACCTTACCCCCATCCAATGCTGTTTCTCCTTCTGTTTTTAGAAAAACATGATTGTTATTCGATGTTTCCATTAACATGTAAAAATCGTTATTAGGATAAGTTTTCGCCCAAAAATTCATCGTAAACACATCTGCATTAATCTTTAATGGATAGATTACATTTCCTGCGGGTCTCGTCCCATCAATAAAAGTAGTAGGATATACACTTTTTTGATGCTGAATATTCCTTACTTTATATGTCACTTCTGTCTCTGGAATTAAATTATTGTGATAATATATATTGTTATTACATGTATAATCCTGATCATTCTTTACAGTATACGTTCCCCACATCTTTATCCACTTTTTAGACTCTAACAGCCCTGTATTTGTATAAGAAGCACTCGTTCGATTATCATTCGTACCTGTAGATGTGGTAACTCCCTGATTGTTAAGATCGATAGAAACATATACCCCTTCTTGTTCTGTATAAATCTCAAATGAAAACGTATACGTAGCCCCTGCTTTTTCTATCACAGGGGAATGATTCACTAATATTCCCCTCCAACTATTTGTACTTCCTGCTGGAACGGTAACTGTCCATTCCTTGGAAATACTATCATAAGCAGTATCTACATAACGTGTTATGAAATGATCCTGTGAAGGTAATTGATTGGTCGTTTCTTCTTCAATTGCGATTGCATTTCCAGAAAATGTGGAATCATGAGTCACAATAGAATAAATCGTCTCTCCATCTAACCAGCTTAATTCACTTGAAGAGATTCCATGATGATAATAGGGGGAGGAATCATAAATGACTTCTCCTGTACCTTCTGTTAATAGCCATCTAGCTCTTAAGTCTGTTTTATCTTGTATATCATACATTTCATCATAAATTGAATTCCTGCTCTTCGCTTTCGCCCATATTCTTATATCTCGTATTTCACCGATGTACGGACTGACATATCCTGCCCCAATCAAAATAGAGTTGTTCCCTGCAACTGGAGTATAAGTAATAGAAGTACTTCCCGCTTCCTCTCCATTAATAAAAACAAACATCTTCATTACAGTCATATCTCTGACGATGGCTACATGATTCCACTCATGAAGCTGTACGGATTTCGTACTTCGAACCCCATGATAAGGACTTCCATTTCCTCCGTGTGTTCCGTAATACCATGAGATATCCCCATCTTTTTCTTGTGTAATCGTGTATTCTCCACCATAGGCTTTGGCAATTGGATTTCTTCTTTCACTAAAGTCCGAAGGTTTCAACCACATTTCAATCGTAAGATCCCCAACAATTTGCAACTGAGATGGGTTACCCAAATTAATATGATATGTCCCGTCAAAATGAAGTGTTTTTTCAGAACCTATCGGTTTTAATCCTTTCATTTGATCTGAAGCATCGATATCATAATGAAATAAAGCTGCTGTATAAAGATCTATTGGGAAGGGTTGATCCATATCTAATACCGAATGATCTTTTCCTTGAAAATACCAAGATCTAATTTCCGAATTTGTCCGATACACTTTATCTATTCTCAATTCATCTACGATTGCATTAACAACATGATTAGGCGTCCAATCTTTAGCACATCCTACGTAAATTAATGAATACTCTTCATAGGTTGGAGGATCGAAGTTTAAAGAAGTACATGCATGATTTTCCTTGCCTTCACTATCCCAAACGGTTAAATGTAAAGCTCTTGAAGATGGATTGTTAAAATTCCAACGTGCAACTACAAATAACCAAGAGTGAGGATGGATCATACTATCCACTTTGACACTTACACCTTCACCTTCTTGAGAGTGAATCGCAAAACTGATACGATTCGCTTCATTCCAATCTTGTCCCCAATACACAGAAAACCAATCTTTAGTAGGAGGATCATCCCATGCTCCTATCGTTGCAAGCGCTGACCACTCATTAGGATTTTTTTGATACGGATTGAACCAAAAAGAGATCGTCCCCTCAGAAGCATGAATCATTTCTTTCGGATATGCTAAATAACATGGATCTCTAACATTTTCCGTAAAAGAGGTACTGTAAGATTTTTGTTCCAGTTGAACAATCGCTATATAAAATACAGTGGGAGACGTTCGAACAGAACTAGCGTAATAGGACATGTATAATGAACCAGATCCACCTGTGAAGTCCTGCCTATTCTCATGAACATAACACATCCAATCACCAATATCTCGATTAGGGTCATGTGAACAACCACTTTGTCCCCTACTGCCTGTAGGATAAATATAAATATTGTTTAGATCTCCGTAAACATACGTGAAATAACTATAAGGTTGTCCATCATAGTGCATCGTTGCTGAATTTGCAGTCACTCTGCAACCAAAGTAACCTGTATCATTATTCGCAGGTAACGTTACTTTCCATGCTTCACTGCCAAAAGGGGTTTCCATATTCACAAGTTCAACCGTCGGTGCAGTTGTTCCTCCTGCTGTTAACGAACTTGCTCTTCCATTAAGGTTTGACCACAAATTTTGTGTGCCTTCTTCTAATAAAACACCACCCCCATACGCCTCTCGAGCACTTCTGACTCCTCTAGTAAAATCAGTGGCAAAGGCTTTCTCCTCTACTTGTGCTCCAGTAATTTCAACATAGTTGAGTATATGATTCGCACGAAACCATGCATAGTTCCCTTCGCTACCCCCTTTAATAAAAGTAGCCGTCACCTTTTGCCATTGTTCAGTTAAACTTATTCTAGATAGTTCTCCATCCCAATGATTATGAATTGTAAAATCTCCATTTCCTCGAACCCACGCGGACATGGTATACGTTTTCCCCTCATCAAATAGATCTCCTTGATGAAAATCTGCACTTCCTCCACTAAGAACCCGTTCGATACGAAGCGCTTTCTGAATGCCTTCTAAACCATCACAATAAATAACGGACTTTATATATTTTTCAGTACTCCATGATGCAAATATCCAGTTCACAAGTTCATCATCAAAACAAGGGTTTTGAAATACGTTCTTTGTTTCTTCTTGTTTTTTAATTTTCCCTTTTGGAAATCCACCTTCAATAAGCGTATAACTAGCCATTCCCTCTGACCATTGAGCGTTAACAATATTTCCGTTATTACCTTTTTTAGAAAAATCGTAAGCAATGTTTCCTTCTCCTTCATTTAACTTCCAGTAACCAACTAAATTAGAATCACCACTTTTAACTAAACCCTTCCTACTTTTCTCTATTTCTTCAATAGATAATACTCTGTCCCAAACTTTAATATCTGAAATTGATCCTACTACGTTTTTACCAATATATAATCTGCTGTTTATTCCTGCAGGTGCACTCGTTTTATTAGGTCCATCATAGGCGTATTGATCTCCATCGATATAAATTCTCCGAAGTCCATCCTCATTCCGAAATACAAAAGCTACATGATGCCATTGATCGTCTCCCAGATTGAAACTTCCATAAGAGTAATAGTCATTAGAACCACTATTTAAATATAGAAGTGCTTTTCCTGTAGCATCATGAATTAATTTTACACCTAAATTAATTCCTTCAATTAAAAATTGGGACTTTCCAATATCCGTTTCAATCTTAACCCATGCTTCAACTGTCCACTCCTGTTCTAGATTTCCTTGATGGGAAAGGGGGTTTTGAATTTCTATATAACCATCTTCAGCAAAATAAAGTGCTTTTTGATGCCCAATTGAATGTATTTCTTTCACACTATCATTTACACCTTGATCAAAATGAGCTAAAAATGTAGTATCTCCGTCAATAGGGGTGCTTCCACGTCCATGATATTTAGGTATGAATGATTTCATAGCTTCCCTCCTTAAATGATCTAATAAGCATGGGCTCTATAATCATGCGCATTATAAAAATAAGATTGAGACAAATACCATGCTTTTATGATCTCTTCCTCAACAACTTGATTATCTATTCTAAGTTCATCCAACAAAAAGTTGCAGTTTTCAAGACCATCAACTCTTTGAACAAATCCTAAGTTTGTCGGTTGACCGTGCAGTTCTGGAAGAGATTCCTTTTCTATTTGAAGCTCTCCATCAATAAAAATTCTCATTTTGTCCCCATCACTTTGTAAGGTGTACATATGCCAATCCAATAAACTAGGTAAATTGACCTTTCCTATATCATTACTTTCAGCATCAACTACCCTTCCTCCATCAATTGTATCCCGATCAGTATCAGGCCTGAAAAACACCCTATTATTTTCATCTATTTCAATATTGATATAAAAACCATTAGGCTGGTCCTCAAATAACGATTTTGCCCAAAAATTAAGTGTAAAATGATTAATATCCCTTATAAAGGAAGGAGTAAATATTAATTTACCTTCTTCCCTAAAACCGTTCACAAATGAAGTCACAAAAGGCTTTTCTTCTATTTGAGGCATAACAACCTCTATTGTTCTTTCAACTCCGTCGGTTGATTGTGTATAGATTTTAAAATAACTTATAAAACTTGCTGTAGCACTGTCTACAGGAGTAAAACTCCATTCAAACCTTTTCCAATCTACATTATCAATATATACATATTTACTTTGATCCACCCTATTTTCTTCAGCATCTTTAGACTGTAAATTAAAATGAATTCGAGTGTTAACTGATGGAGTACTGCTTCTCGCGTAAATACTAAAAGTATATGTTTTATTTATATCTAACTTTGTATAATCCCAATCTAGTCTCACAAGTGAACTCCGATAATCTGAACTCGTTATCGTTCTTCTAAGCCCCTTCACTCCAAATTCCGTTTCAATTATTTCCTGAGAAATAAACCCATATTCTGGATCAGCATACTTATACCATGAGTCTGGATTCATTGGATCTGTTAGTAAATTTTCCGTTGCTTCTTCGATTGCAATGGCATTTCCTCCAAATACCCCTTCACCATGTTGTAAGGTATAAGTAGATTCTTCTGGTAAGATCAAATAACCTCTATAAATGGCACTTGCATCAACATTACAATTCATGTGAAATGTGTTATATTCTGTAGGCATAATTTGATCATTTAGTAACAATCTACTGCCATTATGCGCTTTTGACATCATTTATCCCTCCTTTTTTTGCAGATAAGTTATAATTCCATGAATAAAAAATTGTAAAATAAAAGACAGGAATGGTTAGTTCCTGCCCTTCATCTATGATTCCTCATTTATCCCTTCATCAAATTGCTCAAAAGTAATGACTTCTTCATGGTCATAAGCTGATGAAGTTTTTCCCCCTTGAGCATTTTTATTAGTTCTCTCTTCCATCTTCTTCGCTTGCTCTTCAACCCACTGATCCAATAATTCATCATTATCAACCACATCCTTACTCGGTCTTTCAGGGTGATCAAATATGTTATCATAAAAATTACTCCAAAATGCCAGAGCGACTTGATTCATATTCCAATCCGTTGTAGTTCCTTCAAAGAGCGGACTTCCAGTTTGGGTGGATGCCTTCCACCTTGCTCTCCATTCAGAACCAACAATACCTTGACCTCTTGCTATCTGTCTTAGTTAACACCCTCCACAAAAAAATTAAGATTTTTTAGTAGTTTTAGATTTTTTCGTATTATTCTTCCCTACTTTTTTTGATCCTTTTTCTGCGGAGGGTTTTGAAAGAAAGTCGGCAGGCAAGCCATTAATAAACGTCAAAAATTGATGTACAATCACATTTACTGTTTTTTGATCCTCTTCATTCTTGAACTCATCATAACTGTCCCACACCGGTTCTTCTGATTCTGCCTTCTCCGTACATTTATATATTAAAAACGATATCTTAGCTTCGTCTGCTTTTGATTCAGCAGTGTTGTTGAAATATCGTTGTCTTTCCTGTTGTTTAGCATGGATTTTGTTTCTTAATTCACCAATGCTTGCTTCTACTTCTTTTAATCGTTTTTCACTGTTCATTTTACTTAACACAACAAATTGTTTCTCAATCTCTTGTTTAATAGCTTCGATTTCATGATCATCTTGTTCTGTCCATAATTTACGTTCATTGATCAATCTTTCCATCTCTTTATTGGTTGGAATGCCATCCATCACTGCTTCTTGAAATACTTTAGAATATTCCCAATCCGCTAGTCGATTTTCATCTACTTTTGGAAAACGAATTTGTACTAATCCATATTTATCCGTATCAATGATTCTACGTCCCGTTTTGACCTCTGTCATACCCTCATTCAACTCTTTTTCTGAATATTGTTCTGTATTTTCTCCCATCATGTATCCCTTCCTTTTTAAATTAAGTATTTGGAAGAGAGATGATCTATAAATCAACCTCTCTCTTCCATTGTAAATATGATATTTATTATAATTTTAATATATTATAATTTATTTGAAATAAATATGTTCATCATAACTAGGGTGATACTTCACCTCATATTTATCCAATTCTACCTTCACTTTACGTATTTCATCATTGCCTGACCTCAAAATATGCTTTCTTATACGTTCAAACTGTGCTTTTTCCATGCCACACATTTCTATATATACTAGAGAATCTTTAAATACTTTAGTAATGGATCTTTCTACTAAATGTTCAAGTTTCTCCTTATTAGAAAGACGCATATTCCAGTAACCCCTTCCTTAAAAGATAAATTATATAAATTAATTATATTATACTAATTTATCTTCAACTAAAATGTTGTGTGCCATAAATTCATAAGATTGAGAAGCATCAGAATCTACACGAACATCCCAGTTTTCACTTTGTGGAATTAAATTATCTACAGAAATTGTCTTAATCGCTAACTTATCAGGATGACCCGCAGGAAGTTTATCACGTTTCACATCAGTTTCACGATAAATTTTCACAACTACTCCCATATTTTTCACAAGATCTTCAAGAGCTATCTCTGTAGCTGTCTCTACATTTTTACCTGCAAAACGTGCCATCAATTCTAGGTCTGAATCTTTTAATTCTAAAGACACATTTATACTAATTGGTAATTGTAATGGACGATCATATGGATACATTGTGCCTAATTCATCCAATTGTTCACGATTTAAAGGTAAGCTAATACGAGCTGATTGAACTCTAGTTACTCTATTATTTTGATCATCTGATAAGTAAATTTCTACTTGGCCTTCTTTTACACCACCAGCTAGATCTACGGACGGATCTTGGTCTGGGTTGTTAGAAGTGAATAGTTGCCCACCTTCTGCAGCTGTATAACGAGCTTTAAATAGATCACCTGCTACAGCAGCATCTGTAATAGTAACAGTTTGACTAGATACTGAAAAATCTGTGCCTTCAGCAAGTTTCTTTCCGTTTTTATATAAGCAAAGTAGTTTATTGCCATTGTTTAGAGGGCTAGGGTCCTGTGTAAGTGGAAAATCCGTCTGCCCCTCTGTTGCTTTATACTCATCTACAACAACATGAGCAGAAGTGTTTAAAAACCATCTTTTGTTGTCTGTTTCCAATTTAAAAGCATTTGTAGCTACACCATTTACCTGGAAAGACATATCAAAGTTGTTTAAGTAGGCTTTCTCCATATACATGGTACGAGAAATTTCATCACCGCCTCCGGACTGTTTAACAGGAACTGAAAGGTCTACATTAGATAATTCATAATCTAAACCTGTAACTTGTGTCATAGATTTAGGTCTAGCATCTGTAATATCAGCTTGAGTGATGACCCCTGCATCTACTGCTCCCCCACTTATTCTAGCAATTTCAATACTTCCATTTGGAGCCGTTGATCCTACTTCAACTTTATTGCCAGCTACTTCATTAACTAGATAAACAACTTGCTCGCCTGGACCATCAATGGTTAACTCCGTTCCTTCTAAGTAAACACGATGTTCACCTACTAGATATGAACCGCTTTTTACTTTTACTTTATTTGAACCTAGTTGATTTCCCTCTGGTACAGCAATAACTTGGCAACCATAACCTTTATTTGCTAACAATGCGATAAGGTCATTCGTACCATTTTCATTCTGGTCTACAGATACATCAACTTGAGGTACATCATCTACGATTTCTACAATATTTAAAGATCCCAATTCTTTCATATCTTCCGTAGTTAAACGAGAAGAACTCCCCAACGCTTGTACGCGGTTAACTTGCACATCATCTACAAAAGGTGCAGTACCACTATAATGAACACGACTAGCTTTAGCCATAAATAATCTCTCCCTTTAATTTGTTATATTTACAACAAACTCTGTATTTATTTGAGTTAAATACGTTGTTGTTGTTTCATTATCTAAACTTCCTTTTTTCTCGTAGTTTATGCTATTCATTAATAAATTTCCTAAAATATTATTTTGTGGATTAAAAATTGGATTTATTGTTCCATCAGCATGAATCGGCAAGGATACATTATAATCCACTATATCTATATCTTCTTCTAGCAATAATGTTATGACTTGATCTGAAATATCATTTCTTTGCTTCACATCATCAGACCACACATCTATGAACCAGTTTGCAATTATACTTTTTCGAGCTGTACCAAATTCAATGGGTTCATATTTGCGTTTACTCTCATAAATACAAATAGCAGGGTAGTTAAATTGATCTGTTATGAATTCTTTGTTAATATCGTAAAAATGGACTTTACTTGCTTGGTAATTAGCTGTTACTAGATCAGAAGAAACTAACGGGGAATGAAAAGTGATTGTTCCTTGCATATAATTGACAGTGTATTCACTAGTTTCAACAAGTTCTTGATTCACAAAAACTTCAATAGCTGAATTTGTTTCAATAAGATTTTTTTGTAAAGAATACACGATTTGATCTTCACTTACTGCCTCTTCTAGCTCTATTTTTTCTGAAAGGAACTCTTTCAACTTATAATATAAAGATAGTTCGATTAGATTTGTATTTTCCATTTACTCACCTCCTTTATATATTCTACTTTGTGTTTACTTATGTACAGGAGGATAACATAGAGAGTTCTAATGTACCCTCCTGTGAAAAGGGGAAAAAAAGAATATGAAATATATTAGTCTCATCCTATAAACTTCATGAAATAATTAGAATAATGCTATGAAAGATAAATTATTTAAAGCTGGATATCATCATCTTCCATATATTTTTTTAGTTCCTTCAATGCTCTTTGCTTAGCTCTGCTTACATTTCCTTGAGTAATATTAAATTCCTTAGCGATCATCGATTGTGTTTTATCCTCGAAAAAGTATTTTCTAATCACCTCTCTTTGAAATAGATTAAGTTTTTTTAATCCATTAGATAGAACGATATTTTGAATTAATAATTTATCTTCACCTTGTATGATGGCATAATTTTCTTCCTGTTCATCAAAGTCAACCTTCTTCCTATTTTCATCAAAATAGTTCATTTCTTTCCTGTAAAAATTCCAAATGCCATTGCGTGTTCTGCAAATCAAATGTCTAATAACAGAAGAATCTTTATGTTCATTGTAATCATAAATCGCTTCAATCATTTTCAAATCAACTTGTTGGATAATATCTTCCAATTCAACCCCTTTATTTTTATAACGTTTTGCTAAAGAAAATCGAAATTGCTTTAAAATATCCAAAATAGTCTGTATATTTTGTTGTTTAGTATTTTGGTTGCTAGATTGCTGAATTTCTATGACTAGTTTTTTGGCTCTGATTTCATTGTTCAAATAATCATTCCTCCATAACACTCATGATATTATAATTATTTTATATTTATATTATAATAATTAATTATGTAAGTTTTAGTTTACTTATTTATCTTAGATATTCTTCAAAGTTCACAAATAAATTTCTTTTCATCCTCTCATTTAGTCTAGTAGAAATGATCCAAAATACTATATAATAATTATCATCATCCATTACTTATTGGAGGCTGTACTTTGATTAAATTAATACTATTCTTCCTCATCATGACAACTAGTCATGAAACTTCTAATCCATGTTCTGATCCTGTATATTTTCAGTGGGAGGATAAATTAAAAACAAACGGTGCCGAATATATTGATACAACAAACACTATTTTACATGACGAAGTTATCAGAGGTAATAAGATAGGAAAGATTGAAAATCAATTAGATCCTGCAACATGCTCTAGTTACATTTTTAAAAATGGTGATGCTAGTTATTTACCAACAAATACAGAGATCTATGAAATGGTTGGATATCAACCTACTTTCCGTCTAATAGCAAAATTAGAAAATCAGTTAAAAGTTTATGAAGCCGCTGAAAAACCAACTAGAATGAGTAAACTATATGATTTAGAAAACAACGTAGAGGAAATTATGATCGATGGTGTATCTCTTTCAAACCTAAAGAAACATTTCATAGAAGAGTACTCAGAGAGTACTCTAGAAGAGTTTGTTGAAGAAGCGATGTCTCATTTCACAAAAGAAATTACGATTCAAATTAAACTACTTAATGGGAATGACATTGAAGAAACATACAGAATTAATCCATTCTCATATGAATCACCAGGTATACTGAGTTCTAAAATTAAAGCCTCCGAACGAATGCACAGTATTATACTAATGACAATAAATCAAGGAAAGGGATTATCATCAATATATACCATCCCTACTGTAGAAGCACCTAATGTAATCGATTTATCTTTTACTCCTTTAAAATACAGTGAGGCAGTAAAAGTTGAACCTGAAGAGAATTGGAAAAAAGTAAACTCATTCCCTTTTGGTGATTTGGAAGGGAAGGCAATTTTATTACATGTATACAAAGAAATTACTCAGGAGAACAAATCATATTTTTATTATTATATAGAATATGAGAATCAAATGTTTTTTCTTAAATATTGTCACTGTATCTACACGGATAAACCTGATATAAAAATACTGCAAAATAGAGATCATAGTGTACATAATAGCTTAAATTTAATCGGGACTTATGGCGATAGTGTGCGTTTTGAATATGTTGTATACGATGAACTAAATGAAAAATGGCTTCTTTTTGACAACTGGGGCGCTCCCAAATTTATAGATTTAGACCATGATGGGAAAAAGGAAATAATAAGTGAGTATCGATGGGATGTCTCAATTATACGTTGGAATGAAGGGCAGCTTGAAGCTGTAGGGTTGCACGAAAATACGATCCAGTATAAAAACCTACCTGAGATGTTGGGTATTACAAAACATGTTTTTTTCCGTAATGAAAATAACTCTTTCTTTGAATTTAGTATATGGAACCCATACGATTCAGATTTAAGTTTCTATTATCAATATGAAACAGATCATCTGAAAATAATGGAAAACGAGCCAGCATTTCCTTAAGGAAGTGCTGGCTCGTTTTGTGAGAAGAACTTAAAATATGCCTGTGTTTCACTGCACCATGGATTATTCATTAGGAATATAATCTATTTTACGTCCAATTATATAATTTTTAATTATAGAAGGGACAAAAGTCCACACCAAGGAGAAAGAACAATCATAGTCTAAAAAGAATGAGAATATTTATCTTAAACATTGAAAAGAAAGGAGAATGTTAAATGTTTGATAAAACATTATGCGATTGTTGCGTTTGTCCAATGCAATGTATTTGTCAACAGTTAGCAGAACTTGGGATAGAGGTTACTATCTTCTCAAGAGAACAACGCTTTAATTTTTTTGAAATCCAAGAAGCAAAAAACTTTATAGTTACTGGGTTGCAAAGTGGTGAAACGATGCAAAGTTTCCTACCGACCGCAAATATCTCATATATAGAAATAGATGAAACCGTTTCTTTTAACTTAAAACAAATTCAAAAAAATATAAAAGGAGAATGTGCTTGTGCTGAAGACCCTATTACAAATGTAGCCCAATCATTAATTAATGAGACTGTGGCTATTTGTATTCAAGCAGATGATGGAGATTTAGAAGTCATAATATGTGATGTAGGAGAAGGCATTGTAATTGCTAAAGAAGTAAACGGCACTCCAATGTATGCTATATCCAGTTGCGCTATCACTGGAATTACACCTCCTACCGATAAAATGAATTAAGTGGATTACCAGCCATTCAATTGTACTGTAGAGAAGTGAAAAAGGATAGAGAAATATAACATTTCCATTTCCCTATCCTCAGTCTACTCATAGCACAATGTTTGTTTCATTTAAGGACGTGCAGAAGTTCCATCTGGCAATCTTGCTAAAGTCCATGTTGGCAACTCATTTGTACAAGGGTACTTTTTCGCTAATTCTTCATTGATATCTACACCAATTCCAGGTTTTTCGTTCGGATAAACATATCCATTTCTCACTTCAGGAGTACCAGGGAATACCTCTTGGATCGCATCGTTAAATTTATTCATTTCTTGAATACCAAAATTAATACTGCTGATATCAAGATGTACATTTGCAGCATGACCTACAGGAGAAAGATCACCAGGACCATGCCACGCCGTTCTTACTCCAAATGATTCACATAATGAGATTAATTTTTTAGCAGGTGTAATTCCACCAATTTGACTCACATGGATTCGTATATAATCAATTAAACGATCCTTGATCAATGGGATATATTCGTTAGGGTTATTAAATAACTCTCCCATTGCGATAGGGGTTGTACTATGCTGTCTAATCCTCTTAAACCATTCAACCTGTTCAGGCGGCAGAGCATCTTCTAAGAAAAACAAGTTGTATGGTTCTAGTTGCTTTGCAAATCTAACAGCATCAATAGGAGCTAAGCGCTCATGCACATCATGTAATAGTTCAATTTCTGCACCAAGCTCAGAACGTAAATGGTCAAATAAACTTATTACATCTCTCATGTATACTTTAGGATCATAATAGGCTCCTTCAAGTGCATTTTCAGGCTTAACCATCTTTTGTTCTTTACCACCGTATAGGCCCATTTGACAGCGAATATATCGATATCCTTCCCCCATAAAGGATTGAACATTTTCTGCAACTTCTTCCTTAGTTCTTCCATCAGCATGTATGTAAACAGGCGCTGCTTCTCGACATTTCCCTCCCAATAGTTGATATAAAGGCATATTGGCCAGTTTTCCTTTAATGTCCCATAATGCCATATCTACACCAGAAATCGCATTGTTCAGAACAGGTCCGTTTCTCCAATATCCACTTACCATTGAGGTTTGCCAAATATCTTCAATGCGTTGAACATCTTTTCCAATTAAAAATGGTTTTAAATATTCCTCTATTGCGTTGTGAACTGTTAAATATCTTTGTGTGAATGTAGCACATCCTAAACCATATAACCCTGGCTCAGATGTTTCAATTTTTACTACGACAAGATTAATTCCTTCAGGTGCTGTAAGAATTGTTTTTACATCTCTAATTGTAATCATTTAGCATTATTCCTCGCTTTTTTTAGTTTCAAAAATGGCTATTTTATGTGTATACGTTACAAAGTTCCCTTAACCTTTAATATTATTCAAATGATATCGATTTCATATTGAGAAAAACTAACTAGAATTCACTTTAAATTAAATCCACATGATTCTCGAGTTTTCAATTCACTTTTTAATTCAATGAATTGATTTTGTACTTGTTCTCCAACGATTTTTTGCTTTAATAATTGCATAGCGGTTTTTCCCATATCAAAAAAGGGTTGAGCCATTGTTGTGAGTGCAGGTTCAAAGATTTTAGAAAACTCAACATCATCAAATCCAACTACTGCTATGTCATGAGGCACTTGAAGTCCTTTTGACTTGACTGCTTTTATAGCTCCCATTGCCATTATGTCACTAGCTGCAAATATAGCAGTGGGAGGGTTCTGAAGAGCTAATAAATTTAGCGTATTGTCATACCCTGATTGAAATGAATAATCCCCTTTGGTTAAGTAATCATATTGAATATGAATGTCATGATCCATTAAAGCATCTTGATATCCACTTAATCGATCTCTACATATAGACATATCTAATGGACCTGAAATGTGGGCTATTTTTTTATGTCCTAAATTGATTAAATGTTCAGTAATCGTATAACTATCCTTCATGTTGTTAATCGCAACAGTTGTGACAAGATCAGACTCCTCTAAATAATCTGATACTAGTACAAGCGGGTATTCATTCGCTACTTTTACTAAGTCATCTATGTCCACTCTTGCTGTTAATAAAATCATGCCATCCACCTGTTTTTGCTTCAGGTGATTCATAAATCCGTGCGCTCTTTGCTCCTCTAACATCGTATTACCTAAGATCACTTGATAACCATTTTTTGTTGCTTCATAATCAATACCAACTACAATTTCTGAAAACACATTATTTAGTATGTTTGGCATAACAACAAGTATTGTTTTTGTTTCCAATCGTCTAAAATTTCTAGCTAAAATGTTTGGTTGATAGTCAAGCTTTTTGATCGCCTCTAATACCTTTTTCTTAGTTTCTTCTTTTACTGTATCAGGTTTTTGCAGTACTCTTGAAACTGTAGCAGTAGACACTTTGGCAAGTTTAGCGACATCGGACATTTTTGTCATACATCTTAACTCCTAATTAGAAAATCACCTGTGGATCTTCGGAGATATCATCGAAACCTTCTTTTACACTATCACTCAATAATCATACATGAGCTGACAACTTGATTTCTGTCTTCGTCAGAGATTTGCCAATCACCGAGTTTACTTTTTACTTTACAGGTTGATTTTCTTTAAATATTGAATTTGATCATTTATAAATTCTTATATTTTTAAAAAGTGAACTTCTTAATTCTGATCACTATTTACGTAAAATACGTAAAACAATGAAATAAATATGTAATCGATTACATTGTTGAATACCTATTTATTATAATTAATGCAGGTTTCGATTTCAAGCTTTTCTTATTACCTAATGACACTTTTTTGACCTGAAAGGTAATCCTTCAAGCCATCTTCATGTTGTTGATTCACTAATGCGGGTGCATGTTCTGGTCTAATAAACTTCAACTCCAATGTTTCTTTTTGATCTACAACCAGTTCTCCACCTTTGATTGAACATTTGAAAAAAAACAAGATTGTTTGTGCTTTATCACCATTCGGATATTCATCATTGTATTTAGTATAAATCCCGATTAACTCATCAACCTGTACGCTAAGTCCAGTTTCTTCTTCTATTTCTCTAATCGCCGCTTCTTCTGCAGATTCTCCTAGTTCAAGTGCTCCTCCAGGAAATCCCCAAGCTTTTTTATCTCCTCTTTTTTGTAATAAAATCTCCCCTTTCTCGTTTACAACACAACCACCAGCAAAATTTAAAAAGATTTTATCATGCCCAACTTTACTTCTAATCCATCGTATGTAATCCAAAATAAACCTCCAATATTAATATTTTGCATTTATCACAATGTTTCAAGTTTTAAATAAATCTCTAGTATTTCAACAATAAATTTGAAACTTCATTCTTTATATATTCTCTTAGCTCAAATGGTTCGAGTACTTCAACACACCCTATGAACTCCATAATATCTTGACATGCATATTCATATTTAAACATATTTATTGTCGCAGATACCTCTTCACTGTTCTGTTTAAACTCAACCACTTCAAGCTTTTCCAGCAAAGGGATCCAACGTTTCTGCAGCTTTATTCGTACTAAGTAGACTTCTATTTCCGTACGATTTATTTTAAATTGTTTTTCACTACTTTTCCAATGTTCTTCTAGAGAAAATTGTTCTGGCACTGAATAATACTCTTCAGTTACTTCAACCTTAGTTACACGCTCGCACCGGAATGTCCTTATCTCTTTTTTTTCTTCACAATACGCAATTAGATACCAGTTTACTCTTTTTACAACAATTCCATAAGGTTGAATCCTTCTTTTTGAGATATCTCCATTTGCTTTTTCATAAGAAATATTTATTTTTTTATGCTTCCATACGGAGTTAATCATCAGATCCATGTAACGCAGCGTTTGTTTCTCCCCCCACCATGGGGATACGTCAAAGTGAAATCGCTTCTTAGCTTTTTCTAGGTCAAAAAGGAATTTAGAAGGGAGGTTTTTTTCCAGTTTTAATAAAGTATTACTTAGCTTCAATCCCATATGACTTTGTTTATCTGGCAAAATTCCCGTACCACTAAGATAAAGGGGAATAAAATCATCAGAATGCAGTTTTTCAATATCTACTGAATACCCATCTATGAATTGTATACCTCCTTTTGGTCCTGTTGATGTAATCAATGGAAAACCAGCCTCACAAAGAATATCAATATCTCTGTAAATTGTACGTACTGAAGTTTCAAGTTTTTCTGCAAGCTCCTTCGCTTTCATTGTTCCATTAGATTCAACAAGTAACAATATAGAAATCAGTCTATGCACTCTCATAGATAGAAACAACCCCAATGCACATTTTATTTTGTATTGTTGACAAACAGATGGCAACAATACTCAAGTATACTAATCATACAATAATTATGAAGGAGAGTATACTTATGAAAATTGGTATTTTAGGGACAGGATTTGGAGCTTACCATGCAAGCATTTATCAAAAATCCAAACAGATTGATTCTATTATTATATATGGTAGAGATGAAAAAAAACGAAGTAAAATAGAAAAAGAAATGAATATAAAAACTACATCTCAAATAGAGAATATCATAGAAAACCCAGAAATAGATTTAATTGATATTTGTTTACCAAGTAAATTGCATAAAAAATATGTCATTGAGGCATTAAAAAATGGGAAGCATGTTTTTTGTGAAACTCCAGTAAGTTTAACTCTCCAAGATGCACTTGAAATGAAAGAAGCTGAACAAATGTATGGCAAAAAACTATTTATAAACCTATTTATTAAATTTGAACGTCCATACGAAATAATCCATGAAGCTGTGCAAAACAATACTTACGGAAAGTTAAACGCCATTCATTTAAAAAGAAAAACACCTCCTTTGTGGGGAGATTTAGGATTGAATCATATCGTGACTAATTTAATGATTCATGAACTAGATTTTGTTGCATGGCTGCTGGATCATCCAAAAAATATTTCTGTGGTCGGAATTCAAGGCAAAAATGGGCAATCTCACGTAGATGTTCAGCTTCAATATAAAAATGTATTAGTTGAGATTCAAACCTCCTCTATGATGCCTGTCAGTTATCCCTTTACAGTTTCATATGAGGTTGTATTTGAAAAAGGAACAATAGAGTTTGTTGAACGGTGTTATGAAAATCAGAATGAAATCAATTTAGTTGAATATACAAATGAAAAGAAAGAAAAAGTAGAAATGGATCAAAGCAACTGTTATGAAAAATCGATTAAACATGTTTTAGATTGTTGTGGGAAAGACATCAACTCTAGTAAAATTAGTATAAATGATGCGATAAAATCATTAGATTTAGCTATGATAATAAATGAAAAATTGAAAAAGTAAAAATAAATTCATTTCAACCTAAACAAAGAGTATAAATATTCCTAATTTCCAGAAAAAAATAACAAAATTCGAACAAATGTTTGTATTTTTGTTATTTTTTATGTTATAATAATATAGAATTAAGAAAACCATCAAATTCAAATCAGTTAGGAAGTGAGATCTTGAATGATAATCAGCTTAATCGTATGGAAGAAATGCTTGGAACCTTAATAAAATTGGTAGGAGATAATAATGCTAGATTAAAAACCCAAGAAAGCAGAACAGATAAGTTCGATAAAGATTTACATGAAATTAAATACGAAATAAAAGAAATTCAAAAGGACGTCGAGGGTGTTAAAAGCGATATTGAAGAAGTTAAAAGTGATATTGAGGACGTTAAAAGCGATGTTGAAGAAGTTAAAAGTGATGTAAAAGATATTAAGGAAGGACAAGAACGTCAAGACCGCATACTAGAAATGCTGTCAGTAAAGTCTGTTGAAACAGAATCTTACATTCGTGATTTTAAACGAAGATTGTAACGATTTTTGATATAAAATTAAATACATTAAAGGAGTGATCATTTTGGCTAAATCAAAAGCTAAAAAGATTCGTGAGAAGTTAGAAAGAGAAGGAAAAAGAAATCCTAATAAAAACAGAAGCGCATTTGCTATGATAGACATGCGAACAAGAAAAACGAAAACGAAAAAAGATTACTTATACCACAATAAACACAAGAACCAACACATTCAGAAAGAAAATGTTGGTTCTTTTTTGATTTTACATCAGAATTTACTCCCCTTATTATCTCCTGATTATAATCCATTGTTTTCTACTATTTGTACAACCACAAATACAACCAATAATGCGGATAATTTATCAACCAAAGGATTACAGGTGGTATAAGCAATAGAACTTGATCAGCTGCACCATGTCTTCGAACAACACTATGCATTGCGTTCATACAGGTAACAGGAGCACTTAATGTAAAAGCCCAGCAAGCACTAATTAAAACCAGTTTCGGGTGATTATTTACCCACTTTCTTGATACCCAAATCCAAATAAAAGTAATGACTATAAATTTGATCGTAAATAATCCCGCTATAGTCCAGGACCAGTCCATCCATATGTACATGGAAGATTTAAATAACATAGAAATAATAAAACCATAAAGTGACAGTGTGCCAATACTTAATACACTAACAATCCACTGATCAACCTCTTTTGATTTTCTACTTTTTAGCACATTTCCAATGATAAAACCAACACACATGGAAATAACCAAGTCAAATAAGAAAATGGCATTATAAAAAAAGAAATGCTTCAAAAGTAAAGCAAGCATAGTTACAAAAAATAATGTCAACACAGCACTGAATGGCCAAGATCGAACACTGGAAATTTTATGAAGACTCATTTCTTTATCGATATGTAATTTGCTCATCCATCGAATTACAACAGGTGTTAGCAAAAACACGAGGATTAAGGAAAAATGAAACTGAAATCCTAAATGTTCTGAAAACCACATTTTTAACCTGCTCGTCCATTCATCATTCCAGGAGAAGGTCTGTGAATTAAAAACCTGTAACAACAAAAGGTTGTTTTTAAAGAAAATCCACGCCATAAGTTCTATAGTAAATAAGAGAAACGTTGTAATACTAAACAAATAAAATAAATGAATCCACTGCTTCCTTTGATATGTTAAACCCATTTTAAGACCAATTGAAAATAAAAATGCTGTGACAAAAAAACGAACTACCAATTGACTTGGAATGAAAGAATAGGAATAAAAATAATAAATAAATCCGTTGACTAACATTCCAATGATGCCTCCTGCTAATGCAGGAGAAATATAATTTGCTGATAGTTTCCAACGTTTTTCCAAGTATAAACCTATAACTACTAAAAAGAGAATGATAAAAATATGTAAAATGTACATGTACACGGATGATAAAAGTGTTAAACTTTGCAAATCTCAGTAATGTTCACCGCAGCTTCTACACCTTGTGATATAAGTTTGCGATTTCCTGCAATAGGTTTACTTAATTCATTGATCGTTGCACTAATTTCGTTCATCGATGTAGATTTCGCGAATACTTCTTCATTATCATTCCTTAAATTATCAACAGCAGATTGGATCATAAGGAATTTTTGCTTAGCGTTTTCCACATCCATTTTACCTTTTTCCGTATCCTTCTCGCTATTACTTGTTTCTTGTACTAATCCCTTAATTTCTTTTGTAATTTGACTAATGATAGTTTCAACTTCTTTAGAAGATTTTTCACTGCTTTCAGCTAGTTTTCTAACTTCAGAAGCTACTACACCAAAACCTCTGCCATGATCTCCTGCGCGAGCGGCTTCAATCGCAGCATTTAAAGATAATAGCTTGGTTTGCGAGGCAATTTGTTGTAACACATCAACCACCTGCAAAATATCAGTGGAAAGCTCCGTTAATGTATTCATTTTTGTTGCTATTTCTTCAGTACGTAGATTAATTTGTTCCATTTGGGAAACCGTTTGCTCAATTTGTTTCTCTCCTTCACGAGACAACTCTACTGCATGTGAGGATAATAGTTTGATGTTGCCTACTTTTTCTACGATATCTGAAGCATGTACTGAAACGTTATTAGAATGATCTACCAAATCTTGCACTAGACCTCTTTGTTCCTTCATTATGTTTTGAGCAATTTCAATATCATTTAAATTCTTTTTTATCTCTTCATTCATACATTTATCTCCTTTTCCACTTATTGAAAATTCCATACTTCCATGTTATACATTTTTCGACATAAAATCTATAGTTTTCACTAACTTACTAATAGATATTTTTTGTAATTATATAAGCAACTATAAAAAACCCACCTCTATGTGTGAAGTGGGGTAAGAAAATATATGAATGAAAAGTTTAATTAAAGAACCTCATCTAGTGGAGTATATGCATGCCCTACTGCATCAGCAACTGCTTTATAAGTCAATCTTCCTTTGTAAGTATTCACACCCAATTTTAGGGGTTGATTTTCAGCAATGGCTTGATCAAAACCTTTATTTACAAGCTCCATTACATACGGCATAGTAACATTTGTTAATGCTAATGTTGAAGTTCTTGGAACAGCACCAGGCATATTTGCAACTGCATAATGTATAACCCCAAATTTTTCATAGGTTGGTTCACTGTGTGAAGTAACTCGATCAATCGTTTCGATAGATCCACCCTGATCCACAGCTACATCTACGACAACAGCACCATTTTTCATTTGTTTTACCATATCTTCTGTAACCAATTTAGGTGCTCTTGCTCCTGGGATTAATACAGCCCCGATAACTAGATCCGCTTTTTGCACGGCACTTAAAATGTTGTGTGGGTTAGACATTAACGTACGAACTCGTCCATTAAATAGATCATCTAGTTGTCTCATGCGTTGAGCGCTTCTTTCCACTATTACGACACTTGCACCCATTCCTAAAGCGATTTTTGCTGCATTAGTCCCAACGACACCGCCACCAATAATACATACGTCCCCTGGAGGTACACCTGGTACTCCACCTAAAAGCACACCTCTCCCACCATAGTAGTTTTCTAAAAACTGTGCTCCTACTTGAACTGACATTCTTCCAGCCACTTCACTCATCGGAGTAAGTAAAGGTAATTCACCTGTTGGCAATTGAATCGTTTCATAAGCAATTGAGGTCACATTTTTTTGTAATAAATGTTTGGTTAAATCTCTTGCGGCTGCTAAATGCAAATATGTAAATACGATTTGATTTTCTTGAAAAAGTTCATATTCTGATGGAAGCGGTTCCTTTACTTTCAAAATCATATCTGCTTTAGTCCAAACATCACGAGCAGTAGGAAGTATATTCACACCCTCTTGAATAAAATCTTCATCTAAAAATCCACTGTTTTCCCCTGCACCTTTTTCCAGTATGACTTGATGCCCTGCTCCTGTAAGCATACCCGCTCCTGCAGGTGTTAAGGAAACGCGATTTTCATTCACCTTTACTTCTTTTGGTACTCCAATAATCACAACGATACACTCTCCTTAAAAAATGATGTAATAGTTCTACTTGAACACAATAAAACACCCACAAAAGTAGTTTGTAGGCACTACACCTGACATTCCGATACCAAGACTTCCGTGAGCTAGCAAACGTCTACATCAAAACGTCCTGCTTTGATGCAGACCAAACTAGTTCATAACTAGAAGTCCTTGTCTTAATCCAATAGAAGTTTATACTTTCAAACATATGATTTCCAAATAAACAAAAAAATACCCCCATCACAAATAATTTGTAAAGTAATGGAGAGCCGGTCTTTTATGTAGGTATTATAATATTGTTATTTTTTTTCATTACAGCGATGACATATTCCTTGAAAATCTAAGCGATGATCAATCACCTTAAAATTAAATTCTTTTGCAAGCCTTTCTTCTAAAGGACCTAACCAATCCTCCATAATTTCATCCACTGCCCCACATTGAACACAAATGAGATGATGATGATGATGATTTTTATCATTGTTACGCAAATCATATCTAGCAACGCCATCACCGAAATTCATTTTCTCTACGACATGTAATTCATTGAGAAGCTCCAATGTACGATATACAGTAGCTAGACCTATTTCAGGGGCCTTATCCTTTACAAGCATAAATACATCCTCAGCGCTTAAATGATCCTCTTCATTTTCCAATAAAACGCGAACAGTTGCTTCCCGCTGCGGCGTTAATTTATACCCTTGAGATTGTAATTCCTGTTTAATTTTTTCGATCCGCGCCTCCATATTCCTTCCCCCTAAAATATCCAATCATCTGCACTGAACAATCAAATGAAAATATAAAATTAGTTCATCCTATCATTCCTAGTATCATTATAGAGGGAGGTCATGAATAAAGTCAAACAGACAATAACATTGGCGTAATCCATTTCATAATAACAGGAGTTAAATATGTTTCATACATAGAAATTACAAAAAGAACACCAATTAACGATAAAATTAAAAAAGAAAATGTCATAAAAGGTTTTGATATATTCCCTCTTTTTTGTAATAATCGATTTTTGATTAAATATATAGAAAAAGATACTCCTGAAACACTTGCAATAATGATCACTGGTATAATAATTAAATTTTGAGGAGCAATGGATACGAGCGTAAATAAAATACCGTCCCATGAAAGTTCACCAACAATATAACCCGTAGTAAAACCGATAAGCACTCCTTTTAGAAAATCTAAAATGAGTATGAAGGGAAGACCTATAACAGACAAACCTAACACCCATATTAATAGCATCCACTTTAAATGCAAACCAAAGGTTTCCTGCAAGAGTTGTCTGCTGCTCAAGTCTGTCTCCTCATCCATCGTTTTGAAAAAACTGTCAAGATAATTTGACATATCTTGCTTTTGTTCTAATGAAAGTGCGTTGACCATCAATGCTCCAAAAATAATGCCCATAATAAATAATACTGAAACAAAAATATAAAGAGAGAGGTGGTCTTTCAAATATTGCTGCATATTCATCCGATTCTTCCTCCTATTATCCTATTAGTCCTATTAATACATTCTATGAATCTAAATGTATACTATGACAATCTAATAGAGGAAAAAGAAAATCTTTTAAAGATGATCATTTATTTAATTTTACCGTATTTTCCACCCCCACCAGTTTGGATTATGCTTCTGCCTTCTCTAGACAACATGATCTGTTCTGCTAATTGATCTCCAACCACTTCACATATTTGCTCTTTGGTCGTATGATGAAGTACATTCATTTCAGTTCCAAATCTAGTAAGAAGCTGATTTAACTTTCGAGGACCTAGTCCAGGTATAAATTCTAAAGGAATCTGGTAATAATACGGTGGTTTATTCTCTATATGCGATTTTTCCTGATCAGCTAACTGTTTAATTCGATCAAAGACTCCACGAACGATTTTTTCACTTCCACAATAAGTGCAGCGCCCAACTACAGAAGTATTTTCATCTATAATAGATTCACAATTTGAACAGTATGTACGGTTATATTTACCCAATTTAGGATTTAATCCATAATTCGCAATCACCTTACGTCCATCTATACGAAGCAAAGCTTTCTTTAGTTCTATGAAATTGGGTTCCTTCAACCATAACTTGTTATACTCTCTAGCAATTTTACTTAACGAATGTGCATCAGAATTGGTTAAAAAGGTGTATTCACTTAATTCAGATAAATATCCAGCCATTTCTGTGTCCGCACTTAAACCAAGCTCAACCGCTGAAATATGCTCTTTGTACAAATAATATGATAAGCGTTTTGAACTGCCATAAATACTTTTGTGAGGAGTAAAAATATGAGCTGGAATAAATAATCCCCCTCTTTGGATTACTTCCTCCTGCAGTATTCTAGCAGGTACATAGAGACGTTGTGTACTCAGATTAACATTCTTCATATGTTTACTCATCCACGTTGTAAAATCCTTCATAGATTTCAACTCTGGCAAATACACTAATACATGCGCTGGGCCAAAACCTTCATCATTAATCTCGATTTCACTTCCAAGAATCATCGTTGTATTTCCAAATCGAATGCCGCCACCGTCGACCTCATTCATGATCCCTTGATTCAAATAATGTTCTATATCTTCTTGTACAGCTGGAGATTGACAGTCAATAATACCAACGATGTCCATTCCTTTTCTAGATGTTGCTTCTTCCATAATGTTATAAAACGTTAATTCTTTACTAGCAGTAATTTTCACTGCTTGTCCTTTATTGGTTCGCCCTATATGAATATGTAAGTCTGCATAGTAAGATTGCATTTAGATTTTCCCTGTCAATTTATAGATTTGCCAAGCGTAAACCGCGGTGATGGTTTTAGCATCACTGATTTTTTCTTCCTTTATATATTGTAGTGCTTGTTCTAATGTAATGCTTTCACAGGACAAAAACTCATCTTCATCCAGCTGCATTTCTCCTTGTGTTAAATCTTCTGCTAGAAAAAGAACTATTTTTTCATCTGCAAAACCAGGAGATGTATAGAAAGAATTGATAAGTTTAATGGATCCGCAATCAAAACCAGTTTCTTCCTTCAGCTCTCTTAACGCTGCTGTCTGTGGATCTTCTCCAGGATCCAGCTTTCCTGCTGGGATTTCAATCTGGTTTTTCTCTAAAGGTTTTCGATATTGTTCCACAACAATCATTTTATCTTCATGTATTGCTAATACAGCGACTGCTCCAGGATGTTTAACAATTTCTCGAGTAGACATCTTTCCATTCGGAAGTTTTACTTCATCTACCTGCAATGAAATGATTTTTCCTTGAAAGATATGATCGGTTTTTACCGTAACTTCTTCAAACTTGTTATTGATTTCTTTAGAATTTTGTTCTTTCACTTCAATTTCCTCCCAAATTGTATTCATAACTTGTCCAATACCTACATATATTATTTAAAAATCACCCCAAAACCTAAGAGTTTCTTACTTTTATGAAAGTGACCAGTATTTGTAAACCGTAAGTTGACCATAATATTCATTATCTTATCATTTGAAAGGTAGGTTGAACAATGAAATCTTATACAATGCACAATCAAATCTGCATGTCAGGAAAGGCGTGGGAAATCCGCACTCACATGAAGTCCCTATTAAAAAATACAACATCAAAACATATGACTTTAAAAGAATACATACATTCAGTCAGTCCTGCATCAGAACTTCCAAGGCAGCTTGAGCAGCACAACAGACCGCTAAGAAAAAAGCTGGATCATCATATAATCCCCTTCCCATTGTCTTAATTGGAAATGGGTACAGATTCAAACTTTTTTCTATATCATCAAATTTTAAATGATTGTACCAAGTAATAACATGAAGCTTCTGAACACCAAATTCAGTTATTTGCTTTTCTATATGATTTGTATATTCCTGTGGAAGGTTATAAGGCAAGTAAAGTTGCGATTGTTTTAATGCAATTGTAGATAAAGTTGTAAGCAGGTGATGGCTAATTCCTCTATGTCTTTCTCGATGATCCATGAAACTAATCCTTGGGACGATAATCGGAATACCTTGAAGTATTGATACTGCGTTTGCTATTTCACCAATCTCAATTCCTGTATGCCCTAATTTTGTGCCAGTTCCTACAATACCAGGCCCCATTAAAACAATAATAATATCTGCTTTTAAAATATGTTTGGCAGCAATCAATGCAGTAAACTTATTAACCGCTTCAATATCCCCTCCATAAGTGTGCCCATATGTCACCGTTCCATCTATCCATCCTGTGTCCTTTAAGCAAGCTACATGCTCACTAAATGATATTGGCAAAGCCCCCCCTTCACTCATAACATAACATATCTTCACATGTTTAGTGGTTTTTCCTTGGTTTTGTTTATAATGAAGCCAAGAGCATAAAATGGGCAACATGCTGTGCAGTTCACCTATTAAAACAGGTGTTTCTTCTAAACTCTTATCTTCCAGGAATAAAGTATGGGTTGGACTATTGGGTTCTTCACAAGTAAGGACGGATCTTTGTTGAGGAGTATAACGAAGTTTCATAATATGTCCGATATGATTAGGTTTACTGCCACCATCTTTTTTCTCATTTAAAGTGTCATCTATAATCATGTAAACAAAATGATATCCTCCAGAACCAAGCTGCAAATCTACTGCCGTTGTATTTATTAAAACTTTACTTCCCACTCGTACTAACGGCTGAACATCTGTATAATGAACGGCTTTCATAGTTGCACCGTCTTCATCTTGCACTTGAATGAATTGGACTTGCTCTCTTTCTTTATCTATTTTGGCGACTGTACCAATTCTCCAATGGATCATCCTATTTCCCTCATTCCTTATCCTCCATACTTTTTCAATTGATATTATGCAAATATCATCATTTCAAGTACGGTTTTTATGAATCTTTTACATTTCCTTAAGACTTTCTTAATCTATTGCCTTTATGATTAAACTAATAAATAACCTACACATGGAGATGATTCATATGAAACTATTTGCAGCCGTAGCATTGTCAACTTTATTAAAAGGAACAAACATAGCAACAGATGAAGATAAACATAATCAAAATTCACCAGTCATAGAAAATAATAAATATATTACAGAACACACTGAATTGATTAAATGTGAAAAAACACATAAAGAATTGATTTATAGTTATGCATCCCAATTAGGCTTTAACTTTAGCGGGAAATCAGTAGAAATGATTAAAGAAGAATGGAATCAGTGGATAAAACAAAACAACATAAAAAAAAGAGACATGGAAGGAGCTATTTGATCCATGTCTCTTCTTTAATGATATCATTCATTGTGATATGTATATAACTGAAATTTATTTAATGTTATCTTAAGGTTAACTTAATCTATCGTTTAGATAGGTTTTTTATAATAGAAGTATAAGAGTTTGCAACAAAAAAAATACATACATCAGGAGTGAGCAGAAATGAAAAAAGTTATAAGCACAGTAGCATTATCCGCACTATTAATTGGAGGTGGAAGCGCCGGTGTAATAGGCATAGCCAGCGCCCATGAAACAAACACAGAACGAACAAACATCTATCAGATGATAGACGAAGAGCATTTGGAGGAAATCGCTGAGCGATTTGGTATAGATACAGAAGATAAATCCAGCGAAGATTTACGAGAAGAGATTCAAGAAGCGGTAACAGAGAAATTTGATAATCTTTCTCTTTCAGAATTAAAAGTCATTGCTGAAGGATTAGACATTGATACGGAAGATAAAAGTAGAAAAGAATTGCGCGAAGAAATTAGAAGTGTAATAAAAGAGAAATATGAGCAGTTGTCTTTGGAGGAGTTAGAAACCATTGCAGAACGACTAGACATTGATATCGAGGACAAAACAATGGAGCAAATTAGAGAGGAAATTAAAGAGGTTATCAAAGAACAATTTGAAGATCTTTCTTTAGCTGAGTTAGAAGCCATTGCAGAACGCTTAGGCATTGATATCGAAGACAAAACAAAAGAACAAATTCGTGAAGCGATCAAAGATTATCAAAAAGAGCATTTTCTAGAGCTGTCAAGAGAAAGCTTGGAGCAGATCGCTGAACTTTTTGACATTGATACGGAAGATAAAACATTAGAAGAAATTCGTGAAGCGATCAAAGTAGCCCAAGAAGAATACTTTGCTAAAATCGCTAAAGATTTAGGCCTAGATATTGAGGATCTATCCATTGAAGAAATAAAAGAAAAAATCAAAAATTATAAAGAATCACAACTACAATTAACACTTGAAGAATTAGTTGTTATTGCAGAAAATTTAGGTATTGATACTGAGGATTTATCTAAAGAAGAAATTCTTGAAGAAATTAGAGAATACAAATTAAATCACATGACAGAAATCTCTGATCAGTTAGAGACGATTGCAGAGCTGCTTGGTATTGATGTTGAAGGTTTAACCCTTGAAGAAATCCGTGAGGCCATTCATGAAGTAAGAGACGATCATGATTTTGAATTCTCAGAAGAAGGTTTACTGAACTTCGCAGAGTTTTTAGGAATTGACACTGAAGATAAATCAAACGAAGAAATCCGTGAAGAAATCAAAGAATATTTTGAAGAAAAACATGAAGAGCATGAGCATAATGATGAAAAAGAAGAAGGTACAGATGAAGACCATTTGTATGGATGGCAGAAAAAAGCACTAGATTTAGGTATTGATATTGAAGATTTATCTAAAGAAGAAATATTTGAAGAAATCGAAGAGGTAAAATCTGAAAATAGTCAATTAAGTGAAGGCTGGATCAAAAAAGCTGTTGAAAATGGTATTGATTACGAAGGTAAAACAAAAGATGAAATCAAAGATGAAATAAATGAAGACAAAGATAATGGTAAGGGACATGGAAAAGATAAAGATAAAAATAAGGAAAAAGGTAAAGACAAGGATTAATAATCTTGATCATCCCCCTCCCTATACGAAAGAAATTCACTAAATAGCAATCTTCATCATAATTTTTATAAATATTGAAGTGAAACAGGAGGGCATCCCCCTCCTGTTTCACATGAATGATTTTAATAAAATCACGATTATTACTGCACCTAATATCACGAACAGTATGTTTACCCTGAACAAAACAAGAGCTGCTGCTGTAACTCCCCCAATGAAACCAATCCAAGGTTTTCCTCTTAATGACGAATGCATCAAGTATGATTTCAAAAAAACCTAACCTGCTGCAAACATATTCAACTCATAAACTAGCTTGCTCCACCATAAACAAATTAAAATATATCAATGAACTGCTTGATCATATCATATAGATTCTGATTTGTATATTAAAATGTATTTTTATATAATTAAAATATATTCTTTATACTTTAAGGGAAGTGTGGATAACATGAATTCTGGAATACCACAGGATCAAGAACAAATCGGAAAACGAGTTGGATTAAAATTAAGACAGATAAGATCTACAAAAGGTTTAAGTATGGAGGGGTTGGCTAATCAGATTGGAGTAAGTAAATTAACACTTGGGAAAATAGAGCGAGGAGAAGCAAACCCTACTTTATCAGTGCTATGGAAAATAGCTAGCGGTTTATCCGTTCCTTTAACAAGTTTGTTTTACTTGGAGTCTGAAGTTCAAATTTCCCGTAAAAAGGATAGTATTCAACTCAATAGTCCTGATAAAGTATTTATAGTTGAACATATGTTTAATAATAACGCTCAGTCATTTGAATTATACAGAGGGTACTTGAAGCCCTTTTCTGAATATGAATCAGAAGCTCACTCTACAGGTGTTGTTGAATATGTAACCGTAATGTCTGGAGCATTAAACCTTGAAGTCAACGGAGCTACCTATGTTTTACAAAAACATGACTCAATTTGCTTTAACGCAGATAGTTTACATAAATATATAAATTCAGGTTCCGAATTAGCAGAACTGCATTTTACGATTAGTTATCAAAACATAACGTGACATTTGTATCGCTCTTCATAAAATAAAATATAAACAAAAAGTAGTGACAAGAGACTGCCGATGTCACTACTTTCATTTAACATAGTCTCTCTCATTTATTGTTTGTTAATATTTAAGTCGAGAGCAAAAATAGAAACCAAAAGGCTCTTACCTTTTGGGTTTCTTATATGGTGTTTATATTCATTTTTATACGCCAGTGTATTGTTCAACTACTCTAGAGATAGTACAGGTTCCGAAGCCAAGATACTTCCAGTACCATTTTGCTTTCCATTTGGATAAATCGTAGTTCTGATCCAATTTGCTGATACATCAAACCTCTCTGTTACGGTATAATACGCCCACACATCTGTTACATCAAAGGTAACCAGCTGGTCATTATCACCATTACCCCCATTTTGATTACCCTGACTCCTTAGTCGAAGTGATACAGTTTGATTAGTAGATCCATTTAGTGTTTTCAGCCAAACACCAAATGTGAACGTTTTACCATCCGGGTTGATATAAAAAGTTCTGTTCATATAGTCAGTCGTATCAATTCCTAGTGCGCTTAATTCAAAGGAACTTTCTTTATCTACATCTGATGTTGGAGTAATTTCACTAAAGTCTGATGGATTGAAGCTAGTAAAATCCATATCTTGTACTATTAAAGGCTTCGAAGCCAAAACATTACCGATACTATTTTGATACCCTACTGGATAAATCGTAGTCCTGATCCAATCTGCAGCTTCATCGAACGTTTCAGATACGCTATAATATGTCCATTCATTTGTTACATTAAAGGTAACCAGAAAATCATGATCTCCATTGCCTCCATTTAGATTCCCCTGACTTCTCAAGCGAAGCGATACTTGTTGATTCATTGACCCATCTGTTGTTTTCAACCATACTCCAAAAGTATAGGTGTTTCCTTGTGGATTGATATAAATGGTTTTATTCACATAATCTTTAGTGTCACTCCCTAATGCGCTTAATTCAAAAACTTCATCTTTATCTTCAGTTGGTTTGGGTGTAATTTCACTCTGAGCAGATGTATTATAGTTAGTGAAATCCAAGGGAATAATTTCACTAGACTTCCCAACGAGCGACCAAGAATTCAATTCACCTACATCTAACAGAACACTGCCATTTTCTTTGAGTGGTGCTTGCTTAAGCAGCCACTCCACTGTAGATGGGAAATATTGTTCATTCACTTGTAAATATACAACCGGGGCATACTCTTTCGCGTAGAGATATGCATTGGTTACATCAACTTCTCCTAGATTCGTAATATCACTAGATTGTGTTGCATTGGTTACATCTATGAACCAGTTGTAACCAGAAGAGAATCTAGGACTATTGGGGCAAGTAAACCCACAATCATCTTGAGCATCAGTAGAGCCACTGGCTCCCCAACGTCCTTGGAAATCCATCCATGGCGTATTTTGTTCATTTATAATAATAAAGTTATCATTAGGAATATCCCAGAGATGAGTTTTGCTTGTATAATCATTCCCGAAACCGCTTAATCTCGTATGTTTACCTTCAGTCCAGTAATTAGCGTGACTATGTTCAGCAGAATAAATAACTGGATGTCCTGATTCATATTCGAATATACTTGGGGATTTCCAACCATGTTCATTATCATGAGCAGAAGGACGAATTTGTTCAATTGAATCTGAGTTTTTATTCACAAGAATTTTTACACTTTCCCAATCTCCTTCATGAGCTCCACTTGGAAATAAACCAGCTCCACCAATATTTCCGTTATATGGATAAAAGAATCTGAAATTCAACCCAATATAATCTCCATATTCAAGTACTTGTACGTAAGATTTTGCAGAGCCTAGGTCTCCTTCCCAAGTGCTTTTAGGCATTTTAATATACTGATCAATTTCAGCTGAATGTACAGGTGTCATCATCAAACTAATCACCAATAAAAAACTAATGAAAAGAACCATAACCAACTTTAACTTTTGGATATTCATCATATTAAACAGCTCCCTTGAAATAATGGTAATTCCAACCTGTCCTTATATGAAAGTTGATAACAGAACGCTGCCAATCAGTTTCTTTTTTCTATCCTCCTTTTTATTTTTGTTTCAGCAAATCCAAATCACTCTCTTCTCTCCACTGTTTTTTTGAGGATATTTTTCTAAGAATTTTAAAAAATTAAGCGCTTAACCTTTTTGCAATCAAAATGATGAAGTTAGATGCAACCAGAATAATATACTTAGAAAAATATCGTTTGTTTTAATCTATTTAATTTCAACCAGAATTATTAATACATTCCAAGTATATCGGGGTTGTGTTATTTAAAATTCAAGTTGAAATCAATTTTTTATTGTTTTTGTATTTTGTATGTAAAGAAAAAGAAAACTCACCGATCGATGAGTTTTTTTATGAGGAACTATTTATTATTTCAAACCATCGAGGTGCTTGATTAGCCTACTTATTGGAAATTATTTGATCATTTAATCTAAGGCTACAATCTTCTATTCTCCATCTTTCTTAGTAACATTTCATTTAGATTCATAGAAGGCTGATCAGAATTAAAGGTAAACAATGCAGTATATTCATTATTTTGTTTCATCATCTGTTTTTCCATTCATATTCGTAGTTATGGTTATCGTTTTAGTTTCGTGATTATAATTCGCATTTGCTCCTAACGTTTCACTAACAAATCTTAATGGCACAAACGTTGTTCCGTCCATCATTTCCGCTGATTGATCTAAAGTAAATTGTGTGTTATTTATCAATACATCCTGAGAATTTATCTGCAATACAATGTCAATGCATCCCCCTGATGATAGTAATCATTTTTGTTTCAGTGTTCCACTGAACTTGTGCTCCTAAGCTCTCAAAAATACTGCGAAGAGGAATATATGTATGTCCCTCTTTAACAATGGGTAGATAGCTTTGAGGAATTCCATCAATCACTATTGTTGTACTTAAAGGATGGATTTCCAACGCAGGTTCTAGTACATATTGAATTTTTCCCCAACCTGATCTTCTTTCAGGCCTCCAATCACATAAGCCTTTCCATTTAATAGTTCTGTTTGAAATGAATACCTTTCTTGATCAAATGATACAACTTCAGTCCAATTATCTTCTTTAATCATGTATTTTTCTATGTTAAACACAGTCTGGTTTCCTTTCGTTGATCTTCCTATCACATAGATTTCATCATTATATACTTCCACATGAGGTTCACCACGAATCCCACTCATATCATTTAATTCTATCCATGTGTTAGTTTCAGGATTGTACATTTCTGCAGTATTTACATTACCAGCTTCACTCTCTCCCCCAAATACATAAATTTGATTTTCATGTACAGCTAATTCAAATCCAATTCTTTCTACATGTAAATTAGCAACTACCTCCCATGTATTTGTTGTTGGATCATACACTTCTACAGTATCAAAAAGACTGCCTTCGTAATCTGCTAAGTAACCAAATGTTGTATATCCACCAATTGTATAAATCTTTTATTTATGACTGCTGTTTGAAATCCTGCTCGTTCTACATTCATCGTAGCAGCTTCTGACCATGTTTTTAAAATCGGATCATACACTTCTACCTCAATAGCATTCGCTTTGTTCATAAAAACATATAATTTCCCCATCTGCTACTTCAGAGTGCACAACACTCGACTTTTCTGTGATTACTGTCCATGTATCTGTATCTGGATTATATACTTCTACCTGATTCATGGATTTATAGGTTGATTGCTTGCTATATCCTCCTAGTACATATATTTCTCCATTCAATACCGAAGTTGTATGTAAAATTCTAGCCGAATTCATGTTGGCAACTTGCTCCCATTGATTTAATATAGGGTTAAACTTTTCTACAAGGTTTAAAGACCCATCTTTATTCTCACCACCAATAACATATATTTCTCCACCCAGTACTTCAGTTTCAAATTTCCATCTACCTTCTATCATCATGTTGTTCTGTATATCTGTATCATTTGCAAAACTAGATGTACTAAAAAAAAGAAACACAAATATAACAAAAACTAGCAAAATTAAATTTCTTTTTTTGATAAAATAATCAGATCTACCCACTATATCCACTCCCCCAACCAATGGTTAATTAATGTTTCAAATTTAATACGATTAAAGCATGAAAAAGTTTTGTTTTAAAATAAATAAAAAACCACCCGAAATACGGATGGTTCGATTATTTTCATTTATGAATACAACAAAATTTTACTCACCTTCAGTTACATCTTTCACAATCTGAAGTACAAGCTCAGCACTTTTTACTAATTCTTCAATTGGCATCTGTTCTTCTGTAGTATGGATATTTTCATAACCTACAGATAAATTTACAGTAGGAAAGTCCATGCCATTAAAGATATTTGCATCACTCGCTCCTCCTGAATGTGTAGTTTTTGATTCACGACCAATTTTTTCTGCTGATTTCATTGCCAATTTAACTAATGATGCTGTTTCATCAAAGAAAAATCCAGGTAATTCTTCTGTTTCAAATTCAACTTCTGCACCATGTTCCTCAGCAGCAGCATAAAAAGCTTCTCTCATCTCATTCACTTGCTTGATCATTTTATCTCTCACAAGACTTCTAGCTTCTGCTACAATCACAACTTTATCATTCACTACATTTCTTGGACCACGTCCATCAAAGCTTCCGATATTTGCAGATGTTTCTGGATCTATTCTACCTAGCTTCATTCTGGAGATGGCTTTACTTGCCACCTGAATTGCGCTGATACCTTTTTCAGGAGCAACTCCAGCATGAGCAGTTCTTCCTTTAATTACAACATCAACATGCATTTGGAATGGAGCTGCTACACAAATTTCCCCAACTTTTCCATCAGAGTCCAATGCATAACCAAAAGTTGCATCCAAGTTTTTTGGATCAAATGCACTGGCACCAACAAGTCCAGCTTCTTCTCCAACAGTAATTACAAATGAAATTTTACCATGAGGAATGTTTTCCTCTTTTAAAACTCGAATGACTTCGAACATGACTGCAATTCCAGTTTTGTCATCACTACCTAGAATCGTAGTGCCGTCAGAACGAATGTAGCCGTCATCATCTATTTGTGGTTTTATTCCCTTACCTGGAGCTACAGTGTCCATATGACATGTAAAATAAATCGGGTCTACGTTTTCTTGTCCTTCTGTTGCTTCTAAAATTGCAACTAAGTTCCCAGCTCCATGTTCTGTTTTTTCTTCCGCATCATCTTCAAACACAGATAATCCCAATTGTGAGAACTTTTCTTTTAAAACAATAGATATTTCCTTTTCAAACGTAGTTTCACTATCCACCTGTACCAATTCTATAAATTCATCCACTAAACGTTTTTCTTGTATCAAAACTCTTCCCTCCGATATGTATTATACGTTACAATATAATTATATAGCTTGACTCACTTATGTTGACCATTATAGAACTATTTTAGTATGAACAAAAGGAGATGTAAATGTATGGGTAAAAATAAATTGTGGTTTAAGATTATTATTTATATTATGATCGGTTCTATGCTGCTATCCACAATCTTATTTAGTATTTCTTTTTTAGCGATTTAATAACAGCTTATTATAAAATATAATAATTCAGTAGAAAGGGTATCTCTTCGTTTAGCGAGATACCCTTTTATTGTTTCAGTGATCCTATTAGTACAATTTCGTATCTGGTCCAAATGATTCAATATTTTCTTTGACTCTCTGTAAAAATCGACCACATATAACTCCATCGAGAATTCTATGATCTAGTGATAAACACATATTTACCATAGAACGCACAGCAATCATATCATCAATGACGACTGGTTTTTTCACAATAGATTCAAAGGTTAAATTTGCAGCCTGCGGATAATTAATAATTGGGTTTGATAAAATGGAACCAAAAGCTCCTGTATTATTCAAAGTAAAAGTGCCGTCTTGCATATCATTCAATGTTAATTTGCCTGCTCTAGCTTTCTTTGTAAGAGAATCTATCTCCTTTGCAATTCCTGCAATCGTTTTATGATCCGCATGTTTAATTACTGGAACATAAACAGAGTCTTCAGTACCTACAGCTAATGAAATATTAATATCTTTTTTTACAATGATTTTATTTACTGCCCAAACGGAATTTAAGATAGGGTAATCCTTAATAGCATTAACTACTGCTTTAATGATAAAAGCTAGATAGGTTAAGTTAACACCTTCCTTTGAAATAAATTCTTGTTTCACTTTATTTCTTAAATTCACCAGATTGGTAACATCCACCTCAACCATCGTCCATGCATGAGGAATTTCAGTTACACTATGTCTCATGTTGGAAGCAATCGAGCTTCTAACTGGAGTAACATCAATAAAATATTCATTGTCTGCTTCTCTTTGATTTTTTTCAACTGTAGATCTTGGCGGTTCAGATAAGTGCAGCCCTGTCGTTCTAACAGCCTCTGCTTCTTTCTTTTCAGGTGCTAGCACAGCCTGTGAAGAAATGGAAGCATTATGATCTTCTGCGTTATCTTCTACAACATTCATTACATCTTTTCTAGTAATTCTACCACCAATTCCTGTACCAGAAACAAGATTTAAATCGATGTTATTTTCAGCTGCAATTCGTTGTACTGCAGGTGAATACCTATTTCTCATACTTTGATCTGTATCAGACATTGAATGTTTCATTTCAAGGCTTTCTTTCTGTGGAGCCACTGAGGAGTCTCCCTGAGCAATAGATTCACTTTCATCTTGTTTTACTTTGATGTTGCAGATGACTGTACCTACATCAACAGTTGCTCCTTCTTCTGAGAGAATCTCCTGTAAAAAACCTTCGACCGTACTAGGTAATTCCGCTGTCACTTTTTCAGTCATTATTTCACATAAAGGTTCAAATTCTTCAATAAAATCACCCGGTTTTTTTAACCATTTTACAATTGTTGCAGAAACCACGCTTTCCGCAAGCTGTGGCATTGTGATTTCTTGAATCATAGGAAAACTACCTCATTTCTTTTAAAATAATGCTAATTCTTTCATTGCATCCTTTACTTTTTCCGTGTTCAGCATATAAAACTTCTCTAATGTTGGACTTATCGGCATTGCTGGCACATCATAACCACATAATCTTTTAATTGGAGCATCAAGTTCAAACAATAACTCTTCAGAAATAATTGCTGAAACTTCGGCGCCAACCCCACCTGTTTTATTATCCTCATGGATGATTAACACTTTACCTGTTTTGGCAGTTGCTTCTAAAATTGCTTCTACATCCAATGGTTGAAGAGTTCTTAAATCTAATATGTGCGCACTGATTCCCTCTTGCTCTAATTCCTTCGCTGCTTCAAGTGCAAAATGTACGGTTAAACCATAAGTAATAACGGTAATGTCTGTACCTTCTTTTTTTACATCCGCTTTTCCAATTGGTACTATAAAATCATCATCAGGTACTTGTGTAATGATAGATTGATAGCATTTTTTATGTTCAAAATAGATCACTGGGTCAGGATCACGTATCGCAGCCTTTAATAACCCTTTTGCATCATATGGAGTTGATGGAGCAACTATTTTTAATCCTGGTGTCCCAAAAAATATGGATTCAGGGCATTGAGAATGATATAGTCCTCCAAAAATTCCTCCTCCAAAAGGAGCTCTAATGACTACCGGACATTCCCAATCATTATTGGATCTATATCTAATCTTGGCAGCTTCACTTATAATTTGGTTCGTTGCAGGAAGCATGAAATCTGAATATTGCATTTCTGCTATGGGGCGCATACCATACATGGCTGCACCAATAGCTACACCCGCAATAGCAGATTCAGCTAGTGGAGTATCCAGTGCTCTTTCTTCCCCAAACTCTTCTATAAGCCCTTTAGTCGCGGTAAAAACCCCGCCTTTAACCCCTACATCCTCACCAAGTACAAATACATTGTCATCTCTGCGCATTTCCTCAGACATCGCAGTCCGAATAGCATCGAGGTAACTTAATTCAGTCACTTCAGTCCGCCTCCTTCATCTGCATATACATGTGTTAGTGCTTCTTCCGGTCTTGGATAAGGAGCTTGTTCTGCATACTTTGTCGCTTCTTTTATCTCATCTTTTATTTTTTCTAATAGCTGTTGATCTTGTTCTTCGCTCCACAACCCACTATCGATTAGATATTGTTTAAATCTTGGAAGTCCATCTGCTTGTTTATGTGCTTCTACTTCTTCTTTTGTCCGATAAATCAAATCATTATCAGAAGTAGAGTGAGGTGATAAACGATATGAAACAGCTTCTATCAGCGTAGGACCGTCTCCTTTTATCGCTCTTTCACGAGCTTCCCTTACTGCTTTATAAACTTCTAGTGGATCATTACCATCTACTTTAATACCTGGGAAACCATAACCAAGTGCGCGATCAGCTATACTTTCACAAGCCACTTGTTTATCATATGGAATAGATATCGCATACTGATTATTTTCACAAAAGAATATAACTGGAAGCTTATGAACCCCTGCAAAATTACAACCTTCATGAAAATCTCCCTGGTTGCTGGAACCTTCGCCAAATGAAACATAAGAGACAAAATCTTCTTTTTTCATTTTAGCAGCAAGCGCAAATCCAACCGCATGAGGTACTTGTGTTGTCACTGGACTAGAACCCGTAACAATATGCTGTTTTTTATGGCCAAAATGACCTGGCATTTGTCTGCCGCCACTGGTCGGGTCCTCAGCTTTAGCAAATAAAGCTAAAAATAGTTCTTTTAAAGTCATTCCAGCTGCTAAAACAAATCCATAGTCCCTATAATAGGGAAGAAAATAATCCTTTTGCTTTTCTAATGCAAAAGCAGCTGCAACTTGTGCTGTTTCTTGTCCTATTCCTGAAACGTGAAAATTAATTTTCCCTGCTCTTTGCAATAACAAAGCACGCTCATCATATTTCCTTGCTAATACCATCATGGAATACATCTCTATAAACTGTTGATCAGTTAAACCCAGTTTTTCATGTTTGTGTAATTGACCGACTGAATTCATCATGGAGAAAACCTCCTCCTCAAAATTATAATGAGAATTTAATATCTGGTCTTAATACTTAACTCTATATCATTATATCAGTTTTATATTTTATATTCCAATTGCATTTCCATCCACTCCAAGCATTGCCTCTCCCAGCGCTTCAGACAACGTAGGATGAGCATGGATAGTTTGTCCTACTTCCCATGGTGTAGCATTTAAAACGATGGCTAATCCCGCTTCTGATATATAATCTGTTACATGAGGACCTATCATATGAACCCCTAAAATATCGTTTGTATTTTTATCTGCGATCACTTTAACAAATCCATCATTACTTCCATATACTAATGCTTTTCCAATCGCTTTAAAGGAGATAGATGCTGTTTTCACATCAAATCCCTTTTCTTTTGCCTGTTGTTCTGTCCACCCTATACTGGCTACCTCTGGACGAGTATATACACAACGGGGAATATTTTGCATCATCATTGGCTGAACCTCATGACCTGCTGCATGTTCGACAGCTAATATACCTTCATGACTAGCTACATGAGCTAACTGCAAGCCACCAATCACATCCCCTATAGCATAAATGTGAGATTCAGTTGTTTGTAAATACTGATTTACTTTAATAAATCCTTTTTCCACTTTTATGTCCGTATTTTCAAGCCCCAAGTTTTCTACGTTTGCTTGTCTTCCCACGGATAACAACAGTTTTTCCGCTGATATTTCTTTTTCAGAATCCTTTTGTTTCACTTTGACTTTAACAATACCCTCTTCAGTATTTACACTTTCTGTAAGTAACATTGCATTTTTTAATATCTTTATCTTTCTCTTTTTAAACAAACGCTCTAATTCTTTTGAAATTTGTTCATCCTCAGTAGGAATAATGTTTTTTTCTGTTTCAACAATGGTCACATCAACACCAAAATCACTTAATAAAGAGGCCCACTCAACACCAATTACACCACCGCCAACAATAATCATGGATTTAGGCAGTTCATTCATATCAAGAGCTTCGTCACTAGTAAGAATAAAATGTCCGTCAACTTCTATATTTGGCAAAACACGTGGGCGTGAACCTGTAGCTATGATTAAATTTTTAGGTACAAGTGTTTTATTATTTTCTTCAATCTCTGATTCTATGGCAACTGCACCACTTCTAGGTGAAAAAATAGAAGGTCCAATTACACGTCCATTACCATAAAATACATCGATTTTATTTTTTTTCATTAGAAATTCTATACCTTTATGTAGTTGATTCACTATTTTGTTTTTACGGTCTTGGACTTTTTCAAAATGTAGCTCAATTGAGGACGCGCTGACCCCATATTCTTCGCTGTTGTTCATAGTTGCATATACTTCAGCACTGCGAAGAAAAGATTTGCTTGGAATGCATCCCTTATGCAAACATGTTCCTCCTAATTTTTCGCGTTCTACTATAGCAACGGTTTTTCCTAATTGCGCAGCTTTAATAGCAGCCACATAACCCCCTGTACCACCGCCAAGTACAACAACATCATAATTTAAAGTGCTCACAATCATATACCCCCTATGTTTAAAAAAATTCAATCGACTCTATTGTAACTTTTTCAACATAAGAAATATAGTTAAATATTTTAATATTTTATGACTAGATCCTAATCACATGCAATGTTACTTAATATATGTTATGATTTGTTTCGAAACAAAATAACCATTAACTGATATGATGTCAACAAAGAAAACTCTCCATAGGAATTAATGAACACAAAAGGGGACTAATATTAAACATTATTTAATAAAATATATCCATTTAAAGTATGAATAAATGAAAGAGGCAAAAAAATGAAATTAATGATATCTCGTTTCACAGCTGTTTTATTACTCGTTATTCCAGGATTATTGGCTACCTATGGCTTTTTGGAAATAAAAAATGCAATTTATGATTATATTGTATCTGTGGGAAATACAGAGATCGAAAATCACATTGATTGGTTAAGATTATTAATTGGAGTCCTTTGTTTCTCACTTGGAGTAGGTTTTATAGGCGGATGGATTTTTTTCAGAGATCAGAAACGAAACTATGTTGCACCAAGATTTAAACAAAAACAAGACTAATCGTATAGCAGATTATTATTTGCTTGTGCCTTTTTGGTTTATTCTTTAATCCAGACCCCGCAAAAGTACCAGGATTAAGCTTCTGAAGGATACTCTTCACTTTTGTGGGTGTTAAATCATACTCTCCCCCACTGGTCTATCCAATGAATAAGTGGTTTGGTTTCAATCCAGTTTGTAATGGAATCTCGCTCTGAAATCCAATGCATATGAAGTAAGAAAATAAAACAGAAAATTTGTACCCACCAGGGTGTCATGAGAATGATACAAAACCCTAATACAAATCCTAATAAATTCGAACCAGAGTCTCCGAGCATGACTTCGCCGCCAATATCTTTTTTTAACAACAATAAAACCCCTAATACCATAGGGAGTAAAAAAATGAAATATTGTTGCAAACTGCTTAAAAATAAAATCCCACAGGATAATAACAAAAAAAACTTTAAAGCTCTACCAGGACGCAAGTCCAGTAAATTAACTCCATTGGTCATTAAGGTGAGTATGAAAAACTGAATCACTTCTAAAAGTGGATGATTATTCATAATTCGTAATAATACCCAAATAGATAATGCTGCTGTTATGAATGCCTTTAGTGAACCCGTAGTAAGCCTTCTTTCCTTAATCAGTTTCATGAAATGCCCTTTTAAACCTTTTACTTTAGGATCCCCAACTCGATCATCCAACCACCCGACGATAAATAAAAGGGTCAAAATCATAATGTATTGTGGAAGATATGTTTGCAAAAAGTCATAAGAAGGGATCATCCATTGAAGGAAGGCATAATAAATAATGAGAAGTAACCACAAAAACAAACCCAATCCAATTGGTATTTTATGGTGAAGATAGTTTTCTGCAACGATGTTTTGTTTTACTAAAAAATAAATAATCACTTCTAAGAGTAGAAATCCGAAAAATGTCATGATACTAATCATAAATGCCACTTTTATTAACATACTGGATCACGCCATTTGTGATATAGAGTTTTTGATACAGAAACAAACTGCTTTCCTCTATGTGTAAACCCTGCCCAGTCCCTTCCTGTTTCACGATGTTGATACGGTACATCTACTTCACATATTTTAAAACCTTTATTGACAGCATCTATCGTTAAACCTACTTCAATTCCGAATCCATCTGACAATGATGGGACTGATTGCAAAAGTTGTTTTCGTAACGCTCTTTGACCTGATAATGGAGCTGTAGTTTCATATCCACACAGCATATATATTCCTTGTACTGCCAACTTCTTTACAAGTCCAAACCCACCTTTTTTTTGTGCCTTTGGAAATCGTGCTATCACCATATCTTTATTTCCGTTTAAAATAGGTTCTACGAGTTTATATGTTAAAAAAGCAGTTCCACCCAAATCAGCGTCCAGAAAAACAACAATATCATTTTTAGCTCTTTTCCATCCAGCTTCTAATGAGGCTCCCTTCCCTAAGTTCCTAGGATTTTTTATAATCTGATCAGCCCATGGTGTTGCCATCTCATATGTATGATCTTCACTTCCGTCATCCACAACAATAAATTCATTCCATTTTTGAATCCCTTCTTTGTCCCTTAGATCATGTAATGATCGTAACGTTTCGCTAATTTTGAATGCCTCATTCCAAGCTGGGATAATTATAGACACCGATGGCTGCATTGCTATCCTCCTCCATGATTTTTTTTATAAATAACATAAAATTCACAATTTCCTGAGGTTCATCAAAAGGAAGTGCATTCGGACTCACTTGGACAATGATTGGATGAGCCTGCTCATTAAATGAATGCCAGCGATTCATTTGATTAGACATAAAATCAGATTGCCCTTCTGAAACCATGACTAGATCAGGGGCTTCATTCACTGGGGATTCAATCCATTCTCCTCCTTCCGATTGTATGGCAAAAGCTAGCATATCTTTATTTACATCTTCAGAGCTCACCCACATCATTTTTTTGTGTTGAAAAATTGGAGTTGTCTTTTGATTGAGCAACTGCAACGATCCAATCTGATTTTGAAGTTCTTGATTAATTGATAATTGAGTTTCATATTTCTCCATAATGCTTTCTGCTATATTTTTTTCAGTTTGATTAATCCATTGCTGTCCCATAGTACCACCAATGAAAATGCCAATCCCTAAAGCGAGAAATATGGATATAACGGTAATTAAGTAAAATCTGCTAGGTACCATTTATTCACCACCTAAAAAATGGATATTTTAACGTAATTCCAATATATGTATAAAAAATCCCTAACTCCAGGATGAACATAAGTCAAAATAACAACAGGGAACATAGCTGCAATGGGGAGAGGCCAAATATTCTTAAACTTCACTTTTCTTTGATATAATTGACTAACTCCCTTTGCGTCAATTAATTTATCACCTATTTTCATTCTCACCAGCAATGTACTAGACATTCCCTTCCTCCCCTTTTCCAAAAAATCAATCATGTGAGAATGTGCCCCTAATGTAATGATTAATTCTGCTTTTTTTTCATATGCTAAAAGCATGGATATATCTTCACTTGTTCCTGTTGCTGAAAGCGTTTTTGCTTTAAGTCCTAAGGCATTTATTCTTTCCAAGCCAGGGGCTTTCCCATCAGGATAAGCATGAACAATAATCTCTGCATTTGATAATAGAGCATCGTCAGATACACTATCCATATCTCCAATGATGACATGAGGCTGATATCCGTGCTCCAATAGAGCGTCCGCTCCACCGTCTACACCGATCAATACAGGCTCAATATCCTCTATATAATCTTTAATAGCCAAAAGATCATTTCTATACTCTTTACCCCTTACAACAATGACCACCGGTCTATTCTCTATCCTCACATTTAAAGTCGGGGCCTCGAAAGATTGAATTACAAAATCCTTTTCTTTTTGAGCATACTGCAATGTATTTTCAATAAAATGATTTAAATTACTTGGTAAATTTTCATAACTAGTTTTTAGTAAATTTTTGTATTTATCTTCAGTAAATATGGAATATGGAATTTGATGATTCTCAACATGTATTTTGAAGCTATGAATTTTAACAACTTGATGATTATAAAACTTCTTAAAAGATGGATAAGTTATTTCTAAAATAGGAATCCCTGCTCTTAACAATAATAGAGGACCCTTTGTAGGATAACTCCCTGTCATGGTAACATCTGCATTAATAACCGCTTTTACTTTGCAACGAATAATATCTCTAGCTGCAATCTCATCTATATCTCGATGTTTTATCACTGCGATTTGCTTTGGTTTAATGGTCATAAGCAACTCTTTTGTCTTCTCACCGACTTGAACTATTCCTTGAAGAGAAAGGGTGTCGTCTTGTTTGTATTGCTTCCTTAATTTCACTTTTAACACTCCTCGAATACTCTTTCCATTCCAAATTTTATTATTCGATCATTAGTTTAAAATTATACACAGCAAATGAAATACGATATAGATCATTAATAAATTCTTATATTATAAAAAAGTACCGCAATACAATAAGTATTACGGTACTTTTTAAATTATTTAATTACATTATTGAACTATGAGAGTGGAAGCCATTGTTTCATGTCCTTCCCCACATGGAAGACTACATATTATAGTATAAGTTCCAGCCTCATCAAAGTTCACTTTAACTGGTTCTTCACCTGGCAGCAATTCTATATCTAATCCCTCAATTTGTAATTGATGCACACCTTTCACATTTCTCAATGACAATTCTAAAGTTTCACCTAATTCAACTGTGTATTCTTCTTTATCGAATTTCCAGTTCTCTGCTTTGAATACTAAAGTACCTTCTTCTTCAACTTCTTCTACAACTTCATGTTGTCCCACAGTTGTAAAGGTAATTGCTATACCTAAAACACTAGCTATAACAAAAAGTGATACCATGACCCACTTGTGCATTTCTGAATGCCCCCTAATTATTATGATTTATATTATTATTTTACATACTGTATTATCTTAAACAAAACACCTTTATGTCAACACTGTGAAATAAATATGAATTTTTTGTGAAATAACAAAAAAACTTCTTAGAAGTGCTCAGAGATGATTGTTGAACCCTTTATTCTTTAGTAAAGAGAAACAAAAAAATAAATCATCTCATTATAGATAGATGATTTATTTTCCTTTGCCAATATATACGATTAACAACCTGTACTCGAAGAAATAATAAGACATGACTCAACCTTACGCTTTTGAGTTAGAGTTAAATCGATCATAACGACCATTTTTTCACGAATAACTTTAAATGTACTTTCAGTTTTTGGTCCATGTGTTAATGAGAGCTGATTTCTATACATATCTCTTTCATGAAAATCGACTTTATCAATATGACACTCAACTGGTTCATTAATGGGTTGAGAGATAGTTTGATTAAACTCTTTTAATTTACGTCCATGAAATTTACTTGTACTTGTGTGGGTATTAGAAATACTTGCATTTGAATCCTCCACTGGTACGACACATTTAAAAGGGACGTTAACGGTACAGTGTCTAATTTCTCCACACACTCCATCATCCGTACAACAATCTAACGCTGAATATCTTATATTTTTTCTAATATATCCAATTATAAACACTTTTCCATTAATTACACCACAATCACAGTTTGATGTTCCATTGCTAGCAGGAACAAATTCACACTGTTCAAAAAAAACTTTTTTATCAATATCTTTTATATCAAGTGCAGGCTCATCGAGCTCAATATCACATTCTACATCGATTTGTAAGCTCAATTCCCCAACAACGACTTCAACCTTTATTTTATCAGGACATAAAGACTGAGTTTGAGAGGTGCATTCGCTTAACAATGGGGTTACTTTAGCACCCATGGACAGATCTCCTTCCTTAGTTAAATAGTAGTACTTAAATATTGTATTCCGTGCTTATAAATTTGATTGGATATCTGCCTTATTAATTTTATTTTTAAATAAAAATGGGCTTTTATTATAATAATAGAACGAAAAAAAACCGTTATTTATTCAGATCATAAAATCCAAATAAATACCGGTTGGTTATTAAGATATTTAATCTCCACTCTTTCAGGAAACTTTATGTTCGATTCTTAACTTATCCGCTACCATAGCGATAAATTCACTATTTGTAGGTTTAGATTTGCTTATATTCACTGTATAACCAAAAAGAAGACTTATGGAGTCAATGTTTCCTCTTGTCCAAGCTACTTCTATTGCGTGTCGTATGGCACGTTCTACACGACTAGGCGTTGTTTTATATTTTTCAGCAATAGCTGGGTATAATGTTTTTGTGATAGATCCTAAAATTTCTATGTTATTATAAACCATTGTGATCGCTTCACGTAAATATTGATATCCTTTTATGTGAGCAGGTACACCAATTTCATGAATAATAGATGTGATATTGGCGTCTAAGTTTTTCGTTTTTGCAATTGGAACAATATTTTGTTTTGAAGAAGCAGTGTTCGATGATCGAGATGAAACAACAGATGAATGACTAACTAATTGTCTTATGCGATTTGACAACACATCAAAATCAAATGGTTTTAATATGTAGTATGAGGCACCTAGTTAAACCGCTTTTTGCGTAATATTCTCTTGCCCAAATGCTGTAAGCATAATAATTTTTGGCTGAGGTTTAATATTAATCTCCCGCAGTTTTTCCAATACCCCTAAACCATCTAAATGAGGCATTATAATATCAACGATTAGAACATCGGGAATTTTCCCTTGTTCAATTATATCGATAACTTCTTCACCATGAAAGGCGACACCCATCACTTCCATATCTTCTTGTTCAGAAATATATTCTGAAAGTAAATTTGTAAACTCTCTGTTGTCATCTGCTAATAACACTTGTATTTTTTGTTGCACGAAAAGCTCCTCCTCAAAAAAGAAATATTTACTATTTGCCACTATAACAATTTCGACATTACAAATTAAATTCCTCCTGTCGAAAAAAATTTATTATAAATTAATTAAAAATGAAAAAAATGGAAACTGTCAAAATTGAAAAAGGTGACAAAAAAAGAAAAAATACGCCCTAACTGGGCGTTACATTTCTACAAGGATATTCATTTCATTGTTATTTTATGCTGCAGTTTCTTCAGAATTATTCACATTCTCCATAATATCTGCATCCTTCAACATCCATTCAATAAAACAACCATACCCAGAAGTTGGATCATTTACAAATACATGTGTAACTGCACCTATAATTTTCCCATCTTGTATTATTGGGCTGCCACTCATTCCTTGTACAATTCCACCTGTTTTTTCAATTAAACGTTGATCTGTAATTTTAATTATCATTCCTTTTGTAGCAGGTGCATTTTGTTCTGCTATATGTTTGATTTCGATATCAAACGCTTCAACTTTTTGACCATCTACCACGGTTAAAATTTGTGCAGGACCTTGTTTTATTTCCTCTGAAAATGCTACTGGCAACGCTTTATTCATAATGCCATGGTCAGGCAATTTATCCATATTACCAAATATACCAAATGGAGTGTTTTTAGTGATATTTCCTAATACTTTTCCTTGATTAGATAATATGGCTCTTTTTTCTCCTGGTGTACCATTTTTACTTTTTGAAATAGATGTGACTTTTGAATGCACAATTTCACCCTTACCTACCACAATTGGAGTATTTGTATCCATATCTGTGATTGTATGTCCTAATGCTCCATATTTTTTTAAATCAGAAGAATAAAATGTCAGTGTACCAACTCCTGCTGCTGAATCCCGAATATACAATCCTAATCGATACTTGTTATCTTCAACATCAAAAACAGGTTTTAGTTTTACTTTTACTTCCTTCCCATCTCTTAATAAGGTTAGGTTTATAGCCTTTCCTTTCTCCCCAGCTTCATTTACAACATCTGAAACTTTACTTACTTCTGTAATTTTTTGTTTATTGATTTTTGTAATTAAATCTCCTAATTTCACCTTTGCTTTTTCACCTGGTGAAATTTTGTTGTCATCTGAAGCTGCTACGAGATGATGTCCCACAACTAGAACACCGTCGGATTTCAATTTTACACCAATAGTTTGACCACCTGGTATTACCTTTAAATCAGGCATGATGTTAACTCTTACTTTTTTAAAAGGGATCTTGCCAAATAATTTCAATTGCAACTCAGTATGCCCAATCTCATTAGACTGTATGGAAATAGGTTGATTTAAATCTAATTGAAATGAAGGTTTAGATTGCCCATTGACTGTAATTACATTTGGATCCTTCACTGTGAGTTGAGCATGTACAGGCATAATAAAATCTAACTGCTTTCCTTGACCTGAAAATAATCTTAGTTCAGTTGGAAATGAAGCATAACTTTGAAATGGAGCAGATAAACCAATGATACAAATGAAGAAAACGAGCAGAAGTCCAATCAATCTTTTTACGAACAAATAATCACGCTCCCTTGTCTTCCTTCGCTTGACGAGAAGGGTTTCGTCAATTACGTACCTATAAGTTATCCTCCATGCTGTTCTTTTATAATTGTAAATGATTCCTCTGTTCCTTTTTCTTTTCGGCCATGACAAGCATTTCTTTGGCATGATGTTCCGTAGTTTTTGTCACTTCAACGCCTCCAAGCATTCGAGCCAGTTCAATAATTCGATCACCTTCATGTAAATGGTTGACATGGGTAAAGGTTCTATTCTTTTGAACGGATTTTTGAATGAGGTAGTGGGCATCTGCCATACAGGCAACCTGAGGTAAATGAGTGATGGAAAACACTTGACACTCTTTTGACAACATTGACATTTTTTCCGCAATTGCTTGTGCAGCTCTTCCGCTTACACCTGTATCCACTTCATCAAAAATCAATACAGGTATCCGATCCATTTTAGAAAATATTGTTTTTAATGCAAGCATAATGCGTGAAATTTCCCCACCAGAAGCAATTTTATGTAAAGGTCTTAGTGGTTCTCCTGGATTTGGAGAAATCATAAATTCAATATGATCCCATCCTTCTTTTGTAAATTGATTCATATTGCTTGAAATATGTACGTCAAATCTTGTTTTTTCCATCTGCAGGTCACGTAATTCGAATTCAATCTTTTTTGATAACTGTTTAGATACTTTTCTACGTTTTTCTGATAGCTTTTTAGCTGCTTTTCTCAATTCATGTAAAATAAGCTCTTTTTCTTCTTCTAACTCCTGAATTTTTACATCTTTATTTTCCATTCGTTCTAATTCGGATTTAATAGACTGTACATAATTCAATATTTCTTCTAGATTTTCTCCATATTTTCTTTTCAATGAAGAAATTAGCGCAAGCCTTTGTTCAATCTCATCTAGTCTTGAAGGGTTGAATTCTACATTTTCTCTATACTCCCGTAAACCAAATGAAGAATCCTCGATTTGGTAATAGGCAGACTGGATTTGCTCTAACAATGGCTGTAAAACTTTTTGATCATAATGTGATATTTGCTCAATATACGAAACTGCTTTCCCTAAAGACTCAAGTGTTTTCTCGGATCCATACAAAAGTTGGTGTGCTTGGTTCACCCCGTCATATAATTTCTCTGCATTAGCTAGCTTGTGCTTTTCTTCAGTTAAACATTCATCCTCTCCCATTTTTAATTGTGCTTTTTCAATCTCCTCAATTTGAAAAGAATATAGATCTTTCATTTGCAAAAGCTGCTTATCGGATTCCTGTAATTGTTTAAGCTCTTTTTGAATGGCTGAGTATTTTTCATAAATGGATTGATATTTTTTCTTCAGATCATGAATTTGGCCGTCTCCAAATAAATCAAGCCACAATAAGTGCTGCTCAACATTTAGCAATGATTGATGTTCGTGTTGTCCGTGGATATTAATCAACCATTCTCCAATCTCTCTCAACATAGATAGATTCACTAATACACCATTTACTCTTGAGGAACTTTTACCTTGAGCTGTAATTTCTCTCCTTATTATTATATTTTCAGTTTCATCCAACTCTATACCGTACTTCAGCAAAACATTTTTTACAGGATGATCTTTCTCCAGTTGAAATAAACATTCAATTTCTGTTTTAGGTGCATCATGTCTAACAAATTCAGCTGATCCTCTCCCACCAATAATAAGACTTAGTGCATCTATAATCATTGACTTTCCTGCTCCAGTTTCGCCTGTAAAAACATGAAAACCATCCAAAAAATGAATGTTTGCTTCTTCAATTACTGCAAAGTTTTTAATAGAACATTCAATTAACATAATTCTTGTTCGTCAAACACAACGATTTCAATACATTGAAAAAAACATAAGATGATGTCAAATTGGGAAACAACTTTTTCAAGTTATATATAAAATCAATTTTGACAAACTTACCTCCCATCCAATTTCAATATCCACATAACACAAAAACGAACGTCTGTTTGATTGTTATTGTATCACACATACGTTCGCATTAAAAGTTATTATATTTTCCGATAGGATATTTTTAAAATAATTACTACTTTAAGGTAGCATCGCTATAAGTTTGTCCTTAACCTCCACACTTTGTTCTTTTGTTCTGCAAATGATAAGAATTGTATCATCCCCACATATACAGCCCAGGATTTCATTCCATTCCAAATTATCTAATAATGAACCAATTGCATTCGCAGTCCCAGGGAGACATTTCATCACTAATAAATTGTCAGCAGCATCAATATGAAGAAAATTGTCCACTAACGATCTTTTCAATTTATGAATAGGATTAAATTTTTTCTCTACTGGAATGGCATATTTATATCTACCATCATTTAAAGGTACTTTTATTAGATGAAGTTCCTTAATATCTCTTGATACTGTTGCTTGTGTTACATTAAATCCCGCATCCTTCAATGAGGATACCAATTCTTCTTGTGTTTCGATGTCATGATTTGTAATTAATTCTCTGATCTTGATCAGCCTTTGTCCTTTCATAACTTCCTCCTAAACAATAAAATTAAGTCTATATTTCAGGTAGAATTACTCCTACAATTCGTTCATCTTCTTACCATTCAAAAGTTATTTTTTTAATGGTATTGTTTGATAAGTCTACGTAGATAATACCTTTAATCTTATCGTACATAAGTGAATAGTGAAAAAAATAATCCCGAACTGAGCTTCCTGCCTTCCAATTTACATGGTGACGATGTTTGGCAAGTAATACAATATAATCTTCCTGATCTTTTGAAACAATATAATCAATATAAACTCGGCTGGAAAGCTCGGATGGTGATTCATCAATTTTAATATGAACTGGAACTATTAATTTTCCAGCCATCACTTTATAACCATGTTTCTTTAAAATTGCAACTGCTTTTCCCTCAGGTGGTTTAGCCTCATGAAGCGGAATACTGGATTTATTAAACCATTTTTTAATTTGAAAAATAGTCCATACTATAGCAATAAAAACAATGAGTAATAATACCAATAGATCTTTATCAAACGGCATCACATCACCTCGAAAAATAATATTCGAGAAAAGACAGCAATATCCTGCAATTTTTTGCAGAATTTATTTTTATTTAATTATTTTATAATTCAAACATAACAATACATGTAAGCCTTTTCATTCATTTACATTTGTTAAAACTAATATACAAATAAAAATGTATACGGGCTTATTATACTAAACACATAAGCCCTAATTGCTAATTTTATTTATGATTTTGCAAGCTCTGAGCATCATATACTACTTCATCAATCTTCTTTGAAAACAGATCAGAAGGTATGTTACTTTCACTTGATGGATGAATAGACCAGTATGCCAAGAATTCTATGTTTCCTTCTCCACCCTTAATGGGGGAATAAGTAAGACCAGTTAAATAAAGGCCTAATTGATCTGCCATTTCTAAAACAGTGTGCAAAACTTCGCGATGTGTCTCTGGATCTTTAATGACTCCAGATTTCCCTACCTTATCTCGACCAGCCTCAAATTGGGGTTTCACAAGAGCAGTAATAGTTCCACCTTGATCTAGAATCTCTTTTAGAGCAGGTAATATTAATCGCAATGAAATAAAAGAAACATCTATCGAAGCAAAAGTAGGTACTGGACCTACTAAATCTTTTTTTTGTACATAACGAAAGTTTGTCCGCTCCATTACTTTTACCTTAGGAGAATTGCGCAGAGACCAATCAAGTTGGTTATATCCTACATCAATCGCATAAACATAAGCGGCCCCATTTTGCAATGCGCAATCTGTAAATCCACCTGTGGATGCTCCAATATCCAAAACAACACTATCTTTTAATTGAAGATTAAAAGCCTGGATTGCCTTTTCAAGTTTTAATCCTCCTCTACTAACATAAGGATGGACATTCCCTTTGACTCGAATTTGAGCATCCCTAGGTATCTTTGTGCCTGCTTTTTCAATCCGTTCGTCATTCGCAAACACAAGGCCAGCCATAATAGCTGCTTTCGCCTTCTCTCTGCTTTCAAAATGACCTAATTCAATTAACAATATATCAATGCGTTCCTTATCTGTATGCATACATTCTCCTAGACCTTTAATGTTAATGTTCAAAAAGCCGTCCATTTTAGTTTTTAAGGTTTAACACACCATTCTTCAAGTTATACATCCCTTTCACTTGTTTCACGATGTTGTCAACTGTCAATCCAATTTCCTCACGTTGATATTTGACACTGCCATGTTCTACAAAGTAATCTGGATAACCCAATTGTTTAACTTTCACATTAAAGATTTCTTCCCTTGAATAAAATTCTAGAATTGCACTTCCAAGGCCACCCTGCATGGAGCCCTCCTCCAAGATTATTAATGCTTTATCATTCTCAGCCAAATTTTTAAGCATATCATGATCTAAAGGTTTAACAAAACGGGCATTGATCACCTCTAAGTAGATATTTTCTTTTTCCAACTCCTTAGCCGCTTCTTCAGCTAATCGAACCATAGGACCTACAGCAAGTACTGCTACATGGTCACCTTCCTTAACTACTTCCCAAGAACCAATGGGTAAAGATTTCTTCTCGTCGTCCATTTTCACACCAATACCTGCACCTCTTGGATAACGGAAAGCAATAGGTCCATCATTATAATCCACTGCTGTTTTCACCATATGCTGTAGTTCATTTTCATCCTTTGGAACCATAATGACAATATTAGGAATATGACGCATATAAGCTAAATCATATACACCTTGATGTGTTTCTCCATCATCCCCTACAAGACCGGCACGATCTATTGCAAATACAACATTTAATTTTTGCCTGCATACGTCATGTACAAGTTGATCATAGGCTCTTTGTAAAAATGTCGAATATACTGCAAAAAATGGTTTCATACCAATATCCGCTAACCCTGCACACATTGTTGTTGCATGCTGTTCTGCAATCCCTACATCAATCATTCTACCCGGAAAATGATCTGCAAATTTATTTAAAGCAGTACCGCTTGGCATTGCAGCAGTAATACCAACAATTCGATCGTCTGATTTTGCCAAATCAATTAGTGCAGAGGAAAATACATTTGAATAACTAGGGGTAGACTTCCCTTTTTTCTCTTTTTCATTCAGATCTGGTTCCAATTTGTATGGTCCTACACCATGCCACTTATGGGAATCTATTTCTGCTGGTGAATATCCCTTGCCTTTCACAGTAACTACATGAATAAGTGTTGGACCATCCACTTTATCAGCTTGTTTGAATGCTTCCATTAAAAGTTCAATATTGTGTCCATCAATTGGACCTATATAATTAAAACCAAGCTCCTCAAACAAAATACCTGAAACCATCAAATATTTCATGCTGTCCTTTAGTCGTTCTATTGTTTTGGCCAACGTTCCGCCTACTTTAGGTATTTTTTTCAGTATTTGTTGAGCTTCTTCTTTTGCCTTTAAATAATGCTTGTCGGACCTAATCTTACTTAAGTGGTTATGAATAGCTCCCACATTTGGTGCAATGGACATTTCGTTATCATTTAGAACTACGATCATTTTTTTCTTTTCGTGACCTATATGATTTAAAGCCTCCAGAGCCATTCCTCCAGTCATAGCACCATCTCCGATTAATGCGATGACATGATTGGATTCATCTTTTAAATCTCTTGCTAATGCCATACCCATTGCAGCAGATAATGAAGTACTGCTATGCCCTGCTTCCCACACATCATGCTCGCTTTCTGAGCGTTTTATATAACCGCACAGCCCTTTATACTGTCTGAGTGTATCAAATTCGTCTTTTCTTCCAGTTAGTATTTTGTGCACATACGATTGATGTCCTACATCAAAAATAAATTTATCCTTCGGGCTTTCAAATAAATAATGCAATACAATAGTCAACTCAACCACACCTAAGTTTGGTGCAAGATGACCCCCTGTTACTGAAAGCTTTTGAATTAAAAATTCCCTGATTTGTTGCGCTAAATCCTCCAGCTCTTTTACAGAGAATTTTTTTATATCATTGGGATGATTAATTTTATCGAGTTCCACGTTTTTTTCCTCTCTTTCCGTGATTCGACTTATTCTTTTTCCCATTAAAAATAATGATGCCTAAACGATGCTCAAGGAAATAAAATATTTTTCCTACATAAAGAATAAGTTGCGTTGAAAAATGTATTGCAATCGACTTTCCCATAGCTTTTCCTCCTACAGTTAAAGCTGATACAACTCCCGCAAAAATTACAGTTACTATTGTATGTAATACTGGATCTTGGTCTGCATTGCCAACAAGGTTTATCACAACTAAAGCGCTAGCAACCCCACTGATCACTCCAGACATATCTCCAATCACATCGTTGCAAAAACTAGAAAAACGGTCTGCATTACGTACAATCCGAATACCTTGTTTTGCTCCTTTTATTTTCACCGATGCCATAGCATGAAATGGTGTTTCAGTTGCTGCAGCAGAAGCTAAACCAATCATGTCAAAAAATATACCAATAAGAATTATAATTAAAACAGTCAGCATTCCAAGTGCCCATGATACGCCTTCTAAGATCGCAGTTGCCGTTATAGAAAATATACAAGCAAATATAAATGTAACGATGGAGATAACAACACTCCATCTTATTGAACTTCTATAAGAAAATTTCTTCATGAAATATTAAAACTCCCTAAAGGAACAAAAACTCCTATTAGAGTCTCTCGAAGAATTAGTCTAATCCTGTACACTATCATTTAACCTATTCTAATGTTGATAGTATGTCGACAACTTGTAATTTTGTCTATCTCAAAGACTTGTCATACCCGAGTTTACTTTAGAGGCAGTTTTTGTTGGAATATTGAATATTGAATTTGCAAAACTAAAAGTTCCTATATTTAGCACAAAAGCTCCTATCGGAGGCTTTTACACAAACTACAATTTAATTGTTAATTAAAGAGTATGTTAAACGAAAATCACCTATTCGGTGACTTTGAAAATGAAATCATTTATATAAAAAGAGTGGTAACTTCAAGAGTAAACGCTGCGGCTTAGGTCCAGTTGGTTTTCCCATGCAAGGCGCCTTTCCGTTGCCGTAAAAGGCGGTTTCCCTTTATGCTTGCATTGATGTCGTCACCGATCATCAGACTAGATTACCACTTAGTCCACACTATAATCCTCAAGAAGTCTCTTAAAACTGAACAGTCTAGGAGTTTTCCTCAACAGCCATAAATCAATCCTTAGCCTCTTTTGCAAACTAGATTTCATATAGCATCCAGCATTTATTTTTTTGGCCTTAAAAAATAAATGCCTACCATCTATAATTCCACTAGATCACTCAAGGCAGGCTACGCTGCATACAAGTCACTCTATATTTTTATACTCATTATAAGGACTATAAGAACAAGTTAGACTCGCAAGTACAGGTTCATACCCCAAGCCGTAGCTATTCGCACGGTGTCGCCTAACCACGAACTTGGGCCTCCGCGGAAGCCGGGTCAACGCCCACATGCCATTGTGGATCGCCCAACAACCTTAACTTCCAGCATCAACCCCAGACTGGGCTTCTGAAGCCAACACCAGAAACTTCATTGATGTGCCCTTTGGCGAATTTTTAGGCCCGCCTTCAGGAATGCCTGGCTGACTAGAATACTGCACCACTCAGTTTACAATTTATATTATAGCATATGAAAAAAGCTAAGCTCAATGAAATCTCATTCCAAATTTACCAGAACAATGCTAGAAATAAATATATGGGATATTATCAATGTTCTCGCTGCATTAAAAAGTCTGCTATTTCTAATAAACGATTTGGATTAGGGAAGTTCGCTTCTATAATGACTTGTTTGGCTTCCTCTGTCAATTCTTTTACTTTGTCAGTGCAAGCTTCTAAACCTATAAGATATGGATATGTCACTTTTTTTCCATTTTCGTCACTTAAAACAGGTTTACCTAACTTTTGTTCATCTCCTACAACGTCTAAAATATCGTCTTGAATTTGAAAAGCTAGTCCAATTTTATAGCCAAAGCTTGCCAACGCTTCTAGCTGGTTTGCAGTAGCTCCTGCAATATGTCCTCCCGCACGAAGAGAACAAACGATTAGATCCCCTGTTTTATGTGTATGAATTTGCTTCAGCTGTTCAATACTCGTTATACCCTGTTGACCATCCATATCATCAACTTGACCGCCCACCATGCCTCTAGGTCCGGCGTATGTCGACAACTCTTCAATAATGTTTAGAATAGTCTCAGCAGGTATATCTTTAGCTCGTAATGATTTGGAAACAATATAAAATGAATGAGTCAATAACGCATCTCCAGCTAAAATCGCCATAGCCTCTCCATAGACCTTATGATTCGTTAATTTCCCACGACGATAATCATCATCATCCATAGCAGGCAGATCATCATGTACAAGCGAGTACGTATGAATCATTTCAAGTGCTCCAGCAGCCGGTAATACACTTGATATTGAACCATTTAGTGCTTCCGCTGCAGCGATCATTAAAATCGGTCGCATCCGTTTCCCCCCAGCAAACAAGGAGTAATTCATCGACTCTTCTAATCGTTCAGGAATATGCCAATTCTGTGGAAATATTTGCTTTAATTCCTTTTCAACCTCTAGCCCATAATAGTTAATAAATTCTGTTATTGTATCCATTTTCAATCCAGATCACCTTGGTTTTCTTCATTCAATGGATGAAACGGTTTTCTTTGTCCATCCTCATTAATCAATATCTCTATTTTCTTCTCTACTTGCTCTAATTTTTGACTACAGTAAGCAGAAAGCTTAACTCCTTCTTGGAATAAATCAATCGCTTTTTCTAGAGGGACATCTTCACTCTCTAATGCGTTTACAACCTTTTCAAGATTTTCCATTGCTTCTTCAAAATTCAGTTTATCATCCATTATTTCTCCTCCTTGATCATTTTAACCTTACAATCTAAGATTCCATCCATTAATTTAATATTTATTTGATCACCTATTTGCGTCTGATGAACAGACTTAATCATCTGTTCCTCCTCATTGAAAACTAAGCTGTATCCCCTATGCATTACTTTTAAAGGACTTAATGCATCTAGTTGTTTTACATTTGCAGATAATTTAAGTTTTTGATTTTTCATATAAGCTTTTATCGTGTGATCCAAGCGACGCTGCATATTGTTCACTCGATGATTAGAATAATCGAATTTATTTTTTAAATTAGAAGTAGATAGCCCTGCTTCAATTTTTGAAAGCTTCTCTCTAGAAGAACTAACACGATTTAACATCTTATAGTTCAGTTGTTCTTTCAATCGATCCAATCGCTCAGTTGGTTGAACTAATTGTTTATGAGGAGAACGTAAATAAGAAGAACGTTTTAACCGCTCTAACTTTTCTGCTTTTTTTTGAAGGTGATAATAAACTGCTTGGTTCAGCCTTTGTTTTAAATGGTCTAAATGATTTTGAATCTCTAAATGATGAGGTACAGCTAATTCAGCTGCAGCCGTAGGGGTTGCTGCTCTTACATCGGCAACAAAATCGGAAATCGTATAATCCGTTTCATGACCTACTGCTGAGATGACTGGAATCCTTGATTCTGAAATACTCCTTGCAACAATTTCTTCATTAAATGCCCATAATTCTTCTAGGGACCCCCCACCTCTTCCAACGATAATGACATCAATTTCTTCATATTTATTTAAAACTTGAATTCCTTTTTGAATAGAAGGCACTGCATTTTTACCTTGAACTGAAACAGGGTATAAAAGGATCGATACACTTGGGTTCCTTCGTTGAATCGTAGTTACAATATCCCTAACAGCAGCACCAGTAGGAGAGGTCACGACACCTACTGTTTTTGCATAAAGGGGAAGCTTTTTTTTCTTTTCAGGTGAAAACAATCCTTCCTTTTCCAGCTTCTGCTTTAATTGCTCAAAAGCAAGATACAAACTTCCAATCCCATCAGGCTGCATTTGATTTATGTATAATTGATACTGTCCATCGCGTTCATATAAAGATATATTCCCTCTTGCCAAAACCTTAGTTCCATTTCGAGGAATAAAAGGTAATTTTTGATTATGAGAGGCAAACATAACACACTTTACCCTACTGTCTTTATCTTTTAACGTAAAATACATGTGACCGCTTGAATGATGTATAAAGTTTGAAATCTCACCACGAACCCATATGTTTTGCAACAATGGTTCATATTCAAGGTTCTTTTTAATGATCCTTGTTAGTTCTTTAACTGAATATATCATTTGATTATCTTTCATGATTACACCATTTTCTTCGATTACTTTTCCTTACTATTTCTCATACCAAGGATTTAGCCGCAGCTTCCAATGTATTTTTAATCAACATCGTAATTGTCATCGGTCCAACCCCACCTGGAACAGGTGTAATGTATCCAGCTATGTCTTTTACTGCTTCAAAATCAACATCTCCACAAAGTTTGCCATTATCCATACGATTGATCCCTACATCAATCACTATTGCACCTTCTTTGATGCAGTCAGCGCCAATCATTTTAGGAATACCTGTCGCTACCACTAAGATATCCGCTTGTTTTGCTATAGAAGATATATCTGGCGTTTTTGAATGACAAATGCTAACTGTAGCATTTTCTCTAAGCAACAACATAGATACCGGCTTCCCAACAATATTACTTCTTCCTATAACAACAGCATGTTTGCCTGAAATTTCAATTCCTTCTCTTTTAATCATTTCAATGACACCAGCAGGTGTACAAGGCAGCAAGCTGTCATCACCAATCATAAGATTCCCTACGCTAACAGGATGAAAGCCATCTACATCTTTTTCAACAGATATAGCATCAATCACAGCTTTCTCAGAAATATGTTTTGGCAAAGGCAACTGCACAAGAATTCCATGTATATCCGTATGTACATTCAACTTTTTTATTAGTAACAGCAATTCCTTTTCTGTCGTAGTTTCCGGAAGTTTATGCACTTCAGAATAAATATCAAGTTGTTCACAAGCTTTAGCTTTGCGACCTACATAAACTTCAGAGGCCGGGTCATCACCTACTAATACAACTGCTAAACCGGGATGTACTCCTTTTTCTTTCAATAACTCAACTTCGCCTTTCAATTCTTCTCGAATCGTTTTGGATAAATCTGTTCCACTAATTAATTTTGCAGTCATGGTTTTCTCCCTCTTTTTTTAATATTTATAGTTTTAAAACCTTATTTAGAAAGAGCGTATTTTTGCTTTTACAGTGTCTAATTCTTTTATCATTTTACCTAAAACACCATTGATAAATTTACCTGACTCTTCAGTCCCAAAATGTTTAGATAATTCAATAGCTTCGTTCACAATAACTTTAGGTGGTGCGTCGTTAATATAAAACATTTCAAAACTGGCTAATCGAAGCACCTGTATATCAACTTTAGAAAGACGTTCTAATTTCCAACCCTTCAAATAATCATTAATGACAAGATCAATTTCTTTTTTCTTTTGAAAGGTGCCATCTACTAATTCTTGAATAAATTTCAACTCTTCAGATTTTATATTTTGTAAATTATTCATATCATTGTCGTCTTGTTCTGTAGTAATGGAATCAATCGCTGTTGATGAATCCACCTCGTTCAATTCCATTTGATACAAACATTGTATTATGATTTCCCGTGCCTGTCTTCGTTTCATATTGCTCCTCCATTCGAAAGCTGGGTCTACTGATGTTTTATGCTCTATACTATAGTATACGTTTTTTGTGCAAACAACAAACAAAAGCCCCATAATTACTTATAGGGGATTATTAAGAGGGACTATTTATCGATAACGATCCAATAGTCTTGATAATCTAAATTTGATACTTGCAATCATTTTCCATTCTTCTTTTGAATCCATCTTTCTACCAATATAAAAACCTATAAACACAATAAGTGCAAACATGAAAGTATGCCAAAAACCAACGATTAAATAAATAATTCCAAACAAAAACCCAATCATTGATCCAATCAATTTACCTGGGTGCCGATCCCACAAGTCATTCCACATCGGGAGGTCCCCCTTTACTCAACTCTACTTTTAAAAGTATTGGATTGAATGATACTAACAACTAAAACTGACACATTAGAAACAGGAATGCCAGTTACATCTTCTACGTGATCATGTACATTTTGTTGGATTTCCTCAGTAAGTTTTGGAATGGAGCTCTCCCCATCAACATGAGTTTTAACCTTCACTTCAATTCCAGATTGATTAGTGCTGATTTTAGCTTTTATATCCTTTGTTCCTTTAACTCTAGCAGCTGCCTTTAAAGATACCTGTTCTATCGTTTCCATAGATATTTTGATATCCCCATAATCATTTCTTTGATCAATACTAGGTGTTGAAGAACGATTGGAGCGTAAAGCGATGTATAATAAACGAACGCTTATAAGTACTAAAACAATAGCTGAAGTAATTAATATGTATTGCTCAGTTTCATTATCAAATGGAATTTGTATGATTTGATAGTTACCATATTGCTGGAATACTTGAACTAACACGAACAAGGATATTATAGTAACAAGAATACTATGTAAAAACAATAACAATCGATCCATAATTTTCATGATTAACCTACCCCTTTCTTAGTAACTTTCCTGTCCTATAAAGAGAATCTTGCTTTCAGTGGGAGCTTTTATATCTCCTGCAGAAAATTAGACTAGTACAAGAAGTACTGTTGCGCATTGTTAGTCACAGGACGTGACTGAAATTAGACTAGTGCCGGATGCACTGATCCTGCTATTACTACATGGGCGCTGTAGTTTTAACAGGATGTAAACCATATTAGGTTGCTATCTCCCTTTTGAAGAAGAGAGAGTCTAACAGCTTGTTGAACGTGGTAATATGAAACCCCCTACTAGTGAGAGGGGGCCATATTGTTCATTTATAATTGAGAATTATTTTACACGTTGAGTTTTAATTTCTTCGATTTCAGGTTTACTTTTGTCTTCAGGTGGTGTGATATGAACATCATGAATATGTACATTCACTTCTACTACTTGAAGTCCAGTCATCGATTCAATCGCATTTTTTACATTTTGCTGGATTTGTTGAGAAACATCCGGGATTCGATAACCATATTCCACAATAATAGATACATCTACTGCTGCTTCTTTTTCTCCAACCTCTACCTTAACACCCTTGGATAGATTCTTTCTACCAAGAAGTTCTGCAATTCCACCTGCAAAACCACCGCTCATTCCTGCAACACCTTCAATTTCAACTGTTGCCAAACCAGCAATGACTTCTACTACTTCAGGTGCTATTTGAATATGACCCATATCCGTCTTCTCATAATCAAGAGCAACTGTATTCATTAACATTACCTCCTTTTATAAATGTTTAGTTTATTTAAACAAAAACCAATTGATGCTAAAAATTTCCATTCTTTACTATACTCTTATAACTTATAATATAACAGCTTCCATATATTATGACAACTTGTGCTCAATGCACTGCATCAAACTTTATTATCTTCTAAAAACTTAATATCAAAATCTCCCTGAAGAAACTTTTCATTTGACAGCAATTTCAAATGAAATGGAATGGTTGTATGAATACCTTCTATAGTAAACTCTGAAAGTGCTCTTTTCATTCTATCAATAGCCTCTTCACGTGTTTTTCCCCATACGATTAATTTTGCAATCATCGAATCATAATGCGGAGAAATCGTATATCCAGGATATGCAGCACTGTCTACCCTAACACCAAGACCTCCTGGTGGAAGGTAAAACTGTATTTGTCCAGCAGAAGGCATAAAATTCTTATCGGGATTTTCTGCATTAATACGGCACTCAATGGACCAACCTTGAATTTCGACATCCTCCTGGCTAAAAGAAAGAGGATTGCCTTCAGCTACAGTGATCATTTCCTTTATTAAGTCAATGTTAGTAACCATCTCAGTAACAGGATGCTCCACTTGAATTCGAGTGTTCATTTCCATGAAATAAAAGTTTCCATCTGGTCCAAGTAGAAATTCCAAGGTACCCGCTCCAGAATAATGAACTGCTTTCGCAGCTCTTACAGCAGCTTCACCCATTTCTTTGCGAATTTCAGGTGTTAATACAGGACAAGGGGCTTCTTCTATTAATTTTTGCCTTCTTCTTTGGATAGAGCAATCTCTTTCTCCAAGATGGACTGCATTTCCATGTTTATCTGCTATCACTTGTATTTCTACATGTTTCATACCTGTCAAAAATTTCTCTAAATACACCCCAGCATTACCGAAGGCTTTTTCAGCTTCTTGTTGGGCAGCGGTGATTTGATGAATAAGCATCTCTTCATTTTCAGCAATCCGAATCCCCTTACCACCACCACCTGCGGTCGCTTTAATCAAAACAGGATATCCGATGTCCCTGCTGATCATTACTGCGTCATCTATACTTTCAATAAGTCCGTCTGTTCCAGGTATTACTGGGACAGACGCACTTTTCATTGTTTCTTTTGCTACTGCTTTATCCCCCATCTTTGTAATCGCATCAGGTGATGGTCCGATGAAAGCAATATTGCATGACTCACAAATTTCTGCAAAATCAGCGTTTTCTGCTAAGAAGCCATACCCCGGATGAATGGCATCTACTCCAGTTAAAGTGGCAATACTCATAATATTAGTTAAATTTAAATAACTGTCCTTTGATAATGTCGGACCAATGCAATAAGCTTCGTCTGACAACCGAACATGCAAGGAATCTTTATCTGCTTCAGAATATACTGCAACAGTTTGAATCCCCATTTCATGACATGCACGAATAATCCGAACCGCGATCTCACCGCGATTTGCTATTAAAACCTTTTGAAACTTCATTACTTTATCCTCCCAAGCGATGTCTTCATAGAAATAAACAACCTAGATATCATTATTCTGGCTTTACTAAAAACAAAGGTTGACCAAATTCAACCAAATGACCATCTTCTACTAAAATTTCTACGATTTCACCTTTTATTTCCGCTTCGATCTCATTCATAAGTTTCATTGCTTCAACAATACATACTACTGTATCATTTGTAACTTTATCACCTTTTTTTACAAAAGGATCTGCACCTGGGGAGGGAGCAATGTAAAATGTACCTACCATTGGAGAAGTGATTTTATGTAAATTTGCATCTTGTGCTTCAGTTTCGTTTGTTGGTTGTACTTCAGCAGGCGATTCTTGAACAGCTGCTGGTTGCTGAGTTTGAGGTGCTTGCTGTACAGCAGGCTGTGATACAATTGGAGTTTGTTGTACAATTTGTGGAACAATCTCTGCACTAGACGCAGGCTTGCGTATCAACAAGCGAGCACCTTCATTTTCAATTTCAAGTTCTTGTAATGTAGATTTGTCTACTAATCTAACCAATTCTTTAATTTCATTTAACTTAAACATTTCTTCACTCCTTAAATTCATAAAGTACGTGTTCAAAAAGTTCAGATTTCAGTATCGAGAAAGTTGTACGAACATTTAGATCACCCCAAAAAGTGAAGAGAATCATTGATGTAAATCCCGATTACTTTCCGGGGACCCCGATAACCAGCGGAGTGATTTATTACTTGAGCACTGAATATCTCCTTTGAATAGTTTGGGCCCCGAAAAAGTACTAGGACTAATCTTATAAATTAGCTTCACTTTTTTGGGTATAGTCTTAATTCGATGTCGAAACACAACTCGATCCACTTCGTAATCCCTACTTAGATCAGTCACATCCATGTGACTAATGTAGGATCAACACATCCTGTGCTGACAAAGTGGTGGACTTTTTGAACTCCCTCTAAAAAGGATGTACATTTATTGCAATGATAGTATTATATCACAAAGCAAAAATTAGAACATCTATGATTTGTCTAGTTTATTAATCCACTTTAAATTTTGATCCCCAGTCACACATGGCATCCAAAATTGGTTTAATGGTTCTTCCTCTATCCGTTATACTATATTCAACTTTAGGTGGGACTACTGGATATACCTTCCGTGTTACAATCCCATCTGTTTCTAATTCTCTTAGTTGTTTGGTCAATACTCTATCCGTAACATTAGGAAGTAATTTTTGAAGCTCTCCATATCTTTTCTTCCCATCCATCAGGTTATTTAGTATAACAGGTTTCCATTTACCCATAATTGTATTTAAAGTTAAATCCACAGGACAAGCAAAACTCTTGTCATTGATTTTAAAACTCTCCATCATTTTCACCTCAACCGCAAACTATATGTTAATTACGAATACATAATTAAAATGGTTTCATATTAGAGTCCTATTAAATTTTATCACAATCAACATTTATATTGTAAGGAAAAGAATGCATCACCTACATACTATCCTTTTAGTTAGTATATAACATAAAAGTACATACTTGCTATAAGTAATTAAGTGTATTAATATTTATTTGATCAAACATTCATGAATTGGAAACATTAAATTATAGATCAATATTAAAGGAGAGTAGATTAATCATGAAACACTTAGTTATTTATGCACATCCAAACCCTCAAAGTTTTAACAATGCGATTAAGGAAGCTGTAGTAAACTCTTTAAAAAATAAAGGACATGAAGTAGAAGTCAGAGATCTTTATGCATTAGGTTTTCAACCTGTCCTAAATGGAAGTGACTTTGAAACGTTCCAATCAGGACAGATGCCGAGTGATATTCAAGCTGAACAAGAGCATATTAAAAATGCTGATGTGATCACCTTTATATATCCAATCTGGTGGACTGGTTTACCTGCAATTTTAAAAGGATACATCGATAGAGTATTTGCATACGGATTTGCTTATTCAGTAGATGAGCAAGGTGGATATGTAAAACATTTAACAGGCAAAAAAGGACTTATTATCAACACAACAGGTGCGCCAACAGAATTTTATGATCAAGTAGGTATGACTGGTTCATTGAAACAAACTTCTGACACAGGTATTTTAGACTTTGTTGGTATTGAAGCTATTCATCACCAATTTTTTGGTGCTGTGCCAACAGTTGATGATGCAACTAGAAAAGGTATGCTTGTGGAAGTGGAAAAATTAATCAACGAAAAATTTTAATTTTATTATAATTAAGAAAACCTATATAGAAAGTAAAATAGAGGAATTTGAGGTTGCCTGAATATGACCTATTCCTCTATTTTTTTATTTATCTCATTATCTTGTAAATCATTACGTCACAACTCGTTCTAACTGTTCAAAAACATGGCATTTTTCTTTTATATTTTGTTTTAAAAACCATTCATAACTTAATTTCAATCCCTCTTCGATATCAATTCGAGGCAAAAATAAATGTTCATCTAATTTAGTGGTTGTCAATAATATAGGTACATCTCTAAAAGGAAAAAATTGTCTAGTCTTTATATTTAACGCATCCATCTTTTCTTGATTAACACTCATCACTTTCCCCTTTCCAACGATGTACTGAACTATAGATCCAATCTCCATCCAACTTAATTTTCTAGAATGAGTTAAATTGTATGCTTCTCCAATCGTTTTTTCAGTTGTTATAGCATGAATAACAATCTCAACTACATCTTTTATATGTATAAATTGCACCATAGATTGATCAGTGTTTGGAACAGGCAGTGGTTTCTCACTCATCAATCTGTGAAAAAAGTATGATTCTCGGTATAAATTGTTTCCTTCACCATAAATATACGTAGGTCTAAAAATGACAATCGGTAGTTCATCCTTTTCATATCTTTCAAAAAGGTAATCTTCTGCTTCCTTTTTATCTTCACCATAAAGCCCCCAATTTGGGTTTTCTCCGCGGTCACTATTCTCATTTAAAAATTCATGAGATGGTGAGTATACTGCAGCTGAACTTATAAAAACGTATCTTTTCAAGCTTGACTTGTTTATAGATTGCAGTAAAAGCTCTACATCTTCACAAGTATAAGCAGATACATCAAATATATAATCATATGTATGACCTTCTAGACACCTACGTAGTGCGTTATGATCTTTTCTATCACAAATAAGATGTTTATGATGACCTTGGAAATCCACCTTTTTATTCCCTCTAGTTAAAAAATCTACAATGTATCCTTTTGATATCAAACCTTTTACCAAGGATTTACCTACAAACTCTGTACCTCCCATAACTAGTACGTTAACCATTGACATCTCTCCCTACCTTTTTGAGTACCTTTTAGTATAATATATATAATCTTAAATTCCACATTTTTGAAAAAGTAAGTATTTATTATTGGAGGAATGAAATGAAAAAAGATTTATTAAATGAATTGTTGCAAATAAATAGCTGGGCATTAAACTTAAGGAAACTTGATCAAGAAACAATCTATCAACCCCTTGCTGAACATAAATGGTCGATAGCAGAAATCTTAAGCCATTTGATGTTGTGGGATCGTTATATATTACATGAGCGAATACCACTGATGGTTCCTAATGCTAGTTTGAAAAGTGATGTAAACGTAAGCGAAATGAATAGCAAAGCTTCGGAATATACACGTTCTAAAGTATCTTTTGAGGAAATTATAAATAATTTAGTAGATTCTAGAGAAAGAATAGTATCTATACTTGAACATAAAACAGAAGATGAATTAAGTTCAACTTTTAAAATCAATAATAATGAACTTAATTTGATTAGTTATTTTAAAGGAACAGTGCAGCATGATGAACATCATATGCAGCAAATCAACGATTTTTTAAAAAGTTAACTTAACAAAAAAATCATTATTATAAATAAGAAATTCCGGGTACACTACAGCTGATTATATGTGTACATAGAAAGGAGTTTCAGTTATGAGCAATAATGCAAACAAGACAAAAACATTACCTCCTCAGCATCAAAACCATCAACCAGGCATTGAATCAGAAATGAACCCTTTGCCCCAATTTATAGATGAGCAATATAAACCAGCATCGAAATTGCAAGGTAAGGTTGCTATTATAACAGGAGGAGACAGTGGGATTGGTAGAGCTGCAGCAATAGCATTTGCGAAAGAAGGAGCAAATATCGTCATCGTTTATTTGAATGAGCACAAAGACGCTGAGGAAACAAAGAGATATATTGAAAGTGAAAATCAGCAATGTTTACTTTTATCTGGCGATATCACAGATGAAATATTTTGCAAAGATGTAGTTCAAAAATGCGTTACCTCTTTTGGGGGTTTGGATATCTTAGTGAACAATGCAGCCGAGCAGCACCCACAAAAATCAATAGATCAAATTACTTCCGAACAATGGGAGAGAACATTTCACACTAATATATTTTCAATTTTTTATTTAACCAAAGCAGCTCTTCCTCATTTGAAACAAGGAAGCAGCATCATAAATACGGCTTCTATTGTAGCATATCAAGGACATAAAGAACTCTTAGATTACTCCTCTACTAAAGGAGCAGTAGTTTCGTTTACACGATCCTTATCTTTACAACTAGCAGATAAAGGGATTCGTGTTAATGCAGTAGCGCCTGGTCCTACTTGGACTCCTCTTATTCCTTCAACATTCACAGCGAATCAAGTCAGTACATTTGGTGGGGAAACTCCAATGAAGCGGCCAGGACAACCAAAAGAGCTTGCACCAAGTTATGTTTTCCTTGCTTGCAACGATTCTGCTTATGTTAGTGGGCAAGTACTGCATAATAATGGTGGAGTTATCCTCAATGGTTAACAAAAAATTTAATCATCTGTTGATTTACATATTCGGGTTTTTCTAAGCTCAATAGATGTCCAGCACTTGGAACAAGTTCAACTTGAATATTTTTCACTAAATTAGATGCTCTGTGATATGCTTTTTGCACATCACATATGACTTCTCCTTCTCCTAACAATAATAATGTAGGCACTTCTAATTTCGTTAAGTCCTCATCACTTATTTCAAATGGTGGTATTTTACCTTTCATCATACCGTATTTAAAACCTGCATGAAACTGGGATACAAGAAGTTTGTTCCATGCATTTTTTTCAACCGACAACCAATTTATGAAGTTGTTTACTACGAACCGATTAGGAAATTGAGCTAATGTTAGAATTCGAACAATAAACCTATTATAGATTTGTGCAAACGTACCAGCTGGATTCATTAAAATCAACTTTTTTATTCTATGTGGAATAGACAAAGAAAATTGAGTTGACAAAAAACCACCATAAGATAAACCTGCCAAATAACATTTTTCAATGTGTAATGCATCCAAAACCTGCTTGAACCAAGTAGTACATTGAGCCATTTGTGATGGAAAATTTATAGGTATGCTTTTATTAAGATCTCCAAAATAGTCAACTGCATAAATTTTAAAATGTTTGCTTAACTCTTGAATATTCGGATACCACATCGTTGAACTGCAGCCCATTGCATGAAGCAATACCAACGGTTCACCATTTTCGTTCCCACATGAAATGATATGTGTATCACCTTGCTCAGTGTTCACATAATAAGCTTCAAATGGAACTTTCCACAATGATAGACTAGCATCATAACATTCGTAATATTTTTCTTGTTTTTGCATCGTTTTAAATTTAATAGAGTCTCTCATGCAGCACACCTCCCACTTACAATTAATATTGTCGAACTCATCTAATATATATCAAGAAATACTATAAACGATGGAATCTGCTACAGGTTGATAACCTATTTTCACATAAATGCTATTTGAAGTAGGATTTTCTAAGTCTGTATATAAGCTACAGAAAGAATATCCTTCATTAAGAAGAAGTTGGCTTAATTCGGTAACACAGCTTGTAGCAAATCCCTTTTTTGAGTGATGTTTTGGAGTATATACAAAATTGATAACGATTCCATTTTTTGTCGCTCTGGTTTTATTGGCAATTGAAACTATTTCTTCATTCACTTCCCACACATATAGTGTCTTATTTGTGATGAATTCTCCTACTATTTTGTTAGCTTCTTCTAGTGTAACTTCACCTGTGCCGGTTACTTCCGCAAAATGTTGTAGCCAAGAAGCCAATAACATCTTTTCTCCTATTTTTGCTAAACGGAGTTTGCCTTCACTTCGCTTTATTGAATTAACTTCAGTAAGCTTGTATATTTTTTGATGCATATCCACCTTCAAGCTTTGATTAAATAATTCACAGTATTTCTCCGTAAATTGCTCAACAAGTGAGATTGGACCTATAACCTTAGGGATTGATATACCTTTCATGTGAAGATCATTCACTGCTATATCAATTGCTTCTTGATCATGTTCCTCAGTTCCATAAATGATTAATGGATGTGGTGGTGTTCTAAGCATGACAAAAATAGGTTTTCCTTTCTCCTCAATATAAGAGAGAAATGGTTTTGTATCATATATTCGAGTATTATTAATAATTGAATATAATATCCCTAAAGGCAAGTTATTAATTACTTCGTCTTTTTCGAGATAGGGAGCAACTATGTTAAAATACTCATTTGGATCATTAGAATAGTGAAGTTTCATTTCTTTTTCTCCTGTTAATGTCAGATTTTATTGGTTGAATATTGGGTCTAATCTATTGAAGCTTCTCCTCACATATTCCATTACATAAATTAGCTACCTTTCATTAAGATGGGAAATACTCCATAGGTTCCGTACAATGAACATAACCATTTTTCTTGTAATAGTTGATAGCTTCATCACTCGGCCATACAATAACAAATTCATAGTTGTTTTCTTTAATCCATTTGTTTATTGAACCTAACACTTTACTTCCGACACCTTTATTTCTATATTTGGGAACAGTATATACGTTCGTCATATATGCAAAAGGATAGGTTGTTCTACCAGGGCGTGGTACTTTTTGTATTAATTCTATGTAAATGTGTGATACAACTGTTTCCTTTTCCGCCGCAACCCATATATACCATTGACTACTGTTAAGTGCATTCTCTAAAAAGATTTGACATTCTTTTTCAAAATCATCATAGGATTCATTTTTTTTACTTTCATCAACTTCAATGGTACTATCCCATCTCATTTTTATTAATTGTTTAATATCTTTTGCTTCAGCAAGTCTAATATTCAACTATTTTCACCTCTTAGATATTTTTCAATTAAACTAATAAAATACCTTTAGTTTAATTACAATTATTTCAAATCTTCTTAAATTTCACAAGGAGGAATTCCACAATATTGGTTCTTAGATGAAAATGGCGCACTTCTTTAAGAAGGGCGCTAGATTGTAGAATAACAACTTCTTACTTTCCAACTCTTTCAAAAGCAGATGTCCAGCTAAACCAGTCAACACAAAAATAAATATGAGGTCATGCCGTTTGAATAAACCACCATAAGTTTTAGTTTATTTTTACCAATACACAGAAAAACACCTTCATATTAATGTGGATGTTGTTCCATAATTATCTGCAAATTATATGGAACTATGTATATCTATCCTGGACCATATAATTTGTATACACAATCACTTTTTTCATTATATTCTTTTATTAATTCTTCTACTTCATTTCTTGTACAGAAAATAGAGCCAAAGATTTCTTTGCTCGATAAAGATCATGATCTGCATCTACATCAGTTGAAAAAAGTTTTATAATCTTTGAATTCCCCCCAATTCTCAACACCATGATATTCAGGATAAACGGATTGAAAATAGATGCATATTGTTTTTTTATCTAATTCTGGATATATATCAAATAAGTGACGATCACCATAACGTATTGCTTTCAATGCCAGAGGAAGCTCTCTTTTGAAAATCTCATATCTTACTTTAGACACTTCTTTATCAAATTCACCACTCGAAACATATACGTAAGCGTGAAAAGATATACATTCATTTGTGATATACCAATGCCCAAGCACTTCGTCTCGCATGTTTACATTAATTTTATCTACTTGATAAGTTGGACCAATATCTAAAAAAAGTTCCCCTGTAATATCAGAATGTGTTAATGTATAAAATCGAGGAAAAATCGGCATCGTTTCAGTAACACCCTTAAAGAAAGTAACGCTTAGCTTATTTGGATCAAAAGTGCTCATATATGCCATCCTTTCTAATGAGTCATTTGATTTATACTATTCATAAGGCAATACATGTGCTATTACTTATTATGAAGTGACCATTTAAAAGATTATCATGTTAAAAATGTTAAAGAATTGTTAAATCAAAGGATGAATTTACAGCTGTAAGGTTTAGATTTATTATAGAAACGAGGTGTCAGATTTTGAATAAGGTTGTAGTCAAAAAAATCCCGACAAATGTTAAAATAACGGTCTCTGAAAAACTTATGGACTTACCACAATCTCTACAAGAATCTATTAATTTATATTGGGACTCTCTTATTAAAAGTGGAGAAACATTCCATAGAGGCGATATATTCTCAATTAAAAAAATCAAAGAAACAGAGAATGAGTTACTCGTTACGTTACATAAAACTGATTTTGCTCATTTTCTATATACTAAGCATCACAAAATACCAGAAAAATTCAATTGTCCTGTTATAGTTGCTAACGGACTTATATTAACAAAGGATAACTATTTTATATTAGGGAAGATGAATAACCAAACGGCTAATCCTGCAAGAATACAGTTTATAGCAGGAGGGATAGATAATAAGGACATACATGGAGATACTGTAGATATTTTGGGCAGTCTTTTTCGTGAAGCCAAAGAAGAAATTGGAATCGATTTAAAAGACCGAAATCTGGTAACAAAAATCGAACCACGATATATCGTACATTGGGGAAATATAGCTCTTGTATATTTAATTCAGTTAGATATTGATTCATTAGAATTTCGCAAACGGTATGAGCAATTTGAAATAGCTTTAAACGAGAAAGGGATAGATCCAGAATTTTCATCTATTATACTAGTGTCAGCAGATAGTGATTCGGTTTCAGGTTTTTTCGAATCTGATAATAATCCAAAACTTGATTTCCTAAGTCCTGTCCTGAAACAAGAATTGAAAATCTTAGCAACAAACAATAAAAAGTCGGTTCCTTAGATTATAAGAATTCGACTTTTTGGGTTGATATACGCTTTGATTAAATTCATCTATCTAGTGATTCATTCCTTTTTTCACAAAATCCTTTATTAACTGTTTGTTAACAAAGGGCAAGATTGGTAGTAATTCCTTCATTTCTTTTTTGGACATTGTGTCTATAGCTATTTCATTCATAGTTTCTTTATCAATAAAGGGACACATTGATACTAACGAGTCAATTCCGTAATCATGGTAACTTTTTTTAGCACAATCACTGATTACTTCTTTGCTCATAAATGGAGCGATGGCAGTTAATGCATCAATACCGTTATTCTCAAATTCTCTTTTTGCATATTCATCGATCAATTCTTCGTTTACAAAGGGAGCAATAGATGACATATCACCTAATGTTAATCTTCCTTTAATGGTATGAAAAACTTCATCAGCTTTGTCTGTTTCAATTAACGGTGCAACATTTGAAAATTCTTCTATAGAAACTTCATTTTGATCTAAATACTCTTCTGTATTATCTTCAATGATATTTTTAATTAATTGTGTCCCCTTTTCGTGCTTAAGGATCTCATCAATACTAACATTAAATATTTGGGCTAACTCAGGTAGTTTAGAAATATCAGGCATGGTTTCTCCTCGTTCCCAATTACTAACCGCTTGAAAACTAACTCCAAGTTGATCCGCTAACTTCATTTGAGTTATTTTTTTTGATTTCCTTAATTGTGCAATTTGTCTACCAATTTGTTTCATGTCGAACAATAACATCACCTCATTTAATTTAGATAGGTTTATTGTATCGATCAAACGATAGTGTGTATATCAAGTAATAATTGAATAACTCATAAGTAAATTCAAGTATTACTTTAATCATGATCTGATCACCTTATCTTTGATTATAAACCATCCACCTAATTTTAAGGTCAAACGTACGATCAAAATCAAACAAAAAAAGACCTAAATCTACTCTGTAAAATTCCTGATTTGAGCAATCGATGTAATCAACAATCTAGTCCCAATACAAAGAAAGGCGCGCTATTCAATAAGCGCGTCCTTTAATTGAATAAACTATTAGTATCAAGTAAAAATTGTTAGTGGACGAGCGTTCCTGCTAATAAAGAATCGCTTCGCTACTCTTAAACCCACTCTTCTCCATGTTTAAGTATAAATTTAATTTCATTCTGATAATGTTCATAATGCCCTTCATCTATCATCTTCTGAAAAGCCATATCACCCTCACTTGCTTTTCTTTTCATGGTCATACATACCCCTTCTAATCGCTGCAATACCATCTTCAGAAAGTTTTCTTCAATGCCTTCCATACCATAAGAATCAAAAAACAACTTCACTCTCTGCTTTATACGTTCAGCATCTTTAGATGAATTATAATAAACAGCCTCTCCTGTTTCAGTATGATAAAGTCTACTTAAAGGAACGCAAGTGTAAAGAGTATAAGCAATATCCCAAAGCCTTGGACCAGGACCAGCAAAGTCAAAATCAATAATACCTACAGGTTTTTCATGATTAAAGATAATATTGTAAATAGCAAAATCATTGTGGCATACAACTTCTAAATTATGTGGAGTGTTATCTATGGACTTCCATTGGCCTGTTATAGGAAAGTCACTCACTGCTTCGTGATAACTACGCAATATCTTAGCTATTTCAATTAAAGTCTTATTAGACCACATGTATTTTCTTAAAGGATAATTGCCAGCTTCACCTTCGATAAAAGATAATACCTCTCTACCTTTGTCATCTATTCCAAGAAATTTGGGTGCATAGCTAAATCCTTTGTTTTCTAAATGCTTTAAAAGCTGGTGAATTTTTGTGCTATCAGTTTTTACCTCTCTTCGAACTGTATCTCCGGCACGATATACCTTCGACACATTTCCGCCTGAAAGCTTCTCTTCGTTTTCGGATTTATGTTTCATTAAAAATTCCCCCTATTGTGGGGACACTATAATTAGGTCAATAGAGATGTAAATTCCCCCAAAATAAAAAGCAGATACTTGAAAGGTATCTGCTTGGTTATGGGAATTGATTGTCCACACCATGTGTCCCTTGAATGATTTAAGATAGACAAATAAACGAATCCTGTAAATAAAGGACCTCAATTGCCTCTATTCAATTACATAATCACTTCAGGTTATTCCACATGCGTAATCTAGATTCCCCTTTCTTTACATCTCCATGCATTATCCTACCATATATTACTAACTAAAGAAATAAGAAAAAATAAAATAATTAATCTCTGCTTCTTTCTAGTCTTGGTAAACTTTTTATTACAATCCTAAAATCAAGAATTATATTTATGTATTTATTTAAAACTCATCCTTAATATATACAATAGGCGGTGCTTCTCTTATTAGATAAACGTTCTTGAGTAAAGGGCTATCGTTTTATGCGACATTTGCCCAATTCCTTGTATTAAAAAATGAATTAGTACGAGAATTATGTTGAAGATTTCCCACATGCATTGACTTGGAATAAAGAAGATTTAGACAACAACAACTAAAAAAACCGCCCTAGGGCGGTTCTACATATTATAATTCATATGGGTAAAAATACTAGTTTAAACTATTTCACAATAGTAATATTATGTTTATATAAGGAAGGGAGGGACAATATGAAAAAAATAATACTTGTTTTACTTGTATTGATAATTTCTAATAGTGTTACTTTTATGGTAGCTAATAAAGAATCACTAGAAGAAGATTTTTTAGACTTTCATGGAAGGTGGATTTTGATTCAAGATGAAGAAGAAGAACTAGTAATGTCTTTGTTTGAAAGTGTAACAGGTGAAAATTTTCAAAATGATGAAATACTTTATGAAACACTGACTCAAGAAATTATTCCTAGACATACTTTATATCAACAAATTTATAGTAATATAAACTATAAACATTTTGATACAGAAGAAGTGCAAGATTTAGTTAATAATTATCAGAATGCTTTAGGAAGTCGACTAGGTGCCTTTAATTTATTAAAAAAAGGAATTGAACAAAATGATGAAGAGCTTAAAAATCGAGCTTACGAAAGTATAGGATCTTCAATAGAAACTATAGAAGAATTTTATGAAATTTATAATGAATTACAACGTGAATATGCTCCTCGTGTATGATATAACAACCTACAAACTTATGTCTATCAGCAATCTTGTTTAAATCAATACTACTTAGCACTGCCTCACCCTTTCTCTTCCGTTAAAATTTTAGTTTTATCGCATAAAATCACTATGTTATAATTAACAATAAATTCTTTTGTGAGGTTATTATGAATACTGTAGATTTAATTGAAATTGGACTTGCTAGCGTTATATTTGGAATCTTTCTGTTTTTTGAAAATAAATATACGATCATAAAAACAATGATCCATGTGCTAGTCGTCTTTATTATATTTACCATTTTCAATATTCTATTTAACTTCTTTGGAGCAAGGGAGTTCCTTGACTCTATAACAAAGCCATTGAAAAATGATTTAATAGGGATGGTTGTCATTTTTTCTTCTCTAATCGGTATTACTGGATACCTAGTCTATAAAACTTTTAGAAAGAAATAGTTTTTACTCTCAGATAAAATTCTAATTTTAAAGAATAATGATAATACCATTCCTCATCTGTCGATTGTGAGGGTAGTTATACATTGCTAACCTAATTTCTTCCCACTTTGTATCATTCATTATTTGTTGGTGTTGATTAATATCACCCCTTTCTCTTTAATGCTGCTTTTTAATTATCATTTAGTTAAAATCGGAATTCTTATTCAACTTTCCTGCCCAATTTTTTTCTTCACATTCTCTTGAATGATTATTCACTAATGTTATTCCATTATATGTCCCTAAAATTTAAAAGACGCTTACTTAAAAATTGACTCCATATTGCTGAAAATAGTTCAGACACTGTAAAATGATTTTTCTACAGACAAAATTAAAATACTTGCTTCTGAGGAAAACAATTCCTAAAAGATAAGGTTTTTTCATCTATATTTAAAATTTCTTCACTAATCCAATCATCATAATCTGCAGTAAATCTTTCTACGTAAGTGGTTTGTAGTTTAGACACACCTTTAAAAGATAGTTCCCAGATTTCAATCCCACTTGTTATAATCATTTTTAAAGATACTGAATTACTATCACCTCTCATTTTATGACACAATTTATACTCTAATAAATCATAATCATGAAATGTACGTTCTATAAAAATTAAAAACCTTCTTATGCAATCAACCTTCTAAATCATTATATCTTTCTCTATATACACAAGAATTAAATTTCATTACTAATTTGTGCCTTGAGCACAGCGAAAGGAGTGTATAAAGTGAGTAAACCGATAATTGTAGAATTTCCTTTGAGGGGAGAGTGGCTTTCTCCAAATACTCCAGGAAAAAGAATTCCGAGCCACGGAACAAACCGCTTTGGAACACGATATGCTTATGATTTTTTGCAAGTGGATTGGTCTAGAAAAGGTTGGCCTAGCTATCGTGTTCATCCGTTACGATATTTTCTTTTAGGCGCTCCTCTAAATACTTATTACTGTTGGGGTAAAGATGTGCATGCGCCTTGTGATGGGATAATTGTCAAGTCGGAGGATGGTTACAAGGAGCGCGCAAGGGCGCATCTACTTTCAGACTTGTATGTAGCATCAAAAGTTGCCCACGCTTTCGATCCAAACAAAGACAATTTACAATCTGTTGCTGGTAACTACATCATTATGAAATGTGATGACAATGTATTTGCTGGATTAGTTCATCTTCAAACAGGGTCAATTAAGGTATCAGTTGGTCAAAGCGTGAAAAAGGGCGATGTTATCGGTAAAGTAGGTCATTCAGGTAATTCTTTTGGCCCCCATTTACATTTTCAGCTTATGGATAGCAGTGATATAGTCACTGCAAATGGGTTGCCTTGTGCTTTTGAACAATATGAATTATTTCAGAACGGAAAATGGTGTAAAGTATTTAATGGCATTCCTAAAGATAAAGATAGAATAAGATTTTCCACAATCATCTCCGAGATCGGTGAAATTGATCGATTTAATAACCCTAAGAAACTCGTTGCCTTTGCTGGAATTGATCCTAGTGTCCATGAATAAGGTCAATTCAAAGCTAGAATTAACCGTATTACGAAAAGAGGCTCAACTAGATTGAGGCAGATTTTATATACAGCTGTACAATGTGGTTTGATAACCACTCAGAATCCTAGACTAAAAGAATTCTATGATAGAAGCTAGAGGAAGGTAAGCCACATAAAGTCGCAGTCATTGCTTGTGCAAATAAGCTGATTCATTGGATTTATGCTTTACTCAAACGCAAACAAACATTTACAACCTAGTTTATACCATAATAATCAATAAAAAGATTTAAGACCCCATCGTCAAATATATTCTTTTTTACAAATCCCAGCTTTTCTAAATAAAACTCCAGTACCTAGTCTTGATTTTGTACGAATATACTTATAACAACGATTTTCATGTAGTTGTTGCCTCCCCTTGTTAATTATGACACATAATGTTTAGTTGATGTTTAGTTGCACCCATAACAACCCAAACATTCATCAGAAAGTGCTGTTCCAATATTATAAAATTACTCTATCCAACAATTGTGATTTTGGACCATTATAGAAATATAAACTGTATTAACATTCTTAGGTTTTACTTTCCTTCTTTAAAGAAGATCATGAATATATTATTTTATTAAGTTCCACCAGTAATGGATAGGTGTCTATCTGTCCTGTATTTGCTAAGGCAGTTGCAATGATTCCTGATTTAGGGTAAAAGACAGAAAAAAAGACAACACCAGGATCATAACCAATGATATGATAGTTCATAATTTCTTTTTCAATTTGATTTATATACACACCTAGACCATAATTAATATTTTCACCTCGTTGTTCAGCAAAAACATGCGGTAATAACATTTGATCTTTCATATCCTTAATTAATATATCTTTATTCATTAGATGATCCCAAAGGATATTCATGTCTTTAGCATTTGTGTAAAAACCACCATCAGAAGCTCCAACTATTGGTATAGAAAAAATATTTGTTCTAAACCCTTCTAAATTTCGATCATAGATATGACCTAATGCGGTATTGGCAGGAAGCATGTTTGTTCTAAAGAAACCGGAGTTATTCATCCCACAAGGTTTTAATATTTTTTCCGTAACATAACCTCTGAAAGATTGTCCAGAAACTTTTTCTATGATTAAACCTAACAGTATATAACCTCCATTAGAATAAGCATATCGTGTTCCAGGTTCAAATTTCATTTTTTGATTCTGAAATAGAGGGAGGAAATGCTCTAATTCGGTGATTTTATAAACAGGCCTATCATTCCAAATGGATTCATAATCATCTGTTATCTCTTCATCAAAGTAATCGGGAACTCCAGAAGTATGTGTTAATAGATGTTTGACAGTAATACCATTAGAGAAATATGGAAAATTAAAATCTAAAATTTCTATAACTCTATCATCTAAGTTCAGATTTTGATCTTCAATTAGTTTACATACAGCAATTCCTGTCAAAATTTTTGTTCCAGAGGCTACGCCAAAACTTGTTTCAATGTTATTTTCTAAAGATTCACTCATATTCCTGTAACCACATGCTGCTTCGAAGATTATTTCTCTTTTATTATTGCTAACAGAGAAAACCCCAGAAAAATCACCGCTTTTATTCCATTCAGTAAATATATTTTCAATTTTATTTTTCAAAATAACCTCTCCTTTTTTAGTGTAAAATGGGCTAGTAGAAAGCGAGCTTAGGCTATAAAGATAACTCTTCCATCCAATTTACTAATATCTGTAAATTTAAATAACAGTGTATACTAAATACATTAAGATGATATTTCTAGCCTTGTGCCTTGTATTTACAGTATTCTAAAGATTATGTGGTATTTCAAAGTTTCAATCCTTTTCATCTTTCACTAGGAATACTTGACAATACTCTATTTTCTATACAAACAAAAATGACATCCGTTTAATTTACTGACATTTTTCCTTTTCTTAAAATTAATAATTTATTACTAAATCAACATTTTTCACCGCCTATACTTTTTAAAAACCAAACAGATGGATTTATGTAGTTTCAGTTCAACCTAACAATCATTTGAACATTTACTAATATCAACAATAAATCATCATTAATCTTTATTAAATAGAGTAAATGATTATAATCAAACTTACCATAAAATTTCTCTACTTTTTATAATAAACAATCTTTTAAATAAGTATCTTTTCTGCCCACTCAAGATTTATTTTAATACTATCCACCGTAAACCTAAGAATTCATACTCAACACAATAAGCATGATTGTATTGGTGAACAACCTTGTGTTGCCTTGACTAGGCTATCCCCTCGTAAATCACCTCTACTGTTGACTCGTAATTGCTCTAATTTAGTAATAACTGATAGATGGTGAGGGATTTGAATTTCATCAGTATCTTTATTATTTAAAAAAATCGCTTTTAATTCATTTTCAGTTGTAATAAGATAATCTTTTTTATCAATGGTATAGTCAATTATTTCATCTGTCCCCAGAAATAAAGAATAAAAAGAATTACTTGGTATAGTAACTTTTAACTCATAACTATCAATATCTTGATGTAATTCAAAATTCAGATTTTCGTCATTTTGTACGGAGACAATGTAGTGACTAATTAAAAAATTATCAGTTGCTCTTAATTGATAATAATTCATCTCCTCAATGAAGTACCAACTAAATATTGTCTCTGAATAATCATCAGTGTAATACTGATTTAAAACATTCATGATCTCAGCTTTCGCATTTTTTTCAATATGTAATGAAAAACATAAAAAAGGATAGATAAAGCTAATAATTCTACTTTATCTACCCTGTAACTTATTGTCTTTATAATGTTACACATCATAAACTGTTTTAATAAAAAACTACTCAAACTAGGTCTTTTCATTTTTGCTTTCATAACAAAAAGGACTCATCACTTTTTACATATTGCGTCTATACTGCCCACCAACCTCATATAGAGCTCTAGTAATTTGACCTAAGCTGGCTACTTTCACCGTATCCATCAATTCCTCAAAAATATTTTCTCCATTTATAGCTTTTGTTTTCAGACGATTTAAAGCAATACTAGAATGTTCGCTGTTTCGCTGTTGAAAATCTTCCAAATTACGTATCTGTGTTTCTTTTTCTTCTTTTGTCGCCCTTGCTAACTCCATGTTATTCACTTCTTCATCAGATGGTGGATTCGGATTCACGTAGGTGTTAACTCCTATGATCGGCAACTCTCCAGAATGTTTTTTCATTTCATAATACATAGACTCTTCTTGAATTTTACCTCGCTGATACTGTGTTTCCATTGCGCCCAACACTCCACCACGGTCATTGATTCTTTCAAATTCTTGCAATACAGCTTCCTCAACTAAATCTGTAAGTTCTTCTATTATAAAAGATCCTTGCATCGGATTTTCGTTTTTTGTTAATCCATGTTCTTTTGTAATGATCATTTGAATGGCCATTGCACGTCTGACAGATTCCTCTGTTGGTGTAGTGATCGCTTCATCATACGCATTGGTGTGTAAAGAATTGCAATTGTCTTGTAATGCCATCAATGCTTGCAAGGAAGTTCTTATATCATTAAAATCAATTTCCTGTGCATGTAGCGATCTCCCTGATGTTTGCACATGATACTTCAGCTTTTGACTTCGCTCATTTGCTCCATATTTATCACGCATGACCGTTGCCCAGATGCGGCGAGCGACTCGACCAATAACTGTGTATTCTGGATCAAGTCCATTACTGAAAAAGAACGATAAATTAGGAGCAAAATCATCAATGTCCATTCCTCGACTTAAATAGTATTCAACATATGTAAAGCCATTAGATAAAGTAAAAGCCAACTGCGAAATTGGATTGGCACCTGCTTCTGCAATATGATATCCAGAGATCGATACAGAATAATAATTTCGAACATTGTTGTCTATAAAATAGGCCTGAATATCCCCCATTAAGCGCAATGCAAATTCAGTTGAAAATATACAGGTGTTTTGCCCTTGATCCTCTTTTAAGATATCAGCTTGCACCGTACCTCTCACAGATTGCAGCGTTTTATTTTTTTCATCGACATACTCTTCTTTTGTTAAAGATCGACTTAAATCTCCTTCTAGCTTTTGTACCTGCTGCTCGATGGCTGTGTTCAGAAACATGGCTAGAATAATCGGCGCAGGTCCGTTAATCGTCATGGACACAGAGGTGCTTGGAGCACATAAATCAAATCCTGCATACAGTTTATTCATATCATCAAGTGTACAAATACTCACCCCGCTCTCCCCAACTTTTCCATAGATGTCAGGTCGGAAATCTGGATCCTCTCCATATAAAGTAACGGAGTCAAACGCCGTGCTTAATCGTTTGGCTTTATCATCCTTCGATAAAAAGTGAAAGCGGTGATTTGTTCTTTCAGGGGTCCCTTCACCTGCAAACTGACGTTTTGGATCTTCCCCCTGACGTTTAAAAGGAAATACTCCTGCTGTATATGGGAAGGAGCCAGGCACATTTTCTTTATATACCCAACGAACAATCTCTCCATAATCTTTAAATTTCGGCAAAACAACTTTAGGAATTTGTAATCCGGATAAACTTGTTGTTGTTAATTCAGTAACAATTTCTCTATCACGTACTTTTGAAATAAATTGCTTTGATGCATACTTCCGTTTTTGGTCCTTCCACTGAGCTAAAATCTTCTTTGTTGAAGTAGTTAACTGATTGTTATATTCCTCCGAAATAACTTGCAGGGAGTCCGTAATCTCACCATCTTTTTCTTTTAAGATATGAATTGTACCTTCAATTTGAAACAATTTACGAGCAGCAAGCTCCTGCTCTTCTGCTTTTTGATGATATCGCCTGACTGTATCTGAAATATCCCTTAGATAATATCTCCTCTCATTAGGTATGATAATATTTTGCTTTTCAACATCTTTAACCTTTATTAAAGAAGTCGACCAATCTAAATTCAATTTTTGATTCAGTTTTTCAAGCAAAGCAACAAACAGCGAATTTGTGCCAGCATCATTAAATTGACTAGCAATCGTACCATAAACAGGCATGTCATTTAAATCTTTGTCAAATAACATATGGCTGCGTTGATATTGTTTTTGTACTTGATTTTTTGCATCCTCTGAGCCTTTTCTCTCAAATTTATTAATCACAATTAAATCTGCAAAATCCAACATATCGATTTTTTCAAGCTGAGATGGGGCTCCAAATTCACTTGTCATGACATATAAGCTAAGGTCACATATTTGAGAGATTTCCGCATCTCCTTGGCCAATTCCACTCGTTTCTACAATAATAAGATCAAAGTTTGCGGCTTTAACAACAGATAGTGCATCATGAATAGCTAAAGAGAGTTCAGACTTCGATCCTCTAGTTGCCAAACTCCTCATATAAACTCTTGATGAAAAAATGGCATTCATTCTAATTCGATCACCTAATAATGCCCCACCTGTTTTTTGTTTCGTTGGATCCACGGATAATACAGCTATCTTTTTATTTGGAATTTCATTTATAAATCTACGAATAAGTTCATCGGTAAGTGAGCTTTTACCCGCTCCTCCAGTTCCTGTTATACCAATTACAGGAACCTGCTGAGTTAGTCCTTTCACCCTCTCTATTGCCTCTAGTGCTGGTTTATAGGATTGACTAACTTGCATTTCAGCAGCGGTGATCAACTTAGAAATAGCAATTGTTTCTCCATTGTTTAATTTATCTATCTCATCTAATATATCTGAATGAATGGTAGAGCAATCACATTCTTCAAGCATTTTATTAATCATACCTTGCAATCCTAATGTTCTGCCATCCTCGGGTGAAAAAATCCCCGCAATACCGTAATCATGGAGTTCCTTCATTTCACGAGGAATAATGACCCCGCCTCCGCCTCCATAAATTCGAATTTGAGAAGCACCCTTTTCATTTAATAAATCGTACATGTACTTAAAATACTCCACATGGCCACCTTGATAAGAGGAGATCGCAATTCCCTGCACATCCTCTTGAATGGCTGCATTCACTACTTCCTCTACCGATCTATTATGACCTAAGTGGATCACTTCCGCGCCACTAGCCTGTAATATTCGCCTCATAATATTAATGGATGCATCATGACCATCAAATAAACTTGATGCGGTGACGAACCGAATATGATTTTGTGGACGATATATTTCTTCATTACTCAACAGGAATGCCCCCTTCGCTGTTCATTAGGTCTTCTCGTGTTTCACACTTTTATTCAAAATCACTTTGTTAACATTCTTGAAATGACTAATTTTTGAATCTCTTGAGTCCCTTCATAAATCTGGGTAATTTTAGCATCTCTCATATAACGTTCTACAGGATAATCTTTTGTATACCCATATCCTCCAAATATTTGCACCGCTTCCGTTGTTACTTTCATTGCAGTATCACCTGCATATAGCTTTGACATTGCAGACTCTTTCCCATACGGCATGCCTTCTGACTCCAACCAAGCCGCTTGATAGGTTAGTAATCTTGCAGCTTCAATACTTGTAGCCATATCTGCTAGTTTAAAGCTAATTCCTTGCTGTTGGATGATTGGTTTGCCAAACTGATATCTTTCTTTTGCATATTCCGTTGCAGCATCCAATGCACCTTGTGCAATGCCTACAGCTTGTGCAGCAATTCCATTTCGCCCTCCATCTAATGTTCTCATTGCAATCTTAAATCCTTCACCCTCATCTCCTAATCGATTCTCTTTAGGAACCACGCAATCTTCAAAAATAATTCCTGTAGTAGGTGAAGAGCGAATACCCAACTTACTTTCTTTCTTCCCCACTGAAAAACCTTTAAAATCCTTTTCTATAATAAAAGCGCTTGTTCCCCTTTGTTTTTGTGAAGGATCGGTAAGTGCAAAAACAACATAATAATCTGCAATACCCCCATTTGTAATAAATATCTTTGAACCATTGAGTATATAATGATTGCCATCCAATTTAGCCGTTGTTTTCATTCCTCCTGCATCTGAGCCAGAAGCAGGCTCTGTTAAACCATATGCTCCAATAGCTTTACCCAACGCCATTGGTTTTAGATATTTCAGCTTTTGTTCTTCTGTTCCATACGTATATATAGGCCATCCAGCTAGTGACGTATGTGCAGATAATGTAACACCAGTTGAAGCACATACACGCGAAAGCTCTTCAACTACTATACAGTACGCTAAATAATCGATACCAATACCACCATAACGTTCAGGCCATGGGATTCCTGTTAAACCCAGTTCAGCCATTTTATCAAAAATCTCTCGGTCAAAACGTTCCTCTTCATCACGATCTGCCGCTGAATGTGCAACTTCATTATTTGCAAAATCACGAATCATCGTTTGAATCATTTGGTGTTCTTCTGATAATTTAAAATGCATATCTCATTCAACCTTTCATCTATTAAGTGTTAAAGTTCTTTGCTAATTACAATCCTTTGGATCTCACTAGTTCCTTCATACAATTGGGTCACCTTTGCATCTCTAAAAAAACGTTCTACAGGATAATCCTTTGTGTAGCCGTAACCACCGAATACTTGAACTGCTTCTGTTGTCACTTCCATAGCTGCCTTGGATGCACATAATTTTGCCATAGATGCTTCTTTCCGACACGGTAAACCTTGCGATTTTAAATCAGCTGAGCGATATACCAACAATCTTGCAGACTCTACAAGCGTAGCCATATCTGCCAACTTAAACCCAACTCCTTGTTGATCCGCAATTGGCTTGCCGAATTGCTCACGTTCTTTGGCATACTTTATAGCATGTTCTAGCGCTGCTTCTGCAATGCCCAATGCCTGTGCGGCAATGCCTATTCGACCGATTTCCAGATTAGCCAGTGCAATTTTAAAGCCCTCTCCTTCTTCCCCTAATAAATTTGCTGCTGGAACCTTCATATTTTCAAACATCAATTGAACAGTTCTCGACCCATGCAACCCCATTTTTTGTTCATCTTTTCCAAATACTAAACCCGGTGTATCCTTTTCTATAATAAAGGCAGAGATTCCACGACTTCCTGTTTCATACTGATCCGTTCTTGCAAAACAAACATACGTGTCTGCTTCACCACCATTAGTCACAAACATCTTCGAACCGTTTAATATATAATAATCTCCTTGTTTCTTTGCTTTAGTTTTAAGACTCGCTGCATCTGATCCAGAACTAGATTCTGTTAAACAAAAGGCACCCAAATATTTCCCAGAAGCTAGTTTCGGTATATACCTTTTCTTTTGCTCCTCTGTTCCATAGTAAAGAATCGGATTAGTCCCAACCGAAGTATGAACAGATAGAATAACACCTAGCGTAGCACTTACCTTAGAAATTTCATGAATAGCTATTATATAAGAAATAAAATCCATTTCTGTTCCACCGTATTGTTCAGGTATTGTAATCCCCATCAAACCTAGCTCTGACATTTTGTTAATGATCTCTTTGGGAAACTCTCCTTCCTCCATTCGATCTATAAAAGGAGCAATTTCCGATTCTGAAAAATCTCGAACCATTTTGCGTAGTATTTCTTGCTCTTGAGTAAATCTAAGGTTCAACTTTCATCCCCCCTAACATTCACTTTGTATTCAAAAATAGTACAAATCATTTAACAGTGACTGTAGGCAACCCTTTTTCTGTACATTTTTTGACTATTAGTCATATATATAAAAACCTCTCCCCGATTTTCTACCTAACCAACCCGCTTTCACATATTTCCTAAGTAATGGACATGCACGATATTTATCATCACCAAAGCCGTCATGTAAAATCTCCATAATATACAAACATGTATCAAGACCGATAAAATCAGCTAGTGTCAGCGGACCCATCGGATGATTCATGCCTAATTTCATCACATCATCAACCGCTTCTGGTGTTGCAACTCCCTCATACACTGTATAGATTGCTTCGTTGATCATCGGTATTAGAATTCGATTAGAAACAAACCCAGGAAAATCATTCACCTCTACAGGTACTTTGTTCAGCTTTTTTGTTAAATCCTCAATTAAATCAAACACTTCATCACTCGTTGCCAAACCTCGAATAATTTCTACTAGCTTCATGACAGGTACAGGATTCATAAAATGCATTCCTATCACTTTTTCAGGACGGTTTGTTGCGGCTGCGATCTCTGTAATTGGCAGTGAGGATGTGTTTGTTGCTAGGATCGTGTGTGACGGTGCAATAGAATCTAACTCAGCAAAGATGTTTGATTTTATCTCCATATTTTCAATCGCTGCTTCAATTACAAGATCAACACCACTTGCCTCTTCTAAATTCAGGACTGGTGTAATACGATCTATTGCCGCCTGTTTTTGTTCGGTCGACATACGTTCTTTTGCTACTTGTCGTGAAAGATTTTTTTCAATCGATTCAATCCCTTTATCCAACCCCTCTTGATTTATATCATTTAAAAAAACATGAAACCCTGACACCGCACAAACTTGTGCTATCCCGGCTCCCATCTGACCTGCCCCAATGACCATAATTTTTTGAATATCCATTTATAAACTCCTCTCCATCATGATTTATCCAAGATATATGAATCTATGTTAATAAAGAGCATGTTAAGCGTTATACTTCTACTAAAATCGCATCCCCTTGTCCTCCACCACTACAAATAGCTGCAATTCCTAAGCCACCACCACGCCTTCTCAACTCATGAACTAATGTGGTGACTATCCTTGCACCACTTGCTCCAATAGGGTGTCCAAGAGCAACTGCTCCCCCATTCACATTGATTTTACTTGCATCCAAAGAAGCAATTTGCTGACTTGCTAAGGCCACTGCTGCAAAGGCTTCATTAATTTCAAACAGATGAATATTCTCTGCTGTTTTCTTAGTTTTCTTCAATAGTTTGTTAATAACAAGTCCAGGTGTTTTTGGAAAGTCTTTTGCTTCAACACTCACCTCCGCATGTCCTAATATCCTTGCTAGAGGTTGCCTGCCTTCATTATGAGCCCGCTCTTCATCCATTAATACAAGTGCAGCTGCTCCATCATTCACACCAGGGGCATTTCCAGCAGTAATCGTTCCTGTATGTCCAAATACAGGTTTTAATGCTGAGAGCTTATCTAATGATGTATCTTTTCTTGGCGTTTCATCTGTATCTATGATTAAGGTCTTACCTTTACGATCTGAAATTTCTATTGGAACAATTTCTTCGGCCAACTTCCCATCTTCGATCGCTGCTAGTGCTTTCATATGACTTCGATAAGCCCATTCATCCTGCTCCTCACGAGTTATTCCATATTCTTCTGCAACCTCGTTCCCATATGTCCCCATGTGCACACCAAAAAAACTGCAGGTCAAACCATCATGAATCATGAGGTCTTTCATACTGCTGTCTCCCATCCTTAATCCCCAGCGAGTATTTTCCATAAAATAAGGTGCAGTACTCATGGATTCCATACCACCGGCCAAAATCACATCTTCATCTCCAGATCGGATAATTTGGTCTCCTATAGTAATGCTTCTTAATCCAGAAGCACAAACTTTATTTATCGTTTCCGTTTTCACTTCCCAAGGTATATCAGCCAATCGAGCAGCTTGTCGTGACGGGATTTGTCCTTGTCCCCCTTGCAAAACAGAGCCCAAAATAACTTCATCTACTTCTTCTGGTTTCATTCCAGCACGAACTAGCGCTTCCTTAACAGCAAAACCGCCTAACTCGACCGCTTTTAAAGAACTTAAACTCCCTCCAAATTTCCCAAAAGGTGTGCGAACTGCACTTAATATCACTGTTTTCCCCATAAAAAATCCTCCTTAATTCCATTGGATGATAAGGTTATATTTATAATGTATGCGCTTCCATCGTGATGCAGTTAAATAACTTCTATAATTCTATTATATATGAAAAGAAGAAAAATAGTAATATATTTCATTTTTTATTTTTTTTACCAATTTAACGTGGTGCATTGGTTATGTATCAATTAACTGCTTCATTAACAAGGGATAGATTTAATACATTGAGCGAATAAAAGGCACATGCATAATCATCAAAATGGTTAAAAAAATATAAAATTATGTAATATTTTTACATTATTATTAATATTTTGTAAATGTGTCACCTGGGGTTAATGAGATAGATAGAAAGGATGGCTTTTATAACAAAAATATATTTTCGGAGGGTAATCAATGAAATTAAAATCGTTTTTTTCTGTTATTATGGCTATTGCACTCATTTTTACTTTAGCCGTATCAAGCGCTACAGCGGAATCGAACAACGCTAAAGCTGAAGAAAGTGAAATCATAGTTAAATTTAAAGAAAAAACTTCTAAAGAAAAGAAAAACCAAATCCATCTAGAAGAAAATGCTGAGATTACAATGACAAACGAACAAATTAACTTTGAAGTTGTAAAAGTAAAAGGAAAATCTGTAGAAAAAGCATTAAAAAGCTATAAAAACAGAGCAGATGTTGAATACGCTGAAGCTATTGTTGAATATGAAGCTCTTTTTATTCCTAATGACCCACTTTATTCAAGCAGCCAATATGGACCTCAAATTATGGAAGCTGAAAGCGCGTGGGACATCACAACTGGCAGCTCAAATGTAGTAGTGGCAGTTATCGATACTGGAGTGCAAGATAATCATGAGGATTTAGCAGGAAAGGTTATACAAGGTTATGACTTCATAGATAATGACAGTGATGCTTCCGATGAGCACGGACACGGAACTCATGTAGCAGGTACAGTTGGAGCTATTACTGATAATGGAACTGGTGTTGCTGGTGTTGCTCCAGATGTTCAAATCATGGCAGTACGTGTATTAGATCAATTTGGAAGTGGAACAAATGTTGGTGTTGCTAATGGAATTACTTATGCAGCTGATAACGGCGCAGATGTGATTAACTTAAGTCTAGGAAGCACGTCTCCTTCAAGCGCTGTTGAAGATGCAGTTAACTATGCATGGAATCAAGGTGTAGTAGTTATAGCGGCGGCTGGAAACGCAGGTACTTCTAACCCACATTATCCTGCTTACTACACAAATTCATTGGCAGTTGCTGCTACAGATTCAAATGATGATATAGCATGGTTTTCTACTTATGGTGATTGGGTAGATGTAGCTGCTCCTGGTGAGGATATTATGTCAACTCAGCTTGGTGGAGGTTACACTTCATTAAGCGGAACATCAATGGCTTCACCACATACAGCAGGTTTAGCTGGCTTGCTTGCATCTCAAGGTTTATCAAATACTGAAATAAGAGCTGCCATTGAAAGTACAGCAGACCCAATTCCAGGTACAGGTACTTATTGGGAACATGGTAGAATTAATGCATTTAGTGCAGTTAGTGGAGGGGACGTCCCTGATCCCGATCCAGATCCAACTGTAGTGTTTGAAGATGATTTTGAATCTGATAAAGGATGGACTTCAGATCCTAACGGTAGTGACTCTGCTACTACTGGAATGTGGGAACGAGCTAATCCTCAATCTACAAGTTACAGTGGAAGCAAACAATTAGGAACGACAACTAGTGGAAGTTTTGGACTGGTAACTGGTGCAAGTGCCGGAAGCTCCGTTGGGGCAAATGATATAGATAATGGAAATACATCGATTCTTTCTCCTGAAATTACTTTACCAGCAGACGGAAACTTAACTTTAACTTTCTCAAGTTATTTTAGTCATTATTCAAATGCCACCAGTGCGGATTTCTTCAGCTTGAGTGTTATCCAAGCAAATGGAAATGAGGTTACACTTTTTGAAGAACTTGGTGCAGGTGTTGATCAAGATGCAAATTGGTCTAATCAAACAATAGACTTATCTGCCTATGCAGGTCAAACCATTCAGCTGCAATTTGAAGCTGCGGATGCTGCTGGCGGCAGCTTGGTAGAGGCTGGAGTAGATGATGTAAAAATTGAACAGAGTACAGTTAACGCATTATTGGAACCAAAAGTAGACTAGAAACAATGAATATCATTTGAACAATCTATCTTATTTAACCCTTAATCTAATTCTTTGATTATAAAAGTCATTCATTTTAATCCTAAGCTCAGATTAGTGTGAGCTTAGGATTTTGTTTGTTTATAAGCTTCTAATATACTAATTTCAACACTGTTTTGGCATTAATTTAAGGTGAAATAGAATTGTGATTTAATGAATCTTTGCTAGAAATAATATGGTAATATATTCAATAGAAAAGTGAATTAAGAAAGGAAGTTTTCTTGTTTAAATCTTTTAGGTATATCGGAAGTGTATTCATTCTTTCTGGTACAATTTTATTTGGTTTGATTCAGGATTCATTTAGCAAATGTTAATTAAGTTCCACATCTAGAAGAATGGTCTAAACCTCCAGGATATCTTGCAACAACTCTCGAAGATATAGCTGCTAAAGTACCATATTTCTTAAGTATATTGCTAATGATTATAGGAATTAATTGTAGTCTCACTTGTTCATGAAAAGGATTCTTTAAAGAATGTTGAGTTAAAAATAAAAGAGCCGTGAGGTAAAAGGGCGTGAAAATCCTTTACGACTCTTAACCCAAAAGAATAATCAGTTTTTCTAAGATTACCGGTGAAACTGATAGTGCTATTTATGAACCACACGGCGGATCATTGCTTGTACTTATAAACCACGTAATCCCATCAATTAGATTCTTAAAAAAATCAAAAACAAATCCTAGATTAGGAGGTAAACAAATGTACACACCAAAACACTTTAAAATAGAAGATGAACAACAAATTTATGAATTTTTAAAACAAAATAGCTTTGGCATGTTAATTTCCAGTCATGATAGACTTTCTGCTTCACATTTACCTTTTTCTATTGATCAAAAAGCCAAGAAGTTATATGGACATATGGCAAGAGCCAATCAACAGTGGAAGGAGTTAGAAGGAGATGAGGTTTTAATAATATTTCAAGGGCCTCACGCTTATATCTCTCCACAGTGGTACGCAGAAGAAAATACAGTACCTACTTGGAATTATATGGCCGTACACATTTATGGTAAGTTTGTTATTCAAAATAATGGGGAAACAGTCATGAACCAACTAGAATCGATGGTGGATACATATGAATCCGGATTTGAAACCCCTTGGAAAGTTGATATTTCTTCTGAATATAACCAAAATTTAGTGAAGCATATAGTAGGATTTGAAATTGAAATTAAGAACATACAATGTAAATTTAAGTTAAATCAAAATCATCCAATTGAAAGAAGGAAGAATGCGATTCATGGATTAAGAACAACCAATCAACATGAGTCTATTCAAATTGCTGATGCGATGGAGAAAAGCCTATCAGATCACTAGAGTATGGATTCACCAATATATTTGAAACTATGCTCGAACATTTCTCTACATATAGTTTTAAAAAAAGGGGAACTCCATTATGAACAGGAATTCCCCTTACTTGCAATACTAAACTTATTCATGATATTCCCACTCCAAGTCTTCATTTTCAATCGTTTCTAAGTAATCAATGTTAGTCTTTGATCTCCAGTCCTAACACATTTTCACTATTCATAGATAATCTCATGGCATAGTCTCACTTTTTTCAATTTCTAGTTCCCCTTTTCAAAGCTTCCCACTCTTCTCGTAACATCCCCATCTTAACTGAATCAAAATACTCCCCATCAACGATTCTAGCTTTTCGAATTCTACCTTCCATGCTCATACCCATTTTACTGGCCAACGCTATCATTCTTTCATTACCTGACCAAGTAGATATTCCTACTCTTACAACGTCCATATGTTCAAAAATATAATCCGTCCATAATGAAAAGGCCTCTGTTCCATAACCACCTGACCAATAATTTGAATCATAAATGACAATGCCGTTACTGAGCCAGTTTGTACACTCATCCTCCCAATACCAACCGACTGTACCAACTAGCTTACCATTCACTTCAATGACTAAAACTTTCCTCGGTTGATCAGTGCCTACTTTTAGTAAATCATTTTTATGATCTTCTACAAATTGCTCTAGCGTCTTTTCTGGTCTTGGATAGTATGGGCCATTCCACTTTATATGCTCTCTATCCTCCGCCTCGTAATTCCAATAATACATTAGCTGAACATCTTTTTCTGTTAAATCTCTTAGTGTAACCTTAGTGCCTACTATTTCTATCATGTTGAGTTGCATATATTCCTCCGTCTTGTGTTCATTGTTTTTCTAAGTTTCTTATATAATGTTTCATCGATTCCAATTATCTTTCACGCATGATCACTAGATCTTTTTTGTCACGAATACTATAAAATTCTGGAGTACTTATACTATTAGTAAATGTAAATTGGTTCCCCCAAAAAAATAATGGGTTCGTTTCATATAAAACATCCTCAAACTCAATACCTGTAATTTGACTAATCATGTTGAGTGGAACCTGATAATTTTCAATCGTTTTAAACAACTTTCCATACTCATTAAACCAAAAATCATCCTGCTTAATTACAAAGGCTAACGAACGCAGCTTTCTTTTTCTATTTACATAAAACATGACTTTCCAAAATCCAGCTGGTATATGGATACCACAATCCAACTTTTGATCTACTCCACAGTATTCTCTATCTTGATCTGTAAAAATAGGACCCGTAAATATGGAGATTTTCTTCATATAATTATCTTCATGTTCTAAAATCCAGTTTTCAATTTGATTCCATATCCCTTGATTAATTTCACCGTGCTGTAAAACAATATTCCCCCAGCAAAATGAATCAAAATTTGCTTGTTTTGCTTCTTCTATGCTCCCCCAGCATACATCTCTTCTGCGAACCATATGTCCTCGGTCCCAAGGGTTATTGCGGTACAATTCATTCCCAATCTGATTCTCAACACCAATCCGTTCACAAAAGTGCCAGTCATCGCCTCGCCTAATATTTTTCATTGTATTTTTATCTACATTGTTAGCTCCATAAACTAAAAATCTACGCTTATTATTCATCACTAAAGAAAAATGTGTATAGTGAAACATTTCTCCATCATTTAATGCATCTATTTTCGTTTGTCCAATAAGTCTTGGAACTTTTATCATGAAATCTTCACCTAAGAAATTGGGATCAAAACCTATACTTATACTCATTTAAAATCCCTCCTATTTTAAGTATAACGCGAATTAGAATATTATGACATATATTATGGTTGTTATTGTTATTAAGTGTTTCCAGACCATGATGAAAAATAAACTAGTTGTCAATTCCCCCTTTTCAAAAAGAATTAAAAATGAGGGAGGAATTCAACGTTTATATGGAATATATATATAGTGGATTTAAATTCGAACAGAAATGGATGGATGTTATGGAATTTAAAAATAGTGTGAAATTTAGTGAAATGGAATATGTAAGACCTAATTTAGAAGATATTAAACAACAGTTCAAAGGATTGTTACAGCAATTTAAAAATGCAGACCATGCAGAAGCTCAAATCCAGACCATGAATAAAATAAATCATATCCGCAATTCTTTCGATTCTATGAGTCAGCTAGTATACATAAGACATACTGTGGATACGAATGATGAGTTTTACAAAAAAGAACAAGAATTTATGGATGAAAACACACCGATTATGCAGGATATAACGAGTAAATTATATAAAGCATTAGTAAATTCAAAGTTCCGTGATCAACTAGAAGAAAAATTCGGTAGGCAACTCTTTGATTTGGCTGAACTGACATTAAAAACTTTTTCACCTGAAATTATCGAAGATCTACAATTAGAAAATAAATTATCTAGTGATTATGTTAAATTAATGGCGTCAGCAAAAATTCAATTCGAAGGTGAAGAGCTAAACTTAACACAGCTGAGTGCTTATAGCCAATCCTCTGATCGTATTATTCGTAAAAAAGCAGATAATGCTAGAACTGCCTTTTTTGTTGAGCATGAAGAAAAAATAGACGACATTTATGACCAATTAGTTAAAATACGTACAAAAATCGCTAAATCCTTAGGATACAAAACTTTCACTGAGTTAGGTTATAACAGAATGACGAGAACAGATTATGATGCTAGGATGGTTGCCAACTTTAGAAAACAAGTTAGAGAAATCATTGTACCTTTAGCTACAAAACTTCGTAAAAGACAGCAAGAACGTATTAATGTACCAAATTTATACAATTATGATGAAGGCTTTGACTTTAAGACTGGCAACGCTGCTCCAAAAGGTGATGCAGAATGGATTGTTAATCAAGGGAAGAAGATGTACAAAGAACTATCTCCTGAAACAAATGAATTCTTTCAATTTATGGCCAACAATGAATTAATGGACTTAGTTAGTAAAAAAGGAAAAGCTGGTGGTGGTTACTGCACTTATATTAACGAGTATGGGTCTCCATTTATATTTGCTAACTTCAACGGGACTTCAGATGATATAGACATTCTAACACATGAAGCTGGTCACGCCTTTCAGGTTTATACGAGTCGTTCATTGAATATACCTGAATATCAATGGCCTACAGCTGAAGCATGTGAAATTCATTCTATGAGCATGGAATTTCTAACTTGGCCATGGATGGAATTGCTGTTTGAAGAAAACACCGAGAAATATAAGTTCTCTCACTTAAGTGGAGCTATTTTGTTTATACCATATGGTGTAGCTGTTGATGAGTTCCAGCATTTTGTATACGATTACCCGCAAGCTACTCCACAGCAAAGAAAAGCTAAGTGGAGAGAAATTGAAAAAACATATTTGCCTCATCGCATGTATGATGACAATGAGTATCTAGAAAATGGAGGTTTTTGGCACAAACAATCCCACATATTCAAAATTCCATTTTACTATATTGACTACACCCTAGCTCAAATTTGCGCTTTGCAATTTTGGAAAAGATCAGCTGAAAACCCTGCTGAAGCATGGGATGATTATTTACACTTGTGTAAATTAGGGGGAAGTAAATCATTTGTAGAGCTTGTAACCGAAGCAAGTTTGATATCACCATTTGAGAATGGTTGTGTTCAGTCCGTAGTAGGTGAGATTGAGGCTTGGTTAAATGAAGTGGATGACAAACAACTATAAAGCACCCCAAAAAGTGAAGAAGATTCTTTGGAGAGAAATCCGAATACTTTTCGGGACCCCACATTAACAACATACCTACAAAAGTGATGTAAATCTTCTTAGAATTCCTAGTTCATGGATGAACTGGTGTCGGAATTGCCACATGGAGGTGGCAGGTTATGATCGACCTATTACTTTTGCGGGATTAGAACATCCCGCAAAAAGTATATGTAAGAAAGATCAAATCCTATTAATATTACAATTTAATACCTATTGTGGATACTTAATTGTTCTGATTTTCATAGATAAACATAAGTATCCACTTTATTATTAAACAGTTGTTCACTTAATAAATCCCTATCGAATCTAATATAATAAAATGATAGAAAACTCGTTGAACTTTCTTGTGAAATGAAAATAGAGGAATTATTTTACCTTATTTTTATTTTTGATGGGATGGTTATCTCTAGGCAGTATAGTTTGGGCAATACTCTCATCTAAATCTTCATAAGCATAGTAAAGAATTCTATCATACAGTTCTTCTCTCGTTTGCATCTTTTTAAGGGATTTAACTTGGGTGCCTGTTTCCAAAATTTCTGTAAAAACTTGCTCCATCGCTTTAGCTGCAACTCTTAACGATGTAACTGGATAAATGACCATTTGATATCCCCATTGCTCAAATTGTTTTGCAGTATAGTAAGGTGTTTTCCCAAATTCAGTCATATTTGCTAGCAATGGTGCTTTTATAAATCGGTTCATTGTTTGAAATTCTTCTTCCGATCTTAATGCTTCTGGAAAAATACCATCTGCACCTGCTTCTACGTAACAGTTTGCTCTTTCTATAGCTGCCTCCATCCCTTCAACATCTTTAGCATCAGTACGAGCGATCACAATCAAAGAAGGACTAACCTCTTTCAAGGTACGAATTTTTTGCATCATATCTCTAGTTGAAACTAGCTTTTTACCATTTAAATGACCGCATTTTTTGGGTAATTCCTGATCCTCTATTTGTACAGCTGCTACTCGGGCTTCTACCATCTCTCTAGCAGTGCGAGCAACATTCAATATTCCACCAAAACCTGTATCAATATCTACTAATAAGGGTAAATTTGTATTTCTTATTAAGTCACGAGCACAGGTTGCAACTTCATCTGAACTTACAATACCCAAATCTGGCAATCCACGGCTAGCGGTGTAGGCAGCTCCTGATAAGTACAAACTTTGGAATCCTACACTTTTAGCAATCAATGCAGCCATTCCATTGTGGACACCTGGTATTTTAAGAATTGTATTTGAATTCATTAGGTCCTTAAATCTCTGTGCTAATTCAGACTGAGTACTACCTTCTTCTATTAACCATGCCATTCTAACCCTCCTATTACACTATCGATGTCATATTGCCATTCATACTCATAAAAATTATAATTCTCTCTCAGTAGAGGATTAAAGCCTACTGAGAGAGATTTATTGTAGTTCTTTTCAAAGAGGTTATAATACTAAATTTTAAATAATTTCATAAAATCATGCACAGCTGTTTCTTCTAATCGTGTTTGATCCATACATAGCTGAACGATCGATTCTACTTTTTTAGTTGGGAACCTAGTCGCTAAGTTTTGTTCAAACTTCTCTACTAATTTTGGTTTTGCCTCGCTACGTCTTTTACGATGACCCAATGGATATTCTACTGCGATCTTTTCCGTTGTGCTCCCATCTTTAAAATGAACCTGTATGGCGTTTGCTATGGAGCGTTTATCGCCATCCAAATAATCCACACTGTACTGCTCGTTTTCCTCTACGACCATTTTCTCTCGTAATCCATCAATGCGTGGGTCCACCGCGATTTCTTCTTCATAATGCTCTGCCGTTAAATCCCCAAAGATCAATCCTATCGCCGTCATATATTGCAAGCAGTGATCTCGATCTGCTGGGTTTTTTAATGGTCCTTTTTTATCAATGATACGAATGGCAGCCTCATGCGTGTTGATCGTGATTTTATCAATATCATCCAAACGATCCTTCACTTCATCGTGCAGCTTCAAAGCACACTCTACCGCAGTTTGCGCATGAAACTCCGCCGGGAAAGAGACTTTAAACAATACCTGCTCCATGACGTATGAATCCAAAGGACGTGCAAGCGTGAGCTGCTCCCCTTTAAACAATACATCCTGGAATCCCCATTTTTCCGCTGTCAGTGCAGTTGCATATCCCATTTCTCCCTTTTTCGCGATCAAGGACAACCAGACTGCTCGGCTCGTTGCATCCCCTGCTGCCCAAGATTTTCTTGAGCCTGTGTTTGGAAAATGACGATACGTTCGAAGACTAGCATTATCAATCCAAGCATTTGAAACCGCATTCATGACTTCCTCTAAAGTACCACCTAACATCGTTGCGGCTACCGCCGTGGATGCCACCTTCACAAACAATACATGATCCAGTCCCACTCGATTCAAGCTGTTCTCTAACGCTAAGACACCTTGAATTTCATGGGCTTTAATCGATGCGGTCAACACATCCTTCATGATCAATGGTGCTCTTCCTTCTGCTAGTCTCCCACGACTCATGTAATCTGCCACTGCCAGAATCGCACCTAAGTTATCCGAAGGGTGTCCCCATTCTTGCGCCAGCCAAGTGTCGTTATAATCCAACCACCGAATCATGGTTCCAATATTAAATGCCCCTTGTACAGGATCTAATTCAAATTGGGTACCCGGTACACGAACCCCATGTTCTATTGTTGTCCCTGGC
>NZ_JAVAMP010000019.1 GCF_030730905.1 Chengkuizengella axinellae | reverse complement strand
TCCAATGCTCTATATAACAAGCATTTTATTTTGTTTTTGTCGACCGTCTCAGCGGCGACTTGATAAATATAACACATTAAAAACTATCATGTCAACACTTATTTATAACTTTTTTAATTCTAATAGAGTTTGTCCAATTATCAGGAATAACAATCCAAAAGACAAGCAGTTATCCATAAATTGAACCTCTATTAAATAATTAAAAACTTAATTCCGATAATACCCAATAACCCTGGAATTCCTAATAAGCTGCTTGTAACAACAACTGTTGAGTTAATTGGTATTATTTCATTTTCAACTACTAGATTAATGAAATATATGAAAATACCTGAAGTAATAATGTTAATAAATATATAATTTATCCCTTTTGTTAAACTTCTATAATTTCTGATACTAATTATAAACACAAAAACAACAATTACAATTATTAAATACCATATCAATTCCATATTTAATCCTCCAATATATTTTCCATTTGCCCTTTATTTAAAGTTTGCATCTTCTTAGCTTGTTTCAATAACATTTCATATCTTTTTTCTGCAGCTTCTAATGAAAAAATTGCAAAATCAATCTGATCTTTATCTACAGCGTAATTAAATTTTTTCTCTGCAGCAATCCAGTCATGTTTAGCTCTATTAATTTCTTCATTTATTGATTCACTTTTTTTATTATTCAGTGTACTTTGACTGAGTTTACTTAAATACTCTTGTATACTAGCCATAAATAACCTCCATATAAATGAACTAATATAATATATATAAACTGAGCCTAGATTAGAACTTCGTTTAAGAAATTCTTCATTCATTTTTTCTAAAGTACTACTATAGAAAATCTGATTTATAACCTACTATATAGTTCATAAGCCTTAAAAATACTATTTTTTTATAAACACATCAAAAAAAGCCACCTTTAAGGTGACTTTTATTCTTACAAAGTGTTATATAAAAAATTATTTAATTATGCCATTGTTGGTTGGATCGGCAATACACGCCCAATCGACTTTTGTTCCTTTATATTTTCACTTTCTTGGTATTTAACCCTTCCAATATCCGCACCTAATTGCTTTAATTTTTCAGTAACGTTTACATAACCACGATCAATGTGATGAATATCAGAAATTTCAGTTTCTCCCTCAGCCGCTAAACCAGCTAATATCAAGGCTGCACCTGCTCTTAAGTCAGTAGCGCTTACCTTAGAACCAATTAATTTAGTATTCCCAGTCACTACAGCTGTTTGACCCTCAACTTTAATTTTACCATTCATTCGTTCAAACTCAGTTACATGCATAAAACGGTTTTCAAATAATGATTCTGAAACCACACTTGTTCCTTCAGAAATCATTAATAAGCTCATCATTTGAGATTGCATATCTGTAGGAAACCCTGGGTATGGTAATGTTTTTAGGTCTACAGCCTTTAAAGATTCTGCTGCGGAAACCTGTATCCCATTTTCATTAATATCAATCTTCACTCCAATTTCCTGCAGCTTTGATATAACGGGTGTTAAATGATCTTCTATTGCACCTTCAATAAAAACGCTGCCGCCTGTAATTGCAGCTGCTATCATATATGTACCCGCTTCAATCCGATCTGGGATCACTGTATGTTCAATTCCTGACAACTGTTGAACACCTTCAATTCGTATCATTCCAGTGCCCGCACCACGAACTTTAGCACCCATCCCATTTAAAAAGTTTGCTAAATCCACAATCTCAGGTTCTTTAGCTACATTTTCAATAATTGTAGTACCTTCTGCTAACGTAGCTGCCATCATGATATTCTCTGTAGCACCTACACTAGGCACATCTAGGTATATTTTAGCTCCCTTTAATCTTCCATTAGATCTTGCTTCAATAAAACCTTGCCCAATTTCTATCTGCGCCCCTAAGGCTTCAAAACCTTTTAGATGTTGATCGATAGGACGAGTACCAATCGCACATCCCCCTGGCAAAGATATTTTAGCATAACCTTCACGTCCTAATAATGAACCTGCAACTAAAAAAGATGCTCTCATCTTCCTTACTAATTCGTAAGGTGCTTCATGTGCTTTAACTTGTTTAGCATCTATTTTTAGAACCTCATTTTCATACTGGGTATTTATTCCCATCGCCTCTAACACCTTGGCAATAGTAAGAACATCATCTAGAGGAGGAACATCTTTTATTACACTAACCCCATCTTTGGCTAATATTGAGGCGGCTATAATAGGTAATACAGCATTTTTGGCACCGCTTATTTTGACTGTACCAGATAATGGTATGCCTCCGCGGACGATTATTTTTTCCATTCTGTTGACCCCCGCGCATCAATTGTATTGTTTGCAATCTTTTTAATTTTACACCACACTTGAAATTGAAACAACTGACTTTTATTTCCTTTTTATGTTTGTCCAGTTATATAATATATACTTTTCATTGTTCACATTTCAAACAAATGTTATTCTGCTACTTTATCCAATAATATATCTTATAGCTTGGGACCAATCATAATAATCAATAATAAAACTCCCTAATTGATAACCAATAACGATTGTAATGATTACTTTTAATAACTTTGCTTCAATGCTGTTTGGATTTTTCATAAAAACATCAAATCGAAATGATTGCAACACTCTCCAGCATAATAAGATACTAAACAATACGATGAATATATTTGTAATATTTTGCACAGCTGTATCCATTATCATAAAAGCATTACATCTCCTACTCTAATAACAATTTATATATTAATACTGCAAACTCTGCTCTACTTGTTTCTTGTGTTGGTTTAAAAGATCCATCTAAATATCCATTAACTAATCCTTCTGTTTTTAATTGAGTTAGTATACCCGAAGCCCAGTATCCTTCAGGAATATCGTTAAATGGTACTTCTCCATCTATACCTTCAAAACCAAGGGAATTGGCGATGATTTTAACTGCTTCAACTCTGTTCAAATTATGATTAGGACCAAATGTTCCATCTGGATAACCATTAATTAAATCTTCTTGGTTTGCTATTAATATAGATTCATAAGCCCAGTGTTCCTCGTTTATATCGATAAAAGGAGATGAATTAGATTCTAATCCATTCAACTCCATGGCCCTGACAACCATCGTGATTGCTTCAGCACGTGTGATGTTTTCATCTGGTAGAAAAAGACCATCAGATCCGTTAACTATCCCTCTATCCCATAATTTTGCTATTTCTTCTTTAGCCCAATGTGTTTCTATATCATCAAAAATATCATCTATATTTTTCTCTATTACTTTTAAAGTATACATTTGATATTCAAAAGCTCTGCTGGTTTCAAGTTTGACATAATAAGTACCGCTAGGTAAACCTTCCAATTGTTTATAGATGTTGTCTTGTCCTTCATTCGTGGTTATAAACACTATATTCTGCATTGAGTTCAATACGCTCAAAGTAACATTTTGATCTTGCGGCAAGGAACTTAAGTCAATGTTAATATCCTTTGTTTCATTGATACTAAATGAAAACCAATCTTCATCTAAATCATTATTGAAAACACCTTTATACTCAGAATTCAACTCAAGTTTTGTTGTTTGATAGGCTTTATCATTAGGTTCATTAAGGTCTACAAATGTAGGAAGATATGTCATCTGAAATAAATAATTACCTTTAATCGGTAATGAATCCATGCCTTCTTCTTCATAGTTTTCTACTAAAAAATAGTATTTCCCAGGTAATACAGTATTATAATAGAATTCAGGTTCTCCTGCAGCTCCTCTATCTATAGGTGGCATAGAAGTACCATCTGGATTTACAATGGTCAATTTCAGATCCATACGATTGGTATTAGAAGATAATTCTATAGACAAAGAACCTTCTTGTGTGACATCCAACACATACCAATCCTTGTCATTTATTTTATGAAATGTACCTAATATTTCTTGGTTAGTTCCAGTGATATCAAATGCATTATCTTGAGCATCATTATCCTCATACATATCTGCCTCTATAATAAATTCAGAAGTAACTTGATAAGGAAATTCTCGATCTTCTTGATTTTTATATTTTATTTGGATATAACCAACTTCATCTGCATTTACTGACAATTCAGCTTGCTGCGACAAATCATAAATGATGGTTTCATCATCAAAATGATAAATCATTTCAATATCTTTCAAATCAACTTCACTGCTAGATTCAAAAATGATTTTTAAAATTCCATCATATTTACTTTCTATATAAAACCAATCCTCATCATTGTCCCCTTCTAAAGCACCTGACATCATCGCATCCAATTGAAGTGGTTTGGCCTCTTCTTTGTTATTGTTTTCTTCATAAATATCTGCAATCGCAAGTTCAGTTAAAGCCCGGTCTATTCTTAATAGTCCATAACCAGTATGTTCATCCCAACCTGATTCGTGAACATCCTCTGCTGTTTGCCTGATTAAATTTCGTATTTGATCAGGCTTCAGTTCAGGATATTGCGACCAAATCAAGGCTGCTGCTGCTGCAACCTGAGGCGCAGCTACTGAAGTACCAGTACGAACAGTATAAGTTCCATCAAGCCCTGTCGTATAAGCTATATAAGGTGCTGCTACATCAATTTCTTGTCCATAATTAGATCGTTCATGAATGGTCTTATCAAGATGCAAACCACCTACTGCTAAAACAGAGGGATAAGCAGCTGGATATTGAACGGATTGCAAGCCATCATTACCTGATGCTGCGACAATTAATACATCGTTGTCCTCCGCATACTGAACAATATCTCGCAAATATGGGGATGCGGTAGGCAGTCCCAATGATAAAACTACAACTTTCGCACCATGATCAACAGCATAACGAATACCTTCTCCAATGTCACTTTCAATCCCATTCCCTGTATCGTCTAAAGCTTTGATTGGCATAATGTTAGCATTCCATAATATACCTGAAACTCCAATTCCATTATTTCCTGACGCTGCAACAATACCCGCAACACTTGTACCATGCCCATGATCATCTTGAGGAGGAGCATTTCTATCTAATATATTTACACCTTCAACTAAATTGTCTATTAAATCTGGATGATGCAAATCAACTCCTGTATCAACGATTGCAATTGTAATGGCAGTATTTTCATTGGAAGTGTTCCACGCCTCTATAGCACCAATGTTTCCAAGATATAATTGCAATGCTGCAAACTCATCATTAGAAGCTATGATTTGAACATGCTCAACGTAGGAAGAATTATTCAAGCTATTCAACCAGTTATGTACGTCTTCACCTTCAATTGGTTTCAGCACACTGATATTATAGTCAGCATATTCTTCGACTACTTCACTTTTCGATAAAATCTGCTCATCCTTACTATCAATCCATTTCACTAGCCAGCTTTGACTCGCATCATATTCAGATTCTGCATAAGTATAGCTTTGAGTATATAAAATTTGCACACCAATGGTTGCAATCAGAAAAGAGACTATTACAACTAGATTTATTTTATATTTTTTCATGGTTGTCCCTATCCTTTGTTTTCATATTTATAGTCTATAAACTAAATCTATCATTTTTTATATCATTTATAAAGTAAATCTTATAATAAATTGTGATTGATATGGGTGGAAAATAATACAAACCCATGAAATCGGTTGTTATAGACTAATATTTTTGGTAATAATGTCCTTTTTTCTTATTTTATTAAATTCAGTCAACTTACGTGTTAAATGACTTACCCATTATTATCGAGTATTAAAGTACAAACCTTCCTTACACTATCACTTAAATTTGTAAACTTTTAAATTTTTATGTAAAAAAAACCGCCCGAAAATAACTTCGGACGGAAGTGCTATTGCGTTCAAATTAATCCTTTGTAGATCATTTGAACTTTTTATCTATAACATTAAAAAGTCTGTAAAAAGGTTGAAAATCTCATGTACATAACTTATTACATAATTCGGGAAGAACCCTAAAAGAACTGTTATTGCAGTACTAATCCATATTGTAATAGATATAGGAGTTGTAAGATTCAGCTTATCTGTACTTGCTTCAAAATTTGTTCGCATAAACATCTGACGTATAACTGAGAAATAATAGTAAAAGGAAATAACGCTTGTAAGGATCATAATGATGGCAATCCAATACACTTTAACTTGCAAAGCACCTAATAATATAAATACTTTACCAATAAATCCACCTGTTACAGGCAATCCAGCTAGTGAAAGTAAAATAATCACAAAAGCAAAAGCAGTGAATGGAGCTCGATAATATAATCCTGCAAACCCTTTAAGTTCACTATTCCCTGTAGTTCTTTCAATAGCCATCAATACTGCAAATGCACCAAGATTCATGAATAAGTAAGCAATTAAGTAGAAATACATCTCCGAAAAATTAGATGAATGCGGAACTGGACTATGCAACCCAATACCTATTGGAACCAATAAATACCCTGCATTTGCTACACCAGAATAGGCCAACAGACGTTTCATGTTTCGCTGTTTTAAAGCCAGTGTATTTCCTATAATCATTGCTGAGGCTGCTATGATTAAAATGATCATAAAAAAGTCAAGGAAGATTGGATCTTGCTGTTGTCCCCCAACTCCTAAATACACTAAATAAACTAATCTAAATATCATAGCAAAACCAGCCGCTTTAGACACAGTAGCTAAATATGCTGTTACAGGTGTTGCTGCACCTTGGTAAACATCAGCTGCCCAAGCATGAAATGGAGCCGCTGCTATTTTAGTCCCTAATCCTGCAATGATTAAAAAGAAGCTTACGTAAATAAGTAACGCAAATGATCCGTCACTGAGTTGCAATGCTTGATTGATCTCAGTTAAGTTTGTACTTCCAGTCATACCATATAAAAATGACATTCCATATAGTATGAATGCTGAGGCAATACCTCCAATGACAACATATTTAAATGAGGCTTCATTTGATTTCACACTGCTTTTCTTTATACCAACCAAGATATAAGAAGTTATACTAAGTAACTCAAGACCTACATATAAAGTGATTAAGTCTCCGGAGGATGCCATAATCATAGCACCTAAAGTAGCTGGTAAAAATAAATAATAATATTCTCCTCTATGTTGAATTTCCTCCTTTTTAATGGAGCCAATACTCATGAAAAGAACAAATATCGTTCCAACTAGGAAAATCAACTTAAACAAATTTGCAAAATCGTCTACTCGATAACTTAAATTTAGTAATTCAACTGGCAATAATGGATCTTCGGAAAGATTCAACAAACGCATATAATAAAGGACAAATCCCGCAGAAATCATTAAAGATAGTATCGATAACCATCCTAATATCGTACGATTTATCTTATTTGGCAACACCAAATCTAAAACCGATATAACTACTGCTGCAATCACTAATGTAAGCTCTGGTGATAAATATATTAAATCAGATAATTGAAGACGCATTGGTTAACCCCCCATCTTCGTGATTATACTTAGAATCGTTTCTTGCATCGGATCAATTAAAACAGCTGGGTATATTCCTAGAAGAAGAATGAAAGTTACCAAAGCAATCATTGGAACAGCTTCAATTAGTCTTGCCTCATTCATCTTAGTATATTGTACTGGTAATGATCCAAATGTTATTTTCAACACCCCACGCAGTACATACACAGCGGTTAACACAATCCCTAGTGTACCAACAACAGTAACAACCGGCATTGTTTCAAATAAACCTACAAAAGCTAAAAACTCACTAATAAACCCAGATAAACCTGGTAACCCTAGAGAAGCCATTCCGGCAATCAATAAAATACCACTTATAAATGGTATTGATTTAGCTAGGCCACCTAATTCATCCAATTGCGTAGTTTGAGTTCTCTCGTAAATACTTCCAACAATTAGAAACATTAGAGCAGATATTAAACCATGAGAAACTAATTGATATATTGCCCCTTGCATCCCTGCTTCATTAAATGCTGCAATACCAAGAAGCACAATCCCCATATGGCTAATACTTGAATAAGCTAAAATCAACCTAAACTCATTTTGAACAAACGCTAATATAGCACCGTAAAGAATATTAATAATTCCTAATATTGCTAAAACAAATGCCCATTCTTTTGCTTGCTCTGGAAATAATATCACGCCAAAACGAATGAGACCATAAGCACCCATTTTAAGCAATAAACCAGAATGAATCATAACAATAGATGGAGGTGCTTCTATATGTACCTTCAACATCCAAGTATGGAATGGAAATATCGGTAGTTTAATACCAAAAGCTATAAGCAGCATAATGAAAATAAAACTTTTCATTACATCGTTTAAATGAAATATAGTTCCTTCAAGATTAACTATAGATTGTGGATCAAATAAGTTATCAGTTATAACTGAAGTATCTGAAGTATATCTAAGTATATCACCAACCAATTCAGAACCTTCTACATAATAAAAACCTGCCGTATTAATCAAAATCAATATTGCAATCAACATAATGGCAGATCCAACACCATTGTATATAATAAACTTATTCGCTGCTCGTTCTCGATCATTGAAACCCCATATTCCAATTAAGAAAAACATAGGAATTAGAGTAATTTCAAAAAAGATAAAGAATAAAATTAAATCCCTTGCAAAGAAAACACCAAGTATACCGATTTCAAGTAACAAAAATAAAATGTAAAAGGTTTTCCATCTTTTCTTTATATAAACAGATGCGAGTGCTGCCATTAGACTAACAAACGCTGTTAAAAAGACTAGTGCTAGAGATAAACCGTCAACACCCATTATATACTTAAATTCATAAGCATAATCAATACTTGCTGTACCCGGAGGTGCAATTAACTCACTATTTAAAGGAATTTCTAGAAACTTCACTTCTTCATTAAACTGCATTCCAGAAGAACTGTTATCAAACCCTATATACAACCAAGCTGAAAATAATAAAGTGAGTATTGTTGTAGCAATAGCTACCCATCTAATCGCCTTCCCTTTTTGACCTGGAATAAACAACAAGATCAAAATACCGATTAAAGGTGAAAATGTAATCAAGGAGAGTATAGGCAAATGTTCTAACATCTAGAAATACCTCCTTCCGAGCATAGCCGCGATAATAATGATAAATCCTATTAATGTTACCAATCCGTACGTTTGAACTTGACCGTTCTGCACACTTGTACCAACTCTACCTGTTCCTAACATGATATTAGCAGTTAATTTAACAATTCCATCTACGATAAATCGATCAATTGCATTTAGAAGCAAACCCAATCCTCTTAATGGCTTCACAATAATCCAATGATAGAGCTCATCAATATAGTAACGATTTTCAAGTAATTTGTAAGCCCAATTTCTAGTGTTATGACTTTGAGATGATTTCGATTGTTCACCAAACATAATCCAACCCAATACAATACCTGCTAAAGCTACTATGATAGATATAATCATTACAATCCAATTTGTATGTTCTTCAACTACATCACCTGTTAACCATTCACCAAGCCAAGATGTCCATGGTGTAAATACAAATCCTGCAATTATAGCTAAAACACATAAAACAATAAGTGGTAATGTCATTACAAAAGGTGACTCTTTAGGAGCATTTCCAGCACGACTGTCTCCCATAAATGCAAGTTTAAAAAGTCTAGTCATATAAAATGCTGTAAAAAATGCTGCGGTAATGCCAATGATAAATAAAAATTTATTATCAATATATGCTTCAGTTAAAATCGCTTCCTTTGACCAAAATCCAGAAAATGGAGGAATTCCAGACAATGCTAATGCTCCGATCACAAAAGTCCAAGAAGTCACTTTCATTGATTTCCAAATACCGCCCATTTCCCTGATGTCTTGTTTATGCAATGCATGAATTACACTACCTGCTCCTAGGAAAAGAAGCGCTTTGAAAAATGCATGTGTGAATAAATGAAAAATCCCCGCAGTGTAAGCCCCAATTCCAAGTGCCAACATCATGTATCCTAATTGACTGACAGTGGAATAAGCCAAAATTCGTTTAAAATCGTTTTGAGCAATTGCAATTGTAGCTGCAAATATGGCAGTAAAACCACCCACATAAGCTACAACCTCCATTGCAATGGAAGAGGCCAGAAAAATATCGTAAGTTCTAGCTACTAAGTATACACCAGCAGCAACCATTGTAGCCGCGTGAATTAATGCACTAATTGGTGTAGGACCTTCCATAGCGTCCGGCAACCATGTATGTAATGGAAACTGACCTGATTTTCCCATCGCCCCAACGAATATTAAAATAGCAATCAAAGTAACAACCCACGCTTCAATAGGAATGCTATTTGTGCTGAATGCATTATGTATATCTGTAAAATCTAAAGAGTGATTTGGCATATACCAGAATAACAATAAAATCGCGATAAATAACCCAACATCTCCAATTCTAGTGACAATAAAGGCTTTTTTCGCTGCTGCTTTTGCAGACTCTTTTTCATACCAAAATCCAATAAGTAAAAAGGAACATACACCTACGAGCTCCCAAAAAATATACAACTCAAGTAAATTTACGGATATAACAAGTCCTAACATAGAAAATGTAAATAATGAGATATAACTAAAAAATACCGTGATTCTAGCATCATCTTTCATATATGCTTTAGAATATAAATTGACCAGTAAACTAACAAGAGTAACAACGATTAACATCATTGCATTTAAGTTGTTAATTTCAAATCCTAATTTTATAGAAATATCACCAAATGATAGCCAATCAAACTCGTTCCACGTATAAGCATCCATGGTTCCATTTAAACGTTCAATTAAAACTAGGAATGCCAATATAAAAGACAATAAAGTAAATCCAATACTTATGTATGAACTCCATTTATTCCCTTGTTTACCAATTGCAATTAGTATTATAAAAGCAATCAGTGGAAAGAGCGGTATAAGCCAAGCTATTTGAGAAAATACCGTTTCCATAGTACCCTTCCTTTCCTTTAGAGTTTATCCTTATTTTTTCAATGAATTCATTTCAGTAACATTTGCCGTAGCTTTATTTCGATACAATGCAATTAAAATAGCTATACCTACTGCAGCCTCAGCAGCAGCAATCGTGATATTAAACAATGAAAAAATTTGCCCTTTTAAGGAAGGATTTATTCCAAACTTTGCAAATGCAATCAAATTTAAATTTACTGCGTTTAACATCAATTCAATACATAATAAAACAATAACAGCATTCTTTTTTGACAGTGCACCATAGAGACCGATCACAAACAACACGGCAGCTAGAGTTAGATACGAAGAAATCATGTTGTCTAATCCTCCTCCCTTTTAGCCACTATAATGGCTCCAATGAAAGCGACTGTTAACAGAACAGAAACTAACTCAAAAGGAATTACATGCCAAGTAAAAAGATCAATTCCTATCAATTCTGTATTTTCTTCAACAGATGTAAATTCTTGAATCGGAAAAGCTGCTTCTTGAATCGCTAAGTATATAATGAAAAAAAAGCCGATACTTCCTAAAAGCAATAATCCGTTATGCAAAGGTCTTTTCGGCTCCTCATTTTGCCTATCATGTTTCGTCATCATAATTCCAAAAATCATTAATATTGTCATCGCACCTGCATAAATTAAAACTTGGACAAAAGCTAAAAATTCGGCTTCAAGCAGAACATACAGACCTGCAAGGCTGATAAAGGTAGTGGCAAGCGCTATAACCATATGGACAACTTTTTGGAGATTAATTAAAAAGACGGCGCCTATAATCACAAGCATGGAAAAAAAGATGAATAGTAAGTTTTCTCCGTTTAATAAAAAATCTTTAAAATTCTCCAACATAAACTACTTCTCCTCCTTTTTCGCCTTTTTTGGTGGTATATTGATACTGTTTTCTTTTCTTACATTTGTATTATTATCATTTAACCATTCCATATTTTTAAACAGATCATCTCTGCTATAGGTTGCTAACTCGAAATTATTTGTCATCACAATTGCTTCTGTTGGACAAACCTCCGTACACAAATCACATAAAATACATATTTCAAAGTTGATATCATAAGTATCTATCACTTTCCCTTTTTTCTCAGGATCAGGATTTTTCTTACCTATAAGATCAATACAATCCGTTGGACATATATTCATACACTGATTACACACGATACATTTTTCAGGATCAAAATGCTGTACACCCCGAAAACGATCAGGCATCTCAAGTGGAACATCAGGATATTGATGAGTTACTTTTTTCTTTGTAAGATTTTTTAAGGTAACACCCATTCCTTTAACTATACCTTTCAACGGTTTCACCTCGTTTCATAAGTTGCATTATTTAAAATACTTTATGAGTTCAATCACAATGGTTGTCACAAATATATTAACCAATGCTAGAGGCAATAAAACCTTCCAGCCTAATGACATTAAATGATCCACTCTTATTCTCGGCAAAGTTGCTCGAATCCAAAACAAGAAAAATACGATGGATAAGAATTTTAATATAAACCACACGATTGCAGGAATAAAATCAAGGAATGGCAGCGGAGAATGCCAACCGCCTAAAAATAAAACGGTGGTTAAAGCCGCAATAGCATAAACATATACATATTCAGCAAGCATAAAAAACGCAAACCTAAAACCACTATACTCTACATGGTAACCTGCGACTAATTCTGATTCCGCCTCAGGTAAGTCAAATGGAGTACGATTCAACTCTGAAACCGCTGCAATAATAAAAATAATAAATCCAACAAATTGAGGAAGGATGTTCCATTGCCAAAATCCACCTGCTTGACCTTCTACAATAGTATTCAAGCTTAAACTACCACTTAAAAGAACAACTCCTACAACTGACATCACTAAAGGGACTTCGTAGCTAATCATCTGAGCCGCTGAACGCATCCCACCCAATAATGAATACTTGTTATTAGAAGCCCAACCACCCAACAAAATACCGATAGTTGAAATACTGGAAAGAGCAAAGTAATATAACAACCCTACATTTAAGTCCGCAAACTGTAACAAAGAAGTGTAGGGGATCGTAGCCAGTACAACAAACGCTGGTACAAATGCGATCACAGGAGCTAGAATAAATAGAAACCGATCCGCATTTCTAGGAATAGTATCCTCTTTAAGTAATAACTTTAATACATCTGCAACCGTTTGAAATAAACCTAGTGGCCCAACACGATTTGGTCCTTTTCTCAATTGTATCCAACCTATGACTTTACGTTCAAAATAAATAGCATAGGTTACAAAACCTAATACAACTGCAAGAAGAACGACTGCTCCGCTTAAAAACCACATAAAGCTAGAAAATGTAAGATCTTGAAGCAGATTCATTAGCCATCTACCTCCCCTAATACAATATCAATACCACCTAGAATTGTAACTAAGTTTGTCATCGTTTCACCTACTAATAACTTCGGTAGAATTTGTAGATTAACAAATGAAGGTCTTCTAAACTTTAAGCGATATGGTTGTGGTTTTTTCTTTGATACAATATGGCATCCAATTTCACCACGTGGAGATTCAATCCTTGTGTAAACCTCCCCTTCTGGTGGTCTGATGACTCTCGGTACTTTAGCCATAATTTGTCCGTCTTCAGGAAACTGTTCTACTGCTTGTTCCAAAATTCGCAAGCTTTGTTTGATTTCTTCAAATCGAACTAAATATCTAGCATAACAATCCCCTGCAGTCTGAACAGGAACGTCGAAATCAAAACGATCATATATACTGTATGGCTGGTCTTTACGAAGATCAAACTTAACACCTGTTGATCTCAGATTAGCCCCGCTTAAACCAAAATCTATTGCACTCTGAGCATCGTAAGTTCCAACACCCTTAACTCTAGCTAAAAAGATTTCATTTCCGCTTACTAACTGCTCATATTCGTCTAGTTTTTCTCTCATGTATGGAATAAAATCTCTTACTTTGTCAATCCAACCCTCAGGAGCGTCCCATTTCACACCGCCTACTCTCATATAAAAATAAGTAAGGCGAGCTCCACATAGCTCGTTAAACATATTTACGATCATTTCTCTCTCTCTAAAAGCATAAAGAAATGGACTCATAGCACCGATGTCTAATAAATATGTACCCCACCATACTAAATGGCTGGCAATGCGCTGCAACTCCATCACAATTAAACGCAAAAATTCAGCTCTTTCGGGAATTTCTAAATCCATCAAAGTTTCAACTGCATGACATAACACATAATTATTCGTCATAGCAGAGACATAGTCCATGCGATCTGTGTAAGGAATAACCTGAGTGTAAGTTAAATTCTCAGCCAACTTCTCAGTACCTCTATGTAAATATCCGATTACAGGTGTTGCTTCTGTTATCACTTCTCCATCTAACTTTACGATGATTCTAAAAACACCATGTGTACTCGGATGCTGCGGTCCAACATTCAATAACAATTCTTCTGTACGTATCATCTGATTTGTTACACCTCCGGATCTATCGGTTCATAATCTTTTCTTAAAGGATGCCCTTCCCAATCATCAGGCATCATGATCCTTTTTAAATTAGGATGACCCGGAAATTGAACACCTAACAAATCATAGATTTCTCTTTCATTCCAGTTCGCCGTATTCCATACAGATGTGATGGATGGGATAGAAGGATTTTCTCGATCTGCTTTAACTTTAATACAAACATCTAGTTGGTTACCTGTTGACATCGATAATAAATAATAAACAACTTCAAAATGTGTTTCGAAATCTATACCAGATACATTACGTAAATAATTTAGTTTTAATAATTCTGACTCTTTCAGCAGCATAGCAGTTTTAACCCAATAAGGACTTCTGATCACAATACATGGCAAGTCCCTATCAAGCTCATTAATAAAAGCGACTTCAATTGCATCTTCAGCTATGTTCGTTTTTATCAACTCAACAATACGATCTAATCTATCCTGATTTGGTGAAGGCTCCTCAGTTACTTCTTCTTCTATATTCTCTATATTTTTCTTTGATTCTTTAGGGTCCATTTCAGTAACTTGTTTTTGATCACTCATACCCCTGTCACCCTTTTCCCCGTTTTTGCTTCATACTTTATCTTTTCTTGCAATTTATTAATACCATAAATTAAAGCAGCTGGATTAGGAGGACATCCTGGGATGTATACATCTACAGGAACAATTTGATCTACCCCTTTGACTACGGAGTATGACTTAATATAAGGACCACCAGCAGTAGCGCATGAACCCATTGCAATAACCCATTTCGGTTCAGGCATTTGATCATATAAACGACGCAACAAAGGAGCCATTTTTTTGGTCACAGTTCCAGAAACGATCATGACATCCGATTGTCTTGGAGAGGTACGGAATATCACGCCAAAACGGTCTAAATCATAATGTGATGCGCCTGTCCCCATCATTTCAATGGCACAGCAAGCTAAGCCAAAAGTGAGTGGCCATAATGAATTACTTCTTGCCCACGCCTTTAACTCTTCCAATGTACCCATAAATACGTTGCGTTCTAATTCTTGTTGCTCTTCGGGTGAAATTTTAGTTAAATCGAGTTCCATTGTAACACCTTCTTCTTCCAAGCGTATGCTAATCCTACTACTAATAATGAAACGAAAATCAACATTTCAACTAAAGCAAAAAGTCCTAATTTGTTATAAGCAACTGCCCAAGGATATAAAAAGACAGTTTCCACATCAAAGATAACAAACATCAGAGCAAATAAATAATAGCGAATGTTGAAACGAATTTGACCTGTACCAACAGGCTCATTCCCACTCTCATATGTGGTATATTTCTCCTCTATTGGATTGTTAGGTCTTAACAATCGGCCAAACGTAAGCGCTGCCACAGGTAAGAAAATACCAAGCGCAATAAAAATAGCGACGATAACATAGTTATTGATGTATGTTTCCATCGACTCATGCCTCCATTCAATGAAGTCTACTTATAAGTTTTTCTTATAAACATTTTCTTGTTCAATAATAAATGTCGTGAACATTATAACAAAAGCTTCCAACGAAGTCTATGATTCAAAGATGTATTTTTAAAAGGTAGCTTTTGTTGATGTTCGATGATGTTGCTTTCGATGAGTATGCTGAAACATGAACAAAAGCTTCCAACGAAGTCTATGATTCGAAGATGTATTTTTAAAAGGTAGCTTTTGTTGATGTTCGATGATGTTGCTTTCGATGAGTATGCTGAAACATGAACAAAAGCTTCCAACGAAGTCTATGTTATATCATTATTATTACTTATGATAATTATAAATTGTGATGATTTTCACAAACAATCATATTACGTGCAGCACTGTTCTCTCTATATACTATGATCTTATCGAACAGAATGTGCTAAATTGAATAAAAAAACTGCCGACAAATATATGCGACAGTTATTAGAGTATTATTATTTTAGAAATGTTTGTCTGTGGAACTGATTCGATTGATCGCTTTCTGCAATGCCATCTCTGCACGACGAAAATCGTAATCAGCCTTTTTATCAGCTAATCTTCTTTCAGCACGTTCTTTAGCAGCTTGCGCACGTTCAACATCAATTTCTCCTGCACGTTCAGCGACATCAGCAAGAATAACCACTTTTTCTTTACTTACTTCCATGAATCCACCATGTACTGCTATGATCTCTTCATCATTTCCGGTTTTGATCTTCATTGGTGCAACTTTTAATGCTGTGACTAGTGGAATGTGATTAGGTAAAATACCTAATTGACCTTCCACTCCTGTGACAACAATCATATTCACGCCCTGAGAATAAACTTTTCTCTCAGGAGTAACGATTTCTAATGTAAAAGTACTCATAATTTCCTCCTACAAGTTTCATATATAGAAACTTAGGATTTTTATTTCAACCCTATTATAAAGTTTTTGCTTTTTCTACAGCTTCTTCAATTGTACCTACGTACAAGAAAGCTGCTTCTGGTAAATCATCATGTTTACCGTCCAAAATTTCTTTAAAGCTGCGAACTGTTTCTTTAACAGGAACATATTGTCCCTTTTGTCCAGTAAACTGTTCAGCAACGTGGAAATTCTGTGATAAAAATCTTTGAACTTTTCTCGCACGTTGTACTGTTACTTTATCTTCTTCAGATAATTCATCCATACCTAAGATGGCAATGATATCTTGAAGTTCTTTGTAACGTTGTAATATTTGTTTAACACCTTGAGCAACTTCGTAATGCTCTTCTCCAACAATCTCAGGAGTAAGAATACGAGAGCTTGATGCTAACGGATCTACAGCAGGGAAAATCCCTAACTCAGCGATTTTACGCTCCAAGTTAGTTGTTGCATCCAAGTGAGCAAATGTTGTTGCAGGAGCTGGATCTGTATAATCATCCGCTGGTACATAAACCGCTTGTATGGAAGTTACAGAACCTTTCTTCGTTGAAGCAATACGCTCTTGCAATTGACCCATTTCGGTTGCTAATGTTGGTTGGTAACCAACCGCTGAAGGCATACGTCCGAGTAATGCAGAAACCTCTGAACCTGCTTGTGTGAAACGGAAGATATTATCAACGAATAAAAGTACGTCTTTACCTTCTTGATCACGGTAATGTTCTGCCATTGTCAAACCTGTAAGTGCAACACGTTGACGGGCACCTGGAGGCTCATTCATCTGTCCGAATACCATTGAAGTTTTTGGAAGAACACCCGCGTCTTTCATTTCGTGATAAAGGTCATTCCCTTCACGAGTACGCTCTCCAACACCGGCAAATACTGAAATACCACCGTGCTCCTGTGCGATATTATTGATTAATTCCTGAATGGTAACAGTTTTACCAACACCGGCTCCACCAAACAATCCAATTTTTCCACCTTTTGCGTAAGGGGCAATTAAATCAATAACTTTAATTCCTGTTTCCAAAATTTCTTCTTCAACAGATAATTCTGTAAATTCTGGCGCTTGTCTATGAATAGGGCTAGAATTTTTAGTTTTAATCTCACCAGCATTATCAATTGGTTCACCTAATACATTTAAAATTCTACCTAGTACAGCATCGCCCACTGGAACAGAAATAGGACTACCTGTGTCAACAGCTTCAGTTCCACGAACTAAACCGTCTGTAGAAGACATTGCAACACAACGTGCAACGTTATCGCCAAGATGAAGAGATACTTCTACAGTTAAGTTGATATCCTTTCCTCCAGAGGACTCCGCTTTTTTTTCTATTTTAACTGCATTTAGAATTTCAGGCAGGTTTCCACGTTCAAATTCAATATCAACTACGGGACCTGTAACCTGTATAACGCGTCCTTTGTTCATGCTTTTACCTCCTTAAGGTTTTCAAAGTTAGTGCATATATTTTAACTATCCCTGAGCATTCGCTCCAGCAATAATTTCTGATATTTCTTGCGTAATTGCTGCTTGACGTGCACGGTTGTATACAAGGTTTAGACCAGAGATTAAATCAGTCGCATTATTCGTTGCATTACCCATAGCAGTCATTCTTGCACCAAATTCACTTGCTTTACCTTCTAACACTGCACTATAAATTAAAGTCTCAGCATATTTAGGTAATAATACATCTAATACTTCTTCTGCTGATGGCTCATATTCATACGAAGCCATATTACCATTAGATTCAGAAATGTCACTTAATGGTAAAAGACGCTTTTCTACAGGAATCTGTGTGATCGGATTAATAAATTCGTTATATACCAAATACAACTCATCATATAGACCTTCGCTAAAGTTTTGTACCGCAGTTTTAGCAATTTCTTGAATGTCTAGGTATTGAGGATTGTCTGGCAATCCCGTAACTTGAGATAAAACTGGCATATTCCGTCTTTTGAAAAAATCTCGACCTTTCCGTCCTATAACAAAAATAGAATAGTCATCAGAGGAATTATGTTTTTCTTGAATGGTGTTTATCACCATACGCAAAAGGTTCGCATTGTAACCTCCAGCTAAACCACGATCCGAGGTAATTACTAGATAACCTGTCTTTTTCACTTCTCGGCTTTCTAACATCGGATGTTTTAAATTTTTTGTAGCAGAAGCAATGTTTGAAATTACTTCTTTTATTTTATCTGAATATGGTCGAGCCGCTTCAGCATTTTCCTGTGCTTTCCTTAATCCAGAAGCAGCTACCATTTCCATTGCTTTTGTAATCTGTTTTGTATTTTGAAACCCACTGATTTGGCGTTTTATATCGCGCATACCTTTAGCCATTTAGTTCACCACCTTATAGGCTATTTGAAAAAACACACTACTTTTTATCAAACTGTTTATACAGATGCAGCAAATCCTTTTTTAAAGCTTTCGATGGCTTTATTAAGTGCTTCTTCTGTATCTTTTGATAATTCACCTGTAGTTTTAATTGCGTTTAGAATATCTGATTGATTCGCATCCATATAGGATAGGAATTCTTCTTCAAATCTTGTAATATCCTTCACTGCAATCTCATCTAGATGACCTTTAACTGCTGCAAAAATACTTACTACCTGTTTTTCTACTGGTAACGGCTGGTTGACACCTTGTTTCAAGATTTCAACTGTACGTTCCCCTCGATTTAATCGAACTTGTGTAGATTTATCAAGATCTGATCCAAATTGAGCAAAGGCCGCTAATTCTCTATATTGAGCAAGGTCCAAACGAAGAGTACCTGCAACTTTTTTCATCGCTTTAATCTGAGCAGAACCACCAACACGAGATACTGAAATACCAACGTTAATCGCTGGACGTTGTCCTGCATGGAACAAATCAGCTTCTAGGAAGATCTGTCCATCCGTAATGGAAATTACGTTTGTTGGAATATATGCTGATACATCACTTGCTTGTGTTTCGATAAATGGAAGAGCAGTTAATGAACCTCCACCAAGATCATCGTTCAATTTTGCAGCTCTTTCTAATAAACGAGAATGTAAGTAGAATACATCCCCTGGGAAAGCTTCACGACCTGGAGGTCTTCTTAATAACAAGGATAACTCACGATAAGCGGATGCTTGTTTAGTTAAGTCATCATAAATAACTAATACGTGTTTACCTTGATACATAAAGTGCTCACCCATAGTACAACCTGTATAAGGTGCTAAGAATAATAATGGAGCTGGTTCAGACGCACCTGCTGTAACAACTATGGTATAATCTAAAGCACCATTTTTACGAAGTGTTTCTACAACACCTGCAACTGTGGATTGCTTTTGACCGATTGCTACGTAAATACAAATCATATCATTTTCTTTTTGATTAATGATCGTATCGATCGCAATTGTTGTTTTACCTGTTTGACGGTCTCCGATAATCAACTCACGCTGACCACGACCGATTGGAACCATGGAGTCAATCGCTTTAATTCCCGTTTGCATCGGCTCATGTACTGATTTACGATCAATAACACCCGGTGCTGGTGATTCGATTGGTCTAAACTCTTTTGTTTCAATAGGTCCTTTGCCATCTACTGGCTGTCCCAATGGATTTACAACACGTCCAAGTAATGCTTCACCTACAGGAACTTCCATGATACGTCCTGTACGTTTTACTTGATCTCCCTCACGGATATCCGTGTAAGGTCCTAAGATTACGATACCAACATTATCTTCTTCAAGGTTAAGAGCCATACCCATAACGCCGTTAGAGAATTCTAACAATTCACCAGCCATGACGTTTTCAAGACCATGAGCACGAGCTATACCATCACCCACCTGGATAACAGTGCCTACATCAACCACTTGAAGTTCAGATTTATAATTTTCAATTTGCTTTTTAATCAACGTACTGATTTCTTCAGGTCTGATACTCAATGAACCTCACCCCTAACTATATTGCTTGATGTTTTAATTCTTTTTCAAGTGCAGCTAGTTTACCTGCTAAGCTGCCATCATATAAACGATCGCCAATGCGAACTTTTAATCCACCTAAAAGGCCTGAATCAACTTCATTAGATGCGTTGATCTGTTTACCTGTTAATTTTCCAAAACGCTCTTCTACATCCTTTAATTCATCATCAGATAATTTGGATGGTGTATATACGACTGCATCTGCTTGACCCAAAAACTCATTCGCAACTCCAACATAATACTCATATATCGCTGTTAAAATTGGACCTCTGCCTCTTTCAATTAGAAGCTGAACTGTATGGAGCACAATGTCAGATACTTTACCTTCAAATGCTTTACCTAGAAGTTCTTTTTTTGTGTCCACTCCAATGTTTGGATGAGAAATAAATTTATTAAAACTCTTATCCTCTTCTATGAACTGAACAATTCCTTTTAATTCTCGTTCAACTTCTGTAATCACTTTTTGTTCTCGAGCAACTTCAAAAAGTGCTTTTGCATATCTTTTCCCTGCTAATGTGTTGCTGCTCATAGTTTTCCTCCTACCTCTTTCAGGTATTTGTCAACTAATTTTTTCTGCTCTTTCTCATTTAAATTCTGTTCAATGATTTTAGCTGCAATCATAATGGACATTGCACCTACTTGAGCACGTAATGTTTCAGCTGCTTTAGATCTTTCATTTTCAATATCTTTTAAAGCGTCTTCCTTAAGCCTAGCTACTTCTGCTTTTGCATTATCAACAATTTCTTCGGCTTGACGGACACTTGTTTGTTTAGCTTGCTCGATAATTTGATAAGCTTCATTACGAGATTTTTGAAGAGACTCTTCTTGCTCTTTTAATAAGCTAGCTGCTTCTTGTCTATTTTCCTCGGCTGTACTAATTTCACTTAATACATGCTGTCTACGTTTTTCCATCACTTCAAACAACGGTCCAAAAGCGTATTTTTTCAATAGTAACAGCAATAAAATAAATGCCGCAATTTGAATAAAAAATGACCCAAAATCTATATGCACTACGTTCACTCCCTTCTGAGAGGTTAGTTATTTTCTAATTTTTAAAAAACTAAGGCGGGAGGCTTATTGAGCTTCTCCGCCGCTATGCTTATTGAAATTATTAAAGTACAAATACGAATAATAAAGCAAATACAACACCGATGATCGGTAATACCTCAACTAAACCTACACCGATAAACATTGTCGTTTGAAGCGTTCCACGTAGTTCAGGTTGACGAGAGATCCCTTCTACTGTACGACTAATAACTAAACCATTACCAATACCTGCTCCTAAAGCTGATAAACCAATTACAATTGCTGCTGCAATCATTGCCATTTCCATGATTAAATATCCTCCTTGAAATTAATTTAATTTATAATAACAAAAGCAAATATCGAACTCTATGTTCGTTTATTTTCCATAAAAGATAGGCTTTTGTTTTAACCGTGGTTTTCCTCATGTGTAATACTTTGCCCAATATAAACCATTGTTAATATTGTGAAGACAAAAGCTTGGATTGCACCAATAAACACACTAAATCCTTGCCAAGCCATCAACGGCACAATACCCCAATAACTTGCCATTAAAATTACTGCAATTAACATTTCTCCGGCAAAAATATTTCCAAATAAACGCATTCCAATTGTTAAGAGCTTGGAAGCCTGTTCAATTACGTGTATCGGGAAAAATAATGGTGAAGGTTGAAAGTAGTGCTTAAAGTAATGTTTTGTATTACGTGTGATACCTAAGTAATGACTTAACGTAATAACCAACAGTGCTAGAGCCATTGTTGGTCCAAGACTCGCTGTTGGAGACTTCCACCACAAAATATGAGCTTCTGCGTATCCTTTTTTAGCTTCTAATTCATTTAAATACTCTTGAGAAATTATTTCAGTTCCAAACAACTCAAAAGGCTCTTCATGTATTGTTGTTATCGCAAACGGCAATCCCAACATATTAGCTACAAAGATATACATTATCAATGTAATGCCCAACATTATAAACGCCTTACCTTTTTTCATATCCATTGTACTTGCAATTAAATTACTAACAAACTCAACGATCCATTCCATAAAATTTTGTAATTTCCCTGGATTCTCGACCGATAGCTTTCTTGTGCCTATGACTGCAAGTACAAAAACAATGACACTCGCTACAACTATCATTAAAACATTGGATAAGTCTACTGATAGACCAAAAACATAAATAGTCGGTGAATCATGCATATTCTCATTCTCACCCCTTTCCACAAAATATTTTTACTACCTCTTCATAAAGAATCAGATATTAAAAAATTAATACCAATAACATATCTTACTTGTTATTCTCATGGAGCTGTTGTTCATAAGGTGACCTATTTCTGATTTTTTTTATTTGTAAATATACCTAATATTAATGTTAATATGGGTACAATTATCAGACCTAATATTAAAGTAAATAAACTAAAATGCTGCTCCATTTTTATAGCAAATATGACAGCTAGTAGTGCCATGGAGGTTCTCCACAGAAAACCAATGCCTCGATTTTTTGTTTTGTTTATTGCTGCTTCTGTTAACTGATTAATCTTTACCTGCAAATACCAGGCATTAATTAAACCAATAGTCACACCAAGCATCCCACCTGCTATGTACTTACGATAGGGCTCAAATATAAACCAGAAAAAAAAGCAAATGAGTAAAAAATACAATGTTACTTTGAAAGCGTTTTTCACAAAGCACGTGAAATCATTCATTATGAACTCCCATATACCTTCTAATTATCAATATTACATTGAATACACCAACTGCAAAACCGAGCATAATCCCTACTACAATACAAATTGGGTTATCGTATAAATAGTTTACTGCTATATTCCCTAACCAATAGCCAGCAAGCATACAAATCGCGATGTCTAGTCCTATTATGCCAACTAAAGCAAAAGCTTTCCATGGGTTATCATTTGACCTACTCATTAGACATTTCCCCTATATAAATCCCCATTTATTTTAACGAAGGGAAGTATTGTTTGTCAATTGGGTAAAATTCAAACATTTCGTGAACACATTTGTAAAACCCTTGATATATAAGGTTTTTTATAATTAAAAACTATACAGTACAACTGTACACTGTAACCTTTTTACGGTGTAAATGAGTCAGGTTTGTCGCTCACTTTTCCAAAATGATGCAGGATGGCTTGTACAATCCTCTGTGATGCTTTTCCATCCCCGTACGGGTTTGCTGTTTGACTCATTTGTTCATACTTTTCTGTGTTGATTAATAATTCTTTTGTTCTTTTATAAACCTCTTCTTCTTCAGTGCCGACTAACTCCAAAGTCCCAGCGTCAACCCCTTCAGGACGTTCAGTTGTTTCCCTTAACACTAAAACAGGCAATCCAAATGAAGGTGCCTCTTCTTGTATACCGCCTGAGTCGGTTAGAATCATGTAAGCATGATTATAAAAATTATGTAGTTCTACTACATCTAATGGTTCGATAAGTTGTATTCTTGGGTGATCACCCAATATTTGTTCAGCAGGTTGTTTAACAGCTGGATTGGGATGAACTGGATATACTAGTGCTACATCTTCAAATTCCTCAACAATTCTACGGACAGCTTTAAAAATCTGTCGATGTGGTTCTCCCAAGGACTCTCTTCGGTGTGCTGTCATTATAAGCAGACGTTTGCCTTCAGCCCATGACAACACTGGATGTGAAAAATCTTCTTCTACCGTATATTGAAATATATCGGTTGTTGTATTACCCGTTACATATATCGTTTCTTCTGATTTGTTCTCTTTTAACAAATTGTTGGAAGACAAATCTGTAGGTGCAAAATGAAGGTCAGCAATAACTCCAGCTAGTTGGCGATTCATTTCTTCTGGATAAGGATTCAGTTTGTTCCAAGTTCTTAATCCCGCTTCTACATGACCCACTTGAATTTGTTGTAAAAATGCAGCATAACTCGCTAAGAATGTCGTAAGTGTATCTCCATGTACTAAAACTAAGTCAGGCTTCTCTTCTTTCAACACGGGCTCCAAACCCTGAAGAACACGAATTGTAACCTCATTTAATGTTTGTTGATCCTTCATCACATCAAGATCATAATCAGGATGAAGATCAAATATTTCTAGTACTCTATCCAGCATTTCTCTATGTTGTGCTGTAACGCAAACCTTTGATTCGATAAATTGTGAATGCTTTTGTAACTCTAAAACTAGAGGAGCCATCTTTGTCGCTTCAGGTCTTACTCCAAAAATAGTCAGTACTTTTATTTTATCCATCGATTTGTTCCCCTTACAGTTTACTTAGTACCAAACAAACGATCTCCTGCATCCCCAAGTCCTGGAATAATATAACCTTTTTCATTTAAATGACTATCGATTGCAGCTACATAGATATCTACATCAGGGTGCTCTTCTTGAACTGCCTTAACACCTTCTGGAGAAGCAATTAAGCACATTAACTTCATTTGACTGCAATCATTATTTTTTAATACTTGTATAGCTGCATTCGCTGATCCTCCAGTAGCAAGCATCGGATCAATAACGATTAGCTCTCTTTCTTGAACATCAGTTGGTAATTTAGTGTAATATTCTACTGGTTGTAATGATTCAGGATCACGATACAATCCAACGTGACCTACCTTAGCAGTCGGATGCAGTTTTAAAATACCGTCTGTCATTCCTAAGCCAGCACGAAGGATTGGAACTAAGCCAAGCATCCTCCCAGATATCACTTTACAATTTGCTGTTGCAACTGGCGTTTTAACCTCTACATCAGTTAAAGATAAATCTCTAGTAATTTCATAAGCCATCAACATGGCAACTTCATCTACTAATTGGCGAAAATCTTTTGTTTTTGTTTCTTTGTCTCGAATATAAGTTAGTTTATGTTGGATCAACGGATGGTCACAAACAAATACCTTTCCCATTAATTCCTATCCCTCCTGAAAATAAAAATCCATTTCCTTATCCTGTATTTACAGTCTGCTAAAGGCAAATAAAAGAAGAGACTGCAAAAACTAGCTAAAGAAATCTGCCTTTAAACCTTAACCATTATAACATGTTGTAGTTTCAGTTACACCTTATATATTTGTTATCATTTCCCAATGGCAAAAAACCATCCTAAATTTAATGGTCTGGGATGGTTTTACAGCATGTATAGTATCAGCAATGTTGTCATCTCATGGACTACCTCCATTATTTACTTCTTTGTTGAATTAAAAAATGCTTATTTTTCATCTCATAATTTTATAGTGATATTAGCTTGAATATATTTCAAGTATTTTTTTAATTTGAACTTTATTCATATTTGTTGTCAGAAACTGATCTATTTTTATTAGCATTATATCATACATATTTCAACTTGAACGATAAAATAGCATACAAAAAGATGGAAGATAAGTTATAAAAAAGGTGCTGGTTTATTACAACCAACACCTTTACATCTAGATTATTTAATATAAAAAATTAATAAGTCAGACCTTCATAAAGTGGATATTGAGAAGTTAAATCTTTAACCAAAGTTCTTGCGTTTTCTAACACCGCTTCATCCTCAGGACTTTTTAGTGTCATTGCAATGACTTTAGCGATTGTTTTCATTGCTTCTCCATCCATACCTCTAGTTGTTACAGCTGGTGTTCCGATTCGAATACCGCTTGTTACAAATGGACTTGTTGGATCAAATGGAATTGCATTTTTATTTACGGTAATTTGCACTTCATCCAATACCTTTTCAGCAACCTTACCTGTAATGTCTAAATTACGAGTATCTACTAAGATTAAGTGATTGTCTGTACCACCTGAAATGATGTTTAATCCCTCTGCTTGCAAGCTTTCTGCTAAGATTGCAGCATTTTTAACTACATTTTCTGAATATGTTTTAAATTCAGGTTTTAGTGCCTCACCAAATGCTACTGCTTTTGAAGCAATAACATGCATTAACGGACCACCTTGTGAACCAGGAAAAACAGCTTTATCTATCGCTCTAGCCCAAGGTTCTTTACAAAGGATTAAACCACCTCTAGGTCCACGCAATGTTTTATGTGTTGTTGTTGTTACAAAATGAGAGTGAGGTACTGGATTAGGATGCAAACCAGCTGCTACTAATCCAGCAATATGTGCCATATCAACCATCATTAGAGCGCCAACTTCATTCGCTATTTTTCCTAATGTTTCAAAATCAATTGTTCTTGGATAAGCACTTGCACCCGCTACAATCATTCTTGGTCTATGTTTAAATGCTAGTTTACGAACTTCATCATAATCAATCATAAAATTATCTTCACGTACACCATAAGCTACAAAGTTATATAATATACCTGAAGCATTCACTGGACTACCGTGAGTTAGATGTCCACCATGCGCTAAATTCATACCAAGCACTGTGTCACCAGGTTGTAGAGCTGCTAAGTAAACTGCCATATTCGCTTGTGCACCTGAGTGAGGCTGAACATTTGCATGTTCTGCGCCAAAAATTTCTTTAGCACGATTTCTAGCAATATCTTCAACAATATCTACATGCTCACATCCGCCATAATAACGTTTGCTCGGGTACCCTTCTGCATATTTATTGGTTAATACTGTTCCCATCGCTTCCATAACCGCTGGAGTTACAATGTTTTCAGAAGCAATTAGCTCAATATTGTCTCTTTGTCTTGTCAATTCCAAATTTAGCGCTTTTACAACCTCTGGATCTTGTCCACGTAAATTTTCCATCTTAATAACATCCTCCCAAATTTTAGTTACAATGATCTATATTAGTTTTTATTTCATATACAGCTCTTTGTCCCCCAATTAATTTTGGGCGAGTAATCGCCATATTAACACGCGCTTTTCCAATCTGACGAAAGGTAGGTCTCAAAGGAACGGCTACTTTTTTTAGATGCATGCCAATAAGTGTTTCTCCAATATCCATCCCTGCATGTGCTTTTATTTCTTCAACTACAATAGGACTTTCAAACTGCTCATAAGCATAGGTGGCCATGGATCCTCCTGCTGTTTTGATAGGAATAACAGAAACCTCATCAAGATCGTAATTCTGTAGTATGTCTCTTTCTACAACTAGAGCACGATTCAAATGCTCACAGCACTGAAAAGCAACATAAAAACCGCTTTCCTTCTGAACAGCTTTAATACCTTTATAGATTTCTGAGGCCACCACTTCAGCACCCGAAGTTCCAATATGTTGACCTAAAACCTCACTAGTGCTTGTACCTATAACGATAATCTGTTTAGATCCTATACGTCCTTGTTTTACAAGTTGTCTTATGTTCTCTTCAACGTGTTCGCTTATTTCTTCCAATTTATTTACCAAGCTCTTCACCACCATAGCTGATGATTATTATCCATTTGAAATAACTCCCCCTTTTAATTAAGGGTGTATAGTGGATTCACTTTCGATCAAGTCAATTTTCTTAATACGATTCAAATGTCTTTCTTCTTTTGAAAACTCTGTTTCGATCCATATTTTAACAATATCAAGAGCTAGACCAGGCCCTATTACCCTTTCACCCATCGCTAGAACATTGGTATCGTTATGTTCTCTTGTTGCTTTTGCTGAAAATGTATCATGAACTAATGCGCAGCGAATGCCCGGATATTTATTGGCTGCAATTGACATTCCAATTCCAGTACCACAAATTAAAATTCCTTTATCTGCATCCCCATTCAAGACATTCTCACAAACAGGTATTGCATAATCTGGATAATCAACAGAATCAGAACAATCACAACCTACATCGATCACTTCATGACCTGACTTAACAATAAAATCTTTAATATCATTTTTTAAATGGTATCCACCATGATCTGCACCAAGTGCTATTTTCATTATGATCGCTCCTTTATAAATTGCATAGGGTATGATGCCCATTATTAAAGTTTATAATTTTCTGTTTTTTCAGTTTAAGTGCAAAAAAAGAGCAGCAGACATATTGTCCATGCTCCTGCCCAGGCGACCGGCCGTATTACTTGGTGCTCCATTGTGGTCATCTCCACTTTGCCGCCAGTTACACCAAGCCCTTCACTTATAATGTTATCATATCTTAATTTTTTGACAATTACAACCGCATATTTCAAGACTTAAATCATTCTTATGTGACTATAATTCTTTCAAAAGTTTATTTAATAACTCTTCAATTTCACCTGCCACTATTTGATAATCTCCAATGGTTCCTCCAAACGGATCGGAAATATCATAATTTGGCATGTCAGTTTCTAATTTTAATAATTTTTGCTTTATATGCTCTGGAATTTCTTGACCAAGAGATATTTTCAGTTGAGCTTCAGCTATTAACTGGTCTCTTTCTTCCAACTGATTTGTTATGTTCGTGTTTTCCTCTACAAATTCTTTTAACGAGAAAGTTTTATCCACTGCTTGAGGATAGTATTCTATGACATGACGTTTATGATTCATTGTCATTGTGAAAATATAATCTGCCCAATCCACCCATTCTTCTGTTACCTTATTTGAAGTAATCCTTGTAGACAAACCTTTTTCCTTCAATATTTGTGCAGCATTTTCAGAAATAGGGTGATCGTCCATAGCAAAAACTCCTGCAGAACGTATTTCTATATCCAAACCTTCTCTTTGAACTAATCCAGCAAAAATACCCTCTGCCATTGGGCTTCTACACGTATTTCCTGTGCAAACAAATAATATATGCTTCATAAACCGAATCAGTCCTCCTGTATATATAAATACATATTATATTAAAAACTTAATCCCAAATACTAATAAAATAATACCACCAATTGCCTCTCCATATTCACCTAAACTTAGAGAGATGGATCTTCCTAATAATAAACCTAATATAGATAACGTTCCCCCGAATAAACCAAATAACAATACGGTTAATATGATATCGGTAGAAAATAACCCTAAAGAAACTCCTACTGAAAATGAATCGATGCTGACACTTAAAGAAAATATGATCAATCCCAATAACGTACTATGATCAAAAGGTTGTGCATGCTCTCCCCTAATAGAACTGTATACCATATGCAAACCCAATAATACAAGAAGAATCCCACCAGCAATTAATGCTACATCTCCTAGAATAGTGCTAACATATTTACCCGTAAACATTCCCATAAGTGGCATCATAATATGAAAAAAACCAACAATGATGCTGATTTTCATAATATCTAATAAACGAATTCCCCTCATTCCGATACCTACTCCTAAAGAAAAGGCATCCATCCCTAAAGCAATAGCCATAATTAGGATTGTAATGAATTGGCCCAATTCAAATGAAATGGCTGACATCTGATCTCCCCCATGTCCACTTTTCTTCTCAAGTACGTGTTCAAAAAGTTCATTTGCATACTTTTTGAACAACTTCTTTAAGAATATGCGAACACGAAGTGAAACATGCTATACTTGTACCACCTGATTGCCAGCAGCTTTCTTTAAACGATTCATGACAGCTAATCCCATTCCTTCCTCAGAACAAGCCTCAGCAAATATTGACGTCACTTTTTTTTCATCAAACAACCTTAAGGCTGCGTAAAGTTCATGCGCTGTTTCATCTATTCGATTTCTACTTCCATAGGTTAGAACAACATCTGCATTATATTCTGATTTATTTTCAGTAAATGTTAGAACGCCTGTTTTTTCACCACGTTCTATTGCTTCGTTAACCCCAATTTGAATACATTTTTTCACTTTTTTCTCTTCATTGCCTTTTATAATGGTTAACGAGCCATTCGGAGCATAATGTTTGTATTTCACTCCAGGAGAAATGGGTGTTTGTTCATCATATGAAGTATTTCCCTGATTGCTGTTCTCTCTCTCATATGAAAACTCAACTGAAGGAGTGATCTCTTGTAATTGCGATTCTGTAATACTTCCTGGACGTAGAATATAAATATTGTCATCCTTTATTTGAATGACTGTTGATTCTATCCCAACACCAGTTGCTCCCCCATCAATCAGCCCTCTAATACGACCATCCAAGTCTTCCTTAACATGCTTCGCCTCGGTTGGACTTGGTTTCCCTGAACGATTGGCGCTAGGTGCTGCAATGGGACAACCTGCTTCTTTTATTAAACTCAAGGCAATTGGATGATTCGGCATTCTTACAGCGACTGTATCCAATCCTGCGGTAACTTTCTCAGAAAGATTGGAGTCCTTTTTTATAGGAAAAATAATGGTTAAAGGTCCAGGCCAGAAACGGTCCATGATGAGGTTTGTCGTTTCGCTAATTGAATCAACTAAATCTTGTAATTGGCCTTTATTTGAAATATGTACGATAAGGGGATTATCTGATGGTCTACCCTTAGCATTAAAAATGTTACTTACGGCTTCTGTTGAGGTTGCATCTGCGCCTAACCCGTAAACCGTTTCTGTCGGAAAGCCGATGACATTCCCTTTTCGAATCTCGAATGCAGCTTTTTGAATAAATTCATTGTTTTTTTTAGTATCTTCGCTTAATTCCCAATACATTGTATCCATGTTTATAATGTCCTCTAGTCATGTAAATATAATATATAAAATTATACTTTGTATTCTATGATTTAAGCAAATGCACCTTTAATTGATGTTGTTATACTTACAATTAAATCCCATAGAAAAAAACGAGCCTCTGGTTTTTCCGCTAATTCTTGGTCAGTGACTAATTCCCCATCTTGTTTGTTTTTAATATCTTCCTGAATCTCTTCTTGTGCTATAGCTTCCCCTGTTGTAGCATCAACAAAACATAAAGGAGGAAAAAGAACACACCACCAATTTTGACCATTACCTTCTCCAACTACAACTCGAAGTGCTTCGTATAAACCTGCAGGATATACTTTGTTCCCATACATTTTGGTTGGAAATTCAAATGATCCAAGTTCAACTGTATAAGATTCATCAAACCCATGATCCTTCAACACCTTTCCTACCAGTGCTTCTAATTGATTCATATGGGAAGATACCATCTCTCTAGCATCCGTAATTTGATCAGGTTGTGCAACCCAGTCATTCATATATTTTACGATTTCATTTCTAATTTCCCCTTTGATCCATTGATCACGAGGAGAATCTGAATTTGCCAAAATTCTCAATCGTATAGATTCCTCTGGAATTGTATTTTCAATTAACGTGGCATGAGCCTGCTGATACTCCCAATTCATTAGTAGTAGGATAAGGACAAAACTAAGATAAAAATATGATTTCCATTTTGAGGGCTTTAACATCGGAAGTCACTCCTCTTAATATAATCTATCAACAGTTTGTCCATTTAATAGAATAGCTAAACCTACTAATCTTAATATATTAAGTTATCAATTAACTAAAAATCTAATTAGTGACGTGACGTTTTGAGAAAATGTCGAATAATTCATTTCGTAAAGACTTGCTAATTATGATAATTGGTTTTAGTCTCACTAAAATTTTCAGTTTATGGATATTGACTTTGATATATGTATGCGATATATTGCATACATATAGAAGATTAACCATGTAAATGAAAAAAATGCAATATTCAAGTACTTTACTTACTTTTATCTAAATAAAAAGGACGTGTATATTCATGCCAATACCTAAAGGGTTTACTTCACCATCAAGAATTACAGCTAAAGAAAGGGCATTAAATCAAATACAAAGATGGATCATAGAAGGAACACTTGAACCTGGTGAAAAAATTTATGATGCAGAAATTTCAGAAGCATTAGGCATTAGCCGTACACCTGTTAGAGAAGCTCTTTTGCTGTTAGAAACACAAGGACTAATCGAGATGCACCCAGGAAAAGAAACCAAAGTAACTACCATTACTAAAGAGGATGTGACAAAGATATACCCCCCTCTTGCAACTCTGCATGCACTAGCAGCAGAAGAAGTAGCGGAAACTATCCCATCCGAGAAAATTGAACAGCTAAAAGAAATTAATCATCAGTTTGAGTTGGCGATTCAATTAAATGAGCCTTATAAAGCGATGGAAACAGATGAACAATTTCATAATTTAATTATTGAATTAGCAGATAACTCATACATTTCACATTTTTGTTCTATATTGGACCTTCACGTCCGTCGATTAAAATATTTATTTTTGACACAAGAAATCGTATCCAAAGAAGATTCTATTCATGAACACAGATTACTCATTCAAGCCTTTCTTGAACATGATAAGGAAAAAGCAGCCATCATTATGAAGCAAAACTGGATTGGACCTTTAAAAAATGTTTATAGATTAATGGAACAACAAGAACGTGGTGAGTAATTTATTCTAATTTTCTATCTTTTTTTGTAAAAAGAGCAAATTCATAAACAGGAGGATATCAAATGAAAACGATTGGATTACTTGGTGGGATGAGTTGGGAATCATCTGCTATTTATTACAAGCTAATAAACGAAAGAGTCAAAGAAAAGTTAGGTGGTCTTCATTCTGCAAAAAGCTTGATGTATTCTGTAGATTTTGAAGTGATTAAAAATCTGCAATACGAAGGTAAATGGGATGAGGCCACAGAGGAGATTATCAATGCTGCTAAACAATTGGAGAAAGGAGGAGCAGACTTCATAGTCATATGTACGAATACAATGCACAAAATGGCTACTGAAGTTCAGGACGCTATTTCAATTCCTTTATTGCACATTGCAGATTTAACAGGTCAACAAATTCAGGCAAAAGCTTTAAAAAGAGTAGGTTTATTAGCAACTAATTTTACAATGGAACATGATTTCTATAAAGGTAAACTACAATCCAATTATGATTTGGAAGTGCTAACACCAAATGATACGGACAGAAAAATTGTTCATGATATTATTTACGATGAACTTTGCTTAGGAAAGGTACATGAAAACTCAAAAAAACAGTACTTAGAAATCATTGAAAAGCTGATTAACAACGGTGCGGAAGGAATCATTCTTGGATGTACTGAAATCACTATGTTAGTAAATGAAGAGGATATACATGTTCCAGTTTTTGACACAACTAAAATACATGCCATAAAATCTGCAGATATTGCCCTTGAAAAATAGATTTAATCACGTTCTGAGCTGTCACATAAAGTTTGTAATTAGGAGTGATATAAAATGCAAGCTTCACCGAAATCAAAAAATATAGGCATATATTTATTACTATTACTCGTTCCTTTATTTTGGGGAGGTTCTTTTGCTGCAACTAAACATGTTGTCACGGAAATCCCTCCCATAACAGCGGCAACCATTCGATTTGGATTAGCTAGTTTGATTTTGTTGATCCTCGTCACCTTTCGCTTTGAATGGAATTTAAAACTATTAAAAAAACATTGGATTGGTTTACTAGTCATGGCAATGACAGGAATCTTTCTTTATAATGTTTTTTTCTTTATTGGATTAAAATATACCTCTGCAATTAACGGATCTTTAATTATGTCTACATCCCCTGCATTTATAACTCTTGGGGCGGTATTATTATTAAATGAATCTTGGAGTAAAAAATTAGGATATGGATTGGTGCTGGCTTTCATTGGGGTAGTTATTGTCATTTTAAAAGGATCTATCCAAACCTTACTCTCCCTCTCTTTTAATACTGGAGACTTACTATTCCTCTGTGGCTTGATTTGTTGGGTTACTCAAAGTCTAGTAGGTAAGGTAGTAATGAAAGAAGTCTCTCCTGTACTTACAACTACCGTTACTATGTTAATCGGATCTTTGATGCTGACCATTTGGTCTTTATTTGAAGGGGGTTGGGTTTATGTTCCAGGTCTTTCAATCCAATCCTGGATTGAATTGATGTATATGAGCATTTTAGCTACAGTCATTGGTTTTTTCATATGGAATAAAGGCATCAGTGTGATTGGAGCTTCTAAATCAGGTCTCTATATGAGTTTTGTACCTATTCATGCAAGCTGGAGCACTGTACTTTTTTATGGAGAGACTTTTACATGGCCTCAACTTGTTGGTATCGCTTTTGTTATCCTAGGTGTTTATATATCCACTGCAAATAAAACTAAAAGAAAAAACATCTCAAATCTCATTGACTCAAAACCAATCGTTTAGAGATGTCTGAAAAATATGATCAAATCATACTTTGACAATTAACAACTTTTATAATTCACCACGGATAGCCAAGACATGCCTTCCTATTCCCGCTAAATCATCTACAATATACACTTCATTCCATTGATTTAATTGTTTTAACCATGCTGCTACTTCCTTTGTTTGCCCCTGCCCAACTTCAAACCCAACAACTTTGGGGATTTTAGAAAGCTCACTGATTTGCTTTATCATTTTTTCATAAAAATAAAGACCATCTGTACCTCCATCCAATGCATTGGATGGTTCAAAATCCTTTACTTCTGTTTGAAGCTCCTGCATATCTTTAGAAGGGATATAAGGAGGATTAGAAATAAGCACATCTATTTCACGTTTGCTTTCAATCAAAGGTTCAAGTAAATCACCTTGCACAAATTCAATCTGCTCCTTAACTTCGTGGGCTAGAGCGTTTTCCTTTGCTATATGAAGGGCTTGATCTGATATGTCAATTGCAATGAATTTCCAAGAAGGGTTATTTATTGCCAAGGTAGTGGGGATGATTCCGCTTCCCGTACCTACGTCTGCTATTATAGGCTCTCCATGCTGCCATATGTGTCTACATTCCTGCATCATTTTTTCCACTAGAATCTCTGTCTCAGGTCTTGGAATTAATACTGAGGGAGTAACCTTAAAATTATACCCATAAAACTCTTGACTACCTATAATATATTGAACAGGTTCTCCTGCAGTTTTTCTGTTTAACATGTCCTGCCATTGTTCACTTTTATCCATCGGAAATGGTTCATTCCAACGTAAAAAAAAGTCATTATGCTTCCACTCAAATAAAGCTTCTAACATCCATCTACATACTTGAGATGGATCTTGAGTGTTCTGATTCTTCGTTTTATTTAAAAAAGAAGAAGCCTCCAGATAGGCTTCTCTAACCGTAAGTTGCTGGTTCATATTAAACTTCCTCATTTTCCATTAATTCTGCTTGTGCTTCCACTGTTAGTGCACCGATCACTTCTTCTATTTCTCCAGATAATACTTGATCCAGCTTATGCAAAGTTAAACCAATACGATGATCTGTTACACGACTTTGAGGAAAGTTATAAGTGCGGATTCTTTCACTTCGATCACCTGTACCCACCTTGCTTTTACGTTCATTCGCATACTTAGCTTGCTCTTCCTGCTGGATTTTATCATAAATTCTTGCTCTTAACACTTGCAATGCCATTTCTTTATTAGAATTTTGAGATTTTCCATCCTGACATGTTGCTACAATCCCTGTAGGCACATGTGTTACACGGACAGCAGATTTTGTTGTATTAACCGATTGTCCACCTGCTCCACTAGAACAAAAAGTGTCTACTCGAATATCATTATCATTGATCTCTATTTCAACTTCTTCCGCTTCAGGCAAAACACCTACAGTTGCAGTAGAGGTATGAATACGACCACCAGATTCTGTTGTCGGCACTCTTTGGACACGGTGTGCACCGCTCTCAAACTTGAGCTTACTATAAGCCCCTTTTCCTTTGACCATAAAAATAATCTCTTTAAATCCACCTAAGTCATTCACATTCGCTTCTAAAATTTCCGTTTTCCATCCCTGCAAGTCAGCATATCTTGTATACATACGATAAAGGTCACCAGCAAACAATGCCGCTTCGTCTCCACCTGCTGCACCACGAATTTCAACAATGACATTTTTATCATCATTAGGATCTTTAGGTAGAAGAAGAATTTGAATCTTATCTTCAAGTTCTTCCTTTCTGATTGAAGATTCATCAAGCTCCATTTTAACTAATTCACGCATCTCATCATCCAGCTTCTCATTCAACATGGACTTGGCGTCTTCATATTGTTCTATGACAGATTTATATTCTGTGTATGCTTCATACACCTCTTGTAAATCGGATTGTTCTTTTGACAATTCTCTTAATCTTTTCGCATCATTGGCTACATCTGGATCACATAATAATTCACTTAATTTTTCATAACGATCAGCCAACGACTGGAGTCGATCTAGCATAATGTCCACCCCTCCTTGCAAAATATATATCTTAAAAAATTTTATTAAATTGAATTTATGATGTCAATTACACATTAAACCTAAAGTGCATAATATCGCCATCTTTTACAACATAATCTTTACCTTCTAAACCAAGCAACCCTTTTTCTCGAGCTACTCCCATAGATCCACAAGCTACTAAATCTTCATAACCAACGACCTCAGCACGAATAAATCCTCTTTCAAAATCTGTATGAATAACACCTGCCGCTTGTGGTGCTTTCGTCCCTTGACGAATAGTCCAAGCTCTTACCTCTTGTTCACCGGCTGTAAAATAAGTTTCTAGTCCTAACAATTTATAAGCTGCTTTAATTAATCGATCTAATCCTGATTCTGTTATACCAAGCTCTTCTAAAAACATCTCTTTATCTTCGCCTTCAAGCTCCGCAATTTCAGATTCAACCTTAGCACTAATAACAACTACTTCGGCACCTTCCTCAGCTGCCAACTCTTTTACTTTGGTTACATATTCATTGTCTTCCTGACCTACTTCATCTTCCCCTACATTAGTAGCAAACAATACGGGTTTCATTGTTAATAAATGAAGATCACGAAGTACAACTTTTTCCTCATCAGTCAGCTCTAAACTTCTTGCTGGTTTATCCTCATACAGTACCGCTTTAACCTTCTCTAAACATTCTACTTCAGCGGCATATTGCTTATTACCGCCTTTCATATTTTTACGTGAACGTTCAATTTTTCGTTCCACAGATTCAATATCTGCTAAAATTAGTTCCAAATTAATGGTTTCTATATCACTGATCGGATCAATCGTACCAGATACATGTGTAATATTCTCATCTTGGAAGCAACGGACAACATGCACAATAGCATCTACTTCACGAATGTTGGCAAGGAATTTATTCCCTAAACCTTCACCTTTACTTGCTCCTTTGACTAATCCTGCTATATCTACAAATTCAAATGCAGTAGGAACCACCTTTTTAGGATTTACAAGCTCCGTTAACTTCACTAATCTTTCGTCGGGTACTTCAACTACACCCACATTTGGATCAATCGTACAGAAAGGATAATTTGCTGATTCTGCACCAGCTTGTGTTATTGCATTAAATAATGTGGATTTCCCTACATTGGGCAACCCAACAATTCCAGCTTTTAAAGCCATTTATGTCAACTCCATTCAAATTTATCGCTCAACCTGAAAAAATCACTTCCATTATTATATAGCAGTCAAAGGGTGTTGTCATCTTTTCAAAGAATCTATTATATGTAAAATTTGGACATAAAAAAGAAGATGAAGCGATTCCCTCAGTCGCTCCATCTTCATCTATGGGAGATATATCCTTGCTGGTATAACTACCAAAAATTAATTTAAAACCTGTTCCTCTTCACGAATGTCAATATTTCTATTTTTTATTTCTTCATGCAGGAGACAAATAAAGTTTTGATCTAGTTTAAAATTTACTGCATCTAAGTAACATTCAATTAAACGTTTATCACTTAAACTTTTCATTTGCCATCCTCCGTTTAAAATAATGATCTAGGTGAATGAGTAATTAGTGGATTCAAATTAATTCCTGTTAATGGTAATTATAAGTAATGTGTGACATAAAATCAGCGAAAACCTGTTTCATTAAAATGCAAACTTTGCATTTAGAATTTTCATTAAGTCGTAATTCCAATATAATATAGCTACAGTCTATGCTATTTCTTATCGTGATTTCCTATTCATTTCATGGTAATAATGGAGGTTCACTTATGCGTAAAAAGCTCTTGTTCATGTTTTTAATATGTGCAGTTGCCATGTCTTTAGGATGGTTTATTTATATAACGCTAAGTTATCCTTTTACTGGAATTGTGTTAGAGAAAAATGATGACGATGAATGGGTGATTGAAGAGTTTGATTCAGTTGGTGTAGATGTTGGTTTAAAACTAAATGATATTATTTTAGAAATAGATAATTTAAATCCTAATGAATTTTTCACAGTTCAGAAATTTCATAGTTTAGAACAGTTTAATCAAGTACTAGTCTTACGTAATAATGAAAGAATAGAGATAAATAAACAACACTCACCTGTCTTATCTATATTCGAAATATTTATTCTATTAAGCTCTCTTCTTTGTTTATTATTTATTTATATTCTTTTTAATAAAACAACTCCTTCTAAGTCAATAAAGTATTTAATGATGGTTCATTTTGTCTTTTTTATTATTTTTATAACTGCCGGAGCTTCTAGTCGCAGTGATATATTTGCAACGATAATCATATTGATTGTAGTTCCCTTATCCCCAATCGTTTTTTTAAATTTTTTGTACGAATTTTTACGAGAAAAGGGCGGTATCACTTTCACTACCAAATTTTTTAAATATATTTATTTTTTCTTAATCGCTGTACTTATCTTTCCACAACTCATTTATTTCTTAGATCATCCTAGAATTTATGATTTTTTTGCTATATTTAGAACTATTGTTGTAATCCTGTTTCTTCTTGGAATTATATTAAATATTGCTTTTGTTACATATATTCACCTGAAGTATAGGAAGTTAAAGTTATATACTTCTACTATTATTAGAAGTGTGTTATTCTCTCTTTTGTTATCCTTTGCTCCTATCTGCATACTTACTATCATTCCAGAACTATTAATAGAAACATATTTGCTCGATATAAAGTACTCCATTTGGTTTATGCTCTTTTTTCCGTTTTCATTTACATATTTAATTATATCAAAGCAAATATATGACCTTAATGTCATTACTCGAAGAGTTTTATTCATCACTATTTTTTCACTTCTTCCAAGCATTTTCATCATTTCGTTGATAATATATATATTTATACCTGAAGTTTCGTTAATGCAATTGCCAGCAGCTGTTCTAATTTTATCATTAATATTGTTTGTAACCTTATTTTCTACACGATATATAATTAACAAATTTGAAAAATGGATCTATCCTAAAAGACATTCTTTAAAAACAAATTTAAATCATATTATTGAAAAGTTAGGTGCCATCACAAACTTCCATGAGTTTAAATCGATCATATTACCAGAAATCATTAAACTTTATAAAGTACATGGTGCAGCAATAATATTAATATATAAAAATAATTATGAATCTATAAGCGAAGGAACAATTGATATAAAAGAAGTAAAAAATCTATTAAAGTTTCCAAAAAACCTAGAAGAACATCCTTTTTACACTAGTTATTTGATCAATCAGCATAATAAATACAGTAGTTATTTAGTATTAACAAAAAAAATTAACAATACCATGTTGGGATTAGAAGAAAAACAATGGCTGCTTCTAATTTCTTCTTATTTGAAAATATGCTTAGAAAATATTTATTATTTACGTAAATTACGATTTGAATTACAAGAAAAAGAAAGGTTTCGTATTGCTACAGACCTGCACGATTCTACAATGCAGGATTTATTCTTTTTAAAAAGAAGACTAGGGAAAGTAGTAGAAAATGAAAGTATAAATTTAGAAGAAATCAAAGAAATGGATAATATATTAGATTATATTGATATTATCAACTTGAATTTAAGACAAGGGTGTTTTGAATTGTATCCTTATACCATTCAAGATATGGGGTTAAAGCAAGCCATCCATAAACTTATTGAACAACTTCAATCCACACATGATTTAGAAATTTCTTTCATTTCAGTTAATGAAGTAGAAAATTATAGTGTACGGCAAAAAAGGCAGCTTTTCCGTATCATTCAAGAACTTCTTGATAATACCATAAAACATGCTTGTGCAAGTTCAGTAAATATCTCATTCAATATAAAAAATAATATACTTCAGTTGACTTATGAAGATGATGGAGTTGGTTTTAATACCAAAATAATATCAGAAGGGTTATATAAACCTACAGATTCAGGCCTAGATCAGGTTCGATATCGTGTCTTAGACTTGAATGGGAAATTCAAAATAATATCCAGTACACAAAGCGGGGTACAAATTAAAATGATGTTTCCTATAGGTTAAAAAAAGAAAAGGGGACTAATCAGTTGAAAAAAAAGATTTTGATTTCTATATTAATTACTCTGTTTATTTCAATTCAATGTTGGTTCGTTTTTCTAACCTTTAAATATCCTTATACTGGTATTCAAGTAGAAAGAAATGATATCAATCAATGGATTATTACTGATTTAGATAAATTGAAAATAGACTCACATAATAGTATACAAGTAGGAGATGAGGTCTTACAAGTAAATCATAAAGAAACTAAAGAGTTTTATTCAATTCAAAAATGGGGGGCCCTTGAACAATTTGATCATCTATTATTATCAAGGAATGGTCAAACTTTTGAAATACAATCTAATGAATTTGCAACTATTAATATTCTTAAATTATTGTTTTTATTCGGCGCTTTTCTTTGTTATCTTCAATCATATTTGCTTATTAAAAAAGCACATCAATTAAAGTCCGCGGTGTATTTATCATTTTTATTTATTACTATTGGACTAACACTAGTTTCTGTCAATGCTTCAATTCAGGCAGACCTACTAGGAAAAACAGTAGTTTTAACATGTGTTATGCTTGTACCAGTCATATCTTTACATTTTCTAATTGTGTTGTTAAAAGAAAAATCTGGGGTTATGATATCCACAAAAACTTTATATTTTCTTTATTCTATAGTTCTAGTCATGTCTATTTCACAGATATTAAATATCTTTACACCTCCATTTGATTATTCTTTTTATCATTTCACTAAGAACTTTACTATGTTTTACTTTTTATTTGGAATCTTATTCAATTTTATATATGTAGTTTATGTATTTTTTAAATATCGTTCAAATAATTCATATGTTTCATCTTTAATCAAAACCATTTTGTTTTGTTTATTTGTCACTGCAGTACCTTTTAGTTTATTTTCATTCTTACCAGCTTTACTTTTTGGTGAAGAATGGGTAAGTTCATTTTATACTGCATGGTTAGTCTTTTTCTTTCCTTCAACATTTACATATCTAATTCTGTCTAAACAAATTTTTGATATTGATGTTGTTATAAGAAGAACGATCTATACTTTGTTTTTTTCAATCATCCCTAGTATGCTCATCGTATATTTCATATCCATCATTTTTAATTTAAAGATCACAACTCAATATATTGCTGTATCATTTACTGGTACCCTACTTACTATATTTTTATCTCTGTTTTCTATTAAATATTTTTTCTCAAAGCTAGAAAACACCATATTTCCACATAGACGTGGTTATAAAAATTCATTAGATCATATTCTTAAAAAATTAACTTCTATTACAAACTTTCATGATTTAGAAGATCAAATTTTAACAGATATTATCAATCTGTTTAAAGTACATGGAGGAATTATACTTTTAAAATACAAAGAAAAAATTGAAACCATCCATGTAGGAAAAATTAATGTTCAAGAAGTAGAAAATTTATTAGATTCAACACCATTTGAAATAATTAGTAGCGATTATTCTTTCTTTCAAATCAATCATTATCAAGAATATACAAGTTATTTGATACTTACAAAGAAAAAAAACAATTCTAAACTTGGCTTAGAAGAAACAGAATGGATGAACCTTATTATTTCTTATATGAAAGTGAGCTTAGAAAATATTTATTTTATTCGAAAATATACTTTTGAACTTCAGGAAAAAGAAAGATTTGATATTTCCCTTGATTTACATGATTCAACCTTGCAGGATTTATTGCTACTAAGGCGAAAAATATCTATATTGACCGAAAAAAGTAGTTCTAAGCAAGTAAAGCAAGAATTAAGGAATATTATTAATTATGTAGATACGATTAATTTAGGTTTGAGGCAAAACTTCTTTGAACTTAATCCATACCTAATTAAAGAAATGGGTTTAATTAAAGCAATTGAGCAATTAGTAGATCAGGAAAAAGCTATAAATCTCTTTAATATACATTTCTCAGCCAACAATGATGATAAAATAAATAATTTAAATCTAGAATTAAAACAGCACATTTTTCGTATTATTCAGGAACTTATCAATAATACAAAAAAACATGCTGATGCTACGAATGTTAATATACAATTTGAAGTTAATAATGATTCATTACTATTTATTTATGAGGATAACGGTATTGGTTTTAAAACGAATCACAAAAATAAGCCATCTAATTTATTCGGAATGGGTTTGGAACAAATTAGATATCGAGTTAGTGATGTAAATGGTCAGTTAAAAGTACATTCCTCTGAAAGCAATGGAGTAAAGTTTATTTTTAAATTTCCTTTGAAAATCTAGAGAAATGATAATTTTAATAACTTAAACGGATATTAAAAAATGTTATTACCAAGGAAAAACTTCTTTTTTCTTATCTTCATTCAGTGCATTTTTTACAGCATCTTTTTCTTTTTTTGATAATTTTAATTCTGATATAATACTATTTCTTTTCTCTTTATCAGTTACTTTTAAATTTCTTATGATTTTATATAGCTCATTTGACCAAGTTATTGTTTTCATGACAACACACCCCACTTCTATAATTGTTATATCTTATCATTATATATTATACTAGTTTTTTCAAGAAAAATTTTGTATTTCTATCCCATATCTGCCTTTTAGTTTAAGGAGGTTAAATGTGTTAAAAAAAATTGCTATTAAAACATTATTGTTTGTCTTTCTAGGCGTCCAGCTTTGGTTTATATACTTAATGCTTAATTTTCCAAGTTACTCAATATATGTGGAACAATCTGATGAAGGTGTTTGGTCTATAGGTAAGATCGAAAGTATTAGCAATGAATCACAGTTAAAAACAGGTGATAAAATCTTAGAAGTAAACCATACCGATGCAAACTTATATTTTAGTTCAAATAATGAAGAAATACTTAATAATTTTGAAGTCATGTTAGTTTCTCGTAATGGAATAACGTTGGAAATTACTACAATAGAAACCTCTTTTATTGATAGATTTGATACTTTATTACTCTTAAGTTCATTTCTTTGTTATTTCATTGCATATATATTATATAATAATAAACCAAAATCAGTTTCTGCTACTATTTTATCCATTATTTTTATAACTCTTTCACTTATTTTTACTAGTCTTGGTGGATCAATTCGTGGTGATACATTAGGTAAAATTTTTAATTATACATCAGTAATGTTAATACCAATTTTATTTTTACATTTCTTAATTGTACTATTAAATGAAAAGTCATCTATTAAAATTCCTAGTAAATTTATAAAACATTTATACTTCTTTGTAATTACAACATTTTCAATACAAATCATTTATTTTGTATTTTTTATAAATATAAATCAATTGCTTAACATTAGCAGATTCATTACTATGATCTTCTTTTTAATGGGTATTTTAGGAAATTTTATATTATTAACTGGTACATATATTAAATACCGTAAAAGTGAAACCTATACTTCAACTCTCATTAAAACTGTAATGTTATCTTTATTTATTTCAGTTTTTCCATTTAGTATTTTCACATTTTTACCAGACTTGCTATATAATAAGCAATGGATTAATGCCATTTATACTTGTTGGTTTGGATTATTATTCCCCTTATCATTTGCTTATTTAATTTTGTCTAAGAGACTGTACGATATTGATATCTTATTTAGACGATTTTTGTTTACCATTATTATTTCTGTTATTCCCAGCGTTATTATTGTAAGCTTTACTGAAATTATTTCTACTAATAAACATTCAGGTTCTCATTTTGTAATTAGTTTTATCACTACCACAACCATATTATCTTTATTACTATATTCTTTTGAATATTTAACTACAAAGTTTCAAAGAGTTATTTTTCCAAAAAGGTACTTTTTAAATAATGCTCTTAAAAAAATCTCACAAAATCTTAGATCAATCTCTAGCTTTCATGAACTAAAAGATATTACACTAGTGGATATTGTTAAAACAATGAATGTTCATGGTGGAGCCATTATTTTTAAATATAATGATTCAATTGAAACAATTAGTGAAGGCGATATAGATCTGGATAAAGCTAAAAGAATGCTAGAAGAAAATAGTGATGTTAACTATGACTATACTTCCTTTGAAATCTCTAATCACGAAGAATATACAAGCTACTTAGTATTAACTAAGAAAAAAACAAATACTGTCATTGGAATGGAAGAAAGCCAGTGGATCAATTTAATTATTACATATTTAGCAGTTAATCTAGAAAATCTGTATCTAATCCGTAAACTTACTATGAAATTAGAACAACTCGCAGTACATATTCCTGATGAAAAAACAGCAACAGAATTTCTATGGTTCAGAAAATTTATGTTTGAACTTCAAGAAAAAGAACGTATGCGTATAGCAACGGATCTTCACGATACAACCATGCAAGATTTATTTTTCTTAAAGAGAAGATTAACTACAATTGTACATTCAAATGAATTAAATCAGAAACATATGAAAGAGATCACAAACATTATTAATTATGTAGAAATCATCAATGTCAATTTACGACAAAGCTGCTTTGAACTACATCCTTACTTAATACAAGAAACCGGACTTATCCATGCTGTTAGAAAGCTTATTGAACAAGAATCCTCTATCAACTCGATTCATATTGATTTTCATGTAAGTGAGGAACATCAAATTGAAAATAGAGATATTGATGTTAAAAGTCATATCTTTCGTATGATTCAAGAAATGCTTACCAATACAAAAAAACATGCTCAAGCTACTAAGGTAAACATATCGCTAATTGTTAAAAACAAACAAATACAATTATATTATGAAGATAATGGAATTGGATTCAATGAACAGAAAGATAAACAAAAAGAATTACTTATATCAGGAATGGGGATGGAGCAAATTAAAAGTCGTGTATTATATTTAAATGGTCAATTAAATATACAATCCCATCTAGGTAAAGGGGTCAAGTTTAAAATAACCCTTCCAATGAAAGGAGAACGAACTGCATGAATTTAGATACAAAAAGTGTATTAATTGTGGATGATCATCCGTTAGTAGCCAAAGCTACAAAACATGTACTTGAAAAAAATGAAAAGCTTCAAATCATAGGAATGGCCTTTAATGGTAAGGAATGTTTAGAAATGATGTCATTGCATCAGCCTGACATTGTTTTCCTAGATTACAGACTTCCAGATATGACTGGAGTAGAAATTGCTGAACAAATCAAAGGAAAATACCCAAACACTTTGATTGTTATTTTCTCAGGAATTGATATAACTGACCTCACAAATAAATTAATAGAGCTGAAAGTAAGTGGAATCATATCTAAAGAATCAAGCGAGACTACGATCATGAACATGGTGAATTGTATATTAGATGGGCACACAATGCTGCCCCTTTCTATGTATCATCAAATGCGAATGACAAGCTCAAATCAAAACTATATTGAAAGTAAATTAAATGATGACGAAATAAAAATTATGACACTCATAGTAAAAGGAGCTACACACGAGCAAGTCGCTGATGAGATTCACCTAAGTAAACGTTCCGTAGATAATTATTTAAAAAAAATATATGGTAAATTAAATGTAAAAACAAAAGTACAAGCCATAGAGAAATTCGTCCAAATGAAAATACAAAGTAATTGATCAGGAGGAAATCTTGACTGATGTTATCAAAAATACATAATGAAATGAACAAGATGATTTGTCAATACATTCAAATGCCTGAGATTAAAGAATTGGTACTATCATTTTCAAAAGAACAATTTAAGTTAAACCTTCATTGGTCAAAGTTAACTTTATACAGTCATTGGATGTTTGAGGGAAAGTCTGAACATATTCACAAGGTAGCAGCTATTACAGAATTGATTTTTTTAGCTTCCGACATTCTAGATGATATTCAAGATCAAGATCATTTAAGTAAACCATGGATGAAACATTCTAAGGATACTATGTTTAATATGATTCTAATAATGGTTTTAAGTGCTATCAGCGAATTTAATGTAATAAATAAACAAACAAATACTATTTCTGTTAATAAAGTAAACCAACTTATAATACAATCTATAGGTGGGCAAGAAATGGATATTAAGAACAGAGTTGATTCCGAAGAAGAATACTTTTCTATGCTAGAACTAAAATCTAGCTCACTCATTAGATTGGCTTGCTATACGGGTTATTCATTTTCAAATCATAATAATGAAAACCAAACAAATAGATTAGATGAATTAGCAGGACTAGCCGGTATTATACATCAGTTAGAAAATGATATAAACGACATTATCATTACTAATCATAAAAATGATCTACTACATAAAAAAAGAACATTACCCGTTTTGTTCCTGTTAAAACACAGTAATGAGTTTCCAATCATAAAAGATTATTATGATGGAGAAATAACTAAAGAACAATTTCTTGAAAAAAAAAACGAAGTAAATCAAATTATCCAAGACTCAGGATGCATTGAATATTCTAAAGTAATTCAAAATTTATACATCAATAAATTTGATGAGTTATTCGAATCTTTAGAAGCCGTGTCTCCGTGGAAAGAACATTTTAGAGATTTAGTGTATACAACTGAATAAATATGCATTTTTAAAGAAGCGAGGATAGAGTTGAAACAATACTTTATCCTTTTACTATTTAAACTCATTTGATTTTACACACAGCCTTCTAATACAATATACACAGCAGTGAACACATTATTCACAACTTTTACCTTCTATCCAGTGGTTGTCCACAAGTTTATCCACAACCTGTGAATAATTTTAGGTATAGTCTTTTCAGAATCGGGGTATCCACATGTTAATAAATATTGAAAATCACCATAAGTTCATGTTGGAAGCAATAAAAGAAGCAGAGATAGCTGAATCCAAAACGGAGGTTCCTATTGGGGCTGTGGTGGTGTGGAAAAATAAAATTATTGGCAGGGGTCATAACTTAAGAGAAACAAGTTTTGATTCCACAGCACATGCAGAAATGATAGCCATTCGTGAAGCAAGTGAATATTTGCAGGCTTGGCGTTTATTAGATTGCAGTTTATATGTTACTCTTGAACCTTGTGCCATGTGCGCAGGAGCTATTGTTCAATCTAGAGTCAAACAAGTCATTTATGGTGCTACTGACCCAAAAGCGGGATGTGCAGGTACTTTAATGAACTTACTGCAAGAAGAACGATTTAATCACCAAACTGAAGTCATACAGGGTGTGATGCAAGAGGAATGCAGTAACTTATTAAAAAGTTTCTTCAGGAAATTGAGAAAATAAATTGTATTGATGTATAAAAAAAATGGTCCTAATCCACTCTAAACTATAACTCATTATTGTGGAGGTTTTAATGTGACCAAACAAAAATCAAATTTAGATAAAAACTTGGAAAATGTAGTTGAAGATTTAGAAGAAAATCCAGTGAACAGCTTTCACGCTCAGCAGCTGCATCAAAAACACGAAGACCGTAAACACGAGGATTTAAAAAGAGATAAAGGTTACAAAGGGGACGAATCTAACCCTCAGTAGTAAAACACTAAATAAAAAAACTGGGTTTCGTTATTCAGAGCCCAGTTTTTTTGTTTCACATTATAATTAATCCGCTTGATAAAAGTTTTTGTCCCATCTATATTTTTTCAAAATGTTTAATTGCTCATTTGATAATGGTCCTAATTCAGATAAGGAACAATTTTTCTCTACATTTCTTATTGAACGCATACCTGGAATCGTTGTTGAAACTGCTGGCTGGCTTAATATAAAACGCAATGCAATTTGAGGAATATCCTCAACAGTAACATTTAAATCTGCAGCCATGTCTTGAACCTTCTCATATACCTGACGCTTGCGATCTCCTTGGAAATAGTTGTTGCGGAAATCGTCTTCAGCGAAAGTAGATTCAGGTTTAATCCTCCCTGTTAATCCACCTTCATCCAACGGTACACGGACAATGACCCCTACATTGTTTTTTTCACAAGCAGGGAATAATCTTTCCAAAGGCTTCTGCTCAAAAACATTGAATATAACTTGAACTGAATCCACTAATCCAGATTCGATTAATTTAATTGCATTTTCTGGTTGGTGATCATTTATGGATACACCAAAACTTTTAATTTTTCCTTGTTCCTTTAATTTGCGAACACCTTCCAACCAATCTCCCTGATCTATCCATTCATCTGACCATACGTGAAATTGCTGCACATCTAGTGCTTCTAAACCTAGATTCTTTAAGCTTTGCTCTGTACATTCAATAATATGCTCACTTGGGAAAGCTTCCTCTGCAGTACCACTTGAAGGCCACATCAAATTTTTCGGTGGAATCTTAGAAGCAACGTATACCGTCTCAGATCTTTCTCTAACAACTTGACCTATCAATCTTTCACTATGACCTGCACCGTAGCCTAGAGCAGTGTCTATGAAGTTCAAACCTAAATCGATGGACTTATGTAGAGCCTTTAATGAATCATCATCATTTGCCCCAACCCACATGAAATTACTAATCCCCCATGCACCGTAACCTACTTCTGAAACATTCAAACCTGTTTTACCTAATTTTCGATATTTCATTCAAACATTCAACCTCCTGAATTAGATTCTATTTTTCATATATATAGTTACTTCAGATCGATTATGAAATAATTGTTTTACACCTAGTACCTCATACCATTTTTTAAGGGTAGATATAGCCTGATCAACCCTGTTTTTCACATTTTTTTTCGGTAATTTTAGTGTCAGAATCATTAGGCTGTTTGCTTTCAATAACTTTTTTGCTTCTCCCATTAATTCAACAGATTCGATTGTATCCATTCTCATATCATTTACTACGATATCAAATTTAGTTCCCACATCTTTTTTAAAAAACAGTTGTGCTGTTTCTTTAAAGTGCTTCACTTTCGGATTTTTTTTGAAAACACGATCTAAATTAGCAGGATCTACAGCATAAACAGTTGCATTATGTTGCAATAATACCCTCGTCCATCCACCTGGAGCTGCTCCTAAGTCAAGTGCTGTACATTTCTCAGGAAGTTGAATATCGAACACATCCATCGCTTCAAGTAATTTAAATTCTGCTCTAGAGATTTGATCCTTTTCTTGTGCAAAACGATGCTGCCCACCTGACCAGTCACTTAAATTGGCTTCAGCTGTTGAAATCCCAATAAAAGCTTGAGATTCAAAAAATACAATCGAAATGATCTGTTCTGGTTTTTGAACATGTAGTGCATAACCTTTCTCTTTGATGGCTTCTGAGACAATTTTATTGACTTCAAATCTTTTATATGGTCTTTCCACCGATGGATCAATAAAACGTGATTGTACGGAAAAGCTCTTATTCTTATCTAATATTGAAGAGATAGTATTGACTGATTTAAGAATAGCTTCTAAATCCGCTTCTTTTTTCGCAAGCTGAACAGATGTATGTATTGGAGAAACATGCTGAATATATATAGGTTTATTATCAAGAAAATGCTTCGCTAATCTGTTGAATCCTGCACTTAATTGAATATGACCTATGCCTTGATCAAACCATGTAATAAGCTTGTGCTGGGAATCAACAGATTTTAACTCTTGCATACCTAAAGTTTCAAATTCAGGCTTAATGGATATAATCATTTGTTCAGCGTCTAATAATTGTTCTGATTGTATATTTGTATTCATTGTATTCTTCTCTAAGTTCATTTTCATCACCATTTTGATCTTATCATAATCAATTTCGTAATACTACTTCGTGGCTCTGCAAGATCATTGTCCTATACAAGTTTATTTCATTTCATTTGGTAAATAATATAATATATACAAGCTTTTTATCATATGATGATATTGTGTGATTTAAACAAGTTCTATTCACTAAAAAAACATAAAATATTCAACGAATAACCATTTACATTTTTTTCATGTAAAAGTATAATAAAGAAAGTTGAGAAAAAGAAAAACCGCAGGTGTTACAGCACCTACGGTTGGAAGTACAATAGCCGTCTACACAAGGCGGTAGGATAAACAATTGAATGAATAGACCGCAACCTATTGGCATGAGGGCGGTCTCTTTTTCCGTTTCCTACGGAATTCAAGAATTGAGATAATTAACCTTCCAATATTAATCAAAAGAGTTATAATCTCCATTTGGCCTCACCCCCTTCGAGGGTTATAGCCTACCGCCCTTATAAACCAACTATTATACATGTCTATTTTACCATATTTTTCATAAAAATGTAAAAAGTTTTTCACATTTATTATTTTTATTGCATACTTAAACATGATTATGTTTTTTAATATGTACGAAAATAGTCCCTATTGTAACTTATTCCAATAGGGACTCAAATTACATTTTTTTAACTTAGTTGGACATTGTTTCTTCTAAAAGTGCTTCTATTTCTTCTTCTGTTAGTTCCTCAAGACCTTCAATTTCCATTGGTTCAGGAGTCGCTTCAAATGCTCCGAACGTTGAATTCATAATTTCCTCTAGCTCTTGTAATGTGATTACATCATCAGGTGATACTTCCACTGTGAAATCAGGGTTCTGATTAATTTGAGACATTTCCATAAACATATCAAGCACTACGTTCACTGATTGACCTTCAGTAATTGCATCTATATCCATTGTCATACCTTGATAAGAAATATAATCGTCACTATTAATACCATTAACAAATGTAAGATCATTTACTTTTACTGTATTTTGCTCATCTTCAAAGAAAGCAACCAATTCACTTCTTGCATCAGCTAATTCTTCCTTAGTCACTTCTACATCAGCTGGATCTATTTGTAATACCTCAGCATATTTAGGATCAGCTAACAACTCTAATAACTCTGGCAACACATTATCCATAAAGGTTAAGGCTGCTTTTTGTACATTTTCATTCGTTAATTTCATTTCTACTGCTTTTTCTATATCTGTTCCTTCTGGAAGCTGATCATCAGCTACTAATGTAAAATATTCATCACCGTAATGACTAAAGAAAATATTAGACATTTCCATTACAAGTTCATTTTGCTTCTGAAGATCTCCGTAAACAAACGGCATTATTTCTTCTCCAGACTGCTCAGCTAATTCATTATAATCAATTTCAATAAACTTACCTGTTATTTCTTGTGGCAACGGTACAAATGGAATGTTAGGCACTTTAATTAACATTTTATCCTGTTCCATTACCATCGGTAGGCTGAAATTAAAACTCATATCGCCAGGAATTTCTAAATCCATCACCATCTCCATTTTCATTGGATCTTGTTGATATACTCCTGACACATCTAAATTAATGTTTTGAAACATACCTGCGAACATTGCCATCTCTGGTGCTTCAGACATAGCTTCAGCAGGAATGTTCATGCTTAAATTCATATTACCATCAAACGAATAGGATTCCATCTCCAAAGCCTTTTCATTTGCTTCTTTTAATAATTCCTTAGGACTCTCTGCCTTCTCTCCACAAGCACTAAGCACAACTGTAAATACAAGTAATACAGCTGCAATAGTTGAAAATATCTTTCTTTTCATCCAATTTCTCCCCCTTTTTAATAAAAACCTTCCTAATCATAAAACAATATAAGCCACAAAATCAATATATATTTATACCCATATTTTTATTACAGGTTTCACATTTTTTTCAATTTCAAAAAAATAAAAATAATTTGTCATAAGATGCAACTTTTTTATACTTTCTGTCGTATAACCTATGAGGTGTTTACATGTTAAAAAAGAGTTTAGTCATAATTTTTGGTGTTTTCTTAGTCATCGGAATCAGTTTTATGTATCGAATTAATGCAAGTATTGATCAAACAGAAATCAATCTAAATCATGATATTCCTGGCATTGAAGTTGATGAAGAAATTGGTGATTCCCCATCAGTTGTAAGTGAAACAAACACAGAAGAAGTAGTAGTTGAAGAGAAGCCAGAGGATTTTTATGCCTTATTGATTGGATTGGATTTTAGACTTGAGCCCTTTACATTGAATACTGATACTATCATTGTGGCTCATGTTATACCACAGAATAAATCAGTAAAACTTTTATCTATACCGAGAGATACAAGAATTGATTTTGATGGGCAATTATTAAACTTGACTTCATATAGACAAACAAATCCTCAGTTTGCAAAGATCAACTCTACTTTTAGTGATGGATATCAACATACATATATTGAAAGTCAAAAGGATCCTTCCATTTTATCTGGAAAATATTTAAAGGTTAATAATGCTTGGCTTCACGAAGAATTAATAAGTTCAGGCATGATTGTGTTAAGAGAAGAAGTCGAGGATTTATTGGATATTGAAATTGAATACTCGTTTTTGGTTAATTTCCAAACGGTAGTTTCTCTTGTAGATGCAGTTGGAGGGATTAATATATATGTAGATAGAGACATGCAATATGATGATTCAGTGGATAATACAAGTATTCACTTAAATAGAGGACAACAGGTTTTAAATGGTCAAAATGCGCTTAATTTTGCAAGATTTCGACAGGATAATCGAGGAGAAGCATTTTATTCCAGCGATTTTGATCGTAGTAGAAGACAACAAGAGGTCATTCAGGCTTTGATGGATAAAATAGCAAGTTGGGAAAACGTTAATAAAGTATTTGATTTGTTGGATATTGTTACTGAAAATTTCAAAACAGATATGAATAAAACAAAAATGCTCTTACTCGTTAAAGATTTTTACGGTATTACAAGTGATTCAATTAGTACCGTCCCTTTTGAAGGGAATTGGCAAAACCCGTATGTAGTTATTACGGATGAAGCACTGGATGAAACCCGTAAGAACTTTAAGTCCATTCAACCCATAGATGAAAAAACAGAGCTAACTTCTCAATAATATATAAGTCAGTGAGTGACTTTTCGGAATTGTCGTTGAATCCTTATTAAGCAGTAGTACAATTTTTTCTTATATAAATAAAGCAAAGCCTTCTCATTAAACGAGAAGGCTTTTTATTTTTTAAGAACTTTAATTAGAAGGATAATAGATAATAACAGGCTGGACGTTATTATCATGATAATTAAAACTTCCGTCTATTGTAATCACTTTATTTTTAAAAATAGGTAATTCATTTAATTTCTTTTTGGCTTGATCTAAGTTGGACCCTGGCTCAAAAGTCAGGGTTCTTACAGGTTGATAAAAAGCAAATTGGAAATGTCCATTTTCAATATCATTAGGAGTATATTCGATACTATCTGTCGTTTCGAAATAAGTTTCAAATGAACTTGAAGCTGTTTCACTTAATTCGTCTGACCATTCTCTTGTCACACTTTCTTCAAAGCTAGCTTCACCTAAATCTATATCTATAATAGCTTCTGGATTTAAGGTTAAATTTACACTTTGCGTTTCTGAGAATGAAAAACCTACTGTTTTTGCTAACTCTTTAGACTCTCCTACAGTGAAACCATACGTATACTCTTTTGATTGAGTCTGTCCATGTCCTGAACCATCGTCAAACCATGGTCCGCCAATTTTCTTATAACTGTCTGAATAATAGATTTCAGAATTTGCAGCTATCTTGGAATTTGGATTAATCATTAAAGTAACATCTGTACTAGAGACTGTTGGGACTAATGGAGCGACTGAAGCATATGCTCTATCGTTTTTTGCACCTTTAAATACAGTGACGACAGTGTGATCATCAATGAAATTGATATCTGGTTGACGTCCTTCATAACCAATTTTAGTCTTTTGGCTGTACCAATCTATTCCATCGTTTGCTTTTCTCAATTGTCCAACACTTTGATAAACGGAGAAATCACCAGTTTCACTAGCCCAATCATGATCCGTATTTTTATATGTTAATACAACCTGACCCCCATGGTTAATCGCTAGAGAAGGGGCTTGGCCATCTCCTATTTTTTGATGCAATCGAATACTAGATAAAGTTCCATCATTATTTAATTTTAATGAATCATAATAAACTTTGTTTGTTGCCAATTGACCAAAATCTGAGTATACTGCAATCACTTCTCCTGCATTAGTAATCGCTACATCAGTTCCTGTTGATGCATTATAGTTGCCTGCATATTTTGCTCCCCAAGTTAAAGTTGCATTTGAATTATCCCAATGCGCCGTTTTTATATATAGTTTTTTAGAAGAGTTTCCACTATATGAAAGCACAATATCTCCATGATCATTCATATCTAAACCTAAAGCAACTGTGGCTGCATTTACATTATCAATAAAGCTTGTCCCATCACCATGATAGGCCCAATCAATACGATAATCATCTATTGTGTTACCTGTGATTAATTTCCCGATGTTATATTTCAGCTTTCCATCTTTAATATGAACTTCTAGTAAAGTATTATCGTTTAAGAAAATCACTTCAGGACGTTTACCGACTACATTGACACCATCTTTGACTTTATACCTTTCTGAACTGGCGACATCTCTTGAAGATCCACCTTTCCATTCGAACTGATTGATTCCTTCTATATATCTCCCAATATTAAAATTCAAATTACTGTCACCATTAGAAGCGTAAGCCATTTGTACGGCTACTCCATCTGAATTAATCGCAATATCAGGTCCATTCGTTGTTGAATCATATCTACGGTAATTATCATGGAACCCGTCTAATGTAAAAGTATAATTACTAGGTCTAGCATCCACACCCCTCTCTTTGTTTCCATTTCCATAAATATAACCCATAACCGGATTAGTATCTCCACCTAATTGTTTTTCCAAATCTGTTAATGTATTTGAAAACAATTCTATATTTAAAGGAACATTGCTTAATTTAATTGGTACATAATCAAACTGTCCAATAAGCTTCTGTTCTTCACTAGCATACTCTGATTCAAGTCCAACTCCTGGAGTTGAATCAACGAGATCATACAAAGGGGTCAAAAGTTCAGCTGACGGTGTGTCCCCATAAACACCATCTCCATAATCCACTAAATCATTAGGGTTTACAATTTCTTCAGCAAATGCTGTAGGCTGAACTACTCCCCCCGTGGTGACTGCTGCAACTAAAGCTGGTATCATTAAAAACTTCTTAAATCCTTTCACTTTCATCCTCTCCCTTACTTTTTATATTGTTTAACAACATTGAATATAAATACATCATAATGAACACTTGTGATAGAAATGAGAGGAATTTGTGATGAAAGTAAGAAGTTATATAAACCTATGAAATAGACTTATCAATATATGTCCAACCCCACCCTAAATCATATTAGACAATTTGTAATGACTTTATTCATCTATATATATTGGAAATGAGATATGAACTTGAGTTCCTTGTCCCAATTGACTTTTAAATAATATTTCTCCGCCATGAGCTGAAACAAGTTGTTTTACAATGGATAACCCTAAACCAGACCCTCCATCCGTTCTTGTTCGTGCCTTGTTCACCCGATAGAAACGTTCGCCCAAATGACCAAGGTCCTTTTCACCTATTCCAACACCTGAATCTTTGATTATTAATTCACACCGTTTAATGGCCACTTTATTTAATTGGACAGTGATTTCTCCCCCTTCAGGTGTATAATGAATCGCATTATCCATAACATTATGGATTATTTGCTCTATTCTACCTTCATCTGCATAGATAATAATTTCAGGGTCTAATCGAGTCGTTAATGTTATTTGTTTTTTCAACAAAATAGACTCATACTTAGTCAATGCTTCTTCAATTAACTGAGAAAATACAAGATAAACTTTTGCTAAAGGATAGTCATTAGTATCAAGTTTAGATAACTCAAGTAAATCTTGCACAAGACGCTGCATTCGAGTGGACTCCCTTTGAATGAGTTTTAAATACTTTTGTTCATCCACTTTAGATTTAGCAACTCCATCCAAAATGGCTTCACTATATCCTTTAATATAACTCAGCGGTGTGCGAAGTTCGTGTGATATATTTGCGAGAAATTCTTTCTTTCGCTCATCCTCCGCTTCTATAGCACTTGCCATATTGTTAAACGCATGTCCAAGACGTCCAATCTCATCATGTGTAATAATCTCAACGCGTTCTAAATAGTTTCCTTGAGACATGTTATAGGCTGCTTTTTCTAGTTTTAGAAGTGGCCTAGTTAATTTGGCAATCACGATCCTACCAGCAAGGATCAGGAAAACAGCAAAAGAAATTGCAAATATAATCCAGATACTTGTGATATCACTTATCATCTCCGTTACTTTTGCTAGCGGACTATATAAAAAAAGAATGCCACTTAATCTATTACCATCCAATAATGGGACAATCACACCCATAATTTGATGACCAATCTTTTCTTCATAACCTACTATAGATATAATTTCTCCAGCTAGTAACTTTTCTCTTTCAGATTCATTTATATAAGATTCATAATCAAAATCAAACGGAAATCTCACACCTAACTCTTGAGGTTCAGTAACTAGAAGTACCTCTGGTTCGAACATGAGATTAAACCAATGAATCTGATCCATGAATCTTGGAGTTATATTGCCTCCAGTGTAATTTGTGGCAAGTCTAGAACCTTCTTCTTCTAATGTTTTTCTTAAATTTTCAACATAATACTTTTGATAAAAATAATTTGATAGTAAGTAAGAAAACAGAATAGTTGAAATAATAGCAAGACTAATTATGATCCAAATTTTTCGTGACAGTGATAAGTTTATAATCATTTTTACACCTCTAATTTGTACCCGATTCCCCAAACTGTTTGAATTGACTCACCAAAGCTACCCATTTTAATTCTAAGCGTTTTTACATGAGTGTCCACCGTTCTTTCCCCACCTAAAAAATCATAACCCCAAACACTTTCTAATAGCTGTTGACGGCTTAATGCTTGTCCTTTATGTTTGCTGAGAAATAAGAGCAAATCAAACTCTTTTAAAGTTAATGAAACAGGCTTATTATGTATTTTTACTTTCCTACCCTTTTCATCAATTTCTAGTGGTCCTATTTGTAGGTAGAGTTCCATTTCAGTTTTTATTTCGTGATTATATCGTCGTAACACCGCATCAATACGAGCAACTAATTCACCTGGACTAAATGGTTTTACAATATAATCATCAGCACCTAATTTCAAACCATGTACACGGTCCCACTCTTCTCCTCGTGCTGTTAAAAATATAAGAGGTATGTTAGATTTTTCACGAACTTTCATACAAAATGAAAACCCATCCATTTCAGGCATCATAACGTCAAGAATAATAATGTCAATGCGTTCTGTTTCAAGAATAAAAAAGGCTTCTTTTCCATTTGCAGCATGAAAAGTACCAAAGTTTGAAGTGTCTAAATACATTTGTATTAAATTCCTCATATCCTGTTCATCGTCAACAATTAATACATTTTTATCCTTCATACTTTTTCACCTTCTTTATCAATTTATGAAGTAACTGATGTGAATAAATCAGTAGTTATTGACTAATTTTATCATAAATTTTTTTGTCAATTCGTATTTTATGTTATTTAGTTATAAATAATTTTATTAGATTAAGGTACAAAAAAAACCTATGATATCTCATAGGTTTTTTAAACTTATTTAGACTCCACCAAATCCTTCCCCTTGATTGGCTCTAGAGTGATTTTTATTTTTGGCTTTCTTTGCACCGGACAATGTCTCTCCTTTGGCATCCTGTACCTGATCTAATTTACGTTCTGTATACTGGTGTGGGTTCTCTGGGGTAAGACGCTCATTAGACATATAAATCCTCCCTTATCTCTTATTTAATTTTTGGGGTCGCTTATTTTGTTTTGGGCCCGCAAAAGTATTAGGATTTAACTCCGAAGGTTTTCTTCACTTTTGTGGGTATTAACTGTGTGTAATCGACTGTAGAGTCTGAGCACATTCATGAATATGTCTTACATAATCCTCTGCCAATGTTTGTATCACTTCATTCTTCTCATCTATCGTTTTATTATTTTGTTCCACATCAATTAAGGATACATCCACTTTTCTATCATCTTCATATGTGCATCTAAAATCAAATGTATACATGGCATGTCCTGCTGTTGAGATATGAATATTTAAAGCATTTGAGTTCGCATTATCTAATCGCACATCAACCGAATCTGCTTTGTTTAATATTGCAGGTAAAGTACTTTGCCAACTTTCTAAAAGCTGCCCCGAATTTATCGTTAGTGTTTCATTATTCATATTTACACCTCCGCCCCATTAATTTGCGAAAACGAAGGTTGATTTATTCATAAAAAAGCAAAAAAAAACAAGCATCGTTTAGATACTTGATGTTTGTGTTTTATGGCGGAGAGGGTGGGATTTGAACCCACGGATGAGTCCCCCCATCGCTGGTTTTCAAGACCAGTGCCTTAAGCCGCTCGACCACCTCTCCTTGCGTCACAAGAAGTATTGTAACACAGGTTAAATATTAAATGCAAGTCTTATTTCAAAGAAATTTTTTCAACGTTATTCATATACGGTTGAAGCACTTCTGGAATAGTAACTGAACCGTCTGTTTGCTGGTAATTTTCCAAAATTGCAGCTACAGTCCTTCCAATAGCTAATCCTGAACCATTTAAGGTATGAACAAATTCTGGTTTGGATTTTTGATCTCTACGGAAACGAATCCCTGCTCTTCTTGCTTGATAATCCTCACAATTACTGCAAGATGAAATTTCACGATACATATTGCTTTGAGGCAACCATACTTCCAAATCATACGTTTTAGATGCCGTGAATCCAATATCTCCAGTACATAAAGATATAATACGATAAGGTAATTTAAGAAGCTGCAGCACTTTCTCCGCATTTTCAGTCAACTTTTCAAGCTCATCATATGAATCCTCAGGTTTAACAAACTTCAATAATTCAACTTTATTAAATTGATGTAAACGAATTAAACCTCTTGTGTCTCTACCTGCTGAACCAGCTTCTGAACGAAAACAAGCACTATAAGCTACATAATTTTTTGGAAGATCTTCAGCAGAAAGGATCTCCTCGCGGTAAAAATTCACCACAGGAACCTCAGCAGTTGGTGTTAAAAAGTAATCGTTATCTTCTAACTTAAAAGCATCTTCCTCAAACTTAGGCAATTGCCCTGAACCAACCATACTGTCACGATTCACAACCATTGGAGGTAACATTTCTTCGTAACCATGCTCAGTACAGTGTAAATCCATCATAAAATTGATTAAAGCACGCTCCAAACGAGCACCTAAACCTTTATAAAATAAAAATCTAGAGCCGGATACTTTAGCACCTGCTTCAAAGTTAACAATGTCAAGATTTGTAGCAAGGTCCCAGTGAGGCTGAGGTTCAAAATCAAAAGTTGGAATCTCTCCCCATTTACGTATTTCTACATTTTCATCTTCGCTTTTACCTGCTGGAACAGATGAATGGGTAATATTAGGAATCGTTAATAAGAGCTGCTCTAATTGTGATTCAAGCCCTCTTAACTCCTCATCTAATGATTTAATCTTATCAGATACCTCTCTCATTTCTTTAATGAGATCATCTGCATCTTCTTTTGCTTTTTTCTTTTTTGCAACATCTTGCGACACGACATTGCGCCTATTTTTCAACTGTTCAACTTGCTGGAGCAATTCTCTTCTATTAATGTCTAGTTCTGTAAAGCTAGCTATATCATTCAACGGATGACCGCGATGTTTCAATGCTGTCTCCACTGATTCAAAATCATTTCTTAAACGTTTAATATCTAACAAAAGAACCCTTCCTTCCGCAAAAAGCAATTACTTTACTAAGGAATATTGTTTCACCATATTTACAAAATAGCTGTGCAAACGAAAATCATCCGTTAATTCAGGATGGAAGGATGCAGCTAAAAGGTGGCCTTGCTTTGCAGCTACAATTTTACCGTTATATTCAGATAACACCTCAACCTCTGGACTTACTTTCTCAATTAAGGGGGCACGAATAAATACTGCTCTAAGCGGTGATTCTAAACCTTTGATTGGTAAGTTCGCTTCAAAGCTTTCCCGTTGACGTCCAAAAGCATTCCTAGCAACCTTCATATCCATTAAACCCAAATGATTCTCAGTCTGACCCACAATTTCTTTAGCAAGTAAAATCATACCGGCACATGTACCAAAAATAGGTTTTCCCTGATTAGAAAACTCCTTTAATTTATCTATAAAACCGTATATTTTCATTAAACGACCAATGGTTGTGCTCTCACCACCAGGGATGATAATACCGTCAATCTCATCACATTGGTCGACTGTTTTTATAACTACTGCTTCAGCACCAGCGCTGCTGATCATATCTAAATGTTCTTTAACTGCTCCTTGCAGAGCAAGCACACCTATTTTCACTGCTGTCCCTTCTTTCTTACATGAAAAACTTAGTGATTACCAGCCTCGCTCTTGCATTCTTTCAGACTGATCTAATTTAGAAATCTCGATTCCCTTCATCGGAGTACCAAGATCTTTTGATACTTTTACCAGTAAATCATAATCTGTATAGTGTGTTGTAGCCTCTACAATCGCTTTTGCAAACTTTTCAGGGTTATCAGACTTAAATATACCTGAACCAACAAATACACCATCTGAACCAAGATGCATCATTAATGCAGCATCAGCTGGAGTAGCAACTCCACCTGCAGCAAAGTTAACAACAGGAAGCTTGCCAGATTCATGTACCTGTAAAATCAAATCATATGGAGCACCAAGATTTTTAGCTTCTGTCATTAATTCATCCTTTGACATACTTTGAACTTTACGTATTTGGGAAATCATCATTCTCATGTGACGAACAGCCTCAACAATGTTTCCTGTTCCTGGTTCACCTTTTGTACGAATCATAGAAGCACCTTCACCAATACGTCTTAATGCTTCACCTAAATCTCTTGCACCACAAACGAAAGGTACTGTAAATTGATCTTTTTGAGTATGGAATACTTCATCTGCAGGAGTGAGCACTTCACTTTCATCGATATAGTCTACTCCCATTGCTTCTAACATCTTTGCTTCAACAAAATGACCAATACGAGATTTTGCCATAACTGGAATTGAAACTACCTTCATGACTTCCTCCATTACAGTAGGATCCGCCATACGAGCAACTCCACCAGCTGCGCGAATATCAGATGGTACTCTTTCTAATGCCATAACTGCTGAAGCTCCAGCATCTTCCGCGATTTTCGCTTGCTCCGCATTCATAACGTCCATAATGACGCCGCCTTTTTGCATGTCCGCCATACCTCTTTTTACACGAGATGTACCTGTTTCCATGTTCTTTCCTCCCAATATATATAAATTAATAAAATTAACACAATTCTCTAAACAATCATTTTACATTAAGCCTTTACATTATACAACAAAACAACTTATTTAAATAAGTTTAATTACCCAAAAAAACCTTTTATTCCTTCAAAAATATCTACAAAAAAGTCTTTAATGGCTCTTAATAAAAGTCTAAACCAGCTCGCTTTTTCTACGTCTTCTGCAGCAACAAGGTTTAATGTTTCTTCAAAAGGCTCTGATAATTGATCATATTTAACAGTTAATGTTCCAATTACATCTCCTTGTTGAATAGGAGCAATTAGTTCCTCCTCAGGCAAAATCGTTGTCTCAAATTGAATATTGTCCATAGATTCTCCTTTTTCAACAACTAATTCTACGCCAGCTTCTGTTTGTATTGGAACTTCTAATTCAATCCCTTTTTTAACAGGAACTGTTTTTATATCATCTAATTCACTTTTGGCTGCAACTACGGTTTTAATTTCAAAATTGTTAAAACCATAATCTAATAATCTCCCTGTTTCTTCAAAACGTGCTGTTCTGGATTCTGTATTCATGACAACACTTATCAAACGAATACCATCTCGCTCAGCCGTTCCTGTAAAACAGTATCCAGCTTCAGTTGTAGAACCCGTTTTTAAACCATCTAGTCCTTCATAAGCTATACTGCTAAAATTATTGTTGTAGGATTTCCAACCTTCCAGCATCCAGTTCCAGTTATCAAATTCATGTGTGCTGGAATCTCCTTCTCTTAAATAAGCCGTTGGTGTACTTGATACTTTTAAAGTTTCCGGAAAATCCAATACAATTCTTCTTGCTAATGTTGCTAGATCCTGTGCAGATATGATTGTTTCCGCTGTGGAAGGAGCTAAATCTCCTAAATCCTTGTTCGGTAACCCTGTTGCATTTGCAAAAAATGCTGTATTTGACATTCCCATTTCTTTTGCCTTTTGATTCATCATATTCACAAAGTTCTCTTCTGATCCCGCTACTTTTTCAGCTAATGCTACAGCGCCGTCATTCCCAGAATAAATGGCCATATATCTAAACATATCTCTAACAGTATATGTCTCACCTTCCGCTAATAGTTGACCAGATCCAGGGATTGCAGCAGCTTTCGAAGAAATTGTCACGGATTCATCCCAACTAATCTTACCCTGTTCTATACTTTCCAATACTAAATATTCAGTCATCATTTTTGCCATGCTTGCAGGAGGTAATGCTATATTAGCATTGTTTTGATATAAAACTTGTCCCGTACTTGCTTCAATTAAAATGGAAGCATCTGCATTAATATTAAGTGGTGGTTGAGTGTCTTCTTCTGCATAAGCAGCCGAACCTGAAAACATAGACATTACAAATAGATTTAACATTAAACTTAAACATAAATAAATACCGATTTTTTTAAGTACATACCGATTCAATTGTGTCACTTCCCCCATAAGCATTTTTCTACATCTTTCTCATTGTATCATACGCATATACACAAAAAAAGACAGGTACAGTGCCCTGTCTCAAACAATTGCGTGGTAATTTGTGGTTGAACTTTTTTTTTTATATTTTATAATGAATAGTTTGGTGCTTCTTTTGTAATTTGAACATCATGAGGATGACTTTCTCTTAAACCAGCCCCTGTTATTTTTATAAACTGAGCATTATTTTTCAAGTCTTCAATATTAGGTGTTCCGCAGTACCCCATTCCGGAACGCAAGCCACCGATTAACTGGTAGATTGTGTCAGCTAGAGGTCCTTTATAAGCTACTCTTCCTTCAATTCCTTCAGGAACTAATTTACTTTCATTCTCTTGGAAGTATCGGTCCTTACTACCTTCTTTCATGGCACCCATTGAGCCCATTCCACGATATACTTTGAACCTTCTACCTTGAAAAATCTCTGATTCTCCAGGGCTTTCTTCAGTACCTGCAAACATGCTTCCAATCATAACTGCACTAGCGCCTGCTGCAAGAGCTTTGACTATATCTCCTGAGTATTTCAGCCCACCATCCGCAATAATTGGTACATTGTATTCTCTAGCCACTGTCGCACAATCATATACAGCTGTAATTTGCGGTACACCAATACCAGCAATTACACGAGTAGTGCAGATAGATCCTGGTCCAATACCAACCTTAACTATTGTCGCACCTGCTTCAATTAAATCCTTTGTTCCTTGCCCTGTGGCAACATTCCCCGCGCAAATTGGTAGTTCAGGATATTGGTCACGTATTTCCTTTACCGTATTTATAATATTAATATGTTGGCCGTGCGCAGAATCAACTACGATTAAGTCAATCCCAGCTTCAACTAAAGCAGCTGTTCTCTCTTTAACATCACTGGAAACACCTACAGCTGCAGCACATAATAATCTACCTTGCTTATCTTTAGCTGCGTTGGGAAACTGAATTGCTTTTTCTATATCTTTTATTGTAATAAGCCCTTTTAAAACATTATTATCATCTACAAGAGGCAATTTTTCTATTTTGTGCTTTTGCAGTAAAAATTCTGCATCTTGCAACGTTGTACCAACAGGTGCAGTGACTAAATCTTCCTTAGTCATGACTTCACTAATTTTAATAGAATAATCATGAACAAATCTCAGATCGCGATTTGTCAAAATTCCTACAAGTTTATCTGCTTCATCTACAATAGGAACACCTGATATTCTATATTTGCCCATTAATTCCTCTGCATCATACACGTGATGATCTGGTGTTAATGAGAATGGATTGGTAATTACCCCACTTTCAGATCGTTTTACTCGATCTACCTCTTGTGCCTGTTGCTCTACGGACATATTTTTATGGATAACTCCAATTCCGCCTTCTCTAGCTATAGCAATAGCTAACTTTGACTCTGTAACGGTGTCCATAGCGGAACTTAAAAATGGTATGTTAAGCTGAATTGTACCTAGTTTCGTTTTAATATCAATTTCTTTCCCAAATACCTCTGATCTAGATGGAACTAATAACACATCATCAAAAGTAAGCCCTTCTTTTGCAAACTTTGTTTCCCACACGATTAAATGATCCTCCTTATTATTATACCTTCCCGTAAGTATTGTTAAATATCATAACAAAATGACATTTTTAATGTCAAGAAATTTTCGGTTAGATTTATTTAGATTCTTTTCCACTGCAATTAACTACTAAAGGTACAGAGCAAAGCAGATGTCAGTACTGATTGTATCTTTTACGGTTGATATGTCATTGTTCATTGATGTAA
>NZ_JAVAMP010000018.1 GCF_030730905.1 Chengkuizengella axinellae | reverse complement strand
TTCCATGAGCTTAGCATCGTAAATTTTTACAGCTAATGGAGCTGTTAAATATTCACTGGCTTTCCCAGTAAAAGTTGTGAAGTGATTACTCGTATTATGACTTTGCACCGCTTCGATATCTTTCCATTCTTCAACCATCATAAACACATTCTCTTTTTCTGTGTCTTTCATCAAATCGTACGAAATATTGCCACTTTCTGATCTAGAATCCTCAATTAATGATTGAATATCTTTCAAAAAATCTTGTTCCTTCTCTGGATTAACATGAAGAGTAGCATGGATCATAATCATAAAATTGTTCCTCTCATTTGTGGATTATTTATTTGCGTATTTTCTGTTTGTTTATCAGTTTTTATACATGTAGAACAACTTCTTATTGTCTAAAGTAATATTGATTGATTATTGATCTTTTGAATAAAAATTTAATTAGAACGTGTTCCAAGTTGTTACTTCTTCAAGTGGCAGACGATTTTTAGGAAAGCCTGCTTTATCCGCTTTTCCAAGTGCAATTAACATAACTGGCGAAAGATTTTCTGGTAAATTAAAAGCTTCGATAAATTGTTCTTTGTTGAATCCACCCATTGGAACAGTATCATAGCCTTTTGCCTTAGCAGCCAACATTAGCTGCGATGAAACGATTCCACCATCAATCATTACTACTCGAATTGCTTCTTCAGGAGTTAAGCTTCCATAATAAGAGTTAATTTGATTCACATAAAAGTCTTTTGTTTCTTCAGGTATAGCACCCACTTTTACCAAATTTCCATATATAGCTTCAGCATGTTTATAAGCTTCCGTATCTCCTAGCACTGCAATGACTGCAGAAGAATCAACGACCTGTTGTTGGTTTGCAGCTATTGGAAGTAATTTTTCTTTTAACTCTTGATCGTTAATCACAAGAAATCTCCATGGTTGTAGGTTACTTGAAGATGGGGCCAGAATTGCAGTCTCTAATATCTCGTTAATTTCACTTTCTTCCATTTTAAAACTAGCATCGTAAAAACGAACTGAGCTTCTTTCTTTTGCAACAGTGAAGAAATTCTGATCAGTTAATTCTTTAGGTTCTCCAGCTTTGTTTTTGTTTTCTTGCACTTTATTTAAGTATTCTTCATTAGTTTGAGTCATTCTGAGATCTCCTTTTATTATGAACTGTAATTTCAACTATTACAGTATATAATTTTAACTGTAATTTTGTCAAATACAGTTTTTTAAAAAATAATTACATAATCATAATTAACAGCATTTATACGTTCTTTTGCTGTAAACTCCCTTTGTATTAAGAATAGAAAAAGCTATTGACATTATGTCATAAACTAGTTATAATTGTTTCCAATTTAAAGCACACAAATTTGATGACGAGAACAAGTATTTTATGATTTTGTTCCCCAGAGAGTTGGCATTTGCTGAAAGCCAGTGTTCAGATCATAATTGAAAATCCTCTCCGAGAAGTCAAGCTGAAATGGATTAAGCTTGAACGGGTGTCTACCGTTAAAAGGAACGCGTATGATTGTACGTTGCTAAGTGCTATTGATGAACGGACTGTTTTCAATAGAATTAGGGTGGTATCGCGGTTAAACCCGTCCCTTATAAAGGGGCGGGTTTTTGTGTGCTTTGAAATAATGATAAAGGAGCGATATCAAATGGGACAGGAAAATGTAAAGGAAACAATTCAACAACGAGAAGAACGAATCAGAACTCATTGGAATCAACAAAATACTTTTAAAAAATCTATAGAGAATAGAGAAGACAAACCTTCCTTTGTCTTTTACGAAGGACCACCAACTGCAAATGGTTTGCCGCATGTAGGGCATGCGCTAGGACGTACAATTAAGGATGTCGTTGCAAGATATAAAACGATGACAGGACATCAGGTCATGCGAAAAGCAGGGTGGGATACCCACGGTCTTCCTGTGGAACTAGGAGTAGAAAAGCAATTAGGTATCTCAGGAAAACATGAAATCGAAAATTATGGTGTTGAAGCTTTTATAGAGAAATGTAAAGAAAGTGTTTTTAAGTATGAAAAACACTGGCGTGAATTTACTGAAGAACTTGGATATTGGGTAGATATGGATGATCCGTATGTAACATTAGACAATGCATATATAGAAAGTGTGTGGAATATTCTCGGTACAATTCATGAAGATGGCTTATTGAACAAAGGGCACCGAGTATCTCCGTATTGTCCTAGTTGTCAAACCTCACTAAGCTCTCATGAAGTAGCACAAGGATATAAGATGGTAAAGGATCTGTCAGCAACAGCAAAATTCAAGATTAAAGAACGCAACAATGAATATTTCCTTGGATGGACAACAACGCCTTGGACATTACCTGCAAATGTTGCACTTGCAGTACACCCAGAAATGAAGTATGTTCGAGCAAAAACAGAGAATGAAGTCTATATTGTAGCAGAATCTTTAACTGACTCAATTTTTAAGCAAGATTATGAAATCTTATCTGTACATTTGGGATCAGAATTAAAAGGCATGTCATATATCCCTCCCTTTGATTTCGTTAAGGTAGAGGTAGGGCATGAGGTTGTTGAAGCGGATTATGTTACTGAGGATAGTGGTACGGGTATCGTTCACATTGCCCCAGCATATGGAGAAGATGATTATAAGGTTGTTAAAGAAAATCATTTTTCATTTGTTAATGTTGTGAATGAAAAAGGGGAATACACTGAGGAAATTCCAATTTACGAAGGGCGATTTGTAAAAGATTGCGATGTAGATATTATTCGTTATCTTGCTGAGAAAGGTTTATTACACAGTAAAGAAAAATATGAACATAATTATCCTCATTGTTGGCGTTGTGATTCGCCTCTTTTGTATTATGCAAACGAAAGCTGGTTTATCAAAACAACAGCATTAAAGGAACAATTCATTCAAAATAATGAGAAAGTGACTTGGCATCCTGAGCATATTAAAAATGGGCGATTCGGTAAATTTTTGGAGCAAATGGTAGATTGGAATATAAGTCGTAAAAGGTATTGGGGGACTCCTTTAAATGTCTGGGAATGTGACGGGTGCAATCATCAACATGCTCCTAAAAGCATTAAAGAACTAAAAGATCTTTCTATTAAACCACTGAATGAAGGGGTTGAATTGCATAAACCTTATGTAGATCAAGTGAAGCTCCGTTGTTCTCAATGTGGTGATACCATGAAGAGAACAGATGAAGTGATTGATGTTTGGTTTGATAGTGGTTCTATGCCATTTGCACAAGCTCATTATCCATTTGAAAATAAATCACAATTCAAAAAACAATTTCCAGCTGATGTAGTGATCGAGGGAATTGATCAAACACGGGGATGGTTTTATAGTCTCCTTGCAGTTTCTACATTATTTACTGGGGAATCACCTTATAAACGTGTGTTATCACTAGGCCATATACTAGATGAAAATGGGCAGAAAATGTCTAAAAGTAAAGGAAATGCTCTGGACCCAATTGAATTAATTCAAAAGTACGGTGCTGATTCCTTAAGATGGTCATTATTAGTGGATAGCGCTCCATGGAACCCCAAACGTTTTTCTGAACGAGTTGTACAAGAAGCCAAATCCAAATTAGTAGATACTTTAGGAAATGTATATAGCTTTTATAAGCTTTATGCTGATTTAGATGGATATGATGCTAATAAAGAGTACACATTGAATAAAAATAAATTGGATGATTGGATTTTATCTCGTTTGCATAGCACAATTAAAAAAGCCAGTCAGAATCTAGAGCAATTTCATTTTACAAATGCAGCAAGAGAAATAGCAAAATTACTGGATGAAGTCAGCAATTGGTATGTAAGACGATCTAGAGACCGTTTCTGGTCAAGTGGTATGAAGACTGAAAAAGCCGCTGCCTACCAGACACTATTTGAAGTTCTAACTAAGACAAGTCAATTATTAGCACCTTTTACTCCTTTTATAGCTGAAGATGTTTATTCAAATCTAACTGGCAAAAGCGTCCACCTATCGGAATATCCAAGATATGATGGAAAAATGATTGACAAACAGTTGGAAAAAGAAATGAGCGCTGTTTTGCAGGTTGTTGAATTGGGGAGAAGTATTCGAAATACATTGTCTTTAAAAGTGAAGCAGCCTTTATCAAGCCTTTCTGTTTTAAGCAATCACAAAGAAATAAATTGGCTCTCATATCAGGACATAATCATGGATGAATTGAATGTGAAGTCTTTCCATGAGATTGACGATGAAGAACAGTTTGCTTCTATTCTTTTAAAGTTAGATTTTAAAAAATCAGCTAGGAAGTTTGGCAAGTTATCAAATGTTATAAACCAATGGCTGCAGCAACTAAATCAAGAAGAATCCAAATTATTAATACAATCAGGATACGGAGAAATGGAGACATCTTCTGGGAGAGTAAAAGTTTCTCTGGAAGATGTGATTATTGAAAAAACAGCCAAAGAAGGGTATTCTTCAGCTTCAAATGGAGAGTACACTGTTACTTTAGATGTCGCCCTAACTGAAGATTTATTACATGAAGGATTGGCACGGGAATTGATTCGCTCCATACAAGACTATCGAAAAAAATTAAACTTACCTATAAACATGCATATTGATATTGAAGTTTATACAGACAAGGAATTAAAAATCGTTGTTGAAAAGTATAAATCGATGTTGCAAGAAAATTTGCTAATGCGTGATATCCTCTTCAAGAATCATTTACCAGAAGGAAAAGAAATACAAATTGGTAAGCATAAAGCTTCTATCCAACTAATTCCAATTCACTAATTGTAATCTTGTTTTTATATAACCTATATACTTGTATAAGCACCTATTTTGATTCAATTCATCATTCAAAATAGGTGCTGTTTCTTTTTCATATTTTTGTAGCTATCTCCTTTTACGTGAATGATTAAAGCTCCTAAATTACGGAGATAATGGATGAGAATCTACCTGAGTGAAACAAAAGAAATGAATTCGTAAAAAGTAACTCAATTTGGAGTGAATGAACATGAATTATAGAATTGAAAAAGATTCTATGGGAGAAATTAAAGTTCCTATTAATAAATTATGGGGATCACAAACACAGCGAAGCAGAGAAAATTTTAATATTGGTACTGAATTAATGCCACTAGAACTCATTAAAGCCTTTATTATTCTTAAAAAGAGTGCAGCTATTTCTAACCATAAATTAGGAAAGCTTTCAAATGAAAAAGTAGAAGCTATTATTAAAGCATGTGATGAAGTTCTTTCAGACAAATGGGACGATCATTTTCCTCTTGTAGTTTGGCAAACTGGAAGCGGGACTCAGACAAATATGAATGTAAATGAGGTAATAGCAAATAGAGGCAATCAGCTCTTACAAAAAGATAATCTTAAGGTAGCTCTTCATCCAAACGATGATGTAAATATGTCACAAAGCTCAAATGACACGTTTCCAACAGCGCTTCATATTGCTAGTGTTGTTGAAATTGAAAATAAATTATTACCTGTATTAAAGGAACTGAAAACGGTTTTTAGCGAGAAAGCGAGACAGTTTGCAGATATAGTGAAAATAGGACGTACTCACCTTCAAGATGCTACTCCAGTAACATTGGGACAAGAAATTAGTGGATGGCACCATATGCTGGAGATAAATGAAAAAATGATACTTGAAAGTATTCAATATTTAAAAGAACTAGCGATAGGTGGGACTGCTGTTGGAACAGGGTTAAATGCAGATCCTCAGTTTGGAGATATGGTTGCAAAAGAAATAAGCGATATGCTTCATTCAGATTTTACTTCTGCACCAAATAAGTTTCATGCATTAACAAGTCATGATCAAATCGTATATGCACACGGGGCTTTGAAAGCTTTGGCAGCCGATTTAATGAAGATTGCAAATGATGTTCGTTGGTTGGCAAGTGGACCTCGGTGTGGGATAGGTGAAATCCATATTCCGGAAAATGAACCTGGGAGTTCAATTATGCCTGGTAAAGTGAATCCAACTCAATGTGAAGCGTTGACAATGGTTGCTGCACAAGTCATTGGAAATGATGTAACGATTGGAGTTGCAGCTAGTCAAGGGAATTTTGAATTAAACGTTTTTAAACCAGTGATTATATATAACTTTCTACAATCTGTAAGGTTGTTGACAGACTCTATGAAAAGCTTTAACGAAAAGTGTGTTGTTGGTATTGAACCAAATGTTGATCAAATCAGATACAATTTGCACAATTCACTTATGTTAGTAACAGCCTTAAATCCTCACATAGGGTATGATAATGCAGCTAAAATTGCAAAACTTGCTCATAAAGATGGAATCACTTTGAAGGAAGCTGCCATTAGGTCAGGACTGCTAACAGAGAGTGAATTCAACGAGTTTGTTAATCCAAATAATATGGTCTAAGCTCTTTCATAATAATCCCTAGTAGTCAGCTTAAATTAAATCTGATAAAATATTTCTATATAGTGGATTTTTCAGTCTGATTTAGACAGATAGGGGTGTGCATATTTGATGAGTATTAACTTTGGTTTCGTTCAGGATTCAGCCTCATGCAAAGCCTAGTATTGGAAGGCGATACTTTGCATGAGGTGATATTTTAAATATCGCTTAGGTAATAGGTTATCATTTCTGATATGTTTGGCTTTGCACCTTATATTTTATTGAAAAATATAATTAAGGGGCGAGCAGAAATGAAAAGTGTGAAAGCAAACGAAATATTGCCTGATGAACTGCTGATAGAACTTCAAAAGTACGTTCAAGGGGAAACATTATATATACCTAAAGCCAAAAAGAATTATCGAAAATGGGGTTCACTTTCTGGAGGTAGAAAAGCAATTGATGAAAGGAATGCCTCGCTTAAAAGTAAATTTAACTTGGGGCAAACGATTGATCAATTAGCTGATGAATATTTTCTTTCAACAGAGACGATTAAAAAAATTGTATATTCTAAAAATAATTAGCAAACACTGATCATTCTTTATAAGGGTGATCAGTGTTTTTATTCTCTTTATGAGTTTATAAAAAATTTAGTTGAATAAAGTAATTAATGAAGGCCGACTAACATAACACCACATCCTTGTGGTCAATCATAAACTATCACCTCCATGTGACAACTCTGACACCAGTTCATCCAAGAACTGGGTGAACATCGGCATCAATTCATCCATGAATTGACAACTACCCCTCTGTCTTCGCTAAGGCTCGCCAATAGGCGAGTTTTCTTTACAAGACTAAACTTTCCTTCCATGTAGAGTCCTTCACTTATACGGATGAATATATGCCAAAATTGTTTATAAATTAATCTATTCATATTCATAAAATCAATAATTGCCTAAAATAAAGAATGTATCTCAAAAAAACAGTTTGATTGATAATGAAATGTAATAAACGGAAGGGTTGATTTTAATGATAAATGAACATAAAGATGAAACAGAACAGAGAAAAGAGCTTGATCAGATTGCTGAACTAGCAGCAGATAGGTATGATCTACAAATCGCTGACATGTCTTATTTTACTGAAGAAACAAACACCTTTTATAAAATTACTGATGTTAATGGGAAATCTTATGCCTTAAAAATATTTCAAGAGGAGTCTAGCACATTAGAAGACAATCAAGTTGAAATCTATTTTGTAAACTTAGTTAGTCAATCAGATAATATATCTATACCGTCCATTGTCTCAGCAAAAGACGGGAGTCAAATTCAAACTATTCACTCCAAATATGCATCAACTCCCAAACGAGTAGTTTTATATACTTGGGTGAATGGTGAAGATTTAGATGAAAACGAAAATGATCAACGTTTCATAAAACTTGGTGAGTTAACTGCTCAATTGCATAATGCAACTTACCGGGCCTCTATTCCAACTGAACTTTCTCCAAGAATGTGGAATAAGGTGTTTTATTATAAAGGAGAAGAAGCAGTATATAAGCACAAAAAACATCAAAAGTTTCTATCTAGTGAGTTTCATGACTTAATGGATCACATTATCCCATACTTAAATGAAAAATTGTCCTCTTATTATGAAAATAATATCAATGAAGTTCAATTAATTCATGCGGATTTAAACCCTTGGAATGTAAGAGTTGATGGTGAGGATATGCATATACTAGATTTTGATGACGTTATGCTTGGTTTGCCAATACATGATTTCTCTAATATGTTGTACTACTACAGATATAATGATAACTTCGATTATCATCAGATAAAAAAATTATTTTTGCAAGGATATGAAAAGGTTCGTGAGCTTCCTCATTTTACGGAATTTGACTTGGAGCTATTGATGACTGGTAGAAGAGTAAACTTCATGAATTATAATATATTAGTAAATGAAGATCCTAAACCCTTTATAGAAACAAGTATTCCTAGAGTAAAGGACTTTTTAAAAAAGTATGAAATTCATTTAGATATATAAAATATATAACTTTATATTCAAGGCGAATAAAAGTCCTTTTCATACAAACTATTGATGTAAGTGGTTGTAGAAAGGGATTTTTTTATGTTGAAAATTAATCTTCAGTTGATATATTGGGATATTTTGTATACAATGTAAAGAACTTATGTTCTATAAAGGTGGATTAATTATTCATCAAATAAATAATTATATTTAGGGGGAAGATGATATGGTAAATTACCAATATGAAATCGTCCAAATACCTGCCTACAGAGGCATTGGCTTAAAGTGGGATGGACCTTACACTGAAATTAGTGATTTGAAAAAAATGATAAATGAAATGAGCAGTAGGGTGAATGAATTAGAACAAAGCATTCATCCAGAAATTCATTTAGGATTATCTTATCACTTGAGAAACGATGGATTTATCCATTATTCTGTTTTCGAAGTAAGTGCTGAACAACAGATTCCTGAAGGTATGGTTGAAATTCATGTGCCAGAAATGACATATTTAAAAACTCATCATAAGAAAGGGGAAGACATCGGATATACATACCATAATATTTATCAATGGCTTAAGGAAAATGATATTCAGCTATACAAGGATGCAAATCAAAAATATTATGACGCTCTACCGATAAAACATGAAAAATATCCAATAGATCATGATAAAAATAACCCTCACTTTGACATTTTAATCCCAATTGTTAAGAAAAAACAGGAAAAAGATTGACCATATTTCATTTTATGCATATAATAGTATCTATTATTAGGAAGGGAAAGGTACAAAGTTAATGTGGAATAAATCTATTTTATAAAGTTCTAACTAAATCATTGCTTATAATTTCTAGAAGCAATCAATAGGAACTTAGAGAATAGGTTTAATATGCCCATTTACTTGTGCTAAATTGTAATATATTTAACGATTATTATTTCCCTTGGTCTTATAACTACCTTTTTGTATATGAGTGTATAAAAGGAACAATCTATATCGTTATTTATGATGTGATTAATTCACTTAACATTTTTGCATATATAGGTATGTAAAGCCTCTCTAGGTTTCAGATTCTAGAGAGGCTTTTTTGTGTTAAATAAAGTCGAATTGGGAGTTTAGACCTCACGAATGAGGAAAATTCAAATTTTAAATAAAAGGAAGGTGTTTTTATGTCTTTGATAAGCTTATACAATATCAACAAAAGTTTTGGAGATCAATCGGTCCTCAAAGATGTAAATCTTGAAGTAAAACATGGAGAACGAATTGGATTAGTAGGAATGAACGGAGCTGGAAAAACAACTCTAGCAAACATTATATGTGGAAAAACAAAAACAGATAGTGGTGAAATTACACGTTATGTTCGAAATCTGAAAATAGGATATTTGTTGCAATCCACATCTTATTCTCAGGAATCTTTTAATCATATGTTTGAACAAGATCATCATGATTTTCTTGAAGTATCAAGTCATCTAGGGTTAAAAAAGGTTCAAAATTGGAATAGTGATAAAATATCAGGGTTGAGTGGAGGGGAAAAAACGAAGCTTGCCATTGCTCATGTTTACACCTCTAAACCTGATCTTTTAATATTGGATGAACCTACTAATCACTTGGACTTTCAAGGTGTTGAATGGTTAATTAGCGAATTAAACCATTTTGAAGCAAGCACAATCATTATTTCTCATGATCGTTACTTTCTGGATCAAACCGTAGATCGAATCATTGAGATCGAAGATGGTATGATCACTAATTATTCAGGAAACTATACTTTTTATCGCGAAGAAAAAGAAAGAAGATTTGAAAGTCAAAAACATCAGTATGAACAACAAAAAAAATATGAAAAGAAAATAGAATTAGAAATTGAACGTTTGAACAATTGGTCATCAAAAGCCCATAGAGAGGCTGGTAAAGTAGGCAAGATGGCAGATATGAGAATGGGAGTAAAAGAGTTTTATAGAACGAAAGCTAAAAAAATGGATAAACAGGTTAAATCCAGAATAAAACGTCTGGAAAAAATTGAAATAGAAGGGGTTCAGAAACCAAAAGAAGAATCAAAAGTATATTTTGATTTGGAAAAACAAAACCAACGTGGAAGAAGATATATTGTTGCAAACCAAATCAAGAAAATGATGGGTGAAAAGTTACTTTTTCAAGATAGTTCTTTTAGTATACTCAGGGGTGAGAGAATAGGTTTAATAGGACCCAATGGTTGCGGTAAAACAACATTTCTTCAAATCTTGTCTAAAAAAGATAAGTTGGATGATGGAGATTTGTGGATCAGTCCTTCATTGAAAATCTCTCATTTGACACAAGACGTCAATGACTTGAACCCTGATAAAACAATGAAAGAAATCATTGAGGGAATTCATTATATTCGTAATGATGTCCAAAAAACAGTGAACTTGCTCATTAGTATGGGGTTGCAAGAATCTATGTTAAATAAATCTATGGGTCAATTAAGCCTAGGAGAAAGAACAAAATTTAAACTAGCACAACTTATGAATGAAAACAGAGATCTATTGATCTTAGATGAGCCTACGAATCATTTGGATTTACAAAGTAGAGAGCGATTAGAGAAGACGTTAGAAGCTTACAGTGGTACATTATTAATCGTTTCCCATGATCGTTATTTTCTTGAAAAGATCTGTGATAAATTGTTGATTTTTAAAGATGACAAGGTTCAAAAAGTAGAAAGTGGTTATAAAGAATATAGCGAGAAGGTTCAAGAAGTAGAAAAACAGCCAGATTCAAAGACACAGGAGAACATATTAGAAGAAAAAATGGTCATAGAAAATCGTCTATTGAATATAATAGGTGAACTTGGACGTTTAAATCCTTCAGATTTAGAATACCAAGCGTTAGATGAAGAATATAATAAACTAACAAAAAGAAAAAAATTACTTTTTGAATGAAATCTAGTAATAACACCGTCTAAGTTATAGACGGTGTTATTACCAAAGATCAAGATGGGAGAGATGTATGTGAAAATCGATACAGAAAAAAGAATAGTAAATAACAAGATCCCTTTATACCCAATTGCTATTATTTTCATCATGATATTTACAATTTGGTTAGGTTTATTATCAGTCCAATCTCCAGAAGTAGTAGAAGAAGAAAATAGACTAGAAAGTGAATTTTCAACTGAGCGTGCTATGGAACATTTAAGAGTCATTGGTCAAAAACCACATCCAACGGGTTCAGCAGAAAACAAAAAAGTTCAAACCTACCTAGTGAATGAACTAGAATCTCTTGGAATAAAAGCAGAGATACAGCAGGCATATGTGAGCAACCCCAAATGGAATGCTTCAGCAACAATTGAAAACGTGATAGGGAAAATAGAAGGAACGGACAATTCAAAAGCAGTTATGTTAGCAGCTCACTATGATACTCAACCTGAAACTCCAGGGGTCAGTGATGATGGTGCCGCTGTTGCAGCAATCCTTGAAACGATAAGAGCAATACAAAATGGAGCTCCATTAAAAAATGATATCATCGTTTTATTTACGGATGGAGAGGAATTAGGATTGTTAGGGGCTAAAGGATTTGTAGAAGAGAATCCTTTAGCTGAAGAAGTTGGTCTAGTTTTGAACTTTGAAGCCCGAGGGAATAAAGGACCTTCTATGATGTTTGAAACAAGTGATCCTAATCAATGGTTAGTTAATGAATTTATTGAAGCATCTTCTCGTCCAGTAGGCAATTCACTATTGGTCAGCTTGTATAAAGAAATGCCGAACGATACAGATCTAACCATATTTAAAGAGGCTGGAATGCCAGGACTTAACTTTGCCTTTGCTGAAGGATTGTATGCTTATCATACAATGGATGATAACCTAGAATCTTTTGATGAGAGAAGTTTATTTCATCATGGAGTACATATGTATGAATTAACAAATCATTTTGGAAATGAGAATTTATCACAAGTAAAAGAAGGTAGCTCAGTATTTTTTAACTTTATTGGTTCAAGTGTAATTACTTATTCAGAATCACTTGTTATCCCATTTACAATTATGATTTTAATGTTGTTTATTGTTACATTCATTCATGGCAAACTTAAGAAGGAAGTCAGTTTTATCGGTATGATGGGTGGTATATGTATAGCTTTATTTACAATTTTCATTTCATTTGGAATGACTTCAGCTCTTTGGCTTATGATAACAACACTACTTCCAGACAAAACATGGTTTATTATGTCACACCTGAATTATAATTATATTTATTTTATTGGTTTTGTTTTTATCTCTTTAGCTCTATTTATTTTGATTTATCGTCTAACATCCAATAAGATCAAGTTATGGAATCTTCATTTAGGTGCATTGTTGATATGGACAATTTTATCTGTAGCTTCTGGTATTTATCTTCCAGGTAGTAGTTATGTATTTCACTGGCCTTTATTATTTTCCTTAATAGGATTAAATATTGCTTTTATAACAAGAACTTCTACTCACAGTCAACCAGTCAAACATTTCTATCATTCTTTATTTAGTATTCCTGGATTCATACTACTTACCCCAATACTTTACTATCTCATTGTCTTGATGACTATTGAGTTAGCAGGAATCTTATTAGTAGTAGTAGTTCTATTATTAAGTTTAATCATACCCGCTTTACCACTTGTTACATACAAACGAATATGGATACTTCCCACCATCTTATTATTAATTGGAATATCAAGTTTGATAATATCTAGCTTGATTATAAGCACATTGTAATAATAAATAGATAAAATGAAGTTCTAAATCATTATGAACAAGGAGAGGAAACGGTGAATATTAGACTTGCTGAAGAAAAAGATATTGAACAATTAATTAAATTGAGATGGGATTTTACACTGTAGGGTGACTTATCCATTTGCATATATGACCAACGTATATAGTGTTCCAGAAGTTAGAGGAAAAGGATTGGGGAGCCAATTAATAAAGGAAGTAAACAGATGGGCTAAAGAAATGAATTTTGAATTTATTATAGTTTGGCCAAGTGAACATAGCATAGACTTTTATAACAGAAACGGATTTCAACTTTGTAATGATTCTTTGGAAAATAGGTTGGATTCATAGTAACAAATACTCCTATATTCTAAAAACCTATCATCTCTTTTAAAGAGACGATAGGTTTTCATTAATTTGGAGATTCATTGGAAACTAACAATGGAATTTTAATGTAAAAGGAGGTTATGTCATAATCAGAATCTACACTAATTTCTCCGTTATATTTTTCAATAATATTTTTGCAAACATATAAACCGATCCCTGTTCCTAATTCCTTTGTTGTATAAAAGGGTTCGAAAATAACATTTGATATTTCTTTTGGTATCACAGGGCCATTATTGGAAATCATGATTTCAGCTTTTTCGTTTATCGTTTTACAATCGATATTTATCTCTTTGGAATGTTTTACTTGTTGGAGAGCATCTATTGAATTCAAGAGGATGTTTAAGAAGACTTGTCTTAATTCCTCTTTATTCGCGTATACCATGATCCCAGGTTCAATGTTATTGGTAATGCTTACATTTACATCTACAATACTTGGGTAGATGAAATGAATCAGTTCGTCAAATAATTCATATAATGAGTTTATTTTCATGTCACCATTGATTAATTCCTTTTTTGATACATGAAGAAACTGGGTAACACGGGCGTTTAACTGATGTAATTCTCGTTCTATAATATCAATGTATTTGATGAATGGATATTCAGTCCCAATAAGCTTTGTAAAACCGAGCAAAGTAGTTAAAGGATTTCTAAATTCATGAACAAAACTAGAAGACATTTGTCCTAATATTTTTAATCGTTCCTTATGGGTTTGATCAATAAATATGTTTTTCTTTTGTAATTGTTCTTCCTTGATTTCGGTGTACTTTTTAACCACATAATAATTAAATAGATCGAATGAAGAATTGATCTCTTCGATGATTTGGGGGAGGTACTCTAAAGCGATTCCTGAGCTAATGACCCAGTTAATGACCTCACTTCGTCCAGCATTCGCATTATAAACAAAATCTCCAATATTAATATTGGCTTCAAGCCTCTCCACTGCAACTTTATAGGCAAAATCTCTCAAACCCTCTTCACTTAAAGTATGATTCAGTCTTTGTTTTACTAGTTCGAACATTTTCATCCCATTATAAATTACTTCTTCTTTATGTATATCTGTATCTGAGATGATCACATTTTCTCTCCAGGATTTTATAAAAGTAGAGCTATTGTCTTCTAAAAAAGAAATTAGCTTCTTACGAACTTCTTCCATCTATATTCCCACTTTCAATCTCATATTCAAGGGAGTAGTCATCTATGATGTATTTCAATCTAGTAACATTTTATCAGAAAATGCAATAATAAATTAGCAAGAATTTATCATTCATCAATAATTGTACTAAACATACTGAAAAATATCGATAATCAAAATGTCAGAGCTTAGGAAATTGTCATTTAACATGCATAAAACAGAAAAAAAAAGCATAAAAAGAAATATTTTGTTTGACAAAACGGAATAAAAGTGAAAAAATATAACAAATCATTCCTATTGTGATATGAAATTGAGGTGATATATTGTTCTCTGATGAAAGAAGACAGAAAATTTTATATTTAATTAAACAGAATGGTCGTGTTCTAGTAAAAGATTTAGCGGCTGATCTTAATATCTCTGTTGACTCCATTAGAAGAGATTTATCGATTATGGAAGATCAAGGGCTATTAAAAAGAACACACGGCGGTGCAATTTCAGTTCCCAGGGTTAGGAATTCCGCTCAAGCCCCTTCTATTCGTTATGGAGAAGGTAGTATTACTCAAAATGCAATTGCAAAATCAGCTGTTTCTTATATTGAAGAAAATCAGACTCTCTTTATTGGTGGAGCAGCTGTTCATTATGCAATGATTAAACATTTACCTAATGATATCTCATTTACTGTCGTTACAAATTCCATTGAAGTCGCTTATCTTTTGAAAAACTTAAGTAAAGTTCAGACCTTCATTATTGGTGGAAGTGTTAAAAATTCAGGAAATATAACAGATTCTATCGCAAATGAATTTGTAAGACAGTTTACATTTGATTTATGTTTTACTACTGCTGGTGGTTTATCAACAAAAGGGTTAAGCACTGCTACGCCAGAGGTTTCAGTTTTTAATAGAACGGTTTTCAATCATTCAAAAAAAATTATTGCCCTAATTGAACATTTTAAAGTTGATATTGAATTGTTTTCACATATGTGTCCTATTAAAGGAATAGACATCATCATTTCGGATGAGGAAACAGATATGAATTATTTGGAAACCATTAAATCTCAGGGTGTTGAGGTACTTGTAGCGAAAAATATATAAAGGATTAGTGCAAATACACTGAAAAAGGAGGGGAGAACAGTCATGATATATCGTAGAAAAACATATAAAGTAGACCCAGGAATAATAAGTGAATTTAATCAACATTTTAATAAAACTCTTTTACCCACTCAGATAAAATATGGAGCAAAATTAGTTGGAAGATGGATGACCGAAATAAGTAATGATGAAGTTGAAATCTTTGCTATTTGGGAGTATAAAACTTATGAAGATTATTTAAAGATTGAAAATCAAGTACGAAGTGATAAGGAGCATGTTAAACGAGTGCAGAGCTGGTTTGATAGAATGGGAGGAAGAGAAACTTTCATTAAATACTTAAAAGAAGAAATCAAAGAGGACTTTATAGAATCAACTGTTCTTATATGAAAAATAAACTTATCTACTATTCACAGCAAACATAGGTATAGATAAAAATGTTGACTGAAATATTTGTTTAAATTAAAATTGGGAAATTATATAGATAAAAGAAAAAACTAAATCTATCGTCTCTTTTAGAGATTTTATAATTTAATTTCTATTGCATACTGGAGGAACTGATATATGGATAATGGTTGTTTTATTTGTGAAAAACATAAAGGAAATGTAAGCACTTCGGGAATTTTATCCAAATACTCCTGAAGAATACTGGGGACCTATGGAGGTATATGATTGGAAAGAAGCTCCGATGGGTGGAAATACAGAAGTTACCCGACTTTGTGAAAGGATAAAACATTACATAGATTAAGACCATTATGGAGGTGATCCATCATTAAAGAGTATCAATGGGTAGGAAGTGAACAACATTATATAGATGAGGTTCAAACAAAGAAATTGGATAATAATTTAGTTATCGGACACTTTGGAGGAAATTCTTCAGCCGGTCAATATAAGAATGAAGATGGATGCATGGTGTGGGTAAATCAGGAAAAAGATTGGGAATTTGCGATCATACTGGACGCTCATAAAACAGCCCAAAGTGCAGAATTAGTTCTTGAAACCTTTGGAAAAGAAAAGGGAACAGTGTATGAAATTTTACAGAAACAAACTCAGAATGCATTTGATTGTATACAAGCCTTTATTCTTAATATATTTAAAAGTGAAGAATTTCAAGAGTCATGTAGTAAAATCCAAGGAGAAACGGCTTGTCTTTTTGTCATAAGAAAAGAAAATTACCTTTGTTGGTTTTCTGTCGGAGATTGCATTCTTCATCTACATCATCATGAATTATCAACCCTAGGAGAATATCAACAAAACCATAGGAGCTTTTATGAATGGATAGGAGAAGAAAGTACGTTCAACAAATCTATCCCATGTTACAGCTCGGGAATTAAAGAATTAAGAACAGGAGAAAATCATATATTTTTAACGACAGATGGATTAGTTGAATGTCCAGGTACAATCTATAAATATCCTGAGAAAATATTTGAAGCCTTTAAAGGTGTATCTAATCAGAAAGGTGTCACAAAATTACTAGAAGACATTCAGGACAAACATGTTCGAGACAGTACAACTATCATTTCTTGGAAGGTGATTAATAATAAAAATTCAACTATGCCTAGCGTCACTTAGTTAAATTTACTCACATTTCTTATTTTCATACTAACATCAATGGAGAAGTTAATATTTGGATATGTTTCTTCCCAATTTAACTTCTTCCACTCAGCGTATGATAAACTATTTCTTATACTTCCGCCAACGCCAATAGGGTCTACTTTATGTTTTTGAAGGAACAGAAGCATTTCTTTCATTTCTCTATTTAATGCGTTATTAATTTTTATTTCGATTTCTTTTTGCACTGTATCTTCTTTCAATGTTTGATCCCCAGAATATCCTTCTAAACTACCGGACATTTCAATATCATAATGGATAGAAAATTGATTATCTTCTCGCATTACTTTCGTTTTATGACTATTGCGAACATAGGATAAGTGAATATCTTCCTTTTTATCATCAAATTCTATGACAAGATCCACTACTCCCTTTTTAAAATCCTCAGCCAAAAGTAACATATAGATTGATTTTTCTTTGTTAAGCGTTGTCACCAACCTATCATTTTGAAAAAGGACTAATCCATCTAAAATAATATTCTTCCCTGTACTTGATATCAATGGTAAAAACGGATCAACTCCATCGTCAAAATAAGATCTTGTAAACCTTAAAAGGTTTACTGAAGGGAAGACATATTCTTCATCGAATTTTGCTAACATCGTTTCAATATAAGAGCCTGTATTTGGTTCTTTTTCTAATTTAGTAATTAAAATATCTTTGGCCGTTCCTTTGGTAACAGCTAGTTTTACTAATGGACCTATAGAAGGGTCACGAAGAAAAGACAATATAATAGGATATATGCCTTCAGATGCAATTTCTTCTCCAAATAATGCAATCCTTAATTGACCGAATGCGATTTCTCTTTTTGTTTGTGACATGAGTTCAATTTCTGTGTTTTTTGAAGTTGCATGCAAGTATTCAAAAACATCCGTCTCAGTTGGAACTTGATACATTGCAGTTACATCAAGATAATCTTCCTCTGAAGTATCAAAAGCAATTCCACTCAACATAGCTAAATCATCGATACCATAATTATTCATACAACCAGATAACAATAATATAAAAAGGAGACACAGCGCTTTTTTCATTAATTATCACCATCCTATGACATTTTCCTTTTTCGTTTTATTTTAGTAATAGCTAAAATAAATAAAAGTGAAAGCGGTAAGCCTAATGCAATTACTGCTTCTGCTCTCCCAAGCCAGTTTAACCATGCCTCAACGTCCAACAAGTAATCTGGAATCAAAGATATGAGAAAGGAGATCATGATTAGAATGAGTATGGATATTTTTGATGATTTGATTTTCGGTACGGCATATCTGAAAACTTCATCACTTGCCCAATAAAACATTACAACAGTGATTAACACTTTTAATGAAAAAAGACTAAACACAAAGCTTTCAATTCTCTCAATAAATGGAAATTGAAAATACTCGAATAGTGTTAATACAGGAAACGTCTCATTTTTTAATTGATCAAAACTCAAGACACCAAAGCATATAAAACAAAGCGGGAGATATATAATGAAGGTTGTAATAAGATTTCCATAAAAAAAAGCTTTTATAGATGATTTTGATTTTGCAATGTAAGGAAACATAAGAATGACTATCTCATATCCTAAAAAGGCATTTATGACTTCTAGCCCTTGAGTAAATAGTTGCTTGTCTCCTTTAAAAATGAATGGAGTTAATCGATCAAATTCAAATTCGCTAATAAAATATAACATTAAAAAAATGGTCCATATCGTCATGAAGAAAAAAATAATGGTGGTTTTTCCAATTTGATAAATTCCTTTACTAACAAGCATAAATACGAAGATTAACATGATCAAAATATACACAGAAGGGGAGAGGTCAGGCAAATATAACATCTGGAATAATAACGCAAAATCTTTACCAATTAAAATACCAAGGATACACCAAAGAAGTGCCAAACAAAGAAAAAATGGACGCAGTAGAATTTTAGGCAGCATGTCTTCAAATATTTTAAAGATGGATCTTCCATCACCATAATGAAAAACCATCGCAATGAATAATATATTTATCATAGAATATAAAGAAACAATCAGAATGCCTATCCATCCATTTGTTCCAAAAGCATCAGCTGTTATCCTTGGTAAACTAAATATTGTCACTCCAGATTGAATCATATAAATAAGAACAGTGATTTGAAAAGGATGGAGTTTTTCTTGCATCGTAAATCCTCCTTAGACATTCATTTTTTTCCTCTGGTGTTTCCAGGTTTGCTATTTATTAAAGCTGAATAAGGAGCTCGAATAATGGTATCCAACCATTTCTTAGGCTGTGTAGGTGAGATAGGCCATAGGTAAGGAGTTTTTAAACTCGTAAGGCTTGTAAGAGAAATAACTAGGAAACCTAAAGCTACACTAATTCCTAAATTGCCTAAGAAACCTGCCATCAAAATAAAGCCAAAGCGAATGATTCTAACTGAACTACTCATAACATAACTAGGAATCACAAAAGAAGATATAGCAGATATAGCAACAAAGATAATTAAAATGTTACTAGTAATTCCTGCTTCAACAGAGGCTGAACCGATTACAATCCCTCCAACAATCCCAATCGTTTGCCCAACTTTTGTTGGTAAGCGTGCACCTGCTTCTCTCAAAAGTTCAATCGTAAACTCCATTAAAAGCGCCTCTATAATCGGTGGGAAAGGTACATTGCTTCTAGATTTAATCAAACTGGGTAAAAGCAATTCAGGAACCATCTCATAGTGATATGTAGTAATAGACACATAAAAAGCAGTCAGTGTCACTGTAATGAAAAATGCAAATAATCGAAAAAAACGGATCAATGAGCCAGCTACCCAGCGTTGATTGTAATCATCTGGAGAATGAACAAAATCAAAAAAAGTTGCCGGTGCACTAAAAGCATATGGACTATTACTCATAAGTCCAACGATTTTGCCTTCCGTTAGTTTAGAGGACATCACATCCGGTCGTTCAGTCGTAAAGAACTGAGGAAACGGTGAGTTTGGATATTCTTCAAATAGTTGAACTAACATATTCACATCATTAATTGCATCAATATCAATACGATCTATTCTTGTTTTTAGTTCATTCATCAACTCTTGATCAGCTATGTCTTGGATATATAGAATATATACCGTGTTTTTTGTGATTTTCCCAACTGTAAAACGTAATACCTTTAAGTGAGCGCTTTTCACTCTTCTTCTTATAAGGGATAAATTCGTATTAATTTCTTCATTGAAGGCATCATGTGAACCCGTAATAATGGTTTCAGATTCCGCTGTTTGTATAGCACGTGTTTTTAAGTTGATAGCAGAAAAAATGTACGCATCATTTTGATGAAAAATAAGAACAGAGCCGTCTAAAATGGCCCTCACTGCTTGGTAACTGTCTTTACAAGCTTGAAATTGATTTTTATGAAAAAAGTGCCTGATTTCTTCTTCCTCTAATTTTTCTATCTTTGAAAACAGGATTTTATCTGCCATTTCGTTATCTATCATATATTCAAAATATACGAATAAAACATTGATTTTAGAGAGTTCTTTCTTTGTTATGTCTGCACAATCCGTGAATTCTTCATCTATATAGTCGCGGGTAGGAGGGTCGTTTCTCCTTTGGTTATTTTTAATATCGAGTTTTTTAGTCTGCGAATCTTTATCCATTGTTTTTTTAAGGAATTTAAACAAGTGAATCCCCCCCAGCAATTTAAAACAAACAACTTATGAGCATACAATTTTTAACATTAAAAGTTTATATTTTGCCATTAGTATGAGCAATTGTAAGGTTATCAATTCAATAAATAATGTAAAACTATGTGTCACTAAATCCAGCAGATCATTTATTAGAATTTAAAACGCATAAAGGATCAGGTTATTTCAATCCAATACAACCTTCTTCTGAAAACAAGTTGGTACTTCAAATTACGAATCTACTGCTAGTAAAGCAGGATTAGATGAACACTTGTTTCTGATATTCTAGTTATCGTACCTTTGTTACTTCTTTATGAAATTAGCATAACTTTATCTAAAATTGTCTATCGTAACAGGACCTTCCATAGGGGTTCTTTTTTTCTACGCTAGAATTTATCAACAAAAGGGATTTAAATCAGAGAAGCGAATAGATAGTTATCCAATTTTATAAAAATGTATTAAATAAAATGAACCTTATTGAAAAATGTAACGACTAAGTTTATGAAAGCATGAGATTGAAAGTAGGTGGTTGCATGGATTTTTACCAACCGGCGTTATAAATGAGGAGAAGCGCCGGAAACAGCTTGTAGCAAAAGTATCGAAAGGAGATATGGATTCGTTTCAAATCCTCTACAAAGAATTTATGCAAAAAGTAACGGGATATCTCAGGTTAAGGCTCAATGATCCTTATATGATTGAAGATATTTTACAGGAGGTTTTTCTTGCGGTTTGGAGAGGTGCTGGCAAATATAATAAAAAATCAACAGTATCTACTTGGATTATTAGCATCGCTAAACATAAACTAATGGATCGCTACAGAAGTAAATACGATGACGAAAAAAATACAGTACTGGAAAATGTAAAGCACTTGCCTGATACTGAAGATTTTTCGAATCATATAATAGATGAAATTTCAATTCAAAAGACACTGGAATCTTTACAGCCTAATGAACAAGAATTAACTTATTTGGTGTTTTACATGAAAATGTCCTATAAAGAAATATCAGAGCTATTAAATATACCAGAGGGAACAGTGAAAAGCAGAGTATACCAATTAAAGAAGCATTTGCGAAAAAGTTTAGAGAAAGGGGTATTGAAGCAATGAATGACGTTTGTATTCAAATGCAGGAGCTCATCCCATGGTTAGTAAATGGAACATTAAACAGCAGTGAAAAGGTGACTGCTTATCAGCATATAGCAACCTGTAATCACTGTAGGAATGAACTCGTTTTTTTCGTTGATTTGAATAGAAAAGTAGAGGAACTATCAAATAAAGAGAGAGTGAATGATCAGTTTACTGGAGATGTATTCTCAAAAATTAAAGCCCAAATTCATACGGATCAGTTTGAAGAAACAGACGTTTCTAACTCGTCATTGCAATTGAAAAATAATAAGATACTGAATCCATTCGATGTAGTCAATCATATTTTTAATACTCTAACAACAACGTTTAAAGGTGAAGTTTCCCAATTCACAAATAGTTTAAAACCAGTTATAAGAAAGAATTAAATTATAATGACTTAGGCTAGTTATAAAAAAATATAAGGAGTGTTATTCAAATGTCTAATCATAAATATAGAGAGTATGATCATCATGGTGATCCTTCTGTAGAGGAAGTATCGGAATTATTAGAGGTAGCTTCTAAAAAAGTACCTGAATTAATCACGAATATATTAAATACCCTTTATTCTCAAAAATCAGCAAGTGATATGGGAAGAGCAGTAGGTTCATTGTATAAGGAATTAGTGGATGCAGGAATTCCACAGGAGGTAGCTGTGCAAATGGCTAAAGACTATATGTTTTCGCTTAAAGATGTAATGAAAAATTTTAATGATACTCATCATCAAGGAGAGTAGAAACCAATGAAATGGATAAGGAATACAATTGGATTTACACACATTTTATTGGGTTCTGTATTGCTTTTAAATAAACTATCCTTATTGTTTATGAAGTTAAAAAGAAGTAAACGAAATGCTGTAAAAGTATTTGATGAACAGCTCAAAAAAGATGAAGTTCCATTAGAAGTTAGAGAAGTCCTGACAAATTCATATGAACAGATGTTACCTTTGGAACTGAAAGTTTGGAAGCAAATTTTAAAAGGATAAAAAATAAAAGGAGAGTAATTAAAATAAACAGTACACTATGAGGGGGGATGAATGATGAGTCTTAACAGAAAAACAGCCATAATATTCGGAATATTATTAATATTAGGGTTGATTTCTGGTATATTATCATCGGTTCCAGCCTTAGAGCGATCAGATTATCTTAATCAATTATCATCAATCAAAATGCAAGTATTGATGGCTACATTTTTTCAATTTGTTATGGCTACTGTATATGTGTATATTGCGATTTTATTATATCCAAACATTAAGAAATATAATGAAAGATTGGCCCTTGGATATTTCGGATTCAGAATTATAGGGGCAGCATTTCTTTTTGTAGGAATTGTATCTTTACTGCTACTATTATTCATAAGTGAACGTTTTATAATAGAAGGGCAGCCAAACCCATCTTATTTTCAAACTATAGGAGAATTGCTTAGAGTATATAGAGATGGGATGAATCATTTAGGAGTGATACTTCCTTGGAATTTAGGTGGTTTAATACTATATTTTAGCTTTTATCGTATGAACCTTATTCCAAAATGGCTATCAATCTGGGGTTTTATTGGGTCTATTTTTGTTTTAATTGCAACATTGCTGTTGATGTTTGACTTCATTAATATAATTACACCAATTTACTTTATAATGATGGCACCAACAGCCATATTTGAGTTGATTCTGGCTATTTATCTATTGATTAAAGGTTTCAATCCAATAGTTGATGATTCAAATTATAAATGAGACAAATATGTGCATTTTGATTCCGATCCCAATTTGTGTTGTTTTCTTATAAATTAATAGAAAGTCCTTCTGTATTTTTGGAAGGATTTTTCTCGTGATAAAGTCATATTCTAGAGTTACATACTCTGATTTAATAAGTGGATAATTGGATTATTAAACTATGAGGTATTAAAGGAGATGATTGGGATGAAAGCAGTAGTATATGAAAATTTTGGATCGCCATCTGTATTGAAACTAAAAGATGTGAAAAAACCTATTCCAAAAAACAATGAAGTGTTAATTAGAGTAAATGCAACATCTGTAAATTACGGAGATATAGTGGCTCGAAATTTCAAGGAAATCTCTCCTCGTAAATTTAACATGCCTTTGTTCTTCTGGGTCTTTGCAAAGATATACTTTGGATTTCGCGAGCCAAAGATAACAATTCTAGGAAGTGAGTTTGCTGGGCAAGTTGAATTAGTGGGTAAAGATGTAAAATCATTTAAGCTAGGAGATGAGGTTTTTGGATATCTCGGTCAAAAAATGGGTGCTTATGCAGAGTATATTTGTATAGCAGAAAAAGGAAATTTGACTAAAAAACCAACGAATATGACTTATGAGGAAGCCACTGTCGTGCCCTATGGGGCAATGACGGCATTGAATTTACTTCGAAGAGTAGGAATTCGTAGTGGACAAAAAGTACTTATTATTGGTGCATCTGGGGGTATTGGTTCAGCTGCGGTACAGATTGCAAAATACTTTGGTGCTGAAGTTACCGGAGTATGCAGTACTTCAAGATTAGAATTTGTGAAATCTCTCGGTGCTGATAAGGTTATTGATTACACAAAAGAAGATTTTACGATAAACGGTGAAACTTACGATCTTATTTTTGACATATTAGGCAAGAGTTCATTTCTAGATTGTAAAGACTCACTAAAACAAAATGGAATTTATCTTTTAGCCAGCTTTAAGATAAAACAGCTTTTTCAAATGCTGTGGACTTCAATGTTCAGCCGTAAGAAAGTGATTTGTGCGTTGTCTAATGAAAAGACTGAAGATTTAATTTTCCTAAAAGAGCTTATTGAGAAGGGAAAGATTAAATCAATCATAGATAGATCTTTTCCCTTAGAACAGACTGTCGATGCCCACAGGTATGTTGAATCCGGACAAAAAAAGAGCAATGTTGTTATAACTATTTAATATTTTTAAAAAACTAGGTTCTTATGTCACAAAATCACTTCTGCACAATCTGAATAAGGTTGCCACATGTATCATCGAAGACAGCCAATGTGACTTCACCCATTTCTGTTGGCTTTTGAGTGAACTTCACTCCGTTTTTTATTAGTCGTTCGTATTCTTTGAAAACATCTGCAACGCCAAACATTGTTGCTGGGATACCTTCGGCAAATATTTTTTTTTGATACTCTTTGGCTGTCGGATTATTATTAGGTTCCAGCAAAAGCTCGGTACCGTCATGATCATCGGGAGATACAAGAGTTATCCACCTATATTCTCCAACGGGAACGTCATGCTTTTTTACAAAACCTAATGTTTGTGTATAAAACTCCAATGCCTTATCTTGTTCTTGTACGAAGATACTTGAAATAATGACTTTCATAAATGTTATAGCCTCCTTTGATATTCGCGACGAATGGTACTCTGTAACAATCTGGTTCAAAACAGAAAAATTCATACATTAGTCTGAAGTTTGTTTATAAAATTACTCTATTCTCATTTCAGCATATTTTAATTAGTTCGTTGAAGAATATATTCAACTAAAAACAAGGAACTTCCTTCTTGGAAGTTCCTTGTTTATTTAAAGTTAAATATTGACAAATAAATCATAAAACTAACTCTATGAAAGTCTACGCAAAGAGTTTTTGTTCTGGAATTATTTCCAAAAATATTGTAAAATTATATTGTTTTTATAAAAACAATAGGAGTGGTAGATATCATATATGTTGTAGCATTTTTTCTATCTTTTTTCATTGTATTTTTTCTAATACCTCCATTAAGATCTCTAGCATTTAAAATTGATTTTCTTGATAAACCAGTTATGAATAATGAGAGGAAAATTCATCGAGATCCTATCCCACTAACAGCAGGCATAGCTATCTTTATAGGATTTTTCGTAACCTATTTAATAGCAGTAGATCATCATAATGATTATCAATTATTTTCTATTCTTATAGGTGGTACTTTAATCCTCAGTATAGGTATTATTGATGATTGGATGAAAACTAAGGGGAGAGAGTTTCATGCACTTCCCAAGCTTATTGTACAGGTCATTGCTGCAATTTTGATATACAGTTCTGGAATCATATTTAAAGGTTTTATGAATCCATTCACTGATCAATACATTGTTTTACCAATTATATTGCAGTTTGTTTTTACAATTCTATGGATTTTTGGAGTTACTACTGTAATTAATTTTTCAGATGGTATGGATGGATTGGCTGGCATGTTGGTTACAATTTCTGCTACAACTCTTTTTATTGTAGCCATTGCTATGAATCAAACTAGCTCGGCTTTGATGGCGATTATTCTAATTGGAGTAGCTATAGCCTACTTAAAGTACAATAAACCCCCAGCTAAAATCTTTATGGGGGATGCAGGTGCCTCATTCCTTGGATTTATGCTAGCCATTATTGCACTTGATGGTGCTTTTAAACAAGCTACTTTATTATCTATACTAGTTCCGGTACTAGCTTTAGGGGTTCCTATATTTGATAACATATTTGTTGTAATAAAAAGATTTCTAGCTGGAAAACCAGTGTATAAAGCTGATGCAACACAAGCACACTATAGACTTTTGGCTAGTGGATTAAATCAAAAACAAGTCGTCGCATTTTTATCATTATTAAATTTATGCTTTGGCCTTACTGCTATTATTATTATCTTAATTTCAGTTTAATCGTTCTAATCATAATTGTAGAAAACCTTAGGTAAGATATTACCAAAGGTTTTCTTCTTTTAACTATACAAATTCATTGACACAAATGGATTATCCATATAAACTATTTCTAATTGATTTACTATGTAGTTTTTAAAATCATGTGGTTTAGAGGAGACAAAGCAGTGGAATTTGGTATAGAAATTATTCTGTTATTATTTATTGTTGCGATTATAGCTGGATGGGTTGATACCATTGCCGGTGGAGGAGGTCTGATTACTATACCCTCTATGATATTAGCTGGTTTGCCACCTTCAACCGCACTCGCGACCAATAAACTTCAAGGAAGCAGTGGGACTTTCATCTCTACAATGTTTTTTTTAAAAAAAGGAGCTATTGACCTTAAAAGTATGAGACTATCTATATTAATGACTTTTTTGGGTTCTATCCTTGGGGGCTGGCTTCTTTTACAGATGAATGCAGATAATCTCCAAATGATACTACCTTTCATGCTTGTTTTTATAGGTATTTATTTTTTGTTTTCTCCAAATATAGACAACAAAGATCGACCAATGAGGATGAAACTTTCGCTTTTTTCATTTTTAATTGCTCCTTTATTAGGATTTTATGATGGTTTTTTTGGGCCAGGAACTGGAAGCCTAATCGCAATGGCATTTATCGCATTATGTGGATATAGTTCTTCAAAAGCAACAGCAAATGCCAAATTATTAAATTTCACTAGTAATTTTTCAGCTCTAATTTACTTTATCTTTTTTGGACATATAGCTTGGATCATTGGTTTAGTTATGATGCTTGGACAAATTATAGGTTCATTTATCGGTGCAAAGATGGTATTAGATAAAGGCGCTTCAATAATAAAACCTGTCGTGATTACAGTGTGTTTTATAATGGCAATACAAGTTTTTTGGAGGAACTTTGGATAGTATTGTTGAATACAGAATAAATAGAAAGTATTAGAACAAAAGGATTAATCTATGGTAATATTTTCTTTTGATATAAATCTTGCTATTCAGTATAATGGAGTTGGTAAAATTTACGTTTAATAGTAATAGAAATCATATATTAAGTCTTAATTCAAACATCTAATGAAAGGATTTTTACATAACGTGAGACTTTTTTTCAAAAAAACGATTCCATATCTAGTTATTTTTTTATTTTCTTTAGGTATTTACTTTCTAAGTAAAGGTAATGTATTACCTACTGAAGGAGTATATCCTCCTCCGCATAGGGGGCCAATTCCTCCACCACCACATGGAGATGTCCCAACTCTCCCTGATGGTATTTCACTTCCACCACTTGGGGCTCCACCACCACCACATCTTGAAAATAATAATTCAATATATGGGGTTACTTTTCAATACATTACTTACAGCTTCTTGGGAATTTTACTATACTTAAGTTATCGATTCAATAAAGTGAAAACTTTTGTAATTAGCATTTTGCTTCTTGTCTCTTTTCTATCGATGAACTATATGTTTCATTCCAACACTATAGTTTTAGGTATGAATATCTTCTTTTTATTATCGGGGTTTATATTAATATTAACTATTTATAGTAGAACATATTCAATAGCATATATTGATGAACTTACTAACATACCTTCTAGGAGGATGCTTAATGAAGACCTGAAGAAACTTGGTAGTAAGTATACGGTCGCGATGATAGATATTGATTTCTTTAAGAATATTAATGATACTTATGGTCATGATGTTGGAGATGAAGTTTTAAAGATGGTTTCAAATTGTTTGCAAAAAGTAACAGGTGGTGGTAAGACGTATCGTTACGGAGGAGAAGAATTTATCATTATTTTTTCCAAGAAAGCAATTAAAGAAACATACTCTCATTTAGAAGATCTGAGAGAAAGGGTCGCTAAACAAGAGTACATCTATAAAGAGCCATCCAAAGATAGTCAATCAGCTAAACATACAATAAAAGCAACTGTCAGTATCGGTATAGCCGAAAAGAATGATCAAAATATGTTAAGTAATGATGTAATAAAAGCTGCTGATACTGCATTGTATCGTGCTAAAGAAAAAGGTCGGAATTGTATTAGTGAATAGCAAAATAACAATATGTCTGACTAGATGGATTTAAGCATGAATTGGCAGATATTGTTGATTTAGGTGAGGGGAATACTTTCAACAGTAATAAGAATGAAAAAGACATCATATAAATCTTACAATTTTAATAGTTTACATGTTTCTAACCTCAACGATGACTGTTGAGGTTTTCTAATAACTTCCCCTAAAGAAACTATTTAAATGTGCATTTATTCTAAAATCATATATTACATCATTTATTGATTAGTATTTTATAAAATTAATATCAGCTCTATATAAAAAGGAGACAAAGATGAAAACTGTTATATTCATGGTAAGGCATGCAGAATCCCCATTTAGATTTGGACAAGAAAGAACTAGAAAACTATCAAAACAAGGAGAATTGGACGCTAAACTAATTACTGACATCATGGGAAAAGAGAATATAGACATAATGGTATCTAGCCCATATATAAGAGCGATTCAAACCATTGAGGGTTTATCAAGTAATAATAAACTAGAAATTCAAGTTTTTGAAGAGTTAAAAGAAAGGCCATTAAAAGGAAACTACAAACTTCCAGATGAAGAAAGACAAACTGCAATTAAAAGGTCCTTTGATGACTTAGACTATTGCCTTCCTGGAGGAGAAACGATAAAACAAGCCCAAACACGAGTAATTCCATTAATTCAGAAACTTTTAAGTAAATATGAGGGAAAAAATATCGTGATCGGTACACATGGTATCATTATGACTGCCATTTTGAACTATTATGATAAAAAATATGGATACGACTTTTGGAATAGCACCACTAAACCTGATATTTATAAATTGACTTTTTTAGAAAATAAAATTCAAAGTGTTAAAAGATTATGGAAATTAGTAGATAACCCTTTATTCCTTCAATAAACTACAGCGTTTTGTCTTTGCAGTACATTCTTGAGAAGTATTCCATTATTTACTAATATAAAAATATAACATCATTTATTATGGGAATGGGGGCTACTCAATGGAAAAACATAAACTTAATGTTCAAGTTGATCTTGAAGAATTTTTTCCTGTGAAAGAAGTAGATTATATTGAGTTTTACGTGGGGAATGCAAAACAAGCGTGTGATTATTTTTGTAAAACATTCGGATTTGAGCCGATTGCTTATTCAGGATTAGAAACAGGAAATCGTGAATCTGTTTCCTATGTTTTACAGCAGAACAATATTCGATATATTTTAACTGGATCATTAGAAGAAACAAGTCCTATTTCATCCTTTGTTAAAAAACATGGGGATGGGGTTAAGGACGTTGCATTAGTTGTGGACAATATTGAAAAGGCTTACAATGAAGCAGTTGCACGTGGAGCAATCGAGATTTTACCACCTACAGTAATAAAAGATGACAAGGGCTCGATAAAAAAAGCAATTATTGGCACTTATGGTGATACCATTCATAGCTTAATCGAACGTACCAGCTACAATGGAGTATTTTTACCAAGATACGAACCGATTAAATTGAACATTCCATTTAAAAAAACAGGTTTAGTAGCTGTAGATCATGTAGTAGGAAATGTAGAAGAAATGGAAGAGTGGGTTAGTTATTATGAGAATGTAATGGGATTTAAGCAGCTGTTACACTTTGATGACGATGATATTAGTACAGAATACTCAGCACTTATGTCTAAAGTAATGACAAATGGAGGCAGAATCAAATTTCCTATTAATGAACCTGCTGAAGGGAAGCGAAAATCACAAATTCAAGAGTATTTAGAATTTAATAACGGAGCGGGTGTACAACATATTGCATTACTAACAAATGACATTATACAAACCGTCACACTATTACGAGAAAATGGGATAGAGTTTTTAGACACTCCAGATTCTTATTATGATGTGTTATCTGAACGGGTTGGAAAAATTGATGAGGAAATAGAAAAGCTTAAGCAATTAAAAATATTAGTTGATCGTGATGATGAAGGTTATTTACTGCAAATTTTCACAAAGCCAATTGTTGATCGCCCTACATTGTTTATTGAAATTATTCAAAGGAAAGGTGCAAGGGGCTTTGGTGAAGGGAATTTTAAAGCGTTGTTTGAGTCCATTGAGCGTGAGCAAGCAAGAAGAGGTAATTTATAAGCATACCATTGCAAATTAATAGACGATATGGAGGTGATTCATTTGATTGTTGAACCCAGTACTCTTCCATGGAAAGATGCGTATAAATTATTAATAGGGTCCGTGCTGCCTCGACCCATCGCATTTGTTTCCACTGTGGATTTGAAAGGACGGGCAAACCTCGCTCCTTTTAGCTTCTTCACTTGTATAAGCGCGGAGCCTATGCTCATCTGTTTTTCGCCTATGGTTCGTGGGAGTGATGGCGCCAAAAAAGACACGTTGGTAAATATTGAAGCAACAAAGGAGTTCATTATTAATATTGTAAGTGAAGATATCATTAATCAAGTAAATGAATGTGCAACAGAATTTCCTTTTGACACCGATGAATTTATCATCTCTGGATTAAACAAAGAAGCTGGATCGAAAGTCAATGTACCTCGAGTAAAGGAATGCTTGATTCATTTGGAGTGTTCACTATACGAGCTGCATCATTATGGATCAGAGCCTGGTTCAGGAAGCTTAGTTATTGGGAAAGTTGAACTAATTTCTATTGCAGATCACCTATATGAGAATGGGAAAATAAATACACAGCAACTAAATCCAATTGGTAGAATGGCAGGTCAATCGTATTTGAGAGCGGCAAGTGATACTTTTATTTTAAATAGAATAAAAAAGGGTGATTCCAAATGAGATATGTCACCTTCCAGAATAAAGCAGGACATGATAGAGCTGGCTGGATAGAGGGGGACAACATTGTTGATATGAATGGGGCTAGCAATGAGAAACTGCCTAATAGTTTGCTTTCATTTGTAGAAAATTTTGAAACAAACTCCACAATCATTAATGATATAAAAGCTCAAGATAAATATGTATATCCTCTAGAAGAAGTTACTCTCTCAGCTCCAATACCTAATCCACCTAGTGTTCGTGATTTCTATGCTTTTGAAGAACATGTAAAAACAGCAAGAGGCCGACGAGGTTTAACTGTTGTTCCTGAATGGTATGAAATTCCTGTTTTTTATTTTACGAATCACAAAGCTATTAAAGGACCTGAAGAAAAAATTGAAAAACCAAAACATTGTTCCAAATTAGATTTCGAGCTTGAACTTGCTTGTGTCATAGGTAAAAAAGGGAGAGATATTGCAGCAGATCAAGCAGAACAACATATTTTTGGTTATACCATCATGAACGATTGGAGTGCAAGAGATATACAAGCAAAGGAAATGAAGGTAGGTTTAGGTCCTGCAAAAGGAAAGGATTTTGCAACCTCCCTCGGTCCTTATATAGTTACTCCAGATGAACTAGAGCAATATAAGGTTGGAGATCGTTATGAATTACAAATGACTGCAAAGGTAAATGGGCAGCAAATATCTAACGGGAATTTTAGCAGTATATACTATTCATTTGCTGAAATGATCGAACGGGCTTCACAAAATACAACATTATACCCTGGTGAGATTATTGGTTCAGGTACAGTTGGAACTGGATGTATATTAGAACTGGGAACAGAAATCCACAGATGGTTAGAGCCTGGTGATATTGTTGAGCTTGAAATTACAGGGCTAGGAAAGTTAAAAAATATCATTGTTGAATAAGGGAGGGAGTACATTGCATTACCGTAAAATGGGCTCGATTCCAAAAAAACGTCATATACAGTTCAAAAAAGAAGATAACACGCTTTTTAGAGAGCAAGTCATGGGTACAAAGGGATTCTCGGGAACACAATCTATTTTATATCACTATAATATGCCCACATCTGTAAAGGGAACGAAAATGTATCCTTTAGAAAAAATGAAATATGAGGAAGACATTCCTTTAAAACATAGACATCTGTTAACAGGTAAATGTGAAAGTGGAAAAGATGCTATATTAGGTCGAAAATATATGTTAGGAAATGATGATTTAGTCATAGGTATTGTCAAACCTTTAGAAGCAATGGACTACTATTATCGAAATGGTGATGGCGATGAGTTATTATTTGTTCATCATGGCACAGGAAAGATTGAAACGATATTCGGTAGTATTTATTACAAGGAAGGGGACTATATTGTCATACCTATCGGGACAATATATCGTGTTGTACCTCAAACTCACAATGAGCAAACACTTCTCATCGTTGAAACAAACAGTCAAATTACAACTCCACGCAGATACCGAAACGAATATGGCCAATTGCTAGAGCATAGTCCTTTCTGTGAAAGAGATATCCACGGACCGGAAAAATTAGAAACATATAATCAAATGGGCCAGCATACTGTTTTAACAAAATCAAGAGGAATGATGACTGAACATACGTTTGCTAATCATCCTCTGGATGTTGTTGGTTGGGATGGATATTTGTATCCTTGGAAATTTAACATTCATGATTTTGAACCGATAACTGGACGAATTCATCAACCACCACCAGTTCACCAAACATTTGAAGGTCATAATTTCGTTATATGTTCTTTTGTTCCTAGACTTTATGATTATCACCCTGACGCAATTCCAGCTCCTTATTATCATAGCAATGTGAACAGCGATGAGGTCATTTATTATGTTGATGGCAATTTTATGAGTAGAAATGGAATTTCAGAAGGTTCAATTACACTTCATCCAAGCGGAATCCCACATGGACCACATCCAGGTAAAATTGAGGCAAGCATTGGTAAAAAAGAAACAGCAGAGCTCGCTGTCATGATTGACACCTTCAAACCATTAAAAATTGTATCTGAAGCTGCACTTATCGAAGATCATTCCTATATGTCTAGTTGGACTTAATGAGGGGATTTTTATAGGGATCACGGACAATTTAATTATGAAAGGGGAGAGGTTTTATTGTTAGTCTCTGAGAAAACAGCTTTAGAACTCATTGCAAAAAATGCAAAAGAAATACCAAATCAACTTTTTTTACAGTTTAAAAATGATAAGTACACTTTCGCTCAATTGGATGAATTATCTGGCAAAGTTGCAAACCATTTAAGGAATTTAGGAATTGAAAAAGGGGAACATGTAGCTCTTATGTTAAACAATTGTCCTGAATTTATTTGGATTTGGTTTGGTTTGGCCAAGCTCGGGGCTGTGATGGTTCCTATCAATGTAAATATAAAAGGAAATAGTCTTCAATATATTCTGCAGCATTCTGATTCAAAATTGATCATCACTAATAAAGAGTATTTACAAATTATAAACGCTGCTCTTTTAACTAATAACCCTTATCATTCAGTAGATTTAGAACGCTTTATGTCCGCAGCAATGCAAGAGGAGGCATTTGAAAAAAATGTCTCATCCATTAAATTAACGGATCCGATGGCTATACTATACACTTCAGGAACTACAGGCCTCCCTAAGGGTGTTGTATTACCTCATTATTCATATATCCATACAGGTAGCTTGTTTGTAGAGGATATGATGAATATAACGAAGGACGATATTCTATTTACTTGTTTACCCCTTTTCCATATCAATGCTCAACAGCTTTCTGTCATGGGTGCTTTGGTTGCAGGGATTCCACTTGTTTTATCTGAGCGTTTTAGTGCAAGACAATTTTGGAATGAAGTATATGAAAGTAAAGCAACGATTTTCAACTACATCGGTTCAATGCTCACCATTTTGTATAAACAACCACAAACTCAATTTGAGAAAATTCATTCTGTAGACAGAGCATTTGGAGCTGCTACACCAAAAGAAATATGGACAGAAATAGAGAATCGATATGGTTTTAAAGTTATTGAAGGTTATGGATTAACAGAAACTGGAACCATTGCTTTGTGTAATCCTCCAGATGAAGTAAAAGTAGGGACTATTGGAAAAGCAGTCAGACATGTCAATGTAAAGATTTTTGATGAAAATAATAAGGAGTTACCACCAAATTCAGATGGCGAGATTGTAGTGAAAGAAAAAATGGATCATACCATTTTCCAATCCTATTTAAAAATGCCTGAAAAAACATCAGAGGCTATGGAAGGTGCATGGTTTCATACTGGAGATAGGGGGTTTATGGATGAGGATGGATATTTTTATTTCAAAGATAGATTGAAAGATTGTATAAGATATAGAGGGGAAAATATATCATCATATGAAATAGAAAAAGTTGTTAATCAATTTCCTGATGTATTTGAATCTGCAGCCATTGGAGTACCTTCAGAGTTTGGTGAAGAAGATGTAAAGGTTGTATTGCAATTGCAACCTGATATTCAAAGTATTGATTACGAAAGATTCATTCGTTATTGTGAACAAGAAATGGCTTACTTTATGATTCCTCGTTATATAGAAATTAAAGAATCTCTTCCAAAAACAGCGACACAAAGAACACAAAAATACAAATTGAAGCAAGAAGGAATTGGGAATTCATGGGATCGAGAAAAGTCAGGTATTAAATTAAAACGTCAAATGAAATAAATGATTAGATTCAATTTTTCTTAAAATTTAATTAATATAGTAAATTATTCTATTCCAAAAAGGGTTTTTACTTCAATTATTGAATTATAACTAGGAAGAAAGAATCTATAATGTTATAAATAGAAATGTTGTTGGTTTTAGGTTGGAAAAACAGCATTATGACTTGTAAGGGAGGAATACTAATGAAGTTTCTTAAAAAAAGCGACATTCCCGCACACTTAAGAGAGTATGTAATCGAACAACAATATGATGAATACACCCCCATTAATCATGCTGTTTGGAGATATGTCATGAGACAAAACATAAATTTCTTCCATGATGTTGCACATACAGCATATACAAATGGTGTTTCCGCTTCAGGAATGGAAATTGAGCGGATACCAAAAGTAGAAGAAATGCATACCAGCTTACAACCATTTGGATGGGGTGCTGTAGCTATAGATGGTTATATTCCAGGGGTGATCTTTTTTGATTTTCAAGCTCATGGATTGCTTCCAGTAGGTACTGATATCCGAAAATTAGAAAATATTGAATATACACCAGCGCCAGATATCATACATGAAGCTGCAGGACATGCGCCTATTCTTTGTGATGAAAAATATGCAGCTTATGTAAAACTATTTGGTGAGATTGGTCGTAAGGCGATAGCTACAAAAGAAGAACACGAAGTGTTTGATGCCGTCCGTACATTATCTAATTTACTGGAAAAAGGAAGTTCCACCAAACAAGAAATTGCTGAAGCGGAACATATACTCCAAGAAAAACAGAAAGCAGTGAAACACCTTTCCGAAGCTGAAGAGATTTCAAGACTATATTGGTGGACAGTGGAATACGGTTTAATCGGGGACACAAAAAATCCGAAAATATATGGTGCCGGTTTATTGTCTTCTGTAGGGGAAAGCAGCAGTTGTTTATCAGATGAAGTAGATAAAATACCTTTTGAATTAGAAAAGGTAATCTCTACGAGTTTCGATATTACAACAAAACAACCTCAATTATTTGTATGTGAACACTTTGATCAACTGATCGATGCTGTTAAACAATATGCAGAACGTATGGCATTTAACGTAGGTGGCACTGAAAGCTTAGAAAAAGCAATTAGATCAGGTGCAATTGCAACAGCGGAATATAGTTCCAGTTTACAAATAAGTGGTATTTTTTCTAAAATCATAAAAGATCAAAATCAGGAAGCAATTTACCTACAAACGACAAGTGGGACTACATTATCACACGATCATCAGTTGCTTCATAACCACGGAAAAGATGTCCACGCTGATGGATTTGGATCCCCTATTGGAAAATTAAAAGGTATCAAAAAAGCATTAGAAGATTTAACAGACGAGGAGTTAGCTCTTCATAATATTGTGATTGGACACCAAAGTACACTTCATTTTGAAAGCGGTGTCAAGGTAGAAGGTTTAGTTCATGAAGTTATTAAGAAAAACAATAAAATAGTCCTTATTCGACTTCAGAATGCTACTGTAAACTTTGATGATTTAGAGCTTTTTAAACCTGAATGGGGAATGTATGATATGGCTGTAGGGGAATGTATAAAATCTGTCTACGCAGGTGCAGCTGATCCAGAAGCTTATTTTGAAGTTGAAGATATAGAGGAAATTGAGGATAAGAAAGAAATCTCATTAAGTCCATTAGATCAATTATATCAAAAAGTACGTAACATTCGAGAGGGTGAATATGACAACGTCATAGATGGAAAAAGGCTGTTAGAAATTGTCAATGAGTTGGATGAATCCTTTTCAAACGACTGGTTATTGCGATTAGAAGTATTAGAATTATTATCAGAACATGATACTCATCAAGAATTACAAAACAAACTGCGACAGGATTTAACTCAATTAAAAATAAAGGATGAATCATTACAAAATCTGATTGCTAATGGGTTAAAGCTAGTTTAAGCTACATGATATTCGGAGGACAATTATGATAATCACAAAAATAGTTGAAAATAATGTTAAGATTGCTATTGTAAATAGTGATAAAATACTAATAACAGATGTTCAGTCCGCTTTAGATTTAATGGCAACAGTACGTTATGAAACAGGATGTAATCGTATGATTTTAGGCAGGAGAAATATTTCAAAAGTTTATTAATTATAAAATGAAACTTGCTGTAGTAGGTGATTATTCAATGTATTCTAGCAATAGTTTAAAACACTTTATAAGAGAAAGTAATGAAGGAAAAGATTTATTTTTCTTGAAAGATCAAGATGAGGCTGTAAACAAATTGAGTAAGGCTTAAATCTAGGTGGGATATTTTTCTTCAAGTCTATTAAAGTTTTGATAACCCTCGTTATCATTTAAACGAGGGTTCCTTTCTAATAAGATTTAATACTCACACATTAGTACTTGATATCATAGCATTGAAGTATAACTCCATTTTCATATGTTTTGGAATTTATTAAACTTAGTTCTAATTCTTTCCTTATATCCCCGAACAATGAAATTCCTTTCCCAAACATGATAGGATTCACCTTTAGAATTAGTTGATCAATCAATTGATGATCCAGCAAGAAACCAGCAAATGTTCCTGCTCCACATAACCAAATATCGCTCCCAGGTGTTTGTTTTAGTTCTTCTATAAAAGAAATCTGATTATCCCTAATCACTTTAATTCCTTTGTCAGTAGGATAGTGAGTGGATCTAGAAAAAACATAATTCATCATATTTGGATATGCAGGCTCTCCAGGTTCAATTCCATACGAAAAACCAAATTCATAAGTGTGCTTTCCCATTAAAACGGTGTCATACTCTTTAATTCTTTCTATATATTCCTCTGCATGTTGTCCCTCCATTATAAATCCGTCGACTGTTCGATCTTCTCTTGCAACGAAATTATCCAAAGTGGTCGCAATATCATATATGATTTTTCTCATTATTTCTTGCCTCCATTCTAATATACATACACCTCTGCATAAAGAAAATTCCCTATGAATTTTCTTTCTTGGCATATTCATTCTATTCTTTAATTTGAATTTTTATCACTTGTAGAATGCAAGCAATATTCTCCCAAACAACAACCTACAAATTTCCATTATCATGTGATAAAATAAGAAGTTAATTTCAACAAAAAATAACTTGAGGAAGGAACATGTATGAAAATAACGATAACAAAAGAAGTTTTGCTTCAGGAAGCAAAGAAGGTTCTGCAGTTTCTTTTTAAACTCCCTGAAATAAATATAATATTAATAAAAGAAGTTCAAATTCAATCCATAAAAGATGAGTCTTCTATTAGAAAAGCGATTGATAAATGCTTTCACGATATTTATAGTGATATAGATATTGAAATTAAGATGAATTTACATCCCAAAGAGTTTCATTCAAATCAACCGATCTATGCCGACTACTTAGGTAGGATCGGCTTCAATAATGATATATTAGGAATATCACATTATTGTACAGAGGAGAGAGGCGAAGTCATCAGAATATGTAAAAGAAATGGAGTAAGATTTGATCTTATTATTTCTGCATATTGTGTTGATGGAATTCCTTTGTTGCCACATAATCGAATCAGTGAGGATTCTAAAAAAGTAGATGGTTTTTGGTTTACAGCTGTACAAGCGTTAGGTAAATTAATGAGAAAAGATTATCTTATAGCTTCACATTTGTCTCATGCGCTTACACAAGAAGGATTAGTCCTTCAAATGATCTTAAGAGATCAAGAATATAATACAAATTATCACCGATATGGTTATGCTGAAGAATTGAATTATTTAACTGTTTTAAACAATGAAGATATCCTATTTGATAAAACATCAGATCGCACATTTAATTATATTGCGAGATTAATTTATAGTGCAGTTAAAAGTTATGATATTTTGTATTCATCATTAAATCCATCCTATCAATCTAGATTGGAAAACTTTATAAATATTTGGTTCTTTTATAAGGAAAGTCTAAAATGATGACTTTCGGATGTCATCGTTTCTATATTATAAAAAATGACGTACTAGTAATCCAAACAGTACTCCAATAGCAACAGAAGGAAGAAACACTTTAATAACTTTTATGGCAATTGCTGTAGAAATGCATCCAACAAGGACTGGGACTGAAATGCTTAATTGTCCTTCTCCAGGAATTAAAACCTGTTTCATAATTAGTGCTGTAATGATTCCAATAGGAACATATTGAAAATAAAGACGTAAGGTAGGACTCATTTGTTGTCCTGCCATAAATTCTAAACCGATAATGCGTGAAAGATATGTTGTAACAGATAAAAATCCAATAAGAAACCAATGGTTAAGCATTGTTGGGTCCTCCTTTTAAATATAAACCTATTAATGGTGATACGATTCCAGCAATAATAATTGTAAATTGATTACCTGGGAATAAATATTCAAGAACGGTGGTTATCAAAACAGCCGTTAGAGCTGTTGCTACTATAGGTCTTTCTTTAAGACTTGGAATAAGCAGGGCAACAAAAGTTACTGGAAATGCCAAATCTAGTCCCCATTTTTGAGAATCTATCTCATTTCCAATAATCGCTCCAATGAAAGAAGCAACAATCCAAGCCAAATAAAATGTTCCTGTTACAACCCCAAAATATAGTGGGTCTGGCCCATATTTATGAAATCTTGAGCTGCCTAAAACATAAGGTTCATCTGAAACACCAAATGCTAATAACCATTTCCATTTCTTCGCAGGTGCAAGACCCTCTGCAAGTCCTGCACCATATAATAAATTACGCAAATTCAACAAAATGGAAGTAATAAGAACACTACCAAAACTACTGCCAGCCGATATCATTGCGACTACAACCATTTGTACAGAACCTGAGAACACAAACAAAGACATTGCCATCACAGCAAACAAACCCAAATTTGCTTCGTTTGCCAATACACCATAAGATAATCCATATGTAGAGATCGCTATAGATAATGGTAATGATTCTAAAAGACCCGTTTTTATCGTTTTCATATTTTTATCCACTTGTATACCTCCTGTAAATAATTCAATATTAATAAATCAAAACGAACATACTTCATATATAATAAGAAAAAACAATAAAGTACTAAAGTATTGCGAATTATAATTGTATATTAAAATATATTTATTATAAATTATAATTAACCTTAATTTATATTATAATTATTTTTTAGTTAATTACAATATATAAATTTAAATATTAATAAAGCTAACAGGTGATAATTCATGGAGCTAAGTATAATTAATGGTAAAAAGATTCAATTTAGGACGTATCAAGATGACGGTTTTTCATTATATAAATGGGGGCAGAATATTGATGCATTTAGAAGAAAGAATAAATGAAAAAAAATGGACACTACTAAATAGAAAATTAATTGAGGGATCACATGCGGGGAATATTTATCGAATTGAAGCGTTAGACGATAAAAAAAGAAAAAGAAATTACATCTATAAGGAATTTGAAAGAGATCGAAATAACGAGATTGTTATATACGAACAATTGTCGAATCTTATTAGTCCATATAGTAAATTGGTTGAAATTTGGGACTCCTTTCCTCAAGCCATTCTGATGCATGACCTAAAGTCTCCTCTGAAAAACACTTTTGAAAAAGCATCTCTAAAAAAGAAGAGGAAGCTGATTGAACATATTTTACAAAGGTTATCCGTCCTGCATACATCTAGGTTTGACGTAGAGTCTGAAGATTTACCTAAACATCAAATCACTTCTGAATGGCAGAATTGGTGCATACATCAACTAAAGAAATTAATTACCCAACAACAATGGGCAAAAACGGAATGGATAGAAACGATAGAATATGCTTATGACCAATTAGATTTAACTAATTATAAGGTAAAATGCCCTTTGGTTATAACTCATGGTGATCCTCATTTAGAAAATATATTTGAAAGTGATGATCAGATTTATTTTATAGATTGGGAATGGACTGCTGTTGGATCACCGCTGAGAGATATAACGATTTTGCTGCAGGATGTTTATGAACCTGAATTAATTCAATTTGTTATTCATTCTTATCATTCACTTTTGGAACTAAGAAATCTCAATATCTTAGAGAAAGACTATAGAAAAGATTTTGATTTTCTTTATATCGACCATACAACGATGATGTTAGCTTGGGAGATAGAAAAATATTTTCAAGGATACACTAATGTAAAAAGTATTATGAGAATAGCCGAATTTAAAATGAAGGAAATAAAAAGAATAATGAAAGAAGAAATAATAATTGAATCAAAAAAGCCAAATTAGCTATGAGTCTAGTGCTTCTAAAACCATATTTACTAGAGCAAGGGCGCACATAAAGCGCTCTTTTTCATTCCAACCCGTAGATCCAAGTCTAAGCTAATATGATATTGTTCATAAGATTAGATAGAAAGTTATCAATGGTTCCATAATTCTTTAACACATTGAATTTGCAACGCTGTAAATATCCATGCTATGAAGCTACTCTACGAATATTTAACATTTTTTAACATAGTTAATATAGTGTTGTATGATTTTTTTTCATCTAAGCACCATCATGGGAGGAGTGAGTATTAGGATGGATTTTGATTTAACGAACGAGCAAAAAATGATTAAAGAGATGGTTAGAAACTTTGCAGATCATGAAATTGCACCAAAAGCTGAGCATATTGATAAAACTGGAGAATTTCCAATCGATACATTCAAGAAAATGGGAGATTTAGGTTTGTTAGGAATTCCTTTCTCTGAAAAATATGGTGGATCAGGTGGAGATACCCTATCTTATGCAATAGCAGTAGAAGAAATAAGCCGAGCATGTGGAAGCACTGGTCTTAGTTATGCTGCTGCAATCTCTCTTGGAGCAGCCCCCATATATTACTTTGGAACGGAGCAGCAAAAACAAACATTTTTAATTCCACTAGCTTCGGGAGAGGCGTTAGGTGCTTTTGGTTTAACTGAACCAGGTGCTGGTTCTGATGCTGGAGGTACTCAAACCAAAGCAGTTATACATGGGGATGAATATGTAATTAATGGAGAGAAAAGCTTCATTACAAATGCTGGATATGCCAAAACAGTGATTGTAACCGCTGTCACAGGTAAGAACGATAGAGGGAATAATATCATTTCTGCACTCATTGTACCAACAGGTTTACCCGGTTTTACAATCACCAGTAATTACGACAAAATGGGGGTTCGCGGCTCCAATACTTCACAATTAGTTTTTGAAGATGTAAGAGTTCCAAAGGAAAATATACTTGGAGATCCAAAAAAAGGATTCAATCAGTTTCTATATACCTTAGATGGTGGTCGGATTTCAATTGCAGCTCTAGCACTAGGTATAGCTCAGGCAGCTTATGATGCGGCACTTCAATATGCCACTAAAAGAAGACAATTTGGAAGAGAAATTTCAAAATTTCAAGCGATCCAATTTAAATTGGCAGATATGGCGATGGAGCTTGAATTAGCACGGAATATGATATATAAATCCGCATGGTTAAAGGATCAAGGGCGACCATTTGGCAAAGAATCTGCCATGGCAAAACTGTATGCCTCAGAAGCCGCTTCAAGAATTACCAATCAAGCCATCCAAATACATGGCGGTTATGGATATATTAAAGAGTATGCCGTTGAACGATATTTACGAGATGCAAAACTAACTGAAATAGGAGAAGGTACCTCAGAGATTCAGAGACTAGTCATAGCTAGACAACTAGGGTTGTAACTTTGCAGATTATTTAAGGGAGGGACATATCTTATTCATATTACTTTCAATGTAAAAATATATTTATGATAACAATACATGCTCACAAGAATAGTTTTAATCACTATTCACTTTAAGTCAAATAGAACTCAGGTAAAGCAGCAATTAGTAAATGAATTAGGACTGGTGATAACGATGTTTAAAAAAATACTAATCGCAAATCGAGGAGAAATAGCAATGCGTATCATACGTACATGTAAATGGATGAATATTCAAACCGTTGCTATTTATTCAGAAGCAGACAAGGATTCAATGCATGTAAAACACGCTGATCAAGCATTTTTTGTCGGAGGTCCTAGAGTAAATGAAAGCTATTTAAACATAGAGAAGATACTAGAGATTGCAAAGGAATCAAATGCTGAAGCCATACATCCAGGGTATGGACTTCTTTCTGAAAATGCAGACTTTGCCAAAAAGTGTGATGAAGCAGAAATTAAATTTATCGGACCATCACCTAAAGTAATTCATCAGATGGGAAGCAAAATAGAAGCTCGTAAAGCAATGGAGAATGCGGGTATACCTATTGTTCCTGGTATAGCATACCCACTATCTAATGCTGACGAAGCAGTCAAAATAGCCAATGAAATTGGTTACCCTGTCATGTTAAAAGCTTCTGCTGGTGGCGGTGGTATAGGAATGCAGGCTGTTCAAAACAATGAAGAGCTTCAAAAAGCTTTTGCAAGCAATCAAAAACGTGCAACTGACTTCTTTGGAAATGGAGCCATGTATATTGAAAAGATGATAGAAAATCCAAGACATGTTGAAATTCAGATTCTTGCTGATCAATTTGGGAATACCATTTACTTATGGGAACGTGAATGCTCAATCCAACGTCGTCATCAAAAAATTGTAGAAGAAGCTCCTTCAGTAATATTAGATGAAGAAACTCGGTTTAAGATGGGAGCTGCAGCTGTTAAAGCGGCCAAGTCCATAGGATATAGCAACGCCGGGACTATGGAATTTTTAGTAGATTCAAACAAGAATTTTTATTTTCTAGAAATGAATACACGCCTCCAAGTAGAACATCCTGTTACGGAAGAAATCTCAGGTATTGATATAGTTGAGCAGCAGATTAGGGTTGCTGCCAATGAAGCCTTGAAACTTACTCAGTCAGAAATTCAACGTAATGGACATGCGATAGAAGTACGAATATACGCTGAGGATCCGAAAACTTTTTTCCCTTCTCCAGGAAAAATTACAAATTTATCTTTACCCAAAGGATCTAATATACGTCATGAATTAGCTATTGAGGAACAATCCGTTATTACACCTTTTTATGATCCTATGATTGCGAAGCTTATCGTAAAGGGAAACAATCGAGAGGAAGCAATCATTAAGCTTGAAGATGCTCTTTCTAAATACGAAATTAACGGAATTAAAACGAATATCCCAATGTTAAAAGAAGTAACAGCTCATCAAGCTTTTAAAAATGGAGATACAACAACGGATTTTGTTACCAAGTATCTTCAAAATAACTCTAATTCTATTTGATAAGGTAACGCATTTATCACAATTTTTTAAGGGAATGTAGATGTAAATTTATGAACACAAGAATTTAGCAGTAAGATCTTGATTACCTTTAGGTAAGTTAATAATTCTTGTTTTAAACGGGGGGATTAAAATGGGGCAGCTTGTATCAAACATGGCAGGAAGTGTATGGAAAATCGTTGTTAAAGAAGGGGATAAAGTTGAACAAGGACAGGAATTGGTGATCTTAGAATCTATGAAGATGGAGATATCATTAACATCCTCATCAATTGGAACTGTGAAAGAAATAAAAGTAAATGAAGGGGACTTTGTGAATGAAGGGGATGTTTTGTTAGAGATAGAATAGCCAGCAAAAGTTAGGGGGACTAGTAAGTGAAATGGCCGGAGAAAGTAACATTGCAAGAAGTTGGACCTCGTGATGGATTGCAAAATGAAAAAAAAATGATTTCAACAGAAGATAAAATCCAATGGATTAATCAATTATCTTTGTCAGGACTTCAATATATTGAAATCAGTTCTTTCGTTCATCCAAAATGGATTCCTACCCTAGCTGATGCTTTAGAAGTAGCAAAGCGCATTCATCGCATTCAAGGAGTGACTTATGCTGCACTTGTTCCTAATCAAAAAGGGCTTGCTCGTGCACTAGAAGCGAATATAGATGAAGCAGCTATTTTTATGTCTGCAAGTGAAACTCATAATCAAAAAAATATCAACAAATCGATTGAAGATACTTTTCCAGTATTAAGAAACGTAGTGAAAGATTCACTTTCAGCTGGCAAAACGGTCAGAGGTTATGTTTCTACTGTGTTTGGTTGCCCATATGAGGGCAGGGTAGATATTGATTCCATTATTAGAATATCAGATTCTTTATTTAATATGGGAATTCGCGAACTCTCTTTGGGCGATACAATTGGAGTCGCTACTCCAAAACAAGTACAAGAGTTATTGGAAGTGATGCTCAAACGTTTTCCCGCTGAAAGTTTAGCCATGCATTTTCACGACACATATGGAACTGCTTTAGTTAACATTTTAACTTCCTTACAAATGGGAATTACCATCTTTGATAGTGCAGTTGGTGGTCTAGGAGGATGTCCGTATGCCCCGGGTGCATCAGGAAATGTTGCCACAGATGATTTAGTGAATATGCTTGAGGGAATGGATGTTACAACAGGAATTGATCAAGATAGACTCTTTAAAGCCGCCAGATATATTCAAGAAAAAATAGGCAGAGTGCTGCCAAGCCATCTTCTGCAAGCAAAAATGGCAAAGGGGGGATAGCATTGGATAAACAAGTAGTAGTATCAAAATCAGAAGAAGGTATTGCCTACATTCAATTAAATCGTCCTGCAGCTGCAAATGCATTGTCACTACAGATGTTATATGAGCTAAAAGAAACCATCATGGACATTAAATATGATCCATATATTCGTTGCGTCATTATTACAGGAGCCGGTGGAAAAATATTTTGTGCAGGCGCTGATCTAAAAGAACGTGCAACAATGGATAGTTTACAGGTTCGTAAGACTGTAGCACTGATTAGAAATAATATCAATGAATTAGAAGCACTGCCTCAACCTGTGATTGCTGCTGTAAATGGGATCGCACTTGGTGGAGGTACTGAGTTAGCTTTAGCATGCGATATTCGAATTGCATCAGAGCATGTAAAATTCGGATTGACGGAAACTTCATTAGGGATTATACCTGGGGCAGGAGGAACACAACGCTTACCACGATTAATTGGTAAAGGACGAGCCAAGGAGCTGATTTATACAGCTCGAAAAGTTGAGGCAGTAGAAGCTGAGAAAATCGGTTTAGTAGAATATGTTGTATCTAAAGATAAGTTAAAGGATAAAGCGCATGAAGTCGCTATACAAATTACTCAAAATGCTCCAATAGCAGTATCACAAGCTAAAATAGTTATTAATAGGGGCTGTGAAGTAGATCTACATACCGCTTTAGCCCTTGAGCAACATGCTTATGACATGACAATTCCTACAAAAGACAGATTAGAAGGCCTTCAAGCCTTTAAGGAAAAGAGAAAACCTATATATAAAGGAGAGTGAATATCCAAGATTATCATTTAAAATTAAGTTGAGGGAGGGCACAGGATGTCATTAGAAAAAGACTTACATAACCGAATCGAAGAAATACACAAAGGTGGAGCAAGTAAATATCATAAAAAAAATGCTGAAAAGGGGAAACTTTTTTGTCGTCATCGTTTATCATTATTATTTGATGATGGTGTTGAAATAGAAGATGCTTTATTTGCTAATCATATGGCTGATGACTTACCAGCAGATGGTGTTGTCACAGCAATTGGTAAAATACACGGTCAAGTGGTTTGTGTGATGGCTAACGATTCTACTGTTAAAGCTGGTTCATGGGGTGCTAGAACGGTAGAAAAGATTTTGAGAATACAAGAAACTGCTGAGAAACTGCAAGTGCCACTAATCTATTTGGTTGATTCAGCAGGCGCTAGAATTACAGATCAAGTAGAAATGTTCCCAGGACGAAGGGGAGCAGGTAGAATATTTTATAATCAAGTTAAATTATCAGGGAAGATCCCGCAAGTATGTATTATGTTCGGACCTTCAGCTGCTGGTGGTGCTTATATCCCAGCTTTTTGCGATATTGTCATCATGGTAGAAGGAAATGCTTCTATGTATTTAGGATCACCTAGAATGGCAGAGATGGTCATTGGCGAAAAAGCTTCTTTAGAAGAAATGGGTGGAGCTAAGATGCATTGCTCTGTCTCAGGTGTTGGAGATATACTTGCAGAATCAGAAGAAGAAGCAATCACATTAGCCAGAAACTATATGACTTATTTTCCTCCAAATTATGCTAAAAAAGCTCCGATGAAAAAGCCTGTCCTACCAAAACAATTTGACAAAACACTTGAAGAGATTATCCCTCATAATCAAAATGCTCCATTTAATATGAACGATCTCATTCATAGAATCATTGATGAAGATTCATTTTTTGAAATCAAAAAAAAGTTTGCTTCTGAACTCATCACTGGGTTTGCACGGTTGAATGGTCAATCCATTGCAATTGTTGCAAATCAACCTAATGTCAAAGGTGGGGTTCTTTTTCAAGATTCCTCTGATAAGGCAGCTAAATTTATTACTTTAGCCGACGCTTTCAATATCCCACTCTTATTTCTAGCAGATGTACCTGGGTTTATGATTGGAAGCAAAGTTGAACGAGCAGGGATCATTCGTCATGGAGCTAAAATGATTGCTGCCATATCTGAAGCCACCGTGCCAAAAATATCCATTGTTGTTAGAAAAGCATATGGTGCAGGTTTATATGCAATGTCAGGCCCTGCTTTTGAGCCAGATTGCTGTCTCGCACTTCCTACTGCACAAATTGCTGTAATGGGCCCTGAGGCAGCTGTGAATGCCGTTTATGCAAACAAAATAGCACAATTACCAGAAGAGGATAGACCTGCTTATATCCAAAATAAACGAAAAGAATATCGTGAGGATATTAATATATACAAATTAGCATCCGAAATGATCATAGATGGAATCGTTCCAGCAAATTCACTACGAGATGAGTTAATGAGACGATTTGAAACCTATATGACAAAATATACTGTGTTCTCAAAGCGAAAACACCCAGTATATCCCGTATAATTCATAAAGGATATCGTAAACATAAAGAATCCCCATTTTAAATATGGGGATTCTATTCTTATCTATTTTCTATTCTTAAGAACTATCAGTACCACAAATAGCAATTGCAGAGATAACTTCATTCGTAATATTATAATTACAATTGGTAGTAGTTACTTTAGCTAATTGTAAAGTGTAAGTGAAACTTTCTACACCTTTAACACATATACAGTCACAATAATTAACAACTAATGGCTCAATCGTATTGATGTTTGGAATGGTAGTAGCATAAACTTCTGAGAATGTAAGACTCCATTCTTCTAAGAAAATGGTTCCATCCGTTTTGCCATTCGTACGAACTAACCTGTACACGATGCTAAATGAAGGATTAAGTCCATAAACCTCGAACTGTATATTCTGAGAGTAATTCAATTGAACACATGGTTTTTTAAGGTTTTCAATGTTCACTTTTACTTGAGCTAAGTCTATAGGTGGATCATTTATAGTTAATTCAGATGGTAGATTCACACTAAATATTTTACCGCATTTTAAAGTAGGGCTGCACACTTTATTTGACATGGTATATCTCCTTTACAAGTTTTTTTCTTAAAGGACTTCATTGTCACTATATACTTGAGCGGTCATACTTTTTTTGGTTATGTTAAAGGAGGACTTTTCCGATAGCTTAATATAAGTGAGTCCAAATTGATACGCATAGAACCCATTTTTTTCAGACAGACAATCGCAGTAGTTATATACGATAGGCTCTTTAATATTAGTGTCATTTACAAAGGCTCTTGTAAAAGGCCATTCTATTAAAGTTTCCGAATGCGAAGTATTTAAACAAAACCTTTTTAAACTAAATATAAATTCTCCGTATCGTTCTTCTCTTAAAAAAGTAGTCATAAAACCAGAAAAGTTAATTAGTATACAAGGCTTATCTATCTCATTTGCATTTACTGAAACTTGAGTTAAAGCAACCAGAGGATCGTCCTGTGATAGCTGGAGCGGTAATACAGGTTGAAACACTTTTCCACTTTTTATAAAGGGATGCCGATATTTATTTCCCATTTTCCTTCTCCTTTATCATTTGTAAAGTAGTTTTATCACTTTCTTATGCTGTAAGGGGAGTCTTACAGCATCATTTCACCTAAGATATGGTTTACATCCCTGCTAAAACTACCACGTCCATGTGGTAATAGCAGGATCAGTGCATCCGGCACTAGTCTAAAGTCAGTCACGTCCTGTGACTAACGATATCAGTACATCCTGTACTAGTCTGAAGATCCGCTTATTACAGTAGCTGTTATACTTTTGTTCGTAATTCCAAAGCTTTTTACATGATTTGTTTTTATATAAACGACTTCTATTCGATAAGTTATTGCCTCAGTATACTCAACTTTTAAACAATCACAAAAGCTCAGAACAGTAGGTTGATTCGTCTCTATATTTGCGACTTCCAAAATATCATTAGACTCAAATTGAAAGTCCCACTCTTCTAAAATCTGAGGGTATACTAGCTTATTAGTTTCCTTAACAAGTCTATAACTGATTTGAATCAAAGGGTTCAATCCTAATAGTGTGAAGTTTATAAACTCTGAAAATTTGATGAATACACATGCATTTTCCACTCGCTCAGGATGAACAGTTACTTCTCCTAGGATAATTGGGGAGTCACTACCATCTAATTCATATGGTAAATCAGGATTAAAAACTGCACCAACTTTTATAAAAGGTAAGCTTTTTTTCATTGTTTTCTCCTTCATTAATTCTAGAGTTTCTTTGATCATTTTTATGTTTTTAACCTATATTTATGAATGTTTTTTTATGAAGAAACTGGTCCAAAATACATTTTTTTATGATTTTTCAGGGGCAGTATATATAGGTATGGAAGGGGAGGAAGTATACTCTAAAACTTTTGGTATGGCTGACTATGCTCAAGAAATCCCAATTACATTAGAAAGAGTTTGAAAAAAAACTCATGAATAACTGTCTAATTCATGAGTTTTGATTTATCTATCTTTTAAAACCACAAAAATCAGTGGTTTGGTTTATCACTAATATTTCGGTATATCTTTTTTTAAAACGGTGCAACTTTATTTTAAAATTACATATACAAATTTGAACTTGAAAATAGAATCTGTTTTGAAAAAATGGTTCCTAGTAGAGGGGAAGACTATTATATATTTAAAAATTTTATAGACAGGCACAATGATCTCTTAAAAGAACAGGAAGAAGGAATTTCATAAGTACTCCATCGAATGGTAATGCTTCAACTTTTCAAATAACATATGAAATATTACGTAATAAGACTCGTATTGCTTTCATCAATGCTTTAATGGATTATGCAACAGCTGGTAATAGCACATTTAGACATACAAACTTGTTTGTACAAATATACCGGTAGCGGGTACAGGACCATCTTTTATCTTTGCTGCTTCCAGAAGCTTAAAAGCGACAGTAATCACATTATAATTCATTTGAAAATAATAATTTTATAATAAAACCTAAACAGAAAGGCGTAGTGATACGTCTTTTTTTGAATTGTATAAAGTTGACAATTAATTAAACATAGTGTACTATCTAACTAGATCACTAAAACAATAAAACAATAGTACAAAATTAGTGAGGATACAAATGAACTCTTACTGAATGAGGATGATTTAATCCATTTTTTTTTGAATATTTTAGCTACAGACAAATCGTGGAGGCTCATACGTATGTTGATAACGGACGCAAAAAAGGAAATGTGGTAATTACGATTTAACATGATTACAAAAAATAACATAAACAAAAACCATGCAATGCTGATGGTGTTATGTGTATTGATCGCTGTTTCAGTTTTGAGTGTGAATATGCTTAATCATATTGCCCCCCTATTACTCTTGAACAATTCAGATTATTTAAGTGTATTCGAAACTAGCCAACTTCATAGTTTTTCAATGTTTTTCCTTGAACTGCACTCTTATGGATACCTTATCGCTCAAATATTTTTTGGTCTTTGGTTATTCCCTCTAGGTTATTTAGTTTATAAGTCTGGTTTCATTCCAAAAATGATTGGTATTTTATTGATGTTAGGATGTTTTGGTTATCTAATAGATTTCTTTATCTCTTCTCTTTATCCAAACAGCTTATCTTTAATTTCTCTGATTGTTACAGTTCCTGCTGATTTAGGGGAGTTTTCCCTTTGTTTATGGCTTTTGATTGTGGGGGTAAAGATCAAAGAACACGGTAAGAAATCTTGATATGACTCACTCAATGTTTTCAATTGATGAAAAAAGAATTGAGGAAAAAATAGAAATAAAAGGAGTGATTAACATGAAGAAGAAGTTTTTAGGAATGATGTTAGTTTTTTTGCTAGTTTTAGCTGGATGCAGTAATGAGGTTGTTGAACATTTTACCGTTCATAGTAATTTGGAAAAAGAATCGATTACAATAGAAAAAGATCAATCCACAGCATTAGATATATCTCTACAGATTAGTCTTGGAGAACTGCAAGTTTCAAAAGGAGCTACTGAATGGATAGATGGGAGTATAGAATATAACGTAAAAAAATTAGAACCTGAAGTCACATATGAACTCACCCAAAATAGAGGTCAGGTTGAAATCAAACAAAATGAAGGTGATTTCGGATTTCGTAATATTGGTGGTGTGGAAAATAGCTGGGATTTTAAATTGACTAATGAGATACCACTAGATTTAAAGGTTATGGCAGGGGTTTCAGAAACGAAATTGGATTTGAAAGGTCTACAAATTCAAAACTTAGAGGTTGAAACTGGTGTAGGTGAAGTAACTATAGATATGAGTGGAGAATGGGAGGAAGGGTTTAATGCTAATTTTAAAACAGGTCTAGGTAGTTCGACCATCATTCTTCCATCAGATATTGGAGTAATCATTAAAACTGAAAAAGGAATTGTTGCTACTGATTTTATAAAGTTGAAATCACTTGGGAATGGTGTTTATGTGAATGATGCCTACGATGCTTCTGAAAGTGATCATATAAAAATTAATGCTGAACTAGGAATGGGCGAAGTTATGTTTAAAGTGAAATAAAGTGAAGTATCCTCATTTTGGTCCCGAATCTAATCCAATCATACAATTAGATTCGTGGCCATTTTAACCTGTTCAACTCAATTGTAAATGATGGGAGGAGAATTCATGAAAGCTATAGTGTGTTCAAAATATGGATCACCTGATGCATTTCAGTTAGAAGAGGTAGAAAAACCTACTCCTAAAGAAAATGAAGTTTTAATCAATCACAATCTCTATGTTAATTATAGAAAGTAGAGGTATAATGAAATTCATAATATGATCGCTTTAGGAGGAACTTATTCTTGGACATATTTATAATCGGGGATATACATGGATGTTTTTACACTTTTAAGAAGCTATTAAATAAATTGGATAAAGATAATGAAATACTAGTTCAAGTAGGCGATTTAATTGACAGGGGAAAAAATACTCCACAAACAGTACATTTGGCTAGAAACTTAAAACAAAAACATCCTAATAACGTTATATTTCTAAAAGGTAATCATGAATTTGAATTCATTCAACATATAGAGAAAGCACCAAACCTTCATTGGGTAAATCATTGTGGTGAAGAAACATTATATCAATATAAATTAAATAATAGAAATATTAAAAATGATATGGATTGGTTTAAAGAGATGCCATTGTTTTGGGAGAATTCGGATCTCTTTATTAGTCATGCAGGTATTGCAAAGGAAGCTGCTAATCCTTTTGAAGAATCCAGTAATTTAAGTGTCATTTGGAATCGAAATCAATTAAAGAATTTAAACAAATTACAAATTATAGGTCACACGCCTTGCAAAGAGCCGATGTATGATGAAGTTAGCAATTCATGGAACATTGACACAGGTGCTGCCTATCAGGGATATGGATATTTAACTGGTGTTAAAGTGAAATCCAATGGGACAATTATAGAATTTTTAAAGGAAAAAACAGACGTTAAGGATATTATATAAATTAGAAAGACATACCACTGAATGTGTCAAAATATGTATGATATGATACTCAATCTATGCATTATACTAAAGCGCTGATTATCATTCTTATCATCTTTTTAATGGTTGATTTTTCCTTATAGTGATAGCGATTCAGTAACATTACATAAAAACTAATAAAAGAGGTATATAAATGAGTATACATTTAAAAGAAATTAATAAAGAAAACTGGGAAGAATGTGTGAATTTGGATGTTCATGAAAAACAAAACGGTTTTGTACCTTCAAATGCATACTCTATTGCACAATCTAAATTCGAGAAAAACATGCATATGTTTGGGATATATAATGATAATAGTATAATAGGATTTACTGCTTATATACTAGATGACGATGGAGATATGAATCTTGCTAGATTTATGATTGATAAAAAGGAGCAAGGAAAAGGGTATGGGAAATCAGCACTTCAAAAAGTGATAGAGTTAATAAAAACCAATTTTGACAATAAAGAAATATGGATAAGTATTCATCCTAAAAATTCTACTGCGATACATTTATATAACAGTGTAGGATTTAATGTAACGGAGACTGGTCTTGAGTCTGAGGACGAAATTTTCTTGAAATTGGATCTTTAATAATAATGACTATATCTTTATAAACAATGATCACTAGAAAAGTAGGTGCTGCGATGTTACCGTCACAAGATATTCTTAGAACCTGGAAAAAATTTGACAACTTTCCTATGGAAACGTTAACTAAAGCTTGGCTTTATAAACAAGGAAGTAGTAAAAAACAACGAGATGTTTCCTTAATGAAAAAGCATAGAGAACAATTTGGAATTACAGGGAATTGCTTTGATTTAACAATTTGGTTGCTAGATGAATTTAAAAAGGATGGGATTGAAGCCTATCCTATAGCTCATAACTTAAATACTGAAGATGCTCACGTTGCAGTCATTGCACTAGATGAATTTGGGCATCGATTTTATTGCGATTTAGGAGATCAATGGTTAAAACCTATCTTAATAGAAACAGATAACGAAAATTTCAACAAAGAAAAACTTGATGGTTTTTTCCCAGCTACAAAAGTTCAAGTAAACACAGACGAGAACAGTTTAGAGATTTTATATCATAGACCAAACGGAAAAGTTTCGAAACAAATTTTTGATACTCAACCAATAGAGATAAATTCCCTCATGAAAGCCGCTGAATTCTCCCAAAGTATAATTAAACCTAAACCCTTATTTGAATGTAGAGTCCCGTACAAATCAGAAATTGCCCACTGGGAATTTTACAACTGGGAAAGCTTCTTAAGTACTACTGAAGGTTTATTAAAAGAACCAAAGCTAAATACCATAGAAGAATGGGTTGAAAAAATAAATCGACTAACCGGATATGATAAGAATGTTTTATATACAGCTTTAGAAATATATAAATCACAACCAAAATAAAACCATAGAAGGGGTGATCCATATCAAGAGAGCAACATATTTATTTATAATTCTAATATTAGCAGGAGGTTGCTCTACAGAAACAACTGTCAATAACAGAAGTATCATTCAAGAAGGGGATATTACAACCTATGAAAATACTTTAATTGCTGCAGATATGAAAGAGGATATTGATGATGATGGGGAAATAGAACATATTAAACTATTAATATCTCCCGCTCCAATACGAAATCCAGAAAAAATAGGGGAATACCTTTGGGATGATAGTCATTACTGGCAGTTAATAGTAGAAGATAATCATCATTTATACGCTTTATTCGAAGACCATGTACAAGGACTTGCTGAACTCTATATAGTAAATGAAGGTGAAGATGAAAATACAATTATGTTTGAAACTAAAGGAACAACGTTAAGTTTAATTCAGTATAAATATAATCATGATGGATTCTTTGAAAAAAAAGTGATCTACAATGAAGGACCTATACTGAATCGTTCTACAATGAAATAAAAGTAACATACTCTGCATTTCATTCAATATCCGTTAAAACAATCATTCCTTAATACAAAAAATATATGGTGTAGAAAATTAGAAACTATTGACAAAAATAACTAGAACTGTATAGCACTAATTAGATGTTTTTATCTTTCATTCAAGCTCGTTCATCAGCGAGGTATTTTTCTACTTCTTGTAAATTCATAATTGAGGGGGAGAGAACAAATGTTTCAACTTGAGTTATATAATGCTATATGGTTATTCGTAGTCATATTTATGCTGCATGATTTTGAAGAGATTATTACTGTTGAGAAATGGGCAAAGAGAACAGAATACAAGATCAAAGGGAATAGTAAAAGGATACACAAGAAGATTTGGGAGTTTTGGAATGTTAATTCCTATACGTTTGCAAAAAGAGATGTTTTCATTTTCTTAACAATGTCTACTATTACTTTCATAAAAATTCAAAATTTAGAAAGTGCATGGAGTTCGATTTTATATCTTTCATTCTTGATATTTGTTTTAATACATAATTTAGCCCATATATTACAAACTTGGATACTAAAAACATACACGCCAGGTCTATATACAGCCATTTTCTTAGTAACTCCTTATACTATTTATTTATTAAGCCGCTTAATTTGATACAAAAACTTAGAAAATATCCAAAAATAACAAATATTAGTTGCAAACATATGTTCTTTATTGTATTATCAAAATGTAGTAAAAATTTGAAGCCTATTCTTAAAGAATTCGTAACAGTGCCTAACAACTAATATGTCATAATGAATCGTATAACATAAAAAAGTGAGTAAAATATTAAAATCCAAGGAGCTGATTATTCATGTCACTGCAACTTTCCCCTTATTTGGTAATGAATGGAGATGGGAGGGAAGCCATTCAATTTTATGAAAAAGCATTAGATGCTGAAATTCTCTTTAACCAATCTTTAGGAGAAATGTGTGAAAACTCTGATTATCCTATTCCAGCAGAAGCTAAGGAGTTTGTTGGATACGCTTCCCTAAAAATTGGAGATTCCATTCTAAGGGTTTCTGATTCACATCCAGGTCAACCCCATCAAGTAGGAAATCAAGTTACAATCTGTATTTCTACTGATGATGAGGAGAAGACCCAACGAATTTTTGAAGCATTGCAGGATAACGGTCAAGTAAAGATGCCAATTCAACAAACGCCGATTAGTCCTTCTTATGGTATTGTAACAGACAAATTTGGAGTTACATTCCAAATTTACACTAAAATCAATTTGTAAATTACACTAAAGCACATTCCGTGAATAACAAAAGCCTAATTCCTCATATAAGATATGGAGAAATTAGGCTTTATTATTAATTTATTTATTTTGATTACTACGAGACCATATAATAACAGGAATTAGTAATAATGAAAGAAAACTTCCTGCAAAAGAGAGCATTGCATAACTACTTTGAGCTACAATGATCCCAGATAGAGCCCCACCGGATGCTCCAGCCAAAGCAATTAAGACATCAACAGATCCTTGCGTTTTTGCACGATTGGATAGATTAGTTGAATCTACGATGAGGGCTGTTCCACTAATCAATCCCAAGTTCCAACCAAGTCCAAGTAAAACTAGAGAGGTAATAAGTAATAACATAGAATTTACTGGTGCAACAGCAGCCAGAATTCCAGAAGCAAATAATATGAGCCCTGAAGCGATGGCCATTGTTGTTCTACCAAATTTATCTACAAGGATACCTGTCACAAGAGAGGGTAGAAACATAGCTCCTATATGGAATCCAATTACGAGCCCTACTTCCGTCAAACCATGCCCATAATGCTTCATGTGTATAGGCGTCATGGTCATAATTGAAATCATGACGATTTGAGTTAAGACCATAATTGTTGCCCCAACAACAATTCCTCTATTTTTTTTCGTTCCTTGATTAGATAATTTGTTGTCAGAAACACCATTACTTATTTTCTTTTCTTCAATTGCTTTCGCCACTATAAGTGGATCTGGACGTAGTAAAACTAAAAGTACAAAACCTGCAAGGATGTAGGCTGCTGCTCCTAGAATAAACGGACCAGCTAAAGCTGGGACTCCAATTGAGATTGCAAAACTTCCCATTACATCCACCATGTTAGGACCAGCAACAGCACCTAAGGTGGTTGAAACCATCACGATACTGACAGCTGTTGCTCGTTGAGTGGAAATTGCAAGGTCAGTACCTGCATAACGTGCTTGTAAGTTTGTTGCAGTACCAGCACCATAGATTAGTAGAGAAACAAAAAGAAGAGCAATATTATTAGTTAATGCTGAAATAACTACTCCGATTGCACCTAGACCACCAGCCAAGAATCCTGCTGAAAGTCCTGAACGACGTCCAAATTTCTGAGAAATTCGTCCTACAAGAAAAGCAGAGCCTGCAGAACCCAATGTAAGCAAAGCCGCTGGAATCCCTGCATAACTATCTGAACCTAACATATCTTGAGCAAGAAGTGCTCCGACTGTAAGACCTGCTGCAAGTCCTGCACCACTTAATATTTGTGATAAAACGATGATAATTAAAGTCCGTCGATATAACTCTCTTTGTTTTTCTGGAGAATCAATATAATTTTGTAACCAGCTTGGTTGACTTTTAAAGGCTGTAGATTCTTTATTATTTGTCATTTTTTTCCATGTTCCTTCCCTCCTATATTTATCTTTCTTTATTATGTAATGATAGTATTCTTAGCCATGTATTTTTACAACTATTCAATGATAGAACATTACATATATCAATTTTCGGATATATTATTATACTTTGAACAATTGTAAAAAGCAAATACTAACATATTAAAGATGCAGAACACATTGAAATCATTTGATCTGCAAAATAGAATTGGAAAAACGTGTTCTTTTTAGCATATTGATTACTTAAGAAAAAAAACCATTGAAGAGGGTGATAAGTAATATGGCTTATAGGATCATGACGTTTGATGCAGGTGCTTTAAGAGGAGCTATAAGTGCAAGACTTTTATATCGTCTTCATCAAACTCGTAGAGAATTTGTGAGGAAAACTAATTTATTTGCTGGTACGTCTGTTGGATCATTTATTGCTGCTGCATTAGCAAGTGGAAGAACAGTGGATGAGATATATAACTTCTTTAATAATAAGCGGAATGTAGAATTAGCATTTGGTAATATCAGGGCCGGAGGCTTCTATTTTAATCAAGCTGTTGAAATTGAAGGTCTTCAAAAGCTATCTCAAGTTTTTTTTCAAGATCTAAAATTAAAAGACTTACGTAAAAAGGTGATTATTCCTTCCTTCGATTTAGCAACATGGACACCCGTTTATTATCATAATTTTCCCAACTCACCCCATATGAATGAACTTGTGAGTGATGTAGTGACAAGAAGTAATGCATCTCCTGTTCTTTTTCGTTCCTATCAAGGGTTTTTGGATGGGGTGGTTGTTGCTAGCAATCCTAGTACATTAGCAGTCTCATTTGCAGTTGGAACTGCTAAAAAGAAGCTGAAAAACATTTATTTGTTTTCAATTGGTACGGGTAAAATTGAGTATAGTATTGAAAGAAGCACTAAAGGATGGGGCATGGTAAGTTCGAACAATCTCTACCCAAAACATAGGAGTGATCTTCCAGCAAATTGGGGATCCATTCTAAAACCGCTTCAAGCAAAAGAGCCTGTGATGCCTCTATTTTATTCTTTCCTAGAAGGAACAGAAGAGGGCGCAGCTACCCAAAGTTTCCAATTGCTTGGAGCCAAATCATTTCGTTTAAACCCTACTGCACCTACTTCAATTGGATTTACATTTCAAAATAATCTGAATGATTTTTTTGCTGTAGCTAATCAAGCTAATTTAGATTCTGCAGTCAAGTTTCTCAAGAAGTATTGGTAGCGCTGTGTCGTAATGTCATTACACAATTATTTTTTTTAACTCTTTAATTTATTTGTTACACTGATTAATGAAGAATTTGAAGAAATTACATATACCGATAAAGTTAGGCTTTAGATTTGAAGAACTTGATGTGGAATATGATCTTTCTATTCAAATTGGAAAAGGAATTATACATTTGTTTTTTATGGTAATATAAAGAAGTTGAAATTCAAATATAAATATATAAGCGAGGACTAAATGAACAATAAAGAAGAACTTACTGGTGGTAGAATAGGAAAAATTCATAAATTAGGAGAAACTGTTGTTCGCCCATCCAATATATGGACAAAAGATGTACATTCTTTTTTAAACTATCTTCATGAAGAAGGTGCTGACTTTGTTCCAAAACCATATGGTATAAATGAAAAAAATGAGGAAATTCTATCTTTTATGACAGGTGATGTGTATAATTATCCACTGCCTGAGGCACTCTTAACGGACTCAATGATTGTTTCCTCATCAAAATTATTATTAAAGTTTCATAAATATAGTGAAAGATATGTATCAAAACTAACTAATGATGAGCAGTGGATGTTACCTGCAACTAATCCTGCTGAAGTCATGTGTCATGGAGATTATGCACCTTATAACGTTACTATAGTAAACAATGAAGCTGCAGGTATAATAGATTTCGACACGCTCCATCCAGGACCAAGAATGTGGGATATTGCTTATGCCATTTATCGTTGGGTACCGTTTGATTCCCACGGCAACCTGAAAGAACAAATAAGAAAGGCAAAACTGTTTCTCGACACTTATGGGGTAGACTCTGAAGGTAGAAGTTCCATGGTAAAAGTTTTAGTAAAACGACTACAAAGCCTAACAGATTTTATGCGTTCTGAAGCAAGGAATGGTAACAAAGATTTTCAGCTCCATATAGAAAAAGGTCATCTTCAATTATATCAGAATGATATTGATTATCTTAAGACAAACGAACACGAGATCATTCAAGGGATATCAAACGGATAGAAGTGGAAGAAATCAACCTTGAGAGCAGGATAGCTTTTCAAGGTTGATTTATGAAAGTTGAAGTATTTAAACTAATCATATGTTATTTGAACTAATTCGCATTTTATTTTTACGAATACAGGAAGGTTTTTAGCAAAGTGAATAAATTTAAGAGGTGAATTCATGCTATTTCATTATCATTTTTGGACACCTAATGTAGAAGAGACTGAAAGGTTCTACAAAGAGCTTGGATTTGAAGTAACACTACGAGTAGGGAAATTCCAAGGGGAATTTCAGAAATTTAACCCACCATTAAATTGGAATGATTTTCGAGATCACAATATCTTATTTCGTGTGATTGAAGTTAGAAAGGGAAGTATAAACATTACATTTGGATATGGAAAAAAAGTAATGTTTGATCATATTGGTTTCTTGGTATCTCAGAAAGAATATAATGCTATTTATGATAGAGCAAAAGAGATGAACTGGAGCATTGATGAAGGAGATAGAAGAACGTTTATAACTACACCTTATGGATTTAAAATTGAACTCCAAACTAATATGGATGTCGTTAATGATCAAGATGATAGCACACTTGTTCAACTAAATATCATGGTAAAAGATCAAGGATTGGAAAAGGATTTATCATTATTATTTAATACTGATATGAAGTCAGTTACTTCATTACTTGGTGATATGGTAACTGTTAAAGAAGCTGTGATTCAAGGAATTTCAACAAGCAAAATTGATCCGAATGGTGTTGAGGTTATAAATATATCTCATTAATAACTTGTACATAATATTTTATTCAGTTTCCCTTATAATTTTAAAAACAATACTAGATAGTACTTCACTTTTAAAATAGGCGTTAATTATAATTACTTTCAAGTAAAATTTTGTTTTATTTAATGTCAAAAAGTTCGGCTCATCTTACAAGCAAAATCACCCCACCAATTAATAATAAAATTGTCCCTGTCATTATGGCAAATTGAGTGCCTGGTTTAGATTTTCGAAAAATTCGTACAAACACTTTAACTCACCTCCCTACATTGTAACTGTAGCCTTAATATTCAGATACGTTTGAGATGTCGGAAAGTTTCATTAAAGATCTCTCGTCCTTTGGTGAACCTTATAGGACATTTATAATTTTCGGGTAAGGATAGGTACTTTTAGAATTAGCATTAAAGAAGTCGAATGAACCTTGAAGGAAAATACATATCCAATTGGAGCAGTAGTTGTAGATAAGAATTATAATTTAATCGCTAATATGGGAGTGGAAGTTATAATGGTATCAGTTGTTACTACTTATTTTAAAGCTACGAACTAGGAATTATTTACATAATGTGAGAAGAGGCTGTGAAGTTATTTGAGAGGTTATAAAGCAATGCTATTTGATTTTTCAAAAATGATACCCAAATAAAACCATATGCTGAGATCAATTCACAAAACTCCTAGCCTAACCGAATCCTTCTAATGTTGACTATCTATCATTTATCACATAATATATATTCATGGGAATATATGTTCTAAAGGAGGCAGAAACATATGGAAGTTAAAATAATAGAGAAGAAATCTTTTACAGTTATCGGAAAACTTGGACAAGGACTAGCTAAAGAAGGTCCCAAATGGATACCACAATTATGGCAAGAAGCGAATAGTAATTTCAATGAAATAAACAATCTAGCTAAACTTGATTCTACAGGCAGCATCGTTGGGATTTGGGGTATCATGAGTGATGTTGAAGAAAATTTTGAAGGTTGGAAAGAAGAAGGTAAATATTTAGCTGGATGTGAGGTTAAAGATTTTGCTGAAGCACCGAATAACTGGAGAAAATGGGTAATTCCTTCATATAAATATGTTGTTGCAAAATGCACTCAAGATACATATCAAGATATCTTTAAATATATGATGAATGAGTATTTACCTCAGCATGAGTTCAATATCGTAGGGGCAGTACATGAATTTTATAATCCCAACGATACTAATGGTGAATTATCTCTCTATTTTCCAATTCAAAAGATTTAATTCTTCTATTCTATTTATTCATATCATTTTGTTCATTCAGAGAATGGAGTAGCACTCATGAATCGATTAGTAATTATGACCGTCGGTAAAACTCATAGCGGTAAAACTACATTTGCAAAAGCATTAGAAAAAGAAATGCAAAACTCAGTTGTAATAGACCAAGATAACCACGCTGAATTTCTCAACACTTATTATCCAGTACTATTACCGATACAAGAACAACCTAATTTGATAAAATGTGCGCTCACAAAAACGATAGTTCAATATGCTATTGATGAAACCAATTGCCATTTAATTCTTTGTAACTCAAATCGAAATCGTAAGAGTAGATTAAAACTACTGAAACAATATCATAATAAGGGATTTACCAGTATCCTTGTTAACTTTGATGTTCCAGAGCATATCCTTAAAGAGCGTATTGCAAAAAGTAATCGAAGTAAAGCAGTATTAAGAACGGCTTCAACATTTGAGGAAGTGTTGATTCGTCAAGGAGAAGAGGCTAATAAAGAAGATGTGACAGCACCATTAAAAGATGAAGCTAATCATTTGTTTATAATACAACACCCCGATGCAGTACGATCAATTATTAGAAAGATCAGGAAATTAGCTTATAATCTTGAGATTTTAAATTAGTTAATAATTGGAGAAACAAATTTACTACGCTATGAGAGAAGGTTGACATATTTATCTTCCTTTTATATGAATTCTTTCTTTTCTCCTCATTAAAATAGCCATCATATAATATAAACCTGCTCCTGTAAAGGCTATCAAAGCAATGATAATAAATGTCCATCGATAACCAATTAAAGTAACTAATGGGATAGACATGGGAGCAAGTGTTTTTCCAAGAGTAAAGCGTAAACCTGCAGCTGCATAGTATTGAGCTAACATTTTTTCTTTCGCTAACTTTGCTACAAAAGAAGCTTGAACACCAATAACCATTAATTCAGCTATGACAAATAAAAGCATTGTAAAAATCAAACCCCATATTTGTGTTGTTTGACCAAACAAGAAGATTGAAATGCCATACATACATGAACTAAACATAAAAACTTTATAGGGTTTAAATCGATTTGAAAACTTCGTAGCGTATATTGTAAACAATACTACAAGCAGAGCATTTTCTGCTAAAATAATGCCATACACCTGTTCAGCTGAAATATCTAAAGTCCAATGTTTAATACTAAACAGCGTTTGCTTGGTGACAGTCTCCGAAATATATACTGGGAGCAGAAAATCTATTTGCATAAAAGTCAATGAAAATAAGATCCCTGCAATAATGAACAAAAAAAATGTTTTATCAGTTATAATAACTCGATAATTTCTAAACTGTTCCTTAAGTAAGGAATACCATTTCTCATTATCTTTACTATTTTGTATAGAAAGATCAACTAAACCCGGTGCTGTTTCACGAATTAGTCTTTGAAGCGTAAATGTAAATATAACACTTGTAATAAACGCTAAAGTTAATAATTCAAATCTATAAGAAAAAAAGAAAAAAGCACCTAATACAGGACCAATCACCACACAGATATTCACCATAACATAAAACACTGCAAAAACATGTGAGCGTTCCTTTTCAGGTACTACATCTGCAACCATAGCATGACTTGCAGGGGAATATAAAGCACCAAATATACCTAACATTGAAAAAGCTATAAAAGTGAATATAGGAGATTCATACCACGGAGAATTAGCAAGTAAAAAGATTGAATAGGCTACAGATGTTCCTAAATGTGAAAAAACCATCATTCTTTTTCTACCGAACTTATCAGCGCAGTATCCACCAAATAGATTAGCTGCAACACTTATACATTGTGAAATAACTAACAAGAATCCAGCAGTACCTTTCCCAAAGAACTTTGCAAAATAAATGGACATAAAAGGAAAATATAACCAAAACAATAAATTGATGACACCTTCCCCGTATAAACGCACCTTTAAATTTGTATCCCAATCTCTCCACTTCATCATGACACCTCATTCATTTCAACGTTTGTTATTGATTATAGTGAAGTGAAAATAGAATTACATATGTCAAAAGTATGTATATCACGTACTACTTTTGATGTATGAAAATTAATTTCAGAACGAAGAGATAAATTCTTTTTAATAGTATAAAACAACTTAAATTAAATTTGATATATCATATCGAATGGAAATCTAATCGTTTTTGATCATAATATATAAGTACAATCACTAAGTAATACAACTAGAACCTCCACTTACAAAGGTAAATTAATGGGGGTTCTTTTCATCGAAGACATGCTTATGAAGATAGAGTTAATAAACTGTAAATTTTCAACAAGAAATTATAATGCTTGCCATTTTGTCCATTCTTCATCTGGATTCACAACATATATTCCAGAATTACGATCCATAAAGCCATTAATGATAAATTCTCTTCTTATAGTAGCGAAATCTTCATGAAATTGTTTGATATATTCATTTATTTCTAGTTCAGAATATTCTTTTCTAGAGTGCAACTTCTCTACCAAATATTCTAATACTACTAATTTCTTCTTTTTTTTACTTGGTATATTTTTCACTTTGCCATTTGAATCTATAAAGTTATTTAGAACATGAGTTTTAAACTTTACTTCCTCATCAATATTCACTATTTAAATACCCTCCATTGCATATTATTAAATATCAATATTTCCTTGTTCTTTCTATTGTCTCTAGATATAATATACATTGGAATTCCAAATATTGAAAGGAAGTGTGTAAAATGAAATTTCAAGCAACCCCATACTTAACTTTTAATGGTAATGCAAAAGAAGCACTACAATATTACAAAGACATTTTTGATGGAGAAATCTCAGATATCCAAACTTTTGGTGAAGCTGATTTCCCAACACCACCAGAATCAGATGATCTCGTAATGCATGGTAGATTTAAAAAAGGAAATTTAACTCTTATGTTTTCTGATGCATTCCAAAATCAAGCTATTACTGCTGGTAACAATATTTCACTTGCTCTAGAATTAAGTAGTGAAGAAGAGATTCAAACCATCTATTCCCGTCTGTCAGAAAAAGGGACTATATTGATGGAACTTCAAGATACGTTCTGGGGAGCTAAATTCGCCAAAGTAAAAGATGCTTTTAATGTCATATGGGATTTAAACTACACACTACCAACAACTTCTAAATAATTTTTTGATGAACTTCTTAAAGTAGAATATTGAAAAAATACATTTAATAATATTAAGAGAACCTTCACTATCTTGTAGACTAGTGAGGTTCTTTTTAATTAATGAGATACAAATGATTATTATCCATGTGAATTGCCTTTTAGAAATTAGAAGTTATCATTAACACATTTCAATTGGAAACTTTTATCATCAGATATAGGTTTTATGAAAACGGGGAATTTGTAGCATTTGACATATCCACATCAGAACAGATAAGTTGGGATTAGTGAAAAAATAAATGAATCAGGAAATTCCTATAAAGTCTAAATAGATTTTTTATGACAAATTACATAGTATGGCTTTGGTTTTCGAAAAATAAATGTTAGGATACATAAAAAGGAAAAAGAAAAAGGGGATATGATGACAAAAAGAACAGGAACAGGATGGAACTTTAATAACGGATATGCTCAACTGCCAAAATTATTTTATACCAGCCTAAGCCCAAATCCAGTACATTCACCAAAAATGATCGTACTCAATAAGCCGCTGGCACAAGATCTCGGACTGAATATACAGGAGCTACAAAGCGAAGAGGGGATAGCAATACTTGCTGGCAACCAAATTCCAGAAGGTGCTATGCCTCTAGCTCAAGCATATGCTGGACATCAATTCGGACATTTTAACATGTTAGGGGACGGAAGAGCTATGCTGCTTGGTGAACAGATCACCCCCCAAGGTGAGCGAGTAGATATTCAACTTAAGGGTTCAGGTAGAACTCCATACTCCCGTGGGGGAGATGGTCGAGCAGCACTTGGTCCGATGCTGCGCGAATATATTATCAGTGAAGCAATGCATGCGCTCGGTATACCTACCACCCGTAGTCTGGCTGTGGTGACAACCGGTGAGTCAGTAATCAGAGAAATCAACTTACAAGGTGCAATTTTGACACGAACTGCTGCTAGTCATCTAAGAGTTGGTACCTTTCAATACGTTGCACAATGGGGAACAGAAGAGAATCTAAAGATACTAGCTGATTATACAATACAAAGACATTTTCCAAACGTTGAATCTGAAGAGAATAAATATCTCTCATTGTTAAAGGAAGTGATCAAACGTCAGGCTTCGCTAATTGCAAAGTGGCAACTAGTTGGTTTTATCCACGGAGTAATGAACACTGACAACATGACCATTAGCGGAGAAACCATCGATTATGGCCCTTGTGCCTTTATGGATTACTATGATCCGGCAACAGTATTCAGTTCCATTGATACGGAAGGTCGCTATGCCTACAGTAATCAGCCGTATATTGGTGGTTGGAATCTTGCTCGTTTTGCTGAATCTCTTTTGCCACTTCTGCATGATAATCATGAACAGGCTATTCATCTGGCTCAAGATGCACTTTCAGATTATAATCATTTGTATCAAAAAAATTGGTTAGGAGGAATGAGAGCAAAGCTTGGGATCTCTAACGAAGAGATGCAAGATGAATCTCTTGTAAATGATCTCCTAAATCTAATGCAAAAATATCGTGCGGACTATACCAATACGTTCAGAGCGTTAACCTTTAATACCCTGAAGGATATGGAACTATTTAAAAGCTCAGAATTTATTGATTGGCATAAGATGTGGCAAGCGAGACTAAGCAGGCAGCAAGAAGTGAAAGAGTCCACACAACAATCGATGAAGAACAGCAATCCTGCGATAATCCCTCGTAATCACCGAGTAGAAGCTGCATTAGAAGCTGCAGAGAATCAAGGAGATATCAGTGTGATGGAGCAACTTCTTCATGTCCTGTCAAACCCCTACGAGCACTCCTCAGAGCAGGCTGAATACAGCAAACTGCCTGACCCATCAACCCGGCCTTACCGAACCTTTTGCGGTACATGAGCCTTTCTTCAATATAGAAAGTCTGATATCTCATTATTTAAGAGAAATTAGGCTTTCTATTTTTTAACTTAAGAATTTATTATTCAAATTCTAAGTTTCAACAAAGTCTACCTACCCCATAAGAAGGATTAAGAAACCTCTTCTAGAGACTACGATAGGAGTTTTTGTTCTAAAACTTAAAATGGATAAGGAACCCATTCTAAAAAATTAGTAAGATTCTCTCTATTTATTCTACAAATACCACAATTTCCTATGATAAAATAAAAATGTCGAATAAATACATATATTGGGGGAATAAGGGAAATGGATTATAATGTTGGTATTTTAGGTATTGGAGTGAATATTCCAAAACAAGTCATTGGGAACGAAGAAATAGCAAAACGATTTGGTATTACAGAAGAAGAGATTGTAATGAAAACTGGAATATTAGAAAGAAGATATGAATCTTCTGAAACATCACTTACGGATATGAGTGAGATAGCTGGAAGAAGGGCAATTGAAAACGCTGGTGTTGAGTCAAGCGAAATCGATATGGTTATTATCGGAACAAACACACATGACACCCATATTACAGCAGCTCTTGTCCAAGATAGGATTGGGGCAACAGAATGTGCTGGATTAGACTTGCATTCTGGTTGTTCAAGTTTTATTACAGCTCTTGCAACGGGCGCACAATATGTTCAAACAGGTCTTTATAAGAACGTACTAGTTGTTGCCGTTGATAAATGTTCCTCTTTACTTGATCCAACAGACAAAAAAACTGCACTCATATTTGCAGATGGAGCCTCAGCGGTTGTTGTAGGAAAAGTTCCAAAAGAAAAAGGAATCTTAGGTATCAACATGCAAATGGATGGAAGTGGGGGAAAATACTTGCACCTCAATGAAAACAAAAATATTTTTATGAATGGGAGAGCTGTTTTCGAATTTGCAATAGATAAATTCCCTGAAGCTGTAAAAAAAGTATTAGAGGTATCCAATCTGACCTTATCCGAAGTGGACTTTATTGTGCCACATCAATCTAATCTTCGAATCATAGAAAAAGGAACTGAAACGCTCGGTTTCCCTCTAGAAAAAGTACATACAAAAACGGTTCAATACTATGGAAATTCATCAGCTCCGACAATATCAATAGGATTACATGAAGAAGTAAAAGAAGGGAAAATAAAAGATGGAGATTTGGTCGTTCTTGTTGGTTATGGAGCAGGACTTGGGTGGGGTTCTATCGCACTGAGGTGGGGTAAATAAAGATTGTTCATATTAGTCATTTTATTAATGATAACTAACTATTATAAACAGGACTCAAAAAACCTAATATTTTTATACTTGGTAATGGATTATTTCTAGACTGACTAATCAATTGGAAAGGTTGTTTCATATGATTTATTTTAATGTAAGGGCATTAATTATTAGAAAAACAACTCGGGGAGAAGAAATATTAGTTCAACGACGAGTAAGATTAGATGAGAAAAGAACACCCATTGAATTGCCAGGTGGGCGGGTAGAGAAATACGAATTACTTATTGAAGGTTTAAAGAGAGAAATTAAAGAAGAGACAGGTTTAGAATTAGACTCGATAATTGATCCGATAAATAGAATTGAAACGAAATCAGCTGAGGGTTTTATCGTTGAATGTATGAAACCATATGCAGTCTATCAGACAATTGAAGGGCCAGTTAATTCTTTAGGGGTATACTTTAAATGTACAGCAAGCGGTGAGCTATTAGAGGAGGGGGATTTTACAGATAATATAAGATGGGTTACATTGGAATAGTTATTTACTCTTCTAAAAGAGGATAAGTTAAGCTGGGTAGATAAGGCAGGAGTTCAATATTATTTAAACGAAAAAGGCTTATTAAGAGAATAGAACTGGAAACAAACACTTCAATATTTTGCTCTATTTCGGTAATTGAATCTCCGTCATCATAATGCGATCTGGCGCTTTTCGCTAATTAGAAAAGTGCCTTTATTAATTTTTCAGGACTTAATGTTGAGTAAAAAAGAATAAGAATAGATGCTAAAATAGGAAGTCATTGTGAAGGAAGCTGTAATACTATCTTATACACATCTGAAGATGTAAAAACAACATTGTAAATTTATGGTTTTTATAATAATCTAAAGTTAACATTGATTTAGAAACGATTTAGCCAACCTCCATAGGTGGTATCTAGTGTAATAACTGAAGGGAGACAGTGATGAACAGTGATGAATAAGACTATCTTATCTACCAAACTTAATATCCCAAAAGCTAGGCCAGAGGTAGTTGCCCGAAACCGTTTAATCCAGCATTTAAACGATGGAATGCATCGACATTTGACTCTTATATCTGCTCATGCAGGTTTTGGGAAAACAACGTTAGTAAGTGAATGGATTGCAAACTGTAATTGTTCTGCAGCATGGCTTTCATTAGAAGAGCGGGATAATAACCCTAATTCTTTTCTCACTTATATCATTGCAGCATTACAGACTTTGGAGGAAGATTTAGGTAAGGAAATCTTGAGTTTACTCCAATCTCCCCAACCACCCAAAATGGAAGTCATGTTAATTTCTCTTCTCAATGAAATCACTTCAGTTCAATATAACTTTATTCTCGTACTTGACGACTATCACGCAATTCATACTCAACCTATAAACCATGCTCTGACATTCCTGTTAGAAAACATGCCTCCGCAGATGCATTTGGTCATAACTACTCGTGAGGATCCTGAGTTTCCTTTGGCGCGTTTACGTGCGCGAGATCAGTTGACAGAAATAAGGAACTCAGACTTGCGTTTTAACAGTTCTGAAGCGACCAACTTCCTTAATCAAGTTATGAATTTGAAACTTTCAAATAAAGATATCGTTGCCTTAGTAACTAAAACGGAGGGATGGATTACGGGTCTTCAATTAGCTGGGATTTCAATATGCGGACATGATGACCCCTCGAGTTTTATCAAAACGTTTACAGGTAATCACTCTTTCATTATGGACTATTTAATTGAAGAAGTTCTTAAACAACAGTCAGTGTATGTCAAGGATTTTTTATTTAAAACATCGATCTTAGATCGTTTATGTGGCTCTTTGTGTGATGCTGTTATGGAAAACGATCCTCTTACAGGACAGGAAACACTTGAGTTTCTAGAAAAATCGAACTTGTTTATTATTCCATTGGATAATGAGCGTCGCTGGTATCGGTACCATCATCTTTTTGCAGAATTGTTAAAACAAAAGTTGTTGCAAGATCTTGATCATACAGCAGGGAATAAAAAAGTAGATATAGCACAATTACATATACGCGCAAGTGTATGGTATGAAAAAAACAACTATGAGATTGAAGCATTTCAACATGCTGCAGCAGCTGGTGATGTAGAACGAGCTGAGCGTTTGTTATTGGGGCAAGGGGTTCCTCTTCACTTTCGTGGAGCAATCGTTCCTGTTATGAAATGGCTAAAATCTTTAACAACGGATACAATGGATGCAAACCCTACATTATGGGTCATGTATGCTTCAGTACTCTCGATGTCTAGTCAGCTTAACGAGGTTGAACCTAAATTACTAGCTGCTGAAGCGGCCTTGCAAGGATTTGAAATGAATATGAAAACTCGGAACCTTGTTGGGCATATTGCTGCGATACGAGCATTTCTTGCTACGATGCAAAATAAAGTAGACATCATTATATCTGAATCTCTAATTGCACTGGAGAATATAAGTCCCAACAACTTGGCTGTCCGAACTGCTACCACCTGTAAGCTAGGTGTAGCCTATGAGCGACAGGGAAAACTTTCAAAAGCAAAACAAGCTTATACAGAAGCAATTTCTATAAGCCATTCGTCTGGTAATAAAATCATTGAGATATTATCTGTAATAGGACTTGGAAACACATTAGCAAAAGAAAATCTTCTTGAGCAAGCTTTCAAAACATACCAGCAAGCTCTAAAAATGAAAGATGATACGCCATCATCATGCTCGTATAATGCATACAAAGGCTTAGCTCGTATTTATTATGAATGGAACGATTTAGATGCTGCCATTGAACATATAGAGAAAAGTACACAACTAGCTAAACAAATAGAAAATGTTGATCAAATCATCACGAGTAATCTTATCTATGTCCAAACATTACTTGCGAAAGGAGATATGGACGGCTCATCAATGGTCTTAAACGAAATAAAACAGGTTGTTATTCAGCATAATTTAGAAGGTCGAATTTCAGAAGTTAGCGAGACAGAGGTGCAATTGTTATTAAAACAGGGGAACCTTCTATTAGCAGAAAAATTAGCTGATACCCACAAACTCCCGATTAGCCGAGCTAGAGTATATCTTTCGCAAGGTTACATAGATAAAGCTCTGAATGAGTTAGATGCTTTCTATCAAGAGATAAATCATAAAGAAATAAAAGATAAAATGTTAAATATTAAGATTTTAAAGACAGTTATTCTTTATATCAATGGTGAAATAGATAAATCATTACAATTACTAACAGACAATCTATTAGAGGCAAAATCAGGTCGATTTATTCGTACTTTTCTTGATGAAGGAAAACTCATGGAGAGGTTATTGATCAAAGCACATACTAAAAAGATAATGCCAGAATATACAGAGCTCTTGTTAAATGCATTTAAGCTTGAGAAGGTTAGTTACGAAGAACAAGCGAATAAGATCTACTCTCAGCTTCTCCTTGAACCTTTGAGCCAACGTGAGATAGAAGTTTTAAAGCTGATAGGACAGGGGCTTTCAAACAAAGATATTAGTGAAAGACTTTTTATAGCCTTAGACACTGTTAAAGGACATAATCGAAGAATATTTGATAAACTCCAAGTTAAAAGGCGTACTGAGGCTGTAGCCAAAGCACATGAAATGGATTTATTGTAAGTTTTTATAATTATACAGTAAAAAAACAAGGTTTCATTATCTCCTTCAGTTTAGTCCAGTTCGTATATCGTTAAATGAGCACCTTACACTTCTATATTGGAAAAATAACACTCTAGAACAACACTAAAGTGTCTATGCGATTATAAAGGATAGAATTAAAATAGTTATAGTCTTAAATGAATCATGCTGTAAATTGCTGAGTCCAAGGCTTATCGAAATCAACAAAATTGGAGAAAATAGAAGTGGAAACACAATGAGACTAGTTCGTAGTCATTCGTGAAGGGGTAATTTTATATATGAAAACTAATGATGAGTACGAAGTAATTGATGAATAGTTATGAATAATTTAAGGAGGAGATATTGTGAAAGCGATTATATGCCAAAAATATGGACCACCTGAAGTTCTTAAACTTAACGAAGTAGAAAAACCCATTCCCAAAAACAATGAAGTACTCATAAAAATACACGCAACAGCTGTAACTGCAAGTGATTGTGTAATCCGGGGGTTTAAAATGCCTGGCAATCCTAGTTTTCCTAAAAAGCAAATAATGGAACTTATGATGAGATTGTTTATAGGTGTTTCAAAACCAAGAAATCCTATTATCGGCCTGGTATTCTCCGGAGTCGTTGAATCAGTAGGCAAAGATATTAAGCAATTTAAAAAAGGTGATCAAGTATACGGCTTTACAGGAAATAGCCGTGGAACATATGCTGAATACAAATGTGTATCCGCGAAAGAAGCTGCCCAAGGGGAGCTGATGCTAAAACCGAACAATATAAGCCATAAAGAAGCTGCAGCAGTAGTTTATGGAGGAGTTCTGACCATGCATTTTATGAAAGACAGAGATACTCAAAATGGACAAAAAGTGCTTATTTATGGAGCATCGGGTGCAATAGGAACTAACGCTGTACAACTCGCAAAGCACTTTGGTGCTGAAGTCACTGCAATATGCAGCTCATCAAATATCGAATTAGCGAAATCTCTAGGCGCTGATAAAGTGATAGATTACACTAAAGAGGAATCGATAAACCAATTAGAACGTTATGACTTTATCCTTGATGCTGTTGGAGAAAACAAAAGCTCAAAATTAAAAATACAATGCAAAAAAGCACTCAGACAGAATGGGAAATACGTGTCAGTAGATGATAGGCTTCTAAAGATACATCCTTCTTATCTTGTTAAACTCAACGAGCTAATTGAAGCAGAACATGTAAAGGCGATTATAGACAGGGATTATCCATTAGAAGAGATAGTTGAAGCTCATAAATATGTAGACAAAGGACATAAAAAGGGAAATGTAGTAATAACTGTATAATAATATTGAGATAACTAGAATAACTAACAACAATATCTAATAATTCAATAACAAAAGGTAATTTTATTTTAAACTCAGCTTTTGTTTTTTTCAGCACTATACCACAAATTTAGAATCCATTTTGACCAATCTTTCTTACAAAATGGATTCTTCTCTTTGCCGTAGAATGTGGTTTGAATTTAAAATAAGAGATTGTAAGTGATACAATTTAAATCTGAGGGTGGAAGAATAGTTAAATATTAGAATGCGTGTTAAAATAGGAAAAAAATCTAAATATATTGGCGTCTATCTTTAAGAATAAATTAACAACAGGTGATTTGAATGCTCAAACTAATTTCAATCATTTTATAGTATTTGCAATTATATTTATAGTAGTTCGTTTCGAGTTTCCTTTCATTTTTGACTACAATCAAATGCTAGATCAACACTAAAATAGATTTTTATATGAAGTGACACTCCATATAGTATTTTTTTATTGTTTATAATTATAAGAAATGATAGATTAATAGTACGTATTATATTGACTTTTAAATTCTTATAAGGGACGGTAGGTTTTAATGATAAAAATAATATTAGGAATAGTTGTATTTATTTATTTTTTTATTTTTAGGCAATTTAGAGTATATAATTATGACGCGTTTAATAAAACAGTATCAGAAAAAGAAACAAAAAAACAAATCGTATTCAATAGAACTCATTTAATAAGTACTTACTTTTTCTTCCTAATTATTATAGTTTTAATTCTATCACCAGAACTTTTAGAATTTGTAGACAAGTACACTAATTTAAATGTAGGGGAAATAGTGAGTATTTCTGGTGTATTAGCTTCTGTTATGGTTGCTTATTTGATTTATTACCAACAAAACCTCGAAGGGATCAGAACAGAAATAACAATTAAGAAATTACTAAAAGAAAAATATGATGAAAATAACAAAAACTTAAATTCACATATACCAAATACAAATATACAAAAAAATGAAAATGAACAAAAATTTTCAATTCCTGTATTCAGTAGCAGAAATATGGATTACAAAATAGAATCTATAATAAAAAATGTTTCAGAAAAAGAATTAAATGATGAGAATGTACCTTACTATTCATCGGATTTATCAATAGCTAAAACCTTATTACCTTCTTTGCCAACATACAACCATGTATATCCAAATAATGAGATAGAAGTAGATGTAACAGATATTAATGGAAATGCATTTACAGCAATAGCAAATGATGAGTGCGTTTATATTTGTATTGTTTTCCTCATGTTCAAAGACGTGCCTTTACAAATATCTTGTGATGTTGTAAGATCTTAGCGATAATCACCGTTGAATTCATTTGAAATAGTTTAATGATTTCCGGAGAGAGTACATATGCAAAAAGGCTTCAAAGACTTTAGACGTAATGTTGTAATAAATAATTTGGTACAAAAATATGGAGGGAATCCATTACCATTAAATGGCGAAAATAGATGGAAGTTGTGGGTAGAGTTTTCTAAACCTTTTGGGATTTTACACTGATAAATTAATATTGATCAACTTTCTTAATATTAGCTTAAAATTTAAACTAAATAAGTAGCTTTTTTTAATCTCAACAATGATCATTGTTGAGATGTTTTTATATTGGCACGTTCTCTTTTATTATTGTTTTAAAAATACGATGAAAGTGAGATAGAGAAAAGGAG
>NZ_JAVAMP010000017.1 GCF_030730905.1 Chengkuizengella axinellae | reverse complement strand
AGATGGAAACTGGATTGTAGTATTACTTGAAGAATTAGATTCTGATGAAGAAGAATCTGATGTAGATACTAACCTAGTTGTTTCCATTGAAGGGGATAAAGTTGAGTCAGCTGAAAATGGAGTAACTCTTGATGAAGTAGATGATGTTTATGTATTAACTACTTCTGAAATAGCTAAATAATAAGCTAGATTATTTTCACAATAATACAGTTGTATGGGGACCTTATGATAATTATCATAAGGTCTTTTTAAATTAAATAAAAAATTTTATAGAAATGCAACTTTTTATAAAGAAAACTCGTTAAATAAATGAAGGTATTATATTTTTTAACCTACATTAACAGAAATATTGGTTGTAAAGAATGTGGATGAGATCCATTCTGTAAATTACCACATTTTTTTCAAAAAAGGTAATTTTTTTTATAAAAATTTGCGAAACCTTATTTAAATTAATGAGTATAACTTTATAATGAACTAATTAATAGACAGTCTGAAGTTAATTGCATTAAATCACATTTTTATAAAGGAAAATTACATAAGACATTCTTATATTCTGTTGATTATTTTCATATTTTTAACTATTGCTTACAAGTTTCTGTAACTAATCCTTACAGATTAATATAATTAAATCGAAGCTCAGCTCCAAGAAAGGGGGGGACAATATGAGAGTACAGAGCACAAAATATGTATTTAAAAAAAGACAAAAAAGTTTTAAAACTCGAGGAGGAGAAATGAAGGTTATGAAAAGAAGTTTATCTATATTACTAGCAATTGCTATGGTTTTTTCCTCATTTGTTTCTATAGCATCCGCAGGAGAATTGACAGCAGAAGAGAAATTTGATGAATTAAAAGATCAGAAAATATTTGATGGTTACACTGACGGGAAACCTCATCTTGAAGATAATATGACTCGCGAACAAGCGGCAAAAATCATTGCTCTTGTTTTTGACCTAGATTTAGATGCTCCAAATAATGCAACATTTTCAGATGTTGATGAAGATCGTTGGTCATATGAGTACATTGAAGCAGCTGTAGATGCAAATATCATTGATGGTATTGGTAATGGCAAGTTTGCTCCAAAAGAAAATGTAACAATTGAGGAATTTGCTAAAATGCTTGTTGAAGGTTATTCATATTTAACAGGCAAGGAACACGATGAAGATGGAACTATTGATGATGATGACGTTAGTGCTTGGGCACAAGAATATGTTGCAGCAGCGTTAGATTGGGATTTAATAGAAGAATATAACGACTATACTGATGATGCTGATCGTGAATTTTTAGTAGAATCTGCTTATGCAGCTGTGCAACAAGTAGAAGACTTTGAAGAGTCTCAGAAAGAGTTGAAAGTTGAGTCAATTAGTGCAGATACTCTTCGTGAAGTTGTAATTGAATTTAATGCTGATTTAGATCAAGCATCAGCAGAAGATACAAGCAACTATGATATTTCTGATTATATTGATATTGAAGATGCAGATTTACAATCAGATGACCAGACAGTTATTTTAACAGTGGAAAAGTTAGATAATCAAGAAGAATATACACTTGAAATTGATGGGCTTATGAGCATCGGAGAGAATGTCCTCGAAGATTTTGAAGATGAATTTACTCCATTTGATGGTGATGTTCCAGAAGTAGAAGGAGTAGAGTTTACTGGTCCAAAATCATTCAGAGTTACATTTAATGAACCAATTGAAAAAGCAGAAGAAGATGATTTTACTGTAAAAGAAGGTTCTAAGAGGTTATCTATTAAAGATGTTGAAATCGATGGTGATGCAGTAAAGGTTGATCTTTATTCAAAACTTGATGATGGCGAAGAATATCTAATAAAAGTTAATGGAGTAGAAGATTTTGCAGGTTATGCAAACATTAGCTTCTCAGAGACTTATGATTATGAAGATTCAGATGAGCCACCAACTGCAAAAGTAATTGATGCAGATCAAAAAATAGTGGAAGTGGAATTTGATAAACCTGTTACAGGTCTTACAAATGGTCATTTCTATCATTCTTATTCCTCTTGGAGAGCTATTGGGTTGTATTCAGATGCTAGCTTAGAGAGTCAGTATGAAATAGATGAAGATACTGAACAAGTAACAAAAGTATATGTTGTTTTTGTAGATGAAGATGATGAAGGTCATGCCCTACCTTCAGGAGATGTAGAATTTACAATTAGAGATGAATATGATGGAAGTGAAATTGAAGATAACTGGGGTAATGTGTTTGATGAGGAAACTTATGACTTAGAAATCACTGCAGATCGAGTACCACCTGAAGTTTCTGAAATTGAAATTTTAGATGGTGATGAGATTAAAATTATATTTAATGAACCTATAGGTAACTTAAATGATGGTGATTACGAGGTTTATGATGAAGATGGGGATGAAATCGATATTGATGACATCGATCCAGCTTCAAATAAAGAGTCTGTAATTCTTACACTTGAAGATGATCAAGAAGGTAATACAATTACATTAGAAATCTCTGATCTTCATGATGATACTTTATACGAAAATGAGATGGAGAAATTTGTGATTGAACTTGATATCGAGGATTCTACTTTTGCAGGTATTAATCGTGTGGAATTTGATTATGATAATGGAAAAGATCCAGTGTTGTATGTAGTGTTCAATGAAGAAGTAAATGATACAGCACTTGACTTGGATAATTATCGTTTATGGAGAACAGGAACAACATCTTATATTACTTTTGATGGTGAAACTGACTTCTATGGTAATGGTAAGACAGTAAGAATAGAATTAACTGATTCTGAAGCAGAATTACTTGATGATCTTGCTGTTAATGGTGATGATGAATTAGTGGGTTACGAATTATTAGTAGCTGACGTTGAAGATGCAGAAGGAAACGAACTAAACAACTTCCAGTTAAGCTCTGCAATTAAGGAATTTGGTGAAACAAGACCTATCATTGTTGACGGTGATGTTAAGGTTATTAGCAGAAATGAAATTCAAATTCAATTTAACCAAGAGCTTGAAGAAGTTTCTCCTGATGGCTTTACAATTACAGCTGATTGGGTTGAGAACAACATTGATTCTGATGACATTATTGATGATTTAGAAGTGGAATATAATAGTGACGGTACTTTAGTTACATTTGTTTTAGAGTATCAGCTTGATGGAACGACATTAGACGATATCGATTTAGAAGTAGCATTCGATGGTAATCCTGGAAATGACCCAGAGACATATAATGAATTTGGAGTAGCTCCAGAACCATTCTCAACAGAAGATGATGACGATATTACTCTAATTGATAAAATTGCTCCTGAGTTAGAATTTATGACTGTAGATGATGATGATATCGAAAAAATTAAAACTTACAGTGTAGACGGAGATAATAAAGTAGACCACATTATACTTTACTTTACAGAGGTTATTGATGAAAGTTCAGTATCTAAATTTAACTTTGAGGTTGAAGATCACGATGTGAAGGATGCCTTTACAGTTTCTGCGTCAGACATTGATGACTTATTAGCAACTGGTAAAGGATCAGTAAATTCTGTTGATAGTGATGTTATAGTTTTACGAGTAAATGAGCTAGATGATGAAGATTTACCAGAACATAATGGTGAAGATACAGATCTTTATGAAGAACTTGATATTAAGATCGATGCTGGCGTTTTAGAAGACTTGAATGGAAATACTTTTGAAGGTATTAAATCTTCAGATGATGTTTATGCTTATGGAAATGGTGGTAAAGCTGATGTAGTTAGTCCAGTTTTAGGTGATCTAACGATCTCTTCAAGTAGTGGAACAAACTATGTGAAGCCTGGTGAGACTATTACTGTTACTGTTGATGCAAACGAAGCGATTAGTGTAACAAGTGCTTCTATTGATGGAAAACTAGCAAATGTATCAAATGGAGCAGATTCTTCAGAAAAAATTGTAAGCATTGTAACTGATGCTACTTTTACTGAAGGAAATGTTGAGTTCGATTTGGAAATCGAAGACTCTTCTAATAATCCAACAACTATTGATGAGAGTGATTTAGCTGGTTTTGGTAATTCTAATGTAATCTTTGATAAAACTGGTGTCTCAATCGATAGCGCAACAGTGGTTCAAACAAATGCAGTTGTACAATTGTATACAACTAATTTTATCACTGTAGAAGCTACAGGACTTCCTGGTTCATTAGGAAACAATGCTACGTTAACAATTACAGTAGATTCTGATAATGCTGTAACAGCAATGTCATCTTCAGTGAATGGAAATGATATTACTATTATTTTAGCAAATGACGCTTCTAATACTGTTACAACAACATTAAATCAACTAAGAGATGAGATTAACAATAATTTAGCTGATTTCACAGCTACAGTTACCGGTGATGGAACTACACTTGCTGCTCCTGTTTTACTTGCAGATGGTCAATTTGATAATGGTACTGATGTTATCACGGTAGCATTATCTGATGATATTCAAACAGCTGATGTGGATTCAAACGTAAACACTGACTTTAACTTTGCAAATGCTACAACTGTAGTAGGTACTACATCAGCAACTTCTGACCAAGTGGTTATAACTATAACTGAAACAGATTCACAAGTTATTGATGATTCAATTAACATCATTTCTTCTTCAATCAGAGATTTAGCAGGAAATGATAATAAGACAGACATAGTTGAAATTAATTAATATTCTTATATAAGAATAAAGAAAGTAGAATCTTAGTAGGTCTAATTCCTACTAAGATTCTTTTTGTTCTAAATAATATTTAAAGCTCCGAAACATTAATATATATTAAGCGTATAACCATATAAAGCCTACATACTCAAATCGGAGGAAACTCAATGAAAAAACACATAACTAAAATAGCATTATCAGCCTTACTATTAGGAGGAGGCTACTTAGCAGGCTCTACCATTCCTACTCTAGCTAATAGTTTCAACTCTGAACAACCGGGTTCAGCAAATGACCCACTAGTAACAAAAAGCTACGTTGATGAGCAAATCGGCGTATTGATTGAAGAACAACTAGCAGGATTAGATTTATCAACAGTAGGAACAGGTTCCTCATCCTCATTAGAAGTAGTTAAATTACAGCCTGGACAAGCTTTATACCCGAATGCTGGAGCTGAAGTTATAGTACGAACTGGTAAGACGGTAGCGCTTAGTGACTCAAGCAACGGTTTAGCAGATGTAACCGCAGCAAAAGACATTTTAAATGGTGAAGCCATTGAAAATAATCATCTTCTAATCAACCCGGGTGAAGGACGCGGACTTAAACCTCACGAAAGCGTTGATTACACAATATATGTCATGGTTCGTGGTGGATATACAATTCAGTAAAGAGACCTTAGTAGGTCTTTTTTTCTTTCTATCGGAATACACTTCCAATAATTGAGAATTAGCGACTTGCATTGCTATGTTATAATAGTAAATGGTAATTATAATTTCAAATTAGGAAGTGATTTTTATTCGAAAACTAAAAGCTTTAACGATAAGTTTATGTTTATTTTTTGCAGTCATGAGTGTTAGTTTTGCACAATCTCATCACTTAATAAAGATAAACGATCAAGAAGTAAACTTGTCCAAGCCAATAGTAGAGAAAGAAAGTCGTATTTATGTACCAATTCGTATTGTAGTTGACCATTTTGGTGCAGAAGTAACATGGAATAAGGAAACAGAAAAAGCAACGATTCAAACGAGCAACGGAGATCAGATCATAGTTAAATTAAATGATCTAAGTATAAAGCTCAATGGTGATGTGTACTACATGGATGTTCCAACAATGGCAGTTAATGACCACTTATACATACCAGTACGACATTTAACGGAATTTTTACATGCCAATTTCCAATATGATGCTGCAAACAATCAAATGTCAGTATCCACAATACCATTACATGTCATAACAGCAGGTGAAACAGTAGAATCTATAAGTGCACAATACGGGATAACAGTTGAGGAATTAAAAACAAGAAACAATTTAACAACCAATGAATTATTTGTTAATAACAAATTAAAAATCGTGATTCCATCCATCATGCAGTATAAATTATCTCAATACTATACTGAAGAAGACGCATTGCTTTTAGCAAAAATCATATCGGCTGAAGCAGGTTATGAACCTTATGAAGGTCAGCTTGCTGTCGGAAATGTCATTTTAAATAGAGTAAACGACACTCGTTTTCCGAATACAATCAAAGATGTGATTTATGCACCTAATCAATTCGGACCTGCGCATAGGGGTGAACTTGAAGGGTTACAACCGTCTGCAGAATCAATCAGAGCAGCACAAGAAGTTTTAGCAGGAAAAAACATAGTTGAAGGTGCTTTATACTTCTTTAATCCAGCAGTATCTAGCACTGACTTTTTCTTGAGTAAAGAAGTAGTGAGAGAAATAGGCGGTCATCGATTTGTAAAATAATACGTACAAGCATATAAATCACTGACCCAAAGAGGTCAGTGATTATTTTTTTAGTTAGCATGATCGCATGATCAGTACATATGGAAAAGACCTAATTGTATTCGCCTTTTGTTTAGGTTACAAAAGCCTTTTCAAAGTACACTTCACTTTTCTAAAAAACGAAGAACTTGTGTTTTTTTGTTGATGCCTGTATAGACAAAGTATAGTGACCATAGGAATCACTATGGCAGAAATAATAAGAGATATAAGTATGTTTCTTTTTAGTCTGTGTTGTTTGTAAAGCTCAAGTGATTTCAGTGTCTCGCTTGGATATTCAGAAGATAGTTCTTTGATTTTATATTTTTTTAGTTCCTTGAATCGTTGCTCAATATTAGGGTCTCTATACGATTTATACATAATGTTTACTTATCCCCACGGTCAACATGCAAGCGTGGTTTATTTTGGTGATTCGATTCACTGGTATTATCCAATCTAAAACGAGGATCAACCGTTTCTCTCCTTTGGACATCAGGAGGAAATGCACTTAAAACCCATGCTGTAGTCCCCATCTGTGTATCGGCAGGAAAAATATCTCCACGTTTAAACATCTCTTCTCTGCCCCATTCATTTTTGTATATGCCTTCTGTTTCTACAGGATCTCCTGACATTGGACTCATATCTTTATTCGTCATGTTATCCCTCCTTGTTAAAATTAGTATTTCCAAAAAAACAAAAAATCTAATTGGATAATTTAAGAAAAAATAATGGATTACAATTTAAACGCATTGATTTTTCATCAAAAATAAAATACATTTGAAAATGTATGGCTATGGATTTATCACATTTTAACATTCAATAAATCCCCACTGAAAATAATGGTTCATTTTATCAATAAGGATTATATAATAGAGATGACAGTAACATATGATCATAAGAGATGCATTTGAAACGGATCTTCGGGATATTCTAAAAATATATAATCAGGCCATTGCAAATACAACTGCAACATTTGACTTAGAAGAAGAAACGTTGGAGCAAAGAAAAGAATGGTTTTCGCATTATGATAAAAAACATCCAGTCATCGTGGCTTGTATAGATAACCAAGTAACCGGTTATTGTAGCTTATCCCAGTATCGTTCTAAGGCAGCGTATAATAAAACCGTTGAATTATCAGTATATATTGACGAAAATTTTAGAGGGAAAGGCATTGCAAAAAAACTAATGACAGAAATAATTAAACGAGCTGACCAAGTAGAGCACCATGTTATTATTTCCGGAATAACAAAAGGAAATGATGTATGTAAGTATTAAAATGCATGAGCAGTTTGGATTTGAATGTATTGGTTGTTTTAAAGAAGTAGGGTACAAATTTGATACTTGGTTAGATGTTCTGTTTTATCAATTGATTCTTAATTAGAATAAATGTATGACAAAGATAGGGAGTCTTGATAAAATAGTTTTATTTCCAGATAATAAGGCTCGCCATTCAGCGAGTTTTTTTGTAGTAAAAAAACTAATCAAGTTTAGACATCCTCCAGACACATTTTACAGCTAAACTACCTATGGGAGATATTACCTACTAAGTAATCCTATAATGAAAAGGTAGTGAATTGATTGGACAAGGCAATAAAATTATATCAATATGAAGTTTTTGAAAAGGATCTACAAGAAGATGAGATTAAATCTATCATTAAAAAAGAATTGATGAAATTAGAAAACTTGAGAATAGAGTTAAACAAACTACAAGACCATTTCAATGAGCATTATACTGAATGTTTAATTTTGTCTCAAAAAATAGATGAGATACTAAACCGAATCCACATATTGCAAAAGAGACTAGTAAAACCTAATGCACATAAGAAACAGAGCAATTCAGACGACTGAATTGCTCAAACCTACAAATTTATTTCCATTTCCTCGCTATATAATTCTGTAAACAACTAGATTAAGCATATAAGATATTTTCATCTACTTATATGCATTTATTGCTGTTTCAGATAGATGTTTATTCCCCGTTTTATAATTGAATCTAGGAAAACTGTGACTTCACTGATCCTTTCCACTTATCTGGATTATCGTATTTCAATCAAATTTCAATCAAATAAATAGACAAATAAAAAGGTAATTGTCCATGTCAAACAGGACTAACTTGTCATAAGATAACCAAAGGAGGTGATTATGATGGATCCCATACTAATCATCGATTCAGGACATGGAGGGAAAGATCCTGGTGGAGGAACAAATCATCTATGGAAGGAAAAAGATTTTGCATTGCAAATCTCACTGTACCAATATGAAAGATTTAGACAGCTGGGTATTCCTGTTGCTTTGACTAGAGATGAAGATGTGTTTCTCAGTTCAGTAGAACGTGCTAGAATCGTGCGTGAATCTGGTGCAGAGTATTGTTTCAGCAACCATATTAATGCAGGAGGGGGAGATGGGGTTGAAACGATACATTCTATTCATGCAAACCCTGCTTTAGCCACCCTATTAGCTCAGGGTATCGTTGATGAAGGTCAGAACCTCCGCAGAGTTTTCTCTAGAAGACTGACAACAGATCCAACAAAAGATTACTTTTTCATGCATCGGGAAACTGGAAGTGTAAAAACTACAATTATTGAGTATGGTTTTGCTGATAGTAAATTGGATGATGTGGAGCAACTGCAAATGTATTGGATGGATTACGCTGAAGCGGTAGTAAAGACATTTACTACCTTTATAGGTCGTGAATATAAACCACCAAACCAACAGCTTCCTGAAGTACAAAGAACAGTGAATGGACTGTTAAATGGGAATAGAGTATCCATTGATTCTTATTTAATGAACAGTACGACTTATGTGCCACTTCGTTTTATAGCAGAATCATTCGGTGCCGAGATAGAGTGGAATGCTCAAAGGTTTGAATATAATATCGTGTTAAAATAAACCTTTTCTTAAAAAAACAAATGGTTTTCTTTAGTTTAGCCAGTAGGGTGAAACGATAAAATAATCTCTACTGGTTTTTAAAATTGTCACAAAATCCATATTCATTTTTGATAGATTTAGCCGATATAAAAAAGATACATAGTTTACGTAGCAACCTTTAGGAGTGGTTAGATGTTATTTATGAAATTAACGAAAAATATGTCCACAAGCAGCAAATTATTATTGATTTTTGGAGTCCCTCTTCTTTTTGGATTAGTATCTTCCATCTTTTTATTAAATTTAAACCAGCAGAATGTTGATCATCTTACTGAGGCGTTGTATGAGACATCACTACAAACAAACACACTTATATTAGATGCTGACAAAGATTTGTATCAAGCTTTAGTAGGATTTCAGACGTTAACAAGATATGAGAATTCAAATGAATATAAAGAAGAATTACGTGAGGAACTAGAATCAAATGTTGAGAGAGCGAATGAAAAAGTGGATGTAGCATTGACAATCATTAAGGAACATCAACTGGAAGGATTAACTCTGTCAGATAACTCCTCAAAGGAAGAAGCAACAGAGTCATCTAATGTAGATACGATAGAGAATTATCTTACTGAATTCAAGCAACAATTTCAATTATGGGTTAAAACTACAGATGCAGAAAATCCTTCATATGACTTATACCTCATGTCATTGCCTTATTTTGAAGATAGTAGGGATAAGTTAAAGGTATCTGGTGATATATTAAACGAATATGCGGAAAACAGCATAAAAGGAATACACGAATCAAATCAAAATACAAAAATATGGGTCTATTCCCTTTACTCTATTATCTTTGTATTGATTACTGTAAGTGGATTGATCTTTATTAAGGAAAATGTAAAACTCATGAAGGGGATTGTCAGGAAAATTGATGATGTTAAAGAAGGTAATTTACTCGTAAAACCTTCTGATGAGTACACGAAAGATGAAGTGGGACAAATGGTAAAGGGTTTGGATGTTATGGTTTCTAAGCTAAGGGATCTCATTCATGATATTGTGGAACAATCCAAGACAGTTGAGGTTTCCTCTACAGAACTGACGCAAAGTACAAAAGAATCCTCTGCAGCCTCAACACATGTTGCTGAGAATATTCAAACGATCACAGAAGGCATCGAAGTTCAAAATAAGACCGCAGATGAAACGAGCAGAGCTGTTGAGGAAATGGCAGCAGGGATTCAAAGGATTGCTGAAAGCACCACCTTTATTTCAGAGCTATCCCAAAGAACAGACCAACAAGCAGATAAAGGGAATAAAGTCATTGCTCAACTGAATAATCAGATAGAAACGATGTTTAAAACAATCCAACAACTATCTGAAACGGTAGATTCCTTAAATAAGCGTTCTGATAAAATTGGAATGATTATAGATGACATTACTGGTTTTGCAACCCAAACTAACTTACTTTCTCTTAACGCATCGATTGAAGCAGCTAGAGCAGGAGAGCATGGACGAGGTTTTTCAGTAGTGGCGGATGAAATTAAAAATTTAGCATCAGGCTCACTGAAATCAGCCGATAATATTCAGAAGTTAATTATAGAAACGCAGGGCGAAATTACAATGGTTTCTAAAAATATGGTCTTAGCTGTAGAGGAAGCTGAAAAAAGTGGTGAATCTATGTTAGAAGTCAGTCAAGACTTCCATAACATTTCGAGTAATGTAAAAGAGATCGACACTCACATTCATGAAACGTCTGCTATCACAGAACAGCTTTCTGCAAGTTCAGAAGAAGTTGCAGCATCTATGGAGCATACGAATGCAACAGCTCACGAAATTTTTAGTAAAACACAAAATGTAGCTGCTGCAACAGAAGAACAGCTAGCACTTATGGAAAATATGGATGATGCAGCTAAAAAACTAAAAGAAATTGTAAATCAATTAAATCAGTCTGTTTCAAGCTTCAGAGTATAGTATTTTAATTTATAGTTAAATTGTTAAAATGGAGAATATTAGTGTATAATTAGAGTAAGATATTAAAAGACCGCAGACGCTGGAACGTCTACGGTACTCTTGTACAAGAGATTGCCTCAAGGGCAGTCGGCTCATTATAATACTAGTAAAACCGCCGCGGGTTGATGACAAGGGCGGTTTTACTTATTTCTACTATGGAAGGATAATATCAAAACGACTAAAGTTGAAAAAGAAATCATCAACATGAGTGCTTGAAATACTTCCATGGGCAACACCTCCTTTCCAATTAGGTTGAGAGGTGAGCCAACCGCCCTTGTGAACCGATTCAATTGTACAAAGTGGTTATACCATATATTACTAGAATTTATCATTTAATATATTTCTCATTTTAGGTGGAAAAAAATCATTTAAATGAAGAGATATTTCCATCATCCATAAATATTTGGTACATTAAAAGAAGCTGAAATTTCATATTTATAAAGGAATAAAGAGAAAAGAGGGATGCAAATGAATGCACATGAAATTGATTATTTTATATCTGGAGAAGAAATGCAGTATGTAGAGGTAGAACTGGATCCAGAGGAGAGTGTCATCGCTGAAGCAGGCAGCTTAATGATGATGGAAGATGGCATTGAAATGAATACGATTTTTGGTGATGGAACGAATCAAGATAGAGGTTTGGTAGGTAAACTATTCGGTGCAGGGAAACGATTATTGACAGGTGAGAGCTTATTCATGACTTTGTTTACAAATAAAGGTCATGGAAAACGTAGAGTGAGCTTTGCTTCCCCATACCCAGGTAAAATCATCCCTATGGATTTAAGTGAAATGGGAGGCAAAATCATCTGTCAGAAGGATTCCTTCCTATGTGCAGCTAAAGGTGTATCTGTTGGTATTGCGCTTCAAAAGAAACTTGGTGCTGGATTTTTCGGTGGAGAAGGATTTATCATGCAGAAGCTTGAAGGAGACGGGTTAAGTTTTGTACATACAGGAGGTACAGTTTGTAAAAGACAGCTTCAACCAGGCGAGGTATTAAGAGTAGATACTGGTTGTTTGGTTGCAATGACGCAAGATGTTGAATACGACATTGAATTTGTAAAAGGAATTAAAACAGCAGTTTTCGGAGGAGAAGGTCTTTTCTTTGCTACATTAAGAGGACCTGGTACGGTATGGATTCAATCCTTGCCATTTAGTAGATTAGCGGATCGCATTGTTTCTGCATCTGGTCCTGCAGGCCGAAAAGAAGAGGGTAGTGTACTTGGAGGTCTTGGAAGATTAATTGATGGTGATTGATTGTGGCTGATAAAGTTTAAAGGTTCTTATTCTAAATAGACCTTCAGAGTTCCAAACTCATAAGGTCTATTTTTTATTTTAAGGTACAAAAGAGTAAATATCTATTCACATAGTAGTCATCGGACCTCTTTTTAAATGGTGGATTGTAGGCTGTGACATCAATAATGAATATCGTCTAAATATACCCCACACTCAAATACTGTACATTGACAATATCTTATTCATGAACAGCTAATTCTGACACCTTCTTCTTCAAGCGGGAAATAACAGCAAAATTTCATAGAGAATATAGGTTACATCCTTGCTAAAACTCCCACTGAAAGCAAGATTCTCTTTATTGTAAATAATCTAATGTTTTTTACATAAACTACCTGTGAATAAGAAGGATATATGGATAAAAAAGTCGAATTAATACGTAAGAAAATTTTAGAATTCCCCGACTTCCTTACAAAAAAATAGACTCCTTTTTAACTTTACTGAATAAAATATAGCAACATACTCAGATTGGAGAGGGGACTTATGCATCATGAACTTTGTTATGTAGCCATTGGTGATTCATTAACAGTTGGTGTAGGTGCACCAATGAACCGAGGGTTTGCTAGCAGGTACCACAGATTGCTTGAACAAAGCTTAGACAAACATATTCACTTTATAAATGCTGGTGTTTCAGGAGCTACCTCACAAGATGTGTTGGAGCTAATCACGTTGGATTCTTCTATGCAAGAAGAATTGAAGGAGGCAGATATTATTACAATTACGGTGGGCGGTAATGATTTACTGCGGGCTGCCGAGGTTTATTTTACAGATCAAGAGATTAAACATATGATTAACGCACTAAAAAACTTCAAACACAATATGAGAGAAATCATCACCACGATCAAAGAGCTGAAAAACGATGAATTAGATGATTGTATGATTCATATGACCAACCTTTACAATCCCAAACCTCAAATGTTAGATGCTCAATTTGTAGTCAACAGATTCAATAATATGATACAACGATTCAATAAAGGAAATATACGTGTTGCAAATGCCTATCAAGCTTACATTGGATATGAGGAGCAGTACTTGTTTTCTGATCAAGTTCATCCGAACTCCAAAGGTTATGAGGTGTTAGCAGACTCATTTCACCATTTGGGGTACGAACCACTGAAAAGAAAAATGTAGTAGAATCAATTTTCATGCTGAGTTATTTTCCTTGTCTAGATGATAAGAGAAGAATAATTGATCAAATTGAAAGCGTTACCATTATATTTATAGCCTAAAATAAAGGACATTTTTGGTCTTATTACGAGAATTTTTTTTTAATCTTATATCAAAAATAGAGGAAAAATATAGCCTTATTTTGTGTATTAACCTCATTTCAATAGTTATAAGTTTGAATAAGACCCTCAATTTCCTCTATTTTAATGTCGTGTCATCTTAAAGGCATTCAAATAACTCCAGTTCTATCATTATAGAACAAATCCAATGAGCAACCGAAAAGTCACACAAAAGTCTCTCAAAAAACACTTTATCAAAGCACGATTTGACCGTAATAGTAAGTCAGTCCAATAATGGCATGATATTCATATTACAACCATAAAATATAACACTATGTTTTGAAATCAGTCATTTCAAGGATTGAGAAATGAAACACGTAAAAATAGAGTTAGGGGGTCTGGAATATGAACATCATTGTGTGCCTTAAGCAAACCTTTGATACAGAAGAAAAAGTAATCATTAAAGAAGGTCAAATCAGTGAAGATGGTGTGAAATTCATCATCAACCCTTATGATGAGTATGCTTTAGAAGAAGCGATTTGCATAAAAGAAAAATATGGAGGTGTAGTTACTGTCATTTCCATTGGTCCTACTAGAGTAGAGAGTGCTTTAAGAACTGCACTTGCGATGGGAGCGGACAAAGCAGTTTTAGTGGACGATGAACGATTGTTTGGGGATGAATCCACCATTTCAAAAGTGCTGGCTGCAGTTATAAAGCAGCAGGAATATGACTTGATCTTAGGCGGGTATATGTCTGTGGATAACGGAGCGGCACAAGGTGGAGCACGATTGGCTGAAGAACTTGATCTCCCACATATTTATGCAGCATTAAAGATAGATGTGAATGAATCTCAAGTTGTGGTTGAAAGAGATGTAGAAGGAGACATAGAAGTCCTAGAATCCAAACTGCCTATTGTAATCACAGCACAGCAAGGTTTAAACGAACCTAGATATCCTTCTTTACCAGGCATTATGAAGGCCAAGAGAAAACCGATCCAACATCTCACCGTAGAAGATCTCTCCTTAGACATGAAACAAATAAAAGCAAAAACAAACATCAAAGAAAACATTCTGCCACCTGAAAGACAAGCTGGAAGAGTACTTCAAGGTGAATTAAACGATCAAGTAGTTGAATTAGTTCAATTATTGCAGGGTGAGGTGAATCCAAATGGTTAGACATGTTGTCGTTTTTGCAGAAACAAAACAAGGGAGTTTGAGAAACGTATCGTTTGAAGTTTTAGAAGCAGCAAAAAGATTAAATGATGGTGGATTGATCACAGCGGTATTAATCGGTACACAAGAACAGTCGCAAGCAGATTTGCTAGCTGAATACGGTGCACATGAAGTTGTTTTTGTTGAAAATAAGCAATTGGATACGTATACTACCGACGCATACACACAAGCGTTCACTTCCATTATTCATGAAAAAAATCCAGATGTCATTTTAATGCCGCATACAGCGATGGGGAAAGATTTTGCTCCTCGTGCAGCAGCTCGCATTGGTTGTGGGTTAATTACAGATTGTACAAATGTGGAAATAAGTGATGGGAATATCGTATTTACCCGACCTATTTATGCAGGAAAGGCATTTCAGAGGAGGGTGGTAGTACGTGATCAGATTTTTGCTACAATACGGCCAAACAATATACCATGCTCTAAAGTGGATCATCATGAAAGTGCAAAGAAAATTCAAAAGGTATTAAACCTAGATGAAATTAGAACAACAGTAAGGGAAGTGATTCAGAAAACGACCGATGGGGTGGACTTATCTGAAGCTAAAATCATAGTTGCTGGCGGTAGAGGGGTGAAAAGTGCAGAAGGCTTTGGGCCTTTAAAAGATTTAGCACAAGTGATAGGAGCCGCAGTAGGAGCTTCGAGAGGGGCATGCGATGCAGAGTATTGCGACTACGCTCTTCAAATTGGTCAAACAGGAAAAGTAGTGACTCCAGATTTATATATTGCATGTGGGATTTCAGGAGCGATTCAACATTTGGCAGGAATGTCAAATTCAAAGATGATTGTTGCTATTAACAAAGACCCTGAAGCTCCTATTTTTGATGTTGCTGATTATGGGATTGTAGGGGATTTATTTGAAGTAGTTCCATTGTTGACGGAACAATTTAAGCAAGCAATGACAGATTAGAAATAACCTATTTCAGACAACTAGAACTTGTCAATAGAAAGCGGATTGGTTTAAAAAAATTGAAAAAAGAGGTGGCGTGAATGTCCAATTATCCATGGAGTAAGTTTTATCCAGCAGAGATTCAAACACACCTTGATTATCCAGACTACAGAGTAACAGATTATTTAAAGATGACCGCAGAGCAGTACCCAAATAACAAAGCGATTCATTTTTTTGGAAAAGAAATGAGCTTCCAAGAGCTTCTATCTCGATCGTATCAAGTCGCAAATGGATTGAAGGATATAGGTGTGAAGAAGGGAGATCGCGTAGCTCTGATGCTGCCTAATATACCTCAGTTTGTTTATAGCTACTTCGGTATTTTATTTGCGGGTGGAATTGTAGTACAAACGAATCCGTTGTATGTTGAACGAGAATTAGAGTATCATTTTTCAAATTCAGGAGCCAAGGTCATTATTTGTTTAGATTTAGTTTATCCTCGCGTAAAAGCAGTGAAAGAACAAGCTGGCTTGGAGCATATCATCACAACAAGCATACCTGATGCACTCCCTACTGTGAAAAAGCTCCTTTATCCTCTTGTACAAAAAATTAAAAAAGGTCCTACAGTAGATATAGATTACAGCAAAGAGCCAATTCAAACCTTACATGAATTTATAGATAAAGCTAAAGATACCCCTGTAGAAGACCCTAGTACAACCGAAGATGTGGCTGTTCTTCAATATACGGGAGGTACAACAGGAACACCGAAAGGGGTTATGTTGACACATAAAAATTTAGTCGCTAATGTAACGCAGTGTCAAGCCTGGGCTTATCAGACGGAAAAAGGGAAAGAAGTTGTATTATCTGTCGTACCGTTATTTCATGTGTATGGTATGACGATTTGTATGCTCTTTGCTGCTGCCCATGCAGCTAAAATGGTTTTAATCCCTAAATTCGATATTGATTTAATGATGAAAACGATCAAAACACAAAGACCCACATTTTTTCCAGGTGCCCCAACCTTATATCAAGGGATTATAAATCACCCAAAAGCAAGCCAAACCGACCTATCATCTATAGAGATTTGTATTAGCGGCTCTGCTCCACTGCCTTTAAATACACAAACAAAGTTTGAAGAACTAACAGCGGGGAAATTAGTTGAGGGATATGGCTTATCAGAATCCTCCCCTGTGATTTGCGGGAATCCAATCTGGGGGAAAAATGTGAATGGTAGTATTGGCGTACCTTGGCCAAATACAGATTGCAAAGTGGTTGATCCTGAGGGTGAAGAAGTTAAACCAGGTGAATTAGGTGAAATCATAGCTAAAGGTCCTCAAATTATGAAGGGATATTGGAATCAACCAGCAGAAACTGCAGCGACGTTAAAAGATGGTTGGTTATACACAGGGGATATGGGTTACATGGATGAAAACGGGTATTTCTACGTTGTAGATCGAAAAAAAGATCTGATCATTGCTGGAGGATACAATATTTATCCTAGAGATGTGGAAGAAGTATTATATGAGCATCCTGTCGTGAAAGAAGCGATTGTTTTAGGTGTGCCGGATGAATACAGGGGAGAAACAGTTAAAGCCTATATCGTAAAAAAAGAAGGGTTCACCATTTCGGAAGAAGCATTGGATCAATATTGCCGTTCCAAGCTTGCTGCATATAAAGTGCCTAGAATTTATGAATTTAGAGATGAACTGCCAAAGTCCATGGTTGGTAAAATATTACGCAGAAAATTAAAAGAAGAGGAAGATGAAAAATTAGCTTAAGGAGTGGTTTTGATGGAGAGGACAATTCGTAAAGCCGCTGTATTAGGATCAGGAGTGATGGGAGCGGCCATTGCTGCACACTTAGCGAATGTAGGCATTCATACATTGTTGTTGGATATGGCTCCAAAAGGGGAAACAGAAACTAAACATAGAAACGAGCTTGCTGAAGCGGCTAAAAAAAGGCTGCTTAAAAGCAAACCAAGCCCGATTTATATAAAGGATGTTTTAAACCGAATTGAAGTGGGTAATTTTGATGACCATTTACATCGGATTGCTGAGGTTGATTGGGTAATTGAGGTTATCATTGAAAATTTGGAAATTAAACAGAAGTTTTTTGAAAGATTAGAACAACATTGGAATCCAGGCACCATCATAAGCTCTAACACTTCAGGTATTTCTATTCATGCCATTTGCAAGCATAACTCTGAACAGTTTAAGTCACATTTTTTAGGCACTCATTTTTTTAATCCTCCAAGATATATGAAATTGCTAGAGTTTATTCCAACAGAAAATACAGATCCAAACATCATATCGTTTATGAAAAATTTTTGTGAGAAGAAGTTGGGTAAAGGGGTAGTGATTGCAAAGGACACGCCGAACTTTATCGCGAATCGTATTGGTACGTATGGCCTTCTAAGCTCCCTTAAACAAATGGAGAAATTAGGGCTCAGCGTATCAGAGGTGGATGAACTAACAGGTCCTTTAATTGGAAGACCCAAAAGCGCAACATTCCGGACGCTAGATTTAGTCGGTATTGATACGTTTGTATTTGTAGCAAACAATGTTTATGACAATGTAACAAATCCTATTGAAAAACAAAGCTTTAAAGTTCCACAGCTGATGGAATACATGGTTGAACAAGGATACATCGGAGAGAAAGCAGGATCTGGTTTTTATCAAAAAAAACGCACAGATACAGGTAAAGTTATCTTGCAGCTTGATGTCCAGAATAAAACCTATGTACCAAGGAGTAAAAGCTCTCTTGCCTCGGTAGAAGCAGCTAAAAATGCAAAGGGATTAAAAAATAAACTGAAAGCTCTATTAGAATCGGACGATAAAGGTGGACAATTTACTTGGGAATTAATGAAAAAAGGTTGGTTGTATGCTGCAAGTAAAATACCGGAAATATCAGATGATATTCAGGCCATAGATGAAGCTATGAAATGGGGTTTTAATTGGGAACTTGGACCTTTTGAAGCTTGGGATGCGGTTGGCGTAGTAGAAACGGTTTCAAGAATGAAAAAAGAAGGAGAGCAAATTCCAAAATGGATTGAAGCAATGTTAGCTGCAGGAAAAACCTCTTTTTATGAAAAGCAGAATGAAAAAATATTTTATGTACAGATCGATGGCAGTCTAGAAGAAAAACAAACAGCGAAAGAGATTCTTTCCTTAGATCAAATCAAAGAGAAAAATGGTGTTATTAAGAAAAATACGGGTGCCAGCTTAATTGATATTGGCGATGATGTGGCTTGTTTGCAATTTCATTCCATGAACAATACGATCGGGCCAGATGTGTTGCAGATGGTATTGACTTCCTTAAATGAAGTAAGAAAAAATTATCGAGGATTAGTAATTGGACATCAGAAAGGGAAAAACTTTTGTGTTGGAGCAAACTTAATGATGTTGTTGATGGCGGCACAGGATGAAGATTGGTTTGAAATTGAACAGATGATTACTGGATTTCATCAGATGGCGATGGGCTTAAAATATTTTGAAAAACCAATTGTGGCTGCTCCTTTTGGTATGACCTTAGGTGGAGGAGTTGAGGTTTGTTTACCATCATCTCATGTGCAGGCTTCAGCTGAAACCTACATTGGTCTTGTCGAAATGGGAGTAGGACTTATTCCAGCAGGCGGTGGTACGAAGGAGATGCTGTATAGAGCTACCGTACCTGTAGATATTGATAAATCGATCGACTTGCAGCCATTTGTAAACCGTGTTTTTGAAACGATAGGTATGGCGAAGGTTTCCACTAGTGCAGCAGAAGCGAAGGAGCTTGGATTATTAAGGTCAACGGATAGAATTACGATGAATCCTGATCATTTAATATATGATGCCAAACAAGCGGTACTAGGAATGTCCATTGCTGGTTATGAGCCACCAACGCCAAAGAAGGTGAGAGTAGTAGGTGAACCAGGATTTGCAGCTCTTAAAATGGGACTGTATCAGATGAAAATGAGTGGATACATCAGCGAACATGATGAATTGATCGGCACACATCTTGCCAATATTTTAACTGGCGGTAAGGTAGCAGCTAATAGTCTGGTTACTGAGAAGTACCTATTGGATTTAGAAATGGAAGCATTCTTAAGCTTATGCGGAGAACCCAAATCACAAGAACGTATCCAGCATATGCTGTTAACTAGAAAACCGCTGCGTAATTGATAAAGATTGTTCAAAAAATACGATGAAGTACTCTTTTTAAACGTTTAGGAAAGTATAACTTTCCATCATCATATTGGCTTAGGACCCCGCAAAAGTAATAGGAATTGGTTTCTGGGGTCCCCGAAAAGTACTCGGACTATGCATCATCGAATTTTGTTCACTTTTTTGGGCTATATTTAAGGAGGGGATCAGATGAAGGAGGCTGTCATTGTATCTGCAGTTAGAACTCCGATGGGCAAAGCCTATAAAGGTTCGCTTTCCAACACACGTGCGGAAGATTTAGGGGCGTTAGTTGTGGAAGAAGTCATTAAACGAACACCTGGATTAGAGAAGGAAGAGATCGAGGATGTGATCATCGGCTGTGCGATGCCTGAAGGAGAGCAAGGGTTAAACATGGGAAGGATTGTGTCATTGCGTGCTGGTTTACCTGACCACGTCCCTGCATTAACGATCAACAGGTTTTGTGCTTCTGGTTTACAGTCTATTGCATTTGCAGCTGATCGAATAAAATGTGGGTCAGCAGAGGTGATTGTAGCTGGTGGAGTGGAGAGCATGAGTCACGTACCTATGTCTGGATTCAAACCACAACCGAATCCCTATTTAGTGGATGCTCGTCCAGAGGTTTATATTCAGATGGGAATAACGGCTGAAAATGTAGCTCAAAAATATGACATCAATAGAGAGAAGCAGGATGCTTTTGCTGTGAAAAGTCATCAGAAGGCTGCAGCTGCGATTCAAGAGGGAAAATTCGGAGAAGAGATCGTTTCTGTCCCTGTGACACAATCCTTTCTTAATGAACAGGGAAAACAAGAACAAAGGTCATTTTCATTCCAAATCGATGAGGGAGTGAGACCGGGAACTACCCTTGAAATTTTATCTAGTTTAAAACCTGCTTTTTCTGTAAAAGGAACGGTTACTGCAGGCAATACCTCACAAATGAATGATGCAGCATCGGCCGTTATAGTTATGTCTCGTGAAAAAGCAGAAGAGCTAGGACTAGAAACGATGGCTATTTTTAAATCGTTTGCTGTAGCAGGTGTTGCACCTGAGATTATGGGGATTGGTCCAGTCGAAGCGATTCCAAAAGCATTAAAGCAAGCTGGTATAACTATAGAGGATGTAGATTTGTTTGAAATCAATGAAGCCTTTGCATCGCAATGTTTGGCTGTAATTGAAGAGCTTGGCATTGATCAGGAAAAAGTGAATGTAAATGGTGGGGCAATTGCGCTAGGTCACCCACTAGGATGTACTGGAACGAAACTGACGACTACATTGCTGCATGAAGCTAAGAAAAGACAAAGTAAATATGGAGTAGTCAGCATGTGTATTGGTGGAGGCATGGGGGCTGCTGGTGTTTTTGAATTTGTATAAGAAAGGAGGTACGTTTGTCAAAACTGCATCTCAATGTTCCAAGCATACACGACATTCCTATTCTCAATAAAAAGTGAAGAAAATCTCAGATGACCCAGGTGAATGACAAGTCTCTGGCATTTACAGCGATGTTAGTTCTTATTGATTGTGTTGTCAAACTTATGATTAAACTAAAATGCAATGGCTCAATGCCAAAAATAACTGAAGAGTTTTGACGGGCGGAATAAAATGAAAGCGAATAACCTGATGAAGGGTGGCAGCTTTTTGGTAGCTGAAGTGGACGCTTCTACTATATTTACACCAGAGGATTTTAATGAGGAACATCTTATGATCGCGAATTTAACAGAGGACTTTATTGATCAAGAAATTGATCCATATGATGAAGTATTAGAAAGACAGGATTTCACTTTGCTGCTAAAGCTCATTAAAAAAGCAGGAGAAGTAGGTTTGTTAGGGGCGGCGGTGCCTGAAGCGTATGGAGGGACAAATTTAGACAGGGTCAGCTCAACATTAATATATGAAAAAATGGTGCGAAGCAGCTCGTACTCACTAACATTAAGTGCACATATAGGAATTGGGACTTTACCGATTGTTTTGTTTGGGACAAAACAGCAGCAGCAAAAGTATCTCCCTCATTCAGTGCGTGGTGATCAAGTATTTGCCTATTGTTTAACTGAGCCTTCTTCTGGTTCTGATGCTTTGAGTGCAAAAACGACGGCTGTTTTAAGTGAGGATGGTGCACATTATCTTTTAAATGGAACCAAACAATTCATTACAAATGCAGCTTTTGCAGACGTATTTATCGTATATGCTAAAGTAGATAGCAAGCATTTTTCAGCATTTATTGTGGAAAAAAAGTTTCAAGGTGTATCTACAGGGGCTGAAGAGAAAAAAATGGGGATTAAAGGGTCTTCCACTAGACAGCTCATTTTAGAGGATGTTAAGGTACCTGTGGAAAATGTATTGGGTGAAGTAGGAAAAGGACATGTAATTGCTTTTAATATTTTAAATTTAGGTCGTCATTCATTAGCTGCAGGATGTGTTGGTTCAAGTAAATGGGCGGTTGAGCTTGCTGTTGGATACGCTTGTAGGAGAAAACAGTTTAATCAAACCATTGCGGAGTTCCCATTAATTCAAAAAAAACTAGCTGACATGGCTATTTTTACTTACGCGGCTGAAAGTATCGTTTATCGTACAGCAGGTTTAATGGATACATTCAAAAAAACAGTAGATCCGAATGTTGCAAACCATGAACAAACGATAGAAGGGATTGCAGAGTATGCTATAGAATGTTCTATGAACAAAGTGTTTGCAACGGAATGTTTGGATTTTGTAGCGGATGAAGGTCTACAAATTCATGGTGGATACGGATTTACCCAAGAATATAAAATTGAAAGGATTTATCGTGATTCGAGAATCAATCGCATCTTTGAGGGGACCAATGAAATAAATCGGTTGTTGATTCCAGGTTTATTGTTTCGTCGAGCAACAAAAGGAGACCTTTCCCTCTTTGAATCAGCAAAAAAATTGGAACAAGAGTTAATTACTTATATCCCTTCTACATGGGACATGGGGGTTCCATTTTTACAAGAAAAAGCAATGCTTAGCTCCGCAAAAAGAATTTTTTTAATGATTGTCGGTATAGCTATAGAAAAATACAAGCAGCAAATAGAAGAGCAGCAAGAGATTTTAGAAATCATAGCTAATGTATCCATGCAAGTATTTTCTATGGAATCGGTCATTTTAAGAACGAATAAAGCGGTGGACAAAGAAGGCATCGTTAGAGCTAAACAAAAATGGAATATGACATCCGCTTTCACACAAGAAAGTTTTTCAAAAATAGAATCTATGGCGAAGGAAGCACTTGTCATTATGGAGGATGGGGATCAGTTGAAGATGAAGCTGGCTATGTTAAAAAAGTTGGTTCGATTCCATCCCAAAAATCTGCTTCCGATTAAACGCCAAATTGCTGAAAAAATAATAGAACAAGGAAAATATGTGGTCTAAGGATAACTAGGAAAAGAACCTCTACAATCACTGCTATAGTGATTAGGAGGTTCTTCTGCTTAAGAGGACCGAATACTAAAATTGAATCGGATCTAATCCTTCATTCAGCCCTCGAAATTCGTACCCATTTTCCACAAGGTAATCTAGTAAAAGTGGTAAGTACTGCAAGGTCTCAGGAATCTCATGTAATAATATCACAATAGGTTGCTGTGATGCTTCTTTCTGCTTTAGTTGATCAATAACATGATTTACATATTGTTCATCACGAAATTTCCAATCTAAACTATCAATATTCCAGTCCCAAAGTAGATATCCATTTTCTTCTACTCCATGCATATATTCATCGGTCATATAGGGTTTGCTCCCATAAGGAGTTCTGATTAAATGAGATGTAACACCTGTAATTTCCTCGAGTGTTTGCTGTGCTAGATTCATTTCATTTATGACTGCATTCTTAGAAGCATAGAATGAATTTTTATCATGGGTCACACCATGTAGTCCAACTGCATGTCCATCCTCTACCATTTGCTGCACACTATCAGCATATTTCTTCATATTGGGCTCTACCATGAAGAAAGTCGCTTGAGCATTATATTCTCTTAATAACAATAAAATATCTTCTGAAATCAATCTTGGACCATCATCAAAGGTTAAATATACTATTTTGTTATCTTCCTCAGTATTTGTAGGTTCTTGTTGATGGTTGTCAACCGTATGTTCCTCAATTGTTACAGTTGGATCCTCAGAAGGTTCAGGTTGTTCAGAGTCAATAACAGGTTCATTTTGAGTAAACGATTCGGTTTGTTTTGTATCATTTATTCGATTTTTCAGCTGTCTTTGTTTAGTTGGTTTAAAAGAATGGAGTGTTTTCATATCTTCTGTTTTGATTAGATTTTCTTTTATCCCCATATGATTGCTTTTTATATATGGACTTTCTTCTGTTTCTCCAAAAGTAGATTGCTGTAAATTTATAAACATGAAGATGATCGTGAAAAGTATGAATGCTCCTCTTTTAAAATGAAATGCCTTTTTTTCTTGCTTCTGATTCTTCTTTTGCTCTTGTCTGTTTCTAGTTTGGGATTCTTGTTGTTTATACATGAGCAAGCTGCTCCTTTCTCATAATCTATCTAATACATATGATAGAGAGGAATTTGAAATAAAGGGTAACAAAAAGATGACAAAATGGGGCTTGTTTTGTCATCTTTTTGTCATTCCTATGATGAACTTTATTATGTATGAGATACATTTGTATGAGATGAAGTTTTATGAGCACTTACCATTAATAATACGGCTGTGATTAGATGCATAATCATTCCTACCACTGGGATCCATGCTATACATGAAGTGATTATACCTACAATGCTAGGAGCTTTAGAAGCACCATGCTTTGAACAAATCGCAAGTGTGATGATGTGTAAAATTAGCATTATTATTAAAGGTGACCACGCCAAACTGAGTACGATTGTACCACCTAGTATAGGGATGCCAAGTAGAGCTTCCAATCCACCTGTTACCCATTTTAAATTTTTTACTGCACCCATGAACATTCCTCCTACAGATTAATAGATTGTTTATCTTGACTGTATATTTTTAAATAGTATTCGTATGTTCAACCGTTTATGTCACGGAATAATGTGTGAAAGCTAAATTCTTTGATCTTGAAAAAAATAAGGACATTCGAGTTGATATCGAATGTCCTTATCAGGTATTTATCAAATAAAGAAAAATGGTGCAAAAGCAAATGGCAATAAAAACAATGTTGCTACCGCTGCAAAACCTAATGCAAATCTAGCCCCCAAGAATGGGAAAAAGGAGACAGATGCTTTATCCTTTGCTTCCATAAGCTGTTTTTTTGCTTTTTTGGGATTTTTAGAAGAAATGCTAGAAGGTCCTGCATAACCAGTGTCAAAATATAAATTGCCACCAGAAACTTCATTTAGATAACCATGCACTGTAGTGCCATCCCATAATACTGCACACACATGTTGACCTACAAGAGGTGAGCAAGTTGCTTCATTAACAGGATAGATCTGTTTCATGATATTGTTCCTCCTTTCGTTATAACATCTGAACTTATAATTTTTATAAATTCAATGTTTCAACAAAAACTACAGCTAAAAGTATTCGGCTGTATCCTTCGAGAGACTCCTACAGGAGTTTTTGTTATACAACCTATAAATAGGATATTTCTTGATATTGTATGCACAGCTGTGTTCATGTGCTTGGATATCAGTCTATTTTGAGTTATTTCCTACCGATCCACATCAGCTTTTGTAAATTTTTACTTACGTCATAAACAACTCATATGGAAGGATTACAAATTTTTGAATATGAAAAAGATGTTTTTCTTGTGAAGGAAGAAGATGGGGTTACGATAAAAATCGTAATAGGTGATGGATCCCCGATTCATATAGAAGCGGATGTGAAGATGTGGGACATGAGCATCATTTCGAACGAATCTGCTTTTAAAGATAATAGGTACCTTTATTGATTTTTCTGCATACATTGTGATGTGTGGATGAAACACTGAATAACAGTGAGTGGACACCAAGTTTTAGGATGAAAGAAAAAATGTGCGAATAACATCTAACGTAAAGTTAGCGTTATTCGCACAGAATTTCCTAATTGTATGGTCTGTAAACGTATTAAGCATTTTGCTTTTGGGGTAGAATAAATCGCAAAGTTTATCTGTCCATTTGTATAACTTGTTGTTCATGTTTAACAGCTTGAGCCTTCGCTTTTTCTTGTTTAATTTTGTGCATAATTGTTTTTACTTCTTTTTGTTTTTCTGACATATTTTCTGTAGGGATAGCAGTTATATTTTTAGTTTCTTCCATCTTGCTTTCACCAGAGAATACGCCACCCTCCTCGACTTTAATTGAGCCAACAGATATATCTCCATAAACTTTGCCTGTTTTAGAAATGGATAATAATCCATTTGTGTGAACTGTTCCGCGAATAATGCCAGAGGTGATGACATTTTTTGCTTTTATATTAGATTGTACAATGGCATCTACACCGATGGTAAGATCACCAGTGCAATGAATGTCTCCAGAAACTTGCCCTTCTATTCTCAAACTGGCTTGTGTTTTTAACTCCCCTTCAAATGTTGTTTCTTTTCCAATGACAGTATCAATGGAGTTAGGGTCTAGTTCTGACTTTTTGAACATTGTTTTTTCCTCCTTTAATCTAATGCTTCACCGTTTAAATAAGGACTGGGATTAACAGGATATCCTCGCGATAAAACTTCATAATGTAAATGAGTCCCTGTACTTCGACCAGATGATCCCATCAACGCAATTTTTTGTCCTTTTGTAATTGACTCCTCCTCTTGCACTAAGGTTTGATCCAAATGCATGTATAACGTTTTTAATTCATTTGTATGTGTAATAAGCACATAAATACCTAGTTGATTATCGAACCCTATTTCTTCCACCGTTCCGTCAGCTGTTGCATAAATTGGATCTTGATAATTTCCATCAATGTCTATACCGCTATGGAAACTATCTACATTGGTATACGGATCCTTCCTTATCCCATACCAAGAAGTGACTTTAGCCGTATCTGTTGGCCATATGGAGGGTGTGACTTTCATTAAATCCACTTTTTCTTGCATTGTTTTTTTGATTTCCTCAAGGTTGCTGGATAAAATATTCACTTCATTTTTAAGACCATTTACATATTCATCAGATTCAGAAATTAAGGTTTCTAAATACTCTGATAAAGGAATCTCTCTCCCTCCAACTCCTGTATTAAGATGTCCAATTTCATCTATGGACAGATCTTTAATGGAGAATGAACCTTCTTCTGCTAAATTCAAAAGGTCTTTTTCCAATTCTCTTAATTCATCAATTTGTTGTTTGATTTCATCTACTTCTGATGTAAGCTCTAGTATATCGTCTTGTAAATGTTCAATCGTTTGGTCTTTTTCGATAAGAGAATCTTGAAATGAGTCCTTGTTGGTTTCAATTTGTTCAGAAAGCACATTGATTTCCACAGAAGATTGCTGATGAAGGTTATATTGCCAGTAGGAAATGATGAGAATAATAAGAACGATCACTATAGGAATTACAGCCATTAGATAAGGAGGAAATCTGATTCTCCTTATAGATTGTTCTGCATTCGGGATAAACATAAAGGTGAACTTGTTTTTTTTCATTGGAACCCCTCTTAAGTTTAGAATATTCTCGTAAGTTAAATATATGTTCTTAACGGACGGGATATACGAATAAAATACATGAATCTTTTACTTGACTAAAGCTTTTGTTGTAGATTACGATTAGGGGTATAAATAAAACAGAAGAAAGGAAATTTTACATATGGCAGGGAATGAAAAAGATTTAAGAATTCGCAGTAAAGTCATCAGTGAGGGTGCGAATAAAGCACCAAATCGTGCGATGTTAAGAGCAGTAGGGTTTACAGACGAGGATTTCAAGAAACCAATGGTAGGGGTGGCAAGTACTTGGAGTGAGGTTACACCGTGTAATATTCACATTGATAAACTTGCGATTCAAGCTAAAGAAGGGGTTTCAATAGGTGGAGGCGCTCCATTGATTTTTAATACTATAACCGTATCAGATGGGATTGCTATGGGTCATGAAGGGATGTTCTATTCCTTACCGAGCCGTGAAGTCATCGCTGATTCTATAGAAACTGTAATGGGTGCAGAACGTTTAGATGGTGTGGTTGCGATTGGTGGCTGTGATAAAAATATGCCAGGTTGTATGATTGCAATCGGACGCATGAATCTTCCAGCTGTATTTGTTTATGGAGGAACGATTCAGCCAGGGAAATGGGAAGGTAAAGATTTAGATATTGTTTCTGCTTTTGAGGCAGTTGGACAGTACAATAAAGGGGATATTGATGCACAAGGTTTAAAAGATATCGAATGCCATGCATGTCCTGGTCAAGGCTCATGTGGTGGAATGTACACTGCAAATACAATGGCTTCTGCTATTGAAGCAATGGGGATGAGCTTGCCAAGCAGTTCTTCTAACCCAGCAATTGCTGCATTAAAAGAAGATGATTGCAATAGAGCAGGACAAGCAGTTGTTGAATTATTAAGAAAAGACATTTATCCAAGAGACATCATGACGAAAAAAGCTTTTGAAAATGCAATCACTGTTGTGATGGCTTTAGGTGGTTCTACAAATGCATTCTTACATTTACTAGCGATCGCACATTCAGTGAATGTAGATCTTCAACTAGAAGATTTTGAACGTATTCGTGAACGTGTACCTCATTTAGCGGATTTAAAACCTAGCGGTCGTTATGTTATGCAAGACTTATCAGATGTAGGTGGTGTGCCTGCAGTAATGAAGTTGCTTCTTGAACAAGGATTACTTCATGGAGACTGTTTGACGGTTACAGGAAAAACACTTGCAGAAAATTTAGCAGAGCTTCCAGGATTAAAAGAAGGGCAAGATGTGATTCGTCCTTTTGATAATCCTTTAAAACCGCAAGGCCCACTTGTTGTATTAAGAGGAAACCTGGCACCAGAAGGTGCAGTTGCCAAAATGTCAGGCGTGAAGATGAAAAAGATTACAGGACCTGCTCGTGTATTTGATTCTGAGGAAGCGGCTACTGAAGCATTGTTAGCGGATAAGATCAATAAAGGGGACGTAATTGTCATTCGATATTGTGGACCAAAAGGTGGACCAGGAATGCCTGAAATGTTATCTGTAACAGCCATCGTAATCGGTAAAGGATTGGGTGGAGATGTTGCACTAATGACGGATGGCAGATTCTCAGGAGGAACACATGGATTTGTTGTAGGCCATGTTGCGCCTGAAGCACAAGTAGGAGGTCCAATAGGACTTCTAGAAGAAGGTGACATGGTTACAATCGATAGTGAAACACAGGAAATCAAAGTTGATGTTTCTGCGGAAGAATTGCAGAAACGTAAACAGCAATGGACAGAACGTCCTTTAAGATATTCTAGAGGTGTGTTAAACAAATATGCAAGATTAGTTTCTTCTGCTTCTAAGGGCGCTGTAACGGATTAAAATGAAGAGAATAGAATCTGACTTTTAGTGGGATTTTCGTATAGTAAGCTGTACCCCAATTATTTAGATAACATCTAATAATTGGAGGTGCAGTTTTTCTTTTTTGCTGGTATTATGCAAACCTCATTTCTAACCTTTTACCAACAATCCATATAATAAACAATAATGAGGTTGTCAAAATTAATTTCCATGGATTTTCCGCAACAGACAATATATCATATCCAACTAAAGATACTAAAAAGCTCATAAAAGCTTTCCCTAAGCAGGTGGCAATAAAAAATGTACGCTTAGACACTTCAGATAAACCAGCAACCACATTAACTAAAAATGTAGGTGCGAAAGGCAAGCAGGCTAAAATAAATATAACACTAAACCCTCTCTTTTCAATCCAATGAAAGATTTGACTTGCTTTTTGAATTCTATGTTTATGTTTTATTAGAAACTTAGGTTTATGCTTTGTTGAATATTTTTTTTGTAAATAAACATTGAGCTTTTTGCCTAAGGTTCTGGCAATGAGAAATATACTATAGCTTCCAATTGTAATGCCTAACCAGGAAAATAAAAAACCTAAACCAAGTCCATAAACTTGAGCATTCACCAGAACGATAAAGAATATAGGCAAAATTGGCAAGAATGACTCCAACAAAGGAAGTAGAATCCCTGGCAGTGGTCCAAAACCTCTATATTTTTCAATAAATAAACGGATATCCTCTTCTGAAATATTGGATAACATATCTAAGAAACTAATACTACGCACCTCTTCTTGATTGTTTAGAAAACAATGAATTAAATAATTCCATTACAATATAGCTTGTCCTTTTATCACATTCTACATGCTGTCAACTCCCTCTTAGAGAAGAGGGAGTTGACAGCGTATAGACACAATAATAAATAATGTTTACATTATAACTAATATATATTATAAGTTAATCCACAAAAAAGTTGAAGGCATGGAAACTCCCCTTATCGAAAATGAAACAATCAATAAGGGGAGCTTGGTGAAAATAAAATAATATTAACCTGAAAGGTTATTTCATATTAATTGATACCTACTGCATCGAACGCTTGCTGTACTGAGGTTACCTCAGAGCTGTTTGATCCATATAAATCAGTTGCAGATTGTATAGCAGCAGAACGCAATTGACTGAAGGTTGCATTTTCAGTTAAGTATTGGGTAAGAGAACGATAGAAGATGTCTCCCATTTTATCCTTACCAACTCCATTGACGGATACTCCCGAATGATTTCCACCTTCACTCAATAGATAGGCTGCTTTATTAATAATACCACTATTAGTATGGACACCGCCGTGGTCTGCAGTTGTGTTTAGATAGTCAGAATAGTGATCAGGTTGACCTAATGCAGTTGGATCAGATAAAGATCTTAGTGCATCACCCGAAATGCCAGGTGTATAAATATCTTCACCCATTAACCAATCTGGGTCTAAACCTGCCCAGTACTCTGCTAATACACCAAATATATCTGACATGGCTTCATTCATGGCACCTGATTCATCTTGATAAATCAAGTTGGCTGTTTTGTCTGTGACCGCGTGTGTAATTTCGTGAGCAATAACATCAAATGATCCTGAAAAGTCCAGCCATTCAACTCCATCCCCGTCACCATACATCATTTGATTTAGAGGTTCACCTAACCAACCTGCATTTTGATAATTTTGTCCAAAATGAACGGTAGATTTAATGGCTGCCCCTTGATTATCAAAGCTATCACGGTTAAATGTTTCTAAATAATAATCATATACTAGACCTGCATAATAATGGGCATCCACTGCTGCTGCATCATAGGAATCATTCAATACATTGTCTGCATCACTCCATAACGTACCTGGAAGATATCGCATAATGACTCGAAGTGGTCTATTTAGAATGTTTTGACTTACATTTTCACCATCATAAGTAAAAATGCCGTCTCCTCTAGTATTATCCTGTAAGAAAAAGGTGTTTCCTTGTTGGTCTGTATTTAATATTTTTTCATCTCCTAAAACGCCTGTTCCTGTGCCAGTTGAGTCAACTTTAAAAGAGGAATCAAATTTGTGTAAAATGTCTCCTGTGACTGCGTCAATAAAATAATTCCAGTCTGCTACTTCTGGATATAAGTATTTAAAAGTAACGAGAAGAGCGTAATGTGATTCATTATCTTTTACATAAATCACATTCTCTGCAGATGGTTCTATGACATAAGCTGGAGCATCGGTAAGGGAAGAAATGAGGTCTTCTTCAGCGATAGAAAGTGCATCTTTTTTCTTTACTTTCTTTTCGCCCTTTAATTTTTTATCTAATTCTGGAGCAACAGTTCCTGAAAACGCTGTCAACACTCCTGAACTATCGACATGTGCTGTAAAGGTAGCTCCGTAAACAGGAGTTCCTTTATATTCTTGTTGTAATCTTAAATGAGTGAAGCCTAAATCATCTACAAACTCATCTAGTACAACAAAATCACTTTCAGCTGCTTCAGCAAATTTGAAAACATCCTTTTTATCATTTAAATATTGAAAAAGGATTTCTTTTGGTTTCTTGTTAGATTTTTCAGTCAATTTACCAGAAATAAATTCAGGGGTGGAAGTTTTTTCGCTTTTATTGATTTTTTCAGTAATCTCTGATTGTGCACTAGCTTGAGGAATGAGCATAGCCAATACTAAACACAAGGATAAAACAACAAGAAATCTTTTTTTCATCTTAATCTCTCCTCTTTAATATAATAGAGTTGAGTATCTGCTATTGGACGAATTTCACCTCACTTTTTTTATTAACCGTTTAACAATTCACATTACTTTTATCACAAATAGACTGCATATAAATACATTGATAGTTTAATAGATTAATAAACACAGGTAATGGATTTTTAAAGCATGGAGTGGAATAACTAATCTAGTAGATGTGATTACTAGTAAAAAGTGGAGTATTTAATAGTAGATAAATCCATAACAGATGCGGTAAAAGTAATATGTAAGGGAATAATTATTAACTGGTATGTATTAACAGATTACTCATCTCAAATTATAGTTGAATGTCACAAATCTGTCAATATTATTATAACATGGGTAAAATTACAACAATTCTAGATTAACAGACAAAAGTAGACAAAAAAGTACCTTAGAACAATAGAAAATAAATCTCCTCATTCTATCAGAAATTCTCTTTCTGTAAAATGAACCCTAGTAAGAGAGTTATCATGGGGTTAACTCCAAATTAGATGAACTCTTTATTAATAAGTTTATTTCTGTTTCAACTGATGATTCTGTTAAAGGCAGTTTGTTATTGGATGTGAGCTCTTTCCATTTTTTTGGATCTTTTCGATATAAAGTTTCTGTTAATCTATATACATCTGCATTTAAGTCTAATCCTAGTTTGTAAGTTGTTAAAATTTGAGCTTTAATTTTTTTCTTTGCTAATTGAGTCAGCTTTTCTTGAGTAACATCTGCAAATAATTCACTTACGTATGCTTTTGCTTTTAATTTAATTTGATACGTTACAACTCCATGGTTTATTTCAGGAATGATTTTCACTTTTAATTTATCAATGATAATCGATGCCAACAGGTTATTATTCTGATCTTCAACTAAGAGATTATTATTGATAATATCTGAATGCATCCATCGGAACCCATCAATTTCAGTTTCTTTTAAGATTCCTTTAAATTCATTGCGTGTATATAGGACACTCACACTATTAAACCTGATATGTTCTTCTTTACCCTCAGATTTAAGTTGAATATATGGGATGATTGACGTATAGCTAGGTTCGTCTAATTCAATTAATAAGTCATTAAAATTTACAGGTTTAATCAAAGAGCTTTGCTCATAATTATTTTTGGGATCACCTAATCTTCCAAAAATAGGAGATAAATTCATATCTTTAAACGAACCTACTTTTAATATTTCGTCCAAAGCCTCCGTGCTGCTGCTGTACATCCAAATGGTATATCTAGTTTCAGGGAATCGGATAAATTTTTCTATTACGTCATTCAACTTTCCTCTTTCTTTCATCATATTATCGGAAAAAACGATAGCAGATAAATGTCCCCAAAATACTTTTTCTGGTACAGCTTTATATAAATCAAATAGTGCTTCCTCAATGGTTTTTCCAGTTCCTTTTTCAACTGTTGGTGTAAGTGATCCGCCTGCTTCTCGTCCTTGGCCTCCACGACCTCCAAAAATAACAAATTGCACATGAATCTCAAAGAGATTATCTTTAAAATCAACCCCTAAAGCATGTGCATACAACATGCGATCAACCTCATCAGAATTCCAGCATCCTGTAAGCAATATGAAAATAGATAAAATTAAAAGTAGTTTTTTCAGCATTTACCTCATCCTATGTTTCGAAATCAGCAGAGAATTATGAGTTGTTTCTCCAAGGAATTCTAAAGTATGTTTTCATAAATTCACGAGGGCTCTTTGATGTCATTGTAAGATAATTGACACCAAAGGGTCTTAAATTGGCTAAATAAAGTAGGATCGTAAAAGAGGATAAAAAGAATCCCCATATCCCCAAAATGGAAGATACAAAAAGAATAAAATACCGAATTACACTAATTGCCCCTACTAAAGATTGATTAACTAAGGTATAGGTTGAAACAACAGCAACAGCAATAATGACCATTGTTGTAGCATTGGTAATTCCCGCAGCAATAGCAGCATCTCCAATAATCAGTCCTCCTACAACACTTAAAGTCTGACCTATTCCAACGGGGAGTCTCATGCCAGCTTCCCTAAAAATTTCAAATAACATCAGCATAATGAATACCTCTAAAGCTGAAGGGAAAGGAACCCCGCGCCTTGATTCGACAATGGTGGCAAGCAGTGCAAAGGGAATTTGGGCATGATGAAAGGACACTAATGCAACCCAGAAACCAGGGAGAAAAGTTGCCATCAAAAATCCGATGATTCTCATAGCTCTCTCAAATAAACCAAAAATAGTAATCATTTCTTTATCCTCACCGCTATCCAGCAAAAACATGAAATCAGCAGGTCCTATGATGACTGATGGTAATCCGTCTACGATAAGCACAAAACGACCATTCATCAGAGAATGAACTGTAAAATCAGGTCTGCCCGAATAGCTGAATATCGGAAATAAAGGGGATTTAATATCTCCAACTAACTCCTTTACTTGTTTAGTACTATAGATGGCCTCTGTTTTAATTTTTGATAGTTTGTTTTTTAATTTCTTCAGTACGTGTGGATCAATTTTATCATCAATATAGAGCAATCCTACTTTTGTGTTCGTTTTTTCTCCAAAAGAGTATTGATCATAATGCAGGGAGGTTGAAGGTAATCTTTTGCGGATCAACGCAATGTTGGTGGTTAAATCTTCAATAAATCCATCTCTTGATCCTTTAATAGGTACATCGGTAGTGGAATCCTGTGGATCACGTTTAGGAAAATTGCAAGTATCAATAGAGAAAATGGTTTTTTGTTCTTGAAAGTAAATCAATACTTCACCAATTAAAACTTTAGAAATCATTTTTTCTTTAGTTTCAACCTTCTGTAATGTGGCGATTTTTAAATCATTTATAATCAAATCATCTGTTAATTTTTCCTTTTCCATTGATTCAAAAAAATGACGAAGCTCAGGAATGATGACTTTATTGAGTTTATCGTAATCATAAAGCCCTTCACAGTATGTAAACATGACAAGATAATCTTTTGAACTGGATTGAAAATGAAAAGTTTGATGTTTAACATCAAAACAGGATTGGAATGTATCTTTTATCGTTTGTTCTTTAAAATGATTTTGACTAGTTTTTTTTGGTATGACCATAGCTGTAGTTTCCCTTAATTTAAGTTTTATTTTATATTGAAGTATCCGTATGCTTTTTAATTTCTTTTTGGCTTCATCTTATTTTGTACAGAAACTAATATTCCTACTAATATTGAAATGATAAACATAAACCAGAAGGAATAAGGCATGAAAAATCCATATAACACACTAGCTAATTGCATATCACTAAATGGTAATTGAACAATGATGACCATGATCATAAATAAAATGAGTGTAAGCCAAACTTTATTTTTTTGTTTTTTGATGTTCAGTGTTTCTGGAATGATAAACATGAATAAAGAGATGCGAATATAAGCACCAGCCAACCATTGATAAATAGATAAAAAATCTACATGCTCTACAAAACGTCCAAGCGTGACCATTCGCCACTGTTCGAATGCAGGAGCTCTCATTTTTTGTGCTTCCTCAGGACCAAATATTGTAATAGAGCCAATTAAGGGTCCCAGTGTAAGGAAAACTAAAGAGATTCCAGTTAACAACACGGGAAAAAGTTTGATTTTAGAATGAACTTTGTGCTGCAAAAAAAGGATGATAAATAGTTCTACTAAACCTGATCCTGAGAGCATCATTCCGATAAGAACAGGTTGGAAGCCATGTTCTAATATAGGGGTTAACAATGAATAGTCTTTGTATTGTGTATTAGAAAAGGAGACAAAAAAACCTAAAATAACAACAACTGGCAGCAGCAGCATATTCATATTTGTAATCGTTCTTAAACTAGTGATTACTGTAAAAAAGCATAACAATATAAAAGTGATTGTCAGCATAAACATCGGTGTTTCAGGTAAAAAAGTCAGGATAGTCCAACGAATTGTAGCAATTAACGTTGTTGTAGACAGTAGAAATAAATGTACAACAATAAAGATAAACAGAGCTTTCGTTATTACTTTTCCAAGTTTTGATTCAATAAATTCATGAATGTTTTTTTGCTTTGTTCTTTTTTTTATATAAATAATAATTGGAATCCATATAGAATAAATAATGAGGTTTATAAGTACAGATATCCAAGCATCACGTTGAGCAGTTTCTAATAAAACAGGGATGATAAGAACATGATTAATTAATCCAACCGACGTAATCATTAGCAACATTAACTGTGTAGGTGATATGAAGTCTGTATTACTCTTCATTTGTCTCCCCTCCCTTCTTCAATTTCTATCTTTATATGCCATTAGTATCGGTGGTTTTTTATGGAAACATTCAAAATGTTGTTGACGAAATGTAAAATTAGATTTATGATAAAGATACCCTTAGGGGTATAGGTATTAAAAAGGAGGTGACGCAAACTAATGAAAAAAACAACAATTGTATTGTTCAGTGGTGATTATGACAAAGCAATGGCTGCTTATATTATTGCTAATGGAGCGGCTGCTTATGATCATGAGGTTACCATTTTCCATACATTTTGGGGATTAAACGCTTTGCGTAAGGAAGAAAATGTGCTGACCAAAAAAGGATTTCTAGAAAAGATGTTTGGCCGTTTTATGCCACAAGGAGTAGACAAAATGAGTCTTTCCAAAATGAATTTTGCTGGAATGGGTCCGAAAATGATTAAACAGGTAATGAAAAAACACAATGTATTGCCTCCAGAACAATTAATAGAGATGGCCCAAGAACAGGGCGTAAAGTTAGTTGCCTGTACGATGACCATGGACTTATTAGGATTACAAAAGGAAGAACTATTGAATGACATTGAATATGGTGGAGTTGCCGCTTATTTAGCTGATGCTGAAGATGGCAATGTGAACTTGTTTATTTAATTGAAGGTCTAGTAAAAGGAGTAAATATGGATATTGTTAGTATTGTTATTATAGCAGGCATTATTTTGATTTTTATTTTACAGCGACGTTCACCAAAAGGTGTGAAACAAATTACAACGTCACAGTTGAAGCTTGAACTTGAGGATTCGAACAAACAATTTATTGATGTTCGTTCTACAGAAGAATATCGCAGGAACCACATTAAAAAGTTTAAAAATATCCCGTTACATGAAGTTTCTAAAAAGGGAAATGGATTATCTAAAGAAAAGGAAGTTGTGGTCATTTGTCAAAGTGGTGCAAGGAGTCAACAAGCTAGCAGAATACTGAAAAAACAAGGTTTTAAACAAATTACTAATGTAAAAGGTGGATTAAGTAGTTGGTAAACTAAAGATTGGAGATTATTCATATGGATATTGTTACAACAAAAGAAGTGGAGAAAAAACTAGATGATCATGAATTAATTCATCTCATTGATGTTCGTGAAGTTGATGAAGTTCTGCAAGGTGTCATACCTGGGGTAACACATATTCCATTAGGTTTGTTGGAATTTCGTCTTCATGAGTTGGATAAATCAAAAGAATATATTATGGTATGTCGTTCAGGGAATCGAAGTGGAATAGCTGCACAGTTTCTTGAAAGTCAAGGGTTTCATGTGAAGAATATGGTAGGTGGTATGTTGGAATGGGAAGGGAAAGTAGTACAAAAAAATTTTGATTGAACAAATACCCTACCAGGTATATTGTCATCCTTAAATGAAGAATTCAATGGCATCTTAGATAGACTTATTCTAAATAAATATATGGAGGTTTTATTTGTGACAAATATTCAGACAGATAAAGTATTAGACGCAAAAGGACTTGCATGTCCAATGCCAATCGTAAAAACCAAAAAAACAATCAATGAATTGGAACCAGGTCAAGTTTTGGAAATCGAAGCAACGGATAAAGGTTCAACGGCAGACTTAAAAGCTTGGTGTGAAAATACTGGTCATCAATATATTGGGACGGTTCACAAAGGGAATGTGATACACCATTTTGTAAGAAAAGGGGGTGAAGAAATAAAAGAAATACAACATCCACATTTGATTGATAATGAGGATTTAGCTAAAAAACTAGGGAGTAATGAGCAGATCATCATTCTTGATGTTAGAGAGCCTTCAGAATTTGCATTTAATCATATTCCTGGTGCTATTTCAATTCCGTTTGGTGAACTGGATCAACGAATGAGTAATTTAAATAAAGGTGCAGAAATGTTTGTGATTTGCCGGACAGGAAACCGAAGTGACCTTGCAGCACAAAAATTAACTCAATCAGGGTTTGAAAAAGTATTTAATGTTGTTCCTGGAATGACAGAATGGAAGGGTCAAACTAAGAGTTTAATTACGTAAGGTCTTACAAAATGAAGAAGGAGGCATTCATATGAAAAACCAAATTACAGTCTACACCACGTCTACCTGTCCTTATTGTGTATTATTAAAAAACTTTCTTAACGAGCAAGATCTTCCTTTTAAAGAAATAAACCTTGAGAAGGATGCCGCAGCAGCAGAAAAATTAATCAATACTACAGGGCAGCTAGGTGTTCCACAAGCCGAGGTCAATGGACATTGGGTATTAGGTTTTGATCAAAAAAGAATACTGGAATTTATTCAAGAATAATCAATTTGAATGAATAAAAATGATGAAATAAAACAGGAGGGTTTTATCATGTCAAATAAAGTAGCTATTATCGCATCCAACGGAGGTTTATTTGATGCCTATAAAGTTTTTAATATTGCAACTGCATCAGCTGCAACAGATGCAGAGGTAGGGATATTCTTTACTTTTGAAGGTTTAAATCTAATTCAAAAAGAGGCAAGTGGACAACTTCCATTGCCAGAGGGAAAAGAACATTTTCAAGAAGGGTTTAAAGCGGCACAAGTTCCTAGTATTGATGAGCTTCTTCTCATGGCAAAAGATTTAGGTGTGAAAATGATTGCCTGTCAAATGACAATGGATGTTATGAATGTAAAAAAAGAAGACTTAATTTCAGGTATTGATGTAGGCGGGGCAGTGACATTTCTCGATTTTGCTAAGGACGCAAATGTAACGTTAACATTCTAAAAAGAGCTTAGGAATGATCTGATACTAATATAAAAAAAATTATATAATATGAAAAAAATGAGGAGTGAAAAAAATGAGCGTAACAGTAAAAACGGCAAAAGAAATATTTGATCAAGTGTTGAATGGTGAAGAGTTGTTTATTTTAGATGTGAGAAATACGGACGATTTTAAAGATTGGAAAATTGAAGGCAAACAAATTAAATATTTAAATGTTCCTTATTTTGATCTCATCGATGGAGTAGAAGAAATCATGGATCAAATTCCAAAAGATAAAGAAATCATTGTTGTATGTGCCAAAGAAGGTTCATCTAAAATGGTAGCGGAGATGTTAAGCGACAAGGGGTTAGCTACGTCATATTTAAAAGGAGGTATGAAATCTTGGAGCGAATATCTCTATAAAAAAGAAGTATATAAAGATGACAAAATGACAGTGTTCCAGTTTGTTCGAGTAGGTAAGGGATGTTTATCTTATATGGTTGTGTCAGGCGAAGAAGCTCTCATCGTTGATCCTTCAAGATTTACAGAGATTTATAAAAAAGCAGCTGAAGACGAAGATGTGAAAATTACTCATATCGTAGATTCTCATCTTCATGCAGATCATATCTCAGGAGGGCGCGTACTTGCTGAAGAAACAGGTGCTAACTATTACTTGATGAAAAGTGAAGGTGCTGTATTTGACTTCAAGGCATTAGAAAACTACAACAAGATAGATTTTGAACAAGTTTCATTGGAGGTAATTGCTATAAAAACACCAGGTCATACACCGGGTAGCGTATCCTTCTTTGTAAATGACAAATTATTATTCTCTGGTGATACCATCTTTGTGAGCGGATTAGGTAGACCCGATTTAGGAGGTAAGGCTAGAGAATGGGCTAAAGACTTATACGATACGGTTTACAATAAAGTATCTCAAATCACTGATGATGTGATTGTTTTACCTTCACATTATGCTGATTTTGAAGATGAAGTAAATAGAGCAGGGTATATTGGAGAGACATTAGGCGAAATTAGAAAGCAAAACGAAATCATGTCTAATCAAAGCATAGAAGATTTTGTAGAACATGTTGCACAATCTGCCAGCTCTGAAACACCTCCAAATTTTGAAGAAATTATTGGAATAAATCGAGGTGTGGAAAAAGCAGCTGAAGAAAAACAGCAGGAGCTAGAAATTGGTCCCAATCGTTGTGCAGTACACCATACTCATTAAAAAGGGGAATGAAAATATGAAAGCAACAAAAGTATTAGATGCTAAAGGTTTAGCTTGTCCGATGCCTATCGTGAAAACTAAAAAAGCGATAGAAGGTTTACAGTCAGGTGACATTTTAGAGATCCACGCAACTGATAAAGGGGCTAAAAATGATTTAGCTGCTTGGGTTAAATCAACGGGTCATGAATTGTTGGAGTCAACTGAAGCGGATGGATTGTTTAAGTTTTGGATTAGACGAGGATAATTAAATGGCTTCATAAATTCGAAGAAGGTTTAAATATTTCTTTTTAAAAAGTATAAAATGTGATTTGCCCTTATACGTTCCACTTGCAAAGACCGCAAAAGTCACTAAATAAGGGCAAACCACAATACATTTATTATTAAAAGTTAAAACATTTAACTTCTAGTAAGAAGCCATTAATTAAGAGATGGGAGTAGGAAGAGAAGGGAGGAGCAATAATGTTAAAAAAGATCTTTCCAGCTTTAGATTGGATTCAACGTTATAATAAGCAGGATCTTAGAGGAGACACATCTGCTGGATTAATTGTTGCGATTATGTTAATTCCACAAGCAATGGCATATGCTATGATTGCAGGTTTGCCTCCTGTTATAGGTTTGTATGCCTCTACGATTCCTCTGTTTATATATGCCATTATGGGATCTTCTAGACAATTAGCTGTAGGTCCAGTTGCGATGGTTTCTCTGCTTGTTTTTTCAGGAGTATCCGTGTTAGCAGATCCTGGTACAGAAGAATATTTGTCCTATGTATTTTTATTAATGTTTATGACAGGTATTATCCAGTTAGCGATGGGTGTATTTAAATTAGGTTTTATTGTCAATTTTTTATCGCATGCAGTCGTTAGTGGATTTACTTCAGCTGCTGCTTTAATTATTGGAATGAGTCAATTAAAAAATTTGTTGGGAATCGATATGGAATCGGGGGAGACGATCTTTCATACCTTGTTTGAAGCGGGATCACGTATTAATGAAATGAATCTAATTACCTTTTTCATTGGTATTGGAAGTATTCTGTTTTTATGGCTATTCAAAAAAAAGTATCCGCGATTTCCAGCTCCTTTAATCGTTGTACTAGTTAGTACGTTACTAGTTTATTTTTATAAATTAAATGATGTTGGAGTGAAAATCGTAGGAGAGGTTCCAATTGGAATTCCAAGTTTTTCTTTACCAGCATTTGATATGGATTCCATTATCACCTTAATGCCTATCGCATTAACAATATCCTTTGTTGGTTTCATGGAATCTATTGCGGTTGCAAAAGCGATTGCATCAAAAGAAAACTATAAAATAAATTCCAATCAGGAATTGAATGGTTTAGGTCTAGCGAATGTAGTTGGATCTTTCTTTTCAGCCTATCCAGTAACAGGAGGGTTCTCTAGATCTGCTGTAAACTATCAAGCAGGAGCTCGTACAGGACTGGCATCTATTATAACTGCTGTTTTAATTGTGATCACTTTACTGTTTTTCACACCTCTCTTTTATTATTTACCGAATGCAGTTTTAGCTGCTATTATTATGGTTGCTGTTTTTGGTCTAATTGATGTTAAGGAATTCAAACATTTATTTAAGGTGAAAAAAATGGATGGATGGACTTTAATCCTTACGTTCTTTACGACGCTTATTTTAGGGATTGAAGAAGGGATCATTATAGGTGCAGTATTTTCATTACTTGTTTTTATATGGCGAAGTGCATATCCACACATTGCTGAATTGGGATATTTAAAGGAAAAAGGATTGTTTAGAAACATCAGACGTTATCCTGAAGCGAAAACATTTGAAAATACGCTTATTTTTAGAATTGATGCTTCCATCTATTTTGCTAATATGGGATTTATAGAAAAAAGATTTAGTGACGAATTACTGAAAAAGCCAAGTATAAACAGAATCATACTAGATTTTAGTGCTGTCAATGATATAGATGCTGTTTCAATAGATGAATTAGAAAAAATAATAGACAATTATAAAAATGCAGGGATTGAATTTATCATTACTGGAATGAAGGGACCAATCAAAGATTTAGTGAAGAGAGCTGGTTGGAATGAAAAATATGGACAAAATATTCAATATGCATCAATAAAACATATATTAAACATTGGATGATAAGCAGGTGATAAAGGTGAAAAAAGAACTAAATTTATCAAAACAGAATGAACAATTTATTTTAGAAATGAAAAAACAAGATCCAATATTCTTTTCCAACCTGTCACAAGGTCAATCGCCTGAATATTTTGTTTTGGCTTGCAGTGATTCAAGGGTTAGTCCATCGATTACAGCTAATATGCCTTTAGGACATTTTTTTGTTCATCGTAATGTTGCCAACCAGGTAGTTGAAAGTGATGACAGTTTTTCGGCAGGTTTATATTACGCGTTGAAGCATTTACAAATTAAAAAAATAATCATTGAAGGTCATACAAACTGTGGTGGAATTGATGCTGCGTGTAAAACGAGGCAACAATATGGACAAAAACAAGAATTAGATCAAAAATCAAAGGATTCACAAACAGCAGAAGAAGGGATTATGACATGGATATCTGAAATTCAAAAGAATCTACATGTCCAACAGCAATGCAAGGATTTAACCAATTTTGAGTTGGTTAAATTAAATGTATTAAATCAGATTGAAAATGTGAAAGAACATCCTGTTTATAAAAAGTATGGGGAAAGTGTTGAAATCAGCGGTTATGTTTTTGATCTTTCCTCTGGTAAATTAATTGAAGTGGCAGCACCAAACCCGGAAGCTTTTAATTAAACCTTTCTAAAGATATACTCACTTGTCTCATTCTTTTACTCGTGGTAATATACCTATACATGTATGAGTGAAGGGAGTTTATATAAATGGAATATGGAGATGACGTTAAAAAACGTTTAAAACGATTAGAAGGACAAGTTCGAGGCGTTTTAAATATGATGGATCAGGAAAAACCTTGTAAGGAAGTCGTAAGCCAATTATCAGCTGTTAGAAGTGCTGCCGATAAAGCAATTGCATATATAGTTGCAGTGAATTTAGAGAACTGCATCCTAGAGGAACAAGAAAATGGGAATGATACGAGTGAAGTAGTGAAGGAAGCCATAAATTTGTTAGTGAAAAGCAGATGATTTTTTTCCAATAATAAGTGAAAATAGAGGAATTTAGGGTGACCAAAGAATTCCTCTATTTCTGGAGTTTATAAGTTACGCGGGAACATTTTTTCTTTTTTCTTGATCGCTTACGTTTTGTTTCCCTTCTCTTGCTTGATTCATATTCATTTTACTGCTGCCTTCAAATACTCCACCATCCTCAATGGTTAAAACAGACATGGAGATATTGCCGTTTACTTTTCCAGTAGATGCAATTTCCATTTTTTCGTTTGCGGTTACATTCCCTTCAATTTTGCCAGCTACAGTGATATTACGAGCTGTAATATTGGATATTGCAGCGCCTTTTTCTCCAATAGTAACATCACCTTCACAATGAATATCTCCAATAATTTTTCCATCAATGCGAATGCTTGCCTCTGATTTTATGTTTCCTTCAAATATTGTTCCTTCTCCTACTAATGTGTCTGTTTTATTTGGATCCACAATTTTCCCCTTGTTTCCTTTAAACAATATAGATCATTCCTTCCGTATAAGTTAGGTTCTCTGTCATTGAATGTACTCCATTGGATTTTGCCGTTGACCATTTTTTACAATTTCATAATGAAGATGAGGCCCTGTACTTCTTCCTGTAGAACCTACCAAACCTATCTTTTGACCTTTTTCAACCTTTTCACCGGATTGAACTAATATTTTATTTAGGTGCATATATCTTGTAAGTACACCGTTTGAATGATTGATCGTAATTTGATTCCCATAGATACGATCATAACCTGTATAACTAATGGTTCCATTTGCAGCTGCATAAACAGGATCATTATAGTATGCTCCTATATCTAAACCTGTATGGAAGCTAAGTGCATTCGTAAATGGATCTCTTCGATAACCAAATTTGGATGTAATTTTTTGATGATTTGTTGGCCATATCGAAGGTGTAATGCTCAGTAATTGTTGATATTCTATGATCTCTTGTTTGGTATTTGTTAAACTATCTAATAAAGAGTCCATATCTTCACTTAATATAGTTAAATCCTCTGATGTATTTGTTGAGAGTTCCTTTAAACCTTCATTATGTACAGGAATTAGCTGTCCACCAATTCCTAATTCGGCAAGCTTATTATTGTTATGTGAAAAATAAGAAGAAGCTGTCAATGCTGCAACTGACTGCTTTTCCAATGTTATATTAGATGGTTTTGTTAAAGCTGTAGAGTCAGTACCGGTTATCTTTTTTAACTCATTTTCTAGTTTTTTTAACTCATGAAGTTTTGTTTCAATTTCTTTTGACTGCTCTGATAAACTAATTAAATTGTTTTGCAATTGTGCAATCGTTTTCTCTTTACTTTCTATCGTTTGATTTTTTTGTGAAATCAACTTTGCATATTCTGTTTCACTGTTTTTTAAAGAATCCTGAACACGTTCGAACTTTAACATGGCACCTTGATGAAGTGTGGAAAAGACGAAAATGGCAAGGATAAGAAGTCCCAGTAAGACAGGAATACTATAGAGAACTAAATCCAACATTTTAAATTGAATAGAGGAACGGTTTGCATCTTGTAAAATGATAAAAGTAAACTTCTTTTTCTTCCACTTAAATTTAGATAGTTTGTTCATATGTAACTCCTTTTTCCATTAAAGTGAACCTGCTTTCAGTGAAGTTTACTTCACTGAAAGTTGAGATAGAACAGATGTTTTAATGCATCGTTTGTCCACAAAGATGTGAACTTTTTTAGATGTAAACCACATAAAAGTGTGATTGCAGTCCGTTATCTACTTCTTATAGAAAAAAATGATTACTGCTGAATATTGAATCGTGAGAAATAATGTTGTTTTATAAAAATTTTTCTCACATGATAAATCAATTCACCTTAATCTTTAATTCTATAAAAGAGCTGAAATACCTGCCTTTAAAACAAAAAAATTAGATGATTATGGGTTATTTCTCCTTAATTTGTTGCATTTTATCATCTCTAATAGTGATGTGATCAACGCGCTGCTTAAGCTTAATAAAAAGCCTAAACCTGCTATGGTTCCACAAATTGCAATCTTATCACCTAACCATATTCCAAAAAAAATAAACACTAATGACAGCAATATGAATCCGTTGGTCATCCAACGAAAACTACGACCGTACTTATGCTCTTTTTTTACTTTTACGGAGATCTGTTTACGATATTTTTTCCTTTTTGAGAAGATCCAAAATAAGATTAAAATAGGCACTTGAATTGTGATTGCAATGATCACACTGCTATAACTTACAAAATTATATAAGTCTGTAATATTAGAAAAAGATAAAACGGTAATCATGTACATTAACCAACCAGCGGATGAGGAGTAAATTCGATAATCTCTTCGTTTTGTAAAACTGCTTATTCCAATCAAACCCGCAATGAAAATGAAAATCATGCTTAACATGTATGAGAAAGTATAGGCGGTAACCATTATGATTTCCAGACGCTCCAAAAAATCAGTAAAATGGATTTGCTCAGCTAAAAGATATATAGGATACATAGCTTTACTCCCGATGTTAGGTCCCAAAATAGTAATCGTTAACATCATAATTAAAGTTAGCAGAAAAGTAGCGTTAATGGCCCCATATCTTAAAGAGGCATGGACTTGTCTTGGGACAGATAAAGTATGTAAAAAAGCACCTAAAATAAATAAGTCTCCAAACCATCCCAGGTTTAACGTATTGGATTTAAAGAATCCATTTACGCCATGGCTTAATATTGGAAGTACATTTTGAACTTGGATGTCTCCTATTAACATGAGAGGCATAGAAAACGCCATAGTAATAAACAGTATAAATGTTAACTCATTTACGCGAGCACTTACTTCTATACTCATTTTTCCATAATGCTGGACAATGAGGTTGCAAATAATACCTATAACATAAACGGGCGTTAGAATTAAAATTGTACTGTCCATAAATACAGAAATGGTGGATATATTACGCATAAAAGAAGACCAAATATACAAGATCATCAGGATGTTAATGAATCCACCAACAAATTTTCCGAATAGTAAGAAAGAGATTTCAAAAATATTTTTTTTGGGGAAAACCTTACATAGTTCATAAAAAACATACGTTATAAACAATACATATACTAATGGCAAAATATAAGTGAACCAAGCGTTATGATGTGAAATATAAAGGGCTTCTCTTGGAACAAAAGTCTGGCTGCTTGTAAATATTATCACTGTTGAGATCCAAGAAAATTGCCGTGGGGATATGATTTGCTGCTGATCCATCTTTTTGACTCCTTCTTATTCTTTATGAACGAGACCATTCCAAAACCCATGGTGAAACATAATGGATAAAGAAATCAATAGGCATGGGGAATTCTGTAAAAATAAATCTTAATCCTATAAGAATTAATATGATCGAATTCATACTATAAAATATCACTTTTTCAGCCAATTTCATTGATTTAATGTATTTTATATCTATTGCAATTGTAACTAAATACATAAGAAAAAGGCTGATTTGAATAGAAGTACTCATTCTGGCTCCTCACCTTTTGAAATATTTTCAGACACTAATCCAGCATCAGTTATATTGGCATTTGCTATGATTGTAAACTTTGCCTTTGACAATTCTTCATACCAATTTTTACCATACTTCTCTTCCCATTGTTTTGGAAAATGACGATTTACCAATAACCCTAAATTTGCAGAATCTGCCTTGTTTTCTTGAATGACTTTCACTGCACCTTCAACCGCTGCTTTGATATGTTCTTCAAGTTTGCGATTAAACAAATCTTTATCATTTAATTTAGTCATATCAGATCTAGAAAAATCCTCTACTAAATTCGCATTGATATCTATTTTTATTGAAAATTCGATGTGGTCTTCCTTTAATTTTGGTTTGATTTGGATTCTTCCATTTTTAATATTGATCGCAGCGTATTTATCCTCTTTGATCTCTACAATGGTTGTATAGGGACTAAGTTCATTCCTTAGCCACATTAAGCCATGCGCTTGCTCCCCTTCGAAAATTCCGACCATCTTGTCATCTCGAAACTGTGCATACCCTAAAAATTCTATTTCGTCAGAAATCTCGTTGGAAAGCTGAGATTTTGTCACTGTCATATAAGCTAATATCGTATCGCTGCCAAAAGAGCTTATGGATTGAGCAGCTTGTCTCATATTTACGCTTATCACACCTCTAGCTTCTGCTAAATATAAGATATTTTCACCTGAAAATCGTTCAAACTGAGGCTCAGCTTTAAGTAGATCGTAGGCTTTTCCCTTAGCAACAATGATGTAGGCAGAAAGACGGTTTTGTGCAACGCGAGCTGTTGTGTCAAACATATCTCGAATCCCTTTTTTAGCTAATTCCTCACTAACTATAAATACACGACGATGAGAAAACGTGATTCTTTGAGACATCCTTCTTTGCATTTTACCTACAGCCTCACGAAGAGTAGTCCCAACATCCGAATCAACATAAGCAATGTTGTCTTCTGCACCGCCACCGCCGCCGCCAGAAGTAGCCCCTCCCATTTTCCCAGGTAAAGCAAACTGTACAGTAGTTCGGATAACATCATCCTCCTCAATATCAGCGGCTGTAGCAAGTGCGATGGCAAGATCATTTAATTCGGTTCGATCCCAACAACCTGTCATAAATAATGTTTGAAAGATGCATAAGGAAATGAAAAGCAATTTCTTTTTATTCACCTGGATCACTCACTTCCTCTGATTCATTATTTTTTAGACCCCCATTTTTTTCAACATTTTGTCTTAGCTCATTACCCATTCGTTTTTGATTTTGAAGTGTGACATATTCAGGTCGATTCTTCATAAAAGGCCAGGGAGCAGCAACTACAGAATCTTTTAAATCTCCTAATCTTAAAGGAGCTAGTGGTGCTAAATACGGTACTCCAAATGATTTTAAGTTTGCTAAATGTCCCAACAGCAGCAACAAACTCATAAAGATTCCAAAGATTCCGAATAAAGAGGCTGCAAACATGATAGGAAATCGCAACAGACGTATAGCAATCCCTGCATTAAAAGTAGGAATTGTGAAGGAGGCTATTCCAGTTACGGATACGACGATTACCATAGGTGCTGAAACGATTCCTGCTTCTACAGCAGCCTGTCCTACAACTAATGCACCTAATATACTGACAGCTTGCCCAATCGTTTTTGGCAGTCGAACGCTGGCTTCTCTTAATGCTTCAAATGTGACTTCCATAATTAAAGCTTCAATAATCGATGGAAATGGAATGGCTTCATGTGCTGCAACAATACTTAACAATAAGGTTGTTGGTATAATGTCTTGATGATAAGTAGAAAAAGCAATATAAAATGCAGGTGTTGTAAGCGCAAGGAATAAAAATAGATATCGAAGCCAACGAATTAATGTAGCGATCATATATCTTTCATAATAATCCTCACTTGCTTGCATTAGATTTATAAATACAGTAGGGGCAATTAAAACATCAGGAGTACCATCAACAATAATGGCAAATTTCCCTTGCAGTAATGCTGCTGCTACCGTATCTGGACGTTCTGAAAATTTGAATTGAGGAAAAGGCGAATATATATTATCTTGGATAAGCTCTTCAATATATCCACTTTCGAGAATTCCATCAATATCAATCATATTTAATCGTCGATCCAATTCTTTTAGAAGATTGGGGTCAATGAGATTGTCAAGATAAACTACAGCAAGATCAGTCCCAGTGACTCGACCAAGACGATAAGGTTTTGTTTTTAAGTGTGGTGACTTTATTTTCCTTCGGATCATGGAAGTATTAATTCTAATATTTTCTATAAATCCTTCGCGTGGACCGCGAATACTTGACTCTGTTTCAGGCTCACTGATAGATCGCATCTCGAATCCAGTAATACCAATAGCTAATCCTGTGCTTTCGTTGTCAACAAGAATACCTAAGTTCCCGCTTAATATATGCATTAAAAAATCCCCAAGGTTTTGATCTTCAACGACCTGAGCAAAAGGAAGTACAACATTTCTCAAATCATCTATGCCTGATGCGTCATTTTCTGTATTCATCATGGCTTTCATTGCTTGATTGACTAGTTCAGGATTTGTCATACCAGAGATGATAATAGACAGCGCTTTTTGACCATTTTTTATTTGAAACTCTGAAATGCTGACATCAGAGCAGTCATTGAAAAGATATTTTAGCTTTTTTTTGTTTTCCTCCAGCGAATTAGATATAGGCTGACCTTTTAATTCATCAACAAAGGTGTAATCAATATAAGTTTTAGCTTTTTTTTTGCTCTTGCTTTTAGAAAAAAACATACTAACCTCCCCAATACTGTAAATCAAGATGTCAAATTACGGGTTATGAAAGTATTTTCTCCAAATCTCACTACAATATGTATTAGTTGGATATATGCTCTAATAAATGGTCTAATTGCTGAGGTTTTACTTTTTGGATGAGGTCTCCTTCTTGTTTTAAGCGTTCCTCGATATTTAAAAGGTTAAAATCTTTTGGGTGCAAATCTTTTTTGACTTCATGCCAATGAAGGGGAGTAGATACGGGAGCAAGCTCACGTGCTCTGGGTGTATAGGGGGCGGCTAAAGTTTTTCCTTGCCAATGTTGGAGATAGTCAATATATATTAAGTGGCCACGATTTTTTTTAAGTCTTTCAATGGTGAATAGATTTGGGTATTTATGAACTAGATACTCACTTATAAATTGTCCCGCTTTTCTTAACTGGTCGAAGCTATACTTTTGTATGATGGGGATCACAATTTGAACTCCTGTTGCTCCAGAGGTTTTAGGGACAGATTGAATATGTAAAGTTTCTAAAAGCTCTCCTATACAAAGGACAGCATCCATCAGCCTAGGTTCATTTTCTACTGAAGGATCTATGTCAATGACCCACTCCGCTGGGAAAGACTGATCGATATAATGAAAAGAGGGGTGAAACTCTAAACAGGCCAAATTACCGAGCCATAATAAAGTAGCTACGGAATCTAAATTCACATAGTTAATCTCATGGAGTTTGGCTGTTTTTACAAAGCTTGGTCTCGGTTCTGGACAGTTTTTTTGATAAAAATAAGTTTTGTCTCCATATCCATGAGGATATCGAATCGTTGTTAAGTATCTATTTTTGCAGTATCGCAATAAATAAGGAGCAATTTGTACAAGTTTTTGTAAGTAGTCCACTTTTTTAATTTTAGGCCATAACGGCTTGTTAGGATTGGAGATCAGGATCTCATGACCTTCTACAATGAGTGGCACTTTATCTGTAACACTGGACATACATATTCCTCCATTAAATAACGATTCTTTTATAAGGAAGGTGTGATTACTTTTGCGGGTACAATTGATGGATATCAATTTTTTCGATTTGGGGATGTCGTAATACTCCTGATGAGGTAATCTCTAACCCCTTGACCCTACAAGGAAAAGGTTTGTTCAGCCATGTTATTTGCTCTCCTTTTAAATCTGGAGGAAGTAGTGTGAAAAAAGAATTATTAGCTAGATGTAATTTGGAATATAACAAGAGAACTTCCTTCCATTGTTGATTCAACCCAGATGAAACTCTTCCAAAATACGAACCGTTATAGGCCATAACCAGACTTGAAAGAAACTTGTTTTTTAGAGTGATCCCAACAATTTGCACATCGAAGAATGAAGTGATTTTTTTCTTGTACCAATCGGTATGTTTTTTCCCATCATGATAAGTGCTGGTTAATTTCTTGCTGACAATGCCCTCCCACTGATTTGAGGCAACCCAATTCCATAAGTCTTCCCCATCATAAAATAAATCCGTTACAAATAGAGAGGAGGATGTTTTAGGGAAAAGAGATTGTAGCATTTTATACCGTTCCCTAAACGGTTTCTTTCTCCAATCAACCCCATTTAGATAGAGGAGATCAAAGAGAACATAAGAAACGGGATATTTAGTTTGCATAGAGGTGCTTCTTGTTTTTTCTCTCTGCAACACTTTACTGAAATTTGGTTTTTTGCTTTCCTGATCAAATACGATGATTTCTCCATCCAATAAAATGGAGTTAAAACCGACGGATAGATTAGGGTCATTTAACAACTGCATGATTTCTGGATAGGTTTCATTTTTATTAAGCAGTTTTTTAGAGAACAAGTTTATAACACCATGATCAATGGCTGCTAAAACTCTTACACCGTCCCACTTGAGTTGATAACCCCATTCATCTCCTTTAGGGATCTGCTCATTTAAGAGTGGGGACATCGGTTTTTTAGGAAGCTGTAACGTCATAAACATCTTCCTTCATTAAGATACTGTCTCTTTTTTCTTTGTTTTAGATTTTGCAGTCGTTTTTTTGGTTGGTGTTTGGTCACCTGTATCCATTGCGTTTAAGCTGGCTTGCAAAGCAGTCATTAAATCAATAACATCAGCCGTTTGTTGTTTAGGAGCAATTTTAATTTCTTGACCAGAAACCTTACTTTCTATAAGTTCAAGTAATTGTCCACGGTAGTCATCGTGATATTTTTCAGGTTCAAAAGGTTTGGTTAATTGATCTATAAGCATTTTTGCCATGGATAATTCAGTTTCTTTGACATCCACATTTTCGGGAAGATTAGGAATCTTTTCAATGGCTCGAATTTCATCTGGATAATAAATCGTTTCAAGTGTAATACATTTATCTAGAACCCTTAAAGCTGCAAGACTGCTTTTTGAACGGATAGATATTTTAGCAATGCCAATTTTTCCGCTGTCCTTCATCGCTTCTAATAATAAAGAATAAGCGTTTGCTCCCGTTTCTCCAGGTGATAAGTAATATGTTTTCTGAAAATAGATTGGATCAATTTCTTCCAATTGCACAAAATCTAAAATTTGAATTTCTTTGGTTGTTTCTGTTTCGAGCTGTTGAAGTTCTTCTTTTTCAAAAAGGACAAACTTCCCTTTTTCGTATTCATATCCTTTGGTAATGGCTTCCCATTCTACTTCCTCGTCACAGTGTTTGCATTTTCTAACATAACTAAGTGGTGTTCCGCATTCCTTGTGGATATACTTCATGGATATGCCTTTATCTTCTGTTGCAGAGAACATTTTAACAGGTACATGGACTAGTCCGAAGCTAATAGCTCCTTTCCACATTGTGTGCATACAAATTGCCTCCTTATATAATAATCTCAATGAATAAATTCTTCTTATATTTTTATTCATTATTTACAATGAAAAATAAAATTAACCGTATCTTCTGATTTCTTTACTAACAACATGTAGAACGTGATAAAAATAATGACGAGTGGGTATCATTTAAACAAGGGATTGCTTTACAAATATAATGAATGGGCATCTCATTCAAAGGGAGGTAAACAGCATAACAATGGCTGAAAATAAACAAAACAAAAACAAGGAAGGGCAAAATGAAGGAAGAGAAAATCATTTCATGGATGTCGATCGTATGGTGAATGAAGGATTAGGTGGGGGACAAGTGACCTTGCAAAATGGACTTATTGATGAATCAACAACAGATACAATGGATGATAAGAATGATATTAAAGAAAAATCATTTGGAGAATAAGAGAACAAAACAATAGGAAAAAGGAATTTAATTTGTTGGTTTAGGAGGTTTTATAGTGGATGTTGAAAGAGCGCAAGAAATATTTGATTCAAAAGCGAAAATCAACGTGTATCTGAATGGAAAAGAAATATGGATTGATAAAGTGGATCCTGTTAAGAGAAGTGTGAATGTTCATGAAATCAATAATCCTAATGAACAAGATACGGTTACCGTAGATAAATTGAAGGAATTACAGTAATAGTAGCAGAAATAACAAATCCCAAATGAAAAGTTGTATTTTCATTTTGGGATTTTTTAAAAGATAGGTTTTTTGAAATTATAAAATGATAACTTCGATATCAAAGTATTGCTCTTGAAAATGTAATAATGATTTAATTTCATCTACTTGAAATTCCTCGTTTGCTACAACAAGCTTGTCTTCAACATCATCTTTTCTATGAATGACCGCAATGACTGTTCCTTCGAAAGATTCTAAAGGGCGATCTTCACCCAATATGTAAGCGTCAATTTCCTCGCCGTCACCAGCCTTAGTATTAGGAATGTAACCATAATTTACGGGATAGTGAGCATCAAATTTTGGATGTTTTGAACCTAAAGGTCTATCCACTTCAACTGTTACTCTTTTTGATAGAAAGTCTGTATACATATCCATCACCCTCCTCTAACTGGTAAATTGATTATACACTACTAATTTATACCTACATTTTTGGGATATTTGGTTTCGGGTCCCGCAAAAAGTAATAGGACTATTCTACATAGCTTGGCTTCACTTTTTTGTGATACTTTCATGGTTATGGGGTCCCCGGAAAGTATTCGGATTAAGCTTCTTAAGCTTCACTACACTTTTTGGGGTGTTTTATTTATAATTAGAAGTATAATACGAAACATGAGGCAGTAGGTGGTTTTTTGAGTAAACTTGATGAATTTGCACTTATTCAATTCTTAAATCATAAAAAACAATCTGAAGAACTTCAACAGAAATTAGGTGTCATTAAAGGCATAGGGGATGATGCGGCTGTTGTTCAACATTCGCCAGGCTCTCAGCTTGTGATGACGTGTGATACGATGGTGGAAACCATTCATTTTAATCCATATACGATGCTGGATGAGGATGTTGGTTATAAGGCGCTCGCCTCTAACTTAAGTGATATTGCTGCTATGGGGGCTGTACCAAAGCATGCACTTATCTCTTTAAGCATACCTAAACATTACTCTTCATCTCGATTGAAGAAAATATATAAAGGTTTGTACGAATGTGCAAATGAATTCGAAGTAGCTATCATAGGTGGAGATACGTCCAAATCACCAAAACATTTAAATATATCTGTAACTTTAACTGGAGAGGTTGAAACTAATCAAGCATTGCTCCGATCAAATGCTAAAGTGAATGATCTTTTATTTGTAACAGGATTCTTGGGTTGCTCTGCTGCAGGATTGCATTATTTATTGGAAAAGCAGGAGAGGCATCTAACCTCTGCGAAACTATCCTTAGATATTCAACCACTTGTACAAGCTCATCGAAGGCCGATTCCTCAAATGAAAGCAGGTCGCCTTCTTCTTGAATCAAAAAGATGTCATTCCTTAAACGATATCAGTGACGGACTGGCAAGCGAAGCTCATGAAATTAGCGAAGCTTCTAAAGTAGGGATATTAATAAACGAGGATATGATTCCTATACATCCCACATTGAGGGCATATTGTGATTTGGTTGGAAAAAGTCCGCTTGATTGGATTTTATATGGCGGTGAAGACTATCATTTACTTGGGACAGTATCCAGATCTAATGTTGAATATTTACAAAGCCGCTTTCAACGACAGGGAATTCCGTTTTTCATCTTAGGAGAAGTAATAGATCAAAAAGGTGTGCATATCAAAGATCAGTACGGTAATATAAAAAAAATACAAAAAGAAGGATACAATCATTTTAATTAACAGGTTGGAGTGAACAAATTGAATCTACAAAACAGGTATCAGTTTCAAGCTTTATCTGAAAGTGATACGAAACGGTTAGCAACAGAAATGGCTAAACAAACTCAAGCAGGTATTGTAATTACATTAGATGGTGATCTCGGGGCAGGTAAGACTACATTCTCCCAAGCTTTTGCAAAGGGAATAGGCATTACTGAAATTGTGAATAGTCCGACATTTGTCATCATTAAAGAATATGAAGGGGAGCGCTTGCCCCTGTATCATATGGATGTTTATCGATTATCTATTGAGGAAGCGGATGAACTTGGTTTGGAAGAATATTTTTATGGAAACGGAGTTTGTTTGGTAGAGTGGTCAAGTAAAATCACTGAACTGCTTCCATCCAATCGTTTAGAAATCTTCATTTCTCATTTAGGAGATCAAAAGCGTGAGTTTGAAATTATACCTAGGGGAGAGTTATACATAAACTGTTGTGAAAATATGAAAAAAAATGGGGTCCTTTCATGAAAACTGTAAAACAATCAGACAACAATATCATTCTTGCGATAGATACTTCCACAGCAGAGCTGACTGCAGCGATACTGCAAAATGGACAATGTTTAAATGAAATCCGACTCAGAGCGGAAAGAAGCCATTCAACCCAACTAATTCCGTCTATACAAAAGCTGTTAAGCGACATTGACTTGAAAATGAAAGACCTTGATGGGATAGCAGCTGGACATGGTCCAGGTTCATATACCGGGGTACGTATAACAGTTACTGTGGCGAAAACATTAGCATGGACATTGAAAATTCCGCTGCATGGTGTTTCTAGCCTAGAGGGATTATCTTATGGTTTATATCAGGACTTGAAGAATGAAAACAAACTTGAAGAAAATGGAACTGCAATGTGGATAATTCCGATTTTAAATGCACGAAGAGGACAAGTATATACTGGATTATATGAGCATAGGAACAATGAATCTTCTAGTGTGATTGATGATGGAATAAGGTTAATGGAAAGCTGGATCGAAGAAGTCAGTGAAAAGCTGAAAACACAATCTTTTTCAAAGCAAATTTTATTTGTAGGGGATATCAAGGATTTTGAATTTGAAATATCTACATTTGAAAATATTTCTGGACAAAAAGTACAGTGCTTTGAAAAACCGATGAGTGCTTTTGATATAGGCATTTTAGCTTTAAAACACTTGGAACGAAGCGAAATAAACGAACCTCATCACTTTACGCCAAATTATACTCAATTAGCAGAAGCAGAAAGAAATCTTAAAATAGATTCCCCAGTGAAGTGAAAGGAAATCAGGAATGGAACAAGTAAGTCGGTCAATGAAGATTGCTGATATAGAGCAAGTTTATGAAATAGAAACAGAAGCATTTACTACCCCTTGGACAGCCCAGGCCTTCTATAATGAACTTATGAATAATCAATTTGCAAAATATATCGTTATGGAAGTAGAAGGTAATATCGCTGCATATGGTGGAATGTGGGCTGTGATAGACGAGGCACATATTACCAACATTGCTGTGCGAAAAAAATATCGCGGGCAAAAAATGGGGGAGATGTTACTTCAGAAGATGATTCAAATGGCAGTGGATTTAGGAATGAAGAAAATGACTTTAGAAGTGAGAGTATCCAATCATATTGCAATCCATTTGTATAAAAAGTTTGGCTTTTACGAATCAGGCATTCGCAAGGGGTATTATACTGACAATAATGAGGATGCATTGATTATGTGGATAGAATTGGAGCAAAAGGAAGGAACAAAATGACAACAACTACTACAACAATTTTAGCAGTGGAAACAAGCTGTGATGAAACGGCTGTGTCCATTATTCAAAATGGAAAGAAGATCTGTTCAAACGTGATTTCAAGTCAAATGGAGACACACCAAAAGTTCGGAGGTGTTGTTCCAGAAATTGCTTCTAGGAAGCATGTTGAAACGATTACCTTAATCATGGAAGAAGCAATCAAAGAAGCAAATATAGACGTAAAAGATTTGTCTGCTGTTGCAGTTACACAAGGTCCTGGTTTAGTAGGAGCCTTAATTGTAGGCATCGTTGCTGCAAAAGCTTTTGCAAGCGCACTTGACCTACCATTAATTGGTGTACATCATATAGCAGGACATATTTATGCAAATCAACTAGTTTATGATTTAGAATATCCATTAATCTCATTGGTTGTATCAGGAGGTCATACTGAACTCGTATTTATGGAATCACCCGGCTCATTTCAAATTATAGGGCAGACTCGTGATGACGCGGTAGGAGAAGCCTATGATAAAGTAGCACGAGCTTTAGGATTGCCATACCCAGGTGGTCCACATGTGGATAAACTAGCACAAATTGCTGATGCTGAAATTGAACTGCCCCGAGCTTGGTTAGAGCAGGGTTCGTATGATTTTAGTTTTAGTGGTTTAAAATCAGCGGTGCTGTCAGTAGTCAATCAAGCAAAAATGAAAGGAGAGACTTTGAATAAACCCCAAGTGGCTCTTGGCTTCCAAAATTCAGTTATTGATGTATTAGTGGAGAAATCCTTGAAAGCTGTGAAGCAATATGGAGCCAAACAACTTCTTTTAGCCGGAGGAGTAGCAGCGAATAGGGGCTTGAGATCTGCATTGCAAGCTCGTTGTGAAATAGAAGGAATTCCACTGCTTATTCCTCCTTTAGAATTATGTACGGATAATGCAGCAATGATTGGGGCAGCAGCATTTTTAAAATGGGAAAAGCAAGACTTCAGTGCTATGGATTTAAAAGCGGACCCACGTCTTTCATTAGAAAAGTGGCTTTGATAGAAAAGACATGATAGTAAAACCTGGTATATGTAAGTTATAATATAGACAAAATTTAAATATATTTTTTATGTATTTAAACTTCGGTTCTTTGCAGTAAAATGAAATAAAGAGGTGAGCAATCAAATGGAGGTAAATGCTTTATATGTCATTATTGGTATTGTGATTATTTATGTTCCTATTTTTTATACTATAAATCGAAGAATACGTATTTTAGAAGACGAAGTCAGAAAGTTGACGAATGGAGACAAGTAGTTTTAATAAGGTAGGAGAAGAGGCTGGGACAAAACCCAGCAAAAATGAATAAACCGCATGAAATCAAATTTATAAACCTTGATTTCATGCGGTTTTAATTATGCTTATTGTACAAAAACCAGCTAGATTTCAACTTATGTCCCACCCTCTTTTGTATTAATAAAATCTCCAAGAGATTCCTATAAGACATATTTCATGTAATATAAAAAGTTTTTGGTATGAGACGTTTATACTACAGTTGTTTTCTATTGATTTTTTTCATTTGATGAATTCTGTATTGCGTTTGCTCCAATAATAACTAATATTATACTAAAAATTAAAACAAGAAACAGTGATGCATCCAGGGAAACAAACCCTTTATCTGATTTGATATCCTACCTGTATTCATCCCACCAAATCATAATGGAAAAAAACAAGATGGAGTTCACAGATTATCCACAATGTTATCAACAGGGTGTGAATAATGTGGAAAAGTACCTTTATGCACTGAAAATACTGCATAAAGGATGTGATGAAAATATAGGATAAGTTTTACACAGAAAATTGTGGATATTGTGGATAAATACAAAAAATGTGTAAAAAGCGTGTAAATTCGATGTAAAACGACATCGTTCTTTGGGGAAAAAGTTGTGGATAATGTGGATTAGTATGTATCTGTATTGGAATGGGGAAAATGTAGGTGTATGTGCTGCTGTTTTAGATCAGAGGTGAATGATGGTGTGGAAAAATAAATTGCTTTTATTCCTAAGTATGATGGCTTTCATAGTGATTTTTTTTGTTTTTGAAGAAGCTTCAGCTTTTACAGAAACTAAAAAGAACAAAGTGATTGTACTTTCTATCCCTAGCTTATCCTTTTATGAGTTTTCCACAGCACAGTTACAGCCATTGTCATCTTTCTCTTTGTTATACAAGCAGAGTAGAGCTGCAGCAGTGAATGTGCGAATCAGTGGTGGTATTGATGATGTATATGCCACTTTAGGGGCAGGTGTGCCAACTGTCAGCAGGTCGGATATCAAAGCATTGAATAAGGATGAAACGATAAATAAAGAGAGCGGACAAACCTTATATGCTCGTTATAATGGAAGTTTAAATGAAAATGCACAAATCGTAGTACCAGAAATATCTGTCCTGTATGAGTTGAATGAAGATAATCGTTATCAGTCACAAATCGGGTTGTTGGGTGAGGTATTGAAGCAAAATGGTGTTTCTACATATTTGTATGGAAATCGCGATAGAGGAATCGTACTGAATGATGCCCCTAATTATGAAAAAAAGAGATTAGCTTCGCTTATGCTTATGGATTCAAATGGCTTAATTCCATTCGGGAATATTGGAGCTCAAACTGTGATTAAAAATGAACTTCGGCCTTTTTCAATTCAAACGAATTATGACTGGATCTATGAACAATTACAAAGTGTAACCCCAAATTCTTTGGTTTTGATTGAATTAGGAGATTTAGATCGATTATATGTGGATAAGTCTTTTTATGCACCGGAACGTTTTCAACTGTTAAAACAAGAGATATTAAAAGAGATGGATGATTTTTTAGGAAAAGTAATCTCTAATATGGGACAAGATGATGCTTTATTCGTATTCTCACCACAGGTTCATCGTGATGCGAGAGAGGAAAAGCTACTGTTATCCCCGTTATTTTACTATGAACATGAACTTGATTCTGGTTTGCTAACCTCTGCAACAACTAGACGTACCGGCATTCTTTCACATGTGGATATTGCTCCAAGTTTATTGCACTTATTTCAAGTAACAGTTCCTTCAGAAATGATAGGTAATATTGCGAAATTTGAAGAGAATAAAGAGATGAATATAAGCTGGCTCGAGCAGGAATTAAACAAAATTCAAAATGTATATCAATTAAGGCCGATGCTATTGTACTCATTTGTTACTTATGAGGTTATTGTGTTGATACTTACATTGCTTGTAGCAATAGGAAAGTGGATAAAATGGACGCGTATCGTGAACCCGTTTTTATTTTCAATCCTTATTGCTCCAGTTGTCATGCTTTGGATGGGTTATTTTTCAGGGTATTCTGTCTTAGTTCAGGCTTTGTTTTTTCTTATGATTACCCTTTTGCTTAGTTTAATGCTGCAATATTTTTCAGTTATTACAGTACTTACACTGATCAGTTTATGTACTTCGTTTATGATTTTACTGGATGGTATGTTTGGTGCATATGCGATGAAACATTCTGTATTAGGGTATGATGTTATGATTGGTGCTAGATATTATGGAATCGGTAATGAGTTTATGGGTGTTCTAATTGGATCAACTGCACTAGCAGCTTCCATGTTGTTTTATATTACATACTTGAAATATCCTAACATAACAAAATGGATGCTTACGGTATATTTATTAATCGTAGTTTTTTATTTAGCAGCTCCATTTTTAGGGACGAATGCAGGAGGTACAATTACTGCAGTTGTCACTTTTACTGTGTTTTGGGTGAAAGCTTTTAAAGAAAAGTGGCTTCGGAATATCCATTGGGCAAAGTTAGCAGTATATTGCGGTACATTAGGTATAGCAGCATTGGTTCTTCTATGGTTATTTAATGATTTATTCATTTCAGACAAGAGCAAAGTGAGCCATATAGGTAAAGCGATGGATGGATTATTTAAAGGAAACGTAGAACAAATTATAAATACAGTGATTAGGAAGGTATCTATGAATTGGCACCTTATTCAAGTGTCAGCGTGGAGTAAGGTGTTTTTAACGAGTTTAATTGTGGTTGTGTTATTTATACTTAAACCAAAAGGAAAGTTTCAAGAGTGGCATGACAAATATTATTCCTTTATGATTGGATTTTACGCTACAACGGTTGGAACGATAGTTGTATTTTTTGTAAATGATTCTGGTATTGTAGCAGCAGCAACGATGATTGTGTATGTGGCTATTCCTATGTTGTTGCTGAAGATTGATGACATTGATGAGCATGTAAGGACTTAGACCGGAGATAAGGTGAATCAGTTTGACATTTTCAAAATTATCTATAAAACATCACTGATCTCTTGAAATACAATCTCATCGATTGTATTTGGGATAATCAGGATTTGTTGAACCCTTACACCTGTCAACTCCTTTAAAACACAATTCATCGGATATACACAACAATCGCAGAGGTTTTCATCAAAAACACCCATACATATTCATTACCTTCATCTTTGTTTCTATATTGTATGAGCTTCATTGAAGGAGTGATTGGATTTATGTCTGTTATTCATCAAAAGTTTTTACAGCAATATAAAACTCTATATAGTCAAAATCATTAAATAGGAGTTGTTTTAGGTCATGTACTTCAATCATTTCCCCTCTTAGTTGAAGATGATTTTCCTTTGAAAAGTGATTTATTTGCTCCATAAAATGGGTACTACTCTCAAGTTTTTTCCTTGGATAGAAACAGTGAATAAAAGTATGATTACTGTAAACAAGATCTTCATTTGTAGACACTTCGATAAAAATGTCATGATTCTCTAAGGATTTAGTCACAAATTTTGTGATAAAGATTTGTTTTTCATTCATCACTTTTCCAATTGAAGAGCTTGAAGGAACATACGAATCAACCTTCTTTAGCTTAAATGTTTTTTTTATCAATTTAAAATGTAGTTCTCTTGAATTAGGCATTTCTATTGCATTGTTCAATACATTTCTTTGATATAATAATTGTTCTATTTCATGGTCTAATTCTTTAATGCGACCCTCTATCAGTTCTTTTTTTTCATCAGTTCCTTCCTTATGAAGCAATTCCTTCACATTGGCGATGCTAAAACCCAAATCACGGTAAAGGTTGATTTTAAAGGTTTTTAAAAAGTCCTGATCTGTAAATACGTTGTAGTTATTATCATCCCTATTGATCTCAAGGATGCCTTTTTTCTGCCAATGTCGAATCGTATCTTTAGAGATTCCAATATATTTGCTTATTTCTCCTATTTTATATCTGTTTGTCATATAGTGAGAGACTCCTTTGGTACATTTTTACAATATTATATCTATTGACTGTTGCCTTGGTCAACACCTTAAGATGCTTTATGAGGTGATAAAATCATTGATGAAGCTGAGGATATCACTATCAGAGTTATTGTAAAGAAAGGGAGATAATAGATCAATGAGTGTGCAAACATTTGAAGTAATTGTTATAGGTGGAGGAGCTGCAGGTCTAAGTGCTTCACTTATATTAGGTCGTTCAAGAAGAAAGGTGTTTATTATTGATGCAAATGAACCTAGAAATAAAGTAACACGTGAATCTCATGGTTTTTTAAGCAGAGATGGTATTCAGCCTCTAGAATTCAAAAAAATATGTATAGAGCAGTTAAAAAAATATCCTAACATTCAATATAAAAGGGATAGGGTTGAATATGTTGAAAAGGACGGTTCTATATTTAGAGTTCATACATTAGAAGGTGATGTTTATATAAGTAAAAAAATCATTTTTGCAACAGGAATGCATGATGCTTTACCTTCAATAAAAGGACTTAAAGATGTATATGGGAAGTCTGTATATCCATGTCCTTATTGTGATGGTTGGGAGAGAAAAGATGAACCTTTGGCGGTCTTTGGGAACGGAGATTGGCTTATGGATTATGTCAAAATGATTTATCATTGGAGTCCTGATTTAATGGTATTTACGAATGGGCCGACTAAGCTTTCAAACGAACAGAAACATGAATTATTAGAGCATGATGTTAGACTTGTGGAAACACCAATCGAAGAACTTCAATCATCAGATGGGGAATTGGAGAAGGTCGTTGTAAGTACAGGAATTGAGTATAAAAGATCAGGTGGTTTTTTAATGGATACTGGTGAAATACAAGCAAGTAGTATTCCATCTAGGTTAGGAATTGAAATGAATGAAATGGGCGGATATATAACGAATAACATCGGTGAAACAAATATCAAGGGGGTATATGTCATAGGAGATGCAAAAAATGCTTTTTCTGGATTAATAAAAGCAGCGAGTGAAGGTTACGAGCTTGGCGCTAAGATGAATGCAGAAATGATTTTTGAAACATGGTAAAAAACAGAACAGATGTAATTGTGAAGAGAAATACCAAGAAGATCAACTATCTTCTTGGTATTTTTAATTGATGTATTTTCTCATATAAACCCGAGTATCATCACGATCAATCTCTTCCCAACCTAAATTCAGATAATATGAGATGTTTTCTGTCAGTAATATATGAGTTGCTAAACTTAATTCCGTATATCCTCTGCGTTTTGCTTCAGCTTCTGCGAAATTCATCAGACTTTTGCCTAAGCCCTTACCTTGAAAATCGGGATGAACAGCGATATTAGCGATAGTGGTGCGTTGATTTTCAAACATAAGAATCAAACCACCTGCTATTTCTTTTCCGGATTCAATTACCCAGACAGGATAAGAAGATATTTCTTTTTCATAATCAATCGTCATAGGCGGTAAATTTGCCCCATTAAGTCTAGTTAAATATTTTGAATAAGCTGAAATCATACATTCACTTAGGCTTTTTGCATCATCAACGGTAGCTTTTCTTATAATCCATTTCTTTTTCTCCATTTTCTCCTCCATTTGTATATTAGAAGTCTCATTATTTGATATTTTAAATGAGTCTATACATTAATACTTGTTTGAAGTTGTTCTAACAGAAAACAAGGATAGATACGATTAATGCTTTATCTATCCTTGTTTCATTGATCATTTATTTACAATAATGTTTCCCATTCCTCGTAGTCTGCTTTTAGCTTTGCTTTCTTTTGTTCAATCAGCTCTGTTTTTTCCTGTACTAAGACATAATCATTAAAAATTTCTGGGTCTGCCAACTCTTTTTCTATTTCTTCTAATTCCTCTTCTAATTCATGAATAGATGTTTCCAAAGTTTCAATCTTACGGGCACGATTTCGTTCATCTCGTTTTTTCTGCTTTTCTAATTCATACGAGTTTTTATTATTTTTGCTTACATCTTCTTTTTCGTGTTTATTATTTAATTCTAACTTTTTCGCATCCTGCTCTAATTTTTCTTCTTCAAGCTCCGTTTTTTTCTCGACATAATCATCGAAATTTCCCAGGAAATGTGTCATTCCATCAGAAGAAAGCTCGAATACTTTTTCGGCAAGTTTATTTAGGAAATAACGGTCATGAGAAATAAATAATAAAGTTCCTTCATAGTCCATTAAAGCAGATTCAAGTACTTCTCTGCTGAATAAATCAAGATGGTTTGTAGGTTCATCTAAAATAAGTACATTTGCATTTAACAACATTAACTTTGCAAGAGATACACGTGCTTTTTCGCCACCACTTAAAGAACTTATTTTTTTTAGTACGTCGTCACCTGAGAATAGGAAATTACCCAGTACCGTCCTTATTCGTTTTTCTTCTAAGTAGGGGTATTGATTCCAAAGTTCATCGAGCACTGTATTACTTTCGTTCAAGTTTTTCTGTTCTTGGTCATAAAATCCGATCTTAATGTTTGACCCCCAATCAATAGTACCAGATGAAGGTTTGTATTTATTCATGATTGTATTTAGTAATGTTGATTTCCCAGTCCCATTAGGTCCGATCAACGCTACAGAATCACCTCTGTACAAATGGAAGTTAACATGTTTAAACAACGGGGATTTTTCTTCAAATTGAAAGGATAAATCATTGACCTTTAACACATCATTTCCAGTTCTTTTGTCGATTTGAAAAGTGAAATGTGCTTTTTTAAGTCCTTCCAACGGTTTGTCGAGCATGTCCATTTTTTCCAGTGCCTTACGACGGCTTTGCGCTCTTTTTGTCGTAGATGCTCTCGCTAAATTTCGCTGAACAAAGTCCTGCATTTTTGCAATTTCAGCCTGCTGCTTTTCGTATTTTTTATTTTCGATTTCGTAATTCTGCGCTTTTATTTCTAAATATCTTGTATAGTTGCCTGTGTATCGTTTACTCGTTGTTCTTTCAATTTCATAAATGACATTTACTAGTGCGTCCAGAAAATATCTATCGTGAGAAACAACAACAACAGCACCTTGGTATGAACGTAAAAAGCTTTCTAACCATGATAAGGTTGTTAAATCTAAATAGTTGGTTGGTTCATCCAGTAATATGATATCTGGTGCTTGTAAAAGCAGCTTAGCCAGAGCAAGTCTAGTTTTTTGCCCACCGCTTAGATTCTCAATTACGGAATCTGATGGGATTTTCGAGAAACCCATTCCATGCAGAATACCTCTGATATTGGCCTCTACTTCATAACCGCCTTGTTCTTTAAAGGTGTCTGAAAGCTTTGAATACCGCTCTAATGTTTGTTCGTATAGCTTTGTATTATTAATGATCTTTGGTTCTGACATCTGTTGCTCAAGTGAGCGAAGATCCTTTTCCATTTTTAATACTTCATCATAAATAGACATCATTTCATTCCATATGGTTTTGTCAGAGTTTAAACCACTGTTTTGTGCTAAATATCCTATGCTAATCTCTTTTGCTTTAAAAATATCTCCTGAAGTTGGAGAGAGTTCTCCTGCGATTATCTTCATAAAAGTGGATTTGCCTGCACCGTTTACACCAACAATTCCGATACGCTCTTGTTTTTCAATTTGTATTGAAGCATTGGATAAAATGGTTTCTATACCATAACTTTTGCTTATATTAGATGCTTGTAAAAGCATTGTTACTACCTCCATCATGACTATATATCTATATTATTCTTTGTTTTCTCATGTACAGCATATTTTAGATTCTCTTTATTAATTAGATTGATTTTATGATTTATAACGCAACATATCAGTACACTCTCAAGTTTAACTTAATTTCATCTATACTTCAAAGTAGCTTTCTACTGCCAAATTTTATAACTAGGCTGATCAATCTAGGTAATGTATCATATAAGAAAAGAGAAATACTAGAGGGAGGAATTGTATGAAATTCATTACCTTTTGCAAACGCTTTCTATATATTGTATTCATCGTTTTATTTACTTCTAGCTTTTCTTATCCATCTGTACAAAATAATATAACAATAGGATCAGATCATTTAAAGAAAGTAGTTAGTGTGTTGTCTGAAGATATAACAGAATTAACAATGATGACTTATAATATAAGACATGCAAAAGGTTTGGATGGACGTGTGGATTTAAAAAGGATTTTAGAGATTGTAGAGGAATCCGCAGCAGATATCATTGGTTTACAAGAGGTGGATCGATTTCACATCCGAAGTGACATGCAGGATCAAATACAGGAGCTTGCAGAAGCGTTAAATATGTACTGGGCATTTGTTCCAAGTTTGCAGTTTAGTTTTATGGAATATGGCAATGCCATATTAAGCCGTTATCCTATACTATCTACTGATATGATTTATTTAGCAGGGAACATAGAAGATCGGAGTGCTATTTTAGTAGAAGTAGAAACACCAATGGGTCTAATAGAAATTATCAATTTACATTTGGGATTGACATATGAAGAAAAGGAATCACAAATGATGCAATTGATGTTACATATACAAGAGAAAGAAAATCCTATTGTTTTAATGGGGGACTTTAATATGACATATGATCACGAGTTAATGCAGGTTGTAACAGAAACATGGCAAAGCTCACGTACAGACTCTGCCACTATAATCAGTGGATTGGAGATCGATTATATTTTCACGAACAATGGTTTATTAATGACGGAAAGCTGGACAATTCCTTCTGAAGCTTCAGATCATTTGCCTGTAGTTGCGGAAGTATCGATGACAGAGATGTACTAATTCGTGGTTGATTTCTTTTAATATCTCATAAAGAATAAAACATCTCTTTAAATTCGAGATGTTTAGTTCAATGTATTATTCGTATTTATATTCGTAATGTTTATTAATAGTTTTTATCTAAGATGTATTGCTGTATAGTACTTACAATATCCGTATTTACATTTATCATCTTACTTTGCATGGCTTCATTTTGTTTTTTACTATCTGAACTCTGTGTGTATTCTGTAGTATTTGTTGTAATTAATTGAAAAAAACACCAGAAGTCGTAAAGCTAGTAGAATAAATATTGTTTAATCCCTCATCAACCCGTATTCTTTCCATATTCACACTATCCATTCTGTATACACTAAGATAACTCTTTTCCTTAATGCAGGATCATAATAGATTTCAATTTTGGATAGTATAAATTCTTCTTCATCATATACATAAATTTCTTTCGTTTTTATTTTCTAAAGGTCATCGAAGGAAAAATATTCAATATTTATTGTATTCTTATTGATTAAATTGTTGCTTATAAATAGAATTTTATTAGAGTAATAGATATATTGATTGCATAACCTTCTATTGAAAAGCAGTCTTTTTTTCATATACATGATAAAATTATGGTGAATACATATAATTATGAATAAATATGGAGAGGTTATATGAACAATGTCCATAAAAAATAAAAAGTTGGAATTAAGAAATCATATGCTTCAAGTACGGGCTCAAATCACCTTGGAGGAAAGAACAATCAAGTCAGAACAAATCTGTAATCACATGATTCAATTCCTTAAGGGAACATTAAATAAGAAGCAGCCAATCAAACTGTTAATGTACATGCCTTTTAAAAATGAAGTAGATATCACACCCTTAATGGATTGGTGCTGGAAATCAGGAGGATCTGTTTTTCTTCCGAAAGTAGTTCATAATTATGAAATGGAGATTCATCATATACATAGCTTACAAGATGTTGAAGCAGGAAAGTTTGGTATTTTGGAACCTAAGTCAAATACAGATATTTGTCATGATCTATCTCAGATCAAAATTGTCATTGTCCCTGGAATTGCTTTTCATTCATCTGGAGGTAGACTAGGTTTCGGTGGTGGGTACTATGATCGCTTTTTCTCGCGGTATGATAAATTAGGTATAAAACAACCCTACAAAATAGCCGTTGCATATGATGCACAAATTGTTGAAAACATTCCAATTGAAGAACATGATTATAGGATGGATCAAGTGATTACGGAAAAAGGAGTATTATAAAGAAAGCACTCGAAAATCTTTTTGAAGTATAAGATAAAATTAATGTTCATTTAATGAATTTGTAACATGTTCAGCAGATAATTATTTTAAAATTAAGATAGAATATACTTGAAGGAGAAATGCGGTTTGAAAGAAGGAAATACATTTACTCATATGAATGATCAAGGAAGAGCACGGATGGTTGACGTTTCAGAAAAAGATCAAACCAAAAGGACGGCTCTTGCCAAAACATCAATGAAAATGAAGCCCACTACTTTAAGTGCCATAAAGCTAGGGAAAATTAAAAAAGGGGATGTACTAGCTGTAGCACAGGTAGCAGGGATTATGGCTGCTAAAAAAACCAGCGATTGGATTCCTATGTGCCACCCAATCCCAATTACAGGTATAGATATTCGTTTTTCAGATAATGACCAGGATGAATTGTATATTGAAGCCATTGTGAGTACAATAGGGAAAACAGGGGTTGAGATGGAGGCTTTAACAGCTGCATCTGCAGCAGCGCTAACGGTATATGATATGTGCAAAGCGCTGGAAAAAGCAATTGTCATCGGTCCCACTTATTTAGCAGAAAAAACAGGTGGTAAAAGCGGGGATTACTACAGGGAGTAAATGGAGGTGGAGACACAATGCGCTGGAAAGTAGCAATCTTAACAGCAAGTGATAAAGGCTCCAGAGGAGAAAGAGAAGACGTAAGTGCTCAGGTGATCAGAGAGTTGATCGAAGAAGAGATCAATGGGGACGTTAAAATGTATAAAATCGTTCCAGACGAACAACATCATATTGAGGATGCACTAATTGAAATGGCAGATAAACATCAAGTCGATTTGATCTTAACTACAGGGGGAACTGGGTTTGCTCCTAGGGATGTTACACCAGAAGCGACTTTGAAAGTTGTTGAAAAACAAGTCCCTGGATTTACAGAAGTGATGAGATCAGCTTCGGTGTTGAAAACGAGGCGTGCCATGTTATCAAGAGCTGTTTCAGGTATAAGAGGAACAACATTAATTATTAATTTACCAGGTAGTCCGAAAGGTGTACATGAAAATTTACAAGTCATTATTGATCAATTGCCTCACGCACTTGCTATTCTCAAAGGAGTGGAAGGGGAGCATAAATCATGACAAGTGATAACATGTTGCAAGAGATACGTACTGAAGATGCGGTTGGAATGGTTTTAGCTCATGATTTGACTCAAATTATTCCTGGTGAATTTAAGGGCAGACTGTTTAAAAAAGGGCATGTGATTCAGAAAGATGACATTCCTAAATTGCTTGATATTGGTAAAGAGCATATTTATATTTTAAATTTAAAAGCAGGATATCTTCATGAGAATGATGCAGCGATACAAATGGCTAACCTTGTCCAAGGTGAAAATGTCGAATTGACGGAACCGCATGAAGGAAAGGTAACGATTAAATCCATAATTCCTGGTTTAGCTAAAGTAGAACCAGAGCTCATACATCAGCTTAATAAAATAGATGAGATAGCTGTAGCGACTTTGAAAAACAATTCTGTTGTAGAAGCGGATCAAGGTATTGTTGGAACCCGAGTGATCCCTTTAATTGTTAAAAAGGAGAAACTTGAGCTGTTTGAAAAAACGATCGAGCAATTTAAACAAAATCACAACAGCAGGTCCATCATTCAAGTAAAACCGTTTCTAAAATTAAAGGTAGGATTGATCACAACTGGGGGAGAGGTTTACACAGGTCGAATCAAGGATAAGTTTGGACCCATTGTGAAACAAAAGATTGCTGATTTTGGATCTGAAGTTGTGGAGCAGCGCTTTTCACCTGATGATGCTGGAACGATTGTACAGCATATTCGAGATTTTAAAGAGGAAAAAGTCGATCTTATATTAATTACAGGCGGTATGTCCGTGGATCCCGATGACAGAACACCTGGTGCGATTAAACAAGCGGGAGCAGATATTGTGAGTTACGGAACTCCTATGCTGCCAGGTTCAATGCTGATGATGGCTTATTTAGATGGTACGCCTATCATGGGGCTGCCAGGGTGTGTCATGCATGATCCTTATACTTCATTTGACGTTTTGCTGCCTCGAATCTGTGCAGGTGAAAAAATTGAAAAGGAAGATATTACTGTGTTAGGCTATGGTGGATTACACAATTGTTAAGTTATAATGATGAATATAGGTTGTTCACAAAATGTATAGAGCAGTTCATATTATCGTTACTTGAGTACGCAATATACGTTATGGTTTAAATAAATAATGAACTTGAAGGAGGAATTTAATATGGGTATTGGAGCGATAGGAATACCTGGGCTTATTTTGATTTTAATTATTGCACTAGTTTTATTTGGTCCCAATAAACTTCCGGAGTTGGGCCGTGCATTCGGCAAAACGTTAAAGGAATTTAAAAAAGGTGCGAATGGTATTTTAGATGAGGATGACAAAAAGAATCAAAATTCGTCAAGAAAAGAGATCAGTGATGCAGAAGTAACACAAAGTAAAAATGAGAAGGAAGATAATAGAAGATTGCCTGAATAAGTTGGTGAGTAGAGATGAGTTCTAAACAAGACATGGATTTAGTTCAGCACCTAGGTGAACTACGCAAGCGTATTATCTGGGTCGTTATCGTATTAGTTATATGTATGGTGGCAGGTTTTGTTATAGCAAAACCAATCATCAAGTATTTAATGGAAGCAGCACCTGATATCAGTTTACATGCATTATCTCCTTGGGATTCTGTTCGGTTGTATGTCAATGTAGCTTTTATTTTCGCATTAGTCATTTCACTTCCCTTTACTTTGTTTCAAGTTTGGGCATTTGTGAAACCAGGATTAAAACCTAAAGAACAAAAAGCTTCATTGGCATACGTTCCTTTTGCTTTTTTAATGGTATTAGTCGGGTTGTCCTTCGGTTATTTTGTAGTATTTCCTTTAGCATTCTTATTTACGTCTACGATTACAGAAAGCTTGGGATTGACTGAAACCTATGGAATAGCTCAATATTTTTCTTTTATGTTTAATATTCTAATTCCCCTGGCAGTGATCTTTCAATTGCCGGTTGTTGTGATGTTTTTAACGAAATTAAAAATATTAAATCCAAATCTTTTAAAAAAAGTGAGAAAGTTTGCTTATTTTACATTAGTTGTTTTAGGTACATTGGTTACACCTCCAGATGCAATAACAGCTTTAATTGTTGCTGTTCCTATGATCCTACTATATGAATTCAGTGTATTGCTATCTAAGAGAGTGTTTAAAAAACAACTAGAAATGGAGCGTGCATGGGAAGAGGAATACGGAGAGAAGTAATGAGATTATAGATTAGGATTAATGAATTTACGCTATACCTGTGAATAGTAGTGCACAAGTATAGTGTTTTTTTATTGATTTTATGATTTTAACAAAAAATTTACTTAAATGACTTGAAAAATGGAAATAAAATGAGTATGATAAATAGTATTGTTAGCACTATACTAATCCGAGTGCTAATAATACCAAAATAATGTAACTCACATTACATATTTATTTTAAGGAGGGTTATTACCTATGATTAAACCACTAGGTGATCGCGTAGTGATAGAAGCTGTTGCGAAGGAGGAAACAACAGCTAGCGGTATCGTATTACCAGATTCAGCGAAAGAAAAACCTCAAGAAGGTAAAATTATTGCTGTAGGAAGCGGTACTTTAAAAGATGGAGAGCGTGTTCCTCTTGAAGTAAAAGAAGGAGACACTGTATTATTCTCTAAATATGCAGGTACAGAAGTAAAATACGACGGTCAAGAATTATTGATCATGCGTGAAAGTGACATTCTTGCAGTTTTAGCATAAATATATAAGGTTTTAATTTGAGGAGGTAACATATAAAATGGCGAAACAAATTCAATTTAGTGAAGATGCTCGCAGAGCGATGCTTCGCGGTGTAGATGAATTAGCAGATGCTGTAAAAGTAACTTTAGGTCCAAAAGGGCGTAATGTTGTTCTTGAGAAAAAATTTGGCAGCCCATTGATCACAAATGATGGTGTTACGATTGCTAAAGAAATCGAACTAGAAGATGCTTTCGAAAACATGGGTGCACAGCTTGTTAAAGAAGTAGCTACAAAAACTAACGATGTTGCTGGTGACGGTACAACTACAGCGACTGTATTAGCGCAAGCTATGATTCGTGAAGGTTTAAAAAATGTTACAGCGGGTGCAAACCCAATGGTAATCCGCAAGGGGATTGAAAAAGCAGTTGCTGCTGCAGTAACTCAACTTCAAGAAATTGCGAAACCAGTTGAAAACAAACAATCTATTGCTCAAGTTGCTGCGATTTCTGCTGCTGATGAAGAAGTAGGGCAATTAATCGCTGAAGCAATGGAGAAAGTAGGAAATGATGGAGTAATCACAGTTGAAGAATCTAAAGGATTTGTAACTGAATTAGAAGTGGTTGAAGGTATGCAATTTGACCGTGGATATATTTCTCCATACATGATTACAGATACTGATAAAATGGAAGCTGTTTTAGACGATGCTTACATTTTAATTACAGATAAAAAAATCACTAATATTCAAGAAATTCTTCCGGTACTTGAAAAAGTAGTTCAACAAGGTAAGCCTTTAGTTATTATGGCTGAAGATGTTGAAGGTGAAGCACTTGCTACTCTAGTAGTAAACAAATTACGTGGAACTTTCAACTGTACTGCAGTGAAAGCACCTGGATTTGGTGATCGCCGTAAAGCAATGCTTCAAGATATTGCTGTATTAACTGGTGGTCAAGTGATTACAGAAGAGCTTGGTTTAGAATTGAAAAATACGGATATTTCTCAATTAGGACGCGCTCGTCAGATCGTAATTCAAAAAGAAAACACAATCGTTGTTGATGGTGCTGGTGAAGCGGCTGATATCGGTGCTCGCGTTCAACAAATCCGTAATCAATTAGAAGAAACAACTTCTGAGTTTGATAAAGAAAAATTACAAGAGCGTTTAGCTAAATTAAGCGGTGGCGTAGCAGTAATCAAAGTGGGTGCAGCTACAGAAACTGAATTAAAAGAGCGTAAACTTCGTATTGAGGATGCTTTGAATTCTACTCGTGCAGCTGTAGAAGAAGGTATCGTTTCTGGTGGAGGTACCGCATTAGTTAATGTATTTAGTGCAGTTGCAGCTGTAGATGCAACTGGCGATGAAAAAACTGGTGTGAACATCGTTCTTCGTGCTTTAGAAGAGCCTGTACGTATCATCACTTCTAATGCTGGTTTAGAAGGTTCTGTTATCGTTGATCGCTTGAAAAAAGAAGAAGTAGGTATTGGTTTCAATGCAGCTACTAGTGAATGGGTAAACATGGTTGAAGCTGGTATTGTTGACCCTGCTAAGGTTACTCGTTCTGCATTGCAAAACGCAGCTTCTGTTGCAGCTATGTTCTTAACTACTGAAGCGGTTATCGCTGACAAACCTGAAGAAAATGCTGGTGGTGCTCCTGCAATGCCTGATATGGGCGGCATGGGTGGCATGGGCGGTATGGGCGGCATGATGTAAAATCGCCCTAAAAAGCCTGTAGCATCAATGGTTTTGAAGGATGTTACGTTGAAAGTTTAACATTGGTTTAACATTTTACTTAATGGAGGTTTCTCATGAGTTCGCTGAACTTGTCGGAAGCCTCCTTTTTTTTAGGTTTAGTTACATGGAGATAAACATTTTTTGTTGTGTTATCATCTTGAGGTTAAGCGAGAACTCGTAAAAAACTCTGCTGCATGGCATAGAAGGAAAGGAACAGCCTCAGTAATCGAAGAGGTTGTTAAAGCTGCTTTTGATGATGCAGTAGTTTCAGAATGGTATGAATACGGTGGAGCCCCTTACCATTTTAGAGTGACAACTAGAAAAGTTGTTTCGGATCCAAACAAACTAATTGAACTAGCAAAAATTATTAACTCAGTAAAACGTAATAGTGCATGGTTGGAAGCTTTAGAAATAGCAAGAGATACCACACAAAGTATTTATGTTGGTTCAGTAATACACACCAGGCGTAAAATAACAATTTACCAGGAAGGAGTGAGCTAATGGCAAGTTTTGACGGAATGAAGCTAACCAATGATGGGATAGATTTACAAGGTAAAGTTCAAGCAGGGGCAACATTGAATTTTACAAGAATAGCTATTGGTGATGGGGAATTAATAGGGAGCTTAGTTGATCTTACTGAGCTCATTAATGAAACTTTTTCCCTGGAGATCCAACAGCTAGATAACTTAGGCGGTGGAAAAACACAGGTAAAAACCACTCTAGTAAACCAGGATAATCCTGAAGGTTCATTTATTCGTGAAATTGGTTTGTTTGCAGATGATCCTGATAAGGGTGAAATTTTATATAGTGTAGCAAATGCAGGAGATCAGGCAGATCATTTACCACCAAGTAACGGACCTGATGTGTTCGAGGAATTAATCACATTAATTATTTTTGCAGGTAATGATGCTGAAGTATCTGCAACGATTCAACAAACGGTAAACCCCACTTTGGAACAGCATAGAGAGCTAGAAACACAAGTAAATGACCATGAAAATAATAAAAACAATCCACACGGTGTAACGGTTGAGCAGATTGGAGCAGAGACACCCACAGGAGCCCAGGAGAAAGCAGATTTAGCAGAAGCAAAGGCAAAGGACTCACAAACTGAAGTAACTAGAAACACAGCCCACAGTGGGTTTTTAAGCTTATCTGATTTTGATTTATCTGAACCTAATAAAATTAAGATGATTTCCGACACCGTACTCAATGTAAATGGATATTTAAACACTATTCCAGCAGGAACTACATTTGATTTACCTGAAGCACCCACTGTGGGAAGTAGAGAAGATTTAGCTTTCTTAGAATTTTATTTTCCGATTGATGGAAATGGTCATGAAATGACGTTCAGAACACGCACTGTTGCAGGGGTGGACTTTGACACTTATTCTGAAGGTATTTCAGATCATGGTATTAATAAATATGTTTATAAAAATCTAGTTGTCAAACCTCAAGGTGGTAATACAGATCCAATCGAAAGTCAGACTGATTATGTACAATTTTTTGGAAGTGGTATCTATAACAATAATTATGCAGGGGCTCATAGTAATTCAAAATTCTTTTTAAACTTTAATGACGCTGGTTTGTTTTTAGCAGGAGATGGAACTCAAAACTCCAAAGACCTACTCCAAACAGCAGACGGTTATGTCTATGCCGTCCCTATGTTTCGTATACCACGTAGAAACAGCGGTGGATATAGTGTTGAGAATGGGAATGGGGCTAGAGAGTATGTAGTTTATACTTTAACTCAAAATAGCACTAATCATGGTCAAGATGATATAGAAACACTATCTTTTATAAATATAGTAGGGTTATCCGTTGGTAATATTATTAGATATAAAAACCTTGGTGAGCATCGATACGAAATAATTACTGTAAACAACGATACTATAGGTGTAAAAAGACTATCTCAAGGTACGGCTCAGTTTTGGACAGGATATGAATTTAATATTGAATCAGACCGTCCCAACAACCTATACTCAAATATCATAGATCAACGTGACATCATCGACCTAAGACACAAAGTAAGAGAAGAAGATTACAACAAAATTCTCAACGAAGAATTTAACCGACTCTTAGCAGGGGAAAACGGAAATGTTGAGATGAAGAAAGAGTATTTTGGATTGCAGAAAGCAGTAACGGATGAACATACGATATTTTATGCTAGTTTTGATGGGACTCTTAATGCCGAAGTAGGAACAAATCCTGTTTTTGTTTCAGACCCTTCATACAGACCCTCACCAACAGGATTAGGGGCATACAGAGAGACTTTTGAAGATTTTTCTATAAGTGATTTAGACAATACTATGGCTGAAATGACAATTGATATGTTATTAAAAGTAGATAGAATTGAAGAAACTAATAAAACATTAATACAAGCTGGATGGGCTAGTACTAGAGGAGATATCAGAATAAGAGATGCAGGTATAAATATTGGGAAATTCAATCATGTTAGACTTATTATAAATAATGAAGAAACTACAGCATATGTAAATGGTAATTTGGTCAATTCATATAGTTTCTTAGGTGTAGATAAGACCGCTCTCTTAACTATACAATTAGGGGAAGGGAGTGACGTTGGTGGTAGATCAGCAAGTGGGTTAACGATTTCAGAACTCCATATATCAAGCACAGACCGAGGTGAGTCAAACCTACCAAAAGATTTGATCGATGGATATTCAAACATCCAACCAAAATTCACTGAAAAACGCAGAGTTTTTTCCGATGCACAAACAAGTCAACGATGTTTGGATAAAATAGATGTATTATCCAACGATCATTTAAAACACATTGAAGTTTCACAAGTTGTTGAAGGTGTTTGGAGTGTTGGAGATACTATAAAGGTTAAAGGCTATGACGGTATTGTTAGTGGTGTGATTGATGAAGATACAGCGATATCGGAGATTATTAGCTATGCAGATGGGCATACTCACAAAGATTTAACTTCAGATTCAACTAAATTTAAAGTAAGTGATGTGTCGAAACTCTCAATAGGAGATACTTACAACCTTTGGTAGCCTGACTACAATATAGATTATAGCCTAACAATTACAGTAATTGATATAGATGTGAACAATAACATTGTTTCAACGGATGCAGAATACAACAGCTCTGACATAAGTAGTTATTGGATTGTAGAAACCACAGCAGACACATCAACACCAGTAGTGAAAGTTGATGGAATAAACGGAACATGGACGAATCTAGCAACAAGTGAAGCTACTTTTACTATAGACACAGCACCAAGCGATAATACAGCAGATATATTAATTGAGTACAGTGTTAACTTTGCAGGGGGTCAAGGGATTGAACATGTACCTAAGAACGTACTAGAAAGTGAAGTGAATGGTCAGAAACTTATAAAGTCTGAAGATGGAATTGTAACAATTAAAGCTTATTTTGAAGGGAAAGAAAGTGGTGATACGGACTTAGTTCCTCATGAATTTCATGGGAGACAAAATGACACTTTAATTATTCCAAATGATTTTAATAACGAAAAATCACAAGTGGGTTATGAAAATATATATAGTCTCGATTCAAATGTTAGCAGTACCACTACTGATACAAATAATACAATTTCACAACAACTGTTCTCCTTCAACATCCTCCGAGCCATCCAAGATAAACTAGGAGATGGATTTTTTGAAGGTTGCTTAACGATTGAGGATAAGGTACAAAGGGCTAATCAATCAGATATATATTGGACTTATCGTTGGTATGGTTTTGGAGAGAACCCTAACGGAAATAAAGCAGTTATG
>NZ_JAVAMP010000016.1 GCF_030730905.1 Chengkuizengella axinellae | reverse complement strand
GCATTTTTATTGTAAATTGAAACGATTGTATTATACAACTAATATTGAATAAAATATAATCAGCTATTAAATTAGCACGATTCTTTCGTTTGTGATGACCATGTATCACACACTTGTATTTTACAACTATGTATGAAATAAAAGAAAAAGAATTGTGTTTTAATTACTATTTGTAACATTTGATGTAACTGATTCTAGTTTGTTGTTGTTGAATTGATTGTAAAATACAACCATTGTAAAAGTCAACTGTTTTTTTGTATTTTATTTTTTTCTGTTTTTTATTGACAGTATATATAAAATAAAGTTAAGATGATATTAACATAATTGAACATTTAATATAAATATTAAAAAATGATTATTATTGTTAATGAAGAAGGGAGTAATATGGATGTTAGATTTAAGTAAAGAACTGTCAGGGGTTTTTAATCAATTTTATGAAAAAACGATTGAAGGTGAAAGTTTATCAGAGAAAGAGAAAGTAGTAGCAATCTTAACAGCAGCAACCATTTTAGGAGATAAGGATACTTTAAAGAATATTATTATATCGGCAAAGCAACTAGGGTTTACCAATGAACAGCTAGGGCAAATAAATGGGATTACTATAGCTGTAAGTGGACAGCATCTTAAAAATCAATTTCAAATTAAGGTGGAAAATAAACAAACAAATTCATGTTGTCAATAAAGGTGGGTATATATGAATAACAAGTATGTAATCTTAGTTAGTCCTAGTAGCAATGAAATAGAATTAGTAAGAAGATTGGGTTATAAGTCCATTCTTTTAAAAAAAGAAGTACTGTTTGATGAAATAATCAATGTTGATATCCCAATAGAGTTCAATTTGAATCATGAAGAAGAAGTTCTCAAAAAATGTGTTGAACTAAGTAATAAATACGAAATCATATCTGTCTTTACTCTTAATGAATATCGAATTCCTTTGGCGTCACTGATTAGTAAAACGCTAGGATTGAAAAATACTTTATCCTATGATGCAGCCCTAGTCTGCCGAAATAAAAAACTCACAAGAACAAAACTTGATCAATTAGATATCGGGAGAGTGAAGTATACATTATTAACTGAAACACACGAAGTAGAGGAAGGAATCAAAGGTTTCACATTTCCCTTAATTGTGAAACCTTCTAATGATGCTGGGAGTCGAAATGTCTATCTATGTAACAACATGGATGAAGTTACGACTGCTGTGACAACAATTCGAAGTGATAAGGTAAATTTCATTGAACAGCCAATTGATGAAATTCTAGTAGAGGAATTTATAGATGGACCAGAATATAGCGTAGAATCTTACACTTTGAATGGAATAACGAAGGTGATAGGGATTACTCAAAAAGAAGTAACTCCTTTTCCTTTAGCGATAGAAATAGGGCATAATTTTCCAGCCAAATTAAGCAGAGAAGTTGAAGAAGAAATAGTAAAACTCGTAATAAAAAGTTTAGAAGCTATAGGAGTTGATAACGCAGTCACGCATGCAGAAGTAAAATATACAAAAAATGGACCGAGACTTATAGAAGTTAATGCTCGCCCTGGTGGAGACCAAATCCCTGAATTAGTGCTCGCTGTTACAGGAATTGACTTAAGGGAAATCGCTTTTCGTATAAGTTTAGGAGAAGATATTGGAAAGGTGACAAAGAGTGATATTGTATCTACTTCAGCATCCATTCGATTTCTTACTGCAGATAAAGCAGGAGAGGTTTATTTTAATGAAAATATAAACACCACCTTAATAAAAAAACAAGAATGGTTTATTGAGAATGGGCAACAAGTGGAGAAAACTACGAATAATTATAATCGATTGGGTTTCTATATTACTCACAATGATGAAGAAAACTCTGCTTCTGAAATAGCTAATATTATAAATGAAAAATTAGGAGTTACCATTAAAGATCTTATTGTGAAATAAATGAAAAGCACTTTTAGAATAAAGTGACTATGTAAATGAAATGGAGAAAAATAGTATGGATATTGATATACAGAAATTAATATTTGAGTTTATAGGTGGTCTTGGAATATTTTTATTCGGGATTAAGTACATGGGTGATGGTTTGGAAGAATCAGCAGGAGACAGATTAAAGCATATTCTTGATAAATTTACAACAAACCCTGTTATAGGGGTGTTGGCGGGTTTCCTTGTAACCGTTTTAATACAAAGCAGCTCTGGAACAACTGTTTTAACCATCGGTTTTGTGAGTGCAGGTCTGATGACACTGAGGCAGTCCATAGGTGTCATCATGGGGGCAAATATTGGAACAACCGTTACATCTTTTATTATAGGCATTAAGTTATCTGCCTATGCTTTACCCATTATTGCAGGGGCAGCAGTCCTATTATTTTTCTTTAAAAATAAAAAAGTGCATAATCTAGGTCAAATCATGTTTGGATTTGGAGCCTTATTTTATGGTCTAGGTCTAATGTCAAGTGGTATGAAACCGCTACGTACATTAGAATGGTTTCAAGAACTAACCATTTCTTTGAGTGATAGCCCTATTTTAGGTGTATTTGTTGGAACTTTATTTACTTTAATTGTTCAAAGTTCAAGTGCTACGATTGGCGTATTGCAAGAATTGTTCGGTCAAGGCGCGATTAGCTTAGAAGCTGCTCTTCCTGTATTGTTCGGAGATAATATTGGAACAACGATTACAGCTGTTCTAGCTTCGATTGGAGCTTCTATTGCTGCAAAAAGAGCTGCATTAACTCATGTTATGTTTAATGTGATAGGAACCACATTCTTTATGTTATTTCTAGGTCTATACACTCCGCTTATTGCTAAACTTCAAATCTCTGCTAATCTAAATCCAGAAATGACTATCGCATTTGCACATGGTATGTTTAATTTCGTCAATATGCTTATTCTATTACCTTTCGTAGCAGTATTAGCCTGGATAGTAACCAAATTAATTCCTAATGATAATGAAATTCCTACATATACAAAAACACAATTGCATCCAATTCAGGTAAAAGAATAAAAGACATAATATCCATATAATTTAAATAAGTGGTAGAATCAAAAAACAAGCGAGTAATTAAACACTCGCTTGTTTTTTTTCTTAATTCTTTGATATGTTGACCTATCATTTTATTACTCCAAACTCCAATCTGGATATTTACCTTTATTTATGATCTGTTCCATGTAGTCAACATTATTAAACAAAAAAATAAAATATTTATTTTGTTTAATAATGTTGACTTTCCTATTTGTTTGATATATCATTAAACACAAGTTAACAAAATATATATTTAAATCATAAATGTTCAATTATGTTAAACAAATAAATGGAGGTAACGGAAAATGAAAGCTAAATTATTTAATCTATCGATTTTAAGTCTGGCAGTTATAGCAGTATTAGATCCTGTATGGCCAATCGTGAATGGTTAATATCGTAGTCAAATCATAAATGGAGGGATATTATGAATGTTCTATTAGTATCAACATTTGAAGGTGGATTCCAACCTACAACAATAGCAACTGCCGCCACATCTTTAATGAAAGAAGGGTTCAATGTATCTGTACTAGATACTTATGTAGACGGAATCATAGAAGATAAATTTCAAGGAAACGATTTAATCGCAATATCAGTACCATTATTCGATGCTGTTCATGCTGGTATAGAAATTGCCAAACTAGCAGCTAAAGTTAATCCTGAGGCACACATTACTTTCTTTGGACAACATGCAACTATTAATGCAACTAGATTAGCAGGAAAATATAGTGATTCGTGCATTTGTGGGGAATGGGAGTATCCATTAACTTTATTAACAAAACATCTAAATGGAGATATACAAGAAGATTTACCTGGTGTATTAAGTGGAGAACAAGCGATGAAAGGAAACAGTATTCATCCTTACATGTCACGTGATCATTTAGATGTACCATCCAGACACATCTTGCCACCTTTACATAAATATCCTCAAAAACAAATCAATCGTTTGTTAGGGTCTGAACAAATTGTTGGATCCACTGAAATTGCTCGTGGATGCCATCACAAGTGTTTATACTGTTCTGTTTTTGCGGCATATGATGGAAAAGTCATTTTAGTAAATGAAGAGATTGTCATTCAAGACGTTAAAAATTTAGTAGAAGGTGGTATGACGCACCTAACTTTTGTAGATGCTGATTTCTTTAATGCAAAATATCATGGAATTAAAATTTTAAGAAAACTTCATCAACAATTTCCTAATTTAACCTACGACTTCACAACAAGAGTAGATCATATTCTTGAAAATAAAGAAACTTTAGCAGAAATGAAACAGTTGGGGGTTAAGTTTATAACATCTGCATTAGAATTTCCTTCTAAAGAAGTTCTTGATGCAGTAGCCAAAGATACATCTATAGAAGATATTACAGAAGCAATCGCTTATTTAAGAGAAATCGATATTAAACTAAATCCTACATTTATTATGTTTAATCCTTGGACATCTTTAGATGATATTGTTACTTTTAGAACTTTTGTAGAAGACAATGCTCTAGGTGATTTAGTAGATCCAATTCAATATGAAACTCGGTTGTATTTATATAAAGGATCTCCATTGTTACACAAGGAATCTATTCAATCACTAGATTTAACTGAATATGAATTCCATTATGATTGGAAACATCCTGACCCTAAATTGGATGAATTATATTATGAAATGCTGACTCCACCTGAGGAGGGTATTTTTAAGAGATGTTGTTTAAAGTGTTAATGGAAATTGATTTCTAATGAAAGGTTTTTAATTTTAACATTAATTATAGGAGGAAACATACATGACAAGAGTGATTTTATTAGGAGGTTTTTTAGGCGCTGGTAAAACAACCACGATGATCAAATCTGCATTGAAATTAGAAGAACAAGGATATCGAGTAGGGATTGTTACAAATGATCAAGGCAAAGAATTAATTGATACAGAACTTGCTAAAACAAACGGGTTAAATGCCAAAGAAGTGACAGGAGGCTGCTTCTGTTGTCAGTTTGATGATCTTTATACACATTTAGATACGATTGCCAAAGAAGAACAACCAGACGTCATCATTGCAGAAGCTGTTGGTAGTTGTACTGACTTAGCAGCCACCGTCATTCAACCCTTAAAACAGTATTACTCAAAAGATTTTAAAACAGCACCGTTAACTATTATCGTTGATCCAGCCAGGTTATTACACGAACTAAACATGACAAATCAAACGACACCGATCTTCTCTCAGTCCGTTAGCTACATTTTTGAAAAACAGCTAGCAGAAGCCGATATTATTGTATTAAATAAATTAGATCGTTATTCTGAGAAAGAAGTAAATGATATATATAAGTATTTAGAAGATAGATACCCGCAAACCATGATTCAAACCATTTCAGCAGAAAGAGGAGATAACCTAGAGAAGTTAACAGAAACATGGTTAACTACAGATTTAGGGGGAGATAAAGTCCTTGATATCGATTATGATCTATATGCTGAAGGGGAAGCCCAATTAGCTTGGATGAATATTTTAGGTGATATAAAAGCATCAAACAATATAGATCCACATATATGGGCAGAAAATTTTTTGAAAATTTTAAATAATCACTTCATTAGAGAGAAGATGGCTATTGCTCATTTAAAAATTCATTTAGGGTTTGAAAATGGATTTGTAAAGGCTAGTATGGTTCATACTGGAGACCAACCCACATTTACTGAAAAAAATGTGAAGGAAGGAACCCATTTTAGAGTTGTCTTAAATATCCGAATTGAATCATCTCCAGCTCTTTTAAATCTTGCTGTAGCTGATGCTATTGCAAGTACTGACAAAATCTTGAAATCAAAATGGTCTGAGACATATAATGAGTGTTTTAGTCCTTTGCCACCAAAACCAGTACATCGACTTTATAAAGCAGTATAAAATTGAATTGGAGGAATTTTATTATGAGCCAAATGAACTTAATAGAGATTTTTCCTAGCATTTTAAACAATCAAGAGGATTGTTGTGCAGAAGAATCTAGTGAAAATTGTTGTGATGATAGTTATGATTTTTACGAAGAAAGTTTAGATTTAAAAGAAGAATTATCTGAATATATAAATGAAAATGTCAATATTCACTTATATAACTATAATCTTTTAATGGATAGAATCATAGCTAAAAAGAAATTAACGGATCTAATTCAAAAGCGAGGGTTTGTAAACATTAGTGGGGAGCATGTCTTAAAGTATGTGACTCCGGCTGTAGTGGTGAATGGGGACTTAATCAGCTTCTCTACAAAACCACAAATGGAATTGGTACTTAAACAATTTAATCACTAATCTATGAATTAAATCGATCCACTTTTACTCTCTCCCACTTTCGATTGAAGTGGGGGGGACAAAAAACCTCTTAAGCCATTTTGTATTCACCTGTTGTTTAGTGAAAATTCAAAACCAAATTATAATATGTATAATATTTGATTAAAGGATGCGCTGAAAATGAAACAAGAAATGAACTTACAACATGTGATATTTACACAAGGTATGGACTTAGATGATGTTTTATTGAATCAAGTTTTTGAAAAATATGAGGGGAAATTTAAAGCAATCGCAGATAAAAAGAGGATACGAATCATGAACATTATTACGAGAAAAGGTGAGATTAACGTATGTGAGTTAGCTCTTTTAATGAATATGGCACAGTCAAAGTTGTCTTATCATTTAAAAATATTATTAGATGCAAACCTAATTAACAGAGTTATTAAAGGCACTTCCAGTTATTACTCACTTAATCAAGATGAAGTAAATCATTTGTTATCATCAGAACTGTGTTGTTTATTTAGACCTACTTGGTAATCTTTTTTTACTGTTTTAATCAACCTTTTTTGATGTATCGATCGATAAAAATGGATTCATTAGAAACTACGATTTACAATCATTTAAACCATTTTAATTTAAAAGTAAGGAGAGGTTATTATGTTTAATGAATATGAAGTAGTAGTAAAACATGAAGAAATGGAAAGATGGATAAGTAATCATCAAAAGGTCAGTACTTTAAAAAGGGACAAGAAAAAATTATCCTTGAAATTTTTACAACTAGATACATTCCTTAATATAAAATCCTATTCCAACTCGTCTAAATCATCTTGCTGCCAACGTGCTTGTTGCGTTTAACATTTAAGTTTAAGCAATAATTAAAAAATTAACCATAAAAGGGATTACGAATTCACCAAGATGATCAAACGGAATGATATGGGGTAGCGTTAGGGAATTCGATTATCTTAACTTCGATGTGAGAACTATTGCAGTGTCAATAGTTCTCACATTATTTATATATATTTTTTTTGAATCAATGTACCACTTTTACTTCAACTCAATATGTATTTCATCACTTTCAATTATACATGGACATATTTTAATTGACATATAAAAATATGTCCATGTATAATTTTGATATTAAATAGTAATTGTTACGATTATGGATATATGAATAGCTTAAATGTTCAAATGTTCCCCTGATAAGTTATAATAAGACTTACAGATGATATTAATATCAGAGAGTGAATGGAGTATATTAAAATATATATAAACAAATAAAGGAAATTATAAATGAGAGAAAAAAGAAAGCTTGATCATTTGAAATTAGCTTTACAATCAAATACACAGAGCAATTCCTCCTCATTTGATGAGTTACATTTTGTACATCGCTCATTACCTGAGAAGAATGTTCAGGAGTCCACTTTATCTACAAAAATAGGGGGACAGCAATTGAACTCTCCTTTGATCATCAATGCGATGACGGGAGGTGCTTTTTCCACAGAAAAAGTGAATCATGATTTGGCTGTCATTGCTAGTGAGACTGGAATCGCTTTGGCAGTAGGTTCGCAAAAGGCGGCACTTAGAAATAAAGAATTAATTCGCACCTATCAAATTGTAAGGGAAGTAAATTCAAAAGGTCCTATATTTGCGAATTTAAGTGCAGACAGTCACGTAGAAGATGCAATGAATGCAATTGACATGATACAAGCGGATATGCTTCAATTGCATTTAAATATTCCACAGGAATTAGTAATGCCCGAAGGAGATCGAAACTTTAATGGGATTATTGATAAAATTCATCGTATTAAAGAAGCCGTTTCTGTTCCAGTTATAGTAAAAGAAGTGGGATTCGGGATGTGTCAGGAAACATATAAAGTCTTGAATGATATAGGAATTGAAATCATTGATGTTGGTGGTAAAGGCGGTACAAACTTTGTTTGGATTGAAAATGAACGAAGAGAAGCGAAAGATTTTGATTTTATAAAAAATTGGGGCCAGTCAGCTGCCCTTTCTTTGATTGAATCAAGTGCATACCAAGATAAAATTGATTTTATATCTTCTGGGGGGATTAGAAACCCACTTGATATGGTTAAAAGCTTCGCTTTAGGAGCTAAAGGCGTAGGATTGGCTTCCCCAATATTAGCTCTTTTAAAAGAGCATGGGATAGAAAAAACAATAGATCAAATTCATAATTGGCATGATCAATTAAAATCGATCTTAACCATGCTTGGTATTTCATGTATTGAAGATGTTATAGGCACACCTTTAATCATCGGCGGTACAACAAAAGAATGGTGTGAATGTAGGGATATTGATTATAAGGTATATGCTAAGAGAGGGTTAAGTGAATGATGATGACAGAACCAAGTAAATATAATCGTGACGCATGTCATGAATGTATCATTTCTATTGAAGATGTTTCCTTTTATTATGAAAATAAAACACCTGTCATCCAAAATTTAGATTTTAAAGTTTTAGAGAGAGATTTCGTGGGTTTGATTGGTTCCAATGGGGCAGGGAAATCCACTTTACTTAAAATGATTGCTGGGTTAATTAAACCTGTGCAAGGAGAAATTAAATTATTTGATCAACCGATCTCCGATTTTAAAGATTGGGAGCGCATTGGTTATGTGCCTCAAAAAAATGCAATGAACCCCTTTTTCCCTGCGACAGTAAAAGAAATTGTGCTTTCTGGATTATATGGTAAGAAAAAAATGTTTAAAAGAATTACAAAAAAGGAAATGCAGAAATGTGACGACTCACTTCAAGCACTTGGTATTGAGCAGCTAGCGAATCGTAGAATTGGAAACTTATCTGGAGGTCAGCAGCAGCGTGCTTTTTTAGCAAGGGCGTTAATCAATAATCCAGATTTGCTTATATTGGATGAACCTATGGTTGGTATTGATGCTGAGACACAAGAAAGCTTTTTTCATATGATTCGACATATGCACAGGCAGCATAATATAACCTTTTTAATGGTTTCTCATGATGTAGAGATGATGCATTCCTATTTAGGGACTGAACCTATACATACGGCTGGGAAATTAAAGTTTTATGTAAAACATTCACATGATTTTGAGGACTGCGTAGAAACGGATTTAACTCATTCATTAAAAGGTTTTTTTTGAAAATATGAATCGGAGGAACTTGTTTTGGATTTAGATATATTTTTATTTCCCTTTTTTCAGAAAACCTTATTCGTTGGTTTTTTGATTGGAATTATAGCACCATTAATTGGTGTTTTTATCGTATTAAGAAGATTGTCAATGATAGGGGATGCTCTATCACACGTTTCCATTGCAGGAGTTGCATTAGGTTTTATTATTGAGGTATATCCTCTTGCGTTAGGGATAGCGTTTGCTCTAATTGCTTCATTTGCTATAGAGAAACTGAGGAAGGCTTACCCAAGCTACGCAGAATTATCAATCGCCATAATCATGTCAGGAGGTATCGCCTTTGCCTCTGTTTTATTTACATCAGGTAAAGGTTTTAACATCAATGTGCAGGATTATTTGTTTGGAAGTATTGTTGCTCTAGATACAGCTGATATTTGGATTGTACTCACTGTAACTTTATTAGTGATTGCCTTTGTATTTATATCATATAAGGAATTGTTTTTAGTTACTTTAGATGAAGATGCAGCTAGTGTTAGCGGGCTTCCAACACGACTTTTTAATATATTGATTACAACTTTAACAGCACTAGTGATTAGTGTCATTATCAAAATAGTAGGTGCATTGTTAGTATCAGCCTTGATTACCATTCCTGTTGCATGCAGCTTAGTCATCGCCAAAAGCTTTCGACATACGATGTGGATGGCTGTTATTTTTTCAGAGATTGCGGTCATGGGTGGATTAATGGTGGCAGGGATTTGGAATTTTGCACCAGGTGGAACAGTTGTGTTATTATCTATTGCACTTTTAATGCTTTCATTTTTATTTTCACGAAGTAAGGCTTCATAGAAGGGAGGAACGTGATGAGCCCATTTAAAACATACTTTCAATTTGTAAAACCTTATTGGAAACTAATATTAATTACCGTAATGATAGGGGTTGTGAAATTTGGCATCCCTTTAACTTTGCCTTTAATGATGCAGTATGTCATTGATGATTTGCTTACAAATGAAACGATTGCTGATAGCGAAAAGGTGTCTAAGCTCATTTATTTACTTATTGGTGCACTTATCTTATTCATTATTATTAGATGGCCTATAGAATATTTAAGACAATACTTTGCACAGCTTACTACAAGTCGTATATTGTTCGATATCCGTAATCGTTTATTTGATCATATTCAAAAATTATCGATTCGTTTTTATCAAAATCGCAAGGTAGGAGAAATCATCTCTCGTTTTATTAACGATGTAGAGCAAACCAAAAGCATTGTTGAAGTCGGTTTGATGAATATTTGGTTGGATTTGTTTACTCTGACTATCGCATTAGGGTTTATGTTTTATTTAAATCCAGTACTAGCTTTTATTGCGATCTCTATTTTTCCTTTGTATGCAATCTCAGTAAAAATATTGTATAAACGTTTGAAACAGTTAACAAAGGACCGTTCACAGGCGTTAGCCGAAATGCAAGCTTATTTACATGAGAGAATTCAAGGTATACCTGTCATTAGAAGTTTTACACTAGAGAAGGTTGAACAAGACAGGTTTGGTAAGAGGAACAGTGTCTATTTAGAGAAAGCTTTGAAACAAACTAGGTGGAATGCTTTAACTCATTCAGTCATTAACACTTTGACTGACATCGCCCCTCTCCTTGTAATTGGTTATGGTGGTTATCAAGTGATTCAAGAGAATTTAACTTTAGGTGCTTTTGTTGCATTTTTTGGATATTTAAATTTATTGTACAGCCCATTACGTCGATTGGTAAATTCATCCACTGTATTAACACAAGCTGCAGCTTCATTAGAAAGAATGGTTGAATTTATGGAGGAACCATATGATATTGTTGATGCTCCTCATGCGTATCCTCTTAAAAAAGTAAAAGGAGATATTGACTTTGACCATGTTTCCTTTAGTTATTTAAAAGAAGGGGAACCTGTTCTAAAAGATATTCAATTTTCCATAAAATCTGGAGAAACAGTGGCTCTAGTAGGGATGAGTGGTGGAGGAAAATCCTCCCTTGTAGGATTGATCCCACGTTTTTTTGACATAGATCAAGGGGTTATTCGTATAGATGGGCATGACATAACAAATATACTAACAAAGAGTCTACGTGAAAATATTGGCATGGTGCTTCAAGATAACATTTTGTTTAGTGGGTCAGTTCGTGAAAATATTTTATTTGGAAAATCTAGTGCTACTGAAGAGGAGATCATAAGAGCTGCTGAAGCTGCAAATGCACATGATTTTGTCATGGAACTGCCTGATGGATACGATACTGAGATTGGAGAACGTGGAGTGAAGCTATCAGGTGGGCAAAAACAGCGTATTGCCATTGCAAGGGTATTCCTTAAGGATCCGCAAATATTAATTTTGGATGAAGCAACCTCTGCACTTGATTTGGAATCAGAAGCTTTAATTCAAAAGTCGTTAGATCGACTAGCGAAAGATCGAACAACCGTAATTGTTGCTCATCGGCTCTCCACAATCACACATGCTGATAAAATTGTGTACATGGAAGATGGTCAAATTAAAGAAATGGGCACTCATCAGCAGTTGATGAATTTAAATGGTGGTTACACAAGACTATACAGTGTGCAAAATTTGACCTCTGATGCTCCAGTGAAAACCACGAATATGTAACAGTAAATTAGTGAAAGCATGCTATTGAACTGCATCCAAATTGTTAGACACAATTTGGATGCAGTTTTTTTCTTTTGACTTAATAAAAAGCGTTCCTTTAATAAGGGGCTGAGAAATATCAATGTCATTGTAGTGGAACCTCCTCAATAAATTTTCATAAGCTGTTATATAGGCAAATGTATAGAGAGGAGAAGGGACTAGCATGATTGAAATGTATGGTCGTATCGTAACATTACCACAGCTAGAGTCTCAAATGGTATTAAACGAATTTGAGAGAAAAGTTCTATATCAGATGTTGAACAGTGAGGCAATTTATTATTATTCCTCTCCAAATCAATTGAAATTTGAATTGGAAATGAGACAAAATATTGTTCAAGCAGCCCAATTATTAAACGACAGTGATGCATCATTTTCCACTTTTAAATACGCGAGATCTAATCCGAGATATTGGTATACAGAAAGGAACGGAGCATTTAAACTTCTTCCAGGTGTAAGACCTTCAGATGCTATTAATGATATTTTTGCAAATGGTTCTGAATATGCATTTGAGTGTGCAACTGGTATGGTTATCATATTGTATAAAGCGGTTTTGCACTCTCTGGGAGAAAAGAGATTTAATTATTTATTTCAAGATTTATATTTATGGGCATGGCAATATGATAAAGATCTTAACTTAGAAACGACAAGAAGGTATGACTATTTCCCGGGTGATATTTTATATTTCGACAATCCTGATGTGGATCCAAGTACTCCTTATTGGCAGGGAGAAAATGCGGTTTATATGGGGAATGGTTTATATTTTGGTCACGGTATTGGAATTGAAACGAGAGAAGGAATGATAGAGGTTCTGAATTCATTCCGTTATCCAGGGGCTATGCAATCAGCCTTTTTATTAGAGCAAGCGACCCGACCAAATTTCAAAAAGTTATATGAATACACGTTTATGTATACACCGCAATATATGTAACTTGTCTTATCTGAATCAAAACGGCTTATCACTTTGGACGAAGTACAATCTCCGCATTTGCACAAAAAATGAAAGATGGTTAAATACCCAGTCCACAAACGTCTATCCGCAATAAACTATTAGGGAAGACACTTCAAATAAACCGTAGAGAGGAAGATGAAAGATGAACAATATTAATCCTTATGCACCAGCAAGTGTTTTACCTGCTTCAACATCAAACGTAATGCCTGCTTATGATGCGAATGTACCAGCGGTATCTCCAATGGAGTATGCAAATGTTGCACCAGCTGAGTATGCCCCTTATGAGAATGTTGCTCCTGCAAGTGTAGCAAATGTACCTCATAAGAGGAAAGGAACTGGATGGAACTGGCCTATTATGGCTCTTGTTTTATTCATTCTTCTTGTCATTATCCTTAGTGCAGGACTTTTCTACTAGAAAAATTGAATTCATCACGGAGTAGATATGCCCATCTATTCCGTGAATTCTTATCTATTTGGATGGCGGAATCCAAGCTTTTATCGATTTGTAGATATGCAGGTGCAGAATTTGTCTTCACTATGTGTTTAAATCATAATCACATATAAAAATATCATAAAATGTAATTTCTTTCTACTAAATTGAGCCAGTCTTCATTCTTAATGTACTTACATGAGCATCCACGTTACCTTGGATGACTCTTTTTTTATAACATAAGATATTCAAAAAAGCGAAGCTAAACTTCCAAATTTGATTTTTTAATTTAATAAGCTGGTTACACCAATGTAATACCTGTATCCATAATAAAAGTTTGGGTCTATTATCATTTCATGTTTCATTTAATACAGTCTATGGAGAATTATGATAAGTGACTGGACGAATTCACTATTTTATATCAAAATCAAACGTATGCCCCTAGTTATTTGTCCATTTTTGTTGAGATATGCTATTGTACAAGTTATAATGGGACGATTAATTGAACGAAAGTACAGGTGATGATAAGGCTATGGTTCGTGTTTTATTTGTTTGTTTAGGCAATATTTGTCGTTCTCCTATGGCTGAAGCTGTTTTTAAACATAAGGTGAATCAAAGAGGACTGGAAAATAAAATACAAGTGGACTCAGCAGGAACTGGTGATTGGCATATAGGAAATCCACCACATGCTGGAACAAGAGCTATTTTAGATGAGAATGATGTGGATTATATTGGTTTAAAAGCGAGACAAGTTATAGAGGATGATTTGAATGAATTTGATTATATTATTGCCATGGATGAAAAGAATCTAAATGATCTAAAATTACTGGCAAACAATAAAGAAAAGAAGATCTACAGAATGTTAGAGTTTTTGCCGTCAGGAGATATAATGAATGTTCCTGATCCTTATTTTACAGGAAACTTTGAAGAAGTATATGAAATGATTGAAGTCAGCTGTGAACAACTGTTGTATACAATAATTAGAGAAAAAAATATAACTTAGTGATTCCACAAGACCGCTGCTAATATAGAGCCGGTCTTGTTTTTTAATAAAAGAATATGATAAATTTACAAATTCATTGTATAAAGAAAACTTTGGTATCGATTTAAACACGCAAAAGTTAGGGTTTTACATTATATAACCGTTTTCTAGAGTCATTTATTATAGAATGATGAATAGAATTTAATGTAATTATAAGTTGATTAATAATGGGGAATGAAGTCCGTTAAATAAAGATAATTTAACTTTCAGAGGGAGTCTAACAGCATGTATACCGTGATACATTAGAAAAATTTATGTGTGTAAGGGAGCATATGAAGGTGAAAGGAGATGAATGAATAAATGAATAATGAAATGAAATCGGGAGATGAAACTACCTTTCAAGATGAATTTTCAAAAAGAGCAAAAAAATACTTAGGGGAGAACTCTGATGAAATTCTTGTAAAGGAAAGGTATCAAGAAATCAGTGTATATATGAATCATTTAAGAAAAAAAATAGGGTCGGTGAAAAATAAAAACTATGAATTTCTTATCGTACCGGGAGAATCGTTTATTAAAATTGAAAGTGCCCAATTTAAAGTTGCTCTCGGAGAGAGTGGGGATTTTATCCATATCATGAATGTTATTAATGGAGAACAAAACTCATTAGACAAATTGTATAAGAAAGATGAGTTTTTATTGAGTCAAACTAGTGATGAAGAATTTACGATGGAGCTTTTGGAGAATTATTTGAGAACCACATTTAAAGATATTTTATATCATGACCTGAGAGTACAATAATTGCAGTCATCAGTCTATTCATATATATCGCATATTTTAATGTTTTCAATAGTTTTAATCAAAATCGTATCTTTGCTCCTTAAAAGGATCAACATACATGATAAAAAGTAACATTTATTTTTTGATTGGTAATGTTTGTAACCAATGACATAATTTTATATGTACAACATGAATGGGTCGGCAGGGTGGCGGTCAATCCCCTTATGCTCGTGATTACTTTCACTAAGCAGACCGCTATTCTGACGATCTAGTTGTATATTGATCACAGATATTAGTAGTATCTGTGATCTTTTCATTTTATGTTTATACTTCTTATTATATACAAGTAAAAAGAGAAATAAAAGAGTATAATAATCGTCGCTGCTGTCAGTTTAATAAATAGAGAGGGGTTGCTTGTACAAAACCATATAAAAAGAATAGTATAAAGCAAATTAGTTATGCTAAGAAAGAAACAAAATCATCATTTTTTCGTAAATACTATGTAGAAGTGAAAAATAGAAAACAGGTGAAAACATTCATGATTAAGGCTTTAAGTTTTGTTGTTGCAATTGGCGTATTTATTTCTAATTCGATCATCAATGGTGAAAGCGATTCTTTACTACAGAAATCAAAAGAACCTATTGAACTTGGAGATGTATTTTCTGATGAGGAGAAAGCAGCAGAAGAAGCTAGATATAAAAAATTTAAAGAAGAAACCAAAGATTTGCCCCAGTATAACGTAGAAACTGTATTACCCACACCTTTTCCAGGAATGATAGTTACTTATGGCACAGACGGTCATATCCATCACATTCTGAATCCGGATGGCACCGACGCAGGATTAAGTCACTTTAGTGATCATGGAGAAGGAACACTTACTGATACTGTTTATGATCCTATACCAACAAAGATGGAGCCAAATACAATGATTATTTACAATAAAGATTTAACTTATCAAATAGAAAAAATTGAGGGGAGATTCATAGAAATTAAATGAAGAGAGCCCTTGGACAAAAAACAACTTATCCAAAAGCTCGTTAAAATTAAGAAAGTATGGCATGAAATAGATGATAAGATCAGTCAAAATCATATCTCTGCTCTTTAAAAGGATCACCATACATATGGTATCCATTTCTTTCCCAGAATCCTGGTTTATCTTTTTCCATAAATTCAATCCCGCGTAGCCATTTCGCACTTTTCCAGAAATATAAATGAGGCACGACCATACGAAGCGGATATCCATGTTCAGGAGTTAAACGCTCTCCATTATGTATAAGTCCTAAAAATGAAGTTTCGGTTAAGAAGTCTTCAATAGGAAGATTTGTACTCCATCCATGTTCACCATGCAACATGACAAATTTAGCGGAGTCTTTGAGTTTAATTCTACTCATGATTTCACTTACAGAAATTCCTTCCCAAACATTATCTAGCTTAGACCATGTTGTGACACAATGAATATCATTTTTAAATTCTTTACGAGGCAATTTCATGACTTCTGTATATGACAGGGTAATCTCTTGTTCAACCTCGCCAAAAATTTTCAAATCCCATTTGCTCATATCGTTGTAATATGGAACGCTGCCATGATGGAGAACCGGGAATCCCTCAGTTAAGGTTTGCCCTGGAGGGACTCTATTTTCTTTATTGTTAGACATGATTAATTCCTCCTTAGATTATTTGTAAGTTATAGTTATTTCAAAAACCAGGTTATGGGTTCCCTAAGAATATAGTAATTGAATATAAGTTAAGTTCATATTAGGGGTAAATTTATTTAGAAAGCTGTTCCATTAATAGGTGCGTTTCCAGTACTTGTTCAGCTCGCACAGTGCAGGTTTCAGGTTTATGTAAAGTTTCTAAAAAATGATCGACTACACCAACAAAACCACGACGATAAAGGATGGTATCCCAACTGCCAAAAGGTTTATAATGCTCCCCTGTTTTCAGATCATAAAATGCCGTTTGTTCCATGTTGGTTATTTTGACAGACCTTCCTCCTCCATTCAACTCTAAACTTTCAATATCTGCACCTGATTGGCGATTCATGGAGAAGAATCCGGAAGATGAGCCAAATATTAAATGACCTGAAGCATTCAGCAGTCGCTCATTTTTATCTACATTACGTGTGTATGAGGAAACTTCCTTTACTCCTGCTCCTATCCATAATAACAAATCCACAATGTGAATAAGATCATCATATATTGTATGTCTTGCAGTTAAGTTTTGCAATTGTGTGCGGTGTTTTTGCACGATACAAGTATCAAAACCTCCAACCTCATCCATCCAGTTTTTTGCTTCAATATATTGTGGAGCAAATCTTCGATTGAAACCAACACATAACAGAAGTTGTTTCTGCTCTGCTAAATTCACTAATTCCATCGATTCTTTAATGTGATTGGAAAGCGGTTTATCAACATACACATGGAGATTTCGATTTAAGCACTTTTTAATGATCTGATAATGACTATCGGTGGAACTATGTACAAAAACTGCATCCAAATCCTGAAGCAGCAGTTCATTTACATCCGTATATCCCTTTTTTATATGGTACTTTTCACAGAGTTGTTTAAGATTGGTTTTATTTCGAGTCATAATTCCTACAATTCGAATTCTTTCATCATGAACCAGTAGGGGAAGATAAACCTTTTGGGCAATATCTCCTAGTCCTATGATTCCCACTTTTATACGTTTCATAATGTATCTATATTCTCCTCGCAATAAAGAATGGTTTGTGTATATAACGATTCTATTTATTTTACCATTGTTTCAATTCTTTTCTCAAATTGAAAGCTGTTAAATGTACATTTTCATGATCTATAATAAACCAATCCACTCAATGGCAGGTAAAATGTATTTTAATAATCTTGAAAAACTAGTCTTATAGAAGGAATGATTCCTCCATGAAGGTGCATCACAATTCTAACTTCTGGAGTTCTCCTTGAGTAACATGAATGGTTTTATCAACATGAACTAGGTTTTTGGGATGTAGCTCATTCATCCATTTTACTTGTATTTCAGAAATGTGCATATTTATGTAGGATTGATTCATTTTTATTTCATAATAATGTATATTATTTTTTTCTTTTTAGGTATGGCAATCGGAAATATAGGTGTATTGTCGATTTATTTGATGAGGTTCAATTAATTCAACTCACGTTTCATTTTATTGAAAATCAAAAATTACTGTAATTTGATAAATATAAATCGACAAAATATCATATTTTAGTAGATTTTACTACTATTTTTTTTAACTTGAGTATTTATATTACCTTGACTTAATAGGGAATCTACCTTAAATTATTAATATGGTGAAAAATATCATTTTTTGTATATTGAGTTAGTATAATATAACTTAGAGTAGAGTAAAGGAGTGCAAGACACTGAAAATTTTTAGTACATATTTTATGAAATTAAGCACATGTTTATTAATAATTTCCATAATGATAGCTCCGCTTAGTCAAGTTTTAGGAGAATCAGGATCTGATATTGATGGGCATTGGGCTAAAGATGAGTTGCAGCAGTGGATCGAAAAAGGTTTATTAAACGGATATGGTGATGGAAATTATCTACCAAATCAAACAATTACAAGAGCAGAAGCAGCTACTTTGGTTAATAGATCTTTTGAACATGAAGAAACAGCTGAGGTTGCTTTTTCAGATGTAACAGCTGAAGATTGGTTCTATGAAAATGTGTCTAAAGCAATAGCAGCAGGTTTTATGACGGGTTATGAAGATGGAACATTTAAACCTGATCAAAACATTACACGTCAAGAATTAGCAGCTATGATTTTCAGATTGTTAGGTTTAGATGCTAATACAGATGCAGTGGCTTCATATGATGATGTGGACAGTATTTCCGATTGGGCTAAAGGTGAAATCGGTGCTTTAGTAGATTTAGGTATCGTAACTGGCTATAACGATAACACAATTCAACCTAACGGATTAACAAAACGTTCAGAAGCGATTGTGATGATTGAACGTGCTTTTGAGTACTTGTATACATATAGTGAGGCAGGTGCGTATGGACCTGAAGAAGGTACTGAAACGATTACGCATGACGTGACGGTTACAACTTCTGATGTAACATTGCAAAACCTAGTGATTGAAGGCGATCTTCTTTTAGCTGAAGGTATTGGCGAAGGAGATGTATACTTAAATAATGTCACTGTGAATGGAACAACTACGATTCTTGGTGGTGGAGAAAATAGTGTACATTTAACTGATACAGTTCTAATAACGGTGATTGTTGATAAGAAAGATGGAAATATCCGTATCGTAGTTAAAGGTGAATCAGAAGTAAAAGAAGTGACATTGAACTCTGGTGCGAAGTTAGTAGAGTCCGAACTAGATGGAGTAGGTTTCGCTGATGTTGTTATTTCTACTGAAATTGTTAAAGATGCGAATGTTGAATTAGAAGGAGAGTTTGAATCTGTAGATGTATATGCTGAAGATATCTTAGTTGAAGTATCAGAAAATTCATCTGTTGAAAAGTTGGTATTGAACGCTGTAATTAAGGTTGTTTCTGAAGGAAACTTAGTTGAGACTATAGAAAATGTCTCAGGTTCTGAAATTGAGCAAGCTAATGATTCTGAACCTAGTTCTTCTGGTGGAGGTTCAGGAGGTGGAACTGGTAGTACAGATGATGAGTCTGATGAAGAGAATCTAGCAATTTTATCAGCTGAAATAGAAATTGAAAGCGAGAGTAATGAAAAGGAGAGTTTTCAACTGGAGATTGATGGAGACGAAATTTTAGTTGGAATTCCTGAGAAGTATACAAATTTACCAGATGATGAGGAAATAACTCTAAAAATAACTATTAAATCTACAAAAGATGTTGATACCATGATGATTGATTTTAAGCAAAGGGGAAAAAAATATGCTACTTTTGAAGATGCTACTGCAGAATTAAATGTAACAGTTACTGGTGAACAAGTAGGTATTATAGACATTGTAGATGGAACAAATTTGGCAACATTCGATGGTTATATCGAGGGTTCAACATCTCAAAAAGACATTGAGATGACCATATATATTGAATTATAAACAGAGAATATAGGAGGAGAAAAAAGTTGGAATTTAAATCAAAAACTATTCGTAAATCATTAGTACTAGTTTTGACATTCGCAATGATTTTTTCAATGTTCAGCACAGTTTTTGCTGCAGGGTCATCAGATGTTGATGGACACTGGGCAGAAAAGCAATTAAAGCAATGGATCGATAACGGTTTATTAAACGGTTATGGTGAAGGCGTATATAAACCAAATCAAACCATTACAAGAGCTGAAGCAGCTGCTTTAGTCAATCGTTCTTTTGAACATGAAGAAACAGCAGAGGTTGCTTTTTCAGATGTAGCAGCTGAAGATTGGTTCTACAATGAGGTATCTAAAGCTCTAACAGCAGGTTTCATGACAGGTTATGAGGATGGAACATTCAAACCTGATCAAAATATTACTCGTCAAGAATTGGCAGTCATGATTTTCAGATTGCTAGATTTAGAGGCTAATGCAGATGCAGTGGCTTCATTTGATGATGTGGACACTATTGCCGATTGGGCTAAAGGTGAAATCGGTGCATTAGTAGATTTAGGCATCGTAACTGGATATAACGATAACACAATTCAACCTAACGGATTAACAAAACGTGCAGAAGCGATTGTTATGATCGAACGTGCTTTTGAGTACTTGTTTACGTATAGCGAAGCAGGAACGTATGGTCCTGAAGAAGGTACTGAAACAATTACGCATAATGTGACAGTTATAGCAGCTGATGTAACATTGCAGAACTTAGTGATTGAGGGCGATCTTCTTTTAGCTGAAGGGATTGGCGAAGGAGACGTTTACTTAAACAATGTCACTGTGAAAGGAACAACTACGATTCTTGGTGGTGGAGAAAACAGTGTACATTTAACAGATACAGTGTTAGTGACTGTAATTGTTGACAAGAAAGATGGAAAAATCCGTATCGTCGTTAAAGGTGATTCAGAAGTAAAAGAAGTAACATTAAACTCTGGTGCGAAATTAGAAGAATCTGACCTTGATGGTGCAGGATTTGCTGATGTTATTCTTTCAACTGAAATTGCTAAGGATGCGAATGTTGAATTAGTAGGGGAGTTCCAAACTGTAGATGTATTTGCTGCAACTGTAAGCATCGAAATTCCAGAAGGAACTGTTGACAGTTTAAACGTTGATCAAGAAGCTGAAGGTGTAGAATTAGATCTTGGTAAAGAAGGAACCATTGTAGAGCTAGTTCTTGATGCAGTTACTGAAGTAATAGGTGAAGGAACTGTTGAATCAGTTGAAGGTGAAAAAGCTGAAGCGTCTGATGTCCAGGGAGAAGATAACAAAGTACCTGTGACAACTGGAGGCGGAGGTGGATCTTCTAGTGATGATGACGATGACGATACTCCATCTGGACCAGCTGCTGAAGCTGAAGAAATTGCTTTTCAAATAGGTGGAGAATGGTTTGCAGCTAGTTATATTGATAAAAATGAGTTTGAATTTGTTATCCCTAGTGAATTAACAGGTGACGAATATATTACTTTAATTGAAATCGAATCTACTTCATCAAATGCTAAGGAAATAAGTTTTGGAAGTTATGAAGTGCCTTTCGATGGTGATATAGCGGAAATAGATTTACTACAAGTATTAAATGATGAAGATGATCCTCAAAATGATGGAGTACGTGTAGCTACTATTAGAGGTGAACTTGCAGAAGAACCTGTTACGTTAACAGGAGTATTAACAGCTGATAATGGTAGAGAAACAAATGTATCCATTACTTTATTTGATGAGAACAAACTTCCCAATATTGAAAAAGCTTATGTTTTTGTTGAAGGTGGAGAAACTTTAGAAGCAGTTTACAATGAATCTTTTGATGAGTGGACACTTACTATACCAAGAGGTTTAGACGGTGATGAAAGAATTACTAGTATTGAAGTGTTAGCTACTACAGGATCTGTATTATATTATGATGAGACAACTGACTTCGAATTAATGAATTTTGAAAATGGCACTGATACGAAAACAGTTGAAGAACTTTTTGAAGCTATATCTGGTTATCATGATGAAGATCCTATAGATTCAGGTGATCCTGGGGTTACTATTCAGGTGGTGCGTGAAGTATTTGGTTCTGGTTCTACTTATGAAGATTGGTTTGTAGTGAGCAATGACTATGGTAGAACTTTTATTGATGTTGCTGTTGAAATTGAATCTCCAGTAGGAATTGCTATGATTAGATCAATATCAATTGTGGGTATTGAAGAAATAGAATATGATTATGATAATAATAATTTTACAATTGATTTAAGTGGGGAAGATGGTTCCACTATGATTGATGAAATTGTTTTTACAGCTGCTGATTCAGATGTTGAAACTTTTTATGCTGGGTTAGTTTTTGAGGATATAGATGAAGAATTTGTAGTTGAGCGTACGTTTGATAATAAAGAACTTACTATTAGTGTAAGTGAATTACTTGGGGAATTTGGAATACCTGATAATGGAGAAAAAGGGATTTCATTGAGTAGTTTACGTGAATGGATTGCTGATGGAACTTATTTTGTATATATTGAAGGAGAAAACTTCAGTAAACGTGTTCTTATTGACATTAAATTATAGAACATAGTAGTTTGAAGTAAAATGAATATGTAACTTTTGAACAACCTGTATTATTGGTACAGGTTGTTTTTGTTTATAATAAAAGAATGTATAAGTTTTCAAATCCCATATTCAAGAAAATTAATTTTTAAAGAGAAGGATTGGACGATATCTTTGAAAGGCCACTGTTAGGTGGTTTTTTTATAAAATGACTTATCCATATAAAATGTGGTAAATTAAAATAAATATTTATAAATTTTTTTATATTAAGTAATAATTAAAATCACTAAGATAGGTGATAACATGACAAGTAACATGCAATTTTACCCTATAGGAGAAAGAGCTATAGTAGTTAAGTTTGGCTCTGAACTAAACGAAAATACATATGAAGCTGTAACAAGTCTATCTAAAAGCTTAAAACAAAAACCTATTAGAGGAACAATTGAAATAGTACCCACATTTACTACAGTCACCATATATTATGACCCTATAGCTGTCTTAAATTCAAATCAGTTAAAAACCAAGGGGAATTTGAATAATCAATTGACCCGATCACCATATAAAATAATGCACTCCATCCTTCAAGAAAGAATTTCAAATATGGAAGCACGACCTTTAGCTGAATACAGAACAATTAAGATTCCAGTATGTTACGAAGGAGATTTTGCCCCTGATCTTGATTATGTGGCAGCACACAATAAACTTAAAAAAGAAAAGGTCATTCAAATTCACACAGAAGGAGATTATCTAGTTTATATGTTAGGTTTTGCCCCTGGATTTCCTTATATGGGTGGGATGTCTAGTGAGATAGCCACACCAAGACGTAAAAAACCTAGATCGTTAGTTTCATCAGGAAGTGTTGGTATAGCAGGAGAGCAAACCGGAATCTATTCTATAGATTCACCAGGAGGGTGGCAAATCATTGGACGTACACCATTTAAATTATTTAAACCCAAAGAAGAACAGCCAACTTTATTTCAAGCAGGGGATCGAATTCAGTTTTATCCCATATCTTTAGAGGAATATGCTGAAATAGAGGAGAAACAGAAATGAGTCTAAAAATATTAAAACAAGGATTACTCACAACTGTTCAGGATTTAGGTCGATATGGATTTCAAAAATATGGTGTTGTAGCAAGTGGAGTAATGGATCACTTTGCAGCTCGAGTTGCTAATTTGTTAGTTCACAATGAAGAAAATGCAGCAGTTATGGAAATGACCATGATCGGCCCATCGTTACAATTTCAAGAAGATGTATTGATCTCTATATGTGGAGGTGACTTATCTGCGTCTATAGATGGAGTCGTGGTACCTTTATGGCGATCAATGATGGTTAGATCAGGTAGTGTACTTCGATTTGGCAGTGCAAAATCAGGGTGTAGGGCTTATTTGGCTGTTGCAGGTGGTATTTCAGTAGAGAAAGTAATGGGAAGTAGCAGTACATATTTACGTGCGTCTATTGGTGGTTTCCAAGGGCGGGCTCTTAAGCAAGGGGATGTAATCTCTGTAAACCAAGTTGATCCCACATGGCAACAAAAAGCAAACTTCTTAATGCAAAGGAACCCATCAAAATCTTTTATCCCATTCTCTTGGTATATAAGTGAACATAGTTTACCAGTTTATCGATCCAACGTGATGATCAGAATCATGAGAGGGAGAGAGTTTGAATATTTTCAAGAGGAAAGTAAGGATCATTTATTGAATGATACATTTACAATCCATCCTCAGTCCGATCGAATGGCATATCGAATAACGGGTCCACAAATAAAACTCAAATCACAACTAAATATGATTTCGGAAGCTGTTACGATGGGTACTATACAAGTACCTCCAGATGGATCTCCTCGCATATTATTAGCTGACAGACAAACGACAGGAGGTTATCCACGAATTGCTCAAGTAGTTTCTATAGATCTTCCGTTAATCGCTCAATTAAAACCAGGAGACACGATCATGTTTCAGGAAATTTCGTTGGAGGAAGCTGAGATGCTCTATATGCAACTTGAAAAAGATCTTAGTGTATTAAAAAAAATCATACAAGAGCGCTGGATAAGGGGGCATTGAGATGTTAACTGTAGATTTGAATTGTGATCTTGGGGAAAGCTACGGAATCTACTCCATTGGAATGGATGAGGACGTATTGCAGTATGTAACCTCAGCTAATATAGCTTGTGGTTTTCATGCAGGTGATCCAAGCACAATGCGAAAAACAGTATCTAGCTGTATTCAAAATAAAGTAGCCATAGGAGCACATCCTGGATTTCAAGATTTACAAGGATTCGGACGTAGAAATATGCATATTTCCCCAAAGGAAGCTTATGAACTTGTATTGTATCAAATAGGTGCTTTAAATGCGTTTGTAAAAGCTGAAGGTGCTAAGTTAAATCATGTAAAACCACATGGTGCATTGTACAATATGGCTGCAAAAAGTTGTTCATTAGCAGATGCCATAGCAAAAGCTGTTTTTGATTTTGATGATCAGCTCATTTTATACGGATTAGCCGGAAGTGAATTAATAAAAGCAGGGAAGAGTATTGGACTTCCATGTGCAAATGAAGTGTTCGCAGATCGTACATACCTAGAAAATGGTACATTAACACCTCGAAATCAAAAAAATGCACTTATAAAAGATGCAGAAGAAGCGAAGGCTCAGGTCTTGGACATGGTTCAGCATAAAAAAGTAAAAACAATAACAGGTAAGGAAATTTTAATACAAGCCGATTCTGTATGTGTTCATGGGGATAGTGCAGAAGCTTTAGTTTTCGTTAAAATGTTAAGAGAAAAGTTGTTAGAGGAAGGTGTACATTTAGAGACACTAATTTAAACACGAAGTTCCACTATTTAAATCCAGTATTTAGTTTCTTGTTAATATACATCATTCCCTAGATTTTTAGAATGGAGAACAATATATATGATTATAACTTTTATTAAATGGGCTTTTATATTTATCGTTATATACTTGGTGTTTAACATCGTGAAAGGAATCTTAAAATTAAAACGTGTAATAGATAGGGGAGGATTCGCAGCAAAAAGTATCGATAAATGTCCAGCTTGTGGACAAATGATTCAACTTCCCGCTAGCCAGGATCTCATATGTCCGAAATGTGATACTAAATTAGCACGTACTAAGGATGGCAAGCTGTTAATTCGAGTGAATTAGTTGTACGAAAATTGTTTTAGATATGTAAATAAAAGGAGGTGTACTGGTACGAAGGACCTAAACGAGTTACTGTTTTAAGTTTTGATTATTATTAAAATTTAAAACAGAAAGAGGAAGATGAAATGATATATGAGTTACATCCCAAAGATTTTAAAAAGATAAAACCATTGTTAAACGGTTTAGAAAAAAATCCTGTAATTAACGGAGTGATTGACGGGAACAATCTAGGTAGAATTTACGTTGATCAGATTGACTCTCCTAAAGCTGCTTTAGTGTGGGTTAAAATGGAGCTGTTCTATCTAATAGGCATTAGCAAGAATTCAAAATTCAATTCATTCATAGAGCAATTTATCATCCAAAACATAAAACCTGAAGCGTTGGAAATAGGGGACGATTGTTTAAATTTAGAGTTATATCCTTTTGATTTATGGAATTCATCTATAAATGATATTTTCAAATCACAACTAATAAAAGGGGAAAGAGTTCCTTTCCAATTTCAAAAGGAATGTTTCTGTTATGCTAAATGTAATCCTATTCCTAGTGAATATCAGGTCTTAAGAATGGATCAAAATTTAATGGGATTAGATGAAAAACATATCATACGAGAAGAAATAAAGAAGTTCTGGAATTCGTTAGAAACTTTTTTTGAAAATGGTTTTGGGTATTGTGTAATCAAGGATGATGAAGTAGTAGGTACTTGTATTTCTGTTTTTGTATGCAAAGATGAGTATGAGATCGGAATCAATACTTATCATCCAAGACATAGAGGAAAAGGATTGGCTACAGCAATGGCAAGTGAATTCATTAAAGAATGTTTAGAAAAAGGGATCACACCCCATTGGACCACTGAGCATTTTCGTAAGGACTCGATCGCTATTGCTAATAAGTTAGGATTTAAACAATTACCAAACTATCAAGTGTACTATCTTCCTTTTGAAGAATTAATTTAAGAAAAAATAGAAGTAGTATTCAACCCTAATTCTGTTTTTGATGAGCGTGGGGCAATGATAGAAATGAATGGTTAGAATGGTTACAGGATTTGCTGTTTTATGCCCCATTACTCGAAAACAAAAAGGCTACCCTTTTGAAGTGGTCTTGCCTAAACATCTTGCTATTGAAGGGGTTATTCTAACTGATCAAGTAAAAAGTTTAGATTGGAAAGCTAGAGCGTTTCAAATTGAAGGGAAAGCCCCTGGTGAAGTAGTTGAAAGCTGTCTTGATTTAATCCATCCATTTCTGTAATGGTATAAAAAATACAACTATGATCAGAGGCTTGTGATTGTTTAATCTAGTTAGCTCAGCAAAGTTTTTTCAATTAAATTCACAAATCCTACTAATTGTTCTTCAGTTTTAAACATTGCCTGCCCTTGAACTTTACTCCCTCCGCCTTTTCCTTCAAATTGTTTTAAATGTTCTTTCAAAATAGCCCCGCAATCCAAAGAAAATCCACCGCTTTGTGCTAGTAATATTCTTTTTTCAGTATTTGAAACAAGTATGGTCATTCCTTCTTTTTCAGTGAAAATTGCTTTTGTAATGAGCTGTAAATCCTTCATGGTATAGTCATCAAAATAACGTACGATCAAACCATTGTTTTTTTGCTCTTTTAAAAGCTCTTGCCCTAACGAAGAAAATAGTTTTTCTTTTGTTTCCGATAGTTCTTTTTGGAGTTGCTTCTGCTCCATTTCCATTTGTTCAATTCTAGATGGCAGGGTATCTCGGTTTGCATTCAATTTAGCTCCTGTTGACATTAACACCTGATGAGTCTGACCGTAATCCTTAAGTGCTCTAAATCCACACTTAAAGTAAAGGCGAACTCCACCCTTGTGTTTTTCTGTTTTTAAACATTTTATGATTCCAATCTGTCCCGTTGATTCTACGTGAGTGCCACAACAAGCTGAAGTATCAATACCGTTTATTTCTACAATTCGGATATTGTCCTCCACATCAGGAATTTTTCGTAAAGGGAGTTTTGAAAGTTCTTCTTTTGCTACCATATAACTTTTTATAGGTCTATTTTCATAAATATATAAATTTGCTTGATGTTCGATATGGTCTAATTGTCTATTAGATAACTGTTTTACATTCAAATCAATGGTTACGGTATCTGCACCAAGGTGGAAACTCATTGTATGTACATCATATAACTCAATACAGACTGCGGATAATAGGTGTTGTCCTGAATGGTGCTGCATATGATCAAAACGGCGTTTCCAATCAATTTCACATGAAACAGTATTTTCTTCAGGTAGGCGATCAACCAAGTGATAAATCAGATCTTCTTTCTCTTGAACATCGATCACTTTTACCCCATTAATCGAACCAATATCAGAGGGTTGTCCACCACCTTCTGGGTAAAACGCAGTTTCTTCTAGTTGTAAAATGAAGCGGTTGTTTTCTTCTCTTATTTCTTTGATGTTTGTTTTCCATGATTTTAAAAATGGATTTGAATAATACAATTTGTTTGACATCTCGTACTCCTTATTTGTTTTATTATTATCGTTATTTTACATTACATTGATCAGACTAGAAAGCTTGTGGAATTTTGTAGACTTGTTTTTATTTTTTGCTCTTCTTTTGGTAATATATAGATCATGATGATTGGAGGGATATATTAAATGACTAATGCAAATGAAGTTTTTGGACAAACATTAGTAAAATCATTAAGAGGAGAACGGGGACATATCCCGATCAAAAGAGCATTATCTGATATTGATTTCGACCTTGCTGGAAAAAGGATAGAGGCGTTGCCTTATACAATATATCAATTAGCAGGACACATGTTGTATTGGCAAAGATGGTTTCTGGAACATCTAGAAGGAGAACAGCCGCAAATGCCAAAAGATGCGATGGAAACTTGGCCAAGTGAACATAAACCAGCTGATGAAGGAGCATGGAAAAAAATCATTGAAGAACTGCTGTTAGGTGTAGATCGAGCCTGTGATTTCGCAACAACTGTTCAATTAGATGATCCTTTGGAACATTGGCCTTCAGAATCTAAGGCAGGAATTTTGAGAAACATGGCATCCCATAATTCATATCATCTTGGCGAAATTGTATTGATTCGTAGACTATTTGGAGCTTGGCCACCACCAGGTGGGGGATATCCAGCATAACTGTAGTTTCTAGTTAACGCTTCTAAAGTATAAGCATATGGTCAACATGTTTGATGCAAATCAAAGGACCGTTCGATGGTTTTTTCGAATGGTTTTTTTGTACATCACCCTTACATCCAGTGATATTTTAATATATCAGTCTAAAGTTGTAGTTTTGCTCATCCCATTAGTCGATGTGATAGTTACAAAAATAAAGTAAGATTAAAATATCACTTAACGACAAGGGAGATTGAATATGAAACATCACAATGTACTACCGATTATCGTTGGGATATTAGGTGCAAGATATGAAGGAGCTGTAAATCATGAATGATAAACCAATACCAAACTGGGTTTCAAAATATTTAGAAAAATTATATCTATCAATACCTGAAAAACCTTCATATGAATTCTTAACTTTGTTTAGTGAACGTCATCTATCTACATTACCATTCGAAAATGTAAGTAAATTAATATATTTCTCAAAATTTAATATAAACAGGTACTATATTCCTTCTATGGAGACGTATGTAGAGAGCTTATTCAAACATGATTATGGTGGTACTTGTTATGTCTTAAACCAATATGCTCATAAATTGTTATCATTTTTAGGCTATGATTGTTCTCTTGTAAATCTGGATAGAGGTCATATTGGTATTTTAGTTAAATTGCCTGAGTTTCCAGCTGAACGTTTATATCTGGATGTCGGAGCGGCGGCTCCTATATTGAAACCGGTAAGATTTGAAAACAAGGATAATTCTTCTAAATATAGTGTGGATGAAATTCAAATATTACCAGATGCTGAACAAGAAGGATATTACCGTTTTACTCGTTATCGCAATGAGAAATTTCTGACTAATACATGGATTTTTAATCCTAATATTTCTTTTTCAAAACAAAATCTAGATGAGAGCATTCAAAACTCCTTTAAATCGGATGCTTTTTTTATGACAAAACTGAGGGTGGATCTTTTTCAATTAGAACATGGACGAATCTTATCCTTAAATAATAATAAATTTACAATTAGAACTGAGGATCTTCAGGAAACCGTGACAATATTGAACTCCATAGAAGAAGTGGAGAGCGTGATTGATAAAGAATTTGGTCTTTCAAAACTTCCTGTTAGAAAAGCGGTTGAGATATTAAAGGGATTCGGCGTTGATATATTTGAGACTTAACTTCAACTTTGTTGAAGTTTTTTTCAATCGACTAAAAAATCCCTTCTATTGACTTTTACTGATGGATATGTTAATTTGTATAAGTTGTTGCTTTAAAACCTCAGATTGTTCCTCATTAGGTATTATTCCTCACCATAGGATTCAAATTCTCATAACCCTAATAGAGTTTGTAAGTATTACTGATTCACACTGGCGCGGTCATCGGAGCCGCAAGGACAAAAGAGAGGTAGGGCTTTTGTTGTTTTAGGATATACAAAAAATAATGGTACACATTTATATATATATGGAACTAAGTAAGCAACACTCAAAAGCTGATGTTCATACTAAAGAAGTATGGAACACCAGCTTTTTTTAAGGATAAGAAAGTATAGGGGTTTCAGTGGGAGATATTAAAACTCCCATTGAAAGAAAGATTCTCTTTATAATTTTTGAATACCATCTTGTAAAACTTGGAGTTGACTCTTGTGGTATTCTATACCGATTTCAAGACTTATCTTCTGTGTGTCAGACATATTTCCACCATATAAAGTATACATATGTTCAAGTTGATGGACTGTTTTCTCATTTTGTGAAATTGTATTTTTTATTATGGTTAGCATTTGTTTTTTATTTATAAATTCTCCAAAATACAATCTCATGCAAATATCAGAACGTATATTATCTCTCTTCACTTCACTTTCCAAATAACATTCAAAAAGTTCTTCCCCTTTTTTAGTGATTGAAAATAAATGTTTATTTGGTTTTCCTTCTTGAATTAAGGTTTTTTTATGGATATATTGATTACTTTCTAGTTTTTTTAATGTAGGATACACGCTGCCATAACTGGAATCAAAGAAAAAGGAAAATTCCTCCTCAAACCTTTTTTTAATATCATAACCAGACATATCCTTCTTTTTTAACAATCCTAAAATGACATCTTTCGCTTGCATATTCGAACTCCTTTTTAAATATTGTTTTATTATTCCATTCGTTTGACTGCATCAGTCCAACTAGGCAAAGTGTTTGATTTAAAACGTGCTGAATCTACATGTGATGCTAAAGTATTGGTTCTTTGCATGGATTTTAAATGTGAACCATGATTTTGGAATTGTTTTAATGCGTTTTCAGAATGAAAGACCGTTAATGTCATGTATGTTTTTATTCCTATTATTTTAACGGATGAAGTAGAAATACCTTTTGTTTGAGAAAGCTGAAATAAAACTTTAAATGTACTCCACATAAAAGGAATGAACTGAGATAATGACTTCAATCGAATTTTAGTTGCAGATACCAAATATTGCTGAGTAAGTATCGTTTTTGAACTCCATAACACCCATATAATAAGGAGTGGCTGCAGTGCAAGTCTTATCCATAAATAAGTTGGATTACTTGGGATGGCACCTGATAATTGTGTAGCATAGATTGCGTTATTTAGATTTGCAGGAAAAACAGCTATAAAATAAATGACCAAGAGAATACCCGATATTCTTTTATAACGAGGTATTAGTAATCCAATTCCAAAAAGAATTTCCAATACACCAGTCATATACACAATAACTAATTTAAAAGGGATAATAGAAGGTATGATTTTCAGCATATCATCAATTAATACAAAATGACTAATGCCTATAAAAACAAGCATGATTGACATTGAATAATTGCCTATTTCTCTGATCATTAAAGCTCTAGGTAAAAAACCAAATGTGGAAAGAATAAATAAAACAATAAAACTAACGCTTATAATAATAAATGGAATCATATGTAATTCCCCCAATCGTTTTATATTCATAATATTAATATATATAATATGAATATAAAATGATACTCTTTTTTTAAAAAAAACTAAAAAATAATAAAACCATTCGAGAAATGGGTTCTTTCTCGAATGGTTCTCATGTTTGGTTTTTACTTTAGTATATCTTTATGAATTTAGATGTTATTATTTACTATGACTGTCACAATAAATATACATTGTGTCTTTCATAAACTGCGCTAAACCTTTCTTGTGTTTGTCAATGTTTTTAGTAAATCGTTCATCTGCAACATACATTTCCCCTAGTCCTTTAAAGGTGTCAATTGTACATTCATAAAAGTACTTGGTAATGTGTTGTCTCCATTCATGGATAGCTTCTTGAGCTTGCTCATCCTCTGCACCAAATTCCATTCTAGAAGCTAATTTTGCATAGATGCCATTTGCCTCTTCGGTGATATTTTTCCAATCTTCTTCTGTATAGTTTTTTGTTTTTTCCACAGTTTTATTATAGGCTTCACCGAATTTTTGTTTGGCTTCTTCTGCGTATTTCTGCTGATGTTTTTCGATTTCTTTCATATCAAAGCCATTGAACATTTCTTTGTTTTCCATTTTGATTCCTCCTTCAATTGACACTAAAGTGTAATCCACTGTTTTGATCATTTTCTCGATACGTTTTTTCTTTTTCACCAATACTTCTTTGTGTGTTTGAAGTGTTTTTTTTCTGTCAAAATCGGGTTGATCTAAGATCTCTTTAATTTCTTGCAGACTAAAATCCATTTCCTTAAAAAATAAAATTTGCTGCAGTCGTTCGAGGTTATGATCAGTATAAAGTCGATATCCGGCCGGAGTTGTCGTTTCAGGTTCAAGCAATCCTATGCGATCGTAGTGATGAAGCGTGCGCACACTTACACCTACCATTGTTGAAACTTCTTTTACTTTATACATGATGTATCACCTCCCCAATTTATCGTAATCTATGACGTATGGTTAGAGTCAACTAGAAAAGGATGAAATTTTTATTTATGTAATATTTATTTGCTTTTTTAAAGAAGTTATATTAAATAGTATCTAACTGATGTTACAGAGTGTTTATAAAAGGATTAAAAAAATGGGGGAGAATGAAATGGGAGTTAATTTCACTGTAATATTTGAGCACTCGTATAGTTTTGACGAAATAAAAAAGATCCCAGACATTATTAATAACAATGAGCAGATGTTCCATTTAAATAACATCTACTATAAGGATTTAATAGTTATCAAGGATATTATATAGACACTTTTGAGGGTTTCAAGAAAGGTAAACCACACAAAGATGAGTAGACCGCCCTCAACTTAAGAAAACCATATAGAAAGAGATTTCTTTCTTAAGTTAAGGAGCGGTGCAAATGCATTTATTCTTCCTTTTCTTCATCCTTCCAAGCTTGAGGATGATTTTCACTTATGTACTGAATAGCCGCTGCGTTTGATTCAACCTGCTTTACATTTTTACAACCTGGGATAACCGTCGTAACTGCAGGATGTTTTAGACACCAGGCTAAAGCCCACTGAGCCATATCTATACCTTCTGGGACTTCGTATTTTTTGATCTCCTCAACGATTTTCAGTCTGGCATCACGATCTGTATGTCGGTGTCGAACATCAGTTTGACCAAACTCTGCACCAGGTTTGTATTTTCCACTTAAATAACCACTGGCTAATGGAACTCTCGCTAATACACCTAGATCTTGTTCCTGACAAGATGGGAAAACCTCTTTTTCTGGTTTGCGATCTAATCGGTTGTATACAACTTGAATTGCTTTCGCCTTTACGTTCGTTGCATTTGAAGTTTGATGAATGTTTTCGTTACTTCCTATAGAAATACCGAGGTGGCGGATTTTTCCTGCTTGTACTTGTTTATCTAGGGCAGTCCAAAGCTCATCATTATCAAAGTATTCATCCATACCTGAATGGAATTGGTATAAATCCACATAATCTGTTTGTAATGCTTTTAAGGAATCCTCTAATTGTTGTACGACTTGATCTGCACTCCATACTTGATCACGTTCAAATAAGTCATTGAATTTATGACCGAATTTAGTAGCTACAACCCAGTCTTCTCGGTTTTCATTTTTTAAATATTCACCAATTAATTTTTCAGATAAATGATCGCCATAACATTCTGCAGTATCTATAAGATTGATGCCAAGCTCTTTCGCTTTTTCTAATATTAAAGCTGCATCCTGTGCGGTATAAGTTTCACCCCACTCACCTCCAAATTGCCATGTTCCTACTCCTACAATGGAGACTTTTAAATCTGTTTTTCCAAGACGACGATATTTCATAATCTCACTCCTTGATTATTCATTTAAAGTTCAATAAATATATAGTTACGTATAAACACAGATAGTAAATCTTGGTTTCCAGGTCATCTAACTTTCAGCGGGAGATATTAAAACTCTCATTGAAAGAAAGATTCTCTTAATTTTATCATTATCAAATTGAAAGATCACTCAAGCTATTCGTTTCTAATGTTGTGGTTGTTTATGTACTTCACAATAAATTTAGCATCCTCACCAACACCGCCTAGAAGTGCAGAGGGTCTTTTATGTAACCATGGCAATCCGATAAAAAATAATCCTGAAACCTGTGTAATGCCTCTATTGTGTAGTGGATTTCCTTGTTTATTAAGTACATTATCTATTTTAATCCAATTGAAATCTTGTGTAAAACCTGTAGCCCAAATGATGTTGGCTACTTTGATTGAACTGCCATCTTCAAAAGTAACTTTATCACCGTCTGTAGATTTTGTTCTTGGGGTTAGCTTTACTTTGTTTTGTTGTACAAGTTCTTTTAATTCGGTTCCCATAATAGGTTCAGGTTGCTTTTTGATCCATTCCCCCACTTTGGTCCCTGTTCGAAACATATCATATATTCTAAGTTTCTCAAACCACCAAAACATACTTTTTCCTGCAATGAAATGTGGTGAAAACTTTAAATCTTGATTAGATGATATATAGACATCGTGAGTATTATAAAGTTCTACAGCAATCTGTGCCCCAGAGTTTCCAGCACCAACAATCAAGGTTGTTCCCCTTTTTAGTTGTTGAGGATTTTTATATTTTGAAGAATGTAATTGTATGATTTGTTCATCTAATCCAGAACCAGTTAGTTTAGGGAGAAATGGAGTTTGAAATGGGCCTGTAGCAATAACAACTATTTTTGAATGATATGTAAAGTGGTTAGTTGAAGTAATAAAAGTATCGTTTTCCTTTGATATTTGCTCAACAAATGTGTTCAGCTCTACAGGTATAGAAAATTTCTGTTGATACTTTTTTAAATACTCGGCTGTTTCATTCTTGTTAGGATACCCATCAGATTCACCAGGAAATTCATAACCAGGCAAGCTGCTGTATGTTCTAGGTGAAAATAAAATTAAGGAATCATACCGATTTAGCCAAGTTTCTCCGATTTGTGAGCTTTGATCTAAAAGAACAAAAGATAAATTAGATTGAGTTAAATAATACCCTATAGATAATCCGGCTTGTCCTGCACCGATGACAACTACATCAAGTTTTACTGAATTATTCATAAAAATCCGCCCTTCTATAAAAAAATATTTGCATTTTATTATAAGTCATGATATATTAATTCTTGTCGCAACAAAAGGTATTGATCATCAACGGGACGTAGCTCAGCTTGGTAGAGCACTTGGTTTGGGACCAAGGGGTCGCATGTTCAAATCGTGTCGTCCCGACCACTAATACCTTAACATGCGGGTGTAGTTCAATGGTAGAACTCCAGCCTTCCAAGCTGGTCGCGTGGGTTCGATTCCCATCACCCGCTCCATTTATACTTATGAGTCAAAGTGAACACAAAAGTGTTCTTTTTTTATTTTTAAAATATTAATATATGAGCATTTATTCATATATTATATAGAAAAAATTCATTCATAGCAAGTAAATCGTGTAGATTTTAAAATTATATTGATTACAGGAGAAAATAATCATATATTCTTTTTAAGTATAGGAATTTATAAGACTTATAATCACAGTTGATTAGAACATTTGTAGTATCTATGCCCTAATCCTTTCTTTCCTCTACTTTCATATAATAAGATGAATTGAAAGAAATAGGGAATGAAATTCCTTTATTCTTAAAAGGTTTCAAGCAATAATTAGAATGGGGATGTACATAATGGAAAAACGTATGCTTGTTAGGTTGATTAGGATAACTGGAGTAGTTAGTTCATTCATCATATTATTAGTTATGAATATTGTGCAATACAATCAAAATCAATCTATATATGATTTGAATGAGTACTTAATCAATAGGTTGCAGTTAGTTGAGGGTGAGAAAAGCACACTACTAGTTGAAAAAAAAGAAGTGAATAAAGATATAAGTGAAGTTAAACAAGAAAATGATAATTTAATCAATGAAATTGCACGTCTCAACACAGACATTGAAAACTTGGGGAAAATAGATTTTGCATCGATTCAGGAATTAAGCCAGTTTGGAATTGATACAGAATACATTATAAAGGATTTATATGACCATCCAGAATTAATCCCTTTTGATGGTGTCTTTGGAGGTACAATGTTTTTTTACAAGGCTTATGTTTTGAATTATAAGTGGGTTTATGCCAAATTTGAAGATGGGCATATACTAGGTGCTGGTCTCTATAAGTTTGAATTGGATCAACATCACAATATTTCTTGGGAACTGGTTGATGCGTTTTTATATAGCTCAAAATAATTCTTAAGAATGAGATAACATTTACTTTACCTAACAATGGTCATTTATAAAGCAAATATTAAAGTTACCTAAAAAATGTGATTTAGTCCTATAATGACTTGCAATTTATAACTTATTTTCATATAATACCGTTATTGAAATTAAATACAAAAATGCAATGAAGGAGAAAAGTAAGCAATACTTCATTACAGGGAGGAAATGCATTGATTGAGAGCATTTCTACTTGAACAGATTGCTGAAGTTCGCTCCAGAGCAGAAACTTGAAAAAACCAATTGAAGTTTACTTTATGGAAGTAGAGTTTTCCGGTGATTACATCGTTATTTAAATGAAGTGAGAATATTTTATTATTTGAGTGTTCAATTATGGACTTATTGAACAAATTCTTCTACAAGGATATTCTAATTAGGGTGGTACCACGGCTCTTTCGTCCCTTACGGATGGAAGAGTCTTTTTTGTTGTACTAAGAAGGTATTAACTTTCATTAAAACTGGTCTAACCAACATCTGAACTTTGTTCATTTTTTGGGGTATGTTATTAGCTATTCTTCACTTTTGTGGGTACATTTAAGGAGGGTAATCAATGAAAGAGCAATTAGAAGCTTTAAAGCTTGAAGCTCTAAAAGAGCTTGAAAGTGTAAATGACAGTAAAACATTAAATGATTTTAGAGTAAAATACTTAGGAAAAAAAGGGCCTTTAACAGAAATTTTAAGAGGTATGGGCAAACTTTCGAACGAGGAAAGACCAGTCATCGGTCAAGTTGCAAATGAGGTCCGTTCAGCGATTGGAAATGCGATTCAATCTAAACAGGATGAGATTTCGCGTAAAGAATTAGAAAATCGATTAAAAGAGGAAACAATCGATATTACCTTGCCGGGAAGAAAACCAACACAAGGCGCTATTCATCCACTGAATAAAGTCATTCAAGATATTGAAGATATATTCGTAGGTATGGGTTACACCGTAGAAGAAGGACCAGAGGTTGAAAAGGATTATTATAATTTTGAAGCCTTGAATTTGCCTAAAGATCATCCAGCAAGGGATATGCAAGATACTTTTTATATTACAGAAGAATTTTTGATGCGTACGCATACATCACCAGTACAAATTAGAACGATGGAAGCAAAAAAAGGTGAGGTGCCTATTAAAATCATCTGTCCAGGTCGCGTGTACCGAAGAGATGATGATGATGCAACGCATTCCCATGCATTTACTCAAATCGAAGGGTTAGTTATTGATAAAAACGTGAGAATGAGTGATTTGAAAGGTACATTGCTGCAGTTTGTCCAAGAGATGTACGGAAAAGACACACAGATTCGTTTGCGTCCTAGCTTTTTCCCATTTACAGAACCAAGTGCAGAGGTAGATATTACTTGTGCCAACTGTAAAGGTGACGGTTGCCGCATATGTAAACAAACTGGTTGGATTGAAATATTAGGATCAGGTATGGTTCATCCTCGTGTGCTGGAAATGGCGGGCTATGATCCAAACGAGTATAGCGGTTTCGCTTTTGGAATGGGTGTTGAAAGAATTGCTATGTTGAAGTACGGCATAGATGATATACGTCATTTCTTTACGAATGACTTACGTTTCTTAAATCAATTTGTACGAATATAGAATAAAAGGAAGTGAAAATAAATGAGAGTATCTTATGGGTGGTTGTCTGAATATGTGGATGTAACTGGGTATTCAGCTTCAGATTTAGCAGAAAAACTAACGCGCAGCGGTGTTGAAGTTGATATTGTTGAAAAATTAAATCAAGGTATTACAAATGTTGTTGTTGGATATGTAAAAACGTGTGAAAAACATCCGAATGCAGATAAATTAAGCTTATGTACTGTAGATGTAGGTAAAGAAGAGGATCTTCAAATTATTTGTGGGGCTAAAAATATTGCTGCAGGTCAGAAAGTACCCGTAGCCGTTCCAGGTGCTGTTTTACCAGGGAATTTTAAAATCAAAAAGGCGAAGCTTCGTGGAGTAGAATCCTACGGCATGATTTGTTCTGCCAAAGAATTAGGTATGAATGACCGCTTGCTGCCTAAAGAAATTCAAGAAGGGATTTTAGTCCTTCCTGACGATACAAATGTTGGTGACGATATTTTAGAAGTGCTTGGTTTAAATGATGAAGTTTTAGAGCTAGAGCTTACTCCAAATCGCTCAGACTGTTTAAGTATGATTGGTACAGCTTATGAGATTGCTGCAATTTTAGGTCGAGAGGTCAAATTGCCTTTAGCAGAGGTTAGCTCTTCAAGTACAATAGCTGCTGATAAGATTAGTGTGAAAAACCTAAGTCCTGAAAATTGTCATCACTATTCAGCTAGATATATTGAAGAAGTATCCATTCAACCAAGTCCGCTTTGGATGCAAAACCGATTGATGGCGGCTGGCATTAGACCGATTAACAATATTGTAGATATCACAAATTATGTAATGCTGGAATATGGTCAGCCATTACATGCTTTTGATGCCGATCAGCTTAATGAAGGGCATATCGAAGTGCGATTAGCTGAAAAAGATGAAAAAATGACAACTTTAGATGAGGTTGAAAGAACATTAGAAGAATCCATGTTGTTAATTACAGATGGAACAAAACCAGTGGCTATTGCTGGGGTAATGGGCGGAGCGAATTCAGAGGTTCAAGCTGAAACTATAAACATCTTACTAGAATCTGCTAAGTTTTCTGGGAGTTCTGTAAGAATTACATCTAAAAAGCTTGGTTTAAGATCTGAATCCAGTCTTCGATTTGAAAAAGAAGTGAATCCAGAGAATGTTACAGCTGCGTTAAATCGAGCTGCTGTGCTTTTATCTCAATATGCAAACGGAAAAGTAGCAGATGGAATTGTTGAAGAGCTGTCTGTACAAAACCCCGCAACGAATATTGAAATTAGTTTAAGAAAAGTGAATGATTATCTTGGTACAGACCTATCTAAAGAGGATGTCAAGCATGTGTTTGATCGTTTGCATTTTTCTTATACAGAAACTGATGAAAGCAACGTAGTTGTGCATGTGCCAAGCCGCCGTGGAGATATAACAAGAGATGTGGATTTAATTGAAGAAGTAGCACGTATCCATGGATATGATCATATCCCTACAAGTCTTATGGTTGGTGTAACAACACCTGGCTCACTTACTAAAGAACAGAAAATTAGAAGAGCAATCCGCCGCATCTTGACGGATGAAGGTCTACACGAAGTAATAAACTATTCTTTCACACATCCAAGTCAAATCAAACTGTTTCCAGGCATGTATGCAGAATCCAAGCATGTTAAATTAGCGTTGCCGATGAGTGAAGAAAGAAGTACTTTGAGAACAAGCTTAATTCCACATTTATTGGATGTGGCTGCTTATAACAATAATCGAAATCAAGCGGATGTGCGTATTTTTGAAACTGGGAGAGTATTCCTTACAGAAGAAGAAACCTTATCTCGCTTGCCTGAGGAAAAAGAACTTCTTTCTATATTGTTAACAGGAAAGAGAGAGACTGCGCATTGGTCTGTTCAAGAAAATAAAGTAGACTTTTATGATTTAAAAGGTCATGTTGAAACTTTATTTGAGTATCTTGGCATTATTGGTCTTGAGTTTGTTTCTGCAAGTCCAAATGGATTCCATCCAGGAAGAACAGCTTCTATTCAAATCAATACTGGAGAACAAAATATTGAACTCGGTTGGATTGGACAACTGCATCCTTCTATTCAACAAGAAAAAGATCTTGAAGAGGTTTATATTTTAGAAATTGCATTAGAAGAAGTATATAAACTGTCCTCCTTCGATATTGAATACGTTTCTTTACCTAAATATCCTGCGATTGGAAGAGATATCGCTATCGTTGTGGGTCAAACATTACAAATTGGTGAGATCGTGAATTCAATCAAAGAAACAGCGAAAGAATTGCTTGAATCTGTCTCCGTTTTTGATATTTATACGGGAGAGAAGGTAAGCAGTGGTAAAAAGAGTGTAGCACTATCACTTACTTATCGTCATAATGAACGTACATTAACGGATGAAGAAGTAACGGAGCTTCACAGTAAAGTTGTTGAAGAAATAGAAAAATCTTTTAATGCTGAATTGAGGAAATAAAGAGGGAAATAGGTCAGTCATATCGAAATATGTTATCATCGATATAAACTGACCTTTTGTTTGATAGGGGAGGAGACGACCTGTGAAACCTGATGAAGAAAAAACTAGAGTAACCGTTAGCATCTATGGGACACAATACAAAATGAAAGGGAGTCCTGAAATGACTCCTGAATATATCAAAGAAATTGCAGCCTATGTAGACGGAAAGATGCGAACAATAGCTGGAGATCAAAAAAATCTGGATTTAAACCGATTATCTGTTTTATCTGCTTTATACATTGCCAATGAATATTTCGATATAAAGGATATTGGGCAGGAAAATGAAATATTGAATGTGAAAATACAAAAGTTAGAATCCGAAAACGAATTATATATGAAACAAACGCAAGAAAAGAGTGAGAAGGAAGAACTTCTGCTGCAAGAGATTTCTCAATTGAAAAAGTATCAGCAAAAGCTTGAAGAAGATCTAAAGGATGCTTGGCAGCAAAAAGAACAAGCAAAAGATAAGTCAGATCAGATTGAAGACAAGTACAGCAAGTTGCAGGATGCATTTAATAAATTAAAAAGTGAGTACAATGAATGGATTGAACTTGCAGAAAAAGAACTGACAATTGAATAGAGAAAATCGAGTCAAATCATTGGTTAACCCCGCCCATTGGGCGGGGTTAAAGTACATTGTTTTTATAAAATTATATGATCGTTACTTTCTCATCAAATGATGCTCTTACTCTATCATATGGGGGTTGGCTTCTATAACCTAATGGAACAATGAGTGAACCTACATATTCTTCAGGTGAGCGGTCAATGACTTCTAAAACTTGATCACTAACGAATCCCTCCATTGGGCAAGAATCAATTTCAAGTGATGCAGCTGCTAACATAATAAAGGATGCGGCGATATATCCCTGTGCTTTAGACCAAGCTGTGAATGCTTCATCACTTGGGAATGATTCTAAGAAATCAACTGCAATGTGAATGCTGTGCTCAGGAATCCTCTCTTTGATTAATTTCATAACCTCATCAGATTTAGGATCTAACAACTTTTGTCTTTTTGTTAAGATGACAACGACCGCACTTGCATCTTCTACTTGTTCCTGATCAAAAGATGCTGCTCTTAACTTTTTCTTTGTTTCTTTATCTTTAACTACTACAAATTCCCAGTGCTCAAGATTTAAAGATGAAGGGGCTTTTATCGCACTATTTAGAATGAACTCTAAATCCTTTTGATCCATTTCTTTATCCTTTATAAAATGACGAGCAGCATGTCTGAAATCAACAGCTTCAGAAAAGTTTAACATATTAATTTGTCCTCCTTGGTATAATAAAAAATGTATTGATAAAATGTAACGTGCTTACGTTTATATAGTAAAATGAAAATGAGAAAAAATAAATAAGTCAAATTTATTTGACCTTATGGATAGGAGGAAAAAGGATGGCTGTATCACGAAAAAAACCTTGTGAACAACTGACAAAATTAGAGAAAGTACTGATCTCTATAGATGGCAGATTTACACCACTCATCATTTTATTATTAAAGGATAGTCAGAGATTTAGTGATCTTCTCAGGCGAATTCCTGATATTAATAAACAAAGCTTATCTAAAACATTGCGGCAGTTAATGAAACACGAGCTTATCAAACAAAATATAATTAAAGAAACGGCACCACAGCATATTGAATATGAATTAACGGAAAAAGGATGGAAGATCCGGGGGCTTTTGAAACAAATGGAGGAAATCCTTTAAAGATTTTAATATGTAAAAAGCATCTAATACCACTGTATACACGGTATTAGATGCTTTTTATTAATACTAGTATTTATATCAAATTCAAGAGTTTTTCTATTCTACAACCAAAGTAGAAATCATATCTCTGTGCCCAGATCCACATTGGATAGAGCATTTAATTTCATACGTTCCAGGCTCATTGATTGTAAATTGTTTAGGTGAACTTTGATCAACTTCAATGCCTAAATCCTTAATTTTAAATGCATGCAATCCTTCCGCATTTTCAATTGAAAAATGAATTGGCTCTCCGACAGCAACCTTGTATTCTTCTTGATCAAATACCCAGTTAGATGCAATTAACTTCAATTCCTTAGCATCTGCAGCAGATGTTTCAACAGCAGCATTACTTGTATTTTCCTCTGCAGCTCCACAAGCGGCAACGGTAAGAGCCATCGCTAATAATGTAACTAGAAATAACATTTTTTTCATGGTTAAATCCTCCTAGTGATATATATCCTACAGAAAGTTTAATTCAAATTAATAAATTAAACATGTCAAACTTGTGAAAATAATGACAATCATGTGAACTCTCTCGCACAGAATCATAGGCGAATGCATAGGATGTATCGCTAATACAATAAACTGAGGAGTTATTATAATATGAATGAAAGGGGAATAAACGATGAATGAAAATGTAAGTGATGTGCAGCCAAATATATCTCTGCCAGAACCATCCAATATTGAAGCGGAACAATACGAAAATCTTGCTTCAAACACATATCCCTCTCATATGACACAACCTATATATTATCCTAATTCATCACCTTCACCTTGTTCAGGATGTCTGGATCAAAGCCCTTGTCATCCATGCGCAGAAAAGTATCCAACGATGCCAATGTATTCGATGGGAGTACAAGGAATGACCCCATATATTTACCCTATGGGTAATCAACCAATAAATACTAACCTTCAATCGATGTACTCTATAGAATCACAAGGGATGAATGCAAGCATGGAACCGATGCATCCAATGGGAGTGCAAGGAATGAATACAAACATGGAACCGATGCATCCAATGGGAGTGCAAGGAATGAATGCAAACATGGAACCGATACATCCAATGGGAGTACAAGGAGGAAATGCAAATGTGAATCCATTGTCCTACGGAAAAACACAACAGATCAACCCAAATCAGCCTGCTTTAACTCCAAATGGAGTAGAGGGACTAACAGAATACAGTCATAATCTTCACCCAATGGAGACTCAAGAGCTTTCATCCAATATGTATCCAATGCATCCAATGGAGATGCAGCATTACGCTCATGATAATGTTATGCCTTTAATGCAAGCTCCTTATAGTATGCAACCAAATCAGCCTAATTATTACCAAACTCCAAATATGTATACTATGCCTGGTGTGACTCCAATGGAAACCATGAATTCAAATTTTATGATGCCAAATATAGAACCGTCAAAATTGGCTGAGCAAGCTGAGAATTTTAAGTATGTCCCTTCCTTGCCAACTGATTTAACAAATGTTTTTATGAGAATCTCACCTTGGGTTCAATATGGATTAGATGAGGCGCGAAGCACGAATTATAAACATGCTATGGAAGAAATCGCACTCATCAGTTATTTAATGGGAAGAGGATATGATGCAAGAACAGCTCATCAAATTGTTGAGTCATGGGAAGTAGATGAAATGTTTCCTACAGAGGAATCAGATGTAAATATGAATACACAGGAAGAACAGACAGTTTTAAATGAGGATGATTAAATTTAAAATGAAATAAGGACTGTGTTTATATGAGCACAGTTCTTATTTACACTTTAAAAATTTATAAATATAGTAAAGTTATAATGAAGAATTCATCCTTGAATACAATTACACCTCTGTTTTTGCCTATAGGGCTCGCCAATCGGCGAGTTTCTTTATCTTTTGGTTTAGATTTGCAAAAAAAACCTTTTCGTAATAATATCAACTCATGTGAAACGATTATTAAAAAATAGAGGAGAGTTTAAATAAAATGAATCAAGTACAACTAATTGTTGATTCAAAATCTTTGCTAGGTGAAGGACCATGCTGGGATGAACAGAAGCAGTGTTTATATTGGGTAGATATTTTACAAGAAAAGCTACATATATACGATCCAAAAGAGGAATCAAATACAACAATTCAACTTGATCAAGCTCCAGGTGCTGTAGTGAAAAGAAGCAGCGGGGGTCTAGTATTAGCTATGTTGGATGGTTTTTTTGCATATGACCTGCATACAAATCAATTTACACAAATCATAGATCCAGAAAGTCATTTGCCAGAAAATCGTTTTAATGATGGGAAATGTGATCCTGCTGGACGATTTTGGGCTGGAACGATGAGATTGGATCTGAAGAATGATTTGGCCGCATTATATTGCTTAGATACTAATTTGTCAGTACGTAAGATGATTCATCCAGTATCAACTTCTAATGGATTAGCCTGGTCCCAAGATCATAAAACCATGTACTATATTGATACCCCAACTCAGCAAGTAGTTGCATATGACTACAGCATTGAATCAGGAGAAATAACGAATAAAAAAGTAGCTGTAGAGATTCCTGCTGCAGAAGGTGGACCAGATGGGATGACCATAGATGCAGAAGGGAAACTGTGGGTTGCTCATTGGGGAGGTTACAAAGTCTCTAGATGGGATCCTCAAACAGGTAAACAAATCGATGAGATTAAGGTTCCAGCAAAACAAGTTACTTCTTGTACATTTGGTGGTGATAACTTAGATGAGTTATTCATTACGACGGCAAACGTTGGTTTAGAATCAGTTGAGTTAGAAAAATTTCCTCATTCTGGTGGGTTGTTTTCAATCAAAACAAATATAAAAGGGACTCAATCATACGAATTTATAGGATAATGGGCACATTTCCTAGATATAGGCATATACAGTAATATACTCATTATGAGAGGTGTAAGGTATGCCATCTATTTTAGGTATTGCTAAAGTGATCAATGTTTCTGGGGGTGCAAAACTACGAGCAGGAGATACGATTCAAATTACACCAGTAAGTTATACTAAAGCTTATATAGGATCTGGAAGTGGTAATGCAGGGGACTTACCAAGAACCAATAATTTTGTAAGTACAACGAATACGATTGATGCCGATATAAAAGATCAGACACAGGATAATATTTTTGGAATAGAAAACAATGTATTTCCTTTCTTATTTATTTAATGATTTAAATTTGATTAGAAAGGGTGTCGGTGATGCCATCTGTTTTAGGTATAGCGAAAGTGATCAATGTTTCTGGAGGGGCAAAACTGCTTGCAGGAGATACGATTCAAATTACACCAGTAAGTTATACTAAAGCTTATATAGGATCTGGAAGTGGTAATGCAGGGGACTTACCAAGAACCAATAATTTTGTAAGTACAACGAATACGATTGATGCCGATATAAAAGATCAGACACAGGATAATATTTTTGGAATAGAGGACAATGTGTTTCCTTTCTTATTTATCTAAACAAAAAAATCAATCCAGATTCTATGGATTGATTTTTTTAAAACTTTCGAAGCTAAGCGTCACTTTTAATACCCCAAAAAATGACGTTAACTCAAAGAAGTAATGTCCGAATACTTTCCGGGGCCCCCCCTTATCTAATTAAAATCAACAAACCTGCTTAAACTATTTTTTGGGGAAATGTTTCGGACCCCGCAAAAGTACTCGAATTTAACTCTCGAAGCATAAGTTTCACTTTTGTAGATATATCAGGTTGCTTTTCCTTTCTTTTTTCCAGCTTCAAATGGACTTGAAATTGGAATGAACAAATCAATGATCCCAATCACTAGAGCAGCTAATACCGCACCTAGCATTGTAACAGAAACATTACCTACAAAGAACTGTGCTACCCATATGACAACAGCACTCGTTAAAAATCCAACAATCCCTCTTCCAAATGGAGTGACTCGACTCCCAAATATTCCTTCAACAATCCACCCTATTACAGCTATAGCAAGGGCTAAAAATAATGCACTCCAAAATCCTCCCACTGAAAATTGAGGTGTAACCCAACCTACAAACATCAATACAAAGGCGGAGACTATGAACCTTACAACATGCCCTAAAAAATTATTCATTTAAGGATTCCCTCCTTTTTTATAGATAGAAAAAAATGAACTTTCCATCCTATTTGTCTTGGGACCCGCAATTGTGTGAACAACATAGGGGGTAGTGATATGATTTAACACGACCTCTTCTTTGTTGTTCACTTTTACAGGTTAAAATTGATTAGTGATCATATTATTAACATAATGCAGATGATTTATGTTTTGTTACAACTTTTCCTTAGAATATTCGCGTAAAACATCTGATTTCGATATAATAAGGTTGAGCTTAAATCAGGAGGAACAGGATTTGAACAGAAGAATTTTAAAAACAATGGAATTTGATAAAATTATAGATAAATTAAATCGGCATGCTGCAACAGCTTTAGGGAAAAACAGAGCAGCGGAATTAGCCCCTTCTACGAAGTTTTCAGAAGTTATTGAATTGTTGAAAGCTACAGATGAAGCGGTAAAGGTTCAACGTTTAAAAGGGACTGCTCCATTTGGGGGAATTAGGGACATTTCAGCTGCAATTCACCGTGCGAGAATTGGAGGCATGTTGAATATACAAGAACTGTTGGATGTTGCAAATACCATTTATGGAGCAGGAAGATTGAAAAGATTTATACATAAAGTACATGATGAATTTTCCACACCACTGTTATTTGCTCATGCAAAACAGATTACAGATCATAAGAAGATAGAAAATGCGATCAAGGCTTGTATTAATGAACATGCAGAAATGATGGACAGTGCTAGTCCAGAGCTTTCACGGATCAGACATCAGTTGAAAACAGGGGAGTCTGCCATTCGGGAGCAATTAGAGCGTATGATTCGCTCTCAATCTGTGCAAAAAAAATTGCAAGAGCCCATTGTAACAATTCGAAATGATCGCTATGTGCTGCCAGTAAAGCAAGAATATCGATCTTATTTTGGCGGTATGACACATGATCAATCTGCGTCTGGGGCCACTTTATTTATTGAACCAGAAGCGATAGTAAATTTAAATAATAAACTTCGTGAACTGAAGCTGAAGGAAGAACGAGAAATTGAAAAAATACTTCAAATGTTAACAGCGCAAGTGACTGAAATTCATGATGAATTATTAGTAAATATTCACCAGCTTGCAGAAGTAGATTTTATTTTTGCAAAAGCAGGCTTAGCACATGAGATGAAATCTACCTTACCTCGTATGAATGATCGAGGTTTTATGAATTTAAAGAAAGCTAGGCATCCATTAATTCCAGAAGAACAAATTGTACCTATAGATGTGAAACTTGGAGATAAGTTTGACAGTATTATAGTAACAGGACCAAATACGGGAGGGAAAACCGTCTCCTTAAAAACGATTGGGTTACTGCACTTAATGGCTATGTCTGGGTTGTTCGTACCCGCTGAGGATCATAGTCAAATGTGTGTTTTTGATGGGATTTATGCAGATATAGGAGATGAACAAAGCATTGAGCAAAATTTAAGTACCTTCTCAAGTCATATGACAAATATTATCACGATATTAAAAGAAGTTACACCTAAAAGTCTAATATTGCTTGATGAGCTTGGTGCTGGAACAGACCCAACAGAGGGGTCAGCGCTTGCTATTTCCATTATAGAATATATTCATAAGTTAGGCTGTCGTTTAGTTGCTACCACACATTACAGTGAACTAAAAGCATTTGCATACGAGCGCAAAGGGGTTATAAATGCGAGTATGGAATTTGATGTAAAAACATTAAGTCCTACTTATCGGTTGTTAATTGGAGTGCCAGGACGAAGCAACGCATTTGCTATTGCAGAAAAATTAGGTCTGCCAATGTCCATTCTTAGGCATGCAAAAGGTCAAGTGAATGAACAAGATCTGCAAGTAGAGAACATGATTGCTTCTCTGGAGGAAAATCGGATCAGTGCTGAAAATGATCGTTTAGCAGCAGAGAAATTAAGAAGAGAAGTAGAACAATTGCAGGAAAAAGTAAAGGATCAAAAGCTTCGCTTTGAAGAACAGCGTGAAAAGTTGATGCAAAAAGCAGAGGAAGAGGCGAGAGAGGCCGTTCGAAAAGCTCGTAAGGAAGCGGATCAAATTATTTCTGATCTTCGGAAAATGGCAATGGATGAAAAAACCTCCATTAAGGAACATAGGTTAATTGAAGCAAAACGCCAGTTAGAACAAGCAGAGCCTCAATTAACTACACATAAATCTTCTAAATCAGCAAAAAAAATCAAAGGGGTTAAAAATGTAAATCCTGGAGATGAAGTTTTTGTTGCAAGCTTTAATCAAAAAGGCTTCGTAGTTGAAGAGGCTAATGCCAAAGAGGTTGTAGTACAACTAGGTATTATGAAAATGAAAGTGAAAAAAACGGAACTAGAACTTATTTCTAGTGCAGAGAAACAAGTCCAGAAACAAATCACGAGCATTAAACGCTCCAAGGATCAACAGTTTAAATCAGAGCTGGATTTAAGAGGAATGAATTTAGATGATTCCATTATGGAAGTTGACCGCTTTTTGGATGAGGGAATTTTGGCGGGTGTAGGACAAGTGTATATCATTCATGGTAAGGGCACAGGTGTGTTGAGAACAGGGATTCAAGAATTTTTAAACAAGCATAAACATGTCAAACAGCATAGATTAGGCAATATGGGAGAAGGCGGGACTGGAGTCACCGTCGCAGAATTAAAATAAGGTGAGAAAGAAGAGTGGGTTAGGTGAATCAAGAAATTGATGCATTATTAGAACATCCATTTATGGAAACGATCGCTTATTTTTCTGTTGCTGCATTAGCATTAATAATATTTTTGGCTATCTTTGAGCTTGTTACGTCCTATCGTTCTTGGGATGAGATTCTTAATGGTAATATTGCAGTGTCATTAACGATTGGTGGAAAAATCATAGCGATTTGTAATATATTTCGTTTTGCTGAAAAGAATCATGAATCCTTTTACGTATCGTTCGTGACAGCTAGTTTTGGATTTGTATTATTAATTCTTGCTTATTTTTTATTTGAGTTTTTAACACCTTATATAAAAGTGGATGAAGAGATACAAAAGGATAATCGTGCAGTTGGGTTTATTGCCATGATTATATCCATTTCTTTATCTTACGTGATCGGTGCTTGTATAAACTGATAGTAGGAGGATTGAATTTAAGGTGAAATATTTATGGGGTACTCTTTTTATCCTGGCACTTTTATTTTTTATATTTGGCATCTATTTTTTTATACAAAATACATAGGAGGAAACATGAATGAAAGAGAGTGAAAGCAAAGAAATTTGTCCTTGGTGTGATACAGAAATTGTTTGGGATGAGGAGATTGGCAGAGAAGAACAATGCCCTCATTGCTTGAATGAATTGAGCAATTATAGAACGATGAATGTAGATCTTGATTTAGAAGAAGATGAAACGCGTTCTAAAAGTGTTAATAAAAGCAACTCACCTAAAGAGAATGCAGCAGAAGACATCGAAGATATCAATACACCAATCTTAGACTCATTTATTTCAAAGATAGAACCAAAAACCGACGATTTACTGCAATATGAAGAAGGTGTATATCATTATCGCAGAAAACAGGAAGAGTCCTTTGAATGTTCAAATTGCCATGATTTTATGATTATGGTTGGAGACCAAGAAATAAAAAAAGATGAGTTTATTCCTTATGTTCCAGTTAGTCAGGCACAGGGAATTTTACAAGCCCCATACAAGCTGAATTTATATATTTGTCCATCTTGTTTTGAGATGAAACCTGTTTTATCTGAGCAGGATCGATTGAAAATGATGGATGCTTTAAAAAAACAGCAGGAAAAATAAAATAATTACAAAAAAGAAAGAGCTTATTTTGAATAAGATTCATCAAAATAAGCTCTTATCGTTTATTTTAAAATATAATTAAAAGGATTTAGCAACATCTTTGGCTTTGTTTTCTGCTGCTTGGTAAATATCTTCTGGATTTCCCCCCATATTTACACCTTCACACACAACAGCTTGGAAATTTTGAATACCTAGAAAACCCATCACAGTTTGTAAATAACTTTCAGTATGTTGAGCACCCTTTGCTGGTCCCTCAGAATAAATACCTCCACGTACTTCAAGCAACACTACAGACTTGTCTCCAGCAAGACCAACTGGACCATTTTCAGTATATTTAAAAGTCTTACCTGCAATTGCAATAGAATCGATATATGCTTTTACCATTGGAGGGTAACCAAAGTTCCACATTGGAGCCGCAAAAATAACTTTATCAGCTTGTAAAAATTGCTCAGTAAGTTCATTCATTTTTCCAACTTTTTCTTGTTCTGCTTGCGTAAGTTCTTGATTTGAAGCAAATTTCCCCCAAGCAGATAATATATCACCATCAATCAAAGGAATTTCTTCTTTGTATAAATCTAACTCAACAACTTCGTCATTGAGGTTCTCAGCTTTATAAGTTTCTATAAAAGCATTTCCTAATCTTAATGAATATGAATCCTTGTCTTGTTTTGGATTTCCTTTTACATATAATAGAGTAGCCATGTTTAATTTTCTCCTTCTTTTTTATGATTTTGTTTTTAATAGTTCGAACCATTTCGTTCTACTGGCTGCTCTCTTCTTCTTTAAGAGGGAGAACAGCCAGCTTACATTTTAAAGTCATATACAGTAAATTCTTTTACGCTCTTAATGCTTTGATCTTCCCAATTAAAACGATGACACTTAGAATGAGAAAGACAAATGAAGGCATTGCAGCACCAAATCCTTGACCTAAGCTTAAATGTGTAAATACGGCACCTGCCATGATCACTGCTAATCCACCAGAAGCAAGCAAAGCAAGCTTAGGTTTCCAGAATCCAACGATGAGTCCAATACCCCCAAGTATTTCACAGATACCTATAAAGACTAAAAATCCTGGGGAATAACCTAAACTTTCCGCCATTTGAGCTGCCCCTCCTGTAACCTTCGAAACTCCAGAAGGAGTAATTGCAGCAGCAAGTAAAACTTGAACAATACGTTGAATCCATTTCATAAATCATTTCTCTCCTTTATTTTTATATGTTTTATTTTTTATTTTTAAACTCCGATATGACTTACATTTAAACTAAGCACTATAATTCCCATTATTAACAAAATGACAGGCATCATGACTCTTTGTGCAGGATCTTTTATCTTTATATGTGTTAAGATTGCTCCAATCATCGTAAATGCAATGAGCAGTGCTCCTAAAGCAGCAAACAACCCATTCCAAATACCTATGAGTATAACAATGGCTGCTGTAATTTCCACCAAACCTGTTACGACTCTAAACCATTGAGGGAGCTCAAGACGATCGAATTCATCTACCATTTGTTTTGACCCCAACTTCATAACTCCAAACATTATAAATCCTAAGCCCAATAAGACTTGAATTACAATTGATAAAATACCCATAATAAACAACCCACTCCTTTCACCATTTACTCTAAAATTATATATCCTATTATTAGTATAAATATATCCTAACATTAGGGTATGTGATTGTCAATGCAAAATTTCAATATTTTTTTGCATAGAGAAGAAGTTGAGTATTTTTTGATTCCAAAATGAGTTTTTGGGGAAGGTTAAATATGTTGTTACATAGACAGTTAAGAAATTTTTTAAATTGGGTGAGTCATATATGCCGATGTCGCATGAGAAGCATCATTTTCCAAACAAATGGATTAAAACAAAAGATCAACAAGAACATTCTTATTTTCAGTATCATGAACCAGAAGAACCAAAGGAGCATAAAGAAGGAACATTAACAAAACAAGCCATTTTATTGCTGGCAGTTCACGGTTTATTTACTGCAGCAAACGCTTTATCAGGCACATTTGTAAATGTATACTTGTGGAAAGTGAGCAATGATTTATCCTTAATTGGTTGGTTTTCTTTGTCGCATCAGGTAATGAATATTATAACTTTTTGGTTAGCGGGAAAATGGGTTAAAGAGCATAATAAAATGAATAGTTTACGTCTTGGCGTGGGGTTATCTGCTATTTTTTATTTAATTGTGCTGTTACTACAAAAACAAGCCGTAGATTTTGTATTGGTATTAGGTGCTGTTCAGGGGATGGCAGCGGGATTCTTTTGGCTTGCCTTTAATGTTGTTTATTTTGAAATTACAGGTCCTCATGATCGTGATAAATTCAATGGTTATGCAGGATTGTTAGGGTCAGGAGCGGGTATGTTTGCACCGTGGATTTCTGGTATTGTCATTACACAAATGACAGCATCAAACGGGTATAAAATTATTTTTTCTATTTCACTTGTCGTATTTGTCATCGGGGTCATTGTTAGTTTCTTTTTGAAAAAAAGGGAACCAAAAGGTACATATCAATGGTTTACTGCTTTTCAACGTTTAAAAGAGAAAAAAAATCCGTGGAGGAAGACGTTTTTAGCTTTAATGGCACAAGGAATGAGAGAGGGTGTTTTTGCTTTTATCATTGGTTTACTTGTTTATATAGCTACAAAAAATGAAATGAAGTTAGGGAATTACTCTTTAATTGTTTCTGGGGTAGCGTTAGTTAGCTATATGCTGATGGGTAAATACTTAAAGCCTTGGCATCGGAATAGAGCCATGTTTATTGGAACTCTATTTATGATTGTTGTTATTCTTCCTTTTTTCTGGGATGTTAGTTATACAACATTGCTTATTTTCGGAATTGGAACTTCACTATTTTTACCGTTGTTTACAATACCGATGACCTCTACCGTGTTTGATATTATCGGGAGGGATGATGAGAGCGCACAGCAGCGGGTTGAGTATGTTGTTTTACGGGAAGCGGGTTTGAATGCTGGGCGTATTCTAGGTACATTAATTTTTATCGTTATCATCACATGGAGTAAAAAACCAATCGTATTGAATATATTTTTATTATGTATAGGGAGCTCTCCTTTATTAGCTTGGTATTTCATGAGAAATTTAATGCCGAAGGCACCTGAAAAAGCGAAATGATATAAATTATAGTCGAGTTTGTCTAGTATAAGTTGAATTGTTCAGTTAAAATATGTATGAGATATGTTTTACTAGCAAATTACAATGAAGAGGGTTATTTAGAGAGGAGCGGATGAAGGTTGTCTGCCAAAGTGGTATCAAGCATAACTGAGCTGATAGGTGATACACCTATAGTGAAATTGAATAAATTATGTTCTGAAAATGATGCAGAGGTTTATGTAAAATTGGAGTATTTTAATCCAAGTGGAAGTGTAAAAGATAGGGCTGCATACAACTTAATAACGCAAGCAGAAAAGGATGGATTGTTGTCTGCAGGGGGTACCATCATTGAACCTACTAGCGGTAATACTGGAATTGGACTGGCGATGAATGCAGCGTCAAAAGGATATAAGTCTATTTTTATCATGCCTGACAATATGACCAAAGAAAGAATCAACATTTTAAAAGCTTATGGTGCTGAAGTGGTTTTAACACCAGCAGAAGAGCGTATGCCTGGTGCGATTAAAAAAGCACTGGAATTAAAAGAAAAAATCCCAAACAGTTATATTCCTCAACAGTTTGAGAATAAAGCCAATCCTGCAATCCACAGAACAACAACAGCGCCTGAAATTATCAAACAAATGGATGGTAAGATCGATGCTTTTGTAGCAACTGCAGGTACTGGAGGGACTGTAACAGGTACTGGAGAAGTTCTGCGTGAGAAAATTCCAGGCATAAAAATCTACGTTGTTGAACCTAAAGGGTCTCCTGTACTTTCAGGAGGTAAGCCGGGGAAACATAAACTAGTGGGTACAAGCCCTGGGTTTATTCCTAAAATCTTAAATACTGAAGTATATGATGAGATTATCCAAGTATCGGATGAGGATGCCATTCAAACGATGCGAGACTTAGCCTCAAAGGAAGGCATTTTAGTAGGTCCTTCAGCAGGTGCCTCTGTATGGACTGCTATGCAAATCGCCAAAAAGTGGGGAAAAGGGAAAAGGATCTGTTGTATTGCACCTGATAACGGTGAAAGATATTTAAGTATGAACCTTTTTGATGCTCCAAATAGTGAAGAGGATTAGTTTAAAGTGTTTACATAAAACTATCCTTTCCTCTATTTTTTGTATGAATGATACGAAATTCCTTTATTGTGCACCCATCCAAGAAAGTCCGATCAAATAAGAAGAATATTGGAAAGCTGGATGGGGGAACGTCCGATTTGAAAAGGAAGGGCTGGATACAGCCCTTCCTTTTGCATTTTAAGTCCCTCAGGAAACTCATAATAAGTGAAGCGAAAGCTTCTGAAGTTTAATTCATAAAAGAAGAAGGTATGGATGATGTGATAATTCGATCAAATCATTCTTTATAAATTTTAATCCTACTTGGTGCTGCTCTTTACCCGATAATAATATCTTCCTTAGGATAGTGGAAGTTTTCTTTTTTCTTTTTCGCTTGAAAAATATATAACATGGAGAGAACTCCGATTCTTCCTGTAAACATCAGCACCATGATAATGAGCTTTCCTACAGTGGTTAGTTCACTTGTAATCCCCATCGACAGCCCACATGTACCAAACGCCGAGGCAATTTCAAAAATGATAGCCATTAATGAAAAGTGATCTTTTTCCAAGGACACCAGAAGAATAGTGCTGATAACAACTGTCATCGACGCCAGTGTAAAAATAAAAAAGCTTTTTGTTATATCATCTTCTTTTAAAGAGCGACGGAAAATTCTAATTTCACTTTTGCCTAAAGCATATGTAATTAATGCTAAAATGATAATTGCAAAGGTTGTAGTGCGAATTCCTCCACCAACACTTGAAGGACTAGCTCCTATGAACATCAATACGGACAAGAACATTTGAGTGGCAACTCCAAACTCTGAGACATCCATTGTGGATAAACCACCACTTCGTACCGTTACTGAATTAAATAGGGAGAAAAATATTTTTTCGTGCCAGCTCATGTCTGCATAGTACAATTGATTCTCAACCAACCAAATACCAATTGCACCAATGATCAATAACAAGAAAAACATTGAAGTCGTTAACTTCGTATATAAAGAAAACCGAAAGTTTTTATTATTCTTAGAAAAGTACTCCTTCATTTCAATGAGTACTGGGAATCCAATTGCACCTAATATAATTAATGCAATCGTTATAATTTGTACAAAATAATCATGAGAAAAGTCGAATAAAGAATTGCCAAAGATATCAAAACCGGCATTTGTATAGGATGAAATCGAATGAAATAACCCATGATAGAATGATTCTAGCCAAGTATCATAATATCCAGCAAAATGAAAATAGACGGTGAAGATTAATGTACCGATGGCTTCAAACAACAATACTAATCCAAGTACAATACGTATAAGCTGAACAAGCCCTGACAATCGATTTTGGTTTTGGTCAATCATAATTAGTTTACGATAGGATAAGCTAATATTTCGACCTAGAATCATCCATAAAAATGTCCCCAATGCCATAATACCTATACCGCCAATTTGGAACATAACTAGAAGTACGATAGTTCCAAATACACTAAAGGTTTCAGATACATTGACAACAGTAAGTCCAGTTACGCTGATTCCACTGGTAGCTGTAAATAATGCATCAATGAATGAAAGCTCCACCCCGTCTTTTAAACTGATCGGTAGCAGCAGCAGAATTGTAGCGATAATTATAGATATTAAATAACCAGACACAATAAACTGTGTAGGTGACATTTGCAGTATAATTTTTCTTATAGACAAAATGAGATATCCCCCAATCTTTGAGCACCATATCAAATTATTATCATACCCTATTTTTAAAAGAATTTCTAACAGTAATTGATTTAGGACTTAACATGTACTGGATTTCGTTGTAATATGAGGTATATTGTTGTTTTTTATATTTCGGAAAGGGGAAACCCCAATGAACGATTTTAAATTAAAAGTATTAGAGCTTTTACAAGAAGATGCACGTCGTGGGGCTGATATTATAGCTACTTTATTAGGGGCTTCTGAAGAAGAAGTGCTTTTAGCGATTCAAGAGATGGAGCAGGACAATGTTATTGTCAAATATGCGCCTGTTATTAATTGGAGTAAAGTACACGATGACAAAGTAACAGGTATTATAGAGGTTCAAATTACACCGGAGCGTGGAAGAGGTTTTGATACGATTGCAGAACGGATTTATCGATACCCTGAGGTGAAAACGGTCTATCTCATGTCAGGTGCTTATGACTTGCAAATTGAGATTGAAGGAAAAACCTTAAAGGAAGTTGCTTTTTTTGTATCAAATAAGCTCTCCACCATTGAATCCGTTCTCTCTACGAAAACCCATTTTATTTTGAAAAAATATAAACAAGATGGCATTATTTTAGAAGATCATGAAGATGATCATCGCATGCTCATTTCGCCGTAAGGGGTGATGGGATATGTTGAAAACGAAAAAATCCATGACAGAGTATATATCTCCATTAGTGAAAGACATTCCTCCTTCTGGAATCCGTAAGTTTTTTGACTTAGTTTCAGGGAGAAAAGATATCATATCATTAGGTGTTGGTGAGCCTGATTTTGTTACCCCATGGCATGTAAGAGAAGCTTGTGTGTATTCCTTGGAAAAGGGGAAAACAACATATACACAAAATGCAGGATTGCCTGAATTAAGAGAGGTCATTGCTGAATATTTATACAATCAGTTTGCATTAAAATATGAGCCTGCAAACGAACTTTTAATTACAGTTGGTGGCAGCGAAGCGATTGATTTGGCTCTGCGTGCTTTAATTCAACCTGGAGATGAAATTTTGATACCAGAACCGTGTTATGTATCTTATTCTCCAATTGCTTCTATTGTTGGAGGTAAAGCGGTTGGGATTGAAACCTTTGCTAAGGATGATTTTAAATTAACGGCTGAGTCGTTAGAAGCGCAAATTACTCCTCAATCTAAAGTTTTAATATTAAATTATCCAAGTAATCCTACAGGTGGAATTATGACTTATGAGGATTGGCTCCCGATCGTAAGTCTTGTAGAGCAGAATGATTTAATCGTGATTTCAGATGAAATATATGCGGAACTAACCTATGAACAAAGGCATATTAGTTTTGCCTCTATGCCGGGTATGAAGGATCGGACGATTATCGTTAGTGGTTTCTCTAAAGCTTTTGCAATGACTGGGTGGCGACTAGGTTATGCATGTGGACATCAAGATCTAATCGCAGCCATGTTGAAAATACATCAGTACACGATCATGTGTGCACCTGTTATGGCTCAACAAGCTGGGATTGAAGCATTAACCAACGGATTGGAAGAAAAGGATCGCATGGTTGAATCTTATAATCAACGGCGTCGATTGGTGGTTAAAGGATTTAGGGAAATGGGATTGGATTGTCATGAACCAAAAGGTGCCTTTTACGCATTCCCATCAATTCAAACAACAGGACTCACTTCTGAGCAATTTGCTGAAAAATTATTAGAGGAATCAAAGGTAGCCGCAGTACCTGGTAACGTATTTGGACTGGGCGGGGAAGGATTTATTCGCTGCTCCTATGCGACTTCTGTTAGTGATTTAAATGAGGCTTTGGAACGGATCGGAAATTTTGTAGAGAAATATCAGTAATGTCAGTAATGTATTTACGATGTGATATTGAAGTATGAACCATATCGAATTATGTTGGGGTTTGAATAGAAATAAAAAGAGTCTTTGCTTAGACAAAGACTCTTTTTTAAAATATCTCCGAGGGACTTCTATAGGAGTTTTTGTTTATACTTCTTTAGAGCTTTCGCTTAGTCCAAAACTCCGGAACTTCATCTTCACCTTCAAAGTAATCTACTTTATCAGTGATTTTATAAATTTGACCATTTCCAGCATTAATTTTATTCGAATCTGGATATTTGCATACATCAGTACCAAATCGAGTGGTTAAATCTAAATATCTTACAGGATTGTCTGTGTGATTAAAAAGCTGATGAGCACCTTCTTCTGAGTTTGGAAAGAAAATCAAATCCCCTTTCTTTAAAATCTTACATTCATTATTTTGCCTAACAGTCACTTCGCCATCAATGATGATAAATACTTCTTCTTGATCAGAATGATAGTGGTAAGGACAAGAGAGTTGCCTAGGCAGTAATTCTTTTACATCGAAAAAAAGTTTTTTAGCTCCTAAGTCTTTTGAAGTGATTTTAGAAGAATTAGAGTTATAATGAGAATATTCCGTTCCTTCGGATTGAAACTCTAATTCATGAAGATTGATGAGGTTAGTAAAGTTCAATGAGATCATCCTTCCTTCCATATACTTTGTCATATTTAATAATTCAGCATGTATGTTTGTATGTATGTATGTAATTTCCATTATAGCACATATGTTTGTGTTTATAGTGTATGTAATTTCAGCAGATATACAAGTGTACTATATATACATTTTTTAAATGAACAACCTCAGTTTTTGTATCATAGTCAGGGTTTACAATCATACATATTTTAAATAGTACTTTATTTTTTAGTTATCTTACGCAATATTATAATGAGTAACACAATGATGATACTGAAATTGATTTGTAAGGCAAAAAAAGGATTCATTTCTTCTATTAAATATATCATTGCCAACGTATATAAGATGATAAATAAAATTAAATAAGAAACCCACCTGTCTTCGTTCATTTTCTCTCCTCCTATTGTTAATCTGTACTAATTCCAATTACTAACATTTTAATAAAATAATAGAGGGAAATGCAATTGTAATATGAATGAAGAACAATAGGTAGATCATCAATGGCTTTGGTATAAAACCAGGGGCATTTTTTTGTCTTGTAATATCAGTACTTTACTTAACTAAAGTAAGAGAACGTTTCTTATGTTTACTATTGCAAAAAGTATGAACATACAAAAATGAATAAATAAATAATGTCTAAAATTAATGTAATAATTATCCATTAATGCAAGTATTTATATTGTAATTGGTTAGGGAGTTAATTTTAAATACCCTAAGGATGGCGCTCAAACCAAAATATAATTAAAATCGGAGGTAAGTGATGAAATTAAAACATTTTTTTTCAATTTTCATGGCAATTGCTTTAATTTTTTCTTTTTCAGTCTCAGAACTACAGGTTGAGGCAGATTCTAATGAGTCAAATTCAGAGGATAGTGAAATCATAGTAAAGTTTAAAGAAAAAACAACTAAAGAGGATAAACAAAAGATACACAAAGAAGAAAATGCTGAGGTATTAAGAGCAAATGAAGAAATTGGCTTCGAAGTTATAAAAGTAAAAGGGAAATCAGTTGAAAAAGCACTAGAAAAATATAATAAAAGATCGGATGTTGAATTCGCTGAAGCCATTGTTGAATATTATGCTCTATTCGATCCGAACGACCCACTATATTCATCAGATCAATATGGACCTCAAATCATAGAGGCAGATAGTGCTTGGGACATCACTACAGGAAGTTCCAATGTACTAGTTGCAGTTATAGATACTGGTGTGGATGAGGATCATGAAGACTTAGCAGGAAAAGTAGTGAGAGGTTATGACTTTATAGATGATGATAGAGACCCTTCCGATTTGAATGGACACGGGACTCATGTAGCGGGAACAGTCGGTGCACTCACAGACAATAGAACAGGTGTTGCAGGAGTAGCTCCTGATGTTCAAATCATGTCTGTTCGTGTTTTAGATAGAAGTGGTTATGGTACGAATGAAGGAGTTGCAAATGGGATTACATATGCAGCGGACAATGGTGCAGATGTAATTAACCTAAGTCTTGGAAGCTCATCTCCGTCTGGAGTTGTAGAAGATGCGGTTAACTATGCATGGAATCGCGGCGTTGTTGTCGTTGCTGCTGCAGGTAATGATGGAAATAGAAGAGCGCATTATCCAGCGTATTATACAAACTCATTAGCCGTTGCGGCTACAGATGATAGGGATAGAAAAGCTTCATTTTCCACATATGGTACTTGGGTTGATGTAGCTGCTCCTGGAGTAGATATTGTTTCTACACAGCTTGGTGGAGGTTATGTTTCTTATAGTGGAACATCTATGGCTGCTCCACATACAGCAGGTCTTGCAGCATTGCTTGCATCTCAAGGGCTTTCTAATACTGAAATTCGAGATCAGATTGAAAGCACTGCAGATCCAATTAGAGGCACAGGCAGATATTGGGAGCATGGAAGAATTAATGCATTCGAAGCAGTGAGGTAAGTTGCGGGGACATCCCTGATCCCGGCACCACGAATTATAACCAATTATGCTGCAACTACATAAAGAACAGGAGCAGCGCAAGTCATATATTGAGACTGATCCCTAACCTATTATTTGGAGTTATAAAAGCCATCCGTAGCAACCTAAGCCCATATTGAATCCGGGTTTAGGATTTTTTATGGTCTTTAATGATTAACTATATTCAAGGAATATGAGGGAGCAAGTGAATATTATGTTTCTCCTTATACTTTCATTGCCCAAACTTATGTTGTTCGTATTTTTTATCTTACCATTTTATTGATTTTATATATTAAATGATCAAAAACAAAAAGCGAACGACTAGTACTAACTAATAAATTTTTCTAATTCTATTATAAGTATACGTAACGTTTTATGGATTCTAACAGCTGGTATTTTATGATTGTTAATTGTCGATAAAGACCAGCAGTATAGCCAAGCAAAAGTTTTATTTTTTTTGGTTCAATCCAAAAAATGACTCATTTTCGTTCGTTTCAAATGTAAACATAAAATGATTTTCTTTAGATGAAACTAAATATTCTTCTACTTGTTTGTTGGAGAAGGAGGTTGTCTTTATTCTTTTTAAATTAAATATAATAATGCATATTGTAATAAAATCTACAATTTTTTAAGACCCATTTCGTATGAAAAATCATTACACACAATGAAGTAAAATGAATTAAATATAGTATCTTCAAAAACTATCAATTTATCTTCTGGTTCAAGTTGACACTGCTTCCTGTGCCTTTCTCTCTCCTCTTTGGTTGCAACTCTAATATTATCCATAATGAAATATGTGGGACAATTAATATAGTCTACAGAGTAAAACGTTATTTTAATCTCATAATAGTATGTTAAGTCAAAACTACCTAGCAAAATTAGGTTATTACCATCAAACTTATTTATTTTATGTTAGATGTAGAGTATTCCCCAAATACTAATGGCATTAGAAAATAGCGCTTGCCAGTCCATTCATAGATTCTCCTTTATTCAATCCTCTTTGTATTTTTCTTCTTAGAGATTCATCTGAAATGTAATTCAGAATAAAGATGGTTTTTTCTATTCGACCCATTTCACGCAAGGCTGTAGCTAGGCTATTTTGTCTTGAATAAGAACCTAATTACCCCATAATAAGGGATGCTGAGACAGTTCCTTCTCTTATTGAATGGGCTAATCGCAAAACATCCTCATAATTTTCTTTAATAACCTTTATATTTATTTGTCCACGTAAAATGGCTTCTAAGTTTGGATACTCACTTGCCTTATCAATTGTAAATAACTTGGAATCGGATAAATCTCTTATTCTTGGAGCAAATTTAAACCCTAATAGGTGAGTCAATCCGAAAATTTGATCAGTATAACCAGCTGTGTCTGTATAATGCTCTTCTATGTTTAAATCTGTTTGTGGTGCAATAAACCATCCAAAATCTATAGGGTGTACTCTATTGATATAAGTGTAATAGACTGATAAAATCATAGTTACGAGTGTCTCATAAGACTTGTCTCAAAAATAATGAGGTGATATTTTGCGGAAAATCGGTTATATACGTGTTAGTTCGATCAGCCAAAATTCTTTAAGGCAATTTCAGCAATTGAACGAAATCGGTATGGATATTATTTATGAAGAAAAAGTCTCTGGGGCAACAAAGGACCGTGAACAACTTCAAAAAATGTTAGGGGATTTACGAGAAGATGACATTATTTATGTGACAGACTTAACTCGAATCACTCGAAGTACGCAGGATTTATTTGAATTGATCGATTTAATACGAAGTGAAAAAGCAAGTTTAAAATCTATAAAGGATTCATGGCTAGATTTATCAGAAGATAATCCATATAGCCAATTCTTAATTACAGTAATGGCTGGTGTTAACCAACTAGAGCGAGATCTTATCCGTATGCGTCAACGTGAAGGGATTGAATTGGCCAAGAAAGAAGGAAAATTTAAAGGTCGATTAAAGAAATATCATAAAAATCATGCTGGAATGAATTATGCAGTGAAGCTATATAAAGAAGGAAATATGACTGTAAATCAAATTTGTGAAATTACAAATGTGTCTAGGGCCTCATTATATAGAAAGCTATCAGAGGGGAAAAGTTGATGGATTATACTAAAAATCGGAAAAATATATTGGAAAATAAATTTGATATAGAGGTGGAATTATATGCCTAAAATCGACAATATACTAGCCATTCTATGGATGCTTAGTTCAGGTGAAAAAATTACTGCAAAACAAATTTCAGAAAAGCTAGAAATGAATATAAGGACTGTGTATCGTTATATTGATACACTTTCAACAAGTGGCGTACCTATAATTTCAGAACCAGGACATAACGGTGGATACACTATATTAAACAATTTTATTGAAGCCCCTCTATTTTTTGATTTTGAAGAGCAAACCTCACTTTATCATGCGGCTGTTTTTGCAGAGGAAGCCGGATATTATGGTGGTGAAGCACTAGATAGGGCTATTTCAAAGCTAAGCAAATATTCAAATCAAGAACAGGAAACAAAGATAAACCAACATTTAAACAGTCTTGAAGTAATAAGTCGATTAAGTTTCCCTTCTTTAGAAACTTTCTTGAGGCAGTTGGAGCAGGCAGTAGCTGATGGATACACTGTAAAAATTCTATACCACAAAAGTGGTGAAGAGCAATCAATGTATAGATTGGTTGATCCTTACAAAATGATTTATTGGAAAAATAAGTGGTATGTGATTGGGTTTTGCCATCTTAGGAATGGTATCCGCAGTTATAGAGTAGATCGAATTGAAAGCCTAATGCTAACTGAAAATAAGTTTATTCGACCAGAAAATTTTTCAGCACGTGAATTTTTTATGAAAGACCTTCTTCCAACCATAGAAAATAAGGAAGAAGTTATTTCTTTGGTTATTAATGGAAATACAACGACGTTGGGTGATATTTGTCAACATTGGTTCTTAGGGCATTATTTAAAAGAACGGACTTTAAATCAAGCAGTATTTCTATTTGAAGAGGATATACTACACACATATGTACCTTATTTACTTTTACCGTATGGTAAATCTATTCAAGTAATTGAGCCAATAAGTCTTAAGAAAAGACTTATTGAAGTACTGTCGGAATTAATAGAATTTCATCAACTATAATAACTTCCCTGACGTTAGTTGTCAGGGAAGTTATATTATAATAGGCTCATATCAATTGTGATTGGAGTGTTATTGGTGAAAACAAAGAAAGTTTATCTTTATGTATTTAATACAATGTCAGATTGGGAATATGGATATTTAGTTGCTGAACTAAACTCAGGAAGATATTTCAAAATGGATTTAGCGCCTTTAAAAGTAGTCACAGTGGGAGCCAATAAAGAAATCATTACTACGATGGGAGGACTGAGCATAAAACCAGATATTTCTCTTGATGAATGTACTCTTGAGAGTAAAGATCTTTTAATTTTACCAGGGGGGACTACTTGGAGAGAAATTATCCATCAGCCTATCTTGGAAAGAATCAGCGAAGCTTTAAAGCTTGGCACTATTGTTGCTGCAATTTGTGGTGCAACTGAAGGTCTTGCGAGTATAGGATACCTAGATTCAAGAAAGCATACAAGTAATAACTTAGAATATATTCAAATGGTCTGCCCTAATTATAAGGGAGAAAAATTTTATGAGATGGAACCTGTAGTATCTGATGCGAATTTGGTTACTGCATCAGGATTAGCTCCTCTCGAATTTGCGATGGAAGTACTTAAAATATTAGATGTATTTGCACCAGATACTTTACATTCATGGTATAAATTAAATAAAACTTATAATCCTGAATATTTCTTCCAGTTAATGAATTCAATAAATAAATGAATTAGCGGAAAAGCTCAATTTCTCTGTTTTGAACTTCATAGCAGTTGGGCTTTTAGTTTGGAATTTCATTATCGTTGTAAATCCGCATTTTCCTGACGGTACCCATACTTTATCTATCCTTTAACTTATTGTCTTTATAATGTTACACATCATAAAAGATAATAGGCTCTCATTTATAATAGTGTCTTTTTAACTGTTTTAATAAAATCTCTAAAGGTTGCGGTCTAACCTTTGACTAAATCCTGCAGTTTTATAAACGGACTATTGTATTAAAAATTGAAGCCGTGGGTGCTCACAACACCATCGGTTTCTTTATTAGTATATGAATCTATATAATCTATTACACACCATAATGTTGTTTAACGGTAACAGGTAAAATTTTAGAGTAGGGATTTTTTTGTTCAGTTGACTAAAGAAGAAACAAAGGTTTAATGGATTATATTTTTTTATTTACACTATTTTTTTAATGGTGTCAGGTACTTAAAAATTTATCTCCTGTACTTTCTTTATTAATATCACCATTTCTTATCTGGGATGGAAGAAAGAATAGCTAATACAAAGTGTTATAATATATTTCTAATACTAGTCAGCATGGAGGATTATTTATGAAGAATTTCGTTCAGTTTAGAATCGCAAGACCAACAGATAAATTTGAAGAGATCATTGAATTCTATGAAGATGGATTGGGTTTGAAACGAATCGGTGGCTTTCAAAATCACGAAAGATATGATGGAGTCATGTTTGGACTCCCTAATGTAGAATATCATTTGGAATTTACTAGGCATATAGATGGAAGTCCTTGTCCCGCACCTACTAAGGATAATCTTTTAGTATTTTACATACCAGATAAAAATGAAATTATAGAAATTAAAAATAAACTTAACTCGATGGGATATGGCGAAGTTGAACCAGAGAATCCATACTGGAAAGATAGCGGAGTCACAATTGAAGACCCAGATAGATGGAGAATTGTGCTTATGAATACACAGGGATTACAAAACTCATAAAATGAACGAATAATAGACCCAATCATTATTTTGAACCTAAATAGATGAAGTGACTGTCCAGCAAGGGCAGTTGCTTTTTTTGTATAATTCTATATCCATTTTACAAATTATATAAAGATAGGGAAAATTCATCACGATCTACATGTTATAATACTCTCTATTTTTCAAGGGGAGATAACAGTTATACTTTATCCAGATGGTGCAATCTAACTTTCAATGGCATTCCCTGTACTAGCTCACCCCTGAGTCATCCACGATGCATCAGTAAATTCTGTATTAGTCTGAAAGCAAGTTTTTCTTTATCTTTTAATTAAACTTGAGTTTCGTAATGCTCACAAAGGAAGGACAATAAATAATGAAAAAACAATTAGTACTGCTTGTTAGTTTATTTTTATTACTAATAAATGTATCTTCTGTTTATGCTGTGAATAACCCGAGAAACACATATGAGGTAAAAGCAGGAGATCATTTATGGAAAATAGCGAATATCTATGGGACTACGGTAAAGGATCTGAAGCTCATCAACGGATTGCAGTCAGATACGATCTTGGTTGGTCAAAAATTAAGAATTCCCATTATGTATGAAGTTGTGAATGGAGATACAATTTGGGAGCTTTCACAAGCATTTAATTCAACAGTAGATCTAATAAAAACAAAAAATGGACTTACATCAAACAATATATATGTAGGTCAAAAAATAAAAATTACTCCTAAAAAACTGACTATGCAAGGACAGTATGTGCTGATGACAAGAGAGGAATTTAGGGATTGGTTGTTCAATCATAGCTTCAATAGAAAAATAGGAAAAATTCAAGAACACCATACATGGTCACCAGCATATCAGCAATTTAACGGTTCCAATCATTTTTCAATGTTGAAGAGCATGGAGGGTTATCATGTTGAGGGAATGGGATGGAGTAATATAAGTCAAAATCTAACTATATTCCCAGACGGAAAAGTAGCAGTAAGCAGACCATTTGACACACCACCGGAAGGCTCATTTGGATTACAAAATAAATCTGCTATGCTGGCCATTGAAGCTGATTCGTTAGCGATTGAAAATGTCGGCAACTTTGATAAAGGGCAGAATCAAATGACAGAGGAACAAAAGAATACGATCGTTACAGTGACTGCCCTGCTTAGTTTAAAGTTCGGTCTAACTCCTTCCGTTGACAGTATCACATACCATCATTGGTGGGATATTAATACTGGAGAAAGAGTATTAGATAATGATAAAGGACATGCTGTAAAATCTTGTCCGGGTACTGCATTTTTCGGGGGGAATTCTACAACAAGTGCGAAAAATAATTTTTATCCTTTAGTGTCTCAAAAAATGAAAGAAATAAGAGCATCTTTGAAATAAGTAATGATTATTCATGATATAGTTACACTGAAACTAGATAGGAACCAAAGAAAGGTCTATGTACTAATAAAGCACATAGACCTTCCTTAATGATTCTTTAGGTTTTTAAATTAAGATAATGCTTCAGTAAGATTAGGAACCACTTGTTTCTTACGTGATACAACACCTTGAAGAACAGCAGTATTATTGTTTAAAGTTACGTTAAATGCTTTCTCAACGGCACTTGCTTTCTTACCAAGAGCTAGTGCAGTAGAGTTGTTAGTTAAAATATCTGTAACAGCAAAAACAAACAAGTCTAACTCTTTTTCAGCAATCACTTGTGTAATAGCTTCTTCGATTTCTTGCTGACGATTAAGAACGTCTGCTGTATCTACTGTATTTACTTGAGCAATTTCTACTTTGGAATCACCCATGCTGAATTCTTTTGCATCAAGCGTGATCATTTCATTAATGCTTTTACCACTTAGATCTGCACCAGCTTTTAGCATGTTCAAACCGTACTCTTCTGCATTCACGCCAGCAATTTCAGCTAACTCTTGAGCAGCAGCAACATCTTGATCTGTGCAAGTTGGGGATTTGAATAATAGGGAGTCAGAGATGATTGCAGAAAGCATTAATCCCGCAATTTCTTTCTTGATCGCTACTCCATGCTCTTTATACAGCTTGTTTAAAATAGTTGCAGTACATCCTACAGGCTCAGCTCTATAATATAAAGGATCGCTTGTTTCAAAGTTTGCAATACGGTGATGGTCAATCACTTCCAAAATACGTACATCTTTGATATCCTCTACACTTTGTTGGAATTCATTATGGTCTACTAAAATAACACTGTTTACTTCGTTAGCTACTGTTTTCACTTGACGAGGTGCTTCAACTTTAAATTGATCTAACGCGTATTGAGTTTCTCCACTTACTTCACCTAAGCGAACAGCCTCAGCGTCCATTCCGATTTCTTTCTTTAAATCAGCATAAGCTATTGCAGAACAGATTGTATCTGTATCTGGATTTTTGTGTCCAAAAATAAGTACTTTTTCCATTTTAATTCTCCTTCATATCATCATTATAGAGATACTTATTCCTAAGTTATCCTCACTAAAAATATATTTTATCATAAATCCTGAGTAAAATAGTAGGTTTTACAAAGAAATTATATAAGAAAAAGATACCATTATGCAAGCGAAGTGCCGTCTATCATCTGCTATAGTCTTTGCAGGTGATTTCTAAACTTGTTTCTAGAAGCTTATTTTTCTTGGAAAAAGAGGACCAGCGTAAGGTTAGTCCCTTACCAGTCCTCATTTATCCGCACTTCCCCAAGTGCATATTTGCCCATAAACATATTTACCAAAAGGTAAATAAACTAGTTTTGCCCCACGTTTCTTTGGAAGATATGTGTGACAACTCCATCATAATATATGGAAAAAAATAAATCAAAAAGAATAAAAGTAGAAAAAAGTCGATTTTTGAAGAATAAAATTGACCATCAGTGATCAAAGACCGATTTCATTATTAATCCATTTTAACCATTATTATGTTCTTTTATGTAAAAATTTGTGACTTTTTTCTTGATTTTTAACACATTATGTAATAAAGTGTAAATTAATGTAGGGTAGAGTGAAGTGTAACTATCATGAATATGAGTCTAGAGTCTTAAAATTCAACACATCAAATTTAAATGAAAGGAGTGATGAATATTGGATGGACAATTATTTCATATTGTTATGGATGCTGAATCTAGTAGAACCCATTTTCAAAAAATGAAGAAGAAATTAATATTAGAAAGGAAACTTGCCAAAGAGTTAAACGATATAAACATGTTAGATGATGCGGATCTAGATATTATTTCTTTGAATAGAGCAATTTCAAACTTAAATGCACAAATTGAGCTTATAAACCTAACGCATAGAAATGAATTAATACCTGATAAGTTTTTTCAAGCTACAAAATTATCTGAACTGCAAAATAAAGTTATTCATAAAAGACTCATAGAGAAAAAAACGTTTCATCAGATAGAATCAGAATTAGCATATATTAACCATAATTTGAATGCTAGAGATTCATTTAAAAAAGGATATTCCAAAATTAAAAAAGCAGCTTCTTCCTATAAAGAAGCAGTGAATTTGGGATTGAGTGAAGTAGAAGCCATTCAATACATACAGATGTCAAACAAAACAAGAGAGATTTGGTTGATGTACAAAAATGGACAATCGTATTCTAAAATTTCTAAAATATTAAATGTAAGCAAACCCTACATATCTAAGGTATTAAAACCGTATAAAAATGATTGAAATCAATACTTATCTAGTTACCTTCCCTAATAACTAGATGTTCAGTCATTTTCCATAAACACATTGTTTCTGTTCACGATGCATTATGATTTTTGTATCGGGAATTGAAAGAATGTACAAGTAAAACTAGTTTTGTCAATTAAACAATTAAAGGAGGAGATATAAATGAGCTGGTATGCAGTTCAAGTGTGGAAAAATGAAGAAAAATATGTTGCGAGAGTAGTTTCTCCTTTCGTAACAGAGGTGAAAAAATTTACAAAGATAATGATGGTGAAGAGTGGAAAAGGAATAAAGTGTGAGTCAGTCTGCATGCTTCCAGGATATATCCTAATAAAGGCGGATATGACAGAAAAACTTCTTTCAACGATTTGTAGTTTACCTTATGTTATACATGTGATCACTGATTCAAGTTTAGATCCTATCAAAATAGATGAAGATGTAATACGACAATTTGAAAGGAAAATACAAGAAGAAAATGTAGAACAATATTCATTATTTGAGCTTTGCTCGAAACTAAAGACTAGCAATACTCCCCTTTTTAAGAAAAATAACAACAATATAAATTTATTTTCTTAAAACATTTATATAAATAAAATATCAATAAATGATGTACACAAATAGAAAATTATGTTATATTATTTACAAATATATTCAAATTAAGTAAATATAGTTAACTGAATCAGCGACATTTTAAATAGGTTCTATAGTTATGCCCTTTTTTAATTAAATAACATCGAACTCTCCTTATTTTTAAGGGGAGTTTTTTTGCATGTAAATTTATTCTTTATAGATCTATTTTCCTTATAATGACTGCTGAGAGAAGAAAGGAGAAATCAAAATCAAAATATATTAATTATTCTGTGACTACCCATCACAGGTTTAATGTGTTTATGCCCACAAATTTACGAGCAGGTAGAAAAATCCCCAAAAAGAGAAGATAAGCTCTGTAAGCAAAATATAAAAAGTGAAAAGCTTTGTAATTCATAATTGAAAGGATGAGAATAATGGAGTTGTATATCCAATCCAATGAAATGATTAAAAAAATGTTTGAGTGTCGCTATCAAGTTACAGACATGGTTAGTAAAAGTACGGATATCGCTGTTGTTGTTCGTTCAAACGATCAAGAACCAGCAAATATCCATGAAATAATTAAACAAACCGATGGAATGCTTCCGATTGTAGTAATGACTGGAGCAGAGGATCAACTAGGGAAAATCTATGAAGAAATAGCAAGGACAGCAGGTATACCTTCAGATTATATTATTCGAGGGACTGAATGGAGGATGTCACAAGTGAAGGAGATATTGGAAGGCATAGAGAACAATCCTTTACTTCCTGATCCAAAAATATTCATGGACAATGAAATGATTAGTTTAAATGAAAATAACATTGCAGATTCTGAAGTTAATGAAATAACTCAACTTACTCCTCTTCCATCAAGTATACAAATTGTTTCTGTTTTGGGATTAAATGGAGGTGTAGGTGTGACTACTATAGCTGCTTCACTTACAGCTTTCTATTATTTAAATGGATTATCTACTAGATTGATTGATTTATCGTACAATGCTGATGCAGCATTACATTTCAATTTACAACAGCAGCAAGGTATTCAAACCTCAGATTTTGGAGAAGTTGCTATTACTCATTCAGATCCTAATTTGATACAAAGAGCACTAGATACTTCTTCAGAAGTGATTGTTGCAGATTTGCCTTTTTACTCAACCTATACTTCACAGTTTCTTGAGATGTCACAAAAGATCATTATCGTAATCAATCCATCAGAAGTAGATTACATAAAGTTGAAAGAATATATGAAAGGGATAGATAAAACGAAGGCGATCATTTGTATCAATAAAATAGATACTTCTAAACCTTTAAGGAAGTCCTTCACTTCCCTAATCGAACAAGATTTTAACCAGCCGTTTATTATGAGTGAGGATTCGGATGAAGTTGCTTCCGCTTATGCAGATCGAAAACCAGCTTATTTTAGATATCCTTTTGAAAATGCAATTCAAGATTTAGCTGTGCATATTCAAATAAGTTAGGAGGCAGCATGGAATGAAAAAACGTTTTATTTTTATTATGATTGGGTTGCTGTTGGGAACAATATCAGGTTATTTAGTTTACTCTTACACAATACAGAATACAGAAACTAAAAACGTATATGTATTTAAACAGAATATAGATAACTACCAACCTCTTCAACCAGATATGTTGATTGAAAAAGAATTGCCTCTGGCAGCTATACCCTCCGATGCTGTATTAGATAAAGCAAAGGTCTTAGGGAAAAGTATAAAGGGTTATGGTTTTGAGGATACCGTTGTTCGTTCTGCAATGTTAATAGATACTTCGAAAACAACGATGTCAGGTAAGCTATTAGAAAAAGGGGATGCAAACACGAGGGCGATAGCACTACCTGTAAACATACATACAACCGTCGGAGGAACTATAAACACGGGTGATTATATTGATTTATATGTACTGGACAACAGCTTAAAAAGCGCTGTGAAATTGGCTGAAGCAGTTGAAGTAATCAAAGGGGTTTCAAATCACAGTCAAAATAATGAATTAAGCAATAAATCCATTATCATATCGTTGCCAGTAGGCATTGTTGATGAATATGCAGATTATGCAGCAAGTGGAGCGAAGGATTTTATTACTTTAAGACCACTAGGGGATGGTGGGGATAGCGTTATTCTTTCAGAAGCAGTAGAGCCTTTTTTGGCTGATGAGCTAGAAAATGAAAAAACAGTCGAACAGTCGAAAATGGAGGTGAGTCATCAGTGAATATTTTATTGTGCGGAGATTCCATGTTCGTCAAAGAGATGATGCCCAAACTACAAAAAAATCAATTTAAGATTGTAGGGATTGGGACTTCAACTGCACAGTCTGCACATCTTTTAAAAGCAAAAGGTTATGACGTTGTACTAATAGGTTTTAACGAACAGGATTCTCTAGCACTTTTGGAAGATAATAAATACCTGAACAATGTGACGATAGTTTGGGTTTCTTTACCTATTATAAGTATCCAATCATGGAAGCGATTTGCGACAATTGGAGTGATAGCAATCACAAGAGGAAGTGAAATTCAAGCTGTAAAAACATATCGTTCTAGTGGACATACAGATAAAATAATCGAAATGAAACAACCTGCGGATGAAGAAGATTCTGATTGTCAAGTGATTTCTGTGTATTCCCCCAAGGGCGGAGAAGGTAAAACAACGATTTCTACATACTTAGCTTATTATATCGCTAAATACTCCAAGTTAAAGGTTTGTATTATTGATTTGGATCATACAAGAGAAGGTAGTGATGTGGCTAGAAAGTTTGGCTATTTTGTAATTACGGAGGACAATCCAGGTAATGACATTACAAATTGGAACTCCTTTCCTGACAAAGAATTTAAATCATGGAAGAAGGTATCGGAATACATGACACAAACAAGTTTACATAATCTTTTCTTTATATCTTCACCTTGGAACATAGAAGATGAAAAATTTATGACAGAATCACTAATAGAAAAAACGACTCCTATTTTAAAACATCATTTTGATTTCATTATTTTTGATATGGCGGATGATTTAAGGGAAAGCAATACAAAAGCGTTGGAGTTGAGTGATGATATTTTATTCATTAGTGGGATTGATTTAGATATGATCGATATATCTTCGTCATTTGTCCAAAGGACGACTCAAAAGTTACAGCTGCCAATTGCAAAAATTCGATTGGTGTTTAATAAAATACCAAGTAAGCTGCCGTATAAATTGGATGATATCTCTCAAAAAATTGGAGTGCCGCGATTTGGGGTCATTCCCTACGATGCGGAAGTGCATAAACCTAGAATAAAAAAGGTAGGCATTCGAGAGGATTTGCGTAAAACCCCTTTTGGAAATAGTATTTTTCAACTTGTACAAGCACTTTTACCAGATGGTAGACTTCAAAACTCATATTTAAAAAAACCGTGGTATAAAAGAATATTTAATAAAAAAGGGGTGGTTTAAAACATGCCTCTCATGATTTCGGTGATGATTTTCCTATCTGCGTTTATCATGACTGTTTCTCTTGTACCTGAATCAACAAGGATGTTCCAAGTGCAAAAGAAAGATGAAGAGAAAGATATGACGAAGCTATTTCCCATTATTCTTGATTTATCTGGGGCTGTATTCGTTTTTTTATTGATTAGTTACTCCCTATCTATGGTGTGGGGATTGATGATTTCACCTATGGGATTGTTGTTAGCTAGGAAGCTACCAGCTTTGGTTAATCAATGGAAGTATTATTTTATGAGGAAAAAATGTTTAGAACAATTGGAAGGAGCCTGTCTTGTCATTTCATCCACTGTAAGAAGCGGTTTAACCTTGTTAGAAGCTTATCGATCAGCGATAGGTTATGTACATTCTCCATTGAAGGAGGAATTAGAATTTATCGTAAATGAAGTACAGTTCAGTGGGAAGTCATTAAGTGGGGCTTTAAAAAACTTTTCAGAGAAATGGAGGTCTCCTGAAACAGAAATCCTATACCATGCAACTTACTTAGCATCAACTGTTGGAGGGAAAGAAGTGCCGAATGTGATGCAATCTGTATCCAACAGTATAAGGGAAAGGAAACAAATTGATAAAAAAATAAAAGCGAAAACAACTTATCAACGAATCAGTGCTATTACAATTAGCATTTTACCCATTGTGATATTAATGATCTTTAAATTTATGGCGCCAGACTTGTACATTACTTTGCTTGGTGAAGGACGTATTTTTTTAATCATTGGGATTATAATCTCATGTATTGCTTGGTATTTTATATTTAAAATTATGAATTTTGAGGAGTTTTAAAATGGTGATTTGGTATTCTGTTTTATTTGGAGTATCTATTTTTTTTATTTCCGCTGCTTTTATCCCAGAATTTATATTGGAGAAAAGATTTATGATTCGTAACGTTCATCGTTCAGATCATGCTTTGAAGGATATGTTGTTATTAATAGGTACTGTAGGTGCTTTTTTTTATGACGTAATTTTATCCAAGTTGAACATATTTCAAAAAAACCAATATGAACTTATGAATTTGCTAGAGAAAAATGGTTATCCTTCTGTTTGGTCGAAGTCAATATTAGGCACACAATGGCTGCTTGTTATCCTATTATTTGGGTTAGGTCTCTATTTATTTCAACCTATTCTGATGATGATTAGCTTTGTACTTTCGATGTCTGTAAAGCAGCATTTAAAAAGGAAATGGAAAAAACAGCAATCATTAATGGGTAAACACGTATTGTCATTGGCAGAATTAACAGCCATAGGCGTTTCTGCTGGACTGTCTCCAATAGAAGCTTTACAGAAAGCCATTGATGGAAGAGACAATCATCTTTTTGAGGAAGTGCAATTAGCGATACATAAAATAAGAATGGGGAGTTCAGCAGATCGAGCGTTTATGGAATGCTCTAAAAGAATAGAAATTCAAGAAATGCACGCTTTTTTAGATCAGTTGATTCAGGCCATTGAAACAGGAGCAGGTGGTTTTTCTGAATCTGTTGTAGAGCTAGTGAAATATTTAAGAGAACTAAGGCAAGCTAGAATTGAGGAAATTGCAGGTCAAACAGAAGCAAAGCTGCTGCTGCCTTTGATGCTGATTTTTGGTTCGATTCTATCGTTTTTGTTAGGACCGCTTACGCTTACATTTACTGATGTCTTTTAGAATATCCCAAAAAGTGAAGAACATGCTTAGATGCTTAATCCTATTACTTTTCGGGGACCTTTTCATAAACTAAAGTTTTTCTTTGGGGGTACTCTATCTAACATGCGATATTAGATTTTAATCAATAGTCGTTCATTCAGAACGTAGCAAAGCAAGGTGAAATACCTATAATATCAACGTTAGTTAGTCTATAAGTGTAAAATATGTGTAAAACTATATAACCATATCTCCAAAAATCTTGACTGTATTTTTTTCATCTTTTTCACGTAGTTCTTTGACTATGTGAGCATAATGTTGAAGTGTTGTTTCTATGGCGGAGTGCCCAAGGCGCTCGCTTATATAGTATATCGACACTTTTTTATAGAGTAGCACACTTGCATGAGTGTGTCTAAGTCCATGTATACTAATAGGGTTAATATTTAGTTTTTCGAGCAAGGTTTTTAATAATTTATTTGCTGCTCCATTGCTTATAATTTTGTATTTTGAAACAGGGCAATAGAATATCAAACCATGTAGGTTCTCAGGTGTGTTATTAAACATTTTTTTGAAAACATCCATTGTCTTGGCATCCATTTTAATGGTTCGGTTTGACTGTTCATTTTTAGTTTTTCCAAAACCCACGTGCATTTTTTTTGTGTGTCCCCATGTCTTATTTATCGAGATTTCATTCTTTTCAAAATCAAAATCCTTCCTAGTTAAACCTAGTAATTCAGAAAATCTTAATCCAGAAGTTAGTGCTAGTAAAATCAAATAATGTGTCAGTGAATCTAGATTGTTTTGTAGTTCGTTCAGGAGACGCTTACTATCAAAGTAACTTAAGTGCTTTTCATCTGCCTTTTTAGTTTGTACACTCCCTGAAAATACTACCCTCCTAGTGAAGTCGGTGTGAATAATCCCTTCATCAATCGCGTCTTTAATACATGCTCTGATATGTCCATTTATTTTTTTTGTTGTCGTTTTAGCTCTAGTGAGACCGTATTCATTCAAAAAGAGCTGGTATGTTCGTTTGTTGATGTTTTGTATAGGTACACCTTTAAAGTGCTCTTGTATTGTCTTGAGGGTGTTCAAGTAACGTGACATTGTGTTTTTAGAAACGTCTTTTTTATATAATTTAAGCCACTCCGCGAAATATTCATCGAATGGCTCAGGTTTAAGATGAGGGGTTATTCCTTTTTGTAAATCCGCTTCAACTTCAGTTGCTGCAATTTGTGCTTCTTTTTTAGTACTGAATCCACTTTTTCGAATTGGTTTCGATACACCATTAATCATTCGACTAATAGTATACTGCCATGTCTTCCCTCGCTTTTGAAAACTAGCCATTTAAAAATAATTCCTCCTTAGAATTCAGTTGTTGCCATTTTTAACTTTCCAATGATTTTTACATCGTCAGATGAATAAAAAACTGGTTCGTAATTATCATTTTCTGATTGCAATACAATTTGATCCCCATTTATAAATACTCGTTTTAATACTGCTTCATCATTAATCATTACAGCAGCAATGTCACCATGCTCAACAGCAGACTGTTTGCGGATTAGCAATAGATCGTTTTCGTGTATTCGAGCGCCTACCATAGAATCTCCTTTAGCGCGTAAATAGAAATATTCACCACCATTCAACAATTCTTTTGGTGTTTGTCGATAGCCTTCTACTTCTTCAAAAGCTATTAATCCATCACCACAGGAGATTCGACCAACTAAAGGAATGTTAACAAACTCAGCTATTTTAGTTAATCCAGCATCACTATATATATTTTCATCGACAAGATAATCAAGACTCACTTTAAAGTAATCACTTAGTTTTTTTAATGTAGAAAGTTTAACGTTATCTGTTCCTTTTTCATAAAAATTAACTAGTGTGGTATATGGAACTCCAGATTCTTTTGACAAACCCATTCGACTGATCCCTTTTTGTTTCATTAATTCATCTAACTTATCTGTTAACTTCATACCAATTCACCCTTCGTATCACGTTTTTTTCTATTATACATCTAATTTTATACCTTGTGAAGTAATTTTATACCACATAACAAAAAAAATGTACTTATTATCGTTGACAAACTACCATACAAGGTATAATATTGAATCAAATCATATACCACACATGGTAAATAGAAGGGGGTGGTAATATGTTTCCTAACTTGAGAGCTGAAATGGCTAGGAAGGGGATAGAAAGTAAAACAATGTCCTTAGAACTAGATGTTACAGCCAAAACGATAAGTAACAAATTGTGTGGAAAGTCAGAGTTCACGCTCTCTGAGATGTTGGCGATTAAGTACAAATTTTTTCCTAGCATGACTCTAGAATATTTGTTTGAGAGAAAAGTCAAAACTACCGCCTAAGTTTTAAATGAGGCGGTAGTTACCACAGAAAGTAGGTGAAATAAAAATGCAACAACTAAATGTACAAATGTCTATCCCAATTCCTTCTGACTCTGTTCTGATTAATAAAGTGGAGTTAGAAAGTTTGAAGAAAAAAGAGTTAGTAGGGGTTTATTGGAATATGAAAGATCTTGAGAAACGTGTTAATAAAAAAAGTGAGTGGATAAAAGAGAATATTTTATATCCTTCTCGTTTTAGACAAAAACTTGATGTTAAGTATGGTGGATTTGTATTTTATCCTAATTCCCAAGGTCAGACTTGGACGTTTCAAGCCAATAAGATGTCGGAGTTTTTGGATAAGCAATTCAATAAAATATTTGTGTAGGTTTCTCAAAGGAAGGTGAAAGAATGAACCAATTAGTATACATCGAAAACAACAGAGTAGTAACAGACAGTTTAACAGTAGCAGAAGTATTCAATAAAGCTCATGACAAGGTATTGCGTGACATCAAGAATCAGATGGGGAAGTTGGAAGAAGCAGAGGAACAAGAATTTAATATCGCCAACTTTGGCGTTATTGATTACAAAGATTCTCGTGGAAGATCACAAGAAAAGATTTTACTTACCGAAGAAGCTTTTACTTTAATCGCTTTTTCA
>NZ_JAVAMP010000015.1 GCF_030730905.1 Chengkuizengella axinellae | reverse complement strand
ATTGTTGAAGAATATGGTTTTATAAAAATCAAATTATTAATCTCAAATCTAGAATCCATTTTGATCAATCTTTTATTTGCCATAGAATATAGGTTTTCATGAAATTTTTAATCAAACTTTATTTTAAAGTTACAGCTATAGGCATTTTACAGCATTTTTCTACATATATTATTTTTGAGCTTATCTTTTAAATGGGAAGTGATATGATGGATGTAGCTAGCGTGGTTACTTTAACATTACCAGAAATTAAAGCGAAAAAGGGTGCGAAAATTAAGTTAGACTCGACTTTTACTGCGTTAATTACAATGGAGAGTTCAGGGGCTACCCTTACTTACACCCGTTCTACCAATAATGGACCACATGAAATCATTATTAGGGTTAATGTTGACATTACAGTAGATGATCCAATTCTTCCAAATTTAACATGGGTAGATGAACCTATTAATGGATGTCATATTTACAAAGCTACTTTAGTGATCGAAAATGTATCCGCTACTTTTAATGCAAGAGCATTTAATGCAATTGTATTTGATGAATCAAACAAGATCCCTAGATTGGTTAATACTCAAGTAAATTAATTTTGATATTAGAAGCAATTCATTTCTCAGAATAAAATGATCAAACGAAGCCATTGATCAAACATATTATTTAAAACGATGACAAATTGGAAACATCGAAAATGTAATATATATTTTGATAAGAAATACGATCCACATACACAGATTATGCATTATCAGTTTACACGAGAATTTGTAAAAAAAAATCGTCATACTTCTATTGCAGTAGTGGAGAATCATTTACAAAGTAATGGTTTCCAATTACTTCATAAATTTACTGGATGGAGAGAAAAGCCGTTTGAATCTGCTACAAGTCACGTTGTTCTTGTTTGCAAAAAGGTTTAAATTCATAACGTAGGAGGGGTATTATGCCAGCACCACCTGAAACAGTAATTTTGACTCTTAAAGTATCTGAACTCAAAATGGTGCAAAGCTGAAGTTAGATGCGTCTCTTTCAGTAGAAAATGTAATTGATAATGGAGGTTTGCTTGGTTTTAGGCGATCTACAAACGATGGAACACCTCAAAACGAATAGAAACATCAAGTGATATTATACTTCCAAATCTGAGGTGGGTAGATGAGCCACCAGAAGGTTGTCATGTATATGAGGCAGTATTCACTTTAAACAACCTAGTTAATGTTAATGATTTTAAAGCCAGATCCTTTAATGCGATCGTTTTGATAAAAATAACAAAATCCAGTTTCTTGTTCAAACAAAAGTTCAATGATATATGAAATTATGAAAAATCTTAATATTCAAAAAAAGAAGAAAGAGGGTGTATTTCAAATGAAAGTAGACTGGGATTTATCAGAGTATGATGATCCCAAGTTGTACGATATAGAAAACAAAAAAACAAATGAACTTGCTTTTTTAATAAAATGGGCTGAAAAATTAAAAATAAAACAGCAAACCATTGTTGATTTAGCATGTGGGACAGGTCGAATAACAATTCCTTTTGCAGAAAAAGGATATTGTTTGCTTGGTGTAGATGTTCACGAAGGCATGTTGGAAAGAGCTAGAGAAAAAACAAAACCTGATCATAATGTTAGCTGGATAAATCAAAACTGTATGTATTTAATTTTAAATACGTATTCACCATTTACTTATATGGTGGGTAGGGCATTTCAACATTTCCTAACAGACGAACATCAACATTCGTTATTTCAATCAATTCACCATATATTAGAGAAAAAAGGTGTATTTATTTTTGATACGATGTTACCTTCCAAACAATGTTCTAGTCTTCCTTCAACCAAGGAAATATATCGAACGATCACCGATGTTAAGAATCGAAAATGTAAGATTTATTATGAAATGAATGTGGAAGCCGATGCTGATATTATTCATTATAAACTAACTAGAGAGTTTCTTAAGAATAACAGTATAGTAGAAGAAAGGGTCTCGATATCGAAACTTCGTTATACTCCCATTGAAACATTAGTAAATACTTTGGAAAGTAATGGTTTTAAATTACTCCATATATATAGGGGGTGGAGGGAGAAACCATTTCACTTCGATAATCATTACATTGTTATCGTTTGTCAAAAACTTTAAATTTGCAATAAAAGGTGGTATCATGATGGCTCCTAGTGTAATTACGGTTACTTTAACTTTACCAGATATTAGAACTCACAGAGGATCAAAAGTGAAGTTGGATACTGTATTTTCTGTTGAAAATGTAATGAATGCAACAGGCACATTAAGTTTTAGGAGGTCTACAAATAATGGAGTATTCCAAACCATTGTTACAGTTGAAATAGACGCTGATGGAAGCGATGTTATTTTACCTAATTTGACTTGGGTTGATGAACCACCTAGTGGATGCCATATTTATGAAGCGGTTCTAACTCTCAGTCTAGTGGTTACGTCAGATTTTCAAAGCAGAGCATTTAACGCCATTGTGTTTGACCCTAGTAAGAAAGCCACGTTCCTTGTGAATACTCAGGTAAATTGATAATATTGATAGTACTCCAAATAAAAAAACATTTAGCTTTTTTTATTTGGAGTTGAGTTTCATTCTTATTAAATTTTATACAAAAAGTTGACATTTGGCTTGAGAATTTTGTGAAAAATAATTAACCTAACTGTTTAAATAAGCGGAGAGCTTCCAATGTTCCATTTCAAAATGACATAAAATGTCTTGAAGTAAATTTGAAATGCAGATATGATTTTCCTGATCCGCTAGTCCAATCCCATTTTTCAAGTCAAGAATCAATTTAGAGATATCGTCTGTAATCGACTGCACCATTTCACCTGCACTAAGTCCATTTTTTGCTTCTTCAATAGAAGCTAGTTGTAAGTACTCTTTCATTGTTGCAGCTGGTATCATATTAGAAGCTAACATTTTTTCTGCCACTTCGTCTATAAAGGCTGCTACTTCACCGTATAATTCTTCAGAAGCTTTATGCAGTTCAAAAAAATGTTCTCCTGTTACAAACCAGTGATAGTTGTGAAGTTTTGTATACATTACATTTAAATTTGCCAATAATTCGTTTAAGTTATTTCTTAAATCAGTCATCAAATCACTCCCTTAAATATACACAGTAATAAGATAACCTAATTAAGTAAAATTATAATTAGTTAACCCATTCAACAATTTCGTCCAATGCTTGTCTTTTTTTGGGAAGAGGATTCTCTATTCTGTAACCAAATGTTACCATAGAAGAAATGCCAAACCCTGAAGCAGGCATGATTCCTTCATCTTTTAGAATCTTTTCTGCTTGTTTTTTGTTAAATCCTTCCATTGGACAAGAATCGATTCCTATCATTGCTGCTGATGTCATCATGTTCCCTAATGCTATGTATGTTTGTCTTGCTCCCCATTCAAAAAATAATCGATCCCCCTCTACTAGTTTTATATCATGTTTAATAAAGTCTTTATAAAATTTAACCATTATTTCTATCACTTCTTGTGGTAACTGTTGAACATTTTTCATTATGGATTGAATATAATCCGAGTCGTAATTAAGGTGTTTTTTCGTTCGAGAAAGTATAATAACAAAATGGCTTGATGAAGGGATTTGTTTTTGACCACCAGAGCTAACTATTTTTAATTTTTCTCTAAGTTTCTCGTTTTGAATTACAATAAACTTCCATGGTTCAAACCCGAATGAGCTAGGAGAAAGTCTTCCTGTCTCTAAGATAAAGTTAAAGTCATCTTCAGATATTTTTTTGTTTGGATCAAACTCTTTACTTGCATGTCTATATTCATACGCGGAAAGAATATCTTTCTTATTGAACTTTGTTTCTAATTTCATGTTTATTTCTACTCCCTTTATTATTTATTCATTAATCAAGAACGACAAAACTCAACATCCACTAGGTGATACTGTAACTTGAATATAGAGTATAATCTCAATAGAGCAAAAATGTAAGTACGCACATTTTTGTGCTATAGTATCAATAAATATACTAATAATAGAAAGGAGCATATGATGAAGTCATCAAATAACAACGATGCTCGCTACTTTTCCATAGATAAATATTCATGTTCAGTAGAAGCTACAATTGACGTAATAGGAGGGAAATGGAAGAGTGTTATTATTTATTATTTATTAGATGGTAAAAAAAGATTTAATGAATTAAAAAGATTAAATAACGGAATTACTCAAAGGATGTTAACACTTCAACTTAGAGAATTGGAAGCGGATGGGATCATCCATCGCGAAGTTTATAGGGAAGTTCCTCCTAAGGTAGAATACTCATTAACAGAATTTGGACAAGAGCTACGTCCATTAATCCTTATGTTGAAAAGCTGGGGGATGAATAACACAGAGAAGGTTATAGAAAATAGATCGAAGTACACGAATAAGTTGAAATAAAACTTAAGTTATTTTTAATTACAACTAGGAGGACATTTTTATGATTAAAGCAATCGTATTCGACTTTGACGGAACAATATTAGACACAGAAACACCGTGGTATGATGTTTATTTAGAAACTTATAAGGATTATGGTGTAGACCTTCCAATTGAAGTATGGAGTCAAGTGATTGGAACGGATGGAATCCATATTTTATACGATTATTTACAGGAAAACGCCACCAAAGAAGTAAATCTTCAAGAAGTTAGAGAGATTACAAGTAAAAAACATAAACAAGTGATGGAGAAGAAAGAGCTGCGACCTGGGGTGAAAGCGTACTTTGATGAAGCAAAAGAGCGGGGATTACGTTTGGCAATCGCTTCAAGTTCGAATCGAGAATGGGTAGAGTATTTTTTGGAAAAGTGTAATATTAGACAGTATTTTGAAATCATTAAAACCTCTGACGATGTTGAAAAGGTAAAACCAGATCCAGCATTATACTTAGAAGCCATTAAGGAACTCGAGATATCTGCTGATGAGGCTATAGCGATTGAAGATTCGCCAAAAGGAGCACAAGCTGCTAAAGCTGCAGGTCTACATTGTGTCACTATTCCAAACGATATTACAAAGTTGTTGCCATTCGAAGAAGTTGATGTACAAATCACTTCGATGGCAGAGGTATCTTTGGCATCTGTAATATCACAGATCAACAAATAGTAAATTTAAAATTTTAAAATTAACTCATAGTTTTCAGAAGCTGCATTCCATATAGGAATACGGCTTTTTTTATGTCTTTATACACATTCTTTTAGTTATTAGTTATTCGTACAAGCAAAATCTCTTTTTCTGAATAGATTATATTATGTTTTGGTATGGGAGGTGAAAGATATAAATGATACCTATCTTTTTTGAGCAAGCAGTTGAGCCTTTAATAGAATTACCAGTAGATGGAGACAATCGGACATTAATAGCATTAGATATACCCAAGTGTTATAAACACAAAATGTTTAAAATAGATGCTTTTTTTGAATTAAATTTTTTGGTAGGAGCTGGGCTTAATAATGAATTAAATCAAAGTCAAAACCTACCATTTGTAATAGGTTTAAATTACCAGCTATTTAATGGGCTAGGTGAAATCTGTACCGAACTTACCCCTAGATTAGCAGAAACGATAAGTGGGACGGTCATATTCAACCAAGAACTAGAGACAGATCCTATCATAGAATTTGAAAGCAACACAACACCGAATCTAACGATTATAGCAGGCGGTTTATCTTTTGATACCTTAAATTTAGTGGCAAACATTACTCGAATAGAAGGAGGGGTAGTGCTTCCTTTTGTAAATTTTCGCTCAATGAACGTATCGGTTATTAATTGAAGTAAAAAATTTAAAATCAATAATTTTTTAACTAAACTCACATTGTGAAGGGGGGATAAGTGATGTCTAAAGTATTCTATGCTCAAACGAATAATCCTCGAATAGACTTACCACAAACTGGTGAAAATAGAGTGATTTTAAATTTAGTTATACCTGATTGTTACAAATATCATAATAGCTTTAAAATAGATGGATTTTTTGAACTCAATTTTTTATTGGGAGGAACAGAGATTCTTCAACAGGATGCAGCTTTTAAGATGAATTTAAATTATCAATTACTTGATGGAATAGGTGATAATTGTAAAGAGCTTACACCACAATTAAGAGAAACGATTAGTGGATCAATCCTTAATACTGTACAAAATAATAATGTTGAGTCTATTGCATTTGAAAGTAATACAACTCCCAATTTAACAGTAGTAACAGAAGGGATTCAAGAATCATTGTACATGATTGCCAGTGTTCAAGAATCACAAGGTGGAATCATTCTACCAGGAGTTCAATTTCGTGCATTAAATGCAACCGCTGTTTCAATAATAAAATGATTGTGAAATCCTCACTTTAATGAGTGGGGTTTTTTTGCAAACAAGATGTTTTTATACTTTATATATATTTTTATTGAAAAAGTGAAACCAACTTCATGTTTACCCCGTATTTCTTTTTGAGATCATCACGAAAGAGATAACCTTCTTGAATTCAATTCAGTATGTTTTGAAATGCAGGAGGAATACTATCGAAAAGCCTTAATCATAAGAAAGAGGTAAAATGAAGTGCTTATCATTGAATTAGCAGCGATTTTATTATTTTAAAAGTTGGCAGGTGATTTAAGTGTCCAACTTGGCCAACCTGCAGTTCTAGGAAAGTTATTAATTGGTATTGTATTAGGTCCAGCCGTTTTAGGTATTGTTACGGATACAGATGTATTACAAGAAATCAGTACAATTGGCGATACTTGCAGTAATTGTTGTTGTTGTGTTGGTAACAACGATTGTTACACCTCCAATGATGAAATTGTTTTTTACAGAAAAACAAACATAATAATAATGATATTTATAACATAAACAACATGATTTAAATAAGTAATTTTAAAACCCTATTCGTTAGAGTAGGGTTTTTTTAGTCCTTAGGATTAGGTATAGAGAGTCTTATAGATTATTGTACGAAATAGAGATGATGTGTTACATCAAATAAAAAACGTGGGATGATTTTCTGCAATTAGGAATGATTTTCAGATAAAACAAGCTTTTCTTTTTCTTCCGTTTCTTCATCACTATTTGTTGTTCTCAAAGGAATTTCTTTTAAGAACAGTGTGGTAACAAATGCTGCGAAGGTAATACCTGCACTGACTAAAAACACAGTTGTAATTGATATATTTAGTGCTTCCTTTAGCATTTGAATAAACTGATCAAATAGTGGGGATATTTCAGCTGGTAGTTCTGATTGGATGCTTTCTAATTTTTCGGAATCCAATAATACTTGAGGATCTTGCAGATTTTCCATGTTTTCTGCAACTCCTGCTGGCATTGCAGGGATATCTCCGTTTTGTGATTTTGAAAGCTCTTCCGCCATTTTATTTCCCATAATAGAGCCAAGAAAAGCTACACCAATTGTACCCCCAATTTGTCTAAAAGTTTGCATAGCTGAAGTAGCAACACCTAAGTATTTATGACTTACAGCATTTTGAACAGTAATATTAAATACAGGCATATTCATTCCTAAACCAATTCCGATGACCATAAGTTGAATAATAAGGATGGTTAATGATGTATCAACAGATAGTCTTGAATTAAGTACAAGTCCTACAACCATAACAATAAATCCTAGTAAAGAAAAAATTTTATATTTGCCTGTCTTAGTAATTAAATTTCCGACAATGATGCTTGAAATAACCATAGTTATTGTCATCACCATTTCTATTAATCCAGAAACAGTTGCAGATTCACCTTGCACGCCTTGAACATAAAATGGAACGTACATGATGGTACCAAACATCCCCATTCCCATCAGTAAACCACCGATATTGGAGACTGTAAACACACTGTTTTTGAATAAGAAAAGAGGTAAAACAGGACTTTTAGCTTTTAATTCAATAAAAATAAATGCAATCAAGGAAATGATCGTGGTTGAAAATAATCCAATGATCTCAAAAGAAACCCAATCGTATTTATCTCCCGCCCAAGTGAATCCTAATAGAAGTGATATGATGGAAGTCGTTAATGTAATAGACCCAAGATAGTCAATAGGTTCTTTTTCAGTCACTTTATGAGAAGGATAAAGTCGTAAAATAAGAGCAAAAGCAAAAACACCAATAGGGAGGGACACCCAGAAAACCCATCTCCAATCAAAATTATCTACTATATATCCTCCAAGTGTAGGTCCAAACAAACTTGATAAACCAAATACAGCTCCTAACATTCCTTGCCATTTCCCTCGTTCACGTGGATTAAATAAATCTCCTATTGTTGTAAAGGCGGTGGACATGATCATCCCGCCCCCAAGACCTTGAATTCCACGATATATAATAAGATGGAAAATCGTAGAGGAAGTACCGCTTAAAAATGCACCAACCATAAAAATTCCTATCCCGATCAGGACGAAAATTTTTCTTCCATAAATATCAGATAATTTTCCTACTAACATCGCTGTGATGGTGGATGTTAACATGTAGATTGTAAATACCCAATCAAAGAATTCCATTCCGCCAATTTTTGAAACGATTTTAGGCAAAGATGTACCCACAATCGTCATATTTACAGCTGCAAAGAACATTGCTGACATAATCGCAATCATAATTAATATTTTTTGTTTATTTTCTAAATGCTCCATTGTATTCCTCCTATGTTAACTTTTTAAAAAGGTTTAGACTATAAAATAAGTGATCTAAGTTTAGCAGCTGTCGGTTCAAGTGACTTTTCTTTTTCAATGTATTTTAATAATGCATCAAGCAAAAACTCTCTAGATTGTACAGCATTAATTTCATCTTTCAGCATCGCTACACTATTTAATAGGTTTTCACGATTACATTCATTATCTAAATCTCGAATATCACTTTGTAACTTAATAAGGCAGGTAGAAACTTCTTCTGATTTTGACAAAGATGTATCGGATAGCTGTAAATATTGATTCATCATTTCATGAGTAAAAAGAGGTTGAGGTTCATGTGAAGTTAGATCTTTCACTATTGCATCCAAACGATCGATTAAAGTTGTTGCTAAGGCTGTAACATTGACGTTTTTATTTTCACTGGATAGAAGGGACAAATATTCTTTTATTAAGCCTTGTATCGTAAGGGTTAAATCCCATACATACGGTTCAATATTTTTACCATAAGCTTGACTAATACATTCTTTCTGCCACAGTATAATTCGAGATTTCATTCTTTTCATCATTTGCGCAAGTTTATTGTTTTCATCTGCTGGAATGGATTTCAATTGCATGAGAATAAAATCTTTAAGTTCTAGAAAATCTTCAATTTGTGTGCAAAGTTGTTTATGTAATAATTCTTTAGGAGATAACGTTTTATCAAAAGAATAACTAGCGGCTTTTTCAAACATAATATTTTGATGATACTCAAACACTTTTATAAATAGCTCTTCTTTAGAAGGAAAAAATTTATATAAAGATGCTTTTGATATTGAACATAGTTCAGCTATATCTTGAACAGAAGTTGAATAAAACCCCTTTTCAGAGAAGAGTTTTAATGATGCTTCAATAATCAATTTTTTCTTATGATCCATAAATAAAATCACATCCTTCCTTGGGTAGAACCAAGGAGTTATTTATAAAACTCATGAGTTCTAACCTGTATATTAGAGTAAAATCATGCCTAAGTCAATAAAAATGGCAAAATGAAGGAAACATACAAAGTAAGTAGAGGACTCATATGAAACAAACCATACTTTTAATGCATTGACTTGAAAGAAACTCCTTATGCAATATGAAAATACATTAGAGTTATTTATAGGTTTTATTTATTAAGTATTGACGGTAATTATTGGGTAAGATACGATATTAATATCAAGAAAAATTGATTTATTGAAATAGGAGTGGGTTTTAAATGAAGGTGAGATTAGCAGAAATGAAAGATTTGGATTCCATTTTAAACATATATAATCAAGGAATAGAGGATCGTATTGCTACCTTGGAAATGGAAACAAAAAAAATGGATTACATAAATAATTGGTTTAAAGAGCGGAAAGAAAAATATGTGGTTATAGTAGCAGAAGAAAATGAACAGATTGTAGGATGGGCATCTATTAATGTTTATAATAGCAGATGTGCATATAAAGGAGTAGGAGAAATAGCTATATATATTGAACGAGCTAATCGTGGTAAAGGGATTGGAAAAGTTCTTTTAAGAGAATTAGAATTTAGGGCAAAACAATATGATTTCCATAAACTTTTGTTATTTACGTTTCCCTTTAACAAATTAGGGCAGGGATTATATTCAAAGATGGGCTATAGAGAAGTTGGAACCTTTAAAAATCAAGGAATATTGGATGGTAAATTCGTAGATGTGATGGCGATGGAGAAATTGTTGGTTTCAGATCCAGCCGGAATAGAATGATCATCTATTAGTGGAAAAAAATTTGATATGATAATATAAAAATTCCCACTAAAGGAAAAATTCTCTTTGATATGATAGACTTATTAGTAAAACCTGAGATCATCGAGGAGAGTTAAGCATGTCTATAAAGAAAGTGTTTCATTTAAAATGTAATGATTTTATTTTCTATTATATTGTAATGGGAACACCCCCATAGATTTATATTACAATTTAAGCTTGATATTGGATTACATATTTGTATATATTCTTTTATTGTATATAGTGCTAAGTTTTTTCATTGGTATAAATATTTGGTTTGAAAATGAAAGAGGTACAGTAAAAGTTTGGAACAAAAGCAACAATAATTAAAGAGAATTATTGCCTTCACTGAGGTCACTATGAATCCAACTAAATGGGCTAGGAGAGGAGATTACATTAAATGAGATTGTTAATCAGTATGTTGGCTTTGTTAGTTATACTTTCTGGGTGCTCGAATGAAACAGCTACTGAAATAGAGGAAAACAAAAACGAAGTCATTGATCAAGTAATTATAGAGGACAATCCTCCTCTTGAAATAATTCAAACTGATCAAGAACAAGAAGAGGTTGAGGAGTCAACAAAAATAATAGAACCAATTGAAATCACCCAAAAGAATATTCAAAATTATCTTAATACCACAATGACCCAAGATCACATTATTGACTTATTAGGATCACCAAATGCTAAAGGTAAAAATAGTTATAGTCGTATTAATGATGGAGAAAGCTTGTGGAGATATGATGTAATAAATAATAGTGAATATGTTATTGAAGAAAATGAAAGTATTTACAAAGAGAAAATTGATTTTGAAGGAGTTCAAGAAGGAAACGTTCAATTACAATTATTTTTAACGTGGAATGATGATGGAACAATGCAAAAAGTGACATCATATTATCATGAGAACGATAAAGTTATGGAATATGAACAATTTGAGGAAGTAACTACTAAAGAATTGAATGAAAGTACCTTTAAACATTTCTCTGAAAATGAGTTTAGCGGAGATCATGTGTTGGATCTTGCAAATGCGAAAATTGGCGACAAAATAACAGGATGGACGATCAGTACAATTAGAAATGAATCGAGTATATACCTGGGTGGTTATATATATTATAGAGTATTTGTGACATTTGATGGATTTCAAGAATTAAGTGGGAAAATAGGTTATTCAGAATTGTCCGGAGGCCTTTATTTCACGCCTGATGAAAAGTCGAAATTACTTATTCCCAGTCTGAAAATAAGTAACACAAGCTATGCTGATATAGAATTTAATTCTAATTTTTCTGAAGAATTGCAACAAGAACTTTTTGAATCTTTATACACAGGCGCAACTGCTACAATAACTGCTACAAACTTTTATTTGTATCATGTTGATGAGACTGATGTAGGGGACGTAATTGTTATTTCTGACATTAAGGATATTCAATTCGAAGAATAGTAAACAATCATGTTTTAAATTAGAAAAGTTATCATTCTTCACTAAGAAAGGGTGATTAAATATATGAAAATAGGACAATTTGCCAAACAAAACGAGATTAGTATTGATACCGTAAGACATTATATGGACTTAGGATTAATTGCTCCTGAGAAGAAAACAGGTCAATATCAATTTGATGAAAAATGCAATAAAGAGATGAAAGATATTATCTATTTGAAAGATTTAGGTTTTACTTTACAAGAAATAAAAACGATTTTTCAATATAAAAGATTAGGTAAACTATCCGCACTTCAAAATAATCAATATTATAAAAAATTATTTGAAGAAAAGTTCAATGAAGTGGAACAAAAAATAAATGAATATCAAACGATCAGAGGGAATTTGCAAACTGAAATTTCAAAGTTACAAGCTTCTGAAAGTCAAAATAATAAACAAATGGGTATTCATTTATCTGTGTTATCCTTATTGGAATGTAAAGAATGTCATACATCATTAAATATAGTAAGTGGAGATATTCAACATAATCAAATTTTAGATGGAGAATTACAATGTCGATGTGAAGAACAATACCTCATCAAGGACGGGATCTTGTTTACCTCAGACACGATAAAACAAACTAATCAACTTGAAGAGCAAACAAAGGTGATAGATGATTTTAGTTATTTTTTATCGGACTACATTAAAGAAACCGATGAACAATTTATAGATAACGTGTTTAAGTCAATCGATTGGATTCATAATAGAATTGATTTTGAGAAGTTAGAAAACAAAACATTACTGCATCTTGGTACTGGCATTGGGATGGCTTTAAGACAAATATATGAATCAGTACCTCAATCTTGTATATATATTGCAGTTGACCATGATATCAAAAGGCATCAGTTGTTAAAAAGTATATTGGAGACCTATAATATAAGGAAAAAGGTTCTTTTTATATGTTCGGATTTTTTGAATATTCCTATTAAAAACAATTCGGTTGACTATTTAATGGATACTGGATCTTCCGAATACAGTTTATGTAATGTAAAGTTTTTACTTCCTCAAATTCAACATTATGTAAAGCAGGATAGTTATTTAATAGGGGGCTATTTGTATTTCAACAACTTTCATACGAATAGTTTTATAGAAGAAGCTTATAGAAAAAACTTTCAACTTGAGCAAATTAAAAGGAACATTAAAGAACTTGATTATGAAACCATAGCTGATACTTCTCACATTCAACATAATCGATACCCTGGTAAGTATGAAATCAAGTTATTTGAAGGTGAAGAAACATATAACTATTTATTTATTGGAAAAAGATTGGGGTAACCCGATCTTTTTTGTTTAAGAAGGACGCATAGAAGGCGTTCTTCTTTTTCTGTCTATCATAGGGCATATCACATAAGGAGTATATCATACCTTTAATATATCAAGAAAAGAACGTAACACAGGTGATATCCATCTAGATTTATGATAAAACATCTGACTTGTTATCTTAATTGGCAACTCAATCGATTGAAAAGTGATTTCCTTCTTTTTTACTAATTCTTCAACTACGATAAAGGGAAGAATGGATACACCTAAACCGCATTTTACAGATTGTTTAATGACTTCAATACTTGAGCTTTCGAAGGTTTGAGTAGGAAGTTTCCCACTTAACTGCAAAATTTGATCAATAACTGCCCTATAACCACAGCTACTTTCAGTATAAATAAATTGATATTGTTGTAATAAATTAGATGTGTCTAAATTTGGGGATAAATCATTAGGTAGTATCCATACAAAAGACTCTTGATATAACGTGGAAGAAATATAATCCTTAAATTCTATATCTTCACCCATTAAAAATACGATGTCCGTTTCTCCCTCTTGTAATTCCTTTAAAGCTTGTTCGTTGCTTGCTATTTGAATAACAATATTTACTTGAGGGTATTTTTGCTTATATGTTTTTAATATTTGTGGCAATCGATAAACCGCCAAAGATTCATTTGCTGTTATCATAAGTGTTCCTTCTGGATGATTGGAATCTAGTGGGATCTCTTGCGCTTTTTCATAGATTGCAAGCAATTCAATGGCATAAGGATGAAAATGCTGTCCTGATTTCGTTAGGGTTACTTTTTTGCCTAATCTATCAAATAAGTAGGTATTTAGCTCTTTTTCCAGTGCCTTAATGTGTGTGGTGACTGTTGACTGTGCATAATTCAATACATCAGCTGCTTTTGAAAACCCACCGTGTTTTACTACAGAAACAAATGTTTTAACATGTTTAATATCCATCAGTCCACCTCTTAGTATCATGTTTCATGAACTATCATATCATATATTTCAATTTTTATAATATGAATATTTCGTTTAAACTTATATAAATAAAAAATTCAGTTGAATAAAATGTATGACTGAAGGAAGAGGGAAAAGATATGAATAAAAAAGAATACCATGTAGCTATTGTAGGTGCCACAGGTGCAGTAGGTCAGAAAATCATTCATTTACTTGAACAAGATCAGGAATTGCAGTTTTACATTAAAAAAATAACACTTTTATCTTCAAAAAGATCTGCAGGTAAGGTAATCAAGTTTAAGGGCAAGGAGGTTACAATACAGGAAACCACAGAACTTAGCTTTGAGGGGGTGGATATTGCTTTTTTTAGTGCTGGTGGAGAAGTATCGAAACGATTTGCAAAGTCTGCGGTTGATGGTGGATCAGTCGTTATTGATAATACAAGTCATTTTAGAATGTCTAAGGATGTTCCCCTAGTTGTTCCTGAAGTGAATGCACACAAATTAAGAGAACATAGTGGAATCATTTCAGTACCAAATTGCTCAGCTTTACAAATGGTGACAGCGCTCAATCCCATAAAAAAAGCTTTTGGGTTAGAAAGAATAATCGTATCTACTTATCAAGCTGTATCAGGATCAGGGATGAATGCAATAAATGAACTAATGAATCAATCAGAAGCCATGCTTAAGGGGGAGGACATTACAGCAGAAATTTTACCTGCAAAAAACGATAAGAAACATTTCCCAATCGCATTTAATGTACTACCTCAAGTTGATGTATTTACAGAGAATGATTATACATTCGAAGAACAAAAGATGATTAATGAAACAAAGAAAATCATGGGCATGCCTGATTTAAAAATGTCTGCTACTTGTGTCAGAGTACCGGTTGTTTCAAGTCATTCTGAATCGGTATATATTGAGGTCGAGCAAGATGTAACGGTGGGTGAAATAAAGAAAGTATTAGAAGCGGCACCAGGAGTTGTACTACAAGATAATCCTACTCAACAAATGTACCCAACACCTTTAACTTCAGCTGGAAAAAAAGAGACTTTTGTTGGTAGAATTAGAAAAGATCTTGACCTTCCTAGGGGGTTCCATTTATGGATTGTATCAGATAACTTGTTAAAGGGAGCAGCTTGGAATTCCGTTCAAATTGCAGAAACAATGATAAAATTAGATTTACTTTAAAATGTCCATTGTTCAATATACCAACGCGATATAATAGATAATAAGTATGAAAGAATTGAAACTCAATATTTTGAAAGATGGAAATATGAAAATGGAATATCATTTGGTTTTACAATATAAAAGCTTGTTAAAAATTAAGTCAATCAAAAACATCGAAGGAGGAAAGTAAGATGTCTGGAATTGCTAAAACACCTAAGCCACCTTATTATGCAGTTATATTTTCTAATCAAAGGACGGAGGGGGACTATGGATACGGAAAAATGGCAGTTAAAATGGTAGAATTGGCTTCACAGCAGCAAGGATTTTTGGGTGTGGAAAGTGTACGGGATGATGAGTTAGGGATTACGGTATCGTACTGGGATTCTTTAGATGCTATTCAATGTTGGAAAGAAAATACTGCACACAAAATTGCGCAGGATAAAGGGAAAACAGAATGGTACAAAAACTTTGCATTAAGAATTAGTAAAGTAGAAAGGGATAATTACTTCGAGATGTAAGAGTGATAGTTTTATATTGTAGATGCTCTAATTGTCAAAAACTCCTGGAAAATAAATTCAGGAGTTTTTGTTCTTAATTAAGAAACTCTAACCTTTTTGGAGTGTGTTACATTCTTGAAGTTATGAGAATCCGATTTAGTTAATTTGTTTTTTTGATATTTACTCATAGCTAATTTCGTGAATCCAATACCAAGTATAGTAAGAAAGATATAAGTAAAACTCATTCCGATCCCACCTATTTGCTCTCCAACAATAATGCCTAAAGTAGCAATAATCTTTCCAATTTGCATACTGAATCCGTTAAAAGCCATGTAAGTGCCTCTTTTAGAATCATTTACAACATCAGCAAGTATGGTTTGTCTAGTAGGAACAAATAATAATTCTCCTATAGTTAACACAAACATAGCTATGAACAACCAACCGATATGATTGGAAAACGCGATCACTGCAGATCCAACTCCAAATAATATGTAACCAATGTACATTATATTTTCTTTATTTTTATTTTCCATCCATTTCACAGTGACTGAGGTTAATAAAACGATTAATAATGTGTTTTCAACTGCTAATAAGCTTAAAAGTTTGATCCCATCTAATGTAAAGGTAGTGAATCCAAATATGGAAATAACCTGAGGTATGATTTCTTGTTCAAGTCTTATAGATATATAATTGCTTTGTTGGAACATGATCGTTAATATGAAAAATCCACCGAGAACAAACAGCACAAAAGGGAGATCTTTTATTGCTGTGTGGTAACTTTGAAGCATTGATTTTATTCCATATGATTTTTCAGGTGGGTCTGATTTACATATAAAATAGGTTTCTTGTATTAAAGCACTTGTCATCCAAAAAGTAATGATTGAAATGACAAGTAATCCGATAAGTAATTCGAAAAAATAAGATTTTTAAAGGGGATAAAAAGGTTATAATTCAATTGCAAATGTCCCCTTTTAGGAGTGAATGGAATGATTGATCTATCTTATTTTCAAATGAGAGCAAGTTTTTATCCAAGAGAAAAAAAGCAAAAGGTTTCGTTTAAACTTAAGGAACTAGAAGATATATGGTTTTGTACTTCTAAAAATGTGAAACGGAAATTGAAGAAATATGAAGAAAAGGGAGTATTGGTTTACACACCAGGAAAAGGAAGAGGTAATCCATCCATCCTTACATTCACACATTTTTTTCAGAAAGAAGTTGAAGAAGCAATAAATAATTGTATACAACAAGAAAAATTAGAGGAAATTGTGCAATTAATACAGCTACCTATTCCTAGAACATGGTTTACGAATAGTTCACAGGAAGTAAACAATCTATTTGGATTAATATCTTCTAATAAATCAATGGATGTTTTGCGTTCAATTTTTACAAAAGATATTGCAACATTAGACCCATCCAATACGCTAGTAGCTTGGGAATACTTTCTAATCCATCAATTAGGAGATACATTAGTTGTATATGATCAGGAATCAGACATTATCAAACCTCATATAGCACACCATTGGAAGATAGAAGATGATTTTACCAAGTGGACTTTTTATATTAGAAAAGGAATCCGATTTCATAATCAACAACTTTTAACAAGTGAAGATGTGCAATATACATTTGAGCGATTTGTAATCAATACATCCCCTTATCAATGGTTGGTTGATGAAATTTCTAGTATTGAATGCGTTCATCCTTACACGATTAGGTTCACATTACATGAATCAAATCCATTTTTTTTAAGATATTTAAGCTTTTCTAATTTAGTTATCCTGCCAAAAGCAGACTGTTTTGATGAGAATAAATGGATCGGAACAGGTCCTTTTCGTTTAACAAGCAAGAAAAATACAAAAATAGTTTTAGAAGCCTTTGAGCAATATTTTTTAGGTCGTCCTTTTTTAGATCGAGTTGATTTTTATCGAATTGATAATGATGGGTTGACAACATTTGAGATCAATAAAGAGAAAATGAATGAAGATTTAGTAAATAGAAAAAGATTTGAAATTGGTTTTCGTTTTCTTTCTTTTAATCTCAATAAATCAAGCATCGTCCAAAACAAAATATTTCGTGAGGCAATGTATCACATCATAGATGTGAAAAAAATGTGGAAGGATCTAGGTAGAACAAAATTGTTGGAAGCCTCAAGCTTCTTTATAACCAAATCTGAACCTCAAATTAAAAATATAGATAGAGTGGACCACTTGCTTAAGAAATCTCGATATCGGGTGAAACATTAACGCTGCTAACATCAAACGCAAATTATACTTTAGAAGAAGCTGAATGGATTGTGCAAGAAGCTAGAAGTAGGGGAATTAAAATTCATATCAAAGCATTAAGGAGAGATCAATATAATAATCCTACAATTGAAAGTGAAGGAGACTTCGGGCTTTTTCCAGAAGTTCCATCCATGGACTATCACCTTTCTTTTTTAAATGCTTTTTATGATAAATCATTGATGTTTCATCGATATTTAAGCAAGCATCACTTAGAATATATTCAAAGTTATTTGGTTCATTTTAAAAATGAGACTGACGCTAAAAAGCGCGAATTTTGGATTCAAAAAATTGAAGCCTATCTAAAAAAAGATAACTTAATGCTTTTTCTTTTTCATCACGTAAATGATCACGAGTTTGATCCAATGATCCAGGATATCCAATTAGATTCATTTGGTTATGTGGACTTAAGAAAATTATGGATTGAACATTAAATACAGAGCCATACTATGTAATAAATCCCAATAGACTGCTTAAGTGCTAAGAATATGAGGAGGATTATCATGTGGTATGAAAAATTAAATCAGTATTTTCCCATTGAAGAAATGAAATCAAAAGAACACATAAAGTTGTTGTTATCAGAAAAGGGAGATATATATCATAAAGACGAAGGTCCATTCCATGTTATTTTATATGCCGAATTGAAGGATTTTATATTTATTGATTACTTATATGTCTCTAAAGAAGCTAGAGGGAAAGGACTAGGACATCAGTTATTAAACAAATTAAAGGAAAAAGAAAAACCTATTATATTAGAGGTGGAACCCATTGACTATAAAGACACAGATACTCAAAAAAGAATGCGTTTTTATGCTCGTGAAGGATTCGAACACGCACAATCCATAGGGTACGAAAGACGATCGCTTGCTACTAATGAAATCAATGCATTAGAAATATTGTATTGGTCACCAACTCATGAATCGGAAGAGAGTATTTTAGAAAAAATGAAAAAAACGTATGAGGAAATTCATACATATAAGGACTTGCACCTTTATGGAGAATCCTATCAAGATGTAGATGAAGTATTAACATTGGATGAAGAAGATATTTGATATTAGCGATAAGATCAGAATTCCCTGATCTTATTTTTTTCTGTCTCATACTAAAGTCGTAGAGATATTTCAAACGTCTATCCGATGTATGGATAGTGGCTATTTAATATAATAAATCTAACAAGACAATATGATTTTGGAGTGATTTATGATGTATATTAAGGAAATTGAAATGAAAACTTTTCATCCTGCTAAAATGAAATTGTTTTATACCAATGTGTTAGAGATGGAGTTAGTTTCAGAAGGAGAAAATCATTTTTCAGTTATAGCAGGTGAGACGAAACTGAGATTTAATAGAGACTCTGAGATGCCATTCTATCATTTCTGCCTGCGAACCAACAGTTTATATAGCCAATATTTCCCTGTAGTTTAACTTTATAGATGGTATAATAAACCAAAATAAGATTCTACGATAGGTGGTTTTTTGTGAGAATTGGAAAATTTGCTAAAACACATAATATCAGTATCGATACCGTAAGACATTATATGAATATAAAGTTAATCATTCCTGAAAAAAGAGCAGGTCAATATTATTTTGATCATAAATGTAACGATGATATCAAAGATATTATTTATTTAAAAGATCTCGGATTTACATTACATGAAATCAAAGAAATCTTTCAATATAAAAGGCTGGGAAGACTATCATCCCTGCACAATAATCAATACTATAAGAGATTATTTGTGGAGAAGTATGATGAAATTGAAGAAAAGATGAAAAAGTTTGAAACTTCAAAGCAAAAACTAAAAGATGAAATCACAAAGCTAAATATGGTAGAAGTACATCATCATAAACAAATCGGTGTTCCATTTTCCGCTTTATCTCTTTTTGAATGTAAGAAGTGCAGCACGCAATTAAGTATATCGGATGGAGATATACAACATCATCAAATCATAAATGGGACATTACATTGTGCTTGTAATGAAAATTATCTTATTAAAGACGGTATATTATTTACTTCTGATACAGTTGAAGATGCTAATCGTCTTCTAACTCAAGATCAAAACATAGATACTTTCAGTCATTTTTTAATGGATTATATTAAAGAAACGGATGAAGAGTTTATTGACAGTATGTTTAAAAACATAGATCTAGCCTTTAAAAAACTTGAAATAGATAAACTTGATCATAAAACGATGATGCATTTAGGAACGGGTTTTGGTTTCTCTCTGAGACAAGTTTATGATTCAATTCCCCAAAAAACATTGTATATTGCAGTGGATCACAATTATGAAAGGCATCAGGTATTAAAAAGTATTCTAGAAACTTATGATAATAAAAAAAACATTCTTTTTATCTGCTCAGATTTTCTAAACATACCGATAAAGAATCAAGCTATTGATTATTTAATAGATACTGGAACATCAAACTATAGTGCTTATCATAAGTCATTTCTATTAAAAGAAATCCAACATTATTTAAAAAGTAAAAGTTATCTAATAGGATCATATATGTACTATAGTAACTTTCATGTTCAGCATAAGATGATAGAAGAGCCTTATAGAAAAAACTTTCAATTAGAATATATTAAAAAAAAGATTGATAATTTGAATTATAACCCCATATATACCAAAACGTTTCTTTACTCTAATAAATCTCCAGGTAAGTATGAATTGGAGATTCTAGAAGGCGAGAATGTATTTCATTATACTTACATTGGAAAAAGGTTGGGTTAACCCGATTTTTTTTCATTTTAGATAGAAAATAGATGCTTTTTATCGTCTTGATCTTGTGTATTCCCGAGAAAGTAAACTAATTGTTAAGAAAATTAGGAGGGATAAACTTGATCAACACGAAACTTGTTACAACTTTAGGAAATACTAAATCAGATGCAAAAAATTTTTTTCTTTTTTCATTTGGTGCATTTATATCTAAGTTTGGAGCATCTATATACTCATTTGCTATAAGTTTGTATGTGTTAACGGTTACAGGTTCAGGCGTTTCTTTTGCAATAAATTTAGTCTTGTCAATGATTCCAACTGTTTTATTAGGTCCTGTAGCAGGAGTAATAACAGATCGAGTCAATAGAAAGTGGATTATAGTTCTAGGCGATTTAGTTAGTGGTGGAGTGTTACTTTGTTTATTTATCATAAGCTTTTATCAATTTCATTTGTATTGGATTTATATGGCAACATTCATTTTAAATATCATTGGTACATTTATTGGAGTATGTGTTGAAGCAGCAAAGCCCAATATTGTTCATGATAAGAATTTAATGAAGCTTAATTCAATCACTAGAATTATAATGTCTAGTTCCTTCATTTTAGGTCCAGTTTTAGGAGGAATGGCCTATGCATTCATTGATCAAATTACAATTTTTATTTTAATCAATGCCATCTCCTTTTTTGTGTCAAGTTTAGCCGAATGTTTTATTGATTTTAAATTTAATGTTGTAAAAAACAAGAGCGAGAAAAAGAATCGTTTTTTTAATGATATGAAAGAGGGATTTGTATATCTTTTCTCAAAACAACAGTTGAGAATGATCATGATTTTGTTTATCTGCATTAACTTTTTTACTACCTTATCAGCTATGATACCTATTCCTTATATTATTACGAATGTGTTGAAGTTAGATGCTTTGGCTTTTGGTATCATTGAAGGAGCTTATCCAATTGGCATGATATTAGGTGCTATTTTTATTGGGAAAATTGTAAATAATCTCAATTACCATAAGTTTTTAATATGGATTACCTTAATCTTTTCAATTTTGTTCATAGCCATTAGTATCCCTGTAATGTTGGGGAATTTAACTAGTGAATTCGTATATATTATTTACTATTTTGTAATCAACGCCTCCTTAGGAATGTGTGCAGCCCTTGCTGATATTCCAATCATGACAATATTACAAAAACTTGTACCTGATTATTTGAGGGGAAGAGTGATAAGCTCTGGAATTACGATTGTAAACACAGTTGTTCCTTTTGCAATGTTACTATCAGGAGGATTATTGAATGTTCTCCCTATTTATTGGTTACCTTTATTTGGTGGAGTTTTGCTTTTTATTATCGGTGTTAGCATCTATATTTCACAAACTAATAATTCGACTTCATTATCTTTAAATGAAACTCAATTAAATTAGGTCATTATTGATTTATCTTATTCATCTTATTCATTTGAATATTAACATAGCGATTTTTTAAGGAGATTTATATATGAAAATAGGACATTTTAGTAAAGAAAATAATATTAGTATTGATACGGTTAGACATTATATTGACTTGGGGTTAATTCTTCCGGATAAAACCCGAGGAAGATATTCATTTGATGAAAAGTGTAAATCTGATCTTATTCAAATTATGAATTTAAAAAATTTAGATTTTACTTTAAATGAAATTCGAACTATATTTCGATATAAACGATTAGGTAAAATGTCTCCATTTCAAAGTAATCAGTATTACAAATCGTTATATAAAGATAAAAATGATGAAATTAAACATAAAATTCAATATTATCAAGGAGTTAAAGAAAAGTTAGACAATGAAATTGAACTACTGGATCAAAATTCAAGTAACGATCAAATAGACAAACAAATGGGGATTAAATTAGATTCATTATCTTTATTTTATTGCCATTTATGCCAAAAACATTTAAAAGTGATGGATGGGGAAATTAAGAATAATCAAGTATTAAATGGGATTTTACAATGTAATTGTGGTGAAAAATACTATATTAAAAATGGGATTTTATGTACATCGAACACAATAGACAATATGCAAAGTCAATCACAAAACAAACAAGTTAACAAAATGATTAATGACAAGCTGACTCAATTTATCAACGAAACAACACCGTCTATTTTGGATCATATGTATAATGAATTAGATTGGCTACGTAAAAAATTGAACTTTGATATACTGAAAAAAAATATAGTGCTAGAACTTGGGTCTGGATACGGACTTTTTCTGAGACATGTGTATGACTTACTGCCTGATAATAGTACATATATTGCTATTGATCATCAATATAAATATCAGCATTTATTAAAAAGTATGATTGAAACTAGTCATAATAAAAAAAACATCATATTCATTTGTTCTGATTATCTAAGTATTCCTATTAAACATCATTCTGTTGACTATTTAATAGATCATTTAGGTACATCGAATTATAGTTCTAATCATGAACAGTTTTTGATTGATGAAATAAAACATTACTTAAAAGAGTACAGCTATCTATTAGGAAGTTTCACTGTTTTTAAAAGCTTTCATCATAACAATATGATCAGAGAAGAGTTAAGAAGTAATTTTGAACTAACTGAAATTAAGAAAAAACTTAAATCGTTGAAATATAAACCAATACAAGAACAAATCTCTAATGAACTTGCACAACCTGGTGAACATGAAATGCAATTTTCTGAAGAAGAAAAAGTATTTTCCTATTTTTATTATGGTAAAAGATCTGAAGGTGAAATAAAGGTGAAAAATTAGAAAGGAGTGTTATTATGAATAACACTTTATTAAATAAAAACTTAATCATTGGACAGGGTAGGCAAGCAGAAATATATGAATACGAAGAGAATGAGGTTGTAAAGCTATTTCATAAAGACACGAATCAAGATGATATTTCATTTGAGTATAAAATGAGCAAATTTGTACATACAAGTGGATTGGAAGTCCCATACGTAAGTAGAATGATTGAGGTGGGTGATAGAAAAGGGATTGTTTTTGAAAGATTGGAAGGTAAAACAATCTTAGAAACGGTGTCGAAACAACCTTTGAAATTTGTAACTATGGCAAAACAGATGGCTAACTTGCATTATTCCATTCATCAAGTGAGCAGCCTTGAGCTTCCTTCCCAAAAAGAGAGAATGGAACATACAATATTAAATGCTGATCTATTAAGTCCCCCTCAAAAAGAAAAGGTGATTAAGTACTTATATCAATTACCAGATGAAAATGTAATATGTCACGGGGATTTTCATCCAGACAATGTGATGATTACTTCAATTGGAGCAAAGACTATTGACTGGCCAAATGTGAGTAGAGGACATCATCTTTCAGATGTAACACGGACACTATTGATGTTAAAATACGGAATTTTACCAGAACATAGCCCTACATTAATAAAACTTTTAGATAAAGTAGGCAAAAAACAATTCTATTTTCTGTATTTAAAAACATATTTAAGTTTATCAGGAGATTCTATGAATGAGATTAAAAAATGGGAAGTTCCAGTTGCAGCTGCTAGGTTAGCTGATGGAGTTCCTGATGAAGAAAAACAACTGATATTCGATCGGATTTTAAAAGAATTTCTAGAATAACTATTATCTTTTTTTTTACATTCCTGCCCATAGATAAAAGTCCATACAATTTTATTAGATTATTCATAAGATAAGCTAAAGGATATATTAATAAGTAGGGGGAGGAATTATGGGGTTAAAACAAGAGCCATTTATTGTGGCTCAAAGTTTTTCAACAAAGAATCCATACGCTTTCAATGATTCAAATTGCTGTAGGAGCAGCATCTGGACCAGATGTTCCTACTACTTTTGAAGTAACGTATGAAATCCTGCGTAATGACGATGTTATTGCAACGATGAATGACACAATGGATTATGTATCTAGTGGGGGTGTTGGAAGACATACAAACTATCCAAACTCTCCAATTGTAGATCGTAATCCAAGTGCTGGAATGAATACGTATGCTCTTAGATGCAGAAGGGTTGCAAATGAAACTAACATATTATTTATTTTGAAGCCTAAGAGCTTCAGTAATAACACTATAAAATAAAATTTATGAATATACCCATAACAAGGAGGGGCACTGATAAGTGCTCTTTTTTGCTGAGGAAATCACATAATAGTTATTGATAGCCGTTTGTTATAAAATAACAATAACTGTTTTAAAAGGGGAAAATAATATACTTATCTTAAATGACAGATGAATTAGAGCAAGCTGGAAAATATGAGAATTTTTTTGTGGGTGGAGAAAAAGTATTTGGATTATTGTACTGTGGAAGCAGATCGGGTTAACCCCACCATGAAGGGTTTTTTCAGGATAAAGTTTGAATTTAAACTATTGTTGTCGCCTCATCCCTATGATTTACACTTTAAACAAAGAGTTAAGTAATGGAAAAACAACATGTGTATTTAACTTCTAATTTAAAGGAGGACGTTCAACATGAAAGTAAATCTTATTCAATCCATAAGAAATCCAAAATCTGATCTAAAAAATATCATCCTATTAGGATCAGGACAATTTGTTTCCTTATTTGGTACATCCATCTATTCCTTTGCCATCAGTTTATATATATTAACTGTAACTGGGTCTGGATTATCCTTTGCAACAAATCTAGTTCTATCTATCTTACCAACCATTATATTAGGGCCAATTGCTGGAGTGTTAACAGACCGCTTAAATCGTAAAATGATTATCGTAGGAGCTGATTTATTAAGCGGAGCGGTGTTGTTGCTTTTATTTTTTGTAAGCTTTGTGCAATTTAATTTAATTTGGATTTTTGCGGTTACACTGATTTTAAATATTTTAAATACTCTATTTTATGTTTGCCTAGAAGCTGCTAAACCAAACCTTGTACACGAAAAGAATTTAATGAAAGTGAATGCTTTAACACAAATGATTTCATCAAGCTCTTTTATATTAGGACCAATGATGGGTGGGTTCGTGTTTGCGTTTATGGATATTAAACTCTTTATTTTAATTAATGCAATTTCATTTTTTATTTCAAGCGCGTCAGAATTATTTATTAATTTTAAATTTAGCAACGAGTCAAATGAAGGTGAATCAAAGAAGACAAGAATCTTCAAAGATATGAAAGAAGGGTTTCTATATTTAATCAGCCAAAAACAATTAACAGGTATGCTTGGAATATTTATTCTCATTAACATCTTATTTACATTTTCTGTTCAAATACCAATACCATATATTATTATCAATGTATTAAAACTTAGTGAATTATCCTATGGCATCATTGCGGGAGCTTTTCCAGTAGGAATGTTGGTTGGTGCAATTATTGTAGGGAAACTTAGTGAGAAATTGATGGAATACAATAAGCTATTGATATTAATGACAGTTGTTTCATCTGTATTAATCTTTTTATTAGGTATTCCATTGTTGTTTATTGGCAATGAATATAAACTATTTTATACGATATATTATGTTGCGCTACATGGTATTTTTGGCATTGTGATTGCCTTTGTTGATATCCCTGTTATTACAATGCTGCAAAAGATGATTCCTGATGAATTGAGGGGAAGAGTTCTAAGTGTTACAGTTACAATAGTGAAAGCATTCGTACCATTCGCTATGCTGATCTCGGGCAGTTTATTGAACGTTTTTCCAGCTTTTTGGTTGACGATAGTTGGGGGGATCTTGTTACTATTAATTAGTTTTAGATATTATTATGTTCAGATCATAAGAAGGACTCCACTTAATTCCCAACAAGCATAAATGAATAGATGAAATAAAGGTGATAAGATGAAAATTGGTGAATTATCGAAAAAAAATAAGATAAGTATAGACAGCATAAGGCATTATATGGAGATGGGGTTGATCATAGCTGAAAAGAAGGGTGGCAAGTATCACTTCGAAGAAACATGTAACCAGGACATAAAAGATATCTTATACTTTAAAAAAATGGGTTTTACATTGAATGAAATTCAAATGATATTTCGATATAAACGATTAGGTATTTTATCTCCATTTCAGCAATATGAATATTATCGAACTTTATTTGATGACAAATATAAAGAAATTGAAAATAAGATCAAAAAACTGGAGGAGACTAAGGAATATCTTGAATCTGAAATACAGAAGAATAAAAATCAAAGAAAAAAACGTACAAAGTTAGGGATTCCATTAGCCTCTCTTTCCATGCTAGTTTGTCACAAATGTCAAGGGAATTTAAACGTTAAAAATGCGGGAATTGAAAATAATCAAATATTAAATGGAAGTTTAACGTGCTCTTGTGGTAACTCATATTTCATTGAAGAAGGAATTTTATGTACGGTGGAAGTATATGAAAAGATCAAGGAAAAAAAGAAAAATGGTGAATTGATTACCTCATTGGACTTCAGCATTTCTGATTTTATTCAAAAAGTTGACGGCAATCTGATTGATCAGTTTTATAAATGTATAGTTTGGCTGAATAAAAAGATAAACCATAATGAGTTGCATCTTAAAATTTTATTAGAGATTGGCACTGGCGTTGGAATATTTCTTAGACATATATATGAAGTGATTCCAGAGGATTGTTCTTATATTGCTGTAGATCATGATTATGAGCAACTATATTTTGTGAAAAACATTTTAGAAACTAGTGATCAAATGAAAAATGTACTCTTGATTTGTTCGGATTTTTTACAAGTACCGATTAAAAATAAAAGTGTAGATTATTTATTTGATGTAGGTGGGACAACCAATTACAGTTTCGATCATGAACCCTTTTTATTAGCAGAAATTGATCATTATTTAAAAGCACAAAGTAATATATTTGGGTCATACATTTTGTTTGAAAACTTCGTAGACAAAAGTCAGGTACATCGGTTAAAACAAAGAGATTTATTTACACTGTCAGAAGTAAATACGCGAATGGAATCACTGAATTATATAAAAATGGATGAAGTCATCTTTGACGATGAAATAAAACCTGAAGAAGAATATGAATCTTATTTTACGAATGGAGAAAAAGTTTTTTTTTATAATTACTATGCTCGGCGAGAGATCAAGTAAATCACCAGGAAGTTATATGCAAACTTAATAATAAAATGAATGAAGAAGCTTTGAAAGAAGCTTTCTTTTTTGCAATAAAAACTATAATTTGATTATTGGCAGTTAATCAAACATGGGGTTAACCCCATAATCAATGTTTTTTATTCAAAAATAAATCCATTTCCTATATTGCTGTCGTCTTATCCCCATACATTAAACTTCTATATAAAGATAAAGAGCTCATAATCTGATCAGAAAGCACTTTACTCAAATCATATAGAGGGGGATAACAAGTTGATTACAAATCTAATTAGAACGTTCAGAGATCCAAAATCAGACTTTAAAAACTTTTTTTTATTTTGCTCGGGTCAATTTATTTCATTATTTGGCACATCCGTATATTCCTTTGCGATTAGTTTATATATCTTAACCGCAACAGGCTCTGGACTTTCCTTCGCAACAAATTTAGTTTTATCTATATTGCCTACTGTGATTTTTGGTCCAATAGCAGGTGTTTTAACAGATCGTTTAAATCGGAAGATGATCATTGTAGGTACAGATTTATTGAGTGGTATAGTATTATTTATTTTATTTTTCGTAAGTTTTGTACAATTTAATTTAATTTTGATTTATGCTGTTACACTGATCCTGAATATTCTTGGTACTTTATTTTTTGTATGCTCCGACTCAGCAAAACCAAATATCGTACTGGATAAAAATTTAATGAAAATGAATGCAATAACGAGAATGATTATGTCCGCCTCATTTATATTAGGACCCGTGTTAGGTGGTATGGTATATGCATTTATTGATATTCAACTTTTTATTCTAATCAATGCAGTTTCATTTGTATTGTCAGGTTTGTCTGAGTTATTTATTAATTTTAATTTTAATGTAGAAGAGAAAAAGAGTAGAGAAGGTAAAATCAATATATTTAAAGATATAAAGGATGGGATCTCATTCTTATTCAACCAAAAAAATTTAATCAACATGATGATTTTATTCATATTAATCAATTTTTTCTTTACCTTTTCAGTCGTAATTCCAGTACCATATATTATTACGAATGTAATCGAATTAAGCCCCGTTTCCTTTGGGATTATTGAAGGTTCATTGTCTGTTGGAATATTATTAGGAGCTATTTTAGTTAGCAAATTAAATGATCGATTAATGGAATATGCTAAATTACTTACCTTAATGACTTTAATAAATTCATTATTAATCCTCTTCATCGCAGCTCCTATACTAATCATAAGCTTTGAATTCAAGCTGTTTTATACCCTTTATTATGTTTTCATTCATCTGGCATATGGGTTCGCGATTGCTTTTATAGATATTCCTGTGATGACGATGCTGCAAAAATTAGTTCCTGATGAGTTGAGAGGAAGGGTAATAAGTGTTGCACTTTCAATCGTAAAAACATTTGTACCTTTAGCTATGATTACTTCAGGTACGATTCTAAATAAGATCCCTGCCTTTTGGTTGCCTTTGACTGGAGGAGTTTGCTTATTCATCATCGCGGCTATATATTTCTACTTAGAATTTTTAAAACAGCCGTCATTGAAACCACAGCAAACTTAGATGAATTAGAGTAGTAGAAGAGATATAGATTACCAATAAAATAAAATAGCCCACTAATGAATATATTAGTGGGCTTAAATCAACTGCCTTTTCCGATTCCGCTGTACGTATAACCATATTCTGTTATGATTTCTCCATTTAAAAAGTTTCGTCCATCAATCACTAAATTATTTCTCATACGTTGTACTAAATGTTGATAGGATAAGGTTCTAAATTCCTCCCATTCTGTTACCAAGATAATGGCGTGAGCTTGATTGAAAACTTCCTCAGCAGTTTCTGTATAGTGGATATCTAAAGATGGATGCGATAACTTACATTGCTCCATTGCTAGTGGATCATAAACTTGAACGTAGACACCTAAATCAATAAGCCTTTGGATAATATCTATGGATGGTGCATCTCTAATGTCATCTGTATTAGGTTTAAAAGCTAATCCTAAAATTCCAATAGTTTTTCCTCGAAGAACCTTTAAATAATTTTGCAATTTTTTAACAACCAATTCTCTTTGTTTATCATTTGTTTGAACAACAGTTTGGACGATACTCATTTCAGATCCATATTGTTTGCCAGTTTGGATAATAGCTCGAGTATCTTTACCAAAACAGCTTCCGCCCCAGCCGATCCCTGCATTTAAAAATCTTGTGCCAATTCTTTCATCTAATCCAATCCCTCTAGCTACTTCTGTAATATCTGCACCAACTTGTTCAGCGAGGTTTGCAAATTCATTAATGAAGGATATCTTCATAGCTAGAAAGGAATTCGCAGCATATTTAATTAATTCCGCACTATTAGGACTTGTTGAGATGAAAGGGGGCAACGTTGCATTTCTAGCTTTAGGAAGTACACTTAATGGTTTGAACGTACGTTCCAGTATAGGTTGATATAACGAATACAATTGATTTCTAGCAAAGTCTGAATCCACTCCCACAATGATTCGATCCGGGTAAAAGGAATCATATAAGGCTTCGCCTTCACGAAGAAATTCTGGATTTGAGGCCACTTGAATGTGAGAAACAAACCCTTTGGCAGTACAAGTTTGCATAATGATTTGTTTGACTTTATCAGCAGCACCAATTGGGACTGTGGATTTATTTACTATAAGTGGATTCATGTTTCTTGTTAGTTTGTTTCCTATTTGACGTGCTGCATCTTCAACATATGATAAATCAGCTTCATTGTTAGATTTACTAGGCGTACCCACGGCTAGAATAATGATATCTACGTCTAAATTAATACCTTCCCAATGGTCATAAAATGACATCGAAGACGATGTTTCTTGAAGTAATTGTTCAAGACCCTGCTCATGAAAAGGGGGGATTCGATTTTTCAATTTATCAATTTTTTTCACATCTATATCTATAATAGATACTTCATGTCCGATATAGGATAGGGCAACCCCCGTTGTTAACCCAACATATCCACTTCCAATCATAACTACTTTCATGTTTCATTCCTCTCTTACTTAATGAATCATAATCTGATCTGTATTTTGGTTAGAATTTGTTTCCACTTCATAAAAACTTGCTAATAATTTGTCAAAAATAGCGTTCCAAGATTTCTCTTTACAATACTTTAACGCATTATTTGTTAATGTATATCTTAGTTTGGAATCATTGTATAATCGTTCCATATTATTCTTAAAACTTGTGATATCATTGTAGGGACTCAACAGCCCAGTTTTTTCATGAATGATGTTGTCTTTTACTCCTCCAGCATTAATACCAATAACGGGTGTACCTGAAGCCATTGCTTCTAATATAACATTTCCAAAAGTTTCTGTAGCTGAAGGAAATGCGAATAGGTCCGCAGCTGCATAGAGTTCGCTTAGTTTTATTCCTTGCTTAAAACCAAGAAAATGAATAGAATCCTTAGAAATTCGCGAGGCCAATTCCGAAAGATCTTTATATAACGGACCTTCACCAACAATGACAAGCTCACATTGATCTTTTATTTCTTTAGATAATTGATTGTACGCGTTGATTAGAACATCAATATTTTTCTCAAGTGCTAAACGACCTACATATAGAATAACAAATTTATCAGTGGAAATACCATATTCATTCCATACTTCATCTCGGTTTGGAATAGGATGAAAAACTTCAGTATCAATACCTCGACCCCAGATCTCTATATTGTCTAAATCTTTTTGCTCCAAATAGGACTTGGTTGATTGTGAAGGAACATAGATTTTTTTACATTCCTGATGAAACCACAACATATACTTCCATAAGATTGGTTCCATCCATTGCATTTTATAGTAATTTAAATATTGATCAAAATTTGTGTGATAAGAAGCAACGAATGGAATGTTATATTTACTTGCGTAATGGTGTCCAAGCAAACCAATATTAAATGGGGTGGCAATGTGAAAAAGAGTGGGTTGAAATTGCTGAAGTGATTTCTTTATATGAATAGGGTTAGGGAAAGCCATTTTGCATTCAGGATACAGTAGAAAAGGGATGCTGTAATAAGTTTGAACAATATCATCATTTATATATTTGTTCTGTTCATGATGAGGGGCATAAATGCGAAATGGAATATTATTTTTTTCAAGATAACTTGACTATCTTCCTAAAGTTTTTGCAACTCCATTGATATCGAGTAAATAAGTGTCAGTAAAGATTGCAATCCTCATTTAACTTCTCTCCTTTATGAAATCTGATTTGAAACTAAATTGATTTCATATGTTTATGTTATAAAATATTTGTTTTTAAAAGATTGATTGCAAGTAAAAACGATGTAAAATCAATGAAATATAAGTATTTTATGGAAAGAGGGAGGATGTCATGATGTTTTCTGATCAAGAACGAGAGGCGATATATAAAGTCATTCATACAAGAAGGGATGTCCGTTCTTTTTTAAATCGACCTATACCTGATGCAGCTATTGAGCGAATTATAGAAGCGGGACACAATGCCCCTTCAGTAGGTTTTATGCAGCCTTGGAATTTTATTATTATTAAATCACCGAAAGTAAAAGATCAATTGGCATGGGCAGCGGATAAAGAAAGGCGGGCTTTGGCCATCCATTATGAAGGCAAACGTCAAAGTCATTTCCTGTCTTTAAAAGTAGAGGGTTTAAAGGAAGCGCCAGTAACAATTTGTGTTACCTGTGATCCAACAAGAGGAGGTTCGCATGTACTTGGAAGGAACTCCATTCCAGAAACAGACCTTATGTCTGTGGCTTGTTCGATACAAAATATGTGGCTCGCTTCCTGTGCAGAAGGAATCGCACTTGGTTGGGTGAGCTTTTATAAAAAAAATGATGTTAGAGATATATTAAGTATTCCGCCTCATATTGATCCTGCAGCATTATTGACGATAGGATATACAGATGAATATCCCAAGGCCCCTATTCTAGAAACGAATAAATGGGCGAAAAGAGAAGAACTCCGAGATTTGATTTATTTGAATCAATGGGGAAACAAGGAGAATCCGCCATTTAAAAATTAGAAAGCAAGATTTTAAAAAACTTTTCTTCTACATTATTGTATAGTTAAGGGTATAAGGAAGGTGTACATGAACAATGAACAATGATTATATATTATATTACGACTCACCAGTTGGATTGCTTAAATGCAAAAGTGATGAACAAAAATTGAAAGAAGTACAATTCGTAGAAGAAAAGAAAGAACCCCAATCTTCACAAATACCTCTTATATTAAAAGAGACAAGTAAACAATTAGATGAATACTTTAAGGGGACTAGAAAACAGTTTCATTTGAATTTGCATTTACAAGGTACTGAGTTTCAAGAAAAAGTGTGGAATGAATTAACAAACATACCATTTGGAGAATTAGCATCCTATAAAAAAGTAGGGGAAAAGATAGGGAACGAAAAAGCGATGAGAGCCGTAGGGAATGCGAACAATAAGAATAAAATTGTCATCATTATCCCGTGTCACAGAGTCGTAGGAAGCAATGGAAAGCTAGTTGGATATGGCGGAGGCATGTGGAGAAAAGAATGGTTGTTACAGCATGAAAATACCAATGTAAGTTCAGACAGGTTATGAATTGTTCTCTGATCGAACTTGAAAAGAACACCCCCAGACAATATTCAACCAACTGATGAGTTCATTTTCAAGTAAGAAATCATGGTTCAAGAAATCATGAGTCAATTAGCAAATAATATTCATGAAAAAAGACAAATGGAACAAATAGAAGAGATCAAATTGAATTTAATAGTTTGAAGTTTACAAATTTGATGTTTCAACAAAAACTACCTCTTAAGAAGGATTCGAAGACATCTTCGAAATACTCCGATAGGGTTTTTTGTTATGGACATTAAGTGGAACTTTGTCGCACCTTTATATGATATTGATTCAGTAAATACAGTACAAACAACTATATTATCTTCAGCGCTAGAAAATACAAACGCTTTTTTAGTATCAAAGATTTCACCTGATAATGTCATAAACACTATGGTACCATCTGGGGCGTACGTTCTTTCTACTAATGTTACAGAGGGCAAGGGAATACAAGTAGCAAGAACACTAGTTAATATCACATTAAAGCCAATTACTGTTTAGGAGAGTTTAAATGTACAAACATCATTTGAAAATTGTTGAAAATGATTATGTAGGGAATGAAGTACAAATATATCGTCCTAAACTGAATGAAATTATAATAAAGCTGCCTACAAATAAATTTACAATTAAATTATTCACGCCATTATTTGATATTGAGAGTATTTCTCCAGCAACCATCAGTATAAAAGGCGTTTCAAAAGATAGATACGAAATAGAAATAAAAACAAAAGAATATAAATTATCAACCGTAGTTCCCAGTTTAATATTAGAAATATTTAATCCCAAAGGGGATAGAATTATTAAAATTGTAGCTCCTCCTGATCATGATTAGTAGCTATTACAAAAATAAAACAATTTTAATGAAAATAGCAAATGTAATGGGTATACATGAATCATATGATATAATGAATAGCATAACAGGTATATTTTTGAAAGATAGAACGGGGGATACAAATGGGGGAAATAGATAAACGAGATCGCTTAAAAGAAAGTCCATTCAGCTATAAAATAACAAAAGCAAATAAAGTAATGATATATTGGGATAATCGAATGATAAAAACTTTGAGCGAAAAGGAGTCAAAAAAGTTCCTTTCAAATATAGAAGGTAAAGATGAATTTGGGATTCAACTTATATTGGCCAAACTTACTGGGAATTTTAAACGAGGAAATGAGAGGAAATAGTCGAGTATATGATTAAAACGCCTCAATTCATTTTTACCATGATTTGAGGCGTTAATGTTTTTTATTTTTATTTTCCTAAGTAAGCATTTAACATCCATTGATGTTTTTCTAGACTCATTACTATACCTTCAAGTAAATCTGCTACACGAATATCATTTTCTTCATCTGCAATTTCAATGGCTTTCCTAATTTCTGATCCAATTTTTGAAAAATCATCTACAACAGATTGAACCATCTCATTAGCAGACAGACCATTCGCTGCTTCCTCGATTGAAGCTAAAGTTAAGTATTCTCTTAAACTAGCAGCTGGGACTGCACCAGATGCTAACATATTTTCAGCGATTTCATCTGAATAACCAGTAACCTCGTTATATAACTCTTCAAATTTTTCGTGTAATGTAAAAAAATGTTCTCCTTTTACATACCAGTGGTAGTTATGTAGTTTAGTATACAATACGTTCATATTTGCTAATTGTTGATTTAGTGCTGTGTTTAAATTCTCATTCATGTATAATACTCCTCTCTAATTGAAATTGAAACAAACAGTATATAGATGATTATTTACAATAATTATTATATAATAATAATTATAAATAATCAAATATTGGGAATCAATTATATTTTTCTTTGATCAATTGCTTTTTCCATCGTTTTATCCGTTAGATGTGCATAGATTTGGGTAGTGTCTGTTGAAGCATGTCCTAACTGTTCCTGTGTTTTATATAGATCATTTTGCAAATAATAATCAGTAGCAAATGAATGGCGTAATTTATGTACAGTTAAATAGGGTTTGCCGAATCTTTTGGCGTATTTGATTACCATTTCTTGAATAGCTCTCTTAGACATCACTTTTCCTTCATTCGCTCCGTTTGGAATGGTAAGAAAGAGTGCTTTTTCCTTTTTAGGTGCTTTATATTTTATTGCACGGATGGTTAAGTATTGCTCAATATTTTCTATGGCATCTTTTCTAAAAAAAACTCTAGTTTTGAAGGATTCATCATGATTTCCTTTTCTATATACGTATACGGTTTGTTTTTTTAGATCGATATCGTCTAAAGATAAATTTACGACCTCTGAGACACGAAGTCCTGAGTGTAATATGAGACTAATGATGCATACATCTCTTATTTTGTTTAACTTATAAAAATATAGCGCTTGTTTATTCTTTGCAATGTCATATTCGTAACCTTCTTTAACATATTCAATAAACTCAATAATCTCACTTTCTTGTAATAGTTTTCCTTCCAATTTATTTGCTATTTCTTTAGCTTTGTTTGTTCTTTTTATTTCAATTTTTGCCATGACATTTCTTTTTAAAAGTGGATAGAAGTTTTCATCCTCCGCAATTTGACTTAAATAATGAAATAAGGATCGAAGAGACGAAAGTTTTCTTATTATCGTGATTTTAGCGTTGGTATTTTCTTTTCTAGTTGCTAAAAAAGCTCTGAAATTATCAATGCTTTCTGTATGTAATTGTTCTAAATGTTCTAAAGGAACTTCTTTCAAACTTTTCGCATCAGAAAGTCCTTCAGCTAGCAACCAGGATAAAAACGTACTATAGTCACGTACGTATTCAAGTAGAGTAGAGGGGGAAAGATCTTGCAATTTGTGATTGATAAATTTTTCAACGTACCATGGCATTGTAGGTATGAGCTTATCTAATTCTTGTCGATCTTTGATTTTTATGATATTCATCATCTTTCACCCCTTGAAAATCTTTCTATCGAAAATATACTTATTTATCTTTAATATATTGATAAATCACTGCAGCAGCTATAGAACCTAGAGTTGTAGCAATAATGTAGATCCATAGATGCTCTAAACTTCCAGATAATAAGGCAGGACCGATAGATCTAGCAGGATTCATAGAAGCACCGCTAATAGGTCCAGCAAACATGGCTTCGAGTCCAACTGTAGTACCAATAGCGAGTCCAGCAAAGGACTTAACAGCTTTACCGTGAACAGCAGAACCTAAGATCACCATCATTAAAAAGAATGTAAGAATAAACTCAATAATAAAAGTTTGCATCCAACCTTCTCTAGGTAAGGTAGCACCCAAATTCGCGATATTGCCAAATAAGAAAAGAAGGGTAGTACTTGCGGCTAGTGCAGCTAAAATTTGTGAAACAATATAATAAGCAGCTTCTTTCCCACTAATGCTTCGGTTCGTTAAGAATCCAATGGTTACAGCTGGATTAAAGTGCGCTCCAGAAATATGGCCAAACGTATAAATCATTGCCATGACAACAAGTCCCCAAGTGATAGCGACTCCGACATGTGTTAAATCTCCTGTAATGGAGTTTGTCACTATGGCACCTGTACCTGCTAAAACTAAAAAGTATGTGCCTAAAAATTCTGCGATAAGTTTTTTTGTCATTGGTTACTCTCCTAAAAGTAAATATAAAGATAATTTGATGAATCTTTTATATTATGATCTATTTACAAGTTAAGATGCAACCATTAAATTGTAAACGGAATGTAAATTCCATTCTTGCCTATTCGAGACACCAGTTTGTACAATGTTCCAACAGCTTTAACATATCATGATGCAGCAATGCTTCTTTATGATGTGCTGGGGTTATACAACATACTTTTCCTTTGCCGTATGTATGTCTCCAGCCTGCAATGGATTCTCCATCTACAGAGGTTGAAGTTAAGAAGATTTCTGTGTTTTGTTCATCTACTGAAACAAAATAATGTTCGTCAAGAAATGAGAATGAATCATGATCTTGGTTGTTATTATGATAATTTACAATTTGTTGTACCTTAGGGTGGAATTTGAAATAGCCTTTTACAAGTTGTATGTATTGATCGTTTTGTTCATATGAGGATAATCCAGAATGACAGACTAGCATACTTCCACCATTTTGAACAAATTGAGTAATATCATTGGCTTTTTGTTCATCCATCCAATATTGAAGGATTTTGTCTTTTGGATTTATTCTATTTTCTCGGCCAATAATCAACAAGTCAGTTTGGTTTAATAGACTTTCGTTGATTGCTTCTATATTGACAAAGTTTAATTGAATCTGACTGTTATTTAAATATAATTTTTCCAAGGATGCTTGCAAATTAGGAGCAGGATGATAGAAATCTCCTAAAAGTATCGTGAATTTGTTCATAATATGACCTCCATATTTTTATTGTATAATATAATGGCACAAGTATGAATAAGTATTTAGACTTAGGAAGCAACAAGAAAGGGATCTTATAAATGTATAATCAATATATTGATCGAATAAAACAAGTGTATCCTGATTTATGGATAGATGACGTTGAGCCTAATAAGATCGGGCAGAATAACGATGTTTTAATGATTAATAAGTCTTTGGTCTTTCGATTTCCAAAATATTTAAAAGGGATTACCAATCTGAAAGATGAGACAGAACTAGTCAATAAGATTAAAGACCGGGTAACAATTACAATCCCCAATCCAATCTATCAATCTTTTGAAATATTGGAAGCAGGAAAGGTATTTACTGGATATAAAAAAATCCAAGGTTCTCCGCTATGGAGGGAAGAACTATCAAATATAAAGGATGTGAATTTGTTTAAAAAATTAGCATCTCAACTTGCCACTTTTTTGTTTGAAGTTCATTCAATACCACTTCATGAAATTAATCCTATTTTTAAACATCAAAAGCAGAAGGGGATTAGAACTGAAGTAGAAGAACTCTTTGAAAACATTCAAAATAGACTATATTCATTTATGAGGAAGGATGCTAAAGAGAATATCACTCATATGTTTGAAGTTTTTTTGAATAATCCCAATAATTTAGAGATGAATCTGACACTAATTCATGGAGATTTTGGGGCATCAAATATTTTGTGGGATTCTTTTTATGGTGAAATTTCAGGAATAATTGATTTTGGTGGATCAGGAATAGGAGATCCTGCATATGATTTTTCAGGATTATTATCTAGTTATGGAGAAACGTTCTTTCAATTATGCATTGAACAATATCCAAACGGAAATGAGATATCTGATCGAGTTAGTTTCTATAAAAAGACGTTTGCATTGCAAGAAGCATTACATGGATTAGAAAATAAAGACAATCATGCCTTTGAAAATGGGATCAAAGAGTACAGATAATATATTTTAAAATGTGCATTGACTATAAAAACATAAAGACATATTAAAGTGAATATAGTACCATATAATAGAAAACGTTTTCTAAATTGGTAAAAGGGGCAGTAGTTGAATGAAATACTATATTCAAATTATGATTGTTTTTATATTGTTTTATTCTAGTATAATCAATAGTTTTGCACTAGGAATAGAAGAAGAGATTCCAGAGGATTTATTACATGAAATGAATGCTCTAGGTGATATTTCTTTTTATTACGAAAACTTAACTACTGGTACAGTCATGTTCCATCAAAAGGAAAAAGTGTATGCAGGAGCTAGTACGATTAAAATGCCATTAGCCCTGTATATATATAAGAAAGCTGCTGAGGGAAATTTGAATTTGGATGAGAAACTAACCTACTCCGTATACCATTACTACGAAGGAAGTGGAGTTATTCAATTTCAGCCCTTTGGTACACAATATACAATTCGTGATCTAGTACAAAAAATGATCGTACACAGTGATAATGTTGCTTATATTATGTTGACTGAGAAAATGGGTAGAGCAAACTTTATTTCATTTTTAAAAGGGATAGGTGGAAAAAATGTCTTTCCAAATGGTTACAATCGATTAAGTGCAGAAGATCTTGCGATTTATGCCACAGCTTTGGATGCATTTATAATTGAACATGAGGAATTAGGAGAAGAGCTGTTGGGCGTCTTTGTACATACGGATTATAACGAAACAATCCCTGCGGGAGTATCAGGGTTAGAAGTTGCCCACAAGGTAGGTTACTTCCCTTTAGAGTTGGTCTATAATGATGTAGGAATTGTTTACGATGAACAACCATACATACTTGCGATTATGACAGAGGGTATTCCATATGAAAAAGTGAGAGATGTAATTGCTCATATTACTAAAAAAATACACAACATCCATTTGAATTTGAAGCCAATACATATTTATGTGAATGGTGAAAAGGTTGTTTTCCCTGATGTGCAACCCACCATGAATCCGGAAGGTGGAACAACCTATGTTCCTATTCGCTTTATAACTGAGCATTTAGGAGGACATATAGAGTGGGATGATGGCACTTTAGTATTATCATATAATGAAACAAAAATGGTTTTTAATAATGAGTATAAAAACAAGGTGATTATTAATGACATTGAGCAAGAGTTGAATGAGGAAATCAAGGTTAGAGACAATCGAGTATTTGTTCCGCTTCGTTTGATAACAGACACATTTGGGTTTCAAATCACTTGGGATCAACAAGAAAGAGCCATAAATATAATAGACTGAAGTGGAACTGGCATATTGAAAATGTAACAAAAAGCATTTGATAGCAAACTAATCAAATGCTTTTTGTTTTATCATGATTTGAGTTTGTTTACCCATTCTTGCAGCGAAGTGAGCAACCTGCCAATATATTGACCTGTTTTCTCATCTGTAAAATTACCCTGATCATCAAATTTACGATGGACTTCTGAGATTAAGACTTGAGGTTCAACCATGACAAGTGAACGTGTAGTGACTAAGGTTTGTCTTAATTGAGCTTGTGCTTGAGCAGTTCCAGCTCGACCCGGTGTTGCACCCATAATAGCGATAGGTTTTTTTAATAAGGGTGCTTCTTTAGCACCTCGTGATGCCCAATCAAGTGCATTTTTCAATACTCCAGGAATCGCACTGTTGTATTCAGGTGTGACAATGAGTAAGGCTTTTGATTCACGAATCGCATTTTTAAATGCAGTCACAGCTGCAGGATCTCCTTCTTTTTCAACATCCTCATTAAACATCGGAATTTCAGATAAATCGAAATCAGTGATTTTCAATCCTTCTGGGGAAAGCTGAATAGCTTCACGAAGTAAGGCACGGTTATAAGAATCTTTTCTCAAACTACCAGCAAATCCTAATACATTTATTTGTTCAGTACTCATATGTAATTCCTCCAAATTGTTGAAATAGCATTGAAGTTTTGTTCCTCTAAATTATAATATGAGAAAGGTTCCTTCATAGCTTATAGCTTATCACAAATGTATTCATAATATAAAAAAGGTAACATATTAAATATAATTTAGGTTGGAAGCATATTGTAATTAAAAGATAATTGTGTTAAGATAATTTTGTTTTATAACTTTAATCTTGAAAGGAGGGATAGAGATGTTACATTCTGTTAAAGGTCGCACAGGATATTTACAATATGTGTATATTGTCCGTGCCATTTTTGCTGGTGTTGTTTTCAACGGGATACGTATGTCCTTTTTTAATAAAACAACATCATATAACAGAATGTAAAAATCTCTTTACCCCACTTTTATATACAGGTAATTCAAATGGGAGGGCGATTTGCCCTCCTTTTGTGTATCATAATACAGTTCCCCTTTTTGCATAAAAAAGATATATTTCTCACCATATTGCAGAAAGAGGCTCGAAATTATCTGTGAAGATTAGACTAAATATATGTTTATTCAAAAACCATGGGTTGATTTTTACTCATGGTTTTTTCTTGTTATTGAAAGGAGAATAATAAAATGATTATTTGTGCAGTAAATGATGTAAGTAAAACTTTAGGTGGAAACAAGATTTTTGAGAATTTAAGATTTGAAGTGAAAGATGGGGAACGAATTGGTTTGGTTGGTACAAATGGTAGTGGTAAAACGACCATTTTAAAGCTTATATCAGGGGTAGAACCATGTGATGCAGGAAAAATTCATATTAAAAAAGAAGCAGAAGTGGGGTATTTAGAACAAATTCCATCCCACAGAAAAGAGGACACTGTAAGAGATGTATTGTGCAGTGCTTTTGAAGAGATGAATGAATTAAATAAAAAGATGAGAAGCATTGAACAAAAAATGGCTGAAGATGAGGTTAATTTAGAAAAACTGTTAAAACAGTATGGAGATGTACAAGAAAAGTTCACTAAATTGGGCGGTTATGAAATGGATGCTGATCTCATGAAGATCTGTAACGGTTTGGGCATTGCTAACTTGCTTGACAGTACATTTTTAAAATGCAGTGGAGGAGAGCAAACGAAAATAGGTTTGGGTTTAATTTTATTGAAAAAGCCTCAATTACTGTTGCTGGATGAACCGACAAATCACCTAGATATACAAGCATTACAATGGTTGGAAGACTTTATCAAAACATCTCAAGGATCAATCCTCATTGTGTCTCATGATCGTTACTTTTTAGATGAGGTAGCTACAAAAATAATAGAAATTGAAGACGGAGAACTTCATACGTACCACGGAAATTACTCTTACTTTGTAGAAGAAAAAGAAAAAAGACTATTAAATCAGTTTGCTGCATTTCAAGAGCAACAGAAAAAAATCAAGAAAATGAGAGAAACTATAAAACAACTGATAGAATGGGCAAATCGGGCAAACCCACCAAATGCAGGGTTGCATAAAAGAGCCAAAAACATGGAGAGAGCCATTGAACGAATGGAAAAGATTAAAAAACCAAAATTAGAAAATACAAAGATGAAATTTGATCTTCATATGCAAGAACGAAGCGGAAAAGATGTTGTGCAGGTAGATCATATCTCAAAGAGATTTAATGAAACAACACTATTTGAAAATATAGATTTTTCAATTCGATATCAGGATCGTATTGCTTTAATAGGCAATAATGGAAGCGGCAAGTCCACCATTTTAAAAATGATTCTAGAAGAAATGTTGCCTGATGAAGGTACGATTAAAATAGGCAGCAATGTTAGAATTGGTTACTTATCACAGCATGTATTTAAAGATCAACAAGAAGGAAGACTTATTGATTTATTTAGAGAACAAGTTCATGTGACCGAGGCTGAAGCACGACAAATACTAGCTAAATTTATGTTCTACGGACATTCAGTATTTAATAAAGTAAGTCGATTAAGTGGTGGAGAAAGAATGAGGGTAAGACTTGCCCAACTGATGAATCAAAACATGAATCTCATTATTCTAGATGAACCTACAAACCACTTGGACATTGATTCTCGTGAGGTTTTAGAAGAAACACTTGAACAATTTGAAGGAACAATTCTCTGTGTATCACATGATCGATATTTGCTAAATCGCTGTTTTAATCAGACTTACTGGCTTGAAAATGGAAAAATATTTAAGTATATTGGTAATTACGATGATGCGAAACAAAAACATCAACTCTAAATTTTTGAGGATGTGTTGCTCAGATGGATAATATGGGTTTGGTACTTGAAGGCGGGGGTTTAAGAGGGGTATATACCGCAGGTGTATTAGATTATTTTATTGAAAAAGAGATTGATATCCCATACATTATAGGGGCTTCTGCTGGAGCTTGTAATGCGACCTCGTACATTTCAAAACAATACGGTAGGAATAAAAAAGTAACTATTGATTATATTGACTACCCAGGATATATCAGTGTCAGAAATTTGATAAAAAAACGAAGTTTGTTTGGGATGGATGTTATCTTTGATAAACTCCCTAATCAACTCGAACCCTTCGATTATGATACTTTTCATTCTTCTCCACAAACTTTTAAAATTGTAGTAACAGATTGTGTAACGGGAAAACCGATGTATTTTGACAAAAATGGAAATACCGGCGATGTATTTACATTATTAAGAGCATCCATCAGCTTACCGTTAATTACTCAAATTGTGAATCATGCTGGATATGAATTATTAGATGGGGGAATCGCTGATCCGATTCCCATTATAAAATCGATAAACGATGGAAATAAACGAAACATTGTGATCTTAACTAGAAATAAAGGATATGTGAAAAAACCAGCTAGTTACAAATGGATGTTAAAAGCGAAGTATCGTAGAAGATACAAAGGATTATACAATACGATGATACAGCGTCATGAAGAATACAACACAACAATAAACTATGTTAACCAGCTTGAAGAAAAAGGAGACATCTTTGTTTTTAGACCAAAGCAGCCAATTCAAGTGAATCGATTAGAAAAAGATAAAGTAAAACTTACGAGATTATATGATCAAGGTCTCGAAGATGCTAAAATCCAATATGATTTGTTAATGAATTGGATGGAGAAAACAAAAACGTGAATTTAGTGTGGGGGAAAAGTTTTGAGGAAGAAGAAAAAGTTAATTTATTTTGGGTTGTCAGTATCGATCATATTCATTGTGTTTTTAACAATATCATTTATATATTCTATATACTATTACACGAACAATCGTGTTGGTCCTATTGGAAGTCTTACAGTTCCAAAGTGGATTTATTTTCAATACTTTATTCAGATGCTTTTATGGATACTACATTTGATTATATTTGTTGTAATGGCTTTTGCAGAAAAAAAGAAAAAACAATTTTTGAGTTTAAAAGAAAACAATTACCTTTTATATAAGGGTACGCCTGATGTAAATGATTATTTAAATTTAAGAAAATTAGCAGGGTTAAGTGAAAAGAGTGAAGCGGGAGCAAAACTTGGGCTTAAACACACAATTTATGCCATCTCAATCTATGCTAATGAATATTTGATAGGTATGGGTAGACTGATTGGTGATAAAGGCTGTTTCTATCAAGTTGTGGACATCGCCGTTGAACCTAATTACCAAGGTCAAGGTCTAGGAAAGCTAATAATGAATGAACTATCAAAGGATATAGACGAAAATGCTCCTGAAGGCGCTTATATTAGTTTAATTGCAGATGAGCCTGCTGATAAGCTATATGAGAAATATGGGTTTCAATACACGTATCCCGCTTCACATGGAATGTTTAAGAAAATATAAACTTAAATAATGAAGTGAGCCACTGAAACATAGATTGAAAAGTGAATAGTATTCATAAAGTTTAAAAATGAAAAAAGTATGAGGAATCATTCTACCTCATACTTATTATGTATTTTATACAATTCCTGAGTAAGATCATTTCCAAATTCTAATTCATATTGTTCATATACAGGCTGTAGATATTCTATCCATTTATCTTTTTCTGTTTGTATTAGTTCATAAATTTGAATATCAGAATCATTTTTAATATTTTTCAACGATTGCTGATTTAACTCTATGGATTTATTTTGTATTATTTCTGATGCCTCGTTCATCGATTCTATGATAATTTCTTGAATATTCATAGGAAGTTGGTTCCAGAAATCATCATTCATTAAAACAACATAGCCTAAGAAACCATGATTACTAATAGTTAAATGTTCTTGCACTCTATAAAATTTTTTAGAGTAAATATTGGACAGCGTATTTTCTTGACCAGTCACGGTATGGGTTTCAAGACTTTGATATGTTGAATTAAATGGAAGCATGCTTGTTTTTACATTCAATAGATTATATTGCTCTTCTATGATTTTACTTGGCATAATTCTAAAATGTTGACCAGCTAAATCTTCAGGCATATGTATAGGTCCTATATGACTTGTCATTTGTTTAAAACCATTACTCCAAAATGATAAACCTTTCAGATTTTCTTTTTCTAGAAGTGAAAAGAGTTCTTTACCAATTTTACCATTAAATGCTTCGGTAGCAGCTTTATATGAAGGAAATACAAAAGGCAAATCTACTAATTGCCATTCAGGAAATGATGTTGTCAACTTTGAGGTAGCAGGGGCCATCATCTGAATTTCTCCCTGTTTTAAAGCATGCAGTGCTTCTGTATCATCTGTATATAAACTTCCATTCGCGAAGATTTCTACTTTTACATTATGAGATGTTTTTTGACTGACTAATTCAGCGAAGTATTTTGCGGCCAAACCTTTAGGTGTGTTTTCCGCCACTACATGGCTAAAGCGGATCACAATCTGATCCTTCAACCCGAACTGCTCATCATCAAAAGCTAGTTTTTCTTGTGATTGAAATAGTTTGAATATCATGACTAGAGTAAGGATGAACAAAATCATAAATAAAATGGAAAAGTACATCAGCTTTTTCATGAAAAACACCCCAAAATGTTTCAGTTTATGGTAATTCTAGTCTACCACACTTTACTTCTGTAGATGATTACCTGTATGCAGATGCTCAAAACCAATAAAAATGGTTGTGAAATTAATTAAAGCCAGCATCAAAAATGCTAGCTTTATGGTAATTCAGTTCATGTAAAATAACGATATCTTAAAGTTTATTTACGTTAACAGCTTGAGGACCACGATTTCCTTGCTCAACTTCAAAAGAAACTTCTTGACCTTCATCTAAATTTTTGAATCCGTCACCTTGAATTGCTGAGAAATGTACGAATACATCTTCTCCACCCTCAACTTCGATAAAACCGAAACCTTTATCAGAATTAAACCATTTTACTTTACCGTTTTGCATTAGTATTCCTCCTAGAAATAGTACATATAATTTTTACCATTTTAAAGCATTTTTAATTTTAACATTTAATAAGCTGCAACCTAAAAGAAGACTTGATTTCCATCTCCCCAAAAGTTACAGCTTTTTTAAATTGCTATTATTAAAAAGTAAAATGGTTTAGATTCACTGTAACATTTTGATGATACAAAAAGCAAAGAATATTATTAATTTAATCAGATTAGATGATCAATCAGTGAAATCGATGACTTTTTTATTCTAGTATAAGAGGCTGCACAGAAGGGTTTCAGAGATCATTGTAGAAATCTTCTAAGATTAAGGAAGAAATGTTTACACCAACCTTTAGAAAGGAAAGTGTATTATGACAGTAGTCAGACTCCCTATTCAGATTAAAATAACAATCCTCTCTTTTGGTGTAGTTCTATTTTCTATATGCATTGGTGGCACTTTTCTATTAGGCAATATTAAAAGCATTAAAGAAGAGGAAATTGAAAAACGATCTATGATCGTAGCCCGTACCGTTGCTCAGGTTCCAGAAATTAAAAACAATCTTACTAAACCCTATGGTTGGATAAAAATATATCCTGTAGTCGAGGAAATACGAATTGTAAACAATGTAGATTATATTGTAGTCTTAAATAATGAAAAAATACGTTATTCACATCCAATAAAATCTATGCTCGGTTCAATATCTTACGGCAGTGATGAAGGTCCTGCATTTGCAGAGCATACATATACATCAAAGGCAAAAGGGGAATTAGGAATTGCTGTGAGAGCATTTGTTCCTATTATCAATGATAACCATGAACAAATTGGAGTTGTTATCGTAGGCAACATATTACCAACCTATTTGGCTTCTATTTCTGAAATCAAATATGAAATTGGTGTAGTCATGTTCTTAACCCTTCTCCTTGGTATTTTTGGAGCCTGGTTATTAGCAAAACATATTAAGGAACAAATGTTTGAGTTAGAACCTCATGAAATTGTAAGATTGTTGGTAGAAAGAACGGCTACATTTCACGCGATTAATGAAGGGCTGATAGCGATTGATAATCAAGAGATGATTACTATATTTAATGAAAAAGCAAAACAAATGTTAAACATTCATGGAGATGTAGTGGGGAAAAACATCCGTGAAGTTGTTCCAGATACAAAATTACCCGAAATGCTTCAACTAGAGCATCCGATTTATAATCAAGAAATACAAATTCAATATACGAATATTATGAGCAGTCGCATACCAATAAAGGTGGATCATAAAATTGTTGGTGCTGTTGCCGTTTTCCAGGATCGAACCGAAGTCACGATGATGGCTGAGGAACTTACTGGCGTAAAAGCCTTTGTTGAAGCCTTAAGAGTTCAGAATCACGAGCACATGAACAAACTCCATACGATTGCTGGACTAATCCAATTAGGTGAGCAAGAGCAAGCTTTGAACTATGTTTACCAAATTTCAGAGGAGCAGGTGGAGTTAACTAGATTTTTAAGTAAGAGTATTTCAAATCAAAGTATAGCAGGGTTATTACTAAGTAAAGTAAGCAGAGGAAAAGAGCTGGGTATTAGAGTAAATATTGATAGGAGCAGTATACTAGAGCATTTTCCAAATCATATTGATCATCATGATTTTGTTCTTATACTGGGTAATTTAATCGAAAATGCCTTTAAAGCACTTCAAAAAAAGGAAATCGAGGACAAAGAAGTATATGTTAGTATCTATCAAAATGAAGAGATTTGCGAGGTTTTAATCGAGGATAATGGTATCGGTATGTCAGCATCTATTCAAGAGCAGATTTTCAAAGAAGGTTTTACAACGAATCAAGATGAAGGGTATGGACTAGGTTTATATATGGTAAAAAATATAATTGAAAAAGGAAATGGAGAGATGAATATGAATTCCCAACCTGAAAAAGGGGCAAGCTTTTTTATTCAATTCCGTATGAATCAAAAGAAAACAGCTGGATTTCAAAAAGTGGAAAGGAGTTCATAAATGTCTATTCAAGAGCAAATTAATGTGCTTTTAATTGAAGATGATCCAATGGTACAAGAAGTGAATAAACAATTTATACAAAATGTAGATGGTTTTCATGTTATTGATACAGCAAGTGATGGTGTAGAGGGAATAAGGAAGATAAAGAAGTATAAACCTGAGCTTGTTATTTTAGATATTTATATGCCTAAAGCAGATGGTATGGAATTGATCTATCAGATTAGGCATCAAAAAGAAGAGGTAGATGTAATTGTAATCACTGCCGCTAATGATAGAAAAACAATTCGTACTATGCTGCAAAATGGAGCTATAGATTACATCATCAAACCATTTAAATTTGATCGAATTAGACAATCCTTAAACAATTTTCGTAATTATAAAAGAAAACTATCTGATGGATCTATTTCACAGCATCAATTGGATCAGATGCTTTTCTCTAAGGAACATCACCCTCCCTTTGCTGAGGATGCAGCAGAAACTGAACTCCCCAAAGGGCTTAACAAATCTACGCTTGATCTAATCGAGCAATTTTTATTAAATCAAAGCAGCTCTAAATCAGCTGAAGAGGTAGCGGAAGGAGTTGGTGTTGCAAGAGTAACATCTCGTCGTTATTTAGAATATTTAAAAGAAGCGGGTAAAATCCATCTCGACGTACAGTATGGAGGAGTGGGTAGACCTGTCAATCGGTATATCATGAGCAAAATTAAATAAGATCAAAAAGATCAAAACGTTCAATATGGTCAAATTATTCCCTCTTACATTTGTAAACGTTATCATAATTAGGAAGGCAATATGATAATAAGGGGGATTTTTTATGTTAAAAAAATGGATGTTGATCAGTGTGTCTTTAATCCTTATATTAGTGGTTTTAACAGGTTGCGGTGCTCGATCCACTGATCAAAACACAGATTCTTCAAATACAGATAAAAGTGAAGATGTAGATACAAATACAAAGGATTCCGAACCTGCTACAGAAACATTGAAAAAGGAAGAAGTTATTGTCATTAAATTTTCACACGTTGTGGCCGAAGATACGCCTAAAGGTCAAGCTGCAAACATGTTTAAAGAGTTAGCTGAGAAATATACAGATGGAAGAGTAGAGGTAGAGGTTTTCCCAAATTCACAATTGTATAATGATGATGATGTTTTAGCTGCAGTGCAACAAAATAATGTTCAATTAGCTGCTCCGTCTACTTCAAAAGTGTCCAAACTGTTTCCCCAATGGACGATATTTGATTTTCCCTTTGCATTTGAGGATGTAGCCTCTGTACAAGCAGCAATGGAAAGTGAAGAAATAGGCGGTAAGTTATTTAAGATGCTAACAGATCAGGATCTGCTGGGACTTGCCATGTGGGACAATGGTTTTAAACAAATGACTTTGGATGATCATCCGCTTTACATGCCTGAGGATTTTGAGGGTCAGCAATTCAGAGTCATGTCCAGTAAAGTGTTAGAAGCACAGTTTGAATCCGTAGACGCAGTTCCAACTCCGATGCCTTTTAGTGAAGTTTATAGTGCACTAGAACAAGGTGTAATCAATGGTCAAGAAAATACGCTGTCGAATATTTACTCTAAAAAATTTCATGAAGTGCAAAGGTATATGACGATCAGCAACCATGGTTATTTAGGTTATGCGGTTATTACGAATGATAAATTTTGGAATGGATTACCGGATAATATACGTGAACAATTACAAAAAGCATTAAATGAAACGACACAGTGGGTAAGAGAAAACGGTGAAAGATTGAATCAAGAAAATCTGGATAAAATCATAGCGGATGACATGCTTGAGGAAATTCATTATTTAACAAATGAACAAAAACAAGCATGGATTGATGTGATGAATGTAGTATATGAAGAGTATGAAGATGAGGTAGGAGCAGATCTCATAAATGCTGTTAAAGAGCTAAGAGATAATTAATGAAAAAGGTCTTTGCAGTTTTATCTACTCATGAGTAATGTCAGTCACACCTTGTGTAACAAGGTAAGGTAAGGAAGTGATCCTAGTTGAAAAAAATCGATACGCTATTAAATCATATCGAAGAAATCATTGTTTCAATTACTCTAGCTTTAGGAGTGTCCATCACGTTCTTTGAAATCATATTAAGGATTTTTAATGCTACTTTAGGTTTTTCGTTTGAAGCTTCCATTTATTTGCTGATTACCTGTGGGTTAATTGGGGCTTCCATTGGTGTGAGGGATAAGGTTCATATTGGAATAGATATTATTGTAAAACAATTTCCAACTTTGATACAAAAGATGATTGGTGTTGGTGCCTTAAGTTTATGTACTCTGTTTTGTATCATTATTACGATTTTAGGGATTCAACATATCCAGATTCTTTATGATTTTGGTCAGGTGACCCCTGAAATGGAAATTCCCGTATATATTCCTAAATCCATTATACCTATTGCATTTGGATTAATGAGCATTCGTTTTCTGCAGACTCTTATTCGTTATGTTAAAAAACCAATTCATCAATTAAGGCAGCAGGAAGTTGGTGAGGATTTATGAGCTCAATGGCAAATATCAACAAAGAGCCACAGGCACTTTCTCCCAAAAACAAAAAGAGCATAAAAAGCAAATTATTTTCATTATTATTAATCTTCGTATCACTTTTTGGTGTTATTTATGCCATTCAAATCAATAATATGGGGATTGCGTTATTCTCATTGTTATTTTTGTTGCTATTTTTAGGATTGCCAATTGCAGTTGCTTTAGGGTTGTCTTCAGTAGCCTCTATTTATTATTTCACAACGGACCCTATGGCAGATTTAGCTGGAAAAGTATTTTCAGGATTGAATCATTTCACACTCATGGCTATTCCTTTATTTATATTAGCAGGAAATATATTCACTACGGGAGGCGTGGCAAAACGGATTATTAATCTTACGAATGCTTGGGTTGGGCATATACCAGGGGGATTATCAATTGCTAGTGTAGCTGCTTGTGCTCTTTTTGCTGCTATTTCAGGTTCTTCACCAGCAACAGTTGTTGCTATAGGAGGGATCATGATTCCTGCTATGGTTACACATGGGTATTCAAAACAATATGCTGTAGGTTCTATTTCGACCGCTGGATCACTTGGTATCCTTATTCCACCTAGTATTCCAATGATTGTTTATGCTGTCACTGTGGACCAATCTGCAGGAAAGCTTTTTTTAGCTGGTATTATTCCGGGTATTCTTATAGCTTTTCTGTTATCTGTAGTAAGTTACGTCATTGCTAAAAAAAATCAATTTAAAATTGCTGAGAAAGCAAGCATACAAGAAAGATTAAAAGCTTTGGGTGAAGGTTTCTGGAGTTTGTTATTACCCATCGTTGTAGTTGGAGGGATATATACTGGATATTTTACTCCAACTGAGTCAGCAGCTGTAGCTGTATTTATAGGATTAATTGTAGGTTTTTTTATCCATAGGGATTTAAAGTTGAAACATATACCTAAAATATTAATCGATTCTAGTAAAACTACAGCGATGCTGTTTTTTATCATTGCTATGGCTATGTTGTTTGCACATATCATTACGTTGGAAAGAATCCCTCATAACATAGCAGATTGGATTACAGCCTGGAATGTAGGACCTATCCTTTTTTTGCTCATTGTGAATGTATTATTGTTTATTGCGGGACAGTTTATGGAACCAACAGCGATCATTACGATATTAGCTCCCATTTTATTCCCAGTTGCTATAGCTTTAGGTATTGATCCTATTCATTTTGGAATTATTATGGTTGTGAATATGGAAGTTGGGATGATTACACCACCTGTAGGACTGAATTTATATGTAGCAAGTGGAATGACAAAAATGTCTCTAATCGATGTCACAAAATCTGCGTTCCCTTGGTTAATTGCAGTGATTATTGGATTGATCCTTGTGACCTATATACCAGCCATCAGCTTGTGGCTTCCAGATTTGATTTATAGTTTAAAATAAAGAAGTCCGATGCAGCTTGTTTTAGAACAGTTAATAGGAGTAGGATCAAATCCAAATGGCTATACATCCAATAAGTCGAGTGACAATGGTTACGTTAATTAGTAACAAACTAACTTATTGATTTTAAAATAAATGTAAATTTAAAATCAGCTAGAAAAAATTTAGATGAATGTACCTGTACCGAAAACAAACTGACGTAGGAGTATATAGGAAATTAAAACCAGGTGAGAGTATAGATATAAATGAAGAGATTAGGATTAAAGATCCTGGTGAATATGAAATCGTTATACAGACTACTGGGTTGCAAATAAATGGTCAACTCATTGAAGGAATTGGATATGAAAAATATATAAAAGAATTAAAGGAAAATAAACCGGATGTATCAAATTGGTATGTGGAAGCACAAAAAAGTAAAATAATAATTGATGATACATTATTAACGGTACAATAGATTTATCTCATATTTATTATCTTGTTTATATTTTTAGCACTCATCGTAGTGCTTTTTTTATTATGTATACAAACTGCTCAATATTGGCATTGTATCCTCCTATACTCTCATGTTATCACACTTAATTTTATTCACTTTTCATGATTATCCATGGTTTATTTTTCTATGAAAAATAATGATTGCCAAAAAGGGTGTCAGGCTATTATAATGTTAAAATTACACTTCATTTTGGTAGACAACAGGGGGGAGAGCATTGAAGTTTAAAGATTTTCATATCAATATTAAAATTCGTATTATTGAAACGTTTATTAGTACTTTCATAGGAAGTATGATTTTTCCATTTATGGCGATCTACTTCTTCAAACATTTTGGAGAAGAGATTACAGGATTGCTACTTTTGTTCAATGTTTTTATTGGGATTTGTATTAATTTTTTTGGTGGTTATATTTCTGATAGAGTTGGACGGAAAAAATTAATGCTTTATGCAGAGATTGCTCGTTTTTTTGCATTTTTTACAATGATGGTATTTAATTCTCCTTGGGTTGAATCGGTGATGATTACTTTTTTAATGATGACTGTGAATACAATTTGCTGGGGATTTTCTGGACCAGCTCATCAAGCGATGTTGATCGATGTATCTACACCTGAACAGAGGAAATTAATGTATTCTATCACTTATTGGGCTAACAATCTGTCCATTGCGATAGGAGGAATTTTAGGAGGCTTGTTATTTGAAACCCATTTATTTGAATTGCTAATGGCATTGTCCATTGCTTCTTTGATTACAGTTTCATTGATCACCTTCTTTATTAAAGAGAGTTATTTTCCAAATCCAGAAGAAGAATCTACTTCGCATATTAAGAAAATCTTCACTACTTATAACATGGTGTTCAAAGATCGCTTATTTATTTGGCTTGTGCTTGCAGGTGTTTTGATTTTATCCATGGAGTTTAATCTAGCAAATTATATCGGAATACGTTTAAGTGAAGAAATGACAAATCAACAATTCTTTTCTTGGGAAATTACTGGAGTTCAAATGTTAGGGTTTTTAAGAACGGAAAACACGATTTTAGTAGCCTCTCTAGCTATATTTGCAGCTAAGTTTATTGAAAGATTTAAAGAGAGAGCTGTCCTAGTTACTGGATGTTTATTATTTGTTGCAGGATATGGATTTATTTCATTTTCTAATAATATTTGGCTTTTATTCATTGTGATGGTCATTGCTACTGTGGGGGAAGTGATTCGAGTTCCTGTTGAACAATCTAGTATTGCATCTTTACCACCAGATGATGCTAGAAGCTCATATATGGCGATTAAAGGAATGACATTTCATTTAAGTATGTTAGTTTCATCTACTTTGGTAACGATTAGTGCATTTCTATCATCTTATGTTATGGCTATTATTATTACATGTATTGGTTTAGTTGGAACGTCGATATATTACGTTATTTTTCCGAAAGTACAGCTCAGGATTAAAGAAAATCAATTTTAATCCTAATGAGAAGAAAGGGCTCGCCAATTGGCGAGTTTTTTTTCAAAATTTTTAGGTCTACAAAAATACAATATTTAAATAAAAATTACCTCTAATGAAGAATTAGACTACATTTTAACGAGGGTTTTATTACACTAACAAATATATATATTTTACTCTACATTGAAGGATATATATTTATGCAGAAAAGTGAGTAAACAATCTTGTTCCCATCTGTAGTTTCTTGTGATATTCTTAGGTTGTAAATTTACTTTAGAATTTTAATTTATGAAAGCGCATTAACATTTTAAACATTTAAATGAAAGGTTGACACCACTATGAAATTTAAAAGTGTGTTTGACATCATTGGTCCGGTTATGATCGGTCCTTCAAGTTCACATACAGCAGGTGCTGCCAGAATAGGCAAGGTTGCTCGAAGTTTATTCGGTCGAGAACCGAAATGGATTTCCATTTCTTTTTATGGCTCATTTGCAAAAACATATAAGGGTCATGGTACTGATGTTGCTATTATTGGTGGAATCCTAGATTTTGATACATTTGATGAAAGAATTAAGTCTTCATTGGGTATAGCTCACCAATCAGGTATACAAATCACTTTTCACGAAGAGGATGCGGTCACTGATCACCCAAATACTGCACGTGTAAAAATCGGAGACGATCAAGGGGACTTAGAATTAGTAGGAGTATCTATTGGCGGTGGAAAAATTGAAATCACAGAGCTTAACGGATTCGAATTAAAATTATCAGGGAATCATCCTGCTATCTTAATTGCGCATAATGATAAATTTGGGGCAATTGCAGCTGTAGCTAACTTATTAGCCAAACATCAAATTAATATTGGTCATATGGAAGTATCGAGAAAAGAAAAAGGAAAACTGGCATTAATGACAATTGAGGTAGACCAAAATATTGATGATTCTGTATTAAATGACATTTCAATTTTGCCGAATATACTACAAGTAACAAAAATAGTGGATTAAATTTAAAACATAACCTTAAATTAACTTTTCAAAACAAAAAACATAAATTAGTTTTAAACAGAGAGGGGGGGGAAGCATGTTCAGAAATGTAACTGAGCTTGTGCAATTAGCAGAAAGTAAAGGTATAAAAATAGCTGAGGTCATGATTCAGCAGGAAATGGAAGTAAAAGAGAAGTCTCGTGAAGAAGTATTGTCACAGATGGACAAAAATTTAGAAGTCATGGAAAAAGCCATTGAAAAAGGACTGGCTGGTGTTCATTCATTTTCTGGTTTGACAGGTGGGGACGCTGTTCTCTTACAAAAATACATTGAAAAAGGGCAATTTCTATCTGGTGAAATTATTCTTGATGCAGTAAGTAAAGCCGTTGCTACGAATGAAGTGAACGCTGCAATGGGTACCATTTGCGCAACTCCTACGGCTGGTTCAGCAGGTGTTGTCCCTGGGACGTTATTTGCGGTAAAAAACAAATTAAACCCTTCAAGAGAACAGATGATTGAATTTCTGTTTACAGCTGGTGCTTTCGGATTTGTTGTTGCCAATAACGCTTCCATATCTGGAGCTGCAGGTGGGTGTCAGGCAGAGGTTGGATCAGCTTCAGGAATGGCAGCTGCGGCTATTGTTGAAATGGCTGGAGGTACACCAAAACAATCTGCTGAAGCAATGGCCATCACATTGAAAAACATGTTAGGTTTAGTTTGTGATCCGGTAGCAGGTTTAGTAGAAGTTCCTTGTGTAAAAAGAAATGCAATGGGTGCATCCAATGCAATGATTGCTGCTGATATGGCACTGGCTGGTATTACAAGTCGTATTCCTTGTGATGAAGTTATAGATGCTATGTATAAAATAGGGCAAAATATGCCAACAGCTTTAAAGGAAACAGCACTAGGTGGTCTTGCAGCTACACCTACAGGTAAAAAATTGCAAGAAAAGATTTTTGGAATATCCGTTAAATAAACAAATCCCAATCTATTAGTAGATATATATATTCCTGCTGATAGATTGGGATTTGAAATACATATCATTAATAAGAAAGGGCGAATGAAATGAATAATAGAATTGAAAAACTTTATGACTATATGGATCAGAATTCCGTTGATGTACTATTAATAACACAGCCCCAAAATGTATACTATTTTACAGGTTTTTTAACAGATCCTCATGAAAGATTTATGGGTTTTGTATTAGTAAAGGGAGAAGATCCATTTTTATTCGTTCCATTGCTTGATGCTGAGAATGCTGAATCTGTATCCAGTGTTGGAAAAATCTATTCACATGATGATGCTGAAAATGCTTATGAAGTATTGCAACGATATTTACCGTCTTCCATTCAATGTTTTGGTTTGGAAAAAAACCATCTTACTGTAAAAAATTATGAATCGATATTAGCTGTAGCTGGTGCGGATGAAATACATGAAATTGATGAATTGCTTCAAGATATGAGAATATCTAAAAGTCAAGGAGAGATTACAAAGATCAAAAAAGCAATTGATATAACAGAAGAAGCATTACGTCTAACCCTTCCAAAAATAAAGCTGAATATTACGGAGATGGAAATAGTTGCAGAATTAGAATATCAAATAAAGAAACTTGGTGCTGAAGGACCTTCATTTTCAAGTCTTGTGTTAGCAGGAGAGAAAGCAGGACATCCTCATGGAAATCCTGGAGATCGTAAAATCAAGACGGGTGAATTTTTATTAATAGATTTTGGAGTTGTCTTAGACGGATATGTTTCTGATTTAACGAGAACCTTTGCGATTGGGGAAGTAAATGATCAATTAAAAGATATTTACGATACTGTACTTCAAGCCAATTTACAAGCTATAGAGGTAGTGAAGCCAGGTACATCTATTGCAAATGTTGATCTAACTGCAAGAGCAGTGATTGAAAATAAAGGTTATGGACAATATTTTATTAATCGAGTAGGTCATGGATTTGGAATGGAAATTCATGAACATCCTTCAGTACATAGCAAAGCTTCGGGACTACTTCGTGAAGGGATGACATTTACGATTGAACCTGGGATTTACAATCCTAAATTAGCTGGTGTTAGAATTGAAGATAATGTAGTGGTGACAAAGGATGGAGTTGATGTATTATCAACATTCCCTAAAGAGCTGCAAATGTTAGATGTGTAAGTAACAAATGTGAGGTGAACTGTGCCAAGCATATATGGAATTTTGGGGAATGTGTAAATTTTAAACCTATTTGTGCTGGGAAAAGGAGAATTTTATGGATAAGATCAATCAATTGCGTTCACAATTTTCAAACCTAGGGATAGATGGTTTATTCATCACGAATCCACAAAATCGTTTTTATTTTACAGGTTTTACTGGTACGGCAGGTGTTGCTGTTATCACTCCAACTGAAGCTATCTTTCTAACAGATTATCGATATGTAGAACAGGCGAAAGTCCAAACAAAAGATTTTGATGTAGTGAAATATCAAGATCGAAACTCATTGTATATTGAAGTCCCCGAAGTAATCAACAATTTAGGGATTACTAAACTTGGGTTTGAACAAGAAGATATGACTTATGGCGTATTTTCAAGATATAATGAGGCTATTGATGCTGAATTAGTACCAACTTCAGGTGTCATTGAAACATTACGCACAATAAAAACAACAGAAGAAATAGAATTGTTAAAGGCTTCTGCAAAAATAGCTGATTCAGCCTTTAAACATATCTTAGATTTTATACGACCAGGAGTAACTGAGATTGAAATTTCCAATGAATTAGAAACACGTATGCGTCAGTTGGGAGCAAGTGGTTCTTCATTTGATATTATCATAGCATCAGGTTTGCGTGGTGCGATGCCTCATGGTGTAGCAACTCAAAAAGTCATTGAATCAGGCGAGATGATCACTTTAGATTTCGGAGCGATTTATAAAGGGTATATTTCAGACATTACACGAACAATTTCGGTAGGAACGCCTTCTGATGAGATGCGGAAAATTTACGATATTGTACTGGAAGCTCAAGTTCGATCTGTGGAAGCGATAAAACCAGGCATTCATGGTAAAGATTTAGATTCGATTTCTCGAGATTACATAAGTGAAAAAGGTTACAGTAAATACTGTGGGAACAGTGCAGGTCATGGAATTGGTTTGAGTCTGTGGGAGGAGCCATTTATATCACCAAAATCTTCTTTAACTCTACAACCTGGAATGGTTGTAACAATGGAGCCCGGGATTTATATTCCAGGAGTAGGTGGGGTTCGTATTGAAGATGATGTTGTCATTACAGAAAATGGAAATGAAATTTTAACACATTCCCCAAAGGAATTAATTAAATTATAATTTTAGTGAGTTGTTTATTAACGTATGATGAGAACCTGATCATCTTATGTAAATCTTCTGTTTAATAATAAATAGAATCCATATTAATAGCTGTTTAAAATGGATTCTATTTTTGTTATTTCAACACGTTGACCATAATCTTAACTTTTAAATTTTCATAATTCATTTATTTCTGATACTGCACGTGAAGCTGATCTTAGGGCACCTTCAAGATGTCCACCATATTCAGACTCAGTTTCTGTTCCAGCAAAAATAATCTTTTTTTCCCAAGTACTCATACCTGTAGGAGGACCATAGTTAGGATAGGTGAGCAGTGGATAGAGGTCATCGTCAACTGCTGTTTCGGGATCACTTGACCAGTCCTTGTAAAGAATATCAATTGGTTTATTCGCTGATGACCCAAAAAGCCTAGACAATTGTTCAATCACCAGCTTAATAACTTCTTTATCATCATGCTTTTGGCGCTGCTTCGCATGCATGCCGAAGAAACCAAAAAGTGCGCCACAACCTGTTTCGGGTGAAGCATCATGTATCTCCTGCAGGGGACCGACCCTGCTCGTGACTTGTCCAGAGAGTCCATTTTCCCGCCAAAATGGATGATCATAAATTGTGACTACCTTAGCTTGTCCTGCCATCCATGTGGGTTTATTATTTAGACTTTTAAAAAGCTTAGGTGAGAGTTTAGGTGAAAATTTTATGTGATTTGCCACAATTCGAGGTGGCAATGCAAATATAACAGCTCGTGCACGAATATTTTCTTTCTTTCCACTAGTGTGATTTGCTTCAACAATAAGGGTTCCATTTTCCTTAATCCGGAGTGCTGTCACACGTGTGTCTAACTCAATCCTCCCTTGAGGAATAGTATCTGCCACAGCATCAATAAGGGATTTAATACCACCAGAGAGTCTGATTGACCTTTCGACAGATCCTTCTGGCACTATATAACGCTGAGCAGATTTGTTTTGAAATTGCTCCAAAAGCATGGCTCCTTCGGTATGTTGAACAAATGTTTGTAAACCGAGTTCTTTGACAAGTCTAGAAATGACGGGCTCATGTTTTGGCCAAAACCAAGTTGGCCCTAAATCAAACTTGCCAAGATCCGGTCTATTCAAAGATTCATTACTTAAAACTCTCCCTCCAATGCGCGCTCTAGCCTCAAGTACTTTGCAATCGTAACCCTGCGAAATAAGCAGAGTTGCTGCCCTGAGTCCGCTTAAACCTGCTCCAACAATGACTATAGGATCGTTCATTATACGTATCTCCAATCTGTGCATTTGCATTGATATAAGCTATAATCGATATTCTACCTTCTAATAGATAGAATGTAAAGCGTGTTAACAGTATGATTTTGAGTGGCTGAAAATTTTTTTAGAAAATGTCCATATAGGGTAAACAAAACAGTAATAATATTGTATAATATAACTAAATAAATCATTGATAATAAGCTATTAAAGCGCTTTTATATGAACTATAAATATTGTCTATATATAGTGGACATTTGTATTCATATCATTGACAAATATTTGAAAATAGTGGAGGGGTAGAAATGTCTAGTGAGACTCTACAATACTTTTTAAAACAAAATTTGGATGAGTTAAAGGAAAAGGGATTATACAATGAAATAGATCCACTTGAAAGCTCGAACGGTCCAATCATTAAAATTAATGGAAAAAAACTCATAAACTTGTCCTCAAACAATTATTTAGGATTAGCTACGGATGAACGATTAAAAGATGCAATGATGGAAGCGATAAGAGAGTATGGAGTAGGTGCGGGGGCAGTACGTACGATAAATGGTACCTTCAAATTACATTTAGAATTGGAAGGGAAGCTGGCAAAGTTCAAACACACAGAATCAGCAATAGCATATCAGTCAGGATTTAATTGCAACATGGCTGCGATTTCCGCTGTGATGGATAAAAATGATGCCATATTGTCAGATGAACTGAATCATGCTTCTATAATTGACGGCTGTCGATTATCTAGAGCAAAAATCATTAGATTTAATCACTCAGATATGCAGGATTTAAGAAACAAAGCAAGAGAAGCTAAAGAATCTGGTCTATACAACAAATTGATGGTCATTACGGATGGTGTATTTTCAATGGATGGAGATATTGCAAAACTTCCTGAGATCGTTGAAATTGCTGAAGAGTTTGATTTGATCACATATGTAGATGATGCACACGGCTCAGGTGTATTAGGGAATGGGGCAGGTACAGTAAAACATTTTAAATTATCAGATAAGGTTGATTTTCAAATCGGTACTTTATCAAAGGCGATCGGAGTTGTAGGAGGATATGTCGCTGGGAAAAAGGATTTAATTGATTGGTTGAAAGTCCGGAGTAGACCTTTCTTATTTTCTACAGCTCTAACTCCAGCAGATATTGCAGCTTGTATAAAATCGATTGATATTTTATCAGACAGTACTGAGCTTCAAGAGAAACTGTGGCAGAATAGCGAATACTTAAAAAATGGTTTAAAGGAACTAGGATTTGATATAGGGAATAGTGAAACCCCAATAACACCTTGCATTATTGGTGATGAAGTACAAACTCAGGATTTTAGTAAACGCTTATATGAAAAGGGAGTTTACGCTAAATCGATTGTATTCCCAACAGTTCCAAAAGGGACAGGAAGAGTGCGAAACATGCCAACAGCTGCTCATTCGAAAGAAATGTTAGATCTAACGATAAAGATATACGAAGAAGTAGGGAAAGAGATGAATTTAATTTGATTTTTATATTCCTAAAGTAAAGGAGGGAAAAAGAATGAAAAAGATCTTAGTTACCGGGGCTCTAGGTCAAATCGGTTCAGAGCTTGTTATGAAGTTAAGGGAAATCTATGGATCAGATCATGTTATTGCAACTGATATTCGAAAAAATGATAGTACAGTCGTCACATCAGGTCCATTTGAATTGTTGGATGTAACGGATGGGAAAAAAATGTACCAAATATCTAAAGAATATGAAGTAGATACGATTATTCATTTAGTTGCTTTATTATCAGCAACGGCTGAGCAAAAGCCACTTCTAGCATGGAACTTAAATATGGGGAGTTTAATGAATGCACTGGAAGTTTCAAGAGAATTAGGGCTGCAATTTTTCACTCCAAGTTCCATTGGTGCTTTCGGTCCTACAACACCAGCTAATGACACTCCTCAAGACACTATATTGAGACCTACAACAATGTATGGAGTGAATAAAGTTTCAGGAGAATTATTGTGTGATTATTATTTTCAAAAGTACGGTGTAGATACGAGAGGACTGCGTTTCCCCGGGCTTATTTCATACGGGACAGAGCCTGGAGGGGGAACAACGGATTACGCTGTAGAGATTTTTTATGATGCATTAAGAAAGCAAAGTTATACCTCATATCTTGAAAAAGGAACCTATATGGATATGATGTATATGCCAGATGCTATTCAAGCCATTGTTGATTTGATGGAAGCTGATGCTTCAAAGCTAAAACATAGGAATGCATTTAATGTAACTGCGATGAGTGTAGCTCCTGAAGATTTTGCTTCTGAAATAAAAAAACACATCCCTTCATTTACTATGAAATATCAAGTTGATCCTGTTAAGCAGGCGATTGCTGAAAGTTGGCCCAATTCAATTGACGCAACTTGTGCAAGGGAGGAATGGGGATTTAAAGTAGAATATAATATGGAGAAAATGACTCAGGACATGATTGAAAAATTAAGTACTCAATATACATCTCTTGATGTGAGTTAATAAACAAATGAGATTAGATTCGGTATTGATCAAACCTAGTAAGTTTGTATGAAATTTTATAATGCAAAGTGGCTGCTCAAACAAGGCAGTCTTTTTCCTTTTTCCATATTTCCCTGAGAAGGTTTCAGCGGGAGATATTCATTTTCCCGTAATGCCGACATCATCTCGATTTAAATTGACTATTTTCCTTCTGCAAATTGACTGTAAATGTAATCGGACCAAATAAGAATTGAGTTATGAGAGGTTCCAGTCCGACTACTTCAATAGGTAGATTTGTGTATAATAAAACAAAAAAGTAGGTTTGAGAATGAGATTTATGTAAGTAATATTTATGTTAGAGAGGTAATTTAATGAAAAAATGGGTGGTTACGTTCATATGTATTAGTTTTATTTTAATAGTGATTGTGATTGCAGAAGGATATAATATGAATAAAATGAAAGAAAATCTAACATTAGTGACTAAACAATTGGGAGACAAAGAGCAGCAAATTTATGAACTGAAAAAAGAAAATGAAAATCAATTGGAAGAGATCAAAAAAATAGATAGAGAATTGTTTGATTCTAAGATAGAAGTAAATAAGTTAAACAAAGAAATTGGTCAGATGGTTTACAAAATGGAAAATTACAAAAACGTATTAGAATTACCAAGTCTTGATTATGAAATTATCTCTTATAAAGTAAATAACAACAATGCTGGCGAGACTGAAAAAGAAACGGTAGTATTGTATGAAGGTGTTGAATCTATTGATGTTGATTTATACTGGGCCTTGATTTATCGACTTGCCATTGAATTCTCAGCAGATCCATATACAAAAGTATCTATTTGGAAGGACCGAGATCATGCAGAGAATTATGTTACAGGAAATATTAACCCTGAAGAAATAAGTGAACATTTTGGTTGGAGAGGCATGGATTCAAGGTTTTTAATTATTGATAATACATCAAATCCACCTAAGCTCATTGAAGCTCAGAGTGGACATGACTTTTTCCCTTTAGAATTTGGAAAGTATAAGGTGCCTGAGTTATAATGCAGAACCTAAAATACATACTAAGGTTTTTCGTAAATCTGAATCTCATCTATATTTCTTAACCATTCTTTTGCATTTGAACCATCTGTATCACCAATCCATAAATTTTTTCCACTATATATATCTTTTGATCTAACCCAAATTATTTTTTTTAGATTTTTAATATATTGAGGATGATAATCACCTTGTCCATTTGGAGGTTGTGTGATTCTTTTTTGGATATTATTTTCAATATCTATAGAATACAAAGAAGGTAATGGGTGTTTAGAAGGATCGTTTGACCATTCCGCTTCAGTTACTCTTGATGTAATAATCGTTTCGTTATCTTTCCAAGTGAAAGCTAATTCTGCATAATTTTCTGGTGTTAGAGAAGCATTCACAGGGAACTCTTTAACTTTTAAATCCTTGTTTTTAAATCCAAGCACTATTCGGCCACCTCCTGCGATATAGGCTAATCTATCTGTCGTTGGAGCCCACTTTGGATTTCCTATATCTGTAATGATTTCATCCAATACTTGAAAATTTTTACCACTATCAGAAATGACACATAACATATTGCTGTCCATAGACCAAGATGCCGTCGGAGAAACGATGAACGAGATCCATTTTCCACTGGGTGAAAATTCAAAAGAGCCTGCATTTATAGATATTATTTTATGTTCTCCAACTTCTAATTCTTTAGGTATCGTATAAAATGAATGAATCTCAAACATATTCATTTCTTCATAATCTGTCGGAAGACTCTTTTTATACAGTATTGGATTTGTCCAACCACTTGGCAAAAGGTTAGCACTAGTAGATAACAGAAATCCAGATCCATCAGGAAACCAGGAGTAACTACCAACACCTAAGGCAACATTATAAAATCTATTGAGATCTGAGATGTTTAGACTGTTATTTAGTTGGAATGTAATGATGTTTCTGTTAGGTGCCCATTGAGGATTGAATCCATCGTACATGATATATTTGTGTTTATTCGTTTCAATGTTAAAAGTCCAAACTTCATATTGGTTAAGGTGACTTGGAATGCTTGAAGGTTTTTTGATTTGGTATAGGATCCATTTTCCATCATATGACCAACTCTTTAAATTGAAAACTTTTTGAGAATCAGTGATTTGTTGTTCTCTACCGTCTAATAGTATCCAAAGATCATTATTTCGAACAAAAGCTGCTTGGATGTGTTGAATCCCTTCCTCGTTTTCATTTGCAAAGATAACTATTGATTGGACATATCCCATTAAAAAGATGAAAAGAATGATTAATTTTTTCAATTTAAATCACCATAATGTTATTTTTGTATTTCATTTAATTTGTCTAAAAAAATAGTAAATTATGTATGTCTCAATATTATGTGGTATGATACAATCTGTTCTAATTTGATAATAATATAATTCAATAAAATTCACTGTGAGGTATCATTATGAATATTCGACAAATTGAAGAAAAAGATGCGGAAAAATTTTTAAAGCTATTAAAACGGTTAGACAATGAAACGAAGTATATGCTGTTTGAACCTGATGAACGAACATCATCCATTGGAGAAATAAAAGATCATATTACAAAATTATTAAAGTCAAAATCTATGATATTTGTGGCTGAGAATAATCAAGGCTTTGCAGGTTATATTTTAGCCAACAGAGGAACTCTTCAAAGAATTAAACATAGTGCCTATATTGTGATTGGTATTCTTCAAGCTTCTACAGGGAAAGGTATAGGTCAAATGTTGTTTGAAAGAATGGAACGTTGGGCAAGCAAACAGCAAATATCAAGATTAGAATTAACTGTAATGACTCATAATGATAAAGCCATTAAACTATATGAGAAAATGGGCTTTGAAAAAGAAGGAGTCAAAAGGCATTCTCTTATTATAGATGGAACTTCTATTGATGAATATTATATGAGTAAGTTATTGTAAGATTTATTTTGATATCATTTTAAAATAAAATTCAAGGAATATAATTGACAAAAAATAGGTAATATTATAAATTAAAAACATACTCATAAGTATGTTTTTTTTATTTTGTTCTATAGAGGTGATATAGATGACAGATCGTGAGAAAATCATGAAAGCAGCATTTCGTTTAGCATCTGAAAAACCTTTTGATAAGATCACTCTTTCAGAGATCGCAAAGGAGGTGGATATGCATTGGTCTACAGTGCGGCGACAATTTGGAAATAAACAGGAGCTGAAAAGAATATTGTCTAAATGGCAAGCTGAAAATGACCTTCCACAAATCGATACACGTACACAAATTATAGAAGCATCATCGAATGTGTTTTCTGAAAAAGGGTATGCTCGGGCAACTTTGGATGAAGTAGCAAAAAAAGCAAATTTAACAAAAGGGGCGGTTTATTGGCATTTTTCTAGTAAACAAGATTTGTTTTTAGCTTTAGTTGATCGAAATATTTCTCATCAGTTAAAACAAATTCCAAGTATCATAAAACATATTTTAAGCTCTAATGATTCTGTTAAAGCTTTGTCAAAGTGGTTTGAATCTCAATTCACATTTGTCATTGACGATGAGAATAAACAAATGTTAATGCTAGAATTTATTACTTCGAGTCGAGAGCCTATTGTTAAAAATAAGCTAAATGATGCTTTTTCAAAAATATTAATCGGAACTGAACTAATAGTTCAGGAGATGCAAGATAAAAACTTAATATCAAACCAAATACATCCAAAATCTGTATCTGTTTTAATTCAATCCATTATTAACGGGGTAATTCAGACTTGGATTATTAACCCTGAACAAATTCAGAAGGAAACACTTGTATCAGATATTTCACATATATTGTGGGAAGGGATAAAACCCTAATTTTTCACGTATTAACTTACAGTATGCTCCTTCTTATTAATGACGAAAGTCTTACGATATGTAGAACTTGATAGATTGTTTTTTAGTAAACTATTCGTGTAACTCGTTTAATTCTAGTTTTTTTATTATATAAAACATACTTAATAGTATGTGAATATATTTTATTTCACGGGTAGTTTATAAGTGTATAAATCGAGGGAGGTAGAAAAGAATGAATGGATTTTTGATTTATATCATTACGATCATCATGTTTTTAATCATGTTGTTCGTATTGAATCGGATAGTTGTCTATAGAGCGGAAACTAAGTTTCCCTCAACAGGAGAGTTCATTGAAGTTGATGATATAAAACTTCATTATTATAAAAAAGGGGATGGGAGACCCGTTATTTTTCTTCATGGAGGTATTTTATGCGCTGAAGATTTCAATAACGTGCTTGATTTAGCTAAGGATGATTATCAAGTTATTGCTTTTGATCGAATGGGATATGGTTATAGCCAAAGAAGCAAAAAAGAGAAGATAACTCCGATGGTTCAAGCTGATATACTTCATAAAGCTATAAAAAAAATGAATATAAAAAATCCTATTTTAGTTGGACATTCATGGAGTGGTTTATTGGTTCTTTCGTATGCTTTGAACTATCCAAAAGAATTAGCTGGTATTGTTTTGTTGGCACCAGGAGCCTACGCAGAAAGATACCCAGCTGGGAAAGGAGATTTATTGTCCAAAATTGTGATAACACCAATTATAGGAAAGTTATTTTTGCATATCTTATTAGTACCTTTAGGACAATTAATGGTAAATGTCATGTTGAAGCCAACTTTTAAGCCGGATTCTGTTCCACTAAAATATCAGCAACGGGTGAAAGCACTGTGGTTGCGCCCTAATCATTTTAAAGCAAATCGAGAGGATATTATCTCCTTTGTTCCAGCTGCTAAGAAATTAAGCATCCATTATCATAAAATTAATGTTCCTACTCAAATTGTGATCGGAGAAAAAGATCCGTTCGACACAAAAGAGGATTCATATCAATTATATAATGATATACCTCATTCAAATTTAATAGAGTGTCCTAATGCAGGTCATATGCTACCACAAGCTCATCCTAAAGCGGTTATAAAAGCATTAGAGAAATTATTTAACTCTAAATAGAAATTTGACATGATTGAAATACAATTGGTAATGTTTATGAAGTAATAGAAACAATAGATTGATATAAGGAATGATCATAAATGAATTACGCGATATCAGTAACAGATACTTCTAAAGCTATAAATTTAGAGAAAAAGGGATTAAAGCTTATTGAAAAACTTAATGAGTTTTCTATTGCATTAAGTTAGATCAAGATCAAGATGTAAGTTTAATTCCTTTTAGGAATGACAATAAATGGGGTTACAAATAGAGAGGTAGAAATGAAATTTATCCTATTTATAATAGTGCTTTAAATTGTATAGAAAGTTAGACAATAAAATGATCGAACTTTCTATACAATATAAAGTAGTTAATTTAAAATTAAGCATCCATTTTGATCAAACTTTTTCAAAATGGATGCTTTTGCTTGGCATAGAATAGGACAAGTTTAAAATCGATATTTGGATAAGAAGCTTAAAAACTCCTGTTGTTCCTTATGATGATATTTGAGAATTGCGTAAATATTTGCTTTTGGCAGTTCAAATGCATGAGTATCTACTTCTAGTAAAATACCATCATGCAACTCTCTACGTACAGTAGAATAAGGCAAGTAGGATACACCGAGACCCTCAATAATAAATCGTTTCGTAATGTGAATTTGTGAAACCTTCATCATACGTGTAGTAGGATAAAACAATTTAATGGTTTTAGACAACTCTTCCCAATATGCGGGATGATTATGTGTTAATAGATGATTTGAAGATAATACCTCTTCTTCCTCTAAAGGTAAAGCAGATTCAAAGTCTTTTCCATCGTGTGGAGCCACTAAAATTACTTTGTCTGTATATAACAACTTGCTTTCTAGCTGAGGATTAAAACTTAGAAGACAGGAAAGTCCAATATCAACTTCTTCTTTAAGGACAGCCTGATCAATTTCGTTAGACTCAATTATTTGTACAGATATTTCAACTTGAGGGTGATTTTTTAAATACTGTTTTAGGACAATGGGTAAAACCGTATCTGCTATTAATGGAGAGATAGCGATGGTAAGCTTTGAGGTATATCCTTGATTGTATGTTTCTAGATCAGTAATTCCTTTCTCGTATATGTTTAATAACTCGATTGCATGATTAAAATATCGCTTTCCAGCCTCTGTAAGTTTTACTTTTTTCCCCTCTCTAAGAAACAATAATACCCCAAGCTCTTTCTCTAATTGCTTAATATGTACTGTTACAGTGGGTTGAGAAATGAAAAGGTGTTCTGCTGCTTTTCTAAAATTTCCATATTCAACGGCTGTAATAAACGTTTTTAACCAACTTAATTCCATTACCTACAATCCCCTTATTTAATTTATTAATCAATTACTTTAATAATATTTAATTTTATTAATCAATTATACAGTATACAATAATTGTAATAAAGGAAAGGGGAGGTAAAATGATGTTTGCTGAAGGCTTAAAAGGAATTGTAGCAGCTCAGACGTTGATTAGTCATATTGATGGAAAAGAAGGGAGGCTTATTTATAGAGGTTATGAAATAGGAAAGCTAACAAGGGGTTACTCATTCGAAGAAGTTGCTTATTTACTTTGGCATGGTCGATTACCAAGTCAAGATGAAGTAAATAAACTAGAACGGAAATTAAATGAAAACCGATGTTTGACCCCTTATTTGATGGAATTGATTAAGCTGCTGCCAAAAACTATGGACATGATGAGTGTATTAAGGACTGCGATATCCTCTGAAGGAACGTTAGAATATTGTTGGAAACCAACAATCGATCAAGCGGTTAAATTAACTGCAATAGTACCAACAATTATTGCTTATAGACAGAGCATTTTAAAGGATCAAATGTTTATTGAACCTAGAGAAGACTTAAGTCATGTTGAAAATTTTTTATACATGATCACTGGTAGTATCCCATCTAAACTTGTTGTGAGTGCTTTAGAAACCTATATGATTTTGACCCTTGAACATGGTATGAATGCTTCTGCTTTTTCAGCAAGAGTCACAGCTTCTACAGAGTCAGACATGGTATCGGCAATAACATCAGCGATTGGTACAATGAAGGGGCCTCTTCATGGAGGTGCTCCATCAGGAGTAATCCAACTGTTAAATGAAATTGGAACTCCAAAAAATGCAGACAAAGTTATTCGAGAAAAGCTGTTACATGGAGAGAAGTTAATGGGTTTTGGACATAGAGTATATAAAACTCACGATCCAAGAGCGATTTCTTTAAAGGACAAGTTGCTTGAAGCTAGGGAGGAAGATGGTTGGCTTGATCTAGCTATGCATGTGGAAAAGGTCGCAATCCGTATCTTGAATGAATTAAAGCCAGGAAGAAATTTATATACAAATGTAGAATTTTACGCGGCTGCAATCATGAAATCTATCAATTTAGATCTTGAATTATTTACTCCAACATTTACTGCTAGTCGGATAGTTGGTTGGACTGCACATGTTTTAGAGCAAGCGGAGAATAATACTATATTTCGACCCAGAGCTGAATATATAGGAGAGATAAGAGGGGGAGTTTGATTGTAGCATAATAATGACAATGAAAAAGACGCTTATAATTCCGTTATGAGAATTTTAAGCGTCTTTTAATATCATTGATTTAATTTATTGGTTCTATAAAATTTGAGATAAGAACATCTTTGTACGTTCATGTTTTGGATTATCAAACAATTCAGTTGGTGTACCTTCTTCAATGATTTCACCATCATCGAAAAGAATAATACGATCTGCAACTTCACGAGCGAAGTTCATTTCGTGAGTTACAACTAGCATTGTCATACCTGACCTTGCTAGTGTTTTCATAACATCCAACACTTCCTTAATCATTTCAGGATCTAGTGCAGAAGTTGGCTCATCAAATAACATGATTCTTGGCTGCATTGCTAGTGCTCTAGCAATAGCAACACGCTGCTGCTGTCCACCTGACAATTGCCCAGGATACTTATGTGCTTGTTCTGGAATGCCTACACGTTCTAATAGCTCCATAGCCACTTGTTCTGCTTTTTCTCGCTTCCATTTACGAACCCAAATTGGAGCAAGAGTGATATTTTTTAATATCGTCATATGAGGGAAGAGGTTGAATTGCTGAAATACCATCCCAGTTTCTTTTCTGATCGCTTCAATATTGGATACATCGTTAGATAAATTGATTTCATCAACAATAATTTCACCTTTTTGAAATTCTTCTAAAGCATTGATCGTTCTAATAAAAGTAGATTTACCAGATCCTGAAGGACCAAGAATAACAACCACTTCACCTTGTTTAACATTTACATCTACATCTTTTAAAACATGGTGTTTACCAAACCATTTATTTAAATTTTTGACTTCAATAATATCCTCGCGTTCTTCTAATGGTTTTTGTAAGTTTTTTTCATCTAACATTTTGGGGCCTCCTTTAACGATTTCCTACGCTAAGTGATTTTTCTAATCTGCGACTCACATGAGCCATTAAATAACAGAAGATAAAGAATACGACAGCACCGAATACTAAAACTTCCATATCTAAACCAATATATTCAGGTTTTGCAATCATAGATAGTCCAATCTCCAAGATGTCCAACAATCCTATGATTAAAACTAATGTTGTGTCCTTAAATATAGCTATATATTGACCAACGATGGCTGGAATAACTGCTTTTAATGCTTGAGGCAAGACAACAAATACGGTTGTATAAGTTGAGTTTAAACCTAAAGCTTGTGATGCTTCGAATTGACCTCTAGGCAGTGATTGTAAACCACCTCTAACATTTTCAGCCATATATGCTGCACTAAACATAGTTAAGGCAACCATAGCTCCAACAACTTCATCAACCTCGATGCCTCCTGTAAATAGAGGTAGCATGAATTTTGCCATAAATAACACGGTGATTAGAGGAATTCCACGAATGACTTCAATATAAATGACACAGAAATATTTAACGATAGGTAACTTACTTCTTCGACCTAAGGCTAATAATATACCTAAAGGGAAAGAACACACTATAGCCACTACAGCGAGGAGGATATTTAACATGAATCCGCCCCATAAATTTGTACTCACATTTGGCAATATACCTAGTCCATTAATAAAGAATATAACGATTGGAAAAGATAAAAACCAACCTACAAAAGTAATTTTCTTTACTTTTGGAAATTTATGTCCAATGAAAAAGAATGAGATCAATGTTGCTAAATTTGCAATGATCCAAATGCGAGTTGACATCTCGATAAAAGGCAGCAACATGGATATGAATAACAATCCTCCAATGGTATATGCGATGCTATTCATGATGCCTTTGCCAAATCCCCATGATAAACCTAGTAATGCATGGAAGAATAGAAGAAGAGTCCATATTCTCCAAACTTCTTCCTCTGGATATCTACCGATTAATAAGAAATTTAATTCATTAGATACTACATGCCATTCAGCACCGAAAAAGACCCATGTAAATATAGCTTTTAATAAAAAGAACGCGGCTGTTCCAACGATTACAGTTAGTAATGAATTTGCCCAGCTGCTGAATAAATTTTGTCTTAACCAGCCAATCACTCCGACTGAAGTTTTAGGTGGTGGAGTTTCGGCCCTTTTTTGAGGTTGTTGTAAATTCGCTTGACTACTCATATGTGGCACCTACCTTTCCACCAATTGAAATTTTTTGTTAAATATATTCATGATAATAGAAGTGATAACACTTAGAGTTAAATATACTAAAATAACCAATGTGATATTTTCAATAGCTCTTCCTGTTTGATTCAGTACAGTTTGACTGACATAAACAAGTTCAGGAAAACCTACAGCCATTGCCAAACTTGAGTTTTTAATCAAGTTCAGATATTGACTCGTTACTGGAGGTATAATAATTCTTATCGCTTGTGGAAAAATAACTTTACTCATTGTTGTGCTGTTTTTCAAACCAAGAGCTTTAGAAGCTTCCACTTGACCTTTAGATACCGCTTGGATTCCACCACGTACAATTTCAGCTATATAAGTTGATGTATATACAACTAGAGCGAGTAGCATAGCTTGAAATCCAGTAGTGAGTGTATAACCACCCTCATACAATCTTCCATTAATACTAGGGTAATCTAATGTAAATGGAGCACTTCTTGTGATCAATAACGCTAGTAAGAGCGTTCCAATGAATACAGCTATAGACCACAAACCAGGGTGTGTAATTTTACCTGTTTCAATTTGTTTATTGATTAAACGTGAACGGATAACTACAGCAGCAATCAAACCTACAATAGAAAAGATAATCCAAAGTAATGAACCTGATGTAGCATCAAACCAAGGTAACGCTGTACCGCGATTACTTATAAAAAAAGGTCCCAAGTTCATTTCCTCTTCGATCTTAGGAAATTGAAGGATGACAGCCAAATACCATATAAAAATTTGAACTAGAAGGGGAGTGTTTCTAAAAATCTCAACATAAATTGTAGAAACTTTTCTCACCAACCAGTTATTGGACAATCTTGATATTCCTACAAGAACCCCTACAATACTTGCAAGAATAATACCTGCAATACCTACCTTGATTGTATTTACGATCCCTACTAAATAGGCTCTAAAATAAGAATCTTTTGGTGTATATTCAATTTCTTTTTCACCAATATCAAAAAATGCTGTATTTGATAAAAAGTCAAAACCAAATTTTATTCCAAGCCTGTCTAATCCAGTCATAGCATTTGTAAATAGAAAAGTTCCAACGATGACCACAATGACAACAAATAATATTTGTAATAGGATTGGAATGACTCTGGTATCCCGCCAAAAAGGAGTAGCGGTTGATTTTTCATTTTTCATTTATTAGTCACCTCACATAAGATACAATTCTTTAGTTATAAAATAAGGTCTGCTCAAAGTGAAAACTGTAAGCAGACCTATTAAATCAAATTAAAGAGCTAAATGTTAATTAACGGAATGGAGGTGAGTATAATAATCCACCATTTGTGTATAGATCATTTAGTCCACGGTCTAAGTTGAATACAGTACCCTCACCTAAATGGCGCTCGAAAATTTCTCCGTAGTTACCAACTTGTTTGATTGCTTGGTAAGCAAAGTCACTGCTAACTTCAAGCTGCTCTCCAAGATTTCCATCTGTTCCTAGTAAACGTTGAATAACTGGATCATCACTACTAAGGAAAGAATCAACATTCTCAGATGTAATACCTAATTCTTCAGCTTGGATAAGAGCGTTTAATACCCATCTAGTTAAGTCAGCCATTTTGTCGTCTCCGCCAGCAACAACAGGTCCTAACGGCTCTTTAGACATTGTATCGTCTAAAATTTTATACTGGTCAGAATCAGCCATAGTAGATAATCTAGAAACTAAACCAGATTTATCTGTTGTAAAAGCATCAACTGAACCTGCTTCTAGTGCCGCAATTGCTGCTTCTTGGTTATCAAATGTTTGTGGTTGATAAGATACGCCAAGTTTTGCCATTTGGTCGGCAAGGTTCAACTCAGTAGTCGTACCAGTTTCAACTGCGATGATCATTCCATTCATGTCAGTTAATGTATTCACATCACTATCAGCACGAACCATCATACCTTGACCATCATAGAAAGTAACTCCACCAAAGTTTAAACCAAGATCAACATCACGAGATGTAGTCCAAGTCGTGTTACGAGATAATAAGTCAATTGCACCTGTTTGAAGTGCTGTGAAACGCTCAGATGCTGTTAGTGGAGAATATTCAACTGCATTTGCATCTCCTAAAATTGCAGCTGCAACTGCTTTAGCAAAATCAACATCAAACCCTACATAGTCTCCGTCATCTAAGTAACTAAATCCAGGTAGTTCACCATTAATACCTGCATTTAATACTCCGCGATCTTTAATTTGATCTAAAACAGAAGATTCGGTAGATTCTTCACTGCTAGAGCAACCTACCAACGCGATAGAAGCTAATAAAAATACGCTTAATAATACCAATATACTCTTTTTCATTTTTTTCCCCCTATAAAATAATATTTTATTAGTAACATTATGTTCATCATGATTCTTTCATTCTAACTTTATGTAGGATGTATAAATATTTATTTATTAAATGCTCACATAATAGTTACATCGAATGAAAGGAATTTGAATAAACAATGTCACTTCTAACTACTAATATAATACACTATCATCTATTTTACAAGACTCTTGTGTAATGTTAATGTGATATCTCAATAAATAAAACGCTTACATAGGAGTGGTAAAAAATATTTGGGATGTTGTATATATAAGAAGGGGGTCTAATAAGAATGCAGTTTGTTTATGTTATTATAATATAACATATAAAAGAAAACAATCATATTATTGTATAAAGATTTATTTTTTCTTATAAAAAAATTATTCAACAACTTATTTGAGAGACTAAGATAGGGGTTTTTGTTATGAAATCTTCTTCTTAATTTTTATAAAAATAAAAGCTAGAACGTAGTATAAATTGAAGTTGCTTGACAAAACTATACTGTAACGTTTAAAATTACAGTATGCATTAGGTTGATTGTTTCTCGAAATGTAGAGGTAAACATTTCATCTAACTGTAAAAATAAAATTTACAGTATCACTATTAGATACGTGAGAGGAGAGTCATTTATGAATAAATTTAACGTTGGGGATTGGGTAAAAGGAAAAAGTAAGGAAGATGAGTTTTTTATTGGTTATATAGAACAAATAAATGAATCATCAGTTCACGTGTATATTATTCAAAGTGATCATTCTTTTATAAAGAATCGTACAGTTAAAATTGCATCAAATAAAATAGAGGTAATGGAACAAACTGATTTGTATTTTGAAGGGTCTTTACTAAATTTAATCGATATTGCCTTATTAGAAAAAAATGAAGAAGATTTTATTAAATATTCAAGTCAACTTAAAGAATTAAAAATGATTCATAACAATGAGATAAATATAGAAGAAATAAATTTTATTCGCAGAGAGGGTTTTAGTCGTATTAAACAAGATTGACAACAATATGACAACTAGATAAGATAGCAGTGTGGCAAAGGAGGAGCACAATGAATGAATAGTGAATTTACACTAGCTGTGCACAGCTTAACTTATCTTTCGTTATTACCTGAAAAAATGTCTACTAGTGATTGTCTGGCTGAGAGTGCGTCTGTTCATCCAGTAAGAATAAGAAAAGTATTAAGTATGCTTAAAAAAAACGGTTATATTGCTTCCAAAGAGGGGGCTGGTGGAGGATTTATGCTAAAAAAAAATCCTCATGAAATATCGATAAAAGATATATACACTATGACTTCTCAAGGCACATTGAAACCAAAGTGCAAAAATATAAATGAACATTGTATTGTAGGTGCAAATATGCAAATTGCTTTAAATGACATATTTTCAGAAGCAGAAAAACATTTTAGTGAATTTCTAGGTCAATATACAATAGAAGATGTTATAAATAAAGTGAAAGCTCCTTAAGGAGCTTTCACTTTATTTATTCATGTCATTAGGTGATCCTTACTAATTTCTATTTTTCCTTTTTCAGCAATTAATCCCGAGTAAATAAATATGGATAGTTTTATATAGATGTAATATAATATATTAATACATAATAACATATAAAACTATCATTATAATTTCAGATTGGATTGTAAAAGGAGGTTTACTTACTTGGAAACAGAAGTCCATACTAGACAACGTATTCTTATTGCTGCTGAAGAATTATTTTCAAAAAAAGGGTTTGAAAAAGTGACAATAAGAGAAATTGGCAAAAAAGCAAACTGTTCTCATGCAACGATTTATTTCCATTTCAAAGACAAAAAAAATATCTTGGAAAAACTTGCCGTTACCCCAATGAAAACTTTGTTGTTTGAACTTAAAGAAATTGTATATAATAAGGAAATAAGTTCTCAAGAAAAGCTACTGCAAATTAGTAGAATGCATGTAGAGTTTGGTTTGTCAAATGTGTATCTATATAAACAATTTTTCTCTACTGGTTTTAAAACGGATTATTCAGATGTATTTGGTGAAGAATGGGATCAATTTAGATTTGAAATGTTCAATGTCTTATTTAATGAATTTTTTCCAAACCATTTTAAATCCAGAGATGATAAAGAGTTGAAAATGAATTGTAGATTACTTCATTATCAACTTCATGGTATTATTGTGGTTCATATAGCAAATGGGAAGTATTTTCTTAAGGAGAAAGGTGAGTTGCTTCCATTAATAGAACAAGCAGTACATAATTTTATGTTAACTTCTGAATCTTTATAATTTAACTTCTATAATCGTCATTTTCGGTACATAAAAATACCTTGATTGTATATACAGTTAAGGTTTTTTTATGGTACAGGTTTTGCTTTTTGCTCTCATCAAGATACGTTGGCTCCATTTTGATATGGATTTTTTCATTAGGACTCAAGTGAGATGAAATCTACTTTATTTAATTTGGATATATTTATACAAAAATGGCAAATACATGAATGTTTAAGGTTATATATTGTTATACTTTTAAAAAAGGTATATAATAAATAATGCATGATCTACCTTCGGTAGATTCCATGCTTTTACAATCACCAGTCCGTTATCAGAGGGAAATAACGGACTGGTGATTTATTTTTATTGGAAATATGATCTAACGGCCGTACGATAAAACGTTTCACCATCTTTTGTTGTACCTATAATGTCATAAGTTACATTGGTGATTTCAGAACGAATAATGTCCTGTGTTTCTTTTCTAACACCCTGGTATTCTTTTTGTTTCGGTTTTTCTTTTTTTATCTTTTTGTCAATTTTAAGTGTCTTTTCTTTGTTTACTTTATCTTCTTTTGGCTTTTGATTTGCAGCTTTTTCTAATTCTGACCACTTTATATTCAGTGCATTTGATCCTTTATAATGTGCAATCATAAAGTAGGCATCGTCTTTAGAACTGATCATGTCTAAATTCCAATCCCCTTTTATAGGTTGATCTATCACAAAAGTTTGAATATGGCCGCCTCTCATAAAGTTGTTTTCTTCATAAGTATAGTATTGCTTATCATTTTGATTGTATTTTTTTCCGTTTGGTGAGGTTAGAATCACTTCAACATCTTTTTCTGATGTAACAATTTCTAATATAATCTGTTGATTGCCTGATTCAACTGGGATTACTTCTGATATAGATTCACTAGCTGGTAACTTGCTTCCACGAACGAATTGCTCGGGGACAAGAGAATCTGGGTTAAAGCTTTTTTCATTTTCAAAAATAGATGCACTAGGTCTTTTCTCATTAAAAAGGAAGTGTATATTCTCAAAAGAGATATTGCCTATTCGGATATTATCATGGTCTACATCATCCCCACCTTGAAAGAAGTGAGTACCGTAAGGGAGTCTAGTGCTCGATTCAGGGATTAATCCATCGCTATCCCCCCACAAATATAAACCACCGAACCATAACGCAGAAAATACAGGACCCCAGCCAGTACCTGAAGCTGTATAGTATTCATTTTTTGAAGTGTTTTCATGATTGTCTGTAATAGATCTGAATTTCTCCATTTCACCCGTTTGCATTGCATAAGTTCCTTCATCTGTACGTTCTATTAAATCTGCTAACCAATTTGCATACCAGCTATATGCCAAATCAGCTAAGGGAGTACCATAATGTGGAGAACCCAATGTAATAACATCATTTGCGTATGGCCATGCATCATAGTGTATTAATGCAGTTTGTGTATCAACTCCACCTTTGCTATGTGCAACTATATTTACTTTTTCACCGAAATGATCATATATTTGCTTCAACATGTCTGCAAGTAACAATCCATTATCCCACATATCAGCAGCGTCTCCACCCGTTGCATCTTCTAATTGCACAAAGGCAGTTCGATATCCATTTGAATAAAAATAATCATACATATCATTTTTGCCATAATATACTGTATCTTCCCACCAGTCCTTAGCATTCCCGTGTAATCCTTGTACAAAAACTACTGGTGATTTGGAGTAGTCAATCTCATATGGGGTAGCTCCCAAATACCAGGTTCCAGGTATGTCTTGAACATCTACAGGTGCTGGAGCAATCGATACATTTGAAGCGCTTACATAAACAACGGATAATAATGAAGCAATTAATAGCAAGACTAAGAAGAGAATAAAATCCTTCATATTTTCATCTCCTTTATAAAATTTCTTGATTACATTATTAGTAATGAGAAATAATTATAATTTATGTTATTATTTTACAGTTTATTTTCTGTCAATTCAACAACTTTTATTCTATCTTTAACTTCTATATAAAATAGTATTAATTAAAATGCCTAGTAATATTGAAAAAAAGTGAGGAAATGTGTAGAAAATTATATATTTTTACCATAAATAGAATAAATTCACTAGTTTTTCGGATTTTAATATAAGCATTTTCATATGATAAAATAAAAAACGAATCCCGGGAAGAACAAAATGGATAATAGTAAATCAAAAGTTGTTATTTCTAGCAGAGCTAATTTTTTATGAAATATATGCATCTTGTCGTACTCAAAAAATAATAAAAGTGCGTAGGAGATGATCCAATGAAAAAGATTTATATTATTTTATTATGTTTTATCCTGAGCAGTATCATATTCTTCAAACCTAGTACATCTATAGTGAAAGCACAGAATGTAGAAGGAGAATTTTCATTATTAACTTATAATGTAGCTGGATTATGGGATCCTGTTTCTTCATCAAACCCCGCAACAAATACAATTCTAATCAGTCCTAAATTAAACGATTATAATATCGTTCTAGCCCAAGAAGATTTTAATTATCATGATGATTTAATAAAAAAAGTGAACCATCCATATCTTTCTTCACATTCAGGCACTATGGGATTTGGTGATGGGTTAAGTCGAATGTCAAACTATCCAATTACAGATTTCAAACGTGTTGATTGGAATGATTGCAACGGTATTTTTGATGATGCGAATGATTGTTTAACCCCAAAAGGTTTTACATTTGCTCGACATGAACTAAGCAACGGTGTTTATGTAGATATATATAATCTTCATGCAGATGCTGGTGGATCAAATGATGATAAAGCGACAAGAAAGAAAAACTTTCAACAGGTTTTATCCAAAATAGAACAGTGGTCTGATGGAAATGCGGTCATTGTTGCAGGTGATTTTAATAGTAAATACAAAGATGAGGGGGAGGTTAGGCAATTTACAGATGCAGGTTTCTTTGATGCTTGGGCTGATATTAAAAACGATGGAAGAATCCCTGATATAGGTGAAACTGGTGACAGAATTGATAAAATCATCTATCGCAGTGGTGATCAACTTCATTTAAGTGTTACAGATTATGCAGTTCCAAATAGTGATTTTTTAGATAGTGATGGGAAACAATTATCTGATCATAAACCAGTTTCCGCATTGTTTAACTATAAGGTTTCAAACATCCCTCTCATAGGTAATTTTAACGCTTATAAAACTATCATTACTACAGGTGAAACATGGGATGAGCAAAAGGTATGGAAGATTCAAACTAAAGGTGAAGAGAATTTCAGACAAAATGTAAATTATAAAGTCATGGAAAATCCTAAAAATAGCGTGTATACGTTTAGCGTATGGTTAAAAGCAGATGACGAACATACAGTTACATTGAGATTAAGAAATAAAGAAAAAACAGAAGGTGGACAACAGAGTTTTACGATAACAACAGATTGGAAAAAGTATGAAATTACAGCTCCTTTTGAAAAAAATAGTGAATCCCTCTCACTATATTTTTATCCAGCAGGTTATGACTTTGGAAGTCAAGGGTACGTTTATGCTTCTAGAGTAGAGCTTAAAGAAAAGGAGCAATATCTTAATTCAGCAAATGATTTTACAAAAGATGCTTTAAATCAATGGTATACAAATACTATAGTTGAAAATACTGCTGAACCAGGTCCAATAGGAGGAGAGACTACTGCTAATATCATCACACCTACAAAGGTAAACGATAGTATCTATCAGCATACAGAAGTTGATCCAGAAGGAAAATCTTATACATTTGGTATATGGTTAAAAGCAGATGAACCTCATCAAGCAAGAATAAAGATACAAAATGAAGATTTTAGTGAATCAGAGAATAGAGTAATTGAAGTCACTAAGGATTGGCAATATTTTGAGGTTTCTATGGCATTTGCAAATAGTAGTGACAAGGTTACGGTTCTACTTTGGCCTGGAGATTACAATGGAAGTACTGATTCAGTCTATGCTTGGGGAGCCAGTTTAGTAGAGGAATAAGATATTTTAATATTTTTCAAACAAAACAAGAACCTTAATTAAGGGTCTTGTTTTGTTTTATGGAAACATAGCATTTTATAAGAGGATAAAGGAAGCTTTTACATTAAAGAGTAGTTAAATCACTGCTCTTTTTTACATTATTTATAAAAGTATCAAACTTTTAAAAGGGGAATGGATTTGACATGGAAAAACAAGACATAGAACGACTTGCCAAACTTGAGACTGAAATAAAAGCCATGCGAGATCTCATAATGAATATGGACAGTAAATTAGATATATGGAATAAAACCTTCGTCCCAAGAAATGAAATCAATGAAATGTTCAGAAGTAGAGATAAAGAAGTAAATGAGCTATCTCAAGATTTAGAAAAAATAAGAGAAAATGTTGCAAATAATCAGCAGGATTCAAGTACGAAATGGGAACATTTTTGGTCCAAAGCCGTTTGGTTTTTGATTGGTTTGTTCGGATCTATATTTATGATTCTATTTAAAGATTCATTAAGTTAGGAGGGACTTAGTCAATGAACAATCTATTTGATAAAGTATTTTCCATTGATGAGATAAAAGTAAGTGCTTTAGTGCTTATATTGATAGTAACTTCTATTTTTGGATTAGTGATGTATGTGCTAGATGGCGATATAACAGCAAATTTGCTTACATTTATGAGTACTTTAATTTATTCCATTGTTGGTATTAATGCTTTTAACTTAGCTAAGGAAGGTATCACTAACTTCAAGAATACTAAAGAAGAAAGCAATTTTGATAGTTCAATCTAAGAGGGGAGAGTAGCATTTTGAGTTTTAAAGTGAAATATCCCATATCAAAGAAGTTTCTAACTAAAGGAACCAAGAGACGATCAGGGATCAAAATGTCGAAAGTAGGTTTTATTGTTGCTCATGACACAGGAAATGACGGATCAACCGCATTGCAAAATATTACGTATTACGAGAATTCAAACAATGATATGAGCGCTTCTGCACATATTTTTGTAGATGATACAGGGATTTATGAATGTATTCCTCTAGTAACTGAAGCACCTGAAAAAGCATGGCATGTTCAGTATCAGAAGACGATGGACAATCAATTGTTTGGGGATGATGCAAATGATATAGCGGGTGGAGTTGAACTATGTTATTCCTACCGGAAAGGAAACATCAATAATGAAGAATCATATAAAAGATATGTTTGGATTATAGCCTATATTTGCTATAAATTTGGATTAAACCCAGCAAAAACTATTGTAGGTCATCATATTCTTGATCCACAACGTAAAACAGATCCTCAAAACGCACTTTCAAAAATTGGCAAATCCTATGATTTATTGTTACAAGATGTAGTAAAAGAATACTATGATTGTTTATCTAAGGAGGATGTAATCATGCAGCTTAAAGAATGGCAAATTGAACTAGCAAATGATGCGATAGATCGATTAAGTCAAAAAAAATTAGTAACGAACGCAGAAGATTGGAAGAATAAATTGATTAAAAAACCTCAAGAAATACTTCAAGATATGCCTTGGTTGTTTTTTGTGATGTTAGATCGATTAAGTGAAAATAATGATAAAGGAGTTGAATAATATGGATACTACATGGATTATTATGATTAGCTTAGCAGTTCTGGGAGCTGTTATATATTTATTTCCTTATTTAAAACAAAAAGGTTATATTACACAAGAAACTATGAATTTAGCTGATCAAATCCTATTATTTTCTAAAATTATCATTAGTAAAAATAGCAATGAAAATGATAAAGATAAACTCGAAAATATATTTGATACAATTCGTAAGGATTTAAATGATCTGAATCATATTTCTAATTCTAAAAGTTTAGATGAAAAAAAACAATTAACTTTGCATACAATTATTGCGAACTTAAATTCTTTAGAGATTGAAATTGATTATGAAAATGAATTATTAATTGAAATGATAGTAGATAACGCATTAAATTTTATTAAATAAATAGACTATAAAAAGTAGCGCAATTTAAAAATATTAATAAATGTATAAGCGTTACTTTTTATTTCACCAGTACTTTTTCACAAAATCCGTATTTTGTACATAAGTCAATCAATTGATGAAATCCCCCGTATATCAAGGTTTTATATGTATAGTTACACATTTCATATAGAGTAATATTATTATGTTTATCTTCAATGTTTTTAAAAATAATCATTTCAGAAAAAATAAAAAAACAAAAGTTATGTTTATAACAAAATCAACTTTTGTTTTTTTGATATATTTACTTGAATAATTCTTTTTTCATCCAGCACAACAAGATAATTTTGAGACATCCTTATCAAATGTTAAAGCAGCAAGTTTTAATCCTTCTGCCATTGTTAAATACGGTGCTAGACTTTCACGCAGATCGTCAATTGTTAATCCAAATTTCACTGCCAATGTTGCTGCATAAATCACTTCACCAGCATTTTCTGCAACAATGTGAACACCTAACACCTTTAATGTTTTAGCATCTGCAACTAATTTAAAAACGCCAGTGGTCTCACGATTCACTAAGGCTCTTGGGACTGCATCTAAAGGCAACACTGAAGTTTTCACATCGAACCCATTTTGTTTCGCTTGTTCTTCAGTCAATCCAACTGTAGCAATAGATGGATTAGTAAATGTAACTCCTGGTACACTCTCTAAATTTAATTTTCGATTTAGCCCCCCAATAGCATTATCAGCAACAATTCCGCCTTGGTATGCTGCTACATAAACAAATTGAGGTGCCATTGTAACGTCCCCAGCAGCATAAATTTTCGTATTACTTGTTCTTGCGTATTCATCAATGAGGACTTCACCACGGCTTCCTACTTTGACGTTTGCTTCACTTAATTGGAGATAATTCGTATTTGGTTTTCTTCCTGTTGCGATGAGAAGTTGTTCAGCCTCAATCACTTTCTCTTGTCCATTTACTGTAACACGGACTTTTTTAGTGTCTCCATCTTGATCAATACTTTCATATGTTACACCTTTAATCACATTTATCCCCTGTTCAGTCAGTGCTTTTTCTACTGCTTCTGAGATCTCAAGGTCGTAATTTTTTAACACACGCTCACTTCTTTGTATAAGCGTAACTTCTGTCCCTAGATTGTGAAATAGTTGCCCCAACTCCATCCCAATGTATCCTGATCCAATAACAATAAGACTTTTGGGAAGTTGTTTTAATTCAAGCAAAGAAGTGCTGGTTAAATAATCTACTTCTTTTAACCCAGGAATATAAGGGATGGAAGGAGAAGCCCCAGTAGCAATTAAGAAATATTTAGACGTTATTTTCTCGCTATTAACTTCTACAGTGTTTTCATCAATAAACTTTGCTTCCCCTTTAAACATTTTAAATCCATATTCATCAATAAGGTTCACATACTTTTCAGAACGCAACTGCATGACAAGCTCATTTTTTTGCTCCACTAAAGCTTCTAAATTTACTATTCCAGCTGATGTATTTAATCCGTTAAATGGATTTTGTTTAGCTAGATTGTTAATTTCTCCTGCACGCAAAAGAGTCTTTGAAGGCACACATCCGACATTTACACAAGTTCCCCCAATAATTCCTCGTTCAACCATAGCTACTTTTGCACCATATTCGATGGCTTTAATTGCTGCTGAAAAAGCTGCTCCACCAGAGCCAATGATGAATAAATCATAATCTTCAGTGGACTTTTTATCAGTTATTTCTTTATTTTGAATAATTTCAGTGTGGCTGATTTCATAGTTAGCATCGTGAATTGCTTTATGAGCAATTTCTATGTCGATAGTGCTTGGTAGTTGAAATTCAACATTGTTTTTTAAATAACTTGCATCTATATTTTGAGCACCTAAATTCTTAAGTATGGATTGAATATGACCTTCACAACTTGTACACGTCATGCCTCTAATTTCTATTCTTACCCTCATAAATAACTTCCTCCCCTGCAATTTTCGAATTCTTTCTATGTTTGATCATTTGTGCTATGGCAACAATTTTCTTGCTTTGCTTCTCCTACTTTCTTTTTTGAATTGAAAATCATTAACGCAATAAAAACAAATAACAACGGAATCAAGACATAATCTAAATAACCGGTTACTGCACTTAGACCAGCTAATCCAAGTGTAATAACTAGTATGGGAGTAGCACAGCAAATTAAAGTGACAATCGTTCCTATAACTCCTATTTTAAATTTCATATTTTTCTTCATGAGATATCTCCTCTACAATTTCTCTTTATCCATTAAGGTATCAATAATTGGACATTCATAAATATCTTTATTTTCAGGACACCTTTCCTTCAAATCAATCAAAATATGTTCAATTCGTTTTAAATCTCTAATTTTCTCTTGTATTTCAGTTAACTTAGTAGTCGTAAAATCATACATATCGCTACATTTCGATTCATTTCGATCAACTACACCTAAAAATTTATCTATTTCATTTAATGTAAATCCAAGTTCTTGCATGCGTTTAATAAATTGAAGACGTTCTACTGTATCTTCAGAATATAGTCGATATCCTGAATCACTTCGTTCAGGTTCAGATATTAATTTAATTCGTTCATAATATCGAATGGTTTCTTTATTAACGTTACACTTGTTGGCAACCTCACCAATTCGAAGAAGTCCCATAATAATCACCTCACCTTTTGATTATAAACCCTGTACCTTACTTTAAGGTCAAGTGTATTATTAATTATTTTTAAAATTTTATACTTCATAGATAAAAACTCTGTTTATTAAGGATAATACTACTAAATTAGGATCTATGGATTAAGTTATAACCTAAGATTAGCTTTTGTAATTAATGACATAAAAAAGAGACACATATTAGTCATGTCCAATATGTATCGCTATACATGTTTCCTCACTTTTTTAAATTTTAGTCTTGATAATACCAATTTTGTACATAAGTTAATGAATCAAGCTTTAATTACATTTCATATTTCCCTTGTTCCTCACGTGCCATTACAAACTTAGAACATTGCATAGACTTAAAAAATTCTTCTGCTTCGTTTAAAGACATCTTTCCCATACGATTTTCTCCTCTCTTAAAAAATATAAAATAATAAATAATAAGAAATAATATGATTAAAATGAATAAATATAATATCATACTGTCGATAACAACTCCTCCTCTTGATTAAATTTCACTTCAAAAAACAAAAATTCTAAGTTTTCTGTTATCTTTAACATAAGAATATTAAAAAGTTTTCTCTATATTTTAACATGATATCCAATTTGGAAATCTAAAGTACCAGAATAGATACATTTTGCAACCCAAACAATTGTCCATAAATAATGTATGATACTAGATAAAATTATTAAAATTGATGATATAAAAAATAGAAACACATATTAGTCATGTCCAATATATATTTCTATACATTTTTCCTCACTTTTTTATTTTTAGTATTGATAAGACGAGTTTTATACATAAGTATATAGATCGTTTTAATCCCTTATCATATTCAATAAAAAATCATTTCGGAGGATTTCATCCTTTTTGTATTATAGTTTAAACTTTTGTTTTTTTGAGATGTTTCAATTGATTTTATTACTTGAATAATTTCTTTTTATTTTTCATCCTGTACAGTAAGATAATATTTGATACACCCTTCTGCAGCATAAATTCTTGAATTACTAGGCTCGATTTTCGTTCTGTTTTGTTATAAGCTCCCCTTTCTTGTTTTTTCTTTGAATACTGTGCTCCGGTACCGCCAACGGAAAGGCCAAGCGATGTCAAACCCTCTTCGATTGCCGGATTTATCATTCATCCTGGATTCCCGGCAACTCATAACGTTGTTACAAATGGCAATCCTAAAACATCAGCTATTGTTCCGCGTTCTGGAAATATTTATTAATTACTCCTTTAATCCTTCTAACTCCAGCAGCAGAAGATTGTTCTTTTTTAATACTAAACTTTCCTAAGTTTGTTGTATCTTCTACATGAGGTCCTCCACATACTTCTCGACTCCAAACTTTCCCTTCCTTATCTTTGATTGTATACACCTTAACGATATCCGGATATTTATCCCAAAAATTCCCTTCAACATTACTTTCTTTCGCTTCAATTTTAGGCAGCTCTGAAATATAGGTAACTGCTTTTGATGAAATCGCATGATTCACATACTTTTCCACCTCAGCTATTTGCTCTGGCGTAAGTTTTTCATCATGATTGAAGTCAAACCGTAATCGTTCTGAAGTAATATTACTTCCTTGTTGATGAACATGATCACCTAAAACTTCCCTTAAACCAGCAAGTAATAAATGAGATACCGTGTGCAGCGCTGTTGTTTCTGTTGAATGTTCAGCTAATCCACCTTTAAATTTACCCGCAGAAGCAGTTCTGCTCTTTTCAGCATGTTTCTTTGCCGCTTCTATATAAGACGCCTTGTCCTCCATGCTATATCCACTTTCAGTTAGAAACTCTTCCGTCAACTCCAAGGGAAACCCATATGTTTCGTAAAAATAAAAGGCATCTGCACCTGTAACTTTACCCTTATTCTTAAGATGTTTTTGTATTTCAAATTCTCCTTGCTGTAAAGTTCTATAGAAAAGATTTTCTTCCTTATTTACTTTTTCGATAACTTTCTTTTTATTACCGATCAAATCTTCATAAGCTGTTGCTTCATCTATATAAACTTCAGACAACTCACCCACAAAACTTCCTTGTATTCCTATTTTTTTACCTGCACGAATCGCCCTTCTTAATAACCTTCTTGTTATATACCCTGCATCACTATTAGCTGGCTCCGCACCATCATTAATTAGAAAAGTAGCCGCTCTCACATGATCAAGTATGATTCTAAACGACTTTAAATCGTCAGTATATTGTTTACCACTTAACTCCATCAATTTTTTCTTGGGATTAAGGAAGAAAGCCGTATTATAAATATCCTTGTCACCATTAAGTGCTGTTGCAACCCTTTCTAATCCGCCTCCATAATCAATATTGGGATTTTGCATTTTTACAAATCCTGTGTCTTCTTTTTTGTAACACATAAATACGTTGTTCCCAATTTCTAAAAACCTCTCGCTTACAGAAGCAGGATGATCCAGTGAATCACCGTCTGGTTCAAGATCATAGAATATTTCACTATCAGGTCCACCCGGTTCACCAACAGGCATATCCAATGGACTTCCGGATCGACTCCACCAATTTTCTTTTTCATCGTATAAGAATATTTTTCCACCTCTAGATGCCCCATATTGATAGGGATCTTCTTCAATGATAGGTTCTATACCAACTGATTTAAATTTTTCTGACCAGATTTGAATGGCTTCCGTATCTTTCTGTATATTCAAATCATCACTTCCTATAAAAGCACTGATATACAGCCTGCCAGGATCAATTCCTAATTCGATAATATGCCAATTCCAAATGGCATCGATTTGCTTTTTCTTATAGTTATTTTCATTTGCTTTAAACTCCCATCGACCTATCATTTCAAAAAATGTCAGATGCGACGTATCTCCTACTTCATCAATATCCACTGTCCTTAAACACTTCTGAATATTAACAATATCATTACCTATCGGATGCTTTTCCCCCAATAAATATGGAACCATAGGTTGCATTCCACTTCCTGTAAACAATGTTGAGGGATCATTTTCTGGTAACAAGCTAGAAGAGGGCACTTGGCTAGCCCCTATTCCTTTCATAAAATCAATATATGATTTTCTTAACTCATCTGGTGTCATTTTCACCATGCTCAATACCTCCATTTCAATGTTCAAACGAGTAGAAATAAAACAAAAAAGCCCTAAGCTGACATATTTCTTGTCAACTTAGGGCGAACTATTATGTCCGTGTTACCACCTAATTTCAGATTTCTCTGCACTCTATCAATACGGGATATCTCCGATATTGTTTCCTGAATAACGGTGGAACTCCGTTGAAGCCTACTAAGATTCCTCTGTTCGGTTCACAGCTCCGAGACTGCTTCATTATTAGATCAATGAAGATTCGCACCAACCATCTTCTCTCTGTGAGATCCCTAATACCTACTATTTCTCTTCATAGCCTTTTCGTTTTAAGTTAAACCAATGCTATCACACTCAACTTGCTCCGTCAATGTAATTCCACTAGTTTTTTATAAGGTATAAGTCTGTCGATTCTACCATCAGCTTTGGCAATTCTGATGCTTCGCATCCTCTGACTTTAGCCAAATTATAATTCCCCCAACCACAATTCCACATTCCTGTTTACCTATAATAATTTTCCTCAACTTCCCTCCTTTTAGGAATGAGTAGATAGATATAGTTCTTTTTAACAAACAGGGTTCATACTGTTATCAAACGTAACTATACATCAAGATTTATCATAACTGATTTGGAGTAATTCATTCATCCTTGCTCAAGATGAAGTAATGATATCCAATGCAAAACGAGCAAACATACATGCTGCATATATGGGAAAGGTTGATATGGCCGTGAATTAGGATAAAATTTCTCCTGATTGATGGTCATATATTTAAAATGCATGAGTTTAATTGGAAAGACTATGTTCAATAATTTAAAACAACTTGACTAGAGTGAATAGTATACACATAATGTTAGGTAGCCTAACTAATATTTAAGGAGGTTAATATGAACGTATTTCAAAGTTTAGATGTATGCTATAAATACTATAATCGGCACTTAAGTGCAATGTTTCAGAAAGAGGGTTATAGCGAGATAACATTTAATAGTTACCAATACTTAATTGCTATTTACAAGTTACATAATGAAGGTGATTTAGCAACTATAACAGAAATTGCAAATAGATTAGGGATAAAAAATTCTTCCGTTGCTCAAATGATTAATACATTGTTAAAGGGCGAATATCTGAAGAAAAAAGAAAATTCGGTAGATAAAAGAAGTTTTACTCTAGAATTGAGTGAAAAGGGTTACAAAATGATGAAGTTAGAGGCTGTCTTTTCTGAGAACTTTTTAAAGCATTTTTATTATCCATTAGATGAAGAAGAAATCAAGACATTTGAAGAGACAATGGGGAAAATAGCTACAAACCTATTGAGAGGAGTCGTTTAATGGATAAACAAAACATGATAAAAAATTATTTTAATAAACTTGCTTTTGTTAATCTCGAAGATACCTCTTGGAATCACAATCGGTACTATTATAAATACTTACTAAGTAAAATTCCTTATCCGAAAATATGATAGGAATTGCAGAATAATTGTCCTCTGTAACAAACATAAAGTTTATAAATGCAGATATATTAACATGTTTATTTGAACCCAATTCTTTTGATTTCATAGTTTCTATCGCAACATTTCATCACTTCGGTACATTGATTATCCTTGATATTCATGAAATAGTCGATTCTATTTTACGAAATGCAATCATTCGAAGGCATTTGTTTTGGCGGTATTCTCTTACTTGGAAAAAGGAGGTGTGAAAATGATTATTTGGATAAATGGAGCGTTTGGCTCGGGAAAAACAACATGCACTTATGAATTAAACAAAAGATTACCCAATTCTTTTGTTTACGACCCTGAAAATATCGGTTATTTTATACGAAAAAATATACCTATAGAACTGTATGAATCGGATTTTCAAAACCATGAACAGTGGCGGTTATTCAATTATAAAATGTTAAAATATATATCAGATACTTATGATGGTATTATTATAGCACCCATGACTTTGGTTAATCGTCATTATTATGATGAAATAATTGGACGACTTATTAAAGAAGGTATTGAGGTAAAACATTACATTCTTTATGCAGAGAAGAAAACAATAAAAAAACGCCTTAACAAACGATTTGAATGGGCTAATTCATGGGCAAAATCACAAATTGACAGGTGTATTTATGCCTTTAATCACGATATTACTGAAGAAAAAATAATAACTGACAACAAAACCATTGACAGTATTGTAGAGGAAATAGCCGAAAAAAGTGATTTAACTTTGGCGAGTGACAAAAGAGGCCACTTAAAGAAATTCCTTGATAGATACGCTACATTTCTAAAACATATACGGTAATTTATACTTAGGGACATTTGGCAAGTATATAACGATGAGATTTGATACCACCGTTACTGTTTATCTCAGCAATAAACAGACTCCTGTCTTTTTGTAGTTTCGATTTGATGAACATAATACCTTTAAATAGATATTCAACAATATGGCCCCATTCATAAAAAACGGCGCTTCTCTTAGTGAAAAGCGCCATT
>NZ_JAVAMP010000014.1 GCF_030730905.1 Chengkuizengella axinellae | reverse complement strand
ACTGGCGCATTTGTAGAAGAAGATAGACAATAGAATGATCAAACTTTTTTATAAAAAATAAATTGTCGATCTCAAATTTAGAATCTATTTTGATCAATCTTTTTTTCAAAATGGATTCTTTTTGTTAGCCATAGAATGTGGGTTTGCGTGAGGTTTTTGATCAAACCTTATTCAAAACCAACATGTATTTATTTATTATTCATTAAAAACTCTTTATATTGATTAGCAACTACATCATTAGTAATTCCACCAGAGATTAGATCTTTTTGTTGTCCATTTTCAAAATAAATAATAGTTGGGGTTGAATTAACATACTCCCATCCTTGTTCAAACTCATACACATTATACTGAAATAATTCAACTCCAACTTCTTCTGCGATAGGATTCAAAAGTGGGGTTGTGTATATACAATGGTGACAAGCAGGTGAAAAGAAATAAACAAAGAAACTCTCTTCATTATCTATTTTTTCCTCAAACTGATCAGGAAGTATAATGCTCTGGTAATTTACATCCATTAAGAGCTCTCTCGTTTCTGGCTTTAAATCTTTAGGTGAGGTTTGATACAACCGTTTAGCATCTTCTTCATATTTTGCATATTCTGAAGTTGTTTGACCTTCATCGTTTATAGTGATTGTTTTAGTGGTACCGTCATATATCACATCTGCACCTAACATTTCACCAACTGCACGAAGTGGAACATATGTAGCACCATCAATTACCTTGAGTTCAACATCAACTTGTGTACCATTAACAATCATTTTAAATTCCGATGCAGCAAATACGGTTACTGAAAATAGTAAAATAAATAAGCCAGTAATAAATAATGTTTTTTTCAAATCAAATACCTCCTATTCATTTATAAAGGTAATGTATTCTATAAAATATCAAATTAACCTTTTATTTAATGCTAATAACAACCAAGAGGAGCATCAAAATAAAACAACTTAATTTAATCTCATCTTAATCAAATCCCCAACTAAACCACACATACACTCCATATAAACTACACTTTCCAAATATATAATCAAACTTGTAAACAAAATAATATATTTAACAAGGAGAGAAATTAAAATGAAATTACTTAGTGTAGCGTTAGCTGGTGGATTAGCTTTAACCTCAATTGGAGTAGTAGGAACGAATGCGAATGCAAATGAAACTGTCTCAGACATCACTGAATCTGAAATCGAGAAACAACTTGAACAATACAGCAAAGAAGTCCCGGGGGGAATTGAAACAAATCTAAGTGAACTCCCACAAGAGCTGATAGATCAAATAAAACAATTGCCTATGCCAGAGAACGATGTTGTATTTGTTAATAAAGATGAAACTATCGAAATCGCTGAATATTTAAATGATTCTGGTATAGTAACAGTTGATGAAATGACAGGTGAGATTGTGGTTACGGAAACAGGTCAATGGTTAATGACACTTCCCGAGTTGCTTGCTCAGTTGGGGAATGATGGGGAAGATAAAATAATTAAAGTTTCCAATGAAAATGCACTAGAATATATAAAGAGTTTAATCGTTAAACCAGACGTAGAACACAAATTAATAAACTCTGAAGGTGAAGTAATAGTAGTGGATAGTGAAAGTGATGGTAGTAAAACTCTCTATCTTCCAGATGGCAGTGTCTTGCATTCAAAAGACAAATACGGAAATGTGTATGATGGGGAAGGAAACTTTATGCATAGAATTGTTGGTTTAGAAGTTTATTATGAGGAATATATTCCAAGATAGTGGAATCCCTCGATTTAAGATGAGTCAGTTAGCTCCCTCTTTTTGAAGAGGGAGTATTTTTGTCTTTGATAAAATTTTTAAAAATGTATCATTCTTTCGAATAAAATTACTTCCGTAAACCCTCTACACATAGAATACACATTACTGTGAGATAATACCTCTTAGTAATTTTGGTTAGTACTCTTTCTATACTACTATTGCAAAGAAACTTAAAGATATATTCGGAAGGTCTTTAAAGGTGTCCACTAAAAAGTGAAACTTAAATTGGGTTTGAACATCAAAGTTAGGTTTTACTTTTATCAAATAGGTAAGGAGATTAATATGTATTCAATTCTTGTTGTTGAGGATGATCATGAAATTCGTGAGCTGATCTGTGAATTTTTGCAGACACAAGAATATAAAGTAATGTCAGCAAAAGATGGATTTGAAGGATTTAAGTTATTCCAGCAAAATGATTTTGACCTTGTGATGATGGATGTCATGATGCCAAAGATGGATGGTTTTCAATTATGTCAGCTGATACGTCAAAACTCGGATATACCTATGATCATGTTGACAGCTTTAGAAGATGATGTAGATCAAATTCGAGGATTTGATTTAGGAATAGATGATTATATTACAAAACCTTTCTCATTTCAGGTTCTCATTAAAAGAGTAGAGGCAGTACTTCGAAGGAAACGCCATGCTCAAAAAAATGAACATACCAAGCTTTCATTTAAAGAGTTAGTACTTGATGTAGATTCAATGGAAGTTTATGAAGAGAATGAACCTGTAGAGTTAACGATGAAAGAATTTGATCTCCTTCAAATCTTATTGAAAAACAGAGGAAAAGTAATTCCAAGAGAAACATTGATTGATAACCTATGGGGATATAATTATTACGGGGATACAAGAGTAGTGGATACTCATATTAAAAATATACGAAGAAAATTAAAAGGAGACTATATTAAAACGGTTAAGGGTGTGGGGTATAAAATATATGAGTAAGTTTATTTATTTTCTTAAGAATAGAGGCATTGCTTTTAAAATATTTATGGTAACGATTACACTTTTAATGGTTTCGTCTATGCTCATTTATGCAGCACTTTATTTTTTTCTTCCTGACTTTTATAAACAGTATAAATTAGATCAATTAGAAAAAAGCTTGTCTAAACTCGCTGCGGAGGTAGATGGGGAAAACTTAGATCATGTATTTGAATCTGCTGATAAATATGAAAAAGCAAACAATGCTTTTCTTAGTTTATATTTTTTTGATTTAGAGGCTGGTCATCAAAATGCATCGCTTGATCTGTACGATCAGAGTATTGAAAAGAATGAAGTTGAACAGATCATATATATTCAAGAAATGGGAAGAACAAGTATTACATTAACACAACCTTTATATCCTATTGACGATACGCAAAGAGCTATATTCGTGTTTTTCCCATATACTGTTATTTTTGTGTTCATAATATCTATTGCAGGTGCTTTTTTTTATGCGAAAATGTTGTCAAAACCTTTACTTGAAATCAATAAAGTAGCTAAAAAAATGGCTAAATTAGATTTTTCAACAACAAGCAAATACAATTCAAAAGATGAATTAGGAGAACTATCGACAAGTTTGAATCAGTTATCTGCGCGGTTACAGCAAACGATGGAGGAACTGCATCATACCAACGATCAATTAAAGCAAGATATAGAGCGTGAGAAGGAACTGGAGGCAGAGCGAAGAGATTTGTTTGCCATTATTTCACATGAATTAAAGTCACCCATTACGATAGTCAAAGGGCAATTAGAGGGAATGTTACACAATATTGGGGTTTATAAAGATCGTGACAAATATTTATTCCGATCATTTAAAAATATGGAAGAATTAGAGGGGCTCGTAAAGGAAGTATTACATCTTTCCAAAGTGGATAGAGCAGGTTTTAATCCTGATGTAACTAAAGTGAATTTAACAGAACTCCTAGAACGGATTTGTAATACGCTTGCTTATTTTTCTAGAGAAAAACAATTGGAAGTGAAAATAGAAGCAGACGACAGTCCTATTTTTGCGCAAACAGATAAAAAATTGCTGGAGAAAGCGCTCCTTAATATTATTCACAATGCAATGATGTATTCACCAGTGGGGGCTCAGGTTCAGATCATAAGTAATGAGGAAGATGAAAGCATCAATATTACTGTATTTAACTCAGAAGTTTCTATTGATGAGACACAAATGGACTCCATTTTTGCACCTTTCACAAGGTTAGAAAAATCAAGGAATCGTCATACAGGTGGAAGCGGAATAGGGTTATATATTGTTAAACGAATATTTGACACACTCGGTATCAAGTATAAGATAGAGAATGAAGAGAATGGGGTTTTGTTTACTATGAAGATACCTAAGTGAACTTGTAATCATGAATAATCTTATTAAGCAAAGGATCAATTATATGGAATAGACATTCATTTAGAAAATTTTGATATGAAGTTTGTTGTGATGATACAATCAGAAATGTAAGTGGTGAATATGCCAAGTGGACGATTGTTTCATTTTGCAACCATACATTCATAGGATTAGAGGGGATAATATATGCAATTGGTTAATGATTACATGTCTAATTTAGATGGAGTGAAAAAAGAGTGGACTGAACATCTTGTACAATTTATGAGAGAAGTTTTCCCGGAACTGGAAGAATCCTTTCATTATAAAATGCCTACTTATAGAGGCGATGGGTATTTTATAGCTTTTGCAGCTCAAAAAAACTATTTTTCCTTTTATACTGATGACTTAAGAGTACTGTCGCTGATTAAGGAATTAATTCCATCAGCATCAATGGGAAAAAGCTGTGCCAGAATAAAATACACTATTGAATTTGCTATTGAAGTATTAATGGATGTATGCAAGGAAATTGTAGACTATCATAATGCAAAATCTTCTTCAGAAATTACAGATTTTGAGAGTTTAAGAAAGTGGTCAGATATACCTACTCATGTGCAAAAAATACTATTAGATAACGTATTTTGCTCAAATTGTGGTGTTACCACAATACTTGATTATAATATACAAAATGATCGGCTTGGTTTGGTTTTAAAAGGATCTTGTAAGAAATGTGGTGGAAAAGTAGCGAGGTTAGTAGAGGATGAGTAATGCAATGAAAGTATATCAAGCGCTGTCTTTTGCGACATTTAAGGATAAATTTAAATGAAGAAAATGATTGTAGCTACTACATTATTGGCAATTATTTTCTCGGGATTATATCTTATATCCAATTTTAAAAATACAATGATGTTAAATTCCAATGCCGGTGACATCTCATCTAATGAAGTATTACCAAATCCTACATCCAGTGATAAACAGACTAAAATACCATCTAGTGAACAACCTGAAAATGATAACTTAGAGGACAAGCCTCTAGAAAATGGACTAAATGACACAGAGAACAAATTTAATGAAAGCAAAATCATGATAAAATCTAAGATCAATTTATCTAGTTCAACAGATAGTGATGTGACTGTAATAGAAAAAACAATATCTACAGAGGATGAAGCCAGTGTTATAACTACCGTCCAACCAGAAATTCATGGATTAAAGGACAAACAGTTTGAAAATGAAATCAATAAAAAAATAGCAAATTATTATCAGAATGAGATCAAAGAAATCGAGTCAAGCGCAGCGGAGTATTTGGAAGATATGAAGCGAAATAATTACTCTGCTCATCAATTTGAATTAACAATGAACTATGAAATGATCGTATCCGGAAATTTAGTTCATATACTTATTACAACTAGAACCTATACTGGTGGAGCGACAGATATGGTAAGAGTGATGTCATTGAATATGATCAATGAATCAAATGGTAAAGAAGTTTGTATTACGGATATATTTGATTTAAATACGATGAATCATCTTATAATACAGCATATGAATAACAACGAAAAATACTATCCAACAAATTTATCAGGAGAACTTAGGTTTCAGTCTGTAAGAGAAGATCAAGCTTTTTATATTGAGAATAATACACTGTATGTTTTATTTAATAAATATGAAATAGCTCCAGGTGCAGCAGAAATACAAACTATATCAATCCCTATTATATAAATGAATAAGGAGGCTTTTCCATGAACTTTCGTGTATCCGCCGTACAATATCATCTACACACCATCTCTTCTTTTGCTGAATTTGCACAGCAAGTAGAGCACTATATACGTACAGCACAAGAATATGAAACACAATTTGTACTGTTTCCTGAATTTTTCACAACACAATTATTGTCCATCGGAAATGAAAATGGAGAAGCACTTCGAATTGATGAACTTCCTTTATTTACAGATCAATATATATCATTATTTATAGAAATGGCTGTTAAATATGATATACATATTGTAGGAGGAACACATGTTGTAAAACGGAATGGAAAACTACTAAATATGGCACATCTTTTTTATCCAGATGGTAGAGTGGAAGAACAGCCGAAGCTTCATATTACGCCTACAGAAAAGGAAGAGTGGAACATGGTGGCAGGAGAAACTTTAAATGTATTTGAAACAAAATTTGGGAAGGTATGTATGTTAACTTGTTATGATATAGAGTTTCCAGAGATTGTTCGAATGGCAAGAGCGAAAGGAGCAGATGTTATTTTCTGTCCATCTTGTACCGATGATCGTCATGGATTTTACCGAGTTCGTTATACAAGTCATGCTCGTGCAGTAGAAAATCAAGTGTATGTTGTGTTAACGGGTACTGTTGGATCTTTACCAACCGTTGATTTTATGCGAGCGAATATGGGGCAGGCTGCTGTGATTACACCAAATGATATTCCATTTCCTCCTCGTGGCATTCTAGTAGAAGGAGAATTAAACCATGATGAAATTGTTACTGCTGACTTAAATTTAGAGCTTTTATATCGAGTACGTGCTAAGGGTTCTGTAACAACTTGGAGAGATAGACGTACAGATTTATATACGGATTGGGAGTAATCTAAATTTAGGAACTTTAGGGGGAAGAATGATGTATAGGAAAACAATCTATGTTTTTCAAAATGATAAGCCATTATTAGCTACTGTTCGTCAATATGAAAGAAAAGATATTGCAGCATTAATTGAGGTTCAAAAAGAAAGTTTTCCTCCGCCATTTTCTTCGGATTTATGGTGGAGTATGGAACAATTGGAGGAGCACATTACAAGATTTCCAGAAGGAGCGCTTTGTGTAGAAACAGATGGAGAAATTGCAGGTTCTATGACGGCTCTTCGCATTAATCATCAACATTATATACATAAACATCAGTGGGAAATCGTAACAGATGATGGATATATCCGAAATCATAATCCAGACGGAGATACTTTATACGTGGTCGATATAAGTGTAAAGCCAACCTTTAGAAAGTACGGACTTGGGAAACTAATGATGCAATCGATGTATCACATCGTCATTCAACAAGGCATCTCATCTTTGATGGGAGGGGCACGAATGCCTGGTTATGGAAAGTTGCAGAATCAGTTGTCACCAGAAAAGTATATTGAGCAAGTAGTCTCGGGACAAAGAAAAGATCCTGTCGTATCTTTTTTATTAAGGTGTGGTCGTGTACCCGTCACTCTTTTACCAGATTATTTGGAAGATGAAGAATCAGCTCATTATGCACTGCTTATGGAATGGAAAAATCCGTTTATATGAACAACAATGTCGGTAGCGTGTAATTTTTTCAATTAGCACGATCAGGTATACAACTTCCTTTAATTAACTCATGTCGCAATCATTTAGCAGTTTGTTCCGTATCTTACTTAATTTCTTTCATACCTTTTCTCTCCAAAAACCAAAAAGGCAAATACAGCATAAAAAACGTAACAAGCGCTATAATCTCTAACGGAATGATATACCAAGGCCATGGACCCAAATAATCAATTAAAGAAGGATTGAATGGTTTTCTTGAGACGTACATATAATTGCTACCTATAAATAAATTAAAGGCAAATATAAATAAAGTATAAAGATTTAGATAGAAAAAAGCTCTCCACAAAGATTTCAATGTAGGGCGAAAACCTTCAACAAATACCATGAAAAAATTGGCTATCACTATTCCTCCGTGTGCTATAAAAAACTGAACATATCGAAAATGTGGGAAGGTATATAAACTAATATCTGGCGTGATCATAGCTTGAAGTGCACTGCCAATCCCAACAAAATAAGTGAATTCAAAAAGACGATAACTTTTGATCCAAAGCAATAACGCTGCTAGTAAAAGAGAGATGCTGCTCAAATGAAGTGGAAGTGCATTTCGAAACCCCCATTCATCAACCCACCAAAGCCAAGCATGAAGACTTATTTCTGAAATAATAAGAATTGTTATAATAATTCCTCTTGATAGATTATTAAGGAGGGTTTTTTTTAAGCTGTTTCTATACCAATATATAACCAAAATAATGGCTATCACAGTGAATAAAGACAAAAGGTGCTCAAGGGAAAAGAGGACAAATTGGTTATCACCATCGGGTTGAATAAAAGAAAGCATCATATCATTCCTTACCTATTTTTGAACTAATTATTTTGTATAAATATAGGGGTTAAAAACCTATTACTTAGTTAGAGTGTTGTCAATAATTAAGAGAAATATTATGAGGAATATAAAGATGGTGGAGACTTAACAAGGTGGAAAGCGAATACCTGCAATTAATCTATTTGTATGTTTGTTTTTTTGAAAAATTCGGATGTCTAGTGTTCTACTACTAACAACATCCGAATTTGAAATACTACCGTTTGATTAAAATCTTTTTTTTTATGACTCTATGACTACGCAACATCCTCAAGATTTTGTAACTTGCCAATTCTTTGATCTGGATCAGGGTGGCTAGAAGCTAAATTTGCCCATAATCCTTTTGTATCCCCTAAATCAATCTCATTGAAACGATCAAGTACTTCTATTAGACCAGCTCCATAACCTAATTGGTGAGCGAAATGATCAGCTTCATACTCCTTACTTCTTGAAGTATGCATAACTAAAACTGTACCAAATTTGGTCCACAACCACATCATACCCACTAAGATGATATCAATAAGGAATGTGATTAAGACGCTTCCTAAACTGTGATTAATTACACTGAACATCGATCCAAAGAATGTAAATATAATTCTGTAAAAAATAAATAAAGCTGTCATGATCAAATTTCCGACAGAGACAATTAAGATTAAATCTGTATCTTTGTTTGATAGATGCCCAAACTCATGAGCAAAAGTTGCCTTTATTTGTTCATCACTAAATTCCAACATGCCTTTATTTATACAAATTGTTTTACGTCCAGTTGCAAAAGCGTTTGGAGTTGGATCTTTACTAATAAACAATTTAATATCATCAGGAAGATCGGGATCAAGCTTTTTAGCTTTTGAGTACACTTCGTCAAATAATGGTTGTAATCGATCAATGTGTTCTTTTCGAGCCAATGGTTTACATCCTTGTTGTACACGTAGGATCCATTCTCCGAAGGGAGAAAGAGCTAATACAAGGGATATGCCATACACAATTAGCCCAATAATTGGATCTTGAAATAAAGTGATGACTATAAGTGTATTAAGTAAGAGATAGATGATAATACCCGTATTTCCTTTTTTAAACAAGCGTTGCATAAAATCAACTATGTACATCTCTAATTCCTCCTTTTAAATATTTTCATCTGATAAGGTCATCTAACTTTCAGCAGGAGATATAACAACTTCTACTCAAAGCAAGATTCTCTTTATTGTCATTATAAGACATAATATCACATTTTTCTTGAAAATTTTGTCGAATTATAGAATATAAAGGGATTGTTTTTGAGAGTGATGAAATTGATTAAATGTTTAGGAGGTAGTTTGCAAAAAAGTAATCCAGTACTTTACCTGTCGTAGTAATTATGATACACTGATATTACTACGACAGATAAAGTACTACAGATGGTGTAATTTACACATAAGTATATAAAATATAAACAGAATACAATGAAAGGAAGGGGAATGCATTTGATTAGCAGTGATGTTATTCGAGGGTATAACGACACCATTATTCTGTATATGTTGCTTGACAACGATTCCTACGGATATGAAATATCAAAGAATATTAGGGAATTTTCAGATGAAAAGTACATTATAAAGGAAACAACGTTATATTCAGCTTTCAACCGTTTGATGAAAAATGGCTATATCGAATCATTTTACAAAGACGAAACACATGGCAAAAGACGTACGTACTACAGAATTACACAAGCAGGGAAAAACTATTATAAGGAAAAGTGCACGGAGTGGGATATAACGAAGCAAGTTATTAATCGATTTATTAAGGAGGAGATCTAAAGTGGAAACCATTATGAATTACTTGGATAATATGTTTGCAACTTTGCCAAAAACAAAACAAATGAAAGCCATAAAAGAAGACATTTTCTCCAATATGGAGGACAAATATAATGAGCTTAAAAGAAGTGGGAAGTCAGAAAATGAAGCAGTTGGTATCGTAATTTCAGAGTTTGGAAATATCGATGAGTTAAAGAGAGAGTTTGATATAGATCTTAATGAAGAGAAAGAAGATCTTCCTAGTCTTACAGAGACTGAAGTGAATAATTATTTCAAAGAGAATAAGAAAAATAGCATGTTGATTGGAGCGGGAGTGATTTTATGCCTTTTGGGTGTTTCCCTATTAATTTTAATTCCTCAGTTAGTATCTGACGGTTATATAACGGGATTTTTAGATGGTGGAGATAGGCTGCTTATTCCTTTCTTTATACTTATTGCAATTGCTACTGGTATGTTCACTTATGCTGGTATGAGAATGGGATTTGGAAAATATAGAAGTATAGATAAACGATTCGAATTACCTCTTTATCTGAGAAAATCTATTGAAATCAAAAATGAAACGTTTCATCCAACGTATACACTATCTGTTATTGTTGGTGTTGTACTGAGCATCTTATCACCAATCACTCTATTTATAGAATCAACAATAACGGGGACTGCATCGAATTATGGTGTTGTATTTCAATTGTTTATCATATCGATTGCTGTTTATATTTTCGTCTATTTTGGATGGATCAAGATGAGTTATGATGCCTTATTAAAGATAGGAAGACATTCAAAAATTAATAAATAGACAAAGTAATGTCAATTCCCTATTATTGCTTTAATTAGTAAGTTGATAATTTCTTTTGCAACATCTATCTTGGATTATATGTTTAAAAAAACTAGTCTCTTATTCTTAAAAAAATGAATAAGAGACTTATAGTCATTACCCCATAGAATATGATTAAATCAAAACTGGCACATAAGTAAATAAAGAAGAGAGGAGCGTATGCCCCTCTTTACTTCTGTTCATCATCATCTTTTTGGCCATCCTCCCCATATTCCTAAGGGATTTCCATTCAGATCAAAAAACTGAAAGCTGTAACCTCCATCTTGTTTAAAGACCATATCTTGAACTTCGACTCCCTTTTGAATCATTTCTTGATGAAATTCTTTAATATTATCAACTTGGAACGTAAAAAAAGGTTTTCTTTCTCCTTTTGATGAGATAAAATCCATTTTTGGCAAATCGTTTGTTTGAATCAAGCCAAATCCCATACCATTTAAGTTGAACCATGCTTCATCATCGCCTTCATTAAATGGAAAGCTTAGTTTTAGTCCAAACATTTTCTTATACCACTCCACAGACTCTTTTACATTTTTTACTGGCAACTCTACAATTTGAAGATGAAATGATTTTGCAGCCAAATTGTTCCCCTCCTAAAATGATTTTCATATATATAAAACGAATAAATAGTCATAAAAGAAATGGTTATTTTAAATTTTTCTTGGAACTAATACGTATGAGGTGACCGTTTGGATCAAGAAAATCAAAATAGAAGTAATCTGCTTGCTTCCGTACTCTCGAAACATCTAACCCACAATCACGAAGATTCTTATAAGAAGTATATATTTGATGGATGTTTCCACTTCGAAAAGCATCAATGAATTGTTCCATTAACTCATGGGACATCCCTTTAAAGGAATTGTTAAACATTTTTTTCTGTTCATATGAATTAGTTTCTGCAACCAGCCTACTTAAACGAAGACGGGTTCTTTTAATCGCTTCCTTGACTGCACCTTCCGTCGAATCGATGTGAGCTGCTGTTTCCTTAGCGGTAAAACCAAATATATCAATCATTAATAATAGAACGGTTTGCCTAACGGATAAATGATCTGCTAAGATCTCAAAGGCTTCTCTTATATTTAGAGGATGAATATGATTTGATGGGTATTCATCTATTAGTGGCATTTGCTGAACTGTTTTTTTTCGAAAACCATCTATCCATGTATTTTTGGCGATCCGAAATAAATAGGCTCTATTCAATTCTATTTCTTCATGAAAAGAACGATAAGCCTTCTCAAGGGTTGTTTGATATAAATCCTCACCATCTTCTTTACTTGCAGTGAGTTTGTTACAATAAACTCGTAAAGCTGAGACATGTAGATGGATAAAATCTTCGAATTGAGATTGCATAATTTAAGTCACCGCTGTTCTATGAAATGGATAATTTTCCTAATCATACTACAAGTTCGTTGTTGCATCTACAAACTATGAAAATATGAATTTTAAAGCTCACAAATGAGATTGAACGAAATATCAACAAGGAAATTTAATATAAAGGGAGGAAAACTAGTCATGCCATACATTAATCTTCAAATCACAAAAGGGGCTACACGTGACCAAAAAGCTCAAATTGTTAAGGAATTTACTGAAACTCTAGTAAATGTACTAGGTAAAAAACCAGAACATACGCATATTGTAATTGAGGAAATAGAGGATGAAAACTGGGGTTTTGCTGGAATGCTGACGGATGATTTTCGAAAAAAGGAAGAGAGCTAATTCATAATTCAATCTTAAAAAAGGGAGAGGATAAATCCCCCCTCAAGACTTGACTCAGACCTTGAACCTATCAGAAAAATAGAGGAAAGTGAGGGTCTTATCCTTTAGCTTTCATATCGTTTTGTATAGAATCGCAGGAATAAGGCTATCAAATTCCTCTATTTTTGAGATGTAAGTACAATCTAGTGAAATAGAGGAACCATCAGCCATTAAGTTGAACCATTCAACTCAATCAATGAGAACCATCCACACTTAATGTTTGAAGATTGGATTCATTTTTCTTAAAGGTAGAATTATTGATTTTGTCCTGTAACTGATCGTAAAACAAGTCTTCATTAATGGGAAGATCAACCCAATTATCAGTCCAAGTAGAAAGAAGCATCGCGTTGGATAGTGTTAACCCTTTAATTCCTTCTTCACCGGGTGCTAGAAGTGGAGTACCGTTAAGTATTGCATTGATCCAGTCTTGAGTAATCCCAGCATGGCCAGGGTTTTGTCCTTTCACTGGAATTTCACATTTCCAGCATTCTGGCTCGCCAAATCCACCTTTGAATTCACGGTTGAACTCGGGTTCAGGAACTCGTAAACGCCAGAAGGTTAATTTGTCGTCTTCGATGATGATTTTCCCGCGATCTCCTGTGATTTCAAAACGATTGGTCCCAGGTGCTTCACCTGTTGTGGTAACGAACAAGCCAGTTGCGCCATTTTCATATTCTACATAAGCAGTTACATCATCTTCCACTTCAATATTTCGATATTTTCCAAATGAACAGAAAGCGCGAACGCGTTTTGGCATCATGCCTGTTGTCCATTGCCATAGATCTAACTGATGTGGGTCTTGGTTAATTAAGACACCACCGCCTTCACCAGCCCAAGTTGCTCTCCACCCGCCTGAATCATAATAACTTTGAGATCGGTACCAGTTTGTAATAATCCAGTTGGTTCTACGAATTTCACCTAACTCTCCCGATTGAATGAGATCACGCAGCTTTTGATATATTGGTTTTGTGCGCTGATTGTACATTATGCTGAATACTTTATCAGATTTTGCAGCTACTTCATTCATTTCACGCACTTGTTTCGTGTATACTCCAGCAGGTTTTTCAATTAATACATGTAAACCTGCATTCAAAGCTTTTATTGCAGCAGATGGATGATCATGGTGAGGTGTAGCAATGAGTACAGCATCTACTTGTTCAGACTGTATTAGTTCTTCCAGACTTGAATAACAATGAATCTCTTCACTAAGATTATCTTTTGCCCACTGCAAACGTTCCTTTTGTTCATCAACAACTGCAGTTAAGACAGCCCCTTTAACTTTTCCTTCGAATACATACTTGGAATGGGCTACACCCATATTGCCTATGCCTATAACACCTACTCGTACTGAATCCATTGAATTTCCTCCTAAGTTGATATGACAAACTTCATAGAAAACGCTTACTTTAAGTCTATTTTAACATGAATGAATAAAAAACTACTTTACTCTTATTAACTGAATAGGATGAGAATTTATCTGAGGTTGTTGTTATTTGTATGATATAATGCCTAGTAGAATTGAATCTATTAACTTCTTAAAGGAGATTTTACATCATGTATACCTCCATTCCTATTCAGATAGGATATAAATCAAACAAAGAATATAAACATAACTTTCACTCTCACTCTGAGTTTGAAATCTATTTATTTCATGAGGGCAAGGGGAATTATCTCATTGCTGATAAAATATATGCTTTACAACCAGGAGACCTCATCATTATGCATGGGATGACTTTACATCGGGCGAATGTTCAAACTGATTTACCATATATTCGTTCGATTGTACATTTTGACCCAAGCTATGCTGAAAATTTGTTTTGTTATCCCAATCATTTGGATGTATTAAAACCATTTCATCAATTGAAAAACCACCGAATTTCATTATCTAATGATCAACTAGAAGAGATCAGTAATTTGTTAAACAGGGTACAATCCCTCTCTCAAAGTAACAATGTTTTTGATTATCATGAATTACATACAAGATTTATGGATTTGTTAGTGCTGGTCTATCGATATTTTGAAAGCAGTTTGGATGTTCATCAGGTTCACCTTCCTGGATCAAAGGAAAAACATGCTCAAAACATTATCACTTATATAGAACAAAATTTTAGAGAGGATTTGCACTTAGAGGATTTGGAGTCTGATCTTCATGTAAATCGGCATTATTTATCAAAGCTTTTTAAAGAAGTAACAGGAATTACGATTTTTCATTACTTATTGCAAAGAAGAATCAATGAAGCTAAAATGTTGCTTTTATTAGACAACAGTTTGAGTTTGACCTATGTTTCTTATCAGGTTGGTTTTAAACATCCAGCGCATTTTAGCCGAGTTTTTAAAGAAAGAGTGGGTTGTGCTCCTGACATTTATCGTAAACAACTTCAGCGACAGGATGCCAATGAGAGTTAAGGTTATTTAAAAACACTTTATTCTCGTTTAAGTGGAATATATCACTCCTATGATACGATGAAAGGGTATTCAAATTACGACTGAGGGGTGTTCCGAAAGTGACAAATCATATATCTGAAAAATATGCAGCACAGCTTTATACACTACGAAATGAACTTGAACAAGATTTCTTAGGTGTATTAAGGAATCTGAAAAAAATGGGATGGAAAGCAGTGCAGATTTCCGGATTGAGAGGGCATTCTGCTGAAGATATTTCTGCTGTCTTAAAAGAAACAGGGTTGAAAACAGCTGGGATGCATATCGATATTCAATCTATTTCAAATGACTTGTCGGGTGTCTTGCAACTAGCAGAGCAATTTAACACCAAGGATTTGATTGTACCGATTCTTCCAGATCATCTTCGTAATGAATTAGGTTATAGAATGGTCAAGAATCACTTAAATGCTATAGCTGCAAAAATAAAACCTCTAGGATACACGTTAAGTTATCATAATCATGCATTTGAATTTAATACAGAAATAGAAGGCATGGATGCAATGTCTTATATGTTACAACCGACAGAAGATAATTTGCTGTTAGCAGAAATAGATGTGTATTGGATAAAAAAAGCAGGCCATGATCCTCTTCAATTTATTCAGCGTTATTCAAATCGTATGCCTATTATTCATTTGAAAGATATGACTACAGATGAACATGAAACCTTTGCTGAATTAGGAACGGGTTCAATTGATATGGTCCCAATCCTTCAATGGGGAGAGAAAAATGGGATCCAATATTATGCTGTTGAGCAGGATGTATGTCCTCGTTCTCCAATGGATTGTTTACAGACGAGTCTTGATTACTTAATGAAAATCAGCGAAAAGATATAAAAATGAATGAAATAATTAAATAATGATGGATAGCTAGGTACTTTTTCTCAAAATACATTTGGGATAAAAAGTACCTCTTTTTGTTTAATGATTAGTTTACTACTCAGACTTGAGGGATAGACTTGATGTATCGATAACTAACAAGAAAGGAAAACGGCTAATCATGAAAACAGTAATTGAATCTATAAAATATAACGATGGGAAGTTTCCAAGAAAACAATTGGAGCAAATCATTGAACGAAAAGAAGAAGCTATTCCAGAGCTGTTATTCATTGTGAGGGAGGTGAAGGAAAACCCTGATGTTTTTTTAGAGGATCATGAAAGCCGTATGGACTTCCATTATGCAATTCATCTACTATCTCAATTTAGGGTAAAAGAATTTTTTCCTTTATGGATTGATATCCTAAGTTTGCCTGAGCAATTGTCCGATGCTGTTTTAGGGGATATCATTACCGAGGCAGGTGGGCGTATGATCGCATCTGTATTTAAAGGAGATCTTGGGTCTATTCAAACATTAATAGAAAATACACAGTTAAGCGAGTTTGTTCGGGGGCAAGGTCTGCATGCATTGGTTATTCTTGCACTCCATGGATTGTTAGAAAGAAAATTTGTAATAAACTATTTTAAGACATTGCTCACGGAAAAATTGTCTGAAGAACATGATGGTTTTAATGCTCACTTAGTAAACAGCTGTGTAGACTTATACCCACAGGAAACATATGAATTTATTGAAGCTGCTATTGAAAAAGAAATGGTTGACTTTATGATGATTAGTATGGAGGATGTTGATCAAACTCTGGCCATGCCAAAAGAAACAATTTTTGAAGAAAATTTAACGGATATACATTATCAACTTATAAATGATACGATAACTGAAATGCAGTGGTGGACTTGTTTTGAAGAAGGAAAAAAGGAGGAAGAAATTTCCCCCTTTGCTTTTGATTCTAAATTTTCAAATTCAGAACCTAATCTGAAGTAGAATATATTTTTTATTTTTTGTATTGAGGTATTTCGCAACCATTATCATCACAAACCATACCATCAGCATTTTCTGACGTGAGTGGTTTTAGTGTAGTTGTTTCCTTTTCCTCTGCTGCCACTTTGTTTAAAGCTTCTATAAATACCTCTGTTGGTTGTGCTCCAGAAATAGCATACTTATTATTGATAACAAAAAATGGAACTCCTTGGACTCCAATTTGGTGAGCTAAGGATTCATCTTTTCTAACATCTTCTTGATAGTCTCCATGTTCCAACACTGCTTTTGCTTCTTTTGGATCAAGCCCTACTTGCTCTGCAATATCGAGTAAAGTTTCATGATCTCCAATATGTCTGCCTTCTGTAAAATAAGCTTTTAATAATCGTTCAGTACATTCTTTTTCTTTTCCTTTAGTTGAGGAATACTTTTCTAATCGGTGAGCGTCAAATGTGTTAGTTGGAATCATATCATCAAAACGAAAATCTAAACCAACGGATGCCGCTTGCTTCCCAATTCCTTCATTACTTTTCTTAGCTTGTTCAATAGATATACTATATTTTTTAGCTATCACCTCGTGAATGGACAAATCTATGCCTCGTGGAGAGTTTGGATCAAGTTCAAAGCTTTTAAATGTAACCTCGGTTGAATCCTTTAGGGAAGTTTGATCTAATGCCTCTTCTAAACGTTTTTTCCCAATGTAACAAAAAGGGCATACAAAATCTGAATATACATCTATGTTCATGATGACCTCCTGATGCTGCGATTTATGATTTATTAATAATATACATGTTTTTTAGTTCTTAAGCTAACCAACTACTATTTTATTTTATGAAAACTTGCTATATACTTCACAAATGATCACCAACCTCAATCCCCGCAGCACCAACAGGACCTTTCAAAACAATCTGAGACATCATCAGCGACATTTCCTTAGGAGTCGGGTAGTTCTCTTCTTTTAACCACCAATCAATCATGCCAACGAAAGCCGAGCTTGCAAAATGTATAAGTATTTTTTTGGGAATTTTAAAATCGTCCTCATTCATATTTAGTTCTATAATATTCTCTTCAAATCTACCAACAACAAATTCTTCCAACTTCACCCTGAAATCATATATGCCATGTTCACCAAGCATCACCTGATAAAAGGAACGATGTCTTTCCACATTTTCATAAACGCTCTGTATGGTTAATCGCAGTTTACTTATCATGACTTGCTGTTTTTGAATGTGTTTTTTAGGATTATAAATATTTAATAGCTCTTGAAGTACAGAATTCATCATTTGATCTAATAAATCATATTTATCTTGGTAATGTAAATAAAACGTTGCGCGATTAATCATCGCCTCATCTGCAATATTTTGAATCGTTATGTTATCGAAGCCTTTTTGCTTGATTAACTTTAAGAATGCTTCACCGATTAATTTCCTCGTTCTAATGATTCGAAGATCTTCTTTATTTGCCATTTTTCCATCCTCCAAGAACTTTTTTGTATGATAAACAACAAAAGATAGAAAGGTGTTGCCTATATAACATAAGTGTAAACATTGAATATTGAATCACATTTTTCCTTTATTATAATGGTATTATAAACAACAAAATGTTAATTAATCAACATATTGTTGTTTAAATTGATCTTTCAATAGGTTCAAAGAGTGGAGGGGTAAAATGAAACAGTTGTTTAGTCAAAAGCTATTTTGGGGTGGATTAGTCAGTACTATCTTAGCAGTGTTTATATTTACTTTCGCATTTATGGGTTCAACCGTGAATCCTGTACCTGAAAAGCTTCCGATTGCAATCGTTGTTCAAGATGAAGGGATGAAGCTCCCAGATGGAAGTAGTATGAATTTTGGAGAAATGTTAAAGGTGAAAATAAACAGCACAGAGAATTCATCAGTGAAGTGGTCTTTTTTATCTAGTGAGGAAGAAGCTGTCAATGAGATGAATGAGAAAAAACATTATGCAGCTATAGTGCTGCCAGAAGGTTTATCACGTGATGTTTTTTCGTTATTATCCGACAACGTAATTCACCCTCAAGTGATTATGTATATTAATGAAGGGATGAATATGACTGGGGCCACGATATCCTCACAAATCGTAAATGGTTTCCTGACTACATTTAATCAACAAATTCAAGATCAATTATTTACACAAATTGAGCAGAGTCAAATACAGATTACAATGGAGCAGGCGAAAGCATTAACACAACCGATTCAAATCATAACTGAAAAAATAAATCCTGTTGGATCAAAGTCAGCAAATGGGAATACGCCTGCTTTATTTACTCAAATTTTATGGTTGACTATATTGATTAGTTCTATGGTTTTGTTTATGTTGCAGAAAAAAGTCAGTAATCGGCTTACATTTAGATCTATATCTTTTCAAATCGTTGGAGGTATTGTGTTTGTTGGAACAATATCAGTATTTGTACTATGGATAACAGAGGGAATATTGGATGTTAGCATTCCAAACAGTGGAGAAATGTATGTGCTGATGATACTTATAGGGCTTTCTTTTTTCTTTATTCAAAATGCAATGCTAAATTGGATTGGATTTGCTGCAGCTCCACTCATTATACTATTATTCTTTTTTTCTATGCCGATTTTAACGATGGCTCCAGAACTTTTACCTAGCATTACACAAAATGGGTTGTATTCCTGGGTTCCATTTAGATTCAGTGTTGAGCATTTTAAAGATTTTTTATTTTTTGAAGCGTCTCCTTTTGAAAATGGAGTTGGAACGTTGGCATGGATTGGAATTGGAAGTTTAGTTTTGATGTACTTAGCTTTCTTGAAACCACAAAGAGGGGATAAGGCTCAAAAAGAGAGAGATAGAGCAGGTGCTTAGATAATGAACTAGCAGGAACCATATACTAGGTTTCCTGCTTTTATTTTAATATAAAAAGGTAAATCATCCCTTTGTTGTTATCTATTAAATGATAAAATTCGCTATAAAAAGCTATTTTTTCACCTGACATTTCAACAGTTTTCCCATGGTAAGGATTGTATACTGATATAGTACAAGCCTTGAACCATAAAATGTAAATTGAAGAAAATTAATTTATGGTGAGGGTGTAAATAATATCTGAGAGGAGAAAAAGTGTGAATAAGAAAATCATTTCCACTATTTCAACCGTTTTATTGTCAGTTTCACTTATCGTTCCATCGTTTTCACCAGGGCAAGCAGAGGCTCAAAACGAAAATTATAATATCGAAAGATATGGTGATGTTTTGGATATTGGGCCTAAACTAAGGGATTTATCCCAAGATGAGGAGTATCTAAAGCTTGCAGATGAAAAATTGAGAGAGCAAGCAGCCTCTTTTTCAACTAACGATGAAAGTGAAAGCTCAGAAGAAGACAACTTTACTTTTAATGGAGGAACAAAACCTTTCTTAGTGATTGATGAAAATAGTCAACTGTTTTTAAAGGACTTCACATTACGTAGTGTGGGTGAAGGAGTAGAAATTTGGGTTGCAGATGATCTTTCATTCCCTGAAGGAGATGATAGACCTCCTCATGTAGTAACACAGGAACAAGTAGATCAATTAAGGGAAGAATTTGATGGGAATATATATCCTAAGGTAACTGATTTCTTTGGTGATCCAGATCTTCTTACTGGGGAAAATTCATTTTTAACTGAAATTTTAGGGCTTCCTGAAGACTATTACGTGTCTGAGGAAGGTAAAGATATTATTTTAGTAGACAACATTATAGATGAGAATTACTATGATCCAACCTATCCATTTTTCACTGGTGGATTTTTCTTCTCAACGTTCGAGGATTATATTAACCGAAATATTATTACGATTGATACGCTAGATTGGGAAAATAGATTAGAACAATTCTTTGGTACTACAGCACATGAATATCAACATCTTATTCATAGTGATAAAGATGGAGATGAAGTGCAGTTTATAAATGAAGGAATGAGTGATTTTGCGGAGTTCATCGCTGGATATGGCCATCCAATGGGTCATGTGAATGCATTCCTTGATAAACCAGAAAATTCTCTTGTAGCATGGGATGAGTATGCTGCATCAGGAGCTCCTGAATCAACAGCTGATTATGGTCAAGCTTATTTGCTCCAGTTATATTTGAGTGAACAATATGGCAAAGAATTCATACAAGCCTTAGCTGCTGATCAAGCAAATGGTATTGAAAGTATAAACAATCAACTAGAGGCATTTGATGCAGGTATTGATTTTGGAGAATTGTTTAAAAACTTTAGTACAGCCTTAGCGATTGATAGTGGTAAACCTGGAAATGGAATCTACGAATTTGAAAGCATCGATTTAAAAATTAACTTTGAATCTGCAGCTCAGTTCGAAAAAGATGGAGTTCCAGCGTGGGGAGGAAATTACAAAGTCATTGAACTTGACGATAAAATTAGAACCATTACTTTTGATGGGATTGACTTCCTTCCAGTGAATTGGCTGTCTGTTGCAGATCCACTAGGTTCTGACAACGAAGTATTATGGGGTAATGAGGGACACGAAATTGATAATAGTATAATATTCAAAGCGGACCTTACAGATGTAAGCGAAGCTACGCTATCATTTGATAATTTTATTGATATAGAAGAGCAGTGGGATTATGGTGTAGTTCAAGTCTCAACAGATGAAGGTGAAACTTGGATTAGCTTAGGGAATGAAAATACTCGTTCTGATATATCAGATCCACCGTATCCAAAAATTTTAGAAAATTTACCTGGATTTACAGGTCACTATGAAGGCTGGCAGAATGAAACTTTTGATTTATCTGAATATGCAGGACAAGAGGTATGGGTATCTTTTCGTTACTTAACGGATTGGGGTTTCAATGATACAGGTTGGTTTATCGATAATATTTCTATTCCTGAAATTGGGTTTAATAACGATGGAAGCTCTTTAGATGATTTTTATTCCATTGGTGAACTCAAAGAAGAGTATGTAGATTATGCTGTAACCTTTATCAATGAACGTAATGTTGGCAAGGATGGTAAAAACACAAAATATAAAGTCATTGATGTAGATCCATTTAATATCACTGATGAAGATGCGCTTGAATTACGCCAGTTATTTAAAGATGGTACGAATTATATGATTATCTGGTATGCTCCAGAAGGTGATGATAGAGGTGTTGTAGATTTTACTTACGAAATTCTCACAAAAAGTGATGAGAAGATAAAAAAGTAAAAACACCTTAAATGATTAAATGGCTGTAAAACGTTTCAAAAGGTAAGGGATTGCTCTAAAAGTCTGAAAAAGACGACTAGGCGATCCCTTATTTCATTTGTATTTGAATATGATGTATTGATGGATGCATTAAAATTGATTCAATCAAATAACATATGGAAATATTTACAGATGCTGCACTTCCTAGTAATATAGACGATGAATTTATCACTCTTAATTTATCTGAACCAGAAAGTTACCTGAAAGCAGAGCAATTTTTCTCTAAACTAACAGTGGATAATTGGATGGAGGGTGTAGTCATCAAACCTGAACTACTTGAGCAAAATGTAGTTCCATATATGAAAGTAAGAAATCCAAATTACTTATCAATTATTTACGGTTATGATTATCACTTCCCACATAAATACAATAAGTTAATGAAGCAGAAGAGGATTAATAAAAAGCTTCGTACTTCAAAGAACGAATATTTCTTAGGAAATAAAATGTTAAATATTAATTATGATGACATAAAACCTGACAATGAAACGTATAAGGAAGTTGTTGTGAACCTGTTGTTTGAGGTTGCAGGTGAGAAAGAAATTGATCCTAGATTATAATAGATATATTGAAGGATGACTTGTTGAAATTTTTATAATAAAGTTACACCGAAAGATGATATTGAATACAATTTGATCAAGCTTTTTTGATTTTTTATTTCATAAACGGGCAAAATTGTGAAACAACAAGTATTCTTGATTAATAATTTTGTAGGTCACACTATGAATCTTCACATCAATCACAGTCGTCGTCAAATGAAACCATCCTTTCAATAAATCTTAAGTAAACATTGAAGTTAGTGACCATAATAGAAAATAAGTAGTTCTAATCATTTGGATGGAGGTTTAATAAAGATGAGGAAAAATGATGAATATTTCATGAAAAAAGCATTGAATATAGCTTTTCAAGCTAGATCGGCAGGAAATGAGCCTTTTGGAGCTATATTAGTAAAAGATGATGAAGTGATTATGATTGGGGAAAATAAAATTAATACTTTATGTGATCCTACTCACCATGCTGAAATCGGACTTATTAGAAAGTTTTGTACTGAACATAATATTTTTGACCTATGTCAATATAGCTTATATACTAGTTGTGAACCTTGTGTAATGTGCTCTGGAGCTATGGTTTGGTCGAAACTTGGAAAAATAGTATACAGTGTATCTCACGATCAATTAGCAAAAATAGCAGGTAGTAACATTATGATATCATGTAAAGAAGTATTTGATAAAAGTCCTCAAAAACCAGTAGTGGTAGAGAAAATTTTAAATGAAGAGGGATTAAAAGTATTTGAAGAATATAAATTTTAAATCAGTAACAACTAAAAGAATAAGTTTTATTATAATGATGATAGTGAGATATAAAGATTTGGAGAACGGGCGTTTCCTTTTATTTGGAAACAACGAAATGAAAATGAAAGGAGGTTAATGCAATATGAGCATATCAGTGAATCTAAGTAATAAAGCAAACAAATATGTTATTCATAATTTGTACCCTCTCTATCTTTATGATTTGGCGGAAATTTGGGGAAGATCACCAAATAAATTTGGTGTATTTGAAGAGGATGACACAAAAACATTGTTAGAACAGAATACATTTTTTGATATTTGGTGGGAAAAGGATAATGTGTTATTTCCCCATCTTATCTCTGTAGATGATATTCCAGTAGGGTTGGCTTTTGTTGCTACACCTCCTTTTACACCAGAAAAGACAGATTTTATTATAAATGAGTTTTTTCTACTACGGTTTTTTCGAGGGAGAGGAATCGCTGAGCAGGCTGCGATCATGTTATTTAATCAATACAAAGGCCGCTGGGGATTGTACACGAATTGTACTGATAACAATATAAGAACACTTAGATTTTGGAGAAAAACGTTAGGTAATTATACAAATAGTAATTATGTGGAGGAGCAACAAGATACTCCTGATGGAGTGATGACGTTTTTTGGTTTTAATAATGCAGACTTTTGATAAGTCATAACATTTTAGGCGTAGGAGACCCTTCTTGTGACGCTGCCATGATTACGATACCAGCTAATAGAAGTTTAATCGATCTTCAACAATCTGACGCTTTTCTAAAAGAAAAGCGTCTTTCTTTCTTTTTTAGTCCATATTATGAAATGAAATTAACCAATTCATTTAAGAATTTCAAGGACTTACATCTACTTATAGGGTGATTATTTTATATAAGGTATTTACATGAATAAATAACAGTGGTTTAATGGTTGTAAACCACATGGTCTAGACTAGGTGGTTTGTAGACTTGGATTTATTTAATAACTTCATTTATACCATCCATGATAGATATATAACATTGAAGGAAGGTGGAACTAATTGTGGATAATAAAACATGCCTCATCACAGGCGCCAATGCTGGCATAGGGAAGGCTGCAGCGATACAAATAGCAAAAAAAGGTTATCATGTGATTCTTGCTTGCAGGAATAAGGAAAAAGGGGAAGAAGCTTTAAAGGACGTGAAATTAGCAAGTAATAGTGAATCGATTGAACTAATGCTTGTGGATATGTCATTGCAATCCTCCATTAAAGATATGGTTAAACAATTTCGTGCAAAATACAATAAATTAGATATACTGATTAACAACGCAGCATTTTTTGATATTAGTCAAAAAGAAGCTAAGCTAACAAATGAAGGTATAGAAAGTGTATGGGCAACTAATCATTTGGGTCCTGTACTCTTAACTCAGCTTCTGCTAGAACCTCTCATGTTAAGTCCTCAAGGGCGTGTCATTACAATTTCTTCAAAAGGTTTGATTGTTCATCCTCTTATACAAGTTCAACTTGAAGATCCACAATTTCGTGCTAGAAAATTTAATGTCTCTAAAGCATACTACCAATCTAAAATAGCTCAGGTCATGTATACCTATTGGCTTGCAGAAAAATTAAAAAATACTAAAATTACTGTGAACTGTATCCGTGTAACCAATGTAAAACTGGATATCAACCGCTATCCAAATCTTTCGAAGCTTGCTAAATTTGCTTATTCTATTAAAAGCAAAAGTTCTATATCACCTGAAGAAATGGCAAAAACATATACTTACTTAGCAACTTCTGAAGAAGTGATTGAATTGACTGGAAAATACTTTGATGAAAACAACAAATGGGTTGATTCATCAAAATATAGCAACGATTTTGAGAATATAAATAAGGTAATGGATTTAACTATGAAATGTTTTAAAAATTCAATGTAAACGGTGGTGATGGGAAGAATGCAAAAAGTGCCTAATTACTACAACACGTTTTCTACAATATACGATTTCATATCTTTTCAGAAATATTATGGAAAAGCAAGAGAAGAAGCGGTCAAAAGACTTCAAATTAAAAAAAATATGACCATTATAAATGTAGCATGTGGAACAGGGCAGAACTTTAAATACGTTCAACAGTATTTAAAAGGCACAGGTTTAGTCATCGGGCTGGATTTCTCAAATGGGATGCTGGATCAGGCCAACAAAAAGATAATCAATAATCAGTGGAATAATATCAGGCTAATACATGCAGATGCGAAACAGCTATCATATGAAGATTTACGAAAAAAATTACCTTCAACAACTAGTTTAAACAAGATAGATTGTGTCATATGTGATTTGGGATTAACAGCAATAGAGAATTGGCAAGTTGTTATTGACAACATGTTAAATGTAGTGAAGGACAATGGTAGAATTGTCATTATGGATTGGTATATGGAAGAATTAACATTCAGAGGGAAATTTGTGAATTGGATTGGCAAATCTGATATAACAAGACCAACTTGGAAGTACTTCAAAAAACATGTGGATCATTTCGAACTCGATCACAATTATAATAGAGGAGGCGTTTTTGTAGCCTCTGGGAATAAGAAAATTAATAGATAAAAAAACTATTCCTTGAGGGATAGTTTTTTTGTTAGAAATGGTTAATAACAGGCTTGTTCAACTACAATGTTATGTAATATATCATAAAAAAAATGTAAGCCTTACCACATACCATTTTTTTCAACTTTCATAATTATGAATAACATTGTATAATTATATAATGTCATGTTTTATGACATGAAGAGAATACATACATGAGAGGGGAAATTAGTTTGAGGAAAAAAGTGATTTCAGCAATTTCAACTGCAATTTTATCAGCATCATTGATTGTACCATCATTTTCAGGAGTACAAGTTTCAGCGGCAACCCCAAATATTAATACAGAGAGATATGGGGATGTTATGGATATTGGTTCTGAATTACGCCAACAATCTGAGGATCTAGAATTTTTACAGAGTGCAGAGGAAAAATTGATAGAGCAATCCATCATTATTTCTGGAAATGAAGAAGCAGCAAATTCTGAAAGTGATTCCGAAAGTGATTTTACATTTGATGGGGGAACTAAGTATTTCTTAAACCGCGATTTGCAATTTAAAACATTCACATTAAGAAGTGTTGGAGATAACGTTGAAGTATGGATTGCCGATGATCTCTCATTCCCTGAGGGAGATGAAAGACCAGCACATGTCATTACGCAAGAACAAGCCGATAAAATGAGAGATGAGTTTGAAGGAAACATATATCCTAAGGTAGTAGACTTCTTTGGTGAACCAGATACATTAACGGGAGAGAATGCAACTCTACCTGGAATAGTAGGATTTGAAGAAGATTATTATGTATCTGAAGAAGGTAAGAATATTATTCTAGTAGATAACATTATTGATGATCAGTACAATGATCCATCTTATCCGTTCTTTGTTGCTGGATTTTTCTGGACAACATATGAATATTATATTGACCGTAATATCATCTCAATTGATTCTGCTGATTGGGATACTAGATTAGAAAGTACTTTCTTTGGTACAGTAGCACATGAATATCAACATTTAATTCATAGTGATAAAGATGGGGATGAAACTAGTTGGATTAATGAAGGAATGTCTGATTTTGCTGAGTATATTGTAGGATACGGACATCCTATGGGGCATGTAAACTACTTCCTTGATCATCCTGAAAATTCTCTTGTAGATTGGGACGAGTACTATGCAAGTGGATCGCCTGAAACATTAGCAGACTATGGTCAAGCTTATTTATTACAGCTTTACTTAAGCGAACAATTTGGTAAAGACTTTGTACAAGCTTTATTGAACGATGAAGCAAATGGAATTGAAAGTGTTTCTAATCAGTTAGAAGCTTTTGATACGGGCCTTGATTTTGGTGAGTTATTCAAAAACTTCAGTACAGCTTTAGCTATTGATAGTGATAAACCTGGAAATGGTATTTACGAGTTTGAAAGTATTGATTTAAAAATAAATTTTGAATCCGCAGCTGAGTTTGAAAAGGATGGCGTACCAGCATGGGGAGCAAATTACAAAGTGATTGAACTTGATGATAAAGTACGCAACATCAGTTTTGATGGTGTAGAATTCCTTCCTGCGAAATGGTTATCTGTTGCAGATCCATTAGGTGCTGACAATGAAGTGTTATGGGCAAACTCAGGAGATGAGATTGATAATAGCATTGTAATTAAAGCTGATCTTACAGGTGTAGATGCAGCAACATTAACTTTTGACAACTTTATTGATATTGAAGAGCAATGGGATTTCGGTGTAGTTCAAGTATCAGCTGATGAAGGTGCAACATGGACTAATTTAGCAAATGAAAATACACGCTCTGATATCGTAGATGAAGGGTATCCAACAATTAAAGAGAACTTGCCAGGCTTTACAGGACATTATGCAGACTGGCAGCAGGAATCATTTGACTTATCTGCTTATGCTGGACAAGAAATCTGGGTATCTTTCCGTTACATGACAGATTGGAGTTACAACGATACTGGATGGTTTGTGGATAATATCTCTATTCCTGAAATTGGATATTTACATGATGGAAGTTCTTTAGACGGTGTATATTCTCTGAGTGAACTAAATAGTGAATATGTAGAGTATGCTGTTACTTTTATAAATGAAAGTACAAATAAAAAAGGAAAGAAAACGGAGTATAAAGTTGTTGATGTTGATCCATTTAATGTAACTGAAGAGGACGCATTGCAACTAAGAGAACTATTTAAAGAAGGTAAAAACTACATGATTATCTGGTATGCTCCAACAGGTGGAGAAAAAGGTGTAGTAGATTTCACTTATGAAATTACTACAAAAAGTGAAAAAAAGATAAAGAAATAAGCTAGATATATATCGAAAAATAAAAGGGTTGTCATCTGACAACCCTCTTATTATTTTTTGTAATTATGACACTAACTCCTTCATGAGTTAGCAAACAACTGCACTAGTTCATCCAATACGATTCTATTTCGCAGCCTCAGGTGGAATAAAATGAAGTACAATTCATATCATCCATCCTATAATTATCCATAATTCGACAAAACTTTCTAAAAATAATCCAATATACCTACGAAATTTCGACACAAATACTATATTAAGGAATGTATACTATAAAGTACAAGCCCCCCTATTACATTTTTTTATAACATTAGAATTTAGAATCCGACAGCATCTTTGAGGGACTCAAGATAGAAGTTTTTGTAATGTTATCGATAAAATGGGAGGGATTGTGATTTTATTTTAAATATGAGAGGAGAAAAAAACTATGAACAAAGTGGTTTCCGTAATATCAACTGCATTATTGTCAGTCTCACTCATTGTTCCAACATTTAGTGGAGGTCATGTATTTGCAGAATCAAAAGATGTGAACACTGCAAGATATGGAGATGTCTTAGATATCGGCTCAGAATTAAGACATCAATCAGAAGATTCAGATTTTCTACATAATGCAGAGGAACAATTGATAGAACAAGCAGCAATCATTTCTGAAAATGAGGAAGGTTCAAGCTCTGAAGAAGCTTCAGAAGGAAACTTTACATTTGATGGAGGAACTAAATATTTCTTAAATAGAGACTTAAGTCTTAAAACATTTACATTGAGAAGTGTTGGGGATAACGTTGAAGTATGGATAGCAGATGATCTCTCATTCCCTGAGGGAGATGACCGACCTGCTCATGTGATTACACAAGAACAAGCTGATAAAATGATGGATGAGTTCGAGCAAACGATTTATCCTAAGGTTGTAGATTTCTTTGGTGAGCCGGATACACTAACTGGTCAAAATGCTGAACTTCCAGGTCTTGTTGGTTTACCAGAAGATTATTATTTGTCTGAAGAAGGCAAAAATATTATTCTAGTAGACAACATTCCTGACGAGCAATTTGAGGATCCTGATTATCCGTTTTTCGTAGCTGGTTTTTTCTGGACTGCATATGAGCAATATATTGATCGTAATATCATCTCTATTGATTCAAAAGATTGGGATGAGAGATTAGAGAGTACGTTCTTTGGTACGGTCGCTCATGAATATCAACATCTTATTCATAGTGATAAAGATAGAGATGAAACAAATTGGATTAACGAGGGTATGTCCGACTTTGCTGAATATATCGTAGGATATGGACATCCTATGGGTCATGTGAATTACTTCCTTGATCATCCTGAAAATTCTCTTGTAGAGTGGGATGAGTATTATAACAGTGGAAGCCCTGAAACTTTAGCAGATTATGGTCAAGCTTATTTATTGCAATTATATCTAAGTGAACAATTTGGTAAAGACTTTGTACAAGCTTTATTAAATGATGAAGCAAATGGAATCGAAAGCTTAAATAACCAATTGGCTGCTTTTGATACAGGTCTTGAGTTCGGTGAATTATTTAAAAACTTTAGCACAGCTTTAGCTATCGATAGCAATACACCTGGAAATGGAATCTATGAATTTGAAAGCATAGATTTGAAAATTAACTTTGAATCTGCTGCTGCGTTTGAAAAAGATGGAGTTCCTGCATGGGGAGCTAACTATAAAGTGATTGAGCTTGATGACAAAATTCGCTCAATTAACTTTGACGGTATTGATTTTCTTCCTGCGAAATGGTTATCTGTTGCAGATCCATTAGGTTCTGACAATGAAGTTTTATGGGCTAATCAAGGAGACGAAATCGACAACAGTATTATAATTACAGCGGATCTTACAAATGTAGATGAAGCAACATTAACATTTGACAACTTCATTGATATTGAAGAGCAATGGGATTTTGGTATGGTTCAAGTATCTGTTGATGAAGGTGAAACTTGGACAAGCTTGGCAAATGAAAATACACGTTCTGATGTTGTAGAAGAAGGTTACCCAGCGATAAAAGAAAACTTGCCTGGGTTCACAGGACATTATGCTGACTGGCAGCAAGAATCATTTGATTTATCTGCATATGCAGGTCAAGAAATTTGGGTGTCATTCAGATTTATGACAGACTGGGGTTATAACGATTCTGGTTGGTTCATAGACAACATTTCTATTCCAGAAATTGGATTTACTCAAGATGGAAGCTCTTTAGATGGATTCAATTCATTGAATGAATTAAATGGTGAGTATGTAGAGTATGCTGTTACCTTTATTAATGAACGTAATGTAGGCAATGACGGAAAGAATACAAAATATAAAGTTGTTGATGTTGATCCGTTTAACGTAACTGAAGAAGATGCTCTTGAATTGCGTCAATTATTTAAAGACGGAACGAACTATATGATCATCTGGTATGCTCCAACTGGTGGAGAAAAAGGTGCAGTAGACTTTACTTATGAGATTCTTACAAAAGATGAGGAAAAATCAAAGGATAAATAATATTATTGCACAATAAGTGAAGGGATTGTCTTGTAGGTCTTAAGAAGATCTATAGACAGTCTCTTTTTTATTATTTACTTCATGACATCTCTTAGAGACCCCGATAGGAGTATTGTTATATAATAGAAGTTAAATGATTGATATTATAAGATAATGTCTAAAATGAAATTAGTGGTGAGAAGGTTGAAGCTAAGTGTTTTCTTGTTCATTCTTGGTACAATAACAATGTTTTTAAGTCTTTTATTTGGAGTCCTGTCCTTAATATCAGGTACTAGTGAATTAATTGTAGTGTCTTTTTTTGGTTTTCTGAATGGAGCCATTGCAATGGGAATTGCCGAGTTACTCCAAAAAAAATAAATATACTGAAAGGAAATACATAGATGAGGAAAAAATCTTTGTTGGAAGCATTTAAACAAACCCAATACCAGATAAGTGGTCATGGAAGAAGAAATATACAAGTGTTAAAAGAAGCACTCCTTAATATAGATGGACAGCAAGAAAGTGATTTGTATGGAAAAGGGAAAATCATTGAAGAGTTTCAAACTAAGGTGGCAAAATTTTTAGGTAAAGAATCCGCAGTTTTTTTCCCTAGTGGAACGATGGCACAACAAATTGCTTTGAGAATATGGTGTGATGAAAAAGGACTTAACAAAGTAGCTTATCATCCACTTAGTCATTTAGAAATTCATGAAGAAGATGGACTGAAAAAGCTGCATAACATTGAACCTATTTTGTTGGCTGACAAAAAAAGATTGATAGTTATGGAAGATGTAATGAATATGGGGAAAGATGTAGCCTGTTTATTACTTGAATTACCTCAACGAGAAATAGGGGGACAATTGCCTGATTACAAAACCTTAGAATCCATTTCCACATACTGTCGAGAGCACCATATTAAATTGCATTTAGATGGTGCTAGACTTTTTGAGATTTTACCTTATTATAAAAAATCGGCAGCTGAAATCTGTAGTTTATTTGATAGTGTATATGTGTCATTTTATAAAGGGATTGGTGGGATTGCGGGAGCAATTCTTGCAGGAGATGAAACATTTACAGAGGAATCTAAGATATGGAAAAGACGTCATGGAGGTGATTTGATCAGTCTGTATCCTTACATTATCAGTTCCAACTTTTATTTTGATCAAAGGCTGAATAAAATGAATGAGTATTATGAGGATGCGAAAGAACTCGCTAATTTCTTTAATCAATGTCAAGGGATTTCAACAAATCCACTTGTACCTGCATCTAATATGTTTCATGTGCATTTTGATATGCCAAAAGAGAAGCTGGAATCCACGTTAATTGCCATTTATGAAAAGACGGGAATTGGTATAACGAGCTATGTAAAGGAAACAAGTGTGAAGTCTTGTTATTGTGAAATTAGTATTGGTGATCAATATTGTATTATACCAAAAGATGAATTGAGAAGACTATTTGAGATGTTAATTAAGTAATGAAAACGGTTCAGACTACACTCATTTTAACTATTCATAAAATTGTAAATACTTCTTCTTGGAATTGTAATGATATGTTCTTCTTGTAAGTGTTTGCAGAGATTTATAATAATCTCATAAATACTTCAAGAAATGAGTGATGAGAGATGAATTTAGATCATAAAATTCAACAAAGAAATGCTGATGAATTTAGTATTTTAAAAAGCTTAGCATTTCTTGCTGTTGTTTTTCAAAGCTCCATCACATATGTAATGAATCAGAGTAATATTAAACTTGAAGAATCCTTCATGTTAGGTATGTTATATAATTTTTCAAAATTCTCAGCACCTGTGTTTATTTTTATAGTAGGATTTCATTTAATTCATCAACACAAGGAACCTGTAAAGTATAAAATATATATAAAAGATAAGGTTTGGAAGTTGATATTGCCATATTTGTATTGGTCGCTTATTTATGTGATTTTTTTCACAAACTTATATGGATTATCGTTATTGGTTCTATTCGAAAAGATGCTTACGGGTTCGGCTGCACCGCATTTATGGTACGTCATTATGGTTTTTCAGTTTCACTTAGTATTTCCAATCTTATTTTATTTATTTCAATGGGTAAAAAAACATCTGAATTCTGTCAAATTTGTAATCTGTACTGTAGGATTTGTTGCAATAAGTTATTTTCTGCTTTTGTGGTTAGCTTCTAAATTTATTTTTACTGAAAATGTAGTAACAGAACAATCATGGATGAAGTATATTGACAGGAGTTTTTTGTTTTATTTATTTTATTTTTTCTTAGGAGGATTAGTGGCTTTAACACTGCCTAGTTGGAGAAAGTTAGTCTTAAAATACAGAACATTAAATAAGATTATTTTCTTAGGAATGTTTGCGATAGTTGGGTATGAATTAATTTCACATCAAGGTATTGCACAAATTGATTTAGGTGTGTCAACTTATTTAAAACCTTCTATGTTTTTATACGTTTGTGCTGAAATTATATTATTGTATAGATGTTCAATGGCAATAGTTAAAGGGAGATCAATTATATTTCATGTTTTGAAGTTTATCGGCAAGTATACGTATACAGCTTATTTAGCTCATTTGTTTTTTCTCCAGATCATTGCTGGAGGATTGAAATTTCTTCACGTATCGGGTCAATATATTATTTTGAGTTTGGTTATTTTGGTTATCGTGACCATCATGTCAGTTGGTTTTTCATTTTTCATTGATAAAACACCTGGTGTAATAAACAAAATTAGAGTACTTGAAAGGTTCAATTATATGAGGTTTGTGACTTCAAAAGAGGGAGTAGTTTATAGTAAAATTTTGAGAAGAAGAGATTGATCACTTTCTCTTTATAGCTTGTCCTTGCAAATAGATAGGTTCATAATATATAATATAGTTATAAATAACTAACAGAATAAATATCCTTACAAATTTCAATGAAATAGGGGTGATATCATGACTAATAACTTGAAAATAGGTATAAAATTTGGACTTGTTTTTGGGGTCACCTTTGGTATTGCTTATGGCATTACCACTGGGGTACTTACAAATTTATTTGGATGATTCAATAAGAGAATCTTGCTTTCAGGCTAGTAGAGGATGTACTGATGCAGCTTTGGTAGAGGACGTGACCTGAATTTAGACTAGTGCCAGATGCACTGATACTGCTATTACCTAGAACGTGAAAAGCTCAAGTGTAAAAACTTGAGTTTTTTTGTTTTATCTACTTCTATATAGAAAGATTAAAAATCTAGTCTTGTGTTTTAACTCCTATACTAGCGATTTGAAAACTGACAAATCTGTTGCTAACTCAAATCTCATTCTTATTGAGGGTCGTATACCTTTTATTTGAATAGTTATTTCAATTAGAAGGTATGACCTTGGTATTTCGTAATATGATAATAGTGTTGAATAAACATGAGGAGGAGGAGAAAAATGGGATTACTAGATGGTTTAATGGGAAATGCTTCAGAATTAGATTTAAAAGAGGTGGAGAAAGAGTTTACTCAAGTATTGTCAAAGTCTGAGAGTGTAGAAAAGGCGTTTAAGTTAATCAGAGATTTGTTTATCTTCACAAATAAGCGTGTGATTCTTGTCGACAAGCAAGGAATTACTGGGAAAAAGGTTGAGATTCATTCTTTACCTTACAAAAGTATCACTCACTTTAGTATTGAAACCGTAGGAAATTTTGATTTGGATGCTGAGTTGAAAATTTGGATTTCTGGTGACTCTACCCCACTTCAAAAGAAATTTAACAAGAGTCTTAATATATATGAACTTCAAAGTGTGTTGGCAGAGTATGTATTGAAATAAAAATAATAAACCATTTTTTTTACAAAACAAACTAACTTGTAATCATGTTAGTTTGTTTTTTTCTGTTTAACAGTCTGATTTTACCGAATAGGTTATGTAAATTTCATAACCCCGCTATAAATGTATGTTAACTTCTCATTCTTTTTTATTAGGGTGTGATTTATGTCACAATTCCTATTTTAAACCCCTACTATAATAAACATAACATTAAGTATTCCGATCAAATAGCTTAGAAATAAGGAATGATCACATCAAGTAAAAATGAAGGAAGGATTTACAAATGACCACTTTATCGATTACAAACAGACCAACTTTCCAATTATCACTACAAACATTTAGTTTAGTTTCAAGTTTTATGGTATGGGTAATTTTATCTTCATTAATGCCTTATATTTCACTGGATTTGAATCTAACAGCCACACAAATAACTTGGATTACTTCCGCTCCTGTAATTTCAGGGTCTTTACTTAGAATTCCAATGGGATACTACACAGGAAAATTTGGCGCAAGCAAGATATTTATGTTTAATTTTATTACTTTAATTATCCCTGTTTACTTAATTAGTGTATCTACATCATTTATTGCTTTATTTTCATTAGGGTTATTGATCGGAATTAGCGGTGCTACTTTCTCTATTGGTGTCACATCTTTACCAAAATACTATGCTAAAGAAAAGCACGGTTTTGTAAATGGCATATTTGGATTAGGGAATATTGGAACAGCATTTACATCTTTTCTAGCACCTGTAATAGCTAGTTCATTTGGATGGAGATTCACCATTCAGCTGTACTTAATTTTAATTCTTCTCATGATCTTTATTCTTTATTTCTTTGGAGATAAAAATGAGAAAACAACTACTGAAAAGTTTGTTAATCCTATCACATTTTTGCAAAAAAATAAAAATATATTCGTTGTAGCCCTTTTTTACTTTTTAACGTTTGGTACGTTTGTTACATTTACAGTTATGCTGCCTACTTTGTTAGTGTCAGTATTTGAACTTTCTAAAGTGGATGCTGGTTTAATTACTTCAATATTTATTATTATTGCGACCTTGATTCGTCCAATAGGAGGGATGTTAGGTGATAAATTCAATCCATATTTTCTTTTAGTCATTGTATTTACATCAATAGGTCTTTCAAGTTTATTATTATCTCTAGTTAATGATTATATTATTTTTATTATATCAATTATGATTTTATCTTTAAGTGCAGGTATAGGAAATGGAGTCATTTTCAAAATTGTACCTATGGTTGCAACAACTCAAACTGGAGTTGCTAATGGTCTCGTTGCGGCTACTGGAAGTTTTGGAGGGTTTATTCCGCCTATCATTATTGGCTTTGTTATAAGTATAACAAACAGTTATACGATTGGCTTTGTGTTATTTAGTATACTTTCTGCAGCTTGTCTAATCATGATTTTATCTAAATATAATCTTGAGAATGCATAATAGGAGGAGCTAAAGTTGTTTTGTAATATATTTAACTGATACTTTCTTTTTGTAATCAGTATAATATACACATATTAAAATAAGGGAGAGATAAGATATGGAAAGAATTCAATCATTAGAACAATTTCAAGAGCAAATAAGCAATGATAACTATACGGTCATGAAATTCGATACGACTTGGTGTCCAGATTGTAAAAACCTTGATCGATTTATCGATCCGATTGTAGAAGAGCATTCAGATAAGCAATTTCTTGCAGTTGATGCTGAAAAGTTTCAAGATTTATCACAGAAATATGAAGTGAGGGGAATACCAAGTTTATTAGTATATAAAAATGGTGAGAAAATAGCACATCTTCATAGTAAATTTGCTAAAACTCCAACTCAAATTAGAGATTATCTTAAAGAGTTAGAATAATCCTAAATGATATAAAACCACTGGACATAAGTTCAGTGGTTTACTCATTCTCTATGGGGAATGATGGTTTTGTTAAAGGACAATTTGGAATTTGATATATATCTGGATTGTAAAAGGCAAGTTTGCGTAGAAAGTAACAGGATTCAGGAAAGTGATGTTCTATGAATCGAAGAGTAGATCTGTTTAAAACCTCAGTGCCTTTATATTTTTCAACTAATTTTTCAACTAATTCAAATAATGAAATGACCGACTTGGATACATCCTTTGCAAAAGCGGTTTGAACAGGGAAGCCTGGTGCAGTGAATATCAAATAACCTTTAATTTGGCGATTTTTAACCATATGTGCGCGAAATTCTTGGATTGACTTTTCAGCTTGCTGTATCAAGAAAATTTCTGAAGGGTCCATAATATCGATAAATAATTGTGCGTGTCCTAAATGATCCTCTAACCATAAGTCCAGTAAATCAACTAAAGGCAAAGGTGTAGGGATTTGTCCTCGTACGGAAAAAGATAATATTCTGAGGTATTCTCTATTTTCGCTTAATGTTCCATTTAAGTAGGATGGCCACATGTTTAAATTTACTTTGTTTTGAAGTCGCAAGTGCTGCAGATGCCCTTCAAATTTATAAAATCCTTCTGCAACAGGGTAAACCTCGGTAGAAAATCTTCTCATCTCGATTGAGGAAAAGGAATGTTTTGGATCGATCGAATTCAGCTTACTTCTTAAAGCTCGAAAAGAAGTGATGTATTGATTTGCTATTCCAATCCACTTTTCTTCAGATGGTGATAGGAAATCGTGAATAAAATGGGCATGATCTTCTAGTATTTCCAGCCAAAATTGATGTTCTTCCCATGCTGTTACCTCGAAGTGATTGTTCAATGCTAGTCCTCCTCTACATTTTCATTTTCAACTTCATATTATGCATCAGCCTATCCATTTAAGAGTATTATTCAAAACTTAGGATACTTAACAACAGGCCACTTTTGCTTTCGTAATGCTTTCATTAATTCAGGTCCAACATTTAAGTTGCTTTGAACAAGTTTCTGAGGGGTTAGTGACATCCACTGATTTAATGAAATATCTTCAAATCGATTGCTTTGAAACATTTCAAGAAACCATAAACTTTCATTTCCAATGTTTTGTATGTAATGTCCAAAGGCAAAGGGAACGTATCCAACATCCCCAGCCCTAACATTAAAAGTACGTGCAGTTTCGTCTGCAGCAAAAGCTGTCATTCTTCCCACACCAGTTAGGTAGTACTGCCATTCGTCATTGTTTGGATGCCAATGCATTTCCCTCATCGCTCCAGGTTTGATTTCTACTAATGCTGCTGCAATTCTAGTAGAAATTGGGAAGTTAGTTGAATCTACTATTCTCACTGTGCCTCCTGATGTTGTAATCGGCTTCTGGGCAAGTAAATTATGAGTGAAGCTTTTTGGTACATTGCCATATGGACTTTCTACCATTTGACTTTCTAATGAACCAGGCACTTTGGCTTGGATCATGTACGTTTGATTTTTGGGGATATGAGCAAATGCATTCTCTGAAACACCAAAATTGGCGGATAAAACCTCCTTTGGAGTATGTGCAAACCAATCTGATATGGTGAATGTATCACTTTCTGAGAAACTCCCGTCGTCAAACACGAGTATAAATTCGCAACCATCCTCTAACCCTTGAATTGAGTGAGGCATTCCAGGAGGAAAGTACCATAAATGTCCTTCCCCTACATCAGCAATAAAATTTCGCCCTTCCTGATCCATTGCTGTGATTCGTGCTGTTCCTAATAACATATAGGCCCACTCCGCTTGTTTATGCCAATGCATCTCTCGAACACCACCTGGTGTGAGACGCATATTAACACCTGAGAGAGTTGTTGCAATAGGTAACTCTCTTACGGTTACTTCTCTACTCCATCCACCTTGATACAGCTGCATATTTGTATCTGAAAAAGAAAATTTGAGGTTTGGAATTCTTCCATCATCGGTTTTTGGTGGTACGAACATGTCAGGATTCTCTAAATCTCTACATATATTCCGGGGGCCTAAATCAGTTGCTCCTGCCCCATCTTCTCTAATTGGCTGGGGGATATCCCCATACCCATGTTGATTTTGAGGTCGTTTAGTCATAACAACATCTCCTCATTATTGGAAAACCCATGGCTTAATTAGTTTTAGTGTATGATATGATTTTTTACTTATGTCAGAACATGATTTGTAATTGAGTGATAGAACTATATTTAAGGAATTGATTAAATTGAGGAAGTGGGATTAGAGATCCTTCCAATAATATTCGGTGGGCTTGTTCGATACTTTCTTTTAAACCATTTTCCATTTTAGAGAATTGCTGCTTCAACATTTACTACGAACATTTAACTAACCTCCTACAACCTATAATAATAATTATTGATACATTTCACTGATTATTTGTTATCTTCTTTAAAAAATAAAACTATTTTTTATCTTCTTTATAAGCTAATAATATCCCAATGATAAAGACTGCAACAATGATTAAAAAAGAAATAGTTGCAGTACTTGAATCATCTCTAAAATTTTCAAGGTTTATAATTAAAACGAAAGTTAAAAGAGATAATGCAATAATTAGAAATCCAATTGGTTTGTTCAAGTCGACACCTCCTAAATTAATAATATATGCTGAAAAAATGGATGACAATGTAAAATCAGCTACTCAAAACAAACATTTGTTCTAATGTAGTTTTATGGTATAATTATGTCTTACGATCATAAATTAGATGAAAAATAATAAGTAATTATCAAAAAATCACCCAACTGAATAACTTTAAGTTACGGGATGGGAAATTATAGTATTATTTACATTATAAAACGGAGGTATAACTTATGCCAGAACTCAAATATGAAATTTTAAAAACAATTGCAATCCTTTCTGAATCACCAAAAGGATGGAAGAAAGAATTGAACTTAATTAGCTGGAATGGCCGTGATCCTAAATATGATATTCGTGATTGGTCACCAGATCATGAAAAAATGGGGAAAGGTGTTACTTTATCCCATGAAGAGCTAAAGGAATTGAAACAGCTATTAAATGAAATTGATTTCTAGTAAGAAGATCTTTTCGTAGTGTATAGTAATTTGATTTTAGAAAGAAAAGGAGTATATATATGTCTTTTGTAATCAAACTAAAATGGTTTTTCAAAGAACGTTGGAAAAGTTATGTGTTAGCGATTACGGTTATGACTATTGTGACTCTCCTTACGATGATACCTCCCATTATGATAGGGAAAACGGTAGATGAAATTCGAGAAGGTCAGTTAACATCTGAATCTTTAACCCAAACCGTACTTTTATTGGTTGTTTTAGGTATTTTACTTTACATCTTAGTTTACATATGGATTATGTCTTTGTTTCGCAACTCGGCACTAATTGAAAGTATTTTAAGAAAAAAGCTTTTAACCAAACTAACTAAAATGACACCTAGTTTTTTTCATAGAAACACTACAGGGGATTTAATGGCTTTAGCTACAAACGATGTGCTGGCAATCGGACAAACGGCTGGGTTTGGTGTAATGACCTTGGTAAATACGATTGTAGGTGTTTCGGTTGTAGTTGTTATGATGGTCTTTTTGATTAGTTATAAATTGATGCTGGCTGCATTCATTCCTCTCCCATTTCTAGCTTTGGTAATTAACAAGCTTGGGAAAAATGTAAGAGTCAATTTCCTGGGAGCTCAAGCTTCATTTGGAAAGATGAATGATCAAGCACTGGAATCCATATCAGGAATGAGAGTAATTCGTTCCTATGTTCAAGAGGAAGATGATATCTCCGCTTTTGATAAGGTAACTACAGAAGTGTTGGATAAAAATAGAAAAGTGGCCATATTTAACGCTCTTTTTCAACCGTCTATTTCACTTATTGTGGGTCTAAGTGTTGCAATAGGAATTAGTTATGGCTCCTATTTGGTATATCAAAATGAAATTACATTAGGTGAATTAATTACGTTCAACATCTTTTTAGGCATGTTGATTTGGCCAATGATTGCCTTTGGAGAATTCATAAATGTGCTGCAGCGTGGAAGTGCTTCTGCAGACCGAATGGAAAATGTTTTATTACAAGAATCAGATGTAAAGAATGCAGAAGAGATAACAAAAGTAGGTGCTCCAACAAGTATAGAGATGAAGAATCTTACTTTTAAATATCCAGGTTCGAATACAACTAGCTTGGAGCGACTATCCTTTCGTTTGGAGCAAGGACAGACATTAGGAATCGTAGGTAGAACAGGCAGTGGTAAGAGCACGTTGTTAAAACAATTATTACGGCAATATCCTATCGACAAAGAAAGGTTGTTTATTTCTGATATTCCTGTGGAACAAATTAGTTTGGAGAAAATGAAAGGCTGGATTTCCTATGTACCGCAGGAGCATATGCTTTTATCTAAAACATTAAAGGAAAATATTAAATTAGGTAAACCAGATGCAACACAAGAAGAAATAGATCGTGCTGTCAAAATGGCTTCCTTCACAAAAGATGTTGCGAGGATGACTGATGGTTTGGAAACATTAATTGGGGAGCAGGGTGTGATGCTATCAGGAGGTCAAAAGCAGCGTGTTGCTATTGCTAGAGCCTTGTTGCTTGATGCTGAAGTTCTAATATTAGACGACTCGTTGTCTGCAGTGGATGCAAAAACTGAGAATAAAATTCTTCATGAAATTAGAAGTGAGCGTGCTGGCAAAACAACGTTGATTACTTCTCATCGATTATCAGCAGTGAGTCACGCAGATTGGATTCTAGTGATGGATGAAGGCAGAGTGATTGCAGAAGGAACTCATGAAGAGCTTATGTTTCATGGTGGTTGGTACAAAGAACAGTGGGAGCATCAACAAATGGAAGCTAGCCTAGATTAGTATATACAGTAGGTTTTGATGCAACATTCCCCACTCAAACCATTTTTAAAGGAGTGATATATCATGGAACCGAAACAAAAAGTTTCCAGAAGGCTTTTTCAATACGCTCTTCATTATAAATTTAGAATTTTAGCTGCACTCCTCATACTTTGTGGTGCTGTAGGAGCTGAGCTAGGAGGACCATTAATTCTACAGATCATCATTGATGATCATCTTACTAAAGATGTCATCGAAATGGCTCCTATCTTTAGTTTGATTGGTCTATACATTGTTCTTTTGTTAATAGCAAGTATTTTGAATTTTGTACAGGGATATGCATTGCAAACAACTGCTTTACGTATTATTAAGAATATGCGGATGGATTTAATGAAACATATTCAGCGCATCCCTATCCGATATTTTGATAATACACCAATTGGTCAAGTTGTATCTCGAATAGCGAATGACACTGAGGCTATACGTGATTTATTTATGAGTTTTATGGCTACCTTTGTTGTAAGCTCAGTACAGTTGATTGGGATTTATGTGTTTCTGTTCATATTAGATGCTAGGTTGGCACTTCTTTGTCTTCTTCTACTACCTATTTTTGTGTTGATTATGTATGTACATCTTAAATATGCAAAAGTATATATTACGATTATGCGTGCTCGTTTAAGTGATATGAATGCAATGATTAATGAATCTATTAATGTGATGCCTATCATTCAAGCATTTCGTCGTGAAAAGTTGACGGTTGAAGAATTTGAAAATTTAAATCAGGATCGTTACGAAAACCAGATGAAACAAATTCGGGTGTTTGCACTTTCATCTCGTAATGCAGTTGGAACGATTGGCAGATTAGTAACAGCGATGGTTATTTGGTACTTTGGAAGCCAGTCCCTTGAGGGCGCGATACAGTTCGGAGTATTTTACGTTTTTATTGACTACTTAGGTCGGATTTTCCAACCGATTATAGGGATATTTGATCAGCTTACAAATGCTCAGAGAGCATTTGTTTCAGCAGGAAGAGTATTTACGATACTCGACATGGATGGAACGGAAGTTTCTAATGCAGAGCAAGAACCTCGTCCAAAGGGGAAAGTCCGATTTCATGATGTGACTTTTGCTTATAAATCAGGTGAAAATGTATTGAAAAATATTTCATTTGAAGCCGAAAAAGGAGAAACAATCGCGCTTGTAGGACATACTGGTTCGGGAAAAAGTTCAATTATGAATCTCTTATTGGGATTTTATGAGTCTAATGAAGGTAAGATCACAATAGACAATGTAGATGTGACTACCTTATCTAAACAAGCTTTGAGAAAACATATGGGAATTGTATTGCAAGATCCATTTCTCTTTGCGGGGGATATTAAATTTAATGTTAGTTTATATAATAAAAAAATAGATATGAATAAAGTGAAAGAAGCGCTTCAAAAAGTAGGGGCATCGACCTTTGTTGAAAAGCTTCCAAATGGATATGATGAACCCGTTGTTGAGCGAGGCAGTACATTGTCTGCGGGACAAAGACAATTAATTTCATTTGCAAGAGCGTTGGCATTTGATCCTGCGATTTTAATACTAGACGAAGCAACAGCAAGTATAGACAGTGAAACTGAAGGTTTGATTCAAGAAGCGCTTAAGGTAGTAAGTGAAGGCAGAACAACATTTGTAATTGCACATAGGCTGTCTACAATTAGGGATGCAGATCAAATTCTCGTACTTCATAGAGGTGAAATTGTAGAACGGGGTAAACATAATGAGTTGATGGAATTGCAAGGCAGATATCACAAAATGTATCAGTTACAGAAAGGAAAAAAGGCTGAGCAAACAGCTTCTACTTCTTAGTCAGAGCAATAAGATTTTAGTAAGTACCAGAATCTCCATTGTCTGAAGGTGAATTTGAGTGGTTGTTCAGCATACTGCCTACATAGGGTTCTACCTGTGATGCAGTATCAATAGATGTCTGTTTCCTATTTCGTCTGTCAACATAGATAGCAATGCCTGAAACAATCACAATGGGGATGATAAAAATGAGCCAAAACATATCATTCTCTCCTTTCTGTATACATAACTTGAAATCATTCTGATTATATAGCACTCATAGCAGTGCTTTTTTTGAGTTTACATGAAGAAGAATCATTATGAACTAGAATCATTATGATCTGAATTATGGTTTGAACCTTTATGTGACCATTCACTTTGGTTGGCACCAGGATTAAATATTTCTGGGGAAGAGTCATCTTGAATTTTGGGTTGGTTATTTTTTTTATCAATATAAATGGCTATGCCTAACACAATAATGATCGGAATGAGGAAAATAAGGAATAACATATGAATCTCTCCAATTAAAATTTTATTAGAATACGATTTCAATATGAGCCTGTGTCACTGCCACTTGATTCACGACATGAATGGTCATGAACATCATGATTAGCATTCTGACCAGAATTACCGCCAGAATTACCTCCAGAATTGCCGCTTCTATCAGGCGGATAGAATAAGTGAGATTGACCATGAGGAATATTTGTTGTCTGATTTTTATTCTTTTTATCAATATAAATGGCAATGCCCAACAAAATAACAAAAGGAATCAGAAAAATAAGCCATATCATTTTATAACCTCCTCTTTTTTATTTCTTAATCCTATTATATGGTAATTTAGAAGAAAAGTTTCTTTAAATGATTGAATGGATCTCCTTTGGATTGTAGATTATTATTTATTACGAAGATTTTAAATATAGGTTTCACAAATAAAACCTTTGCGGGACTAGTATTATATGATAAAGTGTATATGTTCAGATATAAATATTGATGATGATAGCACCCATTGCGGTGCTTTTTTAACTGGATAAAATACCTTGAATGAGAAAAGGATATTTAATATATATAAAAAAAGAAGGTAACGAATATGCAAAACTTTTTACAACTCGGAATAAGAGATGAAATTAACAACCTCCTAAAAGAAAATGGAATCTTTACACCTACACCGATACAACAACAAGCGATTCCTCATTTATTAGAGGGAAAAGATGTTATTGGCAAGGCTCAAACTGGAACAGGGAAAACCTTAGCTTTTGTCCTACCGATTTTAGAAAAAATAAATCCTGATAAACCAGAAATTCAAGCAATCATTGTTACACCAACACGTGAGCTAGCTCTTCAAGTAACGGCGGAAGTAAAAAAACTTGTTGCAAAGATAGATAAACTTAACGTTCTAGCTGTTTATGGTGGACAGGATGTGGAAAAACAGCTGCACAAATTAAAGGGAAATAATCAAATTATCGTGGGGACTCCAGGTCGTATCATAGATCATTTAGGTCGTGGAACGATCAAGTTAAACCAGGTTTCTATGCTTGTTCTAGATGAAGCAGATCAAATGCTGCATATCGGTTTCTTATCTGAAGTAGAAGAAATTATTCAGCGTACTCCTTCCACTAGACAGACAATGTTGTTCTCAGCAACGATGCCGCAGCAAGTACGATCATTGGCCAATCGCTATATGCGTAAACCAGAGGATATTCGTGTCAAAGATACGGAAATCACAGTAAAGGATATCAAACAAATCGTCATTGAAACGACAGATCGAGCTAAGGAAGAGGCTTTAATAAGCACGATTGAAAAATTCCGTCCGTTTTTAGCGATCATTTTTTGTCGAACTAAGCGCAGAGCAAGTAAATTAAATGAGGCTTTGCAAGAAAGAGGGTTGATTTCAGACGAACTTCATGGAGATTTATCTCAAGCCAAAAGAGAACAGGTGATGAGACGTTTCCGCGAAATGAAAATACAATTTTTAATCGCTACTGATGTTGCTGCTCGCGGATTAGATGTCGAAGGAGTTACACATGTTTTCAACTATGATATCCCGCAAGACGTAGAAAGCTATGTTCACCGTATAGGAAGAACAGGGCGGGCTGGTGAAAAAGGATTAGCCATTACGTTTGTTGCACAAAAAGATAGAATGGCTTTAAATCAAATCGAGAAAGGCATTAACTTATCCATTAAAAAAGAAAAGGTTGAAGGGCATTCTACAGTTCAGAGATCTAATCAATCTAAAAGAACGAATTCAAAGAAAAGTAGTGCTGGTAAATTCGGAAATAAAAATAATAAATCAAATGGAAATAAAGAGCAAAAAGGGAAAAAGGGAGAAACTAGAAAAGGTGAAAGCAGAAGAGGAGCAGGTAGAAATTCAACAAAATCCTCTGGCAAAAAAAATGATACTAAAACAAGTAATCGTATGAACAATAAAAATAATAAGAGATCAAATGGGAAGCAAAAAAGAAATTCATATAGATGATTCATATCACAATTACCTTTAGTGTAGAAATCAGGTTGCCAGATGAGTGTAGGCTCTAAGGCAACCCTTTTTTTGTACTTTAAGAATTTACATCTGTACTGACAACGACTCCCTTGTCTTTGTCTTGAGATTGCTCGCCAATCTGAGAGTTATGTTTAAACCTGTTGTATCAACTTGTTTAATTCTCTCGATTTGATTCTTTCATATTCGAGACCACCTAGTAGCTCATCTACTAATAGCGGTGATTTCCTTACATATCTCTCTCGAATGATATCATACAGCTCATAAGGGAAAAGCATATCGATAAACATGATTTGTTTTTGTTCTGAGGTAAGGGGTGCGACGGATTCGTATGCTTCAATCATGATATTAAATTGTTCATCATTCCAAATGCCTGTTGTATCAAGTAAAGGAATGACAATTTTTCTCAAATCTCGAATGGGTAAATCATAAGAAACGGTATCTAGATCAATGACCCAAATCTGTTGTTCAGGGTCTAAGAGTGTATTCCCTGTTCCATAATCTTGATGGCATAAATTTGGTGTTGCTTCTATTTGTTGAACCCATTCCATATATCCACTCTCTAATAATCTATTTAAAGTATCCATTCCTTCTTTTATAAAAGGATCAATTTCTTGGATATAGGTTTGTGAAAATGGATCATCTGGAAATTGCTTGGCAACTAGTTTCCAGGTCTCCATTTGCTGACATCTTTTTATATAATGATTAGGCCATCGGCCTAGTTTTTTAAATACAGGAACACCAGCAGGAGGTAAATAACCAACAGTAGCCAAATGAAAATCAGCTAGACCTTTCATAAGAAATTGAAGATCTTCGGTCACCGTTAATTCAAAGGGTCTTCCTTCGATCCACTCATAAACAACAAATAAAAAAGGACCATGTTTTGTATAAAGCTCATTTTGCTGATTTGGGATAATACCTGGCACTCTAGTTCCTTTTTTGGCTAAATAATCTTGTGCATGGATAGAAAACAATGCTTTTTTCTCGGGACGATGGATTCTTTTTAAACAAACTGGACCAGTTTCTGTATGGACTTTCCATACGATGGCCATTTGGCCTCCTTGAATCACTTCAATGTTAGTTACATTCATATTCCAATTGTTCATTATTGTTTCTGCTAAATGTATTAACTTTTGCTCTTCTTCAGGTGATAAAACATATTCACCGCTCTCCTCAACCTTTTCATCTTTTATAGGGTCTTCATTCAAATTTTTCACCATCCTTTGATTTTTTACAGCGAGTAACATTACACCACTTCTTGTGGTGAACATCGGCATCAGTAAATCCTGTACTGAATAAATTGATTTATAATATTTGGGACAATTTCATAACGTCTATGATTGAGTGCTTTAACTACAGCCTCTTTTTCTTTTGTTGAAATGTTCCATTCTTCAGGTATGAGTGATAATATTTCTTCAAGTAATAAAGTGGGGATTGTTTGAATGAGTTCAATTTGTTTTGCAAACTCTTTTTCATTTGTAATTAAGCTTGCCATCGTTTTATGAGTATTGTTATTTAAGACGTTTTCGGGAAGTTTTGTTAAATCTTCAGCTGTCCAAGATAATGAGGCAAATATCTCTGAGTGATCCATCATCCAATATTTATAAATACCTGGAGTTATTTCTTGAAGCCATACATTATGATTTGTTCGATTGGTATTGCATAACCAGTAATCAAACACGATGGTTTTTGCAAAATCCCCTTGATTAGAAATGGAATAAGTTTTTTCTTCATCGATAGAAATGCAATTTTCCAGAAAAAAGACGGCTAACTGTTTAGCATTTTGTTGAGTGTAGGAATTGAGATTGGGAATATCATGTAAGAAAGATGTTGGCATTTCAACAATTTCAGCTTTTGGAATTGGAAGCTCCATATACCGCCCAATACAATACGCAATCCACTGATTAACTAATGTTTTTTCTTCCGTTGCATGCAAGAAATTCACAGCATAGTCAGACTGATTATCGAAAAAGACAAGATGCACGTGGTTTGATTTGCTTTGTAAAGGCATTTTATAATACATCGGGAGCATCTTGATCAACTCTCTTTCATGAATTTTTGCAACATCCGTACGTATTTATCTGCACATTGTGAAATCGAAAATATCTCAACGACTCTTTGAATGGCAGCGTTAGATAGTGATTCATATAAAACAGGATTATCTAGTACTTTATAAATGGATTTTGCGGCTTCTTCAATATCGCCTTCACGAAATAAATATCCTGTTTCCTCATGAATGACAATCTCTGGGATGGAAGATACATTCGGTGCAACAACAGGAACACCACAAGCCATGGCTTCAATAAATGTGTTTCCAAATGATTCTCCTTTAGTTGTGGCAATTGTACATCCACCGGATTGTTTGATTTTTGCATAAAGGTGTGGCATCTGTTGGTATGGAATGATAGGGAACCATTTTATGATTTTATTAAGTTCATTATTTTTCCACTTATTTTCAAACTTAGTGCGATCTTTACTTTGATCCCCTCCAATCACCCAAAATTCAACATCATTTCTTTCTTCGTACATAAGCTTGGCGATTTTCATAAGTTGTTTCCAATTTTTTCTTTGATCTAATCTTCCGATATAAGCAACAACTTTTTTGTTGTTAGGTAAATAAGGTTCAGCAGAGATATCGATTTGTTCTCGAGGCAGTTGTTTGAAAAATGAAGTGTCTACCCCGTTATAAATGACTTCTGTCGGAGAATTGTGGGCAACAAGAATAGATAGAACTCTTTTTTGATGCTCAGAAGGGACTATGAATTTTATTGGATTCACCGTTTCAAAACCTTCTAAATTACGTTTTAATTTAATAATTTCCGGGGTTCTTGCCTCAATTAATATTGGACCCGTATAATTTGCTTGTGATAACCATTTGTAAGCTTGATTGGTGTCCACCACAATAACAGCATCATAATGATGATGTTTCAGCATATGATGAATTTCATTCTCATCTTTGGTTACATACACAGGGGCAATATCCTTCATCATATGCAATCCCCCGAGATCCTTACAATATAAAAACTCAGTATTTATTCCATGTTCTTTAAAATAAATAGCTCGATTCCGCCATCCCGCATTGACTCCTCCAACTGTTAACAATCGCCATATGACTAATAATTTCAAGTTAGTCACTCCTCGATATCATTTAAATATGTGATCGCCTTTAAGTATTCTTCTTTTCTACCAATATCGAAACGCTTTGCAGTGATCAGTTTTCCAAAGCAAGTTTCTGTTTTCCTCAGTTCATTGATAGCGTCGGTTAATTGGATTTCTCCGTCTACACCTGAGCTGATCTCTTCTAAATATGAAAAAATCTGTGGCGTAAAAATATACCTTCCTATCACGGCTAAATTTGAGGGTGGATGATGGGTTGGCTTCTCTACAATATGAGCCACCTTGAATAATTCATGCTCTACTTTTATTGGTTTCACTACTCCATAGTTTGAAAGTTGATCCTTTTTCACCTCATATAGACCAAGTACACTTTTTTTATAATTTTTATAAACTTCGATTAATTGCTTTAGGGCAGGTTTCATTTGATTCAAAATAATTTCGTCTGGCAATAACACAGCAAAAGCTTCATTATGAATAAATTTTTTCCCTAATCGAATTGCATCGCCAAGACCACTGGCGAAAGGCTGTCTAATGTATTGAATATGAACATCTGGTACTTTGATTTTGTCTAATAAATGCTCCTTTTGTTTCTGCTTAAGTACAGTTTCTAATTCAATAGAGCGGTCAAAATAATCAAAAATCAAATTTTTTGAACGTGAAACAATGATTAGAATTTCTTCTATACCAGATTGAATAGCTTCCTCTACAATGTAATCAATTGCAGGTCTATTCCCGATTGGAAATAATTCCTTAGGCACCACTTTTGAAATTGGCAAACTACGTGTACCATAACCAGCTGCAGGTATAATTGCTTTTTTTATCACATTTACATAGCTCCTCTTATTTTTTAATCAGTATATTCCTCCAAAATTAAGTGGGAAAGTTGTCTAAGAACCTATTTTTTCTAAAAACAAATGAGATTAGGAACACCCTACATTTACTTCTCGTATCATACAAATAAGAAACATTAAACTTCAATACGATGAAATGGAGGCTGAAAATGAAAATTGCTTTAATCTCTACTGAAAAATTACCGGTACCAGCTATACGTGGTGGAGCTATTCAAATTTATTTAAACTCGGTTGCTTCCATTATTGCCAAAAAACATGATGTGACAGTGATTTCCATTCAAGATCCAGAGTTGCAAGAGGAAGAGTTGAGAAATGATGTTAAGTATGTTCGTTTTCCTGAAATTCATTATGTTGAAATGATTAAAACATATATTGGGGAGCAAAAGTTTGATGTCATTCATTTATGTAATCGTCCAAATTGGATACAACCGTTCTCTGAGGCAGTGCCACAAACGAAATTTGTACTCAGTGTCCATAATGAAATGTTCTCTTATGAGAAAATGACGGATGCAGAAGGACAACAATGTGTTCAAAAGGTGTCAAAAATTGTAACCGTAAGTGATTTTATCGGAAGTACAATTACGAATCGATTTCCAGAAGCAAAAAATATAACAAGAACAGTGTATTCAGGTGTAGACTTGCATCAATTTCAACCATCTTGGTCTGTAGTAGGGAAAAAGACGAGAAGCATGGTTCGAAATGAACTTGATTTAAATGGAAAAAAAGTGGTTTTATTCGTCGGAAGACTTAGTAAAGTAAAAGGTCCTCATCTTCTCCTTCAAGCCATACCAAAGATCATTGAAAAACATCCTGATCTCATGATGGTTTTTATAGGTTCCAAATGGTTTGGTGATGACAACCTAAATAATTATGTAAGACATTTGTATACACTAGGTGCCATTTTTGAAAAACATGTGACGTTTATTAAATTTGTCAAACCCCAAAATATCCCTCAATTATTTACAATGTCTGACTTGTTTGTTTGTTCATCACAATGGCAAGAACCGCTTGCACGTGTTCATTATGAGGCAATGGCAGCAGGACTGCCACTTATTACAAGCAATCGCGGTGGAAATCCAGAAGTCATTGAAGAAGGAAAAAATGGATATGTCATTCATGATTTTGAGAATCCAGAGGCTTATGCAAAAACGATTAATTTATTGTTAGACGATTCGGGCAAGAGGACCAGTCTGGGTAAATATGGTCGGAAAAAAGTTGAGAATGACTTTAGCTGGAATCGAGTCGCTGAAAATTTGTTATCAGTATATGAGGAAGTGAATACACAGTGAAGGTGAAAAAGGAAGGTGAAGATGATTGGATCAGGAAAATAATCAAGAAAACCATCTGAAACGTGTCCTGCAGTTATATCCATTTGATGTAGGTGAAGTGCATTTACTGGAAAGTCGGAGTGGTAGAACAACATGGGAGGTAAGTACTGATCAAGGAATTAAAATCTTAAAACAAGCACATATGAAACCTAGACGAATGTTGTTTATTGCTGGTGCACACAATGATTTAGTGCAAAAAGGGATACCCATTACTCCAATTCATAAAACGAAAAATGGTGCTATTTGCATCGGTGCAGAAGATCACGCTTATGTTTTATATGATCACATTAAAGGCAATGAAATGATTTATTACAATAAAGAGCAAATGAAGAAGGTTTTTGATTTTGCAGGTAAGTTTCATCATGCTTCAAAAGGATATGTTCCTGCTGCAGAGAGTAAAACGCGCAGTAGGCTGAATAAATGGCATAAGCTCTTTCGATGGAAGCTTCAGGAGCTAGAAGGTCATAAAATGTTAGCACAAACGTATCCTGATGAACCTTTTTCAGTCCTATTTTTAGAATATGCAGATAAAATGCTTGAACGAGGCAGAAATGCATTGAAAGAGCTGGATGAAGGACCATACGAACAATGGATCAAACAATCTATCGAGGATAAAAGCTATTGTCAGCAGGATTTTACACTAGCACGATTTACGGAAGTCAACAGCGAGCCTTTTATGAAGGAGTTGCATTCAATCACTTATGATTTACCTTCAAGAGACTTGCGCATTCTTCTGAATAAAATGATGAAAAAGTTGTCTGTATGGGATACCGATTTTGTGATTGAGTTGCTTCGTTCTTACGATCATAGTTATCCACTAACTAGAGATCAATACAGTGTACTTTGGACGGATCTGAAATTTCCTCATTTATTTTGTGCGATTGTACACAAGTATTTTTTAAGTCAGAAACGTTCGTGGGGTGATGAAAAATATATTTGGGCTCTGCAAAATATAATTGCTGTTGAGGATTCCAAGGAACAATTTTTAAATGAATTATCAGAGATAACTGAAGCTATAAAAGAAGGTGAACGAGGTGAGAAGGCTGAACAATAAAAAAAAATTAGAAACTATCATTCCGAAGCTTGAGTTAGAAAAGTTTAAGTTTTCTCCACCAGGTCCTATGGGATGGAGTTTCGCCGAATATGAGAAAATGCTTGAAAGTCATGAAAAAATTGTACTGAATGAATCTGCGGTGGAAGAAAATTTAGCAAATCTAGAAGGTAAACAATTAAAGGAATATCCAAGTGATGGACTTGTGGCTGAAAAAGAAAACGAAATAGAAATGGATACAAACTTGGAAAGTGATATGGAGGCACACCAGGAAACTCCTCAGGAAGCTTCTCAGGAAGCTCCTAAAGAGCCTATAGATATTGTGGATGAAAAAGATGAGACGTTAATTTATGAAAATGAATTTGAAAGCTCTGAAGAAACGAGTGGGAAGGAGACAAATGAAAAGAAAATGTATACAGCTAGAGGAACAAAGGCTAATTTATTAAAACTATTACAGGGAGAGGAGTTTGACGATAATCAATTTAAAGAAAAACAAATAAAAGACAAGGAAGAGACAAAGCAATCTAATAAAAAAGAGAAAGATATTTCTGATAAACAATCTGATAAAGAAGCAGAGCAACAAAAAAGGAAAGAAAAAGCAAAGGATCAAACTGAAAAAGAGGCTAAAAAAGAATCTAAGAAAGAATCTAAGAAAGAATCTAAGAAAGAATCTAAAAAGGAATCCACAAAAGAAACTAAAAAAGAAGCTGAAAAACAGGAAGACAAACGAACTGAATCAAAAAAGAAAAACACAAACAAAGTTATTGTGCCTAATGATTTTTCCTCTCCACCATGGTTATTACAAGCGATAGATAAAAAAACTAAAAAGAAACAAAAGAAAAAGAAAAAGAAGAAAAAGAACTCATAAGAACGGATTATAAAGAAAATCATAAAGAATTTGTCAATTATTCATGTATAGGTGCATATCATGTAGCGTAATCACCTTAGGATGAGGAGGCGTTTAGGTTGGGTAATGTAAGTAAGGTAAAGGTAGATATGGATTTTGTTGATGGATTTGAAATTTCTCATAAAAAAAGTGCTGAGGAAGTGTTAAAAGGAGTGTTAAAACAAATTAGCAATGCATCATTTGAAGAATTAGAAATCGAATTAGAATTTGATGATGGCAGCACACATGAATATTTAATTGGTGATGATGTAGACGATAGTGATGAAGAAGATGAAGATGACGATGATGACACGGAATAGTATGAAATAGAATTAAATGAAAAGATCTGACTGAGAATGGATGAGTCAGATCTTTTATTTATTATTCAGAGTCCATTATCTACCTACACCTACATATCTGAGTCCGTGTTTTTCGATGGTGATCTTATTTAGTAAATTACGTGCATCTAAAATGAGGTTCCCTCTCATGTTCTTTTTAATTTTCTTCCAATCTAAATGTAAAAACTCATTCCAATCCGTAGTGATGATAACACAGTCAGCTTCCTTTATCGCATCCATAACATGATGGTGTTGAATTACATTTTTCTGTTCGTATATGGCTTTGGGATCATACGAATGCACGTTAGCACCTTGCTCTACTAGTTTGTTTATAAGTTTAATAGCTGGGGATGATCTTGTATCATCTGTATTTGGTTTAAAGGAAAGTCCTAACACGGTACAATTTTTGTTAGACAGATTTGGAATGTGTGATGTTAATTTATCCATGTAAATATCTACTTGAGTTTGATTTACTTCTTCTGTTGCCATCAGTAGTTTTGGGACCAAATCATGTTTTTGTGCAGTATGAATGAGTGACTTAAGATCCTTTGGAAAACAAGAACCTCCATATCCGATACCAGCCTTCAAAAAATGGGAACCGATTCTTGGATCTGTTCCAATTGCTTCAGCAATGTCCATAATATCAACATTAAACGTATCACAAATTCTTGCCATCTCATTCATGAAAGAAATTTTAGTGGCTAAAAAGGAATTGGAAGCATACTTTATCATTTCAGCCCCTTTTAAACTTGTTACAATGAAAGGCGCATCTATGCCATAATATAGTTGTTTCATTGTGAATAAAGACTCTTTATCATTTTCTTCCAAACCTACGACGATTTTATCTGGATGAAGCATATCAAATACAGCTGAGCCCTCTCGTAAAAACTCTGGGTTAGAGACAACATTGAATCGTTCACGTTTCACCTCTAGATCAAGTAACATTTGTACAAGTTTGTCATTTGTTCCAATAGGGACCGTACTTTTAGTAATAATCGTTTTATGAGAGTAAATAAGACTAGCTATCGTTTGTATAACTTCATTAACATACTGTAAGTCGGCTTCTCCATCTGGAAGAGGAGGTGTGCCAACTGCAATGAGTATAACCTCAGCTTTTTCAATTGCTTTTTCAATATTTGTAGAAAAAGACATGTTTCTATTAAAACTAACAAGCAATTTTTCCAATCCTGGTTCAAATATTGTAACAGAACCTTCTTGCAGTTTTTTTATTTTATCAGCATCTTTATCTACACAGTTTACTTTATGACCAAGTCTTGCAAAAATGACAGAAGAGGTTAAGCCAACATATCCTGCCCCTATAACACAAATTTCCATTAATAACACTCCTTCGTGTTAGAGATGATATATAGTTTATATCGCTCCTTTTGTTTTTGTGACAATGGAATGTAAAGGGATTTGAAAATGGTATAATGTTATACATCAAAAGCTTGCTAAAGATTTAATATTGGAGGTGTCGACATAGCTGCCATTATGCTATGAAACTATGAGATTATTAGAAATGATTTTATTATTGCTAGTCATATTGATGGTATTGTCTAGGGGATTTCGGTGGAATAAGATGAATAGGTATTTACCAGGTTTAGCTTTCTTGACATTCATGCTTCAGGCTGTAATAGAAGGTATGAGATGGCAATTGATACCTATATATACTCTAGTCGTTTTATTTTTAATGTTTAGTATTCCTTTCCTGCAACGTATTACTTTTAAAAAAATAAGGCTTAAGAAAATGGGTTATATAGTCATGATTTCGTTTATTGTCATATCCTTACTATTTACATACGCATTTCCAGTCTATAAAATGCCTGTACCAAAAGGGAAATATGAGGTTGGAACTGTTTCATTTGATCTTATAGATGTAAACAGAAACGCGATTTACAGTGATGATCTGTCCAATAACAGAAAAGTAAAAATGCAGGTATGGTATCCTGCAGAGGATGTTAAAGGTTACGAACAAGTACCATGGTTGGGGGAAAATCCAAAAGCGGTAGCAGAAGGGATATCCTCTATGATGGGATTTCCTAAATTTATTTTAAGTCACACTGCCTTGGTCATGTCTAATTCCTATGAGGATGCCCCTATCATTGAAGGTAAAGATAGCTTGCCAGTTGTAATCATATCTCATGGGTGGACTGGATTTAGCAATGTTCATGCTGATGTGGCTGAACTGCTTGCAAGTCATGGATATATTGCGATATCCATTGATCATACATATGGTTCAGCGGTAACAGTATTTAACGATGGTGAGGTTGCTTATGTGAATGAGAACGCATTGCCTGAAAGAGAAATCACACCTAACTATTTAGAGTATGCTAATAAGTTAGTAAGGACTTTTGCAGGAGATATCTTATTGACATTAAATACGTTAGAGGATTTAAATGAAGTCGATTCAAAATTTGAAAATAAATTAGATCTTTCTAACATTGGGTTAATAGGGCATTCTACAGGTGGTGGTGCTTCTGTTTATACAGCACTTAATGATGATCGAGTAAAAGCTGTTTTAGGTATGGATGCGTGGGTAGAGCCGATTCAAAAGAATAATTTAGAAGCAGGACTTCAAGTTCCTTCTTTATTTCTAAGGAGCTACGAATGGGAAGAAGGACGAAACAATGAAAATTTATTTATATTGTTAGATGAAAATAGAACGCCAACAGAATTGTTTCAAATCAATGGAACGGGTCATCAAGATTTTTCAATGATATACATGTACTCTCCACTTAGCAAGTACTTTCAAATTACAGGGGAATTGGACGGAAGAGAGGGTGCTGCGATGCAGCATGATTTTATTTTGAACTTTTTTGATTTGTATCTAAAAGGCAATGCTGATAAATCCGTTGATGAGGTGTCTAAACAATATGAAGCAGTGGAAAAAATATATAGCAAAACAAAGAATTAAGCGAAGAGGTGTTTAGGAATGAGCAATGAAATGAATAATGAAAGATTAATCATATTGCGTCGACATCAGTTTATATTGCAAAACATCACAATGCTTATCATTTTGATCATTATTCTAGTTTTATCTATGTTGGACATTACGATGAAGCAATTTTATATTGGGACTACTATTTTATTCCTTATTCAGTTCATTTTATATTTAGTGTATGGTAAAACCGATGTAGTAGTACATACGAAGAAAATGAAAGAGCTACATGAATATGAGGAAAGTAAGCTTGGTAAGGAAGCAAAGAAACAAAGAAAATTCGTGATTGGAACTAATTTATTTGCCATTGTTTGTTTTGTTTTTATTGCTATCATTACTCCTTCTGAAAAGATTTTCTTTAATGAATTAACTTTTTCATCTGCACCTCAGTTTGGCATTTTTTTCTTCTTAATATTTTGGATGATTCTTATAAATATCATTACTTTTTTTAGGAACAAAGCATTTGATCGCAGCAAAAATTTAGAAGGATTTACGATGAAAATGTTTTTGTCTTCGCTGTTTCTATCGTTGATTTTGTTTGGTGTTGTTGTAGTTTGTTCTATATTGTTTATCATATATTGAATTTAATTTACATGTTTACATGTACTATTTTGAATAATTTTCTAGATTTGATCAAAATAGAGGAAATGAGGGTCTTATATCGATGTTTTTCTATAGATAATAGGGAAACATAAGAATAAGTCCAAAATATTCCTCTTTTTTGTGTTTTCTTATAACATCGATGAAATAAGGAAAAAAAATTCTCTTATTTATTTCTGATTTTGACAGTAGTGAAAGTACAGTTTCTATGTATTTTTTTTATTTCCTACTATTGACAACTTTGGACTACATGTGTAGTATTGTATTTACGGACTACACGTGTAGGAAGTGTTATCAAAGTTAGTTCACTAAGGGCAGCCTGAGGAAGGGGAGTGAATAATGTTTGAATCTAACATACATATTTAATCATATTTTGTATTTATCATTTATGGGAAGCGTTGTTATTGGAATTATTCTGTTCACGAAATTTATTTTTAAAGATAAGTTGAATGCTCGATGGCATTATTATATATGGTTGATTTTGATCATTAGACTCATCATTCCGTACACGCCAGAGAGTTCACTAAGCATTTATAACATATTACCACAACAGCAACAACAGAGTGAACCAGTTAAGAATAACATTGTTAATACGAAAGTAGAAAATGAAAGTCCATTGATTACAAACAGTGATGAGATTTATGAATATCAAATGGCATTGAACAACATAAATATGAATAGGTCTATCCACGAGGAATTTTCTTATTATGAAAAGTTGGGATTTATTTGGATTATTGGAATGATCATCATGCTGCTAACGATTTTATATTCAAATGTAAGGTTTCAAAAAAAACTTAGTTTACAACAAATGTGTGAAGATCATGATACTTTACTTCTTTTAGAATGGTGCAAGAAAACATTAAATATAAAAACAAATGTAGCAATTATTTATGATGACACAATAAAAACACCATCCATTGTAGGTATGCTTCGCCCGAAACTTTTAATACCAAAAAAGATGGTCAATCAGTTGTCTAAGTATGAAATGAAGTATGTACTTTTACATGAACTTACTCATTTAAAAAGAAAGGACATCTTCATTAACTGGATTACTATAATAGTTCAAGCCAATTATTGGTTTAATCCATTGGTATGGTATGCATTTTATAAAATGCGTGCGGATTGTGAAGTTGCTTGCGATGCCTATGTATTGTCTCATCTTAAGAAATCTGAACATGTTGAATATGGAAAAACAATTATTAATGTGTTGGCAGCAATATCTAGACCAAATTTCATTCCAGTTGCGGTTGGGATGTCTAATCATAAATCAAATTTAAAAAGAAGAATATGGAGAATAAAAATGTTTAAAAGAACATCATGGAAATGGTCAATCATGGCAGTAGTCCTAGCAGTAGGAATTGGAGTAGTTGGATTGACGAATGCTTTAGGAGAATCAGATCTTGATTCAGATCAAGATGATCCAATCGATATGCAAAATACTGCGGGCAGTGATGATATTGAATTAGATATACTTACCATTGAAGGTAAAAAAGTAATCAGAACTGAAGGTTCAAGGAGTGAGAGTGGATATATCGACTACATTTTTATAAAATTCACAAAAGATATTGATCCGAGTTCTTTATTAAAAGAATTTTTTACAGTTGAAGGTTATCAAATTGAGGATATTCATTTTAGACAAGAAATTAATGAAGAGAGGGAGAAACAATTATTGGCTGGGGATGGAGCCTATTCAAGAAGCGAGATTAGGGAAGAGGATTATGAAGATGTCAGAACTGACGTGATTATATGGATAACAAATGATAGTGAAATTCCAAATGGGAATGAAACTCCGAAGGTTACGATAGCTAAACAAGCGCTCAAAGATATGGACGGAAATCCTTTTGTCGGAATACAAGATATGATTCCTTACGATAATATTGGTCCATTTGCTACTTACATAAATAACGCTAGTTTTACAGAAGGAGGTTCAACTGAAAGTCACATTGAAGGTAGACTTATGTTTGATGTTAGACGTGAGTTTGATGTGGATCACTATGAAGTCACGGTCTATGATGAAGAGTATAATATGGTAGAAAAATCTACTGCGAAAGTGTATGCAAATGGGAGTGAGAATTACTCCATTGATATTGAATTCCCCAATAGAACAAGCCCATTTAATATTTACATTACTCCATTTGATGAGAGTGGAAATAGAGGGACTGGTACAGGGTTAAACATTAATTTGAATCAAACTGAATAAATAAAGGAGATGTTTACGATTAAAGAAATTCCAAAAATTTCAGAGGCAGAGTGGTCAATTATGAAAGTGTTGTGGGAAAAGTCTCCTTTAACATCAACTGAGATTATTCAAGCGTTAAAGGAAGTTACAAGTTGGAGTCCAAAAACAATTCACACCTTAATTAGCAGATTAGTAAAAAAAGAAGCTATTGGTGAAAAGAAAGAATCCAGATTAAAATCATTCTTTCCGCTTGTTACGGAGGAAGAGTGTAAAAGTACAGAGACGAAGTCATTTTTAAAAAAGGTTTATTCTGGATCGCTTCAAATGTTTATTGCCAATTTTGTTAAAGATGAGAAATTATCACAAAATGAGATAGAGGAACTGAAAGACATATTAGATGGAAAAAAAGATTCTTAATAGGGTTGTAAATAGAGTACTCTTTTGATAGTCATCCAGAAAGTTTATATTGACATCAAAGAAAGACTTTCTGGGATCTAAGTAACTTGAACAAGCACAAACTTTTCGATAATGGAAATAGGACTTATGAGCACTTACTTATAGGAAATGTGTTTAAAGAAAGGAGAGGGAGCTATTGGATCTAACCTATTTATCTAAATATATATTGTATCTATCTTTTATGGGTAGTGTTGTCATAGGAATCATCTTACTTACAAAAGTGATATTCAAAGATAGACTGAACGCACGTTGGCACTACTACATATGGTTTCTAGTGATATTAAGATTGATGATTCCATATACACCAGAGAGTTCATTGAGTATATTTAACTTTTTACCGCAAATCTCACAACAGGATGAAGTGATAGAAAGTTTACGAGAATCACAGGGTTCCGAAATTGAATATGAATTTAAAGTTGTTAATGATAATCAGATTGTTTATGACGATTCATTTGATGATAGTACATATACTAGCAATACCCTACCAAAGGTCAATTCTATGATACGAACTGAAGTAGATAATACAGCAGATTCTAGCATCCATGAATCTATTATTTTTGAAAGCAAAAGTGATTTTTCAGTAAACAATGAAAACTCAATAAGTGAAGAAGTGAATAATGCTTCTAGAGAAATTAAGACTCCTATCATCAGTAGCAATATATCTTCAGAAAATATAAATGGTATACGAAAGATTGATCCAGTGCTTCAATATGCTGTTCCAGGTACTTTATCAAAGAATGATACATCTATGAATTTTAAATATGATGTTTTTAGCCTTATTTGGCTCTTTGGTGCATTATCTGTCTTGTCCACGGTTTTGTTTGTAAATATAAAATTTCACTGGAAGCTAAGAAAGCAGCGTAAATGTGATGATCTAATCTTAAATGAGCTGTTAGCTAAATGTAAACAGCAATTAAATATAAAGACTAATATTCAGATTGTATATGATGAGAACTTAAAAACGCCATCAATTATAGGCGTTATGAAACCAAAAATAGTACTGCCAAAAAGGATCAATGATCAATTATCTCATGATGAGCTGAAATATGTACTTTTACATGAGTTGACTCACTTAAAAAGAAAAGACATTCTCATCAACTGGATTACTATATTGATTCAGGCGATTTACTGGTTTAATCCTTTAGTTTGGTATGCATTTTATAAAATGCGTGAGGATTGTGAAGTAGCTTGTGATGCGTCCGTGTTATCTTATTTAGAAAAATCTGAACATATTGAATATGGGAAAACGATTTTAAGTGTGTTAACAAATCTCTCAAGACCCAATTTCATTCCTGTTGCAGTAGGGATGGCTAACAACAAATCAAATATAAAAAGAAGAATATGGAGAATAAAAATGTTTAAACAAACGTCTTGGAAGTGGTCCATTATTGCTGTCGTTTTAGCAGTAGGTATTGGCTCAGTAGGTTTAACGAGTGCACTAGGTGATTCCAATAATGATGATACTTTAGATATTGTAACTTTAGAAAATGGACAAAAAGTGATTGAAACAAGAGATAAAAATGAGAACGGTAGAATAGACCATATTTTCATCCAATTCACAAAAGAAATAGATCCTAACTCACTTTCTGTTAACAACTTTACAGTAGAGGGATTTCAGGTGGAAGATGTACATTTAGAGAAGGTATTAAAGGAAGAGAAAATTCAGCAATTAGTGGCTGAAGCATCCGAGAAGTATGATATGTCTTCTGAGATTTTAGAACCAATGTTAAGAGATCAGGAGAAAGGGAAGTATCAAACTAAGTTTTTTAAAGAAGAGAAATTTACCGATGCAGATTATGAAGCAATAAATACAAACGTAATTGTAGAAGTCATGGAACTCGAGGATAGAGATGGAGCTGAGACACCTAAGATTTCAATTAATAAAGATACTTTGAAAGATAAGGATGGAAATTTGTTTACAGGACTAAATAATGAGATATCTAATGATAGAGTTGCGCCAACAGTTGGAATTCGTTATGAATCTTTATTTTTTGAAGATGAAAATCCTGATCCGTATATTGTTGAAGGTACATTAACATTCGAGTTTCATAATCAGTACGTATTTTATGATATAAGTCATTATGAAATCCTATTAGAAAATCAAGATAATCGAGCAGAAGAGGCCATTAGTACAGTAATTCCAGATGGTAGTACAAAATATGCTGTGAATATTAAAATAACTGAGAAAGAATTGATCGAAAATAGTTTGTTTATCACAGATCAGTCAGAATTTTTAAGATTCCGTTTGCGTGCTATTGATGTTGGTGGAAATATCAGCTATCCAAATTTTAACTCTGAAGAAATTGTAGATTTTACAAACGACTTAGAATTAACTAATTTTGCAGCACACGATGTTTTATTAGCAGATGAACCAGAAATTGCTTATCTATCCTTTAACTTTAGTAAACAGATAGATCTAAGTTCTTTATCAAAGGATTCCTTTTCAGTAGAAGGGTATGATGTAGAGGATGTATTCTACAATTACCTTATAGATGAAGATAAGGTTGAAAAAAATATTGCAATAGTACGTGTTAAACAAAAGTCAGAAAATAGCTCCAAAAAACCTAATGTTTCAATTTCTAAAAGTGCTATCAAAGATTTATATGGCAACTTATTTGAAGGCATGAGTAATGTCCAGGTTGAGAAAATAATAAAAAGTGACAGCTACAACGCAATCTTAGATAGTCAGGATATTACAACAAGAGATCAGGATCTCAATGGAAAGATAGAACACATTATTATTAGATTTGCCAAAAGAATAGATCCTAGCACATTGTCTAAAGAGTATTTCACTGTGGAGGGATACAATGTTGAAGATGTGTATTATAGACATGAATACTTTAATGAAGACTTGCCGCAGAATGAATTAGTTTGGGTTCGAGTCACTGAGCAAGGACATCCAGATGGATTATATTCACCTAAAGTTTCCATTACAGGAGACAAACTTAAGTACGAAGATGGCAAATATTTTGAAGGGATAAAGGGTATGCAAGCTACTGCTTTTGTTGGGCCTAGGTTTAAAGATAGTAAATTATCTTTTACCGATACTAATTTCCAAAAAGGTTTCATCGAAGGAACACTTACATTTGACGCATCTCCTGATGAACATTTTATTGATTATTATTTAGTCAGCTTTGATGGTGAAGAACAAACTTCAAAATTATGGATAGATAAGGATAAGTTAGCAAAATTCTGGGCGGTAGATGTAATGAAAGATAACGAGGTGACTACCCCTAATAAATATGTAGACGCGTTTGCTGAGCATTATGTTGAATCTTTATTTCAATTGAATACTGGATTAAGCATGGAAATCTTGCCTGATGAAAGTAAAACTTATTCTATTGATTTTAAGCTTTCTGGTTTCGAGGAACAGGACTTCTATTCCTTCGAAGTAACTCCTGTGTCTGGAAAGGTTTATGGGCCTACTCGTACGATTGAAATACAAGATTACTTAGGTGGGTAGAGGATGTGATAGAAGTGGGGGATATCCTCCACTTCATAAAAAAATCAATTGATTAATGCACTAACATCACGATGGGTTTGATAAGAATGGGGAAGGTGCTTTTGTTTGAAACCATGTTTGAAACGATTTTACGATTATCTATAATGTCGAGTGTACTAATAGGCATTATCTTACTTACAAAAGCAATATTCAAAGACAGTCTGAACGCTCATTGGCATTATTACATATGGTTTCTAGTAATATTAAGATTGATTGTTCCATATACACCAGAAAGTTCAGTGAGTATTTTTAACTTTTTACCGCAAATCTCTCAACAGATTGAAGAAATAGAAGGTATACAACAATCACATGATGCTTCTCCAATAAATGAGGATGCAATGATTGCTAAGAACCTGACCAATGTTAGTCTACCAACGGAAGAGAAAAGTGTGGAAATTATAGGGGAAGAAAATGTTATAGCTTTTGAAACAGGAGAGCAGAAGGATGTATCCTTTAAGCTAAATTATGAATCTATAATTATAATTTGGATTATTGGTGTAATCATCATTCTTTTAGTTATTGCTACAGTAAATATAAGATTTCATTGGAAGTTAAAGAAACAGCCAAAATGTAAAGAAGATGCTCTATTAAATATATTAGAAGAGTGCAAAGCTAAACTAAAGATCACATCCAATGTATCTATCATTTATGATGATACGATTAAAACTCCTTCAATTGTGGGAATGGTTTTTCCTAAATTATTAATGCCAAAACAGATGGTTAATGAATTATCTAGGGATGAAATAAAATATGTGATTTTACATGAACTTACGCATTTAAAAAGAAAAGATGTCTTTATAAATGGGGTAGCTATTTTGCTGCAAGCGATTCACTGGTTTAATCCTTTGGTGTGGTATGCATTCCAAAAAATGCGCACAGATTGCGAAATTGCATGTGATGCAAAAGTACTATCCTATTTAGAGAAAAATGAACATTTAAAATATGGACAAACGATTATTAATGTTTTGTCAAAGCTATCAAAAACGAACCTGATTCCTATTACTGTAGGAATGGCAAGTAACAACATCACAAATATAAAAAGAAGAATATGGAGGATAAAAATGTTTAAAAAAACGTCCAAGAAGTGGTCAGCTATTGCAGTTCTATTAGCTGTTGCCATTGGAATAGTAGGATTAACAAATTCCATTGATACTCCGGTTAGTGCGAATGAGAATAAACTTGAATTTGAAAGTTTAGATCAGATGATATTTAGTTCAGATCAATGGCTTTCCAATAAAGTAAGTATTTCTAGTGAAAAAAACATTGAGGATTCATTTGAGATTGTAACGATGGAGAATGGTTTAAAAAGAATTGAAACCAGAGATGAAAATGAGAATGGTAAAATAGATGCTATTTTTATAAAATTCACACAAGATATTGATCCGTCTACTTTATTAGAGAGTTACTTTACAGTGGAGGGATATCAGATTAAGGATGTAAGATTTGAACAAAAGTTAGATGGGGAATTGCTTGAACAATTAATAGATAGAGCAAACGAAACAGGAACAGAAGTGACGGTTGCTGAAGAATATTTTGAAAATGTGAAAACGAATGTGATCATTAACGTAGTGGAACTTACAGAGTTTGATGGAGCTGAAATGCCTGTGATTTCAATTGCAGAAAAAGTGATTCAAGATATGGATGGTCATGTGTTTGCAGGAATGAACAAGACACCTGCAACTGTAGACAACGTCTTCCCATATACTAAACTGAAAAATGCAAGCTTCAAAGATCAAAATTTAAATTCAGGTTATATCTCAGGAACTCTAACGTTTGAAACGGATGGTATTGAGTATGACACTGCATTTTATGATGTTTTCTTATGTGAAAATGAATGTAATGGAAAATACGAAGTAAGATTAGATAGAATATGGGCAAGTGGAAATACTACGTATTCAGTAGAAATTGAAGAGTTTCAAATTTTAAAAGATAACATTCTTCCATTAAAGATTGCAATCCTACCTGTCGATGCATCGGGCAATTCTAATAGTTTAGCTAGTGTTGAGGTACAATTTCATGATTATAGCTCCATTATTAGTGACTCTATCCATTCTGAATCTGACAATCAAGGTATTCATGAGAAAACAGCAGTTAATGGAGAAACGATATCAGAAGAAGAAATACTGGATAAATATCCAATCATTGAAAATAAGATATATCATGTTTATGTAAAAGAAGAATTTTTTACTAAGGGAGTAGTTGAGGATAAACCATACATTGAAAGAAGTGGTTATACGATTAACGGTATAGAAGGTTATGCTTATCCTAGTTCATTGGTTATTGCTGTTCCAAAGGAAATAACTAATTTAAAGCAGGCAAGAGAATATTTAGTAGAAATGAATTCAGATCAATTACAACTACCTGACTCAAGCATTATTCACGACAGTTTAATAAAACAGTGGGAGTTAGAACAATATGATGCTGTTTATGAATACTGGGAAGAATCACCGAAAGGTTTATCTGTAGAAGACATTAAATGATAACAGCAATTAGAAAGAATGGCAAGCAGAGAAGGTATCTAAGTTTAAAAGGATATCTTCTCTTTTGGTATTGAAATAATGCCTAGACCTAAGTCTAGGAAATAAATTAGCCTTAGGTCTATTTAGCGTTCCGTATAAACATCCTATAGTAATTTTAGGAAAGAAATTATATTGGAGCGTGAAAAAAATGAATCATATAAAAACTATGTTAAGGCAAGAAAAAGTATTAGTATCTACAGGTATTGCAGGATTTTTGGCAGGTATCTTTTGTTTGATTTATATTGTTTTTCGGGGCGGTTCTATAGTACCTCCTGAAGGTGATATTTTGAGAGCTGTTTCATTTGATTTTGCCATTGGATTGTTTGCCCTGACTACAGCATTTCTTATGCCTTTTGCTAACTTTTCTAGGATAAGTGGACATGTTTTTAGGTTTTCTGTTCTTATTACTTTTTTAATTTCGATACTGATTGAGACAACACAGCATTTTAGAGGAATAGATCCTAGATTCTCATCTAGTACAGCACCATTTGATATTACATTAGGCTCAATGTTTGGTCTCAATGCCATTTTGATTATCCTTACATACTTATTCTTTACTTGGCAAATTTTTCGACCTAGTACGATAAAGCTTTCACCTAATATGGTTGTTGCTATACGTTACGGTATGTTATCTGTTTTATTATCTTTTGCTGTTGGTTTTTGGATTACTTCTTTGGGAAGTCGTTTTACTGGAATGGATGGAAATATCATATGGCTGCATGGCTTAGGTTTTCACGGTGTACAACTTATCCCAATCTTGGCATGGCTTCTGGGAAAAAGCCATTTGCAAGATCAGACTCAGAAAAGTTTAATCCATGTGACAGGTTTTCTCTGGTCCATTGTATTGCTTTCAATTGGAATACAAACATATAACGGTCAATCTGTATTTGAACTGTCTCCGATCATGCTGGTTGGTTGGATAAGTGCTGCAGTATACGTCATTCTTTTAAGTTATGTGGTTTCTCTTGTTCCAAAAAAGAAGGATTTGAATCTTAAAAAGACGGGTTAGAACCCCGTCTTTTCTTTGTTAAGAAAGATATTAAGGATCCAACGATCTCTCTGAGAGACTCCGATACGTGTTTTAAACAGCTTATTCAATTGGAATTGTAATTTCTAATCCCTCTCTGAACCAGACAGTAAGAAACGCTGGTACTTCCTGAACTGCTTCGTATTCAGCTTCCCATTGAACTATATTTTCATCATTTCCAAAGGATACGCCACTATTATGTCTTCTTAATGATTCACCTTGATCATCTATGACTTCAAAATCATCATATGTGTCATATAATACTCCTGGTTTAAGCATTTGTGCTCTTATTTTCGTGCTAGTTAAGGTGAAATTCACTTCCTCTATAATAATGGTTGTTTCTCCCTCTGTTATTGTCAGCATTGGTAATATTGTTGTAGTTTCACTCTTTTCCTTTGTAAGTGGGAATGAGAATGACCAATTTCCTTTTGTTTCTCCGATTTGTTCAATAATTAAATCAAATTGGAATTGTTCTGATGAGGGTTGATCTGTATTGATAGTAAACATATTTATATAAGTTAGATCATTTATCCATTGTCCAGAGCTAGTATCAACTGACACAGAAGATGGAGATTTCCCATCTAGCTTAATTTTGAAATCAGGAAAAATATTTGAGGAGTTTAATTTATCAGAAAAATGAATGGCATATCCTACTGAGATATTTATGCCGTCATTAAAAACCTCAATGATACTGACTGTAATATTTTCATCGGTTGCATTCTGATCAATATTTGAAATTAACCCCATTTCGTTGGCTTTATTTAACCCTTTATTCTCTAAAAGCTGAAAGACGTATTCGATTACTGGAACTTGTTTTAAAGCGTTTGTGATGCTAGGAGAAGATATAGAGATAGCAATTAGTAATGCAAATGATGCAACCGTTACAGACGATGTAATTAAAAATCTTTTGAGAAATTTGTTTTTCTTTTTTGCAGTTGGCAATTTTGTTAAAGTTTGATCGATACGTTTTTGAATGGTAGTAGGAATTTCTGGTTCACTTTCTCTCAAAATCTTTCTGAGTTCTGAGTCCACACTATTATTTTCCATCTCTAACACTCCTCTCATTTTCACTTTGAAGTAAGTTTGCTAATTTGGAGCGAGCTCTGTTTAATCTAGATTTGACTGTCCCTTCAGGTATTTCTAATAATTTGGCTATTTCTTTCACAGGGCGATCCTCCAAATAAAACAGCACAGTAATGGTTCGAATATCTACATCCAAAGAATCGATCGCTTCTTGTATTTCGATAGAATGATATGAATCCACCTTTGTTTCTTCCACAACTTCATTTACAACCTTCTTTTTTGATATAATCATTTTTTTGCATTCGTTAATTAGTATGCGAATCAACCATGTTTTGAAATATTTAGGCTCTTTTAGGTTTTTTAAAGATTGGAAAGCTTTTAGAATGGTTTCTTGTATAACGTCGGCACAATCTATATCATCTTTAAAAAAGGATCTAGCTACTCTATACATCGAATTCTCATTGTTTTTGATTAATAGAACAAAAGCATCTTGATCCCCTTTTTGTGCAAGTTTAACCCACTTATCATATTCCACAAATAAATACCCTCCTTTTATGATTTTCTGAACCAGACTGTTTCATCATTTACTTATTAGATATTTCATCTAGATATTTGGTTCACAAAAAATATGATTTGGGTATAAAAATATAAATTTGAAGAAAAAAACCCTCCAAATCGTTTGATTAGTGATTTGGAAGGCTGTTTAGATGATATATTATTTTGATCTCTTACCATGGAACAGGGTTGCCCTTAAGCTCTTTTTCCCAGAAGTTTTGGAGCTGTTGTTTGATTTCATAATTCATTTTTAAGTTACTCGCGGACAAATTGCTGAATAATTGCTCTTCATTTTTTATACCTGGAATCACTGTAGATATTGCATCGTAAGATAGGATGAATCTTAAAGCAGCTTGTATTAACGTAGTATCCTCTTGTGTAACAAATTCAATTTTATTTAAAAGCTCAAACCGACGCTGAATATCCTCTTCTGACCATCTACTGCGAATGCCTTCGAACTGACTGCTTGCATTGTATTTTCCAGACAACCATCCAGAATCAAGAGGAACTTTGGCAATGATTCCAACGCCTTTTTCTTGTGCCATCGGAAATGCAGCAGCTGTTTCTTGGTGGAAAATGTTAAACAACACTTCTAACACTTGACTGTCTGTTTTTTGAATAACCTCCAACATTTCTTTGCTAGAATCAACTGAAGCGCCATACGCTCTAATCTTACCTTCTTTTTTCAGTTTCTCTAATTCTTCATAGATGGGGCTTTCACCATTTAAAAATTCAAATGGTGGGTTATGTAATAATATTGTGTCGATATACTCAGTTTGTAATCTTTTTAAGCTTGTTTCAAGAGATGTTTTTAATTGATTTGGACTGTAATCTTTACCAACCTTTGTGTTGATGACTACTTGATCTCTTTTCCCTGTAAAGGCTTTACCTAGCAATTCCTCACTTTTTCCACCGCCATAACCAGGTGCAGTGTCAAAAAAATTGCATCCTTGGTCTAAGGCTGTATGAACTAAATTGACAGCTTCTTGCTCAGTCATGCTTCCCCAGTCTTTTGCATTACCTAATTGCCATGCGCCAAATCCAATCTCAGAAACCTTAATGCCTGTACTGCCTAATACTCTAGTTTCCATATTTATACCTTCCTTCAATGCGATAGTTTGTGTGAGCTTTTTGAATACCCTATTCTTTGTTAAATTTTATCATAGTCGTAGTGATAATATACAGTTTAAATTATTTCCTTCAAATTCATAAAAAAACCTTGACTGAGTTCCAATAGTTGGATAAGCTTTCATTTAAATCATTTTCAATTACAAAATGATATCAGGAGGGAACTTACATGTCTGTAATAGAAAAAAAATTAAAAGAATTAGATATTGTTTTACCTGAAGCGAGTGCACCAGCTGCAAAATATTCAAATTTTGCAATCGTAAATGGATTGTTGTATGTTTCGGGGAAAGGACCTTCTGGAAATCCGAGAGGAAAACTTGGCAAGGAATTTACAACAGAACAAGGGTATGAATTTGCAAAGCAGGCAGGAATTGAAGTGTTGGCCGTTATAAAAGATGCGTTAGGTTCATTAGATAAAGTAAAAAGAGTGGTGAAAATCCAAGGATTTATTAACTCTTCTGCTGAATTTGAAGAGCCGCATAAAGTATTAAATGGTTGCTCTGATCTGATGTTAGAAGTATTTGGACACAAAGGTGACCATGCAAGATCTGTCTTTGGCGCTAATTCATTAAGAGATCAGCTTCCAATAGTGGTTGATTCTATCTTTGAAATAGAAGAATAGAACGAGATGTCTACTGATTGGGAAGATTCATAGATAGGAAAATCAAGAAATTTAGTTGGTCATACTGAACTTATTGTTCCTTCAGTACGTACCATGATTCAAAATGATAGAGAGCATTTCTTATTCACTAAAAGAAGAGATAGTGAAAGCTGGGGAATGCCATCTGGTTCGATGGAACTTGGTGGGAATATAGTTCAATGTTAAATAAATTTTTTATTATAGGCTTGGCATTTTGCCAGGCTTTTTTTGTATGAATAAGGATGAAAAAGACAAAATAATTAGAAGTCAAATGAAAGGATTTCTAATATGAAAATAATAAATACATTAATTATTTTAAATATATCTTGTGTACTATTTGCTTTTGTAACATTCATTGTATTGGCTGAAGATAGAGTTAAGATTTTTATAAATGATTTGGAAATGACCCCAGATGTCTCTCCACAAATTGTAGATAACCGAGTGATGGTCCCATTAAGTTTCATTTCTACGGCATATGGGAAAAGAGTGTTTTGGGATCAATATGCCAAACATGTATTAATCAATGATAAGGAAGAGTTTCTTTCAGAGTTAAAAGAATTAAATACTGGCAGTGTCAAGATTTTTGGAACGTTAGGAACATACGGAAGCTATTATCACAATCTTAAAATCAAAACAGATAGTCATGAACGAGTTTTTGCTTGGAGAACTACTTGGAACCCTACATATTTTCCAAAAATATATGAAGCAGATTTGAATGGCGACCACAAAAAAGAAATTGTAGTGGTTGTGACAACAGACCATGGAACAGGGATCAGTCAGAAAGAATTATATGTTTTTGATAAAAATTCCCTGTCAGAAATTCCAGTAGAAAAAGCAGATATCTTATTTATGGAAAACTTCAGTGGGAGTCTTACAGATGAAGGGATTAATATAAAAATTAATGGGAAGGAAGCATTTTCTGCCCCATATGATGTAACTCAATTTCAGGCGAAAAAAAAGGGGCTTTTATATAAAGTTCCAACCATAAAGGATTTACAAGATTATTACGTTGAAAATAATATATTATATGCAACAGCAGGTATACAAATTGCCCCTAGCAGGTTTATTGGTGAATTGAGGATGAAGTATGTGTATGGAGATGGATTTTATTACGGAGATCACATATCATTCTCAAAAAAAGTGCATTAACTATAAATAAACTTATGGACAATAATTAGATGACGAAACTTTAAATTTTTGAGTATTGGAAAAGACACAAGTTAATTTAGAGATTCAAATTCAAATGGAAGGATGTTTATTATGAAAATGAAAAATACATTCATCATTTCAAGTATAACTTGTGTGATATTTGTTTTTGCAACTTTTGCTATATCGGCAGATGATGTGATTAAAGTTATTTTGAACGGTTACGAAATAAAACAGATGTCTCACCTCAGGTAATGAATGATAAGGTTCTATTTCCATTAGAAACAGTTTCTGAAGTGTTTAATAAAAAAGCAACTTGGGATCGTGACAATAACTAATAAAAAAACATTTGCTTGGAGAAATGTAGATGGACCAAAACATTTTTTGCCTGAGATCTATGCAGTTGATTTAAATGATGATCAAAAAAAAGAAATAGCAGTGGTATTGACCACTGGATATGGAATTGGCATGCATTATTCAGAATTACATGTATTTGATCATTATATGCTGTTTGAAGCACGAGTTGAAGATGCGGAGATTGCATTGATGAGAAAGTTTAGTGGGATTGTTTCTAACGAAGGCGTTAAGATCATTATAGATGGAGAAGAAGCTTATGTTGTACCTTATGAAGAAATCGAAACAATCGAAGAGAGCCATCTATTTAAAAAAGCAGTAATAAGAAATCATATCACCTATAATGTTGAAAATAATACCTTGTCTGCCAACAGCAGGAGTACAAATTACACCAGCTATGTATATTGGTGAACTTAAGATGAACTATGTGTTTAAAGATGGATTTTATCAAGGTGGTCACATATCGTTCTCAACATATTAAATTGGGGTCTGCTTCTGATTTTTAGTTGATATGAATAAGCTAAATTAATAGTACAAAATTAAAAACCCAAACAAAATATTGTATTTGAAGGGAGCGTGATGATACTCCATGAATTTACAATTTAGAACGGGATATGACCAACATTTAAACGTATACTCCAGTCGTTTGATGGTCTTCTTTTTTATTTTTGTTATTTTGTTGTCTATATTTTTTAGTCTTATGGTTTTAAAAACGCCAGCACCGATGGAATTCAATGCAGATTCAACACAATTTTCTGCCGAAAGAGCAATGCTGCATTTAGAGGTGATAGCAAAAGAACCACATCCCGTTGGATCTGAAGAACATGAAAACGTTCGTAATTATATATTCAATGAACTGAATGACCTAGGTCTTGATCCTGAAATACAAGAAGCAGGTGAATTTAAGAATATTATGGCTAGAATCAATGGGACAAATTCTGATTCTGTAATAATGCTTTCTGCACATTACGATACTGTTTCTGAATCTCCAGGCGCAGCAGATGATGGTATGGGTGTAGCGACTATACTAGAAGTATCAAGAGCCATTATAGAAGGGGATTCTATTAAACATGATCTTGTTTTATTGTTCACGGATGCGGAAGAGAAGGGCGATTATGGGAAAGGAACGCTCGGTGCTCAGGCTTTTGTGAATGAACATCCTTGGTCAAATGAAGTAGAATTTGTCGTTAATTTAGAAGCTCGTGGTAATAGCGGTCCTTCAATTATGTTTGAAACAAGTGATCAGAACGGATTGCTGATAAATGAATTCAAAAAGGCACCTTACCCAGTAGCTTATTCTTTTTCATATGAAGTTTATAAAAGAATGCCTAATTATACAGATTTCACAGTCTTTATAGAATCAGGTATGCAGGGTTTGAATTTTGCGCCTATTATTGGATTAGACGCTTACCATACACTAGAGGATAGTGTAGACAATTTAAATGTGGGGACGATGCAAGGTCAAGGTGATAATGCATTGAGTTTAGTTCAATCGTTAGGGAATATGGAATTGGGGAATGAAAAAGATGACAATGCAGTATATTTTACTGTTTTTAGCAAGCAGTTTATCTCTTATTCAAGCAAACTCGTCATTCCATTCATGATAGCCATTGCATTATTGTTTATATTTATTTTTATCTATGGAATTAGAAAACAAATGCTTTCATTTAGAGGGACTGTCATTAGTATGTTTGTTTATATTGTTTTATTAGGGTTTGTATACGCTATCTTTCAACTAGAATGGAATGCAGTGTATAACTTATTTTCTGATTTTGAGTCTACATTCATTATGGATCATCGTTATAGTGATATGTTTTTAATTGGCTTTGCACTGCAAATTTCTGCGTTATTTATCCTTGTTTACCAACTATTAAATCGAAAAATAAATCAAAATAACTTAAGCTTTGGTGTATTATGGATATGGTTCACTTTCATGATTGTTTGCAGTTTGTTCTTGCCAGGAGCCAGCTATTTATTTACTTGGCCGCTACTCACTAGTTTGTTGGGTATGTTCTATGTATTCATTAGAGGTGAAAATTTAAGACGAGATAGCTATAGCAATTTTGTGTTATTATTATTGGCGATTCCAGGGATCTTTATATTTGTTCCAGTTATTTACTTACTATCGATTTCATTAACTTTGAATATTTCAGGTGTGATCTCATTGGTTATGGCTTTAGTATTCAGTTTGTTTGTTCCCATATTACCTGTACTCTATAGAAAGAGAGTTATTTTATTCCCGTTTGTATTATTTATGTTAGGGTTTCTATTCGTTATGATCACGAGTTTAGTTGCGGGCATTGTTTAATCTGAATTTCAGTGTGCTTTTTTGGTCAGATTAGGCTTTACCCATAGCTTGGAAAAATCAACATAACCAAAGTGTGTGATGTTAATATTCATTAAGTCATGAGAGAAGGGAATCTGTCTTTTACTATAATAAAGTGGAATCATAATTGAACTACTTATCAATGTTTTTTCCATTTGTAAATTCAATGAATTCCATTTTTTAAATGGTGTATTCACGTAATTATTTAACAATGCTAATAAGGTTGGATCCGTTTCTAACACATTAGCTAATGGTGATCGTCCATTTTGTAAGAAGTAATAAAAAGAAAAATCATGATTTATTTCAAAGCCTTCTCCATGAATAAAAAGGTCAAAATGTTCATTCCCTTTCCGCTTAATTGTATCTTCAAAAGAAAGCCATTTGATTTCGACTGGGATATTTTCTTTTTCTAGTGTTTCTTTTAACCACATCGTTGTTTGTTCTGTATAATTGACTCCACGTATTATAATTGGTTCTGTAAAATGTGGTCGTTCCACCTCTTTTAACATATAAAGTTGGCTTTGACCGATTAAGCATCCTTCATGATTGGCTATAAGACGAGTCGATACTTTATCGATTTCATGACGTTGTTTTCCTATAATGTAATGTAAATAATCACGGACTCCCTTGTGCTGAATTGCGGACTGACGAAATGTATTCATGATGATTACACCAAAGCCTGAATTGCTTTCAACCTGAAAAGTGGAGTCCTCTTTCTCTTGATTAGCTGAACGATAAATCATATCAAAATCTAGAGGAACTTGCACAAATTCAACAGCATCAAGCAGTGGCCTTTCTTGAAAATAGTCCTTGAAAGCTAATAAAGTAGTCTTAAACTCATTATTTTCTTCTATATAAAAGCATCCAGTTCCAAATAACCTTCCATTCACTTCTTTATATATGCAGGCGTTCAATTTACTAAGCATTTGAAGACTACAACTCCAGCCAGATGAGAAGTCAATATCTACAATTAAAGGAGACAGAGCACTGATATTATCTGCATGTTTCCAGAGTCCTCTGAAATCTTCATGATTACGCAATCTTTGAAGGCAAAACACCACATCCTCAGCACTCAGTACGGAACCATCATGGAACTTTATATCTTTTTTCAAATATAACCTTAGTTTGTAAGAAGTTAGATCCCAACTGTGTGCTAATTCAGGCAAGACTACTCCTTTTTCATCGATAGAAACCAATTTATTATAGACATTGGCTACAATATTAGCACTTTGAATATCAGCAGATTCTAATGGATGAATAGTAAGAAATGGGTATTTTCTTGGGACAATCAATTTATCATATACATTTGTACTTTGAGTATATCCAAACTTGGAATGAAATTTTTTAAGCAAACGCTGTTTACTTTCTATGGACCAATCAAACAATAAATATTTACTAGTAATTTCAATGGGTTCTTGATCCATCATTTTCATAATGTGATCCTCATATATTTCTTCTACATTTTTTAACCACTGTAGTTTAGAGACATTACCTCTACCACGACCAGAAGTAAAGGTTAGCCAACCTTCCTTTGTCCATTTGTGAATATACCTAGTTGTCTGTTTTAGACTTAATCCTAATACTTCAGCTAAGTGTTCCTTTTTACTGCTTCCTGAAGATACGGATTGCCATAATCTTAATAAGTTTTTATCCATCATACTCTCCTTGTAAAAGTGGACGTAATTATTTAAAATGTCCATTTTTAATATATTGAGTCTAGTTTAATATACAATACACGAAGGAGAGTGACAAGATGAGTTGGAAAGACTACCCACAAAATATCAAAGTTCGTTTAATTACATCTTTTTTTAGTCGAGTTGTATTTTCTGCTGTAATGCCCTTTATGGCATTGTTTTTTGCTCAAGAAATGAATAAAGTTTGGGCAGGAATATTTTTAATCATTACAGTTTTTATTGGTTTTTTTGTTAATTTGATTGGTGGTTATATTTCGGATCGCCTCCCTCGAAAAAAAGTGTTGCTAATTACATCCTCATTAAGTGCTTTGATGTTTTTATTTATGACGATTAGCTTATTACCTAAAGATAACTTAATCTGGATATTTGCGATTGCTTACGTAGGATTCATAGTGACCAGCAGTTTAGGTCGACCAGCAATGCACGCAATTATTCTCGATTCAACAACACCTGAAAATCGTAAATCTGTATATACTATTGATTATTGGCTTGTAAATTTATCTATGGCCATTGGTGCTGCTTTAGGAGGTTTATTATATTTAAACCACCAAATTTTGTTGTTTTCTTTACTTTGTATAACTTCTTCTATGCTTCCGATTGCTTATAAAATCTGGTTAATAGATGAGCAAAAGAGAATGTTAAAAAAACAGCATCATAATGTATTTTTAGATTTAATACAAAACTATAAAATAGCATTGCAAGACAAACCATTTGTTAAAGTAGTTGTAGGATATATGTTTATCCTTGCAGCTGAGTTTTCAAAAAATAGTTACATAGGTGTACGTTTAGCAGAATCGTTCCAACCTATTGAAATTGGACAGTATAAAATTGTAGGCGTTCATATGTTAAGTATTCTTAATATCCAAAACATGCTTTTAGTAGTATGTTTAACATTTATGGTTAACAAATTTACGAACCGCTTCAGCAGTCAGAAGGTGTTGTTAATAGGACTTATGATATATGCCATTGGCTATATCACAATTACCTCAGCAAATTCGCTGCTCATTCTAATTTTATTCAATTTTATTGCTACGATAGGAGAGTTAGTATATTCCCCAGTAAGGAATGCGGAGCAGGCTAACATGATTCCTGATGATAAAAGAGGTTCTTATTTAGCTTTTGCAGGTATTTCCTTTAGCGGAGCTGATTTAATTGCACGATCTACCATCATTATAGGTGCCTATTTGATCCCTACAATGATGTCAGTATATATTGGGATTGTGATTATGCTAGGCATATTATTGGTTTATACAGGTTTGTTTGTGAAATCCTCCGTTTCATCAAATAAACAAGTAACTGAAAAAACGGCTTGAGTAAAAAACTATGAACAAAGATAGGTCTATATCTTTGTGAAAATACCTTACTCCTCATCCTGAAATGAAAATAAGGGAAAATTTTTCCCTTATTTTTTTAATTTCAACATATCATACGAAATTAGGGGAATTTCTTAGCCCTATTTGCTCGTTTTCCTCTATTTAAAATTCATTAAATCTTTTGAGGGTTACATGAAGTATTGGGAAACCTCTTCGAAAGACCCCAATAGGAATTTTTGTTATAGAAACGAAATGTAACTTCTTTGTAACCATCTACCTATATTTTTATAGTAGGATGATTACAGAAACAAAAACGAGTTTGAAAAATGATTCATAGAATTACAATGGGTAGGATGAGCCTTAAATGAGCCTTAAATATAATTTAAGCAACATACATCAAAGGAGAGATAAACATGAAAAAAAATGCAATGATCATTACATTAGCAGGAACACTATTAATCGGAGGAGCTATGCAACCTAGCTTAGCGAATCAATTCCCATTACAAGGAACGAATATGACGTCACAATTGCAATTGGCTCAGAGCATTGAGCAGGTAATAACGATAAAAGAACATGATCTGTCTTTTGAAAATGACGAGGTAGCAGTAAATGCGATCCTGCCAGAAATTCAAGGTTTAATAGACAAGGAATTTCAAAAGGAAATCAACGAGAAGATCAAAAAGAAATTTGAACAAAATATAGAGGAAATAAAAAGTAATGCAGAAGAATTTGCAGAAGAAGCAAAAGAAAACGATTGGACTTACCACAAGTACACTTTGGATATGAACTATGATATGAAATTATTTAGTGATATCGTTTCTATTGTGATAAACTCATCAACTTACACAGGTGGTGCAAATGCAAATAGTACTGTTGATTCAGTAAATATAGTGAATCAAGCTGAGGCAGAGGAAGTGAGTGCTTCAGATTTAATGGACTTAGAGCTAATCAATGAATTTATCTCTAATGAGATCGCTAAAAATCCAGAACTTTATTTCACTGGTGACTCGGGATTTGAAGGTATTAGGGAAGATCAAGCTTTTTATGTAGAGAATGCAAAAATGGTATTTATTTTTAACGAGTATGAAATCGCCTCTGGTAATTTTGGTACACCTAAAATCTCAATTGCATTTGAAAATGAAAGAATGGATCATACGTATGGGGAAGAGGTAACTAGCCCCGATGAAATAAGCATAGTTATTAATGGAGAAGTTCAAAGTTACGCTCAATCTCCTGTTATTATGAATGATACAACATTGGTTCCATTAAGAGGAATATTCGAAGAGTTAGGTGCAGTAGTAAAGTGGAATAATGAATCAAAAACAGTTACAGCAGAAAAAGATGATGTTGAAATCTTATTAACTGTAGGTGAGGATGCAGCGCAAGTTAATGGTAAATCCATTACTTTATTACAGCCTTCAAAAATAATAGAAGGTTCAACGATGGTTCCTCTTAGATTTGTGAGTGAAGCATTTGGTGCAGATGTGAATTGGAATCAAGATACTAGAACAGTGACAATTAAGACAAACTAATATCGAATGAAAATTATGAATTTGGGATAAATGAGTGATGTAATTGTTAAAAATAATGAAAATAACATGCCCTTTATTATTTCTTCTGTATATACTTTCTGGATGTAATGTACTTGAGTCACCTACAACTCTAATAAAGCCTCCTAAGCTGGAAGAAGATCAATCCATCTTAGTTAACGCTGTACAAGCAGTTTTGCCATCAGGAGCAAAGCTGCTTAGTCCAGTGGAAAAAGGGGACTCTTCACCCTATTCACTTATTGATTTAGATCAGGATGATATAGATGAAGCTGTTGTTTTTTATTATGATCTTAAGACGTACGAGTTAATAGGTTTGGTTTTTATAGAAGTTAAAGGGACATGGCGTTTGGATCAAACCATTTCAGGTTTTGGAATTGAATTATATGACTTACAGTTTGCTGATGTAACAGGAGATCACAATTTAGAAATTATTGCAGGTTATGCTAATGGTGTTTTAGAAAAAGGTTTAAATATTTATCATTGGCAGAAAGGAAATATTCAGCCACTATTTGATACAGCTTATTCTAAATTTATTGTAGACGATTTAAATCAGGATGGATTAAATGAACTAACCGTTTTATTAGTCAATCGAGGGGTGTCAGCAGAAGTAACCTCATATCTCTATAAACAAAATGGATTTATAGCTCTTGATCAAATGTTACTAGACGAATTTGGGAGTTATGAAAACGTCATTTCAGGTTTTGTTACAAATGATAAGAAGGGGCTAGTATTGGATATTCAAGTAGGGGCTCATGCTGCCTATACTGAAGTTTTATTATTAGAACAAAATCAACTTCAAAAAGCTTCTGAGGAAATGGAAAATATAACTTGGAAAGAGTACCCTGTAAATAGTGAAGATGTAGATATGGATGGGATTATAGAGATTGGTAAATTAATTCCTCCTGTTGGTTTTGAAGATGAATCTTATGCATCTACACCGTATATTACCTCGTATTATCAGTGGTATGTGAAAGATGGGCTGGAATTAAAAGTACAGAGATTTTATGAGTATCAAAAAGGGTTTTATTTTGAGTTTCCTATGAAATGGAATGATTTATTAACAATTGAAAACTCTAATGAAAATGAATTCTCCTTTATAACAATTGACGAAGGTAAATTAGTTTTTAACGTGATTTCTGTACCAGTGGAGGAGTGGGAACCAGAAGAAAATACATATGAATTAGGTAGAAATCATGAATATGTATTTATAACGACTGTAAACAACGCTGAGTTACGCACCTATTTTCATCTTCAATAATTTAACGATAAAATCCGAGGGTTTCCTTTAATTGAAGAGGTGATGGGATAAATGAAAACGATCCTAGTTTTAGAAGATGAAATGAGCATACGTAGTTTTATCACTGTAAATTTGGAGAGAAACGGTTATAGAGTGATTGAGGCGGAAACAGGAGAACAGGCATTAGAACTTTTTTCTGAAAATAAGGATCAAATTGATATTGCATTGTTAGATGTTATGCTGCCTGGAATAGACGGTTTTCAAGTGTGTAAAGAGATGAGAGCGAAAAATGAACGAATTGGAATCATCATGCTAACGGCAAGGGTGCAAGAGGTAGACAGGGTACATGGATTAATGTCAGGAGCGGATGATTATATTAATAAACCATTTATCCCTTCTGAATTAATAGCAAGAATTTATTCATTGTTAAGAAGAATGAATGTATCTTCAGATGGAGAAAACAACAAAATAGATCAAGAATCCATCACATTATTTTCTAAAGAGAAAAGAGTGAAAAAAGATGGAAAGATGATTGATTTAACACCTACTGAATTTATGATATTAAAACATTTACGAGAGCGGAAGGGACAAGCTGTGAGTAGAAATGATTTATTAGATGATGTTTGGGGTCTTGATTACCCCGGTGATCCCAAAATTGTGGATGTAAATATGCGAAGACTCCGTCAAAAAATAGAAGAAGACCCATCAGATCCAAAGTGGATTGAAACGGTTTGGGGTTATGGATATAAATGGACAGGTGAATTGTAATGAATGGCATCAAAAAAAAGATCGTATTGAATTTTATGTTCATTATCTTAATCACGATTTTACTTCTTCAAGGTGTGTTTTTCACCGTAATCTATCAATATTATTATAATGGGGTTTCTAATGCACTTATGAATCATGCACAAACAACAGCAGTGTTTGCGAATCGCTATATGACTCTTTCTGTTAGTAATCTCAAACAAAACATACCACAACTTAAAGAGAATTTTGCTTTCAATCCAGCAGAATTGCAGCTTATAAAAATTGACGGGACTGTATTAACAACAACAAGTGGATTCAATATAAATAGAAAAGTGAATACAGAGGATGTGAAACAAGCTTTACTCGGAGAAGAAGGAGTTTGGAAGGGGACTAATGAAGTAACAAACGAAAAAATAATGTCTGTCTCTGTACCGATTTTAGTAGATGGAAAAGTAGCCATTATTGCGAGATATATGACTTCACTTGAGCAAATTGATCAAAAAATTAAAAATATTATCATGTTAAGTTTAGGAGTAGGATTGGCTGTTATGTTGATTGTTTTTGTGATTAGTTATAAACTAGCCTCTAATATATCTGCCCCTATAAAAAAAGTGACTGAAGCATCACGTAAAATTGCAAAAGGAAGATATGATATTAAACTAAATGAAAATGACAAGGATGAAATCGGTGTTCTTTCTAAAAGTTTTAATGAAATGGCAGTGGAAATTAACAAAACAGAACAGTTGAAGAATGAATTTATATCCTCCATGTCTCATGAGTTGAGAACACCACTTACAGGAATCAAAGGCTGGAGTGATACTATTTTAACAGGCAGTTTAGATAAAAGGGAAGAAACAGAACGAGGATTAAAGATTATTAATAAAGAAACAGATCGTTTAATGGAATTAGTAGAGGAGCTATTAGATTTTTCAAGGTTAGAAGCGAATAATTTAAATCTGTCTATTTCTAAATTTTCTCTATCTGAATTACTTGATGAAGTGATTTTACAAATGAAAATAAAAGCACAGCGAAAAAAAATTCAAATTCAATCTGAAGATATAGAATCCATTCAAATTATTGCCGATAAAAACCGTTTGAAACAGGTATTTATCAACATCATTGATAATGCAATCAAGTTTTCCAATAATGAGGGTATGATTAAGGTTGCAGCGAAGAATCTTAATGAAAATGAAATCGAAATCTGTGTGGAAGACAATGGGATCGGAATAGAAGAAAATCACCAAAAACAAGTGATACAAAAATTTTATCAAGTGGATGCAAATAAAGAAGGGACAGGAATTGGACTAGCTGTAGTAGCACAACTCGTCCAACTTCATAAGGGACAGCTTTCTATTGTTAGTGGATTGAATAAAGGGACGACAGTTACGATTGTTTTACCTAAAGAGGTTTACATGTGATTCATTATGCAGAATATTTATGAATTCGATCAATTCTACTTTTGGTGTCTTCAATATATTTTACAAAGAAAAACTGACAAACTCCTCCAATCACGAGAAATATGGCAGCCAAATAAAACAAGGCTGCTCCTCCAAAATGAAGAAAAATAAGTCCTCCTAAAAAAGGACCGACAAATCTCGAAATATCCCAATGCGTTCCGTAAATCGAAAAATAAAGTCCACGTTGGTGTTCAGGGGCAAGTTTGGCAACAAATTTAAGAAAGTGGTTCAATCCTATACTCTCCGCAACAACTAATATCAATTGTGTAACGAGCAAGAGCGTAAGATTAGATGAAATGCCATAAAAAATAGCAGCGATAACATAAGAACCATATGAAATTACAACCACTTTTTGCATTGATAAGCGCTCTGTCCATTTCACTAGACCAATTTGTAATATAATATCCATAATCGCTTTAACACTAGAGAGAATAGCAAGAATAAATATAAAGTTAGGAAACAGTTCTTGTATATAAATTCGGTAATTACTCTCTAATTGTGAATAAAAGAAACTAATAGGAAGAGTGAAAACCATTAATCCAAGGACTACATAATGTTTAGTGATCATTTGAATGAAGGTATACCGTTTTTTTATTTCATTATTTGAAGAATGAATTTCACGATGAACAACAGGTACCGTTTCAGGCATCTTCAACCAGACTACAAGTAAATAAACCAGAAGAGCGGATGCTTCCATTCCAAATATAATCACCGGATTATAGAAGAAAATAATGGATCCCAATAAAGGACCAATGGCCATCCCTATTGCACCAGCTGTATTGATGACCGCAAAGACTTCTGCTCTTTTTCCTTCTTCCGTTGCATCCGTTATTTGAGCCCGCTGAGCAGGAATATATAATCCACGACCGATTCCATTCATCATATATAAAATGACAAACAGGACAATAGAATCAGCAAAGATAAATCCTGCCATCGCACTTGCTTGTAAAAACAATGCGATAAGTGTTATCGATTTACGTCCAAATCTGTCTGTAAGTCTCCCACCCAATAGAGTGACAAATATTTCAGAAAGTGGCTGCAATCCAATGATCAACATTGGCAACAACACACTTCCGTCTAACTTTTGATGCAAATATATAACAAGGAACGGAGCTAACATTGATCCCGTTGTGCTTGTTAATAGTTCTCCGAATAAACGTACCCATATTGGTGCGTCATATCTTTTTTTTATTTTATGAATTAGTTCCATGTCCTCACTCCCTTTACTTGAAGCATTTTATATTGGAAAACAAAATGAAAAAAGGGTAGAATGAGATACAGCTTTTTTTCCGCTTTTATATGAAACTTTAATGTACTTGATTTGAGGGATAAAAAATGAATTTAATTGATGATTATATAAAGCTATATTCACATTTTTCTGAGATAAAGAAAGATGAGAAGTTAGAGCTGTCCTTAGAAGTCGTATCTAGAATCTTTTTTTGTACTACACGAAACAGTAGATTGATTCTAAAAAAAATGGAAGATGAACATTGGCTGGTCTGGTATCCAGGAAGAGGTCGAGGCAATCGTTCTAAAATCACATTTCTTGTGGAGCCTTCGGATTTGATTTTTGATCGATCTGTTACAATAGTTAAAAGTGGAGAATTAATAGATGCAAAAGCGTATATTCAAAAATATAAAATAAGATTTCCATCTGTGTATAAACAATTTCATTTGTGGATAGATACAGTGTTTGGTTATCATTCCGTTTCTTTTGATCAGAAAAAAATGGATACGCTGCGTTTTAAGGTCAGTGTACTGCCCATTAATAGGCTTGATCCCATACATGTGTCTCTACGTTCAGAAAGTCACATTGTGAAACAAATATGCGACACATTAGTTTGTTTTAATGCGGAAGCAGAGGAGATAGAGCCACACATTGCATTTTATTGGGAAACGAATCAAGATGCTAAGGAATGGACTTTTTATTTAAGAAAGGGAATTAAATTTCATAATGGAGAACTGTTGACTGCTTCAGATGTTTATTACACATTTCAACGATTTAGAAATGACAGCCACAATTTGCATGGTTGGATGCTTGAAGATGTTAAAGACATTGAAGTTCTAGATGAATATACGATTCAAGTTCGACTTTATCATGAAAATCATCTATTTTTACATATATTGTCAGATGAGCATCTATCCATTTTGAGTTGTCAAAATGAAGCAGTTCACTCGAACGACTTTCTTATAGGTTCAGGACCATTTAAGTTAATACGAAATGATGAGTCAATGCTTGTTTTAGAAGCTAATGATGTGTACTTTCGTGAACGTCCTTTTTTAGATCGTGTAGAGCTTTGGAATTTTACAGATGATTTCAATCTAAAAGATCAAAAGCTTAATGAAGTTTTATATACTCCACATGCTCATCATCAAATTAAAGGGCATGTAGATCCAAATTGGAGAGATACAGCTTTAAATGAATGGAATGTACAGTATGTAACCTTTAATCTTAATAAGCATGGACCAATCCAAAATATTTATTTTCGAAAAGCACTTCAAAGCATCATGAATCGAGTTGATTTAATGAAAGCTTTAGGAGGATCTAGGAACGAAGCGGCAAATAATTTATTACCTGTAATCAGCCGAGAATATGAATATAGTAACCATGAAGAAGTGAATGAGCTTATTAAAAAGAGTGGATATAATGGAGAAAGACTTAAATTATATACTTTTGCCGATCAAGACCATGTTGAAGATTGTAGTTGGATTCAAGAACAATGTGATAAAGTGGGTATTTGGATTCAACCCTCATATTTAGAGGCAGATGTGTTACTGCAGCCTCGTATTTTAAAAGAAGCTGATATCCTTCATGATAGTGCAAACTTTAATGAACAATTTGAACTTTGTTTTTTACATATGCTGCTAACGAAAAATAGTTTTCTGTACACTCACTTAACCTCTTCTTTTAAAGAAGAAATACGAAGAAAGAGTTTGAAAATTTATCAAACTAAAGTTCAGAAGGATCGAATTCAATTATTGCAGGAAATAGAAAATGAATTATTGGAAAAAATGAATATCATTCCATTGTATCGAAATAAAGTAAATGTTCAATCTCATTCTATGGTTCAAAATGTGTCTTTAAATTTACAGGGATGGTTGGATTTTTATGGGATTTGGTTTAAGAGAATCCTCAAAAATTGATTTCATTAAAATTGGATGGGTAAAATAAATGTGAAATTGGATGGAGTCAAACTGATCACTGTTTATTATTCTGAAACATAATGAAATGAATATAATTAGGTGGGTGTATGAACATGTTATGGAACATGGTTTTAGTTGTGATCGTATTGTTGGTAGGTGTGATTGGAACCATCATGATAGGTCAATCGAAAAGTAATAAAGAAGGAAATCCAAGCTATTTTCAACAAACAGGGAAGAAGTGGGCTCGTCTTAGCGCTTTTTATGTGATAGGTATTATTGTGTTTGCTATTGTATTCATTATTTTTTTTAATAGATAACATTTTCACGCTTTTAAACAACCGCAGAGGTATCTATTCCCGGCGGTTGTTTGTTAAGTTTTGTAATGCTTTAGCAAATTTTGAAACTCCTGAACTAATTTCTTCAACTTGTGGTCTAGCAAAAGTAAACCGTACAAATCCAGAGTCTGACCCATACACACTTCCTGGTACGAAAACAACCCCATTTTTAATGGCTTCTTCTAGAAGTTTTCCATCATGGACTTTTGGAACTAGTTTGCACCACATGTGTAGTCCCCCTTGAGGTATTGTGTAACAAACCAAACCTGGGAGTTCCTTCTCCAAAGCTTCGATCAGTAAATCTCTTCGAAAGAGAAGATTCATTCTCAAGCGATCTAGATGCGGTTCAACATAGGGGGATTTCAGAAACTGTGCTGCTACCTGCTGTGGTATAACACTTAATCCAAAATCCATCTGCTGTCTGGCATCCGCCAGCCTTTCCACAATGGTATGCGGAGCCACCATCCATCCGATTCGAAGACCTGAAGCTGCTATTTTGGAGAATGAACCAATATGGAGGATAGACCCAGTTGAATCTATGGATTTTAGCGGCGAAGGAGGCGTTTCCTTATAAGCCGTTAAACTGAATGGGTCATCTTCTACAATCGGAAGCCCTAATTCACTTGCAATATTGAGCAATTGGATTCTCTGTTCAGCTTTAAGCACTGTCCCAGTAGGATTTTGAAAATTTGGATTAATAAACACCATTTTAATGCGGTGTTTTTTGTATAAAGTGCGAATGTCCTCAGGACGAGCTCCATCCTGATCCACTGGAAGGCGAAATAAACGAAGTCCAGCTGATTGAAACATGGGTAATGAATAACAATAGGATGGATCCTCTATAGCAACTGCATCCCCAGGAGACAGAAGACATTGCGTGATTAAATACAAAGATTGTTGAGAACCAGACGTAATTAAAATGGAAGATTCAGTTGTCTGAATTCCCCGATAATCTCTTAAATATGAAACGAGAGCTTGTCTAAGTGGAGTGTATCCTTGTGGGTTATCGTATCCTAGATAAGAAATGGATTGAGGTTCATTCAGTAAAGTTGTTATTTCATCAATTGGAGATAAATCTTTAGAAAGTTCCCCACTGGCAAAATCAATTAGAGAAGGATGCTCCGTAAGTGCTTTTCTAATCCTTCGCATAAAAGGCTGGTTAGGTAGAAAACTGCCACCTTCTGCATAACGGCTCCAGTTTGGAGTATGTTTAGGTGTAATCCCCCATTTGTATTTACTTACTCGAGTTCCGCTGCCTGTCCGACTCTCTATGATCCCCATGGAACGAAGCTCTGCAAAAGATTGAACAACAGTACTTCGATTCACGCCTAGTTGCTCGGCTAATTTTCGCTCCGAAGGAAGCAAGCTCCCTGGTGGAAATTCCCCGTATGAAATTCTCCGTTCCAAATGGTCTGCAATTTGTTCATATAAGGGTTGCTTGCTTTGACGATCAGGTTTCCACATCATATCACCTCAAATTTGCACATAAAAAGTAAGTTAATGTTTTAATCTTACCATTGATTTTTAATTATATTGAAATAGGTTATATCTTAATTGTGAATAATATTTTGTCTATTTTTTGAACATCGTTGGTTTTTTGCAGGTATTATCTATGATATTGTACAATATTATTAAGTTGAGCTATGGCATAATGAACAGCAATCTCCTATCGGAGTCTCTAGGAGGTTGTCTAATACTGATGGTAAATATGGCCCAGAAAATTAAAATATAGTAGGTGTTTCTAATGATGAAGTTTATTGGTTTTTTATTATTGTGGCAAATTCTTGGGAATCCTTTTGTAGCTTTACTTCTCATTTTTTTCATTTTGTATGTATTAGATAGACGTTTTATCGGTTTTTTTCCTAGTCTAACAAAACCTTTTAAACGTATGCGAAAGACATCAAGTCTACGGCAACAAATCAGACTGAATCCTAATGATGTGTCTTCTAAATATGAACTAGCTAGTTTATTGTTGGAAAGGAAAAAGTATTCTGAAGCAAATCAAATTCTAACTGAAATCCTTCCACGAATGGATCAAGATTCTCATGTATTATGTGACCTTGGGTTAACTTATATTAAACTAGGGGATATTGGTGTAGGAGAAAAGTACATTTTAGAAGGTTTAAACATCAATCCAAGAACAGGTTATGGTCAGCCATATCTTGAATTGGCTAAAGTGTTTACCCAAAGTGATAAGGATAAGACCTACCATTATTTAAAGGAGTTTCGGGATATTCATTCTTCATCCTGCGAATCTTATTATTTGTTAGGCAAGTTATATGAACAAAGTGGTCGTAAAGAAGAAGCCAAAGAAGCATATAAAGAGGTTATTGAAATATATAGATCGCTGCCAAAATATATGAAGCGCCATGAGAGAAAATGGGCGATGCTAAGTCGCATGAAATCTAAATAAGAAGTGAAAAACAACCCCTTAAAATATGATTTCATAAATCTTTTAAGGGTTTGTTTATTTAATAACATCTAAAGAAGGGTTAGATAACATCTCCGAAAGGTGACTAATAGATGCTTTTGTTATTTACGCAAATCTCCAAGTTCCTTTACGATCGCTTCCATTTCTGAAATACTGTAATTGCTTTTGCTGCTTACTAATTCATAAATGTCTTTAATATCCTCGTAACGTTCAATGCTGAAATGCTCTGGGTTCATGGCAGCAGCTGTTGCCATTTTTAATTTTTTTATTATTTCTTCAACCATAAAGTGGATATTTTCAGTCGATTTTTGAGACAAATCCATGTGGTTCTTCATTCCTTTCATTATTTCAGGTTCAGTCAATATAAATCACATATAATTGTATCACGAAAATCAAAGTAGTGGTATGATAGAGACAAATGCGGTCTTAGTAGGCCAATTAAATAAAAGGAGCTGTATAGATTTGAATTCACCGAATCAAATGTGGTTATCTATCGAAAAAGAGTATAGAAAAATGATCGTTAACAATGTTTGGTGCGCTAATTGTGTCGATGAAATAACGATTGTTCAATATGTAATTCAAGAGCATTCAACAGGCATCGTATTAAGAGGTAAATGCAAAAATTGTGGACAAGATGCTGCAAGAGTAGTAGAATTCGAACAATAAATGGATATTATATTTATGAAATTTTACCTTCCCTCAATTCATATTTATTAAGATGTAGATTTTAAGAAAATGAAATATATCTTTATGAGTTCTCTGCTGGTATGCTCACTGTCCCCACGTTAGTGGGTATTTTTATGTGCTTTTATCCCATTTCTCCTTTGGATGATATCCCAAACCTTCCTACCTTATTTTCAGATTCAACTTTATAATATAAGCCCATTTTCATTTCCTTGTATAAATATATGATGAAATGTTTATTTTTGTACATTATTATTAAAATATATGTAATAAAATACGTAATAATAAAAATGATTAAATTTATATATTGTACATTAATAATATATATGATACATTATTTAAAACACATTAACACATTAAAGTAAGAGGGTGAGGAAAGTGATATCATTACGTGAAGAAGCGCTTGAAATGCATCGAGTGAATAAAGGCAAATTAGAAGTAAATACAAAGGTAGGGGTTAAAACGGTTAAGGACTTATCTCTTGCTTATTCTCCAGGTGTAGCAGAGCCCTGTAAAGAGATTCATAAAGATGAAGCAGCTGTATATGACTACACAATAAAAGGGAATAGCGTGGCTGTTATTTCTAACGGAACAGCAGTATTAGGTCTTGGAAATATCGGTGCAAAGGCATCACTTCCTGTCATCGAGGGTAAAGCCGTTTTGTTTAAAAGTTTTGCGGGTGTGGATGCTTTTCCGATCTGCTTAGACACAACAAACATTGATCAGTTTGTTGAAACTGTAAAAATGCTTGAACCAACTTTCGGTGGGGTTAATTTGGAAGATATCGCTGCACCCGCATGTTTTGAAATTGAAAAAAGATTAAAGGCTGAATTGAATATTCCTGTATTTCATGATGATCAGCATGGTACAGCTATCGTTACTGCTGCTGGATTGGTGAACGCTTTAAAACTTGTGAAAAAGTCTATGGGTTCTATTAAAGTTGTAATAAACGGAGCAGGATCAGCAGGAATTGCCATCGTGAATTTATTAAGTCGATTTGGTGTGAATGAAATTATATTATGTGATTCTAAGGGTGTCATTTATGACGGCAGAGAATACGGAATGAATGCTATAAAAAATGAAGTTGCAGCATACACAAACCCTAACCATGAAAAAGGAACTTTAGCAGATGTTTTGAAAAATGCTGATGTATTTATTGGTGTTTCAGTTGCTAATGTTGTTACGAAAGAAATGGTTAGATCCATGAATAGAGATGCCATTATTTTTGCAATGGCCAATCCAAATCCAGAGATTATGGTTGACGAAGCAATTGAAGCCGGAGCTAGAGTAGTTGGAACTGGTCGATCGGATCTTCCAAACCAAATCAACAATGTATTGGCATTTCCTGGTATATTCCGTGGAGCATTAGATGTACGTGCATTAGATATCAATGAAAAAATGAAAGAAGCAGCTGTATTTGCGATTGCTTCACTCATATCTGAGCAAGAATTAACAGAAAATTATATTATTCCAGCACCATTTGATGAACGTGTTGCTCCTGCAGTAGCTGCTGCTGTGTCCAAAGCAGCTGTGGATTCAGGGGTTTCTTTGAAAACAGGTAAACCAGCACTTATTTAATATTTGCAACTCGGAAATTCATTTTCCGAGTTTTTTTAAAGGACAAGATCATTTTTCATTCTTAAATTGGCTCAGGGCCCCGCAAAAGTAATAGGATTTTGCTAACGAAGCTTATCTTAACTTTTGTGGGTTGTTCTATACCATTTTTTCATGATTATGACACATTATTTATTATTTTTAATTTATATATTGTGCATTATTTTTATATATGATACATTATATATAAATAAGACGTATTATTAGGATTAGGGGATGAATAACATGATAGGTATTAATGGGATGGGGAGAATTGGTAGACTTGTTCTACGAAAGGCTTTTGATTCTAATTACAATCTAAATGAAACAAGGGTTGTTGCCATCAATAGTAAATATTCGATTGAAACTGTAAGTCACTTAATTAAATACGACACTGTTCATGGAAAATTTAAAGGAACTGTGGAGATTCAAGATGGTGATCTTATCATCAATGGTTTCAGAGTAAAGGTAACCTATGAAATGTATCCTGAAAATATACCTTGGGAGAAGCTTGGTGTTAAAGTAGTCATTGATTCTACAGGACAATTTAATAACAGAGAAAGTGCTCAAAAACATTTGCTAGCAGGAGCTGAGAGCGTGATAAATACGGCACCTGCAAAAGATATGGATTTAACCGTAGTGATGGGAGTAAACGATAGAGACCTTGATCCAAGTCGTCATAAACTTTTATCATCAGCGTCATGCACTACAAATTGCGTGGCTCCCATTCTAGATGTTTTAGACAAAGCGTTTTCTATAGAAAATGGATGGGTAACCTCCGTTCATTCTTATACAAATGATCAAAAGCATTTAGATAATCCTCATCATGATTTAAGAAGAGCACGAGCTTGTACACAATCTATAATTCCAACAACAACAGGCGTGGGAAAAGCTTTGAAAAATGTGATTCCACATTTAGCACCGATTGTCCATGGTTTGTCTGTTCGAGTTCCTACTCCAGATGTCTCATTAATTGATATGACATTACAAGTGCATGATGAGGTTACTTTGGGAAAAGTAGAGAAAGTGTTTGAAGGAGCATCTAGAGGTCATTTATCCCCATATATGGATTATATAAAGGAACCTTTAATTTCTAGCGATTTTGTTGGAAATGAGAAATCTGCTGTGATCGATGGATTATCGCTCGCAGTAACAGACCGTCAAATCAAAGTGTTGGCTTGGTATGACAATGAATGGGGATATTCCTGTCGAGTTGTTGATTTAGCTCATTTGGTTGTGAATAAACAAAAACAAGGAGAGTGTGAGTTATGGGACAAAACGGTCATATGAATGATTTAGGTACAATTGTTTGTAAGCACTGTGGGAATGTGATTGATACGGTTGATACAGAGAATGTCGTCACTTTTTATAGCTCTTGTCAAAACGATCAATGCAAGGATTTAAATTCGGAGGTACTTTTTAATGACAGTGACAGTTAAACGAATTTTCCATTTTCATGAGGGAAATGCGAATATGACTTCTTTACTTGGAGGAAAGGGTGCAAACCTTGCAGAGATGACGAACATAGGATTGCCAACTCCTCCAGGTTTTACAATAACAACGGATGTTTGCAGAGAATATTACAAATGCAATGGAAGATTACCTGAGGGTTTGATAGATGAAGTAACTGCAGCTTTAACAGAATTAGAGAAGGTTAAAAATCAGACCTTTGGAAACGCTGATAATCCTTTATTAGTATCTGTTCGTTCTGGATCAGTAACTTCTATGCCGGGAATGATGGATACGATATTAAATTTAGGACTAAATGATCAAACTGTTAAGGGACTTGCTAGAAATGCACAGGATGCACGTTTTGCTTACGATTGTTACCGCAGGCTGATTCAGATGTTTGGAAACGTTGTGTTTGGCATCGAATCCTATTCATTTGAAATAAAACTTCATGAGTTGAAAAGTAAAAAGAAATACGAGAATGATAGCGATATCCCAGCAGAGGATTTGTTAGTTCTTATTGAAGAGTTTAAACAATTGATTAGATATCAAGTTTCGAGAGAGTTCCCTCAGGATGTACATGAGCAATTGAGATTAGCGATAGAAGCTGTATTTCAATCATGGAATAACCAGCGTGCAAAAGTGTATCGTAAAGCTTATGGTATTCCTAGTGAGCAGGGAACTGCAGTAAACATACAATCTATGGTTTTTGGAAACTTGGGTGAACAAAGTGGTACAGGAGTTCTTTTTACTAGAAATCCATCCAATGGAGAAGATGAATTATATGGTGAGTTTCTAACGAATGCGCAAGGAGAGGATGTTGTTGCAGGGGTAAGAACACCTATACCAATTCTGTATTTAAAACAAAAATTCCCTTTCATTTATGATCAATTATTTGAAACCTCTTATTTACTAGAGAAGCAATATAAGGATATGCAAGATATTGAATTTACAATTGAAAATCAACAACTATATATATTGCAAACTCGTAACGGGAAACGAACAGCCCAAGCCTCAGTGAAAATAGCAGTAGACTTATCAAAAGAGGGAGTAATCACGAAAGAGGAAGCATTACAAAGAATAGAGGTTAATCAATTAGAGCAGCTTTTCCACCGTTCTATTGATGATGAGAATGAATTAAAGGTCATTGGTAAAGGCCTTCCAGCTTCATCTGGAGCTGCTTCTGGGCAGGTTGTATTTGATCCTGATACAGCGCAGGAATTGTCTATGGATGGAAAAAAAGTCATTTTAGTAAGAATAGAAACAACGCCAGAGGATATCCATGGTGTACTCGCATCTCAAGGGGTATTAACTAGTAGGGGAGGCATGACTAGTCATGCTGCAGTAGTTGCTAGAGGAATGGGAAAACCTTGTGTATGTGGTTGTAGTGAATTAGAGCTTGATCAAGATGAAAATTGTTTTACAGTAGAAGGAATCGCCGTTCAAGAAGGGGATTGGATTTCAATAGATGGTTCAACAGGTAGAGTAATCCTTGGTCAAATTAAATTAAAAGACCCAGAAATTTCCGATGAATTGTCTACTCTATTAGAATGGGCGGATGATATAAGAGATTTAAAAGTTTACGCAAATGCTGATAATGGAAAGGATGCTAAAAAAGCAAGAGAGTTTGGGGCTGAAGGTATTGGATTATGTCGTACAGAGCATATGTTTATGTCCCCAAGCAGACTGCCTATTGTACAAAGTATGATTATGGCTCAATCATATGAAGAGCGTAAAATTCATTTGGATCGATTAATGCCATGGCAGCAATCTGATTTTGAAGAGCTCTTTTCAGAGATGAATGGTTTGCCAGTTACGATACGTTTATTGGATCCACCTCTACATGAATTTTTACCAAAACTGGAGGAGCTGCTGCTTCAAAAACAAAGAATAGATCTAGGTGTTGACAAGGATGTAGATCGAAATGAATTAGAGTCATTGATCGTGAAGGTTCGAAATTTACATGAAATGAATCCAATGTTAGGACAACGGGGATGTAGATTAGGTATTTTGTATCCAGAAATTTATGATATGCAGATCGAAGCCATCTTTCGTGCCATTTTATCCAGCCTTCAAAAAGGCCTTGAGGTTAAACCACAATTGATGATTCCTCTCATAAGTGATGTGAATGAATTAAAACGATTGAAAGCTTTAGTGGATCAAGTCGCTGAGGAGATATTAGGAGAAGAACTTAAGTATTGCAATTATGAGGTTGGAACGATGATTGAGGTTCCTCGAGCAGCATTAACAGCCAATGAAATTGCCCAATATGCTGAATTCTTTTCTTATGGAACCAATGATTTAACACAAATGACTTTTGGGTATAGTAGAGATGATGCAGAAGGAAAGTTTTTAGATCAATATACTGAGGAAAAAATATTGGATCATAATCCTTTTGAAGTATTAGATCAAAAAGGAGTAGGGAGATTAATACAATGGTCAGCTGAACAAGGAAAAATGGTCAAACCTAAATTAAAGACAGGTGTATGCGGTGAGCATGGAGGGAATAAGGAATCTATTTTCTTTTGCCAACAAATTGGATTAGATTATGTTAGCTGTTCTCCGTTCAGAATTCCACTCGCTAGAATTGCTGCGGCACAAAGTGCGATTGAATTAAATTAACTTTTAGTTAATAATTAAAGTAACAATGTTAAGTTATCATATGTTGTTTCATCATTCCGAAAATCTCTCTCTATAATAAGAGGGAGATAACGGACTGTAGAAACCCTATAATATGTCTACATCTATATACAGTCTTGTACTGTGACTATGGATGTAACAGTAAGTCCTTTAAAAGTTTATCTTTCACAGGGAGTAATCCACTCCGATGAGGAAAGCCTTACTTTAGGAAACGTATGCACTATTGGAGGTGGAAACAATCGAACTTACATCGCGCCAATTAAAAATCATAGAAATTGTACAAGAAAACGTACCTATTACTGGAGATCAAATTGCAGAATTGATTGGGGTCAGCAAACCTACAATACGTTCAGATTTATCTGTGCTCGTCATGTTAGGTTATTTAGAAGCTAAACCAAAGGTAGGATATTTCCCGGGAAAGTCAGCCTTGCCAAATTATGAAGCTGCAAAAAAATTAGAACAAATTAAAGTCAAAGACATTCAAAGCATTCCAATTGTGGTAAAAGAAACAACAACCGTACATGATGCAGTTGTCACTCTTTTTATGGATAATGTAGGAAGTTTAATTGTAGCAGATGATGAAGGTACATTAAAGGGTGTCTTATCTCGGAAAGATTTGCTTAAAGTTACATTAGGCAATCCAGCCTCTTCTACAATGCCCGTTCATTTGGTTATGACAAGACAACCGAATATTGTCACGATTCATCCAGAGCAGTCTGTTGTTGAAGCGGCTAAAAAAATGATTGAACATGATGTGGATACGTTGCCCGTAATTTCTGAAAAGGATGAGATTATAGGAAGAATTACAAAAACGAATATGACTCGTTTATTGTTGGACTTAACAGATACTTTATTATAATTCAATTGGAGGAAAGATAGTGGACGAGAAACTGAGATACAAGATTTATATATGTTCAGATTCCATTGGGGAAACAGCAGAAACCGTAGTAAAAGCGACAGCACGTCAGTTTGATATGACTCAAATTGAAATTAAGAGAGTGGGTCACATCCAATACGAAGATCAAATTAAAGTAGTCATGGAAGACGCAAATGCAGAAAATGCAGTTGTTGCTTATACACTAGTACAACCAGAATTGCGTGAGATGATGAAACAAGAAGCCATTCGTTTAGGTGTTCGAGCTGTTGATATTATGGGTCCTATGATGCAAGCCTTTATTGATACTTTTAATAATATACCAAAACAGGAGCCAGGACTGCTTCATAAAATGGATGAGAATTATTTTAAAAAGGTTGAAGCTATAGAATTTGCAGTGAAATTTGATGATGGCCGTGATGTGAGAGGTCTTTTGCAAGCAGACCTAGTACTTGTTGGTATCTCAAGGACATCTAAAACACCGTTAAGTATCTTCCTTGCTCATAAAGGAATTAAAGTGGCTAATCTTCCATTAGTACCTGAAGTAAAGCCACCAAAAGAGTTGTTCGAGATTCCAAGAAGCAAAGTTATTGGATTATCGATGCTGCCCGAGCAAATTTTAAGAATTAGAAAAGAAAGATTAAAAGCATTAGGCATGGCTTCAGGTGCAAATTATGCTACCTTAGATCGAATAATAGAAGAACATAATATTGCAAGTGATTTAATGAAAAGAGTTGGGTGTCCAGTTATTGATGTTACGGAAAGAGCGATTGAAGAAACGGCAGCCATCATCATAAGCTTGCACGACAGCAACATTCATTCTTAATGAGTTGGCATTAATAACGAAATAAAAAACAGTGAAGAGAAGTTTAAAGTGGAGGCACTGAGGGGATTATTGTACCAAACAATACGATTCTCTTTTTAAGCTTCTCTGCACATAACATAAAATGATTGAATATTTTGAAAATTTTATAAAAGGAGAGGATATCATGGAGCGCGAATTAGCATTAGAAATAGTTAGAATTACTGAGTTAGCTGCATTAGCGTCTGCTCCTTGGATGGGGCGTGGAAATAAAGAGGGGGCGGATCAAGCAGCAACCTCAGCCATGAGATACGTATTAAACTCAGTATCTATGAAAGGTACAGTTGTTATAGGTGAAGGTGAGATGGATGAGGCACCAATGTTATATATCGGTGAAAATGTAGGAAGTGGATCTGGGCCGGAATTAGATGTTGCTGTTGATCCTTTAGATGGTACAGAAATTGTAGCTAAGGGACTAAATAATGCGCTTGCCGTGATTGCAGTAGCCAATAAAGGGAACCTGCTTCATGCCCCAGATATGTACATGGAAAAGTTAGCAGTAGGACCAGAACTAGTAGGCATTTTAAATATTGATGATCCCTTGGAGGAAATAATTAATAAAGCTGCAAAAGCTTTAAATAAAAGAATCTCAGATTTATCTGTTACCATATTAGATCGTGAACGTCATAACCATTTAATTTTACAATTGCGCCAAATCGGAGTGCGAATTAAATTATTGTCTGAAGGTGATGTCGCAGGAGCTATAGCCCCTTCATTACCTGAAGCAGGTGTAGACATGTATATTGGGTCAGGTGGTGCTCCTGAAGGAGTATTAGCTGCAGCAGCACTTCGTTGTTTAGGAGGAGAAATACAGGGAAGATTAATGCCTGGTACGCAAGAAGAATATGACCGTTGTGTAATCATGGGTTTTGAAAGACCATGTCAGGTGTTAACTATGGATGATATGGTTGGTACGGATGATGTCATTTTTGCAGCAACAGGAGTAACAGAAGGAGATTTCTTAAGCGGAGTTCGTTATCTCTCAGGTAAGCGAGCGGAAACAGATTCAATTGTGATGAGAGCTAAAACGCGTACAGTCAGAAATATCAAATCGATTCATTATTTACCGAATAAAGCCTTTTTCAAAGATAAAGAAAAAGTAATTTCTTAAGATAACGAAAAAGATGCCATCTTCAATTTTTTTGTTAAAACATTCTGATATACCTATCAACCCTTTCTTTATGAATAGGCTTGACCAACGTTAGACTGGGTGAATAAAAAATTCATTCCAAAAGAAACAGGAAGGTCAGATTATATAAGGATAAGTTGAAATAAGGGAAAAATGTTGGCTCTATTTCTATTGTTTTATCAAATCTAAGGTGATATTAATAATAAGACCCTCGAATTCTCTTATTTTAATTTAACATTTAACTCTGACACGAATCCACTCATGAAAGAGAAACGATTATACTTCACTTTCTGGAATGCATAGTTGTGGACTCCGCAAAAGTAATAGGATTAATCATCAAAGCTTTTTCTTCACTTTTATGGGTATTTAAAACAATAACGGTTCCGTATACTCCTCAATACATTCTGGTGAATCGTTTTTAACATTGCCAACTACATTGGATACAGGATAAGCCATCATTTGATCCGAAGGGTAAGGTTTGAACAGCGGTTTAAGAGAATCAAACTGATATTGTTCATGATTAAGCCATTGATTCTCTTCTTCTCGGTTTAAAATCACAGGCATGCGATCGTGAATATGTAACATGAGTTGATTAGGTTCCGTAGTGATAATTGTGCAGCTATGTAATTTTTCTCCTTCGGAATTTACCCATGTATCATATAATCCTGCGAGGGAGAATACGCTTTGATCTTTTAGTTGGATTCTCATGGGTTGCTTCATACCATTTGTTTTCTTCCATTCATAGAAACCATCTACTGGTATAATGCACCGTTTATTATGGACTATTTTTTTGAATGATGCTTTTTCCTGAAGAGTTTCTGCTCTAGCATTTATTAGTTTGTATCCGATTTTTTCATCCTTTGCCCAAGAGGGTACAAGTCCCCACTTTAGCTGCCCGATTCTATTTTTCCCTTTGTTAGCAATGATAGAAGTAATCAGTTGTCCTGGTGCAGCATTATATCTTGGGATGTATCGAAAAGGAACGGATTCTATTAAATAACGACTTAATAATTCATCAATTGTAACGGTAATCGTAAATCTACCACACATTATTTTACCTCCTAGTTCGAGAAGATTTTATGCTGGTATCAATCTATTTTTTTACTATTTTAATCATCGGAGCATTCTCTTCACTTTTGTGGGTATCATATTATAGTTCTTCAATAATATCTCCAGCAATTAAAGAATTTTGAGAATTTCTTTTTGCAGCTGCACGGTCCCCAGCTAATCCATGATGATATACTCCAAGAGCTGCTGCTTGCTCTGCAGAAAATCCTTGTGCTAACAATCCTGCGATCATTCCTGCAAGTACATCACCAGCGCCTCCTGTAGCCATGCCTGCATTTCCAGTGTTGTTAATATAGATGCTGCCATTGGGTAACGCAATAATAGTGTGTGCCCCTTTGAGTACTACAATAAGCTGATGTTTCACAGCATAAGCTCTAGCCTTTTGAATTCTATTTTCTTGTATTTCATTAGTCGTACAATTCATTAGGCGTGCCATCTCTCCTGGATGAGGAGTAATAATGATGGGAATTTTATTGCGATGCCAATCTTTAAAATGTTCTGCATCTGAGATGATATTTAAAGCATCCGCATCTAATACAACAGGACTGTTAACACCTTCCCAAATTTTTTGTAACCAAAGCTCATCATCTTTAAACCTTCCTAATCCAGGTCCAATTACAATAGACTCTTTGTTTTTACTTACATTTATAATATTTTCAGTTGATGGCAGGCTCCATTGTCCACTATTCTTATCCTCAATAGGAAATAACATGGCTTCAGGCAATACTCCTAACATGTGTTTTGCAACAGTTTTTGGCAAAATCCAAGTAACTAATCCACTGCCTGAACGTAATGCTGCTTTGGAACAAAGCAATCCTGCACCGCTCATTTGAATAGTTCCTGCTATGACAAGTACATGTCCATAGGTTCCTTTATGTGTGTTCACGTTTCTAGGGAGATTAATATCCACATTTAGTTTTTTTGTAAAAACGGATGGTTGTAGTACATAAGTATGTATTGGATAATTTTCAGCAGATGATATGGGAATTCCTATGGGTTTCACTATAACATTTCCTGATGCTTCTGCTCCAGGGGATTGGACAAGACCACATTTTAAAAATGCTAAAGTAATAGTTTGATGTGCTTGGATACATGGTTGATAGATCATTCCAGTATCGGCATCTAATCCACTCGGGATGTCTATTGAAAAAATTGGAAGACCTGAAGCGTTTGCTTCATCAATAAGGGAAGAATAGGGTTCTTTAGGTGTTCCTTTAGTACCCGTACCAAGTAATGCATCTATAATCCCATCATATTCAGTCCAGCTTATTGTATCTTTTTGATAAACAGATGAGGATAGATTTATGTTTTTTGTAATTTTATATTGAATGATCATATCCCCTTTGAATGTATCTGAAGACTGAGCATATATGATTTTAATATCAAAACCAGCTTCTATTAAATGTCTAGCAGCAACCAAACCATCACCACCATTATTTCCTTTTCCAACTAGAATCAACCATTTTTTTGCACGATGTTTTTGTTGCTCAGACCAAAAGATAATTTCATTAGCAACTTCACGCCCTGCATTTTCCATCAGAACTATAGAAGGGATTCCAATCGTTTCTATAGTATATTGATCAAGCTTGCGCATCTCCACTGAAGTAACTACATGCAATGTAATTCCTCCTTAACAAAAAGTTTAATTTAGAACCTAAAAAGTTTGTTTGAATATTCAAATATTCATCTCTATCTTTTCCATAATGAATACCTCTAAGTCCTTGTTGGTGGTTGAGTATCATCATTAGACTATTCTATCTCTGAACATAAATATTATTAGTGAATCATTTCTCCATGCTAAAGTTAAATCCTTCTTTAATGCTTGTTAAGTTCCCTTTGATGGAATGAATCTAAAATGATTTGAAAACTAACTCATAAACATTGATCTTTTAGATTACTGCCTTTTTTAATAGATTTCATTAAATACCTATACAAGCATGATTTCACCAGCATAATATATAGTAACTCTATAAGAAAAGAGGTGAAATATAGAATGTATAAAAAAGTAGATATATTGGATTTTGAATTTGTTACTCCTAGAAATACTCCTGAACAAACACTACTATCAACCGATCCTGACGATCCTACTGTTGTCGCAGAAATTACTTTTGAGGATTGCTTAGGACCAAAGGATATCATTTGGTTAAATAGTATTTTTCATATAGATAACGATAATACTCTTAATGTTGTATCAATCACTCATCAAATATTAAAAAATGGCACTCCTATTTACACTTCAATAACAGAAGTTGATCGAGAATTAAATGATGATTTTGGACAAATTTTTTCACAGCAATATGTTGATGAATTTTCTGATTTTGAAAATGGTGTGACTTATGAGGTTGTTGCTTATTCGAGCAATAGTAACGTATTCTTACAAGGTCCTATTACCTTTACTGGAACAAAATTATTTTTCAAATATAAAGAGACAGATTGCTGATATTCAATATTAAGGCGCCCTTCTTAATGTGAAGGGTACCTTTTAAATTTAAAAATATTTACCATTAAGAATATGGGCAGTCCATACTATGGGGGATATTTGAGAAATAGAGATTTAGTAGACATGGAGATAAAAGGGAAGTTCTACCTTGCTGTTGATAGGTTTATAATATTTATATTACATTTGATGCCCAAGAATAAAGGGTAAGTATTATGAATACCTCAAAATTCAAATATTAACAGCCACCCACACATTGTCCAGCGGGGTCGCTTGTACTACAGACATTATTTGCGACGGTGTTCGTATTTGGATCAGCGACAAGATCTATATTATCATTATCAAGGGAAGTATTTTTAAACACAATATTTTGTTCACTAGTTGATGCTACTTCAATACCGTTAGCGATATTGTTTAAAGCCGTATTTTTTTCAACTGTGTTATTGTCAGAAACCTCTAATTCTATACCATCAGAACCATTATTTTGAACAGTATTTTTTTCAATTGTATTGTTGAGAGAAACTTCTAACTCTATTCCGTCAAATCCATTATTCTTAGCTGTATTTTTTTCAATTGTATTGTGCTTAGAAACTTCTATCTCTATCCCGTCAAACCCATTATTTTGAGTGGTATTTTTTTTAATCGAATTGTAGTCAGATCCTACTATCTCTATACCATCAAAGCCATTGTTTTGAACGGTATTCTTTTCAAGTGCATTGTCGTGAGAACCTTCTAATTCTATCCCGTCAAAATCATTATTTTGAATAGTATTTTTTTCAAGCGCATTGTTGTCAGAACCTGCTAACTGTATCCCATCAAAAAAATTATTTTGAACGGTATTCTTTTCAAGTGCATTGTCGTGAGAACCTTCTAATTCTATCCCGTCAAAATCATTATTTTGAACGGTATTTTTTTCAATCGAATTGTTGCCAGAACGTTCTAATCCTACCCCGTCAGAACCATTATGTTGAACGGTGTTTTTTTCAATCCAATTGTTGTTTCCTACCAATAAATTTATTCCATTAAGAAAATTATTCTGAACAGTATTCTTTTCAATCGTATTGTTATTACTTGTCATTAGAGTTATACCATTAAGATCATTGCTATCGATCGTATTTTTTTCGATCATGTTGTTGTTACTAGACGCTAAAGTTACACCACTAACACTATTATTTTGTGAGGTATTTTTTTCAATCGTGTTGTCGTTACTAGACGCTAGAGTTATACCATGAATACTATTATTTTGAAAGGTATTTTTTTCAATCGTGTTATTGTTACTAGAAGATAACCATATACCTTGTACACTATTATTCTGAACAGTATTTGTTTCAATGGTGTTGTTGTTACTAGACGCTAAATTTATCCCATCTACACTATTATTTTCAATGATATTCTTTTCAATCCAATTGTTGTTACTAGCTAATAAACTTACACCACTAACACTGTTGTTTTTAACGGTGTTTTTTTCAATGGTGTTGTTGCTACTAGACATTATATTTATACCATGAACACTATTTTGGATAGTAAAACCCTCAATTGAGACACCCGAAACGTTGTTAAGTAAAAAACCATTTACGGAATCTTTTAGAACAGGATTACCTGTGCCTTTGAGGGAAAGGTCATTCGTTGAGATTGTTGCGCCAGTGTAGGGTCCACCTGCTGCAAGAACCTCAATGGTATCGCCTGAATTGGCCGCGTCAATCGCTTCTTGAATCGTACTAAAATCTGTTGGAACGATTAGTGTATTCATATTTTCATTTCCTTTCTTTTTATATTGTTTTTTAAGGGATAGTTTCAGGATAATTTGGATTAACAACGATAAGATGATCTATATATTTTGAGACATTTATATGAGACGCTATCACTTAAATTATCATATGCGTTGACAGAAAAAGCGTATAGACGAGTGTTTGGTTATTGTTAAAAAGGGCGAATCATGGAAAGGTAGGATTCTAGGATCTAAAATAGTACCAGAAATATATCTTTTACTATTCATAAAAATTGAAACCAATATAGTAGAAAGCAAGCGAACTACTGAATGTAATAAAAAGTATGTGGTTTCTAAATTCATAAAATGATATGGTAATACCTAATGAATTAGAGCGTGCAGAGGCAATCAAACATCCAGTAACTTATCTGAAACATTAAGAAGAGGAGAATACAACTATGAAAGCTATAAATTATGGGCTGCTATTGATCACTAGTATGTTATGGGCGGGTAATTTTGTTGCATCTAAAGTTGCAGTGGGTTATGTTGGACCAGAGACGGTGGCATTTTTGCGCTACTTTATTGCCATTATCATTTTAATTCCTGTTGTTTTAATACAAGAAAATAAGTTTTTACCCCCTAAACAATCGATATGGCCTTTAATTGGTATGGGATTTACTGGAGTCTTTTTGTTCAACATGTTAGTATTAATGGCCCTTGAGCATACTTCGGCTACGAACACAGGAGTTATATCAGCATTAAATCCAATTGCTATTGCATTGTTAGCATTTATTTTTGTGAAGGAAAAACTCTCTTTAAGACAAATCCTTGGAATGGGTATAGGTTTAGTAGGTGTTTTAATAGTAATCACAAATGGAGATTGGCTCCGAATGTTGGAATTAAATTTTAATATTGGAGATTTATATATGCTGTTAGCTGTGCTTACTTGGGGAGTATATTCTCTGATCATCAAAAATGCAGCAGGTGATCTAAGTCCATTATTCATTACTTTTTGGTCAGGTATTTTTGGATTATTCATGTTTGTGCCTTTTACATTTAAAAAAATATATTTTATTCAATCCCCTGATCTAAACTTTTGGAGTTCTATTGGATACACTTCCATTGGTGCTACGGTACTGGCTATGTTGTTTTGGAATATTGGAGTTCGGAACGTTGGAGGGACTCAATCAGGAATGTTTTTGAATTTTAATCCTATATTTACAGCATTATTGGCGTTTCTTTTACTAGGAGAGACGTTATCATGGCCTCAAATTTGGGGTACAATAGTAGTTATAAACGGAGTGATTATATATTCTTCTAAATATCCTACATATAAAATCACCAATATTTTAACACGCTTTAGACTAGGAAAAGGTTAATGAGGAAAAACAAATGAAACATGGGATTGAGACAATATCTTTTATTCAAACATGAGACATTCAGTAGTATGGTGTTATCAACAAATGGCTCGAGATATTGGAGAATTGCAGATGCAAAAGCGAATTCAAAGTCTCTCATATGGAAATGAGAGCAGTTATTATTAATCAAGATTGAGAAGAGGTTATTCAGAATAAAGTAAGCCCTACTAGTAGTGCTTACTTTTTGCTAACTATGTTTTTCTTCTCATTATTTTTCTCGATAAGTGGTTAAGAAATTGATTATTATGTTTTATATTTTCAATTAATCTCATATCATTCACATTTTTGGATTATAAAAATTTCAAAAAAATGATAACAGCAATGATGTAAAAAATGCTGGTAGATAAACTAATAATTCCTGATACTGAAGACATTACCCTCAACTTATTTTATCTTTCATCATATGGAGACAAAATTTATTAAGTTCTACGATTCTCTTTATTATAAGAGCCGTATGTTCATTCCTAAGCTTTTCAATAATTCAAAGTAGTTAGGACAAGTTTTAGAAACACAACCAGGGTCAGTAATTTTAATCCCTTCCACTTTTGAACCAATAAGAGCAAGTGACATAGCTACTCTATGATCATCGTAGGAATCTAAAAGAGCAGGCTTTGGATTTCCTGGATATACTTTTAATCCATCTTCAAATTCATCTACTTCAATCCCCATCTTAGAAAGAGAATCACATATTACACTTATTCGATTTGATTCGTGGTGTCGAATGTGGGCAACATCTCTTATTGTAATGGGGTCATCTGTAAATGGAGCAATTGCTGCTAATGTTAGGGTTTGATCAGACATTTCTCTCATAGAGATTTCAAATCCCCCTTTTAACTTAGATGCTCCCTCTAATTCAATAAAAGATTTCCCTCTTGTTACTTTACATCCCATTTTTTCAAACACATTAACCATCTTGATATCTGGCTGCTGCGTTTCATATGAAAGATTATCAATTCGGATTCTTCCATTTGTTAATGCAGCTAAAGCCAAGAAGTAACATGCAGTAGAAGCATCAGCCTCTAAATCAATATTTTGTGCTAAATAATTTGATGGATGTACTATGATCTTTTTTAAGGTATTATCATATTCAACATGTGCACCAAACTGTTCCATTAATTTTAAAGTAAGCAATACATATGAATGTTGCACAATGTAGTCAGTGATATTTATAGTTACAGGTTCCTTTGCATATGGAGAAGCAATAAGCAACCCACTGATAAACTGGCTTGAGATCTTTCCTGAAAGTGAGATTTCTCCACCCTTTAATCCTTTTCCTTTAATGGATAAAGGATAGTAACCACTGTTTTTCATATATTCTATGTCCGCACCTATTCCATTTAGGGCTTCTATTAAAGGGGCTACAGGTCTTTTACTCATTCTTTCACTTGCTTTAATCTCCCATAACCCTTCAGTTATTGCCAACGCACCTGGTAAGAATCTTGCAATCGTTCCTGCTGCCCCGATATATAATTTTCCTGAATTCCACATCCCACTTTTTCCAACCATATGAACCGTATGATCATTGACTTCTACATTTACTCCTAATTTTTTGATTGAATCAATACACCAATATGAATCATCGCTTTTTAAGATGCCATTGATCTCAGATTTTCCATTTGCAAGAGCGCTCATAATTAAAGCTCTATTTGTTAAGCTTTTACTGCCTGGAATTGTGATGGTTCCGTTTAATTTTTTGGTGTTTGGATATATTTCTACTGTTTTTCCAGCATCAATTTTTGTCCATGGGGAACGAGCCCTTGTATCGTAATTGTTTTTTTTCAACATCTTCTACTCCTTAATGATTGTCGTATCAACCTTCCGCAAGATAGAACTTCCATAAGAGGAATAAACGGTCTGTAGATACCTGATCTTTATTATTTTTTGTAATTTCATTATAATCAGGAATATGATATAAATGAAATTGATATATTTCATGACAGTTATAGGTGGTGTCTATATGATTAATTTAGAATTGTATCGTGTTTTTTATGTAACAGCCTTAGAAAAAAGTTTCTCTAAAGCAGCAATTAAATTATTTATTACTCAGCCAAGTGTGAGTCATGCAATAAAGCAGTTAGAAGAAAAACTCGAGTTGCAATTATTTATTAGAACATCAAAAGGAGTGAGTGTAACAAAAGAGGGGGAAACATTATTTAAATATATTGAACAAGCTTTTACTTTCATTGATAGTGCAGAAAGGAAGATTTCAGAGATCAAGAATTTGAATAGAGGAGAGGTTACGATCGGTGGGAGTGATTCCACGTGTAAACACTATTTGCTTCCGCATATAAAAACTTTTCAAGAGTGTTTTCCAGATATACAGATCAAGCTTCAACATGGTTCAACACCAAGTATTATAGAAAAATTAACAAGTGGAATCATTGACTTTGGCATTGTACACTTGCCTGTAGATCATAAGCAAATACAAGTAACGGAATTTTTAAATATTAATAGCACATTTGTTGTAGGGGAGAAATATAAGGAATTAACCAAAAATGAAAATACACTTGAAGAGCTCCTTAAATATCCCATTATTTCTTTTTCAGAAAAAAGCAGCTCAAGAAAATTTCTTAATCTTTTATTTCAAAAGCAAGGACTAAATGTGAAGCCAGATATTGAAGTGGGCAGTGTAGATTTACTCATAGAATGTGCCAAAATAGGAATGGGAGTTGCCTTTGTTACGAAAGAATTAGTCACAAAGGAGTTAAAAAATTGTTTGTTATTTGAGATTAAATTAAATGAAAAGATAGAAAAAAGAAAGATTGGATTAGTTACCAAAAAAGAACTTCCTTTGTCCATTGCAGCAAATCAGTTTTTTCAACATTTATTAACTAAATAAATCACGTTAGATTCTTTTTATGGAAATAAAAAGACGCCTTCTTTATAAGAATTGCGCCTTTTAGGAATAGAATGTAGCTCCCGAATATTTAAGTAAGTCTTTTTTCTAAATAATACTGTTTACAACCTTATATTTACACCTTAGAATAACGTTCAGAAAGCTTTTCTTTATGTAAACGAAATATTTTTTCTAATGAGATATCATACTTATTTGCAATGATGATCAGGTTACCTAGCACATCTCCTAATTCTTCTGCTAACTCTAGTTTATTTTCATCAAATGATCCTGTTTCTTCATCAGGTCGATCCCTTCCTATCTCTAGGGCCCTTATAGCTCTTGCTACTTCACCTGTTTCTTCAGCTAAAAATCCAATTCGAATAAAAATATCTAACTCTGACCATCCTCTACTATCGTAATAATCCTTGATCCATTGTTGAAATTCATTAACATTCATATGTATTATCTACCATCCACTTCATAGTGTGCTGATACAATTTGTTTCTGATCCTTTGATATTATGAGGAATTAAAAATTGATTAAGGATTTAACTTCATAAAATAATCTCTGATCTCTTCAGGCAGTTCCTCAACCGTTAGAACCTTTAATTTTTCAGTGCCAGGTGTTGTCATAAGCAACAATGTCTTCTCGTCAACTTTTTCCTCTATCTTTTTATTACTCCAGAAGTAATTTTCATATTTGGTGCATAAGTTAAAGATGAGTCCATGTTGAATAGCCTAGAAAACCGCAGTTCTGCTTCATACTGAGCCTGTGCTTCACTAAATGAAGCATCTCGTTTCATTAAAGTTTCTATAAATTCTTCTTTTTCACCAGGTGCTATACCTAGCCCTTCTTCCTTGAGTGAATCAAATAAACTCTGCTTATTTGTATGATTTATATGAGTATCAAGGAAATTTACTTTGTCACTAATGCGGCAATCGATGTTTGTTACGCCTAATTCACTTAGGTATGCAGGTAGTTTAATCCCAATGTTTCCATCTTTGCCATTACGTTTTGTATCATTTTCAAACAGTTTTTGAAGAAAACCAAGCTGCATGATTTCTGATTGATCGTATTCATGAAGATATAATGAAGACATATTTGAAACCCAGTGCGGTTCAAAACATATAATTCTGCCCTCATTAAAGACGGAATTGATCATCTTTTGCAGTATTTTTTTGGGGTTAGTCATATGCAGAAGGAAGGCATGGCAGATTGCGATATCATATTCTCGATTTATATTCATCTCAGTTACATCAGTTGCAGTAAACTCTGTTTCGTATGGAAGGTTTTTAAACAAATTCTTTGCTTTATCTATCAATTGCTCTCCTTTATCAATCCCTTTATATATTGAACCTTTTGGCAGTAGAGGTAATAGTTTAAGCCCTAAATAGCCATAACCACAACCGTAGTCAATAATATGTACAGGTTTAGAAATCTTCCAAACTGAACTCACTAAAAACTCCAAATAATCATCGTTATAATATAAATCTCTTGTATTTTGTAAATACTCTAATTGGCTGTCCCAATAATACTCTTCCAATATAACAACTCCTTTTATTAATCATAAGTTAGTATATTTGTTTATTTCAAATAAAAATATGAGGGATTCAAAATTCAACCAAAATAAATATAAGGTATGAAATTATCAAATGAAAAAATTACTGATCATAATAATGATGTGTTTGGGGGTTTATGGAACCATGTTGTTGTAGCTATAGTGGATCATGAAATTAAAATTAGAAAAAATATCAAGTGGGATACTCATTATAATCAAACGCTCATTAAAGATCAAGTGGATATAAGTTGTACCAAAATATGATATAGAATACAGTTTGATCAAAGCTCATGAATTAGAATGTGATTCATGAGTTTTTTGAGATTTAAATTAGACAAAAGGGACAAATTGTAGAAGAATTATTTAGTTTTAGTTTTAGTTTTAGTTTTAGTTTGTAGAAATACTAGTACATAAAAGTGATGTAAACATATGAAAAGTAGGTTAATAATGATAAAGGAAATGGAAATTAGATGTTTCCATTCACTAGCTAAAATACTATTTCAAAGCAGGACACTACTAGATAAAATTGGATTCAATCAAGAGGGAGTATTACGTGACAACTATTCCATAAATGGAAATATATATAATTTAGTAAAATGAGGCTCTATATTATCTGTATGAATGTCTATTGGGATATTCGTTTTTTGACTTGTAGATATATTTCTTACATATAATCTCTCGTTACTATTTTTCTGATACAGGTTGGAAAAGGTATAATAATTAGAAGCGTAGAGAGCATGGTTAATTATGGGTTTAAAAACCTAGGGCTTAACCGCATTGAAATAAGTTGTGCTGAAGATAATCATGGTTTCTGCTAGGATCAACTGCAAATTTTCAGCGATCCTTAGATTTAGTATTATGATTGACCCTATGATTTTTAGAACGTACAAGAATCGATTTAGGAGAAATAATGATAAACAGGTTAAGAAGGTGGGAATACTAATTAGTTCAGGGAATTCTAAAATTATATTATAAGAAGAGCTACATTAATTATGGTAAATAATGTTGATAAAAAAATACTCTAGAATATGTCAAACATATATTAAGGAGATGAATATGAAAATAGACCGTATGCTGACAATCATTGTTACATTACTTAATAGAAGTCGAATATCGGCAAAAGAACTTGCGGAAAAGTTTGAAGTTTCAGTTCGAACGATTTACAGAGACATTGAAGCTATTAATATGGCTGGTATTCCAATTATATCATACCCTGGGAATAATGGCGGTTTTGGTATTAAGGAGAATTATAAATTAAACCATCAGTTGCTGACTCTAAGCAATTTGTGTTCCATACTTTCAGCACTTAAAGGTGTTAACTCAACATTTGAGGATGTTGAGCTTGAATCATCTATAGAAAAACTGCGAAATATTATTCCACAGGATCAAACTCATCATCTTGACCTGCATATGGAGCAAATCATAATTGGTATGCAGCCCTGGTCATACACCTCAAAACAAAAAGAGCTGGTCAAAAACATCCGGAATGCTATCACTCAATCACAATTGATTACAATTATATATAGAAACTATACAAATGAAACAAGTACAAGGCAGATAGAACCGATGTCATTAATCTTTAAAGGTTATACATGGTATCTGTTTGGCTATTGTCACTTAAAAACAAATTTCAGGGTATTCAGGATTTCACGCATTATTGACTTGCAGGTTGAAGATGTACTATTCAAGCGTAGGGAAAAGTCATATCAAGAAATTGAAGAGGCATCAAAGAAGCAGGTCTCTTTAACCAGCATTACATTAAAATTCGTACCCCAAGTGAGGTCCCGAGTTGAAGATATTTTTGACAAAGAAAATATTGAAATTCTGAACACAGGTGAACTGATTGTGACTGCACAATTTCCAGAGAAGGAATGGTATTTCGCATTGATATTCAGTTTTGGCGAACACGTCGAAGTGTTAGGTCCTGAAAAGGTACGCAAAGCTGTTGCATCTAGAATAAAATCGATGCATGAAAAATATCAATAAAATTATTTTTTCAAACCTGACATACTATTGTCACACCATTATGCTACTATGCTAACTGTAACAGTCTTTTAGTACAGTTAGTATAGGAGGTAATATGATGACTAATAAAACTGATTTTCCCAAGTCTACCCTTATTTCAGTCAACGGTGTGGAACTCGAAGTCTTTGAAGCAGGCCAACAAAATGTAGGAAAACCTATTGTACTCTGTCACGGTTGGCCAGAACATGCCTTTTCTTGGCGCCATCAGGTGCCCGTCCTTGTCGACGCAGGCTACCATGTCATCGTCCCAAACCAACGGGGTTATGGCAACTCATCCAGTCCGACTGAAGTAACCAATTATGACATTGAACACTTGTCGGGTGATCTTATCGCACTTCTCGATCACTACGGATACGAAGATGCTATCTTTGTCGGTCATGATTGGGGTGCAACTGTCGTTTGGGGACTGACCTTATTGCATCCAAACCGTGTAAATAAAGTGATAAACCTGAGCGTGCCTTACTTCGATCGAGGAGAAAAACCCTGGGTCGAGTTCATGGAAGATATGCTTGGCGCTGACCACTATTTTGTCCACTTCAATCAAAAGCCAGGCGTCGCAGACGCTGTATTCGAAGAAAATACATCCCAGTTTCTTCGCAACATGTACCGAAAGAATGAGCCATTCAGAGAGCCTCAGCCGGGTATGGCATTGATCAATCTCGCCAAAGAAGAAACACCATTCGGTGAACCCATAATGAGTGACAGCGAACTGGCTGTTTTTGTCTCTGCCTTCGAATCAGCAGGGTTCACGGGGAGTATAAATTGGTACAGAAACGTTGATCGCAACTGGCACTTATTGGCGGACGTGAACCCTATCATCCAACAGCCTACACTCATGATCTATGGCGATCGGGATGGGGTCGCGAAGTCTGAAAAACTAACAGAGTTCGTGCCCAATGTTGAAGTGGTAAATCTAGATTGCGGTCATTGGATTCAGCAAGAAAAGCCAGTAGAAACAAACCAAGCGATTTTAAAATGGTTGGAACAATGGGAGATGTAATTTTTTTCAACAACCAAGAAGAGTTTAACGATTGGTTAGAAGAACATCATGCTGAAGCTAGTGAAATTTGGGTGGGCTATTTTAGGATAAGTACAGGGCATGCAAGCATTACTTGGTCTGCATCAGTAGATGCCGCTCTTTGTTTTGGGTGGATTGACGGTATACGAAAAACCATTGATAAACAAAGCTATAAGATTCGCTTTACTCCGCGCAAAGTAAATAGTGTATGGAGTGCTGTGAACGTAAAGAAGGTAAAAGCACTAATACAGCTTGGAAAGATGAGACCAGAAGGAATACACGTCTTTAACAACAGAACCGATGAACAAGGCTATTCCTCTGAACAAAGAAACGTGGAACTTGCCAAAGAATATGAAGAACAAATCAAGGCAAATCAAACAGCCTGGCTATTCTTCACTAATTTAGCACCATCCAATAAAAGAGATTCTATCTGGTGGGTAATGAGCGCCAAGAAAGAAGAAACACGATTAAGAAGGCTTGGAATATTGATCACTTCATCTGAAGAAGGGCTAAAAATTCCAACATTGCAAAAAAAATAATAAAAATATTACAGAACAAGGAAAGATAAATAACAAAGGAATCGTTAAAAGGATTTTGGGTACTGCATAAATCTGAGTGTATTGTTTCCCTGATAGGAGAGAAGAGCTACTGTATTTCTCAAACATTTAGGGTTTAATTTTCATCAAAAGTCAGGACGTTTTAAATGCGAAACATAGATCAAATCGCTAAATGTAGAAGGGATGAAACAGCTCATCCAAGCTAATGTGTAATGTTAATGAAACACGGGTATGAGACAAAAAATATGTACTAACGAACGTAACAAGAGAAATCCATGGAATCTGATCATTCGGATTCTATGGACTTTCTCTTGTTTCATTTTGCACAACTCTGATATAATGAACGGAAAATCTTTTATGTAGGTTTGAAATAAAGTTTGATCACATGAAAAAAAGTCTGATCATATTGAATAAAGTTTGACCATATGTAAAAAAAAATGATCAAAACTCATGAATTGGAAGGTGATTCATGAGTTTTTTCGATTTTCATATTAGACAAAC
>NZ_JAVAMP010000013.1 GCF_030730905.1 Chengkuizengella axinellae | reverse complement strand
TAAATCATATGACCAACTGTTAAAGGATGTAGTCAAAGAATACTATGATTGTTTACCGAAGGAGGAAGTAATCATGAAATTAAAACAATGGCAAATAGAAATGGCTCATGAATCTATTCAAAACTTAAGTGAAAGAGATTTGATTGATAAAGCAGAAGATTGGAAAAAGAAAGTTGAGGACAAGCCTCAAGAGGTTCTAAATGATATACCTTGGTTACTTTTCGTTATGTTAGACCGTTTAAGTGAAAATAAAAATTTGGAAGGTGGAAAATAAAATGAATGAACTTATACAACCATATTTAGAAACGATCGTGTTTGCTCTTATTTCAGTAATATCAACTTTGGTGGTGGCAGCATTAATTGAGTTAAGGGATAAAGTCTTATCCTGGATACAGTCAAAAACAAATAAGGAACAGAGAGAGCTTCTTCAAAAAATATCTGAGGAAGCTTTTTCTTATACTGAAAAAGTATTTTATCAATCAAAGGGACCACAAAAGTTAGATGCTGCATATGATTATGTGAGTTCAAAACTAAGTGATTTAGGAATTGAATTTACAAAAGATGAAATCAAAGCAACGATTGAAAAAGCTGTGTTTGATTATAATTCTAAAGTGAAGTAATTATGTATCCCTACTGGCTTTAGGTAGCTGGTGGGGATTCTTTAAGTTGTAGAAAACTTGAAAATCTAGGTTGATTGTTAATTTGTTGTTGATTAAATGGAGTAATTCTTGTTATTGCACATGATGAAAGAAAATCAGTTTCATTGGGGTTACCGAAATTTCTACCAATTACAATTCCTTCTTGGACATCTATAATTTCAACTCTTGTAGAGGAAAAAAGTTCAGGACCAACAAACTCTATTTCAACAATTTCACCAATTTGGGACTTTGCTAAGTTTGTTATAGGATCTTCACAGCAAGCACATTCTCCCTTACTTTTTTTAATCGGCTTGTTTATCTCAACTGGAATTGTTGGATCAAAGGTTGCAGCTAAAGTAACTTGAGAAATTGGAATACTACCAAAGGTAGTAAAGGCAGTGAAGTATTTTGCATTGTTAATAATTAGATTATCGTTTACAAATGTAGGCGTAATAATCCCTACGTCTCCTGCATTTAAACCCACTAATTCCTTCAAAACACACTGCATGGGGCAAACACAACAATCACACTTACTTTCATCAAAAACGCCCATAAAATCACATCCTTATAGTTTTTTATTAGTGTATTCATGGTGGTATTGGATTGACTGGACGTGTGTACTATATAAAGGAATATCCGCTAATGGCTACTATTAGAATATAAGTTATATTTGTATAATCAAGATAAGGACACAGTCACTTAAGAATTATTGAAGAAACCCATGAAAAAGCTTCTTCCGTAAAAAGAAGAAGCTTTGTTTTTGTTTATTTTCTCCATGGGATTTAGCTGCTAGTGGATTATGGAGTGGTGCGAAGAATATTGTACAGAAGTGAGTTCATTCCCCACTGGCTTTAGTTAGCTGGTGGGGATGTTTTTTTGTTGAAAGGTTTGATATTTTTTCTACTATTAGAGTTTTGCGCTGCCACTTCTTCTTTGAGTGAAGATTAAGTTGTTTCAACTATTATTGCAGAAGCATTGCAACTGGAATAAATAACGAGGAATGTTGGTTCATTTCCAAATTGACCAAGTATAACTCCTTTTCCTACCTTGCGTATAGTTGAAGATACACCAGTAATTGATATTAAGTTACCTATTAACGAATTTGCTATATTAGTCATAGGATTTTCGCAACATGCACATTCCCCTTTCTTATCTGTTTGAATCGGTTTTACATCTGGAAGTGTTGTTGTCTCTATTGTGACGACGTTTATATCACAAAGCGAAATAAAAATAGGTTTATTATCATCATCTAGGTTTATACCAGAGAGAATAAAGTTTTTAACTTCTTGGATTCGAATATTACCTCCAAAAATAGGTGTGACTTGTATAGTAGCGATTTCTCCTACGAAATTCTCTAAAACACATTGCAGTGGGCATGCACAGCATTCACAGATTGTGCGATCAAAAGCCCCCATAAGAATCACTTCCTTATCATTTTTTAGTAGTGTATTCATTACTGAGGATTTTGACTGGACGTTCTCAAAAATTGTGCTATTGCATATCTCCCTGTACCTCTTATATAATAAGAACAAATGTTCCGTAAGGGGTGAAGTGGATGAAAGAAAATAAACTAACTGAAGGATCAAAGATGTGGGAGGCAAGCAGAATGATGCTACCCGAACACAAGGAGTTGATGAACCATTTCCAAAAGGAAAGACATAGAAAAACTAAACCAGAGTTAGCAGAAGAAGAAATAAACATCATATCTGAACAGTTGTCACAATCCATGATGGAACAAACTGAAATTACAATTGAGTTGTTTACTGCTTTTGGTCAGAATGAATTGAAAACTGGAATAGTAACTAAATTTGATACTCATCTTAGACAGATAAAGTTAGAGTCAAAAGAAGAATATGAATGGATTAAGTTTAGTGAAATACTAAGTGTGAGGTGATTTCATGCTTACAGACCTACAAATAAAGGTATTAATAATCCCTATACAATTACTCAGCTACTAGAAATAGAATGCCGACCATTCCAGAGTTAGAAATCAAAACAGGCAAAGATGAAAAAACAGTCCGCTCAACTTTGAACGGTCTTGTTAAAGGTGGATATATAGAATGTGATAGTGGAGATACACAAGATATAAAGATTATTATGACTAGGGATTATGATTCACCTTTTAAATGAAAAAGCCATTCTAAAGCTACTAAAAATGTGTACATGCACTAGGGAACCAGTCCATGCCAAATGAGCGGTTTGAACATAGTATATAACATCTCTTAATATAGGAGGTGAAATCAATGAGTGTTTTTACTAGTATAGCAGTAGTATTAGTATTGTTTATTTTACTGGTTATTGTTTTAGCTTCACTTCTTGTAAATTGTGAAGATACATGTGACACAAGACATTGTCATTAATTAATAAAGAAGATAGAGTTTTTTAGAACCTTACCACCAATGCGCTCATTTAAGTACCTCTAAAATTCCTCTCACTGATTAACGTAGTGAGGGGAATTGTTGTGCGTGTTAAAGTCATACAAGTATTTCAATCATATGGATCACAAAAACAAAGTTATATTAAGAAAAACCACCAACTAAAAGTCAGTGGTTTGGCTTCATCCCTAGTGAAACCATGTGGAAAAATTTATGAATGTATTCCTTTGTTAACTGAAACACCAGAAAAAGCATGGCATGTTCAATATCAAAAGACAATGGGCAATAAGTTATTTGGTGATGATGCAAATGATATAACTGCAGGAGTGGAACTGTGTTTTTCTCATCTGAGAGGAAGTATAAACAACGAGGAGTCTTATAAACGGTATGTGTGGGTTTTAGCTTATATATGTTTCAAATTTGAACTAGATCCTGTAAAAGCAATTATTGGTCATCACATACTTGATCCACAACGTAAAACAGACCCACAAAACGCTTTATCTAAAATGGGCAAATCATATGACCAGTTATTACAGGATGTAGTCAAAGAATACTATGATTGTTTACCGAGGGAGGATGTAATCATGAAATTAAAAGAATGGCAAATCAAAATGGCTCATGAATCTATTCAAAACTTAAGTGAAAGAGATTTGATTGATAAAGTAGAGGATTGGAAAAAGAAAGTAGAGGACAAGCCCCAAGAGGTTTTAAATGACTTACCTTGGTTATTTTTCGTTATGTTAGACCCATTATCAAATAAAACATTGGAGGGTGGAAATTAAAATGAATGAACTTATACAACCATATTTAGAAACAATCGTGTTTGCTCTTATTTCAGTAATATCAACATTAGTAGTAGCTGCATTAATTGAGTTAAGGGATAAAGTCTTATCCTGGATACAGTCAAAAACAAATAAAGAACAGAGAGAGCTTCTTCTTAAAATTTCAGAGGAGGCTTTTTCTTATGCTGAGAAAGTATTTTACCAATCAAAGGGATCAGAAAGTTAGATGCTGCTTATGATTACGCAAGTACAAAACTAGGTAGTTTAGGAATTGAGTTTACCAAAGATGAAATCAAAGCAACGATTGAAAAAGCGGTATTAGAGTATAATTCTTCTAAAGTGAATTAAATATTATCCCCACTGGTTTTAAGCTGGTGGGGGAGTATTTCTTCTAGAAGGTCTATCTGGATCATTAATTTGTTGTTGAGTTACTGGAGTTGTCCTTGTTATTGCACACGAAGAAAAAATGTCTAGAAATGTGAATCCATCTTCAAAAGCAACTCCTATGACGATTCCTTCCCCTACACCTAATATTTCATCTGTAAAAGGCACATTTGGACCAATAAATTCTATTTCGAAAGTATTCCCAATCTCAAATTTAAGCAAATTTGTCATAGGGTCTTCACAACAAGCACATTCCTCTTTACTATTTTTTATAGGTTTTAAGGCTGATAATACCCTTGTAATTAATGTATTTGTAGGGTCTTCAATAAACATTTGTGTTATTTGGCAAATCGGGAAATTTCCTATATCAGAAGAGACAATAAAATCTTTAACACCAGTAATAACAACTTCATCTTCACTTACAACTGTCTGAATAAAAATTGTCTCCTCCACCAACTGTTCCAAAACACACTGCATAGGACATACACAGCAATCACACTTAGTTTCATCAAAAACACCCATGAAATCACATCCTTCTCATTTTTTCTACATTGTATGAGTAGAAGCACTCCTTTGACTGGACGTGTGTACTGTATAAAGGAATATCCGCTAATGACAGTGTCAGTATGTAAGTGGTTTTAATATAATGAAAGTAAGGTTACGGTCACCTCTAAGCGCTTATTTGTAGACACCCATGAAAAAAGCTTCTCCCCATAACTAAGGAGAAGTTTTATTTTTAATTATTTCTCTTTGGAATTATCCGCTAGTGGATTATGGAGTGGTGCTAAGAATATAGTACAGAAGTAAGTTTGTTCCCCACTGGCTTTAGGTAGCTGGTGAGGAGTTTTTAATTTGTTGGAAATTAAAAAAGCTAGACGAATCATCAATTTGTTGTTGTATAGATATAGGGGTGACGCTTACTATTGCACATGTAGAAACTGCAATTCTATTATCCAATATAACAATCCCTTCTCCAGTTTCAGTTATAGTCTCTGTAATTTCAGCATCTAGAAATACAATAGTTACCCTCTGTCCTTTAAGAGATATTAATAAATTAGTCATTGTATCTTCGCAACAAGCGCATTCCCCTTTGTTTCTCTTTATTTGTTTCAACATATTTATTGGTATTGTTGTATTAAAGGGTATGACACCAGTGAATTGACATATTGGTATATTTCCTGCGGAGGTAAACGCAATAAAATTATCCACATTAATTAAATCAGAATTAACGCATCTGTTGTAGTGGCGATTTGAACTACTTCCCCCACTAACTCCTTCAAAACACACTGCATAGGACAGACGCAGCAATCACATATGGACTCATCAAATACACCCATGAAATCACGTTCTTTCATTTTTTATTAGTGTATTCAAGTAAGTAATGGTTTGACTGGACGTGTGTACTGTATAAAGGAATATCCGCTAATGTCAGTGTCAAGGTGTAAATGGACTTAATATAATAAAAGTGAGGTCACTTCTAAACGCTTATTTTCATACACCTACGGAAAAGCTTCTCCTTTTTTTATAGGGAGAAGCTTTCTTAATGTTTATCATTTTTATTGTGTCCCCTCTACTCTTGTAATTTGACAAGTGGATATTGCAAAATTAGGAGTATTTGAACCATCAGCATCAATAACGTTATCTAAAATAACAATTCCTTCTCCAATATTAGTTATATTTCCTTCTAAAGGTAAAGTGAACGAAAAACCACCTTTTACAAATTCAATTAAAGCTCTTGAACCTACACCCAAAGAAACTAATTCATTTGTACTTGGGTCTTCACAACAACTGCATTCTCCCTTGGAGTCATTTTGAATTGGCTTTAGAGGAGTGCTTCTGTCTAAAGAATCGTCTGCTACAGCGGTGACATTACAGATTGGAAGCATACCATTATTAGTATTTGCTACGAAATTCTCAGCAGAATTAAGTGTGGCAAAAAAAGTATTATTAGGAGTGAAAAAAGCCACAGAAATACCACTCGTTTCAACTAATCCCTTCATCACACTCTGCATTGGGCAAACACAACAATCACATATTGACTTATCAAAAACACCCATATAATCATCTCCATTTCATTATGTGTTAATGTATTGTATGAGTTAAAAAGATGTTTTGATTGGACGCGTGTACTGCATTCCAAAAATGTACTCTTGCATATATCTCTGTACCTCTTACATAATAAGAACAAATATTCTATAAGAGGTGGATGGAATGAAAGAAAATAAACTAACTGAAGGATCAAACATGATGTAGGAGGCAAGCAGGATGATGCTACCCGAACATAAAGAATTGATGAACCATTTCCAAAAGGAAAGACATAGAAAAACAAAACCTGAGTTAGCAGAGGAAGAAGTTAATATTATATCTGAACAATTATCACAATCAATGATGGAACAAACAAAGATCACAATAGAATTGTTTACTGCTTTTGGAGAGAATACCTTGAAAACTGGAATAGTAACAAAATTTGATACTCAATTAAAGCGGATTAAACTAGAGCATGAAGATGATTATGAATGGATCAAGTTTAGTGAAATACTAAGTGTGAGGTGATCCCATTCTTACAGACCTACAAAGAAAAGTGTTAAGAATCCTATACAACTACTCAGCTACAAGACGTAGAATGCCAACTATCCCTGAGTTAGAAATCAAAACAGGGAAAGATGAAAAAACAATCCGCTCAACTTTGAACGGACTTATTAAAGGTGGATATATAGAATGTGATAGTGGAGATACACAAGATATAAAGATTATTATGACTAGGGATTATGATTCACCGTATAGATAAAGTAGTTATTAAATTATTCTTTTATATCTAAAATAGCATCACCGTATATCTCATTATCTAGGATTACTTCATATCTCCATAATCCTGTTAGAGGATATTTAACCTCAAAAATAAAAGTGTTTAGCTTAGCCACGAACCCTAAAGTGGATTCAGGTTTTATCTTTTTAGGAGAATATGCTATTATACGTTCTCCTGTTTCCTTATGATAGGCATAAATCGCTAATTCTATATCTTCATCAGTTTCAAAAGCCTCTGTAAAATGAATCTCATATCCATAAGTTTCACCTGTAGTTAATTCTGGAACATGAAATAAAGTAAAGAGAACCTTCCCGTTTTTAACATATTCATTTCGAACTTGCCAATCAACAACATCTTTAGATTTGTTTTTCTCTGTTTCTGTATCAATTGAACAACCAGTTAAAGAAATTGCTACTATTAAAATAATAGTTTTTAAAGTTAATTTAGTCATACATTTCTCCGTACCGTCCTCATTCATAAGGACGGCATTTCATTGAAAAAATAATATATAGTATTATAACATAACAAAAAACCACCAACATAAAGTCGGTGGTATGCAGTACTATACTAGTATATCAAACTTCTAATATTTTACAAATAATTGCAATCTAACATATAGATAATAATTGCTCCATGTTTCTTTTAATCTTTAGTTTTTTACATTTATTATTGCAAAAGTCTTTTTTCTCGTTAAGTTTCTTTTTACAGTATAAACATTTCATTTACATTTCCCCCCTTTCATCTTTCATAAATCCCAAAATTGATCAGCTCTAACTGATGGATCTACTTCTCTTAGGGCTTTTGTTATTTTTTGAACACTTCTTAACCCCGGTGTGTAATTAGTATCAGAACAAACCCATGAAATAGTGTTTCTACTTAATTTCGTTTTATTAACTAACCATTCTTGCTTTATTCCTCTTTTATCTATCCACTTACCTAACTTAGTCCTTGTTTTGCCTAACCCAAACAATTTCTATCACTCTCCTTATTTCGCAGTATTAACAGTTTCTAAATCTTTTAATCAATATTTCTAAAAAAATTGCGAATAATGGACAAGCGGTGGCTAATACACTCTTAACAAATCGCAAAAAGATATTATCCAGATAACATCAATCCATAGATTTTAAGCTCAGGATAATATCCAGATAACATCCAAAGGAGTGATGGAATGATAACGGTAGGTGCAGATGTTGGGAAGTACAAAACAAAGATTAAATGGAGAGGAGGTACACAAAGTCATTTATCATGTGTTTCAACATTCAGAGAGTTAAGAGGGGACGTTCCACTTGATGAACAAAATTTATTAGTTGAGTACGAAAATCAAAGGTTTTTTGTGGGTGATCTTGCAGACAGGGAGGGGCAAAACTATTTAAATTCCCCTGATTGGCACAAATCCAACACAGTAACTTTAATTAATTTATTTGCAGCTGTAAGCAGAATACCAGACACAGACTTTAGCATTGTAGTTGGCAATCCTTTTGGTATTAACACACCAAAAGAAAGAGAAAGGCTAAAAAATACTCGCAAATACAATATATAGTACTTTATAATATAGGTAACACAATATATGGTGTATTTCAGGAGTGGGTATAGACATATATACATGAAATACAGTTTACATAAACAAATTAAACTAATTACGTGGGAAATGGGGCAATTAATGTTGGATCAAAAATACAAAAATATTGATCTAGAAAAATTAGCAATTCTGTTAGATAAGGATCCTGATTCATTTGAGTGTTTTTTGCAGGTCATAAAAACCTTAGAAAAAGGAATAAATCCACCTTTAAAGAAAACCGCTGGCTACTAGTCCAGTGGTTTTCTTTGGTGCAGTGAGTGGGTAACAAAAAGGTAACGGATTGGTAACGCCAGCCCGTGAACAGGGGTTAATTTGGATTAATAATATTACAGAATAAAAAGCTTGAAACCATTGATATTCCGCACTCCCGTGAACTTATGTACAATATCGTTGAAAGTTAAAGTTTCATGGGCGCATGATGTAATCTGCCCCTTAAAAGCCTATAGTATCAATGGTTTTGAAGAATACAATGTTGAAAGTTAAACATTGGTTTAACATTTTTCTTAATGGAGGTTTCTCATGAGTTCGCTGAACTTGTCGGAAGCCTCCCTTTTTTTTAGGTTTAGTCACATGGAGATAAACATGTTTTGTTGTGTTATCATCTTTATGTCCTAAGCGATCCATAATTTCTTGAAGTTCTACTCCTGCCTCTGCAAGTAAAGAAGTGTGTGTATGTCGTAATGAGTGAGGTGTTAAGTTTGAATTGAGTTCTGCAATTTAAAGAAGCCTTCTCATTCTATTAGCAATTTTTTTTAGATACTCAGGGTAACCAGGTTTTTTTTCATCTAAAATAGCAAAAACAAAATCTTTATCGTGATAAACTTTTCTGTGAGGCATTTTGAATTTATTCTGTGTTTTTTTATGTTCTTCAAGTTCGTTAATGACATCTTGTGAAACGTCAATTGTTCTTTTTGCGCTTTTAGTTTTTGGTGTTAACAATTTATATTCTCTAATGTTATTAGTTGGATTATAATTTGCAAAGTAATCCATTAAACGAGAAATCTCATGCTTTCTCACACGAATTGTGCTTACTTTGATTTTTCCTGTGCTCTCATACATACTCAGCCATTGAAAAGCAAAATCTTCAAATGTTACGTTAGTCCCATCTATTAAGTTACCGTTATTCAATTCATTAATGAATTCATTAGCAACTAATTCAGCTTCTTTCTTTGTTCTGAAACCACCTTTGAATTTTTGTTGTCGTTTACCCGTTTTAGAGTCGATACCTATATCTATCAAAAAACCCCATTTGGCACCACATTTACATCTTTTAACTGGCTTATGGCTTAGGTAGCTGGTGGGGGACTGATCATTGTTGAACAAGAACACTAACTAATTTACATGTGGACACATAACGTGAGCCACCAAGATTTAACATTCCTTCCCCAACATCTACTATTGGTCCTTGAGTAATGCCAGTGTCAGCATGTATATGATTTAAATATAATAAAAGTAAGGTTACGGTCATATCTAAGCGCTTATTTACTGACACCCATGGAAAAGCTTCTCTCATACTAAGGAGAAGCTTGTTTTTGTTTATTTAGGGGCTAAGAGTATGTACAGAAATGATTTCATTTCCCTGTTAGCTTACGTAACTGGTGGTGATTATTTAATTTGTTTCAAATTTGAAAATCTTGATTGTGATTATTTATTTGTTGTTGGTTAGTTAGTTGTAATGATTTTTGTTATTGCACATGAAGATAAAAAGTCTGTAAAAATTTGAAATCTTCCAACAACAATTCCCTCACCAACATCCATAATTTCATCCGTAAAGGGTGAAGAACCAGGAGGATACAATAACTCAATATCAACCGTTTCACCAATCAAAGATTTTGCTATGTTTGTTATAGGGTCTTCACAACATGCGCATTCACCCTTACTTTTTTTTATACGTTTCTTTATATCTACAGGAATTGTAGGATCAAAAGTTGAACATACTGAAATTTCACAAATAGGAATAATACCTATATTAGTATAAGCTAGAAAATCTTTTACTTGATTTAAAGTAACAAAATCAGTAAATGTCGGAGTTACAATACCTACAATTTGCCCCACCAACTGCTCTAAAACACTCTGCATCGGACACACACAACAATCGCAAATACTCTTATCAAAAACACCCATTAGATCACGTCCTTATAGTTTTTTATTAGTGTATTCAATTTGGTATCGCATTGACTGGACGTGTAACTATTCTCAAAAATTGTACTCTTGCACATCTCCCTGTACCTCTTATATAATAAGAACAAACGTTCCGTAAGAGGTGAAGCAATTGAAAGAAAATAAACTAACCGAAGGATCTAATATGATGTGGGAGGCAAGCAGAATAATGCTACCCGAACATAAAGAATTAATGAACCATTTCCAAAAGGAAAGAAACAGAAAAACCAAACCAGAGTTAGCAGAGGAAGAAATAAATATTATATCTCAACAATTATCACAATCAATGATGGAACAAACAAAGATCACAATAGAATTGTTTACTGCTTTTGGAGAGAATACCTTAAAAACTGGTACAGTAACTAAATTCGATATTCAGCTTAGACAAATTAAACTTGAGTCAAAAGATGATTATGAATGGATCAAGTTTAGTGAAATACTAAGTGTGAGGTGATTTCATGCTTACAGACCTACAAAGAAAAGTGTTAAGAATCCTATACAATTACTCAGCTACTAGAAAAAGAATGCCATCCATCAATGAAATAGAAATCAAAACAGGCAAAGATGAAAAAACAGTCCGCTCAACTTTGAACGGACTTGTTAAAGGTGGATATATTGAATGTGATGGTGGAGATACACAAGACATAAAGATTATTATGACTAGGGATTATGATTCGCCTTTTTGAACGTTTCATCTGTTTTTCTAAAAACTTTTGAATTTTGCAACCTCATTATAAGGTTTTACCTCCAATCCCACCTTCATCGTCACCTCCATCTCCACCAGGAGCAACCAATGTATCAATGTTTTCAATAACTGGGTAATTTTCATTTTCCTCACTCATAGGAGCTACTTTAATTGTTGGAGCCACTAAATTCTCAAAGTTAATAAAATGATTGTACCAGAATTCATAATGGTCAAATGATTCAGTAGGATCAATAATGACAGGAGGTGAGTCAGTTGCATATACAGGAACTGCCAAAGTAAAACATAATATAAGTATTGCTAATGAAGTAAATCGTTTTTTCATTAAAATACATCACCTTTCAAATGATATAATTGGGAAAATATTACTTTGGTATTATAACATACAAAAAAACCACCAACCTAAGTCAGTGATTCCGTCTTATCCCCAATAAGACCTATTTGCTCAATAAACAATATGTTTTAAACTCTTTAAAGACTTGTACAAGTGTAATTATATTATATCAAACTAATATTTTATAAAATATTGCAATCTAACAGCTTAAAGATAATAGTTGCTCCATGTTTCTTTTTATTTTTAGTTTTTTACATTTATTATTGCAAAAGTCTTGTTTCTTATAAAGCTTCTTTTTACAGTATAAACATTTCATTTTTTTCAATTCTCCTTTCATAAATCCCAAAATTGATCAGCTCTAACAGAAGGATCAACTTCTCTGAGGGCTTTTATTATTTTTTGCATTGTTTTCCCACTAGGCATATAATCACGATCACTACACGCCCAAGTTATTGTGTTTCTTCCAAGTTTACTTTTCTTAATTAACCATTCTTGTTTTATTCCTCTACGATCTATCCATTTTCCAAGCGGAGCTCTTGGCTTTTCTAAACCAAACACTTTAATCACTCTCCCTATCAACATTATTGACACTTCCTTAAACTTCTAAACATTCTATTTTAAAAAAGTAAGCATATTGTATAAACGGTAGCTAATACACTTTTAACAAATCACAAAAAGATAATATCCAGATATCATCCAAAGGAGGGTAATAGATGATTAAGGTTGGTTTAGATTTAGGAAAATTTATAACAAAAGTTAAGTGGGAGGATAACAGGTTTAGTCATCGGTCTTGTGTGGTTTAACATTTCCTTAATGGAGGTTTCTCTTGAGTTCGCTGAACTTGTCGGAAGTCTCCTTTTTATTAGCTTTGATAAAAATTAAAGCAACGATTGAAAAAGTAGTATTGGAGTATAAATTCAAAGTCAAGTATGTATCATCCCCACCGGCTTATTAGGTAGCTGGTGGGGAGTATTCGTTATACTTTAAGTTCTTTGTTCCAAAAACTTGAATGTTCTTTCTGATAAACTAACGCTACTTGCAACTGGTATAATTCTAGTGGTAAAACAACTAGAAACAGGAGCCAATTCTGATCCAGCTGGATTCCCAATAAGAATAATTCCTTCACCGACATCAACAATTATTGCATCTGCAGATAGACCAACATTCCCTATAATTTCAATATTTACTATTTCTCTAATCATAGATTTTGCCAAATTTGTCATAGGATCTTCACAACAAGCGCATTCTCCTTTACTTTTTCTAATTGGTTTTAAGTTTAGGGAAGTTGCTCCATCTGTTTGAAGAGTAGTTATATTACAAATTGGAAAATTTCCCTGATCAGTGAAAGCGATAAAGTTCTTTACTTCGTTTAAAATAACAAAAATATTACTTCCTGATGCAGTTACTATACCAATTTCTTCCCCAACCAACTGCTCCATTACACACTGCATCGGGCAAACACAACAATCACAAATGCTTTCATCAAAAAGGCTCATACTAAACACCTCACCATATTTAAATTGATGTGATATTGTATTCATAATTGTGTGACTTTGACTGGACGTGTACCTACTCTCAAAAATTGTGCTCCTGCACACCTTCCTGTATCTCTTATATAACAACAATTGGGTAAACATAAAAGAAGCTTCTCATTAGTTATACCAACTTTTGGGAAGCTTCTTTCTTTTTAGGTTCCAATTTATTTATTGAAATATTTATTTAGAGTCCCTGCACCATCTGTAAAAAAAATATTGATGCCGAAATAGGTTAAAATTGAAAATAGAAGACTCCACATCGTGATACTAGCGATCATCCAATATAATGTTTTTGTTTTAGTTCCTCCGAATACAAGGCTCATGAAAGACGCAAGATGACTACCTACTAGTAGAGGTCCAATGATGGTAAGTCCGATCAAACCATATTTTTTCCATAATTTTTCTGCTCTTAAGGAACGCTTATTAGCAACCCCTTGTTTTTTATTTTTTTTGACTTTATTTCTCCACTCTTTAACCTTCTCAATAAATAAAATTAACAAAATTACGGTTAAAATATTCCCTGTTAACCCTATGATCACAACAGGAATAGGTGATAAGCCTGCGACAATGGCAATGGGAATCACTCCATACGCTTCAAACAAAGGGATTGCAGAGAATATAAAAACAAGTAAATATGGCCACAAAATTTCAAAGAAATTCATATTTCCCTCCCAAACGTTACACTTTATACTTTTTAAATCATTAGAATTGCATTAACTTAATTTTAATTTGACAATAGAAATTCGAAAAAAAGATTAGGAGAAAATCCTACTATAAACGAAAAACTTCTTTAAAATAGTTTGTTAGTTCTGTCTCCAAGTCCCTTACTTAAAGGATCAGACATGGAAAAGGATACCACAAAATCCATAATTATTGAACTCATTATCAATCTAATATATGAAGAAAAATTTACGGAAATCATTAACGTTGCCAACATTGATCATTACACCAACCATAAATTTCTAATCGTATAAATTTTTGGGTTGCAAATATCCCTCCATTATAAATTTGATAACATTTTCACTCTATAGGGGAGAATAAAAAGTGTATTTTGAATCATATTATCACATTTAAAGTAAAAGGATGATTCTCAGATGAACATTTTAATTGTGGAGGATGATAAAACCATCGCCTCTGGACTTGAATATTCGTTGCAAGAAGAACATTATTCCACAGTTCTTTGTTATGATGCCGAAAGTGCTAAAAAAGTATTATTAAAACAATTAGAGCAATTTTCTTTGTGTTTGTTTGATTTATCTTTGCCTGATGGAAGTGGTTATGACTTGTGCCGTATTGTAAAAGAGCAGAGTGATGTTCCTGTTATTTTTTTAACTGCAGTCGATGATGAAGTGAATGTAGTGATGGGGTTAGATATGGGGGCAGATGATTATATTACAAAACCTTTTCGCGTTCGTGAACTTCTTTCTAGAATTCGATCAGTCTTACGAAGATATCAGAAGAAAACAAAGACAAAATCAATCGTTGAGATAGAAAATGTCCAAATTCATTTGCAAGAAGGGAAGGTATATAAAAATGGAAAGGAAATAACTTTGACTGCTTTAGAATATCGTTTATTACTCATCTTTGCGAATCATATTGGACAAGTTCTCTCAAGGAATCAGCTTTTAGAGCAGATTTGGGATGTAGCAGGAGACTTCGTAAATGATAATACATTAACCGTTTATATTAAGAGGTTGCGGGTGAAGCTAGAGGATAATCCCCAAAATCCGACAATAATCAAAACCATTCGGGGTTTAGGATACAAGGTTGGTGATTAGTTTGTTGCGCCATAAAGGGACACAAATTTTGTTACTGATGATGTGCATAATTAGTTTGTGTGCAACTACATTAGGGACATTCCTGTCAATGTACGCTGCGATGCTTGTTTTCGTAAGTTCGGTTTTACTTATTGGGTGCTTCTTTGTATTTACAAGAAGAAGATATCGTGAAATAGAGAATCTTTCTAATTACTTACGTCAAATTAGTGCGGGAGATTATTCTCTGGATGTGCGTGATAATCAAGAAGGAGAGCTAAGTATTTTAAAAAACAATATTTACAAAGTAACATCTATGTTATCGGAACAAAGCTCTTTACTGCAGCAGGATAAGAGCCAACTTACGGACGCGATTTCAGATATTTCTCATCAGCTTAAAACTCCCCTCACCTCGATGATGGTAATGGCAGATTTGTTAAGTGATGATCATCTCAGAGCGGATAAAAGAAAGGAATTTATACATAATCTTCGCATTCAACTTGAGCGCTTAGAATGGCTTGTTTCCTCCTTATTAAAGCTCTCTAAAATTGATGCTGGAACGGTGCAGTTTAAAAAAGATCATATTGTGGTGGGAATGCTCGTTCAAATAGCACTAGAACCGGTTTTGATTCCGATGGATATCAAAGAACAGACGGTAAATATAAATGGTGAGGACACCGTCTCATTAATTGGTGATCTAAATTGGACAGCTGAAGCCATCATCAATATTTTAAAAAACTGTATAGAACATACACAAGAAGGCGGTGAGATCTCCATATCTTTTTCAGAAAATACATTGTTTACGGAAATCATCATTGCGGATAATGGTAAAGGAATTTCCAAAGAAGACCTACCCTATATTTTTAAACGCTTTTATAAAGGTAAAAATTCAAACACGGATAGTGTCGGTATTGGTCTGGCTATTGCTCATAGTATTATTTCTACTCAAAACGGAGATATCGATGTTCAAAGTGAGAAAGGAAAGGGTACCCGTTTTCGAATTAAGTTTTATAAACAAGTCATATAAGTGCATGTCCAAAAAGTCACTTTGGAACAAAAACACCGGAGTATCCTCATTGAATGTATGGACCTCGGTCAACTAATGTCATCCACGTCCATGTGGATAATGTTGACACCAGCTCATCCTAAACTGGAAAAAGTATTAGGCATAGACTACAACGTACTTCGTCACTTTTTTGGGTTATAGTATATGACTAAATTGTCATTTAAGAGTCACCAGACAGTCATTTTGGACAGATATACTAAAAGCACATCACAAATAGGAGGTTTTCATTCATGGAAATTTTAAAAATAGATAATCTGTCTAAAGTGTACGGTAAAGGAGATACAGCAGTTAAAGCATTAGATAATGTGTCTTTTTCAGTGAACAAAGGTGAATTTGTAGCTATAATAGGACCGTCTGGATCTGGGAAATCAACACTGCTTCATATGCTTGGCGGTGTGGATCGTCCTTCTAGCGGAAAGGTTCTGGTAGATAATACAGATATGTATCAGCTGAATGAAACTCAACTAGCTATTTTCAGACGCAGGCAAATTGGACTCATTTATCAATTTTATAACTTGATTCCGATATTATCCGTTGAAGAGAATATTACCTTGCCCATTTTACTTGATGGACATCGAGTAGATAAGAGGCAATTGAATGATATTGTTAAAACGATGGGTTTAGATAATAGATTGAATCATCTACCTAATCAGCTTTCTGGTGGTCAACAACAAAGAGTATCCATCGGGAGAGCATTAATCAGTAACCCTGCGATTATGCTAGCAGACGAACCAACAGGGAATTTGGATAGCAAGAATGGTACGGAAATCATGGATTTATTAAAAATGTTTAATAAAAAATTAAACCAAACATTAATTGTCATTACTCATGATGAAAGAATCGCTTTACAAGCGGACCGAATTATTTCGATTGAAGACGGAAGGATTGCTAAAAATGAGGTGATTCGTCGATGAATATTATAAATAAATTAACCCTTAGGCATTTAAAGGAAAATAAAAGACGAACACTTGTGACTATTATTGGTATCATCATTTCTGTTGCTATGATCACATCTGTGACAACACTTGCAGCATCCTTTTTAGATTTAATGAAAAGAAGTACGATTGCCCAAAACGGGGAATGGCATTTCTACCTGCAAGATGTTAACAAAGAACAAATAGAAGCCATTAAACAGGATGAGGCTACAACAACGGTTGTTCTATCTAATCAGATTGGATATGCGCTTTTAGAAGATTCAAAAAACAAATATAAGCCTTATTTTATTGTCAAGGAATATAATGAACAGGGATTTAAACAATTTCCCTTTGAATTGAATGAAGGAAGACTTCCAGAAGCGGCTGACGAAATTGTGATTCCCAAGGATCTTGAGACAAATGGCGGCATAAAATACGAGGTTGGTGATCAGCTTACAATTGATGTCGGAGAACGTTATGCGATGAATGAAGATTCAGCAAGACCTTTAGGTCAAACTCCAGAATTAAACTTTTTAGAGGACGGCACATTAAGTGAAATACTGAAAAATACAGAGAAAAAAACCTATACCATTGTAGGGAAAGTGGATCATCCAGCATGGGAGACTTGGGAGCCTGGATATACAATCTTTAGTTATTTTGATGAAAATTTAGTTAGTTCGGAGAATACTTTTAGTGCATTTGTGGCAGTAAAAGAGGTGAATCAATCTATATATAATCTTGGCAAATCATTAGCAATAGAAATTGGTATTGAACCCGAATCCGTCTCATATAACAATCAATTGTTAAGTTATTATGGAGTGTCAAATGATGATAACATAAGAACAACTTTGGTTTCTCTTTCGGCCATTATTATCTCCGTCATTGTGATTGGATCGATTGCCTTAATTTATAATGCCTTTGCTATCAGTATTTCTGAACGTGCACGTCATTTAGGAATGTTAAGTAGTGTAGGGGCTACGAAAAAACAAAAACGAAATTCTGTCTTGTTCGAAGGAATGGTTGTAGGCTTAATAAGCATTCCACTCGGAATTTTAGCAGGGTTAGGCGGTTTAGGTATTACTTTCTCCATCATTAACTCGCTCATTCAAAATGCATTCGATATTAATGAAAAGCTTACTATAATAGTTACACCTATTTCAATCTTAGCAGCGAGTGGAGTTTCACTAGTCACAATTTTTATATCATCGTATTTACCAGCTCGTAAAGCATCTAAGATTTCGGCTATGGATGCCATTCGTCAAAATCAGGATGTCAAACTAACAGGAAAGAAAGTAAAGACATCTAAGCTTGTTCGTAAAATGTTCGGAATTCAGGCGGAAATTGGTTTGAAAAATTTAAAAAGAAATAAAAAAAGATATCAAGTCACTGTATTTTCCTTAGTCATCAGTATTGTACTGTTCTTAACGATATCTTTCTTTAGTAATAGTTTACAAAAATCTGTGGAGTTAGCACAGGGAAGTATTAATTATGACATTCAAGTGCAAACTACTTATGAAAATGAAGAAGAATTAAAGTCATTTGCTGCACTTGATAATGTTACGGAGTATAGTATTGTAAATTCAACTTATCTAAATTCATGGATTGATATGGATAAAGTTCCTGGTGAAAATATTCAGAGTGATTCTAGCTTAAATAAGGATGGAAAAAAGCTCTATGGAGTATTTATACAGGCTTTAGATAAAGCTAGCTTTGAAGCTTATGCAAATTCAGTTGGTGCAGATATTGAAAAGTTTAAGGATACAGATCATCCAACTGCAATTGTAATAGATACATTTGTTTATCAAAATTTTGATAATGGTAAAATAACTCAAGAAAAATCAATTTATACTGATCTTGGGGATAAGTTTGATTTAATTCAACAAGATTTTGAAACTGAGCAAGAAACTTTCGTGAACTCAATAGAAATTGCAGCGATAACGGATCAATATCCTATGGGTAATAGTACAGCAGGATTCGGTACACTAACACTCGTTGTACCTGAAAGTTTATTCGAACAACTCGTTCTCCAAGATGAGTATCAATATCAAATGACGGATCTTTTCTTAAACTCATCAGATCCAATGAAAACACAAACAGAAATCGAAGAACTTAGTGAGAGCAATTTGTTTATAAGTAACATTTTTTCAGATAGACAGCGTGCTGAACAATTAGTGTTATTATTGAAAGTATTTATTTATGGATTTACGGTTTTAATTACGGCGATATCTGTTGCAAATATATTTAATACGATTTCAACTAGCATAGCACTTCGAAAACGAGAATTTGCAATGCTCAAATCAGTTGGCATGACACCAAAAGAGTTTAATAAAATGATTAATTATGAAAGTATCTTTTATGGAATAAAATCATTGCTATATGGTTTGCCTATTAGTGTTGCAATCATGTATTTGATTTATACATCTTTAATGAACACTTTCAGTTATGATTTTTCATTACCGTGGATGGCGATTTTATTTACAGTTATAGCCATATTTATGATTGTAGGTGCAGCCATGTTATACGCTAGTTCAAAAGTGAAAAAAGAAAATATTATCGATGCATTAAAAATGGAAAATATTTAAGTTTATATTAAGGTAGTGTCAGGAAAAGATTTTCTTACTCTAGGCACTACCTTTATCTTCATTTCATAGATTTCTTTATTCTGCCCCATTTATTGACTGTATTGCACAAGTAGAGATAGCAGCAGTTCTAATCTGATTATTCACGTTATCCAATATAACAATTCCTTCTTCAATATCAGTTATTGTACCCTCAAGGCTGCTTCATCAGCTACTTTGATCAACACTTCTGTTCCTCTTGGAAATGAGTTTAATAAATTGGTTATCGGCCCCTCACAACAAGCACATCCACCTTTGTGCTTTTTCGAATCGGTTTTAAATTAACTGTAAATGTTTGACCTACAGTAGTACTAGCGGAAGCTAAATTACAGACGGGAATGATTTCACCATCATCACCAAAAAGAATAAAGTTTTTAACCTCAGTAATTATAAATTGCTCTGAAGCTCTGCCAGTTGTGATAAATATTAACTCTCCCTGCCTTTCATATACCACTACTTTTTCAACTAATGTTTCTCTTACTCTTTGCCCTTGAAGCTGAGAATTGACAAATTTATGGTCAATACTATGGGCAATAAATACCCAGTCAAAACATCTCTTAACTACATATGCTATATTAACTTGAAATGAAAGGAGGTTATTTAAATGGGAGTTTTCGACAAAACAATCTGTGATTGTTGTGTATGTCCAATGCAAAGTATTCTAAAGCAATTGGAAGATAGATCCATTATGCTGAGAACTATAGTTGAAAATAGCCTTTCCAGTAACATTCCTAATGCCAATATACAATCTGTTGAAGGTTTTGTTCTTTTTACTGATAATGGAAATATACCTGTTCATTCTATTTTTTCCGTTGGTTTTGATTCCTTGTCTGATCCACTTACATTAAAACAACCTAAAAATGAGAAAAAAGGTAAATGTGCATGTATAGAGGACCCAGCAACTAACATGTTAAGTAATGAAATAAGTAATTTTGTGATTATTAGTGGTTTTATTAGGGGAACGGTTTCAAAGGTTGGAGAGGGAATCGTTATGTTAGAAAATGTAAGTGATAGTTTCGGAGATTCATATAACTTTGCCGTAGTTTCCACGTGTTCAGTAGGTACAGTTCAATTTGAAGCGAATTAATGAAAGGGAACACCTATATCATTTTAATATAACATACTGATGCAAAAAGACGGCAATAATAATCCGTCTTTTTGCATCAGTATGTTATATGACAATTACAAATTCCAAAATGGATCTGTTCTAACAGAAGGATCAAACTTCTCTTGGGGCTTTTATTATTTTTTAAGCATTTCTATAATTAGGTGCTCTGTCATCATCTATTGTTAATTGACTTATAGTTCCTCGACACTTTAAAATGCCCGAAAATACTTCTAATAAGAAGCATTTTCGGGCATGAACATATTGATATACTAATTCATTATTCAAGTCGTAACATATCAAGTATTTCGGAGATGTGTTGCCATGTATATATGTCAGCTCCACCGAGTCTATCGACCCATCTAGGAACAAGCTCTGCATTAGCCACTTTTATCACTTCATTATAATAAACATCCATGAGATACCAAGGGTTCTCAAATCCTACCTGTTGACCGATTTCAAATTGACTAACCTCTTGCATAGCACGTTTTGTAGTTTCAATTATGTCTTCGATGTATTCTATTTGAATTTCTACATCCTCACGTGTACCTAAGCGGGTAACATGACCAGAAACTAATGTGTCAAAGTCATATTCCAATATTTTATAGTGTGCATCTATCCACCCTGGAATATCTTCAGAAATAGCTAAATAACGAAAAGGCACCCAGCCTGGGAAAATGACATCCACAGCCATTAAAACTTTTTGGTCTGGCACGGAAATGAAAATATTTCCATCTTGATGATTCTGCCCCACATAATCTAACTCAATTTTTTTATCTCCAATTTGTATTCTTTGTTTATCACCTTTAAAAGTTCTTGTGGGGACAGGACGGTTAGGATCTTGTCTTTCTTCTAATATTTTTGCTGTTTCTTCATGAGCATAAATTTTTACATCATCAGGGAACATAGACGCTGAACCAATATGATCTTGGTGAGCATGAGTATAAATGACATATTTAATCGGCTCATCCGTTACTTCTTTGATTGCTTCTAAATACTTTTCTCCCAATGTTAGTGGAGCATCCACCGCTATAACTCCCTGTCCAGTAGTCATAAACATTGTACTGAAAATCCCATCCATTACAGCATAAATCCCATCGCCTATTTCCTCGACTATGTATCCTTTGTCCATAGGAATAGTCTGTCCTTTTGCAGCTTCAGGAAGTGGGGCAGGATATACTTGGTTATTGTCAACAAAAGCATTATCTGTAATTAAGTCTGCAATTTCATTGCCATTTTGAACATTATCATCATTGGCGAAAGAGGTTCCAAAAACACTAAAAATTAATAATATTGATAATAAAGAAAATAAATACTTTTTCATAATTGAATAACTCCATTTCTTAATTAAATTTATATTGAAAACTGGCCAGTTTAACAATCAATCATATAACAGCAAGTAAGTTGATAAAGTTACTTTATATAATTTACTATATTAAAGTAACTTACTTTATGAATGTATAATACTATAACTCATTTGTTTTTGCAAGATTAAAAATATTCTATTTATTTCATGAAATATTTTAAATAGTTCTATTGGTATTATTCACTCCCAGAACAGTTAAAGTCATAAATATACTAACTATAATAGCTTGATTTGGTTCTGAGGAAGTAATTTAGCGAGTTATAAATAACTATAATAGGGCGCTAAGAGAAGTTGATCCATCTGAATAGACTATTAATTGGTGGCGTATTGAATTTTTCACTTTCTCATGCTGTAAGACTCCCTCTTCTTCAAGGGGGAGATAACAGCATAATTTCACCTGATAAGGTCATTTAACTTTCAGCGGGAGATAAAAACGCCCACTGAAAGAAAGATTCTCTTTATTTATTTCTCTAAAACATCAACATATTCTTTCTTCTGATCAAACTGTCTTTTAGCAAAAGGACAAAGAGGAATAATCGTTTTATTTCCTTCCCTAGCATATTCCACTACTTTTTCAACTAAAGCTTCTCCCACTCTTTGCCCTCGAAGCTGAGGATCAACGAATGTATGGTCGATAATAAGTCGTTTGTTGCCAGATGGGACAAAAGTAATTTCCGCTACATTTTGTCCATCATTTTCAATATAAAATTTGTTTTCCCCTTTTAAAATGATTACCATCATCTGTATCATCCTCATAAAGTTGTATTTTATTTCTGGTGGCTGTTATCACAAAAAGGTTTGTTTTTAGATAATCCACATCCACATAAAGCTGCGCGATTACATTGAACTTCCTCTTCGCCTTGCTTAATGGATAGGTTTCCTCTGACAAAAAGGGTGCCGTTTGCACTCTCTTCAATTGAAGTTAACGGCTTCGGTTTTTCTTGTTCCTGTCCATCCTTACGGGTGTATTTCAAAGCACCACTTGGACATCTTTCAATCACTTCCGCTATTTTATCTGCAGTCTCAGCATCAGCATTAATCCATGGTTTGTTTTTTAAATTGAAAACATTGGGTAAACCACGCACACATTTTGCTGCATGTATACATCTTTCACGATTAAAAGTAACATCAATGTGTTCCCCAGTGTACTTTTTTAGATTTGTTGTCATAGTAGTATATCTCCTAATGTATTATTCATCTTCAAGCTTTTTTATTAAGTAAAGCAGCTGCTTTTGTTCTTCTCTAGTCAATCGACTAAATTGACTTGCACGGAGTTGTCCTTGTTGCGGCACAACCTCATCATAAAGATGCCTTCCTTTTTCTGTAAGTGAAATGTATTTATTTTTCTTTTCTTTCTCTCGTACAATGAGATTCGCATCCTCCATTTTTTTTAACAATAGAGTAATATTCCCTTTTGTGACAAGCGATCGTTTTGCTAAGTCCTGCTGTGTTAGTCGTCCATGAGTATATGAACCAACTTGAGCTATTACATCAAATTGGGCAGTGGATAAATTCCATTGATTTAGAAATTGGTTGGATTCGCGGGAGTTTTTATTAAAAAAACGCACAATTCGAATCCATAATAATAAACCTAAGCGTTTGTCCTTATCATTTAATAATTTTTTGTCTTTTTCATTCATAGTGGTATCTCCCTACTGTATTGATAGTTTAGTACTAAACTGTTATAATGTCAAACAAGTATAAATTGAAAGTGTAATAACCATTATAATTATATCCAAATAGTCATAGGGGGTTAAAGGATGCATGAAAAAAGGGTAACATGGCTGGAGCTTTTTTATGATCTTGTCTTTGTTGTGGCTATTGCAACTGCAACACATGTACTTTTACATGTTGAAGAAGGAGTTATTCATGCAGAGTATTTATTAAAGTTTGTATTAATGATGATTCCTATTTGGGGAGCATGGGCAGGACAAACGCTATTTATTAATCGGTTCGGTGAAGATCTGATACATCAACGGGTATTTATGATCATTCAAATGTTCTTTACGCTTATTATGATTTCAAGTTTGTCTGTTGATTTTGATGAGTATTATTATTCATTTCTTTTTGGTTATTTAGGGCTTCGGATTATTACAGTTAGTCAGTACTTTGTTGCTCGGAAACGTGAAGAAGGGGATCGCAAAAAAGTTGCACAATATTTGGGAACTTCTTTTTGGATTGGCCTCATGATTTCTGCCTTATCCATCTTTTTCGATTCTTGGGTCAGATATTTAATCTTTTATTTGGGAATTTTTGTGGATATCGCCCTTCCTATATTCGGAAGGAAATATTTAATTAAACATCCAATAAATATTGCTCATTTATTAGAACGTTTTGGACTGTTTACCATCATTCTCTTTGGTGAATCTATTGTAAGTGCTCTTTCTATATTAGATCCTAAAGATGGTGATTTATATTCTATTTCGTTTTCAGCTGTATCGTTTATAGTGATTATTTCAATGTGGTGGCAATATTTTGATAATTTAGAGAAAAAGGTGGATAAAACATTAAAAACAGCAGGACAAGCGATTATTTTTGGTCATCTGCTCATTTTTACTTCTTTAAGTATGGTAGCTGTTTCACTGCAATTGTTATACTTATATGAGGTGAATTATTATTTCATGGTATTTTTTGTGTTTGTATCGGTTGTATTATATTTCTTAGCTACAACCTTAGTTTTTCACCAATACAGACATGTTAACCATCGATTAAAGATCCATCATTTAGGATTGTTTGTAGGCATTTTGTCTTTATTTTTTATTATTGATTTAATATTGATTGTACCGAATATTTTAATCGTAGTTCAGCTTGCTATTTTCTTTATTATTTATGCTTATGTAACTACTCGATAAAGCAATGGTTATGTTAAAAACATCTAGAAATATTTAAAAAGGGATTAGGTATCCACTGAAATTGTGAAACGGCTTAGTTTTCAGCACTAAATGTGTTAATCGTGTTTATCTGACATTTCTGCTTTGTGCAACGGTGCGGAAGTGGATGCCTACCTACTCTCTAAAAAACACTAATAAATAATTAATTAAAAATCCATCAAAGACATATTGATGATTTCAACAGAAATATGAGGCTCAATTAAAATTGAAGGATACTGTGTTTCCCAATCTAGTGTTTTCCAAACCTCTGGATAATAAGCTCTTAATTCTCGACCAAATCCAAAAACGTCACAATTTGCCTCTTGTAAAGTTTGTATAATTCCCTTTGCTTTTTCTGTAAAATGGTTTTCAAGTATTTTGTTTAAACTGGATTCATGTTTAGCATATTGATTTACATTCGAAGTTTCTTGAATAAATACCTGTAATGATAAATCGATGGACGCTTTAATTTTTCCACTATTTACTCTGTCGATGTTGATTTCACTTTTGCTCTTTTTAATTTCAGAAAGAACATAAAAAGGGGCATCAAATTCAGTGATTTGAACTTCAATTCGTGCGCGTGTTCCTTTTTGGTTGGCCATTAATAATAAGAAGGTTGCATCACCATCAAGTAAGGTGCTGCCTGAATACTTTTTATCATGAAATAATGCTATGCCTGAAATTTTTAATTTGTTCTGTTTGATGGTTAAATAGGGAAGTGTAAAGTCCATAGCAGGATCATATAAAAGAGGTAAAAGCTTTTGTAAGTTAGTGGATGTTGTTATCGTATCATAAGCTGCATCTTCTAATAGACCAGCTGTATATTTATAATCATTTTTTGTTTCTATGATTTCAAAAACTTGGTGCATCTCTTCATCTGTGACGATTGGAATCAGTTTTAATACATTAGACGAAGACACATAATCAACACTAAATAATGATAACAGTTCAATTTCTTTGGCAACTTCACTGCTCATAACAGTGTACAAAATGTCAGAAACTGAATTTGTTCCCCCTGTAAACTGATTAGCAATCAGCGTATTTCCTTGCAGTGTCCCTGCTTCAGCTACAACTACATCGATTTTTTGTTTTCCTTCTTCTTCAGAAACGAACGCAGTTCTTACAATAAGTTTATCTTCCTTCTTCTCAACTCCTTCACCAATAACAATAAATAATTCATTTAATAAACGTTGATCCCAGCATCCATTCAGTAAGAATATAAACAACAATAGCACAAATGATTGAGCATATCTTTTTAACACATGAACCCCCACTTTTCTTGTACCTTGAAGTATTAAGTCACATGAGCATAGGTTTCAGCTCGTCCAATCTATGAGATTTCTTTAAGTTTTAGTTGAAATTCCAATTAAATGATCGAATGAAAAATAGGGCTTTCCGTAAGATTGTAATGTACAGAGATGAATCATAACGAATACAATCCCAAATGTCATTCCTGTTAGACCTAATAATGACGCAGCGGCCATCATTGGGAAACTGATTAAACGGATGGTAACTCTCATCTCATTATATGGACCCACAAATGTAGCAATACCTGTAAGAGCTATAATAATGATCATAAAATTTGAGACTAATCCGGCATCTACAATAGCATCACCTATAATTAAACCTCCAACAATCCCTACTGTTTCTGCGATAGGTCGTGGCAGACGTACAGCAGATTCTCGAAGGAGCTCTAAGGTAAGACTCATAAAAATAGCTTCAACAAAAGGAGTAAACGGCACGGTCTGAAGTGCATCTTGGATAGGCAATATTAGATCTAATGAAATCGTATCGAAGTTAAACGATACGACACTAATATAATAAGCTGGCAAAAGTATGGAAGCTGCCATGGCAAAGATTCGTATAAACGGATAGAATAAACTAACTAACCATCTAGAATTAAAGTCATCGGATGCTTGAAAGAAATCAAAAAAAGTAGCTGGCAAGATTAGTGCTCCTGGGTAACCATCCACTAACAATGCGGCTCTTCCTTTTAATAAAAGAGATGCAGTTTTATCTACTCTCTCTGTCCAGAGAAATTGGGGGAATGGAGTAAAGGGTATGTCCTCTAATAATTTCTGTAGTTCTCCTAAACCTTCTAATGCATCTATATTGATGTTTCGTATTTTGCTTTGAATTTTTTTAATCATTTTATCATCTGCCATATTATTCATATATAATAGCGCTAGTTTGTTTTTTGTACGTGTTCCGCAATGATGGTTTTTTACCGATAAATCAGGGTTTTTCAAAGAATTTCGAATAAGAGATAGATTTCTTGAAATGATCTCGACATAACTAATATGCGATCCAATGACGACTTGTTCTGCTTCAGAAGGGGAAACCTCACGTCCTAGAAGTTCTGAAACACTAATAATATAAGCTTCAGAACTAGATTCCAGAAAAATCACGCATTTCCCTTCCAACATTAAATCGATCACTTCATCCATAAAATCTGTTTTTTCAATTGAAACAAAGGATAGTACTTGCTCTAACTGATTTTCTTCTGCAGAACTTAGTGGTTCAATGATGCGTTCGGCAATATCAAATTGATGTACTAATGAATGAATATAAAACATAACCCCTGTTTTCTCGAGAAAATTTATTTTTTTTGAAGTTACGTCATCTGTATGGTTAAAAATCGAATCAATATGTGATTGGTTTTTAGATAAAATGGAAGATACTTTTGTTTGGTGTTTGGTGTTCTGTTTTGTTTGATGTTGTTTTTTGTTAAAAAATGTATGTAACAATTTCACTTTTTACACTCCCATATTCTCTACACTTTTTTCTTTTTGTTTTGAAATAGATAGGTGAAAAGCAGTAACAAGCTAGGGATGATCGCCACAAAAATAGTAATTACAAAGTTATTTATCATTTTTCCATCGAATAAAGAGGAAATAGCTAATAGAACAACAATGAACCCCAAATAATGAACGGCTTTTCGATGTTGATTTTTATGAAATACGTGTCCAACCCCTGAGGCAGAAAGGTATAAAAATGTGATGCAGGAAATAATTTTAAACACTAATCCAATGAGTACATAATATAAATCAATTCTTTGAATTAAACCTAGTGTGACGTCTCTTACCATAAAAGTGAGATGAAACTTGGCTGCTTTAAGAAGTTCAGGCCCAAGAACCGCTGAAGCTGAAAATATTAAAAAAGTAAAAAAACATATGCTGCAAATATTTGAAATAAGCATCGTACGCAGTTTTTGTGCAGATGAACCTTCAGTCTCCGAATATAACATGATAATAGCGATAAAGCCTGCCAAGGAACAAAATGATTCATAAGAAGCATTCAGAATTGCAGAGGTTCCAGAAGATCCAATGGGCAATATATTACGCAAGTCAAAATTTGAGTAAGTCACTGTTGCTAAGATAGGAAATAAAAAAATAAAAAAAATGGTAAAAGAATAGAATCGAATGATGGCTGAGATATTTTCTCTTGCGAGCAACACAGCTGCTAATGTCACAAGAATAATAGTAATGAATTTTGGAGTGAATGTAAGCATCCAATATTGCAATAACTCAGCAGCAGATAAAACCTCTAATGTGGCTAAATAAATAAAAAAAGCTGCGTATAAAAGACTCAATGTTTTTCCAAAAAAAGAACCAAGCGTTGAAGATAACAACGAATACCATGTTGAAGTTGGATACCTCTTTAATAAGAGCCAGAGGAGAATCGCTACGAACTGTATAATAAGTCCAGAAACAAGCACAGAAATCCAAGCGTCTTTATTTACCTCCGCGCTTAAAATTTGAACAATTCTAGCAGTTGCTAATGCAATTTGGCTTTGTACTAAAAAAATCAAAAGTTTTGTCCGAGTAATTGGATATGTTTTGCTTTCCATAAGTCTAAATTGTGCTTTTGCTTATTCTTTTATGCATTTTTACATAACAATCCTTCAAGCTTGTCAAGCTAGTCTGCATAATTGTCCAAGTTTCCACATAGACATGTATCAGTAAATTAAACTTTTTGTGGAGGGGATAAACATGCGTAAAATCACATGGGTTTTTATCATTGTGATAAGCGTGTCACTTATTTTGTCAGCATGCGGTGCGAGAGATGCAGATGACGTAGTGAACGATCTAGAAAAGAAAATTAAAGATATGGAAAGTTATCATGGAACGGGAACAATGACACTCAATACAGGAAATGAAGCACAGGAGTATCAATTAGAGGTCAGTTACAAATCTCCTCATTATTATCGTATTTCAATTACCAATACAGGTAGAGATGTGACACAAATTGTGCTGCGCAATGATGAAGGCGTATTTGTTCTTACACCACACTTGCAGAAGAGTTTCCGATTCCAAAGTGATTGGCCAGGGCAGCAAGGGCAAGTGTACTTATATGAAACGTTGGTGAATAGTATTATAACGGATACTGAAAGACAGTTCACAACAGATGATGAGCTGAAGGCATTTGTGTTTGATGTAGATGCTAATTACCAGAATCGTTCTTTAAACCGTCAAAAAATTTGGCTCAGCAAGGATGAATACAGTCCACAACAAGTAGAAATTTCTGATGAAAATGCTACAGTTCTTGTTTCAGTGAAGTTTAATGAGTTCGAATTTGATAAACAATTCGAGGACGATGCATTTGATATGCAGCGCAATTTGTCCATGTGGCAAATGAAATCATTACCTACATTTTTAGCGGAGCAGGAAACAGAAGGTGCAGAGGGTTCAGGTCCAACGAACCTATCATTTGGAGTCATTCAACCTAGCTATACCCCTGATGGTGTATCTATTTGGGATCTGAGAGAAATAGAACGTAATGATCAATTAGCTGTTCTAATCCGTTATGAAGGAGTTTATCAATATTCTATATTAGAGGAAAGACCTGATTCCAAAGATGTAAATCTTCCACAAGGTGAAATTATTGATTTAGGTTACACTATGGCTGTATTAACAGGTGAGCAGCAGAAAACACTAACCTGGATTTATGATGGGGTAGAATTTAAATTAACGACAGATAATTTGCCTAAGGAAGAAATGGTGAAGATTGCTCAGTCCGTAGAAGGACAAATTGGAAAATAAGTTCCAAAACTTGTTTGTTGTTTGTTCATTGACAGCCCTATCAGAAGCGATTAACATTAATTAGATAGGGATGATAGATCACAATCCTTATTGTGAGAAGAAGGTGAACATTCGATGGACTCATACTACCGCCCGACTTGGGCTGAAATTTCTTTAGACGCTTTACATCATAATTTAATAAGGTTTCAAGAGTTCCTACCGCATCAAATGGAGATCATGGCAGTGATTAAAGCAAATGCATATGGGCATGGTGCAGTTGAAGTAGCCAAACAAGCGATATCCAGTGGAGCTGGGTACTTAGCTGTTGCGTTTTTGGATGAAGCATTAGAGCTTCGTTCAGCGGGTATTACTGCACCTATCCTTGTTTTAGGATACATTCCATCGGATGCAATACACTTAGCCATCGAGCACAATATCACATTAACTGTTTTTCAGGATGAAATGATCGATGCGTTAAGTAAAATTAAAAAAGATAAACCAGTTAAAGTTCATATTAAAATAGATACAGGTATGGGACGTTTAGGTGTTCGATACGAAAATGATGCCATTCCATTTATTAAAAAAGTATTAAAATTAGATGATGTCATTGAAATTGAAGGAATTTATACTCATTTTGCAAATGCAGATGAAGAAGATAAGACATACACTTTAGACCAATATAAACATTTTAAATCTATTGTTGATTATTTTGAAGATAAGAATATTCACTTTTCTAAAATTCATACAGGGAATAGTGCTACAGCAATTGATTTGCCTGATTGTTCATATAATATGGTAAGACTAGGGATTAGTATGTATGGAATTTACCCATCTGCAGAAGTAGATCATCAACAAATAGATCTCAAACCTGTGATGAGCTTAAAAACAAAAGTAGTTATGTCGAAAGTATTGCCTCCTCATTCTGGAATCAGCTATGGAACGAAGTACTTTACTAAAGATGATGAACAAATCGCAACATTGCCAATTGGTTATGCTGATGGATATTCACGTATGTTGACTGGAAAAGCTGATGTTTTGATTAGAGGGAGAAGAGTACCTGTTATTGGTACGATTTGTATGGATCAATGCATGATTAATGTCACCGAATTGGAAGATGTAAAATCTGGTGAAGAGGTTGTTTTGTTTGGTAAACAAGGAAATGAACAAATTCCTGTAGAGGAATTGGCTGAACAGTTGGATACCATTAATTATGAAATCGTCTGTATGCTCTCTCATCGAGTTCCAAAAGTATATGTTAAACATGGTGAAATAGTAATGGTGCATAATGGTCTGCACTTATGACGAGTAATTACCAATATTTACTATGCATAAAATGAAGAATCTTGAAGGAATTTCGTTTATTTGATCGAATATATATTACAAGGATTAAAATAACCTTAAAAATGTACGATTTTTTGTTATGGCTAGCATACTTGATATATCAAATGCATATATTATCTCTTGTATAAAATTGCTTGATATACGCCATAATGGTATTATTGGTTTGGAAATGTTTTGGAGGTGTGAGATTGGTGTCCAACGCACATAACACGAACACTAAAAGGATTATGATAAGTTTACCTGATCATTTATTACAAGAGGTTGACGGAATCGTAGAACAGGAACGATCCAATCGCAGCGAATTTATTCGACAAGCAATGAAAGTATACCTCATGGAACGTAAAAAAAGACATATTCGCGAGACGATGCAGCGCGGATATATGGAAATGGCAAAAATCAATTTGAATATGGCATCGGAGGCTTTTCAAGCGGAGGAAGAAGCGGACAATACTGTTGACCGTTTAGTGAGCGGGGTGTAGCTCTTGATAGTTAAACGCGGGGATGTGTTTTATGCCGATTTATCACCCGTAGTAGGATCTGAACAAGGTGGAGTCAGACCTGTTATTGTGATACAAAATGATATAGGTAATCGTTTTAGCCCGACTATTGTAGTTGCCGCAATTACTGCACAAATACAAAAGGCTAAACTACCAACACATGTTGAGATTGACGCAAAAACGCATGGGTTTGATCGTGATTCAGTCATATTATTAGAACAAATTCGTACCATTGATAAACAACGATTAACGGATAAAATTACTCATCTTGACGAAGAGACGATGCGTAAAGTGGATGAAGCCTTGCAAATTAGTGTAGGGTTAATTGAATTTTAATAGGATGACTTCAAAAAGCGAGGGCTTAAACCCTCGCTTTTTGTGGTTGTACATAACTTATAAATTAAAGGTTACAAATTTTTATACAGGAGCTGATCTTTTTGCCAGAGTATGAAACAGGAAATGAAACACAAGTAGTAATAGAAAAAAATGAACAAATCAATGAAGAAAAAGGGGAGCAAGTTCAAGAACGAATTCAGAAGCAAATCACAAAAGAACTTCAGATATCCTATCGTCAAGTCAAAACGACAGTTAGTTTATTAGATGAAGGGAATACAATTCCTTTTATAGCGAGGTATCGTAAAGAAAAAACCGGTGAACTGAATGAGGTTGCTCTACGAGAAATCCAAGAACGATTAACTTATTTGCGCAACCTAGAAGATCGAAAATTTGAAGTGATTCGTCTTATAGATGAACAAGGCAAATTGACAGATAAATTAAAGCAAGACATTATAAAAGCTGAAAAGCTCCAAATGGTAGAAGATCTGTATCGTCCATATAAGCAAAAGAGAAAAACTCGTGCTACTGTAGCTAAGGATCGAGGATTAGAGCCGCTTTCTCAATGGATGATGCTGCAGCTGCAGGAAGGATCTATCCAATCTGAAGCAGAGAAATATGTGGATCATGAAAAGGGGATAGAAAGTGCAGATGATGCCATACAAGGAGCAATGGACATTATAGCTGAAAATATCTCAGATGATGCACAGATTCGTGCTTGGATTCGTAAATTTACATATGATCAAAGTCAGATCGACGTAGAGGCAAAGGACAATGAAGCAGAATCCGTATATGAAATGTACTATGCATATCAGGAGCCCATTCGAAAAATGCCACCTCATAGAATTCTGGCCATTAATCGTGGAGAACGTGAGGGTTTCCTAAAGGTTCGTTTAGACGTACCTGTGGAAAGAATTTACGACTATATCATTAAACAAGTCATCATTAGAAAATCTATCGTATCAGATATTCTTCATCAAGTTATAGAGGATGCGTACAAACGACTCATTGCCCCATCCATTGAGCGAGAGGTAAGGAATGAGTTAACTGAAAAAGCGGAAGAGAAAGCGATTGATATTTTTGCAGAAAATCTTCACAGCTTGCTTCTTCAGCCTCCTATTAAAGGAACAAGTGTATTAGCAGTTGATCCTGCCTATAGAACCGGTTGTAAACTTGCTGCAATAGATGATACAGGCAAGATGTTGGATATAGCTGTAACTTATCCCACTCCTCCAGAAAATAAAATAACAGAAGCAAAAGCCAAGTTCAAAAAATTCATTTCACAGTACAGTATAGAATTAATTGCCATTGGAAATGGAACAGCATCAAGAGAAACGGAACAATTTGTAGCAGATTTAATTGGGGAGCTGCAAAAGTTAGATTTGAAATATATGATTGTCAATGAAGCGGGTGCAAGTGTATATTCTGCATCTAAACTAGCTCAAGAGGAGTTTCCAGATCTAGATGTTGCTGAGCGAAGCGCGATTTCAATTGGCAGAAGATTGCAAGATCCTTTAGCGGAGCTAGTAAAGATTGATCCTAAATCTATAGGTGTTGGACAATACCAGCATGATGTTTCACAAAAACGATTAGAGGAAAGCTTGAAGGTCATTGTAGAATCTGCGGTAAACCATGTAGGAGTGGATTTAAATACAGCTTCACCGTCTCTGTTATCCTATGTCTCTGGGGTTAACCAAACGATTGCAAGAAATATTGTAAAGTATCGTGAGGAGAATGGGAAATTTGGTAAAAGAGAGCAATTAAAGAAGGTGCCTCGCTTAGGCGCGAAAACGTTTGAGCAGTGTGTTGGTTTTATGAGAATCAGCGATGGAGAGAATCCACTAGACTATACTCCAATACATCCGGAGTCTTATAAAATAGTAGATCATCTGTTCAAAGAGCTTCAACTGGAGCCCAATCAAATGGATTCATCCCAATTTAAAAGCACTCTACAAGAACGTGATCCAGAGGAACTTGCAACTAAGCTGGACGTGGGTGTGCCAACGATGAAGGATATTATTGAAAGCTTGCAAAAACCAGGCAGAGACCCTCGTGAGGATCTCCCAGCTCCTATTTTAAGAACAGATGTCTTAAAGTTGGAGGATATCAAACCCGGAATGGAGCTCAAAGGAACAGTTAGAAATGTGATAGACTTTGGTGCATTTGTTGATATCGGTATTAAAAATGATGGGCTTGTGCATATTTCAGAGCTGAGCGATAAATTTGTTAAACATCCATTAGATGTCGTATCCGTTGGTGATGTTGTCACTGTATGGGTATTAAAAGTGGATGAGAAAAAAGGAAGAGTGAGCTTAACGATGAAGCAGAATGGTTAAGCTTCTATAGTGAAGTGTAAACTTATCCTAAAAATATTGATTGAATGAATAAAAACACCTGGTAACTATCGTGAAAAACGAATAGTTATCAGGTGTTTTTAAATGAAAGAATCCATATTATTCTGTTTTTTTCTCGAGTTGGTTGTAAAAAAACCAGCATTCATTCAACAGCTGAACTTTTCGTTTATCCTTATTTCGGTAAGCGCGTATTAATTGATTATAAAACCAATTTGGCATATCACAATCCACCTCCAAAAAGTTCTTATCCCGTAATAACTTACTTAAACTCTCTTTTTATTGGAGAAAATTTGAGTCAAAGGAAGAAATAGTGTATTAAAATTAATTTATGGGATCAGAGGCGGATTGTGCATGTCTGTATAATAAGTTTTAAGCTTCAACTTCTTCTTCATACCACTGTTCTAGCTGGGCTAGGAGAGCTCTTATTTCAGTAAGAAGAGAAATTAATGGATAGGAGGTTTCCTCTGTACTTGAAAACTCCTTTTCTAATCCAGACATATATGTTAAACCATCCGTAATCTTAATTCCTTCCTGAATGGATTCTAGGTTGTCACATTCAGCAATAGCGATAGGAAGTTTAGGTGCATTATCAGCTGTTAGCTTATCAAGTTCCTTATGTAGTCTACGATTTAATGCACTTAACTGATATGCATGAGTAGAAGGCATTTCTACAAATTCAATTTTTTCATCTAATTGCAAAATCACATATTTGAACTGAGTCATCAGTATTCCCCTCTCACGTTAAATCCTTTTACTTGACAGTTTAACTTAGTTATAAGTTAAAATTCAAGTATACACACTGAAAAAAAGTTGCAATAGTTTTGGGAGAATAGAATAACAAGCATTTGACTTCAAATCGGAGTATTTAATATTTCTTGTGTATAGTTAGCTAAGTATAGGTTGTATATAAATTGTAGGAAATTTTAGAAGCGGGGGAGATGTGTTGGACGATAAACAACTACAGAGCTGGATTGAGCAAATATCGCTTCAATTTTTTGGACGACCATTTTTACATAAAGCTACATTCAATCGTAGGCTGCGAGCTACTGGTGGCAGATACTTTATTAAATCTCACAATATAGATATTAGTTGGCAGTATTATCATCAATTTGGAAAAGAAGAGACTGAAAAAGTGATTAAACATGAACTTTGCCATTATCATCTGCATTTATTAAATAGAGGATACAAACATCGTGATGCTGATTTTAAACAATTATTAAAAGAAGTTGGAGGAACTAGATATTGCCGACCTTTAAATGATGCTCGGGCTAAAAAGGCTTACCGCTATCAATTAACCTGTTTAAAATGTGGGACAACCTACTTGAGAAAAAGAAAAATGGATGTCTCAAAATACGTCTGTGGAAAATGCAAAGGAAAATTGAAGTTAATCCCACTTGACTATAATCAAAAAACATGATAAATTATTTATTGTCCTTCCCTGATAGCTCAGTTGGTAGAGCACTCGGCTGTTAACCGAGTTGTCACAGGTTCGAGTCCTGTTCGGGGAGCCAAGGAGAGATACCCAAGTGGCTATAAGGGGCTCCTCTGCTAAGGGAGTAGTCGTGTAATGCGTGCGTGGGTTCGAATCCCACTCTCTCCGCCACTTATACATAAAGTAACCACTGACAAGTCAGTGGTTTTTTTGCGTTTATTTTTTGCAATATAAGATTTGAGATTAGTGCAACCTTTCTTGAAAAGATACCGTCTAGGATATGTCTAAATAAAATTTCTTGAAGGGAAGAAAAACATCATGAAACATGCAAAGCTGTTTAGTATCACTTTATTAGGTACACTTTTAACGATTGGAAATAGTACATATGCCAATACAGGAAACATAAATCCAATTTCTAATTTGAATGAAGAAGATTTTCAAATTGAACTTTATACAACTCAAAATATGCCATACAAGGTTGAAGTAAATGGAAGTTTTCTTTCTAATGAAGCAACTCCTTACTTAAACAAGAACAATATTTTGATGATTCCTTTAAGAGCTGTCGCCACTGCACTTGATTACGAGGTAATCTGGGATGATCAGCTAAAAACAGTAGAATTATTAAAAGAAAATAATAAGTTAGAGTTAATTATTGATCAAGAAATACAAAACTTCTCATACGAATTCAGATCAGGAATAGTTTATGTTGATATAGATTATATTAAGAGCAAACTGCTTGCTAGTCTTTCCATTTCTGATACAGGAATTGTATCAATTCAGGAGGTAGATCAAGATTCAGAACAAGATGTGAATACTGAAACAGGAGTAATTACTAGTATTTCAACTCAGAATGATCAAACGACCTTAGTTGAAATAAATGGGTTTGAATATGGTGTTTCGTTGGTCATTTCAGATCAAACTCAGATTATTTCTGAAGATGGAAAAAGATTAACTATCAACGACTTGTCTTTAGGTGCAGAAATTCAGGTAGAACATGATCTTATCATGACAATGAGTATACCTCCAATGACAAATGCACAAAAAATAATTGTGAATGGGACCGTGATAGATCAGCAGCAAGGTACAGTTGGAACGATTTCTGAAATGAAAATTGTAGATGAAGTACCTCAATTCACTGTATTAGGCCAAAAGATAGGGGAACATGGATATGATGAAATCAAACTAAATATTTCTGAAACTACAGTTATAATTAATTTAGAGGATCAGAAGGAACTCTCGTTTGATGAACTTAGTGAAGGTACAAAAGTATACGCTTTTTTTGGACCTAGAGTAACAAAAAGTTTACCTCCAATAGGAACAGCTGATGTCATTTTAATTGAAAGGTAAATTTATCACGAACACACTGTAAGACACAGCCTGATTTTTTTCCATGATATGCTCATCTAACTTTCAGTGGGAATATAAAAACGCCACTGAAAGTTAGGAATTTCTTTTTTAGTAAAGGATTTAACCATGTTACTAAATAATATAGTTAGACAAAGTTTAAAAAAAACAAAAAAAAATTTAAATTTTATCTAGACAAGATCTTTTGTATGAGTTATAATAATCCTTGTCGTCAAAAACATGGCCCGTTGGTCAAGCGGTTAAGACACCGCCCTTTCACGGCGGTAACACGGGTTCGAATCCCGTACGGGTCACCAACAAAATTGACATTAGGGATGAAGAATCCCAGGGTTCGTCGGAGTATAATCTTCAATAGAGATTACATCAAAGTCTCGAAATGAAATGGAGAGTATCCCGTACGGGTCACCAACAAAATTATCATCAGGCATATAATTTTCTAAAAGAGTACGGAAGGTTTATCGGATATATTCTTCGTCATCATGATTCAGTGAAACAAGAAGAATATTACCGTAAGATCACCGTTATTTTTTTTCTTATCAACCTTTTTATGCGGTCGTGGTGGAATGGCAGACACGCTACCTTGAGGGGGTAGTGGGCGTACGCCCGTGGAGGTTCGAGTCCTCTCGACCGCACCATACATATTAAACGTTAGAACCCTTTGTTTATAAGGGTTTTTTTGATGTTTTCTGTCGATGTTTCTTTTAGTGGTTTAATATATTCGAATGATAAAATACGGTAATGGGGACGAATTGGGAACCTCTTTTTTGTAAATGGATTTAACGAGTCGAATTTTTCCGCAGTTTGTCTGCTTATTTTTTTTGTAATATGAGCATAAGTATCTGTTGTTATTTTATAATTAGAGTGCCCAAGACGTTCTTGAATAAAAATTTAAAATCTAGGTTGATTTTTGGAGAGAATACTTTGAAATTTGGAATAGTAACTAAATTTGATACTCAGCTTAGAAAAATAAAATTAGAATCAGAAGATGATTCGAATGGATCAAGTTTAATGATATAGTGGGGTTTCATGATGCTTACCGACCTAGAGAGAAAAGGATTACGAATCTTATACAACTACTCAGATGCAAGACGCAGAATGCCAACCAGATTTTATTTATAGGTTAATTTTGACAAAGAAAGAACCACCAACCAAAGTCAGTGGTTAGGCTTCATCCCTAGTGAAACCATTTTCCATAAACAGCATACTAGTTTTGTCGTATAAAGTACTATTCTAGCATATTAAACTCCTAATATTTTACAAATTTATTTAACAGTAAGATAATAATTGCTCCATGTTTCTTTTTATTTTTAATTTTTTACATTTATTATTGCAAAAGTCTTGTTTCTTACTAAGCTTCTTTTTACAGTATAAACATTTCATTTATCATTTCCCCTTTTCATAAATTCCAAAATTGATAAGTTTTCATCCCCATAAATCTTTTTCTCTAACTTTAGGATCTATTTTCTTTGCATGCTTTATGACCTTATCCCTGGTTTTTTGTTGTGGCATGAAATCATCATCATTACATAAATTAGACATCGTATGTCTATGTATATTAGCCTCTTTGGAAAACTGAATTTGTGTGATCTTTTTTTTATCCAACCATTTCCCTAATCTTGTGCGTTTCCTACCTGTTTTTCCCCATGCTCCTAACATGCTATCACCTCTCTTATTTTTCATCATGGACAAAAACAAAAATTTTTATACTTTTTATGTACAAAAATTGTACATAATGGACAAGCCGTAACTCAGACACTGTTAACAAATGCGAAAAGATATTATCTATCTAATATGTAGGGAGCGAGTTAAATGGTTACGGTTGGTTTAGACATTGGAAGGACAAAACTAAAGTGAAATGGGAAGGAGGGTGGCATAAATCAAACCTAGTGATACAAATTAATCTAAAAGTTAGAACAAGAGGAGATCAATGTACATTTAACGGAAGAAGGGAGGGGACTACTAGAGGTTGAAGCCCTCCACCCCTACCGAACATAAACTAGTTGTTATGATGTCATGACATCTTCCAGTGTTGATACGTAAGTGGTTTTAATATAATGTAAGTGAGGTTACGTACATATTTAAGCCCTTTTTTAGACACCCATGGAAAAGTAAACTAACTTGTTGAAGTCATAGGAGGTCCTATGGCGTCTAACAAGCATGTAGAAGTTATAGCAAAGGGTGTGATTGGTATACCGTCGCCCATATCAATATTTTCTAATAAAACAATGCCTTCTCCAACATCTTTTACACCTGCTGATATAATGCCGTTAGGTCCTCCACCAGAAGGTATAGAGATGTTTGTTCCAATCTTACCTACTAACAAATTCGTCATCGGATCTTCACAACATGCGCATTCTCCACCGATGTCCTTTCGAACAGGTTTTAACTTAAAATTAGTTGGAAGAGTTTGAAAACCAACTGTAATTATTTTACATATTGCGATATCTATTTCCACACTCGTAGTTGCAATGAAATCTTTGATTTTTGTTAACGTAAAAGTTCCAAGGAGGATAGATATAGAACCAAGTGTAGTGACTATAACATTAATTTGAGTTTGCGGTTCGACCAACTGCTCTAAAACACTCTGCATCGGACAGGCGCAACAATCACAAATAGATTTGTTAAAGACTCCCATATTAACACGACCTTTTAGTTTTTAATAGTGTATTCAAATTGCAATTACGATGATTGGACGCGTGTACTGTATCGAGGAATATCCGCTAATGGGTACTTGAAATGTGACAGAGAATATCAAAAAAAACCTTATCAACAAGGGATATAACGCTACAAACGATTTTAAAATATTCTAATATTAGCGTACATTCATCTTAATTGGTGAGTATGTAAAATAAAAAAAAGCTTGACTGATAATCTAATATAGTATATATTTTTAATTGTCGCTTTTAGATTGCGATATGAAAATTTTACATATGGAGCTGTGGTGTAGAGGCCTAACATGCCTGCCTGTCACGCAGGAGATCGCGGGTTCGAATCCCGTCAGCTCCGCCACTAAAACAAGAACCAAGAAAGGTTCTTTTTTTGTTGCAAATGATGGGATGAAGAATCCAAGGGGTTCGTCAGAGCATAAGCTTCGAAAAGAAAACATCGCAGTCTCGAAACGAAGTGAAGAGTATCCCGTCAGCTCCGCCACTAAAACAAGAACCAAGAAAGGTTCTTTTTTTTTGTTCCTAAAAACCAAACAATGAATTGTGTTATTGCATATAGTCATGTACCTCTTATATAATAAGAACAAATGTTCTGAAAAAGGGTGATATGATGCTTACAGACTTAGAAAGAAAAGTATTAAGAATCCTCTATAATTTTTCCGCAACTAGAAGAAGAATGCCAACCATTCAAGAGTTAGAAATCAAAACAGGTAAAGGTGAAAAAACAGTTCGTTCAGTATTAAATGGACTTGTTAAAGATAAATATATAGAATGTCCAGATTCTAATACACAAAATATAAAAATTATAACAACTCGAGATTATGATTCTCCTTATTAAGAAGAAAATCAACATAGTAGATGATTTTTGATATGTTGAAGTCGATCTCTCATTACATTTGATCAATCATCTTCTAGACTAAAGTCTAGGAGATGATTTGGTCTTTAGCCCATATTGGAATCCAATGGAAAAAACTACAATAATAAAGTGAATAATGAAATATAAAATAAAAGGGTTGATTAACGACACTTATGTCGTTATAATTGAAAATGAAAAAGACAATAGTGTCGTTATTATTGGAGGGGAAGATCATTGGATGTACGTTTAGGGAAAAATAAAGGTTTTATCATTTTGATGATAGCTCAATTAATCTCTGGTCTTGGAGACTGGTTAAGTATTGTTGCGATCATTACTTTGGTAGGATTAAATTGGAATGCATCAGCTATGGAGATGTCTTTTATTATTTTGTGCTTGGCTGTGCCTATGGCTCTTTTAGGACCTATTGCGGGTACGGTTGCAGACCGAGTTAGTCGGAAAATGTTAATGATGATATCAGATTGGGTAAGAGCTGGACTTATTCTTTTACTTGCATTTGCTGATTCTATTTGGACAGTTTATGTTTGCTTGTTTTTAATTGGTATGTTATCGGCTGTATTTATTCCAGCCAAAAATGGAAAGCTGAAGGAATTGGTACATGAAAATCATATGAAAAGTGCAATGTCTATAACATCTATGATTGATTCGGGGACTAAGGTATTAGGACCTTTACTGAGCGGTTTGCTGGTAGCAGCTTTTGGAACAAAGCTCGTATTTTATATAGACTCAGCAACATTTATGATATCCGCGCTGCTCATCATCCTATTACCAAAAGGAGTTAATGTTATAAATGAGCAGAAGGATTTCAAAGAGTCTGGTACAACTTCTTTTAAAGAAGAGTTTTTAGAAGGGATGTCATTCATTAAAGGTAATCGTTTTTTTATGACTGGGATGTTGGTTTTAGGAATTAGCCTGCTTATTTTACAACTTTCAGATTCTCAAATTATCGTTTTAATCAGAGGATTATCTGATGTCTCTCCAGATTTGTTTGGGTATATTGTAACAGCAGCGGGACTGGGCATGTTCTTTTCTGGATTGTTATTGGCGAAAAAAACGGACTACAATACTCTTCAATTAATGTTTATTGGTGTTTGCGGAATTGGATTAGGATTTGGTATGATGGCTGTATTAACAGGACTAGATTTGGTACTATCTAGTATATGGGCACCAGCTATGGGGTTGATAGCAGGTTTTGCTGCTGGATTAGTATTTATCCCTTTTCAAGCGACTGTTCAAACTGATACACCTGTACATATGACAGGGAGAGTATTTGGTGTTATTAATAGTGTGACTACAACCGCGACTATCATTGGACCTTTATTAGGAGGTATGCTTGTGACTGTATTGGGTGTGATTCCAACATTTTTACTCACCGGATCTCTTTTAATCGCAACGTCAATTATTGGCTACACGTTTAAAAGTAAAATAGAGCGGGGGAAGATAGATGTCTCCGAAAGTCAGCAAGGAGCACAAGGAGCAGCGCCGAGCTAACATATTGAATGCAGCTAAGAACGTTTTTATTGAACTTGGTTATGAACATACAACAATGAAACACATCATGGATGAAACAGGTGTGAGCAGAGGTGGTTTATATCAATATTTTTCAAACAAAGAGGATGTGTTCGAATGCATTCTTGAAGAAGAATTAAACCATGAATCAATTGAAATCTCTGAGATATTAAAAGGGAGTGTTCAATCTTATTGGGATTTGTTGCTGGAATCCATTTATGGTGAAGAACGAAAACCAGATGATGAGATGGATCCTCTAGCCCCTTCAAAATTAGAGTTTTTCATAACGGGAAGAAATAATGACCGAAGAAAAGAATATTGTAAGAATCGTTATTACAATGGTTTTAAAATATATGCTGATATTATTGAGCAGGGACAACAAGATGGTGAATTCAGCGACAAGTTTGACAGCGAAGTGATAGCTAGATCCATTATTACGTTTATAGATGGATTATCTGTAGATCAATCTATATTATCAAAGGAAGATTTGAAATCGAAACAACAGTCTGTTTTGTTTTTGGAATATTTAAAAATGATCCTTGAAGTGAAATAAAAACTGTTAAACTATTTGTGAATGAAACAAACCAACACATCAAAAAAGTTGGTTTGTTTAGGTTCAGGTTTTCAATTTAATTAATAGTTAATATAACAACAAATCTATCAATTACAATTCATTGTTTAACCAATTCTCTAATTTTGGGGTCATATCTGAATATTGATTTATAGCATTTATTGTGCTAATGACTTGAGAAGTCCCTAATTGCTGTTCTTCTTCGTCTGAACATTCTATCCATAGAGATCTCTTTAAATTATATTCAAGCCATCCTAGTTTTCCCCAGAATCCATTTGCTAACACCATTTTCCAATTTGCTTCTAGTATTCCAGTTCTCTTTTTATATCCATTTATAAATGCAAAAAACCTTTTCTTATCAATGTCCCCTACTTTCATTTTCGACCAATATATTGCTGTTTCTATCAAGTCTTGCAATGGATTTATATGGCCGGCTGATTCCCAATCAATTAGAATAGGATTGTCAAAGTTCCACATCACATTTTTGGGATCTAAATCCCTGTGACTAATCACATGATTGGATGCAAGCAGCTTTACTGATTCATTTGTTATTTTAGTCCAAGATTTAAGTTTCTTCATGTTTTCAAGCAGTAGTTTAACCCATTCGGAATTACTTTCTTTTCCTTTATGTAAATAGTGATCCCAATCAGTTTGCATTTCATAATTTGATCTTTCATCCAATATATTTAACTCTGAAAAGTCAGCTTTATGTATATCAGCAAGAATAGTACCTATTTTTTCACAATGGTCAGTTTCGATTTCATTAGGTTTAAGACAATGGCCATCTATCCAATCGAATATTAGATAGAAAACATTTTCGAACTCTTGTATAAAAGTATGATTACATTTTTTTGCTGGTAGAGCAGGAATGGTGTTTGATAATAAATTGGCGATTTTTTCAGAATGGATATAGTTCTGCATCGCTTCGGCTCTCATCATGATTTGAGGGTTTAATATTTTTATTGCATATTTCCCCTGTGAAGTTTCTATGACATACATTTTGTGTAAAAGCCCGCCCGATACGGCTGCTGGAGAACTAATTATTTCACCAAGCTGCGATTTTCCACACAGTTTTTTAAATTGTATATTACTCATCTTTTACCTCATTATTGCTCTTCATCATTTTTCATGTTATGTGAACTGTACAAAGAGTATAACATAGTCTATTCTGAGCAAGACAACACTTCTTCTTTTAATAAAGGAAAAATAAAAAAACTTCTTCAATGATTAAAGAAGTTTTTTTGAACAACTTTAAATCTTAAGTTTTAGTTTTTCCTTCCTTCTGTTCCTCCCAAATTTCATCAAAAGATTCAACTTTACCATGAGGTTTTGGGTTTTGCTTTTTCATTTTAAATTCATTTTCTTTTGTGCGGTTTGTTTTAGCCATGATTTAATGTCTCCTTATTAATCTAAATATAATGAAACCCTGTTGTTAAACAAGATTCTCTTTATTGGAGCACCTTTATTATGGCAATTTTTAATTGAAATTATTATTGATGTGTTTTTCAATATACCGATTTAAATTTTATGTTTCTGGCATCTTTTACAAACCTTTAAATTCTCTCCATCTTCGTTCACAATATCATAAAGTAATTTAATGCGAGTGGAATTGCAGATAGGACAAGTGCCTCTACTTCTAGCAGGTGTTTTCCACAAAGCTTTACCTCGTTTAGATTTTGCCATTATTATTCCTTCCTTTCCGAATCTATTTTGAGATGAACTATAAATCTAGATCTACTTCATGTCTATGCTAATCTATTAATTTTTTATAACTAAAGAATTAAAAAATATAAGTTTTAATGAAAACAGCATAAAAAAAGAATCTCTCCAATCGGAGAAATTCTGCTTTATAGCTAAATAAGAGAACCTGCTGCCCCCTGCTTTTGAAAAACAGATGAAGCTACACTCACTGACAAAATAGCTGTAATAATTAATAAATACGAATGTAACAGATAGAGTGTATATATCGTAAATAAATGCTATGAGCTTTTTACCAAAGAAAAATCGTCTTTTTTTATGTTTGAAACTCCTATTATAGTTTTAGATTTTATGTTTTGTTTCTTATGTATAATTTGTGGGTCAAGTTGTGTTTCTAATAAGTTCTCTATTCCTTTGGATAATCCGTTCAATAGCAATATCGTTAATGCGAAGAAAAACATAGGACCTAAGAAAATCCAGGCTTTATTGTACAATTCTAAGTAATTGGTTCCCATGAAACCAGCCCACTCATTTACATATGGTGCAGGTGAACCTCCATATTCATGATCTACAGCTGTTCCTCCAAGGAATAAATTAAAAAAGCCTAAGTGTGCCAAGATCAATAGTACTTGAATGATAATTTTAGGATATATAATAAACAATCTTAATTTTAAGTGGGGTAATAGATGTTTTCGTAAAATAAAAAAACGACTCGCTCCTAAAACTTTAGCACTTGTAATATATTCTTTTTGTAGTAATTGTACAGCTTCATTAGAAATTAAAATGGCTGTAGTAGGAAGTGTTAGTATGGATAACACAACAATTTGCAATACAATTCTTTCCGTCAATGTTGTGGTGTAACCCCCTGGAGGCTCCCACAAAAATGGAAATAACAAATTATACGCAATGATGGATTGCGGAATGAAATAAAACGAAGTGAAGAGTGTTTGCGTGATATATTTTGACTTTGATTTAGTAAATGCTCCTATAATTCCAAAAACAAATGCAAGGGCAAAGCTAAGGCATGAAATAATAAGAGAAACACCTATAGTATACATAGCACCTTTTAAAATGACATAAAACATGTCGTTGCCATCTCTATCTGTTCCCATAGGAAACTGGAAGGAAGGTGGAAATGGTGCAATGGCAATCAAATTACCTGAATCATCATTTAAAACTCTGGTTTGTGGGATTTCTCCGTTAAATACAACATTAAAAATCAAACTGCCTACAACTAAGGATAGAATGATCGTAGAACATATGAATATGACAATAATATGTTTAGTTTTTGGATTCATAGATTGAGTTCACTCCCTATCTTCTGAGAAAAGGTAAACTGTAATGTTTTTAAAATTAAAAATAAAGGTACGAATAGTAAAATGCAGGTTACAGTAAAAATAGAAGATGTATTATATGAAAACAAAAATGAAGTAACACCGAACACATTAAATAGATACTCTAATACAAGTAAATTGGATAACATGAACCAAGTAATATGTTTTCCGTGAGTTGTTAAACTAATTAAAATGTTTCTCATCATATGGATAAATAAGATTCTATATTTTTTTAATCCTTTACTTTTAGCAAGCTCAACATAAGCCATTCCTTCTTCCTCTCGTAAAATAGAGATCATTAAGCTGAAAAAAAAGAAGGTAGGCAGCACACTCAATATGATAGCTGGAACAAGGACGATATGATTGTCCATCGTTGCAACAAAATCAAACACCAAAATACCTGTTTGTTTAAAAAACCAAACAACGAAAATTTGAGTGATCACGATAAGAAAAATGTCTGGCAAAGAGCTAATGATAAAACCAATTCTTTCTATTGATTTTTTCAAGCGATGACTTGCTGAAAAGTATAAAACGATCATCGATAAAGATATAAATAAGGATATGATTAAGGCTAGAAAAAATATTTGTGCACTACTAAAGTATGCATTTAAAATAATAGGGAAGAGATTTCGTTCAACATCAGATATTGGATTGATATAAACTAGATTTTGAGGGGAAATGATGTCAGTTGTAATTGTAACGAAATTATTCCCAAAAGTGAGTAGAGAGAAATCCTTCATTTGAAAGAGAGAGATCGTTGTACTAACAAGTATGATTCCTATTATAATTAATATCATTTCAAACATCGTTTTTGATACAAACCTCACCAAATCTTTCATCCTCCCTATTGAACCAAAATCGATGTTTTTTTATTCATAATAATTGAATATTTTAACATAAAAAAACAAAACTATAAAACCTTTTTTTACCAATGGTTAAAACAAAAAAAACTCCTACTGGAGTTTTTTTTGTTAAGGTGGGCTTATTTGTCTTTTTAAATCATGAGTCATGAATGATGGACTAAACCAAAATCATTTTTAGTTAAGTTTGAAGCCTCTTTTTCTTTTTTGGATGTATTTAAAATCTTCTTAGATTTCATTTGTGTCTTCGAATTTATATCCAGCAATCCTTCCATTCCTTTCGAGATTCCACTTAGCAACAGAATAGTAAGTGTTAAAAATAACATAGGACCTAAGAAAATCCACCAAGAATTGTGCAGATTTAAGTAATGCAAACCGATCATGCTAGCCCACTCTTCAATAAATGGCTTTGGTGGATCACACGGGAAATCATCATAACAAATATCTGTGCCTCCAAAGTAAAGCTTGAAATAACTTAAATGAGCGATTATAAGTAAAGACTGAATGACAATTTTAGGATAAATAATAAATAAACGCAGTTTTATGTGAGGCAGAAGGTGTTTGTAAAAAATATAGAACGTACTTCCCCCTAAAACCATAGTGCTTGTAATAAAATCTTTCTGAAGAATCTGCTTTGTTTCATTTGAAATTAGAATCGCTGTTGTTGGTGCAAGAATAAGAGCCATGATTACGATTTAAATACTGTAAAGATTAGACTTCCAATCATCATGAATAAGACCAAGGACGAACAGATTGAAATGATTAGAATACTTTTTGTTTTTTTACTCATAAGTTCATATCACTCCCTATTCTTCGTTCAAATGTAAATTCTAATATTTTTAGTAACATGAAGAATGGTAAAAAAATGAATATAGAAGTGACTGCAAAGATAGACGGTTCCCCATACGAAAATAAAAAGGGAGTAACTCCAAAAACATTATACAAATATTCCAACATTAATAAATTGGATAACATAAGCCACATAATATGTTTGCCGTGGTTGGTCAAGCTGATTAAAACATTTCTCATCATATGCATAAATAGAATTCTGTATTTTCTTAAACCTTTGCTTTTGGCAAGCTCAACATAAGACATTTCTTCCTCTTCTTTTAAAATGGTAACCATTAATATGAAGAAAAAGAAGGTAGGGAGTACACTTAGCGTGATGGCTGGGAGAAGGACGATTGGATTCCCCATGGTTGCAGCAACATCAAGGATCAATATTCCAGTTCTTTTAAAAAACCATACAATGAAGATTTGAAAAATACCGATAATGAATATATCAGGTAATGAACTAATTACATATCCTATACCTTCAATTGATTTCTTAATACGTTCACTTACAGAAAAATATAAGACTAATAAAAATACGGATATAAACAACGATATGATTAACGCTAGAAAAAAAATTTTCATACTATTGAAATAAGCCTCAAATATAATAGGGAATAGATTTCTTTCTTCACCAGACAATGGATTAATATAAATTAAATCATGTGGTGTAGCTAATTCCTTAGCGATTCCCCAAACGGTCTTTCCATAATTCAATAGAGAGATATCATTTAATTGAAAGAGGGGTATGGCTGCACTGACTAACATAATTCCTGCGATAATTAGTGAAATTTCAAAAAAAGTTCTTGTGAAAAATGTTTGCTTCATCTTTGTCATCCTCCCTTATAATATAAATAATGAACTTGCCCTCTTTAAGAACGATGGACTAAACCGAAGTCTTTTTTAGTTAGGTTAGAAGCCTTTTGTTCTTTTTTTGATGAATTTAAAACTTTACTTGATTTGACATGTTTTATTGGTTTTATATCCAGCAATCCTTCCATTCCTTTTGAAACTCCACTTAGAAGCAGTATAGTTAGTGTTAAAAATAACATTGGACCTAGGAATATCCACCAATAAATATGCAAGTCCGCGTAATACATACCTATCATACTTGCCCATTCCTCTATAAATGGTTTCGGTGGGTCGCATAAGAGATCATCATAACAAATATCTGTACCTCCAAAGTAAAGCCCGAAATAACTTAAGTGAGCGATAATTAGTAAAGACTGAATAACAATTTTAGGGAAAATGATAAATAAACGCAGTTTTAAGTGAGGCAGCAGGTGTTTGTAAAAAATATAGAACTTACCTCCCCCTAAAATGATCGTACTAGTAATAAAGTCTTTCTGAAGAATCTGCTTTGTTTCACTTGAAATTAGAATCGCTGTTGTTGGGGCTAGGATGCCTGCTAATATTATGATTTGTAAAAGTATTCTTTCAGTCAATGTTGTAGTAAAACCTTCATAAGGTTCCCATAGTAAAGGATGTAACATGTTATACGCAATGATGGATTGTGGAATGAAATAAAATGAAGTAAACAAGGTTTGCGTGATGTATTTTGATTTAGATTTTGAGAATCCAGCTAGAATTCCAAATACAAATGCAAACAAAAAGCTTAACACAGAGATTAGCAGGGCAACACCTAACGTAATTTGTGCACCTTCTAAAATACGATAAAACATATGATTTCCGTCTCGGTCTGTTCCAAATGGGATTTGTAATGATGGTGGAAATGGCATAGACCCAATAATTTGATCTGGATCATCCTTATCATATAATATGTTGGTTTTCGGAATTTCCCCATTAAACGAAAAGGTAAAAACTAGACTTCCAATGAGCAGCAATAATATGAGTGAGGAACAGATTGAAATTAGTAGAATGCTTTTTGTTTTTTTACTCATAAGCTCAACTCACTTCCTATGAATGCCTGAGATCATTAGTGAAAATTCAAAAAAAGTTTTAGTTAAAAATTGTTGCTTCATCTCTGTCACCCTTTCTTACATGATATCCAAATGTGAAATTTGGTTTTTTATTCATATCAAATGAATATTTTAACACATTAAGAAAGTTCTTCAAAAACTTTTTTTACCAGTGGTTGAGAATTTTGAGATTAAAATACAAAAAATCCTCTTCAATGAACTGAAGAGGATTCAAAGTAATGATGGTGTTTCATCATGCTTTTTTTAACAAATGTTTATAAGCTGAATAATCAATTTTATTTTTTTCAAGAAAAGTGATTAAACTTCGATAATCTCTTTTCGGTGTTGCTAATATATAACCTTCAATACAATGTTCTCGTGTAACCTCAGATGCATTATGTTCAAGTGCAACCTGTCCTATTTTAGCAGCAATAGTATGTTTTGCAATATCACGAAAGGCAGTAGGAACAGGAGAAACTAATTCTTCTAAAAAGTCCTTGGATTCCTCAGTCCATAAATGCCTGCTTTTTTCAACATAGTGGTTTTGCCAATCCAATTTGGATTTGCCATCAGCCTGTGGAAGTACTTTTAAAAATTTTCTAAACATGAAATATCCGCCAATTGACATAAAGCTGATCAGAATAAATACCCATACAAAAATAAACCATGAAAACCCTGTTGACATTAATTTTTTCACCTCATAACAAAAATACACTTGCTGATTAAAATTATATCTTATTTTTTCGCAAATTTCGAGCATAGCCTTTTTGATCATTCATCCTACGTTAACGATGTGTTACAATAAAGTGAATCTTGCTTTCAGTGGGAGTTTTATCTCCCGTTGAAAGTTAGATGGTCTTATCAGGTGAAAAGCAAGTTGTTATCTCCCTCTTGAAGAAGAGGGAGTTTTACAGCATGTAGAACGTGGTAAATTGAAAAAATGACATGTATCGTTGTGAAAGGGTAAACAAATGAGAAATGCAATCATCATAGCTTTATCTATTGGGTGTCTTGTGACAATGGTCATCTCTGCTTACTTTATTATTAATATGTATCAGGATAATTCAGTCCTTTATTCAGATCTTAATGAAAACGATTTAAATAAATATCGAATTGTGTTAATATCGGATCGCTTAGGTAACGTATCTTGGGATGAGCTTGTCGCCGGTGCTGAATTTATTGCAGAAAATAACAATACTGCTTTGGATGTTTGGGGAACATACCGTACCAATCAGAGTGAAGTCATCAAACAAATTGAAATTGCAATCGCTTCAAAAGTGGATGGGATTCTTGTACAAGGCATAGACCATCCAGATTTCACTGAGGTTGTAGATCAGGCCTCTATTAAAGGGATTCCGGTGATTACCATTGGATCAGATGCACCAGACAGTCTAAGAAGGACTTATGTGGGTGTTGATCATTATAAGGAAGGAATACAGATAGCGGAGTATATTGAGAACACTGTAAATACACCAGCTAAAGTATGTTTTGTGGCTGGAGAAGATTCGATAAACTTACAGAAAATGAGACAACATGGGGTTTTGGATACTTTATTAGAAAATGACGGAATTGATTTGGGAACACCTTATGCGTTTACTGACTCTATAAAATCTGATCAATATGAGGCTATTTCTGTTTTAAATGAGAATCCAAATTGCAAACATATTGTAGCACTAAATTCAAATGCAGCGAGCCAAATTGTTAAAACGATTAAGATGAGGTCGAGAATCGATAACTACTCTATTTATACTTTTGAAAATAATTCGGAAATAATAGATTTGTTAAAAGATGGGGTGATTAAGGCGACATTAGAACATCATCCAAAAGAGATCGGAGTCAATAGCATGGTGAAGATGCTGAAATGGTTAGAAGGGAAAGAAATACCGCTGGATAAATATTACTATACTCCTAGCAAAGTGATAACGGAGTCTGACTTATGAATACAATCCAAAAAAAAATCATATTATTGTCTCTATTTATATGGGTTATGATGTTGGGCATATGGCTGTTTATGAGCTATCATAATCAAAAAACGATTGAACAGTACAATCAAATATTGCAAAGATATTTGCTTATGAACCAAGCTTCACATTTAAGTGAAAATCTGATCGCTAATTTGCACCAGTATATTCTAGACCCTACAGATGAACAGCTTTATTTATATGAAAATAAAAAAATAGAAATGCAAATTACGAAGGGTCAATTGAAATCGTTGCGAAATGCAGATAATTACATGGAGTTAATGGATTATGAAAATATGATCGACAGTCAATTAGAGCTGACAGAGTTGGTGTTAGTCTCTCTTGAGAATGAACGTCAGGAATTAGCAGCATCACATCTAGATCAAGCAACTAAAATATCGGACTATATTTCTGAAATGACACTCACCATTTTGAACAAAGAGTTGAAAACATACAATCAGTTTTATCGCTCTATTATTGAACAAAGTTCCAATTTAGAAAAAATGGGGTTTTGGGTTTTATTAATGACCTCTTTTCTTCTGTTGCTGTTTTCGTATTTGTTCACAGGCAGTATCACACGTCCTATTTTAAAATTAACCTTAGCTTTCAAAGAGATTTCCAGAGGAAAATTTGATCGAAAAATTAACATAAACAGCAATGATGAAATTGGATTTTTAGCCAATGTATTTGAACACATGCGAAACGACATAAAAAAACTGATCGGAGAAATGAAGGAAAAGGCTAAAATTGAAAGAGATTTGAATGAACATAAACTGCTTTTAAAGGAAAGTGAATTAAAAAGCTTGCAAAGCCAGATTAATCCTCATTTCTTATTTAATACTTTGAATACGTTATCTAAAAAGGCTTATTTAGAGGAAGCGTATGAAACTAGTGATCTGATTACTTCTGTTTCGAATTTATTGAGATATAACTTAAGGCAAATGGGGACAACCGTAACTATACTCGAGGAAATGAAAGGCGTGCAGGAGTATTTGGCGATTCAAAAAGCGAGATTTTTTGATCGAGTGCAGTATGGCATTGATATAGACGGCAAATGTTTTTCTTTTGAGATACCCTCTTTAACGATTCAACCTTTTGTTGAGAATGCTTTTATCCATGCGATTGAACCCTCTGAGGAAGGTGGAGAAATTCACATTATCATCAAGGATCAACCAGAGCACGTTATGATTTGTATTGAAGATATAGGAAAAGGAATGTCGGAGGAACAAGTAAATGCGATATTAAAGGGTAACCTGTCTAATGAATATAAGGGACATTCTACTGGAATTGGGACTAGCAATGTGATTAACAGATTAAGGCTGCATTATGGAGTGCATGATGTTATACAAATTTCAAGCATTCCAGATAAAGGGACCAAAATCACACTCATGCTACCAAAGAGGAGGAAGGATGATACAAAATGAATAAAATCCTCATCGTAGATGATGAAGCAATAGAGAGAATGGCATTGCAAAAAATTCTAGAAAAGCATATTGATAATATCCAGATTGTTGGACAGGCTAGCAACGGTAAAAAAGCAATTGAAATGGCAGAGCAGTTAGAGCCAGATCTTATCATGATGGATATAAGAATGCCAGAGGTTGATGGATTGGATGCTGTAAGAAAAATTAAAGATTTTTCACCTTTTGTCCGATTTATAATGGTATCGGCATATGATACTTTTGAATATGCAAGGACTGCTCTTCGATTGCAGGTGAAAGATTACATACTTAAACCCAGCAGACCTGTTGACATTGTGAAGGCTGTAAAAAAAGTATTAGAGGAAATTAATTGTGAAAAAAAGGAAAGGGAGGTTCGACTGCAAAGTGAGGAGCGTCTTGAAAAGGTATTGCCTATAGTAGAAGCGGACTTGGTCACACAATTGTTGTTTGAGCATATGCAAGAAATACAATTGGATGAAATGCTAGAGTTGCTCGGCATGTCTGACATTGAAAATACATACGTGCTTTTGCTTGTCATTCAATCGGAAGCATCAGATTCAAGTCGCTTTTTGGAGTTATATCGAGAAATGAAACATTTTTTTCATCAAGAAGAGAACGGTTTCGTAGGTGCTTTGTCTGGTAAACATATACCGATTATTGTGATTCCAGATCAAGATAAAACTTATCGCTCTCATGCGTCTAGTTTAATTAGAAGATTGTTTAATTTTTCAAATCGCTTTGAAGGCATGCATTTTTTTATTGGTGTTGGGAAACCCTGCGTTCAAATTGAAAACATTCAAAGCTCCTATCATGAAGCGTTATTAGCGTCAGCAGATTTAGATTTACCTGCCAAACATTTATTTTACGAGGATTTGAATAAATTAAGTTCACATTCAAGTACTTTAGATCTAGATTTAGAAAAAAGCATTTTAGAAGAAACAAGAAAAGGTAGCGTAAATCAATTGCTTGAATTAATGAATCAGTTGATTATAAACTATGAATCGAGCAAAAGGCCTTTCATTGAAATCCAACAAAGAGTTTTACAAGTATTATGGTTGATTAGTCGAAATATGAATGAAATGGGTTTTGATGTTGAGAGTCCTCTTATTTTTTCTCATATTGAAAATGTGCAACAATTAAAAACAGAAGCCAATGTCATCTTAAGAAAAATGATTCAGCCATTTGAAGAGATGAGTGCACCTGTTGCACCAGATTTACTGTCAAGAATGAAGAACTACGTTTATGAAAATGCGAACCATGAAATATCCTTAGAAATGCTTGCAGACTATGTGAAATTAAGTCCTTATTATGTAAGCAAGCTTTTTAAAGAACAGTTTGGAACCAACTATATTGATTTCCTAACACAATGTCGGCTTGAACGTGCAATCCAATTAATGAAAGACCCACAAATCAGTTTGAAAGAAATTACATATGAAATTGGCTATAAAGATCCAAATTATTTCAGTAGGGTTTTTAAAAAGAAATACGGTGTTTCTCCTACGGAATATAGAAAAAATAAGTGACTGCACAATAGAATAGAATGAGAGGGGAAGGTTGTTTGAAGAATGATAAGATGAAAGCAAAGCTATCTATTCGAATTAAGCTAAGTATCGCATTTGGGTTGTTATGTCTCTTTATTATTTTCGGTGGACTGTTTTTCTTATTATCAGGCAATAAGTCTAATGAAAACACAAAGATTATCACAAACTTTTGGATGCCGACTGTTTCAGAAGCATATCAAATTAAATTAATTGCACAAGAGTATAGGGAGATAGAAGGATTATACCTTGCAAATCAGACCGCTGATGTAGTAAGTGGAATGGAGGAAAAACAACAAGAATTAACGGAAGCTGTTGACTCCTATTTATTACATTCGTTATCAGATGAGGGTAAAAAAACAGCTTCTGTGTTTCAGATGCAATTTGAAGCCTATCAAGCTACTCATATGAACATGATAGAGCAAGTTCAGAATGGGAATGCAGCGGGTGCACAATATATTTATGAGACAAATGCTTATCGTAATTATATGGATCTTCATGTACTTTTAGATGAATTAATTGAGATTAGCTTAGATGGCATGAATGGTGTGGTGCAAAGCAATCAGTCTCAATATGAGTTAAGCCGTAGCTTTACGTTGATTTCTATGATTGTAGTTATTGTTTTATCTGTTTTCCTTTCTATTTGGACAACTCGTTCCGTTATGAATCCGATTGGTAAAATAAATGAAGTGTTGAAGGATTTAAGTGAATCAAAAGGAGACCTTAGTGAACGTGTGAACATTCATTCTGGAGATGAAATTCAGGATACTGGGGATTATGTTAATAAAATTTTAGAAACGATCAACAATATGGTGTCTCAAATTCGCAATTCAACGGAACATGTTGTATCCTCTTCAAAACAAATCACGACTCATTGCCAGGAACTGTCACTTGCTTCCAACGAAATATCATCTGCGGCAGTTAACATGAGCGATCAATCGATTATACAGAGTGAAAAAACGCAAGATACTAAAACTTCATTACAACAATCTTACGACAAGTTAAGTTCTGTTGCTTCCTATGCAGAGGAAACTTATGGATTGGCTAAAAATGCGGATGGATACTCTGAAAAAGGGAATAAACAAGTTCAAGATTTATTAAATCAAATGGAGCAAATAAAGAAGCAAACAAATGTAACTAACCAATCCATCCAGTATTTCCAACAAACTTTACAGAAAATAGAGGAAATTAACACCATCATTGAGGAAGTGTCTCGTCAAACTAATTTATTATCAATTAATGCAGGCATAGAAGCTTCACGCGCTGGAGAGCATGGGAAGGGGTTTGCAGTAATCGCGAAAGAAATTAGGGGGCTGTCCAAACAAACGAGTCATTCATCCGTAAATATTGTAGCTTTAATTCAAGAAATACAGGAGAAGTTAATCGAAATTGTTCAGCAATCAGATCAAAGTACTGAAATTATACGACAAGGAAGCAAAAGCATGGAGGAGCTGCAAGATACGTTTAGTTTGATTTTTGAATTGAACAACAAGGTGAAAACGAATGGTGAATTAACGAAGGAAGAAGCAAGTTTTGTTTTGGAAAATGTGAGAGAAATTGTTGTTATTTTTGATAATATCAATGGTCTTGTGCAAGAACAGTCTGCTTCTAATGAAGAGGTTGCAGCTTCATCTCAGCAACAGCAAGCGAATACAGAACATATTTTAGATCAAACAAAACAACTGTCTCATGAGGCAGAATCTCTTAGAAAACTAGTAGCACAATTTAACAATAAATTGTAGTAGAAGAAATCCTAGAATTGATAATTACCCATCTGTCTTTTCTATCTTTGCCTATAAGGCTCGCCAATCGGCGAGTTTTCTTTATGTAATAGAAGTCTAATGGAGTGTTGATTCAGTACAAAACTTCATTGAAAGCAAGATTCTCTCTATATGAACTTAAAAAAATGCTGGATATACCAAAAAAGTACAGACGATTGAACATCACAAGAAAGCGATTTCTTGATAATCTTAATTGTGTAAATACTTATATTAAAAAGGAGAGGTACAAATGAGCACAAAGTTTAAAAAGTTTGGGGTATTGTTGCTTGCTTTAGTTTTTGTATTTTCATTAGCTGCTTGTGGTAACAGCGATGAAGGAACAGAAGGCGGAGGAAGTGACGATGGTGAATCAAGTGACGATAAGATTGTAATCGGTTTCTCAATGGATACATTACAAGAAGAGCGCTGGCAAAGAGACCGTGACTTCTTTGTTGAAAAAGCAGAGGCGTTAGGTGCTGAAGTATTAGTTCAATCTGCAAACAGTGACGATGCAAAACAAATTTCTCAAGCTGAGAATTTAATAAGCCAAGGGGTAGACGTATTAGTTGTTGTTCCTCATTCAGCTAAAGCAGCAGCAGCAATTGTTGAAAAAGCTCACGAAGCTGGAATCAAAGTTTTATCTTATGACCGTTTAATTAAAGAAGCGGATGTAGATCTATATGTTTCTTTTGATAACGAGCGTGTAGGTGAAATGCAAGCTACAGCAATCGTAGAAGCTGCACCAACTGGAAATTATGTATTAATCGAGGGTGCAGATACGGATAACAATGCACACTTATTTAAACAAGGTCAAATGAACATTCTTCAACCATTAGTTGATAAAGGTGATATTACAATCGTTTATGAGCAGTTTACTGAAGGTTGGGATCCTGCAAATGCATTAGCAAATATGGAAAATGCATTAACTGTAAACGAAAACAACATTGATGCAGTAGTTGCTGCAAACGATGGTACAGCTGGTGGAGTTATCCAAGCATTAGAGCAACAAGGATTAGCGGGTCAAGTTCCTGTATCTGGGCAAGATGCTGAGCTTGCTGGAATTCAAAGAATCGTTGAAGGCACACAAACAATGACTGTTTATAAGCCAATCAAAGATTTAGCTTATAATTCTGCTCAATTAGCAATTGACTTAGCAAACGGTAAAACTATTGAAACTGAAAAAGTTGTAAACAATGACTTTAAAGATGTTCCATCTATTCTTTTAGATCCAATCCCAGTTAGTAAAGATAACATTGATGAAACTGTTATAGCTGATGGGTTCCACTCTGAAGAGGATGTATACGCAGAATAATCTTTAATCTTTTAGCGGGGAAAATGAAGGATTAATTCCTTCACTTCCCCCCCTTTTTTAGAGGATAGGAAAGGAATAGGATAAAATGAACATGCCTTTTCCAATCAGAAGGATTCTTAGGATAGGTGGCTATTGTAAAAGATTCTATCCTCAAAAAAAGGCATGAAATGAATAAGAATATTATTACTGATCTTCTCGAGGTTAAAATCGAGTTTTTTGCAACAAGTACTATACAGAGGGGAGAACAAAAATGACAATTGCGTTGGAAATGAAACAAATCACCAAAGAATTTCCTGGTGTAAAAGCTTTGGATGAAGTGACATTTAAAGTAAGCAAAGGTGAGGTTCATGCATTATGTGGGGAGAACGGTGCAGGGAAATCAACCTTAATGAAAGTCTTAAGCGGCTTGTATCCAGAGGGAACCTATGAGGGTGAAATCCTCGTAGATGGGGAGAAAAAAGCCTTTACGAATATAAGAGATGCTGAAGAAGCTGGGATAGCGATTATTTATCAGGAATTGGCGATGGTAAGAGGGATGACGGTTGCAGAGAATTTATTTTTAGGAAATGAACCTCAAAAGCTAGGCGTCATTCAATGGGATTATGTGTACAGTGAGACAGAAAAATGGTTAGCTCAAGTAGGATTGGAAGGAATTAGACCTGACCAAATTACGGGTGAATTAGGAATTGGTCAGCAGCAGCTAATTGAAATTGCAAAGGCGCTATCGAAGAATGCAAATATTTTGATATTAGACGAGCCTACCGCAGCACTTACAGAAAAAGAAGTTGAGATATTATTAAATATACTAAGAGAGTTCAAGAAACGCGGTGTAACTTGCATATATATTTCTCACAAGTTAAATGAAGTATTTGATATTGCAGATTCCATTACGATTTTACGGGATGGGCAAACAGTAGCAACACATGACACAGCGGATATTGATGAAGACAAGGTGATTTCATTAATGGTTGGACGTGAATTAACGGAAAGATTCCCACGTGTAGAAGCCAATCCAGGGGATGTAGTACTATCAGTTAAAAATTATTCTGTGAAAGATCCCGATCAAGCAGGTAAATACTTGATAGACGATGTGTCCTTTGAAGTGAAAAAAGGGGAAATATTAGGTATCTCTGGTTTGATGGGAGCGGGTCGTACTGAATTAGTCATGAGTCTATTTGGAACCTACGCTGGTTTGACAAGTGGCGAGGTTGAAATTGATGGAGAGAAAGTAAAGATTAAAAATACCGAACATGCGATTAAAAAGGGTCTTGCATTAGTATCAGAGGATCGTAAGAAATATGGTTTGGTTTTAGGCATGAGTATTCAAAACAATATTACCCTTCCAAGCTTAAAATGGATTTCACCGTATGGTGTGATTAGTGAAAATGAAGAGATCAAGCATTCAAAATTATACCATCAATCATTGCGAATCAAAGCCCCATCTGTTGAAAGTATAGTCGGAAACTTAAGTGGTGGAAATCAACAGAAGGTCGTTTTAGGGAAATGGTTGATGACCGAACCTAAAGTGCTTATTGTGGATGAGCCTACACGTGGTATTGATGTTGGTGCTAAATTTGAGATTTATAATATCATGAATGAGCTGATCAAAAAGGGTGTAGCGATTATTATGATCTCATCTGAATTGCCAGAAGTACTAGGAATAAGCCATCGAGTTTTAGTATTAAATGAAGGAAAACTCACAGGTGAGTTTGATTATAAAGATGCAACGCAAGAGAAAATAATGGTAGCAGCAACAGGAGGTAAGTAGAATGAGTACAAATACAGAATTGGTACAAAACAAACAAAAAGTGAAGTGGATTGCATTTGATCTTAGGGCTTATACAATGATTGCAGCTCTAGTATTAATTTGGATATTATTCACATTCCTTAGTGGCGGTAGTTTTATAGAACCTCGAAATCTATCGAATTTATTCAATCAAATGTCTGTTACATCCGTACTAGCAGTTGGAATGGTTTTAATTATTGTCGCAGGTCATATTGATTTGTCTGTTGGTTCATTGGTTGGTTTAACAGGTGGAGTTGCGGCTATCTTAAATTCAACCTATGACTGGAACGCAATAGTTGTTTTTGCTGTAACCATTGCTTTTGGTGCATTAGTTGGATTATGGCAAGGTTGGTGGGTTGCTTATCGTGCTGTACCCGCTTTTATCGTAACATTAGGTGGTATGTTGATTTTTAGAGGTGTTTTATTAGGAATTAGTGATAGTAGAACGATCTCCGGATTGTCAGATGGATTTAAAACGGTAGGTACAGGTTATGTTCCTCAAGAATGGGGAATAGTTGTTGGAGTACTAGCTGTTGTTGTGTTTACTTTACTTCTAGTTTTAAAAAGAGTTTCTCGTAAGAAGTTTGGTTTTGACATTGAGCCGATGGTTCTTAGCTTGTTGAAAATTGTATTAGTATCTATCATTGTCTTTACTTTTGTGTTAGCGATGAATGACTATAAAGGAATCCCAATTCCAATTTTTGTTGTTATCTTCCTAGCGATCATCTTTACGTTTATTGCTAAAAATACAGTGTATGGAAGACAAATTTATGCAATAGGTGGAAATCCAGAAGCCGCTCGTTTATCAGGGATTAATATTAAAAGAAGAACATTGATGTTGTTCGTATTAGGAAATACGTTAGCTGCAATTGCAGGTATTTTATTGACAGCTAGGGTTGGTTCTGCAACGGTGAATGCTGGTACTATGTATGAGTTGGATGCAATCGCTGCTGCTGTAATTGGTGGAACGAGTTTACTAGGTGGAGCAGGTACGATTTCGGGTGCGATTATCGGTGCCTTAGTTATGGCAAGTTTAGATAATGGTATGAGTCTAATGAGTGTTGAAACGTTCTGGCAATACATCGTTAAGGGTGGTATCTTAATTCTTGCAGTCTGGATGGATATCTACAGCAGACAAAGAAAAAATAAAGGGTAGATTTACCCCAAAAAAGTGAAGTGATTTCATTGAAGGAGTTTCCTAATACTTTCCGGGGACCTCAGGTTTTAACAACCCTCGTAACATCCAATTGGAGATATGAAAAGTTATAAATATTAAAAGTAAAAGCATTGGGAAATTCTCCAATGCTTTATTTTTTTGAGAAATCATTTCCTATAATACACCTTGTGTTATACAATTGAAAAATACTAAAATTTCATATCTTCATTTCATATATTAGGATAGTTTTGAAGTGAATTTTTATAACATTCACACCATAAGGTAGGTGTTTTTTTGAGTCTTCTATTACAACGCTCTAAAAAATCTATGGCTACGATAAGTATGATCATAGCTATGTCTATTTTCGGTTCCATTGGGTTTATAGCAGTACAAACAGGACTTCAAGCATTTGAGTTGGTTTTTGTCCGTTGTGTTTTCGCCTCTTTATTTTTAGGTGCTTTTTGGTTGTTGACTGGGAAATTTAAAGATGAAAACTGGGACATGCAAGAGATAAAACGTGTGTTATTATGCGGTGTAATCCTCGTATTAAATTGGGTGTTTTTATTTAAGGCATTTGAAATGATGTCGATCACGGTGGCTATTTCCATCTACTATTTAGCACCTGTCATTGTTCTTCTCCTGGGAAGTTTATTTTATAAAGAAAAACTGACTTGGATAGCCATCAGTTCTATATTGATCTGCTTTATAGGAACGATGTTAATATCTGGTTTGGGCACAGATACACCGTTTCATCAATTGTTATCATCAGGACTTGTTTGGCCTTTTTTAGCAGCTATTCTTTATGCTTTGCTTACGCTCCTTAGTAAAGGTATTCAACAGTTGTCTCCATATGCTGTGACTGTGATTCAAACAACACTAGGTTCCATTTTGTTATTTCCTTTAGTTAGCTTTGGTGCTTTTTCTGGACTTCAATTTCATCATTGGATTGCGATTACGATTATAGGAGTCATACATACAGGTGTGGTATATTTATTGTTTTTTGGAAGTGTTCGATTCTTACCAACGAGATTGATCTCTGTACTTGTCTTTTTAGATCCTATAGTTGCTATTTTATTAGATACAATGATCATCGGTTTTCGTCCAAGCATATTACAAATGATTGGAATATTACTTACATTTACAGGAATGGGAGTCATAATAACTCGTAATCACCATTCAAATACAAAAACTTAAATTCAACTATGGTGTCGGTGTTAGCCACAAGGAAGTGGTGACTTAAAAATATATTTACGAGGCTAGTAACAAAATAAGCTAACCCTGGATATTATCATGGGTTAGCTTAAGTTTTTTAAAAGTTCCGGAATGCGATTTCACTATCCCAAGCTACATAAGCAATCGAAATATCATCTCCATCTACAGATTCCGCACCATCTGTCCAAGCTTCAACTAGATCAGCGTTTTCTGACACCCATTGTTCTGCTGCATCTTCAGGAGATGTTCCTTCTTGAATAGACACCATCACATTAGCCATATCATCAGATGTCCAATCAAACTGATCTAAAACTTGATATGCAGTTGGAAGATCTTCAGCTAGACCATTTCTCACAATCGTATGAATATTCTCATCCTCACCATATATACCTAATGGATCTTCCAAATATTTAAGGTCGAATTTAGAAAACATCCAGTGTGGTGTCCAACTTGTAACAATGATAGGTTCCTTTTTATCGTAAGCTTTTTTTAGTGCTGCAGCCATTGCCGCGCTGGAACCTTCGACTAATTTCCAATCCTCTAATTCATATTGATCGATTACATCAGCCGTTGCTTTCATCAGTCCCGCACCTGGATCAATACCTATAATTTGATAGTTTACACTTTCACCTACGGATTCGCTATCAGTCCCTGCACCTTCACCTGATTCTTCGTTAGATTGAGCACATGCAGATACAACTAGTGCTAAAACTAACATTAAACTTAAAACACTCATTTTTTTAAACATTACTTATTTCCCTCTGTTTTATTTCTTCCTATATTATGTGTTAATCGATCAAGAATGATCGCAATCACTACGATGGATATACCAGCCTCAAACCCAATGCCTATTTTCAGTTGTCCCACTGCGCGATATACATCTGCTCCTAAACCTGGAGCACCTACCATAGAGGCAATTACAACCATGGACAATGCTAACATGATGCATTGATTAATTCCTGCCAATATCGTTGGCATGGCCAAAGGTAGTTGAACTTTAATTAAGCGTTGAGCAGTTGTGGACCCGAAAGCTTCTGATGCTTCAATAAGATCCTCTGGTACTTGTTGGATCCCTAATATGGTTAAACGTATCACAGGTGGTATCGCAAAAATAATAGATGCTACTATACCTGGAACTTCACCAATATTAAAGAAAAAGATAGCAGGCAATAAATATACAAAAGCTGGTTTGCATAAAATCTAAAACTGGCATGGTAATATTTCTGAAAAGTGAACTTTGTGAAGCCCAAATTCCGATTGGAATACCTAATAGAATAGTAATAAATACGGCAGTTATGACTAATGCAAGTGTATTTAACATGGATTCCCAGTAACCCAGATTGTCAATGAACAGTAATCCTAACAATGTAAACAAACCCATTTTCCAATTGCGTCCACCAAGCCACCATGCTAGAATTGCAACGAACATAGCAAATGGAAATACATAAAACCAGTCCAATATATCTACCATTTTTTCAACGATGAATGATAATCCATTTGAAATGCCTTCAAAAAACTGATCAAATTGAATAATTAACCAATCTATAAGAAGTTCAACCCAATCTGATAAAGGGATTTTAGGAATATTCATACTTCAACTCCTTATTTTTTGTACAATTTTAAATATTAATATGTTCGTCATTACCAGCCAGTGCACCAAGTACGGCTCCCTTAATCAATGCGCCCTTTATTTTGTGTTCATCATCTATCACTGCAATTGGATGTTGGGTTTCTGCAATCATATTAAATATGTCTGTTAATATACGATCTCTTTTTACTGTAGGTATATCTATGATTAAAATATCCTCAATAGTTTTATTAGTTTCTATTGCATCTAATGCATCCTTAGCTGTTATAATGCCTAGTAAACTATTGTTTTTATCTACCACAAAAATAGAAGAAATGGCTCTCTCTTTCATTAACTGCAAAGCAACTCGAGGCCCTTTAGTCACTTGAACCGTCTCTGGAGATTTCATTACATGATTTGCAGTAAAACTTTGGATAAATCCACATCTTCAACAAATTTTTCTACATAACGATTTGCAGGATTCATTAGAATTTCCTCAGGTGTACCTATTTGGACGATCTTCCCATCTTTCATTAATGCAATACGATCTCCGATACGAAGTGCTTCATCCAAATCATGTGTAATAAAAATGATGGTTTTATTCATGGTGGACTGCAAGCTTAATAATTCATCCTGCATTTCTTTTCTTATTAATGGATCTAATGCACTAAATGCCTATCCGTTCCTTGTAGTTCTAGCCCATACTCTGTATTTTTCAAAACCGTTCGATGAGGGAAGAGTGCAAATTTTTGAAATACCATACTCATTTTTTGTCTGCGTACCTCTAGAAGTTTTGTTTTTGTCATATGGGTTAAATTTTCTCCATTGATAAGAATTTGACCACTGGTAGGTTCAATGAGTCGATTAAGTAACCTTATCAAGGTTGATTTACCACTGCCCGACAGCCCCATGATGACGAAAATCTCACCCTTCATGACTGAAAAATTCAATGTTAAACCCATAATTTGATAATTTTTCTACATTTTTTTATTAAAAAAGTGAGGTGTTTATTTTTAATGTTGTAAGAATCCCCATTTTCAATAAATTCAATATTACCTTCTAATTTTGAAAAACATTGATAAAAGAATCCATCACAGATGGTTTAGCTAAATGCTGAATCAATTTCAACAAATTGTATGAATGGAATTTCAAAAAAAACACCACTATTCTCTGGTTAATAATTATGGGGATTATGCTATTATTAGTGTTTTTTTAGTTTTATTTTTACGATTTTTTAATGTAGTAGCCAATATAAGAGGAGCCCCTTAATTAAAATCTGAATCTTAATATGGATATTATCCCTTTTTTTGTCCTTAATTATGAGTTGTATTCCTGTCTTATTGATGTAACAACGCTCAGTCCGTAAAGGAAATAATTCCAACTCTCATAAATAATAAGGTACAAGCCCTCCAAAAGTAATAGGAATTTCACTACCAATATTTCACTCACTTTTGTGGTTGTTGTATATTTTGCTAAATAATATACCTCCATGTAGATCATACGCCAGTATAACAGATCATATTGAAGGATATATAAGAATCACGTATATCAAATACGTATGACTGTATTCAATACAATGAGGACACCTGTAAACCATAGTTATGGTGTTTTTATAATGACAAGTTGTTCTGTACAATATATAAAGTAGCGTTATTCGGCAAGCAGAGTATATACAAATATATAAACAACAGGAGTGGAAAAAATTTATGTTACACAACAAAAAGGTGGCTTTTTTAGGTGCTGGATCCATGGCAGAAGCTATGATTTCAGGCATTATTCATGCAAACAAGCTGCCAAGTCATCACATCATTGTTACAAATCATAGTAATGAACAAAAACTACATTCGATGACAGCAAGGTATGGTATTCAAGGGAGAGTCAAAGAAGAAGTAGCTTTTGATGAAATAGATATACTGGTACTAGCAATGAAACCAAAAGATGCAGAGGCTGCACTTTTGTTTATCAAAGATAAAATAAGATCGGATCAAGTTGTCATTTCAGTCATGGCAGGCATTTCAACCTCCTATATAGAGGATCGTTTAAACAAAAAACAGCAGGTTGTTAGAGCTATGCCCAATACTTCAAGTATGGTAAGAGAATCAGCAACGGGGATGTCGATCGGAACCTATGTTAGTGAGACTATGGCTTACCTTTGTAAAGAATTACTTGGTTGTTTCGGTGAGGTTTATACAATAGAAGAGGATCAGATGGATCTTTTTACTGGGATTGCAGGTAGTGGGCCAGCTTATTTTTATTATTTAATAGAGCATATTGAACAAACTGCCATTGCTGGAGGCATAGATGAAGAGACAGCTCGACAAATCAGCATTCAAACAATGTTGGGAGCATCCAAAATGATGGATGAACAAGCAGAGTCACCATCAAAACTTAGAAAAAATGTAACCTCTCCAAATGGAACGACAGCAGCAGGTTTACAGGCTTTACAAAAATATGGTGGAGGGAAGGCAATTTCACAAGCCATTCAATCGGCAGCAAAACGCTCACGTGAATTAAATAAAGAAAAAATTCTGGAGGTCGCTGGCACATCATGAAAATAACAAAAAAATTAGTCAATTGGAGTGATTTATTTTGACTCCTTCTCAATCACAAAAAATTGTTGTTAAAATTGGAAGCAGTTCATTAACTAGTATGAACGGAGAAGTGAGTAGAAGAAAGTTGGAAAAAATAGTAAATGAGATTGTACAGCTAAAAGATGAGGGACATGAAGTTGTGGTTGTTTCTTCAGGAGCAGTGGCCGCTGGGTACCGCAAATTAGGGTGTTTTAAGCGTCCTGAATCATTACCAGAAAAACAAGCAGCGGCTTCCATCGGTCAAGGTCTATTAATGGAATCCTATTCAGACCTTTTCATATCACATGGTTACGTTGCTTCACAAATATTGATTACTAGAGATGATTTTTCAGATAAGAATCGATATGGCAATGTACAAAACACAATGAATGTACTGTTAGAACGAGGAATCATTCCCATTATTAATGAGAATGATACGTTAACTGTAGATAATTTGAAATTTGGCAACAACGACATATTGTCTGCGAAAGTAGCAGGTTTAATAGATGCGGATAAACTTATCATATTATCTGATATTGACGGCCTTTTTAATTCTGATCCAAAAAAGGATACAAATGCGAAGTTATTGAAAAATGTCCAGGAAATAACGTCAGACATTGAAGCCGTTGCAGGAGATGCAGGCAGTGCAGTGGGTACTGGGGGGATGAGGTCGAAGTTGGACGCAGTGAAGATCGCTATGGCATCAGGTATTCCAGTATTCCTGGGTAAAGCTGATAGTAAAAATATATTGTATGATGCTGTAAATAAAAAAGCGAAAGGCACTTATTTTGAACAAAAAAAGAGAAAAATTATTTTAAATAAAAAGAAGTGCTGGATTGCGTTCCATTCAGAGCCTGAAGGAGAACTAACGATTAGTAAAAGAGTGAAACAAGATATGGTAGAAAGTAAGAAAAACTTAGATATTAAAGATATTTATAACGTGAAGGGACCATTTTTAAAAGAGGACGTTGTGAGAATTGTGGATCCAGAAGGTGAGGAATTAGGATTAGGTGTAGTTAGTTTCTCTTCAGATCAATTGAAAGTGCTCAAACAGCAATCAATGGAGAAATTACAACAATATCCTGATTGTACTGTAGTGGATCGAAATGATTTTGTTTATTTTGATATATCGGTCCCTGCAAATTTATAAATGATGAACGAATAGAATAAATGAACGGCATGATTTATGAGCTAGATTGAATGTCACCTTAGATCCTACAGACATTACACTAAAGTCAGGAATTGCGATTATCCTTAAGGTAGGATCTTCAGTGATAAATTCAAATAAAGCCATTGTCGCAAATCATCCATCAGGATGAATATATTCTCAATTTTGAGTAGAATACTCTGTGCCTAAGTTTGTCGGTGCGGAGTATTTACTGTTATGCTTGATTTGTTTGTATACGAAAGTGAACGTCAATATGGCTATGAAAATCAATACAAATGGTGAAGAAAAGGATAAAAATATGAGCAAAACGATTAGCATTACACTTGTTAATATTTTTACAAGCCTTTGATTAAATAGCTTAATAGCAGCTAACATAGTGACAAAAACGTTACTAATAAAAAATCCATCTGCTATAGCAACAAGCTGAGTAACGTTGATCCAATCATAAAAGATCATGATAAATAGAAAGATCTGAAAACTGCTAAGTGTGATAATTCCGCCTAGTGGAATATTTCTTTTTGTCCGAAATCCTAATTTTTTCGGTAATATTCCTTCATCTGATAAAGATCGTATTAACCTTGCTGTTCCTCCAATAAATAGGATGATGGAAGTCAAACATAAACCAGGTACAATTAGACCCATAATCAGCCCGGTAAACCCTCCAAAAATAGGAGTTAAAATGCTAGCAACAGTCAACTGAGATGCTCCATTTACATTAGGGATGGCGGCCCATTGTATTGAGGCAGCTACCATTAAGCATACTAAAGTAATGATCAGTGCGCTGAAGCCAATCGCTTTCGGTATCGTCGAGCGCACATCTTTAACCTCATTACTGTAATTACCGATAACTTCCCATCCAACAATGGTCCAAAACAACAATAACAAACTGTAACCAAATGAGGATACATCAAAACTTGTTGTAATAAATTCTGCTTTAGGATACTGAATTATTGATGTCAGTCCTCCTGAGAATAGCAGCACTGCGGACACAGAAGACAAAATAAAAGCGATTTTTCCTATAAATGAAACGTTTAGTAATAGTATTAAAACCGTAATGATCAATAAAACAACAGCCATCCACTTTGTTGATAAAAATCCATCAAATTGAAGGAATTGAGCAGCGGTCATCAATACGGCGATAGGTCCAAAACAAACAGCACCGATTAAAAAGAAGGAAGTTAAGTACTTGATGTATTTGCCAAACACAATCTCAACTGCTTGCGTCACACCAGAATCACCGGGGAACTGTATACTCAATTGACCAAATAAATAAGCAAAGAACCAATTCATCAACATGATGGTTATCCATGAAAAAATCGCATAATCCCCGGCAACATTATAAATGATTGGTGGAAGTAGAATAATACCTGACCCCAATATAGGACCAATAATAAGACCGCTTAGTTGTACAGCATTCAGTTTTTTTTCAGTCACTAGATCATCTCTCCTAAGCTTCATATTTGCAGCAAGTAGTTAACTTCTCTTCCTCAATTTTTCTGAATAGTTTATTTTTAAAATTTAGAATGATTCTATTTGCTTGGAGAAATGATTTATAATTTATACGATTTTCCTGCACTGCTTTTTGCATTTCTTTCTGTTTCATTTTAGTTAACATTTCAAGTTCATAATCGTTGAATAACATAATAATAACCTCCTAATTAATCAAATAAAGTTGATATAAAGTGTAAAATATACAACTATATGATTGGATTCGTTATCATTTCGAACCCATAACTTACATTTGACATTTCAAGATTTTCAATGGATTGAATCTCTTGTTGAATACACTTTATCATAGACGCAAGCATCAATGTTAGCTATAATTGTTGATAGCAACTATCAAAAAAGGTGATGATTAAAATGGATACGGATTACTATCGTACTTTTATAGAAGTTGTAAAATGGAAAAACTATACGAAAGCAGCAGAAAGTTTAGGTTATGCACAGTCTAGTGTGACTACACAAATTAAAAAAATTGAAGCAGCTTATGGGGTTCGTATATTTGAGAGAATGGGTAGAGCTATGCAGCTAACTCAATCAGGAGAACATTTGTATAAATATGCATTGAAAATGATCTCTTTAGAAGATGAGGCGATGGAAAGATTAATTTCCAAAACCGAGCTAAATGGTTCACTTACCATAGGAACTGTGGAATCTTATGCTACATTTGAATTAGTGAAATACTTTCAGCAATTTAATAAGAAACATCCTCAAATCAAATTGCAAATTGAATCTAACATATGTTCTGAAATGTATTTAAAAGTTATTGATGGAACTTACGATATTGCTTTAGTAATGGATCAGACGCTAGAGCATGACGAATTAAATAAAGTGATTATAAGAAAAGAAGAAATGGTTCTGGTTGGGTGTGCGAATCACCAATTATCCAAAAGAAAAAGAGTGACTGTGAAGGATTTGAAGGGCGAGAAGATTATTTATACAGAGAAAGGATGCTCCTATCGTATGATGCTCGAGCAAGCATTAAAAAGAGAAGGAGTATGCTGTAATTCCTCATTAGAATTTAATGGGATTGAAATCATAAAAAGATGTGTTGACTCCGGTTTAGGAGTGGCATTGCTGCCAAAAATCACAGTAGAACAGGAATTAAAAGAAGGTACATTATCATTATTACCCTTGGATGAAGCAAGCATTGAAGTATACGTTCAGCTTGTTGTACACAAAAAAAAGTGGATGTCTCCTGCATTAAAGGAATTCATTCAATTATTAAATCCTCAATATTTTGACGAATTGCGACAAGAGGACAATAAGAGTAAAATAAGTTAATAGAAATAATTTGCTAAAATATGATTTTAAAATAGATTTAGGAGAAGATAAATATGTTAAAAATAGGCTCACATGTTTCATTTTCCAGCAAAGGATTATTGAATGCAGCACAAGAAGCAGAATCTTACGGCTCTTCCACTTTTATGATTTATACAGGAGCTCCACAAAATACTAGAAGAAAACCGATTGAAGAGCAATTTATTGGAGAAGGCAAGCAATTGATGGAGAAAAACAAAATTGATGAAATTGTTGTTCATGCTCCATATATTATAAATTTGGGGTCCTATAAATCCAATACGTTTCAACTAGCTGTAGATTTTCTACAGGAGGAAATGAAAAGAACCGATTATTTGGGTGTTAGAAATATTGTACTTCATCCTGGAGCATATACGGATAAAGATGCAGAGTACGGAATTTCTCGCATTGCAGAAGGATTAAATGAAGTTCTCGAAGGTACAAAAGGAACAAATGTAAATATCGCATTAGAAACTATGGCAGGAAAAGGAACTGAAATGGGTAGAAGCTTCGAGGAGATTGCTTCTATTATAGATAAAGTACAAAACAATGAGAGATTAACTGTATGTTTTGACACATGTCACGTTCATGATGCAGGTTATGACCTTGTAAATGATCTTGATGGTGTGTTAGAACAGTTTGATAAAACAGTTGGATTAGACCGCATAGCAGTATTGCATTTAAATGACAGCAAAAACCCTCGTGGAGCAGGAAAAGATAGACACGCTCCAGTAGGATCTGGATTTATTGGATTTAATGCCATGAACAACATTGTTCACCATGAAAAACTGACGCATCTTCCGATGATTTTAGAAACACCATGGATTGGAAAAGACAAGAAAAAACAAAGACCTATGTATGAGGCAGAAATTGCATTATTGCGTGGAGATTTAGAGAATAGATTTGGTGATGAGTTCCTAGAAGATGTGGAAAAACTTCAGCATTTTTTCAATAAAGAATCTATAAAACAAAGAGAATTTATATTAAACACATGGGAAATGTTAAAAAGTGATGCAAAATTAAGAAAACAAGATCCGCGTGAACCTATGGAAAGATTGTATGATCAAGTGATGGAAGCAGAGCTATTTTCAGGTTTATCTGAGGAGCAGATTAACCAACGTTTAACAGCAAGTTTTGCAAAAGAAGGAGCGTAATTTTAAAAGATGAAACCACTGACACCTACTTCGAATAAATGGGCAGATAAAGCAAACCATAATCGAGCTCGCATGTTGATCTCATGTCCTGATCAGCCTGGGATTGTAGCTGCTGTCTCAAAATTCTTGCATCAACATGATGCGAATATCGTACAATCTGATCAATATACGATGGATCCTGAGGGCGGCATGTTTTTTATTCGCATTGAATTTGACTTGCCTGAATTAGAATTTAAGCTAAATGCATTAAAAGAAGATTTTGCAGTTGTAGCTGATCAATTTCAAATGGACTGGAGAATTAGTTTAGCTCCTAAAAAACAAAAACTTGCAATCTTTGTATCTAAAGAGGACCATTGTTTACTTGAATTGTTGTGGCAGTGGCAGGCAGGGGATTTATATGCAGATATTGAAATGGTCATAAGCAATCATCCTGATATGAGGGAATTAGTAGAATCCTTTGGGATTCCATATCATCACATTCCAGTTACTGCAGACACAAAAGCAGAAGCTGAAGCAATGCAGCTTGAAGTGACCCATGGAAAAGTAGATACCATAATTTTAGCGAGATATATGCAAATTATCTCACCGAAGTTCCTTCAATTTTATAAAAATAGAATTATAAACATACATCATTCATTTTTGCCTGCTTTTGTAGGTGGGAAACCTTATGCACAGGCTTTTAATAGAGGAGTTAAAATCATTGGGGCAACTGCGCACTATGTAACGGAAGAGCTTGATGGAGGTCCGATTATTGAGCAAGATGTACAAAGAGTAAGTCATCGGGACACAGTGGATGAATTGAAACGAATTGGTAGACACATCGAAAGAATCGTTTTAGCGAGAGCTGTATCTTGGCATGTAGAAGATCGAATTTTAGTTCATGAAAATAAAACCGTTGTATTTAACTAGATCTTGCTTAAAGTAAATTAACAGTCCGTAACTCCTCTATAAAAGTGGCTAACGGACTGTTAACTTTTCTGTTGCATCAAGTTTTATTTGATATTAGGCTGAAAAATTTGAAAAAAAGGAATACTTTATCAATTTAAAGTGGAAAAGGTAGTTTCCAAGTGTTACAATACAATTAATTTTAACTTTGAATGATATAACTGCCAACGTTCTAAATCATAATTGTACGTGAGAGGTAGGCCCAACAGAAAAAATTAAACAACTCGCATTGATTGTTATTTGTTCTGAAAATTGGGGATTAATAACGAATGTAACTCGTTTTTTTTAAAAAAAGACCAAGCATTTTAAAGAGGTAGTACCGAGGTAGTTAAGTATTTTCAAGTGTATAAACGATAATCATACTAGGAGGTTTTAATGATGAATCAAAATATAGAAACATTAAGTGTAAATACAATTCGTACTTTAGCCATTGATGCTATTGAAAAAGCGAATTCAGGACATCCGGGGATGCCAATGGGAGCTGCGCCGATGGCTTATGAATTATGGGCAAAATTTATGCAACATAATCCTGACAATCCGAACTGGATCAATCGAGACCGTTTCGTTCTTTCCGCAGGTCATGGTTCAATGTTATTATACAGCTTGCTTCATTTAAGTGGATATGATCTTCCTATGGAGGAAATTAAAAATTTCCGTCAATGGGGCAGTAAAACACCAGGACATCCAGAGTTTGGACATACAGCAGGTGTAGATGCAACAACAGGACCACTTGGACAAGGGGTTGCAATGGCGGTAGGTATGGCAATTGCAGAAGCTTATCTTTCAGCGACATACAACAAGGATGATTACAACGTAATGGACCATTTTACATATGCAATCTGTGGTGATGGAGATTTAATGGAAGGGATTTCTAGTGAAGCAGCTTCCTTAGCTGGACATTTAAAATTAGGAAAACTAATTATGTTATACGATTCCAACGATATTTCTTTAGATGGTGAACTTAACCTTTCCTTCTCTGAAGGTGTTACAGCTCGCTTTGAAGGTCATGGCTGGCAGGTGCTGCGTGTTGAAGACGGTAATAACTTAGAGGAAATTAATCAAGCGATTGCACAGGCTAAGGCGGAGTTAAATAAACCTACGATTATTGAAGTGAAAACAGTGATTGGATATGGTAGTCCAAACAAACAAGGTAAGGGTGGCAAGGTTGGACCTCATGGTTCTCCACTTGGAAAGGATGAGGTTGTTCTTACTAAAGAGACTTATGGATGGCCAAATGAACCTGACTTCCATGTGCCAGATGAAGTAAGGGAACATTTTGCAGCGCTAAAAAACGATGGAATTGAAGCAGAAAAAGCTTGGAATAGCATGTTTGAAAATTACAAGCAACAATATCCGCAGTTAGCACAACAGTTTGAACAAGCAGTGAACAATGAGCTTCCTGAAGGATGGGATGCAGATTTACCATCCTATACACCTGAGGATAAAGCAATTGCTACTCGAGTTGCTTCTGGAAATGCATTAAATGGTCTAGCTAAAAAAGTTCCTACAATATTCGGTGGTTCTGCGGACTTAGAGTCTTCTACAAATACACATATGAAGGATTTAGGTGTGTATACTGCAGCAGACTACAGCGGAAGAAATATTTATTATGGTGTTCGTGAATTTGCGATGGCAGCAGCTATGAACGGTATTTTATTGCATGGAGGAGTTAGAGCATATGGTGGTACGTTCTTTGTTTTTTCTGATTATCTTCGCCCTGCTGTTCGTTTAGCTGCTTTGATGAACTTGCCGGCTATTTATGTACTAACTCATGATAGTATTGCTGTAGGTGAGGATGGACCAACACATGAACCGATTGAGCAATTGCCAGCTTTAAGAGTGATTCCAAATTTAACAGTAATTCGTCCTGCAGATGGAAATGAAACAAGTGCAGCTTGGCGTTATGCAGTTGAAAATACAGGTGCTCCAGTAGCATTAGTGTTAACTCGTCAGAATCTTCCGCAATTAGCAGGTACTAATAATGCTAATGAAGACCTAACTAAGGGAGCTTATGTTGTATCTGATGCATCGGATGGAAAACCGCAAGCTCAATTGATTGCCACTGGTTCTGAGGTTTCTCTAGCAGTGGAGGCTCAAAAATCACTTGCTGATGAAGGCATCCAAGTTCGTGTTGTTAGTATGCCTAGCTGGGAGTTGTTTGAACAACAAGATCAAGCTTATAAGGATTCTGTAATCTTACCTGATGTAAAAGCTCGTTTATCGTTAGAAATGGCTCAATCACTTGGTTGGGAACGTTATGTAGGGGATCAAGGAGATATTCTTGGGATAGATATCTTTGGTGCATCTGCTCCAGGGCCAAAAGTGATTGAGGAATATGGCTTCACAGTAGAGAATGTTATATCTAAAGTAAAGGCATTGTTGAAATAGAAGTACAAATAGCACCACTTAATAAAGCAGGCAACTGGATATTAATCCTAGTTGCTTGCTTTATTTCTGTTTAAATTTTTTACAAAAAGAACAATGCTGACCAATAAAGTGATTATACCTGTGATAAAAAAGCCATTAGCATACGAAGGAATTTGTTCTGTTCTTACTCTGTCATTGATTTCTATACCTAGAAAGTATATTCCAATACCTGCTCCGTCAACATGCATCCCTATAGACCGCAAAGCGATTCCTTTATTTAAAAGTAAACCTGTAAACAAAACAAAAATAATTGGCATTATCCATTGCAAATATTTCATGATTCCCTCCTTCTAATAGCATAAATTTCCTTTTCTGTTGATTCTAATATATAGTATAGAATAACTCTATTTACAGGGGGAGGAATAATGACTATATTTTGCGAGACCAATAGATTGTTTTTAAGATCTGTGCAATTAGAGGATAGTGCTTTAATAGCCAAGTGGAAAAGTGATGAATTATTAAAAAAAATGTCTATAGGATTGAATACAGTAATAACAGAACAAAATCAACAGGAGGATATACATAAGAGTATTGAATTGAAACAACCGTATTATATTATTACTATAAAAAATCTTAACAAGTCAATTGGATATGTAAGACTTAATTGGATGGATGATACGAATTATTTTGGATGGTTGAGATTTGGGTTAGGGGAAGAAAGAGGGCATGGTTACGCGAAAGAAGCCTTATATTCGTATATTGAAAAGGTTTTTAAAAGTGGTACAAAAAGAATAGATGCAGAGGTCTATGAATTTAATAAAATCAGCTTTAACCTTCTTCAATCAATTGGTTTTATGCATGAAGGAACAAGGAGAAAGGCGTACTATTCAAATAATGTTTTTTCTGATGTACATACTTTAGGATTATTACAAAGTGATTTGAAATAAAAATAAATACTAGACCTATTCCCCAATGAAGTGACAAGAGTAAGTTATGAGAAATTAGGTGATTACTTTGATAAAGAAGATTGATATTACTACTAAGGATGTAGCAGAGCAAGTGCTGAGAGTGCAAATTCCTTCTTACAAAGTTGAAGCGGATATGATCAATTTTTATGATATTCCACCGTTAAAAGATTCCGCAGCTTCTTTACAAAGAAGTGAAGAAACATTTTGTGGTTATTATGTTGGCGAGGAGTTAGCTGGAGTTATATCTTATGAAATTGAGACTTCCATTCTCACGATATGCCGTATGATTGTCCATCCTGATTTTTTTCGTAAAGGGATAGCGTCAGCATTACTGCATTCACTTTTTGAATCGAGTCTAAATGTGAAAAAAATGGTGGTATCTACAGGTCGAGATAATGAACCTGCTAAGAAACTATATAAAAAGCATGGGTTTCATGAAGTGAGAGATGTTGAATTATCACATGATGTATTTATAACAAGACTGCAGAAAATGATGGATTAATGTGCGATTTGTTTTGATAATTAATTCATGAATTACGTCAGAAGGTGACATATTAGTCCTATATACTTTTACAGTAAATAATGAAAGGGTGAGTCTGATATGAAACCATTAAGTGGAAAAGTAGCTGTTGTAGCAGGGGCCACACGAGGAGCTGGACGTGGGATTGCAACTATGCTGGGTGAAGCTGGTGCAACGGTATATGCAACTGGAAGAAGTACACGAGGGAATTTGTCATCTATGGGGCGAACCGAAACGATTGAGGAAACAGCTGAACTTGTAACTGAAGCGGGAGGTTTAGGAATTTCCCATAGAGTTGATCATACAGTTGATGAAGATATAAAAGGATTGTTTGATAGAGTGAAAGAAGAGCAGAAAGGACAACTAGATATTTTAGTTAATGATGTCTGGGGAGGTGATCCTCTGACAGAATGGGAAGTTCCTTTTTGGAAACACAACTTAGAGAACGGTTTGTTGATACAGGAACGTGCGGTTCACTCTCATATCAAAACAAGCTATTATGGAGTTCCACTAATGGTAGAAAATAAAAAAGGTCTTGTCATTGAGATCACCGACGGTGTGAGTTATGACTATCGTGGGAATTTATTTTATAGCTTGGCTAAAATATCTGCGATTCATTTGGCTCAAGCAATGGCCCAGGACTTAAAAGAATACAACATTACTTCATTAGCAGTAACTCCAGGGTTTTTACGATCAGAAGCGATGTTGGATTGGTTTGAGGTCACAGAGGAAAATTGGCAAGAAGGTGCGAAGAAAGATCCTCACTTTATTGCTTCAGAAACTCCATTTTTTGTAGGCAGGGCGATTGCAGCTCTTGCAAGTGACCCAAACGTAAATGTGAAAAGTGGAAAATCACTTAGCTCCTGGGAGCTTTCAAGGGAATATGGTTTTAAGGATATAGATGGTAGACAACCCGACTGGGGTAAGTATTTTGATGAAAATGTACTAAAAAAATAATATTAATAAATGCTTCTTCAGAATCGTAAGAAGCATTTATTTTGAAAAAAGGTTATACGCTTCATGTATTTTGGTTAAATAAAAAACGCTGCACTTAAAACAATGAGTAAAAGGATAAAAATGAGTAAAAATAAGGTTAAACCTCCAAAACCAAATCCACCAAATGCGCTCATTTATGCACCTACCCCAAATTTCCTTAATATAATTTATGTCAATCACCTATTTATTCTCTAGACATATAACTAATTCATTCTAAAATAGTGATTCGTCTATAGTCACTTATACATGGCTTTTTATTTTTTTTACTAAATAAGTTCTTCATGATCAGTAAAAAATTTAGAAATTGCTAATGTTGAAGCTCCTAATGTGGTAGATTTCGTTCTAAGATCAGAGAAAATGACTTCAGTCTTTTGATTATGATAAGTTAAAGCTCGTTGCTCCACGGTAGAAAGGATCGTATCCTTTATCCATTGCTCAGCAGTGCTTAGTCGACCTCCAACAATAATTAATTCTGGATTAAATATGTTAATGATATTAGAGATTCCGATTCCTAAATAAACACCAACCTGACTGAAATTCTGCATGACTGATTCATCTCCTTTGGCAGCTAGATGAATATATTGTTGAAGTTTATTTTCATCATGAGATATAGCTTCACTTTGTTTTAGTAATGCTTTTTCTGATGCATATAACTCCCAACATCCTACATTTCCACAACGGCACTGCTCTCCATCGGCTTTTATCGTCATATGACCTAATTCACCAGCATATCCAGAAACACCTCGGTAAATCTTGTTTCTTAGTATCATGCCTACTCCTATTCCAATACCTGCGCTAATATAAATTAAATTTTCTGCGTTTTGACCTCGTCCAAATTGGTTTTCTCCTAATGTACCAGCATTGGCTTCATTATCGATCACAACAGATACTTTAAATTCATCATTTAGTGCCTGTTTAAGTTTGACGTTCTTCCACCCTAAATTTGGAGCGTGCAATATAGTTCCTTTTTCATTTACAATCCCAGGCACACCAATGCCAATTCCGATAATACCGTAAGGACTTTTTGGTGTTTTTTGAAATAATTCTCGTATTGTCTTGATTAATGTGGATAAAATAGCTACTGTAGAGTGGTCGTGAATAGACTCTTTTTGTTCATAAATGATATCCCCACTTAAATCTGTAATCACATAAAGAATATAGTTTACACCAAGGTCAATTCCTATTGAGTAACCTGCTTGATGATTAAATAACAACATGACTGGTTTTCTTCCACCACTTGATTTTCCAGTTCCTGCTTCATACACAAATTGGCTTTCTATTAATTCATTCACAAGAGACGAGACAGTACCTTTGTTTAATCCTGTTTTTTCTGAAATTGCAGCCCGGGATACCAGTTCCAGTTTTTTTATCTCATCTAAAACAATGGTTTTATTCATTTTTTTGATTAAGTTTTGATCTCCTGTAATCGTCATAAAAACACCTCAATATTTAAGTTAAATTTATATTAGCATGTTATGATAGAAAAATATATATACTTTGTTTATTCAATAGACAAAGTGGATTGTTGATGCTATGATTTACTTATTATGTACTTTAAATTCAACTTAAAAGACAAGTTTTTTAAGTTTAATAATAATGCGATGGAGGGGTATTGAATGAGCGTATTTAATAACGTCCCAAAAATTCAATTTGAAGGAAAGGAATCTACGAATCCACTTGCCTTTAAACACTACAATGCTTCTGAAGTTGTGTTAGGCAAAACGATGGAAGAGCACCTAAGATTTGCCTGCTCATATTGGCATACATTCACAGGCACAGGTGCAGATCCATTTGGTGCGGAAACAATGGTTCGTCCTTGGAATGGTCAAAATGGAGTGAGTTTGGCTAAAGCAAGGGTAGAAGCTGCATTTGAGTTTTTTGAAAAGCTAAATATGCCTTATTTTTGCTTTCATGACCGAGATATTGCTCCTGAAGGAAATAGTTTAAAAGAAACGAACGAAATTTTAGATCAGATTGTTACTGAAATTCAAGCTGGGATGAAAACGAGTCACGTGAAGTTATTATGGAATACAGCTAATATGTTTACAAATCCAAGATTTGTGCATGGTGCAGCTACTACAAATAATGCAGATGTATATGCTTATGCAGCAGCACAAGTGAAAAAAGGGCTGGAAACAGCAGTACAGCTTGATGCTGAAAATTATGTATTCTGGGGTGGACGTGAAGGTTATGAATCCTTGTTATATACAGACATGGAGTTTGAATTGGATAACCTAGCGAGATTTTATCATATGACCATTGATTATGCTAAGGAAATTGGTTTTACTGGACAGTTTTTAATTGAACCTAAACCGAAAGAACCTACTAAACATCAGTATGATTTTGATGCGGCGACAACAATTGCTTTTTTACAAAAGTATAACTTGCAAGATCATTTCAAATTAAATTTAGAAGCCAATCATGCTACTTTAGCTGGACATACCTTTGAACATGAGCTAAGAACAGCTCGTATCAATGGAATGCTTGGGTCTATCGATGCGAATCAAGGTGATTTATTGCTTGGATGGGACACAGATGAATTTCCTACTGATCTATACTCTGTAACGCTAGCAATGTATGAAATTCTTAAGAACAATGGATTAGGGTCAGGCGGCGTAAATTTTGACGCAAAAGTTAGAAGAGCTTCAATGGATGCTGAAGATTTATTTTATGCACATATCGCAGGTATGGACAGCTTTGCAAGAGGGCTTAAATCCGCAGCAAAACTAATCGAAGATCGAGTTTTGGATGATGTTATAGAAAATAGATATGACAGCTTTAAAAGTGGTGTTGGTTTAGACATCGTTTCTGGAAAAGCGAATTTCCATACACTTGAACAACATGCACTTGAAAGTACTGATATTAAGAATAAATCTGGTCGTTTAGAGCAGCTTCGTTCCATTTTAAATGAATATATTTTTTAGGCTCATATCATAAAGTGTTTTTGATCGTAGATTTCAGTGAAAGGGGATACCTCCAGTCGCTGTTAAAATCGTAAATCTGAATTATATTATAAGGTGAATTTGCGATTTTAAAGGCGAACGTTCCACTCTTTTGGCATCCCTCTTTCACTTCCATTACCCAATGGAGTATATCAAGTACACTTTTTGTGTTATTGAGCTTTTTACTTTTTAGAGGTAAAGGGGGATAACTGATGAAGTATGTGATTGGAGTTGACTTAGGTACTAGTGCAGTAAAAGTTTTACTTGCGAATCAAAAAGGTGAGGTTTGCGCAGAGAGAGCACAGGACTATCCGCTTATACAAGAAAAATCAGGTTATAGTGAGCAAAATCCTGAGGAATGGGTAGTACAAACGATTCTAGCTTTAAAGGAGCTAGTAGGCACAGCAAAAGTAAATACAAACGATATTGAAGGGATCAGCTTTTCAGGTCAAATGCATGGCTTAGTTTTATTAGATGAAGGGCATCAAGTCATCCGAAATGCGATCCTTTGGAATGATACTCGAACTACTGAACAATGTGATGAGATAAAAAGTGAATTAGGAGAATCTTTATTAAAAATCACCAAAAATCCAGCTTTGGAAGGTTTCACGCTGCCTAAAATTTTATGGGTAAAAGAAAATGAACCTGAATTATATCATAAAGCTAGTGTGTTTTTATTGCCTAAAGATTATTTGAGATATCGTTTAACTGGACAAATTCATATGGATTATTCCGATGCCGCAGGAACTTTATTATTGGATGTTGTGAATAAAGAGTGGAGTAAAGAGATTTGTGAGTTATTTCAAATAGATGATGATTTATGTCCTCAACTAGTAGAATCTCATGCCTTTGTTGGTAATTTACTACCTGAAATTGCAGAGCAAACTGGACTGAATCCACTTACGAAAATATTTGCTGGTGGGGCAGATAATGCTTGTGGAGCAATAGGGGCGGGAATATTAACTTCTGGTGTAGGTTTGTGCAGTATTGGAACCTCTGGGGTCATTTTATCTTATGAAGAAGATCATAGCAAGGATTTTGAAGGTAAGGTACACTTTTTTAATCATGGAAAACAAAATGCATATTATGTTATGGGGGTTACTCTCTCAGCAGGACATAGCTTAAGTTGGTTTAAAGATACGTTTGCCACAGCAGATAGCTTTGAAGAAATAGTAGAAAAAGTGAATGAAGTACCAATTGGTGCTAAAGGCATGTTGTTTACACCTTATTTGGTTGGTGAACGTACTCCTCATGCAGATGCAGTCATTAGAGCAAGTTTTATCGGTATGGACAGCTCACATGAAAGGGATGATTTTGTTCGTTCAGTGATGGAAGGGATTACTTTTTCCTTAAATGAATCACTAGTAATGTTTAGAGATGCAGGGATCAACATTGATCAAATGATTTCCATTGGTGGTGGAGCGAAAAATGACACTTGGCTTCAAATGCAAGCAGACATATTTAATGCCGAAATCCTTAAACTAGATAATGAGCAAGGTCCTGGTATGGGGGCAGCAATGTTGGCTGCACTTGGCTGTGGATGGTTCACTTCACTTGAGGAATGCTCAAAACAGTTTATCCAAATAACAAAAAGCTTTCAACCAATTCAAGATCATGTAGAAAAATACGAGCAGCTCTATTCAGTATATAAAGATGTATATCTTCAAACAAAAGGGTTAAATGAAAAGCTCAAGGCATTTCGAGATTAGTTGAATATTCACTTCACTTTATTGGTGTATACTCTTGCAATAAGTTGCGTATTTAAAGTATGCTTAAAGGTAGTAAATAGAGAGAAGCTAAATTAAAAAAAAGCTAAAAATAAGTAGGAGGAGAAGACTTTGAAAAAGTTTCAATTTGATTACAGTAACGCACAACCATACTTGCAACAACATGAAGTCGATTATTTAGAAAACGCAGTGCAACTTGCACACAATCAGCTGCATGAAAAAACAGGTGCTGGATCTGATTACTTAGGTTGGGTTGATTTACCAACCAATTATGATAAAGAAGAATTTTCACGAATTGGGAAAGCGGCAGCAAAAATTCAGTCCGATTCTGAAGTGCTTGTAGTGATTGGTATTGGTGGTTCTTACCTAGGTGCTAGAGCCGCTATTGAAATGTTATCACATAGCTTTTATAACAACCTGACAAAAGAAGCGCGTAAAACACCAGAGGTTTATTTTGCAGGAAACAATATTAGTTCTACATATATTACTCACTTATTGGAGCTCATTGGAGATCGTGATTTTTCAGTTAATGTTATTTCTAAATCAGGAACAACAACAGAACCAGCGATCGCATTCCGTATTTTTAGAGAAGTGTTAGAAAATAAATATGGTAAAGAAGAAGCACGTAAACGTATTTATGCAACAACGGATCAAGCTAAAGGTGCTTTGAATAAACTGTCTACTGAAGAAGGTTATGAAACGTTTGTTATTCCTGATGATGTAGGTGGAAGATATTCTGTATTAACTGCTGTAGGTTTACTACCAATTGCTACGGCTGGTATTGATATCGATGCCATGATGAAAGGTGCAGCAGATGCTCAGCAGGAATTCAGCAATCCAAATTTAAAGGAAAACTTAAGCTACCAATATGCGGCTGTTAGAAATGCTTTATATCGCAAAGGAAAAGCAATTGAAATTTTAGTGAATTACGAGCCATCATTACATTATGTTTCTGAATGGTGGAAACAGCTATATGGGGAGAGTGAAGGAAAAGACCACAAAGGAATTTATCCTGCATCCGTAGATTTTTCTGCTGATCTTCACTCCATGGGCCAATTTATTCAAGAAGGAACTAGAAACCTTTTTGAAACTGTGATTCAAGTAGAGAAGCCAACTGCTGAAATTGAAATCAAATCAGATAAAGACAACTTGGACGGTTTGAACTTCTTAACTGGTAAAACAATTGATTTTGTAAATAAAAAAGCGTTCCAAGGGACGATGCTTGCTCATACAGATGGTGGAGTGCCTAACTTAATCGTAACGATTCCTGAAATTTCACCTTATTGGTTTGGATACCTTGCATATTTCTTTGAAAAAGCATGCGGAATCAGTGGATATCTAATGGGTGTAAATCCATTTGATCAGCCGGGTGTGGAAGCATATAAGAAAAATATGTTTGCCCTATTAGGGAAACCTGGATTTGAAAAAGAAAAAGAAGAATTAGAATCTCGTTTATCTGAGTAATTCGTTCATAAATATTATAGAAAATCCAATAAAAGCAGTTCACGCATGTGGACTGCTTTTTACACAGCATAATTTATCCTCTATAGAATGATTCACTTTTATTTGATTCCACATGTTAAAGAATTTGGTTAGACGAGTTCACTTGGAGGTTGTGTACATGGAATTAGATTCATTTAAAACATTAAATCAATCCGGAGAAGCAGAGGTTGTCATCAAAAAATCAAGATTTATTGGTCATGCGAAACCTGTTACATCTGAGGATGAAGCGCTTGAGTTTATAGCCAAGATAAGAAAAGACCATTCTGCTGCCACGCACAACTGTTTTGCTTATATGGTTGGTGAGAGAGATCAATTTCAAAAGCAATCAGATGATGGGGAACCTAGTGGTACGGCCGGTAAACCCATTTTAGAAGTGATCAAAAACCAAGGTTTGAAAAATGTTGCAGTAGTCGTGACACGATATTATGGAGGTATCATGCTGGGTGCAGGCGGTCTTATTCGTGCTTATACAGAAGGAGCAGTTGTAGGGATTGAAGCGGCACAGCTTATTTATAAAAAACTTCATCAAGAAGTCAGCGTTGAGGTTGATTATACTTGGCATGGGAAAGTTGAAAATGAACTTAGAAATCGGGATGTGATGATAGATGATATTTTATTTTCGGATAAAGTCACCCTTGTTTGTTTACCACTTGCTGCTGAAGCGGAAAAGTTCATTGAGAATATGGTTGATTTTACGCAAGGACAAGGCAAAGTAACACAAGGTGAAACACGTTATATTGATCATGTGATATAATGAAAGGAAATTTTTAAAAGGCAGGGATTTTTATGTAATCGCTTATCGAAACCGTTCGCCCCCAAGAACATTCCAAGATTCTAACATGATTTTTTAAAAAATGGAGGCGAATTATAAAATGAGTTTTAATATTTGGGAAGGTAAAGTCGTTAAATTAAGACCAATTGAAACATCAGATTGGGAGGAATTCCATAAAGATGGTTTGGATTCTGAAATCGCAAGATTAAATGATACAATCTATGGTCCAAGGACCCAAGAAGGGACTAGGAAATGGACTGAAGATGAGTCTAATAAAGGTTGGGATGGACATCATTTTAGACTTGCTATAGAAAATCATGATGGTGATTTAGTAGGTAGTATTAATACATTCGATTGTGATTCACGTAACGGAACATTTTATTACGGAGTTAGTATTTTTAGGGAGTATTGGAAAAAAGGATATGCTAGTGATGCGGTTAAGATCATATTGCGATATTTTTTTGATGAGCTTCGCTATCAAAAAGCCAATGCCCTAGTTTATAATTTTAATGAAGGCTCCATTCACCTGCATAACCATTTAGGATTTACTAAAGAGGGATGTTTACGCAACATGGTTTATACAAATGGAGAATATCACGATATTTTGACAAAAGAAGAGTTTCAATCATTTTGAATGAAATCATCTTGATTTCAAAATAGGGGGAAATGAGGTCTTATTCATCATTTTCCTCTATTTCTTCCTCGAGCCTGACTCTAAAAGCTGGTTTCTTTATATTTTTAAATTTGCTTTTTCCTCTCCACAACTTCTAATACGGCTTCATCACTTAAATGAAATTTCTTCGCAATTTTACCAATAGGCTGACCATTATTATACATTCTTATTATTTTTTTCTGATATTCTTCTCTTATCATCACTTCCATATAATGATTTACACAATGATGAATTTTCTTTTTCACTATAAACACCCTTTCAAGTTTACTTGTGAATAAGCTAGTTTCGCAAACTTTGCTTGTAAAAATAAAGAATACGGTTACTATTACTCTTTATATCATAATGCAATAAGCTCACAAAAGTGAAGTAATATCTCAGATGGAAGGACTCGACGACATCTCTGTAAGACTCTAATAAGATTTTTGCGCTCAAATCTTTTTACTTTTTTCATAAAAAACAATTATAATAGTTAGGGACAAATACTACTTAACATAAAAGAGGACTTACTAATGAACTTTCGTTTTTGGATACTTATAGGCATTGTTGCTATATCAGGTTTTAATCAAGGATTACTCCTTCCTTTAATTGCTATTATATTTGAGAATGACGGTGTTGCCTCTTCAGTTAATGGACTGAATGCAGCTGCATTGTATATAGGTATTTTATTTATAACACCATTTATGGAGCCTCCATTAAGGAAGTACGGGTATAAACCCATCATTATTTTTGGAGGAGCACTTATTATCTTATCCTTAGTTTTATTTCCTCTTTGGAAATCATTTTGGTTTTGGTTTGTATTACGTTTTTTCATTGGGATCGGTGATCATGCATTGCATTTTTCTACTCAAACATGGATTACGACAACATCTGAATCAAACAAAAGAGGGCGGAATATCTCATTATATGGGTTATCTTTTGGTATAGGTTTGGCAGCGGGACCTTTATTAACACCACTTGTTGAAATTAATGAAGCACTACCCTTTATGCTGTCGTCTCTATTATGCTTTATAGCATGGATATTTATATTCGCCTTAAAAAATGATTATCCAGAGCAAACAAGCGATTATTCTGATTCATTTAAAGAAATGCTCAAACGATTTTCAAAAGCATGGAAATATGGTTGGGTTGCGATTCTGCCTCCACTTGGATACGGATTTTTAGAGGCATCATTAAATGGAAGTTTCCCTGTGTATGGGTTGCGAATTGGCTTTAATGTAGAGAATATTTCCTTTTTACTATTTGCATTTGCTTTGGGAGCGATTGTATTTCAGCTGCCTTTAGGAATGATAAGCGACAAATATGGTAGAAGAAATGTGCTGATTGCAATTCTTTCGATTGGGATGATTAGTTTTTCAGTCGCTAGTTTAATAGAGAATTCTTTCTCAGCTCTATCGATTTGTTTATTTATAGCGGGAATGGTAGTTGGTTCAACCTTCTCACTAGGAATTAGTTATATGACAGATTTACTGCCTAAAAATTTGTTGCCTGCGGGCAATTTGCTTTGTGGAGTAGCTTATAGCGTTGGAAGTTTAATTGGACCTTACTTTGGTGGAGTGTTCATTCAATATTTTAAATCTATTAGTTTCTTTCATATCGTGGCTTTTGTCTTACTGTTATTATTAATAGCAGTTGCTTCTTTTAGGCAAGAGGCAGTTCAAAAAGGACATGTTTAAGGTTTAAAGTCCTATTCAAAACATTCCTATTGCCATCACTTTCCGAGAGAGTTTATATATCTGCCCAATAATATTAGTAATATTTAATAATAAGCAGTCGTGTTATAACGACTGCTTATTGGTGTATAAACTTAACTATACAGGTTCGGTGTCTAGGTCCATCAAATTCACAGAAGTAGATTCCTTGCCACTGACCTAATAGTAACCGATTATTTTCAACAATCACGGTTTGAGATGAACCGGTTGTGATGGTTTTTAAATGAGCAGCAGTATTTCCTTCCATGTGGCGATATTTTTCATGCTCCCATGGATATACTTCATCTAGCGCCATAAGCACATCATGTTTCACATCTGGGTCTGCATTTTCATTAATAGTGATGCCGGCTGTAGTATGGGGAGAGTAGATGATGCATATTCCATTATCCATCTTATCTTCATTAAGCTTTTGTTGAACTTGGGAAGTGATATCAATCATTTGATCTCTTGTATTCGTTTTGATTGATAGAGTGTAACTCAAGTCGCACATCTCCTTTTAGCAGTTATTTAGATATCATTTTCTATTGTAATAAAAATAAGCCTATTATGATACATACTCATTGTTAAATTGTTATGAAGTTAATTATTGATCATGATCATCACACATTAGCAAATATTATAAAATATTTCATTTTTTATGCATATTTTTCATATCCACTCACTATAAGTTACTGTATAACATATAAAATCTAACATACTTTGCAAGCGACGATCTCAAAAATATAGTGCTGAGTGTTCTAATAATAGAGAAACCTGCTAAATTACTTAACAGGAAGAGGTGATTTACTTAAAATAATACTGAAATCGATTTCATTGTTTGGTATGTATGTCTTATACTTATATTTTTGGGAGGTATACTTTTGAAAAAATTTAGTTTAATTTTATTGTCACTAGCTTTAATTTTGGTTGTTTTCCCTCTAACATCATTAGGTTTTAATGGAGAAGTGAATGTAGGGCAGGGGAGTTATTCAGAAACCCTTCCACCAGGAGCAACCAACATACAATCTGCAATCTATAGAACATCAAACGTAACGGGGCCAATGCCTACAAATGATTGGTGGAGTTCAACCGCTTTTCAAGCATATTCTGAAAGACAATACCCTCACCCTCTTGCAGTTTGGAACAGATCAAACGGTATTAGGATCTTTAATCCCTCTCCTGAAATTGAAGGCTTGAATGGATTTATTAAAGGCTGGATGGGAGAAACAGATGGTAATGATTTTACAGTTGGGCATAGCAATGTAGGTTCATTTCCAGATACTAAAGTAGATGGTTATAGTGATTGGTTTGTTACAAATTTATTTGCAAGTGGTTCAAACAGTATGGAAGTATCATATGGTCATGGCTCACCATATGTTTATTTTACTTACTCTGGAGGAAATCCAAGATTAACCTTCCCAGGAACTCCAACGGTATGGTCTGGAGATGCAAACAGTCCAGTTTTAGGAATTACGATGAATAATAGACATTATGCATTGTTTGGTCCATCCGGCTCTACTTGGTCAGGGATTGGCAGCTCAACATTAACGAACAACTTAAATGGAAGCGATTACTTTTCTGTTGCTGCCCTTCCGGATAATTCATCAGCGACATTGAACAAATTTACACAATATGCTTATTCTCATGTTACAGATACATTCGTTTCTTGGTCCTACAATGAAAATACAAGTCAGGTCACCACCACGTATACTTACACAACAAATCAGAAAGAAGGAAATCAAACTGGAACGATCTTTGCGTTATATCCTCATCAATGGAAAAATACAGCGAAATCACTTTTAAATTACACTTATGATTCAGTTCGTGGAGAGATGAAGGTAGCGGAGGGGAGTTCATTCCAAACGAATATGGCGTTTACGGGTGTGATACCTGCTATTCCTGATTTAGGAACTTATGATAAGTCCGTATTAGCAGGATATGTTGATGAAGCTGAAGGCGAGGTGTACTCTGGACTTATTGATACTTACTGGATTGGTAAACGATTGGGTAAGATTACAACATTAGCGACTATAGCGGATCAAGTAGGCGATGGAAATGCAGCCAACCAATTTAGAAATGAGATTAAATCAAGGTTGGAAGATTGGTTTAAAGCTAGTGAATCTAATGGGAACTTAGGGAGTACTGAAGTATTTTATTATAACGACAATTGGGGCACAATGTTTGGTTATCCAGATAGCTATGGATCTGTCACTGATTTAAATGATCATCATTTCCATTACGGGTATTTTATTCGTTCTGCTGCTGAAATTGCTCGAGTTGATTCAAATTGGGCTTCATCTTCAAATTGGGGAGGTATGGTTGATTTATTAATTCGAGATATCGCGAGTGATAATCGCAACGATAATATGTTTCCTTTTCTTAGAAATTTTGATATCTACGCAGGTCATTCATGGGCTTCAGGTAACGCTAACTTCGGAGACGGCAATAATAATGAATCTTCATCAGAAGGGATGAATGCTTGGACAGGTATGATTCTTTGGGGTGAAGCGACAGGGGATACTTCACTTCGAGATCTTGGTATCTATTTATATACAACCGAAATGAATGCCATTAACGAATATTGGTTTGATGTTTCTGGTCAAAATCATCATGCAGGTTTTAATCGGGAAACTGCGAGTATGTTATGGGGTGGTAAAACTGTTGGTGATGGTGTTTGGTGGACAGGAAATCCTGAAGAGATTCATGGCATCAATTGGCTTCCTTTCCAGTCTGGTTCCTTATATTTGACTCAATTTCCTGCCTATACGGAATTGAATTATAATGCATTGATTAATGAAAATGGGGGTACGAATTGGGATTCTTGGGAAGATCTCATATGGATGTATCGAGCGATAGAAGATCCTGCGGATGCGATAAGTCAATACAATGCAAGAGCAAATGTATTCTCACCTGAGGAAGGCAATTCCAAAGCCAATACGTATCATTGGATTCATGTCTTAAATGCAATAGGAACAGTAGACACATCGATTACAGCAGATTATCCTTTATATGCAGTCTTTAAAAAAGGAAATACAAATACTTATATTGCGTACAATATGTCAAATAGTGTGAAGACCGTAAACTTCTCCGATGGTACTTCCATTGTAGTTCAGCCGAATAGTTTTAATACTGGAAACGGGCAGGCGGATACATCTCCTCCAAGTGAACCAACGAATGTAGCTGTAACAGGCACCACTTCAAGTAGTATCAGTTTATCGTGGAATGCATCAACTGATAATGTAGGAGTTACAAGTTATGAAGTTTACCGTAATAGCAACTTGGCTGGAACTACAAATTCAACATCTTTCACCGATAGTGGCTTAACTGCAAATACAACATACACTTATACTATTGTCGCAAAGGACGGCGCTGGGAATGCATCTACTTCTAGCAGTTCAGTGCAAGGAACAACGGATCAATCTAATGATCAGTCACCCCCTAGTCAACCTAGTAACGTATCAGTAACAGGGGCGACTTCAAATAGTATCAGTTTATCATGGAATGCATCGACAGATAATGTAGGTGTTACAGAATATGAAGTATATCGAGATGGGGCTTTAACTGGAACAACAACTGCCACAAATTATACCGACAATGGTTTATCAGCAAATATAACATATAGTTATACTATAGTAGCTAAGGATGCTGCAGGAAATTCGTCAATTGCAAGTAGCGCTGTTCAAGGGACCACCACTGATGCTGGCTCTGGAAACGTCATTGTTGAAAATGATTATACAATAGAAATGGTAGAATCAAGTTCCACTGATGCTTTATTTAAATTCACACCTACATCTGGAACCTCCAGTTTTGTTGATTTCCATTATAAAGTCAACAATAGCGGACAAATCAATGTAGGGACAGTAAATAATGGAGGAATTTGGGAGTATACAATTACTGGCCTTAATCAAGGAGATGTCATTGACTTCTGGTACACTTATACAATTGGTACGCCAGCTTATAATTCACCCGATTATCAATTTACATTTGGTGGATCAGGAGGAGGTGGTCAGCCGGATACAACTTCACCAACAGCACCGTCACTTAATGCATCAGGTCAAACAGAAACAACTGTGGATCTGTCCTGGTCAGGTTCAACGGATGATGTAGGTGTAACAGGATATAAAATATATCGTGATGGATCTGAGATAGGAACCACATCATCAACATCTTTTCAAGATACGGGTCTTAGTTCCTCTACTACCTATAGTTATACTGTGAGAGCTCTGGACGCTGCTGGAAATGAGTCGAATTCAAGTAATACAGTTACAGTTACTACAGACGCTCCAACAGGAAATACGATTATAGTCGCAGATGATTATACGATTGAAATAGAAAAGTTGAATCCAACCAAAGCCTTGTTTAAATTCACTCCAAATGTGAGTTCAACTTTTGTAGACTTACATTACACAGTGGATACTGGAGGTCAACTAAATGTAGCTGCTACAAATAATGGCGGGACATGGGAGTACACAGTCAAGAACTTAGATGATGGAAGTCACGTTGAATTTTTCTATACATTTACAATTGGAACCCCGGCGCATGACACACCTCCATATGGATATGATCATTAGAATGAAGATTAATACTTAAGTTATTAAGTGAAAAGAGGGGAGGATTTATAATCCTTCTCTCTTTTTGTGTAAAGAAAGTTTGATATGATCACCTAAATGATACATTATTAAGAAGAATTTATAATTATAAGGAAATAAAAGATAAATAAAGGAAAATAGTTGAAAAACAGGAATGTATACGCTTCACTCAGTTAATACAGCAGAAAACTAAGTTTTACTATATTTATACATGTGAACTATAATTACATTGGAAATAACAAGAAAGTACTGGCCAGCTTTCAAATATTAAAAATTACTAGGAGGATTCACATGTTTACTTCTTTATTTAAGAAAAAAATGATTTTATTGTTTGCTGTAATGATGATAGTTGCTAGTATTTCACCTTCCTTTGCTAATGAAAGTTCTGAGTTAGAAGCACCTACTAATTTGTATGCGAGTGTATCTACAGATTTAGAATATTCTAAAGTTGTTTTAAACTGGGATTATTCAGATTTATCTAATATCGATCATTTTAAAGTTTATTCAAGTGTTGATCCTAATGCAATCAAATTGCATGCTGCTTATCCAACAACTACAGAATTTATTGATCCTCAAGGGGTATATGCAAATACAACTCGTTATTATTATGTGACAGCAGTAGATGTAAATGGAAATGAATCTGAGCCTTCTAATATTGCAACATTTAACGCTGGAGATTATACAAATATAGGTTACTATATTGGCTGGAGCAAAGTAGATCCAAATGCAGGAGCATATTGGGTAACTCAAGGTTTTCAAGCTGATTATGTAATTATGCACTATACTAAAGATGGAGTTCAGCAAAATGTAAAAATGTCTGATATAGGCGGTGGTTCTTGGATGCTTCCTTTTAGTGACATTCGTGAATTATCTGACATCAGTTTTACATGGCACTATTTAGGATTCCAGTACGATAGTGAATAGTTTGTAATAACAGTATAAAGTACATAGAAAAGGATTGGGATGGATGGTTCTCGATCCTTTTTTTGCTCCCTTAAATATCCTCACTTTTTAACTTCACATAACAAATTGAATAAATCCAAAAAGAGAATCTATTAGAAAATATTGACTATTCTTTCTTTGTTTATAGTATAATTATACAAGAAAAAAATTCCATATCATTTTAACTGTTAAATTAAATAAGACACAGCTGTAGTCTATCAGTGGTAGGATAGTGTTTAAAATTATCTCAATGGAAGGGGATAAGACCATGGAAAATGCAATTATACTAATCCTAGTTACTAAAATATTTGAGGGAGAGTAAAAAATATGCAGAAACATTTTAAATATGGATTTATAATCATTGGTATATTTCTATTTATTGGTATATTCATGATTTTTTTAAACGATTCACCAGAATCAACCAGCTACAGCATAGATCTTGAGCTTGATGAACAGGGAACCTTTCATGTGAAGGCTGAAATAGCTGTTACTAACAACTCAGAAGAAGCTTGGACAGATATTGGATTTTACTTTGTTCCGAATGCATTAACTGAAAAATATAAACCAGATTTCATGGTAGATTCAGCGGAGTTAAAAATTAATAAGATAACTGTTAATGACAAAGAACAGCCCTATTCATTAAATAATAACATCATGCTTGTTTCATTAGATAAAGATTTAAAAACAAAACAAACTTCAAAGGTGATGGTAGATTACACATTAAACTTGCCAATTAAAGGGAATCGATTGTCAAAATTTTTTGGGAATTATTATCTAGCACAATGGTATCCAATGCTAGGGGATTATAACAGCGGATGGGTCATTTATGATTACGATGCGCGTGGAGAATCATATTTTACTGGTTATGGCGATTACGAGATAAGTTATATGCTTCCTAAGGAATATTTTGTAGCTAGCTCAGGGAAAGATGGAGAGATTTTGCCTTCTCAATCAGGAATAATAAAGGGAGATAAGATTAAAGATTTTTATTTAGCTTTATTAGATCCATTAGAATGGGAAAGCCAAACAGAAGTTGTTCAAGATACTGAACTACGAGTGTTTATGCCTGCAGGGAAAGAGGATATGTTAGTTAACACTAGCAGAGAAGCAAAGAATATATTCAAGTTTTTTGAAGAAAGAATTGGTGATAATCCAAATGCTGAAATAGATTTGGTTGGAAATAACGGCAATATGGAATATCCGAATGTAATGGAGATTTCCGATAACGAAGAAATTTACGAGCATATACTAACGCATGAGTTAGCACACCAGTGGTTTTATTATTTAGTTTCAAATGATCCTTATAGTGAAGCTTGGTTAGACGAAGGTATTGCAGAGTTTGCAGCGAGCCTTTATCTGACAGAGAAGTATAATGAACAGGTTGGTTTTGAATTTGCGAATCGTTTGGATAATATGAGAGAGCCAGATGACATCGTAAATAAACAACTTCATGAATTTGAAAATTATATTACAACTGTTTATAGCAGGGCGCCAATGAAATTATGGTCTTATTTTAGAGAGCTTGGTGGTACCGAGGAAGCATTAAACTTTTTATCAGCATATTATAATGATAATCAATATAAGGTGGTTGATTCCGAAGTGTTTATTGATTACTTTAATGAATATTTTGAACAAGATCATAGTTCATTTTTTGAAGAGTGGATTGATCTCAACGTTCAATAGGTATGAAAAAATCCCCAATATGATGATGTATTGGGGATTAATGTTTTATAAACTACTTTCATTGTTGAACACTTATATTCATTTCTTTACTGCACGCCTGCTCTTTCCATTGCTTGATCCCAGTTTGGAAAGTAGTAGAGTGCATTTTTCATTAAATCTGGATGCGCTTTTTTAACACTTTTTTTAGCTAATGTTTCTCCGTTATTATGTAATTCCACAATTTGAGTAAGCACCTCTTCAGGACTCATATTTGTATCCAATACATCTTTCACATCCTTTTTTTAAAAAATTAAATGTTATATTACCTATCATTTCTAAAATAGAAATGATTTATTCATTTTTCTGGTTTATAAATCTTGCAGAAATAAAATGGACAACATAAATTCAAACGGTGTTTGAATTTATGTTGGAATAATAGTATAATGAACACAAATCCATTATTTGTTAAGGGTGAGTTGATGAAAACTAAGGATAAAATATTGAGTTATACTAAGCAGCTCATATTAGAAAATGGAGTAGATGCTGTATCTGGAAGGAAGTTATGTGATGATCTCGGCATTAATATAAGTTCGATCAGTTATCACTTTGGATCTAAAGATAATCTAATTCAAATCGCTTTAATAGAGCTGACCGATGAGGAAATTTCATTTAGCAACATTCTGTATGAGGATATATTATCACTAGATGAAAGGTTGTATTCCTTTTTCAAAAAACTATTTGTAACACTAACGAGAAGACCAGAACTAGCACATCAACTTATCGTAGGTAAATCAAAGTATACAAGGGACAACGCGTTGTCTAATGAGTTGTTGCTTTATATTCATTCTCAGTTGGAATCTATAAATATTTTTTTATCCCCAGAAGAAATACGTTTAAGAATATATCAAATCATTTCTTCCATTGCTTTTTCTGCAGAATCAGGTGTATTCAATCATGCTGCCGAGGAAACACAAGCACATTATATTGAAACGTTGGTGGATCAACTATTATTAAAGGAGTGAGTGAAATGCAAGAAATAGAGTTATTATTTGGCGCACTTATATTCATAATCGGTGTATCTCATGTATGTTTGGCTAAGGAATGGGCTGAGTTATTTAAAGACTTGCAAAAATATTCTTATGCTGCTCCAATGATTGGTTTATTAACGATCGTTTCAGGTCTTCCTATTGTATTGTTTCATAATGTTTGGGTTATTGATCTATCTGTTATTACTACAATAGTTGGGTGGTTCTGGACGCTGAAATCTATCAAATATTTAGTGGTTCCAAATAGCTATAAGTATAAATATAACGAGAACTCATATAAATCTTTCATTGTTGTAGGAGTTGGAATGGTGATTGTAGGTGGACTAATGATTGTTGGTTATTTTTGTTGATTTCATATCTAGTTCACAATTCCGTCTTTCACGATATATTCATTGCTCCAAGCTTTTTCTTTATCATATTGATCAAAATGTACAATATCATCTAAATCTCTCGTGTATTTTCATGTCTTCAGGTCTTATATTGACGATCTCTTGTTGGAATGGCGTAATTAAAGTGGATTGGTAGTTATTAAACAAAAACCATGAAATTATCCTGAAATTTCATGGTTCATGGATTATTTAGCAATGATATTTAAAAAATCCATTACTTTTCGCAGACTTGTTTTATTTATAGAATAAAATTTTGTATTCCCTTCTTGTCGTATGGAAATTAAATTTGATTCTTGGAGTTGTCTCAAATGGCGTGAAACCATACTTTGGTTCATACTAAGAGCTTTTACAATTTGTTGAGCAAATAATTCTCTGTTTTGAGATAATAATAATAAAATTTGTAACCTAGTTTTATCCCCAAGCCCCTCAAAAGCTGGATAAGCATCTACCAGAATTTTATTTTCGCTTTTTTGATTATGATTTGATCTTGTTTTTATTTCACTTAAAGTTTCTAGAGGTTCAAACAGAACATACAGTGTATTATTTTCATTAAATAGGGAAAGTGATCTTTCCAAATTTAAAGTAGGTATGAATATGATTTTTTGTGCTCGATTGATCATTGAAATATCAGTTGTATCTGGAAATAGATTTGTAATTGAATAAATAGCATCTTCATTTTTTTTGAATTTTCGAGATATATCAGTTGAATCTAAATTTGTGATGAGCTCTTTACTTTTATTCCAAAATTCCTCGAATCCATTATTCCAACTCCCCTCAAATAGTTCAATGCATTTTTCCTGTATTAACTTAGGGTTTTTGAAGAAAACGATGTGCTTTTCTACATCTTCAACGGACCAGCTCTCTAATACGGCTTTAAGAGCAGTATTGTTAGTATTAGTATCTTCTTCTTCAATATTTAGCTTAGAGCGATTTAACCCTTTCAATCTTTTCTCAACTTTAGGTATGGGTGCTAGATTTTCATAATAATAATTTAAATTCTCTTGTATTCCATAAGTGATAAGCTTTGTGATTTCATCAAGAGTTAAATCTCTCCACCAATTGATAAACTCATTCCAATCAGAATGGTTCTCGGAAGCTTTCATCATGTAAAATTCTCTTAGTATGGCTCCATGTGCAAAGACAGTCCTTAATAGTTCTAGGTTTTGTTTAACTTTGTTAGGGAGCTTCTTTGAAAAATCCTGTACCCATTCTGACATCACTGCTAAATCATGAATGGCATAATCCACTAAGAAGATATTAGTTATGAAATTCACTCCAAAAGAAGTTTGGATATCTAACTTTGTATTTGGGTAAGTCCGAGTAATATATTCACGGCTCATTTATATTTCCTCCATTTTTTATATGTAAATATTTAATATTTACATATTAAATATTTGGATATATACTGATTATACAAGAAATTAATACAACTTTCAAACAACTTATCAAATTCATTTAGGAGTGATATATATGTTAACTATTCAAAAAGCAACAGAAAACCATGTTCAAGGGATTGGGAAGAAGAGAAGGGATCGGTTCAAAGATTTTAAATGTTTTGTCAGAAGAACAAAGAAAACTAGGGGCTAAGGTACAGTGGGTGTCTGTAGCCAAAGATAAATAAAAAGGGATTCCTTTTTATTTAGCAAAAGGATTTATAGAGCAATCAACGATGGAATCTTATGCAAATCATACAGATGAGAATTATCAAAGTCTTCGATATAAAAGAATAATATAGAAGAAGTGGGGGAGAAGGTTATATGTATAAACAGGTTCTTTCAAATAAAAACTTTTTATATTACTTAGTCGGTGGCAGTGTTTCCAGACTTGGAGATATCTTAACTGGTTTAGCTTTTCTATTTGTGGCCTATGATTTAACTGGCTCTAAATTACACACTACAGGTGTTGTTATAGCAGAAACCTTACCTTACTTATTTTTTGGATTATTGGGGGGTGTCATTGCTGATTGGGTGAATAAAAAAAGGCTGATGATCTTTATTGACATAATCAGAGTTCCATTAATTTTATCAACAGTGGTTTTATTTCATTTTGATTTCCTAAATTATACTTATCTTCTGCTGATCAGTTTTGCTGTACAAACTTTAGGTTGTTTTTTTAATCCAAGTTTTCGTGCGATGCTTCCAATAATTATTACTTCCTCGGAGCAAAGAAATATTGCCAACAGTTTGTATGATTCTTTGACCAGAGGGATTACTGTGCTAAGCCCGATCATTACGGTCCTCCTTATTCAAACTGTAGGTGAGATTCACTTTTTTACGCTGGATGCATTCACTTATGTTATCAGTGTGATTGCCATTTCAATGATTACGGTGAAAACAAAACAAATGAATACAGATGATAAAAAAGACTTGAAAAATGCTTTTCGATCATTGATTGAATTTGCCCAGTGGGTGAAGAAGCAGCATACAGTTCGCTCCTTATTTTTATTAACCTTTGTTATGGTTTTTTTAAATACTTGGTTGTGGGAAGTTGGTTTATTATTGTCCCTGTTGGATATGTCAGATGAGGGGAAATCTTTGTTCAGCATCTTACAAGGGGGATATGGGGCTGTTGTCATTATCACTAACTTATTGATTCCATTGATATGGAAAAAGCTATCCTTAAAGACATATTTAATAGGTTCAATAATTTGGGGTATAGGTCTAGTTTTCCTAGGTTTTGCGATGAACATTCCAATGTATTTTGTTGGAGCTGCCGTTGTCGGAATAGGTATTCCTATCACAGGTTTAACCCGTGTTTACATTATTCAAAACTACATTCCAGAAGACATGCATGGGAAGGGGTTTAGCTTAAATGCTGTATTATTATACCTGGCAGATACAATATCCCTCATCATTTTTGGTGTTCTATCTACGTTTGTATCGTTAAATTTATTATTTGTAGTGAATGGGTTCGCAATCGTTGTAATAGTAGGAGTGATTTTTATCATCAGATATAGGGTTTACAAACCAGAAAAGAAACATAGAATGACTCATTAGAATGCAGAAAGAGTTAATTGTAAAAAAAGCATAAAGAAAGACCATGAAGCTAATTTCCTCGTCTTCATGATCTTTCATATAGTTAAAATTTATTTTTTGATAAACACAGCTACACTTTCAATTTGTGATGTGTTCGGAAACATATCTACTGGCTGAATCCATTTTAAATGATATCCATTTCTTAAAAGGTATGAGCTGTCTTTAGCTAAAGTTGATGGGTTGCAAGAAACATAAATGAATTTTTTTGTCTTCGCTCTTACAACTGCTTGCAGTAGTTTATAGTCACATCCAGTACGAGGTGGATCAACTACAATGACATCAGGACGGAAACCTTGATTCATCCACTTTGGCAGTAAGTTTTCAGACTTTCCTACATAAAATTGTGCGTTGTTAATTCCACTTAGTTTTGCATTTTTTTTAGCATCATTGATGGCTTCAGGAATTTCTTCAATGCCGCGAACTTCTTTCACATAAGGAGCCAACCATAAGCTGATTGTTCCTGTTCCACAATAAGCATCTACAATTTTTTCATGCCCTCTAATATCAGCTGCTTTTTTCACTGTGTTGTATAGATTAATGGTTTGATCAGGATTCAACTGGAAAAAGGCTCTTGGTGATAATGAGAAGTTGACATTCCCTAATGATTCTTTAATTTGTCTTCTTCCCCAAAGGATATTTGTCTTTTTACCAAAAACAATGGATGTCTTTTCAGCGTTAATATTTTGAGCAATTGTAGACACCTCTGGTATATTTTCACGAATTAAATCAATAAGCTGATCCAACTTAGGGACTTGTTCTTTTGCTGTGACCAAAGTTAATTGATTTTCATTAGATTTAAAGCCAGTGCGTACTACGATTGTTTTTAAGATTCCTTTATTATTTTTTTCATCATATATAGGAATGCGCAGCTCTTGCACTATTTTTTTCGTTTCTTCAATAATATGATTGATTGTTGGGTGATGAATAGGACATCCAGAGATATCCACTAATTTGTGAGATCTTGTTGAATAAAGCCCTGTTTGTACCGATCCTTTATGAAAACCTACTTGATATTGAGCTTTATTTCGGTATCCCCAAGGATCATCCATGCCGATCACGGGTCTAATATTAATTTTTGTTTTGTCTGTATAGCGGTTAAAAGATTCACGTATAATGTCCTCTTTTACACGTAATTGCTCCTTGTAATCCAAATGCTGTAGCTGACAGCCTCCACACACGTCATAAACAGAGCAATGTGGTTTCACACGATGAGGTGATTCTTGCTCGATTTCTACTAGATCAGCTCTGATAAAATTCGGTTGTATATGAACTACTTCTGCTTTTACAACCTCATCGGGAAGAGCCCCTTCAATAAATACGGCTTTTCTTTTGTAATATCCAACGCCTTCACCGTTAATGCCGATTCGTTTTATAGTAATAACTAGCAGCTCGCCTGTTTTCAATTCTTGAGCTGCAGAGGTTGTAATGTAATTTTTCTTTTTCTTTTCCATGATATTTCGCTCCGTTTTACACTTTATTTGAAATTGAATTGTATTCAATTAATGATTCTGTTTTACATCATAACAGTGATAGGGAGGAAAAACAATGGAAGGAGGTAAGGGTTGGATAAGGGATATATTAAATATTTATTTTTATCCATTTTCCACCCATTCGTGGTAAGTCTCAACACTTAACCCTCTGATTATATCTTTTTTAATGTTTGTTTGAATTCTGTCTAATTATTTGTGCTTTTTAATGCTGAAGAAGAGTTTAATAATGTTATAGGTAAATGAAATAATCTTTATAGATACTATATATTTTAACTATTGGTAAATTGCTGATATGATGAAATCAAACTCAATATTAGGAGGGGAAGGAATGGAATCCTTAACAAAAATATTAGAACCAACAAAAGGGAACTTCGAACTAGCTGCAAATTGTGTGAAAGATGGAGGAGTAATTGTTACTCCAAGTGATACAAATCTTGCTTTGACTTTAAACCCATGGTGTGAAGATTCGATTGATCGTGTTTTTAAAATAAAAAATAGACCAGCAACATCTCCATTAACGTTATTTTTATTAAATCCGGAAGAGTGGCAGGACTACGCTGATGTCGATGACATTGGAATGATCCAAACTTTAGTTGAAGCTTTCTGGCCAGGTCCATTGAATATCATATTACGCAAAAAGGAAACTGTTCCTAGCAAAATGGTGTGCGGTGGGGAAACAATAGCCATGGGATGTTTGAGCAATCCGATTTGGAAAGGATTTATGAAACAACTGAAAACTCCTGTAGCTATGACATCTGCTAATCTGTCTGGTAAAGCTAATGGTGTTCTAGTAGATTTAAAGATCGTAATGAAACAAATTGGTCATAAAGTGGACTATATATTAGACGGTGAACCTCAGGGAACAACGAAGTCCAGCACTATTATAGATTTATCAGGTAATGACCCAATAATAACTAGATACGGGGATATTTCTCTTCATCAAATAAATAAAGTATTGAATTTTTAAAAATTATCACTCCTTATATTTAAGTAGGAGTGATAATTTCTTTAGTACAACGAATAACTAGGTTTATCATTTGGATTCTAATTTTGCCTCATCCATAATCATCATAAAATCGATATTATAATCTCTATTTGAATATCCATTACCATTCACAGAGTTTCCTGGAAACGTTTGATTGCCATACTGATCATAAGAAGTCCAACCATAATATATGTAATATTGAGAGAAACCATAATGATTAAAAAAACTAAATGATTGAACAGGTTCAATATTCCTATAAGATTTGATGATTTGAGTCCAATCTTCTGGTATTGATATAGCTCCATATGAATTTTCTTTCAGGGAGATGGTTTCTTCCATTTGAACTTTAGGATGATATCTTTCGACTCCATCTGCAATTCGATATCCTCTATCCTTTAGTAGATGGAATTTGATTGTTTCCAATTGGTCGTCTGGATGTATATTCCATACAATAAAATGCGTAGAGGGGTTTTTCTCTTTTATGTTCCAGACTTCAGGAGAACCAGTTGTATTAATATTTACTAATTCCCATTTATGTTTCGTCCAAATCCAATAACTTACTCCATATTCATCTTTACTAGATATAAAGGGAATAAATATATGTTTTTCATCCAGTCTGATTTTGTCTTGAATATGAGCTACATTTGCTGCTGGAAAAACACGGTTCATTTTCTCTACTAATTGTTTATTGGATGGGATATCATCAGGATTGGCTAAATAAAACCAATAATATAGGGATATCATCATGAATATGCTAATAACAACCAGGATGGGAGTGATTTTATTTCGATTCAGCGCGATTTCCCTCCTTTAAAAATGAATGTTCCGAACGAAAATAGAATTGTTTGTTTTCTGTCTGCAGTATTAAACCTTTTCCATCGTTTTCAATATATATAACTGCATGAGAGCCACTTCCCCATTTTGGTAAAGTTTCAATTAATAAGTATGGAAATCTTTCCTCTTTTTTCAATAAAATAACATCCTCATACCATTGAGCGCTATCGATATTTACTTGTTTTATTGCATCTAGTTGCTCTAAAAGCTTATCTTTATTTAAACTAACGTTTTCTGCTGAAGGATGACTGTGAATAATCTCTGCATGATCTATATTTGAAACAAAAGTTGAAATATCATTTGTAGGATATAAGGTTTGGTAGATCGGGATGTAGATTAGTGTACAAAGAATAAATACAAAATTACTCAAAAAACCGATCCAAGCAAAAGAGCGATAAGTCTGCCAACTTGTCTGTTTTCTTTTGAAAATCAAGTACAAGACCCAAACTCCGAGTGGTAGTAAGGGGATCTTTAATAAAGAATCTGTTATAATCCAATCGATAGATAAAGAAAATAAGCCAACATATGTAATCACGATTACTTTCCATACTTTTGGTTTATGTTGTGACTTTTTATATGTACGAAATACGAGAAAAGCAATCATACTCCAACCTATACTAGTTGTTAATAAAGAAATGAGATTCATAGTATGAATAGAGAAGTCCATTTTTAAATTGCAATCTCCTTTAATAATATAAAATCAAAAATATTAAGATAACTATACTAAAAATCTAAAAAAATTCATATAAAAATGATTAGGATAGAAAAAGGTTAATTCATTTACATATGTAAGCTCAAGCAGTTTTTTGCTTGAGCTTAAAAATATTATTAATTGGTAAAATTGCTTATGTTTTTAAAACGAGGATTAGTTTTATACGATGAGGATCATCTCGCTCTTCGTAGCTGAAAAACTTCCTTTCCGTTTTTAATAATAGCTTGAAACAATGAAAACCAAATAGAATAGTTTGGTCTCACATGTTTACCTAAACCGATTCTTTCTAGCTGTTGGGCATACCAAGTGGATTCCAACAAAGAACTATCATCGATTGCTCGAATCCCAGTTTGTTTAGGTGTAATTTCTACTTTTTGTACTTTATTCTGTTTCATTTGATTTGGTAATTCAGGACAGACAGCAAAAGGGCGGGCTAAACCAATGAAATCAGTTGCGTTGGTGTGAATCGCTTCTTCCATTCCTGTTTTGGTTCGAAATCCCCCAGTGACCATGATTGGGAAATTTACGGATAAACGAAGCTTTTCTGCAAAATCGAGGAAATAAGCTTCCCGCTTTTTCGTACTTTCTTTAACATTTCGTCCTGTCATTTGAGGACTCTCATAAGATCCTCCCGAAATTTCCAGCAAGTCAACACCTTCTTTTTCCAGATGCTCAGCTACATAGATGCACTCTTCTTCAGTAAAACCTGCTTTCATGAAATCGGCAGAATTCATTTTCACAGCTATAGAAAAATCTCCTATTGTTTGATTGCGTATTTCTCGATAGACTTCAAGCAAAAACTTCATTCTTCCCTTGATATCTCCACCCCATTCATCTTTTCTTTGATTATGTCTTGGGGATAAGAACTGACTAATCAAATAACCGTGTGCAGCATGGATTTGAACACCAGTAAAACCCGCTTTTTGAGCAAGCTTTGCACTGTAACCGAATCGTTGTATGATTTTGAGAATTTCTTCATGTCTTAATTCTCTGGGTGGTGCAACAAACCGACTGATGTCTCCTTCAAGTGGAATAGCAGAAGGGGCAACGGATTCATCTACAATGCCTTTAAAGGTTTGTTTCCCTGGATGGTTTAATTGCATCCAGAGATGTGTATTGTTTTTCGTGCCTCTTTTAGCCCAGGTTTCTAAAAAAGGAAGAACTGCCTCATTGTCTACAACTATATTCCTCGGCTCTGCAAGGGCACTTCGATCTACCATTACATGTCCAGAAATAACAACACCTGCTCCGCCATCTGCCCACTTTTCATATAGTTTAAATATTTTTTCACTTGGTTGATTTTGTGCATTTGCAAGTGCTTCACTCATCGCGGCTTTAATAAAACGATTTTTGATGACTGTGCCATTTTTTAATGTGAATTCGTTAAATAAAGGTGAATTCATTTTTTCTCACTCTCCTTCACAGCTTGATTTTCACCTAATTAGGTCCATGTTAATAGTTCATATTACTTGTTTGAATGTTCATTCAAATTGAATCTAAAAAAAATTACTCTTTTTTTGTCAAGTATGTCTCTAGCATCTTAGCAAAGGTTTCATATGCCAAATCCGCTTCAAATTCTGGATCGACCATCATTTGCAATGATAATCCATCCATCACAGCTGTTATGATTCTTGCCAATCCTTGTATATTGTGATCTTCAGTAATATGAAGTCTAGATAGTTCATTTATCGTTTGCTCGCGATCCATTTTTGAACTTCTTGTAATTTCTTGAGCTCCTCTTTCGGAACGCAGGCCAATTGCAAATAACTCAAATCTTAAACGGTGCCATTCGGGTTGATCCAGTACTAGCTTTTTAGGAACCTGCAGCGCTTCTTGAATAAATTTTTGAGACATAGGAATGTCTGAAAGCTTCGATAGCTCTTCGCTATACCTACAGCTTTCTTCATGGAATAATGCAAACAACAAATCTTCTTTACTCTCGAAATAGTAGTTGATCAATCCTTGAGCGACTCCTGCTTCTTTGGCTATTTGCTTCATAGAGGTTTTATCATAACCTTGCTCTGCTAAAACTTTATAGGCAGCATCCACTATTTTCTGCTTTGTATCACTGTCTTGTTTTTTCATTGGTTCTGCTACACCCTCTTTGTTTGAACGTTCATTCAAAAATATCAAATCGCATGAATATTGTCAAGAACTGTACCATTTTTTACATGTTGAAAAAAACACAGGGACATTGCTTTTGCTTCAAAGAATGGTACCATATGTTTTAGGTGAAAATAATATGAAGTACCCTAGAAGAATTTAAATTGTGAATTCATGTAAACACCTGTATTTTAACTGACAATAATTTAGAAATTGAGGTATTTATATAGATGAAAGTGGTAGTATCTACGTTAAATGCAAAATATATCCATACCTGTCTAGCATTGCGTTACTTAAAAGCATTTAGTGAAAAAGATTTTGATATACAAATGGCAGAGTATACGATTAAAGATCCTGTGATGAACATTGTGTCTGATCTTTATCAGAAAGATGCTGACGTGATTGGGTTTTCATGTTATATCTGGAACATTGAAGAGACGATCACCGTGATCGAGATGTTAAAGAAAATAAAACCAGAGTTGAAAATTGTATTAGGTGGACCTGAAGTATCTTATGACACAGATTATTGGATGAAGCGGATACCTGAGGTTGATTTTATCGTGATGGGAGAAGGAGAGGAGACCTTCCACCATCTTTTAACAGAAATTAAAAAGGATCAAAAATATCATTTTGTTTACGGTGTAGCTTACAGAAAAGAAGAGGAAGTCATCATCAATCCACCTCGACCAAAATTAGATTTAAATGAAATTCCAACGCCTTATCGTTTTAAAGAAGATTTACCTGATGTAACAAATCGAATCGTTTATTTTGAAACGAGCAGAGGTTGTCCTTTCAGCTGCCAGTTTTGTTTATCTAGTATTGAAGTAGGTGTTCGTTATTTTGATATGGAAAGAACAAAGGCGGATTTGTTATTTTTGATTGAATCAGGTGCAAAGCTGATTAAATTCGTAGATCGAACGTTTAACATTAAAAGAGCTTACGCGATGGAGGTCTTTGAATTTTTAATTGATAATCATCAAGGATGTGTATTTCAATTTGAGATTACTGCAGACATTATGCGCCCAGAAGTGCTTGATTATTTATCTGAAAATGCACCAGAAGGTATCTTCCGTTTTGAAATTGGTGTGCAGTCTACAAATGATGAAACAAACGATTTAATTCAGAGACGTCAAAATTTTGAGAAGCTATCCAGAACCGTAACAAAGGTGAAAGAAAGTAAAAAAATAGATCAGCATTTAGACTTAATCGCTGGATTGCCTAAAGAAGATTATAGTTCTTTTAGAAAAACCTTCAATGATGTGTTTGAACTACGACCTGAGGAATTGCAATTAGGGTTTTTAAAAATGCTTCGTGGAACAGGGATGCGTAATACAGCTCATAAACATGGATATAAGTATATGGATCGAGCCCCATATGAAATGCTGGAAAATGATATTATGTCTTTTTCAGACATCGTTCGGATTAAAAGGGTAGAGGACGTATTAGAAAAGTACTGGAATGCGCATCGCATGGATCACACCTTAGAATATTTAATACAACATGAATTTGAGTCTGCGTTTGATTTTTTCCAAGAGTTTGGGGACTATTGGGAAGCACAAGGATGGCAAAAAATTGGTCACCAGCTCGAAAGCTTATTTTCAAGATTAATGTCATTTTTGAAACATAGAAGGACAGAGCGTTTAGCTGTAATAGAAGGTCTTATGAAACTTGACTATTTTCTAAATCATAAATATAAACCTCGTAAAATCTGGTGGGAGCAGACACTAGATAAAAAACAGCATGCACATTACATGAAGTGGATCGCTGAACAACCTGAGGTTGTTTCTGAATCCTTTGCCCAGCTGAATATGAGTGAAAAGGAAATGTTTAAACATGTTGTGCTTGAGGTCTTGCCATTCGATTATCAAACTTTTTCGGAGAAGGGCATCATTGATACTGAATCCAGTACGTTGCTTATTGTAACTTATCAAACTGGTGTGAATAAACAGACAAAGACCTATATTATTAAACTACACAATGAGCTGAAATTGCATGTATAAAGTGAGCCAATAGACTGCTTTTCACCTGATAAGATCATCTAACTTTCAGTTGGAGAAATAAAAACTCCCACTGAAGTTGGATTCTCTTTATAGAAAGCTATTTAATAAGTTTAATTTAATGTTTGTAATAATGATACTCACCTCGAAGATAACATGCCACATTTGCCATAGGATCTTCGCAACAAGCGCATTCCCCTTTCTTTCAGTATTATTTTTTGTTAACACATCTGTACTTCTATTTACTTTTTAATTCCTTAAATCTTGTGATAAAGTTTGTATTGCTAGAACTATTAGAAGGACTAATCCTAGTCATGGCACAAGTTGAAAAGAACATAGGTGTGTTCTCCACTACTAATCCGAATACAATGCCCTCTCCAACTTGTTGAATTAAAACTCCTGGTGCGGGAACTGCTTCTGGGCTAGAGATGAATTCTATATCAAAAGGCTGCCCTTCCCTCATTCTAGAACGTGCCACGTTTGTCATAGGCTCTTCGCAACAAGCACATAGTCCCTTGTTGTTTGTTTGAATCGGTTTTAAAGGAAATGGAGTAAAAGCGGAGGGAGCTATTGAAACGGCAGTAATGTTACAAATCGCAAATTTCCCTCCTTCTTCTGTAAATACAATAAAGTCTTCTACTCTTGAAATTGTTACTCCTATAAAACCTTCTGAGCGGGTGAAAAGTTCAACCTCTTGCCTCTCTAATGCTTTTAATACACATTGCATCGGACAGACGCAACAATCGCAAATGGTTTTGTCGAAAACGCTCATATTATTCACTTCCTTTCAAATTGGTAGTTAACACAATATTTTATGAACAAATAGGATCATTTGCTTGGATATTTACAACTAATGTTATGAATTCCGCATAAGTGTATGATGAAAGCAGGGTTTCCATATTTTTCTTGACAAATAATATAACCATCGGTTATATTATAACCAACGGTTAGTAACCAGTGGTTATAAAATAATGATAAGGATGACATTTTTAAATGACAAAAAAAATAGAGCTTCGTTCAGAAGAAACAAAAAGATCTATTCTAGCTGCATCAAGTAAATTATTTACCGAAAAAGGATTTAGTGCGGTTAGTATAAGAGAAATTGCTAAACAAGCGGGCTGTTCACATACGACGATATATATTTACTTTAAAGATAAGGAGGCGTTATTACATGCTATATCTATGCCGCTGCTAGAGGAATTAAAACAAAAGTTTCAACATATTTTAAATCATTTAGAACAACCATCCGAAGCTAAGCTTTATGAAATTAGCATTGAATTTATCCATTTTTGTTTAATTCATCAAAGCATGTACAAAATCTTGTTTCAAACACAAACAACGAGAGTGGATGAGAAAGAACCAGAATCAAATTTAAATAAACTCAGAAATGAATTGTTTGAACTGTTAATGCAATCTCTTCAAAAGAGTCTTGGACTAAAAACAGAGAGTGAGGAGTTGTTAGAATACACTCGTATTTATTATTACACATTGCAGGGGATTGTTACTACGTACTCTTTTTCTAATGAACCTTTGAATCAGATTATGAAAAGATTAAATACAACCTTTGAATCTGCTTTTGAGGTGTTGTTGCTAGGTTTTAAACAAAAATTAAATATTGGAGTTGATTGAAATATGAAAGTAACTAAAGTTTCAGAGCATATCTATAGTTTGAAAACATGGTTAGGGTTTCCAATCCACGTATGGATTGTTGTAGAAGAGGATGGAGTCACTTTAGTAGATGCAGGCATGCCTGTGATGTCAAAGGGAATTTTAAACTTCATTGATGAATTAAAAGCAGGTCCGCTAAAAAGAATCGTATTGACTCATGGTCATGGAGATCATGTGGGAGCGATTGAAAAAATCCTCAAAGTAAATTCAGTTCCTGTTTTTGCTCACTCCTCAGAATTTCCATATATGGAGGGTGATATGCCTTATCCTAGAAGAAAAAAAGCTGCAGAAAGTGTAAAAAAAGGAGTAGCTCAACCACTACCAACTAACGACAAAGGAGAATTGCTTGCAATGGGTCAATTAGTGCCTTATCATACACCTGGTCACGCACCAGGGCATGTTGTTTATTATCATAAACAGGACCAGGTTATATTAGCTGGAGATTTATTCACTTCAAAAAACGGCAAATTGCATAGACCCATTCCAATGTTCACAGCTGATATGCAGGAGGCTGTTAGGAGCAGTGAAGTTGTACGTCAATTGAAACCTGTTCGATTGGAAGTATGTCATGGGAATCCAGTGTTTAATCCTGTAGATCATTTAGATGAGTATATTGCAAAAACAACAGAGGCCGTTTCATAATATTGTGATATTAGGTACTATATTTTTTGGCGTACTTTTTAAAGAAGAGCGCCTTTCTTTTCTCCCTCTTTTCGCTGACTAGGAGCACATTATTGATAGATATAAATTTCCTTTCCCTGTTTTTAGTTTTGATGAGTTATTTTTGGAATATCGAAATGTTTTATTTTTTGAAGTGAACCATGTGATAAATACGTCTAAATTGAATCTTCAGGGAGGGTAGCCTTTTCTGCCTTTTAAAGATCTCTTAGAAGCTGAAAAACAGCTTTTACATATTATAAATCAATCAATTTATCCTTCAAGTGAATTAAGATCACCAAAACGTTTATAAAGTACTGTTTCACCTTTGAAGAAAATTAGGTGTTCGTAGGATCTCCATAGTGCTGTTGCTATTTTTTGAGCTGTAAAGGAATCTATATTATCCTTGAATTTTTTTGTAGTGGTTTAACGTCTGCATGAAATGAGTATTCATTAAGATTATATTCATTTCGCAAATCATTAAGATTTTTTTGCCAAATTGACATTTAAATCTTTGATTTTAAGTAGAGATTCTTGATATTTTTTTGTTTTAATCATTTTTTTATAACGTTCTTGAGTTATATTTATTAATGAATTGTAAATTTTTCTTCCAATTTCAAAACGTTGTTTAGAATATCCTTTTGATATAGTTCTGGTTTTAAAGGGAAAGTTAAACAAAAATTGCTCAATTGAAATACACCTCGTTTACTATTCATGTTTTTCAGTTGCTTTCAGCATATCTTACATTTGATTTATGATTGTGTAGATGATTAGCTCTATGATAATAATAATTAATGTTCCAAAACCTACTAATCCCATTTTCTTTTGAATCTCATTCTCTTTATCTCCTATTTTACAGACCGATGTTCCTAATGCTACCCTAGATGGATTAACCATTGTCATAAGAGATGAACTTGTATTTTGAGTAGTAGCCAATAAAACAGGTGATAGACCAATTTGTACAGCAGTTTGAGTTTGTAACCTAATAAACATTGAGTTCGAAGCGGTGTTACTTCCTGTAAGGAAACCCCCAATCGCTCCTATAAATGGTGATATGTAAACAAAAAAGTATCCAAATGATTCTGCTGCTAAATTAGAAAGTACTTGAAACATTGTGGCTTCTGTCATGATTTCAGATACACTAACGAACAAAAATGTAGTTATAATGACCGGGAGACATTTTTTTATGGTTAGATTTACACTATCCACAATTTCCTTTTTGTTTAATCTAAATAAGAAAATTGCAAATAAACAACTAAGTATTAGAAAAAAGCCAGGTGAATAGAGTAAAGGAAGTTCAAAATTGTATTTTGAAATTGATATATTTAAATAACGATTTAAATACTCATTAACTGGTGATATGATTCTGGAAGCGAATAAAGATATGATTAAAAATAAATATGGAGTTATATGTTTAATAAAAATAAGTTTTCCGTTTTTTTCTTCAATATTCTTTGTTGTTATTGCTTTATATTGATTTCTATTTCTAATTTTTCTAATTTGAACGAAAGAATAAACAGCTAACATTACGGTTAATGAACCAAATAAACCAGCAAGTTCAACACTTGCAAAATTATTACTTATCCAAACAGAAATACCTAGTAATAATCCTATAGTTACTACTTCAGCAATTCTTTTTATTAATTCTTTTTTACCTACAGCAATATAAGATACTAATATAGAAAAGTATACAAATAATGGTATCATCATGATTGAGGTACCTACACCCATTGCTTCTAAAGAGACTCCACCTAATGTCGCTCCAATGATGGTCCCCATCGCTAAAGTACCCCATGGAATAATAACTAGACTTATTAAAGAAATAAGAGTTGATTGTACAGCATTAAATCCTAATGCTAATAATATAGGTGCAATGACTACTACTGCTAAACCAAATCCACTTACTGCTTCTACTAAAGGAGATAAACCTAATGCTAATATGAGGACTTGATAAATACGATCATCTGTTGAAGAAGCAATGGATGATGCGATACCTTTTATGGCTCCAGCTTTCTCCATGATGTGAAACAGCAGAATACCGAAAAATAAAATATAGACTATAATGGATGTAGTGAGGGAACTTTTTATGATTGGTTCAGGAAGTAATATTATGCTAGTATTAAATTTGGGTGAAATGGCGATGATCGCTGTGATTATACAAGAGACGATTCCTGTATAAATGGATGATTTTTTTAAAACAAAAATCATAAATAGAATGATGATGATTGGGAATAAGGACAAAATAATTTCTAACAAAAAAAAACACCTCTTTTTTTAAACTGTAGTATAAATATAAATTTCACTATAGCGATTTAAATTCACTATAGTGAAATATTCTAAACTATAGTTGATTTTTTTTCCACTATTTTTTAAAAAATTATTAAAAGGGAGGTTGAGTATGGTATTTGGAAAAAAAGTGAAAACGCTTAGAAAAAGCCGTGACATGACTTTAAAAGAACTTTCGATCTTGAGTAATGTTAGTTCATCAATGTTGTCTCAAATTGAACGTGAGGAAAAAAATCCAACAATACAAGTTGCTTGTCAAATTGCTGAGGCTTTGAATACAACATTATCCTACTTACTAGATGAGCAAGAGGATAAGGATATAATTCTTTTGAAGAAAGCTCAACGTCCTATTTATGTTGACGAGAAATCAGGATTTCAAAGGCATTTATTATCTCCGTCTTTAAGTTCACAAGGAATTGAATTTATATTGAATATTATTCCTCCATTCAGTGAGTCAGGAGTTTTCCCTGCTCATAAAGTTGGTGTAAAAGAAAATATATATATTTCTAAAGGTAGATTAGATGTTGAATTAGGGGGAGGCAGTTTTAGCGTGGAACTTGTTGAGGGAGATTCGTTTTATTTTGCAGCTGATACCGAACATCGATTTATTAATTTAAGTAATGAAGAATGTCACTATTTCTTAGTCATTGATTCAACACATTACAGAGGAGGCAGTTCTACATTACCAAAGGACAATAAATAAAAAAATGATTTTAAATAAACCCTGCCATTATTTTATTAAATAAATGGCAGGGTTTATTTAGTTATACATTAATTTTAATATTGAAGTACAACTGCAACTCTGGAATAAAATAGGGAAAAGGTTTGGATTTAACCTCCACCTTTGAGATGGTGGAGGTATTGTTTTTTTAGAAGGTTGAATTGTGTTTGTATTTTAATCTTAATAAATAAACGATCACATCATCTTTTCAAAATAGCAATTAAATAAGGTGGATTATTTTTCTGATTCAAAAATTGATAGCTCAACACTTGATAATACTGCTGAGGTAAATTTTGAACCCACGTCAGTACTGCATCAGCCTCTTCTTCACCGCCTGGATGTCCAGAATATACAACTATGGTGATGATTCCATCCTTTTCTAAAAATAATAGTGAGTGCTGTAGAGCCCGAATAGTTGAATCTTGCTGTGTGATGATACTGTGGTCGCCACCAGGCAAGTAACCCAAATTAAACGTGATAGCAGATACTTTTTCATGCATAGAAGGGGGCAATACCTCTAGCATTTTATCGTGACTATTATTAATTAAGTGAACATGCTCTAAAGATAAATTTGCTTCAGATAATCGTTTTAACGTGTTTTCGATTGCAGTACTCTGAACATCAAACCCACAAACAATTCCGTTGTCACCGACTAATTTTCTAAGAAATAATGTATCATTCCCATTTCCAACTGTAGCGTCAATAACAATATCTCCAGGTTTAACTCGATCCTGTATTAATTTATGTGTCTGACCTAATATTGATAAAAAGCCCACGATGATTCCCCCATTTTCCCGAAGTTGCAATCCATTTTAAAAATATTACTAAGCCCCTTAATCGGTCCAATATTTCCCTTGCCAAGTATTCCGATTCTTTAATTCTGCATCAATGGCATTGAGTACTTCCCATTTTTTTAAGCTCCACTTTGGTCCAATTAATAAATCTCTAGGCGCATCACCTGTAAGTCGATGAACAATCATCTCAGGAGGAAGAATTTCTAAAGTATCAACGATTAGTTTGATATATTCATCTTTCTCAAGAAAACGAAGCAAACCAGCTTCCCATTGTTTTACCATTGGTGTTTTTTTCATTAAATGGAGCAGATGAATTTTAATCCCTTGGACATCCATCTCTGCAACAGCTTTACCAGTCCCCAACATCATCTCATGTGTTTCCTCAGGAAGGCCATAAATAATATGAGCACAAACACGAATATTGTGTTTTCTTAATTTTTCAACTGCTTCCAAATAACACTGGGTATCATGTGCACGATTAATGAGAGTTGATGTGCTTTCATGTACAGTTTGCAATCCCATCTCGACCCAAAGATAAGTTCGCTCATTCAATTCGGCTAAGTATTCAATAACATCATCCGGCAGACAATCAGGTCGGGTTGCAATGGATAAACCAACAACACCTGGTTGCTTTAAAATGACTTCATAGTACTCTCGAAGCTCTTCTACAGGGGCGTAGGTGTTCGTGTAGGCTTGAAAATAACCAATGTATTTAGCATTAGGCCATTTTTGATGTTGTTTGTCTCGTATTGTATCAAATTGAGTGACTAAATCATCTCTACGGCTTCCAGCAAAATCCCCCGATCCTCTAGCACTGCAAAAAGTACAGCCCCCGGTTGCAATCTTTCCATCTCTATTAGGACAAGTAAAACCAGCATCCAACATGACCTTAAAAACTTTTTCGTTAAAAGTATTTCGCATTTCAACATTCCATGTATGAAAACGTTTCTCTCCCCAGAGGAGAGGCGTGTTTTGTTCGATTGATTCCATGATAATCTCCTTTGTTTCGTATGACCAATATTTAAATATATATGAATATTACGATTAATGATATCTTATCATTCGATCTGCGGGTATGAAACCTACTTCGATTAGCAATAATTGTAATATGCGCCAACGCATAAACTTAAGCCCCACACCCTTGCAGTAAAGGTCTGAGTGAATAATCAAATTCATTCATGCGCTGACAACTTATGATTCTGCTAACAATAAAGTATATTATGTTTTCTATATAAAAACTTTGATGAAATAATCGTATCTAGAAGATGACCCAAGCTTATCTTTCTTGAATTAAGCATATATGGTCATTCATGTAGGTATAAAGTCTATTGTAGCTGAAAAAATGGCTTTTGCAAAATACAAAAGGTAGAGTCAAAAAAGGATAGAAAAAGAGTGAAAAAAAACTTAAAAATAATTCAAATTTACACTTGTAAAACCTTACATAGTGTGTTAAATTAAAAAGTGTAAGGATCCTTTAATACCAATTGATTTAGCTGATTCGCATCATGGATGTAAACGCTTTTATTTGTTTTGCTTTCAGTATGAATTTGCTGAAAGAAAATCTTTGTGAGGTGATCCAAATGAATGAAGTTAAAGTCCCTAATGGGAACGAGAAAATTAAGATTGAATTAACGATGAAGGAAGCTATAGCATTGACAGGCATTCGTTTTAATCAACAACCAGAATTGTTGATAGAGGCTAAGAAAAAGTTAATGCATACAATTGAAGAAAATAAAAAAATGAATATACATTAATTAATGGAAAGCTCCCGAGGGGGCTTTTTTTTATAACATACATCTCCGAATAGTGGCTGATAGGGGATTTTGTTATAACACAATGTTTTTTTCACTTATTCGAATGTAAAACTGACTTCACTGCTTCTTCAATTTCTTTATAGCCAGTACATCTGCAAATATTGGATTCAAGCCATTCTTCAATGACCTCATCGCTTGCATTAGGGTGTTTTTGAATTAGAGCATTACAATTCATGATAAAGCCTGGTGTGCAATAACCGCATTGAAAAGCAAAATGCTCAACAAAGCTTTTTTGAATAGGTGTATCTTTTAAACCTTCGATGGTAGTAATATTCTTATCAATGGCTTCAATAGCCAACATCAAACAAGATTTTATGGGTGTACCATTAATATCAATGGTGCAAGCACCACAATCCCCGTTATAACAACCAGGTTTGGATCCCGTTAATCCGAGTTGTTCTCTTAGAACGGATAAGAGGATATCCGAGGGACTAATAACTACAGATCGCTCCTCTTGATTTACATTCAAATAAAACTGATGTTTCATGCCTTCGGATAGACTCATATTATTGAACCTCCAGTGTACTTAATACATGTTGCAATGTGTTTTTCATTACAAACTTTCTATATTGTGCTGACCCTTCAAAATCGTCTAGGATGGGTTCTGGTAGATGTGATGTAGCTAGATCAACTTTTTGTTCAAGAGACAGATGCTGTTGGTTTAAATCTCTTTCAATTTCTTCAGAGCGATAAGGAAACGGGTTTAAACCACTAAATGCAATTTGGATACGTTCATAGTTGGTTAATGATTGGTTTGAGGAATTTTCAATGAAGGAAGAAGATGGCTTTTTAGCAGCTGTAACGGTAATTAGAGGATAACCTGTATCCCATTGTTGCCTTTTTTTTATACTGATGAATGGCAAGTGAAGGTCCGCTTTTTCTGTGATCATTTGAACTAGGAACTCTCCTTTTTTTAAATGAAGATGTTGGTGAAAAACTTGTTGTATAGGCATTGTTTTTATTCCATGAATCCCTGCTATAACAACTTGACTGTTTGAAATTAAAAAAGGTAATATTGCCTCGCGATAAAAGATTTGACCGCAAATGTTTCCACCAATTGTGATTTTGTTTCGAGCAGTACGATCTGCAATTTCTTGAATGGTTTTAGTTAAAAGCGGATAAAAGTTGGATTCTTCAATTTCAGTTAAGGGAAGACAAGCTCCCAAGACCAATTGATCCTTTTCGAGATGTAGAACATTACATTCTGGAATGGATTTGATATCAATAATGGCTTTTGTATACAGTATATTGATGCGTGCAAGGGAGATGATTTCTGTGCCTCCTGAATAATAAATTGGCTGTTTTTCCTCAGTGTCCAACCTTTGGAATAATTGGACTGCCTCATGTATAGAAGAGGGTTTATAATATTCAAAATTAAAGGGAATCATCTACAGCACCTTCTTTCGTTTTCCAAATTAATTCTGGAATAAGGGGCAGTTGATTCAAATCTACTTCTGCAGCTGCAGATAAACTATTTGCCAAAGCGGCGGGCATACCTATTAAACCGTGTTCTCCTGCACTACGGGCACCGTAGGGTCCATCAATGACAGGAGTTTCAACAAACTCTACTTCATACTTTGGATGTTCACCATATCGAAGTGGTCGATAGGTTCTTAGTTGGGGATTAAGGATTCTTCCAGCTTGATCAAATTGGAATGTTTCTCTTCCCGCAAAACTAATCCCCATGCTCATTCCGCCGATGATTTGACCTAAAGCTGTTTTTTCATTTAATACTTTTCCAACATCTACAACAGTTGCTGCTCGAATGACGTTATAGGTGTAATCTAATAGATCGAATTCCAACTCTATGCCTTGTGCCGCAACAGTCCATTCTGGACCAGGATTTCCAGCTCCTGTTTCTGGATCTAAATAAGTTACACGTCTTTGAATATATGTTCCTCTCCCAATGATTTGACCGCCAATGGCATTTCCATTAGGATACATATATCCATAACAAATGTCCTTTATATTTAAAAATATATCAGGGGTATCTTTTAAATAAACTTTCCCTAATCCAACCTCTAAATCTACTTTGGAGCATCTTAATATACATGCGGTCAGATCTTTTAATTGCCTAATAATATCATCCGCAGCATTAAGAAGAGCCCTTCCAGCCATAAAACTACCTCGGCTTGATACCGTTTTCCAATGATCAGGAGTGGACTTAGTATTCACTTCCATCTGAACATAAATTTGACGAACGTCCATTTTCAATTTTTCCGCCAACATTTGAGCGAGAACGGATTTGGTCCCTGTTCCGATTTCTACAACCCCAGAAATGATGTTGATGCTACCGTCTGGATTAAAAGTAAGAGTAACACCAGAACTCGCATCAGGATCTATTGTTGAGTTTTTCCATGTGCAGCAGATTCCTTTAGATCGAACTTTTGTATTGCTGACCTGCTTGATACTACCTTCATCCCAATTCATGATTTTTTTTAATTTTAAAATGCACTCAGATACATTTCCTACGTTGCTTTTATTCACGGCTAGTTGTGTAGGTGTTGTATCTCCAGGTTTAATTGCATTGATCAACCTAAGTTCAATTGGATCCATTTTCAATTTTTTTGCCAACATATCCATCGTTCTTTCGAATACAAACATCACCTCTGAATGTCCAAATCCTCTAAAAGGTGCAGCATAAGGATGGTTTGTATACATACATAGAGCGTCGCATTGAATATTGTTGATACGATAAGGTCCTGTACAATCCACAGCGCCTGCACGACTGATGTCAACTGCTTTATCAGAATATGCTCCGCCATCAAATAAATATAATATTTCAGCAGCTTGGAGTACTCCATCCCTTGAGCATCCGAGTTTTATGGTTGCATCTAATCCTATATGTACAGGAGAAGTAATTAAATCTTCTTCTCTTGAGTTTAAAATTTTGACTTTTCTGCCATGGACGGCTTTTGAAGCTAAATAAGCTATAAGTTCTAATTGAACAGAAGCTTTTCCCCCATAAGCACCGCCTACTAACGGTACATTTACAACGATCTTTCCTATATCAATATGGAAATAAACATGCAATAATTTTTTTATCATAAAAGGAGATTGGGATGAGGAGGTGATTACAACGGTTTCATCCTCACGAATTTCTGCAATCACACACCTTGTTTCCATCGCAGCATGATCGGACGGGGAAAAGGAGAAATCAGCCTCAACAACAATTTCAGTCCGCTGCCAACCTAACTCCATATCACCTTTACGGATCTTTGTGCGATTTGCTATGTTTGTATTTACTTCTGGATATACGTTTTTAATACGTTCATATGAATCTATATTTTCATGAACTACAGGAGCATTGTTCTCATATGCTTGATTAGGAGAATTCACAACAGGAAGAGGTTCGTAGTTGACTTTGATTAAGCTTGAGGCTCTTTTAGCAATAGCTGGACTGTCAGCCACAATAACAGCAACAACTTCTCCACAATAACGGACTTTATCATAGGCAATGGGAGGACGATCGCGAATTTCTTCTCCAGTGAGAGGGAATTTTTCTCCTGCCAGTATAGCCCGCACACCAGGTATTTTCCATGCTTCAGATAGATCAATGTGCGTTATATTTGCATGCGCGTAGGGGCTGATTACCATTTTTGCATGAAGCATAGGCAAGGAGAGATGATCAGAGGTATACTTGGCTGTGCCAGTAACTTTATCCAAAGCTTCTTTACGAATGATACTCTTTCCAATCGTCTCCATCCATTTTCCCCCTTTAAAAGGTTCACCTGATAAGGTCATCTAACTTTAACGTTTACACCCTTGCTAAAACTACCATGTCCATGTGGTAATAGCAGGGTCAGTGCATCCGGTACTAGTCTGAGAGTTAGATTCTCTTTATTATTAATGTATTAGGGGAGATAATGGTTTAATACTTTATCGGAATGCAATTAAATGAAATAATATAAGATCAAGTTAGTAAAGATTTCGTCACATTTATGAATTTTTGTGTACTCACACTAAGCGTATCATTTTTTCTAGTACAAATTGAAATGGGGTTTTTCAAGAGGATTCCCTCTACATGAACCTTTGCTAGATCTCCTCGTTGAATATGTTCTGCAACCTCAAGAGATGAAACAAATGTAATGCCAAAACCTTCAAGTACAGCTCTGATCGTTTCATTTATACCATTCATTTGCAATCCAATAGTAGGTTGACCAACATTGTACACATTGCATATTGAAAGAAGTTTTTCTCTTGCCCAGCTTCCTTTTTCTCTAAAAACAAACGGTTCATGAATAATTTCTCCCAAAGAAACGGATTTAGAAGCGAGTTTATGATCTTTATGCACTACAAACCACATTTCATCTTCAAACAGTACGGTTCTGTTGACAAGTGGGTGAAGTTCTTCTTGTCCTCCTATAAAGGCCACTTCTGTTTCATAATTGATTAAGTGTATTAATGCATGGTGTGAATTAGTTGTGGTTAATTCAATTTGAATATGAGGAAATTTACGTTTATACTCTGCGATCCATTTTGGGAGTAAAAAGTTTGCAGGAAGATAGGTGGCTGCGATGTGTAATTTCCCAACTAAACCTTCTTTCATTTGTTTAACCTGTGTTTCAATTTCCGATTCAAGTGAATACAGTCTTTTAGCTTGTTTTGCAATCTGTTTTCCCTCTTCAGTCAGTAAGATCCCACGCCCTTTTGGAGCAATTAAAGTGAACCCAATTTCCTGTTCTAGTTTTTTAATTTGTGATGTTACAGCGGGTTGACTGATATTGAGCTCCTGTGCAGCGAGAGTAACACTCTTATGTTCTGAAACCATATAAAACAACCTTAATCCATGAAGGTTCATTTCCTCACCTCTATTCATAAGTAAAAGTTATTAATAGTAAAGAAAGATATATTATATTTATCTGATTTTAGTTGTTATTGTAATATTGTAGCGGTTCTTATGCAATAACATTTATATATAGAGAGGTGAGAGGGATTAAGTTCATATCCCGAAAAAATGAAGATACGTTGTATTGATTGTGAGAAGCAATTCTTTTTCGACCGATCTCAATATCGATGTTCATGCGGAGGTTTGTTTGATATTATGCAAGATTTTAAAAATGTTGATGTTGATGCATTGAAGAATTTATTTCATCAACGACTTTCAGAGCGGATGACCTGTTATACAAGTGGAGTTTGGAGATATAAAGAACTTATTTATCCTGAATTACCTGATCATTTCATTGTTTCTAAAAATGAAGGTAATACAGGTTTGTATACTTCAGAATTGGTCAATCAGTACACTGGACTTAGGAAGGTTTGGTTAAAAGCTCAAAGTGAAAATCCTAGTGGTTCATTTAAGGATAACGGGATGACTGTTGCAGTTTCACACGGTAGATCATTAGGATATAAGAAATATGCGTGCAGTTCTACTGGGAATACCTCTTCTTCATTAGCGATGTATGCTGCGATGTCTAATGTTGAATCGTATGTATTTGTTCCAAATCAACATATCTCAATGAATAAAGTTTTACAAACGTTAGCTTATGGTGCAAAAGTTTATTCTTTTGAAGGAACTTATGATGATGGTATTCAATTTTTAGAGAAAAATAGTGAACATCTTGGTCTATATGTTTGTAATTCAATTAACCCTTTTAGAATTGAAGGTCAAAAAAGCATCGTATATGAAGCAGCACAATATTTGAATTGGGAATTGCCTGAATGGATTATTGTCCCTGGAGGAGCATTAAGCAATGCATCAGCTTTAGGGAAAGGACTTTATGATTTATTTACACTTGGATTTATAAATAAATTACCTCGAATAGCTATAATACAAGCGGAAGGTGCAAGTCCTTTTCATAAAATGTTCATCGGTCATGAAAATGAGATAGAGCCAGAATCGTCACCTTACACCCTTGCTTCTGCATTAAATATTGGTAACCCTCCTAGCTGGAAAAAAGCACTGCAATCTCTTATTGATACAAACGGGGTCTCCATTTCAGTAACAGATGAAGAGATTCTTGATGCAAAGGCGATTGTTGATAAGAGTGGTGTAGGATGTGAACCAGCATCAGCTGCGACCATTGCAGGTATACATAAACTGATTTCAGAAAGAGTGCTACATAAAGATGAGACTGCATTGTGCATATTGACAGGGAATATCTTAAAGGATACTGAGATATTGAATGACTATCACTTAACAGATCAAGTGCATGCTGCTTTTCAAAACAAGGTGCAGCCATATGATTTGACTACAGAAAGTTACAAAAGTCTATTCTAAAGTTCCTTTTATATTGTTAGCGTATAAATAATCCTCTATTGTATCCACATCTAAAAAGGGAATTGGGTTTTCAAAATGAAGGACAATTCCTTTTTCTCTCCATTCTTTTTTTCTTAATATGTACCGTGCACCTTTATCACCTTCTAAGTGCATAAGTAGCCTAAACATTTTATGTGAACATAGGATAGGTGGTCTTATTGTATTTTGATAAGAAGAAGCAATAAAATAAGCTGACTTTTGATTCATGTACTCATCGATGATGCTATTGATCATTTCTACAGTGATGAAAGGTTGATCAGCTAGCATGATCATAATAGCTTCTGGTTTTAATTCCAATGCCTTATGCAGACCGCATTTGATTGAACCTGATTGACCTTCAGCTGAAGATTTACAACGAAGATGAGTCCATTTGCTTCGATATGGAGCTGAAAGAAAAGTAGGTGAACTCCATCCAAGTGAATCTTCTTCATTTGTTACAACGATAAGGTGGTCCAGTGAAGAGTGCAAAGCGACTTTAAAAGCTATACTACCAAGAGTTTCGTTATAGTTGTCTAATGGTAATTTTAATTTGTTGCATCCCATCCGGCTGCTTTTTCCTGCGGCAAGATAAATTCCTATAACCTGCTTGTTCTTCATCTGCTTACCTCAGGATTTGGAGAGGGATGATTCAAACATTGAATTAACTCAGCAAGAATACTAATGGCAATTTCATGGGGTCCATTTGCTCCTATTGAGAGCCCAATAGGGGAGTGGAGATGTGATGGGATATTAGCATGACCTAATAATTTTCCAGTACGATAACGGGGTCCAAGAATCCCCAAATATCGAAGGTTTTTATGAATAAGGGAAGACAAGATTTCTTGATCTTTTTGAAAATGGTGGGTCATGATAATAATAAAATCATGTGAAGTGAGGTTTAATTGTTCTATTGCTTTTTTGGGAGTTTCTGTGAGGAATTGACTTCCATTAGGAAAGTGGTACTTGTTGCATATTTCAACATTCGAGTCACATACGGTTACGGAATATCCTGTTTGTGCAGCAAAATCAACAAGTGGTTTTACATCGGGTCCTGCTCCAAAAATCACTAATCGGGGTTTGGGTAAAAAAAGATGCGTGTAAATGGGGAGTGGGAAATGATTACTTTTATAAACACCGCTTTGATTTCTTTTTTTAACCTGCATAATAGCAGCTGGCAAATCAACATGCCAATCTCTAAATCTATTTATATAAGAGGAGTAAAAAAAGTTAGAAATTAGCTCTAAATCCTTAGTCAGTGTTTTAATGTGTTGGACAGGAACACCTTCCTCTAGACATTTCTTTAATGTAAGTAGATTTGCCTTAAGTTTTTGATCCACAAGCTCTATGGTAATATATAAATTCCCATTGCACCCTGTTCCTTGTCCCCAAGAGATATCCGTTTCATCACTCATATCATATAGCATTGTGCGAGGATTGCCATCAATAAAAACATCTTTGACTCTGATCGAAAGGTCGCTCTCGAGACAACCTGCACTTAACATCCCTATTTGTGTGCCGTCATCTTGAAAAAGCATCGTGGTTCCTTCTTTTAGATAAGCTGTACCTTCAACATGAATAATAGTGGCCAATACATGACTATTTGATGTGTTCTGAATGGCATTTAAAATTTGATGAATATTTTCCATATTTGACTCGCTCCAATGAAAGAAGATACTTATTTATATTATTGGCAATAGAAGAAAATCACTCAATCCTTTCAGATGTTTATTGGCATATCGAAGTTTTCTTCGCTTCTGTTGATATTATAATAAGCAAGCATGTGAATTCCTTCTTAAACTCACATGCTTTATGTGTGTGCTTGATTTTTTTTAAATTATTTAATTTTATCACGTTCTCAGGCTGTAAGACTCCCTCTTCTTCAAGGGGGAGTCTTACAGCCTATTTTCACCTGATAAGGTCATCTACTTTCAGCGGGTGATATAAAAACTCCCACTGAAAGCAAGATTCTCTTTATTATAGTACTTGAGATGTTGGGCGAACGATGATTTCGTTCACATCCACATGATCAGGTTGAGAAATAGCATAAACGATTGCTTTTGCAATATCTTCACCTTGTAAAGTTTGCGCATCTTTGTATCTCTCTTGAAGATCTTTAATAATATTTTCGTCAGTGATGGTATGCGTTAATTCTGTTGCTACTGCGCCAGGACAAATAATGGTTGTACGAATATTTTGACCTGCTTTTACCTCTTGACGTAATCCTTCTGTGATTGCTCTAACTGCAAATTTAGTACCACTGTAAACAGAGCTTGAAGGCATGACTTTATGACCAGCTACAGATGAGATGTTAATAATATGTCCAGACTTTTGCTCCTCCATGTACGGGAGAACAGCGCCAATTCCATACAGAACTCCTTTAATATTTACATCGACCATAAGATCCCATTCATCCACTTTTCTACTGCTTAAAAATGATAATGGCATAACGCCAGCATTGTTGATCAAGATATCAATTTGACCAAATTGTTCAACTGTAGCTTTTGCTAGAGCTTCCATTTCTGCATAAGAGGTTACATCCGTAACATAGTAAGCAGCTTCGCCTCCATTTTCAATGACTTCAGATTGCAGCTGTTTTAATCTGTCTTCTCTTCTAGCAGCCAACATCACTCGGAATCCCTGTTTAGATAACTCAAGTGCTGTTGATTGACCAATTCCACTGCTTGCCCCTGTAATAATGGCTACTTTTTTTGTCATTATAATCACTCCATTTATACTATTTTAGACTTTTTAAGTTTAATTAGTCTAATTTGTTTCCTGAAATAACTATAACATCAATCTTGAACATTGTAAACTAAAAATATATTTTTTGTCTAAAATGTATATGATAAGAACTAAATATGATATAATATTTGAATGAGGAGGGAATGAGATGCGGAAGATTGAACCAGAATTAAGAGAAGAAATGAAAAAAACCTATGTCGGGAAGTTGATGAATGTAATCCGAATAAAAGGGTTTAATTCCTTGAAGATACAGGACATGGCTAAATATATGCAAATCAGCAAAGCCTCCCTTTATAACTATTTTTCATCTAAAGAAGAAATCATACAGGAGATTACTCAGACCTATATTGTTTATTTCGAAGAGGTTGATCAAGCCATTTTAAATAATGAGCTTACTTATATAGATCGTTTTCAAAAAGTATTTGAGCAGGAAGTACTCACATTCATCTATATTTCAGAATTGTTTTTAGAAGAACTTAAAGTCGGATTTCCTGATTTATATGACGGAATTATTTCAGCACGTCGAAAAAGAAAAGAGAACATTAGGCAATTTTATGAGGTTGGATTGAAGGAAGGCGTGTTTAATGAGTTAAACCCCAGTATATTCATTGTGCAGGATGAAGTTATGTTAAGAAAATTGCTTGATCCAGCTTTTCTCTTAGCAGAAGGACTCACAATTAAACAAGTATTGAAGGATTATTATCAAGCAAAAAAAATACAAGTGTTCAAAGCAGATAAGCTAACAACAATGAATGATGATTCAAAAATAATGGAAAAGATTGAGTACCTTACTCGCAAGTTATCTAATTCGTATTCATAAGACACCATACAGGAAAGGATATACAACTGATTTGTCCTTGAAACAAAAGTACAACAGATGATAAGATATCAATGGTTGAATTACGAGAACATAAAGGATAAGCGGGGGTAATCATGGGCAGATTGAGACGCCGATCAGATACATTGGAATTTTTAGCTAATGCTAAAGATGTGGTTGTGCTTGAACCACAGATTCACAAAGGGAAATGGAGAAAAGTTTTTGGAAATGACAACCCAATTCATGTAGAGTTAGGAATGGGAAAAGGGAAGTTCATTTCGGAAATGAGTTTGAAGTATCCTGAAATTAATTTTATAGGTATTGATTTATATGATGAATTAGTTAGAAAAGCGAGCGAGAAGTCCTATGCATTAAGAGAAGAGCATGGGGTATCCGACATAGATAATCTTAGATTATTATTAATGAATATTGAGAAAATTGAAGAGGTTTTTGACGAGAATGAGATTGATCAAATTTATTTGAATTTCAGCGATCCATGGCCTAAAAAAAGACATGCATCACGCAGATTGACTCATTCCAATTTCTTGAAAAAATACAGACAAGTACTCAAAGTCGAGGGAGAAATTCATTTAAAAACAGATTCCGTTTCTCTTTTTGAATTTTCTTTAAACTCTTTTGCGGATATGGATCTAAAGATGAAAAATATCTCATTGGATTTGCATAGAGAAGAAACGCCAGAGAATCATGTATTTACAGAGTACGAAGAAAAGTTTGTAGAGCAGGGTGTAAGAATACACCGCTGTGAAGTGATTTTGTAGTGTAAACCCCCCTTAATGGATATTTCAAAAATCTATTAGGGGGTTTTAAATATAATGTAATTCATCATGGATGAATTAATTTGGCTGAATAGTAAATACATTTCCTTCGGCTGGAACATTATCTAGTTTATCCACGCTAAGAAGATCGCACAAAGGAATATAACTTGTTGACTCCGTACCAGGGATATTAAAGATATTTCTAGCCACTAATACTTCGTCTCTTACTGCAATAAATGTTCCTACAGCAACTAAAAGTACATCTGTTCCAACAAATGTGAGACCTATTGGGTCAAATTCATCAAAATTTTCTTCTATTTGTTTTTTTAAGGATATTATACAGCAGTCACAAGTTTGGATTTTTTTACAGCATGTTTTTCTATTCTTTTTTTTATGTGACAATTTAACTTATACCTCCATTCATTAATTATTAATATATGAGACCATAAAAAAGTTTCATATATTAATAGTTTATGTAGCAATCTCAGAATGGATTGTACGAATGGACTAGTTTCATTGTCTTAATTTTAAATTACAAAAAAGCAAGCAGAATAAATCGGCTTGCTTTTTCAAATAAAGACTTAGAGATTAAACCAGACAATCAATGATATCTACTGAGTATTTATATCTAGATAATGGCTTAGAAGTAAATTGAACTTTCTCATGTTTCACTAGCTGATCTAACCAAAATTTCAACTCATCGATTGAAGTGAGTTTTTTTGCCAATTGGTGATTTAAGAAAAATTGACAATTATTCTCCTCATGACCTGGAATAGGATTGTAAAATAACATAGGTAAACCTTTTACTAATCCTTCAGTACAGGTAACTCCACCTGGCTTTGTGATTAACAAATCTGAAGCATCCATTAATTCATCAACATTCTTTGTGAATCCAAGAACATGGATATTCTCATGCTGGAATAATGGGTCTGTATCCATTTTTTTTCGAGCTTTATCATTGTTTCCCATGCAAATGATAATTTGGATTTTTTCTTTCCACGATAATAAATATTCTAAAAGCTGACTGTAATTTAGCATCCCCCAACCGCCCCCCATAACGAGTAAAGTAGGTTTATTTTTAAGCTGGAACTTTTCACGTATCAGTTTCTTTTCACTTTTTTTCCAAAATTTAGGATGAACAGGAATGCCAGAAACTATAATTTTCTTTTCTGGTATATTTTTATTCATTAATTTTTGCTTTATTTCCTCTGTTGGTATAAGATATTTATCGGTTTCTGTCGTCATCCAAGCTCCATGAATATCATAATCGGTCACAATAGTATATAGAGGAATGGAAAGCCCTAACCTTTTCAATCTGGCAATGACTGCATTTGGAAAAGGATGCGTGCATAGAATGATATCTGGATTGAACTGATGGATGAGCTGGGTTGTTTTAGCGTAAAAAACACGATGGAGAATCATTTGAGTGATGGGTCCTGGTGAATTTTTATATTTTGAATAATAAAGTTTAGCATAAATTTTTGGCTGAACATTTAAAGTTTTTCGATACACATTAAAAAAATGTGGTGCTAAATATGGATGTAGAGAGGATCCTAACTCAATCACCTTCGTATGAATTTGAGTAGATTGATTTTTTAAACCTTCTGAAATGGCATAAGCGGCTTGCGTATGGCCTGTACCAAATCCTTCAGATAAAATGAGTATATTTTTTCGATGTAAAATATGGCTCACCCACTTTTAATCATTGTTTTATTTAAGAAACATATAAAATTTATTTTTTCCTGATTAGCGTAAACAATTCAGAACAATGATTGTCAGAGGATGAACCAAAAAGTGGTCGCAGTTTATTTAGTTAAAATATGAATGTACTGGGCAAAATTAGCTACATTGTTATGCTAATAAGTTAGTTACAGAAAAAGCTGTTAATGTGCCAATAATTAGACCAGCGAATACATCTGATGGATAGTGCAGACCTAAATAAATTCTAGACAACGCTACTGTAAGACCTATTGGCAATAAGATCATGCCCAATACAGGTATGGTGACAACAAAAGGGATAATGATGGAAAAAATGGCGGTAGTATGACCAGATGGAAATGAATGATCCTGTAATGGATTTTTATAAGTGTTAGCTTGTTTGAGAACTAAATAAGGTCTGAGTCTCTTGTAGGTTTTTTTAATAACCGCCACTGGAATATGGCTTAAGCTTAATGAAACTAAACTCATGAATGCAGCATGTTTCCATGGTGCCGATGCGAAAAGAGATAAGGCTAAAGTTGTACATATTGTAAATAATGCCCCGCCTAAATGAGTAATATTGGTCATGATTAAATCTAAAATTCTATTTTTAAGTTTTACATTTATAAAGAAAAATATTTGATTTTCGATGTTTCTCAATCTGTACAACATCGTGCATCCCTACCTTTTAACAGAACGTTTGAAAAGAAAGTATTGTATCGTAATTTTAAAGGAAGTTTGCGTATTTTTCCACTTTTAATTTATGACATCGTTCTAGATTAGTTATAGAATACAGAATAAAGTTAAACGGAGTATAAAATATATATCAAATTAATATTAAAATAATCCATTATTTAAATAAAGTGAAAGAAAGTTTGACATTGGTTAAAACATATGGTATCTTTTTGTAGTTAGCACAATACAACAAAGCAGGAGCGCCCGCTTCTCACCTGACTAACAGACTGTTAGCTGGTTAAATGATAAATCTTATCTCTTGTATTATAGAGATGAAATAAATGATGTGGGCGAATATATCTGCTCACATCTTTTTTGTTTTATATTATTAGCGGAGGTGACACGTTATTAAAGAACATATCATTAACGAATCTATAAGAGCCAGAGAGGTTCGTTTAATTGGAGCCCAAGGAGACCAGCTTGGAATCAAACCCATTAAAGAAGCATTACGCTTAGCATACGATGCGAATTTGGATTTAGTCGCTGTTGCTCCAACTGCAAAACCGCCAGTATGTCGTATCATAGATTACGGTAAATATCGCTATGAAGCTCAAAAGAAAGAGAAAGAAGCGCGCAAGAACCAAAAAATTGTGGATATTAAGGAAGTGCGTTTCAGTTCAAAAATCGAGGAACATGATTATCAGACTAAGCTGCGTAATGTTGTAAAATTCCTTAAGGCAGAAGATAAGGTGAAGTGTTCGATTCGTTTTCGGGGTCGTGAGATTACACATGCTGAGATCGGTAAAAAAGTACTTCAGCGTGTGATTGAAGATACTAAAGAGTATGCTGAAATAGAACGTAGACCAAGACTTGATGGTCGAAGCATGATCATGGTGCTTGCTCCGATTGCAAAAAAATAGATGTCCACAGCTGATTCAGGAAATATACTTAAATTCATAGGAGGATTCAATTATGCCTAAAATGAAAACTCACAGCAGTTTAAAAGGTCGTTTTAAAGTAACAGGCACTGGAAAAATCAAAAGACATAAACGTGGTAAAAACCACTTGTTATCTAAAAAGTCAGGAAGACAGAAGAAATTAATGAAAACTCAACCAATCATGGCACAAGGTGACGTTAAACGTTTAGCTCAACAATTATCAAATCTTAAATAATGTATACACAGGAGGTAGAATAAGATGGCAAGAGTAAAAGGTGGATTTGTAGCCCGTCGTCGTCGTAAAAAAATATTAAAACTTGCTAAAGGTTACTTTGGCTCTAAACATAGAATATTTAAAACAGCTAATGAACAGGTCATGAAGTCATTGCTTTATGCATACCGTGACCGTCGTCAGCGTAAGCGTGATTTCCGTAAATTATGGATTGTTCGCATCAATGCAGCAGCTCGTATCAACGGATTAAGCTATAGTAAATTAATGCACGGATTAAAGCTTGCAGGTGTGGATATTAATCGTAAAATGTTAGCTGATCTTGCGGTAAATGATTCTGAAGGTTTCTCAAACCTTGCAAATGTTGCAAAAGAAAAAATTAATGCCTAAATTTTTTCTATAAGATGAAAAGCGGTTGACTTCATCTCATGTAATATATATAATAATTAAAAATCATTACCCAATCACATACGGATCATCGGCAATGAAAAGGATAAAGTGATAAGGGCAATTATGAACAGAGAGCGAAGGAATTGCTGAAACCTTTGCCATAACCCCTTATATACGAGCTCGCCTTGGAGCTGTTTTCCTGAAAGGTTTAACCTAGTAGGGGGAATCGGTAGGCATACGTTATTATGCTGTAAGTAACAGATTTTTCTTAAATTCGCGTTTAAGCGTTACTTTCTGAGGTTGCGTATTGCGAAGTATGTAACAAAGTTGGGTGGTACCACGGAAGAAAATCCTTTCGTCCCATTTCTTGCTTTAGTAGAGCAGTGGGATGAAAGGATTTTTTGGTATTTAAAAATAACTTTTTTAAAGGGTTGGGAAGTATAAAGATGGTTATACTTTCTACCTCAAGAAAATCTACCTCAGAGTTCGACGACATCTTCGAGAGGTCACCGTAAGGAGATTTTCTTATTATTTTGAGAGGAGGATGTAAGATGAGCACCCAAACATTTAAAGAGACAAATGAAGAACTTTATAACAAATTAATGCAGCCTGACGTAATCAGTGGATCAGAAATATTGCTTCGTTCACTACTTTTAGAAGGTGTTGACTGCGTCTTTGGTTATCCAGGAGGAGCGGTGTTATATATTTATGATGCCATGCATGGCAATCCTGACTTTAATCATTTGTTGACAAGACATGAACAAGGAGCTATACATGCTGCGGATGGATATGCAAGATCAACTGGAAAGGTTGGTGTGTGTATCGCAACCTCTGGCCCAGGAGCTACCAATCTTGTTACAGGTATTGCAACAGCCTATATGGATTCGGTACCGCTTGTTGTGATAACAGGGAATGTAATGAGCACAGCAATAGGAACAGATGCTTTTCAGGAAGCGGATATCACTGGGATTACAATGCCAATTACCAAACATAGTTATTTAGTTAGAGATGTGAAGGATTTATCCAAAACTGTACATGAGGCATTTCATATCGCTTCAACAGGTAGAAAAGGCCCCGTCCTTATTGATATTCCTAAAGATGTATCTGCACATAAAACACAGTTTACGTATGATAAAAAAATAAATATACGCGGGTATAACCCTACTGTAACGCCGAATAAACTACAGGTGGACCGATTAGTAAAGGCAATAGAAGAAGCAAAGAAGCCAGTCATTCTAGCAGGTGGCGGAGTCGTATATGCTGGAGCACATGAAGAATTGTTAGAATTCGTAAACAAAACGAAAATTCCGACAATTACAACCTTGCTTGGGATCGGAGGCTTTCCTAGCTCTAATGACTTATGGTTGGGGATGCCAGGTATGCATGGAACGTATACGGCAAACAAAGCGATTCAAAATTGTGATTTGTTGATTGGTATCGGCGCGAGATTTGATGATCGGGTAACGATGAAGGTTGAGGGGTTTGCGCCAAATGCAAAAATAGCACATATAGATGTAGACCCTGCTGAAGTAGGTAAAGTAGTAGAAACGGCGATTCCTTGTGTAGGAGATGTAAAAAAGGTTCTTGAGATGGCAAATCAGAAAGCTAAAGCAGCACAATCCGAAGAGTGGATCGAGGAATTACAGCAAATGAAAAGAGACTTTCCACTAAAGTACAAGGACAGCGACAACCTAAAACCACAATTTGTTATTGAAATGATTCATGAAACAACTAATGGTGAAGCTATCGTAACTACAGATGTTGGTCAGCATCAAATGTGGTCTGCTCAGTTCTACAGATTTAATCATCCTCGTTCTTGGATTACTTCAGGTGGATTGGGTACGATGGGTTTTGGTTTCCCTGCAGCAATCGGAGCTCAAAAGGGGAATCCTGATCGGTTAGTAGTTTCCATAAATGGTGATGGCGGTATGCAAATGTGTTCTCAGGAATTAGCGATTTGTGCCATAAATAATATTCCAGTTAAAATCGTTGTTATCAATAATCAAGTGTTAGGAATGGTTCGACAATGGCAGGAGATTATTTATGATCATCGTTATAGTCACATTGATTTATCGGGAAGTCCAGATTTCGTGAAGCTAGCGGAAGCATATGGAGTGAAGGGGCTGAGAGCAACGAATAAAGAGGAAGCCCGCCAAGTATGGCAGGAAGCCTTGGATACACCAGGTCCAGTATTAATTGATTTTGTAGTTGAAAAGCATGAAAATGTATTTCCTATGGTAACTCAAGGAAGCACAATTGATGATATGTTAATGGGGGATTCGTAATATGGATGCGAAAAAACATACCATTTCAATACTGGTGAACAATCAACCTGGGGTACTGCAGCGCGTAGCCAGTTTGTTTGGACGAAGAGGATTCAATATTGAAAGCATAACGGTAGGAAAATCTGAAGAAGAAGGCCTTTCCAGAATGATCATCGTAACAACAGGCGATAACTCTAAGTTAGAACAAATTTCTAAGCAGTTGTACAAAGTTGTTGATGTGATCAAGGTGATCGACATTAGTGCCAACCCAATGGTTGAGCGTGAATTAGCTTTAATTAAAGTGAATGCGGAACCTTCTATACGTCCAGAAATTATTGGTGTTGTAGAAACATTCAGAGCGACTATTGTAGATATTGGTCCAAAAAGCATTATGGTTCAGGTTGTTGGAGATTCTGAAAAAGTTAAGGCAATGGTTGAATTGTTAAAACCATATGGTGTCATTCAACTTACTCGTACTGGTGTAGCAGCAATGATAAGAGGAGTTTAGAGTCATTATTAAAAAGTTTAAAACATGGGTAAAATCCTTTGAGTGGGTATAGATAGTCTAAGAAGGTGTCCTTTAAAAAGATTCTCTTTATAGAGATGGACTTCACTCGTCTAACAAAACACCACGTTCATGTGGTTAAACGTCTGCATCAGTTCATCCATGAACAAGCTATGGGTTCCCCGAAAAGTATTCGGAATATTCAACAGAGGTTGCTTCACTTTTTGTTGTAATGTTTTTCTGGCTAATGGGGCCCCCGAAAAGTATTCGGACTAATCCACAGAGCTTAACTTCACTTTTTGGGGTATCTATTACCCACTCAAGGGGCATATAAAAGGAGGATATTATTCAATGGCAGTTACAATGTATTATGAAAACGACGCAGATTTAAACTTATTATCAGGAAAAACAATCGCAGTAATCGGATATGGAAGTCAAGGGCATGCACAAGCTCAAAATCTTAGAGATAGTGGAATTAATGTCATTATTGGTTTGCGTAAAGGTCGTTCATGGGATCAAGCAACTAACGATGGCTTTGAGGTATATACAGTTGATGAGGCAACGAAAAAAGCAGATATCATTCAAATTTTAATGCCGGATGAAACGCAAGGAACAGTATACAGAGAATCTATAGCTCCAAACTTGAAAAAGGGTGCAGCAATTATGTTCTCACACGGTTTCAATATTAACTTTGGACAAATTGTACCTCCATCAGACGTGGATGTATTTATGATTGCTCCAAAATCACCAGGGCATTTAGTACGCCGTACTTATGTTGAAGGATTTGGTGTTCCAGGCTTAATCGCGGTTGAACAAGATGCAACGGGTCAAGCAAAAGAACTTGGTTTAGCTTATGCTAAGGGGATTGGCTGTACTCGTGCTGGGGTTATTGAAACTACGATCCGTGAAGAAACTGAAACAGATTTATTTGGTGAGCAAGCTGTTTTATGTGGTGGTGTTAGTGCTCTAGTAAAAGCTGGATTTGAAACATTAACTGAAGCAGGTTACCAACCTGAGGTTGCATATTTTGAATGTTTACATGAATTAAAATTGATCGTTGATTTAATGTACGAAGGTGGATTGGAGCGCATGCGTTATTCCATCAGTGACACAGCAGAATATGGAGATTATGTAACAGGTCCTCGTATCGTAACTGAAGAAACGAAAAAAGAAATGAAGAGAGTGCTTGAAGATATTCAGCAAGGTAAATTTGCTCGTGACTTTATTTTAGAAAATCAATCTAACCGTGCTTTCTTTACAGCTACTCGTCGTAAAGAGTCTGAGCACCCAATTGAAGAAGTAGGTTCAAAATTGCGTGAAATGATGCATTGGATTAAGAAATAAACAAAACAGGATGTTTTGATGTCGACGTTACTACATGGACGTGGCTGATTTTAGTCGACGTACATCAGTATATTTTAATGAATGTTATTACTCTTGTGAGGGACTTTGCAGAACAGGATGTTCTGGTACATCGTTATCCAGCTCACGGATGTGCTGGTGTCGGGATTGGCAAAGGACGTGCCAGTTTATTCTCGACCCTCAGGGATGAGGATGAACTTAAATGTAATCATTAATATTTTGTGGAGCGAATAAGAGTAATAACGTGAATTTCATATTAGGAGGTGGAATTGGGATGAGAAAGATATATGTATTTGATACAACATTAAGAGATGGTGAACAATCTCCGGGAGTTAACTTAAATACCCAAGAAAAGGTGGAGATTGCCTTACAATTAGAAAGGCTCGGGGTAGATCGTATTGAAGCAGGCTTTCCTGCGGCATCCCCAGGTGATTTGAAAAGTGTAAGTGAAGTAGCTGAGGCTGTTAAAAATTCATCCATTATTGGGCTTTCTCGCTCCCGCGAGCAAGATATTGAAGCAGCGAGGGAAGCGTTGAAAAAAGCAGAAGATCCTTGTTTGCATTTATTTCTTGCTACCTCTCCTATACATCGTCAATATAAGCTGCGTATGGAAAAACAACAAGTACTTGAAACAGCGGAAGCTGCTATTCGATATGCAAAAAAATATTTTAGTAAAATTGAATTTTCACCTGAAGATGCGGCTAGGACTGAGTTGGACTTTTTGTGTGAAGTAACTGAAATGGCTGTGCGTGCTGGTGCAACTGTTGTTAATATTCCTGATACAGTTGGATTTATGACGCCAGATGAATTTGGAAATATATTTAAGACATTAAGAGAAAATGTTCCTGGAATTGAAAAAATTCAATTAAGTGCACATTGTCATGATGACTTAGGTATGGCTACTGCAAATGCACTAGCAGCCATACGCAATGGTGCAGAACAAATTGAAGGAACACTTAATGGTATAGGTGAGCGTGCTGGAAATACTTCGATTGAAGAAGTTGCAATGGCACTTGAAACTAGAAAAGACTATTATCAAGCGGCAACATCTTTAAAATTAAATGAGATTTATCGAACAAGTCGATTAGTCAGTAAATTGACAGGTATGGTTGTACCTGGAAATAAAGCCATTGTAGGGGCAAATGCCTTTGCTCATGAATCAGGGATCCATCAAGATGGTATGTTGAAGGAGAAAACAACTTATGAAATTATGTCTCCTGAAACGATTGGTTTAAAAGAAAGTAAGCTAGTACTAGGAAAACTTTCTGGTAAACATGCATTTAGTGAAAAATTGGTTGATTTGGGTTATGACGATTTAAACGAAGACCAGATTAAAGAAGCGTTTAAAAAGTTTAAAAACCTAGCGGATAAAAAGAAGAATGTTAGTGATGAAGATATTCGAGCCATGTTGGAAGAAAAGCTTGTAAACACACCAGAAGTTTTTACATTAGAACGAATTGATTTATCTTACGGTAACCAATCTATTCCTAATGCAACGATTCGAATCAAAACGTATGAGGATGCTATCGTTGAAGAAACGCAGGAAGGAAATGGTTCCGTTGATGCAATCTATAATGCGATTGATAAAGCAACACAAGAGAAAGTCAAATTAGAAGATTACACAATTAAATCCGTCACACACGGAAAAGATGCATTAGGTGAAGTGCATGTTGTGTTGAAGCAGGATGATGTAACAGTAACTGGGCGTGGAGTTAGTACAGATATTCTCGATGCAAGTGCACGTGCTTACGTAGATGCAATCAATCGGTTAATAGATAAAAGGAACACAGGTAGTGTGAACAAGAGAGGGAATATTACATTAATATAAAAATGAAATCATTCCAAGATGGAGTATCCGAATACCTTTGTGGAGCCCTTAGCTAAACGATAATTAAAAAAATAAATAACCTGCCTCATCCAACATAGGCAGGTTATTTTTTAAATAAGGAGAGAAAGTATATGTCTGAAGTGAAAAAGATTGCCGTTATTGCAGGTGATGGTATTGGACCAGAAGTTGTTGCTGAAGCTGAGAAGGTCCTTAAAAAAACAGAAGAGTTATTTGGTTATAAGTTTGAAAAGGAACATGGTTTATTTGGCGGTATTGCAATTGATGAAAAAGGTACTCCTCTTCCACAGGATACGTTGGAAATGTGTAAAAACTCAGATGCAGTTTTATTAGGTGCTGTTGGAGGACCAAAATGGGACAATAACTCCAAAGAACTTCGACCTGAAACTGGATTATTAGGGATTAGAAAAGAATTAGGTCTATTTTCTAATATTAGACCCGCTTTTGTTTTTGACTGTTTGAAGGAAGCTTCAACAATTAAACCAGAAGTATTAGATGGAACCGACCTAGTGGTAGTTCGTGAGTTGACTGGTGGTATTTACTTTGGTGAAAAGTTCCGTCGCGAATCAGAATTTGGTGAAGAAGCAGTGGATACATGTGCATACAATGTGATGGAAGTTGAACGTATTGTAAAACAAGCGTTTGAAATTGCCCGTACTAGAAGTAAGAAGCTTGCATCAGTAGATAAAGCTAATGTTTTGGAAAGCTCTCGTTTATGGAGAGAGACAGTGAATCGAATTGCTCCTGATTATCCAGATGTAGAGCTTGAACACGTATTAGTGGATAACTGTGCAATGCAATTATTACGTAGACCATCTAGCTTTGATGTCATTGTAACTGAAAATATGTTTGGTGATATATTAAGTGATGAAGCAGCAATGTTAACCGGATCTATTGGTATGTTATCTTCTGCTTCTTTAGGTGAAGGCAGTTTTGGATTGTACGAGCCTGTGCATGGTTCAGCACCTGATATTGCAGGACAAGGTAAAGCAAATCCAATAGCAACAATCTTGTCTGTTGCTTTGATGTTTAAATTATCCTTTGGATATCAAGAAGCTGGTGATTTAATTGAAAAAGCCGTAAAGGATGTATTGGATGCAGGACATCGTACTGGGGATATATCTACAGACCCTAGCAAAGCGTTAAGTACTGCTGAAATGGGAGATTTAATTATTGCTGCAATGGAAAAGTAGTCCCTTAATTATAATAATTATTAAAAAAAAATCAATCTAGTTATTGACTTTGTTTTTGTGGAGTGATAACATTTCTAATGTGAACACATCACTTAGTATAAATGTCGGTATAACCTTGAAATAAGTACATAAATATTTATTTTTTGGTGCCTTCATTTTACCTTAAAATATTATATTCTCTAGGAGGGGCTATTAAAATGGCAGAACGTTTAGTAGGAAAACCAGCACCAGATTTTACAATGGAAACAGCACTAGGTAATGGAGATGATTTCAGTACAGTATCACTTTCTGATTACAGAGGAAAATGGTTAGTATTATTCTTCTATCCACTAGATTTTACTTTTGTATGTCCAACTGAAATTACAGCTTTAAGCGAAGCAAGTGGAATTTTTGCTGACCTTGACACAGAAGTTTTAGGTGTAAGTACAGACAGCAAGTACTCTCACCGTGCTTGGATTAATACTCCAGTTGATGAAAATGGACTAGGAAAGCTAAACTTCCCATTAGCAGCAGACTTAACTAAATCCGTTGCTCGTGACTATGGAGTTCTAATTGAAGAAGAGGGTATTGCACTTCGTGGATTATTTATTATCGACCCTGATGGCGAATTAAAATATCAAGTAGTGAACCATAATGATGTAGGTAGAAGTGTAGAGGAAACAGTTCGTATACTACAAGCTCTTCAATCTGGTGGTTTATGTCCAGCTAACTGGAAACCAGGGGAACAACAATTAACTGCTAAGTAATTTTAAAATTACATTCAATAAACATATTTGAAAAGACCCTCTGTCTGCACTCGTAGGTAAGAGGGCTTTTCTTCTATATATGGGTATATATCCAGAAGAAAATAAATAAAGAGGTGAAAGAAAATGCCAATGCGTTTGCGTTCAGAGTTGCCAGATTTTGAAGGAGTAACGGAATGGGTCAATGGAAGTTTGTCCAAAGCAGATTTAGCTGGAAAACCAGTTTTAATTCATTTTTGGGCGGTTAGCTGTCATATGTGCAAGGAAAGTTTGCCTCAAATTAATGAATGGAGAACCAAGTATGAGGAAGAATTTAACCTAAAGGTTCTCGGTGTTCATATGCCTCGTTCTGAGAAAGATACGGATATTCCTGTAGCGAAAGAAACGATTGAGAAATACGAATTAGAACATCCGGTTATGATTGATAATCAGCACGCTATAACGGATAAATTCCAAAATGAGTATGTTCCTGCATATTATTTATTTGATGAAAATCATCAACTGCGTCACTTCCAAGCAGGTGAAAAAGGTCTGAAAATGGTTGAACAACGGATTAATAAAATCCTAACTCCAAAAGAATAATTATAAGGATAAAATAATATTTATTAGACTAATTCAAGATTTAGATTGAGAAAATAATGGAAAAATATTAAACTAGAGAATAAACGATATAAAAATTGTTTTTTCTCTAGTTTTTTTTATTAGGCAACAACTTAGATTTCTAGTGTATATGTTTTTTACTTAGAGAAGAAAATAAGATTTTAAAGAAATATAAGTTATGGATGGAAGATGGAGGGAAATATTATCATGGAGCAACATACTACTGAATTAACTTCTTTAATGATCGTTGTTACAATTGCTTTTCTCGTTCCGATTCTGCTTCATCGTTTACATTTAAAAATAATTCCTGTTGTTGTAGCAGAAATTATAGCAGGTTTAATTATAGGTAAAAGTGGATTGAATTTGATTACTGAAGATCCCTGGCTCGAGTTGTTGTCATTATTTGGGTTTATATATTTATTGTTTTTAAGTGGTCTCGAGATCGACTTCGCTTCATTTAAGAAGAAGAAGTCAGCAGAAGACAACAATGTAAACCCTCTTATATTGTCGGTTATTATATTGATTGGGGTTTTTGCTGTATCTCTAGGCTTGTCCTATGTATTATTATGGATCAATTTGATCGAAGATCCTTTGTTAATGACGTTGATCATTGCAACAATATCATTAGGTGTTGTTGTTCCAGTCCTTAAAGAAAAGAAAATTATGGATACACCGTTGGGGCAAATCATTTTACTTGTTGCAGTGTTATCTGATTTTGCCACGATGATTTTACTTGCTGTTTACATAAGTTATCAGTCTCAAAATATAGAACAGATGCTGCTGCTTTTAGTCTTTTTTGCACTAGTTGTCTTTACATATTTATTTTTAAAGAATTTCGTAAGAGGGAAGCTTTTTGATGTGTTAAGAAAAAGCACAGCTCAAATGGGAACAAGAGCTGTATTTGCATTAATATTATTGTTTGTTGTTTTATCAGAAACCTTTGAAATTGAAAATATTTTAGGTGCTTTTTTAGCAGGTGTTGTAGTTTCTTTATTAGCACCAGATAAAAAGTTTGTTCATCAGCTTGAATCCTTCGGTTACGGATTTTTAATACCGATCTTTTTTGTTATGCTTGGTGTTAATTTAAATTTATGGGATTTACTTACTGACTTAAGAATACTAATACTCATACCAATGCTTCTAGCAGCTATTTTCTTATCAAAAATAATCCCTATTTTGATATTGAAAAGGTATTTCCCTTGGCGTCATGTGATTGGTTCAGGTCTATTGTTATCATCCACATTAAGTTTAGTAATTGCAGCGGCAGCTTTAGCTTTGCAAATTGGAGCGATTGATGAAACGATGCATGGAGCACTGATTTTAGTTGCAGTTATAAGCTGTCTAATTGCACCTATATTGTTTAATCAAATTTTCCCACAGGTCACTAAAAAACCTAAATCGATCTCCATTATTGGTGCAAATCATGTGACTTTACCAATTTCACAGGACCTTATAAAAGAGGGATATGAAGTAAAGCTCTTTAGCGCTGAATCCAATCATGCTGATTCTAAAGAAGAAACATTTAGCCAATTTCCATTGATTGAAATTCCAAATCTAGATGAGAAATCTTTGGAAGATCAGGATGCTTTTAAAACAGATATTATCGTATTTGGAACTATGGATGATGAAATCAACTTAGCGTTAGGAAAATATGCGAAAACGTTAGATATAAGCAATATCATCGTTCGAATTGAAAAACCCGATTTGTTTGAAGAAGCACAGGATGAAGAGGGTTTGTCATTATTTTCTACATTGTATGCCTCTAGAACTTTGTTAAAAGCTTTGATTGAACATCCAAGTGCATTACGATTAATTACTCATCATGATGGTTCCATTGGAGAAGTTACAATGAACAATCAAACTTATCATGATGAATATTTGCACAACTTGCCGCTACTAGGAAATATGTTGATTTTGCGTATTTACCGTGGAGATTCATTTATTATTCCACATGGAAATACACAGATTGAGCTAGGGGATCGATTGCTTGTAAGTGGAGATGTAGAGAGTATTTTAGAGATGAAATCTGAATTAGAGTAATATTGAACGTTTGTATATTAAACCTATAAAAACATCAACCTCCTTAAAAAGGAGGTTTTTTTCTGTATGAACAATATGAATAAAATAAGCATTATAGTTTTATATTTTAATATTCACACAATATTCACTTTTTTCACAATCTCACTTAAACTCTTAACTGTAAGCGATTTCAAAAAAGAGGGGAAGATTCAAATGAAAAATAGAAAAGTTTGGTTTGCATTACTGTTCTCATTTATTCTTATTTTTGCAACTGCATGTGGATCTGGGGGAGAAGCTGAACCTGAAGCTAAAGAAAAAGAAGAACCACAAACAGAAGAAGCATCTGCAACAGTAGATGGTTGGTCACCAAATGAAACAATTGAAGTAGTTGCACCTGGAGGAGCTGGAGGAGGCTGGGATACTACAGCTAGAACAGTTGCTCAAGTACTGACTGAAGAGAGTCTTGTTAGTGAGAGCATGCCTGTTGTCAATAAATCAGGTAGTGGTGGTGCTATTGGATGGTCTTATGTAGATGGAAAACAAGGAGATAATCATACGTTATTCGTAACTTCTTCACCGATTTTATTAGTACCTTTAAATGGAGGATCAGAACTAGGACATAATGATTTTGAACCTATTGCTGGAGTGATAGCTGACTTTGGTGCATTTGTAACAAACGCAGATTCAGAGTACCAAAACATCAATGATGTGGTAGAAGCTTTAAAAGCAGATCCAAGTTCAGTTACAGTTACGGGTGATTCAGCCCCTGGAAGTATGGATCATATTCAATTTGTAAAAGCGATGAAAGCTGCAGGAGTTGATATTACCAAAATTGATTATGTTCCTGCTGGAGATATTGGTGGAATGACGCTTGTGCTTGGTGGGGATGCAGATGTTTATTCTACTGGTCTGGCTGAAGCTGCAGAACAAGCGAAAGCGGGAAATGTAAGAGTGTTAGCGATTACTTCTCCTGAACCTTTAGAAGGGGATGTCATTTCAGAATTTCAAACTTTAAGGCAACAAGGAATAGAAGATGAATTTATTAATTGGCGTGGATTTATGGCTCCTAAAGGTATGGAAGCAGAAGCTGTGAAATATTATGAAAATGCCATTGAGTCAATGTATGAAACAGCGTTATGGCAGGAAAGAAGAGATAACTTTGGATGGAAAGACAACTTTATGTCGAGTGAAGAGTTTGGCAAGTTCTTAGATGAGCAATATGCTGTATATGAAGCACTTATGGGAGAATTAGGATTATAGTATAAACATGAATCAATGCTGAAGTAAATAAGGATAAGACATTTAAGAAGGGTGGTAAGATTCATCCTTCTTATTCTTAAAAGTGATTTCAAATTTGAGTAGTAGGTGACTAAAATGCTAAACTCCATGAATCGTAAAGTATCCATCGTGATATTTTTATTTTCAATGTTCTATTTGTTATTTAGCTATCAAATAGAACCCTCACCCTTTGCAAAAATAGATGCAGATATTATGCCAAAGGGGTTAGGTTATTTATTGTTAGTATTATCTGTTTTATTATTTATTGAAAATAAAGAGGAAACAGAACAAGAGAAGGCTAAAAGAAACATATCCAAAAAGGAAATAAGTTTGTTGTTACTCATTGTTTTATTTGTACTTTTATATATTTTATTACTAGAAGCCATTGGCTTTATTATTGTTACTATTTTATTTTTAACAGCTACTTCAAGATTGCTAGGTTATACAAACTGGATTAGAATGCTCATTGTTTTTGTTACATTTACCCTCGTTATTTATTTTTCCTTTAATGAATTACTAGGTCTATCTTTACCATCAGGAATTTTACCATTTTAAGAGGAGGAGGGGAACGTAATGGAAGTGATTGAAAATATATTAAACGGATTTGCAGTGGCATTAAGTTTAAAAAACATGTTGTTTGTTTTTATTGGTGTTTTATCTGGAACAGTCATTGGTATGCTTCCAGGTTTGGGTCCAATATCTGCAATTGCTATCATGATTCCTTTGAGTTATGGAATGGAACCTGCCTCTGCTTTAATATTAATGGCAGGAGTATATTATGGAGCAATATTCGGAGGTTCAACCTCATCTATTCTATTAAACGCACCAGGGGTTTCAGGAACAGTTGCTACATCATTTGATGGTTATCCATTAGCTAAACAAGGCAAAGCAGGGAAAGCATTAGCCATTGCTGCAATATCATCATTTGGTGGAGGTACAATTAGTGTTTTTGCATTAATGTTGGTAGCGCCAATGATGGCAAGTTTCGCAACACAATTTGGACCAACTGAATATTTTGCATTAATGTTTTTAGGGTTGTCAGCCATTTCAAGTTTGTCGGAAGGGTCAACGATAAAAGCATTAATCTCAGCAGTCATAGGTCTTATGATTGCAACAGTAGGTAGGGATTTATTAACTGGTACGGCAAGGTTTACATTTGGCTCAGTAAATTTGTTAGACGGAATTGATTTTTTGGTGATCGCTTTAGGATTATTTGCATTAGCAGAAGTAACAAATTTAGTATTAACTAGGAATAAAGAGAATAATAGTGGTTCAGAAGTTGGAAGCTTAAGAGTGACAAAACAAGAGGCAAAAGAAATTTCAGGTCCAATCGCAAGACATTCTGTATTAGGATTTATCATTGGAGTTCTTCCAGGGGCCGGAGCAACCATAGCATCATTTTTGTCTTATATTACAGAAAAGAGAATTTCTAAGAATCCAGAGACCTTCGGTAAAGGGAATATTAAAGGTTTAGCAGCACCAGAAGCATCGAATAATGCGGCTACTAGTGGTGCGTTTGTTCCATTGTTAACGTTAGGTATTCCAGGTTCCGGTACAACAGCAGTTTTACTAGGAGCATTGCTCGTTGCTGGAGTTACTCCAGGTCCCTTACTGATGCAGGATGAACCTAATGTATTCTGGGGAGTCATTGCCAGTATGTATTTTGGAAATATCTTTTTATTGATTTTAAATTTACCGTTAATTCCATTGATTGCGAAAATTTTATATATTCCTAAGCGATTATTAATATCCTTAGTTATCGTATTCTGTCTTATAGGAGTATATGGTATTAGTTTTAATACATTTGATTTGTATTTATTATTGGGGTTTGGTGTATTAGGGTATGTAATGAGATTATTGTCTTTCCCAGCTGCTCCACTTATCTTAGCTTTTATTTTAGGTGGTATGATGGAAACATCTTTCCGACAAGCTTTAATTATTTCTAAAGGAGATTACCTAACCTTTGTACAAAGTCCAATATCTGCAATATTGATTGGAGTTTCTATTCTTTCTCTAGTACTACCAATGATAAGAAAAAGATTAAGTAAAAATAAACAAGAAGTTTGAGTTTTAAATAATAACATAGCAAAGTAACGTTTATGTTTACTTTGCTATGTTATATATAATATCTGCGTTCAGGACGACCTACACTTCCATAAGTTAATTCTGCGCGAATATCCCCCATAGAAACCATAAACTCTAAATATCTGCGTGAAGTAGTACGGCTAACTCCGATTTCATTTCCCAGCTGTTCAGCTGTTATTCCATCTTCTTTGTTATTCATATGATTTTTAATTTTATCTAAAGTGATTGGATCAATACCTTTTGGAATAAGTGTTTCAGAGAGTTTAGTTTGTTTATGGACCGTATCAAATAAATGGTCCACTTGTTGCTGATCTACATGACTCATCGATGCAATTTGCTGCTTATAATTTTTATATTTTTCTAGGGTTTGTTGAAATCTTTGAAAAATGATAGGTTTAATAATATAATCAATAGCGCCTCCTCGAATGGCGCTTTGTACCCGATCTACTTCCTTTGCAGCAGTAATCATGATAACATCTGTATTTTTATACTTTTGACGAATGAACCACAATAAATCTATGCCATTTCCATCAGCAAAATAAATATCCAATAAAACTAAATCTGGATTTAATATGTCTATCATTTCTTTAGCCTCAGTTAAATTTGTTGAAATGCCACAGACTTCGTATCCAGGGATTTTTTCTGTGAAACGACGATTGATTTCTGCAATTTTAAGGTCATCTTCTACAATAAATACTTGAATGTTTTTCATTTTAGTCCCTCCTTGCTTTGCTTCATTTATTTTGAAATATTAAGGCTATGGGGTCCCCGGAAAGTAATAGGAGTTTTCACCTTGGATTAAGCCTCACTTTTTGGGGTGCGTTTGGGTATGGCTACTGTAAATACTGCCCCCCCAAGATCACTTTGGGATACCGTAATATAACCATTTAAATATTTGACTGCTTTATCAACTAAGTATAATCCGATTCCTCGGTCTTCACCTTGCTTTTTACTAAATCCTTTTTGGAAAATATATTGAATATCTTCTTCTTGTACACCAGATCCAGAATCCTCAATTTCAAATATGAGATCATTACCGATGTCTGTCATAAATATTTTTACAATTTTGTTTTTATCTGTAGATAAAGTAGCCTCAAAAGCATTATCAATTAAATTACCTATAATTGTAACTATTTTTTCTTGATTTAATTCATCAGGAATATCTTTCATACTGCTTTCATTGTCAATGATCATTTCAGTTTTAAGCTCGTGAGCTCGATTATATTTTCCTAGCAATAAGGCTGCAATCATCGTATCTGGTATGGCTGACATCAGAAATTCAACTAAATTTTGATAATCTGTTGTTTCTTTATTTATAAAATCTATAGCCTCCTGATAGGATGCCAGTTGAATCAAACCTGAAATTGTGTAAAGCTTGTTTGAATATTCGTGTGTTTGTGCTCTTAATGCTTCAGCATATGACTGCACTTGTGAGAGTTCTTTTGTTAATTGATCGATTTCTGTTTTGTTCCGAAAACTAGAAACAACGCCCACAATTTGTTTTTTATCAAAAATAGGGACTCGATTAGCAATGATTTCGTTATCTCCGATCTTTAGTTCCTGATTAAATTGACTCTCTTTTGAGTGTAAAACATCAAGCATTTTAGTATGAGGCAAAATTTCCAATATGTTTTTGCCAATGATATTTTCTGAAGGATGTTTATTAATGATTTGATATGCCTTTTGATTTACTAAAGTAATGTTTCCTTCAACATTGATAGCAATGATTCCTTCATGAATGGACTCTAAAATTGCATTTTTTTCTATAAACAAACTAGCAATTTCTCTAGGTTCTAAACCGAAAATTGCTTTTTTAAACCCTTTAGCAATATATAGAGCACCAATAATTCCTATCACAGAAACAAGAATGGTAAGAAATAAAACTTTACGTTGATATGAATCTAGAATAAGTTCTATATCCTCAATTAAGAAACCAACAGATACAATGCCAATAATTTCGCCAGATTCATCAAAAATTGGTGTCTTACCTCGCAAGGAAGGACCTAATGTACCAGTGGCTTTGGAAGTATATGATTCTCCTTGAAGTAAAGCCCGATCGTTGTCTCCTCCCACCATCGTTTGACCAATTCTCTCTGTTACTGGGTGTGAGTATCTTACGGAATCAATATTTCCTACTACAACAAATTCAGCACCCGTTTGAATACGAACTTCTTCTGCTAAAGGTTGAATAATAGTAGAAGGATCTTCTAATTTAAACCCTCTGTTCACTTCTGGCATAATAGCTACTGTTTTAGCGATGTTTAAAGCACGGTTGCCTATTTGATCTTCTAAGCTGTTAGATATAAAATAGGCAAACACACTGCTTAGAATCAAGATGACAAAAACGAGTAGAGTTAATATTAATAATGCCATTTTAGTTTGCAATTTTAGAGGTTTCATAGTATGAGTCCTTACTTCTGACAAATGTCAAAGAGATTTGTACTTATATTGTATCAAACAATAATCAGAAACGCTTACATTTTGTCCTACATTCTTTTTTTTATAATGCTGGTCGATGTTATGATATGTTTTAAAGTATTATAGGGGAAGTGATAAAAAATAATGAAATATGCAAAACTATTTATTATCTTTGTCTATCATCAGGCAATGTCTTGTATTTTCCCAGTGAGTATATTCCTAACGCTTGCCATTTCAAAATTAGTTCAAATATCATACTTACCTCGATATGATTTCATATTAATCAGTTGTCTCGTTATCCAATGGTTAATGTTAAAAAGCGGTCTAGAATCCAGGGATGAGTTAAAAGTAATTGCAGTGTTCCATTTGATTGGATTAGCTTTGGAACTCTACAAAGTAAATATAGGATCGTGGAGTTACCCTGAGGAGGCTCATACAAAAATCTTTGGTGTCCCATTATATAGTGGATTCATGTATGCGAGTGTGGCAAGTTATATGTGTCAGTCATGGCGAAGATTAAATCTTAGACTTATATACTGGCCAAATCGTATGTTGGTCTGGAGTTTAGGGGGACTCATTTATTTAAATTTTTATACAAATTTTATTCTGCCTGATATAAGATGGTTTCTAATTATATTTATGTTTATTCTTTTTTACCGTACTCGAGTTCTGTACACATTGATGAATAAAGTGTTCTATATGCCTATAGTATTGTCTTTTCTTTTCATTGGTTTTTTTATTTGGATTGCAGAGAATATATCAACCTTTTTAGGAGCCTGGCAATATCCTAATCAATCAAATTACTGGCAGTTGGTTCATTTTAGTAAAATTACTTCATGGTTTTTATTAGTAGTCATATCATTTTTGATTGTTTCGGAGTTGAAATATGTTAAAAGGCAATTAAAATCCTAATGCCAAGAATGGAAGTATAAGGACGATCTCTGCATACATATCTATATAAAGATTTTAACGATGGAGGAGTGATATGTATTGTCAATAAAAAAAGATCGATTACTTTTGCTCATTACAGCAATTCTTATCTCTATACTAATGTTAGTACAGCCATTCACTGTGATGGCTTCCACAAACGATGATATTTATTTAGAACTTGAAGGAGTTAAGGGAGCTGGTGAGGTCAAGGGTTTTGAAGGTGCAATTGGTGTTTCAGATTTCCAAATGAGTATGTTTAACAATGTGTCTACTGATTCATTAAAAACAACTAGTAAATTAGGTGTGAATGGAATCACCTTTACTAAACCAATTGACGTCGCTTCTTCTTCAATACTTCAACAACTTGCTACGAATAGTGAAGTGAATGCTGTATTTAATTTTGTTAGGCAATCAGATATTAAGGCTAACTTATTTGTATATTACACTGTTGAAGTTAGTAAAGGAAAATTTACTAACTATGTACAGGAAAATGGGAATGAAACAATCACATTAATTCCTGGCCAAATCATAGTTACGTATTACAGTAATGATGGAATTACTAAGAATAACATATCTTTTGGGTGGGATTTTATAAGAAATCAACCTATTAAGTAGTATTATGGAAAGGTTATCTATGAAAATAATAATATGATAGCAACCATCAATCATATCATCATGATTGATGGTTGCTATGTTTTTATAACATATGCGAGAGACTTCGATAATAATTTTTGTTCTAAACATTCGATCAAATACGCAAGTGCCCAAATAAAAAAAATTATCAAAAGTATCTTTCATTGCATGGTATAATGAGCCTGAATAATAATTTTTTTTAGTAGAGGAGCAAACGTATGAAAGATACGGTTTCACTTTTTCGTTATTTATTGAGAACAATCATATTGATTATTTTCGGTGGTCTCTTTTTGGGATGTGCTATTGGATTTATGATTGATCTGCAAGGGAAGTTATTTTGGATGAATACGATTGGTATCACACTTGGCGGAGTGCTCATAGGTTCTACAATTACAATACTAAACTTTAGAAGATTTATTATGCCTATGAAGGATATTATTGGTGGAGTAAATCAAATAGCTGCTGGTGATTTGACTTCTAAAATAGATGTGAATAAAGTAGGGGAACTGCAGCCTATTGCATCAGCAATGAATGAAATGGCAAATCGTTGGAAAGACCTTTTACATAAAATGAATGAAGTTTCTACTCAAGTTACTGATCAATCTAATGAATTATCAGCGATTACAGAACAAAGTTATCAATCTATAGATCAAATCACGAATGTGATCCAAGAAGTAGCCTTTGGATCAGAAAAGCAAGTTTCTAAAATGAATCATACTTATCAATCTGTAAACGACATATCGCAAGGGATTCATCAGATTAATGAAACGGTTCAATCCGTATTTGATATGACAAAAACAACAAATGACAAAGCAGTAGATGGCAATCAGGTTGTTCAAGCTGGAATGAAGCAAATGACGAATTTAGAAGAAAGAGTAGCGTATACTTCCAATATCGTAAATTCATTTGATGAAAAGTCACAGGAGATTGGGAAGATCATTACAATGATTACTGAGATTTCACAGCAAACGAACCTTCTATCTCTAAATGCCTCGATTGAAGCGGCACGCGCAGGTGAACATGGAAGAGGTTTTGCAGTGGTAGCAGGCGAAGTAAGAAAGCTTGCTGAACAGTCAGCAAAAGCATCTGAGGACATTAGCAAGTTGATTCAAGAAATACAAGCTGAAGCAGGACAAGCTGTAGCAGCTATACAAGAAGGGAAAGCTTCATTTGATCATAGTTATGCCTTAGTTGGACAAACAGGGGAAACCTTTAATGAAATTGTAAAAATGATTCAAGAAGTATCGTATGAATTTCAAGGTGTTTCTGCAACAATGGAACAGGTACATAGTGGTTTTGATGGTATGTTAGATTTAGCAAAGGAAGTTGTAGAAGTATCTGATCACTCTTCTGCAAAATCCCAGCACATCGCAGCACTGACTGAAGAACAGAATGCATCAACAGAAGAAATAGCTGCATCGTCAAATCAATTGAACAAATTGGCTTATGATCTTCAGGAAATGATACAGAAGTTTAAAGTGTAGTTATGATATCTAAATAAAATAAAAAGGTCGTCTTAATAAGTGTACTTTCACTTTAAGGCGACCTATAATTTAAAATCAATATTTAGCCTTCAACCGTATTTTTTAAAACCCCAATTTTTTCAACTTCAATCTCAATCTCATCTCCTGGCTGCAATAAACGAGGTGGATTAAATCCTTTTCCAACACCAGCAGGTGTACCTGTCGCAATGATATCCCCTGGTTCTAATGTTAATCCCTTGGAAAGAATAGAAATAATCGTTTCCACATCAAAAATAAATAAATCCGTTTTCGCGTTTTGCCTTACTTCTCCATTTACTTTTGTTTGGATGTTTAGGTTATTAGGACTATCAATTTCTTTTTTATGAACGATCACAGGTCCCATAGGGCAGGAAGAATCTAAACTTTTTCCAATGAAAAACTGTTTGTGTTTCTTTTGGAGGTCTCTAGCTGTAATATCGTTAATAATCGTATATCCAAATACATAGTCAAGAGCTTGCTCTGGGGAGATATTTGTTCCTTTTTTGCCAATGACAACTGCAAGTTCCCCTTCATAATCTAATTCATCCGTTACCTGCTTGTGATTCAGTATGATATCCTTCTGTCCTATGACAGCCGTCGGTGGTTTTGTAAACACAATGGGATCTGTTGGTAGGTCTGCTGAACTACCCATTTCAAGCACATGATCTTTATAGTTTTTTCCAATACAAAATATATTTTTTGTAGGTCTAGGAATCGGTGCCAACAATTTAATTTGGTTTAAGGGATATGTATATTTGTCTGAATCCGTTTCATCTTTGATCCATTGTTGTAGAGAAGTTGATAAATCTAGAAAGTCCTCTCCTAATGTTATACACTCGATCATAGTTTCAGGTAACTGAGGTGTTTGATGTTTGGCTTTATCTGCTAAGGAAAGATCGAATGCCAAGTTCATCTGTTCATCTGTAATTCCTATAAACGTTCTGTTCTCCTTTTGAGCTGTAATATATCTCATCTTTCATTCTCCTAATCATTTAACTTGATATTTATCTTTATTTTAACATATCAATTCTAAGATATCAGAGAACGTATATATGATTTTACTTCATCCAATCCTCTGCTAACATACTATAAACGGTGTGATCAACATAATGGTCATATAACCACTCCGCTCTTCTGATGCATCCTTCTTGAACAAAGTCCAACCTTTCTGGTACAGCCCTGCTTTTTTTATTTTCTTTTGCGACACGAATTTCTACACGGTTCATGTTCATCTCATGGATTGCGTAATCTGTTAATGATTTGACCACTTTTGTAATAATGCCCTTTCCCTGATATTCATTACCTAACCAATATGCAAGTGTCACCTGCTTTATTGATGGATCGATTTTATTAAAGGCTGCTTTACCTACGTATTTATCTTTATATATGATGACTGTATCAATACTTTTGTTTTCTGCAAATTGAACTAATGACTGCTCTACAATCCTTTTATAATCATCCTCAAAGATTGTCATGTCAACCCATCCAAGCCATTTCCTTAAGTGATCTCTTGATTGATCAATTAAATGGAATATCTTTTCAGCATCTTTCAACTCTATTAATTTTAAATATAAATCATCCTCTATTTTATATGAAAACATAGAATCCACCTTTCATTTTTTAATGAGTATTACTTTGAAAATATACTCTAATCTGAACTAGAGTCAGCA
>NZ_JAVAMP010000012.1 GCF_030730905.1 Chengkuizengella axinellae | reverse complement strand
GAATAATGTAGTTATTCTTATCATTAAAATTTTAAGAATACTGAGATTTCGGGGAGTAACACCATCATTGGCAACATCATTTACTGGATATACACCTTTTATCAATTCGAAAAAGTGACAGCCATTAACAAATTTGCAATAAGAAAAAGGAGCGTATATTAACTCCCATACTTTAAAAATTATTCTATACTTTTAACAAATCTTTGTATTGCTGTGTTCCTCATTTTTTCAACCATGTCTGGATTAGCTTTTAATTGAGGATAGATCGAACAGAGAAAATCAAAAGTTGTTTTAATAATAGAAGCGCACTTTTTACTCGAATTATTAATTTCAGATCCGGTAAAACGAAGTACATGTGCATATGGAAAGTGATAACTTAAGTTATACTCTTTCTTGGCATCCTTCTTTATATCTTTCACATTATTGTGATCTGCTTCACCATCACATTCTACAATCAAAATAGGAACTGGCCGATCCCCATCAATCGTCATGTACACTTGATCATATCGTTCACCTGCACCCTCAGTAAACCTTCCTGCAATATCTCTTTTACATTTAAGTAGCATTTCACCAAGAGTTAAGTTAATTATTGGGTTTAGTTCAATTTTTTTAACTTCATTTAATAAGATACACTCAATAGGACTCTCACACATTCTTGACCAATTATGACGGCAGCTTTCATACAGATCTTCATAGTCTTCTCTTTTCATCATTAATCGTTCACCCCATTGAAACCATCCAAGCTCTAAATCCTTATTCACACTAACCGTTGGGAATCCTTCCATATCCACTTTTTCTAGTTCTGTATTTATAAAATCAAAATGATTTGACAAGGCATTTCCTTTAGCATATTCATATTGGGTAGGGGCAAGGGAAAGTGAATTGCAATATTTTTCAAATTGATCTTGAGTCATATTTTCGAATTCCTCAGGTTTTGGGTATCCTAGGTTTTCTTTATTCGAATCAGGTTTCCACACCATTAAACGTTCCCTCCATAAATACAAATTTTATTTTGAACAATAAGTTTTATTTTATCAAACAAGTTAACAAGGAACCAAAATAAATAAAAAAGAGTAATCAAATTATTTTACATTTTATTGCACCATAAGCTAAAATATATTATAATGAGAGCATAATATTCATTCCATTCTTTTCCTATTACATAAGATGAAATGAATATCTCTTTAAATAAAAGAGTAGAAATCTATTTTTAAAATAGATATCCAAGTAGCACATAAAAGCTATCGGGTCTGGTTCAAATAGAAATATTCTGAACTAAGCGACTTTTCTCATGTATCAAAATAGGATGATACTCGCTGATAAAATGAGAGGAACAAAAAAACATATTTTTGCAGATTCTGGTTCTCAGAGATCTGAAAAAAGAAACTAAGTATGTGTTCAAAATACAAACATACTTTTTTTGTGTTTAAATTTAAGAAGGGAGGGAGTCCCTTGTCGTATTTATTATAGGACAAGGGGTTATCCCTATCCTTATATAAAATATGATGTTGGACAAAGAAATTGAATGTAAATAAGTAAGCAATTGTGCTTGCTAGCCAAAAGATCGTAGAAACTCTTTAGAGTTTTGCGGTCTTTTTTTATTCAAAAAATATTAGGAGGACAAAAAAATGAGTAAAAAAACAAATATTATGGATTCATATACTACAGAGGAGCTTACAGCTATCAAAATAATGAGTTTACCTTTTAATGATGTCAAAGATGAAGATTTAATACTGTATCTTTACAGATGTAAAGAACTCGGTTTAAACCCTATGTCCGGCGAGTTTATTATGCTTAAAAAATGGAGTGAGTATTATCAAAAGTACAATTACTCCTTTATCACAACCAGAGATGGTTACTTAAAATCAGCAAAAAATGATCCCAATTATGAAGGCATTGACAGTGGAGTGTACTGTGAAGGAGACTTACTAGAATTTGAAAATGGAAAAGTTCGTCACAAGTTTGGGACAACTAGAGGAAAAGTGATTGGAGGATGGGCTATTGTCTATAAAAAAGGCGTAGTACCCAAAACTGAATTTGCACCATTTAAAGAATATTATCAGGCAAATTCAAATAAATCCATATGGAGACAAATGCCGTCAGCCATGATTAAAAAAGTTGCTGAGGTTGCTGCACTTAGAATCATGTTTCCATTAACAGGTGTCTATACATTTGAAGAAATGAATGTAGAAACGCCTAGAGACATAAATGACAGTAACACGCCATTTCAACAGCCAATAAATGATAATGCAATTTCAGAAAATAAGGAAGTAGATAAAAATAAGACTGAATCAATCAAACCAAATCCTATGGAAATATCTGAAGAGAACAATACTGACCTGGGATCAGAATCATATCAAACTCATCCTAATGAGGTGCCTAGGATGTCTTATCAACTTAAAAGCATAAAAGCTGGTAATTCAAAACAGGGTACACCTTATTATGTACTAACTCTGTCTGATGATTGCAACAGAAAAGCAGATATGTACGCATTAGGAGACATCATGGAGAAAATTAATGAACTAGATCTTAGAGAAAATAGTAGAGTGCATATAACTATAACGTGTCAGGATAATTGTTTTGTTATTAATGATATTGAACTTGCAGCAGTATCTTAATGATTGGAGGAGGATATATGAGTGATTTTTTACCTGATATATATGAAGTTGCTCAAATATATGGACTTTCATTAAGGAAGTCTCGCAGTCAGTATAAAGCCTTGTGTCCGTTTCATGAAGAGAAAACACCTTCATTTTATATTAACCCTGAAAAAAACATTTTTAAATGTTTTGGGTGTGGTGAAGGTGGCGGTGTAATCAAGTTTAAAGCGAAGATCGAAGATAAAAGCGAGCAAGAAATATATGAAGAGCTTAAAAGTCAAAAAACATTTCAATCAAATAAAAGTAGCCACCCTGCTGAGAGCTTAACTTCTTTTCAATTTCGAGAAATGTCTGAAGTCATTCCAGAACTTTCACATTTGGAAAGAAGACCCAATTGGGGAATCATTAAACAGATAGGGAATGAAGAATACCTTCAATTTAGGGATAAAGTATGGGGGCATTGGCTTCAATTTTTGGAATATGAAAAAAAATCAGCTGTGATGACTATCAAATTTGGCATTAGACTAAATTCTGTTAATGCAGCAATAGAAGAAATTAGAAAGAGAGAAAAAGAACTTGGAGTAACTCTCTTTGAAAATAGTACCCAGTAAAAAACGAACCTAAATAGTTACCCTTCCTAGTCAGGGATTAAGAATCAACTCCCCTTATACTAGGCGGGGAGTAATTTAGGAGAGATAAAGATGAAAGAAAAATTAGTAGGTGCAGCAAAAATTATGGAAGATATATTTGAAAAAGGAATCTATGCAGAGAAACAAAGAGCTAAACATCGAATGAACATAATTAAAGATCAAATCATGGCTAGCTTTCCAAAAGATTGTAAGAGATTAGTGCTTAATAAACATGTATCTGCTTTTTACCGAGTGATGCCAAAGTATGAAGTGGATCACGTTGGTCTTAATGAATATTTAGCTAATCTTGGTTACTTAAATGATGATTTTGTCAAAATGATGAAGAAGGATGAAATCATTAAAAAAATAAAGCCTTTTGAAAAACCTAGAGAAAGATACATTAAAATGTATCCCAAAAAACACGCTAAACCACAATTACAACCATTAGATTATTCATCTTATTTATTAGAGCAGTTAGCTTATTTTTGGGAACAAGCGAACATAGAATTTCATCATTATGATGATCTTGAATCAGGTGCAAAAAAGCAAATGCTTTTATGCGAAAAGCTAAAAAAAGAAAAAATGACCTGTAGTTTTGGATCTGTAAATTACGTGATTAAACCAGCGCAATTTAATATAAATGATATTGCAAATGAGTATGGAATCGATTTTGTAATTGAAAATGCTAAGGTGACAAGTGAAGGAATAGATCTCTTAATTAAAAAGGGTGTTATTTCCAAGAAGGAAGTATCTAATTTCAAAAAAGAAATAGATAGAGATGTAGTTTTTGTCATTACTCAAATGAAAAACGAAGAGAAGTCTCGACAAATGTACATTAATAACAATGTGATTAGAATGCAAAATCAACAGGAAAAAATCAAACCAACACATCATTATGCGGTCTAAATTAATTTAAAAATAAAATATAGAGGAGGGAGCCCTCATGAGTGTATAAGGGGGCTCTCCCTTTACATAGATGATGGGCAAAAAAATGAAGATAAAAAGATTAATTATAATTTTAATTTCTTTTCATATGATGACTCAATTAGCAGCATTAATTCTCGTAAAAAACAATCTACTTTCTATAAATCAGGCTTTTACTGTTTTAATATATGTTGGAATCATTGGAGGCCTGTACGCTGATTTTGTGATTGAGGAAAAAGAAATTGAGGATGAACAAGAAAAGGGAAGAGATTACACTTTTTATCAATACACTAAACACTAAATAATATGCCTTCCATTCGGCAAAGATTTAAATACTATAGTAAATCCAATCTATTACTTGGATTAATATGGTAAAATAACATGGACAAGCCTTAGAAAGGGGTAAGTTATGAGAGACGATAATGATCGAAAAAAGTATTACACAAACAGAATTTTAGAACTATCTAAAACGTTTGATGATAATATAAAAAAGTTTAGAGATCAAAACAATAGAACAAAAAGAAGTAATTGGATATTGGTTCTAATTTTAAAACCTATTACTCAATTAAGTAATATAAAAAATATACAAAATCAATTCACTAATTTATTGTCAAGATCATTGTCTATACCCTTGATAGTTAGTTTCCTCCCTATCCTTTTACCTAATACAGAATACTTAGAAATCATTCAATCAAAATATTGGGTAATCATTAGTTTTATCGTAGGATACTTAGTCACTTTAAGGGTTAATTATCTAGACATGATTGAATTAGAAAGTGAAAGTTTTCATATTGATGCCTATGCATTCGCTAAAAAAACTGAGTTTCGTTTATTTAATGAGGCTTTTTCTCATGATATTACATTTGAGGAAATATTCCATTATATGCATGAGTCTTTATCAACTAGAGAGGTAATAGATGAACGGTTATCAGAAACGATGAGGAATGTATTTAAAGAAATACAGCTTCAGTTTAATATTGAAAAAGAAAAATATATCTTTTCAGCAGAACAAATAGAAGAGATTGTTGAAGAACAAGAATTAGTAATTACTAAACTCAGAGATAGAAGGAACTACTATGCTCAATTCAGTAGATTATTACAATTATTCATTGAAGAAGTATCTTCTATATTTGATAGAATAGAAGATGGAACTATAAATTTAAGCCATTTTAAAATATTTCCTTTTACTATATATGAAGTTGGAAAAAAATCTATAGTAGGAAAAAGAATCATTAATCAAGGGACATATATTAATGACGAAAACATATTTAAAAATATGAAGGTTACTACTCACACGACCCAAGAAATTAATTACTCAGACGATTTACGTATTGTTGTTATTAGAAACGGAGATTGGATTGTTAATTTTCACTTAGAATTGAAAAAAAGCAATGCAACTACTAGATTAATTACCGAATATGGTATAATAAGTGAAAAGATGTTTTTTTCTCTTATAAATAATATTTTTATGTTAATCGTTGATAAACTTTCTGGGGGTGTTGAAGGTGTCCGTAAAATACGAAGTTAGAGAACTTAAAAAAAGAGATACAGTAAAGTTAATTAATGAACAGATAATAGAATCAGATAAAGAGATTGAAGCTTCCAGGAAACACATTCATGATCTCTTGTACAGAAAGAATGAGAAGAGCAAGAAGAATAATGGAACTTTGGCCTAGTGCCAAAGTTTTTTTGTATATTAGTGGCCTACTTCGGTAATAACTAGTTTTAAAAAAGGAGTAGGCAGGAGTTATGAAAAAGAAAAATAGCATAGTTTATGGAACTTTTAGAGGGTTAAAAAATCAAAACACAAAAGAATTGATAGAAAAAGATATAAGAGATACAGATGAGTATGTAGAAAAAAAAAGAAGAAGGATTAATGAAATTATTAAAAAGGGTGAAAAAAGATAATTTTTATAAAGTAATATGGCTATTTGAGAGGGTATGTTGTAATATATCAGGAAAAGAAAAAAACTTTCCCCTCAGTATTAAACAGACTTGTTAGAGGTAGATATATAGTCATACAGAAATATAAAAAATACTTAAGAAGGAAGAGTGTGAATTATGGAATGTCAACGCTAAACTAGACAACTTTTTTAAGGTGTTCAAGTTTGTATTCAATTGGGCTTAAATATCCTAATGTTCCATGAATTAGAATGTAATTAAACCAATGTATATAATCTTGTAATTCTATGGTTAACTCTTCTAAACTAGCAAATTGACGCCTTCTAATAAACTCTGTTTTGATGATCTTAAACGTAGCTTCAGCTACGGCATTATCATAGGGACAACCTTTCATACTTAAAGATCGTTTAATTTCAAATGTCTCTAACGCTTCATCTATCAACTTGTTTTTAAATTCATTTCCACGGTCTGTGTGGAAATACTGTATCTTACGAAGGTCCCTCCCGATGGAAGCAAATGCACGATAAACCAATGCTGCATCTTTGTTAGGACCTGTACTGTACCCAATGATTTCTCTGTTAAAGAGATCAATAAATACACATACATAATGCCATTTTTGATTGACTCTTACATAGGTTAGATCACTGACGACCACATTCAATTCTTCTTCTTGATCAAACTTACGATCCAATTCATTTTTTTGCTTAGACTCATTACATGTTGTTGGGTGTGGTTTGAATTGTGCAATTGTATAGGTAGAAACCAATCCCTGCTCTTTCATGATCCGACCAATCCGTCGTCTAGATATCACATATCCCAACTTATTTAACTCAAACTTAATCTTGCGAGTTCCATAATTTTGACGACTTTCATTGAAGATGTCGATAATGGTAGATGTCAAACCATCTTCTGAGGAATTATCTTTTGCTTCATAATAATAAGTGCTCTTTGGAATTTGTAGGACTCTACACATTGCTGATATTGAGTATTTGTGACGATTGTTCTTAATCACATTTACTTTCGTCCTATGATCAGCGCTGCTTGCTTTAAAATATCATTTTCCATTAACAGTTGTTTGTTTTCTTTCCGAAGTTTGTTTAGTTCGATTTGTTCTGGAGTTAGATTATCTTTTTCTTTAAACGATCCTGATGTCTCACTCTGTACAATCCATTTATCGAGAGCAGAAGGTGTTAATTCATATTCTCGGATAATATCTTTCCGTGGCTTGCCACTTTTATAAAGCTGTACCATTTGTTGTTTGAATTCGGGCGTGAATGTTCTTCTTTTTCTTTTTGTCATAGTAGATTCTCCTCAATGATATTAGTTGTATTCTACTTGACCTTAATTTTTCTGTCCAGTTAAGTGTAGCCGATCTAGAGATCATTAAAGATGGGAAAAGGTCATAATATTATTGGAAATAGAGATATCCTCTTCGAAAAAGATGAAATGTATTAAAATTATTACATAATTAGTGAAGATTAGTGAAATGTCTACAAACTATCCCTAAAGTAGAAATCAAAACAGGCAAAGATGAAAAAAACAGTCCGCTCAACTTTGAACGGATCTGTTAAAGGTGGTTAGAACCCCCTTATAATAATAAAACTTTATTTCACAAAATTTAATTAATTGACTCTAAACTATATTACTCTCTAATTCATCGCTCTGAGTGTATTGTTGTACTTTTAAAGAAGTTAGCCATAAATTTACTAACTCTACCCCATCAATAAGTTTAATATTCAAACCTTTGGCATATTGTTTTGCTCCCTCAGAAAATCCAGCAGTATTGATAACATACCCACCTTTTGCGTCATGCTTAACCATGTTTGAATGTATTGATGCTATTGGATCATATGGAATGTCATTTTTATATGCTTTAACTTGACCCAAATACAAAGCCCCCTTTACTCTGTGTTCAAAATCGATACCAAAATCACCTGATCCTTTTGAAACAGTAACTTGCCCACCATAGTTTATCTTAATAAGATCAGCAACAAAATGTTCAAAATCAAGAGGGCGTTCTTTTAGAAAAGTTTTAGAGCTTTTTTCAAACATGACTCTGCCATCAGGTAATTTTCTTGTTGGATAATTGAAGCGATAATACAATCCCATTGCTAAAGTTTGTTTAAATTCTAAGTCGGATTGTATAAATTTTTTTAATTTTATTTGAAAAAAATGGGGATTTTTCCATATGAATACCCCTAATCCAGTTAATAAAATTAAAGCTAATATCACATAATCCATTTTATTCTTCACCTCGATTGTTACTATTCCCAAGAATAAAAGGGTTATTCAATATTATGGAAATGTTAAGTCCAATAAGATTAATCTTTTATTGGCCTAGAATCTTAAATTTAATTCTTCTACTTGATTATCCCATTCAACTATAATTTTAATCATCTCATTTTTTTTCATTAGCATACTTCTTATGTAATATAAAAGATCATTGTATAATAAAAGAAATGAAAAATTGGTAGGTGAAGTCATGAGTAAGTATGAAGTCAACGAATCTGTATGGTTAGCGACAGCAATAATGGCCTATGAAACATACTATAATACTACTAATCCAAATCGGGAGATGATGTATTTTAAACAAAAAGATATACAAAACAAAGCTCTAGAACTTTGTAAACAAAATGTTAATAGTGCAAGAATTTCACAATGGTTTAATGCGGACCATACTAAAAATACATTTAACTATCTTCGTGAAGGAGATAATTCATCTAGGCGTCTATCTTTTCAAGGTGAATTTGGCGGGATTAAAGAAGTACCGGATCTAAATCAAAGTGATATAGTGAATACCAATCTAGGACCTAAACAAATTAAAGAAATACAAGACTTTATTACTAAGGAATATACATTAATGTTTACAGGTGGTAATGTTCAAATTTCAACTAATGATATTAAATGCATATCCATCTTAGATTATCTTGATGAATACGGAGGACAGGCTTACCAAGATCCTAAAAAAGCAGATCCATCTAGGAAACCTGTGCTTTTAAAGTTAAAGGCTGCAGGTGGTGCCGCTGTTGATGAACTAGATAAAATGGTGGATCTATGTGAGAAACGTTTTGGATTAAAGAGATATGGTAAACGCAAATGGTTGAACGGTGGAGGAAACAAAGCAAGAAAATACCTATGGAGGCAGATGAAGATGAAGGGTCAAGAGGATTGTCCCACAAGCTTATCTTTATTCGCTGAGATTGTTGAGGGGAAGGCTAGATTTAAATTTTCTGTGGAATTAGATGAAAAACAAAGTAAAGATGAAGATTACATCAAGCATCATCGATTATTGAATAAAGACATTTCAGAAGCGTCAGACGATTTAATATACATTGCAAGCAAAAAGGAAATGAAGACAGATCTAACTCTTTCAACAAAAGAAGTTAAGCAGCTTATTGATGATGGGATTTATAGAAAAATTCAAATTGCTCGGATTATCACTAGAGATCATATAGAAACTAAATTCCATGATGATAAAGGGATAATTAATGGTATGTTGAACGCAGTGAATGCTTTAATTCCTTATTATGAACTTGTCTTAGGTGAAGGTACGGAAACTACAAAATATCCATCGAATGATGGTATGGAATCAAATATTAGGGAGGGGAAATTGAATATGCTAGAAAGTAATAAGAATATGATATTATATGGTCCTCCTGGCACGGGTAAAACATATAATACTGTAATTTATGCTGTAGCTATAATTGAGAAAAAATCAATTGATGAAGTTAATCAAGAATTGTATTCATCTGTTTTTGAAAGATATAAAAAGTATAAAGCTGATGGCAAGATAGCATTTACTACATTTCACCAATCATATGGATATGAAGAGTTCATTGAAGGTATAAAGCCAAAACTAACATCTCATGATGATGAAGACACGGAAAATTTAGAATACAAAATTGAGTCTGGTTCATTTAAAAAATTCTGTGATAAAGCAAAGCAGATTAAGGTTAAGAGTACCTCGTTAGGAATAAACTCGAGCCCTACTATATGGAAAGTATCTTTAAAAAGCAGCGGTATCAACGAGATTAAAGATGATTGTTTTAAAAATAATAGGATAAGAATAGATTGGGCAAATAGAGACAAAGTTTTAACGGATAAGTCTGTATTCCATTCAAATAAAGAAAAGGGTATTTTAATGTACTTTCAGGATGAAATGAAAGTTGGTGATATTGTTCTGACTTTGTTAGATCAGGAGCATATTGATGGAATTGGAATTGTTACAGGGGGTGCTGAGTGGCTTGATGATGTTGATCAATACCCCAGAAGCAGATCTGTTCAATGGATAGCAACTGGCATTAAAGAAAATATAGTTAATATTAATCAAGGAACTAAGCTGACAAGCTCTACTGTTTATAGACTTGATAAGATTGATCAAACAGAAATGAATAAACTGATTAATAAACATTTAAATAATCAAGATGTTGTTGTAGAAGAGAACAAAGAGAACTATGTCTTTATTATTGATGAAATTAACAGAGGAAACATTTCTAAAATTTTTGGTGAATTAATTACATTGATTGAATCAACTAAACGATTAGGAAAACCAGAAGCAACAACAGCAAGGTTACCATATTCTGGGACTGATTTTGGTGTACCTAATAATGTTTTTATAATTGGAACTATGAATACTGCAGATAGATCGATTGCATTAATGGATACAGCACTAAGACGAAGATTTAAATTTATAGAAATAATGCCTAACGAAGAAGTATTAGAGGGAATTAAAGTTGGTGAAATTGATATAATGAGGATGCTCAAAACGATTAATGCAAGAATAGAATTCCTGTTTGATCGTGAACATACGATAGGACATGCCTATTTTGTTTCACTTGCTAAAGAGCCAACATTAGAGACACTTGCTGATATTTTTCAAAATTCAATTCTTCCTTTGATGCAAGAGTATTTCTATGAAGATTACAGTAAAATACAACTCGTTTTAGGTGATAACGAAAAAGATGAGGATTTTAAGTTTATTAAGGATGAGGCATTAAAAATAAAAGAAATCTTTAAAGGTAATCCAGATGTTGATTTTCCTGAAAAGAAGTTTAGTGTTCAAAATGATGCTTTTTATAAAGAGGAAAGCTACATTAAAATCTATGAGTAGAGTGTGAAGAATCTATGCAGAAGAAACTATTGGAAATTAAAGAATATGAGTTAATTACCTGTAATGAAGAATATAAAAATGACAGTCAATATAAGCATCTAGACAGCATATCATTTAAAGAATTAGAAGATCTTATTTTAACATTTAAAAATGAAGAGGAGTCTGATGCTTTAGATTTTTTTAGTCTTACTTCGAGACGGAATGTAGGTAAAGTCATTCGTGCAAAGAACTATGTTGGTGTAGTTCAATTGAAAAATGGTACACAAATACAAGTTCTTCCTAAAATAGATTCAAAAGACATAGATGATACAAAACGTACATTTTTACGGATGTTAAAGAGCATGAGGGATTTTCCAAGTAAGGTTTTTAATGATACAAACCTGAAGTTAGAACGAATGAGTTTATATGAAATATTTATTAATTTATATATTCAAGAAGTTCGAAATCTAGTAAAAAAGGGTTTGAAATCTACATACTACTCAGAAGAAAGTAATAGTAATCTCTACAAAGGAAAACTAGTTTTCAATGAACATATTAAAAAAAATATTGTTCATAAAGAAAGGTTCTATGTAAGGTTTGATGAGTATGGGATGAATAGAGCTGAAAATAGATTGATTAAGGCTACACTCTTAAAACTCATGAAAATATCTTCAAGTTCAGAAAACATCAAGGAAATACGTCGATTATTAACAAGTTTTGAGTTAATAATTACTTCACACAATTACGTGAAAGATTTTAATAAAGTTACTATTGATAGAAATACAAAAGATTATAAAATTTTAATACAATGGTCTAAAGTTTTCTTATTAAATAAAAGTTTTACTACATTTTCAGGTAATACAACTGCAAGAGCATTACTGTTTCCTATGGAGAAAGTATTTGAGGCGTATGTAGGTAGAAGTCTGAAAAAAGCTCTATCAGGTACAGAATGGCATGTTTCATTGCAAGACAAAGGATATTACCTTTTCGAACGTCAATTTGCGCTAAAACCAGACATAGTACTTGAAAATCAGAATAGTAGGAGAATTATTTTAGACACTAAATGGAAAAAAATTAAAAATGATTCGAGATCTAATTATGGAATTGCACAATCCGATATGTATCAAATGTATGCCTATGCTAAAAAATATGAAACAAATGAAATTTGGCTTTTGTATCCACATAGTGATGAAATGATATATACAGAAGATATTCAATTTAAGAGCAATGATAATGTAGTAGTAAGAGTATTTTTTATTAAATTAAATGATATTGAAGTTAGTATTAATGATCTTATAAGTTTTATTGAAAAGTCCAATTGAAGGCAGTGTTGGTGAATCAGCCTTTTATTGAATAGTGGTATATTGGAATGTTTGATTCCAACATATATGAATGATATTGAATTATTAAAACAACTTATTTCATTATTAAAAGGCATAAGAGTTAGAAAAATGATTACAAGAAAATTTGAAAGATAACTAGTTTGTTTCATTCTTTCATAATAAAGCGCATTTTACTCTGTAAAATTAAATACATATATATTATTCATATTACTTTGATAATTTGTATTTTAATATAATGTTATACATTACATCAAAAAGTAGATCACTTGATATAGTGGTGTACTTTTTTTCATGTAAAAAACCTTTTAAACTAACTCACTATCTTACTACAAAATCAATTATTTACAGTAATAATAGAGGTGGAGTATAATATCTCAGAAACTGTAACACATACTTCTATCAGATATCTAGTTGAAAATATGTTTTTTTAAAATCAAAATAACAACACAGATTAAGCAGGTGATAACTCATTGTATTTAAATATTGGTATAATTATCGCCCTGAGGGAGTTGAAAGTCGATTTGAATTATTAGTATTTGACCCTCGAAACGAACCTTTTTTACCCTTAACGGAGTTCTATCAAGATTGTTTAGGGAAGATCAGCAAAAGTTCTGCGTTATCATATCTAAAATCACTTCTTCCTTTTTTTGGTTGGATGGAACTATATAGTAATTATCAGGGGAAACGTATTCAATGGGATGACCATCCACAAGTTATACGAGAAGCATTTGAAACTTATCTTATGGACGAAATGGCATGCAAGATACGAGAGAATAACTCTTTTTTCTTAGTGAATCGTACAAACAAAAGTCCTAACACAGTTAACCGATTTTTATCAGCTTTGAAATCGTTTTATAAGTCCCTTATTCAATTGAAACAATATAAGTATTCTAATCCACTTGTAAACTCCCAATCCATTTTGGAAGAATATACGAACCAAACTACAGGTGCTAGAAAGGGAAAGCTTCGTATGCCAACAGTAGCAGGCACAGAAGACCCTATTCCACATCGGAGATTAACTGACTCATATTTTAAACTTGTCAATGAAGAATGGAGGCCTGAAATTATTGATGATCCACACCTACCTTATAGAATTTATCAGGCAGGAAAAAAGGTGAATTGGTCCTTGAGAGAAGTTGTTATTGCTCGTATGCTTTTTGAGACAGGAGCAAGAGCATCTGAAGTGATAAAGTTAACTATTGGAGATTATCGAACCCGAAAATCGTTTCAAGAAGTCAACACATTCAATAAAGGGAGTCATGGAAGAAGAGTAAAGTTTCTTCGTTTTAGTAAAGATACAGTAAAGCTTTTGTTTCGATACATAAATAATGAGCGCATAATACTAGATAGCTTTAACCGTAATTTCGAAGCATTACCAGACAATGAACCAATATTTCTTACGGACTCAGGAACCCCTCATAATTATAATGCATGGTATTATCACTGGAACAAAGCAATGAATAAATGTGAGATAAAATTGAACCCACATAAATCAAGGCATTGGTTTGTTACTACAAGGGTAAATGAAATTTATAATACATCTAAAACTAAAGCAGAAATAGAGCAAAGGAAAAGTGAATTGATTAAATATGTAAGATGGTCAAATAGCAGTACTATTGAGATATACGAACATCATTTCGATGAACAAAAACATAGAGAATCACATGATAGAATGCTAGAGCACATGAAAAAAAATGAAAAAGAATATGTCGAACAAAACAAACGTAAGCGAAAGGGAAAATCATTTCTACCATCCTTGGAAACTACGAAAGAATTTAAAATCGATGACAAAATACAAGAGTTTTTAGATGGACTGGAGTGATGACATTGGAAATAACAACAGTAAAATCAAACTCTCCTTTTTACCAACAATTATTAAATAAAGTAGACAATCAAGTTCTCCACTTACAAGACATAAGAGGTACATTTATATTAGATAAAGTAGATGAAAAAAACTTAAACTATTTTGTTAATAACGTAATAGATAAGCCGTGGAACAATCATCTGTTACTTATTATGTTTGTTTATAGAGAGAGAAATGCAGATGTTCAGAGTATAAGTAATATATGTGTAGTACTTTCTAATAGATTAAAAAATGTATTTGATAGTTTTCATTTAAAAGACATATCAGAGTTTGATGTTGAAATTCATATGTATCAATATCTAAAAGGCACTATATTCTCAGAGCATTCTAATAATATGAGGATGGATTTTTTAAAACATTACAAAGCTGGGGCTACTAAAACAAGTAAATGGGTTACATCAAAATTGAGCAGAGAACAGCAAACGGACTTTAAGAAATATTTATTTCCAAATCCATCTTTTTACTCAAGAGATTTTTCCTATAGAAAATCAGTTTTTGAAGATAGAAAAAACATTAGAAAGAGTGAAACAGATGCCATTGTTCCTTTACTTCCTCAAATTCGTGCAGAGGGACATTTCCGTTGCAATCAAATGAAGCGTCTACGACAAGCTTTTTTAAAAGCATGTGAACAAGTCAAAAGGAACAATACAGGTTTACCTTTAGATTTTTCTTACGATGAACCTGAGCGAGTTGGAGAACGGTTTTATTTTCGTTTGTGGGATAAACCATCCTTTGTATTATACCACCAAGATCAATTTTCTCTATCTACTATAAGCACTGCAAGAAATCAAACTAGCACATATTCAGAAGAAAACAATCAATTCTTCGTCGAGTTTATAAAATCAGAAAGGATTGATAATGAAGATTTTGCAGATGGTCTTTGGTTTATGGAACTTTTTGAAGAAGGAATATTTGGAAAATGGACTCAAAACTCTAAAGATAACGAGATAACATCAAAACGTCAGTTATTACAAACGTGGGGCTATGGAAAAGTGGATTCGAATGAAAACCCAACACCATTTTATTCACGACATAAAGGGATATTAACCCCAAGCAAGTTTATATCTCGAATACAGGATAAAGCTAAAGGGATTCTTATAGATGTGGAACCTTTATATATAGCGACAATGCTGGGATTGTTAGCATTAGACCTTTCGACCACAACAGGTGCGAGATTAAATGAAATTTTACAACTTAGCCATACAAAAGAGTGTATTCGGATAATAAAAATTGGAGATAAATTAAGGTTTTCTTTTTATGCCGTTCCAAAAGGTAGAGATGAAGTAGAACCTTTTTATATAAGTGAACAATCAATGAAACTAATTCAATCAGTTTCAAAACTATTAAAAGAACATTATAAGAATGATAGAATTCCAAGTGTTAAATATAGCCACACTCGAAAACATTTGTTTACTAAACCTAAACCTTATTTATTCCAATATAATTATAAAGCACTAAGAGATCATGCTTTATACTCTAGTTTGCATTTTTTACTTCATGGATTACGATTTGAAACACAAGAAGGTACTCCTGTCATTGTTAAAACACATTTATTACGGCATGCTTTTGCTACAGAAGCTGTGCAACGACAGAAAATGCCTGTAGATATTGTGGCAAAAATATTGCACCAACGAGATGTTAACATAACTGGTTATTATTCAGAGCCAACTCCAACTCAGGTAGCTAAATCCGTTGGAGATTTACATGATGTGATTTCTGACTATATTGACATAGATGAGACGGTGCTTCGAAGTCCTCAAGAGCTTGAAAAAGAGTTAAAGGAACATAAAGAAAGAGTAGGTGTTCTTAACAATGTATTAGGGGGCACATGTGTAACAGATCATATATGTCCAATTAAGATGGAATGTTTAGGATGCCATGCTAAAATACCTGAACCCGAAAAAAAACAAGAATTATTTGATGTGATTAATTTATCAAAAGATATGGAGAAACGATACTCAGAGATGGGACTAAATATCGAAGTAAAAAAAGCAAGAACAATGAGAAAGCTTGCACGTAATGAGCTAAAAGAAATAAAGTTAATTGAAGAATATAGAGAGGAACAAACATATGAGCCACACATTCAATTCGACAAGTAAACGATCGTGGTTAAAGGATAATCATCAGAAACAAAAAAATCGCTCGATTCAATTAGGAAAAGAAGCAATTGATCTTTTAGTCAATCAAGGTATCCCTGTCACACTTGAGACAATTTCAGATAAGTCCAAAGAAATCGATCCTAGTGGTAGAGGTATTCATAAAAATACCATTCGTTCTAATCCAGAATTGTACGACCATTATAAACAACATAGTAAAACTTATAAACAGAAACAAAAAAGTCATAAATCTAGATTTAAACAATTTACAAACGTCAAACGTGCTGAGTATCAAAAGCTAACTTTGCAAAGGAATTTAAAAAACGTAGAAAATAAATACATGTCCTTAACTAAGAAAGAACTTGTACAAAGATTAATTCAGGCGGAACAGTATATTGCAGAAAAAAACAAAATATGGATAACTAATCAATTTGAATTGTTTAAATAGAGAAAGTTTTAGGGATATACAGAATTATAAAGTTAACTAATCTAGTCTAGTCTTTATAAAAAACCATAATAAATAAAGTTGATACATATTGAACATGTAATATGTATCAACTTTTACTTCTTGTTCAACAAAAGCGCCATTTTGTGGAAGAACTTATTATCTCTATCAGAACTTCTTCACTTGCTATAATTCTATATATAATTCTTCTATTTGATTATCCCATTCAATAATAATTTCAATAATCTCATCTTCTTTTATTTTTAGATTCCTCCCTCCACTTGCTGATATATCATCAAACCTATTCCCTGTCACATTTTTAAAATGACCAGAAGAAGTACCAATACTTGATTTCACTTCTATATTTACATTTTTTATAAAATCACTTCTATCACCCAAATAATTTAATTTTGCAGTTTGAGTTCCATATTCACCGGAACTTACAAAAGTATAAATTACTTCCCAATTATCACTACTACTTTTAGATTCTAATGTATAAGAGTTACTACAAGAGCTAAGAAAAAACAATGAGAAAAATAATATGGTGAAACTTAATTTTTTGAAAAAAGCCATATTTTACAAAATTATCTCCTATCTATATTTATGAGTAAATGATTGTTTTTCCGACTGTTATTACTTACTAGTCAATTTATTAATACAACTCCACCCCAAAGGTTCAATTTGTTGAGGCATATCATCTAATTAAAATCATCCAATGTTCATCGTTCTTTAAGAAAAATTTCAATCATTCAAAATCAATACCATATAATTTTCATCATAATACTCATCATGTACTTTTAATGCTTGTTCTTCTAATCCAAAGATTTTAAATCCTAATTTTTCATATAGATTCTTTGCAGCAACGTTAGTTGTTACAACGGTTAAATTGACTTTCTCTAGCGTTTCTATAGATTTTGCTTTTTTGATTGCAATAAGAAGGAGTTCTTCACCAATACTTAATCCACGCATTTGAGGACTAACATACATTCCTAATATATTGGCTCTATGTTTTAGTTTTATTGATGTTTCTTGTAGTAAAGTAACAACTCCTACCAGTTCTTCACCCTTAAATGCTCCAAAAGTGAAGTTTCCGTTACTAGATATATTTTTGGCCACACCTTCTATTGGATTTTCTCTTTTAATAGCTTCATCATAACTTTGGGCGAAAGCCTCTGGGTTTTCTTTTAATGCTTCCAACCTTAAATCCCAATATTTTTTTGCATCAGATGATTCTAACAATCTAATATTCATATGGTCTCCTTTATATATAAACATCTTATTTTATTGAACATTAATGCTATGCTAAATTAGCACTTTACTTTAGATATTGTAATTAATAATATCATACTTAAGTCGATTAGTTCTTCCACAATACCAGCTAATAGGAAGTCAAGAATAACCTCTAAAAAAATTATTCTTGTTGTGTTAAGATGAAAATAAACATACCAAATAATCTTCCTTAAAAGTAATAGGAATAATTTTCTTTTAATTGATTTTTATGGTATAAGTTATATCACAAATGTCTCTTTTCTTTTTAGTAAAACATAAATCCAATGAACGAGCTTATTAGCACAAGCAATGACAGCGACTTTATGTGGCTTACCTTCCTCTCGTTTCCTATCATAGAATTCTTTTAATCTAGGATTTCGAGTGTTTATCAGACCACATTGTACTGCTGTATATAAAACCTGTCTGAGCTTACTAGAGCCTCTTTTCGTTATACGATTAATACTCGCTTTAAATTTGCCTGATTCATGAACACTAGGATCGATTCCTGCGAAGGCAACGAGCTTTTTAGGGTTATTAAATCGATCAATCTCACCAATCTCAGAGATGATTGTTGCCGCAATCTTACCTCCAATTCCGGGAATTGATCGAATAATATGATAAGATTCAAACTCTTGAGCCATAGCATCTATCTCGGCCTCTAACTGGGATAGGTGTTTTTGGTATTGAAGAAGCATTTCAATATACATTCTTAAACTAATAAGATGGCTGTAATAAAGTGTTTGTTTATATGGATTTTTGTTTGCGGCAGATTTCAATTCTTCCGCCTTCTTCATGGACCAGGACTCAGAACGACTCCTACATAAATGATGAATTTCAGATGCAATTTCACTAAGACTCAGTTCTTCAACCTCTTTAGGTGTCTGAAAAGATAGTAGGGTGCGTAAGGAAACCTTTGAAAATAAATCCCCAAATACACCTTTATATTCAGGAAAGATCTGATCTAAAATAGTGTGAAACTGCAATTTGGTTTGTACGTAGGTTCCCGTCAAAGAATCATGTTGTCTACTGAGATTACGAAGGTTTAGTGTTTGAACACTTTTCTTTTGAAATGCTTCTAAGTCTTCCTTGTAATACAACTCACAGAGGTGATAAGCATCTATTGCATCTGTTTTAACTTTTCGTAGACTCACTTTTTTAGCCTCATATGAAATGACAGGATTAACTAAATAATAGGTTACACCATGATCCTCTAAAAACTGCAAGACAGGCTCGTGATAGTGTCCCGTTGATTCAAAAATAACACTGGGAGATTGACCAGCTAATTGCTCTAATTCCTGATAAAATAAATAAAAATCATGTAAGCCCATTCGATTATGCTTAAATTTAAAACTCTTTTTGTAAGGAGTTTTCTTTTCTAGAAAGGCTTGAACTTGGCTTTCTCCTTTTGCAACATCCAGACCAATGACTGGATCCATGCCATATCACTTCCCTTTAATAGATTTGCCGGCAGCCCCTAACCTATCTTGTAGTTTCATAGCTTCGCTTGTTATACGGGATCAATGTCCCAACCAGCCTCAAACATGTTTCTACAAGTAGGGGGTGAACAGTATTGTGGACGGGATCGAATCCCAATGGCCCGAACGTTCTACCCCGGCTACTTTAAGAATAATACCTATTAAAAATAGGTCAACCAGAAATACTGGCTAACCTCATAATACGATCTGGCCCATTTGTAGCAGATGAAAGTAAAAGAAGACGTAACAGAAAAAAGGATAGATAAAGTTAATAATTCTACTTTATCTATCCTTTGACTTATTGTCTTTATAATGTTACACATCATATAAGATAATAGACTCTCATTTATAATAATGTCTTTTTAACAGTTTTAATAAAACTTTAAGAGATGCGCTTTATTATGATTTGGACCATATCGTGAAATAACTAATTTGGAAAGGTTTGTTCTAATCATAAGATTTTGGAAACTGATGGAAGGGGAAAAGAGTATTTTGTCGAATCCTTAATCTCATACATATCTATTACGTAACAAGGGGAGATACTATTTGAGGTTTTATATTGAAATGATTAATGTTGGCTTTGGAGATTCATACGTTATTAATTTTAACAATGAAGGTCGAATGGTTAGAATATTAGTTGATGGTGGTCCTGAGAGAAATCCAATTAACATTGATAATATTATGGATATGATTCAACCTACTCATTCTGAGGAAAATGAAGATCACGGATGTGAAAGGAAAAGTATTAATGGAATAGTTGTAACTCACATTGACGATGATCATATAGGTGGAGTATTGAAACTACTCAATCATTCTGATGTTGAGAAATACATAGATTTATCACAAGATTGTTTTATTATTTTTAATGATCTTGTTGATCCAGCAACCATTAGTTACAAACAAGGAATTCGTTTGAAGAAAATAATCGATAAATTCCCGAATCTTTCATTAGTTCGTACCTATGAACAAAATAAAAGATTTGAGATTAATGGTTTTGAGGTTTGTGTTCGTGGTATTAATAAACTGGAACCTATTAATAAGCAAGAAGATCTAATTATTATCGATATTCTACTTCCATTAAAAGAAACAATAAAGAGGCTAATGAAAAAGTGGAATGTCCAAAAAAAAGACTCAAAATTGATTAATGAATCTTCCTTATCCTTCGTTGTAAATTATAAGGGGAGGTCCATTTTACTCTCAAGTGATAATTTCTATTCAAGAATATTAGAACAATTACAAAATATAAAATTTAATTCAACTTTTGATTTAATCATGCTGGCGCATCATGGATCGATAAGTAATAATGAGAAAATACTTAATCTTATGGATGAATACCACTGTAAGCAAATAATGTTACCTCTATCAAAAAGTACAAGTCACCATCCCAGTACTGTTGTATTAGATAAGATATTAGAACGACCAGAAAACCAACTTTTCTGCCCAGTTGGACTTCATCTCCTTTCAAATTATAAAGATAGTAATCAAATAAAGTTTGTAAATTTAATTGAAATATAAAAGGAAGGAGTTAACAAAATGTTGACAAATGTAGTGAAAGTATCAACGTTTAATAGTATGACAACAGGCATAATTCTCCCCTGTAAATATAAGGAAAATTCTGAAACTGAATATTATATTGTTCTCTCGACATTTCATTTACTGTGGAATGATGGCATAGATAGTATAGATAAAAAAAAGATTAAAAGTAATATCAATGACTACATAAGGATAGATATCTTTGATTTCAATCATAATACGATTGAGTATTCAATAGAAAATGTGTTTATTGGTGATTCGTTATTAAAAGAAGATGATGTATTTGCAATATTAGTTGGAATTAAAAATCATAAACTTCCATTTAATCATAAAATATCATTTGAGGATCCATTACCTAGGCAGAGAGTTGAGACATTTGGCTTTCCTGGAATTATTAAAGAAGAGACCAATGACAAGATCGTATTAAATGGAGAGGTTGAATTATTATCAAATTTTAAAAATACTGTGTTGTCTTATAGAATTATGGATGATTATCACCACTATTCTGATCTTAAAGATTATCAGATTCTAGAGGGATTGTCTGGGGCACCAGTTTTTTCAGATAATAATACATTGATAGGTATGAATCAATCAATACCTTATTTGGAGAATGAAGGAAATCCGTTTAAGAATATCTATTTTATAACTCTGAAACATATTATGAATTATCTTAGAGAGTCAGGATGTATATTATTTGAACAAGTAGAAGATTCACTTGAAATCAGATGGCTAAAGGAAAGATCAGACCAAGAGGAAGATCTATCCGTACTTGTAATTGGTGGAAGTGGGGCAGGGAAATCATCTTTTATAAAATCATTCGCCTTGAACAGAGATAAGATTAACTCCTCTGGTGATGGACAAACGACTAGAACGGAAGTTGAGTATATATTTACTAGATTCGAAAAGAAACCGAATGTAGAAGTTTTGTTTCATAATAGGGAGGATTTTTGTCAGAAGAGAAAAGACGACATCTGGTTTGATATTATTTCGTTTATGTTTGTTAACTACTTTGGATTTAAAGAGTTAGACATTTATGAAGATCATTTATGCTATATGAAGGAGTTAAATGCTAAGTTACATCTCATAAACGAAGAAAAACAAAAAAGTGGTCATGTTATTGGGAGTAAAATAATAAACATTACTTCTCCGTTAATAATCAACAAAGGAGAAATTGACAATATAATAATAGTGGAAAATTATCTTAGTATTCTAAGTGAAATTACAAATCTAGAAAAAGAAATTAAATGTATGAAAATATTTGATGACGATTTTTTACAGGATATTGAGTTTGAACTACTTAAAATGATTGAGTTTAAAGATTTGGCAAATAATAACGAAGACGACGGACTCCGTCAAATCATTAATTATGGTTTTAAAGATGTAATAAGTGATGTTCAGAAGAAAGGTAGAGGTATAGAGCAGAAAAGTAAAGTACAAAATAAAATTGTGAGAAGAATATATCATTATTCTTATCCAAAAGAAAGATATATATGTAAGGATAAACATTCTCTAAAAAAACAGCTTGAAAAAATTTTATATGAAAAGAAAGGCTTTTTCTCTGTCCATGAATTTGATTTTTTGTTTGAGAAAGGGGAGGGGGTAAAGAGTCAACTTAAAACAACATCAGTTATCAGAAAGTCAAATGAAAAAGAAAAAATGAGTCTTTATAAGCGTTATACTGGTTCAAATGATGTTGTACCTATTTATATAAATAATATTTTAGATTTTATATGTACTGAAATAATGGACCAAAATTCGCAGAATAAAGAGAATTTCTTCGGTAATGATTTAGATATATTTATAGAGGATGTATTTTCATGTTTTTATGAAACTATTCAGAAACAATTTCAGTTATTAGGTATTAAAGGTAAGTTAGTATTTAAATTAAATGATTTGAATACAGAAAAACAAAATCTCCTGTCTAAATGTTTAAAAACTGTCGCAATATCTAAAAAAAGCAAAAAGGGCAATTTGGATATAAGAATAGATTCACTAACTTCCATGATTAGAAAGGTGACTATAACGGATTCATTTTCAAATGAATTTGCTTTAATGTTTGATGATTTAAATATAAAATCAATAACATTTGTAGATACATATGGTTTAGATCATATCGAAAAAGGTGTTAGTAAAAAAAGATTGCTAAAAGATTTTTTTACTGAACAAAAAGAAAATAGAGAGAAGAGATTAAACACTGCCAAGCAAGGGATTGACGCTGTTCTTTATTTAAAGAAATTAGATTCTGGCCGTCCAACAGAATTAGATTACATTGTACCTCTGATATATGAAGTTGAACCTCAGGTCACCTTATATTGTATTTTTACTGGGATTGATATATTCAACTTAAAAAATAAGGAAGTGAATACTTCTTGGAAATTGGGAGATGTGAATGCCCCTAAAGCTGTTCAATATCTTTTTTCATCTGAATTGAAACAAGCTTTAGATAAAAAACTAAAATTTAGCACTGGAAAAAAGACGATTGTATATCAGACGCTAAGAACTAACATAGGAGCATTTTGTGGTACAGGAAATCCAAAGTTTAATGTAATCAATAAGGAGCGAATGAGGAAAATATTGATCTCAATTCTTATTAAAGAAAAAAATAGTATAGACATAATCCCAGAGGAACTTATAGAAGAACTGGAAAGTAAAGAAAGTGAAAGTTACAAAAGAATAAAAGAAGAAGTAAAAGAACTTCTTATTATGTTTTTTGATAAATCTTCAATTACTAATTGGAAAGATATGCGTTGGAATACTATTAGAGCGAATGCTAAGAGGGTTAATGGGGAATATATTAAAGAAAATCAGCTGGGATACTCCGGTGTACATCGGCATAGATGGGATATGATCTTTCAAGAGTGTTATAATGAGATCTTTTCTAATGAAAGATATACAAAGAGGTTGGTGGAAGTTTTCACTAGTAACCGTGAGAAAGTAGAATCAGTTCTTATCTCAATGCGGGATAATTTTTTAGGTAAAAACAAAGAAATTTATGATCGTAAGCCTCTCGATAGTAATGAAGTTTCATTTAAAAAACAATTAGAGAACTTATATATAGGGGAGGAAAAAAATCCATTCAATAATTCATCTATCAGGGTTGGTCATGATACCAAAGATTCACAAGAATATTTAAATGAGGTACTTAATTTTCGTAGATTAATTGCTAAAGGAGATAACTTAGATAAATTCGCCGACCTATACATACAGCGATTACTAGACTCACTTATTGAAGATCGTAATTCAAGTATAGACAATGTCTTGAAGTATGGTAAGGATGTTGACGCTAATATTCTATCAGCATATAGAGAGATTAATCGTATTTTTCATTTTAATGAGGAATCAAGAGATCAAGCAATTTCCATATTAGATGCAATTGTAAGTAAAGTTATAAAAGATAAATCTAAATCATGATTTTTTTGAAAACCAAAATACATAAAGGAAAGATAGTCTTAAGGATAGGATATAGGTATAAAAATTGAGAATTACAATGAGGTTTTAAAATTTATTTGAATAATACAAAGCAAAATACAAATATGATCATAAATTGTAGTTACTAATAACTACTTTAATCAGTCGGTTCAAGACTTATCTTTAGCAAAAGGGATTGAAATATGGGATAAAGGACATTTGTTAAGTTTCGAAAGGGAAGTATTGATATATTTTAGTTATATAAAGTACATTCTATACTATATACATAAACATTTTGAATAATGTACTGTCACTCTTTACAGATAAATGGTTGTATTTTTATAAGAAAAAACCTAGTTCTAAAATGTTTCGAACTAGGTTTCTCATGATTGAGATAATTCTACGTTATATGTCTGTACTTTAAAAATAGTGATCTAAGCTTATATTTATAAAGTGATCCATCTGTAATTCTCTTATTGAATTAATTGTTGTAACACAATCAATCATCCCAAACATCATTCATTAATTTAGCAATTTTTTCTGATCTCCTAAGAGTTTCATTTTCATCTACAGACCATTCTCCATTTCTAAACACGACTACGTCATTTACTTTTACATCTTTATTAACTAAAGATTTCTCAACATCTTTAGTCTTACCCTTAACCTCTATAACGTAAATTTCTCCTTCAATTCGGTCAACAATGCCTTTCATTAAATCACCTCTTATTGTGGAGTAAATGAAGTACTTGTATTAGTATAAAGATCATCAGACTGAACATTTACATCGACATCTACAGTATATCCTTTTGAAGCTCTTCCAATCTCAAATGGTATTGATACTATCCCATTAGAATTTGTTACACCATCATCAAATGAAGTAGTTGTTGTTTTATAATTTAACTTCAAATCTACTACTGCACCCTCTACAGGGATGTTATTCTCATTAACTACCTTCACGGTTACGGTTACAGTTGAATTTTGAGAGGGGTTATCATTATCCACTGTAGCCGATGCTAGAATATGAGGTTCTATACTTTTCAATGGTACGCTATGAACTTCAATGTCAGGGTTTTTCCTTAATCCTTCTATACTGGAATCTATTTCAGTTAATTGACGTTCAATTTCCTCTTTTGCTTGATTGTTATCGGCTTTTGTTTTCACACTCATTGTCTGACCATCACTAGTAAAAATAATATCTCCTTGAAGATCATTTCTATAGATTTCAGCACCTACATTATCTAACCGTTGTAATACTTCATCAGTAGGATGACCATAACTATTTCCTTCTCCAGATTGAATAACAGCATATTCAGGTTTAACTTTATCTAAAAAAGCTTGTGTGCTACTAGTACTTGAACCATGATGTCCAACTAACAGTACAGTTGACTTTAATTCTTCACGACTTTCAATCATTTCATTTTCACTCTTGTCATCAGCATCTCCAGTGAATAAGAAAGAATGATTACCATATTCTAATCTTACTACTGCACTCATTTCATTTCGGTCTGAAGAAGTTCCAATAGGTGCAAGGAAATTTAAATATACTTCATGTTCAATACCGAACTCTAATACTTCATCAGCAGTGCTTATCTTTAACCCTTTTGATTGGACAGAGGTTAGAACGGATTCAAAAGTTTGAGTGTTCGCAGATATTTTAGGCATATAGATCTTCCCAATATTAAAGTTATCAATGACTGCATCCATGCCTCCAATATGATCAGCATCTGGATGTGTTCCAATTAAAATATCTATTTTATTTACGTCAAGGTTATGTAAATAATCCACCATCAGCTGTTCATCATCGTTATTTCCTGCATCAATCACTATAACTTTTCCTCTTGGACTTAGAATAATCTGTGCTGCACCTTGACCTACGTCAACAAAATGAACTTGAAGGTTTTGCTGTGAGTTGTCGATTTTATCTTCTGTTGTTATAGATACTTCAGCACAGCTTGTCAAAAGTACTAGTACTATTACAACAAAGATTAATATTGAATGTTTTTTCATGTTTCCTCCTCGGCTGCTATTACTTAATCTATTTTACCTATTATAAATATATAGGTTTAATAGGAGATTTGCACATATCGTAACAAGAATATTGTATAGGGTTAGAATTGTGCATAATGATGTGTGGTTTAAACAGATAAACTTATATATAGATAATAAGGAACATCACTATATTTGTGAATAGAAAATAATTCAAACAAATATTAATCAGTATAAAGATATTGATTTAATGAATATTTCACCGATTATATGACTAAATTGATTAATAAAGAGAATAAAAAGTGTTTTTATTTTATAAATTGGTAAAAAATTTACCGAATTAATGTATAAAGTAATTTCACTGTGATATAATTTCACTTAAGTATTACTTTGGAGGAGCCTTAATATGTCAAGTATTATCAGAGTTACAAATGTTGAAATCAACAATTTAAAGAATGTCAAAAGAGGATATTTTCATACGAATTCTAATTTTGAACAATTAAAGGAAGCTGATGTTATAGGCTTTTATGGTCAGAATGGATCAGGAAAAACGGCTGTGGTTGATGCTTTTAGTTTGCTACATAAATTAATTGGAACAATAACTCTACCAGAAGTATCTAGTCACTTAATTTATTTTAATGAAAAATCTGTTGATTTAACAATTAATTTTATTGTAAAAAATAAATTTGGAGAGTATTTCTTAAAATATAAGGTTTCGTTAACAGCTGGAAAACACAGATTGGGAATAATGAGCGAAAGTATATCTTACCGAGAAAATATTAAGAACAAACGGTTTAAAGAAATTATTTGTATACATAAAAAAAGTAAAGAAGCAGGCAGCATTATTACATATCGAAACAAAAGTATAGATGTATTGAGTGAAAAACAAAGAATTAATATTGGTATAGCAACAAGTATGGCGTTAGAAAATAATACTTCTTTTGTTTTTAGAGGAGAATTAAAAGAAGTTTTTACAAATGAGATCGAAGCAGAAATCATGAGAAACATGACTGAGGACTTTTTTCTAGATTTACATGTTATTGATAATTATCAATATGGTCTTGTCGTCTCCAATCTTATAATGCCCTTTAGTATTCATCATGAAAACGACCGAGGCAACATTCCTTTAGAAATGAGTGAAATGAATTTACCTATACAGTTGTTTGAAGTGATAGTTAGAGTAATTGAACAAATTAATATTGTGTTAAAGAACATCATACCTGGTCTTGAAATAAAAGTAAGAACTATTGGGGAACCAATATTAACTAAGAATAATGAAGAAGAAATTCGTTTCGAATTTATGTCAAAAAAAGGAGATGTTGTACTTCCATTAAAAAGTGAATCATCAGGTGTTTTAAAGATTATCTCTATACTTAGTACTTTAATCGCAGTATATAATAAACCAAATGCTTGTGTAGTCATTGATGAATTAGATGCAGGTATTTTTGAATATTTGTTAGGTGAAATCTTAGAAGTTATGAGTGATAACGGACAAGGACAACTATTTTTCACTTCACATAATTTAAGAATATTAGAAGTTCTTCCTATTCGTAATTTATGGTTTACTACGCTAAATGAAGAGGACCGTTATCTCCAATTAAAAGGTGTTAGGAAGTTGAGTAATGCACGGGATATTTATTTGCGTGCTGTACAACTTGGAGGGCAAGATGAGCAAATTTATGATGAAACCAACATGTATGATATGAAAACGTCATTTAGAAAAGCAGGAATTCAAAATGGCGAAAAATAGAAAAAAAGTCGTATTGTTAATTGTTGAAGGAAATAGTGATGAGGTACTTTTAAACCAAAGATTACGGCAATTATTCAAACAGCATGATATCCGTTTTGAGGTTAAACATACGGATATCCTATTTAGTTTTGATAAAAATAGAAAACCGATTAAAGCACTCATTGGTGATGTGGTTAAACAGTTTTTAAGTAAGAGAAAGTTTAGAAATGATGATTTGCTAGCAGTTTTACACATAGTCGATACAGATGGATGCTTTATTTCTGAGGATAAGGTAGTGATAGATGATACTCAACAGAACACCACTATTTATAAGGAAAATCTAATTAGTGTCCCGGATGAGAAGCAACGGCAAAGTATTATTAATAGAAACACCGTGAAAAGTAAAAATATCCGTAGTATGAACTCCATTGATGGAATTCTAGGTGGAACGGTTACATACCGAATGTATTACTTTTCTAGACATTTAGAACACGTCATATTCAATGAGCCTAACCCAGACAAAGATACGAAACTGGAAAAAGTAGAAGAATTCATAGACGAATTAACTACTCCAGTTGAAGAATTTTTAAAAGAACAAATGCCTGAATGGACAAGCAGTGATCAAAATGAACAGTATGTAGAAAGTTGGAACAAAATATCTCAAGAAGTTGCTTCTTTGCAACGTTCTACAAATGTGCCTTTATTATTTGAATTTATTCAGATGAAAACTAGTAATTAAAGCTAAAATAAAGTAATTATATTGAAAGAAGATGAGCTTTATAGTTTCATCTTTTTTTCATTGAAATGCATTAATATTTCCACCCATTTAATAAACTAACCTTCAAAATTTTAGCTCTTAAATCGAAGCTAGACCAGCAAATAACATTATAGAAAAAAGGAATACAACAACGTAAAGAATAAATAAAGCAATATAGTAATTACGAAATAATTTAGTTGTATTTAAAGTTCGATATAGCTTAAACAAGAGTAGATTTCCTATAATATTGATAACTGGTGATCCTATCCATAATAAAAAAAGCAACACATTCCATTCATGTAAACGAAAAGAAAAGACTAATGAGGAAATTGAAAGACTAGCTGTTAATATAAACCACAATAATGGAACAATCCAAATCATTTAATAACTTCCTTTCTTAGATTACTTTGCTAGTTAACATTCTATAAAGTGTAATATTATCCTCTAAATTTAGGTTTTTAGTATAAAATATCAACAATTTTTCAATGTTTTAAAAAGTATTACCAGAGAATAAAATAAGATTTGGAAGAAAGAGACTTTAAATATCATAGTCTCAATTACTAATTGATATATTATATGAAACAGAATATAATAGAGGTATTATTTGTTACCATCCTTTTCCTCCTACATATAGGATCTAACAAATACCTCTTAGTTTTAAGAGTTGAAATCTATTTACCGCAAATAGATAACCTAACTATCATTTTTGATATATGGTCAAATCTCATTGGAAACAGTGTAGGTTAAGCGACGTTTCTCATAGCATTTGTAGGAAGTGCTTCGCTGATAAAATTAGAGGAACTAAAAACATATTTTTATTCAGATTCTGATATTACAGAGATTTCTGAAAAGAAAAAGTGTACCTGATACAGGTGCTTTTATTTTTATAGACGAAAAAGGCATGTTAATACTTCGGTTTCTCATGCCAAACCCTTGTCTATAAAAAAGCTTTTTCGTTGAAAAGCCACTTAAACTATAGTTTGTGGCTTTTTTTGTATTTAAAATTCGCCTTCCAACCTTGGCGTAAAACAGGTATGGCATAGTTCTTCTGCCATACCTGGCGGAGGACTATGGGAAAGGGGAAGTATGGAAAGAGCAGAACAATTGATATTATTTCAAAAATATCATACCAAAGATACTCAGATTGATATGAATAGGTTAACAGATGACCTATTATATTTTGGTAATGAGAATGCGGATGTATTAGATTTGTTCGCTGGTATTCTTGGACCAAAAACAACTCCTCAGTTATGCTCTAGTTTATCTTTAATTGGACTTAGAGAGTTGTATCATATGCAATTTGAAGAACTCGTAAAGATCCCAGGTATAAACGATGCTATGGCTATACAACTATTTGCAGTTTTTGGGATTATCAAAAAACTTCAAAATATGAAGACTGAAAAAGAAAAAGTAAAAATTAATAATCCAGAAGATGCTTCGAGAGTTTTAATGGAAGAATTAAGATATCTTAAGAAGGAGTTTTTTGGACTGTTATTACTGGACTCGAAAAATATGGTGATAGCTAAAAAAAGAGTTTCTATTGGTTGTCTCAATAGTGCTATTGTTCATCCTAGAGAAGTCTTTATTGAAGCTATTAAAAGGTCAGCGGCGTCAATTGTTTGTTTTCACAATCATCCTTCAGGCGACCCTACACCTTCACCAGAAGATGTTCAACTTACAAATAGATTAAAAGACGCTGGAAAAGTGATTGGGATAGAAATCCTAGACCATATCATTATCGGTGATGGTGTCTTTTGTTCATTAAAAGAGAGAAATTTAATCTAAAAAAGCTTTTAACTTTTAATAGCAGAGAGTTTGTTTTATTCTCTTTGGATTCTAAAGTATAAAGGCATTGACTATAGGGGGATGGATAGAGATGAAAATTATTAATTCTTTTGGTAAAGTATTCGTGGCGCTACTACTAATTTTAATCTATGAGTTATGGATTGAAAATTCAGAGGAAGCACAGTCTATCTATGGTACATATGTTTCACCTATTGTAGACAGCAAGAATGTACCTCTTATAATACCTGCTTTGCTTGTAGTGGTTATCGTTGCACTTATAAATTACTATGGAAACAAAGTTAGAACATTACAAGAATCTAAAAATAATGATATGCAATTACTTGTAGAATCTAATCAACAATTGAATGCATATAGAATCCAAGATCTAATCGATTATAAATTATCGAAATTTTTAGAAAAAGAAGCTTCCGTTTCTTCGATTCAATTGTACAAATATACAATTAAACATGCACCAAGAAATAGTTACATTAAGGTTGAGTATGTAAACGGAAAAGTAGATGAGAACATAAACATCAATGGAATTGTCCAATCTTATTATACTTTTAATTATAATCTGTATAGTGAGTTTAAAAATGCTGTAGATAAAAAAAATATAGATCGGGTATATCTCATTTCTTTTATTTCGAAGCATATTTATAGTATATCTATAAAATCAGATAAATTAACTCAAGAAGACGCAGTGAAGTTTGCATTTATAGAATTAGCTGCAGAAATACTTGGATTTGAGAGTACTGTGTTTCTAGATCCTGAGAAGAAAAAAGAGATAATTAATTTAACTCAAATAGGTATTTTTAAAACAATAATAAGTGATAAGTTTTACTACGCCTTTTCATATGAAGGGAAAGGGGATAAGAGCGGTAGAAATTATATAGCTCGGAAACTAACTGAAAGCAAAAGTGATCAAAATTATCTTTTTGTAATGGTAGTGAATAAAGAGGAAGATCACGCTTATCACAATATTATAACAAAGTTTGAGGGGCAAATATTAGAAGTAATAAATCTCAACTAGAAAACACCCAAAACATATTGTTTTACCTAAAATTATGTTATAATGGAAAGATAATATAGTAGGCGGGTGTGGAAAATGTGGATACGAAAAATGTGGATGCGAATAATATGGACGTTTAAGATCTGGCATTATAAACTTAAGAGAATGAGTAAGGAAGAACAAGATGAATGGATTAAACGTGAAATGAAGAAATTAGGGTTCAAGCCTATAGAGGAAAAAACCACCTAAATAATGAACCTATGTCGCAGAACAAATACAAGAATTTAAATAATAGAAATACAAGAGTACAAGGTAATTCATACTACCTGTACTCTTTTTTTTTGTGCTGAATTTAATGCTTTTTAAAGATAAAACCATATAGCTATGCTAACTTAGGAAAAGGTGTGGTTTTAAAAGAAAGGTTGACATTTTATTAGGCAATTGGGCCAGATTGTGGAAGATAACTCCTGTTAAAATGTAAAGTAAAATCAAATACCATGGCTTAAATATCTTTGATAAAATTGAGAGAAGTAATTAATATAATATTTGCGGAGGACATTATTATGTATGATTATTTAAGCATTTATTCTCCAGGATATTCAAAGACGATTAGAACTGAAGTATTAGAAGAGTACTTAAAATTTTTTTTAAACTTCAATAAAGAAAGTAGCTTGAGGTTTTCCAAAATACATAGTGGAGAGTTAATTAGAGTGACGGGAATTTTAGCTAACTCAAAAGGAAACTATGCATTTAACTCACTTGATGGAATTGAAGAAATAAATTTGATTGAGATAGATATACCAGAGAATATTAACGACGAATTAGAAAAAACAATATTGAATATTGCAAAATCAATAGCAAAAGAGTATTCTTGGTTGATTGATTTGGGTGGTATATAATAGTTAAAGAAATAGCATTTTGAGTTTCAATATAGTAAGAAATGTAGAGAGATTTAATAAAAAATATAATGGAAGGAATCGAGGGAGTGATGGAAAAAGTTAAAGCAAGGGTAAGTTTTATTAATAAAGATTCAGGGGGAAGGGTTCCACCTCCAGAAGGGACAAGATATGCGCCAATAATAAGATTTGAAGAATTGCATGGTAATTGGAGTTGTGTCTTTATTTGTACACCCACAAAAAATAAAGAAATGGATGTTGAAATTGGATTTCTCAACAGAGAAGAAGCACCAAATCACTTACTAATAAAAGGTCTTGAATTTGAACTTTTTGAAGGTACAAAAAAAATTGCTAAAGGAATAGTTTTATAACTGGAAGAGAGAAACTTCAACAAAATGGCGCATAAATTAAATAATTGTATTTGGATTGGAGGTTACTTATGGATGATTCACAGTGGTTGCGAGGTGGTCCTTTTCTTGAAGTAAGTTTCTTATTGGAACTTAAGGGCGAAAAGAAAAATGTAATAAAAACAATACTGAATAAATTGTCTAAATCCCCTAATCAGATTGAGGTTGTAGGTGAAAAACTTGACTCTAAGATCGAATCATTTGTTAAGGGTTATCCATATGACGAAGAAGATCCACATACAGTTCAAATACATTCTATGGAAGTAAAGTTATATGTTCATGTTGCTGGTAGGCGTAAAGCAACATTACAGATAGAACAAGTATCCTCAAATGCTCTATTGATAAATATTTGGTTTTTTGGATGCGAATTTGATGCACCAGAATGGGGACAAAAAGCTATAAAGAATGATGATCTCCCTGTTTTCAAAAACTTTCTTACTGATCTATATAGTAACTTTCAATTTAAGATTGGTGGAATAGCTATTGAAAACGATATTCTTGGTTTATTCGATTGTAGTGAAGATTATCCAAATGAATGTTATCGTTTCGAGAATTTGAATCCAAATCAGTTTTTAGAAAACAAACCATATTTTATTTATGTATTATGGAATGAGGATTATAAAAAGTTAGTTGAAATACCATATAATCACAAAAGGATTAATAAACTCGGATTGCTAATTACTATCTCAGATCTTTATAGTGATCTTTAGTGTTTTTTATTCAACAAAATGGCGCCTATCTTTAATAAGGCGTCTTTTTGATTTGGACCAGATTGTTGAACAGGAAGTTAAAGGTATTATGTTAAAATTAGGATATGGATTGTACTTAAACTAAGATAAGCTTTATGGGATTACTTGTGTATGTAACTCTGGAATAGAAGGGAGTAACTATGGAATACAAAATAAATTATGTTTCATTAAATGAAATGATTAATATCAAAGCGGAGATAGAACAGGACAGGAGTCTGTTTATTGCTGAGATAAACAGTAACTGTGATATCAAATCTTTACAAGATTATTTAACTACTATGACGAAGGTGTTTAGCTTCCCTATACCATCTAAAGGCCTAGATGGTTATAATGATTGGATGACAGATTTGGATTGGCTTGAAAAAGATGGATACGTGTTAATTATTTATAACTACAAAGGGTTTTTAAGTCAAGATTTAATATCCAAAAAAAATGTTATTGATGGATTTACTAATCACATATTCCCTTTTTGGCAAGAAGAAGTGACGAAGGTAGTTGTAGAAGGGCGAGTAAAACCTTTTATATTATATTTAGTAGATTAGTATAATGAAAGATTTATAATGTGAATTGATAATTACAAATCAAGTTAGTTATTCAATTATATGGCGCTTTTCTCTAAGAGATACGCCTTTATTTATAATGAGGACCATTTTGTGAATTAGCAGAAGATTAGAAAAAACTGATGTCAATTTATTAGCTGCTCCTTGTTCATCACTTAACTTTGAAAATCTCTCCCTCATTTCCGTTAAATGATATTTTTTTTATATTTATCTTTTAACACCATTGTATATTGTCGTATAATATCAATATCAAAAGAGGTGTTGTTATGATAAAAAAGATTTATGAAGTTACATTTTTTGGATTCATTAGTACTTTCGTTTTTTTAAGTTTATATTTTAATTTAACTGAAGATTATAAGACTACAGCAACCTTATTGAAAGTTTTGGAAAAAGAATCCAACAATAATTCTTATCAAATTCATGTAACAACTCCTTATGTAGAAAATCCTTTTACACTTCAAATTGATGATGAAAATATGTGGAATTCAATTAAAGAAAATGAAGTTTATAATATAACTTATAAGTTTAGAAAAAAATTAAAGGATGCTGTTTTGTTACATTTTGAATTCCCTAGTGGGTCAGATTTATTAAATGTTTGGTGGGTGGAGAAATGAAATTACAAGTGACATGATGCTGAATGATATTTTAAGTGTCATTTTGAAACAATTACAAAAATAATTATCATAAGTCATTTGGTTTTCTATTCGGGGTTTTTAGTTTTTATGGATGATTAGTTGAATTTAAACTTAAAAAAAATGATCTTCCACACTATGATGCGAATCTTTAAGAAGAACGTCTTGTATCTCAAAAAAGCTACTATGTTACTGGAATCCAGCAAAAAAGAAAATGAGGGATAAGATGATATTAAATCATGAAAAAATACTAGAAAAATATATAGAGTCATCAAGAAAGGTGTTATCTGATAATGACTTAAAAGGAGTATGGCATTATTATAATCATGATGAATATGAAATGTCATTTGAAGGTCTAATTATTGAGTTAACTCAAACTAATAAATATCCTGATGATTTTATTTTTAAAGACTGGGAAAAACTTGCTCTATATTATAAGTTGAACACTGATTCAGTTTTTGATATGTACATTTGGGATAAATTCATTAATTGGGGCAGAACCAAGCAATAACAATAATAATGATTATTTTGATTTTAATTTAAGTCAATGTTCCAATAGTACCTCTTATTCACTAAAATGGATAAAATTTAGAATAAAATAGACAATAGAATGATGAAACTTTTTTATAAAAATAAATATCCCATCTTAAATTTAGAATCCATTTTGATCAAACTTTCTTTCAAAATGGATTCATTTTATTTACTATAGATAATGTTCTTCTCATATACTAACACAAAAATAAACGTTCGTTACTGATTATAAAACATAAATAAAACATTACCTGATTCTTTATCATATATAAATGACACTTCATACTCACCCAAATTGTACTTTGCTATTTGTGCGTTATCATAGTGATCAAAATAATCTTTTTCAGGTTCTCCTAGTATTTGTTTTATTTCAGACATATTCGTCGTCACATTGTTTATTGATACAGCCCATACATTTCCTGTTTCTGGGATGTAGTGAAAAGCACTTTTAGCAATCGATGAGTAGGAGATAAAGGGTCTATCCCTATATGTTGATGTAATTTGAGGGTTTCCCCAATTATAAATAATATCTTGCTTTGAAGAGCCAATTCCAAATTCAAAGCCCGGTAATAGCCCATTGGAGGCAAATGTCTTAAAGTCATTTGTAATTGTGTATCCAGTACTTAATTCTTGTGGATGAGTATAGTTCTGAGGGATAGTAAATGAAGGCTGTTCAGTCCACTTATAAAAGTATACCCTGCCAAGATCCCATTTCTCAAATCCAAAATCAATCACATTAGTCTTTATAAGACGCTCTGTTTGCTTATCTAGTTCCCATGTAAGAAATGTCCATTCTGCATTTGCATTGTTATATGAAACAGTCTGGAATTTAAATGGTGATACATTCTTAATGTTATATCCAAAAAGACTAAAATAATCTCCAAACTGACTATTTTCTATTTTTTTAAGTTCATTATTATTAAAGAAATAAAACTGAACTGAATTACTGACCGATGCTTCACATTGAGATATAACTAACAAATTCGGTGTTCCTTTTACGACAAAAATATCATCCCTACTCATGTTTAAGGTTCTTTCTCCTAAATCAAGGGCTCTTCCTTCTTTATCATTCACCTTTGCCCATCCTAACTTATAATTGCCTGTATAAAGTTGGTCATTCTCCAAAGCACAGGCCCATGTGTCTTTCTGAATACTTGGCATTTCTTCTGTTGCATAGATAAAAACTTGATATTGTTCTGAACCATCTTCAATTAGAAACTTATATTTTGATATGTCTCTAATTTCATCCATGTTGATGGTTTCAAACTGAACCTCTAGTTGAGTAGAATCTTCATTTACTAGTTTTAAATCTTGTTTATTATTGGTGGATAATTCATAGGTATGGTTTTTTAAATAAACTCTATCATCTTGAATTAAAGAAGAATTAGGATAAGACATAATTTTCCCTTCCCCTGAGAATAGAACGTTATTTTTACTTAATGAGACGTGTTCAACGTAGGTCATGTCTAGTTCGTATGTATGGATCTTACTTCCATCACTTAGTTTATATTCGATAAGTTGACCACCATTAGTTCCAACATAAACGATTCCATCTTCTACACTTCCTTTAAAACGATACGCTTTGCTTGCTAGTGTTGATTTCCAAATTACTTCTCCCTCTTTTGTCATAGATGTCACTTTATTGCCTGATGCATACGTAATACTCTCATCACTGATAATAGGAGATGAATAAATTTGACCGTCTCCATTTCTCTCCCAAATGATTTTCCCATCTCCTATATCTAAGGCGTAAATTTTCCCTTTTTCATTGATAATATCGTATGTAGATACATAAAGGATCCCCTTAGATAGGATTGGTTGATTTGGCACTTCGTTTTCAGAAAATTGGTGTTCCCATATCTTTTCGCCACTTTCAAGATGTATAGCATAAACTTCATTATCGTAATTGTCATAACCATATAAAACTTCGTTTATATATTGGAGAGATTTTCCTTGGATGTAACCAGGTATGTTCTTCATAATGTCCCCGTTTTTAGGGTTGATTTTATAAATCATTTCCGAAGTATCCCCAATATATATATTTCCATTGATGATAGTGGGTTCATTACTCATACCATGTTTCGTTTTTAACTCCCAAACTAATTCGCCAGTGTTTTTTTCTAGTGCTTTTAATGGACCACCCGAATATGAAAATAAAACCATATCCTCCATTACAACTGGATTAAATGGAGATGTTAATACAGATGGATATTCCCATATTACGTCTCCTGATTCTTGATTAATGGCATATAAATATTCACCACCATCTGAAACATAAACAACCCCATCTTCGATAGCTGCTGAAGATGGTGTGTCATATTCACTATTGCTATTCAAAATCCAATTGGGAGAAAATACATTGTTTTGTGAATCAGTTTTTTGTAAGCAGCCCGTTGCTAAGACCAAAAAGAGTAAAAATATGAAGCTAGTAATTATTTTTTTTATTTTCATTAACTTTGTCTCCTTATTACATATTTACTTTAATTAGTCAGTGTAGTAGAAATAGAACTCGGTATTGTTATTTTACAGTGGTCATTACTTTTTATAAATTTCTACATTAGAAGACTTTAATCCTTCCTTATTTTATAGTTCTTAATTTCTACTTTGATCGATCCTGTCTCTTTTATTTGATTATTTTATGTTCATAACTTTTGGGTCATGACATCTACTGATTTCTTTTAGTTATTGTATTGCTTTCGAAAGAGGATATATATACAGAAAATTAGAAAATATTTTGATACAAAGTAGTAGTGGTGTTGGTTTGAATAAGAATATGTTTAAAGAATACTATTAAGATAATGTATTGACAGTGACTAAAACCTTAACTACAGCAATATTAAAATATTGCTGACAAAAAAATAAAAGATTTTAAATCTAACAGCCTATTCCTTGTGAGATAGGCTGTTTTTTTACTGAAGTGAGTTAAAGAAAAAAGGCAATATTGCATAGAGTAACATGATTAGACATATTATGCATTAATTTCATGGACATTACAGTTATACTATATTATTCTATCAAAGGTTATTACATAATTTACTATAAGGTGGTAGAAAGATGAAGAAGTCATTTAAGGTTTTATTGTCAGTTGTTTTAGCTATGGTGATGTTGTTATCTGCTGTTCCTGTTTTTGCAGCAGAAGAAGGAGTTTGGATAGAGGTTGCTAGTATGAATCATGCGAGAACAGAGCATCAAACAGAGGTCTTAGATAGTAAAATATATGCAATAGGTGGTCGGGGTGATGAAATATTATCAAGTGTTGAGGTGTTTGATCCCCAAACAAACGTATGGACAGAAGTATCTAGTATGAGAATGGGAAGACAATATCATCAAACTGAAGTCTTAGATGGTAAAATATACGCAATAGGTGGACGGGATGATATTACTGGTAATCGTCTTTCAAGTGTAGAGGTGTACGATCCCCAAACAAACATTTGGACTGAATTGGCTAATATGAATCAAACAAGAGAAATTTTTCAAACGATAGTCTTGAATGGTAAAATATACTCAATAGGCGGGAATGATAATGCTGGTAATCGTCTTTCAAGTGTAGAGGTGTACGATCCCCAAACAAACATTTGGACTGAATTAGCTAATATGAATCAAACAAGAAAAAATCATCAAACACAGGTTATAGATGGTAAAATATATGCAATAGGTGGTTCAAGTTCAAGTGTAGAGGTGTACGATCCCCAAACAAACATTTGGACTGAATTGGCTAATATGAATCAAACAAGACAAAGTTATCTTCAAACAGAAGTAATTAATGGTAAAATTTATGCTATAGGTGGACGGGATGATGCTGAATTATTTCTTTCAAATGTAGAGGTGTACGATCCCCAAACAAACATTTGGATTGAATTGGCTAATATGAATCAAGTAAGGGGTATTCATCAAACAGAAGTAATTAATGGTGAAATTTATGCAATAGGTGGGCGAGATGATGCTGGTGTTCGTTTTTCAAGTGTAGAAGTATATGATTCACAAATAAATACATGGACAGAAGTTGCAAGTATGAATCAAACCATAAACGGTCATCAAACAGAAGTGGTCAATGGTAGTATTTATTCAGTAGGTGGATCTGATGGTGTTACCCGTTTACCAATTGTAGAAGTTTACATTCCTATATCTACTCCGATACCTAACGTTCCTCTAAACCTAACAGCTACAGCAGGAGATTCACAAGTAACACTTTTATGGGATGAGGTAGAAGTAGCAGAATATTATATTTTAAAAAGATCAACCACACCTGGAGGACCATATGAGGTGATAGATAACGAGATCTATGGTTCTTCGCTTGTAGATTCAAGAGTAGAAAATGGAACAACTTATTACTATGTACTATCAGCAGTTAACTCAGAAGGTGAAAGTGAAAACTCAAACGAAGCATCGGCAACACCAAAAGCATCAGTAGTCGTGAATAATAATAGAGCAATTTTAGTGATTGTACTAGAAAATGGACAAGAAAAAGAATATGATTTAACAATGACTGATGTTGAGAGCTTTGTTAACTGGTATCAAGGAAGCTTAAGCGTAGTATATGCCATTGAAAAGACAGGTAATGTTGGGCCATTTTTAAATAGAACAGATTTTATCATTCATGATAATATATTAACGTTTGAAGTGAATGAATACGAAGTAACTCAATAATAGAAATTTACTTAAGGGAGTCCCGAAAGGGGCTCTCTTTTTTATACGTTTGCCACTATATAGTGAGATAGAAAAAGGGCTACAAATAGTAGCCCATTATACTTAATCTTCATTATTAATTTGATTGTAGAGAGTTTTCCAAAACATCACTTTAAGTTTAAGTTCTTTTTCGTCATCATCGACATCTAATTCATGTAGTCTACCAAAGAATTGTAATAAATTATAGGTGTTGTTCCTAGCTATTTCAAGATACTGTTTTTCGAATTTTTTAAATTTGGTTTTCCCGACAATATTGGTTATTTCTTGACTGAGCGTATAAGCTAATTTGTCAGTAACTTTCTCTGTTTTTGCTACTTCTATAGTACTGATAACAGTTCTTAGGTGTTCATTTAAATTTTCGACTTCTTCTAATTTTTCAATAATTGGTTCTATAGATGTCCCTCTATGATAAATAGATATCGGTTTATCCAAAATTAATGTTGTGTGAGATGCGTCGTCGTTAGTTAATTCAAATGTTGGATGGAAACCAACAGCTTTCTCTTTGGTTTCACTATTAAATACAGTAAATCCATAAGTAAGTATACCAACATTAGGAATAGATATTTTATCTTCTGAGAGAATATTAAGTTTCATTTCAGAATGCTTTAGTGAGAAACTTTGAAGATTGAATTGTAAATCAAGTTTATTTAATGCGTGACAGGTAATATAAAGTAAAGCATGATTGTCAATCGGTCTATATTTAGTAGATGCGAAACATCGTGCTATATACTTTCCTTCTTCTTGTACAGTACGAATTAATAATTCACGTTCAGCATCATGGATTCTAAACCAGTATTCAAAATTATGTAAAATATGTTCGAAGTGATCAGTTGTATCATCTAGTAAGTATGCAATGTATTTATTTAACTTCATAGGGTCAAATAATTGAGAGATAGCATCAGATGTTGTTTCATATGTTTGAGGAATATCATCTAATTCAATCAATAATTGTTTCTTATCATCCTTATCTTTGGTTATACCAACAATGGAAATTTGAGAGCGAGTTCTAGTGAAGTCCTCTTTAGTCCAGTAGGTTTTTGGAATCAACAATTCAAATGGTTTCTCTAAACCAGTTATATTTAATGGAGTGTCATCAAAAGCAAACTCTTCTCCATCAAATGAATCAAATACCAACTGATCGAATTCTAGCCCTCGATCAAGCAACTGAATTAACTTTTTTTTGGTTATAAAATTGTCTTTATCCATAAAATAAAAAAAATCCTCCTTTGTATAGAAAGTTGGTGAAAATTATGAAAATTCAAAAAGGTGACTTTATTGAAATGCAAAATCAAAAATCATATGAAGTATTAGAGGGTGATTCTTGTTGTGGTTCAGAAGGTGAGTTAATCTTAGTGGAAGTTGATGATGATAACAGACACGTTGGTGAAGCTTTTGATTATAACCTAACAGATTGTTCACCAATTTTCGATGTAATAAGATAATTATTTATAAATTCTACATAAAATTGTAATTACCTTTAAATTATATTATTAAAGTAAGGTATTTTCTTTATTGAAAGGACGCACACAGCGTTCTTTTTTGTGGGGAAAAACAATCATCCGTTTTAATGATTGATCAAACGTATTTTGCAAGGCTCTTTGGGTGCGTAGCTAAGGATGATAAAAATTTGATGAACGATGGTAATGCCCCTTTAAAAACTTTGGCATTAATTAAAATTCTAAGATTAAAATATAGAAAGATATGTTACTATTAAAAAACAAGATTGAAATATTAAATGAAATAATATACAATTTAGTTATAATATTCATTTCATTCTCTTCCTTTATTTGGAGTGAGTGAGAAGTGTACGTACAACATATATGGAAACTATTATTTGAAAAGTGAACCCAAGTGTCAAGTTGATAACGGGTCCAGTTTAAAATAGAAATATTTTAGACTAAGCTACGTTTCTCGAGTATCAAGTTAAGATGATACTAGCTGATAAAATAAGAGAAATAAAAATTATACTTGTCAGATTCTGATAAACAGAGATCTGATCAAAAAGAAACAAAGTGTGTATGAAATCTAAGCATGCTTTTTTTGTGTTTTAATACTATGGTTGATTGATCCCAATCTAGAATAAATATTAAAAATCTAGGTAAAGGTTAAGACAAAAAGATCGTGTAAACTCGGTAGAGTTTTTGCGGTCTTTTTTTATTTTTTAAGTTAAGAAGTAGAAATAAATAGAGGTGGGTTTTACAATGCCTTAAACCAATTCTAAATGCTGTATAAGGGCTTAGTTAGGAATTGATAGTAAAGGACAGGAGAAGCACATTATCACAGTAATGAGGGATAGGAAGATTAGAAAATCTATCAAGTTCTATATTATATCGCTCTATGAATTGTGGGATCTAAACCAAGGGACTAATAACTAAATTTATGTCGAGTACGTTATCTGCACAGTGACAAATTAAAATCAACAGAGCATTACACATAAATCAAATTCTTAAATAAGAGGAGAAATAGTATGTTATTAGAATCAATGACCCCGAATAATGAAATCATAGTTACAATTAGTAATGTAGGCTGTTTTAAAGGAAAAGTAGTTGAAGTAACAGAAGAAACATTCTCCCTCGCGAATGATACAGTGGTTTTAGCCTCGCATCTTCCTAATATTAAGGAAGGTAGATTTACATTTAATAAGAAGGAAATATATTTGTATAGAATGATCAGTTGAAATGTGATCTTTTAAAATCTTGATTAAATGAGAGGTAGTGAATGGTTTTGTGTGCTTAAGCATACTGGATCTTAGAGATAGTAGACTTTATAAAACAAATTTATATAGCAGGACGAGGTGATGATGATGTATATGGTTTTCTAATAAAAGGAATCGTTATAAAAAAATTGATTATTCAAATATATATACCCAATATATTTTGTTTTTCAATTAAAAAGGAAGAAAGGACTTTATCGAATGGGGCCCCCCCCAAACAAGTCCTTTCCTCCATGCCTGCACTTCCCCAAGTGCAGCATTGCCCATAAACATATTTACCAAAAGGTAAACACAAGACTATAAACCACAGAAATTTAAAAGGAGTAAAAGACTGTGGATACTATCTATTCTATAACACAGATGTAATAAAATCTAGATTTATATCATAAATTTAATTTTTGTCCATACAACTCTGATAAATATTTTGCACTATTTTTTTATGAAAATAGAACTATTTTACTTGAATTATAATACATAAATTACATTTAGTAAGTATATTTTGGGTTAATTTGGATGAGTTTGATGAGTGGAATATAATAATATTATTAAAACTACTAAATACAATTAAAGGTATAATTTGGATTGACCTACTTATATAACGCTGTCATAATAAGGTGATTAATTTTAACTATTTTGGTGGACTTTGATTTTAATCATTTTTATAAGGGGGATTTTGTTGAAAGGTCAATTTTGGGAGTATTACCTCGTAAGATATCTAGCAGGTACAATTTTTGGTGTGCTAATACTATTCTATTTGGTTCAAAATTTTAATCATGATATTGAGAATATTTATTTTAAAAACAAATTTGATGAATCTAATGTGAAATATGATATAGAATATCAAATAATCAATTTCTTATTTTACTCAAAGTATGAATTTGAAGGAATAAAACCAGAGAAGTTACAACTTGATCATAACACATATGTAAATATAGAAAAGCAATTGTCAGATTACGAAACTGTTCAGATTAAAAAAAATGAAGTAACAGTGTTATCTATGATAATAATTACAGTAGCTGGATTTTTATACATGTATGTTTCAAGTATGGTTATATTGACATTACATACGTTTAGATATTTATGGTTTGATATATCTAAACAGGAAAAAAGAATTAAGCTATATAACTTCTATCATGTATTAAGTAATATAAGAGCAAGTGGTAGGATTAAAGAAGATGAAAAAAAAGATACTATAGTTAATCAATTCAAAAAAAGAAGAATTACTCAAACAGAAAAAAGCAAGTTAACTCAAACAGAGAATGCTTGGATTGCTGATTATGTTGAGTCCTATCGTCATCTAAGAGAACATGGCAATGCGTTTGGTATTCTTATTTCGGAAATAATCTTTGCTGGATATCTTATAATAACTAAATTTTCAGTATTATTTTTAGTACTATGGTTGTTACTCGGTTTCTTTTCATGGTTAACTGCAACCTCTTTAGAAGTTGTACTAAAAAATAAATATAAGTACCTCTATGAAAAGGAAGAAGTGAATAAAGAGAAAAAAGAGAAATGGACTCTTTTCAGAAAAATTAAGGATATATTGATTTATAATAAAAACAATGTGATTTATGGAAATAACAAAGTCATTAAGGGGGAGAGAAGAATTATAAGGACTAGAAAAACAGCACACAAGAAAATTTTGAGAGGAAAGAAAAGTTTGAAAAATAAAAGATTGTAAAGACATTGATTAAAAAAATTAAAATTAGCTGGCTAAAAACTCAAAGCTACTTGTAAAGTTTATTTTCAAAGTCTATAATACTTAATATATTTTAATTATTATCATCGTCATCTGTTTAAGAATAATAGTTAAAATTCAACTTATCTAACGTAGATAAGTAACCCAAGTACTTATATAGTAACGGGTATAGCATATGTGGGATAACCATTTATGATAGGCGGTACTCTTAAGGTTTCAGAGCAGGCTGAAATTCGCTGATAAAATCATAAGAGTAAAAATATGAACTTCATCAAAATTCTAAAATAATAGAGATTTTGATATTAAAAAGTACACACTTTATTTTGTGCTACATATTCAAAGACGAAAAGACCAAATCTACTTTTTTGAGAGTAGTTATTTAGGTCTTTTTTTGTTGTCTAAAAACTCAATTTTGGAGGGGAAATGATGGTTTGTAAGAATCCAGATCAATGTTTACAAATAACGAAAAAAAGATATGATGCAATGGAAAAAGGTATGGATCTAGTCGAAGATAAAATAGTCCAGTTCAGAGAGAAGTATAAAAATGGCGAAGGAGATATCTCTTTTGCTAGACACGCAGCTGTACGAGGGTTAGAACGTAGCTTTAATAATAAACATATTCTTGAAGCCCTGTTGAATGGTTTTGTGATGGAATATTATTATGAAGCCAAGAGCAAGCAATATCAGTGTTTGATATGTTACTTTTTAAAACTATCACCTGGCGTTTATCGTCCAGTTCATATTGCTGTTCAAATGCAAAGTAATGATCATCTCTTTGTTAAGACAGTCTATGATCCTCGTTCAAACCCTTGGAAGTGGAATGAAAATTTCACTAATAGGATTTGTGTTTGCAAAACCAATTAATTTTTGTAGGTGCAAAAATTAAAAAAGATGGGTATAATGAAATAAAAGGAGTTGATACGGAATGTCCAAAGTTGGCCGTCCAAAATCAAGCAATCCTCGTGAATTTCATTTGCCCGATATTAGATTGACGAGGGAGGAAAAAAGAATGATTGAATTAAAAGCAATCTTGCACGAAAAAGGGAACGTATCACAGTACATTAGAAGTTTAGTTGAAAATGATCGAAGAGAGGTAACTCCTTTAAAAAGTTGTAGCTGTGGGAGTACTGATTTAAAAGTCGTGTATAAAGACGATATAAAACATGTGGATATTGGTGGATCATCATTTGAAATACCACTTAAATCAGTCCCATATAACGAGTGTAATGAGTGTGGTGAGGAACTGGGAGACTTAAGACTTCATGCCAAAATTGATGAGATTGTTGATGAAGAAGTCACTCATCGGTTAAATCATAAACTTCCTGTACCGTTCACCTTGAATTTATTTGATGTAATCAGCCCTTCTCAAATTTAAATTGAGAGGGGTTGTTTTATTTGTTCAAAAGAATTATTCATCAGCTTTTATTTAGAAATAATACGTCCACAATTCACAATAGGTTTATAGATTAATAAACTTTGAGATTTTAAGGAACAAATATCAGTTTTGTTTCTAAAATTGAAACAGTGATTTTTTTTTGTTTCTAAAAATGAAAATATATTGTTATTATTTTATTGATATAGTAAGATGATATCAATTAAAAATAAATGAGGTGATTGCTTTGGAACATAGTTATAACAAGGTTGTTGGTGGGAATATTAGATCGTTGAGAGAATCGAAAGGAATTAGTTTGCGGAGATTATCCTATGAGTTATTTATTTCTTATCCAACTCTATCAAGAATGGAGAATGGAGATCAAAAGATTGATATGGATTTTTTGGTTAAAATTGCAGATTATTTTGGTGTAACTGTAAATCATTTGATCAGTAGAGAGGATATCGAGGGATCTGCAACCAATCAGTTTGGAAGTACAGAGAAAGTTGAAGATTTGTCAGCATTCGAAAAATTAAAGTATATCCTCGACAATTATTTACAAGCTAAACAAGAAGTCTTTAAGGGTCATTTCATGGGAGATCATGTTCGTAATATAACCACCAGCACCATAATTAATGAAGTTGGATTAAATGAAAAATATTTTGTAGTGGGCTCCATCGGACAAGGTCAGTGGGCTGAAGTTCCTTGGATATCTGTGTTCTTAAAGTCAATCACCACAACAGCAACCAAAGGGTATTACATTGTATATTTGTTTAAATCTGATATGAGTGGGTTTTATGTGAGTTTAAATCAAGGATATACCTATTTCAAGGATAAGTACGGTACGAAGGTAGGTCGAGAAAAAATCCTTAGAACGGCATCTTTAATCCGAGATCAGTTGAATACTGTACCTGATTATCTTATGGAAACAGATATTGACCTTGTGAGTAGAGGAGATTTAGGAAGAGGATATGAAAACGGGCATATTTATGGTCGATACTACGACCTTCAATCTTTTATTAGTTCACAAGAAATTATTCGTGATTTAAGATCACTTTTAATAGCATACAATGAAATTGAAAGTTTAATAGGGAAACGTTCTATTAGCCAGTTTAATGATTATTTACTTTTAGAAGATGACGGACAATATTTAGATGATAGTAAACAGGAGATACAATATCAAGAGAAAGTAAATGATCTTGCCAAAGGAAATACGAAAGTATTTGAAGAAGAAGACGGACCGAGTAAACGACCTGATCCAACGGTTGATAAAAGTGAAAAGAAAAGATGGTCACGAAATGCAAATGTAGCAGCAGAAGCTTTGCGTCTAGCAGATTACAAGTGTGCTTATGATGAAAACCATACAACATTTATTTCTAAAAAAACGGGCAAACCTTTCATGGAATCTCACCATTTAGTATTGATGAATCTTCAGTCTGAATTTGAAAATGACTTGGATCGTATTGCTAATTTACTCAGTTTGTGCCCTACTTGTCATAGAGCAATTCATCATGGTGTTGATAAGCTAAAGGAAGAGATGCTTAAAAAATTATTTTATGAAAGACGAGATAAATTAGAATCAGTTGGTATTGAGATAACATTCAGTGACTTGTTTAAGTCGTATTAAAGTTAGTAAAATAATCTCAGTATAAATTTTTATATATTTCATCCTAAAATAATACAAATGAAATTTGATAATGATCATCTGAACACAACACTGACAATTATTGTACAAGTGTAGATACTATAAATGTCGATCATAACAAAGGGGGAAGTAAATTGGAGAGAAAAATATGGGAAATTGATTTTGATGTGATTGGTCCTATAACTATCGAAAAGAATATAAGTTTCAGACAAGAAAAAGGATTTGATCATCATCAATTTTATAGTAATATACAACTATCAAAAAGCCATTATGGTATTAAAGCAACTATTACTGCTTATGCAGACACGATAGATATCGCTGAAACTGTTGCTTATGTTTATTTTGGAAGAATGAGGGATATTTTAACATTAAATAATGAGGTACCTATTCAATTACATAAAAATGAAGGTAGGTATAATTCACCAAGAAGCTTCCCTGGCAGAAGGGTATTAACAGAAACCAATATCAAGACTGCTTTTAAAATGTCCAGAATATTTGAGTCTGAACAATCAAAACTATTAAGAGCTATTGGTTGGTATTCTAAGGGGAAATTATCACATAATACATTCGATCAATTTTTAGCTTTTTGGAATGTTATAGAAATTCTAGGAAAGAAATACCATACTCCTATAAATCGAACAAAAGAAGGAGTTAAAAATCAAATTTATCAGTGCTTTATAGATTATTTTGGAGAAATAACTAGTTGGGATTTACCAGAAAGATGGATAGATTCCATGTATGATAAAAGAAATGGGATTGTACATGGTGGGGAAAATACGACTCTTGAGGCTATAAAGGAAACTTCCAAAGTGATTCCTTTACTAGATAAAACATCAAAAATGTTAATCGATAAAATAATTGATAATATTTATGATAGGTCTGTATTTATATAATTTAGACTAATGATCAGGTAAGTATCTATCTTTGATTTTGATAGATACTTACTCATTACCCTCATGTAAATTGCAAAGGTATAGTCAACTTTGAAGAAAATTTATTAATTTAATTAAACTTAGCTATAAAAATAAGTAATTATTTCACCACTAAGATCAACTTCTAATCAAATGTTTCTTCTATACATTAGGATCAACAAAGGTTATCAAAACTATCACTTTTATTGGATAACCTTCAAAGGGTTATTATTAGTGAACGTAATATGAGAGGTAAAAAAGGGGAAGGTGATTTAAAGGTCCACATATGGGTTTGGAATGGGAAAAATATAAATCTAATTAGTAGAATAGAAAGGCAGAGATAATGTATGGATTTACCTGAAAAAGTAGTAAAAGAAAAAAACATAATGAATATATGGATCTGTCTTTCAGAAAGAGAACTATCAACGATTTGGAATATTGGTAGTTTTGAATTTCTTAATGAAAAAAGAAAATATCGTAATAAACTGAAGGATGTCCATGCTCACTGTAATATTAATAAAAAGCAAGAAGAGGGAAGTGTTTTTAGGTTAGGATTTGGTTTATTAGATAGTATACAAGACAAAAAAAATGGTATTTACTACACTATGGAAATTAACGAAAACATTGAAAATAAACATGTGCACGGTACAATCAAATATATTATTCAAACGGTAGAAATTGATGGTAAACATTACTCAATCAAAAATGGATATAAAACAGCAGCTGGAAAGGAAATAATTTCTACTATTGTTGAAGATTATAAAGGAAAAAAACAAAAAGACTCTACACTGTTTAGGTTTCTAAGGAAAATTATTACACATGGATTGTTTCAATTCGGAAAAGTTGGTGAGCATTTAGAATTAGTTACTGATACCAAAAGGAATTCCAATAAACCATCAGATTTTAATGTGAAGAGTAGTGAATGGAGTATATTTGACAAAAAATCACTGGTTAAATATAGACCAGAACAAGGAGAATTAAGAGATAGGTTATTACACCAAAGAGAAGTTGCTTTATGTCAAATGTGTGGTCATGAATTTCCTGAAAGCATGTTGTGGGCAGCTCATATAAAAAAAAGATGTGAATGCGATGATACAGAAATGAAAGACCTAGATAATATAGCATTACTTATGTGTAAGTTTGGTTGTGATGATTTGTTTGAGAAAGGGTATATAGCTGTAAATAAAAAAGGAATTATTGAAGTAACCCAGATGTATGATTTTCCAGTTTTTCGAGAAAGACTAAATTTATTAAAAGGTCAGCACTGTCCTGGATATACAGAGAAGAATAAAGAATACTTCGAGTGGCATTATGAAAATATATTTATAAAATAAATTTCTAGTTTATACTCAACTTAAAATAATTATAAGTGATTTTAAATGTTTATTTATCATTAAAAAATCTGTTCTGTTTAATTAAAAATATAGAACAGAATCATATTCTTTTTAAAATAATCACTTAACTATGATAAGGAGAATAATATGTTGCCCAAACTTTTTGAAAAAAGGGAAATAAATCAAATTAAAAAAAGAGAATATAAGAATTTATTATATGCATTTAGCAGGTATGATATTTCCTACAAAGAAATAGATTTTTGGAATAAACCCGAATATAAAAAAGCTTAAATTTTTGATGATTATAAAGAATATGCTATGTTTATAAATCTAAAGCCTTATTCAAGATCGTATATTAAAGAATCTAGACGAATTCTTCATACAGTATGTTCAATATTGTATGAAGAATTAAATAAAGACCCAAATAATATAGGCTTATGTGAATCTACTTCTTTGATGATATCTAGTATTTTGGAAAAGGAAGGAATATGGAACTATCAGGTATTTGGTAGGGTACGAATTGGCTTTTCTGCAGATTTAAAGTTACGTTCTATTCTACCTAGTTCCCCTCCTTTTGATGACGGACATGTTTGGGTAGTTGCCCCACCTTTTGGGGTGATAGATTTAACAATTAAACACCAACATTACAAAGATCGTATACAAGACTATCTACCTGATAAAATTATGTATGAAACTCCACATTTTTATGCTTTTGATAGTGATATTAAACGTCTTCACTTTCCTACATATAATGTATTGCATAATAAGAATGTTGAAGTAACCTATTTAATAGATACTATAATAAAAAATATTAATAGTTTAACATCCTCTAGCAAAGGTATGTATAACCTAAATGGAAAAGATCTTTTAGAAATTTATAATGATTTAATTTATCCAAAATTACATTAAACAATTTTATTAAATGATTCAAATAGAGAATGCGAAAAGGCATATTATTTTTTGTTTAATGATTTCCTTTGCTAATTGTAACGACAAAACCTATTAAGTAAGGGGAATTTTTTGAATAAAAATAGCATTAAGACTATTACACTATCAACTTCAAATTTAAGGGCACAAAGTATTCTCAACAAAAATTGTTACGTATTATTTTATCTAGAAATGAAAATAAAAAACTTCAGATAGTATGTTGTGTTACCTGAGTTAAACTCTAAATAAGGAGAAAGATTATAAAAAAATATAGATATAAAAATAATAGACAACCATGATATCATAACTATATATGTAATCGGTTTCTTAACATCATATCAACCAAAGGAGTTGTTGATTTATGAGAAAGTTTATATTATTTCCGTTAGTCCTCTCTTTATTATTTTCTATGTATTTCCCTCAAATTACCACAATTAATGCTGCTGAAGGGAAAGTAGTAATTAACGAAATAGCGTGGATGGGTACAAATGTGAGTAGTAATGATGAATGGATAGAACTATACAACAATACAAATTCATCCATAACATTAGAAGGATGGGTTTTAGTTTCTACTGATGGTACACCTAACATTCAATTAAGTGGTACGATTCCTGCAAATGACTACTTTCTATTAGAGCGAACGGATGATAGCACAGTATCGAATATAGCTGCGGACATGATTTACACTGGTGCATTAAGTAATACAAGCGAAAATTTAGAATTAAGAGATGAAAATAATAACTTGGTAGATACAGTTAACAGCTGGTATGCAGGAGATAATTCAACGAAAGCTACTATGGAAAGAATTGATTCAAATGCGGGTTCGGTTGCATCTAACTGGAGTACATCGAATGTCGTTTATAATGGAGGGTTTGGTACTCCTAAACAAATAAATTCGAACTTGGATGTAAATAGCTGCAGCACTACAGAAGAGCAAATAAATAATATCTCTAATGAACCTGGAGCTATCAATCTTTATTTCAATAAATGTGCTTTAGAAGAATATGCTAGTTTTCAAAATCAAGCAAATTATAACGTGAATCTAGAAGATCGTTTAATCGAACGCTTAAATGAAGCTACAACGAGTATAGATATGGCTGCATATGAAATTAATCTACCTAGAGTCGTAGATACTTTAATCATGAAAGCAAGCGAAGGTATAGATATTCGATTTATAGCGGACTCTAAAGATGCTGATGATCCCAGCTATATTGAACGATTTGAAATTATGAGATTATACGTAGAAAAAATGGTCAGAGGTTTAGATGGCATCATTGGTACATCAGATGATATACAAGTGTTCTCAGACTCTCCTATATTTGTTGTTGAAGATGCGACAAAAAGAATAGAGTATGGTTTACCTTCTGATTACAGTGATATTCCTTTAGTCACAGTTCAAGTGGGTAGTTCAAATCAATCAGGTCATATATTTGTGTATGCTGAACAAAAAGGGATTGATGCTTACTATTCACCAAATACTCAGATGCATAATAAATTTGTCATTATTGATGATCAATGGATGTTTACAGGTAGTTGGAACTTTACCGTGACGGGTCTTTACGGTACTGATGAAAACATGGCAAATGGCATTTTAGATGGGAATCAGCAGCACGTTGTTGAAGTGAATAATTCAGAACTAGCTAGTATATATGAAACTGAATTTAATGAAATGTGGGGTAGCAATACACTAACACCTAACCAAGAAAATTCTAACTTTAATACAAGAAAGTCGGATAATACTCCCCATAGTGTGAATATTAACGGGACAGTCATTGAAGTATATTTTTCTTCGGGTGACAATGCATTAGGTCGAGTTAAAGATATTATTCAAAATGAATCTAATTACAGTACTTATTTCACTATTTTTGCATGGAGTGATCAATCTATTTTAGATGAATTGAAATTTAAATGGGAAGGTTCCTATTCAGATTTACAAGGTACGTTAACAGGGTTTGATGTGAAAGGTGTTTTTGATTCTAGTTACTGGAATCTGTGGTGGTCGGCTAGCGTAGATATGACTGGAAGAACAGCATCACAGTCAAGTGAAGGCAATCCAAATATTCGTTGGGCAAATCCAGCTCCAGTTTATAAGGATAATGAAACTAGAAAGCTACACAGTAAGACCATGTTAATTGATGCTGATACTACAAGTGATCCTACTGTAATTATTGGTTCAACGAATTGGAGTGAGAATGGAAATAATGTGAATGATGAAAATATGCTGATTATTCATAATGCTGAGATTACGAATCAGTTTCTACAAGAGTTTAATGCTAGATATCAAAGTGCAGGCGGAGATATAAATTAAATAAAATGAGGCTGGGACAAAACCCAGCAAAAATGAATAAACCGCATGAAATCAAATTTATAAACCTTGATTTCATGCGGTTTTAATTATGCTTATTGTACAAAAACCAGCTAGATTTCAACTTATGTCCCAGCCTCATTTTTATATTTAAATATCATTTTATTGTGGAGTGAATGAAGTAGTAGTACTGGTAGTGAAGTCGTTAAATATTACATCTACATCAATATTTACTGTAAAATCTAAAGATGCTCTTCCAATTTGAAAATCAATAGATGCGACGCCATTTTCATCTGTAGTACCGCTATATTCGCTGTCTTTAGATTTATAATGTAATGTTAAATTAACGTCAGCACCACTAACAGGATTTCCATTTGCATCTTGAACAGTTGCAGTTACCGTTACTGTTTAATTTTGGGATGGATTAGGATTATCTACAGTCGCAGTGATGGAGAGATATGATGAAATAGCTTCGATTGAAGTGTTATTTCCTGTTGATATTGTGATCGGAAATGTCAAAGTGAAATATATGGAATTAATTTATACTTTTTAAGTTTATAATACAAAAATCTACTATATTTCTTTATGCATTTCGGTTTTTATTCCTCTTTTCTGACACATAATATTTTTTTATACAAATTAATATAAATAACAACAATTTTTTCTTGTTATTTCTATTAAAATCCGTATATAGTGTTAATGTAGACTTTAACTTTATCATTATTATATTAAAGGAGATAGACAATTGAACTTTAATAAATACATTACACTATTTATATTTTTACTCGTATTAATTAGCGGCATTTTTATTACTAGTATAGCTGAAGCAGAAACAGAGTTTATTGATGTAAGTAACAATCACTGGGCAAAGAATGAAATTGAATTTCTAGTAGAAAAGAAGTTTATTGGAGGTTTCGATGATGGAACCTTTAAACCAGATGATTATATAACACGTGCGCAAGCTTTTGTCATTATTTCAAAGATATTGGAACTAAACGTAGAAAATAGATCTAATATTATTTTAAATGAAGTTGATTCAAATCATTGGGCATATAACGAAATATTATTTATTTTAGATGAAGAATTATATAAACCAGATGGGACTTTTAAGCCAGATCAGCCCTTACAAAGGGATGAGTTAGCAATGTTACTTGTTATTGCATTTTCTTTAGAAGGAGAATCATCTATAGAATATAGTGATATAGAAAGGGATTATTGGGCTTATGATTTTATTAATAAATTAGCCGCAAATCGAATTAGTTATGGTTTTGATAATAATTTTAAACCAAAAGAATTTGTAACTCGTGCTCAGTTCTCAACTTTTTTAGCTCGTATATTAAATGATTATTTTAAGTTGAGTATAAGTTTCATAGAAACCACTCATGATGATAACATTAGTAATTTAAAAAACCTACAACCTAATCATCTATGGATAATAAGTTTCCCAGATACTATAACTCACGATGATTTTAACAAAAATACTGTTTATATATTAGACTCGAATGATGTTAAATTAAAGAGCTATCTTAAAATACAAGATAATAAAGGATATATTTATTCTCCAGATCTAGGATATACATTTGGGGAAGATTATTCTCTCCACATATCAAAAGATATAACAAGTGTTGAAGAAGATACTATTTTACACTTTAATATTAGAGAAAATAACAGAGATATTGATTTGGGAGAAAAGCAAGAGATAAGTAGTTTTTTAACTAATGTTTATTATGGTGGGGATGAAAACAGATGGGACGTTGAAGTAAAGTTCTATGAATATAATTTTCCTTCCCACTTAGAAGTATATGTAGATGATACAAAATTAGATTATGTATATAAACCTTGTGAAATAAATGGATGTGGTTTTTATGGAACTTATTCTTTCAAAGGCACAGTCGAAGCACCTTCCTCAGAGTATATTAAAAACAATGTGAATGTTCAGTATGTAGGAGGAGAGGATCCTAATCAATACATATCAGATTATAAAGTTATAGAAAATGATTTTAATATTATACTCAATGATGAAAATGAATATCGTGGGAACAGTATTTCTAACTCACTGGATATAGGATCTTTTACAGCAGAAAGTGAAAAATATATTTTTCATGAACAGACAGTCCATAACTTGTATCGGACTAATAAACTTACCAATTACACAGAAGAGGTTATGTCATTTAGAAAATTAGCACCTAAAGGAATGATTTCTAATTTTAACTATAAAGATGGATGGATATATGTTAATAGTATCTCGAAAGGAGATTCTAAAATAATCAAGATAAATGAAGATGGATCCAGTGTAATACATCTAGCTGACTTTAGTTTTGAGAACATGCAGATTGTTGGAGATTGGATTTATGGAGGTTTAAATGATGGAATATACAAGATGGATTTAAATGGGGACGAGCTAATAAAAATTGCAGATGTTAATGATCCTGCAAACCTTGCAGTATATAAAGGATGGATTTTTTATAATAATGATGGATTTTATGCAATTAGAACAAATGGTGAAGATAAACAGAAAATATTAAATAAAAGTATATATGATTATTTTGTCACAGATAATGGTATATATGCCGTGCTAGAATCTCCTAGTATTGCATTCAATACTGCTCACAAAAATAGTTATTTATATAAAATTGCTTTAGATGGTACAGAAATAAAAAAAATTTCTAATGACTTATTTATCCAATCAATGAATTATTATGATGGTTGGTTATATTTTAATGGATATGATTTCAATATATCAGAGAATATTGGAATATATAAGATTAAAATTCATGATAATTCTACATATGATATCATTCATATAAAAGATAATATTCACGTTAATGGTGGTTTTTATATAAATGGTGATACCATGTATTTTGAGCAATTTTTAGGAGGGATAGTGGCAGTATATAAATTAAAAATTGATGGAACAGAATATGAATATTTACCTTAAATCTATTAATTTAAATTAGCAATAAATGCAGTAAAGGGCTGACTACAAAATGAATGAATTTGTAAATGATACAGTAAGTATTTATCTTCCATTGTTAGGGATTGCTATTGTGGTCATACGAACAATTACATCTGTTATTAATAAGACTGTAGCAGAAATAATATTGACACCAATCAATAAAAGAAGTTGGGAACAATTTTTGGAGATGATATTCATATGTAGTACTTTAATCATATTTATTCACATTCCAAACTACAGTCTAGATAATCCTATTTATAAATTTATAGATAGGACTATTTCTCCAATAATTGTCTTAATAGTTTTAATAACAACGCTATTTTTAGTTATTGTATATATAGTTTCTATCTTTTCTTCTATACATTCTAAACTAAAAAAAACCACTAATATAATATTGGTATTTAATGGGCTTAGTGTTTTAGTTTTTACTATGTTAGTAAGTCCGATAACAAAAAATGATTTTTTGTTAAAGTATATTAATAATAATTTAAACACTGAAATATTTTTGTACCTATTAGTGTGGATAGTAGCTTATTATATTTTGTTAACTGTGTATAGAAATATTTTCCTTTACTTTAATAAAATAAATCCTAAAGTATATAAAATATTAAAGATTCCTGATGAAGAGACTGAGAAGATCTTGGCTGAACTGTATTTTGTCTATACTATTGATCAGGAAAGGCACATCCTTAAAGAATACCCCCATTCTAATAGAACAAAGGGCTCTTTCCCACTTTATGTTTATTATCCGAAAGAGAATAAACTAATCAAGTTTACAGATGCTGATAAGGTTATATAAATAAGATTAGTAAATTTTTATAATCTATTGTATTAAGAGAAGAGCCATAAGAGTGGAAAACTTTGATTTAGTATTTAATTACTGATAGAAAGTCCCTTATACTGCTCTTTATATGTAAATTATGATTATGAAATTTTTAGTTTAAAAAAAGAAATTGGGATTCATATTTTTGAATATAAAATATGAATCGAGTGTAAGTTAAGTAGGGTGAACATCAGTTGTAATAGCCAAATATCACCTAAAAAATTGTATAGTTATTGTAGTTAATTAAGTGTTTTTTTGATCTGTGTAAGTAATTAGAATTCAAAGAATTAGATAAATTGTATGGTACTACAATTGAGTTTAGATAGAAAGGAAGTTTTAAAAAACATGGAGGAATTAAAAAAAACTGTAATAAACTTTCGAAATGAGAGAGACTGGGGAAAATTTCATAATGCAAAGGATTTAGCAATTTCATTAAATCTAGAAGCTGGGGAATTGCTTGAAAATTTCCAATGGAAATCCAGCGAAGAAGCAACGGAAACTAAAAATCAGGAAATAAAAGAAGAAATAGCTGATGTAATGATTTATTTACTTCTTCTATGTGATAAGTTGGATATCAATTTAGAGGATGCTGTTCATTCAAAATTGAAAATGAATGCCCAAAAGTATCCCATAGATAAGTCATTCGGAAAAAATGCAAAGTACAACGAACTATAGTAGTGAATGTGTTCACTACATTTTAGAAAAATAGATACTCAGAATTAATTACTTTTACTAATGTAAGCGAGGCGTTTATCTTGGTTTTATTCCCAAAAAAATTATCTTCTTTTGAAGTATTTAAAAAAACTCGTAAGGAATTTGTAAAACTAGATCTGAAAGACTTTGATATAGATACGGTACCAGTGGTGTATATTCAACGTGACAAGAAAAATCTTTATGTGGGGAAATCTACAGATATATACGGTCGTTTTTCTGCACACTTAAAAGATGAAAGTAAAACATTTACTGAAATTATTATTATTAAAAGTGAACTCTTTAATGAAAGCTCTATTAAACATATTGAAACTCTTTTAATCGACTATTTATTGGCTGATGATAAATTTAATCTAAAGAATAAAATTAAAGGACAAAATATTCATACTTATAATGGTATTGAAGATGTGAATAATATGTTTGTGAAAATATGGGATGAGCTTATTAAAGAGGGAATTGCTAATGAACAATTAAAGGAGATTCATAACAAATTTATTTATAAATACTCTCCCTTTAAGGAACTTTCAGATAATCAAATTGAAGTCTGCCAAAACATCTTAAAAGCAATGCTTACTACTTCAAATAGCCAACATTTGGTCACTGGAGATCCAGGTACTGGTAAAACAATAGTATTGACCAATATCGTATATGCACTTATTTACGACCAAGAAACGGGTAAGGATCGCGAAGGGATAGATCGTGAACAAATAGCACTAGTTATTCCTCAAAATCACTCGTTAAGTTCGTATAAGGACTTAATTAGAAAAGTCGGTTTACATGGTATTACAGTATTGTCTCCTTCACAATTCATTAAAGAGGCAAATGTAAAAGAGGATAAATTCCGATATGTATTTGTAGATGAGGCCCATCGTCTCAAGCAATATTTCGGTAAACAAGCACGTGATTTAAAACATTTAATTACTGAGGATGGACATACTACTGAGTTAGAATTGATATCTGAATATGCTTATCATTTAACCGTTGTATATGATCCATATCAAACAATCCGTCCAGCAGATATTGATACTGCTCACTTTAAGAAGATTACAGCGGATTATAACGGACATGTTTTACATAAACAGTTTCGCTTGAAGTCTGGACAACAATATTTGGCATGGTTACGAAAGTATTTAGAGATTGCAAACAATGTGGGTGTCTATGAAAAAGGATTGCTAAAGGGTTATGATTTTAAAGTGATGGATTCTATTTCAGATTTGTACACAGCTATACAAAATTTAAATAAAAAATATGAACTATGTCGAGTTGTTGCGGGCTATTCTTGGGAATGGGCTACACAAAAAAAAGAAAATTCATATGATATAACAGATGCTGTTACAGGTGATGGATTTAAGTGGAATTCCAAAACAAAGGGCTGGATCAACCAGAAAAATAGTGTGGAGGAAATAGGGTGTATCCATACAATACAAGGTGCTGACTTGAATTATGTTGGAGTTATATTTGGAGAGGAAATTGATTGTGATTATGACGGAGAAGTCGATGGAAGCTATGATTTAACTAAAGCCAACATTATTATTAATCCGGATAAATATAAAGATAGAAATGGTCTACCAATAAAAGGTACTGACTTAAACAATGATGAACTAAAGTCTTATATCAAAAGGATATACTACGTCTTACTTTCTCGAGGAATAAACGGTTGTTATGTATATGCAACAAATTCAAGTATGCAGAGGTATCTGAAAGAAGTTGTAGAAATTAGTAAATAGAAAAATTACAACGGTGTGATATAAACACTAACCCTGCTAATGATTAATATACGTTAAGTAAATTACAGATATAAAGTGATGCAGTAACACTTTGAGGTGGGTTTATATGAGAACTAATATCTTCACAATCTTTCTAGCAAGTGTGTTTGTATTTTTATTTGGTTTAGGTTTGGTATATCTGCTATTTGGAGAATTTTCAAAAAGATAAGTAATAAGTAATATATTTTCTTGATAGTCGATTCTAGATTTATTCTTCATCCTGGAAAATCAAAAGGGTACGAATGGAGGATGAAGATAAAAGAAGATTTCGGTATTTTTTATGAACAACAAAAGGAAACAAGTTCTCAAAATGAATTGAGTATCCCATTTTCTTTAATTGATACTTCTTCTCTAAAACTAAATCCTGTAAAGATATGAATATTTCATTTGAAATGTTAGATGAAATACTAAAGTCTTATGATCTTGTTCATATACTACATACAATGGAACTGAATATAAGTTTGATAATACATATATCAATCATAGAAAATCAAATTTTGTTACAGTAGTGAATCCATTAGTTAATGGAGAAATGGGTTACTATCCTTTGAAAGACTTGAAAAATGTAGAAGAATTGAGAGAGCTAATTGAATAAGCCAATAAATGTATAATAGAAGAAATTTAGAAAATGTGAACATTGATCACCCTTCCTAATATATGGAAAAAATATATCATAAAGAGTATATGCCTAAGTGTATTAGAGAAATATTCCATAGTCAAGGTGTAGATAAAGATTATGGAGGTACTAGAACTCGGATCAATGCTCTGTTAAGGATCTTTAAAGGAAATAAAACTATTGAAGCAGTACATTATATAATCAGATAGATTAAGAGTAGATGATTCTAGAGCTGTAGAGATGGCAAAGGAAACGTTAATTCTTGTTAATAAAGGCAAAGGAAAAAGCGCTTGTTTATATCAGATAAAAAACGACACGAAAGGATTAGTGTCAATCTTTATAATTATTTAAAGCTCTATATCGAGGCTGGAGACTACATAATGGGTTGGGTTCTCAAGTAAAGCAGTGGAACCTATTGTAGTTTATTTTGAAAAAGATATATATAAGTATCCTTATTGAAACTTCTGAAGAGGCTAGAAGTTTTGCAGATTGGATAGTAGATCTAAATAAGCAATCAAAAGAAAGCTATAAAAGGATACTTGGATGATTTAATAATGAATAAAGTGAGGATTAAAATGGAGTACATAATACTGGCACTAGGATTACTAAATTTTTTATATTCAGTAGTTAGCTCTACAAAAATTAAAAAGCTTTTAGAAAACCGTAAAAAAATTGGAAAACACGGGACTGTTACACTTAATAATAGTTGGATTATTGGACAGTCATTCCTTCTTCTACTCCCAACAGTAATTCAACTTTTTGTGTGGGGTAATATAATGGTATTTATCTGGTTAATATGTTTTACTTTCTTTATACCATTTAGTTTATATAGATTTACTGAAGTGAGGCACTTATCAGATGGTCAAAGTATTTCTAGGTTTTCATATAGTTTTTTCAAAAAATATGCATGGTCAGGATTCTGGTCAACTAGCATAGCAGTAATATTAATATGTTTAATACAGATTCCTTTAAAATGGATTATATTACTTTTTGTTTGGATAGTAGTTGCAGTTTTAGCTAGTCTAGGGGATCTTGCGCAAACTCAGGGTATTAACAAAACTATGAGTGAAGGAAAGTATTTAGTTAAACAGTGGTATCGTCCGATAATTGATTGGCCTACAAATATTTTTGGATTATTAAACAATATAAAGAGGGATTCTTTTTGGAACGAGCTTACTAATGCTTTGAAAAATATAAAAAATGGTACAATTAGTCTCTTTAAAAATGAGAAATTTTCCATTTATGATAAGAAATTTATTGAATCTCTTCCAGACCATACTGAGAAATGGAAAGCTCCATATGTTGTTTATATTTCAAAAGGTTTAACAGAAAAACATAAATCAATGAAACTTTTTATAGAAGATTTTTACAATGATATTTCTGAGGATAAAAAATATGATTATTATAAAAGATTAAGAAATATAAATGATAAAATATTTCTAGCCCAGCTTAATGAATTTCTTGTTGCACAGTTTTGTACTAACTATGGACAAATAACATTTAATCCCACATTAGAAAACGGTTTAACTCCAGAACTAATTTGGAAAAAAGATGACCAAAAAGGCCTTTTAGATGTAGTAACTATATTCGAATCAAAGGATATAAGCGAAGAGGAAGAACTAATAGACAAACTTATAAATTACCTTTCAAACATTGAACATTTTTTTGATATTGGAGTATGGTATGAAAGTGTTGACAAAGATAATTATAAACCCAGTAGGATAAGAAATAAATTGATAAATTATCTTGATAATCTAGACCCAACGGATATTGATCCAGAGGAGGAACTATTAATTGATTCTGATGGAATCTCAGGCGGATTCTTTATTTCTTCAAAAACAGATATTTCTGCTAAATCAAGAGTTAATTTTGTATTGTTAAGTCCACCAAAGAAAGTTGAGCCAATAAAAGCTATTGAATCAAGAATTAAATCAAAACTTAAAAAATATAAATGGGAAGGTCCGATTTTTGTTGCGGTATGTAAAGCAGCAGATACCGGGGCTGATTGGGAGGAAGTTGCAGAAATATTGTATGGTCCATCTATCGTTCAATATAATCAAGTGAAGGGTGAGTATTCTGAGGTTTTAGGAACAGGGGGAATACTAATGCCAAAAGGTGACACTCCCCCGCGTAACACTTCCCTAACAGGAATATTATTTTGTGAGCAAAATTGGAATGAAGAACTACCAACATTAAAAGTTAAGTACCTAATAAATCCTTTTGCCAAACATAAAGTTTCCTTGGATATACCTAGTTATCCAACTATTGAGAATAGAAATATTAAATTTCAATGGATAAACACATTTGGGGAAGAACTGAATCACCATTAGTAAAATGTTATCAAAAAAAGTACTTTTAAAATCCGTTAGCAAAATGATAATATTTTGATAACGGAATCCTTTAAAAAACTATAAACTTTCCTTAAAGTGTTACAGACATAATTTTTTAGGGAAACCTTAACTCACTTTTTTAGGTTCACTAGGAATAATTAATTTACAATATACTAATTTATCATTTAGAAACGATATTTTATATTCATTTGCCATAAATTTATCTCCAAAAGGAAGTTTAGAATCAGAAGTCTCTAATGAGATAGATACAGCAGGTAAGAAGCTACTTCAGTCTATGTCCTTTTCTGACTTGCCATATATTGATTATCATTTTTTCATTTTTGAAGAAGAAATTAAATTTGCAAAAATTCATAATGTTAATCTTTAATCAAATAATATTTCTAAAGTTTCAAATACAATATATTTTGTAGGAAGTCCTAATGAAGATGAGATAAAAATGTAATTTATACTATAGGTAATGACATTCAAGTATTATCATCAAATTTGTTATGACATAATCCTCTTCAAATTCATATTTGAGGGGGATTTTTAGTGTGTCTAGTATGTATCCAATCTGTCCCGAACTATGAAGGTAGAAGCAGCATTTATCTTAACGTAAGGGTGTCATTAGTTCGTGTTTTTAACACCACCAATATTTCTTAATGAGAAGATTACTCATATTTCGACTCATCGACATAATGAGCAGCATCATTCTCTTTCTTCATTATTCCTTTCAAATAAATCTCAGTCGTTTCTGACTTTCGATGGTCTAATGTATTTTGAATATAAATCAATGGTGCTCCACTAGTATGAGTTTCTTGAGCAAAGTAATGTCGAAACCAATGGGGAGTTATATCTTTTGATTTATACTTCAAGAACTCAAATTTTGTTTGTTTAATCTATTTTTTGAATCTTCGGCTGCATATTCATTGACAAACAATGTGACAAAATTATCTACACCTGAACTCATTGCAGTTGTGATGGGGGTTAATGCAATAACTAAGAGATGTAATTCTATTGCGGAAGGTGTGACTAATACTTAGGGTTAATTTAACATTATTGACATAATGGGATGAACTAAAATAATGAGTTCTTCGTGGATAAACCTTATCATGTTGGAAAAATTTAAATGAAATTAGATTAAGACCATAGATGGAATTATTACACATGGTACAGATCGTAAAAATTTAGATTTACCTTAGTTACAAGTCTCTGATATGGAAAAATAGAGGGGTTACTTCCATCAATTAGTTAAATGATATGACAAGCGTCTCAATTCGAGACGTTTTTTTGCTCGTCTTCTTCCTTCATTTGTTCTCTCCTTTATAAGATCTCTTTCAAATTCAGCAATAGCCCCCAACATGGTGAACATTAACTTTCCTGATGGTATAGAATATCAATTTATTCCTTAATAAAAACAAGAGGAATATTCTATTGTTTTTTCAACATTGTGTGATTCCTCCTAAAAGATTCATTAAGTTTTTACTATTTTCTTTCCTATCACTTCTTAAATACTGCCACCTATTTTAACAACATTTTCTATTATATTTAAAATATTTGAAATGTGACAGGAATTTAATTAACAATAAAAGGGATAAAAACCCAAGGAAATAATAGCAAACAAAAAATCTTTTTAGTGTAGAAATAGAACGAAAAGAAACTTTCATGTTTAGAACTTCAAATGGAATCTTTAAAAAAATATGGATGTGAACGAATTTATTCAGAAAAGCAAAGTGGGGTAAAATCAGATCGAGAAGAATTAGACTATTTAAGGTCAGGAGATTCACTAGTCGTTTATAAAATGATCTTCAGTAGAAACAGGCGCATATCCAATGATTTACATCTTAGACTCCGATCTTATCTAAAAGTTAATTATATTTTGTGCTTTGATTTTAGACTAACTTTTAGATGTATTCAAGTGAAAATTTAGGGGGAATGTAACTTTTGGAGGTAATTTTCACTTATTTAAAGTGTTATTTTGCACATACAACTTTAAAAACCCAGTTATCTTCAATGAGAAGATTATCTGGGTTTCTTCATTATATACGTCCTATTACTAAACTGTTTCGTGCAGCTTCTACTACTTCAGTTGTAATTGATTTAAGATGATTAATTTCAAGAATACGTTCAATTTGAGTAAATAGCCTGTGAATGAGTCTAAAATTACCGTTAGTTACTTTCATAATGCTTGTGAGCGCCTCATAATCGGAAAAGTCCTCTTTCTTAAAGGAGATGTCTAATTCATCCCATTTATATTCTAAAATATGGTGCATCTCTTCTTTACTGAGTTTCTGAAATTCGTGTGCAAATCCAATACGGGAATAAAGTTGAGGGTAACGTACTAATCGTTTCTCAATACCTGGCATCCCGATAAATATCATGGCTAGGTCATGTTGATCATAGATATCACGAAGTTGCTCTAAATGTTGTAGTTTTAATCGATCAATTTCATCTACAATAATTAAGCGAATCCCTTCAAATTCGTTAGAAGTGTCCCATTCTTTTTCACCAAGCCGTTCTCGATAAGCCTCTTTCACCAAATTGAATCGGACTCCCATAACATGAATAGCACCGGTTAATTTAGTTGCACTAACAGGTGGAGCAGTATAAAAAAGCGTATGACAATCTAATATTTTTTCATCAGCATGAGCACCTATATTTTCAACTTTTTCATAGTTGATTTGCTTCTCGAGATAATCCCATTGTGCATACTGTCTAGCAGACAAAGTTTTCCCCACACCCGGCAGACCATAGCATATACCCATATATTGATACTTGATACAGGCATCACAAAATTCTGCGAATCGCTTGTATTCCTTTGTTTCAATAAATGTTTCTGTGTTATTCATTGAGATACCTCTTTAGTTTTGACTTGGCTGGCTCAAGTTTCTCTGAACCTTCTAATTGGCTTTGTTTAGACTGGACAATGTCTTCAATGACTGTTTTCTCCGGGGTGATTTGATTTTTTAATGTACGTTTCCGTTTATTTCTTGCAGAAACAATTTCTTTTAAATCCACTGTATATCCGGAAATTTCAGGAGAAATAGCGGTACATAAATAGTAATTTTCGTAAAAAACACGTATTTCAGCAAGGTCTCGTGGATCGTAACGAATCACGACCGTTTCACCGACGTATGCAGCAAGTGTGATATCAATATATCTTAGTCCTTGGAAATGAATCCCGTCCGAATGTACTTTTCTTTCTTTGGCAACATGTAGCAGTAATAAGTCCAAACTTTCTAAGCTTTCTGGCATATTCGGCAAAAATCCTCCATCATTCCAAGCATGGATAGGCTCTTTTTTCGTGGTTCCATGAGTACGATGATGATAATTATACACAATAAAATTTGCTAATTTTTCATCGAGATCTTTCATAGTCATAAGAGCATCCTTTGTACCGTTTCCTAGATAACCAGGTAAGTCTTGTAAAAACAATTGATTGATGCTTGAAAAGAAGCGTTCAATTTTCCCACGACCTCTTGGAACACCTACTGCTGAAAAAACAAGGTTCATTTTCAAATCAATGGCGACTTGCTCTAAATGATTCGATGTAAAATCACTTCCATGGTCGGTATAAAACTGTTCAGGAATTCCGCAAACTGGCCAATCAAGATTTCGTTTATGCCAAATGGACTGATGTAAGGCAAGTGCTGTTTGGATAGCCGATGGAGCTTGGAAAGTTAAAAAATAACCAGCAACTGCCCTGCTATAATCGTCTAAAATAATCGTTAGCCAAGGTCGTTCGGCTTGTCCTTTTTCATTGAGTACAAGAATGTCCAGTAACGTATGGTCAGCTTGCCAAATTTCATTAGGATAGCTTGCTTCTCTTCTATGAATTAAATCATATTTATTTCCGATTCTAAATGAATTTTGCCAGCATCACTTCTTATTTTTCGAATTAAACCTTTTAATCCAAATTGTTCATAGTCCCGAATCCAGTATTGGAGCGTTCTTTTTGCAATACCGGTTTCTTTCGTAATTGCTATTAATGTTTTTTCATGGAGAAGATAAGGTGCAATGACTTTATATTTTATCATTGCGGCTTGTCGTTGTTCTGCTGAATAAGCTGTTAATGGAGGTTGTTCATTTTGCATAGACATCAACCCTTCCGATTTACTATCTTTCTAAATAGCGATAAATCGTCGTGCGAGACACGCCCCACTTTTCTGCAACATCTTTAATCGGAGTACCACTTTTAATTAAAGCCTTCATCATTTCAATATCTTTTGGTCCATACTTCTCAGGGCGCCCACCTAGACGCCCACGAGCTTTTGCAGCTGCTCGTCCTGCAGCTGAACGTTCTTCAATTAAATTACGTTCAAATTCTGCAAATGCTGCGAACAAGTGAAACATTAATTGTCCCGTTGCATTACTTTTATCCATTGTTAGGTTTTCTTGTAGACTATGAAAGCCAACACCACGATCATTTAAGGTATTCACAATTTGAATCAAATCTTGCATGTTACGCCCTAGCCGGTCCAATCGCCAAACGACAATTGTATCACCTTCACGTGCATACTGAAGTACTTCCTCTAAACCGGGACGTTGTTTTTTTGCCCCACTCATCTTATCGTGGAAAATCTTCATACAACCATATTGTGTTAATGCATCTGTTTGTAAATTTAGATTTTGTAATCCTGTCGACACACGCGCATATCCAATTAACACCAATTATCACTCTTTCTCATTTATTTCTATTTTATTGTACCATAAGATGAAAACAGAAAGGTTAATGAACATAGAATAATGAACAGGGTTTTGTTACATTTATGTGAATAAAAAAACCCCCTTTCTAATTAAAACTAAGCGTGTCCAGAAAAGGGAGAGTTTTTGAACACATTAAGTATGAATGTAAATATTAATGTATTTTTACAGACTCTCCCAAATTAAACGATTGTGTATTTATCACACTTTTGTGATTTTAAACAAACGGGCCAGTTTGTGGAAGAGAGATCTAGCTTTTATTTGCTTAATATGATTAAATACTTGTATTCTAGATTATAAGTCTTGTACATCTATTTTGGTTATTTATTTCATATTAGAGTGTTATAGGAGCTAAATATTATGAAAAAAATCTTCTCAATACTATTTTTTGTTTGCTTAGTTTTTACATTTTTAATAGCATGTACAGATGTACAATCATATGATCCATCATTTGAGTTATTAGATGTTCAAGTTGATGTTATTAGTGATAGAAGGATAGATGCAAAATATATTACAACTGGTGAAAAAAAAGGTAGAAAAATTGTGCCAACCGCCTTATATTTCGAGTTTACATTTATAAATAAGGAAGGGAAAATCACAGATATAGGAGAACGTTTAAAAATAAAAATAGAACCTCATGACGAACTTATAAAAGTGTCTAAAAAAACTGTTGGTTTTGATATTTTCAATTTAGACGAATATTATGTTTCTGATTTAGGGCATGGGAAACATTTTAAATCATGGGATCACTTTAATCAAAAAGGAACGTATATATTATATTATGAATTAGGAGTAGATGAAGAATATTCTGAAACATATTTCTTAAAACCATCACCTGAAAGTTTAGAAATATTAAAGGATAGAGCGTTTGACGCAACTCTAGTCTTCTATTTGGATAATAAAGAAATTTCTAGAATTGATTTAAATAGTAATGAAAAGTCGTTGTACCAGGGTGAATTGGAATAAAAAATCAATGACAGTTGGAGGTCAAAAAAGTATGAGATTACAACAAATGGGGTGTTTTTCATGAAAAATGATGACATAAAAGAACTTCAAGAATACATAATTGAACATGGTATAGATGAATTTGAATTTAAAAGTTTTAATGGAGAAGATTTATTGTTAATTGGTAGTCCAAATATAACCTATTATCATAAGGTTGAGATAAACTTCATGTCAGTTGATTTTATTAATTGTCCTATAAGATATTGGTCATCTAAGCCAATTAGATTGGCTAATCTGGAAGAGAGAAAATTTTATGAACAAAAAACACAAATTGAAGACGAAGATTTAATGTTTATTTTAGAGAATGATTTCAAGGATATCTTTTTTGTTATATGTGAGAAGTTTGAGTATACGTTTATTTGAATTAATGGGTGTAATTACATAAAGTAGATATCAATATTGAACAAAATGCTGCTCTTATTCATCAAAATGGCGCATTTCTTATAATAGAAGTATCCTTCTTAAATGAATTTGGGGGCTGATATAATGGGGATTGAATCATATAATTTTATTGTATTTCCCAAAAATAACCATACTAGTTTAACCGAAGATGGGTGGGAAATTATAGGAACTAGCTTAATTTCATTTAAAAAAATAACTGAATATTTACTTTCGTTTAAAAACATAACTAATTATGAACCTGAAAACATGGCTAGTTATGCAAGTAAAGATTGTTATTATAATTATGTAGATGAAACAAGCATAATTGAATTTGAAATTAATTATGGTGATAAAGTGGATTTTATACAAGAAATATCAGCTAGATTTGCAGTCTGTAATGGAAATGGTACATACGAAAAATTTATATCTATCTGTAAGTCACTTAATAGAGACTTAAACTTAGAAACTCTTGATATGAAATTTGGAGAGATATTAGATTTTGATGATGAATTACAAATTTTAAGAAGTAAAAATACATATGAAAAGAAGAAAAAACAATTCTATAGGTTCTTCAAGTTACCTAATGATTCCATTTCAAGACCGGTCCATTGTGGTAAGGCAGTCTTTGATTTACTATTATGACAGAGAAGTATGATATTCGAAACTTGCTGTATAAAGAGATAATATTATTATTCAACACTATGGCGCGTTTAATGAACAAACTATAAATATTTACTTGACTAATCGTAAGAAATAGAAGTGAATTAGGATGCATGGGGAGGGAGAATATGGAGTCTAAGCTAATTATCATACGAGGAAACTCTGGGAGTGGTAAAACAACGACTGCAAAAAGCCTTCAGAATCATTTAGGACGTGGAACGCTTTTGGTTTCTCAGGATGTTGTTCGCCGTGAAATGTTGAAGGTTCACGATAGAGATGGGAATCTTTCAATTGATTTGATTCGCCAAATAGCAGAATACGGTAAAAATAAATGTGAATTTGTTATTGTGGAAGGAATTTTGAATAAAAAACGTTATGGTGAAATGCTGAATAATTTAATCCAGTTCTATAACGAAAAGACATATACTTATTATTTTGATTTATCCTTTGAAGAAACCGTTCTACGTCACAACTCTAGCTCGAAAAAGATGGAATTCGGAGAAAATTCTTTACTTGCCTGGTGGAATCCAAACGATTCTCTTGGTGTGGATGGGGAAACAATACTGACTAATGATATGTCACAGAACGATGTATTGAAACTGATATTAAATCAACTGAAAAGTATTATTTAGATAGGTTTGAATAGTTATTTTTTATTCAATTCGGGTGCATTGCTCAAACAACCATCTTCCGCACTATGGCGCAATTACTTAATAATAAGAATTTTTTTACTAGGTAATCCAAATAATTCTGTAAATGATTGAATGTAAATATTGAAGAAACCCAGTTAATCTTCTCATGTGAAGATAATTGGGTTTTTAAAGTTGGATATGCAAAATAACACTTAAAATAAGTGCAAACTACTTCTAAAAGTGACAGTAAAAAATTATACGTTAAATCTATCAGTCTAAAAGTTGTAAGTTATAGACTCCTAATTGACATAAATCTCTTATGTAAAATTTTAAGAATTACTTAGTGGAGTTTTTTTACTTTTTTAATAGAATCACTTAAGTAGTTCAATTTTGCTTCCTATTATTTCCTTGGATTATAATTCCTGTTTTTGTTAATTAAATTCCTGTGATATTTCAAATATTTGAAATACAATAGAAAATGTTGTTAATAAGGAGGGTAGTAGTATTTAAGAAGTGATAGGAAAGAATCGTAAGATCTTAATGAATTTTTTAGGAGGAATTACAAAATGATGAAGAAAATAATCTCAATTTTACTTATCTGTTTATTACTAATCCCAACACTAGTGCAGGCAACTGAACATGAAATGACTAGTTCTTCTTTAAATTTAACTCAAGAGGATTTTCAAAGAGCAAGTATTAGTGCAGGAACTAGTAAAACAATTGCTTTAAAAAGTAATGGTGGAGTTGTAGCCGTAGGAAGTGAAAGTAGTGCTGGTGAGATTTCAAAGGCATCCGATTGGACAGGTATTGTAGAAGTAAGTGCAGGTTGGTCTCATTTGGTAGGACTAAAAAGCTATGGATCTGTTGAGGCAGAGGGTGATAATGATAATAAGCAAGTTTCATGGCCAAGAAGTTGGAGTAATATTGTACAAGTGAGTGCAGGGAATTTTTTTACGGCGGGATTAAAAAAAGATGGGACTGTCGTGGGTAGTGATGAAGAAGATTGGGATGGTAGTTCCAACGGGGTGTCAAGTTGGACAGATATCGTACAAGTGGCAGCAGGAGGTTCTCATACGGTAGGACTAAAAAGCGATGGAACTGTTGTGGCCGTAGGTTGGAATGAATATGATCAAAGAAACGTATCAGATTGGACAGATATCGTACAAGTGGCAGCAGGAGGTAGTCATACGGTAGGTTTAAAAAGCGATGGAAGTGTCGTGGCCGTAGGTAAAGATAATTATGGTCAAGTATCAGGAGTCACAAGTTGGACAGGTATCGTACAAGTAACCGCAGGAAAAAATCATACGATAGGTTTAAAAAGCGATGGAAGTGTCGTGGCCGTAGGTTGGAATAGAGATGGTCAAACAAATGTATCGAATTGGACAGATATCGTACAAATATCCGGAGGGGGTGGACATACGGTAGGCTTAAAGAGCGATGGAACAGTCGTAGCCGTAGGTAGTGATAGTAGTGGTCAAGTATCAGGTGTAGCAAGCTGGACAGATATAAAATTACCAAAACCTAATCCACCATTACATGTCGTGGCTACTTCTGATGATTTACAAATCTCAGTAACATGGGATGAAGTTGTTGGATCAGAAAACTACATTGTTAAACGTTCTACAAGTTCAGGTGGTCCATATGACATCGTAGGAGAAACAAACTCTACTAGCTTTACAGATTTAAATGTCATGAATGGAGTAACATATTATTATGTCATAAGTGGAGTGAACAGGGATGGACTTGAAGGTTATCCTGCTAATGAAGTTTCCTCACATGTTAATTCAGCCCCTATTTCAATTGCACCAGGTTATGTAGATCGTGAAGAGCTAGTAGGAAGTTCTCTTATCGATTTAAATTGGGAAGTATTACGTCATCAAAGTGCATTTCAAGTCCAAATTTTAAATGAGTTAGAAGAAATTGTGTATGAAACGGATTGGATTCGAGGTGAAAACGAATGGTATACCATACCAGAAGGGGTATTAGAGAGCAACCAGGTTTATGCTTGGAAGGTACGTACTCAAGATGATTTTGGTGGAACCTCACCTTATTCAGAAGCAAGATTAATTAAAATAAATAGTTTACCAGAGATAACTGTAACTTCTCACAGTGATGAACAACAAATGGATCAAAATAATATTACATTTACATGGGACTATAGTGATTTAGATTTACAAGAACAAGTGGGGTATCAAGTGATCGGTTCACAAGATAATTGGGAAACATGGTCCTATCATTCAGGAGATATTTCAACAGCAAGCACAACTCACACTACTTCTTATTTAGTAGGAGGAGAATGGGATTTTGGGATCAAAGTATTTGATGGAATGGAATGGTCAGAGTGGAGGTACATCAATAATATTCAATTGCCTACGACCTATGAGCCTAATGACGATGCAGCATCAGCATTTCCAATTTCATATCAAAGCACATATAGTACGGTAATAAGCTCTGCTTTGGATGTGGATTTCTATTCTTTTGAATCAAATCAAACAGGAATTCATTACATTTCATTTTTAGAACCAATTGATGTCAATTATGAATTACATATCTATAACAGTAACATGGATTTAGTAGGGGAAATCGGTACATTTAATGAGGAATACTTTCTAACCGAAAGTGGACAAACCTATTATATTGAAATCATCAGTGTAGATGGTAGGTTTTCAGAAGAACCATACTCATTTACGGTATATCCATTGGAGTTAACCATCGAAACCCATTACCAATATGATGACAATGGGAATTTAACCAATAAACAAACTAGCATTCAAAACTAGGGGGGAATTAAATGAAAAAGAAGGTTTTAAAACCCATTATTATAACACTAATCTTTACCTTATTAGTAACCGGTTTTAATCTACAAGGAGTATATCCCTCCGTTTATGCAGAGAATGATAAAGCCAAAACGATTGAAGAGAAGAAGCCTTTAAAATCAGCGAAAGAAGATAAGAAGAATCTCGAAAAACGATTTGGCGTAACCCAAGAATTTATTCAAAGTGAGTTAAATAAAGGTTACACTCTAAAAGATATAGAAGAAGCGTTGAAATATCAAGAAAAAAATAATAAAACTTACGCTTATAGCATAAAGAAGGTCAAGCCAAAGTTTATTAATCCATCTAAAAGTGCTCAAAGTATAATTCGTAATGAACTTCAAGAAGTTGATGAAAATAAAAAGGATAAAGAAGATAAGGATGATAAAAAAGACAAGAATATTGAAGTGTCAATCTTAGCTGGAGATGTTCCTGATGAAGAAACCCTAAATAATGTAAATTTACAAACAAATGAAGCTCCTTATTCTATCACATTAAAGAATGAAACTGTCTCTACCTTATCTGGTGGTTTATCTATTCAAGAAACAGACTTTGTTTTACCAGGTAGAAATGGATTATCATTTGCTCTTTCTAGAACCTACAACAGTGCTTCTTCCCAATATTATAAATTATCTTCTTCCACAGGTGAAAGTACCTATGAGGATGAACATTTTCCAATCGGGAAAGGGTGGAGTTGGGATATACCCTATATTGAAATTATTGATGAAAAAATGTATTTAAATTTAGCAGGTGGAGGAAGTTATAAAATTACTGGTTCATCTGAGTATGAGATAACAGGTTATTTATTTGACGATCTTACATTTGAATCAGATAGTTCTGTTACTGTAAACAGAGTTACTTCTCAATATGTACTGAAATCCATCTCTGGTATAAAACAATTTTTTGATAGTAAAGGACGATTAATTCAAATACAAGATGCATATTCAAACACTATTGATTTTACGTATACTGATTCATTATTAAGTACAGTGACAGATGCAATTGGTAACACTATTACGATAACGAGTACATCATCACAAGTGGTTATTCAATATGGTGAAAAAACAGTGACTTATAAAAAAGTACAAGAAGGTAGTGTCACACTTTTAAGTCAAGTGATCGATCCAATGGGAAGAGTAACGACGTATGATTATGATTTAAAAGCTGCTGAGTACAGCTTAACAAGTACAACACCTTCAAAAAGCAACCCTTATGCCCTACTTTCAGGAGTGACACATCCAACAGGATCCAAAAGCATCTATACGTATGGGAGTCGTGTGAAGAGGTATCTTTCGCATCGTTCTGTAAATGAAGCTTATAAAGTAAATTCAAGAGAAGAAATCATATTTTATGAGGATGGATCACAAGAAAGTAAAAATATGCAAAGTTTCACCTATGATGGAGATCTTAGTAGTTCCTATAATCAGGATATTACATTTTCTACCACGTTGAGCACGGGACCTAAATCAACGATTTTTTATTATAAGAAAGTTTACAAACTAGTAAATCGAGCTGATTACTACAACACAGAAGTCGTCACAGAAGCAGGGGATTTAAAAGAAATAACTACATATACCTATGATGAAAAGCGTCGATTATCATTTTTACCCATTGAAACTAGTAGTCAAACGATGAATATAGTAGACAATGCAACTTCAGAAATGATTACCACATCAACTCAATATGATGATTACGGAAATGTAATTAGTTCAACCAATCCACTGGGTATAACAACAACATATACTTATGATGAAACATCGAAGTTATTAAAAAACATCCATCAACCTATAAATGATTCAACAACGCTCTATACTGTGTTAGAGAGAAATACACAAAGTAGCATCACTCAGATGCAAGTCTATGAAAATGATGAGAAAGGTAAATTACTTCAACAAGTCAACTATGAAAATTATGATGAATATGGAAATGTGACTCAAACAAGAATTAAAAATGATGATAAAGATATTGTTTCTCAAATGCTATACAGTGAAGAGTATCAATTTGCATACCCAAGAATGAAATGGATGGATGTGTCAGATGTTGATGGTACCGTCTCTACCCTTTCAACTGAAGCATTTTATGATGTAACAACTGGACAAACTACACAATATACAGATGGGAATGGAAATGTAAGCTCATATGAATATGATGAGCTTGGTAGGGTGGTAAGGGCAATCCATCCTGATGGAAGTGATGTTCAAATGAACTTTGATGATTTAGATAACATCATTGTAAAAACAGATGAAGAAGGAATTCAATGGGTTACAAAATTCAACCCAATTGGTTTAGTCACAGAACTTGGACGTATTGAGCATGGTGTTTACAAATCTAAAGAAAAGTATGGTTATGATGAATTTGGGAATCAAATTTGGATCGAAGATGCTTTAGGAAATCGAACGGAATTTATTTATGGTGAATGGAATCGAAATATTGAAACGATATATGCAGATGGATATCGTTCTACCACTCATTACGAAGTTATTCAACATACCGTGACGAGTACAGATCCTGAACAAAATAGTTTTAGAACTACATTTGATATGTTAGGTAGAATAATAAAAGAAGAAGAGATAACCAATGGAGTAAAAGTATTAGCAACCTATGAACATGATCAATTGGGAAATATCATTGAGTCTTTCGATGCAAAGGGATATAAAACTACTTATGAATATGATTCTTTAAATCGTTTGACTGGTGTTATCAATGCGAAGTTAGAAACAACACAATACGATTATGATATGGTGGGTAACTTGACTACAATTGTTTATGCAGATACTAATCAATTACAAAAACAATATGATGAATTGGGAAGATTAATTAAACGTATTGACCCTGAACAAAAAGAAGACAAATTCTACTATGATGCTAATGGAAATGTAACAGAGAGAATGGATCGAAATGGAGACATTTTCACATTTGAATATAGTGATCGAAATTTTTTAATGAAAAAAATTAGCGGAGATGAAACGATTGGTTTTACTTATAATTCATCTGGTAAACGTTTATCCATGACAGATGCAACAGGAACGACTTTATATGATTATGATGAGGGTAACGGACAATTGAATCAAATGACATACCCAGACGGGAAAAATATTCAATATTACTATAATGAATCAGGGAATAGAATTCAAATGACAGATCCATTCAGACTTAATTTATATTATGATTATGATGAGAATAATCAATTAAGTTCTGTAGGGAAAACGATGCAAGATGCGGAGGCAACTTATTCATACTATACGAATGGATTATTACAAAAGATAGAGCAGGGCAATGGTGTTGAGAGTATATATACTTACGAAGGTTTGAATTTAGATACACTAACCCATCAAAAACAAGATGGTACTATTGTTAATCAATACCAATACGGTTACGATAATAACGGAAATATTACATCTAAACTAGAGAATGACGTATCAAATCAATATGATTATGATGAATTAAATCGTATGACTACTTCCGATGAGTTTGATGAGAGCTATACTTATGATGCAAGAGGTAATAGAGAAGAATTCTCCAATACTTTTATAAGTAATGAAAGAGATGTAGATTACACTTACGATGATAGAGATCGATTAATTCAAGTCATAGTGGATGGAAGTACTGTACAATATAAATATAATGGGGATAACTTGCTATACGAACGTATTGAAAATGGGGAAACAACTCGATACTATTATGATGGCAAAGTAGTCATCGCGGAAGCTACTGTTACTGATAGTGAAGTGAAGTTAAAGGCAAGATATATTCGTGGTCGTAGTTTAGTTTCTACTGAAGATGCTTATGCCAATCAGTATTATTATCTTAAAAATGGACATGGAGATGTGGTAGAGTTACGGGATAGTACAGGAGATACAAGGTTAAACCAATATGAATATGATGTTTGGGGAAATCCTGTGAAATCTATTGAAATGATTCATAATCCATTTCAGTATTCAGGAGAATTTTGGGATAATGTAACAGATCTACAATATTTACGTGCACGCTGGTATGATCCCAGTGATGGAAGGTTTATTACCGAGGATATCTATGAAGGGGAGATTAATAACCCGCTTAGTTTGAATTTGTATACGTATGTATTGAATAATCCATTAATTTATATAGACCCTACAGGAAAATATTGTGTATCTGTTGACGGTAATTGGGCACATGGAGGAGAATGTAATTCAGAGGATTCAATCCCTATGGGTGATGACTCACTTCATACAGGAGCAGAAATTATTGAGAATGGAGTTATTGTAGGGTATATAGGTATATACGGACCGTTCTTACCAGAAGAAGGAAATTTTTGGGATATACATCCTATTTATACAACCCAGGAATACTATCATCAAGGTAATGATCGTATGACCATTAGAAATACCTATTTCAAAGACAAATACGATGCGAGAGTATTAGTAGATAATTTATCAAAAAGCACTATGAATAGTCTCTTACAAGATCTTTCATTATTTGGAGCAGGGTATGTTATAGAAAAGTATACTTGGCTAAAAGATATTGGTATAAAAAGTGCAACAGGATTAGCTTCATTTACCATGATTGCACAAGACTATGGAACAGATTTTTACGTGGATAAATTAAAGGAAGAAATTCATGAAATGGAGGATGGACCAGTAAAAATCATTGAAACATGGTATAATGCCCCCGGTGTAAATACTAATTTTATTCATGTGGAAGATCCAAGAGAAAAATAAATTTAGAATGAAGGTGCACAAATAAAATATGGGGAAAAACAAAAAAGATCTAATTATTATCAATTTATTTTTTATGAGTGTAATATTAACTGCTTGCACAAGTTTGTTCAGTGACTTCAAGAGTATACTGCTTAGCATTGATACTAATAACACAATTAACGATTTAAGTCTTTCATATTTTAAAGTAACTGTTTACACTGCTAGAGAAACTTTTCATTTAGATTTATATATACCACTTATAATTTCAATTCTTGGTATTATTTACAATGTTACTTGTTATCTAATTCATTTTTTGAAGGACGAATGATCTATAGAAATATTAAAATTTTCATTCTTTGTTAAATATTATATTAATATAACTTTAACCACAAGTGAACTAATCTCACTTGTGGTTTTCTTTTTTTATTGAATAGAAAAGGTAGCATGCTAAAATTTGCTTAGCGTATGTTTAGCGCGGTTTGTTGGTAGGACCCCTGTATTGCTAACATACTGAATCTTTATAGATAGTTCAAAATTTCATTTACCTCTCGTTTATCCTTCTATTTAAGTGCAATTCTGTTAGAATGAAGAAAAGAAGAATGATTATGTTGTTTTATAGTTACTCGAATCTTGATAATAGAAATAATTTATAACTGGAATTAAAACCTAGGATTAGTACACTTATGATCAAATTTTACTTCCCATAGATACTATCCTATGAATTAGATGGGAGGATATATGTCTTGATATATTTAACTGAAGAAGAACAAAAAAAAGGTATTATGGAACATAATTTTTTCATGATGTGGAAATTAGATGAAGATTCAGAATGTTTGTGTGGAGGTTTCCGAAAACATTTATTTTTAGCTTTAGGGCATGCTACACCTGATAATATAAGAAAGCTAGCAACTGTATATCCTATAGAGGTATTTGCTTTTCTAGAATATGAAGATAGACTTGAAGAGTTTTCGATTTTTGAAGTATAGGAAAATTCCCATCATAGGAGCGTTTCTAAGCGATTAAATTTTTTTCAATGGGCTATAGATCATTTAAAATCTTTTAAAAGAGGATTATATAGGTAGATTTAATAAATTTCTCGCTATAAATGTTTTAATGGGAACAGCATTTAGGAAAACGAAGTTAAAAACTACCGAAATATATTACTCCTTATAGTAAAGAAGGTAGGGAAAACCTACCTGAGACATAATTAGCAGACATTTAACTTAACCCTGTAAATAACGTATTCAACGTAGCAGTGTCTTGATTATGAGAAGGCATTGAATATAAACCGTGTCCTATAGGACATCTGCTCACGTGTTTAGAATCCGATGCCGCGAAAGATCAAAACCAAAACGAATACGTTGTTTCATGTTCACACTGAACAATATGTGGGGGATATTAATAGAGAGTTAAGAAAATTTAGTTTATGTTAGATTATCTTATTCATAAATTAATATTTAGATTCATCAACATACTGTGCTGCATCGTTCTCTTTCTTCATAATTCCCTTTAAATAAATCTCCGTCGTCTCAGATTTTTTGTGGTCCAATGTATTTTGTATATAAAGTAATGGAGCTCCACTAGCATGTGCTTCTTGAGCAAAATAGTGTCGGAACCAGTGTGGGGTAACATCTTTAGGCTTGTATTTTAGAAACTCAAACTTCGTTTGTTTAATCATATTCTTAACGTATCTGGAGAAATCAGAAGCGTTATAAGAATTACCACGGTTTGTTGTAAAAATAGGAGACTGATCATTGGGATCTAACTCTGAAGATAACCTTTTTCTAATTCTAAGTTTTTGAAGCCTTTCAAAGACTGTTTCTTTAATTAGTGCATGTCTTTCTTTTCCACCCTTAGCAATTACTTTGAGATAGCAGTTGTTTTGCCGTGGATCATAGTATAAATCGCTCCAGGTACTCTTGGCTATTTCATCGATTCTAAGCCCGGTTGTAGCAAGTAGAGTAAGAATCGCATGATTAAAAGGGTGATATTCATAAAAATCAATCAAAGCTTTCACTTGCTCATAAGTCAGATCACGTACAGGTCTATCTTTTATTCGAATCTCATTATTTAAAAAGGCTGCATATATTGGACGTTGAATATACTCCACTTGAAACAACCATTTTAAGAAACTTTTAATGATCACTACTTTTCTGGCCATAGTTGCCATTCCATAACCTATTTTTCCGTTCTTCAGCTGCGCTTCATTTTTTAGCCACTCCTGGTATCTACGTATATGCCTTTTCTCTAGATTTCGTAGTAAAGATCCTTCCGTATAGTTCAAAACATCCTCTTTGAAAAAATCTCTACTATTATATAGTAGGGAAAAGAATTGATGTAAATCTCGTATGTATTCCTTTTTGGTATTTCCTTTTTTGTTATATTCATCTTTTATATGTGAAGGTTTATGAATAAAAGCATACATCATCATCTCGTCCGTAAATCCCTCGAAAGCATTTCTTTGATGTTTCTCATTATTATCTATTTGTACCTGCAGATCAGAAACAAAAGATGAATCAGTTAAAACTTCTTTCAACTGGTTCATTTTTTGTACTGGGGTTAATTGTTTATTATTTCGATCTATAAAAAGGGGAGAAGTGTTTTGATTATCATTACTCATTCAATATCACCTAACTTATTAATAAATAATTTTTATCCATATATTAACTATAACACAATTGATATCAAAATATATATAAGTAAGTTTATATTTTAATTACTATAATGCATAAAAACAGTCCATTATTACGCATTAGTATGATTTTTAATTATAACAATTATTTAAATGATTAATATATAAATTTATAGTAATAATAAATATATCAATCATTATAAACTATATTGATTTATACATATAATAAAAGACGATCTATATGTATTTATATTATTGAATATAAAAGTTAATTATATTAATATTATAATTAATAATAATTCGATATAAAACAGGTGATTATGTAAAATTTATTTATAAAGACTGATTAATAAAAAACAATCATTAAAGATGATTGATTTTAAAATAAAGGATGGGTTTGTATGAAAAATGATAATCATCAAGATATGACAACAAAAGAAGTAGCAGATTATTTAGGATTGCAAATGCAAACTATTCATGGATATGTTCAAAATAAAAGATTAATCCCTTGGAATTATGATACTTGGAAAATAGATGGTACTTATTTATTTGAAAGATTAGAAGTAGAAAAACTTAAGACAGAAGTTCAAAAACCAGGATTAACTACATCAGATGTACTTGAATTTCTTAAACAAAAAGATATCTTTGTTTCTGAAGCAACACTCAACACTAAAATAAGATCTAATGAAGTTCCAGCAGAAATGCTTAAATTTAGAAATAGAGATACTTACTTTATTAAAGAAGAGGATTTGGATTCTATTGTAGAAATCTTTAAAAATCATAGAAAAAGAGCTAGATTCTTTAATAAAAAACTAGGGTATTATTTATTCCAGCCAATTATAAATAAAGCTACTGGGGAAGTAGCACGGGTAATTGAATTGAATGATTCAGAAGGCTTTGCAATAACTACCACTGAAAAAAAAATAGAGATTTCAGATTTGAAAATTCAAGGATTTGAACCACAAATTAATATTAAAAATGTTAAAAACAATAAAAAGGGATATATTACATTTGAATTTCCTAGACCAAGGCAGATTCAATCTAATATTTTTAATGTGCTAGATATTTTAATTAAAGAATCCGGAATAAATAACATTAGACTAGATTCTACGGAGTTTGAAATTAAGATTGAAGTAAAACCAGTTCAAATACACTTAGATAAATCATTACATCAGGAAGAAATTGAGTTATTAAATAGTAGTTTGATTGATGGAGTAATTATTGATAGACCCAATGGAATCGTATTACATAGTAAACTAACTTCTTTTCTTGCTTATGGATCTATGCAGTTAAAAGAAGAAGTAAAGAAATATGCAAAAAAGGAAAATTTATCTTTAGAAGAGTTTGTAATAAAAAGTTTAGAGGAGGCGGTGAAGAGAAGACAAGGGGAATAAGTAAAAGTCTTATCAAAGAAAATGTAAAATAGGAGTTTGATATTTAATGAAAAAGAATGATACTATTCCTGAAGAAAAGCAATATACAGAAATTATGGAAGAAATAAAATCTTCGTTTCCTAAGGGGACTGTACAAAGAAGAAGCGATAATAACAGGAGATATATCCCCATACAGGTGTATGAACATAGAATGGAAACTGCAACTAATAGTCAGTGGAGTAAAGAAGTGATTGAACTTGAAATTAACTCTGAAATGAAATTTGTTAAGTGCATAATACGTGTTTATGTAGGTGGTTATTTTCGAGATGGTATTGGACTTTCGCCTATTACACAAAGTGTTTCAAATTCCGTTGATTTAGCATCTACTGAAGCATTGAGAAATGCATTTGATTCGTTTGAGATGGGTTGGAAAGATTTACACCAATTTACTGACTGGGGAAAGAATCCAGGCATTAATATTAGTATAAATAAATTAAGCAATAACACAGATTCATTTGAATCTAATAAAATACGAAAATGTAAAAAGTGTAAAAAGAAATTATCAGAAGAAGATATTGAAATGGTTGATGACATACCAAAACTTAATATAGATTATTGTATAGAACATATTCCTGATCAATTTATTAGATAATATTGATGTTAGCTGAAAATATATAATAAAAGAATTATGGGGTTATTTTTTAAGAAGGTTTAAGTTATGCCACAAATATTAAGAAGAAAGACGATTGAAGAGGGATTGAAGAATGTTTCAACACTCTTCAATTCCAATTAAAAATATACCTTGCATCCAATAAAGAAAGAAATTCTATAGTATCATCATCAAGAAATGAGAAGTGAGTTATATATGTTTTTTCCATGTCTTCGATATTTAGCGATTCTAAATTATTATTTCTCATTTCATAATCTAAAAAGATATTGTTATTCGAATCGAATGCATATCTAAGTTCGTAATCTAACTCATTAACATACTTGCTTCCATATAAATTCTTTATATCTTCTCTAGACATTCCTACTTGTGCTCCACGAGATGTTTGATATATGTCTTTTGATTGATAGTTTAGAAAAATGAAGGCGACTAAATCTTCTCGATATCCAACTCTTACTCCAAAATCATAATCATTATAGAAGGAATCTTCCACTAATGCAGCCCCGAGTATTTCCTCAGTATCTTCTTTACTCATACCATAGCAAACCTTTTTTGAATCTTCTATTTTAATAATACATAGATCCTCTTTTGAAAGTGTATCCGGCTCTGAATATTCCTTTCCACTACACCCTATTAAAGTTAATAAAAGTAATAATACTATTAGAAAGAAATTCACCCTCATGATGAAGCACACTCCTCTTCAATTAAATATATAACTAGGATATTAAGTAGGATATTTTATAAAACTTCATAGGATACTGGATAGGTTTTTATCATTATAATCATAATTTTAAAAGTTGTAATATTCAAATGAAATTCATTGATTATTACTAAAGGCTCTTAAAATAAGTAAATATTACCCAACATAAAATTTTATTCAAATGATCCTATATTCCCAATATAGCACTATAAAAGTAATAATTAGAAAATATGTAGAGGGAAATGTAAATTGGTGTAGAATTTTGTTGAATTGTTAGATCGCTTATTGAGAAATAGATAAATTCTCAAAACAGTGTGAAAACGATTTATTTTTTAATTTTTGATTATTAGGAGGGAGAAGTTGAAGTAATGAATTGTAGCAATAGTCTGTAGATTATTTTTAGATTTTTTCAATCCAGTTTATGCGAAACCTAATTAAAGAAGAGAATGGAGGAGTTAAGTCTTATATTATTAGACTAGTTTTTTAAAAAAGAGAATTTAGTGATACTTAACACGGAAAATATATATTTTAGATAATTAGATGAAAATACAATGATCATACACTTGTTTCCGAAGAAACAGATATGGTTAAGATTATAATCTAGCTTGAAAGGGAATGAGTGGATATGAAAAAAAGTATCGTATCGTTTTGTTTTACGATCTTAATATCATGCATGGGTTTACTAAACTTAGTTCAAGCAGAGACTATCTCTGGATGGGAAGAAGGAATATTGACATCTCAAGATCGATTTTATAAATATATAAACGAGGAGAGACGATCAGTTTACACAGTAACAGACGATGATCTGGATACTGATAATTATTTAACTAGTAGTTTGTATTTTTTGATAGATTATGAAGAAGGTGTACAACATAGCCCTTTAGATATATCAGATATGAGAATATATGCAACCAGCTTAAATATAGGTACAATACCAGATAGTTTTGCCTTAGAAATATCTTTTTTTGATGTCGATGGCAACGAGCTTAGTACGGTTATTTTTGATCATACTGACCCACGCTGGAATGGTGAAAGATTTGCGATTAATGTAGAAAATGTAAATTCTATTAGGTTTACAAATTTAGTTAGTAATTTTCATGCAGGAAATCATCTGATGTATTTAAATGAAGTACAATTTTATGGTGAAGAACATGTCACTAATTCAGCGCCAGAAGTAAGTGCAGATGATGAGAACAATACAATTGTTGGTATTGACAATCCGATGGAATATAAAGTGGATGAAGAGCAAGACTATACAGTTTATGATGGAACACTACCAGATTTAAGTGGGGATCACACTGTATATGTAAGAGTGACAGCAGTAGAGGGAATAAGTCAAGCGAGTGAAGCAACAGTGCTAGCATTTACAGTGGATGAAATCCCTGAATTGCCAATTCCATCGACCCCAGCGGTAAGTGCAGATGATGAGAACAATACAATTGTCGGTATTGACGACACGATGGAATATAAAGTGGATGAAGAGCAAGACTATACAGTTTATGATGGAACACTACCAGATTTAAGTGGAGATCACACTGTATATGTAAGAGTGACAGCAGTAGAGGGAATAAGTCAAGCGAGTGAAGCAACAGTGCTAGCATTTACAGCGGATGAAATCCCTGAATTGCCAATTCCATCAACCCCAGCAGTAAGTGCAGATGATGAGAACAATACAATTGTCGGTATTGACGACACGATGGAATATAAAGTGGATGAAGAGCAAGACTATACAGTTTATGATGGAACATTACCAAATTTAAGTGGAGATCACACTGTATATGTAAGAGTGACAGCAGTAGAGGGTGTAAGTCAAGCGAGTGAAGCAACTATTCTAACATTTACTGAAAATATCAGTGAAAGTTATGTTCCAGCGATAGAAGAAATAGAATCTCTAACATATGACATAAATTTAACACCATATTGGGTAGTGTATGAAGATGACAATGGTATAAAAACAATTATGTATTTTAGTGAACTTATAGAATTTGATAGCAGAAAAGGATATCTTTCTATAACTAAATCGGACGCATCCTTTATATATGGAGATAGATGGAAAAATGATCCTAATGATCCTGAAACAGGATGGTATCAATCTATTTCAGGATTAGGTGGTACATCAGAAGATAGTACTAAGGGGATAAAACGAAGTAGTAGTGACACATGGGAATTATCATGGGCTACAGAAGATTATGTAAATAATCAAATTAGAGCTTCGTCACATGACATAGTAAGTAATAATGGTGATGGAACGGTCTATTATGTATCTGAAAATCTGTCACTTGAAATAGTCTCAGACAAAAATGTTGTCGTTAGTTCAGAAGAATTTACAGTGGAAGTATGGTTGGAGCATGGATCAGACATATATGCAGAAGACTTTTCTTTGACTTATGATGATACCCTATTTGAGTTTGTTAGTGCTACAACAACCGAAGGTTTAAATTTATATCATCAAGAACATAATGCGGGACATCTACGCTATATTATCGCTAGTAAAGGGCGTGACTACGGAATAAATGAAAATGCAGTGTTAGTTCAACTTACGTTTAGAGCAAGGGAATTAGAAGGAAATGGCACCTTTGTGATTGACAATGGAATTGTTGCGGATAAAGATGGAAATGAGTTTACACCAGTTAGATCAGGTTCAGGAATTACTGTTTATATAGTTCGAAATGCCGATGTCAACAATGATGGGAGATATTCATTAGCAGATCTTGCGATTGCTTCATACGACATGAACGTCCCTTTTGGAGAAATTATAGACGAGGATTCAGATGTAAATCATGATGGAGAAATAAATGAATTGGATTTATCTGAGGTTGTCAGCGCGATCCTTAGTGCAGATTAATCATTTTATGAAAGATCATTATTTGAGCAAATAAAGGGGGAGACCATAGAATGGTTTCCCTACTTTATATTAAGGTATCAGATTGCGTCAATATAAATAAAAAATGTTCAATATGGAGAGTTATTCATGAATAAACGTAGATTATTAATATTACTGTTAAGTTTTTTGCTGGTTATTGAACCAATGTTAATTACAAGTACAAAGTTATTTGCGGAGACTACGACATCAGAGAACACGGAAAGCAATCTCAATGAGTTATCTGATGGATTAGCAGCAGAATGGAACTTGTCTACATCGATTGAAAATGAACACGCTTTACTTGCTTGGAATTCCATTTCAAATGCAAGCAACTATAGTATCCGGAGGGCTACTTTAAAAGAGGGTCCATATGCATCCATAGCTGAAGTAGGTGAAACATCTTATATAGATGATACGGTTGTAAGCAATGTTACATACTATTATGAAGTTGTTGCAACGAATGAAGATGGTGAGATGCAATCTTCTAATATAGTATCGTTTCATAGTGAAATAGAAAATCCATCGTTTGATTTACGAACGGATAATATTGTCGTCACTAGCTTGCAACAGTTCACAATGAATGTATGGTTGAAAAATGGAAAAGACATTTATGCTGAAGATTTTCAAATCACATATGACGATACATTGTTTGAATTTGTGAGTTCCACAATATCAGAAGGACTAGAATTCTATCATCAAGATGGAGACATTGGTATTTTACGCTATATCATAGCGAGCCAAGGTCGTGACTATGGAATTAGTGAAGACTATGAATTAGTTCAACTTACTTTTAGAGCGAAACAAGTGGGTGGAACTGGCACATTTGTAATAGACAATGGGTTAGTTGCAGATAAAAACGGAAATGAGTTAATCCCTGAATGGTCCGAAACTGAAATTACGGTTGAGAGTTGGAATACTGACATAAATAATGATGGGAATCATTCAATAGGGGATCTTGCAATTGCTTCATACGATTTAGAGGTACCCTATCAGGAGATTAGTGATGTAGATTCAGATGTGAATCGGGATGGAGAGATTAATGAATTAGATTTATCTGAAATTGTAAGTGCTATTTTGAATGAAAATGAAATCGCGAATAAAAATGCAGCAGAAGTTCATCGTGAAGAGGCCGATCAAATCATAGAAGAATTTAATATCAGTGAACTTAGTACAGAGAATTATGATGAGGAGATCTTTGAAGTTATAGATTTGTATCAAGAAGCGCTTGATTATGAAAATGAAGATATGTATAAGCAAGCCTCTGATAAATATAAGGAAGCCTCTGAAGCTCTTTCACTTTTAAAAAGTGAAGTCGACCAAGAGCTAGCTCTTATGGATTCTATTTTAAAAGACCCTTCTGGTGATTATGATCATGATGGTTTGCTAAATGGGTTTGAAACAACGTTGTTAAAGAAATCTGTAAGTCCGATAAAAATGGATTCGAATGATACTGGGGTTCGTGATGCTGATAAAGATTTTGACAAAGATGAGCTGACAAACTTAGAAGAACAAGCTTTAGGCACAGATCCACTAAATGCGGATTCAGATGGAGATGGATTGACGGATGAGAGTGAAATTAGATTAGGTACAGATCCATTGGATGCGGATTCAGATGGGAATGGTATACAAGATAATGAGGAAATTTACACCAGTACATATTTAGACGATTCAAATGAAATAAAAGTAGAAATTGCAGCACAAGGTGATATTTCTGAAGTTATGTCTATTAGAGATGTAACTGATATTACAACTTATCAAAATGAGTATTCAATTTCACCAACAATTGAAATAAATATAGCAGATCGACCTTTTGAAACAGCACAAATATCTATTCCTGTTGATATGGAGCAATTAGGAAATAGAGATCCAGAAAATATAAGGATGGCTTATTTCGACACAGAAAAAATGACCTTTATCCCCCTTGAAGAGCAAGGTTTTGACCAAGAAAATAGTTTGGTATGGGGTGAAACGGATCATTTTACGATCTTTACATTATTCTACATCCCTAATTTAAGTTCAATTTGGCAAGTTCCATACCATGCAGCTGAAAGAAGTACAGAGACAGCATTTTTAGATGTCATGTTTGTCATTGATTCTTCAGGTAGCATGGATGATAATGACCCAGATGGATATCGAAAAATTGCCGCTAAAAATTTTGTGGATGGTCTCATCCCAGGAAGCCAAGTCGGTGTAGTTGTAGGAGATCGGTCTGGAGTTGTTGATTTTGATAGTGATGCAACATTAATACAGCCATTAACAGATGATCTTGAAGCTGTAAAAGAAGCCATTGACGAAATTGACTCCTCAGGAGGTACGGATATCGGATCTGGGGTCAATTTAGCAAATGAAGAACTTATTGAAAACAGTAATGATAATAGAGTGAAAGTAGAAATTCTATTAACGGATGGTGATGGAAGTTATAGTTCAACCTATAATAATGAGGCCATTCAAAATGGGATTACTATATATACCGTAGGATTAGGGGAAGGGATCAATGATAGTCTTCTAATAGATATTGCAAGTAGTACTGGAGGGCAATACTTCCATGCATCTACAGCAGAAGATTTACCATTAGTTTATAACCGAATAAGAGATATTGTTACTGATCCTGAAGATACAGATGAAGATGGGATCCCAGATATCGTTGAGACAAAAGGAATGCGTACAGGTTTGTATTTTGACCAACTAATCTATACAGATCCAAATAACCCTGATACAGATGGGGATGGATTAGTAGATGGTGAAGAGATTGGGGAAGCCTATAATACTACGCTTTTTGACGTAGAATATACATACTATCCAATGTATAGTAATCCTACTGTAAATGATACTGATGCTGATGGTTTAACTGATTATGCAGAAATCATGATACATGGCACGAGTCCATTGTCTAAAGATACGGATTATGATGATTTGGATGACTATTTGGAAGTAAACTATGTTCCTACTGTAGACGATGTTATAGATGTGCTTCATAAGAGTGAGAAGCAAGTTTCTATTTCGAGCACTGTGAATCCATATACTTCTGATCCAAGATATAAAGATACGGATCATGATGGGTATACTGACTATGAAGAATATATGGACGAAAGGCTTGAACCCAATATACCCGATAAAATCATTGATAAAGGAAATGAATATGAACTCTCTGTAGATGAAGTTTGGGAAGGTAGAGTCCATCTTTACTCTTCTGTGACTGTTCCTAATGAATCTACACTTACAATCAGACCAAAATCGCACATTATCACTTATTTACCAGGAGCAGGTATTACAGTTAAAGGAACTTTAAATGCAGGAGATTCACTCTATGATTTGGTAGATGATAGAATATATTTTTTATATGGAATTAAAGAACCACAAGACGAACGTGAAAAATATTGGAAGGGTATCGAAGCTGCTCCAAATTCAAATGTTAATTTATTTAATGTAGCAATTACGGAAGCAGAAATTGGGATACTTGTTTATCAGCAATCCAATGTTGTGTATGAATCTGGTGTTTTTTATCTTTGTTATGCTGGATTATATGTGCCAGTTCTAGGTCCGTATACTGGTTTAGGAGATGATATTCCTAACCTTACTATCGTTGATAATCATTTATTTGATTCTGGAGGATTTAAACTTCATTACAAAGTAAATGCAGAGATCAGAAATAGTCGTTTATACAGTGGATCTTTAAATATTCAGGGAACTCCTGATTCTACTTTTTTATTAAACAATGTAGATATTAATTATGTGAATGATAAGCATAAAAGTGGAAGTATAGGGATTGAAGTTAGTCAATTTAATAGTAAAAATGGTGGACCCATTGTAGAAATTAAAGATAGTAAAATCCAATATGCTGAAACAGGTATTTATGCTAAAAATTTAGGTACAAAAGTATTTGTTACAAACAGTGAAATCAGCAATAATATCATTGGTGTTGAATCATCTAAATCAGCCTTAGTAAGTCTTTTGACTGATAATAATTTATACGATAATGAGACAGATATCATATCTAATGAATCTGATGAATTTTGGACTTCTTTAGGATTAAATTTTGTTCCTGGTGTGGGTGATGCAAAAGGGTTTGTTGAGGCATTTTATGGAAAAGACCTCGTAACTGATGAAGAATTATCTTTAATTGACAGGGCAGCTAGTCTCATCTTTTTAGCTGAATTTAGAAATTTGAAAAAAGGTAAAGAAGCCATTGATGGCTATGAAAAAGTCAAGAATCTTAAAGATGAAGCTAAAGCATTATATGAGAGAACAGGGGATATCGCACTTCCTATAATAGAAAAATACGGTGATGATCTAGTACAATACTATGATAAATTCGGACATAAACTCGTTTATGCCATTCAAAGATATGGTGATGAAGGAGCCGAATTGGTAACAAAATCAGGGAAATCAGCGATTGAACTCATTTACGTATATGGTGATAAAGCTGTAGAAGGCTTAAAGGTAGCAAATTCAAGAGTGAAGACATTAGATGTCAATAATATTCAAAAATTTATTGAAGAAGGGGAGGAATTGAAGAGTACTTTATCGAAAAATAGTAGTCCCCTTACTTTTACAGCAGGTAACTATAGAGAGAATTTAAAAAGGCTTTTTGGTTGGAAACCAGATGGAAAAATACCAGCAGGTAAATTTAACGCTCATCATATTTTCCCACAGCATGTATTTGATCCAAGTAAAAATCCAGAGAATTTTAAAATTATTGATGATGTGGGTTTAAATATAAATGATCCTAGATTAATGGATTTCTGGGTAGGGGATCATCAAAAGTTTGCAGGAGCTTATAATGATGCATGGGAAGAATTTTTGGAAGATCCTCACAACAGGAATGTAGAAAGTATTATCCAGTTTGGAAGGGAGATTATGGAAGAGTATGGATTTGAGACGAGATTCTAATGGATTTAATTATAGTGACTTTTATATGATAAGAAATGCGATGCTAAAAGGTGCATTTGAACTCGGGAAGAAAGAAGCTATTTTTACAGAGGATATAATAAAAGGCAAGAAACCAGAAAAGCCAATTATTTTCCAATATTACAAAGGGAGCAGAAAAAAGGATATTATTAATGGTGGATTATCTGTCTACCTTATATCAAATGAGTTTATTAAAGTGTTGGAAGAAAATCAATTTATAGGTTGGGATACTTTCCCAATGGAAGCTTATGATAAAGAAGGAAAAACAATCGAAGGCTATTACGGGTTATTTATTACAGGTCAGTGTGGGAAAATTGATACTTCATTAAGTAAAATTGAAAATCGACCTAGTCCCATTGGGAGAATGAGACCTGTCTATGTAGGCTATTGTTTTGATCCTGATTCTTGGGACGGAAGCGATATCTTTACTGCAGAAGGATATAATGGAATCATTATTTCTAAAAAAGTAAAGGAAGCATTAGAGAAATCTGATTTAAAAATAAACAACGTTGAATTTAAAAGCCTTATGGATTTTGAAAAACGTGTTCCAAAAGACAAGATGTAAATAAAGAAATTCGCCACAGCTTCTTATGCTGTGGCTTTTCAGTGCGTTTAGGATTCTTCGTGGGATTTTTATGATGAAAATATTTTGTATCTTAAGGATGATGCTATTTAGAATTATAAAAAAGATTCATCATCACTTATAATGAAGGTAGGTTTGAGAGGCAAACAAGAAGTGTTATTGACCCAATTTAAAACAATGTTACAAAATGCAAAAGTACGAGAATTCGTTTTAAGTGAATTTTTAATTTAATGGTTTGTTGTCATATTCTGTAATGATTAATTTGAGAAGATATGGAATATGGTGACAAATAGCACTTTTCATAAGTAACTATATACATTACTCATTTTGAAAGCATCTCCTAAATATTAATATTTAGGAGATGTGATTTTATTCAAAATTGAGTATTAGAAACTTGAATTGCACCCCAATTGTTAGGCACAAACTAACAATTGCGATCTTTTTTATGGCTAAATTTACTGTTTAAGATAAGATATATGCAGTTAATCAGTAATTAAGTGGAGTGAAAGTCTTTGCTCTATTGGTAACCTGATCATAAGTCCATTCAAAAATGGGTGAAACAATATGAGAATTTGGAGAGATGTTGAAAATTGCTTAGCGTATTTTTTCCGCGTTTTGTTGGTAGGACCCCCTATTTCGCTTGGAAATAAAGTAAAATGCTCATCAAGTTCTTTTTTGCTCCAATTTCTCTTCAATGGTTTTCCCTCTACTCTCTACATCAATTTATAAATATTATAAATTTCGAAATAGAGGACATCAATAACTCTTCAAAAAAAGATCTTTACTTTTATTGGTATCATCCTGCGGACTAGAACAGCGACCCTGTCACTAGGCCAGTAAAGCTGCGTAGTCTTTTTTTAAAATGTCCTTTACAAAGGGTACACTTTAATTCTGAGAGGTCTTTTATTGTGCGATGGCCAGTCTTATCAAATAAACGTTTTAAATAGGTCATTAGATTTATTCCTTTCTGTAACTTGCAAATTTTATTTAAAAATCGGTTAAATATTTTTGAAATGTACTATAAATAAACAAAGCCTTTGAAATTGAATCAGGAAGTTCATCTGATAGTTTCTTAAAATATACTTTCCCATCTTCAGTAATGATCAAATGAACAATTAATCGATTCTTTCGATCTGGTTTCTTTTCTATGTGACCCCCTTCAACTAACTTAGTAATACGCTGTGAAAGGTATCCAGTATTTACTCCAAAACCATCAAAAATCTTTACAATCTGTTCACTTAAATTCACAAGGTTTTGTGATGATTTTTGTAATTCCGCTAAAATAATAAAATCTAGCATAGGTTGTATTTTTATTATATTTCCCAGTGTATCTTTTTTAGGTTCACGTTCTTTCTTAGGATTCATATAATACCTCCTTTTAAATACTTAAATCTATTTTCCCTTAATCTCTTACCATTACTTACTTCATGTGTCTAGGTAATTAAATGTCACTGATCTCAGTTACCAATATTATACTATATACCATACGACTAATACATAACCAAATATTTTGCTTCCATAATACTTCCTTCCGATAGTCCCACATTTCACTTCATCCCTTTATCCTTCCACATAAGTCTAATTAACAACTATCGATCCAAACTCGAATCTAGTAGCAGACTACAACTCTTCAACTAAATACGCATCTAGAATCTAGATAGGTACCTTGAAGCAGACACCAATAAAGACACTATATCCGAATCTAGTTGCAGATATTGTTTGATCGGGGGGGCGGGGGTCGCGCGCTGCGCGGTTGATATAGGGAATTTGATTGGATGAATATGGTAAATAGAAGATGGGAAGTATCAGTTTGAGAGGATAAAAACAAGATAAAGGGGTTTTTCAAACAGGCAAACGATAAGATAGGAACTTTAGAGGAAAACAGTAGAAGAGAACAGATGATGGAGGAAAGTGGGGAGAAGCGTGTTTAACTATTATGTTAGCAAAGTATTTGCTAGTAGTTTTGATGGTGACTTACGTGTTGAAATTATAGTTGAATTCTATATTTTATGTATATATTCTTAAATGATGAACACATTAAACACTGAGAAACGTACCCCTTAAATTATTTGGAAAACCTTTCTGCAGAGCGTATTAATCTTTAATTGTAGGAATATAAATTATATTGATAAAGCTATTTGTTAAATAATATTCTTGTATAAGAAGGTGAGTAACTATTAAAAAAAGAATAGTCTGTTTTATTTTGATTGTTTCTATAGTTTTACTTTGTGGTAATCCCGTGTTCGCTGAGGAAGAACCAATAATTGTATTTGTTGATGGAGAAATGGTGAGCTTTGATATTGATCCGATTCAGAAGAATGGTATAACTTTAGTGCAATTCAAACCTGTATTTGATAAACTAGGCCTATCAATCGAGTGGGATCAAGAAACTCAATCTATAATAGGTTCAAAACAAAATTTAGAGATAAAGCTAACTTTAAATAGTACAGAAGCTATGATAAATGGCGAAATAGAAATACTCCAAATCGCACCAACTTTAATTGAAAATAATACATTTGTACCTTTAAGATTTGTTGGAGAAGCCAGTTGGAAACTAATCACTTGGGACAGTGCTACAAAAACAGTTCAAATAGGTAAACAATTTGACATTCAATATGTATGGCTTCTTGAAAGGACTCTTTGGAAAAGCAGTAACGGTGAAGAACGTTATTTACCGACGTTAGCAAAAGTTCGTTTAATTAACAAAACTATTGAATCTGATTATCATAATTTAGTAATAGAATATGAAGGCCAAATCTACTCAAGAAAAGCTGAATACAGAAAAAATAGTATTTATGATAAATATCAAAATAAATTTTATCTAACTTCCAGCGATCTTTGGCTATATAACGTAGATGATTTTACTGATAAAGCATTGGAACTAATATCAAAAGCAGAAATTGATTATGGTATGACTGAAGATATGGTCATTTTGTCCTGGGGTTATCCTAATTACAAATATGTTTCGGATAATTACACTCAGTATAAATACATAACAAAAGATTTAATTATGACTAAGACAGAATATTTATGGTTTTATGATGGAGTCCTCACTAAATATGAGTATTCATTACAAAATAACCGGTAACTCTAAAATAAAAATCTTTCTATTATAACTAAATTTAAATTAATATCATAAACCAAGCAAAAAGGCACCTTTATTTTCCTTTTTAGGAGAAAAGGTGCCTTTTTATTTATAATAAGAGGAGATACATTGTACATATTAAGGCAATATCTTTATCTCTTTGAACGATTACTTCTGATATATAAAAATAACCAGTCATAATCCCACTCATAAAGGAACAATCCAGGAACACTTACGGTGATTAATAATCACTTACAAAAAGAAAAAGTCCCTATTAGGATTACCCTTAATAAGGACTTACAAACAACTTGCTTTTATATTATTCCAATAAGCAGAAGAAATATGTTTTGGAATTGTTATGTAATATAAGAATGTATTTGCTAGTCATTTCATTACAAATTTGTTAAGCTAGATTAAATCTGTAATTGTATATATTTATATAATTACAGATTTATATGGTTATGTAGATTGAGTTTTACCAAACATGAAGGTTTATAACTTATCATATATATCATAGTCATTTTTCAACAAAAAACTACTTTAAAAATTAGCATAGGAGTGTGGATAGTTTATGGCTAGAAGGAAAAGTAAAGCAAAACAGCGGGAGGAGTTAATCCAGTCATTACTTGGTTTTGTAGCTGCAAGTGCTTTTTTTGGAACATTCTACTTCACAAAATCATTAATAATTTCATTAATGGTAGCTGCCATTGGAGTAGCAGTTATTATTTCAATTTTGGTAATAAAACATAAGAAAAAGGTTGATCGCTTAAAAAGATCAGGGATTCATGATATGGACAAAATGGATGGTCACCAATTTGAACATTATTTATCTCATTTGTTTAAGTCACAAGGATATTCTGTGCAAGTAACAAGCGCATCTGGAGATTATGGTGCTGACCTTGTATTAAAAAAAGATAATAGGAAAATTGTAGTACAAGCCAAAAGATACTCTAAAAACATAGGGATTGAAGCAATTCAACAAGTACATAGTTCCATGAAATATTACCAAGCAGATGAAGCATGGGTAATTTCAAATCGATTTTATACTAAACCAGCAATGAACCTGGCTAAAGCCAATCAGGTACAGCTATTCACTAGACAAGAATTGATTGATATGATTCTAAAAATAAATCCAGATGCCATTCCAAGGCCTTCTCAAATATTGGAACAGGTACAGTATGAAGAAAAAAAGTGCAATAAATGTGGTCATAATATGATTATTAGAAAGGGACCTAGAGGAGAGTTTTACGGATGCAGTACCTTTCCTAAATGTAGAAATGTAGTTTCTATATAAGTAAATTCTATTGCATTTTTAATGACAATAACAGATTCACTATAAAAAATTACAAATAAAAAAACAAAAGTTGATTATATTTTATAATTATACTTTTGTTTTTTTGATAACTATGCATGTTTAAACTAGAAAACTAAAATGTTCATAAAGTTTTAACAAAATATGAATGAAGCTTATTTTCTTATTTTCCTTTTATTAGTTTTTAGCATCTGGGTTGATAGGAAATTTTTCGACAAAAGAAAAGAACAAAAATATACTCTATTAAATATAACATTTTATCGAAATTACAAAGGAAACATAAAGAACTATTGGAAATATAAGAACTGATATTATATCACTTAAAATAGTAAATAGAGATTCGTTACTTTCTAATAGATATAATAATCGACATAATCATCTATAATTCGACATATGACTCTCCTTACTAAGAACAACAAAAATACAATAAATAGTAAATATATCCTATAAACAAAGCCAAATATAGTAAAAATAACCCATGAAACATCGTAAGAAAGTCCCGAAAAAAGTATTATTTTGTAAAAAAATATCTTGACGACTAGTACATTTTGTAATAGAGTGGAAAACAAAGGAAAGGAAGTGACTCATGTTAGGTCAACGTATAGCTGATCTAAGACAAAAAATTCAGCTGTCTCAAGAAGATTTAGCAGAAAAAGTAGGTTTAACTCAATCTTTAATAAGTCGAATAGAAAGAGACAGTAGAAAGATATCCGCAACCGAATTGCCCAAATTTGCAACAGCTCTTGAAGTGTCCATTGAAGATATTTTGATCGGTGTTGATGATGGAGAGTGATAATTTGAGTGAATTGTTTAACATTGTAGTCGATGCAGAAGCTACTAAGAAGCAATTTAGCTCTCGAAAAAGAGAACTTGAAAAAATCAGAAAATTGGCAAAAGATACAGAAGATGTTGAATTACTTGATGAAACTGAAATGGATTTAAAAGCACATAATAGATTCATAAACAATCTTTCTGCTCAAATAGAATTAGTAAACTTATCACACAGGGTTCAAATAATACCTGAAGAATTTATATCAGCAGCAAAATTAACAGAATTACAGCAACGTGTGATACATAAAAGATCTCGGGAGCAAAAAAAATATAAGCAGATTGAACTAGAAATAGCTATTGAGTTTAATCAAGGTGATCATCGAATGAATGCTAGAGATTGCTTTGCAAAAGCATTTAAGAAAATAATGAAGGTTGCAAAAGGATATCAAGAAGCGATTAGTCTTGGCCTTTTAGAAGAAGATGCACTTATCTATGCTACAATGACAAAAAACACTAGAATTATTTGGCTAAAGTATATTCGCGGAAGAAAAGTGTCAGATATAGCCATAGACTTAGATAAAAGTACCGCTTACATTAGCAAAGTATTAAGACCTTACAAAAAGAGATAAAAAACCAGCTTTGTTCATAAACTTGTTTATCAATTTTATCTTTTTTCCCTCATATAGATTTATTTATTAATAATTAGTGAACGAATCTATATAGTTATAAGTTACTAATAATCTTATCAAAACATATTGTAACGCCCTTTGTTCTTTATATGATCTACCCAATCATATAATTAGCAACTAGTTTACCCAAACTAGAACATAAACATCACACAAGAAATGTTCATATTACTTAAGTCTAGTTTCTACCCAAAACTAGACTTAAGCTTGATGGATTGCGTGAACTACCCATTCATGCAGTTTTTGAACCAGACTATAAACCTAGACAATAGAATATTTAAAAGGAGGACTTTGACATGTGGTATGTGGTACACGTGTGGAAGAACGAGGAAAGAAGTGTAGCTAGACTCGTGACCCCATATGTTCAAGAAGTCATGAAATTAACAAAGATTGATTGGGTTCCTACGGCTAGAGGGCTCAAAAGACAATCAGTTGCGATGATGCCAGGTTATATTCTAATAAAAGAAAGGAATATGAGTATAGAGTTATGTTCTTCTATACGTAAACTGCCATGTGTCGTTTCTATTCTTTCAGATTCTAAACATAATCCTATAGCTATTCCGAATGAGGCTATCCAATCGTTTGTAGAAAAGTTGAAAAATGAAAAAACACCTATTTCAATATCAGACCTTATTATTGAAACAGAGAATCAAAGAGATCCAGAAAGTACAACTTCTACTCGAAATGATCAATATACAATTCTAAAAGAAGTAAACTAGTTAAAAGCTTTACAAAATGAACAAAATTGTATATCATATGAATGTAACAAAAATTGCGACAAATAAATAACTCTATAAGTCTGTCTTTTTTTAACAAAAAATATTAAATCCAAGACTCTCCATTAAATGGGGAGTTTTTTTATGCCCTTTTATACAACTATTTTCAGATTCTAATCCTCTAATCTATAAAGAGGGAGGGATTATTATATGTCACCACTTCAACAATTTTTATCAATTTATATGCCTTTGACTATTGGATTTATTGTGATATTTTGGACTTTAACTAATGATATTTTTTAAGTAATAGGAGGTGTAAGAAATAGTCGAAGAGATCAGTTTTATACAAAAGAATAGTAACTATGACTTAGAGCAACTTTCTTATTCCCTTAGAGAAATAAAAGGTGATATTAAAGAAATGCAGATTCTAATCAAACAACTAGTTGAAAGAAATAATGAACTATACAAATCTTTAAAACACAACTATAGTCCACCCAACCTATAGTGCATTGTCCCGTATTTACCAGAAGGTAAAGAGCTTCGCTTACTGAGCGAAGCTTTTTTATTTCTATTCTTGAAGGGAAGTATTGATCCTATGAAATCTATACCACAGCTATAGATTCATCGTTATTTAGAGTCCACTATAAGACTATTTCCATTAGAAAAAAGGAGTATAGGATAAAAAAATATTTTCTATGGTTTCACCCAAACTATAGATTTCTCCCTTCACATTAAAAGTTTCGCTACCACCCATAGCGAAGCTTTTTTTAATCATGAAAGGAGGTTTTCTAAATAAATCTTTAGTTACCCAACTATAAGATGGATAGTGAAAAAAAGGAAGGAGGTTTACTTGAGGTAATAAAAGGATAATAGATTTGTAATCTACCCAATTATATTTATTATCAATTTCATAATTGCCTAATAAAGACTATTAATTACATTAACTAAATTAAGAGGAAACTGGAATCGTACGGATAAAAGTTGTTATCTATCGTTCTACCCAAACTTTGGATATATCTAAACCTTATTTTACAAACTATAGCCTACCCAGCTATATGAAATTGCTCGACATAATTATTATAAGATAAGCATGAGGAGGAGCTACAAATGACCGGACCTACTCACCTGCTAGTTTCGACTACCTCTGCTATTTATTTAGGATATAGCTCAGTAACAGAGCTATTAGTGGTTGGAATTGCATCACTAATATGTGATATAGACAGGAAAAATAGTCTATTAGGAAGACTGATTCCTGTACTTCCATCATTTATTGAAGGTTTACTAGGAAAGAGAACTTTAACACACTCCATTCCGTTTTTATTATTGCTTGCAATGGTTGTACAAACAATAAACTCAAATTGGATACCTTTATTACTAATTGGTTTTATTTCTCATGTTATTCTCGATCTCTTTACTGGATCTGTTGCGTTGTTATATCCATATTCTAAGAAGTTTTCTATTCGTTTATTAGTACCACCTGTCTTCATTGAGACAGCAGTGTTAATAGGACTAGGAGTGTTCTATGCTTTTAATTGGTTAGATTTATATTCACGGATTCAACTTTAGAAATGAGGTTATATACATGAAAAAATTAATTGTACTTATGATATTATTTAGTGTTTTATTCGGCAGTTCCATCGCATTTGCTAATGGCGATGATGATGACGATAAAGCAAACAGTAATCCTGGAACCATTATTGACACAATAGAAGGTAACAGTTTGCAGAAGCTTGAAACCGAAGTAGATAAGGGCAGTAAAAGTGCAATAGGGACTATACGTAGAGTAGGTCTAACTGTATTTATGATTATGCTAGTGATAGCTGCATATGGTTTCATGACAGGAGGGAGAAATCCTCAATCTTTAGCAGAAAATAAAGGGAAGATTTTATGGATGTTTGCTGGATTAGGTGTAGCATTTGGAGCAGAACTTATTGTTGGTGCTTTCTTTGCTCTTACTGGTCTAGATCCAACTGGCGGTTATGAATAATGTGGGGTGAGTATCATCCAATTCCTTATCAAAGTAAGTTAAAAGAAAAATTTCTTGGACCGCTGAGCTTCGGACAAACGATTTGGTTAGGAATTGGTGCAGTTCTATCTTATCAAATGTCGAAATTCATCCCACCGATTGGCTCAGATATCATATTTTCTCGAATTCATTACTTTATCCCTCTAGCAATAACTTGGTATTTAGCCTATGGAAAACATCCCACAGGATTTACTGTAGGAAAATATCTTATTATGATGATTTTGATACGTTTTCGAAATAGAAAGTTTTTATATCGTAAAGTCAATGTGCAAAAAGGAGGAGATCATTAATTTTATGTTATATCAAATGATTGGACTGGTTGTCACTGTTGTGGCAGCCATTTTTGTATTTGTATTTTTGAAAAAAACAGGTGATAAGCAAGAAATAACAACCCAAGATGTTATAGGGAAAAGTGTTGAGATCAGTGAAGAGGGAATTGCTAAGAGAGGAAATATGTATAGAGCTGTTATTGAAGTTAAGCCCATTAATACGATTACTTCTTCAAATCAAGAAAAAGATTCAATATGGATTAAACATAGAAGTTTTATTAATATGTTGGCGATACCACATACCTTTATTGTTCAATCGCAATATCTGGATATGAAGGATTATACGAGTTGGTACCAGGAAGAATCACGAAAAAATGAATATTTAACACCTGAATTACTTGAATCAGCGAATGAAGTCGCAGAGTATTATCAAAAGTTTGATGAGAAAAAGAAAAGCAGAGATTTTACAGGATACATTGTCATCCATTTCAATCCAATATCAGATAGCATAGATTCAGGTGTTGAAACTGGAAATGCTTTTTTTGATGGAATATTTGAAAAGTTAAAAGTAAATACGAAAAAAATCAGTGAAGAAGAGAAAGAAGATTTATCACACCAAGTTATTGAAGAAGCTGTAACTCATGTCATGGGTGCATGTCAAAACCTTGGAATGCAGTACAGAAAACTTGATAAGGCAGGAATATACAATATGATCTATACAACATTACAAAGAGAGCTATCTTATCAAGTGCGTTTAAATGACGCAATACAAGCACAAAGCTTTACTGCACAAGTAGATTCAATTACATCTCGACTTCTTGCTTATGAATATAATGAGAAAGGAGCTTAATGGATGGGATTTGTAAGAAGTAAAAATAAGAATAAAAATAAACTAACATCATTAAAATCCTTTAAAAAACAACCCTCTTTTAATGATGCAAAGCCTGAAGGGATTGACTTTGCAGCACCATCGATAATTAAAGAAACGTTACCTAAAGAAATAAACGATGAAGGTATTAAGCTGTCAGATTATGCAGTTGAAATTGGAGGAACTGCTGTACCTGTTCGCTATTTCCGCTCATTTTTTGCGGAAATTATGTCTGGAAATACGTGGGCAGGCATGTTAGATTCCCTTGTATTAGGAGAGTTTGGTGAAGGTGATGTTGATATTGCTGTTCATGTTAGACCTGCCTCAAACAATAAAGAATTAGATGAAATTGGTAGAAGGATTGCAGGACTTTTATCAGATAGAGCTGAAGAAAAAAATGTTTCAAAACTGGATGCTATGGAGGATGAAATTAGAGACTTAAAACTAAGACAACAAAGAATTCGAATGAATATCGAGAGATCTTATAGAGTTTCCATTCAAGCTGTAGCTAGTGGTAACGATTGGAGTAGTTTAAAAAAATATTGTAATGCTTTAGTAAACCTTTTTGGAGGAAAATCAATTGTTTTAAGATCTGCTGATGGTTATCAACTTGATGCGCTAAAGTCTATTTTACCAACTACCAAAGAAGACTTAGTTCACAAAGAACATTTCTTCAGTCTTGAAACATCAAATGTAGCTGATTTATTTCTGTTTGGATTAGGTGGAATTTCACATCGTACTGGCATAATTATAGGGAAAGATTTAATAGGCAGACCTACCTGGTTAGATGGATGGCATCCTTCACTTATGAATCAACATATGGTAATTATGGGCAGATCAGGAGCAGGTAAAACATACTCAATTTTCACCATAATTCATAGATCAGTACACATTGGAATACATCATTGTATCATAGATTGGAAAGGTGAGTACGGAGACTTCTTAATATTAATGGGATGTCCATATATTGAATTTAGCGAAACTTCTAAAGATAGAATTAACCCCTACGATGTTGATATAACAGAAGAAAAAAATGGAGATCGATATGTAGATATTGAAGAAGCTGTTAATAACGTACAAGCAATTGTTTTTAAAATGATAACTACTTATGAACGTTCAGATCTAACAGGGGAAGTTAAAGTTTTTATTAATCACGCTATAAGAGAACAGTACAAAGAATTAGAAATAACAAGAGATCCTACTAGTATTTATAGCTCCGGAGGATTTAACAATAAAGACAGGTTTTCTACCAGAAAATTAAAAAAGATGCCTGAATTAAGTGGTTTGTATAAAAAAATGAAAGAAAGCAATATTGAGGATGTTGTTAAAGTAAGTAAAATCTTAAAAATGTTTACGAAACAAGGTGGTGCACCTTCGTATTCTATTTTTGATGGACAATCTACAGTGAAATTAAAAAGATCTCCTTTATTTGGGTTTGCAATAAATAAATTAGATCCTGAAATTATGCGTCCATTAGGACTTGCAGTTATAACAAGATGGACAACTGAAAAATGGGCAAAAAAGTATCCTGAACTTAAAAAACGTCTTGTAATAGAAGAGTGTCAGAACATCTTTAATGATGAAGATATTGGTGAGGTATGGGCTGAGAGTGCATATCGTGAACATAGATCCACGAATACTTCAATTTGTGCCATATCCCAAGGTTTAGAAGTATATACACGTTCCAAAGCAGGTGTTGCAGCAGTAAAAAATTCGCCTATTAAACTAATAGGAATCCAAGAACCTATCGATATCGAATCCGTACGTGGGAAATTAGATTTAAGTGAGGGAGAAGCTAATTATCTTATTAATGAAGCTGGTAAAGGAGATTTAATTGTTAAATTGGACCATGAATCGACTGCTGTTCATGTTGATACTACAGACTATGAACATTTACTCTTTACTTCAGATCCAAATGACCCTAAGTACTGGGAGAGAAAAGAATTAGTAAAGAATAAATTAAAACAGCAGGAATTACAAGGAATGAGGTGATTGAGAATGAGAAAGAAAATATCACTCATAATCCTACTCTTCTTTCTACTTAATGTATTTTCTAGTGTAATTCTCGCAGCACCTATTGAAGTAGAAGATGAATCTAACGTAGTCATTAAACATGATTTAAAAGATAATTTAAATAACATTACAATGGTAAAAGAAATAATAGATACTCTTGACTTATTAAATGATAAAAAACCCAAATGTTTTGGACATGGATCAAAACCGCGTGGAAACAAGGACATATTTGAGGAAGCAAAAGGTGTACTTAAACAATATGGAATCTTGTTAATGTATCCGGATAAAACATGCGAATATGATCCAAGTTTGCATACCTCATTTCCATATGAATTAAACTATGAAAGTTTTATGTTTATTAATAACGGCCTTGATATATTAGATGACGTGTATAATAAGTTAGATAACAAGGGAGGAACGAAGCATAAACCAAATCTATATAGAAGTGTTGATTCACTGGTAGAAGAATTACTTACCTACGGGATTATATTTACTTTAGTTGATTATGACGATTATCAAAGAGATAAAAAAGAGGAATACGTAGTATATGATTTTAAAGCCGTTTTATTTGAAATAAATCAAAATGGTGAGGAAAAAATAGATGAAGGTATCCTAAATAATATCATGAAAGGATATTATGACGATGAGAACAATAAGCCAGGATATGGGGAACGCTTTACAGCTGGAATTATAATAAGTTTTTCAAATTGGGCTTTAAAAGCACTCGGTATGAGAGATGTAACTTTGCTTGTTTTCAATAAAAACCCTAGGAAAGATGAAACTGATCCCTTTTTAAAAGGGGACTGGGAAGAAGGCTCATATATTATGGGGATTTTCCCTGAAGGTTTGTACTCAGGAATTACTTATTTTTATGAACTATTTCAAAGGTTTTTACCTATTCCTATCGTTTTAATACTTACCATTATTGGATTTACTTTTGCTTTATCTGGGAAAAACTCAGAAAAAAAGAGTCAGGCAAAAGACTACACATACGGTTTTATTATTGCATTACTCTCCTTAAGGTTTGGGGGGTATCTTTGGTATTTTATTTTTACAATTAACAATTATATCATAGATATAATCTGGTACGGTTTAGAAGAATATGGAGTGAAAATGAATTTATTTTTAGATATGATCTGGGGGACCGGTTCTGCTGGATATGATTCTTTTGCAAATACAGTTAATAGTCTTGGTATTGCATTTATCGTATTCATGGCTGCTATTATGACAGCTGTACTAAATTATCAATATTCGCTTCGAATCATCATATTGTCTGTTCTCATCTTTGTGTTTCCTGCTGTATGTGTCATATCTATACATCCAAAGTTTCGTCATTCCATGCAAATATGGTATCAAGAATTTATTGCTAGTGTATTTCTTCCAGTTGCTCATGCTGTTGCATTAGCCCTATTCTTTATTACCTTAAAAGCATTTAATTATGGAGGGGTAAGTTTTTGGATCGTTATAGCTTACTTCTTTGGTCTACCTATTATAGTAAATTTATTTAGGAAGCTCATGAACTTAGAAAGTGGCAGTGGAGTATCGGGAAGTATGGGATCTATGATGGGGTTGATGGCTGTAGGAAATATGGCTAGAATTTTTAAATCAAACTCCAAAGGCGGGTTAGAAAAAGGTAATGGTAGTAACAATAATTCAGCTATCGAAAACCCACTTTCCCAAACGAATAACACATCTATGCAAGGAAAAAATCCCTTAACCCAAGGAATAGGAAGACAAGGTACACTAGGGTCTGTTTTTAACTCAAGCAGGAGAGCTCTTGGATCCAGTTGGGTTAAAGCTCCTGTTGCCATGACAAGTGCTGCTCTTGGTGCAACCGTATCTACTATGGCTACAGGTAATCCTTCAATGGGAATGATGGTCGGTATAGGTGCTGCCAAAACTGCAAATAATGCACTTGGTAAAGTTGGTGATACAATCCAAAGTGGAATAGATTCGGTTGATCAGTATAGAAATAGAGATGTATCCGTTACACCTGGTTTAAAGCAACATATGGAATCAAGTTATATGAGCGGTCAAGGCGGGAAAATAAATAACGCTGCGGTTAAAATGGGTTGGGGTGCCCAAAAATTATTGAATAAAGGTACTGGAAGACAAAAATTCGATTATATGAAAAAAAATCAAAAGCAGTTTCAAAATTCCTCTCAGCAAATGCAAAAAATACTCCCAGAATTAAATATTGCAAAAGATAAACTAACTGCTATGGAATCAAAGTATGGTCCTGGATCAAAATATTATAATTTTAATAAAGACCATCACACAGGGAAATTTTTAAAACCAGAACCTCTTGTTAAAGCTGAAGAAAATTACCATGACCTCCATGCTAAATATACTAATCACAAAGTAAATGCATCACAAGCACAGATTAACATGACAAATTATCAAAACATGTGTAAAGAAGTAAAACCCTTTCAAAATTTAGAATTCAGCTCTAAGAGTAGGGGGGGATCTTAATAAATCCTTATGAAGATAATACTACGGGTTCAATAGCTAAAAATATAGCCAATACAACAGGCCAATTCGCAACTAACTTAGCTGTTAAATTAGGTAAATTTATGGCTAAAAAATTATTGAAAATCATATTATCTATCTTAGCTAAGACAGCTGTGATTTGGCTTCCTATCTTAGTGATTATCATCATTTGCTATATAGCATTTTTAGTAATATTTGCTATACCAAGACAAGCTGCTGAAGACATAACTATCGATGCAAAAGATAGAGTCGCAGCTTTTTTTGGCTTCTCTAAAGATGAAGAGTTTTATGAAGATAATAAAGAACTGTTTGAAGATTATAAGGAAATTGCTTCAGAATGGAGTGATGGACTAAGTGATGATCAGATCCAACAAGCTAAGGTCCATGAGTTTTCATGGGCTATTTTAGCTTCTGTAGATCGTCTTATACACGATCCCCTTATGAATGATGCAATGGATGAAATAGATATTGATCCAGAAAATGTTTTTGATGATCTAAAACCTAATTTTGAATTCAAGGATTCTGTTATATATGTTGAAGAAGAAATATGGAAACAAGAAGAAAGGACAATTGAAGTTGAAGTCACCACTACAGATGAAAATGGAAATGAAGTTATGGAAATACAAGAAAAAATAATTAAAGAGTGGGTATTAGAAATAGATAAGAAGACAGAAGATGTAGAGTTAATCACCAAAGCTGAAACCATTGAAGGTACATTTATTTATGAATATAAGCAAACAGAAGAAGTCATGCACATTCCTAGTCCGAATCCAAATGTTGAAACTCAAAAGAAAATTATAAAGAAAGAAATTCTTACCAAAGTCCAATATCCAGCTGAATACTACGAACCTTTTATATTGTATTTGAATGAACAAGGCATCACACATCCATCAGATATTGAATTAGTGTTAGAACTAGCAACCGCATATGATACTAACTATGATTTGAATTTAACTTATCTTAGAAATTTTGATTATAGTAGTTACCCTAGATTTGTTGGTGAAAATGAATGGTTATGGGTTACACCTTCAACAAGAGTTACCTCTCCTTACGGTCCAAGAGATGATGAATTTCATCTTGCTCTCGATATAGGTGCTGTTAATCAAGGTATAGCTGGAGATCCAATCTGGGCAATGGAAGATGGAACTGTAACTCGAGCTGAAGAATCATCTGGTAGTTATGGAACGATTATATATATTAAACATTATAACGATCAAATTGAAACTAGATATGCACATTTAGATACTTTAGCCGTCAGTAAAGGGGATAAAGTCAAAAAAGGAGATTTAATTGGTACGATGGGCAACACTGGTAGATCTACTGCTGCTCATTTACATTTTGAAATACGTCAAGATGGAAAAGCATTAAATCCAGCATATTTCTTTCCATTCTAGTTTTAAGAAATATGAATATAAAAAGAAAGGGGGAGTATGAAATTATTGATTTAATTTCACAAAAAATAATTGATGTAGAAACAGAAAAACCGATGATCAATGAACTATTATGTCGACCAAAGAATATGAGTGTTGCTGAATATTTCAGTGTAAATGACACAATTGAGCTTTGGCACCGTGAAGAGATTATTTTTCAAAAAGCTACTAAATTTGAAAGTGAAGTTCCAATCAATGTGAACATTACCATATCATCATTGCCATTTTTTATGAATATGAATTATTCATGGAATGGAGGGATAGAACTTGTTGAGTGGTCACAAGATTCAGAGTATGTACAAGATATTAGAGAATATATTCATCAGCTAAAGAAACGAGATTTTAAAGTTTGGTTAGATGATCTTACTGAAGATACATGGGAAGCATGGAGAAATATAGATGTTACAGGATTCAAAGTTAGATATAAAGATATTCAAAACAATTTAGCATTTTTAAATGAATTAAAAAAATGTAACAAACCAATTATTGTGGAGCAAATTGAGAAATTAAGTGAAAAAGAAAATGTTCAACGTCTTGGTCTACAACTAGTCCAGGGCTTCCTTTTTGATCGATTTTAAAATCCAAAAATTTAAGGAGTTTATTATTTTATACACCCTAATTCCTCTAAAGGGAAAGGGCATTTTTTACATTGTTTTCTCAGTCTGTTTTTTGTCAGTTTTAATAAATATAATATTATCAATAGTAAACGAAACCAGAGCAATAACGAAAAAAATAGACATCATTAGTGCTTTGTTGCTCCAGGATGTTACTTCCATTAACGTAAAAACAAAGTACCAGAAAAGAACAAAAACACTAGCCATTACATAGAGGACTTTGTCTGTACTTGTTTTTTTTCCATACTTTTCTTTTGTTTTGAAATATGTTCTTGCCGCTAGTAAGAGAAATAGAAAACCTATATAAATTTGTATACTATTCACTCCTTATTTATAAAGGTGGTTGAATCTATTTTATATAAAAACCCCTTTGTTTTAAAGGGGTTTTTACGAAATTATTTAATAATTTTTTAAAAAAACCATCTATTACCACAAAAAACAAGAGATGGAGGTTAGAGTTCATAATGTCTGAACAAGTAAAAAACATTAATGATAGATTTACTGTAATAGATAACAAGGATATCGAAACTTTGTCACGCACTCATCCAACAATACAGGAGGAATTTAATCGATTAATTAAAACAATCCATACTGTAAACCTAATCAATAAAAAGAATAATAGTTATTTAGTGATTAATAAGAATGAAAGATGTGCAGATGAAGTAGTTTCAATTATGAAAAAGTATGGTCTTTAGGTACTACTATAACAAATAAAAATAAACAAAAGACCTAAATAATAACGTATATGGGACGTTCTATTATAGTTATAATTACTATACGATTAGGATTGTTTATTATTAAAGGAGGAGAAATTATTTGAAAAGAAAATTATTATCAATCGCATTTACTCTACTGATTATTCTTACATTGGTTCTAAGTGGATGTGGCCAAAAACCAGGACCAAAGCAAATGTTAAATACAGCCTATGATAAATCCTTTGAGTTGGAATCCTATTCTTTTGACGGAAACATAGATTTCAGTATGAACGTACCGGCAGAAGCGATTGCAGCTGAACCAGAGATGGCCATGATAGCAGGTATGCTCCAAGATATTAATATGAATATTTCTGGAGTATATCAACTAAACCCAGTGAAAATAGAAATGATCTTAGATTTAGAAATACCTGGGGATATGAGTTTTAATGTGAATTTACCAATGATTATTGAAGAAGAAAGAACTTTAGTCAAAGTACCTAATATTCCTTTTATACCTTTACCTGAAGAAGTAAAAGGAAAATTTATGGAATTTAATTATGATGAGTTATCAGAAACTGAAGAAGAATTTGATTTCGAAATTTTACAGAAACAAAATGAATTAATAAAGGAAATGTCTAGAATTATTTTTAATCATTATAATGAGGAAGAATATTTCACGTTACTGGAAGAATCTCAGTTTCCAGATGGAGCAGATGTAACTGAAGTTGTTGAAATTAAAATTACTGATGAAAATTTTGAGAAGGTAGTTTTAACTTTTGTTGACCAAGTTTTTCCTGAATTAGTAGATTTACTATCTAGTCCCAATTGGTCTGAATACAAATATATGGAACCAGGAGAACCAGAAAAGCTTAAAGAGGATATGATAAATAGTAGAAGTGACATCATCTCATTTTTACAAGATGAAAACAACTCTTTAAGAGTAAATGATTTCACAATTCTAAACGGAATTAACAAGGACAACTATATTTCTTATCAATCTATGAAACTTGATATCGATGCTATTGTAGAAGGGATTGTTGGGAATTTTATAATTAATCTTTCTTTATCAACGAATGATATTAATCAAGATCCGAATTTCACAGTCGATGTTCCCACTGAAAATATAATCAATGTAATAGAATATGAGGAAATTATGAATTCAACATATGGAGGTTTTGGTTCATAATGAACGTATCCCCTTAACTTTAATCATTTGAAGTGGGGGATTTTTTTGTTCTGTTATAATCGGGATAGTTGTTTATGTTATGTATCTAAATGCAACTAAAGTATATAGACCTGCTCCAGGTACGGTGTTGATGGAGTCTACAGGTAAAGTTTGATCAAACTTTATTTTAAAAATACATCTAGTAAATAAAAATAGAGATTTACAGAAAATAATATGTATGATAGTATATTTGTAATATTACATTTAGAAATGCGTAACCAAAAAGGTGACATTTTCTAAATGTTATCGTCATGTTTTCTTTTATATATATAAATCTAAACTCAAAGCCCCTTTTAAAAGGGGCTTTTTTTATGCTCTTTTTTATAAATTTTATAAAGAGGTAATAGTAGTAATCTTATAATATGAACAACATTATAAGATCAAGGAGGGTCATTATGATAAAGAGATTAACTATTTTTATTTTTATATTTCTATTCACTACTCCTATGTCTACCATATTTGCAGAAGGAGAAATAAATACGGAAAACAAAGAGTTAGAAACTCAGGACTATAAAGCAATTAATAGTCCAGCATCTAATAGTAGTATCGTAGACAACATTGAACCCGTCAGTATTGAAAGAATTTCAACTGCAATTGAGAACAAAGGTCAGGAATTATATAACTTATTACAGTCCTTTAGCACGCCTCTTTTTGTTGTAGGTTTAGGTTCTGCTCTGTTCATTCTATTTTTAGGGATATTCTTTAAAAAATTAAGAACCGCGGGAATCGTTGCTATAGTCATCACATTTATTTGTTATCTCACCATTCTTTATGCACCAGAGATAAAAAATTTATTTATCAATGAAATTGAAAACTTTAAGGATTCGATCTAATACAGATAGGAGGACCGAAATTGAAGATACACTTAGTCTATGACAGCGAATATGAAGGGTTAAAAGATGCTCTGGAGGAAGATGGATACGAAGTTATTGAACGAGATTATTCGCTGGAACAATTTAAAGATTACTCCATGGGGGGTAGAACTAAATCAGATGTCGCACTCATTAACGGTTATAATGGCTCATTAGATAAACATGGAATTTATGAAACTCTAAAACAAATTCGAGTTAATCTACCTAAACTACGTTTAATTGTTCAATTTCCAGAAAGCTTTAACGAGGATCGAAAATGGGTCCTAGATATTATTGGACTAGGAATATATGATATTCACTTTATAGATGAATTTGATCTTCACGATGTGGAAAACTGGTTACATAACGAAATGACCATTGCAAGTCACAGTGGCAGTGCAACTGAAGAAAACACAATGAATCAAAGTCCAATTCAAAAACCTATTAAAAAGCAAGAAGAGGAACAGATCAACAATAAGAACAGAAATGAAATATCAGATTTAGAAATACAACAACCTAGTATCACACAGTCTCATTCCGTACAGCAAGAACAAGCTTCTACTGATATTGATGAGACTCCAGCAATAAAAAAAGTGACTAGATGGAAAAACTTTTTAAATATATTCAAAATCAAAAAGATGAGATTGAAGAGTAGAACAAAAGTCCCTAGAAAAACAAAAAAGAACAAAAAAGTTGTAAACAGTAAATCAGGGAATGATCAAGAGGTACAAAAATCATTAGATGAAATTTTCGAATTAACTCCCGTGCCAAACCCTAAAGTTCAAATAGTAAATACTAGTGTAGCAGAGGAATTTACAGAAAACTCAAATGTGAATAAAAAGAATAAGAAGCCACAAAGCAAAGCTAAAATAGTCGGATTTTTCTCCGGTACAAAGGGGTCAGTTGGTAAAACAACATTATCAAGCAATACAGCTGCTTATCTACAATTTCAAGGATTTAAAGTAGCGCTCATAGATGCGGATGAACATTCTAGAGGGGCTACAATGATGAGTTTTCAAGATGATGTTTCATTACCTAAAAAGTCTGCTATTTTAGGCGGAGTTACTATTTACTCTTTATCATCTATACAAATTGAAGATATACAATCTAAATTTGATTTTATCATTATCGATTTTGGTAACCTGATATCTTTTTCTACGATGAACGTATTACGTCAATGTAATACGTTATTTTTAATTGCAATTCCTGAATCCCTTTCAGTTTCAATAATAAGAAGATTTTTAGATAAGGAAGGAAAAGAGTTATTAGATCGAATACATTTGCTCATTAATAGATATGAAGCCGGTAGAGGAATTGAACCATGGGATGTTGCAAAGAGAATGGGACTTGAGTGTTCTTTTATTATTCCAGATGATATTCAAAATATTGAATTAGCATCCAGTAAGAAAACAGCTGCTATTTTTGTAAAAAAGAATTTGATCAAAGAACCAATTGATAAAGGATTAAAGAAATTAAATATTATTTAATAGTGGAGGTATTTGTGAATGAAACTATACATACAAGCAGATGAAATGGTAAAAAGGATGTTTGATTCAAGATACGAAATGACTGACAGCATACATGATACCGATGTAAAAATTATTGTAGTTGTTCGATCTAATGAGCAAGATCCTCAAACGATAAACTATCTGATTCGAGAAACAGAAGGCATGGTTCCATTTGTTGTTTTGACGGGGGAAGAAGATGACATAGGCGTAAGATATTTAGAGGTTTCTAAATTAGCTGGTGTACCTGAAGATTTTATTTTAACAGGAACCGAATGGAGAATGTCCAAAATTAAAGAAGTGATAGAAAAACTTCTAAAAGATCCTGCTTTACCAGACCCAAAAGTATTTATGGACTACGTACAACCTATAAATCAAACATCAACAAACGAAGCATATCGAGAAATTGCTATTACAACAGAACAGGTCGAACCTATACAAACCGAATTAAATGTGGTGACAGAAAATCAAATTATATCCGTGTTAGGGTTCAATGGAGGGGTTGGGTTATCTACTGTATCAGCATCTCTTTCTGCTTTTTATCACGCCCGAGGTTTAAACAGTCGATTAATCGATTTATCCAAACATGGTGAATCATCTATTCATTTCGACACAGAAAAGAGTGAAGGAATTCACTCTTCAGAATATGGAGATATTGCTATAACGAAACAAAATGCAGAGGTCATAAATGAAGCTCTAAATACACCTGCTAACGTCATTGTTGTAGACCTGCCAAATCAGAATCAACACTTCAAGCAAATGATTGAATTATCATCCAAAGTTATAGTGGTGTTAAATCCATCTGAATCAGATTACAACAAATTAAAAGAACATGTTGATTTGTTAGATATGTCAAAAGTGGTCATCGTAATGAATAAGGCAGATGCAACGAAACCTTTAAGACATTCTTTTATCACCCTAGTAGAACAAGATTTTAATAACCCTATCATCGTGATTGAAGATTCAGATGAAGTAGCTTCCTCCTACGCTGAGAGAAAACCTGCTCATCTAAGATATCCTTTTGATGTCAGTATCGCAGAATTAGCATCTCAACTTGAAATCGATTAAAAGAAAGGAGTACATACATCTTGAAAAAACGAGTAACTCTCATTATTTTTGGACTTGTACTAGGGTTGATAGCTTTTGCAGCAAGCTATGTATTTGTGTTTCAACAAAACGAAACAGTAGAAACATACGTATTTAAAGAAAACGTAAATACAAACGTTGCTCTTAACCCGGATATGTTCGAGAAAAAAGAAATGCCCAAAGCAGCTGTTCCTTCAGACGTAATAACAGACCTAAAAGCCATTGAAGGAAAAATACTAAAGGGTTTCACATTAAAGGGTTCCATTCTCAGACTTCCAATGTTAGTAGAAGCATCAGAAACAAAGATGTCAGGAAAATTGTTGAAATTTGAAGATGCGAACTCAAGAGCAATAGCCATTCCTCTTTCTACAAACAGTACAGTAGGTGGAACTGTCCAAACAGGGGATTTAATTGATTTGTATATCATTGATAATGATATTAAAACAGGGATTTTATTTGCAGAAAGAGTGGAAGTATTAGAAGGTTCACCAAAAAATGATGAGAACAGTTTAAAAAACAAATCCATAAAAGTTGAACTATCTAATGATCTAGTAGAAGAGTATGTTAATTATATGGCCGGTGGAGCTAATTCGTTTGTCAGTTTAATTCCGCTTGGTCTTGAATCTGAAGAAAAAGAAGAAACATTAGATTCTTTCTTTGACTCCTTTTTTAATAGTCAATCAAGTGAAACAAAAGAGATTGAAATATTCGATACCACAGAAGCAGTTATTGAAACAACGATAATTGAAGAAACTGAAGAAGGTGATAACCAGTGAACATACTATTATGTGGGGAATCGGTATTTGTAGAAGAACTGACATCAATTATTACTGAAAACAATCATAATGTAGTGGCTATAGCAACTTCTGTAGCTCAATCTGCGGATTTCCTTAAAACATCAGGATATGACGCTGTTTTGATTGGATTTAATGAAGAAGAATCTTACGCTCTTCTTCAAGATTTCAAACCAGATAATCATATAAGAGTCTGGGTTTCAATTATAGACTTTAACCTTAATATATGGAAAAAGTTTGCCACTTTAGGAGCCATAGCAATTTCTAGAGGGACAGAAAGTGAAAGTATTAGTAAATATAAACCAAGTGAATTGAACACTGTAAGTTCAAAGACATCAATAAATCCAGACCCTGAAATGGAACAAATTAAAAAAACAGACCGAAAAGTTAGACAAGAAAGACTCGAAGCAAAGACAGCAAAAGTAGGTGTTTTAAAAAATAGAGTTTTTTCAGTTTACTCACCTAAAGGCGGTGCAGGTAAAACAACTGTTACTACATATCTTGCAAACATCATAGGAAAACACTCAGGACTCAAGGTTTGTATCATTGATCTTGATCATACAAGAGAAGGTAGCGATATAGCTAGAAAATTTGGTTACTTCTTAGTAAATGATAGTCCACCAAACAATGTCATTACAAACTGGGCAACATTCCCTGAACGAGACTATCGTTCTTGGGATAAAGTATCTCAATATGTAACAGAAACATCATTAAATAACCTATACTTTTTATCATCTCCTTGGAATGTTGAAGATGTTGAATTTATGACAGGAGATTTAATAGAAAAAGTAACTCATATCTTAAAACAGCATTTTGACATTATTATCTTTGATATGTCGGATGATTTAAGAGATAACAATACCAAAGCTTTAGAAATAAGTGACAATATCTTATTTGTAACAGGAGCTGACCTTGATCAGATAGATATTTCATCTGGATTTACACAAAGAACCGTAAGAAAACTGAATCTTCCTATTGAAAAGTTTAGACTAGTGTTTAATAAGGTGCCTAATAAAATACCCTACACTCTTGAAGAATCAGCACAAAAAATAGGTTTACCTCAATTTGCTAGTATTCCATATGATCCCGAAGTTGAAAAATACAGAACTACGAAACTAGGGATAAATGAAGATCTATCAAAAACACCATTTGGATTTGCTGTATATAGATTAGCTCAAGAAATTCTACCTGAAGGAGCAATAACTAAGAAACATAATAAACGTCCATGGTTTCTACGACTATTCAAAAGAAAAGGGGTGGTCTAAATTAATATTGCCATTCCATTATTGTTTTTTCTTTCTGTGTTTTTTATAACGATTAGTTTTGTTCCTGGATCTAAGCTTAAAGCATTCAATAAAGAAAAAGAAAAAAAGAAACTGACTTTTGAAGATATTCCACCCTGGGGTATTGATTTAATGGGTGCACTTATTACATTTCTAATATTTAACTTAGTACTTTCTTTTAAAATGGGATTGATGGCTGCTCCATTTGGTCTTCTACTAGCAAAAAAAATCCCTGTTTTAGTAAAGAAATGGAGGTTTTACTTTTTAAGAAAGAAAGTGCTGGAGGAATTAGAGGGGGCTTGTATGGTGATTTCTTCCACCGTTCGTGGAGGATTAACATTACTAGATGCATACAAATCAACCATTAACTATGTAAGTTCTCCATTAAAAGAAGAGTTTGAAACTATTGTCAATCAAGTCCAGTACGGAGGAAGAACTTTAGCTGAAGCAGTAAAAGGATTTTCAAAAAAATATGAATCACCAGAAATTGAAATGTTGTATCATGCTACCTATTTGGCTACAACGGTGGGAGGAAAAGAAGTTCCATCCATTATGAAAAATTTATCTAATAGCATTAGAGAAAGGAAACAGATTGATAAAAAGATCAAAGCAAAAACTACTTATCAAAGAATCAGTGCTGTAACAATCAGTCTGATTCCAATCATGATCCTATTTACATTTAAATTTATGGCTCCTGAACTTTACCAATCCCTGCTATTTGATGCAAGGATTTTTTTAGTGATTGGAATTTTATTAACAGTCGTTGCCTGGTACTTTATTTTTAAAATTATGAATTTTGAAGATGTGTAACACAACAAATCATTCAAATTAATAGAAAGGAGTACAACATGATTTATTCAATCATGATAGGAGTTTCCGTATTCATTATCATGGCAGCCCTTATTCCTGAAGCAATTTTAGATAAGAGTTTTTCAACAACTACTAATAAAAAGAATAAAAAAAATACCTTAATCAAACAAATTGTTCTTCAATTTGGTGAGATAGGTGCATTATTCTATATAAATGTGTTATCAAAAAATAGTTTCTTTAAGAAAAAACATGACACTATTGAAAAATTGCTAGTTAAAAATTGGTATCCTAAAGAAAAAGCAAGTGATATTGTTGGTTCACAGTGGCTATTAGCAATCTGTTCATTACTTTTAGGTATGATCACTTTTCAACCCTTAATCATGTTATTGGGATTAATTTTAATTTTTATTGTACAGTCACAACTAGAATCAAAATGGAAAAAAAGAAAAGCGATTATGGGTAGATATGTTCTTTCTCTTGCTGAATTAACAGCAGTTGGAGTATCTGCAGGTTTACCTCCAATCGAAGCGCTACAAATGGCCATAAAAGACCGTGATAACTTCCTTTTTGATGAAATACAAGATGCAATAAACAAAGTTAGATTAGGTGTTGCCGCTAATAAAGCATTTATGGATTGTTCAAAAAAAGTGGATTTACAAGAAATGTTTGCTTTTATGGATCAACTTATACAAGCAATAGATACAGGTTCTAGTGGTTTCTCTGAATCAGTCGTTGAAATCGTCAAACACCTACGAGAATTAAGACAAGCAAAAATAGAAGAAATAGCAGGAAAAACGGAAGCCAAACTATTACTTCCTTTGATGATGATATTTGGTTCCGTTATTTCTTTTTTACTTGGTCCACTGACACTCACATTTAGAGATGTTTTCTAAGTCGTTCTTTCCCTTGAAAGAACGACTTTTTCTATTTATGAAAACAAAATTTTAGGAGGGCTATATTCATGAAAGAATTTTCAATTAAAACTTATGTTAAGGTAAAACACATTTTTGGAGGAAAGAGAGGAGATTTTGTACAGCAAGGATTGCTTTGGACATTAATTGCTATTGCAGGAATTACTGCTCTAACAGCGATGGGTGGAGCAATTACTGATAAGTTTGATACGCTAAAACAAACATTCTTAGATACAGATCCAGATGATGTTGAAGGTACTACTTAAAATAAAATGACTAATAAATGAAGCTACCATTTCCCATTTTGGTAGCTTCGAATTTAGGGGTATAAGGAGTGTGAAGATTACATGCCTACATCATCATCCATTTTTAAAAATGTACAGCGATCCAACGATAGACAAATTATAAACCAATCTATCGTGATTGAAACTAGAGATTATTTATCTGAACAAATTCGTCAAAAAAAGGTAGACTTCTCACAAGAAGAAATTATTTTACGAAAACTACAAGACTTTTTACAGCACAAAGGATGTAACTATCAACAAGCTTCTGAAATCATAGAAGAAATTATAGTAGATATTAGAGGGTATGGTGTTATTGACTCACTAGCGAAAGATCCAGATGTATCAGATATTATCATTCACAAGCATGATGATATTACCTATGAAAAAGGTGGAGAAAAGTACAATTTTCAAGGGAAATTTAAAGATCAGAATCAATTAATGATGTTTATAGAAAAGTTAGCTTTGTTATCTCGTTCTCGTATTGATATATCTAATCCACTAGCCACATTTACGCTACCTGAAGGTTGGCGCACAGCTGTATCAATACCCCCTGTTTCACTACATCCTAGTGTAGCGATCAGAAAATTTGCAAGTGTACCTACGGTACAAGATTTAATCAATAATGGATATTTTTCTCCACAATCAGGAGCATTTTTCAAAGCTTTAATTGAAAGTAAACGAAATATTTTATTTATTGGAGGAATGGGAACTGGAAAAACAACAATGATCGCCATAGCAAGCAGTATGTTTAAAAATGATGAACATCCATTGTTGATTGAAGAAGTTATGGAGTGTCCTATCGATGTTCCACATTTAAGAAGATTAGTCGCTAGACCACCTTCTGTAGAGGGCACAGGGGCAATTCCTTTAGGACTTTTATTAAAACAAGGACTAATGATGAAGCCAACTCGTGTAATCGTTTCTGAGGTGCGTGATGGAGCTATATTCTATATGCTTCAAGCTATGCTAGTTGGTCATGAAGGATCAATGTCTACCATTCATGCAAGTTCAGCTCAAGAAGCGCTACACAAAAGAATTCCTTCGATGTTGTCCATGAGTCAAGAAGCTTCTTTATTGTCACAAGAAGAGAAAATTGGTTATGCTGCATCTGCATTACACTTTATTGTTCATTTAGAACAAGATCCGAAAACAGGAAGAAGATATTGTAAATCGATTAGTGAAATTGTAGAAGATCCAAAACCAAAAGCAATTGATGTATTCGTACAAGAGGGAGATACAATGAAAGCAACTGGACATATTCCACATCGCGCGATAAAAGGAGCAGCACATTATAACTATGATTATGATTTAAATTGGTTTAAAAATTGACCTCTGTTAGGAGGTGGGCAGTATATGATCGAGATTTTACGTCTTTTCCTAGAATTTGTTGTGATATCTACACTTATTTTTTTATTAGCTTTTTATATTATATTGTCAATATTTAAGCTATAGGGAATAAAAGGAGTTACAGGAATGAAAAAATATATCCTTATTTTTTTATGTATTTTAATTACAATAGGAGGTTTATTTTTAATAACAATATACAACAAAGATGAACAAATAAAGGAAATAAATGTTGAACAAATAATTGGTAAAACATCTTCACCAGAAGAAATGATTGAACATACTTACTCTGGAAATATAGTTGAAATAAATGATAAAAAAATCGTTATTACAAATGGTGAAGAGGAAGAATCTTATCGTATTACAGATAATACTAAAGTTCAAAATGGTGTATCTTATGCTAGTTTGGACTTAATTAAACCTGGTTTAAAAGCAAATATATTAAGCTATAACGGAGTAGCTAAAATCATTCATGTGAAAGTTAATTAATGGGGGACTTTTCAGTGAAAAAAATATTGATATCACTAGTAGTCATTATGGCTCTAGCTGGATGTAGCAGTGAATCAAAAGAAGAAAACCATTCAGGAACAACAGAAGAAAAGAATGAAGATATAGAACTGGTTCAAGAGGAAGAACCAGAAACAATCAAACAATATGAAGAACCAGCTCAGTTTGTTCATGAACTATTAAAGTCAGGTCAGTTTACCGTAGACTATTTAGAGGAACAAGTAGCTCCTCCACAAGATAGTAGTTTATCACAAGAAGAGATGGATAAACTTGCTGACACTATGCTCACTAATCTAGCAGATAACATGGATTGGTATCAGAGCGAAATGGAGAAACTAGAGCTTAGTGATCAAGACAAATTACCATATGATCCGAAATTTGGAATTACTGAAGAAGAGTATAACTTATTATCAAATGTATGGGATCAAATAGAATTAGTGAAAACAAGAGAAGGGCAATTAAAAATTCAGAAAGTAGATGGAAAGATTGGTATAGCTGGTAAAAGCACAGGAAATGTACTTACGAAAGTAGGAATAGATCTTGAAAACAATAAAATACTAACTGAATTTGGAATTGCTACATATGACAGAAAAATTGAAGCAAATGAAAATCAAATCTTAACAGGTATTTGGAATGGATACTGTTGGAAAATAGCAGAATCCACACATGATTTTGAATTTCTTTTCACCGACCTAAATATTTGCATTGGTCAACTCGTAGAAAGTGGAGAAACTATTATATACAACAATGCAGGTCTAATTGATAATTTCGGAGTAGTTATGGAAGTCAGTGAATTAATTAAATTTCAAGGTAACAAGCCTTAAAAGATTATCTTATACAAGTTTTTTTAGAAGAATTGACAGGAACGAAGAGATCATTCATAATATATGATTTTCAAAATGCATGGCATTACTTTTGGATTCAAAGACAGAATAGATCGCAACTAATTACGATCTATTCTAACCAAAGTGTTATTGGTTGTATTGAAGATTGGCGGCTCTTTAATATTATATGAAACTTTTAACCATATTATTCACACACAAATATAAAAAGAGCTTATATAACTAGAGAAGTATAATAGTTATAAGAGGGGTGATAGACACATACTCCTGTAACAAAAAGGATTAGCCTATTATAATTTAAGAGCCATTTGATCATGATATTTATTCTGGAAAAACAAACTAATATGTTGTAAAATAGTATCATACTCATTTTTCCTTATCAATTTAGGATCTAATGATAGAAAAAGTCTATCTTTATAAGATAGTTAACCCAAATCAATGAATATGATGGGTCTGGCTCACTATGGATAACATATGGGATAAGCGAAATTCCTCATGTTTCAACAAAGAAATTCGCTGATAAAATTCGAGGAACTAAAATTTTATTACTCAAATTCTGCAATTGACAGAGATTTGATGACAGAAAGCGTATTCTAATTTTAGAATAGACTACACATCTATTACATATTAGTTTATGAATTTTAAGGCGTGCAATTTTGTAGGTCTATTTTTTATTTCTCAAATTCAAAGCAAACTTCTTTCTGAAACACATTCAGAAGAAAGGTTTTTGCTTTTATATATAGATATGGAATTAGAAAGGAGGAAGCTCCTCATCAACAAATGTTGGGGAGCTTTTCTCCTAGCATGTGTGATGAAGGATAAATAACTATTATTAATGTTGTTATTTAAAACTAGATAAATAAAAACTCAACTAAAAGGAGAGATTTATAATGAAAAAACTCAGTTTATACTTATTGATTCTTACATTAGTATTTTCAGTCTTATCAACAAGTGTTATTGCGGATACTACAAGTTTTACAGATACAAAAGGACACTGGGCTGAATCTTCTATAGAAAGAATGGCTGGAGAAGGTCATATTGGGGGTTATCCAGATGGTTCTTTCAAACCAGAGGGGCAGATTACTAGAGCTGAGTTTACCGCCATCTTAACTAGAATTGTAGGAATTGATGAAGTTGAGAATCCATTTAAAGATGCAAACGATGCAAAGTGGGCTGATGGGATTATCGGTGGCGCAGAAGATGTTGGAATCATAGAGAAATCTGAATATGGAAGCTACTTTCAACCAAATACACCTATAACAAGATTAGAAATGTCAAAAATGATTACTAGAGCTTTTATTTTAGAAGATGAATATGAAGATAAGTTTGATACATATGGTTCATATGATCAAGGGGGTTTAATCTTTAAAGATGCAAAAGAGATTAGTAATGACGATGCACCTTATGTAGCATTCGCTACAGATTTAGGCATTATCGGAGGTTATCCAGATAAAACATTTAAACCTTTTAATCAAGCTACAAGAGCTGAAGCAGTCGTCATGTTACTTAGATTTATAGACAATGATATTGAAGACATAGATAATTCAACAGGCGGCAGTGGGGATGTGAATCCGAATCCAGATGATAATGTAAACGAAAATCCTGCATATGATCCAGATATGCCAAACGTTTATAAATGGGTGAATGAAACTCGAATTAGTCCTAACTATATTAGTTTCTTAAATAAACAAACTCAAAAAATTGAAAATGGAACTGCTTCAGAAATTGATTTACACAAAGCTAGATTCCACGCTGATGAATTGCTTTGGAGCTATTATAAAGGTTCAATTCCAGTAAGTGAATATGAAGAAGAAACTCTAGATCGTATTGCTAATAGAAAAGGTAAAGCAGATTGGGATGATCTTTCGGAATTCGATAAAGCTTTGTATAGTACTTATGGAGGAAGCATTGAAGAAGCAATTCTATTAAGTTATAGCTTTGATAAAGATGAACATCTTGAATGGGTAGTCGTTAGACCAGCTGGGATGAGACATGCTTTTAAACTCTCAGTGGATGATCCATCAGGAAGCGTGGTATTAAACCGAGGTTGGGCAGGGGTGAATGATGCTAAATTTGACGCTGTATATGCCGAAATTGCCACTCCACAGTTATTAAATCAGATTATTGATTTAGGTGTACCAATTAGTGTACGGCTCAACTCTCATAATGGAGATGAATTTGATGAATCAGGATTTCCTTCTACACAAATAGAATTGGGCATTAGAGCAAGAGAGATTAAACGTGCAAATTCCAATAACGTCGTAAAAATCTTATATGGTGGGGACTTTGCAATCAAAATTGGGGGGATTAGTAATCTGACCAATGCAGATATTGTAGAAGGAAGTACGATTATTCCAGCTGAATTTTTAGAAATTAAACCATATACTAAAGGACAAGAAAAATACATTGTAACAGATCTTTACTAAAAGAAAAGATCAATAAGTCGACTATTAATTTAGTCGGCTTTTTTTATTCCTATTTATTGAAAGGAGTTGTTATATAGATGAAGATGAAACGATGGAAATCCTTCATGATGATGGGATTATCTTTACTATTAGTCCTAATGGTTATTCAACCCTTCATTTTTGCAAATGAGCCGTTTGATATCAATCTAACAGCAAATTATAGTGTTCTATACGAACAAAAGCCTTCTCTTGATTTCAAGGACAAAGTAGGAAGAATTATTTATGCCATTACGATCCCAGATATTTTAGCTACAACGGTGACTACGTCTGAAGGATCTAAAATCATGTTAAATTACGAACAAATTCAAACGAATGACGAACAAATTAATGCTTCTTGGGATGCAACTGGCAGTTTCATTACACCAAATGTCAAACAGGCATCAGAACTACAGAGCAACATGCTGACATCATGGAAATGGTGGGTAGATAATGTCTCTAACATTGAGAAAAAAGTAATTCAATTTGAAGAATACGTTTTATACGAAGATTTACAACAATACGTCGGACAAGTTGCAGCACCAGATACATTCTACTTTCAGGGCATTACCTATATAGCTGATGGAATGGTCATTGGTGCTTTCCAAGGGCAGAAAGCAACCATAGAGGTAGATCAATATTTAAGGGATGGTTCAGGGGATAATTCAGAGCGCATATTCAAAGTGGATTTACGTATCACTGTTACAGCAGAATATGATCAATTAGCCCCAGTAAAAGAGTATAAAACCTATTGGTTTAATCATTTTACGGAAGTGTCACTAAAACAATTTGCTTTTTCTGCCACCAAAACAGCATTAGATGGTACACCTAAAAGCAGTTCTGATGTAGCAGGAGATTTAGATGTATTAGTTGTAGACGATACCTTAAACATGACGTTGTTAAGTACGTTTAATGGAGCATCAACAACAGATAACTATAATGATGATAAATGGGTCAAAGAACGGAAAAATCCAGGCGCACATGGTCCGATGTATGTACCAACTTATTTGATGTCTATTTATCTAGACTATGATCCTGAAACAAATCAAATAAGTTTATATCCTGAAGCCAAAGCTGATGTAAGCAAATTATGGTCCACTTTAGAATCTTCACAAGCTCCGAAGATAAGTACAAATATACTTCGAAATCACGGAGATTATGTGATGGTCGTCCCAATTTTAAATGTCTTCAGATTTTACGATGATATTGGGAATCCAGACAATAAAACCAATGTGGGTGCAGTACAATGGAGTGAAGTCACTCAAAAGCTAGAGGCAGAATTCATCAAAATCCTAAAAGGAGAAACACCAAATAGTGGTTTCCAAAAAATTATAAACGATATTAAAGAGAAATATAATCAGAATCTTGATGTGGAAACAACAGCAGAAAATATAGCGAATCAAGCACTTGATCTAATAATGGCTAAATTGAAATTAGGATATGATTCGATTGAACTATCAGACTATCATGATGTACCTTATGGCGATATAAGAGTTCAATCTTTAATGCATGATCGGTTACTTCCTGCAACAGCTCAAGGAAGAGAAGATATTATCTCTTTTGTAAAAGATTACTTAGTCCAGGACGATCCTACAATACAGTCTGAAAATGATCAAAAATTAAAAGAATTGTATGAGGATCACTATACAGCACAAGATATTGTGGATGCGTGGTTTTCAGATACCCAAGAACTCATGACACGAAACATTCTTGCGTTCCCGTTCAAAGTCAAAGAATTTGATGATTTAGAGATTGTCATTACGGATACAGGGATTACACCAAAAGTAGCCAACCTAAGTGCAGCACAAGGATTAGATGAATATGAGAATCAAGCACAGTTTAGTCAGGAAGCGAATCAATCCAGTTATGGTGTCCCTGGAAAGCAGTATACGGCCACACTGACTATTACAAACAATGCAGATTACCCTGTAACCAATGTTGTACTTAGAAACTATGTGGTGAGTTCTCAACCAGGGGCAGGCAATACACCAAAAATCTATAACACGACAGATGAACAAAACATTGGGATGTTTTTTGGAACGCAATATACATTTAAGGGAAATGACGGTCTAGATAAACTCGTTCCAAACTTCCCTGCGAATGCACAAATTGATCCATCACTTTCTAATGTACAACACTTTCAAACGACAGGTGTGAATCCAGGCTTTTTAGATCCAGGGGAAACCTTTGAAACGACCTTCCAGTGGAGAATGCCAACGGAAACACAAAATCCGAACAAAGATCCAATTTACTTATATGTCACCGTTGCAGAAGAAATAGAAAAGAATAGTGCTATGATCCAAACAGGAGCAAATGGAAATGTGAACTGGGAACCGGCTTTTTCAAATACATTACTCCAATACATTCCTGGGGAAGAGAAAGCTACACTAATCTCATTTACACCGAATCAAATTGTACCAAGTAATGAAAGTGAAGAAATTCCAGATCGAGACAATCATACTGTGGCTATTCAATTAGATGTGGCTGATCCTAACTCTGATCCAGATATTATTCCAAAGCAAGATCTAAGAGATGAAATGGACTTCCTACGTTTTGCAGAAATTACAACAGAAACAGAAAGAGAAGTCGAAGTATGGGTGGATGATGGCTATTGGGCCAATCTTGGAAGTGGAACGGTCAACTATAAAAGAACACAATGGATTGTAGAATAGGGGTGGAGCATATGAAAAAAACAACCATTCTTTTCATCGTTCTATTTTGTCTAGTCACAACAACCATTGGCTATGCAGGCACTTACGTAACAGAGGAATTAATAGATGAACATGGAAACACATGGGTGGTCAATGGATTGTGGGAAGAAGTAGATGGACAACGTGTTTTTTATCCATCCCCACCGACTGGACAAGTTTGGGTAGATACATCAAGATTCGAAACCCAAACCCAAATCATCGAAAAAACAGAATACATTACAGTAAGAGATACGATATATACACCAACAGCAACACTAAGACAAGCAGCTGTTGGAAATCATGAAATTATAATGACACTAAACAACCCGAACTACTTTAACATTAAAGTGAATGTATATATTAAAAGTTTAAGTCCAGATTCTGAAGTAAGAAATGAGTATCTGGAACAAGAAGTGAATGATTTAGTGTTAAGTCCTGGTACAAAGGAATTAACATTCGATAGTGTCAAAAGGCATGAAGGTTTTACAAACTATGAAATTATTGTACGAGTGACTGAGAATCTACATCCTGATGTGCATCCAGATTATGAACAAATTCGTGAACTCGGCTCATGGTATCCTGATGTGCCACTGTATATTGAATTTTTATATCCTGAAGTGACACTCAATACAAATAACGCAAGCTCTGAAGGATCATTTGGAACGGACTGGACATTCCGGAATCCAAATACAATCGATTTTGAATATAAGTTAGAAATTGATGATGCGAGAGGAAGAAAAACACTAGAAACAGGAACGATTTCTCCTGGGCAAACGATAAGAGGGTCAGAGATTGCTATTCCAACAAAGGATCGCACGAATACGCAAACGTTTATAGGTACCTTTGATTATTCAAGATCTGCACCTTCTATTAAAGAAAGCCAAGATTCATTTACGTTTAATATTGCATCGGCAGGAATTTCGTTATCTAGTAGTAAATCAGATGTTGCGATGCAAACAGATGTGAAATCAGAATCCACAGGCTGTAGATATGGACCAGATAAACATGATGTTACATACACATGGTTTGGTGCAAGCTATACGGTTTCATCTAGTGTTTCTAACAATAGTAATATCCCAATATCAGTTACCGTAAATGTCGGTCCAAGTAGTGCAAGTTACAATCTAGCACCAAATGGTTCAACATCAGGACCTTCTACAAGTGATACAACAGAAAATGATGTAACGATTGATGGAGATACAAAATGGCATACACACACAGATAGTGATAGTGAAAGTATATCTGTTACGGGGTGGAAGAAAACTGCAGAAGAAAGTTATTCATGTAATCCACCTCCACCAGATCCAGATGACAATTAAGAAATATGAAGGGATGCCAAATGAGCATCCCTTTTTTTATGTTCTATAGATGAAAACAACTTTATGTAAAAAGGGTTGATGTAAATTGAAAAAGATATTAGGAAATAAAAGAGGCTTCATACTCATGGCAGCTTATATGGTGCCTGTTTTAATTGGTTTAGCTGCGCTAGTCTTGGAATTTAATCAACTAAGAGTGATACATAATGAATTGCAAGCAGCTGTAGATGCTGCATCGATGGCTGGAGTATTAAGAGCAGAAATTGATACAGAAATCATTTATGAAAATGAGTATGACAGTAATGGAAATCTAATTAATATCACTCCTACGGTAGAGAATTACACCATAATTAATAGCCAACAAGAAGCTTTTAACTACGCTTATAAGGCGTTTAAAAAGAATATGGATGCACTTGGTTGGGATGATGATGGAAGCACTAGAATCACCGTTTACTCCAGTGATTTATATGGAGAGATTCTAGCTAGTGGAATGACAGATGCTATAACAGGAAATGGGGTATCTGATGATCGAAGAGACTTTAGTGATGTAGATCAATACTATTTCAAAGCAGAAATTCACGTTAAAACAGCTTTAATCGCTCCTGCTGTTCGAGTGTTGGCATATATAGCTGGTGAAGAAGCACCAGTAGATGATTTTGGGGAAATTATCATGGAAGCCGATGCGGTGTCTAGAACTAAAATACAGATTGAATAGGAGGGATAAACGATGAAAATATTTAAATGTAAAAAAGGATCATTAATGGATGCTGCACTTGTCCTACCACTACTAGTCTTAATTATTGCCTTTGTTTTTGATATGGGCATACGAATGATTGTCTTACAAGGAACATCTGCTGCAAGTCGTGAAGCAGCTAGAGATTACGCAAGGTTTCAAGACGAAACACAGGCTATACAAATTGCGAATGGATCTTTTAATAGTTTAGCTAGTTCACTAGCAGATGTGAGAGGTGTAGATATAGATGTTTCATTTGATGGCGTGAATGACTACGCAACCGTAACGGTAACTACAGAATTAACAGCAGATGCATTTTCTTTTGTGTGGTCCATGATGGGGTCAGATATAGAAAACGAAATGGAAAGAAGCATCGTTTATCCTATCGAAATTAAAGATGGTTCACAAGACTTCTAAAGGAGAGAGGCAATATGATGATTATGCTAAACATTATATTTTGGTCGGTGTTTCTATTTGTAGCCATATATGATGCAAAATATAAAATCATTCCGGATACAGTACCCATTGTTTTAGGAATAACAGGATTCTTTTTATTAGGTCAGCCAATGAATTCACTCTGGGGAGCTCTAGCAGGTGGTGGCATTCTTCTTCTAATAGCTTTATTGAATCAAAACTGGGTCGGTGGTGGAGATGTGAAAATCATGATTGGTTTAGGTATCGCATTTGGTTTAAGTGTAATGTGGATTTTATGGATAGCTTGTTTCTTAGCGCTTTTAAGTACTTTATTTATGAATAAAAAGTCGATGGCTTTTGCTCCATTTTTATTTATATCTTCACTGGGGGTGCAAATGAGTGTTGTATACATTCTTTAAAAAGCGATTATCAAATAAACGAGGAGATTTCATTCAGTATGCTCTAGCCTTACCTCTTATTCTCGGATTAGTTTACGGCGGGATCATTCTTTTTGGTGTAGTTAATGCAAAACAGACAGTTGGTGAAGCAGCATGGGCAGCTGTAAGAGAATATGCCGTCTCTCAAAGTAGTGGTAAAACCAAACAAGTTGCTGCAGAAATTGTGGAAGCACACTTACCCGTAGATAGTGTAAGTTCCGTCGGTCAAGATTCTAATTTACCCGATGGTTTTGTACAAGGGATTTTATTTAAAGAAGGAGACTACTATCGTTTAAACTCATTAGGAATACTTGAGCTCTATGTGTTAGATAGCACATTAGAAGAACAGTTAGATGATTACATAAATAAGAATGTAGCGCTGCAAGTGAAAGAAGTCACCATTGATACAGAACTAGATCACGATGCTACTACAGAAGGAACAATACAAGAATCAGATGCTGATGGTTCAAATACAGGAGAGGTTGAAATGGTCAGTGGTGTAATTTTAGATAATCAATAGACAAGGAAAGGAGAAAAACATGTTTAAAAAAATCGGAGTCTATTTCTTAATATTCATTTTCACAATCTTTCCACTTACCATAAGCATAGCCGAAACTGTAGGAACGAATGCTGAAGGTCAAACAACTTATACATTTAGTAATACATCCACAGGTCGAACAGGAAGCATTCAATCCTGGACAGTACCGCAAACGGCTGAATATCAAATTGAAACGTGGGGAGCTGAAGGTGGACGTTACGGGGGACAAGGAGCATATGTATCTGGTACATTTGAACTCACCGAAGGTGATACGTTGAAAATTCTCGTAGGACAAGAAGGGAGTTATTCCAGCAGTGCCCCTAGTGGTGGCGGTGGGACTTTTGTAGTTACAAATTCCAATACTCCATTAATTGTAGCAGGTGGTGGTGGCGGTTCATGTTATAGCACTGATTCAAGTGATGGAAAGGGATCGTACACCACTTCAACTAGTGGAGGAAATAAAGGTAGTGATGGTGCACCTGGCGGGGGTGGTTTTAATGGAAATGGTGATGATGGAGATTCCACAGAAGGAGGATTTAGTTTTTTAAATGGTGGAAAAGGTGGAATAGGTGATGATGGTGGTGCTTCCGGTGGTTTTGGCGGTGGCGGTGGTGGTGATGACGATGATGAGAGTTGTTCTGGTCCTGGTGGCGGTGGTGGATACAAAGGTGGAAATGGTGGTGGAAATGGTTCATATGCAACAGGAGGATACTCTTATAATGCTGGTGAAAATCAATCAAGCAATTCAGGTATTAATTACGGACATGGCCAAGTCGTAATTACACAGATCTCTGAAATTGATTTAAAGGTGCTTTGGGACAATAGTATTGAAGTTGCAAATAATGAGGATGTATATCAGTCATTTAATGGAGGTTTCTTCTCTACATGGACAGTACCGTCTACAGGAAATTATAGAATAAAAGCTTACGGAGCTGAGGGCGGTTATAGAGGTGGCGGTGGTGCTTACGTCGCTGGAACATTTTACTTAACCGAAGGTGAAGAATTAGTCATTATGGTAGGTAGAGATGGTGAAAAAGGAGATGATGCCCCAAGTGGGGGAGGTGGTACTTTTGTCACTAAAAAAACCACCAGCACTCGATATCATCAACAAACGTATGGTTATGTAGAACCTCTCATTGTAGCTGGTGGGGGTGGTGGTTCTTGTGAGGAAGATCCATACAGTAACGGTAGTGCAACGCATAGTACCAGTACTAGTGGTGGGAAAGCTACTTCTGGAGATTCCGGTGGTGGCGGTGGCTTTGCTGGTGATGGTGAGGACGCTACTGCAGATGGAGGACACAGCTTCTTAAACGGTGGAAGTGGTGGAGATGATGCTCAAGATGGTGGCCGTGGTGGCTTCGGTGGCGGCGGTGGTGGTGACCATGATAGTGGTAGTTGTCAAAATGCAGCTGGTGGCGGTGGCTATCACGGTGGGGATGCAGCAGGTAACAATAAAGATGCTGCTCAAGGCGGATTTTCTTACAATGTTGGATCTGATAAAGAAGGCATCGATGGTTATCAAAGTGGGGATGGAAAAGTCATCATTGAAAAGAATGCACCAGATATACCATTAGAAGAAAATGTTTTCCCTACCCCAACAACTGTAGGAGAACCAATTGGACTTCAAATTCATCTATCTCATCCAGAAGATAGTAGAACTTGGGATAGTGTAAGAATCCAGGTTCGTTTTGTTAACAACGATACGGGTCAATCACTAAATTTTTATTCAAGTAATTTTGATGGAACCCCAAATGAAAGCTATGAAAAGAATTTTAATATATCGACCAATACAATGCCACATGGTGTGTATACGGTGTATTACCGCCTTATAGATCAAGAAAATGAATATGCCGATAAAATGCAACGTTTTTCAAATATTATGATCATAAAACCAGGTATTCAGGTTGATTTTAGTGATGAAAATGAATTTCCTAGTGAATGGGAAGTATCTGAAAGAAGAGAAGTAGAGTTTGCTTTCAAAAATGAAGATAATAAAACCTTTGATAAAAATGAGACAACATTTGAAATTCAATGGCTTAATAATGCAGGAACCGTGAAACATGAACAAACTTTAGATATGACAGCGAACCTAGGTACAGGGAGTACGATGAGATTTACTGCACGTATTACATCTCCTTCAACTAATGACACTTATACAGTCATTTATCGTGTTATAAATAATGGAATAGAAAGCAATACACAACAAGAATTTTATAATATAAAAGTATTCGATTCAAATACTGAATGGAGAATATTTGACTTTTCCTTAGTGGATGAGAATTTACTCTATTGGACAGGAAGAAGATTTGATTCCGACTATGATATCACAATTGATTCATCTGGCAACCCAGTAAAAGTAACTGTAGAGTATAGAGTACCACTCATATTCCCAATCCCAAACTTATTTAATGGGGGATCATGGGAACCAGTAGTTGCAGTTAGTTCAACGGCTGAAATGAAAATCGAAGAGTCAGAGTTTTAACATGTATTTAACTATATTGTAATGTCATACAAAGTCTGATAAAAAAATGTAATTGAATCTAAAATAATATATTACAATGGAAAGTACTATTTTATAATATAAAATAATAGAATTACACACAAAAATATGATAAACTTTCCTTAGCAAAATTTACTAAGGAGTGAAATTCTAAATGAATACAACATATAAATTTTTTGTAGCGAATGATAATGGAAATAGTGAACACGATATAATCATCAATAAAAAAATGATACAGCAACCAAATGTGTTGGTGAAACATGCCGAACTAACTTACAATTCTGATGTAGATGAATCAAGCTTTGTAAAAAACATACATAATGAACTGATTGTTACGGTTAATTCACCAAGTGCTGATCCTGGAATGTATAAAATCGGCAACTATGCTTTAAAAAGTGCTGGTGACGAAATTGATAACATTAATGTAGATCACGATAGAAAATATGAAATTGATCTACCTATTGTCAATACATTAGCAAGAATTGCTGCTTGCGGAATTGAACAAGCATTTGAGGAAAATGGTTTAGTGCCAGTGGATATTGAAATTACGGTAGATATGAGTACAGCTCTACCGATTAAACAACATAATGAGGAAACAGCTGCTAAATTTGAAAACAAGTTTACAAAGGACAAGCACTTAGTTACCGTGCACATGGGGCAAAGAAGAGTCAACACAACAATAAAGTTTGAATTTGTGAAATGTGTCCCAGAAGGTTTTACAGTCCCATTTGCTCTACAAGCTGATTTTGAAACTGGTAAATGGAGAACAGGTGAAATATTTAAAGAATTTGCTGAAGAATATAAGTTAGAAAGTATAGATGGTCAATATTTCAAGGATAAGACTATATTAGGAACAGACATTGGAGATGGGACAACTGAGTATCCTGTAACGCGCGGAAATAGACCTGATCGTGATTTTAAACATGGGAGTAATCATGGAATTGGTAGAGCGATTGAAAAGGCGCTAGATTCATTTAACGATGCTATCAATATCCCTGACAGCCCAAGACAATACTTTGCAGAGGTACTTAAAAACCCTAAACACAAGTTTCATATCTTGGCTAAGAAAAAATTACAAATACATGTAGATAAACAAGCTGAAAGAATTTTAGACAACATAAAATCACAGCTAATAAAGTTAAGATATGAAGTAGACTTCATCTGTGTTTATGGTGGGGGTAGTATTCTCATGAAAGAGTATTTGCACCCTAAATTAAAAGAACTTTGTGAAGATTATCAAATCAAACTATTTTACGTTCCTTCAGAGTATGCAATCACACTCAATGCTGAGGGGCTAGACATTTTCGTTAATGGAAACATATTCAAAGCATTAAAAGAGAAAGCAAAAACCACGGTCTAGTCACTAAGGAGTGTGCAGAATGAATAGAAAAACTAAAGAGAAAACACAAGGAAGTAGTATCTCGGGTAGATTTACTAATAATGAGTCACAATTAATCTTAGATTGGTGGAACACTCAATCTAAAGCTTTTGAGAGTGTTAAGTATTTAATAGAAAAGGAAATTCTTCAAAATGGAATTAATAATCTAAATCAAATCATACCATTAGATCGTGATTTGGATCGACTTATTGCTTTAAAAGAAAACGAACATCCAGAAGCTTTAAGACTAATTGAACAAATTTACGGTATCACTAACAAACAAATTTCTGTAAGTAGCTTAAGTCAGGAAGAAGTCATTACAGGTACGATCGGACAAACTAAAATCAATAAACCGATAACACCAATTAAGGAAAGTGTGGAGATACAAACAAATAATATTCATGTTACTCCATCTACTGAAAAAGAAATAGTGAAAAAGGAATTAAAAACTACTGCTAAATCTAAAAAAGAGTATTCAAATGAAGAAGCTGATTTAGGAATGTCAGCTGCTGATGCAGAAGACTGGTAAATATAATAGATTATGCTATAAAATAACACAATAATAAAGTAATCCAATAGTTATGGAGGGGTTGTATGATACAATTTACAACACCTTATTTTCCACCACCAGTTGATAGAAAAGATGGGGAATTAAAACATAGATATAAAATGAAATGGTTTAATTCCATACGTGAACAGTTGAAAGATCATCATCAATCATATGAAGCAATTAATGTTGAAATCACATATTTTTTTGATACTCTTTCCTCACAGGATCTTGATAATATAGAGTTTAAATACATTATAGATGCATTTAGACAACTCAAAATTATACCTGATGATACATGGAGAAGAGTGTCCATTAGGTTAGAAGGGGAATATGATCCCTATAATCCTAGAACAGTAATTAAAGTAGTTCCAAGAGAAATAAAATCATATAAAAAACTAAAATATAGAAACACTGATGAAGAAGAATGGTGAATTTACCATTCTTTTTTTATATTATGAAAAGTCATTTATATCCAATCAGAAAGAGTATATCAATAGATTTAAATATCCAAACAGAAACGAAAGTTTTATGCCAGATTGGATAATAGAGAATAAGTGTAATTACATAAGTATATACCCTTCAATCCCTTTTCATTAATGCAATTTGTAATATGAGATCCTCTAATTGTATATTAACCAAATTGGTTCAAGGTAGGATGTTGGTAAAACAGACTGCCTTGTTTGTAGGTTCCTTTTTTTAGGTATCAAGTAGATTGTTGTCATCTTATAAGATGACAACAATAAATGAATAGGAGGTGCTCTTAGTGGGTTTAGCAAGGCCAAATGAACAAGACTTTAGAATTCTAATAGACATCTACACGTACAGAGTTTTAAGTGTGCAACAGTTAAAACAGATTCATTTTCCTAATACTTCAGATTATCATTATCGGAAATTAAGAAATCTTTATCAAGATGGCTTATTAATCAAAGACAGGATGACAGATCCTAAAAGTGGTAGAAAAACTGGGACATGCTACTATATTTCTCACAAAGGAATTGAATTTTTAATCAAACACGGTTTATTGAATCAAAAAGATCAACCATTTAATGCTGCGCGTTCTCACAATACTAAAATGCAACGTCACGTTCTCACGTTAAATGAACTGAAAGTTCAATTAACCAACTGGGAATGGATTGATGGACGAGTTATCAAAAGAGAACTTCCAATGGAAAACAATACTAAGATTGGAGGTGCTCTAAAAAGAGACAACGATACAAGATATGTGTACTTAGTTGGGGAAATATTTAATCGAAAAAATCCATTAAAAGTTGAACAAATGCTAGCTGCACATGAAAAAAGAATCTCTTTAATCGATAAGGAAATTGAAAAATACCAACTCAAAAAGGTAATCATTTTTGTACGAACTGAAGAACTTTATAGTTATTTTTATCACAATTATTCCGGATTTGCTTCTGAGTGTTGGTTACTCCCTTATCGGTGGGGCATATATCTTCTTAAAAATCCTGATTCACCCATTGAACAATATGCTTCAAGAAAAGAAGGTCTTTTTTATAAAATCAAAGACAGAAATTACATTGATATGTACCAAGGAGATATACAAATATTAAAGACAGCACAAGCACAGGATAAACCATTCTCTATTTTTACAAATAGTTTACTGGAAAAAACAATTAAAAAGCTTGTTGGACCGAATGTAGATATACATTCGGTCCAATTTCAAAAAGATAAAATACCTTTAACGATCCAATAAAACCTAAAAGGATTGATTGTTATGAGATTAACACCTAAGTTAACTTTGATCATTATCATCATGATCTTCGCAATATTTAATAAGAGCTTACTAGATTCCATTCAATTACCCCATATTACTATTTTAATAATATGGATATTATTTGTTTTTAAGAAAAGAAAGAAAAAGAAAGTCACTAATACAATGCCAATAAACTTATCCAGAAAGGAGTAACTTGGATGATAACTGGCTTTATTTTACTCATCATTAGTCTATTTCTTATCATATATAGCACTTTGAACGTGCCAGATGTTTTTATATTGCCACATATCATGATTTTAATGATCTGTGGCATTACCATTGTTTTAATGATCTTGAACCGTAAAGGGTATAGAATACTCCTTTACACAACGTCTCTACTCTTTTTTATAGGAACATATGCCATTCAGCAATCTCAGAAACTATACCCTTATCTACCTGAAACGTTAGGTGTCTTCACATTAAAAGTATTAGCTTTTGTTATTATTGGAATGATGCTAATAATCCAATTAACTCTATATCGAAATTATGATGCTTTTATTAGGTCTAAACCTTATATAAACAAGAATAAAGCAACTAAAGAAAAACTGGCTCACGTTTTACATGGAATCCCTATTTTAAAAGATAAGAAATGGTACAACAAGCTATTACAAAAGATGGGGCTTCGAAAAAGCACGCTCGATTACGTTGAATTTATTATTGGAGAAGAAGTGGGGGTGGAACAAGGAATTGATTAATTCATCCGTTAAAATAGGTGGCTTGGATGCATTTTTACATACTCTAGTCATTGGTCCAACTGGTTGTGGGAAAACTTCCAGAGTCTTAAAACCTAAAGTAGCAGCAATTTTAAAGGCGATTAAACAAGGAAAAAAAGTAGGCTTAACGTTATTGGAACCAAAAGGGGATTTAGCCGCGGATATCGCACATTGGTGTAAATTATTAAATATTCCCTGTACTTACATTGACCCATTAAATCCAAATACACATAAATTTAATCCACTTCAAGGCGATCCATTAACAGCTGCCGAAGTAACGAGGAGTGTGCTGAAAAGTCTTTTTGGAAAACAAGAAGCTTTCTTTGCTCTCATACAGGAAACGGCAAGTCGAAATACCGTTTTACTACTAAAAATATTAGAACAACACGGAATGTTAAATAACACAGGAAAACCACTTGATCTGATGGATATTGTAAAAACACTAAGAAGTCTAGATCATATTAAGAAACACGTAGACCAATTAAAACAATTAAACAACCCTGAATATGATGACCTTATCGATTTTTTTCAAATTGAAATTTTAGGTGCACTAAAAGATAAATATCAACAATTTGCCATGGGATTAAGAGCGCAGTTAGAAGATATTGCTGGAAACATACATCTTAAATATATCTTGAGTGGGAAAAGCGATATCGATTTAGATCACCACCTAGATCAAGGAGGTGTGTTTTTAATCAATAGTGAATTAAAACTAGGCGCCATAGGTGATAGTTTTGGTAAATTCATTGTACAACATATGATGAGTGCAGTATTTCGTCGACCTGGTACAGAATGGACGAGAACTCCCCACTACTTCATTATGGACGAGTTTTCAAGATATTGTGATCCGGATGTAGAAAGATTACTAGCAATTGGACGTTCATTTCGATGTGCTACTACGTTAGCACTCCAAGATTTAGCGCAATTAGATAAAGAATATCAAGGATTTAGTAAAATTGTGCTTACCAATACAAGAAATCGAGTTGTTTTCGGAGGATTATCTTCAGATAATGCGATGTTATTTGCGAAAGAAGCTGGGAAGTCAGAAACATTTTTAAGACAGAGCACGTACAAACACAAAGTATTTATTCCATCTATCTTTCCTTCCACTTATCGTGATACGAAAACAGACGAAGAACGAATTACGTATACAAAGATAATGGAAATTAAAAAGTTCCATTACATGCATATTCTCATGAAAAATGATCAAAGACAAAAACCAGGTATTGCTAAGGGGATATTGGTAAGCGAGAAAGATCTACTGAAAACACGGGATGGAAGAAAGAAAGAAAACATAAAACCAGAAAAGATTGAAGTTGAAACCGAATCAATCAAACAAAAAGTACAATATCATGAAGTTGATTTGAAAACAGTTCAAAAACCTAAGTTTAAGAGTTCTAAGAAAGACACTTCTTCTAATAATGTATCCATGAAAAAACAAGTAAAAGAATCAAATGAGGACAACACTGAAGAAGCTCTCCGTTTAAATAAAGAGAGTGAAATGAAAACACAGCAAGAAAAGAAACATGCTGAACAAAAAGATAAAGCATCACATCAACATAAAGTGAAGCATGAAAATCAAAAGAAAAAGAAAACATCCACTAAAGAAGAATCGATATCTGGATGGTAGAGAAGAAAAATAACATGACATGATATGAAATGAAATAGTAAAATGTATATAATTGGAGGAATTAATTATGAGTAACGATAATGTATTACAATTTGCACACCCTGAAGGTTATACTGGCATTAAAAAAGAGTTTGTTCATGATCCATGGCAAGATCTATACGCTGCTAGACAAAATAGAACCATATTACAAGGAATTCCTACACAAATTGAAGAACATACATTGAGTGAAAACAAAATTCTTACAGTAGTGATCATGATGCATGGGGTTAAACTGCTCCTTCCATTTAGTGAAACATGTTTAAAAGATACCAAGCTCAATGAAAATCGAAATAGACTACGAAAATTGATTGGTAGAAATATTGCATACATCGTCATTGGTATTGATCGTGAAAGTAATCTTGCCATCATCTCCAGAAAAGCTGCGAAAGAAAAAATGGCGAAAACATTTTGGAAAAATGCCAAACTAAATAAAATTGTTCCAGCTGTTGCTCAAGAAGTTCACTTCAACAACGTTTTAGTAGATTTAGGTGGCGTCGAAGTGATGATTCCTGCTGCAGAAATTAGTCATGGCTGGGTGCATGATGCAAGACAAATCATTAAAATTGGAGATGCGTTTGATGTAAAAATCACGTATATAAATAAAGACAAGGAAGATATCCAAGTCAGTATTAAAGAGCTCCTACCCAGCCCCTATCCTGATTGTTTGAAACGATATAACAAAGGAAATGAATATTTAGGAACTGTAAGTGGGATTGCTGATTTTGGCATTTTCATTAATTTAGAACCAGGCGTCGATGCCATTATTCCTCATTTATCAAAGAGGAAAGTTAAATTAGGAGATAATATACTCATTAAAATAAGAGACATCAAAGCCAATGAAAAGAAAATATATGGTACTGGTATAAGAGTCATCTAAACCTCTTTCTTTTAATACAGTCCTCGTTTTTGCGGGGACTATTACTAATCAATTCAAGGATTAATAGAACCAACAGATAAGATCGATATAGAGAAAATTAGAAAACAACATAGAAGCAAAGGAAGGAAATATTATGATCATGAAGGATGCTGAAACGCCTGTTCTTATTAGCAAGCGAGAAGGAACAGCTCTTCTATATTTAAGCTTTTGTGGTGTGATGCAATTTAGACAACTGAGTCGTTTTTTTAAGCCATTTGAAGCCAAAAAGAAGATCAACACCATGATAGAAAAAGGAATCATTCAAAAGAATACGATATTTAAAAATAAGACAGGAGTAAAACCAAAGGTCATTTATCAATTGACAGTGGATGGAATGAAAATAATCAAAATCGTACCTAACAGAATACGATCACATGAGTATGTGGGCCTACTCTCTATCGCCGAATTAATTACAAAGTTATATGAAAACGTTCCAATTCAACTCAAACGTTTTAGAATGCCTTACAGAGTAATAGAAATCGCAAATGTCGAGCTTTATATTGCATACATGCGAGAAGATTTAAGGTTACTCAAAAATCAAAAGCATATCATCATTGGGCCTTCGTTGTATGATTTTAAACCTTTGACTGATTCTAAGTCATTTGTCAGGTTCGCTTTACAAAATGAAGTCTTTTTAGAGCCTTCCGACCGATTATTTTACAAATATGAAAATGATGAGTGGATCAAGGAAATCAATGCAATGTTTGCACCACAAAAAAACGAATAAAAGGTGTTGAACGATTTGAAACCATATACTGCAGCTGGATTAATGAGTTTCATCTTTCCAGGAATCGGACAATTGTATAACAAACAATACATAAAAGCGATTTTATTCTTTGTCATTCACTATATTAATTTTCAATTAATATTTACGAACAAACTTGGTTTTGGGTTTTATCTCATCGCTATCGTTTGGTCTGTATATGATGCCTATCATGTTTCAAAGCAAAAATTTGAAAAGTGAGGTGATCTTATGAAGCAATTATGGAAATTAAATCAGTTACCTATCATAATATCAGTAATATTATCCGTATATTCTTTTATACTCTTTCAATATGTATTTGCAACTAATCTAAATTCAATAATAGGCTTTATTCTTTCAGTATTTATTTACATTCCATACTTACTAGCCTATCTTATAAATCAACAAGATAATTTAATGGTTTTGGTTCTCTTTATTTTTTCGTTTTATTTTATTTTTAGTCATCTAATCTTCTTTATTCTGAGATTCGTAAAAATTAAAAAGACAGTCCTAACACTGATATTGCTTGCATATGTCATAACCTCTACTATTCTTATGTTTGCAGCATGGTCATGGGCATTAAGTGGGTAAAAAAATTAAATTTATGTATTCGTAATGGTACTTTCAACACATTTAGCATTTGAATATAATACAAATGAATATAAAATATTAGATTATGTTAAATTATAATATATTATATTACATTGTAATGTTGAGACAATTGTTTTATACAAGGTCATAATTTGATTCACTTGATTGGTTTTTTATTATTGATCAGACCATTTTTTTTAGCTAATTTTTTTGCGATCTTTGCAATTTGTTTCGCTTCACTTTTCGTTAAAACAGACATGATTATTTCGTCTCCTTTCTTATTTTTAAAAAAAGTATATTTTCTAGGCATGTCCACCTCCTCTCTCTCATACAATCTATTAAAGTGGAATTTTGGAATTCTGGAATTCTGACTCTAGGATAAACGCGAAAATAGATTTAAATGTAAAAGGAGAGACGTGTTTTGAGTGATATTATATTGCCTATTATAAGTAATAACCAAAATAATAGAAAAATAGACATACCTAATCAACAAAAAAGCAAAACAAAAAGCAAAGTTAAAATAAGAAAACCAAGAAGTGATAAGTTATTCCCTAGAAAGTTTCCTGTCACTGAAGAAACCAGGAAAGAAATTAGAAAACGGTTCATCATTCATAAAAGAGCATTTAGAAATGAATCTCTGACCATTACTGAATTTAATACCATGTTATTACGATTTGGTTTAAGAAACTTAAATATATTAACAGATGAATTTCAATATGTTGATACTCGAGATTATAAGACAGTTAAACCCAATGATCTTGAAAAATCCTTTATTTCTGGTATTGATGGATTAGTGGATGAATGGGGAGTATCTGAGCGAAAAGCAATTCATCATATCATTTGCTCAGTCCTAGAATATCTTAAAAGTAATGAGGTGATGGCATATGAAGAAGTTCAGCCGTTTAAACTTTCTTAATAAAGCTATCATAGGGGATTCAGGAGAGGTCTTAAATGGGTTATTTAGCAGTAAGTATGCAAAGCTAGATATAAAACTCCCAGAATATGATTTTAAGCGCGGAAAAGTGCTGGTAGGCGATATTAATAGATGGTTAGACACTGAGGATGAAAAGTTAACAATCACGGAGTTAATCAATTTACTGTATGAAAATCTACTCAAAGATATTATTACAAATAAGGAACATCATTTTATAGAAAATATTGCTTACACCTACATGGAGAAAAAAAGAAATTATCCTATTTTTAAAAAGAAGGAAGTATTGTGGCCGGATCAAAATCATCCATATCCACCTTCAAAACCACTAAACAGTAATGATCGTATCATCGTGATCCCCATTAAAATTCTAAAAGAATCAACTTTAAGAGGCGAAGTATTTCTACATGACATGTATGAAGCGTATTCAGAATTTAATGTCACCTTGGAGGAAATCATTACGATACATTATATCGATGTAATGTCCGAAATAAAAAAAGGGAATAATACCATCGTTAGAAGTATTCTCAAAAATTTAACTCAACCAGATAGAGTTTAAGTATCTTTATATTCCAAAAGGCGAAAGCCTTTTTTTTTGCATTTTATAAGAAAAAAAGTAAGATCATTAAACTTAAATAATTCAAAGGACGTGAGTATATGAATACACAATCAATCGAATTAACAGCAAATAAACTACAGGAAGAATATCATTTAACACAAAGAGAAAAGCAAGTTCTCATTTTACTTATTAAAAAGGGATATAACAATCAAAGAATAGGTGAAAAACTCTACATTAGTGAGAAAACCGTAAAAAACCATTTTCGAAGTATCTATTTAAAGATGAGTATTCATTCTGCTAGAGAGCTGTACACCATTTTTATATCTAATATTTGTTATGTTTTAAACCTTACAAATGAGGAAAAAACCGTAAAGGATAAAATTGATGTTATCGATATTATTACTGAACTAAAAGAAAAGTTGTCAGAAGTGGAAAGTAGTGTCGTAAAAATGAATGCGTAAGTCTTGCATAATGAATTTTCATAACACTAGATTTATATGATATAAGTGGACGCTGATTAACTAATTCCAGCTGAATGATGTAAAACACTTCTTTGAAGAGTATGTGGACATAAATAACAATTATTTAATAATATCAACTTAAAATAAATATAGACTTACTTAGACCGCAGGTATTAATTTTGATTTTTCAGGAGGAATAAGAGATACACTAGATTTACTTTTAAAATCCCCTACACACCCTTCCCTTCTATCAGATTTTCTTTGACTAATAAAGTTATCGTCCTCCCCTGTTTTCTTTGCATTTGGCTACATTAAAATGCAAATAGAAACATTTGTGTTTACGTAAACGTAAATGAATGTGTAAATATAATCATTTACATCATTTGTTTTACTGTTCAGTCCTTGTATTTAAAACTGTCTTTGAGAAATTTCTGTTCGGATGTAATTTGAATTCAACTTTATTTTACATCAATGGCTGTTATACTGATTATATCATTCCACATTCATTTGACAGCGGTGGCTTTGAAACTTCTCTAGAAAGGAGATTGTTTATGTTTTGGTTTAAAACATTACTATGGCTTATATTATCTATTTGCTCCACTATTGGTCTCATTTGGTATTCACTTAATACATCTAGTGGAGATGATATGCTAGGAGTTATCATCATACTCTCAGCAATTGTTAATGTTTCTGTGAATGTATTTTTGTATTACAAAAGAAGTAAAAATATTGGAAAGTCTATGCCCTATCTTATATATTGTTTCATAATGACTTTGTTATACTTTTCTATACTATTTGTATTTTATTTAGGATTAACCGGATTATCCCATTAACCTCTGAACACTGTATATTTCTATAATAATCAAACATGGATCCTTAAATTATTTATATTACATTTATGTTTACGTAAACGTAAATGTATTTGTAACCAAATTGATCTTTTTCATATATTCTTCTCCTATAAAACAAATAAAAAATTAGAGCGCTATTTGCAACGTTTTAATGTTTTATTCAACCCTTCAGTATATATAAGTTTCATTTTTAGATACTGCTTCCCTCTTTCTTCTTTTTTGAATATCATTTAATATCCTTGATTTTTCTTTTTTGTATATGCGAGCTCTGATTAGGTTTTAATTTTTAATTATTTCTATCTAAAACTTCATGCGGTTTAAATCCCAAACATCCTCATCAGTATTTGATAGGACTGATATGTTCAACTTTTGCCCCACTGCATATTGTTCTATATTATCCACTGGAATTTCATAAGTATTAGCTTTTCTGCCTTCATCTTCTCCAACATGTTCTTTCATGACGAGCATTTCTTGTTCATTAAGTATTTCTTGTATAGTCCCTGTAAACACAAAATCAACGTGATAGCTCCTTGAACATCCTGCGATAATTGTAAAGACCAGATAAACTAAAAACAAACTAGTAATCTTACTAATTTTCATTATGCTCCTCCTACAATTTGGAATTCATTATATTCAATTTAAACCTCACTTATCGCTTGATACAAAAAGACAATCTAACCAATTAAATCTTCTTTATAGAAAACGAAATCACTTCTATTCAACAAGAAATACACTGTAAGTTTTCATTGATGATGATTCACACCTAAATTATTACTGGTATTTAATTAATGATCTATGCAAAGTGCAAAAACCGTTCCATTGCATATATATTGAATTAACAATTGGATTAATCAATCTTCATGTTTTAAGTATGGACTTTGTTTCATGTTTTCAATTACGTTTACGTAAACGTATTTAAAATCGTTTTTATTTAAATTTCTTTTTTATAAAAATAAAATGTCAAGAACCCTATTTGTTTCATAAATCATAAGCTTCATACAGAACTCACTAAAATATAATAATGGTAATCATCTCATGTAAACCATACATTCTATTTGTATTGAACTTTTAGTTAATTAAAACTTAAACTCAATGCTATTTGGAAATTACTAAAAAGATGGATTTTACCATTACAACCCATCTTTTTTCCAAACTATCTTAAATAAACTCAACCATTAGTACTACTATGTACGATTCGAACTATCATTAAAATAATTAAAAAAACCGTTACAATAACTGAAAACAACTTGTACATTGATTAAAATCTCCTATTACTTCTTTAACTTTCTTGATATCTTTAGCAATATATTGCATTAATCTACTAATCGTTGAATATATTGTTTAATGGCCTCATTTATCATTCGAGTTTTTTCCCCATGACCTGCCACTTTATTGAATGCTTTTAATACATCTTTTTCAATCCAATAAGTTGCTCTACTGTATTGATCTTCAAACTTGCTTTTCTTTGCTTTATTTTTCGCTATATTATTCGCAATTTCAACAATATTTGAATCATTGTTTACGTCACTATTTACGTTTACGTTTACATTTTTGTTTTCATCAACAGTTTCGTTTACATTTTTTAATTGGCTTCCTTGTTTAATTATTTCATCGGGTTGTTGTTTATTAAGTAAAGCATCATGTGCTTCCGTATTATTTGAGTGGTTTGTTTTTTTATTTAAAATCCCTGCGAATTTATCTTTTTTACTGGACACGTTTCTTCAGCTCCTCTGTAAATGCTACATATTGAGTTAATGCTTCCTTATCAGCTTTTGTTTGATTCATAATACCTGTGATTGTAAACTCTTTAATTCGAGATCTCCGTCTAATCGTAGAATCAAAAACAATATCTTCATATTCTCTTCTGGATTGCTCTAATATAGAAGCGTCTAGCGTTGTTCTACCATCTAACATCGAAGTCAGAATGCCAGCTAATACTAGATCCGGGTTTGTGTTGGACTTAATACTCTGTAGAAATTGCAAATATCTTTCTAATGCATCATAACAAAACGGTTCTGATTGTAATAAAACAACTGCAAAATCAGAAGCACTTAATCCATTTATAGTGTGATCTCCTAAATTCGGTGGTAAATCTATTAAAATATAATCATATTGATCGTCCACAACATCTAAAGTCTCTTTTAATAGAGTAGTAGGATTCCCATTATATGTTCTATAAATATATTGAGGCAGCGTTGATAAGAAGTCCTCTGCCGGTAAGATATGTAACGTATCAGTAATCTGATGGATATAAGGTCTTGGATCTTTTTCTTTCACTGCTTCTAAGACCGTTTTTTCGGTGAAATCATATATATTTTGTTGTGTTAGAAACGATGTCAAATTTCCTTGTGAATCAAAATCAACTGCTAATACCTTTGATTCTTGTGACAATAAATAACTTGTTATCCCTGTCGACGTTGTTTTTCCAACTCCACCCTTTTGAATACCAAAACTGATTGTAATAGCCATCAATAGCACCTCCTATTATATTCAATTCGTTAAAATAACTGTTATCCCTTTATTATCAAGTACATTTACAAAAATGTAAATACATACGATGAACAAACATATACTTTTACGTTTACGTATATGTTTACGTATCTTATACACAAACGTTTTTATGTCTACTATTATTTATACTTAGTAATAATACGTTCTTAATCAATTAAATTATTTTAAATAATAATTATGTACATCCTTCTAGATCGAATATCAATAGATACGCCTTGTTATTTAATACATATTGAATGAAATACAAACGTATACGTGAACTTTACAATTTCAATTACAAAAACGTTTACGTATGTGTTTACGTGTAATGACAATAACACAGCTCGTTCCAATTGTTTAATATGAAATACACACCTGATATTCAAGACGAAGTGATGAACAACGTCATTGATGAAAACAAATGTCAAACGAGTATTCCTAATGGGTTTTGTCAGGGTTACTGATTTAAGACTGATTTTTGATAGCGATCTTCCGCAATACCAGCTAATAGGAAGTCAAGAATAAACTCTAAAAAAAATTATTTTAGTTGTGTTAAGATAAAAATTAACATACCAAATAATCTTCCTCTAGAGTAATTGGAAGAATATTTTTTAAAATGATTATTATGGTATAAGTTATATTGTAAATGTCTCTTTTCGTTTTAGTAGAGCATAAATCCAATGAATGAGCTTGTTAGCACAAGCAATGATTGCTACTTTATGCGGCTTACCTTCTTCTCGTTTTCTGTCATAGAATTCTTTTAGTCTAGGATTACGAGTGTTTATCAAGCCACATTGTACAGGTGTATATATAAAACTTGTCTGAGCCTACTAGAGCCTCTTTTCGTAATACGATTTATACTCGCTTTAAATTTGCCTGACTCATGCACACTAGGATCAATTCCGGCAAAGGCAACGAGTTTCTTAGGATTATTAAATCGATCAATTTCACCAATTTCGGAAATGATTGTTGCCGCAATCTTACCTCCAATCCCAGGGATAGATCGAATAATATGATATGCCTCAAACTCTTGAGCCATGGCATCTATCTCCTCTTCTAATTTGGATAGGTGCTTTTGGTATTGTAAAAGCATTTCAATATACATCCTTAAACTAATAAGATGACTGTAGTATAGCGTTTGTTTATATGGATTATTTCTTGCGGCAGATTTCAGTTCCTCTGCCTTTTTCATGGACCAGGACTCTGAACGACGCTTACAGAAATGATGAATTTCAGTTGCAATTTCACATAGACTCCGGTCTTCAACTTCTTTAGGAGTTGGAAAAGCGAGAAGGGTATATAGAGAAACCTTTGAAAATAAGTCTCCAAATACGCCTTTATATTCAGGGAAGACCTGATCTAAAATAGTATGAAATTGCAACTTGGTTTGTACGTAGGTTCCAGTGAGAGAATCATGTTGTCTACTGAGATTACGAAGGTTTAGGGTTTGAACACTTTTTTTTTGAATGCTATTAGGTCTTCTTTGTAATAGAGCTCACAGAGATGATAGGCATCCATGGCATCTGTTTTAACTTTTCGTAGACTCATTTTTTTGGCCTCATATGAAATGACAGGATTAACTAAATAATAGGTCACACCATGATCCTCTAAAAATTGCAAGACAGGCTCGTGATAGTGTCCTGTTGATTCAAATATAACCCTCGGAGATAATCCGCTTTTTTGCTCTACCTCCTGATAAAACAAGTAAAAATCATGTAAGCCCATTCGGTCGTGTTTAAACTTAAAACTCTTTTTGTAAGTTTTTTTCTTTTCTAGAAACGCTTGAACTTGGCTTTCTCCTTTTGCAACATCCAGACCAATGACTGGATCCATGTCGTATCACTTCTCTTAATAGATTTGCCGGAAGCCCATAATCTAACTTGTAGTTTCATAACTTCGCTTGTTATACGGGATCAATGTCCCAACCAGCCTCAAACATGTTTCTACAAGTAGGGGGTGAACAGTATTGCGGACGGGGTCGAGTCCCAATGGCGCCAACGTTCTACCTCGGCTACTTAAAGAATAACCTATAAAAAATAGACCAACCAGATTATTAACTGATTGACCTTATAATACGATATGGCGCAATTATAGAAGAAAATAGACAATAGAATAAATAGCTATCTCAAATTTAGAATCCATTTTGATTAATTTTTTTCAAACTAGATTCTCTTGTTTGCCACATAATATAAGGTTTTATGAAATTGTTAATCAAACTTTTATTCAGTACCAACAAGTACTCTGGATTAGGTAGAATTAAAGGAAAAATATCTCTTTTTGTCGAAAGTATTTTCGTAAAAGAGGAGAGATAAATTATGGATATAGAAATTAACTTAGGTATGTTTTGGGAGTATGCGGGACCAATTATAATCATGATCATTTCGATGATAATTACCGCAATTGGATGTTTAATTTTGCTCAGTTTTATGCCAAGAGGAATTATGCGAGATATAAGCAGGGGTTTAAGTATGTTTATTGTTGCAATGGTCGGAGTAATCTCCGTTTATATAGCTTCTAGTGTGTGGGCTTATTAGGTGGTGTTTAAATGAGTAAAACTGACGAACGCGAGTTTTTACGTAAACATATACGTATATGTTTACGTTTCTGCGTTATGCGAGTGGAAATGAGGTGAGTTTTTATGGATAAAAAACTAAACATTTTAACTGAAATAATCAATGAATGGGATCCTGCTAATCTATTTCCTGACGCACCAGAAAATGAATATGGATCTGAAATATCTTCAATCATTGAGATTTTATATAATGTTAATACTCCTACAGAATTAGCAAGAGAAATACAAAGTATATTTAATAAAGCTTTTTCATGGGATTTTAACGAAGATCACTTTATCATTATTTCTAATAAAATATGGTCACAAATGAAATAGACGATTCTTTTTCATATAGGAATTACCTCTTGATTGGTCAGCAGATAAAAATACTGAATTTCTAAAAAACCCTCATCAACTAGGAAGCTATTCAAAAAATGGTACATGAATTACCATATAGGCATTCTCAAAGTTGGAAACCATTTTAATTAATCTTTTTTCAAAATGATTTCTTTTTCTTTGCCATTGATAATTTTGATAAAAACAAACCACTGACCTAAAAATCAGTGGTTTGTGAGATGAAATATAGAATTTATATGTTATGTTTGTTAGGTATCTATTATCTGTTCAAGCTCAGTCTTTTTAGCTCTTCCTGTTCACGGACCGTCTGGTTCAGTTATCCCTGTAGATCTTTGAGTTATTGAGAGATTATAATCAAACTCCCAAGCTGAATCATCAGGACGTCCACATGGTTCAACGCAATCAAACCAAGTATATAAAACAAATCTATATTCTTCATCAGCATTTAAATTCAAATATTGAGTTTCTGATAATGTATTATGAAGTTCAGCATCAGCCCATTCAACCTGATTTCCTTCACTATCTTCGATGACCCAATTTAGGGAAGAGGTAACACCAACTTCATTTAATGGGGTTAACGTGATATCAATTTTTACTTGTTGATCATTATGTGGAGTGAAATAATATTCTCCCATATCGGATAAATCAGCCATACTCCCACTAATCTCTAGTGATAATTGTTCATCAGTTCCATCATGCTCTGCAAATGCACTCACCCCAGGAATCATTAAACTAACAATTACAAATAAAAAAGACAGCTTACCAATAAACTTTTTCATTAAAACTTTCCTCCTAAAATAGAAAGGGGTATTCATTTGTATGTAATTTCTTATTTTCTATCAAATTAATCTTATTAATAACTAGTATAAATGTAAAATAAATACTTTTTATTAATTTCATCACTTTAATACATTAAAGTGATGAAATTAATAAGTTAAAGTTAAAAATTGTAATTAATCGTTACTTGTATGTTTTTCTTGATGGTTATAATTACTAGTTTCAATTATGAAAAGATATTATATATTTATAAAGAAAGGGGGGGGAGAAGGTGAAAAAATTTATACTTATATTAATCTTATTAATAATAACTAATAGTGTTACTTATATTATCTCAAGCTCAAGCTCAAACTCAGTTTCATTAAAAGAAGATTATATCAGATATCTTCATATGCGAAGTTTAATTCCAGCAACAGAAGAAGAAGTGATGACTTTATTTGAAAGTGTGAGTGATGAAAAGCATCAAGATGACGATATATTATATACTACTTTAAGTGAACAAATCCTTCCAAAGTATACTTTATACAATCAAGATGTAAATATTATGTCTCAGTCAGTGAATTTTAAAACAGAAGAAGTTAAGGCGTTGCAGGATGTATACCATCGAGCCGTCCAAAGTAGACTTGGTGGATTTCAACGGTTAAAAGCATCAATTGAAAAACAAGATGAAGAGCTTAAAAAACAAGCAATAGAAAGTTTTGAAACATCAGATGAGTACATGGAAAAATTCCATAAATTAAAAAATGAATTGCACTATAAATACGGTCCAGGATAAATAAATATTTCTACCAGCTTAAACCTACAAACGATAGACTGTAGGTTTTTTTAAATTAAAATCCCTGTAATTATTATTACGTTTACGTATTTGTTTACGTGTACTATACGCAAACGTTTATGTTTATAAAAATGTTTTTTTCATCTTTCCATAATTTAATGAATAATTAAAGATAGACACTTGGACAAAGCAGATTTAAAATAGAAATAAGATTCAAATGGATCGGGGGGTAGAACATATGAGTGTTAATATTCAGGAAATACCAAGATTTGTCTTCGATGAATTGTACAAACTGATTGGTGAGAAAACGAAAGATAAATTAATTAAGTTTGTACTTACAGAGAGTAATACTGAGCATAAACTTGCTTTCGATAATTACATACAAGACATCATCAACAATATATTCTTTAGTAATGATGATGTAGTAGATTTACTAGAGATAAAAACAAATTATCATAGACGCAGACAAATGACTAAAAAAAATTGGCTTAAACAATTAAAAAAAGAAGTAGACAAAAATGGATACACACCTATTCACGCAGAAAGAGATGTCTTAATTGAATTTTTAGAAAGCAGACCAGCAGACGATGAAATAAAAACTGCATTTGAAAATATTAAAGAACCTCAAGAATTTATACAGTCTAGGTTACTCGAAATTGAAGAGTGGGCGAAAGAACGTAATGAACGGTTAACAGATTTCCCTTATCTGGAAAAGAAACAAAAATATCAAATTGAAAAAGCATTTGAAAACGATATTGTCTGTATTATTTGTGACTTTTTAAAAAACTCCCCAAAAAATTGGATAACACACAGATTCAAAGATTTAATTGAAAATCCAGTGTTTGCTGATGGCAAGGCAAAGTTAAAAGGAAATATTTTATTTGATGAAGAGCAGCAATCAACAATTGTATATGACGAATATAAAATGAGTGATAACCGCGCTGTTCGTTCCTTTATCGCTGTAGAAGATGGGGAAGAAGTAAAGCTAGATAAAATGTTTTTACTAGATGATATGGACTCTGAAATTATTGAACACGTGATGGAAAATAGGGATGAACGGTTTTATACTGAAAAAAGTATCGTTTTTGATTTACGACCTCTATTAATAAGAGTCTATGGAAACACTAGCAAAAAAGCATATGACCTTGCAACTAAACGACTGACTAAAATTGGACGTTTCAGTATCGAAGGAAGAACAACGGGAGCTAACAAAGATACAAAAACAACCTTCCTATATAATCTGTTTCAAGAAGTGAAAGTGACAAAAGAAGAAGCTACAGGTCGTATATATGCTGAGATTAAATTCTCAGATACTTTGCACCAACAATTCATTACAAAGCAAACAGTTCAAATATACAGTCATCTTATTCATCGATTAGAAAACAGATTATCTAAAATCTTAATTTACGCTTTTCAAAAAGAGCGTTTAGATGCATATCTTCAGAAGTGCGATATGAAAAATCACTTTGAATATACCTTCTTTTCTGACCGAATTCGATTCCGTTCCAAAAGAATTGAGAGTAATTTAAAATTAATAGAATCTTCTCTCCAGGAATTTAAAGAAGCAAAAATTCTAGTTGAGGATTACAGGCGAATAGGAAATGGATTTGAGATCATTTTAACACCACTTACAGAATCAGAAAAAGTAGATTTCTTTATATCTCCTTCTACATCTCTCATTCAATGATAGATCTCTTTTTACGAATCTCACGTACTTTATTATGTAAAAAGTGTGGTTTTTCACTCTATAGAGTTGAAAATACCTCACTTTTTTTGATTTCCTCTATACCTTTTTACGATTTACACGTACTTTAAAACATCTTTTTACGATTTACGCGTACTCTACTAATAGTTTTTACGTATTTCGCGTACTTCAATCTATTAATTTAGCTTAGACCATGTATACAAAGGATTTGTATAAGATGAATTTGATAAAATAACACTGAAATCAACACTTCTTTTTACAGTTTCCACGTACTTTATATATGTTTTTACGAATTTAGCGTACTTTATTTTAGCTTTTTACATTTATCGCGTACTAAATGGACTAAAATTTTTTTTGTTTTTTTTAAAACATGAAACAATCCCTTAATGAAAAGGCTTACTGAGGTTTTTACAAAATTAGCGTACCCAACATATAGCTTGTAAATATAGGCTTTTTACAAAATCCGCGTACTTTGATTACCCTTACACAATTTTGGTAATCTTGCTATAATGTTCACAGGACAAATGTCGAATACTAAGAGTTGGTGTAGAAAAATTAACTAGATACATACTCTTAGATAACAAAAAAGCTTCCATTGGTAGTGGAAGCCGTCCATTGATAGGATGTTCATATCATTCTGTACAATTGAATTGGTAGATTATCCCTAGACCCATTGGTGCGGTAACCAACGGATCATATGTCCCTAGTTGTTGGTAGCAGCAAGGAACACAATTAAAACCTTTGTTTTCAAAAAAATTGATAAACTAAGGCTATTTTTCTTATTGTCAAAATTAAGATTACGCCTATCTCTATTATTATACAAAGGTATAAAGGTATATTCAACATTATATGATGAAATAAAATTTTAATTTTATAAAGGAGGTGAATAGAGATGATCTTAAAAAATAAAATGGGTCTTAAAGGACAGGAGACTAAACCCGTGGCATTAGTGCGTTCTTTTCTAAACTCCATTTTTGATATCGAGAAAAGTTATGGATGTAAAGAAACTTATACGATTATAGAAAATGGAAAGCCAAAAGAACATTTACTTCATCATGTTACAAATGCAGATCTGCAACTGGCTACAATTCTATTAAAATTCAGTAATACCAAAGGGGAGATCTATCAAACAAAACCCCATAGCATTTACTCAATGCTTATTGAGTATTATGAAAAACCAATCAGTTTGTCACAGTTTTACTCAAGTATGAAGAAATTTAAGCTGCACGCCATAATTGAAGAAATCAAGAACGAACATACAGGTTTATATAACTACAAACTAAATCACTTTTTAAATACAGAGAAAAATAAAATCGACTTCTATGTTCCACTTTCACCAATTGTATTTACAAAAGCGTTTTATGAACTTTCTTTACCTAAGAAAAAATTATTTTACTCCGTATATTTACAACAAGGCGGGGAAAAGGGGAAAGAAATTCAAAGAAATTTGTACTCAAATAAAGATTCTGTTCAATTTTCAGGCTTATGCAATTTTCTTCACCGCAAAGATCCTTATTTAATTCGAAAATTGCTAGAAGAGATGAGTGAACCAGTATATAACGGGATTCCTATATTTGAAAAAGCAAAACTCGTTAAAGAAGGTAAAGCATATCATAAAGCAATCATCTCTATTCACCCTGATTTACTTGTTCAAAAATCAGAAGATACAGAATACAATGACAGGATTCCAGTACCGGTAGTATATCGCAGAAAAGCCAACTTCATAAAGAAACTACTTGAAGGTTGGGGGATCAGTGAATTCGTATCATTACATGATGGTTATGATTTTGCTAACCTTGTACGCATACTCAAAAATTACGGATATAAAGTCATACGATATGCTGTTTATCAGCTTAAGAAATTTGTTGATGATCATGTGCGATTTCCAGGCAACGTTGTTGAGTTTATATTAAAAGAGGTCCGGAACAAAACTCAAGCTGTTATTGTTGATATCGCAGTTAAAACAAAAGTAGCTGATTACATAAACCCAGAACTAAATAAAACAAAACGGAAGTACCGTGAATGGGAGTTTTCCTCTAATCTTTCATACTATGGGGTAAAAGCTATCGAAAGTTCTTGTAAAGCAGCACTTCCACTGTTAAAAGAAAAGTTTGGAAAACCTGCTAAAGCACATCTAAAGGTTAATGATTATACTTTCGATATTAGACTAAACGATAAAGATATTTATGGATTTGAACTTGTTCGTCAAACGGCTCATCGTTACTTGAAGGACTTAAGAACATACTCGGAACTTGAATACGAGGCAGCTGAAAGGTATATTGAACAAAAAAATAGAGGTGGTTTTAAACAGAAGACCTTTATTAAAGAAATGTTAGAACAGGTTCACAAATTACCATCTATTGAAATCGTTCCAGTCATTCCAGAAGATTTCAAACTTGAAGACTTCCTTGTACAAAACTTCATAGCAAAAACCCAATAGCTCTCTACAACCACCAATCAGAGGGTTATTTGTGTTGCTATTTATGTAAGATGATTCAAATTCTTATTATTTTTCCTTTACAATAAGCCATTTCAAGTGAGTTATTTATATACATATATAAACACTATTACAAATATTTTTAGATGATCCACAATCTTAAACTTATAAAATCAAAAATATAATTGTGATTAATGTGAGTATTGGGAATATCATAGAATAATATAATCATTCTTTTGAGATCATTATTTCAATTTCAAAAATTATCTCCTTAATAAATCATAAATAAATATGTGAAATAAGTTAGTATCGTGTATATCTTATATTTTTAGTGGATAAATTTTATAGTGAATATAAATAATGATATTCGTATTAATATTCATTTGATTTTATATGGACTTATAGAATAATCAATTTGATTTTATATGTCTATATACTTCTAGATGAGTTCTTCGTTTTGATTTTATAGTAATATATAGCTTTAAACACTTGATACTATAAGAATGGAGCTTTCTATAAAAGAGTACTTATCTTTTTATATAAGAATACTAATTTATATTAGTATATTTAATTAATAATATTATTATTAAAATTCATTTTCAAATAATTAAATTCATCAAAAAAAACTTTTATAACGATGATACAAATAAAAATTAATTACTGTTCTCTTCAAATATATTTATGATATGTTCACAATAACAATTGGGATAATGTTGTTTTTAGAAAGGAAATTATTTACTATTATTAAAAAAATAAATTAGAGAAGTTATTAAAAGGAAACATAGTTAAACAAACAAAAAAGCAACTTAAAGATGATTTAAAGACTTATTACGGCATAGATAGTTCTAACCATTGATTATCAAAAATCTGAGAATATACACAAAAATGATAGAATATCCTAATAGCAGCAATGAA
>NZ_JAVAMP010000011.1 GCF_030730905.1 Chengkuizengella axinellae | reverse complement strand
GCATCTCTTACTTGTTTTGTTGTCGTTGTCTGTTTAACAGCGACTCAACCATCATAACATTTTTGATTGTTTTTTGTCAACCTTTTTTTTGCTCTCATCGTCCGTCTCAGCGGCGACTTGATTAATATACCACGGTTAAGTAGATAAAAGCAAGTACTTTTTTTAAATAAAAATATATTAAGATGACAAATTCCTTATTTCAATAAAAACTACAGCTATTGAAATGTTTGACGATATCTTCGAGAGACTCCGATAGGAGTTTTTGTTCAAAAATATAGTCTGTTTTAATATCTTATACATATTCTATGCAATATGTATTCAAAATATTTGTTTTATATTTGTTTTTTTAAAAACTCCTCAATATATAGATGTCGCTCCTGATCTAAGTTTATAATTTCTCCCCCCACATTAACCCAGGGTCTTGTTGGATTGTTTTGATCGTAAAAAACGATCTCACCAATCATATTATTATTTAATTTCACTATATTTCCGCTTTGAAATTCAGTCATTTTTTTTATGAATGTGTGTACTATACTCGGTTCTAGTTTTCCAAAAGATTGTTCTTGAATTTCCTCCAAAACTACAAATGGAGAACTCTTTTCCTTATAATTCCTACTGGATGTCATAGCATGAAATACATCTGCTACTGCTACTATTTTTGCATATAGATGAATTTGATTTTTATCTGAACCGAGTGGATAACCACTTCCATCACATCTTTCATGATGTTGCAGAGCCGCCAATTTTACACCATCATTAATTCCAGTTACTTCTTTTAACATGTTATATCCATATATAGTATGTCTTCTAACCTCTTTAAGTTCCTCTGATGATAGTTTACCTGCCTTTTGCAAAATCTCCGAATCTACTTTTGTATTTCCTATGTCATGCAATAAGCCTGCAAGGGCAACTTGGACCCAGTCTTTTTGAGGTAAGTGAATCCATTTAGCAATTAGATAAGCAGTCATACTTACCTTGATACATTTTTGAATACAGTAATCCTTGAGATCTGAAACAGGTGGGTCAAATGTTAAAATGTCATATTGATCAATTAATGAAATCACTGATTCCAAGTTAGTACGAATTTCTAACAAAGGTAGCTTGTCTAATGTAGCATTTAAGAAGACTTTCTTTATAAAAGATGCAAGTTCTTCATATGCATACATTAAATCGGTATTGATAATCTTTCTTTCTTCTTTTTCGTTTTGTTGGTCATCTTCTTTTTGTTCTGCTCCAACAACCACATTTCGAATTAAAAAAGCCTTTAGTATCTCGACCTCTCTATGACCCAAAGTAATCCCTTTATTAAATAAAGTGCCACCAAGTTCAGTCTTCACATCTTCTACTAATTGATCTCCGTTATTTATATTCGAGATAGAAACTCTTTTCAATTAAATCACCCTTTTATACCTGAATTTAAGGACAGAATATAGTTTATTCTGTCCTTTGATTTAATCATAGAAATATAAAAGTTATATCTTATTCAGTTGGCTCTGCTTCGTTTTCAGAATGTTCATCATTCGATTCATCATTTTTTTCAACTTGTGTTACTGTGGCTACTTGATCTTCTTCTCTAATATTAATTAATTTCACACCTTGCGTATTTCTACCCATCGTTGAAATTTCGGACATACTTGTACGTATAATAGTACCAAGAGAAGTAATAATCATTAGATCCTCATTATTGTGTACAATTTTCAATCCAGCAACTGAGCCATTTTTTTCTGTGACATTGATTGTTTTTATTCCTTTTCCGCCCCTAGTTTGAGAGCGATATTCAGACATTGGAGTTCTTTTTCCATAACCTTTAGCTGTAACAATCAATACATCATTATCATCATTAACAACGCCCATATCTATGACTTGATCGTTTTCAGAGATGGTGATTCCTTTCACACCTGATGCAGAACGACCCATGGTTCGCACGTCTTTTTCTGAAAATCGAATAGACATTCCTTGTTGCGTTCCCATAATAATTTCCTGGTTGCCATCTGTAAGTTTTACACCAATTAATTCGTCATCTTCACGAATTGTTATGGCAATAAGTCCACCTTTTCGAATATTTTTATATTCTTGAATATTCGTTTTCTTTACAATTCCTTTTTTCGTTGCGAACAACAGGTGGTGATCACTTTCAAAACTTTCGATAGGAAATACAGCATTCACGTACTCACCAGGTTCTATTTGCATTAAATTAATAATTGGTGTACCCTTCGATGTCCTACTTTGTTCGGGAATTTCATATCCCTTCAAACGATATACCTTTCCTTTATTAGTGAAAAACATTAAATAATGGTGGGTATTGGTTACAAACAGATGCTCAACAAAATCATCATCTTTTGTTCCCATACCTATCACACCTCTACCACCACGTTTTTGACTTCGATATGTTGTAACAGGTATACGTTTGATATAGCCAGTATGTGATATAGAAATAAGAACATCTTCTTGCGGGATTAGATCTTCATCTAAAATATCTAAATCTCCAGCTGTGATTTCGGAGCGTCTTTCATCTCCAAATTTGTTTTTAATTTCTAATAACTCATCACTTATGATATCTAGTACTAATTGCTCATCCGCTAATATAGCACGTAATTCTGCAATTTTCTTTAATAATTCCTGATACTCGTCTTCAATTTTATCTCTTTCTAAGCCTGTTAAACGCTGGAGACGCATATCTAAAATCGCTTGTGATTGTTCATGACTCAAATCAAACTGAGTCATTAACCCTTCCCTAGCTTCTTCTGTAGTTCTTGAGGCGCGAATTAATGCAATCACTTTATCTAAATGATCTAATGCAATTCTTAATCCTTCTAAAATATGAGCTCTTGCTTCTGCTTTCCTTAAATCAAATTGAGTACGTCTTTCAATTACTTCAATTTGATGTTGGATATAGTGGTGTAAAATATCTTTTATGTTCAAAACTTTTGGTTCGCCATTAACTAAGGCCAGCATATTTACACCAAAGTTGATTTGCATAGATGTTTGTTTATATAAGTTATTTAGTACGACATGAGGATTTACATCCCTGCGAAGTTCAATTACAATTCTCATTCCATTTCGATCGGATTCATCTCTAAGATCTGTAATACCTTCTATTTTTTTATCTCTAACTAACTCTGCAATTTTTTCTATTAATCTTGCTTTTATAACTTGATATGGTAATTCATTTATTATAATTTTTGCTTTATTTGTATTTTCATTCTCTTCAATTTCTGCTCTGGCCCTCATAGTAACAGAACCACGACCAGTTGCATAAGCCTGTCTAATTCCTTGTCTACCTAAAATATAACCACCTGTAGGAAAGTCAGGGCCACTTATATACTCCATTAAATCGATTGGGGTTAGATCTGGGTTTTTAATTAATTCCAAAACACCATCAATGACTTCCCCAAGATTATGAGGTGGAATATTTGTAGCCATCCCTACAGCTATTCCCGAAACTCCATTTACTAATAAATTCGGGAAACGTGCTGGTAAAACAACAGGTTCTTTCTCTTCACCATCATAATTGTCTGCATAATCAACTGTTTCTTTATTAATATCTCTTAACATTTCCATTGCTATTTTTGAAAGGCGTGCTTCTGTATAACGTTGGGCCGCAGCGGAATCTCCATCTATAGAACCAAAGTTTCCGTGTCCTTCAATTAACATATAACGAAGTGAAAAATCCTGTGCCATTCTCACCATTGTTTCATAAACAGCAGAATCTCCATGTGGATGATATTTACCTAAAACCTCACCTACAATACGTGCAGACTTTTTAAAGGGTTTGTCAGGTGACATCCCCAGCTCAGACATTGCATATAAAATTCTTCGATGTACTGGCTTTAAACCGTCCCTTACATCAGGTAATGCCCGGCTTACGATAATACTCATAGCATAATCCATAAATGAGGATTGCATTTCTGTACGAATATCCCTATTTTCTACATTTGAACGTATTTCATCAGCCATGTTCTCACCATAACTTCCTAATTTAGATATCTATATTACTAACATATTTAGCATGTTGTTGTATAAAATCTCTTCTTGGTTCCACATTATCTCCCATTAATGTATCAAAAATAGCATCAGCATCCATTGCATCTTCAATGGTTACTTGCAATAATGTACGACTTTCAGGATCCATGGTTGTTTCCCACAGTTGTCCAGCATCCATTTCCCCAAGACCTTTGTAACGTTGAATGTTTACTTTTCCACTTAATTTTTCTATGACCTCATTCTTCTGGTCATCATTATAAGCGTATTGAATAACTTTCCCTTTTTCAATTTTATATAAAGGTGGTTGTGCGATATAAATATACCCTGATTCTATAACAGGTCTCATGTATCTATATAAAAAGGTCAATAGTAAAGTTCTAATATGTGCACCATCTACGTCGGCATCAGTCATAATAATAATTTTATGATACCTAGCTTTTTCTATATTAAATTCTTCACCGATCCCTGTTCCTAGCGCTGTAATAATAGCACGTATTTCAGCGTTGCCTAATATTCTATCTAATCTTGCCTTTTCAACATTAAGTATTTTCCCTCTTAAAGGCAGTATCGCTTGAAAATGTCTGTCTCTTCCTTGTTTTGCTGATCCTCCCGCTGAATCTCCCTCGACGATATACAATTCACTAATGGAAGCATCTTTAGAAGAACAATCCGCTAACTTACCCGGTAAGGAACTGACTTCTAATGCACTCTTTCGTCTCGTAGCTTCTCTTGCTTTGCGAGCAGCTTCTCTAGCTCTAGCAGCTTGTAATGATTTTTCAATAATTTGTTTAGCAATTGAAGGATTTTCTTCTAGAAATTCAGATAACTTTTCAGAGAAAACAGACTCAACAATACTTCTTGCTTCACCATTACCTAGCTTCGTTTTGGTTTGACCTTCAAACTGAGGCTCAGGAATTTTCACAGAAATGATAGCAGTAATTCCTTCACGAACATCATCACCAGAGAAATTAGCATCATTATTTTTCAACAATTGATTTTTTTTAGCATAATTATTTAAAATTCTCGTTAACGCACTTTTAAATCCGGACTCATGTGTCCCACCTTCATGAGTATTGATATTGTTGGCAAAAGAATAAATATTTTCACTATAACCATCGTTATATTGCAAAGATACTTCCACGTTAATGTGATCTTTTCCACCTTCAACATAAATAGGAGGTTCATGTATAGGCTCACGATGTCTATTTAGATATTCTACAAATGAAATGATCCCACCATCATATTTATAAGAAGTTTCTTTGTCGGTTCGCTTATCTATTAAGTTAATTTCGATTCCTTTATTTAAAAATGCTAGTTCTCTAAGTCTAGATTGTAACGTATCATAATCATATATTGTGGTTTCTTTGAAAATTTCATCATCAGGTGCAAATGTAGTTTGAGTTCCAGTTTCCTCAGTTTCACCAACTACTTTAAGATCATATTGTGGAGCACCGTAACGATATTCTTGTTGATATATGGTTCCGTCTCTTCTAACTTGAACTACAACTGATTTTGAAAGTGCATTAACAACGGATACACCTACTCCGTGCAATCCTCCAGAAACCTTGTATCCATCTCCACCAAATTTACCTCCAGCATGTAATACCGTCATAACGACCTCTAATGCTGGGCGTTTCATTTTTGGATGTTCACCGACTGGGATACCACGACCATTATCCTTTACCGTTATACTATTATCTTCGTTAACAATAACGTCTATTGATGTACAATATCCGGCCATAGCTTCATCAATACTGTTATCCACTACTTCCCATACTAGATGGTGAAGGCCTTTCACTCCTGTTGATCCGATATACATCCCAGGTCTTTTCCTTACAGCTTCAAGTCCTTCTAGTACCTGAATCTGATTTTCATCATACGTATTTTGTTGTTGATTCAATGACATTTTTGCTTCACCTACTTGTGTAGAATAAAAAACAGATAAAACTTAAAACTTAAATATGTAATAAACTCGCTCTTTTTTTTAATGTAGCTGACGAGATGGGTGAATAGTATATTTTCGTTGTTGAAATAATCAGTGATTTTGGTTTTTCAACAGAGATCATCTCAACCCTGTTATTTTCTTTAGCATGATCAATAAATGGTTCTAAAACAAGAAAAGATTTATCAATGGATAAATCAAATATAGCAACTAATTCGGATGCTTTTAAAATTTTATCTCCTCCAAGGTGAATAAACAACCCCATCACTCCAATCCTAAACCGTTACAGTACCTTCTAAAACATGAAATAGTTTGGCTTCTTTTAATTTAGACAAATTTACACTTTCAACACCTGTAGTAGTTATAAAGGTCTGTACTTTGTTTTGAAAGGTTTCAATAAGCTGAGTTTGACGATATTGGTCAAGCTCTGATAACACATCATCTAATAGAAGAAGAGGATATTCCCCAACTTCTTCATGTATGAGCTCAATTTCTGCAAGTTTTATGGATAGTGCTGTGGTTCTTTGTTGACCTTGGGATCCGAATGTTTGAACCTCTTTATCATTAATTAAAAAAAGAAGATCATCACGATGTGGTCCAATTAAGGTGACTCCTCTTTTTATCTCCTGTTCTCGCATCTTTGTTAACTTTAACATAAATTGATTAAATAAAACAGTTTCATCATCAAATTGATCAATTTCAAAGGAAGGTTTGTAAATCACTTTTAAATGTTCTTTTTCATTTGTAATACCTGAATGAATTTGTTCAGCCCATAATTGTAATTTTCTTATAAAGTGTTGACGTTTTTTTATAATTTTAATACCAAACTCAGCTAATTGCTGATCCCAGATAGTTAATAATTCAATTAAATGCTTATCCTTAGCTGTATGATGCTGTTTTAATAAATTATTTCTTTGATTCAATATTTTTTGATATTGCTGCAAATCATAAATATAGCTGGGTTGAACCTGTCCTAATTCCATATCAATAAATCGACGGCGAATTCTTGGAGATCCTTTTACAATTTCTAAATCTTCAGGCGCAAACATAACAACATTCAATCCACCAATAAAATCGCTAAGCTTGCGTTGTTCAAGCCCATTGATTTTTACTTTTTTCCCTTTTTGGGAAAGATGAATCTCCAATTTATTACTTCCATATTTTCTTTCAACTTCACTGTATAAAACCGTTTCGTCTTTTCCCCAACAAATTAATTCTTTGTCTGTGTTTGTGCGATGAGACTTTGTTAATGCCATAACGTAAATTGCTTCGAGTAAGTTCGTTTTTCCCTGTGCATTGGGACCAATGAATATATTGATGTTATGATCGAGTTTCATTTCAACCGTTGAATAGTTACGATAATTTTTTAATGTTAGTTTTTTTAAAAACAAAATGATTCCCCCAGCGTTACGAATTCACCACTTTGTAAACCTCGTCGCTAATTTTAACTTCATCTCCTGGTACGATTTTTTTTCCTCTTCGATTATCTAAAACCCCATTGATATAAATATCATTTTCTTGTAAAAAAGGTTTGGCTTGCCCGCCAGTGGAGATATGGTTTGTTAGTTTTAAAAATTGTCCTAGTGTAATATATTCGTCTTTAATTTTTACAATTTCCATTTGTGATTTCCTTTCAGTTATTTCTTTAGTTAGTTTGTAGTACGATAAGGTAAAATTAAATGGAGCATATTAGTATCTTCACTAGGTTTAATGATGATAGGACTCATAGTACCTGTGATACCGATTTGAATATTTTCACTATCAATGACTTTTAATGCATCAAGCATGTATTTAGAATTAAATGATATTTGAATTAATTCCCCATCTATCCGTTCCGCTTTTACTTGCTCCGTTATTTTACCAAGGGAAGTTAAACTAGATGTAATTTCTATTTCTTCATGATCTCTAATAATCATTTTTACTATGTTTGTTTGATTTTCTCTAGATAACAAATACGCTCGATCAATTGCTTCTAAAAATAGCTTTGTAGGTACAATAATTTCTGTTTTAAACGTTTGTGGGATAATTTTAGACGTATCAGGATAGATTCCATCTAATATTCGTGTGTAAAAAAGAATGGAATCTATTTTAAACAACACTTGATTATTTGCAAAAACGATGTGAATCATTTGATTTTGATCTGGTAATAATTTATTTAACTCATTTAATGTTTTTCCTGAGATTACAATATTCCCAAGATTTAAATCTTCACTTACTTCTATATTTGAAATTTCTCTACTAGCTAAACGATGGCGATCAGTAGCTACAAATTTTAAATTTTTATTTGATAAATTCCAAAGAATGCCTGTTAATATAGGCGTGCTCTCGTTTGTTGAAATAGAGAATGATGTTTGTTTAATCATGGATTTTAATAAATCACTGGCTAACATAATAGAATTGTTTTCTTCGATAGAAGGTAACACTGGGTATTCTTCGGGATCAAGTCCTATAATTTGAAGTTCTGATGTTCCTGATTTAATGGTTGTTTGAAAGGAGGAATCCACTTTAATTTCCACATATTCTCCTGGTAGTTTTCTAATAATTTCTACAAAAAACTTGGCAGGTAGGACAACATTTCCTTCTCTTATGATTTCAATAACTGGATTGTCTTCTATTTCTTTAGGGATAAAACTTTGGATTGATATTTCAGTATCGCTTGCTGTTAATATGACTTCTTGATCATAAGCATCAATTTTAATACCGCTTAAGATTGGAATTGTTGTTCTGTTTGTTATTGCTTTTGAGACATGCTGAATGGACTCATGCAGTTTATTTTTTAAGATTTTAAATTCCATATTCCCATCTCCATTATTTTCTTAAATATAATATTATATTTCGGTTTTTTGATTCATTTTTGTTAAAGGTTTTAGTATTTTTTGAGGTTATCTATTTATAATATTATTTATTATATTTTATTTAGTATAAGTAGTAGGGGCACTGAATATGTGGATAACCTTATTAGTTGTATAACACACCAGCCTATCCACATGTGAGTAATTTGTGCATAGGCTGGTGATATTATGAAGGGTTTTTAATTTTACTAGTAATATTGTGGACAACTTTATATAATTCCTGATCATTTTTTAGAGATTTAGAAATTTTGTCGTAAGCATGTATGACGGTTGTATGATCTCTGCCACCAAAAGCTTCACCAATTTTAGGAAGAGATAAATCTGTCAACTCTCTAGACAAATACATTGCTATTTGTCTTGGAAATGCTACTGATTTTGTTCTTTTTCTAGCTTTTAGATCCTCAATATTAAGTCCATAATGTGCGCCTGTTACTTTTTGTATATCTTCAACGGTAATTACTCTAGGTCTACTTGATGGAATAATATCTTTTAGGGCATTTCGTGCCAATTCAGCAGAAATATCTTCATTAATTAGCGATGAATATGCCACTACTCTTATTAATGCACCTTCAAGTTCTCTAATATTCGTATCAATCTGATTGGCTATATAAACCATCGCTTCATTTGGTACATCTAAATTTTCTGCTTTAGCTTTTTTTCTTAGAATTGCTATTCTTGTTTCTAGATCTGGCGGCTGAATGTCAGTGATTAACCCCCATTCAAATCTTGATCTAAGTCTTTCTTCTAGTGTAGGTATTTCTTTAGGCGGTCTATCACTAGAAATTATAATTTGTTTGGATTCCTCATGAAGTGCATTAAATGTATGGAAAAATTCTTCTTGTGTTTGTTCTTTTCCCGCTAAGAATTGGATATCATCTATAAGTAAAATATCAATATTCCTATATTTATTTCTAAAGTATTCACCACGATTGTCTCGAATTGCATTAATAAATTCATTCGTAAATTTTTCTGAAGAAATATATAATACTTTCGTTTGTGGATGATGCTCTATAATATAGTGCCCAATTGCATGCATTAAATGAGTTTTTCCTAAGCCCACTCCACCATATAAAAATAATGGGTTATAAGCTTTTGCTGGCGCTTCAGCTACAGCTAATGATGCAGCATGTGCAAAACGATTACCAGAACCGATGACAAACGTGTCAAAAGTATACTTAGCATTTAACATCGGTGGTAAAGACTCTTCACTTGTTGTAATATTTTGCTTTGTCTTTTTTTTAGGAGCTGGAACGATTTCAGGTATGACTTCCTCGTCTTCAATCACTATTTTAACCTCTACTTTTCGGCCTGTACTTTCAAAAACCGCATTACTGATTAACTTTATGTAGCGATTTTCCAGCCACTCCTTTGCAAACATATTTGGTGCGCAAACCATTAATAAGGAATGATTAAATACCTTAACTTTTGTTGATTTCAACCAAGTATCATAACTCGGTTTGCTCACTTTTGTTTGTAATATGGATAAAATTTTCTGCCAAAGCTGATCAGGATAATCTTCCATGAATGTGTTCACTCCTTTAATCCTAAAAAATCTCTGATGGAAGAGCTGTTAGAAAATATATGTTATATCTCATATAATCTTAATTTATTTAAATTATAGTTATTTCAATACTGATTCCCTCTCAAAACAACAAAAGAGTTGTGGATAAAGAATCATCACTTTATTTATAGTAAAACAAGTCATTTCATGTCGAAAAATGCTATTTTACCCACAAAAAAATCATTCTAGGGATAAAATATTCACACTTATATAAGTTGTTCACAACTATATCCACAGAATGTTGATAAATATGATGGTTTTTAATACATATCCACAAGATAGAGCATTTACATCATAGCAAATAAATCTGTTTATTTCAATTGGTTTTTGAACATTATCCACAAGTGCACATCTTGTGTATATTTTTTTATATACAATCCGACATTTTGTGCTTTGGTTGTTGATGAGTCGACATATTTCAAAATTTACATTATTTTTATCCACAATGGCTGTTAGAAAAGAGGGAGAACATTTTCTTTGGATCTGGAATCGTCGCTATTATGCTTATTCACATGTTAGTAAATAAGCAGGGGGAGTATACGAAAATAAAATAAAGATATTGAAGTTGACTTTTGTAATACAAAATGCTTTAATGTATAAGGATTATTATGCGAAATGCAATTCCTTAAGGGGGTGCTATAAATGAAACCAACTTTTCAACCTAACACTAGAAAACGTAAAAAAGTGCATGGATTCCGTAAAAGAATGCACTCAAAAAATGGACGCAAAGTTTTAGCTGCTCGTCGTAGAAAGGGTAGAAAAATTTTAAGTGCGTAAAAAGAACTTTACTAAGTGAAGTGTCCTTTTTGAAGAAGGAGACAATGTAAAGTGTATGAGATGACCACTTACTGTGGTCTTTTTTCTTTTTTATTGTTTAAATTGCTTATGAAGTGTGAACGATATTAACATTTAGAATATATATCTAAATTGAAATGATGCAACATATGGAGCGTTTATTGTGGAGAATAAATTTCGATTAAAAAAGAGGGAAGATTTTAATTTCATTTATCGCTATGGAAAATCAACTGCAAATCATCAATTTGTAGTTTATTACAAACAAAACTCAATTCATCATTTTCGATTAGGTATATCTGTAAGTAAAAAAACAGGAAATGCTGTAGTTAGAAATCGAATGCGCAGAGTAATTAAGGAAATTGCAAGACATCATGAAGATAAAATAAAAGGTGGTTACGATCTAATTATTATTGTGAGAAAACCGGCAGTAATAATGGATTACCATCAGATAGAAAAAAGTATATTACATGTATTGCGTAAAGCCTCGTTAATTAGGAAAAAAAATAGAGGAACTTAGTAGGAAGTAAAAGATTTAACTTATTTATATTTAAACAATAAATAGGGATGGAAAAGGTAACTTTCTATTTAATATAGTTGGAAAGAAAAAGATTTTTTCTAATTAATTGGCATTGTTTATTTGTTGTTTAAACTATGATATAGTTTATATTATTGTGATACTTATTAAGATGTGGATAGTAGGTTAGGAGGAATTTAATTTTGTCTCGTCGTTTGCCATTACTTCTTGTATTATTATCTTTAACAGTTTTACTAGCTGGGTGCAGTATGGAGGACCCCATTGATCCTGAAAACGGATTCTGGGATAAATATTTTGTAAATCCTCTTTCGGTTTCTTTAGATTGGTTTGCTGATCTACCTTATAGCAATTATGGTATATCTATTTTAATTGTAACTATTATTATACGATTATTGATATTGCCACTTACGTTGAAGCAAATTAAAAGCTCTAAACAAATGCAAGAAATTCAACCTGAAATTAAGAAATTGAAGGAAAAATATAAAACAGATCCAAAAAAACAGCAAGAAGAAACCATGAGATTGTTCCAAAAAAATGGGATTAATCCTCTGGCAGGTTGTTTGCCGCTTATTGTTCAAATGCCAATACTTATAGCGCTATATAACGCGATTATGCGTAATGATCTAATATCTAACAGTACATTTTTATGGTTGCAGTTGGGTGAAAGAGATCCATATATATTACCGATTTTAGCTGCGTTTACGACTTATCTTCAGAGTAAGATGATGTCCTCTCAAATGAGTAATCAAATGCAGGGTATGCAAGGGATTATGATGATATTCCCTGTACTAATCTTTGTAATGGCACTAACATTCCCATCCGCCTTACCTTTATACTGGGTGTATGGTAACATCTTTACAATTATTCAATCTTATTTTATATACGGAAACAAAAAAAGTGAGGCTCCAAAAGAGGGAGGTCTTTCTAAGTGAAAAAAATTTCTGTAACTGGTAAAACAATTGAAGATGCTGTTCAATCTGGTTTGGCACAATTAAATACAACTGAAGAGAGAGTTAAAGTGCATATTATTGAAGAGCCTACTAAGGGGTTTTTAGGTATTATAGGTTCTAAGGAAGCGAAGGTTGAGTTAGAGTATATTTCTGATGTAATTGATGAAGCCTTTGAATTTTTAAAAGATATTGTGGACAAGATGAAACTTGATGTCAGCGTAGAAATTGGGCAAAAGAAAGATAATGAAAAATTTCTTAATCTTACTGGACCAGAGGTCGGTATTTTGATTGGTAGAAGAGGACAAACATTGGATTCTTTGCAGTATTTAGTGAATATTGCAGCAAATCGATATGCTAATTCATACCAAAGAGTTTTACTAGATGCAGAAAATTTTCGTGAAAAACGAAAAAAAACACTTGAACAATTGGCTGGTAGAATTGCTGCCCGAGTGATTAGATACAAACGAGAAGTTTCTCTTGAACCGATGCCACCGCAAGATCGGAAAATTATTCATACCTATTTACAAGATCATTCCAAACTAGATACGAAAAGTGAAGGCAATGAACCCAATCGGTATGTCGTTATTACTTTAAAATAAGATGTATTCTTTTTAAAGTTTGTTCAAAGTTAACATAAAACTTGGGATTAGTTTCTGCAATGGCTTATTATTTCATGTAATGAGCCATTGCTTTTTTCCATATAGACTTTATTTTGTCAAGGTGATTATGTTCTTGGTGATCAAAGAGATGAATGTATAGATTAATTGTTGATTGTTGTAGTTTGGTTATAAATATGAGAATGTTAATTAAATAAATAAGGAATAATACGCGATAAAGAGGTGTATTCATGATTTCCGATACGATTGCCGCCATTTCAACTCCACTTGGTGAAGGTGGCATAGCAATGATACGTATTAGTGGACCTGAAGCAGTATCAATAACAGACACTATTTTTTTTGCTAAAAAGAAGTGTTCCGAGATGCAAACTCATACTGTTCAATATGGTTTCATAAAGGAGCCTGATTCAGGCTTAAAAGTAGATGAGGTCTTACTGACAGTAATGCTTGCTCCAAAATCTTTTACAAAAGAAAATGTAGTTGAAATCAGCTGTCATGGTGGGTTAATATCCGTTAAGAAAATATTGGAGTTGTTATTACGATATGGTGCTCGTTTGGCAGAACCAGGGGAGTTTACTAAGAGAGCTTTTCTAAATGGCAGAATAGATTTAACACAAGCAGAGGCAGTTATTGATCTAATTCGCTCTAAATCAGATCGAGCTTATTCTGTTGCTATGAAGCAGGTAGAAGGTTCTTTGTCGGAAAAAATCATCAGTTTAAGAAATATATTGATCGAACTAATGGCTCATATAGAAGTAAACATTGATTATCCTGAACATGATGTTGAGGATCTTACTTATGCTTATATTGCGGATAAATGTAAACAATCAATTCAACTTATCGATGATTTATTGAAGAATGCAAATCAAGGTAAGATATTAAGGGAAGGAATTGTCACAGCAATTGTTGGCAGACCTAATGTTGGGAAATCCTCTTTGCTAAATTTGTTGGCTAGAGAGAATAAAGCGATTGTTACGGATATTCCAGGAACAACGAGAGACGTCATTGAAGAGTTTGTAACAGTTGGTGGAGTTCCTTTAAAATTATTAGATACTGCAGGCTTAAGAGAAACTAGCGATATTGTTGAAAAAATTGGAGTAGAGCGATCTAGAAAATCACTTCTAGAGGCTGAATTAGTATTATTTGTATTGAATCAAAATGAACCTTTGCATTTGGATGAATTCAATTTATTTAAAGAAGTTGAGAATAAACAAGTTATTGTTATTTTAAATAAAACGGATTTACCTGCTCAAATTGAAGTAGAGCAAATAACGAAGCAATTTTCAGAGGAACAAGTTGTAAAAATGTCTATTAAAAATGACAAAGGTCAGTTGGAATTAGAAAAAGTCATTGCAAACATGTTCTTTGAAGGAAAGATAGAGTCAACAGATTCATCCTATGTTAGTAATGTCAGGCATATTCATCTGTTAAATAAAGCGAAAAGGTCATTGGAAGAAGCTCTTAATGGAACACACCATGTTCCAATTGATATGCTTCAGATCGATATTAGGAATGCTTGGGAGGACCTAGGTGAGGTAATAGGTGATTCAGTAAGTGAATCATTGATTGATCAAATCTTTTCACAGTTTTGTTTGGGTAAATAATTTTTTTGTCGTAAAGGAGGTAATATGAAATATGGGATATCAAGCTGGTGAATATGACGTCATTGTCATCGGGGCAGGTCATGCAGGGTGTGAAGCTGCACTAGCTGCTGCTAGAATGGGTTGTCAAACATTACTTGTAACCATTAATTTGGATATGGTTGCATTTATGCCTTGTAATCCTTCCATTGGTGGTCCTGCCAAAGGGCATGTAGTAAGAGAAATAGATGCTCTAGGTGGGGAAATGGGGCGGAATATCGATAAAACCTATATTCAGTTAAGAATGTTGAATACGGGTAAAGGACCTGCTGTTCACGCTTTACGTGCTCAAGCGGATAAGTTTTTTTATCAAAATGCGCTTAAGGAAACGATTGAAAAACAAGAAAATTTAACACTCCAACAAGGAATGGTTGAGGAATTAATCGTTAAAGATGGAGTTTGTCAAGGTGTCATCACAAAAACAGGGGCAGAAATCAAGGGTAAGACCGTAGTTTTAACTACAGGTACTTATTTGAGGGGCAAAGTCATCATGGGTGAGGTGATTTATGAAAGTGGACCAAATAACCAACAACCTTCAATTAAGCTTTCAGACTGTCTTAAATCTTTGGGTTTCGACTTAGTACGGTTTAAAACAGGAACTCCACCTAGAGTTCATAAAGATTCTATTGATTTTTCGAAAACTGAAGAACAGCCTGGGGATGTAAACCCAAAACACTTTTCGTTTGAAACAACAAAAGGAATTGATGAAGAACAATTGCCTTGTTGGTTAACTTATACTTCTGGTGAAACACATAAAACAATTAATAATAACCTGTCAAGAGCACCTATGTATTCTGGTGTCATAGAAGGAACAGGACCTAGATATTGCCCTTCAATAGAGGATAAAATTGTGCGATTTAGTGATAAGCCAAAACATCAAATATTTTTAGAACCGGAAGGAAGATATACTTCTGAGTATTATGTACAAGGATTGTCTACAAGTATGCCTGAGGATGTACAACTGAAAATATTACAATCCATTCCTGGTTTAGAAAAAGTACAAATGATGCGTACTGGATATGCTATTGAGTATGATGCTATTGTTCCGACTCAGCTTTGGCCTACATTAGAAACAAAAAAAATTGCAAACTTATATACTGCAGGTCAAATTAATGGAACTTCCGGATATGAAGAAGCTGCAGGACAAGGAATTATGGCTGGAATTAATGCTGCAAGAAAAGTCCAGGACAAAGAACCTGTCATTATTGATAGATCTCAAGGTTATATTGGTGTGCTTATTGATGATTTAGTTACTAAAGGAACAAATGAACCTTATCGATTATTAACATCACGAGCAGAATACCGATTATTATTAAGACATGATAATGCAGATCTGCGCTTAACACCAACTGGATATGAAATTGGGTTAATTACAGAAGAACGATATGGTAATTTCATTAATAAAAGGAATAATATAGAGAATGAAATACAACGTTTAAAAACTATAAAAATCAGACCTGAACCTCAAGTGCAAGATGTTTTAACTGAGTTAAATACAGCACTTCTAAATAATTCTGTAGATGCTGCTTCTTTATTGAAAAGACCTGAGATTGTATATAAACATATAGAGATGTTTTCTCCTTCTGAATTGGAGTTAACTGTTGAAGAGAAAGAACAGGTTGAAATTCAAATTAAATACTCTGGTTACATTGAAAAACAACTTCTTCAAGTTCAACGTTTAAAGAAAATGGAAAACAAAAAGATTCCATCTGACATTGAATATGATGATGTTCAAGGTATAGCAATGGAGGCAAAACAAAAACTTTCAAATATACGACCAATCTCGATTGGGCAAGCATCAAGAATATCAGGAGTTACTCCTGCAGATATTTCAATCTTGTTAGTTTATTTAGAGCATTATAATAAAGTTGTGGCTGCGAGAGGTTAATATGAATTATGAACATTTTTCTTTATTGTTAAATAACAAAAGCATTAAGATTTCTTCTATTCAGTGGGAAATGCTTGAAATATATTTTGAAACTCTTGTTGAATGGAATAAAAAAATGAATTTGACTGCAATTACAGATAAAGAGCAGGTATTCATTAAACACTTTTATGATTCTATTTCTTTATCTTTTTATCAATCTATATCAGATATTGAGTCTATTGCTGATATTGGTTCTGGAGCTGGCTTTCCGAGTATTCCTTTAAAAATAATGTTTCCTCATTTAAAGGTAACCATTATAGACTCTTTGAAAAAAAGGATTCATTTTTTGGAACATTTAACAAATGAGTTAAAGCTCAGTAATGTTTCTTGTGTTCATGGAAGAGCAGAGGAGCTTGGCAGGAAGCCTCAATATAGGGATCAGTTTGATCTCGTAACCGCTAGAGCTGTTGCTAGATTAAATGTATTAAATGAATACTGTCTTCCTTTTGTGAAAAAGAGTGGTTTTTTTGTTGCGATGAAGGGTGTTAATCCTACTGATGAAGTCAATGAGGCGAAATACAGTTTGATTGAGTTAAAAGGTTCTCTATCTAATGTTGTTTCATGTCAGTTGCCAGATCTTTCAGATAGAAATTTCATATTCATTCAAAAAACTGATCATACACCCAAAAAGTATCCGAGAAAAGCAGGTACTCCTTTAAAGAAGCCTTTGTTTTAGTTTATAGTATTAAGTGATCCAATAGATGATTTGTATCTGTGTATGTTTCACGTGAAACATACACAGTGTAAATTTTGAACATAGTGGCGAATAGTTTAACCACTTTTAGCAAAAACCTAATTTTAATCCTAGTCATACATTTCTTTCAGTTGTTTGTTATGATCATTGTATTAAGACTTGAATATTACATTATCTTTGTTATTAAAGTATTTTTAGTTTTTTTTACGGCAGGAAAATCAAGCTGAATGGAGAAGTTAGTATTATAAATATTTCTTACATAAGAAGTGATTCTTATTCATTGGTTCTCTTATTTGATATTTGATCATTTGTCAGAGAATCACTTCATCTTGTTCTTATATATGAATTAGTTAAGTATCTAATTCGTATTTTATTTAACATCATAGATTATTGAAAATTAGTTATAGTTTTTTGGAGAGATAGGTGGTAATTAACGATGAAAGATCAGTTTTCAAAGTTGCTTGGTATATCAGATCGAAATGGCAGCGAAGAGGTTAAGGAAATTTCAGTTGAGGAAATTGTTCCTAGTCCATATCAACCAAGAGAAGTATTTGATGATGATAAAATTGATGAATTGTGCCAAACCATTAAAACACATGGTGTAATTCAACCTATTGTAGTTCGAGTCAGAAATAGTAAATTTGAAATTATTGCTGGCGAGCGAAGATTTAGAGCCGTAAAAAAATTAGAACTCGATACAATACCAGCTATTGTTAAAGAGTACAATGATTCTCAAGCAGCTTCTATTGCACTAATAGAGAACTTACAACGTGAGGGTCTAACATCTATTGAAGAAGCATCTGCATATCAGAAGTTGATAGAATTACATGAATTAACACAAGAAAGCTTGGCACAAAGAATTGGAAAAAGCCAGTCTACTATTGCTAATAAGCTACGTTTATTGAACCTTTCAGAACCTGTAAAAACAGCTTTGTTAACTAGAGCAATAACCGAGAGACATGCAAGAGCTCTTCTTTCATTAGATAGTGAAGAGTTGCAACAAAAGTTGTTAGAAGAAATATTAAAAAAAGACCTGAATGTAAAACAGACAGAAGCTAGAGTTAATCTTTACAAAGAAATTTCTAAATCAAAAAAATCAAAACGAATTTCTTTCTCAAAAGATATTCGATTGGCGTTAAATACGATTCGTCAATCTTTTGACATGGTTGTTGATTCTGGTTTAAAAATTACTAAAGATGAAAAAGATCATGATGACTTCTATGAGATATCATTTAAAATTCCAAAAAAATAATGTATTCAATTAACAGATTTTATTTGTTTTTATAACATATAGCAAAAAGCTTCCATTTCACTCAAGAGTGGGAGCTTAATTTTTTGCTCACACATGATTTCCACAATAAATTGTTCTCCAAATCAACTACAATCAAAAAAACTGCAGACGAATACACTCATTTTTGTAATTGTTTAAATATTTGAAAATTAATTGTTTTTAATACAGTAAGTTCTAATATATAATATAACTGTAGTAGTTTTTAATAGTATAATAGAGTTAGCCCATATTATTTCAAGAACTTTTATAAAGTTGTGATTATTAATTTATATTTTTTTTTCTTTTTTATAACTTAAGAATTTATTTAAATTCAAGTTTTAAGAAAATCTTTATCTGAAGGATTAGACGACTTTTTCGAAGGTCAATGATAAACGATGTTCTTATCACTTAAGGATAATTAAAATTTTAAATTCTAAGTTTCAACAAAAACTACCTTTAAAGAAGGATTCGACGACCTCTCTGAGAGGGCTCTTATAGGAGTTTTTGTTCATATTGTAATCAAATATTTTGTAATTATACTAATGATTGAAGAGTTTTGTTCACTCATAAGAAAGATTTTGAGTTTTTCAGTAAGATATATTCAATTATTTCTTTGATTGATCATTGATGAGTAATATGGGGAAAAGTGTTTGTTAATTTTTTTATGAGGTGAAAGAGCATTGTCAAAAATAATTGCAATTACAAATCAAAAGGGTGGGGTTGGAAAAACAACAACCTCCATTAATTTAGGTGCCTCTTTAGCTACATTAGGGAAAAAGGTCTTATTAGTAGACATAGATCCTCAGGGGAATACTACAAGTGGTGTAGGTATTAATAAAGCGGATGTAGTCCATTGTATTTACGATGTCATTATTAATGATGTACATCCTAAAGATGCGATCTGCAAATCTGAAATTGAAAACCTAGATATTATCCCAGCAACTATTCAATTGGCAGGTGCTGAAATTGAATTGGTTCCTACTATTTCTAGGGAGATTAGATTAAAAAAATCGATACAACTGGTTAAGCATTTATATGATTATGTATTAATAGATTGCCCGCCTTCATTGGGTATTTTAACAGTTAACTCATTAACTGCTGCTGATTCAGTGATAATACCTATTCAGTGTGAATATTATGCTTTGGAAGGATTGAGTCAACTTTTAAACACGGTTCGTTTAGTACAGAAACATTTAAATACTAACTTACAAATCGAAGGTGTACTACTGACAATGTTAGATGCAAGAACAAACCTTGGAATTCAAGTGATTGAAGAGGTTAAAAAATATTTTCAGGAAAAGGTTTATCAAACGATCATTCCAAGAAATGTTAGACTTAGCGAAGCACCAAGTCATGGAAAACCTATCATTACATATGATGCAAAATCAAAAGGAGCAGAAGTGTATCTGGATCTTGCTAAGGAAGTGATTACAGTTGACTAAACGTTTAGGGAGAGGATTAGATGCTTTAATCCCAGCTCTTGATGTAAAAGAAGATGACAAGGTTATTCAGATTGGTTTAACTAACTTAAGACCAAATCCGTATCAGCCAAGAAAAAACTTTCAGGATGATAAAATAGATGAACTAGCTGCTTCAATTAAAGAACATGGTGTCATTCAACCGATAATAGTAAGACAAGTTTTAAAAGGTTATGAGATTATAGCTGGTGAAAGAAGATGGAGAGCATCAAAAAAAAGCGGATTAAAAACGATACCTGCAGTCGTTCGATCATTTTCAGATCAACAAGTTACTGAAATTGCATTAATCGAAAACTTACAACGTGAAGATTTGAATCCAATGGAAGTTGCTGTTGCTTATCAAACTTTAATTGATCAATTTCAATTAACTCAGGAAGAATTATCTGTTAAGGTCGGTAAATCCAGGTCTCATATAGCGAATTTCTTGCGTTTAATTCAACTACCAAGTGAAATTAAACAATATGTTTCACGTGGAACAATTTCAATGGGTCATGCAAGGGCAATTGTGGGACTGAAAGATAATGATTTAAAAAAAGAGATGACGAACTTAACCATTAAAAACGAGTGGAGTGTAAGAGAGTTAGAAAAAGCAATTCAGAACAGTCAGGAAATACAACCTAAGAAGAAGAAATCGAAAAAAACAAACAATCCATTTATTATACAGGTTGAAGATGAATTGAGAAATAAATATAAAACAACAGTGAAAATAAAAAACAATCAAAATGATAAGGGAATTATAGAACTTTCATATTTTTCTAAAGATGACTTGCAAAGGTTACTAGATTTATTGTAAAAAAAACAACATATAAAAACATACCATTTCATTCTGAAAAATCTTAGGTTTGTAATGAAAAATGGTATGTTTTTTTATACCATTATAATTGGTCCACTTCAATATTATAATAAAGGTGATTGGAAAGTATTTGATTACATCAGAAACTCTAAACGGAGTTTTTTCTAAAATAGGGAAGTTTAAAACAGATGTAACTTTTATTTTAAATAGAATTAGCAGTTAGATGATTATGAAAGGGTATAGATATTTAGAGAAAGTGAAATATTCCTTTGATTATATTATGATAAAAAATAATGAAAAATGAGAGGGGACTCGATATATGATCTCATTGAAATATTTTGATAATGCAGCATCGTCCTGGCCTAAACCTAAACAAGTTGTTGAGGCAATGACTGAAGCTGTTATGCTATATGCAGCTAATCCAGGAAGAGGTAGCCATCAAATGGCTGTACAAGCTAGTAGAATAATTTTTCAAACTCGTGTGAATTTAGCCAGTTTGTTTCAAATTGATGATCCTAATCACATTTCGTTTTGTTTAAATACTACGGAAGCCCTAAACTTAGCCATCAAGGGAATATTAAAACCAAAAGATCATGTGGTTTGTACGAGTGTAGAACATAACTCTGTTAGAAGACCCTTAGAATATTTAAAGAAAAATTCAGATATCGAAGTTACATATGTGAAAACTAATAAATTAGGAGAAATCAATCTAGAGGAAATCGAAAATGCCATTCAAACAAATACGAAATTAATGATTTGCAATCATAGCTCAAATCTTATTGGTAGTATTTTACCTATTGATCAAATCAATAAGATTGCAAAGAAACATGGATTAATTACTTTAGTAGATGCTGCTCAATCAGCTGGTCTTATCCCGATAGATGTAGATGGAATGGGAATAGATATATTGGCATTTCCAGGACATAAAGGTTTATTAGGCCCACAGGGGACAGGAGGTATATATATTCATCCAGATATAGATGTGGAACCTTTAATGCATGGAGGTACAGGTAGTCAGTCTGAAAAGATAGAGCAACCTACAATTAGACCTGATCGATATGAATCAGGAACACAGAACACACCTGGAATAGCTGGATTGAATGAAGGGGTTAAGTTTGTATTAAATGAAACAGTAGAGAAGATTCATGCAAAGGAATGGGAACTTACCCAACGATTGATGCTAGGGTTATTAAACATACCACAAGTGAAAATATTAGGCCCAAAATTAGGGGATAATAAAACTGGAATCACTTCATTCAATGTTGAAACTATAGAAGCTTCTCAAGTAGCCTTTCGTTTAGATCGAAAGTATAATATTGCTGTAAGATCTGGATATCACTGTACTCCTTTGGCTCATGAGACCGTTGGAACTGTAAAACTTGGAGCCGTCAGAGCTAGTGTAGGTTATTTTACTACCACAGATGAAGTCGATGAATTCATAGATGCAGTCCAAAATATTGCAAATAGATGAAAAAAAGATCATATTGTAAAGCATATATTATTAATGTATATCATAATAACAAGAGTTCAAAATTAAAAAATACATAATGGTGATTCTAATGTGATAATTAAATTAGAAAATAGGTTCATTTATTGTGGTTTTTTTCTTTAAACTGTATGGTTAACTGACTGATGTCCAAAATAACGAGTGGAAAGTTGGATAGAATCTGCAATGATTTTTGACATGTTTACAACTAAATTTAATCGAGTGTTTTGCAATACAAAATACTCCATAAATCCGCTAACATTCACTATACCAGTTACATGTATATCACCTACTGCAGGTAAATTTTTATTTACTCCTGCACCAGGTTTTAAAGGACCATCTCCAATTTGGATATGACCAACACTTGTTACTTTCCCAAGACATGCATCCACTGCAATGATGAAAGGATTGTGATATTGATTTTTAATTTCAGTTATTTTATCATTTAGATTTACAGCATGAACAGGCTCATCTAAGGTTCCAAAAATTTTGAAACTACTGTTTTTAAATTGGCTGAGATGATAACCAACTAAAGGACCCAAAGAATCTCCAGTAGATCGATCAGATCCAATACATAATACGATTATTTTTCGGTTTGAAACGTTGGATAACATCTGGTATAAGCCATTGGTAAGATATTTAGTATGATTTGGATCATTGTGGGCAATCTTATAATACTTTGTATCAACTTTAGTGTGTTTAGAGCCTAATCTCATAATAGTCCTCCTAAAATATAAAGATAAAGCAAACTGTTACCTATGAAACTGAAATGTAGTTACTTTACTAGTATATGAATGTAATCTATGATTTATACTACTTATTTAAAAAATGAGGTTGTTTTTAATGGATATGTTGATTGCGTTTGATTCAACTCAACAAGCTTTAAGAGCAGAAATGCTTTTAGAATATGCAGATATTGATATTGATACTTGTCCAACTCCAAAAGAAATTACAGCAGGATGCGCCCTATCAATAGAATTTAGTAGGGAAGAATTGCAAGAAGTGAAAGAGATAATTATTTCTCAAAAGGTAGAAATAAAAGGTATATTTGAAAGAAAAGAAAAACATTATGTAGAAGTGAAATAGATTAATGAGAGAGGTAGGGGAAAAAAGGATGGATAATAACACTGAATTTCAACTTGGTGATGTAGTACAAATGAAAAAACAACATCCTTGTGGAACCAATGAAATGGAAATTATCAGGATGGGGATGGATATTCGAATTAAATGTTTAGGGTGTCAGCATAGTGTACTCATGCCAAGAAGCAAGTTTGTAAAAAGAATGAAAAAAATTTTACGGTCTAAGGATGAGGCGTGAATCTCTGAAAAAAGAAAATCCAATATTAAGAAAATAAAAACTCCTACGACCTTGATAAATTAGTAGGAGTTTTAGTTATTAAACAGGTTTGAATTTTACGGGGGAAGATAAGTTAACTAAGGTAGAAGGTTGGCCAAACTCCATAGATGCATCAATAAATGATTCAAGATGATTTACAGACTCGGTTATTATTTTAACCAAATAACTATATTGTCCTGCAAGGCGGTGACATTCAACAACAATAGGCTGTTCTTTACAAAATTCTCTGAATTGATCACATTTATTTGATTCAAAAAGGATAAAAGCAGTCAAGGTTTTATTTATATTCTCCGGATTAATAATTGCTCTATACCCTAATTATGAGTATGAAACAAGTCAGATGATGAATTTTATTCGACCACTTAAACATGAGATTATCATTTCAAAACAAACAAATAGTGCATTCATTGGCACCAACTTAGAAGAAACTTTACATAAAATAAATTGCGAAAATATAGTGATAACAGGTTTGACAACGAATCATTGTGTAGAAACAACAACACGAATGGCTGGAAATTTAGGGTTCGATACGACCCTTGTATCTGATGCAACAGCAGCATTTGATCGAATGGGAATATATGGAGGACACATTATTCAGCAGATTTAATCCATAAAATATCTCTTGCCAATTTGCAAGATGAGTTTGCTGAAATATCAAACACCAACTCTATTATGGAAAGAATGAATTCTATTATTTCAGAGAAAAAGATATAAATAAAGTAAGTATAATAAGTAGGGGGAATGATAATATGGCATTAGAAATGAGAACAAAATGTGAGAAGTGTGAGGCTGATATTCAAAAGGACGGTTTAGCATTTATATGTACACATGAATGTACATTCTGTGAAAAATGTGCTGAAGAAACAGAACATGTATGTCCAAATTGCAGTGGAGAATTAGTAAGGAGGCCGAGACCTAATAAGGCATTTCCGCTTAGTTAATATATATCACTATAATTTAAATAAACAAATTATTGGGTGTTTAGAAGTACAAAATATTATTCTTATTATACATTTACTGTAATTGAATAAAGAAGTAGTTTTAATAAATAGAGAGAATCTATTAATTGATCCCTGAAGAAGATATCCAAAAGATTCGTAAATGGTGGGTATAATAATGAATTGTTGTCTTTCTATCACCCGGAGAGGGATTTAAGGTTAGGAATTTTACTTTAAATGAAGCTCATAAAAATGTTTTTTCTTGCCTAGTTCAATTATAGATTGGTTGTACAAGATGAAAATTGTTGTTTCCTGTGGTTATTCGATTTGAAGATGAGCCTGTCGGGTCTTTTTCAGGGTAAACACGAAGGAAAAAATTGGAAGGGTTGGAGTTGAATTAGTTATGAGTTTGCTTAGCGGAGAACAAATAATATGATGCTAAAGAATTAAACAACGTTTGAGAGGAAATTAAATTTTCATGTTTTCTCACTCAATTGTAAATCTTTGAATAACATTAAAAGTAAGAATATGATTGAGGGAGAACCAGATGAAAAATCCAGAAAATAATAAAACAAAGAAAGTTCCGAAAATTCACATCTTAGCATATATGGCAGGGGTAATTTTGGGATACGTCGTAGGGTATTTACAACATTCTTAGCATGAGGTTAAAAAACCGATAAAAAGGATATCGGTTTTTTAATGGGTTTTAACTATTTTTTGAAGCTCGGCTCCATTTTCGATTATCATTTTTCGTACCTGGAAAATGATCTCCTTTTTGTAAATTTACAATCTTGGGGTCAGTGATTCCCATATGAAAGGATTTCTCGCCTATTTCAATATATTTTCCGTCATTAGGGACTTTATCCCCTGGTTCAAATTCGGTTTTTTCTCCCATCGTTTAATCCCTCCAATATTTAAGATCATTTATAATTTTCCCATTCTTTTTAAATTTATAAATAACTAAAATATCCATATTAAAAAAACATGAAATGATGAAATTAATTAATCATATGAAGTGAGTATTTAAACTAAAGCTGGATGAAGCAATCAAATAGGTTGAAATTTCTATGGAGTTTGAGAAAAGATTTAAACTTGTTGAATTAAATTGTTATTTTTGATATATTAGTCTAAGTGCGAGTATTTAAGCTAGTCTCGCTCCTTGCTCCTTTATATAAGGGGCCGTTAGTCCAAGAGGAGGTGAAATAAACATGCGCAAGTATGAATTAATGTACATTATCCGTCCTGACATTGAACAGGAAGCAGTAGATGCAACGGTAGAAAAGTTCCAAGGTATCATTAATAATGGTGGCGGTGAAATCTCTAAACATGATGTGATGGGAAAACGTCGTTTAGCGTATGAGATCGATAAATTCCGTGATGGATTCTATGTTCTTGTAAACTTTACTGCTGAATCAGCAGTTGTAGATGAACTAGATCGCGTGATGAGAATTTCGGATGAAACTGTCCGTCATTTGGTCGTTAATGATGTTGTTGAGTAAATTTTACGTGAAATCTGAGAGGGGGTTACGCTGATGAATCGTTCTATTCTAATAGGTAGATTAACAAAGGATCCTGAACTTCGTTACACACCATCTGGTGTTGCAGTGACACAGTTTACTTTAGCAGTGGATCGTCCTTTTACAAATGGTCAAGGTCAGCGAGAAGCGGACTTTATCAATATTGTAACTTGGAGGAAGTTGGCGGAAACATGTGCAAATTATTTGCGAAAAGGCCGTTTAACAGCAATTGAAGGAAGAATTCAGGTTCGAAATTATGAAAACAATGAAGGAAGACGTGTTTATGTCACTGAAATTGTTGCAGATAATGTTAGATTCCTTGAATCCGGAAATACACCACGCGATGATCAGTATAATCAAGATCCTGGAATGCCAGTTGAACCTTCTAGAAAACCAATGAATCAAGATCCTTTTTCAGATGATAGTAAACCTATCGACATATCGGATGATGACCTACCATTTTAATTAAAAGAACATACCTTGGAAGGAGATGAAAAAGAATGAGCGAAAACAAAACTGAAGAACGTAATGAACAACGATCCGAACGTCCTGAGCGTCCTGAACGCAGAGAGCGCAAATTTGGCGGTCGTAGAGGTGGAAGAGGCAAGCGCCGTAAAGTTTGTTATTTCACAGTAAATAAAATTAAACACATTGATTATAAAGATATAGATACATTAAAGAAATTTATCAGTGAAAGAGGCAAAATTTTACCTCGCAGAGTAACTGGTACTTCTGCTAAGTATCAACGCGAATTAACAATTGCGATCAAACGTGCTCGTCAAATCGCATTGTTGCCATACACAACTGAATAAGTTAGTGGTTATAAAAAAGACAATAAGGATATCCTTACTGTCTTTTTTTATAACTTAAGCATAATGGCAAGTCGTTGATTCAACGAGATCTCAGAGAGGCTTACACAGTAGTTTTTGTATAGCTAGTCAAGCAAAATACCATATTTATGATATAATATAATAATCCATCCTGGTACACTAGATGGTTCAAAAAGAGAAACTGCATGAGGTGAAGTGTTTTGTCAAAGTACAGCTGGAAATCATTAATATGGAGTATAGCCTTCATTTTAATATTAATATCCTTAATAACACCTTTAAGTATTTTTACATTCAGTATGATGTTAGTTCCAGCCATTGTCTTATTTGTTATCCTAGAACGAAAACATTTTGTTATTCAATATATCGTCAGCATAATTGGAACTTGTTTATTGTTCCCAGATCTATCTATTGGGATCGTGCTTTTATCATTATTTATAAGTATTCCTTCTGTTATTATGGGGAGTTCTTATAAAAAAGGCTCTGCCGGAACTGCCTTATTTATGGGGATAATCAGCGTATTGGTTTTATTTATTTCAACTTTGTTTTTAGGTTCTTTACTAGGATTTAATGCCGTAAAAGCTATGGAAGTAATCGTTATAGAGGTTACGAACGAATATCCCGAATTCAGTCAAATTGCAACAGAAGAAACATTGTTGTTATTGAAAAATATGCTACCATTTTATCTAATTATGAGTGCCAGTTTAATTGTAGCTGCATCTCACTTCATAAGTCGATTGATTCTTCAAAAAATGGATATACATATCCCTAAACTGAAGTCGATCAAAGATTGGAAATTACCAAAATCGTTAGTGTGGTACTATTTTGCTGCATTGCTTTTGCAATTAATTATGAATCCAGAAGACGGTTCTTATGCGTTATTAATCACGGTTAATTTAATACCGTTATTATCGTTTGTTTTTTGTTTGCAAGCTTTTTCATTTTTGTTTTTTATTGCTGATAAAAAAGGTTGGAAGTTTCTCCCTTATCTAGGTATCATCTTGTCACCATTTCTAACACCTATTTTTAGTTTTATTGGAATGTTAGACATTGCATTCGATATAAGAAAAGGAATGACCTCGAGATAACAGACAGAAATATTTGAAAAAAACACGAGGAGCGATATTACTATGCCTAAGTTTCTTATGAATCGATGGCAAAACCTTCATACCATATTTAGTTACATTTTATTTTTTGCACTCATCATTGTTATGTTTGTTTATGAATGGATCATTGCTGTCGTAGCTTTAGTAATTGGATGTGTACTGTTACTCTTGTCAATAAGAGCAGATAAAACATTTCATAAGGATCTACATGATTATGTAATGACACTTTCACATCGAGTAAAAAAAGCTGGTAACGAGGTCATACATGAATTGCCAATCGGAATGGTTTTATATGATGAGGAAAAAAAGATTGAATGGCACAACCCTTACATTGCTCAAATGTTAAACAAGGAATCTGTCATCGGCGAGTCAGTAAACGATATATTTCCTGTGTTTGAAGAAGAAGATGAAAATGCAGAATATGATGTTTTCATTCATGATCAGCACTATCAAGTATTGAAAAAGAATGAGGAAAGATTAATTTATTTTACAAACATTACAGATTATAAAAATCTAATCGTAAAACATGAAGAAGAAAAACCAGCTATGGGTATCATTATGATGGATAATGTTGATGAAGCAACACAAGGAATGGATGATAAAACTAGAAGTTTAATTTTAGCTAAAGTCATCAGTGAACTGACAGAATGGTCCAATCAATATGGGTTATACATGCGAAGAATATCTTCAGACAAGTTTTTAATGATGATGAACCAAAAAATATTAGAGGCTTTAGAAGGTTCACGATTTGATATATTAGATACGGTTCGCGATATGACAGCTGATCTTAAAATTCCTCTAACATTAAGTATTGGAATCTCATCTGGAGAAGACCATTTAGTTGAGCTTGGTTCCATTATGCAAACCAGTTTAGATATCGCGCTAGGTAGAGGTGGAGATCAGGCTGCAATTAAATCAGGCCAAAATCTTAAGTTTTATGGTGGAAGGTCAAATGCAGTTGAGAAGGGAACTAGGGTTAGAGCAAGGGTCATTTCTCATGCACTTAGGGAATTAATAAGAGAAAGTGAAAATGTAATGATCATGGGACACATTTATCCTGACATGGATTCTATAGGTGCTGCTATTGGATTGCTTAAAGCAGCAAGACTTAGTGATAAACAAGGTTATATAGTGTTGGAGGATGTGAATCCTGCCATTCAGTCGTTAATGGATGAAGTAGAAAACCATGAATTATTGAAGCAAAGCTTTATTTCACCTGAACAAGCTTTGCAATTGATAGATAAACAAACTTTAGTTTGTGTAGTTGATACTCATAAAGCTTCGATGGTTCCAGAACCAAGATTATTGCAAATTGCTCAACGTATTTTTGTAGTTGACCATCATAGAAGAAGTGAAGAATTCATTAATGAACCTACTTTAGTTTATATCGAGCATTATGCTTCATCTACTTGTGAATTAATTACTGAAATTCTACAATATTTCCATGATAAAATCTCGCTTGATAAATTAGAAGCGACTGCAATGTTAGCGGGGATAGTTGTAGATACTAAAAGCTTTTCTCTTCGCACTGGAGCAAGAACATTTGAAGCGGCATCATTTTTACGTAGAAATGGAGCCAACTCCTCCACTGTACAGAGAATGCTAAAGGAAGATTTACACGAGTATTTACAGCAAATCGAAATTATAAAAAATGCAAAAATTGTATATGATCATATTGCTATAGCGGTTGCAAAACCAAATCACAAAAATTCACAGTTGATCATTGCAAAGGTTGCTGATACATTGTTAAATATGACAGATGTAATGGCTTCTTTAGTTATAAGTGAGCGACCAGATGGAAAAGTGGGATTAAGTGCCAGATCCTTAGGAGAAGTTAACGTTCAAATCTTGATGGAGCGAATGGGTGGCGGTGGTCATTTTTCCAATTCAGGAGCTCAAATTGAAGGTAGTGTAGAGGAAGTCAAAGAACGGTTGGAACAAGTATTGTCAGAAACAATTAAGGAAGAGGGGTTATTAAAATGAAAGTAATCTTTTTACAAGATGTCAAAGGTCAAGGGAAAAAAGGTGAGGTTAAAAATGTATCAGAAGGTTATGCTAGAAACTTTTTAATCCCTAAAGGATTAGTGAAAGAAGCTACAGGATCTAATGTAAAACAATTGGAGCAAAAGAAGAAGTCAGAACAGAAAAAGAAAGATCAACAGAAAGCAGATGCAGAATTATTAGCTAAAAAAATAGAATCAACTACAATAGAGATGAAAACAAAAGCCGGTGAAGGTGGACGTTTATTTGGTTCCATTACGAACAAACAAATTGCAGAGGAACTTAAAAAACATAAAATTGTAGTAGATAAAAGAAAGATTGAATTAGATTCTCCTATTCGCAACCTAGGCGTTACAAAAGTACCGATTAAATTACATCCAGAAGTAACAGCAGTCGCTAAAGTACAAGTGACAGAAGAATAATCGAAATAGACTAAAGGGGAAGTTCAAGATGAGTGGTGAAGCGTTTTTTGATCGTATACCTCCACAAAATATTGAAGCAGAACAAGCAGTCATCGGAGCTATTTTATTAGATAGTGAAGCACTGATCACAGCTTTGGAGATCATAAAAGAAGATGATTTTTATAAAACCTCCCATCAGAGGATTTTTGAAGTAATCGTATCCTTAGGGGAGGAACAAGAACCAATAGACTTAGTTACTGTCACAGCCAGATTACAGGATAAGCAGTGGCTAGAAGATATTGGAGGCGTCAGTTATTTATCAGAACTTGCAAATGCAGTTCCTACCTCAGCAAATGTTGATTATTATGCAAAAATCATAGAGGAAAAATCGATCTTACGCAGATTGATTCGAACAGCAACTCAAATCGTGAGCAATGGTTATACTAGCTCAGAGGATATTAGTAATTTGCTAGGTGAGGCAGAGCAAAAAATACTGGAAATTTCAAATCGAAGACAGAACAATGGATTTATTGCCATAAAAGATGTGTTAATGGATGTGTTTGAACAGGTCGAGTTTCTATATAATCACAAAGGAGGACTCTCAGGTGTTCCTTCTGGATTTACGGATTTAGATAAGATGACAACAGGGTTTAAACCAAATGATTTGATCATCGTAGCCGCAAGGCCTTCAGTAGGTAAAACGGCCTTTGCCTTGAATATTGCTCAAAATGTTGGTGTTCGATCAAAAGAGACTGTCGCTATTTTTAGTCTTGAGATGTCAGCCAGCCAGCTAGTCCAACGTATTATTTGTGCCGAGTCAAATGTTGATGCAGGTCGTTTAAGAACAGGTGCTTTAGAAGAAGATGACTGGGAAAAAATGACCATGGCCATTGGAGCTTTATCTGAAGCAAAAATCTTTATTGATGATTCACCTGGTTTAACGGTTTCTGAGATACGCTCTAAATGCCGCAAGCTAAAAAAAGAACATGGTTTAGGCATTATTCTTATTGATTATTTGCAATTAATTCACGGAAGAGGGAATGGAGATAATCGACAACAGGAGGTTTCAGAAATCTCTCGAAACTTGAAGGCTTTAGCTAGAGAGTTAGAGGTGCCTGTCATTGCATTATCTCAGTTAAGCCGTGGTGTAGAGCAGAGACAAGATAAGAGACCTATGATGTCTGATTTACGTGAATCGGGATCTATAGAGCAGGATGCAGATATCGTGGCCTTTTTATATAGAGATGATTATTATGATAAAGAATCAGAGAAGAAAAATATTATTGAAATTATTATTGCAAAACAACGTAACGGTCCAGTTGGGACGGTAGAGCTTGTATTTATGAAACATTATAATAAATTTGTTAATTTGGATCGATCTCACGAATTACCAGATGCTGTAGGCCAGTAACTCATAAATGAATAGATTTTCACATTTCCGAACAATTTTATTTTATCATATAGAATTGTTCGTTTTTTTATTGACTTTAATAGCTTACATTGCTAAACTTAGGTTGCTGATTAATCAAAATCATAAATTTTTCTAGATTAGTAGTAAGTTTTACTCTATATGAGTAACTTAAATATATTGGTATATCATCTACTGGGAGGTAGTTATTTATGTCTACTGTAGTTGTTGTTGGAACGCAATGGGGAGATGAAGGAAAAGGTAAAATAACGGACTATTTAGCTGAAAGTGCTGAGGTCGTTTCTAGATATCAAGGTGGTAATAACGCAGGGCATACGATTATTATTAATGATCATAAATATAAACTGCATCTTATACCTTCTGGAATTTTTTACAATGATAAAATTTGTGTAATTGGAAATGGAATGGTTATTCATCCTGAGGCTTTAATTGAGGAAATCAACTATATACATGAAAATGGATTTAAGACGGATAATTTAAAAATTAGTGATCGTGCACATGTGATTATGCCGTATCACATCGTTTTAGATAAACTAGAGGAAAAACGTAAAGGCGATAATAAAATCGGTACTACAGGTAAAGGAATAGGCCCTTGTTACATGGATAAAGCAGCTCGAAATGGGATTCGTATTTCCGATTTAATGGATGATCAACTTTTTGAAGAGAAGTTAAGAAGACTGGTAGTGGAGAAGAATCAAGTGATCCAAAGTGTTTATGGAGACCAACCTTTAGATGTTGAATCCATTTTGACACAGTATAAAGATTTTGCAGATAAAATTCGCCCTTATGTTACGGACACTTCCGTTGTACTGAATGATTTGATTGATGAGGATAAAAAAGTACTGTTTGAAGGTGCCCAAGGTGTAATGTTAGATATTGATCAAGGAACCTATCCGTTTGTTACTTCCTCAAATCCTAGCGCAGGTGGTGTCTGTATAGGTTCAGGAGTTGGACCTACAAAAATCAATCAAGTGATTGGAGTAGCTAAAGCTTATACTACTAGAGTAGGGGATGGACCTTTTCCAACTGAATTAAACAATGAAATCGGGGATTTGATTCGTGAAACAGGTAAAGAGTACGGAACGACTACCGGAAGAGCAAGAAGAGTAGGATGGTTTGACAGCGTAGTAGTTCGGCATGCAAAAAGAGTAAGTGGAATTACTGGTTTATCATTAAACTCAATAGATGTTTTAACGGGATTAAAAACATTAAAAATCTGTACAGGTTACAAATATAACGGTGAAATCATCAAACATTATCCTGCAAATTTAAATATGTTGGCTGAATGTGAAGCGGTATATGAAGAATTACCAGGATGGGATGAAGATATCACAGGAGCCAAATCATTGGAGGACTTGCCAAAAGAAGCTAGACAGTACCTGGAAAGAATAGAATCTTTAACAGGAATATCTATTGCTATTTTCTCTGTAGGACCTAATCGAGAGCAAACTAATCAAATTAAAGATATTTATTAAATCTAATTAAAATGAAGTTCGGCGTATGCCGAACTTTTTTTATGATATGGAATTTACCTCTGAAAGATCACCGCTAGATGATTTTCTTATAACTTATGAATTTATAAATTAATGTTATGTTGTTTATAGAAATTGTAAACAGAGAAGCTTTTTTAGATTATTGAAGAACGCCGATAGGCGTTTTTATTATGAAACAGAATAAAATATAATGAAATAAACTAGATTATAGAGGATGAACGAAGTAGGTGGATTGATTTGATAATGAAAAATAAATATGTCATTGGATTAGATATCGGCACAACAAGTGTAAAGGCGGTTTTATTCGATTTAATAGGACAGGTTATTTCAGAAAAGGAGATAGAATATCCATTGCATACACCAAGAGAGGGTTGGGCAGAGCAAGATCCTTTGGAAATAGAAAAAGCCACAATACAAGTTATATATAAAGTTATACATGAAAAAAATATAGACAAGTATCAAATATTAACCGTTGGATTATCATGTGCCATGCATTCATTGATTTGTATGGATGAAGAAGGTGATCCACTATCTCCATCTATTACTTGGGCGGATGGTCGAAGTATGGATCAGGCAGAAAGGCTGCGAAATGAGAGACTTGGTATAGACCTCTACAAAAAAACGGGTACGCCAATCCATCCAATGTCTCCACTTATGAAGTTAATGTGGATGAAGGAAAACCAATATACTCCATATCAAAAAGCATCTAAGTTTGTATCGATCAAAGAATTTTTGCTGTATCGTTGGTTTGGGCAAGAGGTTGTTGATTATTCCGTTGCTGCTGCAACAGGTTTATTTAACTTTTCAGAATTAACATGGGATCAAACTGCATTAAAGTTAGCAGGTATTACAGAAGAGCAGTTATTTTTTCCCAAACCCCCATCACATGTTTTGTATGGAATGAAAAAATCCATTTCCGAAAAGATAGGATTTGGTAAAGATATACCTTTTGTCATAGGAGCCACTGATGGACCTTTAGCTAATTTGGGCATTGGTGCTATTGAACCGGGTGAGATGGCCATTACAATTGGGACTAGTGGAGCCATTCGTCAAATGACACAACAACCAAAAATAGACTCAAAACAAAAAACATTTTGTTATGCATTTACTGACCAGTTATCACTCGTAGGGGGGCCAGTCAACAATGGAGGTATTGTATTAAAGTGGTTAAAGGATTTATTAGGTTCAAATACTGATTATGATCAATTAACACAATTATGCAGCAACGTACAGCCTGGAGCAGAAGGTATTATTTTTTTACCTTATTTAAATGGGGAAAGAGCACCGATTTGGAATCCACAAGCAAAAGGAAACTTATTTGGATTAACAATAAGACATGGAAAAGAGCATATTATTCGGGCAGGATTGGAGGGTGTTGTTTTTAGTATTTATCATGTGAGTGAAGCATTAGAAAAAATAGTTGGTCAAGGAACTAAGCTTTATGCAAGCGGTGGGTTTGCCAGATCGGATCTTTGGATTCAAATATTAGCGGATATGTTTAATCAAGAAATTCATGTTCCGCAAAGTTATCAAAGCTCTGCTTGGGGTGCAGCTTGGATGGGTCTTTATAGTATAGGAGAAGTTTCTAGTCTATCAGAAATCAAACCATATATTCCGATGAAATCAAGTTGTCTACCGAATCAAAAACACCATGAGATTTATAAAGAAAGATTTGCTGTTTATAAGCGTTTAAATGAAACTCTATCCCCCTTATATATAATGTAGGAATTAATCAGTTAATAAATTTCTTACTTTAACCAAAACGATCGTATTTTTATTTCATAGATTCTCTTCCTTATAAAAAAATGTTTCATCGTTCATGACAATTAAAAGAAAAAGTTTTAAAAATATAGGAATGAAAATGACTCAATATAGTCAATACTGTCAATTATATAGTTTTAAATACAGCATTGGCAGGAGGATGAATATGAAGTTCATAGTTTGGATAAGTAAGACATTGTTTCAAACCGTTTTAATTAGTAGTTTAACTTTGTTTATCGTATGGTTTATGGTTAATTTATATGTTGATCGGCTCATGGGTCAATTTGATGGAGAAAACACATTGCCAAAAGTACAAATATCGGATGTCCTTTCCTATTTTGTGAATCAAGAGAATCTTACAAATATAAATTCTGAGGATAAGGGTAACTCTTCATTGGAAGAATTCATCAACGAGCATGAAAAGCAGAACTCAGAACCAACTCAAGATAACATATATGATGATTATACTGATGTAGAAGAGAGTGATGATATAGATGCTGTAGAAGTGTGGAATCAGCAAGAATATTCTATAGAGGAGCAGGGATTGGCACCAGAAGAGGTTTTATTTACAGCAGAAGCGTTTACAAGCACAAAAGACTTGCTTTCTGATGAGGATAAGATGACTATTTTTTCACTCATCATATCCAACTTACCTTCAGGAGAGCTTCAAAAACTATCTACTATAATGGAAGAAGGGGTAACTGTAAATGAACTATTAGAAATAGAAGCAACGATGAAAGAGCATTTAAGTGAGGAAGAATATCAACAAATGCTCACAATATTGGAAAAATATTAAACTAGCAATAAGTTGAAAAAGAAAGGTAAGCTATGGTAAAGTAGAAAGAAAATGATATGAGGGGACTTATGTATGAAGTTAAAATTGGGGCGAAATAAAGAATCAGGCCCAGAGTTAGACAGAAAGTCGAATCATAGAATTCAAGATGTTGTATCGATTGCAAAAAATGAAGTGAACAATTTACACTTTTGGTTGATTGCAATCGTTGTCGCAGCTCTTCTTATTTCTATAAGCATAGCTTCTATTTATTTTTATATACATAAAAATACGAATCAAATCTATCATGTTTACTTTGGGGAAGAAAAAGTAGGTACGGTTGTGGATCAGCAAAAAATTAAAGATTTGATAGCTGATACACAAGACAAACTGAATCAGCAAAATCCCGATTTTGAAGTGAAGTTAAATGACGAGCAATTTAGCTTTAAACGTGAAAGTGGGTATAAACTCGAAAGTAATGACGAGGAAGCGTTAGCACAAGTTTCAAGGAGATTGGAATCTCACATTGTAGGTATTGAATTGGTAGTAAATGGTGAGATAATTGCAATTGTGAAGGACGAAGAAACAGCACAACAAATATTAGATAAAATTAAGAATAAATATGTACCTGAAGAAAGAGTTGAAGGTGAAGCAGCTATTTTATCTGATGATGCGAAATCTGCGGATGAAACAAAACAAGAGTCTACTTTAAAAGAAGTTAACTTTAATGAAGAGGTTGAACTTAAACAAGTTGAAACTCAACCAGAAGAGATTGCAAAGCCAGAATCAGTTGTTACTTCATTGGAAACAGGCGATGTGGTGTTGGATAAGTATATCGTAGAAGAAGGAGATTGTATCACTTGTATCGCACAAAAGTTAGATATTCCTTCTTATGTAATCTATGAAAATAACCAATTGAGTGAAGATAGTATATTGAATATCGGTGATGAGCTGAACGTGACAGTATTAAAGCCTACACTTTCTGTTGAAACAATAGAGGAAGTAGTAGAAGAGAGAGATATTCATTTTGATACAGAATATATAGTTGATGATACACTTAAGTTAGGTAAAAATGAGGTTATTACACCAGGTAAACCAGGAAGAATAGAAGTGGTTTATGAAGTTGTTAAATTAGATGGTAGGGTTCAAGAAGAAAGAAAAAAAGTAATTAGTGAAACTATATTACTTGAACCTGTTACTAAAGTAGTTAAAAAAGGAAGTAAAGTCGTTCCAGGTGAAGGAACTGGTAACTTTAGATGGCCGTTAGTAAGTCCTTCAATTACTAGTTATTATGGATACAGATGGGGAAGTTTGCATGCTGCACTAGATATGGTTTCTGGAAATCGTAAAATTCTAGCATCGGATACAGGAAAAGTGATTTATGCGGGTTATAGTGGATCATATGGCAATAATATCATTATAGATCATCAAAATGGATATAAAACACTTTATGCTCATTTACAATCGATTCATGTGTCAGTTGGTATGAATGTTGAAAGAGGAGAACAAATCGGTGTAATGGGTAGCACAGGAAATTCTACTGGACCTCATCTACACTTTGAAATCATTAAAAACGGTGTTCAACAGAACCCATTAGTTTATTTAAATTAATATGAATTAAGATATAATTAAAGGTAGTGAGGAGCATATATGTTTTCGCACTATCTTTTTTTTATACATTGGAACAAAGGCAGGTGTCTCATATGTTTGGAAAAATATTGGTTGTTGATGATGAACAGCCGATCGCAGATATTTTAAAATTTAATTTGGAAAAAGAAGGATATCAAGTAATATGTGCTTTTGACGGTAATGCAGCAGTGAAAATGGCATATGAAGAAAATCCAGACCTTGTATTGTTGGATTTGATGCTGCCAGGAAAAGATGGAATGGATGTATGTCGTGAAATTAGAATGAAATTGAACACACCCATTATTATGCTTACAGCAAAGGATACAGAACTAGATAAAGTGTTAGGTCTTGAATTGGGAGCAGATGATTACGTAACTAAACCTTTTAGTACAAGAGAGCTGTTAGCTAGAGTAAAAGCCCATCTAAGGAGACAATCTAAATCTGTTAACCAAGAGAGCAATCAAAAGCAAGGGTTAAAAATTAACGATTTATTTATTGATACAGAAATGTATGTTGTATATAAAGATTCTTCACCTTTGGATTTAACTCACAGAGAGTTTGAGCTTATTCATTATTTAGCTAAAAATAAAGGTAAGGTCATGACTAGAGAACATTTATTACAAGCCGTATGGGGTTATGAATATTTAGGGGAAGTTCGAACGGTAGACGTTACAATTCGTCGACTAAGAGAAAAAATTGAAGATGATCCCAGTAAACCAGAATACATCATTACTAGAAGAGGTTTAGGATATATTATGCTTAATCCCCAAACAGGAGGTTCCTAATGAATGAAAGGAACACGTTTCTTTCAAACGATCCAAGTTAAATTAATTATTATCTATGCACTGCTAATTTTAATTGCAATGCAGTTGATTGGTATTTATTTTATTCGAACGATGGAAAACACCTTTATCAACAACTTTACTGATTCATTAATCAGTCAGGTGAACTTGTTATCTAATACGGTTCAAACTTATTTAGAGTCGGGTAATGATGATACAGGACTAAATGAAGAGGATCTCCATACGATAGTTAAGAATATAAGTACACTCAATGGATCCGAAATTCAAATCATTAATGATGAGGGCATTGTTATGAGCTCTTCTAACCAGCCTAATATCATTGGACAAAAGATTACGCAATCTGAGGTTATTCAGTCTATAAATGGTATTCAGGTCCCGTTATGGGATGTTACGGACAGTAGCAACATTCAGAAGAAGGCGATTGCTAAGCCTGTCAAAAATGATGATAATAAAGTCATTGGTGCTATTTATATTAAGGCTTCTACTAAGGAGTTATTTGAGACAATTAATAACATTAAACAAATTTTTATAGCAGGTACGATTATAGCGCTTGTATTAACGGTTATGCTAAGTATTGTATTGTCAAATACCATCACACATCCTATTAAAATGATAACAAAAAAAGCAAAGGCAATGGCAGACGGGAAGTATAATCAACAGGTGGAAATCCGCAGCAGTGATGAGATAGGACAGCTAGGTTATGCGTTTAATTATATGGTGGAGCGGTTAAAGGATGCTCTTTCTTCAAATGAAGAGGAAAAAAACAAAATAGCCTCCATTCTTTCTAATATGAGTGATGGTGTGATAGCGACAGATGATATGGGAAAAGTTATAGTTATTAATTTAAGAGCTGAGCAAATGCTGGATATTCGAGAAGAGGATGTAGTTGGAAGAGAAATAGCAGAAATATTGGGTACTTCTAAAGAACAAATTGGACGTTATGTTCTGGGAGAACAAAACTCTGCCATGATTGAATTGCCACGAATGGATGGAGGGGAGTCTCTTCAGGTTAAGGTGACTTTTACTCCTATCCAGCGAAGAGGTAAAGGAGTCACAGGTACAATCATCGTCTTGCAGGATGTTACGGAGCAGGAAAAGCTTAATCAGAGTAGGAGAGAGTTTGTGGCTAATGTATCGCACGAATTGAGGACTCCTCTGACAACCATCAAAAGTTATTTGGAGGCATTAGAGGATGGGGCTCTAAGTGATGCTGATCTAGCGAAACGCTTCGTAGGTGTAACTCGCAATGAAGCGGATCGAATGATTAGACTTGTTAGTGATTTGCTCCATTTATCACGATATGATTCGAATCAAACGGTTGTTATGAAAAGAGAAACTGAAATTAAACAAATGTTAGAGGATGTAGTGGATCGGTTTTCTTTTCAATTAAATCAAAGAGAAATTGAAATGAAGCTAACCGTGGATAAATCTATAAAAACGATGATGGTTGATCCGGACAAGTTGGATCAAGTATTAGACAATTTAGTATCCAATGCAATTAAGTATACTCCAGATAAAGGAATTATCATGATTAACTGTAATAAAAAACAGCAGGATTGGATTAAGATTTCTATAGAGGATAACGGTGTAGGTATTCCTAAAAGAGATATTCATCGCATATTTGAACGATTCTATAGAGTGGATAAAGCTAGATCGCGTAATATGGGAGGAACTGGTCTAGGTCTTTCTATTGCTAAAGAAATCATTAATGCGCACGGTGGGGAGATTATGTTAGAATCAGAGCTTCATAAAGGAACAAAAGTGACCTTTATCTTGCCTGCATTTCATCAGGAAGGTGAACCGCAATGATGGAAAAAATAAAATCGGTCATACTCACTTTATTGGTTTTTGGCAGTTTGTTTCAAAGCTATTTATTGGTATACAGCAAACCCGATTTTAATCCAGCCGTTCAGGATGAATACATTGATACAAGGTTAAATGGAAATCATGAAAATGTTGAAAATATGATTTTTCCAAAACATATTGTTTTACATTTTGGTGAAGACAAACATACGATGCTGTATCCTAACTTTAAGTTCTATAATGACATTTATGAAAAAATAACTCAAAGAACCTTTGAAAATTTTAGACCTGTAACCATACCTTCTCTTGAAAGAATAAAATTAAAAGAATATCAAGGAATTGAGTTAGAATTTATGGACGGAATTCCAATACAATGGTTGCAAAACACGATGCAAGTAAAACCTGAGAATATCAATCTAGATGTAAGTGTAGATAAAATATGGATATATGTGACGGAAACTCAAGAGATCAGAGCCTTATTTTTTGTTGATTCTGGATTACAAGTATTTGAAGCAACTAAGGTAGACTTAAAGGTAGAGGATTTATACGAGTTTGTGGGTTATGGTGAGTTTCTGTCAACGTATCATACAACCAATAACGGAAAATATTATTTACCTGATGAGCCTATAGAAGTCGTTAGATTGACCGTAAATTATAATGATTTTGAAAGAGACCAGTTGGTTGCAAGCCTATTTGTAGATCCAAGTATTACAAGTACTGCGGTAGACAATGATGGGAAAGAAATTATATTAGATGGTGCTTCTGTATTGGAGATGAACCATAAGCAATTTTGGATGAGTTATAATGACTATGAAACGCCTGTAGAAAGTTCTTCAGAGCTACTAGATGATTTATTAACCTCTATTCAGTTTGCAAATCAACATGGGGGCTGGAGCAGGACTAATTTAATAAGCAAGATTCCTGAACAGACTGAACAGCAAATTTTCAGGTTTCAACAATATGTGAAGCCTGCACCTAATGTTGTAGCATTACCAATACTTCCTACTGACAGTTTTAAACTAGGTTATACTGAGATTACAATGAAAGAAGGAGTAGTCACGAACTATGATCGTTCATTGATTAATCTGAGTAGCGTTACAGTAAATAGAGAACCTTATACGCTGCAGGGTGGGGAAGCTCTCGAACAGCTCGTTCTAGAGAAAGAGAAAAACCTTAACATTATTAATATTTTTCCTGCTTATTATCCTATAATTGATGAGTATATTTTACTAATTCCAAGCTGGGCATATGAATTATCAGATGGAACGTTAGGTTTTCTTAAATAATTTTCTTAAAAGAAGTTTTTGTTGTAAGGGGTGAATCCATATGGAATGGGGAAGAGCAAAATCAATCTTAATCATTACATTTTTATTATTGAATCTACTATTAGGTTATCAATTATGGATCAGTAATATTAATTTGTTAAACCCATTCTTTGGTGGAAATGAAATGATTCAGGAAACACGAAAACTCCTAGAAGAAAAAGGGATTGAAATCAGGGGTGAAATTCCAACAGAGAAGTTAAATCTGAATCAAATTACAATCGATTTCGATGAAAAGGTACAAAAGGATATAAGTTTTGAATTAATCTCACCTGTTGATGTTGATGAGATTATCTCAGGAGAAGTAAATAAAACGTTTTTAGATGAAATTGAAGATTTTGATCAATATCAATATGATGAGGTCGTCAGTGATGAGAATCAGCAAGTCTTTAATCAATTGTATGAAAATTTACCGCTATTTGATGTACAATTAAAATTATATGGAAGTGAAGGACAACTTACTCATTATGATCAACAGGTTGCTATAGTTACACCTGATATTACAGAAGAAGAACAGGAAGTATTATCTGCTCCTTTAGTAATTCATCTTTTAGCAGAAGACTACCTGAAACAGGGAGAGGTCATAGAAGATATTCAACTAGGGTATCAAGGTTTTGAAAGCAATCCACAAGCATTATTTCCAAAGTGGAGAATTGCATTAGGGAGTGGAGATATTTATTATGTGCATGCTTTCACTGGGAAAGTGGAGGTTATACAATCAATATAATCATCAATAATGACAGCAGGTAGAAGGAGCAGTAAATTAATATGGGGATCAAATTCAGTGTACTTGCAAGTGGTTCAACTGGTAATGCCATGGTTGTACAATCAAATGAAACACAAATTCTTATAGATGCAGGTTTAAGTGCCAAAAAAATTGAAAGTTTGATGCAGGAAAGAGGGGCAACCTGTGCAGACTTAGAAGGTGTTTTGGTAACACATGAGCACTCTGACCACATTAAGGGTTTGGGGGCTTTATCTAGAAAATATAAGCTACCGATCTATGCGAATCAGAAAACTTGGGACGCATTAAATAAGTCCGTTGGAAAGATTGAAGAACATCATCGGAAAGTGATACAAACAGAAAGTCAGGTTGATTTCGGTTCGTTAAAGGTAGACTCCTACTCGATATCTCATGATGCAGCTGAGCCCGTAGGTTATTGTTTTTGTGAGGATGATCAAAAGTTAAGCTTAGTCACTGATATCGGTTATATGAGTCAAAATGTGAAAGATAAAGTAGTAGAATCAGATGTGATTATTATTGAATCCAATCATGATATTGAGATGTTGAGAATGGGCAGATATCCATGGAATATAAAAAGAAGAATTCTAGGAGATTTAGGGCACCTCTCCAACGAAGCGGCAGGAGAGGCTTTATGTGAAATAATGTCTACAAGAACAAAGCGAGTTTATCTAGCTCATTTAAGCAGAGATCATAACCTTATGGATTTAGCTAGGTTAACCGTGGAAAATGTATTAAATGAAAATGAAATTAGCTTAAAGGAACGCAAGATCAAATTGAAAGATACTTATTTTGATCGAGCTACCGAATGGGATGACTTAAGTACAGGTTAAATTCTTTGAGGATGTTGTTCCTCTTCATCTAATTGCTTCATTTTCAAAATAATTTCATCATAAGATAAAATGTCCTTCTCCAATAGCAGCTCCATCATTGAATTAATAAGCAATGTATTTTTATAATGTTCTTCTTTTAAATCTGCTAATTTGCCAATCATGTCTATTTCATCTAAGGGGGAAAGCGTTTTATTCATAAAATAAACTCCTCTCTTTAATCGGATCGAGGTGTGTAATGAATATACACGTTTCGATCCATTTAACATTCCTATATAAGTACTATAGTTATATTTTAGACTCAAATTTTGGAAATTATTCCTACCGGGTAAACTGAATTAAACTCATGAATGAGCAGGTGTATTATTAAAGATACACGAACAAACATTCTTAGTCAATCATTACCTTTTGATATTTACATTACTCCATCCATATCCTTTTTTCCTGCTTACAGATGAAAAATAATGTGGGAGTAGACGAGAAATGATATATGTAGTGAGATATTATTATATTGTTAAAAAAGAAGATTGATGGGCTTGTCCATACATTATACATACGAAAGAAAGGTTGAAATTAGAACATGCAAATTCAAATTGTGACCGTAGGGAAATTAAAGGAAAAATATTTTGTACAAGGGATTTCAGAATATACGAAGCGGTTACAGGCTTATGCAAAAATCAAGATTATGGAAGTTCCAGATGAAAAAGCACCTGAACAATTAAGTGAATCGGAAGGAAGGCAAGTAAAAGAAAAAGAAGGTAAGCGAATCCTAGCACAAATTAAACCTGACCACTATGTATTTGCTTTGGCAATCAATGGACAAATGTGGTCGTCAGAGCAACTGGCTGAGAACATTGAAAAACTAGCTACATATGGTCGAAGTCAGCTCACCTTTGTTATTGGAGGGTCTCTAGGGTTGTCTGATGAAGTGTTGAGTAGGGCGGATCAGAAAATTTCATTTGGGAAAATAACTTATCCTCATCAGTTGATGAGATTGATATTGGTGGAGCAGGTTTATCGGGCGTTTAAGATTAATCGGGGGGAACCTTACCACAAATAAGTGAGTTTTTTGACAGGGGTAGTGTGAGCCTCGCCTCTGCTCTCCAAAATACACCACTTTTCGGAAGAGAAGATGGTGGGTTTTATTGTACAAAAAATGTTATGTACCGAGTAAAGGGGCTTTTGTGATGAAATGTACTTGATTTAAAGACCATCCCTTAATGAGATGGTCTTTGATCTACATGAGTTTGTTAGAAAGTTGGATTGCTATTTTTTATACTTCCTCCTGTCATTAAGAACAACAGTCTTGAGAAAGTATCAATTGGTTGGATTGCGTCCCAGTGCTCTACCAGTTTTCCATCTTTTAATCGAAATGTATCGGTAATAATGAATCCTTTTTTCTCATTGCCCCTGTGCTTCGCCATCAATGTGGTATGGCTATGCAATAGAATGAAATCACTATCAGCATATATTCGCTTCACATCAAAAGAATACTCAGGGAATCTCTTGGTCATTGTTTTCACATAGCCAACAAGTCCTGATATTTCATTTGGTATAGCTCTGTTGTGTTGTGTGTACGAACCATTCCCATATTTTTTCATTGTGTAGTCAAAGTCATGTTCATTCATTAAATGTTGAAAAAAGTCCACGACGATCTTTGCATTTTCTGTTTCTTGTTCAGTCCAATTATCTTGCAAATGTTTATCTATGTCTATTATTGGATATTTCTGCGATTGACTCATTATAAGCCTCCCATTTTTATTTATTTTTTTTAGATTAATATAGTAACCTTTTTCTATTACTAGACCAGTCTACTTATATCATGGCAAAAATATAACTACTTCAACTTATTATAAGTAAAACTAGACCAGTTTACTTTTAATTTATTTTAATTTATTTATTATTCATTGTCAATGAGAATTGTATAGAGTTTCATTGACAATTAGCGAAAGAATAAGTAGTGTTAAGTAAACTGGTCTAATATTTATTTAGGAGGAAATATGTCAAAATACAATAGAGAGGAAATTTTGCAATCTGGTGTTGAAATTCTAATGATGAAGGGGTTTTCAGGGTTAGGCGTTCAGCACGTATTAAAAGCTTGCGGGATTCCCAAAGGATCCTTTTACAATTTCTTTGAAAACAAAGATGCCTTTGTTATCGAAGCAATAAAGCTTTACAACAGAAAAGTAAAATTTACTTTGGAACAGATAGATAATGATAGCACTCAGAATCCGATTGAGAAGATTACGAAGTACTATTCTATTTCGAATGATTTCTTTTTCAATAACGGCAATCTTAGAACATGTCCATTGATGAATATTGTTTCAGATGATGTTGAAAATGAGGCCATTATCGAGTTAATTCATATCAGTATGAATATGCACAAAGGTTTCATAGCAAAATGGATTGAGAGCGCAACGACCTTGGAACTCATCTCAAATCAAATAGATCCTGTTCGATTGACACATATGATTTATGATAACTATCATGGTGCAGTATTGAGGATGAAATATGAGAATTCAGAGTTGCCACTCAACAACTTCATTAGTAATGTACTACCATTTTACTTAAAGTAAAGTGGTTATATTTTCTGAAATTTAAGTAAATCGGTCTAAATAATGTTGAAATTAGATTTTTATTTGTCACTAATATTCTAATTGAAAAGATATTGACATCGAATAATATCTTTGATATTATTTGTTCGTAACCGAACGAATGTAAAAGAGGTATTTGTATGAGACACGAAAGTCTACTTGGTAAGATAAATGAGATAAATTCGTCATCAAGTTCTTATATAAGTAAGAGACTAAAAGAAGAGAACTTTCCTTTGTTGAGAAATCATTTACCATTATTTTTTATTCTTCCTCATAATGGTGAGATGATGCAATTTAATGAAATTGCATCAAATTGGAATATTTCTAAATCATCTTTATCAGATGTTTTGGCAAAATATGAGGAGTTAGGATTCATAAAAAAGTCTCAATGTGATTCAGATAAAAGAATTACTAATATTGGTTTAACGCAAGAAGCTTATCCAATATTAGATAAATTGAAAAAAATTGGAACCGACTTAATTAACATTTTATTATCTGATTTTGAAACAGAAGATCGTGAGATCTTTGAAACTTACATCAACAAGGTTATATCAAATATAGATAAAGCGCTATAAGTGCTTTTTTTTACCAATATAGTTCGGTCGCGAACGAACTATATTGGTGGAAGTTCACTTATATTGAATATCTCAAAATAAAAAAGATAGATGACCTAGTGGAAAGTCAATAAATTAATGCTAATAAAATTGAATCAGGAATGAGTCAGAATGAAGTCAGTGTATAGGAATACCTATAAAAAGAAAAGGAGTAAACTTATGAAGTTACTAAAATTAAAAGGGTTATTTAAAAAAACATTTTTGGAGGTTGCATCAGTAGTTAACCCTTACGACGACTACTATTTAATTAAATTAAAATTAAAAGAGAATACAAAATGGATACCTGGTGAGCATGCAATTTTTACTTTACCTGATAGAGTAGTCGATGGTAAGAAGTGGAGATCGTTCAGTATTGCTTCAATTGAAAAAGAAGGTCACATGTTAATTGGTATACGAACAGGTCGAAAAGCTAGCAGTTTTAAAAAGAATCTAATTGAGATGAAAGAGGGAGAACGTGTTGGTGTGAGAGGTCCATTTGGCGGATTTAAGATTTCAGATACTTCTTCACCATTGGTGCTAATAGCAAGTCGTGTAGGGGTAACACCTATAAGAAGTTTACTTAAGGAAATTGAAAATAAAACCAAACGTCAGGTTAATATTGTCTATACATCAACAAATTATCACTTGTTTAGAGAAGAATTAAACGAGATTGCAGAGAAAAATTCAAATATTAATCTGTATATGATGGATGGTAAGAAACCTACTCAAACTAAAATTAAACATTTAGCAAAACAATTTGGTAGTGACGCTTATTACTATATATCTGGTAGTATGCCTATAATTAAATCAGTAAAATCGCTGCTAAAAGAAGAAGGTATTAAAAAGAATAAAATTATTAATGATCCATTTTATGGATATTAAAACAATGTTAATTAGCTACTGACTGTATGATTTGAATATAGGTTAGAGTAGTATTGATTATTTAAACATGTGAGCTGTGTTTAACAAGATAATAAAAATCGAATGAACAGAGTAGGAGGAGATATATCTTACTCTAGTTCAGTACGATTACCGTATCATAAGTAATGGTAGTTTTTGGTAGAATGTTTGAGTGAGAAAATAACAAAGACCGATGAGATTAACCGGTCTTATAATGGCGCAGATTCAATTTTGATTATAACATTAGTGACGTATATAACTTAAGACCGCTTTTCTAGCATTATCCTGAAATGTTTTATTATTAAAAACATCAAATATCATGCCTTGATCCCCGACATCACCAGTAACACCTTTTTTGCTGGCATAAAAAACGGCACTTTTATAACGTAAATCAGTTAACCCATCAATGTAACGTCTGGCTCCAACGTCAACTCTATGCATTTTACCTAACAAGACACTGACTTCAAATAAGGACTTTGTAAACATTCTTTTAAAGGTTGGCATACTGCTTGTGCCTTCAGTACCGGCCGTTCCACCAGGACTCATTGACAGAAGACGTACTTTGGGATATTTTCTAGCCAAGGATGACATCCACATAACGCCCATAAGTTTGACATACCCATAAGGTATCATTGCATCTGTAATATCTTTTTCCCAGAATGTCCCATTAGCAATGGAGGTAAACTCTCCAACAGAACCCTGCTTAAGCTCAGGTCTCTTAGCCATTCCCTTAACGCCTCTAGACACCTCCGTACCAACAAAAATACCTACGGAGGTTAATTTACTTTGTTCCAGTAATCTTTCCAAAAGCATAGCGTGGCCCAATACATTTACCGCATATATACGTGTTGTACCTTCAGGCGTAAGACTCATAAAATCTGAACCACCAAATCCCCCAGCATTCATTACAATGCCATCAATCGGTTCTTTCATATGATCTACAACATGACGAACGGAGTCTAAGTTTGAAACATCTATCATTATAATTTCAAAGATTTTTCTTCCTGTGACAGACTCTAGTTCTTTTTTGGCTTCCATTGCTTTCTTTTTATTTCTACAACCAAGATAGATCTTCTCAATAGTTGGATCCTCGGCTAATTGTCTTGCACTTTCTTTACCTAATCCACTATTGGCACCAGTTATTAATACTTTCTTTAACATCAAATCACTCCTAATCTGATTTATGAAATCTTTCAATTAATGATATATAAACTGTATCATGGTTTATTTCATTAAGACTTCTCAGATTAGCTCAATCATTTCTCAAAAAAGGTTTAAATGGTTAATTCACGTTCATTCTTCTTTTGTTTTCTAAATTCTGAAGGCGTTAGCTTATAGTGTGACTTAAAGTTTCGATTAAAGGTACCTAGTGAGTTGAAGCCGCTTTCTAAAGCGATATCCATAATGCTTCGATCAGTTTGAACCAATAATTCACAGGATCTTTCAAGTTTACGTTCAGTCAAGTATTTCATAGGGGATGAGCCATATATTTCTTTGAAAATCCGTTTAAAAGTAGCCAAACTTACCCCTGTTAAATGAGCCCATTCTTCAAGGGACAAATCAGAGTATAGATTGGCAACGATGGTTTTCTTAAAATCAAGCGTATGACTTTTAAATAGAGCAGATAAAAACTCATTTAGGTTAGGTGCTTGTCCCGAGTAGACCATTAATAGAACAAATTCTATGAGTTTCGTTTTGATCATAAGCTCATTTGCCAGTCTTGGATTGTCAAAAAGATATTGCAGACTTTCTTTAAAGTTTGTAATTATATTATCTATAGGAACACCAGAACCATAAAAATTCTCAACAAATTCTGATTCAATCGTTTCAAATTTCATGACCTCTTGAATCATCTCAGGATAAAGAAATACACCAACTAATTCAATGGATGAGTTCATATGTTGCTTGCTAGGGCTTTCAAGGAAGTAGTCCATACATTTAAGAAGTACCCCTTGGCTCTTATTGACTTCATACAGGTGATATGGTGACCTTAAATTGAAAGCACCCTGTTCAGCAAAAATAAAACATGCTTCGTCTTGAAAATAACCTTTGGGAAAACGGTGAAAGCGATCAAAAGTGAATCGACTAAAAACGGTATAGCCTTTGTAGTTCAAAAAAGACGGTTCACCGATGATTGCAGGCTTATTTTTCTTCAGTGATTCGTTTATTGGAATCAACTCCTTTGGGCATCTCCTAAGTATACAATATCATTTATGGTTGATTACATCCAAAGGCAGTGCAAGATATAAGGGATTGACATTGACGTAAAGTTCAAGTGATATACTAATTATATAAATCTAGTTAGGAGGCGCTGTAGATTTTAAAGGGAAAGAAGGGAGATATGTAAATAAGTTCTCAAAATATTGAAAAGATGTATAGCGGTGGCTGTTTTGGTGGGAAGCGAGAGGATATAATATAAAAAAACGCACCTCTAATTGCATAACAATTGAGGTGCAGTTAACCCGGGATCAGACTTGCTCTGTACGTCTCTGACTAATAAGTATAGTTTTTTATTTCAAATCAAACCTATCTGCATCCATCACCTTCGCCCATGCTGCGATAAAGTCACGTACAAATTTTTCTTGATTATCGTCTTGTGCATATACTTCAACTAAAGCACGAAGAACTGAGTTTGAACCGAATACCAGGTCAAAGCGTGAGGCAGTACGTACTACTTCTCCTGTTTTACGGTCGTGGCCTTCATATTTGTTAAAGCCTGCTGGTTTCCACTCAATCCCCATATCAAGCAGGTTTACAAAAAAGTCATTTGTTAAGGTACCACCACGGTCAGTAAAAACTCCTTGTTCTGTGCCACCATGGTTTGTACCGAGGACACGCATACCTCCGAGCAAGACTGTCATTTCTGGTGCAGTTAAGTCAAGTAGTTGTGCTTTGTCTATCAGCATTTCTTCTGGACTGATAGAGTATTCTTTTTTCTGGTAGTTACGGAATCCATCAGATACCGGCTCTAATACTTCAAAGTTTTCCACTTCTGTTTGTTCGGCTGTTGCGTCGCCACGACCAGGAGAAAATGGAACCGTTACCTCAAAGCCTGCATCTTTTGCTGCTTTTTCGATAGCTGCGTTTCCACCCAGTACGATTAAATCAGCAAGGCTGATTTTTTTATCAAGCTTGCTTTGAAGGTTTACGTAGATTCCTAGGACTTTTTCTAGCTGTTCAGGTTCGTTTGCTTCCCAGTCTTTTTGAGGAGCCAAACGGATGCGTGCACCGTTCGCACCTCCGCGCATATCAGAACCACGAAATGTGCTTGCTGAAGCCCAAGCTGTTTTCACAAGTTCGCTTACGGTTAATCCTGTGTTCAGGATTTTTTCTTTTAGGTCAGTGATTTCGGCATTGGATAGTTCGTAATTAACTGCTGGAATCGGATCCTGCCAAATTAACTCTTCTACTGGAACCTCTGGACCCCAGTATCTTTCTATAGGCCCCATGTCGCGGTGAAGTAATTTAAACCAAGCACGAGCGAATGCATCGGCAAATTCCTCCGGATTTTCATAAAAACGACGAGAAATTTTTTCATATTCCGGATCCATACGCAAGGCCATATCTGCTGTTGTCATCATCGTTTTTACTCGGACGGATGGGTCTTCAGCATCAGGAGCCAAATGCTCTTCCTGCATATTAACTGGTGCCCATTGTGAAGCGCCTGCGGGACTCTTTGCCAATTCCCACTCATACCCGAATAACAGATCAAAGTAGCCATTATCCCATTTAGTAGGGTTCGTTGTCCATGCACCTTCAACACCACTTGATATCGTATCACGGCCTTTTCCGCTCTTGTATGTACTCTTCCAGCCAAACCCTTGTGTTTCAAGTGTTGCAGCTTCCGGGTCGTCGCCTACATGAGAAGCATCCCCTGCGCCATGTGCTTTACCAAATGTGTGTCCACCAGCGATAAGCGCCACTGTTTCTTGGTCATTCATCCCCATGCGTTCGAATGTATCACGAATATCACGGGCACTTCCAAGTGGATCTGGCTCTCCGTTAGGCCCTTCGGGATTTACATAAATTAGTCCCATCTGTACAGCAGCAAGTGGATTTTCAAGTTCACGGTCACCAGAGTACCTATTGTCTGCTAACCATTCTTTCTCTGAACCCCAATATACATCTTCTTCAGGATGCCAAATGTCCTCTCGCCCTGCACCAAAACCAAACGTTTTCAAGCCCATGGATTCAAGTGCCACGTTACCAGTTAACACAAGTAAGTCGGCCCAGGAAATCTTGTTTCCATACTTTTGTTTAATAGGCCATAACAGACGGCGAGCTTTATCAAGGTTGACATTATCGGGCCAACTATTTAGAGGTGCAAAGCGCTGTGATCCAGTAGAGCCGCCCCCGCGTCCATCAGCCGTCCGAAATGTTCCTGCTGCATGCCAAGACATACGAATAAAGAATGGACCGTAGTGACCGTAGTCAGCAGGCCACCAATCCTGGCTATCAGTCATCAAATGATGTAGATCTTTCTTTAGAGCATCATAATCGAGCTTAGAGAATTCTTCTTTATAATTAAAGTCTTCTCCCATTGGGTTGGATTTTTTGTCATGCTGGCGAAGAATGCCCAAGTTCAATTGGTTTGGCCACCAGTCTTTATTCGTCGTACCTCTAGGAGCTGTCGTTGTCGTTATCGCACTATCTTTGTGATGGGTTACAGGACATTTTCCTGCAGATGCAGCTGTGTGTTCCTTTTGGTCAGGATAATTGTTGTTTTCCATTCATCATTCTCCTTCCTATTTTTGAACATTAAGTCGAAGATAACATTACATCTTACTACAAATAGATGTTAGACTATTTTGATAATTCTCACTATCTATTATAGTGGACTGGTAGTTTGATTCAAAGTGATATGGGTTGTGGATTTAATAATATTTACTATTTAATATGATTTATCATCACACAAGTAGGGTGAAAAATGTTTCCATGTTATTAAACTTTCCTGAATAAGAAGTTGTTAAACAAGATTTTTCCGCTTCTTGCTACTATTTTTTGAGCAATAGCGCTGAGCGTTATTTGTTAATTATACCAATTATCATATTGCTTTAAGGCTGCTAAGTTGACTCCCTTATTTTCCAAGTTACACTGTTTACTGTCCAAACCTCGTTATACCATTCTTCATCAAACTCATCACCTCATAATAAGTTATTCCATAGAGTCATTTTTAGAAGAAAGGAGAAGAACTAACATCATATTTCAATATTAATATTCACTACTATGGACACCAAGCTGCAATAGATGTTTATATCAGCGTTGAGAAAAGACCATGAAAAATTATGGGGTTTAATGGTAGGTGATATGGATGAAGTCCTAATGTTATTATGGATAAAAGGTATTTGGTTTCATCCAATGTAATTTATATAATGAAAGTGCACATAGAATACAATGATAATAGCAACAATCAAATGAAGCATTACACATTACACAAAGGAAGGATAAATAAACGGTGAAGTATAATTTTAGAATGGATAATATAAGGAGGCTAGATTTAAATGAAAGACATCCTTATTCAATATATGAAACGCTTCACAGACTTTAGTGAAGCAGAATTAGAGACGATCACTGCAGATATACCGCTTGAAGAGTTTAAAAAGGGAACCGTCCTTCTGCATCAAGGAGAGGTTCCAGAGAAGTGTTACTTTGTTTTAAAGGGATGTGTCCGACAGTTTGCAATCGATGAAGCAGGAAAAGAAACTACTTCTAATTTTTTCACAGAGGAACAAGGGGTTACTATCTTTAATCAACATACGTCTGAAAAAAAATCAAAATATTCATTAAGCTGTTTAGAAGACTGCGTACTTGTCGTGGGTGACTTATCTATTGAGCAGCAAATGTACGACGAACATGCAGGACTTGAATCTATGACACTTAAGATGATTGAAAAAAATATGGGTGAGATGCATGATGACTTTGCAGCATTTATTGCTTCTCGACCTGAAGAACGTTATCAGATACTTCTTGAGAAGCGACCTGAATTGATTGATCGTGTGCCGCAGCACCAATTGGCTAGTTATTTAGGCATAACGCCAGAGTCGCTTAGTCGTATAAAACGTAGGTTAGAACGACCTCATCTAAGAAAAGTGCAGGACTAATTTGAAAAAGGTTTTTTACCCCCTTTAATTAATAGCCAGATGCCAAAGCCAAGCTCTCCAACAATCATTGGAATGCTTAAAATCGTTTCTATTGTAGATGTAGCGTCTTTTAAGATTGGAAAAAATCCATGTAATAGATGAACCAACATATAACTAACGCCGGCTAAGACAAGTAAAATGCTGATCACCTTTGGTATTGTCTTGTTTTTTAACGCTACAAAACCCACCACCAAGAGATGCAGACCAAACACAATTAATCCCAATGACCAAACAGATTCAAATGTCATGATAGACATCATAACTTGAGAAGCAAGAGTATCGTTTGACTGATTGAAAAGCTCCCCATGATCACTAACCAAATTACCTACTTGAATCAAATTTGATATTGCAATAGCAAGTATGGCCGTATACATTAGTCGAAGCCATGCGGCTAGTAATGAATAACCTTGATGTATAGGCTTTAGGTACATATAAAATGCCCATGATACCAAAACATCTGTTATTAAAATGACAAGCCATCCAAAGATCTCTGCGCTAAACAAACCTGAGGACATTTGGATTTTATTTAGGGTTGCAATAGATTCCCCGTTCGTAATTAATGAACTATGAACATATCCATAAGAAAAAAACGCAGCTAAGGTCATGATTAATAAAGATATTCCGGCAATCACTGCTGATTTTCGAAGTTGATTTGTATCTTGCTGTAATGTTTCCATTTTTTGTATTATTCCCTCCTTAGTGTTTTGAATGTATTGTAATTGAGAAAGAGGTACATCGCATTGACTTAAGTCAATAGAAAAACAGTTTGATTTAAAATAATAGTTCCATAATTTAATACGGCACATATTAATAACAAGATTGACTAAATATAGCTTTAAAAATCCATTAAATCCTCTGTTAAAAGAAGATCTAATGGATCTTTAAAAAGATAAATATGGTAATGAGTAAATGGTGTATCGATTCATAGCTTTAATGCTAAAAAAACCTCTAGTAATAGTAATTAATATATAAGGGCTGATCTATAAGTAGATAATTCTACTAAGTGATCAGCCCTTATCATCTTATTTCCTAAATAAATTGATCATTTTTTTAAAGCAAAGGCACCATATTATAATTTCCTTCAAACATATCTAATATAGGAAACGTAAATTGAATGTTATGGAATTTCCATTGCTCGTTTTCCTTTATAACTAAAGCTTCAAATCTAAACTCCCACAAAGATTCATCTCCAAAAGACAATTCTTTTAAGGTATAAGCGATCTGTTTTTGAGCTTCAAAAAGTTTATCCTCGCCTTTTCCTTCTTTTTGTAATGTTTCCTTGACTAGTTTCCACTCATTTTGCAGCAATTCTTCAGAGTTTATTATTTTTTTCAAAATCCCACTTGTAACGATGGTTGCTGTGTTTCCCTCAGTTCGAATCATGGATTCATGAATATTCAGGTTCATTTCATCCCATTTTTCTCTTTGCTGCCATATCATTTTTTCAATACGATTCCAACCTATAGCTGCGGGATTTTCATGAGGATCAACAACGTAAATATCATCATGGGATAAAAACAAGGTCTGTACAGTCTCTTGAATATTGGTTGATGTATTTAAATAATGATTTTGAAAGTCATGTAGAGTTTCAATAATATCTTTTTTGTTATTATCATCATACTTCTCATTATATTTGCTCATTTTCTCTTTTATTTCATTGAAATATTTTAAAGAATCGGGATTATCCCTATCTATTCTCCATTCTGGATAGCTGGACATTGGAGCTGAAAATTGCAATCTATGAATAAGCCATTTGTCATTTTTCTTTATTAACCCACCAGACAACCTTAAAGGGAAAGGAATATTACTACCTTGATTTCCACTAATGGATTTTACTATAGATGCTAATTTTAAGTTGAGCATAGCTAACTTTGGCATGGTTTTAAAGTTAATAAAACGACCTTCTTCAAAAAAATCTGCTATTAAATCTGCACACCATTCATCATAATTATCTGGTGTATCAAAGCTGATCGTACAATCGGCTATAAACCAAGCTGCATTATCTTTAGAGTTGATTTTTGCATTTTCAAAATCTACAATAAGATCTCCCCAGTATGTCCAATCACTTTCAATCATATCCTTTAAATCTTTAAGACCGAAGCACCACTCTGTACGAGATGTTCCTACCGTGATCATACTATTATCGTTAATAAATAGATCATTAATATATTCATCTAACACTTCTATGTTTTTATTTGTGTAACCTTGCTGAAATCTATTTAAGACTGTTTTAACTTGCGTTATATCTTCTTGTTTTACTAGTATGTTTGTTGTCATATGTAATGCTCCCTTACGGTTATTTCTTGGGTTCTATATCAAAAATATCATGATTATTTATATTAATAAAGTATCACTTATATAAAAAATGGGATAGGTAAAGAATATTTATAAATTAAATATACCCTTACTTTTTAACGTACAGATCATCTTTCATTTTTTCTGCCGCTTTATGTTTAACAAAAACGATTTGATGATATTACCTGGGTAATAATTTGAAAAGTGATTTTAAGTACAATAGAATATAATAAAAACCCTTAAACGATGTTTGATACGCTTAAGGGGTTTTTATGGTGTGTTTCTCACCATTCTTTTGGCTGATAATTTAGATCCTGAAACAATCGAGTTTTTTCTTTTTTTGATAGATCTCGCCATTGTCCTAATGGGAGATTGCCCAAATGAATATTCATAATTCTAGTTCTTTGCAGTCTGTAAACCTCATAACCTAGAGCTTCACACATACGACGGATTTGACGATTTAAACCTTGGGTTAATATAATTTGAAATTCAAACTTGTTTATTTGTTTAACTTCACAAGGAAGTGTTTTTGCACCTAAAATCTTAACTCCTTCTGACATCTTTTTCAGAAATTCAGGGGTGATGGGTTTATCTACTGAAACTACATATTCTTTTTCATGTTGATTTTCAACACGTAAAATTTCATTTACAATATCTCCATCGTTTGTAAGGAGTATTAAACCATCCGAATCTTTATCAAGCCTCCCAATATTAAAGATCCTTAGAGGGTGATTAACCAGTTCAATAATATTTCCCTTTACATTCTTTTCTGTTGTGCTTGTAATACCTGGTGGTTTATTTAATGCAATATAGACGTTGTTTCTGGCTATACGGATTGGCTCACCACTTACTATAACATCATCTCCAGGCTCAACCTGGCTGCCTATTTCTGCAATTTTTCCATTGATAGTCACTCTTCCTTCTCGAATGAGTTTATCTGCACCACGTCTAGAGGCTTTTCCAGTTTCACTAATAAATTTATTAATACGCATGTTAACGACATCCTTAATTTAGAAAGTTATAGCTTTAAGAATAACCAAATACAATCTTGTTTTCAAGGACTTGCAGAGATATAGTGGCTATAGATTGTAGATAAGAAAGTGAATGGTTATTATAAAGTTACATAGATAAATAAATATTAGGAGTGCGATTCAATGAAAACAGTACAAAAGATAAAAAAGATCGGGGAAAGATTTTACTATATGACGCCTGTTTCAGAAACAGATCGTCCAATATTGGGGATGATTGTTGGTGATAAGAAGATACTGATGATTGATTCGGGAAACTCAGAAGCACATGCCCAATATTTTATTAACGAGCTTTCAAAAAAACAAATTTCCAAACCAGATATTGTAGCCTTAACTCACTGGCACTGGGATCATATATTTGGTCTTTCCTCATTGACTAATACGGTATCCATTTCTTCCAAAGAGACAGCAGAGGAGATGAAGAAGTTAATCCCTCTTTCATGGTCAGATGAGGCAATAGATGAACGTGTAAAAGAAGGGACGGAAATCGAATTTTGTGCAAACGCCATAAAGGAAGAGTTCGTATATCATAGGGATATAACTATAACTTTACCAACATTAACATTCGAAAATAGGCTTGAAATAGATCTTGGTGGAGTGACTTGTATTTTACAACAGGTGGGGGGAGATCATGCTTCGGATTCGGTGGTGGCGTACATAAAAGAGGAAAAGGTTTTATTTTTAGGAGATTGTATTTATCCAGATATTTTTTCATATAAAACAAACTATACCATCGAAAGAATTTTATCGTTGTTGGAAGTATTAGAAGCATTTGAAGCGGAAACCTATATCTACTCACATGGGACAGACATCTCAAAAAAAGAATTCAATCAAGAGGTGATTCTTTTAAAATCCATAGCTAAATATACTGAACTTTCCAAAGGTGATAAAGAGAGTATAAAAGATGCATATTCTAAGCAAGTGGAACGGGAGTTGAATGATGAAGAGCTTGAAACGATTGAGTTTTTTGTGAATGGATATCAAATGAACAATGAAATATAGAGTTATGCATTGTAGGGATTTTGAGCAAAATACTAGAATAAGTAAAGAATGAAATCATGAGGGAGGGATTAAAATGATTACTTATGAAGAAGTAATGGCCAAACTTGAGGAGCTTGGAAATGAGCAAACCAAAAAGATCTTTAAAAACCACGGAGCTGTCGAACCTATATATGGTGTAAAAGTGGGTGATCTGAAAAAACACTTAGTGAAAAAAGTTAAAAAGGATCAGGACTTGGCTTTGAAATTGTACGATTCTGGGAATAGTGATGCGATGTACCTAGCTGGTTTATCTGTTGATCCGAAACAAATGACAAAGCAAAAGCTACAACAGTGGGTTGAACAAGCTAACTGGTATATGTTAAGTGAATATACAGTTGCACAAGTAGCTGCGGAATCTCCATATGCTTTAGAATTAGCTAGAGAGTGGATGTCCTCAGACAGTGAAATGGTAGCTACAGCAGGTTGGAGTACGTATTCAAATTACTTATCCATAACCCCAGATGATCTTATTGATGGGAATGAAGTAAAGAAACGCTTAAAAAAAGTAGAGCACTCTATTCATGAAGAAAGAAATCGGGTGCGGTATGTAATGAATGGATTTGTTATTTCTGTAGGAGCTTATTATCCGCCTCTGACTGAAGAAGCAAAACGTATTGCTGAAGTGATTGGGAAAGTGAAAGTCAATATGGGGAAAACGGCTTGTAAAGTCCCACTTGCTACAGAATATATTGAAAAAATAGAGAGCAGAGAAGTAATTGGCAAGAAACGAAAAACGTGTATTTGTTAATACTGTAGATCTTACTCTTCTACAAGAGGGAGATTACAGCTTACAGTTTCATCTAAATAAAGGAGGTGTTATTGTTGAAATTTAATGTTATCACTTCACAGGTTTGAAAATCAAAGTTATCTATATGAAAAACAGTATGGGTTTTGATCAAGCTCCTCAGAGCATTTGAAAGTTGTTATTCAAATAAATTATTGATGGTAAAACGACTCTAATCGTTCATTTCTTAATACTAAGAAATTACTTTTAAGGAGTGCGATTAGAATGAAATATGTGAATGCGGATGAGGTTTTTCCAAAAGAATTAGTAATAGAAATGCAAAAATATGCTCAGGGGCAGATTGTATATATTTCAAAGCTTGAAGGAAACCACAAAAAATGGGGAGAAAAATCAGGGAATAGACAATATTTAAAACAAAGAAATCAGGCGATTCAAGAAGAATTTCAAAGTGGGGCAAGCATCGTAGAGTTATCTGATCGATATTTTCTTTCTGTTTACAGTATTAAAAAAATCGTTTATACCAAAATACAAAGTTAGTGAAAAGGCTGGATGAGTAAATCCAGCTTTTTTGTGTTGCACAACAAAACAACACTTAAGTGTCTATGGGTTTACAAAGAATGGAAGTAAAATAATTACAGTCCTATATGAATCTGCTTTAACAAGAAAAATAATTTGGAGGTGTATTATGGAAGAAGCGAAACGAAGTGAACATTTAATTGATTCAGAAATAAAAGGGATTATAGATGAAATGGGTAGTATGAGTTTAACACCAGAAAACTATTTAGTAGTACGAGAACAATTGAAAGCATTTTTCTCTTCTGATGTAAGAGAGCGTTATGATGTAGAAATTGAAGAAGTTTGGATTGATAATCTATTTGATAATTCAAAAGTTAGGTTGGTCATTACAAAACCAAAAAATATAGAAAAACAATTAAATCCCTTCATTTATTCTATGCATGGCGGTGGAATGATTGTTGGTAGTCCAGAATTAGATCATGAAAAACATGCATTTTTAGCACATCATTATCATTTTGTTGCTGTCTCTGTAGACTATCGTTTAGCCCCTGAATTTTCCCAACCAGCTCAATTATATGATTGTTATTCAGGCATTAAATGGTGTATTGATCACGCTGAAGAATTAAATATTGATACCGAAAAAGTTGCTGTTTTTGGTGAAAGTGCAGGGTCTGGATTAGCTGGTGGGCTAGCGCTATTTATTCGAGACCAACAGGAATTTAATATACAACACCTGAGATTATCGGTACCAATGTTAGATGATCGAACGGCAATTAAAGAGGCTCATCCATTTAATGGTGAGTACTTCTTTAATCATACTATTAATGATTTCGGATGGAAGTCTGTTCTTAACCAAAAGCCCGGAACTGAAGGTATATCAGAATATTATTCCCCCGGAAGAGCTAACAATCTTAAAGGATTACCTAGCACATATCTATGTGTAGGTTCTATTGAATTATTTGCTGATGAAACGCTCGATTTTGCAAAACAATTAATGTATGACGGTGTACCAGTCGAATTGCATTTATATCCCGGTTATCACCATCTAGGTTTATCGGTACCAGAGGCGTATCATGCGAAACGTGAAAACGAGAATAGTTTAAATGCATTATTACGTGCATTAAAAATAAAAGAATAATGCAGGCGGTGAATAAATAGGAGGGTATCATTTTGAATAATGTAAGTGAAACGATGGATACGAATGCAATAGAATTAGATTTAAGTCATTTAAAGAGAGTTCCTATCCTTGTTGCCTTGCTTATAGGGGCATTTGTCATGATTTTAAATGAAACGTTACTGAATATTGCTTTTCCTGATCTAATGATTGAATTTGCGATTAGTGCATCCACCGTTCAATGGTTAGCTACTGCATATATGTTAGTAGTAGGAATTTTAGTGCCTGTAACAGCCTTGCTGCAGCAATGGTTTACTACAAGACAAATGTTTTTTGGAGCTATGATATTATTTTTAATTGGAACGCTAGTTTGCTCCATTTCACCTGTTTTTGAAGTTTTATTAGTTGGTCGAATCATTCAAGCGTTAGGCACGGGACTTATGATGCCTGTTTTAATGAATACAATCTTAATCATATTTCCACCAGGGAATCGAGGAGCAGCTATGGGGATGATAGGACTCGTGATCATGTCAGCTCCTGCAATTGGCCCTGCACTTTCTGGTTTAATTATTGACAGTTTGAATTGGAGATGGTTATTTTATTTAGTTATTCCCTTAGCTGTATTTTCTATATTATTTGCAAGTGTTTATTTGAAAAATGTATCTCAGTTAACAAGACCTAAAGTAGACTTTGTTTCCATCATACTTTCTACAATTGGATTTGGTGGAATTGTATTTGGATTTAGCAGTGTGGGTGATGGTTCATGGACGGATCCACTGGTATATTGGAGTATCATGATAGGAGTTATTGCTTTAATTCTTTTTGTATGGAAGCAACTACACATGAAAGAGCCTATGTTGAATTTACAAGCATTTAGGTATCCGATGTTCTCACTTGTCATCGTTTTAATGTTAATTGTATTGATGAGTTTATTTTCAACAATCATCATGTTACCTTTATTTTTAATTCATGTTCTAGGCGTCTCAGCTCTTACAGCAGGCTTAATTTTAATGCCAGGTGGAATTATTAATGGCATATTAGCACCGATTTCAGGAATTATTTTTGATAAATTTGGTCCTAAAATATTGGTCATACCTGGATTAATCATGTTTAGTGTTTCTCTATATTTATTTTCTCAAATTGAATCCACTTGGACGAGTGGATATGTTATCTTTTTACATGTTCTAATGATGATCTCCATTGCAATGATTATGATGCCGGCACAGACTGCAGGTTTAAATCAGCTGCCAAAAAATTTATATGCTCATGGAACAGCAATCATGAACACTATACAACAAGTATCTGGGGCGATTGGTACTGCTTTGTTTATTAGCATTATGTCTTCTGGTACAAGAGATTATTTGGAATTATCTTCAGATCCCTCTAATCCAGTTGAACTGATTGAAGCTCAAGTTTATGGTTTTCATATTTCATTTCTAATAGGTGTATTTTTTTCGATCGCTGCACTTGTTTTAGGTTTATTTATTAAAAAAACGAAATCACCGTCAGAAGAAAATAAGATACCGATAAAGTACAATACTGTTATTGAATAGAAGTAGATTAAATATTAAATTTAACTTTATTCATAAATTTAGAATCCATTGAATGAACCTTTTAAAAATGGATTCTTTTTGTATGTCATTTATTTTTTTCGTTAATTATTCTCATCAAACTCTCATTGTATTCTCCTCCTATTTTCACTCTACTTCCGTATTATGAAATCATAAAAACAAAGGAGTGAGAGGAATTGAAAAACAAGGCATCTCATAAAATGGTTCTGCTTAAAGGATTTTTAAAATTAGTGTTAGTGGTTAGTTTTGTTTTTCTTGCGATTAGTTTAATTAATTTGGTAGTTCCTATATTCTTTATAGATCAAATGGAAGGTGTGGATGTATTTTTAACAAAAGTTACAATGGTATTTACGATTTCTGCAATTTTATTATTCGTTTGGGGAAAACTTTGGAAAAGTGTTAGAACAAAGAAAACAAAGGAAAATAAATCTTCAAATGTAATTCGGAAAATATGGCTGTTCTTTAAAACTAGACATGTATTATTTGGATGGATTGTAGTAGCAGCAGGCATTGCACACAGCTTATATTTTACTATTTATTTGCCTGAACAAATGATTGGTTTTTGGAGCGGTGTCATCGCATTCATTATTATGATCATTGCTGTCGTTTTTGGGTATTATTTTAATAAAAAGTCAGTCACAAATCCTTTGATTGGAAAACTTCATTTATGGATAGGAGTTCTCTTTTTTATAACATTTGTATATCACTTTATCGATTCTAAGGGGTAGAGTTAAAGAGTAACACGATTGACTCAAAGGATGTGTCAGTTAATAACGTCGCACAGGACGTGACCTGAACTTAGACTAGTGCCGAGTACACTAATCAAGATATTACCACATGGACGTGCTAAATAGAAAAAGGAGATAAATCATGAGTAGGATCTTAATTATTGAGGACGAAAAAAGTCTTGCTAGGTTTATTGAATTAGAACTTCATCATGAAGGGTTTGAAACTCAGATTGCCTTGGATGGAAGAGAAGGTTTATCACTAGCCATAAATGAAGAATGGGATTTGATATTGCTCGATTTAATGCTGCCTAATCTTAATGGTATAGAAATTTGTAGAAGAATACGTACCCAAAAAGACACTCCAATTATAATGTTGACGGCACGTGACAGTGTGTTTGATCGTATTTCTGGACTCGATAGTGGGGCAGATGATTATTTAGCAAAACCGTTTGAAATTGGAGAACTGCTTGCACGTATTCGATCTTTATTCCGTCGTATGAATCGATTGGATTCTTTTAATAACAACAAATTAGTCTTTAAAGATCTGATTGTTGATCAAGAAGGATGTATTGTAAAACAAGGAGAAGATACTCTTCAATTAACGAAACGAGAATATGAGTTGTGTATCATATTTATGAAAAATATCAATCGTGTATTAACGAGGGAAATGTTGCTTGATATAGTTTGGGGTTTTGAATTTTCCGTAGAAACAAATATCGTTGATGTATATGTTCGTTATTTGAGAAATAAATTGGACGCTGATTCTCCATCTAGGTATATTAAAACGGTGAGAGGAATTGGTTATGTGATGAGACAATGATGATCATAAAATGGTTTAAAAAGCTTCCATTTAAAATAAAGGTGTTTTTCATGTCTTTTGTGTTCATGTTTGTTTTTTTTCTGATCTTTTACCGTATTTTATTTGAAATCATGATGTCAGGGTTTAAAGAACAGCAACAAGAAGAAATAATTAGGAAATCTGAGGTGTTAAGTGTTTTACCATCCATTGATGAATTGCAAGTAAACGAGTGGTTAGAGAGATTAGTGATTGAAGGAGAACGTATTCGTATAGTTAATTCGTTTGGTCAAATGATGTATGAAGCTTCATCTGAATACAAGGTTGATTTTCCAGAAACGATCTTTGTTAATGAACCATCATTTCATAGAGAAAATAAAAATGAGCTTGTAATATACACTTACCGCTACCCAATTGATGATACTGATTTTTCTGGATCTATTGAATTATCTCGAGATATGAAGTTATTGACTAATCAAATGATTAAACCAATGCGCTCCCTGTTGTTTTTGGGAGGAGCAACTGCAGCGATGTTAAGCGGTTTGGTAAGCTTTTTTCTTTCGAGACAACTGCTATTGCCAATGAGAGAAATGATTCGAACAATGAAAAGGATTCGACAAAAAAGTCTTAAAGAAAGAATGCCATTGTATAACAGAAATGATGAGATTGGTCGTCTCTCAGAAATGTTTAATGAGATGATGAATGAGTTAGAAAGCTCATTTAACCAGCAAAAGCAATTTATTGAAGATGCCTCACATGAACTCCGAACACCTATTACCATTCTTGAAGGTCACTTGAATTTACTCAATCGATGGGGGAAAGACAATCCAGAAGTTTTAGAAGAGTCATTACGAACTTCTTCACAAGAATTAAATCGATTGAAACAGCTTGTCCTTGCACTCTTGGAATTGAATCAATCTGAAGTGGAAGAAAATACGTTACCTAAAGAAATCATTAATCCATATGTAAGATTAAAAAAAATAATGGAAGATTTTAAGCCCATGCACCCTGAAGTTGTTTTTACTCTTTATGGGGATGAAAAAGAGACAGTATTAATTGATGGGAATCGTTTTGATCAAATTTTCCGTATTCTTGTAGATAATGCATTAAAATATGCTGAAAGTGAACAGATCATTGTTAAGATAAATAAGGATAGTAACCAAATTACTATTTCAGTTGAAGATAAAGGCATAGGGATATCTCAAGAGCATTTGCCACATCTTTTTAATCGTTTCTATCGAGCGGATAAATCAAGGAGTAGAGTACAAGGGGGGAGTGGGCTGGGTCTCGCAATTGCAAAAAACTTAACTGAAAAATATGGGGGAAAGATTGAAATAGATAGCAAGATAAAAAAAGGAACGACTGTAAAAGTTTCATTTTCTGCAATATACCTTAGTTAACATAGCGATGACCTATTTTTATTATATAAACAAACTAGTCCATCATAAATTTAGAAACCATTTAAAGTATTTTTTAAAATAGTTTCTTTTTTTATGTCATTTTATATTCATTTTAGGTTACTTTGTTGTGTAAAAAATAAATATAATGACAAGTTATATATTTTACTTGAATGGCAGCATGTATACTTTTACGATAAACGTACAACAAGTTGAGGTGTAGACATGATCTATGAATTAAATAAATCACATTTTTACAAAGTATCCCACCTACTCACGGGGGATTTAGTAAATATAGAAATTAAAGGGGTGGTTCAAGGTTACCAACCTGGGTGGGTGTTTGTTGAACATATAGATCATCCAAAGACAGCTATGATATGGTCAAAAGCAATAGATGGTTTTTATTTTATTGGAGATGAAAACAATACAGATTTCAATGATTATATAAATCAATTTATAAGTCTAGATATCGCCCCTCGGGCAAAGGATCTAGGTTTAATATCTTTTGAATTTAGTGGAACAAGCTTATCTTGGGATAAGACCTTGGAGAGTGTTTTTCAGAACCGAGAACTACATCGTTCAAAGCAATTCACGTATAAATATAAAAACATAATAAATGCTTCCATAGCGGAAATTGAATTGCAAAATGGATTTGAGATGATGGAAGTGAATGTTTTCCTACTAGAGAAAAAGCTATCTAATTTAGACTTTGTTACATCTATGATTCTTGACTGGTGGGATTCACTTGATGATTTTTTTGTTAGTGGGGTTGGATTTTGTATTTTATATAAAGATCAAATCGTTTCTTGCTGTATTTCTAGCTGTGTAACTGATGATGCAATGGGATCGCATACTGTAACTTTAAATGATTATAGAAATCATGGACTCGCTAAAAAGTTAATCCATCAATTTTTAACGTACTGTAGAGATCACGGATTTGAGCCGAATTGGGATTGTATGGAGGAAAATTTGGGGTCAAGACTGTTGGCAGAAAGCTGCGGGTATACAAAAGATTCAGAATATATTTTGTATCATTTTAAACTATACTGAAGGTGAATTTTCATGAAAGAATTATTAGAAAAAGATTATAACAAGATATTGAAGCTGCTAGATAGAGGTATACAGTATCCAGAGGTGATATCCATTATAGAAAAAAATAATCCGGGTACTATCTTTGTAGACGAAATATATGAACCCAAATCGGCTTTAGTTTGGAATCAAGGAATGAAAGGATTCTATTTCCTTGGAGATCCTGAAAGTAAGTTGTTTTTAGAACATATTAATGAATTTATGGATCATTTTATTCCTAAATTTTTGAAAGAGAGAAATATAAGTTGTTTCGAAGGGTCAGGTACAACACAAGAGTGGGATGAAACGATAAAAAAAGTGTTTGAAAACAAAGATTTACATAGTGGGAAACAGCGTATATACACTTGGGATTATAACAGTAATATCCATCAAATGAAACATTTTAAGTATAAGATCTATTCAATACGATCAATGAATCATCAAAGTTTTTTTAATTGGAAGTATTATGAGAGAGTATTGGTATCATTTTGGGGTTCTATAGACCAGCTGATTGAAAAAGGAAATTGTTATTATGCTGTTGATGGGAATAAAATTATAGGGATTTGTTATAGTGGTTTTGTTACTTCTAATACGAAAACTATAGGAATAGAAACAGATGAAAAATATCGAAAGCAGGGAGTTGGGTATCACCTAGCACTTCATTGTATTAGGGATATACTCCAAGAAGGAAAAATGATATGGTGGGATTGTATGGAAGAAAACATTGGATCTGGAAGGTTAGCTGAAAAACTTGGGTTTGTAAAATCCCAAGAGTATGAATGTTATTATTCTGGTTTATAACTCAAGGGAGTAGAGTGAAATGGATGAATAGAAGAAAAATTAATATTAATTCAGTACCAAAAAAAATGTCAGTACGATATCAAAATAAAGATTTATATTTACCTGATGAATTAAAAAAAGAGTTAGATCATTATTGGGCAAACTTAATCAAAAGTGGAAAAAAATTTACTCGTGGAAACGTATATGCAATAAAAGACATCGTAATGAATAGTGAGAAATTAAATATTCATTTAGAAAAAACAGATTATGCTCACTATTTATATTCACGAGAATTTCCATTATCAGAAGAAAATGTATGCAAAGAAATACACTCAGCAGCAATGATAAAAACATCGGATGAGAAGATGTTTTTTGGAGAAATGTCACCAAATACAGCACACCCAAATCGATTGCAATTTGTTGGTGGTGGAATTGATCTCTCAGATATTAAAGGTGGGTTAGTAGATTTTAAGCATTCCTTAGTTAGAGAAGCAAAGGAAGAAGTTGGATTGGACTTATTGGATGAAACAATAACAGAAACTATTTTCCCTAAATACATTAAAACGGGTGGTTTATATCATGTTATTGCAATCATTTATGAAGTGAAGTTGAAAATAGACTCACAAAAATTTGAAGAACTGTATAATGATTTTATAGATTTATTAAAGGAAGCTGGAGAAGAACCAGAATTTGTGAATTTACATTCTGTATCTGTTAACTTAGAAAGTATAAATGATTTTTTTAATAATGAAAAGAGAGCCATGGTGGATTATATTGAACCTGTTTTTAGAGAAGAAGTTGATAATAAATAAAATAAATATCGTAGACCTATAGAGTAAAACAAGGGTGGAATTATAATACTGTTTAAAGATATTATTTGCAGAACAGCAGGAGTGTATTCTGAGCATCTTATAAGAGGAAATTCGTATCAAGTTATAGATATAAACAATGAGAAAGAATTAATTCGAATCAAAACAGAGCAAGGAAAGCTTTGTTGGTTTCCACAACATCTCTTTAATTTAAATGGAGAAGAAGTAGTATGTCTATTAGATTGGAAATTTGATGACGAAGTGACTGATGATCCCTTAGAAACAAACTGGATTGAGATAAGTTTAAATATGAATGATGGGGTATGAGTTAAAGGGTGTTTCAACGGACACGACAATAGCTATTGAAATAGAAGATTACCAAAGGGTAAAAGCGGAGTTTGCTATGAAAGCTCAGTTTCATCCATTGAATTTCATTTTAAACATCTACTCATTACCTATAGTGGTTTAGTAGTCGTTCTTATTATTGGCTTTTTATGGAGAGTAAAAAAAGTGAAAAACCTAAACCTAAACCTAAACCTAAACTATTCCTAGCCATTACTAACAAACTGTATAAACCCTATTCAAAATGATACAATTGGAAAAAATATGGAGTCATTTAAATGCGAGCGAGAGGGTGGGTACGATATGTCTGAAACTATCCTTGTAGTGGATGATGATAAAGAGATTGTTCGGTTAATCACAGATACATTGAAATATGAACAGTTTTATACTGCTTCTGCATACTCTGGTGTAGAAGCTTTGGAAAAGATTGAAAATCATAATATAGATTTTGTCATCCTAGATATCATGATGCCTGGAATGGATGGAGTCGAGGTATGTAAAGAGATTCGATCTCGTTACAACATGCCTATTTTATTATTAAGTGCAAAGGATCGAGATATAGATAAAATCATAGGACTTGAGGTTGGAGCGGATGATTATTTAACTAAACCATTTAATGTGCATGAGTTAATCGCACGTGTAAAAGCACATTTTCGCAAAGTAGGCAGAATAAGGAAAGAGCTAGAACAAGTAAATGGCTTCCCTTTAAAGGATACACCGCTTGTACTTAATGAAAATACATATGAAGTTTTCCTTCAAAAAGAGAAACTTCAACTTTCAACCAAAGAGTTTCAGTTATTGCTTTTCCTTACTAGACATCCTAACCAAGTATTTAGCCGTGAACAAATTTATCAAAATATTTGGGGAGACGAGTACGGGGATTTAAATAATGTCACTGTACACATAAAAAACATACGTCGGAAATTAGGGAAAGCACATGACTACATAAAAACGGTATGGGGTGTGGGTTATAAATTTATGATTGAAGGCGATCAAACATGAAGCTGAAATTTCACATTCCGTTGTTATTTCTAATTATAGAAATAATTTTCTTTTTTTTAGCATTAGTCTACATGAGAGTAGACGTTAGAGATAAGTTAGCTTTTGAATTTGATGAAAGTAATGAACAGTTTATTCAAAGGCATGAAGAAGTGATTAAAGAAGTAGAAAATTTATATCCAGATCAACAGCGTATTCAGAATTATTTGTATCAATTAGCTAACCAAGAGCAGTGGATCATAAAAATAAATGATCCAACATTTGAGAAAGTTTTATTCGAATTTAATAATTTAGATACCGAGCTTTTTACTAAGGAAAGTTGGTTGCCTGTAAAATCCCCACAAGATGATAACATCGTTTTATTTATCTCCATCCAAAGAAAATTAGATGAATTCATTGAAGTGTCATATCAATTTGCTATAGATTTATTTATTTTTGTAGTGATTACTCATTTTATGATCTTCTTATTGTTAACACTTTATTTTCATGAAAAGATAACGGGTCCGATCACAAAATTAATTCACCGCTTTAAAAAGGTTAATTTACATCGTAAAATTCCATCTGAAGAGGTTTCTAGAAAGGATGAAATTGGAGAACTGTATCAACGCTTTAATGAACTTGAAACAAGGCTTCAGAGTATATATGGTGAACAAATAGATATGGTTACATCCATTGCACATGATCTAAAAACACCACTTACATCCATTAATGGATTCCTTGAAGTAGTAATTTCTTCGAATATGCAATCAAAGGAACAAAAGGATGAATATATAAAGTTAGTGCAAAAGAAGGCATTGTTTATGACAGAGCTAGTAAACCAATTCTCCGATTTCTCCAGAAGTGAAATTGCCTTGCAGGAAATGGAACGGGGCATTGTTCCACTTAAACCGTTTTTCGAGTCTATTGGTGAAGAATATGAAGCTGAATTATTGGGAATGGATTACACTTTTCGCTGGAAACATGACTTTTCTGAAGAGCTCAATATAATTGGCAATGAAAAATTCCTACGTCGACTATTTGCCAATCTAATCAGTAATTCGATTAGATACGCTAATAATGAAGAACTGAAGGTATCAATGATAGGGACAGTAAAAGAAAACTCTATTATGATAACAATCGAAGATAACGGAATTGGGGTTTCTGAGTCTGACCTCCCGTATTTATTTCAAAAGTTTTATACTGTAGATAAATCTAGACAAAGAGAAAAAGGGGGAACAGGGCTGGGTCTTGCCATTGCAAAATCGATTGTAGAAGGTCATGGAGGAAAGGTAGTGGCGTACCAGTCAGAGAAATTAGGAGGTTTGGGTATTAAAATAATCCTTCCACTTGATAGCTAGTGCTTAGGCTCTTTAGGATGATAAAAAATAGAATTTTACTGAGTTAATCAAAATAAAACTGCTGTGGTTTTATTTTTTTTTATTTTTTTTTCATTTTCAATTTATGGTTGGGTGATAAATTGATCTCATACAAGAAATTAGGAGGTTTGAGATCATGAAACATATGATTAAATTACGTTGGGTGTTGGTGGTTTTTTGGGTAGTTGCAACGTTATTATTAGTTACTACCATGCCTAGTTTAGACGATTTATTAAGAGAAAAAGGACAGCCGAAAATCCCTGATGGATATTCTTCTGTTTTATCGGTTGAGCTTTTAAATGAACTAAATGGGGTTTCATCGGAGATAGAGAATATAGATGCAGTTGTTGTTTTTTATGAAAAAGAAGGAATCAATGAGACACAATTACAAAATATAGAAGACCAAATCAACGATTTAACAACAAAACAAGAAGATCTGGGGATTTCAAATATTTTAACTCATTTTGATAATGAAGAATTAAAGGAGCAGCTTGTTTCTCCGGATGAAACAACTATCATCACCGCACTTAGTATTGACAAATCAGGTAAAAAAGTAAGTGAGATTCGAGAGGAGCTTCAGAAGGAGTTAAGTGACAGTGAAGTAACGACGTATATAACTGGAAGTGAATTCATTAATGAAGATCAGATTCAAACTACGGAAGATGGTGTAAAGAAAACGGAGCTTTTCACAGTGATCTTCATCATTATTGTATTAATTATTGTATTCCGTTCTCCAATTACACCGATTATATCTTTATTGACAGTAGGGGTTACGTATATATGCTCGTTAAGTATAGTAGCACATTTAGTGTATACCTTAGATTTTCCATTTTCAACGATTACTCAAACGTTTTTGATTTTAGTATTGTTTGGTATTGGTACAGATTATAATATCTTACTCTTAAGTAGATTTAAGGAGGAAATTAGCAAAGGTTTCAAAATCAAAGAATCTATTATAAATACTTATAAAACAGCTGGGAAAACGGTCATATATAGTGGTTTAGCTGTATTTATTGGTTTTAGTATTCTGGGATTGGCTAAGTTTTCAGTCTTTCAGTCTGCTTCTGCTGTGGCTGTTGCAGTAGGTATTTTATTGTTAGCCTTGTTTACTTTAATGCCTTTTTTCATGATGGTAATGGGTCGATTGATGTTTTGGCCTGTAAAAGAGCCAAAATCTCATGGAGAAAATAAACTTTGGTCACGATTAGGTCAATTTTCAACGGCCAGACCTTTTGTATCTGTTATCCTTGTAGCTATTTTAACTATCCCATTTCTTTTTATGTATGAAGGAAATGTATCCTACAACAGTGTGGATGAAGTAAGTGATGCTTATGAATCTGTTCAAGGTTTTAACCTTTTGTCTGACAAATTTTCACCAGGTAAAGCTTTACCTACAACCGTGGTCATCGATGCAAATGAACATATGGATTCTAATGAACATTTGGATTGGATCGATGAATTAACACAAAAAATGATAAATATTGAAGGTGTTGAAGCTGTATATAGCCCCACAAGACCAAAGGGAGAAAAAATAGAGGAATTATATAGTACAGATCAAGTTGAGCAAGTTAGTGAAGGACTTGTTTCAGCGAATGATGGGGTAGCACAAATTGCAGAGGGATTATCTGAAGCTGAAGAACAATTATCTAATTCTGCTGACTTTTCCAATGTAGACAAATTAATAGTTGGGACAAATGAGATTGCTGGGAATGTGAATCAGCTCCAAAGTGCGTTGCAGACCTTAAATGAGGGGATTGCCAATGGAACAGTAGGGGCAAGACAATTAGAAGATGCAATGAAAACTTTATCTAAGAGCTTATCTGAATTAAACCAGTCGTCAAGTGAATTGCATACAAGCTATGGACAGTTGCAAAGTGGGTATTCTTTCATTGCAACTGAATACGATGAAATAATGAATCAAATGATGTTCATCCGAACATCAGCGAATGGCATGCAAGGATTAGTTGTACAAATTGAAAAAGCTCACCCTGAGGTTGCAGTTGATCCCAATATGATGACTTTAAAAACGACAATAGAGGAACTAGTTGCTCAACTGAATGCACTTATCTTAAGCTCAGAAGAGTTAAATACTATCTTTAAAGAAACAAACGATGCATTTACAAAGGCAAATGAAGGTCTTTCCCAAATGACTCAAGGGCAAACTCAATTAAGTGATGCAGCAGTAGAGATTGAACAATCTATTTCCACGCTTGCTGATGGTTTAGAGATGGGGAGTGAAGGGCAATCAGAAATCATCTTAAATCTGGGTAAAATAGAAAAGGGTATTCAGAACATTAATGATGGTCAAATTCAGCTTAAAAATGGGTTAGTAGAAGCTTCTTCTGGAATGATTGAATTAGAAGTAGGACTCTCTAAAAGTACAGAAGGATTAGATGACATCTCTTATGGTTTGGTAGAAGCTACAAATTTTTTAGAAGAAATGACAGAAACGGATTCCTCATCAACGTTCTATATCCCATCTGAATTACTTGAAGGAGAGTATCAGGAAGTACTTGATCTATATATGTCTGAGGATAGAGAAGTTTTCAAATTATCTGTTGAGTTATCTGTAGATCCGTATTCTACTGAAGCCATGGAAGTGATGAATGCATTAAATGAAGTTATTGATAGTGAACTTCAAGATTTAAAGTTAGAAAATGCAAGGTTTGCATTAGGTGGAATTTCTTCTATGAATGACGATTTAAATACAATAGCCACAGAGGATTTCGTACGAACTGTTACCCTTATGTTGATCGGGATATTCATTGTCCTTGTATGGATTATTAGAGGTTTTTGGATCCCAGTGTATATCATTGTATCTCTGATTTTAGGGTACTATACGGCACTTTCATTTACAGAATTATTAGTTGTAAATGTATTTGGACTTAGTGGATTATCTTGGAGTATACCGTTCTTCTCATTTATTATGGTGATTGCATTAGGTGTAGATTACAGTATCTTCTTAATGATGCGTTATAAGGAATACACAGATATGTCTTCACCGGAAGCTCTTTTATTAGCGAAAAAGAAGATTGGGGGAGTGGTTATCTCTGCAGCGATTATTTTATGTGGAACATTTGCAGCTATGTATCCAGCAGGGGTACTGACATTAACTCAAATGTCTACTGTAGTTATAACTGGTTTAACTTTGCTTACCGTAGTCATGCTGCCTATGTTAATTCCAGCACTTGTTTCTATACAGTCTAAGTTAAAACAAAAAGAAGTAGTCAAAGGCATTGAGAAAAATGAAGTAAATATAAAAACTCATTTATAAGCGTAAATTTGCAGAGAGCTAGGGTTATTAACCTCAACTCTCTGCATTTCTATTTATACTCGAACAAGGCGCTGTTGCCTATACATCTCAAATGCTGGATGTGAGTCTTTAACAATTACATCCCTTAAAATCTTTGCGAGTACTCCGCTATAAACTAAACCGTTATCACCATAGGCATATACAAAATAACAGTTTGGAAAGGGTATTGACCAATCATCGGTAATTCATCATGTGTACCTCCATAAAATGCTGCAAGATAGTATTCTGGATAAACTTCAATTTCCGGAAATAGCTTGTTGAACTGGGCAATGAGTTTATCCTTCTTATGCATAATTTTAGAGTCAAGATCATTTGATTTATCGGTATTGTCATCGAGTCCTCCAATAATGATTCTATTATCTCTAGTTGTTCGCATATAGATGTAAGGTCGTGCCGTTTCCCAAATTAGTGATTGTTTGTGCCAATCCGTGAAGTATTCTACAGGGTTAGTAACAACAGCATATGAACTAGTTAAAAACGCGTTTTTTTCTTTTTTAAATTCTAAGCCTTCATATCCTGCGGCAATAATGACATAGCGTGCTTTAATGGAATGTTTATTTTCAGTAAAAAATGTAGTAGATTCATTCTCTGTTTTATGTCCATTTATTCTAGTTTGTTCGAAGATTTGAACACCCTTTTTATGAGCATCCATTAGAAGACCATGGTTATATTTGAAGGGATTGATTTTTTGCATCATTATAAATATAAAGGGCTGATGTCTTTTTAAAAGGATACAAATCTCCAACTTGAGCTTTGGTTAATAAATCCACACTAAAATTATGTTTTTGAAGATAATAGGCCAGTAAAACTTTCCATTTTGTAAATCCATATATTCAACTCCTTTTAGATAAATGGTGAGTTATTACATTATGTCTCCTAAATGAATTGCTAAAATTCTTTGTACATTCTTAAAGAGAGTTAAATTAGGGATTAATCAGGTCATCATGGATGTTGATAAATTGTGTTGGAAAGTATTGATGGTTGATGATAAGAGGAATAAAAGAACCTCTGCCTCAATGAGATGAGGCAGAGGTTTCTAATGTATTTATGGAATTAGACACCCATTCGCTTGCGCTGGTTATTTATTTTTTTCGTTTGTTGACTTGTCAGCTTTTTGGTTTGATTTCCTCTGTTATTAACAGCGTTGTTTTTGGATTGGGCTTGCTTAGTATTTTGCAATTTCTGTTTAATTGCGTCTTGTAAACTTACTTTCTTTTTGGATTGATCATTTAATTGATGGTCTACTGTTTTATTTGTCATTCTGAGTACTCCTTAATGTTTTTATTCCTTATTATAGTTATATTCTATCTCTTCATTATGTTCATTGAAATCTACCTTCAACTGATGTCCTTCAAAATACCATAAATCACTTTCTTCTACGTAATAGGTTACATCATCTAGTTTTACTGATGCGCCTATTTTTTCAGGTTTATCATGGGAAATACCAAGAGAAAAGCCAGTCTGAATCACGCTGTGTCCACCGTATTTTACAAAAAAATGTACATAATCGCCTTGTTTTAATTGAAACTCATCCATAAAATGATCTGCGGCTGTTGGAGTCACTGTCAGCTTCATCTTCCCTCTCCCTTTCTAATAAGAATAACTTTATTATGGCAAAGAGTGGATATAAAAGCAATTGCAATCAATGTTTGAATGTGACTCAAGTAAGGATAAAACCAAGGGAGCCTAGTAGTATACTGGTGAAAGAACTGTTAAAGTGAGTCGTTAATCACCTTTTTATAATAAAGGACAGATAACATTCCGAATATAGAGTATAGTGCTGTATATATGCCCATCACGATAATCATCGGTGTCCAAAGTTCAGTACCAAAGAAAAACCACCCAGATTTTACAGCGAAAAAACTATGTAAAAGCCCTATGATTAAAGGAATACCAAAATTGTAGATTTGCTTTCCTCGTATCCCTTTTAAAAGATCAGATTGAGTATAGCCCAGTTTTCTTAAAATCGTATAGTTTGGCTTCTCATCTTCACCTTCTCCCATTTGCTTGAAATAAAGAATACAGCCAGAAGTGACTAGGAAGGTTAATCCTAAGAAGCTTACGATAAACATGAGGAATCCCATGTTCATTTTCCAGTCGTTCATCATTTCCAAGCGGGAATCATACGCATTATTGCTGTTAAAACCCAGTGCTTTAAAAATATCATTCGCTTGTTCAAGATCGTTTTCCTCCGTAATATGAATCCCGATATGAGTAAAGGATGGCAATTGAATTTCTGGATTTAAATCGTTTTTTAATTGCTTAAATACCAATTCGTCCACAATAGCAGCTGGTCCTCCATTTGTGAAATACCACGATATGAAATATTCATTTTTAAATCCTATATATTCATGTGGCGTTATATCGTTTTGTCCAATCCATTGGATTGAACCTGCATCTTTTAATGATAAAAACATCAAGGTATCATTACCAGTAAGTAGGGTTTCATTTGCTGCAAGGTCAATATTTTTTATGGACAGATCACTGATAACAGGAGCGCTCATCAAACTTGGATCAATACCTAATTCACCTAAATTTGTTTCTATGATCTGCTCAGCATTGATATTTACCTGAATAACATCAATTTGATATTCAGTATATTGTATGTGGTTTGTTGTTAGTTTCTGTTTAAATATCTCTGCGTCTTGTACATTTGGAATAGAGAAATCTGCAGCTACATTATTTTGAGCATTTTTCTCTGCTGAATAATACGAAATATAACTTAAGGATAAGAAACTAATGGCAAGTGCGGAAACTGTTGTAATTATGGTCAGCAATAAGGCGTTTGATTTCATTCGAAACATAATGGAAGTAAGAGATAAGACCTCATTAATACTTAAATAACCATTCTTTTTCTTACGTATCAAATGAGAAATAAAGCTAACCGATCCTTTATAAAATAAATAAGTTCCTATAATGACAGATGTTAGGATAAAGATCATAGTAAGGAAGAGTTCATTTACGGTAGAAAAGGAACCACTAAATAATTTAGATGAAATATAATAGCCAGTGGTAATAAGTAAGATTCCTAAGACACCAATCAACATTTGCAGCCATGACATTTTTTGAACTTTAGCTTCTGTTGTGGAAATCACATGAAATAGGGACAAAATATAATGTTTTTTAATAAATATATAATTCATCAGCATGATGAAAATGTAAATCAGACTAAAAACAATAAGCGTTTGAATCAGTGCTTCTGAAGAGAAGTGAAGAGTTGCAATGCGTTTGACTTCAGTGATCTTGAATAAAACCAATAGAATGAATTTTGATATCGAAAATCCAATGAAAATGCCTAATATAACGGATCCAAAATAAAGGATAAAATTTTCAGCAGTTAGGATGCGGAATATTTTATTTTTAGTCATCCCAATTAATTGAAACAGTCCAATTTCTTTACTACGCCGTTTAATAAAGATGGTATTCGCATATAAGAGAAAAATACTAATCATAGCAAAAAGCAAGAAGGATGCAGACCGAATGGCCGCAGCGCCTTTTATGGAACCACTGGTTTCATCCATAGATGGATCATATTGCAGGGTAACAAAGGCAAAATAAAGTGCAACACTAAAAATTAAAGCAAACACATATAGGAAATAATTTTTTATATTCTTTTTTAAATTCCGGTATATAAGTTGATTAACGTTCATAGTGCACACCGCCTAAAACAGCTTGTGTATTCATCACATCTTTTAAGAACATTTCCCTTGATTGATCTCCTCTATGCAATATCGTATAAATTTGCCCATCTTGAATAAAAATGACTCTATGGCTGTAGCTCGCTGCAACTGGATCATGTGTAACCATCACAACCGTTGTATTTCGTTTATTATTGAATTCACTGATTTTAAATAGTAAATCGGAAGCGGATTTTGAATCTAACGCACCTGTAGGTTCATCTGCAAAGATGATACTAGGTTCATGAATAAATGCACGGGCAGCTGAAGTACGTTGTTTCTGTCCTCCAGAAATTTGATTAGGGTACTTATCTTTTATTTCGTAAATCCCTAATTCTGTTACTACAGATTTGAACCTTTGTTCCGCTTCACTTTTTGACACTTTTGTAATGGATAAAGGTAATAGAATATTCTCTTTGACAGTCAGCGTATCTAACAGGTTATATTCTTGAAAAATAAAACCAAGGTGTTTTTTACGAAATTCAGCCAACTTTTTTTCCTTCATATTTGTAATTTCTGTTTCTTCAATTTTAATGGAGCCATGACTTAATTTATCAATAGATGAAAGCACATTGAGCAGTGTTGTTTTACCTGACCCAGATGCACCCATGATGCTAACAAACTCTCCTTTTTCAACACGCATATTTAGTCCTTTTAATACTTCTTGTTTATTAAATTTGTTTCCATAGCTTTTATGAATTCGATTGGCTTCTAATACTTTCACAACAACACATCCTTAGCAATTTATAAAATAATGTTTGTTCACTTCAACCTATATAATTGAGTATAAAAAGTTTTAGGTGTGTTTTCCTTCGATTGTGCTAACAATGCATAAAAGCATGTGACATTTTTGTCACATGCCTCTTATATTTGAGAAGTTATTGCTTTTTGGAAAGGTTAAAGTAAAGGTTGTTCCTTCTTCTGGCTTTGATTGAACATCTATGTGGACCATTAATGGTCTAGCTATTTTTTGAACTAAATACAAGCCCATGCCTGTTGCCGCATTATCATAATGGTTTGTTGTGGAAGTGAATCCTTTGTCAAATATGCGTGGTAAATCCTTTGCATCAATCCCTCTACCGAAATCCTGAATTACAAGTACACAATGTTCTTCTTTAATTCTACTTCCCATCATAATATCCGATTCGTGGCTATATTTTACTGCATTGGTTAGTAGTTGTCTGATGATAAAGGCTAACCATTTCGCATCACTATATACCTCTGTGGCTTTTAACTCAATGTCAAAGCCAATTCCTTTCTGCATACACCACGATTGCAAGGTTTTAATCTCTTGAAAAATGATTGGTTTTATTTCCACTTTTTCAATGTATAGATCATTCTCTATAAAAAGCAACCGTTTTTGATGAAGCTGATGATCGAGAAGATAATGGACTCTTAGCCACTCAACTTTTAATTGAGATTTTAATGTCTCATCTTCTATGCGATCTATCATTAATTGCATAGCAGTCAATGGTGTTTTCACTTCATGTATCCAAGATAAAAGTTCATCTTTTTCTTGCTCCAAATTGAATAAATGTAGTGAAGCTTCCTTTTTTAAAAGCCTTGTCTGATCTCTAATGCTTTGATCTATAATATGTTCAAGTGGACGTGCAGGACTAGCTACACTTGTTAAATCAAGATTGTTTTCACGTTCTTCCAAGCTTTTATAAAATTTTGTTTCTGTATTGTATCGAATGATTAAAAATATCAAAAAAATAATGAAAGATAAAAAGGTAATATAAAGGATTGGTTTTAATTCAATTTGTGTATCCAACATAGCAATAAAAACAGTTAACAATTGAAGGAATATAACTAAAAAGATCCAACTGCGCCTTTCAATTAAGTATTTTTTAATCATAAATGTTTGCACCTTCTGTTGCAATATAACCTTGTCCAACTTTAGTTTCAATAAATTGCCCTAACCCGAGTTCGTCCAACTTTTTTCTTAAACGATTTACATTCACAGTTAATGTATTGTCACTTATAAAACGTTCATCATCCCATAGATCTTTGATTAATGTTTCTCTAGTCACTATTTTGTTTTTTTGTTCAATAAGTGTTTTCAAAATCAATGTTTCATTTTTGGTCAATTCAATGGAAGCTATTTTAGTAGAAACTTTATTTTTTTCATAATCTATCGTTGCATCATGAAAGGTTTTTAACTTGATTTGATCCGTACTATAATTATAAACACGACGCAGTATAGCTTGAATCTTTGCAATCAGTACATCAAAATGGAATGGTTTTTGGATAAAATCATCTGCACCCAGCTGCATAGACATGACCATATCAGTAGGGTGATCTCGTGATGATAAGAAGATTATCGGGACGTTAGAATAACTTCGAATCATACGGCACCAGTGAAATCCATCAAACTTTGGTAATTGAATATCAATAATGACCAAATGGGGTGCTTCCAAAGTAAACTCTTGTAAGACATGATTGAAATCTTGAATTCCTACAACTTCATAGGACCACCCTGTTAATCTATCTTTTATTTCTCCAAATAGTGATATGTCATCTTCAATTAATAGAACTTTAAACAATAGGCTCACCATGCTTTCCATTATCATCCTCAAATTATTGTATATAAAACCGTTTTGTCTGGCAATTTATTTATCCTTTACTAGTAGGAGGAATGTTTGAATACAGTACATGATATGTTTTTTGAGTATCTAAAGGAGTTGGTAGGTGATTATAGAATATTTACAACATAGTACTATGTTATAAAGTTCAATTCATGGTTGTTCAGTCATAAACTAATACATGTACAGTTTAAGAATATTTCTAATGAGGGTGATTAGTTCATGTGGAAATCAGGTCTTAAATGGATGTCATTAATTATCGGAGTAATGATGGGTGCTGGATTTTCCTCTGGGCAGGAGGTTTGGCAATTTTTTGGAGAACAAAGTGAACTGGCTATACTTTTATTTATATTTATATTCTCAATGAGCTGTTTCGTTGTATTGAACATTAGTTTTGAAGAAAAAACAGAGAACTTTTTGCCGGTCTTACACCAGCTTGTTGGAAAAAAGCTCTCCTCCTTTTATGATGTATTAATTGTATTTTACTTGTTTGCAACAACAGTAGTTATGACAGCAGGAGGGGGAGCGGTTTTAGAAGCTTTTCATATTCATTATTGGTTAGGTGTTTTTCTGTTTGCATTACTTCTTGCCCTTCAATTTCTGTGGGGCTTTAAAGGTCTAATGGTCGTGAATTTTTATGTCTTTCCTGTTCTTATTCTTGGATTAATCGTTACGTTATTTTTATTCATTGCTCGTTTAGATGAACCTTTCTTGAATCCCATAGGTTTACAACAAAAGTGGTTGTCTGCATTTACTTTCACATCATTTAATATTTTACCTATTATTGCTGTATTAGCTGTAATCGGTAATAAAATGAAAGCAAAAGGAGAGGCTGCTATTGCAAGTATAGGAAGCGGAATCGTGCTAGGTTTTGTTTGTTTTATTTATAATCAGTCGCTTTTAAAAATACCCACAGATATGAACACGTATGAGATCCCTCTTTATGCAATATTAGAATATTTGCCTAGCTTCATGATGATTTTTATGTCCCTTTTTCTATTAACATCGGTTTATACTACGGCTGCTTCAGGGATTTTTGGGTTAACTGCTAGATTACAGCAGAAGTTTAGCGTGTCGATTTGGGTTGTCGTTGTGTTTGTCTTAATGTTTATGATCCCTTTGACAGCCTTTGGATTCTCCAACCTTGTTTCGGTTCTGTATCCACTAGCAGGATTAATTAACTTATTATTGCTGTTGTCCATATTGATCTTTCCATTACGATTAGCAGTGAAAAAAAGAAAAGATTCTCAGTCTTTTAAGATGTAAGCAAAGATTTAGTAGCTTAGGTTAAGAACATTTCATTTTATGATTCTTATGATAAGATAAAAAAAGAGATAGTAAAAAGCTAATGTTAAATCATTCAGTCAAAAATCATTTTGATGTTTGCAAAGACTAAAGGAGTACTACATGTTGAATAGTAAAATCAGAAAAATAGCACAACTAGACGCTGTTTTATATTTCATAGTTTGTCTACTTAGTGCATATTATATAGCAGATCATCCGCCACCACCTAGGTTTATACTAATTGTTTTAGGATTATGTATTATGACCTTTGTTGTATATAAATATTGTTTATTTATTGTAAGAAAGATGATTTTAAATGAAAGGCATTTATTATATAAAACGATAATCCATGGCGCTTTATTTGGTGTAGTATTGGGAATTATATTTAGTATGTTTCCAAACGGTGAACCTTCAAAAGAGGGAGTCTCAACAACTTGGATTGACTATCTTTTTCTTTTTGTTGTAACCATAGCTGTGAATATGATCATTGCTGGTAGTATTTATATATTTAATCGGGCTGTACTTAAAATCTGGAATAGGAACAACTAAAACACTATGAAATATGAAAATGGTGTTTTTAGTTGTGGAAAAAAAATCGAACGAAATAGACAGATGTTTCCAATATATAGTGTATATACATGAGAGATTTTTATTAGATGATGTGGATGACGTAATGCTGGACATTTACTTACAGGTGTATAACTCTCTTCTCACATTTATTTCTGTTATAATTTTAACCACCAAACTCCAGCACATTCAGGTAATCTTACAAGGTTTTCTTTTAACACTTGATCTCCTAAATCATCTCCAAAGAAAAAACGTGTCAACTCCTTAGCCTGATTAAGATTATCAAAAGTATAGTCTAGTCTAATCCAATCATGCGAAAAACTATAACCATTGATTAATGTCTCAAAATAAGGCTTCAAAAAATCAGGAGGAGAAGGCTGCTCTACACCTGTACCAAGTGTTTCAAAAATAATAATGGTTCCACTACTGCGGAGAACTCTCTTCATTTCTTCCATTACTCTATGAATATCTTCTTTCCAGTAGGGATTATTTGAACTTCCTAAATAGCAAATACTCCAACCTGCTACTATGAGATCAGTGCTTTGATCTTGAAGCGGAAGCTTCCTAAGATCGGAAACTTTCGTTTTCCAGTTCGTGAATCTTGCGTTCTCTAATCTCTCCACTGTTATCTTTAACATTTCTTCAGAAGCATCAATAGCCACAATCGAATTTGCTTTTTCTGCAAGCTCTGTGGTTAGCCTTCCTGTCCCTGCCCCTAAATCCACAATGTCCAATGATTCAAATGGCTGTATCTTTTCAATCATTTGTGTTAGCGTATTTTGTTTTGAAATTAGCTCATTGTATTTTTCAGCTTTTTGTTTGTAAATTTCTGTATGATTTGGCATAATGTCACCTCCACATTTTATGATGATTTACTAAATTGTAATGGTTTACGTTGCGTTAAGGTCAAGCGTGATTATAAATGGTCCACTCTATTAATAAACTATAAAGTAGGTAATGTTATTTTTTCAGTATAGAGAATAGGGATAGACAATCTGTGATCCAGTTCTTTGTAGTGGTATCATGAAATAGAAGAAACGAAAAGTTAATTGATCTTAACAGGAGATATCAGTACGAAGAACGTGACAAACGAAGTGATTTATAAAATTAATGGAGGACTGCATATGAATAAAACAGTGATGTTAGCTGGTCATGCAAAACTTCCACAAGGGATGGCAGCTAGTGAGCTGCACCAAACCTTAACGGTTACTCTAGAAACAGATAAAAAATATTGGGTTATCGTAGATGCTTCTTGTACATTAGCAACAAATCATGCGCAACATTTTTTTGGGCAATTATTAAGAGGGTATAGCCTGCAGGATGGTACGGAACCCATTATTCAGAAAATAGAGGAGCATTATTACGGTAAGGCACAATCTGCACTCATTTCTGCTGTTAAGGATGCATATAAACAGTATTTATCTCGTATTAACAATTCATAAGTATAAGTTTTTAATACGTAGTAAAGAAACTAAATAAATGAGAACATAACAAACGATTTGAGAAAAATAGATCAATGGAGGATAAATATGAGTCAATATGATTGGCATGAACAAGCGAAACAAATTTGGGGTGGAAAAGCGAGTGAATGGAATGAAAATAGTGAACAAATGTGGGAAAAAGGAAGTCGTAAAACGATCATCCCATTTTTAAAAAAACATATGCCAGAAAACAGTTATATTGCAGATATTGGTTGTGGGGACGGTTATGGTTCATATAAATTATTGAACGAAAATTACAGAGTAGTTGGCATGGATATTTCTCGGGAAATGATTAAAATTGCCAGTAAACGCAGTGAAGGGGATCAACTTACATTTCTTCAAGCAGATGCAGCGAAGCTTCCTTTTGAAGAGAACACATTTGATGGCATCATGTCTATCAATTGTATTGAATGGACAAAAAAACCAAGAGAAACATTATTAGAATTTCAAAGAGTGTTGAGACCAAACGCTTATATGTGTTTAGGCTTATTGGGACCTACTGCTCACCCTAGACAACATAGTTTCAATAGACTCTATGGTGAAAACGTCATTTGCAATACCATGATGCCATGGGAGTTTGGCAGATTAGCAGTAGAGAACAATTGGGAAATATTTGATAGTCATGGGGTTTATAAACAAGGGGTTAAAGAAGCATTAGTTCAAGGTTTAACAATAGAATTAAAACAATCTCTTACGTTTATGTGGGTTTTTATGCTGAAAAATAATAAGAATTAAAATGTGATGATCAAAAAGCAGTAGTATACAACCTAGTAGGGAGTATTAAATGAGAATAAGACTAGATCATAAATCAATGAAATAATTTGACACTATGCCTACTTATATGATATTTTTGGAAAAATATAAAATTTTAATCTGGAGGATTATATGATGATTTGACGTTTTTGACACCATGCTCGAGCCCCTCCTAGTAAATATTGTATCTAGTAAATGTACATGATCAATATTTATTTAGAAGGGAAGATGTACTTTGGAATACATTTATATGTTCAAACAATTATGGTTATATGCGGAACGAGAAAGATGGAAGGTTATCGTTTATCTTATTTTACACGCCATCTCTCTCTTGGGTGAAATAGGTAAACCTCTTGCACTATCAATGATTATTAATGCATTGCAGGAGAATAGTTCGACAGTACTGAACGATGTTTTAAAATGGGTTATGATTTATGTTTTGTGCTTCTTTACTTTTGAAATCTTTCATCGTTTTGCTCGTAATATTGAAAGATTTGTCGCCTTCCGTATTCGGAAGCGATTCATGAATACCATTTATGATCATCTTCAAGCTCTGTCACTGAAGTGGCACTCAGATCATCACTCTGGATCTGTGATTGACAGAGTGAATAAAGCAGCAGATGGCTTGCATAATTTTAGTCAATCACAGGACGGTTATGTAGGGTTCTTTATGAAATTCTGGGGACCACTCATCATTTTGTGGAGCATATCACCTATGATTTCAGTGATTACGGTATTCTTTGGATTGTTGTCGGTACTTATTACGAAAAAATTATATAGTTTATCAGTGCCTGAGTACCGGGCGCAGAATGACAAGTTTCACAATATCGCAGCTGCACTTCATGATTATATTAGTAATATTAGAACTATTATTATGCTGAGGCTGGGACAATCAGCAAAAGATGATATTGTAAATCGTATTGACAAAGTGTTTCCACATTTGGTGAAAGAGCATAAAATAACTCAAATTAAGTGTTTTGTGGCTGCATTTATCATCATGGTACTTGAAATTGGGACGATTTTTTATTATATCTATACTCAAAATCAAAGTGGACAAGTCATCATGATCGGTTCTGTAACGGCTATTTTCTTTTATCTTCAACAATGTATGTCATCCTTTCAATTTTATACTTTTGATTATGAATCAGTCATACTTCAAAAGACAGATTTTGAAGCAGTAAGACCTATATTAGAAGAAAAAGTAAACCGACCGAAATCTACTGAGAATGTATTAATGAATTGGAATACACTTGAAGTTCAATCATTAAACTTTTCTTACGATCATCATAAGGAGCATCTTAAAAATATCTCCTTAAAATTAATAAATGGCAAAAAAATCGCATTTGTTGGTGAAAGCGGTGCTGGAAAAAGCACCATGCTTCATGCACTCCGTGCTTTAATTCCCCCTCAGAAGGGTGTTTTAATAAAAGATAATGATGATTCTTTACCGATCTCATCTCTTTCAGGTATTACAGCTCTCATTCCACAAGAGCCTGAAATTTTTGAAAATACGATTCGAAACAACATTACAATGGGGATGCACACCAGTGAAGAAGAAGTACAAAAGGCAATTCAAATTGCAAGCTTCCATCATGTTGTAGACCGATTGCCCGATGGACTTGAAAGTGATATTCGTGAAAAAGGGGTAAATCTATCTGGCGGTGAAAAACAAAGGCTTGCACTTGCTAGAGGGATCTATTCCATACGAGACAGCAGTATGATATTGCTGGATGAACCTACTTCAAGTGTAGATCCCGCTACCGAAATGAGCATCTTCAAAAAACTATTCGGGCATTTATCTGATAAATGTGTTGTCTGTGTATTACATCGATTGCACCTAGTACAACATTTTGATTATGTTTATGTTTTTAAGGAAGGGAAAGTCGTTGAAGAAGGAACCTTCTCTGATCTTCGTAACTTAAATGGGGAGTTTACTCGACTTTGGAATCGATATTTAACCGATGAAAATGTAGCTGACAAAATGACCTCATAGAATAAAAATTAGAAAATGACCTCAATAACTGGGGTCATTTTCTACACTTTTTCACATACTAAAACCATTTTATGACCATCAGCATAGGATGGTTTTTCTTTCCATCCAGTATGGATGTGGAGTATTTTGAACCCGTTTGTATGTATAGTTTTTTTAAGCACTTGGAGGGAAGTAAATCTTAAGTTAATGGTTGATAACCGCTCCTCTGTTATTTTTTGATTTTTAAAGAATTTTCGTGTAATTTGATAGTGTTGTATTTGTGTTGCAGGCTTATAACTTATTTTGTAAAAGATATGATATTTATTATTATTTTCATCTTTGACTGTTCGGTTTAACTCTTTTGATTTAATTAATATAGAGGGATCCATAATATCAAAAATAAATACACCTTTTTCCATAAGCGTGTTATGAATAGATTGTAACAGTTATTTACTTGATTCGTTACTAGCTCTTGTAAAGCGCATTGCATCGGACAGACGCAGCAGTCACATTGGGTCTCATCAAATACTCCCAATTGTTCCACCTCCCCTTTATAAGGTTATAAGTCATTTTATGCAATGAGTTACATAGATGTTTGGACTTATGTCTTTGATTTGACTAAATCTCACTTCAAGTACAGAAAATAGGTGTTTGGTTATAAATATAAATCTACAAAAGGGTTGACATTTTTTTGAAAAATGCATAAACTGAACTCAAATTACTTGTAGAAAGGCATCTCCTTTCACACTCGGTAATCATTTTGATCAATTAAATATGAACTTAATTTTGGGTTTAAGTAACTGTAAAGTTTATCGGACTTCCAATTTGAAGCCGTAAATAGACTAATAGCCAGTTATATCAATTCGTATTTGCGAATGGTATAGGTGGCTATTTTTAGTTTCGAACCCCATAAAAGTTTAAGCTATTATTTTTATCTTAAATAAGATTTTTTAGGAGGAGAAAACAGATGAAGAATGAAGAAGTAAAACAATTCGTAGAGAAATACGATGCTTTTGAAGTAAAGGAGCATTCTGATCATCAACGTTTATATCATATTGAATTAAATCATGAATATTTAAACACCTTCTTATCTGAAAATCATGACGTTAATGTCCAACAGCTAGAATATGTTCCATATATGAGATTGGTTTTAGCACAATCATTGCAAAATGTGTTTGGAAAAAGATTTTCAGGAACGATGCGGGCTATTTTACATGACAGAAAATCGGGCGGATTTACGATGGGAATGCAGCAGCAAACAACACATCATGAGCAGTATGTTTTATTTGCAACTGCACTGACACATCTATTAGGTGGAGTCAATTTTGATGATATGTCTGGTAAATATTATGCTCGTTTTATTGTGAAAGACACTGACAATAGTGATTCTTATTTGCGTCAAGCTTATCGGCTTTTTACATTGCATACGGATGGTACCTTTTTCGATGAAGCAACAGATTGGTTATTAATGATGAAGTTTGCTGAGGAAAATGCAGTAGGCGGGGAATCACGTTTGTTGCATTTAGACGATTGGGAAGACTTAGAGAAATTTTCAACACATCCAATCGCAACATGTGGAATACAATACAAAGCACCATCCAGCAAAAATGTAAATAAAACCGTATATAATCAAACCTTTTTTCAACAGAATGGAAAACCATGTGTTTGTTTTATTGATCAGTTTGCATATCCAGCAACATTGGAGCAAGCGGCTTATTTAAAAGACTTATCCATATCGATGGAAAACAGCCCAGCTACAGTCGCGTTACCACTTCCAGTGGGTGATTTGGTTATGGTCAATAATACTTTTTGGCTTCATGGAAGGGCATCTTTTGAAAAGAATCCTAAATTACATCGTGAATTAATGAGGATAAGAGGTTATTTTTCAGTTGTATAGAGGTATGTATGTTTAAGGAGGGAATATGGACGATATCATTATCATTGGTGGAGGTATTGTTGGGTTATCCACTGCTTATGCATTAACCGAACGGTTTCCCCATGCTAGGCTGAGAGTCGTAGAAAAGGAAGATCAATGGGCAAAACACCAAACAGGGAATAATAGCGGGGTTATTCATTCAGGTATTTATTATAAACCTGGGAGTTTAAAAGCAAGATTTGCAAAAGCAGGCAGTGAACAAATGAAAGATTTTTGCGCTAAATACGATATTAACTATGAATCCTGTGGTAAAGTCATTGTGGCAACGAAGCAAACAGAGCTTCCGCTTTTGCAAAACTTATTTGAACGTGGATTAGCTAATGGACTTGATATATTCATGATTGATCCAGAGCAATTAAAGGTAGAAGAACCTTATGTCCAAGGTTTGCAAGCGATTAAAGTCCCTCAAGCTGGAATTGTTGATTATAAACAAGTATGTGAGACGTTAGTGTTGCTGCTGAAAAATCAAGGAATAGAGATGGTTTTAAATACAGAAATAAACGATATTTATGAACATGAACAGAGTGTAGAGGTCATTGCGAATGATACAATCTACAAAACAAGCTATGTTGTGAATTGTGGAGGGCTTCATAGTGATCGTATAACAAAAATGACAGGTTTAAAACCAGATCTGCAAATTGTGCCATTCCGTGGTGAATACTATGAATTAAAAGAGAAGAAGCATCATCTAGTAAAAAATCTAATTTATCCTGTTCCCAATCCAGATTTTCCATTCCTCGGTGTTCATTTTACTAGAATGGTGAATGGTGGGGTAGAGGCGGGACCCAATGCATTGCTAAGTTTAAAAAGAGAAGGATATCGCAAAACAGATTTTGATTTGAAGGATTTCACAGAAGTTATGTTTTATGGTGGTTTTTGGAGGTTGGCAGCTAAATATTGGCAGGAAGGTGCTAGAGAACTGTGGCGTTCTTATAATAAAAAAGCGTTTGTAAAAAGCTTGCAAGAGCTAATTCCCTCCATTCAAGAGGATGATTTAGAGTCTGCACCATCTGGTGTAAGAGCACAGGCCCTACAATCAAATGGTAAGCTTGTTGATGACTTCTTTATAGTAACCGGCAAAAGAAGCATTCATGTATGTAATGCACCTTCTCCAGCAGCAACTGCTTGTTTTCCTATCGGGAGAGAAATTGCAGGGCGAGTACCGGAAATAGGAACTTAAGTGATCCCTTCCAAATCAATTTCAATCCAATCTTTTGTAAATATTAGTGCGACTTCTAGATTCAATAGAAGTCGCTATTTAATTGCGATGCGTAGCCTTATTTTGTAAGTTTCTTGTAAGAGGGTTTTGATATATTTAAATAACTTGGTCATACATAATGTTTAATAGGAGGAATAAGAAATGTCATTATTTCAAAAACAAGGGTTATCGACAGAAGAATTACAACTTCTAAATTCAGAGATGCTGAATAAACAAAAAGCATCAGGAGTGACATGGTTGTTGTGGTTTTTTGCAGGAGGTTTTGGAGGTCATCGTTTTTATTTAGGCAAAACAGGTACAGCAGTTGCTATGCTATTTACATTTGGAGGAATTGGAATTTGGACTTTAATTGACTTATTTCGGTTAAATGGAATGATAAAAACTACGAATGAGCAAATTGAGAATGGAATTATTTCAGAAATTCGTTTACTTAAAAATGCAGAAAACAATACTAGTGTAAGTGTTTAATAAGAAGGTGAAAGATTGAATCAGAAATTAAAGAAAAAAGATCTTACACTTGAAGAACTGGCCTTTTTAGAATCTGAAATGCTAAAAAAGCTAAAGAGTAAGGAAGCAGCTTGGGGTTTATGGGCTGGATTATCTTTTTTTGGGGCTCACCGTTTTTTTACCGAGGATTACGTATATGCTAGTTTGATGCTTACAACTACGATGATTCCATTATTCACACTCATCATATTAGTAAGTACAAACACTACTTCAGGTATACTCATCGGTTTTTCTTTATTTTTTTTATCTGGTTCCATTGTTTGGAGCTGGATTGATGCTTTTTTTCTTAATTCAAGAATAGCTAAGCTGAATGATAATATGGAACAAACCGTTTTAATTGAAATTTCAAAGAATAGAAGTTAATGTTTATTAATTTTTGAGACCATCAAAGTACATAATCGTTTTATCAAATTTTTAAAAGAATATGTCTCTAGGATTCAATTAGAAAAGGTTGAAATACAGAGCAGATTGGGTCTGCTCTGTACAGCTTATTATTCAAAATTTTTAAGAAGCTCTATATATTCACCAGTCATATCATTAACAAAAGTAGGATCTTGAAGTATAATTTTTTTATTCACTTCTTGCCATGACATGTTTTCTACATTGATTCCAAGTTCTATAGCACGTATAAAGCTGCGATTGACAAACTCACTCTGCACAAGTTCTGATAATTCTTCCATTGTTTTTCCTTTAGTTTGTAAATCTAGACTTTGAGCCTGTAATATCGTGTGCACATCAGAAACAATGCCATATTCTTTAGAGGTGTCCACACCAAGTTCATTAGCAATTTCTAACGCTTTCTCATCATATGCTTTATCTATTAATACCCATAACTCATCGTAAGACTTGCCTTTAGTGTTAATTCCAAGCTCTTTCGCTTCTTTTATAGTGCCTTCTTCAGCAAGTTTCCAAGCTTCCTCTGTAATTTGATCAATGGATTTACCATCCACATCAACACCTAAGCCAATCGCTTGATAATATATAGTGATCGCCTCGGAAATCTCATCTATCGATTTTCCTGTCATTTCAATGCCAAGAGATAGAGCTTCCTTAATAACATCACTTTGTTTCACCATTTCTAACCAAGCTATTGTCATGGTTTTTACAAATTCAGGATCTTGAAGTGTAATTTTTTTATTAATGTCCTGCCATGATAAACTTTTCGTATCTATTCCTAGCTGTTCAGCATGTTCAATACTTTTTTTCTCTAAAGTTGTACTAACTTCTTTCTCTAGTTCTTCATAAGATTTTCCTTTCACATCAATCCCTAAGCCAATGGCTTGTAATTGATTCTGTACTTTAATAATAGCAAGTGATGGATCAGATGTATCGATACCAAAGACCTGTGCTAATTCAAGTTCTCTCTTATTATATTCTGCTTCAATGATGATCGATAAATCCTCGTATGATTTACCGGTCGTATAAATTCCTAAGACTTCAGCTTCTTCTCTTTGCATTTCTTCAGCTAGAGTCCATGTTTCATCATAAATTTGTTCAAATGTTTTTCCCTCTACCTCTAAACCTAGTTGAATAGCTTGATAATATAATGCAATATCACTGGATATTTCTTGAAACGATTTATTTTCATCGTAAATACCTAGTTCTTTAGCTTCCTTCATTATTTTTTTTGATGCTTGATCCAACTCCGGTGCTGTTTGAGCATAACTTACATTCGTATTACTTTTTACAGCAGGGGTGCCAGATAAAAGACCTCCAATAAGTAATGTAGATAATGCTATGGATGCTGCTATTTTTTTTGCTTTCATTTTCATATCTCCTTTAATCCTTATATTTATTTGCTTTTCATCTAACAAAACGAGAGTATATGAAAAATGGTTTTAAAATAAAAATAAAAATTTGAGTGAAATGAGAATGAAAAATCTGGATTGAACCACAATAAAAAAGAATACATTTTTCAATGATTAAAAAGGAGTGAGATAGACACATGATCAAGTTAAACAAATTGTTAGTGATTATTATCTGTTGCTCTATCGTATATGCACCTATAAATGCACTTGCGGAAAGATCTGAAAATGTAAAAGAGGATTGTTATACTCAAGCTGTTGTAGATTTTAAATTTGAATTAAGAAGGCTTTGGATTGATCACACATGGTGGACTAGAAATGTGATTATCAGTCTGCTCGCTGGTTTAGATGATAAAGAAAAGGCGTTAGAGAGGCTACTGCAAAATCAAGTAGACATAGGGAATGCAATCAAACCTTATTATGGGGAACAAGCAGGCGATGAATTGAGTAAACTTCTAACTGAGCATATATTGATTGCAGGTAAAATCATCGATGCGGCTAAACGAGAGGATAAGACTGAATTTGAGAAATATAATATCGAATGGTATAAAAATGCTGATGATATTGCAAGTTTTCTAAGCAATGCAAACCCAAACTGGTCAGAGGAAGAATTGCAGGATTTATTGTACACGCATTTGAAGTTAACAGCGGATGAAGTCATTGCAAGATTGAAACAGGATTGGGAAGCAGATATTGCTGCATTTGATGAAGGAGAAGATCATATCATTAAACTTGCAGATGCCCTTTCAGTAGGCATTATTGAGCAATTCCCGGATAAGTTTAAGTAATGAAGAAATCCACGGCTAATGGATGTAATGCAACTTGTATTAAGGGAATTTAAGGGTCTTGTTCAGAAGGAAATGGTTAAACTGGATTGGATTAAAATAAGACCCTCAATTTCCTCTGTTTTTGATTTCTTAAAATGCATATTCATCAGGTGTTTTTCCTGTAATGGTTTTAAAATCTTTAATGAAGTGAGACTGGTCATAATAGCCAAGATTTATCGATAAATCTAACCAGTTATGTGTGACGTTCTGATCGATCATTTCCGCTGCATTTTGAAGTCGATATAATTTAATAACCCATTTAGGGCTGACCCCTACATACTGTTGAAAAATACGCTGTAGTTTTCTCTTGTTGATATGATGATAATCACACACTTGATCCACCTTTGTTACTTCTTGGTTTTCACAAATATAATCTATAATTTCATTTATAAACGTCACATTTTTATTTTCTTCAGGAAGCTTTGCACGAATTATTTTTTCTACATATTCAACCATTGCATGTTCATTATTATGAGACAGGATGGATTTTTCAAATGTCTGTGAATCAATATTAAAAACAGATTTAACGTCCAGTGGACGATTGGATAAATCAGAAACAGCCTTTTTCAAAAAAGGATAAAACCCTCCAGGTTTGAATTTCACCCCAAAAACTTGACCCTTTCCTTCTACTAAATAAGAAAACTTATTTTTAGCTGGACCAAATATGCCAGTTTTGTTCTGCTCTATAACTAAATTCACACATGGATTTGGAATGACTTCCTGCATAAATGGTTCTTTATCTAGTAAATCCCAGCTGACACGCCAAAAATGTTTTACAAAGAAACCAACGTCCTCTGATGGAGTATATCTTGATAAGTGATAGTTTTTTCTACTTTCTTGTAACTTTAAAACTCCCAAACTGGGCATATCATGATTGGAACTCATCCTTATGCACTCCTTTTTAAATTTCAACCTAGAAGATGTCGCGTTTTTACAATACTTTCATTTTATTCAGCTTTATAATCCATATTAGCAGTGAAAAAATGATATCGCAATTGAATATAGTGATTCGTTTTATTAAGGAGGAAGTCGCATTGGATTTAAATTATGAATTTTATATTGATGCAACACCTGAGGAGGTCTGGCATACACTTGTTTCACCAGAAGGCACTCGCAAATCCTTTTTTGGATGTGTGATCAATTCCACTTTTAAAGTAGGTGATCCATATGAGTATGTTGGACCAGGGAACGAGGGGGATGAAACGGTTCAAGTTTACGGAACAATATTGTTTTATGAACCCCATAAAGTATTAAGCTACACTGAACATCCAGGTCCATCTTATCAAGTTAAACATAAAGAACTTGAATCAAGAGTCACTTTTACCCTTGAACCAGTAGGAGGGTGTACAAAACTAACTCTGGAGAATGACCAATGGACAGAAAATCATCCTGCATACGAAAATTCTAAGAAACATTGGTGGATGATGTTAAGCAATATAAAAACGGTAACTGAAACTGGAAAATCATTAGACCTTGGTTGGTAATAAGTACAAATAAAAAGTGAAGTTAAAATATTAAAAAGAAAGAAACTTGACCAAAAAATCGACTGCTTTGTTTGCAGTCGATTGCTTTTATTTTTGCATTTATTATTTCATATAAGGGGAAATACAGCTCGTTTTCTGTTACAATACAATAACTTAATATAGCATTTCTTGAAAGAGTGTAAGGTGGGAGGAACATATGGATATATCTATCCGAAAGGCTAATAAAAGCGATTACGAACCTTCATTGTGTTTATTCAGGCAGGTTCATGAATTACACGTTAGCGAAAGACCAGATTTGTACAAAGAGAATTCTACTCCAGTGAGTCAAGAGTTTTTTGAAAACCAGCTAAATGATGTCAAACAGCACATTTTTGTGGCTACCATTGGTAACGAAATTGTTGGAGTCATTGTGATGAAGGAAGAAGAAATAACTGAAAATTCATTTGTGAAAGCAAGAAAGGTATTATTTATAAACAGTTTATGCATTGCCGAAGCACAGAGAAAAAAGGGAATCGGAAAAACACTTATGAAATATGTATTTGACTTTGGGAGAAGTCTGAAAGTTGATAGTATTGAATTGGGAGTATCTGAGAAGAATCCGGATTCAATTGAATTTTATGAGTCAATTGGTATGACAACCAAGAGTAGAAAAATGGAGATTATATTAAACTAACGGGTATGCTTGTGTAATAAGAAGTCAAAAAAACCATGAATCACATAATAAATGTTGTCGTAAAGTGAACATGAATAGTCTACAGAACCTTGTGACAGATTTTACATCGCTTTATTACACATAATGGTATAATTTTCTTAATACAGTGGAGACTATGATGTTATTTCATTTAAAATCATTATTTTAATGGGGTGTTGCTCAATGCCAATGGATATGCTTTTAACCTTTTTAATATTAATCGCTGCAACCCTATTTTTTATAAGCGGAAAAGTACGTGCAGATATTGTAGCTGTGGGCTCTTTATTAGCTCTATTTATAGCTGGGATCCTTACATCGAATGAAATTTTGACAGGGTTCTCAAATTCAATTGTCATTATGATCGCAAGTTTGTTTATTGTAGGTGCTGGGATTTTTAATACAGGTTTAGCAAAGCAAATAGGGAATCAACTATTAAGATTAGCAGGTGATAGTCAATGGAAGCTCTTTATGATTATTATTATCGTTGTGGGTGGTTTTAGCGGCTTCTTAAGCAATACAGGCACGGTGGCTGTTTTATTACCTGTTGTTTTAAGTATTTGTATGAAAATGAAGGCAAATCCCTCTCAATTTTTAATTCCACTTGCTTATGCAAGCAGCTTGGGAGGAATGATGACATTAATTGGGACACCTCCAAACATTGTGATCAGTGAAGTATTGTTGGAATACAACTTTGAGCCGTTATCCTTTTTTGATTTTATGCCTATTGGTTTAGTTGCATTGTTAGTGGGAGGTTTGTTTCTTTTATTTACAAGGAATAAACTGCTGCCGAACCACCAAACTCGAAAAACCGTACAGACCTATTTATCATCAACAGAATTAATTAGTTTTTATGAATTGCAAAATAAGCTCCACTATGTTCGTGTCACTAGTTCTTCTAACATCATTGGGCAAACCTTAGAAGATATTAAGCTTTCAGAGAAATATAAAATTACAATAGTGGAGGTTCATCGAAGAATAAACGATAGGTTTATTGGATTAGGTCAAAAACAATTAACAGCAAACTCAAACACAATGCTTCAAGAAAATGATTGTTTACTTCTTTTTGGTGATGAGCAGGTTGTCCATCAATTTATTTCAGAATATGAGCTTGAACAAGCCAACAAAGAAAATAGATTATTGCATGACGATCTAGTTTCCAAAAAGTTCGGTTTATTAGAGTTGTTTATCCCTCCACATTCTAAGTTTCACAACAAAACGATTGCAGAGCTGCATTTTCGTGAAAAATATCACTGCAATGTAGTAGCGATTAATAAAAGAGGGAAGTTCATTGTTACGAATATTAAGGATGTCAAATTGAGCTTAGGAGATGCGTTGTTAATTCATGGGGATTGGGATGATATTGAATTGTTAGCCAATGAAAAAATGGATGTGATTAGTGGCGGAGATGTTTCCACAGAAGCTAAGGCTGCTTACGCTAAAGGTAAAGCACCTATTGCAGCTGCAATTATGATTTTCATGCTTTCTATGATGATTTTTGAAATAGTTCCAACTGTAGTAGCCGTTATGATTTCTGCTTTCTTGATGATTATCACGGGTTGCATTAAGTCTATTTCAGAGGCGTATCAACAGGTAAATTGGGAAGCCGTTGTATTAATCGCAGCGATGCTACCAATGGCTACAGCTTTAGAAAAAACCGGAGGCATTGCATACATATCGGATGGATTGTTATCAACGATAGGTGAGTTGGGAACTTATCCGTTGTTAATAGGTTTCTATCTTATTACGATGTTATTAAGTCAATTTATTAGCAATACAGCAACAGCTGTAATATTTGCTCCTATAGCCATCACAACAGCGATGAATATAGGTGTTAGTCCATATCCTTTTTTAATGGCCGTAGCTATATCTGCCAGCATGGCATTTGCCACTCCAGTTGCATCACCTACAAATGCTTTAGTCATGACTGCAGGTGGGTATTCTTTTTCTGATTACGTAAAAGTAGGGGTTCCATTGCAGCTAGTCCTTGGGGTTGTCATGTTGATATTGATTCCATTGCTATTTCCTTTTTAATTTATTTTCAAAGTACATTTTTTTCACGATTCATATATCGTTCTTTTGTTAAAATGAAGTAATTACATTTTAGATTATTTCTTAATTTTTTTGAGTGCGTTGGAACATACCCATTTTTTTTCATCATTTTGACTACTAATTCATAATAGGGGTTAGCCAGGTAGGCTATTGTTACAATTTCATGATGGTTTGATTTATTAAATACATAGTCATAAATTGCCTTGTTTGCTTCAGTAACGTAGCCTTTATTTCTTTGATCTTTAGAAATGAAATCCATTCTTTCTCTCTGTGTTGATTTAATTTCTGGATTCGCTATAATAGCACTCCAACCAACTAATTTTGCTGTATCTTTTTGGAAAAGACCAACAACAAACCTCGTATCATCAGGTTTAAATTGGTTGTGCTTCTCCTTTAAATATTTATTATATCTTTTTAAATCTTCTTTCTTAGAAAAATGAATCATAAAATCATTTTGACGAGTAAACGTATACAATTCATTTAAATCACTTTCGTTAAATTCCCTTATTATTAGCCTATTAGTTTCAATTATAAATACATCATTGTTTGAATTATGCATCGTATCCCTCCCAGACATTTCTGTGATTTTTATTTTCATCTTATTACATCACATCATATGGTGATACAGACAAGTGCGGATTTTTATAATTTAAGACATCTACCTAATCATCATTTAAAGCATATTCATACAGTATCTCATCAAAATAAAATACTATCGTTTGCTCATATATCTTTCTCTAGTAAGAATAAAGTAATTGCACCTCTTAGTATTACTTGTATATTTCGGGAGCATTGGGACGTACCCCGTTTTTTTCATAATATCAGTTACTAATTTATAATAAGGATTAGAGAAATAGACTCTTGCTACGATTTCATGATGGTTTGTCTTAGTAAACATATAATCATAAGTTCCCATTTCAGCTTCAGTAACATACCCTTTATTTCTTTGGTCTCTGGAAATTACAATAAATCTTTCTCTTTGTGTAGATTCGAATTTTGTATTTGGTAAAATCGCACTCCAACCCACAAATTCCGGTTTATCTTTTACAAAAATACCAAGAATAAACCTCGTATCATCAGGATTAAACTGGTTTTGCTTCTCTTTTAAATATTTAATATATCTTTTTAAATCCTCTTTCTTAGAAACAGTAAGCATAAAATCATTTTGACAAACTAATGTATACAGTTCATCTAAATCAATTTCATTAAATTCCCTTAATATAAGCCTATTAGTCTCAATCATAAATTCTTCTCTATCTAAATTAGTCATTATATTCCCCCAGACACATCTGTGATTTGTTACTTACATTTTATTCATCACATGATGTATTGAAACTGATAATTTCGGATTTTTACAACCTTAGACATAAGTCCAATCACTACATTAAATCCACGCATATTATATCTCATCAAATAAAATAAGGAGGAAGTGGATCTTATGGGACATTTTGATAAAACTATATGTGATTGCTGCGTTTGTCCGATGCAGTGTGTTTTAGAACAGTTGGTGGGCGAGGAGGTTGATATAAGAACTATTTCTCTTGAATCTGATATTGTCGGAACTTTAATGGCTGTCGATAGTTTTATTGCTACTCTTGATTTAAATAATAGTGGTGAGCTTGCTTACATTTCAGTTAGTGAAGTTTGTTACGTTGAGGTTTTAGTACCATTTACGATCAAATTAAAAGATATTAGAAAAGACAAGGGAGAATGCTCGTGTATTGAAGATCCAGTCACAAACTTAGCAAAATCTATGATAGGGGAGATGAAAGAAATTATAGTATGTAATTCACAACAAACTGTAGGTGATGAAGGACAAAATGGAAGAATTGTTAATGTTGGAGAAGGTATAGTTCTTCTTTTTATAGAAAGCGCTAAAAAAGGAGATAAATTATCAGCAATATCTAGTTGTAAAATAGAAATCATTGCTCCTCCATTTTCAATCTAAGGGATTTCTTGTTAATATTCATGTGAATCAATCTCCGAGTTTTCAAGGGAACCAATGATCTTCCATTATAAAGAATCATATGGTGTATTGTTTTGAGAGACAAGCATTATTTCGGATGTGGTGTCTTTTAAAAAACAATGAAAATATGAAAATTATGCAAAATGTATTGAATATTTAACCAGTTTAAAGTATAATCTTCCTATTATTTGCAAACGGTTTCACGTGCAGCTAGAGAAACCAAACTATATAGTTTGTTAATTGTGAAAAGACTATATTTCTACAATTGAAATCGTTTTCAAAAAGATAAAAAGGAGGATAGGAAATCATTCTACTAGCAAGAACGACTTTTACTAAAAATAAGGGAGAGGTTTATGCTGGGTAAAAAGAATCTGATTGCAGTTGTATTAAGTTTGTTGTTATGTGCTAGTTTAATATCTATCTCTATAGCTGAAGAACCATTGGATGAAAAATGGAACCTTGTATGGAGTGATGAGTTTGGTGGTACCGAGCTTAATATGGATTATTGGAACTATGACATTGGGTGGGGTCCATTTGATAATGGATGGGGGAATTTTGAGCTTCAATATTACACACCCGAAAATGTATCTGTTGAAGATGGTAAATTAATCATTAAAGTCACTGAAGAAGAACGTACAGTATATGAAGCGGATGGAAAACCATTTACAACCTATTATTCTTCTGGAAGAATCAATACGAAAAATAAAGTCATGCCTCAATATGGGAGAATTGAAGTTTCAGCCAAATTGTTAGAGGGAGATGCCATTTGGCCAGCAGTTTGGATGCTTGGTAAAGAATGGCCAGAAGAGCTATGGCCTGATGTTGGTGAGATAGATATTGTTGAGCTGTTAGGTCAAGAACCAAATAAAATATATGGAACTGTTCACTCACCACTATCAGAACAAAACGGTTTTCAGGGATATTCTAGTACCTATGTGTTGAATGAAGGCACTTTTGCAGATGGTTTTCATGAGTATGTTGTAGAGTGGGACGAGAATACAATTCAGTATTATATTGATGGAATACCATATCATACAGTAAACAAAGATGTCATCATTGCACAATATGGTGAAGAAAGTTGGGTTTTTGATAATCAATTTTATTTTATTATGAACGTAGCCGTTGGTGGTTTTTTCCCAGGCAGTCCAAATGAAAATACGATTGTACCTAATCAAATGGAAGTAGATTATATTCGTTTATATGAAGAGGTAGAGCCAACTGTACCTCAGTTGAATTTACAAAATGGGACTTTTGATAACGCATTAAATGGATGGGATACATATATTCATAGTGATGCTGCAGCCAGTATAACTGTAGTAAATGGAGAAGCTAATATCAATGTAAATTACGAAGGTAATGAATTTTGGAGTCTCCAGTTAAATCAAGGACCATTTCAGTTAGAAAATGCTCAGACTTATACCGTACAGTTTGATGCAAGATCTGATGTGGCAAGACAATTAGAAGTCGTTGCAGAGAATGAAAATTTTACGAAGTTTGTAGATGAAACATTGAATTTAACCACTCAGATGAATACGTATACAATTTCGTTTACAATGCCTGCTAATGAAGAGGTTAGTTTAAAATTACTTGCTGGAAAAATTGGTGAAATTGTAGGCGTACCTCATCAAATCTACATTGATAATGTAAGATTTTATGAAGGACTACCTGTGACTGAAGTTTCTAAAGTTACAAATGGAACCTTTGAAGGAGCATTAACATCTTGGGATCAATATGTACATTTTGATGCAGGGGCAGCCATTCAAGCTGAAAATAATGAAGTGAAAATTTCAGTTAGTAACGTTGGTGCAGAATCTTGGGGAGTACAGTTGTATCAAGGGAATTTAGACTTAACTGCAGGCAAGCAATATACAGTAGAGTTTGATGCTAGAACAGATCAAGCAAGAGACATCCAAGTCATCATTGATAATGCAGTTTACCATCAATATTTGAATCAAAATGTAAGCATCAATTCAATGATGAGTACTTATCAATACACTTTTACGATGTCAGAGGATGATAATACTTCTTTAAAATTTATGCTTGGAAATGTAAACGGTGCTCCAAGCACACCTCATCAAATCTATATTGATAATGTTAAGTTATATGAAAATTAAAGCTAAATTTATCTATAAATCACATACTAGGAGGAAATAAAAGAATGGTGAAAAATATGAAGTCTAGTCGTACTTGGGCAATTATATTATCATTATGTTTATTATTTACAAGTGTTCCAGCGTTAGCAGCATTTAATGATGTAGCAGATCATGAGGCTTATGAAGCAATTAAACGTTTGAATGACAGTGGAATTATCAATGGTTATCCTAATGGGGACTTTAAACCCGATCAACCGATTACCAAAGTAGAAGTTATTATAATTGCCAATAGAATATTAGGTATAACAGATGAAGCTGAAGTAACGTATAAGGATGTTCAAGAATCAGATTGGTATTATAATGAAGTTGCAAAAGCAGCAGGCTATCTTCCTGTATCTGAGGATGGTTTATTACATCCTTTGGAAACGATCACATTTGCTGAGGTAGAAAGCTTATTAGCTCCCTTATTAAATACTGTAAGTATTACAGAAGTTATAGATACATCTGATTCGAGCAAGTTAGTGACTCGTGCTGATGCAGCTGTAATATTTGATGCAATGATGAACTTCGATTTTGAAAAAGAAGAGTTGTTAAACAGAACAAATACTGAAGCGGATGAAGACTTGGTTGAAGAATGGCAGCTTACATGGAGTGATGAATTTGATGGAGATGAAATCGATAGAACAAAATGGACTTTTGAAATCGGAAATGGTGCAGATTACGGTAATCCTGGCTGGGGAAATGGAGAGCTAGAATATTATACGGATGAAGCTCAAAATGCTTTTATTGAGGATGGAAACTTGGTTATTAAAGCAATTAAAGAAGAAAATCCTCGTGAAGAAGCAGGAAAAGAGTTTTATTATACTTCTTCAAAGCTGACAACTAATGATTTATTCAGTCAAGCTCATGGGAAAATTGAAGTGAGGGCACTTGTTCCAGAAGGAAAAGGAATATGGCCTGCGATTTGGACTCTAGGGCAGAACTTTGATGAAGTAGGCTGGCCTCAAACTGGTGAAATTGACATTATGGAGTTGGCAGGTCATACACCGGATAAAATTTCTGGTACTTTACACGGTCCTTTATCTAGTGGTACAGGGATAACTAGTGATTATCATTTATCTGAAGGGAAATTTTCAGATGATTTCCATGTATATGCTGTGGAATGGGATGAGGATGAGATTGAATTTTACGTTGATGACGTATTGTATCATATCGTAAATAAAGATGAAGTTGTATACAACTTTGGAGAAGAAGAGTGGGTATATGATCTTCCTCAATATTTGATTTTGAATCTTGCTGTAGGAGGAAGTTTTTCTGGTGAACCAGATGAAAGTACAGAGTTTCCTAGTGAGATGAAAGTCGATTATGTAAGAGTATATGAAGATGTTGATCCTGCAATAGTTGAGAATGAAGTAATTAATACGGAATTTGAATCTGGAGAGTTAAGAAGACCAGAGGAAGCTTCCTCGTTAGATGGATTTCTGAATGGAACATTTGATTCTGCTGTAGAGCCTTGGGTAACATTTGCACATTTTGATGCAGATGTGAACATAACTTCAGATAATGGAGAAGCAAAGGTAGCTATCCAAAAAGAAGGAGAGATTTTCTGGAGTATTCAGTTTACACAAGGGGAGTTCGAGGTTAAAAAGGGACAGTCTTACACGTTAGAATTTGATGCAAGAAGTAATGTGGACAGAAAATTGATGGTTGTTGTTGATAATGTTGTGTATACAAGATATTTGGACGATACAGTAGATTTATCACAAACAAATGAAACGTTCAAATTTACATTTGATGTGCCAGAGGACGATAATGTTACGGTAAAATTCTTAATGGGTAAATTGGATGGAGAAGAATTAATTGGTCAACACGATATTTTCTTAGATAATGTGAAGTTTACAGCAACTGGAGAGGCTGTTGATGTAGGAGCTGAGGTCGAAGAAGCAGTAGATGCTAATCAGTCTGCATTCATTTCAAATGGTACATTCGATAGCTCAGTTGAAGGGTGGGAGTCATTTGTTATGACCCCAGACCAAGCTGAAATTTCAGTTGTAGACGGGGAAGCAAAATTCGCAATTCAAGATGAAGGAGATATGTTCTTTACGATCTCTTTAAATCAGGGAACATTTGAAGCGGTAGAAGGTCAAGAGTATGTTGTACGATTTGATGCGAGAAGTACAGTAGATAGAAAAATGCAAGTGATTGTAGATAATGTAAGCTATGAGAGGTATTTAGATCAGGTTGTGGATGTAACATCAGCTAACACACCTTATGAATTAACATTTACGATGCCAAAAAATGATGATGTAAACTTGAAATTTTTTGCTGGAAAAATGGATGGGGAAGAAAAACTAGGTCAAGCCCATGATATCTATTTAGATAATGTGGAAGTGGTATTGAAAGAGGAATCGTCAGCACTCATTTCAAATGGTACATTCGATAGTTCAGTTGAAGGGTGGGAGCCATTTGTAATGACTCCAGATCAAGCTGAAATTTCAGCTGTAGATGGAGAAGCGAAAATCGCAGTTCAAGATGAAGGAGATATGTTCTTTACGATCTCCTTAAATCAAGGAACATTTAAAGCAGTGGAAGGCCAAGAGTATACTGTACAATTTGATGCAAGAAGTACAGTAGATAGAAAATTTCAGGTCATCGTTGACAATGTTGACTATACTCGATATTTAGATCAAACGGTAGATTTAACATCTACTAATACATCTTATGAATTAACATTTACGTTGCCAGTAAGTGATAATGTGAATTTGAAGTTCTTTGCAGGTAAATTAGATGGGACTGAGAAAATAGGTCAAGCTCATGATATCTTTATTGATAATGTGGTAGTAACAGAAAAAGAATAGCTATCAATGTGAAGTCAATTAATCACAATAAAACACAGGGGATTTTCTCCTCTGTGTTTTTTGCGATGATGGTCAAAGCAATCTTCAATCTATAAAACTTCGGCCCCCTATTTTGAAATCAAAACCTTCTCTAGTAAAAATATATCTATTCGTTTCTTTTACTAGTTGTGTTTGTTTAAGTAACTCTAGCTCTACGACTATATGATACTGATAATAATAACGACGGAAGTCCTTTACTTCAATTTCAACCAATTCTTCTTCTGGATAACGGTTTAAATATGTTAGATTAAAAGCCATAAGTTCAGTGTGTGAAGCTTCAGCAAGATTAATACGTTCCTCCTCACTGAGCTCGTTGTTTGAGAGTTGGTAATATAATTCAATCTTATCCATTGCATTCTCTTTTAAATGCTGCTCCGTATAAAAATAGGGGGTAAACATCTTATAAACAAAGAAAAGGATGAGCAATAAACTGCAAATCAATTGAAGTGTAAATTTGAAATGAATTTTATCCATCCATATATCAATGAGAGAAGCGATAATGAAGGTAAAAATAAAAGCGCCAATGAATATGAATAAGTCAATTGCAAGATGACCAAAGCCTGAAAGCTGATTATATTTTAGGAAAAGGTAAAATAAAAATAGGGTTACTAAGAATATAAAAACGCCTTTTATTAAATAACGTACCACTCGTATTAACCCCCCCGCTTCACATGGACATATAGGTATAATAACATTCATATTATCATTTGTATGTAATAGAAAAAGACGAATTCATGTGTGAATTCGTCCTGTTACAGTTGAGTTTGAAAACATATACTTACAATCTAAATGAACTTTTCAAAGATACGATCAAATTAAAAACGATATGATCTTCTGTTGAATGTTTAGGGTCTACATTAAAGTAACCATGTCTAAAAAATTGGAATTTATCCTGAGGTTTAACATCCTTCATATTCGGTTCAATAAAACCATTAAGCACTTGTAAAGAATTCGGATTTACATGATCTAAAAAGGTTTTTTCTTCCGATTCATCTTCAACTTGTTCTTCTTCCTCGCTTAGAATCAATGGCTCATATAATCGAAATTCTGCTGGAACAGCATGTTTGGCATCCACCCAATGAATTGTTCCTTTTACTTTACGGCCTGTAAATCCTGATCCACTTTTTGTTTCAGGGTCGTAGGTGCAATGAATTTCAACAACTTCTCCATTCTCGTCTTTAATCACTTCTTCGCATTTAATGAAATAAGCATGTTTTAAACGAACTTCATTGCCAGGGAATAAACGGAAGTACTTTTTAGGAGGGTTCTCCATAAAATCCTCTTGTTCAATATAGATTTCTCTTGAAAATGGAATTTGTCTTGTCCCCATTTCAGGATTTTCAGGGTTGATTTCCGCTTCCAGCATTTCCTCTTGACCTTCTGGGTAGTTTGTAATGACAACTTTGAGAGGTCTTAAAACCCCCATCGTACGAGGAGATTTTAATTTTAAATCCTCTCTCATAAAATGATCGAGCATTTGAGAATCAACAGCACCGTCACCTCTCGTTATACCTAACGCACGAACAAATGCACGAATGGCTTCAGCAGTAAAACCTCTTCTTCTAAGTGCAGAAATGGTTGGCATACGTGGATCATCCCATCCATCTACAAATCCTTCTTCTACTAGCTGTTTTAATTTTCTTTTACTCATCACTGTATTTGTTAAATTAAGACGACCGAACTCAATCTGTTGTGGGGTACTTTCCATTTCTGTTTGTTCAATAATCCAATTATATAAAGGCCTTTGATCTTCAAATTCAAGTGTACAGATGGAATGAGTCACATCCTCAATAGCATCCTCAATCGGATGAGCAAATGCATACATTGGATAAATACACCAATTATCTCCTGTATTATGGTGTGTGGTATGTGCAATTCTATACAATACTGGATCTCTCAAATTAATATTAGGAGAGCTCATATCAATTTTAGCTCTTAATACCTTCTGTCCATTTTCAAACTCACCTTTACGCATACGATCGAACAAATCAAGGTTCTCTTCTACGGAGCGGTCTCGGTATGGACTGTTTTTCCCAGGTTCAGTTAAAGTACCACGATACGAACGAATTTCATCTCCTGTAAGATCATCGACATAAGCTAAACCTTTTTTAATGAGTAAAACTGCTCGATTATACATTTCTTCAAAGTAGTTTGAAGCAAAGAATAACCCATCCCATTCATAACCGAGCCATTTTACATCTTCTTTAATGGATTCAACGAATTCAACATCCTCTTTTAAGGGATTGGTATCATCGAAGCGTAAATTGGTCTTACCTTGAAACTCATCTGCAAGATCAAAATTTGTAATAATCGACATCGCATGTCCAATATGTAGATAACCGTTCGGTTCTGGTGGAAAACGAGTGATTACATGGTCTCGTTTACTCGTTTCTAAATCTTTCTGAATAATGGTCCTAATAAAGTTTGACGATTTATTTTCCATCATTTTCAACCTTCCTCATATTCATGATCGTGTTCACATAAAATTTAATCTTATTTATAACATATATATAAAGTTTTTTCCAACAATCATCTTTGAAATACAATAAACCAAACCATGATTTATTGTATCATGAACTACTTTTTCTTATCTCTCTTTGATTGTAAGAAAAAGATAAATAGTTCGACTGCATAGAACATGTGTTTGTTTAATGTGAATTATACTGATAAAATAGAATGACAATAGGACAAAATTATTGCATGAAATAAAGGAGGTTTGTAAATGCCGATTTATAATAAGTTGGTTCGAGACCTTATCCCAGACATCATAAGTAATACAGGGAAGAAATATCACACTAGGGTATTAAATGAAAGTGAATTCACAACAGAACTTCGTTTAAAATTAAAGGAAGAGTTGGATGAATATCTTGCTGCGAATACAGACGAAGATGCATTAGATGAGTTGGCCGATATGTTGGAGGTTATACATGCTTTAGCAAGTCAACATGGTGCATCATTAGAAGAACTTGATAACATAAGAGAGGTAAAGGTACAAAAAAGAGGTAGTTTTAAGGAGAAGATATTTTTAATAGAAGTTGCAGATAATGAAATGACTTAGGGCAGTAGTTGTTGTCTTCCCTAAGTCATAGTACAAAACGATTTGTAAGACTCCCTCTTCTTAAGGGGGGTAAAAACCTGTAGAAACCAGATTAAGGTTTATATCTGTGACTAACAATGCACTAGACTTCCTGTACTTGTCTGAGTGAAGGATTCTTTTTATAGATTTAACCATTCTTCAAAAAATGCAGTATGATCTTCTTAGAAATAATGGTTGAAAAATGCAATAAATTTTTGTGATAAAAGCTAGTTTTTTGTTCATGTTTACGAAATCACCTTCCACTATAATGGGATATATTACTAGATTTTATTATTATAATTTTATATAAAAAACTAGATTTGAATATTTATAGTAGCTGCTATTTATGTTTTTTCTTTGGTATATACCTTATAAACCCTATGATTATGGATCATTTTTACTATAGAATTCATATATTACATATGTTATGGTTATATATAATCACATTCAAAAAAATAAAAATTGAATGTAAAATGAATGGAATGGGAAATAAGGCTAAGTGGAAGGAGGATTTATCGGTTTATTAGTCGTTGGTCACAATAAAAATAAAAATAAAAAGGATTTAGTTATAATAGAGACAAGAAAGCGTTTTCAAAAATATAAAAATTAAAAAGATATAAATTTGCCTTTCAAAAAAAATAAGTACTCTATTTTATATTTTTTAAAAAGTTGCTAATGTTACTTAATTTCATGTTTGAACAATACATAGTTTGAATGAAATCAATGATCTTTACAGTTTAATCTTTGTTTTATTAAGCTTCAATTTGTGTTGTTCTATGTTTGTTATGTAATACAGCAATAAAACTAATGTTATGTAATAGATTTCATAATTGATTAAAAGAAAAAACAAACATTTAATCAATATTCAAGGGAGATTTATTACTGTATTTTAATTATTCAACAAAAAATATAAAAATCCTTTTTAATTTGGAAAATATTTTATTTTAACATGTGAGTCATTTGAATAAAAAACTTGGGGGAAAAAATATGTTAAAGAAAATGATAACCATAACCATGATGATGTCATTAGTATTATCATCATTGGTAACGGGTAATATTGTGTCCGCAGCAGATTTCACTGCTGAGCTTAAAACCGTAAATACTAACTCATCTCAGATTGTATTCGCATCTAATGTAAATACAAGTTGGGTTGACGTTCATTACAAAGTGAATAATGGTGTACAACAAAACGTCAGAATGAATCAAAGTGGAAGTGTTTTTACCCATACTGTGAACAATTTACAAGCAGGGGACGTATTAAGTTATTCTTTTACTTATAATAATGGAACACCTGCATATAATACACCTTTATTTACTGATACTCATGGTGTAGCAACGGAACCGACTCCTGAGCCAACACCAGAACCAGAACCAACACCAGAACCAGAACCAACACCAGAACCAGAACCAGAACCAACTCCTGTGCCTAATCCCGATGTAGAGGCATTAGTTGTTGATGACTTTAACAAATGGACTCAGTGGAACGGAAATAAAAATGATTTAGGACAGAACATTGTCAAAAATGGTGGAACTTATAATTTAGAAGGTGAAGCTAACTTATATTTCTTCTTTAATGGAGGAAATGCAGGACAATCTTTTGATGAATATATTAATCAAGATATTTCTGCGTATGATACATTAGAACTAGTATTAAAAGGTGGATCAGGTGGGGAGCAGAATTACATTAATATCATTTTAAATGATGGGACCAATCGTGCAGTATCTTTATCTGATTACGGCAATTTAACGACGAACTATAATACAATTCAAATTCCGTTAGCAGATTTTAATGCGAATCTTGCAAATACAAAGTTTATTCGTTTTGAAGGTGTAGGAACTGCAAAAATGGTTCGTATTGACGAAATGGTTTTAAAATCAACAGGTGTTTCACCAACGGATCCAGTTGATCCTGAACCAACACCAGAACCTGAACCGACTCCAGAACCAGAACCAACAGAGCCGGAGCCGACTGAACCTACAGAACCAAGTACCATTAATCCTTTCGTGAAAATCGAAGCAGAAGCATATGATTCAATGAGAGGCATCCAAACGGAAGCTACTACAGACATCGGTGCCGGACGAAATGTAGGTTGGACAGATAATGGCGACTATATTGCTTTTCATAACGTTGACTTTGGAGATGGAGCAAAAAGCATAGAAGCAAGAGTAGCTACGCAATCAACAGGTGGCACAATAGAAGTAAGATTGGATAGTGCAACAGGAACATTGATTGGAACAGTAGATATTAACAACACAGGTGGATGGCAGTCTTGGGTTACAAACACTTCATCTGTTTCAAATGTAACGGGTACACATGATGTATACTTTGTATTTAAAGGAGCAGCTGGAGGAATTGGAAACCTAAACTGGGTAAAATTCAATGAAGGTGCCGGTACTCCAACAGAACCAACAGAACCATCTGAACCAACGAATCCTGGAGAAGTTCCATCATTCCCAACTGGAAACGGAGTGATGACATTCCAATTGCAAAATGGAACAGATGGTCAGTATTCAGATGATGAAATTTATTGGGCTATTCTTGGTTACAACAAAGCAACAGGGCAGTTAAGTTATGTTGATGCTAATGGGAATTTGATCCCAAGTTCTGTATCAGATAATGATGCGCCAGGTCATTTAACGAAAAATGGTCAAAATTATCCAAACTATTTTAACAAAATGAGTGAAACAGATTGGGTTTCTATGCCTGAAATCGATTCTGGAAGAATGTTTATTAGTATGGGTAGTCCGATGTATATTAAATTAAATATGGCGGCTGATGGAAGAGTAGGATTTGCTGGACCAGATTTGAATAATCCAACGGATCCAAATCAAGATATTTATTTTGAGTGGATAGAATTTACAATTGACCAGTGGGGTTATCATGGGAACTCAACAAGAGTCGACCAATTCAGCTTCCCGATTACAACTAGATTACTCGGCTCTGGCGGATATGACAGAATCGTAGGGGAAACCTATACTCGTGATCAAATATTTGCAGCATTTAAAAATGAAATGCCAACAGAATTCCAAACCTTAGTAGAAGAGCCATACAGAATCGTTGCTCCAGGTAAAGGTGAATTTAAACCTGAAGGAATTTATGGTAATTATTTTGACAACTATGTAAATGAAGTTTGGGATTACTACAGAACAAATGAATTAACATTTACTGCTGAAGCAGGTACTTTTAGTGGACATGTAGTTGGAGATGATTTTGTCTTTTCTAAAAATGGTGGTCCATATAATCTTTATATAAAGGGTAAACCAACTACGCTTCAAGTTTTGGAATGCTCAGGTCCTATGGATACTGGAAGTCCAGATGAGAAAGTAGTAGAAGCACAAATTTGCGCAGCTTTAAATAGAGGCATCATGTATGATCCTGCAAATTGGAGTAACGCTAATGCATTCTATCAGAATGATACAGCGAACTTCTACGCAAAATTCTGGCATGACTATAGCATCGACGGATTAGCTTATGGATTTGCATATGATGATGTTAGAAACTTCAGTACATTATTAGAGCACCATGATCCGGACGCATTGATTATTAATGTAGGATGGTAATAAACACATCGAAAAAAATTTAAATAAAGCAGTAAAAAATTGATAATAAAAGCTTGTGAGGGATTTGATTTCCTTGCAAGCTTTTTCTCATAACTTAACTACCTCAATAGAAAGTATTTGGCTGTCTATTCGAGTGACTCCGATAGGGGTTTTTGTCATTAGTAAATTATTTACTGATTACGAGGGAAAAACGGAGCCAGTAATTCCATTTGGCAAACAAATTGTGAACCATCTTATCTTTTGGAATGAACGTTATTTGAATCGCTTTAAAGGGGTTGAAGTAACTGGGGAAGAAATTAATAATGATGTTACCTTTGAAAGTGGCAGCTTGAACGGCACTGTTGAAGAATGGCAGTCCACAGTGTCAAGATTAAATTCAGTCATGTCTGAATGGACTGAAGCAGTCAAAAATTGTAATCCAGATAAACTACATACTTCAATTGTTAAGGACTCCGATGAGCCTTGGTCAGCAGCAATTGCAAATATCAATATTCATAATGCATATCATACGGGTCAAATATTAGAAATAAGAAAAACAGAAGGGATATGGGATCCTAAAAATGGAGTTCATTAATACGCCTAAATCCATTCGATTAATGTAATTGAAGAAAGAAAGGAATACATCATTGATATCGAGTGTATTCCTTTGTATTTTGTCCAGTTTCATTCCATTTATGAAGGCCAATGATCTGCTCCTAATTTGAAGTGTTATTTAATTTATCCTTCAGTATCCATGGTAAATGAACTTGTGATGTCTTTTCTTTCTTTTGTCGATTTGTTTTTCCTACGATATAAGCTCCAAAAGGTAGCAAAGAGATGAAGTAAATAAGAACCATCGTAATGATTAATGTAATCATAAATAAACCAATCACTTGGGTAAAAGTATGATGGAACCAATCTACAGTATAAGGCGCTATATATCTTTGAACTTGCCAATGTACTAAATAGATGCCAAAAGAGTACTTGCTAATTAAATTTATCATTCTAAAGTTTGGAATCAATTGTCCCCAGGCTAACACTGCTAAGCTAACGAATATCGTTAGTGGAAATATATCAAGTCTTCTTGAATTGACACCGACAACCCCCAATTTATAGTTTATATATATGATAGCAGCAGAGATAAGGACTCCTAAAAATGTGATCCATTTGAATTTTAATAGTTTTTCTGAAATGGTTTTATAGTGTTTCCCAAATAAAAAAGCAATAGTGAAGTAACCAAACCATGCTGTAAAAGGTATTTTTAAAAGTGTTTTATATTCTTGAACAAAAGGAATATTTGTGTTTAATAAATATAAATGCAATCCCATTACAATGAAGCTGATGGGTAGAAGAGTTTGCAATGGAATCTTAAATCGAATGACAAAATAATGTAACACATAAAACTGGAGAATAATAAGAATGAAATACCCTTCGTAACTTCCCATTAAAATATTGTCGAGCATTTTTTTCTGTAAATCGACAGTTGAATATAGCTGTTTTACTATAATGGCATCTATGACTCCAAACACTAGAAAAGGGATATAGATCCATTTAAACCGTTTTAACCAAAATTGTTTTGGTAAGTGATTAGGATAACGATTTGCTAAAATCATTTCTGATAAGATAATGAAGGTTGGGGTAGCATAACAAAGAAGAATCCGAAATAGCTTATAATAATCACCTTCTGGATAACCAGTTATCATTCCTATCTGAGTTGTGCTGTGTATTAACACGATGCTTAAACAAGCAACCACTCTTAATAAATTCCATTCTTTAATCATATGTGTACCTCTTGAATATGCTATTAGAATTTAAACTTATCATATTAGAAATGGACTGAAATAACTAGAGTTTAATTATTGCCAATTGTTCATACATATCATGGTATACTGAAAACCAACAAATGATTTTCATAGACTATAATCTTGATTAGACAGGAGTTGAATAGCGTGCAAAAATCTGCACTAATCGCTGGATCAACAGGTTTAGTTGGCAGTGAGCTTCTTAGGTATTTACTTGACAGCAAGGAATATGAAAGTGTCACTGCGATTGTAAGAAAACCACTTCATATTACACATCCAAAGCTTAAAGAGTTCATTGTAGATTTTGAAAAATTACATGAGTTTGAAGATGTTTTTAAAGTAAATGATGTATTTTGTTGTTTGGGTACGACGATTAAAAAAGCAAAAACAAAAGAAGCAATGACCCGTATTGATGTCGAGTATCCTTTGGTAATGGCCAAACTTGCTAAGAAAATGGGAGCAAAGCAATTTTTAGTCATAAGTGCAATGCAAGCAAACCCTAATTCTTCAACCTTTTATTCACGTATAAAAGGAGAGATGGAACAAGAACTGAGAAAGGTTGGTTTCGATGCATTGCATGTTTTTAGACCGTCTTTATTAGTAGGAGACCGAAAAGAGTTTAGACTTGGTGAGAAATCGGCAGAAATTTTATTTAAGGCTTTATTTTTCGTTTTTATTGGTCCTTTGAAAAAATATAAAGCTATCCATGCTAAAACAGTAGCTTCAGGTATGTTGAAAGCAGCACAAAGTGAGAAACAAGGTGTGAATGTATATTTATCGGACGAGATCTAACATTGGTTGAAAATCATATACGTAATTATCTCCTTAAAACGCTCAAAACAAAAAAAATTTTACTTCTTTTTTTTTACATGAACCTCCATATAAAATAGAAATACGTCATCATCCTTTATTGAAATTACAAGAGGAGGAAGCCATCATGTCTAGTTGTGCATATGGTATTTTGGGTTTTGGGCAAGCCTTAGGAGAAGCTTATAGTGTGGAGGAAGCAGTTTCTAAATATACAGCGAATATTGAAAAAATTAAAAACTGGGGATATAAAAAGTTTTACGTTGCCCCACCAGAAGTCAGCCAAACAGATTTGGCATTAGAGGCTTCAGAAGAAGCGTTGAAAAATTCGGGAATGAATGCGGAAGATATTGATTATATCGCATTGGCAGTAAGTGAAGTGCCCACATCCACATATTGGGATCCGGCATGTGAGCTGCAGCATAAATTAGGTGCAGTTCGAGCAGAGGTTCAAGTATTTAATCAAGCGTGTACTTCAGGTTTAATGGCATTTGATGCGATTGCGGGTAAATTTGCAATTCATCCAGAATATAAAAATGTACTTATCGTGACTGCTAACCGTTTTTGTGATGATCATAAAAATCGAGCAACATATAATGATTACTTACACTCGGATGGGGCTGTAGCTGCTGTATTGAAAAGAAACCATAACCATTGTAAGTGGATTACAACAGAAACGGCTTCGGATGGCATGTATGCTCCAATATTACGTGATGAGTGGAGAGCTGCTGTCACTCCATTTGACTCAGGAATTACTAATAAAGAGGATTCATCTACACTTCCAGATTTGCATGAGCAATTGATGGACTTTTTTAAATTAATACATATAAGAAATAAATTGGTTGTTGAATATGCTTGCCAAAAGGCGGGGATCGAACTCTCAGATCTTAAAAAAGTCATTTATTTGCATGATAATGAAAGCGAAATGAAAGATTTTGCTATTGAATTTAATGTCCCTATGGATCAAACAAATGCTAATTTGGCTTCTCAATTTAGCCATATGGGGGCTTCAGATCAACTTATTGGATTGAAATATTATATAGAATCTGGTGAGCTGCAAGGTGGAGATTATGCAGCATTAATAGGAATTGGTTCAGGTATGCACTGGGTATGTACTTTGATTCAAGTCTAAAGAACAGAAGAGAATTCTACAGATGAATCAAGTATGTTTTGAGTATGATTTCGAGCTAACCTGTAATAATCCACAGACTTTTTATAATACTTATTTTCAAAGTAATAATCACCTAATTCAGTAGCTAGTTTCTTTGTGATCACGTAATGTTTATGATCTAGTGCATATTGGATCGCTTCCTTCATTTCTTTCTCGTAGAAAATGTGATTTTCTTTATATTTATAGATATTTGCTTTAATCGCTTTGAGTTCGATGTATAGATGCGGTAAGTGATGATGACAAGAAATGTCAAAGGCTGTAGAGAAGTAAAATTGAACATCTTCCCAATCTTTTTGTTTATACAAGACTTCAACTAATCCTTTACAGGCATAGGCATAGATTTTAATGTGCGGAACACTGCCATTCATGTCAGAGAGTTTTGTTTGAATAAATGGCTGAGATATTTGCAGTGTACTTTTAAAATATTGGATAGCATGTGTATCTTTATTTATTTTTTGATAAACTTTACCAATATTGTATTGAATCTCTGAATATAAAATATGGTTTAGTTCATGTTCTAATAATAACTTTTGAGCTTTTTTTAAATTAGACAACGCGTCTTCAATACGGTGAAGGTCTCGATATTGTTGAGCTAGCAAAATCATAGTTTTGATTATATTCTCTTCGTGGTTATGCATCTTGTATATTTGCAAAGCTTTATTTGTATAAATCAAGCTAATATTGATTTCTTCAAAAATCTGTTGATAAACAAGGCTGTAATTATAGTATAAATGACCACTCTCTATACTAGTTTCATCCGTAATATAGCGTTCTGCTATAGAATAATAGAACTTGGCATCTTCATAGAACTGTTTTGCATAATAGTAGTTTCCTATCGCTTTATTATAGTAAAAGAAATGAGGGAAGTTTCTTTTATCTATATTTTTATTGCTGATTAACTTTACGGATCTTCCAACTAATTTTTCTGCTTCGTCTAAGTGATTGTTTATCGTATAGTAACTGATCAATATACCATAAATGTTCGTAAGATCATTTTGGGAATGCATTTCAAGAGCACTCATTTGCAAATAGAATAAATCGGATTCATTAAGCAGGTGTACATTGTTTTTGTAGTTTAAAATGAGTTGTCGTAATTTATTTCTATTTTCATTCAATGTATTAGTCAAATACTCGCTAGTTATACCCAGTTTTTTCGAAACTTTGTTTAAAAACGAAGGTGAAGGCTCAACCCTTCCAGTTTCAACTCGACTAATGTATGTCACAGATGCAATTCCTTCAACTAATTCTCCTTGTGTAAGGTTTTTGAATTTTCTTATCCATCGTATTTTTTCTCCTGTTTCCATCTTCTCACCTCAATCATTTCATATTTAAAACACTAGCTTCCACATATCCTATCATAAACTGCAGAGATCTCATATTGGGAAATATGGATATGAAATGGTATAATAAATCAATAAAAAGGTTCGTATTTCCCAACCCTGGAATTGGAGGGGATATATTGAAATTAGGTGAAAGAATATATTACCATAGAGTTAAAGAAGGGATGACTCAAAAAGAACTAGCTGCCGGCATTTGTTCGATTCCATATCTGAGTAAAATAGAAAACAACAATACGGAAGCCAGTGAAGAAATTATATCGATGCTTTTTAAAAAGTTAGGCATCGAGTATTCAATGAATGATGAAGAGTTTGAAAATAAAACCTTAGAACTAATCAATGAATGGTATAAAGCAATTAAAAGTAAGAACATAGAGCAAGAGGAGCTTTATCATCATTGTAAATTGAATATGTCTAGTATTACAAATCCAACAATTATTAATCAATATACATTAGTTCATATTAGATATTGTTTGTTCAAGCAGGAATTTAGTCAAAGTGTAAAACTAATCAATGAATTAAATGATGTTGAAAAACTGTTTTCTGAAGATCAACAATATATGTTCTATCACCTGAAGGGTGTTTATTATTATTTTCAAAACGATTTAAATCGAGCTTTAGAACTACTCATTAAATCACACCAAATCTCTAAAAAAATAAATTTACTCGAAAAAGACCCTCATGTTTATTATATGTTGTCTCTGACCTACAGCAGATTATTCCACATTTCAGATGCTATTTATTATGCAGAGGTTGCTCTAGATTATTATCAACGTGACTTTGATTATGAACGTATGATAGACACTAGAAGTATTTTGATTATTAACTATATAAGATTGAATCAGTTTGATGAAGCATTGATTAATTTGGAAAGTTCCTTAAGATTTGCAGAAAAAATCAAAGATGATATAAGGTTAGGGAATATTTATCATAATTTTGGATATTTATATTTTCAGCAAAGTGAAGATAAAAAAGCGATTGAATATTACTTTAGAGCTTTAGAATATAAAAGTGAAGAAACAGAAACTTTTTGGAATACAGTGATGTACATATTAAAAGCTTACTTGAATGTAAATGAACATCATCATTTTAATCATTGGCTAAATAAAGGTTTGGAATATGCTCAGAAAAACAAATGGGAGTTTATTGAAAATAAACTAAAAACGATTGATAGTTTATATAATATTAAAAGTGACCATTCAAGGGAATACTTAGAAAATAAAGCCATCCCATATTTTCGAAAAAATTATACCCCGGATACGTTAATTGAAATTTATACAAAATTGGGTGACTACTACTATGAATTTGCAAAATATAAGAAGTCTAGTGATTTTTACAAGTGTATTATTACATTAAGTAAAGTGTGATAAGGAGGTGTTACCTTTGAAAAAGTTACTTATTCTAGGTATATTATTAATAATCTCTTTTACTATGACTGCATTTGAAACCGTTTCTTATGGAGAAGATCATCCTGAAGTATTTTCTATTTCTGATCAAGGTTAGAACTACATTATTTTATCAAAAAAAATAGAAAGCGTTTTCAAGAATGACTGAATAAAAACATCTTCTAAAGGTGTGAATATGAAAAAATATAAAATAATTAAAAAATCATGTTCTTCACCTTTAGATTTTTTATGAAAATTGATCTCGTACATTGTGTTCTTTTATAGATTGATCCTTTATTGTTTTATTTGTTTGTTGTCTAGTAGATAAAAATACACCACCAAGCACGAGGAAAAGTCCCACTAATAAAGTCCATTTCACCTCTTCGCCTAGCAAAGTATATCCCCAAATGATAGCTGTAGCTGGTACAAGGTAAGTCACCATTGTAGCAAATTCGGCACTTCCCTTTTGAACTAAGTAATAAAATAGAACATAAGCGACCCCTGATCCGAGTCCCCCAAGACCAATTAATACACTTATATTTTTCCATGATAGTATATCGGAAACTGCGATGGATTCAACAGATAAAGCTACAGCTCCACTGCCTATCGAACCGATGAATAATGTACAAAAGGTAATTTGATACATGGATAAACCAGTTAACATACGTTTAGAGAGCTGAGAGCCAAGTCCATAACAAATAGTAGCCGCGATCATACAAGCAAATCCCAGTAAATCAACTGAAATGATACTAGTAGGATTCACATCTAACAAAATGATCAGACCGATCAAACCAATTCCAAGTCCAACCCATTGTAGACGGTTCGTTGCAGAACGAAAGAAAATGATACCGATAATGATGGTCCATAAAGGTGTTGTTGCATTTAATACAGATGCCATGTTGCTTGACAGTCTTGTTTCGCTGAAAGCAATGAAAGCCCAAGGGATAGCTGTATTAATTAGAGCCATAAAGGACAAAGGAAACCAGGGCATCTTTCGAAGCTCAAAAGGTTTTCGTAAAATAAGCATAATTAGAACAATCGTTATTAATCCAGAAGAAGATCGAAGGAAAGCAATTGTCCACGGTCCAAAATCTTCAAGTAGTATTTTAATAAAATAAAAAGATCCGCCCCAGATGAGACTGAGTATTATAAGTATAAAAAAGAGGATACGTGGCATGTTCATTCCTGCTTTCTGTTATTGATGAGTTCCAGTTGCAAAATTCGAATAAAATCTGATTCTAATAGTGTACATGACTTTAAATGCAAGTGGAACCCTAATTTAACTGGGGCTATGCATATATTATGAAAACAACTGTCCAATGATAGAGTATTCCTAAATTCTAAAAAGAATGTAGAAGGTGCATCATCGGAGATTTCCTCCACTTCTATGGTTTACTTTAAATAGCGTCCCCTTCCGATAATATTCTACCAATGTGTCTTGATTTGTTAAAAACACACCCACCAATACCATAAGTGATCCCACAATAGATAACGTTTGGATTGCCTCATCTAAAAATGTAATACCTAATACCATGGCAATAATGGGAGAAACATATAACCATGTAGAAGGGAAAACGGGATTTGTTTTATTTACTAACCAATAAAACAATCCATGACCCATGATAGAACCGAATACTATGAGATAAAGTAAAGATAATGAAACAGATGTATCTGTTAAAGCAGTTAAAGTTGGTTTTTCCACAACTATAGAGAAAATCAACAACATGATTCCACCAAACAACATTTGAATCCCATTTAATAAAAATGGAGAGATTTTAGATTTCTCAGCCATTATTTTTTTTGAACGGATGGTTCCAAAACTATAGAAAAATTGACTTAACACAACAGCGATGGAAGCAATGATCCATAATGAATTTACAACCCCTTCTACTCCGGGAAAAGCGATAAGTATAACCCCTCCCAAGCTTGCCGCTAGACCTAATACCTGTATAGAGGACAATTTCGATTTCTCATCATATTTATTTAATAATAAAACCATAATTGGTCCAAATGCTGACAAGATAGCTGCTAATCCTGAAGGAATATACTGTTCAGCCCAATATAGAGTTGAAAAAGTACCAAAGGTGATGCAAAAACCAACAATGATTAACTGTTTCATTACTGTTATGGACGGGAACTTTACTTTACGAATTTTGAAAAAAAGAACGACCATAAGTCCAGCCGCAATAAATCTTAGTGATGCAGAAAAGATAGGATCTACACCAGCATCTATGCCTACTTTTATTGCAAAAAATGTAGTCCCAAATATAAAACAAATAATTAAATAATTCAGAATAACCATAACCGTTTCCCCCTAACGATGTTATTTTCCAAAGAAATATTTACTACATTGAGGTAATAATAAGGTATAATATGTATAACAGTAAAACATCTTTTATAACAGTTATTAAAGAGGCGGGAAGAATATGAAAATCTCATTATCAAAACAAACGGAGCATTCACTTCCTGAGCAAATATTTCAGTCTGTTTCAGACCGTATTCGTTCTGGATTAATTGCAGAAGGAGAAAGACTCCCCTCAGTAAGAAAACTGGCTGATCAACTTGAAGTCAGTCTTGTAACTGTACAGAAGGCCTATGAACTTTTAGAAAAGAAGCAGTTAATTGAAAGAAGGCAAGGGAAGGGCAGTTACGTCAAAAGAAGTGTAGAAAGAATTGAACAATCAAATCCGTATAATTGGCAAAACATGATTGAGGACTTTTTACCAAGAGCACAGACGTGGAAGGAGATGAAATCTTTTTCCCGACAACATAAATACAATTTATCCATTGCTAATTTAGCGCATGATTTATTACCCGTAGAGGAACTAACGAATATTAGTACAAAGGTAATTCGAGATGAACCTACTATATTAACTTCTTATAGTCCTGGTCCAGGGGATCATATTTTGAGGGAAGTTATAAGTGATTATTTAGTGGTTGAAGGCTTGAATGTTTCTCCTAATAAAATTGTTATAACAAGTGGTGCGCAGCAAGGACTTGAGCTTATTGCTAAAACCTTTCTCGGTGTAGGGGATGTTGTTTTCGTAGAAGCACCAACCTACATTGGGATCATTGATATATTTAAATCCAGAGGCGTGACCATTAAGACGATTCCAACAAATGAGGATGGAATGAACTTAAATGTATTATTACAGATGTGCGAGCAGTTTTCGCCGAAGTTTATTTATACAAATCCTACATTTCAGAATCCTACAGGCACCACACTTAGTGAAAAGAAACGCAGGCGATTAGTTGAAATTGCACAGGCTTTTCAAGTCATCATCATGGAAGACGATCCGTGGGGTGAACTAAGATTTGAGGCACCTACAAAACCGATGAAATCAATGGATGAGAATGGCCATGTCATTTATTTAAAAAGCTTCAGTAAACCGATTTCGCCTGGTTTTAGGGTGGGCTGCATTGTAGCTGATGGGAAAATATTAAATAAATTAAAAGCGGCTAAAAGTGTTTCAGATCTTGGCTCCCCTCTATTGAATCAGAGGATTATTGCTCGATTTATTCAGTCATTTAATTTTGAATCTCATTTTAAAAAGATGAATAAATTACTGCTTTTGAGAAGGAATTTACTAATTAACGCCTTGAATGAGTTGAATATTGAAGGTCTTAAATGGACGATTCCTAATGGTGGACCAGTAATGTGGATTACTTTCCCATCACATGTAAATACAGAGCATTTACTCATCGATGCTTTGAAACAAGAGCTTTTATTCATGCCTTCAGCGATGTGTTATCCCAATGAACCAGAGGTGAATCATCTTAGGATTAGTTACGGCAATTTATCTTTAAATACGTATAAGGAGGCTCTGGACGTATTCAAGAAAGTGGTACAAGATCACATGGAAGGTTTAAATCCTTTTACAGAAGATACACCATTGTTTTGAAAACATATGATTAAAGACCTATTTAACAATAGTATACCGAATGATATATTGATAATTATGGAGTCAAAACAGCAATAGGTCACAAAATAATTTATATTTTCCATATTGTGATAGATAATAATAAAAGTAAAACATAAATAAATCAGATGAATCAAATGAGTCATTCATCGTTTGTTATACATACTGAAGTGTTGAGTGGTATGTAAATGAAATATCGTGTTAAGGTGGAGAAAATACATGGCTATTAGAGTCGTTACAGATAGTACGTCCTATATACCTGAAAAGATTCAAAAACAGTATGATATTACGGTAGTACCTCTAAGTGTGACATTCGAAGATGAATCATTTAAAGAAACGGATGTAAGCAGTGAATATTTTTATAATAAGCTAGCAAAGAGTAATGCACTGCCGACTTCTTCACAACCATCGGTGCATGATTTATATTCTATTTTTGAAAATTTAGTGAAGCAAAATCATGATATTGTCGCAATATTTATTTCTTCTGAAATGAGTGGAGCTTATTCTACTGCACTTTTAGCAAGTAATATGATTTTAGAAAAGCATCCTAATGCAAGCATCGAAATTATTGATTCAGGGTCAACCAGCATGCAGTTGGGTTTTGCCGCATTAGCAGCTGCGAAGGAAGCAGCTGTAGGGAATTGTATAAGAGATGTTGTAGAAGCGGCTATAAATAATATGAAGAGAAGTCGATTTATTTTCATTCCAGAAACGTTGGAGTATTTAAAAAAAGGGGGAAGAATTGGTTCTGCCAAAGCTTTATTAAGCTCTGTGCTTAAAATCAAACCCATTCTAACCGTTTCGGATGGAAAAACGAATGTGATTGATAAAATAAGAACAAAAAAACGAGCGGTGACCAAAATGACAAACGTGTTCTATGATAATATCAAAACATTTGGTTTAGGTGATGTGATTGTGCATCATATTCAGAATGAAGAGGAAGCAAAAAGTCTAGCTGAAACCATAAAAGAAATTGCAGGAAAAAAAGTTCAGATTTGTCCTATAGGACCTGTCGTAGGTACACATGTTGGACCAGGTGCAATTGGCATTACTTATTATACGGAAAAGGAACTTTTAATATAAATCCCTTAACATAATGATAAAATCAGATTAATGAATTTTACCATGGACAAGTACTGCGATACAATGGTATAACAGGACTAGCAAAGACTTACACATGAAGGTGGCCGAATAATGACAGTTAAAATTGTTACAGATAGCACGTCTTACATTCCGGATTTTTTATTGCATCAATTTGAGATCTCTGTCGTATCACAAAATGTTGTAGATGAAGGTCAATGTGAAAGAGAATTAGATATTGATGAAGAAAAATTTTATGAGAAATTAGCCATTAGAAAAGATTTGCCAAGCTCCTCTCAGCCCTCTGTAGATGAATTTCATGAAGTATTTGAAAATCATATCAAAAATGGAGATGATATCGTAGGTGTGTTTGTTTCTTCTGAGATGAGCGGAACATATGAAACTGCTTTAATGGTTAAAAATATATTATTAGAAAAGTATCCTGAAGCGAACATCGAGTTGATAGACTCAAGAGTGAATATTATGCAGCTTGGTTTTGCAACCATTGCAGCTGCGAGAGCAGCAAAAGCAGGGAAAGACATTCCTGGCGTCGTTGATGCAATACAGAAGAATTTAAATAGAAGCCGAATTCTTTTTGTTCCAGAGACATTGGAATACTTGAAAAGAGGTGGAAGAATTGGTACAGCAAAGGCTTTAATAGGGTCTGTACTACAAATTAAACCTATCCTTACTGTTAAGGATGGTAAAACGGGTGTGTTTAGCAATGCTAGAACTAAGAAACGTGCACTTGAAAAAATGATGAACGAATTTTATGAGAATATAAAAGAACATGGCTTAGGTGACGTAATCATTCATCATATTCACTGTGAAAAACAAGCCAGATCCATCGCAGATAAAATAGGTGAGAAAATCGATAGAGCCGTCGGACTAGCTCCTATTGGTCCAGTTGCTGGATTGCATGTAGGTCCTGGGACAATCGGGATTGCTTATTATACGAAGGAAGAATTGAAATAGAATGAATTTTACTTTAAGCAAGTAGAACGTGATAAAATGAACTGTTTTTTAGGCCAACCAATCTCTTGAATAAGATGGTTGGTTTTTTTTGCTGTGTAAAATAACCCTCATCTTTTGATTGGAATATTTTACAATAATAAATTAGGGTTGTATAATGAAAATGAAATTAAGTTTCATTATTCAAAACAATATAAAGCTGAGAGGACTGAAATCATGCATGAATTTAAAGGTATTGATCATGTACAATTAGCAGCACCTAAAAACTGTGAGGACAAAACAAGACATTTTTATGAGGATATTCTGGGTATGGAAGAAATACCAAAACCTGAAAAGCTGCGAGTTAGAGGTGGTGTTTGGTTCCAATGTGGGATTCATGAAGTTCATATTGGCGTACAGGAAGACTTTCATCCAGCAAAGAAAGCACACCCTGGATTTGAAGTGAAAAATGTTCTTGAATTAGGAGCCCATTTAAAAGCACAGGGGATAGAAATAAAAGTTGATGAAACACGAAATGACGTCACACGATTTTTTGTAAATGACCCTTTTGGAAATCGATTAGAATTTTTGGAGTGGAATTGATTCGGGGCTTTTGAGGAAGGTTTGTATGATAGTGGAGGAGTATATGAAAAAGGGTTTATTTAGTATGATCGTTGTATTTTTTATTGCAGGATGCAGTCAAGAAGAAATTATAATGGAATCAATGCTAACGACAGAAATGTGGTTGGAGGACATCGAAGAATTTGCTCAACGATTACCTGCAAAACAAGTAGATTTCTATTCACTTATTGATGAAGATGACTTTTATCAAAAAATTGAATTATTCAAGATAGATGTTCCACATTTAAATGATGCTCAAATTAAAGTTAGATTAAATCAAATTATTTCTTCATTAGGTGTGGCTCATACAGGAATGGGTGGTTATTTTATAGATGAAAAATATCCATTCGATTTTTATTGGTTTGATGAAGGTATATTTGTGAGAAATACGACGAAAGAATATGAAGAAGCATTGTACACTAAACTAGTAAAATTAAATGGCATAGAAATTAATCACGTGATCAAGCAAGTATCTTCAGTGATCTCTTATGAAAATGAATATTGGTTGAAGAAGAAAATTCCTTCCTATCTTTTAATTCCAGAAGTATTGTATGGATTGGGTATCATAGAAGATATGAATAAAAAAACCTCATTCAGTTTCGAAAATGAAGAAGGAGAGGTTTTGGATTTAATAGTGTCTAAAATAGATAACCCTAATTTTGTAATAAAAAATGAATTGAATCCACTTTTCTATCAAAATAAAGATCAGAATTATTGGTTTGAATATTTACCTAAAACTAAAATAGTATATATTCAATATAATCAATGTATGGAAATGAAAGAAATGCCTTTTGATCACTTTGTAAAAGAAGTATTTGATTTTATGGATAACAATGAAACTGATAAATTAGTTATTGACTTGAGAGATAATACAGGTGGAGATTCTTCTATATTTGCACCTTTCTTCAAAGCTATTGAAAAACATGAGTTAAATCAAAAAGGAAAGTTGTATGTTCTCATTGGTGGGAGAACATTCTCCTCTGCTCGTATAAATTCCATGGAATTAAAACAATATACGAATGCTATTTTGGTAGGTGAACCTACTGGTGCAAAGCCTAATAGTTATGGTGAAAGCCAAGTTTTTAAGTTAAAGAACTCAGGTATTCTAGTTCAATATTCAACGAAATACTTTAATATGGACAAAAAAGATCTAGACGCGTTATATCCAGATCTTGAAGTACCATACACAATTGAAGATTTTAAAAATGGAATAGATCCGTTTTTAGAAATGGTTATAAATCATGTTCAAAAATGATTAAATCCTCTTTACTGATTCATATTAATCCACGCTTTCCGAAAATCATCATAGCCTAGAGCTTCAAACTCAGAATCTTGTATTGTATGATTAAAAGTTCGTTGAATACGAGGGTGGTATAAATAGAGAATGAGATGATCCTGTCTAAAATATTGCTCTATTTGATCCATCCAATATTCTCGCATGTTTTTGTCTGCTTCAAATTTCATTTTTGATAGTAAGTGTTCCATATCACTTATATGTTCTTTACTAAGAAATCTCTGGAATAGATTGGTTTTGTTAGAGAGAGCTTCTATGAAAGATAGATGATGATCATAGGAAGAGACTTCACTAGCAAATAATAAATCGGCATCTTGATCTAATAAAGGGGAGTAAAAGTCATCCATATCAAATACTTTATATTCTAGCTTAATTCCTACCTCATCAGCCTCTGCTACTAACCATTCTGCTTTTTGAATTTCAGTGTCTATGTTTTTCGTGTAGACTGCCAGCAACTCTCCTTGATATCCTGATGCCTGCAATAATGCCTTTATGAGTTTTCTGTTTTTTGGTTGAGGTTGTTTAGATTTCCATGGAAAGTAACTTGTTGATTCTGTTAAATGATCGTATCCACAATCTTTCCACATTTTTTTCATATAAAGCAAATGATAAAGTGCAGTTCTAAATGAAAGATTATGAACAATAGAAGGTTTATTAAAGTTTATTGCAAGGAAACGAACTCCATTAATTGTATCCACTTTGTTGATAGAAGATTCTTCAACCGCATCCACTCCTCTAATTTGAATGTTCATCACATCTTTGGCTTCGTTGGATACGAGGTAAAATTCTATTTCATCTATAAACGGACGCTCTAAAAAGTATAGATCAAAAGCTTCTAACACAATCATATTTTTGGTTCTTTTTTTTAGTTGAAAGGGTCCTGTTCCTATCCATTTATATTCATCAAAAGGTTCGTCCTTAGGTAAGATAGAAAGTGCGGTTGTACTAACATAACGTAAAAACAATGGATTTGGTTTTGATAAATGAAAACGGACAATATAAGGTGATATACATTCAATTTGTGAAATGTTATCTACTAGCCACTGTTTTGCGGAGGAAGATTCATTATATCGCTCGAAGGTAAACTTCACATCTTCGCTGTTTAATATACGTTGGTGATGAAAATGAACACCTTTTCTTAGATGAAATGTCCAGGTTTTATGATGATTACTTGTGTCCCAATGATGTGCTAAGTGAGGCTGCACCGTATCCGTTTTTTGATCAAAAGTAACAAGTGTGCTTCCTAGATGAGATATTAAATATTCTTCAAAATTAATGGTAATTTGAAGTGGATCTAGAGTTACAATTCTTTTTAACATCATTTGACGTAGTACATCCTTTGAAGGATTAGATTGATACCCGAACTTTTTTTGAATTTCCTTTGTTAGATCCAGAACCCAAGACTTTGGAATCGGGAGTTGTAATAATTGAAATGCATCCTCTAAACGATCATGTTTAATATAATTGTTGATGACTAATTGGATCTCCTCTTGAAAAGGCATGTGAAAAAAGAGTTGTGATGAATTCCCTCTACCTCTTCCAGGTTTATATATGTATTTTCCTTCTGCTTCAAATTTTTTAACTTTCAGCTTTGTGTTTTTCATATTACAATACCATAAAGATTGGAGCTCTTTAAGCTTAAATTCAACAGTATTGTTGTTCTCTCTAGTGTAAAAAAGAGATCGCATTTGAAAATAATCTAAGTCCTTCACTTGATTCTACCTCCTTTATTTTAGAACAACTCAAAGATCGAATGTTATCTAGGGATTTGATAAACCCACTAATTTATAAAAGGGGTTGTTGTTGAATTAATTATACCCTTTTTTACCTCTTTTGTATAAAGCATAATGATGCATAAGATAAAGAGCTCTTAAATAATCAAACTGATGCATCGGTAAATAAAGAGAACCTTGGAGGTGGAAAGGGAATGAAGTTTAAAGATTTTCACATGAATATAAAGATTAGAATAGTTGAAACCTTCATTAGTAAATTTATAGGAAGTATGATCTTCCCTTTTATGGCGATATATTTATCAAGTCATTATGGGTTGAAGACAGCAGGAGTATTACTTCTAATGAATGTAATCATAGGTATTGTCATTAGTTTCTTTGGTGGTTATTTTTCCGATAATTATGGTAGAAAAAAAATAATGTTATATGCTGAAATTGGCAGATTTATGGCCTTTGTTATCATGATGATTTCTAATTCGCCTTGGTTTGAATCAGTAGCTATCACCTTTCTTATGATGACGGCAAATACAGTCTTTATGGGGCTCTCAGGTCCCGCAAATCAAGCCATGTTAATTGATGTAAGTAAACCAGAACAACGGAAAGTGATGTACTCGATCACCTACTGGGCAAATAATTTATCGATTGCGCTTGGTGCTATATTAGGTGCGTTATTTTTCGAAAACTACTTGTTTGAATTACTCATTGCACTATCATTCGGAGCTTTGTCTGTTGTGATTTTAATTTTATTTTTCATTGAAGAAAGTTACATTCCAACCAAAAGGGATAATGCTTCATCACATATGGTGGAAATGTTAACCACGTATACCCTTGTTTTTAAAGATAAATTATTTGTTTGGTTTATGGTTGCAGGCGTATTAATTTTGTCCATGGAATTTCAATTGGCCAATTATATCGGTATTCGTTTGAGTGAAGGAATGGGGACACAAAAATTCTTGTATTGGGATGTAGACGGAGTAAACATGGTTGGATTTTTACTTACTGAAAATACAGTGTTAGTTGTGATCTTTCTTCTTTTTACTACTAAATTATTTGAAAGATACTCGGATAAAAGTGTGTTGCTTATCGGTTCCGTCCTATTCGTTGTTGGATATGGGGTTGTATCTTACTCAAACAGTATTTGGCTATTATTTATATTTATGATCATCGGAACACTAGGGGAAGTCGTTAAATTACCAGTTCAGCAGTCTTATACAGCTGCTATCCCCCCAGAATATGTTAGAAGTTCTTATATGGCGGTGGTTCAAATGTCATTTCATTTTGCACTAGTGATCTCATCCATATCTGTAACGATTAGTGCTTATTTATCACCTTCAATGATGAGTTTGGTCATAGTGGGTATAGGGTTTGCAGGAATAACAATCTATTATTTGATCTTTGATGAACTTCAAAAGAGAGTGGAGAAAAATAATGAGTCTGTAGAAAGTAATGAAAAATTAGCTTCATAGTTTGTTGTTTTTAAATCATCCTATAATTATAACAAATGAACACTGCCATAAACCTGTCAGGATAGCTCTAAAAGCTTATTTCATTGGATAGGAGTGTGATTTTTTGCGAAAATATGAGATAGTAGAAGGAACAAAATATGATGCTAATGAAATCATTAAGCCAGAAACAAGGAATGATAATGGAATGAGTATTCTTACAGTAGAACATCTATTAAAAACCTATGGAGATAAGGTCCTATTTGATGATATCTCTTTTACTATATCCGAGAAACAAAAAATCGGTTTAATCGGTGTGAACGGAACGGGGAAATCTACCTTGTTAAAAGTCATTGCAGGACTGGATTCGGTTGAAAAAGGGGATTTGATGCATGCAAATCAGTTTCATATTGAATACCTCCCTCAAGATCCTCAGTTTGAAGAAGACTTAACGGTGTTAGAGCAAATTTATTATGGAAATTCTTCCATGATGATTACATTACGAGAGTATGAGTTAGCTCTAATGGAATTGGAACTTGATTCGAATAATGAGAGGAAACAGGAAGCCCTATTTAAAAAACAGCAGAAAATGGACCAAGAGGATGCATGGGAAGCGAATACAACTGCAAAAACGGTATTAACTAGATTAGGGATTACAAACTTTACACAAAAAGTGAAACAATTATCTGGTGGACAACGGAAGAAGGTCGCCATTGCGAAGGCACTTATTCAATCTGCGGATTTGCTTATTTTAGATGAACCGACGAATCATTTAGATAATGAGACAATAGAGTGGTTGGAGGGTTATTTATCAAAATATCAAGGGGCGCTCATTCTCGTTACTCATGATCGTTACTTTTTAAACCGTGTAACAAATCGTATGTTTGAATTAGATCACGGAAAGCTTTATGCGTATGAAGGGAATTATGAGACTTTTTTAGAGAAAAAGGCTGAGAGAGAAGAGCAAGCCGTTATCGATGAAAGCAAACGTAAAAACTTACTACGGAAAGAACTAGCTTGGTTGCGTAGAGGAGCTAAAGCAAGAACGACAAAACAGAAGGCACGTATACAAAGAGTGCATGAGCTGCAAAATAAAAAAACAATCGCTAAAGAGGACCCTTTAGACATTTCGATTGGATCGAATAGACTCGGAAAAAAAGTATTTGAGATTGAAGAGTTATCTAAAACAATAGAGGACAAAAAACTGATTGATCATTTCAACTATTTAGTTGTACCTGATGAACGGTTAGGCATTATTGGACCAAATGGAAGTGGAAAATCTACTTTGTTAAATATGTTAGCAGGTAAAATCAAACCGGATGCAGGCACCATTGAAGTTGGAGAAACCGTAAAAGTAGGTTATTATACGCAAAATAACGAGGAATTAGATGGGGATTTAAGAGTCGTTGAATATATTAAACAAAAAGCAGAAATTGTAAAAACAGCAGATGGCACGACAATCACAGCAGAGCAGATGTTAGAGCGATTTCTATTCCCTAGAAGCATCCAATGGACTTATATCCGTAAATTATCTGGGGGAGAGCGTCGTCGGTTATATTTGTTATCGATATTAATGTCTGAACCGAATGTTTTACTGCTGGATGAGCCAACGAATGATTTAGATATTCAGACTCTAACCATATTAGAGGATTATTTAGAAGTTTTTAATGGTGTTGTTATTAGTGTTTCTCATGATCGATACTTCTTAGACCGTGTAGTAGATCATCTCATTTGTTTTGAAGGAAACGGCGTAATTACTCGTTTTCAAGGAAACTACACTGAGTATATGGAAATGAAAAGTGCTGAAAAAGAAAAACAAACACTTGAGAAACAAATTGCAGGGGATGACATAAAAGAGACACAAAAAAAAGAACGGCGCAAGAAGTTGTCCTATAAAGAACAAATAGAATGGGATGAGATTGAAGATAAAATTGCCGCTTTAGAACAGCGAATTTCAGAAATTGAAAAAGAGATTGTTGAAGCGGGTAGCGACTCTGAAAAAGTAAGTGAACTCTATGAAGAGCAACAAAAAACAGAGCAGTTACTAGAGAAAACGATGCTACGTTGGGAAGAGTTGTCATTGATTGTTGAGGAAATTGAGCAAGCTTAAATAAGTATTGAGAAGGGCTGGAAAGCCAGCCCCTTACTCTATAAATATTTCATATTAATTGAAAAAAGGTAATATGTTGTGGGTTTCTTGCAATATGACTTATGAAGTAACTGGCAACTGAACCTTAAAGCAATTCATCTCGTTTTCAACTGAAACCATACAATTTCCTTTATGAAGCTTTACGATACTCTTGACTATAGGAAGTCCTAAACCATTACCCGAACGTGTGCTATCCACTTGATGGAAGCTGTTCCATATCATGTCCATTTGCTTTTGATTTAACAAGTCACCTGTATTAGCTATCAAAAAAGTAACTTGTTCTCCATTATGATGAGTCCTGATGACAATTTTTCCTTCTTGATCGGAGTATTTAAGTGCATTGGATACAAGATTGACTAAGATTTGTTCCAATCTTCTTGGGTCGGCATAAATAATTGGGATTTCATTTAACTCCATTTGAATGGAAAGTTCTTTTTCGTTTGCTTTCAATCGGTAACGATCCAATGTATTACTTATTAGTTCATTCAAATCAACTTGTTCATAGGTTAACTTAAAAACGCCTGATTCATAACTCGATAAATCTAGTAAGTCCTTAAGAAGCTTTCCAAGTCGATCAGCCTCTTCAACAATCACTTTTTGATAGTATTTTTTATCAGCTTCTGTTTTTGGGATGTCATGAAACAATCCATCAGCATATCCTTGAATCATACTTAGCGGATTCTTCAATTCATGAGATACATCTGAAACAAATTGTCTACGCATTTGCTCCATACTTCGTTCTTTTTCAAGTTCTACATTCAGTTTCTCATTTGAAATTTTAAGATCACCAATGACATCCTCTAGCTTATTTGAAAGGGTGTTGATATTATGAGACAGATGTCCAATTTCATCTTTACTATTTACTGTAATTGGATCGGAAAAATCCAACTCACCCATTTTTTTTGTTTTCGCACTCATATTTTTCGCTTTTTGTCCTATTATATTTGAGATTTTCCAGATTATTGTTATCCCCAATATAAAGATAAAGGTCGATGCAGTGTATAAAAATCTCATGGTTACAGAGATCGTTTCAAATGCTTCTTTACCTTGATAAACTTGTATAATTAAATCACCATTATCTAATACCTTTAAGTGATAAATGGCCATGTATGTTCCTTTACCCATTTGATCGGCACCTTTGAGCATCTTATCAGGACTTCCCTTGACCTGATTTATCAAATAGGGTGCTTCTTTCATAAAGGCTTCAACAGCTCTTCTCGGTGGTGATTGTTCACCATTTGATCGTTCAGATCGAGTATTAGAAGGTGGTTCTGTTTGAGTACCAGGATGCGGGGGCGGTGGATTAATTGTTTCCTCATCGAAAATAAGATATAGACTTTCCTCCCGGATATCATTAATCCAGTAATAATTTGGATTCTCACGAACCTTCTCATTTAATTCAATTGCAGTGTTTTCCATATCTCGATGTGCATTCCATATCACATATGTTTCCATAAAAAATGCATTGATAAACAATAGGGTTCCTAACAGCAAAAAAAACACCAATGAAAAGATCAAAGTCATTTTGATGCTCATATTGCGAATATTACTCCACCTTAAACTGATAACCTACACCCCGCTTTGTTAATATCCACTCACCATACTCTCCCAATTTTACTCTTAATGTTTTAACATGTGTATCCACTGTACGTGGATCCCCGTAATAGTCATATCCCCAAACACTATCAAGAATTCTGTTTCTATCAAGAACAAGTTCATTGTTTTTAACAAAATACTCAAGGAGCTCAAATTCCATTTTAGTCAAAGTAACAGGTGTTTCAAATATTTTAACTTCACGTTTTGAAAAGTCCATTTTAAAATTTTTGCTTTCAAAAACTGTTGGTTTTAATGCTTTTCTACGTCTGAGTGCTGAATTTACACGAGCAATTAAAATATCGTATCGAAATGGTTTTGTTATGTAGTCATCTGCACCTAAATTCAGACCTTTAATTTCATCAAAGGACTCATCCAGTGCAGTCAAAAAAAGTATAGGTGCATCCGTTATCTTCTTAATTTGTTCTATTGCTTCAAATCCTGTCAACTTCGGCATTCTAACATCAAGTAAAATTAAATCCACATCTGGTCTTGACTTTAGTTGTTCGATGCAATCCAATCCGTCAGTGCCTTCAAACACTTCATAACCTTCTGTTCTTAAGTAGTCTCCAATTACTTTTCTTATATGGAACTCATCATCAACAACAAGGATTTTCATCCATATTCCTCCGTAAAAACTTATTCTTTTTTGTGAGCATAGTAAAACCAGGCAATATCGTGCAGTTCACGTTGACCAAATTTTGTAAGACTAATCGTCTTCTTTTCAAGCTCCAATCTTTTCTTATTTGCGAATTTCATATATTTCCGATAATTCCGTCCAAAACTACTGTGTCTGGATACTATTTTTAAACGTTTTGTTTGCATTGCAACAATAAGGCTTAACTTTGCTGGGAATTCATTTTTTATATTTCTGTTCTTCCACCGTCCAGTTGCAGGTGATACTGTGTATTCATGTAAAAATAAATATCCGTACCTTGCCACAAATTGAATGGCTTTAATAATAAATTTAAATGCTTCATCATCCATTGTAAAATGAAAATGAACGCGTGTCCAACCTGGTTTCATAGCCTTGATCCCCATATTTAGTGCATCAGTGAGTTTCCTCATATTATTTAGCTCAGGTTTCAAAAGTTTGGTGTCATAATGTCCAGCATTAGCACAACCTGAACAGGATTGTATTCCAAATAAATCGTTCAGTAAGGCGGAGATAAAACCTTGGTGTAAATATCCATTACGATATCTAATATTAAATGAAAAAATCCCTAGCCTTCGTTTTGGATTTGGATTTCCAAGGATATCTATATTTCGCTCAGGTCTCAAAGTTTCAATGGCTTGAGAAATACGAAGTTGTTCTACCCTTTGGATATAATCTACCCCCAAAGTTTCCTTTAAATCAAGAGCCATCGCTGCTTTTATCAGCTGCATCATGTTTGGAGTTTCCTCATCTTCTCTGGCTTTTATATCTTGAATATACTGGTGGTAATCCTCTACTGCACATTTAATAGTTTCACTGTTAATTATGGATGGTGATGTCTCGGGATTGTATAGATTTTTCTTCATGATTAAAAGTCCAGTAGTGTTTTGACCACCCAAAAATTTATGCATAGACAGATAGATCCCGTCAAAATATTCTAAAGCACTTTTAGTCATATTTATATCCAAATAAGGTCCTGCTACAGTATAGTCAAAAAAGACAAGACCACCATAAAAATGCATGATTTCTGCCACTTCGGCAACAGGTGTTTTAATTCCTGTTACACTTGATGCTGCTGAGAATGACCCAATTTTCAACCTGTTCTTGTATTTGGGATTTGCAACCTTGCACTTTAAGTCTTTAAGGTCAAATAATCCTAATTCATCCATCTTAATTTTTACAACTTCTGCATGACTTTCACGCCACTGGATTTCATTAGCATGATGTTCATAGGAACTAATAAAGACTACTGGTCGAGTGGTTTGGAAATTTTCTTCAAAGTTTCGAACGATACTTATATCCTGATCGCTTTGTCCTATTTTGGAAAGATATTCTTCTCGTCTTTGCATGTATCCAGGTGTTTTGTATAATCCTAGAATCTTTATGAGCCGATGAATAGCTTCTGTAGTTTCAGTTCCAGATGGAAAAATACAGTACTGATCGTTCGCCTTCACACTTTTCAGTATTATTTCTTTTGCATGATGATAGAGTTGTTCAGTAACTTTCCCTGTATAGTCTTGCTCGGTATGGGTATTGGAATAAGTTTCACTTAACTTTATGTAATAGTTCTCTAAAAAATGAAGTCCTTTTCCAGAAGTCATATAGTCTGCGTAAGTAATTAGACGTTCACCATATGGACCATTCAAAACGCTTCCATAACCTAAGGTTTGATCTCTAAGGTAATTTATATCCATGTTTTGCACTCCTTTAATCTAGTACTTGATTCGTTAAACAAATATTAGACCTGTTATGTGAAACCACTGTGAAGTGATTCTTTAGAACATAAATTCTAGGTCGGAAGGATAAACAAATATTTTATTACATAACTTGAAATTCATGTGATTTTTATGACTTCACACAGCCTTCACAAACGCAATCTAATATTTTGAGTAAGGTGAATAAAAATCTAGGAGAGTGACTTTACCATGATTGATATAAATTGCAATTTTCTATCACGAATAGATGATATTACGAAGGAGAGATTTTGGAAATTAAGAACGTTAAAGGAAGTAGAAAAACAAGGGGTAACACATATTGTAGCTATTCATCGTTTTAATAAAGAGAAACTCTTAAGTGAAAAAGAACATTTATTGTCCGTTGTTTCTGAGTTAAATGAAAATATAAAAAAAGAGGGTATGAATATAAAGGTACTAGTAGGTCATCAAGTTGTAATATATGATGAGATAGTTGAAGATTTTAACAGAGATATAATACTTTCGCTAAATAATGATAATAAGTATATTTTTATTTCCTTGCCATCAATCCATATACCTCAGAGTATATATCGAGTAATATATGAGCTTCAAATGATAGGGTTAAAACCAGTTATTGTTTTACCTGAGCGAAATGCAGCTATTGTTAATAATCCAACCATTTTATATCGTCTTGTAAGGAAAGGAGTGTTTACTCAAGTAGGAGCATCAAGTTTAATGGGTAGATTTGGTAAAAAAACACAAAAAACTGCACTTCAATTCATTGCTGGACAATTAACTCACTTTGTTGCAACGGAAGAAGATCAATATGATGATTTAATTCGATCTTATGAGAAGATTCAGCAAGAGTTTGGGGAAAGTGTAAGATATAAAATGTTAGAAAATGCAAAGAAATTAGTTGATAATAAGATGTTTAATGAAGATGAGCCAGTAAAGCTTAAAAGAAAAAGATGGCTCTATTAAATATGTATTTGAAGAGATTAAATGAGATAGAATAATGAGTGGATTGAGTAGAGTTCAGATAGGTAATTTGAACTTTATTTTTTGTATAGTAAAACACTTAAATTAATCAAGATTGACATTTGATTACCAATATACTAGATTCATATAAGTATCATTATATCGATATATTACGATTTTATGATGTATCGAAAGTAAGGTGATTCTATTCACAAACATATGATGTCATTCAGATTAAAAGAGATATTAAAAATACTATACGAGGAGCAATACAGTGAAACCAACAAATTATAAAGTTATTTCAATATTATTAGCACTAATCTTATTTTTTCAACCTTTATTGCAGCAGCATACATTGGAAAGTGCAGAACTACGTCTAAATATTTCAGATTATGAACAAGTTCGCATCGCAGCAGGAAAACAACATACCTTAGCGTTAACAAATCAAGATAAGGTAGTTGGGATTGGAAAATCAGATTCTTTTCAAGGTGTTGAAAATTGGGAAGATATTAAACAAGTAGTCTCAGGAACTTTACATACTGTGGGATTAACATCAGACGGACAAGTTTTAGCTGTTGGAAATAATGATCATAATCAGACAGACGTGGAGCAATGGAACGATAACGATCAAGAAATTGTACAGATCTCAGCAGGGAATTTCCATACCGTAGGATTAACATCTGACGGAGAGGTTTTAGCGATTGGATATGACGATTATGACCAAATAAAAGTAGATGAGTGGAACAATAACAATCAAGGAATTGTGCAGATCATCGCAGGAGGTTTCCATACCTTAGGTGTAACATCTGAGGGAGAGGTTTTAGCGGTTGGATATAACCATTATGGTCAGATAGAAGTACAGGAATGTGGGAAGACAGACCTCTTATTTATTTTGTCATGCCTTTCTAAGCAAATAAGTCTTGATTCACAAGTCCTATCACCATTCATATAAATGACCGACCATAGGTTGATAAAAATAATAAAATATAACTATTTTTAGTAGATTAACCATAGACTTAAAGGGAAGTGTTACATCAGTATAGAAATAGGTTAAATATTCCAACTAGAATCAACCTAAAAGAGTTCATATTTTAGGAGGGATTGTATTGAAAAAGAATGGTTTGGTTTTGGCATTATGTTTAGTGTTAATCGGTTCACTTTTTGGAACAGTTCAATCAGCACAAGCAGAAGGAGAAGGCCCTAACTATAACGGAAATGAAACAATCCAAAATGAACGCCTTCATACGTATGATGAATTGGTAAAATCCCTAGAGCAATATGCAAAACGTTCGGATGACATGATACTTGAGGTTTATGGTCAATCCATAAAAGGCAGGGATTTGTATTTAGCTAGATTTGGTGATAATGAAGATAATCCTACTGTTTTGTTTCTAACCCAACAGCACGGAAATGAAGCATTGACAACTGAATCAGCACTTGAAGTCATAAAGTATTTAACAAATAACAGTAAACAAGTGCAAGACATTATTGATAACGTAAACATATTAATTGCACCTCGTTTAAATGTAGATGGTGCAGAAGGGGATGTGAATTTTTCACTAGATGATTACGTAGCGGGTACACATACTCGTTATAATGCAGATGGTTTTGACTTGAATCGTGATCATGTGAATCGTGATCAACCAGAGACCAAAGCACTTCATGAAAATGTGATTCAAAAATATGAACCTGATTTTATGATTGACTTTCATCATCAAGGCACACAAACAACATTAGGGGATACAGATGAATATGTATCTGGCTCTATCTTATATCCTACTAATGAAGGTGTAGATCCTGAGGTGAGAGAACGTTCTAAACAATTAGGAGCTATCGTGTATAATGCTGTTGATGATAAAGGATACGGATTATTATCCAAGTATCGAGGTGGGACTGCACCAACAATTAGCCGAAATGGTCTTGCTTTGGAATATGGGATTGCAACTTTGTTGTTTGAAATGAGAGGGATGGCAGATCATTACTATGAACCGTATGTATTGGGTCAAAAAAGTAATGGATATCTCATTCAACAAGGTGTGACAGCAATGAAAGCGGTACTTGAATCATTTGTAGATGGTTCCATCGAAACTGTAGATACTTCCTTCTGGGATACGCTTCCTGTGAGTGGCTCTAAAGGGGAAGAGCATGAGGATGAGCATTAATATATTAAATAAAATAGTAAGATGACTGTAGTGATAAGTAGAAGCGAAGACTGTAATAGTCTTCGCTTTATTTGTGTTTTAGAAATATTTTCCTGATATATTTACTGTCACAAATCAATTTATAGTGGTTTCTTTAAGGTGACTGACTAAATAATTTGCGTAAAGGATACCCTTTATTGAAAGGAAACAATGAGTACGAAGTTAAATTAAATAGAGAAAAGGTGGGAAAAGTGACAGAGCAGCAACAGTTTAAGCAGATCTTTAAAGATCATTATTCGCTAGTTGTAAATAAAATCAACCAAATTTTACGTGATCGAGCTATCGCTGAAGATCTTGCTCAAGATGTGTTTATGCAATTATATAATGTAAATTGGAATGAAATAGAGAATATACCTGCATGGTTAAGGAAATCAGCAACCTATGCGTCATATAATCATATTCGCTCAGAGAAGAGGGAAGCTGAACGAATAAAAAAAGAATCAACGAGTATAGAGGAAACGATTACTTCCTCAGAGGATCAATTTCTTCATAAAGATGAAGTATCTAATGTGCAAGCTATTTTGGAAACGATGGATGATCGAGAGCGAAATTTATTACTAATGAAATATTCTGGTTTTAGTTATAAAGAGGTTGCTAATACTTTAGGGATTACACAGACTTCTGTAGGAAAGCTGTTATCAAGAGCAAGAAATAAATTTAGTGAATTATATAAGCAAAAAGGGGGGGAGAATGATGAAGTGTTACGATGATCAGATTTTACAGGCATATCTAGATCGTGAGTCAGATGAAGAACAGGGGAAAAGTATTGAAAAACATATAAAAACTTGTGGTCAATGTAAACATAAGCTGGAAGAACTACAAGCGTTTCATGAATGGATGGAAGACAGCATGGAGAAGAGCACACCTCAAATCGAATTTGAAAAAGAAGAAATTGATGTGGCATGGAATCGTTTTGAAGAAAAGTTAGTCGATTCATCTGCAACCTCAAAACAGGAGAACCTTGTTCATATAGAACAAGATGGTTCGAATAAGAAAAGAAAACCGATCACTTTTTATAAGAAATGGGTAATGGCTGCTTCATTCATTGTTATTGTTACAAGCATGTTAGCAATCCCACAAATTAATTCAGCAGCAAAAGGATTTTTCTCATATATACAAGAGAATTTATTAGATTATACTCTTGAGTATGATACGGAATCAAAGGTGATACGAGATGTAGCAGGTAATCTTGTCGTTTATTTTGAAGAAGACCAAATATATGATGCATATGATAATCCAATTACAGTGGAAGAATATAAACAAATTATTGCAAGTTATGGAGGTATCGATATTCCATACAATGAGAATGACTTTACATTGTATGATGATGCGCTGATTAGAGGGATAAATATCAAAGGGAAGTCGGAAGAAGAAATTCGCAAGGCTGTTGAAAAAGACAAAATGATTTCATTGATTAAATTTGAAGCAGAAAGTATTGGTATGGATATAGAAGGAGAGGCCGAATCAGAGTTAAGGGATGATTTTAGTGAGAAATTAGAAGGTGCTGTGAGTGAAGCGATTCAAAATGGGATTAAAAACTTGAAGGAAGCTTACCAACTTGATCCCGGGATTTACCAAAATATAGGGTTGGATTTAACAAATAAAACAGATGAACAAATAAAAATAGAAATGTATGAACTTCTTATGAACGGGAGTATAGATATACCATACTTTAATCAAGATGATTTAGAAGATCAAATGAAAGTAACTACACCAGCCCAAAATGTTGCTGCAATGTTTTTTGGATATGATGTTTTACATGCGGATCATATGTTAACTGAAGCAAAAGAACTAGGTCTTGATATTAATGGTTTGATTATTTCTGAAATATCAGATTTAGTGTACCAAACAAAAGAATAAATTCGAACGATGATAATATTTTTCAAAATGACTAGGGACTTAAGATCTTCCTAGTCATTTTAATATTATAGGAAAGCATTACTTTCCATTTTGATCATTACTGCGAAGCTTAACTTCACTTTTGTGGGTTGTGTTACTCATATTTCCACTTATCATTCATAAGAGAATCAGTTATGATATGGTTGTCTCGCATGTGAAGTTGACTTGATCCTTTATAATGAAATAATCTTCTACGGCATCTTTTACAGGAGATTTTTTCTTATTCAAAAATAAATTGAACTAGACTTTTTTAAAGAAATTTATTAAGTGTCACAAAAAACAAGCTGCTGGTTTCTATAAGGTGAACAAACAAAAAACAGAAAAAACAAAAGGAGATAAAGAAGATATGAAAGGTAAAAAAATCGTAGCAGCAACAGCATTATCAGCGTTAATCATAGGGGGGGCATTTTCTTACGCAAATACTTCAAATGAACCCATTCAACCACCAGAAGTAGGAGTGATAGGACAAGAACAAGTTAAAAAAGTAGATGTCCCACTAGATACTTTTAAACAATATGGTTTAACTTTTGACTTAGACAGAAAAGTGATTCATGACATTGCAGGAAATATCATCATCCAATTTAAAGATGGTAAAACCTATGATGTTAATGGAGAAATAGTGACATATCATGAGTTTAGAGAAATTTTGAAGGAGTACGAAGGGATGGGTGTTCACTCTACCGATCCTAATGCATCTATTTTAGAACTTGATGCATTAATGGCAGGAGTGAATCCAGAAGGGAAAACAAATAAGGAAATTGCAGAAGAAATTAAAGTTAAAGTATCTAATCAAATGGGTATTTTAAAAGGTGAAGCTGAACTCATGGGAATAGATATTTCAGATCTAACTAATGAAGAGATAATAGCTAAGGTAGATCAAGAGAGAGAGGTTTTTCTTCAAAGTTCAATTGAAGAAGGTATAGAACAATTGAAATTAGCTTACCAACTTGATTCTAAAGTATATCAAGATGCTGGTATTGATTTAACAGATAAAACGGATGAAGAAATCAAAACAATGGCTTATGAAGTTTATGAAAATCCAAGTATAGATTTACCAGTGAATGAAAATGGAACATATGCTGTGATAGAAACACCAGCTGCTCAAATTTTAAATCTGTTTTTAGATCTAAGTTTAATTGAGTGGGATAAAACACTATCTGAAGCAAAAGAATTAGGTGTAGATACTTTTGGACACCATATAGGGAATATTCGAACTTTAAACTGGAGCATGGAGCAGGCAATTGAGATGGGAATGGACACTGCAGGAAAAACAAGTAATGAAATAAATGATATGGTACAAGAATATTATAAAGAGAAACATATGGAAGAAACCGGACAAACAGAAGAAGAATTTTATGCAGATCGTCCGTAATGAAAAACGAACAAGATCATTGGAACACTATTTATTAAAGAAATGAAACAAAAATAAAATATTTACAATCCAAAAGAAACTGAAGTAGAATGAACGATCTACTTCAGTTTCTTTTTTTGGAATTTTAGGACACCCCCTTGTTTGTGTATACCCATTTATTTGAGTTCTCAACAATTTTCTTAAGATTTTCTTTAGTTTTGTTTTATAAATTATTTAGTTTTGATCTTTATACTTTTAAGTAGATTCAAAAAAACTTACTAAATTCAAAATGATATCCATTTGCATTCTAGTTAATGACTGGATGCTAAAGTAATTAAAACTTTTCAAACCTTTTTTTCGTTCTATAAATAGAGCTTGTTTTAAATAAGCAGTATGATTCATTCATACAAATTGTCACAAATAGATATGATGCGGTTTCTAATTAATAAAGATATAACTCCATACTAAATATGATGTTAACTATTAAATTAATTAAGGGTGGGTTAGATGAATACCAAATTTTTATTAGAAGATGGCATGTGTACAGCTATAGATATAGAGAGAAAAAGCTGCCTTTATCCCGCATTAGGAAGTTTTAATGCACCTTTTAAAGGAGAAGGCATTGAAAATTATAATTGGACTTCTTTGATCGTTTTGTATCCTGATGAAAAAAGAATGGCAATAGGTAAGAAGATGATTGATTTGACACCGACAGAGTTTACGATAGTAAGGACATTAAAAGAAAAGCAAGGTCGAGCTGTCAGTAGAAATGAATTAATGGATGACATTTGGGGCATTGATTATCTAGGCAATCCAAAAATTGTAGATGTGAATATGAGAAGGCTGCGTAAAAAAATTGAAGATAATCCCTCAAAGCCAAGTTGGATTAAAACCGTATGGGGTTATGGATATAAATGGTGTAACAATTATAAATAAAATTGAAGGAGGCTTGAATGTTGAAATCGAATAAATGGGTAAAAATCTTAATGGTTGCAACACTTTTATTTGTAGCAGTAATCTTCATTATTAAATTAGCAGGAGATTCAGAACCGATTTTTGCAACTGAACAGACTAAAGAAACTAATATTGACATAAATGATGCGAATGACAACACTCAGAATCAATATAACAGTATAACGAAAAACAATATTGCCTTATCTTCTTTATCTATTCATCAAGATTTTATTGTGAAGGCAGAATCTCAAGCTGATTTTAATCAAATACAGTATAAGGATTTTACATTTGGTCATCCTATAGTTAACGATATTTTGTTTAGTGATTCAAGAGAGGGCAACCTTATTTTATCCGACGAAAAAACAAACCGAACTGTTGAAGTTGCTATAGATATTTATAAGAAATATTCCTTAGCACATCTAATTGAAATGTTATTCGCTGTAAATCATCCAACAGGACAGGAAAGTGAACTGATTGAAGCTGCTAAGCAGTTCTACTCTGTTGTTTATAACGATCCATGGGAAAGTTTATATGGGGAAGTACATCAAAAAAATATAGATACAACAGGAAAGTCTTTTTTACAGGTATGGCAAGAAGCCTATCATTACCCAATATATAGTGAAGATCAAGTTCTGATTGTTTATAGAGCAGAACAGTTTGGAATGAATACAGAAGCGAAATCATTTCAAACCATAAAAGAAGAAGTAATGAAGTTTGATGAAACGATAAGATTAATAGAAGAGAGCAAGGACATGGCTTTTGATCCGAATTGGTTGATTGAGGAAGAAAAATGGTGGTTGAGTAAATAAAAAAAATACCTTGAGAGAATAAACCATGTGTGATTAGGTCATTTAACGCGGTTTATCTCTAAAAGGTATATAAATGATTAATAAAATGTGTCACAAAAATCTAGCTGCTGGTTTCTATTAGATGAATATAAAAACTAAAACTTTTTTATGTCTATTATCGTTATATATGAATGTATAAGGTAATCGATTATCTATCTTCCATATATTAGATTTGATAAAACATTAAAATAACATTAAAATAACATTAACTTAATATTAGAGAAAAAAGCGATAGATACAGGCATAAACAGATTCAATCAACTAAATAATTGAAAACATTACATAAATAATACTTTTCATAAAAATATGTCAACCCTATTTTCCATCCAATAATTTGATTATTTATCTTATTTTGGGTGGAAAACGGTTGCTTTTTATTTATATCAATATATGCTGCAAACTATTGATATATCAATGTTTGGGATAAAAGTGTAGATAAAATGATATATTTCTATTTTCATAGATGGAAGATTCATCCTCCTAAATTCTCAAAAACGTATGTTATAGTAATTGTGCAAGAGAAAAAAACAAACCAAAACCCAGGAGGAATTGACATCATGAAAAAAGGAATGTTTCTATCGATTGCAGCAGCCACAGCATTATTAGTTTCATCAACAGGAATTAATTCTGCAGATGCTAGTCAATTACAAGTAAAAACTTATAAGGTAGGTTCTCAGTTGAGTCAAGCTGAGATGAACCAAATGATAGAGAAAGCAATAAGCCAAGTAGGCAGCCAATATAACATCAATATTGATGAACTTATGAAACAAGTAGAGCAAGGAAACTATGCACAGGGCGTAAAAACGCCAAAAGTTGTTGCTCAACCTAACTACCAAGCACCAGCTCAACCAACACAAACAACAGAAGCACCTGAAGAAACTACAACTACTGAAAATGAAACAACGAATGAAGAAGCTTCTGATTTAGCTGATTTTGAACAACAAGTAGTAGATTTAACAAATGCGGAGCGTGCTAAATATGGATTAGCTCCACTTGAAGTTGATTTAGAGTTAAGTGAAGTTGCAGAGGCAAAGTCTGCAGATATGCAATCTAGAGGATACTTCGATCATAATAGTCCAACTTATGGTTCACCTTTTGATATGATGACATCATTTGGTATATCTTACACATCCGCTGCAGAGAATATTGCTTATGGTCAGCAAACACCTGAAGAAGTAGTTAATGCTTGGATGAATAGTGAAGGTCATCGCAAAAACATTTTAAGTTCTAGCTACACTCACATTGGAGTTGGATATGTAGAAGAAGGCGACTATTGGACACAAATGTTCATTGGTAAATAAGAATATGTGAAGTAATTATGTAATGTAATTGCTTCATCACGTCATGACCCTGATTTTTCAAGGGAAAAGAAGTCGGGCTCATGATGTGAATTTGGTCACCGAAAGGTGGCCTTTTCACCTTGCCCCACAAGAGGTAGATTTCCCTATTGAATCATTTTATATTCTATATATATTTAAAAATAAAAAAAGACCATTTTTCTTTTCATAAAAAGGTCTTTTTAGAATTGCGTTTAAGAGTAGTGAATGTGTAAAATATTTGTTCTATTAGTACAAGTTCTATAGGTTCATTGCTTTTAATTTCAACTTAGAATCGAAAGGAATATCATTTTTATCTATTTTTGTATCCATTCCACTAGCTAACCAAGTAGCTACTTTTTCAATGTCTTCTGAAAATACTCTATCTTCTGTAATGAAGGGTGTGACTTTTCTCCCATTTTCTAAAATGTTACGAGTAAAACCTGCCATTTTTTCTTTTCCTCTTAAATCACAAGCTTGCATCGCACAAATCAACTCAATGGCCAACACATTTCTTACATTTTGAATAATTTGATGTGCATGTCTTGCTCCAATCGTTCCCATACTAACATGATCCTCTTGATTCGCAGAGGACGGAATAGAGTCCACACTTGCTGGATGTGCAAGTGTTTTGTTTTCAGATACAAGGGAAGCCGCACAATATTGCATGATCATAGCTCCAGATTGTAATCCAGGTTGAGGGCTTAAAAATGGAGGAAGATCATTTAATTGCGGATTGACTAAACGTTCAATGCGACGTTCGGAAATATTTGCTATTTCCGCCATCCCAATTCCTAAGAAGTCCATCGCAAATGCAATCGGTTGTCCGTGGAAATTACCACCTGAGAGTACCTTTTCTCCATCATCAAAGATTAGAGGGTTATCGGTTACAGCATTCATTTCTATTTCTAGCTTTTCTTTCACATAGTTTAAAGTTTGCCAAGTGGCACCATGTACCTGTGGAATGCAGCGAAGGGAGTATGCATCCTGAACACGCAATTCTCCTTGGTTAGTAATTAACTGACTTCCTTCAAGATATTTTCTAATTCGTTTTGCCACTTCAACTTGTTCATTATAACCGCGTGCTAAATGAATATCTTCATCCATCGCATCAATGACACCTTGCAATGCTTCAAAGGTAAGTGATGAGATTTGATCTGCTTGTAAAGCTAAATCTTCAGCCTCAATATAAGCGAGCACACCCATCGCTGTCATGGCTTGAGTACCGTTAATAAGGGCTAATCCTTCTTTTGCAGATAAAGTAATAGGTGTTATTTTTTCTTGAACAAGTGCACTTATGGCCTCCATTTGTTTTCCTTTATAAAACACTTTTCCTTCTCCAACTAGGACTAAGGCAAGATGTGAAAGTGGTGCCAAATCACCGCTTGCCCCTAAGGAACCCTGCTGAGGAATGACAGGGTGAATTTGTGCATTGACTAACTGAAGTAATCTTTCGATGACTACTGGACGAACACCTGAGAATCCTTTTAGCAGAGCATTTGCACGTAATAACGTCATCATTCGACTAACTTGTTCTGGGAAAGGTTCTCCTACACCACATGCATGAGAACGAATTAAATTTAATTGGAGCTTCTCAACATCCTCTTTTTGAATAAGAACATCACTAAACTTTCCGAAGCCTGTTGTAATTCCGTATACAACCCTTTCTTCTTTTACGATCTTTTCAACTGCTTTACGACTTTCTTTTACTTTTTCCATACTTTCTTTCGAAGCGATTACTTTATCACTAGTATATAGAACCTTTTTCAATTCTTGTATTGTTAAAGAATTTCCTGTCAATGTGATCATTCCGTTCTCCTCCTCATGTAGTTTATTTGTCCGCTGTTTCGCTTTACTTGATTAAAGGAAAATAAAAAGAGGACTATATCTTGAAATCAGCTGATTTCAAAAATATAGCCCCCTAGTGACTGTACTAAAATCTATGGGCAAAAACTATTTTGTTTTAAAAAGCTTCACTTTTTGGGGTGTCTCAGATATGATTAATGCCTAACCCCATGGTTTCGTGCTCTAGACCTTTTATTGGAGCCCCTATGGTACCATATAAGGCGACAGCAATCCATTCCCCTTCTTGTTGTTTTTCATATGGATTTCCTCTAATGATCGAAAAACGTAATCCTACGGTTCTTAATACAGAGCCGATGGATAATTGACCTCTAGTAATCCCATGCAAGGCTTCAATAATAGCATGATACAAAGCATGTGTTTCTCGATATATATCACCGTTAATGATCCCGTTGTTTTTTGCTGCGGTTTCAATGGCTGCCACAATTTTTTGTGAGTCCATAGTCCCTACTTTACCTGTGCAGCTTATCCAATCATCAGGTATATAGCTCTCGTCTTCGGAGAGTAATAAAAGCATCGCTTGTTTTCCAATACGGTGATCTGCTTGTAAAGACATTTATATCTCACTTTCAATATTAAATTTTCTTCTAAAGACTATTCACTACCATTATTGTATGAGTTTGGTCATGATGGTGTCAAATATTATTTGCTTCACTTTCTAAAGTTAATTCGTGACTCTGAGAAAGTAAAAATGTAAGGATGACGTGCACAGCAATGCGGCTAGTCATATCTCGGAAGTCCAAAGTAGGATCAATTTCTACGATATCCATGGCTTGAACTAGCTTTTCCTCACCCAGTAAGTGAATGGCATCCAACAAGGTTTGGCTATCCATGCCTCCTGGTCCAATCGCTGGACAGCCAGGAGCAAAGGATTGATCTAATACATCCATATCCACAGAAACATAAATAACATCAACTTTGTTTTTTAAAAGTTCTATACTATCATGGATAATCGCTTGAATTGATTGGTTCCTCACATCTCTCATTGTATACACTGTAACACCTTGTTCCTGTGCATAATCACGGTATATCTGACTATTGGAGAAGTTGCGAATCCCAATTTGAACTAATTGGTCACCCTTAACTACTCTGGATTCAATTAAACTTCGGAATGGGGTTCCATTCGATGGTCCACCATCTTCAAGATTTCTCAAATCATGATGTGCATCAAACTGAATGATGCCTACTTTCCCTTTTGCTTTTGCAAATCCTTCAATACTGGGATAACTCACTGAATGATCTCCACCTAGTAAAATGGGTATCATTTGTGGATGAGCTGTGCATAACTCTTCCACTGTTTTTTGAATTCGTTCTTGGGACTGAATAAGGTCTGTAACATGCATATAAATGTCCCCACAATCCACAATAGGATAGTTGAGATCTCTATTTTCATCTATGGCATAGGTAGTGTACGATTGCAACAGATTACGAATCACATTTGGGGTAAACGAAGCACCTGAATGACTAATAGATGGTTTGGAAAGAGGGGCGCCAATAAGTGCTGCTCCTTTGATTTCCTTTCCATCCCAGTTTTGTAGCAGATCTGCTGCTTTTTTAATATGACGATCTGTAAATTTAGCACTACCTGCTTTGTTTAAATATTGAAAAGGTTCATTCACAACGAATTCCTTCTTTCGTATATCTGTTTTCCACCTTTAAATACACGCTGTACATGATTCACCCCATAGTGATATGGCACATAATGATAATTATCAGCGTCCCAAAGTACAATGTCTGCCTCTCGACCAACCATTAATTTTCCTGCTTTGTCTCCACGGTTGATAGCATATGCTGCATTTGTAGTCACTGCATTCCATATTTCCTCTGGTGTCATTTTTAACTTTAACATGGCAAGATTCATGATAAGGTGAATGTTTTCAGTCGGAGAGCTGCCGGGGTTAAAGTCTGTTGAAATGGTTACCGCAGCCCCTTGATCAATCATGTCTCTTGCCCGTGCAAATTTGTCTTTTCCTAAGTAAAATGTTGTACCAGGAAGCAATACAGCAATCGTGTTTGATGCAGCCAATTTTTCAATACCATAATCAGAAGCTCCAACCAAGTGCTCAGCTGAGATCGCACCTACTTCAGCAGCCATTTCCGTACCACCTAGAGGATCAATTTCGTCTGCATGGATCTTGACTTGAAAACCTTCTTCCTTCGCTTTTTGTAAAAACTGCCTAGATTGCTCAACTGTAAATACACCTGTTTCACAGAATATATCAACAAATTCGGCTAAATGCTCGTATTTAATCTCTGGCAATAAATTTAACATCTCTTGTAGAAAAGCATCTGAATTCTGCTTGTATTCTTCTGGTATGGCGTGTGCACCTAAAAAAGTAGGGACAAGATCCATTGCATGTTGTTTATTCAGCTCTTTGATTACTCTTAACTGCTTTAGCTCAGTATCCTTATCCAAACCGTACCCGCTCTTTGCTTCCAATGTTGTAATCCCATAGGACATTAATCGATCTAGATGAAAGAGTCCTTTATTTATCAAGGATTGTTCAGAGGTTTTACGAGTTTCTCGTACTGTAGATAAGATGCCTCCACCTTGTTTTAATATATCTAAATAAGATACGCCTTGCTGCTTCAATGAGACTTCATGTTCGCGTGATCCCCCAAATACAAGATGAGTATGCGGGTCTACCAAACCAGGTGTAACTAGCTTTCCTTTGCAGTCGATTACTTCATCAGCTATGATGGTTTTAGCCTCTTCACTAGTTCCGATGTAAGAGATTTCTCCATCGGTAACTGCAATAGCTCCATTTTCAATGAAAGGGAGTTCATTCATTTCCGCCCCCCTTTTTGCCCTATTTAAACCATCGTTCATCGTAAGTAACTGACCTATATTTATGAGCAATAAATCTGCTTTGTTGATCAATGTTATCCCTCCTATCTTTCTATCATCGGCAGGTGGACGTCTTTTTCTTTGGCTGTTTTGATCGCTAAGTCATATCCTGCGTCTGCATGTCTAGCAATTCCCATACCAGGATCAGAGGTTAACACACGTTCTAATCGCTGTTCTGCTTCTTTCGTTCCATCAGCTACAATGACCATACCTGCATGAATGGAATAACCCATGCCTACACCACCACCGTGATGAACAGAGACCCAGCTGGCTCCATTTACACCGTTAATCAATGCATTCAGAATTGGCCAATCTGCAATTGCATCACTGCCGTCCTTCATATCTTCGGTTTCACGATTTGGAGAAGCTACAGAGCCACAATCCAAGTGATCACGACCAATGACGATAGGTGCAGATAATTCACCCGATGCTACCATATCGTTAATGATTTTTCCAAACCTCGCTCTTTCTCCATAACCAAACCAGCAAATGCGGGAAGGAAGCCCTTGAAAAGCGACTTTCTCACGAGCCATTTTGATCCATTTGCATAAATGTTCGTTTTCTTTAAATTCTTTTAAAATGACTTCATCTAGTTTATAAATATCCTCGGGATCGCCAGATAATGCAGCCCAGCGGAAAGGTCCTTTTCCTTCACAAAATTGTGGGCGTATAAAAGCAGGCACAAACCCAGGGAAAGCAAAAGCATTTTCAAAACCTTCATCATAGGCTACTTGGCGAATATTATTGCCGTAATCAAAAACTACTGCACCTTTTTCTTGAAGCTGCACCATGGCTTCTACGTGTTTTTTAATGCTGGACTTAGCGAGTTGGATATATTGATCAGGATCATCTTGACGAAGCTGTTCTCCTTGCTCAAGTGTCATACCTTCGGGTAAATATCCGTTTAATGGATCATGTGAAGAGGTCTGATCTGTGACCAAATCAGGGATGAAACCGTCCTTTATCATCTGAGGCAAGATTTCAGATGCGTTGCCTAATAATCCGATGGACAATGGTGTTCCTTTTTGCTTTGCATTCTCAGCTAACTCAATCGCTTCGTTTAATGATTTCACCATGACATCACAGTATTTTGTTTCAATGCGACGTTTAATTCGAGTTTCATCTACTTCGATAGCAATAACAACACCATCATTCATTGTAACTGCAAGAGGCTGTGCACCACCCATACCTCCTAATCCAGCAGTAACAGTAATGGTTCCTTTTAAGGTGTTCTGGAAGTGCTGTTTAGCAGCTTCAGCAAACGTTTCGTAAGTCCCTTGCAGAATCCCCTGCGTTCCAATATAAATCCAACTTCCAGCCGTCATTTGTCCGTACATCATGAGGCCTTTTTGATCAAGCTCTCTGAAATGCTCCCAGTTTGCCCAAGCAGGCACAAGGTTGGAATTTGCGATTAATACACGAGGTGCATTTTCATGTGATTTAAATACTGCTACCGGTTTACCTGACTGTACTAGTAGTGTTTCATCGTTTTCTAGTTTTTTTAATGTTTCTACAATTTTATGATAACTTTCCCAGTTTCTTGCCGCTTTACCGATACCGCCGTATACTACAAGCTCTTCGGGTTTTTCAGCAACCTCAGGATCTAAATTGTTCATTAACATGCGAAGTGCAGCTTCTTGAATCCAGCCTTTTGTATTTAGCTCATTGCCTCTTGGGGCTCTAATCGTTTGATCTGTTTTTGACATAAGAGAATCATCCTTTCCATCATCATACGTTTCTTATTTTTATCGTATAGATGAACTTTAAAACTGAAAAGGAAGAATCTTCAGATTGAAGTGGTAAATTTGCGCTAAAATTATAAAAATAGTCCAGAGTTTTTAATTTATCTGGACTATTTTTATATAGTAAACATATTTTTAGGTATTTGAGTTTGTATATACATAATTTTAGAGGGATATTGTATGAATGAAGTTAACGATAAGTATAATATAATAATAATCTTTCGTTTGATCTGTTACGACCAATTATTATAAATATGAAAAGAATTTAATAATAAATTTTCCATATTATTCATTTAATCTATGTTATAATCTCGGATTAAGAGTTTATATACTAGGGGGATACTATGAAAATCAAGAAAGTTATTATTGGCTTTATTTTTGGAATTTTATTTTGGTTTATTTGCATTAATCCATTCAAAATATTCGGAGCATTTTACGCATGGACTTACTTTGGTTATTTTCCATATTTTTTAGAAAATACATGGATCATTTTCACTAGCATCCTTACCTTTATCATCACCTTGATTTTCTTAAAGTTTTATCCTTCTCAAAATAAACCATCAAATAAAAGGTCTTGGATCATAAGATTTATTTTTATTTGGTCTATGATTTATTTTTGTGGAACAATAGTAGTAATAACAGTTGTGACTTTGGTGAGAGGAGGAATAAATATTCTCTTTATGGGAGAAAGTTGGCTTTTTTATGCTACAATCATTCCTTTTATCCTCACCTTTGTATGTCTTAGTCTGTATCTTCCTCAGACTAAACTATCTAATAAAAGATTATGGATCATAAGTTTTATATGTTCTTGGTCTATTATATTATTTAGCGGAACAATAGGTGCACTAATAGGTGAAACTATTGTTAGAGGGGGAACAGATACGATTAACTTCGATGGAACATTAATTTGGGGAACCATTTACTCTTTTATTTTATTGCCATTTGCAGCACCTGTTGGATATATATTGATTCGTTTCTTTTCCTTTATAATTAGAAAAGTAAAATAAACAAATAATAGAATTCTATAAAATAGTCCAGTTATTTGGTATACAACTGGACTATTTATCAATGCTTATATTATTTTTAGGTCGACTTGCTTGGTGTAATGTTCAACATTTTAATAGAAACGAAGAAAGCTGCTACGGTAATGATACAACCAATGAAGAATGGGATCGTACTTCCTAGCACATACCAGATCAAAGCACCAACAAAGGGAATCGTTACGGCTATAACATGTGCTAATGTACTGCCGACAGCTAATGTAGAGCTTAACTCTTCTCTTGGTACTAAGTTACCAACATACGTGGATATTCCAATATCATCAAACCCCATAAATACATCGTCCAAAACAAATAAAATGTACACGATCCAAACCTGATGGATGGTGGCATAACCAATAAAAATGAGAGTAACAATTAAATAATTAATGGATAAGGCTTTGCTTATACCTATCTTTTTAATCGCTTTGCCAACATAAGGACGAGTGACTACAGCAATGATTCCATGCAAGCTGTACAATAGAGCCATTGTAGCAAGAGAGGTTTCGAACTTCACGATTAATAACAACGATGCAAATGTAATAAACACCATCTCACGTGCAAGAGACAAACATACAAGAACATAGTACGGGATGTATGCTTTTCTAAGAAAAAGTCGCTGTGTTGCTTTTGTTTTCTTCTCGCTTGGAGCCTTCATTTTTTTAATAAAAAGGATAGAGATGAAAAGAATAGGACATCCAATGAAAATTAGGATGCTTTTTTCTACATATGGACTTAGTAACGAAATCAAAAACATGCCCAATAAACTAGCGCCTGCACCTAAGCTTGCAACATATCCAAAATAGGTGGATCTATTCTCTTTATTTGTTAAATCCGTGATTAAATACTCTCGGTACATAAATAATAGATGTGTTCCTGTACTAAAGATAAATGTATACAACATCAATTCACTAAAATGAGTTGCAAAAGCAAATAAAGCGGTGCCTAATGCAACTAATACAACAGAGAAAATGAATACATTACGTTCATGAAATCGCATTGCAATGAAAACGAGGAAAACAGCGATTAAACCCGGGATTTCCTTCACCGCATCGACCAATCCGAATTGAAAGGTTGTGACGTTTATATCTTCAACAATAAAGTTCTTGTATGTGACTTGAAAAAAAGAGATGGATAAACTAATGATAAATGTCGCAATTAATAAATGAGTTAAATTTTTTTTCTGTTGAATGTTCATTTGTCCGCACTCCTTAAAAATAATGAATTTATGAATTGAATTTCATATTTTTAAGGCGGTGCACGTTCTTTATTAGTTCAAACGATTCAATGAGGTCATATTTCGTGCATGATATGTTCCTCCTTTTGATTTATACATTAATTATAAGCATTGTAATGGATATGGGTCAATTTTACATCTCTTAATACAATTTCGCTATAGTTCTGTACTTTTGTTTACTATAAAGAGCATGGAATTTGCGAGTCTAGATACATTAGAAGTTACCTTACTTTATATTCAATTTGTGAAAAATGATATGGGAAAGTACTACGGAATTAGTATGGAAATAAATACAAAATAAAATTAAATAAAAATTTGAGACTAAATGAATTAGTTATCAGTCTAATTAGTAAGATTGAAATTTCAATAACAAAACAAACAAGCAAGAACAACTAATATAAAAAATGAGGTGCTTTAAAAATGAAAAAAAATGTAATCGTAGCTTTAACAGCAGGAACTTTATTATTTGGGGGTATTATTCATCCATCCATAACATCAAATGCATTAAATCAAAATCTATCAATCTCGAGTGTTCAAAGTCAACAGACTATATATTTTGTAGTAAGTGATAAAGAATTATCTGGATCTTTGAATGGTGCTGCTTTAAGTGGAACGCTTCCAGTAGTAACAGGGTTGTCAGATGAATCCTTGCAAAAACAAATCAATGATCAAATTGAAGATTTGCTAGATCAAAATACGAGATATTTGGCAGAGCCAAATCCAGGAAATATTAGTGTGGACGTTAGTTATGAAGTGAAGCAGGATAATGATCAGGTATCCATTCTTATTTATTTTTTAACAGGTTCAAAACATCCTTTTACAGTAGTGAAATCAGTCAACTTTATAGGTGGCGATAACGGGAAATTAATCACATTAAATAATGTAGGAGACATAAGTACGATTGAAAGAAGAGTAAAGACTGAACTTTATGATCATGAAGATCCTATAGGTAAGTATGACCACTTTTATTTAAGAGAAGATACTGCATTTTATATTGAAAATGGTCAATTGAATCTAGTACCTAATCAAGAAGAATTTTTTGCAAGTAATGAGGGGACGCCAACTATATCTATTCCCTTAAAAGATATTGATTATAATTCATTATTAAACAGTGAAATAAAGGTTATTCTTGATGGAGAATTACTAAGCTTTCCAGAACCGCCAGTCATAAAAAATGGAACCACACTTGTACCTATGAAACAAATTTTTCAAGCACTAGGTGCGGATGTACATTGGAACAATAATACGAAAACAGTTTACGGAGAGAAATTTCCCGGAGAGAGTTATAGTTTAAATTTCTCTTTAACTATTGGAGATAAAACAGCTTCTGTAAACAATCAGAAAGTTGAATTATTGCAGCCTGGCGAACTTATAAATAATAAAACTTTTGTTCCTCTTCGTTTTGTAAGTGAAGCATTGGGCGCTGATGTTCAATGGGATCAAAATACGAAAACAGTTACAATTTATACAAAATATCTTTAAAACATATATAGGGACAGGCAGTGCAGGAATTATCCTGCAATGCTTTTCTTTTAATTTTTGTTAGGGGTTTGAACATCAAAGGAGGCTGTTAGGTGTTTTTCTTCATGATTGATTTCAAAAATCACTAAGTAAGATTCTTTATGTTATCTATCAAAATAAAATTTACTTTGAAGTTTGTCTATAGCATAGTTTATTTCATCTAGATCCTCTTTAGAAATGTCTTTAATTCGGTTATCAAAGTTGACCTTAATGAGTTTATAAGCGTCTTCTATCATTTTTTCTCCACTAGAAGTCATATAAATATACTGTTTTCTTCGGTCATCAACATCAGATTTCTTCTCTATTAAATCATTTTCCCCTAGTTTTCTAAGCTCTCGACTTGCATTTGGCATTGAAAGATGAGTGCAATCACAAATTTCACTTAGTGTGACGGGCTGATTTCTTGCAATAAAATCTAAAATATCAAATTGAATCTGTGTAAGTACGTTTGGTTTAGCCTCTTTTGTGAGTTCTTCAGTAACGCGGTATACAGCGTTTGTAAATGTGATTAATTTATTAAAAAGTTTATGATTATCCACTGTGTTCACCTCTATATTTGTACAGTAACAAAATATATATCAAAATACAATTATCAATTGACAACTAAATGATGATGGTGTATGATTTTATTATCAAAAGATAACTATTGAGGTGAAGGTATGAAAACATTGGTCATTTTTACACATCCAAATCACAACAGCCTATCTTATGCATTTTTACAAAAAGTTTTGGAAGGTATTCACGAAAACACAAACATTAAAGAGGTACAGGTATTAGATTTATATGAAGAAGGGTTTGATCCGTTGCTTGTATTCAATAAAGAAAAACGAAGAAGGGATATGCACCTAGATCCAAAATTAGAAAAGTATAGAGAGCAAATTCTTTGGGCAGACCAAATTGTTTTTGTATACCCGATTTGGTGGGGAAGGCCTCCTGCCATGTTGCTAGGTTATATCGATCAATTATTTGCCGCAGATTTTGCCTATGCTTATAAAGGTGGTCTTCTTCCGGAAGGACTTTTAAAAGGGAAGTCTGTCATCTGTGTATCTACCATGAAAGGACCTGCAAATTACCCATTATTTTTCTTGCGTAATGCACATAAAGTTTTAATGAAAAAAGCATTATTTCATTTTGTAGGCATTAGAAAAGTGAAATTTTTTGAGTTTGGCAATATGGAAAGTCCGAAGGGGAAACAAACCCAAAAGCTAAATAAAATCCAAAAATATTTTCAACAAGTGAAAGTATAAAAAAACTGTGGAACTAACCCAGAACTTGGATTATAATTGGCATAGGCTTTTTAACAAGTGAATATTGTAAAAAAGGGTGAAACGTTGTATGCGTTTCTTAAAAGGGAAGACGGTGTGAATCCGTCACGGTCCCGCCACTGTAAATGGAGAGCAAGTGTAGACCACTGTGTTAAATGGGAAGGTTTATGCATTCTGATAAATATTTCAGATCAATTTGCGTTAGATCCATAAGTCAGGAGACCTGCCTTTTTTTGTATCACATGTGTACCTACGAGGATAGGGAAGTGAATAAATTATGATGACGTTTATTTGCACTTTTCTGCACTTTTGTAGGAAGTGTTTTTTTGTGCTCCCAATAGCGCTGTAAATCGAAGGCGATGAACACTGGTCCAGTTCAACATATCTAGAGTTTTAATCCTTGTGTTTTAGTTGGGCCGGATCAAACAAAAGAAGAAAAACCTGAAAGAAATGGAGGGAAATCAACATGCAAAAACTTTTTAGAGTAGGTATATTACTATCCATCCTACTGCTTATGCCAACAACAATGATTATGGGTCAAGAAGAAGAAGGTGTAAAAGTTGAAATTAACAATGAGAACGGGGGGGAAGCGAGACCAGACCTAGATACGGTTAATGTAGAGCTTATATTTTCAGATATTGAAAATGGTTCTGCAAACATCTTGTTAAACAGCCCAGAACGGAAGTTTTTTTCTCCAACAGATTTTCCAATCGTGGAAGGAACGGAGCTAATTCACTCTATAATTTCTGTTGAGAATGGAAAGGCTGCATTTGATTATATGTTCCCTATTCGTGGGGATTATCCAATGACAGTAGAAGTTTTAGATGAAAATGGTACTGTGTCGGCTACTCATTTACTTAACATCCATATTCCTGAAAATCCAGATGAAGTTAAAAATGCCATTATATTTGTTGGTATCCTAGTGTTGTTCGGATTTTTAGTTGGTCTCATTTTAACAGCAAGGAGGGGAAGAACGCATGCAATATAAAGGTCTGCTATTTATACTGGGATTTGCTTTCATAATTGTTCTGTCTACTTCGGTTGTTATGGCCCATGATAATAATGATAGTGGTCGATCTGTAGATCACCATGCAGAAGTAGGGAAGCTTTACTCTTTTGAAGGGAAGCTTGAAGCTGAAGAGAACGGTCCGTATGAAATTCAATTTCATGCTGTTCGTTTAGAAGATGATGCACAAATTTTAACGATGAAAAATACATCTGAAGATGGATCTTATCAATTTGCGGCTCAATTCTTTGATGGAGCTGAACATGATGTTACATTTTCATTAATCAATCCAGCTACAAACAAAGTCATTGCTGAAAAGACAGAATTAGTAGAAGTGCAAGGTTTTGATCCACCGATGTTTATTAAAGTAAAAACAATTTTCTTTTTAGTCATGATGATAGGGATAGGCATGTTATTAGGTATGGGTGTCATAAAATTAAGAAGACAGAGACAAAGGACTAAAGGAGGGGCTTTACATGGAATATAAATTTGAACATAAAAACAAAAGCAGCTTTAGAAATAAATTCAAAACGATGTTTCTATCACTACCTGTTCAATTAACGGTAGTCGCACTATTAGCAGGTGTCGTTATCTATACTGCTTTATTTTCTAGCTATGCACCCGTACATGATGCGCTTCATGATTTGAGGCATGGTTTAATGTTTATTCCTTGTCACTAAGGTGGTATTTGTATTGAATAATGTAATGTTAAAGCTTTTTTCTGCAGTAATGCACCGATTGGCTGTAAAACATCAAGTAGTAGCATTAGAACAAACGATTTCTCTATTTTTAAAATTTTATAAAAAACAACCTGATAAACTTTTTTCTATAATAGTCAGATTTAGCGAGGATTCAAGGTGGGTTTTACGTTACTTGTCTGGTAGAGAACTAGGAAAGTTTTTTGAAGAAAAACCTGTGCAAATCATGGAGATTTGGTTTAAGTTAGCAAGCGATGATAACCTTTATGTAAGAGAAGGAGCGGCAAAAGGAATTACATACGCAGCAGGAAAGAATGTAATAGATGTGTGGGGATTATGGGAGAAGGCTTTCTCTCACCCCTCTGAAGAAGTTCGCCAAACAGCAGCGATGACACTGCTCTCTTTTATAGAAAAACATAAGGATGAGATCCACATTCTTCCCGTTATTCAACATGCAAAAAAGGATACATCACCGAAAGTAAAGATGATCATGGAGAAGTATATTTCACCTCTTATGGAGCAAGAGGATGAACTTATTGAACCTATTTTAGATTATCAAACAACGGAGGAATTACCTCTATCATCAAAGATGATAGACCAAGTAGTAGGGCAGGATCAAGCTGTAGAAATAATTAAAATTGCGGCCCGTCAAAAACGTTCAGTACTATTAATTGGAGAGCCAGGAACAGGAAAAAGTATGCTAGGACAGGCGATTAGTGAACTGTTGCCAGTTTCAAAATTAGAGGATGTAATCGTGGAAAGTGGTGGCAGTGAAAGAAATGTACCTAAAATTAAAACTCAACCTGCTGGGAAGGCTGCACCCTATATTCGGAAGTTTGAAAATGAAGCAAAATCAAGCCTAGTCGCATTTCGATGGATGATGGGTTTTGTTTATCTTGCCGTTCTATTTGTAATGTTTTTTTACTACTTTACAAAGGATGAACCGCTCTTTCTGTTGGTTGGGTTTATTGTGATCGGGCTGTTATACTTTGCTTCAAAAAAACTAAAAACAAATCCTGCTGTACAAATACCTAAGATATTAGTAGACCATACGAATTCCAAACGGGCTCCATTTATAGACGCAACTGGACTTCATGCGGGAGCACTTTTAGGTGATATTCGTCATGATCCTTATCAATCAGGGGGGTTGGAGGCGATGCCTCATCAATTAGTAGAATCAGGAGCCATTCATCAAGCACATCAAGGGGTATTATACATAGATGAAGTATCTACCTTATCTACAGAATCACAGCAATTTTTGCTTACTGCCTTTCAAGAAAAAAAGCTGCCTATAACAGGACGTTCCCTTGGTTCAAGTGGGAGTATGATTCGGACAGAAGCGGTACCAACCGACTTTATTATGGTGCTAGCAGGGAATGTTCCAGATGTGGATAAAATTCATCCAGCTTTAAGATCTAGGATTCAAGGATACGGGTATGAAATTTACACAAAGACAACAATGGAAGATACACCAGATAACCGATACAAACTAGCACAGTTTGTATCACAAGAAGTACGAAAAGATCGAAAAATTCCTCATTTTACTAGAGAGGCAGTTCATGTGGTTATTGGACGAGCTAAAGAGATGTCACCTCATTCAAAACAGTTAACAACAAGGTTTCGAGAATTGGGTGGATTAATTCGGACTGCTGGAGATATCGCTGTCCAGTCAAATGCCCAACTTGTGAGTAAGAAACATGTGGAAAAAGCGATGTTAAAGATAAAAACGCTGGAAGAACAAATGTGGATGGAAGTGGATAAGAGTAGGTTTTCAACACCTTATTCACAATTGGGGATGGTTCAAACCTTGCTCCATTATAAAGGGATTATTGGGCAAGTGTCGAAGATTTCTCTAGTTGTTCAATCCTCTGAAGAAGTGGAGCTTCAAGCTCCGGATTGGTTAACAATAGGTGAGCAAACTAAATTAGAGGCTTTGTTATATCAAAAGGGTCTATTTGGGAAGTATTATATTCAGAAGAATGGGATGAATCAGAATGATGAATCCGAAGACGATAAAAGCAGTAGGGAAGACTTAAGTTTAGGCATCCTTGTTGCTTCTATTTCAATAAAGAAAAATATAATGCTTGTGGATTTTGCTGTATGTGGACATGTGGATATAATGGGAACAATCACTGGAACTTCTTATTTTGAAAGTAAGGTCAAAACAGCGGCACGTCAGGGGATAAAAAAAATAATTGCTCCGTTAGACAATGCTATAGATGACATTCCGAAGGGAATGGAAGTGTTTTGGGTTAAAACTGTGGATGAAGTTGAAGAGATTATAGTTCATCAGTTTGGGAAGATTGAAGCTCATTTATGAGTGCTAAAAACAGAAAGAAGTAGGCACGATTATGTATAATGCCTACTTCATAACTTAGTGATTAAATTGTTGAAGTACCAATTCCATTTGTGGTTTTGTAGCAAAGCTGATTAAATTTCCATTTACCACCACAGCTGGAGTTACAAGCTGTAAGACATGATCTCCAGTTATACTTTCAAAACCTCTATCATGTATTAGATTTGTTAATTTCTTTTTAGCAATGATTCTGTCCATTAAAAGGTTATAGTTATACAAGTGGATATCAACATTCTCATCTATATATACAGATAACTCTTCTTTTAGATCTAGACTTTCCTCGTAAAAATCGTAACTATCATCGTAGCAATTCTCGCTTGCTCCTCCTTCTTGACAACAATCCTCTTGATTATTTGCAACACTAGGGAAAATCTCTATTAAGTTATTTTGGCTCATGATTAATTCCTCCCCAAATATTATTTACGGATTAAGATTCATCGTTACAACAGTTCTCATTAGATTCTCTAACACAGCAATCCTCTTGGTTATTTAAAGTATCAGTACAGCACTCTTTAAATTGTTTCATAAATTGAATTCCTCCTCAAATATATTGATTTATTCATTTTCATCATTGCAACAATGATCATTAAGGTCTTTTACACAGCAATCTTCCTGGTTGTTTAAAGTATCAGCACAACACTCTTTAAATTGTTTCATTAATCAATTCCTCCTTCATTTTTATATTGCTTTATAAAGCCGATGTACAGGTTTTGGTGGTAACGGGCTAAAACACTCGTTATAGGTCTCAAGCCACTCTGCTTGCATTAGCTTACCGGTGCTTGCAATGGCATCAGCCACAGCAAGGTTTAAAAGAGATGGGGATGATTCAATTCGAATATTTAATACAACTCTAAACTCAGTTCCCTCTTTCACGTTTTCCTCAGTAAATGTGGGTTGGTCTCCAGTATGAACCATGCTAGCCTTTACAAAACCCTCTTCAAATCCTACATGGATTTTCAAATGTTTCCTATATTGAGTCCTTCTTCATTTGTACTAACACTTTAGACAGCATCTCTTAAAAATACCCTCCTCAGGTGGTGTTAGCATTTCATAATATAATTCATCCATTTTTGGATCTGGATGTTTCCAATCATAATGGAATTCATATTCAGTTAAATCTAGTGATTGAATAGATTCCTTGTGTAATAAAGGTGATCCTTTATAGAGATATAATCGGGTTTCATATTGAATTGGGTCCACTAAATCATTTAGAGCATTGTTTTCAATAAAAGATCTAAAAGTTACGATATCATCCAGAGATGTCCAAGGGTTAAACATAATAAATGTAGGATTTAATTTAATATCAATTTCTCTTAAGTAAGCGATTGCTTGTGTAATATCATCTATTGAAGTATCTTTAGCTACAGCATCGAGTACTTCTTTTGAAGGAAATTCTAAAGCGGATGTAATAAATTTAACGCCTAAGTTTTTCATTTCTGCTAAAGTTTCTTTATTTTCAAGAATATGGTCTACCCGAGTTGTAAAGTCATAAGTTAAGTTTGGAAATTCTTGATGGAGTTTTCTTAAAATTTTTATTCCGTGATATTTTGCATTAAAGAAATCAGCGTCTATAAAAGTGAGGTGAGTCATGCCGCCTTCTACTAAATTTCTGACATCTTGAATGACAATTTCTTCATCCACTAAAATGACTTTTCCATCATATGCTGCAAAAACGGAACAATATAAACATTTATGGTGGCATCCTCGAGCCATTTCGGTTGATCCAACAATTTGTTCGGATCCTAAAAGTCGGTTGATTTGTTTTTGTGGATATTTATGTAAAGGTGGCAATATATTTCTTGAAGGTACATCTAAATGATCGCGTGACATATATGGATGGATGTTGTTACCTTTCATCGCTTCTTCTCCACTTAAAATCCCAGGTAAATCATCTTGTTTATCTCCGCTTAGATGTTTAGATAATTGAGTTAAAGGATATTCCCATTCCCCGCAAATACATGAATCACTATATTTTCCTGCCAAACGTGTAGCATTAATGGTTGCATGTTGTCCGAAGAAAGTGATATGTGCTTTAGGATTTAATCTAGCTGCGAGCTTGGCAATTTCTATTCCTGCATGAACAGCATCGAATAATGGTACAGAAATTGCAATGATCTCTTTTCCTTGAAATTTTTCTTCAATAATTCCGTCTACATAAGTGTCTAGTACAGATACATTAAATCCTTCTTTCATTAAAGGGGTGGCGGCGGTTGCTATTGTTGTTGGTTGGAATCCGCCTTCAAATGTTGATACTAGTAATATGTTCATCATATTCCTCCCATGTGTTATGTAATTGTTTTTTTTTCCTTTTTTTCTATGTTATTACCCATTGAATGTTGGCCATACAGGATCTAACACTGCAATCACAGCCAGACTTAAAATTGACAGATTAAATAATTTAGCTTTCATATTCCTTTACCTCCATTTTTATTAACATAACTAAACATTTATTAAAATTATGACTTGTTTGTTTACTTGTGTTTAATCATATATCATAAATGATATTTAGTCAACATTATTTAACAAAAAAAATTATATTGATTTTTTGTATAATAATGTCGATAATAAATATAGGTTCTTATGAGTAAATTCTCATCTATAGAGGAACTGGCGAAGATGTTTGAGAGCAAGTTTGAAAAGGAATTGAATTCTCATTATATTTAAGAGAACTAGGAAATTTCTCAACCATCCATTTTCAGTCTTATAGAGTATGTGATAGATTATAAATAACAGGTAAAAATCCAGATTGGAGTAATAGAATGATAGGTCAACGTATCAAAGAATTGAGAAAGCAATCTAAATTAACACAACAAGAATTAGCCAAGGATATCATTACAAGAAGTTATTTAAGTCAAATAGAAAAAGGCATGGTACAGCCTTCATATGAAGTGCTGGAAAAACTAAGCAAAAGGTTGAACTGTTCTGTAGAGGATCTATATAAGACTGTTGAAAATAAAGATATGTTACTCTCACAAATGAAAAGAGAAATAAAAAGTGCTGAGAATTATATCATCACGAATTCCTTTGATAAAATAGAACAAATGATCCAAAAAGAAGATTACTTTAAAAAAGAAGGTTTAAATCATTATGACAAAGGCATTCTAAACTGGGTGCACGGTAAGTACTACGAAAAAAAGAGAGATTTTAATCATGCGATTACTTATTATAATGAAAGCATTACAGAATTAGAGTTAGGAAATCATACGAATGAAATGTTAAGATCTTTAGATTCTATTGGTTATGTTTACAGCCAATCTAATCAAAATGAAAAAGCACTGCTAGTACTAACAAAGGCTCATCGCATTATGATTTACGATCAAATTCATGGAGTTTTAAGAGTGTCATTACTAAGTAACTTAGGAGTAGTCCATGGTAAGCTTAAAGAATATTATTCAGCTATTAATTTCTTAGAAGAAGCTAGAGAACTCAATGAAAAAATCGAATCTTATTATAAAGCTGGAGATATATATATGGCTCTTGGTGTTTGTTATATGGAGTTGAATCGACATGAAGAAGCAAAAAAATCCTATGAAAAAGCACTGAAATATTTTAAATTAAATGAAAACAAATTCCAGGAGGCTGGAACTTATACAAACCTAGGGATTTTATCGATTTATCAAGATAATTACAACCAAGCAAAGTTATATTTAAACACAGCTATTAATACCTATAATAAGATTAAGGCTGAGGGAAGTTTGGTAATGAATGCTCAAGTCGAACTTGGAAGAGTGTATTATTTGCAAAAAGAATACGATCAAGGGATATCCTTATGTAAAGATATTATAGCTATGGATGCAGTGAACAAACCTAAAGCACAAGCTTACGAGTTATTAGGTGATATCTATAATAGACTTTTAAATTCAGAGTTATCTCTTGAGTATTATAAAAAAGCAAAGGAAATTATTAATTTTAATCATCCAGAGTATAAAAGGGTATGTAAAAAAATTGGTGATGTATATTATTTGTTAAATGAATATCAAAAAGCTTCAGATGTTTATAAAGAGTGTCTATAAAGACCTCACCTGCAGTAACCTTTTCTTGGTGTTGTCTAATCTCACCTATGTTACAGAAAAACAAGCGAGTGTTTAATCACTCGCTTGTTTATTTCTATTTTATCGTTATTATATAGAGAATTTGAATTATTTTCAATCTTTTACCTGAATTGGTTTTAATTGTGTTATATTGCGGTGTGTAGCAGCTTTGTTTTCATCAGGGATTAATTTAGTAACAATATAACCAAGTACAGCTATAAACGGCAACAGAATAAGCATATTGACGAAATTAAACATACCATGTGCAAATGCAATTGTCATTTCTGGATTTAGATTAGCAGAGATTTGAAGTTTAGCAATAAGCGGAGTGTATAGCCCCAAAAATAATACAAAGATCAAGGTTCCAATCACATTAAACAGAACATGAGTAAATGCAGCCCTTTTTGCAGCCACTGACGCCCCTATCGATGCTAACACTGCAGTTATGGTTGTTCCAATATTATCCCCAAAAAGTACGGGAAGAGATGCTTCCAGGCTAATTGCCCCTTGACCGAACAATTCTTGCAGTACCCCTATCGTGGCACTTGAACTTTGGACAATGCCAGTAAATAAAGTTCCAACAAATACGCCTAAAATAGGGTTGTCACTCAAGGTAAGTGTTAATTCTTGAAACCATTCCAATGAACGAAGTGGTTTCATTCCACTTGACATCAAGCTTAATCCATAAAATAAGGTTCCAAATCCAAATATGATTTGACCTAGATTTTGAACTTTTTTATTTTTAAAGAAAAACAATAAAACCGATGCTGCCGCAATAATAGGTAAAGCATAGGCAGATAACTTAATACCTATTATAAAGGAGGTAATTGTGGTTCCAATATTAGCTCCCATAATCACACCAATGGCCTGTCTTAAGGTCATCAGACCAGCACTTACAAAACCAACGGTTAAAACAGTAGTTCCAGAGCTGCTTTGGATTAGAACGGTTACAATGATTCCGGCTAATACACCGATAACAGGGTTTGTGGTAAACTTATCTAGAATATGCTTCAATCTGTCTCCTGCTGATTTTTCCAAACCATCACCCATGTATTTGATCCCGAATAAAAAGATACCAAGACCACCCAAAAATTCAAAAATTAATTTCTGTAAATCAAGCTCCATATTCTTTTCCCCCATTCTATACATTTAGAAAATTTTTTACTTCTGTAGTTACTCCGTTATCGCTACTATGTATCCCTTTACTGGCAACATGAGTTTGCTTGTTTATTTTCCACCTTCACGTGAAATTGATTTTTAAGATGTTGACCACGTATAGCTATAGTAATTCCATTTATTTGTCCTAACTGTTCATTGGTAAATCCTAATTGTTTTGCTGAAATTACAATATTTTTTAAAGTATCCTTATCTCCTAGAATGGTTGCCGCCGTTAAAATTGCGACTACTTTTTCTTTTTCTGATAAACTTTCACCTTCAATTGTTTTTTCATAGAATTGATTAAAAACCCCTGATAATTCTGTACTTAAATCTAACATGTTTTTTCTCCTCTCGTGATTAACAATAGTAATCATTTTTAATAAATTAATATTAATGTTTAATTATGTTAATTAGATATTACCTTCTTTTGATATATTTTGTCAATAATAAATAGAAAAAAATAAAAACCAAAAAACAGTTGACTTTTACAATGTTTGTATTTTACAATTAATTCAACAACAACACACGAGGTGACCATGATGAGTATCGAAACACAATTTGAAAATCAACAATATAAACTACGTCAGATGTTACAAATATTAATGAGAACTTTTAGTATTTTGGAAAAAGAAGGGGCACGATGTTGCAGTGTTACACTTGTTGAAAGCCATATTTTATTTGAGGTCAAGCGATATAATGATCAAAAAGGAACGGACTTGTCTCTTAATGAATTATCTGCAAAATTAGGTGTGAGCAACAGTACACTAAGCAGACAAATACAAAGCTTGGTAGATAAAAATTTATTATACCGGACGCATTACAACAACGACCGTAGATACCTTAGCATCTATTTAACACCTGAAGGTGAACGTTATGAAAAAGAACTCGGAAAGGAATTGGATAGTTATGTTCAAGAGATCTTTTCCAATGTACCATCTGAAAAACGCATGCAATTATTAGAAAGTATGGATGTGTTATTAACAGCTGTAGAAAAAAGTGATTGTTGTTAAGGATTCATCATATCAATGGAAGGAGGTGGGTGTTTTTGCCTTAAAAAAATAGTATGATAAAACAGTAAAATAAAAATTAAAAAACAGTTGACTTTTACAACAGTTGTATTATACAATTAAATACACAAACATAAACGAGAAGAATTTAGCTGATATTAGAATTTAAAGTAAATTGCCTTTTGTTTAAAATTCTTTTCTTATTTATACATATAGTTGCAAAATACAAACGATTATCCAAACCACAAAGAACTATATTATATTTTTTATTCTACAACAGTTGTAAAATGCAATCGTTTCAATTTACAATCAAAACGT
>NZ_JAVAMP010000010.1 GCF_030730905.1 Chengkuizengella axinellae | reverse complement strand
TGAAAAGTAATACTTTTCAAATAATTTTATCGATTCATTCTGTTCAGTTTTCAAAGAGCTTATTTCACGATAACTTCCTTTGTCGAAAATTGTCGTGACAAGAATTAATAATAGCAGACTTTATAATTAATTGCAAGCTATTTTTTCTTGTTGTTTACCGTTAAATTTTTCTGCTTCTTAGCGGCAAGAAATAATATACCACGAACATTCAATGTAATGCAATGAGAATATATTCCAAATACATATTTTTAAAAAAAAACCTCTTATCATTTGAATATTATCCAATCAATCGTTCAAAATCCGAATCCAACAGTTCTCATTTCCAAATAGATAGTATGTGAATGCTTTAATGAAAGTTACAAAATTACAAGAAAATCACTTTGAATAATTTGAACTGGAAAACTTTTTTGGTCATTTTTTCAAAAAATAACTTTTAAATTAATATAGTAATCCATATAATAAGAGTATAGCTCAATAGAAAATGAATAAGGAAAGTGAAAATATATGCTTGAATTATCACATCATGAAGATGTTATTGGTTTAAAAACAGTCGTACCTGCTATTGGTTTTCAAGTAAATGTTTATTTCTATTATATAGATGGTCTTTTAGTGGATACAGGTCCAAAACGGGGAAAAAAGGACATCGTCCCATATATTCAAAAAACAAAAATAGATCAAGTTGTGGTCACTCATCATCATGAAGACCATACTGGTCTAGCATCATGGATCGTCAATAACAAGCAAATCCCATTGTATGCTCATGAATCTGGTATAGAACTTTGCCGCAAAAATGGGGATATGCCATATTACCGCAAACTTTTTTGGGGAAGACGGAAAGGTTTTGATACTCAAGAGATTCCTCTGCAGGTGGAAACAAACAAATATAAATTTAAAGTGATTCATACACCAGGGCATGCTGATGATCATGTTGTTCTTTTAGATGAAGAAAATGGACGATTATTTGGTGGGGATTTATATGTATTAGGAAAACCGAAAAGTATCTGGCACTTTGAAAACATCCCTGTATTAATGGATTCTATACGCAAAGTATTAACATATGATTTTTCTACTGTTTATTGCTGTCATGCTGGAATACTACAAGATGGAAAACAAAAATTAAGAGCAAAGCTCAACTATTTGGAAGAATCTCAAACAAAAGTAAAAGAACTGCACAAAGAAGGGAAAACTGTTAAAGAAATTGCGAATGAATTATTTCCTCACAAAAATATGTTAAATTATTTTTCTTTTTTTGATACTTCACCTGTTCATTTAGTTAAATCAATGCTTTCATAAATAAAGATTCATATAATACAATAAACCACCTTTTACAAAGTAATCACTAATGACACTGTAAACAAAAAAGGTGGCTTATTTATGATCAAAGGATTAATGTTTTAAAAAGCAAAGTAGCAGAGGAAAGAAAAAAATCAAAGAAAGATTTTAACGATCAAGCTAATCAAATGCTGGATCAAGAACAAGAGAAGAATAAAATGATGTTTGAAAATCTACGTAATAAAATGCTAAATGAAAAAGAAGAAATAAATTTAGGTGAAGTACAATCAAGACGTATGAATGAATTATTGAAAGAAAGATGCACATAATGACACCATCAACCGCTGAAGCATTGCCCTCGCGTTTAATTGCTTCCCCCTTTTTCCAGATGAATGGTAACCCTTCATTCCTCAGATGCTCTACGATATCGTCCAGCATTTCTTCATCAAACTGAGGTATAATCTGTTTTACTTTCTAAAATGTTGTTGTCTTCTGGTACCACACGTACAACTCCATGCCGAAAATGAATGTCTATTCCCTCTTTAGCAAAATCATCTACATTGATAATCATCATTTTGCGATGATCCTTTATTACATCAGAAACATAATAAGGAAGTCCACAAGCTCCGTAAGAGATGTGTTCTCCCTTTTCAAATACCGTATTTGCCCTGACTATTGCCATGATTTTTCAATAATATCTGACGCTTATAAAAAATAACACTATGAAAGTAGGTAACCATACTTTTCATAGTGTTATTAATCGTCTATTTCATTAATATTTCTGCTCTTGATGCTGCTTCGATATATTTATAGGACCAGTGTTCTTTAACTACATCACTGTAGCTAGATTCTTCTAATGAATCTGAAATATCCAATCTAAATAGCAATACGATTACGAACTTATCATCATTTATTTCATTTAAAATTATGATAGATGCTCAAGTAATTCCGCTTCATTCATAACTTGCACACCAAGATCAGTTGCTTTTTTCAATTTACTTCCCGCTTTTTCACCCGCAATTAGAATATCTGTGTTCTTAGAAACACTGCCTGTTACTTTCGCGCCCATCGCTTCTAGCTTCGCCGCTGCTTCCTTACGACCTAGCTCATGTAGAGTACCTGTAATGACTACGGTTTTATCTTTGAATATACTATCTTTAATTTCCATAGTTTCTTCTATGACAGCTTGTGGATCTACTCCTGCCGAGAGCATACGATCTATGCTTTTTATAATGATTGGATTTGCGAAAAATGAAACGATGCTTTCAGCAACGATCTCTCCAACATCATGCAGCTGCACTAACTCTTCCTGCGTGGCATTCATTACATTTTCCAAGCTATTATAATGCTCAGCTATTAATTTAGTTGTGGTAATCCCTGTATTTGGGATACCTAACGCATACAAAAATGGCGTTAAGTCTTTGTTTTTGCTGTTTTCGATTGCTTCCAACAGCTTGGTTGCTTTCTTTTCTCCAAACCGCTCCAAGTCAATTAAATCATCAAACTCTAACTCATATAAGTCTGCTGGATCACGAACCTCACGTTCTTCATATAACTGAGTGATGGTTTTAATACTCAAAGTATCAATATCCATTGCATCTCTTGAAGCAAAATGTCTCATTCGTCCTATGAGCTGAGGTTTACATCCTAATTGATTTTCACAAAATAAATGAGCTCCCTTTTTTATTAGGTCTGTCTCACAAGAAGGACATGTTTCAGGAATTTTTATTTCATCCCCATCATCTTCTTCTGTTACTTTACCAAGAATTTCTGGAATAACATCATTGGACCTTCTAATGTAAACCTCTGTGCCAAGGGCAAAGTTCAATCCTTTTCTCTCAATATCCCCCTCATTGTTTAAAGTGGCTCTTTGCACCGTAACACCACCTATATCAACCGCACTCACTTTAGCTACTGGTGTAATTTTGCCAGTACGGCCAACCTCCCACATGACTTCTTCAAGTACAGTGGTTGCTTCTTCCGCTTTAAATTTGTAAGCAATGGCCCACCTAGGGAATTTTTCAGTATAGCCTAATATTTCTCTGGTTTTCATATCTGCTATCTTAATAACTGCCCCATCAATTAAGTAATCGAGCGTTGATTTCATTTGATCAATATGATCTAGCTCCTTGATTACACCTTCAATCTGGTTTTTAAAATGAATATATGGATTAATTTTAAAATAGTTTTCCTTTAAAAAAGCAACCATTTCCTTATGATCTTTGAACTCAGCTTTTTCTGTATAACCTACATTATATATAAATGCATCTAAGTTCCGTTTTGCTGTCACTTGAGGATTTAGATTTCTTAGTGCGCCTGCCGCAGCGTTTCGTGCATTTTTTAATGGTTCATCTGCTTTTTCATTATATTTATCTAAAACAGAGAGGTACATCAATCCTTCTCCTTGAATTTCTAAACGTCCATCTTTATAGGGGATTTGCAATGGTATGGTTTTTATTGTTTTCACTTGTGCAAGTATACTCTCACCCACCACACCGTTTCCTCTTGTTGCAGCTTGAATTAACTCCCCCTGATCATAGGTAAGGTTTAATGTAAGTCCATCAAATTTTAATTCCAGAACAAATGAAGGGTCTGGGAGCTTCTGTTCTGGATTATTTACATTATAATCATTTATAAGTTTAGTAATTCGTTTGTGCCAAGCATGTAAATCTTCATGGCTTTGTGCTTTATCCAAACTCCACAGTCTATTAATATGTTGGTGTTCAGTAAAACCCTTTAAGAGTTCTCCCCCAACTCTCTGGGTTGGTGAATAAGAATAAACTACGTCTGTTTCTTTTTCTAGTGCCACTAGCTGATCATATAAAAGGTCATATTCCTTATCACTGATCAGAGGTTGATCTAATGTATAGTAATGGTAATTATATTTGTTGATTTCATCGATGAGTTTCTTCATTGTTTCTAATCGATCGTCCATTGAATTCCCTCGTTTCGTCTAATGTGCGTTAGATTCACTCATATTCCTTCCAGTGCATCTAACACAAATCATTTAAGTTGCCCTATACTTACATTTGTGAATAGCAATCTAATTTAGACTTTCTCAATTGGAGCAAATTTAGCTAACAGTCTTTTAAGGCCCACTGGAGCAGGAAATGCAATTTGCAATTCTGTGTCATCCCCAGTTCCTTTAATAGCAACTACAGTACCTGTACCCCATTTTTTATGAGCAACCTTATCTCCATTACTATAATTGCCTACAGGTTTTTCATGTGAAGACGGTTTTTGCCGCTGAAAACTTGTCGTTCCTGAACTTTGAGATGATGAGTTAGATTTATATTGAGGTTGAGAACCATATGTTGTTCTGGCCTTGCTAAATGTTTGAAACTCTCTAACAGGTGATTTATCTTCGATTAATTCCTCCGGTATTTCCTTCAAAAATCTTGAAGGTGGATTCGAATTCGTTCTACCAAACAGCATTCTCATTTTGGCACAGGTTAAAAATAGTTTTTTCTCCGCTCTAGTAATCCCTACGTAAGCCAACCGTCTTTCTTCCTCTAATTCCTCTTCATCTTCAAATGTACGACTGTGCGGAAATACACCTTCCTCCATCCCTGCTACAAATACGTAAGGAAACTCTAATCCTTTTGCACTATGCATGGTCATCAATGTCACTGCAGAGGCATCCATTAGATCAGATGGATCTTCATCAAACGAGTCAATATCAGCAATCAAGGCTAAATCAGTTAAGAAGGAGACTAAAGAATCATCTTCATTCCGTTTTTCAAATTCCGCCGTAACGGATAGAAATTCCTCTATATTTTCCAATTTTGATTTTGATTCAATCGTATTTTCACGTAGAAAAGGTTCCTTGTACTCTGTCATTTCCAGCATCTTCTCAGTCAATTCAGACACTGTTAAATAATCGATCATGGAGCTTAAATTATCCATTAAAACTTTAAATTGCTGCAATGCATTCTTCGCTCTTGAACTCAGGTTTACAGCACTTAAATCTTCGAGCATCGTAAACATAGATTTACCTTCCACGGCAGCCTGTTCTTGAAGTTTATCTAGGGAAGCCGCTCCTATTCCTCTCTTAGGTACATTCACAATTCGCTGCAAACTAATGTCATCATTTGGATTGGAAATTAAACGAAGGTAAGCCAAAATGTCCTTAATTTCTTTACGATCATAGAATTTGATCCCACCGATAATCTGATATTGAATATCTGATTTGATCAATACTTCCTCAATGACACGTGACTGGGCATTGGTTCGGTATAAAATGGCATGATCTCTGTATTTAATGCCTTTATCATGATTTTGTTTAATTTCATTTGCAATAAAATAAGCTTCATCATGTTCTGAATCTGCTTTATATAGATGAATTTTTTCCCCGTTTCCTTGATCTGTCCAAAGCTTTTTCGGTTTTCGCCCAGTATTGTTGTTAATGACTTGGTTGGCTGCATTTAAAATATTTGAAGTTGATCGATAGTTTTGCTCCAATAATATCACTTCTGCATTTGGATAATCTTTTTCAAAGTTTAAGATATTCGAAATATCTGCCCCTCTCCATCTATAGATGGATTGGTCGCTATCTCCTACAACGCAAATCCTTTGGTGCTGATCTGCAATCATCTGACATAACAAATATTGCGCACGGTTTGTATCCTGATATTCATCAACATGAATATATTGAAATTTATATTGATAGTGTTCCAACACTTCGCCTTCTTGTTGAAACAACTCAATGGTTTTCATGATCAAATCGTCAAAGTCTAAAGAATTATTGCTCTTTAATTTTTTTTGATACTTCGTATACACACTGGAAACGACGCCTTGAAAATAATCACCAATTGTACTTTCATATCTCTCAGGTGAGACAAGTTCATTTTTAGCCGTACTAATCGCCGATAAAACAGCTCTTGGCTCAAATTTTTTACTATCTATATTAAGTTCTTTCATGCAGTTTTTCACTGCTGATAACTGATCTGTAGAATCAAGAATAGTAAAATTAGAGGTGTAACCGATTTTCTCTATATCCTTGCGTAAAATTCTGACACACATAGAGTGAAAAGTGGACACCCAAATATCGTTGGCCGAAGGACCAACTAAACTTTCTACCCGTTCTTTCATTTCTCTTGCTGCTTTATTCGTAAATGTAATAGCAAGGATGTTCCAAGGTGCTACATTATTTTTGGCAATTAAATAAGCAATGCGATGTGTCAGCACTCTTGTTTTCCCACTACCCGCACCTGCCATGATTAGTAATGGTTCTTCTGTAGATTCCACTGCTTTTCTTTGCTGATCATTTAAACCTTCTATTGATTCAAAAATATTAAAAGCTTCATTCATTTTTATTATTCAGACCTTCCTAATCGGATTATAATTATATATTATATCATATGAAAGCGAATACACGTTCTTGTATTTTTTACTTTTACTTCGATGTGATTTCTTTAATCTCGACAGTTTCAATCGCTGATTTTATATCTTCATAAATGACATTACCAACAATAATTGTATCAGCGGCTTCTGCAGCCCTCTTCGCTTTTTCTACATTATTTATTCCGCCCCCGTAAAAAAGCTGGGTTTGATTTAAGTTCTTCTTTACTTTTTTCAATATATCCATGTCACCAAAAACACCACTATATTCAACATAAAAAATAGGCATATGAAATAAATGCTCCGCACACCTAGCGTAAGAAAGCACATCCTCTTCATCTAAGCAAGCAGTTGCATTTGTAAGTTTTGAGACTGCAGCATCTGGATTTAATGAAACGTATGCTTCTGGCAAAATAAACTCCCAAGGAATAATATCTCCATAAGCTTTTATCGCTTTTTGGTGGTTTCCAACAATCCAATTCGGATCAGTTGCATTTAAAACAATCGGAATCATATATAAATCAAAACCTAAAACAATGGCTTCTTGATTGGAAATTTCTAATAAACAGGGCTTGGAAAAGCGCTGAACCTTAGAAAATAGGTCATAAGTATTTTCATAGGTAATGCCAGTAGAACCCCCGATCATGATCGCATCGGTTCCAGAGCAACATATTCTTTCCAAGTGATCATCTGATATTTTTTTATCAGGATCAAGCTTAAATATATGTCTCCAATTCTTTATTGTATCCTTCAAAATGAACCTCCATTTTTGACTCTATGATGAAGAGATGATTGTCTTCCTAAAATCAGTCTAAAGTACGCACAGTACACTGTCAAATATACAAAAAAACGCTCTGAAATATTAATATTCAGAGCGTTAAACCACTTGTCGCTAATTCATTTTTTAAATCAAATACTTTTTACTGTGATCCTGGGTAGTAGATGACATTTGTGTGCTCATCCCAGATCCAGAGCTCATCCCAGAGCTCGTTCCAGATCCAGCTCTCATTTGCGGATTTCCAGATGCATTAATATTTGAGCTAGTTGTGGTTGAAGATGCACCTGGCGGCATCGTACCCATCCCGCTCGGCATTCCATAATTAGAGGTCATTTGATTCATCGTTGCTTGGCTTGTTGGTTGAGCATTTTGCCCACCCATCATCCCTGCAGTTGTTTGTCCACCACCTAAATATTGCTGCATGAACTGCTGTGTTTCAAAACCACATTGTCTAAATTTTTGCTGTTCCTTTTGAATCTCCTGTGTAGGAGCTGCTGTAACATTATACATGCCTTGTTGATTCATCAATTGGAATAATTGCATTTGATCAGCAAGTGACTTCTGAAGCAATTGATTAAAGGTTTGATGAACCATTGGATTTGCCGCTTCCAAACATGCAGTTGTATATTCTCTGGACATTCTTTTAAGTTCTGATAATACTATATTTGCCATATCTTTGTCTGGTAAAGCAACGTGCTGCTGCCCCATTTGCTGTCCCATTGTTGATGTGGATTGATTATACAATAAAAACCCTCCCTTTCTTAAGTAGATTATGAATATTGGGTTTGACCGCTGTGATGATCTAATACATTCATTAATTGGTTATAATCCTGAAAACGTTCATGTGACAGCTGATAAAAAAACTGCTTTAACTGAGGATTTTGACTTTCCACTGCTCCATGAACACAAAGCTTTACTAATGTTTCTTCATTTTTCATTGAATCACATATGTAAGACAATTCTTTGGTTGATACTGATCCAGTGTGCATTGATTCCCCCCCTTTCCCTTTTTGATCCATATTAGCTTGCCACATTTTTTCATTTTTATTTAAAAATAATCGCTAAATTTCTTTTTGCACTCCTATTGCACACTCCATTATACTTAGTATATTAGTACTTAGATTGATATTTCTTCCAACGAAATCACATTACTTGTAGGGAAGTGAAAATAAGATGGTGAATGAAAAAAATATACAAAAATTAAATACATTAAAAGTCATACTGCAAACAATAAACCAAGTGACGGACTTAGATAAAATGCTGCAGTCGGTATTAAATGAACTCATTCATTTAATGGATTTAAAAACAGGTTGGATTTATTTTATCGATCCAGACGGAAATTTCAAACTAGTGACAGATTATGAATTACCCCCTGCTCTAAGTTATAAAGAAAAGAGATATATGTGTGAAGGAGACTGCTGGTGTATAGATCGTTATCATGATGGTCGTTTAGATAAAGCTGCCAACATCATTGAATGCAAACGTATTGAGGATGCAATCGAAAATGATTATGGGGATACTGAAGGTGTCACTCACCATGCTACGATTCCTTTAAAAGCAGGGAACGAAAAGTTTGGATTATTAAATGTAGCTTCTCCCAACAAGCTAAAATTCAATGAGGAAGAACTTGCTTTGTTAGAATCTGTAGCTATCCAAATAGGAACAGCAATAAAACGTTTGAACTTTATGAATCGAGAACAGAAAAGAGCGCATATGTTTCAAAAATTAGGTGAGGTAAGTACATCTCTTCATGGGGACCGTAATGAAAATTATAGATTAGAGTATGCCGCTTCTATTATTCAAATTAAGTTTCAATATGACCAAGTTATGATTGAATGCAATGAAAGAGTTCATGAAGAAAACAAAACAAGCAGTGAAGAGATGACAACCTTCACCCAGACCTTTCAATTAGGAGAAACAACAGGGAAAATTACGATCTCCAATCCGATATTAGATGATATTGATCAATTAATCATCGAACAATTAAGCCAACATTTAGCCATTATATTTGAACATGCTCGTTTAAATCAAAAAGGACACGAACTTGCTTTAATTCAAGAACGAAATCGTCTGGCTAGAGACTTACACGACTCCGTTAACCAACTCTTGTTTTCTCTAATGCTCACGGTTAGAGGGACAAAGGAAATGACAGAAGATGAGGATATTCATGAAATGCTGAACTACATGCAGGAGTTATCTCAAGATGCTTTAAAGGAAATGAAAGCTTTGATTTGGCAGCTGCGCCCTCAGGGATTGGAAGAAGGGGTTGTTTGCGCCCTTGTAGCATATGGGAAAGTATTAGGATTAAAAGTATCAGTTGATGTTCAAGGTGTTGGCGAGCTTCCTAGTATAATGGAAGAGTGTTTATGGCGAATTGGTCAGGAAGCACTGAACAACATTAAAAAACACGCTGAAACCACTGAGGTTTGCATAGAATTTAATCGTGATAAGAAAAACGTAGAGATGAATATTCATGACAACGGTGTAGGATTTAATATTGAAAATGGTCAACACAGTCCATCTCTTGGCTTAAAAAGTATGCGTGAAAGAGCAGACTTGTTCGGTGGCAACGTAGTAATCCAAAGTGTTTCAGGTAAAGGAACCCTGCTAAAAGTAAGTCTTCCAATGGCAAAAACCTATGTGGATACACTTTCAGTAAAATAAAGTTGAGTTTATTTTTTTTCATATTCAAAAGGGGAGTTTTTGAACAACTTCTAATGAAGGGTAGGATTTATAGATGGGAATTAAAATATTGATTGCTGATGATCATAAAGTCGTAAGAAGAGGGTTATATTTTTTTCTACGTACACAAGAGGATATTGAAATTGTAGGAGAAGCAGAAAACGGAAAAGAAGCTACTCAACTTGCAGCTGAATTAAAACCTGATATTATTTTAATGGATGTCATGATGCCTGAAATGAACGGTATCGAAGCAACTAAAGTAATAAAAGAAAAGTTGCCAGATATTAAAATCATTATTTTAACTAGCTTCTCTGATCAGGATCACGTCATTCCTGCAATTAAAGCTGGTGCAACTGGATATCAATTAAAAGACGTAGAACCCGATGAGCTTGTAAAAACAATACGGAACGTATACCACGGGCAGAATCATGTCCATCCAAAAGCCATGTCTCATATGATGTCTCATATGACGGATAATAGCGAAGAAGACAACTTAGTAGAGCAATTAACTAAACGGGAAAGAGAAGTATTGTCTGAGATCACAAATGGAAAAAGCAACAAAGAAATCGCAGACAGTCTGAATATTACAGAAAAAACAGTGAAAACACACGTGTCTAACATCCTGTCAAAATTGAATCTTGCAGACCGTACGCAAGCTGCTCTATTTGCTGTAAAGCACAATTTGTAAAATATCATAAATCTTCTACGACTAAAGTCGTAGAGAAAATTAAACCCTTTTCACGAGGTTAAAAAATAAAAAAGATTCTATAATAAATAGTAGATCATATCACATAAACAAAAAGTAAAACTAAAACCAATAGATTAGTTAAATAAGGAGAGATCAAGATGAAATTATTAGTGATTAACGGAACCCCTAGAAAATTTGGTAGAACAGGTGTAATTGGAAACTATATTTCTAATCAATACAATGCTGATTTAATAGATTTAAGTGAAGGCTCCATTCCTTTATATAACGGTGAGGAGGAGCAGAATGAAATCCCTTCTGTAAAACAATTAAGACAACTTGCTTACGATGCAGACGGTGTTGTATTGACATCTCCTGAATATCATAACGCAATGAGCGGAGCCCTTAAAAATGCTCTTGATTTCTTAGGCAGTGCTCAATTCGAGCATAAACCTGTTGCAATCATTGCAGTAGCGGGTGGAGGAAAAGGTGGAATTAATGCTTTAAGCAATATGCGTACTGTAGCGAGAGGAATCTATGCAAATGTTATCCCTAAGCAATTGGTATTAGATCCAGATCGATTTGATATGGAAAACAAACAATTAACAGCACAGGGTGAAGGTCAAGTAGATGAAGTTATTAAAGAACTACAACTATATATGAAGCACAGTGTACAGCGCAGCATAAGACAATGAGTTTGATCGTTCAGGATCAACGTTTCCTAAAGATATTAACTGCGAATATTTTTTCATCCATTGGGTCGGGGATTACCATGATTGCGATCCCGTGGATGATTGTTACAGGAGAAAATGGAGCCAGCACATTTGGTATTGTTTCCTTGATATTGACCATCATGTTATTTTTAATCGCACCGATCATAGGGAATCTAGTAGATCAGTATTCAAGAAAAACATTGCTGCTAGGTTCTGAGATGGTCGGATTCATCATTATCAGCTTATTTGCAATCATTGGGTTTATAAACGGAAGTTACGCTACATGGCACCTTGTTGTTTTATTTGCCAGCGGAATGTTATATTATTCTCTCTTCTATCCGACAATGTTCGCGATGAATCAAGAAATATTTGAACCAAAACAGTACAAAAGCTTAAACGGTATGATGGAAATCCAAGGACAATTATCTGCTGTTGTGACTGGAGGAATTGCCAGTTTATTAATTGACGTTATTGATTTTCAATGGATCTTGCTTATTGATGCAATTACTTATGTTATCGCTTTTTTCATTTTATGTACTATACCCTATACCAAAACGAAACAAACAACTCATTCCAATGCAGATGCTTCTTTTTGGGGGAAAATGCGAGAAGGCTTTATCTACTTAAAAGAACGTCCATTGTTATTTCTGTTTTTATTTTCTGCATTCATTCCATTTGTTGCGGTTATGATTACCAATTTTGTCTTTCCAATTTATATCGAAAGCACTCTACAGGCTGGGGGTACCATTTATGCAGCTCATGAGATGTTGTATGGAATTGGAGCGCTAGTAGCTGGGATGTTTGTACCTTTTCTTATTCATAAGTTTGGAAATATTAAGATTGTGCTTGCAGGAATATTTATTTTCATGGTAGCCATCATCCTTACAACCATTTTCCCTATTACAATCTTATTTCTAGTTGTATCTGTATTTTTCGGATTAGGAAATGCAGGCACAAGAGTAGCTCGAAACACTTTAATGATGGAAATCATTCCAAATGATAAGATGGGGCGTGTTGAAAGCTTATTTAGATCTTTAGGCCTTGCCTTACGAATCGCTTTAATTGGAAGTTTTACCATCATGATACCAAAAACAGGAACCTTGCCTGCTGTATCTATATTAAGTATGATTCTTATTGTCTCTTTGATCACAGCCATCATTGGGAAACTATATTTTAAAAAGAACTCAGCACATGCTATGAATGCTAGGGTGTCTAAGGCAGTGGAGTAATTGTTTTGCCTATCCAATGTTAGCAACGAATGATGATTCTCAAACAAAAAACATCTCAAACCACTTATTGTGGATGGGATGTTTTTTATATACTATGGTTTTGAAGAAGTAAAACTAATATCCTAGGAAAACTACAAACGTAACAATTAAAAAGAAAAAAAATTCACAAAGCTTTATCCATCGGAGCTGACTTTCCTGACCATATTTTTTGTGAAGTCCATTCTTCATCAGGATCAGTCCAAAATGCATGCTGCTCAGAAAGCCCTAATGGTAATAATCCAGTTAAACATAAATAGAGACTCCCTGTCGAAATATAGGGCTCACCTAATTCCATTTGACTGCCGCAGAAGCCAATTTGCAACCAGCCGTTTTTATCAAAATTCCCTTGAAACTCCATCATTCTGTTTATAACAGCGGACATCGCACATCTTACTTGAGCCATGGATAAAGAAGAAGGCAATTCATCTCTAAGCGCCATTTGACCTAAATGCTGTAATGCGCCAAAACGGTATGCTAGTGACCTTCCAATTGGAGGAATGGTCCCTTCAGGTGAGATCATCCTCTCCAATACTTCTGCATATCTCTGTGCACGAAGTTTAACAGGTTCTATGAGCTCTATCCAATGTTTTTCTTTATGACCAACAGTATCAAGTATATCTAATAACATCGGTTGGATTACGAAACTGTTATAATAATCCCAATGAAACTCAGGACCATCCCCATACACTCCATCCCCTTTATACCATTGCTCATGCTGTCTCAGGGCATAATCCACTCTCATCCGATCCCAGTCTTCTCCCATTCGATATAAAGCACATTCAATGATTGCAGAAAATAATAACCAGTTATTAAATCCAGGTTTACGTGAACGAGTTAACTTTAAAGCTCTCACTAGGTTATTTTGTACAGATCCGTCTAGCTTCTCCCATAATTCTGTAGGAGCGCGCAATATAGCATGAGATAGAAAAGCTGCATCCACAATAGGTTGATTCCCTAATCCAAAATTCATAAAATCAGGTGAATCTGGGTCTGTTCCCGCATCAATAGCTTCTCGTGCTAAATTCGCAAAACGTTGTCGCAGTTTTCCTTCAATATCTTTCCCAGGTCCGAGCTCCAACCAAGGAGCCATTCCTGCTAAAGATCTTCCTAAAGCTTCAAGGTAAGTATAAAGTATACGATCACGTTCTTTATAAAACCCGCTAATGACGGGCATGTTTTGTTTCAGTGTTCGATTAGATAAATGGTGAAGAACAGGTTCAGAAATCTGGCATAAAACATCAAGCCAATATTGTCTTGTAACCGCAGGTTCTCTCATTTGCAGCACCTCTCATGACAAGTATATTAATATTACCTTTCATACCAGTAACCTGTAATTCCTTTTTCCAATCGTAGAAGTGCTTCTAGGTAATAATAATCTCCCCATATGACAAAATCATCTGGAGCATTTCCGCTCCTCACGCTATATGATCCTCTCTTAATCAAACCCTCTGCTTCTTCACCTATCGTTGAATAATTGTTAACGAGAGAAGACATGCTTTTATGAACTGAATCCTTAAGATATTGCTTGAGTGGATCATGTTCATCTAAGAAAGTCATTAACTCCAATGTTCCCGCAGAAGCAATAGCAGAAGCTGAGCTGTCTCTTTTCGTATCCTCATTTATCTCTACATCAAAATCCCAATATACAACATCATCTTCTGGTAATCTATCAAAAAAGTACTTGGCCATTCTTTTGGAGGTTTCTAGAAATAGAGGATTGCGAGTATAACGATAAGATAAAGCAAAACCATAGATACCCCAAGCTTGCCCACGCGTCCATGTAGAACCGTCAAGATACCCTTGGTGTGTACCTCCACGTACTGCATCTCCTGTTTCCTGATCAAAATAAAAGGTATGATAAGATGAATCATCACCGCGCACTAAATACCTACGACTTTGCTCGGCATGAATTTCTGCAATTTCTTTATACTTTGGATCACCAGTCACCTCAGTTGCCCAATATAATAAAGGAAGATTCATAAGGCAATCAATAATGATTCTCCCACCATTTTTTGTGTCTCCTTCAGGACCCCAAGCTTGAAGGGCCTGGATATTTGGTCTCCATCGTTTTAACAATGTTTCAGCTGCTTGTATTGTTAATTGTTTTGCTTCCTCATCTTTTTCATTCAACCAATGTGCTTTAGTTGACAAAGAATACAAAAAACCAATATCATGTGTCCTTGTTCTACTTTCATCATTCAGACGAGTTTTGAAGCTTCTGGTCCATTTCTTTGCAGCTTCTTTCAATGCAGGATCTTTACTATACTCATAAGAAAGCCAAAGTAGCCCTGTCCAAAAACCAGATGTCCATTGTTTGTTATCATTCAGATGATACTTATCATTTTCACTGACATGTGGAATCATATCACCAAATCGATCCACATTCATTTTTGTTTTTATTACAGCATCTTCAATTGCCCTTTTCCACATAAAATCACTCACTTTCAAATTATCCTTGTTAGAATATACTCTATTTTGACTCTCAGAAATTGGGTTCATTTCATATGCATTGTGTTTTTCATTTAAAGCTCTATCATATAACGTTGTCTTTTCCTAAAACATGCCCATTCTTTAAATCCTATTTCTTTCAGACGCTTACTTACCCTCTCAAATTCATCAGCTACACTTGCTGGAACATGCGCATCAGAACCAAAGGTTACTTTAACTCCATAAAACAAAGCCTTTTCTAGAATCTCATCGGATGGATACCAACCACCTACATCTTTGCTTTTACCCGATGTATTAATTTCAATAACAACATCACATTCAGAGATTACTTTAAGTGAAGTATCTATACGGTGGGTTGGAATATTTGAAAATTCAGGATAATTCCCTTTCATAGCATCAATGTGACCTAATATATCAAACATCCCACTGCGAGCTGACTGTTCGATGAGATCATAGTATAATTCCTTCAACTCTATTTGCTCTTGTTCATTTAAACCCTTCCAACGATTGCGATCAAAAATTCGAATTTCTTCAACATCATGTACTGATCCAATAATATAATCAAACGGTTTAGATTCCAGTACCCTTCTATAAACGTGTGCAACATCAGGCAGAAAATCCGATTCCATCCCAAGTAAAACTTCAATTTTATCTTCATATTCTTTTTTTAAGCTCAGCACTTCTTCTACATATGTATTAAATTCACTGGTAGCCATTGTAAGACGAGGGTTAGGACGATCTTCCTCATGAGCAAAATAAGGGGAATGATCAGAAATACCGATAACCTTAAGCCCTCCATCGATAGCTGCTTCAACATATTCACGTATAGATCCTTTTGCATGTCCACATCTTTCATGATGCGTGTGTAAATCAAATTTCATGGAAATCCCCCACTATAATTTATTCTTAAAAGCAGCAGAATCTTTTTTCATGATCAACACAAACTGAGTAAGCGCTTAACTTAAATTGATAACTTATCACTCATCCCATGAAAATCATGGATTCTACACCTTTTTCCCATTTTACCATGACGGATATAGAAAATAAATAGATTTTCAGCTTACATCTAAACTAATATTCGTTATTTTAAGTTACTTTTTTTCACGAAAAAAAACACCCCTTCTAAAAAGAGTGTTTTTTATGTATTTTCAATTCATTAACTTAAAGAATACCCAACCAAGCTCTTACAATTAGATAATCCGTAAAAAGAAAAATAACTAAACAAACTGACGTAAAACCAATCGCAAATATATTTTTATCTCGAGCTAATACTAAACGTACGAACCCAATTGCGACGATCACTGAAAATAAAATCATGATAAGGTCAAAATAAGCAAATTGACCCGCATTTTCAACGACTTCTTCTGCAAGAAACATCAAGGTACCCCCTTTTTTACACATAACACATTAATTATATAATACTTTTGTTCCATTCGGTATACAAGTCATTATATAAAAAGTTAACAACTTTGTCACGATTCAGATCACAAATTTTGAATGACTCGGATTTATCATAATTTTTCCCTATGTTATTTATAATTATTATTTATAATTAATTGTTTCTTTACTGATTTACGATTATTGTCTAATATGGTACTATCAAATAAAAGATTAATCATACTAAATTTATCGGAATTATCGAATTAGGAGGAAATAAAATGGCTTATGAAGCTAAGTGGGCTGATGACCCATCTAAATTAAATAAAACAGAGTTACTAAAGTTAGAAAAAGACGGTTTGGATATCATACGTACCATTATTGAAAAATATGCAAATGAAGGTTATGAATCCATTCCTGAAGATGAATTGCTTCGCTTTAAATGGGCTGGGGTTTATGAGCAAAAACCAAAAGACGGACATTTCATGATGCGTGTTAGAATCAACTCAGGAATTATGACTACTGATCAAGTTCGTGCATTATCCAGTATCGCACATGATTATGGACGTGACCTAGTTGATGTTACTACTCGACAAGCCATTCAGTTTCATTGGTTAAAGGTTGAACACTTACCTGACATCTTTAAACGTTTAGAGGATGTAGGTTTGTATTCATTTGAAGCATGCGGGGATTGCCCAAGAACGATCGTTGGTAACCCGTTAGCAGGGATTGACCCTAATGAATTAATAGATACAACGGATATTGTGAATGAAGTGAATGACTTTTTCTTAATGAATAGAGATTTCTCTAACCTACCTAGAAAATATAAAATGTCCATCTCATCTAATATTTACAATACAGCACACGCACAAATCAACTGCTTAGCTTTTACACCTGCAACAAAAGTGATTGATGGAGAAGAAGTCATTGGTTTCCATGTATGGGTAGGTGGAGGTTTATCTGCCAAACCATTCTTAGCACAACAGCTTGATATTTTTGTACGTCCTGAAGAAGTGTTAAAGATTTCAGAAGCAATCACCATCATTTATCGCGACAACGGCTTCCGTGCAAAACGTCATCAATCAAGAATTAAATTCTTAGTTGCAGACTGGGGCGTAGACAAATTCCGCGAGGAATTAGTAAAGCAATACGGTGAACTTCCAACAAGAGGTGAAGATAAAACTCAAGCCTGGAATGCAGCATACTTTGATGGGGTTCATCCACAAAAACAGAAGGGTTATAACTTCGTAGGTTTAAACCTTCCTGTAGGAAGATTAAATGCACAAGAATTCACAGAATTAGCTCGTTTAGCTGATGAATATGGAGATGGAACTCTTCGTTCTACAATGGCACAAAACCTAATCATTACTGGTGTTAAAGATGAAAAAGTTGAAGGATTATTGCAAGAAAAAGTATTAGAAAGACTTACACCAAATCCTAAACGATTTATGAGCCGTACTGTATCTTGTACTGGTAATGAATTTTGTAATCTTGCCATTGTTGAAACGAAACAAAGAGCAGTGGATGTTGCTGAATATTTGGATGAACACATTGAAATGGAAGAACCTGTTCGCATTCACTTTATTGGTTGTCCTAACTCCTGTGGTCAAAAACATATAGCTGATATCGGTTTACAAGGCTCACTTGTGAAGACACCAGAAGGTATGGTGGACGCATTTGATCTTGCCGTTGGAGGTACACTGGATGGAGCTGGTGAATTCAACCAAAAGTTAAAAGGAAGAGTTAAAGGGGACAATGTTGCTCCTGTGTTGGAAAAACTTATTCAATTTTACAATGATAATCGTTCTGAGGAAGAAACTTTCCATCAATATGTTCATCGTGTAGGTGTTCCTGCCTTCCAAGAAAAATTAAATGAAATATTAGCTTAATAATTATCAAAAAAGAAGGGAACTCATTGTTCCCTTCTTTTTTATCTAGAAATTTTCATTTAAGTTTGATGCTCTACTTTAAATCTTTTAATGGATAAAAGATAAGATCTACTGGGAAAGCTGAACCAGCAGGTGGGGTTAATTCAATGTCTAATGTTTTTTCATACCCTGTAGTTCTTTTAAGAATGTATACCCCGCTTAAATGTGTAAGTACTCCTGAAGTTGGTGCCATAATTAATTCTCCATTGATTTTCATTGGCCCTTTAAAAGCCCCTCCTCTTGGTCGAAGCAGCACTACAACTTCACCAGGATTATCAATAGTAATATTATAGGTCATACCATAATGCCCTTTATTTATTACTTCTTCTCGATCATTATCTAACTCATCATATCCTTCTAGATAAGGTAACACATTCTCATCTCCAATGGATAAACGATAAGGCTCAGTTAACGGCTTACCACTAGGATTTGCCTCAATATAAATGTCTGATGCCGGGAAGCTTCCACGAACATGCCCATCGTAATCAAGTGGATCATAGTCCCCATCTTCAAATTCATCTATATCTGCATCTTCCATGGCTACAAATGAAAATGTCAACTCCCCATCGGTTTGAATATCGTAAAAAGTGTTCACACCAGACTGAGGAAGAAAGTCAGGATATATTTTATAAAAAATCGTTTCATTCGCTTTTACTACATTGTAAGAATCTGGATCTTCATCCAACAAAAAGTCTACTGAAGCAATATGCCCCATCAAATTAACTAAAGGAGTCGGCATGACTTCTCCGCTATTCGTAGTTGTAATTTTAATATCTTCATCAGTTTCATTCGTTGCCAATATAGCAAATGTTACATTCTCTTGCATCCCATTGATATGATTTGCATATAAACGAGCCTTTCCATCGATCGTGTCTTGATATAAAATCCCCTGCTCTTTAATCACTTCAGGACTATCACTAACAAGCAGTTTTCTATCAAAATCATATTCTAATTCATGTGGAATTTGATTTAATGACGCTAAACTCAAATTGGTCTGAAAGGAAGTTCCTTCTTTTTGAAAATACAATGGATACTCTGACTGTGATAAATATACATCATCAACGATTGTAATATATTTTGTATAAGCTTCACTCACATTTCCACTAGTATCTGTAACAGTTAAAGTAATCGGATGAGTTCCAGATTTGAAGTATACTTCCTCTTTCCCTGTCCAGCTTTTGCTTAAATTTTCTCCATCAGGATCGTAGCTTAAATCCACTAATTTGATGGGTTCTCCAATCCGATAGTGAGGCTTTCCAAACGTAAATCTAGCCACTGGAGTTGATGGATTTCGATTCGATATGCTTGAAGGAAGAGAAAGATAATTGATTTCTATTTTTCTTTCATCGCTATCATATTGATATAAAGCACCTAGTTCTTTAAGTATCCAACCCATCTGTACTAATGATCTTCCCTCATCTATATACACATAATCGTTAAAAGAAAGTTTTGTTCCATCTTGGAATACCGTCTTTTCTTCTAGATTGATTTCTATATAAGAATCCGTTGGTTCTATAATGATTGTTTTGGTTTCATCAATCCACTGTACATTAAACCCTAATGCTTCTCCTAAAAATTTAGCTGGTAAGAACGTTTTTCCATTCACTACAGTAGGTGCTGTATCTAATTTAACAACCTCTAAATTTACAAAAGCATCTGTTTTATCTAAATATAATATAATTTGTGTTGTTGTTGTTGAATTCGCTAAGGAGCCCATTGGAGCAGAAGAAATTAATAGTGCGAAAACCAACAGCATAGCCACCGACTTTTTGATCATGTTTCACTTCAATCCTCTCAGTTGTTTATTTATTATTTCATTTATAAAGTACATTTTCTTGTCTCACAGTATTATTAGACCCACTTTTCTATAAAAAGTTGCATTAATATTTAAAAAAGGAAAAAAATAACGTAAATTTCATAGAAAAAGGAAAAACAATTAATCCAATGATTAATCATTTTTCCTTAAATGAGCAAAATCTAATCTGTAAAACTATATTTTATAATCAGAAGATTCACGAATCAAGAGAGTAGATGAAACTTTGAACGTTCTAGAAGAGGTGTATTTATTTTCATTCATTTGATCTATTAATTTTTCTGTCATGAGTGCCCCCATAGAATACTTGGGCTGTGCAACCGTACTTAATCTAGGACTAACATAACTACATACTCTTATGTTATCAACCCCGATAACAGCTACTTGCTCTGGAATTTTAATGTCTAGTTCTTTAAAAGCATTATATACACCTAAAGCCATCTCATCATTTGCTGCAAAAACAGCAGTGAAAGACTGTCCTTTTGCAATCATTCTTTTTATAGCTTGGTATCCTCCATACTCTGAAAAATCTCCGTTATCAACAAGATCAGGATTAAATGATATATTATTTCTTTTCAATGCATAAATAAAACCTTCTAAACGTTCATAACTGTCAACTGCATCCTTTAAACCACTAATAAATGCAATTTCTTTATGTCCGTTTTCTACTAAATGATCTATCACTTCTTGTACTGCTTTTCCATTATCATTATATACACAAGATACTAAATCATGATCAATATTTCTCCCAATGACACCTACGTTATAACCTTGCTCAGCAATTTTAATAATCTCTTGATCGGATAAAGTAGATGTTACTAGTATCATCCCATCGATTGTGCGATTATATAATAAATTTAAATAATCTATTTCTTTTTCTTTTTGATCCTGTGCATCGCAAATAATAATTTTATAGTTAAGGGAATTTGCCATATTTTCAATCCCTTTAATAATATCCGCATTATACGACACCAAAATATCTGTGACAATCACACCAATGGTCATAGTTTTTTTAGAGCGCAGGTTTTTCGCAGAGGCATTTGGAATGTATCCCATTTCTTCTATTACTTGTAATACTTTTCGTTTCGTTTTTTCATTTACTAGTTTACTATTGTTTAATACTCTCGAAACGGTTGTGGGAGACACGCCTGCTTTTGCGGATACATCTTTAATTTTGTTAGTCATAAAAATCTACCTCTTCCTCTTCCCATTGATACTATTTAACACAATTTATAATTTGATATCGATTTCTGTTTTTATTTGTCACATTTATTTTAACATATCTATAAAAAAAGTGTACTTTTTGTTGAATAAACAGAAGAAATGGAGGATAAAACATCCTCCATTAACATGATATGCTAATCATTTGAAAATATGTTGTACTATTCAATCTATTTCTTCCGTATTTTATCTATTCTTTGAACTCAATCCAATTTACATTTCCTAAATCGGAGTCACCTATAAATAATAGATATACATCATGTATGCCAGATGTACTCTGTATAGAAGTTGTCTTTGTCTCCCAATTTTGCCATCCTCCTGTATTGGTAAAACTTACAGTTCCAATTACGGGACCATCTATTTGATCTACTCTTAATTCAATCACTCCTCCTTCTGATTCTGAAGCTACTCTGACATCCACACTTGTTACCCCTGTTTGGAAGTCAATATTCGAATAAGAAAGAGAATCTCCACCATCAATCCAGCCTACATTTAATCCTCCGCCTACATCACTTGTGGATTCTGTTTGTACTCCATTCATTGTTGTATAATCCTCTGCTTCTATTTTGATGTTTATAGGAGTAGGAGTAAAGGATTCAGTAAATGTAAACCAATTTAAATTGCCAATGGATGAACCTCCTTTAAATATCAAGTATAAATCATGTACACCTGCAGTGTCCTCAACAGATATGCTGCTTGTTACCCAAGATTGCCACCCTCCTGTATTCGAGACGTCAAGAGTTCCAATCAATTGCCCAGTAATGCTGCCTAGTCTTAACTCAACACTTCCTCCATCTGACTCTGATGCCACTCTAGCTTCAAAACCAGCGGCTCCATCTCCATTACCAAAATCTACTTCTTTAAAAGCAATATAGTCTCCGTCATCTATCCAACCTACATTTAACCCTCCGCCTACATCACTTGTGGATTCTGTTTGCACACCATCCATGGTTGTGTACTCTTCCGCTTCAATTTGTGAAAAAGCATCAATAAGTGATGGATCAGGTGGAACAATAACATCTTTTGTAAACTTAAACCAATTCAAATTCCCTATCCCCTCATCTAATCCACCTTTGAACACAAAGTATACATCATGTATTCCTGTAACACCCGAGATAGAAGTAGTGTTCGTAACCCATGTTTGCCATCCACCTGTATTGTTTATATCCATAGTACCGACTAACGTTCCAGTGGAACTATCCAACCTAATTTCAAATGATCCTCCTTGTGATTCAGAAGCTACCCTTGCTTCCATTGCTGTGGCTCCATCTCCAACTCCAAAATCAATATCTTTAAAAGCAATATAGTCTCCATCATCTATCCAACCTACGTTTAATCCCCCGCCTATGTCACTTGTAGGTTCTGTTTGCACACCTATCATAGAAGAGTAGTTTTCTGCTTCAACCTGCTCATATGCATTGATTGGTTGAGGATCACCACCACCAGTCTGTTCACCACTCCATTTAAAGGTCACAGCTGCTCCTCCAGGCAGGTTATAATTGAACGATTGTGATCCCCAATTCACTTTAAACGTTCTTTGATCAGACGCTGTGTTTAGTGCAATTAAAACTTTTGAACCATCTGGATTTTTAAAAGCTACATTTTCAATTTCTGTTTGATTCGATTCAATTCTTTTTGCACCAGGTTTTACAAATTTACTAAAATGACCTAAAACGTAGTACTCTACATTTTTTGTAATATCCCCTGATTGATCATTGATTGTAATCACTCCACGACAAGTGCCACAACCACCATTTATTGGACCATTGTTTTGATCCAATGCTAAATTCCAAAGTGTCACTGATTTAGCCCAATTTCGTGTCGTACCTATGAATAAATTAGATAACTCCCATTGTAAATTGCCACCAAAATCTTCGGCCCATGTTCCACCAGTACATTCTGTAAACCACACCCCTTTATCGGGATGTGCATTATACACTACAGATTGCAGCCCCGGATCGGTAGGATCTTCGTAACAATGGAAAGCAGTACCTGCCATATATTGCTTAGCATCTGCGTCATTTAATAATTCTAATGGATAATCAACATATTTCCAGTTATGATCAAAACCAATGATCTTAGTGTCAATGTTTTGATTTTGAAAGGTAGGACCTAAATTATTTTTAATGAAGTTTCTTTGCTCCAGAGGTTCCATGTACATACTAGGATAGCTGGTTGTATTATGGTAAGGTTCATTTTGGACTGTAATGGCATAGATCGGAAGACCCTTTGCTTCATATGCTTCTATAAACTTTACAAAATAGTCGGCAAGTGCTTGATAATGTTCAAGTTTTAAAGATCCACCATGCAAGGAGTCGCTATCTTTCATCCATCCTGGAGGACTCCATGGTGTTCCTAATATTTTGAGATCTGTATTAATTCCTGTAATTTGTTGCAAAATAGGGATTATATTCACTTCATCTTGTTGGATGGAAAAATTGAATAAGTTAGGATCGGTTTGACCCGGAGGCATATCATTATATGAATAACTGGATAAGTTGAAGTCAGATGCCCCGATAGGTTGACGTAAAAAACTAAGTCCGATTCCATCGTTTCCGAATAAATCATTTAAAATTTGATTGCGCTGTGAGGGGTTTAAACTTTGGTTTAACAGGTATGCAGATGAACCGGTAACAGAAGCGCCAAAACCATCGATTTCTTGATATTCTATCGTTTCATCCACATTGATCGTTATTCCTGCTGGTCCTGAATTTGTAGAAAATTGAATGTTACTTTCTTTTTGCAACAGCTTTTGCTGATCTGGTGTTGTGATCCAAACCTCCACAATTTCATCAGCTGCAAGTCCCATATTCAATGCAGTTAGAGGAACTATTAATGAAATTCCCAACAATGATATGAACATTTTTCTCATAAAACTCATATACATCTCTCCCATATTAAATTAATACATTCAGTTGAAATCGATTTCTATATAAACATATGTTGTCTTATTTAATTTATACCGCTTTTTTTGGAATCGTTTTCAAATATAGGGGCCTCCATAATAAATAAAAGCAGCTCAGTTTCTGAGCTGCTCCAGTCATATCTATAATAGTGAAAGTTTACTGCAAAATTGTTTAAGTTTTTTTCAATAATTTCTCTAATTCTTTCTCTACTAATTTCACATACTGATTTTGATCAAAATCTTTATTTGCTTTGTTTAAGTCTTCTAACATACGATTCAAATCTCTTTCAATATGATCAGCGATGTTATTTACATGGATTTCTGTCTCTTGATCTGTAACTCCTTCTAAAAATACATCTTGCAATAACATATTTATCTTATTAGGATCCACTACACCTAACACTACTTCATTAATAATTTGTTCAGAGATTTCCTGTGCCGTTTTATCCTCAGCTTTGAATTGTTCCAATTCTCCCTTTATTACATCAGCTGTATCAAAGAACTTAATCCAATTGATATTTCCAATTCCACCTGACCCGTTTTGGAACACTACATATAGATCATGGACACCTGTAACATTAGAAATTTCAGCTGTTTCAGTTACCCATGTTTGCCATCCACCTGTATTTGTTATTTCAACGGTACCAATAATAGCACCTGTTGGATTGTCTACTCTGAATTCAAGCGTACCACCCTCTGAATCTGTTGCTGCTCTTACGTCTACACCTACAGCACCATTTTCAAAATTCACATTGTTAAATCCAATATAATCTCCATTGTCTGTATGACCTACGTTCAGACCTCCGCCTTCATCACTTGTATTTTCAGTTTGAACACCATATTGGGTATTATAATTTTCTACTTCTATTTTTTCGAAAGCATTGATTTCAGGTTGTTCAATGTCTGTTTTATGAAATGTAACCCAATTTAAATTACCGATTCCACCCGTATCGCTTTTGAATACAATATATAAATCATGAGTACCTTCTACATTAGATACATCCGCTGATTTTGTCACCCAAGATTGCCAACCACCTGTTTTAGTAACTTCGAGTGTACTGATTAAAGTACCATCCGTACTATCTAATCTAAACTCTAACACTCCACCATCTGAATCTGTAGATACTCTGGCATCCACACTTACTGCCCCGTTTTCAAAATTCACATTGTTAAATCCAATATAGTCTCCATCATCTGTATGTCCTACATTTAATCCACCACCTGCATCGTTCGCGGATTCTGTTTGTATGCCATATAAAACATCATAGTTTTCTACTTCAATTCTTTCAAAGGCGCTTATTTCGGTTTCTTCTGGTATAGTCTCATTAAACTTAAACCAGTTGAAGTTTCCAATACCGCCGTTTTCGCTTGCAAAGACAACATATAAATCATGAACACCTTCTACACTTGAAACTGAAGCTGAATTTGTTACCCAAGACTGCCAACCACCTGTGTTTGGAACATCCACTGTACTGATTAACGTACCTGTTGGGCTTCCAAGTCTAAATTCGATTTGACCCCCTACTGCTTCAGTTGCTACTCTGACTTCAACACTTTCTGCACCATTTTCAAAATTCATATTATTAAAAACTAAATAATCACCATCATCTGTATGTCCAACAACTAATCCACCACCTGCATCGTTGGCAGACTCCGTTTGCACTCCGCTCATATCACTGAAATTCTCTGCCTCTACTTGTTCAAACGGATTCAATTCAAAATTGCCACTATCTCCAACTTGCTCACCTGACCAAACAAATGTAGCTACCGCGCCAGCTGGAAGTGTATAAGCAAAGGATTGCTCACCCCATCTTACTTTAAATTCTTTTTCTGCTTCCGTGTTGTTCATGGCTAGCAATACTTTAGAGCCGTCAGGATTTTTAAAGGCAACATTCTGAACGTCACTATTCACATTTGATTCGATTCGATTTGCACCTGGTTTTACAAATTTGCTAACATGACCTAATACGTAATACTCTACATTTTTAACAACTTCTCCTGTTTCTGAATTCACCGTTACAACACCACGACAATCAGAACAACCCCCATTTGTAGGGCCAAAATTTTCATCTAAAGCTAAGTTCCATAGTAAAACTGATTTAGCCCAGTTACGTGTCGCACCAATTACGATGTTTTCCATGTTCCATTTCAAGTTTCCACCAAATTCAGTTGCCCATTCACCACCAGAACATTCAGTAAACCATATCCCTTTGTCTGGATATGCATTATGAACTGCTGTTTGAGCTTCTGGAGAACCTGCATAACAGTGAAAGGCACTTCCAGCTAGATATGCATTTGCCTCTTCATCATTTAATACTTGGATTGGATACTCAAACTCATCCCAGTTGTGATCCCATGCAATGATATCTGTATTCACAGATTGAGATTCAAATGTTGGACCTAAATAGTTTTTAACAAATTCGACTTGCTGTTCCGCTGACATATACATACTTGGATAACTATTTGTTTCGTGATGTGGTTCATTCTGAACCGTAATAGCATAAATTGGTAGTCCTTCATTTTCATATGCCTCAATATATTTCACAAAGTAATCAGCATAAGTTTGATAGTGATCTGGACTTAAAGAACCGCCATTTAGTGTTCCACTTTCCTTCATCCAAGCTGGGGCACTCCATGGTGTTCCTAATATTTTCAGATCTGGATTAACAGAATCTATTTCTTGTAATATAGGAATAATATTTTCTTTATCTTTTTGTATTGAGAATTGATCTAAATTTGGATCAGTCTCACCTTCTGGCATATCATTATAAGTATAACTCGATCGATTAAAGTCAGACGCACCGATCGTTTGTCTTACAAAACTTAGACCGATCCCATCTTTTCCAAACAAATCTTTTAAAATGTTCTCTCTTTGAGTAGAATCTATTTTTTGATTAAGTAAATAAGCAGAAGAGCCAGAAACAGCTGCTCCAAATCCATCCATTTCTTGATATTCTATATTTTCATCTACATGTATATCCGCAGCAGTTGTATCTGATGAGAATTGAAGGTTACTGTCCTTCTCAAGCAATTTTTGTTGATCTGGTGTTGTTACCCAAACTTCAACCGTTTCTCCACTTGCCATAGAAGTACTCATGCTTACACTAGTAAAAATTAATATAAAGGCTAAAGACAACATTGTAAATGAACGAGTTTTTTTATTCTTCTGATTAAACATCATTACACCTCTCTTATTATATTTAGATATATTTTCAGTATTTTCAAAAAACTTATATTAGGTTTAAGGACATGTTAGCTTATTTCATGAATCTATGTACCACCTCCAATATTATGAAAACGATAAATACGAATCCTATTCTACTTTCGAAAATATTTGCAATCGTTTTCATTGATAGTTATGAAAATCTTCTGAAAAATATGACAATAAATATATTCAGTCGTTCTGAAGAACCTATCTTCTCTCTCTAATGATATTGTAAATGAAATTGGTATCGATTTCAACAGCGAATTATAAGGAATTTTAGGAAAAAAACAACCCTGAACTCTATATAGTAGAGCTCAGGGAGCTTCTAGAAAATATTTACTTTAATATTAACACTATTACTTAAGAAGTTTCGCTAGTTCTTTTTCTACTAATTTCACATACTTATCTTGATCAAAGTTCTTTTTGTTTGCTTTATTTAAGTCTTTTAACATACGTTCTAAATCTCTTTCAATATGGTCGGTTGTATTTTCTACATGTTTGATCCCTACATGATCAGAAACGCCAGTTAAAAACACTTCTTTTAATAGAGAACTTATATCACTTGGTGTAAACTCTTCAGAAATTACTTGAGATACAATTTGTTCTGCAACAACCTGAGTTGAAGCATCACCATTCTTCAAATCTTCAAAATCATTCGTTAGTTCCCCAACAGGATCTTGAAAGTCAATTTGAATCATAACAGGGTCATGGTCACTTGTACGTCCATGCTCTTCAGTAAAATCAGCATTCATATTTACAATATCAGCAACTGTAAAATCAACTAAATTCTCACTTACCAAAATATGATCCAATACTTGTGAATTTCCTTGATAATTATACGTATATCTTTCTTCCGCAGGAAGTTCGTCAATCATATTTACTAATTCATTTCCTTTTAGAACATCTAAAGGATTCGAGAATTCAAAATCATTCATATCCCCTAATACAACAATGTTTGCTTCAGGATTTACAGATAATACATCTTGAATAAATCCATTAATCACTGCTGCCATCTCTAAACGCTGTGGTTCACTTCCTAAAACAACAGGTTGATCACTACCAAATGGAGCACCGTCTCCACGTTTTGAATTAAAGTGATTAGCAATCACAATCACTCTTTCACCATTAAATTCAAATTCTGCTGCCAATGATTTACGAGAGCTTTCAAACGCTTCGTTTGTAGGGTCAATTCTACCTGGATTAAAAGTCAATCCATCTTCATCATAACCTACTGCAGTCGTTGCGTCTCCCGCTTCTTTTTCAACAAGACTTACTCGTTCTGGATTGTAGATATATCCTACTCGAATGTTCCCACCTGGCTGTCCACCATCTGTTTTATCAACAGGAGCAATTTCAGTGAATTCATAAGTTGGACCACCGTGAGCTTCAATCGCTTCAATTAATGCTTTATAACTTTCACTAGCGTCTGTAACACCACTATCTGTCGGTCCATCATTATCTTGAACTTCTACTAGTCCAATAATGTCAGGTGTATTTAAATTTGTGATCATAGATTCTGCAATCGTATCAATTTTTTCTTGTCCACTTTCTAATGAGAAGTTTTCAACATTATATGAAGCTACTGTTAATTTATCCTCAGTAGGTTGAATTGTTGTCACAGCACGTTCAGCACCACCATCAACCACTTGTGGTAATTGATCAATCGCTAAAAGCTTGAAATTACTATAATCATAGCTAAAGATCCCTGTTATAGTTCCATCAAAACGATCTCCAACCTTCACATTTGGTTCATTGGATACTTTCACCATAATGCGTTCAGGATTTAAGTCGTCTTCTGTAATTAAAATTCCACCATTTGGTGTACGGTTTGCATCCACAAATCCTTCAAGTACAACTGGAATCTCATCATATTTAGGTGGAGCTATAACGGATGCATCATTAATCACAACTCTCATACCTTCTAAACTTTCATAAAAATCAATACCATCTTCTTCAGGGTCAAAGACATCAAACCCATCATTATCAATCACAGAAGTTGGGATTTCACGATCCACACCTAGTTCTACTGGTGCTGGAATTGTATGATCCATTGCAATAACTTGAACAGAATTTGCACTAATTTGAGTCGTTAATAAATCTGCAGCATCGTCATATCCATCTTCTCTATATTCCACTACTCCACCAGTGACGGATACTAAATCTCCAACTTTTACAGCTGAATTTCTTACATACACATAAATTCCTTCAGAAGTACGAATATCATCATCAGCTTCAATTGATTCAATATAAAAACCGGAAGTTCCATTTACATGAGTTACTACTCCAATCACATCTTTTACTACTAAGCCTTCATATAAAGAAGTGTGTCCTACACCTTGAATATCATGAATAGATAATGAATCCAAAGGTAAAACTACGGTATAATCAAACGTTGCAACATCACTTACGTTGCTGCTTTCTACAACAATGGCTTTTATTGTTGTGTCTTCGTTAATTTGAATAGGATCAACATACACATTACTTTCAGTCGTTGGATTTGTTCCATCTAACGTATAGTAAATTGTTCCTTCTTCAACAAACGTTTTTAGACTTACAGTATTCCCTTTTTCAATTTTTCCTGATCCAGGTTGAGCATACACTGTAAAGAATTCTTCAATAACATCTACTGAAAAACGCGGTACAATTTTATATTCATTATAGTTGTAGTTCACAACACCTGATATCTGTTCGTATGTTTTTCCTACTTCCAATAAGCTTTCATCTTCTGGATATAATTTGAATGTTCCGTTTTCATCAACTGCTGTATAGTTACCAAAGTTATCTACTTCTTGAATTGTAATGTTTTTAATTGTAACAAGCTCAGCTTCTACAGCCTCACCGTTTTCACTTGTTAAATCAGATGAAGTAACAACTTGAGGTTCGGGTGTACCCTCACCTTCCGTTACAACAACCACTTCATTTACTTCAAATTGGGACATTCCGAAATATTCACTAACAGTTCCTTCTGCTGAGACTTTATCTCCAATTGAAGCAGACAACCCACTGCCTCTTACGATGATTCCGGCTGTCTCATCTTGTACATATAAGTTTGTTTTTCCACCTGCTTCAAAAGAGGCAGTCACAATCCCTTGAATCTTAGCTTCTAATCCAACATTGCTTCTAACATCGGTTATGTTACTTAAAGCTAATGGTGGTTTCACAGTGTAATCAAATGTTGCAATTTCACTTGGATCAAGTCCATCTTTATATGCAACTGCTTTTATTGTTACTGAATCCTCTACTAAAATCGGATTCTCATATAAAGTACTCTCATTTGTTGGTTCAGAATCATCTACTGTATAGTAGATTTGAGCATCTGCAGTTGAAGTAGACAATGTTACTTCTGTTCCTGCCTCTACTTCACCAACTGCTGGTAGAGCCTTTACAGAAGAAACCTGCGTAATTTGACCATCAAAACTTGTCCAAGTAATGTTGTCAATTACAACTTGTTTTGTAGTTGTATTTACAATTTTAATTTCTACATCCCCAGCTACATTGATTTCATCAACTGTAAATGTATGAACATCTGTATCATCAAATGCCTCTGATGTCCCTTTTGATTCTCCGTTTATAAATAATTCAACTTGACGATTTCCTGCACCAGTAAACCCTTTTTTAAGATTTACTGAAAACGAATGAATGCCGCCTGTAATCACTTCTGACACGATACTGCTGTTAGATTCCGCATTCCTTAACATTAAACCGTTTCCATCAATGCCATACCCTGACTCATCACGTGCAGAAATATAAGACCATGCGATATCATTATCACCTAAAAATGATCCGTCTGCATAGGTATTACCTGGTGCATCTGCGTTGCTTAAGGTTTCAATAAATGTTTGTTCCTCCGCGGAGCTGATGTTCATAAAACTTGAGCTAAGTAAACTGATTACTAAAACAAATGCGATGAAAATAGATAAACTTTTTTTCATATACACTTTGTTTCCTCCCCCATAGGTTATATTGTTTGTACCAATTGAACAAGATCATATAAATCAACATACAAATATAGAGACTCTTCTTTTAATAGAAGTATTCCACCCACAAGAAATTTAGCTGAAACAGGGTCTCTCAGACTATTAATACGGGTCAACTATATCATTATATTGTATGTTTAGTTGCATAATTCATACTACCTTGTCCCATACTACATTACCATTGTAATATTAAATTTAAATAAAAAACATAGTAGATTTTGGTTAAATTCATCCATATTAACAGTACTTAAGACTCAATCTTTAATATAGATGTGTCAAATGAAAGAGTTTACATGAAATATTTTAGATTCAGCAAACTTTGTATGGCAAATCATCATTTATTTCAATAAAGAAAACTCGCAGTTTGATGAACCTTTATAAATTCTTAAAGTGCAAAAAAGCACCTCTACAAGAGATGCTTTTTTTACAATTGCTTAATCCACTTAAGAAAATGGCTAAACTACACTTTCACTAATACTTTCTTCTTTTTCTTTATTAACTGATCGTCCCGTATCTCTTTCCAAAATAGGTGCAAGGTACTTCCCTGTATAAGATTTTTTAACTCTAATAAGATCCTCGGGGGAGCCGGTTGCAATAATTTGACCTCCACCTTTACCACCTTCAGGTCCTAAATCAATAATATGATCGGCTGTTTTAATAACATCTAGATTGTGTTCGATAACCAACACACTATCCCCATTATCCACTAATCTGTGCAATACTTTCAATAAACGATCAATATCATGAACGTGCAATCCTGTTGTAGGTTCATCCAATATATAAAATGTTTTTCCGGTGCTGCGTCGATATAGTTCTGATGCTAGTTTTACCCTTTGTGCCTCTCCACCCGAAAGAGTCGTTGCAGGCTGACCTAAATCCATGTATCCTAAACCTACATCCAATAGGGTCTGTAGTTTACGTTCAATTCTCGGAATATTTTTGAAAAATTCACATGCATCCTCGATCGTCATATCCAAAATGTCCGATATATTTTTCCCTTTATACTTTACCTCTAACGTTTCACGATTGTATCGTTTCCCTTTACATATTTCACAAGGAACATATACGTCAGGTAAAAAGTGCATTTCGATTTTAATAATTCCGTCCCCACGGCAAGCTTCACATCGTCCACCTTTTACATTAAAGCTAAACCTTCCTTTTTTATAACCTCTTACCTTCGCTTCTGAAGTTGCTGCAAAAACATCTCTTATATCATCAAAAACACCTGTATAAGTTGCCGGATTGGACCTTGGTGTTCTTCCTATTGGAGATTGATTAATATCAACTACCTTTTCCACATGTTCCAAACCATTGATTTCTTTGAATTTACCTGGTCTGACCTTACTCGCTTTATGCAGCTCTCTTGCTAATGTTTTATATAAAATTTCGTTAATTAATGTGCTTTTTCCTGAACCTGAAACTCCAGTCACACAACTAAATACACCTAATGGGAATTTGGCATTTACATTTCTTAAGTTGTTTTCCTTTGCCCCATTGACTTCGATCCATTTTCCATTTGGTTTTCTTCTTTCTGCAGGGACAGGGATAAATTTTTTACCGCTTAAATACTGACCTGTTAAGGAATTTTCATCCTCCATCACTTCTTTTGGTGTCCCTTGTGAAACAATCTTTCCACCATGTATGCCCGCACCAGGACCAATATCAATAATATAGTCAGCTTCCTTCATTGTATCTTCATCATGTTCAACAACAACCAGTGTATTCCCAATATCACGCATATGCTGTAAGGTTTGAAGCAATCGATCATTGTCTCTTTGATGTAACCCGATACTTGGTTCATCTAAAATATACAAAACCCCCATCAAACTTGAACCGATTTGGGTTGCTAGACGTATTCTTTGCGCCTCACCACCAGATAATGTGCCTGCTGCTCTGCTTAAAGTTAAATAATCCAATCCTACATTGTTCAGAAAACCTAACCTTGCTTTTATTTCCTTTAAAATCAATACAGCAATTTGCATTTCCTTTTCCGTTAAAGTTAAGGAATCAAAAAATTCATAAGCTTCACTTATAGAAAGGTTCGTAGCATAACCAATGTTTTTCTCGTTAATTGTTACAGCCAAACTTTCTTGCTTTAATCGCTGCCCTTTACACTTATTACAGTGTTTAGCACTCATAAACCCTTCAATATGATCCCGAATTCCATTTGAAGCTGTATCTCTGTATCTTCGTTCTAAGTTATTAATAATCCCTTCAAAAGGAACTAATGCATCTCGTCTTTTTCCAAATTCATTCTCATAAACAAATCTAACTTTCTCCTCACCTGTTCCGTATAACAAAGTATTCATTTGCTCCTCTGAAAGCTCTGAAACAGGTACATCCATTGGAATGTCAAAATGCTCACAAACCGCAGCTAAAAATTGGGGGTAATAGTTAGAAGTACTTCCCGCCCAAGCTTCGAATGCACCATCACTTACGGATTTATCTTTATTCGGAACTAATAAGTCAGGATCTACAATCATTTTCAATCCTAATCCATCACATTCAACACATGCACCATATGGACTATTGAAAGAAAACATACGTGGAGATAATTCCTCTAAACTGAATCCGCATTCTGGACATGCCAACTTTGAGTTAAACATCAGTTCTTCTTGACCAATGACATCAATTATGATCTGTCCTTCAGATAATTTTAATGCAGTTTCAATGGAGTCTGCCAATCTGGTTTGAATTTGATCTTTAATTACAATACGGTCGATGACAACCTCAATGTGATGTTTTTTATTTTTCTCTAACTTAATCGTTTCAGATAAATCCCTAATCTCTCCATCTACTCTTACGCGTACATATCCTTGTTTTCGAATGTCCTCCAACAATTTGACATGCTCCCCCTTGCGACCTGAAACAAGAGGAGCTAAAATTTGCAACTTTGTTTTGTGAGGATATTCAAGAATCCGATCCACCATCTGCTCGACGGTTTGCGAGGTTATCTCAATTCCATGTTTGGGACAGTGGGGTCTACCAACACGTGCATACAACAAGCGAAGATAATCACTAATCTCAGTTACAGTCCCTACTGTAGATCTAGGATTTCGACTTGTTGTTTTTTGATCAATAGAAATAGCTGGTGATAATCCCTCAATGGAGTCTACATCGGGTTTATCCATTTGACCAAGAAACTGTCTTGCATACGCAGACAAAGATTCAACATATCTTCTTTGTCCTTCGGCATATATTGTATCAAAAGCCAACGAGGATTTTCCTGATCCACTTAAACCAGTTAGTACAACGAAGCTATCTCTAGGAATTGATACATCTATATTTTTCAAATTGTGAGCACGAGCTCCTTTAATTACGATCTGATCCTTTGACATTATTAACGCTCCTTCTTAATCCTGTGCTTTTAATTCCAATACAGCATCACGAAGCTCTGCTGCTCTTTCAAATTGCAGGTTTTTAGCGGCTTCCTTCATTTCAGACTCCAATCGTTCAACTAATGCTTTACGATCTTTTTTGGACATCTTGCCTGCATGTTTATCTATTCCGTAATCCGCTTTCTGTTCTGCTACTTTACTTGCTTCAATTACATCTCTGATTTTTTTACGAATCGTTTTAGGTGTAATGCCATGTTTTTCGTTATAAGCAATTTGGATTTCGCGTCTACGCTCCGTCTCTTTCATGGCTTTGTCCATGGAATCCGTAATTTTATCTCCATACATGATGACTGAACCTTCTGAATTCCGTGCCGCTCTTCCTATCGTTTGAATTAATGAACGCTCAGACCTTAAAAACCCTTCCTTATCTGCATCCAAAATTGTAACTAACGAAACCTCTGGCAAATCCAAACCTTCTCTTAATAAATTAATCCCTATCAAAACATCAAACGTTCCTAAACGTAGGTCTCTTATAATTTGCATCCGTTCCAACGTTTTAATGTCGGAATGCAAATAACGGACTTTTATGCCGATTTCTTTTAAATAATCTGTTAGATCCTCAGACATTTTTTTCGTTAAAGTTGTGACTAAAATTCTTTCATCCTTCTCTATTCTTTCCTGAATCTCGTTTATAAGATCATCCACTTGTCCCTTAGTAGGTCTTACTTCAATTTTTGGATCAATCAATCCTGTTGGACGTATGATCTGTTCTACCATTTCTGGTGTATGTTCTAATTCATAAGGACCTGGTGTTGCTGAAACATGTATGATCTGACTTATTTTCTTTTCAAACTCTTCAAACTGCAATGGACGGTTATCCAGTGCAGAAGGCAAACGGAAACCATGATCTACTAACATGTTTTTCCTTGCTCTGTCCCCATTATACATACCTCTTATTTGTGGCAATGTCACATGAGACTCATCTACAACAATCAACATATCTTCAGGAAAATAATCGAACAAAGTATATGGAGTGGCTCCTCTTTCTCTAAAGGTGAGTGGGCCAGAGTAGTTTTCAATACCAGAGCAAAACCCCATCTCTGCCATCATTTCAATATCATATCTAGTCCGCTGTTCTAAACGCTGGGCTTCTAGCAGCTTCCCTTGTGAACGAAATTCCTCTAGTCTTTCCTCCAACTCTTGTTCTATATTTTTTAATGCCACTTTCATCGTATCTTCGTGTGTCACAAAGTGAGAAGCTGGAAATATAGCAATATGCTGTCGGTCTGCAACGATTTCACCTGTTAATACATCAATCTCCGTAATTTTTTCTATCTCATCTCCGAACATTTCTACTCTCATAGCGTGTTCAAATCCAGATGCAGGAAAAATCTCTACAACATCACCTCGAACACGAAAGGTACCCCGAGTAAAATTAATATCATTTCTTTGGTATTGGATATCCACTAACCTATGCAAAATCTCATCTCTAGACCGTTCCATACCAACACGCAAATCCAATACTAGGTTGCGGTATTCCATTGGGGAACCCAAACCATAAATACAAGAAACACTGGCAACGATAATGACATCTCTTCGCTCAAACAAGGAGCTTGTTGCAGAATGCCGCAGCTGATCAATCTCATCATTAATGCTTGAATCTTTTTCTATATATGTGTCTGAAGCTGGCATATAAGCTTCAGGTTGATAATAATCATAGTAACTCACAAAATAATCCACTGAGTTATTAGGGAAAAATTCTTTGAATTCACTACAAAGCTGGGCTGCAAGTGTCTTATTATGTGCAATCACAAGTGTTGGTCGATTCAATTTGGAAATCGTCTGTGCAATCGTGAACGTTTTCCCTGTTCCCGTCGCCCCTAATAAGGTTTGATGTTTTTTTCCTGCTTTAATCCCTTCGACCAAACTTTCAATGGCTTTCGGTTGATCACCTTGTGGTGAATATTCAGAAATCAGCTCAAACTTTTTATCACTTTGTACAATGTCACTCATGTAGACACCTGCCTAATATAAATTAATAGGAATACTTGTTCCCATCTCATATTATACCTTGAAAATAGTGTTGATGCAAATTTCAAAACTGTGGAAATTCATCTTTACATTTACATATAATTTTAATATAACATTTAATTACGTCAACTACTGTCGTAATTAAATGAACATACCCAAAAACTATAACAAAATGCAAATCACGGGTATATTTTTCTTACGATAACAACAATAAAAATGTACAGCATCCTACCTAGTATATATGAAAAGAAAATAGACTGCACAGCAAAAAACCTTCGACAAATAATCAAAGGTTTTTAACAAAGATTCCTTCTAAACATCAACATTATTTTTTGAATGCTGTTCCACTTTAAATATTCCAGACAGCTTCATTCTCACATAAGACCAAATTGGCTTCTCATGAAGCTCCATATAGTACATCGCCTTCTCATCTGGTGCTATAATTAAGCCTAGTTGATGATGTTCCCCCGAAAATAATGGGCACTTTACAAATTTACTCTGACCATCAAGATTAATAATTTCTAATTTACAATAAGCAGGATTCATGCGAATTGCTTGGTGGAGCTCTTCCTTCGTATGAACTTCCAACCCATTCACCTTATGGATCTTCTCCCCTGTTTCTACACCCATTTTTTCCGCAGGGCTATTTGGGAGAATACCAAGTATATATAATCCACTCTCATCATGAACATAGATAGGAGTTTGATTAATCTCTTGCTTTTTACTGTAATAAACAATGCCTTCATGAAAGATGATACAAAACAGTACAGCTGAAAAAGTAAGAATCGGCAAATAATTGGCAGCAATTGCTAGTCCTAAAAGGACAATGCTGTAAATCAACAGCCATTTTGCACTCCACTTGACCTTTTCGACTGGAAGTTTAACTCGAGTCATTTCTGAAAATCCTATGACAATTGGAAATGCAATCATCATCCACCCACCTGCTAGCATGTCGCTGCTTAGAATTGGGTTCCAAGGCAATATTACACTGGATGAAGTTGTCGGGATTAATAAAAACAGTGGAACAGGCCAAAAACCTTGAAAATGATAACCCCCTACAATCTTTCCACGTTTTCCTTTAATAAATAACGGTGTAGAGGATTTCACTCCATTTATGTAATATAAAAAAGCTTCTAACATATGCACTATTGCAACTAAACTTAGTAATGAAGGTACATTTACATCTTTTATAACTTGAATAATCCAAGTATTTTCCAACGGTCCCAAAAACGGAAACGAGACAATGAGTACGTGCAATATGCCCAAAATTCCAACAGAGTATGAAAAACATAAAAATCGAACTCTAAATAAAATCAATATCAATGAAATTATCCAAAGAATGATCAATACCTCAAATGAGATGCTTACGCCTAAAAAAATCATAAATACTGAACAAACAAACCCACCAAGCAATCCCCAACCTAAGGTTTTCCAAGTTTCATTCAAAAGAGAATGCAATTTAGTGTGGAATAGTTTTCTTTCTAAATAAATTTGTCTTCTATATTGAAAGATCACAAACAATATACCTAAATAATAAAAGGGCTGAAGGAACAACACCTTTAAAGCTTGTACTAATTCCAACGATAATTGTATTATGAATTCCATTGCTTTAATCTCCTTGAACTTGATTTGGAAGAAAATTCACCGATCCGTCTATAAAAAAGTTTAACTTTGCTTTAATATTTCTACTGCTTTTTGTAATTGTAAATCACTATGATTAGATTCTAAAGAATTAGTTGCGAAAAATAAAGGTTGTTCCACCAAAATATCAGGTTCTATTCCTTTTTCATGAATAACTCTCCCAGCTGGAGTTAACCATCTTTCAGTTGTGATTTTCAACTGACTACCATCTTCTCCTGCTGTAAGAAAGGTTTTTTGTACAGTTCCTTTCCCAAAGGTATTTTCACCAACAATGATCCCATCGGCAGAATCTTTAATTGCTCCTGCTAATATTTCAGATGCACTAGCACTACCATGATTCGTTAAAACAACTATTGGATAAGGTTTACCGTTCCCATCAGAAAAAAATTGCTTTCGATTTCCTTCTTTGTCTTCAACTTGGACAATCAACTTTCCATTTTCTAGCAATGGGTTTAAAACATCAACCACACTGTTTAACAGTCCTCCAGGATTGCTGCGAACATCTATTATAAGTGACTGCATTCCTTCATCCTCTAATTCCCTCAAACCCTCATGAAAATGTTGTGCAGTATATTGTGAAAATTGATCAATTTTCATTTTACCAATATTTCCTTCAAGCATTTCCAAATGAACGGTTTCAACTTCAAGGTTATTACGTACTACAGTGATTTTTAGAGGTTCTGTTACTCCTGGTCTAATAATTTCTAAATTAGCATGCGTTCCTTTAGGACCTCTTAATTTTAAAACTGCTTCCTTTAATGAAAGTCCTTCTAAACTTTCTCCATTCACAGAAATGATTTGATCTCTAGCTTGAATTCCGGCTTGTTCTGAGGGTGAATTTTTAACAGGGGATATAACAGTAACTCGATTCTCTTCCATAGCAATCTCTGTACCTATTCCTGACGAAAATCTATAATTCAACTCATCCATTTGCTTCATATGCTCTGCATCATAATAAACAGTGTAAGGGTCTTCTAGCCAATCTACCATACCCCTTATGGCTGCATCAAGCATTTTAGTTTTATCAACTTGATTATAATGCTCTTCTTCAATCATTCCAATTACAGAAGATATTTTTTTTAATTCTACATTCGTAAAGCCAGTAGTGTTCATATTTACAACTGTAAATGTAAATACGGAACCAATCATCATCGAAAGTGTAACTATCATTATAACAGTACGACCTCTAAAAAACATAAGCTCACCTACCTATCATTAATACTTTTTGTTTTCCATAAATATTTAGTTGACAGGTTGATTATGATCACACTGAAAAAAAATAGGAAGATTGAGTATTTCTGACCCAACCCTCCTACAATCATTTCGACATAAGAATAATTAAATCCTGCTAACTTCCACTTAAAACCTTTATTGCCTTTTGTAGTTGATAATCATTTTCAGGATCATTAAATTTAGCAATAATTTGTTTTTCAATTTCGTTTGCAGTCAGCTCATCTACTTTGCCTGTTACCGATAAACCGTTTTCTGCTTGGAAGTTTTTCAATGCCGCTTCTGTTTTCACATCAAAAAATCCATCACTTCTTTCAGGGTTGAACCCTAAACTTTCAAGCATGATCTGTAATGTTTTCACATTTTCTCCAACAGACTCAAGAGATAAAACTTCATCCTTTCGTAACGGAGCCACAGTATAAAAAGCTGGTTGTTCTACGATATAATCTGGCTCAATACCTACTTCATTAATGAAATTTCCATTTGGTGTCAGCCATTTAGCAATGGTTACTTTCAACTCACTGCCATCATTCACTCCACTAGGAAATGTATTTTGTACTGTTCCTTTTCCAAAAGTATTTTCACCGACGATTATCCCATCTGCTGACTCTCGGATAGCACCCGCTAAAATTTCAGAAGCACTTGCACTTCCGTTATTTGTTAAAACGACTATGGAGTATGGTTTTCCTCCTTGCTTAGATCGAGTCTCTTGTCTATTCCCTTGGCGATCCTCAACTTGTACAATGATTTTTCCTTCTTCAAGCAAAGGATCCAATAATTCTATTGCTGTATCCAAAAACCCACCTGGATTGTTTCTAACATCAATAATTAATGACTGTAAACCTTCACTCTCCAATTGAGTTAGATCCTCATGGAACCGATCTGATGTATGCTGAGAAAACTGCTTGATTTCTATGTATCCTATATTTCCTTCAAGCATTTCAGATTGAATCGTTTCAATATCTATCTGATCACGTACAACGATAATTTCTATCGTTTCGTTAAATCCTGATCTAAGAATTTCTAACTTTGCTTGCGTTCCTTTTGGACCCCTGATTTTTAAAACAGCATCATTTAGTGTCAAACCTTCCAAACTTTCTCCATTTACAGAGATAATTTGATCTTTTGCTCGAATACCTGCTTGTTCAGCTGGGGAGTCTTTAATTGGTGAAACCACTGTTACTCTATTATCTTCCATCGTTACTTCCGCACCAATACCAGTAATAGAAGAATTCACAGCTTCTCTGAACATTTTGGATTGCTCTGCATCATAATATACAGTATATGGATCATCTAGTGAAGCGAGCATACCACGTATCGCACCATCTATAATTTCTGTTTTATCCATTTCCTTGTAATAATCGTTTCCGATAATCCCAAACACTGTAGACATTTTCTTTAGATCCGTTTCTGTAAAACCGAAGGTATCCTTTGTCTCTTCTTTCATGGTTTCTTGTTCTGTTTCGTCTTGTTCTGCAAATATGGAAGTGCTCCAATTTACAATTGTAATAGAAAGCACTGCTCCAATTATCATGGAAAGTATAATTAATATTGTAACCGTACTTCGTTTTAAAACCATTGACTCACCTACCTAACTATGGATCTTGAAGCTCATCTTTGTATTATATGTCAAGTCCAATTCTTTTAATACAAACTAACATAATCATTTGGTTCTACACGAGTACCATCCTTGCGCACTTCAAAATGCAAGTGATTACCTGTAGATCTACCTGTTGTTCCTACTTCTCCAATTTTATCTCCTTGACTTACGTTCTGACCCTTAGTTACATTAATCTGCTTCATATGTCCGTATAGGGTAGTTATCCCACTTCCATGATCTATTACCACTGCATTTCCATAGGAATAATAATATTCTGCCACGATCACAACACCATCACCAGATGCTAAAATATTCGTTCCACCTGGTGCCGCAATATCTACCCCAGTATGGCTTGAGGTTTTTCCTGTAAACGGATCTGTTCTCGTACCGAATTTAGAAGTAATACGATAATTCCCATCTTGTGGGAGTGGATATGCCAAGTTTCCGTTGAATTTTAAGTTTTTTGATAATAGCTTTTGTCTTTCCGCGATTAATTTGTTCATTAATTCTTCTGATTCTTTGTCAATTTCATCTGCTTCATGAACTACTTCTTCTTGATTCTTTTTTTCCTCATTAAAAGTAGAAATAGCTACTGCTTTATCTTTTTCTTGTTGTGTGAGATCCAATCGTTTCTGTTCTAATTCTTCAAAGTCCTCATTCAACAACGCAATCGTTGCTTCAATGCTCGCTTTCTTCTCTTCAATGATTGCTTGATCATGTTTTCTTTCCTCTAATAAGACTTTATCATTACTTAAAATTGTGTTTAAAGCTTCGAATCGTTCTAAAAAGTCTGTGAAACTAGTTGCACTTAACATCACATCTAAGTATGAAACAGAACCATTTGTGTACATGATGTATAGTCTGGACTGAAGTAACTCATTGCGATCAATTACACGTTGTATCGCATCATCCAGCTCTTCTTTCGTGACATCAAGTTCTTCAAATGTTTGATTTATTTTACCTTCTAATTCTGCTATCTCTTGATTCTTTTTCTCTATTTCAAGTTCAAGTTGATGTATCTCTTGCTCAGTAGAAGCTATTTTAGTTTCATAATTTCTTATTATACCGATAGCAATCTGTTTATCCTTTTGTGCTTGTTGTCGTTTAGCTTTTGCCTCATTTATTTGGGCATTTATTTGCTCTATATTTCCTGAATCGTCAGCTTGTCCTTGGTCTGGTAACAAAATAGAAGTTAATATAAATAGAGATAATAAAAAAACAACAAAAACCTTCTTTAACACCGGCTCCACCTCGTCAACAAATATATTATACTTTCAAATGTTTTCTAATAGATAATAGACTTCCAAAAACACCTATCACAATACCGATTGCAAACAATACCATCAGTATTTGTGGCGTCGCTTCATTCACAGGAATCATTTTAATACCTAAGATACCTAACTGGAGCTCACTTCTTTGCTCTAAGCCGGAGTATCCAAAGTAAAGAATCGCGCTTGGAATGAATGAACCAATAACTCCAATAACAGCCCCTTCAATGAAAAACGGCCAACGAATAAACTGATTGGTTGCACCTACTAGCTTCATAATTTCTACTTCACTACTTCTTGACATAATCGTCAGCTTAATCGTATTCGCAATTAAAAACATCGCTGTAAATACTAATCCAATAACAATAATAAATCCAATGAGTCTGATCGTATTGGTAATTGTAAGTAATTTTTCTACATATCCCTGACCATATTTTACACTCTCTATCACTGGAATTTCAGTGTCTTGTGTTAATGGCTCTTCTGTAATTGATTCTTCATCTGTTGCAGTTCCTTCTGTTGTACTTTCTTCCGGTGTTTGTTCTTCTGCTGTATTCTCTCCATCTGTAGTGGTTGACTCGTCTGATTGATCCACTTCATCTGATATCGCTCGTTCAATCGTTATAAATTCATTTTCAAACAAACTTTCAATTTTTTCAGCAGCTGTTTTCACTTCTCTAGGTTGATAAACTTCAACCACAAAGGAATCTGGGAGTGGATTTTCTTCCCCATCATAACCTTCCAAAGGATCTCCAATTCTTTCTCTAAGATCTGCCATACCTTGCTCTTTTGTTATGTGTGTAACTCTCTTAATTTCATCAATCGTAGCAATCTTATTTTTAATTGAAAGAATTTCATCTTGAGGTACTTCTGTATGTAGAAAAACCTTTACTTCAACTTGACTCTCAAGATCATTTAAGAACTCATCTACATTTGAGGTTAGTAATAAAAATACACCTAATATAAAAAGAGGAATCGCAATAGAACTAATGGATGCAAATGACATCCACGCATTACGAATAACGTTTTTGAACCCTTCACGAAAGTGTCTACCGATTGTGCTAAACTTCATATCCGTATTCACCTCGTTCTTGGTCTCTTACAATAACTCCATCTTCTATAGCAATCACTCGTTTTCTCATTTTGTTTACAATTTCTTTGTTGTGTGTAGCCATGATGATCGTTGTTCCCCTAAAATTAATTTCCTCTAAGAGCTCCATGATGCCCCAAGATGTTTCTGGATCTAAATTCCCTGTTGGTTCATCTGCAATAATCAAAGAAGGGTTGTTTACTATTGCTCTAGCTATCGCAACTCTTTGTTGCTCACCACCAGACAATTGTGAGGGATACGCATTTGCTTTACCCTTTAATCGAACTAAACTTAATACTTCATTGGTCCGTTTTCTGATTACTTTTTTGGGTTCTTCTATCACTTCCATCGCAAATGCGACATTTTCTGCAACTGTGAGCTTTGGAAGCAAACGGAAATCTTGAAATATAACACCGATATTTCTTCTTACATATGGAATTTTTCTTTGCTTCAGTTTTCCAATATTAAAACCATTTACGACAATTTGTCCTTTTGTGGGTTTTTCTTCTCGATAGATTAATTTCATAAATGTGGATTTACCAGCGCCTGATGGACCTACTATGTATACAAATTCATTTTGATCGACAACCAAGTTAATGCCTTTTAAGGCATCGTTGCCATCTGGATATTTTTTGAAAACACCCTGCATCTCTATCACTTTATCACTTCCCGATTCTTGGTAGTCTTAGAGGTTGTTCAAAAAGTCCCTTCTGAACACGCACTTCAATTATATAATTCGACAAAAACTAAAAAAATCCTTGAAATATAAAGCCTGCTCAAAAAAAAATCTCTCAGAGAAAGGGTGTTTGTTTCCGGTCACTCTTAAAATCGTAAATAAGCGTTAAATCAAGGTATATTTGCGATTTTAAGCACGAACGACATATTCTATTAACTATTTATTTCCTCTGTAAAAGGGATTTGAACAAATTCTATATCAAAAAACAGCTTTTTTTTACATTATACCATCAAATACGTCAATTTAAGTAGTTTTTTCCACATAAAATTTACTATTTTTTAGAGGAAATAAATAAGTTGGCTTTTTGTTCAAAAATTATATCAAGAATATTTGTCCACATCGCATCAAAACTGAAATTGAAAGATGTTATTGAGTGTTTGGCAACTACTTTTTATCCCATATGAATCGATTGAAACTAAACACAGAGCTGCTTTTTTAGAAGAGAAGTAACTAGTTGTCTTTATTTCTTATTAAGAGAACATCAAACGAATTAGTAAGAATGATTGTAAACGAAACATTGGATACTGTATGGAAATAAAACCTAACATTTTATGTGATTTTAATGTTTGACTAACCTTTCTTTAATATAAGGGGCGTATGCTATTCAAACACAAAACATTTCCATATAAACGGAATAGGAGGAAATTAAAATGGCATTTAAAAAATTAGTATCTACCGTTGCATTATCATCTTATTTAATGGGGGTTTCTGCGGTTGGGGGATTTGACCTATCTGAAATTACAAAACCAATTCCTTCTAACTCAGAGGAAATCCATCAGGCAAATGAACAGTTAGAGGAAAACGAGAGGAAAAAGAATAACAAAAAGGGATAGAATAGATGGGGATTTTATAAATACTGCACCCAATTGTTGGAATGTGACTATCCATTGGGTGTGGTACAAATTATCGAACGATGTTTTTCCTAGTTACTTTTACTCCAATTGAATAATCAAATCATAAAAAGAGTTATGTTAAAATAATCTATAATAAATTCAATTTTTTTACAATGGAGTTGGTTTAAATGTTTTGGCTTTGGGTCATTGGGTCTATTATAGCTTTATTACTTTTTGCTCTCCTGATCGATCTTAAACGTAAAAAAAATAATAATTTATATCAAAGAGGCATTAATCCACATAGTAAAGAAGGAGAAAGCTCTAATTATGTAATGGGTCAAGATCAAGATCATAGTGGAGGAGGTTAGTTACAGGTGCAGCATTAAAAATGACAACCTATTTTTTGATAAATGATCATATCTATCACACATCTTTATCAGCTTAAATATTTTTAATAAACTCCCATGACAAACCTAAGTATTTATACTTTATTTTTATTGTTCCAATAGGTTCATGATGAATAATTCTAATCCCATAACTAGTCGGTTCATTTTTATGTATAGCTTCGTATATGCTATCTGTAGGATAAATTACATGTTCTTCAAAGTTGCTTACAAACACAACATTATATTCAGGTTCATCCTTTATTTGCACTATCTTTCCAGAATAACTTATACCTAATTCTGCTGACTTCGTTACATTTGTTCCATTTACGAACACATCTATAATTTCAACGGATGTTAGACCATCATTTTGAATGTTTACTGTTACTGTTGTATTGTCATCATTAGATGAATTTTCCGTCCAAGAGAGAGGTGGATGATTTAAAAGATATAAATATCCCTCTACTAAGAAAGAAGATATTATGACACCTATTAAGATTAATATTTTTTTATTTGTTTTTATTGCCTGGGTCATTGGTGATAGCTCCTAAAGAATTTATCATTGTTAAAATAATCAAACTTACTAACTCTAGTTAATCATACTAATAAACAATTTACATCTAGATTCACTTTATTTATCAATCTCTCATTTCAGCATTTGGATTATAATCAATTTCGACTTTATCTAAACCCTCTAATACTTTCTCCATCCTTCTACATAAATTTGCAACTTCTTCAAGTGTTAATTCACCCTTCGCTTTGTCATGGTTAAAACTACTTATATTCTTTCTAATCCTATTAAGAGTATTAACAAACACTTTTTTATGGGTTATTAATATCTCTCCAATTGCTGTATCCACAATAAAATCCTCTATCTCTCCTAAATTATTAAACTCATCAACAAGTCTAGCTACTGCATGCTTATATCCTCTTCCTTCATTTATAAAATCAATATAGGCCTCATTAATTACATTAATTAATTCATTATAGTCCCAATTTTCCATACATGCTTTCCCCTTATAATATATTATGGTTTAATTCTCTCACCGTTATTATGGATAACTTCGATTTCTATATTTGAATATTTTTCTGCAAACTCTGATATTACATTATTGCAACTCGCACATGTATCTAGCTCTGTAAATAACTTAATACTTCCAGAATCTTCTGTATTATCTCCTAATCTAGAAGCAATGTCATTTAAGATTTTATACTGGTTCTAAAATCAATAATCAGAAAATAACCCTTTCAAGAGCCAGTTGACTCTAAAAAGGGTTATTCATTTTCTGTTGGCAACTATTTCTTGTATGATTTCTTTTCATTGCAAGAAAAATGAAGAATTAGAGAAAGAGAATCGATTCTTAAAAAAGGCGGCAGCATTCTTTGCGAAGGAAAGCGACAATTAATATATGAGTTTATCCAAAAGCATGCCTCTGAATTTGGTGTAAGATGGCTATTGCAACGATTTCAGTTATCTCCTAATGCATGTTACAATTTCTTAAAGCAAAGAAAAAAAAACTTCAACGTAAACAAGCTGTGCTAGACTGTATATTTCCACCTGTCATTTGATTCGTATTAACATGATGTGGCAATATATAATTTACTTTTTGACTCAGTTGGTTTCCATTGTTGTCATAATAGTAAGCCGTTGTTTTTTTAATGATTTCCTGCTGATTAGCATCATACATCTTTTCACTAAGCTTTAATAATTCATTGCTCGCTGAATAAAAGTACTCACTTTTCTTTAAGATTTTCTCCGCTTGTCGGTTCTATATATCCACTTGATTGTTCAGAGGTGTATGTCACCTGCATCGATTTACGGTTTCCAGCATTGTCATATGCATATACCGTTGTTTTACCTGGTGCCTCAACATTTATAATTCTACCTACTTCATCATAAGTATAAAATGTTGTCCCGAAATCATCTGTCTTAGATATCCATCTTCCAGCTGCATCATAAGTGTATTGGTAACTTGAAAGAACCGTTCCGTCAGACTTTCTATTTGTTAGTGTTTGTATACGATTATTTTTATCATACGTATATTCTTCTCTTACACCACCGTCATACTCAATCGCTTCTCTGTTTCCATTAACATCATAAGAATAGGTTGTTGTCTGTCCGTTAAATGTGGCAGACTTCATTCGATTGGAAAGATCATATCCATAAGTAGTTGTAAATCCAGTTTGATCGGTAACTGATGTTATATTCCCTACCTCATCATAAGTGTATATCAGTTGGATTTGCTAGTGTATATTAAGGTTTAATCCTTACACCATTATTATGAATAACTTCAATCTCAATATTTGAATATTTGTCTGCAAACTCTGATATTACATTATTACAACTCGCACATGTATCCAACTCTGTAAATAGCTTGATATTCCCTGTAGCTTCTGTATTATCTCCTAGTCTATCAGCTATATCATTAAGTATTTTATACTCAGTGTCACTACTCCTTAAATAAGGTTTACCATCTTTACCTGGAACCTTAGTTGCTTCAAACATAGGATCACTGGGTTTCAAAGAAATATCCGGAGCTCTCTGTTTTATCAATCCCTTCAATTTCCACTTCTGCTAATGCAAAGTTACCACTTCTTTTATATGCACTTGGTAACTGTCCTCTTAATTCCGCTACTCTATCTAGAATGTGTCCTTCTATATCTTTATCAATTTGGTTTGTTTCAAACTTTTTCTTTGGTAGAAGAAGATCCTTAATTTTACCTGATTGAGATAATAGTATAGTAGCTACAATAGTTCCTGCAATAGCCGCTTTCTCTTCTTTTGATAGCTTATTTATATTATTTTCTAGATTTCTTAGATCTTCATCAAGATTAAAGAATAGGTAGTAACCAGCATCGAAAACTTGATTTAGTGCTTCCTGACTCGTATCACTAATTGTTCCTATTGGATCATCTTTAATATCTTTTAAAAGTTCAGCAGTTCCAGTAATCGTTCCATATATACTATCCCAAGCTTCAGTTAAGAACCCTTTCAGTGCTTCATCAGGATGTTCAATAGTAGCTCCTGCAAAGCCCCCTTTTTGAATTTCAAAAATTAAATCTCGCAAATACTTATCGAAATTATTTATTAAATCAATAGCTTTAATAGTTTCTTCCAAAATATCCAATTGTTCTTCATAGTATTCCTCATATTCTGGTAACAGGTTACCATAGTTATCTAGTGTCGGATCTGCATCAAATGCAACAAGGTTCCCCTCATAAAAATTATCAAAAGATGGAATTGGTTTTCTTCCTAACCAACCCTTTCTTCCATTATATTGCATCCCTCTTTTAAATAATAAGTCTTGTTTTGTAAATTCTTGTTGTTTTTCTTGACTGCCCAACAATACATCCTGTAATTTAGAATTATTTTTTATAATATTACCAATATTACCAGGAATAAAATCTAATATATCCATTGGAATTGGACTACTATTAGGTTTGTTTTTTGAACTATTATCTTTCCTATTTGTTGTACTTTTACTTGGCTTTTTCTTATCTGGCTTTTTCTTATCTGGCTTTTTATCTTTCTTTGGTTTTACCCAATCTTTCTTCGGTCCGCCCAAACTACCTTTTCCAGGAGATTTCGATTTTGGAAGAGGTAAAGGAATATGTCCTGACGGATCCACATACATATTTGGATTATTGTATGCATAGGTGTATAAGTTCAAACTAAGCGGATTAGCATCTTCACCCCAGTAACTATCTCGTGAAATAAACCTGGCTGTGTAAGGATCATAATATCTAGCTCTTAAGTAATATAATCCACTTTCTTCATCATAAAATTCTCCAGCATAACGAATTGCATTAGCTTCCACCTCAACTGTTAGAATAGGATTACCAAATACATCATAGTCATATTGATTTTTCAGTTCCCCATCTTCTGATACAGTTTGTACGACATCACCATGCCCATTAAATAAATAGTATGACAGCTCATTGAATGAATTGATCTTTGCAATATAGTTCAATCCTCGAATATATCTAAATTGTTCTGTTCCACCTTGATTTGTTTCTAAAATCACATATTGTTTATCATAAATAAAATTTGTTTCTTCAAGTGGAACCTGGCGTGAAATTTCACTGGAAGATTTAAATATTGATCCCGAGTTTGCTTCAGCATTAAATACTATCTTTGAAAAATTCACTATAGCGAAACCACATTCTAGAGAGATCATCAGCACCTTTATCAGAAAAAATCCACAAGAATTTATACAATTTAATTGAATTCATTGGACCTAAAAATATGATAGATTGAACAAAAACTCCAATTGGAGTCTCTCGGAGAAGTAGTCGAATACTTCTTTAGTGGTAGTTTTTGTTGAACCTTAAAATTTGTAATTTTATAAATTATTAAGTTATAAACAAAACAACCCTCTCCAAATCAGTTCACTTTGGAAAGGGTTGTTTTTATATTCACTTTATTAAATTAGTTCTTTTCCATATGCTGCTCAACCCACTGCTCAGTTTCCTGTGTCGCAGCTTCCGCACGGTTGATCGCTTCTAACACTTGGTTAGAGGCTGTACCACCATATACGTTTCTAGCATTAACAACCTGCTCAGGTTGAAGGGTATCGTATATATCTTTTTCAAATAAGTTAGAAAACTGCTTAAATTCCTCAAGCTCTAAATCCAATAAAAACTTTTTGTTTTGAATGCAATAAAGCACTGTTTTTCCGATCACTTCATGTGCTTGACGGAATGGCAGGCCTTTATTCACTAAGTAGTCAGCAATATCTGTTGCATTTGAAAAGTCCTCATTCACGGCTTGTCTCATTTGATCTTTATTTACGGTCATCGTTTCAATCATTGGTGCAAACAATTGCAGAGCACCTTGCAAAGTATTAACCGTATCGAACATGCCTTCTTTATCTTCCTGCATATCTTTGTTATACGCTAACGGAAGTGATTTCAACAAGGTCAATAATCCTACTAAATGTCCATAAACACGCCCTGTTTTTCCTCGAACGAGTTCAGCTACATCCGGATTTTTCTTCTGCGGCATGATACTGCTGCCTGTACAAAACGCATCATCTAGTTCAACAAAATCAAACTCATTGCTAGACCATAAAACTAACTCTTCACACAAGCGAGATAAATGCATCATGATCATCGACGCATTCGATAAAAATTCGACAATAAAATCACGGTCACTTACGGCATCCAAGCTATTATCATAGATTCGTTCAAAGCCTAATCTTTCTGCTACAAATTCACGATCTATTGGAAATGTTGTTCCTGCTAAAGCTCCAGCACCTAAAGGCAACGTATTGATACGTTTAAAGCTATCCTGCAATCTTTCAATATCTCTTTGAAACATAGATACATAAGCCATCATATGATGTGCAAAAAGGATTGGTTGTGCACGCTGCAAATGAGTATACCCAGGCAATATGGTTTCTACATGTTGTTTCGCTTGTCCAATCAGAGCTTGCTGCAATTTGTTTAATAGATCTACAAATTCGTTCACTCTTTTACGTAGATATAAGTGCATATCTGTAGCAACCTGATCATTTCGACTGCGCCCCGTATGTAGTTTTCCACCTACAGATCCAATTTCCTCAATAAGCAGTTTTTCAATATTCATGTGAATATCTTCATCTGCAACGGAAAATTCGACTTCCCCACGACGAATTTTCCCTAGCACAGCATGTAATCCCTCTCGAATCTTATCTACATCTTCATAAGGGATAATGCCGCACTTTCCTAACATTTGCACATGAGCCAAGCTACCTTGAATATCCTCTTCAGCTAATAGTTGGTCAAAAGAGATCGATGCAGTATATTCTTCTACTAATTGATCTGTTTTTTTCGTAAAACGCCCACCCCATAGTTTTGACACGTGAGTTCACTCCTACTTTTTATTCACCTTCGCTTGAACCTTTGTAGGCAATCCAAATAACTCGATAAAACCTACTGCAGAATTATGGTCAAATTTATCATCTGAGTTATAAGTTGCTAACTCAAGATCATACAAAGATTTCTCAGATTTACGTCCAACAACCGTTGCATGCCCTTTAAATAGCTTAATACGCACAATCCCTGAGACATTTTTTTGCGTTTCTTCAATGAAAGCCATCAATGCTTCACGGATCGGTGAAAACCATAAAGCTTCATAAATAACCTGTGATAATTTATGTTCAATGATCGGTTTAAATTGAGCCACTTCACGAGGCAGTGTTAGGAACTCCAATTCTTTATGTGCATTCATAATGACGACTGCTCCTGGTGTTTCATACACTTCACGTGATTTAATGCCCACTAAACGATTCTCTACATGATCTATTCTTCCGATCCCATGACGTCCCGCAATTTCATTCAATTGTAAAATCAATTCATATAATGGTTTTTGCACTCCATTGATTGCCACTGGAACACCTTGCTCAAAGGTTAATTCTAGCTCCTCTGGCGTATCCAATGCTTTATCCAATGAAACGGTCATATCATAGGCACCTTCTGGCGGTTCAGCCCAAGGATCTTCTAGTATACCACATTCGTTGGCACGACCCCATAAATTTTGATCCACACTGTATGGATTATCTAAATCTACTGGAATTGGAATATCGTGTTTTTGTGCGTATACAATCTCTTCATCTCTAGAAAGTCCCCACTCTCTTACAGGTGCAATCACTTTTAAATCAGGATTTAATGCGGCGATGGATACTTCAAATCGAACTTGATCATTTCCCTTTCCTGTACAACCATGCGCTACCGCAACTGCCCCTGTTTTTTCAGCAAACTCCACTAAAATCTGTGAAATTAAAGGACGTGAAAGTGCTGATACCAAAGGATACTTTCCTTCGTACATCGCATTAGCCTTTATAACAGGCAATACAAACTCATCTGCAAAACGCTCTCTAGCATCAACTACATAAGATTCAATAGCTCCTACTTTTAGTGCTTTTTCACGAACAAAATCTAAATCTTTACCTTCCCCTACATCAAGCGCTACTGCTACAACATCATAATTATATTTTTCTTGTATCCACTTAATAGCTACGGAAGTGTCTAAACCTCCAGAGTAAGCTAATATGATTTTCTCTTTACTCATTTCTCTCTCTCCTCAAACCATTTTAATTTTAAAAATATAATGTAATCTATATACTTAATGACTATATCTAGCAACTTCTACATCAATGTGAAAAACGAAACGTTAAAGTATATTTTTTATGAAGTCACTCTTAGGAAAATCACTTCATTCATCTTACAGAATCGAAGCCATAATCGCCTTTTGTGCGTGCAAACGATTTTCAGCTTGATCAAATACGATGGAATGTTTTCCATCCATAATGTCGCCTGTTACTTCTTCCCCACGATGTGCTGGAAGACAGTGCATAAACAAATAATCAGATTTTGCATATTTCATTAGATCCTCATTAACTTGGAAGTCCTTAAAGGCTTGGATTCTTTCACCCTGCTCTTCTTCAAAGCCCATACTTGCCCACACATCTGTATATACAACATCTGCATCTGAAGCAGCTTGTTTTGGATCGTTGTGAATTTCAATATTTGCACCCGTAACCAGCGCATTTTCTTGAGATAATTTAATTACTTCCTTGTTTGGTTCATAACCAGGAGGGGTAGCTATAGATAGATTCATTCCTACTTTAGCAGCTCCCATCATCAATGAGTGCACCATGTTATTTCCGTCTCCAATATAAGCCATTTTCAGTCCATTTAATTTCCCTTTTTGCTCAACAATCGATTGTAAATCAGCTAGAACCTGACACGGATGAGATAAATCAGTTAAACCATTAATTACAGGTACTGTTGAACCTCTAGCTAAGTCTATTAATTTACGATGTTCATACGTGCGAATCATAATTCCGTCCAAATATCCTGACATCACACGTCCTGTATCCCAAATACTCTCACCACGTCCAATTTGCAAATCATTTTTACTTAAAAATAAAGCCGAACCTCCTAGTTGGTACATTCCAACTTCAAAAGAAACTCTAGTTCGTGTCGATGATTTTTCAAAAATCATACCCAACGTTTTTCCTTTTAGCGGTTGAAAAAACTCTCCCGCCTTTTGCAGCTTCTTTAATTTTATGGCAAAATCAATTAAATAATGAATTTCCTCTGTTGAATAATCTATCAGGGCTAAAAAGTCTCTTCCCTTTAAATTTACGATTAAATCCTTCTCCAAAACACTCATTGTACCGTCTCCTTCCATGCTGATTTATGTTCTTCTAGTATCGTACAAATGACATCAACGGCTTTTTGCAAATCTTCTTTCTGGACGAGTAAGTTGGGTAGTAATCGAATAACATTCGGACCTGCTCCAACCACCAACACGCCTTCTTGATGTACTGCCTTTATCAAATCAGCCACCGGATGTGTACATTCAATCCCAATCATTAACCCTTTGCCTCGGACTTCTTTTACAATCGAATTATTTTTCAATCGTTCTGAAAATTGAGTAATCATCCAGTCTCCCAGTTCCAAAGCTCTTTGAGGTAATTTTAAGTTTGTCATCTCTTCAATCGTTGCAATAGATGCCGCTGTTATTACGGGATTACCACCAAAAGTAGTAGCATGATTTCCTGGCGTGAACGCCTCTGCTAATTTTTCCTTACCTAACATAGCTCCAATTGGGAGTCCGCTCCCTAAACCTTTCGCTACACTGATAATGTCTGGTTCAATTCCGTAATGTTCATAAGCGAACCATTTTCCTGTACGTCCCATTCCTGTCTGGATTTCATCAACGATCAATAATAAATCATGTTTTTTACATAATTCAGAAACTTCCTTTACGAAGGTTGGATCTGCTGGCATTACCCCGCCTTCACCTTGCACCATTTCCAACATCACGGCACAAGTTTTTTCATTAATCAGCTTCTCCACATCAGCACTATTGTTGTATTCCGCATAAACAAATCCTTCTGGTAAAGGTAAGAATCCATCTTGTACTTTCTCCTGTCCTGTTGCTGTCAATGTAGCTAAAGTTCTACCATGGAAAGATTGTTTAAATGTAATGATCTCGTATTTATCTTGATCTAAAATCTTTTGTTTATATCTTCTAGCAAGTTTAATCGCTGCTTCGTTGGCCTCTGCTCCGCTATTACAGAAAAACACAGCGTCAGCACAGCTAATGTCCGTCAGTAAAGAGGCTAGTTTTTCTTGATTAGGAATGGTAAAAAGATTGGATACATGCCACAGCTGATCCAGCTGCTCTTTCACTTTTTGTTTCACAGACTCAGGTGCATGCCCTAAGTTTGTCACTGCAAGACCGCTCATCATGTCCAGGTATTCGTTGCCTCGGTCATCCCATAATCGACTTCCTTCCCCCTTAACAAATGTGATCGGAAACCTTGCGTAGGTTGGAAATAGACAGCTTTTTTCACTCATTCGTTTTCACCTCTTTATAATTAGTTAAAATATAAAAACTTTAAGATACTGCAAGTAATTCAGCTATAAGTCATTTACTTTTACTCCTTTCATTTGCCTACGTTAATGTACCTCTACTAAAGACAGCCACGTCCATGTGGCAACGTAGACATCAGCACTTCCTGTGCAAGTCAAGTCAGTCCCAAAAGTAAATGACTTGTAGGTGGAGTAAATTAATAAACAAACAACACATTAAAAGTATTTCAGTTAAAAGTAATTTGCTCTTTTTTGTTCCACTTGCACAAACCGCAAAAGTCTCTCTAAGAACAAATCACTTATTAACGAGGAGTATTTCCCAAACCAATTACATGCTAGTGATATTTATAAGTCTTACAAAAAAATAAAACAATATATAAGAGCTGTAAAATTATTTCGTAATCCTAGTCCCGATATTCTCACCTTTAAGAACTTTCGTTAGTACGTTCGGCTCTGCACCATTAACAATAAGAACTTCTTGCACGTCACCTTGGATACATTTCATTGCAGCTCTAACTTTCGGGATCATACCTCCAAAAATTTCACCTGAATGAATCATCTCCTCAATTTCTTGCGCTGTAATGTTCGGAAGCACTTCTTTTTCCCCATTCTCTTCCTTCATTATGCCTGGTACATCCGTTACTACAATCATTTGCCTTACCCCTAAATGTGAAGCTACGGCACCTGCGGCTGTATCTGCATTCACATTGTACCTTTGACCATTCTTATCTATTCCTACAGGAGCAATGACTGGTATATAACCCGCATCAATCAAGTTGAGGATAAGTTCCGAATTCACTTTTTTGATATCTCCTACATATCCTATTTGATTTACATTATGAACAGGTTCTGCTTCAAGCAAGTCACCATCAACACCAGAAAGGCCTAGGGTTATCGCTCCACTCATTTGAATTTTGCGTACGATCTCTTTGTTCATTTTTCCTGAGAGAACCATTTCAACAACATCTAAAACTTCATTCGTTGTTACTCGTAATCCATCAATAAATTCTGTTTCTATATTTAATTTTGTCAAAGTATTTGAGATAGCTGGACCCCCACCATGGACGATTACAGGTGAAAAACCTTCGTCTTGAAGTCTTTTTAACTCTTGGAAAAAGGTTATGGGCAGACCAGTCAACGTACTGCCTCCACATTTAAGCACAAAATTTTTGGGATTTATGATACACCTCATGTTGCACCTCCTCTATTTAATAAGTTACGACAAATTCTCTCACTTTTAGGGAACGCTAGGTTCTATAGGCTGCATTGATCCGAACGTACTCATAGGTTAGATCGCAACCCCATCCTTTTGCATATCCATTACCTATATTCAAGTTGACATGAATGTGAATTTCATTCGCTTTTTTCAAGTAAAACTCAGCTTGATGCTCATCAAATGGAATGGGTGTAGATTGTACCATCATCTCTATTTTCCCAAGTCGGATATCTATGGTATCCGGATCTACTGGAATATCTGCTCTTCCAACGGCTGCAATGATTCTCCCCCAATTGGCATCTGCTCCAAAAATCGCAGATTTCACTAAACTTGAACCAATGATCGTTTTTACTGCTTTTCTAGCATCCTCATCCGTTTCTGCTCCGACAACTTCAACTTCTACAAGTTTCGTAGCACCTTCCCCATCTCTAGCAATTTCTTTTGCTAGTATCTCTGCCACATGTTGAAAAGCGGCTTTAAAAGCAAACCAATCTGGATGACTTGGATCTAAAGTTACATTGTCAACTAATCCACTTGCCATCACTAAAACCATGTCATTCGTGCTTGTATCTCCATCAACGGTAATCATATTGAAGCTCTCATCTGTTACTTCATTTAATAAGGATTGCAACTGGGTATGTTCTATATTCACATCCGTTGTGATGAACCCAAGCATTGTAGCCATATTCGGATGAATCATACCTGATCCTTTTGCTGCTCCACTGATGTAAGCTTTTTTTCCGTTAACTTCTACTTCTACACAAATATTTTTTTCTGTTAAATCTGTCGTTAAAATGGATTGACCAAAATCATTGCCCCCACCATCACTTATGCTTTCTGGGAGCTTCTTTATTCCTTCTATTACTTTCTCCATTGGCAAACACTCACCAATTACTCCTGTAGAAGCTACTGCAACATGATGCTCTGGAAGTCCCAACAACTTAGCTGTTTCACTTCTCATGGTTAGTGCGTCTTGATTGCCTTGTTTTCCAGTACATGCATTGGCATTCCCGCTATTTGCAACAACTGCCTGAAGCTTACCTTCTACTTGCAAGCTATTTTTAGTGACACCAATTGGAGCTGCCTGAATTTTATTTAATGTATATACAGCGGCTGCATTAGCCGGTACTTCACATACAATGGAACCAATATCATAACGCATTGATTTTTTGATCCCACAATGTAAACCACACGCTTTGAAACCTTTAGGTGTTGTAATGGAGCCATCACGCATGATCTTAAAAGATTGTTCAGAACTCATCGATCTCTTCTCCTCATCATGGGTACACTGGTGTCATTTGTAACCCAGTTGTTTCATCCCATCCCATCATTAAATTCAAATTTTGTATTGCTTGACCTGCCGCACCCTTCACGACATTATCTATAACTGAAAGAATCGTAACTCTACCAGTGCGTTCATCAATAGAAAATCCAATATCACAGTAGTTTGATCCAGATACTTCTTTGGTAGATGGCCAGCTGCCTTTATTTCGGATTCGTACAAAAGGGCGACCTTTATAATAATCTCTATATTCATTAATTAACTGTTGTTCATTACATGGTTCTAAAAGATCCGCATACATGGTACATAGAATACCTCGAGTCATCGGAACTAAATGAGTTGTAAAGGTAATGGTTGTTTGCTCGTTAACAATACCGCTTAAAGTTTGTTCAATTTCAGGTATATGCTGATGCTGATTCACTTTATACGGTTTTAAGTTTTCGTTCAACTCTGCATAATGGACAGATAATCCTAATTTTCTTCCTGCCCCTGAAGCTCCTGACTTTGCATCAATGATAATCGATTTTGGATCAATTCGTTTCATCGATAAAGCCGGGATTAGACCTAAACTAGCAGCCGTCGGATAACAACCTGGATTAGAAAGCAATTCCGCTTCTCTAATTTCCTCTTTAAAAACTTCGGACAAACCATAAATAGCTTGCTGTAAATGGGCTTCTGTTGGTGGTGTATGTTTATACCACTTTTCATATAATTCTCCTGACTTCAAGCGATAATCACCTGATAAGTCAATCACTTTCAATCCTGCTGCTAATAAATCAGGAATCAATCCCGAACTTACTCCTGAAGGTGTAGCCGTAAACACAACGTCTGCTTTATTTTGTATAACATCTATATCAACTTGATCTAAGTCTAGTTCCATTACATGATTTAAATGAGGAAAACCAACTGCAATCGATTCTCCAGCACTTGAGGAAGAAACCACCGAAGTAATCTCAACCTTGGGATGATGAAGTAAAAAACGAATCAGTTCAACCCCACCATATCCTGTTGAACCGATGATAGCTGCTCTGATTTGCTTGCTCATCTAATAATTCCCCCGTCTATTTATTCAATGATATGTATTATTATACATTTTAGGTTATATAAATTCAATGGTCAATTCTTCTAAAAAAAATTTTTTTTATGGGGTTAATTTAAATCCTTCCCCCAATACCTCATTCGTATCACTAAGAATAATGAATGCATTTGGATCAATCGATCTAACCAATGTCTTTAACTTTGTAACCTCTGTTTGACCAACTACAACCATGAAAACGATTTTCTCTTCCTCGGTATATCCTCCATATCCAGAAAGCTTTGTTAAACCTCGGTCTAATTGATTTATAATCGCTTCTTGAACTTCTTCGGTTTCTTTCGTAATAATATATGCTACTTTTGAATATGAAAAACCAATTTGTACAGCATTAATCGTTCTGCTAGTCACAAACAAGCCAATCAAGGCATACATCGCCTTTTCTGGAGAAATCAAAATTCCTGCTGTTAAAATAACTAATCCATCTAAAATAGCTAAGGATAATCCCAAGCTTAATCCTGTATATTTATGTATAATCTGCGCAGCTAAGTCTATTCCTCCTGTTGAACCACGTCCACGAAATACGATACCTAATCCAAGTCCAATTCCAATGCCTCCAAAAATGGTCGCTAACAATAAATTATTCGTAGGAGGGGTTAAGTCACTTGTCATTAAAACAAACAAAGGCATAATAACAGAACCTACAGCTGTTTTTATACCAAATTTCTTACCTAATAAAACGATCCCTGCTAAAAATAATGGAATATTAATTAACCATTGAGTAATCGCCGGTTCAAAATTAAACAATGAATACAGAATAGTTGAGATTCCAACAACCCCACCTGATGCAATTTCATTCGGATTTAACAGTAAATTAAAACTAAATGCTACGATAAAGGATCCTATAATTAAATGAAGATATTCTAATATCTGTGACATAGGTGATCCATATTGAATGATTGGTTTTTTTCTGCGTGAACGATTATTTAGTATGTTATTTTGCATATAATTTCTCCTTACCATGAAAAACACCCTACATTGATATGCAGGGTTTGTTTATAAGTTAAAAGTTGTGTTGTTTGTTACAGTTAGTTTTGATCAATTTGTTTTCTTAAATACCCGTCAATAAATGGATCAAGTTCTCCATCCATTACAGCATCTGTATTTCCTGTTTCTACACTAGTACGGTGGTCTTTGACCATACTATACGGATGAAATACATAAGATCTAATTTGACTGCCCCAACCAATTTCTTGTTGTTCCCCACGGATTTCTGCAAGTGCTTGCTGCTGCTCTTCAATTTTCTTTTCATACAATTTAGATCTTAACATCTTCATGGCTTGCTCTCTATTTTTAATTTGAGAACGTTCATTTTGACAAGTCACCACGATGCCTGAAGGAATGTGTGTAATACGTACAGCTGAATCCGTTGTATTAATATGCTGACCTCCTGCACCACTAGCTCGGTAAGTGTCTATCTTAAGATCTTCTGTATTAATCTCAATTTCTACATCATCATCGATTTCGGGGACTACATCACACGATACAAATGATGTATGCCTGCGGCCTGATGAATCAAATGGAGATATGCGGACTAAACGATGAACTCCTTTTTCTGCTTTTAAATACCCATAGGCATTATGGCCTTTGATTAAAAGGGTGACACTTTTCACCCCTGCTTCATCCCCTGGTAAATAATCGATGGTATCTACTTTGAAGCCTTTTTTCTCCGCCCATCTTCGGTACATTCTTAACAGCATTTCTGCCCAATCCTGAGACTCTGTCCCTCCTGCACCTGGATGCAGCTCTAAGAAGGCATTAAATTTATCATATGGTTCACTTAATAATAATTGCAATTCATAGCTTTCCAGTTTTTGTTGGAGCTGTTTAATGCTCTCTATAATATCACTTACTAAACTTTCATCGTTTTCTTCTTCAGCAAGCTCCATCATTAAAACGGTGTCTTCAGATTCTTGTGCTAGACCTTCAAATTGCTCTACTACGGATTTAATCGCATTCACTTCAGAGATCACTTTTTGCGCTTTATTCTGATCATCCCAAAAATCGGGTGCTGACATTTTCTCGTCATAGTCTGCAATTTGCTCTTGTTTTAGATCTAAGTCAAAGAGACCCCCGTAATTGTGTAATTCGGTTTGCGATTTCTCGCAGGTCTTGTTTTACTTCAGGTTCAATCATCTTTAAATTTCTCCCTTTTCTATTAAGTCGCTGCAGAGAAAAGATTGCCTCAATTCACTCTTACGACAATCCATTTCTCTTTCTCTTTTATTATACTTTTTTAAGCTTGTTCTTTACCATGACATTGTTTATATTTCTTACCGCTTCCGCATGGACAAAGTTGATTGCGTCCAATTTTTGCTTCAGTGCGACGGTGTGTTCTTGGTTTTTTCCTTTCTTCTCTAGCTGCTTTTGGATCTTGCGCTTGACCTTCTGCCACAGCTTCACGTTGTACATTCGCCTGTACATTCGCCTTCATAATGTAGGTGGAAACCTCTTCTTGCACACTTCCAATCATTTTCTCGAACATCTCAAAACCTTCAAATTGATATTCACGAAGTGGATCTGTACCTCCATAGGCACGCAGGTGAATCCCTTGACGCATATGATCCATCATATCAATGTGATCCATCCATTTTCGATCTACTGCACGAAGCACGACAACTTTTTCGAACTCACGCATGATTTTTTCACCTAGCTGCTCTTCACGTGCATCGTACAATCGTTTCACTAGGTCTCTCATGACTTCAACAATTTCTTCTTTTTCTTTACCTTTAAGTTCTTTTTCTGTAAGCTGACCTTCATGTAAAAAGGTTCCATTCGCATAATCAATAATCGCTTTAAGATCCCATTCCTCTGGTACTAAGTCTGGAGGACAATGCGCTTCTGTAATTCGATCAATTACGGAATAAATCATTTCTATAGTGACTTCACGAATGTTTTCAGATTCCAATACTTCCCTACGTTGTTTATATATAATCAAACGCTGCTGGTTCATAACATCATCAAATTGTAAAACGATTTTACGAACGTCAAAGTTATTTCCTTCCACTCTTTTTTGTGCAGATTCAACAGCTTTAGATATCATTTTACTTTCTAACGGTTGATCCTCTTCAAATCCTAAACGATCCATCATGCTCATTATGTTTTCTGCACCAAACCGACGCATAAGTTCATCTTCAAGTGAAAGATAAAACTGTGTAGAACCAGGATCCCCTTGTCGACCAGAACGTCCACGCAGCTGGTTATCGATCCGTCTGCTTTCATGACGTTCTGTACCTATAATATGCAAACCACCCTTATCTGCAACCCCAGAGCCCAACATAATATCCGTACCACGGCCTGCCATATTTGTTGCAATCGTAACAGCGCCCTCTTGCCCTGCACGGGAAACAATCTCCGCTTCTTCTTCATGGTGTTTTGCGTTCAACACTTGATGAGGGACTCCTTTTTTCTTAAGAAGGTTTGAGATAAGCTCAGAGTTTTCAATAGATACCGTACCAACAAGTACAGGTTGACCTGTTTGATGACGTTTTATAATTTCTTCAACTGACATTTTGTACTTGCTTGCTTCTGATTTATAAATCACATCTGGCATGTCTTTACGAACCATCGGTCTGTTTGTAGGAATCACGACTACATTTAATCCATAGATTTTACCGAATTCCTCTTCTTCTGTTTTAGCCGTACCAGTCATACCAGATAACTTCTGATACATTCTAAAGAAGTTTTGCAAAGTAATCGTCGCTAAAGTCATGCTTTCTTTTTGAATTTCCATATGTTCCTTAGCTTCAATGGCTTGATGCAAACCTTCACTATATCTTCTTCCAGACATTAAACGACCTGTAAATTCATCAACGATAACCACTTCGCCTTCTTGCACAACATAATCTGTATCTCGTTTCATAATGGCATGCGCTTTTAAGGCTTGGGTAATATGGTGGTTTAAAGTTACGTGCTGATGATCAAATAGATTTTCGATGCCGTAAGCTTTTTCAACCTTGGCTACTCCGTTTTCTGTTAAAGTAACGGAACGAACTTTAATGTCTACTGTAAAATCTTCTTCTATTTTAAACGTACTTACTAAACGATTGGCTGTAATATACAATTCTGTAGATTTTGCAGCTTGTCCTGAAATGATTAACGGAGTACGGGCTTCATCTACTAGTATGGAGTCAACCTCATCTATAATGGCATAGAATAATGGTCGCTGCACCATTTGGTGGCGGTATAACACCATATTATCTCGTAAGTAATCAAAACCAAATTCATTGTTGGTTCCATAGGTAATATCACACGCATAAGCTGCTCTCTTCTCATCATGTGAAAGTCCATTTAGGTTAACACCGACTGTTAATCCTAAAAACTCATGAATTTGCGCCATTTCCTCACTTTGCGTTGTGGCTAAGTAATCATTTACGGTAATAACGTGTACACCATTTCCAGACAACGCATTTAGGTAAGCAGGTAGTGTTCCAACTAATGTTTTACCTTCCCCAGTTTTCATCTCGGCAATTTCACCTTCATGAAGGACGATACCACCAATAAGCTGCACATCAAAATGACGTTTTCCTAATTTCCGTTTAGATGCCTCTCTTACAGTAGCAAAGGCTTCAGGAAGTAAATCATCTAATGTTTCACCTTTAGTTAGTCTTTCTTTATATTCTATAGTTTTACCTGCTAATTCGGTATCTGATAAGCTTTCAAATTTTGGCTCTAAGTCATTGATTTGGTTGACCTTTTTCATGATGCGCTTCAGTTCGCGCTCATTTGGATCCCCTAATATTTTTTTGACGAGTCCTATCATGGTTGAAGAACCCCTTTCCCTAAAATTACATAATATATAAATTGTATCAGTTTGTAGTATTGCATTCAAGAAAATGGACATGAAAAGCAATACAATCAGCGAATTTTGATATATAAAAAGAAAAACCCGCCATGGGAGGGCGAGCTTCTTAATAAAAGGTGGTTGATTTAGTTTTTCTTTGCCTTTTCATTTTCCTTTTTTAAAATGGGAATGGTTGTTGTTCACAAATTCATTGTACGAAATGAAAATGAATGCTTCCTTAACGAAAGATTAAAATAAGATTAAGATTAATATACGTGATGGTTAGTTTTGTTCTTCCACTTGCATACCCCGCAAAAGTCATTCACAAAACTAACCATCACGTATATGTGAAGAAGGAAAAAATCCATCTAGAATTCTGACACATCTTGTGTCAAAAGCTAGATGAATAAAAAAGAACAAATAAAAAAAGAGAAAAACACATAAATAACATTAAAAGATTGCTGTTGTCCTCCACTTGCAAAAACCGCAAAAGTCGGAACAGCATAATACCTCTATTAAACCAAAAAACTTGACCCCCCAAAAGGATCAAGTTTTTGTTTTCATGCATTTATTATTTAGTTTTTTGATATTATCTTGCTGGTTCAATTAAACCATACTTGCCATCATCTCTTTTATATACGACGTTAACTTCTTCTGTATCCATATTTGAGAATACGAAAAAGCTATGTCCAACCATATTCATTTGTAAAATCGCTTCTTCTAAGTCCATCGGTTTTAAGGTGAACTTTTTGTTTCTTACAACTTCGAGGTCATCCTCTTCCTCTATATTTGTTTGAGAGAATAAGTTTCCATTCTCTTTAAATAGTGTTCTTAAACTGCCTTCTTGACGGAATTTACGATTCACTTTGGTTTTATGCTTTCGAATTTGTCTCTCCAATTTATCTAATACTAAATCGATAGAAGCATACATGTCCTCGCTTTTTTCCTCTGCACGTAAAATCACACCAGTTAATGGAATGGTTACCTCAACGTTCTGCAAATCCTTTAAAACACTTAATGTTACATGTACATCTGATGTAGGGGGAGCATCAAAATATCTTTCCAATTTACCTATCTTTTTCTCAACATAGTCTCTTAATGCGCTGGTCACTTCGATATTTACTCCACGGATATTATATTTCATAATGTATCTCCTCCTTCATAACTATATTTTATCATATTCACATAGCCTGTTCAAAATCCCTAGAGCTCAAAATGTTAAAGTTTTTAGAAAATTTCAATATAAACAATCTAACATTCCAATGAAAGCTTATTTTCATTGGTTATTCACAATGTTATCCACATTATCCACAGGGTTTTATATATATTTTGTGGATAATGTGGATTAATTTATTGAAATTTAATGTTAAAAGGGCTAATTTATTCACAATTAAGATAAAAATATTCCTTTATGCGAAAAAGATAACAAACATGAGTTAAGAACTAGGGTATTGGGTATTTAAATTTATAAATTTAGCGGGTATATACAAGAGAGTCTATTAGAAGGTTAAAACAAGTGGAGAGAGGCAGATTTTGAAGGAAATTGATATGAATAAATAACTCGGAAATAATAATATTCATTTATTAAACAATAGGGTATTTGTTAAAGTATCGTAAACAAAAAAGCCCTTTAAGAGCTTTTGCTAATATAGTCGTATATATTGTTAATCTTGAAACTGGCGAGCTTTTAATAGTTCTATTTCCATTTCATGTTTCCCAGATCTTCCTGCCAGATAATCAACACTTCTTTCGAGACGTTCAAACCCTTCTCTCATCTCTTGTCGAATTGAACCTGATTCATGAGCAAGTTTTAACTCTATACTGTCCAATTGAGCCTTTATTTCCCTGTGGCCTTCAACCAGTGCTTTTATTAACTGCTTGCTTTCTTCATCCATATTAGAGCTCCCTATTTTCAATCTATTTTATTATTCTATTACAAAATTCAAATAAACGAAAGTCATTATTTTTTCTTATCAAAAAATACACTATCCGCAGTATATGCATTTTGGTATGCTGACTTTTGTTTTCGCCCAGATTGTATTTTGTTCAATTCTTGTGAAGCTTCATCTTTTAGTTGTTTCATTTTCATTAGGATTTCTTTATCATATCGCGTAATGTTAACTATTGTTTGTTGAAATAATTGTTTCTGTTCATCAGTAATGCCAGAATTTTTCATTTGATTGATTATTGATTCACGTTTGTTTACAAACTGTTCTAGCTCTTTATATGTAATTGATTTAAGTTGATCATAAGTTTGTTTTGTTAGACTCTCTAGCTGCGGAATCAAACTATCCATATTGAACCTCTGTTGAATTCGTGTTCAGTGACTTACTTGCTTCTACCCATGTTTCTTTTAATTCTTGAAGAAATCCTATAACTTCCTCCATTGCTTGTACATCTTTTTTTACATTCGCTTCTGTTGTACGGTGCATCATGTACTCATATAATTTCATTAAATCTTCTGCGATATCTGCTTTTTGATCTAATGTAACCATGAATTCGTTAATGATGTTTTGTACTTTCACGATATTTGTATTGGCAGCTTCAACGTTTTTATCTTCAATTGCTACGATTGCCAATTTGCTGAATTTGATTGCCCCATCATATAACATGATTAGTAGTTTTGCTGGTGATGCCGTTTGTATGGATGTTTGTAGGTATTTGTTTTGTTGGTTTCGATACATATATACTCCTCCTAACTTATTATGCTTATTGTCCACCAAAAGCGCTTAATATGTATTCAAGTTGACTATTATACATTTCAATCGCTTGTTCCATTGCTGTAAATTGAGAATAATAACGATCTTCAATATCTATAAGTCTATCTTCCCAGTCTAAAATATCATCATCTATTCTTTTTAGTTCTTTGCCTAAAATACTTTCATCAAAGGTTGTACTAGTTCCACTTCCTGCGACTTCCGTAATTTGATTTAAAGTATTACCTATTGTATTGTAAATCTGTTCAGCAATACCTGCACCTTCTAAATTATCTTCTGATCCATTTAAAGCGAATAAACTAATCACTGCATCTGGATCCCCTTCTATTCCTAAACTTTCATTTCCTTCAATTGCTTCTCTAAGCTTATCTTCATCTAAATACAATTTCCCTAACTCTTCATAAGAACCTGTTGTAATTCCAATCGAACTTAGAGTAGAAAAAGTAGAATTTCCAGTATCTACAACCGAACTAATAGCTGTTCTCATTTCACTAATAGCTTGAGAAAGGTAATCATCATTTTTCAGTAAGCCGCTTTTTGCTTTTTCTTCCCATAGTTCAATTTCGTCATCCGTTAATGATTCCTTTTCTTCATCTGTAAGTGGATCATAATCTCTATATTTATCTTCACCTACTTTTTCTTGAAGTAAATTTAATATTTCATTATAATCATCTACAAACTGTTGAATCTTTTCCACCATCTGATCCGTATCCGTTTTGACTTCAATCGTAGTCGTAGTCCCAGTTTCTTGTAGAGTAATATTAATTCCGTTCACTTCAAAGTTATTACTTTCTCTTTCCGTAGTCATACCATTTATTGTTACCTGTGCATTTTGAGCATCTTCCTTGTTTGGACCATCTGTTGTTACATTTAATATATCCTCTAAAAACTTTAAATTTTCTTCTGAGTCAACATCTTCAAATTGGATATTTGCTGATTTACCATCACCATTCGTCAATCCCGTTTGTTTAGATATAAAAGAAACTTGACCAGTATTTTCATCATAAAATGCAGTAACATCTGTATTTTCATTAATTTCATTAATAACATCATCTAATGAATCCACATCTGTATTAACTTCAATTACTTCCGAATCGTTAATCCTGAATTTATAGGTTTCAGGCTCTAGTGAATCAGACTCCGAATCTAAATTCCCTAACAATTGTTGATTTAGTAAAGAAGCACTTGAATCAAAGTTCTCAGAACCAATCTTACCATTACTATAGTTACTTGCTGGAGTTGCTAAAGATAATACTCCAATTTGCAAGGATGAACCACTAACCGCACTACTATTTGCTGTGGCACTAACCCCATTTGTGTCACCTTTTAATTGTATCGATTTAAATGATAAGGGACCTTCTAAAGTAAATGAATATAGTTTATTATTTCTATATTCTAATATTTTAGAGTTTAAATCTAAGTATTCTTGTCTTTTCCAATCTACCTTTTGATAATCTTGTTCCTTTTGAGTTACTGATAAACGCTCTACATTCATTAGTTCTTTAACAATTGATTCGGTATCAAGCCCCGAAGCCAAACCACTGAATCTTATTGTTGACATACAACTACCCCTTTCTTAGCGGCGTTCATCTATGATGATTCCTGCCATTTCTAAACTTCTAGCTACTAAATCCAACATTTTTTCAGGAGGAACTTCTCTAATCAATTCTCCCGTCTCTTTATTTATCACTTTCACCATCATCTCATTCATTTTCTCATGCATAATATATTCAAATGATGTGGATGACAAGGCTAAAGCATTATTCGCTTGCTCTACCATTTTCACTAATTGTTTTTCACTTGGTGAAAACAACTCTCCTTTATCTTCTTTTCTTTTTAATTCCTGTACAGTCTGAACTAATCTGTCGGTTTCTAATGAAGGACTTACATTCGTTTGTGATTGTACCGCTCTTTGTTCTATCTTTGCTAATGGAGTAACTTGAGAGGAGTTTGCATCAAATGAAATATTCATACTCATATGTAAACCTCCTAGATCAATTCTTCTATATAGTTTATATCGGTAAATAAATCTCATTTTTTAATGTTAATTTAAATATATATTAAAATTCTGTACTATTTTTACTTAATGGTACTGCTTAAGTCAGAGTCGCACATTACAATTTTAACCATAAAAAAAGAAGACCCTTGAATTTAATCTAAGGTCTTCTACATTGTTAAAATTATTTATAATTAACCTAAAAGTTGAAGTACACCTTGAGGTAATTGGTTCGCTTGTGCCAACATCGCTGTTGCTGCCTGTCCTAAAATGTTGTCTTTTGTATAAGACATCATTTCTTTTGCCATATCTACGTCTCGAATACGAGATTCTGCAGCTGTTAAGTTTTCAGATGCAGCGCCCAAGTTATTAATAGTATGGTCTAAACGGTTTTGATATGAACCTAATTTAGATCTTTCTCCAGAAACAGACTTTATAGCATTATCAATAGACTCGATTGCTGAGTTTGCCCCAGATTGACTATTTAAGTCAAGAGAATTGACGCCTAAATCTGCTGATGACATACTATTAATTGTAATCGTCATTGTTTGGTCTTTATTCGCACCAATTTGAGTTTTAATATCATTTTTATCAACAATAATATCACCCAAACTAGTACTTGTATTTGTGTTATTTTCTGATATGTCAACTTGTAAACCTATAGAGTCTCCATCAGTACTTGTAAGAGTTAGCCCAGTACCTGTTGTTGTGTCGCCACCAATTGAACCTGCTATATCTAGACCTGTATCAGTATTATTAGCACCAGCACCGGTTGTTAGTCCTAATCCCAAAGCTGTAGCATTTCCTGTTACAGTAATTGTTTCTGATCCATATTCATCAGCTGTTAAAACCGTTCCTCCATTAGTTACACCAACAGATGCGGTTATTCCTAAATCTGATTCGTTAACTGCTGCGATAAAGTTGGCTTGAGCTTCAGCATCTGTTGTTCCACTATCAAAAGAGATTATTTCTCCATTAATTTCTACAGCAAGTGCACCAGTATTTCCTATACTACCAAGAGCACCTTCATCACCTAAGGATGCTTGTGTAGCCATTTGCGTAACTGATACACTGTACATGCCTTCCTGAATATTATCATTTGTTGAGACCGCGCCAGATACATCACCAATATTTTCAGTTACTTTAGTACCTGAATCCCCATTTAACAAACCCTTAGTATTAAATTGAGTTGATTCTGAAATTCTATCAATTTCTTCTGTCAATTGGTCAATTTCTTTTTGAATCTCTGCTCTATCATCATCCGTATTTGTATCATTAGCAGATTGTACTGCTAGTTCACGCATACGTTGTAAAATAGATTGAGTTTCTTCCAATGCACCTTCAGCAGTTTGAATTAAAGAAATTCCATCTTGAGCATTACGAGAAGCTTGTTCCAAACCTCTAATTTGTCCACGCATTTTCTCTGAAATCGCAAGACCTGCTGCATCGTCAGAAGCACTGTTAATACGAAGACCAGAAGATAATTTCTCCATAGATTTTGAAGCGCTTGAATTTGCATTACTTAATTGGTTGTAAGTGTTTAAAGCTGTAATATTATGATTAATAATCATAAGTAATTTCCTCCTTGAAATATGTAATATTTTTCCCACATCCATGTGGTGGCTGTTTTACAGGTCGGCCGCCCAAAAAAACAGCTTATAATATATATCGAACAGTAGACCTAAAAACTTTAGTCCTATTTTCAATTTTTTTGGAGGAAATTTAAATATTTTTGTAAATGGTGTCGATTTATGTACTTAAATCATTCAAATTATTGTTTTTTCTGAAATAAATTCTTTAATATTGTTGGATCTATTGTTATACTTGCCGCTTCTTGATTAGATTGTTTAATAGACTCATACAATTCCATTCTATATACCTGTATTTCTTTAGGGGCTGAAATTCCAACCTTCACTGTTTCTCCTTCAGCTTCGATAATCGTTAATTCAATTTCATCACCGATCATTATGGATTGCCCTGTTTTCCTTGTCAGTACTAACATATTATCCACCCTCCACTTCTTCAGTCTGAGGAACAAATTTATGTTTTGTTGTGTAATCCGTATTATGAAGCACGATTTGCTTCCCTAGTTTTGTTCTTATATTAAACACAAGAGGGGCAATTAAATTACAAGTGGCATCTTCTAAATTTTCTTGAATCGTAGCTAATGACCAGATGGCTACTTCAGAAGGTTCTTTAATCTCCAGTTCATCTTGAACATCTTGAGAAAGCTCTACATTGTAATCTTTAAAAAACTGAAATGGATTTAAAATAATAAAGTTAATGTTTTGATCCTCTATAGACTGCATATAAGTTAAAGGAATCTCTTGATCTAATTGAATCAGTGCATATTCCTTTACATCATCAAATCCCAATAACCCTTGTGTAAGTTTTATGATTTTACTTTCATCTATATCGATCTCTCCGAAATGTTTTGTCTTTATTTTCATTAAAAAACTCACTCCTATATTATCCTCATCTTACCCTCATTATATCAAAACCTATATCATTAGAGACTGAAATACTGATTATAAAATAAAAAAACTATAGGAAATATCTTAATCCTACAGTCTAATAAAATCATTAAATTTGCATATCTATTTGTGGAGACTGCACATCAAGAGCGTTTTTCTGCAATAGATATACATCCGTTTTACCAAACGTAAAATTGATTTCAAATGGAATCTGTTGAGATTGTACATCCACAGTTCCTTGTTGTGAATCTATTTTTGGTGTATTAGGTGTCACCTTTACATCTACATTTAACGTAGATGCAGGCCCTGTTTTATAAATAGGAACTTCAGCAAATGCGTGCTGTTTTGCATTTTCAGCGATTGGATTTCCTCCAAGATGAATGGCTGCAAGTCTGTCCCCATCCTGCACTCTTCTTTTTATCCCTTCAAGTGAAATCTGCTTCCCTTGTTGATAAATGTTTTGCATGTATGGCAAATGATCACCTATCGCTAACGCATCCCATGCTCTATCTTGATTTATTCTCATTTCTGCTTTACCACTTGAAGTAACAAGTACTTTTGGATTTTTTGCATCCATTTCAAATGTAGCTTTAGGCATTTTCATCTCTGCTTTACCTTGCGTAATGTCCAAGCCAATTTGAGCATATTGCTGAAAAATTTGAATTCGTGGAATGGAGACCATGTGAACCTACCACCTTTTTATCTTAGAAAATCTACCAAACTAACAGAAATCATATTTGCTCCTACAGAAAGCGCCGCTTGATATACATATTCACTCTCTGTCATTTTTGTCACGACCTGTGCTAAATCCGCATCCTCTGTTTTGGAAAGCAACGTCTGTAAATTGATATCATTGTCTTCTAGTCTTGATTTGGTTAGTTCAACTCTATTGGTTCTAGCACCTACTTCTGCACGAAGCACTAATAATTTATCTATTCTGGAGTCAAGTGTTCCTAAACTATTAGTAAGTCCTTCAAAATCTTCATTTTCAAGCTGTGTAATGATGTCTTGGATCACTTTAAAAGCATTATCCTCTTCTGTTGTTCCGTCCGGATTTAATCCTCCAAATACTTCTTCACCTGTGACGTTTACAGCAATCGTTGATCCTTCCCCTATTTCAAACAAAATCTGACCTGAATCTGTTGTTTCCATCTTTGCATTGTCTTCAGTATAAGGTTTCATATTTGTTTGTTGACCATTAAAGACATACTTTCCGTTAAATTCACTGTTCCCGATTGTGACTAATTGACCATAAAGTTCTTCCATTTCTTCTTTAATGGAATCAAGTGCTGAATCATCATTTGTTCCATTTGATGCTTGTACCGTAAGTTCACGTACACGATCCATAACTTCATTTGCTTGATCTAATATAGAGTCAGAATAATCCAACCAAGAAAGCGCAGAGTTTACATTATCTGTGTACTGCTCATTTGCAGATAAATCCGCACGATAACGTAAAGCATAGGTTACACCAACTGGATCATCTGAAGGTTTATTTATTTTTTTCGTAGAAGATAACTGCTCTTGGTAATTCGTCATTCTCTCTAAGTTTTTATTTAAATTACTAAGTAATTGTGTATTCATCATTCCAGAGGTGACTCTCATATTTAGTTAGTCTCCTTTAATCCGTTATAGTCCTACTCGTCCAGTTCCGTTAATTAATTTATTTAACAATTCATCAATGGTTGTTAACATCCGTGCAGAGGCGTTATAAGCTTGCTCAAATTTGAGCATATCCGCTAATTCTTCATCTAACGATACTCCGCTGACAGATAAGCGATTTATTTCAACTTGTTGTACAAGCACTTCCTGATTGTCTACTTGTCGACTTGCTTCTTGGGATTGAACACCAAGCTGTCCGATCATGGAACGGAAAAATTCATCAAAGGTACCATTGGATAAAACAGGATCTCCTGCTGCACCAGAGTCGTAGCTTAGATCTTCATTTCTTATTCCTGCAATCAATAGTGAGATATCATTATTTCCGAAAACGACATCCCCATTTTCGTCCACTCTTGAAGAAGCAGCAATTAACGATGGATTCGCTTCGATGTCTGGATTTAAAGTAATGCTGCTTGCATCCCATTCTGTTGCTCCGTCTTTTAGAGTGAAAAACGGTATACCAGATTGAGTAGGGTCTTCAAGTGAATAACCTAATGCGTGCAAACCATTCAATCCTTGTACTGTGACTTCAGTATCTGCATCTAGTGTTCTTTCCTCTACAGTACCTGTATAAGTCACTCCATTTAATGTAGTCCCTTCTGGAATAACAGCTCCTTCTGGAAGTGTAATTTGTATATCCCCTTCTACTAAAGCTTTTACCATGGCATCTAATTGAAAGGAATAGTCCGCTACATATTCATCTCTAGAATACACCATGCCATATATCTCACCACTGTTCAGGTGTCCTGATGAAATACTGCTCTCTATGGACGATTCGTCAAATGTAAATTCCTTATTAATTCCATTCACAAGGCTGACACTTCCCATTGTGATGGAATAACCACTATCTTTTTCTTCAACATCGATATTCACTATTTTTGAAAGTTCATCAACTAACACATCTCTTTGATCACGTAAATCGTTCGCATTGTTACCTAATCCTTCAATTCTAAAAATCTCATTGTTTAAGCTAGCAATTTGAGTCAGCATATTGTCTGCTTCTGTGGCTTTTACATTAATATTCTCTGTTAGGTCGCTTGCAAAATCAGATAATTGTTTATCTAATTGGTTCAATGTATCGGTTAAAGCCAATGCATTTTCTTTCAACGCTGCACGTGCAGTTATATTCTCTGGGTCTCCGCTAAGATCCTGCCATGCATTCCAAAACTTCTCAATCACTTGAGTAATTCCAGTTTCCGAAGGTTCATTAAATATCGCTTCTAGTTTTTGCAATGTGTCTTCTTTAATTGACCATTCTCCAAAATACTTTTGCTCGTTTCGATACTGGTCATCTAAAAAGCTATCCCTTATTCGATTGATAGAATCATATTCTACCCCTTGTCCAATCTGACCTGGGTTTGTACTATTCATTAATCCTGGTGCTTCTAAAGGTTTAGAGGCTACAAGATTAACAGACTGCCTAGTATAACCAACCGTATTTGCATTTGCTATATTATGTCCAATCGTATTCATTACTATTTGCTGTGCAGTTAATGAACGCTTGGCAATTTCAATTCCTCCAAATGTAGATCCCATGATCAATTCTCCTTTGTTAGCTAATCCGATATTTGAATTTATCCTTTTACATCAAAAATACCTTTACGTGAACCTTGCTGCTGACTTGTTAATGGATTTTGATATGTTGCATGATCATTCGATGTGCCTAAAGCAGCTTCCATTGTGACATTAATATAAGATAACGATTGCTCTATTAATTTCTGATTTAATTGATTGATATGTTTCATTTCATCCATCGTTTTTAGCAGCTTGCCCTGAGCCGTAATTAAGGCTTTCTTTTCCTCAGGGTCTATGATAAATCTTGATAATTCTGTTATGGTGATGTTTGGATTTGGTTGTACCCCTTTTTGTCTTGCAAAATTGATCACAGCTTGTACTCGTTTTGAATCTATATCTGAAATTTGTTTAATTAACATGGACTCTTGATTCATCATTTCCTTTAGTTCTTCGATATTGTTGTCTATAATCACTTGTTTCTTCTGTTTGCCAAGTTCTAATAAGTTAAAGTGAAGCTGATCTAATACTTCTAAATGTTGTACAATGTCATCAACTGACATACTCCCTCACCTTTTTCATTCTTATTTTTTGAAATACGGTAATAATTTCTCAGCGATTTTGCCTGCATCTACATGATACGTCCCATTCGATACACTTTCTTTCAAACTTTCAATTTTCTCTTCCCGTCCAGTTGGTTTTGTATTCAGCAATTCCTTAGCTTCAGGTGAAATTTGCACTTCATCCCTTTGCATTGATTTTTTGCTTGTTTTCTTTTCCTGGTGGATATCCTGCTGTTGGCGGTAGTTTTGAATCGCATTCACTGGATTGATTTTATTAATTTTCATATGAATCACCTCGCAAATCTTTACATACAAATAAGCCGATAATCATTTACTATTATTATCGGCAACAATACTGAGAAACTTTATAGTATTAGAAATATTATATTTTCTTATTATTCTGATTTCTTCTATGGAGATAGGCGTTCAATTCCTCTTCCTCTACCTCAGAAGTTCGACTTGTTACATCTAAAACATCTTTGGTAATTCTTAAACTGCAGCTCTCACATATTTTCCCAATCTTTATTAATTCCCCACATGTATCACAAGGATATCCTAAGTTTGGTAAATCACCAACTAATATACGTCCTTCATGAATAAATTGTGTAATGTTCCGCACAGACACATCTGTTGCTTCACTTAATTCATATATTGTACATCCTCGATTATCTTTTAAATATTCTGCACACTTTTCATATTGCTGGTTCATATCTTCTACACATCTTGGACAGATGCTATTGATATTTTTCACGAAAACACGACCACATTGTATACAATTGCTTAACTGATCTAATGACATGATGAATTTTCTCCTCTTAATCCTGATAATACATTTATATCATATTATTATTTACTATCATACTAGAGAAAGATTCGTGTGTATAGCTTTAAAACCGTATTATGATTTACTTAGTATGAATATGAAATAGATGGAAAATTAATTTATTTGCAGTGAAGTTATAGATCTCTTTTACCAAAATGAGTCACCCTATTCACTTTATGTTTAATAATTAATAACAATTGTTCTGTCATATATTCAGGTGTATATTGAAAGTTATTGTTCACCCAAAATATGATCATCCCAAGTATGGATGAGGCGTAATAATGATGATATAAATCTTTGTTAATTACTTGATCTTTCGAATCCTCATCCCCTTCTAAAACAACTGAAATCTCACTAGCATAAAATTGTTTGACCACTTCAAACATACGCTCTGTAAATTCTGGGATTTTAGGGTCGCCTAACATCAAACGATAAAAATCTATATTTCGATAAATATGTTCAAATAAACCAATTTTAATAGGTGTTAATTGTTGTAGATCTATGGTTTCATTTGAATGTGCAAAAGGATTTCTCAATGAATCTAATAGTTCATTCATTGCATTCTCAATCACATCTGTTAAAAGATCATCTTTATCCATATAATGAGCGTAAAATGTTGCTCGATTAAATTCAGCAGTACGCATAATATCAGTAATCGTAATCGAATGATATAACTTATGTTCCAATAAAATCAACAAAGCTTCTCTCAATGCCTTTTTCGTTCTCTTCACACGTGGGTCCATTTTCCCTTCCCCTTATTCTCCATTTCGTAGTTTTTAACTAAAAAAAAGGATTTTTAACAACACATCCTTACCACTTGTTGTTTAGTCAACACAATCAACTATTCTAATGATTGTATTCCTTTGTCTCACTTCATATAATGACCGTAACACACAAGTGTAAGCGTTTTTATTTTAAATATATTTTACCACGAGGAGGAAATGAAATGAAATTACAAGATAAAGTGGCAATCATCACAGGAGCAGGCTCCGGTATGGGAAAAGCAATGGCGATATTATTTGCACAAGAAGGTGCTAAAGTTGTGGCAGCAGATATCAATGAAGAAGCAGTAATGGAAGTAGTAAGTCAAATTACTGAGAGCGGTGGACAGGCCGCTGCGATTAAAACAGATGTCACAAACGAAGAGGATATTGAACGCATGGTTCAATCAGCTGTTGAAACATTCGGTTCATTAGATGTCCTAGTTAATAATTCTGGTATTATGGATGATTTCAAAACGATTACGAATGTTTCTGATGAGCATTGGGATCGTGTTCTTTCTATTAACTTAACAGCACCTATGAAAATATCTCGAGCTGCAGTTGACTTCATGATGAAACAAGAACAGGGTGGTGTTATCATCAATAATGCATCTGTAGGTGGTCTTTATGGAGCACGAGGTGGTTCTGCCTATGTTGCAGCCAAACATGGACTAGTAGGATTAACTAAAAATATCGGCGCCGTTTATGCAAAAAAAGGAATTCGATGCAATGCCATTGCACCAGGTGGTGTTGACACAAATATTAATAGCCACATACAAAATCCAGATCCACTAGGTTTAGAAGCCATTGGAGGTATTCAAGGATCTATGCCTCGTTCAGCTGATCCTATGGAAATCGCCCAAGTTGCCTTATTCCTCGCTTCCAATGAATCTAGTTTTGTCAATGGGACTACCATTGTTGCTGATGCAGGTTGGTCCGCTTTCTAATATTTATTATCATTCATTTCATTCAGAAGGGAACAACAACTTCTTCTGAATGAACCCCTCCACAATGAAGACTCATTTCATGTTCAACATTGTATTCTCTCAATATAACAGTTTATCTCGAATAGCTTGATGTTCCTCTGAACCCACAACATCAAGTCCTTCCACATCCAGAATTTGATCACTAAGACCATACTTTTCTTTCAATCTCAATATTCTTTCAACACTTTCATTTAACTGCTGTTCGGTAATATCTCCTAAATTTAATGCATTCTCAATAGTTTGAATCGCTTCAACTTGTAGATCATATTGATGTGAATACAGCAATAAATCTACACCTGCTTGAATGGCATTAACGGCTGCTTCACCCGATCCGTAATGTTTTTTGATCGCTCCCATCTCCATATCGTCTGTAATGACAACACCTTCAAAATCCATTTCGTTTCGTAATAATTCAGTAATAAGTACATTAGATAAGGATGAAGGTTTTCCACTTTTATCTATGTTCGGGTATTGGATATGTGCAGCCATGACTACATCTGCACCTTCTTGTATAGCTTGTTGAAATGGTCGAAGCTCTAGTGTTTTCAACTCTTCTATTGTTTTATTGACAACAGGCAATCCCTTATGTGAATCAACAAGAGTATCACCGTGACCTGGGAAGTGTTTCACCACTGGAATGATATTCGATTTTTGCAAGCCAGACATGAATTGTAATCCATGTTTTTCTACGATCTCTGGTGTCTTGCCATAAGCACGGTCTCCAATAACTACATTATTTGGGTTGCTAAAAATATCAATAACAGGAGCAAAATCCATATTAAATCCGTGAGCTGACAATTCAGTTCCAATAGTAAAACCTATATGAGGAGTCAGGGTTGGATCATCCTTTCCACCTATAAAAAGATTCGAAGGAAATTTTGTCGCATTATCTGGCAAACGAGAAACTCTTCCCCCTTCTTCATCTACAGAGATGAATAAAGGAACTTGATTGGTTTGATTGAGTTGCTTTAAATCATTGGTTAATTGTAAAAGCTGCTCGCTTGTTTTTATATTTCTGCTAAATAAAATAATGCCTCCTACTTGATACTCTTGAATTAAGGTTTTAATTTTATGGTTTGGCTTCAATCCATCGAAACCTACTACAAAAAGCTGTCCAATTTTTTGTTTCAATGTCATATTTGCAAGCTGTTGTTTGATGGGATCTTGATTTTGTTCAACATTATCTTGTGATGATGGGTTTTGCTGCTCTGATGTTTCAGTATTTTCTACATTTGGTGCTGTAATCTCAGTTGGTGGATTTAAACTTATTTCAGTATGATTCGTTTGCTGACAAGATGATAATAAAACAATGATCAATATAAATGAAAATAGAATTCGCATATTAATGGTTACTCCTCCCTTTTCCATGAACTATTTATCGATGTATAGACCACATTTCCGCTTCTACTCCATGAAAAACGATCTGTTTTTCCAACGACATTCCATTCTTCTTGGCTACGTTTTGTGAACCAGTATTACCAAGTTTAATGAGTGATATTAATTTATTTTTCCTTAGTTGGTGTAATCCGTATTCCTTCCAAGCAATAGCTGCCTCAGAAGCAAAACCTAGACCCCAATATGGTTTGGAAATCCAATATCCAACCTCTAGTTCATGTTGTCCCTCTACTTCTTGTGGAAGGAGCCCTGCATGTCCGATAAATGCTTGATCTGACTTTCTAATCGCTAACATTAAGCTTATATGACCTTCTTCATATCTGCTCATCCATAACTTCAATCGTTCCTTTGTAAATTCCTCTGTCCAGGTTGTTCCCTTACCAATATACTTCATCACATCAGGATCAGAGGTCATTGAGGTTAAAAAGTCTAAGTCTTCCATTGTGTATTTCCTAAAAATGAGACGATCTGTTTCTATCATTTTATTTCTCCTTATCACTTTTTTTTATTCTCTATAAAACAACGATGCGATCAATATACCTAACATGGTACCAGAAATGGGCGAAACGACTAGAATGCCAATTAAATTTGTGCTGGATGTAAAAAGAAGCTTCAATATAGTGACTATCATAGCTGTTAAGATCACGATACCCCAATATTTCAATTTCTGATGCTTTCTAATGACTATTTTTCTATGTATGTTATTTTTCTTACGTAATACTTGAATGAGAATGAATGCTAGGAATATTAAACCAAATAAGGATAGAGAGTGCTGCAACCATTTATATATGGGTATTGAAAATATTGTTGTTGTTAGAAAAGGGAGCTTTAATACAAAATACCCTCCTGCATGTGTAAAAGCATCTATAAAAATATGTGAAAAAAAACCTATAATGACCGAAGTAAGAAAGACCCACCATTGACGGAAAGTATTCAATTGCCATGTGTGTAATAAATGATAAAATCTTAAATCTACATCAAACAAACTAGGTAGATGTAATGAAAGAGATCTGATCATAATCTTATGAAAAAGCAAAGCAAATAAAATGCTTAAAGGAATCGCTTGAAAAAATAATCCGAGTAGTGAGTGACCTAGGGTTTGATGTGGTTCCAAAGCTAAAAAATACTCAAAGTCAGGAGACATACTGCCTAACACAAGACCTGTTATACAAAAATATTTTGGTTTTATCCATTTTAAAGGAATTGCATATAGAGGATGTGCAAAAGTAAATGGCATATTTTATCATCCTTTTATTATTCTATCAGGGGTTAACATTTTACCCTTTTATAGGTAAGTTGTAAATACTTTTATTGGAAATTGTATTCACCTAGCCCAAGTCACTCCATACACTTTAGCAGGCAAAAAAGAAGTGATCACTCTAGCACATTCATTTAACGTACTTCCTGTTGTATACACATCATCGATGATTATAATATTCAATGGTGGTTTTTTATTTACTCGTTGCACTACCATTTTATTTAATGTAAAGGCCCCTTGTATATTAGAAAAACGTTCTGACCAAGATCCTACACTTTGCTTTTCAGTATGTTTTGTCCGATCTAGAAGAGATATCACAGGGATTTTGTATTTTCTACCCAAACCCCGTGCGAATTGTTCCGCTTGGTTAAATCCTCTTTCTTGTAATCTTTGTTCGCTTAAAGGAACATAAGTTAAATAACCTACATGATTTACTTGGATTTCCAATTTGGTTAGAAGCATTTGGTAAGCATAATCTATCATTTCGATAAATAAGTTCAACATCCTCTCATTCCCTCTATATTTGTACAACGCCAACCACTCTCGCATTGTGTCATTGTATTCGACTGCACTTCGATTGTATACAAAATAGACAGCTGATCTACGTACACAATCATAACAAACTTCAAAACGTCCACATTTAGGACAAATCGTTTTGTTAATCCACGGAATAACATCTGTACAAGTTTTACATAAACGTAAAGCTGAGTAGGTTTTTAAATTCATGCTGCAGATCACACATTTAGTTTCATTAGTGAGAAATAGCGAACGTAGGAATTGGATATGGTTTTTAATTAGAGCAGGCTCTTTCATCAATTTACACCCTCCCCAGCATTTTTCAAATATCCCTTTTTATCAGCTAACGCATTCATTTCTTTAATTTGTTTTATCGCCTCTACTTGATGTTTTGTTTTTTCTTTAGAAAAAAAATATACTTTCCCATTTGGATATTGTGCAGACCTTCCTGCTCGTCCCGCCATTTGCACCAGTGCTGCCTCATCAAATAGGTTTGAATCCGCATCCATTATATATACATCTGTATTAGGGACGGTGACTCCTCTTTCCAATATCGTTGTTGTAATCAGGATGTGAATTTCCCGTTTTCTAAAGGCTTGTACTTTCTGCTCACGTTCTTTGTCTATTGAAGAGACCCCTTGCACATTTACATGTTTAAATTTGCTGCTTAAAAATTGTACAATTGGTGATATGTATTTTATTTTTGGAAGAAAGATAAAACAAATTCCGCTTCGATTCAACGTATCTTTAATTCTGTGTATCAACACTTTTTCTTTACGCAGTCTGTTAAAATCCCCTAAAAATGACTGTTCAGATTTAAGCAAGTGAGTTAATGAAGGGAAGGATACTCTTTGTGGAACTGGCAGCGGATTCCGATGATACCGAACCGGTACTTTTACATGAGGTAATCTATCTCTTTTTATTTCTTTAATCAATTGACTAGGTGGTGTCGCTGACAAAAATAGATATCTTCCTTGTTTTTTGCAAGCTTTTTTTGCAGCATATTGCAACATCGCATTGTTATGATAAGGAAAAGCATCTAGTTCATCAATGATAACTAGATCAAACTTCTGCCAAAAACGAATCAATTGATGGGTTGTTGCTATAAACAGGTCCCCCTCTTCCCATTTTTGTGTACTTCCTCCATATAGGGTGACGACTTGTAAATGAGGAAAAGCTTTCTGTAATCGGGGTTGCAGCTCAAGCACTACATCTTTTCGTGGTGTAGCCAACATCACCTGACGACCCAACGTTATTTCATGTTCGATTAAAGGAAATATCATTTCTGTTTTGCCCGCTCCAGTAACGGCCCAAATTAAATAGCAAAGAGGTTCATCAATTCTGTTGATTTGTGTGGATTCTCTTAAAAATGTTAAGGCTGATCGAACAGCTTCAGTCTGAGGTTCACTTAAATTCCAATGGGAAAAATCGTTTACTTTATAAGAAGAATGAACCGATGGCTGAAGTGCAGTTTGAAGAGAGGCTTTTTTTATCCCTTGAATTAGTGGCGTACAATATCTGCTTTTCCCCATTGTGATACATTTTTCACAATAAATACAGTCTTGTCCACAATATAAACACTTGTTTTCATACATAGCATCCTGACCACTCCCGCAACGATTGCATATATATTCTTGTTTTTGCTGCAACAAAGATTGTTGAGCGCACACTGTTATACCGCTATTTATTTGAACTTTCCCTGTTATATATAAATATTGAGCTGCCAATGTCCACCAACTATCATTCATGTAGTCTTCACTTTGTATTACTTGAATAAATTCTGACTGTAATAATCCTCTACCTTGTATAGAATGCATCCATTTGCGTTCTATAGATGTAGTAATCTGAAAATCAATTTCACCTAGTACTTGATAAGGTTGGATCGTTTCAAAATACAGCTGTTTGTATACCTTCTCATTTAGCCGTACTTTTTTACGATGCTGATACATGAATTGAATCCACTTTAGTTGGACTTGTTTCAAATTCTGAGACATTCGCGTGTATGCATCATGATTGGAGTTAAATACTTTACAATACGTCAAAGCTGCACCGAGAGGTAATGGTGGATGGAGTAACACAATATAGGGAAGTTTCATTTTCTTAAACCAATACTGATAATCAACCTTCATATTTAAAGAAATATACCACCTCCAACCGACTTGTTCTGCAATATGATGAATTTTAGGGTGAACTGCATATAAAATCACTTTCAAATTTTTCACCTCATTAAGATTATTCTTGTACCCTTACTAAAAGCATCCACTTCCATGTCACTCTTATGATTCTGGGGTCCCCGAAAAGTACTAGGAATTTACTTCTTGGCCTTCTCTTCACTTTTTGGGGTGCAAAAAAACACCCCATCAGTTCATTACTGATCGGGTGTTCTTCACTCCGAAAATCTTTTTCATTTTATTCTCATTTTGTAGAGCGTTTTGTATTATAACAGTGGGATATTTTGCAAGCGAATATCCTTTGTCAAATCGATAACGGTTACATTCTCATCAAATATTTTTTTTCCTGTTTGGTATTCTTCAATCATTTGATAACTTTTTATCTGCAAATCCTTATGCAAAATCATTCGACTTGTTATGGCAAGCGTATCATCTGTTGATCCTTTGTCCACAACGGTTATTTTTACCTCTTTGCCATGCAGCCAAAAAAAGAAAAAGATGGAACGAAGAACCCACTCAATCAATTTTTCATTTTGATATGAAATAATAACATAATGAACTTTATGAAGTCCGATCTCTCCCTTTTTTTTAAGGTGAAAATAATGGGAAACATGAACGATTAATGCACACAAAGCATAAACTCCTATAATCGTTAGGATTCCTGAAATCATCACATGTTCTACCTCCCTTATACGCCATCATATGCCATAAGGGATTGTAGAGTTCCACATAGTTCATCGACAAAGAGGTCTGAGGGAATAAAATAAGTCAAATGTCTTAAGACAAGAATCTAATTTAAAGAGTTACCCAACCTTTTTTAATCGAATTAATTACCGCTTGTGTGCGATCCTCTACTTCTAATTTCTGCAAAATACTACTTACATGGTTTTTCACTGTTTTCTCACTAATAAATAATTGCTCACCAATTGCTTTGTTGTTTCTACCTTCTGCCATCAAACAAAGCACCTCTGCTTCACGTTTAGTAAGCGGATTTTCTAAATCATATATGTATCGAACATTTGAAGTTGTTGTAGATTGTTGCTTTTCTTGTGGTTTAGCAATCCCTGTTTCATTTAAATATGTCATTCTTCTTAAGTGATTGATTAATTTTCCAGATACCTTCGGATGGATATATGAATAACCTTTCACGACAGAATTAATCGCATGAATCAACTCATTGGATTCCATATCCTTAAGCAGGTAACCTGATGCCCCTTTTCTTAGGGTTTCAAAAACATAACTTTCATCATCATGAATAGATAAAATCACTATTTTCACAAATGGATAATGTTGCGTCACCTTTTCAGTTGTTACAACACCATTCTCTTTAGGCATATTAATGTCTAACAATAATACATCAGGTTTATTTTTCTTACAGCACTCGAGCACTTCACTGCCATCAGAGCATTCAGCTATAACTTCCAGCTGATCTTCCATTTCTAAAATTCTTTTTAACCCTTCCCTAAAAAGAGCATGATCATCCGCAATGATCACTCTTACTTTATGATCATTATTCATACTAAAATCTCACTCCTTTTCTTCATTCTCATTGACGGGCACTTTCATCGTAATTTGTGTTCCTTGATTTGATGCTGAACGGATTTCAAAATCACCTTCTAGAAGTTCAACCCGCTCACGCATACCAATAATGCCGTAATGATTACCTTCAAGAATTTTTTGGTCCATTTGATCGATTTCAAATCCTATACCATCATCCTGTAAGGAAATAGAGATCGTTTCATCTTCGAAGAAAATGCCCAACTTAATTTGAGAGGCGTTGGCATGTTTATACGTATTTGAACAAAACTCTTGAACAAATCGATAAATGGCTACTTCCATAGCTGAAGATATTCGAATTTCCTGTCCATGGACATCGATCGAGGTATTGATCGCATATTTTTCCTCAAAAACCTGTAGATACTTCCTTAATGCAGGAACAAGTCCTAAGTCATCCAATGCCATCGGTCGTAAATTAAATATGATTTTTCGAACCTCTTCAAGCCCTGTTCTCATTTGATGTTTAAAATCTACAAACTCACCCATTAATGAATCATACTTCTCTTTACTTAACATCCGTTCCACGATTTCTGTACGTAATACTAGATTCGCCATAGATTGAGCAATTCCATCATGAATTTCCCGGGAAATCCTCTTTCGTTCTTCCTCTAACGCCAAAATAATTTTCAAACCGATAAGTTGTCTGTTTTTTGCTGTTTCAAGAATTCGAGAAACTTGATTCAGATCACCTTGTAAATAATCCAGTACTACATTCATTTGAGAAACTACTGTTTCTGCACGATGTATGGTACCTTCAATATTTTTGATTCTTTGATGCAAATCATCTCTTCTGTCCTTTAAATTCTTTTCCTTTTCCCGATAAATAATTAACTCAATTTGAAAACTATTCGCTGTTTCATAGGCTTTTCGAATATCTACTTCTCCATAACGATGTAAATCTCGACTAACTTCTGAGAGTCTATTCCTAGCATCTCTGAATTTAATTTCAAAATCATCAACAATGTTTATGACTTTATCAATCTCTGACATCACTTTACTCAAATCTTGATTTAAAACTTCTAATTCAGTGCGAGCACTTTCAGAGATTTCATAAATTTGATATTTGCTATCATCCATGACTTCCATCGTTTTCGTTATGACTTTATCGATAGCATCCAAGTTTGCCACTAATATCCTACTCCCTGTCCTTTATTTCAAGTCGAAAATGTATTGTTAGTAATTCTCTATAGAGAAAAATCTTTAGTATGTATACTAGACTTCTAGAGCGAAAAGATCGCAATAGAAGTCTAATATTGTCGAAACACGCCTATATTATTATACTACCATATTTAAGCAAGAATGAAAGTAAATTCGTTTGTTATTCCATTGTAATTGTTTTTGTAGTTGGATCCCAGCCTACTTTCCAGCCAAAAAATTCTGAAACAAATCGTAATGGCACCATCGTCCGATTATTAATAATGGAAGGGGGGACATCAGAATTTACTTTAACCCCATTTAAATTAATATCTCTCTCATTAATCCACAAAGCGATTAATTGATCCTCTTTGATTAAAGTTACCTTCTTATCTGCAGCGTCCCATGCAACCTGTCCTCCTAAAGCATCTACAATGAATCGAAGAGGAACCATCGTTCTACCATCTATTAGTACAGGTGCTTGATCCAATTCAATGGAAGAATCGTCAACAGTAAGCAATTGCTCGTTTAAGATCATTTCTACTTTTGGTTTAATAATCGGTGGAATTTCACCTTTGTACATAAAAAATATATTGTCAAAAGAAATTGAACCAGTAACTTCACGTTCATCCTGTCCAACATCAGGACTTACGATATATAGTCTCTTCATTTTAATAGGATAAGTTAAATTGTATTCTGCTAGATTCACATTTAACGTTTCCCAACCTTCCCAGTTCACATTTTTTGAAATATCTATTTTTTGAGTTTCACCATTTCCATCTATTACTTCAGCCCTAACCCAGTTATAACTATTGTCTCCGAACAAGTCCAGCTTCATAAACTGAGGCTCTCCATCTATTTCAATGCCCTCGTCATCGTTAAATACAGCGTATGCAGCTTTATTCACGGTTTCTCCTTCAGAAAAATCATAATCTAACCTCAAGCTCTGATTGTCTCCTGATTCACGTTGATAGGATAAATCACCGCTCACAAAGGAAGGATAAACTGTAAAGGATACTGGCTTCTCTTCTTTATTAAAATCTTCCCATCCCTCTAACATTCCTGCAGTTAAGGTCAACATCGAGCTATAACCATCATATTTTGCAATGATTTTTCCAATCCCTTTATTTTCAAGGTTGTGAACCGTTAAAGTATCGCCATCCATCGCACCTGAAAAACCGATAAACTCCCAATCTACTAATTCAGCTGGTATCGTACGCTTCACTCCTGATTCAGTAGTCACAGAAACAGGAAGTTTATATGTTCCACCTTCAACTAACATATTAGAAGTAGAGGCATCAATACCCATCCTATCTAATTCATGTCTACCCACTACTTCGATTTCCAAGCTTTCATTTACTTGACTAGATGAAGCTGTAATTTCTAAAGCACCAGCTTGATTTGGTATAAATACATTTCCTTCAAATTGTCCAATCGGATCGGAAACCAACCAATCTATCTCCAATTCACTAACATCTAGTGGATTATAGTACTTGTCATAGGCTTTCATTGCAAAAGTAGTTTCTTCGTTTATAAATAGCGTAGTTTTCCCATCCAAAAACATCCCTTTTAATTCACCTTCAGGGGCTGTAGAATAAACTCCCACACCATTAACAACTTTCCTCTGGCTCCCGTATTCTGGGTTATTGACAAGCTCAACATCAAATTCAGCTAATGGACGTGATACAAGTGTTGTAGAACCCCCACCATCTAAATTAATGCCATTGTAAATGCCAAGTTCCAACATCAATTGCTGCAGCTCGCTTAATCTCAAACCATCACTTTCACCATAATGGTCTGCTGTAACAATGTATACATATCTCTCATCCTTGGAATACCCGATAGCCGATCTTGATCTATTACCTAAAATACTAGATACATCTCTTGAAAAATCCGCCTTTTTCCCATCTTCTATTAATACGGTATGACCACCGATTAACATTTGGAAATCATCCGCTTCTGATACTTTACCTCCATCACTTAAAGCTAAAAGATCATATTCAGTGTCAATCTCGTCACCTACTTGCATGTTTTCAGTAATATACTTGGCAGCTTTGCCGTGACCTCTCAAAATATACCCATTTTCTGGGGGAGTCATCGATAAATATTCACCTTCAGAGATTTCTTCAACAATACCATCCACAACTAAAACTTCAGTTGGAGTTGTTGCACCATCATCAGCTCTTTCATTACTGCCCCAAGCAGAAGTATAAACGTATAAAGAATCAACATGGCTGTGAGTTTGACCTGGTACAATCCATGAGTAGGTTTTGTTCACTCCTCTAAGTGGATAACTCTCCCCATTCTCAGCAGTCACGAATCCTTCAAATGCAAATTGTCCAATGACAGGCTTATTGTTCTCTGTAATTCCAAAACTAAACATGCCTACCAATTCACTTGGTGAAGAATATATTTCTCCATCTGTCACTTGAGCTCCAAGCGGGGCTCCCTCTGAACTCATTGCATAAAAATCACCGTTCACTCCAGCAACTGCATCTGAATTTTCCGCCATTTGATGTACTGAGGACCTTTCTGTAAACTGCCCATTCACACCAGTCATTACATCTAATTTTACATATGGATTATTCAAGTCCAGTTTGATCACATTAACATCCGTATTGATATATTCTCCGTCTCTTTCCATTGTAAAGGTATATTCCTGCAAAACAGCACCTGAAGTGATAACTTCCTCACTTAGCAATTTAGCGGACGCTGCTTGTACTTCTGATATATTGATTCCTGGAATAGGCGATAATAAAAGCTGTACACTTAAAAAACTGCTAACAACAATAGGAACGACTTTTTTATTAAAAAAACTACCATTTATTTTATGATTAGATTTCATCTTTTCTCTCCCAAATGTTTAATAGATTCTATTCTTCTAATTAGTTAGACTACAAAAGGTGACAAAAAGTTACGTTTTTTTTGTGAGATTTTATGAAAAGTTGAGAAACTAGCAAATATATGTAAAATGAAGCCTGTTATAGGGTTGGAACTGTGGATTTTTCAGTACGGATAATTGTGAGGGTAAACGGTTGAGTTTTCATTAAATTGTTAGGGTATAGAAAAAAGCACTGATGTTTTTTGCAAACATCAGTGCTTTTTATAAAACGTTATGTGTTTATTTTAAAGAAGTTCTTTTTTCAATTCTTCTACTTTATCTGTACGCTCCCAAGGCAAATCCACATCTGAACGTCCAAAATGTCCATAGGCTGCAGTTTGTTGATAGATTGGTCGACGTAAATCCAACATTTTGATGATTCCAGCAGGTCTTAAATCAAAGTGTTTACGTACCGCTTCAACAAGTTCTTCTTCACTCACTACTCCAGTACCAAATGTGTCTACACTGATGGACACCGGCTGTGCAACACCAATTGCATAAGCAACCTGTACTTCACACTTTGTAGCTAAACCAGCAGCAACGATATTTTTCGCAACATATCTTGCAGCATAAGCACCTGAGCGATCCACTTTTGTAGGATCTTTACCTGAAAATGCGCCTCCACCATGTCTAGCGTATCCACCATACGTGTCAACAATGATTTTACGACCTGTTAAACCAGCATCTCCCTGAGGTCCACCGACAACAAAACTTCCAGTTGGATTAATAAAATATTTGGTTTCATCGTCTAACAATTGTGCTGGAACAACAGGTTTAATCACTTGCTCCAATACATCTTTTTTAATTTGTTCTAAGCTGATATTCTCATGATGCTGTGTAGAAACAACAATAGTATCCACACGTTGTGGTTGATCATTTTCATCATATTCAATTGTAACTTGTGTTTTTCCATCAGGACGAAGGTATTCTACAATGCCCTCTTTTCTTACTTCTGTTAAACGACGAGCTAATTTATGGGATAATGAAATTGGCAATGGCATCAATTCAGGCGTTTCGTTCACTGCGAATCCGAACATCAATCCTTGATCTCCTGCTCCAATGCTTTCAATCTCACTATCACTCATTTGGCCTTCTCTAGCTTCAAGCGCAGTGTCTACTGCACGCGCAATTTCAGGGGATTGCTCATCAATAGATGACAATACCGCACAAGTTCTGTAATCCAACCCGTACCTTGCATCCACATAACCAATATTTTTAATTGTTTCTCTAACAAGACCTGGGATGTCAATGTATGTAGCGAAATCACTGCTAATTTCACCCGCAACTAATACTAATCCTGTTGTAGTAGAAACCTCACAAGCTACACGAGCATTTGGATCTTGTTTCATAAAAGCATCTAAAACGGAATCAGAAATTTGATCACATAATTTATCAGGATGTCCTTCCGTTACAGATTCTGACGTAAATAAACGACGACTTTTTTGAGTTGCCAATTCAGTTCAACCTCCTACTATAAATAACAAATTTACAAATTATTATCATATACAAAAAACGAACCTTTTCCCTGAGGAAAAGGCTGATATTATAATTAGACCTTCAAAATATTATATTACTTGAATTGATAAGGAGTGTCAAACGTGTTTTTCACTGATTTAAACGCATTTATTTGTAAAAATATAATGATAAATATAGGCTAAGAATTCAATAAAACCTGTTCAGCTTGTTGGATTAACCTTGCAGTAATAGCTCCGCCAACAGCTCCTGATTCTCTTGATGAAATATGTCCCCAATAATCCTCTTTTAACGCTTGCTTAGGGACTGTCCCTAACTCAGAAGCAAATTCACTGTAATAATCCACCGCTCCTTGCTGACCCACTGATAATCCAAGCTCTGAAGCAAACTCATACTTCCATTGATTAATCGCATGCTCGCATCCAGGCACAACTTTTTTATTAGCCATAGTTATTTTCACCTCCTAAATGGTTCGTGATTCGACATCCGACATAAACAGTATTAAAATAAAATAATCGGAATCAAAAATCATCATTATCACTAGTTCGTGATAAATGTAGTATCACCATTCAGAATTGGCTGCACACTCATAAGATGTTGTCATTTAGGGAAGATATACGGTAAACAAGTAAATTTTGATATTCTTTATGTATAAATTTTGGATAAATAGGATTTTAATTGACTACTTATTTCATCCCATTCCTCCTGTATAATACTGTAGTAAACTGCATCTCTAATAAATCCGTCAGGCAGTATTCTTTCTTTTCGCAAAACCCCTTCTTTTTTAGCTCCAATACGTTCTATGGCTTGCAAAGACCTTCTATTCCTTGCATCAGCTTTAAGCTGAACACGAACAAGTTTTAATTCTTCAAAACAATACTTAAGCAACAAATATTTACATTCTGTATTCACCCTCGTTCCCCATACTGCTGGATTTAACCACGTCCAGCCTATTTCTAAATGACGATGTCCCATCTCAATATGAGTAAATCTAGTGCTCCCTACAACTTGTTTAGTTTGAAGATCCACAATGACAAAGGGCAGTGATGATTCGTTTTCCTTATCCTTTAAAGCTTCCTTTACCAACGCTTGCATATCTTTATAATTTGAAACTTTTCTCGGCATGTAATCCCAAACCTTCTCTTCCTTACCTGCTTCATACAATGCAGAGGCATGCTCTTCTGACATTGGTATAAGTTTAACTCTTTCTCCTTTTAGTTCTATATTGTTTAGTCTCATCTATCTCTCTCCTTGCAAAGCTTTTAGCTCATGTTATTTGATAATGAGTTTACCTTCAAAATTGATCTATTCATAGTTCCAATTTATAATCTTTTTTATAGACCAATTTTGATGAGATGAGATGATTTCATGGAATTTCATATTCCTTTTAATGTTTACTTACAAAAATACCGTTACAAATACGCTGCATTATATCACGCCATCCGTGATGCATTAATAGATGGAAAATTACAACACGGAGTCAAACTCCCAGCTACTCGTGAATTAGCTATGAATTATGAAATTTCGAGAGGCATTGTAAATCAAGTATATGAAATGTTAACAGCTGAAGGGTATTTGTCTTCAGAAATTGGAAGAGGAACTTTTGTTACATATGAAGCTCAACAAAAAGAAAAAAATGAACAATCACTTAACTGTTCTATACGACTTTCTAACTGGGGTAACCGTATTACTCAATTAAACTTTGCATCTCTTTCTCAAACCTCATCTCGCATTGATAAAGGCATATCTCAAATCAACTTCAAGGTAGGATCACCAGACCTGTCTTCCTTTCCTTTTCAGGATTGGAATCGATGTTTACATGCAGAAATTAGGCAGCTAAGCACAGAATCACAGGCAGAAAACTGTAATACAGAAGGGTACTTTCCCTTAAGGGAGGCAATATCCCGTCATCTACTTAAAACAAGAGGTGTTGAATCAAATGCTGAAAATATTGCCATAGTAAATGGATCGATGCAGGCCATTGCATTATTAACACAATTACTCATCAATCCAAAAGATAAAGTCATCGTTGAAAATCCATGTTATACAGGCATTCATAGAGCTATTCAAACAGCCGGAGGAACAGTTCTGTCTATGGATATAGAGAAGAATGGAATCCAATCCGATTTGAAGGCATGGCCATCTACCAAACTTGCATTCTTAACCCCAAGTCGCCAATACCCTACCGGTGTTGTATTAAATTTATCAAAAAGACAAAAAATATTGGAATGGGCACACCAAAATAATACATGGATTATTGAAGATGACTATGATAGCGAATTTCGTTATAAAGGGAGACCAATTGAGCCTTTAAAAGTATTAGATCATAAGGATCGAGTGATTTATATAGGTACTTTTTCTAAAACATTGAGACCAGAATTAAGAATAGGTTATGTTGTATTGCCAAAGTCCCTTATACGTCCTTTTAAATTAGCAAAAGAGTTATATGAAACACACGCCACAGGATTAATGGAGCAAAAAACACTAACCTCTTTTATAAATCAAGGACTATACGATCGTCATCTTAGAAAAATGAAACGATTATACCAAAACAAACAACAAACGTGTTTAAAATTACTAAAACAATCATTATCACATCTATTTTCTTTCATTGAATCTGATGCTGGATTGCATGTTTATGGAAAATGGCTTTTAAGTGATGAGAAATATGAACATTTCAAACAGAAATGTGCTGTAAGTGGAGTGTACTGGGCAGATTCAACAGCATTAGACATAAAAAATCAGCAAAATTCAGCATGTTTTGGTTTTTCTCACTTGTCCATAGAGCAAATCAAATTAGGAATCAAACTTGCTGCAGCAGCAAGTGAAAATCTAGACTCATGCTGATAACGCATAAGATAATCTTGGATAGGGTAAATTGAAGTTAAAATAACATTCAGAAATCGACCATTCATCTGACAAAACGCAAATTATGCCATGAAGGGGGAGAGCAATGATTCGATATCGCCTTGCTTCTAAGCCAAGCTTAATGAAAAAAATATGCATTTTCATGTTATTATTATTCGTTCTAAACACAAATGGAATTGCAGCAGAAGAAAATGAACCCATTAAAATTTACATAAATTTATGGAAAAATGAGCTTTTAGTTTATCAAGGAAACCAAATCATTGAAAAATTCCCCATCTCCCCTGGACGATATGAAAATCCTACACCTGTCGGTACGTTTAAAGTGGCTGAAAAAGCGTTGAATTGGGGTGGTGGTTTTGGTACTAGATGGCTTGGACTTGATGTTCCTTGGGGTAAATATGGAATTCATGGTACAAATAAACCCTGGTTGATTGGCACAAGTGTAAGCAGCGGATGCATTAGAATGAGAAATGAAGATGTGGAAAAACTATATAAAATGATCCCTGTTGGAACAAAAGTGGAAATTGACGGACCAATAGATGGAATTGATAAAAAAGAATTTAAAAAATTAGCCAGAGGAACGTCTGGCAACTTGGTCTTAATCCTACAGCAAAACTTAAAATCGCATGGTTATTATAAAGGGAAAGCAAACGGCATATTTGATGAAGCAACTGAAATTGCAGTAAAGAAAATGCAAAAAGATTACGGATTACCAGTAACAGGAGTAACAACGAAAAGGGAATATAGACGGTTAGGTATGATTGAATAATATAAATAGTCCATGTAAAAATGTGAATATGGATGGATGAACAAGAACCCCCATAATAAAGGTTCTTGTTTACTTTATTTTTTAATAAATTAATGCTGGCCTTTCTTTATTTATTGTCCCAACTCACGAAATAATTCATATGCTCGCTTATGCCACTTAGGATCAAACTGAATTTCATTGTTTGGGTTTATTTCCGTCATCATTTCGTCTAAAGTTAATTCTTTTTCTGACTTCATAAACGTTTCTAAGTACTTTATCATCACTTGAATTACTTCAGGTGTAATATTTTCACAAAATACGTCATCACTGTGAGAAGCAATCATTTTATGAAATGAATATGGTTTGAGTTTCACTAATGATTCAATAAATTGAGTGAAGCTATAATAAGGTAAAGGAACGTGTGGCATTCCTTGATCAGAATGCATAATATTATCCGAAACATGGATATAGTCATTGTTAATGATAATGTGAATACTACATTTTGAATGTCCAGGAGCGTTAAAAAACTTCAATTCAAATGAACCGTGCTGTACTGAATCAATATCCTCTGTAAAGATATCAGGAAAATATTGTTCGTCATTGATAGGATCATCTAAATAATATTGGTTGATTGCATGCGTGTATTCTCTACTAGCTATAATTTGAACATCCTTCAGCAGCTTTAATCCTTCAAAATGATCTTCATGATAGTGGGTAAGCACTACTCTATTTATTTTTATCTTTTTCTCTTCGAAATATTTCAATAACCTTTTCATATCTTCTTTGTAGCCTGTATCTATGATTAATGCTTCATTATTATTATTAATGAAAGCATATATATGGTTGTCAAAACTCCCTTTGTAAGTAAATTTAAACATAAAGAAATGATCTGATATCTCTTTTACTGTCACTCTAATTCCTCCAATCTATTTAAAATTCCCACTCTGATATAAGGTTTACAAATCATTTTGAATTTACATTATTCTTACTCTATCTCTAAACACGCTGCTGGGTTTTCTTGCAGCAGCTTAGTGAAAACAGATCGCTTTATACCATATTGCTCACACAAAGGAATAAATTCTGTAAACAATCTATGGAAAGGAACAATGCTGCCTCCCCATTGTTCCTCTACATGATAACAGCCAGCATCTTGTGAAATAAGCACTCTATCAAGTATGTCCACATTTATACACCGCTTTAATAATTGAATAGGCTTGATATATGGAACCCGACCAATTTGGTCTATTTCAATCCACATCCCTTTCCTTGCAAGATCTGTTATTGTACTTACATCCGATTCATAATCGGCATGAGCCCAAATAAACTTATGGAATGGCAACTTTTCTTCTATTAGAATATGAGCTGCTTGTAATACTGATTTTGTCAATTTAATATGGCATTGAATGGTTAACCCAGTAACTAAGCTAGCTCTAGCTGCTGCCCGTAATATTTTTTCTTGAAGACTAGTGAGATCCCCGAAATCATTTAGTGCAATTTTGATAAATCCAGGTTTCACTCCGGTACAATCAATTCCAGTATGATACTCTTCGATCCAATATGAAGTAATTTCATCAATACTACCCTCTCGAATCTCCTTAAATACCTTATCTCCATGGAATGTTCCAATATTCGTAATGATGTTCAACCCTGTTTTACTGGCACATTGTTGCAACAATAAAGCGTCCCTTCCCTCTTCTGGAGGAGTAGAGTCAACTAAAGTATTGCATCCTGATTTCTTTAACATTTGTAGATAGGGCAGCATATGCTTTACTATTTGTTCTCTATCATAATCAATGGATTTTACTAAATCTGCTCCAGCACTGCTATACATAATGTGCTCGTGCATAAGAGTAACTCCTAAAGATTCTGATTCAATTTCACCAAGAACTGTGTGAATCATAGGATGCACCTGCTTTTTTTATTTATAATGTACATTTAAATGATCCAGTACGCCTTCTACAGCACTTTGTAATGAATCACTCTGTAATTGTCCTTTAAGTCTGAAATATAAACTTCTCATAAAATTCTTTAGATTCACTTTAAGACGATAATCGCTTAGATAATGATTGGTTTCTTCATAGTTTTTAAAGCTTTCAATCCAACGGACTAGCTCATCCTCATGAATCAGATTTCTTTTCATAATATTGATAACGGCTGTGACTAATCTTTCATCTTCTTCATGTACATAAGAATAATCATGGATGTTCACTTTTTCCTTAATGACCTCTAATATTTCCAACAACTCGTCATCCTGTACTGAGCTGCATTGAGCGAGTTCATCAAGTGCATCCGCTGCATGTGCTGTAGAGTGAGCCCAACCTTTATCATCTACATGTCCTCTTACATCTTGCTCCAGCCTAGTATAACGAACAACATCTCTATGTACTTTAAGCACTTCTTCATCTGTTAACAGTTTTTCTCCATTTTGATTATGAACCCAGATCACTGCCGCAACGATTAAAATTGAAAAAGCACGATTAAAAACAGAATCATCCTCTTTTTGACCAACCTTGTAAAACAAATGCTCTTCACTTAAAGACAGCGCTAATACTTTCTTTATCTGTTTTTCAGTTAAAACTTTCTTACTAATCATTGCCCAAAGACCTGAATAAATCAGTTTATCCCTCAACTCTGGATCAGTTGAACCTATACTTTGCATCATTTCTACAGATAACTGGTATGGATCTATATCCTTTGGAATACGCCAATCATTATTTTTGATTTCTCTTAGCCATTCTTTAAGTTTTTTTTCCGTTTTCATATCTCTTTGTCTCCTGTTCTTATGTATTCATCCATTTATATTTTTTTATATCTAACCTTTTCAATAGTGATCATATCAAAACAACTCTGACACATACCTGTCAGAGTTGTTCATATTTGTTTAATATTTTTTTGCAAGCCGACTTCATTTGTTCAATTAAATCTGGTGGATCAAGAATTGTGACTTCTTCCACATTCATAATAGATAGTTTTAAAACTTCCTCATCGTAGGACCAAAATGTTAACTGCACGTGTTCCCCTATTTCTTTTACTACAGCATTTTCAAATACATAATCTTGTTTCATAGTTTCATATAAAGACTTTCTCATTTCCAATGTAACATATATACCTGAATTGCCCTCTCGTTCCTCAAAGTAGTCTTGAATTAATTTTGGAGAATATGTATTTTTACTCATTTCTATGTGATGGATACGATCAAATCTAAAGGTACGTTTTTCTTCTCTAACATGGCAATAACTATTAAGATACCATCCACCCTTATCAAAGGAAATGACATATGGACTAACTTCTCTCGTAATTAGCTCATCTTTTTTGGGTGTATAGTATTTGATGTTTAAATTCTTGTATTCAAAAAAACTTTCAATCACATGCTGCATGATATCCTGTTTATAAGCTTCAGGTGCTATATCATTAATATAAAAATGAACACGATCTAATAATTGAAGATATTTCTCTTTTTTATTTTCGTCCAATATATTCAACAGCTTATACTTGAGTGATTCATAGTCTTCTTTCATATTAGGGACGTTTATCATCTCACCCAATCTCAAGCTCATCAACAAATATAAAATCTCGTTCTCACTAAAAGCAACACTCGGCACAAAATATTTATCATCTATTTGGTAACCACCATCATATCCTTCTAGGGCAACGATAGGTATATTCAACTGACTTAACGCTTCAATATCTCTGTATATCGTTCTTTCACTTACTTCGAACTTATTTGCAATCTGTTTTGCTGTCAGCTTTTGATGTTCCTTTAAAGCATATATAATGCCAACTAACCGCTCCATCTTTTTCATATGCCATAACTTCTCCTTAAATACACTTTTGTACTTGTTAAATTTAACATTTTTAAATTTCTTTTGATATACTAAAAAAAGATAATTTATAAAAAAGATTCGAGGGATGTCATATGATTCAATTTAAAACAGAACATGTTACCGTTTTTGAAAGTAGTATTTATAATACTACCTCTACAGTCATACATACAAAAGATATGATCCTAATAGTTGATCCAGCACTACTGCCAATTGAAGTTGAGGAAATAAGAAATTATGTTCATTCTATTAAAAAAGATAAACCAATTTATTTATTTTTTACCCATTCAGATTATGATCACATCCTTGGATACAATGCTTTTCCAGATGCAATTTCAATAGGAAGTATTGAAATGGATCAAAGAGATGATAAAGATCAGCAAGTAGATAATGTTAAAAATTTTGATAGTCAATTTTACTTTCAACGTGATTACGAAATTGAATATCCTGAACTTAACCTTATTATTGAAAAAGATGGGCAAGAATTAAAGGTGGGAAACACAACGATCACTTTTTATAAAGCACCTGGACACACAAATGATGGCGTATTTGCTATCGTTGAATCCTTAGGTATATTCATCACTGGAGATCATCTATGCGATGTAGAATTTCCTTTTATTTACGACCAATGCACTGCCTATGAACAAACCTTGTCAAAGGCAAAAGAGATTATAAATAAACATAGAATAACCTGTCTCATTCCTGGACACGGAAATACAACAACAAATAAACATGAAATGAATAACCGTATTGAGGAATCAAGCAAATATTTGCAGGAAACTAAAAAAGCGGTGTTAGAGAATAGAGAAGAAGAAAGTTATGATTTAGTAAAACATTATCCTCTTTATAGAACAATGAAATCACAACATGAAAATAATTTAAATCAAATTAAAAATGAGCTGGAAAAAGAAAAAATACAAATAAAGGCATAATAACACCTAGATTAACTGAACGACCCACTCCTTCCATTTTCTTGTAGTAAGATACAGGTGGTATGTTACAATAAAACTAAGAATAAACTATATCGTTTGTAAAACTTTTACTTTCAAAAAATGCAGCAATAGAGATACTGTCGAGAAATTTAGCGATTTCCCCATAGACAACCATTCTTTGCTGCGATATAGAAAACAGTGAAAGGTGGAGAGAGTTTGAATCATATTGTTGAAGCCAAATGGTTAATGGACAATATTACAGATGTGCGTGTTATTGATTGCAGATTTCAATTAGGTAATCCAACTGCTGGACTTCTAAGTTATTTAGGTGATCATATTCCTGGAGCATTATTCTTTGATTTGGAACAGGATATGTCTGGAAAAGTGGAGAAGCACGGTGGCAGGCATCCACTGCCTAATCTTGATGAGTTTTGTGACAAGTTATCTGCAGCCGGCATTGATCAAAATACAACTGTAGTTGTATACGACGATCAAGGAGGTGCTTTTGCCTCTCGGTTTTGGTGGATGTTAAATTATCTTGGTCACAAAAAAGTAAGTGTTTTAAACGGAGGATATACCGCTTGGAAAGAGAATAAATATCCTGTTACTTCTGAAATCCCAATGATTGAAAGAAAACAGTTCATCTCTGACATCCATGATGATCTTCTTATATCCATGCAAGAAGTAAAAGATCGCATTGGTGATAAAAATTCTACCATTGTAGATTCAAGAGAACAGCTTCGTTATGATGGCATTGAAGAGCCTATTGATATTATTGGGGGTCACATTCCATCTGCTATAAATGCTTTTTGGAAAGATGGATTAAATGAGCAAGGGGCATGGAAAAATAAAGATGAACAACAAGCCCGTTTCAACCAGATCGATAAACAAAAAGAAATTGTAGTCTATTGTGGTTCCGGTGTCACAGCATGTCCAAACATATTAGCTTTTAAAGAAGCAGATTATGAGAATGTTAAATTATACTTAGGCAGCTGGAGTGATTGGATCACTTATAATGATAATCCAGTTGGAACAAATGAATAATTATACTCATTTCGAAAGACGAGAAACACATCAGTTTAACATTGATGTGTTTCTTTATTGTTGTTGCTATTGATTTTCTTATTTTGTATCTAAACATTCTAAAACTTTATTTACTCTTTCTTCTATCGTAAAATCCCCTTCAATTCTTAATATTGGACAGGTTAATTCAGACATCCATTTCTCATGAGACTTTCTGCTTCGGATATTTAATCCTGCTTCATCATATTGTGAAGCCCAATCCATAAATGTATGGAAGGAATCATAATTCTTACCACCTGAATAAATCTCTTTTCCATACCTTTCAAACTCTCTTTTCCTCAGCCTTTCCAGTCTAATTTCCTTTGAAACCCATAAATAAATCACAATATCAAAATAAGGAACAATAGGATCTCCCCAACCAGTTAATGAACCAGAAAGTATCCATTGTGGATATTGATTAAATTCTTCCTTTAATAATTGAACCCTCTCGTCTATGCTTCTAAACTGAGTATATTTTGTTTCCCATAAGTAATCATCTGTATCCAGATGAACGTGAGGAATTCGATTTGTTAAAGCACTCGCAAGTGTTGAGGTACCTGATCCTGCAGCACCTGTGATATGTATTCTATTCATCGTAAAAACACACCTCTAACTTTAAATAGCTCGATTTATATTATATTATTATACTGCTTAATCTCTTATTTGGTAGTATAAACTAATGATTAAATTATAAAATGCAGCAGGAGTTGAATAATATGAAATCTATATGTGTATTTGCGGGTTCAAATGTAGGAGTTCATTCGGATTATGAGAAGAAAGCATTAGAGTTAGGGAAGTTTATTGCCGATCATGGATACAGCCTCGTTTATGGAGGTTCCAAAATAGGGTTAATGGGAGCAGTCGCAAACGAAGTACTATCTCAAGGCGGTGAAGTCATTGGTGTAATGCCAAAGGGTTTATTTAAAGGTGAGATGGTTCATCAGGAATTAACACAATTAGTTGAAGTATATGGAATGCATGAACGAAAAGCTAAAATGGGAGAAATATCAGATGGATTCATTGCTTTACCTGGAGGATTAGGAACCTTTGAGGAATTATTCGAGGTTTTAAGCTGGTCTCAAATTGGCATACATCAAAAACCTATTGGTCTATTCAATGTTAAAGGATACTTTGATCCTTTAGTAGAAATGGTGAAACATAGTGTCAGAGAGGGTTTTTCTAACAATTCAAGTTTAAAATTAATGGTCTCGGATGATAACGCGGAAGCATTAGTTAAAGGTATGGACAACTTTACCCGACCTGAAATGGGTAACAAGTGGAAAGAATTAGATTAAACCCTATCTGAAAAGGGTGAGTACATTAAAATTTTACATAAAGTTGATATCTATAAACATTAAGAGGGGCATCCAATGGTCGAAAAATCGACTGAACTGCCCCCTATTTTTTCATTCCTAAGTTATTTCTTTATGGAAATTTCATTTTTTTCATCTAATAATACGTTTTCTCCGAGTACTTTTTCTGCAAATGATACCGGCACATATACTTTGTTTTTGTAGGATTCTACAACAGCATCCAATTCCACAGATTCATCAGCTACAATGGCTTTGTTATCTCCAACACGAACAGAGATTTCAAGCGCATCTTTTGTTAAGACAACCGATTTTGTTTTTGGATCCCACTTTATTTTGAAGTCAAAATGTTTACCTAAATCTCTTAATGAAACCATTTCAACCTCATCTTCCCCAACGGTTTTTGTATAATAGGAAATTTTATTATCTTCATTAGGTTTACCCTCTTCATCTTCACCATGATCAGACTCTACACTTAGTTCACTTAACGCCAACTTCATCACTGGTGTACCCACATAACCTGCTGCTATTTCATATTCATTAAAAATGAGCACTAACTGATCACCTTCAGTATAAAAAGCTATATCCTCTCTGATTGAAGTCAATTCTTGTTGAAAGTACTTTTCTGGATCTTGATCTATTTCTTCTTGAATCAATTTTACTAGCTGATCCTGATCCTTCACAATATCATCAAGCTGAATTTGTTTTCCTTGAACATCATTTAGAATATTTATGGATTGAACTAATGAAATACCGCTTCCAGCTAATGTGTATTTTGATGTTGTCATGATAATAGATACCATATCTTGATTTACCTTAACATCATAAGTCATCTCCAGAGCTAGTTTACTTCCCCTTGTATCGATTTTATTTTCTATAAGCTCATTTGCTTCCTTTTCAATTTCATCCTTTGCGGTCTGATAAATTTCTTCAATTTGTTCTTCAACTGATTTTTGAAGCTCTTCATCTGCAATACCCTTTAATACAGGAAGTTCTCCTGAGATAACCACTAAATCATCTTCAAATGAAATTTTTTTAGATTCAACCGTAATGTTTGACTTCTTAAAATCATCAGCTATCTCCAATTGCTCTAAAGGAATTGTAACCGTTGGTGTACCTACATAACCCGCTGCTATTTCATATTCATTAAACACTACATTCAACTGGTTGTGTTCTACATAATACGCCTGATCTGCTCTAATAGATTCAAACTCATCATTAAACAAATACTCAGTAGCTTCTATTTCTTTTTGAATCAATTCATTTAATTTTTCTTTATCCGAAACGAATTGGTCTAGCTCTAAAACATGTCCTTCTTCACCATCAATAATGTTAATGGAATCTGTTTCGTTTATTCCATTGGCTGCAATATATCCCATTGTATAAGTATTAAATACAATAGAAATCATATTGCCTGAGATTTTTGCCTCATAACTTATGTTTAAATAATATGGTCCAGTCGGTGATTCATGAGGACCTGAGATTGCATCATCACCCAATGCCTTCTGTTCATCATTAAACACTTTAGATTCTTTTTCTACTTCTGCTGTTTTTTGTTCCACGAATAGTTTAATTTGTTCATTCACTTCTTTTTGAAGCTGCTCATCCTTTAATCCTTTGACTTCTGGCAAATTCCCTGTAACCGTTACATATTCATTTTCAAAGGAATAATCAGTTGGTTGCACAGATGCTTTTGATAACTCTTGCAAATCAAAATTTGTTAATTCAATCGCTGCTGGTTGAACTGTAGAAGTTGAATTTGCTAGAGAAGGTTGGATTCCTCCTAATAACAAAGTACCTGATAAAGTTAAGATTAGGGCTGTTTTTTTCATTTATGTTCACTCCTGTTAGATTTGTTTTTGTTTATATGACTATCATAACTTGTTCTTTTTTATAAAGGGTGACAAAGAGTTACAAACTGATTACATATTGTTAAAAAGAAAATATTATTCCAAATTTAATTATGTCTATTTTATTCTCTTTTTCAAGGCAAAGGGTTACAATGGAGTACAGACAATTCGCATTTAAATATACAGAAATGCATTAATTTAGTACCAAGTTCTAATACTAAGTGGTATAATAATATACAGATCATTAGTAAAACCGTAAAAATAATACGCAATATAAATTGTAGAAATCGACAACCTAAAGTTAACCTTGAAATGGATATGACAGCCTTCCATTGAGAATAAAAAGAAAGTAGGAGAATAAATGAAACGTAGAGTTGTAGTTACAGGTTATGGTATCGTGTCACCTTTAGGAAATAATATAGATACATTCTGGGAAAATATTAAACAAGGAAAATCTGGAATCAGCAAATTGGACACTGAGAAATTTAAAGGTATAAACACCCAAATTGGTGGGTTGGTCGAAGATTTCTCTGCTGAGGAATATTTCGATGCAAAAGAGATGCAAAAGTATGATTTATTTGTTCAATATGCGTATGCTGCTACAAAACAAGCACTAACTCAAGCAAATTTAGATATGGAAAAAATAAACAAACAAAGAGTCGGAGTTTACATGGGATCTGGGATTGGAGGATTAAACACATTGCTAGACAATCATAGTGCGATGTTAGATAGGGGACCTAGACGAGTATCTCCATTTATGATTCCGATGATGATCAGCAATATGGCTACGGGAATTATTTCAATTAAAACAGGTTTTAGAGGACCTAGCTTTTCTCCTGTATCTGCATGTGCAACTGGAAACCAAGCGATTGGAGAAGCATTTCTAAATATTCAAAACGGATATTCTGATGCTATCTTAGCAGGAGGAGCTGAAGCTACGATCAATCCTTTAGCTTTTGCTGGTTTTTCAAGAATGAAAGCCATGTCTACTCAAAATGAAACACCAACAACAGCAAGTCGCCCATTTGATGCAACAAGGGATGGTTTTGTGATGTCCGAGGGAGCAGGCGCACTATTTCTTGAGGAATATGAACATGCAAAAAAACGTGGAGCTACGATCTTAGGGGAAATTGTTGGTTATGGGGCAACCACTGATGCTCATCATATTACAACTCCTGATTACGAAGGAGCAGCCAATGCCATGAAAATCGCCATGGATATGGGAGGAATTCAGTCAGAGGACGTAGATTATATAAATACACATGCAACCAGCACGCCTGAAGGAGATCGATCAGAAACAAAAGCCATCAAATCTGTTTTTGGCGATCATGCATACAATCTAAAAGTAAGTGCAACGAAATCCATGACGGGTCATATGTTTGGTGCAGCAGGAGGAGTAGAAGCCATTATTACATTGAAGAGCATCTCTGAGAATATTGCGCCTGCTACCATTAACTATGAAAACCCAGATCCTGAATGTGATTTAAACTGTGTTCCCAATGAAGCAATTGAAACATCTATCAACATCGCTTTATCCAATGGTTTTGGTTTTGGCGGACATAATGCTGTAATCGCCATGAAAAAATACAGCTAGAAACATATTTACAAGATGATTCTCAAATGAAAACATTGGAACTACTATACTACTATATAGAGGAATATAAGGGTCTTATATCTTGGTTAAACCACAAAGGTGATAAATCGGGAGCCAATAAGACCTTTAATTCCCTTTATTTTTTTACATATTGGATTCAAACCTCTACCATTCCCTTCATTCTCATGTCTATATATTTAAGAGAACATTGTGTTAAATCTCCACTTTCTCTCTTTAAATCAGATAACCGTACTTATTTCTAAAATTATTTATACAACTTTTCGTGATTAAGCAACCAATTTTTTCTTTCGAGTCCTCCACCATAACCACCTAGTTCTCCATCAGATTGAATGACTCTATGACATGGTACTATGATCGATAATTGATTTGCTCCATTGGCATTACCAACTGCTCGGACAGATCTTGGATTATTCAATAAAGTCGCTAATTCCTTATAAGAAGTGGTGTTTCCTATTTCAATTTTTAACAACTCGTTCCATACAGATTTTTGAAAATCAGAACCAAAAAATATAATAGGCGTTTCAAATTTTTTAAGTCTGTTAGTAAAATAATGTTTCAATTCATTTTCAATTTGTTCTGAAATTTTAGTTTTCCCTGGAATAATTGAAGCATTTAATTTATTACGCATGCGTTCAACTTCTCTTTCCAACCCTCTGCGATCAACAAATTCAAGTAAATATAAAGATTCGTCATCTACTATACTTACCATCGGTCCTAATTTAGTATCTATCCAGCTTGCATAAAGGATTTTTACTTTTTGAGAATTAATAGGTGCATTACCCATGATATTGGAAAATGCATCACGGAATCCACTAGACGAGTCATATCCTACATCTATTTGAGCATTGATTATTTTCTCTCCTGTTCTTATGGATTTCAAAGCAAGCCCCATTCTTCTAGCCCTTGCATATTGTACAAATGTCATTCCATAGACTTTTTTAAATTGTCTTCTAGCAGTAGCTGCGTGAATTCCTAGGTCTGAGAAATCGGAATCTTTCCACCTTTTTTCTGGATTTTCCTCAACAAGATGTATCATTTGATGTACTAGTGGAGATATTTCTTTAGGATAGGACATTGGATGACATCTTTTACAAGGGCGAAACCCAGATAAAAGTGCTTCTTCAGCTGTTTTATAAAAATTACAATTTTCATATTTAGGTTTTCTTGCTGGGCAAGTCGCATGACAAAAAACTCCCGTCGTCGTTATTCCTGCAAAGAAAATACCATCATAATTTGAATTTCTTTCTAACAATGCTTTGTAATACTTTTCTTTTAAAGTTTCATCATTAATCATTCGGCATCCCTCATTTTAGGTCATTAAAATTTGATTTGATCATTCTTCAGATAGCTGTATAAATGATTTAAGATAACAACTTCATAAAACTTATCAAGGTTTGTATCTCTTTACGATGTAATTATCTAAAAACCCTTACTTTTTTACAAGTTTTCATTATATTTCTCCTTTACTTGTTTATATTGAAATTATAGAAGATTTATTGAAATAGAGAACACGAAAAATGAACACTTATTTTTTTATAGTTATTCCAAGAAAAAAAGAAAGACGCATCTCTTGTTAGAGAAACGCGCCAATCCTGCTGTACCCACTTGTCCCTATCGGACATATACTTTATTTCAACATTTGAAATACTTGCTCAACATCTTTATCACCTCGACCAGATAAGTTGACAATGAGAATCTGGTCTTTGTCCATAGTTGGTGCTATTTTCATTGTATATGCAACCGCGTGTGCACTTTCCAAAGCCGGTATGATCCCATCTGTTTTTGACAATACTTGGAACGCTTCCAATACTTCTTCATTGGTCACCGTATAGTATTCTGCTCGTCCAGACTCCTTCAAATCACTATGCTCTGGACCAATACCTGGATAGTCTAATCCTGCCGCAATAGAATATGTCGGTTTTGGATTACCCTCATCGTCTAAAAGAACCAAACATTTAAATCCATGAAGCTTTGATGGCACTCCCTCTGATAAAGTAGCTGCCTGATCTGGTTCTATTCCAATAATACGGACGGAAGGTTCTTCGAGATAATGTGCATAAGCTCCAATAGCATTTGATCCACCACCAACACATGCAATCACCGCATCAGGCAATCGACCTTCTTTTTCATAAATTTGTCGTTTTGATTCTTCACTAATAATAGATTGAAAATGTTTGACCATAGTTGGAAATGGATGAGGACCTACAGCAGATCCTAATAAATAGAATGTATTTTGATAGTTTTGCACCAAATCTCCCAATGCTTCATCAACAGCATCCTTTAGGCGGCCTTGTCCTTTATGTACGGAGATAACTTCTGCACCTAAGAGTTCCATTCTAAATACATTTAATGCTTGCCTTCTTGTGTCCTCTGCACCCATGTAAATAACACAATCCATGCCAAACATTGCACATGCTGTAGCCGTTGCTACCCCATGCTGACCTGCTCCAGTCTCTGCTATGACACGTTTTGCCCCCATTCTTTTAGCCAACAATATTTGACCTATAACATTATTAATTTTATGAGCACCTGTATGATTTAAATCTTCTCGTTTTAAATAAACTTTAGCACCACCAAGATGTTCAGTTAAACGTTCTGCATACGTTAGAGGATTTTCACGACCCACATACTCTTTTAAATAATATTTAAATTCTTCATTGAATACTGGATCATCCTTGTATTTTAAAAATTGTTCTGCTAAATAATCCAATACTTCCTGTAATTCAGGGGGAACAAAACTCCCACCAAATTGACCAAAATAACCTGCTTCTGTTCTAACTTCACTCATCTAAATCCTCCTCTCAACTGTATAAAGATATTAAAAAATAAATGAATATATTAAAAGAATATTCTGACAACTATATTTTGTCAACTAGTATAATAAGTTGTACAAATACAATTTAAAAATAATTTTTAGATAAAAATGAAATTTCGCTTGACCTTAAACCAGGTTTAACCTTTATGATAGAGATGGATATATTTTCATGAAAGAGGAGTGATTATAATGAAATTACCTGTTTTTGAGTGTGACGGAGGATTTATTATGGTTTCTTGGGATAAATTTGATGAAGGGATAGAATGGTATTCCAAACATATGGGATGGAAATGTGCTGATGTCATTCTCTCACCTCTAGGTAAAAAGGCTTTTTTCCCGCTACCTGATGGTGGGCAGGTTACTTTGAAATCATTTGAGTCGAAATTTGACCATTTTAAACAAGAGGATGGGTTTGAAGGTCATATTCGTTTAGGATTCAGATTAGCTGATTTGGAAGCAAATTATGCTTATTTTCAAAAGCATGACATTGAAGTTTCTGAAATCACGGAGCTTCCAAATGGCATTAGAACATTTGATTTTTATGGTTTTGAAAATACAAGAATCACTGCCACAGAAGATTCAAGAAAAGATGGACTTTATCCAGATTCAAGATTGATAGGGTTTGGGTATACACGTATTGGTGTGACAAATTTGGACAACGCTATACCATGGTATGAGGACATTATCGGAATGAAGAAGAAAGTTGATCAAGAGCTTCCTTATGGCTATTCTCGAATGGATGTTAAACTATCTAAGTATGGAGCGGAAGCAGTTAAAAAAGAATATATTGATGATGTATGGCTCGAACCGATTCCACAAGGATCTAAGGTCGAAAAGTCCAATCCTTCAGTTAGAACTTATTTTTATGTTAAACCTGAATTATTCAGAAGTACCCATCAATTACTAGCTGAAAAAGGAATCGAAACGTCTAAAACTGCTGGTGAACCAGAAAAGGGGTTTGCAGGATTTCATTTTTTTGATCCAGATGGCAACCGATTAAACGTTTGGTCGTATCCAATCTTTTAAAAATGTCAATGACAATCAATGTTTTTTCAACAAGGACTGGATTGCCCCCTAGTACACTTCGTTATTATGATCGAAAAAATCTTTTGAGTCCATCTGAAAGACTAAACAATGGATATAGAGTTTATACTGAAGAACAAATATCAGCTGCTTTAATGATTCATTCTCTGCGCCAAGCTGATGTTTCAATCCAAGACATTAGTGACTTTCTTGATGCCAATGAACAAGTAAAACAGCAGTTGATTCATAAATGGCGTTCTGAAGTTGAGGCAAAGCTTTCATCCATTACAATTGCTAAGCAGTACTTAGGAGGAATGACAGCGCAAGAAAATCATATACACCTCACAAAATGGGAGAATGAGAGAACATTTTTATGGTTCAAACATACGGTCCCTAGGAAAATACATCCCTTCCAACATCTAATGAAAAGAGACGCCCAATTAGCAAAAAAATGGGGATACAAAATTCACCCAGAAATTTATGTCAGAACTCTTGATGCTAAGTCAAAGCATATGAAAGGTGAAATCGGTTTTTTATTAGAAAATGAGAACAACAATCACAACACAGCTCAACACGAAGAAGTCTATATTGAAAAAATAAAACCTTCCCTTTTTGCCATTTGGGAATGTTCTGCACATAACGAATTTCTATGCTTCAACTATATGCAGCTCCTTCAAAAGTATGGTTTTTTGCCTATAGGCTTGAAGCTGGAACGATTTAATTCTGCTGATCATCATTTCTTTCAACTCATGATTCCACTGATGCAAAAGTAGAAAGCGTTGGTCAAACCTTTCTTATGATTCGGGTTCCCCAAATAGTACTCAGAGATATCTGCTTGCATTTTCTGCACTTTTTGGGATAAAAAAAAGTATAGGGCTACAATGGCAGCCCTATACTGATCAAGCTTTTCTTTTTAAACAACAGCCTGATTTAATTTTTCGATCAACTGATTTAACATTTCCTCCGAAAATTTATCAGCATTAAATGCGACTAACCCCCTCAGAGGCAAATACTTCATCATAGCTTCCATCATTTCAGGATTATCCTCTAGAGCATCCAGAGGCAATCACCGATTAGAGTATTTCTAGTAATTTCTTTTACTTTCCTCTTTGTTGTTGATAGTACTTGAACCGCTTCAGATAGTGCAATCTCTCTAGAAGATTTCCCAATTCGTATTTGGAATTCTCCACTTTCAACATACCAATCTGCTAACTCTATATCGTAATAAGCAAATGCACGTTTATCTAGTGTAAAAGTTACAACTTTTTCTTCTTCAGGATAAAGTTCAATCTTTTCAAATGCCTTTAATTCCTGTTCAGGTCTAACCACTGAGCTTTTAACATCCTTAATATAGAGTTGAACAATTTCCTTTCCAGGAACATGACCTGTGTTTCTCACCGTGACTTGAACTTCTATCCTTTCATTATCATTGATTTGTTCATGGCTTACTTTTAGATTTGAATATTCAAAATGGGTATAACTTAGTCCGTATCCAAAAGGAAACAACGGTTGAATTTGTTTGGTATCATAATAACGGTATCCAACAAAAATCCCTTCCTTATACTCAACTCGATCTCCTTCACCAGGGAAATGAAGATAAGATGGATTATGGCTTAACTGATTTGGAAAGGTTTCTGCTAATTTACCACATGGATTTACCTCACCAAATAATACATCTGCAATTGCACCACCAAATGCCTGTCCTCCTAGATAACCTTCAATTAGTCCGTTAACTTTGCTTAACCAAGGCATTTCCACTGGAGCTCCATTGCTTAACACTACAACAACCTGACTTTGTACTTCTGCAACTGCATGGATCAGTGCTTGTTGGTTGTGTGGAATGTCTAAATGTTCACGATCATATCCTTCTGACTCATATCTTTCAGGCAGTCCAACAAAAAGAATCGTAATATCAGATTTTGAGGCAGCCTCTACTGCTTCTTGAATTAAGTTTTGATCCACTTTATCTGCATTTATATCATATCCTTCTGCATAGGAAATATCTGCATGCTGAAAAGGCAGTTCTCGTATTTCCTCCAATACGCTATCTAGCTTTGTTGCATTAACATGTGAACTTCCTCCACCTTGAAATCTTGGATTTTCAGAAAAGCTCCAATTACTGAAATAGAACCTGATTTTATCAAAGGTAAAATTCGACCTTCGTTTTTTAACAAAACCATACTTTCCCTAGCGACTTCTCTAGCCAGCTGATGGTGAGCTTCCTGATCATAAGATGCATCTTCTTGATTTAGTTCAACTGCTCTGAAAATAATAGAGAGCAATCTTTCTACGGCTCTATTTAACGACTCCTCGGAAAGATGACCTTTCTTGATGGCCTCTACAATTTTTCGATCACCCGTTCCATTGCTTGAAGGCATTTCAAGGTCTAACCCTGCCGCTAATCCTTCGTGTCGTTCATTCACTGCACCCCAGTCTGATACTACAAATCCTTCATGCCCCCACTCATCCTTTAGAATCTCTGTTAATAACGTCCTGTTTTCTGAAGCAAACTCACCATTCACTTGATTATATGAACACATTACTGTCCAAGGCTTTGCTTTCTTCACTGCCCCTTCAAAACTCGCAAGATAGATTTCTCTTAATGTTCTTTCATCTATGACAGCGTCTGTAGACATTCTCCGATGCTCCTGATTGTTAGCAGCAAAATGTTTAAGAGAAGTACCCACACCTTGGCTTTGCACACCTTGTATATGACTGGCAGCAAGCTCAGAAGATAAATATGGGTCTTCAGAAAAATACTCAAAATTCCTGCCACAGAGCGGAGAACGTTTAATATTTGCACCAGGACCTAACAATACTGCAACATCTTCTGCTTGACACTCTTTTCCTAGGGCAAGCCCAACTTTTGCAATTAAATCACGATCCCAAGAACATGCTAATCCAGCAGCTGAAGGAAAACAAGTGGCAGGCACACTATTATGTAACCCTAGGTTATCCGCACTTCCACTTTGTTTTCTCAACCCATGCGGTCCATCTGCGAGCATTATGGAAGGAATGCCTAACCTTTCAATTCCTTTTGTATGCCAAAAATTTAAACCAGAGCATAAACTAGCTTTTTCCTCTACTGTCATTTCGGATATTAGTGCTTGTATTTTTTCTTTCATCATAAAATGGGACCTCCAAAAAATTATTTAAACAAATCCTGATTGGAAAAATAGTAGCGCTTACTTTTATATTATTATAATGCTAATAATAACAAGATGCACATGGCAACATCTATAACACCAAAAATGATTGAATCATATTGATTGTTATTCCATCATATATTACTATTAGGTATATATCTAAAGGAGTGATTATTCATTGATTTATGTACTATTAGGACTACTCATGCTTAGAAATATGACCGTTTACGATATGAGAAATGCGCTTGAAAGAGAAGTTTCACCTTTTTACGCCGCAAGTTATGGAAGCATTCAAAATGCAATAAAAAAGCTATTAAATGAAGAGGCAATTACTTTTACTGAATCCATTGAAAACGGTAGAGCCAAAAAAGTATATCAAATAACACCAAAAGGAAAACAAATGTTCATGTCTTGGCTAAGTTCAGAAATCGACATTGATTCTCCTAAAAATGATGGATTATTGAAGCTTTATTTTTATGGATTTCTTGACAACCAGAAGCGCATTGATTTATTAGAAAAATATATACATGTTTTAAAAGACAAAATAAACAATTATACAACTTATCAATCTAATGCTTTAGATATGGATATACCCGAAAAATACGAAGAAATTGCAAACTATCAATTTGAAACATTAGATTATGCTATAAAGCACTACTCTTTTGATTTAACCTTTTATGAGGAGCTTTTGGAAAAAATGAAAGGAGAGCGAAAATGAATGAAAAAACGTTAACTTATAATGAGTACGATGTATACTATTACACGAATGATTTAAACAAAAAAGAGACAGTTCTCTTCCTACACCCAGCTTTTAGCGACCATACTGCTTTCGTGGATCAATTCGATTCTTTATCTGATCAGTTTAATCTTATAACCTTGGATATGATCGGTCATGGTAAAACTCAGCCTAAAAAAACAACAGATGATATAGAAGCTACCATACAACATATGAAGGATATACTAACTGAAAATCATTTAAAAACCTGCCATATTGTTGGTGTTTCTTTAGGTTCCTTAGTTGCACAAGGTTTTGCTGAAAAACATCCTGATATAACCAAAAGCGTAACCGTAGTTGGTGGATATAGTATTCACAATTACAATCAAGATATTTTAAAGGCACAGCAAAAAGCAATATTCAAAGTACTATTTAGGATCATTTTTAACATGAACAGTTTAAGACGTTACGTTTCCAAAATCTCAACCTACCATAAACATGCATATGAACGCTTCTATTCTTCAAGCAAATCCTATACAAGAAAATCACTTAAATACATGCAAGGTATGCAAAAAATATTTCATCAAACTAAGGAGAAAATACCCTATCCTTTACTTATCGTCTATGGTGAACATGACTTAGACATAGGAAAAAATCATGCAAAGCTTTGGCATAAACAAATCCCAGAATCGAAGCTGCATATTGTTGAGGATGCAGGTCATTGTGTAAATATGGAGCAGCCAGAGAAGTTTGATCTAATTTTATTAGACTTTATTGAAAATTTGCGCCCATGAGCTTATTTTATCACTAGCTTCAATGTCTACTTTGTTTATATTCATATTTAATGCCCAATAACTTTGCTGTACGATAAAGTATAACAGCCGACTCTTCCAAAAAAGACACCAACTTGGTGTCTTTTTTCTGTTTATTTCTTAAATTCGTCCCCTTATCCTTTTAAACACGATACCCGTTTCTGTCCAACGATTGATTAGACTGATACCCTTGATCAAAACATGATTTCCATCGGGCACATTAAGAATAACCGGCATATCATGAATATAAAACTCCTCTTCAGAGCGGGAATGTAATCTATGATTATTCCCTTCAGGATCTGTCATAGTAAAACCCTCTGAATCTTTTTTTATTTTCATAGTTAATACAAGATCCTGATTGGAAAATTCACCTTCTTGAAGTCTCACTGTAGGATCAGGAAGATGTGTTAGATCAAAAAAAGTTAGCAACTGATGTTCATATTCTCCCCATTCCGCTGATGTTACTTCTATCGAAAGCTTAGGACAGGGTGCCTTTTCAAACAACTCATGCGCCACTTGATGATAATCAGCTAAAAACTCAAAATAAGTTTCAACTTGATCTGGTCGAGAGTTGTAGTAAGCTCTTTGTCTATCCCTTTTCCAAATACTTTGTATAAATGACTCTCCACGAGCTTTTATAAGATGGTCTATCGCATCTGTTACAGATTCACGGTGCAGATAAACTAGTTTTGGATTTAAAGGCTTTACAATACCCCATAAAGTTTCTATAAAGTAATCTAATGCTTGTTTCGGGGCATTTTCAAGTTGAAAACTAAAGATTTGATATTGGAAAATACAACTATCTAATATAACGACCTGCTCAGGTTTTTCTGCAACGCTTTTGGCAAAACATTTCCACTTTTCCAATGCAACCTCAATATATTTTTCAAGTGAAAAATTCCACACATTTTTTTCTCGAAGTTTTTGAAATGCTGCCTCAGGTAAATTTTCTTGATGATTCCATGATAACTCAAGCAAATCTATACCCACACTGTCTTCACGTACTTGAGCAATTCGATCCATAAATGATACATCTTGATCCTGCCCATTTTTCCAACTTTGATATTCTTCCTTACTAAAATAAGCTTCATGGAAAAACAAAACCGGGTGAGATCGTTCTAATTCAGGTACCCATCTTGTATTAAACCCATTTCGTTCAAACTGACGATATAATAAACCTGAGTTTGTTGATTTTCCAACTCCAGGTAATCCTTCCAAAAAAACAAGCATCAAAAACGCCTCCAAAAAAACAATAACACATTTAAATATTGAAACACTAATCATTCTTTTAACAAAATACTATTTCCCAATTAAAATTGACAGCAATTATAACATATCTTATAATCTCACGATATACCCATTTTCAAAGGTTTCAATTTAAAATTACGTAAAATACTAGTATTTTTATAAGAAAGAGAGATTTGATCATTGTTAAAGAAATCCGTTTTAGCAGATGGAGTTTTGTTGCTCGTAGCCTTCGTGTGGGGTACAACCTTTGTACTCGTTCAAAATGCAATTTCATTTTTACATCCATTTTCATTTAATGGAATCCGTTTTTTGATAGCAGGACTTTTTTTACTTTTGTTTATTCTCCTATATAAATTGAAGCTATTGAAGGAAATAGATCGTTCTTTATTGATATCTGGCATGGTATTAGGTATCTGGTTATTTTTAGGATATGCCTTTCAAACTTTCGGATTGCTTTATACTACTTCATCCAAGGCTGGTTTTATCACCGGTTTAAGTGTTGTATTAGTTCCATTATTTGCAGTCTTTTTAACAAAATCGAAATTGACCCGTAATGGAATCATAGGTGCATTAGTAGCAACGGTTGGTCTCTACATGTTAACGATCGGGGATCGAATATCTATGAATAACGGTGATGTTCTTGTGTTTTTTTGTGCCATATCATTTGCTATGCACATTATTCTGACTGGAAAATATACAAACCGTTACTCAAGCCTATTATTAACCGTCATACAAGTGTTTACTGTATCTATTTTATCGCTATTATTAGCCTTTCTTTTTGAAGATTGGGAATCTCAACTTCAATTTAATATATTATTTAAAAACGAGGTTTTTATAGCTTTAGGAATTACATCTATATTTGCAACTGCACTTGCTTTTTTAGCACAGACCACATTTCAAAAATCAACAACACCTACAAGAGTGGCATTAATTTTTGCTACTGAGCCTGTCTTCGCTGCTCTCGCAGGATACCTTTGGGCAAATGAACAGTTATCTCATATTGCGATTATAGGATGTATATGTATCTTTGTTGGTATGATCTGTTCTGAATTGCCACAAAAAAAGAAGAATGTCGGTATCCTTGACAAGGTAAACATCTAAGCTAAGCACTTTAGCTGAATGATATTTTTATTCGTTTTATTACCGTATGTATACTTTTATTTTACGGGTTTCCTGTTTCAATCTTAATGGTTTTTATTCTATTCTTTTTTCTCGTTTGGTGGAGGCGAGGGGAGTATCTCATTCTCTTATTATAACTGCTATCGATGCTTTCCTTTTGATGACAATCTTATCGGTTGAATGAAATGCCGTACTCCCTCCGCTTTGCTGCGGTCCGTGCGGTCTAAACCCTTGGGTTCTTATGTCTCGTCTAACAAAATAAAAGGCCCTGACCTCTTGCGGTCAGAGCCTTTACGTTTGGTGGAGGCGAGGGGAGTCGAACCCCTGTCCGAAAATATCGCCACATAAGCTTCTACGGGTGTAGTTGCTTGAGAAAGTTTCGCTTAAACAGCCGCCAAGCAACCCGCTACTGTTTAAACTAGTCTGATTGTCTTCTTCCGCTGACCTCAGACGGAGATCAAACGGCGTAGCCCACTAAAGTTGAGCCCTAATCCTGCCACATGGGCGATGGAAGGTTAGAGCTAGCCCGCTGGTTATTAAGCAGCTAAAGCTAAGTTGTTGTTTTGTTTGCCGTTTAAATAGGCTTTAGCGTTGATGAAGTGGACGCGTCCCCACTACCCGCTACTCATGCTCAAACTATCCCCGTCGAATCCATAAACGCCCCCAGGATAGAAAAAAGCTTCATGAGAAGCTAATTCATAAATGAAACACATTAGTATAACTTAAAGTGTTTCTCTGTTGCTGTACTCATAGTATACCACAATGACACGTATTTATCTAAAATTAATTGTTGGAAAGCGTGGTCGTGATTGGATGAAAATCAAACACTTGCTAAAAAATTAACGAGCCACTTTTTGCTTTTCACGAAGTGCTCTTTGGATGTCTCGTTGTGCATCTTTTTTCTTCGCTGTTTCTCTTTTATCATATTGTTTTTTACCTTTACCCAATCCAAGCAAGAGCTTTGCAAATCCATTTTTTATATAAATTTTGAGTGGCACTAACGCATATCCTTGCTGCTTAGAAGCTCCGTAAAGAGTATCAATTTGTTTCCTTTTGAGCAGTAACTTCCTAGCACGTGTAGGATCATCAGGGTTATTGCGATTTCCTTGTTCGAATGGGCTAACATGCATATTATGAATAAACGCTTCCCCATTACGAATCGTAGCAAAACTATCTGACATATTCGTTTTTCCCCCACGAATTGACTTGATTTCAGTTCCTGTCAACACAAGACCCGCTTCAAATGTCTCTTCAATAAAATAGTCATGGGATGCTTTTTTATTTTGAGCTAATGGCCTATCTGTACTTTTTTTGCTCATATCTTTATCACTTCTCCCAATGCGTGTTGCTTTTTATGGCTAGAAATCAATTTTATCAATAACCCTATTTGAAATCAATATTAAATCTTAGGTCTTTTCTTCTCTTTCTTTTTTCTTTTTGCTTTTACGTAACTTTGTTTTTTTTCTCCCTTTTTATCATCTACCAAACTCACTTTACTTTTTCGTGGTTTCATATCTACAAGCTCAAAATCAATGGTGTAATCCGTAATGTTTACACGGGAGACTCTTACCTTCACTTCGTCTCCAATGCGATATATTTTAGATGTTCTCTCTCCAATGAGTGCAAGCTGCGCCTCATGATAATGATAATAATCATCTGTTAAATCACTCAAGCGAATAAGACCTTCTACGGAGTTATCTAGCTCTACAAACATGCCAAAGCTTGTTACGCTGCTGACAATCCCTTCAAATTCTTCTCCCACTTTATCCAACATAAATTCAGCTTTCTTAAGATCATCTGTTTCACGCTCTGCATCAACAGCTAATCTTTCTCTCTCTGATGATTGCACCGCTATGTCATGCATTCGACTAGCTAGATATTCATGTCTTTTTTCAGATAAAGCACCACTTGTAATGATTTCGCGCATCACACGATGAATGACTAAATCAGGATATCTTCGTATTGGTGAAGTAAAATGAGAATAAAAGTCTGCTGCTAGACCAAAATGACCCGTGCTTTCTGCATCATATTTTGCCTGCTTCATTGACCTTAACATATAGGTACTAATGACAGTTTCTTCCTTGGATCCTTTAATCTCCTCAATGATAGTTTGCAGCGCTCTTGGATGAATAGAGTTGCTTCTGCCTCGAATGACATATCCAAAATTATTAATAAATGTCATTAGGTTCATGAGTTTCTCTGCATCTGGATGTTCATGTATTCGATATAAGAAAGGCACTTTTAGCCAGTAAAAATGTTCCGCTACCGTTTCATTCGCAGCCAACATAAACTCTTCAATGATTTGTTCAGCAATTGATCTTTCTCTTTTCACGATATCAACAGGTACGCCTTGATTGTCTACAATAATTTTAGACTCCTGAAAATCAAAATCAATGGCACCACGTTTCATACGTTTTTTCCTTAAAATCAGCGCGAGTTCTTTCATTTGCTTAAAAAAGTCAATAAGATCGCTATATCGATCCATTAATTCAGCATCTTCATCTTCTAATATCTTTCTTACATCGGTGTATGTCATTCTTTCAGTCGTATTAATCACACTCGTAAAGATATCATGTTTAATCAACTTGCCTGTAGTATCAAATTCCATTTCACAGGACATTGTTAATCGATCAACCTGTGGATTTAAACTACATATCCCATTTGATAATCGATGTGGAAGCATTGGAATCACTCTGTCAACCAAATAAACACTGCAGCCTCGATTGAAAGCTTCTTGATCCAGCTTGGAATTTTCCTTCACATAGTAACCAACATCAGCAATATGTACACCTAAACGATAGTTCCCATTTTCCAATTTTTCAACATTTACGGCATCATCTAGATCCTTTGCGTCGGCACCATCAATGGTGACAATCGTTTTATCCCGCAAGTCTCTTCTTCCTTGTGCTTGTATTTCTTCCTCCGTAATGGCATCAGGTGCAGCTTCAGCTTCATCCATCACTTCATCGTTGAACATTTCAGGCAAATTAAATTTGCGAATAATGGACAATATATCTACTCCTGGATCATCCTTATGTCCAAGAATTTCAATAATTTTACCTTCCGCAGAGGCTCTTCCTTCTGGATATTTCACAATTTCTGCTACTACCTTTTGCCCATCAACCGCACCTAAAAAACTTTCCTTCGGAACAAAAACATCTCTGGTAAGACGTTTATCATCCGGAAGAATAAATCCAAATGCTCCGTTATTTTGAAAAATACCTACTATTTGTGTAATCGCGCGTTCTATTATACGAACAACTTCACCTTCTAATTTCCCTCCTGATGGACCTCTGCTGTTCACACGAACAAACACAACATCTCCATTCATAGCACTCATAAGATCATTGGCATGAATATAAACATCAGATTGATCCTTGTCATCAGGGATAAGAAAAGCAAAACCTTTTGCATGTGCTTGAATTTTCCCTCTAATTAGATCCATTCTTTCAGGAACACCATATCGATCCGTTCTCGTCCTAATAATGATGCCCCTTGTTTCTAAATCATTTAATAATTTTAAAAAACTTCGGAACTCTTCAGCACCTTCTACTTGAAAATGCTGTTCTAGTTCTTTATAACTCATCGGTTTATATGCATCTTCACGCATAAAGTTAAGTAAATGTTCTTCTGCTACTACCATATGTTCACCTCTAAACTTCAATTTCTATCTCATAGTATTCTCTGTAAATAAACAATTAAACATAACTCCTACTAATCGCCCTTATTTTTAAAAGAGTCCCATGTATTAACATCATAAAAAACAAAAAGAAAACAGCAGGAATTGTCTCCTGCTGTTTGGATTCGTTATAAGTAATAATCAAATTGGGCCAAAAATATAAGAAACTAATAGCGCTAAAACAATAAAACCTACAGCTAACACTAATGTTAAACGTTGTAGTAACAAATCTATTCCTCTAGCTTTTTGTTTACCAAATAATTGTTCAGCACCACCGCTAATCGCTCCGGATAATCCAGCACTTTTCCCTTTTTGTAAAAGCACAACTGCAATTAATCCCAAAGAGAAGATAATTAGTAAAATAGTTAAAAATGTTCCCATAATGTTCCTCCTAAAAGGTTGGCTTTCGCACAGAAATCAATGTTCATATTATATCATAGGAGCATGTCTTAAGCAACACCGATTGATTTTAAATAATTTATGCTCATTTTTATACTTTCAAGTGGAGGACGTTCACATACATCTTGCTCTACAATAAAATGCTCAATACCAATGTTTTCAGCCATTTTAAAAATAGAAAGATAGTCAATGATTCCTTGTCCTACTTCTGCAAATGTTTCTCGATGATCTTTTGTCATATCTTTGATATGAATGATTGGACATCGATTTTTAAAAGACGATAAGTATTCGATTGGATCTAATCCTGCTTTTTTCACCCAAAACAAATCTAATTCAGCAACTAATAAGTTAGCATCGATGGATTTGTATATACGATCTAAAATGTAGCTTCCCTCTTCCGTTTTTTCAAATTCAAAATCATGATTGTGATACGCGAATTGCAAACCGTTATCTCTACATTTCGCTGCAATTTCCTTAAAACTTTCAAGTGTTGTTTTTAAATTCTGTTCTCCTCTAAGATATGTCTGAACGTCTAAATATGGACAAACAATATACTTAGATCCAATTTCCAAGCTGTATTCTATTTGATTTTCCAGCTGATGCTGCAGCACTTCAATTGGAACATGACTTGAAGGAGCATATAAACCAAGGTCGTCTAAGATCTTCTTCATTTCCTTTGCTTCTATCCCACCATAACCTGCAAATTCAACGGTTTGATACCCCATATCTGCGACTGATTGTAAAGTGTCAACAAAATCTTTTTCCGTTTCTTCTCGAAGTGTATATAACTGTAATCCTACTGGTATCGACATAACCAACTACCTCCTAAGATAATGTAATTATTTCGTTTTACCTTGTTGTAACTGAATTATATCGATGATCTTGTTACAATGATATTGCGATTATAGGTGCAGTTTTATGTTATTTTGGGGTTAGGGAAGAGGAGGAAGCAGAGAGCCTATATAAAACAAAAACCCCATAGTGAGATTTTTAACAAATCTCACTATGGGGTAACCGTATATAAAGTTGATTTTATTTCAAGTTATAAAATGCTTCTTTTCCCCCGTAAATTGCGATGTTTGCCAACTCGTCCTCAATGCGAAGCAATTGGTTGTATTTCGCAACACGATCTGTACGTGAAGGAGCACCTGTTTTAATTTGTCCAGCGTTTGTAGCTACTGCAATATCAGCAATCGTAGTATCTTCGCTTTCACCAGAACGGTGTGAAATTACCGCTGTGTAACCAGCACGCTTAGCCATTTCGATTGCATCAAAAGTTTCAGTTAGTGTACCGATTTGATTCACTTTTACTAAAATGGAGTTTCCGATGCTTTTTTCAATTCCTGTAGAAAGACGTTCTGTATTTGTAACAAATAAATCGTCTCCAACTAATTGAACTTTGTTTCCGATTTTTTCAGTAAGTAACTTCCATCCATCCCAATCGTCTTCAGCAAGACCATCTTCAATGGAAATAATAGGATACTTTTCAACTAACCCAGCTAAGTAATCTACAAATTCTTCAGAAGTAAAGGATTTACCTTCTCCAGATAATTCGTATTTACCGTCTCTATAAAATTCTGTAGAAGCGATGTCCATACCAATCATTACATCTTCTCCAGCTTTATAACCTGCCGCTTCAATCGCAGAAATAATCGTTGTAATAGCTTCTTCGTTAGATCCAAGGTTTGGAGCAAATCCACCTTCGTCACCAACAGCTGTATTTAAACCTTTATCTTTTAGTACCTTTTTAAGTGCATGGAAAATTTCCGCACCTGTACGTAATGCTTCTTTAAAAGTAGGTGCACCTACTGGAAGAACCATAAATTCTTGAATATCTACGTTGTTATCAGCATGCTCTCCACCATTTACAATGTTCATCATAGGAACTGGTAAAGTTTTTGCATTAAAACCACCTAAGTAAGCATATAACGGAAGATCTAAAGCTAAAGCTGAAGCACGTGCTACTGCCATAGAAACAGCAAGAATAGCGTTTGCACCAAGTTTTGCTTTATTTGGTGTACCATCAAGCGCGATCATTTTTTTATCAATACCTAATTGATCCAGTGCATCCCAACCAATCAATTCAGGTGCAATAATTTCATTTACATTATCCACTGCTTTTGTAACACCTTTACCTAAGTAACGGCTTTTATCCCCATCGCGAAGCTCAACTGCTTCATAAGCACCTGTGGATGCACCAGAAGGTACGATTGCTGTTCCAAGCGCTCCAGATTCTAAATAAACTTCTACTTCTACAGTTGGATTTCCACGTGAATCTAATACTTCACGAGCATAAAGATCAGAAATAATCGTCATTTTAAAAAACACTCCTTATTTTTTGATAATTGATGAACCTGTCATTTCTTCAGGCTGTTCTAATTGTAATAGTTCTAGTAGGGTTGGTGCAATATCTGCCAAAATTCCATCTTCTCTTAAAGATGCATTGTTGTCTGTCACAATAAGTGGTACTGGGTTTGTTGTATGTGCAGTATGAGGACGACCATTCTCATCAACAATAATATCCGCGTTTCCATGGTCAGCTGTAATGATTGCAGCCCCACCCTTTGCCAGAATCGCATCAACAACTTTCCCTAAGCATTCATCCGTAGCTTCAACAGCCTTAATTGTTGGTTCTAATTTACCCGAATGTCCAACCATATCTGGATTGGCAAAATTTAATATAATGGCATCAAACTTGTCGGATTCTACTTCCTTAACTACCGCATCAGCCAACTCATAAGCACTCATTTCAGGTTGCAAGTCATAGGTTGCTACCTTTGGAGAGTTAACTAACAAACGTGTTTCACCTGGAAGCTCAACATCACGACCCCCACTAAAGAAAAACGTAACGTGAGGATATTTTTCAGTTTCAGCTGCCCTAAGCTGTTTCTTATTGTTTTGTGCCAATACTTCTCCTAAAGTATTATCCAAATCCTTTGGTTTATACGCAACATAACCACCAACGGTTTCACTAAATAGAGTTAAACTTACATAATAGATATTTTTCGGGAAATGCTCTCCACGATCAAATCCACGAAAATCTTTGTTTGTAAACACTTGAGATAATTGAATCGCACGATCTGGTCTAAAATTTAGAAAGACAACTGCATCATCGGATTCAACAAGTCCACGAGGGTTTTCTTCACGGTCAACAATAACAGTAGGTAGAACAAACTCATCGTATACAGATTGTTCATAGGACTCTGCAATCGCTTTGATCGGATCATGATATTTTGGCCCTTCACCATAAACCATCGCACGATAGGATTTTTCTACTCTGTCCCAACGTTTATCACGATCCATCGCAAAGTATCTACCTTGTACCGTTGCAATTTTTCCTATACCAACTTCACTTATCTTTTTCAACAATGCTTCCATGTAGGCTTTTGCACTATCAGGAGCTACATCACGACCATCTAAAAAGGCATGTATATATACATCCTCTAAGCCTTCTTTTTTTGCCATTTGCAGCATAGCATATAGATGCTGTTGATGTGAATGCACACCGCCATCTGAAAGAAGAGCATACAAGTGTAATTTTCGGCTGTTATCCTTTGCATGTCGAACAGCTTTCAGCAATGTTTCATTTTCAAAAAACTCGCCCGTTTTTATAGATTTTGTGATACGTGTAAGATCTTGATAAACAATTCTACCTGCCCCAATGTTCAAATGTCCTACTTCTGAATTTCCCATTTGCCCTGCAGGAAGTCCTACCGCTTCACCCGCAGCTGTTAGTGTCGTATGTGGGTAAGTGTTCCAATAACGATCATAGTTCGGTTTGTTTGCTTGTGCAACTGCATTCCCTACTGTTTCATTTCTTAGTCCAAATCCATCCAAAATAATTAATGCAACAGGTTTAGGTGCTGACATTTATTTTGCCCCCTCAACTAATTGAGTGTAGGAAGCTGGATCTAAACTTGCTCCTCCTACAAGCGCTCCATCGATATCAGATTGACCCATATAATCGCGAACGTTATTTGGTTTTACACTTCCACCATATTGAATACGTACTTGATTTGCTATTTCTGCATCAAAAGATACAGCAATTTGTTCTCTAATATAAGCGATGACTTCGTTTGCATCTTCAGCAGTTGAAGATTTCCCTGTACCAATTGCCCAAATCGGTTCATAAGCGATAACAACTTTCGCAGCTTGATCTTTTGTAAGTCCTTGTAAAGCTTCATTCACTTGCAGTTTTACAACCTCTTTTGTTTGATTCGCTTCTCTTTCTTCTAATTTCTCACCTACACAAACAATTGGAGTAAGATCATATTTAAAAGAAGCATGTACTTTTTTATTAACAGTCTGATCTGTTTCTGCAAAATATTCTCTTCTTTCGGAGTGACCAATGATAACATAGTCAACACCTAAATCGTTTAGCATAAACCCGCTTATTTCGCCTGTAAAAGCACCACTTTCTTCCCAATGGAAGTTCTGTGCACCTACTTTTATTTTTGTACCTTTCACCGCATCAACTAAAGCTGGTAGGTTTGTAAAAGGAGCGCAGATAACACTCTCTACACCTTCAACTTCCGCCTTCCCTTTTACCTCGTTGATAAAAATTTCCGCATCGCTGACTGTTTTAAACATTTTCCAGTTTCCAGCAATAATAGGTTCTCTCATGCTATTCACTTCCTTCATTTTATAATTAATAAACAATAATACAATGAATGAACAGGTTTATTTATCGTTTAAAGCAACTACACCTGGCAGTGCTTTTCCTTCCATAAATTCAAGAGAAGCGCCTCCACCTGTTGAAATGTGATTCATTTTGTCAGCAAAATCAAACTTCTCTACTGCCGCTGCAGAATCTCCTCCACCGATTACAGTGTAAGCATTCGTCTCTGCACATGCTTGTGCTACAGCTTTTGTACCATGTGAAAATGGTTGGATTTCAAATACACCCATTGGTCCATTCCATACCACTAATTTAGAATTCAAAATAATTTCCTTATATTTTTCACGTGTTTTTGGTCCAATATCAATACCTTCCCAATCCGCTGGTATTTGATCATTGTCCACAATTTTTGTGTTTGCGTCTGCACTAAAATCATCAGTAACTACAACATCAACAGGAAGATGGAAATTAACGCCTTTATCCTTCGCTTTTTGAATAAACTCTAAAGCAAGATCTAACTTTTCATTATCAACTAAAGAATTACCGATCTCGTTTCCTTGTGCTTTGATGAACGTATAAGCAAGTCCTCCACCAATAATGATGTCGTCAGCAATTTCTATCAATTTATTGATAACATCAATTTTATCCTTTACTTTAGCTCCACCTACAATAGCAGTAAATGGACGGTCTGGATTATTCAATGCTTTACCCAATACTTCCAGCTCTTTTTCCATTAAGAATCCTGCAACAGCTGGGATATGCTTTGCTATACCTTCAGTCGAAGCATGCGCTCTATGGGCTGCTCCAAAAGCATCGTTCACGTATAAGTCTGCTAACTCTGCAAAGGCTTTTGCTAGTTCAGGGTCATTTTTTTCTTCACCAGCATAAAAACGTGTATTTTCCAGTACAACAATTTCGCCATTATTTAATTTATCAATTTCCGCTTGGACCGCAGGTCCAAACGCTTCATCCAGCTTTTTCACTGGTTTCTCAAGAAGCTCTGATAAACGTTCTGCAGCAGGAGTTAAACGCATTTCCTCAACTACATTCCCTTTTGGACGTCCCAAGTGACTTGCAAGTATTACTTTTGCTCCTTGTTCTACCAAATGCTGAATCGTTGGCAAAGTGGCGCGGATACGAGTATCATCCGTTATGTTGCCATCCTTTAAAGGCACATTAAAATCAACACGTACAAATACTTTTTTTCCATTTACATCTACATCGCGAATACTTTTTTTATTCATAAAGATAACCTCCTTATGTATTTTGAACAAGCTCTATAATTTTAGGATTGGGAAAGAGGAGAAAATCATACTTCTCCTCTTTTTTTATCTCAATTTATTATTTTTTATAGTCCTTTGTTTGCAACATAGCTACAAAGATCAACTACACGACAAGAATATCCCCATTCGTTATCATACCAAGAAACAACTTTCACCATGTTGTCTCCAACTACCATTGTAGAAAGTGCATCAATTGTAGAAGAAGCAGGATCACCATTGTAATCGCTAGATACAAGCGGCTCATCTGAGTAGTTAAGAATTCCTTTTAGAGGGCCTTCTGCAGCAGCTTGAAGCGCATTGTTTACATCCTCAACTGTAACGTTTTTCTCCAATTCAACAACTAAATCTGTTACAGATACGTTAGGTGTTGGTACACGCATTGCCATTCCGTTTAATTTTCCTTTTAATTCTGGTAACACAAGAGAAACTGCTTTTGCTGCTCCCGTTGTGGAAGGAATAATGTTCTCAGCAGCTGCACGTGCACGACGAGCATCTTTATGAGGTAAATCTAGTGTGTTTTGGTCATTTGTGTAGGAGTGAACTGTTGTCATCATTCCTTTAACAATACCAAAGTTGTCGCTAAGTACTTTTGCAAATGGTGCTAAACAGTTTGTAGTACAAGATGCGTTAGAAATTACTGTATGATTCGCTGGATCATATTGCTCTTCGTTAACACCTAGAACAACAGTTACATCTTCGTTTTTAGCAGGTGCAGAAATAATAACTTTCTTCGCTCCACCTTTTAAATGTGCTTCTGCTTTTGATTTCTCTGTGAAGATTCCTGTAGATTCAACAACGATCTCTACTCCGTAATCTCCCCAAGGAAGATTTCCAGGGTCACGCTCTGCAAATACTTTGATTTCTTTTCCGTTAACAACTAATGATGCTTCTCCCACTTCAACTGAAGCGTCTAATCTTCCATGAGTTGTATCATATTTTAAAAGATGTGCAAGCATGTTCACATCTGTTAAATCATTAATTGCAACAATTTCAACCTCGGGATTGTTTAATGCAGCACGGAATACGTTACGTCCTATACGTCCAAATCCATTAATACCTACTTTTACCATAATAAAATTTCCTCCTTAAAATTTAAAAAAATATTATATTTCAAGATGGCTTATAAGCACATCATGAGTCACAAATTTACATTTTTTCTACCATTTTCACAGCGGCGCCTTCATCGATAATTAGAACATCCTCATGTCCAAATTTTAATACAGCAGATATAGCTTCAGATTTACTACTTCCACCTGCAACTCCGATGACAACTTCTGTTTGTTCAATATCTTCAATTCGAAGACCAATTGTAGGGATTTGATGAACTACTTCTCCTTTATCATTAAAGTAGTACCCAAAAGCCTCTGCAAGTGCCCCTTCGGAATCAAGTATACGTATGGTTGTTTCATCTACTTTACGCCTTTCAGCCATAACCATAGCTTCACCTATTCCATGAACAACCATGCGGGACTTTCGTATAACATCAATAATTTCTTTAATATTAGGTTCTTGAATTAATGATTGATATGCGTCCTCACTTAGATGGTCTGGTACATGAAGCAAGCGGTATCCTGCACCTGTCCTTTTAGCCATATTTGAGGCTATCGTATTGGCTTGAAGTTCAAGCATTTCACCTAATCCGCCTCTGGCAGGAACAAATAAATTCCCTTTTAAATGAGTTGATGCCGATAATTGATTTGCAATTTCTGAAGTCGTTGAGCCACCAGCCACTGCAATAATATCTTCTTTTGCAGCGTATTTGAGTAACATCGCTGCTCCAGCACGACCCAATTCTTTTTTTGTGTATTCTGAGAAGTCTGAATCTCCTGGAACTATAACAACCTGTTTTAATCCGTATCGATTTTGGATTTGCTCTTCTAGATCAGTTAATCCTAATAGCTCTTTCATAATGGGACGAAGCTGGTCCATAAGCTGTTTTCCAGAATCACTTATTCTCATACCTATAGTCTCAATTTCTAGAAGTCCTTGTTCCTTCAAAAAATTAACTTCAGCTCTTAACACTCTTTCTGTCATATTCAACGATGAAGCTAACGTTCTTCGACCAACTACACCTGACAATAATATGTGATGTAAAATCGTATACCGTTTATTTAAAACTTCCGTTAAATCAGGCAATAGCTGTTTTTGAATGTCTAAAATTTTTCGCAAACTTGCTCACTCCAAATCGATTCTCCTGTATTAACATTCCGTAAAACCTCATCTTATATTACACTTTCATTAGAAATGAAGTCTTACCAGATTTTAAATAATACTGGACAGGTTTGACCAAACCTAATTAATTAAACCATGTTTTGCATATTTGGACTTTATATGTCCCGCATAAACATTTTAAGTCCCACTATGGTAAAAAAATAAGCGGCTTATTTGCCTCGATGTCATTATAACTCTTTAGCGGAAGAATGTAAAGATATTAAACACCTATATAATATATTAAATGAAGAATATAAATGCTGTTATGAATTTAATTGATTTTATGGCATGCATATCATATAATATCTAGTACTATGTGTTTTTTTGCGCTCGTGGTCCAATGGATATGACGCAGGTCTCCGGAACCTGAGATCGAGGTTCAATTCCTCGCGAGCGCGCCAAACTTAAACCAGTAATATAATCTGCTATTCCAATTGAGTCAAAACATTTTTTTTGATCTTTGTTTGACCTTCCTTGACCTTTAGTATCATTTTAAGTTATGATGTATATTACATGATATTTATTTTAAACTTAATTATAAATTAGGAGGTATATATTTTATGAATTACGTACCTATGGTTGTAGAACAATCCAATCGTGGAGAGCGCGCATACGATATTTACTCTAGACTTCTTAAAGATCGTATTATATTTCTCGGTAGCCCCGTAAATGATGCTGTATCTAATTCCATCATCGCACAGATGTTATTCCTAGCTTCTGATGATCCAGACAAAGATATCAGCTTGTACATTAATAGTCCAGGAGGTTCTATTACGGCAGGTATGGCCATCTATGATACTATGCAATTTATTAAACCAGACGTTTCTACGATCTGTGTTGGTATGGCAGCATCCATGGGTGCATTCCTTTTAACAGCTGGTGAAAAGGGAAAACGTTATGCTTTACCAAATAGTGAAGTAATGATTCACCAACCGCTTGGTGGTGCAGAAGGTCAAGCTAGTGATATAGAAATTAGAGCAAAAAGAATTATCAACATGAAAGACAAATTAAATCGTATTTTAGCTGATCGTTCAGGTCAAACTTTAAAGAAGATTCAAAAGGATACAGACCGTGATTATTTTATGAGTGCGGATGAAGCCAAGGAATATGGTTTAATTGATGAAGTGATTGAGAAGATAAAATAAAGCTTTAAATGAAATAAAGAGGCTGGGACAAAACCCAGCGAAAATGAATAAACCGCATGAAATCAAATTTATAAACCTTGATTTCATGCGGTTTTAATTATGCTTATTGTACAAAAACCAGCTAGATTTCAACTTATGTCCCAGCCTCTTTATTTTTTTCTATTCTTCCGGGAGATAAATTGAGCTGGCATTCACTGCTACGACCATAAATATTCCACTAGCTAAAGCTAAAACTTAGAACTGTACCTAATTTTCTTTTCATCTTTACCCCACGATTAAAATTCGTATTGAACTGTAACTTGTGTTTTAATACTAATCTGTCCTGTTGAAATGGAAGTAGGTGCAGCTTCAGATTCAAGTGCATACATTTTAGCAGTTGCACCATAGAGTGGGTCTATAGATGAAGCTCCGCCTTGAACTACATGCACGATACCTTTAATTGTTTTATTTTCAGTCTTTGCAATCGTTGCTGCTTTTTCTTTTGCATTTGCCATTGCTTTTTCAATTGCTTTTAATTCATACTCATCTGCTTTTTCTGTTCCAAACTGAATATTGTCTACTCGGTTAACACCTGCTTTTGTAAGATCATCTACCAGCTTACCAATCTCATCAATGTCTCTATAAGTGATTTGCAAGCTGTGGCTTGTTTTGTAACCTAACAATTTTGGTTCTTTGTCTTGTATATACTGATATTGAGGCTGTACATTATATCTTGCAGTTTTCACATCTTCCTCATCCAAGTTATATGTTTCATACAACACTTTCTCAACGTCTGCCATAATTTTTGCGTTTTCATTCTGAGATTGTTCAGCTGTCTCTCCCTTTGTTTCAACTGTTACTTGAACATAAGACACATCAGGGTCCACCATGATTTCACCATTACCTGTAACTGTTATCGTTTGGTTGTTTGCACTCCCATTCTCCTGAGCCTTTACATTCCCATTTACATTAGTGGGTTGAAAAAAACCAATCCAAGCTGCAGCTGCTAATACTACTGTCAATAAAATAATAGATAATTTTTTACTTGTCATTTGCATTGTCACTCTCTCCTTATTTCTTTTATTTTAAAACCTCTATGCTTTGCTCACTTTTGTGAGTATATCAGTATTCATATTGAACACTTACATTCGCTGTAATTTTTATCTGTCCACTTGCTATTGAAGTATTATTATAAGCATCATATGATAATTCTTGAGATGCAAAGTTGATCGGACTATCGAATGTAGGATTTCCTTGTACAACATGGATGATTCCTTTAATCGTTTTATTTTCAGATTTTGCAATCACACCTGCTTTCTCTTCTGCATTTGCCATCGCGTTTTCAATTGCAGCTAATTCATATTCATCTGCTATTTCCGTATTGAAGCTGATATGATCCACTCGATTCACACCTGCTTTCGTTAAATCATCAACTAATTCTCCAATTTGATCTATGTTTCGATAAGTAATCTGTAAAGAATGCTTGCTTTCATAACCTAGTAATTTAGGAGCATCTTTTTCAGTATACTGATACCTAGGATAAACATTAAAACTTGTTGTTTGTATATCTTCGTCTTTTAGTTTATAAGTATCCAATATGACTGACTCCACTTGTTTAATGATTTTAGCATTTTCTTCTTGCGCTTCACTTGCTGTATCTCCTTTTGTTTCTACTGCTATAGTCACAAATGCAACGTCAGGATTTACTGTTATTTCTCCTTCACCTAAAACCGTAATCGTATTAAGCTTCTCTTTAATATCTTCTGCTTGCACTCTACCATTTACATCTTTAGTTTGTAATAACACAAAATAAGTGAGTGCAACTAACGAAACCAGTAATAAAGCTGTTATCCGTTTCATTGTCATATTCATCGTAACATTTTCTCCTCTGTATTTTATTTTCAAACTCATAGACGATAGGTAATAAGTAAAGGTTGCAGTTTATACATAAAAAAAGAAATCACCTAGTGGTGACTTCTTTTTGATTTTATTGCCCTTAAAGATGTCGTCAAGTCCTTCATCTAATATGGGATCATAGATTAGGAGTTTAATATTGTAAAAAAACCAGCATATAAACTCCCTAATGAGAAGTTGAATACTGGATTTTACCTTTTTATTATTTCATTATTTCATTATTTCACTGAGTGTCTAATTCTTCTTTGCTGCATAAGTCAACTAGAGCGTTTACAGCTTGTTCTGCGTCAGAACCTCCAGCACTAATATTAATTTCCGTACCTGAACTAATGGCTAAACTCATAATTCCCATAATACTTTTTGCATTTACTTTTTTATCATCTTTTTCAACAAAGATTTCTGAAGAAAACTTATTAGCTTCCTGTACAAACAAAGCAGCTGGTCTTGCATGTAATCCTGTTTTTAATTTTACAACGACCGGGTGATTTACCATAACTACTTTACCCCCCTATATACAACTTCTATAAAATATATTATACCACTATTAAGATTTTAATTCTATAAGTGCATGTTCAAAAAGTTCTGTTCTATTTCAATTGATGAAACTCTTGAAAACTGCATTATGAATGTCTAATCTGATCTGCTATCTTGTCTATTTTTCTTAAGCGATGATTAACACCTGATTTACTAACCTTATCCCTCAGTAGTTCTCCTAATTCTGTTAGATTTAAATCTGGGTGCTGTAATCTTAATTCCGCAACTTCTTTTAATTTCTCAGGCAAATGATCCAATCCCATCGTTTCCTGAATCAACTTAATGTTATCAATTTGTCTCATGGCAGCGCCGATGGTCTTATTTAAATTTGCTGTCTCACAGTTCACCAATCTATTTACAGAGTTACGCATATCTCTCATAATCCGAACATCTTCAAACTTAAGTAAAGCTTGATGTGCACCTATGATATTTAAAAAGTGGATAATTTTCTCGCCTTCTTTAATGTAAAAAATAAAACCCTTTTTCCTCTCAATGCATCTTGCATTCAATTCAAACTCATTGGCTAAATCACATAACGCATTACAGTGATCCTCATACATGGATGCAATCTCAAGATGGTAGGATGAGCCTTCAGGGTTGTTTACCGATCCACCCGCAAGAAAAGCACCTCTTAAGTATGATCTTTTACAGCACGTGTCTTGAATGATTTGTTCATCAATATTGGTTTTAAAAATAAAACCCTCTGAAACTATGCTAAGCTTTGACAATAGCAATTGAACTTGATCAGGTATACGAACAATATAAACATTATTTTTCTTTAATCGCATTTTCTTTTGAACTAAAATTTCAGTATGAATGTTAAACTGCTTTTTAATTAAAGAATACATTCTTCGAGCGATTGCAGCATTCTCTGTTAAAATATCCAACACTACTCTTTGATTGGTTATTTTAATTGTCCCATTCATACGTATTAAAGCGGAAAGCTCAGCCATTGCACAATTGCGATCCACTTCAATCATGGTTAGTTCTTTTTTCGTTTGTGCCGCAAAGGACAAACGAATCACCTCTTCCTAGACATCCAACGTTCAACTAAATGGAAAATATGCATGCTTAATTTTTCAGCATCATGCCTTAAATAGGTTCGATATAAAACAAGTTGATCAGAAATCACTTCAAAACCGTTTTTCACTATCTCTTCTAAATCTAACTTTACTGGCACAGCACCTTTTTCAGCATATTTTTGTTGAACATGTGGTGGAATATCTTCATTATTTACAATGACATAATCAAAAATATGAGTTCCTACATGCCGGTAAATGGATTGCAAATGATCATTCACACTATAGTTATCCGTTTCGCCTGGTTGTGTCATCACATTACTGACATAGATCTTGATCGCAGTGGATTGAATGATAGTATCCGAAATTTGTGGAACTAAAAGATTAGGAATGATACTTGTATATAGGCTACCTGGTCCGATCAAAATAGCATCTGCTTCCTTAATCGCTTCAATTGCTTCTTGTAAAGGAGTAACTTCACTTTTGTCTATAAAAACTCGGTTGATCTTCTTTCCAACTTTAGGGATTTGAGATTCTCCTGTGACAATAGACCCATCTTCCATTTCTGCTTTCAAAACTATGGCCTGACCTGACGCAGGCAGAACTCTGCCTCTAACGGCTAAAACTCTACTCAACTCTTTAATCCCTGTCACAAAATCGCCTGTAATATCCTTCATGGCAGCAAGGATTAAATTCCCCATGCTATGTCCAGCTAATCCAGTACCAGTTGTAAATCGGTGAGATAATACTTGAGATAAAATAGGTTCTGCATCAGCTAATGCAGTAATTACATTACGTATATCCCCTGGAGGAGGAATTTGCATTTCAGATCTAAGAATTCCTGAACTGCCTCCATCATCCGCTACGGTTACAATCGCTGTAATATCGAGCGGCTTTTTTTTCAAACCCCGCAGCATAACAGAAAGACCTGTGCCGCCACCTATGACAACAATTTTAGGAAGCTGTATGTTATCCATTATGCGCTCCCCCTAATGATCTCGATGTGAGTCACGATGACTTACTCTAATACGTTCAGATTCGCTATTGCTTATCATTTTCCCTAAGTATTCTGCTATAGCAACGGATCGATGCTTTCCTCCAGTACATCCAATGCCGATTACAATTTGACTTTTACCTTCTTTGATATATTGAGGAATCAAGAATTGCAATAAATCTAGTAATTTTGTTAAAAAGGTTTGTGTTTCATTCCACTTCATGACATAGTTATAAACATCTGTATCTTTCCCTGTTTTTGGTCTAAGATTCTCAATGTAATGTGGGTTAGGCAAAAAACGTACATCAAAAATTAAATCAGCATCAATAGGTGTACCGTACTTATAACCAAAGGACATCACATTAATATGAATTCCATCCTGTTTATTTTCTGTAAAACTAGATGAAATCTTCTTTTTTAACTCGGCTAATTTTAAATGGCTCGTATCGATAACCAAGGTAGATGAACCTTTTAATTCTTCAAGCAATTTACGTTCCATTTGTATTCCATCTAGGGGTAACCCCTCAGGTGCTAAAGGATGACGTCTTCTGCTCTCTTTGTATCTTTGTACAAGTACAGTATCTGTTGCATCTAAGAATAGAATTTCACATTTTATTGTATAATTATTTTTGATATATTTAAGAGAATCAGATAAAGCTTCAAAAAACTCTCTTCCTCTTAAATCAATAACTAAGGCAACTTTTCCAATTCTACCATTTGATTGTTCGATCAGTTCAGCAAACTTAGGAATTAATACAGGAGGTAAATTATCAACACAGAAAAAACCTAAATCCTCTAAACATTGAACAGCTACCGTCTTACCTGCACCTGACATCCCCGTAATAATCACTAATTTAGCTATATGAGTAGAGCTCTCCATCTTTCCTCCCCCTTTAGAGAAGCTAAATTTTAAATAAGTTCAAACCTGCAGCACCGACGATACCTGCATCATTCCCAAGTTTTGCAGGAACAATATCTACACCTTCTTGCAATGCACCCGGTGTAAATGTCTTAAAGTTTTCTCGCACTTGATCAAATAAAATATCCCCGGCTTTAGACACCCCACCGCCTACAATAAATCGTTGAGGGTTTAAAACAACCGCAAGCGCAGACATCGACCTTCCTAAATAATATGCAGCTCTTTTTACAATTCGAATAGCAACTTCATCATTCACTCTTGCAGCATCAAATACATCTTTCGCTGTAATCGTCTCAAGCAAAGACAATGAAGTTCGATCTCCTCTTTCCACTGCATCTTTAGCCATCCGTATGATTCCTGTTGCAGAGGATACCGTCTCAAGGCAACCTTTTTGTCCGCAACCACATTGAATAGCCTCTAAATCAGGCACAACCGACATATGTCCGATTTCCCCTGCCATTCCATTAAATCCTTGATGTATTTTATTTTCTATAATAATTCCGCCGCCAACACCAGTCCCTAATGTATAACAAACAACGTCTGACACACCAGCACCAGCACCAGCACCACTCCATGCTTCTCCTAATGCAGCAACATTTGCATCATTATTTACAATCACTGGTTTTCCTATTTTCTCTTCTAAAACATTTTTTACATGGACATTTTCCCAACCTAAATTAGCTGCTTTTTTTACAAATCCATTTTTATCTACAAATCCTGCGATCCCAGCTCCAATACCAGCAACATTGTCCCAACTGTATGTGGAGGACTCAACAATTTTTTTTACATAGGTATTGATATTATCTGTAACTAGTTCGTAACCGCCCTCAGATTCCGTAGGACCCTCATAAGTTTGAACTAGCTTGCCATCCTTGTCACAAATTCCTACTTTGACAGTTGTTCCTCCTAAATCTACACCTATATAAATTTGCTCTGACATTCTTTACACCTCGAATTTTAATTTTATTGAATTCAATTTTCACTTGATTCTATATTTAAAAAAGTTCCATTTTCAGCGTTTTTTACGGTTTATTCAAACAATCTTTTACCTCCAACTATAAGCTATGCATTAAACTAGGTCAAGACACCATCTGCAGCAAAAAGCACTATGGTCTATATTACCATGAAGTTCATACAAATCTAATGTCAAAATCCTCTTTTTTCCGACAATGTTCAATCTTTTTGCCAAAGCAAAAAGAAACCCGCCTAAAGGCGAGTTCTTGTTTTAAAATTACTTCCATTTAAATCATTTTTAACTTCCGATCGATTGACTCCAGTCGTGTACTACATTTCCTTCTAAAAACTTCTCAGCATCTAAAGCTGCCATACAACCTGATCCTGCAGCTGTAATAGCTTGGCGATAAATTTTATCTTGTACATCCCCACATGCAAAAATACCTTCTACATTCGTTTGAGTTGTACCAGGTTTTACTTGAATGTAACCCACATCATCTGTTTCTAAAATCCCATTTAAGAAATCCGTATTTGGGCGATGACCAATGGCTACAAAAATTCCATCCGTTTCAATAATTTCCTCTTGTCCAGATTCATTATCCTTAACTTTTAAACCAGTTACCCCATGTTCACCTGCTACCACTTCTATCGGTGTTTTGTCTAATCCCCAACTAACTTTTTCATTCTTGCGAGCATAATCCTGCATAATTTTAGAAGCTCGAAGTTCATTTCTACGATGAACAATCTTCACATCGGTTGCAAACTTAGTTAAGAAATTTGCTTCCTCCATTGCAGAGTCGCCCCCACCAATGACAATGACCTTTTTACCTCTAAAGAAAAACCCATCACATGTTGCACAAGCACTAACTCCACGTCCCATATTTTCCGTTTCACCTGGAATACCTAACAATTTAGCTGACGCCCCAGTAGAAATAATAACGGATTCAGCTTCAATTTCCTCAGAACCTTCCAAGGATAATTTAAAAGGTCGGTTAGTATGATCTATTTTATTAACCCACCCTGTCATAAATTTCGCACCAAATCTTTCAGCTTGCTTGCGCATATTATCCATTAATTCTGGACCCATAATCCCATCAGGAAATCCAGGGAAATTTTCTACATCAGTAGTGATCGTCAATTGGCCTCCAGGCTGAGGTCCTTCTATGACTAATGGTTCTAGATTTGCACGAGCCAAATAAATAGCCGCAGTTAATCCTGATGGTCCTGTTCCTATTACGACTGCTTTATGCATTACAATTCCTCCTCATATAAACAATTGGTTTGTTTATAATAATTATTATTTAATAATCATTATAAACCAAATAATAAAAAAAGAAAGTAATTTATATTACAAAACTGATTTTTTTATTATTTCAACATTCTTTCTAATCGTAGATACAGATACATTATATTTCTCAGAAACCTCTCGATAGGTAATCTCAATACTGTATATTTTAGCTATAAGATACTCAAGTGCTGCAGACCAGCCATTTACTTTTTTTATTTTCGGAACGTTTGGGTATTTCTCAGTTACAAAATTAACCCAAAGTGTGTACATTTCAAATTTTTGTTGAACGTCAAATCGATCTTCCATCTGATTTAAAGTCTCATTAATAATGTCATGCCACTTATCATCCCAATTTGGGAGATGTTTAGATAATGGCAGCATATCAACAGAAGACATCGTTTTCCCATCTGAGCTTACTTGATATGGTTCATCAGCTTTCATCACACGTAACAGAAAAACAGCGATATGTTTTAATTTATCTCTTTCATTGGGTTTAAGAAGAAAATTTCTCAATATATTTTCCACTTCTTTGTTCTGAATAAAACTTACAATTTCTAACACCTGAAGTTTATTTGTCAAACTACCATTAAGCAACGCCCATTTTAATGAGACTCGAACTAAATGATTCGTTTCCCACTCGTATATCACATTTTCTTTCCACTTGCCAAGCATTTGAAAATGTTCTTCATAAGGTAAAAAGTAATGATAACTCAGTTTCACGTTTGAATCCTCAAGTATATCATCTAGTTCATTTATAAAGAAAATCGGCACAATATCATCTTCATTTAAACTCCGAGCTTGTTTCCATAAACGAAGTGCCTTATCATATCTATGTGTATTAAAAGCAGCAACAGCTGCGTAATGAAACAATGAAGGTTCTAATACCTCGTCTCCTGATTTGATCAATCTTAAAAAATGATGGTATGCCATTTCATGGTTCCCCAATAACCCTAAAGTCATTGCTAGTTTATAAAGCTGATCTGGAAGATAAGGATAAGTTTTACTCAATAATTTTAATAGAGATGATAATTCCGACTCGTTTTGAGTCTGTCTATAGTATATGGCTAGATTACATAACGCGTGTAAATTTCCAGGATCCTCTTTTAAGACTTCATCAATATGTTTGGAGGTTTTTTCATAGTCACCTATATAATAATAAGCAAGTGCAAGATTATTACGAGCTGCAATAAAATCCGGATATTTTCTAAGGATTTTTTCCAAAAGCTGAATAGCTTCCGTGCACTTTCCCTCTTCTAATAAATGCCTTGCACGATCATGATCAAAAAACTTCTCTTTAGATTTTAATTTTTTGATTGGAATATCTCTTTGAAGTTCAATACTTAGAAGCTCGATCATTTCATCACACTCTTCTAAAAAATTCCCTTCAACATCCTTTTCTAGATAAGAAATTAACGCCTCTTCTGCTGATTCAAACAAATCCAAGTTCATATAATTATTAGCCATGTAAAAATAACACTCAGTCATAGAAGGATCCACTTCATCGAGTACCTTTTTTAAAATTTTGTTCGATTCGGTATAATTGCCTAATTCTGAATATACACCGGCCATATTACAATGATTAACTGGATTTTCTGGTTCTAACTCCATCGCTCTTCGAAAATATTTTAGTGCCTTTGTATATTGATAACGGTCCAAAAAATGGACAGCCTTTTCGTAAAAGAATGTGGCATTCATATTCAGTGATACAATATTAGTTTTACTGCTTTCAACCACTGTTCTTTTTCTTTGCATTTTTGCAGGCACCTCCATTTTCCCGTATTTCATATTTGCAACACTTTATATTAGAATCAAACAAAGTATAACACATCTATGTTACCTAAAAAAGTGAGATACATACCAAAAAGGTACAAAAGTAAGTGTCTTTTTAAACAAATAAGTATCCAGTAATCTCTGAGAATTAAAAAAGAGGCTGTGACTATCTTTCCATCTACAGCCTTTTTATTATTTGTTCATACCTTATTCCATTCTGATCACTTATAATGTTTTTAATACATTAATTGCATCTGAAGGTTCCATTCGTTTCGTATAATCAGGGACTACCGATGCTTTTTTAATTTGACCGTCTGTATTGATAATAAACGTCCCAGGGACTGGTAATGTCACGCGTCACTATCGTTATATTTTTCTAAATCAACTCGGAGTTTATATACATCGATTAGATAGTCCGGTAATCGAAATAACAAGTTATACTCTTCTATTACTTTCGATCCTAAATCACTTAATACAGGATATGCTAATTCATGTTTTTCTTTCATGGATAATGAATTGTCTGGTGTTTGCGGACTTACTGCAATCAATTGAGCGCCTAACGCTTTAATTTCTGGTAAAGCTTGTTGATATGCACGAAGCTCTAAATTGCAATACGGAGACCAATTTCCACGGTAAAAAGTTAATATAACAGGCCCTTTTTTTAATTCCATATATAAATTCACTTCTTTTCCCGCAGCATCATGTAAGGAAAGAATATATAAGGAAGTAAGCTTTTGTGGAATGAGCAAATAAAAGAAAACCCCAAAAAGTTAGAAAAAGGCTTACCTATTCCTTCACTTGTCGGGATTTTTGAATCATGATTAGATAAGGTAAACCCCATCGAATCGTTTATATATAAAATAGTCTATACTCCTCGCGACTTAAATAAAGTACTAATGGAGCCGCCCTCCATAATAATTTTAATTGCATCTGCAAGTAATCCAGCCATTGAAATCACTTTAAATTTCGTTGGATGGTCTTCAGGTAGCGCAATGGAGTCCGTAACGACAATTTCGTTTATATTTGGATGATTTAATCGTTCTAATGCTGGACCAGAGAAAACTGGGTGTGTTGCACATACATATACATCGTTAGCACCCTTCTCTTTTAAACCTTCCACTACATTTACAATGGTTGTTCCTGTATCAATCATATCTTCAATAATGATTGGTGTTTGTCCTTGAACATCACCAATAATGTGAGTAATGACTGATTCATTATGTGCAGGACGTTTTTTAATCATGATCGCAAATGGTGAATCTAAATAATTCGCCAGTTTTTCAGCCGTGGATGCTCTACCTGCATCTGGGGAAACAACAATTGGGTTTTGTATATTTTGTGCTTTTAAATAGTGAGTGATGTGATCCAATGCTGTTAAATGATCCACTGGAATATTGAAAAATCCTTGGATTGCAGGAGCATGTAAATCAATTGTAATCACACGACTAGTTCCTGCTGTAGTTAATAAATCTGCAACTAACTTTGCAGAGATCGGCTCACGCGGAGCAGCTTTCCTCTCTTGTCGAGCATATCCATAGTAAGGAAGTACAACTTGAATAGTTCGCGCAGATGCTCTTTTTGCAGCATCGATCATAACAAGAAGCTCCATTAAATGTTCATTAATCGGATGAGAAATGGATTGAACGAGAAAAACATCACAATTACGAATGGATTCCTCGAAATGAACATAAATCTCTCCACTTTTAAATCTGGAAAGTTTTATCTTCCCTAATGTTTTTCCAAGATTGTTACATATTTGTTGTGCCAGCTGAGGATTGGCAGATCCTGTGAATACTTTCACACATTCATAATTCATGATTGACCTCCTGAAATATTTAAAAAGTGAACCTTTTTTTCAGTGGGAAATTCCATCATTTCCGACTGAAAGTTATAATCCTACCATGATTCGCTTACGCTTATCATACGTAGCTAATTGTGTAAATCCTACTTTTTTCAACAAATTTCGCGCCTGATCCAGAAATAAACCAAGCTGTTCTGGTTTATGTGCATCTGAACCAATTGTTAGAGGAATGCCAAGCTTATAACATTCAGTTAAAATACGCTCGCTTGGAAACATTTCTTCAACAGGCATGCGTAAACCAGAGGCATTTAATTCTATTGCTAAATCATATTCCTTAATTACATTTAGCGTTTGCCTCTCTACCTCTATCATATCATTTTTTGGCTTTCGACCAAACCTTTTTATGACATCTAAATGACCAATATAATCATACAACCCTGTTTTGGCTGCTTTTTGTACAGCATCATAATACTGATTAAATACTTCATCAACGTCTTTATTTTCCCATTGATCTAACTGTCTGAAATCCGAAATATCCCACTCTTCTAAGAAATGTACAGATCCAATGACATAATCCCATGTATACGAAGAAATGATCTTCTCAATTTCTTCTTCATAGCCTTCAATATAATCTGCCTCAAGCCCAACTTTAATATCAATTTGATTTTTATACTTTTCCTTCAGTAAAAAACATTCTTCAACATATCTAGGAAGTTCATCTGAGGGCATTGCCATTCCTGGAAGATACGTTTTTGGATCTACATGAATTAAAGGCATATGATCCGATAAGCCTAATTGCTGCAAACCGATCTCAATGCCTTTTTTAACGTAATCTTCCAAAGAGCCAGAAGCATGTCCACAGCGTTCATGATGAGTATGATAATCAATCAGCATGGCGTTTTTCTAACTCCTTCATAATGTTTTCAATTGGTAAATCTCTATCTTTTAACAAAACCATAAGGTGGAATAATAAGTCACTAACTTCGTACGTCAACTCATCATTATCTTTATTTTTGGCTGCAATAATGACTTCAGCAGTTTCCTCACCGACTTTTTTAAGGATCTTGTCTACTCCTTTATCAAATAAATAGGTAGTGTAAGCCCCTTCCGGTCTTTCATCATATCGCTTTGCAATGACAGATTGCAATTCAGCCAAAATATTAAAAGTTTGATTCCTTGGAGCATCTAATTTATCGTTTTCTGAAGTTGCAGCAACTTCATTAAAAAAGCAGCTTTGCTCCCCTGTATGACAAGCAGGTCCCTTTTGATTGACTAATACCAACAAAGTGTCTGCATCACAATCATATTTCAAATTTGCAATGGATTGAGTATGACCAGAAGTCTCACCTTTATGCCATAACTTCTGACGTGATCTGCTCCAAAACCAAGTCTCCTTTGTTTCTAATGAAAGTTTCAATGATTCTTTACTCATGTAAGCCATCATTAGTACTTCTTTACTGCTCTGATCTTGAACAATAGCAGGGACAAGCTCATGATCATCCCATTTTATAGTTTCAATTAGATCATTTATTGATTGTTCTGATGGTTTTAACTGTTGCTCAGTCAACGAACTTCCACCCCTTTTTGCTTCAAATCATGCTTCACATTTTCAATTGACAATTCTTTATAGTGAAAAATAGAAGCTGCAAGACCAGCATCTGCCTTACCCGCAGAAAACACATCATTAAAGTGCTCAGACTTCCCTGCGCCTCCTGATGCAATCACTGGAATGTTCACAAGATCTGAAACTGCTCTTGTTAATTGTATATCAAATCCATCTTTTGTGCCATCTGCATCCATACTTGTCAATAAAATTTCACCAGCACCCAATTTTTCAACTTCTTTTACCCATTGTAAAGCTTTAATGCCTGTAGCATTTCGACCACCATGTGTATAAACTTCCCATTCTTTCCATTCCTCATTATACTTTGCATCAATAGCAACAACAATGCATTGTGAACCAAACTTTTGAGCACCTTCCGACACTAGATTAGGATTTTTAACGGCTGCTGTATTCATTCCGATTTTGTCTGCCCCAGCTCGCAATAATTTTTTCATATCTTCAACACTGCTGATTCCACCGCCTACTGTAAAAGGAATTGCGATTTCTCCAGCTGTTTGCTTAACAACTTCTACCATTGTAGCTCTTCCTTCAACTGATGCTGAAATATCTAAAAATACTAGTTCATCCGCACCTTCTTTATCATATATTTCAGCTAATTCAACAGGATCTCCCGCATCTTTTAAGTTTACAAAATTCACACCTTTTACAACTCGACCATCCTTTACATCTAAACAAGGAATAATTCGTTTTGCCAACATACAAATCAGAACCCTTCTTTAATCTTTAGACAAACTGACAGATACAACTGTTGTCTTCAAAAAATTACTTAGTAAGCTTATTCCTACATCACTGCTTTTTTCAGGATGGAACTGCATTCCAAATACATTATCTTTCCCTACAACAGCTGTCACTTCTTGATAATAATCAGTTGTAGCCAGTAAATTAGCAGGATCATCAAGCTTAACATGAAACGAATGCACAAAATAAACATAACCTGACTCTATCCCCTCAAACAACAAATGAGTAGGCTGCTTAACATCCAAACGATTCCAACCCATATGCGGAATCTTATAATCTCCTTGAAAACGAACCACATGTCCTGGAAGCAAGTCTAATCCTTTATGTTCACCGTACTCTTCACTGCTTGAAAAAAGGAGCTGCATACCTAAACAAATTCCTAGTAGTGGTTTGCCAGTGTCTACAAACTTATATACAACCTCTTGGAGACCTGTTTCTCTTAAATGCTTCATTGCATCTCCAAACGCTCCAACCCCAGGTAAAATGGCACCATCAGCAGCTAGTATTTCTTTTTCGCTAGAAGTAACACATGTTTCATATCCCAATCGTTCAATGGCTTTGCTTACGCTATGCAAATTGCCTATCCCATAATCAATGATAGCAATCAATGGCTAAAGCACTCCTTTCGTTGAAGGAACTCCCTGAACTCGTGGATCAATTGCTGTTGCCTCATCTAAAGCACGTCCTAAAGCTTTAAATACAGCCTCAATCATGTGATGTGTATTCTGTCCATAATGCACAATCACATGTAAAGTCAATCTAGCCTCAAGTGCAAATTTCCACAAGAACTCATGCACAAGCTCAGTATTGAAGCTACCCACTAAGTTTGAAGGGTATTCGGCGCGATATTCAAAATGCGGACGATTACTCACATCTATCACAACTTGCGCCAACGCTTCATCCATCGGAACAAATACACTGGCATAACGTTTTATCCCCTTCTTGTCACCTAGAGCATTGTATAACGTTTGCCCTAAACATATCCCGATATCTTCTACCGTATGATGGTCGTCAATTTCTATATCCCCATTTGCTTGTACTTTTAAATCAAATTGCCCATGTTTCGTAAATAAGTCCAGCATATGATTTAAAAATGGTACGTCTGTTTCAATTTCCGTATTCCCTGTACCGTCAATGGCAAACTGGAGAGAAATATCCGTTTCATTTGTTTTTCTTTTGATATCTGAAATTCGAATGTTATCCATCATGTCTTCCTTCCTTTTCTAAACGAATTTGAATAGATCTAGCATGCCCTTCAAAACCTTCTTGTCTTGCAAGCTCCATGATATATTCTCCATTTTGCAAAATAGCATCTTTACTGTAATAAATGACGCTTGATTTTTTGATAAAGTCATCCACATTTAAAGGAGAAGAAAAACGAGCTGTTCCGTTGGTAGGTAAAATATGATTGGGTCCCGCAAAATAATCACCAACTGGTTCTGCACTATATCGGCCTAAAAAGATAGCTCCTGCATTTTCAATCTGTCCAAGAATGCTCATTGGTTCTTCTATCATGACTTCTAAATGTTCTGGAGCCAATTGATTTACGACCTCAATTCCTTCTTTTATGTGATCCACCGTTAAAATGGCACTATTTTGACTGATAGATTTACTAGCAATATCTTTTCTCGGCAAAACTTTTAATTGCTTCTCCACTTCATTCTGAACTTGTAATGCTAAGTTTTCAGAATCTGTAACTAAGATAGCGGACGACATTTCGTCATGTTCTGCTTGAGATAAAAGATCCGCTGCAACATAACCAGCATCTGCTGCTTCATCAGCCATGATGGTAATATCTGTAGGTCCGGCAATACTATCAATATCTACAACTCCATAAACTTCACGTTTTGCTAAAGCCACATAGATATTGCCTGGTCCACATATTTTATCTACAGGGCGAATAGATTCAGTTCCGTATGCCAGTGCAGCAATGGATTGCGCCCCACCTACTCTGTACACTTCATGAATCCCAAGTTCCTTTGCTGCCGCTAAAATATATGGATTAATCCCTTCTTGACCATTTGTAGAAGGAGGGGTTACCATAACAATTTCGGAAACCCCTGCAACCTGTGCAGGAATTGCATTCATCAATACGGATGAAGGATACGCAGCCGTTCCCCCTGGCACATAAATACCCACTCTTTTTAAGGGTCGTACAACCTGCCCCAACAAACTGCCATCCTCTTGTAAATCCATCCAAGAGTTTCGTTTCTGTTTCTCATGAAAATTTCGAATGTTGTATGAAGCTTTTCTTAAAGCGGTAAGAAATTCTGCATCAACTTGTTCATGTGCATCATCCAATTCTTGAGCCGTTACTTTCAAGTCCGAGCATCTCACACCGTCAAATTGCTCTGTATATTTGATTAATGCCACATCTTTATCTTTCATCACTGTCTGGATGATATTTTTAACAGCTTGATTTTGCTCAACTGTCCCATATTCTACTTCTCTTTTTATAGCAAACTCTTTTGCAGGTAAAATTCTCATCATAACACCTCATTTTTTCCGTTCACAGGTCTATACTTTCATTTCTATTACAGATTGAAGCTGATCACAAAGTTGTTGAACCGAATCATTTTTCATCCGATAACTTACTCGATTTGCAATTAATCGACTTGTAACGGAGAACATCTCTTCCAATTCTATCAAGCCATTTTCTCGCAGGGTTCGACCAGTTTCAACCATATCTACAATACGATCGGACAATCCAATTAAAGGGGCAAGTTCTATAGAACCGTTTAACTTGATTACTTCTACTTGATGTCCTCGTTCTCTAAAATATTGACTAGCTAAGTTTGGATATTTTGTCGCAACCTTTGGGTTCATGACTTCTTTCCAATCTGGAAGTCCAATAACAGACATTCTACATCTTGCAATGCCTAAATCTATCAACTCATAAACGTCACGGTTTTCTTCCATTAATACGTCTTTACCCACAATCCCAACATCCGCTACTCCATATTCAACATAGGTCGGAACATCCACTGGTTTTGCCATAATAAACTCCATATTCGCCTCTGGAATCGGAATGATTAATTTTCTAGAATCATCAAAATCATCAGGAATCGGTATATCAGCAGCACGAAAAAGGTTTGATGCTTGCTTGAATATTCTTCCTTTCGGCATAGCTACTTTTAGTATCTCCACCTGTACCTACCCCCTTTTAGTCATATTAATAATATCTGTGTAGCTTTCTAATAATTGTGCTGTTGTTTCAAAAGTTGAATTTACTTTTCTAGTCTCAACAATTTGACCGTCGTTTCTTAACATTTGGGCATGTTTTAATGCATTTATTCGATTATGTTCATCATATAAAATTAATGTTCGAGACAATTCAATATTTGAATTTTGACTCACAACTTCTAAAATACGATTTGTTTTTAAGGCGAATCCCGTTGCAGGCGCAGGTCTTCCAAATTGTGTTAGTAAGTTGTCATATCTTCCCCCACTACATACTGGAAAACCTAGATCACCTGCATAACCTTCGAATGTCATACCTGTATAGTAAGAAAAGTCTCCTAGCATTGTTAAATCAATGACTACATGTTCAGAAACTCCATAAGCCTCCAACACTTCCCAAACCTCACATAAATGATTTATGGATTGTTGAGTTGCTGGATCATTAACATAAGATTTTGCTTGCTCACATATTTCTTTGCCGCCTCTAAGTTTTAATATACCCTCTAATTCCTGTTTTGCATCCTTAGTAATCGACAGCTGTTTAATCGCCTGTTTATAACCCACATAATTTTTATTTAATAAATGCTCTTTAAGCATCCTTTGCTCTTCTTGCTCAGCTACTGAAGTCCCCTTAAATAAACCTTGTAGAAACCCCATATGACCTAAAGCAATTTTGAAATTTTCGATCCCAGCAGCTTTGATTGATGAAATAGCAAGTGCTATGATTTCAGCATCTGCATCTGGTGAACCATCACCAATCAATTCCGCACCTGTTTGTACGAACTCAGCATCTCTTCCCGCTTCGTCCTTCATGGCTCTAAAAACATTGGAATGATATGACAACCGCATTGGCAAGGGTTCATCTTTTAATAATGAAGACACAACTCTAGCTATAGGTGCAGTATTATCTGTTCTTAACACGAGGGTTGTACCTCTTTTATCTAGCAGCTTAAAAAGCTTGTGATCTGATGTTAAACTTGCCATACCTACTGTATCGTAATACTCTAGTGTGGGCGTAATAATCTCTTGATACCCCCAATTTTCCATGCATTGTATGACATTTTTCTCTATTGTTCTCAATCCATACACAGCATAAGGTAAATAATCTCTTACACCTGATGGTTTTTCAAATACTTTTGGTTTTGACACCGACTTCACCTCATTAAATACTTTCTTTAACCAAAAAAATGCTTTAGTGTACTACCAAGTTAAAGAATAATCAATTTTAACATAAAAAGAGCAATAACGTCAACGGTTACTGCCCTTTTCCTTCATTTGTTAAAATATCTATAGACCTCAAAACAACTAAAGGGATTTACCCTCACTATTTTGCGGTGTTTTGTTTATAACTTGAATAGGGTTTCCCCCTACAAAACTACCTGCTTCTACATCTTTATGTACAATTGAACCTGCAGCAACTACAGCATGATCGCCAATCGTAACTCCAGGCAAAATGGTGCTGTTTGCACCAATCAGCACATTTGAACCGATATGAACCTCCCCTAAACGATACTCATGGGTAAGATATTCATGGGCCAAAATGGTCGTATTATATCCGATGATAGAGTTTTTGCCTACATGTATTTTTTCTGGAAAAAACACATCTACCATAACCATCAATGCAAAAGCAGTCTGTTCTCCGACTTTCATTCCTAATATATTTCGGTATATCCAGTTTTTAAGACGCAAGGAAGGAGAATAACGTGTAATTTGAATAAAGATAAAATTTTTAAGTCCCTTCCATTTGCTTACTGTTTTATATATTTGCCATAGTGAATTATTTCCTTGTATAGGATAACGTTCTGTATTTCTCAAACTAGATTCCTCACTATCTATGATATTGCCTGTTCAAAAACGCTAGTACCGTTCAATTGGATCTGAATACTTAGGTAGATCTGGATTTTTAATTCTTCTTATGAAGATCATAATGATGGCAAACACAATCAACAATAAGCTTATAAATTGTGCAATTCTAATGTTTCCATATGCCATATTTCCAGCATCACCAAAAACCAGTAACATCGGAGCCCATAATATTTCCATGAAATCAGCCAAAAACTGTGGACCTGTAAAAGCTAAACTGTCTGTACGCAATCCTTCAATAAAGAAGCGTCCTAACGAGTACCACATAATATAAGTGAAAAAGACTTCACCAGATTTCACAAAAGTTCTTCTGCGTAATACGAATAGTAATAACAAACCAGCTAAATTCCAAATCGATTCATATAAAAAAGTTGGATGATAAAATACACCATTGATATTCATTTGATTGACAATAAAATTAGGTAGATTGAGTGTTTCTCTTAAAAAAGCTTCCTCAACTGGACCACCATGTGCTTCTTGATTCATAAAATTGCCCCAACGACCAATCATTTGTCCTAAAATCAAAGAAGGAGCACAAATATCTGCAATTCGCCAAAAGCTTACTCTTTTCACTCTAAAATATACAGCGGCTCCAATTACAGCACCTATTAGAGCACCATGTATAGCTAGTCCACCATTTTGAATCATAATAATTTCCAACAAATTATCTTTATAACTATCCCATTTAAACAATACATAGTATAGTCTTGCACCGATAATTGCAGATGGAACACCAATTAACAATAAGTCTAAAAAGAAGTCCGAAGACAAATTGAATCTTTTTCCTTCCAAAATGGCTAGCAACAATCCAGCTATAGCCGCACTTCCCAATATCATCCCATACCAATTCACATCCAATGGTCCGATGGAAAACGCGATGGGATCAATAACATAACTCATTCAATTTCCTCCTGTTCAGTTCATTCAAGTTCAAATAGTTCAGTTTTCAGTACCGAGAAGATGTGACATCTCTAATCGATATCATCTTCATCTGCTATTGTTTCTGTTAGCTTATTTGTAAATTGCAATGCCGCATTATATCCCATACGCTTTAAACGATAGTTCATCGCTGCCACTTCAAGAATAACCGCAAGATTCCGTCCAGGTCTGACTGGAATAGTAACTAAAGGAACTTTCGTATCAATAATTTGTGTTGTTTCTTCATCTAAACCTAAACGATCATATTGCTTTTCCTGATCCCAAGTTTCTAATTTTACAACAAGGGTAATTTTTTTAATATTTCGTATCGCACCAGCACCAAACAACGTCATCACATTAATGATGCCCACTCCGCGAATTTCTAATAAGTGTTTAATCAAATCAGGTGCACTTCCGTATAAATCATGATCTGCAGTTTGTCTAATTTCTACTGCATCATCGGCAATTAATCGATGCCCACGTTTAACTAACTCTAATGCTGTTTCACTTTTACCAATTCCGCTATGCCCTGTAATGAGCATCCCTACCCCGTTGACATCAACCAATACACCGTGGATGGTAGTCGTTGGCGCAAGCTTATTTTCTAAAAAACCTGTAATCCTGCTAATCAAAATTGTTGTTGAGTAGTCACTCCGAATAACTGGAATTCTTTTCTCTTCTGCGATATCCACCAATTCTTTAGGCGCTTCCAATTTGCGAGTTATAAAAATACATGGCGTCTCATCGTGACAAATTTCATGCATCCGTTGAAATCTTTCTTCATCACTTAGGGTTTCAAAATAAGTTAACTCTGTCATCCCTAAAATCTGAACACGTTCCTTTGGATAATAAGCATAAAATCCAGCCATCACCAAACCTGGTCGCGAAATGTCTGCAACCGATATGTATCGATCTAATCCTTCTTCTCCACATACTACTTCTAAATCTAGTTTCTTTACCAGCTCTTTTACTTTCACTTTTTTGGGCATATGTATGTTCTCCTTCTATCCCCCATCAATGACTTTTCGAATATGTTGTCGAAGACGTTCTTCCATTTTATCGTAATGGAAATGATATAAAAAAACAAGATAAAAGGCCAGCATAAGCTGACCTTTTTATGATTAAAATTTAAAATTAGTCTTCAAAAACATTTAATTCAGTTTCTTTATCAAAAATATGAATTTTATTCATATCAAATGCTAATTGAATATTTGAACCTTCTTTAATATTTGCACGCCCGTCAACTCGTGCTACAAGGATTTTGCTGCCAACCCCTGAAAGGTATAGGTTCATTTCATGTCCTAAGTTCTCAGCTACATCAATATGAGAATTCACTATACTATTAGGAGATGCTTCTAAGAAAACCGGCTCTTGGTGGATATCTTCTGGACGCACACCTAGTAAAACATTTTTCATTAAATATCCTTTTTCACGAAGTGTTTTTGCTTTTCCTTCAGGAATCACAATATCTACTCCTTCAGCAGTGAAATGTACATCTTTACCCTTCTCTTCTAATTTCCCATCAATGAAGTTCATTGATGGAGAACCAATAAATCCAGCTACGAACATATTAACAGGATGATGATAAACTTGTGTAGGAGAGTCTACTTGTTGCACAATTCCATCCTTCATAATAACAATGCGAGTACCCATTGTCATTGCTTCCGTTTGGTCATGAGTTACATAAATAAACGTTGTTTCTAAACGTTTATGCAATTTACCGATTTCTGTACGCATTTGTACACGAAGTTTTGCATCTAGGTTGGATAATGGCTCATCCATAAGGAATACTTGCGGTTCACGAACAATTGCACGACCTAAAGCAACACGCTGACGCTGACCACCTGATAATGCTTTTGGTTTACGCTCTAGTAAATGTTCAATATCCAAGATTTTTGCCGCTTCACGAACTCTTTCATCAATTTCTGTTTTCTTCATTTTACGTAATTTTAATCCAAAGGCCATATTTTGATAAACTGTCATATGTGGATACAATGCATAAGATTGGAATACCATTGCAATATCACGGTCTTTTGGCGCAACGTCATTCACCAGACGGTCTCCAATGTAAAGTTCACCTTTAGAGATTTCTTCTAATCCAGCAATCATACGAAGCGTAGTAGATTTTCCACAACCAGACGGTCCTACAAGCACCAAAAATTCTTTATCTTCAATTTCTAAGTTAAAGTCAGCTACAGATGGTTTTTCTGAACCTGGGTATATTTTATAAATGCTTTTTAAACTTAAACCTGCCATTATATGTTCCTCCTAGATATTATTTGTGTACTGTTATTTTAGCCTAGACTGGGAAAAAAACCTATGTGCAAGTTGTACAAAATAGTTAAGTTTCATTTGTAACTTTATACAACAACAAAGATACCTTGACTAAAATCGCCTGGTTAAATACTCTAACATCAAGTCCAGTTTCTTGTTTAAACTTATCTAAACGATAATTTAAAGTATTGCGATGAATATAAAGTTTCTTTGCCGTTTCACTTATATTGCAGCCCGTGTTGAAAAATTGTTCTAAAGTTGTTTTCATCTCAGGATCGAATACAAAGTCTACTTGTTTAAATACACGCTGGATAAAATGTTTTTTTGAATCATCAGGCAAGACATCCAAGAGTGCCTCCAAGTATAAATTCCATGGAGTATAGACATATTCATTGATATAATAATTTCGCCCTAATTCCATAATTTCTCGTAACTGTTTTATTGTAAATAACACTGATTCGCTAGGCACTATTGGATAATGCACTGAAACATGACACTTACCAACCCATTCACTTATAAGCATTTCATGTAGACTTGAGCTAAATGCTACTAACAATTCCTCTATTTCCAACTCTAGATCTTTACCTTGACCCTCTATTTCTTCTTCTAATAATTCAACTGAACACAACAATAAATATTCTTTTTCGGATAAGGGAACAAATATGACCTTTGTGTCGTAAAAGGATTCTAATAGCTTCAAAAGTTCGTCATCGCCACCTATATTTTTATCAGCAATGTCAGTTTGTATTAGGATCGGAATATTATGATTCGAAAGCTGGGGAATATTTAACAGTGGTAAAGGCATATGTTCATGATCTAAATCAAGTTGAAGCTGCTGCATAATCCAATCTCGAAGAGAAAGCGCTGTTTGCTGCTTATATTCTGGAGCTAGCTGACTATGACTAGCACGATTTGCATCTATGGTCATTCCAATCAAGCTTTTCTCAGTGTTGGTTAGGGTTGCTTCCTCTATGGCATAAGTAAAATAAGAATGATCTTCGAAGTATAAGAAATAATAAATTCGATTGTTTTTAACTACTACATTCCTATCCATAAACCAATCTATATTATGTAAAATTTCCAACTGAATTTGAACATTTAGAATTTGCTCTAGTTTTATTTTCATCTCATCCCAATTCATTGTGTGAACTCCTTGACATCAAAATCATAACAAAAAATCGTATCGAAGCCTGCCAAAACATTAGTTTGTTTTATGTTCTAAAATAATTATACCTTTTACATCATGAATAACCAAACCCCTTCCTTTATCATTGTATTAAAAAAGACGCACATTGTTTGAATCAAATTAACATTTTAGGTTGCTTAACTATTAGCATTCATTTATAATGAATATAATCAAACTGTAAAGGTGATTTTTGTGGATGACATAACTGCTTTTTATTACAAAAAATTAAAACACTCTTCGGATGCTCTTAATGCAATTTTTTTAGAAGAATATCATAAATTAGCTGATAAAGAGGCACTAAATCTTACTGCAAAGCAAAATATGTTATTAGAATTATTAAAGGATAGGTCTTTTACAAATAGTGAAATTGCCCATCATTTCTCTATCACACCTAGTGCATCCACGCAACTAGTCAGCAAATTAGAAAAAAAAGGATATTTAAAAAGAGAGATTAATTTAAATAATCGAAGAGAAATCATTGTAAAACTTGATGAAAAAGGAATTGAACTCAATCAATTGATGACTAAATTTGAATTGCATCTCATCCAAAAATATTATTCAAAACTAGATGAAAAGGATTTGGAAAATTTAGTGGATTTGCAGGAAAAGCTTTATAAGGTCGCAATTGAAATTCAAAAAAAAGAAGAAACGTAACATCAAATTTTTTTGTCATATAATTAAGCTAGATTAAATATAAATATTATTAAACTTTTTATACAACAAAAGTATTCAAGAAGATAACACTTGTTAAGATAATCAAAACCATTTTTTTTGATATATAATTAAGCTTTCTTAATTATATATATAACTAAATTATTGGTATAATAAATCTTTTTTAGGAGGTACACATACCTATGCAGTTATTAAAAAATAGAGTTTTTCAAATCATTCTTTTAACTGATTTAATTCAACAAGGTGCCATTTGGATACGAAATATTGCATTGTTATTTTTTGTAATGGAGTTAACAAACAATGATCCAATTTATGTATCATTGTTAACCGTGATTGAATATGCTCCTATCTTTCTTTTTTCTTTCATTGGAGGAGCACTAGCAGACAGATGGAATCCTAAAAAAACAATGATTTTAGGAGATTTTGCCAGTGCTCTTTCCATATTCATTATTATTTTACTAGTTACCAACGGTAATTGGCAGGCTATTTTCCTAGCAACACTTGTCTCCAGCATTGTTAGTCAAATATCTCAACCCTCATCTTCTATCATGTTTAAAAAACACATACCTGAAGAAATGGTGGCTCCAGCAATTGGGATCATTCAAAGCTTGCAAGCTCTATTCTTGATTGTAGGTCCCATTATCGGAACCTTAATCTACAGCTGGTTAGGGATTACAGCTTCATTAATTTGTATTGCAATTGCATTTTTCATTTCCTCGGCAATACTATTCCTCCTTCCAAAAGTTCAAAAGAAAGAGGAGAATTCCACTTCAAGATTTATTGAAGAGATGAAAGAAGGTGTTCGATACGTTAAGAACTCTAAAAATTTGAGCATTATTGCCTTCGCATTTGTTTTCATAGGGTTAGGAGCAGGAATCGTTCAACCCCTTGATATCTTTATTGTCATTGATCGATTAGGTATAGAAAAAGAGAACATTCAATGGCTTTACATGTTAGCTGGAATAGGGATGTTTGTTGGAAGTATTTTGGCATCTATCTTAAGCAACAAATTAAATACAAAAGTTGTTGTCGTGGGAGGTTTATGTTTTTTATCCATATCACTTATTGTTGAAGTTTTATCCGTTTGGTTCGTGTTAACTGCGACCATGAATTTCATAACAGGATTAATATTGGCCATGTGGCAAACGATGCTGGGGATGGTCATTATAAAAATAATAGATGAAAAGTTTGTAGGAAGAACTAATGGGATCTTAACACCATTGTTTATTGGAGGTATATTAATAGGCTCCGCTGCAGCAGGTCCATTAGTCACTTTCACATCACTCATTGCCACTTATTTTATATCAGCAACCATCATTTTCATTGGTGCAATGATCAGTATAGAACTTTCGTTCAAACACTTACCTACATCCGAACCGCATAAATCAAATGAATTAGCTAAACAAATGTGAAGAATCACTTCGAACATTCAATGTAATATTGTCATAAATAGAAGGAGGACGCCCGATTCATATCGAACGTCCTCTAAAAAATCAATCCGTATATTATACACTAATCTCTCGCATAGGTTACATTATTAAAGAAGCTGAACGAATATACGGCAGCAATTCCTACAATGACATAAATTGTACGAGAGAGTCCAGAATCCATACCTCCAAATAGCCCACCAACTAAATCCCACTGAAAGAGCCCAAATAACAGCCAGTTCAAACCACCTATAATAACTAAAAGCAATGCGATTACGTTTAGTGTTTTCATGAGAAAGTACCTCCTATCATTTCTCTTAAATTTTTGTTCAACCTTAACTTTCCCAATTAATGTTATTTTATGAATAAAAATTCTGTTACCGCGTAAAAAAAAGAAAAACCTGCTAAGAAGCAGGTTTTAACTTTGAGTTTTCTGTTTAATCTTGTGTAATTTTGTTGAAGAAAGATAAAGAGTAAATAGCAGATAACCCAATCACAATATATATTATCTTAGATAAAACTGAATCCGTACCTCCAAATACCTCAGCAACTAGATCCCATTCAAATATACCAACCAACAACCAATTCAAACCACCAATAATGACTAATAACAGAGCAATTACATTTAAAGTTTTCATAGGTACTTTCCTCCCAATCATCCTTTTAATGAATTTACTTTCATTACCATATATATTTGCGAAAGAAACTGGATATATCTATTTTTTAAATTTTAATCGATGGACTATATATAAATTCACAACTAATAATCATGTTTCCGAATTAGGTTATCATCTCCAAAAGGAAAGGAGTTATAGCCATCCCTTATATAGACCATTCTATTCAATTCACCACTACTATTTTTTCCTGCGGTTAAACCCGCACCACTCAACATACCGATAATAAAAATAAATAATGTACTCAATTTAATCTCTCCCTATTTTTATCATTTTTAAATTTGTTATGATACTGCAGCGATCTTCTTTTTCATTTGCTGCATTTGATACATTTGGTAATAACTTCCTTTTCTATTCATTAACTCTTCATGATTCCCTTTTTCTAAAATGGTTCCACGATCCAATACAATAATCTGATCTGCATTTCTAATCGTTGAAAGTCGATGTGCAATGATAAAAGTTGTTCTTCCTTTTTTTAATATATCTAAAGCATTTTGAATAATGGATTCGGTTTCTGTATCTATATTTGCTGTTGCTTCATCCAATATCAAAATCGCAGGATTGAAAGCAAGAGCTCTAGCAAATGAAATGAGCTGACGCTGACCAGCAGATAAGGTACTTCCCTTTTCAATAACAGGCTCATCATAACCCTTTGATAAATTTTGAATTAATTGATCTGCTCCAACATCTTTTAATGCCTTCTCCACTTTTGCTCGATCAATCGATGGATCATTTAAACTTACATTAGAAGCAATCGTTCCTGTAAATAAAAACGGCTCCTGCAACACAATGGCCATATGCTGTCTGATCAGCTGTTTTGGATATTCTGAAATGTCCTGACCATCTATTTTGATCTTCCCTTTTTGTATGTCGTAATATCGCAATAACAAATTCATGATCGAACTTTTACCAGAACCTGTGTGTCCAACTAGTGCAATGGTCTCCCCAGGTTTTGCTTCAAATGAAATGTTGTTCAAGACATACTCTTCTTCTTTATAAGCAAACGACACTTTATCAAAAGCAACATGACCACGATATCTCTCCATCTGACCATCAGAGAAAGACTCTCCTTTTTCATCTAACAATTGAAAAACTCGTTGACTTGATACAATCGCTTCCTCCATATGACCCAATTGGTTTACCACCCCAGTAATAGGTTGGAACAAACGGTTTAAATAATCAACAAAAGCATACAATGCTCCTACTGAAATTACTGTACCAACACCTAATGAGGCACCCCCAAAATACCATATGATAGCTACAAATGATCCATTTCTTAGCAGGTTAACTAAGTTATGAGATGTGAGAGAGTTTAAATTCAGCAATTTGTTTTGATGTTTAAAATACTCCTCATTTAAAAATTCAAATTCCTCTGTTGTTTTCTTTTGACGACGAAAAGCTCTTATAATTGTCATCCCTTGAATCGATTCATTAATTATTCCATTGATTTCACTTAATCTAGATTTAATGACGTGATTATACCTAGATGCAAATTTTCGATACACAACAATCCATATGATTAAGATAGGAATGATAATTAAAGTAACAAGTGCAAGTTTATAATCTATAATAAAGACAAAACCAAAGATTGCCACCATATATACGGCACTTGTAAAAAAGTTGGCTAACACATTTACAAACAGCTCTTTAATAGATTCAGTATCATTCGTTACTCTTGATACTATTTTCCCTGCGGGTCGATGATCAAAATACTGAACTGGCAGCTTTTGAATATGCTCAAATACATCTGACCTCATTTTCTGAATGATCTGATTCGCTGATTTTTGCAGGAAAAAAGTCTGACCATAATGGAATATAGCTGAAATTAAGATTAATACCATATATATTCCACTCAATTGAATTAAGCTTTTTGTTTCTGGTTTATAAAACTCAAACAACTGAGCTGCTGTCAACTTTACAGCAGGATAAGATGCTGTTTCTTCCCCCTTAGTAATAGTTAGTGTATTGTTATCCATGCTCCTGATGCCATCATACAAAAGGGATTCTGATATAAAATAATAATCTCTATCCACTTGAAGCACTCGAATTTCTGTACCTCTCTCTTCGTTTGCTTCAAAATGATCACTACGTTTGTACCAATGACCTTCATACTGAACTGAGTATTCATCTTGTAAAGAAGTTTCATACCACTTATATTCAATTCCTAAAATGTGTTTATCAATCATTTGCTTTGCAATTAAAGGACCTGACAATTCAGCTACTACTGCCACTGTTAACATTAACAAAGCCAATATGATCGTCTTTTTAAACTTTAATGCATAGGCAAATAATCTTCTTCCAGTACTCACATTCCCACCTCTTTCTATTCCTCGCCATCTAGCTGTTGACGTTCGTACTGCTCCTTATACCAACCATCTTCTTTAACTAATTGTTCGTGTGTACCTTGTTGTACAATCTCTCCATTATCCAATACAAGAATGCAATCCGCATGCTGGATAGCTGATAATCGATGTGTAGATATGAGCGTTGTTTTTCCTTTTCGTTCTCTTTGTAAATTGCTTATAATTCTCGCTTCTGTTTTGCCATCTACAGCGGATAATGCATCATCAAGAATAAGTATTTCTGGATTTGCAATAATCGCCCTAGCGATGGAAACTCTTTGTTTCTGACCTCCTGATAAGGCAACCCCCTTCTCTCCAACTAATGTTTTTAGTCCTTCAGGTAGGGTATTAAGGTCACTTTTAAATGAAGCGAGTTCCAACGCCTTTTCAATCTCTCTTTCATTCCCCTCACTTTTTCCAAACAAGATATTTTCGCGAACTGTCTTTGAAAATAAAATTTGTTCTTGTGGCACATATCCAATCCATTTCCCTAAATCATGGAGTGACATATCTTCAATGGAGGTTTCAGAAATTGTAACATTGCCTCTTCCAAGAGGATATTCACGCAGCAACTGCTTTAACAAAGTGGTTTTACCGCTACCTGTTTTACCTACAATACCCAGTGTTTCTCCACGTCCAAGTGAGAATGATACATCTTTTAAATTATCAAAAGTTGATGAAGGATATCTGAAAGTAACATTCTTAAATTTAATATCTTTAGCTTCAGCTACTTTTATCGTCTGCTCCTTATCCCTAACATCCGGCTCATATGAAAGTGTTTCACTCACACGATCCAAAGAAGCATTCCCACGTTGCATCACATTGATCAATTCACCAATCGCAAACATCGGCCAGATCATCATACCTAAATAAATATTGAATGTAACAAGCTCTCCTAAAGTAAGCTCATTATGAAATACTAGGTAACTCCCATAACCTAATCCAATCAAGTAACTGCATCCTACTAATATCTTTATGGTTGGCTCAAACAGTGAATCAACCTTCGCTACGGATATATTTTTGTTGTAAACATCGGTTGTTGCTGCAGCAAACCTTCCTTGATCCGCTCTTTCCTGCACATAAGCCCGAACTACACGAACACCTGCAATCGATTCAAGCACTTGGTCATTCATCTCACCGAATGAATTTTGAGCTTCTGTAAATCTTTCATGCAAAACCTTACCGTATTTATTCATTGCGAGCGCCATTAGCGGCAACGGAATAATGGCTGCAAAAGTGAGTTTCCAGCTAATCATAAAACCCATTGACAATAAGATGACTGCGGCATAAATAGAGGAATCCACTAGTGTCAGAACCCCAAAACCAGCCGTCATGGATATTGCCTTTAAATCATTTGTTGCTCGAGCCATCAAGTCCCCTGTTTTATTTTTTTCATAAAATGTAGGCGTCATTTTCAATAAATGTTTCATAAGTCTAGAGCGTTTTGTACGTTCAACAAGAAATGAACCACCAAACAATTGATACATCCATACATAAGTAATCACATAGATTACAATTGCCAATCCACCTAAAATTAAAATCAATTCAAGCAATTTATTGAATGTCAGAGTACCATTTTGAATATAGTCTACGGCTACCCCTAACAATTTTGGTGGAATGATTTCCAATACACCTACTAAGATGAGCAAAAATATCGCAATAGTGTAACGAATCCAATGTCTTTTAAAAAACCATCCCAACTTCACTAATACAGAAAACAAGTTTTATCCCCCTTTCTCAATAATGAGAACATATGTTTGTTTTTTCATATTTCATGTTACCATACAAATCCATAAACTCAAGCTCTTTTTCCTTAAAACCACCCCCTTAAAAAATACAATCACTCCTTTATTGTTAAATTCAACATTTTTCTTCTATAATTTTACTATTTTAGAAAAAACAAAAAAGGCAATACCAATGGATGATAATGCCTTTTTTTAAAAAAGAAAATAAAAAGGCACAGATCAATAGTGACCTGCGCCATCGTTTATTTGAGTGTAATGGATTATTTATTTATTAAAATAAATCCACCGATGGAGAGGTCTCTAAATCGATATGATATGTTCTAAAATCAACTCTTGAATCAAACTTTTGAAATAACATTGTCATGAAGTTCATTAAAAACCCTCCTTTACTAAAAATTTCATATTAAAAATTCTATATAACCTTAACACTGAAACAAGAATATTGTCAATCCATTTTTTAATTACCACAAAAATAAAGCAAAAAAGTATAATGTTAAGTCCTATTACTTTTGCCGGTACTGAACATTTCTTATTTGAAAACTAAGAATATTATAATAGACATTAGGGAAAAAACAACACCAATTAAATATAAAAAAGATACCGTTTGGATCTGAGTAAGTCCCCATTTCATTAAACTATGATGAGTATGAAGATTATCTGCTTTGTGCAGCCCTTTGTTCTGAATTAGTCTTCTAATCAACACAAAAATCGTATCAAATATAGGAACGCCAATTGCAAATACAGATACAATAATGGATACCATGGTCGCACTTTTTAATGCTCCATCCAATGAAAGAATAGCCAGTGCATAACCTAAGAAGATAGCGCCTGCATCCCCCATAAAAATTTTTGCAGGATAAAAATTATATGCAAGAAAAGCTAAACAGCATGCCACGATGATGATGGCCATAGTGGCTGATCCCTGCTGATCTATTAGGATAGATACTACAAACAAAGTACTTGCCGAAATCGTAACTATTCCTGTCGCTAAACCATCTACTCCATCAATAAAGTTGACCATATTTGTGATGCAAAAAACCCAGGTTATCGTCACTATCCAACCAATCCAGTTTGGAAAAAAAATCATACCCTCCCCCGTTAGATTTGTGATCCCTTCAATTTTTAATCCGAAAAAAATTGGAATGGACGATGCCAAAAGATAAATAATAATTCTAGGCATTACAGGAAAATCTAACCCTTTTGTTTTGTACCAGTCATCCAATAGCCCAACCAATAATAAGGTTGTTCCTCCAATCAACAAAGATAAAGTTCTAGTCGAAAGCCCATCAAAAATCAACATGGAACATATACAACCAACATATATGATTACCCCACCCATTAAAGGAATAGGGGAATGATGTATTTTTCTTTTGCTCGGTTGATCCACAAACTTTATTTTTATGGCAGCATCCTTCATTACTGGCACCAATGCATATACTGTTCCAAACGCTACTATAAATGGGAGAAGGTAAAACAAAATAACGATCACATCCTCTTACATCTCAATGATCGTTAGTTTTTCCGAAATAACAATAGCTCATACGATAACATAAAAATTGATGTAATCACACTAAGACAAGTACACATTCAAATAAATCAAACTTGAATATGATAAATAGAATCTTTCTTTCAGTACCCGCTGAAAGTTAGACTATTACAGGAAGTACTGATATATCGCTAGTCACTTTGAAATTAAGCTGTTGCCTCCTCCTTGAAGAAAAGGGACTGTCATACAGCAGGTGTTTCATTACCCTCAGCACAACATGTTATATAACATAACGCATATGTGTTAATTGATAGGTTTTTTTATGGAATTTTAGTTTGGCGCAGTGTAATAACCAAATGTTAATGTTAATATTAATGACATATAAATATACCCTTGGGTTTTATGTTATGTAAATGTCATATATATAGGAGGTGAGAGCAATGAGGAATGATACAAAACTATTGTTTTATGTCCGAACATTAAAACCAGAAGCAGCTGTGGAATTAACCCCTTATTATTCCGAGATCATTAAATATTTACAAAAAGATGAATTGCATTCCCTAACTGATTTACAGCAATATTTGTCACATTTAATCGATCATCATTTTATTAAGTTTCATGGATTAATGATAAAATGTATGTATGAATCTTTCCAAATAAATGATTTAAATAATGTATGGAAACTAAATAAATATTTGTGCCAATCCCTCAATGAAAATGATCCCTCAACTTTTCATTTAAGAAAAATATTGCTGACATTGTCTAAAAAACTATATCCTTGGTTGGATTTTAGTTTCTTTAAAGTAGAAGCAGACGATAACAGCCGATTGTCATTAGCTGCCACGCATACTTTTATTGCAACTAAATTAGGTATGAATGCTGATGAAAGTGTTAAAGATTATTTACGAACCCTCGTTTTTTTATTAATAAATGAAGCCAAACAAAACATGAAACTAAATAAATCTGATATTCAAGCTATGATGAGCAACTTCTTTTCTATCATTCAAATAGAATGGGAGCAATTAAAAATATTAAGAGGAAACGATATATACACAACTCAAAAACCTCAAGTATATTTTCCTGTAAATCCCCTAACAAGTGATTCAAATCAATTTATATCTGGAAATGAATGATATTTCAATTTCATACCGTGAATATTGCTTTCATCATAAAGCATCACGGTTTTTTTGACTACATTTGCGAAGGTAAAGTAAGGTGTTTTTAACTTGTTTCGGTTGGTTTAAAAAATGACTTTTTGCAGATCAAAGAATGAATCGCCAGCAACTCATACGCTATGGAGCTGCTTTTATCCATATAATCTTCCGTTTTCTCAACATCAATCTGTCGATGTAATATATAAAAGAGAGCTGAAATATTTTGATGAATCTCATACGTCTTTTCACCGTTTTTTTGCTGCCAATCAAAATATAACGCTATATCACGCCAAGCCTTCTTTAAAACATCCTTATCATTTTTCTGAATACATTGATGCTCAGAAGTTAAATACAATAGATCCGCTACATGATGATTTATTTTATCTAAAAGATTCATTTTTGTTTGTAAATTTTTTAAAAGTTTATATTCTGTTTTCTTGAAACGATGATAGCGGTATTCTTCCTTCTGGTAATCTATTAATTTTATCGTATGACTGACTCGCTTCTGTAATGAAGACAATGTTTTTTCCAAATCTTCAAGATTTCCTTTTTGGTCCAATTGAAAGGATATGATCTTATCTACTAGCGCTTTAGTATCCGACATTAAATTAATTTTGGCCTTGGATATTTGCCCCATAAAATTAGGTGGAAGCACAAAAAAGTTTACTATAACAGAAGTAATAATGCCTACAGATGTAGTTCCAACTCTTGTTATAAAACTAACAAAAAAATCGTTTTCCGTTATTGCTATCATATTTACCGCGGTTAATGTAGCAACGATAATAGCATCATCCCAACGAAACTTATGGCACAATAAGATGGTAATCACAGCTGCTAAGGCATAGGAAATTGGGGTTTGTCCTAGTGCAAAATCAAAAAACATAGCCACTCCAGCTCCCATAGCAGCTGCTGGTAAACGTATTTTTCCTTTTTGGATTGAAGCGTTAACTGTAGGTTCAATTGTTACAATCGCTGCAATGATGGCAAACAATACTGGCCAATTTAATAACTCACATATGGTTGCAGTTATAAATACCGATAATCCAGTTTTAAAGATTCGTTTGCCAAATAACAAAGCAAGCCAATTTTTTACTTTATTCATAACTAAATCCTTTCAATTCCTTCTACAATATCATACGAACAAAAACTCCTATCGGTGTCTCTCGAAGATGAAAATAGTGCTGACTTGAATTCAGTTTCAAATCAGCACTTAGTTAGATTCATTTTTCTATTATATAAATTTACTACTTTTATGATCATAGGTCTAGAAAAAAATTGCATCACTATAATAATTACCAATTATTTTAAGTAAACACCTATTCCTTCAATATTTTGCTAGCTTCCAGCAAACGTTGCATTGCCGTAAACATTTCAACGATAAAAAACAATACGGTGATCCATATCAGCCAATGATTCAATATGATCATCATTGAAAATAAAATAAAGCCTTCTGTTCGTTCAGCTAAACCCGCTTGATAATAAAAAGATTTTATTCCTTTTTTCTCAGATAAGGCGCCCACGGTTAAAAATACGGTCATTGAAAACACAATCGATGCTGTTAATAACAACAATACAAACTGTGCCTCTGGAAAGGCTACAGCTAATCCAATGATTACAGAAAGCTCTACAATACGATCAAATGTAATATCCATAACCGTACCCCAAGCCGTTGTTTTCTTCTGCTCACGAGCCATTGATCCGTCAATTGCATCTAGAAACCCTGAAACCCAGAGTAAAATCACAGCTGTAACCATAAACTCAAAATAGATGAAAACACCTGTGCTTACACCTATAAGAAACGCTATCCATGTCACTTGATTCGCTGTTAATCCTAAATTTAATAATAACTGGGCCGTTCGTTTAATGAATGGCTGCACAACATGTCGAGCATGTGTATCTAACATCATCCTCACTCCTCACACTTTTTTTGTTCAACCACCACCACAATTTTTAAGACCCCATTTGTGGAATAAAGTGTACTTTTTTCATGTTTAATTGCAAGGTCACCTGTTCATTTACTTCAGGCAGATCAGATTGGTTTGATTCAATCACATAAAGTGTTTGTCCGTGTACATTTACTTTGTAATGAACAAATCCAGAACGGTAAGATACTTCTGTTATTCGACCTGTAAAGTTAAATATTCCTTCTTCACGACTTATGATTTCAGAATGTATTCTCTTTAACAACTCTGGACGAATAATAATCCATCCTTTATTCTCTGAAAAAGCATAATTTGTATAAGCTATTTCTAAATGTTTTCCCCTAAATATTCCGTCTGATACTTCACCTTCAATCACATTCTTGGAACCTAAAAACTTGGCTACCTGAACATTCACAGGCTTTTCATAACATAGTTTAGGACTATCTATTTGCAAGACCTTGCCTTCGTCCATGATTGCTAGTCGATCTGCTAATTGAAAGGCTTCCTCTCGGTCATGTGTAACTAATAATACGGTTACTTTTAATTTTTGATGAAGCAGTTTGACCAATTCTCGCATCTCTTCACGTAAGTCTGGATCTAATGCACTGAATGGTTCGTCTAAAAAAAGTACTTTTGGATTCATAAGCAGTGCCCTTGCTAATGAAACCCTTTGCTGCTGTCCACCACTCAACTCGGAAGGATGTCTATATTCATAACCTGATAAACCCACAGATTGAAGCATGTCTTTAGCTTTATTCCAACGCATTTTTTTATTAATACCCTGCATTTTTAATCCAAATGCAACATTATCTATCACCTTCATGTGTGGAAATAACAAAGGTTGTTGAAACACCATAGAAAACTGTCTTTTCTCTGGTAGGACATGTGTTACATTTTCTTTTCCTAAAAATATTTCGCCTTTATCTGGAGAAATTAATCCAGCGATACATTTTAGAAGTGTAGTTTTCCCACATCCTGAAGGACCTATTATTCCAAAAAATTCTCCTTCATGGATCTTTAGATCTGCGGATCGCAATTGAAACGGAGGATTAGAACTAGAATCGTTTGCTGTAATCTGATGTTGAAATTTCTTGCTCATTTTTGTAATTACTAAGTCACCCATTACATCCTCCACCTAAAACCTGCACTATCTAATGAATAAGATACGCGTTTTATAATATCTTTTTAATAAACTATTCATCAACCAAAGAGAGAACAATGCAATTCCAGCAAATAAAATCGTATACGCAGAACCTATAGCTATATCCCCACCGCTGATAAATGGAAATAAAATAATTGGCAGTGTAACAACCTGCCCTCCTCCAATTAGAAACGTTATTAAATATTGGCTTAAAGAAACTAACAGAGTTAAACTCGAACCTGCAACTATACCTGGAAGAAGGTGTGGAAGCAAAACAAATCGAAGTCGATTTAGAGTTCCCGCTCCAAGCATCTTAGCCTGTTCCTCCCAGCTAAATCCCAAAGTCTGATAACTAATCACGAGCGCCCTTAACATATAAGGTAAGGTAGGTGCAATATGAGCTAAAATAACACCCAAAATCGTTTCAGTTAAACCTAAATGAATAAATGTAATATGAATACCCATCACTGTAATGAATGGCGGGATAATTAAAGGAGAGTATAAAATGCCTTCTACCCATATCTTTCCTTTAAAATTCACTCGTGCAATTACATTTGCTGCTGGTAAACAGATTAAGATGTTTACTAGTGTTACTATACAAGCAATACATAAACTGCTTCCAATCGCTCCCCATGTTCCTGCAGAAGGAGAAAAAACATACTCCCAGGCCCTCAAGCTAAAATCGCTTGGCAAAAGCATCGGCCATCTCCAGCCTTTAGCAAAACTAGTAAATATAAGCGCAAATAATGGGAATGAAAACAAGATTAAAAAAAAGATGATAAATAGAGTCCATATATTTTTTAGCCTTATTCCCACCCCCTCCTTTCATTCAATAACCATCTCTTGCTTATTTTATAAGATAAACCGCCTAATATCGCTGTAATGAAGGCCAATATAATATTTAATGCCAGTGATTGTGAACGTTCCATCCATCCTCCATGTGTAAATAACTCAAATGAGTAAACGGGCAGCAGCCTAGGATAGGTCACACCCAACAAATATGGAATTTCAAAAGCGGAGAAGGTGAACGCAAATACGATAAATAAAGACGACAACCAAGCAGGTAAAATAAGTGGTACTGCAATATTGCTTATAAATTTTCTCGTATTGGATCCATACAACCTTGCAACTTCATACCATGATTTATGAATTCTAAATAAAACTGGATAGATCATCAAGGTAATAAATGGTGCTTCTTTCCATGTGTAAGTTAAAATCATACCCCACCCAAAAGTATCGTTCACAAGAATAGGAAAATGGTGAATTTCTTCAACCCAACCAAAGTGATAACCAATTCTAGAAATCCAGCCACTCTGCATCAGCAGCAGTAAAAATAAATACCCAGCAGCTAAATGAGGAATAACTAAAGGATACTGAAAAATACGATAAAATAATGAAGCTGTATTAGAATCATATCCCTTTAATGCCATTATAAATAAAATAAATGCAAAAAGTATTCCAAGAAGTCCAGATAACATAGTAGATAAAAATGATACTCTAAAGGTGAGTAAGAGAGATTGCCAAAAGTCTGCTGATTGAAGCAGCTCCTGATAAGCTAAGGTAGTAAAAACCAAGTCTTTATTATATGGTGTGATACCAAAGCTTTGTAGCAAACCCTGAAACAACCCACCGAAAAAAAATATTAAGATAAAAAGTACTGCAGGTAATACATAAAGATATGGATTACCTTTTTGCAACATACTCAAACCAACCTTCCTCTAATACTTTTACATAATTTGCTGGAATCTCTGGTACTTTAAATTCAGCCAATTGTTCCGCAGGCAAAGTTGCTATACCAAGATCAAGCTCCTCTAATTTCTTTTGATCAACATCATCTAATTTAGAAGGATCTAATGCCATCCCTTCTCCCCAATGCTCTGGATCCATTTTTGCTAGCTGAGCCTCAGGTGATAACAAATAATTAATGGCTACCATTGCCCCTGCTTGATGGTTAGAATTATATGGAATGGATAAATAATGTGTATTCGATATTGTACCTCCATCTAAAACAAACGTACGAGTCGTGTCTGGAAACAACCCTTGTTCAATATGGCTGGATGCTTTTCCAGGATCATATGCCATTGTCATCCACACTTCACCACTACTAAACAGCTGATCTAATTTAGCCAAGCTTTCAGGGTAAGTTTCCCCGTTACGCCATAGATTAGGCTCAATTTCATTTAAATAATTCCATAATGGAGTGAAATCTTGTTCTATATCGTTTACAGGTTCCAAGTATTGTTCATATCCACCTGTAGTTTCATATAGTGCTTGCCTTACAAACGCACTCCCTGTAAAATCAGGTGGCGCAGGATACGTAAACTTCCCTGGGTTTTCTTCCATCCACTCACCAAGCTCCTCAAAGGATGTAGGAGGGTGAGTTATATTAGACTCATCATAAATAAAAACAAACTGAGCTTTTCCCCAAGGAACTTCATACCCTTCTGTATTTTGCCCAAAATCAAATTGTATGTCAGGTGCATTAATATCTACATACTGATTCACATTAGGCAATTGTGATGCAAATGAACCCCATAACAGTTCATTCTCTTTTGCAAGTTTGAAATTCTCACCGTTGATCCATATGATATCTACAGTTCCATCTGTTTTATTTGCAGACTTCTCATTATTCAATTTATTCATGACATCTTTTGTATCTTGAATAGCTACTCTATTTAAAACAACACCAGTTGACTCTTTTAATTTCGGTGCTATGAATTCATCAATATAACGATTGTACCTCTCATCTCCACCCCACATATGAAAGTTAACAGTCTGCCCTTCAGCCTCTTTCAAAATGGTTTCCCAATCAGTTTCAGTTTCTAATAAATTTTCCGAACTGGTTTGTGTTTGTTCTGTTTGATTTTGATTACCGCATCCAGATAAAACAATCATTAAAATACTGATCAGGAGCAATAAAATAATAACCCTTTTATTCAAAGCTTACATCCCCTATTCTAACCTTTAATATTCGCTAATTTTTTCTTTTTTTTTGACCATTTATAGATGGTAGGCACCAACATTAATATAAGGACTAGTGCAATGGCAAAATAAAATTCAGTTGAAAAATTATGAAAAGAGGCTCCGAGATAATTGTAAGCAAAAGCACCTGGCAGGATACCAATCAAAGTAGCTAGTGCATAGTCTTTCAGTTTCACCTTAGATAAACCTGCTCCATAATTAATCACATCAAAAGGAATTAGTGGAACTAAGCGAATAAATAAAATGGTTTTGAACCCTTTTTCCTCTGAAATATCATCCATTTTTTTTATTTTATCACCTAACCAACGCTCTATAGTTTCTCTCCCCAAGGTTCTAGCGATAATAAACGCCAAACATGCTCCCATTGTTGCTCCTATTAAATCGTATAGAGTTCCCCACCATGGACCGAAAGTATAACCTCCGGATAAGGTTAATACGATAGCTGGGAAAAAAATGAGTGGTCGTACTGTGTATAGAAAAATATATAATATAGGAGCCCATACACCAAATGATAAAATGAAATCTCTAATATTTTCGGGTGTAAATCGTCGAAGATCAAACACAAATAATATTGTAATTCCTACAGCAACAAGAAGTGCAAACAATAATAATTTTTTGATAGACCTATTCATCTATAGCCCCTCCATTTATCTAAACCATTTCACATAATTTTTTAATACATTCATTATAGAACTTGAAGCCAGTTTCTCTCTCCAATATAAATCCGCAGTTCTTTGAACACCACCAACATGAGTTGGATAAGGATGAATCACATTGGATATGGAGCCAATTTTATGTCCAAACTGCTTAGCAAAAACAACCTCTTGCATAAAGTCTCCTGCACCAGGACCTACAGCATGTGCTCCTAAAATAACTCCTTTTTCATCTGCAATGATTTTAATTAACCCTTTTGTTTCATGATCTGAAACAAAACGATCCACATCATCTAATGGTGTTTTATATACTTTGATTTTTTTACCAGATTTCCTTGCCTCTTCCTCTGTTAATCCTAAGTGGAAGAGCTCTGGATCTGTATATGTTACCCATGGCAGATTAGTATAATCAGCATTTCTCTTCAAGCCAAATACGGCATTAGAAACCACTAACTTACCTTCATAACCTGCTTTATGCGTAAAAGGATAGTACCCGTTTACATCTCCAATTGCATATATATGAGGAACGCTTGTTTGCAGCTTTTTGTTTACTGTAATATACCCACGATTTGTCTTAATGTCTGTATTTTCAAGCTCAAGCTTATCTGAATTAGGAACTCTGCCTGAAGCTAATAAAATCTCATCAAATTTTAACACAAATTGCTGATCGTTTTGTTCGATTGTAACTTCTTTGACAGCACTTGTTAAAGCGGTTTTCACTACTTTAGCACCTGTAATAAATTGCACACCTTCACTTTTTAAAGAATCAATTACGTATGGAACCAGGTCGGAATCTTCTTTACCTAAAATCGTAGCCCCCATTTCCACTACAGTGACTTTCGTTCCAAATCTGGTGAAAGATTGTGCAAATTCTAAACCAATTGGTCCTCCACCTACCACCAATAAAGATTCAGGTTGTTTGTCTAACTGCAATGCAGTTTCATTTGTAAGATATCCTGTTTCTTTGATACCATCAATTGGAGGAATCATAGGTCTTGAGCCTGTTGCAATAACAATACGTTTACCTTTAATGGTTGTTTCACCATTAATTTTAATTTCATTTTCATTTTTAAATGTTGCTGAACCATGATAAACATCAATTCCCATATCAATAAATCTTTGATCATCATCATGTTTTTGAATGGTAGCGATGGACTCATTTAAACGGTCTCTAGCTGCCTTAAAATTAGGTACACCTCTTACTTCCAAATCAAAAAGATGAGATGCTTTTTTCGCCGTTTGTACTATTTTAGCGGATTGAATTAAAGATTTGGTGGGTACACATCCCGTCCATAAACAGTCTCCACCAAAAGATGCTTTATCAATTAAGGCAACCTTCGCACCAAAATTAGCTCCACCAGCAGCAGCAGTTAAACCACCTGCTCCTCCTCCAATTACAATTAGATCATATTTCTTCATTTATTTTCACACCTTTTCCTCAAAGGATATTTTCTTCATTTAATGTAACAAACAATCATTACATTTATCTGTAATATAAATTACATTCATATTAATTATGTATTAATTTAAAAACTTGTCCAGTATAAAATTTAGGAAGAGTAGCAGGGTTATAGGAATTAATTGAAAAAATCAAACTTTTCAAAGATAATTAAGAGGACTGAGAATTTTTTCTCATAAACCGTGTTCATTCATTAACCGGTGGAGGAGCAGAAAAGTTATTAATTGTTTTACGTGAAAAACTAGAATTTTATTTTCCTCTATTTCAGCAGAGTTGTGATGGTATTGGAAGTAATAAAATAAAAAAATCACCCATAGGTGACTTCAGGATAATTGTATTTGTATTATCATCATTTTTTAAGATGGTGCGCGTGAAGGGAGTCGAACCCCCACGTCGTAAGACGCTAGATCCTAAGTCTAGTGCGTCTGCCAATTCCGCCACACGCGCATGATTAAATTATTGACTCATTGATGTTATCATATTTTTTAGCTAAGTGTCAACTACTGGTTTACATTTCAAAATGATCGTGCTATAAAATATCATTCATATACATCTTATCATCGTCATTCATTTTATTCTTTATCATAAATTCATCAATAATTGAAGCATCATTTCGTTTAGTTTCTATTAACGCTTGGTTATCCTTATATAAGGATAAAATATCTCTTACAAATTTACTAAAATTATCACTTTCAGCCATACACCACTCATATAAGTCATTTTCACTACGATTCTCCAGATTAAAACACACCGTTCTTCTCTTATAGCTCATGACTCAACTGTTTTGCCAATTCGATAATAACCAATGGCATTCGCATAAAGTGGATTTTGCATTGGCTTAGCATTTGGAAAGTAAGGTTGTAGTAATGCGGTTAATTCACGTGCTTTTCCACCAACAACCCATACTTCATCGAGATCTCCCCACTTTTTACTTACTTCACCAGCAATTCGATTTGCTAACTCCTTATTATTACCCGATTTATTGGTTCCAAACCCAAAAGGAAGCGAACCAGATTCTCTATCAACATATCGTCTATTGATCATAGTTACATAATTAATCGTTTTGCTTCCACCATCAACCACTCTAATTAAACCGTCTTTAGGTGATGACCAAAAAGCAGCTCCACCTTCAACAGCCACCTTTACATCAGATATGTGAAAATTTCTTTCAATACCGTTTACTTCAATTTCCCAATAACCCACTAATAACTCCTGCAATTTCTTTTTATTTGTATCGTTATGCTGTGCAACAGGCAGACCTGTAACCACTAAGATATTATCTGATAATGCTGCACGGTGAATTGATATTAATGCCAACAAACGTGCATCCGTATGAGATTTATTATCTGTCATCATACTTCTATAAAATTCTGATTCATTTTGCGCTAAGGTACCAACAAAAAATTTCTCATCATTAAAATAACATTCTATCGCATTCTCACCATAATCAGTTAATAATCTACGGTCACGCCATTCTCCAATAATAGAAGGAAAATGAAATATTTTAGAACCTGTATATGCTTTTACATAACTTCTGCCTAAATCTAATCCAATAATAGCACTCATCTAAATTCCTCCCATCTTTAAAATAAATACAATAACATACCTTTTTTATGAGTATAATTAATATTTATGATCGATGGATTGGTCAACATGCTACATTTATGAGAATGAAGTTATGTGATGATATATGGAAATTTGTTAGTTTGTACTGTTAATTGAAGATACAAAAAAACTTCCTTATAGGAAGTTGATTTATTAATTAAATGGTGAGCCATGAAGGATTCGAACCTTCGACACCCTGATTAAAAGTCAGGTGCTCTACCGACTGAGCTAATGGCTCGCAAATGGTGGAGGATGATGGATTCGAACCACCGAACCCGATGGGAACAGATTTACAGTCTGCTGCGTTTGGCCACTTCGCTAATCCTCCACAAAATATTCAATTTGCAAATGGTGGCTCGAGACAGAATCGAACTGCCGACACGAGGATTTTCAGTCCTCTGCTCTACCGACTGAGCTATCGAGCCAAACTTTACCCCTTAAAGTGAGGTTTAAATTATCTTTAGTGGCGGAGCTGACGGGATACTCTTCACTTTGTTACGAGACTGCGAAGTATTTCCTTACGAAGCTTATGCTTCAACGAACCCTGCTGGGTTCATCACCCCTTATGTGTTTCTTTAATGGCGGAGCTGACGGGATTCGAACCCGCGATCTCCTGCGTGACAGGCAGGCATGTTAGGCCTCTACACCACAGCTCCTAGTATTACATGGTGCCGTCGAGAGGACTTGAACCCCCAACCTACTGATTACAAGTCAGTTGCTCTACCAGTTGAGCTACAACGGCGTGTGGTGGACGCTGACGGGATCGAACCGCCGACCCTCTGCTTGTAAGGCAGATGCTCTCCCAGCTGAGCTAAGCGTCCTCATTTCTTAGACAAGACTTTTTTTATATTATCACAATCTTGTCCATTAAATCAAGTATTTTTTTGGTGTCGGTGGAGGGGATCGAACCCCCGACCTCACGGGTATGAACCGTACGCTCTAGCCAGCTGAGCTACACCGACAAATCCAATTATTGATCTGGCGGAGAGAGTGGGATTCGAACCCACGCACGCATTACACGACTACTCCCTTAGCAGAGGAGCCCCTTATAGCCACTTGGGTATCTCTCCAATAAGTCAAATCAAACATATACATATACAGGTATTA
>NZ_JAVAMP010000001.1 GCF_030730905.1 Chengkuizengella axinellae | reverse complement strand
TTGTCGAAGATCACTACTATAATTTATTCTGATTATTACATTGCCATTATAGTATGATAACAAATTTAATCTTAAGACCTTATAAAATGTATAACCCCATCCTATAAATAGGACAGGGTAAAAGTTCTTTTTTTATAACAAACAACAAACACTTCACCAAACTTAAAACTTCCATAAAGTCGTTTAATACTAGGTTACTTCTGCACTATCTGAATAAGGTTCCCGCATGTATCGTCGAAGACAGCCATTGTGATTTCGCCCATTTCTGTCGGCTCCATAGTAAACCTCACGTCTTTTGCTATTAACCCTTTGTACTCTTTATAAATATCTTCAACGCCAAACATTGTTGCTGGGATGCCATCGGTAAATATCTTCTTTTGATAATCTTTGGCGGCAGGATTGTCATTTGGTTCTAGTAAAATCTCTGTTCCATCCAAATCATCGGGAGAAACAAGAGTTAACCACCTAAATTCTCCGACGGGAACGTCCTCCTTTTTTACAAACCCAAGCTTTTTTGTATAAAACTCCAGTGCCTTGTCTTGATCTTGTACAAATATACTAGTAACAACGATTTTCATACTGTTGTTGCCTCCCTCATTATTTTGATGTGCTAACAATCTTGTAGTAAGCTGAACATCCTACACATTCGTCAGAAATTCCTGTTCCGATATTATAAAATTATTCTATCCATCCTTTCAGTAAGTTTTTAAGTGGTTCGTTGTTAAACATAATTACTCGATATTTTCCCTTTCGTTTTGATTTTACCAGCCCTGCATTTTCCAATGTAGTAAGATGTTTAGCGATCGCCTGTCTCGAAATGGAAAGGTCGTGCTTCATAATGAGACGTGCCGTCAGTTCATACAAAGTCAGCTCTTTTCGTTCGGAAAGCTCGTCTAAAATAAGCCGCCGAGTCGAGTCGCCAAGTGCTTTGAATATAGTGTCTTTATCCCAATTCATGTATCAATTATATGCAACTTTTAGATTGCTTTCAATATCAAGAAACTGAAAAGTTTTATGTTGCCTAGTTTTAGAAAAACGTACCCTATCGGAAATAATTCTATTAGCATTTAAAACTTTCACTTCTATAAATCAATAAAAAAACTTGTTGTTCCACAATATGACCTCTTTTATGTAATATGAGAGTCAAAAAAAACTTATGAATCACATTCTAATTCATGAGTTTTGATCAATCTATTTTACAATTGTATCGATCTTTCTTTTAAACGATCAAACATTCTTTTAAATGATCAATCTTTCTTTTAAAACCACAATAGCATGAGGTTCAAAATTCCCCTTGTGATCAAAATGAGATAATTGAGGATTCTTGTTTGTGTAACTTTACGTTAAAAAAATCATGCATTAACAATCGTACGTTTTCCCAATGTATTGTAGAAGATCCACGTCCCAAGACAAGACAAAATTTAAATGGCATTTTGTTGAACGGTTGAAGTAATAAATTTATTCATTATTCTTATCATAGTTTAAATCAATTATTGGCAATTTTAAATGTAATGTACAAAAAATTAAACAATTTCACTGGTTTGTAATTGGAGAGCATTTTTTTGAACTGCATAAAGCTTCTGAGGAATTATACGGTGAAGTAGCAACCTTTATAGACGAAGTGGCAGAAAAAATGTTGGCAGCTAATACCAGCTGCTATTGAATATACTCTCATTGAAAACTCTTCAAGTGGTCACCCTAATCCAGAACCGATCATCACTCGCTAATCTTCCGTTTAAACCATTCATGCATCGAGACTCCCGCTTCACTTATTTCATTCATTATTTTCTCTTTTGATTGTTCATCTACATAAAATGTCATTGGAGTTAGACCAGTATCTATTAATACACCATCATATTTTTCTACTATCTTCCCTTCAACAATAAATTTTTTCATTGCATCGATATAGTCAAAATGTGTCTGTGATTGAATTCCTTTTAATTCTGACTTTTTTACTTCAACTACTATTTTATCTCCTACATCTATTTTCATATTGTTTGCTCCAATATGCTTGAGCATTTCCACGATCATATCATAAATTAATGAATTTATAGCCGCTGGTTTGGGGAATTCAAATTTAGCAGTTCCATAAGTGGTGATATTCTTTTTATGTTCTAAAACAACACCTCTCTTCCACCCCTCCTCATCCGCTTTTTCATATGGTATTTCTTCTCCATTTTCAGTAATCAAAAATGCTGCTACCTTTTTCTTCCCTCTGCTATTTATTTTGTGAATTCGAGCTAATTGATCTCCTTTTTTAAACGGTTGAAACAAGAACAATCCCTCTTTTTTATGATAAATCGTTTCATTTTTCTCAAGCTCAGGATGATCCAATTTGTATTGCTCTACCTCTTCTTTTTTAATAAAATACGTTCGTTTCCCCTTATATTCATCCTCATAATACTTTATTTCTTTATTTTTAATTAATTTATGTATATAGGTTGTTGATACGTTTAATATTTTTGCTGCATCTGAAGAAGTTAAGTCTTTTTTCTCATAAAACGCTTTAATTCTCTCTACATCCTGGGCTTTAAATCTGTACCCCCCATCCCCTCTATGAGTCTCTTTATTGATAGGTTCCAACCTTTTTTCTGTATTTGAATGCTCCATCAGCTTATAAACTGATGTTTTACTTATATTAAACTCATTTGCTACCTCTGTAATACTCATATACTTTTTCAATTTAAACACCATCCACTTTTAACTTTAATTAACTTATTCATTTTTATAAATTTAAATTCAATTACAAAATTAACATTAATAAAATAACTTTATTAAATTATATCACACTAATATAACTTTTTAAATATAGAAACATACATATAAAACATATTAATTACAGTCAATATAAACTAATAACCTATTATTTTATTTTAAAATCATATATAATATTTCGAAACGAATAGACTTTTTATTAGTTACTTTGATATAATTAGATTTAATATTTTATATTACGCGGGTGATATTTTTGAAAATTAAATTAAATGAATTGATGTTAAATAAATTTGAAAACCACAATTTGATTGAAAAGCATAAAAAGGAGATGGTAACCCTATTATTAAATGAGGGAGGGTATGTAAGCATTCATCGCAAATTCTCGCAAAATGAGGATGAATACGGAAATTATGATTATAGATATTTGAGTAACGTCGAAATGATCTATGTGTACATACATATGAGAGGAAAGAATAGAAAAGAAAAGTCAAAAAAAGAGTATGTAAGAGAATTATTGCAATTTTTATATGTGATCAAGGAATATGAGGTAGAAGATATACGGAAGTTGAGTCGTAGAAATATAGAAGGATATCAAAACCATATTGAAAAAATGTACGATAAAAGCAGCACAATAACTAAGAAATTGAATATCGTTAAAAGTTTTTTAAAATGGTGTTATCAAGAAAGATATACAAAGAAGGATTTAACCAGAGGGTTTTATCCAGTCAGGATAGATAAAACTGAAGTAGTTGAAAGAGATATATCCATAGAACAAATGAGACAAGCCATTCAATATTATGAAAATAATCCAAAGGTAAAATCGATCATTATGCTGCTTGCTACAAGTGGTTTACGGCTTGCAGAGATTATAACTCCAAGCTGGTCAGATTTATATTACGATTCAAAGAGGAAAAAGTATTATTTGAAAACCGTCACAAAAAGAGATAAAGTTCGCCATGCGTTAATTAAGGATTATGTACTAGAAGAGATCAAGGAATATAGAGGTAGAGTTGGATTAGATATAGAGTTGAATTCTGATGATGAATCCCCCTTCTACCCTAATCGTTATGGTAAAAGGTATTCATTATCAAGTTTGTCTACAACTCTATCAAAACAATTGGCTCATTCTGGTTTAACTACAGTTCAAGGTGAAAGAGTGACTCCCCATTTTTTAAGACACTTTTTCGCACGAACCGCTTATTCCAACGGGGCTCCTCTTGATCATATAGCAGATACGTTGGATCATAGCGATCCTAGAATTACGAAGCAAAACTATTTATATAGAGAGCTGAAAAAAGAGCATGATGTAAGTGAGTTTGTGGATTTGGAGATTTAAAATAACCGATACTTTAGTTTAATATCAAATATGTAATCATCCATGCCCCCGCCCCTAGCATAACTTTGGATGATTATACCCAACAAAAAAAGACGTTTATATTCGTCTTATTTAAAAACCCATATGATATTTCATTGCTACAATCCTATCATTATTATTAACTCGTTTATTTCATGTGTGAATCTAATATTTTCTTATCATTCAATGTTTTATTTAATAAAGTATTTTTAGTACCAGAATATAAACCAACACTTGATAAACCTAAAGTAATTCCTATTAAAATACTATTTTGAATATTCGCTGCATCTATATAAAAGATTCCTGATATTATACCTAATCCAACAGCTATAATTGGAGCATATCTTTTATTCAATCCAATTCGAGTACATAGTTCTACAAAGCCTGTAATTAATGCAACAATTAAAACCCCGTTAATTTCTAAATCCATCTTAAAATCCCCCTTTTTTATTTCTTTTCTTTAACAATAAAGGTTTCAAAACCTTTATTTTCTGCTTCTTGTGCTACTTTCTCTGCTCCTGATAAGCTGCCCGCAAATATTTGAACTTTGTAATATTCATCAAGAACATCAATTGAAGAGTTTGGCAATTGATATAGGTTTCCTGTATGTTCACAAAATGCCCGTAAGGTAGCTTCATAGAGTTTTATTCGAAACTCTTTAAATCGTAATTTATCATAATCACCCTCATTATCTATAAAACCAAACTCTACGATTACCGTTTCTACTTTTCCCGTCATACGATGCATATAATAATAATCGAAGTCATTTGTACCTTGTCTAGAAAATACTCTTCTAAAATCCATTCCTTCATTCGAAATAGCATAAGCAATTTTCTCAGCAAGTCCTTTACTATCATGACTGCCTTTAAAAATAGAATAGATTGTCTCTACTCCTTTAGCTTGGCTATTAAAAGCATTAAAGTGACATGATATACAAAAAGTTGCACCACTATTTTTAACTATTGTAGTGCGTGGTAGTGCCTCTAGTGTAATATCCTTTTCTCTTACTATATGTGTAGGAATCCCTAACTCTTTAGACCTATTATGAAGATATAAGGCTGCTTCTAAAGTCCAATCTTTCTCTTTAGTACCAAATGCATGTGCTCCTGTGTCTGATCCACCATGTCCGGCATCCCATATAACTAATGGTTTGTTCAATCTAAAACCTCCTTTAAATTACCATTTTAATCCCTAATAAAGATCCAATTATCAATATTGACCATTTTAGAATTTCAATGGTGATCTTAGGCCATCCTTGACTTTGATTTAATATTAAACGGTCTAACTGTATTTTAAGTTCCTTCCAATCATGAGACATTTGGTCCATCATAATTTCAATTTTGGATACAGATAATTCAGTATTGCGAATGCGTTCATTCATACCCTTCATCTCAGCTTTAAATTCTTTTATGTCTCTCTCTAGTACATCAATACGCTGCTTAATTGCTTCATCTCCACTCATTAGAATTCCCCCCTATTCCTGTAAAATTGCATAAAAAAAACCGTATACAGACGGATTAAGTTAATTTGTGCTTATTCTAATAATGTACTTACAAAATTCCCTGTATTATCAATTGTTATGTTGTATCTTGTACCAATTGGTGATTCCCATACACCACTTACTTTTGGAATTTCATCTGAATGAAAGACTTCATCATAATCATCTAGTGTATAGGTACCTTCAACTAATTTAAATCCTGCTATTTCATAATAACCGACTTCTCTACTATTATAAAAATCTAACTTATCACCAGGTGTATCAGAAGTTGTAAAGTTGTAATTAAAAATTAGAAATTCTTCTGTTAGTACCTCTTTCCCCATACTAATACCTTCTGAATTTTCTATAGTGAAACTTGTAGTACCTCTAACTATAATTGCAAAAGTATAAGCTGTATTAGGTTGAAAATTGTAACGAATATATAGTCCGTGATAATATGACCCGTCAGAATTAATTCTTTGAAGGTATTCACCTACGGCTTCATCTGATTTAATTAATTCTGGTGTTCCTGCAAGCAATGGGTCTCCAGCTCTTGGCTCTAATTCAGATACAATACCACTATCATTATATTGACTAAATACACCTAATCCGTTCAATAAATCAACATTAGAAAGGTATTTTATGGTTTTATCTTCTATTACTTCTTCTTCATTTAATGAAGTAACATTTCCAAGAGGAAATGAAGTCATATCGTATGCACCTTCAACAATGATTAAATCAGCAATTGCAAATGTACCAATATCTCTAGTTCTAAAAGTTACAAAATCTTGGATAACCGTTTCAGGAACTGTAAATTGAAACACATAATATCTCCAGTTATCTCTAGGATATAAATCTGAATCCGTAATACGTTGCTGAATCGGATCATCTAGATATACTTGAACATCATCACTAAAATACCAAAAAGCAATAGAATAAGTGGTGTTAGGTTTTACATCAAACCTTTTAATAAATCCTTGGTAGCTTTCTTCAGCAGTAATTTGTTGGACATATTGTCCTCTAATCCTATAAGGCATCGTCTCAATTAAAGACATGATGCCCCCACCATTTTCAGGTTCTAATCCCTTTGCTAATCCTAATGTATCACCTTCTTCATTAAAGAATCCTGATCCATTTAATAGATCTGTTACTTCATTACTTGCTACAATAACATTAGTAAAATCTTCTATAATTGTAGGAACTGAGCTACATCCATTTAGAACTACATTTTCACAATCTTTATCAATCCAAAGACCTGTTTGATACGTTCTATCCCAAGCGTATGTGTTTTCTTTTCCCCCTGCTGATTCATCACCTCCACCACAAGCATTGAATACGATACCTTTTGAATTTATTACCTTAGTTCCAATATCAACTCTACCAAAACAATTAGAAGCACTAACATGAATGGAATGAGTATTTTCAATTAGTAAATGATATGTGTTTGGTCCAGTAGCAGTATCTGGCTGATCAGTTGCGCCCTCAAAATATACGCCACTAATATCTACATAACTTTGCGTTATATGAATATCTGCAAGTCCATTAGCCTCCACTGTTCCTCCAGTTATAACACAACGATTTGCAGGTTTAATTCCAGCAAGTACATTTTGAAATGCCCAACAACTTATATACTCTACCGTTTGACCATTGACGAGACTTCCATGAAATCCATTACCAGAGTTGTAATTTGCTTGACAACTATAGAATGTGCCTTTCCAGCATTCTTCACTGAAAAATCCATCACTACCGTTGTTTCTTGATCTAACACATTCTACAATCCATGCATGTGTTTGATAACAATACACTCCATACCTTGGTGCATACTCCACAGTAAAATGACTTAATTTAAAATCATTGATCTTTCCATTTGGATTTTCAATATGAAGTAAATCAGAAATACCATCCTCTATACCACCCCATCTTAGTATGGTGTGCTTTATACTACTACCCGTGATATTGACACCTTGTATAATATTTATTTGACTTGTAATGATATATTCACCGCTAGGTATAAAAACAGTGCTTTTTATACCTATGGCATGATCTATAGCATCTTGAATTGCCTGTGTATCATCTGTAACACCATTACCTTTTGCTCCAAAATCTTTTACATTTACTCCTGAACTTTCTTCCTTTTTTGTGTTATTGCTACTTACTTTTACATCATTTATAGGAAAGTTTGTAGATCTAAATGCGCCTTCTGTTAATATCATATCTGCTATATAAAAAGTACCAGTCTCATTTCTTGATCTCACTCTAATATAGTAGTTCTCTACATTTTCTCCAGTAGTGAAGTTAAAAACATAATGCCTCCAAAATGGTCGTATAGTTCTAGGGTATAAGTCTGATCCACCTAATCGATTTCCTTCTGCGTTTTCAATATAGACTTTAGCATCCTCACTGTAGTACCAAAAAGCAATTGTATAGGATGTATTGGGTTTAACATTTACATACTTATAGAATCCATCATATTTTGCTAATACTTTTACTTTTTGAGCACGACTACCTCTCATTTTATAAGGTATAGTATCCACTAATTCTAAATCAGGAGTTCCAGATAAACCATCAATTCCACTAGCTAGTCCTGTAATTTCTCCTTCTGTATTAAAGAACCCTTCTCCCCCGAGTATGTCTTCAACTGCATCTCCGACAATGATGACAGAATTATAATCTTCAATCAGCATTGGAACTGGTGTACAACCAGCAAACACAATATTTTCACAAGGTTGCCCTACATTATCACCTGTCCTATTACCTACCCAGATACCTGTTTGCTCTCTATCATCCCAAGCATATACTTCCGCTCTATTCTTAGCGCCACACCCATTTATAAAAACATCCTGTGAATTGAAAATCCCTAATCCAATATCCATCTTTTCAAGACAGTTACTACCACTAATTGAAACTGAAAAAGTGTTTTCTATCAGAACTTGATAAGTATAACTGTTTTCATTTGGAGGACTATATTCTGCTTCAAAATATACTCCATTAACACTGACACTACTATTCGTAATGTGAAGACCTGCTAAACCATTATTCTCAACTGTCCCTCCAGCAATAATAGACTTCTGAGCAGGTTTTATTCCAGCTAATGTATTAGATAATGCCCAACAGCTAATAAACTCAACTGTCTGACCTTCATTTGTACTTTGAAATCCATTTTCACCATTTCTATATGCTTGGCAACTATAATAAGAACCCTTCCAACAATACTCAGATCGAAAACCGTCTCCACCGTTTCTTTCTGATTTTACATTATGAAAGGTCCATGCATGAGTATCATATAAGAAAAATCCATGTCTAGGTGCTCCCGATACTGTTAAGTCTACAATCTTAAAATCATCTATTCTACCATCAGGACTCACGATATTGATCAAGTTAGAAACTCCGTCATCTGATCCACCCCATTTTAAAATCGTTTGATTAATTCCATTACCTGTAATGTTTAAAGCACCTATAATATTAAGTTGACTTGTAAGAATAAATTCACCATTTGGTATATATAAGTTTCCTCCTCTTTCCAGTGTAAAATTAACAGCATTTTGTAACGCATCTGTATCATCGGATGAACCGTCTCCTAAAGCACCAAACCATTTAACATTAACCGCTTTTTCTGAAACAGCTTGATCTATCATACTAAAGTTTTCATTAAATTCTTGCCTTGAAACTTTATCTGTGCCTTCCCAATTATGCAATTTTAAATGTTCTGTTTTATTTGTACTCAATTTCATTCCCCCTCTACACTGAATTATTCCGATTCATTTCAATTTTGCGAAACTATGGTTACTAATAAATTCAGTGAAGTAATGAAGCACCTATTACTACTACTGTCGAAATAAAAATGCCTTCTTTCATTAAAATACTCCACTTAAATTTTTTAAAACTTTTATATACAAATAAGACCACTCATTTTATATGGTCTAAGGTCTGATTTGTGCATGTAATATTTAATTAAAGTATTGTTACATCATCACTGTTTACAATATTCATAGGTACGTTATCACTTGCCATTAATATAATATTTGCACAATCAGCTTCAACAAATAATCCTAAATGTCCAGCTTGCCAACTTGACGCTTCAATAAAAGATGACGATAAAGCAGACATTGTAATTGCTCGACTGTCAACAAGCTTTATAGCTGTACCTCTTTCCATAAAGACTTGTTGTCCTTGTATCTGAATACCTCTTGAATTCTCAACTAATATATAGTGTGAATCTGGAGTCGGTGTTACAGGAAGGTACTCAGCAAAATAGTTTCCTTGTATGATACCAAACGTTATGAATTCAAAATGTATATCTGAAAAAGTATTTGAATCAAAATAATTAGATTCGATAAAGCAATAATCTTGTGCATATACACCTACATTATTTCTTGAAATTCTACAACCAGTAATTTTCAATCCGTCTGCGTTATTTGCATAAATACCTCTTAATATATTATCCTCTGTTACACAGTTTTCAATAATACCTTGTGAAGATGTTGAAATATAGATTCCATTTTCAGCGGCTCCAGTAACTTTTATGTTAGATAACTTAAAGTTATCTACACCTGTTAAATGTAGTCCATCTCTACCTCCACCATCACAATTCACTGAAAAATCTCTCCAATGTAAACTAACTCTATCTAATGATAATACTCTGATAGCGTCACTTTGATCTGTAGAATTTAAAATTGTATTATTCATACCATCACCATATATATTTATATAGTTAGGTACTTTCCATATATCAGACAATTCATATCTTCCTGTGGGAATATAGATATTAGAAATACCTTTGTTTATTGCTTCTGCTACAGCTAAATCAAAAGCCTCTGAACAATCTTCCACTCCTGTTGGGTCTGCAAAATGATCTAACACATTAATAAAAGTAGGTTTTTCAACTAAATGCTGTTCTTTTGCAAGGGGAAAATTAGTTGTATGATAATAACCTTCAACTATTTTAACACCACCAATTTCACAATTCATTCCTTCACCATTTAATAACAAAATACTTAGAAGATCATCAGGACTGGAACCAGAACTGAAAGTAAATGTCAAAAATCTCATGCCTTTGCCAGTAGGTGGGATAGTGCTACTTTGAACCCCAGATGGAAAATGGATTGCTACGTCCATCTCATTTCTCAATAAAATCCCTACTGTGTATCTAGTGTTAGATCTAACTTTTTTATCAATAGATACCTTTTGAAGTGCAGAGGAAGGTGTTACTTGCTGTAACCAATTGCCCCATGCTTTTGAATCTTCAATTATAACACCTGTCATCCCATCATCTGGAATCCATCCATTTGCAAAACCTGCATGATCTGAACTTTCTTCCCGTATGATTCCCAAACCATCTAAAGCATCCCTTTTCTCATTTTGTGTTGAAATAATATTAATTTCTGTTGGGTCCTCAATAATAAAAGGATAATTATTGTTTGAAGTGATTGTTATATTCGTTGAATCTGAATCAACAAATAAACCTGTGTAATCACCTTCCAACCAGTTTTCTAAAGTTACAAGTCCTGCTAATGCAGATAAAGTGATTTGATGACTATTATAAATGCCTATTGCCATATCAACATGCCTAAAAACATACTGTGAAGCTATTTCAACTGCCTGACAATTTTCTAATAAAATAAGATACTGATTTTCAGTAGGCGAAGGTGTTACAGGTGTATCAAAAATGTTGTTTCTTATTCCTAAACTAATTACACCATCGGCATGTATAGCGGCCATATGATTATTTTTAAATATACATGAGTTTACCACACTGTAATCCCCAAGAAATATACCTGTCACATTATTAATTGCTTTACAGTTTAGATGAGTTACGTTATCTGTATTATCGCTGTAGAATCCACATTCTGCATTATTTTGAGCAACACAGTTTTCAAAAACACCGTTTTCACAGGATACAAAATAAAATCCATGTCTGCTTGCATTATTGGCTGACACATTCGTAAATTTAAAATCAGCGAACCCTCCGCCTACATGAATAGCGTCACGACCTCCTCCATTGATTGTAAAATCACGCCAATGTACACTTTGATTGTCACCTATATCTGAAACGATAATTCCGTCAGCTCCATCTGTAGTATTTATAATAGAGTGCGTCATACCATCACCTATTATATTAGTGGTGCTAGGAACAACTAATCTATCTGTTACAAAATAAACACCTTTAGGAAAATAAAGGTTTACAACCTTCGGATTAGCCTCCATGTATGCGATAGCACTATCAATGGCTGCAGCATCATCCGTCACCCCGTCACCTGTTGCTCCAAAATCTCTTACATTAGCTGTTGTTGATAAGCTTGTTCCTGCAAGTGATACTACAGGTAAATTCGTTTCAGTAGTAGGAAAATTTCTCATTCTAATGTGTAAAGTATATTCTTTTGTTTCATCTACAAAGTTAGGGATATGAAAGATAGAATAGCTTTCACTATTTTCAAATTTTATTTCTATTTGCGGGCCTTCACCTTCAAAATCATATAGAAATACAGATTCTCCATCGCCTTCTTTTATATCATCCTCTTGATAATATAATAAACGTGTTCGCTGTTCTCCTGAGCTATTCATGTAAGTAACATAATTTCTATCCGCTTGACTGTCATATCCATACTGCACAATTAATCTAAATTTAACTGTACCTTCACTAGAGGTTATTTCATAGTCTCTCAAAAATCTTTGTGTTTGTACATCTGGATTATACTTTTCAAATTGAAAAGATGAATTATAGGATGATACTCCTTTTCGTGTAATCGTGAAGTCTTCCGTAACTTCTGAATGTCCATGATAGGTTCTAGGCTCAAAGAACATTCCTATCTTACTAACAAAATTATTGTTTATATTTGCCAATTCTCCTATTTTTGTATCAGGACCATACATAACACCAGCATATAAATCCACATTTTCATCATCCTTATGCTCAACATAGTTGTCCTTAAAAATTAATTTTTCAGTACGAATATTATCTATACAGTAAGCAAGTGGTGCAATAACATTATTATTTTCAACCACTACTAAAGGTATTGAATTTTGATTGTCGGAGTAATCAACTGTTTTAACTAGTGTTATTGTTCCTTCAAACTGTCTTTTTCTAATGCGTATTGTATTTCCTTTTAATACATGTGATTTATTAGCATAATCAACATTTGAATTAGTTCTATAATAAATGATTGCACCTTCTGCATGTTCACATTCAATCTCATTATCAACAACCTTCATACTATATATGTCCTCACTTGAAGGACTAAATTTCATTCTATAAATATGAAAGGTATTATTTTTGATAATCCATTCATCTGCCGTATCAGATAAGTCCATAAAATGTACAATCATTTGTTCAGGGTCTTTTCCATGCATTTCTGCAAATTCTTTTGTCGTCTTGAAATAGTTGTTTGCAAAGTACCTTTTAAAAGCTCCGGGTCCATTCTTTGCTTTCATCAGCGTATTAGTAGCACTGGAATCCTTATAATTTAAATCAGAGAAGCTTATATTATTTATCCAAGTATTATTGGTATAATATATTTCTCTTACACTGGCATAGATATCATATAGTGCTATATTTCCATCATACTTCATACCTTCAACATGATTATTTTCGTAGATCACCTTCGCACCTTCAAACAGTACGAAAGAATAATAGCCTCCACTGCCTACTTGGCCCCACCAATCGTCATCACAATAAACAAAATTATTTTTAACTGTAAGTAACTTTTTAGAATCAAGTAATGCCTCATAGGTGTCTTGACCATTTTCTATTGCTATACTCGCAAATTGATAACTGAAATTATTTATATAATTTCTTTCAATTACAATATGATCAGAAGGACAATCACTTAAAACCATAAAGGAGTTATTCGTATTTTTCACTTTACAATCCACTAACCTAAAAAATCCTACACCGAATTTAGTTATCAATGGATTAGTATTTTCATCCATATAATATCGAATAGCAGATAAATCTCCTTCAAAATAACAGTTATCAAATATGATTTCTTTAGTAAAAATGGTTCCGAGTCTCCACAAAATCACAAATAAACCTGTCGTTTCTGCTATAAAATTCATGTTTTGAAAATGAATATACAAATTTTCATTAATAATGTTCAGTAATTCTCCGTCTGTTTCAAAAATAATAGTAGCATTTTCACCTATAACGTGAATATCACTGTTTAAATCAATTGCAGAAAAGTTTCTTGTTCTATAATTTCCAGAAGGAAAAAATAACTTTACTATTTTTTCATTATTTGAAATATACTCAAAAGCAGAAGTTAGTGCCTGTGTATCATCTGTTTTTCCATCTCCTTTTGCACCGAACCATTTAACATTCACACCACGATCTGCTATTGCTTGATCTAAAATGTTAAAGTTTTCATTAAATTCAATTCTTGATACATTGTCTGAACCTTCCCAATTATGCAATTTAAGAGTTTCTGTTTTATTTGTACTCAAAATTTACTGCCCCCCTTGAATAGTTTTTATGAATTTAGTTCTTTAATAAACTTTTAAAAGGCTTAAAAAACCGTATGAATACAGGTTGTTTTTAAGCCTATATATGAAATAGTTTTGTTTTTCGATAACAGTGCCTCCATTGTCTAATGATATACAAGTAGTAGTAGTATATTTTATTTCCCTCATCAGATTCTATGATATTTGTTATCATTTCTAGTATTATCAATTTCCAACTTTGAAGATTTAAATTAGACGTTTTATTTGAACTTAAATTAATTGTGAACCCTTCAACATGAATCATTTCTATACTGTGGCACACCACTTATCCATTCCATCTTCTACTGCCACTATAAAATCCATTTCTTCCAGGGGCTTCTTCCATATTGACATTATCATTCGATACCCAACTATGAAGATTTAAAAATTGAGCTTTTTGTACTCTTGACCACACTCCTTATACTTCTTCTGTGTATGGATTGCCATTGTCATCCACTTTTAGTTTATAGTTAGTTCCATTAGGAGATGTGAAAACTGGACCGTCTTGATTTCTTATAAAATTAATGTTTCCAAAATAGTTGTCTCCGCCATTTGAAAGAAATCTAGTTCCTCCAATGTAAAAAGATTTAGCCATAATTCTTGCTAACCATACATCTGAACCATGTGCGCCTGTAATTGTAACAATCATCTTTTGAATTTTAGCATTCAATCCATCATTTACCCAAATCTGCATTTCTACAGCGGTGCCTTTAAAATCTGTGTCTATTATCTTTGTTGTAGAATATTCTGTTCCTTGATTGTCTGTAATATCAACTTGAATACTTCGAGGTATTCTACCATGAGAAAATAAAAAAGCTAACTTCCGAATCCCTCCAGTTAGATAGCTGTTCGAAACATTATGATAATTTGAGGCATTTATATCAATTTCAAAAGAATAGGATTTATTGTCTGTTAAATCTAACACAATCTGCTTGCTTGAACTTCCACTAAATACATATCTTAATGCACCACTAGAAATATTCTCTACTCCAGATAATTCTGTAACTGTATGAACCTTATCCGCCGCATGTAAGATGTCATCGTATTCACCGTTGAAATTATATAATGCACCTTCTTGCCAACTTTCTAGGTTCGCACCTTCTTTAATAGGATAATGTTGACTACTAGAAGCACTATTAAAACGGTCAAATTCTCTAAAACTTATGAAGTTACTTTCCCCATCATCAATATAATTATCAGTTCCAAACTGCATTAAATAAAAATTATTACGTTCAGAGGTAGAAGTTAAATTTAATAATTTTGCTGTAGATTCATTTGCGATGTCCCAACAGAAGCCGTTAAAAGAGTTTAACCAACCTTCAATATGAATCATTTCAACGCACCTGGTGTTCCACTGCAATTGAAAATCAGTAAAGGTATTTCCATCTGCATTATTGTGACTTCCATGATCTCCCGAACCATAAATATAATAATCACAGTCACTAATGATCAGCTTATTGAACATGTTTCCATTTACATAATTCCAATCTGTGTTTTCATTTAGGTCAGGTGCATCAAGAAATATCCCTCTTTCAAAACCTCTAATATTGATATTGACGAAGATGACATAGCTAACCGCTGAGTCATTCATAGAGCAGTCTAAATGGATCCCATTTCCCATTCCAGTGACATCACTATGACCAATGATATTCAAGTTTTCGATACGATTATTTCTTTGTCTTATGTCATCTGCTCCATTAATATGGATTACTGAACTGTTATAGTTGAAGAAGTTAACTTCAATATCAAGCTTACCTAGTATACTTGTATTGTTATTGATTTGTATGCCATTAATATTTTCTTTTATAATCAATTTTGCATCATTTTTACCTACTAGGACAACATCATTTTTAAGAATCAAAGTATCTGTAATAACATGTGGATTGCTAATAACAACTGATCCTCCACCTCGTAATTCAACATAATTAATCGCCAATTGAATTGCTTGCGTGTCATCAGTTACGCTATCCCCTTTTGCCCCGAAAGATTTTACATTGATTTCTTCTTGTTCAAGTATTTTAGGGAAACTAGCAATATCATAAGCACCTTCCACAATTTCTAGTCTTGCAATTTTAAAGGAAATGCCATCGTGTTTCCCTCTAAATTCAATATAATCATTGATTGGATTAAGCGAAGTTTTGAAGTTGAATACTAGCTTTCTCCATCCATTGTTATCACTCCATCCTTCGCCACTAGCACCACCGTTTACTGCATTGGTAATGTCGGAACCTCCTGTCATTCTATTTCCATCTGTATCTCGCAATAAAATTTGATGTTCATTTTCTATCCAAAAGCTAACAGAATAATCCGTTTCTGGTTTAAAATTGAGTCTTTTGATAAATCCTCCATCACCTTCATAAGCATCTTCAGGGGCTGACGTTGCACATGTAATTTGTTGTGCTAAATCGTCTCCATATGGAAAAGGTACCAATGATAATGATACACCCGTATTATTTGTCTGCGGTTCTAGTCCTCTCGCTAATCCTGCTGTTTCGCCTTCTGTTCTATAAAATCCTTCCCCATTCATCAAATCAAAGGCTTCACTGTTGTGTATTCGATGAACAGAATTTTCATTTTCTATTCTCATTGGAACAGATTCCATACCAACGAGCATAATGTTTTCACATGTTTCCGTCACATATAAACCAATGGCTCCATGTTCATCCCAATCATAAGACCATACATCTCCACCTGCTTTTTTTCCCGAACATCCGTTAATCACAACATTTTTCATATTATCCAATTTAACGGCATAATCAGAGATTTCAAAACAGCCCATTCCTGATAACACAAGACCTCTTGAATTTTCAGCAAAGATCATGCAGGTTGGGTATGTCGGTTTAAGGGGTGAAAATCCTTTATTATTTTCAAAATAGCAACCTGCAATATGCACGTTATCCACATCTATGACATGAACGGCTGCATATTCATTTGCTTCCAATGTGCAACCTTCAATCATACTTTTTCGATCGGGCTTAATGCCTACCCACGAATTCGCATAAGCCCAACAGTTAATGAAGTTCACCGTCTGACTTTCATTTTCACTATGAAATCCGTTGCGCCCGTTTAAATTACCTTCACTTGCCAAGAACATCCCTTTCCAAGCATAATTGCAATAGTAACCATCTTGACCATGATTTCTTGACCTCACGTTTTCTACAGTAAAGGAATGGGTATTAATAAGAGAAATCCCGTTCCTTGGAGCGCCCCGAACAGTAAGGTGACTGATTGTAAACCCATCTATTCTGCTTCCATCAGGGTTTTCAATATGAATTAAATCCGAAACACCATCATCTGCCCCTCCCCATCTTAAAATGGTGTTGTGCATATGACCTCCAGTGATATTAATGGATTTGGTGACGTTTAATTGACCTGTGATATGATAGTCTCCGTCAGGGATAAAAACAGTGGAAATGTCGTCATCTACAATGGCGTAATCAATCGTTTTTTGGATAGCTGCCGTATCATCTTGTATGCCATTCCCTTTTGCCCCAAACCACTTTACATTTATTCCTCCTAGTTCTACTATTGCTTCCTCAATTGCATTAAAATTTTCATTAAATTCATCTAGTTCTACATTGTCCTCTAAAACCCAACTATGAAGATTTAATTTAGGCGTTTTATTGGTACTCAACTTAATTTTCACTCCCTTTATTTTTGATATTTTATTTTTCTAAATATCTGTATTCTCTCAAACCTTTCCAAGAAACCCCTTGTAATTGCTTCCACTTCAACGATGAATCGATTCTGAACCACTTTAATAAAAGAATACTAATTCCTAAGTGAAATAACATCTGCAACCAAGACAGATCCTCTAATTCTTCCCAAGTGAATAAATCTAGTAAATTCCACTCTAAGTATCTAAAATCAAATTCAAAATCCATATGAGCTGGTATAATTCCCCTTATAAATTCTGACACCGCTATTAAATCTTCATCCGGGATTTCTCTTTCTTGAATTTTAATATTTATTTTATAGTTGTTATTATCTTCCAAAATGATAGATTCATAAAAATATTCAAACAATAATTGTTCAAGTGTTGAAACATCCAAGTTCTTTATTTTCATTCGTTTAAATTGAAGGGCTTCTCGTCTTTCTTGAAAGGTACTGTTTTCATGAGGAGTAACTCCTAAAATAGTTTCAAATCGATGCAATCCCCAAGTAGCTGTGTCAATGAATAACTGATCCAATAGGTCATATAACATCGCGTTCACTCTTACAAATTCATTAGCTTCAGCATTAACTTTATCCGTCATTAAATTACTGGAACCATAATATTTGGGAATGGAATCAAATATATCTTGGTTTATAAAACGATCATAAATATAAGACTCCAATTTTGAATCTGTTTGTAAAGAAGCTCTAACAATTTTAAATTTTTTAGCATTGACTTCAATTGAATTCTGGATGTTCATTTCATAAATTTGTTCAATAGGAGTTATTTTAATAGGTTGAACTGTATTAGCAGAACTATTAATTATTAATTCATTCACAAATATCGGAGTAATATTCAAAGGTTGATTCACTAATATATTAGATACCGCTCCAATATTTAAGATCTGTATCCCTGTTATAAGAACTGGTCTAATATTTATGGAACTTACATTATTTAATTCATTTACATCTGTAGGAGTGATGTTAATTGGTTGATTTATAATAACATTAATATTTGCCTCTATATTCATTTTGGACACTTTCGTTGTTAGAACTGGTTGTTCTACAGACATGATTGTTTGACAATGTATGTCTGTTATCTTTGCAGTTGTTGTGAGAATGACTTTTTCTGTTATAAAAGAAGAAGACCCAACAATAATTGTTGGATTTATAATTTCTTGCATCCCGATATCTTTACTTAGAATATAAAAATCTGCCGTAACATAGGTACTTCGTCTTCTAAGGTTTAGATCTATATGATCTGCTAATGAAATGGTACCAGGAGATACATTAAAATTTGAAATCATTACCTCATCTTCTAAAATCCCATCTATGAAAAGTCTCGCATAATCTTCTTCTTTCCAAGTAATACGTATAGTTTTTATTTGCTGATCTTGATGAAATAGATTTCCAAACAAATTTACTTCTGTATTATCAACATATAAATAAATTTTTAGAAACTCATTCTCTTTCTCATATATCGCATGAAGAAACGAAGCATTCATATTATTGTTCCTAGTTGTGAATAAATAACAACGATTTGACTCTTCAATACCTAACATTGAAGAAGGATCCAATGTTAATTGGATCGTTCCTTCACTTTTATTCATAAAAATAGGCATGACTGCATCGTTTGGATTATCCACAACTACACCTAACCTGTCACCAATAAGCTCAAACGATCCAAAACTAAACGGCATTAATTCGCCAATCTCTGGAACAGTCGTTCCATTAAAAGAAGCATAGAAACTGATTCCTTGTTGTAATCCATTTATTATTTTTTGGGGTTGGATTACATTTATATTACTTTGTCCATTTAATGATGCTATCGCATTTATAATTCCCATTATTCATCACCCTAACTAATTTAGAGTAACCGTTATATCTCCGGTATTAATTTTTAATTGATCATTTTCAAGAATCGTTTTAGTTGCTGTTAGCGCACCATGAAATAATAGATTTCCCCCACTATTCGCATCAAATATTCCAATATGTGTTATTGTACCCCAAGCTTCAATAGCAACATCATATAATACATCTGTATTACTTGTGGTACTTCCGTTAGACGGACTATCAAAAGTAATTTCCTTTCTTTCATAACCATTCTGTGAAACCTCTATCCCTGTTCCTGCATCTGTTGGATCTGAAGTAAATAAAGCTAAATATATAGTACTTGGTGCGTTATATGTTACCCCTCTTAATGTTCCTTCTAATATTTTATTTTCTAAATAATTTGACATAGCTGCCATTTGAAATTCCTCCTCAATTAATTTATAGTTATACTCCCTAAAATTGCTACCTGATAGTCAGCAACTTCAATATTTTTTGATATAAATATTTCATCTTGATCCTCTATTCTTAATTCCAAATTAACGTAATCAATAACATCTTGAGCATTTAAAATTGCATCTCCAATTTTTGTATATCGAACAATAGGATCAGTAAAAGCTAAATTTGCTAAATAAGATGTAATATTCTCTTTTATTGTTTCTTTGACGATTTCTGGATTTGCACCCGCTTTTAAAGTAAGACTGACAGTAACATTGATTGTCACTTCTGCAGCACCTTCTACAGTAAGAGTTACTCCAACACCTCTTTTATTTTCAATAAATTCATAAACTTCTTGAACAAGTGAATCACTGGGAGGCTTTCTATCACTGGCAAGTATCACTACTTTGACGGTACCACTTCCGTTCCATATAGGGTAAACCTTTGCATCAGAAACATTCGGAACTTCAAGTGCCCATAATTTAAATTGAGTTATGTTGTTGCTAGTGATAGGATTACTCACCTTAATTTGATAACGTTTATATAAATCTTGGTCTGTCTCACCTTCTTTTCTGTACAATCCTTCCTCCGCACACCGACGCTCTAAAAATTCCCCATAGGTCGTATCTGCAAAACCAAAATTTAATATATTATCCATTTCTATATATACCTGCTCTAGTTCCATAGAAGCAGGAGCAACCATATCATATGCTATTGAACCTTGACGTTTATCAAATTCATTGGATATTTTTGATAACATCCGATTCAGTATAACATTCGCTGTTTGATCCTCAAACATTAACTGATCACCTCCTCAGCAATAATTGTGCCTGTATTAGTTATTACTTTAAAAGTTACATGAAATTGATCGTTGATATAATCAATAATAAATTCTGTTACATCTTTGATTCTTTCATCATAAATTAAAGCTTCCTTAATAACCCTTTCGATTTCACTGGCAAGCAAATTAGGTTTTAAATCTAATGCAATAAGGTCTGTTAATTCACAACCATATTGTTGATCATATATTAGATATTTTAATCGAGTGGTTGAAATTGCTTTTCTTATAAATTGCCGTAAGGCATCTATTTCATCTATAATATTTTCTGTAAACTCTCCAATATCAAAATTAAACTCATATGTCATTGAAGGGTGAACCTCTTTTTCTGTATTTGTTTCAATATCTTCAATTTCCAAAATCGTATAAGGCGAAATAGCCATTCATTTCCCTCCTATTGTTAAACAGAAATTCGATCCATAATTAAATAAAGCTGTTCATTTTGTAGAACAGCTACCGCAACACGATCTCCAATCTTTAATTCATCCGTAAATTCCAAGCTTCCTTCTACTTGCATCTTACCTACACTAACATCTAATGATTGTAGATAGTGAGTATGTTCTCCATCTTCATCAGTAGATCCGAAAGTATTATTAAATGTAAAATAGTGTGAATGCTCTCCATCGTCACTCATTTCTCCAGTAACGACATCCCCAATGAGCGAAAGATTATCACCTGTCAGTTTAATTTGTCTTTCGTGTTTTGTAAGATGTTCTGATACAATGAGGTCTTCCTCATCTAATTCCAAATTCATATGATCTATTTTTATCTTGAGATCGGGTGGATCGGAAACGACTGTTGCAAACTCAATATTCATATCTTTGTTATATCCATGTCTACTCATAAGTTGAATAAGCTTTGAATAAGGGCTACCTTCCATCTTTATTCCTCCTCATATTCTAATGTTGGTAGTTCATCTGTTGCCGTAAGTGTTAAAGACATCGTATGTTCTTTACCTTCAATCTTGTGTTCATCTGTAGATACATAATATCCACCAATGATCTTTGTTAAGGATTCTGAAACATATACCGATTTACCAGCTATGACCTCAATATTACCTAGTGCATATACTTTTGCTTCATCATCGATTACCGATTTTTGTTTTAATCTCTCTGTGGCCAGACGATTTAATTCACTCTCATTCTTGATCTGAATAGCATTTTCATAATGTTGCATCATTCCAAATTTTGCAACTAACGAATCGTCTTGAACTGTAGAAGATTTGTCGTTTTCGCCAACCACTTTCACTTTCGTTTTCATATCATTGATATCTTTCTGATAATCAGCATTTAATAAGTTTACACCGTTTTCAATAACCGATTTCACTAATTGCTCTTTTCGTTCATATAAGTTCAGTTTCCCTTTGGAACTTGTAATAACGAATTTACGATTTGTATGATTTTTAGTTTCCGTTAAAACTGTCACAAACATATCCCATAGCGTTTTTTCTTTAAAGATCATTTTGGAAATCACATAATCGGTATTTGTAACATGACCCGTCTGAATACCAAATGTACTACATACCTCTTTTATAAATGTAGAAGCAGTTTTATTTCTTAGTTTTATAGTATCTGTATTTTTTAAGAGATACATATTTTCATCATACGCGGTAACTGATTGAGCACCTGTACTTTTTATATTATCTGAAAAAATAACTCCTCTGAAAATTTCTACATCTTCATAAAGGAGTTGAATTAAGCCACCTGATTCAATTTTTATTTTTTGATTTTTTCCGTTTAAAGTATTGGAAAGTTCTAGTTTACATGTTCTTGCAGCTTGCATAATATCTCCGCTCCAGCTAACGGATTTTACTATAGGATCAATCACCGTCTTTTTATTATCACTTAGAGAGGTATAAAATACACTAATCATGGTAAGATCAACTTCTGTCCAGGGAAGATTAAATTCGGATTTGAACCTATCAATTTCATATTTAATTCATAAATTTCTTTATATCTTGACCCTTCACCAAGAAATTTAGTAGCAATTTTATATAAAGAATCTCCACTTTTAACAATATATGTTTTTCCAGAAACTGACTCTTTTTGTACAGGTGGCCGTTCTGATTCCTGAGTAGTATTTGATTCAGTAATGGTTTGAAAAGTAATAAACTTATATTCCTTTAAAGATAATGAATAATAGAGATCTCCCACCTCGCCTGCTTTCTCCTCAATATCAAAGTTACGAACCGTTACAGCGGAATTAATAGGTGTACCAGTAATTGTAAGCCTTAATGGATTACCTGAAGTTTGCCAAGTACGTATTTTTTCTACTGCTGTCCAAGGTTTAGGGATATTACTATATTCACAAAATGATGGGTTCTCGTCTCTAGGAAAAAAAGATGAGAAACTATATTCAGAAAGTGTCTTATTGTTAATAATGCTATATTCTCCCAATTGAGATACATTTAAATCTGTATATTTCATACCATAAGAAATACGAATTGAATCAGGATTAACAGGTAATTGTAGTACTTCTGCATTGTTATTAAACGTTAACCAAAATTCCATCATGCCATCAATCCCCCTGTATTTCTAAGATTGGTTTCCAGTTTAGTAGCGATATTATCTATATCTGCCTCTTCTCTTACAACGATCGTATCAGCCATTTTGGGTAAAATTATAGAATTATTTTTATTTAATAGTTGTTTCAACAATTCAAATAATTCTACTTTAAATGATTCAAATTGTTCAGATGTAACTTGATCAGTTTCTTTAACATGATTTTCAGAAAATGGACTATACATACTATATTGTTTACTACTACCTCTATTCGAGAAAGGGTTTGTACTTCTATTTGTCTGGAGTAATTTATCCGGATTAAAATTAAATACTGATCGAGTTAAATTTCTAATTGAATCTCCAATTCCTTTAAAGTCAATTCCACCAATAAAGTTGCCAACCTTTGAACCTATTTTACCTCCAAGAAAGCTCCCTAATTTGTTTCCTAAAAAACCACCTGCTACTGCTCCTGCAACACTTGCTCCGGGTATTGGTATCAATGAACCCAAAAACCCTCCACCTGCTGCACCACCAATTCCTCCGGCTATACCTCCAATTGACTTCCCTGCTACTTCCCCTATTTTCCCTGCTCGTTCTTCTTTGGGAGATTTGATTATATCTGCAATTCCGAAGCCAATATCAGCTATAGTGGACAGAGGACCCAATTTTCCTGTAAAGCCTTTTAATTTTGTCCATTTCGATGAAGGAGGGGTTCCATTTCGATTAGCACTATCAAGGTCTTTTTTCTCTAAATGTTTAAATACTGTTCCTGATGCTGAAATTAAAGGACCTAGTATTGAATTAGCAGTCTTTGCACCCTTCAATAGAGTATCTGGTTTAAAAAAGGAGCTTATAGAATCTCCAATTCCCTTAAAGTCAACTCCACCAATAAAGTTGCCAACCTTTGAACCTATTTTACCTCCAAGAAAGCTCCCTAATTTGTTTCCTAAAAAACCACCTGCTACTGCTCCTGCAACACTTGCTCCGGGTATTGGTATCAATGAACCCAAAAACCCTCCACCTGCTGCACCACCAATTCCTCCGGCTATACCTCCAATTGACTTCCCTGCTACTTCCCCTATTTTCCCTGCTCGTTCTTCTTTGGGAGATTTGATTATATCTGCAATTCCGAAACCAATATCAGCTATAGTGGACAGAGGACCCAATTTTCCTGTAAAGCCTTTTAATTTTGTCCATTTCGATGAAGGAGGGGTTCCATTTCGATTAGCACTATCAAGGTCTTTTTTCTCTAAATGTTTAAATACTGTTCCTGATGCTGAAATTAAAGGACCTAGTATTGAATTAGCAGTCTTTGCACCCTTCACTAGGCTATTGGGATTAAAAAAGGAACTAAAACGATCTTTTATTCTACTAAAAATATCAGATCCATCAGTTCCTGAACCAGTTTCAAATGTAAAATTCAATTCTATATTGTGATTAGTATTGGTTTTGCTTATATTTTTAGTACTATTACTTATATTGTTTATATTAGAGCTTATATTCTTCGTACTATTAAAATGACTTATATTGTTTATATTAGTGCTTATTGTTCCTGAAAAGCTCCTTACATTAGTACCAGTTGATGGATTTTGAGGATGTTCCAGTTTAACTTTCAACTCTACTGGAATCTGTTTAAATATGATGCGATTAATCAAATTACATAAATCTAGAATTATGCCTTTTAATAGATTAATTTTATTCCGTATATTATTTACTAGGTTACTTAGATTAATCACTAAACGATCTGTGATACGATTGAATTCAGATAAAGTCCAGTTTGAGCTATTTAACGTATCATTAACTCTTTGAATAGATTGGCTCATATTAGTTAGTTGATTAGTAAATTTTTTTCTGGAATCGAGTTTTAATACCAAACTTTTTTTATATATTGTCACACTTTCCCTCCTTTCTTTCATTTACCCATATTTTTTTCCCTCTCTTCTAATGTGATAATTTCTGATGCATAGATAAAACTTTTAACTTTGAAAGGTTTATTATAGATTTCATCAGGGGGGATATGATGATTCTGAAAAATGGAGTGTAATAAGTAAGCCTCCCCCCCCTCCTTAATTAGTTTTTTACTTCTTCAATCACTTGAAAATCTTCTTCATATCCACTAATATCCATAATTTCTGATGCAAGATTTGAAATTTCACCTGCTAATAATCTTTTCTTGATTACTTCTGTAGGATCTGATGTATTATATTTATTAAGTAAATCTTTTTCTTTCCAACTTGGATTTAAACAACCCTTTTCTATAAGAAGCGCTGCAAATTTCTGCTGGTCTACTTTATCTATCCTTTTATTCCCCTGACGCACCTGATAGGTTGCTTGATTTTCAATTCTATCAATGACTTCTCCATCAATAGCCTTTATAGTGAAATTCACTCCAAATCTTTTCATAAACACATCTCTTTTTACTTCTTGTTTGACATCTAATAGTGCTTTTAACACATCATTTTTTTCTTTTTGTTCATCAATAATCTGTTCTTTTGCCATATTTCATTTCACTCCTTTTAAAATATTACTCTGCTTTAAAAGTATCTAATAGATCAAATCCACTAAATGTAAAGGCTAACTCTTCTTCAACTAGAGCACCATGCTCATATTTTAGTAGATCAATTTTATCAAAACTTACATCTTTTAATCTGACACGATAAGCACCATATGCCTCTGGATCATCCAGTTTAGCAATAATTTCTGTACGGTATTCACCGTTTCTATCATTTGCAATTTGACCAATACGCTCTACCCAATCTGATGTGATCTTATAACCACTCATCGTTCCAGTTCCTTTAAGTGAAGTCACTTTATGCCCAGTCCATCTTGTTCCTGCTCGTTTTACTTCTTCCTTAGAAATTTCAACTGAAGCTTCCACGCTTGTGATATTTGTCAACCAAACTCCTTCATGCCAACATTCACCCATGCTACCATTAATTACTTTTCTATCATCTAACATTTACTATTCCTCCTTATTTATGCAAAAATACTAAAATAAATTTCTTCCATTGAATCTACTTCTGTTACATAACAATCAAGGTAGACTTGATCACCTTTACTTTCAAAATCCTGGCTCAAATCCACTGAAAAATTACTTGTTATCACATTGGAGTTGGCCAACGTTTCAAAATATGCTTTGACTGCACTAATAAGAGCCTTCTGACCATCCACATTGTTATCAATTTTCCCAATAAACATTTTAGAAATATTTTGTTGCAATGTAGTTTGAATAGCTTGTCTAGCACGTTCTTTTCGAATTTTTGAACCACTTGTCGTAATGCCTCTCTCAATGACTACTTGCTCTCCATCATGAACTAGTACAAGTGAACCAGCTTCTAAAGCAGTTTTTATTTCTGCGTTAGTTAATCTCTTATTTACATCTTCTAAATCCAGTTTTTTGTAAGTAATGGATTTATTAATTGGTGTTGCAGCTATAATACCTGCCAAATATGCAGCTTCATTAGCAGAAGAAATATTTTCTCCTTCTTCAATCCCCCCAACAATAAGATTTACTATATAGTCATCTTCAAGATCACCAGAACGTGCATTTCCATTTGCTGGCTCTTGATCAATCGATTCAGTACTTCCAGTTACAACCATAAAGTGCTTTCCTTCTTGGCGATTTCTTTGTACCCATGTTTTTAAGCTACCTTCTTCATCTGCAAATTCTCCACCAAATGCAAAGACATTAAATGATCTAGTATCTAGTGCTCCATACATTGCATCATATGCTGCTGTATCAATTAATGTAGGCATTGTATACACTAATACCTCTTTAGCTCCACCTTTTAATGCTCGTTGAATTGGTTTAATATTTCCTTCACCAAACAATTCGATTGCATTTGAAATTGCATCAGTTCCTTCCAAAGAATAAAATGTTTTTTCTGTTGCCGTACCTGAATAAGATTTAACGGCTAATGCAACCGAACCTGTATCTCCACCTCTAATTGTTTCTGTTGCAGCATCTACAAAATTAATATAAACCCCTGGTCTTACTTTATCTGTAATTGGATCCCAACTTCCTCCGGCCATACTTAATTCCTCCTAATTTAAATTCATATTTACTTCATTTATTTTTTCATAATCTTTCATTCTTTTACTATTAAATCCTTTGCTATCCCACGTTAATGTACAAACTACTATAAATAGATCGTCTATATGACTTTCTTTTAGATCAATGTTTACATCATTTACATATAAACTTCCTGATTCTATATTTTCCTCTGTTACAATAGGAATCTTATTATTTCCTTCAATTATTGAATACATGATTTTATCAGCCGAAAAAAATGCTTTTTGCCGACTTTTGTCAAAAATAATCATGGAAAGTACATTTTCTAATGCAAATGTTGCTTGAGAGAATGGTTTCATCTTTGCTCCAGCTGGTGGAAAATATATAGAGGGAACTTTAAAATCTTGTGGAACAGATTTGGTATAAAAGTTCATTTCAGGCAACAATTCATAACAGAACTTAATAATAGAATTCAATTCCAATTCTCTCATTGATCTTTTTCCTCCTTTACTATGAATAGAATCATAGTCATCTCGTTATAAATGACTGTTTCTTTTTACCAGAACTTCAATATGATGCTCACGTTTTACCATAGGTTTCTCAGCTTTATATTTAACACCGTTCCACTCAACCAAATCATTTAATCTTATATCTGTATTAATAGGAAAAAAAACTCTAAATTTTTCATGAACTAAAAAAAAAGGTTCATTGTTAATGATAGATTCCTCATCTAAATCTATCGGTACAAAATAACAAGAGACTGTTAATTCATCTGGAATATCGTTATAAACAAAATCAATTTCGTCGATAAACGTAAAAGAGTTTATTGATTCAATTTCATTTAGATGATAGATAAAACATCGATCTGAAAGTAAGTTTATATATCCCAAAGTTATCCCCCCTCTTGCACATACTCATCTAATAACTTAAGAAACTCTGTTACAGAAAACTGATTAGGGTTCATACCTATCGTATATGAATAATCTCCAATGGATTCCGACTGATAACCTTTTATCACACCTTCATCTGAATTAATAAGTGCATAATATTCAGTGATTTTAATAAATGCCAGTTTTATTTTGTCCGGTAGGTCATTTTCAAATTCTGTAAATTGATGACCTACATAGCGGTAAATCTCAGTTTCTGCTTGAATTAAGTCAAACTCAATTTGCAAGTCAGTTCTATTTTTCACACTTTGAAACGAAGTATAATCTCTAACATCTTCAATGTTAATGATGGATGACCACCTCTCTTAAATTTGTTATCTCCTACTAATAAAAAATCCCCTCCTTTTATCACAATCCAAAAACCTCCTCTCTATTTTTAAAAATTAAAAAGGTTACGGATAGAACCGTAACCTTGTTATAACTTGAGGTATAATGTCTCTAAATGGGCAGAGTAACCTCACCCCTATTATAGTATAATCTCTACATGTTTTAATTCGCATTTCATTCTCATTTTATTCGTGTTTTATACTCTTAGATAATATTTAAAGAGATTGCCATTTTATATATAGCTTTGGATTTAATCTTATAATAAGCAGTATTCTTGAAACCCAAATCCAGCATAACTATAATATCACTTGGTTGCTTTGGATCAAAATATCTAAACTCTATTAATTCACGTTCTATATCTGTAAGTGCTTTAAGTGCTTTTTGAATTTGATTCACTTTCACTTCCTTCTCTGCAATATTTACTACAGTGTTTTCAACTGGTTTAAATATATTACTCCCACTTGAAGTGGTTATGTTATACTTCGCAGTTAAACCTTGAATGTCTGTATTTTTTATAGCAGCTAATAATGAAGGATAGTGATATAACTCTCGTTCAACAATTTTTACATATTCTTTTTTTCTACCCAAGTCTATCTCCTCCCTCGTATATTCAGAGAAATTTGTTGTTAATATAACTCTATTCTAGTAAATTAATATTGGATTTCTTAATATGAAGATCATAGTTATATATGAGTTTAATACTTTCTAGTTCGAATGTTATTTGGGTACCCGCCCTTTACCCCTAAATAAACATAACCAGGTCCCAATAAACTAATAAAATCATTAATTGCAATAATTTTTATTTGTTCTTCACGTATACGATTTTCAAAGTATAGTCTCGTTGCATCCGTTTTATGTAATATTGAAAACAAATGAATTAACATCTCACTCTCGTCCTTTTGGGAATTTAAGATTTGAATCAATTCAACAACACTTTTAGCAATCATTTTGTCTCTACTTTTTGCTAACAAATTTATTTCCTCCTCACATAAATTAAATCCTCTTCTAACTTTGATTTGTATTAACATACCGTATTCAACTTAGCTTCATTTAAAGAATCACACCCTTATCATTACTAAAAAATGACAATATTCAACAAATCCTGAATATACATGAAATTTCAAATATTGTGGTTACATCATAGCATGAGTGGGATTTATCGACCAAAAGAGACATTTACTAGGGGGTTTCTATGACTTTATTCGACAAAAGCAAACGACAAATTAACTAACCTTTATCATCTTTTTCTATTTAGCCTTTTGTCATGCTGTTAAAATTCATTTGATCAAAGAGACTCTAGAATTAAGAAGATATTATATTTATAAAAAAGAGTTTAAAAAATGTGATGTAAGAATTTGTATACTTGTGGATTTGGTGATGAAGACTAAATGATCCTAGCTAAAAATCAATAGGATTTTAATATTATGAAGTATGGATTTGCTAAACCATCTTTCTATAGGCTCGTTAAAACCGAAAGATTAAAGCGAAATGTGAAAAAAGATTGAATATTCTTTTAGAGTTACATATAGAATACGTCAATCTGAGGAATAAGAAATAAATTGTTTTTGATGTTTAATATTACTTACACAAGCAAAAATTACTTATTCAAGTATAAATAATACGATTCTGTATGTGCTCTTGTTATACAATCATTTCTTTGAAATACTTTTTGCATTTTTATATTTTCATCATGTGTACTCCCTATGTAATAGGTTGCTCCCATTTGTTTTAACATAATTAAAGATTGATAGTGAATAACAGAACTTAATCCTTTACCTCTATGTTCTGGCAAGATTCCGAAATAGAATAATCTTCCTTCATTTAATGTGCCAGGTTCAATGTGCGGAATAGATATTCCTATCGGTATATTTCTTAAGAATATTACATTACAGAAATTCTTCCAATGATCACCCATAGATTTCCTATTTATTAGAGCACCTATTCTATTTATTCCTAAATTGCCTCCAACCTTTATCAACTTTGTTAAATTATTTTGAAATCCTACTTTTTCAAACTCAAATCCATCCATTTCTTCAATTCCAAAATAATTTGGTAAACCATTTAAAACTTTAAATGAATTCATAAATTTTTTCTCAATTATTTTTACGTAATCCAAATAGAAACCCTCCTGTATAAGCACCACTGTCGTGTTATCGCCTTACTTCATAATAATCTTGAACACTATATGATTCGAAACCGCAATCTGTATACAGCTTCAATGCATTTTTATTCGTAGCTTCTACTTCTAAAAAGACTGGATATCCTTTTTCATGCTCAGCCAAAACCGTATTCATCAAAGCTTTCCGTCCAATTCCTCTTCCCTGATACTCTGGCAATATGGCAAACCCATATATCCAAGCTTCACCATTTGCACGGTCTACTGTTATTTTCCCAATCGTTTGTCCAGTATAATCAATCATATAAAAAAATCTATTTTCCTCTCCTTTAACTCTAGCATTCAAGCTTTTTGACTCTTCTTCACTAAATTGAAAGCATCGTACATCTAATTCAACCTCTAGTTCCAGATCATCTTTTTTTGCCTTTCGAACGACAACCTCTGAGGAAGGAGATATTGAGGTTGCTTTCCATTGCATTTGAAACTCTGAAAAACGATAAGAATACTTATTCTCTAAAAATTGTTTTGCTGAAAGAGATGAAGCAGGAGCATTCAATAAAATAGTAGAGAATCTTTCTCTATCACATAACGTCAAAGCCTCTTGTATTAAAGTCGAAAAAATTCCTCTTTTTCGATAATCTGGGTGAACCATTCCGCAAACCTCTATCTTTGTACCGAACAAATACAAACCTAAAAAGCCTACTAATTCCCCCTTCTCTTCATAGAAAAAATCCCTTTTCTCATTTACCTTTCGTGTTCTTAAATTATCCCAGTTCAGTTTTAATGAAATCGGTTCTTCTTTTTCACAAATTTCTTGTAATTCTTTTATTTGGGTTAGTTTCTGCTGGCTATGCAACATAATATTCTCCTCTCCCTTTTTGATTAATAACAAATACAGAGGTGCATGCTGTCTCGTTAATAACTTCTATAATTAACTTTATAGGAATTTGTGCTTAAATTAGGTTGTTCCATTCTAATTTAAGCACATTTTCTTTATCATTTGCAGCACTTCATTTTTACTGGAACTATTTTTTCCATACCATTCATATACTTTTGCAATGCCTTTGGAATTTGTATTGAGCCATCCTCCTGCTGATGATTTTCAAGCAATGGGATCAAAATACGCGGAGATGCTATTGCAGTATTGTTTAAAGAATAACAAAAGTTAAGCTCCCCATTCTCATCACGATAACGAATATTTGAACGAAGTGTCTGAAAATCCAATAGATTTGATGAAGAGTGAGTTTCTCCATAAGCATTTCTGCTCGGCATCCAGGTTTCTATATCAAATTGTTTATATGTTTTTTGTGACATATCGCCACTGCATACTGCCATTACGCGATATGGCAGTTCAAGTAGCTGTAAAATTTCCTCTGCATTTGAAGTAATCTCTAGCAATAGTTGATTAGAAATTTCTTCATCCGCTTTACATAGAACAACCTGTTCCACCTTCTCGAATTGATGGACACGGTATAGTCCATGTACATCCCTACCTGAAGAGCCGACTTCACTTCGAAAACATTTAGAAGACGCTGAAAATTTTAACGGCAAATCAACGTCTACAATCTCATTTGCATAATAAGAAACAAGTGGTACTTCTGAGCTGCCTACAAGCCATTTGTTTTCATCAACAAGTTTGTAAGTCTGATCTTTACCAAGTGGAAAATAACCAGTGTTCGTAAGAGCATCTGTACGAACCATTACAGGCACTTCTAGTGGTGTAAGGCCTTTTTTAATTAGTATGTCAAAGGCTAATTGTTCAACAGCACGATGAAGAAGAACCCCTATACCTTTTAAAAAATAGCTGCGACTACCACCTGTTTTAACACCTCGAGCAATATCAATCATATCATGCATCTCTCCTAAAGCTACATGATCTTTTAATTGTTTATTTTCTATCATAGGCTCCCCTACACGTCTTATTTCAACGTTATCCTTATCAGAGCTGCCAATGGGGGTATCTTCAGATATAATGTTAGGAACTTGCAACATCATTTCATCAAACTGATTCTCTACATTTTTTAGGTCAAATTCAATTGTTAACAGCTTTTCATTAATATCTTTCACCTTATTTTTTAACTCTTCAATCAGACCGTCTTCCCCGCTTCTTTTCAATAAACCAATTTCCTGAGACAACTTATTTCTCTTGAAACGTAAATCTTCAACCTTCTTTCTAAGCTTTCGTTTTTCCTCATCTAAAATCAAAAGCTCCTTAATAGAGATATTAATTCCCTTCTGATCAGCTGCTGTTTGAACTTTTTCATCATTCTGCTTAATCCATTTTAATTGCAACATGTTAACCACACTCCCTTTTCAATGTAAAAAATGCAAAAAAGCGCCCTCATCCTTATGGGACGAGGAGCGCTTTACTCGCGGTGCCACCCAACTTGATCAAACAAAAATGGTTTGATCCTCTTTGGTTCCGCGATAACGGGCGGTGCCGGTTAACTTAGGGGATAAAGTGGTCCCTTGACGAAAACGCCTCCGAGTTGGAATCTCTTCATAGGCAGTTTATCAATAATTTTAAGTATTATATCGTATTTAAATATAGATAACAACCATTTTTCCATTCATAAATATGATTAAAAGTCATTACCAACCAACGTTTATAAACAAAACATCTGGATCTGGATGTTCTAACAAAGTACTAAAGTTTCTCACATCATCATAGGCAAAACCATAAGCTAATCCATCAATACTATAGTCATGCCAGAATTTTGCATAGAAATTAGCCGTATCATTTTTGTAAAAGAAATTAGCATTACTCCAATTTGCAGGATCATACATCATCCCTCTATTTAATGCTGCACAAATTTGCGCTTCTACTACCTTTTCATCTGGACTCCCAGTATCCATTGGTCCTGAACATTCAAATACTTGGAGGGTAGTAGGTTTGCCCTGAATATTTAAATTATAGGGGCCTCCATCTTTTGAAAACACAAAATTCTCTCCTACCACATGACCGCTAAACGTTCCCGCTTCTGCTGTAAATGTTAATTCATTTGTTCTATAAAAATCCCATACTTCATTTACATAGTTATCGAAATAGTTACCGTAAATTCCTTCTGGTCTAAACTCTCCTTTACCAGGTGCAACAATTCGATAAGGCTCTTGAACTAAAGTTCTAAATTCTTCAGGCACTTCACTGCTATAAGCTGCAATTAATTCATCTCTTGAATAAGTTTCACCTACAATTCTGTCATAATCATCTGATCCAATCAATCTTGTAGTAATTGGAAAACTAAATTGATCGACTCTCGTTGAATTTCCGTGATACCCCCACTCATCAATCGTAAACTCCACCCACTCAAAATAAACATCCTGATTCGGATCGGTTGGATTATTTAGATCTGGTCCTGCAAATCCTACTCTACCATCGGCAGCTAAGTTTATTTTAATGTACAATGGAGTTCCTAAACTAATAAACATTCTCCCAGAATCAATCTCAGGCATAGAAACCCAATCCACTTCACTCATTTTATAGAAATAATTTGAATAATTTTCTCCATTTTTAGTTAAATGTCCAGGAGCATCATTATCACTGACTGAACTTGGAATTAAATTCCCATTTGGATCTACATAACTAAGCTGTCCTGTAGCTTTGTTGTATCCTAAAATAGACCAATAAATTTCATCATCTGAATATTGACCTATCGTTCCATTTTGAAGTTGGAATGTCATCACTCCATCTCCAACTGGGAAAGGTGGTGCTGGGCCTGGATCCGTTGGATCGGTTGGGTCTGTAGGATCCGTTGGATCGGTTGGGTCTGTAGGATCCGTTGGATCTGTCGGGTCTGTGGGATCGGTTGGGTCCGTCGGATCGGTAGGAGATATACCTGTAGACTTAAGTACAATTTCATCAATACGAACAATTTTAGCAGTTCCAATTCCTTCAAAACGTAAATATTCAGTTATCGTAAGATTTGATTGAAAATCAGCTAATGGAACTTGAATTGAACTGTAGTCTGTGGTTAATGTACCATAATCAGCTAATGGCAATAAGTGATTTGATCCATCATTTAATATAAGGTTGATATCTTCTTCTTCACCGCCAGATCCACCTTTTATTACAAGCTCCAAAGTATCATAGTCAGATATGTCTCTATTGATATAATTATCAAAAGACTCCCCAGAGGCCCCACCATTAAAAAAGAAATATAGATTTACATTTCCTTCGAGATTGTAGGTCCCTCCATTTCTAATAATTGATTGACCTAAATCATTCTGACTAGTATTCCATTGCGATGATTGATTATAATCATCTATTACAAGTGGATCGACAGGATTCGGTTCTGGATCTGTAGGGTCTGTTGGATCAGTGGGATCGGTGGGATCTGTAGGATCTGTAGGGTCAGTGGGATCGGTGGGATCGGTTGAGTTATGAGTATCAGTGAATGTTGGGGTATTATAAGCTGGGTCTCCATCATTATAAGTAAACCAATAACTTATTAAATCTCCTTCATTCAGATTGTTTAAATCAAGAGTAAATGCACTTCCGTTTTGATTCATTCTTTCATTTAACTCAGTACCTGAATTAATAGAATAATGAATATCCACCCAGCTTGTGTTCACATTAGATGTAAATGTAACCTGTGAAGAACTTTCATCCAATGTATGGAATTCCACAGTATAATCAGCTGCATTAGCTATACTACCTGTAATTAAAGAAGTGATAACTAATGATAATATTATTGAAACCGCTAACATTTTCTTGACCATAAATTTTCCTCCTAAGTATTTTCATATCTACCTCATTAACAGGTGAAAAACCAATTACCAAGAAGGGTTTACATTATGTGTTCTTAAATACGCTTTTTCATTGAAATCCATTTCAAAAATGTGCAAATTTACTTCATATATTTTAAATTAGAACACAGTTAAACATAGAATAGAGTTCTATTACAATGCTAAGGAATGAAATATAAATAATAATGATTAACTATCGAGGAACTACAGTAATTACATGTATTGAGGGATCATGATACAGGTAAATGATTCAGGTTTCCTATCATCTAAGAACATATTGTATTATAACCAATTAAATAATGTCGTTTTCTAGTCGTTTTACCCTTCTTTTTTTATTTTATATATTTAATTCATCTTTTAAATCCCTCCTCTCGTTCTACCTTTCCTTTTTTACTCAAAGTTTCCCAAGCACAATTACAACAAACCCTAGAAAAAAAAAGAATTCATTTTATGTACCTATATTTAACATATGCAATGCCAAGGCTACTCCATACCCCCAATTCACAATAAATGTCTTATTTATGTCATATTTTTTATGAATAAGAAAATTGACTCTCATATAACTCTCGGTAAAAACCATCTACTTTAATAAGTTGGTCATGTGAACCTTGCTGTATTAATTTCCCTTCCTTTAATACAAGAATTTTATCTGCATTTTGAATCGTATTTAAACGATGCGCAATCACAAAACTTGTTCTACCGTTCATCAGTTTCTTTATTGATTTTTGTATTGTCATTTCTGTCACTGTATCAATACTGCTGGTAGCTTCATCAAGAATTAGAATAGATGGATTAGCCAGTATAGCTCTGGCTATCGCAAGAAGCTGTTTTTGTCCCTGACTAATTCCACTCCCATCCTGCTTAAGTTTTGTTTCATAACCTTCCGATAAATCCTCAATAAAAGAGTGTGCCCCTGCCAATTTAGCAGCCTCGATTACTTCCCCATCACTAGCATTTAAACGACTATACCGAATATTCTCTTTTATACTACCCTCAAAGAGATAGGAATCTTGTAAAACAAAGGCCATATGTCTTCTTATACTACTACGTTTTAAATCCACCATCCGATGTCCATCTATCAAAATATCTCCTTCAAACAGATCATAAAAACAAGATATTAAATTAATAATGGTTGTCTTGCCTGCACCTGTAGGACCTACAATAGCAATTGTCTCCCCTGGATTTGCAAGAAAACTGATATGTTTTATAACTTCTCCGTGTTCCTGATCGTATGAAAAAGACACATCTGAGAAAATAACTTCACCTTGCATTGAAGTTAATTCAGTGCTACTTCCTTTATCTTGACGTTCTGTTTTTTCGTCTATGATTTCAAATACTCTTTCTGCACCAGCTATTGCGGATAAAAGAGAATTCCACTGATTCGCTAGCTCATTTAAAGGTCGAGTAAATTGTCGTGAGTATTCTAAAAAGATTAAAATCACACCTATCGTTACCCCACCTTGTTCATATAATATTAAAACACCTCCAATACAAGCGATAAAAGTATAACTTAGAAAATTTAATACATTCATTAACTTTGGAATAAATCCAGCAATAGTCTGTGCCCAAAATCCTACTTCACATATAGCTTCATTCTTTATTTTAAATTCTGAAATTACCTTTTCTTCCTGTGAAAATACTTTTATGATTTGTTGTCCTGACAAAGTTTCTTCTGCAAATCCATTTAATAACCCCATTTTATACTGCTGTTGTTTATAAAGTTTAGCCGTATATTTAGTAATGAATTTAATTCCGAAATAAAGAAAGGGAACTACACAGAAGGTTAGCAAAGTTAGTAGTGGACTTAACCAAAGCATAATGGATACTGTTCCAATTAATGTGAGTACACTAGAAAAAATTTGTATAATTGAACTATTTAATGTATTGCTGACATTTTCGATATCATTGGAAAGCCGACTCATTAACTCTCCATGTTGCCTCTTGTCAAAAAAAGATAACGGAAGCAGATGAATATGTTCAAAAAGCTTTGATCTTAATTTATATATTGTATTTTGAGAAATTTGTATCATCAGTACATTTTGCAGCCAAACAGATATAGAATGTAAAATATAAATGATTGCCAAAGAAAACAATAGTGTAATTAACCCCTTTTGATTTGAAGCCACAATGTAATTATCAATTCCAAAACCTACGCAAAGAGGTCCAAGCAATCCTAAACCAGAGCTTATTAGGACCATTACTAGGACAAAAAACACTTGTTTTTTCCACTCCGACATGATGAACCAAAGTTTTAGAAGTGTACCATTCAAATTTTTAACTCTTTGTTTGTTCTTTGCAATATTCTTTCTATTTGTATTATCAATAGGATTTTCTTTTAATATTTGACTTGGCATTTGAAAAGGTTTTAATATCTCTTTGAGCATTAGGCTTTATTCCTTTCCATATTGAGTTTCATAGATTTGTCTGTACAAATAACAATTGTGTATTAATTCTTCATGATTCCCACAACCTACAACCTCACCTTTATTCATCACTAATATTTGATCTGCATTCATTGCCGTACTGATTTTTTGAGTAATCATGATTGTAGTACATTTCATAGGTTTTATGGACTGCAATAATTTAGCCTCTGTTTTTACATCCAATGCACTTGTACAATCATCTAATAACAAAATTTTGGGTTTCCTCACCAATGCTCTGGCAATAGCCAAACGTTGCTTTTGACCCCCAGATAGATTCACTCCTTTTTGACCAATTAGAGTGTCATATTGATTCTTGAATTTTAAAATATTATGATGGATCTGGGATGATTTTGCCGCTTCAATCACCTCTTCTTCTGCTGCCAATTTGTTACCCCATTTTATATTATCTTTAATTGTGCCTGTGAATAAATGAGATTCCTGTAGAACAAAACCAATATCATCCCTTAAACTTTTGACTGCAAAATCCTCAATATTCATACCATCTATGCATAGATTTCCTTCAGAACAATCATATAGACGTGCAATTAATTGAACGATGGTAGATTTTCCTGATCCTGTTTCTCCTACAATCGCCAGCGTTTCCCCTGATTTCACTTCAAAAGAAACATTTTTCAGAGCGAATTCTTGAGCATCTGGATATTGAAACGAAACATGATGAAACGAAATGTGACCATGATTTATAACATCCCTATTTTTCTTAAATGATACATTCATGTTCAAGTCATCAGATTTTGTCTCCATCACCTCATGGATACGTCCTGCAGAAGCTTTTGCTCTTGAAAATATCATAATCATCATAGAAAAGATAGATAAAAAACTAATGATTCGCGTAGTATAATTAATTAATGCAACAATTTCACCTGCCGTTGCGGTATTAGTTTGAACTTGAATGCTGCCAAACCAGAGAAAAGTCATAATGATGAAATTCATGATTAACATTGTGATCGGTGTTGAGGTTTCAATAAGGCGAAATGCTGAAATGGTTTGTTTCTGCAGTGATACACTCTCCTTATTAAATCGCTTAATTTCATATTGTTTTCGTGAAAATACTTTAATGAGTCGGATCGCACCTAGATTCTCTCTCATAATCCTGTTAATTTGGTCTAATCTTCTTTGAACTGAAACAAATGCAGTTCCTGCTTTCTTAAATATCCAAACTAAGAAAAAAAGGAGTAATGGAACTACTATAATAAAAAACATAGCCAACCGAGCATTTACAATGAAAGACATTATGATTGCCCCGGCTATTAACAAAGGAGCTTTCATCATAATACGTAACCCCATAAATATCGTCTGTTGAAGCTGCGCAACATCATTTGTTAAACGAGTCACTAGACTTGAAGTTTGAAACCGTGTCAAAGTAGATAGTGAAAAAGATTGAATTTGGCTATATAATTTTTCTCTTATATCATATCCTACATTTTGACTTGTATATGCAGCATAAAATGTATTAATAATGCCTGAAAGAAACACTACAATGGAGGCTGCAACCAAAACAAGCCCCCAGTGTATTACCACGTCCAGTTTTAACTCTTGGATTCCATCATCAATCATTTTTGCGATAATAAAAGGAAGCATTAATTCCAGTAATAATTCAATCAACATAAACATCCATGCAATACTAGCATGTATTCGGTATGGCTTTATAAAGGAAAGCATTTTGAACATGAAGAAGGCCCTCCTTCTATTTTAAATAGTAATATGTTTAGTATAATTAAATATGAAAAATTGTCCATTAACAAAATATATCGAATAGCGAAATGAGATATGATAAAATCTTCATTCTTGACCGAATATTTGAGAGGAGGAATTGATCTTTGAATATCAGAATCATGACATATAACATACATCATGGTGAAGGAATGGATAAAAAAGTAGATCTACATAGAATAGCAAATGTAATTGAAGAAAGTGAGGCTGACATTATAGGGTTGAATGAGGTAGATAAACATTTTTCAAAAAGAAGTCATTTTCAAAATCAAATTTATTGGCTTGCAAATCGATTAAAGTTAAAGCATGCCTATAGCCCTTCGTTATCTATACTTTCTAAAAATTCATCTACTGCAAGGGAATATGGAAATGCAATTTTGTCTAAATACCCTATATTAACTAAAAAAAGTCATACATTTAATTATGTACCAGGGTTCGTTGAAAAAAGGTCAATGCTTGATACAACAATAAATATAAACGGAAAGCTGTTTCAATTCATGGTGACACACATGAGCCTAAATCGTTATTTTCATGCAAAACAAACGAATTATATTATCAATCACGTATGTAATGCTATATATCCGGTCATACTCTTGGGAGATTGGAATATGAAAGCAGGTTCCAAACCATGGAATAAAATAACGAATCAACTTCAGGACGTTTGGAAAATTAAGGGTGTTGGGTCAGGAAACACTTATCCATCCCTTCGTCCAAAATCGAGAATTGATTATATATTTATTAGTTCGGAAATAAAATTGATTGATACAGAAGTAATGAACAGTTTTCCATCCGCCTCTGACCATTTACCATTGATAGCAAAGGTTACTAGTTTTTGAGTATCAATACTATCTATGCTTCATCTTCCATCATAGTAACAGCTCTAATTATTACATCTGGTTGCTGTTGATGGATATATGTTTTAGCTTGTTCAAAATCACTTGCTACTACATTTCGATAATATACTACACCTAACGAACACTCATATTCTACTGTAAAAAGGGGATGTTCTTGTTCTTTATTCATAAGGTAACACTCCGTTCATTAAAATTGAAGTCTACTCTATACTTTTCCTCTAATTCTGACAGTTCATGGCTTATATTTAATGGATTTAAAACATACTCTTCACTCTTCTCTTTATCTTCATTAAAATCTGCAGTGAATTTTTTCACCCGTCGAACCACTTCTTCATCCAATTTGAATAGATCTACTTCATCCTCATTAACTAATGGGATTTTGATGAATTCATTTATTTGTCTTTGCTGATTTTTATCGTCGATAAATCTCATTTCAACACAGATTGTTCGTTCTCCACATGGAATTAACTCTTCTGTGAAGATCTCAACCACTAAGTCAGTTGTTTCTGTGAATTCATAAATTATAATTGTTTCGTCTTCATCTTCGAAATACCCATTCAAATTCTGAGAACGATGCAAGCCATCTGGAAGATGAATAGCTAAACGGGCTTCTTTTTTAATATAAGCATTCTGAAATTGAATCCAGAGATAATTCGTACCCTCTTCATTTTCCATCAATGATTTTGCCCATTTAAGTTTCATCATTTATTTTGATCTCCTTTAATGATTTGTGATACAGAATTAATCACTCTCTGTTTTAATTCAGCAGAGATTTTAGGACTTAAGGTAATTAAAACATCTTCACTTACTTGATGTGTTTCATGTTCTAGGAAGTTATGAGATTGAAAAAATGCAGCTTGATCACCAATCTTTTTGATTTCCTCTATATCGAGTGGTTGTAATTTCTTTTGAATCGAAGCAAGGGACTCTCCAGTTTTAGCTAAAACTAATATAGCTCGGAAATAATTTAAATGCTTGTTAGTATAAACACGTTTATTCCCAACAAGCTCTAACGCCGGAACAATACCAATTTGTGTGTAATATCTAACCGTTCGAAGGTTGATATCAAAATCTTGTTCCTGAAGCATTTCAGTAATTTGTTTTGCCGTATACACTTTCAACACTCGCTTCCTTTTTCAACCTTTTGGGTAATGTGTTACACTATACTGTAACACCAACAGTATAGTGTAACACATTCTGTAAGTCAATCTTTTTTGATTATCTAGGAAATTCGGGTTCATTAATACAACTATGCAGTTGAATAATAAATAGGGATAGAATATGAATCCACTAGATTATATTCTACCCCTATAAAGTTAATATTTTAAAATTGAACGTGAATCGTATTGTATCGTAACAAGCTCTTCTTTGCCTGTTTCAACATGAATAAAAGTGGTTGTACCTATGTCTGAATCAAAAGCATATGTTAATACCTTTTCACCATATCGGTTATAAATTAGAAATAACCCTTTGTCTACAAAGGTTAGATGCTCTGGAAGATAACTTCTTGCTTCCTCTATAGATAAAATTCGTTCAGGTGTGGTAACATTTGTATCTGTTATACCAAAGTAAGAAGAAGCATCAAACTGGGTAAACTCACCTGTATCTAATCGTATATTAATCTCAAGTGGTTTAAAGTGAACTGCAATATTGTTTATGATCGGTACAAAAGTATAAGTTGCTGTCTCTTTGTGATCAACAGCATGAACTAACTTAAATTCATCCATTGTAGGATCTATGTCTTTTGCAATTTGCAAAGCTTTTTCTTTACCTTCTTCAAATGTAAACATGTTTTTATCGTATTTTATACCATATTCAGCGTGAGCCTCATTCGTTAGATGTGCACTATATAACTTTCCATCGTATACGCCCACATTAAATACAATTCTTTCATTACCTTTCTTTTCTTCATTTATAAATAAGTCTACTTCATATGTGGGAAATGATTGTTTGCTTATTTTATATCCATAATCATATTTCATTTCGTTATTTGGATCTAAAAAGTTTTTAGCTATGTTTATTGCTTCGTGCGCGAACAGCTTCTCACCTGAACTCGGATAAGTTCTAGGTATAGTAAAAGATTTGCTATTGGCATCTACAATTTGCAACTCTGGTAGTTTGGATAAATCAATGGTCAGCTGCTGTAAAATAGCTTTCTTTTGCTCACTATCTTTTATCAAAAACCAGTCACGATATAAATTTTCTTGTTCTAAAATTTGATTCAACGCTTCTTGGATTCTTTTTGAAAAATGTAAAGCCGTTTGTAAGTTCTCTACTTCTTTTTCAACGTTAATATGATTCAATTCTTTGTAATTCAATAAATTAGTTGCCAAGCGATCAATATTATAATATTGACTTCTCACTTTCATTCCTAATTCATTACCAAACAAATCTGCGCTGAACGTTAGGTTGCTAGCAAGAATATTTGCATAAGCATGTAGATCAGATAAACTTTCTTTTTCAACTATACTATCCGTACTAGTGAGAATGATCGTTAGTAGATTATTCAACATTTCATTATTCGATCTGAAAAAGATGAAATCAGTATATTTATCATCTGATATATCTTCTATAATAGAGTTTTGTTTTTCATACGATATTTCTACTTTAATAAAAGTAACTGAAACTGAAACGACTAAAAACAATGCAAGTAAAATAAAAAAATACTTACGATATTTCTTCATAAGTTCCTCCATGATCCTCATTTGTTAGTATGTAATGCATGTTCAAGAGTCATTATACAGGAGGGATATCAATATCGTAAATATAAATTTATTCATAAAAAGGAATATAACGGATTATTATTTTTTGTCAGTACAAGTAAGTGTTTTATCATAATCTATGTAAAATTTCACTTTCATGATTCTCTAAAATGTAACTTTGTATTTATTCCTCAAACAACAAATACCAATATATAGCTATTTCTTTACTTTGTTGATCAAGTCCTTTGTAAAGATAATTGTCAATTCCACCTATTTTAAAGCCACACCTATCGTAAAATTTGCACGCTTTAACGTTAATGTTTTGTGTTTCTAACGAAATCCCTGGCATCCCACCAGTCCTCGCCCAGTATTTAGCTTGTTCGATTAGTTTCTGACCAATTCCATCTCTTCTGTATTGACTATCTACAATGATGTAGTCGATATAAGCGTAATGATTCCAGGACTTTTTCAGTATGATTTGACCTACAACTTTTTCTCCTAAGAATGCCAAATAAATAATTTGTTTTGGATTATCAATAAATTCAGAATAATCCTTGATAATTGTATCTTCAGGATATTCTTTTATATAAGTAGGAACTTCTTTTACTGTATAACTAAACAGCTGTTCTATGCAGGATACAACAGCGACAGAGTCAACGACAAAACTATTATCTAAGTCTATTTTAATATGCTGGTCTTCAGCCATCAGCTCTCTGATTACAATATCCATGTGTGTTAACTCATCCCCTTAGTGTTTATACACTTTAATAAATTCAGAAGCATTTGTTCTATTTAGAACTCTAACCTTTATCAATTTTAGGTATATCAATGTTATCCTGACTTTTATTAGTCAAAATCAACATAATTTCATAAATAATCATCTGCTTTTTATCATTACTGTTTATTCACTCTTTCCTTTTCTTTAATAAAAATACCAACAAAAAAAGGATTCCTATCATAATAAAACCAACCACAATAAACTGATTAGAGAACACATTTTGATCGTAAATAGTATATTCATCAATGTGATGACTGTAGTAAAAGAGCCATCGTCGTTAAAAATACCATTATATAAAAACATTCTACATTTAGTATTCATATCATAATTAGTTCTAAAAAATAACGCGACCAAAATATATATTACTTTTTTGTACCATCAGCTTCTCCTTGCAAATTTCTTCTTCATTAGTAATAAATTTTTTTCTAAAGTCTATAACTCATTTTTCAAAATAATTAACTATAAATTGAGCCAACAGAATACATAGTAACCATGAATATCAAAAGCAAATAAATAATTATAATGAGACATCCTATTTCATTTTTATGGTGTTGTTTCTTAACAACTTGCAATAATATGAAAACAAAATACAAGAAGAGAAAATAAAAAATAAAATGTACGAAAAAAAACAGAGTCAGTATAGTGTTACCAAAATAGTCTGAGGATTTTGTAAAAAAGATAGTGATATAATGAGGAATGATCGTAAACATCATTAATAATATAGAAATTAGTGATATTGTTGTATCTCGAAATAATGATAGTATAATCATAACTAGGGTAACAAAAAGTGAAATTAAGGCAGCTTTAGTTGCTAACTTTGGTTGAAATAATAGTTTTTTCAATACACTAACCTTCCTTTATCCATACCAGATGTCATTCAGATGTTATTCTACATCAAATTACATTTTCCTCTATATATTAACATGTTCCTTTTTATTTAAGGAGTAATATATCAAAAATCAAAAATGCACCCTACTTACTCATCCAGTTGTTTTTAACTGTTAATATAAAAGAAATTAAAATGACACACTCCTCTGTGATTATATTAGGAAGTGTGTCATTTTAGATAAACTTATTTGTACTTTTGTTAATGTATAACGAATTTATTATCGTTATTTATCATTATAGATAATTTAAATAATTCTCCAAAAGATTTAGCCAACTCTGCTATAGTAACTGCCTCATTTGGTCGTATTTCAGTATTTTCATTCATTGCAATAAGACCAAATGCATTTGCGATTTTAACTTGTTGTACGTATTTATCTGAAATGAGATGCTCATCAGCAAAGTTGTTGAATGCCAACTCTTGTTCAGCAATAAAGTCTGAGCCTAACAGTTGAACATACCAGAAAGCAAGTTTTTCTCTTGTCAATAACTCATCAAGATTAAAGGTTTCTTGATCTGTATCAATAATTCCTTTAACAGCCGCACTTTCTACAATTGGATAGATATCCATATCCGAGCGAATGTTGAGATAGGTCTGAAAATCTCCTAAACGTTCAGCATAGTTAGAAATAGAATTTTTATTATATAAAGATTTCATGAGTATATTTAATCCTTCTTCAACCGATAAAGCTTCATCTGCTCGTATCTGTCCATCAACATCAGGTACGATAAAGCCAGATTGAATCAAATAATTAATTTCATCCTCTGCCCAAGGGTGACTGACCTTAATATTAGGTACTTTGAAGGAATTTGCTCTATAGGTTAATACGTTTTCCCCCGTTATTGCATCCACATAATCAATGGTAAAATCAACTTCGTAAATTAGATTATAATGTACTTTTTCAAGATCAGCATAATAATCAGTATATATATGTTCATAATATAAATCTGTTGACATCCCATCTAGATAGGCAGATAAAGCTTCCTCTTCACTTGTAACACTGTCAACCTTAGGAAATTGATCCATAGGATCGAGAAACATTACATATCCCATTAATTCACCATTCTGCTTAGAAATAGTAACATTGATTCTATCTCCTTCATATGGTATCCCATTAACTAATCTATAAAATTGGAATGTATAATTACCATTATCAGTAGAGTAGTCTTCAGGGTGCTCTCTCCACACAATTTGCTGAGATATACCTGGAGAAAGTTGATGTATATATTCCATTGCATTTTCTCTAGCTTCATCTAGAACTAATTCAGACGTTTCACTTGGTGTTGTCAAATCCACTTCATCAATTAATCTCCAATAATACAAGTCTCCTGTAACCCCATCAATGATCATCTCTGCATAATGATTTGAATCGTATGTTACCAAATACTTCAATGATCTTTCAACACTAAGTTCTTCATTTTTCTCAATACTTAACCCAGACTGTTCTAATTTTAATATTTGTTCCAATATTTTCAAAGCGTGTTGTTCGATATTGTTTTTGTTTAAATTAAATGTTGATTTATGATTAGATTCTAGTATAGGATGATACTTTGATATAGCTTGTAATTTACTAATCTCCATGGATTCTCCGTTTATAGAATAAGAATATGTTCCATCTAGTGCATTTATCTTAGAGATAGAAGGATCTATAACATATGCTAAATAAATATCTTTACTATCGAGTCCATAAGATCTACTAATGTATTTCAATTGTACATTTAAATCATTGTTTAATTGATTCTTAATTTCCTCCTCCGTTAACATTTCATTAGGAGAATCATAAGTATGCTCTTGTAGAGAAGCATAATAATTTTCGTATGGTTGATTGTAGAAATTATAACTTCGAACCATCCCATCTCCTTGAACAAGCACTCTTCCCCCTTGGTCTGAAATGCGGATTCCGTCCTTCATTTTATAGAACTCAAACTCAGTTTGAATAGGTTTCGTCAGAGGTCTTTGAAAATCCTGATAATAACTAATCTTCATACCATAATCATTCATATCATAAAATTGAGCTAAAAACTTTTCCGCTACATCCCTACTTTCTTCAACGTTAACTATTGGAGGGAACACAGCATTTTCTGTTGCTGCATCACCACCGAAGGAAAATGCAATTAGCGTTAATTCTTTCCCATAAAATAAAAATGTACCTCTTAAATCCGAAGGGTGATACTCATCGTCACCATTTTTTCTATAATTCAATATAAACTCCTCATGTTTATCTGGATTGTATCCATCAAAAGTGAAATCTTCTATTTTAGCTGACCCTAATTCGTTTGGAAATATTTGTTTTACTTTATTTACTAAATCAACTTTTGTAATGACTTTTTCCACCTTGACCAGTTGATTTTCTGTGTTTTGTGTTTGATCATTTTTAATATCCATTAATTGATTTGGGTTCGCTTCCACTTGTGGTTCTGTATTATTACTTCCTTCTAAGTTCATATATAAAATGCTAAATAAAGCTAAACTTAAAATGATACTCAACAATAATCTCATCCATCTTTTTCTCCCATCTCATAGACTTCTACAGATCTTGTAACATATTCTTCTTCCGTATTACCTCCTAATGCATAGATTTTACCATTGATCACTTCTGTTGCATGGTTATGTCTTGCTTGATTTATATTCGCTGATTCAATCCATCGATTTGTATCAGGATCATATACTTCTACACTTGATAAATACCTCAAATCATTATTTCCACCAAATCCACCAATAGTGTAAATGTAACCATTTATCACTTCTGTTGCATGGTTGTCTCTTGCTTGATTCAAATCAGCTAATTCATTCCAGTTGTCTGTTTTTGGATCATACACTTCTACACTTGATAAATAATTTTCTTTTCTAGATCTCATAGAATTAGAATTGAATCCACCAACGGCATAAAGCTTTTCATTCATAATTTCTACAGAGAAAAATTCTCTTCCTTTGTTCATTTTGGCTAGCATTGTCCAAGTATCTGTTGCTGGATCATATACTTCTGTACTTGATAAAACGTTATCACTCTGACCACCTAAAGCATAAATTTTCCCATTCATCACTGCACTCTCAAAATGAAATCTAGCTTCGTTCATAGTAGCTAGTTGTGTCCATGTATTTGTTGTTGGATCATACACTTCTACACTCGACAGTACACGATCATCTTCACCATCTCCATGACCCCCTAAAACATAGATTTTTCCATCCAAGACTTCTGTTTCATGATAAGCTCTAGCTTGATTCAAACCAGCCAATTGTGTCCATGTATCCATCTCCGGATCATACATCTCTACATCTGATAAGTAACGTAACTCTTCTCCATCATAACTAAAACCGCCGATAACATAGATTTTCCCATCGATCACTACTGTTGTATGATTGTCTCTAGTTTGATTCATACTAGCCAATTGTGTCCATGAATCTGTTAGAGGATCATACACTTCTAAACTTGAAGAGTATATAAAAACCCCATCTTGAACTACAGAGCCTCCAGCTATATATATCTTGTCATCGATAACCGTTGATGCATCATTAGGATATCCTGCCTGATTCATGCTTGAAGCATCTTTCCATTTTCCTTTCGCCAAATCGATGAAACTTGAATCCTGGAGTTCAATAGATTTAGGCTCAATTTCTGTTATTTGATCAAATTGAATATTTCCATCTGCCGCTTCAAATGTGTTTTGAGCATTGCTACTATTATTTGGAGCAAATACAGTGAACCCTACAAGCACAACACTTGCAGTTATAACACTAGAGAGCATTATCCATTTCATAGATTGTTTTTTAAACATATGAATTCTCATGATTCTGGATCTCAGATCTGATAAACCAGCGGACATCCCTATCGCTTTAGGAATGAGCGGAGGCTTTGATACCTTTCCTAAAACATTTAACAAAGCGTTTCCATAAGCCAACTGTTCATCTTTTTTTAACTGGGATAAAACGGATGCATCACAAGATAACTCACAATCTTTACGTAAACGATAAAAGCTGTACCAAACAATCGGATTAAACCAATGAATAGATAAAACGATAATACTAATCCATTGGACAAACACATCCTTCTTTTTAAAATGCATCAACTCATGCAGCAGCACATACTTCTTTTCCTCTTTTGACAAGCTTTCAAACAGTTGCCTAGAAATCACAATTTTCGGTACTAAAAAACCAACAATAGAAGGAGAATCTATCTTTTCATCATAAATAACTTTTACGTTTGAATTCACTATTAATTTCTTTTTACATGCTTCTAGTAGAGATAAAACCTCTTCGTCTTTACATTTTTTTTTCTTAGATAACTTCCAGTTAAATTCTATATTGATGATGAATAAAAACGTAAAGACTTGTAAAGCACCGTAAAGCCACAACATCCCCAATGTATTAAGAGTAAAAAAATTTATTAGTGTTTGCTTGAGATCCATTAATTGTTTTGCAGCAGCATTTTCTGATGATGACTCATTAGTTTCAATTCCGATCGCTTCTTGATGTAAATATGAGTTTGTTAGATTTGTCTTAGATTGAAAGTTTAATGGGAGTTCATTGATTTCATTTAAACTTTCATGCTGATTGATATCTATTTTTGGCTCTACATTTATAGAAGGTAGGATATTCTGACTATTAACTGGTGTATCTACAGCTTCATCGAAAGTATTTTCTGTTATCGAGGGTAAGAAGTTATTCCAACTTAAAGAACTTTCAAAACTAAAAGGAAATAAAAGTCTAAGTATCAATAAAATCCAAATGTAATAATGCCAATGTGCAGACAAACGATCATTCAACACTTTTTTTATAAGGAGAATAACTAAAGCTACTACACTCCCTATGAGAGAAAAATGTAATACGATTAAAAATAATTCTTGTAAATTCATTAATTCACCCACTTTTTATTCAAGTAAGTTAAGCACATGTAATCTTGAATGATGCAAGTATCTAATTCCTAATACTCAAAAGAATTAATCTCTTGCTTTTTTTTGTTCAAGTATCTCTTTTAATTCTTCAATTTCTTTCTCCGTTAACTTCTCATTTTTGATAAAATTCAATAAAAACATTTGACGAGAACCATCGTAGATCTTTTTTAGAAAAGAAGTCGTTTCTTGTCTCCGGCATTCATCTGCAGAGATTAGAGGGTGAAATTGTTTAAATCTACCTTCCTTATTCACACCCAACACCTCTTTTTTTACTAATCGATTAATTAAAGTATGAATCGTTTTAGGACTCCATTCACTTGAATCCTTAAGCCGATCGATAATTTCTGATGAAGTTAATGGAGAATTTTTCCACAATTCCTCCATAACTCTCCACTCGGCATCTGAAATCTTCATATTTATGCCTCCTTAAAATCATATAAAAATACTACAAACGTAATACATATTTATATATTACATTTGTAGTATTTAAATTGTCAATCAAAACTTATTGTTAATTTTTCTCAATCATTCATTTAATCCAATTTCAATCCTCTCATATTTAAGCGCTCAGCTTATTGACACATTTTCACTACTTAAATTGTCCAAGCTCCTTTAATCATCCCAACCAAATACCAATCCCCGTCGTATTCTTCAAAAACTAAACTTAAACTTTGCCAATCCATCCCGTTATATTGAGGGTCAAAGCCAGAAAAATAAAATTCTACGATATTTGCATTCGGATAAACGGAAACTTTATTTTGTATCATATTTCCAGCACCTAATATTTGGTTGTAACTGATTTGTTCTGGATTCGCAAAGTCTGCACTATATATAAAAGCATTATAATAATCTGATGGAGTGAGCTGAATGGGCTCACCAGAACCATCATAACTTCCCCAAGTATAAACATTGTTATCTGTCATAAAAGTTGAGATTTGATTTGCACTAAACACTAAATCAGAATTCACATTAACAAAAGGATAAGGAGAAATTCTGACTCCATTATTTGGATGCACATACGATGACAATTGTGCCATATTCTCATTCTTTAAAAGTAATATCACCTCATTTGCTTTGTTTAAAATCAAATCTTCTAAATTAACCTGTGGTGCTTCTTCCGGTATATTAACATCCTCTTCCTGACCTAATAGTTGATCTTTCAATTGTGCATTTTCAGCCTGTAATTTCTGGTTGTCACGTTGTAATGATTTAATATCTTCTTGCAACTGTACATTTTTTATATTCATTTGATCAACTTGATTTAATACACTTAAGTTTTCTTCTTTAAGCAAGTCTAGTTCTTCCATCACTATATCGACCTGATTTAATAATTCATTATTAACACTTTGAAGCTGTTCAATTTGTGAATTCAACTCACTACTACCACAGGAGGTTAACATAAACATCAATAAAAGAAACAATGATAAATTAATTATTCTCATTTTGATTTTCCTTTCTTATGTTTTCATGCAAATTGTTTTTTGATAAGATACTTATACGACTTAATAGAATATATGCTCACATATATGGAGTGATTAATATAAATACTAAACCTTTAATTCATTTAAGGCCTAAGCTTAGGTCTTCGTCTCGTATTTGGTTAGGTTCAAAATATTACACATATAAAAGATATTTAAAATGGATAAGAAATAGAAAGAAATTTGCTCAAATTTATAATAAAAGTTTGCTTCCGTATTGTGTTATTTCACATCACACCCCTACGCTTAGAAAATTAAAAGACGTAGACATGTGGATGCAGCATAATAAAGTGATGAATCTAAAAATTGCAATACAAAAATTAAACTATATAGCCATTCAACCAGGTGAAACATTTTCCTATTGGAAATTAATTGGGAAAATAACAAAGCAAAAAGGATATGTGGATGGGATGATTTTACACTATGGAAAATTTAGCTCTGGTACAGGGGGTGGTTTATGTCAGCTTTCAAATTTAATCTACTGGATAACACTACATACACCACTAGTTGTAACTGAACGTCATCGGCATAGCTATGATGTATTCCCTGATGCAAAACGCACACAACCTTTTGGTAGTGGTGCAACATGTGTATACAACTATTTAGATCTACAAATCTATAACGCTACTAGTCAAACCTATCAATTGTACCTCAATATAAAAAATGATCAATTGATTGGAGAGTGGAGAACAACTCATCCACCAATTCACAAATATAAAATTTATGAAAAAGATCATGCAATTACGCAAGAATATTGGGGAGACTACGTACGACATAATATAATTCATCGCAAAGTATTAAATTTAAATGACGAATGTATTGAAGATCAATATGTCACGGAAAACCATGCCATAATGATGTATCAACCGTTATTAAAATAACAGAATGTATTTAAAAAGTTGGAAACACAGTATAATATGTGTTTCCAGCTTTTTGCGTGACCTTTTATTGATCATTGTTCCAATATCAATTTATTGCAAAAAAAGCACTGCATTCTTTGTTCATCAACATAGAATACAATGCTTTAATTTTGTAAATCACTTTATTTTTAGATTTATTCACTGCAATTTGAAGGTGGTGGTGAAACTTCAGAATCAAGATTGATTTTTTCTGAAACCGTATCTCTAACAACAGAAACAACTAATTGAAGTAAATAGTTAATATCACTTTGTGTTTGTTGAAATTGTTGTACTATCGGTAGATTATCCAACTCATCTTGAAGCTCTGTTTGTTCAGTTTCTATTTTTCTCACCATTTCAGGGTTTTCAAATGATTCAAATGCAACCACTTCTTTTTGTTTTTTCTTAATATTACTAATCATGGTTTGAATCTTTTCACTGGTATTTATTTTTTTCTCTGCTTCTTTATACATTCTTACTTCGTCTGTTGTTGAGATTAAACTAGCTAATTCCTTCGCTTTTTTCATAATATCATCTCTTACAACTAATTCAGTAATGGTATATTCTGGCATGCCATGTTCATTCAAACGTTGTTTTGCCTCGGACAAAATAATCACGCTCCTACCATTTTATAATAAAGGTGCAACCAATTATACAACAGCTTGTTTAACAATCTCTCCACTGACAAACCAAGTGGTTGTTTTATTAATTTTAACATGCACTAATTCACCAATGAGATCTGCTGTTCCTTCAAAGTGAACTAATTTGTTAGTACGTGTTCTACCACTTAGAACCTTTGCATTATTTTTGCTTATTCCTTCTACTAACACTTCAACAATTTGTCCCTGTAACTTCGCATTTTGTTTATAACTAGACTCAGCTACCGTTTCATTCAAGCGCTGTAACCGTTGTTTCTTCACTTCTTCAGGAACATCGTCTTTCATTTTAGCAGCTGGTGTTCCCTCTCTAGCAGAATAAATATAGGTATACGCAAAATCATATTCTACTTCTTTTACTAAAGAGACTGTATCTTCAAATTGCTCTTCTGTTTCTCCGGGGAAGCCAACGATAAAGTCAGAAGTTAAAACAACATCAGGAATTGCTTTTTTAATTTTAGCAACAAGTTCTAAATACTGTTCACGGGAATACTTTCTACTCATAATTTTCAACATTTCTGTATTTCCAGATTGAACTGGTAAATGAATATGCTCTACTAAGTTTCCTTTTTTAGCTAACACTTCAATTAAATGATCATCAAAATCTCTCGGATGAGAGGTTGTAAAACGAACTCTAGGTATATCTATTTTATGAATATCATCCATTAAGTCTCCTAAACGATAATTTATATCTTCAAGGTCCTTCCCGTATGCATTCACATTTTGCCCTAACAATGTAATTTCTTTAAAACCTTGACGTGCAAGATCTCGTACTTCCGCGATTACATCCTCAGGTCTTCGACTTCTCTCTTTTCCTCTAGTATAAGGAACAATGCAATACGTACAGAACTTATCACATCCGTACATAATATTAACCCAAGCTCTCATACCTTCTCTCTTTTTTGGAAGGTTCTCAATGATATCGCCCTCTTTAGACCAAACTTCAACAACCATCTCTTTGTTAAAATAACAGTCTTTTATTAAATGTGGTAGGCGATGAATATTATGCGTTCCAAATATTAAATCTACAAAATTATGCTTCTGTAAAATACGGTTGATCACGTTTTCTTCTTGTGACATGCATCCACAGACGCCTAAAATTAGAGATGGATTCTCTTTCTTTAAATGTTTTAAGCTCCCTAACTGTCCAAACACCTTTTCCTCAGCATTTTCACGAATTGCACATGTATTCAATAAAATGATATCAGCATCTGAAGCCTCATCGGTTGATTCATACCCCATTTGCTCCAACATACCCTTCATCGTCTCTGAATCATGTTCATTCATTTGACAGCCATAAGTTCGAATCATATATTTTTTCCCTGCCCCAAAGCTTGTCATTTCTTCAGGTATAGAAAAATTATAATGCACTTTTACGTCTTCTTTCCCTCTTTTTTTTGCGTCATTTAAAGAAGGTGGATTAAAATATATAGAAAAATCCTTATCGGATTTAACAGACATGGTACAACACCCTTTCACCTAAAATAAACATTCTTCTTATTATAACACCTGGTGAAACTTTTTTAAAGATTGCAAGTTTCAAGGGCGAAGACTGAAGAGTTGTTGTCAGTATAAGATTTACTAATGCCACAGTTTTTGCTAAACGTTAGTGTTTTTCTGAGCTTAAAGGGAAAATATTGAGTAATTTGTTAATCAATAATCTCAGCCATTTCACCATTTTTCACACCTGCTGCATTAGCTTCATCCGTGTCAATATGCATATCTAAAGCAAAGTCATTCGAAATTCTAGCAACGACATCTTCAAAAATTAAAGGGCGTTCCCCATTGACCTTTACTTTTAATAGTTGTTTGTTTTGAATCCCCCATTTTTCAGCATCACTTGTATGAAAATGAATATGGCGTGCAGCTATAATAACCCCTTTTTCCATTTCTACTTCACCAGCAGGACCAACAACTTTTATGCCAGGTGAATCCTCAATATCACCAGATTCACGTACAGGTGCTTTTACACCTAAATAAAATGAATCCGTTTTGGAAATTTCGAGCTGACTGTCTCCTCTTGCTGGACCTAAAATACGAACCTTTTCAAAACAGTTTTTCGTTCCCTCCACTTTCACTGTTTCATTCGCAGCGTACTGTCCTGGCTGTGATAAGTCCTTCAATACCGTTAGTTCATAATCTTTCCCAAACAATATTTCGATATGCTCTTTAGATAAATGAATATGACGTGCAGATACTCCAACTGGAACTTGTTTCATGATGATTTCTTCCTCCCTAGTTTACGATCTTTTTATTTCTATTACTATTATGTCCAAAAATCAAGTTACTTTTCCTTTAGTACTATTCATCCCAACCCCATTTGTTTTGAAAAAATACCGTCAATTTTTAATTATACAAAAAAGCATATGGTTTTCACCATATGCTTTCATAAAAGTTCAAAAAATTATCTAAATTCAGCCACTAATTGGTCAAATTCTTCTTCAGATAAATCTAAATCTTGTTTATTTAACGCTTCTTCTTTAAAACCTGCTACATGATTTTCATAACTTGTTCTCGTTTTATCTTGATAGATTACACCTGTTAACATTCCATCGTTTTCCATCAACTTAGACATAGCCATAATTCGATCTGAAGAATCATAATTTTCAATATCTTCAACACTCACAATATTTTCTTTAAACCAATCGTACGTATTGATTTTATTGAATGTTACACAAGGACTAAATACATTGATAAAGGAAAATCCGTCATGTTTAATTCCTTCTTCAATAATATTGGTCATTTCTTTTAAATTACTTGAGAAAGATTGAGCTACAAAAGTAGCTCCAGATGATAGAGCAAGCTCTAATGGTGGTAATGCGCCTTCTTTAGATCCTTCAGGTGTACTTTTCGTTTTAAATCCAAAAGCACTACGTGGAGAAGTTTGTCCTTTGGTAAGACCATAAATTTGATTATCCATAATAATGTATGTGATGTTCATATTTCTACGAATCGCATGAACAGTATGACCAGTACCAATCGCAAGTCCATCACCATCTCCACCTGCTGCAATGACAGTAAGTTCACGATTTGCCATTTTTAAACCTTGAGCAATTGGAAGAGAACGACCATGAATTCCATGTAAACCATTTGCATTTATATACCCAGATATTCTACCTGAACATCCGATACCTGATACAACAGCTAAATCATCTGGTTCTAATCCTGTATTTGCAGCAGCTCTTTGAATCGCAGCTTGAACGGAGAAATCTCCACAGCCTGGACACCAATTAGGTTTAATTTTATTTCTAAATTCCTTAAATGTAGCCATCTATTTCAGCTCCTTACAAGTTTCATGAATATCAGAAGGTAAAAATGGATTTCCATCATACTTAAGATGATTCTCTATTTTTTCAGCGTATCCAACATTTAATTTTATTAGGGAAGCTAATTGTCCAGTCGCATTATTTTCTACTACAACAACTTTCTTCGCTTTTTCTATATAAGGTTTTAATTCATTCGTAGGGAAAGGATGCATTAAACGAACAGTAGCATGGTTAGTAGAAATTCCATCCTTCTCTAATCTAGTTCTTGCTTCATCAATAGTTCCACCTGTAGATCCCATTCCGATAATTAATAGATCAGGATTTTCATGTGGAGCATCTGCTTTAATTGGATTAGTCACTTGAATGTTTTCTAATTTTCTTAAACGTTTATCCATCATTTTTTGACGATTATCAGCTGCTTCTGAAGGACGACCTTCTTCATCATGTTCAACACCAGTCACATGATAAATTCCATTTTTAGTACCAGGAATTGCACGTGGAGAAATTCCGTCTTCAGTAATTTCAAATCGTTTAAATAATTTTCCATCTTCTCGTGGCTCGATATCACTTACAATTTTACCGCGATCAATTTCTACCTTTTCGAACTCTAAGTTCTCAGCAGTTTGTTTACCAAGGGATAATTGTAAATCTGTTACGATAATTACTGGACATTGATATATCTCAGCTAAATTAAAGGCTTCTACTGTATCGTAAAAACACTCTTCTATTGAACTCGGAGAAATAACAATCTTCGGAATTTCACCGTGTGTTCCATATATAACAGCGTTCAAATCACTTTGCTCTTGTTTTGTTGGTAATCCTGTACTTGGACCCCCGCGTTGAGTATCCACAATAACTACAGGAGTTTCTGTCATCCCAGCTAAACCGATACCTTCCATCATTAAGGAGAGTCCTGGCCCTGCAGATGCTGTTAAGGAACGTACACCACCATAGTTAGCTCCAATCGCCATTGTGATTGCAGCGATTTCATCCTCGGTTTGAATGACAGTACCATTATATTTAGGTAATCTTTTAATTAAATATTCCATAACCTCAGATGCTGGAGTAATGGGATATGCAGGCATGAATCTACATCCGGCTACTAAAGCACCCAATCCAATCGCATCATTTCCAATCATAAACAAACGTCTCTGTCCATCTGCAGGCTCGATCTGCAGTTCCGGTAGAGGTCCACCTGTTTGTTCTTGAATAAATTCGGCTCCCTTGGAAACCGCTTCAATATTTTTGTCAACAATTGTAGCACCTTTACGTCCAAACTCTTCTTTGATTACTTCTTTGATCACATCTATTGGTAAATCCAACAATGCTGCAGATGCTCCTGTTGCTACCATGTTTTTCATTAAGGATGTTCCAAGTTCTTCGGCTATCCCTGTAAATGGAACCGCAAACAATCTCGCTTTAATACCTTCAGGTACTTTTGGAGAGAATTTAGCGTCTGCTACTATAACTCCCTCGTCACATAATTCATAGGCATTTAAATCAATCGTTTCTTGATCAAATGCTACTAAAATATCTAAATCATCAGAAATAGAGCGTATAGGTTTTTTACTTATTCTTATCTTATTGTTTGTATGCCCACCTTTAATTCTAGAGGAAAAATGGCGATACCCATATAAATAATAACCAAGACGGTTTAAAGCTGTGGAAAAAATACGATCTGTACTTTCAAGACCTTCCCCTTGTTGCCCACCAATCTTCCAAGACAATTGACTAATCACTAAATGCAACTCCTTTAACGAATCATCACTATAAGATTTTATATAATTTTCAAAAAAACTTCACAAAATTTTTAAAATATGTTTCATAAATATGTTAAGATTTCAAGGTACAAAAAGCAATAGATTTTGACAAAGATTACACATAGTTATTTTAGATCATATCTATGCGAATAATAGATCAATCGATAAAAGAATCTATTTTTACTATTAATAGTCATCTAATTCAATTATTTGGTAAGTTTTCCTCAAAGAAATCAAACCAATTTTTATACATAAAACCTTCCACAATATTTTCTGGATAATACTTCAATAAAGTTTCCTTCAATGTAATATAATCTCCTGTATGCCTTAAATCATTCATACATTGATCAATACCATCAAAGTCAGAACCGAATCCTAAATGATGCTCTCCTCCTAGTTCGCATACATATTCAATATGTTTTAACAAATCACTGATGTAGGCATCCTCACTATTATTGACAAATCTCGGGTAAAAACATAACCCTATTCTACCATTTATTTTAATAATTTCTGTAATTTGATTCTTTTTTAAGTTTCGTACATGATTACATAGATCAAATACGTTTGAATGAGATGCTATAAATGGTTTGTTTGTGAAAGAAGTAAAATCCCAAAATGATTTTTCATTTAAATGTGAAACATCCAGAACAATCCCTAAATCATTACAAATTTCAACAAGTTTTTTTCCTTTTAATGAAAATGAAGATCCTCTAGGCTCTAACACCCCATCAGCAGCCCAATTTCCATAGTTCCAAGTGATTCCAATGCAGCGAACTCCTAACTCATAAAGTATTCTTAAATAAGTTAGATTCCCTCCTAGCGCGTCTACACCCTCCAAGGTCAACATAGCACCTGTTTTATTTTTTGTTAATGCATATTTTAAGTCTGATTTATTTTTTATATGAATAAAGTTGTTATGTTTTAGCACCTTATCGTGAAATATATAAACATACTGTAAAATATGATCTATGTTTGGATTGTTAATCTGTTCGGAAATATAAATTGCAAAACATTGCATTAATGTATTGCTTTTTAATAGCCTAGATTTAGTTACATCTAGAAATAGGTGATGATCAAAATGTATGTTCTCATTTTCATACATTTTCATTAACACATCACAATGAGCATCAATGATTTTCATGATACAACCTCCTAATTGATATAAAAATAGAATAAGTGCTCAAAAAGAGCAAAAAAATCGCTTCTAAAACATAAAAAAACCTGTCTACAATGTAAACAGGTGTTCAATAAGATTTAGGATTATCTAGGCTCCACAATTAATTTAATTGCTGTCCGATCTTCTCCTTCAATTATTATATCTGTAAAGGCAGGAATACAAATCAAGTCAACCCCACTCGGTGCCACAAAACCTCTTGCAATAGCTACAGCTTTTATCGCTTGATTTAGTGCGCCTGCACCAATAGCTTGAAGCTCAGCACTTCCACGCTCACGTAATACACCAGCCAGTGCGCCTGCTACGGAGTTTGGATTGGATTTAGCAGAAACTTTTAATACTTCCATGGACAGTACCTCCTTGGGAATGATTGCCTTGGCTATACTTTGCATTAGTAATAATATTCGTGAAAATTAAAAAAATTCCTTCTTTTCAAGAAAAGAGATTTATTAATCTTACATTTTATTCGAATATCACTTCATCTTCAGCAAGTCTAACGAGCTCAATTTTTTTAGCTAGACCTGTAGCATCATCAATATGTATAACCGAACCATGGAATTGCCATTTCCCTTCAGCAGGCGTAAATCGAACTGGAAGCGCAGTTTTAAACTTTCTTAATACTGCTGTTCGTTCCATACCCAAAACACCTTCCTTTGGACCAACCATTCCTATATCAGTAACATAAGCAGTTCCATTTGGCAAAATTTGATTATCATTCGTTTGAACATGTGTATGTGTGCCAAGAACAACAGATACTTTGCCGTCCAAGTGCCAACCCATTGCAATTTTTTCAGAGGTTGCTTCTGCATGAAAATCAACTAATATATTTTTATGATTTAATTGTTCAAGAATTTCATCTGCCTTCTCAAATGGGCAGTCGATTGGTGGAAGAAAAGTTCTTCCTTGTAAGTTTATGATGACTAGTTCTTTACTTCTATTTTTTATAACTGAAAAACCTCTTCCAGGTGTACCAGCAGGAAAGTTTGCTGGACGTACCAATCGTTTCTCATCATCTATAAAATCAAAAATCTCCTTATTATCCCATGTATGATTCCCCATCGTGATTCCATGCACACCTAAATCAAAAAAATGATTCGCTATTTTACGAGTAATTCCTCGACCACCTGCCGCATTTTCACCATTTGCAATAATGATGTCTGGGAAATACTTTTGCTTTAATCTAGGCAAGACTTCTTCCAATGCTTTTCTCCCAATAGAACCAACAATATCTCCAATAAATAATACTTTAATTTTGTTTTCCTCCTGTCTTAGGGCCTATATTCAATCATTAAACATATGTTATAAACAAAAATCACCATAGGGTGAGTTTTAGGTAATTTCAATTTTTTTTAGATAATATAAAAGTGGCTTATATAAGCCACTTTTAATATCATCCTATTTAGCGTATTCAACAGCTCTTGTTTCTCGAATAACGGTCACCTTAATATGACCAGGGTATTCTAATTCATCTTCAATTTGAGTCGTGATAGAGCGAGCTAGTCGATATGCTTCAACATCATCCACTTGTTCAGGATGAACCATCACTCTTATTTCTCTACCTGCCTGAATCGCATAAGACTTTTCAACTCCATCAAATGATTCAGAGATTTCTTCCAACTTCTCTAAACGTTTGATATAAGTCTCCAATGTTTCTCTTCTTGCTCCAGGTCTTGCTGCAGAAAGCGCATCTGCCGCACCAACTAACATGGAGATGACTGAAGTTGCTTCACAATCACCGTGGTGTGAAGCGATACTATTAATAACTACAGGATGTTCTTTATATTTCTTCGCTAGTTCTACACCAATTTCAACATGAGATCCTTCTACTTCATGATCTAACGCTTTTCCTATATCGTGTAAAAGTCCAGCACGTTTTGCCAAAGTAATATCTTCTCCTAGTTCGCCAGCCATTAGACCAGCTAAATAAGCTACTTCTAATGAATGTCTTAACACATTTTGACCATAACTTGATCGGAATTTTAAGCGTCCTAATATCTTTATTAAATCTGGGTGCAAACCGTGAACTCCAGCTTCAAATGTAGCTTGCTCACCGTATTCACGAATACGTTCATCCACTTCTTTTCTTGATTTTTCGACCATTTCTTCGATTCGAGCTGGATGAATTCTTCCATCAGCCACTAACTTTTCTAATGATGTTCTAGCAATTTCTCTTCTGATTGGGTCAAATCCAGACAATATAACTGCTTCAGGAGTATCATCGATAATTAAATCAATACCAGTTAATGTTTCTAAAGCTCTTATATTACGGCCTTCTCGTCCAATGATTCTACCCTTCATTTCTTCATTAGGAAGTGAGACAACGGAAACTGTAGTTTCAGCAACATGATCAGCAGCACATCTTTGGATAGCAAGGGAAATGATATCTTTCGCTTTTTTATCCGCTTCTTCTTTCGCTCTTTGTTCGATTTCTTTGACAAGCTGTGCTGTTTCATGTCGAGTTTCCTGCTCAACTCGATTTAATATAATGTCTTTGGCCTCAGTTAAGGTAAGATTTGATATCCGCTCTAATTCAGAAACTTGTTTATCATGAATTAGTTGAATTTGTGCCTGTCTTTCATCAATTTGTTTCTCCTTGTTGGCAATCTTTTCTTCCTTACGCTCAAAAGATTCTATTTTTTTATCCAGCGATTCCTCTTTTTGCAACAATCGTCTTTCTAGTCGTTGTACTTCATTTCGACGGTCACGAATGTCTTTTTCAGCTTCGATTCGGATTTTGTGTGCTTCATCTTTAGCTTCTAATATATTTTCCTTTTTAAGTGCTTCAGCATCTTTTTTCGCATTTGAAACAATTTGTTCAGCCGCATGTTCAGCACTAGTGATCTTAGCTTCCGCAAGAGATTTGCGAATAAAATAACCAATAAAGAAGCACATTAGACCAACACCAACAACGAGAACGACAGTCAAGATGGGATCCATACATTTCACCTCCTCGTTGACAAAACTCCAAGGGTTAGCCTGGGATAATATGGTTTTTTAATCCGTTTTTACTTTTTCATTTAATCATTGTTTTTCAAACTTGGCAGAATGTTGATAAAAATTGGCGAAAAAAAATAGGTGAATATACATGAATATTTTATCTTTAATAAATTAAGGTTGTCAAGTTATGAATGTAATTCTACCATTCTTGGCTTTCATCTTCTTCAATTTGCTGCAATACTTTCCGTATTAAAGAATACTCAAATCCTCTTCTCATTAGAAAGGAACTTATTTTAGATTTTTTTTGAATGGTATCCCCATCGTGCCTTTCCCACCTTTTTTGAGCTAAGTGATAAGCCGCTTTATATTCACTTTCTTTGTCAACTTCTTCAGTGACTTTTGCAATTGTCATTTTCTCGATTCCTTTTTGAGACAACTCTTGTTCAATCCACTTCAAACCTTTCCTTTGGTACTTAATGCGATAATTTGCTAAGGTAACCGCGTAGCTATAATCATCAATATATTTTTCTTTTTCTAACTGATCTAATGCGGAATGAATAAGACTTTCCTCGTAACCTTTTTCTATTAACTTTTTCTTCAATTCATATCTTGACTTGGGTTTCCTAGAAATCATTCTAATCGCATGGCGATAGGCTATTTGTGTCTCCTCGTCTTCTATGATTTTTTTCATTTTAGTTTGGTTTATCTCTTCACCTTTAAGCAAACGATGTTTTACCAGAATGTCTTCATGAACAGAAAATACATATTGGTCATTTACGTAAATATTGTATCGATTTTGATTATTCTTTTGTTTTTCAACCAAGGTAATCATATTTTCAGCAGAATCTGTAGTCATTCTATCTTCTCTCCTAATATATGAAAGTAAAGCACCTTCATGGAAGGTGCTTTACAAGTGATATTCGTTCAGGATCACAACAGATTATTCATTTGTTGCTAAAGGAGCTTCTTCCTTGTTACCTTTAACATCTTTTGCTTCCTCTTTATCCGGAAGCAAATCAGTAGCTATCCTTATTTTTGTTTCAATCTCTTCTGCAAGTTCTACACTATCTTTTAAAAATTGTTTTGCATTCTCTCTACCTTGTCCTAGTCTCTCACCTTCATAAGAATACCAAGCTCCGCTTTTATTAACGATATCCAATTCTGTACCGATGTCAACCATACTTCCCTCACGAGAAATCCCTTCGCCATACATGATATCGACCTCTGCTTGTTTAAATGGAGGGGCTACTTTGTTTTTCACTACTTTTATACGTGTTCGATTCCCTACCATATCATTACCTTGCTTAAGCGTCTCTATGCGTCTCACATCAAGTCTGACAGAAGAATAAAACTTCAGTGCTCTTCCTCCAGGTGTTGTTTCCGGATTTCCGAACATCACACCTACTTTTTCCCTCAACTGATTTATAAATATTGCAATCGTTTTTGATTTACTAATAGCTCCTGACAGTTTTCTCAAAGCCTGGGACATCAAGCGCGCTTGAAGCCCTACATGTGAATCTCCCATTTCGCCTTCTATCTCTGCTTTTGGTACTAAAGCAGCAACAGAATCGACAACAATAATATCTATGGCTCCACTTCGAACCAATGCTTCCGCAATTTCTAATGCTTGTTCACCTGTATCAGGCTGTGATAACAACATTTCATCAATATTCACACCTAATTTTTTAGCATAAACAGGGTCAAGTGCATGTTCAGCATCAATAAATGCTGCTTGTCCACCTGCTTTTTGAGCTTCAGCTATAGCATGCAGAGCTACAGTAGTTTTACCAGAAGATTCAGGTCCAAAGATTTCTATAATTCTTCCACGAGGGAAGCCACCTATTCCTAACGCTATGTCTAATGCTAACGCTCCACTTGAAACCGTTTCTACTTGAGTGCCAGTAGATTCGCCTAATTTCATAACGGAACCTTTACCGAATTGTTTTTCTATTTGACGTAATGCCATATCTAAAGCAGCGCGACGATCTGTCAAAGAACTCACTTCCTTTTTTTCATCTTTATACTCATATAATACCTTGTTTTTATGTTCTTGCCAAGCATTTTTTCGAACATATATTCGATTGAAGTTTTTTAAAAAACCGCAACAAAGAAAAATCTTCGTTACGGTGCTTCCGATATGAATATTATATCTGAAACCAAAATAAGAAACAAGAGTTTATTGTCGTTCCAACGATGTATTTTCATGTCGAAACAAAGGTTTTCGCATCATTTCATGCGCTTGCCTGGGAAATATCATTCTGTTATATTTCCCTTATTTTCTTCCATAATTGATACAACGCATATTTGGCAGATCTTAGTTGCACCATCTCACGACTACCTGGCAATTGTATTTTCTTTACTTCAGCAGGACGTCCTTTTTGCTTGATCCCTATATAGATCAGTCCCACAGGTTTACCTTCGGATATTGTAGGTCCTGCAACGCCAGTAATTGAAATAGACCAGTCTGTATCCGTGAGTTGATTTAAGTTTTCTGCTAATAATGCTGCAGATTCTGAGCTGATTGCTCCTGGAGCTCCTTCACCTTCTAAGACCTCCATAGGAACGTGTAACACTTTATTCTTTAATTGATTGCTATAGCAAATAATACCGCCTTTATAAACTAAAGAACTGCCTGGAACACTTGTTAAGAGTTCGCTAAGCTTCCCCCCAGTACAGCTCTCGGCAACAGATAAACTAAGACCCAAAGATTCCAATTTACTAATCAAAGCTTGTTCAAAGCTAATATTCTCCGATGCATAAAGATATTTCCCAACTCGATTCATAATCTCCTGCTCTACTGACTGCATTTTTTCATAGGCTTTCTGTTCAGACTCTGCTTTTGTTGTCAGTCGAATTAAAACTTCCCCTTCCTTAGCATAAGGAGCAATAGAAGGATCTTTTTGCTGTTCCATTAAATCTTTTAGTCGGTCTTCTAATATAGATTCTCCGATTCCTGCAAATTTCAAGTACTTTGAATACAATGGAAGTTTCTCACCTATGAGGGATTTCAGCCAAGGTACTGCATAACGCTCAAACATCGGCTTCAACTCCCTAGGAGGACCAGGTAATAATATGTAATGATGTTGATTATGAGTTAAAGCAAGACCCACTGCAAGCCCAGTATCATTCTTCAAAGGTTCACAATCAGGTACAATATGTGCTTGTTTAATATTATTGTCTGTCATTTCTATCCCGCGTTGTTGAAATAATTGAACCATTTTTTCCATAGAAGGCTCATGAACATACATCGGCTTTCCAACAAAGTCAGCAAAAATATCCTTTGTCAAATCGTCTTGTGTCGGTCCAAGTCCACCACAACAAATAATTAGATCTGCACGTTGATGTGCCGTTTTTAGAACATCATATATTCTTTGTTTGTTATCTCCTACTACGGTTTGAAAATACACATCAATGCCTAGTTGAGCTAGTCCTTCTGATAAATATTGCGCATTTGTATTTACGATTTGCCCTAATAAAATTTCTGTACCAACAGCAATGATTTCAGCTTTCATGCAATGCTCCTCCTAAAACAAAAACAACAGGCAGTAAAACTGGCCTATTGTTTATTTGTTGAAAAATGTAAGATAGATTTATTTTTTACGAAATAATCAATACCTGAATAAACAGTAATGATAACAGCAACCCAACTAGCAATAAGATCAAATGGAATTCCTATGAACGTAAATGGAAAGTTATTTAATAACAATGCGATAATAGCTGTAATCTGAGAAGCTGTTTTCCATTTTCCCCATTTACTTGCAGCCACAACTTTTCCATCCAATAGTGCTACTTGTCTTAATCCAGTCACTGCAAACTCACGACTAATAATGACAATAGCAATCCAAGCATCTAGTTTTTCCATATCTACTAATGAAATTAAGACAGCAGCAACTAATAGCTTATCTGCTAACGGATCCAATAACTTGCCTAAATTTGATACAATCTTCCTTTTACGTGCAATATACCCATCTAATCCATCTGTACTTGCTGCAATAATAAAAATCAATGTAGCAATGATTTGGCTGTAAGTTATTTCAAATTGTGCAAATTCTAAAGGTGGAAAATCTAAGTTAACCAATAAAAAGAACATAATGATTGGTACCAAAAAAATCCTGGCCAAAGTTATGCGATTGGCTAAGTTCATAGATTCCCCTCCCCTGTTAAGTCATATTCAATAGAGTGAGTAATACGAACTGGGTATACTGCTCCAATGTCAGCTTTTATGTTCGACACAAATACTTCTCCATCTATTTCTGGTGCATCATATTGAGAACGTCCAATATACACATCATTTCTTCCATCGTATCTTTCAATTAGAACATCTAATATTTTACCAATATGTTTATTGTTCTGTTCTTTTGAAATCTCCCTTTGTATTTCCATTAATATGTTGGATCTTCGCTCTTTGACATCTTCAGGAAGTTGATCAGGTAATCTAGAAGCAGGTGTATCCTGTTCCTGAGAATAAGTAAATACACCCAAACGATCAAATTTGATTTCCTTCACAAAATCACATAGTTTTTGAAAATCCTCTTCCGTTTCCCCAGGAAAACCAACAATCAAAGAAGTTCTCAAGGAAACTTCTGGTATTCGTTCACGAATCTTTTTAATCAGTGCCCTTGTATCCGTTTGTCTGCCTGGTCTTCTCATTCTTTTTAAAATCTGATCTTCACTGTGTTGTAAAGGCATATCAATGTATTTACATATTTTAGGATTTTTAGCGATTGTATCGATTAATTCGTCCGTAAAAAAACCAGGATAAGCATAATGCAATCGAACCCATTCGATACCTTTAACTTCACTTACCTGATTTAACAATGTCGGAAGCATAAATTGATCATAAAGATCTGTACCATAGTTGGTAGAATCCTGCGCAATTAGGCTAATTTCTTTTACACCCTGCTCAGCTAACTGTTCAACTTCTGCTAAAACAGACTCTATACTTCGGCTTCTAAATGCACCTCTCATAATAGGAATACTGCAAAAAGTACAAGCATTATCACAGCCCTCTGCGATTTTTACATAAGCTGTATATCTAGGAGTTGTTACTTTGCGTGGCAATGCTGTTTCATAATTGAAAATAGGATTGCCTACATATGCAGGTTTATTCCCTTCCAAGGCTTCGTCTATGATTTGATTAATCTTATCAAAATCACCAGTACCTACAATGCCATCAATTTCTGGCATTTCTTGCATCAATTCTTCTTTGTATCTTTGTGTTAAACAACCTGAAACAATTAAAGCTTTTAGGCTAGCCGTAGTTTTTAGATCAGAAAGATCTAAGATCGTGTTTACTGATTCTTCTTTAGCCGCATCTATAAAACCACATGTATTCACAATAATGACGGTTGCATCATTTTGATCTTCCGTAATGGAGTATCCTCGTTCGTGAATTAAACCGGACATGATTTCTGAATCCACTAAATTTTTTTCACAGCCAAGAGTCACTAGTTTGACTTTTTCACTCATTCAATAGCGCCTCCAAATATATGTGCATTTTATTCTTAACAAGTATAATACATGCATATTAGGCTGTCAAAAATAAAATAACCCTCCAGAATACAGTTTATTCCAGTTTGTAGGAGCTGTGTTTTAAATTCTATCTCATGTTTATAAATTGAAGTTCAATCGTTAATTCAGCCTCATTCAACATTTTTATGACTTTCTGCAAATCATCCTTATTCTTGCCGGTCACTCTAATTTGTTCACCTTGTACTTGTGTTTTTACTTTGAGTTTTTCATCCTGAATCATTTTTCTAATTTTTTTACTATTATCTTGATCTATTCCTTGTTTTACCTTTATGTTTTGCCTAACTGTACTTGAAGCAGCAGCTTCGACTTTACCATACTCCAAATTTTTAACGGAAACGTTTCTTTTTACCATCTTTGTTTTTAAAATATCTAAGACACTTTGTAGTTTGTAATCATCATCAGAAATGACGGTCACTTCTTCACCATTTAATGAAATCTCACTTTTACTTCCCTTAAAATCAAATCTAGTTTGAATTTCCCTCTCTGCTTGATGGATTGCATTGCTTAATTCTTGCAGATCGACCTTAGATACAATATCAAATGAATATTCTGAAGCCATAATACTTACCCCTTTCCAACAATCATCACCTATAGAAATTTTTACCTTTTTATACTACAAAAAAGGCAAACTATATGCAAGTCTGCCTTTTTAATGATTATTCATTTATATTTTCTTCTTTAGCGCTTTCATCCGTGGATTCTGCAGCACTCTCAGGATTTTCTTCTAGGTTTTCGTCAAATTTTTTCAAATTAATTTGAAAGTTCCATGGATTTGCAATGTCCTGCTCAATCACAGTTCCATTTACGGTAATTTCAGCATTATTAGCGTTCCCTAGTCGAATCCATAATGAATCTTGAGATTCAATTGGGAATATTTCGTTTATTTGATTTGTTTCAAATAGCTGCTGATGGATTTCTTCTCCATCTATGTTATTCTTTTTAACCTGCATCCATATTCTGTTCAAGATTTTAATCTCAACTTGAAGCTTTTCGGAATTGGATACAGTGTAGGTATTTGTGTCACCTTCACTTGTGACTAAAGTAACTTCTGGTTCTGGGGGAGGCTCTGGAACTGGTTCAGGTTCAGGTTCAGGATCTTGGATATCAACGATGGGACTATCAGGATTATTCTGAGAACCTGCTAGTTCATCCTCTAGCTTGGAAGTAAGAGCTGGGTTTTCATCAAGTAAGTTCTGATCTTTATCTTCACTTATCAAGAAGTAATAAATGATTGCAAAAATTAATCCAATAAAACATATGACTAAAAAAACGGCAGCCCATTTGGTCAATTTTTCAGTACTTATAAAACTTCTTTTTTTCCTGCGAATATTCCTTACATTAGGTCCAGGATTAGCAGCTGTCGGTACGTCGTTCTGATACAATTGCATCACGTGATCACGATCAACTCCGACTGAATCAGCATAGCTTTTAATAAACGCTTTGACATAAAAATGTCCAGGGAGTGCATTGAAGTCACCTGTCTCAATTGCAATTAAATATCTTTTTTGTATCTTAGTTAATTCTTGAAGTTCATCTAAAGAGATATTCTTATCAAGTCTAGCTTTCTTAAGTAGTTCACCAAGTTCAGACATGTTTCACTCCCCTATTAAAATTTTGTTAAACTCGCACTTAAAGCTAAAAGTCACTCAAAGGATTCGTAAAATTCTCAACTACGATTTCTTCATCAGGATGATTTCTTAATTCAATAATGAAATTAAAGTCATCATAATCAAACTGTGATTCTCTTACAAAAATGTCAGGATGTTCAATCACCTTGGTTGATGGCATTCTCATTACTTCCTGCAATAGATGGTAATGCATCTCATTTGAACGGATTGTACTCACAATTCCATCAATAATAAATATATTATTTGGATTTAATTCGTCCTCCAACAATTGACTTCGAACAGTTTGCCTTAACAAAGTAGAAGATAAAAAGATCCATCTTTTTTTAGAACATACACTGCCTGCAATAATGGATTCCGTTTTACCGATTCTAGGCATCCCTCTTAATCCAATAATTTGATTGCCATCTCTCTTAAAAATCTCTCCTAAGAAATCCACAAGCAATCCTAATTCGTCCCGCGTAAAACGAAAAGTTTTAAGATCTTCCGAATCATCACGTTCAATGAATCGGCCATGTCTAACAGCAAGAATATCTACCAGTTTAGGTGGACGCAAAGCAGTTAATGTAATATTATCAATATTTTCCATCAGATTTCTTAACGTTACAATTTTATTCTCGTCATTGGTTTCTAATAACATGCCTCGGTTAGAATCTTCTACTCCATTAATAGTTAATATGTTAAAATTTAACATTCCCATTATTGAGGCAATATCACCTAATAATCCTGGTCGATTTCTATGTATTTTATATTCCATATACCATTTTTTATATTCCAAAAAAATACACCTGCCTGTCAATTATAAAACTATGAACAAATTATGAATGTTGTTAGATACTTTGGTGATTTATCTCCTTACATTTTTTATTTTATCAAAAAAAAGGGTGCTTTTCCATTAAAAAATCCCCCAAGTGGGGGATTTCATTTATGTTGTATTTTCTACCAATTTTACCATCAACTTTGACATCGTTTTTCTTTCTTCTTCATTACCAACATCCCATAATTCCTTTAACAATCTTTCTTCAGGATTTTTGGGGTCCACTTTGTCGTCGAGGAATTCACCAATTTGAAAAGCAAGTTTAGAAATCGTATCTTCTCCCATTCCTGCTTTTTTAGCTTGTTCTACCCTATCAGCAAGAAAATGTTTCCATTTGTCAAATGTTTCTAATACGGTTGACATATCCATCCCTCCTCCTTGTTGAATTTGTATCAACAGTTATAATATTTACAAAGGTAAGAAGAAATATGCGAAGGAGAGGTTGCTCAAAACATTTTGAGCAAGAATGCACTACGTCAACCAACCTCCGTTCGGACTAATGATTTGACCCGTAATATAACTTGATTCAGGCAAGGCTAAAAAATAGACCAAAGATGCGATTTCATCAGGTTGAGCAAATCTTCCAGCAGGAATTTCATTTTGCAGGATGGTTTTGTCCTCATCATTTAAATTATCAAGCATATCTGTTTCAACAGCACCTGGTGCAACTGCATTTACTGTAATGTTAGATGGGGCTAACTCTTTAGCCAATGATTTTGTAAATGCATTCATTCCACCTTTTGTTGTCGAGTACAGCACTTCGTAAGATGCACCACTAATACCCCAGATGGAGGAAATGTTAATGATTCTTCCAAATTTTTGATTGATCATATTAGGCAAAAAAGCTTTTGTACTTAAAAACATCCCTTTTAAATTTACATTAATAACATCGTCCCAGTCGCTTTCATTTACATCTGTTAATAAACCATAGTGGGAAACTCCTGCATTGTTTACTAATATATCAGGCTGCATACCATGATAGTCCAACTTTTCCTTCATTCTCTCTATTTGTTGATTTGATTTTAGGTCAGCAGCAATTGTTATTGTTTTTGAACCATTGGAAATACATGTGCGAGCAATTTCATTTGCTGATTCATGGGAATTTAAATAATGAATCACAATATTAATCCCTATTTCTGAAAACCGCTTTGCAATCGCAGCCCCAATACCTCTGCTTCCACCTGTGATAAGCACTGTCATCTCCGATAATGATTTCATTTACTCTCCTCACTCTGAACAATTGAAACAGACATTTTATCCCAATCAAAATGAGCTTGCAATCGATTGTTAATTTTTTCAAGTTTTATATTTTCATAAGTCTTTAAAATATCAAACATATCAATATTTTTAAATTGATACCTTGTAAATTCACTTGCGATGGATTCAGGTGAATTCAACATCCTTAAAAAACTGCCGATTTTCTTTTTTCTACTTCTCTCAAAATCCACCACGTTAATTCCTTGGTTCATAACATGCTCAATTTCTTCCCGAACTCTTTTTAGCAGCGTTTTTGGATCTCTTGTTTCTCCACCGATGATGGAAAATGCATAATCATATTGCCCATTATACTCATGTGAAAACTGATCTGTAATCAATTTTTCATCATATAATTTTTGGTATATTCCAGAACTAGAACCAAACAATATATCCATCAATATTTTCATTTCACATTCTCTCTGCAACAATCCAGTTGGTTCAGTTTCCAATTCTGATTCCTTAAAACCAAACAAACATTTTGGCAAAGAAACAGGCAGTATTGTTATTTTTTTAGCTTCTTTTACTGATGCTGGTTCGTTATCAAAATAACGTTCAATATCACCTTGTTTTTCATATTTCTTACTATTTTGATTTTGTGTAATTACTTGCATAATGTGCTCAGGCTCAACACCACCAACTATAAACAAATTCATGTTGCTTGGATGATAAAAAGTATAATAACACTCAAGCAGCTGCTCTTTTGTTATTCTTGAAATAGATTCGATTGTGCCTGCTATATCAATATGTACTGGATGAGTGTGATACATCGCATCAATTAAACCAAAATAACAACGCCAGTCGGGATTATCCCGATACATATTAATTTCTTGTCCAATGATTCCTTTCTCCTTTTCCACGCTTTCAGCAGTAAAATAGGGGTTTTGAACAAAATTCAGCAGAGTTTCAATATTATTATCAATCTGTTCAGTAGCTGAAAACAAATACACTGTACGGTCAAAGCTTGTAAATGCATTCGCTGAAGCACCCTGTGATGAAAATTGTGAAAAAACATCTCCACTCGGCTCTTCAAACATTTTATGTTCCAAAAAATGTGCAATTCCATCTGGCACTTTTACTTTTTCTTTTCCTTCAACTTGAAAATGATTATCCACAGATCCATAATTGGTAGAAAAAGTTGCAAATGTTTTTTTAAACCCGGGTTTTGGTAAAATAAAAACTTTTAAACCGTTATCAAGTTGATTAAAAAAGATCGTTTCATTCAGCTTTTCATAAGGTAGAGTTTTCATTTTAAGATTCCCCTTTCTTATCCCTTAAAAAATAAATCGTTTCAAGATCAACTTTTTCAGCAAAAGCTGAAATCGCTTGCACATTCACTTCATTTATTTCTTGTATTAATTCTTCACTTGTTCTTTCTTTTCCTGACAATATATTATTAAAGTCGAATCCAATCATTTCAAAAGCAGAATCCTGAATTTCTTGAAGCTGATTAGAAATCATAGCTTTTGTATGTGTTAATTCTATGTCATTGATGACGCCATTTCTTAGATCATCAATTTGTTTTTTTATAATTTCAACAGCTTTATCGTAATTATTAATCTCAATACCTGAATGAATGGTAATTATTCCTTTATGCCCTTCAAATCTAGATGAGGAATAATATGCCAAACTTTCCTTTTCTCTAACATTTACAAACAATTTAGAGTGTGGAAAAGAACCTAAAATTCCATTGTACATTAGCGCTGTTGGATACTCAGTATCGGAATAAGTAACGTTTGCTCTAAGCCCCATATTCAGTTTACCTTGAGTTACATCTAGTTCTTCAACCACTGATTTGATTTGCTTCTGTGATGAGTTAATATACCTTTCTTTTGCTTCATACTCTGTTTGCTGTTTGTTATGGATTGGAAAATATTGTTCAATCAATGATTGCACCTCATTTAATGAGGTATCTCCAACTACATAGATATCAATAACAGCATCGCGCAGCCATCGTTTATACTCTTCATATAAAGTTGAAGAGGTAATCTTCTGAAGATCAGAAATTTGACCTAAAGCATATAAACGATACGGTTCATTTTTACACATTTCTTGTATACACCTTTCAGCAGCATACCTAATTTTATCGTTAATAAGTCCTTCAATTCGTTTTTGAACCGTATTCTTCTCTGCACTCACATATGTTTTACTGAATGCATCGTTTTCAATATATGGATTTGTGATGGTGCTACCTAAAAATTGCATCGATTGTTTTAATAGTGATTCTTTTTCATTTACAAAATGATCATTAATGACATCCATCTGAAATTTAATAATTTGATGATCTCCTCTTTTAACGACATCAAATCCAAAACCTGCACCATACATGTCATCTAATTTTTCTCGGAACTGTTTAGTATCAGGGTATTTCATAGACCCTCTTCTTAAAACAAAAGGAATTAAACCAAAAGGCGTAACAGTAGATTCAGATAATGGACTACCTAAATAAACTGAAATGGCATACGTTTTAAAGCGTTTGGTAGGCAAAACGTGAAGTCTGATTTGATTCACCTTTGTTCTCTCAAATAATGGCTTGCTCAAGCTTAACTCCCCCTTTAATTTATGATTGTTGTCAATTTATTCAGTGACTTTAAATTGTATACCATAATATGGTGTTCTGTAAAACTTCTCTTGATTTATTAAACTTTAAAAAATAGCTTGCTCAACTAAACGTGATAAAAATTCATTGAACAAGCTAATTTGTATTAAAATCAATTTTATTTAGCAAATATATGCTGACCTATTTTTTTCACCTGAGGTCTGGACCAAATCCAAGCTGAGGTAGCTGTATCTGGATTGAAGTAATATATACAACCTCCTGTAGGATCCCATCCATTAATTGCATCCATTACTGCTTTTTTAGATTCTTCATTTGGTGTAAGCCATATTTGCCCGTCAGCAACTGCAGTAAATGCCAGCGGTTGAAAAATCACACCTGAAATTGTATTTGGGAATTTCTCAGATTCTATACGATTCAAAATAACGGCAGCAACAGCGACTTGACCGATATATGGTTCTCCTCTTGCTTCTCCATGAACTGCATTGGCCATTAGGTTTAAATCATTTGTTGAGTAACCCGAATGATTCGTATATGTAACATTGTTTTGTATATCTTCTTCAGGCTTCCAAGCTTTTGTTGCTTCCCAAAGCTTAAGCTTTGTTTTGGGTCCAACTACGCCATCAGAAGCCAATCCAAATTCCCATTGAAACCATGTTACTGACTTCTTAGTGTTGCTTCCAAAAACACCATCAATCTTTCCATTATAAAAGCCTAAATGCTTAAGTCTTCCTTGCAATTCTCTTACATCACTTCCAGTAGACCCATATTTCACTGTAGCTTCACTAAAAGTTTGTTCTGTTTCAAAATTGGAATTGAATTGAAAGGTCGTGATTAGACCTATAATTAAACAAAAGGTGATGAGTATCAAACGTTTATTCAGCATATTTCAAACCTCTCTCACTTCCATTGTGGAATACTTTTTCTTATTATGAGAAAAGTTGAAAGTAACTATTCGTTTATGAACTCATCTGATTTTGATTTAATTGTTCAGCTGTAATCATCACTTCTCTTGGTTTGCTTCCTTCATATGGTCCCACATAACCTTTTGCTTCCATAGAGTCAATCAATCTAGCAGCTCTGGTATACCCTATTCTCATTTTTCTTTGCAATAAGGATACGGAAGCTTGCTTTGCTTCAATAATGATTTGAACAGCTTGATCAAACAATTCATCTTTAGGCTCAGTTTCTTCCTCTTCCTGATCATTCACTTCAGGCACTATATCTTCATTATATTCAGCCTTTCTCTGATTTTTAACATAATTCACTACGGTTTCAACCTCTTGATCTGAGAGAAATGCACCTTGAATTCGAATAGGTTTAGACAAACCAACTGGTAGAAACAACATATCTCCTCGTCCTAATAATTTCTCTGCCCCTACTGAATCCAATATTGTTCTAGAATCCACTTGAGAGGATACTCCAAAAGCAATACGCGAAGGTATGTTCGCCTTAATAACTCCTGTTATTACGTTTACTGACGGTCTCTGTGTTGCTATAATCAAATGGATGCCAGCTGCTCTTGCCATTTGTGCCAATCTACATATTGCATCTTCAACATCATTCGCAGCAACCATCATTAAATCTGCTAATTCATCAACGATGACAACAATATACGGCAATGGCTCTCCACTTTGTGTTTGTTTCAAATATTCATTATACCCTTCTATATTCCGAGTCCCTGTAGTTGAAAACAACTCATATCTATTTTCCATCTCACTCACAATTTTTCTAAGTGCTAAAGAAGCTCTTCTTGGATCTGTAACAACTGGCGCCAACAGATGAGGGATTCCATTATATACGTTTAATTCTACTTTTTTAGGGTCAATCATAAGAAATTTTACTTCATTAGGCTTTGCTTTAAATAATATGCTTGTGATGATTCCATTCACACAAACAGACTTTCCTGACCCTGTTGCTCCAGCAACCAATAAATGGGGCATTTTAGCAAGGTCAGCTATAATAGGCTGCCCGGAAATATCTTTTCCTAATGAAATCGATAATCTTGCATTTGATTCTAAAAAAATGGAACTCTCCATGACTTCTTTTAAAGTAACTACTGAAACCTCTGAATTAGGTACCTCAATTCCAATTGCAGATTTCCCTGGAATTGGAGCTTCCATACGAATGTCTTTAGCAGCTAAAGCTAGTGCAATATCATCTGTAAGACTAACAATTCTACTTACTTTTACACCAATATCTGGCTGCACTTCATATCTAGTAACTGTAGGTCCTGGAACTACATCTATTACACGCGCACTTACACCAAAGCTCTCCAATGTTGCTTCGAGCTTTTTTTCATTTGTTCTATACTGATTTCTTTTTCTGCTTTTTCCACCACCATTAATCTTGCTTGACAATATCTTAATGGGAGGTAAATGATATGTATCAGAATATTCCGTTTTTATGGATATCTCTTGAACTTCACTAGTATTGGCTGGACTTGAAGTTACCTGAAAACTTTCATTCATAGCATCCTGATCAGAATGATGTTCTAATTCTTCTTTCTGTGTTTCATGAGTCGGTACTTTTTCTTTCACTTCAAAAGTTTTTGACTTAGAGCCAATATTAATTTGAACACCACTATCATTTTCAAAAGGCGGTTGGTCTAATGTAGCTATGTCAGAATCATTTTTGTCTTCTATAGTTGCTTCATGAAAAGACTCTTCTACAAAATTTTCTTCTAAATCATCACTATCATCAAATTCATCCTCTTCATATTTAGATGATCGACGATTCGATTTCGCATTTTTATAATCTTTAAACAAGGTAAAAAAATTTTTAAATTTAAGCTTAAAAGGCAGTTTCACTTTAGCGGTTTTTGTTTTTATATTTTTTGCAACGTCTACAAATGACATTCCAGTTAAGCACATTATTCCTATAATAAAGAACGTAATCATGATTAGCTGTGAACCGAGATCATCAAATAAAAAATGAAGCATTGCGTATAAAACAGCACCAATCATGCCACCCCCTAAAGTACTGATAAATGCCTCGTCACTTTTTGAATCCAATAAATGATCGAGCATATTTTGATAAGGAATTGTCAATATGTCTAAACTTGTGTAATTACCTTGTGGTTCCATCTTTGAAAGTAAATCCATATGAAAAAATATGAGCAAACCAAATATGATAAGCGTAATTCCAGTTTTCTTGTAAGACCAAGACAAAGGCCATTCTCGCTTAATCATCACATATAATCCAATATATATTAATATTAGTGGGAGAATATAATAAAGTGTCCCAAATAAAAAATAAAAAATGTAACTAAATGCATGTCCAACAGCACCGATCCCAGAAATCAACTCTTTTCCTGCAAGGGATATTATGGAGAGTATGATGATAAGAATTCCATAGATTTCAAACTTCATGCTGACTTTAACTGATTTTTTCTTCTTTCTTTTTCTTGCCAAAAAGAACACCTCCAGAAATATAATTATACCACATTATTCCTAAAGGTGTTCAAGACTTGTTCAACTATTATGTTTCAATGTGAGGATGAAAATAGATGGTTTGACCTGGAGAATAAGCTGGATTTAAATAATCCTGAGGATTGGGACTAATTAAACGAACAATCCTAGCTTGATAAGAATTCATAGGTTGAACTTGCATAATAACTCCATCTAATTCTATTTCTTGACTAGGTTCATTATTTTCAATTCCCTCAATGATATCATCTAGAGGAACTATGGAATACATAATCATTGAACCATGCCTCCATTTTTTGTTTGTCTATATTCATCAATTTTTTTGTTTAATTCCATTGTTGCTTCAGATAATCCTCCAACCGTATCAATTAGTCCATATTTTACTGCATCGGAACCAATAACGTTCGTTCCTATATCTCTAGTTAATTCACCCGTTTTGAACATTAATTCTTTAAATTTTTCTTCTGTAATATTTGAGTGTTCTGTAACAAACTTAACGACTCTTTCTTGCATTTTATCTAAGTATTCAAATGTTTGAGGAACACCAATGACTAAGCCGTTTAAACGAATCGGATGAATAGTCATTGTTGCCGTTTCAGCGATAATGGAATAATCAGATGAAACTGCGATTGGCACACCAATACTATGCCCACCACCTAACACAATAGTTACAGTCGGCTTTGACATCGTAGAGATCATTTCTGCAATCGCTAAGCCAGCTTCTACATCTCCTCCAACTGTATTTAATATGATTAAAATACCTTCAACCTTTGCGTTTTGTTCTGCCGCAACTAATTGTGGAATAATGTGCTCATATTTTGTAGTCTTATTTTGAGGTGGAAGTACCATATGTCCCTCAACTTGACCGATAATCGTCATACAAAATATATTTGATTCAGCTTGAAGTGTTGAATTTTGCCCTAGTTGTTGGATATTCTCTACAGTTGGATTTTTATTGTTTTGATCATTTGTTTGAGGCTCAACTTCACTTGCTTTTTGATTATTGTTCATGATATCATTCCTTCCATCGTTAAATGAATCCTTCATAGTATGAGTTAGGCAGAGAAATTTATACGAAATTCTACACCAGTATGTGAGAAAAAAAAGACTTCTTTAGGTTTTATCCTAAAAAAGTCCTATTTCTTTTATTTATACTTCCATAATGATTGGTAAAATCATCGGTCTTCTTTTGGTTTGTTCATATAAAAATCGTCCAAGTGCTTCTTTAACATGTGTTTTAAGTGATGCCCATTCATTTACATTTTCACTCATTAATTTATTTAAAGTTGCTGAAACAATTTTATTCGCCTCATCAAGCAATCCTTCAGATTCTCGAACATATACGAACCCTCTTGAAATGATATCTGGTCCAGATAAGATCTTACCCTCTTGTTTACTTAAAGTGACTACAATCACAAGAATTCCATCTTGAGAAAGGAGCTTTCGATCTCTAAGTACAATATTCCCTACATCACCTACACCTAATCCGTCAATTAATACATTTCCAGCAGGTACTTTAGAAGCTTTTCTTGCTGCTCCATTTTGAATTTCAACTATATCTCCATTGTCAACAATAAAAATATTTTCTGCTTCAATACCGACGGATTCAGCTAATTTACCGTGCTGTCTAAGCATACGGTATTCACCATGTATAGGAATAAAATATTTAGGTCTCATCAAATTAAGCATGAGTTTAAGTTCCTCTTGGCTACCATGTCCTGAAACATGAACTCCAGAAGTGCTTCCTGGTCCATATATCACATTTGCACCAAGTCTAAATAGTTCATCTACTGTTCTTCCAACAAGTTTTTCATTTCCTGGGATTGGTGTAGCAGCAATAATGACTGTATCTCCAGGTAATATATCTATTTTACGATGAGTTGATCTTGCCATACGTGTCAGAGCTGACATAGGTTCGCCTTGACTACCGGTTGATAAAATAACAACTCGATCAGCAGCTAATTTGTTCACTTCATCTGGTTCGATCAGCATTCCTTCAGGAACGATTAGATAACCTAATTCTGAAGCAATACCTACAACGTTAACCATACTTCGACCTATTACTGTCAAATATCGGTTGGTTTTTGCCGCAGCATCAATGACTTGTTGAATTCGATGAATGTTAGAAGCAAAAGTTGCTACAACGATTCTTTGACTTGCTTCTCTGAAGGCTCTTTCCAACTCAGCACCAACATTTTTTTCAGATCCTGTATATCCAGGTCGTTCAGCATTTGTACTGTCAGATAATAAAGCCAATACACCTTTGTTACCTATTTCAGCCATTCTATGCAAATCAGCATATTGATCATTTACTGGGGTATGATCAAATTTAAAGTCACCAGTATGGACAATTACTCCTTCAGGGGTGTCTAAGCAGACACCAACAGAGTCTGGAATACTATGATTTGTTTTAAAGAAAGTTGCAGTCATACTACCTAAAGTAATTTCAGAATCAGCATTGATTAGAATTCTTTTTGTGGCACCCAATAAATTCGCTTCGCGCAATTTATTTTCAACTAATCCTAAAGTCAATTTCGTTCCATAAATTGGAACATTCAGTTCTTTCAAAACATATGGCAGTCCACCGATATGATCTTCATGTCCATGTGTAAGAATAATACCTCTAACTAAATCAATATTTTCCTTTAAATAAGTCGTATCAGGAATAACAATATCAATGCCGAGCATATCTTCCTCAGGAAATTTCAAACCAGAATCAACTACTACAATATCATTACCATATTGAACAACATACATATTTTTACCAATTTCACCCGCGCCGCCAAGAGCAAAGATGGTGATTTTATTATTTTTTTTAGACAAAAAATGTCCCTCCTATTATTTTCAAATTGACGACGATTTAAATAAAACAAAAACCAAAAATAACCGTACCCAGTCACTTACTATAATTATACAACATTGAAAGCATGTTATTCAAGTCAACTCGTTATGTATAGTGTTTCCCAAAAAATTTAAATAACCCGGAAAAGTACAGTCTAGCTTTATTGAATGCTCTCAAAATCAATAAAAATAAAAAAATACAATCTAATCATTGCAGGTTATATTTAACTCGCAAGACAAATTTAAACCACAAAAAAATCTCCAATAAACACATCTCATTTACATTGGAGACGATTTTGCAGTAAATTCAATTTATTATTTTTTTTCAATTAAATCTTTTATGATTTGTTTAGCATCATCTGATGCTTCAGTAATAGGTAAACGCATACCTCCTACATCCATATCCAATAATCCTAAGGCGTATTTTGTCAATGATGGACTAGGGCATAAAAACAAACCTGTAAATATGGCATGACATTTATGATGTAGTTGAGTTGCTTTTTTAATTTCCCCATTCACATATGCAGACAACATAGCTTTAATTTCTTTCCCAATGATATGCCCTGCTACACTAACTACTCCATATGCACCAATAGATAGCATAGGTAGAGTTAAACCATCATCTCCGCTATATACTTTAAAATCATCATCTGTCTTTGCAATCACTTGAGATATCAAATCAAGATCATTATGGGCTTCCTTAGTAGCAACAATATTTGAAATCTCCGATAATTGAATGATCGTTTCAGCTTCAATTGTTACTCCTGATCTTTTAGGGATGTTGTAGATCATTATGGGTAAATTTGTAGACTCTGCAATCGTTTTAAAATGTTCATATAATCCCTGTTGATTAGGTCGACTATAATATGGCGCTACTAATAGCACACCGTCAACACCTGTTTTTTCAGCCTCTTTGGTCATTTTCATGGCATGAAATGTATTATTGCTACCTGTCCCTGCAATGATTTTACAACGTCCATTTGCAAATTGAACTGTTTTACGGAATAACTCCATCATTTCGTCATCTGATAGTGTCGGTGATTCTCCGGTTGTACCACAAACTACTAAGCAGTCATTCCTCTGCTCTTCAATTAAAAAATCAACGAGTTTTTCTGTTTGTTCCCAATCTATGTGCTGATTATGATCAAAAGGAGTGACCATTGCGGTCATCATTCTTCCAAAATCCACTTTCATTCCTCCTTTATAAAAACATTTGTGTAATTAACATAAGATTATTATAAGTACTTTGCCACATAAAAGCTACTTTTTAGTGGAAATCATAATACTATTTATGCAGGTTGAACTTTTTATGAAGAGATTTTAGTGCTTTCTTCACATATTCTGCATGTACTAGTACCCAAATCGTAGTATTTGAATCTGCTGATTGTAAAATTTGAATATCCGTTTCTGTAAGTGCCTCAACAATTTTAGCCATGATTCCAGGAACACCATTAATTCCTCCACCAATAACCGATACCTTAGCACATTTGGATTGATAGAACGGATCATAGCCTAAATCACGCAATATTGATATCGCTTTTTCAATTTCATGATCAAACACAGTATACATGACTCCTGAGGGAGTTACATTAATTAAATCCACACTTATTTGATGATGTGCCATCGCTTTAAAAACCTTTAATTGTAAATCGTATTGCCCTTGGCTTGCTGTAATATGAATTTGTGAAACATGAGGTACATGGGTTATTCCAGTAACTAATCGATCATGTACAACGCTTTCTTCATGAAGTGTTTCCGTATTTGTAACCAATGTCCCTTCATCCTCTGAGAAAGTAGACCTCACTCTAAGTGGTATATTTGAATGCATTGCTATTTCCACAGCTCTTGGATGAACAACTTTAGCTCCATATTGAGCCATATTGCATATTTCAATATAAGATACTTTTTTCAATGGTTTCGCATCTTCCACTATCCTTGGATCAGCTGTTAGAATCCCATCAACATCTGTGAAAATGTCAACCATCTCAGCATTTAATGCTGATGCAACTGCTGTTGCAGATGTGTCACTTCCTCCACGGCCTAGTGTTGTCAGATCACCCGCTTCGTTGCAGCCTTGAAAACCTGTTATGATGATTACCTTGTTCTGATCCAGCAGCTGTAAGATCCGTTTGGGCTGGATTGATTTAATTAATGCTTTATTATGATGATTATTCGTTAATATCCCAGCTTGAGCACCTGTTAATACCTCCGAAGAAATAGAATGATCATTTAATAAGCTACAAATGATGGAGGCAGAGATAATTTCACCACAGCCTAATAACAAATCTGTTTCTTTCGGTGGAAGTTGATTCCCGTTTTTTTTGATTAAATCTAACAAGGTGTCTGTTGCATAGGGCTCACCTTTCCTGCCCATAGCCGAAACAATAACAACAAGCTTATATTTTTGCTCAACTGCTCTTTTAATATGTTTTATCACGTGTGATCTTGCAAATTCATTAGACAAAGATGTACCGCCAAACTTCTGAACTAGTATACTCACTCTTTTTCATTCCTCCTCGAATACGATCTAAGGAGCCTTAGCAAAGAGTACTATAAACCTTTTTACCTATTCCCTAGTATAAAAGGTTCCCATAAATGATGAGATATCAAAATTGACCAATATAGTTTCATTTTTATGATTGTTTTGCAATATATTCTGCGATTTGAACCGCATTCCAAGCTGCACCCTTTAATAAGTTGTCGGATACAATCCACATATTCAAACCTCTAGGATTCGCTAAATCCTTACGAATACGTCCAACAAAAACATCAAGTTCTCCTGCGCAATCCGTTGCAAGTGGATATTTCTGTTCTTCAGGTTGATCAACTACAACGATGCCCGGAGCTTCAGATAATATCGTTCTCACTTCTGCAATATCAAAATCTGAATTCAACTCAACATATACGGACTCAGAATGACCATAAATGACTGGTATTCTAACACAAGTTACAGTAATTTCTAGTGATTCGTCTCCCATAATTTTTTTCGTTTCATTCATCATCTTCATTTCTTCAAAGGTAAACCCGTTATCTACAAATTTATCGATTTGAGGAATAGCATTAAATGCGATTTGATGTTTAACAGGTAAGCCTCCAACAGGTAAAATATCAGGCTGCACCTCGTTACCTTCAATTATATCCTTAGATTGTTTCAATGTTTCGTCAATGGCGCTTCTGCCAGATCCGGACACAGCTTGATAAGTAGAAGTAATAATTCTAGAAAATCCATAACGATCGTATAATGGTTTCAATGCCGCTACCATTTGGATTGTTGAACAGTTTGGATTCGCTATCACGCCTTTATGTTCATTTAGCTGATCAATATTTACCTCTGGTACAATAAGCGGGGTGTCTGGATCCATTCGAAATGCACTAGTATTATCAATACATATTGCCCCACTTTCAACTGCGTGAGGAATAAGTTCTTTACTAACGCTTCCACCAGCACTAAACAAAGCAATATCAACATTTTCAAAACTATTTGGAGTGGCCTCTTCTATTGTTATTTCTTTATGTTTAAATTCTATCTTATTTCCAGCAGATCTAGCAGATGAAAGCAATTTCAGTTCATTAATAGGGAAGTTTCTCTCTTCTAGTAATTTAATGATCTGTTCACCTACTGCACCGGTTGATCCAACTACAGCTACATTGAATAATTTTTGATTTGTCATTATTATTTACTCCTCTCATTTGGTTCTGAATATGTTGTTGCCCCTAGTCTTCAAAAACATGTTTTTTTCTTATAAGGGATTATATGATATGATCATAGGTTGAATTTGCTTACCTTCTATAGCAGCCGCACAAGTTTCAACGACTAGATCCATATTTGCGACTAAAGAATTGGGTTTTTGTTCTGGATTATCCTGTCCATACGGTACAAAATAAATATTTTTAGCATTATATAATTTTGCAATATTACTGGCATTCAAACCAAGTCCATCATTTGTAGAAATGGCCAATACAACAGGTCTTAAATTCCGGAGCTGTGCTTTCGCTGCCATGATGACTGGAGAATCTGTCATGGCATTAGCTAATTTACTTGTTGTATTACCAGTACAAGGAGCAATAACCAAAACATCCAGTTTTTTTGAAGGCCCCAGTGGCTCTGCTTCAACAATTGTAGAAATAATATCATTTCCTGTGATTTCTTTCAACTTTTTTAACCAATCTTTTGCATTGCCAAACCGAGTATCCGTACTTTTTAATGTTGCGGAAACAATAGGTATCACTGATGCACCTTCATCAACAAACCTTTGAATCTCTGGCAACACTTCCTCTACTGTACAATGTGATCCAGACAAAGCAAATCCTACTGTTTTATTTTTCCAATTCATGTTCACTCCCCCATTCACTAGAATCTTCCGATATCAACTGAATTAGACTTTTTGCTATGATCTGTCCAGCTGTTTTCGGGGCTACAATTCCAGGCAAACCTGGGGCGATCATTGCTTTAACTCCTCTTTTTTCTGCAAAACGAAAATCCGTTCCACCAGGTTTTGAGGCAAGGTCAATAATTACTGCCCTATGTGGTATATGAGCAATGACTTCTGCTGTGACTATCATAGTTGGAATGGTATTGAATAACAAGTCAATATCAGTCACTTCTTTGCATAAATCTCTTAATAAAAACGGGTTTAATTGCATTTCATATGCTCTAGCAAAATGTTCATGTCTACGTACTCCTACAGACACTTGAGCACCTATTCCTTTTAAAGTTCTTGCTAGTGTTACCCCTGTTCTTCCAAGCCCTAGAACAATACATCTTGAACCATGAATTGTAATATCCGTATTTTCAATCGCCATCATAATCGCACCTTCAGCTGTAGGAATAGAATTGTATATGGCTACGTCGTCACGTTCAAAGAGCTCAATGAGTTCAACTCTATTTTCTTGACATAAGCTTCTAAAATATGGTTTTGAAAATCCTGTATATAATTTAGCATGTTTAGGAAGGCTTTTTAAATGACTTTCAGTAAGCTGCAGCTCCTTGGATGAGAAAATAGAATCTATTTTTCCTGTATTATTTGCCACTACTGCATGAAGGATAAGGACATCAACGGTTTTAAGCACCTCTTCATTTAATTCTGCATGCTTAACTCCACTGTATTTGGGTTCTAAATTATCAAATCCAATTAATGTTATGGAAGCATCCAATTCAGAAAATTTCTCAATGACCTCTAATTGTCTGGCATCTCCACCTAAAAATGCAACATGGATTCCTGTTAACATCAACATTAAACTCCTTTCTATGCCGCCTTCAATAACTCATAATATGCTGAAGCCTACGATTAAGTTACAAACTAAAAAACACGCAAAATTGATCTGATTGGGAAAATAAAAAAGTTATACCGATATAACATAAATAAAATTCTGTCGGAGTCTTAAAAGTATATAAACAAGCATATGTAGCATTAAAAAAAAGACGATTAGTTTCGCCTTTTAGTGAAATAAATATTTTCATCTAACTTTATAAGACTTCTGTAAACAATAGACAAAACTATTTATCATCATTTATTTTAGAACCTGTAAACGTAATTGGACCCTGTAAAAAAACTTGAGTTTCTCCTGTTGTAGTATTCGCAATCACTTTATAAGTTACATTTTTTTCTATCTCCTCAATTTTGTCAACGTATTGCTGTGAAAAAATAAACTGATCCCCATCTCCTCCCTCAACTACTTCAGTTGATGCAGAGTAAATGATATCCTCATTTTTCATTATAAAATGAAATATTGTAACATCATTTGTTGGATTATCGTTATCGATATGAAAAATACTATTTAACCAGATTTGATCTTCTGGTTTTTAAGCAGTTAAAAGTAATTTGCGCGATAAGGGTAGGCATGGTACTGTCATTTGAAAGAGGTCTTTGATCTAAAAAAGTATTTGAAGGAGTATCACTTTTAAATTCCTTGAAAATTTCCTTATTAAAAGCCATCTTCATTCACCCCTCTAAGCTATCTGACTATAATCAGCATATAAGAAAAAGGAAAACTCGCCAATTGGCGAGTTCAGTTTCAACATTTTATTTAATTTTCAGCTTTAACTCCCGTATGCCCAAATCCTCCTACGCCACGTTCTGTATCCGTAAGCTCTTCGACTTCTATTAGTTGAATTTCTGGTATCTCTTGAAATACAAGCTGAGCAATTCGATCTTTTGGTTGTATGATAAACTCTTCTTTGCTGTGATTAATAAGCAATACTTTAATTTCTCCTCTATAATCTGCATCAATCGTTCCAGGAGAATTTAATGCAGTAATCCCATGTTTATAAGCTAATCCACTTCTTGGGCGGACCTGCGCTTCTAGATTGTTAGGCATGCTAATTGCGATACCTGATGGGACTAATACTCTTTCTCCTGGCTGGATCGTTAATGGAGAGTTAATTGCTGCAATTAGATCATAACCACTAGCTAAAGATGTCATTTTTTTAGGTAAATCAAATGTGATCTCTGCTGCTACTTTTTTAATTTGTACGTTATATGACAAGGTGATCCCTCCTAAAATGTTTATAATCATCTTCATTCTGACCTACCATAGCCATAGCAAATGGTGTACTAAACATTTTACTTAGCAGCGTTTTAATCTCTGAAGTAGTTACGGAATCAATTTTCTCAATGATTTCATCTAACGATAAATGTCTTCCGACCATTAATTCACTTTTTCCAAGTCTATTCATTCTACTGCTAGTACTTTCTAAACTTAATATCAAACTGCCCTTTAATTGCTCTTTGCTTTTTCTTAGCTGTTCTTCCGACATGCCTTGATTTAGAATAGCTTCTAACGTTTCAGTCGTAACATCCAACACAGATTGAGTTTGTTTTGGAGCGGTTCCCATATAAATGGTAAACAGCCCACTGTCTTCATGAGCACTATGATATGAATACACAGAATAGGCAAGTCCTCTATTCTCTCTAATTTCCTGAAATAATCTTGAACTCATGCCACCACCAATGTAACTGTTCAATAACGTCATCGCATATAAATTTTGATCTTTTAACGAACAGCCAGGCAATGATAAACATATATGATTTTGTTCCGTATCTTTATAATGATATAATTGCTCAGCTTCAAAAGTTGGAGGATTAGACGTTAAAGTTTCTCCATTTAAAGAAAATCCACCAAAATATTTTTCAATCTTTTCAATAATTGAATCATCAATATTACCAGCTATACTGATTACCGTATTATTGATATGATAGTGTTTGTTCATATATTTGCGCAAATCTTCACTATGTAATTGATCTAAAATAGCTTCAGAACCTAAAATTGGATATGCAAGCGAGTGGTTTTTATATGCTGCAGTAGTCACCAAATCATGAACTAATTCGTCAGGAGTATCATCATACATTGAAATTTCTTCGTAAATTACATTTTTTTCCTTCCTTAATTCGGTTGGATCAAATACTGAATTAAAGAACATACTTGAAAGCACGTCTAATGCAATATCTAAATGTTGATCTAATACTTTAGTATAATAGCAAGTATATTCCTTTGAAGTGAACGCATTCACATTCCCACCGATACTATCAAATGAATCTGCAATATCAGCAGCGGAAAATCGATCTGTTCCCTTGAACAGCATGTGCTCAATGAAATGTGAGACCCCATTGTTTTGCATGTTCTCATTTCTTGATCCTGTTTTGACCCAAATACCAAAAGAAATAGATCTGCATGCTGGTAGCTTTTCTGTTACGACACGCAAACCGTTTTTTAAGTATTGTTTTTTCACTAAATAGCCTCCTGCTTCCCACCTGAAATACATTTATATTATTACAGTGACTTCAAATCTACCCTAAATGATTTTGTTCACTTTTGTGGGTTATTTTATTCTATCAAAAATTAAAATGGCTCTCAACTTCATTGATTCGTTTAGAAGAAATTAAATCACTGACTGTACCTAATACATATCCATTTTGTTTAATTAGTTTTATGAGCTCAGGCAGAGCTTCACTTGATGATTTTGTTGGATGCATAAGAATAAGTGCACCTGGTTCTAATTTAGAAGATATTTTTTTTATAATATAATCAGGGGTTGGTTTTTTCCAATCTACTGTATCAATCGTCCACATAATCGTTTTTAAATTTAGCTCGTGTGCCAATTGTACTGTTTCTTGATCAAAATCTCCTGATGGTGGAGCAAACAATTGATTGTCAACATTGAAAAGTTTTGTTAGCAATTCCTGTGTTTTTACCATTTCATCTATCGCTTCTTTTCTGCCTAATTCACTCATATCTTTATGAGAGTAAGCATGATTGGACAATTCATGACCCAACTCTTTTATATTTTTTGCAACCTCTACATTATTATTGATCCATTTACCATCCAAGAAAAAAGTCGAATGTACATTCTCACTTTCAAAAGTTTTTAATATGGATGGTAAGTATTCTGTACCCCAAGAAACATTAACCATGATTGAAACCATTTTTTTATTTGGATTTCCTTTATAAATCGGTTGAGGTTCTAAATCCTCAAGTTGAATATTAGGTTCAACTTCGTAGAATACAAAAGGAATTTCATCACTTCTTAATGTTTTTGCTAAATGCAGTGTTTTTTCAATGTCAACCTCTTTTCCATTGTAACCTGGAATCGCCTTCCAAACACGATCAATCCTTGCATCAATCGGTTCGATTTTTTTTTTTACTGCAGCTTGTTTTATTTTTTCCAATAAAGAAGATTCATCAAGTATTGTTTGGGTTTGGCTCACAGACAACGAATTTTGATTTACCTTCAAATCATTTATGTATCCACTAATAATAGCGGAGTGATCTGTAAACCAAAATATCATAAAAAATAGTGTGATGTATATCAAACCTTTTTTTGTATTCATGCAATATTCCCCTTTTTGTACATACTTTGTCCTATCATATGACTTTTTATAAAAAATAAGTACATACAAAAAAGAGACAGAACAATTCTGACTCTTCATTTTTACATTCTATACAGTTAAGATTTATTATCTGAGGTTAACGTCGCCTTGCGTGAAAGGTTGATACGGCCCTGCTGATCAATTTCAGTTACTTTTACAGTAATGCTTTCACCCATTTTCACAACATCTTCAACCTTAGCAACTCGTTCAGTTGACAATTGAGAAATGTGAACCAAACCCTCTTTACCTGGGAGTACTTCAACAAACGCACCGAATTTTTCGATTCGTTTGACTTTACCTAAATACGTTTCTCCAACTTCAACCTCTTTAACAATATTTTCGATGGTTTGTTTCGCTTTATCATTCATTTCTTCATTTACAGAGGAAATAAAAATACGTCCATCCTGTTCAATATCAATTTTCACACCGGTATCCTCAATAATTTTATTGATGATTTTACCTCCAGCTCCAATAACATCACGGATTTTATCTGGATTAATATTAAGAGTAAGGATCTTAGGCGCATATTGTGATAGCTTCTGATTTGGTTCTTTTATCGTTTCAAGCATTTTATCTAAAATAAACATTCTACCTTCTGTAGCTTGTGTTAATGCCTGTGTTAATATCTCACGATTTATGCCCTCAATTTTAATATCCATTTGGATAGCTGTCATACCATTCTTAGTACCGGCTACTTTAAAGTCCATATCTCCAAGATGGTCTTCCATCCCTTGAATATCTGTTAAAATTGAAATATGATCTTGATCTTTAATCAGACCCATCGCAATCCCAGCTACAGGGGCTTTGATAGGAACTCCAGCATCCATCATAGCTAAAGTACTTGCACAAATACTTGCTTGTGATGAAGATCCATTAGACTCAAGAACCTCGGAAACTAGTCGTATTGTATAAGGAAAATCAGTTTCAGGTGGAATCACTTTTTCTAAAGCTTTTTCTCCTAATGCACCATGACCAATTTCACGTCTGCCTGGTGGTCTTAAAGGTCTTGCTTCTCCAACACTAAATGGTGGAAAGTTATAATGATGCATAAATCTTTTAGATTCTTCAAGATCAATTCCATCTAATATTTGAACATCACCTAGAGCCCCTAACGTACATACACTCAGAGCTTGTGTTTGTCCTCTTGTAAATAAACCAGAACCGTGAGTACGTGGTAAGATGTTTGTATCTGTATCAATCTTACGAATCTCATTCAAAGCTCTTCCATCAGGTCTTAATTTATCATGTGTAATTAATCTTCTAACTTCTTCTTTTACGATCGTACTAAGAACTTCTTTAACATCTTTAATTAAATCAAGATCGTCTTCATAAACGGCAGTAAAATGCTCGATTGTCTCATCTTTAACTAGATCAATTGCTTCTTGACGAGCATGTTTCTCATGAACTTGCACCGCTTCAATTAATCGACTAGATGCAAAATCACGAGTAGCTTGATTTACTTCTTCATTTACACTATGTAGTTCTACTTCCATTTTAGGTTTGCCGGCAATTTCAACATATTTTTCTTGAACAGCGACTATCTTCTTAATTTCTTCGTGACCAAACATGATTGCCTCTAAAACAATGTCTTCAGGAACTTCATCTGCTTCTCCCTCAACCATCATAATGGCATCGTTTGTTCCAGCGACAACTAAGTATAGATCACTTTCCTCAATCTGAGCTCTGTCTGGATTAATGATAAATTCTCCATTAATTCTGCCAATCACAACCCCACCGATTGGTCCGTTAAAAGGGATATCTGAAATGCTCAATGCTGCTGATGTACCGATCATGGCTGTGATTTCAGGTGAATAATTCTGATCCACACTCATGACTAGATTCATAATTTGTACTTCATTTCTAAATCCATCTGCAAAAAGGGGTCTGATTGCTCGGTCTGTTAACCTGCTGGCTAAAATTGCTTTTTCACTAGGACGACCCTCTCTTTTAATAAAACCTCCTGGGATTTTACCTACCGCATATAATCTTTCTTCATAATTTACTGTTAATGGAAAAAAATCTAAGTTACTCGCTTGACTAGAGGCAGTTACTGTACATAATACAACTGTATCTCCATAAGTAACTTTTACTGCAGCATTTGCCTGTTTAGCTAAAATACCTGTCTCTAACGTGAGTTTTCTTCCGTTTATTTCCATATCTATTGTTTTTTTCATATAGTCCCTCCTTAGCGTGTAAAATAGCATATCAGAATTCAATTCTTCATATATGTTATTATTTCCTTCTTTTTTAATTAAATATCTATTTAAAAAAAATTCTTTAATAAAATTTTAATAAGTCGGAAAAGGATATCCTTAAAAAAAACAACCCTGTTATTCAAATTTAGCCTAAAGTAGCCAAAGAATGAACAACCTGGTTGCTTTTCACTTTATTATCTACGTAATCCTAGTTTTTCGATAAGCGTACTATAACGTCTAACGTCATTATTCTTTAAATACGCTAACAAACTACGACGTTGTCCAACCATCTTTAACAATCCACGACGGGAATGATGATCTTTTTTATGAGTACGTAAGTGGTCTGTCAAATTGTTAATGTTCTCTGTTAGGATAGCAATTTGTACTTCTGGTGATCCTGTATCCGTATCATGAACTTTAAACTCTTGAATGATTTCTGTTTTACGTTCTGGTGTAAGTGCCATCCATTTCACCTCCTTTTTCAATAAAATCGCCAATAGCCCAGAATTCGCCGGTGAAACGTCATTCCATGCTATGGTTCGTGTAGTGAAAAGAGAAAAATTTGTCTTATTTTCTCAACACCGTTGTAAGTATATCACAACTATTTTATGAAAGCAAAAAAAATTAAACAAGCTATTTCCCTATATATGTTTCATGTTACATCAAAGTTTCGCATCACTTACTTTGGTATATTTTGGTAAAAGTCATTGGAAATCACTTCTATGACTTCTGTTCACTTTTTTGGGTTATGGACTGTGCTGATTTGACATCTTCTTTGATCTGAGCAACCAAATCATCAACAGATTGAAACTTCTTTTCGTCTCTAATGAATGTTAAAAATTCTACTTTAATCTCTTCATCATAAATATCCCCATTATAGTTTAATATATGAACTTCTAAAGTAGGCGTAATATTTTCCTCATAGAAAGTAGGTTTGACCCCAATATTTATAACGCCAGTATAGAGTTTATCATTTAGCGTGATTTTTACAACGTAAACACCTTTTTTCGGAAGAACAAATGGTTCAGACACCTCAATATTCGCAGTTGGAAAACCAATTGTCCTGCCTCTACCATCCCCATGAACAACAGTTCCTGTAATAAAATAGTCTCTTCCTGTAAATTGTTTAATTAAATCAACATTTCCAAGATGCAGCTGTTCTCTGATTAAAGTACTGCTTACCTTTTCACCATTTAAATTATAAGGTTCAACAATGTTTACATTTATTGTTTGATCACATAATTGTTTAAGAGTTTCAACTGTTCCACTTCCACGATGACCAAAAGTAAAGTCAAAACCAACAACAATCGTGTGTAATTGTAATGGATATAAAAACTTGTTCACAAAATCGTTCGTACTTACTTTTGAAAACGCTTTGTCAAAATGAACAATGTAGACATAATCTAAATCTAAACCTTCTAAAAGTTCCATCTTTTTTTGAAGTGGTACAAGATATCTGGAATACTTAGATTGTCCCAACACTTCTCTCGGATGTGGGTTAAATGTCATGATAGACAACGGCAAATTATGCTGCATAGCGATATTTTTAGCTTTATGAATGACGTGTTGATGTCCTAAATGTATTCCATCAAAATCACCAATCGCTAAAACCTGTTTAGAATCAGGTAAGTTTCTGATTGGAAATTGTAAAGGATAAGATAAATGGATAATTTTCATTATATGTTCACCTACATTAATTAACGATCCTTAAGATTAATTATTTAAAAATAGTTTATTCGGAATAACCAATTGATTTGAATGGTCAAGTTTATAAATACCGATAAATTCAAGATTTTCAGAATATAATCGAATGAGTTCAGGTTTCGACTCAGGTACAGAATTCAAGTCTGAAAATCTTAATTTTTTTCCAAATCGTGCGTTTTGTAATTGTTGGTTATGTAAAACAAAAGATGGAAAATGCTGAATAGATTGATCAATAGTGATTAACTTGTGATTCAATTCATCCTCTTCCACCAATTTTTCTATTTCTTCTATAGTCAGACAATCCTCCAATTGAATGTTGCCTGTTGCAGTTCTAACTAAAGACAACATCGTTGCAGGGATGTTTAATTCCTTTCCAATATCGACACATAATGTTCTTATATAAGTGCCTTTAGAACACAGTACTTTAAATTTCACTTCTGGAAATTTTTGATCTAAATCAAATTGAAGGAGATCGATTTTATGTATAGTAACACTTCTAGCTTTTCTTTCGACCTCTTCTCCCTTTCTTGCCAGTTCATATAACTTTTTCCCATTTATTTTCACAGCAGAATACATCGGAGGAATCTGTTCAATTTCCCCAACAAATGATGATATGGTTTGTTGAAGTTGTTCTTTGGTTACTTTAACCTGCTCCATTTGCTCAATAACAGTACCTGTCATGTCTTCTGTATCTGTAGAAATCCCTAATTTTAAAATAACTTCATATTCTTTAGGCAAGAGCTGAATATATTCTACCACTCTAGTTGCTTTTCCAATACATAACGGCAAAACACCTGTTACTTCAGGGTCAAGTGTACCAGTATGACCTATTCTTTTTATTTTTAAAATTCTTCTAGTCTTTGCAACTACATCATGAGATGTCCAGCCTTTAGGTTTTAATACGGGTAAAATGCCTTCATTAATCATACAAATTGTTTCTCCAACTCATTTATAACTTTTGTTATGGCAGTTTCTAGATTCTCATTTATCAATGCACCAGAAGCCAAAGTATGTCCGCCTCCGTTAAACAACTGAGCCATCCTTGCCACATTTATTTTCCCAGCAGAACGAAAACTTACCTTCACTTGATTGGAATTCAATTCTTTAAATAACAGACCAACCTCAACATCATAAATGTTTCTAGGTATATTTATAAGTCCTTCGAGATCATCGCTTGAAGCATTAGCTTCTTTCATAGCTTCTAATGTGATAACCATCCAAGCTATTTGTTTATTCTGTGCAAAACTTAAAGTGGAAAGTGAAATTTTTAATAACTCAAGATGTGATTGTGTGAATTTTTCCAATAATTCTTCCGCAAAATGATTTGCATTCACACCTTGCTCCAACAACTTGGAGGCAAGTTTCATTACTTTGGGGGATGTATTGGAATACCTAAATCCACCTGTATCTGTAAGGAGACCGACATATATGCATTCTGCAAGAACCTTGTCCCATGGTACATTCATAAATTCAATGACTTCATTTAGCACTTGTGTAGTTGAAGCAGCAGACTCCTGAATAAAATTAATCACACCAAAACCATCATTTGTCGGATGATGATCAATATTTAAAATTTGAACATCATCCGACAATGCTTGATGTATTTTTCCAATCCTTGAAAAATCAGCACAATCAACAGAAATCACATATTTATATGAATGTTTCAATTGGTTCAATGGATCTGATTTTATATCACCTGCACCATGCAGTAAAAGAAACTTGCTAGGCACTTCATTTTCATTAACCATGACATATTTTTTATTGAAATGTTTTAAAATCAAACCAACTGCACAAGTTGAGCTAATAGCATCTCCATCTGGTTGAACATGTGAAACAACCAAGAAATCGTCATGATCAAGTATAAATTTTTGTATTTCTGTTAAAACAATACCGTTTTGGATGGACTGTTTCATCATAAATTAGCATCTCGATTCACATCTCTTAACATTTCTTCAATACGATTACCGTATTCTATAGAGGAATCGATTTTAAAAATTAATTCTGGTATATGTCTAAGCCTAATTCTCTTGCCTAACTCAGATCGAATATAACCATTCGCCTTAGTTAGCCCTTGTAATGAATCGTTTTTTTCCTTTTCATTTCCTAGTATACTTAAATACACTTTCGCTTGGGATAAGTCATTAGTTACTTCCACACCTGTAACTGTAACAAAACCAACTCTCGGATCTTTAATTTCTGTTTGGAGAATAAAACTAAGTTCTTTTTTAATTTGTTCTCCAATTCGACCTACTCTTATTTTGGCCATAAAATCACCTCTCGACAGTTTCCATTACGAATGCTTCAACAATATCCCCTTCTTTTAAATCACTATAGTTCTCTATCGTTAAACCACACTCATAACCTTGAGCTACTTCTTTTGCATCATCTTTAAAACGTTTCAGGGAATCAAGGATACCTTCATGCACAACAATTCCCTCTCTAATTAAACGAACATCAGCATTTCGGGACATCTTTCCAGATGTAACCATACATCCAGCAATTTTACCTACTTTGCTATTTTTAAATATATTTCTTACTTCTGCGTGCCCAATAACAACTTCTTTAAACTCAGGATCCAGCATCCCTTTCATGGCACTTTCAATTTCTTCAATGGCATTATAAATGATACGGTGCAAACGAACATCCACTTGCTCTTGTTCAGCAGTCGCGATTGCCGTTTGATCAGGTCTGACATTAAATCCAATAATAATCGCATTGGAAGCAGAAGCCAAAATAACATCAGATTCTGTGATTGCTCCAGCTCCAGTGTGAATAATTTTAACCTTAACTCCCTCAACATTGATTTTCTCTAGAGAGCCTCTTAATGCTTCAGCAGAACCTTGTACATCAGCTTTAATAATAACAGGAAGTTCTTTCACTTCTCCCTCCTGAATATGTTTAAACAAATCATCTAAAGTGATGCGGTTATTTACATTCATTTCTTGTTGTCTAACTTCTGTTGCTCTTTTATCTGCGATTGCTTTGGCTTTCTTCTCTTCTTCAAACACAATGAAGGGATCTCCAGCTTGAGGAACCTCTGTTAAACCAGTTAATTCTACAGGTGTAGATGGACCAGCTACCTTAATCCTTCTTCCCTTATCATTTACCATGGCTCTTACTCGACCAAAACATACACCAGCAACAAAAACATTCCCGATTTCTAAAGTTCCTTGCTGTACAAGCACTCTAGCAACTGGACCTCTTCCCTTATCCAATTCTGCTTCAATCACTGTTCCTCTTGCTCTTTTATCAGGATTTGCTTTTAATTCTTCAACCTCTGAAACTAATAAAATCATTTCCAAAAGTTCATCTAAGCCCTCACCCTGTTTCGCAGAAACGTTCACAAATATCGTATCTCCACCCCACTCTTCAGGGACTAATTGATACTCAGTAAGCTCTTGTTTTATTTTATCAGGATTTGCTTCTGGTTTATCTATTTTATTCACTGCAACAATAATTGGAACCTCAGCTGCTTTAGCATGATTGATGGCTTCTATCGTTTGAGGCATTACACCATCATCTGCAGCGACAACTAAAATGGTGATATCTGTAATTTTTGATCCTCTTGCTCTCATTGTTGTAAATGCTTCATGACCCGGTGTATCAAGGAAAGTTACTTTTTTATCATTTCGTTCTACCTGATACGCACCGATATGTTGAGTGATACCTCCAGCTTCACCTTCAGTTACTTTCGTTTTTCTGATAGCATCTAAAAGTGTCGTTTTACCATGGTCAACATGGCCCATAATGGTGACTACAGCAGGACGTTCTTGTAGATCCTTTTCATCGTCCATTTCTTCAATTTCAAACTCATCTTCTTCAACAGGAAGTTTAAGATCAACCTCTACTTTATATTCATCAGCAATGAGTTGAATTGTATCTAAGTCAACCTCTTGATTAATGTTTGCCATAATGCCAAGAAATAATAATTTTTTGATCACTTCAGAAACATCTTTATGCAGAAGTTTTGATAATTCACCTACTGTCATACTTCCTCTAACTATGATTTTCTTAGGAGTATTGTCAACTTTTTCCTTCGGTTCTACATTGTTATTTTGGTACCTTCTATTTTTACCTTTGTTTTTGTATCCTTTTGAATAATTAGAACGATTTCTATTCTGTGAAGATTTGAAATTCTTTGATGACTTGTTATCATTCGTTTTATTATTTTGTGAGTTACTATTATTAGCTTTGGCTTGATTGTTTGGTTTTTTGTTCTCAGATGTTTGTGTTTTTTTCATTACATGTTCCTTTTTTTCATTTTTTGGGAGTTGCTTTTCATTTCTTTCAGGTTGCTTTACAGGTGTTTTAGAATCGTGATGAAGAACAGCTTTTTCTGTTTGTGCTTTTTGATTTGATTTATTTTCAGCAGCATTTTCTTTAATGTTACGAAAAAATTGCTCAACCTTTTTGATGGATTCATCTTCAATCACACTCATGTGATTGTTGACTGAAATGTCCAATTTTTTCAAAATTGTTATAATTTCTTTACTACTCATGTTTATGGATTTAGCATACTCATAAACTCTAAATTTTTTACTCAATTCTCTTCACCTCACATCTCTTTTTCCATACCTTTCATGATCATTTTCACAAAACCATCATCTGTAATAGCAATTACGACGCGTTCTGCTACTCCTAAACTTTGACCTAATTCAGAGCGGTTTTTATACTGGATGAGTGGAACATGATAAGAATTGCACTTATCTTTAAATTTCTTAGTTGTATTCTCTGAAGCATCAACAGCAATGATCACTAACTTTGCTTCGTTTATTCTAATCTTGCTCAATACTTTCTCCTCACCGGACAAACATTTTCCAGCTCGTTTTGCAAGACCAATGTATGATAAAACTTTGTTATTTTCCATCTTGACCCTCTAGTTTGCTAAAGTTTGATTCTAATTGATCATAAACCTCTTGATTAACTTGATGTTTTAATGCTCTGTCAAGGGATTTATTTTTCATTGCTAATTGTGAACAGCTTACCTGCTTGCATATATAAGCTCCTCTACCAGATTTTTTACCTGTTGAATCTATAATCACTTCGTTTTCAGGTGACCTGACGATTCGAATCAGTTCTTTCTTAGGTTTCATTTCCTGGCAAGCTACACATTTTCTCATTGGAATTTTTCGAGTTCGCATAACATCACCTTACTTCATCAGAATCTATTCCTGTTCAAATGTTAAAAAATCTTCTTGTTGTTCTAAATCTATCTCGCCATCTTTAGGTCTTCCAAACTGTTCAAAAGCCTGAGATTCACTTTTAATGTCTATCTTCCAACCTGTTAATTTAGCAGCAAGTCTTGCATTTTGTCCCTTTATTCCAATCGCAAGTGATAACTGAAAATCTGGTACAATGACTCTACACATTTTATCTTCATCTAAAATTTGAACTTCAATCACTTTGGATGGACTTAGAGCATTTGCTACATATTCTGTAATATCTTCTGACCAATAAACAATGTCTATTCTTTCACCTTTTAGTTCATCCACAATCGTCTGAACGCGCATTCCTTTTTGTCCAACACAAGCACCCACTGAATCAACCTCTGGATTAGGTGAAAATACAGCAATTTTGGATCGATACCCAGCTTCTCTTGCTACTGAACGAATTTCTACGATCCCATCATAAATTTCAGGCACTTCCAACTCAAACAATCTCTTTAATAAACCTGGATGTGTTCTAGAAAGCATAATTAGTGGACCTTTAGTTGAATTTTCAACCTTTGTTATAAAGGCCTTTATTCGGTCACCCTGATGAAACTTCTCAGTAGGCATAACCTCATTCAAAGGCAAGATTCCTTCAACTCTACCTAAGTTGATATAAATGTTTCTTTGATCCATCCTCTCAACTATACCGGTAATAATGTCTTCTTCTTTATCAATGAATTCATTAAATATAAGTCCTCTTTCAGCTTCACGAATTCTTTGAGTTACTACTTGTTTTGCTGTTTGTGCTGCAATCCGCCCGAAATCTCTAGGAGTCACTTCAATCTCAACAATGTCATCTAAATGATAATTAAGGTTAATGGATCTTGCCGCATCTATGGATATTTCCATTCTAGGGTCCAGAACCTCTTCAACAACAGTTTTACGTGCAAAGACTTTAATGACACCAGATTGCTGATTGATATCAACCCTCACATTTTGTGCGGTATAATTTCGTTTGTAACTTGAAATAAGTGCTGCTTCAAGCGCTTCAATTAAAACATCCTTACTAATCCCTTTCTCTCTTTCAATTTCAGTTAGAGCTTCTATAAACTCTGCATTCATTTGGAATTAGTACCTCCTTTCAAAAAATCAACTCATTTATAGTAAGTATTCAAAAAAGCACTTTATGAATAAATTTTAATATGAACAAAAAACTCTTATCTGAGCTCGTCTTATGGCTTTAAAATAGTACAGCAAGTCTTGCACTGGCTACTTTATTTAACGGTATTTGATAAGTCTTTTTAACGACCTTAATTTCCAATACTTCATTTTGAAAAGTAGTTAATATCCCTTCAAATTCCTTTAGACCATCAATAGGTTCATATGTAGTAATAAAGACGTTTTTATCTACAGCATTTTCAAAATCCTTTACCTTCTTCAATGGGCGTTCAGCACCAGGTGAAGAGACTTCAAGAATATAAGCTTCAGATATAGGATCTGTTTCGTCTAGTTTTTGACTGATATATTCACTGATTCGACCGCAATCATCAATATCAATGCCCCCGTCTTTATCAACATAAATACGAAGGTATTTATTTTCACCTTCTTTAACATACTCTATATCAACTAATTCATATCCTTCTGCTTCTATAAAGCTTTGAATCATATCTTGAACAATATCTTTTACTTTGCTCACTTTAAACTTTGAACCTCCTACATCAACATGATAAAGCCTTTAAATAAAAGGCAAAGAGTGGGTTTCCCCCACTCTTCTCGAAATTGCTATCTCAATTATGAGTAAATTATATCATATTGTGAAAAACCTTACAAGGTCTGCACTAAAATAATGAAAGTTGATTTGACTCAGGCAAACCGTTGAAGCAACCGAAACCATTTAAGGTTTCAACTACAGTTTTTGATACCTTGCTCTTTTCTCTGAAATCTTCAATAGATAAAAATTCACCTGCTTTTCTAGCTTCCACAATATTCTTCGCAGCATTAACTCCAATCCCTTGTATAGCTGAAAAAGGAGGAATTAAGGAGTCTCCATCAATGATATACTTTTCCGCATCTGACCGATACAAATTAATTCCTTTAAATGAAAATCCACGAGCAGTCATTTCTAAAGCCATTTCCAATATTGAAATCATACTCTTTTCTTTAGCTGATGCTTTAAATCCTAACTCTTCGATTTCAATTAATCTTTTCAAAATCGCATTGTAACCTTGACAAAAAACATCAACATCAAAATCCTCTGTGCGAACAGAAAAATAAGTCGCATAAAACGCAATCGGATGATGAACTTTAAAATACACAGTTCTAACAGCAGAAATAACATAAGCTGCGGCATGTGCTTTAGGAAACATGTATTCGATTTTCAAACAAGAATCAATATACCATTGAGGGATTTTATGTTCTTTCATTGTGGTAATCCACTCATCCCTTAATCCCTTCCCTTTTCGAACACTTTCGGTAATTTGAAATGCAAGGCCCGCCTCCAAACCACCTTTATAGATCAAATACAACATAATATCATCACGACAACCGATTACCGTTTTGATCGTACATGTATTATTTTTGATCAATTCTTGAGCATTCCCTAACCAAACACCCGTTCCATGAGAAAGACCTGATATTTGCAGCAAATCAGCAAAGGTAGATGGTTTCGTTTCTTTCAACATTTGTCTTACAAATTTAGTACCCATCTCTGGAACACCAAAGGTTCCAACAGGTGACTTGATTTGCTCTGGTGTCACATTCAATGCATCTGTAGAATTAAAGACACTCATAATCTTAGGATCATTCATAGGTATTGTTGTAGGATCAATATCTGTTAAATCCTGCAGCATTCTCATCATTGTTGGATCATCGTGTCCCAGGATATCTAGTTTTAACAAATTAGCGTCAAAAGCATGATAGTCAAAATGTGTTGTTTTCCACTCAGCTGATGTATCGTCTGCTGGATATTGAACAGGAGTGATATCTTCAACATCAATATACTCAGGTACAACCACGATACCTCCTGGATGCTGCCCTGTACTCCTTTTAACCCCAGTACAACCGGAGCTTAACCTAGCTACCTCGGCATTTCTCCAACTCTTTGTTTTATCTTCCTCATATTTTTTCACGTATCCAAACGCCGTTTTTTCCGCAACTGTACCAATCGTTCCTGCACGATATACATTTTCCTCTCCAAAAAGAACTTTTGTATAATGATGCGCGTGTGGTTGATACTCACCAGAAAAGTTTAAATCTATATCGGGAACTTTATCCCCTTTAAATCCTAGGAATGTTTCAAAAGGAATATCTTGACCGTCTCCCTTCATCTGACTCTCACATTTTGGGCAAGTCTTATCTTCTAAATCAAAACCACTTCGAACACTTCCATCCGTAAACCACTCACTATGTTTACACTGCTTGCACAAATAATGAGGTGGCAGTGGATTTACTTCGGAGATGCCTAACATCATAGCTACAGCAGAAGATCCAACCGATCCCCGGGAACCAACGAGATAACCATCTTGGTTTGATTTTTTCACTAACCTCTCTGAAATTAAATACAAAGCAGAAAACCCAGCTTTAATAATAGGAACAAGCTCTTTTTCCAAACGTTCTGGCACAATTTCAGGCAATTCTTCTCCATATATTTCTTTTGCCGTGGCATAGCAAGTATTTCTCATTTCCTCATCTGCCCCTTCAATTACAGGGAAAAATGGTTTACTCGGAAATAATTCAATATCTTCAAAACGGTCAGAAAGATTATTCGTATTTTTAATAACGACTTCGTATGCCTTCTCTTTGCCAAGATGTTTAAACTCTTCTAGCATCTCTATAGTAGTGCGAAAATGAACATCCGGTTTTTCCAAATCTTTCAATGGACTGAATCCTGTAATACCATGAATGGTTATATCTCTATTGATTTTTTCTCTAGGATGAAGATAATGTACATTCCCAGTAGCAATAACTGGTTTGTTCAGTTTTTCTCCTAGCTGGCAAATTCGCTTATTCGCCTCTTCCAAATGTAAACGATGCGTGACTAAGCCTTTATCTATTAAATGTTGATTCACACCGACAGGTTGAATTTCTAACACATCATAAAACTCAGCTGTTTCCTCTGCCTCTTCAGGTGATTTATTTAAGACCGTCTCAAATAATTCTCCTTTTTCACACCCCGAGGAAATCAGCAGACCTTCTCTATACTCCATTAATACACTTTTCGGAATGGTTGCAACTCTATGAAAATACTTTGTGTGTGATAAAGAAATTAATTGATATAAGTTTTTCTTTCCTGTTAGATTCATAGCGTAAATACAGCAATGGAAAGGCCTCATTTTAGTCAAATCCTGTCCAGCATAACCATTAAGTTCATTTATATTCGATATGTCTCGCTTTTTTAACTCCTTCAATAAATGATTAAAAATATGCTGTAAAGCAATCGTATCATCAATAGCCCTGTGATGGTTATCCAAACTTACCTTCAATTTATCTGCTAATGTATTCAATCTATGGTTTTTAAAATTTGGGAACAAAAATCTTGCTAATTCCAAAGTATCCAAGACAGGATTTTTCACATTTTCCATGTTGCATTTCTTACATGCTGCCTGAACAAAACCTGCATCAAATCTAGCATTATGAGCTACTAATATTGCATCTCCAATAAATTCAATAAATTTAGGGAAAATATCCTCTAGGTTTGGCGCATCTACTACCATATCATCTGTAATGTTCGTTAATTGACTAATGTTATATGGAATTTTCTCATGAGGATTTACAAAGGTAGTAAATCGATCGATTTCCTCACCATTTTTCACTTTTATACCGGCAATTTCAATTATCTTATGGTTAACCACAGACAAACCTGTTGTTTCTAAGTCGAATATGACATAAGTTGCATCTTGCAATAAATCATCAGAAGGGTTAACTACGATTGGAATAGCATCGTTTACTACATTTGCCTCTAGTCCATATATCATTTTGATATTGTTTTTTTGTGCAGTCCAAAAAGCCTCTGGATAAGCCTGTACATTCCCGTGATCAGTAACTGCGATAGCTTTATGACCCCATTTGGCCGCCATTTTTATATATTCGCTAATAGAAGTTATCCCATCCATCGTACTCATGTTGCTGTGCAGATGAAATTCAACACGTTTTTCTTCTGCTTGATCCTTTCGTTCAAGATTAGCCGGAGGTACAACTTCATTTAAATCAAGAGGGATCATCGTTAGTTCGTGTACAGGAAGAAAAGTATCATATTCAACCTTACCTCTTAGTTTTAACCATTTCCCGTTTTTAAGTAGAGAGAGTTTTTTGATATCTTCCTTCTTCTTAGTGAATAATTTGACTTTAATGGAATCCGTGAAATCCGTTAAAATAAATTGAGATAATGTTGTTCCAGTTTTGAGCTCCTTCATTTCTAGATTAAGTACAGTACCATGAATAACAATCTTTTTCTCTTCATCCGTAACTTGGTGAATAGGCACTGAAGGTTCCTCAATTTTTTTCCCAAGTAGAAGTACAAGCTCACCCTCTGGGATTTCAACCTCAACTTCACTCGGAGTGGATTCTAAAATCGCTTGCGCTGCTGATCGTTCCTCCTCTACTAACTTTTCAGCAAATCGATTAAATTCTTCTGTTCTGTCCGTATCTACAGAAAATTGTATAGAAAAAGTTCTAGAGAAAAAATCATGAAAGAAATGCTTAATGCTTTCATCTATCTTTTTCTTTTTTGCAAGTTCAATCCCTGTTTCATCTAATAGTGAAACCTTAATCGTCTGATCATTCACTTCAACCTTTGCTTTGCTGAACCATCCATTTACTGAAGCCTGTTCCTTTTGTATCCATTCCAAATATAAACTCCAAAATTCAGATACTATGGTTTGATTGGATATGGAGTCAGAAAAACAAAAGTTAAACCGAATTTTTGCAATGTGAGCGAATTTTTTTTGTATTTGTTTGCAAAATTGTCTATACACTTTTTGTGGAACCATTTGCTCTTTCAAAATATGAATATTCCAATCATTATTTTGCCTGTTACATAACACCTTATCTATGACTCCATCAGAAAAATAAGAATTCACGATCTCCTGAGGAATTTCTGCTTGCTTCATCAGAAGTTCAAATCTTGTCCTTTTTTCACTATTTACGTTATTTATGATGTTCCCCTCCCAATTGAAACAAGCCAGACACAGATTCTTCATCTTTACATCTGGCTTGCATTTGAAACTTTCAAGAAAGTAATATTAATAGGATTTACCAAAAACAACAGTGTGTTTTGCAGGTTCTTCACAAACCAAACATTTCCCCTTATGTTCAGTTACAACCGTAGGAATATTTCTGCTTGTTGCTCCTGTCTCTTCCTTCACTTGATGTTCACATGCCTCAGATCCACACCATCCGGCTAATACAAAACCTCTTTGCTTTTCCAGTGCTGCCTTCATTTCATCGATCGTTTCCACTGAGCTAAAATGGGAATCCATAAAGCTTTTTGCATTATCATACATTTGTTTTTGAATATCATCCAACATGTTCAAGACTTCTTTATTTAACTGTTCTTGAGGAATAAATTTTTTCTCTCCTGAAATTCTAGAAGCGAGGACAACTTGTCCTTTTTCCATATCTCGAGGACCAAGTTCAATTCTGATTGGAACCCCTCGCATCTCATACTCATTAAATTTCCAGCCAGGACTTTGATCTGATGTATCCATTCTTACTCTTACTCCAGCTTGTTTCAATCCATCCATCAATTCCATACATTTTTCCGTTACTTCTTCTCTTTTCTTTGCTGGTCCAATTGGAATCACGATCACCTGTGTAGGGGCAACTTTTGGAGGCAGCGCTAGTCCTTTATCATCACCATGTACCATAATCATTGCACCAATCATTCTTGTGCTGACACCCCAAGAAGTTGTATAAGCATATTGCTGCTGATTGTCACGATTTAAATACTGGATATCAAATGCTTTGGAAAAATTAGTTCCTAAATAATGTGAGGTTCCAGCTTGAACAGCCTTACCATCTTTCATCATGGCCTCAATAGAGAAGGTCTCCACTGCTCCAGCAAATTTTTCAGATGGAGTTTTCTGACCAACAATAACAGGTATACTTAAGAAGTCTTCTACAAACTCACGATAAATCTCTAACATCTGCATGGTTTCAGCTTTTGCTTCTTCTTCAGTTTCATGAGCCGTATGTCCTTCCTGCCATAAAAACTCACTGGTTCTTAGGAACGGAAGTGTACGTTTCTCCCAGCGAACCACATTTGACCATTGATTTATTAAAAGAGGAAGATCTCTATAGGATTGAATCCATTTGGAATACATATGTCCTATCATTGTTTCAGAAGTAGGTCTGATTGCTAAACGTTCCTCTAATTGTTCACCTGCAGCTTCTGTAACCCATGGTAATTCAGGATTAAATCCTTCTACATGCTCTTTTTCCTTTTGAAAAAAGCTTTCAGGAATAAAAAGAGGAAAGTAAGCGTTACGATGACCTGTCTCTTTGAATTTAGAGTCAAGCTCCTTCTGCATCATTTCCCAAATCTCATAACCCTCTGGTTTAAAAACAATACAACCCCTTACAGGTGAATAATCCATTAGATCCGCTTTTTTAATAACATCAATATACCATCTAGAAAAATCCTCTTGTTGAGGTGTAATCTCTTTCACCATTTTTTTGTCCTTAGACATAATAAACCTCCTAAAAAAATCGTGTTCAAAAAGTTCAGTTTTCATCACCGAGAAGATTGTACGAATATTTAGATTACCCCAATGATTTCATCATACTTCAAAATTAATTTTGTTTTTGGGTATAGTCTTTATTCGATGTCGTTACATCTACTTTTTGAACAACCTCTATCATTAACCTTTGAACAATCTTAATATATCGTTGTAAGTGACCGCAATCATAAGTACCATTAACACTGCAAAGCCAATAAAATGAACCATGCTTTCCCGATTGGGATCAACAGGCTTGCCACGTACAGCTTCTATCCCAAAAAACATTAAACGACTCCCGTCCAAAGCAGGGAATGGAAGTAAATTAAAGATACCTAGGTATAAGCTAATCGTCGCTACAAATCCTATCAAAGTGTCTATACCATAACTTGCAGCTTCACCCGTCATTTCAGTAATTCGTATAGGACCACCTAAATCATCTAAAGAAAATTGTAAAGTGACCAACATTTTTAAACTAATAAATATTCGTTCCGTAACGTTCCACATCGTCTTAGAAGCATAGGACACTCCTTCAAAAATGGAGTCAGGACTTCTTTTTTCATCTTGAATGGATATACCAATGAGACCATTCCCATTTTCATTAGCCCTAGGAGTAATCTGTAACTCTGTCTCAATATCCTCACGAACTACGAGCCAATTCATGGGGTGATCCGGTGATTCTGCAATTAAAGTGATTAATTTATTTTTATCAGTTCCAATGGTTTCACCATTGACTTCGAGGATGATATCATCTGCTTTTAATCCACCTAATTCAGCTGGAGAATCCTTTGTAACATTACCAACCAGTACATGAGTAGGGTTATCAACTGTAATCCCAACCATATATACAAAAGTTAAGAATAAAAAGAAAGCTAAAATGAAATTCATTACCGGACCTGCTACGATTACAAGAGCACGTTGTGCAACGGTTTTACTTCCAAATTGTCTATTCCAAGGTGCAATTTGGGTTTCTCTACCTTTTGTTTCCATGTGAGCTTCCGGATGCACAGCTAAAGTCTGCAACTCTCCATCAACATCTATTTTAATACTTAATTTATGTTCAAGATCAATGGATTCAACAGTCCCTACTATGACATCCGTTCTTTGATCTAATTTATCTAAATATATATTTGTTACCTTGTTGTCTTTAACTTTAACGGCAATAGTCTGTCCTGGGTTGATTTGTACAATTTCTGGATCTTCACCAGCCATTCGAACATAACCACCCATAGGCAATAAACGAAAAGTATATCGTGTTTCATTCTTTTTAATAGATAATAACTTTGGACCAAATCCAATGGCAAACTCTCTAACTAAAATTCCAACTCTTTTTGCAAAATAGAAATGTCCCCATTCATGAATTCCTACTAACAAAAAGAACATTAGAAGAGCAATAATTATCACTTCAATTGTCAATAGATTTTCCTCCTATCCTTCTCAAACAGCAATCCTATATGTATTGCTTTAATCATTTATCCTACAATCATTTTATTAAACTTTAATAAACAGTATGTCCTAAGATTATCATGATTGCAAATGGAAAAACAAGTAGTTAGCTATATATGCTAACAACTGGATGAAGGAACCTTATTTGCACAATCTCTTGCCCAGCTATCGATTTCCATTAATTCCTCTAGCTCGGGATTTGCAGTTGTTGAGTGAAGATCTATAACTTTATGTATAACTTCTTCGATTTGCAAAAATTGTATATCTCCTCTTAAAAACCTTGAAACAGCCACTTCATTTGCTGCATTAAAGACGGTTGTCGCTGATCCACCAATTTTCCCACAATCATAAGCCATTTTTAAGCAAGGAAATCGTTTGAAATCCATCTTATTAAAATTCAATTGACTAAGCACAGTCAAATCAAGAGGTTCAGTTGATGTTTTGAACCTGTCTGGGTAAGTTAAAGCGTATTGAATAGGAACTCTCATATCAGGATTCCCTAACTGAGCAATCACACTACGATCATTAAATTCTACAAAAGAATGTACAATGCTTTCAGGGTGGATCACAACACCTATTTGTTCATATGGAATATCAAATAACCAATGAGCTTCAATAACCTCTAAACCTTTATTAACCATTGTAGCTGAATCAATGGTTACTTTTGCACCCATAGACCAATTGGGATGAGACAATGCTTCTTCAACAGTTACACCAACCAATTCTTCTCTTGTTCGATCACGAAAAGATCCTCCTGAAGCAGTTAATGTAATGTTAGAAACTTCTGATAAAGATTCTCCATTTAAACATTGAAAAATCGCGGAATGTTCACTATCTATTGGCAACAATTGAACTTCATGTTTTTCTATTAGTTGTTTAATAATATGTCCAGCAGTTACAAGTGTTTCTTTGTTCGCTAAACCAATGTGTTTACCAGATTCTATGGCATATATCGTTGGCTTTAAACCTTGGCTTCCCACTAAAGCATTCACAACAAAAGATGCGTCCGTATTCGCTGCAACCTCAATTAACCCTTCTTCACCGTAATATACTTGAACTGAAGAAGGAATCTCTGATTTTAGTTGTTGTGCTAAAGATTTTGTCGCAACAGAAACTTTTTTGGGTTGAAATTGATTTACTTGTTCTACCAAGAGATTTAGATTTGAGCCTGCAGCCAATCCTTCAATAATAAATTCATCTGGATGCATTGCTACGCAATCTAAAGTCTGCGTGCCAATGGAACCTGTGGATCCTAAGATAGATATTCGTTTACTCAAAAAAACACCTCACAATTCACTGCTAAAAATTATAAAATTTGAAAGATATGAAGGAGTGGAAATACAATGATCCAACTATCACACCGATCAAGAATTCCTCCATGTCCAGGCAGTATCTTTCCAGAATCCTTTACATTGTAAACCCGTTTATAGGCAGACTGAATTAAATCACCCATTTGAGAAAAAATAGAAATTAAAATAGCTAAAGTTATTGCTTTTTTGAGTTCTATGATCTCAGGAGCAAAAATTGCAAACGCAATGGCTGCAATCACAGTGATAAGTATCCCACCTATAGATCCTTCAATCGTTTTCTTTGGACTAATAGAGGGCCATAACGGGTGTTTTCCAAAGGCTAGTCCAGAAAAATAGGCCCCTGCATCTGTTAACCATATAGATATAAAAATAAACAAAGCCCAAAACAGCCCGTTCTCTATAAACAGGGTAGCCGCCATGTAATGAAAACCAGTACCTATATATATCGCTCCTAAAAAAAGAAGTGCTACGACTTTTATATTTTGTTTATTTTTGGATAATACTGAGGTTATAAAAAAAAGTAATAACATACTCCAAATAACCGATTCTACAGATAAAGAAGCCAAGAATGCCACACCTAATTCAGACCAGGGTACAACGAAATAAATAATGGAAACAAAACCTAATATGGAGGAAAATTGAAGCACTTTGTTTTGAGTTATTTTGACATATTCATAATAGCCTACTAAGGACAATAAGAGCATAAACATCGCAAACCATATTTCACCTAAAAACAAAAAGAATAAAAATAATGCTAATGCTAAAACTCCTGTTACAATTCTTTGTATCAACTAAGCTCCCTCCACCCGTGAATTATAATCCACCGTATCTTCTTGCCCTATTTTGATATTCAAGTATAGCCTTTAAAAAATGATCCTGATTGAACTCAGGCCAATAAGCATCGGTAAACCATAGTTCTGAATAAGCTAATTGCCAAAGCATAAAATTACTAATTCTAAGCTCACCACTTGTGCGAATTAATAAGTCTGGATCAGGTAAACCAGAAGTATGCAAATAGGAAGAAAAAACTTCTTCGGTAATTTCCTGTTCATTCAATTCACCTGATTGAATGTCTTTAAATAATTGATTAAAACCTTGCATCATTTCATTTCTGCTTCCATAATTTAATGCAAAGTTTAAAATCATTCCTGTATTATTCTTTGTTAATTCAATTGCATTTTCAATTGATTTCAATGTATAGTCAGGGAGCCCTTCCTTATTTCCAATCATTTTGATCTGTATATTGTTTTCAATAAGTTCATCGATCATCATTGGAAAAAACTCCTCTGGAAGCTTCATTAGAAAATCCACTTCCTCTTTCGGTCTTTTCCAATTTTCAGTTGAAAAAGCATACAAGGTCAACACTTTTATTCCCATGCTATTTGCGGCGATCGTAATGGATCTTACATTTTTCATACCCGAATGATGGCCCATTACTCTAGGCAATCCTTGCTTCTTTGCCCATCTTCCATTCCCGTCCATGATGATAGCTACATGTCGTGGAATGTCATTTTTATCAATTTCTTGCTTGAAATCTCTTTGTTTTGAATCTTTACTTACAATCCATTTTTTAAGTAGTTTTAACATCGTATTTTTTCCTCCAAAAAAAGGAATTCTATATGAAATGAAAACCCCTCCAATACGGGGGGATTCGATGTCATAACACGTTCACATTATACATCCATAATTTCCTTTTCTTTTACAGCAAGTAAATCGTCCACTACGGATACATGTTTATTTGTTATTTTTTGTATATCCTCTTGATGGCGTCGAGATTCATCTTCTGATATTTCAGTTTTTTCAAGTTTTTTAATATCATCATTAGCATCTCTTCTTATATTTCGAATTGCTACTTTAGCTTCTTCACCAGATTTTTTCGTTGTTTTTACTAATTCAGCTCTTCGTTCTTCAGTTAGAGGCGGAATAGAGATACGAATAATTTCTCCATCATTCATTGGAGTTAAACCTAGATCAGATTTTAAAATTGCTTTTTCAATATCACCTAAAACCGTTTTATCCCAAGGTTGAATAATAAGTGTCCTTGGATCAGGTGTATTCACATTACCTACCTGATTTAATGGAGTAGGAGTTCCATAATATTCTACTTGAACTCGATCCAATATAGCAGGGTTCGCTCGACCCGCACGCATAGAAGCTAAATCTCTTTTAAGAACCTGAATCGCTTTATCCATTCTGGATTCAGCATTACTTTTAACAGATTGAGGCATTATTCAGCACTCCCTTTCCTCTTTACAATTGTACCAATTTTTTCACCCAATACTACACGTTTTATATTACCGTTCTCAGTAATAGAGAAAATAATTAATGGAATATTATTATCCATACATAAAGATGATGCCGTTGAATCCATGACGCCTAAGTTTTTATTAAGCACGTCCATATAAGTTAATGATTCATATTTTTCAGCTGTTTCATCTTTAAACGGATCAGCAGAATATACTCCGTCCACCTTGTTTTTAGCCATTAGGATCACTTCAGCTTCAATCTCAGCTGCACGTAAAGCCGCTGTTGTATCCGTAGAGAAAAAAGGATTTCCGGTACCAGACGCAAAGATGACTACTCTTCCTTTTTCCAAATGTCTCATTGCTCTTCTTCTAATATATGGTTCGGCAATCTGTTTCATTTCTATGGATGTTTGAACACGGGTTGGAACATCAATGTTTTCAAGTGCATCTTGCAGAGCTAATGAATTCATCACTGTAGCCAACATTCCCATATAATCAGCAGTTGATCTGTCAATGCCTTGCTCACTACCCGCAATGCCTCTCCATATATTTCCACCACCAACAACTACCGCAACTTCTACGCCAAATTCAATAACTTCCTTGATTTGATTTGCGATCGATGTGATCATTTTAGACTCAATTCCATATCCAGCTTCACCAGCTAGAGCTTCACCACTTAGTTTTAATACCACACGTTTAAACTTAGGTTCTTCCAAAGTTTTGCCCCCCTTTGTTTCATACCACGTAATTTAGTCTGTTAAAAATATCTGTTTTGTAAGATCCGTTTTCAGCTTAACTTATTGCCATTTTTAAGCCTTTGGGGTCTTGAAAGTATTCTGGAATACAATTCAAATTTCTTATATTTTGAAAAAAGAAGGAACACAATGTGTTCCAACCCGTAGTAACGTATTAATTTTTCAATTGAGCTTGTACTTCTTCCGCAAAGTTCTCTTCTTTTTTCTCTAGTCCTTCACCTAGTTCAAAACGAACAAAACGACGGATTGAAATATTCTCACCAATTGTACCAACTTTTTCATTCACTAGATCAGCAATTGTTTTATCTGGATCTTTAATAAATTGTTGCTCTAACAAGCAGTATTCTTCATAGTACTTACTAAGGCGACCTTCAACCATTTTTTCAACGATATTAGCTGGTTTTCCTTCATTAAGAGCTTGATTCTTAAGAACTTCGCGTTCTCTTTCTAAATCTTCCGCAGATACTTCTTCACGACTTACGTAAGTTGGATTGGATGCTGCAATATGCATTGCAATATCTTTAACAAAAGCTTTGAAGTCATCTGTTAAAGCAACAAAGTCTGTTTCACAGTTAACCTCAACTAATACACCAATCTTACCACCTGCATGTATGTATGATTCTACAACACCTTCTGATGCAATACGTCCTGCTTTTTTAGCAGCTGCAGATAGACCTTTTTCTCTTAAAATATCCATTGCTTTTTGAATATCGCCGTCTGCTTGATCAAGTGCTTTTTTACAATCAAGCATTCCTGCACCTGTTTTTTCACGTAATTCTTTAACACTAGCCGCTGAAATAGCCATCTTAATGTACCTCCTATGATATGTTGTTTGTTATTTGCTTTAAAAATTAAACCCTACAAAAAATGGGTGATGGATATGCCCATCAACCCACCTTTCTTGTACTACATTTATTTTCAGATTAAGCAGTTGTTGATGTCTCTTCGCCTTGATGAGCTTCAACAACAGCATCTGCCATTTTAGCTGTAATTAATTTCACTGCTCTAATCGCATCGTCATTACCAGGGATTACATAATCCACTTCATCAGGATCACAGTTTGTATCAACAATAGATACAATTGGAATTCCTAATTTTTTAGCTTCCGCTACAGCAATGCGTTCTTTTCTTGGATCAATGATAAACAATGCACTTGGAAGTTTCTTCATGTGTTTGATTCCACCTAAGAATTTTTCCAAACGAGCTTTTTCTTTGTTTAATAAGATAACTTCTTTTTTAGGTAAGACTTCAAAAGTACCGTCTTCTTCCATCTTTTCTAATTCGTGCAAACGATTCACTCGTTTTTGTATTGTTTCAAAGTTAGTTAGTGTTCCACCTAACCATCTTTGGTTAATGTAGTACATTCCACTCCGCTCTGCTTCATCTTTAACTGAATCTTGAGCTTGTTTTTTAGTACCTACAAAAAGAACTGTACCGTTGTCTGCTGCGATAGATTTAATGAAGTTATAAGCTTCCTCAACCTTTTTCACAGTTTTTTGTAAATCAATAATGTAAATTCCGTTTCTTTCGGTGAAGATGTAACGATCCATCTTAGGATTCCAACGACGTGTTTGATGTCCGAAATGAACCCCAGCTTCTAATAGCTGTTTCATGGAGATTACTGCCATCCTCACACACCTCCTCTAAATTGGTTTTTTTATTTTCCTCCGCCAATCGCATTTTCTCATAAGACTTTCATTTAGAAAGCACCCTCAATAAGAATTGACTGACGTGTGTAATAACACCGTCAACTAATATACCATAACTGACATTCTTATGCAACATAATCCTGTTTTTATTCTACTTTTTGTTTATGTTACAAGTGAGAACTAAAAAACCATCCAATTTATAAACAATACAGGACGGTTCATTCATTTGAAGTATTTTATTCTGTTATTTTATCAATAATTTGTTTTAAATCCTCTGTTTGTTCAAAAACATAATAACCCGTTTTGACTTTACGATGCAGATTTAAATCAGTCATTAGAGCTTCAAATTCTTTAATTTCAGAAATAAGCTCCAATTCTAGTAAAATTCTCCCTACTTGGGTAGAATTCATCCCATCTTGGATTAAGAACGCCTTTTGTTCTACAATTTTGGTTTGAATATTATCACTCATAATTTCTTCTAATTTAGCATCAAATTGTTCCTCAGTAAATCTTACCTCATTGCTAGGATAAACTGAATAATTCAACTCATTTGCTTTTTCCTGTAACTCAACTATATGAAATTCATTTTCTTTGACTATATCCTTGTTGCTAATAAAAGAAGTATTAAAAAGCAATAGGAGTGATGTCGTAATGATGCCTATACCAAATCCATAATAAAAAAACTTATGCCCTAGCACGTGATTTTTCCTCCTGCATTGCTAAATTTATGATTAGTTGAACTTCTCCTATATTTATTCCAGTTTTATTGGAGATGTACTGGATGGATTTACCACCTTGATATAATCTCATCAGTTCATCATATCGCTGATTTATATTCAACACTTCATTTTTCTTTTCCACAATCTTCTGATCTGATTTTGTATCCTTAAGCTCTTCCTCTTTTAAATTCTTCATCTCTAGCAACTGTTTTTCAAGATGCTCGACCCTTTTTGTCAACTGTTGATTTTCCGCATGGGTACTTTGTTTCATTTTGATGATTTGATTCATTAATTTTGAATTCTCATCTTCTAGTTCTATTGAAAAATGTTCTACCGTTTGTTCTACTTCCTTTAGAAATTCAGAATAAGATGATTGCTTTGAATGATCTTTCATAAAAAACTTAGTGAAGATAATTATCGAAATACCAATAAGTATCAATATGTAATACGTCATAAGCTCAATGCACCCCTAAGTCTTAAAATAGCTTTAGAATGAAGCTGGGAAATTCGTGAAGGAGTAAGTGACATCACTTCTGCAATTTCGCTTAATGAAAGATCTTCATAATAATAAAGTGAAACAACCATTCTTTCCTTATTAGTAAGTTTTTCTATTGCATTTGCTAATGTTTCTTTTAAATGTAACTCACTAATTTTACTTTCTGGCAGAATTGCGTTTTTGTCTATTAGTAAAGATTTTCTAGTTTCAGACTCTTCCTCCTGAACAGGTTCATCTAAAGAATAAATGGTTGTAACTGAAACCTCCTGCAGCATTTTATAGAGCTCTGATTCACTTATATTCAAAAACTCACATACTTCTTGATCAGTAACAGACCTTAAATGTTTCTGTTCCAGCGTTTTATAAGCTTCTTCTAATTTTTTGGATTTTTCTCTTATTGATCTTGGCACCCAGTCCCCTTTTCGCAGATGATCCAATATGGCTCCCCTAATTCGCCATGAAGCATAGGTTTCAAATTTCAACCCTCTTTTATATTCGAACTTTTCCATTGCATCTATTAAACCAAGAACACCATAACTTTGAAGATCATCAAATTGTATATTTTTTGGTAAACCTATGGCTACTCTATTTACTACGAATTGCACAAGTGGTATATGCGCTTCAATTAATTCCTTTTTTGCTTCTGGATCGGAGTGTTCTTTCCATTGCTCCCACAATGTCATTTGGGACGGGTTTTTATCCATTACATTCACCATCCTTACTCATTGGATAAATGTTTTACAGCCTCAGCCACTTCCTTGGGATCTATATTGTTGTCATTTGTTTTTAGTTTTGGAGCTTGTATTGGCTTAAAGTCATTTTGGTTCTCTTGTAACTGTTGTCCCTTACTAGCTGTATAATTATCCTTAAGAGATTCATTGATTTCATCTGTATCCGTTGGCGTTGTCATGTCCAAATAACTTCCTTTATTTGAACTTTGATCAGCATTAGACTTCAATATCATCGTTATGATCCATCTTATTGCAAAACTGATAACAAACAACAACAAAAAACTAACCAAACTCCTTATTACTGAGGTTTGAAATAAATTATTTGATAAATTGAAAAAAAAAGTTAAAACCATACCAAATATACTAAAACTGAGATTCCACTTCCATGTTCCAATCATGATTAAATTTCCTTTATTCCATATTTAATACTTCTTACAGATAAACTACCATTTAATATATTCAACTCAATCGTTCTTCCAACACCTCCACCTGTATCTTCCGAACGTATGGGTATGTTTAATTCTTTCAAAATTTCTTTACATTTCACGATGTTCTTATATCCAATTTTCATTGAATCCAGTTCAATTTGAAACATCTGTGCCCCACCTGCCATCTTTGCATGGATATTCTTTCTTGAAGCACCTAAGGATAACATTTGATCCAAAAGCTCAGGAATCGCAGTATCTGCATATTTTGCCTTATTAAAATTTGCATCTCTAGCTATACGAGAAGCAGGCAGCATAATATGCGCTAATCCACCAACTTGATTTATTGGATCATATAATGTCATACCTATACACGAACCTAGTCCTGTTGTTTTGATAATCCCTTCTCCTCTTAGTACATTAAGTTCTGCAATCCCAACTCTTAAAATAGTGCTTTCAATCATGGATAGGCACTCCTAAAGAATGAAATATTTTATGTAAAGATCCTGGATCAGGTATAAATATAAAATTTCCTTCTACATTTTCGCTACCTTCCAAAAAATTAGTTTCAATTAACAAAGCATAATCATCGTATTGACCTGATTGCAGCATGCCAGAACTTAAAACAGCACCCAACATATCCATAGACAAAGAGGGAACAGAAGGAAATATTTTAAGGTGTGTGAGGTTTGCAAGTGATGAAAGATATGAACCAGCTAAAATGTTTCCAATTTCAGTTAATGCAGAAATTTCAATATCTGAATATTCTTTTTTATTTATTAAATCCATTTGTAAAACATCACTAAGTAATTGATTAGCAGATTTTTGAGACAATAAAAAATACATATTTCCAGGCGTCTCTCCAACAACACGCAAATAAACTGCTATCACTGCTTTTTCCGCATCTCCTAAGCTTTCAGTGATAGCTGAAAAAGGGCCAAAGTTTACTTTTGGAACCTTCATATCCACCGATTTGTTAATTAAATTTGAAAGTGCGGTTGTTGCATTACCTGAACCGATGTTTCCAATTTCCTGCAATACATCAAGTTGAAAAGGTTCAAATTTATTTATGTTACTCACTATGCTAACCCTCGAACTCTTCTAATTGTACAATTTCATTTTTATTCAAAACTTCAGTTAAATTTAATAAAACCAGTACTCTATCCTGGTCTATCTTTGCAATCCCATGCAAATACTTTGCTCTTATTCCTCCCACAACTTCTGGAGCTGATTCAATTGAACCACTATTAATATCAATGACATCGTTTGCTGCATCCACAATTAATCCTACCTCAATATCTTTAATAAATACGATGATAATTCTTGTTTGCTCTGTATACTCGGATTCTTCTAAACCAAAACGACCTCTTAAATCTATGATAGGTAAAACTGAACCTCTTAAGTTAATCACACCCTTAATAAAGCTAGGTGTTTTGGGTACACGTGTAATTGGCACCATTCTCTCAATTGTATTCACATGATCTACTTCAACCCCATATGACTCATTCCCTAAAGAAAACATGATAAACTTTAAATCTTCTCCCATATTTTAAACCTCCTAAGATTATCATTTCATATAGTAACACTCCATTAGATGTGTTATTCTATTTGATCTTTACTTAAATAAAGCATTTGGATCTACTATCAAGGCTACATGACCATCTCCAAGAATGGTAGCACCTGAAATTGCATATATGTTCGTCAAATATTTGCCAAGTGATTTTAGTACGATTTCCTGCTGACCAATAAACTCATCTACTACAATGGCCACTCTTTTATCCCCTTGTTGAAGAATCACTATATTATAATCTATAGGGTCATAGCTTCCAGGAATATCAAATATATTTTTCAAAAATAAAATAGGAATCAATCGATCACGATATTCTATCATTTCAATATTATGTGCGATCTTAATATCTTTCTTTTGTAAAATGTCAGTTTCTACAATAGAAGATAACGGGATAGCATATTTTTCTTCACCTTGTTTTACAAGCATAGCTTGAATGATAGATAATGTAAGCGGCAATTGAATAGAGAACTTTGTGCCATTCCCTTCCTCAGAATGGATTTGAATTTGACCACCAAGTGCGTTGATTTTCGTTTTTACAACATCTAACCCAACACCTCTACCGGAAATATCAGACACTTTATCCGCAGTACTAAAACCTGAAGCAAAAATAAGTTGTTGGATTTGTTCATCTGACATTTTCTGAGCATCTTCTTGACTGATAATCTGCTTTTTAATCGCAATGTCAAGGATTTTACCTCTATCAATTCCTCTGCCATCTTCCTCAATTTCTATAAAAACATGATTCCCACTATGATATGCTCTTAGAAGAAGGGTACCTTTTTCAGGCTTATTGTTTTGCAGTCTCTCAGCTGGACTCTCAATTCCATGATCTAATGCATTTCTAATCAAATGCACTAATGGGTCTCCAATTTCATCGATTACATTGCGGTCTAATTCTGTATCTGCGCCCGTTATGATGAATTCTACTTCTTTATCCAGAGATTTTGCTAGATCTCGTACCATCCTAGGAAAACGGTTAAATACAGATTCAATAGGCATCATTCTTAAATTTAATACGATATTCTGAATATCTCCACTTACTCTTGACATATGTTCAACCGTATCAGTTAAATCCATATGATTGATTTCAGAAGAAAGTGCCTCTAATCTAACTCGATCAATCAATAGTTCGCTGAACAAATTCATTAATGTGTCAAGTTTATCTGTGTCTACTCTTATCGTACGGCTCATTGACGGTTTACGGCTTTGTTTTTCTGATACAGATTCAGTATTTACTTTAACTCCTGCACTATATTGTTTAATTCCAGTTTGTTTATTTTCAGTTTTAATAACATCTTCAGGTTGTTTATCTTCAAGCTTTTTATCATCAATTTGTTTAATTTTTGGTTGATCAATTTCAGATTGTTTATTTACAATTTGCTGATCTTCGGCTTGTATAATTTCAGGTTGTTTATCTTCAAACTCTTCATCTTCTACTTGAATATTATTTCCAACCTGTCTATCTATAAATTCCAAATCTACCCTATCAAACTGAACAGAATAAATTTCAGATATATTCATAATTTCGTTATGTAAGATTTGTTCTTCCACATCAGAAATATAATAGAGTAACAATTCATTGTCGTTTAATTCCTGCTCAACATCCTCAACTCTAGGAGTGATTTTAACAATTTCACCATATCTTTCAAGGGTAGTTGTTACCATATACACTCTAGCAACTTTTAATAAACATCCTTCGTCAATGAGAACTTTTATAAAAAACACTTTTTTAGATTCAAGAGATTTTTTTAGAACAGAATGTTGATACTCATCCAACACATATGCAGAGTTGCTGATTTCTTGATGTTGTTTTGAACTATCTTCCTGTACATGCTCTCCCACTACAATGTTATGGAGTGTCTTTACGATGTCTTCAACATCAGCTTTTCCAGTACCCCCTTCAAAAATGTCCGTTAACATCATTTCCAAGTGATCTAAACTTTTAAATAAAGCATCAAAGATAAATGTATCCATTTGAAGTTGATTGTTTCTAACTAGATCAAGTACATTCTCCATTTCATGTGTAAGCGACGATAAATCATTAAACCCCATTGTTGCAGCCATCCCTTTTAAAGTGTGGGCTGAACGAAAAATTTCTTGAACTAACTCCATATTACCAGGGGTATTTTCCAGTTTCATAACATTGTCGTTTAAATGCTGTAAGTGTTCCTTAGCTTCATCGATGAACATATTTAAATATTGATCTGAACTCATATTTATATACCTCCTAGGAGAAAAATTATTTAGTTACTAAATCTACTAGCTTTGGTGCAATTCTATCTATTGATAAGACATAATCAACATCATTCATTTCTGTTGCAGCTCGTGGCATTCCATAAATAATGCAACTTTCTTCTGATTCTACGATAGTTGAACTTACGCCCGAGTCTATTAATAGCTTCATACCTTCTGCTCCATCAGATCCCATTCCGGTCATGATTACGATATGTTTTTCCAATTCTTGAAATGGAACTAATGATTCAAATAGATAATCAACAGAGGGACGATGTCCTGTACGAAGCTCTTCCTTGGAAAGATGTATTTTATACTTCCCTTGCTCCTTTTTCAGGCCCATATGCCAATCACCTGGTGCGATGTATGCAGACGCGGTTTCTAGTTCTTGTCCATGTTCGGCTTCAACAACTCGAATAGGAGACAGCATATTTAATCGTTCAGCTAATGATTTAGTAAATTTAGGAGGCATGTGTTGTACGATTAAGATTGGTGCTGTAAAAGATTCAGGCAATGATGTTAAGATTTGTTGAAGTGCTCTAGGTCCACCTGTTGATGTCCCCAACGCCACTAAATGCTCAAATTCATAACTCCCCTTTTTCTTCAGAGGTTGTATAGAATTTTCTGACTCATGGTTGTATGAAGGAAGATGTCTCTTCACATTGGATTGTACCGCATTCCTTAATTTGTCCATGAAAGGAAAGCGATGTTTATGTATATTAAGGCTTGTAGCTAGTGATGGTTTTTTTACAAAATCTACTGCTCCATATTGTAAAGCTTTTATTGTTTCAGCAGTGCCGAAATCAGTAAGATTGCTTAACATTAGAACAGGAGTTGGTTGATTTTCCATTATCTTTTGCAAAGCTTCTAAACCATTCATAATAGGCATTTCGATGTCCATCGTCACTACATCAGGTTTAAGCTCCAAAACTTTATCTACCGCTTCTTTTCCATTCTTTGCTGAATAAACGACTTCAAATTCGCTTTCTTCAAATATGATATTCTTGATTAAATTCCTCATAAAGGCGGAATCATCTACTACAATAACCCTATAGCGTGCCATGTTTCACTCTCCAGTTTAAAAGGATCATTATTTGAGCATTCGAATCATTTTGTAAAAGATATTTTTCACATTTGTATTTAAACGATTTTGATCATCTTTTTCTGATAAAAAAAATCGTGATAAACTATGAATGTCGCGAGAGGCTGAACAATTAGGATATGCCATTAAAAACGGCTCTTGTTTTTTTACAGCCTTGGATATATGAACATCCTCAGATATATACCCAAGTGTTGAAATATCTAAATTCAAAAATTGTTTAGCCACCATTTTAATTTTATCTGAAGTCAATGTACCTTCTTTTTGAGTTGTAACACGATTAACAACCATTTTAAATTGAATTTGTTGATTCATAGAATGAACCATTTTAATAATTGCATAAGCATCTGTAATTGATGTAGGTTCAGGTGTTGTTACAACTATAGTTTCATGTGAAGACATCATTAAATTTAGGGATTGCTGCGTTAACCCAGCACCAGTATCAAAAAGGATAAAATCAACGCTTCCTAGCAATTTGCTGGCTTCATAAGCAAAATATTCTAAATCTGTTTGAGACAAATGTAATAACTCTTGAATACCTGATCCACCGGAAATAATTTGTAAGTCATGTACTCCTTTCGTTATAATCTCCTTAATGTTTTTTTCTCTTTTAAGTAAGTGATATAAGTTATATTTAGGGGTCACTCCCATTAACACATCTATGTTTGCCATCCCTATATCTGCATCAAAAATCAGTACTTTATATCCTTTAAGTTGTAAGGCTAGAGCAAAATTTAAAGTGAAATTTGATTTTCCTACCCCACCCTTCCCACTAGTTATAGTAAGTACTTTTGTTTTGTTGTCACTGGAATCATTTTGGCTTTTAATTAAATTTCTTAATCCTTGGGCTTGATCATTCATAAGAAATGCCTCCAAGTATACGGTCAGTAACTTCATCATCATTTAAAATGGAAACATCATCAGGAACATTTTGCCCATATGTGATATATGAAGGCTTTAATGAAAATTCATCTACTAAGTTAAAAATGTTTCCTAATGATTCGGTCTCATCCATTTTAGTAAAGAGAATTTTATCAATTCCAAATTTCATAAAATTATTCGTAATGGTCTTCATATCTTTATACTTCGTAGTTAAACTCAATACCAAATAGGTCTCACTACGTTCACTTGTATTCAATAAACTCTTAAGTTCAGAAACATTCATTTCATTCCGAAAATTTCTACCTGCTGTGTCCATAAGTATGAGATCAACATCTTTCAGTTTTTCAACTGCAACTTCAAAATCTTTAGGTGAATTTACAATATGTAAAGGTACATCAAGAATGTTTGCATAAGTTTTTAATTGATCAATGGCTGCAATTCTGTATGTATCAGAAGTAATAAATCCTATTTTACGGTTGTATTTCAACACTTGATCTGCAGCTAACTTAGCAATGGTTGTTGTTTTCCCTACACCAGTTGGACCTACAAAATAAGCAATTCTTGTTTTAGGTGACAGGCCTTGTGCATTATGATTAGACAACATCTTCAATAGTTGTTCTCTAACCATTTGGTTTGTTTCACTTACAGATAACGAACCTAATTGTTCATGATGTTGTTCAATAATATGGTGCATGATTTTATCAATTAATTGTGGTTCAAAGTCATGATCACTTAAATGCAATTGCAGGTTTTTCAAATGAACTGGCAGTTTTGTATTATCTTCATTTGTATGAAACTTTAATATAAACTCCTTTAACTTTTTAACTTCTTCCAATACATTAGCGTTTGAATCTGACGAAGATTCAATCGCTGAAATTGTGTTTGGTTTCTGTTCAGATGTTGATTCAAAAGTATCTGATGAAGATTGTTTATGTGAAAATTCTTTTTTATTTCCATCCGCATCCGCAGCAGCAATCACTTCAATTCGCTTTTGCTTAAATAAGCCTAAAAATCCACCTTGTTTAATTTCTTTTGTATTTAAAATAACAGCATTTTGACCTAAATCAGATTTAATTTTTTGAAGAGCAGACGGCATAGACTCAACTACATAACGTTTCACTCTCATATATTCACCACTCCCAAGCTTTGAACTTCAACATTAGGTTCTAATTCTTGATAAGATATTACAGGTATGTCTTTCATTGTCTTTTCAATTAATTGACGTAAATAATATCTTATAGTTGGAGAAGTTAATATGATAGGGTTGTTCCCAGTTTGCATAAACTTTTTGACCTGTTCTATGATTCGTTGATGTATGATCTGAGTTGTTGAAGGGTCTAATGCAAGATAATTCCCATGCTCTGTTTGCTGAATGGATTCAGATATCTTCTTTTCCAAATCAGGACCAATGGCTAATACTTTTAATACATCCCCTGTTAAACTAAATTGTTGTGTAATTTGACGTGACAAACTCTGTCTTACATATTCAGTTAAAATTTGCGGGTCTTTTGTGTAAGTACCATAATCAGCAAGCGTTTCAAATATCGTTACTAAATCTCGAATTGAAATTTTCTCTTTTAATAAATTGACTAGTACCTTCTGAATATCACCAATAGATAGTACATTTGGAATAAGCTCATCTACTAGAGCAGGTACAGTACCCTTAATATTTTCTACTAATGAGTTCGTTTCTTGTCTTCCTAATAACTCATATGCATGATTTTTAATAACCTCTGTTAAATGAGTAGCAACAACTGAAGGTGGATCTACGATAGTATATCCTGATAGTTCTGCTCTGTCTTTCGTAGCTTCATCAACCCATATAGCTGGCAAGCCAAAGGCAGGTTCAACTGTTTCAACTCCAGTTATAGAATCGTCATCAATACCAGAACTCATTGCTAAATAGTGATTTAATAATAATTCACCACGAGCTACTGGATTTCCTTTAATTTTTATGACATATTCATTCGGATTTAGTTGAATATTGTCGCGTATTCTAACAACTGGAACAATTAAACCCAGTTCAAGTGCACATTGACGTCGAATCATGACGATTCTATCTAAAAGATCGCCCCCCTGTCCTGTATCAGCTAAAGGAATTAAACCATATCCAAATTCAAATTCAATTGGATCAACGTCCAATAAATTCACAACACTTTCTGGACTCTTAACTTCTTCCAAATCTTGTTTCTCCTCCATTTGCTCCTCTTCTTTTTTCCTATTTTTGATGTTTTGTTCCATTCTTCTAGCAACAATAATGAACGTTACAGCTAAAGGAAGTGTGATCAATACACCTATGGGAGTAAATGCTCCTAACAAAGCAATCGTACCAGCAACAATATATAATAATTTAGGATAAGCCAACAATTGAGAAGATAGGTCAAAAGCTAGATTTCCTTTAGAAGCTGATCTTGTGACAATTAAACCTGCAGAAGTAGATATTAATAAAGCGGGAATCTGACTGACTAACCCGTCTCCTATTGTTAGTATGGAAAATTTGGAAGCTGATTCTGTTAGAGACAGCCCATGAACTATCATTCCAATGACTAATCCACCTAACAAGTTAATTAATAAAATCACAATACCTGCGATGGCATCACCTTTGACAAATTTGCTGGCACCATCCATCGCACCGTAAAAGTCTGCTTCACGTTCAATCTTTTGCCTTCTTTCCTTTGCCTGTTGTTCATCAATTAAACCAGCATTTAGATCTGCATCGATGCTCATTTGTTTACCAGGCATAGCATCCAAAGTAAATCTAGCTCCAACTTCTGCAACCCTTTCAGACCCTTTAGTAATAACTATAAATTGAACAACAACAAGAATAAGAAAAACGACAAAACCTACAGCAATGGTATTCCCACCAACAAAATTACCGAATGTTTCAATAACTGGGCCACCCTCTGCTGTACTTAAAATTGTTCTAGTTGAGGAGACATTTAGAGCTAATCTAAATAAGGTTGTTATAAGCAATAAAGCAGGGAAAATCGAAAATTCTAAAGCATCTTTCGTATTCATCGAAACTAATAATATCATTAAAGCCAATGAAATATTAATAATAAGAAGTATGGAAAGCAACATCAAAGGAATTGGAACTACCATCATGATCACAATACCTATAATGGCTAAAAGAATTAAGACTTCTTTCAATTTCATCATGTTTTGTCTCCTCCCTTCTGTAAATAAATTTACTGTTTCTGCTTTAATTTATATACATATGCCAAAACTTCTGCAACAGCTTGAAATAGTTCATTTGGAATAGAATCACCTATCTCAACCTGTTGATATAGAGCTCTAGCCAGTTGTTTATTCTCCATCGTTGTTATTTGATGCTCTTTTGCAACTTCTTTAATTTTTAGAGCAACATAATCCGTGCCTTTTGCTAAAACTAAAGGCGCTTGCATTGTTGAAACGTCATATTTTATCGCAACTGCGTAATGTGTTGGATTTGTAATGACTACATCTGCATTAGGAACCTCCTGCATCATCCGTTGCATGGCCATCTGACGCTGTTTTTCTTTGATTTTGCTTTTGATCAGAGGATCTCCTTCAGTTTTTTTATATTCATCTTTAATATCTTGTTTTGACATTCTTTGCTGTTTTTCAAAATCATATTTTTGATACATATAATCAATAACCGCTACCACGATTAATATCAATCCAATTAATATCCCTAATAAAACAGTTAGATTTGCAGTATATGAAAGAATGTACTCCAGAGTATTGGATGATAAAGAATATATGGTCATTCTTTCATTCCACAAAATGAAGAAAGAAACAGAACCAATTATAGTTACTTTTAAAATAGACTTTAAAAATTCGACTGCTGCACGTAAAGAAAAGATTTTTTTTGCGCCTTCTATTGGATTCAGTTTACTTAACTTCATCTTTAGTGGTTCAGGGGTAAAAAGAAACCCAATTTGCACATAATTTGAGATAAATCCTAACACCATAGTTAAAATTAGTAGAGGGAGCATAAAGATGAGAACACTATACACAAGTTCTCCAAACATAACCATTACGTTGTCGATACTGGTTTCCCATTGCATAAACTCTGTTAAAGGAACAATAAAAAACTGTTTGATTCTTTCACTAAAATAAGAACTAAATAAATATAAAAACAAAAAAGAGAATAAAAATATAAATGCAGATGGAAGCTCCATACTTTTTGCTACTTGACCTTTTTTTCTAGCTTCTTGCCTTTTTTTAGGAGTCGCTTTTTCTGTTTTTTCCCCAGCAAAGTATTGTAAATCTAGTTTAAGTCTATATTTTTGCAGGTGGATCCCCCCCTAAAGCAATTGAACTAGTTAAAAAAATTAATCTATAATCATAATAAGCTCTTCTAATCTGGTAAACATCTTATCAAATAAATCTTCATATAAATAAGCAAATCCAGTAACTATAGTAAATAAAACAAATAGTCCTATCATAATTTTAATGGGTATACCAATTACAAATAGATTAAATTGTGGAGCAGTTCTTGCTAACATACCCAGAGCAACATCCACCAGAAACAACACGGCGATTAAAGGTGCAGTCATCTGAAAAGCTAAAACAAATACATTTGTAAATGTTGATGTAATGAATGTTGAAATGCTGCCATTGTATATATTTGAAAACAATTCATTCGATAAAGGTATCCATTCGTAACTTTCCATAATGGCCCGTAATAATAAATGATGACCATTCATGATTAAAAATAAAGTGATAGCCAGCATATATTTAAAGTTGCCTAGAATTGGGCTCTGTACACCAGTGATTGGGTCCATCATATTTGCCATTCCAAAACCCATTTGTAGATCAACAAATGCCCCAGCGATCTGTACAACTGTAAAAAAAAGATAGGCTGTAAAACCTATAATCAGTCCCACTAATATTTCTCTTAAAATAAATAATATGTAATTACCGTCAACTGGTATTGCCTCATCCAAACCAATGGACATAAGAGTTAACAATGTAACAAATACTGCTAGCCCAATTTTATACTGTGTAGACAATCCTTTAAACGAAAAAATGGGTGAAACTACAAAAAATGATGTTATTCGACAAAAAATAAGCAGAACATTAGGGAAATATTGCAGAGCTATGTCTATGTACATAAAGTGTACCTACCCAATAAATAAATGTAAGTTATTAAATATATTTGAAGTAAAATCTACTAGAATCGTTAATATCCATTCTCCAAAAATCAAAAGTGCTATAAAAACAGCTACAATTTTCGGTACAAAAGCTAAGGTTTGTTCTTGAATTTGTGTTGTAGCCTGTAATATGCTCACGATTAAACCGACAGCCAGCGCCAGTAATATCATGGGGGCACTTACTTTTAATACGATCCAAACAGCTTCAGCTGCCAACTCAATTATGAAATTTGAAGTCATAAATATCTCCCTCTTGCATTATGTAGAAAAGCTAAGCAATAAAGATTTCACAACGAGGTGCCAACCATCTACTAAAATAAACAATAAAATTTTAAAAGGCAAAGAGATCATAACAGGAGGCAACATCATCATCCCCATCGACATGAGAACACTTGAAACCACCATATCAATAATCAAAAATGGAATAAATATCATAAATCCCATTTCAAATGCTGTTTTTAGTTCACTAATTGCAAATGCAGGTATTAAAGCGGTTAAAGGTATATCGTATATATCCGTAGGTTTTTCAACATTTGCATATTCTAAAAACAATAGTAAATCCTGTTCCCTTGTATGTGGTACCATAAATTCTTTCATTTCATTTGATGCATTTACAAATGCTTCTGTTTGATTGATCTCTCCGTTTAACAACGGTTGTAATGCATTTTCATTTATATCTCCCATTGTGGGGGCCATGACAAATAAAGTAATAAACAATGCAATTCCTATCAATACTTGATTTGGCGGCATTTGTTGTGTTGCCAAACTCGTTCTTACAAATCCCAACACTATGACGATACGAGTAAAGCTGGTCATTAGTAGAAGAATTGCAGGTGCTATACTTAAAACAGTTATCAATAATAATATTGTCACTGTATTTGAAGGTTCTAATCCAGGAATTTCGGGAATGACTGGCAAAGTGAGTGAATTAATCATCATTCTTCTCCCGATCTTTATTATTATCATTTTTGAACATCGTACTTATTTCTTGGTTTCTTTTTTTCACCGTATTCATTTTTTCATAAAAAACATCATGAAAATTCGTATTTGTTTGATGATCATGATGTGGCTCCTGACCTTTGTTCTTTTTCAATCGACTAAAAATATCCTTAATGTTCACCATATTGATGGATGTTGATTTAGAGTTCATTGTACCAAGAATATGCTCTACCTTCTCTTTTTCATCAATTTTGTCAATTAACTGCACTTCTTCTCCTACTCCAATCAAATAAATTTCTCCACCGAACTCAATCACTTGAATCGATTTTTGCTGACTAAATCTGACACCACCTAAGTGTTTAATAAGTCCATTCGATGTCCATGCACTTTTTTTGGACAAAAATTTAAATGTGATGAAGATGAAAGCAATAATGGATAATAACACAAAAAATACTAAGAAGAATTCTCCCATTAATCCCTCTCCATATTTAGTTTGAAGAGGGGGCATTCCTAAGTTTAAGTCATTCATGAAAGCTTTGGTTGTATTTTTGATAGTAATCAAAAATAACTTTCCTTTCTATTGATGTGAAATCAATCTAAAATTAACTAAGTGTTTTTTTTATAGCTTCAATCACACGATCTGCTTGAAAAGGTTTAACAATAAAATCTTTCGCACCAGCTTGAATAGCATCAATAACCATAGCTTGCTGTCCCATAGCAGAACACATAATCACTTTGGAATTAGGATCGATTTTTTTAATTTCTTTTAGTGCTTCAATTCCATCCATCTCAGGCATTGTAATATCCATTGTTACTAAATCTGGTTGCAATTCTTTATATTTCTCAATTGCTTGTGAACCATCATTCGCTTCACCTACAACTTCATACCCATTTTTTGATAAAATATCTTTAATCATCATTCTCATAAAAGCCGCATCATCAACAATTAAAATTTTGTTAGCCATGTAAACCCCTCCGCATTTATTGTATTTTATTTAATCGATCAACTTGACTGATAATTTCAGTAACTCTTACACCAAAGTTTTCATCTATGACTACCACTTCACCTTTGGCAATATGTTTGTCATTTACTAACATATCTACTGGCTCACCAGCGAGTTTATCCAGTTCAATGATAGAACCTTGAGTCAAATCTAAAATGTCTTTCACCTTTTTCTTGGTCCTTCCTAATTCTACAGTGACATTTAAAGGAATATCAAGTAATAGATTTAAGTTTACTTGATCAGAATGAACAGCACTTGGATTTGAGAAAGTCTCATATTGAACATTTTGTACGTTGACGTTTGATTGTATTGGATTTTGTTTTCCTAAATTCATTGGTTTTTCATAATTCTGATTTGTTTCTTGTTGTCTTCTTCCCACGTCCTGTTGCTTTTCAGGTTGTTCAACATGATGTGATACATTTATTGGTGAATCAGGTTGTATTATTTCTGATTGATGTAATTCTTGCTCTGTCGTCTGCTCTACATCTCCTCCTACTAAACTATCAACTAGATTTTTAGCAAATGGAATTGTAACTAATTGCATAATAGTTGAGTCTATTAAATCAGCGATTTTCAACCTAAAAGATACTTTAATAACTATCTGATCTGAAGGTAGCTCTGCTTGATTTTTAGAGTCAATAATATTGATGCTTGGAGGTGAAATATTTACTATACGATTAAAGATGGATGACATCGAAGTTGCCGATGAACCCATCATTTGATTCATAGCTTCTTGAACAGCACTAATGTGAATGTCTGTAATTTTCTCTGCTACATTCGTACCGTCTCCTCCAAGCATTAGATCCGCAATAATTTTTGAATCATCTTCAGCAATAACAAGTAAATTTATACCCTCTAAACCTGCTATGTACTCCACGTGCACTGCAAGATGTGGATGCACAAACTGCTTTTTCAGTTCTTCCTTCAAAGCAATGGAAACATGAGGAGTTGTTATATCAACTTTCTTACCTATCAATGTTGATAATGCTGTTGCTGCACTACCAAATGTTATATTTCCAATCTCTCCAAGTGCATCTATTTCCAATGTTGATAAATATTCATGAATGTCCAGTGAATCACTTTGGACCTTTGGTTCTTTAAGTAGTGCATCTATTTCTTCTTGCGTTAACAAGTTCTTATTATTCATTTTCACCCTCCTCTTCACTAATAATCTCTTCCACTTTTATGGCTAATTTTCCATTGTACTCACCAGGTCGCCCAATAAACTTTTCTTTATTCCCCACAGAAATAACTAGTCCATCATGAATCGTTTTATCAAGTTTAATAACATCACCTTCAACAATATTTAAAAACTCATGGACAGATATATTTGAGCTACCTAACTTAGCTACAATGGGTAAACTTGTATTATGTAATCTTCTCTTTAAAGCTTCTATTTCAATTGGATTTTTTTCTGCTTTTTTCTCTGAAATAAACCAATGATGATCAGATAACCTCGACATAATAGGTTCAATCACTACATGTGGTATACACAAATTCATCATTCCAGAAAACTCTCCAATGTTTGTCCTCATTGAAATCAAGGCAATAGTCTCATTTGGTGAAACGATCTGTATAAATTGTGGGTTAGTCTCCAAAGCTGTAAGTTTTGGCGTTACATCAATCACCGATTTCCATGCCTCTTTAAAACTATCAAACGCTCTAGTAAAAATTCTTTCAAGCACCATGGTCTCTATTTCAGTTAATGTCGTAACATTGGAAGGATTGGTTCCAACTCCTCCTAATAAACGATCAATCATTGCATAAGCAATATTAGGATGCACTTCCAGAACCATTCGCCCTTTTAAAGGTTCTGCTTCAAAGATATTTAATATCGTTGATTTCGGTATAGAACGGATAAATTCATCATAAGGCAACTGTTCAACCTGCACGACCTTAATTTGCATAAAAGTTCTTAATTGTGCTGAAAAATAAGTAGTTAAATATCTTGCGAAATTTTCATGAATTCTTGACAAACTGCGAATATGATCCTTTGAAAATCGAACTGCTCTTTTAAAGTCATAAACTCTTACTTTTTTTTCAGATTCCTCTTTTTTTAACTCCTCTGCATCCATTTCTCCAGAAGAAAGAGCAGTTAATAAAGCATCTATTTCATTCTGGGATAGAATATCTACCAATTAAACCACTCCTTAAGCATGGTCAGCTTATTAAATCCTACTAACAACTCGATCTGTAATATGTATTTGTTTTAAAGTACCTTCTGTTAAAATGGGATTGATAATATCCTTTAGCTTGTTTATAAATACATCTAAATCTTGACTATCATTTATTTCGTCTGATTTTGTATCCGCTAATACACGAATAATATTCGACTCTACGATATGTATTGATGCTTTAAACTCTTCTTTTGCAGCTTCGTTGTCGAGTTCAAATGCTAAACTTAGACGAATTAAATAGTTAAGATCTGCTAAGTTGGTCGTAACATCATCCATAAAAACAGTTAAACTTTGAATCTCTTGTGCAGTTGGATTTACATTTGAAGGTGGTTCACTTTTCAACCAATCCCAAAATATAAAAGCTGACAAAATAATTAAAGTAATAAAAACTAGTATGAAAATGAGTGAAAATAATAGATTCTTTGACACTATGATCCCTCCACATTTTGAGACTTAATTACTGCATTAATCATGTTGATTTCGTGAAGGTAGTTTTTAATTAATACTATCACATCTTTTACCTTTTCGAGAACCAAAATTTTTTTCCCATTAGTAAGAGTAATAATTGTTTCTGGTATTTCTTCAATCGTTTCTATTAATAATGCATTAACAGAAACTTTGCTTCCATTAATTCTAGTTACAGTAATCATCCTTTGCCTCCAATCAATAAAGGGAATCTTACTTTCAGTGAGAGTTTAAATATCTCACATTGAAAATCAGATGACCTTATTAGGTGAAAATCATGCTGTTATCTCCCTCTTGAAAAAAAAGAGGGAGATAACAGCATGTAAAACGTGATAAGATGAAGCTAATTCTGTGGGCAACATCTTCCCACAGATTATACTTTATGTAATCCGAATTTATTCATGTACTAAACATTTTATCGGAATTACTGGATTATCGTTTCAAGTTAACTATTTCTTGTAATATTTCGTCAGAAGTAGTGATAATTCTTGAATTAGATTGAAATCCACGCTGAGCTACAATCATTTCTGAAAACTCGGAAGTTAAATCAACATTAGACATCTCAAGCTGGCCAGAAATAATGGAACCTGTCCCGGTATCGGGATCATTTGCTGTTCCGATCAGATCTAGAGGTTCTTCAGCTTCAGTATCAGAATTTGGTGTTACACGATATAAATTCCCTCCTAATTTTTCCAAACCTGAAGGGTTTGTTACTTTAGCAATACCTACTCGTATATCCGTTCCCTCTGACACTCCTTCTGCATTAACAGAAACAATTTCCCCATCTTGAGCAATATAAAAAGAAGTGACTTCCTCGGTATCGATTGTAATTACTTCTCCTTCAGAATCAAGTAAAAACAATCCATTTGAGTTTACAATGTTTCCATTTGCATCAACTGAGAAATTTCCTGCACGTGTTAAATATGCTGTTTCAACATCTGTATTAGGAGCAACAGCAAAAAATCCATCCCCATCAATACGTAGATCTGTCGGAACATTTGTTGTCATCGCACTACCTGGAGTATGGATGGTATCAATGGCTCCAACAGTTACGCCTAAACCAATTTCTTTCGCATTGCTTCCGCCGTTAATGTCATTTGGAGCAGTACCACCTGAAATTTGCTGATTTAATACATCCTGAAACATGACTCGTCCTGCTTTAAACCCAGTTGTATTAACATTTGCTATATTGTTACCTATTACATCTAATTTTGTTTGAAAACCCTGCATTCCAGAGATACCTGAATATAAAGATCTAAGCATTTCATTCACTCCCGTTTCATTAATAAATTGGTTGTTTCAATCGGTCCACAACCTTAGGCTTCCTATTAGGACCAGCCTAGAAATTTTCATGTTAAAAATAAAGCACTATCTATATTTGTGAAGACGTGATCATTCATAGATTTGCTATCTATCGCTGTAACAACAGTACGATTTTTAATGTTAACAATAAATGCGGTATCATTTAACAAGATCAAGGAATCTTGAGCTCCTTTTGCAGATGCCCGATCGATAGCTTGATTTAATTTATGTATTTGATCTGGTTGTAGTTGTATACCCCTTTGTTTTAATCTCAGTTCAGCATGATGGCTGATATTCAGCATCTCATCTTGAAGTATTTTTTCAAAGGTTTGATGATGTTTTTGTTTCGTTACTGATTGTGTCTTATTTGTTAGTGTCGATGGAAAATGGTTTGTTTGCAAATGACCTATCATTTTATGGTCCATTATTCATCAACCACTCCATGATTTAGCGCACCATCACTTTGCTGATCATCAACAGTTTCTGCTTCAAGTTCCTCATTCGTCTCATTAACTTCATCATTTCCTATTTCTTCATTAGGTGAGTCAGCTATATTATCAGGATTTGAAATTTCAACAATAAAATCCATAGGAACTTCTTCTTCATTCACAATCGCAAATTGAGCCCCTTCTCTAATGCTAATAGCGTCAACGACTCCAGTTTTAGTAATCACTTCTAGCGTTAAGGTATCAAAATAACTATAAGTAATTTCTTTTCCAACCATATCTGAAGTGATTCCAATGGACTGGCGCAATAATTGAATTTCTCCTGAAATATTCATCATTTGCTCCAATGAGCTAAATGTTGCCATTTGTGCAATAAACTCTTGGTCATTTAAAGGTTCTAAAGGGTCTTGATGTTTCAATTGTTCTACGAGGAGCTTTAGAAACTCGTCTTTACCCAAATCGTTTTGTTCCTCAGACGTAGATATATTTTGATTTTCAGTTGAATAATTAGGCCATACATTTGTGACTCCAGGTATATAACCAGACATACAATACCTCCTTATACATTGAAATTATGCGGTCACATCAAAAGCTCTACCATTGGTTGTAATGAAACCTTGTTCGATCATATCTGTCTCCAGATCATCATCTTGAACATCCTCTAAAAAGGTTTCATACTTATCCGAGTTGTGATCCTGTTGTTTAAATTGTTGTGAAAACTGTTGGTTCTGTCCACCTTGGAAAAATTCAGGAGAAGAATCATTATGAACAACTTCAACTTTATCAACTTGGATGCCGAGATTTTGTAGTGCCTGTCTAAGTTGAGGCAATTGGCTTTCTATCATTTCTTTTCCAATCAATTTATCTGTCATAAATTGAGTGATCAACTGACCATTTTCAAGTTTTAAATGTACATCAACATGACCTAATTGTTCTGGTACTAGTGAGATCCTTGCTTCAGCTATTCCATTAAACTGAGAAAAACGAATCGTTTTGAAAACAAATTGACTCATATCTTGAGTAAATTTCTGAGCATGTATAGATTGATTTGTTAACTCCGAATTTGTGATCTGATTCGTAACGTTGCTAGTTAATGTACTATAAGAAACCTGATTTCCAGTAAACTGAACCAACCCTTGATCTGATGCTGCATTAGATTGATAAGCAGTTTGATTGTTAGGAATAAATTGAGTTTGAGTTGATATTACTTGTTCATTTTGAAGTGAAACTTTTAAATCATCTGCTGTTTTTGTATGAAAGGTTTTTAAAGTTTTCTCCAAAATATTGGTTAATTCTTGATCTGACAACTGCATCATTTGATCTGCATGTAAAGCTGTTGTTTTTGAATGTAAATTAAATGATTGAAAAAATGGAATCACTGTTTTTTTATCTGCGCCATTTATCCATTTGTTAATTAACTCTACTGTTTCGGGAGAAATATGAATAACTTCAGTTAAATTAAACTTGACACTTGCTTGATTATCAGCATGATTTAATATCATTGCTTCATTCTGAGACTTTACTTGTTTTTGGATTAATTTTATAAGATCAAAGGGTGTTTCTATAGCATTATCTACAAATATATCACTCTGAGCATTTTCCTGAACTTGTTCAGTTAATTGTGCGAAAAGAGAATGAATGAAGAGAAGGGATTGTTTCAAATCTTGATCTTCTAACCACTCACCTGTAAGTTTCAAGTCTTCACCCAAACCTGCTTTATTAATTAACTCAGTTAATTTATTTTGATCCAGTGCCAACACTTCACTTAATAGAGCCTGCAATAACTCATCCATAGTAGCAGATTCATCGCTCAGTATATTTTCATTTTCAACACTGACAACTTGTATTGCTTTTAAAGTTGATAAAAAATCAAAACTCGATGAATTCGCATTTACATTCGAAGAGTTACTGCTCATTGATGGATTGGAGCCATTACTTAAATTATGAATTAAAGGCATTTGCATCATCTGCATTATATTGTCACCTCCTTTCAATACTGGCTGTTAATTTACTATTGATAACAGAGACATCAATTCAGCAGCTTCAGCTTCAGAAATATCTGCTACTGCTTGAATAATGGAAGAACGTGAACCCGTATCTATCTCCCGCAATATATCTACTACCTGATTTTGATTTTGTTCTTTCATGATTAATATAATTGAAGCGGCATTTTCAGGATTCATACTGGATACCGTCAAGCTTATTTCTTCGCTTGATAAAGTTGTGGTGTTCGTTTCTAATGATTTATTTTCCAGTTCTTTTATACGTGCTTGTAATGCTGCAATTTGTCGATCTTCAACAGAAATAATATCTTTCAATAAAATAGAAGCTTCCGCAGCCATTTCTGGTTCCATTTTTTCTAATATTTTCACCTGATTATCGGTACTCATTTCATTCAACATTAATACAGTTTCACTCATCGTTAAGTTTTCTAGTATCAAAGCAGCTTTGCTAGGGGACATATTAGCATAAATATTAGATGTTTCTTTTATTGTTGATGCGTATTCATCTTCTGAAATTTTGTCAGTCAGTTGCTCCTTTAATAAAAGGATCTCTTCTTGCAGTTCATTTATTACTGTATCTTTTGCAGTACTATTCTCCGTTTCAAACTTTAATTCAGACTGTAATTCTTCTATATCCGATTCCAAAGATACAATTAACATTTCATATTTTTCTTCATCTGAAAGCTCTGGTTCTGCTATGGTTACTCCTTTTGGATCAGGTAAGATTGTCTCTAAGTATGGAACCTTATTCGCAACTTTTAAAACTGTGTTCAGCACACTGAAATTATAAATTGAAAGCAATACAAAAATAAGTATGGTTATAAAAATAACAGGTATCAAAAAAAAATAAAATATTTTTGAAAAAGCGCTCATTGATCCTTCTATTTTTACATCATCCACCAATACCCCTCCTATTCTATGTGCTGTTTCTATCTTCTATTTTAATTACCTTTGGACTCTCATTCCTATTTCATCAAGTTCGATTGTTTCTTTTTTATATGTTTTCTCTTTAAATTCCGTATACGATTTTTCTTTTGCATTGACCCAAACTTTTTCATCTATCATTTTTTTCTTCAAATGATCCTTGCTGCTAGTTACAGCTACATGTGCCGTTTTTAAATCTTCGTGCTGTTTTTCTATATGATCATTCAAGTACAATATGTAACTTGACATATTTTGCAATTCTGAGACTTGTGTTTTCTCCTTGATCGTGGCATGAAACTGTTGATATCGACTATTTTTTTCAAGTTGTAATTTTGACATTTTCTCATTTTCAGTGTTCAGTTGACTTAAAGCTTCAGTTAACTTCCATTCAGCTTGTGTTTTTATGCTGTTTTTATAATCCACTATTTTTTGCATTGGATATTTATATACCAACTTAATCAACTCCTGCTGAAATGATTTAATAATGATTGCTGAGCATCTTCAAATGTTATTCTTTCATCTGTTGACTGCTGTAAATATTTCAAAATCTCCTGTATATAACTTAATGACTGATCAATCTCTGGATTTGTACCTTTCTGGTATGCTCCAATATTAATCAAATCCTCAGATTCAGAGTACACAGACAAAAGACGCTTTAACTGTTCTGCAGCTTGCTGCTGCTCTTTAGGTACAATTTCCTTCATGACACGACTCACACTAGACAATACATTGATTGCAGGATAATGCCCCTTATTAGCTAAATTCCGATCTAAAACAATATGTCCATCCAAGATCCCACGAACAGTATCTGCAACAGGTTCATTCATGTCATCACCGTCAACTAGCACTGTATAGAATGCAGTAATAGAACCTTTTGTGTTTGTACCTGCTCTTTCAAGTAACTTAGGGAGATTTGCAAATACTGATGGCGTATATCCCCTAGTAGTAGGAGGTTCTCCGACAGCTAGTCCCACCTCTCTTAAAGCCATAGCGTAGCGAGTAACTGAGTCCATCATTAACATAACATCTAGTCCACGATCTCGAAAATATTCAGCAATTGTAGTAGCAATTAGAGCACCTTTCATACGAACTAATGCTGGTTGATCTGAAGTAGCCACGATGACAACTGATCTTGCCAATCCTTCTGGACCAAGATCTCTTTCAATAAAATCCATTACTTCTCTACCACGTTCTCCGATTAAAGCTATTACATTAATATCTGCGGATGTATTTCTCGCAATCATTCCCAGTATTGTACTTTTTCCAACACCAGATCCCGCAAATATACCTACTCTTTGCCCCTTACCTACAGTAAGCAATCCATCTATGCTTCGAATTCCAACACTAATTGGTTCGGTTATTCTCGGTCTGTTTAAAGGATTGCTCGGTAAGTTATTTGTATTGTATAAAGTTAAATTTGAAGGTAAAGTTGATCCATCTAAAGGTTCTCCTAGACCATTTAATACTTTCCCCAGCAACTCATGACCAACTTTTACATTTAATGGTTTGCCTAAACTAACCACATCACAACCAGGTCCTATAGCATTTAAGTCACCGATTGGCATTAATATTACTTTATGATCCCGAAAACCTACCACTTCTGCTAAAATTGGTTTTTTTGAGCGATCAGGGTATATGTAACAAACGTCTCCTATCTTAGCCTCAGGGCCTTCAGATTCAACAGTTAAACCAATCACCTGTGTAACCTTACCATTAAAACGAAGAGATTCGATGTGATTCAGATGTTCTATGTACTTCTCTGTATTGAGTTGTATTTTATTCATGTTCATCACGTTTTCTCGCTATTTCAAGTAATTTATCTTTAATTTCCGTTAATTGAGTATCGATTGTAGCATCTATACTTCCAAAAGAAGAGTGAACAACACAATCAAATCCGCTTAAACTCGAATCAGGTACGATCTGTAATTCAGCCTGTGGGTCTAATGACAAGATCAATTCTTCCTTGGCATCTATTACAAATTGATATTGCTCTGGTGCTACACAACATTTAATAATTCCGCCTTCATTTCTTCTTGCTAAAACTTTGCTAATGATATGAATCAGAGTTTCATTGGAATCATGTAATTCTCTATGCATCATTTTTTCTGCAATTGCGCAGCTCAACTCGATTAAAAAGGGTTCTGACTCTTGAATAATCTCTTCTTTATGTTTATAAGCTGTTTCTACTATGAGATTTGCTTTGTTTATTAAATCATTGTATTTTTGTAATACTTGTTCTTCTGCTAGTTTTGTTCCTTCTTGCAGTCCTTGTTCTGTAGCTTTATTTTTTATCTCTAGAAGCATTTGTTCATCCTGATCTCTTTTCTTAGACCACCATGATTGTATTTCTTTCTTTGCCTCAACTTTTAAAGCAGCTGCTTCTTCCTCGGCCTTTTTAATTTGTTGATCTGCTTTCTCTTTTGCTTCTTTCAAAATTCGATCTCTTTCAGCAACATTTTCTAATTCTTCATGTTTTAAATTTTGTTCAGTTTCTTCTTTTTCTTTCACATGGTGACTTTCATTTTGGTATATATTTGTTGAGTCTATTTTCTTTTTATGATCTAAAGAAATATAGTTCGTAGATTTAATAAGATTAGACAATGATATCATCCCCAATGCCTCTAGAAATAATGATATCTCCTGTTTCTTCTAATCTACGAATAACTGATACAATGCGAGTTTGTGCTTCTTCTACATCACGCAATCGAACCGGTCCCATAAATTCCATTTCTTCCTTATAAGTTTCAACCATTCGACTCGACATATTTTTGAAAATAACATCTCTGACTTCCTCACTTGAAACTTTCAAAGAAAGCTGTAAATCATGGTTATCTAAATCTCGGATAATCCGTTGAATGGATCGATTGTCAAGATTAACAATATCTTCAAACACAAACATGCGTTTCTTGATTTCTTCAGAAAGATTTGGATCTTGAATTTCCATGGATTCCAATATTGTCCGCTCAGTTGCACGATCTACACCATTTAAAATCTGAACAATAACATCAATTCCTCCTGATGAAGTGTAATCTTCACTGACGGTTGCAGATAATTTTTGTTCCAGTATTCTTTCAACCTGTCTAATCACTTCTGGTGTAGTACTCTGCATCGTTGCGATTCTTCTAGCTATGTCCGCTTGCTTTTCCTGCGGTAGTGAAGATAAGATGACTGATGCTTTTTCATAATCAAGATGGGATAATACTAAAGCAATGGTCTGCGAATTCTCATTATGTATAAAATTAAGTATTTGTGCAGGTTCTGCTTTACGTGCAAAGTCAAAAGGTCTTACCTGCAAGGTTGAAGTTAAACGATGTAAAATATCTACTGCTTTTTGATGGCCTAATGCTTTCTCCAAAATATCCTTAGCATAACCAATTCCACCTTGAGAAATATAATCTTGAGCCACACATATTTGATGAAATTCATTCATGATATTTTCTTTTTCTACATTGTTCACTTTTCTTACATTTGCTATTTCTAATGTTAACTGTTCAATTTCTTCTTCTTTTAGATGTTTAAAAACCTCCGCAGATGTTTCAGTTCCTAAAGAGATTAAAAGAATGGCTGCTTTTTGTCTTCCTGATAATTGTGTTCTCGCCATTTAATATACCCTCCTATTCATCTGCCAGCCAAGTTCGTAATATCTTGACAAATTCTTCTGGTTTACTTCTAGCCAAGTGCTCTAATTGATTTTTCACTTCATCATCTACAGGCGCCCTCGGAATTTCCAAATTAGGAACTTCCTTTTCAGCTGTATAAGCCAGTTCTTGTTCTTGGTCAAAAAGAACGTTATTTTGTCTTCTTCTATAAACGGTATATGCTCCACCTGCAACTAGAGCTAATGCTGCAGCACCACCAACTAAATACATCCATGTAATATCTGGTGGAGGATCTACTATATCACCACCCACTTGATAATCGGAAGGGCGTGAGATAACCGTAACTTTTTGAGCGATCTGTTCTTCTGTAAATTGTTTTCCGCTGTCTGCCAAAGAAGCAGACACTATATTAACCAAAAGTTTTTTCACTTCATCAGATAACGGATTTGTTTGTGGTTGACCTCCAGTTGCTGTTGCAGAATCATTTAATGACGGAATGCTGACTGAAATCGTCAAATCTTGTACAACATAAGGACTTTTGATTATCGAACTAGTTATCTCATCAATCTCGTAATTGATTCTACTTTCGCTTTCTTCTTCGTTAGTTAAACTATTGTTATTATTACCAACGTAGTTAGGGATATTGTTATCGCCAGTTCCAGTAATCCCACCAGAGGGATTATCTTCACCTGTATAAGATTTTTCAATTTCTTCTATACTTCTTACTATCCCTTTTTTATCGTCTTCATCAATGGGTTCAAATCTAATCTCTTGTTGATTTATTTGATCAAAATTCAATGTTGAAAACACATTGACTGCGATATGTTCATCCCCAATAAAGATTTGCTTTAAGAAATTTTGTACATTTCTTTGAATTTCCAACTCGTATTGCTTTTTAATTTGCATCTGTTGAACTGCAGCTCCTGTTTGCACACCACTGCCTCCATCCGTTCTAGATGATGGTAATAATTCTCCTGTTAAATCTGATGAAATTGTAATATTTTCTAAAGGCAAATCTCTGACACTAGTTCTTACAAGATTGTATATCGTATCTATTAAAGGCTGCTCAATACGATAGTTTCTCTTAAAGCTGATTATTCCAGATGCATATGCTTGATCTTCTGTACCTGTTGATGATATAAACACACTTTCCTCTGGTAGATTTAAAACCACCTTTGACCAATTCACACCATCTATTGCATTAATTAATTGTTCAATCTCCCCTGCTCTAGCATCCGTATTCAATATCTCAAATTGACCTTCTGTAATGCCACCAAAGCTAGACATATTTTCCTTAAATATATCAAAACCTTGAGAACCATCTACAATTAAGTCTTGAGATGCCACAGCAAGCTTTACATCCGTTAAATATGTACTAGGTACACCAACACTTTTCAAATCACTTGAAAATTGATAAGGTATGTTATTTGAATCTAAATATTCTTTTATTGAAGCAGCATCAGCTTGTGTTAACTCAGTATAGGCTAATGAATACTCCGTTTTTGATAAGTTATAAATCACTATAATTAATGTTAGTAACGTTACTAAGAAAAGAATTCCAATCATTATTTTTTGTTTAAGACTGATCTGTTTCCAAAATTGAAGTACTTTCCCCCAATAACGACTAATGGTTTCGTTCACTTTGTCACCTCACAAATATCAAGAATCCTTCGCTAAGTTGTTTAAATTTGCATTCTCATTATTTCTTGATATGCTTCGATCACTTTATTTCGCACCTCAACTGTTAACTCCAAACCTAAAGATGCTTTTTGTGAAGCAATTAATAGTTCATGAGGATCTACATTTCCACCTTGAATAAATTGAGAATTCAATTGACTTACCGTTTGTTCTTCTAAATTTAACTGATTGATAGCGTTGTTTAAAAAGCTACCGAATTGTTTACTTAAGTCAGTCCCACTAATATTTTGTGTATTCTTTAATAAAGATTCGCTTGATTGAATGGGCTGATTGTTTATTTTATTAATCACAGTTTAGCCTCCTGTTTAGCAATATGAAAGGTGACTGGTTGTAGCTACATTTATCTACCTATCTCCAAAGCCTTCATAAACATCGATTTTGATGCGTTTAAGGCTGTTACATTTGCCTCATATGAACGAGTAGCTGATATCATATCTACCATTTCCTTCAAAATATCAACATTCGGCATGAATACATATCCATCCTCATTGGCATCCGGATGTGTCGGTTGATACACTCTCTTGAATGGAGATTGGTCTTCAGAAATTTGAGTCACTTTAACTCCATTCCCTGTGGAATGGCTGTCCAATTTTGATTGAAATATTTGATCAAATGATGGCGAATCTTTCGATTCCATCACAACCGTTTTTCTTTGATATGGTACCCACTCACCATCAACTAACTTTCCTCTCGTTGTTTCTGCATTGGCAATATTCGACGATATGATATCCATCCTCAATCGTTGAGCGGTTAGAGCGGAGGAACTTATGTTAAAGCTATTGGTCAAATTCACTAAGGTCTACCTCCTATCGCAGTACGTGTTTGTTTAATCTCATGATTTATTTGTTGTATGAGCAAATTATATCTCAACTGATTTTCTGCTAATAATGCCATTTCATACTCGATATCTACGTTGTTGTTATTATTGTTAAAAATAGAGTTTTCATCTCTAATTACTTTTGGTTCGATGGTAGCATGATCATTTCCGATTCGAAAATGTTTTACATTTGTTCTAACACCCTCAAAACTTGTATTTTTATTCAATTCATTTTGTAATAATGACTCAAATTGAACATCTGACCTTTTAAAAAAAGGAGTGTCAACATTTGAAATATTGTTTGTAATTACATTTTGTTTAAGTGTGCTCGAATCTAATGATTTCTCCAATAATTTGAAGGATTGATTGACTAATAATTCCAATGATATTACCGCCTTACCTATAGTGTTCACGATGATAAACTATTCAACAAAGATAGACAATATCCCTTTAATTTTCGACAAATAAAACAAAAAAAATATCAGTTGTTATCGAATAATCTATACTATTTTATTTTAGCCTGTCAAAAAGCTTGCACAATAAGGAAAAAGTCCTATTTTTAATTCAAAGGACTTTTTCAATCAACAATATATTACGATTTTCTAACAATTTGAAGGATCACTTTTCTCCTTTTAACAAATAATTTAATGTGCCTTAACAAGCGTATCTGGCAATTGCTCGTTTAATATTTTAATGTAAGTCCCTTTCATGCCTAGAGATCTTGTTTCAACAACTCCAGCACTTTCCAGTTTTCTTAAAGCATTCACGATGACAGATCTTGTAATCCCTACTCGATCTGCTATTTTGCTAGCCACTAATAAACCCTCAAAACCATCCAACTCGTTAAAAATATATTCAACGGCTTCTGATTCACTATATGAAAGGGAACTTACTGCAATTTGAACTGCAGCTTTACTTCTTGCTTCTTTTTCAATTTCTATCGATCTTTCCCTTAATATTTCCATTCCAATGATTGTTGATCCATATTCTGCAAGGATTAAATCATCATCATCGAACTTTTCACCCATTCTTAATAATACTAAAGTCCCAAGCCTGTCTCTTCCTCCAATAATTGGAACAATAGTGATATGAAATCCTTCAAAAGTCCCTATTAATTTTTGTATCATTGGATCTGATGAATTGTTCATATCGACATTTGTCACAGTTTCATAAATTCTAATGAATAATTCATTGTATTCCTTCGATAAACGATTGTCTTCAAAAATCATCTTATTTAATTCATCCGATTGAAAAGGATTTGAAATTGAACGTCCTAAAATTTTACCTTTTCTACTAATAACATAAATATTAGCATCAATAATTCCATCCAGAACTTCTGCCATTTCAGTAAAGTTCACAGATTTTCCCGCTGCTTTTTGTAATAGTTTGTTCAGTGTGCGGGTTTTGCTAATTAGTGTCATCTTGCTTTTTCCTCCTAAAATTGCTACATCATAAAATGTATTGACTTAAGTCTTTATTTTTAGCAATGTCTATTAATTTTTCATTTACATATTCAGGTGTGATAATGAAGGATTCCAAATTAATATCTGGAGCTTCAAATGATAAGTCTTCCAGCAGCTTTTCCAATATAGTGTGCAATCTTCTTGCGCCAATATTATCTGTATTTTGATTTACTTCTGCTGCGATTTTTGCGATTTCAGTAATTGCTGATTCTGAAAACTCAACCTTGATTCCTTCTGTTTCAAGAAGTGAAGTATATTGTTTTGTCAAAGCATTTTTAGGCTCTTTTAAGATTAATTCGAACTGCTCCAAAGTAAGGTTGTTTAATTCTACTCTGATTGGGAATCTACCTTGAAGCTCAGGAATCATATCCGATGGTTTGGATGTATGAAAAGCCCCGGCACCTATAAATAATATATAATCTGTTTTAACAGGTCCATACTTCGTCATAATCGTTGATCCTTCAACAATGGGAAGTATATCTCTTTGAACACCTTCTCTTGAGACATCAGGACCTGATCCACGATTTGAAATTGTAATCTTGTCAATTTCATCGATGAATATCATCCCAAGCTGTTCTGCTCTATTGATGGATTCTTGGATAACTTCGTCCATATCAATTAATTTTTGAGCTTCTTGCTGCGTTAATATTTTCCTTGCTTCTTTTATTGGAAGTTTGCGTTTTTTTGTTTTCTTAGGAATGATATTGCCAAATAACTCCTGCATGTTAAATCCCATTTGCTCATTGCCCTGCCCAGCAAACATGTCGAACATGGATGGAGCATTATCTTCTACATCGATTTCAATAATGTGCTCCTCTAGTTGACCACTCTGCAGTTTTTCCTTTAAAGAAGCCCTTGTACTATACAGCTCTTCCTTATTCTCTTCTTCTTGTTCAACAAATTTTTGATTCTGATTGCCAAAAAGCATTTCCAGTGGATTTTTTTGATTCTTTGATTTGTTCTTTGAAGGTGCCAATAATTTAACGATTTTATCATTGGCCATCTTCTCAGCTTTCCCTTTAACTATTTCCGTTTTTTCCGCTTTGATCATTCGAATGGAAGTTTCTACAAGATCACGAATCATGGATTCTACATCTCTACCCACGTAACCTACTTCAGTAAACTTAGTAGCTTCTACTTTTATAAAAGGAGCATCCACTAATTTTGCTAATCTTCTGGCAATTTCAGTTTTACCTACCCCTGTTGGTCCTATCATTAATATATTTTTAGGTACAATCTCATCCCTCATATTTTCATCAAGTTGACTTCGACGGTATCGATTTCTTAAAGCAACAGCTACAGATTTTTTTGCATTTTTTTGACCAACAATATATTTATCTAATTCTTCAACGATTTGTTTTGGGGTTAACGATTGATTGTTCACTTTCATCCCTCCTAATTATAAAAATGAATTTTTTTATACATAAATACCTGTTTCATTAGTCCATTATCATTCAATTTCTTCTACTACAATATTATTATTAGTATATACACAAATCTCTGAAGCAAGTTCTAAAGATGCAACAGCCATCTGTTTTGCGTCCATATGTTCTGCATGACGTTTCATAGCTCTTCCAGCCGCCAAAGCGAAACTTCCTCCTGAACCAATAGCTAATATTTCGTCATCAGGCTCAATGATTTCTCCATTCCCTGAAATTAGTAATAAAGACTGTTGGTCCATCACAAGCATCATAGCTTCTAATTTTCGAAGCACCTTATCCGATCTCCATTCCTTTGCAAGCTCTACAGCAGCTCTTTGCAAATTCCCTTGGTGCTCTTCAAGTTTGCCTTCAAACTTTTCAAACAACGTTATTGCATCCGCAACAGAACCAGCAAAACCTGCCACTACTTTCCCTTTATATAATCTACGAACTTTCTTTGCTTGATGTTTCATGACCATACTGTTTGCAAACGTAACTTGACCATCGCCAGCGATTGCACCTTTACCCTTATGACGAACTGCGCAGATCGTTGTTGCATGAAATCCTTGACTCATAAAAAAACCTCCTTATTGCGAACAGAAATTTAGATCCAAAAAAGTGAAACCCACAAACATAATTTGCGGGATTGATTAAACCATAGGTTAAGTATAGATTTTTAATCAATAAAGGGAATCTTGCTTTCAGACTAGTACAGGACGTACTGTTATTGACGGCACACAGGATATGACTGAATTAAGACAAGTGCCGGATGCACTGATCCTGCTATTCACACATGCGTGTGGTAGTTTTAGCAGGGATGTAAACAATATTGTTAGCTATAATTTCTTATTGAAAGTTAGATGACCTTATTAGGTGAAAATCATGCTGTTATCTCCCTTTTGAATAACAGAGGGATAACAGCATGTAGAACGTGATAAAATTTCTTTAAAAAAACCTCCTGACGGAGATCTTTAATTAAACTAAAAAGAATAATATGTTATCGCTAAAACATCCTAATCTTATCATAAATAAAGTTCGTCTTACAAGTCAGTTCCCATTTCGTTCATAAACTTTTTGATTTCATCAATGGCTCGATTTGCTATCATCTCATTTTTCATCTTTTTATTGCGAATTCTTTTTTCCAATGGTGGAAACAAACCGAAGTTCATATTCATAGGTTGAAAATGTTTAAAATCTGCTGTTGTAATATAATTAGCTAAACTTCCTAATGCAGTTTCTCTTGGAAAGACGATGCTATCCTTATTTTTTTCTACTTTTGCAGCATTAATTCCAGCAATTAATCCAGCAGCAGCAGATTCAACATATCCTTCTACACCTGTCATTTGTCCTGCAAAGAATAGAGTATCCTTGTTTTTATATTGATAGGTTGATTTCAACAATTGAGGTGAATTAATAAATGTATTCCGATGCATAACACCATATCTGACGATTTCAGCATTTTCCAATCCAGGTATCATAGAAAATACTCTTTTTTGCTCTCCCCACTTCAAATGGGTTTGAAAACCAACCATATTATAAAGTGTCCCAGCAGTATTATCTTGTCGCAATTGAACTACTCCAAAAGGTTGTTCCCCTGTATTTGGATCAATTAACCCAACAGGTTTCATAGGGCCAAACAGTATCGTTTTCTCACCTCTGCCAGCCATCACTTCTAAAGGCATACAGCCTTCAAAAAACATATTTTTCTCAAAATCTTTCACAGGAGCTGTCTCAGCTGTAATAAGTGCATGATAAAATCGTTTGAACTCTTCTTCGTTCATAGGACAATTAAGATATGCTGCTTCACCCTTATCGTAACGTGAAGCATAAAAAACCTTATTCATGTCAATGGAATCTTTTTCAATGATTGGAGCAGCTGCATCATAAAAATAAAAGTACTCCTGTCCTAATATTTGTTTGATTTTATCAGAGAGTCCTGGTGATGTAAGCGGTCCAGAAGCAACAACCGTTATTCCTTCGGGTATTTCTGTTACTTCTTCATTTTTTACTTCAATTAAAGGATGGTTCCGTAAAGTACTGGTAATTTCTTCTCCAAAACCATCTCTGTCAACAGCGAGTGCACCACCTGCGGGTACTTGATTTCGATCCGCGCTATTAATAATAATAGAATCTAATATTCTCATTTCTTCTTTTAAAATACCTACAGCATTCGTCAAGCTATTCGCTCGTAACGAGTTGCTGCAAACAAGCTCAGCAAATTTATCTGTGTGATGAGCTGGAGTCTGACGAACAGGACGCATTTCATATAAAGTAACAGAAACACCTCTTTTAGCGATTTGCCAAGCCGCTTCACTTCCTGCAAGTCCAGCTCCAATTACCGTAACATGTTGATTCTCAGACAAGTTTAAATCCTCCTATTAACTTGAAGTTCAAAAAGTTCATTTTTCAGCCCGTGATCACTACTAAAAACCAGTCACATCCTTGTGACTAATGTAGTACCAGCACATCCTGTGCCAGGAAAAGCGGACTTTTTGAACAACCTCTTAGCTTACTCCTTTTTGTAATCACAATTGGAGCATTTTAGATATGCACCTTTTTTATTCCTCTTTTCAACTAAGTATGAAGAACAATCTGGACAGCTTATATCCGTAGGTTTATCCCAAGATACAAAGTCACATTCTGGATATTGATTACATCCGTAAAAAACTCTTCCTTTTTTACTGCGACGTTCAACGATCTGGCCTTTTTTACATGATGGGCAAGTTACGCCGATATCCTTCACAATTGGTTTTGTATTTCTGCAGTCTGGAAATCCTGAACATGCTAAAAACTTTCCGTATCTACCCATCTTATAAACAAAATGACGACCACATTTTTCACATATTTCATCGGATACTTCATCTTCAATTTCAATTTCTTTCATTTCTTCTTCTGCAACATCTAATCTCTTTTTAAAAGGAGAATAGAACTCTTCGAGAACATTTACCCAAAATTCTTTTCCTTCTTCGATTTCATCAAGTTCACCTTCCATGTTGGCTGTAAACTCAACATTCAATATCTCTGGAAAGAATTCATCCATTAGTTGAATAACCAGCTCTCCCATTTCTGTTGGAACGAACTTTTTATCTTCTAATGCTACATAGCCTCTTTTACGAATCGTGTCTAAAGTTGGGGCAAAGGTACTTGGACGACCAATCCCTAACTCTTCTAAAGTTTTAACTAATCTTGCCTCAGTGTAACGTGGAGGAGGTTGAGTAAAATGCTGTTTTGGATCAATTTTTTTGTTTTCAAGAACATCTCCAGACGTTAACTCAGGCAAAAATTTATGATCCTCTTTAACTCCTTCATCGTTACCTTCTACATACACTTTCATGAAACCTTGAAATTTAACTTTTGAACCACTTGCTTTAAATATCGTATTGTTTACTGCAATATCCACTGACATCGTATCCAATATCGCAGAAGACATTTGACTTGCTACAAATCTTTCCCATATTAACTTATATAATCGAAATTGATCTCTGCTTAAATAAGATTTTAAACTAGCAGGATCTCTCATTGTTGAAGTAGGTCGGATGGCTTCATGAGCATCTTGCGCATTTGCATTTTTTTTCTTCCCATAAACCCTAGGTTTATTTGGCACAAATTTGTCTCCGAATTTTTCTTTTATATACGTTTTTGCTTCCTCTTGAGCTACAGGAGAAATACGAGGAGAGTCAGTACGCATATAAGTAATTAATCCAACACTGCCACCTTTACCAATATTCACACCTTCATACAGTTGTTGGGCTACTTGCATCGTTTTAGCAGCTCTAAAATTCAATTTTCTAGCCGCTTCTTGCTGCAGTAAACTAGTAGTGAAAGGTTGTGCAGGATTCCTAAATTGCTCTTTTTCTTTTACATTTTTAACAACAAATTGAGCTTCTTTTATAACCTCTAAAATTTCTTTTACTTCTTCTTCACTGTTTAGTTCAAGCTTTTTCCCATCTTTTCCATGAAATTTCGCTTCAAAAGTTTTACCATGAATAGATAATTGAGCTGTAATTGACCAATATTCCTTAGGTTCAAACTCATTAATTTCATTTTCACGGTCAATGATTAATTTTACGGTAACAGATTGTACACGCCCAGCTGACAGTCCTTTTTTTACTTTTTTCCATAATAATGGGCTAATTTTATAACCTACTAAACGATCTAATATGCGTCTTGCTTGTTGTGCGTTTACAAGATCCATATTGATCGGTCTTGGTGTTTTAAAGGCATCCTTAACTGCCTCTTTTGTAATTTCATTAAATACAACACGACAAGACTCTTCCTCTGAAACATCTAAATAATGAGCTAAGTGCCATGCAATCGCTTCACCCTCACGATCCGGGTCAGCTGCAAGAAATACTCGTTTCACTTTTTTTCTAGCATCTTTTAATTCTTTAAGAATCGAACCCTTTCCACGAATGGTAATATACTTAGGAGAGAATTGATTTTCAACTTCAACTCCAATTTGACTTTTAGGTAAATCCCTAACATGTCCCATTGAAGCTTTGACGATGAATTTTTTTCCCAAATATTTACTTATGGTTTTTGCTTTTGCTGGTGACTCAACAATGACTAATGAATCCGCCATAGTTTCATCCTCCCCTAATTGAAAGATTAACTTTATAATAAGTTGTTCAAAAAGATATTTGCACATTCTTCTTGCTGAAAACTGAACTTTATGAACACGCGCTAATATAAAAGTTATAATTTTTTTGTTATGAACTTTTTAATACAAACTTTGATCCAGGCAATTGTATGATTTCATTTTTCATAAGTAAAGATAACAGAACTGAATGTAAATGTCCAAATGTAAAATGACTTTTATGTAAAATTTGATCAAAAGTAACAGGCTCTAAAGATATAAACTGAACGATTTTTTGCTCATCTTTGCTTAAAGGTTTTTTTGAAGCTGTAAACGTTTCTTCATTATAACTTATTTTAAACATATGCTCATATTCTTCAACTATATCTTTTAAAGCGGTTACCATTTTTGCTCCTTGTTTAATTAAAGACAAAGTACCTTGACTTTTCGGTGAAGTAATTGGACCTGGAATCGCAAAAACATCTCTAGACATATCTAAGGCTTGGTCTGCTGTGATTAAAGAACCGCTCTTTTCTGCAGCCTCAATAACAAGTGTACCAAGTGACAGACCAGCTATAATTCGATTACGCTGCGGAAACAGTCCTGGATGTGGTTGTGTTCCGATTGGAAATTCTGAAACCACTAATCCTTTCATGGTTATTTCATTATACAAGGTTTTGTTTTCAGAAGGATAAACTACATCTATACCTGAACCTAGAACAGCAATGGTTGAACCAGATTGTTCTATTGCAGCCTTATGAGAAATACTGTCTATCCCTTTTGCTAAACCACTCACAATACAAAATCCGATATTGGAAAGCTGATCTGCTAATTTCTTAGTAACTATTCTCCCATAAGTTGTCGGAGCTCTTGTCCCAACAATCGCCAGTTTAGTGTTATCTAATAACTCAGGATTTCCCTTGTAATATATAACCCAGGGTGGATTCGGTATTTCCTTTAACAATGCAGGATAATTCTCATCTAATATCGTCAAAAAAGAAATGTTTGTATTTTTATATAATTCTAATCTACACTGAATGAAGTTTAAATTCAAATTTTCTGAAATGAGCTTAGCTTTATTTCTAGGAAGATTGAAGGTTTTACTTAGTGTATTTACATCAGCATTAAGAAGTTTTTTCAATCCCATTTCAAAACATCCATCTGCGTTTGTGGATTGAAAAATCAATTGTATTGTTTTCCATCCAATTCCATTCAACTCGTGTAACCCAAATAAAATAAAGCGCGGTTGCATATATCAGATCCCCCTAAAAATATCCTTTCATTAACATAGCTTAGAACTTTATACCTATTATACATATTTTTAGAATGAATACACTAAAAATTTAACCATACATTAAAACTTCTGGCTAGAAGACCAGCAAATAACAACCTTTGCACTAATTTATGAACCGATAAAGGTAAACTGAACACATTTTAGTACAAAGAAACTCCTTTTAAACCTGAGTTTCATAAAGAAAACTCGCCGATTGGCGAGCCTTATAGGAAAAACCTTCTATATCAATTTTGATATAGAAGGTTTACAAGTTGTTATTTATTTTTTAGTAATACACTTTTCCAGTAAACCATGCTCTTCTAATACACTAACTAACGTAGCTCCCATATCTGATGGTGTTGGTGCAACCTTAATACCACAAGCTTCCAATGTTGCCGTTTTTTCGGCAGCCGTCCCTTTTCCGCCTGATATAATAGCACCCGCATGACCCATTCTTTTTCCAGGAGGAGCTGTTTTACCGCCAATAAAACCAACAACAGGCTTTTTCATGTTTGCCTTAATCCATTCTGCTGCTTCTTCCTCAGCAGTTCCACCAATTTCCCCGATCATAACAACAGCATATGTGTCAGGATCTTCATTAAAACGCTCCAATACATCAATAAATTCCATACCTTTAACTGGATCTCCACCTATACCAACTGCAGAAGATTGACCAATACCACGAGTTGTTAATTGATGCACTGCTTCATAAGTTAAAGTTCCACTTCTTGAAACTACTCCAACATGACCTTTAGTATGTATATATCCTGGCATAATACCAATTTTACATTCATCAGGTGTAATTAATCCTGGACAGTTTGGTCCAATTAGTAGTGTCTTCTTACCTTCCATGTATTTTTGAACTTTAACCATGTCTAATACAGGAATTCCTTCTGTAATACAAATGGCTAAGTCAACCTCAGCATCAACAGCTTCCATAATAGCATCAGCAGCAAATGCTGGGGGTACATAAATTACGGATACCGTTGCTCCGGTTTCTCTTACAGCTTCAGAAACCGTATTAAATACTGGTAAAGAAGCTGTACTTCCATTCTCAAGCTCTATATCTACATTTGTTCCTCCTTTACCAGGAGTTACACCACCGACCATTTGTGTTCCATAATCCAATGCACCTTTTGTATGCAACATACCAGTAGCACCGGTAATACCTTGCGTGATGACCTTTGTATCTTTATTTATTAAAATACTCATCGCATTTTCAATCCTTTCTAAATGTGATTTCGTGTATTAATTACTTAACCAACTCTACAATTTTTTGTGCACCGTCTGCCATTGAATCTGCAGCTACAATATTTAAACCTGACTGATTTAAGATTTCTTTTCCTTGTTCTACGTTTGTACCTTCTAGTCTAACAACTAAAGGACGATCTAATTGTATTTGTTTAGCGGCTTCAACAACACCATTTGCAATAATATCACAACGCATGATTCCACCAAATATATTTACAAAAATTCCTTTTACGTTCTCATCGGATAAAATAATTTTAAAAGCTTCTGTTACTTTCTCTGTGGTAGCACCGCCCCCAACATCTAAAAAATTCGCAGGGTCTCCACCATAATGTTTAATGATGTCCATCGTTGCCATAGCAAGCCCAGCCCCATTAACCATACAACCAATATTTCCATCTAAAGCAATATAGCTTAAATCAAATTTAGAAGCTTTGATTTCTTTTGCATCCTCTTCATCTAAATCACGATATTCTAATATATCAGAATGACGATATAATGCATTTGAATCAAAATTCATTTTCGCATCCAACGCCATCACATTTCCATCACCAGTTACAACAAGTGGATTGATTTCTGCAATAGAGCAATCTTTTTCAACAAAAGCAGTATATAATCCGATCATAAATTTCACGGCTTTATTCACTAATTTAGTAGGGATATTAATAGAATAGGCTAATTTTCTAGCTTGGAATGCTTGTAAACCTACCGCTGGATCTACAACTTCCTTAAATATTTTTTCAGGTGTTTTTTCTGCAACTTCCTCAATTTCAGTTCCACCCTCTTCAGATGCCATCATAACAACTCTACCTGTATCACGATCAACAACGATACCAACATAATATTCCTTTTGAATATCGCAGCCTTGTTCAATTAACAAACGTTTTACTTCTTTTCCTTCAGGTCCAGTTTGATGTGTGACTAAAACCTTTCCTAAAATTTCACCTGCATATGTACGAACTTCATCTAGATTCTTTGCTACTTTAACTCCGCCTGCTTTACCTCTTCCACCTGCATGTATTTGAGCTTTTACAACATTAACAGATGTCCCAAGTTCTTTAGCAGCCTCCACAGCTTCATCAACAGTAAAAGCAACTTTTCCTTCAGGAACAGCCACTCCATACTGTCTCAAGATTTCTTTCCCTTGATACTCATGGATATTCATTTCTATTTTCCTCCTATCAAAATTCACTTATAAAAGTGTTTTCAATTTTGTCCGTTTCTTGAACGATCTCTCTTAGAGCCATAAATGGAACAGCTTATATAGCTCTATCACAAATCCTAAACTATTGTACCATTTTTTTTTGACAATTTCCTTACTTTTAAAAAAACACACGAATCATGACAGTATCAATTTTTTTAGAGTAGGCATAAAAAATATTTATCACTGCTTTTAAAAAAGAAAAGAAAAACCGTCCATAGGACGGTCTGAATACCAAAATCATATTTTTCATAATTCAATTTTGCCATAAGATTCAGTTAGTAGATTTTATCGTATTTTCAATTCTTGGTTCTCTCTCTGCTTGTCGGATAAAGCGCATTTCATTACCACTATAGTTGCATACTCTACATTGAATCATAGGTTCAGACTCAGCTATCATCATGGGATCAGCTTGTTCAACAACCTGTCCATTATAAGCATCTTTTAACATTTGCAAAGATGTGGAAGTAATTAAGTTGAATTTGATTCGATTTGCTCGACAGTTTGGACAAAAATATGGTTTTGCTTCCATTTTTACCACCTCAAACTTAATATGTCCATGCATGATCAATAATATGAACAAATCTTTGGATAGTGTAAGTGTAACTTGCATATTGGTTATTTATTGATTATAATAAAAACAAATTTTTGGAAAAATGGAAGCACCATTTTCTACGATGTTATCAATAAATAGAGGATGGTGTTTTTATTGTATACGAAATTATTGAGCAGCTGCTTACAAGGAATTGATGGTAAAATTATCGAAGTTGAAGTTGATTTAAGCAATGGCCTACCAGCATTTCATATCGTTGGTCTACCAGATTCAGCCGTACGGGAATCTATAGAACGAGTAAGAGCAGCTATCAAAAATTGTGGATTCAATTTTCCTCTTCAACGTATTACGATTAATCTTGCACCTGCTGATCTTCGAAAAGAAGGTTCTTCCTTTGATTTGGCAATCGCGCTTGGTATTTTAAATGCAAGTCTACAGTTAAATCTTAATGATTTATCTCACACACTTATAATTGGAGAATTAGCCTTAGACGGATCACTCAGACCTGTTCCTGGAGTACTTCCAATGGTTGACTATGCTATGAAACAAGGAATTAGTCGTATTATACTACCTTATGATAATGCATCTGAAGCAGCATTAATAAGTCATTGTGAAATTATCTCAATTAGCCATATCAATGATTTAAAAGGGAAGCATTATCCGATTTACGTACAAAATCATAATGAAGCCATATCACAACCCAAATCTTCATTTGACAATGAAGATTTTAGTGATGTAAAAGGACAAGAGCAAGCAAAAAGAGCATTAATGATTTCGGCTGCAGGAATGCACAATATATTGCTCATTGGACCCCCTGGTTCAGGCAAAACCATGTTAATGAAAAGAATAACAAGTATACTCCCTCAGTTATCTGACGAAGAAGCACTTGAAGTGACTAAAATCTATAGTGTTACAAACAAGGTGAAAACCATCCAAGAATTAATGAAAACACGCCCTCTCCGCTCCCCTCATCATACAATCTCACAAGCTGGATTAATTGGAGGCGGAAGCATTCCAAGGCCGGGTGAAGTAAGCCTAGCCCACAGAGGAGTATTATATTTAGACGAATTCCCAGAATTCCCTCGTCATGTACTAGAGGTTTTACGACAACCTTTGGAGGAAAGAGAAGTGACTATAAGCAGAACAAAAGCGGTATGTAACTTTCCCTCTCAATTTATTTTAGCCGCATCCATGAACCCTTGTCCATGTGGATACTTAGGAGGAGAAGACAACGCCAATACTTGTAAGTGCAGTGTGAATAAAATAAATCAATATCGTTCAAAAATATCTGGACCATTACTAGATCGAATTGATTTACATGTAGAAGTACAGCGGGTTGACTACCAGATGATCACTTCTAGTCTAAAACAAATGTCTTCAACTGAGATGAAGGAACGTGTACAATCTGCTCAAAAAATCCAACAACAAAGGTATATTAATAAAGGGATACATTTCAACGGAGAGGCTTATGGATCTATGATTAATGAATTTTGCACTTTAAATACAGAGATTAAACAAATACTACATGCTTCATTTGAAGCACTGGGATTAAGTGCTAGGGCTTTTGATCGGATTAGAAAAACAGCTCGAACTATTGCTGATCTAGACGAGAAAAAAGACATCAATAGTGAACATATTGCAGAAGCTATTCAATATCGCACATTGGATAGAAAATTTATTATATAGAGAATTATTCAAAAAGTCCCCGTATGCCAGGACAGACCCCCAAAAATAATTGGATATTATAGCATAAGGTTACCATCATCTTTTGAGGAAATCTAAATGTTCTCACAATCATTTAGGTGCTTTAAACTGAACTTTTTGGATACGCATTTATAGTTCATAAATAGCATTAGAATGCATTTTTTATATGATCGATGGAGAGTACTGTATTGCCAGTTTTGTTTAAGATAATACATATGACATCGATTCTAGTTTTTGCCTGTTGTAGATTCTTTTGCTGCAGATACATTTGCGAAATAGACCGAACCTTCTGTTGTTTTTTGAAATTTATGGATTCATGAGGCGTGCCGAATTTTCCAGTGTCTCTTCTTGTTCTAACTTCTAATATAACAAGTGTGTCATTGTCATAAGCAATGATATCAACTTCACCAAGCTTGCATCTCCAATTTTTCTCAATCACCTTATATTTGTTTTCTAACAAAAAGTCCACTGCAAGTTTTTCACCGAAGTGTCCGGTATTCTTCCTTTGATCACCTTTTGCTTTTGTCATCATTTAAATACTTCCATTAACTTTGCTTTTTGATCTGCTTCGTAAACGATGGATAGTATTTCTGAAACAAGTTGATACAAATCTGCAGGAATTTCATCATTTATTTCTAACATTGACAGTACCTCTACTAAAGAAGCATCTTCTTGAATCGGAATTTGGTGACTTGTCGCTTTTTCAATAATTTGTTCAGCAATGTTTCCTTTCCCTTTTGCTTTTAAGATTGGAGCGTCATTTATTTCTGGTGAATAACTTAACGCTACAGCTTTTGTAATTTCTTTATTTTTCTTACTCATATTCGAACATCTACCCCCTTATAATTAGGAGACACATAATGCTTTGAACTAGGTCTCTCACTTAACATCTTTTGTTTTTCTGGAATAGGTAGATGTTTTAAAGAAAGGAATCTAAATCCCATACTTTCTATTATCGGTTTTATTATATCTGTATTTATTAAATCCTTAATGATTGAATGATTATTATGGATTTGGATTCCTACCATATTACTTACAACTTGAACATCAATCAATGTCTCACCAAGTATATTCATATTTAAATCAAACCATAATCTACAATTATTAATATCTAGCTCCCCTTTTTTATTACGGCGACTCTGAATGCTTACAGAGGAAGTCTGATCTCCGTTATCATTGTAAATAGGAATAAACAGAGTAAAGTGTGTCATAAGATCTGAGCGGTTGGATGATAAAAACAATTGCTGTCCTGTGATATGGTTAAGCAACTGCTGTGCATGATCTTTAATCTGAACTGGTAGATCTTCAATCGATAATAGCTGCATTACTGCAGCTTTTAGATTCTGAGAACCTTTGCTTATATCTATCTCCGAAATATGATTCATAGGTATCATACTTGTTTTATTGCCAACGTGATCAAAAGATTTGAATGTATTTGCTAACTGATTCTCATAATCAACACCTAAACTTTGAATAAACCTTAGTACGTGGTTCTCTTTTACCCGTCCATCATGATTTAATGGTCCTGTCGATTTGTTGGATTGCTCTTCAATCGAAGCTTCTTTCGACTTTTGTGTATTGGATTTGGATATAGCCTGGCTTGATACATCTGAATTTCTAATATTAAAATTAGCTAATAATTTTAAATCTGATTGTTGTTGATGTATAGAGTTATTCTTCGTACTTTCTGCTGATGAAGTATTAACATGTACAGACATGTTATGATTTGTGGCAGCTTCTAGATTTGTTTTTGCATCTATTTTAGGAGTTGATTTTATTGTATTATCCAATTGTTGAGAATGGAGAATATTCTTCAGTATATTTTGAAGATTGCTTATATGTTTCAAGGATTCGGTGTTAGGAGCATTAGTAAAATGAGGTTGATTTGATCCTTCTCGCAATCCTATTTGCTGGTTTTTAGTTGATTGTGCACTCAACTTCTCCCACTCTGCTAATAATTTATTTACTTCAGTCATCAGCTCATGCAGTGGTCTCCCATGTTGTATTTGCTGAATTGCTTCAAATGCTGCTTCAGTCATCGGTAAACCCTTATTAAAAATAAATACTGCAGATTGTATAGATTTTTGAATGGACTTCTGATCTAATGTTATTGGTATTATGGACTGAAACTGCTTTATATTTTCTTTTGTAAGAGGAATTTCTTCATTATGTAAAGCTTGTATCAATTCCCTATTAAATGGCGTATTTTTCATATTAAATGTACTTAGTAACTGAGGTACTGAGTCTTTTGAAATGGGTACAACGGATTGCTCTACAGGTTTTAAAAGCAATAAACCATCTGATGTTTTTGGTTGTACTTGCAATAACTTCTGATCACCTACAGATAATGGAATTTCTAACTTTGCTTTAACCTGAACGCCATTTATTTGAATCAAGGCTTCTTGGTTCTTCAAAAGTTGATGAATCAACCCTTTTACGATTTGACCCTCTTTTAACTGTAACGTTCTAGAATCTGATATTTTAAATTCTCCTAATAAGTTTCGCATCAAAGCACTTAAGTTCATTATTTTCTCTCCAATAATCCTTTAACAGTCTTTACTTGTTATATCGGCAAAAAAAGCCTTTTATATTAGTTCAAACAAAAATCTAGGAATTTGATAATAAAAGATTTGGAAGTAAAACATCTTAAAGAAGAGGGAGTCTTACCGCATGAAAACGTGATAAATCTTGATTTCAGCGGAAAAAAATAGAGGAAATTTTGACCTTATAAAAAAACATACGAATAAGGCTAATATTTCCCTCTATTTTTATAGTCATTCTCAGATATATTAAAATAAGGTATTTTTTTCGAATTAATACCCTTTTCAGGTGAATGCAGCGGTTACCTACCCTTTTAAGAAAAAGGAGATAACTAAATGTGATAAATTCATCTAAAATAACGTTTGCTGCACATTTATAATATTTTTCAAAAAAGTGCGACGATGAAGGGGACACGGTCCATAGTTTGTTATATGTTCTCTATGTAATTTTGTGCCATACCCTTTATGTTTGGCTATATCATATTGTGGATACTGCAAATCCCACTGTAAACACAAACGATCTCGAGTTACTTTAGCAACAATAGATGCAGCTGCTATTGACTGACTTAATTGATCCCCTTTGATAATAGATAGCTGCGGAATGGGACTGTTGATTTTTTCTGCATCTATAAATAAATAATCAGGTGAGATCTTTAACTTCTCAACTGCTTGCTCCATTGCTAAACGAGTAGCTTGTTTTATATTAATATCATCTATTGTTTCAGAATCCACCCTACCAATACCAACAGCCAATGCTTTATCCATGATGATTTCAAAACATGCTTCTCTTTTTTTAGGACTTAGTTTTTTTGAGTCATTAATGCCTTCAATTTCTAAATCTATTGGCAAAATAACAGCAGCAGCTACAACATCACCTAACAGACATCCTCTACCGACTTCATCAATGCCTGCTATGTGGTGTTTATTTTGCTGCCAATATTTTTTTTCAAAATTAATCATGTATCTTCTCCTGGTGTCTCTAATGAAAATCTGCCTAAAGTACCTGCGCGCATTTCTCTTAGTATAATGCTGGATGTTTTCTCTAAATCAATAATGCCTCCGCGTTTGATGCATCCTCGTTTTTGTCCGATCTCTTCCATAATATTCACAATTTCATTTGGGTCAGACAAGTCCTCTGGAACTTCTTCTATACCGTATCTTTCGTTAAGTCTTTCTGGGTATTCTTTCAGAAAGTAACGGATAACATGAAATGCTATATCATCTAAATTTATAAGTGTTTCTTTAATAGCTCCTGTTGCTGCTAAACGTATTCCAACATTTTGATCTTCGAACTTAGGCCATAAAATACCTGGAGTGTCTAGCAACTCCATTTCAGTACCTATTTTTATCCACTGCTGCGCTTTTGTTACACCAGGTTTATCCCCTGTCTCAGCTATCTTTTTCCCTGCAAGACGATTAATCAGCGTTGACTTCCCTACATTTGGAATCCCGACGATTAATGATCGAATTGCTCTAGGTTTTATCCCTTTTCGTAGTTGTGCGTCAATTTTATGCTTTAAGAGCTGCTTCGACCGAGGTAAAATTTCTTGAACTTGTGAACCAGAAATTGAATCGATCGGTAAAGCATCTAACTTTTGCTTTTTAAAAAACTGAACCCATTCATTTGTAACCGCTGGATCAGCTAAATCTGCTTTATTTAAAAGGACTATCCTTGGTTTATCTTTAAGTATTTCATCAACCATTGGATTACGACTAGAAAGAGGAACTCGAGCATCCAATAATTCTATTACTAAATCAATAAGTTTTAATTTTCCTTCGATTTGCCTTCTCGCTTTGGTCATATGACCAGGAAACCATTGAATTGTCATTTGTTTTCACCTACTTCATGTGAGACTAACCCGATATCCTGAATCGGCCAAAATACTAAATCTGCCCTGCCAATAACTTGGTCATACGTTATAAAACCAATCCTTCTGCTATCTTGACTATTTGGTCGGTTATCCCCCATCACAAATAGTCTACCTTCTGGAACAATAGCTTCAGGAAAATCCAAGTTGTTGTAAGTACCGCCATTTTTCTTGGCTGCATCTATTTCATCCTGAATGTAAGGTTCATCCAATAGTTCTCCATTAACAAACACTTGGTCTCCCTTAACTTCTACAGTCTCACCTGGCAATGCAATCACTCTTTTTATAAAGTCTTGTTCTTGATTCGCTTCAAATATGATCACTTCACCACGTTCTGGTTCACGGATAGAGTACAGAATTTTATTTACAATCAACTTATCAGTATTAAAAAAGCTAGGCTCCATAGACTGACCAGATACAACAGTTGGTGTAAATAAAAAAGAGCGGATAATTACGACCAATGCAACTGCAATTAGTATGGATTTTATCCATTCCCAAGCTGTATTCAAATAGGAATTTGTATATTTTTCTTCTTTATTCTCTAAATTATCTATTTTTTCTTCCATAGCCATGACCTTTCTCTTTACGAAGATAAAATATGAAGATAAATATGAATAGAAATAGATATTACAGGAACCACGACAATGTTAAAAAGTACTTTTCTATACGTTAAAAAAAAGGGCTTGTCTCAGCAAGCCCCTTCCTTTTTTTATCTTCTAATTTCTTTAATTCTTGCTGCTTTACCGCGAAGTGCACGTAAGTAATATAACTTAGCACGACGAACTTTACCACGGCGAACAACATCGATTTTATCAATTTTAGGTGAGTGTAATGGGAAAGTTCTTTCAACACCAACACCGTAAGATATTTTTCTTACAGTAAACGTCTCACTAATTCCGCCACCACGTCTTTTGATAACTACACCTTCAAAGATCTGAATACGTTCACGAGATCCCTCGATAACTTTAACGTGTACTTTTAAAGTGTCTCCAGCACGAAAGCTTGGTAAATCTTGACGTAATTGATCTTGTGTAATTTCTCTAACAATATTCATGAGTATTTCCTCCTTCCAAACAGATGTTCATACCGTCTATGAATATAGAATGAATTCCTATATATATTTTACGAGCAGAGGACCACCTTAGTCGATCACAACAGATTGTATTTTACCATATCGTGCTTGAAAACTCAATGTGAAATTATGATTTTGCCTATGTTTTTTTTGGTTTTAGTTTAATTTCATTTATGTAATTTTCTTGTTCTTTACTTAAAGTCAATTCTTCTAACAATTCTGGTCTTCTCTCCAGCGTTCTACGCAAGGCTTCCTTTTCTCTCCATTTTTCAATATTTTTATGATGACCTGACATTAATACATCTGGAACATCTAACCCTCTAAATGAAGCTGGTCTTGTATATTGTGGGTATTCCAACAACCCAGAACTAAAAGAATCATTCCCTGCAGATGTTTCATTTCCTAATACTCCAGGCAAAAGCCGAACAACACTATCAATAACTGCCATGGCTGGAATCTCTCCACCAGTTAATATATAATCACCAATAGAAATTTCATCCGTAACCAAATGTTTCCTAATTCTTTCATCATACCCTTCATAATGTCCACATATGAAAATAAGATGTTCAGATCTGGACAATTCTTCAGCTTTTTTTTGGTTAAACTTTTCACCTTGCGGACACATTAAAACAACTTTATACTCCGAATCACCTTTCTCTAAAAGGTTTTCAACAGCTGAAAAAATGGGTTCGGGTTTTAATACCATCCCCGCTCCACCACCATAAGGGTAATCATCTACAGTTTTATGTTTATTATTAGCATAATCACGAAAATTAATAGTATTTAAAGCAACTAGTCCCTTCTCGTTTGCTTTCCCTAAAATACTTTCTTTAAAAACCCCTTGAAACATATCTGGAAATAAGGTTAGAACATCGATTTTCATGTTTATAACATTCCTTCCATTAATCGAATCTTAACCACTTTTTCCTGTATATTTACATTTAGTAAAACATCATCGATGACTGGGATTAACAAATCATTTCCTTTATTATGCTTAACGACCCAAACATCATTAGCTCCTGGTGTTAAAATATCAATAATTTTCCCTAGTTCTTCATTTTCTTCTGTTAACACTCTGCACCCAATAATTTCATGGAAATAATATTCATCTTCAGGAAGCTCAACCAATTGCTCTTCAGAAACGTATAAAACGGAATTTTTATATTTTTCAACTTCATTAATATGATTAAAGCCCTTAAACTTCACGATATACACTTCTTTGTGGGGACGTGCTGATTCCACTGTCAAAGCTTGATATTTGTTTTCATTCTCTAACTGTACATATAATTGACTATCTTTTTTGAATCTAATTTCTGGAAAATCAGACTTTGAGACAATTTTTAAATCTCCACGCAAACCATGAGTATTTACAATTTTGCCTACTCTGTAATACTTTTTATTTTCCTCCAATTTCCTTCACTCCTAAACAAACATTAGACGCAACCTTTTGATTAATATACCCATTAAAAAGTTAAATCTTCTTATTTACTTTATAAAAAATGATAAACAAAAAGGTTAGGAAGTTTATTCCCTAACCCTTATTGAATAATATCAATGTATACACGCTTTTTCTCTTTAACAGCTGCTGAAGATACAACTGTACGAAGCGCTTTTGCGATCCGACCTTGTTTGCCAATCACCTTACCCATATCATCGCTATGGACTGACAATTGATAAACCGTTTCACGATCTTTTTCTACTTCATTCACATGAACATCTTCTGGATGGTCTACAAGTGCCTTTACGATCGTTATAATTAACTCTTTCATAAAAAGCCCCTCCGTATGAAGATATTATTTTTGAAGCTTTTGCTCATGAAAAGCTTTCATGATTCCTGCATTACTGAATAAATTGCGTACAGTATCAGAAGGTTTTGCACCAGTACCTAACCACTTTAGTGCTTTCTCTTCATTGATGCTTACTGTAGCAGGCTCAGTTAGTGGGTTATATGTTCCAATTTCCTCGATGAAACGTCCATCACGAGGAGAACGAGAGTCTGATACAACGACACGATAAAATGGTGCTTTATGAGCACCCATACGTTTTAAGCGAATACGAGTTGCCATTATGTTTTCACCTCCTTAATAAAGTAACAAGTTTTGAACTCCCTATCCAAAAGGAAATTTAAATCCTTTTCCTAACTTGGGTTTCTTTCCTTTTTTACCTTGTCCACCCATCATAGTTGAAAATTGCTTCATCATTTTTTTCATATCTTCAAACTGTTTTAGTAATCTATTTACATCTTTTACAGAAGTACCACTACCAAGAGCAATCCGTTTACGACGGCTTGCATTTAAAATTTCTGGTTTTCGTTTTTCCTCTGTTGTCATTGATTTAACAATCGCTTCTACACGCGCAAGCTGTTTTTCATCTACATTTAGGTTTTTCATATTTTTCATTTTGCCCATCCCAGGCATCATATCCATAATTTGATCAAGTGGACCCATATTTCTGACTTGTTCCATTTGCTCAAGAAAATCCTCAAATGTAAATTCAGCTTTACGCATTTTGCGTTCCATTTCTTTGGCTTTTTCTTCATCGATATTCGTTTGTGCTTTCTCAATTAAACTCAGCATGTCACCCATACCTAAAATACGAGAAGCCATTCTGTCAGGATAAAAAGGTTCTAGAGCATCAATTTTTTCTCCCATAGCAGCAAACTTAATAGGTTTTCCTGTTACTGCTTTTACAGAAAGCGCAGCACCACCTCGAGTATCACCATCTAGTTTTGTTAAAACAACTCCGGTTAATTCGAGCTGCTCATTGAAGCTTTCGGCTACGTTCACAGCATCCTGCCCCGTCATGGAGTCTACAACTAACAATACTTCATCAGGTTTCACTGTTTCTTTAATTTCTTTAAGCTCATTCATTAATTCTTCATCGATATGTAATCGACCTGCTGTATCAATGATGACATAGTCATTGTGATTTTCCTTCGCTTGCTGCAAACCTTGTTTGGCTATATCTACAGGATTTGCTTTATCACCTAATGAAAATACTGGTGCATCAATTTGCTCTCCTAAAATTTGAAGCTGTTTGATCGCAGCAGGTCTATAGATATCTGCAGCAATTAAAAGTGGTTTATGGTTTTGCTTTTGTAAGTATTTCGCTAGTTTACCTGTTGTAGTTGTTTTACCAGCCCCTTGTAAACCAGCCATCATAATAATTGTAGGAGGTTTGTTGGATTTATTTAACTTGCTTTGTGTTTCCCCCATTAAAGAAGTTAATTCTTTATTAACGATATCGATGATGACCATACCAGGCGTAAAACTTTCCATCACATCCTGCCCGATCGCTTTTTCTTTCACTTTGTTGATGAAATCTTTAACTACCTTAAAGTTTACATCCGCTTCAAGAAGAGCGAGTCTAACTTCACGCATCGCATCCTTCACATCATTTTCAGAAACTTTTCCTTTACCTTTTAATTTTCCGAAAACATTTTGCAATCTACTTGATAATCCTTCAAAAGCTGCCATTCATCTTCACCCCCAGATCCTTTAATTTTATATCTCATCAATGCTTTTTATTTTATTTATAATGTTTGTCATCTGTTTATTCTCTTTTAGATCCATTATGTGGTCGTTTAATTGATTTAATAGTTCATTTCGATCAATAAAGTTTGCCACTAAGTGCAGCTTGTTTTCATATTGCTCAAGCACATGTTCTGCCCGTTTTATATGTTCATATATAGCTTGTCTGCTTATTTGAAATTGTTCCGCAATTTCACCCAAGGAATAATCATCCTGGAAGTAAAACTTTAAGTATGTTTGCTGTTTCTCGGTTAATAAGTTCTGATAAAAATCAAATAACAGATTAATTCGATTCGTTTTTTCTAACATTTTATCAGCAGACATATTCTCTTCTCCTTCTGTCAAGGAATATATCCTTACAGTCAACTTTATACATCATAATGGATTCGTAAGTTAATGTCAAGTGGTTTTACTTGATAGGAACCTGAGAGTAACGATAGCAAACTAATAAGAATTAATAAAAACGATAGGGAGTAGAATACACTTTTTTTACTTATAGAAAAAAGGATATCAAATCATCATGACATCCTTTTAACCTTTTTAATAAGGCACTATACTAACTTTTACTCCTCCGAAACCTCGTCCGCTTCTTCTCTTTCCTCTTCATCTTTTATCAATCCTGCAAATAAAGCATGAACGAATTGTTCAGAATCAAATTCCTGCAAATCATCCATTTTCTCCCCCAAACCAACAAACTTCACAGGGATATCCATTCCATTTCGGATCGCTACTACAATTCCACCTTTTGCAGTACCATCAAGCTTTGTTAAGACTAATCCAGTAACACCCGTTTTTTCTCCGAACAACTTCGCTTGGCTTAATGCGTTCTGACCTGTTGTTGCATCTAATACAAGTAAAACCTCATGAGGTGCATTTGGAACTTCGCGTTTAATGACACGGTATATTTTATTAAGCTCCTCCATCAAGTTTGTTTTATTTTGCAATCTACCTGCTGTATCACATAGTAAAATGTCTGCTTCTCTCTTTTTAGCAGCTTGAAGTGCATCAAAAATGACGGCAGCCGGATCTGAACCAGCCTGCTGTTTAATTACATCAACACCAACACGATTTCCCCATACCTCAAGCTGTTCTATCGCTCCTGCACGGAACGTATCACCTGCAGCCAATAGTACTTTTTTACCTTCTGAATTAAAGCGATGAGCCATCTTCCCTATTGTTGTCGTTTTACCTACTCCATTTACACCCACAAAAAGAATAACCGTCAAACCAGTCTCTTGGATATTTAAGCTATTGTCCTCTTTACCCGATAACAACTCAACAAGCTTTTCTGATAAAACAGGCTGTAAATCTGCTGCATCTTCGATCTTTTTTTTGCGGACTTCCGTACGCAGTTCATCAATTAAATCCATCACTACGTTCACGCCAACGTCTGCTCCAATTAATATTTCTTCTAGCTCTTCGTAAAAATCCTCATCGATTTTTTTACGTCGAAGAACCAACGTTTCTATTTTTTCAGTAAAAGAAGAACTTGTTTTACTTAATCCTTCCTTAAACTTAGTAGTTACTTCTTCTGTTTTTTTGGAAATCTTATCTTTTAACTTTTTAAAAAAACTCATATTTATCCTCCATCTAATCCTTTATTCATTTTTAATTCATTCTTTATGAAGCTGAGAAAAATCCATCTTCGTCTTCGTCTAATCGAACAGAAACTAGTTTAGATACTCCATCCTCTTCCATAGTAATACCATATAATACATCTGCTTCTTCCATCGTTCCTTTACGGTGTGTAACAACGATAAATTGCGTTTGTAGTGAAAATTCTCGCAAATATTCTGCAAAACGAGTAACATTTGCTTCATCTAGAGCTGCTTCAACCTCATCCAATACACAAAAAGGCACAGGTTTAACATGTAAGATGGCAAATAACAAAGCAATGGCAGTCAACGCCCTTTCCCCTCCAGATAATAACTGAAGATTCTGGAGCTTCTTTCCTGGTGGTTGTGCAACGATATCCACACCTGTTTCCAGTATATTTTCTGGATCACTTAGTACTAAATCTGCTCTTCCTCCACCAAATAACCTTGCAAATACAACGACAAAATTTTTGCGTATTTCTTCAAAAGTAGTAATAAAACGCTGTGACATTTCATCACCTAATTGCTCAATGACTTGATACAGTGTATCTTTAGCTTCAATCAAATCCTGCTGTTGCTGGGACAAAAATTCAAATCGATTATGAATTCGTTCATACTCATCGATTGCACCTAGGTTGACATCACCTAAGGAGGTGATCTTTCTTTTTAATTGTTTTACCATTTCTTGTGTTTCTACAATATCTGTAGGAACAGGATATCGCTCTTTTGCTAGTTCAAAACTGAGCTCGTAATCCTCTGAAAGTTTATTTAATAAATTATCTAACTCAACATCCAATCGATTCGCTTTTACTTCAACTTGATGAAACTTATCCTCCGTTTTTTTAAGGGCTATCCTTTGTTCTTTTGTTTCACTTTCTTTTAATTCAATCGTTTGTAATCCGTCTGCCCGCTCTTTTCTTTTAAATGCAATTTGATTGGTGCATTCTTGTTTGTTTATTTTAAGAAGGTTCAATTTTTCAACTTGTTCTACATGTTCTTGTTCATTCTGTTCAATTTCTACTTCAAGCTTTTGTTGAATTTGTTGATTCGAATCCATTTCTTGCTGCAGCAGCTCTAATTCCTGACGAAAACGATCTAATTGTTCTAAAGCAGCCTGCCTTTCCTGTGTAATAGAAGCTACTTTCACCCGCAATTCAGTTAATTCATTTTGAACTTCATCTTTGATGGTTTGTTGTTCTTTACGGTTTTCTTCAACTTCCTTCATAACCTGTTGAGTTTCTTTTTCAGTTAATTTGGCTGTTGATAATTTTTCACTTTCTATTTTTTCTCTTTCTATTAAATTCTGTGTTTTTACTAATATTTGATCGATTTCTTTTTGATTTGATATCATCTGTGATTGTGTATGCTCCATTTGCTGTTTGCATTGCTGGATTTCAGCCTGAATTTTCTGCTCTTGCAAACGAAGCTGTTCACCAATTGTTCTCAGTTCTTCTAATTCTGAAGATGTATCAGAAATTTCTTTTTTAATGTTTTTACTTTTTTCCTGTAATTGATCAAGCTGTACCTGAGAATTTATTATTTGTTGCTCCAATTCTTCAATTTGTCTTTTTCGACCTAAGAGATTCGCATTTTTCTTTTGAACGCTCCCCCCAGTCATAGAACCACCTGCATTTACAACATCGCCATCTAATGTAACTACTTTAAATCGATATGAGCAATAAGCAGCAATTCGATTAGCTTGTTCTAAACTTTTTGCAATAATAACCTGACCTAATAAATTAGAAACGATGGATTGGTAAGTAGAATCAAAATGTATTAAGTCAGCAGCTATACCAATGAATCCTTCATTTTGACTCATTTTGTTCAGTTCATGAGAAGGAATAGATCGCGACTTGATAACATCTAATGGTAAAAATGTAGCTCGACCTAATTTTCTCTGCTTTAAATAGGAAATAGCTTGGCGACTGTCCTGTTCATTCTCCATTACGATAAACTGCAGAGCTCCTCCTAATGCTGTTTCTACTGCGGTTTCTAAATTAGCAGGAACGTTTACTAACTCAGCTACAGCACCATGAACACCTTTTAAACCTCCGGAAGTTTGACCTCGTTTTTTCAACACTTCCTTAACACCATGAAAGAAACCATCAAAATCGTTTTCCATTTCTTTAAAGGTATCTTTTCTAGAAATTAAAGTATTCAGTTTTTGCTGCCACTTTTGTACAGTCAACAAAATATCCTCTAACAATCTTTGCTTTTGTTTTACTTGTTCACTGATTTGAATGTATTTATCTTTAGAGACATCGATTTCATCTTGTATTTGATGCAAAGAATTTAATGTCACTTTATTTTGTTTAGAAAGATCATCATTTTGTTCAGTTAAAAGCTTATGTAATTGTTCGAGTTCTTCTATTTTCTCATCGTTGCCTTTAAGCTGTTGCTGAATATTGGTAATTTCATTTTGACCCTGCGCAATTTCATTAATTGTTTTCAAAAGTTTCTCTTGCAGCTGTTCTTCAGAGTCAATGTTTAATTCTGACGTAATTCCTATTAAATGTTTATGTTTATCTTGTAAATTGAATTCGGCTTCTTCAAGTTGTTTTAAAATCGAATCTAGTCTGTTTTCATATGAATGTTGTTCATTTTTTATATTATCAAAACGCTGATTTTTTTCAGAGATCAAAATCTGCTGCTGTGATTTTTGCTGTAATAAATTCTTATGGCGCTCTTTTAAAACCTCGCCAAAACCCTCACTCTTCTCAACCTCTTCGCTCAGATTTAATAAGACGCTTTGCAATTGATCCAATTCTTCTTCAAGCTGCTTTGCAAGCATTCGGTCTTTTTCAATCGTAGCGTCATGTTGATTAACGATTGTTGAAAGCTCAATCTGTTTATTTTGAAGTTCGTTTAAAGTATCTGAAGCTGCTTTCCAGTTTTGATGTGAATCTTCTATTTTATATACATAAAGGGATATGTCGTGTGTTTTTAATTGTTCCTTTAATTCCTTATATAGGATGGCCTTCTCAGACTGCTTTTGCAATGGTTCAATCTGATCCTCTAATTCGGCGATAAGATCATAAATTCTGAGTAAGTTTTGCTCAGTTTCAGCCAGTTTTTTTTCTGATTCTTTTTTCCGTGATTTAAATTTTACTATGCCAGAGGCTTCTTCAAAAATGCCTCTTCTTTCTTCTGAACGGTTGCTTAATATTTCCTCAATTTTACCTTGTCCTATGATGGAATAAGCTTCCCTACCTATTCCAGTATCCATAAACAGCTCTATGATATCCTTCAGTCTACAAGCTTGTTTATTAATGAAATATTCACTATCGCCACTGCGATGAATACGACGAGTTACAGTAACTTCACTAAAATCCAGTGACAATTTTTCATCTGTATTGTCCAATGTAAGTGAAACTTCTCCAAAATTCACAGGTCTTCTCTTCTCACTACCTGCGAAAATGATATCCTCCATTTTTCCTCCACGAAGGGATTTAGCTCTTTGTTCACCTAACACCCAACGTATGGAATCAGAAATGTTGCTTTTTCCACTTCCATTTGGACCAACAACAGCAGTAATACCCTGTACAAAATCTAATGCTGTTTTGTCAGCAAATGATTTAAAACCACTTAATTCAATCCTTTTTAAAAACATATAAAGGTCTCACCTCATGAATAAATATACCACAATTTCTCCCCAAAAAGTGAACAAGATTCAAGGTAGATATATCCGAATACTTTCCGGGGACCCCATGAACTTTTCCACAAAAGTGAAGAAAATTCATAGAAGAATAATCCTATTACTTTTGCGGGGCCCAATAAGCCTAGAACACCAAAAAGTGAAGAAAAATCCTTAAAAATGAAAAGAGGCTCCTCCAAGTATTATTGTATACTTGAGGCGCCTTTTTTAACAAACCCAAAACTTCATTCGACGATTTCTACAAAAGCTCATCAATCTATAATTTAATTATTTATAATTTAATTTTATAAGTGCTTTTGACGCTGCTTGTTGCTCTGCTTCTTTTTTTGATCGACCTTTACCCTGACCTAAACTAGTATCATTCATACTCACTTCAGATACAAACAACCTTTCATGAGCTGGACCACTTTCATCTACTATTCTATATTTAATAACACCCATATTATGTTGTTGAGTAAATTCTTGAAGTTGTGTTTTATAGTCTTTCAATTGAGGTTTGCCTTCGCTAGACAATTTGGGAAATATATACTTTTCCAAGAAAGACTTCACTGCTTCTAAACCTTGATCAAGAAATAGTGCCCCCATAAAAGACTCAAAAAGATCTGCCAACAAAGCAGGCCTTGCTCTTCCTCCAGTTAGTTCCTCGCCTTTACCTAGAAACGCATATGCCCCAAAATCTAATGCCGAAGCAAACTTTTCCAAGGAAGGCTCACACACAATTGAAGCTCTTAGTTTTGTTAACTCTCCCTCTGGTAATCTTCGATAGGTTTGAAATAAATATTCAGAGATCGTTAATTCTAGTACTGCATCACCTAGAAACTCTAATCTTTCATTATCTTCATATTTAGATAAGCGATGTTCATTCACATAAGATGAATGAGTAAATGCTTGCTTTAATAATTTTTGATTTTTAAAATAAATATCCAACTTAGTCTGTAATTGTTTTAAATCCTGATTCATATATTTCACCACCTGATCGATTAAAATATGACTCCATTGAAAGAATGATATGATCAAATTTCATTTATAATTTTTTCATAATGATGCTCGCATTATGTCCACCAAAACCAAAAGAATTTGACAATGCGATTTGAACATCCGTTTTTCTTGCTACATTAGCTACATAATCCAGATCACAATCGGGATCTTGATTATCAAGATTAATAGTAGGTGGGATCATACCGTTTTTTATAGTTAATCCAGTTATAACAGCTTCAATTCCCCCAGCAGCACCTAGTAAATGACCTGTCATTGATTTAGTTGAACTAACTGCCAATTCATAAGCATGCTTGCCAAAAGTATTTTTAATAGCATTTGTTTCAGAGATATCTCCAACAGGTGTAGAAGTACCATGAGCATTGATATAATCTACATCTTTTGGTTCAATCCCAGCATCCTTTAGTGCATTTTTCATACATCGCTCAGCACCGTCTGGAGATGGATCAGTAATATGATATGCATCACCACTCATTCCATAACCTATAATTTCACCGTAGATTTTAGCATTTCGTTTTATTGCATGTTCATAAGATTCTAATATTAAAACCCCAGAACCTTCTCCCATAACAAAACCATCTCTACCAGTATCAAATGGGCGGCTAGCTTTTTCTGGCTCATCATTTCTTGTTGACATAGCACGAAGTGAACTAAATCCAGCCATTCCTATTAAAGTAATGGGCGCTTCTGCTCCACCACAAATCATAATATCAGCATCACCACGCTGTATTATTTTATAAGAATCACCAATGGAATGAGTACCTGTTGCACAAGCCGTAACCGGCGTAGTATTAGGACCTTTAGCTCCCGTACGAATTGATATTTGTCCTGAAGCCATATTAGCAATCATCATTGGGATAAAGAATGGGCTTACACGTTTTGGGCCTTTCTTTTGTAATATTGTATGTTGTTCCTCCCATGTTTGAAGACCACCAACACCTGAGCCTACAATAACCCCGACTCTTTCCGGATCTGCATCTTCTTGAATATTCAAGTTAGAGTCTTCTAAAGCGTGTGTAGCGGCTGCAATAGCTAATTGAACAAAACGATCCATTTTGCGCGCTTCTTTTTTTTCCATATATTTCTCAGGATTAAAATCTTTTATAGAAGCAGCAATTTTCGTGCTTATTTCGCTTACATCTATGGATTCAATATTGGAAACTCCTGACTTGCCCTCTAATATGTTGTCCCAAAATGCTTCTAGTTCAGAACCTAGGGAAGACATGACACCTAAACCTGTTATCACAACTCTTTGATTCATTCACATTCACCTCTATATAAAACATATGAGATCCTCGACATCTATAACCGTGAGAGATTCTCAGTTAGTTATTAAATTTACTACATTTTCTATGAAAATTACTTTTTTTAAAATTATAGCTATGTATACTTATTTTTTCAGTAAGGTTAATTATACCATATAAATCAAAATGTAACAAACGTTAGTTCGCTACATTAAAATGGTTGAGGGGAGTCCGTTATACTCTTGCAATAATTTTTAATACAAAATCACCAATCGGTGACCTTTCGGAGATATCGTCGAATTTAAGGTTCCTATGTATAAACATTATATTTTTCCCTCTATTTACATCATTTACAAGTATAAAATGATAGATAAGAGTCCCGTTATTGAACGGGACTTGAAGATTCTAATTAAATTATATAAGGTTCAATTATTTATGTGATTCTATGTAATTCACAACTTCACCTACGGTATTAATTTTTTCAGCATCTTCATCAGAAATTTCCATTTCAAACTCATCTTCTAATTCCATTATTAGCTCAACTACATCTAAAGAATCTGCACCTAAATCATCTTTAAAAGATGCTTCGGGAGTAACTTCAGCTACATCAACACCAAGACGATCAACAATAATTTTCTTAATGCGATCTACTACTTCTGACATTCAGTTCACCTCCTCCATGGTATTATACTTAAAATCATATAAAATTTCCATATGCAAAAAGCATATTTAATTACATATACATACCGCCATCAACATGTAACGTTTGACCAGTAATGTAGGCAGCCTGATCAGAAGCAAGGAATTTAACTGCATTGGCAATTTCTTCTGGTTGTCCCATCCTTGCAAGAGGAATTTGACTTAATATTCCTTCTTCCATATCCCTTTTTAGATGCCCTGTCATGTCTGTTTCAATAAATCCAGGTGCCACTGCATTCACAGTAATCCCACGTGATGCCAGTTCTCTTGCTGCAGATTTAGTTAAACCAATCACTCCAGCTTTTGCAGCTACGTAATTAGCTTGCCCAGCATTCCCCAATACACCTACTACAGATGAAATATTAATAATTCTACCTGAGCGCTGCTTCATCATTGGTCTTGTTGCTGCTTTTATACAATTAAAAACACCTTTTAAATTGATATCTATAACTTGATCAAACTCATCTTCCTTCATGCGCATTAATAAATTATCTCTAGTAACTCCTGCATTATTTACCAATATGTCAACTTTGCCAAATGTTTCAATTGCTTGTTTGAACATATTTGCTACTTCAAATGTCTGAGACACATTGGCTTGAATTTTAATCGCTTTTCGACCTAAGTCCTCTATCGCTTCGACAACTTCAGCTGCAGCTTTTTCATTCCCTGCAAAATTAACAACGATATCTGCTCCTGCTTCTGCCAATGAAAGTGCTATCGCTTTCCCTATACCGCGAGATGCGCCAGTTACTAGAGCTACTTTCCCATTAAGCATGTAATCCCTCCATTTTAAAACCATCTATTGATTTCATATCCTGTATCGATATGACTTTTACTTTACGATTAATTTTTTTTATTAACCCAGACAAAACTTTTCCAGAACCGATTTCAATAAAAGTATCCACACCTTGCTCGAGCAAGTATAAAATGCTGGCTTCCCACAAAACAGGCGCGCATACTTGATCAACTAATAGTTTTTTAATTTCGGATGCTTCTGCAACTGCACTTGCTGTTACGTTTGCTACAACCGGAAATTCAGGAGAGTTCAACTGAATCCCATCTAATTCCTTTGAAAGCTTGTCTGCTGCCGTTTTCATAAGAGTTGAATGAAAAGGTCCACTTACTTCTAATGGAAGCACTCTCTTGGCTCCCACTTCTTTCCCTCTCTCAACAATCGCTTGAATACCTTCCGACGTGCCTGAGATAACAATTTGACCAGGACAATTTACATTCGCCATTTCAACTAAACCTACATCATGACTAACTTCTTTGCATAATTCCTCTAACTTATCTCTTTCCAAACCAAGAACCGCTGCCATTGAACCTTTGCCTTCTGGCACAGCCTGATCCATAAATTCGCCCCGTAAACGGACTATTCGAACCGCATCCTCAAAACTCATCACACCAGCTGCAACTAATGCACTATATTCTCCTAAACTATGGCCTGCAACAAAATCTGGAGTCAATCCAGCTTCTTTAAAAACCTCATATAGAGCTATACTTGTCGTTAACAGCGCTGGCTGTGTATTATATGTAAGCTTCAATTGATCTTCAGGACCTTGAAATACAAGGTCAGACAACTTGAAATCCAATATTTCATCAGCTTTATTAAAAATAGACTTTGCACTCGCATGTTGTTCATATACATCTAAACCCATGCCAACTACTTGAGCACCTTGTCCTGGAAAAACAAATGCAACTTTTCCCATCTTAATCCACTCCTTATTTCAGTGTAAAAACAACCCGTAAAAGTGAAACAAATCACCGCAGTCAATTACTAGATCTAGATCGTGTTCATGGAAAAACTTGTTTCAACTGTTACCAAATAAGTACAGAAGCTCCCCATGTTAATCCACCACCGAAGCCTACCAACACAATACAATCACCTTCATTTATTCTTCCCTGTTCATTGGCTTCAGCTAGAGCAATTGGTATAGATGCCGCGGATGCATTTCCATAATTCTGTAAATTAATCACACATTTATCCTCTGATAATTCTAAACGTTCTAATGCGGATTGTATGATCCGGATATTGGCTTGATGAGGAACTAATAAATCAATATCGGCCTTATTCATATTTGCTTTTGTCAAAGCTTCTTCAGCAGCAGATCCCATAATGCGCACGGCAAACTTAAATACTTCTCTGCCTTCCATCTCTATATAATCTGTCTTTTTCAGCAAATCTCCTCCAGAACCATCTGAACCCAGTTCAAACGAACGGAATCCTCTGCCTTCATCAACAGGTCCAAGCACAACTGCTCCTGCTCCATCACCAAATAAAATACATGTGTTACGATCTGTATAATCTGTAATTGTGGACAAACTTTCAGCACCTATAACTAGAACATGCTTATATGTACCATTTGCTATAAAATTTGAGGCATTAGCCAAGCTGTAAATGAATCCTGAACAAGCTGCAGACAAATCGTAAGCTGCTGCTTTTTTCGCACCTAATTTATCCTGTAAAATACATGCTGTTGAAGGAAAAGACATATCAGGTGTTACTGTTGCAACAACAATAAGATCAAGGTCTTCAGCCGTTATTCCCGCATTTTTCAAAGCTTCTTCTGATGCTTTTAAAGCAAGGTCTGATGTAGATTGTCCTTCACTAAGTATTCTTCTTTCTTCTATCCCAGTACGGGTTTTTATCCACTCATCATTTGTATCAACCATTTTTTCTAGTTCTTTGTTTGTTAATATTTTTTCAGGGACATATTTTCCAGTCCCAATGATTCCAACTGAAATATTATTCATGATCTGTTAACCTCATTTCTTATTGAACTCTGAAGCAATGGAGGTCACCAATTCTTTTTGAATTGCATTTCTTGCTTGACCAACTGCATTTTTTACTGCATTTGCATCAGAGGAGCCATGACTTTTAATACACACGCCATTTACTCCTAATAAAGGAGCACCGCCATATGTTGTATAATCCATCTTCTTTTTAAAAGCACTCAAGCTAGGTTTTAAAATTGCTGCTGCTGCTTTCCTCAAGAAATTTTTCGTTAATTCCACTTTTAATACAGAAAAAATATTATTTGCTGTTCCTTCCATGGCTTTTAATAAAATATTTCCTACAAATCCATCACACACAAGTACGTCACAATTTCGATTCAATACATCTCTTGCTTCTACATTTCCTATAAAATTGATAGGTAGTTGCTCTAACATTGGGTAAACCGCTTTTGTGATCTCGCTGCCTTTTCCAGCCTCTGTTCCTACATTTAACAATCCAACCCTTGGTGATTCCATTCCATGAATTTTGGACCGATAAATACTGCCCATAACAGCATATTGTACCAAATGCTCCTCAGAAGCATCCATATTAGCTCCTAAATCTAAAGCAAGAATTCCGGCATTGTCCATCGTAGGCATTGTGGGTGCTAATGCAGGTCTTTCTACACCTGGAATGCGACCAATAACTAATAAACCTGTAGTCATTAAAGCACCTGTATTTCCAGCAGAAATCATAGCATCAGCACTTTTGTCTTTAACCATTTTCCCAGCTAATACCATGGAGGAGTTTTTTTTCCGTCGCACAGCTTTTACAGGTTCTTCATCAGCTAAAATCATTTCATCTGTATGATGAATTTTTATATTAGATATGGACTCGTCTAATAACGGCTTAATTTGTTTTTCATCACCAACTAATATGATTTCAATATCTGTCCAATCTTTAGCGGCTAACATAGCGCCCTTTACGTTTACTTCAGGTGCATGATCCCCACCCATCGCATCCATTGCGATTCTCATGGAAGTCACTCCCTTATGTTAAATTTTAAGTTCTGAACGAAAAATGACAAAGTTCCCCTCAAATACAAGTTCGTTACCTACGTAAGTGAATACATCAACATTTGCCTTTTCATGATTCAATGAATCTTTGCGAACATAGGCTTTAGCTATACATTTTTCTCCTAATTTAACGGATCGTATAAAACGAATATCCGCCGAAGCTGTTAATGCCACTTCATCATCAATCACTGCAATAGCCAATGAATTTGCTTGAGAGAATATATGATGACCTCTCGCTATTTTTGTTTTTGAAAATACATGTTCTTCATTCATTTCAAATATAGAAATCCCGCTTTTATCTAATTGCAAATCAACGACTTCTCCAATAACTTCATCAATTTGAAGAGAACGCACCTGATCATACGATTTTTCCGCCATTAATTTTATTCTTTCACGAAGCTCAGGAATACCAAGCTCCATTCGATCCAATCGGATCGTTTGAATGCTGACATTAAATTTCTTTGTAAGTTGTTCATCGGTTATAAAAGGATTTTGTTCGATTTCATTCGCTAATTCCAATAACCGCTTCTGTTTTGGAAGCCTTCCGATTCTCATCACCACCAAATTATTACCTGATACTAAAAGTAGTATATATAAATTTATCACAAAAGTGAAGAAAAAAATAGTACTTCATCGTAATGAAGTACTATTTTTTGTAAAAATTATTATTTTGCTGCGATTTCTCTTCCTTTATATGTTCCACAGTTTTTGCAGACATGATGAGAAAGTTTTAATTCTTCACACTGATCACACTTTACCATACCTGGAACTTCTAATTTGAAATGAGTACGGCGCTTGTCGCGACGAGTTTTAGATGTTCTCCTTTGAGGTACTGCCATAATTCTCCACCTCCTTAATTCGATGTCCACTCAATTACTCAACATAAAAATCTTTTAATTTAGCTAAACGAGGATCAATTTGATCCTGTTTACAAGTACAAGATGCCTCATTTTTATTAATCCCGCAAGTTGGGCATAAACCCTTACACGATTCCTTACAAATTGGAGCATAAGGTAAATCTAATAAAAATGATTCTCTAATGTAAGGTTCGATATCTACCTCATCAGATGTAACTAACTGAATACTTTCCTCAGGATCAGATTTTGCAATTTCTGAATTTTGTGTAAAAGCTTCTTGTATGTTAATTTGAAGTGTTTTATTAAATTCCTTTAAACATCTGGAACAAACATAATGAATTTCCCCATTACAAGTTCCCCATACACGAGCCACTTCAAAATCCATCTTCACTTGTAAATCCACCTCTAAAGGTGTAATATTCATAATTTCCTTGCGATTAGATATTAGATCCGAAACAGATAAAGTTTGTCTAATGACAACCGGATCTTTCTTAGTAACTAATTCACGTAATTTAATCATTATTGTCATAAAGAACCACCTCAAACAGACAAAGTTTATTATAGCGATTTAATTTGTGTTTTGTCAACAATATTTCCTCCATGTTATAGTAAAGTTACCCCAAAAAGTGAAGAAATATCTACGATGGGAATTCCGATTACTTTTCGGGGGCCCCAGAAAACAGAAATTTTCCACAAAAGTAAAACATCATCTTGTACCCAGTTCATGGATGAACTGGTGTCGGAATTGCCACATGGAGGTGGCAGGTTATGACCGACCGAATACTTTTGCGGGGCCCAGGAAACACACCTAAATTAGTGAAAAACCGAAATCTAATTTTTTTACATACTACGTCACACTTAAATTGTAAATAAGGTGGTAACATATGAAAACCGTTGGAATTATTGTTGAATATAATCCGTTACATAATGGACATGTATATCATTTTGAACAGTCCAAAAAAGCAGCTAATGCAGATGCTGTTGTTGCTATAATGAGTGGGGATTTCTTACAGAGAGGTGAACCTGCATTAGTAAATAAATGGTCAAGAGCTGAAATGGCCTTGCATATGGGAGCTGATTTGATCATCGAACTCCCCGTCCTTTTCTCTTCACAGCCGGCTGAATGGTTTGCATATGGTGCAGTTTCAGCATTAGATGCTGCAGGAGTAGTTGATAGCTTATGCTTTGGCAGTGAAAGTGGTGAATTGAACACGTTAAAAACCTTAGCTAAAAAATTAAAAAAAGAACCGGATCACTTTCAAACAGAAGTAAAACAACAATTAAAAAAAGGAATGAATTATCCAACTGCATACACCTCTGCCATTCAAAAAGTTTTACACATTGAAATGCCAGATCATATGGATTTATCCCAACCTAATAATACCTTAGGGTTACATTACTTAATTGCACTTGAACGTTTGAACAGTTCTATCAAACCACTTACCATCACTCGTCACAAAGCAGGATTTCATCAACAAGAAGTAACCGATCAACTTATTGCCAGCGCTACAGCCATTCGCAAGCTTATTTTTGAGGAACATGCCTTATCCCAAATTTCACAATATGTACCTGCCTATACATATGATGTGTTGAGACGTGAATTTCAATTCGGGCGTGGACCTATTGGTTGGGAAGACTTTCAAGACCAGTTGCTATATAAGCTACTAAGTCTTACACCTTCACAATGTGCAGCATTTTACGAAGTCTCGGAAGGATTAGAAAACAGGTTAAAACAAACTCTACCTGAACTTCAATCTACATTATCCGTTGCAAACTTATTACATTTATTAAAAACCAAGAGATATACAAAAACAAAATTGCAGCGAACCTTACTCCGAATTTTATTAAATCATCATAAAACAGATATCACATTAAACAGATTAAAAAAAGGCACCCCTTATTTAAGAGTGCTTGGGTTTTCAAAAAAAGGACAGCAGTTGTTAAAACAAATGAAAAAAACAGCAAAGGTGCCAATTATAACAAAAGTAAGCAAAAGTGAAACAACATTACTGGATATGGATATACGAGCCGCATCCATTTATTCACTTTCTTATAACAGCACTTCCTCTCAAGATATGTTCCAAGACTATTACCAACCACCAATTATGAAATAAAGCATATTTATTTCTAAGGAAAACAGTAAGCCCTACATCTGTGGGCTTACTTGCATCATATTGCACATGTTTTAGATAGACTATGACAATTCCCTTCATTTTTGTAAGATAATATTTAGTTGGTCTAAATAATCTAAAGCCTCTTCCATAGTCGAAACAGATACAACTTTCATATCTGTGTTAATGTCCATTGCTGTTTCTGCAGCAAGCTCATAATTATCTACAGGTGCAAAAAACACCTCTGCCCCTTCTTTGTCTGCAGCTACTATCTTACGTTCAATTCCCCCAATAGGACCTACCTGACCATTGGAATAAATCTCACCAGTACCGGCAATAAGATGACCTTGTGTAATGTCTTCAGGAACAAGCTGATTATAAATTTCAAGTGAGAACATTAATCCTGCAGATGGACCTCTTATTGCCCCAGCATCAATGATATGCTGAATATCTGACAAATAAATGCCAATTCCAGGTCTTGCTTCAACCCCCTCAGCTTTCTCAACTTCACCTCGTATATCTGCCAATGCAAATTGCGTAGTATATTCTCGTTCTTCTCTTTCATATGTAAAAGAAATTATGTCACCAACCTGGTTGTTCCCTACACTAGCGAATACATCCTCAGTTGTACGAATAACATCTTCATTTATATATTTAATTTTGTCTCCAGGCTGTAAAGTACCATCCGCCGGAAAACCTTCTACTGTGTTTAAAACAACAACACCATCAATAATGGATTCATACGGGATATCAGCCTCGTTGTATGCCACTCTAATCGCATTATTTTGTGAATTAACCATGTTGTAGTACTGACGCTCCAAGTATTCCTCTTCCGTTTCATCTACATAAATATCTTCTTTTTTTACTACGACAGCATATGGATTGAAAAATGAATACATATAGTAAAATATATTACTATAATTCATTCGTACAGTGGTTAACATAAAAGCTCCTTCAGCCTCATATCCATTTTCAATATTTACCATCGGCTCTAAAACTTCCGCAGAACCTGGCTCATAAACCACATAAGGTGTAGGCATAAGAAAAACTATATATAGAATCGCGAAAAGAATAAGAAAAAACTTCACATTGCTAGGGATTTTACGATACCACTTTTTTTGATTCCTCTGATACTCCATATTCAAATTTCCTCCTACTGGTCTATTTGGACAGACATTTGCGTAAACATGTACCATTGTACAGCAAATGAGGTGAAAAAGCATGTCAAGATTGAATTTTACCATGCATCATCGCTTTTTTACATTATTACTTTCCATGTCCGCAGCTTTTCTTGTTATATACATCATTGTATTTCCGGAAGAAGCTTTTCAATCCTCTTTGCAAGGATTAAATATTTGGTGGAAAATTGTATTCCCTTCCCTTCTTCCTTTTTTCATTTTATCAGAGGTTTTAATTGCTTATGGTTTTATACGCATGTTGGGAGTGTGGTTAGAACCATTAATGAAACTTTTATTTAAAGTACCGGGGGTAGGAGGATGGGCATTAGCAATGGGCTGGACTGTTGGATATCCATCCAGCGCACGGATCACAGCAAATTTAAGACAACAAGAGCTAATCACAAGAAACGAAGGTGAAAAAATACTGGCTGTCTCACACGCTAGCAGTCCTATATTTATAATTAATGTTGTTGCTGTTGGTTTCTTTCATCATGTGCAGCTTGGATTTTTTATTGTATTCATCCAAATGATTTCATTACTTTTGCTTGGACTTGCACTGAATTTATACTATGGTAAAACTACTTCTAATCCAAAAGAAACTCCTTACAAAAATTTAGTTGCAAGGAGTTTGAAAGTAATGTCAAAGGCGCATAAACAAGATGGAAGAACATTCGGAAAACTGCTGGGGGATGCTGTCACTACCTCTATACAAAACTTGATGATGATTGGCGGCACAATGATGTTATTTGCGGTAATGATTAAAATGTTCACATTAACCAATATGATGACCATAATCAATAAAATATTTTCAGAGCTTTTTAGCATATCCATGTTCTTTGATTCCATGATCGAACCTGTCTTCACAGGCTGGTTTGAAGTTCACCTAGGTGCATATCTAATCAGCACTCAGCAATCCGCTCCATTTATTTGGCAAATTTCCTTGCTTTGTAGCATCTTATCATGGAGCGGTTTTTCCGCACATTTACAAGTAAGGGGGTTAATTCAAAATACGGATCTGCGCTATCGCATATTTTTGGGATCAAGAATCGTACAAACAGTCTTCTCTTTTAGTTTATCTTTTTTACTTTGGAAGCCCTATCAGATTTTATTTTCAAAAACTGAACCAAGTTTCCTAAACAACTTAACTCTGAGTGCAACTGAAACCCCTTTTACTGTATGGAATATTTGGGAAAACACATTTGAGTTTATGTTCTTGTTATTAGGTACAATGTTCATTTTCTCTGCATTCATTGCTATGTTTAAAACTATATATCATAAATTTGTATAGGTTTTTTTAAAGGTTTTTAAATTTCTCTTTCAATGCTTTTTCCACTTCTATGGGAACGAGATCAGTAACTGCTCCATCATATCTAGCCACCTCTTTAACAATACTTGAACTCAAATAAGAATATTGTGGATTAGTCATCATAAAAAAAGTCTCAACATCTTCATTCAGCTTTCGGTTCGTAGAAGCCATCTGCAGTTCAAATTCAAAATCAGAAACTGCCCTTAATCCTCTAACGATAATTTGTGCGTTTTTAGACTTCATGTAGTTAGTAAGTAGATCGTGAAAACTGTCAATTTCAACATTAGGCAAATCTTGTGTAGCTTTATGGAGCAAAACCTTTCTCTCCTCTACAGTAAAGAGTGGATTTTTTTTTGCATTGTTCAATACCGATACAACCAAAGTATCAAACTGTTTAGCAGCCCGATGGATGATATCAAGATGTCCGTAAGTTACAGGATCAAAACTTCCGGGGTATACTGCTATGCTTTGTTTCTTTTGCATTTCACAACACCTCGCTTATTCATTCACTAACATAATCATAAAATGTAACCGCAGTATCACCGTAAACCACACGTCGTGCGCTCTGCAATTTACCAATGTTTTCGTTATATGTATGTACCGCATCATGTTCTACAACAACAATGGCTTCCTTTTCAAAAAGGGAAAGGGAGTCCATATGTTGTAAAATTTCCTCAGTCACTTCTAATTTATAAGGGGGATCTAAAAAAACTAAATCAAACTTCAGTTCACGTTTTGCACAAACCTTTAAAGCTCTCTTAGCATCATTACGGTATATTTCTGCTTGATTTGTCTGACTTACTGCATTAATATTTTCCTTTATTACTTCAATACTTTTAGGGTTGATGTCAATAAAAACACCTCGATCCATCCCTCTACTGATTGCTTCAATACCTAAAGCGCCTGTACCAGCAAATAAATCCAACACAATGCCACCCGAAAAATAAGGACCAATCCTACTAAATATAGCTTCTTTTACCTTATCGGTAGTCGGTCTCGTATGACTGCCTGGAACCGCCTTTAGTTTTCTGCCTCTAGAGACTCCCGATATCACTCTCAATGCATTCACCTGCTTATATTGTTTCATATTTAAAAACCAGCCACTTTTTGAACTTGTACTTTAAATATCGTATCATATTCTGCATGTCTTTAAAATACATCAGCAAATTGTTATCCATTTGCATGTATAATTTCTCAAAAAAGGGCAAAAATTAAAGTTAACGGCATCAAAAATGTCGTAGATAACCGCGGAGAAGACTTACGTTTCCCCATAAGCTCTTCATCCGGTTTCTCCTCTCCCATGAGGTACCTGTGCGAGCAGGTACCAAAAGAAAAAAACGCAGGGTAATACCTGCGTTTTTTCTGTTTTGGTAATAATAATAAAATTTTATTTTTCAAACTTTGAATGTAACAGATTGACCAACTACTCGGACTGTTATGTAAAAAAAGAGAGCTGCCAACATGAATTGGCAGCTAAATGGGGAAAAAATAAAAAACCGTTTGATTCAGTTGACTCACGTGATTCATTTTTGTCGAAAATTGATTTGCGTAAGTCATAGAGAAACATCTCCGTACGTGAGTCAAAACTTCCAAGTTTTGACTCACGTGAATCACTTAATATTAGAATAACAGAATTACTGTTGTATTACCACTATTTTTTCTTCATTTTTCTTAACTTTGCTGTAGATTCCCTCTCCACTAACTCCGCTATAAAAGTTCTCCTTTTTTGAACGCCTTCTTTCCCTTCTAACTTGTCTATCAAGGTATGAATTAAATTATGTGCCATTTCTGATACAGGTACTTTCATAGTTGATAGTTTTGGTGATGTATATTGTGATAAAATGACGTCATCATATCCGATAACCGACACATCTTCAGGTACCCTTATACCTTTTTTATGCAATGCATTTAATGCACCTATAGCCATTTTATCATTCGCAGCAAAAATTGCAGTTGGCAGTTTACCAGTTTCCATCCATTTTTCCACTGCTGCATTACCATCTACCTCATTAAAGAAGCCCTCATAAATATCGCATTCATTTACTTCAAGTCCAGATTCTAAATGAGCACTTTTATATCCTTCTAAACGTTCAATTGAACACCTTTTTGATTTTATGCCGGTAATAAATCCGATATGTTGATGACCGAGATCAATTAAATATTTTGTTGCTTTGTAAGCACTCTGTTTATCGCTAACATCCATTACAACGATAGAATCATCACGCTCTATAGCAAAATCAAAATCTATGACCCCACAATGGTAGCCCAAATCTGCAGCCTCATGTAATGTTGGCTGTAAATTACTCCAGCTTAAAAATATGCCTGCATCAATACTCTTGTCATGAAATAGATTCAATATATTTTTATCATTTTCCTCTTTAATATCTAACATGATTCGATATCCACGTTTTGAAGCAGAATGTATGATTGTATCGATCATCGGTCCAAAAAAAGCATCAGCTAAAAAAGATGGAGAACTTTGATCAATATCTTTGATTACCAGCAATCCTACTACATTTGATTTTTTACTTGAGAGCTTTTTGGCTGTAGCATTTGGACGATAATTGTATTCTTCCATCACTTTTAATACTTTTGATTTGGTTTTTGGATGGACATTTCCGTAATTATTGATCACTCTTGTCACTGTACTGCGTGAAACACCTGCTAATCGTGCAATTTCAAAGCTATTCATGTACAATCATCCAATCTATTATAAAGTAATAATGTTATATTAAAATCCGCGAACGTCTATGTCAATACTCTAACTTATTTCATATAATGAAAATACACAGTCACAGATCATCTCCATGAAAAAGCTTCTTCATTTATGAAGAAGCTTTTTCTTTCGAAAATTGAAGAGTTCATCATCTAACATTTATTAATACTCATTTGTAAGCTTATTAATTCTTATGTTATAACCAAGGGTAAACAGTTAACTCCTTGGTTATTTTGCATCAATGATATCATCAAATTGAATCCATTCGTTATGATTATCATGCAATTGTAATTTAATTTGCCTTGATGTTGTATCCATCTTGTTTACGATTCCAGTTACAAAATGATTGTGACCATTTTCATTAAACAATTCAATCGTAACCTCTTCCACATCCAGCATTGAATCCGACAGGCGCTGTGATATAATCCAAATTTCTTCTTCTATTAGCTGTGGTTTACTCTTCTTTTTTCGCTGTTCATGATACAAATTAATTCGTTCTTTGTGCTCTGGAAGCATCATCCGGCTGGATTCCCACAAGCCATTTCCCTCTAATTTTTTGCTCATTTATATGCCCCCATTCTTGTGTGAATTGATATTATAGTTTACCTCACAAATTATGAAATGAGTTTGCGGCATTCCTCTGCGCATCTAAAACATGCTTGTGCACAATCTTGACAATGTTGATGGTTATGGGATTTGCACTCTGTCCCACAAGCGTCACAGATCTCCGCACATAACGAAAGGATCTGTATGGCAAAAGTGCTGCTTCTTTGCATTGAATGAAGTGCTAACGTACATATTTCAGCACATTCCCGATCCAATTCAATACATTTTGACATATTGGACATATGCTCTTCCTTCAAACATGCATGATAGCACACATTACAAGCTTCAATACATCGATATACTGCTTCAATGCAACTTTTATATTGTGCATTCATTGACTAAGTCTCCTTTATCATTCAAAGTTTCATCGTTCATTTTTCCTCACTTCTTGTTGATTATTCATTCCTTCAAGCCATTTCTCGTTTTTTTACTCATTTATAGTGTCCCCCAATCTTAACCGCTCGATCTTTAGCTTGACCCGCTTCTGCCACAGAAGCTGCACGCATAATAATTGCATCCCCATACTTATCCTTAAGCCCATCTGTCGCTTTTTCCAAAGACCGATCTTTTTCAAATGGATCAAACATGCTCAATTGGTATTCCTGATCACTTACCAACTGAGTTAAAGAAACTCCAAGACTTCGTACAGGCGAACCGTCCCAATGGGCATAAAACAACTGTCGAACTGTTTCGTATACTTCATTCGTTACATTTGTTGGTACAGCTATTTTTTTCTGTCGATGAAATCCAGTCTTGCGATCAAAATCCGCTCCTCTACATCCAACAGAAACAACGGAACCCATATACCCTTTCGTACGGCATCTGCGGCAAACTAGTTCCGTTAATTCCAACAAAATAACCTCCAGCTCTGTTTTGCTCCAATAATCTCTCGGCAGTGTCATTTGATGTCCAATCCCTTTTTGTTTTTCATGGGTTTGAGGGGTTACTGGGGAAGCATCCATACCCTTAGCAATTTTCCAAAGCAACTCACCATTCACTCCCCACTTTTCCCGCAATTTGGAAAGTGGTGTGTCTGCCAAATCCCCTATCGTATGAATGCCAAGTCTCAACAAATGTGTGTTCATACGAGATCCCACTAAGAAAAGCTTGTGGATAGGTAACGGCCAAAGTACAGATTGCAGATCTTGTTTGGGAAGCTGAAAAATTCCCTTCTCATTTTTCTTAGCAAAATGATCACAGGCCATTTTTGCAACCACCTTGCAATAACTAATTCCTATTCTCGTGTGTACACTTGTAGCATCCACAATTTTCTCTTGAATTTGTTCAGCGATCTGCTCTGGTGTACCAAATAAATGCTGTGTATTTGTAAGATCTAAAAACTGTTCATCAATGGAATAAGGTTCAACTAAATCCGTAAAAGTCTCTAGAAGCTGCGTGATTTGAAAAGAGACGTCAATATACAATTTCATTCGTGGTTTCAACACAATTAAATCGGGGCATTTTCCCATCGCCTCCCCTAATCGTTCAGCTGTAGTCACCCCGTATTTTTTGGCCAACGGACAAGCAGCCAATACGATCCCTGATCTGCGTGCAGGATCTCCTGCTACAACAACAGGTTTGTTTTTAAATTGTGGATGCGCCGCCTTTTCAACCGAAGCGTAAAACGATTGACAATCCACCAGCATAATCACACGATCTTTTTTATTCATCTTCTATCACCCTAAAACAGAATATATGTTCTTGTTTAATTATATTCATCATACCGAACATATATTCCTAATTCAAGCGGTTATTTTTTACAGGAGGGATACATTCGTATTGCGGAAAAGGTTTTTCATAAATAATAATAAAGAAGAATTCCTTAAAATTTTCCTACTTAGGAGGGTTGACGTGCATATACTTACAGAAACTTCATCGAAAATAAGCAGAAAAGTGGAGGATGTCTATTCATTTGCAACAAACATGGAGAATTTCGAACAATGGTTTCCAGAGGTTATTGAAATCAAACCCAAAAAAAGGATTGACGAACCTTAAACAGATACTAGAAAATCAATAAAACGATATAACTTCTTTTAAAACTGATCTTAGATCGATCAAATCCTGCAAAGAAACAATTTCTTTTTTTAGCTGCATCTCTACTGGTACAATACCTGCATTTTTCAATATTTTATAACTCATCCGAAGCTCATTAGGAATATGTGATAAATCCTCAAGTTCAAGCTTTTTCCCTTTACCCGGGAGGTTGTCAAACTCCCCTTTTGCTTTTGCCTCCCTAATTTTTTTTCCGCGAGAATTGAAATAATGTTCATTACAGCCGTTCCCTTCTTTACTGAAAGTATGCTTCAAACACTACGAAAAACTACACTAAACCTCAACTGTTATTGTATATACTATAAACCAAAATCGTAATTGGTGTATACATATGGCTCTGCAGGAGCTTCTATCCTTTTAATTTCCTTTATGTTTACTTTTATGATATCAAAATCATTGAATGTGGTTCTATCAATCGTCCCCATGATAGTAACCCACTCATCATCCACCCAGCTTTTCGCATCTTCATATTCTAAAAATACACCGTAAGGTGAGGCATCGGCTGAACAGCATTGCACAGCAAATCGTCCTACAGCAAATTCATTCTCTTTCATACCGTCGGCTCGAAATATAAATCCACTGATCTCGATCTGTTTCCCTATAAATGCATCCAAAAATAAATCCAGCGTCGTTAACGTTTCAAGATATATATCTTCTTGCACTCGAATAATATCATGTGTATAAATTTCCTTACCATAATTCGCATAGATTTCTGTAAAGGTTTCAGAAGCAAATAAAGTGTCCAAATCTTCTTCTGGCAGTTCTGTAACAATTTCTGATGACTGATTTTCAGATAACTCTTGCGCTTCAGTTTCACTATTTGAATTTGACGTATCAATTATAATTTCTACTCCATTTAACATATCCTCCGTTCGTTCTACCTCACTTAAAACATCCTCCGGTTCTACAATTTGTGATTCACTAGAAGGTTCGACCGTTTTCAAAGAACTCGCTGAACTAAAATTAACCCCTTTTTGCTCTGCCATTTGACTCCCTAAAATCGTATCAGGGGTTAAAAAACCTAAAAGGATAGGCATAAAGAAAATAGCATATATAATCAGGCTTTTAAAAGAAGACGGCGATGCATGATTGTGGCCACAGTCACAGTGAACCTCAGCTTGTTTTCTTATAAGAAAGTGATAACAATGATAAAGAGCAACAATAAATAGTCCTAGAGCAGCTAACTTTACATACAACTCCATACGGGGAGCAATATATAGCTGAAGATCACCCTTTTTATCAAGTACAAGAATATAGGCAAAAAATCCAAAAAATATAAACGCCTTTACAATATGATGAAAGCGACTCATTATAACCCCTCCTAAGCAAAGTATAAGTTTTGAATCAATATAGAACTAAAGAGAACGATAATAAAAATAAGCAAGGATAACACAATGATAAATCTAGTTTTAAATATAGATAACATCATTAAAGTATTTTTCAAGTCTAACATTGGACCAAATACTAAAAACGATAATAAAGAACCAGCAGAAAAAGTCGTTGCAAAAGAAGAAGCAATAAACGCATCTGAAGTAGAACACAATGACAAGATGTACCCTAATCCCATCATAAATAAATAGGAGCTCCACTCACCTTCTCCAATTTCTACAAGCTCAGCTCGACTTACAGTAACCTGAATGACAGCAGTAATAAAAGCACCAAATATTAAATATTTACCCATTTCAAAAAATTCTTCAGATGCATGTGCTAGAACCGAAACGAATTTACTCGCGAAATTTTGTTGATGATGCTGATGTCCGTGAAAATGTTCATGGACATTTGAAGACTGTGCGGCTTTCAAAGGATTGCTTTTTATAAATTTATATATAATCAAACCAATGATAAAAGCGGTTGTAAATGCTAGTACCATTCGAGAATAAGCAATTTCTGGTTGATTTCGAAACGCCATATATGTAGAAGCAAAAACGATAGGATTAATAATAGGACCTGACAATATGTATACTATACCAATGTACAGCGGCATACCTTTTAACATCAATCTTCTAACAATAGGAATCATTCCACATTCACAAAGAGGAAAAATCAAACCAAGAAAACAACCAACAATAACACCTAATACAGGATTTTTAGGAATCAATCTTGCAATCATTTTTTCAGAGACAAATACACTTAATAATGAAGAAACTACAACACCTAAAAGTATAAAAGGAAACGCCTCTAATAAAATACTCAAAAAAATAGTTTTGAAATTTTGAAATGTCGTTATATTTTCTGCTCCCCACTCAAACCTCAAAAGTTCCACCCCTCTAAATCGTTATTATTACGATTACCACTATTTTAGTTTATGATAGTTAATTGGTCAATATGATTGTCTACATTTAATGTTAAATATGTTTCTATTTATATGAATTAGCTGTAAAATGATAGTAAGGAGAAAGAGAAAGGGGAATCGTTATGGAACATATCAAAATCCCTCATCAACAAGAAATAAAGTATGAAGATAAAACAATTTACATAGAAGGTCCGGTTTCTTCAAATGGATTGAAAGAGCTGTCTATGCATGAAGGATTAGTTGCCTTTCGCGAACCTGAAGAACAACAGGAAGCTCTCGTTGAAATCGCTTCCCTTCCAGAAGGCAGAATCATCATTGCTCGGGATGGAAATACCGTTGTAGGTTATGTCACCTTTCATTATGCAGATGAATTAGAAAGATGGTCTAAAGGAAATATGGACGATCTTATAGAGCTTGGAGCTATAGAAGTCGCTTCCCCCTATCGGTCTTACGGTCTAGGAAAAAAGATGATTCAACACGCTTTTTTTGAACATCAAATGGAAAATTACATTGTATTTACGACGGAATATTATTGGCATTGGGACTTAAAAGGCAGTGGTTTAAGCATTTGGGATTACCGAAAAATGATGGAAAAATTAATGGAATCTGCCGGCATGACTTGGTATGCAACAGACGATCCTGAAATTTGCTCACATCCTGCTAATTGTTTAATGGTGCGTATTGGGAGAAATGTGCCAATAAGTTCTGAAGAAAAATTCGATAGAGTCCGATTCCAACGCAGATTCATGTACTAAAAACACCCCAAAAAGTGAAACAATGAAAGCCGACTAAATGCAGCAACATCCAAGTGACAACATCAGCACCAGCTCATCATTGAGCTGGGATACACAAATGAAGCCAAAGGAGCGAGAAAAGTGAGTATAAATTCAGCATTTATTTATCATCCTCAAACCTTAAATTATAAATTTAATGAACATCATCCTTTTAATCAAAAACGTTTAACATTAACAATGGATCTATTAAAAAAAGCTAATGCATTAAATGAAAAAAATATGATCACTCCGAATCTGGCTTCAGAGGAATCCATTCATGATGTACATCAAACTGAATTTATTGAGGCTGTGAAGAACTTAAGCTCTCCTTCCCCATCTAAAAAAGCCCTGCATCAAGCTGAAAAATTTGGACTTGATAAAGATGACACACCATATTTTCCAAACATGCATGAAGTAACATCCATCGTTGCAGGTGGGTCTATTGAAGCTGGTAAGCAAGTCATGTCAGGGCAGTATGAACACGCTCTCCATTTAGGAGGAGGGTTGCATCACGCTATGCCTGATCGATCTGCAGGTTTTTGCGTATACAATGATGCCGCTATTGCTATCCAATACATCCGGAAACATTATGATTCGAAAGTACTTTTTATAGATACAGACGTTCATCATGGGGATGGAGTGCAATGGTCTTTTTATGCGGATCCAGAAGTTTTCACTTTCTCCATCCATGAAACAGGAAAATATTTGTTTCCTGGTACGGGTTATGTGAATGAACGAGGGGAAGACAGTGGTTTCGGTTACAATTTAAACCTTCCTATGGAACCGTATACAGAGGATGAGTCTTGGATGAGCTGCTTCAGTGAAACACTAGAAAGAATCATAAAAAGCTTCAAACCAGATGTTATTGTCAGCGTACACGGAGTGGATGCCCACGTATATGACCCTCTTTCACACATTCATTGCAGCATGGAAATTTATCTTAAAATGCCGCAGCTCATCCATAAACTTGCTCATGAACACTGCAACGGCAAGTGGATCGCTCTCGGTGGGGGTGGATATGATATTTATCGGGTAGTACCAAGAGCTTGGAGCTTGCTTTGGCTGGTCATGACAGATCATCCATTGATCCGTTCAATTATAGAAAAACCAAACTTCGCTCTACCTGAAGAATGGATACATAGGTGGCAAAATGAAAGTTCGAAATTGCTTCCAAACACTTGGTTAGATGATAAAGACAAATGGAAACCTATGCCTAGACGTGAGCAAATTACGAAACAAAATGAAAAAACAAAGGAAATGGCGTTGACATATTGTTGAAAACAGAGCATAGATAAAGTAAACTAGCAGATTAAAAATGATATAAAATCCCGTTGCATCCAAATAAAGATAAACGGGATTTTACTGTGTTACTACTTTCAACTCGTTATATTTTTAAACTTCATTTTTTTTAAATAAAGTTGTGTTAAGAAATATGAAACAAATAAAAATAAACTGTTGACGATGGCAATCGCTATAAACACACCATGTAGTCCTAAACCAAACCAATAAACTAATATAAAAGCTAATGAAACAGATGAAAACAGAGAAAATAAAGGATGAGCTATTAAATTATATATCAGTGCTAGTAACAAGCAACAAATCAGCCCTAATACCACATTCGTTTTATAAATCTGTTTAACACGTTCCAATTGGTTTCTACCGAAGTTTTGTCCAGCTAATATAATCGTAGAGGTAGCAAAAGCAAAGCCAGCCATTCTAAAAATTTCATCAGTCCTTCCTACTAATGACCAAGAGTTCATGGCACTCTCACTAACAGAACTTACAATATAATTTTAAAAAACTAACCCAACACCCGAAGTTAAAGTTACTAATAAAACTGGTACCGCAATCTTAAGGATCTCACCCATAACTTTTCTGTCAACATGTAGTATCCTCCATTTCAATTTTATGTTTGACTTTCTTTTAAATACAAAAACAACATACAAACAGCTAACCATGATTGATAATGACGTAGATAGTGAAGCTCCTGCAAGACCCATATCAAATGCAAAAATAAAAATTGGGTCTAAAATGATATTCAATAACGTTGAAATAAGCATAGAGAATGCTACATATTTAGCTAACCCTTCTCCCTGTAAAATACCTGATAATACTTGTGTTACAATTACAAATCCTAAACCAGGCAACAAAAAATATAAGTAGGTAAGTCCATAATTCAATGCTCCTTCACTTAATTTTGTTCCTGCAAAAATTTGAACAATGTGATCATTAATTCTTGCTCAGTATTCATTATTTCACCTCCTTTCATCGCATTTTGCCCATACTTCTTATTTAATTGTGTTATTTTCAAGCTTTTTTTGTGTTATACCCTTTTTCTCCGTATGGCTGTAACTCATTCATCCATTTCTCCTCTAGTTTTTTCAAGGCCTCCCATTTATCTATATTTTCATCTTCTTTATCATCTAAAAGCTGTAACACTTCAAAAGTAAACGCATCTTTTCCATACTTGTTGTAATCATTTTGTAGCTTTTTGATTGGATGACTTCCCATATCCAATTCAAACTGTCTTCCGTTTAAAGATTTTAAATTCATACTGCTGCCGATAAAAATCATTTGATTCATCTTGTTTTTGATCTGATATACACCCGCTTCCTTTTTCATATCCAAATAAGTTTGCACTGCTTCTTTTCGATTATTCAACATCTCTTCTCCTTCCTTCAGCCAATAGGCACTTCCATCCCCTTTTCTATCTAAAAAGCCATATTCAATCAAATATCTTCTTAAAATCACATAGTCATCATACACAGTTTTTAAAATTTGATTGAGTTCCTTTTCAGTATAAATTCGTCTACCTTCTAATTTCTTTACAATTTCTCTAAGAACGATCAGCTTATGTTTTTCTTTCATCGAAAATGTTGTTAAAGGACCATCTGTACCTTCGGGAAAATACTTTGCTAAAATTTCTATACTTTCTTTTTCAGTGACAACATAACGATCGTCTACCATTGTTGCTGTTTTATGAGGAATAACAATCGAAGATGTTTTTTTGTCCTTTTCTTTTAATAACTCCATTAATACTAAAAAGCTTTTGGATTGACGTTCCTTCTCTTTTAGTGCAAAACGATGATTTCGAATCGTAGAAGCACTTCCAATTCCAGTTTCTTTTTGGATTTCTTTATCATTTTTCCCCTCAAAAAAAAGTCGGAGCAGTGTGTTTTGATGATCTGTAAGACCTGTCACTTTTTTATTCAAACGGATTAAATAATCAAAAACAGATTGATGAGTCTTCTCAATATGAACTCGTATATACTTACTCGCTTCGTACAAAATACCATCATCAGGGTAAATGATTCCTTTTTCTATTTTTTCCCCACAGAGTAAACAAGTATAAACCTCTTCTTCTTCCATGTATCCGCATTTCATTTCTTCTAAAGACGCATTCCAAAACAAATCTAAATTTTTCATTCCATAAACACTCTTTCCTTTTACCTATATATCCATAGATATTATTTGATTTTGTTTGTTTATTTTATAATAAACATTATATTTCTTTGTCTACATAATGTCAAACAGATTTAGTTTTTGTCTATTTTTAAAAAAACGTTACATCCCAATTGGATGTAACGAAAAAAACCAACTTATCATTGAAGACAAGCTGGATACAATTTCAATTATGCTATATTTGATTTCAATTTACCTAAACATTCCCCACAACTTTATTAAATGAAATGTATTTTTGGGATCAATTTTTTGATCAATTACAAATTTAACAATATTATTGCTCATTTTAGTATCGATTTTAATTCCTAAAACTTTAGATACTTTTTGTAAAAGAGCCTTTACCTTTGAGCGACTTTGCAAATCTTTTTTTGTAACACCCTCCAAGACTTTTGATACCCTTTCTGAGTAAACATCGTTTTGTAATTTTTTCTTCACACGCTCCACAAGCGATTCAGGAATTCCATAATCTTGATAGCCCATAAATCACACCTCCATACTGCAATGTTTATGATGAAGAGGCTGAATATGTACCTCAAAAATTTGAAAAGAAACAAAAAACTCATTTTCCATATTTAAAATATGAGTAATGAAAAATGATGCTATTTGGAATCATGATTGTTCATGACATAAAATTAAAAACTGTTAATATACCTAGCTATATAGACAGGCTATAAAGGAGCGTTAAAGAGATGTCTTTACTTTTATTTAAACATATTATTTTAGGGTTATCCATCGCAGCACCCATTGGACCAATTAACATTGAAATTCTTAGGAGAGGTTTATCTCAAGGATTCTGGTCGTCTCTATTTGTAGGGGCAGGTGGAATGACTGCAGATTGTATATTAATGTTCCTCATGTACCAGGGATTTGCTAGACTGTTAACCATCCAGGGAGTTCAACTTACATTGATTATTTTTGGAGCGGTGGTGTTAATACATACAGGTTTACAAAGTTTATTAAAACATAAACAATCGTTAGTGGTAAATGAATCAGTCCACTCTAATAATAGGAGCTTGATGAATTCATTTTTAACAGGAGCCTTTATTGCTGCTTTTAACCCCCTTAACGTTCTTTTCTGGTTAGGTATCTATGGATCAGTATTAAGTGACACTTTTAATGAAGACAACAAAATTAAAGCATTTATTATCAGCAGCGCTGTTTTTATAGGAATCGGATTATGGAACTTAAACTTAGCTCTCATCGTTCACTTTGGAAGAAAATCGCTTAATCCAAGTACACTTAAACGAATCTCAACTGTTGCAAGTCTGATTATATTAGGATTTGGTCTTCATTTAAGTTATCAAGGTATGGTGAGAATACTTGATATGATGTAACTTACATAATCCATCATAAAATATGAACAGAAATCATATATTCTTTTAGTTATTATTTGTTTAGATTTCAATTCACAACAAGGAGGGATCGTTATCGTTATTCATAATCAAACAAATAAAAATGATCTATTGATAGAAAAGTACCAGTATACGAGAAACCTAACACTACAAATCGTTGAACCCTTGGAAATTGAGGATTTTGGTATACAGACGATGGTAGATGTTAGTCCTCCAAAATGGCACTTAGCCCATACAACCTGGTTTTTTGAAGAATTTGTTTTAATGGATCATAAACCTGGGTACAGCTATAACTTAGAAGGGGCAAGGAAGTTGTTTAATTCTTACTATGAAACATTGAATAAACCGTTCCCAAGATCAAAAAGAGGTTTAATTTCTCGCCCAACAGTAAGAGAAGTACTAGATTACAGAAGTGCAGTTGATGAAGAAATCATTGGGTTGTTTAATAAAGGCGATGAGCTAGACGAAAAACTCTATTCTTTGATTTTATTAGGAATTCACCATGAACAACAACATCAGGAGCTGTTAATGACTGATATTAAATATAATTTCTCAATAAACCCCCTAAGACCTTCATACAAAGAGAGTCTTCACGATGCATCACGCAATTCAACTGTATCAACGTTAAAGTGGGACCATTTCAATGGAGGAATTACCTCGATCGGAACAAATAATCAAGATTTTTCATTCGATAATGAACAGCCCGCTCACAAACATTTTTTATACCCTTTTGCCATTGCAAACAGACCCGCAACAAATGGCGAATATCTTGAATTTATCGAAGACAATGGTTATACCAACGCCGTTAATTGGCTTTCTGATGGATGGGAAACTGTCTTAAGGGAAAAATGGAGCACACCCCTTTATTGGGAAAACATAGATGGAATTTGGTATGAATTTACACTTTCTGGACTAAAACCTTTAGAAAAAAACCAACCTGTTTCACATATCAGCTTTTATGAAGCTGATGCTTTCGCAAGATGGTCGGGTTATCGCCTGCCAACCGAACAAGAATGGGAACATGCTTTTCAAGACATACCCGTTGAAGGAAAATTATTAGAAAATCTTCTTTTTAATGAAAAATATGAATCAGACAAAACCACTTTTGGTACAGTGTGGGAGTGGACGTCCAGTCCTTATACACGTTATCCGCAAAGTGCACGATCAGAAGGTGCATTAGGAGAATACAATGCGAAATTCATGAGTAATCAGATGGTTTTACGTGGTGGATCTAGTGCTACTCCCCGCAATCATATTCGAGCAACCTACCGCAATTTCTTCCAGCCTGATAAAAGATGGCAGTTCAGCGGTCTTCGTTTAGCAAAGGAGGAGCGATAAAATGATGCAATCAAACCATATGATCCTTGATTTGAACCCTCCTGTCTCCTCTTTAAAAGAAGAAGTCTTAAAAGGATTAAAACTAAACCAAAAACAACTGCACCCAAAATGGTTTTACGATGAAAAAGGCACCAAACTCTTTAATCAGATCACCATGTTACCAGAATATTACTTAACTCGTGCTGAAAAAGAAATATTGACAACCTTTCACTCAGATATTTGTGATTTGATTGGTCATAATGCTCCATTATTTGAATTAGGGTGCGGCAGTGAAGAAAAAATTCAACTCATATTAAACTCATTAAAGAGGGGAAATCGATATATACCCATCGATATTTCTGGGAAAGCTCTAAACAACACCGTTGAAAAATTACTTCTTTCCTTTCCTCTATTGGATGTGAAAGCCATTCGTGCCGACTATACACAAGCCTTGTCATTTCTACGTCAGAATGATAAAGAACAAAAAATCATTTTATTCCTTGGATCAACAATTGGAAACTTAAATGAAAAAGAGAGGGAGAACTTTTTATGTGAAATCGCTATAAATTTAAACCAGCAGGATGGTTTGATAATAGGTATTGATTTAAATAAATCAACTGCTTTATTAGAAGCCGCTTATAACGATTCAAAAGGCATTACTGCTGCATTCAATAAAAACCTATTGCACCGAATAAACAAAGAACTTAGCTCCAATTTTCAAGTTAATCATTTTGAACATCATGCTTATTTCAACAAGGTTCATAATAGGATTGAAATGCACCTAATTAGCAAGGTGAAGCAAGCAGTATCCATTGGAGATGAAACTTTTTCTTTTCTTCCTGAAGAAACGATTCACACCGAGAATTCTTATAAATTTGACCTCAAACAATTTGAACAATCGCTGCTCAAATCAGGGCTTTGCTTGCGCAAATTCTGGACCGATAAACAAAATTATTTTGCTGTAACGTATATAGAACCCATCTCAAAATGACGAAAGCGACTTCAGTTGTACCCATTAACATTGGAACAAACAATCTTAACATAGTCTCTCGAAGATGTCATTGAGTCCTTCTTTTGACCTTTGGAAGAAAAAAATAAGGGAAATAAATTCCCCTATTTCAACAAAATTTTAGAGGATAAGTCCCTCAATTTCTTCTATTCGATGGAACCTCTCAGTGAATTCCTTAAATGTTACAAAATTGCTACCCACCACGTTATTGCTTGATTTTTGCTAAGGAATCATGCGTCGTTTTAAAGGTATTTCAACCTACTGTTCAGTTGTATGTTTAATCCAATTCTTTCTCCATCAGCTGAGCCTTGTCCAAAAGTTCACGTAGAGGCAAATACTTTGCAGCAGTCCAGAATTCATCTGAACGTACTAATTCAGCTGCATCTTCTCTAGCCATTTCCAACATCTCAAAATCATGAGCCAAATCTGCAAGACGAAATTCTGGCATACCGCTTTGTTTTGTTCCAAAAAAATCTCCAGGACCTCTTAATTCCAGATCCATTCGTGCGATTTCAAATCCATCATTTGTTATTGTCATGGAGCGCATTCTTTCTTTACCGATCTCTGACTTAGGATCAGCAATAAGAATACAATATGACTGATCCTGCCCTCTACCAACTCTACCACGTAATTGATGAAGCTGTGACAATCCAAAACGATCGGCATCATAAATCACCATTATCGTCGCATTGGGTACGTTTACTCCGACCTCAACTACAGTCGTAGAAACTAAAACGTGCACCTCATTTTCACTAAACTGAGACATCACTTCTTCTTTTTCATCTGCGGGTTGTCTACCATGCAGCAGACCAACCTTATAACCACTTAAAACCTCTTGTATTTGGGCATGTAAATCGATCGCATTTTGAACATCTATCTTATCTGATTCTTCAATTAAAGGGCATATAACATAAGCCTGACGATGTGCCTGCAATTCCTTTTGAATAAAACCTAACACTCTTTCCATCAAATTATGTTTCACCCAGTACGTTTTTATTTCCTTCCTGCCTTTTGGCAGCTCCTTTAATGTAGATACATCCATATCTCCAAAGGCTGTAATAGCAAGGGTTCTTGGAATCGGAGTTGCTGTCATCGTAAGTACATCGGGATTAAACCCTTTATGTCTGAATATACTTCGTTGATTTACACCGAAACGATGCTGCTCATCTGTGACTACCAAACCCAAGTTTCTAAAATGTACTTTTTCCTGAATCAATGCATGAGTTCCTATTACAATATCGATTAGACCTGATTGCAAGGATGCAAGCACATCTCTCCGCTGTTTATTTGTTAAACTACCTACTAACAATCCGATTTCTAAACCATAAGGTTCAAAAAGCTCTTGAAGCGATTGGTAGTGCTGCTCTGCCAGTATTTCGGTCGGCACCATCATTGCCCCCTGATACCCTGATTTAAAATTTGCATAAAGGGCTGTAGCAGCGACAACTGTTTTCCCAGAACCCACGTCTCCCTGCAGTAAACGGTTCATGCTATATGACTTGCGTAAATCGGATAGAAGTTCTGCAGTGACTTTTTTTTGAGAGTCTGTGAGTTGAAATGGAAGTGCTCGCACAAACTTGCGAACATCTTCAGATTCAAATTCATGTTGAATACCATCTGCTTTTGTCCTTGACATAGAACGGAAAATCATCAGCTTAAGTTGAAATAAAAAAAGTTCCTCATAAACTAATCGCCGTCTTGCTTCTGTACCATCTGATGCATCTTGGGGACGGTGAATAAAAAGAATGGCTTGTTTGCGAGGAATCAAATTATGTTTTTGAGAATAAGTCGCAGGGATTGGATCCGTAATCAGTTCACTATACTGCTGCAATGCCTGTTGAATTATCTTTCGAATCCATCTTTGAGTAATGGATCCTCCAACTGAGTATACAGGTTGCAAAGCACCTGTTTGTGGTGCATTAGAACCAGGAAATTCTGATTCTGAAACCGTAAGTGTTTGTCTTTTTCGATCCCATTTCCCTGACAATATTATTTCTTTCCCAGCAATAAGGCGGTCTTTAAGAAAATGCCTGTTAAACCATACTGTTGTAATCATATGCTGCTCGTCCACAAGCATTTTACATGTCATTCGTGACTTATTTCGCCCATATCGCTGAACTTGTGGCAAGCTATACACCTTTGCTTGGACCGTAATCTTTTCCCCATCCTCTACTAAAGAAAGATCACGCAATCGATAATCTTCATATCGAAAAGGAAAATATTCAATTAAATCTGAAACAGAATGAATACCTAGTGCATTTAAATCCTTGCTTCTTGCAGCACCCAAACCATGAACTTCTTGGAGAGGGGTTTGATTTAATTTATTCATTTTATATAGGTCGCATTATAACAGCAAGTGTCCCAGGACCAACGTGGGTACCTACTACTGGACTTAGTGAAGTGAATTTTACGTTATGTACTTGAAACTGTTCTTTCAAAAAATCAGCAAAGCTCTCTGCACTAGATAAATCATTAGAATGGACAACTACGATATCCACATCTCTTTTCTCAAAATCTTCCTTAAGCAAATCGACAATCCGGTGGATGGCTTTCTTCTTCCCTCTTACCTTATCAACCGAAGTAATTTCTCCTTCATCATCAATCGAAAGTATAGGTTTTATGTTTAACAATGAGCCTATTAGTGAAGCTGCTTTGCCAATTCGCCCACCTTTTTGTAAATACTCTAAAGTATCCACTAAAAAATAAACCCTCATATCCTGTCTCAATTTAGCAACAACTTCTAAGATTTCCTCTACATTTTTTCCATTCTCATATGCTTTTATGGCTTCAACCATTAGGATTCCGTTTCCAAAAGAAGCTGATTTTGAATCGATAATATGAAGATCAGCTTCCTCATCAAGCAATGATTTAGCTAAAACTGCTGATTGATAAGTACCACTCATAGCAGAGGACAAGTGTATAGATATAATTGTACAATCTGGATCTTCTTTATAAATTTTTTTATATACATTTAAAAAATCTACAGGTGACGGCTGAGACGTTGTTGGCAGTACATCACTAACAGCTAATTTCTCATAAAACTCTTTAGACTGAATTGTAATCGCGTCCAAAAAAACTTCTTCACCAAAATGGACTTTTAACGGAACCATCTCAATGTTGTACTTTTCCCTAATCTCTAATGGAATATCCGAAGTACTGTCTGTAACAAACCGGATATTAGACATACAATCACCTCATTATAAAATAATTATTCTACTGAAAAAATATAATCATAAATGGGTTGACCACCATCAATGACTTCGATTTCAACATCAGGGTATTCTTCTTCTATATATTGAATAAATGAATTCGTTTGACTTGTATTTGCACTTTCTCCAGAAAAAATCGTTAGCATTTCACTGTCAGAGTCGATCATCTCTTGCAGCAGATGCTTTGCAGTGTCTACAATATCTCTAGAAGCAGTAACGATCTGATTCTCATGTATACCCAAGTATTCGCCTTCTTTAATGGATAGCTGATTCATTTGTGAATCTCGTACAGCGATAGTTATGGAACCAGATTGAACCTCTTTTATCGCTTGATTCATTAACTTTTCATTCTCATCCGAGCTATTTGTACTTTGTAAAGCTAATGCTGCCACCATTCCTTGAGGAATTGTTTTTGAAGGAATAACGATAACCTCTTTATCTTCAATTAATTCCTTCGCCTGCTGAGCAGCTAAAATAATATTTGAATTATTAGGTAATATAAATACATGTTCAGCATGAATACTACGGACAGCATTAATTAAATCTTCTGTGCTGGGATTCATCGTTTGTCCACCATATAGAACATGATCAACACCTATACTTGCAAAAACGTCCGAAATCCCACCACCTGAAGACACAGTAACCATGCCAAAAGCTTTAGCTTCAGTATTTTTTGTAAATAGAGTTTCATCCTCATTGATTATTGATGTTGTTTCATCATGTGCAGGAATTTGAATTTTTCCTGGCTCCTCTTCCACTATTTCGCGATGTTGATCACGCATATTTTGAATGTGGAGACGAGTTAACTCACCATATCGAATCGTTAAATTTAAAACATCCCCCGGCGAATTAGAATGCACATGAACTTTTACAAATTCATCATCAGGAATTAAAACGATGGAATCACCGATTTTAGCTAACTCTTCTCTAACTAGAGACTCATCAAATTGAATCTCCTTGGATAAATGAATAAAAAATTCCATATCATAAAAATGAGTTATATCTTCAGTTTCTATACTGGATTGAGCTGGTTTTGGTTTGCTAATGACGACCTTGCTGCTTGAAGATGAAATCATTTCTGAGTTATGATCAAATTCACCTTTCAAAGTCGCAAGAAAACCTTCATAGACATAAACTAAGCCCTGCCCGCCGGAATCCACAACCCCAGCTTGTTTTAGTACAGGAAGCAAATCTGGTGTCCTAGCCAAAGAGTTTTTAGCTTCTCCAATCAGTTCCTCAAGTAATGGAATGATATGATCAGTTTGATGAGAAATATATATAGCATGTTTAGCTGATTCTTTAGCGACGGTAAGAATTGTTCCTTCGATCGGTTTTACAACTGCTTGATAAGCCGTATCCACACCTTGTTGAAGCGCTTTTGCAAACTGAACTGTATCGATTTTTTCCAAGTCATGTACTGCTTTAGTGAATCCTCGAAACAGTTGTGACAGGATAACGCCAGAATTGCCTCGAGCTCCCATTAATAAACCTTTAGAAAAAGCCGCTGACATCTCCCCAATGTGGTCCGAAGATTTAGATTGAATATACTCAATACCTGATGTTAAAGTCATATTCATGTTCGTACCTGTATCTCCGTCTGGGACTGGAAATACGTTCAAGCTGTTGATCTGTTCCACATTTGCTTTCAAAATACTTGCCCCAGACAAAACCATATTCATAAAATCTGCACCATTAATGAAAAGTTTACTCAATGTTTCTCTCCCTTTCTATTGGGATACTCGAACCCCTTGCACATATATATTTACAGTATGTACTTCTAATCCAATTAGATCATTTAAGACATATTTCACTTTATTTTGTATGTTATGTGCTACTTCAGAAATTTTTGTACCGTAACTTACAATGATATATAAATCGATATGTACTTCATTTTCTTGACCATTTTCTTGACTATCCTCTTGCCTAATCTCTACACCTTTAGATAGATTGTCTCTGCCTAAGAGCTCTGTTATTCCATCTTTTAGTTGACTGCGGGAAGCCATTCCTACGAGCCCATAACAATCCAACGCAGCTGCACCAGCTAACGTTGATATGACCTCACTATTCATCATAACCTTTCCATACTCATTTACAAGTTGAATTGTCACATCAATCCACTCCTTTTTTTCACAGAAATATGGACTTTATCATTGTACTATATTCATCAATATAAGAAAATCCCCTATCGCTGACTTTTTCGAAGATGTAGTCGAATCCATTTTTCCATAAAGCTCATTGACTATCCCTTTTTTATTGTGATATCATAGTAAAAGTGTTTATGAATACGTATACGTATATGCTTTCATGATTTATGATTAACGATTCGGAAAATTGTAACTTTCCATCGTTATAATTGTTTAAGACCCTGCAAAAGGATATGTTATGTTTTGACTTAGATGTTGTTTTTACTTTTGTAGGTATTTTTTAAAGGGGGTGTAAGAATGTCACGCAAATGTTACGTTACTGGAAAAAAGAGAGGTGTGGGAAACAACAGATCTCACGCTAACAATAAAACAAAACGTTCTTGGGGAGTTAATGTTCAAAAGGTACGCATCCTAGTAGATGGTAAACCAAAACGCGTTTACGTTAGTACTAGAGCATTAAAATCTGGATTAGTTGAACGTGCGTAAGAAATGAAGGACAAAAAGCACCCTCTGTAGGTGCTTTTTTTCATGTTTGATATCTCAGAAAAACCACTCTTTTAAAAAGTGATTTTTCCTCAATGTCAAAATTCATCATTTTTTATTAAACGTATTCAATATAACCCTCACAAACCCGCCTAAAAATTTTGGTAGTTTAAAGGTATAAAATCTCATCCCTACCCCTCCCAGGATACATAGTGAACTGACCATAAGTATGTGGACTTTAAATATAGTATATTCATGAACACAAGGAAAATTGCCTATGGTTCCAAAAAAACCTAAAACAAATCCAAATACTTGCCCTACTCATTATATATGTCCGTTCAATATCCAACATACCTATTAATTGGGATGATTTTTAAACTCTTAATTGCGCAATAGCTTCTTTTTTATTCTCATGATTAAATATAGCACTTCCCGCTACAAGTACATTAGCACCAGCTTCTACAACCAATGGAGCTGTCTTTTTATTAATTCCGCCATCAACTTCAATATCCAAGTTCAGCCCTTGATGATTGCTAATCTCTCTAAGCTGTTTAATTTTAGGAAGCATGGATTCAATAAATTTCTGACCTCCAAATCCAGGGTTGATTGTCATAAGCAGTACCAAATCAAGCTCATGCACTACATGTTCAATCGCTGACAAAGGTGTTGCTGGATTAAGCACTACGCCAGCTTTTTTGCCAAGTCCTTTAATAAGATGAATCGCGCGGTGCAAGTGAGTGCATGCCTCAGCATGAACTGTAATCAAATCTGCTCCAGCATCCACAAAATTAGATATATAGGCTTCAGGATTTTCTATCATCAAATGTACGTCAAGAGGAAGCGAAGTGTATGGACGAATACTTTCAACGACTAAAGGACCTATCGTAATATTAGGTACAAAATGTCCATCCATCACATCCACATGAATCCAATCTGCTCCTGCGGATTCCAACTCTTGAACTTCTTGACCTATCTTTGAAAAATCTGCTGATAATATGGATGGTGCGATGCGCAACATACTAATACCTCCGTTTCATCTGGCTAATTTCATCTAGAAAAAAAAGATAATGTTCATACCGACTTTCTAATATATTCCCTTGGTTTTTTGCTTCGATCACTTTACATTTAGGTTCTTTTCGATGTAAACATCCTCTAAATTTACAGTCCGGAATATACGCTCTAAATTCAGAAAAATAGTAACCTAAATCCTCTTGTTCAATATTAGTAAAATCCAATTGGCTAAAACCTGGTGTATCAGCTACGATGCCTCCGTTGCTTAATTCAAGCAATTCAACATGACGCGTAGTATGCTTTCCTCTTCCTAACTTTGAGCTAATCTGATTTGTTTCTAAGGTTAGACCAGGTATGATGGCGTTTAAAAGAGAAGATTTTCCAACCCCTGATTGTCCAGAAAAAACACTCGTTTTGTTGGCCATATGTGCAAGAAGCTCATCATGACCTTCATTAGTCCTCTTACTTGTCAACAATACCGGATAATCTATACTTTCATAATATTGCACCAGCTCATTTATTGCCTCAGCCTGCTTGGAAGCATCCTTTGAGTTTTTAAACAAATCATATTTGGAAAAGCAAATCATCGCATCAAGCCCGGCTTTTTCAACATGAACTAAAAACTTATCTAAAAGTTGTAAGTTCAAATCAGGTTCTACTAATGAAAAAACAAGCACAGCCAAATTTACATTTGCAATAGGGGGCCTAATTAATTCACTTGTTCTAGGAAGAATTTCATGAACTGTACCCTCACCATTTTCTGACAGCTCAACCATCACAAAGTCTCCAACCAAAGGTGAGGTTTCCCTTTTTCTGAAAATCCCCCGCGCTCTGCATTGAATTGTTGGTTGTCCTTTCTGATGAGGTTTCACATAATAGTATCCACTTAGTGCTTTTATAATTCTTCCTTCTACCATAAAAAAATCAAAACCCTCCTGTTTTATTTATTCATAATCCTCATATTTTACATCATAAGTCCCTACATGTTTATAATCAACTGTAACACTAATCGTTGCCTTACCACCTTCTAAATCAGGCATTAACACTACTGGAACATAATAGGTTTCTTCTTCAACTATCTTTTCAACTTTCCAGACTCGATCTGTACCTATAGCATCTGTAATTTTAATTTCAATTGTAGACTCTTCTCCTTCAGTTTCAGGAGCTACAATAATTGCTTGTTTTGGCTTTCTAACATTATCAGGATCACCTTCACTTACAGAAATCGTAATTTCTTGTCCTATGTTAACAGGGGAGCCGGCATCAATAGGACGCTGTCTGAATACAAACCCTTTAGGTACATTTATATAAAAATCATATTCTATTATATAATTAAGTCCCCTTTGTTGAAGCATTGAAATTGCTGCATCTTTACTAACTCCAATTAAATCAGGCATTTCAATACTGCCTAACCCTTCACTTACCTTAAAGGAAAAAATTACATCCTGATCATTTGGGCTATATTTTTCATCAGGAGATGGAGTCTGTTCTATAACTTCTCCAACTGGAGCATCATATAGAACCATTTCCATTTCAATTTTACCATCTGCAAAACCTTTTTTCCTCAAATCATTTTCAACATCTACCCACTGCATTCCAACATAGTTCTCCATGATAACTTCTTCCTGCCCATTACTGACAGTTAATGTTATTGGATAATTGGCTTTTACTTTTTTACTAATATCAGATTGTTCAATGACAATACCTGCCTCTATTTCATTATCATACTTATATTGAACTGGTTCTTTTACAATTAACTGGTTTTCCTCCAATTCAATCGTCGCATCCTCTAAGGTTAATCCAATAACATCAGGAACTTCAACATCAGGCACATCTAGCATGCCCAACACTGCCTTCACACCAAACCAAGCTGAAAATAAAATTATAATCGTACTAAAAGTCCAAACAACAGGTTTCACCCAAATAAATCGATTTTTTTTATCATTGTTTTCCTTCAGTTCAGGCATTATCGTATTGTCTATGTCCATCTGTCCTACTTTTCGATTTAAACCAATCACAGGCATAACTTTTGTTTGTTCATCATCATCCAAATTATCATCAAAGCTGAATTTTTGTTCATTCATTTTCTCAGGTGATAAACTAGTTTCTAAATCTAGAAGCATTTCTTTTGCAGACTGGTATCTTTGCTCAGGATTTTTTTGCATGGATTTAAGAACCACATTTTCTACACTTTGCGGTATTAATGAGTTCAGTTTTCTTGGTTCCTCAACATCTTCTTGTATATGCTTTAAAGCAATGCTAATTGGACTTTCCCCTGAAAAAGGAAGTTTGTTCGTTAACATTTGGTACAAAACAATACCTAGTGAATACAAATCAGATTTTGCACCTTGTGTAACACCTTTAGCATGTTCAGGTGAAAAATAATGAACCGATCCTAATACAGAACCTGTCTGGGTAATTTCAGAAGATGTAGCTGCACGTGCAATTCCGAAGTCTGTTACCTTAACACGTCCATTTTTACCAATTAATATGTTGTGCGGTTTAATGTCTCTATGAATAATTTGGTTTTGATGTGCATGCTCTAATGCATCACAAATTTGACACGCAATATGTATAGCTTCATCTACTTGAAATGGAGCTCTTCTTTTAATTTCTTCATTTAAATTGCTACCCTCTATGTATTCCATTACAATGTAATGAATATCCTCTTCCTGTCCTACATCATAAATATTTACAACATTCGGATGAGAAAGTGACGCAGCAGATTGAGCCTCTCGACGAAAGCGACGAATGAAATCCTCATCATAAACAAATTGCTGACGAAGCACTTTAATGGCAACCATGCGATTCAACAATTTATCATGTGCTTTAAAGACCAATGCCATTCCGCCGCCACCAACGCGATTTAAAATTTCATATCGACCGCTTAATTGCTGTCCTATCATTTTTTCACCTCTTTACGTTTTAGAAAATTTAAGCTCTATATTTTCGTTGTCTTTACTCATTCATTAACAATACAACGGTGATATTATCATCGCCACCTGCTTCAAGTGCATGTTCGATTAATTCACTTGCTGTCAAATCCAAATCCTGATCCTTTTTTAATATCTGAATCATATTCTCTTGCTTGACCAGACTGCTCAACCCATCACTGCACAACATCAGTACATCATGTTGATCCCATTCGTGATGATGAATCTCAATCGTCACATATTCTTCAGTTCCTAAAGCGCGAGTTAATAAGTTACGCCTTGGATGCTGTTCAGCTTCTTCAGGAGAGATTTGTCCACTTTTTACTAATTCATTCACTAAGGAATGATCTTCTGTTAGTTGCATCATAGATTCCCCTGAAAATTTATAAGCTCGGCTATCACCAATATGAGCAATTAATATAAGTTCATCTGTTGCAAGTGCAACTACAACAGTAGTTCCCATTCCAGCGTATTTGTCATTTTCCGAAGCAAGTTGAAATATTTTTGCATTTGCTAAATATATGGCTTCTCGGATGGTCATCTCACATTCTTCTACAGACATTCCAGCCTCTAAGGTGTGCAGACTTTCTTGAATCGTTTCTATCGTTATTTGACTGGCTATGTCCCCTGCCTGATGTCCACCCATTCCATCCGCCACAATAGCAAGTGTATACCCATTTAACTCTGTTTGTACTACAGCTCGATCTTCATTCACTGCTCTAGTACGTCCAACATCTGTTTTATTGGTTGATTTCATTATTATATCACCTCGTACTTAACTCCATATGTTTAGCACGTAATTGTCCACAAGCTGCCTCGATGTCATGACCTTGTTCTCTTCTAATGGTCACATTAATCTTTTTACGTTCTAATATTTTTTTAAATTCAAAAATATCTTTTTTCGGTGTTCTAGTATAATCGCGCTCTGGTACATAATTGACTGGGATCAGGTTTACATGGCACAACATACCTTGCAACACGTCCGCTAATTCTTCAGCGTGCTCAGGTTTGTCATTTTTACCTCCGATTAATGCATACTCAAAAGTAAGTCTTCTTCCCGATGTCTCAATATAATATTTACATGCCTTTAATAATTCCTCAAAAGGAAATCGACGATTTACAGGCATCAAACTTGAGCGCAGCTTATCGTTTGGAGCATGGATCGAAATGGCTAAATTAATTTGTGTTTTTTCATCTGCAAACTTATAAATATTTGGCACAATCCCACTAGTTGAAACCGTAATGTGGCGCTGTCCAATATTTAAACCTTTTTCATGAATCACTGTGCGTAAAAACTTCATCATTTGATCATAATTTTCAAAAGGCTCTCCAATTCCCATGATCACAATACTGCTGATCCGCTCGTTTGTTTTATCTAATCTTTGCTGCGCCTGCACTACTTGTGCAATAATTTCACCAGCAGATAAATCTCGTTTCAATCCCCCTAAAGTGGATGCACAAAAAGTACAACCTACTCTACAGCCTACCTGTGTCGTTACACAGATGCTATTGCCGTAATCATGTTTCATAATTACCGTTTCAATTGCATTTTTGTCGTGCAGCTCAAATAAAAATTTGATTGTACCATCTTTAGATTGGAATCTTGTAATCTCATTTAAAGTTACAAAATTAAAGTGCTCTTCTAACTGATCACGCAACTTTTTTGGTATGTTTGACATTTCCTCAAAACTGCTAATGCGTTTTACATATAACCAATCAAAGATTTGGTCTGCTCTAAATGTCGGCTGTTTTTTTTCTTTTACCCATGTTTGCAATTCCTCTAGGGTGTAATCATATATAAAGGGTTTCATCTTCACACAACCTTGTTTGTTTATAGTAGAAAGCTCTAATGATTAAAGATATTTTATCATACATTCTCTTTTTTTTGTAAACGAGCAATAAAAAAACCGTCTGAATGAAAAAATTGTGGTAAAACCTGTATCAATCCATCTTCTACTTTTACTCGATCATATACATGATGAGGCAAGAGTTGACTTGTGGAGGAATCGATCGTGAATTCAGGATTTTCCTGTAGAAAATCATGGATAATATTCTCATTTTCAGAAGACTCTATCGTACAGGTGCTATACACTAAAATACCACCTGGTTTCAATAAATCAGCAACACGACTTAGAATGTCCAGCTGTATTTTACTAATTTCTTTAACATCTGCCTCGCTTTTAACCCATTTCAAATCAGGTTTTCTACGGATTACGCCCAAACCAGAACAAGGTGCATCAAGTAATACCCGATCAAACGTATGTTTTTCAAACTTTTTATTTAAATCAAGTGCATCATGAATCGTTGTATTAATATTTTTGAGCTGTAATCGGTCACTTTGCTCATCAATCAATTTCTGTTTATGTGGATGTATATCATTTGCCCAAATCGTCCCAGAGCTTCTCATTTTTTCTGCGATATGTGTAGTTTTTCCTCCAGGTGCAGCACAGCAGTCAAGAATCGTTTCATTCGGTTTAGGATCCAATATAGCAGCAACCAACATTGAGCTTTCATCTTGAATGGAAATTTTCCCCTCTTTAAACCAATGGCTGTGAGCCATATTCCCACCACTTTCAACTACGATCCCATCTTGGGATAATGAAGAAAGTGCAACCTGTAAATCCTCATTTTCCATCTCGTGTATGACGGTATCTCTATCCATTTTCATTTGATTTACTCTGACACTCACATGTGGAGCACCGTTATTAGCCTCGCATATTTGTTCAGCAACCTCCTGACCAAACTGTTGAATCCACCGTTTTACCATCCATTCTGGATGTGAGTGCTTTAAGGATATATAACGAACCTTATTTGAAGAGTCTGGCAACACTAACTGCTCTTTTTTACGAATGATATTTCTGAGCACAGCATTCACCATGCCTGAAATACCGCGATGCCCTTTTCGTTTCGCAATATTCACTGCTTCATTCACAACCGCATGATCAGGTATTCGATCCAAGTAATACAACTGATAAAAGCTTAATCTCAATAAACTACGAACCCATGGTTGCAGCTTGTTTACTTTTTTTGATACAAATTGATTGAGAAAATAGTCAATCGTATTCATTCTTTGGATGGTTCCATACACAATTTCAGTTGTTAATGAAACCTCTTGTCTTTCTAATTGAAATTTGTTCAAAGATTCATTCAACAAAATATTGCTGTAAGCCTTCTTCTCATCAACCTTTGTGAGAATATTCATTGCTAGCTCACGAGCTGTAGGTATTTTCTTTTTCGTTTTCGATGTATTAGTTGAAGTCATAAATATCAGCTCCCGAACCTTGTTCCTTCTGGAATATTGCTTCCTTTGTTAAACTCAGCAACATCCATTCTTTTTTTACCAGCCGGTTGAATTTCCGTCAACCAGATGGTTCCATCACCAGTTTTCACTTCTATGCCTTCTTTATTCATTTGAATTACTGTACCTGGCACTGCATCATTTACATTTTCTGAATGAAGCGTTCTTACATCAGGATTTATACTTTTCCATATTTTTAGAACTTTCCCATCCCATGAAGTATAAGAACCTGGCCATGGATTTAAAGCACGAATATGGTTGAAGATTTTCTTCGAAGATTTTTGCCAATCGATAAGTTCATCTTCTCTTTGAATATTAGGAGCATAGGAAGCTTCTTCATGATTCTGAGGCTCAGCTTGAATCCCCTCTTCTACAAGTTTAGGTAAGGTAGTTTTTAACAACTCCGCTCCTGACCTACTTAATTTTTCAAACATAGTTCCCGTATTATCTTGGTCAAGAATAGGCACTTCAACATGACTGATCATATCTCCTGTGTCTAATCCTTCTGCCATATACATAATGGTAACTCCTGTAACGGACTCCCCATTTTTAATGGCATGATGAATAGGGGCACCTCCTCTATATTTAGGTAGAAGTGAGGCATGAACATTGATGCATCCAAAGCGAGGAACATCCAATACCGCTTTCGGTAATATTTGACCAAATGCCGCAGTGACGATCAAATCAGGTTGTAATTGCTTTAATTGCTCAATCGCTTCGGGATCCTTCATGCGATGAGGTTGATAAACAGGAATATCGTGATTTAATGCCTCCGCTTTTACTGGAGTGGGAGTTAATATCTTTTTTCTGCCCTTTGGTCTATCCGGTTGTGTCACCACACCAACAACATTCCATTCCTGTTCCATTAATACCTTAAGTGAGGGAACAGCAAAATCCGGTGTTCCCATAAAAACGATGCGAATTTGTTTAGTCAATGACATTGTTAGGTTGTTCCCTTTCATATATGGTTTCTGCTATATCTGTAAACAATACTCCATTTAAGTGATCGATTTCGTGTTGAAAAATTCTTGCAAGAAAATCTTCTGCTTCGTACACAACTTCATTTCCATCTCGATCCATACCTTTAACCGTAATTGCTTTAAAACGATTGACTTCTCCATTAATAGAAGGAATGCTCAAACATCCTTCAGGTCCTACTTCTTTTTCATCGGAAGTCTTAATAATTTCTGGGTTTACAATTTCAATTAATCCTGGTCCATCTTCTTCACCTGAATCAAGCACAATCACTCGTTTTAATATGCCTATTTGTGGAGCAGCAAGCCCAACTCCTGGTGCATCATACATCGTTTCTGCCATATCATCCAGCAGTTTATGAAGATTTTTATTGAATTTCGTTACAGGTTTGCATTTTTCCCTTAGAATGGGATCTGGATTTTTAACAATGACTCTAATTGCCATGTCAAACACCTACCTTCTCTAAATATTTTATTCAAATTAGTCCAAAATAAGTGGATTGATTAACTTCTATTACATTAACATTTGTGGATCTACATCAACACTAACTTGTAATTTTGTTTGTTTTACGGTATTCTCCAACGAAGAAACGGCTTTGTGAACCAGATGAATCGTTTCCCATCCTCCTCGATATTTTATCAAACATTGGAAACGATATCTATCCTTCTTCCTTGGAATTGGAGAGGCAACAGGTCCTAAAACATCAATGATAGATGGAAGTTGCTGCCTTTTAATATATTCTGAAAATGACTCACCAGTCCTAACTAAAAGGTTCATATTCTCATGAGAAAATGTAATTAATATCAATTTGCAATATGGAGGATAAATGCCTTGCTTTCTGCTTTGTAGTTCAGTTCTCATAAATGATGTATAATCATGATGGCTAGCACTAATGACACTATAATGATCTGGATTGTAAGTTTGAATGACAACCTCCCCAGGTAATTGATGCCTTCCTGCTCGACCAGATACTTGTGTCAGAAGCTGAAACGTTTTTTCAGCGGCTCGAAAATCCGGAAGATTCAGTACTGTATCGGCAGCTATAACTCCAACTAACGTCACTTTTGGAAAATCCAACCCTTTGGCTACCATCTGTGTTCCTAATAAAACATCTGCTTTTTGATCGCGAAACTGATTCAACCATTTTTCGTGCGATCCCTTTTCTGAGGTTGTATCTACATCCATCCGGATCACTCGAATACCTGGAAAATGACTAGTCAAACTCTCTTCAACTTTTTGAGTTCCTGTTCCAAAATAGCGTATATGCTCACTTGAACATGATGGACATGAGCTGCTTTCTCTTTCAGCATAACCACAATAATGACAACGTAAATGACGAGTATTCATGTGATATGTCAGTGAAATATCACAATGAGGACAGCTTACAACATGTCCACAAGATCTACACATGACAAAAGTAGAATATCCTCTACGATTCAACAATAATACAATTTGTTCTTTTTTATTTAAACGATCCTCAATGGCTTGATGTAATGGCCTACTAAACATGGATCTGTTTCCTTCTTTTAATTCTTCCCTCATGTCAACAACCTGAACAGTTGGCATTGCTCGTCCAGCCACTCGAGATGGCATAGGCAAATATTGCATGGTTGATTGATGACTTTCATAATAAGTTTCAAGTGAGGGGGTGGCTGAACCTAGAATAACCGCAGCTTGATGTGCTTTACTTCTCATTTTTGCAATTTCTACCGCATGATACTTTGGGTTATCCTGTTGTTTGTAGGATGTCTCATGTTCTTCATCAATAATAATTAAGCCGATGTTTGTAAAAGGAGCGAAAATAGCAGACCTTGCACCGATAGCAACCTTCACCTTTTTTTGTTGAATTTTCCGCCACTCATCAAATCGTTCACCAGCAGATAAACGACTATGAAGCACCGCAACCAAATCTCCAAAGCGACTTTTAAATCGTTCAACCATTTGTGGAGTAAGAGATATTTCGGGAACTAGGACAATAGCCTCTCTATTTTGATGAATGCATTGTTGAATCGTTTGCAAATATATTTCTGTTTTTCCGCTTCCAGTCACGCCATGCAGCAGGAAAAGCTGCTGCCTCTTCGCATGAATTGTCTGTCTGATCGTTTGAAAAACCTTCTCTTGCTCCTCGGTGAGTTGGAGAGGGTAACTCTGTTTAAAATCATGTTTTTGATAAGGATCACGATAAATTTCAGTTGATTCTAATTTTAACCATTGTTTACTGGCTAGTGACTTAATACTTGAAGAACTGGTATTTAAACGTTTAGTTAACTCCGACAGCTGAATCGGTTTGGGTTGATCTATAAAAAATTGTAAAACTTCTAATTGCTTATGAGCTTGCTTGGACAACTCTTGTTTATATCCTTCTAACATAGTGATATTATCTGGAGGATATACCATTAGCACTTTTTTAGTAGAGACTCGATTTTTGATATTTTGTGTTTCTATCAAGATTTCGTTTATGATCAGTTTTTTAATCAACATGCTTGCATTAGGAAATCTAGTAAGCAGCTCATTCATTTCAACAGTTTGTTTCTTTTTTATAAAATGTATAATTTCATTTTGCATTTCACCTTTAGCATGCAATGGATCATTTGTTAGTGAATCTGAACCAGAATCCTCCGCTAGAGCAATGTATTTTTCATATTTTGCTTTCAATGCCCCTGGCAACATGACCTGAAGTGCTGTGATTTCATTGCATAAATATCTGCGACTCATCCACTTCGCTAACTCTACCAGTTCCTCTGTTAATGAAGGTTGAAGCTCTAGAACACTTTCAATACTTTTTAATTTGCGATCATCCACTTCGCTTTGTTCTAATAACTCAACGACAAAACCTTGGATCATTCTCGGACCAAATCTTACCCCAACTCGACTACCGACCTCCACCCAATCTTTTAGAGTCGGTGGAATTTTATAATCAAATGGACGATTGGTTTGCTTCGAAGGAACATCAACGATGACTCGAGCATACATGGATTCAAATCACCACCTTACGACAATTTTGAAGCAGTAATTTTAAGAATCTGCTCTGATATTTGCTCTTTAGATAAAAGTGGTAGTTCTTCAATCAATCCCATTTTATCATACAAACTCACTTTGTTCGTGTCAGTGCCAAAACCAGCACCTGGAAGCGTTACGTCGTTAGCAACGAGCATATCACAGTTTTTGTTTTTCAATTTCTCAAGTGCATAATGCTCCACATTGTTAGTTTCAGCTGCAAAACCAATTAGAAATTGGTGCGTTTTTAATTCACCTAGTTTCTTAAGTATGTCAGGATTTTTTTGAAATGTAATTGTTATAGAGTCATCTGATTTCTTTATTTTTTGTTTATATTGTTGGACAGGTCGATAATCTGAAACGGCCGCAGCTTTGATCACGATATCCATTTTTTCGTACCTGTTTAAAACAGCTTGATACATCTCTTCCGTAGTTTCAACACTTACATTTTCAACACCTTCAGGTAAACTCAAATGCGTATTTGCTGACACTAAAACAACATCTGCACCCATTCTAGAAGCAGTCTCTGCTAATGCAAAACCCATTTTACCAGAAGAATCATTCGTGATATACCTTACAGGATCTATACGTTCCAATGTACCTCCAGCTGTAACTAATACACGTTTTCCTTGAAGTAATTGAGATGATGAGTTGAAAGTCAAAAAATGCTGTTCTACAACATCAAAAATCGTTTCAGGTTCAGCCAACCTTCCTTCACCTACATACCCACAAGCTAATTGACCTGTTCCAGGACTAACAAATTGAATCCCACGTTGCTGAAGGGTTTTCATATTTTGTTGTACGGCTGGATGGGCATACATATGTACATTCATTGCAGGAGCAACCATAATCGGTGCTGTTGTAGCTAATAAAGTTGTACTCAACATATCATCTGCTAAACCATGAGCCATTTTTGCAATCATATTTGCTGTTGCCGGAGCAACCAACACTAGATCTGCTCGATCTGCCAAATCAATGTGTGATACAACTGCCGCATCTTCTTCATCAAAAATGTCGATGATAACAGGGTTGCGAGACAATGTTTGCAACGTTAAGGGCTGGATGAATTTTGCCGCAGATTCGGTCATGATCACATGAACGCTTGCCCCTGCTTGAGCTAACTTACTGCATAAAGAAGCTGCTTTGTATGCAGCTATCCCCCCACTAATACCAAGTACGATTGTTTTACCTTTTAGCATACAACTCACCCTACTTTCCCACTAAATAATAATACACCCCATCATCTAAAACATAACCTTTCAGAAATGACGTGCATCAAAAAAATAACAACCCTCAGGTTGTTGAAAAATAAAATATTTAAATTACTTGCTTTCTATGATTAAAAGATGCTCGTTATAGATTTCTTCTAATGCCATACCGACATATTTATGTGATTTCACTTTTTCAAGCTTTACTGACTTCCCATCTCGAAGCAATCTTGCTTCTTTGGATACTGCCACAACAAGTGAGTATTTACTATCAATTCTATCAACAATTTCATCAATGGATGGATATAACATCACTACACCTCTTCTTTAGTTTTGTTCTCTATAAATCGAAATCTTTTACAATGCTCTGCTACTATAATGGACTCTATTTTTGAACAAGCATTTTCTATCTTATCATTAACTACTGCATAATCATAATGTTTTAAAAGTTCAATTTCCTCTTGTGCCATAGACAATCGATGTTTAATAATATCGGCTGTTTCAGTTCCTCTTCCTTCTATGCGATTTTTCAATTCATCTATTGAAGGAGGAACTAAAAAAATGTACACTGCTTCGGGAAATGTCTCTTTCACTTTCAAAGCTCCCTGGACATCAATTTCTAATATAATATCATCGCCAGCGTTAATTGTATCTTCTACAAATTGAATGGGTGTACCGTAATAATTGCCAACATACTCTGCCCATTCTAAAAGCTCATTATTTTGAATCATGGTTAAAAATTGCTCTTTTTCTTTAAAAAAATAATTTACACCATCAACTTCGCCATCACGTGGCCTTCTAGTTGTGGCAGAAATTGAGTATATAAGTTCGGGTTTCCTTTTACGCAATGCTGTACATACTGTCCCTTTTCCTACTCCTGAAGGTCCAGATAATACAATTAATAGTCCTTTATCCATAACACTCTCCAACTTATTCGTCTTGATCATCTTCTTTATTGCTTGTTAATCTTTGTGCAACTGTTTCAGGTTGTACAGCAGATAAAATAACGTGATCACTGTCTGTTAAGATCACAGCACGAGTTCGTCTTCCATATGTAGCATCAATTAACATGTGGCGGTCACGCGCTTCTTGAATCATTCTTTTAATGGGTGCCGATTCTGGGCTGACGATAGAAATAATACGATTCGCAGATACAATATTGCCAAAACCAATATTAATAAGTTTTATTCCCATTTCAGTTCCTCCCTAATACCTATTCACAGAATACCTGTATGGTATACATACAAAGATCATAATTGTCATTGAATATTTTGAACTTGCTCTCTTATCTTCTCTAACTCTGCTTTCATTTCAACGACTTTATTCGTGATTTCGGTAAAATTAGACTTTGATCCGATCGTATTCACTTCTCGATTCATTTCTTGAATTAAAAAATCAAATTTGCGCCCGACAGGCTCATTTTGTTCAAATAATGTGTTGCATTGATCAAAATGACTTAACAAGCGGGTTAATTCTTCATCTATATTCGCACGCTCTGCAAGTAAAGCTACTTCCATCGTAAGACGAGTTTCATCCAATTGTTTTTGCGTTAAAATTTCTTGAATTCGCTGATGCAGTTTTTCACGCATTTGTTCAACTGCCGTAGAAGTCATAGACTGGATCTGAAGATGATGTTGTCTCATGACGGTGACTCGTTTCATTACATCTTCACGTAAATAACTTCCTTCCCTCTTCCTCATTTCCAACAATTGATTCAAAGCATCTTCTAAGCATTCTGAAATTTGTTGATTCACAAAATCATTTTGATCAGGAAGGTTTCTAGTTGATGTAATGAGTTCAGGAATAGCTAAGAAATCTTTTATCGATAATGAATCCTGCAGTTGATAACGATCTTTTAACTGGTTGACAGCTTGAACATAACGATCTGCTAATGACCAATCTATTTCTAGTTGATGATCAGCATTTGATTCTTGATGTTCTATTGTCATAAATACTTCTACACGACCTCGCTGAATCCTCTTTTGAATCATAGCCTTCAAAGATTCCTCGAGTGACAACCACTCTCGCGGCATTCTTACAATAATCTCTCGATATCGGTGGTTAACCGATTTTACATCTATTTGAATTTGATAACCTTCAAACAATCTGATTGCTTGACCAAATCCAGTCATACTTTGAAACATACAAACACATCCAATGATCTATTCAACTTTTTGAACAACCTCTATTCTAATTCATTTTGAGATAGGGTACAAGTGAGAGTCTAAACGATTTGTCTTCATCCAAACATATTCTGTTAACTCTGCAGTCATTTGGTAAGACATAAATGGTGTAATTAAATATATCCCTTTGAAATATTCGATTGCTGTATTCAATAGCTCCTTCGCAATTTCTACACCTTCTCTTCTTCCCTCTTCTCCTGAGAGTCCAGACATTCTTTTTCTAACTTCATCTGATAATTGAATTCCTGGCACTTCATTGTGTAGATATTCTGCATTTCGCCCACTTGCAAGTGGCATGATTCCTATAAAAATAGGGATGTTTAAATGTTTAGTTGATTCAAACACTGCTTTAATTAAACCTGCATCATATACGGGTTGAGTCATAATATAATCTGCACCCGCTTCAATCTTTCGCTCTAGTCGTTTAACCGCTTTGTCCAAGTATTTCACATTTGGATTAAATGCAGCCCCTACTACAAAATTAGCTTTTTGCTTTAGAGGTTTACCAGAAAAAGAAATCCCTTCATTAAGCTGTTTAATCATTCTTATCATTTCAAAGGAAGTTGTATCATACACAGAGCTAGAGCCTGGCAAATCTCCAAAACGAGCTGGATCACCTGTTACTGCTAAAACATGATCAATCCCTAATGCATGCAATCCCATCATATGGGTTTGTGACCCAATCAGATTACGATCACGACAAGCAATGTGCACTAATGGACGAACATCATGTTTTTCCTTAATCAACTGACCTAATGCTAAATTGCTCATTCTTGTCACAGCTAATGAATTATCAGCCATAGTTACGGCATCTGCACCGACTTGTTTTAAAGCTTCGGAGCCCTTCATAAATTTACTAATATCCAAATCCCTCGGAGGATCTAGTTCAACAATAACGGTATGTCTTTGTTTAACGATTTCAACGATGGAAGGTTTTTTATCCTCAAAAATCTCATTAGTTTCAATTGTTTTTTGAGTATCTACTGAACTTTTAGCAGGTTTAGCTGAATACTGCAGATCCTGAGGATCAAACTCTTTTAATGCTTCAGATATGGCACTGATATGCTCCGGCGTTGTACCACAGCAGCCTCCAATGATTTTCGCACCTAATTTGGCAAAGTGCAGTGCACTTTGAGCAAAATACTCTGGTGATGCCATGTAAGTATATTCCCCATCAACATAGTCTGGAATCCCTGCATTTGGAAATACAGAAAGAGGAACTTCTTCGGCTCTAGAAATGTTCTCTAACGTTCTGATCATTAAATTTGGACCACTTCTGCAATTTAAACCAACAATATCAGCACCATGTTCTCTGACCTGTTGAAAAGCCTCTGATATGGAAAAACCATCGGAAGTACGTCCAACATCCTCAACTGCGAATTGACATATGATCGGTAAATCACTCTTAGAACGAATGATTTGAATTGGTATAATAGCTTCGTCTAAGTCAAAAAAAGTTTCCAGAATAAATCCATCCACTTCTCCTTCTAATAAAGCTTCAATTTGTTCCTCAAAATCTCTCTTTAGTTGATCTGTAGTTATATTATTACGTCGTCCTGCTCTAATAGAACCAATAGCTCCAACAACATATGCATCCTCTCCAACAGCACTTCGTGCAATGTTCACACCCGCAAGGTTGATGGATCTCACTTCATTTTCCAATCCGTATTTGGATAATTTCTCCCTTGTGGCCGTAAAAGTATTGGTTTCAATTAAACGAGCCCCTGCTTCATAATATTTGCGATGAACATCTGCTATGACATCGGGTTTTATTATATTAAATTCTTCATACGAAATACCTACTGGAAATCCAAGATGATATAAATAGGTTCCCATTGCGCCATCTCCAGTAATGATATTTGTTTTAAGGTATTCGCGCAATTCTGGTTTCATTTCCATCCCCCATATTTAAAAATAGTATAAGATGTTCAAAAAAATCCCTTTTGATCTCAATCTTTTATACTTTAATGTATCATAAATCGAGGAGAAAGATAAGTAATAATTTAGCCAAATACAATAAGATTAATAAATTATGTTTAAAAAGTGAAAGTATTTCAAACCTTCCTACCAAAGCAAAAAACCGTCCATTCAAACGGTTCTTTGCTTTGAATCAGGTGTGAATATTTGAGAGATAAAGCAAGCTCAATTAAACTTCATTGAAAACCCCTTTTAGATTTTTAATCCTACTTGATTTTTGCAACTTCACTAAAAAGACAATTGCAACTAAAATGGTAGCAGATACCCACCAAAATCCATACGTATATGATCCAGTAAATTCTTTGAAAGTACCTAAAATATTAGGAAGAAAGAATCCTCCTAAACCTCCAGCAGCCCCAACAAATCCTGTTAATAAACCCACTTCTTTAGGAAATTGAACGGGTATGACTTGGAAAAGAGCTCCATTCGCTGCTCCTAAAAACAACAGTGTAAAAAACAACATCGTTAATGCTACATAAACAGAAGGCAATGTGCCAACGATCAATAACGTAACCATCGCACCACTGAATAGAAACACGAGTAGACGCAACCCTCCATATTTATCTGCTAGATATCCTCCAACAGGACGAATAAAGCTACCTGCAAAAACACATAAAGTAACAAAATCTCCAGCAGTAACTTTACTTACACCATACTGATCATAAAAGAATAGAGTTAAATAACCTGTTAAACCAACAAAGCCACCAAAAGACAAACTGTAGAAAAAGCTATACAACCATGTATGTTTATGTTTAATCACATGCATGTATTCTCCAACCTTCATCGGTTTTACAGCTTTCGGGTTATCTTTAGCTAATAAGGTAAATACAACAAATGCGATAAAAAGAGGGATCAGTGCAATACCAAATACAGCCTGCCAACTATACATTTCAGCTAATCGTGGTCCAAACAATGTTGCAAATACTGTACCGCTGTTCCCTGCTCCTGCGATCCCCATCGCTAAACCTTGATGTTTTTTTGGATACCAACGACTTGCCAAAGGTAATGCTACTGCAAAACTCGCACCTGCTACACCCAATAAAAATCCAAGCATATATATTTGAGGTAGACTGTTTGCAAATAACCATCCCCATGCTAAAGGAATCATGGTTAAAATCATGCCCATTTGACCTATGCGTTTTCCACCGTACCGATCTGCCAATAATCCCATTGGAATGCGCAGCAATGCTCCCCCGAGCACTGGAATCCCAACCATCATCCCTTTTTCAAAGTCTGATAATCCTAAATCTTCAACGATAAACGTACCTGTAGGCCCCAATAAAACCCAAATCATAAAACTAATATCAAAATATAAAAATGAGGCAAACAAAGTTGGATTATGTCCACTTCTTAAAAATTCTTTAAATCTCATCCCTTCCACACTCCCCTATTTAAATAATTTTTATAATTAAATTGTAAGCGCCATCAAGAGAATTGAATGTGATTTTTGTCACAATATTCCATCGTTCATAAAATATTCATTTAATATACATGTTTAAATTCTTTCACTGAATATTTCTCATTCAATCATATAAAAAAGAGGAAATTGTTAACCTTATCCCTATGATTTTATTCTTATTTCTTATCAATAGATGAAATAAGATCATTCATTTCCTCTATTTTCATTAGAAACTTAAAAATTCATAAAATAAGGTACACATTTTCCTCTATATTCAAATCAAGGACGTATGATTCAATATATTAATCAGATCTATTTTTATTTTTGACGAGTTCTGTTGTCAGAAACCCTCAAAATTCATTATATTTTGCGGTTGCCCGGGAAATGGAGGAATTAAAGAAGCTTTCCTTGGTATACTTCCTCAGCTGGTCCAGTCATGTATACATGATTATCTGCTTCATTCCATTCAATCAATAAATCTCCACCTTTTAGAGAGACCGTTGCAGTGCGATCTGTTTTTTCGTTTAATACTGAAGAAACAACAGTTGCACAAGCTCCAGTTCCGCAAGCTAAAGTCGGACCAGCGCCTCTTTCCCAAACACGCATATCCGTATGAGAGGAATCTTTTACAGTTACAAATTCTACATTGATTTTATTTGGAAATAAAGGGTGTTGTTCTAATTTTGGTCCCCAAGTATCTAAATCAAAATTCACAGCATCATCTACATAAATCACACAATGAGGGTTTCCCATTGATACCGCTGTAAAATGAAATTGTCTTCCATCTACTTCAATTGGGTAATTTACTACAATATCCTGATCAATTGTTGTTGGTACTTCTTTTCCCTTTAAAATCGGCTCACCCATATCCACTTTTACTGTTTTCACTTTTCCTTGATCAACATTCAACCAAACTTGCTGTGCACCAGCTCCAATAGTTTCAATGGATATTTCAGTTTTATTTGTTAATCCATGATCATAAACGTACTTTGCTACACAACGGATAGCATTTCCACATTGTTCAGCCTCTGATCCGTCTGAATTGATAATTCGCATCATAAAGTCAGCCTTTTCCGATGGAAGAATATATACTAAACCATCTGCACCAATACCAAAAAATCGATTACAAAGTTTTATCGCTAACTCAGAAACTTGTTCTGGTAGTTGTTTTTCTCCTGTCACAATAATGAAATCATTACCTAGACCGTTCATTTTTGTAAATTCCATCATAATCACTCCTTCAATCTAATCTACAATAATTTAACATGCTTATTCAACTATTAAAATAGATTTTAATACATTATTTTTGTATTCAGAGACGTAATGATCATGATTTAACAGCAAAAGTGAACAATATCAGAGATGCCTTTAAAAGAACTTCCTAATCAAAATTAATAATTTGGAAGTTCTAGTTCTTTTTGATGATAAAGGCTATTCCAAAGTTATACTTACCCTATCTCGCCATGGATTTAGGGCTGAATTTGATCGTTTTCTTTTTTCTGAACATCTTTTTAATGATGCTGCCAGCTCCAAAGAAGAAACTAGGTATTCCTGCAAATACTAAGACTAGAGACCATTCCGTCATTCCGAGTCCTACAGTTTTAAATATTGGCTGAAGCGCTTCAATGTATAGTACACCTAGCAGTAATAATACAGATGAAACTACTGCGATCACTAGATACATATTTTGAAATATATTTCGATGGAAAATAGAATGAGAACTGCGGCAGTCAAAAACATGAATGAGTTGAGCCATTACTAATGTTGAAAAAGCAACCGTCTGAGCTCTAACTAAGTTCTCAGGATCTCCAGGATTTTCTCGTAAAATGATCCAAAATGCCGCTAAGGTACAAATCCCAATCACAATCCCTCTACTGATGATCTTCCAGCCAAGTCTGCGGCCAAATATGTTTTCTTTAGCTGGTCTTGGTTTTTGCTGCATCAGATCATCCTCTGCTTGATCCACTCCCAATGCCATGGCCGGCAAACCATCTGTCACTAGATTTACCCATAGAATCTGTATGGGTACTAAAGGTAATGGCATTCCCATCATCATCGCGATAAACATCGTTAAAATTTCTCCTACATTTGATGCAAGCAAATAACGAATAAATTTACGTATGTTTTCATATATGCCTCGACCTTCCTCAATCGCTGAAACGATGGTTGTAAAATTGTCATCACTCAACACCAAAGCCGAAGCTTCCTTAGAAACATCTGTACCTGTAATTCCCATCGCTATCCCTATATCAGCGGCTTTAATCGCTGGCGCATCATTTACTCCATCACCAGTCATAGCAACGACATGGCCTTTTCTTTGCAAAGATTTTACTATTCTTAATTTGTGTTCAGGAGAAACTCTGGCAAACACATAAACATCATCAATTGTTTGATCTAAATCATCATCTGACATTTCTGCAATCTGTTTACCATTTATAGTAAGTCCGCCACCTTTAGGTACGATACCTAATTGTCTTGCAATTGCATCCGCAGTTGTTTGATGATCTCCTGTAATCATGACCGTTTTAATACCTGCTTTTTTACATTTAAATATGGCTTCATGAACTTCTTTTCGAGGAGGATCAATCATACCTGTTAAACCTACAAAAATTAAATTATGTTCTACATCCTCATCGTCTTGTGCATTTTCCGTTTTTTTAATATCACGATAAGCCAACCCTAATACACGCAAGGCTGATCTTGCCATCGCTTCATTAGCAGCTAAAACCTTCTTTTTCAACTGATCATTTAAAGGGGTTATCTTTCCTTCCCATAATACATAGGAACAGCGTTCCAGCAACAAATCTGGCGCTCCTTTAGTACAAACTAACTTACCGCCTTGATGCTGTACAATAACTGACATTCTCTTTCGCTCAGAATCAAAGGGGAGTTCTTTCTCACGTTGATATAAGTTCTGCAAGGATGCACTGGTCATGCCCGTTTTTGCACCGAGTACAAGTAAAGCACCTTCTGTAGGATCCCCTTCAATTCCCCAATCTGTTTGTTGCGTATTATTTCTTTTTTTGTCTTGTTTCTCAGTTGTTTTTTGCAAGCTTGCGTTATTGCATAACACTGAAATTTGCATTAAACGTCGAATAGAAGCATCCTTTTGAACATCCAAAGATTTTCCATTATGTTTCACTTCTCCAGCTGGCCGATATCCATCCCCTGAAACTTCGAGTATTCTATCTTCCAACCATAAATGAGTCACAGTCATTTTATTTTGTGTTAATGTACCTGTTTTATCTGAACAAATGATTGAAGCACACCCTAACGTTTCAACAGAAGGCAGCTTCCTCACGATAGCTTTTCGTTTAATCATTCGCTGTACACCTAGTGCAAGTGCAATCGTTACAATTGCAGGCAACCCTTCTGGTATCGCAGCCACTGCTAAACTTACACCTGCCAAGAACATCCCATACGTTGGTTGACCATGCAATATCCCTGCAATAACAACCATTATTGTTAATCCTATGGATAAAGCGATTAATATTTTCCCTAATTGCTCCAAGCGATGTTGAAGCGGAGTTTCTGCAGATTCTGTATTTTGTATCAGATCAGCAATTTTACCCATCTCTGTATTCATACCTGTTTTTACTACAATACCTTTAGCAGTCCCCTTTGTGACCATGGTTCCCATAAAACCTAAATTACGCTGGTCACCCAAAGGTACTTCATCTTCATCTATGGCTTCCTGATGTTTAGTTACTGAAACAGATTCACCTGTTAATGCTGATTCTTCCACATGAAGACCATGTGTTTCAATAAAACGCAAATCTGCTGGAATTCGATCTCCACCAGAAATTAAAACCATATCACCCGGAACAAGTTCACTGGCTTTAATGTTGATCTCTTCTCCGTTTCTAATTACTCTAGCACTAGGTGCTGACATTTCTTTTAATGCACGCAATGATCGTTCTGCTCTAAATTCCTGAATAAAACCTAATATACCATTCATAATAATGATAGCAATGATCGTGATCGCATCCAAAAATTCACCCAGCAGCCCTGATATTAATACAGCGCCAACTAACACTAATACCATAAAATCTTTAAACTGATTTAAAAATAATGTGATCGGTGAAATCTTTTGTTTTTCGATAATCACATTCTGTCCGTACTCTTCTTGGTTTCTTGCGATCTCTTTCGTGGAAAGTCCCTTGCTTGCATTTACTCTGTAAGTTTCTAACGTTTCATCAGTGCTTAATTGATACCATTTTCTATGACTCATCACCAGTCCCCTCCCTAAAACCTGTCTAGGGTAAATGTATTCAGACAAGCCGCAAAATATCACTTATAAGACGAACTTTTTAAACAAGCCAATATAGTATAAAATAAGGAGATGTATGATCAATCAATACCACTATATTTGAGTTCAGAATTTTATTAGAATTAGAAATGGAGTGCACTTATCATGGCAATAGACGGACTCGTTATACATGCCCTTATACATGAATTGCAAAATTGTGTAGGTGGAAGAATTAATAAAATATATCAACCAAACGAACACGATATACGGATACATATACGAGCTCAGGGGAAAAACAAAAAGCTGATCCTTTCTGCAAACCCTACCTACCCTAGGGTCCATTTAACGGAAGGTACATCTAAAAATCCAATGGAAGCGCCAATGTTCTGTATGTTGTTAAGAAAACATTGTGAAAATGGAATTATAGAATCCATTCAGCAAATTGAACTTGAGCGAATATTCCACATCCAAATTAGGCAGAGAGATGAATTAGGTGATTTTAATAGAAAAGTGATCGTTGTAGAAATTATGGGTCGCCATAGTAATATCATACTAATGGATTCTGATAAAAAGATCATCCTAGACAGTATTCATCATGTAAATGCATCTATTAATCGACATAGAGTTGTTTTGCCAGGAGTTGAATATATAACACCACCAGAACAAGGGAAAATGAATCCTTTGAATTGTTCTGAAGAGCAAATCAAAGAGCTACTTCAAAAAGCTGAGCAAATGGAAGAAATAAAAGCATGGCAATTTATTTTAAATAACTTTAGCGGTGTTAGCCCAATTACAGCAAAAGAAATCGTTTACCGAAGTGAACTTCCTTTAAACCTTACTCTAGATGCAATGATCATAAATCAAGTACAGCAACAGCAGCTAATTAACACTTTTTTAAAAACGATGAAAAAGGTAATAGAAAACCAATATGAACCTACGATTGTTGAGTCTACTGACAAGATCTATTTTAATGTTTTACAACTTACTCACATCCAAGGAAAAACAACATCTTTCGACACGATCCATCAATGCCTAGACGAATATTTTGGGAGCAAAGTAGAGAGAGACATCATGAAACAAAAAGTGGGTGATCTTTTAAAACTACTCCAAAACGAAAAAAATAAAAATGTGAAAAAGGTAAAAAAATTAAACAAAACCATTGAGCAGGCAATGGATGCAGATAAATATCGTATTTATGGTGAACTTCTAACTGCTGCACTTCATGAAATAAATCGTGGTGATAAAGAAATCGAAGTGATTAACTATTACGATGAAAATCAAGAAAAAATAAAAATCCCGTTAAATCAGAAGCTATCTCCTTCAGAAAATGCTCAATTTTATTTTAAAAAATATACTAAAAGTAAAAATAGTGTTTCTGTTGTGAAAGAACAAATTGAAGTCACAAAACAAGAAATTGAATACATTGAATCTGTGCTCCAACAAATGAGTTCAGCTTCCATTACGGATATTGATGAGATCAGAGAAGAATTGATGGAGCAAGGTTATATTCGTAAAAGGAAAACCTCCAATCGGAAGAAGAAGAAAAGTAATAAACCTTCTCTTACTTGTTATACCTCTAGTGAAGGTGTACAAATATATGTTGGCAAAAACAATCTTCAAAACGAATATTTGACAAATCGATTTGCAGACTACAGAGATACGTGGTTGCACACAAAAGATATCCCTGGCTCACATGTTGTGATCAAAAGCACTGAGTTTGGAGAGAAAACATTAGAAGAAGCAGCAATGATCGCTGCCTACTTTAGTAAAGCAAAAGAATCCAGTCAAGTACCTGTAGATTACACACTCATCCGACATGTACGTAAACCTAATGGATCAAAACCTGGGTATGTAATTTATGATAATCAAAAAACAGTGTTCATTACTCCTGAAGAAGAAGTGATTAATAAGCTGGAGCACTGCATTAAATAGTTGAATTTATTAAACTGATTCAAAACATTCATTATCTTCACTTTTGGGGTATGTTGTTTTAATGGAAGCACATTGAATTTTTAAGCTTATAAATTCTAAAAAAACAGTATGTTCATCGAATGATGGCATACTGTTTTTAATTTATGATGATTTTTCCCTCAAACTTTTTGCGAGAGCATAATATATTAATTCGTGTATCTTCTCGGATGAAGTTATTTTCTTTTCAGCTCCGACAACACATCTATATTCACTTTTCTCCCTCCAATTGGAGCATGGAATACTTCACCGTTACGTTCACCATGAAAATCAGAGCCTGCCGTAATCGTTAATTGATACTTATTGGCTAATTTAAGATATTTTTTCTCTTCATCAGGACTGTGGTCAGAATGATAAACTTCTAAACCATCAACACCATGTTGAATTAGCTCCTCCACCAATTCATCATTTTCATATAATCCAGGATGTGCAATGACGGCAGAGCCTCCTGCTTGCCTAATCCAATCAATAGCAGTAGTAGGATGAATGCGAGGAGGGCTTACAAATGCTTTTCCATCTTTGCCGATATACACATCAAATGCTTCCTTAATCGTTTTAACAATCCCTTTATGAACAAGTACTTCTGCAATATGTGGTCTACCCACCGTTTGCTTTGTTTTTTTCTTAGGAGCAAGCGCTAATACATCCTCTATCGTTATTTCAATACCTAACTCCTGCAGTTTCTTAATCATCATGTCGTTACGTATTGAACGAACATCACGAAGCTGATTTAACCGCTCTAAGAAAACTTGATCCTCATAGTCTATATAATAGCCAAGGATATGAATGTCCAGCTTATTAGCCACGGTACTAATTTCAATACCAGGGACAACCTCAATCCCTATTTTTTGACCTTCTTCAATTGCTTGTTTTACACCAGCTACAGTATCATGATCTGTTATAGCAATACCTGCTAATCCCTTTTCTTTTGCCATTTTCACGTTGTCACTTGGCATATGAAGTCCATCTGAAGCCAATGTATGTGTATGAAGATCAATAAATTGATGATGATTACTCATGATAAACCAACTTTCATTTTAAATGTATGATCCACTTTTTCAAATAATTGTTCTTGTGGTAAGTTTTTCTGGGTCCCGCAATAGTAATAGGCGTTATCTACAAAGCTTACCCTCACTTTTTTGTGGGGGGTTCCGGGGTCCCCAAAAAGAATTAGGAAACTCCATCGAAGATATCTCTTCACTTTTTGGGGTACTTAGAGCCATTGACTCAAGTCACGTTCTCTAAGGAAACTTAAAAAAGTAATCGCTGAGATAGGTAAAATAGCCGTGTTAATATGCACAGAATAAAACTCTCTCTTAAAAGAGATTCCATCAATTGTTCTGGTATGCAACAAACCAAGTGTCTTTTCATGTTTAACTGATGAATAGGATAGTATGGATATTCCAAGTCCTGATTCTACAGCTGACTTCACAGCACCTGTACTCCCTAATTCCATAACAATATTCATTGAATTCATATCTATCCCCTGTTCAGACAACTCTTTCTCCATAACCTGTCTAGTTCCTGAACCTTGCTCTCGTAATATAAAAGGATACTTCAAAACATCCATTATCGTTATGACATCCATATCTAAAAGTGGATGATTAGAAGGTAATATTAACTTCAGCTCATCATTTAACACCGCTTGCGTTTGTAAATCTGGATGCTGTATTTCTGCTTCTATTAAACCAAACGTTAATTTATGTTTTAAGATTTCATCTAGAATTTGTGTTGTATTGTTTACTTGTAAGCTTACTGTAATATCAGGATACTCAGATGAAAATGGACCTAATATTCTCGGCAGAATATACTCCCCAATTGTCAAACTTGCTCCTAACTGTAATCTAGCTTTTAGAGAATGTGTAAACTTGGACATAGCTTCATCTGTTTCTTTAATTAAATGAATGCTTTTTCTTGCATATGGCAATAGTGTTTTTCCTGCTTCAGAGCAAACTACCTTTTTAGTAGTTCGATGAAATAACTTTGTGCCAAAATGATCTTCTAGTGCTTGAATTTGCATTGTTACAGCAGGCTGGGTCATATGCAAAAATTGTGCAGCAGCAGAAAAACTTCCTTTTTCGGCTACTGTAAAAAATATATGAAGCTGATGGAAGTTCAAGGGAATCATCCTCTCCATTCTTTCAAGCGTTTATTTAAATACATGTATATAATTATATATAATAACTCACATTTGTGATAAAGAAAACTCTCGGATCGGTTAGCAAAGTGAGAAAAAGAAAAAACCGAATGCAAATCATAAAATTCGCATCCGATTTTAGAAATACTCGTACACCTATGAGAGACTCCGATATAGAGAATATTGTTTCAGTGGGAGTCTTTACATTTAATCAACATAATGACATGCAGTCCAATGCCCATCTTTTACCTCTTGAAATTCGGGTTTTACCTCTGCACATTTTTCAGTAGCTATAGGACATCTAGTACGAAACGCACATCCACTTGGAGGATTAATTGGACTTGGTAAATCACCTGATAAAACAGTACCTACTCGGTTTTCTTCAATATCTGGATCAGGTATAGGAATAGCTGACATCAGAGCTTTAGTATAAGGATGCGATGGGTTTTTGTATAATGTTTGACTATCTGCCAGTTCCACTATATTTCCTAAATACATAACCACCACTCTGTCGCTGATATGTTTCACCATGGATAAATCATGTGCAATAAACAAATAAGTTAAGCCTAGTTTTTTTTGTAAATCTTTTAAGAGATTAACTACTTGTGCTTGAATGGAAACGTCTAGTGCTGAGATGGGCTCATCACAAATAATAAATTTGGGATTTACAGCTAGAGCTCTAGCTATTCCTATTCTTTGCCTTTGTCCACCTGAAAATTCATGTGGATAACGATTGGCATGGTCAGAATTTAAACCAACCAGATCTAACAATTCTTCGACTCTAGCAATACGCTCTTGTTTGCTTGAAGTTAATTTGTGTATGTCTAAGGGCTCAGCAATAATATCTCTGATAGTCATTCTTGGGTTTAAAGAGGCATAAGGATCTTGGAATATCATCTGCATATCTCGCCGCTTCTGTTTTAATTCTCTTGCTGATAGTGCATAAATGTTTTTACCTTCTATGATCATTTCCCCCGAGGTAGGTTCGTATAAACGGAGCATGGTTCTTCCCACAGTAGATTTACCACATCCTGATTCCCCAACCATTCCCAAGGTCTCACCTGACTGAATCGTAAAATTAACTCCATCCACTGCTTTTAAGACCTTTTTTCTGCCTACTATAAAATGTTTTTTTAGATTTCTAACCTCGATTAAAGGTTCATTCATGATTCCACCCCCTGTGCCATAGGGTGTAATAACCAACACCTTGATTGATGTGTTTCGCTAACTTGATGCAGCTCTGCATCCTCTAATTTACAAATGTTCATTGCATCGTCACAGCGTTCACAAAAGCCACACCCATCTGGAGGACTTATTAAATCTGGAGGCGTACCAAATATAGGAATTAAAGAAGTCTCTTTTTCTTGGTCTAATCTTGGAATTGAGCGGAGCAATCCTTTTGTATAAGGGTGCTGAGGATTTTTGAAAATCTCTCGTTTTGTTCCTTGTTCCACTACTTTTCCTGCATACATTACAACGATACGATCACAAAGATCAGCTACAACGCCAAGATCATGTGTAATAAGTATGATCGATGTACCCATTTTTTTCTGAATGTTTTTCATAAGCTTCAATATTTGGGCTTGAATGGTGACATCTAATGCTGTTGTTGGCTCATCTGCAATTAATAACTTGGGGTTGCAAGCCAAAGCGATTGCAATCATTGCCCTCTGTCTCATCCCTCCACTAAATTCATGGGGATACTGATTGATCCTTTTTTCAGGTTGTGGAATTTCAACTAACTTTAATAGCTCTATCGCTCTTTCCGTAGCAGCTCTTGGGCTCATACGTTGATGTTTTATAAGCCCTTCACGAATTTGGTTTCCAACTTTCATAGTGGGGTTTAAAGATGTCATTGGATCCTGAAAGATCATTCCGATTTCTTTTCCACGAATCTCGAACATTTCTTTTTTTGATTTTGTTACAATTTCTTTTTCATTAAACAATATAGAACCTTGTTTAATTTCCCCAGGCGGCATTGGGATTAATTTAATAATCGTTTGTGCTGTTACACTTTTTCCACATCCAGATTCTCCAACTATTGCAACTGTCTCTCCTTTTTTCACATCAAAACTAACACCTCGGACAGCTTGTACTTCACCAGAATAAGTTTGAAAGGATACATGTAAATCCTTCACTTCTAACAATTTTTCCAATTTTAGTCACCTCCTTATTTACGTAAACGTGGATCTAGTGCATCACGCAATCCGTCACCTAATATATTAAATGCTAATATAGTTAAACTAATAAAGAATGCTGGGAAGAATATTCTCCATGGAAAATATCTTAATGCCTGTATTCCGTTTTCCGCCATTGTTCCCCAACTAGCAATAGGGGCTTGAACTCCTAATCCCAAAAAGCTCAAAAATGCTTCAGTAAAAATAGCTAGTGGTATGGTTAAAGTTAAAGTAACAATAATGGGTCCCATAGCATTAGGAATTAAATGTCTGAATAGCAACCGCTTAGTACTTGAACCTAATGAACGTGCAGACAACACAAATTCTTGTTCCTTTAATTGTAAAATTTGTCCACGGACAATTCTTGCCATTGTAATCCAACCTGTCACAGTCAACGCAAGAATCATCGTACCTAATCCTTGAGGCAATACAACCATTAACATAATCACGACAAGTAAATACGGAATACCGTATAATACATCACAGATTCGCATCATGACTTCATCTACTTTTCTGCCAAAATAACCTGCAATGCTTCCATATATAACACCAATTGTTAAATCTATTAAAGCTGCAACAACTCCGATAAATAATGAAATTCTTGCACCATACCAAGTACGTACAAACATATCTCTTCCTAATTCATCTGTCCCAAACCAATGCTCTAATGAAGGAGGTTGATTCTTATCTTCTAAAACCTGTCCTTGATACTCGTATGAGCTGAATATGGGTGCAAATATAGCCATTAAAATCAATACGGATAATACAACGATCGCAGTTATAGCTATTTTATTACTCTTCAAACGAATCCAAACATCTTCCCAGTAATTTAAACTTTTCCTTGAAATTTTTTCAGCTTGTCTAATGTCTTTTTCATAGGACTTAAAATGCTCTGGTGTTAAGGTTACTTTATTGGAACTCATTAGCATTACCTCCTTTAGCATTGTCTCCAGTAATGTTAATGCGCGGATCGATAACTCCGTATAACATATCTACGACAAATATCATAAAGACGAGAATAATACTATAAAAGACGGTTGTGCCCATAATTACGGTATAATCACGATTTGTTATGCTTTGTACAAATTGTGTTCCCAATCCAGGAATTCCGTAAATATTTTCTACTACAAAACTACCAGTCAAAATCCCTGCTGTTAAAGGTCCCAAATAAGTAACAACTGGAAGTATTGCATTTCGAATTGCATGTTTAATCATTACTGCATTTTCTTTTATTCCTTTAGCTCTGGCTGTTTTAATATAATCCTGTTGCAGCACTTCTAGCATATTGGAGCGGGTTAGTCTAGCAATAAAAGCAGTTGGCAAAGCTGCTAAAGATAAGGCTGGAAGCACATGATGCAGAGGACTTTCAAATCTACCTGCTGGGAAAATATCGAATTTTATAGCAAATATATATTGTAGAAATACAGCCAAAATAAAGCTAGGAACTGACATGCCAATAACCGCTAATACCATTGAAGAATAATCCTGAAATTTATTATGATACAGTGCCGCCATTACTCCGAAAAACAAACCTAATGCAATCGATAATAATAACGCTTCCAATCCTAAAACTAGTGAGATTTTAAACGTCCTGTTAATAATTTGATTTACTGTTTCCGCATCATATCTAAAAGATGGACCAAGATCCCAGGTTACAACTGATTTAAGATAATCATAATATTGAACTGCTAATGGTTTATCTAAACCATAATGTGCCTCTAAACTCTTTAAAATCTCATCTGGAACTTTTTTCTCAGCTGAAAAAGGACCACCAGGTACTGCCTTCATTAAGAAAAAGGTTGCAGATATTATGACCCACAGAGAGATCAAAACAAAAAATAAGCGACGTAGAAGAAACCTAGTCAATCCGCGCCACCTCCACTTTTATTGGATTTTTAGTTCTTCATAGTACTTAAGGTATATGGAGCTTTTCCATATACCTTAAGTTGATATCATAAAACTAGCATAATTAGAGTTGTTTTTTATTCAACATATGCCCATTTCAAATCCGTATTTCCTAAACTATCTAGGAAAATATCTTTGATTTGAGGATTATAAACGTAGTTGAAAGTGTAATAATAGAACGGTGCTACAGGCATCTCATCCATAAAGATAGCTTCCGCATCCTTTAGCAATTGAGTTCTAACAGCTACATCCCCTTCTGAGTAGGATTTATCCAACAAGCTAGCATATTCTTCATTATGCCAATTTGTTTTGTTATTTCCACCTATCTCTTTAAAGATTTCAAGGAAGTTGATTGGATCATTAAAGTCACCAATCCAACCATAACGTCCGATTTGGAAGTCTCCTGCATCTAATTGATCAAGATAAACACCCCACTCTGCATTTTCAAGAGTGACCTCGATTCCAAATGCCTGCCTCCATTGTTCTTGAACGGCTTGAGCAATTTTTTGATGTCCTTCACTAGTATTATGACTAAGCACAATTGGAGGTAGATCCTCTGCGCTCGCATATCCTAATTCAGCAAGAGCTTCATTAAATAATTGCTTCGCCTGTTCTACATTGTTATCTGGGAAATACGGCTCTTTCACTAACTCCATATTTGCAGGAACTAGACCCATTGCTGGAATTTGCTCACCTTGTGATACGTTGTCAATTATCGTTTGACGATGAATTGCATATGAAAGCGCTTGGCGTATCTTTTTATTATTAAATGGCTCTTTTTCTACATTAAATAAATACATATAAGTTCCAGTTCTTATCTGTGTAGTTAACAATCCTTGATCCTTTAAAACTGGAAGAGCATCCGTTGGTAAAGAAGAGAACGGTGAACCCGCCCAGTCTAATTCACCATCTTCATATAATGCTAATACAGTACCTTCATCTTCAACTACTGCATAGATGATTCGATCTAATTGAACAGTATCTGCATCCCAATAACCTTCATTTTTGACTAATTGTACTTCATTTCCATGCTCCCACACATCCAATTTGTATGGACCATTACTAACATACAATTCTCCTGCATCATTGGACCAATTTGCATTGGCTTCAACTACTTTTTTATTTACAGGTTTATATGTTGTAAATGCAAAAAGATCCATAATATAGGCTGTTGGATTTTCAAGCGTAACTTCTAACGTTTTATCATCCAATGCTTTTACACCTACATCATCAAGACTTCCTTCTCCTGTATTAGCAGCTTCCGCATTTTTAATGTAATAAAGCTGATACGCATAATCCGCTGCAAATTCAGGATTTAATACACGCTTCCATGCATACTCATAATCATGAGCTGTTACCGCATCTCCATTCGTCCAATTGTGGTCGCGCAATGTAAATGTATAAGTTAAATAATCATCTGAAATTTCATAACTTTCAGCCCCCGCGAGTTCAGTACCATTTGGAGTAACTCGAGTTAATCCTTCAAATACCCCACGAAGAACTGTGGATGAAGTTGTATCTGTTGCTTGACCAGGATCTAGCGAAGGTGGTTCACTTGCAAAACTCGCTCGAAATACTTTTTCTTCAACTGGTGGATTATCCGCTGGCTCATCCTTTGGTTCATCTTCTGTAGAATTATCCTGATCCTCTACAGGTTCATCATCCACGGGATCAGCCGTTTCATCTGTACATCCAATCAAAACCATTCCCATTACAAATACTAAACCTAATACAGCTAGGAGACTTAACTTGAACCCCTTTTTCATCATCTAATTCCCCCTATATTTTTATTTACCATTATTTAACTGAATTTTAATCAATATTAGAAAAAATCTGCTATTTTCAATTAGTAGAATACAATATTACATATTAAATTAACCAACGGTATAGAACAAGCAGCCGTGCTTATGTATATATAAAAAACTTTATCCGGGGAGATTCAGTATTCATGAATAAGCACTTTTCTAATAAAGATCAAATATTCTGTCAAATGTGGCATGATCATAACTATAACTATTTATATTAATATTTTTAGAATATATACCAACATATTGGACAAAGTAGAAAAACTCCGTAACAAAGTCTTTGTGAAATGCAGTTGAATCTTTCATAAAAAGAAAAATCACCCGTTAATGACAACTTTTTAAAGGTCATTAACGGGTGATTATATAATTGTTTGTTATTGATTTTCTGCTTTATAACGCTTGTACTCATTTTCAGAACAATATACAAAATGTCCAGGTTTGACTTCTCTTAGGGATGCTTCTTCACTATTATTGTACTGATGCTGAGATGGATCATAAATGATACGTTTACGAGTTCGTTCATGCTCAGGATCAGGTAATGGAATAGCGGATAACAGTGACTTCGTATATGGATGAATTGGATTACTATAAAGTTCATCACTTTCAGCAAGTTCAACTATCTTCCCTTGGTACATAACTCCGATTCGATCACTGATATATTTAACCATTGAAAGATCATGAGCAATAAATAGATAAGTTAATTTTTTCTCCTTCTGAAGCTTCTTCAGAAGGTTGATCACTTGTGCTTGGATAGATACATCTAATGCTGAAATAGGTTCATCAGCAATGATGAATTCAGGTTTAACAGCAAGTGCACGAGCAATACCAATACGTTGTCTTTGACCTCCACTAAATTCATGTGGGTAACGATTAGCATGCTCTTTATTTAAACCAACCGTTTCAAGAAGTTCAATGACACGATCCATTCTTTCTTCCTTAGAGGAAGCTAATCCATGAATATCAATACCTTCAGCAATAATATCAGAAACTTTCATACGAGGATTTAATGATGCATATGGATCTTGGAAAATCATTTGCATTTTTTGATTGAACATTTTTAAATCCTTTTTAGATTTTTTATCATGTACATCCACACCATCATAAATGATATTACCATCGGTTGCATTATATAAACGAATAATGGTTCGTCCTGTAGTTGATTTACCACAGCCTGATTCCCCAACAAGACCAAAAGTTTCACCTTTATACACATCAAATGAAATACCATCAACTGCTTTTACTACATTACCTCTAGATATTTCAAAATGCTGTTTCAAGTTATTGATTTCAAGAAGCTTTTGTTTACTCATTTGTGATCACTCGCTTTCGCACCCGACTTAGACAATTGTTTTGTCTCTTTCAATCGTTTAATATATGGTGGCGGTTCTACTTTTGGAGCATTTTCATGTAATAACCACGTTGCAGCATAATGAGTATTGGAAACCTTAAACATCGGTGGTTCCTTTTCTAAGTCAATTTTAAGTGCGAATTGATTACGAACTGCAAATGCATCACCTTTTGGTGGATTTATTAAGTCTGGTGGTGAACCAGGAATCGCAAATAATTCATCCTCTTTAGCATCCAGGCTAGGCATAGAGCTAAGCAACCCCCATGTATATGGATGCTGTGGATTATAGAATATTTCATCCACTGTACCAATCTCAACTATTTTTCCACCGTACATTACTGCAACACGATCAGCCACATTGGCTACTACACCAAGATCATGTGTGATAAAAATAATGGATGTATTCATTTTTTTCTGTAAATCCTTCATCAATTCAATTATTTGAGCTTGGATGGTTACATCTAACGCTGTAGTAGGTTCATCTGCCAGTAAAATTTTAGGATTACAAGCTAGTGCGATTGCAATTACAACACGCTGACGCATCCCTCCAGAAAATTGATGAGGAAATTGATTTATACGAACCTCCGGCTGCGGAATACCAACTAATCCTAATAATTCGATAGCTCGTTCCTTAGCAGCACTAGAGCTTAATTTCTGATGTTTAATTAAACCTTCCATAATTTGTTTCCCAACCTTCATTGTTGGGTTCAAGGAAGTCATTGGGTCTTGGAATATCATAGAGATATCCTTACCTCTAATTTTTTGCATTTCTTTTTCTGAAAGTTTGGCTAAATCTTTACCGCCAAAAAGGATTTCACCTTCTTTAATTCTACCTGGTGGTGTAGGAATCAAACGCATAATTGTTTTGGATGTCACTGATTTGCCTGATCCAGATTCACCAACAATGGCTAGCGTTTCACCTTTATTCAAATCGAAGTCAACACCACGAACAGCTTGAACTTCACCACCAAATGTATCAAATGAAACGTGCATATTTTTTACTTCAAGTATTTTTTCCATATTTACCACCTACCTTTATTAGTCGCGCATTTTAGGATCTAGCGCATCGCGTAATCCGTCTGCTACAAGGTTGAATGCTATCATAATGACACTGATAACAATTGCCGGGAACAAGATCATATGTGGAAAAATTTGTAATGATTTGAAACCATCTTCGATTAAGGTTCCTAGTGATGCCATTGGTGCAGGTAAACCTAATCCAATAAAGCTCAAGAATGCTTCACCAAATATAGCACCAGGTATCGTAAACATTGTATTAACAATAATTACACCCGTAATATTCGGCAATAAATGTTTAATAATTATTTTAGAATCTTTGGCTCCCAGTGTTTTAGATGCCAATACAAACTCTTGATTTTTTAATTTTAATATTTGTCCTCGGACAACTCGAGACATTCCAAGCCATCCAACTACTGTCATGGCAAGTATGATCGATAATATGCCGGGATTTAAAATTAGCATAAATAAAATAACAACCACTAAAAATGGGATACCATACAATATTTCAACTATTCTTTGCATTACATTGTCTACTCTGCCCCCATAATAGGCAGAGATTCCACCATATGCTACACCGATTACCATGTCTATCAACGCAGCTACCAATGCAATGAATAAAGAAATACGTGTTCCTTCCCAAGTTCTTGTCCATAAATCGCGACCTAACCCATCAGTACCGAACCAAAAATACTCTTCAATCCCTTTTTGTTCATATACATCTATTCGTGGCTGATCTTTTGTAAATTGAATGGTTCCATCCAAATGGAGCCAGCTTATATTTTCAAGAACAGGTATTTTAGGCGGTAGTTTGGCTCTAGATAAATCTTGCTCAAATGAATCATATGGTGTCATATATGGTCCGACAAGAGCAAAAAATATTAAAGTCACTAGCAAAATAATACCAATAATGGCGCCAACGTTTTTTCTAATTCTCAACCAAGCATCCTGCCAATAAGAAAGAGTTGGTTTTGTAATTTCCTCACCCTTACTTGGATCTATAGTTGCAGGTTCAAATAATTGTTTAGACAATATTTCTTCAGATTTCATATTATTTATTACCTCCTGCAAGACGGATACGAGGGTCGATAATACCATATAAAATGTCAACTAATAAAATTACAAATATTAGAAAAACAGAATAAAATAATGTTATACCCATAATCATAGGAAAGTCATTTGTAGTAATTGAACGCACAAATTGTTCACCTAGTCCCGGAATAGCAAAAATCCTTTCTATAACGAGTGAACCCGTCAATAAACCTGCTGCTAAAGGACCTAACACTGTAACCAGTGGTATTAATCCATTACGCAACCCATGTTTTATAGTCACCACTGCACTGCTTAACCCTTTAGCTTTTGCAGTTACAATATAATCAGATGATAGGACCTCGATCATTTCAGTTCTCATAAAACGAGCAGCTACTGCTAAGGTAAACATTGCGTTTGCAATGGTAGGCATAACTGTATAGGACGGCCCTTCCCAAAATGCGACTGGAAACCAACCAAGTTTTACACCAATAAAATATTGCAACATCCCTGCAAAGACAAAATTCGGTATTGATTTACCTAATACGGCTAAAAATGTAGATCCATAATCCCACATCGTATTTTGCTTCAGTGCTGCAATTACACCAAAAATTATTCCGGCTATTGCTCCAAAGATTAACGTTTGCAAACCAAGATGAGCAGAAGGTCCAATGCGGTCTAATATTAAATCAGTAACATTTCGATTATCAAATTGAAAAGAAACCCCTAGATCTCCTTTTAACATGTTACCAATATATTTAGCATATTGAACTGGCACTGGATCATTCAAGTTATATTTTTCATTTAAAATCTCTATTTGAACTTCAGTTAATTTCTCTTGAGCAGTAAACGGTGTTCCTGGCATAAGTTTCATTAAGAAAAACGTAATGGATGCAATAATTAATAATGTAATAAATGAAAATGCTACACGTTTCAAAATGTATTTTGCCATTTCTGCACCTCCTAATCGATTTTGTGCATTCACACAAGTCATTCAACAGCTTACAGGGAAAAAGAGAGTATGGGCTAGAGCACATACTCTCTTTCCTAATTTAAATAAACACTAACATGTTTGATTACTTATTTCTCAATAGATGCCCACTTATAAGTATAATCTGGACCAAAAGGAAGAACAAACATATCTTTAATGTATGGTTGAATTAACACTGCTCTTGCACGTTGATAAAGTGGAGAGAATGCAGCATCTTCCATTACGATACGAGCAGCTTCTTGCATTGCTTCAAAACGCTCAACACCAGTTAAATTCGTTTTAGAATCTTCAATTAATTGATCAAACTCAGGGTTAGAATAACTCATCATGTTATGACCGCCACCAGTTACCCAAAGATCAACGAAAGTCATAGCATCAAGATAGTCTGGACCCCAACCTGCAACTTGAAGATCATATTGTTGAGTTTCGTCTAATTCAAGACGTTGTTTAAATGGAACCTCTAATAATGTAACAGTTAATCCAGGTAAATGTTTCTCTAATTGATCTTTAAAGTAAGCATCAGATTTCTTAGCTGTTTCAGTATCTCCACCTAAAATTTCTAATGAAAGTTCAGTTAATCCTAATTCCTCTAAACCTTTATTCCAGTGCTCTAATGCTAGATCAGCATCAAACTCATAGAAATTACCGTATTTGTCATTGAATTCTTCACCAGTTTCTGGGTGGGAAACAAATCCCTTAGGAACTGCTGTATATGCAGGAATAGAACCATTGTTTAAGATAACATCTGTTAATCCTTGTCTATCTACACCTAATGCAATCGCTTTACGAATGTTTTCATTTGCTAAGGCTTCATTTTCTTGGTTCATTTTAAACCAGAATACAACTGTTTCTTCAATTGTCGTGAATGCAGGATCATTTCTATACTTGTCTACAAATTCAGAAGTTAATCCAGCGCGATCAACTTTACCAGTGTCGTATAAGTTCACTCCAGTAGCTACGTCTTTTACTACTTTAATGTTGATTTCTTCTAACTTAACTACATCTTTATCCCAATAATTAGGGTTTTTCTTAAGTACCCAACCTTCTTCATGTTTCCACTCTGTCATAACAAATGGACCATTGAAAAGTAAGTTTTCAACTTCAAGAGCATAGTTTTCACCTTGCGCTTCTACAAACTCACGCTTTTGCGGGAAGTATACAGGGAACGCAGTTAATGAAAGGAAATAATCAACTGGTTGCTCTAAAGTTACTTCTAAAGTTGTTTCATCAATTGCTTTAACACCTAACTGGTCTGGAGTCATTTCACCAGCCATGATGCTGTTTGCGTTAAGTATGTCACCCATTATAAAGTTATACTGAGAACCAGTTTCTGGGTTTACAACCTTTTGCCAAGTAAAGATGAAATCGTCTGCTACTACTTGAGAGCCATCAGACCATACTGCATCTTCACGTAATTTGAAAGTATAAACTTTACCATCTTCACTTACTTCATGACTTTCTGCAACACCTGGAACAGGTTGTGCATTTTCACCTAAAGCGTATAAACCTTCAAATACTGCGTTACCCCATTCAAAAGCAACTGCATCTGTACCCATTACAGTATCCATTGTTGGGATTTCAGCTGTTTCAAGCACGTTCAATACTTGTGCTACATCTGATGCTGGTTCTTCTGGAGTTGTTGCTTCTCCTTCAGTTGTAGTACCTTCATCTGCAGGTGTTTCTTCAGGAGTTGCCTCTCCTCCGCCGCTACATGCAGCTACGAACACACTTAACACTAACATGAGTGTTAGTAGAAAAGACCATTTTGTCTTTCTCATGAATAAATTCTCCCCTTTTTTAATCATTTTTTTCCAGTGGGTTTCTGTCCACTACTCTTATTATACAGCTTTTCTATAAATTGTACATTATTTTTTTGATAATTCTAAATACCTATTTATTTTTACAATTTTTGATAAAACTAATGACTTAAGATACAAAATAATAGGTCTACAGTACTATATTTTAGTAATTATTTTATCACTGTAAAACGTCATTATAGTCTTATGGTAAAGCGTTATCTTCTTAAAAACTTCCCTTTTTAGAACCCGAATTATATAATGAGATTTAGGAGGTTGATCATGTATTTATACAATAAAAAGGTAATTTTATTCAATATTTTTATTTTTTTAGCACCTTTTTTCCTATCGCTTCTTTATTATAAAGAAATTACCTTAGTCTCATACATCAATTCGATTTTTATCATCTCAGCGGTATTTTTATTACTTGGCTTATTCCTCATTGTTGTTAGAGGCGGTTTTTTCGATTTTTTCTATTCTAGTATTCGAAAAGTGGTAAAAAGAACTACTCGCCAAGGAGAAATGCTGGGTGATGATATAGACTCGATGAGACTACCTTCAGAAATGTCTGAATTCAATTTCATTAAACCACTTCTTGTAACAGGGTTAGTATTATTTTGTATTATGATGTTATGCTTATTATTTTATTATCTATAGTTTTTTATGTAGAAAAATGTATTAAATATGTTTTATTTTGGAAACATTTTACCGAAATGCAGTATTCATACCCCCTATTAATGATATAATTCAATTAATACAATTGGATTTATTAAGGGGGTTTTTGTGTGGCAAAAAACATAAAAAAAGATACACAAGATAGGTCAAAATACATAAGAAAAAAATTTAACATTCATGGGATAGGGACAAAAATCAATCTGTTATTTTTCTTCTCTATGGTAACTACTGGACTTTTACTTAGTATAATTATTACTCCTTACGTATCAACAAAAATGGAGGAAAATATTCAAAATCAATCTTTAATGGTAGCTCAAACCCAACTGCAATCATTGCAAAATTATGTTCTCACAACTTCTGAAGAATTAAATCTAATGTCTGATTTATTAAAAAACAAATCTACTGAAGAAATCAACATTGGATTCTCCCACTTGCAAGGGACAAGCTCGAAATTTATTGATATCTACCAAATAGATGAAACGGGCCAAGAAGTATTACGGTCTGGATTCTCCTCTATTATGCAAGACCGTTCCGAAGATTCCTCTTACATAAAAGTAAATAATACAGGTAACTACATAGGAAAAATTGAAGAAAGCAACTATATGATGGGACCGAAATTTATTTTGGAAGTTTCAAATTCAGTGACTGATTTAGTTAACAAACCCATTGGAACAATTGGAACTTATTTAAGTTTACAGTCCGCTTGGAAGGAGATAAGAGGAAATTTCGAAGAAAATCAAAATCAAATGTTTTTAATTTCAAGTGATGGATACTTAGTAGCTTCAGATGACGAAGAACATCTAGCATTAATAAATCAAGATGGAGCTGTTGAAAACACACTTGAACACGAAGGTGTCATGGATATGATCGCCAAATTGGAAACTACTGAATTTTCAGAAATCAATAGTATGAGTGGATATGGAATTTTTAAAGATGAAAATGGGGTCTCACATGTGACATCTTATGTATATGATAATCAAATTGGTGGTGCTGTTTTTGTCGAAACTCCAGTAACTGTTGCATTTAGTGCAGTTTCAGAAATTAGAAATGTAATCATCATCGTTGTTTTATCTTTATTGGCAGCAGTCACTATCATTGCTTTTGGGTTTTCCAATAGATTAATTAAACCCCTCAAAAAATTAATATCCGTCTCAAATAGAATTTCTAAAGGGGATTTAACCCAAACAACTAATATCAAACGAAAAGATGAAATTGGGATGCTTGCAGATTCGTTTGACGAAATGGTGTACAGCTTAAATCAGCTTGTAACCAATACGAAACAGGCGTCAAAACTAACTCTCACTACATCAGAGAAGCTTCGTCTAACTGTGGACGAAGTAGCTGTAGCTTCTAAACAAATCACAGCAGCCATCGACGAAATTGCTCATAGCTCTGAATATCAAGCAACTATAAGCCAGGAAACCGATGATAAAATCGATCAATTTATGGAGCTTGCCACTGAAATTGAAACGCAAAAAAATAATGTTATAGAAAAAGCTAAACATACTCAGGAAACAATCAATGATAATCAATCCATTCTTGAAAACGTGATCGATGGAGTTCAATCTTTGGCCGAATCTACAGATCATTCTTCTAAAGAAGTCAATATACTAGAAGAACGTGCATTCCAAATCAGAAAAATACTTGAAACCTCAAAAAATATTGCCAAGCAAACAAATTTGCTTTCTTTAAATGCTAGTATTGAGGCTGCTCGTGCAGGAACTCAGGGAAAAGGATTTGCTGTTGTTGCTGATGAGATAAGAAAATTAGCAGTACAAAGCAAGGAAGCTTCAGACAACGTAGAGGAAATCATTAATCTTGTACTTGATTCAATCTCTAATGTAAACAATACAATGGCTTATAACATAGAACAAGCCCATGAAGAAAGAATGGCAGCGGAAAAAGCTAAAACAGCTTTATTGGAAATTATTGAATCCATGGATAAAGTGTTACTATCCATTAATTCAATGAATAATTTGCTACGAGAGCAAAAATCAAGTGTATCATCTATTCAGACCAATTCCAAGGAATCTTCTTCCTATGCGATGGAAACAACATCAAGTACTGAAGAAGTTGCCGCATCTGCAACCGAAACAACTTCAAATATGACTACTGTCATAGACCGAATTGATGACTTATTATCCATGTCTACAGAATTAAATCAATCTGTAGAACGATTCAAGGTAAAAGAAGAAAACTAAATGAAGGATTTTTGATCTGAAATATAGCCGGAAAAAAAGCGCCTTTTAGAAGGATTGATGTTAGTTCATCATCAATCTAAGTTTAGGCGCTTTTAATATGTACAAAAAGATAATGATTTTCATTTGACATCTAGCTTGCATTAAGTAATAATCAAATGGGATTTTAATTAAATGGAGTAAAATCTAGTTTTATCAGGCACATTAGTATCATAATCTGTTTTAATTTCTCTTCGATAAGATCGTTCAATGTTTATAACAAAATTCAGTTTGTTTAATTGAGCAATCGTTTGTTCTACCTTTGTTTCATTAACATATAACACTACATACTTCATCTTTTTTGATACATAGTGAATTGTGCCATATCTTTCAACTAATCTTAATGCTTTTATATGTTTAACCCATATGATGAGTCCAGTTCTTCCAGTAAACATTTTAACACCTCAAATTCATAATTTCTTAAAACTAAAGGGAGTGAATTTCTTGACTACTTTGATACATGTAAAAAGAGGATCTATGATCGAAAGCCTACACGATGGTTATATTGCGGTTTCAAATTCAGATGGCAAACTTCAATATTATTTAGGAGATCCCCACTATAAAACATATGCTAGGTCCACTGCCAAGCTGTTGCAAGCGATTCCAATCATGGAAGAAGTATTAAATACTGATATCGAATTATCGGATGAAGAAATTGCTGTTATCTGCTCTTCACATAATGGAGAATCAGAACATGTCAGAGCAGTACAATCCATTCTCACTAAAATAAATTTAAATCATTCTCAATTGTTATGCGGAGAACAAAAGCCACTTCATAAAGAAACAAGAGAAAGGTTGCTTCGTGAAAATGTTCAATTCACAAGCCTGCATAATACTTGTTCTGGAAAACATGCTGGCATGCTTCTGTTGTCCAAATTATTAAATTGCCCATTGAATAGCTATTTATCCGTCGAACATCCAGTTCAACAAATCATGTTAGAAACTATCAAAGAAATGACAGGGGCTAAAACAAGCGAGATTAATATTGCTAAAGACGGCTGTGGTGTTCCTGTGTTTGGAATAACAGTTCACCAGTTAGCAACTGCTTTTGCAAAATTGGGTTCACCGACCTCTTTAGCTGAAAGAAAGAAACAAGCTTGTGAAAAAATAGTTCATGCTGTTTCTTTGCAACCATTTTATATAGCAGGAACAGAGCGATTTGATACACATCTCATTCAAGCCACTAAAGGTCGTATTCTTGGAAAAATGGGCAATGAAGGTGTATTTGCTTTAACAATCCCTTCAGAAGATTTAGGTATAGCAATCAAAGTTAGTGACGGAGCAGAAAGAGCTTCTTATCCATCAGCTGTAGAAATTCTATCTCAATTGGGCTTGCTTTCATCACACGAAAAACAAGAACTAACTAGGTTTCATTATCCAATTATAAAGAATCGCAGGAATGAAAATGTAGGTCGTTTAGAACCTGTATTTAAGCTTCACCGTGTATAACCTTTTTTATAACCTTTTTTAATACCCTGCCAGAATGTTTAAGTTTGATCTGAACATTCTGGCAGGGACAAAAGTCTTTAACTGCACTTTCCACTGCATCCACCTGAGCCACAGCCTGCTACTGTTGGCAAGGGATTGTTGCTTGGCACTTTTATCTCCTCTGAAATTTCATGAGCGAGAGTTTTAGAAATCGAATATAGGAGAAGATCAATCTTCTCTTCCGATTCTTTGAACTTTCTAACTTTATTTAACTCATTTAATTCTTTTTCTACTTTTTGAACTTCTTCTAAAGCTGAATGATAGTCTGGATGAAATTGTCCAAACCTCTCGCAATCCTCATAAATCTCCTTCTTTTTCAGAAATTGATTTACCTTTATTTGAACCTCTGCGTCTTTTTCAATCTCTTTTTTCCAAAACAAATAATCGTTAAGCTCCTCGGAAGCATTTATCATATCACCAAGATCATATGCTTCCATTAACAACGTAGACATATCCAAATCAGTGAGTTCATATACACTCATCTATATCATTCCTATCTAATTCTATTTATAAGTTAGAGATAATTGTAAAACGCCCTTTTTTTCATACATTAATTAGGACTTAATAACTATTTATCATTAATCCCAGGGAAAATCAACCTCATTTCATTCCATTGATGGGAAAATAAGGTAATTTCATCATTGTTTTCAAATCCTCGTACTGAATATTGATCTGATTTTTCTTCTAATTCTTTTGGCAAAATGGTTCTCTCTTTATGATTGCTACGCAATTTTAAATATACACGATTTTCAATGGCTTTTTGTACAATTTCCTTTTCTGTTGACGGATGGTAAGATCTATATTGTTTTAACCACATTGGTGGAATTTGTTCTAATTTTGGATAGACATCTATTACTTTTGGAAATGTTTTTTCCATATCATAATATAACATTGCTTTATTAGAATAGATCAATCCTTTTGAAGCTGACGAAGTGTCCTCAAACATAAATGAATCGTCTAGATGAATAGGTTTTATATCAGAGTTGTTTTTGTCTATTTGATTCGAATTTTGCTTATTTGTTTCTTTAATAAAAGGTGAATATCCATGCTGTTCTAACTTCCTATAAAATTCTTTGGAGCTGCCTTTATCAATAATAAAATCCCGATCACCCAACATCGTTAGAATATATGGCTGAAATATCGGATTTTCTTTTATTTGTTCTGATATTTTACTATCCGAGCATCTCAATAATAGAACCTCTTCAATCACAATCTTCCCAAACTGTTCAGACCATTCTTCAATTGAGCTCTTTACATTCTCAGGCAATTCATATTTTGAATTTTGCTCCAAAAAAAGAATCAGATCTGTTGATGTTTTTCCTTTTTGTCTCGCTCTTTCGATACTTTTTTTATGCAATTTATAACGCATAATAAGGTCTGAATATGTGATCTCTGACATTCCTTCAAGTTCCCATCTGATATGAAAAGGAACATTGGGAGGAACAATAACTTCAAAGTCAGCTTGAACATAAAACTGCACCTCATCTACTACAGGTATATCTACTTCTACTTCAGCATGAATATTAATCTTCCATTTGAAAACAAATTCATCCTTGTTGTTTTTCCCTATCTCAATCCAACCAAATCCCGCATAACTTTTGATCCAATTTAGTATTTGGTTAGCGCAATGCGTTTCATCTATATTAGTGGACTGTAAAATCTGCGTGCCTTTTACCCACTTTATCAGTTCATCTATAGGATACCACATATCATAGTCCAGAGTCTCTATTTTTGCCCATATTAGCTGAAGCCAAACATTACTAGGCATACATATTTGCTGCCAGTTTTCATATAAAATCCTATTCATTTGATCCATATTTTGAAGAAGCCAAACATGTGTTTTTTCCATATTTAGATGAAATGATTTAGATTCTTTATTGACTAATTGCAATCTCATCATCATATCAAGTACTATTGCAAATTGTTTTGGATAAACATCCTCCCCCTCGTATTTAAAATCAATATATTCTAAATCCTCTTCATTAAAATCAATGAAATCACATATTTTTTGAACTTGCCGTTTTTTAACCAATCCGGCTTGTGTTAATTCCAACTCATTTTTCTCTATAAAAATAATGAATTGAAACATATCAAATGAAAATCCACGTCCTATCTTATGAGTAGGTTGAACTTCCTCATCAGGTAAATATTCCATCTTATTTGTATCCGGCATCAATACGCTTACCCAGGAACGAAAACTATCTTTGGGAATTACAAAAACATGATCTCCCCATGTTTTTCGAAATGTAAAAACAACTCCTTTTTGTCTTAAAAGTGTAAGACCTACCTTAATTTCCGATTCTGAAAATGGTGTATCTACTGATAAAAGCATGTCTTTCCATTCAAATGGACCATAGCCAAAGTTTCTAAGGATTAAATTCAAAGTTTTCTTTTCTAGATAACTTAATTTCTCATAACACTTCATTAATAAATCAGAAGATGTTAAACAATCCTTTAGCTCATGTCCGTTTCTTATGATTTGAGCATATGTTGAATCGTTTTGAATTTCTTCAATAAAAGATGCTGGCAACTTGGAAAGATACTTTTCACAATTCACGAGGTTAGCAGCTCCTTCTTCGTTATTTGATTCGAATCTAAAATTTGATACTGATAACCTTGTTCGACCAAAAATAATTGTCTTTTTAACGCAAATTCCTGCTCCTTTGTATCCTTCGTAATTAATGTATAAAAATGTGCTTTATTATTTGTTTTCTTAGGTCTTAAAACTCTACCAAGTCTCTGTGCTTCTTCTTGCCTTGAACCAAAGCTACCAGATACCTGAATGGCAACACCAGCATCAGGTAAATCAATTGCAAAATTGGCTACTTTTGATACGACCAGCAACGTAACCTTTCCTTCTTTAAATTCACTGTATAACCGTTCTCTTTCTAATTGAGGCAATTGTCCTGTAATTAATGGTGCTTTTAAAATATTTGAAATCTTTTTCAATTGATCTATATATTGACCAATAATAAGAGTTGGTGTTCCTGAATGTAATCCAATAAGCTGTTCAATCACATCGATTTTCAAGGAATTCTCACAAGCTAATCTATACTTTTGCTTTTGATTTTCCGTTTGATTATACTGTTTTTCTAGATCAGCTGATAATTCAACCCGAATTTCATAACACTTTACTGTTGATATCCAACCTTGTTGTTCAAGCTTTTTCCACGGAAAATAAAATCTTTTAGGACCTACTAAGGAAAATACATCCTCTTCTCTGCCATCTTCCCTGATTAATGTTGCTGTTAAACCCAATCTTCTGGTAGCTTGAATATTAGCAGTTTCTCTGAAAACAGGTGCAGGCAGCAAATGTACTTCATCGTAAATAATCAATCCCCAATCTCTTTTTTTGAAAAGCTCCATATGAATAAATTCATCAACCTTGCTTTTTCGATGTGTTAGAATTTGATAAGTAGCAATGGTAATGGGTTTTACTTGTTTCAGTTCCCCAGTGTATTCTCCAATAAATTCCTCAGTAACGTTTGTTTTTGTTAATATTTCTCGTTTCCATTGTTTCACTGAAGTCATATTTGTAGTCAAAATTAATGTTTCACAGTTCACTTTTGACATAACCCCCATACCTACGATGGTTTTACCTGAACCACAAGGTAGAACGATTAATCCACTTCCACCACTTTTACTTCCTCCTTGATAAAAAGATTCGATTGCATTTGATTGGTAATCTCTAAGTTCCAGATCACTTAATTGTATTTGTAACGTTTCACCAGATAAATATCCTGCAATATCTTCTACAGGAAATCCTAATTGAATTAATTCTTGTTTGATGATTCCCCTATGTTTCAAATCAATTCTGCATGAATACTGATCTATCTCTTCTAATAAATACGGTTGAATTGAATCCGATTTTCGAATCCGTTTCATGATGTCTGAATCTCTAGATATTAATGTCAAAGAGTCATTATTTTTTTCTAATCTTAAAATCCCATAACGATTCATATACATTTGAATGTCTTTGCAAATTTTTAAAGGAATTTCAAATTTACTATGTTTTTTTAAAAAACGAATGATTTCTTGGGATTTAACCCCAGAAGCTGAAGCATTCCATAAAGATAGAGGAGTTATTTTATATGTATGGATATGTTCAGGTGTTTTCACTAAATCAGAGAAAAGAGATAGATACTCACTAACCTCTTCAAATTTAGGTGAGTCCGTTTCAAAAAGCAATGTGAAATCAGCTTGTACAATTAAACATGACAAGATTTATCACTCCCTATTTGAAAGGGGGCCACAGATGGCCCCCCTTTTTTCTTTCATATTCTTTTTACTAAATTTTAGATATTTTAAATTTTAATGAGCAAAATTTTGCTGCTCTTGTGTCGGTTCAGATATTTTACTTAATGCATCGCTAGCTTCATTTTCAAAAATATCACGTACAGCCAGGTCACCAATTGCAACAATTCCACATAGCTCTCCATTTTCTACAACTGGCAAACGACGTATTTGCTGCTCTGCCATCATATTGGCTGCATCATCAATGCTTGTTTCTGGAGAAGCTGTTATTATGTTTGTGCTAGTCACTTCATTTACAGCTGTTGAACCTGATTTTTTTTCTGCGTAGCCTCTAATTACTAAATCACGGTCCGTACATACCCCGATCAATTTTTTGCCTTCCACAACAGGGATGATTCCAATATTATGTTCTTTCATCTTTACTGCAGCCTCATAAATGTTATCCTGTGAGGTCACTGTTACACAATCAGTAGTCATAATATCTTTTAGTGTTGACATGGGTAATCCTCCTAATCTTATAGTACGTGTTCAAAAGTGAACCATTTTGAACGATCATTACTCAAATACGGATTCAAATTTATAGTTACCCATTCGATGCATTTACATACATATAATCTAACGTCATCCCTAAAAGCAGCTCTACCGCATTTTTCATTGCTCTTTCATCAAAATCAAATTTAGGGTGATGGTGAGGGAAATTCATTCCTTTCTCTTCATTACCAGCACCTACAAACATGAAACAACCAGGAACTTTCTTTAAATAATACGAAAAATCTTCTCCAGCCATAATTAAAGGGGAAGTTGAAATTTCAGCATGTACAATTTCGCTTTCTTTCATCTTAATAAAGCGATTCGTTTCATTCTTATGGTTTACAACAGGTGGATATACATTAATATAATCCAACTCAATTTCGGCACCATACAGCTCACCGATTTGTTTGCATATATGAGTAAATCGCTCTTGAATATAAGCTCTGATTTTGTCATTAAACGTTCTTACTGTGCCTTTGATTGTACAAAGAGATGAAATAATATTAAAGCTTTCCCCTGAATGAAATGAACCTACAGACACAACTGCTGGTTCTATTGGATTGATCATTCTACTAACAATAGATTGTAATTGAACCACTAACTGAGCTCCAACCAAGGTACTATCCACTGTATCATGCGGTAATCCAGCATGACCTCCTTTTCCTATCACTTTGATTTTAAATTCATCAACGGATGCCATGATTGGTCCTGCAACTGAAGAAGCAATTCCTGTTTGCAAAGGCGTCCATAAGTGTACACCATAAATGACATCCACATCTTCCAATGCACCATCTTCAATAATAGATAACGCTCCACCTGGATATTGTTCCTCAGCAGGTTGAAATATAAGCCTGACATTCCCAGTTAACTCAGATCGGTCTTCTTGCAGTATTTTTGCTATCGAAAGCAAACTAGCTGTATGACCATCATGACCACATGCGTGCATAATATTCTTTTTTTGTGAAGCATAACGCACCTTTTTTTCATCTTGAATAGGCAATGCATCGATATCAGCCCTTAATGCAACTGTAGGACCGGATTTATCTCCATATATTGTGCCTATCACACCATTGTTTTTAGATTTAATGGCATTTATGCCCCACTCCGATAGTTTATCAAATATAAATTGTGTAGTTTCACTTTCTTGAAAAGACAATTCAGGATTCATATGTAGATGTCTTCTCCATTTCACCATCTCGGGGAAAAGTGTTTCTATTTTTTGAGTATATTTATTCAAATTCATCACCTTCACATCGAATCATTTATTCTTTCTTCATATTATATCATCAATAACCTCTTTCTTTTGTCACTAAATTTTAAAATATGTAAATCATCCCTCAACACTATCCCTTAACACACTAGAGATTTAAATAGTTCGAAGCTTAAACAATCGTTTGTTTTTCTTCACTTTTTTGGGTTTAAACTTGCACAACTGAATGAAACATACTATCATGGATAAAGAATAAAAAGGTCTAGGAGGTCAACTAATGATTTTAGAAAAAAAAGAATTACAAGGACTGCAAAGCGAATTAAAATATATGGATGAAATTACAGGCGGTTTAGGATTTGTGAGAGGACAGTGGGAGTATTATCGAGCTACATATGATCTTAGAATACAAGACCAAAAAAATGATGTCTATTTTTTAAGAGTCAATTGCAGAGTGATTGACGGAAAAATGGAATCTCCATATGCTGTATTGACACCAGAGGACATATACATAGGTCAAGAAAGCTTCCCACATGGAGTAGATTATAACGCTGATATCCCTCAGCCTGTTTTAAAAGTAGCTAACGAAAAAATATCAGAATTAGAAAAACTATTAAGCTAGGTCCCTTAAAATGGATAACGGTAGAAGAGGGACTCCTGATTTTATTCTGCTCGTTTTAACTTTTTTACTTGTAGGATTTGGAATCGTGATGGTTTTTAGTTCTAGTTCCCCGATTGCTTCTTTTTATCAACAAGATGCCTTATATTATACGAAAAAACAAGTTGTGTTTGCCATTGTTGGTTTAGTTGCTATGTTTTTTGTAATGAATATGCGTATTGAAAAGCTTAAAAAATGGATTTCACCCATAAATTTTACGATCATCATCATGCTGGTTTTTGTGTTATTCACCGAGCCACTAAATGGAGCTAGAAGTTGGATTACTCTCGGTTCATTTGGAACTTTACAGCCTTCAGAATTTGCAAAAATAGGTATCATCCTGTACATATCTGCTCTTATCTGTAAAAAGGGAGAACAGTTTAGAGATTTTAAAACAGGTTTGTTACCTGTTTTAGTTATTATTGCTTTCGTGTCGGGATTAATACTTATTCAACCAGACCTTGGGACAGCTGCTATTCTTATATTTGGTACTTTACTAGTTGTCTTTGTTGGAGGGGCTAATCTAAAACACTTATTTGGCATATTAACGGTATCTTTAGGAGTTATGAGCCTACTTCTATTCCTATTAACTAAGTTTGAAACTACAAGCACTGCTATTAATATTAGATTAAGTCGATTTACATCTTACCAAGACCCTTGGTCTGATCAACTGGGTAGTGGTTATCAAATCATCCAGTCTTTATATGCTTTTGGACATGGTGGGATGACAGGGGCTGGTTTTGGACAAAGCATTCAAAAACTTTTTTATCTCCCTTTTCCTTTTAATGATTTTATTTTTTCCATTATCGCAGAAGAACTAGGGTTTATCGGTAGTACTATCTTCTTAATGACTTACTTATTATTATTGTGGAGAGGTTTAATCATTTCTATTAAATCTACAGATATGTTTTGTACATTAGTAGGAACTGGGATCGTAGGGATATTAGCAATCCAAGCCCTTATCAATATTGGAGGGGTTACTAATGCAATTCCAATAACGGGGGTTCCTCTTCCTTTTATTAGTCAAGGGGGCTCATCTATGATTACTTCACTGATCAGTGTTGGTATCTTGCTCAGTATCTCTCGTGAAAATAACCGTTTATCTAAATAAAAAAAATAACCCTAGGGTTATTTTTTTTATTTATTTTACTTTCTGAAGGGCATCAGTAGTCTCCTCTTGGAAAACCACACCTTCTACCTTGACATTCACCTCAACCACTGATAAACCTGTCATACTCATTACTGATTCCTTTACATTCGTTTGCAAGTTTTTACAAACTTCATGTATTTTGGAACCATAATTTACAATTACTCTTAAATCAATGGCTGATTCTAATTGTCCTACTTCAACAGACACACCTTTTTGTACATTTTTTCCACTTAATCTTTTAGCAAGTCCCTCTGAAACCCCACCAGACATACCCGCAATACCAGGTGTTTCAATCGCTGTTAAACCCGCAATTGTTGCAACTACATCAGGTGAAATACGTACAGCACCACTATTGTCAAAACCGGACATAAGCTCACCCCTTCTTATTTTCAATATATGAATAAGGCTCTACATAGAGCCAAATTTGAAATAGTAGAGGCATCCCTTAATAAACAGAATTAGTGAATACTCATTCACATTGGTTTAACGCTTCATACAGCTTGGCTAAATTCCTCTCTAGCTCACTAATGATTTCTTTGCCTGTACTACTTGACATTAAACCTGCTCTCACAGCAAAATCAATCTCTCTTGATAAGCCATACATTTGAGTATCCAAGACTTCCTCATACAAAGGACATCTACGGTTGGTGAGTGTTTCCATTTGCACTTCAATTAACTTTAATATTTTATTTGCATCTTCTTGAAGAAGATCATAGGCTTTTTGAACTAAATCGTTAGATATTTCAGATGTAGACACCCAACTTCCCCCCTGTGATATGGTCACTTCCCTTAAAAAATAGTTTAGACGAAAACGTTGAAATACACAAGAGATGATCCATTATTCATAAAAGAGGAAGCTAGGAATTTAACATTAAATCTATTAAGAATTAATCTTCTTTGACTTCAATTGTTAAATTATGTTTAGCAAATACTTCTTTCATACTAGCAGTCGCTTCCTCTTGATCAGGTCCATGCACATGTAGTTCATAACTGTTTGAATCAACCAATGTAGTGAACAAACCTAGGATGCTCTTCACATCAATATATTTGTTGTCAAACTGTAAAACGATAGATGAAGTAAATTTATTTGCTGTTTGAGATATTTCCATGATTGCTTCATTTTTTGACATAGGGCTTCCCTCCATTTTATAAATACCATATATTACATTAAATATATGATACATCGTATAGATGAATTCGCGCAAGTCATTTTCACTAGAAATATTGACTTCTCTTATGTTATTTTAAATTTTCAGGATTTAACTGCTCCAATTCACTGACAACAAAACGACCATCTTTTCTAATCAAACGATCATCAAAGTAGATTTCCCCACCACCAAACTCAGGTCTTTGTATTAAAACTAAGTCCCAATGTACGGAAGAACGATTGCCATTGTCTGCTTCATCGTAAGCTTGACCTGGAGTGAAATGTAAACTTCCATCTATTTTTTCATCAAATAAAATGTCCTTCATCGGATTTTTTATATACGGATTAAATCCTAAACTGAATTCTCCTATGTAACGTGCACCTTTATCTGAATCCAAGACCTTATTTAATCTTTCAGTATCATTGCTAGTCGCTTCCACTATTTTTCCATTCTCAAACTTAAATTGAATATTCTCGAAAGTAATGCCTGAATACACAGTCGGTGTGTTGTATGAAATAGTACCATTAACGGATTCCAATACAGGAGCAGTGTAGACTTCCCCATCAGGTATATTGTTGGAACCAGCACATTTTATCGCAGGGATATCTTTGATGGAAAATGTCAACTCGGTACCAGGAGAAACAATTTTCACCTTATCTGTTGAATTCATCAATTCAACCAATGCATCCATTGAGCTTGACATTTTATTATAATCTAAATTGCATACATTGAAGTAAAAATCTTCAAAAGCCTCAGTACTCATATTTGCGGATTGAGCCATTGAATTGTTAGGATATCTTAAAATCACCCATTTCGTATGTTTCACTCTTCGCTCAGAATGTACTGGATGACGATAATCATTGATGTACATTTTCATGTTTTCATCAGGCACATCGGAAAGTTCATTTGAATTGTCACCCGAACGAATGCCTATATATGCATCCATCATTTCCATTCTAGTCAAATCATAAGATGACCAGTGTTCAACTTGTTCCTTCGTAGCATTCATTAATAAAGATCTCATTACAGAATGATCTGTAATTTCAACAAAAGGAAGCCCTCCGCTTGCATGTACCTCTTCAATAACACTCTTTAACAACTCTCTTTCAGAACCAATCATTTCAATTAAAACCTTTTCTCCAGGTTTACATTCAATAGAATAATTCACTAACTGTTTAGCTAATGTCTGTACTCTAGGATCTCTCACTATATTCAGCCTCCATCTATTTCTTCAAAATTCATTTCAATTTCACATATAAAATCTTACCATATTTTTTTCCTGATTAAAAAGTTTCCATCTACACATAAAAATAAAAAACACTTCAAAAGTGAAAATAACTCTCTTCAGTCCTTTTGAAGTGTTTAGATGTTGATTTTTATGTATTGATTTGAATTTGGTTTCTTCCCATTTTCTTCGCTTCATATAACGCCATATCAGCCTTATAGAAGAGAGTTTCGACGCCAACAACATTATCACTCAAACTCCAATCGGAAACCCCACAAGACACACTTACACGCGGGCTCGTCTCCTGATAAACTCTTTTGCGAATGCGTTCCGCTATTTTTAATGCATGCTTAACTTGTGCTTCAGGAATATAAACGGCGATTTCCTCGCCCCCCCATCTTGCAGCAATATCAGAGTCACGGATACAGGATTGAATAATTTGACTCACTTTTTTCAAGATTTTATCTCCTAGTTGATGACCATAAGTATCATTCACTCTTTTAAAGAAATCTATGTCTATAAGAATTAAAGATCCATATTGATGTGTAGTTTGTATGCTGCTTTTTACTTGCTCATCTAGATAATGTCTCGCATATAAACCTGTTAAGTTATCTGTAATGACCATTCGATTCATCTCATCGTGTAGAGTTGCATTACTCATCGCTAATCCAATATGTGTGGATAGAACTTGAAGAAGTCTAAAGTTATCATAGGTAAAAAAGTTCGGCAATCGATTTGTAAACATTACAACTCCCGAAACTTCATCATTTACTAATATAGGTGAGGCAATCAAAGATCTAGATGATGTGATTTCCATTACTTTTGAACTAACAGTTGGATTCATCTCATAATCCTGAACGATTAGTCCTTCTTTTGTTTGATTGACAATGCCTGAAAATCCATAATTAATAGAAAAAACTTCCTGAGGCAAGTTTGTAATGTTACTTGATTTAACTACGATTTCATTATTTTCTTTATTAAACTCAAGTATACATCCAAAATCTGCTTGAAAAATATTAATTAATTCTGTTGATATGTAATCAAAAATTTCACTTAAATTTAAACTTTTATTTAATTTTCTAGTAATATCATTAATTAATCTTAACTCATCAACTGAAGAATTAGATTGCTCCAACAATTTAGCATTTTCAAATGCAATTCCTGCTGAATCAACGATCATGGACACAAAATGAATATCTTTATCACCAAATGGCTCAAGATTTGTTTGAATTCTAAACACACCATAAACAGCCTGATGCCCTTTGAGAGGAACAGCGATGATCATATTATTGGGTTCCATTTGGTTTATTTGCACTTTGCCTTGCATAAAAGCACGTTTGCAATAAACATCTTCATCTATATCAAATGAAATCGTTTTAAATGATATATTCGTTTTATTATCCATTGATAAAAAAAGTTGAAAATCCAACTTTGGATAAATGTCCTTTATTGTCTGTATTACTTCAGAAATAATCAACCCTGCATCTTTTTTAGACTGTAAGTTTTTGTTGATTTGATATAGTTGTTTTCTCTGCTCATTTTCTCTAGCAACCTTCAAGTAATCTGTGTATAAATTATAATGAATATAAGATTCAATATTTTTAAGCATTGTAGTTCGCAATGACATAGCAAACGTTTTCATAAGAAACAGCTCATTCAACTGTTCATTTTTTTTCAAAACAGCACCTAATATGACTGTTTGTTCCTTTTTTGATGACAATGAAATTGGTACTGCACATGTGATATAATTCATCATCATTTCGTTTGAGTGTTTTTTAGAAGAGAATAAACTTGGTTTCAAAGTTGAAATACAATCACTTATTGCATTCATTCCGACCTCTGTTTGACTCCATATTTTATCTATACTTAACTTCAAAACAAGCCTCTCAGAATATAAACACTCAGAAAATACATATTTATTCAAAATTTTTCCATTTGAATCAACAACAAAAAAAGCTCCGTTCATCTGAAGTGAATCTGCAATGATTTGATCCGTTAACTCTCCAAAAGAATCCGTGATGATCTGCCTGAGGTGTTTCACATTCAATTTCTCAATATTATGACTGAAGTCCCATTCTTGAATGTTTCCAACACTATCCTTTTTAAATTGATATTTACTATTGTTCAAGTTCATACAAACACCTTCTTCATACAAAAAAGATAGTAACAAAAAGGATCAGGGTCATCCTTAAGATTTCATTTTTCAAATCTATTTTCCATATATCTATAATACTATTAAATTAGTAATTTTGCACTATATCATTCTGACATTACATTCAAAGATTTTTTTTTAGTAGATAAACTTGACTTTTATAGTACCTTTCTTATAAAATTAACGATTAGAGAAATGTGGATAGCGTTATGTATTTATGGCGGATGAAATTTGTGTGAATACCCTCACTAATTTTGTGGACGATGAACCGGCGGCTGAAGTGTTTGTCAATGTTTTAACCTCGCTATCCCTTTGGTTAAACTGCATAAAATTAGGCACAGACTGGAACCGACATATCAAAAATCAATTTAATTATAAAAGGAGTCAAAAATACATGGCACGTTACACAGGTCCAAAGTTTAAATTAAGTCGTCGCTTAGGAATTTCTTTAAGCGGTACAGGAAAAGAATTAAAAAGAGATTATCCACCAGGTCAACATGGTCCAAACCAAAGAAGAAAAATCAGCGGATACGGTTTACAGCTTCAAGAAAAGCAAAAACTTCGTCATATGTACGGATTAAACGAAAAACAATTCCGTAATTTGTTTGATAAAGCTTCTAAAATGCAAGGTATTTCTGGTGAAAACTTTATGATTTTATTAGAAGGCCGTTTAGATAATCTTGTATATCGTTTTGCATTATCTAATTCACGTGCAGGAGCTCGTCAATTAGTAGCTCATGGTCATGTAACTGTAAATGGTAAAAAAGTGGATATTCCATCTTACGCCGTAAAACCAGGTGACGTTATTGGTTTAAGAGAAAAAAGCAGAGGTTTAAAAGTCATCAAAGAATCATTAGAGAACAGCAATTTTGTGCCGGCTTATGTTGAATTTGATGAAAAAACAATGGAAGGTAAATATGTACGCTATCCAGAACGTGCGGAATTACCTCCTGAAATTAATGAACAACAAATCGTCGAGCTTTACAGTAGATAATTTAAAAACCCCTCAAATGAGGGGTTTTTTCTTTTTAAAATATGAACATCTTATTTTTTTACAAGCTTATTTTTGCAAATTTTCTTTTACCTACTTGAACAATATCACCATCATTCGGAGTTATCACCGCATTAACATCCGTAATCTTCTCTTCATTAATTCTTACGGCTCCTTGTGTAATGCTTCTTCTCGCCTCTCCATTTGAGCTTTGCAATTTTAATAATACTAATAAATTTATCAATCGCAGCGCACCGTTATCAAGCTCTTCTGTTGAGATATCAATAGTTGGAATGTCCTCAGGCAAGGCTCGCTTTTGAAAAACAGTTTTAAAACGTTCTTCTGCTTGATCAGCTTGTTCTTTGCCATAATACATCCTTACAAATGTATGAGCTAATTGCATTTTAGCATCTCTCGGATGGACTTCCCCACTTTCTAATCCCTTTTTCAACTTATCTAACGCTTCCAAAGAAATATCTGTTGCAAGTTCATAATACTTCACCATCAGTTCATCTGGAATAGACATTGATTTACCATAAATCTCACTTGGCTCCTCATTAATCCCAATATAATTATTTAAACTCTTACTCATTTTCTTTACGCCATCTAAACCTTCTATCAATGGAAGCATTACAGTTGCTTGTGTCTGAACGCCATACTCTTTTTGTAGTGTCCGTCCCATTAAAAGGTTGAATTTTTGATCTGTACCGCCAATCTCAATGTCACTTTGCAAAGCCACAGAATCATATCCTTGCATTAATGGATAGAAAAATTCATGGATGCTAATGGATTGACCCGAATTGTAACGCTTCGTAAAATCATCACGTTCTAACATACGAGCAACTGTCACTTTAGCAGAAAGTTCAACAACATCAGCAAAATTCAATGGTGAAAGCCATTCAGAATTAAAATAAACATCTATTTTATCCGGATCAAGCACTTTTACAAATTGCTCTTTATAGGATTGTGCGTTTTTCAATACATCTTCTTCTGTTAATTGTTTACGAGTTTCAGATTTCCCGGTAGGATCTCCGATACGACCTGTAAAATCTCCAATTATTAATTGAATCGTATGACCAAGCTCTTGAAATTGTCTAAGTTTATGTAAAACAACAGTATGTCCAATATGTATATCTGGTGCTGAAGGATCTACTCCCAGCTTTACTTTTAAAGGTTTTTTATTTACTACAGATTTAATGATTTTTTGCTTCAGCTCATCCTCAGGTACAATTTCTACTACTCCACGACGAATGACTTCTATTTGTCTAGTAACCTCTGTTTGTTGCTCTAATGAAAGCTCTTCCCACTTTGCCATGAACACGTTCCCTCCAATAAAATCCTACAAATAACAATTTTTTTTAAAAGTGCAACTTTTTTTCTTTTATGACGTAAAAAAGTTGTATTCTTTTGTTAGCAATTTCATTCTTTTATATCAAACAACCAAGTTAAAGTCAAACAAATCTATACTCTATTATGATGAATGTCAAACAAAAACCTTTATGCTATAATGGATTAGACCGGAGGGGGATCAAAAATGTCAAAGGAACAAAAAAATAAAAAAGACAAATCAAAAACAATATTAAAAAAATCTCTTATTATATCTTTACTTACATTAAAATGGATATTAATTACTGGCATTATATTTGGTATTTTAACAGGTGGGGTAGTTTTAGGTTACGTCACTTCTATAGTAAAGGATGAACCAGTACGCACATCAGAAGAAATGGTTGCAGAGGTTATGGAAAACAATGTCTCAGGTTTTGCCTATTTTAATGATGAGACATTAATCGGACAACTCCGTTCATCAGAAGATCGGAGAATGATTGAACTAAACGATATTCCACAAGTGATTCAAGACGCTTTTATAGCAACTGAAGACCAAAATTTTGAGAGTCACATTGGAATTGATATTAAAGGAATTACACGTGCTGTTAAACAGCAGGTATTTAATGAAACCATTCAAACAGGTGGCAGTACCATTACACAGCAGCTAGCTCGAAGAGTATTTTTGAATTTTGATCAAACGATTGATAGAAAAGTCAAAGAAATTATTCTTTCTGTACGAATGGAGCAAGTATTAACAAAAGATCAAATTTTAGAAGCGTATTTAAATAAAATAGGATTTGGAACGGGTTCAAGTGGATATCCTGTTTCTGGTGTAAAAGCAGCTGTACAAGGAATATTTGGACTTGAAGATTTGGAGCAGATCAATATTGCACAAGCTGCCTTCTTAGCTGGATTGCCTCAAAATCCAAATAAATATTCACCTTTTACTGGATATGGCGAATTTGATGAAGTAGGGTTTAATGCTGCAATAGAAAGACAAAGACATGTGCTTAATCGAATGGTAGATGCAAATAAAATTACACAAGAAGAATATGAAGAGGCATTCAGCTTTGATCTCAAGGCATCACTAGCTGAGCCTACTGAAAAAGCATACACGACTTATCCGTATCTTATGATTGAAATTGAACGAAGAGCAGCAGAAGTTTTAATCAAACAAGAAAGTCCTGATTTGTCACAGGAGGAATTAGCAGTACTTGTTGAGGAATACCGTGAGAAAATCATCAACGGTGGATATAAAATTTATACAACTATTGACCAAACGATTTATGATGCCATGCAAGAGATAGCTCAAAACCCAGAAAATTTCGTGCCTGACAATGAAAATGGTGTTGAACAAACGGGTGCGGTGATGATTGATAATAAAACGGGTGCTATATTAGGTATGATTGAAGGAAGAGGGTATGAAATAGAAGAATATAATCATGCCACACAAATGACACGACAACCAGGTTCAGCTATGAAACCAGTGGGCGCATATTTGCCAGCAATTGAATCTGGAGACATTCAACCTGCTTCTATCCTAGATGATATTCCTTTAATATTACCAGACTGGAGCAAGGGAGCTCACCTTCCTCAAAACTGGGATAACAAGTATCATGGATTGATGACTGCTCGTGAAGCATTAAATGAATCATACAATATTCCAGCCATTTATATTTATAGAGATGTGGTAGGTATTGACAACGCATTGGACTTTGTTGAGCAATTAGGAATCACAACCTTAACAGAAGAGGACAGAAATGCACAAACGGGCGTTATTGGTGGATTGGCTTATGGTACTACCGTAGAAGAAATGACGAATGCATATTCTAGTATTGCAAACTACGGTGAGTTTAACGACGCATTTTTAATCGAAAAGATCGTAGATAAACATGGGAATATCGAATATGAACATCAAAGTGCTCCTGAAAGGCTATTTTCAGAGCAAGCAGCATTTCTAGTCACAGACATGTTGAGAACAGCTGTTTCTGAAGGTGCTTCAGGTAGTGAAATCAGGAATGGTTTTCAGAATTATGGAAACATCCCGATTGTAGGTAAAACAGGAACAACAAATTTTAGTCGTGACGTATGGTTTTTAGGATATTCTCCTGACGTTACACTCGGTGTTTGGGCAGGTTACGATCAAAATGGATCACTGTATTTTGGTTATGGTCACGAACTGAACGGTACTGGCAGAGCTAAGGAAATCTGGGCAAAGGTTATGGATAAAACGATTGAATTAAAACCTGAGCTTTTTGCTACTCCTGAGTTTTATCAGCCAGAAGGTTTAGTAAGGAAAACAGTTTCAAGCAAATCTGGCCTTATTCCATCTGAATTAACCAAACAAGCAGGTTTTACAACGACGGATTGGTTTGATACGAAATATGTTCCTACTCAAATGGACGATAGTTTATCAGAATCACCTATAATTAGCTATAATGATATAAATTATATTCCTCTTGCTTCAACACCTGAGGATATGATTGAATCTAAGATCGTTGTAAATAGAAGTACTTCTCTAAAGGAACTTTATGAGGATATAGATACAATTTTAAAAGGATATGCAAGTAGCCAGACACCTAAAAAAAGCAACGGATATCCTATGAGGCTTGAAGATTTTTATCCTCAGGATATGGATTCAACCGCACCGATTACTGAAGATCCTAGGGTTGATGATGGTGAAGATCCTAAAAAACCAATCAATGTTAGATTAGAGCAAAAGGATGGCATTAATGTCATTACTTTTGACCATAGTCCAAGTGAAGACGTTGTTGGATATCGTTTCTTCCGTAATAACGGCACTGGATATACTTTTGCAAAAACGATTCGTTATGATGATGAATTAAAAGCGATAGATTATGTAAGTGCATCTAATGATTATTTCTATTATGTTGTTGCTGTTGATGTTGCAGGTAATATTTCAGAGCCAGCGGAAGTTAAATCAAATAATGAGACTGAGGCACCTGAAATTCCTAATGAAGAAGAAAACAACGATGATGAAAATACAGGCGATACAGAAGGTAATAATGAGGACTCAGAACCTGAAACAAATCCCGGTAACATTGGATTTTTACCTACAGTACCTACCAATGTAACTGCTGTGAAAGATGATTTAACTGTGAAAATAACATGGAGCTCTAACTCAATCAACGACAAAGTGTTATATTATGAGATCTTTTACAGTGAAGAAGAAGATGGGGAGTATCAGTTCCTAGATAAAGCCAATAAAAATTCATATGCAAATATCAGCCTAATTGAAGATGGATGGTATAAAATTAGTGCAGTGAATAAAACCGGTGCGTCAGCCCTATCTGAACCAGTAGAGGTAATCGTAGAGTAATAATTTATCATAAAAAATAAATCACCGAAAAACCCCAATCGAACTTTGATGAATTCGATTGGGGTTTTATATTCTCTTTTAAAATTAATCTTCAATTGTAGACAAATCTCCTGTTGGAAGGTTTAATTCCCAAGCCTTTAAGACCCTTCTCATAATTTTACCACTTCTAGTTTTAGGAAGTTTATCCTTAAATTCAATTTCACGAGGTGACGCATGCGCTGATAGCCCTTTTTTTACGAATAGTGAGATCTCTTCCTTTAACTTCTGTGATGGCTCAAATCCTTTTCTTAAAGAGATATAAGCTTTAATGATTTCTCCCCTTACAGGATCAGGTATTCCGATTACACCCGCCTCTGCTACAGCTGGATGCTCAACCAACTTACTTTCTACTTCAAATGGCCCTACTCTTTCACCCGAAGTATTAATCACATCATCAATTCTTCCTTGAAACCAGAAATATCCATCTTCATCTCGATAAGCAGAATCCCCAGATATGTACCAACCAGGAATTCTAAAATATTCTTCATACTTAGCTTCATTTTTCCATATTTTTCTCATCATAGAGGGCCACGGCGTTTTAATAGCTAAGTTCCCCATATGAAATGGCGGCACTTCATTTCCTTGATCATCAATGATTGCTGCTTCAACTCCAGGTATAGGTTTACCCATTGAACCAGGTTTAATCTCCATTCGAGGATAATTACATATTAATTGTCCCCCTGTTTCAGTCATCCACCAAGTATCATGTATACGTTGATTGTACACCTTCAATCCCCATCGAATCACTTCTGGATTTAAAGGCTCTCCTACACTTAATACATGTCGCAAACTTGATAAATCAAATTGTCCTACAACATCATCCCCTGCTCCCATCAACATACGAAATGCAGTTGGAGCACTATACCATACAGTAATACTATATTTTTGAATCGTCTCATACCAGTCTTGTGGACTAAATCTGCCGCCTCTAATGACATTTGAAGCACCATTCAACCAAGGAGCAAAAATACCATAAGAAGTGCCTGTAACCCAGCCTGGGTCCGCTGTACACCAATAAATATCATCTTCCTGCAAGTCCAAAACAATTTTACCTGTATAATAGTGTTGAATCATGGCATGGTGTGCATGAAATACACCTTTAGGTTTACCCGTGGAACCAGAAGTATAGTGAATGATCATACCATCTTCAAGATCTACCCATTCTATTTCTAAGTTTTCAGAAGCTTTAGACATTTCTTGATTGAAATCAACCTCTCCGTCTGATAGTGAGATATTCTCACCAACTAAAACGATATGTTTTAAATTTGGAAGTTCTTCTTTTGGAATTCTATGAAGTAATTCTGGAGTGGTTATAACTGCAATAGCTTCGCTATCTTCCAATCGATCTTTTACCGCAGTTTCCATAAAAGCTTCGAACAAAGGACCAACAATCGCTCCAATTTTTATAGCTCCAAGCAATACAAAATATAGCTCTGGAGTTCGCGGCATAAAGATAAATACCCGCTCTCCTTTATGGATACCTAAACTTTTTAATATATTGCCTGCTTGATTGGATTTATTTTTCATATCAGCAAAGGTATAAGACTCATCACGCACAGGGTCGCTATAATATAAGGCGACTTTATCCTTTAGATTCGATTCTGCATGTCTATCAATAGCCTCATGTGCCATATTCACCTTTCCAGAATCATACCAGGAAAAATCCCTTTTGATTTGCTCCCATTCAAAACCTGAACGAAAAGTTTCATAGTCTTGTAGATTTGCTTTAGAAGCTACCACTTCAAGCTTTTCTTCATTCATTTTCCCCATAATTCCCCTCCTATATCGATAACTATATTGTAAGTGCTTCCATAAAAATATATGAAAACAAAGGAATACAATGAATATTTTATGACAATTTCATTATACCATAAGAAAAAAGAAAAACCCTCACATTTGATGAGGGTTAATGTTTTTCAACATTTGCTCTACGATTTGATAGGAATGTTGAGAGGCTTGTACAACAAACTCTGCAAAGTTTACATCTGCTGAACCATCTGCTTTGTCAGACATGGAACGAATAATCACAAATGGGACTTCATTCATCGAACAAACCTGTGCTACAGCAGCACCTTCCATTTCTGTACAATCTCCATCCATTTGTTTATGTAATTGCTGAACAACTTCACGATCTGCAATAAACTGATCACCTGACAAAATTCTCCCTTTGCGAGTACGATTATGAAAGCTCTTTTCACTTGCTTGAAAAGCTGCTTTAATTAAATCATCGTCTGCTTTAAAAATAGAGGTTTTATCATAAGGAATGGTACCTCTAGAAAATCCAAGTGGTGACGCATCCATATCATGATGCATGCAATCCGTGGAAATCACGATATCGCCAATTTGCAAGTCTGGATGAAGTGCACCTGCAACACCCGTAAAAATGACTGCATTTATTTCAAAATGATCAATTAAAATTTGTGAGCATACTGCAGCATTAACTTTACCTACACCCGATTTACATAGTACGACCTCTGTATCATAAAAAAATCCTTCATAAAATCGAATTCCAGCTTTTTCAATCGTTTTCACATCATCTATATGATCTAGAAATCGCTTGATTTCTTCATCCATTGCACCGATCAAACCTATTTTTCTGTAACTCATGATAAACTTGCAACACTTTCTCTTTGGATCAACTCATGAGGCAATATGATTTGTGATTGTTCAATCTCTTCATTGACCATAAGTTTTGTCAATAGCCTCATGGATACCGCACCAATATCATACATAGGCTGAGCTACCGTTGTAAGCAAAGGTCTTACCATGGATGCCATTCTAATGTTGTCAACACTAATGACCGAAATATCTTCTGGCACTTTTAGCCCTTCATCTTGAATCGCATGGATTGCACCGATAGCCATCTCATCAGTCACTGCAAAAACTGCACTAGGTTTTCTCTCTGTTTGTAAAAATTGCTTCATACTTTCTAAACCAGATTCATATCTGAAGTTGCCAACTCGAATAAGATCTTCATTCAACGTTAGCCCAGCGTCCTCCATTGCTTTTTTGTATCCTTGATATCTTGCAAAACCTTTTGCTAAATCTTCAAAATTCCCCCCGATCAAAGCAATGTCACGATGACCTGCATTAATTAAAGATTGAACTGCATCGTAAGCTGCTTTTTCATGATCGATATCGACAGATGGAATCTTCTCGGATTCTTCTTTTGTTCCGCATAACACAATCGGCACACTAGCCGTTTTAAAAGCTTGGATGTGGTCTTCCGATACTGTCCCCCCCATGAACAACAATCCATCAACTTGTTTTTCCAACAACGTATTAATTACTTGAATTTCTTTCTCTTTTTTCTTATCAGAATTACATAAGATAATATTGTAACGATACATGTTTGCAATATCCTCAACGCCTCTAGCAACCTCTGAAAATATTGTGTTTGAGATATCGGGAATCACAACTCCTACCGTGGTAGTTTTTTTGCTGGCCAATCCTCTAGCTACTGCATTTGGACGATATCCCAGCTTTTCTATAGCATCAAACACTTTTTTACGAGTTTGCGGTTTCACATTTGGGTTATTATTAACTACTCTAGATACAGTGGCCATTGACACACCTGATTCTCTTGCTACATCATAAATTGTTACTGTCACTTTTCTCTCTCCAATTGTCATATTTTATAGTTATCATACGATATTATATTCTTGTTGTAAACTTTCCTCAAAATCCTATATGAATCATATATGGCAAGTTTAATTTTCTAGACACATAATATCACATAAAACATAGAGAAAAAAAAGAAAAAATTAATCTATAGATTAATTTTTTCAACACATCATACATCATATATTTTATATTTTATAAATTTCTTCATTATGGATAATTTTATTAGAAATTTGCAATAAACGTTTCTCTGTTTCTTGAACCCACTTGGAATCATTTAAGGATTGTGCGAGTAATAACATATCAAGAAGCTCATTAACACGTTGTTCAATGATATTATCAATAGGCACATCCAAAGACTCATGATCTGAGCTTACATATAGGAGATGAGCAAATTCATTCATATCATTAAAATAGATTACTTCTTCCGAAATAGAATGTCCTATCTTTTTTATGAGTTCCGTTAATTCTTCTTTAACGTCCAATAATATTTCACTCGCTTTACACTCTTCGCAAGAATAGATTGGGACATTTTTTATTTTGATTTTTTTTGAATATTTAACCGTTCTTAACTGAACACTCATTATATTTTTGCACTTACATTCTTTTTGCAAACCAATCACTCCCTATGCGTCAATATTTCGACACTTGATTTGCATTATCCTGTTTTTTTATCATAGTATATTTTGGAAGATAACAGCTTAGAAACCACACTTCTAAAGGGAGGAATAGAAATGAATATCATTCCAAAAGCAGCACCCAACGTATCATTTCGAATATCCAACAACTGAGGAGTTCTACCTGGTATGTAAGATTGATGAATTTCATCTGAAATTCCATATAACAAACATAAACTTACTACAAGGGATTTTCCTTTAAAAGAGTTGTATTTTTCTCCCAGTGCCATAAACAATAACCATGAAAGAATAAAATAAGCTACAAGATGTCCCCAATTAAAGCTGCTCATTGCAGGAAACCATCTTTGAAAAAAAGGTAAAAAAGAATGAAGCTCGCTACCCTGTTGATGAGAAAGGTAGAATATGACAATCATCCATAAAACAGCAGGCATCCACCTTAATGCTAACCCTACGCGTTTATTTTTCAGAAAGGACACGAATAAATTCCTTTGTAAAGTTTGGTAAATCAGGTGGTCTCCGACCAGAAACAATATGACGATCTACAACAACTTCTTGATCGATCCAAGTTGCGCCTGCATTTTCTAAATCGTCCTTAATACCTGGGGTGGATGTCATCGTAAATCCTTCGCATATTTTTGCTGAAACGAGTACCCATCCACCATGACAAATATGAGCGATTGGTTTTTCAGATTGATGAATTTCTCGGGTCAAACGCAATACATCTTCATATCTTCTTAATTTATCAGGTGCCCACCCTCCAGTTACATACAAGCCTATATAATCCTTAGAATCAACTTCGTCAAAAGCCTTCTCCGTAGTGATGGGTACCCCATATTTACCAATATAGGTTTCATTGGCTTTAGGACCTACTAAATCAACCTGCAATCCAGCTTCTCTCATACGCAACACAGGATACCACAGCTCTAAATCTTCAAATTCCTTTTCAACAAAAGCCAATACTTTCTTTCCTTGTAAATTCAAAATAAACCCTCCTTGTTAATGAGATATGTTCGTATTTATATGATGATTCATCTTTTCAACTAATGCAATAACTTCACTACTTGTTTTACATTTTAATATATGATCAATCAATTGTTTGCAATCTGCTTCATTTATGGATAAAATCCTCTCTTTTACTTGCAGCATGGATTGTGACGACATACTTAACTTATGTACTCCCAATCCAATAAAAATTGGAGTTGCATTTGCATCCCCCGCCATTTCTCCACAAACACTTATATCGATATGCTTTGCTTTTGCTGCATCTACAGTTTGCTTGAGCATTCGTATAACCGCAGGATGAAAGGGTTCATAAAAATCAGCGATATGTTCATTCATACGATCCACAGCCAACACGTATTGTATGAGATCATTTGTTCCAATACTGAAAAAATCAACTTCTTGGGCTAATACATCTGCAATAGCAACTGCAGCAGGAACTTCAATCATGATTCCAACCTCTAAGTTTTGATTGAATTCAAATCCTTTTTGTAATAGCTCATCTTTAGCTTGCTCTAATATTTGATTTGCTTTTCGAATTTCTTCTACAGATGAGATCATAGGATACATAATTTTAATATTACGATTTGCACTTGCTCTTAGTATCGCTTTTAATTGGGTTTTGAATATTTCTTTTTGATCCAATAAAAAACGAATGGCACGGTATCCCAAAAAAGGATTGTCCTCTTCTGGAAATGTGAGATAATCTAATTGTTTATCTCCACCTATATCTAGTGTACGAATAATAATGGGTTTATTGCCAAGTTTCTGAGCTACTTCCTTATATGCTATAAACTGCTCTTCTTCAGTTGGGAAATGATCACGATCCATGTACAAATATTCACTTCGAAATAAACCGACACCTGATGCATCATAGGTTAGCGCATAATCCACTTCATTTTGCGAGTTAATATTCACAGCTAAATGGACTTCTTTACCGTCCAAAGTTATAGCAGGCACATTAATGATTTTTTGTAGATTTTCTTGTCTTTCTAACCATTTTTGTTTCTTAAGATCATAAACTTGTACGATTTCTTGGTTTGGATTAACATATACAGTACCTTCATCCCCATCTAACACAATGATATCACCGGTTTCAATGGAACTTTCAAACTTACCTTCTAAACCTAATACAGAAGGAATTCCTAAAGCACGTGCCATGATTGCAGAGTGAGAGGTTTTTCCTCCTGCCATCGTTAGAATACCTTCAACATGAGAAGGATTTAAATGAGCAAGTTGTGAAGGCGATAGCTCTTTAGCAACTAAAATGAAAGGTTGGTTATCCTGCGGTAAAGTGACCTCAGGAGTTCCTAACAAATGCTTCAGCAAACGATTACCAACATCTTTAATATCCAAAGCTCGTTCTCGCATGTATTCATCATCCAACAGATCAAACATATTGGTGAAATGATCCATCGCTTCTTTAACAGCTACTTCTGCTGCTTTATATTGACGTTTTATAATTCCTTGTATTTCATCCATAAAAACTGGATCATCTAAAATAGCTAGATGAACATCAAATATTTTTGATTCTTCACTGCCAATCACTTCATTGAATTCTTTTTTTATGTTTGAGATTTCATGTTTAGATATTTGAATACCTTCAGACAACCTCTCAAATTCTTTAGCAAAATCAGTGACACTAATATTCTCATCATTTAAGTCCCAGTTCCAAGAAGGAAGAACGAAAGCTCTGCCTATAGCGATACCAGAAGATGCTGCTATTCCTTTAACCAATGTTTTCCCCACCTTCCTACTATATTGATGGTAAATCCTTATCGATATTTTGTCAAAAAAAAATCTCCGGTTCCTTAAAGAACCAGAGATAGAACATGTAATGTCAGTATAAAAATCTAGAGGACGATTGATTTTGATTTGCGAATTCAACATGCCCTGGCATATTCCCCCGATAGTTTGTTAGATGGTACGATTGAGGGTTTGTACTCATTGGTTGCTGCTGTTGGTTAAAGGAAGAAATTTGATTTCTATTCATAGTGGTTGGCTGCATCGTTTGGTTTTGAGTTCCTTGCTGCTGATTGCTTTGATACATAGAAGGAACAAATCCTGTAGGTTGATAAGGCTGCTGCTGGTTTTGAATTTGACTGCCAAAGCCAAAAGTCATACTGCTTGTTGGAATAGAGTTTTGTCTTTTATATGCATCATGACCAGGCTGATTACCTCGATAATTTGTTAAATGGTATGATTGTGGCTGCGACATTTGGCTCTGAGTAGACTGGTATGACTGTGGATGTGCAATGTGACTCTGAGCAGACTGATATGACTGTGGATGTGCAATGTGACTCTGAGCAGACTGATATGACTGTGGATGTGCAATGTGACTCTGAGCAGACTGGTATGACTGCGGGTAGGTCATATGACTTTGTGCAGGCTGGTATCCACTGGTACTGGTACTTGCCTGGTTATTTCCTTGATACACAGATGGAACAAACCCTGCTGGCTGATATGTCGGCTGAGAGGACTGAGGAGCAGCTGCCTGAAAGCTGTAATTATTCGTATCCGCTCTTTTATATGCATCATGACCAGACTGATTACCTCGATAGTTGGTTAAATGGAATTGACTTGGGTTTTGCTGTTGCATTGGCTGAATATTGGATTGTTGTGATTGAAACATTGGTTGTTGGTACAACTTTTACTTCCTCCTTTTATAAAAAAATCTACACGAAAACCACACATGCTAATTTGTGTAGCCTATAATAGTTTTTCATGAATCATATTTTTTTATTATTGGAAGGTACTGGATAAGCATCCACTATCGGAGATAGCGTCGAATATAAACAAAAACTCGCCAAATTGGCGAGTCTTATTTTTTATTCTTTTGGATTTAAGATGGAGTCCTCCACTTTTATACATCGATCCATTATAGCCTTTAGGCCCCCGTCTATTACAATTTGAGCAGCTTCTTCACTTACTATCCCAAGCTGCAACCAAAAAACCTTGGCACCTATGTCTACTGCTTCTTTTGCAATCGGTGGAGTATATTCACTCCTGCGAAATACATTCACAATATCTACTGGCTCTGGTATATCTTTTAAAGTTGGGTAGCTTTTTTCCCCCAATATTTCATCAGCATTGGGATTTACAGGAATAATTCTATATCCTTTTTGCTGCATAGCAGCTGATACCATATGCGACGTTCGATCAGGTTTGTCAGAAAGTCCCACGACAGCAATGGTTTCTGTTTGTCTTAGTATTTCTTTAATTTGATCTCTAGACGGGTTTTCATGCATAATAACTCTCCTCCTTAACTTCATCCATGTTCTCCACTTTTGTGGGTTTATTTTATTAATTCAACATTTGCTCCTAAAGATTGGATATGCTCAAAAAATTGTGGATATGATTTTGCAACATGCTCTGCATCATTTATAATTAGTCCTTTCTTTGAACGTAGTCCAACTACAGTTAACGCCATAATAACTCTATGATCAAAGTGTGCATTGATTTCAACGCCACCTTCTACGCCATTAGGTTGCCCATGTACAATAATTTCACTTTGTTTTTCTTCAACATTTGCACCTGCTTTTTTAAGCTCATTGCAAAAATCTGTTATGCGGTCACACTCTTTATATCTCAAATTTTCCACATCGTAAAATCGTGAGGTTCCTTCAGCAAATACAGCTGCAGCTACCATTGCCAATACAGCATCCGTAAAATGATCACCGTTGAACTCACCTGCTATAAGCTTTTGGTTCCCATGAATTTGCAATGTAGATCCTTCATAGTTTAAATGAACGCCCATTTTTTTAAGTACATCAACAGCTGCTTTTTCCCCTTGTTTACTATTTTCCATTAAACGTAACATGGATACATTAGAATTAGTTACAGCTGCCGCAGCCAAAATAGCCGCGGAACCTGGATAATCCCCTTCTACTACATATTTTTTTGGTACGTATTTTTGGTTTCCTGGAATTTTATAAAACATGAAATCCTCACTAACCTCAAACTGAATACCCGCTTGTCTCAGAACATCCAAGGTTTGTCCAACAACAACCTTTGATTTCAAATCATCCAACACTACAATCTCACTGTCTTCTTCTAGCAATGGTGTTAAAAACAAAAGTGAACTTAAAAATTGAGAGCTAACTTGTCCAGACACTTGAATTTTACCACCCTTTGGATTTCCACCATAGATTGTGATTGGAAGTTTGCCGCTTTGATGAGCAACTTTAACATTCATTTGTTCTAAAGCTTTAATCAAATCATCATGTGGTCTCTTTCCTAATGATGTTGGGTATGTATTCACAAATGTCACTTCAGGACATAAAGTTGCAGTGGACATTAAAAAACGCAAAACAGCTCCAGCATTTCCAACATTTAACTCTTTGACTGGTTTAGGGGATTTCCCAAATCCAGTAATTACAATTTTCTCATTATCTTCTTGTAACTCTGCACCTAAATCATGTATACACCTTCTCATGGCATCACTGTCCTCACTATGAGCAGGATAATATATGGTGCTCGTACCTTCTGACAGTGCTGCAGCTAATAAGTATCGAGTCGTGTAGTTTTTTGAAGATAAAGAATTAATTTCTCCACTTAATTTTTCTGTAGGTTTTACGATTGCTTTCATTAGTATATCTCTCCCTTATTTCATTCCTATTATAAATCCAATATAAGCTAACAAAATCCCTAACACATAACTAAGTCCAATATATAAAATCAAAGGTTTCCATTTTTGTTCTACAAATAATTTTACGCTCTCTACTTTAAAGGTTGAAAATGTAGTGAACGCTCCCAAAAATCCTGTAGCAAAAAACAGCATTAACTCGTCAAAGCCTGAATGGATACCAAATAACAATCCCAAAAGAAATGAACCTATAAGGTTTACTGTTAGTGTACCATAAGGAAATTCTGTTGAAAATCTACTTGTCATAACACTAGAGACATAGTAGCGACTAACTGCACCCAAAAAACCACCTATGCCTACTAAGAACAGTTGAATTACATTCATTTGACAGCACTTCCTAATTTATAACCAAACCATGCTAATAAAACCCCACCAATCAGGCTTAATAAAATATATGAAAAACTTAAAAGGATTTGGTCGTTTTTTATTAAAGAAATGGTTTCAACACTAAATGCTGAAAAGGTTGTGAATGAACCTATAAGGCCTGTAGAGATCGCTGTTTTCATTTTTATTGACATGTTGATGATTTTCATCCGTTCAGAAAACCAACCTAAAGCAAGGCATCCAATATAATTGCAAATCAAAGTACCTGTTGGAAAAAAAGAGTCCCCAGAATAGGTAAACTCACTAATTATAAAACGAAGGTTAGCACCTATAAATCCTGCCAATCCAATATATAAGTACATCGCTTTATCACTATTCAACCATGACATGTCTGCGATATCCTTTCTATGTTATAATTAAAATATTGTGTGTCATACATGTTTACTTATAATACGATCGGAGGCATTTGCTAAAAATGAATCAACTTAACATTTTACCAAAAGAAGTTAAAGATAAATTAGAGCAAGGTTTAAAGCTCAACATCATAGATGTGAGAGAAGATGAGGAGGTTGCCGAAGGCATGATACCCGGAGCAAAACATATTCCTTTAGGTGAATTACCTGCTCGTCATCAAGAAATTGAACAAACTGATGAAGTTATTCTCGTTTGCCGAAGTGGTAATCGAAGCGGGAAAGCCCAACAATACTTGGACATGCTAGGATTAAAAAACTTAAAAAACATGGAGGGCGGCATGCTCGAATGGCATAAGCTTTAAACATGAGTAAGGCAAAATGTTTTTGATAAGCTACCTACAGATCACAAGCTTTGGTTTATTTTATATATATACGGGCATAAATTTGTTCAACTAGATGATCAACCGAGCCGGCACTTGTATCTAAAATGATATCTGCAAACTCATAAGCATATTTGCGTTTTTCCATTATCTCATAGACCTTATCTTTAATATTTCCTTGAAGTAATGGTCTGTGAGTATCTTTTTCTACTCGTTTAATAATAGTATCCGCATCTGCTTTTAATTGTATCACTGTACCTTGACTTAACATTCTACTTCGATTGTGGAGACTTAACACTGCTCCACCGCCCGTGGCGATGACTTGATGCTCACTAGCCATCACTTCTTGAATGACTTCCGCTTCCACTTTTCTAAAATACACTTCACCTTTTGTTGAAAAAATTTCAGGGATGCTTAAATGTTCTCTTTTCTCAATCCAATCATCGGTGTCTACAAAACCCCATCCTAATTTAGATGAGAGCTTCTTCCCAACTGTAGACTTGCCAGTTCCCATAAACCCTACTAATACAATATTGTTTTTTTTCATTCCTATGCACTCCCACTCATTCTACTTTCCTTACATATTCCTTAAGTATGTTAAAAGGTTGAGAATTAAATCTCAACCTTTTAATTTTTAGGTACTATAAGATTGAACGCTTAAAAGCTAGTCCAACATCCTTACACATCTTCATTATCCAACCATTCAAAATGGAAACTACCTTCCTTATCCACTCTTTTAAATGTATGCGCACCAAAGTAATCCCTTTGTGCTTGCAATAAATTTGCTGGTAATCTTTCCGTTCTATAGCTGTCATAATAAGCTAGGGCAGTAGAGAATCCTGGAACAGGAATTCCGTGCGTAACAGCTAAAGAAATAACTTTTCTCCATGCATCCTGATAATTCTCTACAACTTCTTTGAAATAAGAATCTAATAATAGGTTTTTCAACTCAGGCTCACGATCATAAGCATCCATAATGTTTTGAAGGAATCTAGCTCGGATAATACAGCCTCCTCTAAAGATTTTAGCTATATTTCCGTATTTCAAATCCCAATTATATTCTTCAGAAGCAGCTCTCATCTGAGCAAATCCTTGTGCATAAGAACAGATTTTACTCGCATATAAAGCTTTTCTTATCGCTTCGATGAGCTCTTGTTTGTCTTCATTAAATCCTACTGATTCAGGCCCTTTTAGAACTTTGCTGGCAGCTATCCTTTCTTCTTTCATTGCAGAAATAAAACGAGCAAACACAGATTCTGTAATGATGGATAATGGCACTCCTAAGTCAAGCGCGCTTTGACTAGTCCATTTACCTGTCCCTTTTTGTCCTGCAGTATCTAAAATAACATCCACCATTGGTTTATTAGTGTCTGGATCTACTTTGGTGAATATATCTGCTGTAATTTCTATGAGATAGCTGTCAAGCTCACCTTTATTCCATTCTGAGAATATCTCATGAATTTCTTGCGTCTCTAATTGGAGAACATCCTTCATTAATTGATAGGCTTCACATATTAGCTGCATATCTCCATATTCTATACCATTATGTACCATTTTTACATAATGTCCTGCACCATCTGGGCCAATATATGTACAACAAGGATCTCCATCTACTTTTGCTGATATAGCTGTTAAAATCGGTTCAACTAATTTGTAAGCATCTTCTTGACCACCAGGCATAATGGAAGGACCTTTTAATGCACCTTCTTCACCACCAGATACACCTGTACCAATAAAGCGTATGCCTGCCTCTTCTAATTGTTTATTTCTTCTTTGTGTATCAGGGAAATAAGCATTTCCGCCATCTATGATAATATCTCCTTTTGCAAGATGTGGCAGCAATTGTTCAATCGTCCCATCAGTCGCTCCTCCAGCTTTAACCATAATGACAATTTTTCTTGGCAATTCCAAGGAATTGACAAAGTCTTCTATCGATTCGTAACCTAATACATTCTTATCTGTGTTTTCTTTTAAAAATTCATCTGTTTTTTGGTATGATCTATTGAAAACAGATACAGAAAAACCTCTACTTTCTATGTTTAAAGCTAAGTTTTTTCCCATGACTGCTAGTCCTATCACACCAATTTGTTGTTTTGACATATGATTTCTTACATCCTTCCATCCAATTTCTAATGTTTATTTTACCTATTTTTAATGAATTCTACAAACCTTCTTTTGTAAAATTGGAGAATCGTGTTGTTCTTGCAAATTAAAAAGGACTTTCTGTATAACCAAATCAGAAGTCCTTTTTAATTTGCAAGCGCTTTTATTCCATTGTTCATTATTTACCTAACCTTCCAATAATATAAATTCATGACTTAATTTCTTTAATCTTTGTTTACACATTTCAATTTCATCTTGTTTGTCAGTTTTAAGCAACTCTTGAAGTGTTGTTAATTCATAATCTAGCTCATAACGCAGTATCGGAATTCTTTCCTCAATTCTTGAGGATTCAAACGCTTGTATTACAGCTTCCAAAGTAATATAGGGATCTTTCTGATACAGTACTTTTTGTTCAACTCCATTGATTTCAACAGTTCGTATAATCTCACCAAACATAATATTCTCAATTAAGATTTGTGAATCCAAAAACCTCTTCACAATGGCATGACCTCTTGAATTTTCAATCATCTTTTCCATTAATTCAGCCAGCCTTCTATCCGTTATTGAATAATTACCTATCATCTTAAAGCGCTCTTTCATTCTTTCAAACTTTAATTTCAGTAATTTTTTTCCCAAACGAATAGAAATAATAAAATACTTATCATTTTCATTCCAGTATAATGAATAACCTTCCTCAATTAGATTGGTTATAAAATTTTGAATTAACTGACGATCAAAACGAAGCTCAAGGTTGCAATATTCTACTTCATAACTTTGTTTCACGGCGATCCTCCTACTCATATGTTATTTTTTTAAAAAAACAGAAAATTCTGATAATTTCTTGTTACTTATATTATACTGAATTATATGTTTTCGCAACTTGGTTTAATGTTTAAATTTTAAATACATAAAAAGAAGGGCACCTTTGGTCCCCTCCCTCCGTACCGTATTTTATTCTAAGAATCAACTGGTTTAAACACAGCTGAACCAAATCCAATCAATATGACTGCGAATAACAATAGCACTGCCAGGTTCAAACCTACATCCGCTAATCCCTGTCCCATTGCCATATTCTCAATGGCTTCAATCGCCCACTTTTGAGGAACTATATTCGCTAGTTTTTGCATGAAATCCGGCATAATTTCAATGGGCCAAAAACAGCCTCCAATCATACATGTAGGCACTACAATTAATGGCGTAATATTGCTTAAAATGTTTATGTTGTTTACAGTACTAGCGAGTGCACTTGCAATTCCCATGGATGCTAACATGAAGAATAACAAGATGATGAATAACTTCCCAAATGAAACGCCATAATCAAATCCTATGATGTATTTTGTAAACACCAGCAATAAAGTAATTTGCAACGCTCCTACAAGAAAACTTCCTAAGAAATTTCCAAACACTATTTCATACCTGGAAACTGGTGCTGAATACATTCGCATCATGGTTTGATTTGTGCGGTCTTCTAAAATTAAAGATACTGAGCTTACAATTAACCCCATTAAAAACATAATCATAAAACCAATAATAGAATTAAGCCCAGGTTTACTGTTGTCATTAAATTGTGTAGTCACAGGTTTTATTTGATGTTTGTTCATTTGCAACATTAAAGTTTCAAGTGTTGTTGATATATCTGAATTAGAACCATCGATCATTTTAAGATGTGATATGGATTGTAAAAGCTGATTCATTCGAATATCCAGTTTTTGCTTAATGACAAAACTCTCCACATTATTGTTGATTTGATACAAAGTTACTTTTGTATTTTCTTCATTCAGTAATTTATCAGTAAAGCCTTGCTGTACAACGATTGCTAAATCTACTTTTCCAGAGATCACCGACTCTCTAACCTCTTCATTATTTTGTGAAGGAGTGAATTCATATTCATCCATTAAGGAAAGTTCACGAATTAATTCTTCACCCAACATTCCTTCATCTAGATTCAGGTAAGCTACTTGATAAGTTTCATCATAACTCCTATCGAAAATCCCAATAATGACGGTCATTACAATGACAGGGATCAGAATAATCGTTACAAAACCTTTTTTACTGCCAATCATTCTTCTCAACATATTAAGAGCAATGTATAAACTATTCATGATACCCCACCTTCCAATAAACAAATCCAGCTAATAACGCTAATACCAAGCTAATACTCACAATGACCAACATATTATTCAAGATGAACGTGGAATCACTTTCAATCATTAATCTAAGTAAAGTATTAGAAGACCAATAATTAATTGTAAATTTTCCAAGTGAGTTTAAAAATTCTCCTAAACTAGGAACCATTCCACCGCTTAAAAATGTCATAACGAAGATGATTGCTTGGTATACCGCAGAAATAGACTTCGATGATTTTAAGAATGAATATAGGAGAATACCTATGCTCGCAGCTGAAACAATAGTAAGCACAATCACATAAAATACTGTTAAGTAATTGTCTCCCCAATCTACCCCATAAACGAATGTAGAAAATAGAATAATTAAAATGGCTTGAAGAATAGAAAAAGCCCCAACTCCAATTAATTTCCCCAATATAATTGTATTTGGATGAAGTGGAAGTGAGCGTAAACGAAATAAAGTATTGCTTTCCTTTTCTTCAGATAAACTGATCGCAGCTGACATGCCAGAAAACAATAAAAACATAACTAACATCGAAGCTGCATAATACTGCATAGCTGAAGTACTGCTCTTATTTTTGTGCAAACTTCCTATCTCAACATAGCTTGAGAATTCAAATTGAAGGTTTAAATCTTGATTAAAAAGTCGCTCTACCTCTTCAGATCCTAGAACGAGGACTCTAGCCTGCATTTCATTTACTTGACTTAAAAAGGTTTCAAATATCGTTCGGACAACGATGTTTTTTTCGTTGGAATCACCTTCAATCAGCTCCCATCCTGTTAAACCACCACTCAAGACAGATTCGCTGAAATCAACAGGTATAACTACTCCGTAATCAATTTCACCACTTTCATACTGCTCAAATAGTTCATCTCTTGAATCGACATGTTCAACTAACATATAGGGCTGTAATTCTGGCAGATTTAAAAATTCTAAGATCATTTCATTGAATACTCCCTCATCTCCATTTAAGACGGTTACTTTCACTACTTCCAACTGATATCCTTCTTCAGAATCCTGAAAAACACCAGATAGTGCAGTCCCTAAAATTAAAATCAACAGGAGTGGCAAACCGAACATAATGAGTAAAATGGAGCGCATTCTAAAAAAACGGAGAAGTTCACCAGCGGCTATAATTAATATATTCCTCATGCTTCCCCCCCTAATCTCTTAAAGAACGTCCAGTAAGTGATAAAAATAATGATTCTAAATTAGGATCTTCTCTCTTTAGCGTATGAACTTTAACATCATGTTTAGATAAAATAAATAATATATCTTGTAGATAGGTTTCTGATGAATTCAAATATACTTGAATGGTTTGGTCATTCACTGAAACATTTTTAATCTTAGGATGGATCTCTAATTCAAAAACCATTTCATTCGGTACAAAGTCAACAATCAAAGTAATTTTATCTTCCATCTTGTTTTGATCTATTAATTCTTCTACTGTACCTAATGCAATTAAACGGCCAGAATCGATGATTCCTACTTTTGTACAAATAGATTCAATCTCCTCCATATAATGACTCGTATAAATGATTGTAGATCCCATTTCATTTAGCTTTCTTACTGATTCTAAAATATGATTTCTAGACTGTGGATCAATACCAACCGTTGGCTCATCCATAATAATTAGCTTTGGTTGATGTACGATAGCACATGCAATATTTAACCTTCGTTTCATCCCACCAGAAAATTTTATCGGTTTCTCATTCTTTCGCTCTGTTAAACCTACAAATTCTAATGCTAAATCCACTTTTGAGTTTAATTCTTCTCCTCGCAAACCGTACAATTTACCAAAAAACTTTACATTTTCTCTAGCGCTTAAATTTTCATATATGGCAATTTCTTGAGGTACTAGACCAAGACTTTTTTTAACTTCAATAGAATTCGTTTTAACAGATACTCCACCCACAAAAATTTGACCCTGATCTGCTTTTAACAATCCGCATATCATTTTTATTGCTGTACTCTTACCAGCTCCATTAGGACCAAGTAACCCAAAAATTTCATATTTATTAATACTTAAACTTAAATGATCAACGGAAATCAAATCATCATAACGTTTCACAACGTTTTCACATTGAATAAAACTCATATTGTTCAACTCCTTTAAATCTATCGTAACTAAATTGAGTAGAATGCACACCTAGATCAAGTCATAAAATCTTCATGACAAAAGTCACTTTCCTCATTTAACCATAAAAAATTATTCTGTGTTATAATTTTTTCAACAACATTTATGAAATGTATTTTACTCAAATAATAGAAACTATATATGAAGAGGTTAATTACATTGAAAGATCAACTTTCATGGTTCCAGTATCCATTTATCACTGTTGCAGCTATCGCAACGATATTTATAAATAAACAAATCGATACACCTGTGTTCACCTTGTTTATACTGCTATTGATCTTGCTTAAACAAGTACAAAACCGATGGATCTCTAAAAAGCTTCTTCCTCTGTTTGTGCTAATCGAAACTGTATATATGTATTGGTTGAATGTGAAATTTTATGGGATTTTGCCTATTCTTTTTCTTTCTTCTCTATTTACAATTTTCCGACTTGAGTCTAAAAAAGCTAGATTGTTTTTTATCTTTATGCAATATGTTTTTTTAAATACCTTACTATTTCAACAACCACCAGAGCTTCTTCTTGCTGCAAATCTTGCGTATGTGATGATCGTTATTTTGTTGTGGAATATTTATTCATTAACTTACAAACAGAAGGATATGACACATCTTTATGATCAATTAAGAGGCAAACATTATGAAATTGAGAACGCTAGGAAAAGAATTAAAGAATATGCTGTTGAAGTAGAAAATATGGCACAAATAGAAGAGAGAAATCGAATTTCGAAAGAAATTCACGATGAACTTGGGCATAAGTTAATTCGTGCAAAAATGATGATGGAAGCTGCTCTCCCTCTCGTCAAAGACCAACCTCAAAAAAGTATAATACTGCTTGAACAAATAAGAGATCAACTATCGGATAATATGGAGACGCTGCGTAAAACAGTACGAAATATGAAGCCTGATGATACAAAAATTCATCAGTATTCTATTAATCATTTAATCGAACAGTTTGAAAAAAACAGCAACATGAAAATCCAATATGAAATGAACGGTTTGCCCTATCCTTTATATCCAAGTGCGGAATTAACATTGTACAGAAATGCTCAAGAAGCATTAACCAATGCAGTGAGGCATGCGGAGGCTACACAAGTAAATATCTATCTGCAATATCACCCGAGTAGGATTGAATTTACAATATTTAATAATGGAAAATTACCAAACAACAACATAAAAAGAGGACTTGGTTTAAAAGGGATGGAAGAACGAATCGAACTATTGGGTGGCGAAATGGTGGTTGAAGTTACTGATTTGTTCATGGTAAAAACGAAATTGCCTCGTAAATTGATAGAAGTTCAACATTTTAATGAAAGAAGTGAGTCATAAAATGATTCGGTTATTAATCGTGGATGATGACCCATACATAAGAGAAAGTCTGCAAATTATAATTGAAAACTATGCTAGTTCTGAAATTGAGGTTCTGGGGACATGTGCCAATGGAAAAGAAGCATACAATTTTATTGAGCAAAAATCGGATGTCAATGTCGTACTCATGGATGTTAGAATGCCTGTTTGTGATGGGGTTGAAGGAACTAAAAAAATCAAGGGAAATTTCCCAAATGTTTCCGTTCTTATATTAACGACATTTGATGATGACGAGTACATCATTGAAGCATTGAAAAATGGGGCTAATGGGTATATGTTGAAAAATATTCCCCCAAAACAGATCATCGACGGTATTAAATCAGTAGTCCAAGGGAATCTCTTGATCCACCCTAACATTGCTAAAAAGCTAACTGGTTTTTTGCATCATACTACAAGACCTGAGGCAAATTCTAACGTGTTGGATTCATATAAACTTTCTCCTACAGAAATAAAAATAATAGAAAAGATCTCAGAAGGATTATCCAATAAAGAAATATCAGATACATTGTTTTTAAGTGAAGGTACGATAAAAAATTATATTACTACGATTTTAGATAAACTTTCGTTAAGGGACCGTACACAAATTGCCATCTTTTATTTGAAAAATAAAGGATAACATAGCATTTTCTTTTTACTTCAATCCATCTCGTAATATGAACAATATTTTCAATATAACAAATAGAGTGTGATTACAAAATACAATTCACACTCTATACTTTGGTTGATTAATGATAATTAGATTTTATTTCCTTTGTGGTCTTATTTCTTCTATAGTTTCAATAATTTCATCTCTACTTAATTCTGATGTATCAATCTCTAATTGCTCTGCCATCATAAGCAATTCATCGTCAGGTAGTTCGGTCAAATCCATTGAACCACCCATTCCACCTATTGGTCTACCGCCACCCATCTGCGGTTCCTGTTCTTCAAGTAGTGATATAATCTCTTCTCTACTTAAGCCTGTGACATCAATCTCAAATCTTTCTGCCATCATAAGCAATTCATCATCAGATAGTTCAGTTAAGTCCATTGAACCACCCATTCCACCTTCCGGTCTACTACCACCCATCTGCGGTCCTTGTTCTTCAAGAAGTGATATAATCTCTTCTCTGCTTAAGCCTGTGACATCAATCTCAAATCTTTCTGCCATCATATGTAATTGATCATCTGGCAGTTCATTAAAATCAACAGGATTTTGCCTGTCACTTTGTTCCTCTACCAATACTTCATCTTCATTGCTAAATTCTTCTTGAATTATTGGCTGCTCTTCTGCACTGCTACATGCTGCTGCAACCAAAGATAATGCTACTAGAAGTACGAATAATAAATAGCTTTTTTTGTTCTTCACGATATCTCTCCTATCCAAATTCTTTTGTATTTTCCTAGATAGTTTATAACTTCATTGTGTCAGCTATAAGTCGTATAGCTTAAAAAACTATTAATATTTCTAGGTCATATTGATGTTTTAATCATTTTGTACATGTATTTGTTACATGGAAACTTGTTCAACCATCATAAATAAGATATATTTACTTTGATGATATATACTTTATTATTTTTACATACAGGAGGTTTACATAGAATGAATTTTCAAGGTTTTACAAAAGAAGATTTCCATGTTTTTACGATAGACGGTTTGGAACCAAGAATGGAAGCTTTAATCCAACACGTTCGACCTAAACTAGAAGTATTAGGGACAGAACTTGCTTCATATTTATCTGCAATTTGTGGAGAAGAAATGTTTCCACATGTTGCTAAACATGCTAGAAGAAAGGTGAATCCACCCAATGATACTTGGGTAGCATGGGCTAATAACAAAAGAGGTTACAAAGCACATCCTCATTTTCAAGTAGGACTATTTGACGATCATTTATTTATTTGGCTTGCACTGATCTATGAATTACCAAACAAAAAGAATATTGCTCAAAATTTCATAAACAACGTAGAACAAGTTCAATCCATCATTCCTACTGATTATGTCATTTCTTTAGACCATATGAAAAAAGAATCCATAGCAATGAATGGTATAGAAACAGAACATTTTATCAAGCATTTAGAAAGGTTCCGTGATGTAAAAAAAGCAGAACTGCTAATTGGACGCCACATACAGTCTGATGATCCAATTTTGCAAAATGGACAGGAGTTTATGCAATTCATTGAAGATACGATGAAGACTCTCTTACCCCTGTATAAAATGTCATTCGAATAAATAAAAGAGATGAGTTTGGAGTGAATGCATTCTCATCTCTTTTATTAGCATTTAATCAGAATAATATCATTCTTGTTAATGCTTCTTCACTTCTCTCCTTCACTTTTTTAACCCGCTCTTCTAATCTTTGAAGTGTTTTCTCTAAACGATCCTTATCAACGTTTTTGAATTCTTTCTGTTCTTCTACAATTTTTAATTTTAATTCTTTACAAATAGCAATAATTGGAATAAACTACAAATGAGTGATTACTCACTTTTTTTTGAATAAAGGAGGGAGTCTCAATGGTAGAACCTTGTATTCAAGTTCAACAACTAACGAAGAAATTCAGTAAAAGAACAGTACTTCAGAATATCTCTTTAGATATTCCACATGCCAAGATCACTGGATTGTTAGGACCTTCTGGTGCCGGGAAAACAACGTTAATTAAACTAATTGCAGGTATGGATACCCCTGATCGAGGGAAAATTCACGTTCTATCAACAAAGATGCCTTCATTAAACATCGTAAAACGTTTAGGTTACATGGCACAATCCGATGCATTATATACCGAATTAACCGCTTACGATAACTTGGATTTTTTTGCACAGCTATATGGATTAAAAGGAAAAACCAAGAAACAAAGAATTAACGAAGTGATGGAACTTGTTGATTTAACGTCTGATTTACGCAAAAAAGTTAGCAAATACTCTGGAGGGATGAAACGTAGATTATCTTTAGCTATAGCTCTGGTTCATCAACCAGAAGTTTTATTACTGGATGAACCAACTGTAGGTATCGATCCTGTGCTTCGCCAATCGATATGGTCAGAATTAGAACTATTAAGCAAACAAGGTACAACTATCATTGTAACAACACATGTTATGGATGAAGCTGAAAAGTGTCATCAACTAGCTATGCTTCGAGACGGAGAGATCATTGCTTTTGACACACCAAATCAATTAATGAAGGCTACTGAAAAGAGCAGCATTGAAGATGCCTTTCTTTATTATGGAGGTGCAAAAGCATGAAGATGAAAGCACTAGTTATACGTATTATCAAACAATTCATAAATGACAAAAGAACATTGGCGATGATTTTAGTTGCCCCTATGTTTATATTGTGGTTAATGTCACAAGTATTTCACAGTGATCAATATGAACCTACTATTGCTCTAGTTGATATTCCAGAGCAGGTATCAAGTCTATTAGAGAATCAGGATGCTCAATTCATGGATTACACTACTCAAACAGCAGATGCAATGTTGACTGAAGGCAGTATAGACGCCATACTAACATGGACTTCTACAGGTCCTGAGTTGATATTAGAAGGCAGTGACCCTTCTGTAAATAAATCTATGTTGATCCTATTTCAAAATATAGCTAGCGAGCTCTCCCCTGCATCAAACTCTTTACAAGCTTCAATTACTTACTTACATGGATCAGAGGACATGACAGCCTTTGATTCTTTCGGCCCTGTACTCATAGGTGTATTTGCATTTTTCTTCGTCTTCCTTACTTCTGGAATTTCATTTTTACGCGAAAGAACTACAGGAACACTAGAACGCTTAATGGCAACACCTGTAAAACGATGGGAACTTGTCATCGGTTATGTCATCGGATTTGGAATATTCTCAATCATACAAGCTGCTCTAATCGCATGGTTTTCCATACAAGTGCTTGATATGTTAATGATGGGTTCGATTTGGCTTGTCTTATTAGTTACATTGTTATTAGCCATGACTGCACTCACATTAGGCACACTTTTATCCGCCTTTGCTAATAATGAGTTTCAAATGGTTCAATTTATCCCGCTAGTGATTGTACCACAGGTCTTTTTGTCTGGACTATTTAATATAGAAAGCATGTCGGAATGGCTACAATGGTTAAGTATTTTAATGCCATTATCTTATGGAGCAGATGCATTAAGGGAGATTATGGTGCGAGGAAGTGGTTGGAACGAAATTGCTGTTGATGTATATGTATTGTCAGGTTTTTCTGTTACTATCATAATCGCCAATATTTTCACATTAAAAAAATACCGAAAGCTGTAATATACTTCCAGAACAAATAAAGGTCAGATCTGAGCGATTTTAAGGGATCAGAATCTATAAGTCAATCGTAAGAAAGGAAAACAGGAGGAAATATACGTGTCAGAATCAATGGAACAATGGATAAAAGAACTCCTCGAAATCAATGATGAGGATGAGAAAAAAACAGATAAACAGCTTAAAATTATAAAAGCCGCTGTAGAAGTATTCTCTGAAAAAGGGTATTCTGCCTCCTCTACAAATGAAATAGCTAAAAAAGCAGGAGTAGCAGAAGGAACGATATTTCGTCACTATAAAACGAAAAAAGATTTATTAATTTCTATAGTAGCGCCTAAGATGGGTAAACTTGTAGCTCCTTTTATTCTAAGAGATGTCGAAAAGCTTCTAAGCGATACACATCATTCATATGAAGATTTTTTGAGAGAATTGATCATGAATCGAATTAAATTTATAAAAAAACATACAGCGGTTTTAAAGATACTTTTACAAGAAATCCCCTTCCAACCTGATTTACAAGCTTTATTTGTTAAACACGTAGCATCTATCGTATATGATCGCATGCATAAAATTGTGGATCATTTTCAAAAAAAAGAAGAAATCATCTCGGTCCCTCCACCCTCTGTTATTCGATTTACAGTTTCCACTGTAATGGGACATTTATTGGTGAGATACTTTATTCTACCAAACATAGAGTGGGATGATGAGCAAGAAATAGATCATACAATCAACTTTATTATGTATGGTATTAGCAGCATTCCAAGAAACGAGGCTGAGCCGAATATATAAAGTTGAAAATTATGAAAGTTAGATATCCTAGTCAGGTGAAAACATGCTGTTAGGCTCCCCCTTGAAGAAGAGGGAGCCTAACAGCATGAGAACGTGATAAATTATTTTGTTATAAATCACTTTTAAACAGCCTCATATTTAACATCTGATTTTTTATACGATACAACGAGTTGAATGGCTGCAACACAGATAATTGCTCCTACGATAAATGGCAGTGTTTCGTTCAATGTAAATAAAGCAGTTGCAAATAATGGACCCGCAATTCTACCTAAGCTATCCATTGAAGAGTTTAGTCCTGTTGCAACCCCTTGTCCTACTTTTGTTTTTTGTGTAATTAAGGAGATCACACAAGGTCTAATAAATGCGTTACCTGCCGCAAATACAGACAAATACAATGAAGCTGTCCATAAATCATTTGAGAAAAGCAACAGTATAAAACCAGCGGCTGATAACAGCAACCCAATTTGTATAAATCTAGATTCCGTTCCTGGTTTTACATATCTACGAATGACTCCACCTTGAATAAGTGCTCCTACAATTCCACTAATCAGAAACATGATACCTATTTTTTCAGATGTTGCATCAAACCTAGTTTCTTGATAATAGATCAAAGTCCCTTCAAGCCCTGCCAAAGTAAATGTTACAAAAAAGGACATCACATATAAATATTTCATTGGACCTGTAAAAGCTGCCCATCTTGATACCTTTTCTTTTACTGTATTTTGTCTTTGTTCCTTAGATAAGGATTCTGTCAGATAAATTAATACAAAGATAAATGTTACAAATGCAAGACCAGAAGAAACAAAAAATGGTGTTTGTGTACTAATTGTGCTTAATAATCCACCAATAGCTGGTCCAAATATAAATCCTAGGCCGATAGACATACCTACGAGTCCCATCGCTTTAGTCCGTTTTTCGTTCGTAGTGATATCTGCTACATAAGCCACTGCACAAGATGTAACGGCACCTGAGAAGAATCCGCCTAAAATTCTTGATATGTACATTAACCATAAACTTTCTAATGAAACAGCAAAAACAAAAAAACTAACACTAAATCCTAAAATACCCGTTAAGATAATAGGCCTTCGTCCCCATTTATCTGATAATTTCCCCCAAATCGGAGACATGATAAATGATACAGCAGAATATAAAGCCAACATCATATTCATATGAAAAACAGATACGATTTTCGGTAGTACAGGAATAATAATAGCAAAACCAATAAATGTCGTAATAAGCAAAACCATGATGATACCAATCTTCTTCTGCAATTTAACTCCTCCAAGTTCCAATCAACAACAATGAATAATGAGGTTCAATAATACTTTAATCTATAAAAACCTTATATTATCGTACCATAACTTTTTCTTTTGTTAAAATAAATATGTGATAAAATAATGAAATAAATCATTCAAAATAGCTAAAGAAAGCTCACCAATAGGCAAGCTTTCTTCTTTCATATCCTGATCAAGTTTTTGTATTATTGTGCCAGAAGCAATTTCACTTCTATATTACCGCGTGTTGCTTTAGAATAAGGACAGACTTGATGAGCTGCTTTTACTAACTCCAATGCTTCTGCTTGGTCCACACCTTCAACTTTTACTAATAGTTCTGCTCCAATTTTAAAGCCACCTTCAGGGTCTTTTCCAATAGAAACTTTTCCAGTAACAGCTGTTGATGTCACTTGAGCTTTTTGATTTCGAATTACTACCTTTAAAGCACTGTCAAAACAAGCCGAATAACCTGCTGCAAATAACTGTTCTGGATTGGTGGCATGACCTCCGGGACCACCTAGTTCTTTTGGTGTTTTTAATGCTATATCGATAACACTATCATCAGAAATTACCTTTCCATCTCTTCCCCCTGTTGCAGTCGCTGTTGCTGTATACAATACTTCCATCTTTATTCCTCCATTTTTCGATGTTCTATTCATTTTTGGATTTGTTTAACAACATTTATTTTAAACACTTTTTAAAGTTCTAGTCATTATGAACCCTGCAAAAGTGAAGTAAATTCAATAATGGGTAGTTTGAGTAGAAAATTGATTTTATTTTTGGTATACTCTAGCTTGTTTAATATTACAATTTACTTGAAGGAATGAAGTAAGCTAATGAATCAACAGCATCGTACGCCGTTATTTACGGCATTAGTTGAACATGCACAAAAAAAACCATATCAATTCCATATTCCTGGCCATAAAAATGGTGAAGGAATGGATGAACAATTCAAACGTTTCATTGGAAGCAATGCGCTTTCCATTGATTTAATTAATATTGCACCTTTGGATGATCTTCATCAACCTACTGGAATCATTCAAGAAGCACAGGAACTAGCAGCAGAAGCTTTTGGTGCGGATTACACCTTCTTTTCAGTACAGGGGACTAGTGGAGCCATTATGACGATGATTATGTCTGTATGTGGACATGGCGACAAAATCATTGTTCCTAGAAATGTCCATAAATCGATTATGTCTGCCATCATTTTTGCAGGAGCAAAACCTGTTTTCATTTATCCTACCATGGATGAAAAATTAGGGATTGCACATGGTATTACAACACACTCTGTCCAAAGAGCTTTAGAAATTCACCCAGATGCAAAAGCGGTTTTAGTGATAAATCCAACTTACTTTGGCATCTCAGCTAATCTAAAGGAAATTGTTGACTTAGCGCATACTTATGCTGTGCCTGTCCTAGTTGATGAAGCTCATGGCGTTCATATTCACTTTCATGAAAAACTACCTCTATCTGCAATGCAAGCAGGTGCAGACATGGCCGCTACTAGTGTTCACAAACTTGGTGGATCTCTTACTCAGAGCTCAGTATTAAACGTTAAAGAAGGGCTTGTGGATGCAAAAAGAGTTCAATCTATTATGAGTATGTTAACTACTACATCAACATCATATATCCTATTAGCTTCTTTGGATACTGCCAGAAAAAACCTGGCTATTCATGGAGATCAGATGGCGGAATTAAGTTTGTCCTTAGCTGATCATGCAAGAAAACAAATTAACGAAATTAAGGGATTTTATTGTTTTGGAGACGAAATTATTGGAAGTGAAGCGACCTTTGATTACGATCCAACCAAATTAACGATTCATTTACAAGGTATTAAACTAACTGGATATGAGGTTGAAAATATATTAAGAGACGATTTTAACATCGAAGTAGAATTAAGTGATATGTATAATATTCTTTGTATAGTTACCCCTGGTGATACGATTGATACAATCAATTGGTTAATTAAATCTTTTCAACATATTTCAGAAAAATACTATAACCCAAAAGAATTAAAAAGCTTATTTGTTATAACGCCAGAAATCCCGCAGTTATCGCTCTCACCACGGGATGCCTTTTATGCAGATACTGAAGTGATTCCTTTCCAGGAATCTGCAGGTAGAATTATAGCTGAATTTATTATGGTTTATCCGCCTGGAATTCCAATACTATTACCAGGTGAAGTTGTGTCACAGGAAAATATAGATTATATAAATGAACATTTAGAGGTAGGTTTACCTGTTCAAGGACCTGAAGATAAAACAATTGAAAAAGTGAAAGTGATTGTTGAAACTTCAGCTATTCGTTAAATTATATACCCTTAAGGGTGAGGGGCTTTGAAGGACAATATACAAACTGATCAATACTGAGCAAAATTAGGTACAGAAGGTATTCTTTGTTTCAAAAAATCTGAAAGCTCCTCAGCCTCCACCTCATTGATCAAAAATATGCGTTGCAAATAATCTAGGTTATCTAAATCATCAAAACATAATAGCGATGATCTTCCTGTTTGCATACACACTACTAAAGGTTTACCAAAAAAATTATCAGTGTACACAAAAGCAAAATCATATCGAGTATTTTCAGTAGTAAATCCAATAAAATTTACATGTGTGTTTTCATTCACGTCATATAATTTATCGAACATACTTTTCACCTCCTATTATTTTCTGAAAATTATATACAATGATTATACCATAAATCCATATTTAATTAATTAGTATTATAAAATAGTAACAATATATTCATAATCATAATATATTCATTGTAAATGTTACCATCTGATGTTATGATATTTATGGAAAAAAGGTAGTTAGCTGGGCATAAAAATAAGGCGGGTGTCTAATTTGAGTCAAAGTGCATACATAAAATTCAAAGAGAAATCAACTGTAACGTCCGTAACTTTAGATGAAGTGAAAGCGCAATTATTAGCTTATAAGGAACAAGTAAATAAAACGGGTCAACAATTAGGATGGGATTATGGTGAGGCTGCATTTCCCTATACTATTGAAACAAAATCGGATTCAGAAGGAAAATGGTTTTATCTTAAAGGAATCAATCATTTGTATAAGTATATTATCGTAGGGGTTGGCAATATGACTGAAGATGATGAAGAACAATCATTTATTCAAGTTGTATTACCTGATGGATGTACACATGGAGATAAAGCTAAAGGAAATGAATTGTGCAAGTATTTGGGAAAAACGTACAAAGCTGAGCTTCATTTGTTCAATGGACGAAAAATGTACTATAACCCTCGTAAATAATTCGATATTAAAATGAACAAAAACGCCTATCGCGTTGAAATATAGAATTTAAGAACTTGATAAATTCCTATGTTATAAGAAAAAAACCGCCTAATGATTTGAAATCACTAAGCGGTTTTATTATTTAAAGTAATTTTCATTTATGCTTTATTATTTTCTTCTGCAACAATTTCCTCATAAATAGCTACTACACGTTTCCACTCTTCATCACTTTCGATCGGTTCAAGATAACCTTCCCCATCCTCTTCGACAAGTTTAAAAATGACTCCGTCTCCTTCGGGGTTGTTTTTATCAATTAATACTGCATATTGATCATCAACTACTGAAAACGTATAAACGACTTGCATTTCGTATTCAATACCCTGATCATCCGTAATAATAAAACTTTGTTCTTCTTCTTGCTGGTTTAATTCTTCAGTCATAAGTGTACCTCTTTTCTAGTAGATGTTCATCGTACTATGTGTTTTTTGTGTGTTAAAAAATAAGTATGTACAGACATATAGTACCATGAACCATTTACGAAATCAATTTACATTATTCTGCAGTAAACACTTTTTGACCTACAAGAGAATACTCGTCGCTACCAGTCAACTGCATATAAATATTCACTGTATACTCCCCACTGATTTTAGCTGTAAATTCAATGTTTGGCGTATATAACCACATATTCTCAGTTTGATCAGTCATATTAGATTCAATGTGATCATACTCAATCGTACCAAAAGGATCTACGATTTCAAATTTCATAGAATCAATATCCGTTACTAATGTATCAATTTGTGTAAAGATGAAAAACTCATTTTCAGTATTTTTAGTCACTTTACCAAAAGTACCCAATTGACCATCTTTTAAAGTAAATAAGGAAACCTGTACGTTAGGTTTGTAGATCGATACTGTATCAGTAGCTTCATCATATTCAACCATAGCATGAAACTTCTCAGATACATCGCGAAGCGGCAACATAGTCTTCCCTTCTATGCTTAATCCTGGTTCAGATAATTGCTCTCCATTGATTTTAATCGTAACTTCCTTCCCATTATATTGCTGCATTTTGCTGTCTGCCATAACAGTTGCCGCACCTAAAATTGAAAGACCTACTATAAGTAAAAACGTTCGTTTGAATTTCATACGTTGTCAAACCTCCACAATAATTTCTCTTCTTAATAGTGTTATACTCCGGTATCAAACAAGAGTTGCGTTCAGAAATATATTTTTTTAAGTTATTTTTAAGTATTTTTTAAGAATTTCATTTTCTCCTATTTATAAAACTTTTAAATTCATATGTTACTAAAAAAAGAAATTACTTTCTGAGTGTATTTAATGGGATCTTCTTGATAAGAAAGCACATGTCCTTCACTTGTCGTTTTCCAAAACTCAAAGCGGTCCCGGTGTTTGTTATACATAGCTTCACTGCCCTTATAAGGAACTGATTCGTCCCTTATGCTATGAATAAATAAAATAGGTCTTGGATAAACAGCATCCACAGATTTAATAGGTGTCACTTTTTCTGGTTTAATGCCTGTTACAGGACCTAATATATTCATAATGAGAGGTGTAAATAAAAAATTAGGTAGGTTCGACCACTTAGATAGGTTCGATTGTAAATATTCTTTTAAATCATGATAAGGACTATCAGCTACTAGAGCAATTATCGAAGGTTCTGCTGCTGCTGCTTGAATTGCAGTTGATGCACCCATCGATACCCCCAACAAACCTATTTTTGTATTTGAATGTTGCTTTACCCAATCTACCGCTCCTAATACATCTTCTTTTTCACATTGACCCAAGGTAGTTAAACTCCCACTGGATTCCCCTGAATTTCTCATGTCAAATAAGAGAACGTTGTATCCCGCTCCAACCAAGGAATGGGCTAAAGTTAAAAATGGGAAATTATCCTGTTCCCTGTTTTTTGTATAACCATGAATAAAAATAATAGTCATCTTTTCCTGTTCTTTTGTAGTAGGTAAATACCAACCTCTCAACTTCGTTGTTTTATCTCTGCTTAGAAACTCAACATCTTCATAATCAAAATGATGGCGGTGAGGAGAATCTGTAACATGCTGCTTCTTTGGATGAGAAAGTTTCCAACCAACGTTTATCGCTATAAATAGACATATAAATCCTATTAATCCAATCATTAAAAATAGAACAATACCAACAACTTTCATCATCTTTGCTCAAAGTCTCCTCACATTTTGTGATTTAATTGTACATCATTTAATTAACAACGCATCCAACTTTTCTTCACATTTATTTTTTAACACAGAAGGCATAATCTCACAATGGTGCTCGTAACCTTCAAAAACATACATCACATGGACATTCTTATTTTCCAAAACTTCCTCAAGCAGAATTTTACAACCAATTTGTTTTATTCTTTTTTTAATACGTATATGATCATGAAGCACCACCTTATGAAGCCGCTCTAAAAATGTATTCCAAAATCGATTCAATTTCATGGAATCTGTTATTTTTTTATCCCAATCCATTGCTTTAAGCAAATATAACGAGACTACATATTCATAAATCATACGATTGATATTTGATTCCTTCATTTCCATCCAACCTTTAATTTTGTACTTATACTGTATTATACAGAACATATGTTTGTTTTTTCAAGTTTAATATATGCTTAAAGATTGAATTTTATGATCGCTGCATTTCTTTGCATTTTTATGGTAACTTTATATGTAGAAGTAGGTATTCAAAAAGTTGATATTGATTGTGAGAGGATGAAATAAACAATGCAAATTCAAATGATCGGAACAGGTAGTGCATTTTCCAAAAAATATTTCAATAATAATGCCTTAGTTTATACAGAGGATTATACTCTTTTAATTGATTGCGGCATCACTGCTCCTATGGCGCTGCATAAACTAAATAAACCAGTTCAAGAAATCGATGGAATTCTAATCACTCATCTTCATGCTGATCATGTAGGTGGAGTTGAAGAATTAGCCTTTCAGTCCAAATTTTTAAACATTCCTAAACCAAAACTTTTTATCAGCGCTAAGTTATTGCCTGTATTGTGGGAAAATAGCTTAAAAGCAGGTTTAAGTGACGGAAAAGGAAATGGATTAGAGGATTTTTTTGAAATTGTTGAGATGAATGAAAATGAAGAAACAACAATCAGCCCATCTTTACATATTGAGATCATACAAACGGAACATGTGCCTAACAAATTAAGTTATTCTTTGTTTATAAATCAAGATCTTTTTTATAGTGCTGATATGCAATTCAACCCTAGCTTGCTAGCACATATCCATGAAGGCAGAAAATGCAGGACTATCATGCATGACTGCCAATTAGAAGATCCTGGGACTGTACATGCTACCTTGAACCAGCTCCTGACACTGCCTGAGGAAATTCAAGAAAAAATTCTGCTAATGCATTATGGTGATCATATGGAGGATTTTATTGGAAAAACAGGAAAGATGACGTTTATGGAGCAGCAGAAACGATATACTTTTGAGAGTAACGAATAGATCATTAAATCCGTTTATGTCGATAAAAGTTAAATGAAATACAGAAATAAAGGACGGCGACTTCTAATGGAATCTGAATAAAAAAAGAGCTACCTCTAAGCCACAAAATCTGACTTTGAGACAGCTCTTCATTGCAACCATATATTTTAGAAAATAGGTAGTTGGTCTAGGTTGTTACTTGGATCACCGTCTGCATCTCCGCGTAAATACGTCTCTCCGTCTCTTCCTTTAAAGGCATTTACACCTTTAATGTTTCCATTTTGCACTTCTTGCAAAGCTTGCTGATAACCCAAAGTTCGTCCATCGGATGTTTTAAATTCAGTTAAATCTCCATCCCCATTTTTCCTTACAGCTACAATTTCAACATGGTTTCCTTGATTTTGCTGATTATTTTCCATTTACTTCATCCCCTTAGTTGAAAAATTGGTTTTGCTGTTACATTTATATTTTTTTACTTTAGGGAATGATTTATACTAGCAATTATTTCCTACTTTTAGTCATTTGCTGCCAAATGGTTCCGGCAGCTTCTTCACCACTATTGATTCGTTCTAGCGCCATTTTCACCTGTAAACTGACTTCAAATTCTGGATCATTTTCTGCTTCTTGCAAAGCAGAAACAGCAGTCTCATCTCCTACTTCATACAAAAATCGCGCAGCTCTCCAACGAACTAATTTATTTTTATCTTCTAAAGCTTTAATCATAGGTTGAATAGCCTCAGGATTCCCGATATCTGAAATGGTATCCCCTGCAGTACGTCTGACGGAAACGGATGAATCCATTAACCCATCATACAGTAAAGGCAGAACTTGATCATGTTCAATTTCACCTAAATAAACAATGGCTAAACGACGAATGGAGGATTTTTGATCTTTAAGAGCTTTTGAAATTATAGGCAGGGATTCAGTTGTTGGCTCTAACTGATCGAATGCAGCGAATCTTCTGCGCCAATCTGGGGAATCCAATGCGATGTTCACCTCATCTGGTGACATTTTCTCAATGATAATAGGTGCATCTACATTCGTATTTTGAGCTTGCTGCAGTAATCCTTTTATTCTTTTTTCATCATAAGATGCATCCAATTCTTCTAATACTTCCTCAGCAATTTCCTTCGGCTCACCATAACGAATGCCCCACTCCTCAAGTTTTCTTTCTTTTATTAAATTCGGGGAAGCTAGACCTGCTTCAATTGCAGCATTCGTAAATCGCTCTGATAAATTCTCTCTTACTTCTTCCATCTCTGACTTTACTCGAATCTGCATAGGAATTTTCCTAAATGTTTGAACATAAACTTTTACTTCACCAAAACCTTCATCCACAGACTCCATTCCAATATTAGCCTGTCCTTCACCAAATATTTCTTTTACTTGTCCCAATATCATTTTCCAATCTGCATTGGGCAATCGATCTATAGCTAGAAAATCAACCGTATGAAAGATGGATACAACTCCGTCAATTCCAAGTATTTTTTTCATCAATTCAGGTGCGTTCTCTTTATTTTCTGAAGTATAAGTTTTACGCACTCCAGTTGGTAGAGATTCGTCTATATTGATTTTCATAGAGTTTGGACTCGGTGTAGGTTCTATCGATAAAATTTTCAATTTTATTCCTCCTCAGACAATGTTACAAACTTAATTCAAATAAAATAACGTATAAAAATCCATATCGCTGATAAAAATATGATTATCGCTGGGGAATAGCCAAAGTGGTAAGGCATATATGACATTAAAGTCATTATCTAGGTTCAAATCCTAGTTCCCCAGTAAAAACATCAACCAAATTACAGCTATGATTTTTTTACTTAATAATAATTATAAACAAAACTGAGGTGAATATAAAATGAAATCAAGCGAATATCAAATTGCTAGGCTGGAGACCGAGGAAATAGAAGAGATTAAACAGTTGGAAAACAAAATAAAAAATAAATCAGGGCATGAAGTAACTTTAATTGCATACTCTAATGACCACAATGATTCTATGTCAAAGTGAAAAAAGAATACACAGCGTTTTTTGTTAAGGAGAAACTGTCATATCACGTATTTGTACAGCAGCCATAAAAGTAAAAAACTCGCTGATTGGCGAGTTTTTAGACAAAGATACATGGACAGCGACTCAGACAAATGATTTACTTAGAATTGAGAATTACAAATTAACTTTTATGCAAAACTACATCATTTAAAACAGTATCGGTATAAGCGTATAAAGCTGGTGACCCACCTGTATGAACGAATAAAACTTGATCTTCTGCATTAAAATATCCTTTTCTGACTAAATCAATCATTCCTGCCATGGCTTTTCCTGAATATACTGGATCTAGTAATATCCCTTCTGTTCTTGCAACTAATTGAATAGCTTCTATCATTTGATCTGTAGGGAGTGAATAACCTGGTCCCACATAATCATCAAAACAAACAACAGCTTCCCTAGGTAACTCTTCACGAATACCAACATGAGATGAAACTCGTTTAGCAAGGTTATAAATCAAATCTTCCTGTTCCTCTTTTTTTCGGCTTACATTAACTCCAGTTACTGGTATTTTGCTGTTTGTTCCAAAAAATCCTGCCACAAGTCCAGCATGAGTGCCTCCACTACCACTAGCTGTAACTACATGATCTATTTGAATCTGATTTTGAAAAGATTGGTTTAGTATTTCCTCTGCACAGGCCACATATCCAGTTGCCCCAATTTCGTTAGAACCACCACCAGGTATGATGTAAGGTTTCCTTCCTTGTTCCTTGAGTTTCTCTTTTACTTGCTCCATAGCAGCTTGCATATTGCTTCCTTTTGGGACAACGCTAATTTGATCAGCTCCTAATAATTTAAACAAAAAATTGTTACCGCTTGCATTTGGATCGTATGTATTAGGAACCCTTTCTTCCAAAACAAGGTGACAGCTCAATCCTTCTTTCACCGCTGCAGCTAAAGTTAATCGGCAATGATTGGATTGAATGGCTCCACATGTAATTAAAGTATCTGCACCATTTAATAATGCATCTGCAACCAAAAATTCAAGCTTTCGTGTTTTATTGCCTCCAGAAGTTAGACCAAGTAAATCGTCCCTTTTCATAAAAATGGTAGGACCGCCTAAGTTTTTCGATAAATGAAGCAAAGGTTCAATCGGGGTCTCCATGTGTGTATATCTTCTTCTTGGAAATTTAGCTAAGTTCATTTTTCATTGCTCCTTTAAAATGATTAAATATATGCTTTTTCAAAAGTATTATATAAATATAGTAATGTGAATAGCTGAAATTTTCTAATAATAACTCCTTATTGTCATCATAAGGCATTTTAGATACAAAAATACGAGCTTCATTGTAGAAGCTATCCTTCTGAACATAAACTTCTCACCACTTCATTCATATCTTATTCAAAAGCAGAATAAAATGAATAAAAACTAAATGACTAAATGAGTATACTGTAAAATTTAAACGTTTTATCATATAATAAAAATTAATGAACAAATATATAAAATTTCAGGAGGGGTACAAAATGGAAGCATTAGAGTCAGTGAACCCTATTAGCGGTGACACGATCGGCTATGTAAATACAACTCCACTTCAATCCACAACACTTATGTATGAACAAGCCAGAAGAGCTTTTCAAACTTGGCAAAATACATCTATTAAAGAACGCTTGCAATATATTCGAAAATTAAGACATATTATTGTTGAACAACTAGAAGACGGTATTGATATAATCCATCAAGATACAGGAAAACCTAAGGTCGAGTCTATTACAGCTGACTTATACACTATATTAGATGCCATTGCTTATTTAGAAAAACATGCTGAAAAAATTTTAAAAACTAGAAAAACGAAGACCCCTATAGCATTCATTGGGAAAAAATCCTACACTTCCTATCATCCACGTGGTGTGGTTTTAGTGATTTCACCATGGAATTATCCTTTCCAGCTGGCAATGAATCCAGTTATTAATGCGGTCATAGCAGGAAATTGTGCCATACTTAAACCTTCAGAAGTTACACCTCTTGTAGGACAGTGGATGGAGAGTTTATTTGAACAAGCAGGATTTCCCGATCATGTCATTCAAGTGGCTCATGGAGGAAAAGAAATAGGCGCAAAGCTAGTATCTGAAAAACCAGACTATATCTTTTTCACAGGTTCGGATCGAACAGGAAAAATCATACTTCAAGAAGCAGCTAAAAATCTCATACCAACATCTTTAGAATTAGGTGGAAAAGACCCAATGATTGTGTTCAAAGATGCCCATATTGAGCGTGCAGTGAACGGTGCTTTGTGGGGCTCATTAACAAACTACGGCCAAGTATGCATGTCTGTTGAGCGTATTTATGTAGAAAAAAAAATCTATGAACCTTTTGTTGTTTCATTAAAAAGAGGGCTACAAAACCTAAAAACTGAACTTTCAGATGATGCAGATTTAGGATCCATGACCTTTGAGCAGCAGCTCCAAGTTGTACAAAACCATGTTTCCTCAGCTATTTCAAAAGGAGCTACCCTTTATAGCGGCAGTCATCCAAAACTGAATCAAAATCAAGGTATGAAAATTGAACCTATCATATTAACGGGTGTGAATCATAAAATGGAGGTCATTCAAGAAGAGACCTTTGGACCTGTAATCAATGTTATTCCTTTTGAAAATGAAGAAGAAGCTATAAAATTGGCGAATAATTCTCGCTATGGACTCAGCTCAAGTGTATGGAGCAAAGATATAAATAAAGCCAAGAGAGTAGCAGGAAAGTTAGCCGCCGGAAGTGTTCTAGTTAATGATGTTCTCGTAGCCATTGCCAATCCACACCTTCCTTTTGGAGGCATAAAAGATAGTGGTATTGGAAGATATCATGCAGCCGTTGGCGTGACAAATTTTTGTCATCAAAAATCAATCATGGTAGATAGCGGCTTCAAAAAGGCCGAAGTAAATTGGTATCCGTATGCTGGAAAGCTTCCTCCTTTCATAGACTTTGTCAATAGCTGGTATGGCAAAAGAAAAAAACCGATAAAAATGTTTTCTTCCTACATTCAACTTCTTAGAAAATCAAAATGATCATGATGAGATGCACAAGCATACCTGTGCATCTTATTTATATTTCTAAATAAAGTTGGAGGTTTATAAGATGAAGTATATTAAAGAGTTTTTTAGTGTTAGAGATATCCAGATTACTTCCATCGTTTTTCTTATCCTTCTCACAATTACGTTATTTGACTATTCAAACGGCACATTATGGTTAGCTATGCTAATAGGTATTGTCGGTTATGCAATTACAGAATATCTAATCCACCGATTTTTATTTCATATGAAACCTCCTAGAAAAAATGTTTTGCTGAAAATAATGAAACGCATGCACTATCTCCACCATGTTCATCCAAACGATGTAAAACTGTTATTTTTGCCTGTATGGTACAGCTTTCCTTTGTTTATCACAGCAGGTCTTATTGTATTCCTCATTACCTTCGAAATTATGATCTCCATCTCCTTTACAACGGGAGTACTCGCCTATTTGTTATACTATGAATGGTCTCACTATGTCGCACACCGCCCTATTCAACCGATTACACCCTGGGGCAAATTCATGAAAAAAACACATCTTTTGCATCATTATAAAAATGAACACTTTTGGTTTGGTGTAACTCACCCTACTTTTGACCTCATGTTTAATACATATAGAAATGAAAAAAAAGTAGAAAAAAGTGATACTGTACGTGATTTAGAAAAAAAACAGTTGAATTCTTAATGGAATTTTTTCAGAGACTTGCCAATCGGCGGGTTTTTTTTACCCCGGTTAGACTTGACGGTCTAGACTTGTAGGTCTATAATATATTTATACATTCATATATCATTATTAATTTTGAACTAGGAGGGATTTTCCTGAGCAACGGATTTAACAAAGAATTTGAACATAATGAAGCATTAATGCAGGCCTCACTTAACGAGTTCATTGCTAGAGGCTATGAAAAAGCATCCATAAATAAAATTTTAAAAACAGCAAATATGAGTAAAGGTTCGTTTTATTATCATTTTAAAAATAAAGAAGATTTATACTTCCACCTCATTCACACGTTAATAGAAAAAAAACAAACCTTTCTTTCCACAGCCATGACAGCAGAAGACTTTTCAACGGATATCTTTTCTATTTTTAAAACACAGATTCGTCTTGGCATGCAATTTGCAGCAGAATACCCAGATATCAATCGTTTTGCAAATAGTTTTATAAAAGAAAAAGGCAACGACATTTACGATAGTGCATTGGAAAAGTACAATTTCGAAAATAATGATCAAATGAACCAATTAATCGAAGCTTCATACCAAAATGGGGAGTTTAGGGAAGGCGTTCCGATTTCATTTATTAAACGAATCATTGGCTTTTTATTCACCCACCTTGGTGAAATAACAGACACTAGCAAACCTGAACATATTGAAGAGGAAATGAATGATTTCATAGACTTCTTAAAGTCAGGATTATCAAGCAAAAAATAGTAGAAGAGGTGAATATACACTTTTTATTAAGGAGAAATAAAGGAGAGATTTTAGATGATGGATTTCAATTTTCCTGTAGGTTATCATCAGTTCCACAAAATAAAAATTATCGATTTTCAAATGAACCGTTGGGTTTCCATGGGATATTCACGAGTAGAAGATATGATCGATGCAGCCCGAAACATCCATAAAGTAGATGACTGGAAAGACGAAATGATACGGCAAGCAGAGAAGGCACGAGCTGAAAACCGTATCATGAATGCTACATTTTATTATCGGGCAGCAGAATTCTTTACGCTCCCATCCGACCCTGACAAAATGAGAATTTATGATCAATTTATTGATTTATTTTATAATGAGTTCGTTGTGAATGAAAATATTGAACGTGTTTTAGTTCCTTATGGCAAACACTTCTTACCAGCAATGAAAGTGCCTGCAAAAGGAAAAATAAAAAGAGGAACCCTTGTCATTCACGGTGGATTTGACTCTTTCATGGAAGAATTTTATTCAATGGCTGTCTATTTTTCAAAACAAGATTATGAAGTCATTTTATTTGAAGGACCTGGTCAAGGTTATGCTTTGAAAAAACAAGGATTGCCGCTTACTTATGAATGGGAGAAACCTACCTCAGCGATACTCAACTATTTTGAGTTAGATGATGTGACCCTATTAGGCATATCAATGGGAGGCTGGCTGTGCTTCCGTGCTGCAGCATATGAACCTAGAATCAAAAGAGTCATTGCTTCCAGCATTGCCTATGATTATATGAAGATACCTCCTCCATTTGTAGAGAAGTTTGCTCTTTGGTTATTTAAACATCCAAATTTGATGGCGTGGATGTCGGATCTGAAGATGAAAATGATGCCACAGGAAAAATGGGGAATAGAGCATTTAATGTATATTACACATACAAAAACTCCACTAGACAGCGGATTTGCGATACTCGAATTTAATGAGGAGCATTTAAAATCTGAAAAAGTAAAACAAGATATACTCATCCTGACAGGAGAAAAAGACCATTTTATTCCTGTTAAAATGCATCATTTACAAATCAAAGCACTGAAAAATGCAAAGTCAATTACTGACCGTATCTTTACTGAAAAAGAACAAGGTCAAAATCATTGTCAAGTCGGTAATATGGGGCTCTCTCTAAGTGAAATGGCGAAATGGATGGACAAAATCGCCTGATTATTCCCACACACGACTTAGTTTATCTGAATAAAAATGAATCGCCCTTTTATAATCAATAATCGATGCATCATTTGTTGTTTCTACTATATTATTAAGAAGAATTTCCATGGCTTCATCATGATGTGCTAAGTTAAATAACGTCATGCTGTAAAACACTTTCAACGCTCTATAACTTGGAAATTCTTCGATTGCCATTTGAAAAATACGCTTAGACTTTTCATATTCCCCTAATGTTCTGTATGTGCTGCCCAACCCAAGATATGCATCTTTTAATTCTTCCTTTGCCAATCCCAAAGATATAGCCTTCTCATAATAAGGTACAGCTTCTCTCTCTTTCTCCATTACATCAAAACTCCATGCAACTTGGTAATGGATCGATGCATCATTGGGTTGTTCCTCTACCATTTGCAATAATAATAAATTGGATTCTTCATATTTACCTAGTTCACGTAATGTAATGGCTTTTTGTAGGTTTAAATCATCCATATTTACTTCATCCCCTCTATTTCATTTCTGGTCTAGGTATCGTAAACGTTTCTCCTATTTTGCTATAATCTGCTCCACCCAAGCGACTGACAGGTTCTAAATTATCTATATGGATCTTGCCCTGAGCATAACAGTCTTCATCAATATGAAACATGACAACTTCACCAATGATTAGATCACAGGTAGGCTGATTGTCATCTCCAATTGTTATAGCTTGATGCAATTTACATTCCATTCTTATCTTTGCTTCTTGAATACCTGACACTTTAACTTTTGTACTTTCTACTAATTTTAGTCCTGTTTCCTTTATCTCACTCACATTTGAAGGATAATCAGCCGAGGTTTGATTCACTTGTTTAATAAAGGAATTATCAACAATATGCACCACAAATTCTTTATTATTTATAATATTATAAGCTGTATCCTTCACCTCCCCCTCTTTACGTCCAATCGAGATAGAAATAAGAGGCGGTTTAGCCGTTATGGCATTAAAGAAACTAAAAGGTGCTGCATTCACTAAACCTTCCTCATTATGAGAAGTAACAAAGGCGATCGGTCTTGGAACGATACTTCCAATTAACAGCTTGTAATTTTCAGTGCGTGATTGTGCAGATGGATTAATGCTTTTCATATGAATCAGCTCTCCTTTGAAATATAATCAACGATTTTTTGCTCAAGAGATACTTTTTGTTTTTGAATACCCTGATTCCCAAATAAAATATTAAACTCTAATATATATGGTTTTCCGTTGTTAAAAATCACATCAAAACCAGCATGGTCGATCCCAAGCTTCTGTGAAACATCTAATACTAGATCAAGTGTTTCAACTGGAATATTGTCATAAGATACCTTTCCACCTTGTGCTACATTGTGATGAAAACCTCCCGTTTCCTCTACTCTCCAATAAGCAGCGACAACTTCATTTCCGATCACACAAATGCGTAAATCACGATCATTAGGAATATATTCTTGTATATATAGAACGTCTACTTTCTCTGTATAATCCTGAAAATCCTTTTCATTGTGTATTAAAAACACACCTTGTCCCATGGAGTTTTTAATTTCTTTAGCAACGAATGGAAGCGGGAAGGTTTCCATCACCATTTTTTTATTTTCTTCTGTATTGCTTACTATTTCGGTATAAGGGATTTGTTCTGGACATATTGTTTTAAGTACTCGTGTCATTTCAACTTTGTTATGGCCTAAATGATAGGACTCAATACTGGGAAAAATCTTCTTTTTCAATCCATATACCAAAGAATTTACCTGCCAGTATTCAGGGAATAAAAGCATATCCGCACATTTTATTTTTTCAATCTCTTTGTACATATTCATTGGTTTTATATATGATATATTTGGAATCCCAATTGTTCTAAGTGGGTTAAAAGTAACTAGTTTCATATGGCTGTATTCCTCTCTCAATTATCTTTCCTTCAAAGTTTAACAGAAAGAAATATTGTCAGCAATTTTTATCCTACAAGAAAGATGACTAATTGGGGAAAGCAAGGTTTTCATCAAAGAAAGCTCACCGATGGGTGAGCTCAAATATATACATCAAGAATTCATTGAAATTCCAAACCACTTCTGCCACCATCTTCTTTTTTTATTTTCATTTTTTTCGATCGTTGATGCTTTCGAAACCTCTGCCTTGAGTTCTTTATCAGAATCTTTTTTTTCTTTAGGTATTTCCTCAACTTTTTTTGGTTCATCTTGAATGTCAAACTCCATTTTATTTGGAACTTCATGTTTTTTTATTATCATTTTTGGTTCTTCAAGCATCACTCCTTCTATTTTATTTGACTGTTTTTGAATAGTCTCCTCGATCTTTTTTGGTTTTTCATGATTTGATATGGATGTTGTTAATATCTTATGATTCTCACTCATCTCCTGTAATGTTTTTAAAAAAAGTTCATCTCTTCTTTGAATAGTGCTATCAATCTTTTTAAGCTGATGATCTAGTTTATCTACGATTTTACTCATTTCTTTAGAAATGGTTTTTTCCTGAAGTTGTGCATTGCGCTTGTTTTCTAATTGTATTTTCCCCATCGAATAAGGCTCTAAGACTTCAATACGATCTGTGTAATTTGTTTTTAAAGAATGAATCCGCGCATCATAAAATGATTTTTTCTGTAAATTGTGTTTTACTTTTTCTTTATCTAGTTTTGTAGATACTGTAAACACTAAATCCAGTTGAACCGTACCTGTGCATGTGTCAGTCATTGGACCTGCACATAATATATCTATACGTATAATATCAGCTAATGTAGTTGTAAAAGATGATCTTGGTTCGATCTCTGTAATCAAAGGAGTCATGGAAGACAATACTTCTATCGCTACTTGCATCGTACATGTCTCACTGGTGTTCACAACTGTAATGGCACCTGAGGGCAAGGAAATTCCACTTGTTTTTTCACCTACAAAAATGGGAGTAGGCATAGTATCTCCGCAGGATTTATTTATTGGGATACAGCGACTGATCTGCAGCGTTCTTTTACTTGATTTTTTCTTACACTTTTTTTTCGACTTTCTTTTTTTTCTACTAGATTTAGTTGAACAATCCACGTTGACATTTACACAACATTTATTCTTCTTTATTTTACTCAGAGCAATCACCTCCTAGATGACTGAATTGGATGCCATGTACCATTCTATTACGTACATCACTAGTTTGATTTAGGACAAACGCACATTTGTTATAAAAATTGGCGAATAGCGCATGGAAGATGCCCTGGTTTTTAGTAGCATTAGAGATTTTTAAGAATATACTACATTAATAAACAAGCACTCACGTTACAGGAATGCAAAAAGTGAGGCAGAATAACCCAATAGGATAGGACGTGAGACAACATGTTCATAAACCGCTTCACCACAAATACATGTGGTGCGATGACTTTTACTGGGAATACTTTAGGATTAAGTCAAGAATTAGACGAAAACACAGCAGGAGAAAGAGGTAGTATTGGCGCATTTATTACATTGGATACTTCTCAACCAGGTGTGAGTGACTTCCCCGAAGATCCAGGTGTCGCAACAACGACGGATATGATTAGTATTAATAGCTCTGCTGCATTCTTAGTCTTACCAACAGGAAGTACAGTCCTCTACGCGGAGTTAATCTGGGGAGGAAATTATCTAGTAGCAAATGAGGACATCTCAAATTTAATTGATAATGACGTCATTTTCACATTACCTGGAGGAAGTGTTTGTCCAATTACACCTGATCCCATTACTGCAAATGAACCCACTGCAACAATCGGGGGGAATACCTTAGGCTTTTACATGCGATCTGCGGATGTCACAACTCTCGTACAAAACGCTGGCGCAGGTCAATATTCTGTAGGTCAAGTTCCTGGTATATTACAACCCTTACTTGCAAACACAAACGATACAAATCATGCAGGATGGACTTTAGCGGTAGTATACGAAAATTTAGCTCTACCCTTTCGCAATATGACACTTTTTGTTGGAGCTCAAGGAATTGTAAACGCAGCAACCAATGATGAAGTCGATGTTTTTGTTTCTGGTTTTAATACCCCTGTAGCAGGAGATGTAGAAGCTAGAATACTCATTAGTGCTGGGGAAGGAGATGCAATTATTGAAGGGGATGAGTGTCTCTTTAGACCTGATCCTCCCGGCACATTTGTTACGCTATCTGGAACTAATAATCCTGGTGGAAATTTTTTTGGGTCTCAAATCGAAGATGATAATGGAGACGTAGATATGACAGGTACTTATGGAACTAGCAATCAAATGCCAGGTACTCCAGGAACGAATATCGTTGCTGGTCGCCAAGGTTGGGATATAGCAAATATAAATGCATCAGATGCATTTGTGAATAATCAAAATGCAGGTGTCTTTCGTTTTACATCTACTCAAGATGCTTATATGCCCAATGCTCTAGGCTTGCAAATTAATCAACCAAGTAGTGTGCTTGAAATAGAAAAATCAGTAGATCAGTTTTTAGCTCATCAAGGAGATATATTAACTTATACAAGTGAAATTACAAATCCTGGACCTTCTATAGCTACCAATATCGTATTTACGGATGTAGAACCTGTTGGTACTGATTTTATACAAAATAGCGTGACCATTAATGGAGCTTTGCAACCTGGAGCTGATCCCAATGCTGGGATTGAATTAGGAGACTTGGACGCAGGAGAATCTATCACGGTTCAATTCAGGGTGAGAGTAACAGCCAAAAAATGTTTTGTAACAAATGATTCGAGTGTAAACTTTAGCTGTAATCAAACGGTCATAAGTAATCAAGTACTGACTACTATTTGCAAGAGTTGTCCAGGATGTGTCAGCTGTTCGAAAAAAGATTATTAATTTTAAAATTTCAATCGACAACAACCCTCATTATACTGATGAGGGTTGTTGATGTGTCCACTCATTTATATTTCTTTTACATTCATTAATCTATAATTCTCTTCATCTTTAAAATGTGTATTTGATTCAGTAGATTCGCACATACAGCCAGTACCTACCTATCATATATTAAAACATGAGGAGTTTCTAAAGACACCTCAAACAATATGAAAAGTTAGGAGAGATTTGACTATGAGTTGTTATAGCTCCAAAAGTGACGTTTGTTGTCCAATTTCGTGTGCTGGAATTAAATTATTTCCTACTCAACTAATTTTAATCAAGAGATGTACACCTATACGTCATGCATGTGACAATGTAGAATTTAATATTTTCCAAACGACATTATCTCCAACATCTACTGAACTGCCAAAAGGTTTTATCACAGTAATGAATAATAGTACTGAATGTTTTATGACAGTTAACGTTACAGAAAATGGAAATCTACCAGTGCCATATCAAAATATACCACCTGGAGGAAGTATCACCATTGAGGTAAATGACTTAGTATCCGTGGACATTGTTTGTAATGATGGGAATGATATGCCTGTAGCTGGAGCATTCTGCGAAGGTACTTTCGAAGCAGATTTACAATATTCCATCACTAAGTAATTATACAAAAAAAGGTTTAGTATTTTGATTCAAAAATGAATAAAAGGAGAGGTTTAATCATGAGTTGTTATAGCTCTAAACATGATGTGTGTTGTCCAATTTCGTGTGCTGGTATTGATTTGTTTCCTAAACAATTAATTTTGATTAAAAGATGTACATCGATTAGGAACCCTTGTGATGGTACTACTGAAGCCACCTTATTTGCTACAGAAATATCACCCACATCTACCCAACTGCCATCAGGAATGATTACGATCATGAATTCAAGTCCCGATTGTACGATGAATGTTGACATTACGGATTCATCTGGATTAACTATGATCACAATCGATGCCAGATCAGCAGATACTATTCAAGTAGATGGTTTAATTTCATGCATATTAACTTGCACTGGACCTAATACAGATGATTTTTGCACTGGTACATTCGAGGCGGATTTGCAATATACCATCAATAAATAAACATTTAACTCTCCTATTAAATTGTAGGAGAGTTATTACATAATCATCATACATATAAAGTATCCATTCAGTTTCAATTCTCAATCTTTTGATTAAACCACTTAAACAAAACATAAAATAATATACAATGAAAAATTACGCTTATAGATAAATACAAAAAATAAATACCTACCTCCTCAAAGCTTTTCATAAATGCCATGGAAGCCCAATACGGTGGCAAAACCCCTGCCAGCAACTGAATCTTCGATTCCAAGAAATAACCTGCAAATGGAGCAAGGAGCATAATGTTCAATACCTTAGATACAGAGAGTCCCTCCACTTTATTACCTGCTAACACCCCCATACACAATGCAATTAATGGTGCTTCTAATGCCAGCAAAACGATCACAGGTAATTGTTTCATTATATTTATTGGGACAATGTTAGTAATATATAGAACAAAAAAAGATATCCATACACTTATCAGCACAGGCAATCCGAATCTATAAATGAAATATCCTGATTTTTTCAAAGGGGTAACAGACATAAATAAAATAATGCCTTCATCTCTTTCTTCTAAAATCATAAATCCCATCAGCATTCCTATAAGTAAAGGCGTTAGCAGCAATAAAATACTCATCATAAAATCATAGTGTTTAGATAAATTGAAAGCATACATAACAAATAGGTTTTGCTCAAGAATAGGAAAGAAAATCCTACCCAATATAGCTAAACAAATAGGAAGGAAAATTGAAACTAACAAAATGGGATCTCTAAATATATTTTTCATATCTCTAATAAAAAGTGAAAGTACAGTCCGCATTTCATTCATCTCCTATTTTTAAAATGACATATCTATAAAAGATGTTTTTTGCAAATAAAAAGGCAATCGCAATCCAAATCAATAAAGTAAATATGGCATAACTCCACTCCGCTACCGTTAAAGTTCTAAATGCACCTTCCAGCAATAAAAGTGACGCCTTTGACGGGAGAATGAAAAACAATGATGATTGATATATATCCAAGATTTCTAGAACAGGCAGAAAAAAAATAGTGATGTAAAGTGGTGTAACGATAAATAAATACTCATTGACCGTCCCAACTCGTACAACCAGTGTGATCCCTAGTAATGTGAAAAAAGTAGAGGTAAGTAGAATAGAAAGAGTAATGGGTAGGTAATTTATTTGAAAACCATAAACCAAAATTAAAATCAATAAACAAAAAATCAAAGCAATCCATGTTAAGGATACGATTTTGGATATTAAATAACTAGTCACTTTAAAGGGGGTAACAAATATATTTTCTAATATGTTCTGTCCCTTCTCTAATAAATAAATGCCACCTATGAAAAAGAAACCTAAAATGGCTGGATCGGAAAAAATCACAAAAATCGTTAACATCTCTTGATACTGTGAAGGAATGGCTTTTAAAAGAATTATATAAATGATAGCTACCAACAAATAAGCAATATAAAATCCATGACGAAATTGAAATAACATATCCGTTTTTACAGCAGACAAGAACTGTCTCATAGTAATTTTCTTCCTGTCACTTCAATAAATATATCTTCCAGGCTTGCCTCTTGAGAGTGAAGGGTATGAATTTCATTTTCATTTAAAAGCTGCAAAAACTTTCTGTTTTCACCTAACCCTGATATAGGAAAATCCTTCGTTTGTGTTACATTTTTATGTTCATACTTAACTCGCAGTGTTTTTTTACCTTTCTGCACCTTGAGTTTGTTGGGTTCATCTATTAACATCACTCTACCATCCACAATAAATGCAACATGATCACACAATTCTTCCGCAACATTCATGTTGTGGGTTGTAATGACTACTGTTTTCCCCTCTGCTTTTTTTCGCAAAATCAGCGCTCTAATCTTTTTAGAATTGACTGGATCCAATCCAGAGGTAGGTTCATCTAAAAAAATAATGTCAGGATCATTTAACAAAGCACGACAAATGTTCAATCTCATTTTCATACCCTTTGAAAAATTAGAAAACCTTGTATTACCATCCTCTCCCAATCCTACAACGGAAAGAAGCTCATTCGGATTCTCTGTTTTTCCACAATATAAAGAGCGAAAGAAGGACAAATTCTCCAAAGCAGTAAACTTGCTGTAGAAGTTCGGAAATTCAAATGCAACGCCTATCCTCTCGTAATAATCAGACTTTATTTGATTTAAGTCTTGATTAAATACCTTCACACTTCCTTTATAGTTTTTCAATATACCAATAAGTATTTTTTGCAAAGTGCTTTTCCCCGCACCAGAAGGACCTAAAAACCCAAAGATTTCTCCCTTCTTTATTTTAAAATCAACGCCTTTCACAGTCGGCTCTTTTTTTCCTGGATAGGTAAAATATAATTCGTTTACCTCAATCATATCAATGCTCCTCCTTTACTATCTTATCAGCTATGGATTCTGCAACGAGAAGGATTGTTTCATCATATATGTCTTCACCAATCTCTTGTTTGTGAAGCGACATTAATACAAACGAACGCAAAACTCCCACAATTACCTCTGAATCTCTTTCAATCAACCTCCCTTGTTGCTGCCACATTTTCAACATCGGGAAAGCATCTACAGCATCCTTTTTAATGTGTTGCTCTATGGTTTCTTTGGGTAATTTTCGAAGCATCAACGTAAATTCATTCCCGTGCTGAACTCTTCGAATGATCGGATTGTTTCCTATCACCTCTAATGATCTTAAAAGGAAATGCTTGAAAAGCTCTTTAGTTAAAGGTTTGAATTGTATTTCTGAAAATAAAACCTTTTTAATCTGCTCTTCCTCCCTCTCCAATATTTCAAAAAACAATTCTTCCTTTGTTTTATAAAATAAATAAAAAGAGCCTTGCGCAATACCTACAGCCTTTGTTAGATCAGATATGCTAGTTTTTTTAATTCCTAGAGTACCAAATAACTCTCTGCCTCTATCAATGAGTGTTTCACGAATATGATCTTTTTCTTGTTCATTAAAAGCTCTCATACAAATCTCCTTTTTCAACATATGAATAAATTTTCTTTTTATTCATATGTTCATTGTAGGGTATTTACATAAAAATGTCAATTAAGTAAATCCATCCATTCCTTGTTAGAATTATTTTGACCCATTTGGTAAAATAAAGATAATTTCTTTCATAAATATTAGTGAATGAAGATGAAGTAACTTATTTATGATCCGTTCATGTATCATTATGACTCTCGAAAGAAGGGTGAAGCAATGAGTAATCAAAAAGATACAATAAATAAGGTGCGGTCCATTATTCAACGTAGCTCTAATATCGTTTTCTTTGGAGGTGCGGGTGTATCTACGGAAAGCAACATCCCTGACTTTAGATCAAGTGAAGGGCTTTTTAAACAAGAACGATCAGCAGAGGAAATTTTGAGTGCAAGTTTTTTCAAAAAACACCCAAAGGAATTTTATGCATTTTATAAAAATCAAATGATTCACGCACACGCTAGACCTAACCCTGCACATCATACTTTGGCACGGTTGGAGCAGCAAGGAAAGTTAAGAGCTGTAATCACTCAAAATATTGATGGACTACACCAATTAGCTGGCAGCAACATCGTACTTGAGCTCCATGGTTCTGTACATCGTAACTTTTGTACCGAATGCGAAACGTTTTATTCCATAGACCAAATTTTAAACAGCACTGAACCTGTCCCAAGGTGTGTACAATGTAATGGGATAATTAAACCTGACGTTGTTTTATACGAAGAAAATTTAGATGAGGATATTATTGATAGCGCATTAGATTTTATTGCCAAAGCAGAAGTACTCATCGTTGGAGGAACTTCTCTAAGAGTATTTCCTGCGGCTGGATTACTAAATTATTATGGGGGTGAGCATTTCGTTCTCATCAATCAAGCACCAACTTCTTATGATTTTAGAGCAGATTATGTGATTTATGATCAAATCGGAAAGGTTATGAGTCAATTTATTTAATAATTGTTGGTGCTTATCATTATTGAGGGAAAATCATGTTATCGACTGACTTTATGATTTGTTAGCGAAGGATCAGGATTCCGACTATAGTTACGATCATCGCTCCAAAAGCAACTACTACACCTGCCCAGGCTGGAACTATAGCTTTATTGTTCCTTTTATCCATACGTAGATTGTTGAGATCAGCTTTAATATCTTCTATATCTTTATCTCTGGCTTTTAGCATTTCTTGCAGCTCTGGTCTTGGTACAAAGCTTTTATTCCAAGTATCTAGTTTTGTATCCATTTTTATGACTACGTCACGTATGGATTTGAGCTCTGCTTCTAATTTTGCGATGCGCTCTATTTCTTCTTTCTCCAAGTTCATCTCCCCCATTTCTATTAAAAATATTTTATTCTAACAAATTGTTAGTCCTTTATATTATGATACTTATTTACAAAAAGAGTGGATGTATGTCCAACTTATATAAAAATTCCGCACATGCCCTGTAACCGCAAAAGCGCCTCTTCCATTTGAAGAGACGCTTTTGCACTTAAAAACTATTCTTTATCACTTTCTTTCCCTTATTCATAGATGTGCTGCAAATCGGACATTCTCTGCTCTCTTCTTGAACTGAATCCTTAGGTGATATTCGAATCCAGCCGTTGCATGTTGTATTCGTACAGAGCCAAGCAGTTACTTCTTCTTGTTTAGACTTTTCTATATTACTTAGCTTCTTCGTTGTATTAGATAATTGTTTCGATGAATGACTTTCGTTTGATTGAAATACATCTTTAATAAATCTAGATATATCTGTCCTAGCTCCACGATAAAATTGAGGAGAACTGATCATCAACTCTTCTTTGGCTCTTGTTACAGCAACGTAAGCTAATCTTCGTTCTTCCTCTAATGCTTCCTCTTGTTGTTTATCTTTATCTTCACCATATAGCTGATCGGACAATTCAGGATCTATGGACGAGCTATGCGGCAGAATCCCTTCAGAAAAACCTACAATATACACAACTGGAAACTCCAGTCCTTTTGCAGCATGGATGGTCATCAAACTGACTGCGCCTGATTCATTCACCCTTTTTGTTTTTAATTCTTGATGCTTCTTAATCATATTATTTATAAAATATACAAATTCTTTTATGTTTTCAAACCTTTTTGCTGAAGACTCGACTTCATCCAGCATCTCTCTATTCATTTCCTTATGTGAGGTCAATTCTTGTCTTTCATCTGCTTCGATATACTTATCATAAAATTCTGTTCTTAATCTTTTAATCGCATCTTCAGGTTTCAATTCTGCTATAGCTTTAATCAGTTTAATCCGTTCAACAACTTTTGCTTTTTGGAAGTCCTGCAAGTGAGGATAACTTTTTAGGTGAATCATTGGATACTTTTTCTTCTGATGCTGTTCCTTCTCCTCAATATGTCGCATTCCTAAATCTTTTCTAATGTACAATGAGCCTAAAACACCTTCGATAGCTGTGAAATCCCGATGATTCAAACATAATCTAAGATGATCAATCATTGGTTTGACCATCTTTTGTTCATAAAAAACCTCGCTCTGGCGACTTACAGTAAAAGGAATTTCACTCATAGTCATTAATTCAAATATTGCCCGCCCACTACTTGAAGTACGATATAAAACAGCAATATCTCCATAATTAGTCCCATCATTTATTTTGGCTTGAATATGTTTTACTACCTGCTCTGCTTCATCATCCGTATGATTTGGACGCAAGTACGAAGGAATCTCGATTCCTTCTTTCTTAGCTGTTAACGTTTTGGCTTTTCGATAATGATTCAACTTTATGATTTCATTGCCAAGTCCGACAATACTTGGTTTTGATCTATAATTAATATCCAACGATATGACTTTCGTATTTGGGAACGTTTTGTCAAAGTTCATTATAAATTCATACTTAGCACCATTAAAGGAATAAATGGTCTGATCTGGATCTCCTACAACCGTTAAATTTTTATGTTTTTCTGTAATCAGTTTAATCAATTCATATTGAAGGAAATTTGTATCTTGAAACTCATCAACTAAAACAAATTGAAATCTATTTTGCAATAACTTGAGTAATTCAGGCGAATTTTTTAACAAATCAAATGCCATTTGCAGCATATCATCAAAATCGATCCTTTCATGTTTCTTTTTCCATTGTTCATATTGTTTATAAATCTGTTGAATTTCCTTTTCAGAAGTTGTTTTTGCTATCACCTGATTCGGTTTTATACCCCTAATTTTGTATCCTGAAATCAAAGAAAGCACATTTTCAGCTTGGTATTCATCTTTAAGTCCTGCTTCTTTTAATAACTGTTTAATTAATATTCTTTTATACTCTTCTTTTACAATCTCTTGATGATAACCTTGTTTTCTTAACAACTTTAAGAAAAAAGCATGAAAGGTACTTGCTTCAATTTTAGAAATATTCTTTCCAACCGTTCCAGTTAAGGAAATGATACGCTCTTTCATCTCATCTGCTGCTTTTTTAGTAAACGTAACAAGCAGCATGTTTTCAGGAGGAACTTGATGATAAGACATTAAGTAGCTTGCCCTACAAGTAAGTAAAGTTGTTTTACCAACTCCAGCACCGCTTAAAGTCAACAATGGTCCCTTGTAGTGCCTAACCGCCTTAATTTGTGATTCATTCAGTTCTATTCCTTTATGTTCCAAGGAACGAAAGAAATAAGCATCCTTGTCTAAGTCAGATACAATTTCTTTGCTTGTTTTATCACTTGCTTTTTTTGCAAAAGGAATTTTAGTGTTTGTTGCCCCTTGTGGAAGTTTAGTTAAGTTCATTCGTTTTAAATTCCTCTCAATCTATAATAAAAAGTGTTCGAAGGTTGTTTAAGTTACCATTAAAATTATAACGGATTTCTCTATTTTGAAAAGAAGAAATCCATCAAGTTTAAAAAAAAATTTTCATCTAAAGGATTCAAACTTGAATAAGACCCTCAGTTCCCTCAATTTTTTAATATAAAGAAGTTAACAGAACAAAAACCCCCTCCAAGTGTTGAAGGGGGTTTAAGAGATTCATTCTAAATTAGCATAGTTAAACTTTTTTAATAAAGTGCTATGCACTATGAAATTGAGCTTCTTCAGTAGACCCCTTAAGCGCTGTAGTTGATGATTTGCCACCAGAAATCACTTGAGAAACTTCATCAAAATACCCTGTACCTACTTCTCGTTGATGTTTTGTTGCTGTATAACCATGTGGTTCATTAGCGAATTCTGCCTGCTGCAGTTCAGAATAAGCTGCCATGCCTCTTTCTTTATATCCACGTGCTAGCTCAAACATACTGTGATTTAAAGCATGGAAACCTGCTAATGTAACAAATTGAAATTTATATCCCATTTTCCCTAGCTCTTGTTGGAATTTTGCAATGGTTGTGTCATCCAGTTTAGCTTTCCAATTAAATGAAGGGGAACAATTGTAAGCCAGCAGTTTATTTGGATATTTCTCATGAATAGCATCCGCAAATTGTTTAGCCTGTTCAAGGTCTGGCGTAGAAGTTTCACACCAAATGAGATCAGCATAAGGTGCATAAGCAAGCCCTCTTGCAATCGCTTGATCCAAACCAGCTTTTGTTTTAAAGAAGCCTTCTGGAGTTCGTTCTCCAGTTAAAAACGGTTTGTCATCCTCATCAATATCACTTGTAATCATATCTGCTGCATCTGCATCTGTTCTTGCAATCAATACCGTTGGAACACCCATTACATCTGCTGCTAATCTAGCTGCAACCAAATTACGTACCGCAGTTTGTGTTGGCAGTAATACCTTGCCTCCCAAATGACCGCATTTTTTTTCTGATGAAAGCTGATCTTCAAAATGGACACCAGCTGCACCAGCTTCAATCATCCCTTTCATTAGTTCAAATACATTTAACTGACCTCCAAATCCAGCTTCAGCATCAGCAACAATAGGTGCAAACCAATCCACATTTTCCTCTTGTTCCAAATGACTTATTTGATCTGCTCTATGCAAAGCTTGATTTATTCTTTTTACTACATGAGGTACACTATTTGCGGGATACAGACTTTGGTCAGGATACATTTGTCCAGAAAGATTAGCGTCTGCTGCAACTTGCCATCCACTTAAGTAAATTGCCTTCAATCCTGCTTTTACTTGTTGAACTGCTTGATTTCCTGTTAATGCTCCTAATGCATTCACATAATCTTCTTCCTGCATTAATTTCCATAATTTTTTAGATCCTTTTTTTGCAAGTGTATGTTCAACATCAATGGAACCACGTAATTTGATGACCTCTTCAGCTGAATAAGGACGTTCTATCTCATTCCATCTTTCGTCGATTTGCCAACTTAATTCTAAATTTTGAATTCTTTTCATCATTTTCTTTTCCTCCATTTTTTTAGGTCGTGTTCAATAGGTGATGATTAGAACACCCTCCATTAATTTAAAATTTTGTAACCAGGCAGTGTTAAAAAGTCAGTAAATTCATTATTTTCAATTAATTTATTAAATAGCTGTACAGCTTTTTTTATCAAACTATTTTCAAATCTTTCAGATCCACGCTCAGCTCTGATTTCCTCTAATTCTTCTTTTTGCAATTGCTGGACTAATTCTAAAGTTACTTTTCTCCCATCATCTAGAACTCCCTTTGGGTGTCTAATCCATTGCCATAACTGAGCTCGAGAGATCTCAGCAGTTGCTGCATCCTCCATCAAATTTTGAATAGGTGCTGCACCCTGGCCAGACAACCATGATTCAATATATTGAATGCCTACATTGATGTTCGTTCTTACGCCTGCTTCAGTAATTTTTCCTTCTGGAACAGCTAACAAATCCTTTGCATTTACAGAAACATCATTTCTTTTCCTATTGATTTGATTTGCATTCGGCATATGCTGATTAAACATTTCTAATGCAACTGGAACTAACCCAGGATGAGCAACCCATGTTCCATCGTGTCCATCTAAAACCTCTCTTTCTTTATCAGCCTTCACTTTTCGAAACGCTTCTTCATTTGCTTCTGGATTGTTTTTGATCGGAATTTGTGCCGCCATACCTCCAATTGCAGGTGCATTTCTGCGATGACAGGTTTGAATAGCTAAAAGTGAGTATGACCTCATAAATGGAACCGTCATGGTGACTTCCGAACGATCTGGTAAAATGAAGGCTTGGTGGTTTCTTAATTTTTTAATGTAACTGAAAATATAATCCCATCTTCCACAATTCAGTCCTGCTGAATGATCCTTTAACTCGTATAAAATCTCATCCATCTCAAAAGCCGCTAATATGGTTTCTATAAGTACTGTTGCTTTGATTGTACCTTGTGGAATTTCCAGCTCGTTTTGAGCAAAGACAAATACGTCATTCCAAAGTCTTCCTTCAAGGTGGCTTTCGAGTTTAGGAAGATAAAAATAAGGACCGCTTTCATTTTCAATACTTTTTTTTGCATTGTGGTAAAAATACAGTCCAAAATCAACTAAACTTGCAGACATTGGCTCTCCATCTACTGTGATATGTTTCTCCTCTAGATGCCATCCTCTTGGTCGGACAACTAAAACAGCTGTATCCTTTTTCAAACTGTATTTTTTTCCATTCGTATTTTTAAAGGTGATCGTTTTATTGACCGCATCACGAAGATTCAATTGTCCCTCCATGCAATTTTTTAAGGTTGGTGAATTCGCATCTTCAAAATCGGCCATAAATACACGAGCACCCGAATTCAACGCATTGATGATCATTTTTCGATCGACTGGTCCAGTGATTTCAACTCTCCTGTCTTGAAGATTCTGTGGCAACGGTGCGATTGTCCAATTTCCTTTTCGAATATGTTCTGTCTCCTCCAAAAAATCAGGCATTTCACCGTTATCTATTTTTTGTTGACGTATTGTTCTGTTGTGTAACAGCTCCTTCCTTGATTTTCTAAATCTTCTTTCTAAATTTGTAATAAATAATAGTGCATCTTCAGTCAGTATTTCTTCAAATTTTTCATCTACTGAACCTTGGATTTGAAGTCCTGAAACTAAAGTTTCCATGATTAGTGACTCACCCTTTCATGTTTTATTGTTATAATACAGTTAATTAAATTTAGTTGTATTATATAACAGATGTTTTGAAAATAAAACCTTTTTTTTAAAAATTATCTGAATTTTTTGTTTATAAGTTGGAGAAAGAGCTTCTCATTAAAACGAAAAAATTTAATATTGACACAAAAAAAATAATATTGTAAAATTATCTTGAATTCAAGATATATAATTTTAGGATAATTTAATTAAAGATATCTAGAAATAAAAATCTAATTCAATTTAGGTTAGGGGACAGTCTCTTTTCAAAAAGATTTTAAATGCATGTATGCTAGATTCATTTATCAAAGCATAATTTCAGAAATTATGTGCAACATAACATACTTTAATACTTTAGGAGGAAATTAAAATGAACAATCAAAAATCAACTTTTATCGATCCAACTGATGCGGCTTTACTTCTTATTGATCACCAGAGCGGATTATTTCAAACCGTTAAGGATTTGGATGTTCCAACTCTTAGAAGAAATGTCAAGGCTCTTGCCAAATTAGCTGAAATTGCAAAAATTCCAGTAATTACGACAGCATCAGTTCCAGAAGGACCAAATGGACCTCTTATTCCAGAAGTTACTAATCTGCCAAATTCAACTCATATTCAACGAAATGGAGAAATCAATGCGTGGGATACTCCAGACTTTGTGAAAACTATAGAAGCTACTGGTAGAAAAACACTTATTATTGCAGGGACGTGGTCAAGTGTTTGTATGGCTTTCCCTACGTTAAGTGCACTAGAAGCTGGTTATACAGTTTACAACATCGTAGATGCATCTGGAACGGTAAGCAATGTGGCTGCTGACATCACATTAGCTCGCGTTGTACAAGCTGGAGCTATACCTGTTGATACGGTTGCTTTAGTATCTGAAATCCAAAAAACTTGGAATCGCCCAGATGCGGCTGAGTTTGCAGCTCTATATTCTGAGTTAGTTCCAAATTATCGTCTAGTTATTGAAAGCTTTGAAAGAGCCTATGAAGAGGGTCAAAAAACAGAAAACAAATAAAAAAATGCTATATATACATTGTTCATTGGTATCCCATAGGGATCATCTTATTATTCAATTAACACGAGCTACATGTGTTATCTCCCCCTATTATTCAAGGGGGAGATAACAGCATGATTTTCCTGATAAGATCCTTTATTTCATTTTTAATTCATTGACTCTTTAATTTTTCTATACACGGACATAGGTAGAGAAGGAGCTTTAGTTGAAGGGAAAATATGAGACAGATGTATTCATGCTTAAACAGTGTAACTTAACTATATTGTCACATCTTTATTCACATAAGCTTCAGGGTACTTACCTTGAAGAACATTTACAATATTTTGAACCGCTAATCGCATCATAGCATATCTAGTATCGATAGATGCGCTTCCAATATGAGGTACGGCCACAACTTGATCTAAATTTATTAATGGATGTTGATTTGAAATAGGTTCTTGTCTAAACACATCTAACCCTGCCCCCGCAATTTCTCCTTTATTCAATGCATCTAATAAATCATCTTCTTCGACAGTTAACCCTCTACCTACATTTATGAAAATGGCCTCATTTTTCATTTTTGAAAAGGCTGTACTATCAAATTTATTCTTTGTTTCTTCTGTTAGAGGGAGTAAATTCACAACAAAATCTGATTTTTCCAACAGTTCTTCAAAAGTACAATAAGTGACATTTAAAGTTTCCTCTACCTCTTCTTTTCTTGAACGATTGTGATATAACACCTGCATATCAAATCCAGCTGCTCTTTTTGCTACTTTTTCCCCGATTCTTCCCATTCCTACGATACCTAAAGTTTTATGATGAATATCTCTACCCACCATAAGCAAAGGACCCCAGTCTTTCCAATAACCCTCCTTAATAAATTGATTACCTTCCACGATTCTTCTAGCTGTAGACATCAATAAAGCAAACGCTAAATCCGCTGTTGTATCACTTAGAATACCAGGTGTATTACAAATAAAAACACCATGTTTTGTAGCAGCAGACACATCTATATTGTCGTAACCCACTGCCATATTCGCGATAACTTTTAGATTAGGAGAATTCTCGATCAATGACTTATTTATATTGTCATCTAATGTTGTGAAAAGAGCTATGCTCTTAGCAGCTTCTCTTTTTAAAATATCCGCGGGTACCTTTTTGTTTCCTCCTTCCCACACATTTATCTCAGCCAGCGTTTTCAAAGGAGCAATCACTTCTTCTGGAATATTTCTAGTGATATATACATAAGGTTTTTTCATCACAATCTCCCACCCATTCTTTAAATACATTCTCCAATTTTTGACCTTCTATTACAGAATTCTAGAAAAAACATATGCCTCAAAGTGAATAACAAGAACAGTTTAAGAGTACAATTCTGAAAGTAATGTAATGAAGTTATACATTTTCTATAAATCAAAAAAAAGACCCCAACAAGTATATTATCGAGGTCTGAAAATAATTTGGTATGAAACACTTGTTAACCAAGTACTACACGGTCATCGTTTAATTCCTCACCTTTTATAGCAGCAAATTCATGAAGCAAATCTTCTACAGTAAGTCCCTTCTTTTTGCTCGGAGGGATATCCATTATAATTTGACCTTTATCCATCATAATCAAGCGATTCCCTAACTGGATTGCCTGAGCCATGTTATGAGTCACCATTAAGGTTGTAAGATTAAACTCTTTCACTACTTTTTCAGTTAAATTAGAAATCAATTCTGCACGTGAGGGATCCAATGCCGCTGTATGTTCATCTAACAATAATATTTTAGGCTTTGTAAAAGTAGCCATAAGCAAACTTAAAGCCTGCCTTTCTCCACCCGATAACAATCCCACATTCGCATTTAAACGATTTTCTAATCCAATGCCTAACCGCTCAAGCTGCTCTTTAAAATACAACTTTTTCTCTTTATTCAATCCCCGCTTCAAAGTTCGTTTATGACCTCTCAAGTATGCAATAGATAAATTCTCAGCTATCGTCATATTTGGTGAAGTTCCTGCCATTGGATCTTGGAATACTCTTGCAATCCATTTACTTCTTTGATGTTCGTGTAATTTGTTTACCACAACGCCATCAATTTTTACATTTCCATCATCAGGTTTTAATACACCTGAAATGATATTCATCAGGGTAGATTTACCAGCACCATTACTCCCAATCACCGTTACAAAATCTGAAGGAGCGAGATTCAAATTCACATTAGATAGAGCAAGTTTTTCATCAACCGTATTTGCATTGAATAACTTTGTAACATGATTAATCTCAAGCATTGATATCCCTCCCTTTACTATCAACTGTACTATTCACTTCTTTAATTCTTTCTAACATTTTTCGTTTTTGACCAATACTCTTTTGAATTTTTGGTAAAATCAGGGCCGCAACTACAATGAGTGCCGTAATTAACTTTAAATCTTCCGCATTCATATTAAGCTGCAGAGCTGAAGCAATCACCATTCGATAAACAATGGCACCTAATAAAACAGCCAATGTAGCTCTAAATACTGTTTTATGTCCGAAAATGGCTTCTCCTATAATGACTGAAGCTAATCCTATTACAATCATTCCTACACCCATGGAAATATCAGCAAACCCTTGATACTGTGCAACTAAAGCCCCTGACATTGCCACAAGACCATTAGATAATGCAATACCTAAAATAATAGTGGAGTCTGTATTCACACCAAAACTGCGAATCATTCTCTGATTATCTCCTGTAGCTCTCAATGCAAAACCGATATCGGTATGAAGGAATGCATCTAATATCAGTTTGAAAATAACAATGACGATTGGGACAATGAATAAAAAATATCCATCAGGAATAGCACTAAAAACCGTACTTTCCCCAAATAAAGGTGTATTAGGTTTACCCATTATTCTTAAATTAATAGAATAAAGAGCAATCATCATGACGATTCCAGATAGCAAATTATTAATCTTCCCTTTTGTATGAAGCAAACCTGTGATGGTTCCAGCTGCCGCTCCAGCTAAAAACCCAGAAAAAGTTGCAATAAATGGAGCATAACCATAAGTAATCATCACAGCAGAAACTGCCGCTCCAGTTGTAAAACTCCCGTCAACTGTCAAATCAGGGAAATCTAAAATTCGAAAAGATATATATACACCAAGTGCCATAAGTACATATAATAAACCTAGTTCAATTGAACCTTCCAATGCCTTTAATAAATACATTATGTTGTTAGCCCCCTAGTTCTAATCCATACTTCATCCCGTATTAACAGTCCGTAAAGTTAAGCAATACGGGCTGTTAATACCCGATAAGTTAAATGACGATAGTGGAGGTCCCTCCCCCACTATCCATCAATTAAAATTATTCTTGAATCTTGTTTTCTTCCTTCACTTGATTCAGTAGTTCTTCGCTTAAAGTAACTCCTTGTTCTTTAGCAGCTTTAAGATTGATTACAAGGTCTAATTTATCAGGATAGCGAATTTCTAATTCTTCTGGTGACTTACCACCATCTATGATTTCTAATGCCATTTCACCTGTTTCATAACCGATTGTAAAGTAATCAACACTAAAGGAAAGTAATGCACCACTAGCCACTGTATCTTTTTCACTAGCAAATACTGGCAGGTCATTTTCATTAGCAACTTGTAATAATGCAGGAAGTCCTGATACTACCATATTGTCCTTTGGAATAAACAATGCATCTACTTTACCCAATAAAGATTCCGTAGCTTGTTTTAACTCACTTGTATTTGTAATATTCGCTTCTACCATACTTATTCCTAATTCCTCAGCTTTTGCTTTTGCTCGTTCAACAGATACAGATGAATTTTGCTCCCCTGCGTTATATACAACACCTAAACTTTTTACTTCTGGGAATTCTTCTGCAATGAAGTTCATTAACTCTTCCAATCCAGATGGATGTGTATCCGACATTCCAGTTACGTTTCCTACTGGTGCATTAGACTCATCTACTAAACCTGCTCCTAGCGGATCAGTAACAGCTGTAAATAATACAGGAATGTCCTTAACCTCTTGCTTCATAACTTGTGCAGTTGGAGTTGTAATCGCTAGGATAATGTCATTATCTGAAGCTTCAAATTTCTGAGCAATGGTTGTATTATTAGGCATCTCACCTTGTGCATTTTGATAATCTATTTCTAAATTTGCACCATCTTCATATCCTGCATCAACCAAAGCTTGGATAAAACCTTCTCTCGTTAGATCTAACGAAGGATGTTCTATTAATTGAGCAATGCCAACTTTAACTACTTTTCCATCTTCGCTGCTAGTAGCCTCTCCTTCACTTGATGACCCACTAGTTGTTTCTCCGTTAGCAGAATCATTGTTTTCTGCTTGATCATCACTAGGATTGTTTCCACACGCAGCTAATGCAAAAACCATAAATACTGCAATCAAAATTAAACTGATTTTTTTCATTTCTTTCCCCCCGTATTGTACTTCTGTTTAAAAGTTTTAAAGCGATAAAGAGCGCTTATATCAACCTATCATATAATGGTATTATTTTTTAGTCAATGCTAGAATAGGAGATTCAAGTGAACCTTAAATGTAATATTATGGTTTTATCTATTGTGTGGAGGTGTATGATGAAAAAAACAATAAAGTTATCATCTTTTATTCTTTTATTTGCAATTTTTACTATAACATCTTGTTCCGGAACAGAAGAAAGTAATTCTGAGGTTTTATTAGATTCAAAGACTAGAGATCAATATATTGAAAATGGTGAGGTGTTGTTTACTATCTTTCCTGATCCAGGACTTGTTGCCGGAAAATCTTTTGGATATGTAATTAGTTTTTCAGAATCGTTTGAGACTTATAAAGGTAAAGAATTATCCATCTATGCCTATCATGAAGAAACTGGAAAACAGATTATAGCATTTCCTCCTGAAATTATAACCGAGCCCAGTTCTGGATATTTAAGCTTAAATCGATTTACTTTTAGTTTTGAACTACCACTAAGTGGATTATGGAGATATGAAATTATTTTAGATAAGGAAGTTTACGGGGATGTTATTTTAGATGTGAAAGAATGATCTATAAAAAGGGATAATGTCAATTCAATCTTCAGCAGGCAAAAAAAGAACTCCATCAACATGCTTGCACATCAATGAAGTCCATTTGAATTTTTCTTATTTCCCAATAAACATTTGAGTCCAGAAATTCCCTTGCTCTACGTATCCAACACCAATGTGTGTGTAGCTAGTACTTAAAATGTTTTTTCTATGTCCAGAACTATTCATCCAAGCATTTACTACTTCTTGAGGTGTTTTTTGACCATAAGCGATATTTTCAGCAGCCGACGAATAGGATACTCCAAAACTTCTCATCATATCAAATGGAGACCCATATGATGGGCTTGTATGACTAAAATAATTTCTAGATTGCATGTCCACTGATTTCAAACGTGCAACCTCACTTAATTTATCATCTACTTTTAAAGCAGGAAGTCCATATTTCGCACGCTCCGCATTTGTTAAATCTACTACTTGCTGTTCATACGAACTCAGTACTCCTGAGGGTGAAGCATTAGTAACAGCAGCTGTACTACCTGCTTGAGGAACATTAATGACTTGACCCGCCGTTAAACTATTCGGGTTAGCAATCTGCGGATTAGCAGCAATAAGAGAATCCATTCCTACTCCTAATTTTTGAGATATAATCCACATTGTATCATTTGCTTTTACTGTATATTGATTTCCATCATTTGAAACGATTAACAATTGCCCTGGATATATTGAATCAGAAGATAGATTATTCAGTGCTTTCAATTCATTTACTGTTAGAGAGTAGCGGTCTGCTATTTTCCATAATACATCTCCAGACTTAACTGTGTATGTAGTAGAGTTTGAAACGATTAATGATTGACCTGGATAAATTTCATCGGATGATAGATTATTTAATGATTTCAATTCATTTACTGTTAGAGAATTGCGATCTGCTATTTTCCATAATACATCTCCAGATTTAACTGTATATGTACTACCGAATGAAGTGCTAACCATTGAAACCATTAATGTAATTCCTGATAGTAGTGTAACAATCTTTTTTTTCATGATGTCATCTCCTTGTTGTCATATAAAACTATCATATCGTAGATAATCAACCGAATAAATGTAAAAATAATGGAAAATAGCATGTTGTTTTCCATCCAACTAGAAAACTCCTATTGAGAACAGGTTGCTCATTATGTTAAATCATGAACTAAAATCATAGTTTAACCTTCAAATTTATATAAAGTGATTTTAAAATCTTAAAAACCTTCCTCTATTATTTCCTCAACCGTGTTCCAGTCCCCGTTAGCTAATCCACATCCTATTCCATAAGGAAGAGCAATAAATAGATCTTTCTCAACTGCAAACTCTTTCAATTCTGTACATGATTTAGTTAAAGCATCATAATTTGTATATATCTTTTTTTTATTTCTTCCAAAATGTAATTGTCCAAATAAGTTTGCAATCCACTTATTATTTTTAACAGGAATCAGCTGCTATTCTCCCAGGAGCAAATGCTATAAATAAATCGTTATTGACTTTTTGCCTTGCTATATCTGATTCAGATGTACCTGTTTCAACAGCCACTTCATAAGGGAAACCATCAAAACCTGATTTTTTTACTTCCGTCATTGCACTGTGGACTAGATCCAAATACTGATCAGGAAATTCTACTTCATTTAATATATTTGGTTCAAACTTCTCTATCGTTTTACCATCAAAAGTAGTTATCTTATCAACAAATTGCGGTTGTAGCCGTTTCCCTTTGTTTGCAAGCATTACAGCATATTGTGCTAACTGTAGTGTTGTATAATTCCCTTCCTGTCCCCAAGATGAAAAAACTAGCGAAGACAAAATACTTCCTGTAGATTCTAGATTATAATAATTAATCGTCCCACTATATTCATTTGGCAAGCTGCTCCCTGTAACTACTCCTAAACCAAATTTTTTCATATATGAATCCCAAAGATCTAACCCGGCTATTGCAGAAAAGCAAGTCTACTAATTAAAATTGAAATTATAACAAATACAGAAAAGAAAAATACATTCAATCTAAATGCAAAATTTCTTCGTTTAATCCATTCAAGTTTATTGGAGTCTTTCAAGATAGTCATATCATTCTCCTAATGAGAATGTTTTCCTACCTTATTATAGTTCAAATGGTATATTGATGCATTAAATAAATTATATTTCCTCCTTTTCGATCTAAAATCAAAATTAGGTAAGTTTCATTGTAAAATATTTCTTATTTGATATAATTGAGGAGGTAAACTCTTCAAATAATTGACAGTGAAGTCGTAGAATTTACATGCATTTACCTAAATTACGAGGAGGAATGAATATGAAATTTTTTATTGATACTGCAAACATTGAAGAAATTAGAGAAGCTCATTCAGTAGGAATTTTATCTGGCGTTACGACCAATCCAAGTTTAGTTGCAAAGGAAAATGTTTCTTTTCATGATCGTTTGAGAGAAATCACCTCGATAGTATCTGGGTCAGTTAGTGCAGAGGTCATTGCAACAAACGCACCAGAGATGATTGAAGAAGGAAAAGAACTTGCTAAAATTGCTCCAAATATTACGATTAAAGTCCCAATGACAATAGAAGGTCTAAAAGCAGTTAAAGCTTTTGATGATGAAGGAATCAAAACAAATGTAACTCTCATCTTTAATGCAAACCAAGCCTTGCTTGCTGCAAGAGCTGGAGCTACATATGTGTCCCCTTTCTTAGGACGTTTAGATGATATAGGGCATGATGGAATTGAATTAATTTCAACGATTTCTGAAATATTTAATGTGCATGATCTTGATACAGAAATTATTGCCGCTTCTATTCGCCATCCACTTCATATTACTGAAGCAGCATTAAATGGGGCGCATATTGCAACCGTTCCGTATAAAGTCATCATGCAATTATGTAATCATCCTTTGACAGATCAAGGGATTGAAAAGTTCTTGGCAGATTGGAACAATCAAAACACCTAGAGGATGGGAAAATAGTCCTATGAGGGGTGTAGCGTTGTTTTGTTGAAACATTGAATCTGTAAACTTATCATGTTATAAAAATATCAAAACCACTGACTTTATAGAAATACTGCATAAAGTCAGTGGTTTTTTATTGTTGAAATCTTGAAATCCTAAAAGGCTCTAAATTAAGATATATTGGGGGACAAACACAAATTTCTCAAGTGTTTTAGAACAATTAGTGGAGATTAATCATGTCAAAATTTATCTACTTTTTGTTTATACGGCTTCGGTTTTAAAGTTGAACTTAAAAATAACGGATGTTTAGGGTGTCCTTCTAAAGACATTTCCAGAACATATAATTTATCTGGATCAATCATTTTTAATACTTCTTCATTTCTTTTTAAATAGCTACCTCGATTCCCCCAAGCTAATATGACCTGATCACATCTATCAACTACTTTTTTAATATAAATGTCGTTTAATGATCCTACCGGATCTTCGACAGATTTTAACTCTGTGGGATAGGTAGCTCTATATGCAAATAAATTAATAACCTCAAGTGATCCATACCCCCAACTCTTTGCAAAATGAACACATTTTCTTATCGTATTGTCATCTTCTACCTCATCTGCTTTACTTGGATTCAACATTAAGAAACCAACTTTTTTTTTCGAATCATCCCAAACTCTAAATAGACTGTACCTAAAATTACCACTAATAAAAGCACCTGATTGATTTTTCATCTCCATGCACCTCCAATACTAGATTTATATGCTTGTATTAAGAGGTTGATGAATTATATGGACAATCATATTGTATACTGTTAAAATTATCAAAACCTTTTAGGAGTGATAAATATGAAAAAAAGAATAGGATGCCTTCATGCTCATTATTCAAATGTACAATATATAGAAAACGCACTCTCTGAATATGATGTTGAGTTATTGCATTTTGTTGACCCTGGACTAATGAATCGTGTTACATCAGATCATAATTTCCAAAATTCAGACGCTCAAACAAAAGTTAAGGACCAAATTGAATGGATCGCTCAATGTAAAGTCGATGCCATTCTAATTACATGCACGAATTATATTGCTATTCTTCAGGAAGACCAACTTTCAACTTCTGTTCCTATCATTAAAATTGATGAACCCTATTTTGAATACATATGTAGAACTGAGAAACCTCAAACCATCTTTTTTTCAAATCCTGCAACTGTAGAAGGTACAATGGAACGACTCAAACAATATGCCAAAAAAAAACATAAAGTTATAGATACTGAAGTTGTAGTAATTAAAAATAGCTTTGAATTGATTATGCAAGGTTTAAAAGAAGAGTATAATCAAGAAGTTTCAAAAAGTTTAAAAGAAAAAATATCTGAAGATAAAATGATTTCAGTAGCACAATTATCCATGGTCGAAGCCGCTAAACAAGTTGAGCAAGAATCATCAAAGTTTATTATCAATCCTTTGGAAACTTTAGTATCGTACATAGTTAATCAATTACATTTACAAAAAATATAATTTCCTATAAAAAAAATTTTACTTTCAGTAAGCTTCTCTATTCTGAGGTGCACTTCATTATAGAAGAAGCTTTTTTTGCTTGAGTTTCTTTATTAGTGCATAAATATGACTGTCCCTTCACCTTCATTGTATGAATATATTTTCTTTTAATCCTATCACATTAGCGGATTTTTATTGAAATGTGGTACACAAGTCCAGTCAAAATATCTGCAACCCCCATACAATATAAGAAAAATAAAATGGAAGGGACTTGATAACTATGGGTGCTTTTGATAAATCAATTTGCGAGTGCTGTATAGGTCCGATGCAGTGTGTTTTGAAACAGCTAGTTGGAGTAGACCTTATAAACATTCAAACTACTACTAGCCGACTTGTTAATAATGTGCTTATTACAAACGTTAAAGATTTTATTGTGTCAACTTCTGAAATAGGAGAAATTCCAGTATGTCAAATTACAGAAGTATTTATATTCGAAGCTGAAGATTCGGTAATTAAAAACGTATTATCAGCTTTAAAACCTATTAAAAATAATAAAGGAGAGTGTACTTGCTGTGAAGATCCCATAACTAACCTTCTAAATCTTGAAATTGGCAATACTTTAGAAATTGAATTCATTGGTACTAATGGATCAAACACAGACGAAATTATAGGTGTTGGTGAAGGAGTTGTAGTTGGACTCGATTTGTCCATTCCAGAAAAAACTTGCTTAGAAATTTTTTCAACATGTGCAATAACAAGGGTCACCCCTCAATGAACTATCTTAAATGGTAGAGCTAATAGTAACATTAACAACATTTTTAGTTGTACAGTAATAAACTCAATCAAAAACCTTTAAATTGAATACAAAAAAACTAAAAAAGGGCATGTTTACAGGTTTCTTTAATGATTCTGTAATTGTTCTAATTGACTATTCAAAAATATGGATTAAACAAAATGTGATTGTTGTGTAAACTCGATGAAGTGTGTTTTAGAACAATTAATAAACATTAAACTAAAACAAGTTAGGAATAGTACAGGACTATGTGCTTGCTGTGAAGACCCGATGACAAATTTATTAAATCTCTTCAAGCAGAAACAAGTAACCGTGGTTATACCTCCGGTTTCAACAATTAATGCAATTATTTTCGATGTTGGTGAAGGGATTGTTAATTTTGAAAATACACTATATACTCCAACTGGTGTAATAAATCAAATGTTTTTGAGCAAAAGACAACAATTTAACGAACTAAGGTTTTCAAATCCTCGTCTAATTTAAAGAACCACTCCTCTATCTTTTCTGGTGCATATTCTTGACCACTTTTAAATAATATCTAACCTGTTTCTCATATCAATATATCTAGAGTGATTCCATTAAACTTCCTAGTATTGGTGTTTTAAATCCGTTATAATAGTTTTCTGTACATTAATAATTACTTAGGAGTTTATAATGAAAAAATTATTAGAAATATTACTATGTATTGGTTTCTCAGCTATATATTTCTTTACTTTCTGGATTTCAATATATTTTATATTGGATTCGATAGCTTTTGAACTCTCAATAACTTATAAAACATTTGCAAGTGTTCAAGCCACAATATATATGTTCTGGATAAGTTTAATATTAAGTTTCTTTTTAGCAATGTCATTAGTTATACTTTCTGTGTTACTTTTTATTAAAAAAAGAAAATTATACCATACTCTTAAAATAGTAATGATCCCTATTATAATTTTTACCGTTTATTATGTTTCTGTGACAGATAGGTTTATTCCGTTTATTAATATGAACAAATATCTCATCAAATTTTCCCCCTATGCATACTTCTAATTTCCATAACCCAGTAGAGAGTCCTAAATATAATATTCGTACCTCAAAAATCCCCACCTTAACAAAGGAGAGATAATATCGTAGATTCAATTCTGTGTTTATCCTCATTAACTTCACGAAACCCCCACTACATTATTAAACTTAATCCACTCATAAATTTATCAATTGTAATCTCTGTTTGTTTCATTATCTTGAATTGTGACAACTGCTTGGATATGATGTTGACTTCAACTCTGGTTTAGTATTTCTATTGCGATCTTTTTGGAAATGGTTCATGAGTTAAGACAGCATCATTCGGCTTGCTTCTGACTTCATGTTTGATTCTTCTGTTAGTTTGAAAATAGTTACACGTCCAATCATAGCAACATTAGCGTGAATATACTATTAATAAACCGCTAAAGGACGTGATTTCATGGGTGTTTTTAATAAATCCAAATGTGACTGTAGCGTCTGTCCGATGCAATGTGTTTTGAAGCAGTTGATTGGGGAGACGTTATCTTCTTTAGGCACTTTTACCAATATCTTAATTAACGTAACAATAGATGACGTTACAGACTTTATTGTAATTACATCAGAAGGAAGAATTCCAATATGTCAAATTACATTTATGCGCCTAGAACCTACTAAGCAACTTAAATTGAAACCAATTCGTAAAAGTAAAGGGGAATGTGCTTGTTGTGAAGACTCAACAACTAATTTATTAAATACCTTTAAAGGGAAAAATATTGCAGTTACAACACTTCCACCAGTAGGTTTTACTCTAACTGGACCTGTTTTTGATGTAGGTAAAGGTATTGTGAATTTAAATAATTTGTTCTATATATCCACACCATCAATAATAAGAATCTCTCCTTTATAAATCTATTTTCCTCATCAGCTACATAAAGCTAGTGGGGAGATAAGTAAAAATAAAGCTTCTTCTATTTCACGGAAGAAGCTTTTAATATGGGTTTCTTCAACAAATCTTAAGTGACTGTGTCCTTACCTTCATTATACAAATATAACTTACATACTAACAGTGGTATTAGCGGATAATTCTTTTTGAATACATTAATAAAAATGATAAGGACGTATAAAATTAGTTCTATTATGTTATCACTTTGGCTTTTAGGCTTCGGGAGCCAATATACAAACCAATAATATTTCCTGAAATAGAAAGACCATTAAGTATGAGTTCATACTTGTTGATACCATTATCTGGATCATCATCAACTAAAGGAAAGTTTGTAAAGTTTGTATGTCTTCCTGTAGTAGTAGGTACATAATCCATTGCATCATTAATTGTACTAATAGGAATACCATTACGCTGGAGCTGAAATATAATCCAAAACTCATAGATGAACCCATAGCTTCAATAGCAACTTGAGATAAAAAATCAAGTGATACCTTTGTTTTCTGTGATTGTTTGACACACACAGTGCTGGATATTATAGGAAACGGTGTAGTTATAGCCATACCATTTTGAATTACTATTATCGCCCCTTCTCCTCCATATGGGTCCAATACTGAGACTGAATCATTAACTACAAATGGTAGTTGTTTTAAATCCATAATCTTGCCCCCCTACCTATAGATTATCCTCTTCTTATCTTATGAGTAATCTAATGTAATTGCTTGCACTCTTATCTATGGGGATTTATATTCTTAACTGCCTTTGGTAGATAGTGGGGGAATGCTTCTTTTGAGTTCTCGGAAATTTGAAAATCTAGGTTGATCGTTAATTTGTTCGTTCGCTGGAGCAATTCTAGTTATTGAACATGAGGAAAAAAAGTCAATTTCATTAGGATCTCCTAAATTTCTGCCTACAATAATACCTTCACCAACATCAATTATCTCATCGGTAAAAGTACCAAAATCAGTAGGAGAAATAAAATCAATATCAACTAGATTGCCAATCATAGACTTTGCTACGTTTGTTATGGGGTCTTCACAACAAGCGCATTCTCCCTTACTTTTCTTTATGCGTTTGTTGATATCTACAATAATTGTTGGATCAAAGGTTGAGACTAGAGTAATTTGACAAACTGGAATATTACCTATATTTGTAGAAGCCATGAAATCTTTTACTTGGTTAATAATTAAATCATCAATTCCAAATGTCTGAGTAACAACACCTATATCACCTTCATCCAAATTAACCAACTGCTGCAAAATACATTGCATCGGACATACACAACATGAAATCACTTCCCTATTAGTTTTTTTATATTGTATTCAAGCTAATTGATTACATATACAACACCTGTAATATCCAAAAGATCCTCTGGTATATTTTTCTTAATAAACTTAGATATTAATTAATCCTTCCACAAATGCCTAATAATACACAAAAAAGCCACCGACCCGACCAAAGTCAGTTCTATGTTATCGCAAGACCTATATTTTTTTGAATTATGACCATTTCATTGCTTTTACAGAGTATGAATGTTATAGTTAATCTAAACCATTTTGCATTTATTATAGTAGTAATTTAACAGAGCTGTAACGTTTAAGGAGATGGTAGAATTAAATCTTCTTTTGGGTTACAGTTTTTTTATTTAATATCTATAAAAAGCAAAATGGGAAAATTGATACTATACTTCCTAGGAGGAATATTTGATGCAAAACGGTAAAGTAAAATGGTTTAATAACGACAAAGGTTTCGGTTTTATCGAAGTTGAGGGCGGAGAAGATGTATTTGTACATTTTTCAGCAATCCAAGGTGACGGTTTCAAAAGTTTAGAAGAAGGTCAAGAGGTTTCTTTTGAAGTTGAAGCAGGTAACCGTGGTCCTCAAGCTGTTAACGTAAACAAAATCTAATATATCCAAAATATTAAGCTCTGTTTATTTAACTAGTAAATCATAAGCTGGCATTATTGATGCCAGCTTTTTACCATCTGACATCCATTTTCCTCTTTGTTAAAACGATCATTTTATTGAATATCTAAAACCAACTACTCTCCCTTCAGTTACCATTTATAAAAACGAATAGAAATTATATGATTCATTAAAAATTAAAAAAATCTTAAAATATAATAATTAAAGTATATTATTGGAATGGATAGACTTTTTTATAAAATTAAAACTATGAGTCTTCTCATAAAATTGTTTCCACTTAATTATCCTCCGTCCCATAAAATACTTGTTTTATTTTTCATTAAAACACTTGACCGAGAACTCATTATAGTGTATATTATTCATTACGGCCTTTAAAATACTACAACTTATTAACGCGGGGTGGAGCAGTCTGGTAGCTCGTCGGGCTCATAACCCGAAGGTCGTAGGTTCAAATCCTGCCCCCGCAACCAAGTTTTCCAACACCTCTTTGGGTTTTGTTCTTCAGAAGAATTTCTCCATCTCAAAACCTCAAATAAAATCCTGATTTTATTAATTATCCCTATGCCAATCCCGCAATCTTGAAAAGTAATATATCCTGTTTTAAAATACATTTCACAAACTCCATTCTGCTCATTCTCCCAGTTCATTAAATTATCCTCTTCTTATCTTATGAACAATCTAATAAAATTGCTTGGACTCTTATCTATGGGCTGGAATGTAAAAAAAGAACGTATTTCTACGTCCTTTCTGTTAACTGTTTCATTATATAATTATATTTTTAAACTTTAGTTCTACAATGTTATTACTATTGCTTTTAAGCTTCGGGATGCTACATTAGGACCACCGCCGCTTGAACATCTGAGAATATACGTATTTATTCCAACATTCGGTTCTTCATCCACTACCGGAAAGTTTGGAAAATTTGTATGCCTCCCTAAATTTACTGATGCATAATCCATTGTATTATTGATTGTTGCAAGTATAGTGTTAGAGCGTAAGATTTCATATGTTACAGAGAGAAGTGTAGCGCCACCTGCCCCATCTCCACCTGTCATAGCAATTTGAGCGAATGAATCAAGCGATACCTGTGTCCTCTTTGAGTTTTTGACGCACACATCAACAGAAAGCACATCTACAAAGCTGCCATCAACAGGGAGTTGGATTACATCTGGATCACTATCATCATATGGATCAACCACCGAAACACTTTTAGCAACAATAAAAACTTCTTTATTCAATCCCATAATATTACCTCCCAACTCATTAAATTATCCTCTTCTTATCTTATGAACAATCTAATAAAATTGCTTGGACTCTTATCTATGGGCTGGAACGGAAAAATAGAACGCATCTCTGTTAACTTTATAAACATATATTATATTTTTAACTTTGATCTATAATGGTATTACTGTGGCTTTCAGACTTCTGGATGCTGCAAAGATAGGTCAATGTTGCTCCCGCAAGTTCTAGTACATACCAATTCATACTTATTGATCCCGGCATGTGGATTTTCATCTTATACAGGAAAATTAGGAAAGGTGGGTTTTTCACACAAAAAACACAAAAATTAATAGTTGCAACAGGAGTAGCTATATCAGAGGGGAGTATAATTGTGCCTTCTCCTCCATACGGATCATCTACTGAAGCCGTATCAAAATAAGTAATTTCAATTTCAATTCTGTCATACTGTTTATGATCATACATAAAGTCATACATTTCTCGTATCCAATTTAATCCATTATCACTCCAACTGTATTTTAACAACCCTTGGTTGAATGCTTGTTATTCCATTATACAGTACACACGTCCAGTCAATAAAACAATTTAATTCATACAATATATAAAACTAAAAGGACGTGATTTCATGGGTGTTTTTGATGAAAGTAAGTGTGATTGTTGTGTTTGTCCAATGCAATGTGTTTTGGAGCAGTTGGTGGGGGAAGAAGTAGGAATACTAACTCCAACCTTTGTTGGTGGTACTACTTTAAATCAAGTAGAAGATTTCATTGCTTTCACTGATTTAGGTGGTTTCCAAATTTGTAAAATTAATACAGTTTTAACTAGTTCAACAACACTAAAATATATAACCTATAAAAAAAAGTAAAGGAGAATGTGCTTGCTGTGAAGACTTTTTTGGTATTATGAAATCGGAATTTCTTTACCTAGGTTGAAAGATCTGAGCTTCATTACTTGGTCCCGTAAGATCCAACATAGCCCTATTACAAATACTAACACCTTGATCATCCTGTTGAATTGTTGCGTATCTTCTTCTATCTCCCAATAAAATGATCACTAACAGAATAAACAACACTAATATAATCAACACATCAACAAATGCACCCATATTTTTCACCTCCGTAAGTTTTATACTATATACTATGTCAATAAATTGTATTTGGTATAGGACAAGTGTTCTAAGACAAGTACACATTTTTAGTAGAATCACTGACAAGCCAACCGGCGCACTTATGTTGGTGGTTTTTTATTTGTCTAAAATCAACTGAAATTATTCCATTTTCTATTCCTAGACAAAAATAACCACCTTTGAAGGTGGTTTACACATTATTAATACACAACTTCATATCCTCTAGCATCTTTCATATATAGAGAATCTACTAAACCATCTGGACCTATTCCTATTGAAAATTGAAATATATCTTGCAATTTTTCAGTATCATCTTCTGCTTGATTTAAAACTGATTTAATTTCTTCAAAATATTCATCCATAGACTCGTAATATGCTTCTTTTTCCATGTTAAATAAATAAGTAAGCTCTGTTTCACCTAATTCTATTCCTTCTTTGCTTCCGTATAACTTTTTAATATCTTCTTTATGCAATCCTATTTCAGCACCACGAGTTGTTTTATATATACCTTCAGATCCAACACCTAAATGAATTGAGTATACTTTCTCATCACTATAACCAATGTTTACTTTATGATCATATAGTACTGTTGATTTTCCTTCTTCAAGTACAGCTCCCAAAGTTTTCTCTGCATCATTTCTGTTCATTCCATAACAGATTTCTCCTGAATCTTTTGTATTAATAATACACATATCTTCTAATGAGAATGGATTTGTTTCAACTTTTGATTCTACTTTTGGTTCAATTATAAACTTATTACAACCGACTAAAATCGATAAAGATAGTATTGCTATTACGATTTTAAAATTCATTATAACCCTCCTCAAAAGAAGATTTTAACATAAAATCATTCCTTTGTACTAAAAAGGAGACTCATAATCCCTAGTCTTTATAATCTTGATATTCTTCGTATCTCCATTATCACATTATATATATCCACCCTTAACAAGTCCTTTCAAAGTTGAGCGGACTGTTTTTTCATCTTTTCCTGTTTTGATTTCTAACTCTGGTATGGTTGGCATTCTACGTATAGTAGCTGAGTAATTGTATAGGATTCGTAATACTTTTCTTTGTAAATAAGCAAGCATGAAATCACCTTTATCGGAACATTTGTTCTTATTATATAAGAGGTACAGGGGAATAAGCAAGAGTACAATTTTTGAGAATAGGTACACGTCCAGGCAAAACAATACAAACTGAATACACTAATAAAAAAACTAAAAGGATGTGATCTCATGGGTGTTTTTGATGAGTCGATTTGCGATTGTTGTGTTTGTCCTATGCAGTGTGTGTTAGACAAATTGATAGGGGAGCAGGTATTTGTAAGAAGTCTTCTTGGACCTCCACTTTCTACTACGATTAATGATGTTAGGGATTTTTTGCTTTTTACTACAAACGGTGTTATTCCTATTTGAAATATACCTGGTGTTGAATACTTCAATCCATCTATTGAAATAAAATTGAAAGATATACAAAAAAATAAGGGAGAATGTGCTTGCTGTGAAGATCCTTTAGCTAATCTGTTAAAGTCCAAAGTTGGACAATTCGTTACCATAGAATATATTCAATCTACTCCTCAAACTGGGGGTACGATTACTGGGGTTGGAGAAGGAATCCTCCTATTGGATGAAGCGCCAACAATTTGGGGTGCATATTCCATTTGTAAAATAACTCGAGTAATTTAATAATTATTCTCCCCCACCAGCTTCACCTAAACCAGTGGGGGAATAAACTTACTTCTGCACTGTTTCTTCCTATCACTCCATGATCCACTTGAGGCTAACTCCAAATAAAAAACTTCTCCATTTAATTAGAAGAAGCTTTTTTTCGGTGTCTGCAAAAAAGTACTTAAATATGACTGTGTCCTTATCCTCATTATACAAATATAACTTACAAACTGACAGTGGTATTAGCGGATATTCCTTTATACAGTACACACGTCCAGTCAAAACGTTATTTCTACTCATACAATATTAAAAACTAAAAAGGACGTGATTTCATGGGTGTTTTTGATGAGTCGATTTGCAATTGTTGTGTTTGTCCGATGCAGTGTGTTTTGGAGCAGTTGGTGGGGCAAGAAGTACAAATTATTACACTCATCAGCGCTTCTATGGAACCAGAACCTCTATTTGACGTCAAAAATTTTATTGCATTCTCTGAGATAGGAGAATTTCCAGTTTGTAATATTAATGCTGTTTCATATCCTGCAACATTAACCAATAAGTTAAAATTAAAAAATACTCAAAAAAATACAGGTGAATGTGTCTGCTGTGAAAATTCTATAACGCGGCAACTAAATAAAATGATAGGTCAGGAAGTAGAAATTGAATTTTTATTTCAATTACAACCTATTGTTGTAGGCACGATATTTAAAGTTGGAAAAGGAATTGTTTTGCTTGATCAAGGGGACAGTGATCTTGATTTAGCTATTTCCACATGTGCAATTACAAGAATCATTCCAACTACCTCAACAACAAATTAGCAAACAATTAAGATTCTCAAATTTCCAACCACTCATTCAATCCCACCAACTACCTAAAGCCAGTGGGGAATTTTCTTATTTCACTTTAGAATTATACTCTAATACCGCCTTTTCAATGGTTATTTGAAAACATACCAGATTTAGAATGTCCCCTGGCTGCTGCGATTCCTAATCTGGCATTTCGAACGTCATGGCCCACGTAATCACATAACTCAAAAAACTCACGATGGATTGACGCTATCTCTTCGAGTGGATCATGTTTAATGCCATCTTCCGCGTGTAAGACGATATTATCCTCATTCTCCGAATTATGTTCATCAGATAAATATTCATAAGTAAAATACGCGTTAAATCACAAGTGGGTTCTGACTGGACAGAAAGTGAATTTGACTTTGTTTTTTGCGATCCATATGGACAAGCTCTATATTATACGTCACCTACAATGTGGTGGAATAGATTTATTAAAAGAAACAACCTTCGTAAAATAAGGCTACATGATATTCGACATACGCACGTTACCATGGCGATAAGTGCAAAACACCACGACGCAACAATCACAAAAAGAATGGGATGGTCAACTTCAAGAATGATCGATCGATATGGACATTTAATTAAATCTGCGGATGAAGCTGTCGCAGATACATTCGAACAACTTAGAAAGAAGTCGAAATAGTAGTGAAATAAATCCGTTCCCAATATATGTTCCCAACTATGTTTTTTAACTGAAATTATGTATAACCACAAATTTAACAAAAAAGAAAAATCCCTTGATACACAAAGGATTTCGGCGTTTGATATTGGTGACCTGAACAGGGTTCGAACCTGTGCCCTCCACCCTGTCAAGATGGCAAAGACCAATATATATAAACATATCAAAGACATATATCCTTTAATATCAAGGGTTTTAGAGTTTCGTAATTCCATAGAAAGTGATAGAAAATATAGAAAACTACTGAATTCGTCAACAATTCGTCAACAATTTTGTCAACAGATCTAATATGTCAAAATCCTTATCATACCACACTCTCCAGCTTTAAATTCAACAAAAATTTCGATTGTTTTAATATCGTTTTCACAACTATTTTTACTGTAATTTGGTTTCATTTTATTTCAATCATGCATTATCAACTCTCTAGCCTGTGCTCTTCCTCTTGATGTTCTATAGTCATTAATATATGTCGGCTTCACATTCTGTTTTTTGACCCTGATATTTTCATCATCCACATGAAGGGAACCGCGCAAATATAATTTGAGTGCATCCTCAATGACATCATCATCAGTTATATGATCTACTTCATCCACTTTTGCATTATGGAGAGCTACATAAGCAGTCATTACACTTTCAATGCGTGGGTCTACCCTTCCGCAAATTATAGCTTTGTTTTCCTTATCGAACAACCAGTTTAAAACTCCCATTTAAAAATTCCTCCCTCTATAGTGTGCTGTTTGTGTATATGTGAAATAACCTTTCCGATCATCCCTCGGATATTTATAATTATGCGAGTTCAAAACTAGGAAGTTTAGGGATTAAATTTACAAAAGATGAAATCAAAGCAACAATTGAAAAAGCAGTATTAGAGTATAATTCTAAAGTTAAATAAACACAATCCCCCCTGACTAGGTAGTTGGTGGGGATTTTTAAGTTGTTTATTAATTTATTGGGTGGATTAAGAAGAAACCCTTGTAATTGCACATGTGGAGAATATATTGAATTGAGATCCAAAAGTATCGGGTCCTACAACAATTCCTTTCCCAATGTCTAAGAGTGTGATTGTAACTAGTCCTCCTGATGGTCCAATGGATTCAATTCCAATATTATTCCCAGTTTCGGGCATTAATAAATTTGTCATAGGGACTTCGCAACAAGCACATTCTCCTTTACTTTTCATTATAGGTTTTAAAGCTGATAAAACTCTTGTAATTATTGATTCTAAATTAGGTGCAGCGATACGGGTAACTTGAGAAACTGGAATACTACCAACATTAGAAGTCGATACAATGAATTCACTAACATTAGTAATAATAGGGTTTTGAATTATGCTGTTTGGGGTCAAAATAAAATCGGGCTCCTCTCCAACCAACTGCTCCAAAACACACTGCATCGGACAAACACAACAATTACACTTGCTCTCATCAAATACACCCATGAAATCACGTCCTTTTAGTTTTTTCTACATTGTATGAGAACAATTAGCTTATTGACTGGATGTGTGTACTCTATTCCAAAAATGTACTCTTGCACATCTCCATTTACCTCTTATATAATAAGAACAAATGTTCCATAAGAGGTGAAGCAATTGAAAGAAAACAAACTAACTGAAGGATCAAACATGATGTGGGAGGCAAGTAGGATGATGCTACCCGAACATAAAGAATTAATGAACCACTTTCAAAAGGAAAGACATAGAAAAACTAAACCAGAGTTAGCAGAGGAAGAAATTAATGTTATATCTGAACAACTATCTCAATCCATGATGGAACAAACTGAAATCACATTAGAATTATTTACTGATTTTGGTGAGAATACCTTGAAAACTGGAATAGTAACTAAATTTGATACTCAGCTGAGACAAATAAAGCTCAAGCATGAAGATGATTATGAATGGATTAAGTTTATTGATATAGTGGGGGTTTCGTGATGCTTACAGACCTAGAAAGAAAGGTATTACGAATCCTATACAACTACTCAGCTACTAGAAGAAGAATGCCGACTATCCCTGAGTTAGAAGTCAAAACAGGCAAAGACGAGAAAACAGTCCGCTCAACTTTGAACGGACTTGTTAAAGGTGGCTATATAGAATGTGATAGTGGAGATACACAGAATATCAAGATTATAATGACTAGGGATTATGATTCACCATTTGGAAGATAATTACCACCTTTAATGGATGGTTATTTTTCGTTTAGGAGTAAAATATGCGCTTGTCTTAGAACACCTGTCCTATACCAAATGAAGTCTATTAACATAGTATATAGTATAAAACTTACGGAGGTGAAACAGATGGGCGCAATTGTTAATGTGGTGGTTATATTAGTTTTATTTATCTTATTGGTAATTGTTTTATTGTATAATGATTCGGATTTTATTGATCTTGGTTAAAGAAACTATTTATTAACATAGTATAGATAAAGCTTATGTGGAGGTGAAAGATGTGAGCTCATTTATAGCTGTGGTGTTAGTGTTGTTTATTTTATTAGTCATTGTATTAGTATTATTAACTAAAAGGTGCTACTATGAACTATCCAGTGGATTATTTATGAGAGAACCAGCACAATCTCAGGTTTTTATACAACCTGAAGCCATTGAACGTGAACTAATACGTCAAGAAGAAGTACTATAACTATTTTTGAGGATGAAAGACAAAAAACCACCAACCTAAGTTAGTGGCTTAAATATGCGCTTGTCTTAGATCACTTGTCCTATACCAATAAGAGTCTATTAACATATTATATAGTATGAAAATATGGAGGTGAAAGATATGAGCTCATTTCTAGCAGTGGTGTTAGTGTTGTTTATTTTGTTAGTCATCATATTGTTTGGTAAGAGTACCATTGAACATTCAGACATTATTATTACAGGTCCAGGATTATTAGGATTTGTGTGACAGACCGATTCATTTAGCAAGCCATTACACAAAGTATTAAGCTCTGATTTACTCCATTAGCTGTTAATGGGGTTTTTGTTTTCTCATAAAATAGAAAATGGAATAATTTCAGTTGATTTTGACAAACAAAAAACCACCAACCTAAGTCAGTGGCTTGCCAGTGATTCTACTAAAAATGTGTGCTTGTCTTAGAACACCTGTCCTATACCAAATGGAGTCTATTAACATACTATACAGTATAAGACTATAGGGGGGTGAAAAGAATGAGTGCATTTATAGCAGTGGTGTTAGTGTTGTTTGTTTTGTTGGTGATCGTTTTATTAGGAAGTAGAAAAAATAGATGTTACAGTACGGATAATACTGCTTTTCAAGCTGGATTTGATCAAGCATTCCAACCAAGTTTGCCTAGAGTCGATCAATTTGATTTAAGTTTCCAAATTGGCACACCATTATTTTAAATAACTTAAAAATCACTGACCTCCTAAGTCAGTGATTCCGTCTTATTCCCCAATAAGACTTTATTTGCCCATAAACATACAACTAGTTTTGCCAAACTGGTATGCTGTACTATTCTATCATATCAAACTCCTAATATTTCACAACAAGGTATTATTTCGGTTGTTCCTCTAACCACTCAACTAAGAACTCTCTTGTCTCCCTTGCAGGGAAATACCATTTGTGCCCAATTTTCCTTTTTATGAATCTAGGATCATCAAAGAAAGTGTTTTGAATAGTATTCCAACACATGCAAGTGCGCCGTCTTAATTCAGCAGTATCCCAAAACACATGTTCAGCATCTATTTCTTTAACTTTGTCCTCTAGTTTTTCTATAATGATTTTTCTCACTTCTTTTTCATCGAGTTTCACTTCTACCAATTTTCTTCATTTTAGACTTTGGATAATATCCAGATAACATCCGAAGGAGGGTAATAGATGATTACGGTTGGTGCAGATGTTGGGAAGTACAAAACAAAGATCAAATGGAGAGGAGGCACACAAAGTCATTTATCATGTGTTTCTACATTTAGAGAGTTAAGAGGGGACGTTCCACTTGATGATCAAAATTTAATAGTTGAATACGAAAATCAAAAGTTCTTTGTGGGTGATCTTGCCGAAAGAGAGGGGCAAAACTATCTTAAGTCTCCTGATTGGCACAAATCCAACACAGTAACTTTAATAAATTTATTTGCAGCTGTAAGTAGAATACCAGGTAAAGACTTTAGTATTGTAGTTGGCAATCCATTTGGAATAAATACCCCAAAGAATATAATCAATTTGTACGAGACGGTCATTAATCGCAACTAGCACGGATTCAAGTTTTTCTATACCACTAATCCCTTTCCAATCGTCGTCTACAGTCTTGTAAGGAACGTGATGAACTAACATGTGAGGAACGCCCGTTTCAACAATATCAACATCACGCCCTGTAGAAACTTGATCTTCTATTGAGTAGGTTGATATCTCTATTCCATAAGTGGTATCTACGCCTTTACTAGAGAGCTCGTACCGTTCATAGATAATGTATCCAGGTACATGACGCTCAACATTGAGATAAGGAATTTCCTCTTTGTCATCGTCTACCCACTCAATCGAAGCGATATTAATTGCCTTGAACTTCTTACGAGAGCCGTTTGACAATTCAGGGAATACAATTGAGGCATCAACAGATTCAATGATTGGTTCGGCAATTACTGTAGGTGCTGTGAATCCTTCCGGTATCTCAGATAGGTCTTGTCGTTTAGCATGGTACGTCTTAATCCAAGCATCCCCTCGAATTCCAGCTCCGATAACATTTTCGTGAATCAACTGGTTTAAATCATTCTCTTCAACGATAGAATTTAAACTCCGTTGTTGGACCGTGTCATCAGGAAAACCAGATTCATATGTCGGCGGTTCCCCAACCATTAAATCACTCGGCTTGGTCAATAATACGTCCATCAAGTTTACAGCGATATAAAGCTTTTTAAGGTGGGCAGCATGTGGGGTATCTTTTAAAATTTCCGAAGCACGTTCGTATACTTCTGCTTGTTTTCCATCGAATATTTTACGACCACGTTTATATTTCGCTAGGCGTTCGATAGAGTCAGGTTGTGGGTACTGACCGCCTGTATAAAATAGTTTTGACATTCAATTCCTCCTTTCATTTTTATTTCCTATTAATTCTATTTTTTTGGTAAACTATTAACAAAGATAAAAATAAAAAATGGCAAAATTAGATTAGAAAAAATTATCCAGAATGCTATTTTCGAACTCGAAATTAACAATGATAAATTCCCGACTTTTGAAGATGTAACGGGCCAAACAAGTGATATGCTTTTTCCATCATCAAATAAAATATTCATTGTCCACGGTCATGATGAAGAAATGAAATTAAATGTTGCTAGAACAGTTGAGAGACTTAATTTGGAAGCTATTATACTACATGAATATCCGGATAGAGGACGAACTGTAATTGAAAAACTGATGGATGAGTCAGCAGATGTATCATTTGCCATTATCTTACTCTCTCCTGATGATGTTGGTCGTGCTAAAGATTCACAAGAAGATTCTTATAGAGCTCGTCAAAATGTAGTTCTAGAATTAGGAATGTTTATAGGAAAGTTAGGAAGAGATAGGGTCTTAACACTCCTTAAAGAATCCGACAATTTTGAAAAGCCGTCTGACATTGCGGGAGTAATTTACACAAAATATGATGGTTCTAACGGCTGGATGCAAACCCTAGTTACTGAGCTAAAAGCTTGCGGATTTGATATCGACGCTAACTTACTTTTTAAATAAAAGAAATCTACAACCAACTAGGCTTATTTCTAACTACTTTTTTTGCTTTCGCCACGTTTTCAACCGCACCAGACAACGCATCTAACGAATCTACATAATCACCGTGTGGATACTGCGTCATTTGATCGAGTAAAATCGTATGACTCGCATTAAACACGATCGTTCGATTATGGCACATCGGCTCTAACGATTCAATCCGTTCTTCTTTGGATCTCTTATGTGACTTGGCCTCATTCATTTTTGTCTTATACAGTCCTGCTTTTCGTAGGGCTTCTTTTAGTTGGCGAAAGAACTCGTGTTGAGCATTAATTGTCTCGACGCTGAATACGTTATGTCGCATGATCCGAATCTTCTCAACGATTAAGTCGATATACTTGTGTGGCTGCTCCTTCGATGCATACTCGTCCATCACAAAGATATGTCCCGTCTTCTCATATCGTCCGACCGTGATGACTGCGTTATAACAAGATCTAGCGTTTTTACCCATTGCAATATCCCAAAACCCTGATTTCGTGAGTTTCAGGTCATCTACTGATATTCTCATATCTTCAAATCGAATAAACTTTTGGCCGTTTTCGTATTCATAGCGGAAATATGCGTATGACTCTGGAAAGAAGAATTGCTCATCTTCGCTAAATGCCAAATTCTTAAACTCGGAATTAAAAGCTCGCGTTCCCATGTTCACTTTTTCATGCATGAGATCTCGGTATGTCCATCGCCACGACCACGCTAATACAATGCCTTGTTCCATTTTTTCTTTATTGTTTACGTAAAACTCATTGGCTTCGTCCATGTCGTCAGAACGACTATAAATCTCGCAATACTCTTCCCATAACTTCGGATTATCAGGATCTTTAATAATGGCCCCGTGGAAAGATGATTTAAAATCCTTCCGCTTCAGTACGTGGTTTAATAGTCCTGTTGCGGATACCATCGTACCAACTAATATAATTGCGGTAGATTTCGTACCAATCGGAACCACAACGGAGTTGAACCAATGAATGAGCTTTTCACGAGCCTCTTTCGTACCTTCGTTATGAATCGATGAAGGATCGTCAACGATAACGAGATCTGGTCGTCTTGAGCCATGGCGTTTACCACGTAATTGTTTTCCTGAAGAACTCGCTTCAACTAACGTATTAGATAACGTAATGAACGCTTCTTCGTTATCCTTTTCGTTCATCGTATTCTTTTCGTAAAGTAGTGGCCCGAAATCCTCAATTAACTTCTTGTTAAATTTAAGCTGTTTATTCACCCATCCGATAAGCTTCTTCGCTAGACCATCTGTTTCAGAGATGATTAGAATGTACTTCCTTTTACGATAAACAGTTTGATGTAGTGGATAACTATTTGAAAACATGCCAGATTTAGAATGTCCCCTGGCTGCTGCAATTCCTAATCTAGCATTCCGAACGTCGTGGTCCACATAATCACAGAGATCAAAAAATTCACGGTGGATCGGAGCTATCTCTTCGAGCGGATCGTGTTTTGTGCCATCTTCAGCATGAAGTACGATGTTATCCTCATTATCTGAATTATGTTCGTCAGATAAATACTCATAAGTGAAATAAGCATTATCGACTTCAGCTCGATGGATCCGTTTCAACCGTTTTAACTCTTCCAGATCTGTGTTAAACATTTCGATGTAATATTCCGAAGCTTTTCCGGATTCATGCAACGTCTTTAGCTTTCGCGCTCGTTCTTGAATTAATTTGATGCGCTTGGCGCGTTGTTTTCGATCTAACCATTTGCCATCTACATACGCCAATGACGCACCTCCTTATTCTTTTAACAATTCGTCTATTTCATCGTTTGATTTCGCAATTTCCTCGTTGCTCTGGTTTGCACCGCCGTTATTCGTAATTTGTGTAATCTCCTGCTTTTCAGTTAACAATCCCCAACGTTTAAAGAATAAATCAATTCCTTTGACTGACGGCTGCTCTCCGCTAATTAACTTCATCAATGCACTGTATACTTCAGGCCTTTTAGATTTCAAGAAGTCATCGGAAAGTAGATTCACATATTCGATAAAATCATCGTCTTGGGTACGCCATTCCCAAATCGTTTTACGGTGGAATCCAACTTCTTTCGCAATTTCATCGAATGTCATTCGTTCTTTATATGGAGATATCTCCCGTTCAACGAGTAGTAATGCCGTTTGACACTTTTTTGCGCCGAGTTTCGCCTCTAGCGCTTTTTTCCGCTTTTTTGTTGCTGCTCTTCCCATGTAAACACTCCTTTCGTAATTTAATCCAACAAAAAAAGACGTATCTCTACGTCCTTCCTGTTTGGCGTTTAATCATAAAATTCTATTTTTAAACTGTTATCTAGCATTCAAATACAGTGGCTTTTAGACTTCGGGAGCCTATTGTAATAAATGGAGAGGGATTAGAACTAAAATTTGTACATCTTAATACATAGGTATTGTTTCCTGGATTTGGATTTTCATCGACTAAAGGAAAATTAGGAAAGTTATTATGCCTTCCATCGACTCCAGGTGTGCTGCCTACTGCCAAGTAATCCATTTCATTATTAATGGAAGCAATTGTAGTTCCATTACGTTCTAACTCATATTCTACTACAAAGGTAACATTAACTGGAAATGGTGACAATGTTGCTCGAACAGCAACCTGAACCATGGAGTCTAGCAATACTTGAGTTTTATGCGGTTGTTTAACACACACATCAACAGCAAGAACTTCCTCAGAATCACCAGGAGTAGGAATAGAAATTACATCTGGATCGGTCCGATCATATGGATCATCTACTGAAACACTTTGACCAACAACAAAAGGTGCTTTATTTAACCCCATAAACTAACCTCCCAACTTCTTAGATTAAAATATCATTTCACACTATCTTATGAATAATCTAATGAAATTGCTTGGACTGGTATCTATGGGCTGGAATGGAAAAAAAGAGCGCTGATTTCACGTTTATCTGGCGATTAATCTGTAATTTTTAAATCACATACATTTCATGTGTTATAATCTATTAAAACATTAATCAAGGGTGTGGTTCTGTTGGATTATCAGAATTATCAAAATACCTACTTCAGCAGCGATGTGACTGACATACTTGTAAATGATTATAGCCACTCAAAAGAAGATGCCGATTATTGGGTCGACCACTATGGGAAAATCATAAACACCATGCTTTTTCGAGACAAATTAGAGCCTGATTTTATTGCTAGACATATTCACTATCAAATCGTTAATAAGATTCCTCCCTATGAGTGGATCGAGTATAACAATGTATTGGATTCATTCTTCAAAGAACTAGCTGATCTTAAAAAATTCCCTAATAAGAAACAGCGCCCAACTGAGATATGTCAAGAATGTGGATTATATAAATATCAAAATGAACCTTGCGAACAATGTGCTAAATCAAACGAAAAATAACAACATCCTATCAGACGTCTCAGATTCGATTATAAGACGTTTTTTGTCGTTTTGGTACAAATATTCATTTTAGATAAACAAACGTCAAACAAAGCGTATTTTATACGTTTAAACTTCGTGTTAGTTCGTTTCTATACGTCAACTGGAAACATGAAATATTATTCTCTCTGGATAATAGCGGATTTTTTCTATTGCAGGACAGTAATCTAATCAATACTTTCAAATATCACATATAATATCTCATCTATTCCACCAAAAGGAGTTTGTAAAAGATGAGTATTTTTGATGATAATAAATGTGAATGTTGTGTTTGTCCGATGTTGAACGTTTTAAATCAGTTAATAGGTCAAAATGTTAATATTATTACTCCTGTAGCTGTTTCTCTAACATCGAACCTTATTGAAGTAAAAGACTCCATTGCCTTTACTACAAGAGGAAATTTTCCAGCTTGTAATATTATCGGGGTCTCATACTTTACAGAAAACCTTCCGAATGAGATTAATCTAAGACCGTCAGTCAGAAAAAATGTAGGTGTATGTGCTTGTTGTGAAGATCCAAATACAAACTTATTAAACTCACTTATAGGTCAATCCATAATCCCTGAAATACCTAGTCCTGTAAATTTCACACCTCAATTTGTTATTGAAGTTGGAAATGGGACAGTTAAGCTCGGTCGTCCTGCTACTTCTACTTTTGAAATTATCCTTTCTACTTGCACCATAGTTAGAATTACATTAGCTTAAAAATACCCTCCACCTTGAGTTCAAAAATTAGCGAGCTAATTCTGATCAGCAGTCGCAGTCATATCGACCCTCCCCTTGGGGGTAACGCATTCTTTAGTTAATTAACGCGATGTACATGTGTACAAAACGCAGATTATATACAATAGTCTGAATCGTATAATCCCTTGATGCTATGCGATTTTTAAGTTGTGATAGTTATACAAATACAGCAAAATCGACTATATACACCGTTTATTCATCGTTTATGCAGTTATTATTAGATAGTCATTAACGTCAAATAATGAACCACCCCCTGAGTTTTCGAAGGGCTTCCAGTCAGAGTCATGTCGCAGATGAATTCCAAAAATGCTAGTTACACATTGTTTTACACACTAATCTTTTGTTTATAAAATACCTACATTAAACGCTTGTTTAAAATATATGGTACGCTTTCGAGTAACGATTGCGACAAATCGGAATTCGCGCTGCCTGCGCTTGGCTCGTTGTCCCTTGCTTGTACTTCTTTGAATAATCTTTCTATTATTTTAAAACATCACCGTTGTAGATATATAAAATAATAATAATAATAAAAACATTACCGTATTAACCTTATATAATAACTTCTATACCGTATAAGATATTATAAATAATATATTTAAGTTCTTTACCGTATTAGATATATAAATAAATAATAACTAAATAACTACGCCTTCATGTATTTACTTCCATGATTAATCATCATGTTCTTTCCCCTAAGATCTTTTTTTTCTTTTTTCTTTTACTTCTTGATTTTTCTTCTTTGAATTCTCTTCATGTATTACTCTACTCTCTTTCTTTTTTTATTCTTTTTTAATTAATATATTTAAAAATAAAACTCTATATCTTTTTTATAAATCTTAGTTATAAGTTTTTGTATATAAATCTTTATATGAGCCACTATCCGACCCACCCTGAGTCGGAATGCGACCCACCTCGGTCACTATGCGACTCACCCCAGTCGGATTCCGACCCACCTAATTCGACTAAAATACGATATCCATCCGCTTCTCTTCGACCTCTATTCGATCAGTAGGAACCGCCCCACTTTTAAACGTATCCTCTCGACTAGCATTCGGAAACCTGGCGTAAAACTCCGCCTTATCTTCAATCGGTTTATTCACGACATACACGTTGTTCATGTTTACTGTTCGTCTTTTTTTAATCAATCCGTATTCCTCCAGGTCGTTAATAATCTCTTTCGTACGGGTTTTCCCTCGCCCACATACGAAAGAAATCTGTTGGATCGTAGGATACGAATACCCAAGCTTATCGTTAAACATCGCTAGCAAGAACGAGTACACCGAAGCATGATCGCCTTTGAACTTCGGAAGCTTCGGATATAGTCGCCAAAGTGCGTTCGGAAACTTCGTATAATCTCGACTAATTTTGTCTTTATTTCGATGTTGGCTCATATTTTAAACGCCTCCAGCCGGAGTCAGTACAATTTCTTTCTTGTTGTACCTCCCGTTCCTCACGACGCTTACGTTTTAACTCTTTCATCTTCCAAAACAACATATCCTCTAAGATGCATAACGTAAAGAAGTAGTTGACTCGATTCTCCTTTGCAAATTCCGTCTGTGTGAATTGATACGCCATCTTGTTTAATACAACAACACGTTTTCTCGTATTACAGAATAATCCTACGATATTCCCTTCGTTATCTCTCGTCTGACTAAGAATGTGTTCGGATTTACAGATCTTGCAATAACCTTTTACTTCGTTTGTGTTTTTTACGACGTTTTCCATTTTACCTTCCCCTTTCGGAATTTGAATTTTAATAACACTTACAACGCAAAAAGACGCTTATTCCAATAAAGGAAATAAACGTCATAATTTGTTGAAATTTTACTAGATTTGATTTAATCTAATAGGAACAATAGCCCTTACACTATATAGGGTTGCTAACGAGTAAGAATACAAGTTTAAAATATAAATTTAGTTATAAATAATAATTTGATAAGGAGTTTTGATTTTATGAAAAATATCGATTTTTACGACTTTAACAAAGATGAAGATTCTGCCACTATTAACCACCTTCCGGATACATGTCCTCTTTGTCAAGTTGGTATTGAACCTATTTTTATAGATGCTTACCAGATTTATAATGAATTTTTAATTCATGGATCTCCAATCCAAGTAGTCTTAAAATGTACACAGAACTTGTGCGGGAAAATATTTATAGCTCACTATGGGTTTTGCAATGATGATTTAGGAAATGAACTATGGGAATTGGAAGACATTTACCCCGCTACTACTAAGAAAAAAGTTTTTGAAGAAGAAATTAATGAAGTATCTTCTGAGTTTTCAGATATATTTAATCAAGCATTAGAGGCAGAAAGTCATAATTTAAATCACATTGCTGGTATGGGCTATAGAAAAGCTTTAGAATTTCTCATAAAAGACTATTTGATTAATTTTAAAAATGAGGACAGAGATAAAATAGAAGGAAAATTTCTTGGTAAATGCATTAGTGAGAATATAACTGACCAAAACGTCAAAGAGGTTGCTAAAAGAGGTGTTTGGTTAGGAAATGATGAAACACACTATGTAAGAAAATGGGGAAACAAAGACATTAATGACTTAAAAAGTTTAATTGAAGTTACAATCTACTGGATATCATCTGAGATTAAAACTCAAAACATTTTAAGTGAAATGAACTCATAATTAGGTGGTGCTCACATGAGTATTGATTTACATCTTTTAGTAAATAAAACTATTAAAAAAAACGAAATTGAAAAGGTAGTGTCTTCTTTAGGTTTTAGGAAAGATGAAGAAATTGAAGATACATATTATTGGTTTGATTATGACTACGTATCAACTAGAGGCTGTATGTTTTATTTAGGGTATGATAATATATTGCATATTGATGGAAAAGATAAAGAATTTAAAACAGTTTGTTCTACTAATACAAAGGCAGGACGAAGTCACGGTGACTTTCAAAAACAAATAGATACCATTAAAGAATTAAATAATAAATTTGGTGGAATTGTATATGGCGATGAGGGACATGGTTTTTTTGAAAATGACATTCCAAAGCTTTCTCGAACAGATATAGCCTGTGGTTTTGCCTATCTCAGATTTGAGCGGAATTTAGTAATGGTTAAACAATTAATGGAAGATGTTGATATTAAAAGAGTACATAATTATTTGGACTTAGGAATTCTCCCATATGGTGAAAAGAACTTCTTGACGAATAACCTCTTAGTTCCATACTTTGTTTCCATTATGGAGGATTTTTTAAAGACTTTTATCTATAGATATATAGAAACAAATAAAGAATCTGAAAATTTAATATATAGTAAGAAAGAAACACTTCCATATAACATAGTTAAGGAATTAGTAGAAAAAGAAAAATCAATAATTGATATTGAGATTGAGGAATATTCCTTTCAGAATTTTAAATCTGCAAACAGAGCATTTACCAAGTATATAGGTTTAGACTTGTTTACCCATATATTAAATGAAAAAATTTCAATAGACGGTGAGGAAGAAAAATTAATTTCAATACTGTCTCAATTAATTAAGGAACGTCATGAGCTGATTCATGAAGCAAAGCTCAATTATAACTTGGATAAAAAGTTAATAAAAAGCTATTATAATAGTTTAGAATTACTAGGAAAAACATTTGTAAGAGTTTTTAAAGAAAAAAGAAGTATTAGAATTAATTTAGAAGAGGAATTGTAATTGAAATAATTCTTTGATATCAACGACTCGAAGCCCTAAATCCGGCTTCAACCGCCTCTTCCTCAGTACAGAACATTACCTCCGCAATCGTTGCGTCATAATACTTACCATCTCTTACGTGGAATATCTTTTCACCTTTGGAATTGATATTCCCTTTGATTTGAGGATTAGAACACGTCTCATCTATGATAACACCGGAGCTCTCAATCACTTTCACCGTTCTCTCCCACATCCCAACACCAAATCCTTTCGCACGTTCTTCAATTTCTCTAAACTCATCCACGTACCTCGTATTCGGTTCGATTACATACGCCACTTCCGCTAGTCCTCGCTCTAACAACATCTCGTTAAACATTTCGTCCTCGATCCAGAGATATACAAGTAATCTATCGTATTTATCCCGCTCTGATTCGTCTAATTCTAGTCTAACTTTCTTCCCTTCCAACGTTTCTTTAGCGAACTCACTTGCTTCAGGTCCGAAAGCCTCCACCTCTTGATTAGGATGGACTGTTTCAGGCGTATCCACCATTAAGAGACGGACCGTATCTTCATCTCCATATATTTCGACCTTCATCGTGTCTCCGTCAACGACTCGCGTGACCGTTGCATCTAAGGATATTATCTGTTCGGTTTCGGTTGTGACGTTGCCAGTCGTCGTACACCCTGTCAATAGAATAAATATAATCAGTATGCCCGTAATAATCTTGTTGAAATCCATGCTATGTTTCCTCAATTCATTAGTAGTGTTTAGTTTGGTTAAATAACAAACTTTCATTTCTTAGTTCTTTAATTTCATCTCGTTTATTTATCATCTGTATAAAATCTTCTTTTTCTTTAATTACAATATCTATGACTTCTTTATGCTTAACGTTTCTTTTTAAATTTCTATAATAAATGCTAGTATAACAAAAGAAGAAAAATATGATTATATATATAGTAAAAATCCAAGGATCGTTATCATTAGTAATCTTCACAATTTCGTTTACAAAAACAAACAAATTAGAAAATACAAAAATAATAACTACAATATTGAAGTTATAGTATTTCAGTTTTGTTAATTCTGCCTCTTTTACTACTCTTAATTTATATAAATCATCTAAATTAATTTCTTTATAATATTTTATTATATTTTCTACATCCACTTTTGCGCTTTTATCAGATTTCTTCATTTAAATACCACCTAATAAGCCCACATACTTGAAGCTACGTAAACTGATATGATCCCCACCATTGCAACAATAAACATACTCAACCCCCTACTTATATCACGCATAATTCCTCTAGGCATAAAACTGAGCATAATTAAACATATAATTGCTGTAATTATCATGGAAATGATCATGATTACAATTGGTCCCGCATATTCCCAAAACATACCTAAGTTAATATCTATGTCCATTATTTATCTCTCCTTTTACGTAAATATTTTCGACAAAAAGAGAGATTTTTCCTTTTTAATATTCCTTCTGATTACAAAAGAAGGAAAAAAGAAATAGTTAATCGAAATATATATTTACGTTGATCTATCTTATATGACTCTAGGTACAGTTTAAATATTATTTAATAAAATATGCGAAGGTGATAATTTGCTATCAAAAGGAGAAATAGATTTAATCGTATATGGATTCATAGGAGTTTCAAGTGGATATTTAGGAGACTTCTCATATGAAACACATATTAAATTTTATCCTGAATATTGTAATTTGAACATCGACCCTTCTATATATGAAGGATCTACCAAAAAGAGGTTTATCCATATATTAGAAAGTTCAGACTCTAACACCCAATCAAAAATTTTAAAGGGAGTATTAGATAAATTTCCTATAATACCTATATCTAAACATTGGTCTGTTAGTGAAAAAAGAACTGAACAAAGAAATCAATTAAGACCTGAAATAGAAAAGATTATTAGCAGGCTTAATTCCAACCCAAATCCTCCAGTTAGAAATTCTTATTTTGATATTCTAACAATTATAAATGATATGGGAAAAGAATTTGAAAGAAAGCCATCTTTATATTCCAATAAAGGTGAAGAGGATTTAAGGGATCACTTTTTAATGTTACTAGAACCTTACTTTGAAGGAAGTGCCACAGGAGAAACATTTAATAAGAGTGGAAAGACTGATATTTTATTGCGACATGAGGGCAATAATATATTTATTGGGGAATGTAAATTTTGGACAGGTAAAAAAGGATTTCATGATACAATTGATCAACTGTTAGGCTATCTTACATGGAGAGATTCAAAAACTGCAGTAATAATGTTTGTACCTAATAAAGATTTTAGTAGTGTTATAGAAACAGCCAAAACTGCAATTGCCAATCATCAGAATTATGTGATGTTTAATGATGATTCAGATGACTCTTGGCACAATTACACTTTTCACTTAAACGACGATAAAAACAAAGAAATAAAATTGGCCTTAATGCTATACCACATACCTAAATAAGTTCAAATATTTAAGCTAAATATAGTAAAACTATTCACTTCAAATCGTATTAAATGTATAATTCGTACTATATTATATATAATAATAGAGAAAGAGGAACACCGACAATCAATTGACATTCCTCATTCTCGAATAAAAAAATAATGTCGTTTGTGTTTAAGATAAGTCTTTATCATTGTAGTTTTCTGCTTTTATAAGGACTTTCTTATTCCCTTTAAACCACATAACTAACCACCGGACCATTTCTACTATCCCTGCGATACCTCTCTTGCCTCTCCTTATTACTCGCTATAGCCTTCTTATCGACAAACCGGTTCTCGTATTCCGTCCTTTTCCTACGCTTGGGTATTCCGTAATCCCTGCCGTCAGCACTCGCCTCATATTCGATTCCCTTATTCGGTATCTCCCTTTTCTCACGGGTTTCCATTTGCCACTCTGACATAAACGGATATTCCGTATTTGTAATTTTATCTGGATCAGGATCGGTCAATTCCTCTTTCAATATATAATCTGCCAACCGTTCTAGTTGTACTGAATCCGGAGGCTCACCGATGGAATCAATATATGCGTCCGTAATCGCCTCTACCGCCTTCATCCGCTCATTCCTATCAACAATGTCTCTAGCAATCAACTCGTTAACCTCTTGCTCAAATTCGGCTTTATAATCTCTCATTTACCGACCTCCGATCCGTCTATCTCGTTCCATTTTTTATATACCCCTGCAATCCGATTACACGCTCCATTTATAAACTGTTCAACCGCCTGTTGTGTCACATCCATTTTCACCGCAGCTTCCTTCTGCTTCATTTGATATACGTAAACCAACCGCAGTGCCTCCGCCTGCCTTCTCGTTAACATCGCCAATTGAACCGCAGTTTGTAAATCCATCAACATATCACTTGCAGCCATATCGCCTTTATAACGACGCTCTGCGATATGATGATGGTCCTGTAATAGCTTCTTCACGCCCTTTGCGGTAGTTAGTGTATATTTTTCGTTATACTTACGTTCTTTTTCGTGGATATCGACTTTAACAGCTCCTATAAGCCAACCCCTCCTAATTTTGAAAACTCGCTGCCTGTCCGAGTTCTCTATTAAGCATGTTTTATATAATCTTTTGTTAGCCAATCAAAGCATTCTAATCTTGCTATATAGTCATGTTTCTCTGTAAACCTACCGTCCTTTCTTTTATTCAACTCATTTATATATCGATCATAATTTTCAAAATTAGTTGATTTGAAAAGTATTTTGTTATTCGTCCATCGTGCCAGGTGTTTCATTCTCCAATCTTGAGACTCTCCATTAAACTTAGTTCCCTCACTGCCATCAACGTTTCTGAATAACATGACGTATGGATCAATTCTTAATTCCTTTAATGTAAGCACTCGTTGATAATCTTCTTCAAATGTTGTATCAAATCCAGATAAGCAATAAACAGCAAAATTAGAGTAACTTAACCCATACTCCTCAACCAATTTTGTTAACCCTTTAATAATTAAACGTCCAACGCTTAGAAAATCCCAAGAGAAATGAAGTTGTCGATATGTCCCTGTAAAGTTTATGAAATACAACTTACTAAGCCTCTCACAAATCTCATCCCCGCTAGGAAAGCGGACCCCATTCTTATCGACCCTTGCTTTGGAAGTTAAAAGTCTTGCATCCATTCCTTGGTTCATATTCACAGCAATATTATTAACAATCATAAAGTCCATTTTCTCAATACAAGTCGGGTCAGCAGGAAAATTATTATCTGATATGGTTAAAAAAGAAGAAACCCTTTTTATTTTCTTTTTGCTATTCCAGAATAAATGAGGACGCATTTTTAAGCGGTTCGCCTTGTATAACTGAACTATCTCATCCATTGTTGGATTTAGCCCTTTAGGAAGGATCCAATTTATCACCCCTAATAATCCATAATGTTGAGTTTTCAAATTCCCTTGAATTACTGGTACAACACAAAAAGTACATTTTCTTGGACATCCTTTTGAAGAATAACCATTACCTCTTGTCGATCCTCGGTATGTTTTTCCATCTTCAAAGCCATTTTGGGATAATAAATTATCAAATAGATGAACTATATTTTCATTAGTATTACTGGAATGCTCAACCTCTCCCCATGTCCCATCGATTGGACTAATTCCATAAGTCTCGGCTACTTGATTGAATTTTTTAGGGGTTTTAAAACTATCAACGTCGTTCCAAAATTCAATATTCCAGTCTGCATGTTCGCTTTCATATAAGGAGTGGTCAGGGTACATGTTCTCAATTAATGTGTGAAGTTGCGTAATTCTTTTTGGGCGAGAACGCTTATCTCCTTTGTTCATATAGAAATAATCATCTACACCTGTTCCTCCGATTATTACATCTGGCAATAGCTCAACTAATAGATTTGCTACGGACCTTGACCTGGTAAATATAAAACTTGCATACACCCTGTCATAATTTTTTAACTCCCTTATCTCTAATATTGAGTCGGGATGCAGGCCAAGAATCCCCCTTTTTCTCTGATGTCTCAATTTAATAAGCCTTACTTCACCAACTCCATTTCTTTTTTCCCATGCGCTTATTTTTTGCAACGCTAAATTGGGAAAATTCGGACTGCCATCACCATCTATTAAAGCTACTTTATCAGGCGGTTTGTAATTGACTTTTAAAGGATCAAACACTATTTCAAAGTGATCAGTTCCACTTATTTTAACCACCGACTCAAATGACAACGTACTCCCCCTCTCCATATAAATCTCCTTTTATTATCGTTGTCTATTCGTTTCATTTACGTTAAACTAAGTTATAATCGTTTTACTGAGGTGAATTTATTGACTACTAAAAAACCCGATCTAGACGTATTTTCTAACCGCGACTCGCGCGGATCTCAAATATTCCTAACTACGGATAAATATTACCGTTTACGTATGTCTGCCGGACTTGTCCAAATGTTCGGCTGCTCTGATTCATCTATCAAACTATTTGTTGCGTATGATAAAGCGAACAACCGAATCGCACTTGGAAAGCCCGGAATTGTTAAACCTACAGACGCTAATCCTGTTAATTTTGATGCTGGACGTCATTACGCTGCCCTTCGACAGTTTTACGATAAACACAATCTACCAAACGAACCGAATCGCTATGTTTACGATGGTGATTATCAAGGTTGGCACATGTTTAAACATGAAGGATTCGATGCGACCGATGGACGTGGAAGTTAACGCGTAATTGCCTGTTTTACGCGTCTAAATCTTTCAGATAAAATCAGGATTTTATCTAATAATTATATTCTCTCCCTTTATTAAAATTGAAAATATGTTATTATATTCCTAGTCAAAGTGAAAAGGAGTTTAAATATGTTAAACACTGCAGTAACAGTAGATGGATCTACAGCATTTATACAAATATTATTTTTCTTACTAATCATTCTATTTATAGTTTCTTTTGTTCTTTTTATACGAAGATTGATTGTTAATTCAACTGCAAATGTAATACACAACGCTCAAATTAATAAGAAACTTGACAGAGTCATTGAATTACTCGAAAAAAAAGATGATAACTAACTAGCTTATAAAGTCTTTTATAGGCTTTTTTATTTGTCTTTTTCATTCAATAAAACCTCTGTTTTATTCAATTGATCCAAATAATCTTTTAAGTAAACTATCTTTTTTATCTTCTTTTCCCTCTAAGCTAATCTCTTTCAATGCATCATCAAGTTTATCTTTTCAATTTTTCCAATAAAAGATTATTAGCTGAACCTTGAGGTTGATCTTGAACATATTTTAACTCTCCTAACATCATTCCAACCCAAGGCATTATGTTCTGCTGTTCTTTGGTTAAAGCTACTGGATAAATCACTAATCCTTCATTTACTCACTCTCACCTGTCATAATCCTATCAATCTGTTTCCGTAAACTATCAATTGAACCCGTATTATACACATCACAATCGACTGCAAACGTATCAACGTACTTTTCCGTATCGTGATTGAGGATTTCCCTGAGTTTTTCATCGCCAACTTCCATATCGCCAGCCTCTTTCATCCGTTTGATGCGAAGCTCTTCCGGAGCATTCACGCGTATGATCGTATATCCCCGGTCCTTCAACGCATTGAATTCGTTCCGCATCCTTAGATCTGTGATAATGACATGATCAAATGGTATATAAGGTCGTAATCGATCAATATTATCGAAGCACATTCGAATCCAAATGTTAGGATCACGCTCTCTCATGGCTTGTCCGAACCACTGATATAAGTCGTGGTCCTTTTCCGTAGGCTCTCCAAATAATTCATGTGCGTAGTACTTCATCAACTCCGCGAAGGCAAACGTTCCTCCTCCGTATCTGTGGGAGATGTAAGATGCGACCGTATCTTTGCCGGATCGTTTTCGTCCCGTGATTGCGATTTTCTTTCCTATTTTCAATTTAACTTACCTCCTTATTCAGACTCTTCGAATTCAAAAGCATCTAATAGTTTTGGTAATTGATTGAAAGAACCGATTGTTATTTCATTATTTTCAACGTTCCTTGCAGTAATATAAGTCGCATAAGTTCCTCTATTTCTCCCAGCTCTTTCAACAGGAACAGATAATTCGATCTTACTTCCTACTCTAAGATTTCCAAACATCTCCGCCTTGGTTTTACGATTGATTTTCGTTACTGTAAGGACACGACTTTGCAACACAATATAATCCTTGTTTTCCATATGCATAGCCTCCAATCTAATCGTTAAATTTTTGTTCCAATATTCAAATAGTGTTTCAGGAACTTCAAATTTCAACGCTCTTCTTAGTGCTATAACTTTCCCTATATCTTCATCGAACACATCATTAGGAGAACATTTTGCAACACTTCGATTTTCAACCTTACGATTATATATCCTTAATGCGACTACCGTTCTTTTTTCACGATTAATAATAAATTTGAAACGATTTGGTATGAGAACCTGACCCAACAGTAGGTCTAATTCACCTTTTGCCATGTACTTAGCTTCATAAAATTCCTTATAACGTCGTAAATCATCTAACTTTTTCCTATAAGATAATAACTCCAATCCGATCTGTGCTAATTGATCTAACATTCCCTCGTTCTTAGAAACTTTAATTTCACCTAATCTACTCAATAATCTCGACCTCCAATTCTCGTCTACCAAATTTTAAAGCATCATCTAAATCCGCCATATACACGTCTAGCTTTCCGTCTGAAATCGCACCTCCACGATCTAAACACGTAAAGGTATCGTCAAAATACGGTATATACACTTGTGTACTGAAACCCATTGACGGAGGGCAGGCGATGGTTTCGCCTTCCTCCACATATTTACCACTTGCCGTGATTCCGTATTCAGGGTGATCCGGAGCCTGTTGACTCCGGATCACCCTGAATACGCGGTGACTTCGTAGATTTCATAGTTGTATTTGATACCTAGTTCTTCATCATCCTTATCTGATTGCTGCTCTAATAACGGAGGTACATTTCTTTCCTGGATCATAAATATAGACACATATTCAATACTTAATTCTGCCTTTACATCAGTTCTTAAATTACCTAAACAGAATCCTAAAACAAAAGTTATTAGTATGACAGTATAAATGATCAACCAATCTTTTTCTCTCAACTAATCAACCACCTCGTTTATATAGCCGTCTTAACTTAATCTTTAGTCCTTTTCTATTTTTAAACATCGCAATTCCCTTTCTTAAACCAAAATCAATCAAAAACACTACAACCCCTATTACAAAAAATACACTTATCAACAATCCCATAAAAATATAGAAAAGGATATAAATTAAAACATATATAATCATGCATATAGCTATTAATAAAAGTGTGATTTCTAACCACATCATAAAAGGATCTTCTATGTGACCTCCTCCTTCCAATACAGCTATGTTTTTTTTACCCACACTTACTATGTCCGCAGTCTAAGCAGTTATAGCATCCTTCTTGTCGAACGAAAGTTGATTTCCCGCAACTAGGGCAGATATCCACAGATGTATTACTCATTTCTTCGACTTCCTCATCCTCAGTGATCCCACTATTCAGAAACAACTTCAACACTTTCGATATGGCATCTGGCAGACTATCAATTCGATTCTCACCAAACCCTACAGGGTTAGCGCCACTCATTCCACTAAACTTTTCGATTAACCAGTCAATCTTTTCACGAGGGGATCAATTCGATATTCGAGGAGAAGCCATCCCTGTAATCGCAATCGCTAGTCCGTCGGCTATTGCGGAAATGTCAGCGCCGGCCTTACCTAGTTTAATGAACACCTCTTCAATTTCCTGGCGCTCATTTTCGTTAATAGTTAAGTATGCATTTCCGAAAGGAGTCAGTGTCTCAATCGTACTTCCCTTCAGAATTTGCGGACGTCTTTCGTTATTTTGCGTTGTAGAATCGTTAATTTGTTCATTATTTTGAACATTTAGGGTTTCATTTTCAGAACCAGTGTCAACAGATAATACTTGTTTATCTCGACTACCATCTCTATATATTGTAAGACCGACTAACCCTTGCTCATACCCGTATTTATACAATTCCTTCGTTTGTTCTATCGTGAAATTTGCTGGAACATTTGTCGTCTTACTTATTGCTGAGTCATTGTGTTTTTGGATCACTGCTTGAACATCAACGTGCTGTTTCGGAGTGATTTTCGGCGTTCCGTCTTTCTCAACGCACATCGCAGATACGAAGTAATCCGGTAAGTCTTCTCCTGGGTGAGACTCTAACCATTCCTTCGCTTTTCCGAGATAGTCTTTCGTGCTCCCTAACCAGGAATTACGTCTCCATGACAGAGCGAAGAATGGCTCGATTCCCGTGCTGACGGAATATCCTCTTTTTCCCGTTTTCGTTCCGACGCTTCCCGTAAATTAAAAGACTGTAATAACTATACTATCTCAGTGTTTGACCCTGAGAAGATGAATAGTAAATTTGAAGGTGATATAGCCTTCTTCTATTCAGGAAAGCTTTAAGAAAAATAGGAGGACAATTAAATGGCATCAATACAAAAGCGAGGAAAGGACACATATTTATTAGTAGCAGAAGCTGGCAATGACCCTAACGGAAAAAGGAATAGACGCACTAAAACAGTAAAAGCAAAAAATAAAACTGAAGCTAGGAAATTACTTGCCGAAATTTCAGATCGAAGTTGAATCTGGGGAGTACATTGCTCCTGAGAAAATGAAAGTAGTTGACTTTATCGAAGAGTGGCAAGAAAAATATGCAGTAAAACAGCTTGCATCAAGAACATTTGATAATTATATGAGCCAAATAAAGACTAGAATCATTCCAGCCTTCGGACAAAAAAGAATCGATCAAATAAAAACAATGCACCTTGTTAATTTTTTTAATGACTTAGAAAAAGAAGGAAAATTAGCAAGTGGAACTATACACTATATCCATCGTGTTTTAAATAATATTTTTAACAGAGCTGTTGAATGGTAATTAATTAAAACAAATCCAATGAAGGGGGTTAAGAAGCCTAAATTAGTAGAAAAAGAAGATTTTTATGACGAAGAAGAGATCGCATCTCTATTCGAAGCTTTAGATAAAGTAAGTGATCTATGGAGAATAATGATTAAACTCGCGTTAACAATGGGGATGCGTAGAGGAGAATTATTAAGACTAGAATGGTCACATATTAATTTTGAGGAAAAGACAATAAATATCAAACAAAGTTTGTCAAAAACCATTGATAGTAGGCCAGTAATTAAAGAACCCAAAACTAAAAAATCAGTCCGCTCAATCTCCATGCCTGAATCAGTATCTATCGAATTAAAGCAATATCAAACATTACAGAGGGACAATAAATCACAAGTGGGTTCTGATTGGACCGAAAGTGAATTTGACTTTGTTTTTTGCGATCCATATGGACAAGCTCTGTATTATACGTCACCTACAATGTGGTGGAATAGATTTATTAAAAGAAACAACCTTCGTAAAATAAGGTTGCATGATATTCTACATACACACGTTACCATGGCGATAAGTGCAAAACACCATGACGCTACAATCACTAAAAGGATGGGATGGTCAACATCAAGAATGATTGATCGATATGGGCATTTAATCAAATCAGCGGATGAAGCTGTTGCAGATACATTCGAACAACTTAGAAAGAAGTCGAAATAGCACTGAAAAAATCCGTCAACAATTCGTCAACAAATGTGTTCTTTGCAAGCTTTAATCGGATAAATGAAATTTAACAAAAAAGAAAAATCCCTTGATATACAAAGGATTTCGGCGTTTGATATTGGTGACCTGAACAGGGTTCGAACCTGTGACCTCCACCCTGTCAAGATGGCGCTCTCCCTGCTGAGCTATCAGGTCGTTTATGGTTATTTAGTAATATTATACTACCAAGGATAGAATAGAACGTCAATCATTATATTTATCTATTTTAAAATAAAATAAATAAATTTCTTTGTTTCATGTATAGCCTGCTCTAAAGGCTCTGTTGTACCTTGAAAAGGATGAACAGCATTAAATGTATGATTTCCTTCTGGAATGTGAATCCAATCAATATCTGGATTGTTTTCTACCAACTGTTTAGAACCTCGTATTAATCGATCATGATCCTTTGTCCCTTGAATTAAAACGACAGGAGTTTGCGTAGATTTCACCCTCTCTAGAATATGATATTTCTCGCTGTTCTTTTGGATATCTTCCAGTATTTCTACATTTAAAGGCATCTGCTGCTTTGTACGTCCATTATACACATAGGATATTCCCTTTTGTTTCATTTCCTCTTTCTGCTCTTTGGTGAACAAGTCAACATTCGTAATCCCGTTCCAACTGATCACTCCTTTAACAGTTTCAGGATGATCAAAACTATAAATTAAACTTACACCAGCTCCTCTGCTGTGTCCAAGCAAGAACAGCTGATCTCCATTCATATGTTTATCAATAGGCAGTTTTTTCATCTGAACCGCCTTCACTACAACATCTATATCTTCTAACTCTCTAGCATATGTATTTTGCGCAAATTTATCTAACTCTGTAAAATCTAAATGCTGCTCCCCAACACCATTAAATGAAAAATTGAATGTGATTACATCCAAATCCTCAGCTAGTGTTTCTCCAATATAGGGAAACATCCCCCAGTCTTTAAAACCTTTAAATCCATGACAAACAATAAGTGTTCCTCTTGATTGATTTCGAGAAGGGTATAGATTCCCTCTTAACACTCTATTTTCCTCAATTTTAATTTGGAAAGGGGTGGACATTACACATTCCTCCTTATTATGTTTTAGATTAGTTCGATTCTTTTACGACCTTTTGCAGATTCAATACATGCCGTAACCACCCTCATATTGCAATAAGCATCCTGAGAAGGGAAAGTTAATGGCTCATTTTGTTGAATACTTTTTGCAAAATGATCCGCCTGTAAAGCATATTGATTGACTTCTGGGACCTCGATCATTCTAGACAAACCATTTTTTGTAACAGTAAAATAATTCATTCCTTTCATTGTGATATATGCACTCGGTACTTCAATTTTCCCATCTGAGCCAACAATCTCTAAACTGTTTCTAAACTCTGCCCACATCCCGCAATCAAAAGTTAAAGAAACATGGTTCGGAAACTCCACCAAACCAGATGCCATCATATCTACATGATCATGCTCTGATGAGAATAAAGCATGTGTGGTCACCGCTTCAGGCTCACATTCTAGTATAAATCTAGCTGCACTGATTGGATAAACACCTACATCATATAAAGAACCTCCGCCCATATACTGTTTGTATCTCACATTATTCAAGTCATCAGCATTATTAAACGTAAAGGCACTGTGAATAGCTCGAATTTCCCCAATTTCCCCACCTTTAATCATTGCTTTCATTTGTTCATACCGTGGATGATAACGATACATAAAAGCTTCAGCCAATTTGACCCCTGCTTTTTCACAAGCTTTTATCATTTCGGAAGCTTCTTGTTCATTTAATGCTAATGGCTTCTCACATAACACATGTTTACCAGCTTGAGCAGCTTTTATCGTCCATTCTTTATGCAAATGATTTGGAAGTGGAATATACACTGCTTCAATATCTGGGTCACTTAACAATGCTTCATAACTCCCATATGCTTTTGGAATATTCATATCTTTGGCTGCTTTCACCGCTTTATCTTTTCCGCGGCTTGCAATCGCGTTTACTTCATTCAAAGAGGATTGTTTTATACCAGGGATGACAGCATTTATCGCTATATTTGCACATCCCAAAATTCCCCATTTCACTTTTTGAGTTTGTATCTTGACCACTCCTGACTTCAAATTATATATTTATCCTAAAATCTGCAATCATAAAAATGCTTTATTGTATATATTATGAAGTAGGATGTTTAGTTAAACAAGTAAAAATAAAAACCCAAAAACGTGAAGATAATATTTTTGCAACTTATTTTCTATTTAGTCCGTCTATTACATAAATCAACTAATGAAAGAAGGGTTTAAATTGAAAAAATTTATAACTGGAATATCCATGATCTTTATGTTTGTATTTGTTGTTGCCGGATCTGTTTTTGCATTTAGTGACTTACCTGAAGGGTCCGACAAAAACATCATCATGGAGTTAAAAAGAAATGGAGTTGTAAGTGGAATGGACGAAAATAATTTCGCTCCAAATGAACAACTTACCTACGCTCAAGGCATATCCATTATTGTTAAGGGGTTAGACTTGAATCTTGCCCATATGACCTTTATCAAACAGCCTTTGGCAAGTGATTATTTTACAAATATTTCAGATGAGGCTTGGTATGCTGATTATTTTGTGAAAGCTTTTTTAAATAGTGTTGACATGGAAAAGGATGTGGATCCTAATCAAAAAATGACAAGAGAGCAATTCGCACACGCTCTATTTCAAGCAGTGAATGCAAAAGGAGATTATAGCTTTATAGAAATATTCTTAACTATTAAGGATCAAGAGCAGATAAACTCTAATTATATGGATAGTATACAAAAATTATTAATATCTGAGATTGCGGTTTTAGATGATAAGGATATGTTTAAGCCATCACAAAAAATGACAAGAATCGATGCAGCCGTAATGATATACAATGCAATGAATTTTGTAGAAAATAAAGAAAATAGCGATTCAGTTCCGACACCTCCCCCATTTGATTTACCTGTAACAATAGATAATGAAGTGACATTTGATGTTACAAAAATAAATGAAGAGGTAAGCAAAGTAACCTTATCTTGGGGAGAAAAACCAAATCCAGGTTACTCTATAGAGATCACATCCATTGAGTTTAAAAACGATACAGCAGTTATTCACTATAAGCTGAGTTACCCCGAAGAAGGTATGTTTTATGCCACAGTCATTACTGAGCCAAAAGCAGAAACGTTCATATCCAATTCATTCACACCTACGATTCAACAGTTAGTTGATTAAAGAGAACCTTGCTAATTGACCTTATCGAGAGAGAAAACTGGCTTTTATCTCTCTTGTCGCATTAGGTATAAAATAAACGGGTTGCTGATTGTGATTCAATATCATTTAGCAACCTGTTTTTATTGTACTTGCAATTCATTCCCCTTTTTAAGGACAACCTTGAGCGCATAAACCGGCTGGAATACTAATGTTACATGTATTATCAACTAAGGTATTGTTATTTGAATCAGCAGAAATGTCTACAATATTATTGTCACAAGCTATATTGGTTTCTATAGTGTTACTTATTGACGTATTATCAACAATAATACCTCTGTCATTTTCAGTCACACTATTATCTTCAACCATATTATCATCTGAGCCATTAACTAATAAAATACCATCTCCACCACCATCACTGAGTAACTCAGAAAAAGTATTAATACTTGAAGTGATTGTCGAACCTATTTGTTCATCGTTTCTACACATTCTATATTTAACAGTCACATTTGGATTAACAGTCCCATCCACAGACATCGCCTCTGAAAATAAACGCTCATTTGCTGACCAGTTAAGCTTTACTGTTTCGTTCTTATTTTTCACACACACTTTGACCTCTAAAATAACTTCTTCTTGATTTGGCATTAGATCAATCAAATCATCATCACAATCACACAATAATCCCATCTCTTTTTTGAGAGCAGGCATGTAGAAAACAGCTGCCAAAGTACGACCTGATATTGATGCTTGACTGCTTACATCATCCCCACAGGAGTCAGCAATACCGCCTTCACTTGATAACAATTCATTCCTATAACTGGTTCTTTATCACAAAAGGCAAAGTTCGCTACATCGCTTTTAGAAATACTAAAGTTCTGTGTTCCTACCATACCGATATTAAATTGAACTAGATTATTTTCGATTGTATTATTTAAACTATCATCCAGCAAAATTCCTATTGAATTATTTTGTACAGTATTATTATCAATCAAATTGACGTTTGAATTGTTTCGTAATAAAATGCCAGTACTATTATTATTGGTTATTATATTATCTTGTTGTATCATGTTCATTTCGGATGCATCTAACACAATCCCATCTTCATTATTATCAATGGTGTTATCATCAATCGTATTGTTATTTGCACTATCTCGTAACAAAATGCCTTCGGAAGTATTGTTTTCAATCATGTTGTCAAGAATCATATTTTCCTCAGATTCGTCAATTAAAATACCAGTACCATTATTGTCAATCATGTTATTTTGAACCGTATGATTATCAGATCCATTGTCAAAAAAAATACCAACTGTATTATCATCTATAATATTGTTTTCAATTGTGCACATTGTAGAACCACCTGATACAAAAATTCCCTCGTCGTTAGTTCCATTAAAACCTGTGATATCAAAATTATCAATCGTAACCCCTGTAACACCACTTAATGCAAAACCTAAACCACTTCCTGGGCTGACTATAGGAGTTCCATTTATCCCTACAATGATGATATTATCTGTAAAAACTACTACGCTTTCTAAATATGTTAGTTGTAAGCTAGCGTCTACACAAATCGTGTCACCAGGATTTGCATTGTCAACAACATCTTGTATGGTAAGCTCATCAGTTGGTACAAGTGTAGTTCCCATCATATCAACTCCTTCTATCTATCGTTGTATAAAATAATATATGTTAGTCTGTCAACATCGAACTGTGCGTTTATAAGTATACAAACACACATTTTATTCACCTTAACCCCCTCATATAAAAAAAGGAAAACTAAAATGAAATTCAAATAGACATCCTATTAGTAAAAGTGTTGCTAAAGGAGTAAAAAGAACATGAAACCTTTCGTACCTCAACTTGTTTACTTTGAACCCAACGCTCTTGAATATCCATTAGGAAAAGAATTGTGGGACAAATTCAACAGCATGGGATTGGAAATAAGAAAAACAACATCACATAATCAAGTCAGAAATATTCCTGGAGATACTGATTTGGAAAAATATCGAGTTGCTAAATCAACATTAGTAGTGGGGATTAGAAAAACATTAAAGTTTGATAGTTCCAAACCTTCCGCTGAATACGCTATACCCTTAGCTACGGGATGCATGGGACATTGCCATTATTGTTATTTACAAACAACACTTGGAAGTAAACCTTATATTCGAACTTATGTAAATCTAGATGATATTTTTAATCAAGCTGAGAAATACATCAAAGAAAGAGAACCTGAGATCACGCGCTTTGAAGCTGCTTGCACGTCTGACATTGTAGGGATTGATCACTTGACACATTCTTTAAAAAAAACGATTGAATTTATTGGAAAAACACAGCTTGGAAGGCTAAGATTTGTAACTAAATATCATCATGTAGACCATCTCTTAAATGCTGAACATAATGGAAATACACGTTTTCGTTTCAGTATTAATTCAAAATATGTAATCAAAAATTTTGAAGCAGGCACTTCACCTTTAGAGCAGCGAATTCTTGCTGCAAAAAAAGTAGCAGAGGCTAACTATCCTCTAGGGTTTATCATTGCTCCTATTTACATTCATGAAAATTGGAAAGAGGAGTACAGTGATTTGTTATTAAAACTGTCAGAGGCGCTGAAGCATATTGAAGTTCCTGATCTCACCTTTGAATTAATTCAACATCGGTTTACTAAACCTGCAAAAAGAGTCATTCAAAAGCGCTACCCAAAATCAAAATTAGAAATGAATGAGGAACAACGAAAATATAAATGGGGAAGATATGGAATCGGAAAATATGTATATCTTGATGATGAAGCCAATGAAATAAAAGAAATCATGATGACTCGTATAGAAAAATTCTTCCCACAAGCCAGAATAGAATATTTTACTTAATAATGTTCTTATTCGTTTATCAAAAAAAACTCCCTTCTTTCTACCAGATTGGATAGAAACAAGGGAGTTTTTTAATGGTGCCGAGGACCGGAGTCGAACCGGTACGGTAGTCACCTACCGCAGGATTTTAAGTCCTGTGCGTCTGCCAATTCCGCCACCCCGGCACATTTTTAGTTGGTGGGCCTTGAGGGACTCGAACCCCCGACCAATCGGTTATGAGCCGATTGCTCTGACCAACTGAGCTAAAGGCCCAAACTTGGTTGCGGGGGCAGGATTTGAACCTACGACCTTCGGGTTATGAGCCCGACGAGCTACCAGACTGCTCCACCCCGCGTTAATGCTTGTTAAAAGCTTGTGTAACAGCGACAAGAGTAATAATACACAATGCTAAAAACAAAGTCAAGGGTTTTTATAAAATCTTTATTTTCGTAATGTTTAGAAAATTTACTTTATACCGTGTAACGCACACCATACCTGCCTTTTTGTGATTTAAAGACCTCTACTTCCATTGGATATTCAAAGCCATAAATCCACCAATCTTCCTCCATCCTTTTAGCTAAACATCCCGCTTGAAATTTTGAATTATACAATTTCACACAATATATCCATTTCATTTATTTTCACCCCACAAACAATTAACATTTATTTTAGATTAACCCTTTTTGTGACTTTTATTTCAATCGAAATCAATTTTTTAGTACATTTTTTTATTATTTTTTGCAAAATAAAAGAGGCTGGGACATAAGTTGAAATCTAGCTGGTTTTTGTACAATAAGCATAATTAAAACCGCATGAAATCAAGGTTTATAAATTTGATTTCATGCGGTCATTTTTGCTGGGTTTTGTCCCAGCCTCTTTTTGTGTAAGTCTTTATAATGAATTATTGTTCTTCTTCATCTCTAAATCGATGAGCAAGGCGACTGGAGGCAGATGCTGCAATACTTGCAACCAAGTCATCCAAAAATGTATGGATGCCATTGTTTCTTTTTGTATCTAATTTTTTAATAATTCCTATTTTATTTTTATCCAAATGCCCAAAAGTTGTGAGAGCTATACTTCCGTAAGCATAAACAGATCCAATCGCTAGCGTCTCGTCGCATCCAAATAATCCTTCATCTGTTTCAATGAGAGACTGCAGGGGTTCAGACAACATTCCCTTTTCACATAATACATCAAGCTCAACCCCAACTAATACTGCATGCTGAACCTCTCTTTTTTCAAGAACAGCTTCTACACTTTCAACGCAATCATCAATATGAAGATTTTCATGATAAGCTGACTGCATCTCATATACAATATAGGCAATATCTTCTATTTTAACTCCACGTAATTTCAGCTTTTCAAAAACAGCACTACGTACTTCTTTACTATGAACTTGTCTTTTCATTCGTTCTCCCTCCCTTGAAAAGATTTCTATATTATATCATATATTCACAAAATAACCCTTATTAAAATCTAGGAAAACAGCTATAATAGAATTAGAAGCCATTGGATACGTTATCATATGCAAAAGTATTACTTTTGCAATAACTCCTATAGTCAAATTCAAAAAGGAGGTTGTTTTTTATGAATTATGGAATCGTAGTATTTCCAAGTAAAGAAATTCAAGATTTTGCAAACAATCACCGCAAACGGTATGATCCACATTATAAACTTATACCGCCACATATCACCATCAAAAAAATTGAATCAAATGATGAAAATCAATTAGATGAGATTGTGACTCTTCTTGAAGATGTGACTTCCAGTTTATCTCCATTTGAGATCACATTTAACCGTGTATCCAACTTTTTTCCTTTGAACAATGTGATTTACCTTGCCCTTGAGGATACTGAGCCAATGACTAATCTTTACGAGGAAATGAACAAGGGGATGATCAAAGAGGAGCAGCCTAGATATCCTTTCACCCCTCATTTAACGATCGGACAAAATTTAATGGAAGATGAGTTATTTGATATATTTGCAAACTTAAAATCTCAAAATATTCAGTACCGAATGAAAGTGGATCGTATTCATTTGCTTTATCAATTAGAAAACGAAGTGTGGACAGCTTACCAGAGTTTTGTATTGCCTAAAGAAAAATAATACATATCCCACATGATAGCCCTCTTCATCCATTTGTAAAGGATGAAGAGGGCTTTTTTATAATTCAGCTGCTTAAATATTAGAATGTAACCTGTTATATTATATTTTTACGTATAGAAACTTTTAAAATTGCATTTCGTATAAATAAAATACAGATTTTAAAACAAAAGGGGAGATTTAGGTATGGGGTTTCCAAGTACTGGTCCGTCCATCATGTTTACGATTGTGCCTATCTTTATAAGCATCGTCTTTATCATAGTGATTGGAGGCATTATTTTCACTTTATTCAAAGGAATTACGCAATGGAACTATAACAATAAACAACCAGTACTGAGTGTGAATGCCAAAGTGGTAGCTAAGAGAGACCAAATAAGAAGAAGAAGACAGAATGACCGTCACAGCTCATATAATTCAACAACATACTACACCACGTTTGAAGTAGAAAGTGGTGATCGAATGGAGTTGGAAATGACGGGTGAACAGTTTGGATTATTAGTTGAGGGAGATTTAGGTAAGTTAACTTTTCAAGGGTCACGTTATAAAGGATTTGAAAGAACAATCTAGTGTACCTAGATCAATTAAAAACCTCCATACCATTTATTTATGGTATGGAGGTTTTTAACATTGTCGTAATCAAGACTCAGCAACCTCTAAAATTTTACTTAACAGCTCTCGATTTTCATCTAATTTTTTTTGAAATTGTTCTGGTGATAAACCAAGCTTTTCAGCCAAACAAACAGGGATTTTTTCAGCTTTTTCTCTCATTTCCATTCCTTTTGAGGTTAAACTTACTAAAACTTTACGTTCATCCTCTTTAGAACGTTCTCGTTTTACTATATCAGCGTCTTCCATCCGTTTTAAAAGAGGTGTTAAAGTTCCAGAATCCAATAAGAGATTTTCTCCTAGTTGTTTTACTGTTAATTTATTCTTTTCCCACAGAACAAGCAAAACTAAATACTGAGGGTACGTTACATTCATATCCTTTAAAAATAAGTTATATAGCTTTGTAAATTCCTTAGACAAAGCATAAATCGAAAAACATAATTGATTTTCTATTCTAAGTTGATCATCCATTTGTATTCACCTGCCTACTCCTATTATCAGTGCCATCATATCGTGGATCAAGGCTCGTTGTAAACCTTTGACTGACAGTTCAAATTTTTTGACATCTAAAATGACCTGTGGTAAATTTGATTGTGTGCAATTTAATTATACAAAATATTTAAAATAAATCTAGTTACAAATTATAAATATACACTTCAAACTAAGACTAACAAATTATTATATTATAAAATACAACGTTTTTTTGGGAAAGGAATTCACCATGATTAAATTAAGTGTACTAGACCAATCTCCAATTTCTGAAGGCAGCAATGCTAGTGAAGCTTTAGCAAATACAGTTCAATTAGCTCAAGCAACAGAAAAAATGGGTTATCACCGCTTTTGGGTGGCTGAGCATCATCAATCAGAGGCATTAGCAGGTTCTTCCCCAGAGATATTAATGGCTCATTTAGCTGCAAACACTTCTAAGATTAAAGTAGGCTCTGGTGGTGTCATGTTACCTCATTACAGCCCTTATAAAGTAGCTGAAAACTTTCGTTTGTTAGAAGCACTCCACCCTAATCGAATAGACTTAGGCGTAGGGAGAGCACCAGGAGGAATGCCTTTAGCTACAATGGCATTGCAAGAAGGTAAACAGCGAACTGTAAATCAATTCCCTGAGCAAATCGATGATGTATTGGCCTATATTCATGATGATGAAGAAGAAAAGAAGCAACGATTTTCTAGACTAAAAGCTACACCCTTAGGTCCAACTGCCCCCGAGTTGTGGATGTTAGGATCGAGTGGCGAAAGTGCTGTCCTAGCAGCAAATAAAGGACTGCCATACACCTTCGCACATTTTATAAATGGGCAAGGAGGCTCCCAGTTTGTTGAACATTATAATCAGGCCTTTAAACCATCCAAATATTTAAAGGAACCAAAAACGATAGTAGCTATTTTTGTAATTTGTGCAGATACAGATGAAGAAGCTGAACGAATTGCTAAAAGCCTTGACCTTTCTTTATTACTACTTGAAAAAGGCAGCCCAGAAAGAAAGGGAGTACCAAGTCTAGAAGCTGCAGAAGCCTATCCATACAGTGAGTTTGATTTGCAAAGAATCCGTCTAAATCGAAAGCGTATGATTGTAGGATCACAATCTACAGTTGCACATCAACTTCTTCAACTAAGAGATCAGTATAGTACAGATGAGTTGATGGTCGTAACTATCACCCATGATATCAAAGATAAAATCTACTCCTATCAGTTGCTTGCTGAAGCTTTTCAATTGTAAAATTACAATGAATCTTCGGATTTAATTTGTTATCTTATAAATAAGGGAAATGTTTTTATTTCACTGCAATAGGTAAATACAAAAAAAGAGGAAAATTTTAGCCTTATTCTTATGATTATTTTCATTTTCAAGAAAATTATCAGAATAAGACCCTTAATTCCCTCTTTTTTTGTTTATAACTTAACGAATAATAAGACCCTCATTTTCCTCTATTTCACAAAAAAATTTCTCATACCTTACACGATTATTTTACCAATTATCAGGGAAGCCATGCTATTACCTCCTTTACAGAAGAGGAAGGTCTTGCAGCATGTAACTTGTGAATATAGCGTGTGTGTTTTATAAAGCTATATCTGTATTAAGCCCATATACTGCATCAATCTGCTCAACATCACTACTGCCTCAGCTCTAGTAGCATCTTCTTTAGGTGCAAAATTAGATTCAGTTTTTCCAAAGGCAATATCCAGTTCTAACAACTCAAGGATTGCATCTTTAGACCATTCACTAATTGCATCTTGATCTGTAAATGGCTGTAAAAGGGTTTCTTCTTCTGTAATATTGGATTTTTGAACATCCTTCCCTATATACTCCATCACACGATTCATCATGACCACTAATTCTTGCCTAGTTATTTCTTTATTAGGAAGAAAGGTTCCATCTTCATATCCATTTACTAATCCAACCGCTGATGCTGTAATAACATCCTTCACATACCATCCATCAACAACATCAGAAAAGGATATATCAGACTTGTTTTCTGGAATTTCCAATGCCCTGACGATCATTGCAGCTATCTGAGCACGTGTTAATGTACCTTCTGGATGAAATTCATCTTCTGTTATTCCATTCACAATGTTTATCGAGGATAACAATTCAATCTCATTCTTAGCCCAATGATTTTGAATATCGCTAAAAGTGGAATCATTTTGATCGGAATTTATTACTTGTATTTTAAATTCAGTTTTTACAGTTCCACCATTTTTGTCACTAGCTGTTATAATAATTTCCGTTTTACCTAAACCTGTAGATGTCAGTTCTAAGTTTGTTTTTTCAATAGTTCTAAATTCTACAACTTCCTCTCTACTCTCTATTTGATAAGTCAAAAAATCTCCGTCTTTATCATAAAATACTTCTGTTAAATCAATTATCGTATTTAAACCAACATTCATATAATGACTTGGTATATATTCAATAATTTCTGGACTATGGTTCTCATAATTTATCGTTTTATTTTTAATCATTCCGTGATCTTGCCATACCACTTTATCTTGATAAATAACAGGGTAGTTGATTGTATGCGTTATCGTTTGAACATCTCCATCGTCATTCAAATCGTAAATATAAAATACTGAATCTTTATCTTTTGTACCTGACCATACAATCTTACTCCCATATATGTCAGGGTTTCTATCATTTGAGCCATCAGTTGATATTTTTGTCTCTTCCTTTGTTAGAATATCATAAATATAAATATCACGATTCTCATTACGGTAATCTTGCCAAACGATCGTATCCCCATATATTTTAGGGTTAATTTGATCATCCTTATTACTTGTCACTCTGATTTCTTGTTTGGAAGTTAAATCATACATATAAATATCCCAGTTTCCGTTTCGATTATCCTGCCAAACGATTTTATCACCATAAATGATTGGGTTATGTTGTGTTTCTGGATTGTTAGTAACCTGAATTTCATTTCCCTTTTCTATTTCCATCATATAAATATTTAAATCGCCATCTCGTAAATCATCCCAGACTACGATATTTTCAAACAAAGAAGGTGAGCTCTGATGAGAATCATGTACAACAAGAGGGATTTCTTCTTCACTAGTAAAGTCATATAAATAAATATCCCAACCCTCGTTACGGTCATCTACATACACTAATTTATCGCCATAAAGCGAAGGTGAAAATTGCCTTGACTTACGATCAGAAAATGGTTTGTTCTCTTTTTTCTCTAAATCATATACATTCAATTTTAATTTTAAATCCTGCCACACTACTCTGCTCCCATCAATATCAATTCCAACATTAGACATTGTAATAGCTTCACTTACACTTAAGTTGAATTGAAATGAACTAAAAATAATTACAATGATTAGTGCTATTTTTTTCATAATATCTCCTTTTTTATATGGTTATCTGAAAGAACATGAATGATCTATTCTAAGAAAAAAACCGCCATGCATTTGAGATCACATGTCGGTTCCTCTAAAGTATAATTATAGTTTATTCATTTACATTAGTCTACCAGATACTTTTCCGGATTATGACGCCAAGATTGAAGCAATTCCAAATCCTCACTTTCTACCTTGCCCATGTCAGAAGCAATTTGAATAAGTGCTGTGTAATTAGACAATGTATGCATTTGAATGTTCTCTTCAACAAAAGCATTTGCCGCTTTTTCAAATTGATAAGTAAAGATAGCAACCACAGCCTGTACATATCCCCCTGCTTCTTGAACTGCTTTAGCTGCTCTTAATGAACTGCCTCCAGTAGAGATTAAATCCTCAATGACAACGACTTTCTGATCTGGTTTAAGAAGTCCTTCTATTTGATTTTTCTTTCCATGACCCTTTGCTTTGTCACGAATATATATCATAGGTAAACCCAGCTTATCAGCAACCCAAGCTGCATGAGGTATACCTGCTGTTGATGTACCGGCAATGACTTCAACATCTGGATATTTTTCTTTAATCACTTGCACAAAACCTTCTGCAACAATATTTCTAATGTGCGGATACGACATCGTTAAACGGTTATCACAATAAATGGGTGACAATAAACCTGAAGACCATGTAAATGGATCCTTTGGTTTAAGATTGACAGCACCTATATCTAATAATGATTGTGCAATTTGATTCGCTAATTGAGAATTCATAATTAGTTCAACTCCTCTATAATGTTCTCTAACGCTTTACGAGGGTCATCAGAGGCGGTAATTGGCCTTCCAATAACAATATAGTCAGTTCCTTGATTAAATGCTTCCTTTGGAGTCATTACTCTAGACTGATCTCCTATATTAGATCCTTGCGGACGAATCCCAGGGGTCACTGTTACAAAATCTGTTCCAATTTGATCTTTGATATTTGTTACTTCTAATGGGGAAGCGACTACTCCATCTAATCCCGCACTCTTAGCTAAATGCGCATAATGGAGAACAGCATCTTCAACCGTTCCAGCAATACCTATTTCTTCATTTAAGGTAGTAACATTTGTACTAGTTAATTGAGTTACCCCGATTACTAGCGGCTTTTCATTGGAAGAAGTTACGGCCTGGTCAACCCCTTCTAACGCATACTCCATCATTTTTTTTCCACCAGCAGCATGAACATTGAACATATCCACTCCTAGCTTGGTAATACTATTTGCTCCGCCTTTTACTGTATTCGGTATATCATGCATCTTTAAGTCTAAAAAAACCTTATATCCTTGTTCCTTTAACTTCAAAACAAAGGATGGACCTGCAGCGTAAAACAGCTGCATCCCCACCTTCATATAACAAGGAATTCCTTTTAATTGTGCTAATAATGAGTTCGCATCTTCAGCTGATTCATAATCCAGTGCTACAATAATCCGACCCATGAAATCCTCTGGTCTCCCCAAAACATCAACCTCGTTTCTTCATATTCGTTCTCTGAACAAAAACTCCTATCTAAGTCTTTAGAAGATATAAACGAGAGGGATTTTCCAGGATTCCTCCTAGACAATCCCTCTTTTCTTTAATTTACACCTGCAAGTCTATTTCTAAGCTTTTTAACTTCTGTGATATCTTCACCCATTACTGGCATTGGTGTAGATGCATAATTAATGGTTTGCAACATCGTAAGAAGTGCACGAACCGTATCAAGTGACGTTAAACATACAACTCCGTTCTCCACAGCTTCACGACGAATTCTAAATCCATCACGTTCAGGTGTTTTTCCTTTTGTTAATGTATTGATAACAAATTGAGCCTCACCGTTTCGAATTAAATCTACAATATTAGGCGATCCCTCTTTTAATTTATTGACATGTTGAACTGTCATTCCACTATCCTCTAAGATTTTGGAAGTTCCTCCAGTTGCAATAATCTTATAACCTAGATTATAGAAACCTTTGATTAACTCCGTTGCTTCATCTTTATCTTTATCAGCAACAGTAACGATAATGGAACCAGATTGAGGAATTTTCATGCCTGATCCTATTAAACCTTTATAAAGTGCCTTGGCATAATGAATGTCACGTCCCATAACCTCACCAGTAGATTTCATTTCTGGTCCAAGTGATGTATCTACTCGGCGCAGCTTAGCAAATGAGAATACTGGTACTTTAACGGATACATAATCATCCTCTGGCCACAATCCATTTTCATATCCTAATTCAGATAATTTCTGACCTAAGATCACCTTCGTAGCTACGTTTGCCATCGGAATGTTGGTTACTTTGCTTAGGAAAGGAACTGTTCTTGAAGAACGCGGGTTCACTTCAATCACATAAACTTTCTCTTTAAAAATAACAAATTGAATATTCACTAATCCAATGACTTGCAGTTCTCTTGCAATTTTCGTAGTAATTTCTACAATCTGATTTTTAATTTCTTCGGAAACGGATTGAGTCGGGTATACTGCAATAGAATCTCCTGAGTGAACACCTGCTCTTTCTACATGCTCCATAATACCAGGAATAACCACAGTCTCCTTGTCACAAATGGCGTCAACTTCAACTTCCTTCCCTAACATATAACGATCAATTAAAACAGGATGATCAGGATTGATTTTAACTGCTTTCTCCATGTAACTTAACAATTCTTCATCAGAATATACAATTTCCATTGCTCTTCCACCTAATACATAAGATGGTCGAACCAATACGGGATAACCTAGCGCAGAAGCTGTTTCTACTGCTTGATCCACTGTAGTAACAGTACTACCTTGAGGTTGAGCAATTTCTAATTTCCTTAATAACGCCTCGAATACCTTGCGATCCTCAGCAGCATCTATATTTTCAATACTCGTTCCTATAATATTAACTCCAGCTTTGGACAATGGCTCAGCTAAATTAATTGCTGTTTGTCCTCCAAATTGAACGATAACACCAATTGGTTGAACCTGTTCAATAATATTCATTACATCTTCAAAGAACAAAGGCTCAAAATACAATTGATCAGATGTACTGAAATCAGTGGACACTGTTTCTGGATTATTGTTAATAATCACAGCCTCATATCCTGCATCTTGTATGGCCCAAACTGCGTGTACAGTAGAATAATCAAATTCTATCCCTTGTCCGATTCGGATAGGACCTGAACCTAATACAATCACCTTTTCCTTAGTAGATTGAATCGCTTCATTCTCTGTCTCATAAGTAGAATAATAATATGGTGTCGTAGCTTCAAACTCTGCAGCACAAGTATCTACCATTTTGTAAACAGGTTTGATTTCAAATTGTGTACGAAGCTTACGGACATCTTGTTCTTCTGTGTAAGATAGGTTTGGATTTGATTCTCTGCGAAGCTCAGCAATCGCTTTATCAGTAAATCCTTTTCTTTTTGCTTCCAACAATAAGTCTTTCGTTAAATCTGAATCCTTCAACTCATTTTCAAACTGAATCAAACCTTCTAGTTTATTCAGAAACCACCAATCGATTTCCGTCAAATCTTGAATTTGTTGCAATGTAAACCCTCTGCGATACGCCTCCGCAATAATAAACAAACGTTCATCATCAGGTGTTTGCAATCTGTTTTTGAGGACTTCGTCATCCAAATTCTCAAGCTCTTTAATATATAAGCGATGTACATCGATTTCTAAAGAACGGATAGCTTTTTGCATAGACTCTTCAAAAGTACGACCAATCGCCATAACTTCCCCCGTTGCCTTCATCTGAGTCCCAAGTTTACGATTCGCACTCGTAAATTTATCAAAAGGCCAGCGTGGAATTTTACTTACGATATAATCCAAAGTTGGTTCAAAACAAGCATAGGTTTGACCTGTTACAGGATTAATTAACTCATCTAATGTTAAACCAACTGCAATTTTGGCCGCCATTTTTGCAATCGGATACCCTGTTGCTTTGGAGGCTAGGGCTGAAGATCGACTAACTCTCGGATTTACTTCTATAACATAATAATCAAAACTAAATGGGTCTAACGCAAGCTGAACATTACATCCACCCTCAATATTTAAAGCACGAATGATCTTTAATGATGCAGATCGAAGCATTTGATATTCACGATCAGACAACGTTTGGCTAGGAGCTACAACTATGCTGTCACCCGTATGCACACCAACTGGATCAAAGTTCTCCATATTACAAACGACGATACAATTGTCGTTAGCATCACGCATGACTTCATACTCTACTTCCTTCATTCCAGCAATGCTCTTTTCAATTAAACATTGATCAATCGGGCTATATCGAATCCCTGCTGCTACAATTTCTCGTAATTCTTCCTCTGTATCTGCAATACCACCGCCAGTTCCACCTAATGTGTAAGCTGGTCTGATAATAATGGGATAACCTATTTCATTTGCAAAATCAACAGCTTCTTGAACCTTAGTTACTATTACACTTTCAGGAACAGGTTGTTCGAGTTCACGCATAAGATCTCTAAATAAATCACGATCCTCTGCTTTTTCAATAGAAGATAATTGAGTTCCTAGAAGTTGAACATTTTCTTCCTCCAGCACACCTCTTTTGGCTAATTCAACAGCCATGTTTAATCCTGTTTGTCCTCCTAATGTAGGCAATAATCCGTCAGGTTGCTCTTTACGGATGACCTGAGTAACAAACTCTGGAGTGATCGGTTCAATATACACTTTATCGGCCATATTTGTATCCGTCATAATGGTTGCGGGATTACTATTGATAAGTACGACTTCATAACCTTCTTCTTTTAGGGCTTGACACGCTTGTGTTCCTGCATAATCAAATTCAGCCGCTTGTCCTATAACAATGGGTCCTGAACCTATAACTAGTATTTTTTTCAACGAAGTATTTTTAGGCATTTTGTAAGTCTCCTTTCATCGCAGCAATTTTAGCCTGACGAGGAATTTGAGGATTTTCTGTTTTAGCTCGTCTAATCATATTGATAAAATCATCAAATAAATAACTTGAATCAAATGGTCCTGGTGCTGCTTCTGGATGATATTGCACTGAAAAAGCCGGCACATGTTTATGCTTGAGTCCTTCTACAGTTTTATCATTATTGTTAATGTGTGTTACTTCAAGTGGTGTGTTGTTCACTGATCCTTCTTTTACTGTATAACCATGGTTTTGAGATGTAATATAGCAACGGTTTGAGAACAATTCTTTTACAGGATGATTCCCGCCTCTATGTCCAAACTTCAGCTTTTCCGTGTCCGCTCCACAAGCTAAAGCAAAAAGCTGATGTCCTAAACAGATGCCAAAGATCGGAAACTCCCCTAATAAATCTTGAATCATCGTTACAGCTTGAGGAACATTTTTAGGGTCTCCTGGTCCATTAGACAACAAAATGCCATCGGGTTTTAATCTTCGAATTTGATCCGCTGTTGTGTCATGCGGTACTACAATTACGTCACAATCACGTTTATTAAGTTCTCTCAATATTCCACTTTTTGAACCAAAATCAACAAGTACGATTCTTTCCTTATTACCAGGAGAACTGAAAATACTTTTTGTTGAAACACGAGCCACTTGGTCAGATAATAAAGATGATGCTTTTACTTGTTCCATCAATTCTTCAACGGAGTGATCTCCAGTTGCAATAATCCCTCTCATCGTACCAAAATGTCTTAGTTTACGAGTTAACATACGAGTATCTATTTCACTTATTCCAGGAACCTCATATTCCTTCAACAAACTATCAACCGTGTATTCTGCTCTCCAATTACTCGGTACTTCTTCATGCTGACGTACAACAAATCCATGAATGTAAGGGCGAACAGCTTCAAAATCGTCTCGTGATATCCCATAATTTCCGATTAATGGGTAAGTCATTGTAATGATTTGTCCGCAATAAGATGGATCTGACAATACTTCTTGATAACCTGTAATTCCTGTATTAAACACAACTTCACCAACTGCTTTTTTTACACTTCCAAAAGATTTACCTGTAAAAAGAGTACCGTCTTCTAATAATAATTTAGCTTGCATAATGTCCTCCTTCTATGTGTATCAACCTATGCTTTAAAACTTAATACTTCAACTTAATTTGACCAAACCACTTTTCCTGCAACGAGTGTTTTCACTGGCCATCCTTGAAGCTCCCAACCAGTAAATGGTGTGTTTCTGCCTTTGGATAAAAATGTGCTAGGATCTACTGCTTGCGATACTTCTAAATCAACAATGGTTAGATCTGCTTCTGCACCGATTTTTATTTTCCCAGCATCCAGATTGAACACATCTGCTGGTTTTTCTGTCATTTTTTGAATCAAAAATGATAATGTCCATTTTCCTGTTTTTACGAATTTTGTATAGAGCAATGGGAATGCAGTTTCTAATCCTACAATTCCAAAAGGTGCTCTTTGCAGCTCCTGCGCTTTTTCTTCCTCACTATGCGGAGCATGATCCGTTACAATCATATCAATTGTTCCATCCTCTATTGCTTCTATCATAGCCTCTACATCTTTTGGAGTGCGAAGAGGCGGGTTCATCTTCCAATTCGCGTCTAATGCAGGTATATCTTCATCAGAAAGCAACAAATGATGAGGGCAAACCTCAGCTGTTACTTTTATACCCAGCTCCTTAGCCTGACGGATTAATCTAACGGATTGCTCTGTACTAACATGGCATACATGATAATGAACGCCTGTTGCTTCTGCTAACAATATGTCACGTCCAACATGAATGGCTTCTGATTCATTTGGTATTCCCTTTAGACCGTGTTTTTTAGCAAAGGCCCCATCAGTTACAGCAGCACCAACCACTAGCGTATTATCTTCACAATGTGCAATCACCGGCATATTCATTGCAGCTGCTTTATACATTGCATCTTTCATCATTTGTGCACTTTGCACACCTACACCATCGTCTGTAAAACCAATTGCACCTTTATTTTTTAAAGCTTCAAAATCCGTTAAATCTCTTCCTAGTTCATTCTCAGTTATAGCAGCGTAAGGAAGTACACGTACAATCCCTTCAGTTTCTGCTTTATCAAGTACAAATTGTAAAGTTTCTACGTCGTCTACTATAGGTCTAGTATTAGGCATACAAGCAACGGTTGTAAAACCGCCCTTTGCAGCAGATTTAGTACCTGTAGCTATCGTTTCTTTATATTCGTATCCAGGCTCACGGAAATGAACATGCATATCAATAAAACCAGCAGATACAAGTTTTCCTTCTGCATCAATGCATTCATGACCATCTGTTTGCGGCTGCACTCCATCCTCTACAATTTGATTTATTTTCCCTTGTTCAATGTAAATATGTCTTGTTTCAAGCTCATTGTTTTTTTCATTTAACAGCTTACCATTTAAAATCCAAGTTCCCATTCTCCAAAACCCCCTATTATTTCAATCCTATATTTACACTTTAGGTTAATGCTCTTTCTATAACAGCCATTCGAATTGGTACACCATTGCTAATTTGAGGAAAAATTTTTGATCTGTGATGCTCTACAAGTGAATCATCTATTTCCACATTCCGATTAACAGGTGCTGGATGCATGATGATCGCATGATCCTTTAACAGCTTTTCTCTTTCTTCTGTTAATCCGAATAACTCTCGATATTGTTCTGCTGATGTAATTTTCCCTTGATCATGCCTTTCTAATTGCACTCTCAGCATCATTATGACATCTGCTTTTAACGCTTCTTCAATGGACACATATGGAGCGAATTCAGATAATTCAGGTGCCTGCATGTTTTCAGGTGCACAGAAACTCACTTTTGCTCCCATTGCCAGCAATCCCCATAAATTTGAGCGAGCCACACGACTATGTAATATATCACCTACAATCGAAACATGAAGTCCATCAACTTGACCAAAGTGTTTTCTCATTGTATATATATCCAGCAATGCTTGAGTTGGATGTTCATTATTTCCATCCCCTGCATTGATTAATGGAATTTTAATTTTTTCAGCAAGCTCTTGTAATACTCCAATTGGCTTTAATCTTATTACACCAGCATCAATTCCCATCGATTCCAATGTTTTTACAGTGTCATAGATGGATTCGCCTTTTTGAACACTGGATACTGCTGCTGAAAAGTTTAATACTTCTGTGCTGAGCCTTTTTTCCGCCATCTCAAAGGAAAAGCGAGTTCTAGTACTATTTTCAAAGAACATATTTGCAACAAAGTGCCCTGACAAATAATTTGTAACTTTAGTGGGATAGTTTTCCCAATATGAAGCACGATCTAATATTCCTAATATTTCCGTTTTGCTGAGATTTTTCAAACCCAATAAATGTCTATCTGATCCAACTTTCATTTGAGGCATTAACATCTAACTCCTTTGCTGTTTAATTACAACCTGATCTTCAGAATCAACTTCAATTAAAGAAACATTTATATTTTCCATTTTAGAGGTAGGAATATTTTTTCCCACATAATCTGGTCTAATCGGCAATTCTCGATGACCACGGTCAACTAAAACCGCAAGTTGTATCATTTTAGGTCTTCCCATATCAATTAATGCATCCATTGCAGCTCTTACTGTCCTTCCAGTGTATAAAACATCATCGAATAATATTATTTTCTTGTCTTGAATAGATGAACTGGTAAAGGACTGGTTATACTCTTTTGCACTTGGATTTGAAACATCATCTCGATAGGAAGTGACGTCCAATTCAGCAACAGGAACAGGAACACCTTCTATATCTTTTATTTTTTCTGCAATTCGATTAGCTAGATAAATACCTCTTGTACGAATTCCAACTAAAACGCAATTTTCAACACCTTTGTTTTTTTCCAATATCTCATGTGCAATCCTTGTCAATGCTCGTCGAATTGCAGTCTCATCCATCAATACGTGCTCTTTGCTCATTTGAAAAACCACCTTATAATTTACAAAAATGAGATGCTATTGTCAGCTTTTTATGCGTAATATTTTCCTTTACATCAAAAAAATCCTTACCCGTTGGGCAAGGATTTAAGAATACAGTCATATTTGGATAAATATGCAAATTTATTGTATATAAATTCATCTATCCTCATCACTTCTGCTTCAAATCGTTAACCTTGCCAGCCTCACGGGACTGTTTTTAAAGGTTCATCATTTTATTCATTTTTAAAATTATGACATTATTCGAGCGTAATGTCAATACAATGTTGTTCTAAAATACAAATTCAACATCAGATAATCTACGTTTAATTTCATCAATGACTTCCACTTCTTTTTCAATCCCTGCTGCGTTGAATGTAACTGAAAATCTAACAAAACGCCCAGCATTATCCCAAGGTACTGTAGAAATTAATTTTTCTCTAATTAAATATTGAGAAAAATCTTCACCTGTTTCAAATGTTTGACCACCTTTAATCGCTTTTGGTGCTTCTACATACATGAAAAATGATCCTTTTGGTTTTTCAGCCTTAAATCCAACTTCATTTAGTGTTTTTGCAAGCATATCATGACGTCTTGAATATTTTTCTGCAATTTTTTCTGTAATTTCTGGATGTTCTAGTCCATATGCTGCTGCTTTTTGAATGGCAATAAACTGACCTGAATCATTATTATCTTTAATATCCTTAAATGCTTTAACAACTAATGGATTACCTGCAATAAAGCCGATTCTCCAACCTGTCATATTATAAGATTTGGATAATGAATGAAATTCAACCCCTACCTCTTTTGCACCAGGTACAGATAAGAAGCTGAATGGTTTCACACCATCATAAGTTAGTGCTGCGTAAGGAGCGTCATGTACAATTACGATATCGTATTTTTTTGCATAGGCAATCACTTTCTCAAAAAATTCAACTGTTGCACCGGCTCCAGTAGGATTATTAGGATAGTTTAAATAAAACAATTTAGCTCTTTGGCTAATTTCCTCAGGAATTGAATCTAAGTTTGGTAGAAATTGATTTTCTTTTAATAAAGGTACGTTATATACTTCCCCACCAAGGTATTTTGTATGAGTTCCCATTACTGGATAACCCGGCACTGTCATAATTGTAACATCACCAGGGTTGATAAATGCACTAGGTAACATAGCCAATCCAGGTTTTGACCCGATAGAGTGATTAATTTCGCTCTCTGCATCTATTCCGTCTACACTAAAAACATTTTTCAAATAGTTTGCTGCAGCAGTTTTAAATTCATTAATACCATTGTCTGCATAACCTCTGTTTTCTGGTTTAGCAGCTTCCTCAGCAAGTTTAGCCACAATTCCAGGATCCGCCATTTCGTCCGGTTCTCCAACTCCCATATCAATTAATTCAACATCAGGATGTTCTGCTTTTGCAGCCGCCTTTGCACGTTTTATTTTTTCAAATTTATAAATTTCAGTATCCTTACCATAATTTTTTCCACCAATACGTTCAGCAAAAAGATTTTGTATGTAATTTTCTTGTGACATAGTAGAAATCCACTCCTTTAATCTAATTTACAATAATTTATCATGTTTTTTGAAATATTTAAATAGATTTTTATACATTATATTTGTACTAAAAACCTAATGATTACTGACTTTTTACCTTATCCAACACATTTGACATATCTTCTGGAATCGGAGCAGTAAACATCAGTTGCTCACCAGTTATAGGGTGTACAAAACCTAACTCTGCTGCATGCAATGCTTGTCCCTCCATTGATATTCCTTTATTGCGGCCATATGTTGGGTCACCTACAATATGATGACCAATAAACTTCATATGTACTCTAATTTGATGCGTACGTCCTGTCTCTAGTCTTAGCTCTATTAATGCATAATTTTTAAATTGCTCCAAAACTACAAAATGTGTAACAGCTCTTTTACTGTTTTTATTTGTCACTGTGTAACACTTTCGATCTTTTGGATCTCGTCCAATTGGTGCATCCACAGTACCTTGTAAATGTGACAATTTTCCGTGAACGACTGCAATATATTTCCTATGAACGGTATGATCCTTTAACTGCTCAGATAAACCAGCATGCGTTGCATCGTCTTTTGCCGATACTAATAAACCAGATGTATTTTTATCGATCCGATGTACTATCCCTGGTCTAAGCACCCCGTTAATGCCTGATAAATCCTTACAATGAGCCAACAATGCATTAACCAATGTACCGGAATAATTTCCAGGTGCAGGATGGACAACCATGCCTCTAGATTTATTTACCACAATAAGATGCTTATCTTCATAGACTACGTCTAAAGGAATGGATTCTGCCTTAATTTCCAACTCTGTTGGAGAAGGAGCCAATAACTTAATCTGATCCTTACCCTGCACCTTATAATTTACTTTAACGGAATGGCTGTTTACTGAAACATGACCATCTTTAATCCATTGTTGTATTTGTGTTCTAGAAATACCCTCAAACTGATCTGATAAAAACTTATCAATTCTAGTCCCCTCAAGCTCAGAAGTGCCTTCCCAAACTAATTCATTTTCATAGATGTCCTCGAATAACATGAAGTTTAAACCTCGCCTTTCTTTACACTGAAGAAGGTAATGATCGCTGCTAAAATCGCCCCAACAACAATGGCTGAGTCTGCAATATTAAAAATGGCAAACGGATAGTCCACCTCAAAGCCAAAGAAATTGAATCTAAAATTAAAACTTAAAAAGTCAACGACTTCTCCCATTCTTACCCTATCAATAAAATTCCCAATTGCCCCACCTAATATTAAGCTAAGTGCTACACATAGTACAGGACGTTTTTCTTTTTTTGACTGCTCCAAAAACCAAATGACCAAAGCAACAATAATAATTGTAATGATGATAAAAAACCATCTTTGATTTTGTAAAATGCCAAAAGCTGCTCCTTTATTACGATGAGAAGTGATTTGAAAAAATTCTCCTATTACAGATATTCGATCTCCGATTTCCAAATACTTTACAATCATCCATTTGGTGATTTGATCAAACAAAATCATAATAAAGGCAATCAAATAATACCGCAAATAACATATCCTCCTAATATAAATATTACAACCTTACATTCGATAATTGTAGCATAGCTTTGAACCTTCCGTCTATGTATCGAGTAGTGATTCCCTTGAATACATGGAATTACCTCTTTAAATTTGTGGACATATGAGAAGAATAAAGTCAGCTGCAATGAAGTCATTTTGAAGAAGGGAGTTGACATCCTAATGTCTGGTCTAAATGAAAATCAATTGAATCAGTTGTATCAGCAGCTTCTTCAAGAAAAAAATAATTTAGAAGAACAATTGAACTCAAATGATCATTTTGGTTTAGCTGAGTCACAAAAGGATACAATTGGTGAATTATCAAGTTATGACAATCACCCTGCAGACTTAGCTACCGAGACTTATGAACGCGGAAAAGATATTGCACTAAACGAAAATGTAGAGTATCAACTTGAAGATGTTGTTGCAGCATTAAAAAACATTGAAAACGAACAATATGGAATTTGTAATACTTGTGGAAAAGATATTCCCTATGCACGATTGCAAGCCGTCCCAACAACTCAACATTGTGTTGAGCATGCCAAAAACAAACACACCAACCACGACAGACCCATAGAAGAAGAATTTTTAGATCCTCCATTTGGACGAACAAGTTTGGATGAGAAAGAAGAACAGAACCAATTTGATGGTGAAGATGCATGGCAAATTGTAGAAAGTTGGGGTACATCCAATAGTCCAGCAATGGCAGATGAACCAGAGATCCATGATTATAACCATATGTACAGCGAATCAGATGAAAGAGATGGTTATGTCGAACCAATTGAGAGCTTTTTAGCAACAAACCTTTATGGCAATCATACTTCTGTCATTCGAAATTCAGAGTATCAAAAGTATATGGCAAATGGTGAAGGTGATCACGAATTAGAGATGAATGAAAATTAATTTTAACAAAAGACAAAATCTTTAGATATGAAAACGAGCCACATGTTTATGTAGCTCGTTTTCATTATAAAATGTATATCATTAGGGATTCCTTATTTAAATTAGCGTCACCCAATGATTGAAGCACATCTCCTACATAATGAAGGATGCGTTGAATCTTCACCTACGTCCGTTGTTACCATCCAACAACGTTCACATTTTTCACCTTCAGCCACAGACACTTTTACTTGAATCTCTTCTTCTTGGTCAGATGCTTCATGAACAGATACAGCTGAAACAATGAATAATTCATTTAATTTAGTGAACTGCTTTAGAAGGTCTGCAGTGGATGCATTTGGATATAAATCCAATGCAGCTGCTAAAGAATTTCCGATGATTTTTTCTTTACGAGCTTCTTCTAATTTCTTGAATACTTCCTCGCGAATAATCATAAACTGATTCCACTTTTGCTCAAGCTTTTCATCAAATACATTCTTATTCACAGATGGAATTTCAGCTAATTGTACACTTTCTAAATCTACATTAGGGATAAATCTCCATACTTCATCTGCTGTATGCGGTAGAATTGGTGCTATTAATTTTGTAATTACAACCAAAGCCTCATACAATACGGTTTGCACAGCTTTCCGTTTAGGATCATTTAAATCATTTACATATAATGTATCCTTAACGATATCTAAATAAAATGCGCTCATCTCCACCGAACAGAAATGATGAACAGATTGGTAAACAACGTTAAAGTCATAACGATTATATGCATTTGTAACCTTATCCAACATTTTGTTTAAGCGAATAAGTGCAAAGCGATCTAATTCACTTAATTGGTCGTAAGACACTTTGTCTGTTGCTGGATTAAATCCTGTTAAGTTACCTAAGAAAAATCTTAAAGTATTTCTAATTTTACGATAAACTTCAGATGTCTGTTTTAAAATATTGTCTGAAATTCTTTGATCAGCCTGATAATCTACAGAAGAAACCCATAAACGCAAAATTTCAGCACCTAATTGGTTGCTTACTTTGATTGGATCAATGGTATTTCCAAGAGATTTGGACATTTTTCTTCCTTCACCGTCTAAGGTAAATCCATGACTCAGCACTTCTTTATAAGGTGCAATCCCATCTACAGCTACACTTGTAATTAATGAGGAGTTAAACCAACCACGATATTGGTCAGATCCTTCTAAGTATAAATCAGCTGGATAATGTAGGTTATCTCTAGCTGCCAATACAGATTGATGACTAGAACCTGAATCAAACCAAACATCCATAATATCAGTTTCTTTTTTAAATTGATCGTGACCACAAGATGGACATATTGCTCCTTCAGGCATCAATTCATTTTCACTTTTAATGAACCATGCATTGGAACCTTCTTTAGCAAATACATCTGCAACAAAGTTAATCGTTTCATCATTTAATAACTCATGATTACAGCTTTTACAATAAAAAATTGGAATCGGAACACCCCATGTTCTTTGTCGAGAAATACACCAATCTCCGCGATCACGAATCATATTATGAAGGCGTGTTTCTCCCCACTCTGGTGTCCATTTCACATTTTTGATTTCCTCAAGCATCTTGTCTCTAAATTTATCAATGGAAGCAAACCATTGCTCAGTGGCGCGATAGATGACTGGTTTTTTAGTTCTCCAATCATGAGGATACTGATGCTGCATAAATGTTAATTTCAGTAGACGACCTGATGCCTCTAATTTTTCAGTGATGATTTTGTTTGTTTTATCATAAAACATCCCTTCAAATCCAGGTGCTTCTTTTGTAAATTTACCTTGATCATCTACTGGACAGAGCACATCCAGTCCATATTTTGCACCAATTTCAAAATCATCTTCACCATGTCCTGGGGCTGTATGAACACATCCTGTTCCAGCATCTAGAGTTACATGTTCACCAAGCATAACTAAGGAATCTCGATCATAAAAAGGATGTGCACAAGTAATATGTTCTAATTCACTTCCTTTAAATTGATCTATAATACTAAGAGAATCCCACTCTAACTCTGTTTTTAATGAATCTAATAAACCTTCTGCAACGACAAACTTTTTTCCTTTGACATCTACCATGACATAATCAAATTCAGGATGTAGGGAAATACCTAAATTTGCAGGTAACGTCCAAGGTGTTGTTGTCCAAATCACAATGGATGCATCCTCAGGTAGTATACCTTTACCATCTTTCACTTGAAAAGCAACATAAATGGAAGGTGATTTTTTATCGTGATATTCAATCTCCGCTTCAGCCAAAGCACTTTCAGAAGATGGAGACCAATAAACACATTTAAGTCCTTTATAAATATATCCTTTTTTCACCATTTCCCCAAATACTCTAATTTGTTCTGCTTCGTATTCAGGTAATAACGTTAAATATGGATTCTCCCAATCCCCTCTTACTCCAAGCCTTTTAAATTGTTCTTTTTGTTTACCTACCCAATTTAAAGCATAATCCTTACAATAATCCCTAAACTCAGAAATACTTAACTTTTTACGATCCACTTTTCCCTTTTTAGCAATCGCTGCTTCAATTGGCAGCCCATGTGTGTCCCAACCAGGTACGTAAGGGGCATTATAACCTTGCATCGTTTTGTAACGAACAATAATATCTTTTAAAACTTTATTTAAAGCATGCCCTATATGTGTATCTCCGTTTGCATAAGGAGGGCCATCATGCAAAACAAATAATGGTTTTCCTTCTTGTTTTTCTTGTAGCTTCTTATAAATATCAATTTCTTCCCACCATTTTTGAAGGTTTGGTTCTGCTTTTGGTAAGTTTCCACGCATAGGAAAATCTGTTTGTGGCAAGTTTAAAGTTTTTCCATAATCCATCATTTACACCTCGTTTAATATATAATATGCACCTTGAAAAAGTGACACAAAGCTATAAAGAACAAAAAAACCTCTCATCCCAAAAAGGGACGAGAAGTTTTGCTCGCGGTACCACCCTAATAATAATACAACGTTAATCTTTCGTTAGTATTATCACTTTCATGATTTATAACGGAATCAGCCGACATACTTTACTATATTTTTCAAGTATATACTCATGGGTGATATTCAATCGCAAAACAGATATTAGGCTCACACCGTTCCCTAATTCGCTGACTCTGCATATTCGATTTACTTATCCCATTCAACGTTTTTACCCAGATAATTTTTCTATATAGCAGTATATCTAAGTTTTTAGTAAGAGTCAATAACTCAAACTATTCAGCTTTAGAAATTTTTTCATCAGATAAATAGTCGATAGATTGATTCGCTTCTTTGTCTAACGAATCCCATTCCCATCCTTGATCATTCAACATTTCTAATTGTGCTTCTAACAAAGAACGAAAACGAGTGCGATATATTGAGGCTTGTTTTTTCATTTCTTCATTATCAAGTGCTATTTTCCTTGATTTAGCCAAAGATTCATTAATGATGCGGTCTGCATTTTTTTCTGATTCTCTAATAATGAGCTCAGCTTCTTTTTTGGAATTTGATTTTACTTCATCAGCAGTATTTTGGGCTACAATAATCGTTTGACTTAATGTATCTTCTATATTAGAAAAGTGTTCTAATTTTTCTTTCATTGCCCCTACTTCTTCTTTTAATTCTTTGTTCTCACGAATAAGTGCTTCATAATCTTTGATGATCTGTTGCAGAAACTCATTTACTTCATCTTCATCGTATCCGCGAAATGATTTTGAAAATTCTCTGTTATGTATATCTAATGGTGTTAGTGACATTCCTGCACCTCCTTGAAACATTAATAATTTTGGTTAATTGTAAAGATTCGACGATAAGTGTTAAATTCCTGCAAAATACTCAAATGTATTTTCCAATCTTTAATCGAACATTGCCTTTTTTTGTTTTCCCTTCGATAGATAGGATTTTGAATCGTCCAAACCCTTTTAAAGAAACAACATCACCTGCATTTATCTGTGTTGATGGGTCTTCCTCTATCTTCCAGTTCACTTTACATTTTCCTGTTTTAATTGGTTGAAGGATCTTGGCCCGGCTCATTTTTGCAGCATCACTTACGATGTTGTCCAATCTTAGTGAAGAGACCGTAAGATGACTTTCATACATTTCAACTGAGGTAGGTTGCAACTGTTCTAACGGAATAACATCCGTCGTTACCTGCACTCTGTGTACCTGCTGCAGATTTAAATTTAAATAATCAATGATTTCTCCAGCCGCTATGCATTGACATTCATTTCCCAATATATGCAAATCACCTATTTTATCCCTTTTGATTCCAAGTCCTAAGATAGCTCCTAAAAAATCGCCATGAGTTAGTTTAGAAAATTTTACATCGTCAGATCGGATTGAAAGAACTTGAATCGGGAAATCATTTTCTTGAATCTCCATATAATCTGGTGCAATCAAAGCTCTTTTCCGCTCTGCTTCTTCAAAACCACCAAATAATAAATGTTGTACATCTATATTCGAATTCATTAAAGTTTCTAAAATATAAGCTTGTCTAGGGTCTAAAAAATCTGTAATCTTTGTTATGTGACGCTCCTCAGTTCTAATGATCCAATCATGTACTTTATCCACAAAAGAACGTTCATCTGAATGAAAGTGTTCATATAATGATGTTTTCATTTAGAACACTACCCACCAATTAGAAAAAGAATAACAGATTTTAATCCTGCTGCCGCAAATTGCAATGCAATTAATGCAACGATAGGAGAGATGTCAATCATCCCACCGATAGGAGGAATAATTTTTCTGAAAATTGACAAATAAGGTTCTACTAACTTTCCTAAAAACTCACCAATAAAACTCTCTCTTGCATTAGGGACCCACGACAATAATACGTAAGCAAATATCATATAAAAATAAATCGTTATAAAACTATTTATAATGCTTTCTATCAACGCCTATCACCCGTTCCTTTCTAATTCATCTTGAAGTAATTCTGTAATTGTTCCCTCAATTTCCACACTATCAGGTGTGCATAGGAATATGTTGCTGCCAATTTTCGAAATGCTGCCATTTAAAGCATATACCGTTCCACTTAAAAAGTCCACTATTCGTTTTGCTTGGTCGGATCGAACACGCTGCAAGTTAACGATAACTGCTCTTCGTGATTTTAAATGATTGGCGATATCTTGAGCTTCATCATACGTACGTGGTTCATTTAAAACGACGCGTGTATTCTTGTTTGAATGGATACTAACAACATTGTTTTTTGAGGTGCTTTTTATATTTGAATGCTGTTCCTCTTCATATGAAAGGGAAGAGTCTTCAATTTCCTCTATCTTAGTCTCTTTTTTGATTACTTCTTCATCTTCCTGCAGCCCAAAAAAATCCAAAAATTTATGCATAACACCCATGACTTCTTCTGCCTCCTTTATTCTTTCCCTACTAATTTTGAACCTAAGCGAATAAAAGTTGCTCCTTCTTCAATAGCAATCTCAAAATCATTTGACATCCCCATTGAAAGATGACTTATTTTATGATCAAATATTTGCTTTTCATTTAAATAATCCCGTAACTTTCTTAATTCTCTAAACACAGGTCTAGTTTTCTCAGGATCTTCCTCGAAGGGTGCCATGGTCATTAAACCAATGACATTGATATGTTTAAACTGCAATAAGTTTTCAGCAAACTTAAAAAGTTCATCTGGTGAAATCCCATACTTAGACTCTTCTCCAGAAACATTTACTTGAATTAAGCAGTTCATATATCTATCTTTTAGTATGGCTTGTTTTTCAATTTCTTCAGCTAAAGACATTCGATCTAGAGAATGTACATAAGGAAATCTTCCAACAATGTGCTTAACCTTTTTCGATTGCAAATGACCTATAAAATGCATTTGAGCCTTTGCAGATAAAGCATTCACCTTTTCTTCTGAGTCTGGCCATCTATTTTCACCTATATGTTTACAACCAATTTCAACTGCATCTTTTGCTGTTTTTAAAGAAACATACTTTGTTACAGCAATAATTTCTACATCTTCTCTTTTTCTATTAGAACGATTGCATGCTGCTTGTACACGCGAATCAATTTCCCTAACTCTTCCCTTTAAATCCAAAGTGTTGATTCACCTCTTCTATGATCTTTTAAGCCCAATCCAACTCATCATTCTGCCGGTAGAACCTTTTTCGATCCGGTGAGAATAAAAAAGATCTGTATTGCACCCCGTACAGTATTTCGATGTTGATATATGAGTTGAAGATATTCCTGCTTTTATTAAAATTTGCCTATTTATTTCTTTTAAATCAAGCATATATTTGCCATCTTCTTTTTGATGCATTGAATAATGATCATTATATTTATTTTCAAAACGCTTGAAAACATGATCGTCAACCTCATAGCAACAGCCTCCTATAGAAGGTCCAATTGCTGCTAAAATATGTTCAGGCTTACTCTCATATATTTCAGTCATTTTTTTGATTGTTTTTTCTGCTATTTCTAAATATGTGCCCTTCCATCCTGCGTGTGCTAAACCTACAACGCTGTGTACTGGATCAAATAAATAAAGAGGAACACAATCAGCGTAAAAAGAGATTAAACAAACATTAGGCTCGTTTGTAATCAATGCATCTTTTGAGTTGATAGCATCTTCGTGAGAAAATCGGCCTTTTCCTATTTCGCTGTTCGTTATAACTCCCACTTGATCACCATGAACCTGATTCGCGCATGTTACTGAGTCGTAAGAAAAACCAATAGTTTCTGCTACAAGCTTGCGGTTTACAACAACATCATCTTTATTGTCGTTTACATGTAATGCACAATTCAAGGAAGTAAAGTCACCATGACTCATTCCCCCTAATCTTGTAGTGAATCCAACAGATAGATGACGGTACTCTTCATTCCATTTGGACAAATATAAAAGAGTAGGTTTATTATCTTCTGCTTTTTTGACAAAAGGCTCCATATTCTCACCCCAATAGCTATATTTTAACATAATCGTACAGGCTAAAATAGTACAGAAAAAAAATCTATCCATAGTCACGTGCAGGACAAGAAAGTCTTTATATATATCCAGCAGTAAAAGGCACGAGACTTTTGTAGATTTTTTTTACTAATAGTTTTGATAATATTCTCCTTCATCATCAGGGGCACGATATCCCCTCATATCATCAAGTTTTACAAGGACTACATCCATTCCGATCTTAACTATATTTCTCCAAGGTATAACAACCTCATTATCTCCACCGAATAAACCAAAAAATTTACCCTGACTCGGTACAACTATTGAATTAATTGTACCTTTTCTAAGATCCAACTCTAAATCACTTACCGATCCAAGTTTTTTGCCATCCACTATGTTGATAACATCCTTAGTTTGGAAGTCGGATATTTTCATGTTATCACCACTACTTTTTAAGTATTTATATTAATATATGTGTGAATTAGGTAAAATGTCCTTATGAGCTTTAAAAAAAAAGAAAAACTCCTATCGGAGTTTCTCAAAGAGTTATAAAAAAGAGACTGCCCGTGTCTTAAAGACTACAGGACAAGCCTCTTCATGGTTTATGATTTATTAATTTTCATACGTTTTTACATGTTTTTGCATTTGTGATATTGCCGTTTTCTCCAATCTTGAAACTTGAGCTTGTGAAATCCCTATTTCATCTGCTACCTCCATTTGTGTTTTTCCTTCAAAAAACCTCATAGAAAGGATCATTTTTTCCCTATCGTTAAGCTTTCTCATCGCTTCTCTTAACGCAATTTCTTCAATCCATGAAACATCTTTATTATTGTCATCACTTATTTGATCCATTACATAAATCGGGTCTCCCCCATCATGATATATAGGTTCAAATAGAGACACTGGATCTTGGATTGCATCAAGAGCGAATACAACATCTTCTTTTGGAACATTTAAAACCTCAGAAATTTCAAAGATCGTCGGTTCTCTATTGTTCTGATTCGTTAAGCTATCCCTTATTTGCAACGCTTTGTAAGCAATATCACGTAATGAACGCGATACTCTAATGGGGTTATTATCTCTCAAGTATCGACGAATTTCTCCAATGATCATGGGGACTGCATAGGTTGAAAATCTAACATTTTGACTTAAATCAAAGTTATCAATTGCTTTCATCAGCCCAATACATCCTACTTGAAATAAATCATCGACGTACTCTCCTCGATTATTAAACCTTTGAATTACACTTAAAACCAGTCTTAAGTTGCCATTGACTAATTTTTCTCTAGCTGAAATTTCATTGTGAGTCTGTAACTGTACGAATAATTCCCTCATTTCTGCGTTTTTCAATACTGGAAGCTTTGCGGTGTCAACACCACAGATCTCAACTTTGTTTCGAGTCAATGTGATTACCTCCCAAGGAGAAACATTAATGTTAATTATCCCCTTGGAATGATTTTTTATTCCAACTTCAAATGACAACTTTTATACATCACAAACACAAATTCTTTGACCTTACTACTTCGCTTGCTTTAGACCATTTTATTAAATTCTTTACGTAATCTTTTAATAATCCTTTTTTCCAACCTTGAAATATAAGATTGTGAAATTCCTAACATATCCGCTACATCTTTTTGTGTTTTTTCTTCTCCATCTTGTAATCCAAATCTCAGCTCCATAATCACTTTTTCACGATCTGATAATTTTTCCAATGCTTTTTTAAGCAATTTACGATCTACCTGCTCTTCTATATTCCGATAAATAACATCATTTTCAGTACCCATCACATCAGATAATAATAGTTCATTTCCATCCCAATCAATATTCAATGGTTCATCAAAAGAAATTTCTGTTCTTATTTTATTATTTCGTCTAAGATACATTAATATTTCATTTTCAATACAACGTGAAGCATATGTAGCCAACTTAATTTTTTTATTTGGATCAAATGTATTTACTGCTTTAATTAATCCTATTGCTCCTATAGAAACTAAATCTTCAATATTAATTCCAGTATTTTCAAATTTCCTTGCGATATATACAACGAGCCTTAAATTTCTTTCAATTAACATCGCACGAATTGCAGCATCCCCAGAAGAAAGCTTTTTCAACAAAATCTCCTCTTCTTCACGACTCAATGGTGGAGGTAAAGCCTCGCTACCACCAATATAATATATTTCCTCATTTTTGTACCCTAATAAGAATAAGATTTTAAAAATATAAATTTGTAATTCGAATTTCCATTTCAAGAGCATGTTTTCCTCCCTAAGAGAAATATTGTGTTAAAGACAAACTTATTTTTTTGTTAATTAACTCCACAAAAGTGGGACTATGCTAGTAAAGAAGGGTGGATAATGGCCTGATAAGAATTATCTGTACAAAGTTTTCCTTCTTTCATTCCAACCAATACTTTTTGTACCTCAATCCTTTTGCCATCTTGTAAAATCACCACCTTGTCAGGTTTAACGGCAAGCATAAATTGACTGGAAGCACTAATACCTTTATACGGCACTAATCTCATCCTTTCTTGCCATTTGAATTCTTCACTGCCAAAACCATCAAACATCATTTCAGTATTCATTTGAGAAACATATCGTAACCAATGATCTGGAAGCACATCTTTCCAATAGATGACATCCATAACCATCACAGGAGTGCGCGTAAGTGGGTCATAAAGTTGATTTCCTGTATCAATTAATCCTTTACAGCTTGCAACGTAATCATCAATAACAATTTCAACATCTACTAAGTAGTTCGTGATTCTCTCTTTACTTTTTAGACTTTTAAATACGCCGCGATAAAACCAAAGCATGATGAAAAATAAAAAAAGTAAAAAGAAAAAGCTAATTTGAAAAGGAAAAATATTACCCCCTGCTTGTGTAAAAATCATCCCGTTGTAAACTTCATTTGATGTCTGAAAAAAATAATAAAAAGCAAACATTCCACCAGCAACAATAAAATTAACAAAATAGAAGGTTGCTAGTTGTCTTATAAAAGACTGAAGCCTTGTGAACCCAAATGCTAAAATAATCATGATAATAGAAAACGCACATTTAATTAAAAATGTATACATAAATGTTAATGAGGGGAAAAACATCATCATCGCATACAACGCTCCAAAAGATGCTGAACAAACCAATCTCCACCATTTTAATTTGTACTTGCATGTCCAAGCTGTTGCTTGTAAGATAGCACCGTCAATGAAGAAGTTAATTAAAAATACGAGATCTAAATAAATTATCATCCAAAAACTTCCCTAACATCTGAGATAAAAACAGTATATAGTAACTCTATTCCGAAGTCTGTCTAAACTTGCCTCCTTCGAATAACTTTTTTTGTCGAATAAAGGAATTTTTTTTACATTTAATTGAAATACAAAAAAATAGACTCTTGAAATGATCAAGGAGTCTATTTTCAAAAATAATTCGCTGTATTAATCGATATATTACTCTTTTTCTTCATAGTATTCTAGTTTATTTAATAAATCCATATATTTTATAAACAACTTTATGTGCAATAAGCATCAATAATGCAAATACAATACAAGGAAGTAAAAAGATACATAGTTCTTCTCTTAGTATGAAGTAAAAATATGTAGGACGAATCATAAGGATGACCTTATCAGGGAAATTATATTATAAGTAAAATTGTATTAGTTAAAATCAATACAGCAAAGAAAAAACAAAAACCTCCCCATTAGTGGGAAGGTTCCTGTTTATATATTTACTTATAACACTAAAATTTAGTCGTCATGCCTATTTCTATTTTTATTTCTTAAAAATGTTGGAATATCCAATTGATCTTCATTATTTGAGTAGTTTCCAAAAGGTTTTAAATTGGATAATCTTGAATCCGCAGCAGGTTTAGAACCTTGTTTTGGAGTTGATGGCGCTGCTGGATTTGTACCTTCTTGATTCTGGAATCCAGTCGCAATGACAGTGACTTTAATATCATCTTTCATTTTGTCATCAATAATTGCACCAAAAATCATGTTCACCTCTGGATCAGAGGCAGCAGTTACTAATTCTACAGCTTCATTCACTTCGAACAAGCTTAGGTTAGAACCACCCGTAATGTTCATGATTACTCCACGAGCTCCTTCAATGGAAGTTTCAAGTAACGGACTCATAATCGCTTTTTTCGCTGCTTCAGCTGCACGATTTTCACCTGTTCCTTCACCGATTCCCATCAATGCAGATCCACGCTCTGCCATGATAGTTTTCACATCTGCGAAGTCTAGATTGATTAGACCAGGTACAGCAATCAAATCTGAAATACCTTGTACAGCTTGTCTTAATACATTATCTGCCTCACCAAAAGCTTCAAGCATTGGTGTCTTTTTATCAACGATTTCAAGTAAACGATCATTAGGAATAATAATTAAAGTATCGACCTTTTCTTTTAAAGCAGCTATTCCTTGTTCTGCTTGCAAAGAACGTTTTCGACCTTCAAATGTAAATGGTCGTGTAACAACTCCGACAGTTAGAGCTCCACATTCCTTTGCAATTTCTGCAATGACAGAAGCCGCACCAGTTCCGGTACCGCCTCCCATTCCAGCTGTTACAAAAACCATATCTGCTCCTTGCAACTGTTGAATAATCATTTCTCTTGATTCTTCAGCAGCCTTTTTTCCAATATCAGGATTAGCTCCTGCACCTAAACCTCTTGTTAATTTTTCACCTATTTGTAATTTATCATTAGATTTAGCTAAATGAAGTGCCTGTGCATCGGTATTTACAGTAATAAAATCTACACCCTGAACTCCGAACTCAATCATTCGATTTACTGCGTTACTACCTCCGCCACCGACTCCAATAACTTTTATTTTTGCTAGTTGATCTACTTCCATATCAAATTCTAACATAGTAGGTATTTTCCCCCTCTTTTAAACAATTCACTAGTTGAATTAGAAGTTTTCTCTGGGATTAAAATTGGTTAGGAAAGTTAAATAAATTCACTTAACCAGTTTTTAAATCGTTCAAATGCACCTGGTTTATTCGTTGTCTTACTAGGTCTTTTGGCAGATTTGTTCTGAGAATAATTAGGTGAATCATCCTCGAGTGATTGATACATTGCATATTTATAAACATACTGTATAATGCCCACTCCATTTGTATATGCTGGATCTCGAACACCTATAAAATCAGGAACTGCTACTCTGACAGAAGATTTAAGCTCTTCCTGTGCTATTTCTAGTAAACCAGCCGTAGAAACTGATCCGCCTGTAATGACGTATCCTCCTGCAATATCATTATCTGTTATACGTTTCACTTCTTTATCTATAAGCTGAAAAATCTCTCTGACACGTGGTTCTATAACATGAGATAAATCTACTTGCGTATATTGCTTCTCTGAATTACTTCCTACACGTGGCACTTTGAATACCTGATCTTCAGCAGCATCTCTAACTAAAGCACACCCATACTTCATTTTTATCATTTCAGCTATTTCAGTTTGGGTTCTCAGTCCTATGGAAATATCATTTGTGATAAAATCTCCACCGACAGGTAAAGTTGTAGTTTTCACTAAATTTCCTTGATCAAAAATGGCTAGTGTAGTTGCACCAGCACCTATATCTACTAACACGGTTCCCAAAGTTTTTTCATCTTTTGACAATGCCAGCTGAGCAGAGGCAAGAGACATTAAGGTAAGTCCAGATACTCTAAGTTCTGCCTTTTCTACACATCGAAGTAAATTATGTACATTGGTTTTGGCACCTGTTATGATTGTTGCTTCGACTTCAAGTCTAACTCCTATCATACCTTTTGGATCTTGTATTCCTTCTAATCCATCAACCAAATATTGCTTTGGTACAACTCCGATGATTTCTCGTTCTGGCGGCAGTGCGATCACTTTAGAAGCTTGAAGGACTCTTTCTATATCTTCATAACCAATCTCTCGGTCATCGTTTGATACAGCTACCACACCGTGACTGGATTGCAAATCAATATGATTTCCAGAAATTCCAACATATACTTCAGAAATTTGAATACCTACCATACGTTCAGCATGATCCACTGCTTTTTTAATAGATTGCACAGTCTGATCAATATCAACGATGGCACCTTTTCGAATTCCTTGGGAGTCAGCAGACCCAACTCCAACAATATTAATAGCACCGTTATGGATTTCACCTATAATTACTCGAACTTTGGATGTACCGATGTCTAAACTAACAATGGTTTCATTGCTGCTCACTCTTTGGCACCTCCTGTTTCAGAAAGATTATATATTTTTAAAATACACTTCTGTAACATATTCAACACAGCTTAATTTTTCCCTCTTTTTTATGTAAAATTTATTTAAAAATATGAATCTACCTCTATCTAACCCCGTAAATACAATATTAACATTTTTTCTTAATATTTAGAAGTAGAATTTTAAAAACAATGTTCATTCGATTCCAAACGATTCTTCCGCACTATTTAATTGAGATCTTTCTCCTATTTCAATTGGTTCATATGTATCAGAATCTAACATATAAATCCTTCCTGACACCTTTTCATTCTGCTTCAATTTATTGATTGCATTATCCAAATATAATATCTTTTCTTCTAAATAACTAACCGTTGTTATAACTTCAAATGAAGAACGTGTAAAGATAATTATTTTATCTTTATATGACAGTGTAGGGGGTAGGGGACTTATTTCTGAGATTTCAATAAGCAGATGGTCCGGAATTTTTTCTAACACAAGACTTAATTCCTTTTTTACATCTTCAATCCCATCCGACCAGCCTGTTAATATGGGCTTGTCTATCATAATCTCCTGATTGTCAATTTCTTTAGCAAAACCATTTGAAAATATGACTTCCATTTGATTTGAGTGCGAATTCATTTCATATGCCACAATAGGATATTCTGTAATGTTAATCTCAATTTGACCAGGAAACTTTTTGCTAAGTTGAACCGTTCTTATAACATTGTTAACATTTAGTTTCTCTAAAACAGCTTCTTCTTCAATAAAAAAATACCTGTCCCCCTCATTCAATGATAGAGCTTGTCTGATTTCTTCTTCTGATAAAACTTGCGCTCCATTGATAGAGATTTGAGAAATTTTACTTAAGGGTGAGTTAAAAAATAAAACAACTAATATTACCGTAAAAAACAAAAAAAGAAGCAGCAACAGCTTTCGGTTGCTGCGAGATTTTACTTTTTGCTTACGTAAGACAGGTACACTATTTCTTTTTTGCATAAGTTCACCACCTAAAGGCTCACTGACTACTTACCAAATCAATAGACATATGAATATATCATTTTGATACAGGTGATTCAACACATCTCGTTATATTAGCTCCTAGTTGTTTAAAAATATTTTCAATTTGTACATACCCTCGATCGATATGATAGATATGTTCAACTGTAGTCGTTCCCTTTCCCGCCAATCCTGCAACTACCAGAGCTGCGCCAGCTCTCAAATCCGTTGCCTTGACTTTGGCTCCGTACAACCTTGGAACACCTCGAATATAAGCAATATTATTGTTCACCCGAATATCTGCACCCATTCTTTTTAACTCATCAACATGCCTGAATCTCTGCTCAAAAATCTTTTCTTTGATCGTTGTAATCCCTTCAGACATAGACATTAACACCATAATTTGTGATTGTAAATCTGTTGGGAAAGCAGGATAAGGTGATGTTACAATTCGATCTAACGATTTTGGTCTATTTAAACTATTAATTTTAATTATATCATTTTTCAAAGTAATTTGAACATCTGCTTTTTTCAGCACGTGCATTAAAGCTTTAAGATGTTCAGGACATACGGAATTTAATTCAACATTGCCACCAGTTGCAGCTGCAGCTATCATTAATGTTCCGGCTACGATTCGATCAGGAATAATACGATAATGACAAGGGGTTAATTTTTTAACACCTTTTATGTGAATTTTTTCTGTGCCTGCACCAGTAATATGAGCTCCCATTTTGTTCAAGAAATTTGCTAGATCTTCGATTTCCGGCTCTCTAGCAGCATTTTGAATCGTAGTATCTCCTTCAGCCAATACGGCTGCCATTAAGATGTTTTCAGTAGCGCCAACACTAGGAAAATCCAGGTGAATATCTGCTCCTATTAACTTTTCAGCGCGGCAAATGATTGTTTGTTCAGATTCCTCAACTACAGCCCCCAGAGCTTTCAGCCCTTTTAAATGCAAGTCTATCTTTCTTTCCCCTATAGCACAACCACCCGGCTGATATACCTGCACTTGACCAAACCTAGCTAATAGAGGGCCCATCATAAATATGGATGATCTCATTTGTTTCATCAAATCTTCAGGGATGTGATGTGAATAGATAGATGATGTATCCAATAGTACTCTTTCATCTTGGTGGTTAGCCTCACAGCCAATTGCGTTTAATATTTCAATCATTACCTTTATATCTAGCAAGTCTGGTACATTTTCTATGGAGAGTTTCCCATCTACTAGAATACAACCTGCTAGAATCGGCAATGCTGCATTTTTTGATCCGTGAATACGTAACGTTCCTGTAAGAGGCCTCCCACCTTCGATAACCAATTTCTCCAATGTCTCACCTCCGAATTACCGCTCACCTACCTGTAAAACCTCTGGAACAAGAAATACGTCATATTTCTCGTATACAACACTCTGAATGTGTTCTATTAAGGTGAGGACGTCTCTAGCTGTCGCTTGATTTGTATTGACAATGAAATTGGAATGTAAGGTCGATACCTCTGCTCCCCCGATACGTGTTCCCTTCAAACCAGCTTGTTCAATCAATTTTGCAGCATGATTTTGATCAGGGTTGCGAAACACACTCCCGGCACATGCTAATTGCAGCGGTTGGGTTTTTAATCGACGTTCTTTAAGCGTTGCCATTAACTTGGCAATGTCTTTGCGGTTGCCATATTCGAGATTTAAAACAGCCTCTGCTACAATTCCCTTTTTCCTATGAAGTATAGAATCACGATATGCAAATTTCAAATCATCGGCTGACCATTCAACCAATTCCCCTGTCTCCAGTACAATCTTAGCTGTTGATAGTATTCGTGACATATCTGATCCGTGGGCTCCTGCGTTCATATATACGGCTCCCCCTACGGTGCCAGGTATTCCGCTTGCAAACTGCAAACCAGTTAATCCTTCTTTTGCGGCTAACACACTCAACTTGATAAAGGAAAATGCACCGCCAACATACACCCGATTTTTTTCAAAATGTATAGTCTCAAATCCCTTGCCTAATTTAATGACAGCACCTCTTATGCCTTTATCCGAAATCAGCAGGTTAGAACCTCTACCAATTTGCATCCAAGGGACTCCGTTATTGTGTAATATTTTGATTGTTTCAGATAATTCTTCTATATGCTCTGGCACAATGAATAAATCGGCAGGACCACCAATTTTCCATGTTGTATATTCAGCCATTGGTTCATCTTGATACACCTTGTTAATCCCAGCTGCACGTAATTCATCAATGACTCTTTTCATGGGATAAACCTCCTTTTGCAGAGTTTGTAATTAGCTTTGTCACGATTATAGGTTATTTTATGTTTTATCATATCGATTTGTTACAAGACAGGAACCAGTTTTCAGATTAAAGTCCAGACTTCAGTATACTGCGATGTTTTAAAAATAAAGTCTCTACTCTAAGGGTTACTGTTTCTGGACTCTAATTTATCTTGAGTATCTTGAAATATTAAGCAATATCCCAATAGCTGTCAACAACAAAGTTAATGATGAGCCACCTGCACTGATGAGTGGCAATGTAATCCCTGTGACTGGAAACATTCCAATAACAACGCCTATATTAATCATAACTTGTACTCCAATAATACTTATGATTCCTACGGCTAGTAAACTTCCAAATGAATCAGGTGCAGTGATGGCCACTCTAAATCCTCTCCAAATCAAAATGAGAAATAGAATCAAAACAACACTCCCACCTATAAATCCAAGTTCTTCTGAAATAATAGAAAATATAAAGTCGGTTTGAGGCTCTGGTAAATAATTGTACTTCTGCCTACTTCTCCCTAACCCTAATCCAACCAAACCTCCAGGTCCAATGGCGTATAATGACTGTATTATTTGGTATCCAGTTCCCAGCGGGTCCTCCCACGGATCTAAAAAACCAGTAATACGTTTTAATCGATAAGGAGCGGTTATAATTAATCCCACTAGCCCAATCACACCAATCATGGCTAGACCTACTAAATGAGAAATTTTTAAGCCAGCTACATAAATAACGATCAGCGATGCACCTACAAGAACAGCACCCGTTCCTAAATCAGGCTGCAGCATAATCAAAGCAAATGCAGCTCCTACGAGTAATAAAGGAGGCATTAACCCTCGAACAAACAGCGTAATCTCTTTATCTCGATCGGTTAAAAACTTTGCTAAAAACAGCACTACAGCCAGCTTCATGAACTCTGAAGGTTGAATACCTAGTGATCCAACTCCTAACCAGCTTTTAGCTCCCCCTCGTACATCGCCTATAATTAATACGAGTATCAACATAATAAAACCTGAAATCAAAATCATTTTAGCAAATTTTTTCCATGCCCAATAATCAATATTCATTGTGAAAAAAAGTGCAAAAATGCCTAGTACAGCAAAAACAAACTGTCTTTTCAAATAAAATAAGGAATCGCCAAAATTGTGAAAAGCAAGTACGGCACTTGCACTGTAAACCATAATTAAACCAATTCCCAAAAGCATTAGAGTGGATACAATAATTAAGGAATCTGGTGCAGAACGGATTTTCGCCAAAGAAATCCTCCTCCTAGTACAACCTTTTTTATTAAAGGTTATGCACCGCTTCTTTAAACATTCTTCCACGATCTTCAAAGGTTTTAAACATATCCCAGCTAGCGCACGCTGGAGAGAGCAATATAACGTCCCCATCTCTAGACATTTCTTTTGCATAAATAACTGCTTGATTTATCGCATCATTTTCATTCAAATATTTTTCTACGGAGCGGACTGATTGGACGCCTGCCGACTCAGCCACCTTTTTTATTTTCTGACGCGTTTCTCCTAAAGTGACTAGACCTTTGATCTTTAAACTAAACTGTGACTCTAACTCCATGTAATCAGATCCTCTGTCTAAGCCACCTGCGATTAAGATCACATTATTTCCAAAAGCTTCTAGTGCTTTATTGGTAGCTGTTGGATTTGTCGCTTTTGAATCATTGTAATAATCAATCCCGTCCTTAGAAGCAACAAATTCTAAGCGATGCTCAATGCCTTTGAACTGTTGCAACACATCGCTAATGACGGACAACTCTGTTTTTGCCGCTATGGCAACAGCCGTTGCAGCCAAGGCATTTTCCTGATTATGCCTTACACCTACTCCTAAAGATGAAGTATCTATTATAAAATGTGTTAGACCTTCCTTGTCTTTATAAATGATTTTATGATCATTTATATAAACTCCATAATCCAATTGTTTTTTTGTCGAAATGGGAAGGATGTCAGCTTGAATCTCTTTCGCTATATTGCGACACGTTTCATCATCCCAGTTGAGTACAGCTATTTCATCTGATGATTGATTTTTAAATAGATTTTTTTTGGATTCAACATAATCTTCTAAAGTGACATGATAATCTAAATGAGTTTCATATATGTTTAATAAACAGGATATTTTTGGTTTGAACTCACGAATGCCTTTCAATTGGAAGCTGCTTAGTTCAGCAACAATCCATTGATTAGCATGCGCTTCCTGTGCAACCTCACATAATGGAGTACCAATATTCCCTGCAACAATCGGTGATTGATAATCAGCAGACAATATTTCTCCAATCAAACTTGTTGTTGTCGTTTTCCCGTTAGAACCTGTAATTCCAATCATAGGAGCAGCACTAATATGATAAGCCACCTCTATCTCAGTTATGATTTCAATCCCTATATCAAGTGCTCGCTTAATAGGTGGAATTTTATATGGAATACCAGGGTTTTTAACAATCAGTGCAAGCTCTGGATGTATTAAATCAGGTGGATGTCCTCCACAAATCACAGTAATGCCTAGTGCCTCCAGTGATTCTGCCTCAGGACAGCTTTCTCTTTCTTTTCTATCATTGATAGTTACCTTGGCACCGTATTGATGAAATAACTTCGCAGCAGCCTGTCCGCTTTTGGCTAAACCCAATACAAGTACGCTTTTATCCTTATAAAAACGAGGATGATTCATATTTTAACGCCCCTTAATAAATATAAAGTCCAACTCCCGCCAAAACGAGACCTAACAACCAAAATGAAATGACAACTCGCCACTCCGACCAGCCACTCAACTCAAAATGATGATGGATTGGACTCATTTTAAAAACCCGTTTCCCGGTCGTTTTAAACGAAATGACTTGAATAATGACAGAGAGATTCTCGATCACAAATACTCCACCTATAATGACTAATAACAGTTCTGATTTTGTAAGTATAGCAACAGCTGCTAATCCCCCTCCAATACTGAGTGATCCTGTATCTCCCATAAACACTTTGGCTGGATGTGCATTGAATACCAAAAACCCCAAAACAGCTCCAATCATAGCCGCACAAAAAATAGCTGTTTCAAACTGAGAATTCATCATAGAGATGATAGCAAACGCCCCAAAAGCAATGGCACTTGTACCAGACACTAATCCATCCAAACCATCTGTTAAATTCACTGCATTTGTAGTCCCCAACAATACAATAATAATGAATGGGAAATACAACCAGCCTAATTCAATGCTTTTTTCAATAATCGGAACATGAAGAGCTGTACTATAATCAATAGCAAATAACATGACACAAATAATAATGGAAACTAAGAGTTGCCCTAATAACTTTTGCTTTGCTGTTAACCCCATGGATCGTTTAAACACAACTTTAATATAATCATCTAAAAAACCAATGAGTCCAAATCCAAAAGTAGCAACAATCAAAATATAAAATTCCAATCCGTAATCGTCAGAAAAACGAAAGAAAGTAATAGACAAGGCTAAAAGAATAATGATTCCACCCATAGTGGGTGTTCCTTTTTTCTTTTGGTGTCCCTGTGGTCCTTCAGTTCGAATTTGTTGTCCAAATTTCAACCTGCGCAGGATAGGAATAAATAGCGGTCCTGTAATCAACGCTAAGATGAATGCAACCCCTATTGTCCAGTACATAATATTATAATCCACAAACCCTGCCTCCTTATCTATTTTTCAATTCGTGAACGACATCTTCTAGTTTCATCCCGCGAGAGCCTTTTATCAGAATTAAATCTTCCTGTGAAACAACATGAATTAGCTCATTAATTAGTTTTTCCTTATTATCAAATAATTTAACATTTCCAGGGGAATAATGATTCAATGATTCTAGTCCAATCTCTTTTGCTAAACTTCCATAAGTAAATACATGATGTATCCTCTGAGGATCAAGCAATCTCCCTATTTCACGATGCAGCTCTACTTCCTTCTCTCCCAGCTCTAACATGTCACCTACTACCAGAATTTTATGGCGATATCCTTTTAATTCCTCTAACATCTCAATGGTTGCTTTCAGTGCATTTGGACTGGAGTTGTATGCATCGTTAATGATTGTAAATCCACTATTGGATTTCATTTTTTGAGTTCTCATGCTTGAAACTTTAAGCTGCTTTAAACCTCTTTGAATTTCCTTTTCTTGGGTGCCAATCATTTTACACACCGCTATGGCTGCCACAGCATTCATAACATTGTGTTTTCCTATTAATGGTATGTAATAATTCCAATGTTGTGAATGATTTATCTCAAAAGTTATCCCGTCTTTTTCCATCTGAATATTTGTGGGATAAAGATCATTAGCGCCCAATTTTCCAAATCGGATCTTTTTTGTAGATGCTGGTAATTCATATCCAAGATCAGTCATATTCTCCAAAAGTGGTTCATCTCCTGGATATACAAAACCACCTTTTTGTTTTAATCCGTTTAAGATCTCTAATTTTGCTTTTGCAATTTCTTCTCTAGATCCTAATTGCAGTAAATGTGCATCACCGATATTTGTAATGATCGCAATCTCTGGTTCTGCCAATCGGCTCAGCAAATCAATTTCATTTCTGCCGCTCATTCCCATTTCAAGCACAGCAAACTGCGTTTCTTCTTTCATTTGCAGCAATGTCAGGGGCAGCCCAATTTGATTATTAAAGTTTCCATCTGTTTTATGCACCTTAAAGGTGGTAGACAATATAGAAGCAACCATATCCTTTGTTGTTGTCTTGCCATTGCTCCCAGTTATTGCAATCACTCTTGCTCCAATTTGTTTCATATACCCTTTGGCTAGTTCTTGTAAAGCAACTAACGTATCTTTTACAAAAATAAGTGGTATATTTTGAGGAGGGTTGTCATGATCCAATTGCCATAATGCTGCTGTCGCTCCTTTATGGATAGCTTCTTCCACAAACAGATGACCATCAAAATGTTCACCAACAAGTGGAATAAACAAATTGCCCTGTGCTATGTTTCTTGAGTCTGTAGAAACCCCTAGAATTTGAGTTGAAGAATCAAGCTTTGAATATGTCTCTGTCTTCAACATCCGGATTATTTCATCATATGCTCGGATCATCATTTTATTATACTCCTTATCACTTTCTTTGCCACTAATCTATCGTCAAACTCATTTTTCACGCCATGAACTTCCTGATATGTCTCATGACCTTTACCTGCAATTAAGATAATATCCTTTTCTTTTGCATTCTTAATTGCACTTTCAATTGCTTGGTAACGATCAACGATAAGTTCATACTGATTTTTAGCCATACCAGAATCAGATATCCCTTGTTCGATTTCAATCAATATTTGTTTTGGATCTTCTGTTCGAGGATTATCTGAAGTAACGTATACATAATCACTATATTTTGCTGCTATCCGCCCCATTAAAGGTCTTTTCGTACGATCTCTATCTCCACCACACCCGAAGACACATACAATTTTCCCTTCAGCAAATTCTGATATCGTTTTTAAAGCATTTTCTAGACTGTCTGGGGTATGTGAGTAATCCACAATAACCAAATAGTCTTGGTTCTCATAAACAGCTTCAAAACGCCCGTCAATCCCTTTCATTTGCTTTAAGCTCCCCTTTATTTCTTCCAAAGAAATACCCTCTATTAGTGATGTAGCAACCGCCGCGAGTGCATTATAAATATTAAATTTTCCAATAAGCCGAAGATGAAAATCTAATGTTCCAGCAAATGAAATCACCTTAAACTGTGTCCCCTGTGAAGTAATTTGAATATCTGTTGCTCGAACATCCACATCTTCCTTTTCAATCCCATATGTAAATACTTCTGCTGTTGTAAGTTTCTTGAAATAGGATGAAGCTTCATCATCCCCGTTTACGATTGCAAATTTATTTAAATTCGGATTATCAGAAAATGTATTGCCTAATCTTGAAAACAATAGCCCTTTTGATTGCTTATACTTTTCCATTGTCCCATGATAATCTAAATGATCTTGTGTTAAATTTGTAAATACTGCTGTGCGATAGCGACAACCTATTACCCTGCCCATCTCGAGTGCATGACTTGATACTTCCATGATGCAATAATCAATGTTTCTTTTGACCATCAAATTGAGATTTTTCTGTAATTCTAACGACTCCTGTGTAGTATTCTCAACACTGTAAGTTTGATGATCAATCTTCATTTGGATCGTCCCCATGAGCCCTGTTTTAAAGAAACGATCTCTTAATATTTTATCTATCAAGTAGGTTGTTGTGGTTTTTCCATTTGTTCCGGTCACACCAATAAGTTTCAACTTATGGCTTGGATATTGATAAAATGCCGAAGCAAATAAAGCCAATGCAATTCTACTGTCTTTTACATATATTGTTGGAATGTCCAATTTGACTTTACGTTCAACTACTAGGGCTGAAGCACCGTTTTCCACAGCTTGCTCCGCGAAGTTATGCCCATCCATTCGATGACCCACTACACAAACAAATAAATCACCCGACTTAATCTTCCTTGAATCTGTTTGAATACCTGTTATGACTGTATCTGCATCTCCATGAATAGTAGAAAGTTTTAATAATGAGGCAAATTCTTTTAGAAGCATGGATAAAACCTCCTAAAACTAAAGTATGAATACAGTAGTTTTAAGCATATCAATTACTTTCATTTGATAAATAGACACGTATTTTTGATCCTATTTCAACTCTTTCACCAGCTTTAGGCGCTTGACTAATGACCACATTTCCCTCACCAGATTTTACAAGTTGAAAATGAGGATTTAAACTCTGAATAAGTTCCGTTTTTGTCATTCCTACTAAATTCGGTACCTCTTCATATTGAATATCGCCATATTGATATTCTCTTTCAATTTGATCTTTACTTGGTTCTACTTGCATGTAGCGCAACGTGTCTTCCATCATATTTTTAACTATTGGAGCAGCAACTACTCCTCCAAATTGTATACCTTTAGGGTTATCCACTGCAACATAAATAACAACCTTTGGAGCATCCGCTGGTGCAAACCCTATAAAAGAAACGATATGTTCATTTGGAGAATATCTTCCATTAATAACCTTTTGCGCTGTCCCTGTTTTCCCACCGACACGATATCCATCTATGTAAGCATTTCTTCCTGTTCCATTGGCCACTACACTTTCCAAAGCTTCACGAACCTGCATCGACGTTCCTTCAGAAACAACCTCTCTAACTGCTTCTGCTTCTATTTCTTTAACTACCTCACCTGTTTCAGGATGAATCCAGCTGCCTGCTACATGTGGTGTATATAATGTACCTCCATTGATCGCAGCAGATACGGCCGCTACCTGTTGAATTGGCGTTACTGAAACCCCTTGACCAAAAGATGTTGTAGCAAGTTCAATAGGTCCTACGCGATCTAAATTAAATAATATCCCGTTTTCCTCTCCACCAAGATCAATTCCTGTTTTCGTACCAAAGCCAAAATCTTTGATGTAATCATACAGTGTTTCTTTGCCTAGTCGCTGACCTAAAATAACAAAGGCCGGATTACAGGAATTTTCTACTCCTTCCAAGAAGGTTTGACTGCCATGCCCCCCATGTCGCCAGCAACGTAATCTTGTGCCTGCCACCTCAATGCTTCCTGGATCATGAAACGTGTCTTTCGTTAAATTTACTTTCTCTTCCTCTAAAGCAGCAGCCAAAGTAATGATTTTAAAAGTTGAGCCAGGCTCATACGTTTTCCATATAGGTAAATTCCGATTGTAGATACTTGAAGGGTATTCAGCATAGTTGCCTGGTTCATAATCTGGTTTTGAAGACATCGCCAAAATTTCTCCTGAATTAGGGTCCATCGCAATCGCTAGGGCACTGTCGGGTTGATACTTTACCATGGCTTGATCTAATTCACGTTCCATTATCATTTGAATATTTTTGTCCAACGTTAACTGTAGAGTAAGCCCATCTTTTGGTGCAGTATATTGTTCTGAAGCATTAGGCATCAAATTCCCTCTTGCATCAGATAAATAGGAAACACTCCCCTTAATACCAGTCAGGTACTTGTCATATGTTAATTCCACACCTGTAAGACCTTGATTATCTATACCTGTAAAACCTAAAACATGAGATGCTAGATTATCGTAAGGATAATATCTTTCGTTGTCCTCTGCAATAACAATTCCTGGCAAGTTCAATTCTCTGATTTCCTGTGCCTTTTCAATTGATATTTTTCGTCCACCTGGTTGAATCTTAACACTTATTTCTTTCTTTGTAATAAGGCTGTAAACTTTTTCTTCAGATATTTGTAAAACAGTTGCCAGCTGTTCTGCAGTCCTTTTTGCATCTTCAATTTGTACTGGGATAGCCAATACAGATGGGGATGTAATATTATAAGCTAGCTGTTCCCCATTACGATCTATGATTCCCCCTCTTTTGGGTTCAAAATCAATATTCCTTCGCCAAGTGTCCTCTGCTCTTTCCGTAAGCTCAGGACCAACCCATAACTGTACATACCCCAATCTAATCCACAAGCTAGTAAACCCAATAATAGCTAACAATAATGTTATAAATATTCTTTTTCTTAAAGTGACATTCGAGATTTTCATGGTCTCCCCCTCATCCCAATCCTTGATTCCTATTTGATATCAAGGATATTCAACAAGGGTTAGGGTTAGAACAAGCATATCCCAACTCCAAATTTGAAAAATCCAGGAGAAGTACAAACTTGCCTATCATTGAGAGCAACCCCATTAATTACCGTCAGGACTTTGCTCTTGTAGTGGAGTTTCAGAAGCAGACCCCTCCTCATTCTCATCATCTTGTTCAAGTTTATCTTGCGCTTGCTGCTCTAGCGTTTGCAGCTCCAACACAACAACTCTTTCATTCCCTTCGTATTTCACTTCCTGATTAACAACATATGCTTGTCCACTTACTTGACACTCCATTTCCAACAAAGAACAGAATTGCATCACGTCACGTAAAGACTTGTTTCTTAAATCTGGAACCGGTATTTTATCAGGTGACTCAGTAAATAAATAACCACTTTGTCCCAACGCTACTTCTGTTCCAGGTGCAGGGAATTGTTTTATTACATGCGTACCACTCCCCAACACTTCATAGGACAGCCCATTTTTAGCAAATTCATTCTCTGCAGATAAAACGGTATAGTCTATGACACTCGGTGTTTCTACCTTTATCTCTGGTTGTCCAATTCCTTCATCTGATTGTATAGCAACATCCAAATAGCGTAAGCTATTCAACATAATCTCTTTAAAAACAGGAGCAACAACAGAACTACCCAATTTATAATTACCACCCAAATCTGGGCGATCTGCAACAACAATCAATGCAATTTTAGGATCTTCAACAGGCGCATATCCAATAAAGGAGTTAATCCAAACCCCTTTTGCATATTCTCCATCTACAACGACATTCGCCGTTCCAGTTTTACCTGCCGCTTGATAACCCTCCATATAGGCTAATCTACCTGTTCCTATAGATTGGTCTGAGATGACTTGTTCTAAATACAAACCAACCTCTTTCGCCGTTTCTTCCGAAACAACTTGACTCACTAATTCAGGAGAGAATTTTTCAATAACTTGACCTGTATCCGTGTCAATAATCTCCTTTACTATTTGAGGCTTCATTAACTTTCCACCATTTGCGATAGCAGAAATTGCTGCAATCTGTTGAATGGTAGTTACCGTAATTCCTTGCCCATAGGTTGCTGTTGCTACCTCAGTATCCCACCTGAGATTTGTTTTTCCTGAAACCTCATTTGGGAGCTCGATGCCTGTTTTTTGACCGAATCCAAAATCAGCAATGTATTGATCTAATTTTTCTTTTCCCAGCTGTTCATATCCAAGTTTAACAAAGGCAACATTACTAGATCTTTTTAAACCTTCTAAATATGTAATTAGACCCCAACCTACACCATTATGGTCTGTTAATCTTGAGCCAGATACTAGAATAGATCCAGATTGATACGTATCGTTTGGGTTGAAAATCCCCTCTTCTACAGCAGCAGCTAAAGTCACAATTTTAAAGGTTGATCCTGGTTCATATTGAGAACTAACAGCGTGATTAGTAAACTGATCTTCACTTTCAAAGTCCCAATATTCATTGGGGTTATAATTTGGAAGATTAGCCATACCAAGAATCTCCATCGTATGAGGATCTACAGCAACTGCTGTAATACTCTTTGGTTTGTATTGTTCATAAGCCGTTTCTATGGCTTGTTGAACATACAATTGAATGTTTTCATCTATGGTAAGTTTAAGAGAACTTCCATTTTCAGGCGGAGTATAAGACACTTTGCTGTCTGGTATTTCATAATATTTTGAGTCACTTTGAAAACTCCGATAACCTGGAATACCACTTAACAATTCTTCGTAATAATATTCGATCCCTGATGATGCAGCTCCATCTTTTCGAACATAACCTAACACATGTGAAGCAAGATCATTAGCAGGATACGTTCGTTTTTCCTCTGGAAGAAAAAATACACCCTCTATTTCTTTTTCTTCTAAAACCAATTTAATTTCTTCCATTGTTGACGCATCAATCTTCCAACCTTCCCTGCGAATCTCTCTTTGCCCATAATAGCTTCCATCTTCTTTTGTTTTTGTCATTGTGTCTTCTAAACGTTTTTTACCTTCGATTGTGTTCATATCCAACAATGGCGCTAGAGCCTCAATCACCTCATAGAGAGTCCCGTGTTCATTAATCAATTTAGGATTTACTGCAACAGTATACGCTTCCGCATCCTGCGCCAAAACCTCACCATTTCGATCATATATAAATCCCTTTTGGGCAGGAATTTCTTGGTTTTTTTCCCACACATCTTGCGCTAGTTCTAAATACTCAGCAGATTTAACAATCTGTAGCCAATAAACTTGATAAATGAGTCCAAAAAAAAGAAGGGTAAAGACCCCTCCAAACAACAAGGAGCGAATTTTTGATTTTTTATTCATAGGTTTCAACTCCATTATTCTGTATATGCAATATTTTGATCTTCTTCTGACTGATTAGGGGTGGGAGAAATTTGTAATACGTTCGTTTCTTCCGTCAGCACAAAATTTTGTGATTCTGCATATTCAATTAACCTTTTTGGATCTTCCATTTTTCTTACTTCAAGTTTTAAATTTTTATTTTCCTTCTCCAGCTTTTGAATTTCCAAGGAAATTTGCTGCATTTGTGTATTCACTTCATAGATTTGTGCATTTTTCAATATAACAAAACCTGCAATAACTACACAAAATATAATCGCAATTAAATAAAGCAGCTTCTCCGGTGCAGAAATGGTTTTTTTCTTACTTACAACGGTCTGCGTTTTTTTTCGATAAACATTTCTACTCACATCTTCTTGTTTTACAGCTAGATTTCCATGTACTCCGAATGCCATAAAATTCTCCCCTTTATATCACTATAACTTTTCAGCAGCTCTTAATTTGGCTGATCGAGCTCTTGGATTGATTTCCAACTCTGCTTCACTTGGTACAATTGGTTTTCTATGCGGCAATTTGATCGTTGCTTTTTTATCACAAACACACATTGGAAAATCTGGTGGACAAGTACATTTAGGCATGTAATGAGAGAATATATGTTTACATATTCGATCTTCTAAAGAGTGGAAGGTGATCACAGAAACTCTTCCCTTAGGAGCTAAACATTCAATGCTCTGGTGAAGTGCTGAATCAAAAACTCCCAACTCATCATTTACAGCAATACGAATGGCTTGAAAGCTCCTTTTAGCAGGATGAGGACCTACCCTTCTAGTTGCGGCAGGAATAGCTTCCTTTACAATTTCAGCAAGCTCCTTTGTTGACTTAATAGGAGCATCCAATCTTGTTTGTACAATCCTTTTAGCTACTCTTTTAGCGAACTTCTCTTCACCATATTCAAATAAAATCTTAATCAACTGCTGCTCAGACCATTCATTCACAATTTCAAAAGCTGTAAGTGAACTGGATTGATCCATTCTCATATCTAATTCAGCATCATGATTGTAACTAAAACCACGCTCTGCTTCATCCAATTGTGGCGAAGACACTCCAAGATCAAATAAGATACCATCTACTTGAGGCGTTTGATCCTTTTTAGGAATATCAAGATGACTTAATTCTTCTTTAAGGTTTTGAAAATTACTCTTAATGAAAATGACACGATCCAAATACGGATGCATTTTCTCTTTTGCATGTTCTATTGCTGATTCATCTTGATCAAATGCAATTAATAACCCTTTTGAACTTAACTTGGAAGCAATCAACGAGCTGTGTCCAGCTCCCCCTAACGTACAATCTACATATATTCCGTCAGGTTTAATATTTAAAGCCTCTACAGCCTCTTCTTTTAATACAGTGATGTGATGAAACACTAAGATCCCTCCAAAGATGATGATTTTACATGTCGAAATCTAAATCGACCAATTTTTCAGCAATTTCATTAAAAGAACTTTCAGATTGTTGAAAATAACCTTCCCAAACTTCCTTATTCCAAACCTCAATTCGATTGGAAACTCCAATTAAAATCGATTCCTTTTCTAATTTCGCATGTGATTTTAAATTATTCGGTATGTTTACCCTTCCCTGTTTATCTAACTCACATTCTGTTGCCCCAGAAAAGAAAAAGCGTGTAAATGCTCTAGCATCAGATTTCATCAAAGGCAGTGCTTTCAACTTTTTTTCTAAGACACTCCATTCAGCAGAAGGATATATAAACAAACATTGGTCTAATCCACGGGTCATAATAAAGGTTGATCCTAGGGAATCACGAAATTTAGAAGGCACAATTACTCTGCCTTTTTCATCTATGTTGTGTTGATATTCACCCATAAACAAATGGAACTACCCCTCTCTCACCCTTACGTACCACTTTACACCACTTTCTACCACTTTGACTAGCTATTTTCTACACAAATAAAAAAAATCCTGCTTTTCACAGGATTTTTCCATAAAAATAGTTCAATAGTCCGATATGATATCCTTGTTTGGTTTAAAATCATCTATTTTTTAGTGTGCTGACCAACTTTCTAAATAACTCTTTTGTTCTTCAGATAGTGCATCTATATTTATTCCTAATGACTCCAGCTTAATTCTAGCTACTTGCTCATCTAATTCATAAGGAACACTTTCTACTTTATTGCCGATGTTTTTGTATTGTTCATTCACATATTTCAATGACATCGCTTGAAGTGCAAACGTCATATCCATGATTTCAGCTGGGTGTCCATCTCCTGCAGCAAGATTTACTAATCTCCCTTCAGCCAGCAAATAGATTTTTCGTCCATCCTTCAATGCATATTCTTCAATATTATTTCGAACTGTACGAATAGATGAAGATTGCTCCTCTAATTCAGGTTTATTCACTTCGATATCAAAATGACCAGCATTGGAAAGGATAGCACCATCCTTCATCACTTTGTAATGTTGACCTCTAATTACATCTTTATTTCCTGTAACAGTAACAAAGAAGTCCCCAAGTTTTGCCGCTTCATCCATAGACATTACTTGAAAACCGTCCATATATGCTTCAACTGCTTTAATCGCATCCACTTCCGTAACAATTACGTTTGCTCCTAATCCTTTTGCACGCATGGCTACACCTCGTCCGCACCAACCATAACCTACAACAACAACTGTTTTCCCTGCAACAACAAGATTCGTAGTTCGATTAATACCGTCCCATACAGATTGACCAGTTCCATATCGATTATCAAAAAGATACTTACAAAAAGCGTCATTTACTGCTACTACAGGGAACTTTAATTCGCCTTCTTTTTCCATCGCTTTTAACCTTAAGATACCCGTCGTTGTTTCTTCAGCTCCACCTCTAACTTGATCTAATAAGTCTTGTCTTTCAGAGTGAAGGATGGAAACTAAATCCCCACCATCATCAATAACTAAATCCGGTTTTGTCTCTAACGTTTTAACCATTAATTCTTTATATTCTTCAGGATCTGGATTGTACTTTGCAAATACAGTGATACCATCCTCAACAAGCGCTGCACACACATCATCTTGAGTAGATAATGGATTGCTACCCGTGATCGTTACTTCAGCACCACCTGCTTTCACCACTTTTGCCAAGTATGCAGTTTTGGCCTCCAAATGCAGAGAAATTGCAACCTTTAATCCTTTAAAGGGTTGTTCTTTTTCAAATTGTTCACGAATGCGATTCAATACAGGCATGTGTGCCTTTACCCAATCAATTTTCAAATGACCTTGCGGTGCTAATTTTATATCTGTTATGACACTGTTATCAACTGCGTTCAACTTGATTTCCTCCTTTTATTTAAGGCAAATAAATAATTGAATGTATGTTTTTCTCTTCAATTGGTTGTTCAATTAATGTCTGCAACCAATCAAAACCATATTTATTTACATAGGTAACAATATTATATACTCTTTCTTGTGGTTTTTCTATTGGTTTAATGGATAATCCAATACGATCCAACTGGCGAATTGAAGCGTCATGTTGTGATTCAAATGCATTTATGGATCGTTTTTCTAAAAAGCTAATCTGATCTATAATTTTTTGTTTATTTGTAAGACCGAGCTTTAACAACCCTGGATTAATATTCTCAACTGTTGATAAAATAGGTTCATACAAGTTTTCAAAGCTCTCTTTTACTTGTTTGAATTGCTGTTCGATATTGACCTCATCCTGTCCTACCAACCATTCCTTTTTTTTATCCTTAAAATGATCCGTGACATCTTCCAAAGTTAGATCATACTTGTTCATATGTTTTTGAATCGTACTTTCTAAAATCGTATACTCAAAACGTGGTTGAATGATTGGAAGTTTCATATCAAACAAATGAAAACTTGCCTTTAACAACCCCCAATAAGCAATTTCACTTGGTCCTAATACAGTAGACCATACAGGAAGTAAATACTCCTGCATAAGAGGACGAGTGAAGACATTATTGCTAAAACGTTCTGGGTGCGATTTTAATTCTTGAATCAACTCTTCTTCAGAAAATAAAACTTTATGATTTTTATCTGTATAAATTCCCTGATTAGTACGTTTCAATAGCAATCTTTCACGTTGATGGATATAAAACAAATTGGATTGAAGTTCATTCATATCAGCTTGTGGCACATATCCAAGTGATTCAACTTGCTCTTTCCCATGAATAATAGTTTCATTCAGAAGAGCATTTTGCTTAATCATCTTATCAAACATAGGTACTTCAAGTTGACGTAACATGGCATCATTAGAATCGAGCAAAATCAAACCAGAATGGCCGAATAACCAAATCATCATTTTTGCAAAGACATCCACTAATGTATCAGAAGTTTCTACGATTGTATCTAATCGATCCATAATCCCTTTTTTAAACTCTGTTTCAATTAGTTCTTCATCTATAATACCTAATGCTTTCTTCCACTCATCTAAGTGAAACTTCAAATCACTAATCGGTGCCTTAGTTTGTTCAGACGCTTCGATTTTAAATTTTTTCAACTTCATGTCAGAAGACAAATATTGTATATGATTCACTTCATCCAAATCATGATCTTCACCCGCGATCCAAAATACAGGTACAACCGTCCGATTCAACTTACTGGATGCTTCTCGTGCTTGTTTAATAATCGTAACAACTTTATAAATGGTAAGCAGAGGACCTGAAAATAAACCCGCTTGCTGTCCACCAACTACAACTAATGTTTCCTTTTCTTTTAAAGATTCTATGTTTTGAAATGCTGATTCAGTGTTCCCTATTTTCTGATTATAATATTTTAAACATGCTGAGAGATCTGCACGGTTTACTTTCAAATGAGAGTTCTTTTCAAGCCATTCCAATCGTTCTGAACTAGAATGATCATCCCATGGGTTAAAATCATATAAATCCTTCACCCGTTCGAAACGATTCAAATAATCATTTGTTAACGGTTGATTAGGCTCTATGTAATAGGGTTCAGTTTTCATGAACTGACCTCCAATATTTGAATTATATAATGTTAAAGCAACTCTGATTTTACACGTTATATACATTGGCTTCAAGTGAAAAATGAAAAAAAGTAATAAACTAGTAAAAACTCACTAGCTATTTAATGAAATATGACCTGAAATTCTCAAACCAGTAGACAAATTTTTTATTGCAAAAGTGACCACAGCAATTTATAATAAGGTCATACCATTAGATTTTTAGACATTATAACATTTAGATTTTTACACACTAAACGACTAAAGAAAGGAAGGTGAGATTCTTACGATAGTGAATGATATTTGTTGTATATATGATTCAAGCTTTAACTACCCTCAAATAACAATTCATAATTTGTTTACTTCAAAATTTATAGAATTCCTACATAATAACAAATTACTTTTATAATGAATTAATCCCTACACTTTTTATCCAATCATTCTAGCAACTTTTAATTTATTATCTCATTTTTTCTAGCAACCAATACCAATATATGACTACTAAAAATCTATAAATTTGTTTTTTCCTAACAAAATCATATTTCAACAACAATTTGATTTCACTCATTTGATTAAATACCTTCCAAGTGATGTAAGCGTTTACTTTTGTCTAAGTCTAATTGGAATTTATATTTATTAAATGGAGGTATTACATGAAATCATTCAAAAAAATAATAAGCAAAACAAGTATTTTATTCTTAGCTTTATGTTTACTAATCCCTGGTGTAAACAGCTTTGCTGCAGAGGAAAAAAAGGTTGTAAGCATTTCTGCGACGACAACCTTTGCTGATCTTGAAAGAATGAGCAATGCGGATATGATCGATTTCTTAATCAACGACATTGTAGATGCTAATGATGATATTACTGATTTTTGGTCATTTAATAGTAGTGCTATTTCATTTTACTCAGATTCTAATCGAATTAATGCATTGTATGACGCAGTATTAGAGCAGTCTTATCGCTGGACATCATCTAACGATGCTGGGTTAACTGCATTAATTAATGTCTTAGCTCAAGGATTAAATACTGCCTGGGTAACTGATGATCCATCATTAGATTACCTAATAACTAACAACGGGTCAGCTGATTTCGCTAACATATTAGCTTCTACTTTAAACAATTCAAATGTATCATTGGGAAGATCTGAAGTAGATCATGATTTAATACGCGTAATCATAGATAAATTCCAATTTGCTAACCCTACTACAGATTTCTTCTATGCTGTGGGAGATTTATATAACGACTATATGAATAATGTGGATTACTATACTGATATTGCCGTAATTTATTCTGACGAAGAAGCATTATTAAATGATAGTCAGGATCTATATACTGAAATCATCAGTCAATTGATTCAACCAATCGAATATTTCCAACCTGGGCAAAGTAACGCTATGGACTATATGTTAGAAGAAATGTCAAGTTATTTGTTTAACACGAATGACCATTTTCAATTTGCTTCTTTAACAGACACTTTACTTTGGTATGTTGAGGATGTTAACTGGTTGTTTGGGAATCATCAAGATAGAAACTTTGGTCATCAAACCATTACAGACGCTCACAATGCTCAAAGTCAATGGACCTGGAAACGATACTATTTAGAATACTTCCTTCATGATATTTATGGTCAAGATGTTTATGGTAATAGAGTGAGTGATCCCACTCCTGATTATATGGACCGATTCCTTCCTGAAGAGTATGTTTTTGATGATGGTGAAATCACGATCATCGCTGGTGGAGATATTTCACAAGAAAAAATTCAAAGAAGTTATTGGGCTATTAAAGAAGTTCAGTCTCAGTTCTTCCGTTTAGCTGGCACAGTTTCTCCAGTTGATGGGTATGGCAATCCAGATGATACATTAACAGCTGTAGTATTTAATAACAGAAATGAATATCAAGCTAATTTATACTTTACTCATTCAACAGATGGTTATTATTCAAGAGTGAGCTCAGGTGGGATATACTATGATTTTGCTGGTAGATTTAACTCCTATGATAGAGTTGTACCAACTGACAGCGCTTTAGAGTTTGAAGAGTTATTCAGACATGAATTCACACATTATTTAGCTGGCAAATACCTTGTTCCGGGTCTAAATGGTGATACTCCATTAACTGACTATGATACTGATTATTTTGTATGGTTCAGTGAAGGGATTGCAGAACATTTAGCAGGAGCGACTAGAGTAGCTGTTGAAGGTCGAGAAACACAATTTGCAGATATAGAAAACCCTCCATTAGGCAGATTTTTTACAGTAGATGAAATTCTTCACCCTGATTTTGAAGTAGCAGACTTTTTTGATTACTATGACTATTATTATTCGTTTTTCGACTTTTTAACTAAATTTAACAACGGAGAATATCGTTATGTTTTAGATGATTTTATCGAGATCATTACTGCAAATGTAAATGAAACTACAAGATTGCAAAATTTCACAAATTATGTGGATGATCTCTCTAGAGACACAGCGTTCAATAGGGACTATCAAAATCATTTAGACGACATACTTTTAGCTTACCAAAGAGGAGATTATAGAACAGTTCTAGTACCAGACGATTATGTGCAGAACCATGTAGAGCGCTCCTTATCAACGATTCAAAATGATATTACTGATGAGATCAACTTATCTAATGTGAATATTACTACAGATAATACGTCAAGATTTTTTGACACATTTACTTTAACTGGAACTTACCGTGGTAATGGTTCTAATGGGCAAGCAGCAGATGTCAATGCAATGAACACAACGATCAATAACGCTTTAATCGATTTGGAAAATAGTAATTTATGGAGTGGTTACAGCACAGTTACAGCATACTTCGTAGATTACACTACTGTTGGCGGAGATTATCAGTTTGATGTAGTTTTCCATGGATTATATACTGGGGAAGATACTACACCTCCTGGCAATATTTCACCTGTGGCAGTTGCAACTGCTTCCCTTACAACTGTAAATGTGGGTGAGACAGTATCGTTTGATGGAAGTGGTTCTAGCGATAACGATGGTACAATCGCATCATATGAATGGAACTTTGATGATGGATCTAATCCAAGCACTCGACAAAACCCAACTCACTCTTTCTCTGCCCAAGGTGTTTACACTGTCACTTTAACCGTGACTGATGACCAAGGTGCAACAGATACGGATACAATAGTGATTACAGTGGGAGATAATCCACCTCCTTCAGGTGATGAAGAAACTGAACCTAATAATAGAAGATCAGAAGCGAATCTAATCGAGGGTAGTATCAATGCCCACCTTGACGCAAATACAGGTGACCACACAGATTGGTTTACCTTTGATGTTAGTTCTAGTGGTGATGTAACCATAGACGTTACCAGCACTAGTCCAGATTACAATGTTGTAGTTGAGGATCCAAGCGGTACTGTTGTAGCTCGTCCATTAAGAGATGCCACAGCAAATTTAGCAGCAGGAACTTACTACATTATCGCATATACATGGTCCGGATATCCTGCTCTTGATTATACGATCACTGTTACAGGCGGTGGTGGTGGTTCTACTAACAATGCACCTATAGCCCTCGCGGAAAGTTCAACAACAACTGCAGAAGTTGGTGAACAGATCACATTCTTTGGAGATGGTTCTACCGATAGTGATGGGACAATAGATTCATATGAATGGAATTTTAATGATGGGGAAACTAGCACAAGTCAAAATACAAGACATACTTTCACTGCTGCAGGAACTTACAATGTGACTTTAACTGTTACAGATAATGAGGGAGCTATAGACACGGATACAATTACGATTACAGTTGGAGATACTCCTCCACCTTCAGGTGCAATCCTTGAAGAAACAGGGACATTAGATAGTAATAATACAGGTGTTAGCTACTACTTTACTGCAGAAGGAAACGGTACAACTACAATCACACTAACGGCTTCAAGTGTAAACGATGCGATTACATGGGTATTATATGAAGCAGATACTGGGACTAGAGTAGATTGGGCATCTCAAAACGGCAATGTACATTCTAACACTATGAATCTAAATCCTGGAACCCAATATGAAATTTCTGTTTATACTTGGGAAAACTCAACAATTGATTATCACATTATTGTCGAGTAAACATGATTAAGGCTAATTAAGCTTTCAGTGGGAGTTTTTATATCTCCCGCTGAAAGCTAACCTAATCAGGTGAAATTAGTTGTAATCTCCTCTTGAATAGAAGGGCATCTTTCATCATAAATAGTTATGAAAAGCAGGAAGGGACCTCCCTCCTGCTTTTCATATTCCTTGAAGTATCACCTCTCAAATATCAAAGGAACCTCTACCGAAGTTTAATCTATAATTTCTGAAAATTACGATAATATATTGCAAAAATTGTCGAATGATTTTATAATAAGGTCATACCATTAGATTTTTAGACATTTTATACTATACTGAAATTAGGTGATAATGAAGTGTGAAAATAGTTTAGCCGTATGATTCATTTTAGTTTCCTCTCATTTAATAACTAATTTTTTATCTTCCATCTACTATAAGAACAACATACATAAAAACACTAAATTACTGGATTACATCCTATCAATGACTATACACCATTAGAATCGTATATTTCTTTAAAATAATTAAATTCACAGTGATTTTTCTTGTTAATACCCGACTAAATCTATAAACTTTATTGGAAATAATATCATACTGCAAGACTTTATTTCATACAAACCAAAAAGTAACATATGATGTAAGCGTTTTCTTTTTGTTGGTTTTTTTGATTTAATATTACATTAGGAGGAATTTTATGAAGTCATTCAAGAAAATATTAAGTAAAACAAGTATTTTATTCTTAGCACTCTGTTTATTAATCCCTGGGGTAAACAGTTTGGCAGCTGCGGAAAAGAAAGAGGTTAGTATTTCAGCAACAACAACTTTTTCAGATTTAGAAAGAATGACTAACATAGAATTAATTAGTTATATAGTCAATAACTTAGATAGTGCATACGACATTGAAGATCTAACGGATCAAAACAGTGCTATTAGCTTTTACAGTGATCAAACTCGAGCTGAAGCTCTACTTGATGGTATTGTTTCTCAGGCTCCTTCCTGGAGTGAGACGAATGACGCAGGACTATCAAGTTTAATTCGTCTAGCTAACTACCCTTTTTACCTTTCAGATGATCCTACCATCAATTATACAGATAACACAGACTATAGAGCGAAAGTGACAGATGCAATTATTGCTATTTTAGACAATCCACGTGTAGCTTTTAATGATAGTGAAGCAGCAAAAGATTTATTTGAGGAAACATCTTATTTATTTTACCATGCACCTAGAAATGGAACAGAACTATATACTAAGCTAGGTCATAAGATAAGAGATTTTATAGATGATTTTGATTATTATTACTCTGTGTATACAGCTGAAAATGACGGATTTGAACATGGATTGAGTGCATATAGTCAAATGATTGAGGCAATAGATGTAAATTTATATAATAATAGACCCTGGGAATCTAATGTTGGTGTAGATTATTTAATGGAGCAAATCACAAGAATTTTATTTGAAGCTGAAGAACATTACGTAACGTCACAAGCAGTAAAGGATACTATGTGGTATCTTCAATGGGATAATTTGGGACAATTACACACAGATGCTGATTTCGCATTAAACCAACTAGTTAGTGCTTACAATAGTTACGGTGAATGGGATACTAGAAAGTATTTTGCAGGGGTGTGGTTATATTGGAATCATAACGGTCAAGATGCTGCTGGTAACGTAATCTTAACAGAAGATCCTTCTGCAGATTTTGAATCAGTTTATCTACCTGAAGAGTACTCCTTTGATAATGGAAGTTTTATTATAAGAGCGGGTTCTAATGTACCGAATGAAAAAATCCAAGAATTATATTGGGCAGCAAAGGAAGTTCAAGCTCAAATGCACCGTTTAGCTGGTGTGGACGTACCAGTAGATGGAACTGGGAATGCTGATGATGTTATAACAGCAATTGTCTACAATAATAAAACACAGTACGACTCCGCTGAGTATATGTTTGGTATTGGCGGCACTAACAATGGTGGAAAATATATAGAACAAGATGGCACTCTCTATACTTATGATAGAGAAGTTCCACTAGTCAGCAGCTTTAAGTTGGAAGAACTATTTCGTCACGAATATACTCATGCTATAGTGAGCAAATATATCATTTCTGGAATTTACAACGAAACACCCTTGTTCTGGGACAACAATTGGTTGAGATGGTATGGTGAAGGAATTGCTGAATACTTAGCGGGTTCCACTAGAACTAGTATAGAGCGTAGAGAAACGATGATGAATGATATTCTTACCCCTCCCACTGAAACTGGTTACTTCACTGTGGAAGAAGTGTTGAATGCAGATGGAACGTATGGATTTTCAGAATACGACTACTTCTATGCTTTCTTTGATTTCGCTATGAGATACAACAACGGTCAATATGCTGATATCATCACTGAATTCAGTGAAATTTTATCTGACACTGATACTGATAGAGCAAATGTCAACTATCAAGCCTATGTGAATGAATTATCTGCAAATACAACTTTAAATGCTGACTTCCAAGCACACCTACAGGATATGATACGAGCTTATAATAATGGTGAATTTACAAGAGTGTTAGTTCCAGGTGATTATACGGCGAATCATTCACTAAGGTCTCTTGCTACAATTGAGAATGATATCTCAAGTATTAATGGACTAAATTTAACAAACGTTACCATCTCTACAGACAATTCATCACGATTCTTTGATACTTTTACATTAAGAGGAACTTACAGAGGCAATGGTTCTAATGGTGCAGATGCAGATAAGCTAGATATGGATAACCTTATTAATCAAGCTTTAGCAAACTTAGAAGGATTGTGGAGCGGATACAATACGGTGTCAGGTTATTTTGTTGATTATCAAGTAATTAATGGTGACTATCAATTCGATTTAGTTTTCCATGGATTATACACTGGGGAAGACATTACACCTCCGAACAATATTTCGCCTGTAGCTGTTGCAGATGTTCCAACCGCTGTTGAAATAGGAGAGATTGTTACATTTGACGGTAGTTCTTCACACGATAATGATGGGACAATCGTATCTTACCAATGGGACTTTAATGATGGATCAACTAGCTCGAGAGAAATTGCAAGACATTCATTCTCAGATGCTGGAATTTATGAAATTTCTTTAACTGTCACTGACGATCAAGGAGCTGAGAATACAGATTCAGTTACTGTTACTGTTCGAGATATTGTTCTCCCTGAAAACGTGGAATCTGAGCCTAACAATAGAAAATCAGACGCTGATTCAATCCAAGACAATATCGATGCTACTCTCGATGCAGATACCGGTGATCATACAGATTGGTTTACATTTGATGTTGTTTCTAATGGTGATGTAACAATTGATGTGACAAGCATTGGCGGAGATTTCAATGTTGAAGTTGAGGATGAAAATGGAGTGGTTGTAGCTAGACCGCTTAGAGATAATATCGTAAATCTTCCTGCTGGCACTTATTATATCATAGCTTATACGTGGGCAGGATATCCAGTAGTTGATTATACAATTTCTATTTCAAGCGGAACGGTTATAACAAATGATCCTCCTGTTGCCTTTGCTGAAAGCTCAGTATTAACAGCTGATGTAGGTCAATCTATATCATTCAATGCAGAACGTTCGTCTGACAGTGATGGAACAATCTTGTCTTACGAATGGAACTTTGATGATGGGTCAACAAGCACTCAAACAAATCCCACTCACTCCTTTGTCTCAGAGGGAACTTTCAACGTTTCTTTAACTGTTACAGATGACCAAGGAGCTTCGAATACAGATACAATAACGATAACAGTTGGAAGTACACCTCCTCCAGGTATTATCCTTGATGAAACTGGAACTCTAGACAGTACAAATGCTGGTGTGAATTATTACTTTACTGCTTCAGGAAGTGGCACAACAACGATTACATTAACTTCCTCAAGTGCTGATGATGCTATCACATGGGTCCTATATGAAGCAGCTTCAGGTGAAAGAGTTGATTGGGCATCCCAAAATGGAAACGTTCATGAAAAAACGATGAATCTTAACCCTGGTACAGAATATGAGATATCTATATACACATGGGATACTTTAACCATTAACTATGATATTGTAATTACAGAGTAAAAAACAATAAAAAAGTAGGAGGACACTCCTACTTTTCTTTATATTCAAGCCTATCAACTCACCAATAGAACAACCTAACATGAACTAAAAAAATTCTCACAAATTCGCATAATAGATTCCAATTCCTAAAAATAAAAACAGGATATAGGAAGTGCTCAATACCAAAAAGCCTATTCTCCAAATAACCCTTACCAACTTCTTAATATGTACTTTACCTTTCAACCGATTTTGCAAATTCCCAATTAGTCCACCAAAGATCAAAAATATCAATATGATTAACCAAATGCCGCCAAAACTTGAACTTTCAAAAATCAAGTCGTACATTACTGCAACAGCCCCTATTAATAAAGGTGTTGTAAAGTCCATTGCCAAGTTAGTTGCCTTTTTTTTATTCTCAAATTTAAAATATAAAACGACCCATAACAAACCAAATGATACGAAGGGAAGTAATGATAAAATAGCATAAATTGTCCCTACTGCATTTAATATATAACCCATAAAATTCACCTGCAATTTCAACAAATAATTAACTCCAATTGTAACATTACATTGTAAACTTAAATTCTTATGTTATAAAAGTAATTTTTTTAATGGTTTGACTTTAAAACAGTCAACCCTTTAACCATATGATATATTGCTTGATGATTGGGAACTTCAATTTGATGATTCAAAGCTAAACGAATCAGACTTCCATTGATCATATCAATTTCGGTCTCCCTTCCTGCTAGAACATCTTGAAGCATAGAAGAAGAATTGCTTGCTGTTTTATGACAAACTTCAATGAGCTGATCCCACAGCTGTTCTTCGATAATAATACCTGATTTATTTGCTACCAATTTACCTTCCTCAAACAAGTCTTTCATCAACTGCAGCCAGTTTGAAGAAGTAAGCAATTTCCCATTTGGGACGTTTAATATAGCAGTCAATGGATTAATAACTGAATTTATTAATAACTTATTCCAAATTATTCTACTCATATTGTTCGTCATTTTTGCGTTAAATCCTGCATTACTTAGCGATTTTACTAATTTTTTTTCATTTTCTCTTGAAAAATTGGTTTTTGAATCAGCTTGTCCAGTCCAAATATATCCTTTACCTGTATGTATAACCTTACGGTCAGAGCTTTTCTTTGCAGCTTCGGTCGTGACTGCCATATAAATTTTATCACTTGATATCACTTCTGATAATTTTTGATCATGACCAATTCCATTTTGAAAACAAAGCAGATTTGTATGTTTACTCATCAATTTCAAAAGATTCTGGGCTAATGATAGATTAATATGATGTTGCTTAACCATTAAAAAAATCCAATCGAAATGAAAACCAAACTGTTTTGCAATCATCTCATCCATTGAATAACATGTAAAATTGGCTGCATGCTCATTGTTTCCCTCTTTGAGCTGCAGCCCATAATTCCTTATGATTTTGGCTTGTTCCTTGGTTCTAGTGATTAATACTACTGGTATATTAGCTAGAGTATACTTTGCTGCCAATAAAAGACCTAATGAGCCGCCACCGACAATACAAAACCTCATCTTGTCACCTTCTTCAAATGTAACTACCCATTAATATACCATTTAGTTTGTATTTTAAAAAGATTATTCAATGACCTGTTGACTTGAACATTAATCAATTCTTTCAAGGTTTCCATTTGCATCCATTTTAAACTTTGGTTTAGATGCATCCTCTTCCTCAGCAGCTAAAAACGCCATTTTACGAGCCCGATCCATAATTTGAATTAACGCTTTGTAATCGTCATTAACAGTTCTATAGTCAGACTGTACTTCTGTTACTTCTCTTTTAATCTGCTCATTTTCAGAAGTGATTTCCATAAGTATATCTTCTTTTTTCTGCAACTCTTTTTCCAAAAATTTAATTTGTTGAGTTAACTCTTGGTAAGTTGTTTTCCATTGACGTAAAAATCGTATGACTGACTCGATCGAAATAGCCTGTTCTAAATTTGGTGTTTCCCCTTTTACAACAACCGGTTCTGTATTGGTTGTATCAATAGTAGATACTGTTGATGGACTTTCTATTTTTTTAGTTTGATTCCTTTTCTGTCTTTGTCCTTTAGCAATTTGAATTGCCGCTTCATATTTTTTTCTAACACAGCTATTCCATCTAAATCCACATGCTGCTGCAGTTCTTCCAATTCGCTGCCCTACCTCTTCAAACGCTGATAATTGTGTGCTTCCCTCTCGGATATGACGCAATGTGATTTCTGCTAAAATCAAATCGTCATCCGGAGTCCAAGCATCTTGTCTTACTGCTGTCATGTTAAACCTCCTAATCGTGAATTTCAATCTGTTTGGCAAAGTTCGCTTATTTTATCTTTATGCCTATAATAGAGTTCATAGAATCTATTTGTTTGATACTATTTGGTATTACCAATTTTTTTCAACCTCATACATGTTTTTTTAATATATGGTCAAACTATAAATACCTAAAAAAGTGAATAAATATTTCAAAGTAACATTAGAGCATTTTTCAAAGTCCAATGATAAAAAAATCATTGGGCATAAAACCCATAATGAAGAAACTTCTCAATTACCCCTAGCTTAGCTAATGTTAATTAGAAAATGTGTAGAGTTTAAGAATAAGTTTAAGAATCACGACTAAAAATGTTTACAATTTCGTCAATTTTGTATAGTTTACAGGGTTGTTTAAAAACATTATAATTTATGTTATATTGGAGTGAGTTTGCAAACGGAAAGGGGGATGCTGTATGCCAAGAATGTATCGTGTCTTAGGATTTTGGACTTTGGCGATTGGTTTAATGGCATTAGCTGGTCACATGGTTGAGCTAGCTTTAATATCATTTGCTCAAACGGCTGTCTTTGTTTTATTAGGATATATGAATTTATCTGAAAAAGCATACATATTAATTTTCTGGGGTTATTTATTAGTAGCGGGTATTGGAATTACTTATTGGTCTTTCTTTCAAATGCCTACTTATTAGAACAAGTTATATATAAGGGATAGCTTTTCAGCTATCCCTTTTTATAATTCTTTTTTTGTATAAGCACTTTAAATAATTCACTCATTTGATCACTAAGCAGCAATTGTCTAATCGCCCTGTTTTTTTTAGCTGTAGGATGAAATGGATCAGTGAAATCATGCTGCTGCAATTGATCCAAAATTCCATTTTGAATTAAAAATTCTTTTTGTGTCATATAAGACCAATCATTAAAGCCTAAACTCTCCCCTGTACGAATTCCAGTTGAGAAATTCACATGAGAAGTCATATCCTGCTCACCAATATGATCAAACGGCTTATCTGAAGCCAGATGTTTGTAATAACACATAAAAGTACCATCCATTCGATGAGAAGCATATACTTCATTGTTTAGATCCCCATAATCAATCGTAATGATAACTGCAAACTTTTTACTTTCTAAAGATTTCATCTGTTTCTTTAACCAATTCATTGCATCTAAATTTATTTCAAACCTCTGCCCTTGATTCAGACTTAAACCTTCTTGCTGTACATATGATAACAGAGCCTCGTTCGTACATTTCATGTATTTCTCAATAAATTTTCCCTCATTCTCACTCCATCCTACAAATAATTCATAAATTTCCTTTTGATCATAGATTAATCGATGAACAGGAAATGCATCCAAAAGTTCGTTGCTATATAAAATTACATTTTCATCACAGTCCATATTCAACCATTCTTCATTTGTTAAAAACTGTACTTTCGCTTGATGTTCAGCTAAGTTCTCAGCCTGTAATTGTTTATGAAATGAACTTTCCTCTATAGAAATAAAATGAATAAGATCATATACATCTTTATGATTTTCATACAATTCATCTAACACATGTTTAGTTAATCTACCAGTCCCTCCTCCCCACTCTACCAAACTAAATTCCTGACCTTCTATGTTTTTTGATTGTCTGGATATAAATTTTGCCAATGTTCCACCCATTATCGTTCCAATAGAGGAACTTGTATAAAAATCGCCTTCCTTTCCAATTTTGTTCTTATCCTTTACATAATATCCATGCTCAGGATGATATAAACAGATAGACATATATTCATAAAAAGAAATAGCTTGAAATTCACTACTTTGAATTTGGTTCTGTATAAAGTTTACAAGTGGCATGCATCCTAAATTAGTCATTTTGTGGATCCTTTCTTTCATTTTAAAAAGCTTTTTATCACGCTAATCACTGTTCTTATGGTATAATTATATCTGTACATACAGGTGGATTCATTACACAAAGAAGGAGAAATAATACATGAAAAAAACAAGTCAAATCAAATCATTTCTATCTATTTTAAGTACCATTATTTTAATCACATTATTCATTACAGGTTGTACCTCAGAAAATGAAGAAATTAAAGAGAAGGTCAAAACCTCATTGATGAATGAAACCAATTCTTCTATGACTACATTTAGTGGAGAAGCAGAGGTACAAATCCAAATGCCTTCAAATGAATCCAATCCATTTTATACATTATTGCAAACTTTTTTAGAAAATGGAAAAATCACTTGGAATGGTAGCGCCGTAGGTGACTCAGTTAAAGCAAATACTGAATTTGTATCCGATCAAACCTCTTTAAATGTACCTATTATTGTTGCAAATGACAAATTATTTTTTAATATTCCGCTCATTAATCCTGAAGATGAATATTTTGAAGCTCAAAAATCTGATTTGTCAATGAATGAAAACCTTAATATTGGCGAATTATATCAACAATTTTTAGTAGAGCTAATCGACAGATCTGATGCAGAAAAATTTTCCAAAATAGATTCTGAAAATGAGTCTCAAGAACAGACGATCGAAATGGAAATAACACAAGAAGACTTATTTCTAGTTTTCAAGGATTTTACCTTAAAAGAATTAGAGGGTGCATTGCCAGCTGAAATGCATTCAAATATAAGTCAAAAATTAGAAACTTATTCAGTAGATGAAAATGAAGAGAACGAGATTTCACAATTAAGTAAAATTACTTTCATCTTAAATGCAGATGGAGAAATTACAAATCAAAATATTCAGTTGAATCTAAAGGAACTAGGATTATCAATTCAACATCAATCAAACATAGATAACGGTTCGGACACACAGATTAATATACCCGACCAAACCATATCACTTTTCGATTTCTTTACCTATCTAGATGAATTAAACAACGTTCCGGAAATTACTTTCGAGCAAGCAATCTCTATACCAGATGCTAATTACGCTGACAACTCCGTTGAACAAGAAATCCTATCCTTGCTAAATAAGAATCTACAAGCAATCCTTGATAAGGACAAGGAGACGTTTAGTGCAACATTTTCTTCTGAAAAGAATGCTGAAGCTGGCTGGGAACTTGTAAAAAACAATCTGTATCATTTTCTACAAGTTGAGGATTTACAATTTAAAAATAAATCAGGAAAATCTTTTAATGTGGGTGTCTTATTTGAAACTGTAAATAGAGAGGCTGCACACCAACAACCTCTTATGAGTGGTTTTACATTCACAATTAGTAAGGTGGATTCTGAATGGAAAATACAAAGGCTGAAATAAACCGATACAAGAATGAATGTAATAACGTAAAACTTTAAAATCACCCATTTGGACCGAATAAAACAGATCTATCTGTTTGTTTAGGTTCAAATGGGTATTTATATTTGGACAATCATCTTATCATCATTGCGGTCATATAAATGATATAATATGCAGGATAGATGTGGGGGAGAAATTATGCATTTATTGAAAAAAATCCTTATTTTTAATTTTAGTATCTTTCTTTTTTTATATTATTCAAATCTAGCTTATGCTTTGCAGACGAATGAAACAAACTTAGAAGAAACAAAAAAACTGCTGGAAAAAGGATTAACTATTTTTGAAATAGATCAAGAGTTAGACCGACTAACCATTAAGGAAGAAAATATCGCACAGGAAATTACTGAAACAAAAAACAGCATTGAAGTGCAGCGTCAATTAGCTGATCAAAGCCGTGAAAAATCTGGAGAGATATTAAAAAAATACTATACGAGGGAACGAGACGACCTTATCCAACTTTTATTCTCAAGTGAAAGCATATCCGAGGCTTTGACTGTTTTAGAATTTATGCAGGCCATTGTATCAAGAGATCAGAAGATTTTAAACAATTATCAGGAAGACTATGATAAACTTCAAAATTTGTTGCTTGAATTATTAACCACCCAACAGGAACTGCTTGAAATTAAAAAAGCATATCTATTTGAAAAAGATCGTCTAATTACTTTACAGAAGGAATTAGATGATGAAATAAGTCAGCTAGAAGATGGAGAATCCATCCTAGAACAAATCGAACAACTTACGTTGGATTGGGAACGTGAAGGATTACCAGTGTTTAAAAATTACTTCCAGGCCCTTGCAAAAGCAATGCAAAACCTGCCAGATATCTTAACAGATAACCGACAGCATCTACAACTTGAAGGATTACAGTTTGTATTTCAAATTACAGACACAGAACTGAATGATTTTCTAAAAACACAAGATCCTTTGTTTAAACCCTTTGAATTTACATTTCAAGAAAATATGATTACCGCCCAAGGATCAAATGATCAAATCGAAATCAAATTATCAGGTATATATAAAATCGTGTCTGAACCAGAAAACATCATCGAATTCCAAGTGACTGAACTCCGTTATAACGAGTACAACCTTCCAGACACAACAATTAGAGCTTTAGAAGAGGAATTTGATTTAGCTTTTTATCCAAAAAAAATCGCCCCATTTATTGAGGCGACAGAGATTGATTTAAGAGATGGAAATCTCAAAATATTTTTAAACTTTCTAGATAACTAATCTATTCTTTTGTTATTATATTATTTTCCAACCAATCTAAATTCCATATTTCTGATTGCGGTAAGAAGGTTGATGAACCTGTGCCATACAGTTGTTCTATATCTTGGTTGAATTGGCTTATATTCTGTGGCAAATACGGACTTGGAGCTAAGAAACTCATTGCACTAAGAGTTAAATTGTCAACTAAATGATCAGTAAATAAGTTAGAATACTTCTCATCCAAAAGAAGCGTTTGAAGCCATTCAAAAGCTTCTTTTTGAACATTCGTGTTAGATGATACCGCAAAACTTCTTCCTTTAATAAAACCTCCTATTAGAGGTGATTCCAAAGAGTCAGCTTCTTTTACTAATTGAATAGGGGAATAATGATAGTTAAAATCCACACTTTTAGTTATTTCATTTAAGCTAGTGATCATCAACATAATTTCTCCATTATTTAATAATCCCCAAGGATCATCTTCAGAATAAGCAAATTTGCTTATGATATCCCACTGAATTTCTAAAGATTGTATTTCTTCATTCGTTTCTTCCAGATCGTTTTTTGCATTTAAGATCGTTATAATCTGCAGCATACTAAATGGATCTTTCTGATCGATATACACTTGCTCAGGGTTAAGATAAATCATGTCCACAAATTCTGCTGTAGTTGCTGGAGGGAATATCTCTTCACTGTCTTCAACTAAATTAGGGTTCCATACTACTACATAAACATCAGAATCAACAGGGACTGCCCAGTCATGTCTATTCCATTTCGTTTGCGCTAACAACAAAGTCTGGAACTGATCATTCATACTATTAATAATTTCATCTACTTGAATCAAATATCCACTTGCTGCAAATTCATTAATCCATTCATTATCCAGTAGCATAATATCCGATGAAATTCCAATTTGTGATTCTTGTTTGTAAAGTTCATAGGATTCATCTTCTGAAACATTATTCAGTCGGATATTTACACCCTTATGATTTTTCTCAAATTCAGCATTAAATTCCTGTAATAATTGTAGTTGATTATCTCCTAATGATACAGAGATCTCCAATACTTTTGTTGATTGAAATTCTCTTTGAGTGGAATACGGTTTTTCTTCTTCATCTGTTTCATTTTGATTCACTGCTATATTATTTGGTTCAGTTCCTCCAATAAAAGTCACAATACTGAAGGAGATTAATATCATACCCATAAACATAAAAAGACCTTTACGATTAAACATTGGTTTCTCCCCTAGTAACCAGACTTACTACTATAATAACAAAAATGTAGATTGAGTTAAATTAGGTTTTATTGGATAATAGAAAAGTAAGATAGAGCATAAGGAGATTTGATATGATTAAATATGCAGTTTTTATGAATTTACCTGAAGGAAAAATACCTGGTTATTATGCACAAGTTGTAAAAGCATTGGCAAATAAAGCGAATTTGTTTGATAGAGATAAAGAAGTACTCATTGTCCACTCTGAGGATGAATTAAAGCCTGTAATAGAAGTGATGGAGCAATTCAAAATCGATTATGAAATAGGAAAACTGTGGTTATTACCTGAAAGCAGCAAGCTTTCTACTCACTTTTCTGATTTTGGCTTTACCAGCAAATTTGGAAACACATATTTATATGAGCATCTTTCAAGTATTTTTTATTTCACACAAATTGAAGCTTCAAATTTAAAGCAAGCTCTCTATCAAATTGAAGAGCATAAATTAGCGGAGTACAGTATTAATGATACATCCTACTATGCTGTAGAAAAGCATTTAAACGAGCTTATGGAGAGAATTTCCAAAGCTTATGATGGACAAATAGAATTCATTCAAAGTTGAATCCACACTTAAATACAAGTAGTTTATTATTATGGATAAGAAAAAGGGAAACAAAGTTAATAGTCTCAGAAATGGATCGCCATAATCCTTTCTGAGACTATTCTTTTTTATATACATCAATACATTAACCTGAGTGATTCCGTTCTTCGTCTAACGAATCGAGTAACTTCTGCAATGTCTTTTTACTTTTGAGTAATCCTTCTATACTTGAGATCTCAGTCGATCTAGAAATTCTTTTCTCCAATTGATCCATCGTTTTTACGATTGAATATTTTCGATCAATTAACATTTGTTTAATTAGAACATTCATATCGAACTGCTTTCGTGTCATATTTATTTTGTGCCTAGAGGTATTTAAATCTTTTTGAATATCCTCTAAATGTTTCAATGTGATCTTTCTCATTTTTTCCTTACTTTTTAATCTCATATCCTATACCCGCCCAGTTCATTAATTATAATATCATATGAAAGAATTATGTTTTGGGAAGTATTTCATAAAAAAAATCAAAAACAAATCAAAAAGTACACCTATAATAAATCTGTTGCTAATTGAGCTAAGTTAGATCTCTCGCCTTTTTTCAGTGTAATATGACCACTGACTATCTCGTGTTTAAACCTTTCAACTACATGGGTTAATCCATTGCTAGATGTATCGAGATATGGATGATCGATCTGTTCAGGGTCACCCATCAACACAATTTTACTTCCATCTCCCACTCTAGATAGAATAGTTTTCACTTCATGCTTAGATAAATTTTGAGCTTCATCAATAATAATAAACTGATTCGGGATAGAACGTCCTCTAATATATGTTAATGCTTCAACCTGAATACTTCCTAAACCCGCTAATATTTTATCTAAATCACCAGATTTTTTTGTATTAAACAAAAATTCCAGATTATCATATATAGGTTGCATCCATGGCCGTAATTTCTCTTCTTTTTCCCCTGGGAGGTATCCTATATCTTTACCCATAGGTACAACTGGTCTTGCGATAAGCAACTTTTTATATTTATTTTCATCTTCCACTTTCAATAAACCTGATGCTAGAGCCAATAAGGTTTTACCGGTCCCTGCTCGCCCTGTAATTGTAACTAGAGGAATATCATCATTTAAAAGCAGCTCTAATACCATTCTTTGCTGGACGTTCCTAGCTGCAATTCCCCATATAGGATCATTACTTAAATACAATGCCTCTAATTTTTTCACCTGTGAATCTACTTTTAACAGTGCAGATTTAGAAGTCCCTAATTCATCTTTTAAAATAACAAACTCATGGGGATTCAGGCTTCTCTTAAATTTCAAATGATCAATCGTTATATTACGAAATGTATAAAACTCATCAATAATAGATGGATGTATATCTATCGTATTGTAACCATCATAATTCGTTGTTTTTTCAAAACGATCTGATAAAAAATCCTCAGCTTTAATACCTAAAACATCCGCCTTAATTCTTACCAAAGTGTCTTTACTAACCAGTACTACTGATTTTGGGTGGAGTTTATCCTCCTCTTCCAATTTATAATTTAACGCTACAGCTAATATTCGATTGTCATTTGTGATTTCTGCAAACGTATTTTTCATTTTCATAAAACTAAGATGATTTAATTCTACCTTGAGACGACCGCCATTTTCTAAACTGATTCCTTCTTGGAGTTTACCTTTTTCTCGAAATCCATCCAACAATCTCGATACATACCTTGCATTTCGTCCAATTTCATCTGCATTTCGTTTCTTAGAGTCGATTTCTTCCAAAACAATTGCTGGTACTATCACATCATTTTCCGAAAAGCTGAACAATGCATTTGGATCATGTAGAAGAACATTCGTATCTAACACATATATCTTTTTCATTATAATCTCCTCCGCTAAATTTAGATCAATGTAAGAAAATACATAGTTAATAATCTAGAGGACAAACTAAACTAAAAGAAACAAATGATATATACGTTTTCAAAGTTTCTTTTACTTGCAAAGGATACCTTCATTAGCAAGTAATGTGAAAATTCACTGAAGGGAAGATGGAAATGAGAACCTTTTTATTATTCATGTGTTTCATTATGTTAGTCTCAGGTTGTAATCAACAAACGGATCAATCCTCTGAACAACTGACTGTTAGACAAGAGCAATCTTCGGAAACAAACAACAATTTGAATCAAGAAGATATTGCTGCAAGATTAGAAAAACTAACCCTTTCTATTCCAGAGGTGAATGGGGCAAATGTTGTAGTGATAGGAGATACAGCTTTAGTTGGAATTGACATTGACGGCTCTTTAGAAAGGTCTAAGGTGGGTTCTGTTAAATATTCTGTTGCTGAAGCATTAAGCAAGGATCCTTACGGTGCTAATGCTGTGATTACAGCTGACATGGATTTAAATGTGCGAATAAAAGAGATTCGAAATGATATTATGAACGGAAAACCCATTTCAGGTTTTGCTGAAGAATTGGCCGACATTGTAGGACGAGTTATTCCACAGTTTCCACAGAATACGATTCAAAGAGAAAACACAAACCTTAATAAATAATAAGATGGTTAACCTAATAATAGACTTATATGTAGTAGTTAAGCTTTATAATACTTAAACTTGGTTGAAAATTATACTTTCCAACTAAGTTAAAACGGAGACTGGTTAAGTAACCAATCTCCGTAGATTTAACATTTTTTTATTGCATCAAAAACTTGCCCATCTAGCTTTTCTGCTGCTCTTTTATCATAGGTTTTTTCATATTCAGGTTCATTAGAAATGCGTGCGCCATAAAACATTACATCTCTAATGCCTTCAACTTTTATTTCTATACAAGCTAACTTAAAAGGTACGTCATCCATTGCTTCAGTAACAATTTCAGCTGACCCAGCGATTTCGTACACTGTTGAAGAAGCGAACGTTGTTAGCGCTACATGCTTATTTAATTTTATGTTTTTCACAATTCTTGAGCGTTGATCAACAGCAAATCTAACAGTTTTAGCATTTACTGCATGAACCCAAGAGATTACATTACTAGTTGGTGAACCTATTTCCTCATCTACAGTATGTAGTAAAACAAGTTTTTCTTTTTGGAGTTGTGATAATATCGGTTCATTTAATTCAGTCAATATATCTGTCAATTCTCTGGTCCTCCTTTAAAGTTCTTACTTTTAGGTAAATTATAACATAGGAAAATCCATCAAACTATACAGATTAATTATATTTTGGATTAGAATTGATTTCTTCCAAAAGCTGATCTACTATCTCACGATCAAACTTTTTTGTTAAACCTTCCCCATCCTGAGTAAAAGTGACCAAATACATCATTTCATCATCTGATAAATCCAATGTAATGTTTGTCAGATGGTGATCTTCTGTAAGGATGGTTTCAAAAAATTCCAGTGTCTTTAAAGCAGAGTTGTCATCTGGTCTTGCATTGTACACTACTTTCATTTGCAGCCAGTTAAAAAGAGAATCCTGTAAATTCATAAGCATACATTCCTATCTTTTTATAACTTTTATTCTGGTTTTCTTTTTTTACGATCTTCCAAAAAGTATCGAATACGAACTGTGAACATAAGACCGACAGCAACCATTAAACTAAAAATAATAGGTAAATCAACATCGATTTCAAAAATTAATAAAATAAATGAAAATAAAGCAATAATGGAATAAATAATCAAATCTTTTAAAATGGGCAGCTTTTTCACTCTGAACACCTTATTAAACACATAAACAAGGCAGATAAAAATGATAATATACTTATACCAATGATTTTGGATAAACGCACCCCAATCAATGGGTGGGATATCTATTGGTTCAGCTGCGAATAAAAACATATCTAAAATCCTCCTTACAATGACAATCAAACTATGCCCAAAAAAGTGATATGAAGTATGCTGACTACTTCAATCACCTTTTCGGGATACTATCAATTCATGTTTTTAAAACAAATTACGCATTAGCTTTAGCTAATTTGCGATTTTTCTCAGCGCGTTCACGTTCACTTTTATTTAAGATTTTTTTACGTAAACGAATTGATTCCGGTGTAATCTCACAGTACTCATCTTCATTCAAATATTCTAACGCTTCCTCTAGTGAAAAAATACGAGGTGTTTTCATCTTCACCGTTTCTTCTTTATTGGCTGTTCGAATGTTGTTCAGCGCTTTTTCTTTACAAATATTCACGACGATATCATTGTCTCTTGTATGCTCTCCTACAATCATACCTTCGTATATTTCAGTACCTGGTTTTAAGAATAAAGTTCCACGATCCTCTACATTCAAAATACCATAAAGTTTACTTACTCCAGTTTCTGTAGATACCAATACACCTTTTTGTCTTCCACCAACACCCTGACCAGCAAATGGTGCATAACGCTCAAAGGAGTGATTCATAATTCCATATCCACGTGTCATTGTTAAAAATTCAGTTCCATACCCAATTAGTCCTCTAGCAGGAATCATGAATTCAAGTCTTACCTGACCATTTCCATTATTGACCATATTCTGCATTTCTGCTTTACGCGTTCCTAAACTTTCCATCACTGCACCCATGCTTTCCTCAGGTACATCAATTAAAAGGTGTTCCATAGGCTCACATTTTACACCATCAATTTCTTTAATTATGACTTCTGGTTTTGAAACCTGCAGTTCGAAACCTTCTCTGCGCATATTTTCTATTAAAATCCCTAAGTGCAGCTCTCCTCTACCCGATACGATAAATGAATCTGGGCTGTCTGTATCTTCAACTTTTAAACTTACATCAGTTTCAATCTCTTTATACAAACGTTCGCGTAGTTTACTTGACGTTACAAACTTCCCTTCTTTACCTGCAAAAGGACTGTTATTTACTAAAAATGTCATTTGAAGTGTTGGCTCATCAATTTTAAGCACAGGAAGAGCTTCTGGATTTGCAGGATCTGCAATCGTTTCACCAATGTTGATATCTTTGATACCAGCGATGGCAATAATATCTCCCGCTCCAGCTTCTTGAATTTCAACTCGTTTTAATCCCTGAAAACCAAACAATTTTTCAATACGTGCTTGTTTGTGTTTTCCTTCTCGATTGATAACAGTCACAACCTGACCTTGTGAAATCTTACCGCGATTTACTCGTCCGACTCCGATTCTACCTAAATATTCATTATAATCCATTAAAGTAACAAGAAACTGCAAAGGTTCTTCTACGCTCTCTTTTGGAGAAGGTATATGTTCGGTAATCGTGTCAAACATAGAAAGCATATTATCTTCTTGTTGATCTGACTCTAAACTTGAAGTCCCTTGTAATGCTGAAGCATAAACAACAGGAAAATCCAACTGTTCATCTGAAGCTTCAAGTTCTATAAACAACTCTAATACTTCATCAACCACTTCTGCAGGACGAGCATTTGGACGGTCAATTTTATTTAAAACCACGATAGGTGTTAAGTTTTGCTCCAAAGCTTTTTTGAGTACAAATTTAGTCTGAGGCATACACCCTTCAAATGCGTCAACAACTAACAATACCCCATCAACCATTTTCATAATTCGTTCCACTTCACCACCGAAGTCCGAGTGACCTGGTGTATCTACGATGTTGATTAAATAATCTTTATATTCAATCGCTGTATTTTTTGCAAGGATTGTAATACCGCGTTCTCTCTCTAAGTCATTTGAATCCATCATTCTATCCTGAATCGCTTCATTTTCACGAAAAACACCTGACTGCTGCAATAATTTATCCACTAAAGTCGTTTTCCCGTGATCAACGTGAGCAATAATTGCAATGTTTCTGATCATTTCTCTGTTAAACATTTTTGTTTTTTCCCTCCACTGTATAATAACAATCTGTTATATAAGTCCTACATAAATTGTTTGTTTTTTTCATAAAATAAGCGTCGGACATACTCCGACGCTTTAAGCTAAATACATTATATTATGGGAAACAATAAAAAGCAATGTTTTTAAATTCACTTTCTGCCCAAAATCATCCATAACCCAAAAAGGATTAAAACAACCGCTATAAAATATATTCCAACTGTATAAAGAAGAGTAAATGAAAAAAAGACACATGCAATAATTGTTAAAACAGTTGCCGCTGTAAGGACACCTTTTTCATGATTGCGATCCAATGCATAAAACTCAAACAAACCTATCGCTACTCCAAGAATAAATACCGGCCAAAGATATTGTAAATGACCCCACTGCGTAAAATGTAAAAATATAAACAACAACCCATAGGTGCCAAGAATCCCACTTGGAATTAATATTCCTGACGGAAATATTCTCATAAAAAACAAAACATGAAAGATGATTGATATAAGTAAAAATATAAATGGCCAAGAAAAATCAAATAAAAAATCAAAAGTATCCATCTTGAATAAAATCAATAAAATACCTATCACTATAATAAGCAATCCCATCGTAAAACGATTTTTCCCCAAAAGAAGAACCTCCCTGCTAGTTATTTTTTCTTCCTATTTTTAGCAGCCAACAAACGATTAAAAGTCTGATTGCCTTCAGCTTCAACCTCATTTACCTTATCTACTTTTTTTTGTTCACCTTCTCTGTCTCTTTTATTTGTTTCAAATTCTATCTTAGTTCGTGTTTCTTCATCACTTCTTATTTTATGATCTTGTGTTTTCATTGATGTGGAGAAATTTTTTAGTTTGCTTTGCTTCAATATAGAACTCTCACTCTGCATTTTCTTTTTCAAGATTAAGTTCTTTCTTTGTAATTTTTCTAAGGTTTCCTGTGATGGATTTGACCTTACTTTACTGGTCTTAGGATACAGCACGGCAATCCACTTGAACCAAGGAATGGACAACCTTCTTACTGCAATGTCCAACAACCATAAAATTAAAGCTGCTATGATCAAATAATGGCTAATATCATAAAACTTTTTCGAAGGATCATTCTCAAATTGAAATACTTCTTCTGGACGTTCCATGGACAACGTTCTGCCCTGAGTAAGCTCCATTAACTGATTTAATTTATGTTCCGTATCGATATTAGTTATTTCATACTCAGGAGAATAGGGAACTACGAAACCTGTAGTCACACTTCCCATTATCTCTGAGGAAGAGTTAACCTGATTTTCTTCATACATATCAAATCTTGTCAAATAAACACCTGGCTCTTTTATTTCGATTTGACTAAAATACTCCCCTGGAACCGTCGGAGTAACTGCAAATTGCTTATTTTGCAAAGACTCATCCGTAAAGGAACCTTGAAGCATCCCTTTAAAATCTGTTGTACTTTCAATATTAAGCTCTACTTTATTGCCTTGCATTGAACTATTAATTGTAAAGGCTGTAGTCTCAAACTGTGGAAAAGTCCATTTCACAACATTGCTTAACACTTCAGGGAACTGATTCCAATTGATCCATTGGTTTGACCACTCACCTGTAAAATCACTTGTCCAGGCCACACTTTTTCCTGCTCCATATTGCCACCTTGCCAATAATGGATCAGGTTCTGGACTCATTAACACAACTTCAGCCGTTTCTTTAGGGGTTGTGGCAATATAGGCTTGAATTTGAGGTACCCCTTGTGAAAATAGGTTATACCAATCAGCTCCTTGTCCAAAGGCAGGTGCGAATGGCTGGTCCACAATATAAGTTCTTGACATTAAAACAGCTTCTCTACTGAATATAGCAGGGATTGTACTCTGATCCTGTGTGTAGTAAAAACGACCATTTGCCAATTCAGCAATGTATTCTAAAAAAGCTTGATCAGCCCCGTCCCCTATACCAACAGAAGATAATGTAATATCATGTTCTGTCATTTGTGAGGTCAGCATTTCATAACTTTGACTTGATGAAGAGTGACCATCCGTTAACAAAATAATATGTTTACGCTGCGCCTCCAACTCTACAAGCTTAGAATATGCTTCTTGAACAGCTGTATAGATCTCTGTACCGCCATTGGCTTGAATAGAGGAAATTTGGTCTACAATAGTTTCTCTTTCTGTTAATTTTTGCGGTTCTACAACCCACCATGGAGATCCATCAAATGCAACTACACCAATTGAATCCTGATCTCTCATTAATTCAACCGTTCTGATAGCTGCTTCTTGAGCTAATCTTATTTTATCACCATTCATACTACCAGATTTGTCAATGACTAGCATTAAACCCAAAGAAGGAATTTGCCTCTTTCCTCGTAAATCCATATAAACAGGAAGTGTACGTTCAATCGGCGTTTTAAAATATCCGCCTAATCCATAGCTGTCCTTGCCACCAATCATCATAAATCCAATACCGTAATCTCTTACCATCTGTTCGATGATTTCCATTTTTCGTTCAGATAGCTGCGTTGCCGATACATTATTGAATATTATACTTTCGTAAGCTGTGTAATCCACTGGTTCAGAAGGTAACAACTCAGGTGGCAAAATCTCATAGGGAATAAAGCTTGAGTCCAACACTGAAGTGATATTTTGAGAAGAATTCTCTACTCCTTCAACAAGCAATACCTTTGCAGGACCAACCACTCTGCTTAATCCAAATCCAATATTGTTTTCATTCTGCTCATCATCCTGAGCATATATCTCAGCTTTATACTGATGAAGTCCAGTTTCTTGCGTCATGCTTTGCAAAGCAAAGATGTTCTCTCCAGCTTCAATCTGAACCTGTTGATTTGAAATCTCTTGATTATCCTCAAAAATTCTTAATATTCCAGACGTTGCAATTGTACTATTTACTGTCACCTCAAGTGAGAACTTTTCTCCTTGATATAAATGTTCTGAAACATGAATCTCATCTATCGAAACATCTTTTATTGTATTATTTTGGATTTCCAGTACATCAACAGGGATATTGTTATTTTTTAATATTCTTGCTTCTCGAACCATGTCTCCAACATTTTCCAAACCATCTGAAACCAGTACGATTCTAGAAGTGGATTCATTGGAAAATAAACTTTCTGCTAATTGCAACCCCTCTTCAATGTTCGTAAAGTGAGATTGCATTTTACTATTTAAAGATAACGACTTTAAATTTGCCTCATTCAAGCTACGCTCAACTACTGCATCTAATCCAATGGAAACGACACCAATTTTATCGTTCTCCTTTTTGCTTAGCCCCGCTTCTTTTATCCAATCCGTAATTTGAGAAATTTGATTCATACTATCTGAACGATCTATGACAAAGATTACTTCATTCTGCTTAATCGTTGAATACCATTGCATACCAGCTAGTGCAAAAATCAATAATCCTACAAAGAGTATCCGAAGACTATAGGCCATTTTCTTTCTGTAACCTGTTAAACGTATATCTCTTTTCCAACTCAAATAAAATAGGATGATAAACGGTACAAGTAACATTAAAAACCAAGGTGAATCAAATCGCAGACCCACGCTGATACACCCCCCACTCTAATAAAACCATGATCAAAATGAGAAGGATGAGCCATGGTACAATAGAATATATATCATATCCATTCGAGGACTTTCGGACCTCTAATTCATGAATCTCATTTACTTGTTGAAGCTTAAGTTCAGGTAAGTAATCAAGGTTTGATTCAAAAGGATCCATAACGACCTCCAAGTATCTCCTCGTTAATTGATTGTCATTATCATCCATTTCTATGAATTCATACATTCCAGGTTCTGAAGGAATGGTTTGCAAATTCAGTATAACTTGATCAGTTTCTTCTGCTTCTGTTACAAATTCTCTTTGCTCATTCACTTGTTTATACCATTGTGCTTTTGAAGTTTTTGGTGAGATCGCTAACTCTAATGTCTCTCCTACAACAGCTTGACCTATTGAATCAAAAGCGTCATTTGTAAGCCACTCAACAGCATTTTGTATTAAAATAGGAAACTCTACTCGTAAAGGTAGATCAGACTGATGTAAGTTAAATGTGAATATAAGCTGTGAATATCCATCTTTTGTCCCTGCAATGATTAAAGGGACATCACCACTATAAACGATTGGTTTACCCCCATCATAATCACTTAAAATTGCTGCATTCGAAATGTGAATATTTTGCATGCTGATAAATTCAGTTACAGGGTGCCCTATAATTTTATAATCACTTGATGGTAAAGAAACGACTTCATCACCTTCTAAGGAATCGATATACCAAACTGGTTTACTAAACAATAAATCATTCCACTCATCTGAATTTAACTTCACATTATCAATTGCATCTACTATAATAAAATCCACATCAGACTTTGGCAGTACCATTAAACCGTCAGAATCAATTTGGACTTTTATTACCTTGATGTCTCCTAGTTTTAGAGCTTTTTCCAAAAATAAATTTCCTTCTGTTATCAATAGAGCTGTTTTAGTTTCATTCTTCTCAGAAAAGGCATATGAAATATTATCAACCTTAAGATCATCATCTACGTTAAGTTCCAATCTATAATAGTCCGCTATACGTAAATCTTCTGTTAAAAATGATTGCTGCTGACCAGGCTGCAATAGCACAGATTCAACGAATTGCAGTTGATGTTCTGCATATATAAAAACCTCAACCTCTTCTTCTGATTGTCCTTGATTTTTTAATGTATATACTGCTGTAGCTGTTAATTCATCTGACAGCATTTCCGCTTGTTCTACTCCAAATTGAACAATATTTACATTAGAATTCTTAGATTCACTTAAGGACTTTACACTGACAGGTACATAAAAAGTTAAATCACTCATATCTTCAGTCCACTGTCTATCTGTATAAATGATAATTTCCCCATCTTCTTCCTGACGTGTTAAGGATGAAACAAGTGATAAAGATTCTTTATAAGCCGTTTGACCATAATAAACATCTATGTCATTCAGAACTTCTGATATCGTTTTATAATCACTTTCTTTTGATAAAACGACCCTTGGTTGATCCCCTATTGTTACGATTGAATATTGACTTGAAGGCTGATCATTCACTTGTTTAAGGATTTGCTCTTTTGCCAACTCCAGCTTAGTTTTTACATTTCCATCTTCATCCGAAACTTGTGTTTGCATGCTCCCTGAACGATCCAAAACCATGACCACATGGCTCTTAGAATGATTTCCTTGAACCCATAAAAATGGTTGCATTAATACCATAACTAGGAATGATGCTACTAATAATTGAAGAAATAATAAAAGATTGTTCTGCAGCTTTTGCCATGGACGATTTGCCTCAATATCCCGTAAAACCTTATTCCATAAAAGGTGACTTGATACTACAGTATCGATATATTTTCGCTTAAATAAATACATCAGTACAATCAAAGGCAAAGAGATTAGAAACCATAAACTTGAAAAAGATAAAAACCCCATTTCATTCACCTCTGATCCTATTGCAAAATTCCACTTGCCCGAAAAGACTGAAAGACTGTTTCGGATATGGTTTTTTCTGTATTTACTAAAAAGTAATCCGTCAAATGATCAAAACAATATTTTTTTAGAGATTCTGTGTAGCTATTTAATTCTTTTTCATACATTTTTAATACTTTAGCTGACATGGCAACTTCTTTTCCTAAATGAGATTCGCTATCAATTAATTGAAGATCTCCCGATAAATTCGGTTTAATCTCAATAGGTGATAATATTTGCACCACAACAACCTGCTGTCCTGCTGCTGAAAGATAGGAGATGGTTTCTTCAATTCCTGTTTCATATAAAAAATCTGAAAATATCCATGTTACTCCAGGTTTTTTAGGAATCGCACCTGGATTTAAAATTGCTTTTGATATATCTCCTTTGTTCCTAGGTATCTCTTTTGAAATAAATTGAAGAAAACGATGAAACGAACCCTTTCCTCGAATAGGAGGCAAGGATGCATTCACTTGATCACTAAAAAAATGGGTACTCACTCTGTCATATCCTGCCAATGCAATATACCCTATGCTGGCGGCTAATTGTCGTGCATATAAAAACTTATTGTCAAAGTCCATCGATTTTGAACAGTCAATATATAAATTCACCTGCAGCTCTTGTTCGTCTAAAAATAATTTGATAAAGGGTTTGCCTGTTCTACCGTAAGCATTCCAATCCAGTTGTCTTACATCATCTCCAGGAGAATAAAGTCTATAATCAGCAAAATCTAATGAAGAACCCATTTGTTCTGCACGCCGTTTCCCTTGCATTTTCCCCCTGACTCTATTTCTAGTATTTAGTTTTAACTGTTCAAGTCTAGCTAGTAAAGTTGAATCCATGGATAGATTGGAGACATCCATGTTATGCTTCCTCCATCGATTGAATGATTTCTTGGATGATGAAATCAGTTGATTTACCAGCAGCTTGCCCTTCAAAATTCAAACTCATTCGATGACGAAGTACAGGGTATGCCACAGTATGAATATCGTTCATTGATACATGTAATCTTCCAGCACATAGCGCTCGCACTTTAGCCACAGAAATCATGGCTTGAATGCCACGTGGACCTGAACCGTAACGAACATAACTTTTGACTGAGGATGGTGCAGAAGGTTCCTCAGGGTGAGTTTTCATTAATAACACAGCAGCATGCTCTAAAATGTCCTCAGAAACAAGGATATCCTTCACTATTTTCTGAATGGCTTGCACCTGTGTTGCATCTGATATTTTCTGTGCTGTAAAAACTTCTGAAGTTGTTGTTCGATTTACAATTTCTTTTAGCTCATCCTTGGATGGATAAGAAATTAATATCTTTAATAAAAATCGATCCAACTGTGCCTCAGGCAAAGGATACGTCCCTTCGTTCTCAATCGGATTTTGTGTTGCAAGCACAAAAAAAGGCTCTGGAAGCTGATAGGTTTTCGAACCAGATGTTACTGTTTTTTCCTGCATCGCTTCAAGTAATGCACTTTGAGTTTTAGGTGTAGCACGATTGATTTCATCTGCTAAAATCAAATTACCAAAAATAGGTCCTTTTTGAAACTGATAATGGGTCTCTCCTTTTGTCCCAAATTGAATTACATTTGTCCCTGTGATATCAGCAGGCATTAAATCTGGGGTGAATTGAACTCTTGAAAATACTAGATCTACTGTATCTGCAATCGTACTCACTAGTTTGGTTTTCCCCAATCCAGGAATACCTTCAAGTAAAACATGACCTTCTGCAAATATGGACCATAACATTTGATCAATCACATCTTCCTGACCAACGATGACCCGTGATATTTCTTTTTTTATATTTTGAATCGTATTTATACATTCCTGTACATCTGTTTTAGTTTTTATCATATGAACCTCCTTATTGATCAGGTTGAATTTGTAAAAAATAATCACGCACTAAATTTTGCATATTTTGAGGGATAGTACTCCGATTTAATGTATCTTTAGCTTCATTGGCATATTCTACATAAACTTCCTCGTAGGGTCTTGATACGCCTTCTAACATTGGTGATGTTCCACCTATCTGAAGTTCTCCACCTTCTCCTTGAAGTGGGCCTTGATCAGAAAACAACTCTCCTTCTCCTTCAAACTCACGTGGAGTAGAAACTAGATCCCTAGATCCATTTCCGAAACCAGCACCTGTTCCTGAGCCACTTCCTGAACCTGATCCACCGTTGCCAGAGCCTTGACCATTTCCAGACCCCTGTCCACTGCCTGAGCCACTTCCAGAACCTTGACCTTGTCCACTTCCGTTAGAACCTTGTGATGAAGAAGAATTTCCTAATTGAGACTGATCCAAACTTGAAGCCATGCCTCCAGACCAAGCACTTGATACACTGATTCCCTGACTCATTAATTGATTTGCCATAGGCAATCCCATTTGGGCCAGTTGAGCACTTTGCTGCATAGCTAAGGACGAAAGGTCCGCATTCAACTGCATTTCTGCTAATAGTTTGGACAATGCTTCACTTAATTTTGCTAAAGTTTCTTGATCTAAGGCTTCATCAGATATGTCTTTCATTAAGTCTGACAAAATCTGATTATCTAAACCGTTCTTTTCTGCTAATTCTTTCAATTGTTCTGTCAGCTGTTGTTTTTGGTCCTCGCTCATCTCAAGCCACTGCTGCTCAAACCTCTCCAAACCCGCTTCCAATTCATTTGGATTTAATTGCTGTAATGCTGAACTTATTTGTTCAAGGTCAGGTATTTGAGACAATTGTTCGGTCCATTGCTCCGCTTTTTTTTGTTGTTTTGCCAAGTCGTTTGAAACTTCATTAAGCTCTTTTATTGATTCTTCTAACTCTTCTAAAGCTAGGGATGCTGTTTCGCTTTCCTCCAATTCGTACTCAAGCTTTTTCAGCACTTCATCAATAGAGCTTAATTCAAGTTGATCAGGGAGAGTCTCTTCTAACTCCTCTCTCATTTCCTCAACCTCTTGCTCTTTTTCCTCCACCCACTGTTTCTCTTTTTCCCTTTGCTCTATTACTTCATCCATTGGATTAGGAAATAAGAGAAGTCCACTTAATAAAAACACAAATGAAATAAAAGGAATCCATATCTTTTTTTGCAGATGGAATGGAAGTTTATTTCTTAAGTCCGCTACAAACCATTTAGCATGTTCAACCGCATCCTCTCGTTGCATTCGAATGATGGGTGTTTCCTTTTCAACTTTCAAAAACTGATAGGAAGTCTCAATTCTATTCTCCAATCCGCTTTGATCCATTGTTTTAGCTGCATCCAAATACGTTACTCGTTTGGTATACCAGTAAATGAAACCTCCCACAACACCTAAACAAATAGCGAACATCCCATGAATTTTATAGTCTGATATAGGATAAAACCTAGCAAATATAGACCAGAAAATAGCCGCCATCAAACCTATATTTAATCCAATCCAAAGAGTTCGAAGCATCGCAAGCCACCTTATGCGATTCCGCACTTTTTTTATGAAGTCTATTAAACCTTGAGATTTCATATGATGTACACCTTTCTGTTTAAGATTGTTTCAGTTTTTTCTTTTTTAGCGCTGGTCTTAAAAAACGAATACTTAATAAAATACAAATGATCATGATAATAAAATACACAAAAACAAAAATCTCCCAAATCTGAAAATCTTTTTGAGATCTAAACATTTGTTCCGTAAAGTTCGAATCATACATACTGATCAGAGCAGCTAAAGGATTTAAACTTAATAAAAAACCAACTAAATTTGAACCAACCCCTCTATTAATTGATTCGAAAAATATAGCAGCAAGCCCAGTGAATCCATATAAAAATATCGTTGTACCATAAGTTGTTATGATCGCTATCATCGTTTTCTTAAAGATGGTTGAGAATAAAATACCAAAAGCACCTAACGAAAACATAAGAAAAATGTAAAATAAAAAGATAAAAACAACCTGGCTTGGTGAAATACCTCCGAACAAAAATACAATGCTATATATTGGAAGTGTTGCAAACACGATTAAAATCATAAAACTAATAGATGAAAATAACTTACTTAAAATAATCGTAGTTGAGCTTTGCTGAGTTGTAAGCAGAATATTTAAGGTTTGTTTTTCTCTCTCACTGCTGATCACCCCAGCTGTTAATCCAGGAGTCATAAATAAAATGAGAAATAACTGTACACCACTTAAAAAATAAAACATCTCTCTACTTCTTTCAGGATTCATACCGCCGTAATAATAGTCATTAAACATCATGTACATAAATCCAAATGCTATTAGTCCAATTGCAAACAAATAAAACATGAGAGCGAGCGGTGAACGAATTGTACGCAGACGTAAACGAAATTCCTTCTCTAATACAGGATTAATTAGTTTTTGCTTAAGATACAACATCATCATTTATGCTCCCTTCGTTATCGCTAAAAAGACATCTTCTAAATCCGCTTCTGCTTCACTGTAAGATACAATTTTGTGTCCATCAGCCATTAACTTTGACAGTAGTTCAAATTGATCTTTATCTTCTCCACTAAAATGAACTTGAAGTCCTTTTTCATCTGCCTCTACTTTAGCAACAAACTTTTCATCCCTAAGCTGTTCCATAGCTCTTTCTTTATTTTCCAAAATACGGATATTCAAGATGCGATTTGAGCTAAGCTGATTTTGAATGTCTGAAACTTTACCTTGTGAAACGAGCACTCCATTTTCAATCACACCAATTTCATCCACCATTTCTGCTAACTCAGGCAGTATATGAGAAGAAATCATAATCGTTTTCCCCATTGTTTTTAATTCCTTTAGAATTTCTCTCATTTCTATTCTTGCCCTTGGGTCCAAACCTGAGGCAGGTTCATCTAGTATCAATAACTCAGGATCATGAATCAAACTTCTTGCCAAACACAACCGTTGTTTCATTCCACGAGATAATGAATCCACATAAAAGTCCTTTTTATCTGAAAGATTCACAAGCTCCAACAATTGCGGAATCACTTGTAGACGTTCATTTCTAGGAATTCCGTAACTAGCTCCGTAAAAATCAAGATATTCCACTGTCTTAAAATGATCATAAACGCCAAAAAAATCTGGCATATAACCAATAAGTTTCCGAACTTCCTTAGGATGTTTTGTTACTTCATAACCACCAACCTTTGCAGAACCTGTTGTTGGAGACAATAATGTCGCTAAAATAGACATGGTTGTAGATTTACCGGCTCCGTTAGGACCTACAAATCCAAATACGGTTCCTGTAGATATGTTTAAATTCAGATTATTGAGGGCAGTAAAATTGCCATACTTTTTTGTCAAATTATTAATTTCAATCATTACTCTTCCACTGTCCCTTCTAAAGAAATTTTCGGGATTTCCAATGTAACCAGATTAGATGTATCTTTTAAGATTCTAATTTGTATCTTATTATTACTAGTAATATAATCTGAAGCCCCTTCATCTATATTCGCATCAAATGGTTCCCACGTCTGCTCAAATTCGTTCCATATTTCAAAGTAAGTGTGTAATAAATTCCCAGTGAAGTTTATCCGAGAGTAGTTTGCATTTTCTATATCAGGCAAAACATACTCAATGATAAGTTCTCCCTGTCCTATCTCCATGTTTGAATCAAATATATTAAAATTGCTGACATTCACTGTATTAAAATAGGGTTGAATATAACCTGAAGGAATGTATAGATTGTTTTCATTCATCAATTCCATATCTAATGGTTGTATCCAGACATTCAGATTATTCGATAAAACTTCTTCACCATCAATCAGAATATTATGATCTTGGTCCTTGCTCAATCCAACAATATAAGGTTCAGTAGATTTTATATTGCCATATCGGTCATTCATTCCTATATGTTGAAGAGCAAAGAGCAGTAATGCTCGTTCTTGATTCGTATTTTGATATTGATTTGAACCATATTGATTTAAAAGAATTTTATCAACGATTTGATCATTATATAAATTTTGTGCACTATAAATTTTATTAATAGAAACCGTTTTACCCGCTTTTAAATCCCCAATGCGATAAACACTTTGATTCATAACTATGCTAAGATCATTTAAATCCACATCTGTTAAATTTGTGATCTCACCTTCAAAACCTTTACTACTATATTGAATATTATATTGAAGTTTTCCAAAGGATTGAATCTGGTTCCCTTCCATCCATACTTTTCTAATAGACCAATAAGGAACGTCCCTGTACTCTATATTTGTTTGTCCCTCTTCAAAATACGTAACACTTTTAACAGATCCACTAGTATTTCGAGTATTTCTGTATTCTAAAAACGTTGAAATATGTTGAGGTTCATTTGTTTCGATACTATACGTACCACCTTTAGGTACAAACACAGAAGCAGCACTTAGTTTTGTTCCTGTTCCTTCCGCATCTAAGTTAATAATACTTAGGCTTTGTGCCAAAGTAGAGTTTCGATCCGATGCACCAATAAAATAAATGCACATGCTTGATAAGATCGCTATAGATGGGATAATCCACCAGCCCCACTCTCTTTTATCTAAAACTTTCAAAATAAAATATAATATTGGAGCTACAACGATAATATATACAAAAAATACAATCACAAGTATCGTAAATGGAGGCGTATTTAATGACTCAAAACGATCTAATGCTCGATCTAATTCCCAAACATCTCTATAAACGCTGTCAGTATACATTAATTCACTAATCTCATCCTGAAGAAGATAATTCCAAACTTTTTTATTCCCACTCCAAGAAGCGATCGGATCTAATGATAAATCGTAAGCCGAGTATATTACTGATCCTAGCCCAAATTTGCGCTCTGCATACAATGGAGTTTCGTTTTCAGAAATAAGAATATTACCTTGAATAAGTTCAGCCTGTGATATCGTAAAATCATTGTTAAATATGACTTCTTCGGAAGCTATATTTTCTAATGATGACAGATTTTGTACAGAAAGAGTCCCCGTATATTTTACTGGTGAGATTTCCTCAAATCCATTAGCTGATTTCGGATAAGATGCCCCTCCAGCAATCATTAATTTACCACCCTGCTTAGTCCAGTTTATGATGGCTTGAATTTGAGCATCAGATAATGATTCAGTATTAAAATCATTGATTACGATTAAGTCAAATCCCTGCAGCATAATAGCTTCGCTTGGAAGGTCCTCCTCTTGGAGATGTACTCGATTGATTTTATATTGATTTTGGCCTATTAAACCAATAAAATTTATCGTATCTGGATCTGAAGCCAAAACTCCAACTTCCAATTTAGTCTCATAACCTGAAGAAGATATGATAAACACTTTTTTATCAAAACTTATCTCGTCTCCATTATCAAAAGAGTTCTCATAGAACGAGATTTTATGATTATTTGCATTATAACCTTGACCAGGTAATAACATCCAGAATACTTTTGTTGTATTTTTAGGCAAATCCAGCTCTTGGACATATGCCTCATCTTCCCCATCTCTATCAAAAACCTGGACAACAAATTCACCTTGTAAATCATCACCTGGATTGGTAATTGTGAATTTAATAGGCAGCCATTCCGATTCACTGACCCTCCCATCATTAGCTGGTTCAATTTGAAGATTCAAAGGTTTTTCTTCTGCATAAGAAACTTCATTATGTATTCCTAGAAATAATGAAATAGTAAATAATATAACGAAAACTACATAAATGCTGCTACTTCTAAATCGTATCAATGTCTTACTCCTCTCAAATAATGTGTTATCTAATAAATATACGCTTACCATTGGTAAAAAGTTGCATTATACCTCCTTTTACCATATAGACGATATTTAATATAAAGAACCCTGCACTACTCCTATTTTGAAAGAAAAAAGAGCAAAAAAATAGTACTATTTTTTCATAGTACTACTTCTTTTTATCATTCATAATTTTAATCTGCTAATTTTTGTTATGATTTTTTAGAAAACAATACCCCTGCCAAAAGAACAAATACAGTACAAAACGCTGGAATAAACCAATGAACTGAATGATGAGCATGTTTAAGTAGAATAATTGCCTTTTGATCATTTAATAACATTTCTCCAGCAGTATATCCTAATATCCCTGCTCCAAGATAAACAAATATTGAAAACTTCTCAAGCAATTTCATAAAAAACGTACTTCCCCAAACAATTAGAGGAATACTCATACCAATCCCAAGAAATAATAAAATATAGTCATCTTGTGCAATCGCAGCAATAGCCAACACATTATCTAAACTCATCACAAAATCAGCTACAACAATTGTCCATATGGCTGCTCCTAATGAATAAACTTCTTTAACAGAATGATCATTATCGTTGATAAGCAGTGAAATCGCTATATATAAAAGAAGAGCCGATCCAACCGCCTGAATATACGGAATCTCCAATAAAAAAACCGCACCTACTGTTAAAACTAACCGAAGTATTACTGCACCTGCTGCTCCCCACCATACTGCCTTTTTTTGCTGATGCTGCGGAAGGTTCTTGCTCGCTAATGCTATGACTATGGCATTGTCTCCACTTAATACAATATTAATAATAACAATTTCCACAAGGATTAATAGATTTTCTACCACATCTAACACCACCTATCACAGTTTGTACATGTTTATTCAAGACCAATTCATTCCATGTATGAAAGTTGTCCTTTATTTTCTTGACGAATAAATTAAAATGCATTTATAATATATATAATGAGTTTAGGGGAGTAGCTGTCACAGCAAAGTCGTCATTTCGAGAAGAAACCTTCTCCGGCTTTGTTGGCAACAATACGTTGTTAGCAAGACCTTTACCAATAACATGGTAAGGGTCTTTTTGTTTGGACTCTTACGATGAAATAAAATTTGAAGGAGCGTACACGATGGATTTTTTTACTTTTGAGTTTATTTCCGCACTCATCACCATTATTTTTATTGATTTAGTATTAGCAGGTGATAACGCAATAGTGATTGGTCTAGCAGCTAGAAATTTACCAAAACACCAACAGAAAAAAGTAATCATTTTAGGTACAGCTGGAGCTATAGGAATACGTATTGTCGCTACGATTTTTGTTGTATGGTTATTAGAAATTCCTTGGTTATTGCTCATTGGAGGTTTATTGCTGATTTGGATCGCTTATAAGCTTTTAGTGGATGATGCAGATCATGATATTAATGCTGCGAAAAGTATGTGGGCAGCGGTTTGGACTATTGTCGTTGCAGATGCATCTATGGGGTTAGATAACGTTATAGCCGTTGCTGGTGCAGCAGATGGAGAGTTTTTATTAGTGATATTAGGATTGTTAATTAGTGTACCAATTATCATATGGGGTAGCACTTTGTTTATTAAAGTAATCGAACGTTTCCCTATCATCATCTATTTCGGTTCCGGAATATTGGCCTATACAGCAGCTAAAATGATCACAAAGGAAGCTCAATTAAGTACTTTCTTTGAAAACAACACATCATTAAAATGGATTATTGTTATCGCCATTGTCATTGGTGTACTTGCAGCAGGTAAATTAATGAATTCAAGAAAAGAAAAAAGAGCCCAAATTCAAGGCTCAAAACAAATGACTTAATTTTTCTTCTTCTTGTTTAGATACAATAATGGTTTCCGTATTCTCAACTGCATCTTCTATGCTTTGCGGAAGCCATTCCATTGTTTCTTCAATTCTCTCAACCACACCTAAGTTAGGATTTGTGGATGGATTTTTGGGTAGGAATATAGTACAGCAATCCTCATATGGAAGTATGGAAATATCAAACGTATTAATATCTTCAGCTATCCTAATAATTTCATTTTTATCCATCGTAATTAAAGGGCGCAATATTGGCATGCTAGTGGCACGACCTATCACATTCAAACTCGACAATGTTTGACTTGCCACTTGACCTAAATTATCTCCTGTTATAATTCCTAAATTCCCATTTTTCTCTGCTAATTTTTCAGTAATTCTTAACATCGCTCTTCGCATGAATGTAATGATTAGATTCTTTCGAGGATGTTCATTAAACTTCGTTTGAATTTCAGTAAACGGTACAATATGCACCTTCATCTTACCAGAGTAATTTGTCAACTCTTTAGCTAAATCAATCACCTTTTGTTTTGCTCGCTCACTAGTAAATGGTGCACTATGAAAGTGGACTGCTTCTAATTTCATCCCTCGCTTCATCGCTAGGTAACCTGCAACAGGACTGTCAATTCCCCCCGATAACATTAACATGGATTTACCACTGCTTCCTAGTGGAAAACCACCGAGGCCAGGAATGATCTCCGAGTAGATAAATGTACCTTCTTCCCTTACTTCTACTTTTAAAATAACATCAGGTTCATGTACATTTACTTTTAATCCTGGGGTATGGTGCAATACGTATCCACCTATTAAGTGGTTAAGCTCTTGCGAGTCATGAGGGAAATGTTTGTATGCTCTACGAACCGAAACCTTAAAGGTTTTTGGTTTTGGTGAAACATTGTTCATTAATTCCAAGCTAACTTTTCTCATGGCTTCGAGTTCAGTGTCTACTTTGTTTACAGGACTAAAAGAAACAAGTCCAAATATTTTCTTTAACTGTTCAGCAATGTCCTTAAACGGCTCTCCATTTAATTGGATATATACTCTACCGTAATTTTTTATGATTTGAATATTAGGATATGATTTCAAAAAATCTCGTAATTGAGTTAACACTCGATTTTCAAACACACTTCGATTTCTACCTTTTAAAGTAAGTTCTCCCAAACGAAGTAATATATAATCTGGCTTCATCTTTATTTCTCCCCCTATTTTCTAAAACCTTTATACTCTTGTACAACCTGCTCAAGTTGTGTGCACAACATATCAATATCGTTATTAGAATGATCAGCAGACATACTAATACGTATACCACTATTCGCATTGCTTCTAGATGCTCCCATTGCTTCAAGTACACGGCTTGGCTTGCTTTCTCCAGAAGCGCATGCAGAACGAGTGGAAACATAAATCCCTTTTTTTTCTAGAGCATGAATAATCACTTCAGATTTCATCCCTGTAAAAGAAAAATGTACGATATGTGGTGCCATCTGGTATAAGTCATTAGAACCATTTAATTTAAGTTCAGGAATTTGAATAATAAAATCAGTCGTTCTTTTCCTTAATTGATACAAATGATCTTCGTTTTTCTTTTGTTTATCCATTGAAATTCGAACCGCTTTGGCCATACCTACAATCTGAGGGACATTTTCAGTTCCAGAACGGTAACCTCCTTCTTGTCCACCACCAGACAATAAAGGAAAAAGTTTAATTCCATCCCTGTAATATAATACACCAACACCTTTAGGACCATTTAACTTATGTGCAGATATGCTTACTAAATCGATATTCCACTGTTTTGGAAATATAGAAATTTTACCAATACTTTGAATGGCGTCTACATGAAAAAAAATCCGTTTGTATTTGAATAATAAATTAGCAATTTCTTCGATAGGTTGGATGGTTCCAACCTCATTATTCACATGCATGACGCTGACTAATATCGTTTCATCTGTTATAGCTTGTTGCAAATCATATATAGAAACCTGTCCCGTATGATCTACAGGTAAATAAGTCACTTTAAATCCTAATTTTTCAAGCTGTTTAAAACTTTCATACACGGATGCATGTTCTATTTCAGTAGTAATTAAATGTTTTCCTCTGTTTTGATATTGAAATGCAATTCCTTTGATTGCCAAGTTATTGCTCTCAGTGCCTCCTGAGGTGAATATAAGCTGCTCACTGTCTATATTTAATGATTCTGCCATTACATGCTTGGCTGTTCTTATTAAATTCTCAGCGTCGATACCTAGTTGATGAAGTGAAGATGGATTACCATAATAATTCTTCATGACTTCTGAAACCGTTTCTGTCACTTCAGGAAATGGAGGTGTTGTAGCTGAGTGGTCAAAATAATACATTTTTATAACCCCTTTAAAACACAATGATTTCTCTCCTCCACCGATTTTACACAATACACTCACAAAAGTGAAGTAAATAAACCCCAAAACCTCAGTAGGTGAAGATAAGTTCTAGATATTATACAAAAAAACAAACCCAATAAAATAGGGCTTGTTTTTTTTGCAAACCTAGGTGTACAGAGGCAACACCATATAAGCTAAGAATGCAATAACACCAAGTGCAATGGACCATCCGCCTAATGTACGGCTCCCTTGATACCATGCAATAAAACCAAATACAGCAGCAGCAGGACCTAACACTAACGGATAAATAAACCATGAAGCAAGAGCAAATACAAGTGAAATAATACCTAAGGTTGTGTTCGCTCCTACATCTGTTTCTGCTGAATCACGAAGGGATTCGTTTCGTTCTCGATTAAAATTAGCTACGTTAAATGGTGCATACTCAGCAGCAAATTCTTCATCAAATTCTTGCGTGGTTTCATTTGACATATCATTGCCCATTCGATTTTCTTCGAAATTTTCTGATTCTCTATTTTCCGTGTCCATGTCTAACCTCCTTTGCAACCACAGATGAAGTTATGACTTTCTTTTAAATGTGTGGCAGCATGTATTTGATTCCTTTGTCGCATTATCTTGATGGTTGGAATCAAAGCCTTCTCCAGCAAATTCCTCATTAAAATTTGCATTTGCATGCTGATCTACTTCAATCATAATTTGATTAGCATTGCAATTATTACCAGATGCCCAATATTCACAATTTGCTACACTGCATTTTACTTGCGGCATTATGATCACCCCCATCATTATTTTTCCTTACTGGCTAAAATCTATACTTGCATTTATTTTTCCAAATCAGGTTCTGAGTTTAGATTGGCGAGCCTTAAACACGAAAACAGGTATTTATAAATACTTAAAGTGTAAGAAAAAACCACCCTAAAGGATGGTTTCATTCAATTTTTTATTCTTTTATTATTTAAACGCTTTTACCCTGCAGCTTCTTTTCAGTCATGTAATCTGTTTCATAAAATGCTAAGTCTTCTCTTAGTTCTTCAAATATTTTAGACAGTTCAAGAATAAGATTCCTAATTTCACGAGAAGGTTTTTTCCTAAATCGAATAGCATCTTGTCCTGTATAAGCATATCTACCATCTTCTGCATAACATTCATGTTTAGGGTAGAAAAATGAATTTACACACTTGTGATAAACATCAAAAAGTACTTTTTCCGAATAGTCTAAATTAAAATTTGGTCTTCTTAAACAAATTCCAAGTTTTTCGTATGAAACTTCAGAAAAAACAAGTAAATGTCTCGCATCAGATAAAATCTTCCTATAAAATTGTTCCATTTCAAAATCATTGTCTATGTTTAGTTGAGTTAGTGAATGATGATTCAAAAATGTTTCTGTTTTTTCAATGACTCCCTTTAATTTTCCTTTTGTAGTTTCACATAAATTTTTTACATTGTCCTTAGTCATAAATAGATCCTCCTTAAACTGACAACCAACCCTTAATGACTATATTTTAATCGTAACATAGATTGCACAGCTTTTCATGTAATTGATGTTAATGAAATGTATAAAAGAACAGCTTTTTTTAGAATCTAAAGATATTCTATACCTACACGAATGAACTTTCAATATGTTTTAGGAGGGTTTTAGATGAAATTTTATAAAATTGCACTTCCTCTCGTTGTAGTTACAGCTTTTGCTCTAATTGTAATTCCACAAGGAGATCAAAAAAAAGATGAAAAAAATACACGTATTTATACAGATCAAAATACAGAAATAAAAGTGAAAGAATCTGTGATGAAGCAAGATGTGAATATTTCAAATGATCTTTGTAGAATCCAGTGTACTAGACATTTCAACAAAGCTTTAAATGAATTAAATAATTCAGATGATAAAAAGTCAATTTTGTCTCAAATGAAAAAAAATCATAAAAATGTAGTTCAAGTAATGTGGACTAACCTAAATGATACAAATCAAGCGATATCAGTAGGAAATAAAGATCAAAATTTAACAACGAAAGTACAGGAGTATTTAAAGAGCGAAGGCAATGAAATTTTAAAACAAAATAAAATTTATCAATCAGAAACTTTTCAATATAATAAAGACCAATATTTTATTTTGGGAGTACCTTCAGAAAACAAAACATTTTCATTAATTGGTTTAATTAAACAAGATCTGTTAAATCAAGTAGCTGTCGAACAAAAGAAAAATTTAAGAATTGTGCCATATCCAAGTGATAAAAGATATGGCGTTAAGTCAGTGGATTCTGAAACATTACAAGATGTAAAAGTAGATCATCCAGAACAAAATGTAGGAACAAGCCATTATCACTTGAAAGAAATTGTAGTTAAATTTAACAATGACCCTTCAGAAGTTGATTTACAGCAAATTCAATCTGATATTAGAGCAACTTCTATGAAGAAGCTGGGATATACCTATGTATTTAGCTCTGATACAATGGATGCCGAGCAAATGATGAGTTATTTTAATAGATGGGATATTGAATATACAGAACCCCATTATTTATATATGACAAACGAAGCAGTTGAATATGAACCTAATGATATATTATTCAATCCTTATCAATGGAACCTCCCCATGATTAATACTTTGCAAGGATGGGACTTAAGCAAAGGCAGTCAAAACGTAACAGTAGCAGTTATTGATACGGGAGTAGATTTGAGTCATCTTGACTTAAAAGGTCAACTTGTGGAAGGGGCTAATTTTGTAAATGAAGATGAGCAGCCCTTAGATGATGTAGGACATGGAACACATGTAGCAGGCATTATCTCTGCGTCAGTAGATAATTCAGAAGGTATTGCAGGAATGAGTTGGTACAATAAAATCATGCCCATCAAAGTTCTTGATTCAACAGGTGCAGGAAGCACCTATGCAGTTGCACAGGGTGTGATATGGGCGACGGATAATGGGGCAAAAGTGATTAATATGAGCTTAGGAAATTATGCTGAGACACAATTCCTTCATGATGCGATAAAATATGCCTATGACAAAGATGTAGTTTTAATTGCTGCTACAGGAAATGACAACACAGATCAACCTGGTTATCCTGCAGCATACCCTGAAGTGCTAGCGGTTTCAGCGACAGATGAATCATCAAATAAAGCAGATTTCTCTAATTATGGTGATTATCTTGATGTAATGGCACCTGGAGTGAATATTGCAAGCACTTACCCTGATGGTCAATATGCTGCACTATCTGGTACTTCTATGGCTAGCCCACATGTTTCAGCTCTAGCTGCAATGATTCGTTCTTTAAACCCTTCATTGAAAAATGTAGAGGTTTTGGATATTATACGAAATACATCTGTTGATTTAGGGGATGCAGGGAAAGATAACTATTATGGATTTGGAATGATTCAAGTTGAAAGAGCATTACAAAATGCAAGTGGAAATCAAGCTACAAAATCAAAGGAAAATAAATCTTGGTTTCAAAGATTGATTGAATCACTAACTCCTAATAAAAATCCCTCAACTGTGGAGTAAAGGGTGAATATGTGATTGATTATGTGATTGATTTTTATGCCACGAAAGCGACATGTAATTCCCTATATTCAAAATAAAAGGAGTGGAACATTCCACTCCCTTTTAACGACCTATTATTTAGAAAGTTTGCCATAAGCCGGGTTCTGTACCTTCCAGTGGTATTAACGGGTGTCACCCCTCCCACCAATGAAGTAACAATCATCTATCTAGGCTGTATATTACTATACAGCTCAAGCGACCAACCTAAACGCACCTCGGGCTAAGGTTGTGATAGTCATCACTGCGTTTCATTAGGTCTTGCTCCAAGTGGGGTTTACCAGGAAATATGTCACCATAAATCCTCGTGGTCTCTTACACCACGGTTCCACCCTTACCTGTGCATACATAGGTATGCCATCGGCGGTCCATTTCTGTGGCACTATCCTTCAACTCGCGCTGACTGGACGTTATCCAGCACCCTGCCCTGTGGAGCCCGGACTTTCCTCTCGAGATATAATCTCCAGCGATTGTTCGTCAAACTTTCCGTCACGAAGAATAGTATAACAGATTGAATTCATAAATAACAAGCACTTAATTTTAGAAATTCAAGAAAAAATTCACATTTACTAAGTGTAGCTTACTTTTATGTATTCTCGCGTTATAAAAAAGTAAACGGATCCGTGTTTATATTTGATTCCAGAACATTAGTTCCTATATTTTTGGAATCAAACTCCTTTTGCAAATATCCAGCAACGTGTTTAATCATGATCTTTTCAGCGTGATGTCCCGGATCTATTATGGACATCCCATCCGCTAAAGCATCTTGAGCTGTATGAAAGTCTATATCTCCTGTAATTAAAACGTCTGCTCCAGCGTATTTCGCCTGCTGAACATATCTGCTGCCAGATCCACCAAGAACAGCCACCTTATGAATAGGTTTATTTAAAATCCCAACTGTTTTTACCATAGTCACATCATAATTTAATTTAACTAACTCTGAAAGCTCCTCAAGCGTTTTTATTCTAGGTAAACGTCCAACTCTACCTAACCCAAAACTTTTCCCTTTCAAATCCATAGGATATAAATCATAAGCAACCTCTTCGTATGGGTGAGCCTTCAACATGGCTTGAATGACTTTCCTCTGGATACTTTGAGGTACTATTGTTTCTATTCGAATTTCATTTACTTTAGTTAGTTTACCTTGTTCACCTATATATGGATCAGTATCAACATGGGGCAAAAAAGTACCTTCCCCTTTAATATTAAAGCTGCAATGACTATAATCACCAATCCAGCCCGCACCAGCTGCAAAGATAGATTTTAATACATTATTGTGGGCTTCCTCAGGAACAAAAACTACAAGTTTATTTAATTTTTCTGTATGCACTTCTTCAAGTGGTGAAAGGTCTTTTAATCCTAATGCATTGGCCATCATATCATTTATGCCACCTTCAGCAACATCCAGATTCGTATGAGCAATATAAACAGCAATATCGTGTTTAATACACTTCTCATATATCCTACCTGCCGAAAAGTCTGTTCTAATATGTTTTAATGGTCTAAATATGATCGGGTGATGTGCAATAATCAACCCAACATCATTTTCAATCGCCTCATCTACTACTTGTTCAGTTACATCTAGTGTAACCATAACATTGTCAATTTTTTTATTTAGTGTCCCTAACTGTAATCCAATTTTATCATCAGGAACTGCGTAATATTTAGGAGTCCACTGCTCTAAGAGCTGAATGATGGTTTGTCCGTTTGCAGACATTTGATTACCTCCTTTAATTGATTTACTTCAGTTATAAATTCTTTTTTCTTCTTTGCTGCCTCATCTAAATGAGACTGGGATAATTGTTGAATGACTTTTTCTCTCTTATCGATTTCTCTATTCCACTTTTTCACGAAAATAGAAGAAGCGTTACTTAATAAATAAGGACCCATCATTATTTTTAGCTTAGTTGTAACTTTTGTTTGACACTCCGATAAAATATCTTCTTCAGAAAATAAATGTTCATTCTCCTCATCAGCATTTCCACTTCGATCAGCTACAATAATTTCATAAATTTTTCCATCTTCCTCCAATATTTCCTCTTCAGCTAGTTTCCAATGATGATCTAAACACCATTGCCTTACTTTATCCTCTGCCATATTTGGTTGAAGTATTAAACGGCTTACACAGGTATAATCAAAGGGTTGATCTAGGATATTAGTTATCAATCCTCCCCCCATTCCTGCAATTACGATTGTATCAATTTCATTTTGTTTAATAACCTCTAGACCATTTCCAAGCCTGACCTGAATCACGCTTTGAAGATTTGCACCTTCTACTTGCTTTTTGGCCGCTTCATAAGGTCCTTGATTGACCTCACCAGCAACTGCATGTTTGATTCGATCTTTCTGTGCTAAATAAGTAGGTAATAAAGCATGGTCTGAACCTATATCTGCGAGTTTACTATTAGGCAAAACTTTTTCTGCTATCGTTTTCAGCCTTTTAGATATGATTACCATTATTATAACAACTCCAATTATTATTCTTCTTTGTAATCCATCACCTTAGTTCAAAGACTCCTATTGAAGTCCTAGAAGATGTTGTCTAATGTTAGAAAAAAACATTTTTTAAAATTTGCATTAAAAATGGAAAAGAGTTAAACTAAATATGACTTAAACAGAAAATCCACAATATTGAAAAAAATAACAACTATTATGTAGAGCTATGGACCCATCAAATAAAAACAAAAGACCCCACTGCAAGCAGAAAGGTCTTCAAATGAACCAAAAAAATATTATTCAAGAAAATCTTTTAATCTTTTACTTCGGCTTGGATGTCTCAGTTTTCTTAACGCTTTTGCTTCAATTTGTCTAATACGCTCACGGGTAACTCCGAATACTTTCCCTACTTCTTCTAAAGTTCTCGTACGTCCATCATCCAAACCAAATCTTAAACGTAGTACATTTTCTTCACGTTCGGTTAAAGTATCAAGGACATCTTCTAACTGCTCTTTAAGCAATTCATAAGCTGCAGCATCAGAAGGTGCTAAAGCCTCTTGATCCTCAATAAAATCACCTAAGTGTGAATCATCCTCTTCCCCAATTGGTGTTTCTAATGAAACCGGCTCTTGAGCAATTTTCATAATTTCACGAACTTTATCTGTGCTTAATTCCATTTCTTCTGCAATTTCTTCCGGTGCAGGCTCACGTCCCAAGTCTTGTAGCAGTTGACGAGAAACTCGAATCAACTTATTAATGGTTTCAACCATATGTACAGGAATTCGAATGGTTCTAGCTTGGTCTGCAATGGCACGAGTAATCGCTTGACGAATCCACCAAGTTGCATAAGTACTAAATTTATAACCTTTTGTATGATCAAATTTTTCTACTGCTTTAATCAGACCCATATTTCCTTCTTGAATTAAATCAAGGAATAACATACCACGTCCAACATATCTTTTAGCTATACTTACAACCAGACGAAGATTTGCTTCAGCTAATCTCTTTTTAGCTTCTTCATCACCTTCTTCAATTCTTATGGCTAAATTGACTTCTTCCTCAGCCGATAATAATTGCACACGCCCAATTTCCTTTAAATACATGCGAACGGGATCATTAATTTTAATTCCTGGTGGTAATGATAAGTCGTCATCTAATGTAAAATCTTCTGTTTGATTTACTTCAGACGCTATAGGTACATTCACATCTGCTTCATTTGCAATCTCTATCCCTAGTTCAGACAAGTGTTCAAAAAAATCATCAATTTGTTCTGGTTCTTGATCAAAAGGAGATAATTTCTCCATTATAACTTTATAAGTAAGTGATGAACGTTTTTTACCCAAATCAATTAACTGTTCTTTTACTTGATCCAAGCTTAATTCAGTCTCGTCAATTTGAGTTCGTTGATCGTTCGTCATTTGATCCAACTCCCTCCTCCCTAGATTGATATCTATAAGTAATTTACTTTTGGTTTCTCTCTAGGGTTATAATCTCTTTTCCTATTTCTGCAGCCCGTATATAATCTCCTGCACGTTCTGCTTGATCTCTTTCTAATCTCTTTTGTTTTATAATATGCTGCTGAGAAAATTTCTTGATTTGTTTAATGTAATCATCAATAACTTTAGAATTTGTAGCGTGATGGTCACCGATGAGTGAAATTGAACTAGCCACATTCTCTAGCTCATCATTTCGTAGCATGGCCAAAAATTTACTTATATCAGGTTTTTCATGTTGAGCAAAAAAGGCGTATAAATAAGCTGCTATTGCACCATGAATCTCTACATTAAACTGATCACCAATCTCTTTTTCAACATAAGTTGTAATTTGCCGGTTATACATCATAATAGCTAGTAAATTCTTTTCAGCATTATGATAAGCTGGTAATAGTGAAGGGGCAACTTCCTTGCCACTTCCATTCATTACATTATTCCACCGTTTTTCGTTATTATCCCCTTTGCCAAGTTTTTTTTCTAATTCCTGTTTGATCTCAAACATTTCTTGTTTTAATGTTTCAAAGGAATAATCGAAGTCACTAGACATCTCTTTAATGTAATGTTCTCTTTCGGTTGGTGAATCTAGCTGGGCAATGATTTTTAACGCTGATCGAATGTAGCGCAGTCGCTCATTGTCATCATTTAACTTAAAGTTTTTTCGCAAGTACAATATTTTATATTTTGTAGCAGATACTGCATTTTCTATAACCTCTCTTTTAAAACGATCAGATCCATGTGTCATAATGTAATCATCAGGATCCATAAGGTCTGGCAGCATAGCAACATAAACTTGAAATTTCATTTTTTCTAAAATAGAAAGATTTTTTATGGCAGCTGTTTGACCCGCTTCATCCCCATCAAAACATAAAATAATTTGATCAGCATATCGCTTTAAAGTGGTTGCATGTTCTTCAGTGACAGCAGTTCCCATTGTTGCTATCCCATTTAAAACTCCTGCATCCCAAGCCTTGATTACATCAACATACCCTTCAAAAAGAACGATGCGCCCGGTCTTTCTGATTTCTTTTTTTGCCTGATAAAAGTTATACAATGTTTTACTCTTATTAAACAGAATGGTTTCGGGTGAGTTTAAATATTTTGGCTGACCATCACCCAAAATTCTGCCTGCAAAAGCAATTATATTCCCTCTGGCATTCGTTATTGGAAACATGATGCGATCTCTAAATCGGTCTACGTACTGCTGCCGATCAGATTTAGAAAGTAGTCCACCCTCTTCCATTAGAGGAAGTGAAAAATCTCTTTTATGCAAAAAGTCTGATAACGTGTTTCTCATTGCGGGGATATATCCGATCTGAAATTGATTTATTAACTTCATTGAGAAACCCCTTTTTTCCAAATACTGAACAGCATCTTTTCCATGTACTGTATTTTTTAATATATAATGAAAAAAAGTTCCAGATAACTCGTGCGCTTTTAATAGATCAGACTTTTCTTTCTGCTGTTCTGGATTTTCATTATGACCCCCATGCCAATGAAAAGGAATATCAGCATCTTCAGCTAGCTGTTGTACTGCTTCTGGAAATGAGTAGTTTTCTATTTCCATCATAAATTTAATAACATTACCACCAATTCCACAACCAAAGCAATTGAAGATTTGTTTATCGGGCGATACTGTAAATGAAGGAGTTTTTTCAGAATGAAACGGACAAAGACCTTTTAGATTTTTTCCTTGTTTTGATAAATGTACATATTTACTGATAATATCAATAATGTCATTTTGTTTTAAAACCGTTTCGATGACCTCGTCTGGAACACCAATATTTGACACTTAACCACCTTCATCTGCTATTAACAATTTATATTTCGCTATTTTCATTCAATATCCTGCAATTGTTTTAAAAAATTTGTCATTGTTTGTAGAAAATTATTACGATCCTCTTTTGAAAATGGTTTTGGACCTTTGGTAAAATGTCCACTTCTTCTCTTTTTTGCACTTTCATGACGGTTTTCCAGCAAAAAATCAATAGATTGCTCATTATAAAACTTACCGCGCGGTGATATCACTTTTACACTCTTACCTAAACATATAGAAGCTAATCCAAAATCATGCGTAATTAAAATATCACCAGCAGAAATATGATTGGAAATATACAAATCTGCTGACTGATCAGATCGGTCTACTTGAATGTTTACTACACCGTCTTCATTTTTTAAAGAGTGATCAAAGGACGCTACCATCACAACTTGAATTTGAAATTGTTTACCGAGCAGTACAATTTCACTTTTAACGGGACATGCATCAGCATCAACAATCATACGAATATTATGAATTGTTATCACCATTTTCTATTTAGAGTAGCTTAAATTATTATATACGATACTTAAACATAAAAATCCTGCAACTGCTAACAAACAATGTAATCCATTACACTAAATTACTATTTTTTGAAAATCAGCGATTTTAGTTATATCTTCCGATATATTTGCTAATAATGCCAAACGATTTCTTCTTAAATTTTCATTTTCACTCATAACCATTACTTTATCAAAAAACGATGTGATTGGAATTTGCAATTGTTTTAACATCTCAAGAGCTTCTAGTTCTAAAGAGGTTTCTAATTTCTTAGTAAATGAAGAATGAAGTTGATTCCATTTCTGATACAGATCATGTTCAACATTTTCTTCAAAATAGGCTTCCTCTATTTTTTTATTTTCTGCTTTCGATGCTAAATTATTTACACGGTTAAATGATTCTAATGTAATTTTTACATCCGATTGTTCAACAAACTGCATTACAGCCTTTCCTCTACGTACAACAGAAGAAATATCGTTAATATTCGTTGCCATTACAGCATCTATCACGTCATATCTAATGTTCATATCCGTAAGTACATTTTTAACTCTTAATGAAAAAAAGTCGAAACATTTCTCTCTAAGATCGTCCATCTCAGTTTTTAACAAATTACTTTCCTCATACACTGCAAAACAAATATCAAATAAATCAGTTAAATTGACATTAAGTTTTTGATCCAATACGATTTGTACTATCCCCGCAGCACTTCTTCGCAAAGCATAAGGATCTTGTGAACCTGTAGGTACAATTCCAATAGAAAAACATCCTACAATGCTGTCCAATTTATCGGCTATACTCACAATAGCACCAACAATGGATTCAGGAGAACTATCTCCAGAAAAACGCGGTTGATAATGCTGAGAGATAGCACTTGACACAACAGGGTCTTCTCCGGCCTTAAGTGCATAATCCTCTCCCATAACTCCTTGTAATTCTGGGAATTCATAAACCATCTGCGTTACCAAATCAAACTTACATATCATTGATGCTCTTGTAACTTGTCTCTGTACTTTTTCATCAACTGATAAAAACTTAGCGATTTGATCAGATATCGTGCGAATTCTTCGCACTTTATCTCCTACAGTACCAAGTTCTTCATGATATACGATTTTTTCAAGTTTAGCTAATGCTTTATCTATTGGTAAATTCTGATCCTCTTGATAGAAAAATCTTGCATCAGCTAACCTTGCTTTAAGTACTTTTTCATTCCCTCTTGCTACTACATCTAAAGATTTTTTGTCCCCATTTCGTACCGTGATAAAATGAGGTAACAAATTACTTTCATGATCAAAAACAGGAAAGTATCGTTGGTGTTCTCTCATAGAAGTAATTAATACTTCTTGTGGAATTTCCAGAAACTCAGATTGAAATGAGCCATAAAGTGCTGTTGGATATTCAACAAGAAAAAGCACTTCCTCTAATAAATCATCTTTGATTGATACAACCCAATTTTTATCCTTCGCCAACGTATTAATTTGATTATGAATGAGCTGTTTTCTCTCTTCTATATCTACAAAGACAAATGATTCCTTCAATTGAGATACATAAGTAGAAGGATGTTGAATATCTACTTCTTTTCCTAGGAAACGATGTCCCCTTGAAGTTCTTCCTGAATGGACACCCGTAATTTCTAAAGGAATGATTACCTCATCATACAATGCAACAAGCCAGCGTATTGGACGAACATATTTCAAATCATGTTTGCCCCATCTCATATTTTTAGGATAAACCATTGAAGTAATAATTTTACTAATCCCATCTGAAAGAATGCTTTTTGTTTCAATACCGATCTCATTTTTCACAGCATGTACATATTCAATTCCCTTTAACTCTTTAAAAAACAAATCAGATGGTTCTACCCCTTGACTACGAGCAAATCCTAAAGCTGCTTTACTCCATTCCTCTTGTTCATTTAGAGCAATTTTTTTGGATGGGCCTTTCACTTCACTTCTTAAGTCAGGTTGTTTTGTTGATACTTCATTTACAACTACAGCTAATCTGCGAGGAGTAGCAAATACTTTTGTTCCAGAAAAATGTATACGGGAATCTGATAACCATTCACTTATTTTCTTTTCTAATAAATTGGCAGCATCACGAATAAATCTGGAAGGTATTTCTTCCATTCCAATTTCGATCAATATATCTTTATTCATTGTTACTCCCTCCTTTACCTTCTAGAAGTGGAAATCCCAAACGTTCTCTTTCTTGTAAATAAGTTGAAGCACATAATCTTGAAAGATTTCGAACTCTTGTGATATAACCAGTACGCTCTGTTACACTGATGGCTCCCCTTGCATCCAATAGATTAAAGGTATGTGAACATTTTAAAACATAATCATATGCAGGAAAAACCAAATTTTGTTCTAATATTTTCTTTGCTTCTTCTTCATACATATTAAAAAGTGTAAACAGCATTTTTGTATCTGAAATTTCAAAAGTATATTTTGAATGCTCATACTCTGGTTGATGGAATACATCTCGATACTTAACTCCTTCAACCCATTCCAAATCAAAAACATTTTCTTTATCTTGAATATATGAAGCTAATCGTTCCAAACCATATGTAATCTCCACAGCTACAGGATTCGTGTCAATTCCTCCAACTTGTTGGAAATACGTGAATTGAGTAATTTCCATACCATCTAACCATACTTCCCAACCTAATCCCCAAGCACCTAAAGCAGGATGTTCCCAATTATCCTCTACAAAACGAATGTCATGGTCTTCAGCATGAATTCCTAACTGTTTTAAGCTTTCTAAATAAATTTCTTGAATATTGTCTGGAGATGGTTTTAATATAACTTGAAATTGATGATGCTGATATAAACGATTCGGGTTCTCACCATACCTACCGTCCGCCGGTCTTCTAGAAGGCTCTACATAAGCAACATTCCATGGCTCAGGACCAATGCTGCGTAAAAACGTCATTGGATTTAATGTCCCTGCGCCTGTTTCAACATCATACGGTTGAACGATAATGCAATTTTGCTCTGACCAAAATTGCTGCAAGGTTAAAATCATATTTTGAAAATTCACAAAATCACTCTCCTTATATTTAGTAGACTAACTACTTAGCCGACTATCACTTTTTGAGGCAATAAAAAGTCCCTATGTCAATGAATGACATAGGGACGAGATGTTTACCCGCGGTTCCACCCTATTTGATAATGAAGATAACAGCCTCAATTATCCGCTTTATAAATTAGATACTCCAGAATGCCGTTCACCAAATATGTTTGATCAGGCTCCCACCATCCCTGACTCGCTATTCAAGACATTAATAGGTTACTCTTTTCCTTCTCTGTATCTTTAAATGAAAAACAGTTTAAACATTAGTATATTATGATGTTATTAAAATGTCAAATTCAAATCATGCTGAAAATCCATATTTACTTTTGATGATAATTTAAAATTTGATCCAACACATACCGAGATTTAAAATTAATATTCACATGTGCATCCATAAATTCCCTCATAATCATTTTGATTTCATTCTTGATTGGATCGGATATATTTATTTTTCCTAATCTTCTGATATCCATTTGTTGAAACACTTGCAATAGTTTTAAAGCTCGGGCATTTATTTTTTTAACATATTGCTCTTTAGAACTGCACTTGTTACATAGTGTACCTCCTAAAGAAGCTGATATGAACGTGCTGTTGTTTAAATCTGATCCACATGAGATACATTCTGTTAATACTGGGTAATAACCAGCCAGTTCAAGCATTTTTAATTCAAATATATGTGTAATGATTTGGGGGTCTTTATCATCTTGAATAAATTCTAAAGAGGCTACCAATTGTTCAAAAATATAAGCACTACCTTCTTGTTCCTCCAACATTCGATCAACTAATTCAACAAGATAAGAAGCATAAGTAGATTTGAATATATCTAAATTCAATTCATGAAAGGATTTTAATGTTTCGACATCGTTTAATGTACCCATTTTCCCAGTTTTATAATATGTATACTGTGCATAAGTAAATAATTGAGTGACGCTAGAAAGGCGACTCTTTAGCTTCTTCGCCCCTCTAGCCATAACACTCACTTTCCCCATTTCTTTTGTATATATTACAATAATTTTGTTGCCTTCACCATAATCGATCGTACGGATGACAATACCATCTACCTTATACAACATCCTTCTTTCCTCTTCCCTAATTAATCACTCCATCTTCCTCGGGTATGTCTTCCTGCTCTAGTTCTTCTTCATCTTGTTCATTGATTTGCTTGTATAATAAATAAGCGTCGACATCTCCAGTGTTAATAAAATACTTCCACGAAAAATCTCGCATGGCAGTCATTCCTTTCAGTGGCTATGTCGTAAAATGATTGATGTCTTTATTAGCTTAAACATTTATGAACAGAATATCCGAAGTAATTCATACCAGTAAAAATATTCATGGGTGATAAGTGTAAAACGCTCGACTCCATTAAAAATTATTCGTGATGAAAGCCTAAATCCTTAAGTACGATATCTTGGTTGCGCCAGTCTTTTTTAACTTTTACCCAAAGCTCTAGAAAAATTTTTGAACCTAACAATCTCTGCATATCCTGTCTGGATTTTCTTCCTATCTCTTTCAAAACAGAACCATGCTTACCAATAATGATCCCTTTTTGAGATTTTCTTTCAACATAAATTAATGCAGAAATATGCACAACCCCATTATCATCTTGTTTCATTTGCTCAATTTGAACCGCTATAGAATGAGGGACTTCCTCACGTGTAACCTCCAACAATTTTTCGCGTATTAATTCTGCACAAATAAACTGCTCGGGATGGTCAGTCACTTGGTCTTCAGGATAATATTGAGGACCATCAGGTAAATTTTTACGAATTTGATCTAAGAGGGGTTGAATATTATTCCCCATCTTTGCTGATATTGGAACAATTTCTGAAAATTCATATAGATCTTTATATGTAGTAATGATGGGAAGCAATTGCTCAGGATGCACAAGATCAATTTTATTCAACACTAAAATGACAGGAGTTCTGACCGATTTTAGTTGTTCTATAATAAAACGATCCCCTTTTCCAATTCCTTGCTCTACATCGACCACAAATAAAATGACATCCACTTCACTTAATGCATTTTCTACAATACTTAGCATGAACCTTCCTAATTTAGACTTAGGTTTATGAATTCCGGGCGTATCCATAAAAACGATTTGTGTATCATCTTTTGTATATACACCATGTATTTTATTTCTTGTTGTTTGAGGTTTGTCTGACATGATGGCAATTTTCTGTCCAATCACTTGGTTTAAAAATGTAGATTTACCTACGTTAGGTCGACCAATGATGGATACAAACCCCGACTTATATGATTTACTCATAATGATTACTAATTCCTCCTAAATACCTCTATAAATGAAATGCGCCTGGCAGTAATTCTGCAACAGTCGTTTCTGTTTGATCACCTTTTAAATTCACTAATATAACTGGCATTTGTTCAGAGCATAATTCTACCAATACTTGTCTGCATACACCACACGGACTGATTGGATTTTCAGTATCCCCTGCAACTGCAATTGCTTTAAACGATTTTGGTTTATATCCATCTGCAATAGCACGAAACATAGCCGTTCTCTCAGCACAGTTCGTTGGACCATATGCAGCATTTTCTACATTACAGCCTATATGTATTTCTCCATCTTCACTCAGTAATGCTGCGCCAACTTTAAAATTAGAATATGGTGCATAGGCACTATTCATTGCTTCTATAGCTTTATTTATTAATGTTTGCTTGTCCAAACCTTCTCCTCCTTAAATAAACTACCTTCTCTTTACTTTACCCTATACTAAAAAATAAATAAACATTGTCATTACCATACCGAAAAAACTACCAAGCAAAATAGAGTTAAGTTTAACCTTTTTTTGACCTATCAATCCAATTGCGACCAGTACAGATATAAAACATGTCAATAAGATTTGAATGCTTGTCACGTCAGTGAGTATAACAAACGTAAGTGCAGAAGCATTTAATGCTGATATGATGTTGATTTCAATAACCTTTATTTTTTTAAGAATAGAATGTTGAATAATCATTATACATAAAAACACTAAATTAAGCACAACTATGATTCTTATAACGGAGAGCTCATGAGGTTTCACAAATTCTCCAGCTATCCATAAACGAATTGGATGATAAAAAATAACAATGCCAACAATCACAGCAAAAACCGCAGTTACTAGAACAGCAGCTGCGGCAACATCTTTAGCTATTTTAGCCAGTGGATGTACTTCTTGAGTCGTTAAATCAATGGTTTTCTCAATGGCTGTATTGAGTAATTCCATCACAATCACTAAACAAGTCACTAAACAAATAAATAATACTTCCAAATATGACAATTCAAAATAAAGGGCTAGCATGAGTGCGATCACACCCGCAAAAAAATGAAACCTCATATTTTTTTGAGTTGAATACGCATATACCAAACCTTCATAAGCATATCTAAAGCTTTGGAACCATCGAGTCATCTTGTTAATCCTGCTTCTTGCAAAATAGCTTCTTGTTTATCAAACATCTCTTTTTCAGATTGTTCATCCTGATGATCGTATCCAATTAAATGAAGAAATCCATGCACAAACAAAAAACCGATCTCTCTTTGCAAGGAGTGTTCATACTCTTTGCTTTGTTTTTTCGCTGTTGATACGGAGATAATAATATCTCCCAGCATATCATTACTAATCTCATCTATATCCATATCCTCGTCAAAAAAAATCTCCGTCTCCTCATTGGAAGACTCCTGCATAGCAAAGGAAAGCACATCAGTAGGTCGATCGATGTTCCGATAATCCTTATTTAATTGATGGATCGTTTGATCATCAACGAAAGTAAGTGTCACTTCGCCAGATGAAATGTTTTCCAAACTCCCTGCTATCTGCAGTATTGTTTCTAGTTCTTCCACCCACTTATCCGATATTTCAATTTCGTTCTGCTCATTACTACATGCTAACTGTAGCTTCATCTTTAGTGACTCCTTTTTTATCATTGTCTCGACTTGGCAATTCAGGATATTCAATCCTTGAATGAAAAATACCTAATAAAGTTTCTTTTAATGTTTTAGCTATTGTATCAATTTCTTTGAGTGTTAGGTCACATTCATTAAGCTGCTGGTCTTCTAAACGATCTTTTATAATCTTATCTACCATCGTGTTGATTTGATCCATTGTAGGGTTTGACAATGATCGAACCGCTGCCTCAACACAATCACATAAACCTACGATTGCTGCTTCTTTAAATTGTGCTTTTGGTCCAGGATATCGAAAATCTGATTCTTGAATTTCTTCCTCAAACTCTCCAGACAATTCCTGTTGTTTTTTCGCTTTATGATAAAAATACTTAAGTAAAGTTGTTCCATGATGCTGTTCAGCAATATCACAAATAGGTTTAGGCATTTTATGTTCTTTTAACATTTCAACCCCATCTCTTGCGTGAGCTATAATAATCGATTTGCTTAAATCCGGATCAATCGTATCATGTGGATTTTCACTATTAATTTGATTTTCAATAAAATAATTTGGACGTTTCGTTTTCCCAACATCATGATAGAACGAACCCACTCTACACAATAAACCATTTGCTCCAATCGATTCTGCAGCCGCTTCTGACAGATTAGCAACCATCACACTATGGTGATATGTACCAGGTGTTTCAGTCAACAGCTTTCTCAACATTGGGTGATTAGGATTAGACAATTCCACTAATTTGACAGAAGAAAGTATTCCAAAAGAGACTTCAAAAAATGGAAGTATGCCTATGACAAATACTGCTGTTAACAAACCATTCATAAGAGCAAAGGTCATAGATAACACAAAGGTTGTAATATTATTCTCATCTGTAAGCAAAAATATAGAAGCAATGCTTAAACATTCCACTAAGGCAATAAATATGCCTGCCTTCAATATACTAGATCTCTGACTGGCTTTATGGACTGCAAAAATAGATGTAAAACTAATTACCGATGCAACTAAACCATATCTGTAATCAAATAGTACATCTGGATTTTCAAAATTAAAAATGATGCTGGCTAATAAGCTGAACAAAATAGAACTAATAAATGCAAGTTTGTAATCCAGCAAAATAGCAATTAACATACTCCCCATTGCTACTGGCGCTAAAAATCCTAGGTATGGATAATCAAGACTTTGTCCTAAAGCAACAATCTTCATTCCTAAAATATTTATGATAAATATAAAGACCAACATCAACAATTGCACATTATTATTATGAAGCTGCAATTTGCTCTGTCTTATATACATATACAGAAATGCAGTAAATAAAATGACTAAGATAGACAACCCGACAATCTGCCAATAGTTTGTTTCTGCAGTATCAGTGGCAGACATAGCATCTTGAGTTGCTACAGCATCATAAAAATAATTAGGAAAAATACTATATCTTACAATTTCAGTAACAAGTATTCTAGAATCATCGTCGCTTAAATTTGATGCATTGACCATTTCAGCCACTTTTCCACGAATGACACTTGCATCCTCAATCTGCTCTTTCATTAAATTAGACACAATACTTTCTGCAACCGGCCTCATCTTGATCACTTCGGCTTGAGATAAACGAGGGAGTTTAAAAAAGGCTTCAACAGGAAAAGTGTATTGCTGATCTATATACTGCTTTTCTATTTCCTGTATTAAAGATACGTTAAAAGAATCTTCAGATTCCTCAGATTCCATTAACAACTTAACATTATCCTCAACAAAAGCATCATATTCTTGTGAGAAATACACACTATATATTTCCGTTTTTACTTCATCTGTTAAGCTAGCGTCAATATTAATTTGTTCTAGTTTATCAAAAATACGATCTAAAAAATCCAATGAATGAATAGAATGCTGAACATAAACAGGTGTATCTTGAATGGACTCCTTCTCATTATCAGCAACTCCCGAATTATTATTCGGTACAATCAAATGTTGAAAGACTGAAAAAAAGAAAACTAATACTAAAGTGAGGTAAAGAAATAACCTCACAAGTTTACTCTGCTTCCAACCGTTGATAAAGGCTTGTTTTTTATCACTGGATTTTGTAAAAATCATGAAATGTTCAGCCCCTCTTATTCCTTATTCGTATAGTCTTGATAGGCTACAATAATTTGCTGTACTAAGGAATGGCGAATAACATCTTGTTCATTAAAGTGAATCATTCCAATTTCCTCAATGTTGCTTAATATGTTCTCTGCTTCAATTAAGCCAGAATTTTTTCCTCTTGGTAAATCAATTTGAGTTCTATCCCCTGTAATCACCATTTTGGAACCAAATCCAAGTCTGGTTAAAAACATTTTCATTTGTTCAGGAGTTGTATTTTGAGCCTCATCCAATATGATGAATGAATCATCTAATGTACGCCCTCTCATATATGCTAATGGAGCGATTTCAATAATGCCTCGTTCCAATGCTTTCGCAACTTGATCTGCGCCTAAAATATCATGCAGCGCATCGTATAAAGGTCTTAAATATGGGTCCACCTTTTCTTGAAGATCCCCTGGTAAAAAACCCAAACTCTCACCGGCTTCTACAGCAGGGCGGGTGAGTATAATTCTTTTCACATCACCAATTTTTAAAGCTTTAACCGCTAAAGCAACTGCAAGATAAGTTTTTCCAGTACCAGCTGGACCGATACCAAAAACGATATCCTTCTTTTTAATCGCAGATACGTAATGATTTTGTCCAATGGTCTTAATATGAATGGGTTTCCCCTTAAAAGTTGTTGTAACCTCACTTTTATATAACTCAAGCAGCTGATCTGCTTGGAATTTTTTGGCTAATTCAAGCGCATACAATACATCTCTCTCAGAAAGAGTATATCCACCTCGGATTAATTCAAGCAGAACCACAAACAAGTGCTTCAAATATGCAACTTCATCAGCATTTCCTTCAATAACAATCTCTGCTTCCCTTGAAAAAATTTTGGAATCACTATGTTGTTCTATGATTTTCAAAAACTTATCGTGGGGTCCAAACAATGATAACCCTTCAGCAGTATCTCGCAATGTTATGGTTTCTTTATTTTTATGTTCAATCAAATACCTCATACTCCTTAAGTAATTGTTAAATGTCTCAATACCTATAGGTTGTTTCATGATTGTTTCATGAAGTCAACTATTGATGTAAATGTAAATTAAATTCTTAAATCCCTATATGTCCAAGTGTATCTGATAACTGTAGAAGAATGCAACAATATCTTCTAAAATATTTCATTAAATTCAGTAATAGGTTGTTCTGTTGTAATATTCTGTTCTACTTCAAACAGGATTTGCATATAAATCATCCCATCTTTTTCATCAGCTTCGATTATATTTTCCTCTACAATTGCAGTTTCGATTCCTGTATTAAAAAGAATATCTGACTTTGCTTGCTGTATACCAACAGCTTTTGCTTCCTCAATACTCAGATTTCTTTCCATTAAATTAGATTCCAGCACCTTTTCATCTATCCAGCCGATATGTAAAGGATATTCCCTCCAACTAAGCATGTGCCTAGACAGTTGGTTCTCAAAACTGCTAAATTCCAAATCCCCAAAACCGTTTATTTTAATGGCTCGATTTCCGAGCACCAAATATTTTCTGTCCTTTACGTTTCCAGTATAGATCTTCACTTCTTGTTTTAGAGGAATTTTCAAATTATATTCATACCATACAAGACCTTTAACCTCTCCTTTAGCAACTACAATTTCTTGATTTTCCTCATCTCCTAATACCCCTGAGATAAGGATATCTCCTTTTTTTACACGATGATTTACTTTTACCATAGGATTTCCTTGTTCGGCAAATATCTTTGTAATAATTGCATCAGAAGTAGAGATTAAGTTTCTTGGATTGTATAAGGGCTCTTCCTCGGGTATCGTTGATTCCACTACTTTAATTTGAATTTTGGTACCCTTCAATTCAACTCCAACCCAGCTGGTTTCAGGCAATCTTTTTGTCAATTCCTTTGCAATTAAATCCAAGTTGTCCATTTTAAATTTAAATTGATATTTATAAAGACCTAAGTCTTCGGCTTCCTCCAAAATATCCTCAGATGTTAATCTTTCATTCCCAATAACCTCTACATTCCATATCAAAGTAGATAATATGAAAATTCCTGCTAAAAACAGAGCTATACCTGAAATGAAAAATTGTCTCTTCATGATCTTGTTCAGAAAAAACGGAGCTCCATATCGTTTTACAACTGTCATTCTACAGCCTGTCTTTTTTAAAAGCGGACGAAGTTTGAAAAAATCGTTAAGATGGATGTGAAACTCAAGCATACCTTCTGATAATCTTTTTACATTCCAAATTTTTATTTTAAATTGAATTAGTTCATTTAAAAGACTTTCAATCGTTTCTCCTCTTACTTTAAGTTTAACATGACCTCTTAAATACGTAATAAGTTGGTACCGCACCGTTCTCCCCCCTAATAAACTATACATCCTTCTGAATGTATTTCACATCTTCTACAACACCTTCAATGAATACTTCCTCTGATAAAATTGCTCTAATCACAAGATCTTTACCTATTATTTCTAAATGGCCGACACTCAACTTCAACGTTAATTTATCTGTTGTAAATTGAACGACACCTCTATGATTTTCCACATACAACTGCATGTTTCCGATCATTGTTATCCTGGGCAAATCAAAAATGACGTCTTTTGGCAAATCAAGAACGTTTGCTGTGAATTTTCGCAGCTTTTTTTTAATGCGGCTCATAAAGCCCCTCCTTTAAAAGGGTCAGCACACAACTATAACCATATACAAATCGATATGATATGAAATGAAGTTTTATGACATAAGATATAGAGAATCTTGTTTTCAGTGAGTGTGAGAATAGAGGTGTTACATTGATGCAGCAGTTTATTCTTGTAGCATAAACTTTGGAAGCTTAGGGTCACTTTTGTGGGTATTTTAAGGGGTACAATGTTATTTATGTGAAACATTGAATTTGTAAACTTAACCGTTCACAAGTTATAAAAAAAAATAGAGAGGCTGGGACAAAACCCAGCAAAAATGAATAAACCGCATGAAATCAAATTTATAAACCTTGATTTCATGCGGTTTTAATTATGCTTATTGTACAAAAACCAGCTAGATTTCAACTTATGTCCCAGCCTCCTCTATTTTTTTATTGTTTCTTGAACTGGGACTATCATAGAAGGTTTCTTATAGGTCTATGCTACATAGCTTCACTTCACTTTTGTGGGTATCTATAAGGTTTTTTAGCTCTTGGCGGGCCAAATACCTCAGACCACATCATCCCTTGTATAGCTTGATTAGGATTCATACGATGATCCTCTGTAGTTTTTTGCTTCTTTGTAGTTATATTGCTTGTTTTATCGGTATTTACATCTGAAAATCCACTTCTCGAAGTTTGATAATCTAATACATTTTTTGCTGCATCTCGCTCTACTGTATTAAAAGAGCGTGGTCGCTCTCTTTGCTCAATAATAACAGTCTTCTCTGCTGCTCGAGTTTTATCCATCTCAAGCGGCTCATCATCATGGTCTGAACCATCAAATGAAGGCATTCTATTTGATTGCGCCTGCTTTTTAAAATGATTAAAAAGGGAACTAATAACAAAAAATGCTATGATGGAAATGAATAACTCCATGTTTCATCACTCCGTTTGATCAGGATCAGTAGATTTGCCAAAAGATTCACGCATGTTTGTATCAGCATCTATATTTTTCAAATTCATATAATCCATTACACCAAGTTTTCCTTCTCTTAATGCGTCTGCCATTGCAAGAGGTACTTTAGATTCGGCTTCAACTACTTTCGCTCTCATTTCCTCTACTTTCGCTTTCATTTCTTGTTCTGTTGCTACAGCCATTGCACGGCGCTCTTCAGCTTTGGCTTGTGCGATTTGTTTATCTGCTTCTGCCTGTTCTGTCTGAAGGTTTGCACCAATATTTTTACCTACATCCACATCAGCGATATCAATAGATAAAATTTCAAAAGCAGTACCAGAATCTAAACCTTTTTCTAAAACTAACCTTGATATCGTATCTGGATTTTCCAGAGTATCTTTATGAGATCCAGCAGAACCTACTGTTGTAACAATCCCTTCACCAACTCTGGCGATAATTGTTTCTTCACCTGCACCACCAACTAATCGATCAATGTTAGCTCTTACTGTTACACGTGCTCTAACTTTAACCTCAATACCATCTTTAGCAACTGCTGCGACAATCGGAGTTTCGATTACCTTTGGATTAACACTCATCTGAACTGCTGTCAGCACATCTCGTCCTGCTAAATCAATAGCTGCTGCTCTTTCAAATACTAAATCAATATTGGCTCTTTGTGCTGCGATTAACGCATTTACAACTCGGTCTACGTTACCCCCTGCTAAATAATGACTTTCCAACTGATCAATGGATAAACCTAATCCTGCTTTTGTTGCCTTAATCATTGGATTCACAATTCGACTTGGTATAACCCTACGAAACCTCATCGCTACTAAGGTGAAAATTCCGATTCGAACCCCTGATGCAAGTGCTGATATCCAAAGCATAATGGGTACAAAACTAAGAAAAAGCGATAGTACAATAACAATTAAAGCACCTAATACTAAATAAATTACTATTGGTTCCATACAATAAACCTCCTACAATGAATATTTTACTTTACTACAAATATAAGCTTGTTTCATGTTATTCATATTCCTTCACTTTGAACTTTTCTGTACTTCCTCCAACACATCTTTTCCTGCCAAATCAATAACTGCAGCTTTATCAAATATGAAATCCATGTTTGCTCTTTTTGAAGCAATTAGAGCATCAACAACTCGATCCACGTACTGGTGCATCATGACTGGCTCATGGATGAGATAGTGAAGGGATTTACAATAAGTTTATTTATACTTCTCTAACCACTATGCGTGTTCCTTCTACTTTTACAACTATCACTTCTACACTTCTGCCTATAAATTCCCCACTTGTCACTACATCTACTCGCTCATCTTGTAATCTAGCCATACCTGAAGGTCGTAAGGGTGTTAGTGTTATTCCTTTTTCTCCAAGCAAATCGTCTTTCAGTTCTGTAGAATTAAATCCTTTTTCACTTGAAAGTGATTCTCGAAGGATAAACCGGTTCCATATTCCTTTGTGACCTAAATACTTAATCGAAATAGCGATGACTATGCAAGCAGAAATAAAGGCAATAAGAAGGGACAACATGGCATTCCCTGCATTGGATGCTGCCAATATAACGCTGCTTGTTAAAGATATGATACCCAAAACACCAAAAATACCAAAACTTGGAACAAATATTTCTATCAGTAATAATACCACACCTAATGCAAATAACAGAACATGTTCTATCGTTGCAAAACCTGCTATATAATGACCAAAGAAATACAATGCAAATGCACAAACCCCAAGTATGCCAGGAAATCCAAATCCAGGCATTAACACTTCAAATGCAACCCCAACAAGTCCTATAAGCAATAATAAACTCATTACAATTGGATTTGTAACAAAACGAGCTAATGTTTCTGCAGGGGACTGATTAACTTCAACAATTTCATAGCTCTCAATATTCAGGTTGATTAGGACTTCTTCAATATTACTAGCTTCTCCTTCAGCATATCCTGCTAGTACAGCCTCTTTAGAAGTAAACGATATCAAATCTCCTTTGCCATAGGTTCGATCAATCTCAGCAACCTCAACTACCAGCTTATCGTCTACCATGCCCATAGCATAATTTGGATTGCGATTATTTAGTTCTGCTGCACTTTTCATTTGACCTGACCATGAAGCTATTGTCTTAGAATCCTCAACCCTATTTCCTTGTATATCTACAATGGCAGCAGCACCGATAGAGCTCCCAGGCTGCATCATAATGTTATTCGCATTCAGTGAGATATAACTGCCCGCAGAAAGTGCTTTCCCTTGAATATAAGCTGTTGTTGGCACAGGACTTGTTCTAATCATTTCACCGATATCTATTGCATTTGTAATCACACCTCCAAAGGTATTTACTTTCAAGATAATATGATCAGCTCCGTTTTCATAAGCTTCTTCAAATGCGCGCTCTAAAAACTTTTGTAGTCCCGTCTCAATGCTTTGTTCAATAGGAATGACATAAACCAAATCTTTTGTAGGATCATTTGCAGCTTTACTAGGTAATGAAATAAAAGAAGAAATCAAAAAACAAATTAAAGCGCTTATATAAATAACCCTAAATAAATTTCGTTTCATCATAACCCTCCTTTCCATATTCATCATAACCGATATGTAGTAAATACGTAAATGAGTTCGTTAGGTTTCAAAAAACAAAAGAAATCCCCAAGCTGTACCCTAGACGTCTTTTGTTGTTGAATCTTTCTTTACACTAATCTAAACAAAATCTAAATGAGCTGACAACTGGAGTTTGTCTACGTTAGAGACTTGTTAATCACGGAGTTTACTAAAGTGGTCGTTTTTTTCGAAAGTGGTCAATAGGTACTTGTAATATAAACGAAGACACCTCCAACTGGAAGTGTCTTTAGTTTCTTTTATTCAAATAAAAGTCAATTTAGAATGTTTATTGTAGAAGTTTTTGAACAGCTTGGTTTACTAGCTTGCCATCTGCACGACCTTTGACTTTAGGCATTAGCGCACCCATCACTTTTCCCATGTCCGCTTTTGAAGAAGCCCCAACTTCTTGGATGGTCTGTTGAACAATTTCGATAATTTCTTCTTCACTTAGCTGTTGCGGAAGGTACTCATTAATGATATTTATTTCAGCTTCTAATTTTTCTACAAGATCATCTCTGCCTGCGTTTTTAAATTCTTGGAGGGAATCTTTTCTTTGTTTTAATTCACGAGTTATGACAGCAAGCGCATCGTTATCATCTGGTGTTCTTCGTTCATTAATCTCGATATCCTTAATTGCCGAACGAATCATTCTAATAACAGTTAACTTTAATTTTTCTTTATCTCTCATCGCTTGCTTCATATCCGCATTTAATTTTTCAATTAAACTCATCTAAATAATCCCCCTAGAACTTTCTCTTACGCGCAGCCTCAGATTTCTTTTTACGTTTAACACTAGGTTTCTCATAATGTTTACGTTTTTTTATTTCAGCAATCACTCCATCTTTAGCCATAGAACGTTTAAAACGACGAAGTGCTGCATCTAGTGATTCATTTTTGCGAACTTTAGTTTCAGACACCAGTTTTCCCTCCCTCCAAACAGACCGTCCAACTTAAAAACGGCTTATCATAAAAATTATATGTTATATTAGAAGATAGTGTCAACCTATCACTTTTTGTTAAAGCAAATTATGTACGATTTAACGGCCCTAATTTTTCACCTCCAAGGAGATGATAATGCAAGTGAGGAACTAATTGACCCCCGTCATTACCACAATTGTTGATGATACGATACCCTGTTTCATCAACGCCTAAATCTTTAGCAACTTTTTTAAATGCTAAATGAATTTCTGTAATTGCTTCAGCATCTTCTGCTGTAATATCGTTCATCGAAGGAACATGTTTCTTAGGTATAAACAATATGTGTACAGGGGCTTCAAGTTTTATATTATGAAAAGCAACTATTCGATCGCTTTCAAAAACTTTATTTGATGGCAGCTCCCCTTCGACGATTTTACAAAAAATACAATCCATTTTTGATCACCTCCTACACATATCCTTAATTATTAATCATATCGAAAAAAGTAACCAGAGTCCAATATTTATGAATTTTAGTTTAACCCATTAAATATTTTGTTCATCTTGATATTTTTGTTCTATAAGAAATTTGGATGAAACAACTAGATATTATGGTTTTATATATGTTATATAATATATATAATCCGTATTATTTATTAATAATTGCTCATAATTAATACGTATTTTTACTTTTGTTAAAAGGATCGTTTTTCAAAAATTAAATTACTGGATAGGAAGTAGGAGGAAATCATGTCAAGTAGAGACCTAGGTGGAAAAAGTATTATTTTACGTATCGAAATGGATACTGAAGAAATTAAATTTGGAAGAGTTGCTTCAGCGATATCAGAATCTGGTGGAGATGTTATAGCCATTGATGTCATTCAAACAGATAGACAACTCACAGTTCGTGACTTAACAGTCACGGTCACAGAAACAACTCAAATTAATGAAATTGTTGATAGAGTGAAAACGCTAAAAGGGGCTAAGTTAATTCACGTTTCAGATCGCACCTTCCTACTTCATTTAGGTGGAAAAATTGAAATGCAGCCTAAAACACCGATTAAAAACCGTGAGGATCTTTCTCGTGTATATACACCTGAAGTTGCCCGTATCTGTACTGCAATTCATGAAGATGAGAAAAAAGCACACACGTTAACCATAAAGAAAAATACGGTCGCTGTTGTTTCTGATGGAAGCGCTGTACTTGGTTTAGGCAATATTGGACCACAAGCTGCAATGCCTGTTATGGAAGGTAAAGCGATGTTGTTCAAACAATTAGCTGAAGTTGATGCATTTCCAATTTGTTTAGATACACAGGATACAGAGGAAATCATTAGCATTGTGAAAGCAATGTCACCTACGTTTGGTGGAATTAATTTAGAGGATATTTCCTCTCCGCGTTGTTTTGAAATCGAATCACGATTAAATGAAGAATTGGACATTCCTGTTTTTCATGATGATCAACATGGTACAGCAGTTGTTTTATATGCAGCATTAATTAGTGCACTAAACATAGTGAATAAGCCAATCGATCAAATTAAAGTAGTTATTACTGGAATTGGTGCTGCAGGAATTGCATGCAGCAAAATTTTATTGGCAGCTGGTGTTAAAGAAGTCATCGGAGTTGATCGTGAAGGTGCGATTGTTAGCACACAGACTTACGATAATGAAATGTGGAATTGGTACGCAGATAATACAAACCCTAATAAAGTAACAGGGAACTTATGTGATGTCATTCAGGATGCAGACGTTTTCATTGGTTTGTCAGCTGGTGGAATATTAAAAAGAGAAGATGTACAAAACATGGCCAACGACCCGATCGTATTTGCAATGGCTAACCCCACTCCAGAAATCGACCCTAAAGAAGTTGAGGACATCGTAGGTGTTATGGCGACAGGTAGATCTGACTATCCAAACCAAATCAACAACGTATTAGCTTTTCCAGGTATTTTTCGTGGAGCATTAGATTGTAGAGCCACTGGAATTAATGAAGAGATGAAACTTGCAGCAGCAGAAGCCATTGCATCTGTAATCACAGATGAAGAAAGAAATAGATTTTATATCATTCCAAGTGTATTTAATCAGAACGTTGTAGAAAAAGTAAGAGAAAATGTAATTAAAGCTGCCATTGATACAAAAGTAGCTCGCAAAATTCCTAAGCAATTTCGTAAATGATAGCACTAACTAAATTTACAAAAAAACCATACTCTACTAGAATATAGAGATAGATACAAACACACTAACAAAGATCTTCTGAAATTTCTCTTCATATTATTTTTTTTATCCAATTTATTTATTATTGAAAGGGGAAAAACTATGAAAGATAAAGTAGTGATTGTAACAGGTGGTTCAAATGGAATGGGGAAATATATGGCTCAAAAATTTGCCCAGGAAGGTGCTAAGGTCGCTATCACAGGTCGAACTTTAGAAAAGTTAGAACAAACGAAAAAAGAGATCGAAACCTATGATGGACAGGTTTTATGTATTCAAATGGACGTTAGAGAACCAGATCAAGTAGAGCAAATGGTACAAAAAACGGATCAAACTTTTGGTAGAATTGATTTTCTAGTAAATAATGCCGCTGGAAATTTCATTTGCATGGCAGAAGATTTATCCGTTAACGGTTGGAATGCAGTCATTAATATTGTATTAAATGGAACATTCTATTGCAGCTCTGCAGTAGGTCGTTATTGGATTGATAGACATATGCAAGGAAGCATCCTTAATATTGTTGCGACGTATGCTTGGGATGCAGGTCCAGGAGTGATTCATTCAGCTTCTGCAAAAGCAGGTGTGCTAGCAATGACAAGAACCTTAGCGGTTGAATGGGGTAGAAGTTATGGCATACGTGTAAACGCTATCGCGCCAGGTCCTATAGAAAGAACAGGTGGGGCTGAGAAACTATTCCAATCTGATGCTGCAGCAAAAAGAACATTAAACAGCATTCCTTTAAGAAGAGTTGGAAAACCAGAAGAAATCGCTGAATTAGCTTACTTCATGTTCTCTGACAAAGCTTCTTATATGAATGGAGAATGTATTACTTTAGATGGTGGACAGCAGTGGAATCAACACCCTTTCTAAAAAACATAATTTCTTAACATAATACTTATGAATTTGGCATCATGCATATTATGCTAAACATTTCCAAAGCTATCTGACTTTTTAAAATGTACCCTTTATAAAGGACATTTTACTTTTATCAGGTAGCTTTTTTATACCATAAGAATGTTTGTTAAGTTTACAAATTTAATATTAGATCAAAATCAGGAAAAATGATCTATCGATCTACTTACTTTTCAGATTTCATTTGACTGACCAGCCGCCTCATCCATCATGGATTGTAATTCCTGTTGATATATTTCTTTTTGCTCTGATGTCCATAGTAGAAATTGGGACATTAAATCAATCACAGGTTGCTTCCATCTTTCAACCCAATAAATATTAAAATACAGGGCACCTGTTCTGCGAATGAAGAAGTCTATTGGCTTCACCGCCATTTCTTCTTTCACGCTGTAAATAACCTGTAAGTAAATATCAAGTGGGAGACCAAAATGCTGATTTTGATCATAATCATGAGGTATCATTTCATATAAGTTCTGAATATTAGATCCGTAACGTGCAACTAATTGCTCTGCTTGATCTTGCACTAATCCTAATCGAACTCCCTCATCCACTTTATTTCTCATAAATTCTTGATACTTTTCTTGTTCAATATCCCCACCTGAAATCGGAAGCGTTTGTGTGACACAAAATCTTTGGTAAGTAGGATTCTCATCACCCTCAAGCTCTTTTATAACCAGATCAACTACATCCTCTGCCATTTTCCGATAACCAGTCAGTTTGCCCCCTGCAATCGTAATGACACCTGATTCTGCATGCCATATTTCATCTTTTCTTGAAATCTCAGAAGGATTTTTGCCATCCTCATGTATAAGCGCCCTAAGTCCAGCCCAGCTAGACTCAATTTGAGCTTTTTCGATTCGTATACTAGGAAACATATATTGAATAGCATCTATTAAATAATTTCGATCTGATTTAGTTACTATAGGGTTGACTAACTGCTTCTCCTCATAAAATGTATCTGTTGTTCCTACATAAGTTTTTCCGCCTCTTGGAATAGCAAATATCATTCTTTTATCTGGGCTATCAAAATAAATGGCTTGTTTTAGAGGAAAATGTTTTTGATCTATTACGATGTGGACACCTTTTGTTAGTAGAATTTTTTTTCTCTGGTGTACATCATCCTGTTCACTTAGTTTATCAACCCAAGGTCCAGTTGCATTCACAATTTTTTTAGCATAAATTGAGTATGATTTCAGGGTAATCTGGTCCTTTACTTTTACACCTATCGCTTTGTTATTTTTATAAATAAAATGCTCTGCTTTTGCATAATTTACTGCTTTAGCTCCTTGATTTACCGCTTCTTTTAACACTTCTATCGTTAATCTAGCATCATCTGTACGGTACTCAACATAATATCCGCTTCCCTTTAACCCTTCTCTTTTCAAAAGAGGTTCTTTACGAATTGTCTCCTCAGCATTCAACATGATTCTACCTTCACTTTTTCTCACACCTGCTAAAAAATCATACACCTTAAGTCCAATCGAAGTAGAAAACTTCCCAAAGGTTCCTCCCTTATGTATCGGGAGCAGCATTTTTTCGGGTATAGTTACATGAGGACCGTTTCTATAAACAATCTCTCTCTCTTTCCCTACTTCTGCTACAATCTTGAATTCAAATTGTTTTAAGTACCTTAGTCCTCCATGTACAAGTTTAGTAGAACGACTGGAGGTGCCTGCTGCAAAATCCTGCATTTCTACTAGAGCTGTTTTTAAACCTCTGCTTGCTGAATCAAGTGCTATGCCTGCTCCAGTAATTCCTCCCCCTATAACTAAAAGATCATGAATTTTGTCAGACATAGACTCCAAAATTTTCGTTCTATTTAAACTTGAAAATGAATTGGACATAGGTCTCCTCCTAAATAGAGCTAATTAATATATGAACAAAGTTTAAATACTTTATTTAAAAACCATTGCAGCTTGAACCGCCTTTTTCCACCCACTATATAGTTGGTCTCTTGTTTGTTCATTCATTGAAGGTTGGAGGGTATGCTCTAGACACCAGTTTTGTGATATTTCATTCTGATCTTTCCAGTAGTTGACTGCAAGACCTGCTAAATAAGCAGCTCCTAATGCCGTTGTTTCACTTACTGATGGCCGTTCAACAGGAACACCTAATATATCACTCTGAAATTGCATTAAAAAGTTATTGTTAACAGCACCACCATCTACTCTTAATGTATTTACAGGAATCCCAGCATCTGCTTCCATTGCCATTAGAACATCTTTGGTCTGGTAAGCAAGGGATTCTAACGTAGCACGAATCAGATGCGTTTTTTCAGTTCCTCGAGTAAGACCAAATATAGCACCTCTAACATCACTATCCCAATAAGGCGTACCTAATCCTACAAAAGCAGGCACGACATAAACTCCATCTGTTGATTCAACTCTTCTTGCATAGGATTCGCTTTCTGCTGCATGATCAAATAAATGCAATCCGTCACGCAACCATTGTACTGCAGAACCAGCTACAAACACACTGCCTTCTAAAGCATACTCCACGCTGTTGTTTATACCCCAAGCGATAGTTGTCAACAATCCATGTTCTGATTTGACTGCTTTTTCACCTGTGTTCATCAACATAAAACATCCAGTACCGTATGTATTTTTCACCATACCTTGTTTATAACAGGCTTGCCCAAACAAAGCCGCTTGCTGATCCCCTGCAACACCACAAATAGGAATAGAATGGTCAAAGAGTTCACTTGAAGTAGTTGTATATATTTCTGAAGAAGGACGAACTTCTGGAAGCATGGATTTAGGGACTGTTAAAACTTCTAACAGTTCATCGTCCCAGGAAAGATCATAAATATTGTACATTAATGTGCGAGATGCATTCGTATAATCTGTAACATGCGTCTTACCCGATGATAAATTCCAAATTAACCAACTATCTATCGTTCCACATAATAAATCCCCTTGATTTGCTTTATCTCTAACTCCATCCACATGATCAAGAATCCACTTGACTTTTGTTCCGGAAAAATAAGGATCTAAGACAAGTCCTGTTTTATTTATAAATAAAGGTTCATACCCCTTTGACTTTAACTGCTCACATATTTCACCAGTTTGACGAGATTGCCATACAATGGCATTATATACGGGTTTTCCGGTCTTCTTATCCCATACAACAACAGTCTCACGTTGATTCGTGATTCCTATTCCGGCAATCTGATCAGAAGATATATTTGCTTTTCTAATTACACCTTTTAATACATTCAAAGTGGATTCCCATATTTCAACTGCATCATGCTCAACCCATCCTGGTTTAGGAAAATATTGCTTAAACTCTTGCTGAGAGTTCTGAATCACTTGTCCTTTATGATTAAATAAAATAGCTCTTGTACTTGTAGTCCCTTGGTCTAATGCTAAAATATATTGTTCCATCAAGATGATCCCCCTTTTTTATCACTATATTCAAAACAATAAAGCGGTTACACTTACATCTACATCTTACTTTACATTGATTAAAAAGATTCGTAAATAAAAACCGTTGCCTAAATAAGTACTAGCAATATGAGTATAAAAATAAGAGACTAAATCAGATTGACTTAATCTCTAAAAATAAGTAATGAAATATATCAAAGGAACTACTTACCTAGATAATGAAATCACTAATAATAACGAAGTCTGCCGAATCTTCTTATCCCTCTGAAAGGAAAACGTCTTCTAAAAAAGCCTAATCTTCTACCAAATGGGAAACGTCCAAAACCAAAACCTGGTCCGAATCCACCAAATCCTGGACCAAACCCTCCAAATCCTGGACCAAATCCACCAAAGCCTCCATATCCAAACTGTCTCATATGGTGAGAGTGGTGCATGTTGTTATAGTTGATGTCGTGTGGAGAGTGCATCATATTATTCATTCCGTTTTCAGCACCCATCACATTCTCACATTTCGGACAGGCTAAATATAAGTTTTCCTGATCCATTCCTTCTACAAATCCGTCTTGAGTCGTACCGTCCATCATTTCTACCATGACATATCTATGCATATTTTCCATGCATAAGTCACGTATATTTGCTGGTGATACACCCGCTTTTGACATTGGAGCTACATTGTTTCCATTTGATATTGGAGAAAGCCCTGCATTTGACATCGGAGCTACGTTGTTTCCATTTGATATTGGAGAAACTCCCGCTTTTGACATTGGAGCTACGTTATTTCCATTTGATATTGGAGAAACTCCCGCTTTTGACATTGGAGCTACGTTATTTCCATTTGATATTGGAGAAACTCCCGCTTTTGACATTGGAGCTACGTTGTTTCCATTTGATGCTGGAGAAACTCCCGCTTTTGAATTTTTCATAATTCGTAAACACCTCCTACACCAACCATGATATTCACCCGTGGGCAAAAGGCTACTATAAGAAAAAAAATGGGTGTTTACCTAATTCATTGCTGCTACATGTGCCCCATCAAACAAATATAAATATGTTTCTGACACTGGAATTTTCCAAATCGTTTCTATCGCTTTTGTGTACATATCAATTTGCATTTTATATTTTTCTTTTATTTGATTTATTTTATTACCGTAAACTGCATCCGTTTTATAATCTATAAGAATAAAATGGTCATTCTCCAAAAACAAACAATCTATAATTCCTTGAATTAATACGATTTCCTGGGAAATTTCATGTGCATATTTTACATATACTTCGTTTGCAGGCAATCCATAACTGAATGGAGTTTCTCTATACACTGACTTAGAATTGTTTAGTCTTTTTCCTAAGTCACTTTGGAAAAAAGCATGAATAATAGAAATATCTACTTGTTCTCTTTGTTCTTCAGTAATCATATTTTTCATTATGATATTTTCTAGCGTATGTTGAACTATATCTAAGGAAACTGGTTTATCTAATGGAACATGCTGCATCAATGTATGATACACTGTACCTCTCTCAGCGGCATTAACCTGCTTCTGCTCAAGAAATCTAGGTCTTCTTTTTAAGTTGTTTTTTGATACATTAGGTTGCAATAAAGAACCTGTGAAGGTTTCCTCATCATCATTCGAAATGATCTCCTTTTTTAACTCTGCTAATCTCTTCATTTCCGAAACAGAGGTTTTTGATAATAAAGTTTGAGATAGTTCGTATGGGTTCTTCCATGTAAATTTATTTGTCAGCATCTTTGCTACTTCGGAGTCTTCTTTATATTCGAGAGTTTGCATTGTAGAAATAGACTCCAAACTTGCTGCACTTGCTTCTTCATCTGTTTCTTGTTTCTGTGCAAGCTCTGACACAGGAATAATATCAAATTCCCATTTTGATGCTTCTATATTTTGCTTTGGTTGTATAGAATCATCTTGTATTATCAAATTTCTTAGAAGTTTGGCATTGTCATGTCGCAATAATGCAGGACCTAACCAATCGAAATAACTGCGAGCTTTCACTAAGATGTAATCAGGCAATACGGATTCTTTATTTTCAATGATTGGGCTCCATTTCAACAATTTCTTTTTTAAATCTTTTACGGTACCCACTAAAAACAATTTTTCTTTTGCACGTGTCAAAGCAACATAGAGTATTCGCATTTCCTCAGCTAACATTTCTAATTGCAACCTTCGTTTAATAGCTAAACTAGGCAACGTTGGATATGACATTCTATTCATCATATCCATATACTTCGGACCAAAACCTAATTGCTTATGCATCAAGAACGGATTGTGCAAATCCTGAAAGTTAAACATCTTATCGATCCCTGCTACAAAAACTACTGGAAATTCCAATCCTTTACTCTTATGAATGGACATCAAACGAACAACATTTTCCTGCTCACCCAATGCTCTAGCTGTCCCTAAATCTCCACCTCGATCACGCATTTGATTAATAAACGTTAGGAAACGGAATAAACCCCTAAAAGAGGTTTTTTCATACTGTTTAGCACGATCATATAATAGTCGCAGGTTAGCTTGTTTTTGTAATCCTCCTGGCATTCCACCAACCATATCATAAAATAGTGTCTCACGATAAATTTGCCAAATTAAATCGGATAATGAACCTTGTCCAGCTTTCTTTCGCCAGTTTTCCAGCTGCACAATAAACTGATCTAATTTATCTCTTAACCCATCTTGAGCCGTCTCATCTTGTTCTTTATAGGCTAAAACCGCTTCATAATAAGAGTTTTTCGGATCAGCCAATCGAATGGAAGCCATCTCATCTGCGGAAAGCTGCACAATTGGAGACCTTAAAACCGCTGCTAACGCGATATCCTGATAAGGATTATCTATTATTTTTAACACAGACAGCATAACTTCAACTTCCCCCGCTTCAAAATAACCCGAATCCAAATCTGCATAACAAGGTATCCCTGCTTTCCGGAACTCTTCAGTAAACACTGGGGACCATTGTTGTGTAGATCTTAATAGAATGACAATATCCTTATAGGTTACCGAGCGAGTATGACCACTTTCTTTATCAACAATAAGAAAAGGACTTCCATATCCACCTACTAATTTATTAATTTGATTGATTATATTTAAAGCTTCTAATTGAGCCGTTTCTAAATCTTGCACATCAGATCCAGAAGACTCCGACTCATTTTCATTTAATTTTTCCTGTGGTTCATTCTTATCTAATGATTTATCTATAAGCTGCACTTGAATTGATGCATTAGCATTTCCTAGTTGCTCAATCTCTGAAAAACCATCTCCGTATACTAATGCTGCCTTGTCGTCATATACCATTTCCCCGACAGATTCATTCATTAGCTGCTTAAAAATATAATTCACCCCATCAATGACTTCTTTTCGGCTCCTGAAGTTTTTAGAGAGATCAATCTTAATCCCCGTATGAGTATAATGATCTACATCTATTTTTTGATAGCTTTTATATTTCTCTAAAAACAATCCAGGTTCAGCTAAACGAAACCGATAAATGCTTTGCTTTACATCCCCCACCATAAATCTATTTCCTGGCTGTGATTTTGAAATCAATGATAGTATCGCTTCCTGAACCATGTTTGTATCCTGATACTCATCTATTAATACCTCTTCAAAATAAGTTTGATAGTTACGTGCGATTTGAGAGGGGAGTAAATCATACTGATGGTTTTCATCACATAATATTTGCAAGCAAAAATGCTCTAAATCACTATAGTCTACTAATCCTTTATCTGCTTTTGCAAGTTGATAACGTTCGGAAAACTCTTGAATAAGCTGCACCAGTGTTTGCATAAGTGGAGCAATTTCCCTTAGTTCTTGATAAAATGTGTCAGGGGATCTTTCAAACAATTCCTCACGCATTTCTCCAACCAGCTTTTTAGCTTCATTTCTCAAATCCTTTGCTCTCTCTTGCAGTTCAGCATCTATTTCCTGGTTTCTATTAGACTTTAACTTTGTAAATTGAACCCTTTGAAAGGACTCATATAATTGATTCCAATCCTGAGTATTGGCAGCAGAAATAAGCTGCTCTACTAATTGAATATCCTCCAGTAAATTATCTACATATATAAAAGGTCCACCTGGTTTATTCGCTACTTTTAACGATTCTTTTAATAAACCTAGCACTCCATTCAATTCAATGAGTACATTTTGTAATAAACTTTGCAACCATAGTTGACCATGTCCAATATGTTCATCATTTTGATGATTAGACAATTTGAAAGTATCCGCCATTTGCTGCAGCCACAAATTAGGCCACGGATGACTGCGAGAATAATGATATAAACGAAGGACTAAATGAAATAATAAATCATCATTCCTCTCACCAGTGTACGCTTCTACAAGTTTCCAAAAGTCACTGTCTGGAGAACTGCTCTCATAATGATGCTCAAATAGTTCTTCTAGAACATCTTGTCTAATTAATTCCGTTTCCGTATCATTTCCTATTCTAAACTTTGGATCCATTTGAATGGAATGAAAGTTTTGCTGTATCACTTCCAAACAAAATGAATGTAAAGTGGTAATATTCGCTTTATGAATTAAAGTAAGTTGTTTTTTTAAATGTCCTGAATGAGGGTTAATAGAAAGGGCTTTTTCCAGAGCCTCTCTAATTCTATGTCTCATTTCCGATGCTGCAGCTTTAGTAAATGTTGCTACAAGCAATCGATCAACATCTATCTTATCCTCTTCAGAAGAAATAAGACGAATGATTCGTTCTACTAGAACGGCCGTTTTTCCAGAACCAGCTGCTGCTGAAACTAAAACATTGTCCCCTCGAGTTGAAATAGCTGACCACTGATCATCAGTCCAATAACTGTCTTTCGGTTTCGGTACCGACTTCACTCTATTCACCGTCACTTTCCTCTGATTGATTCATTGTCGCTAACACTTCTTCGTTGCTTTTAGATTGCAAATCTCGATAATCATTTTCTTCATATAACGTATTAAATTGACAAATAGATTTATATTCACAAAAAGTACAAGCTGTTTTTTTTGACATGCGATAAGGTTTGATATCAACATTACCGTTCATAATCTCAGAACCGACGTTCACCATCATTTGCCTCGTATAACCTCTCAACTGCTCCCATTGCTCTTCTTCTACTACAGAAGAGGTTTTATAAAATCCGCCTTTAGATTTAATAGCCACAGGAATCACATTTGAATGTCCGCTATCTAGCTGTATGTCCATCTTTTTCACAATATTTTCATTTGCTAGCAGCAACCCTTTCATCTTAAAACGTCTAAATATTTGTTCTGCCGCTTGTTCTGGAGTAAGCTGGTTAGATAGATTCAACATTGGATTTTGTACATGGAAATATAAAACGCCTGCAGGCATGGCCTGTTCACCAAGCCATTTCTCTGAATGTGTAATAATCACATCTAAATAAGTAAGCATCTGTAACGATAATCCATAAAAAACTTCTGATAGATTCAATGCTTTTTCACTTGATTTATAATCAATTACTCTAAGCAAGGTCCCGTCTTCACTATTCGCACGATCCACCCGATCAATTCTTCCTTTAACCTCCATCTCTATCCCTTGTGCAAGCTGCAGTTTTAGAGGAGGTAAAGTCCCATTCATGCCAAAATCGACCTCAAAACCCACCGGCTCAAACTCTGACCTTTTAGCATGTTCACTTAATATCAGTGCAGCACGGCTAATAATATTCGTTAGTTTTTTTGTAATATATAGATACCTTTTAGAACTAAATAAAATCTCACTTTGCAGCTTGGGAGACAGTTGTTCAACTGTTTGCTCTGCACGTTTAATACAATCATCCTTGGATAAATCAGACCACTGCATCTTACTTTCAAGCAATTGCTCGGAGATTAATTTAAGAGCTGCATGAAACAGTTGACCTATATCCGGTGCCTCTAAACGATATATTTTCCTTTCCTTTAATCTAAGACCATAGGAAACAAAATGTGCGTAAGGACAAGAGATAAACTTCTCCATACGTGACACGCTTGAATACAACTTATCACCGTAAATCTTCATGCCTGTTTCGGGTGATAAAGGAGGTTCCTGATTCGAGAAAAAAACACCATAACACAGTTTTTCCAGCTTTCCTCTCCAAGTATCTTGTGAATAGAACCACTGATATACCTTGTGCCATACATCAGAAATCTCATGACCATTTTTCAATTGCTGTAACTGGACTATTAGATAAGACAATACACGTTCAGGATGTTCAAAAAATGACGCTATCTGTTCCAATTCTGTTAATCCTGAAGGATCAGCCGCAATAATGTTTGTTTCCAATTCAGGAAACATTCTCTTGATCTTATATATAACCTCTGAAGGAATAAGTGTTTTTCCTTCTTCATCTGCTATTGGATAACTAACCCATAATTTTTCACTGCTAATTGTCAAGGAAGTATAGATAATAAACTGTTCTTCCATTAACTTTTTTCTACTATTTGGAGCCAACTCAATCCCTGTTTCAAGCAAAAACTCACGTTCATGTTCTGTTAACATTCCATCTTCATTCATTTTTTTAGGAAGAACCCCATCATTTACACCTAGTAAAAAACTATATTTAATAGAACTGGAACGCGTGCGCTCCATGTTACCTATTAACACTTGGTCTAAAGAGGGAGGGACCAACCCCATTTTTATTTCTCCAAGCCCAGTATTCAACAACTCCGCAAATAACTCGTTAGAAATTTCTTCCTCACCTATAACTTCGACCAGCTGATCAAATACATCCATCAAGTTGCCCCATATTTGCAAGTGAATTTTGGACTGCTCTACATCTCCCTGCTCCAAGCTTTCTATACTCCATTGTTCCAATCTCTCATAAATATTCATTGATTCTAATAGTTCAAATAATGCAGACACTTTCTCCTGTATATTTTTCGCTTGATCTATTTGTTTTTGAAATTGAAGCATAGGTTGGACAACTAAATCTCTAGTTTGATTCAACCGTGTAAAATATATTGCTTCTTCTTTTTTATTCGTTAACTGCTCTTCATCCTCTAATGATTTCACTTTAAATTTCCATGGTGTTTTATCTGTCCATTTTGAGCCTTGAATACCGAAAGATAGTACATAATTTTCTAATTCATCAAAAGTATAAAACGGTAATTCATTTTCATCAGATTGGATTATTGGTTGGAAAAAACCCGTTTTAATACAACGAAATACAGATTCATACTTCCAATAAAAATTCACAATCTCCAATGCTGAACGGATAAACTCAACTAAAGGATGATTCATAATTTCACGTTTCTGATCAATAAAGTATGGAATCTCATAATCAGAAAAAATTGTAGAGATTAAATCTTGATAATCCTCCATATTTCGAATCAATACTCCAAAATCGCGCCAGCGATAACCTTGTTCACGGACCAAACGAATCATTTCACGAGCCGCGCCTTCAATCTCAGCTCTTCGATGAACGGCTGAACAGATTGCAATGTGATTGTTTATATTTTCACCTTTCCACTTTAAACCTGATTCATAATGTTGTTCTAAGTGGGCAATAGGTGCATTATTTTTAAAACGTTCTGTATCATTTAGGATGATCGTTTTTTCTTGCTCAATTCCATACTCTTTTATTAATTTATGCAACTCAATCATTGTTTTTGCTGTAGGATGGAATAACTGTAATTCATTGATTTGATCTTGTTCTTGATACTCTTGATCAACTGTAAGGGTCAATTTCACTTTTTTTGCAGTTTGAAGAATTTGACCAAGAATTTTATACTCTAAAGGGGTAAACCCATGAAATCCATCAATCCATACTTCAGCCTGCTTCATATATTCAGAATCTTTAATTTGGATTGCCAACAATTCAAGATAATCCTCGGCATCTATATATTGTGCATTGAACACATGTTCATATTGTTGATACAACAAATGAATATCGTGTAATTTATCTTCAAAGGTTTGATCCTCATGTTGCAACTGATCTCTAAATTTGTGAAGGTATTTCTCTATATTTGAGGAAGTCAAACAATATCTTTTAAATTCATTAAACAAATCATTGAGTTCATCTAAAAAACCGATTTGATTGGCGGATTGATGAAAACATTTTAAATTGTTCTTTTCTTCTTTTAGCAATTTATATAAAAGCAGCTTTTTACCAGTATCATCAATAGGTGAAAGTGTTGTGCCTCCAGCCTCTTGCATGATTTGAAAAGCTAATCTACGAAAACTCAATACTTGAGAACGCATCATTCCGGATAACCCAGGGGCGGTAACTATCGCATGTTCCATTTGAAAGCTGACCTGCTCCGGCACAAGCATAATAAGTGGATTACCTATTGGATTTTCATTTAGTTCCTGAGATATTTCATTTATACAGAACTGACTTTTTCCAGTCCCCGCTCTACCAATTACAAATTGAACTGACACGCAAATAAAACCTCCTCTTCTGTCATGCTTGTCTATTTGTTTTCATATATATTGATAAGTAATTTTAAAAGTTCCATTTTCAGCACCAAGTCGATGGTGAATCTCATAGTTTTGGGCCCCGAAAAAGTAATAGAAATAGGATCCTAAACTTCACTTCACTTTTTTGGGTACAGCAAGTGTAGCGATTTGTTACATGAGCACCGGACTTCAAATATTCGTGCAGGATTCACCGTCGTTCTACTTGATAGTTATTTCATCGTGATCAAAAGGGTACTTTTAAAATTTCTACTATAAGTATATCTTTTTGTGGGGGATTTTCATAGAATGATCAATGATATATTGCTTCCTTTATTTGCTGGGTTATGTTTGTTTTTATTTGGAATGAAAATTATGGAGTTGGCATTACATAATTGGGCTGGTTCTCATCTTAAAACTATTTTGGAGCGTTTTACGAGAACTCCGTTAAGAGGAATGATAACTGGAACAGCTTTAACTGCTTTTTTACAAAGCAGCAGTGCTATTACCGTTATTACAATCGGTCTGGTAAATGCGAGAATAATGACCTTCCCAAGAACTTTAGGTATTATTTTAGGTACGAATATTGGTACATGCATTACAACAGAATTAATTGGATTAAATATTAATCATCTAGCTCTCCCGATGCTGTTTGTTAGTTTTGTCATTTGGATGATCACTTGGTTTTTTCATATAGATAATAACAACAGAATACAACGCTTTGTACTTATTTTTCGTTACTCAGCATTAGCAGTTATTGGCTTTTCATGTGTACTGTTAGGTGTTGAGGTCATGCAGACAATGGTGCCTGCTCTACAATCAAGAGGGATGTTTACTTGGTTTTTAGAACAATCACAGCAAAGTTTAATGTGGGGAGTGATTGCAGGCACTGCCATAACGGCAATCATTCAAAGCAGCGCTGCCATGGTAGCCATTACAATGAGTTTAATGTCACTGGATTCTTTCACACTTGAGCTTGGAATTGCAATCATTCTTGGTGCAAATATCGGTACTTGTGTAACGTCACTGATAGCAAGTATAGGGGGAAGTAAATCTGGACAATTTGTTGCCTGGTCACATGTGATATTAAATGTAGGAGGAGCTATATTATTCTTCCCGCTATTGTCTCCACTAGCTACTATATCGGCCTCCATATCAGCGACTCCATCCGAACAAATTGCCCATGCTCAAACCATCTACAATGTTGTTGCCTCCCTTATTGCACTACCATTTTGTTACTTATCTTTTCTCAAGAAACTAGAAAATTAGGTTAGAATTAATAAGTAAAAGAGCTAGCTTATAGAACCAACTCTTTTACTTATTATTGCGCTGTTTTCTATTCATTTATGGAAATAAAATATTGTATGTTATACCTTTTTAGGACAAGTGTGTATTTTAAATCTCATATCCTAATTTAATCAATGCTTTCTGCAATACTGAATTATTGTTATCATACCCACTATGTACCTGCTGTTTCCAAGCTTCTTGCGGAGGTAACCATTCTACACCGGTTATTTCCTCGACCTGTGCTTGCAATAATCCCTCTTTTGCTTTAATTAAAAAATAATGCACTTCCTTATTTACAATCCCTATCCTAGCATGTTCATATTGATAATTTACAATTTCTAACGGCTCCGCTTCCGAGATTGTTCCTATAATCCCAGTCTCTTCTTCAATTTCTCTTAATGCAGTTTGCTCTATTGTTTCCCCTGGTTCCATTTTTCCTTTAGCCAAAGTCGTTTTGCCAAATCTGTCTTGTATCATTTGAATCAACAATTGACCATCCACATATTTATATACTACTCCACCTGCTGAAATTTCCTTTTTCATCCTATCACTCTCCAAAACTATAAGATCAACATTATCTTGAAAGAAGATAATGTGCAAAAACCCAAAAAGTGAAGGATAACTGATGCTCCTTCAACTTTTTGGGGATTCGTGCCATTTATACAACCTTTACATTTGCTGGCTCTAGTACTCTTACAATCGTACCTTTACATTCATTAACCCCAGCTTCTGTAATTTTGACTTTACATACTTTTCCTATTAAATCAGCGGTTCCTTCCATCATGACCTGTAAGTAATTATCTGAATGGCCAACAACCCATTGTTTTCCATTATGATCTTTTACTGTTTCAGGTATAACTTCAATCACTTGATCTTCAAACTTTTGAGCATATTCTAACTGCATTTTCTCCGAAAGGTCAATCAATTCATGGACACGGCGGTTTTTTTCTTCCATATCTACTTGATGATCCATCTTAGCAGCAGGTGTACCTGTCCGTTTAGAATATGGAAAAACGTGTAGTTCGGAAAATTTCAGTGCTTCGATAAACTTAAAGCTGTTGTTAAAATTCTCTTCACTTTCCCCGGGGAATCCTACAATAATATCAGTCGTAATCGCCACATCAGGCATGATTTCATGGATTTTTTCAATTTTTTCACCAAATTCTTGAACAGTGTACTTTCTTTTCATCGCCTTTAGAACATCATTGTCACCAGCTTGCAGCGGAATGTGTAAATGACGGCACATTTTATCCGATGTTTTTAGTACCTCAATGATTTCATCTGTGATTTGACTTGCTTCAATTGAACTAATGCGGATCCGATTCAGACCTTCCACTTTATCTAAATCCCATAGTAAATCTGCAAGCTTGTAATTCTCAAAATCATCTCCGTATCCACCCGTATGAATACCTGTTAATACGATCTCCTGATATCCTGCATCCACTAATTTTCTGGCTTGTTTAATTACACCTTCAGGAGCTCGGCTTCGGCTCAAACCTCGAGTCCATGGAATAATACAAAATGTACAAAAATTGTTACATCCCTCTTGTATTTTTAAATAAGCTCTTGTACGATCAGAAAAATCAGGGACATCTAATTCTTCAAAGTTACGAGTTTTCATTATATTACGTACCGCATTAATCGGCTGTCTTTCTTGTTGGATTTGTTTAACATAATCCATGATCTTTTCCCTATCTTGTGTTCCAATGACAAGATCGACACCGTCTATTTCTAATATTTCCTTTGAGGCCGTTTGCGCGTAACAACCTGTAACTGCAATAATAGCGTCTGGATTTCTGCGAATTGCCCGACGAATCATTTGCCTGCTCTTTTTGTCACCTGTGTTTGTTACAGAACATGTATTAATGACATAAACATCTGCTGTTTCATTTGTGTCATCAAAATCTACTTGTTTATATCCATCATTTTTAAATAGCTGCCAAATCGCTTCTGTATCATAAAAATTAACTTTGCAGCCTAATGTATGAAAAGCAACTTTTTTCATCTTTTATCCTCCCATCTCATCGTATTCATATAACATACATGTCAGTCCTACCATTGCTGCAGTTTCCGTTCTTAATATTCTCTTACCCAAACTCACAGAATGACAGCCTGCTGTTTCTAATTGAGAAATTTCATCCGCAGTAAACCCACCCTCAGGTCCTACAACCAATAAAAAGGTGAGTACTTTCTTCTCATGATCCTTCTTTTTACTAATCATATCCTTGAAATACAATCCATCTTCACTTTCATAAAAAACAAAACTCTCTTCAGCTTCAGAAACCATCTTCAAAAGCTCTTTTAAAGTCTTTATCTCACTTATCTTTGGCACTCGATTTCGATGAGCCTGCTCTGCTGCTTCCTTGGAAATTTTATTCCAACGTTCTATACGCTTACTCTTTTTCTTCTCATCATATTGAACAATCGTGCGTTCTGAAGTAAAAGGGATAAATCGAACGGCACCAATTTCAGTACACTTTTGTATGATCGTATCCATCTTGTCTCCTTTTGGGAGACTCTGAGCAATCCATATGTTATTAACAGGCTCATTGTTTCGCTCCAAGTCTTTTATGATTGAAGCTGTGACTTTATTTTTTGTTATTTCTTCTATTTCAACCAAAACATCGCGTGTTTCTCCATTGCTGACGATAAATTGGTCTTCAACTTTTGCTCGCATCACTTTATTTAAATGAAAGGCGTCCTCATCAAGGATGTGAACTTTATCTTCAACAAATTGTTCTTTAGGTATAAAATATCGCTGCATGTAAACAACTACCTTCCTCACGGCACATTTAAGCCGAAAACATCCAAAATATATCTTACTACAATTCAAGCTGATTGCGCTACAATTGTTTACTTTTACCACAAAGCTGCTCTAAAAAATGAAGGCAAAAAAACGTTCTAATATATAATGAACATCCATTTGTAAGTCTAAAATGGGTTGAATCGTCACCATTCTAAGCTGTGGGATCAGAACAAGCAGTAAAAAGATATAAATGGAATACGGTTCAAACTTAGACATCTTTGCTCGTATATTGTTCGGCACTAAATCTTCTATAATACGATAACCATCTAATGGGGGTAATGGAATTAAATTAAACACAAACAACAAGATATTAATACCTATAAAACTTCTAAAAAACGTGTCTATTGCATCGAAACTATTGGTTGACATCCATGTATCCATTGAAAAATAATTTAGTAAATGCATAATAAAGAAACCTAAACAAGCTAACAACAGGTTACTCAAAGGACCAACAGCGGAAACAACAACACCCATAAGTCTAGGTTTTTTAAATAGTTGACGATTCACTGGAACTGGTTTTGCCCAACCAAAACCAGCCAGAAGAAAAACAATCAACCCAAAAAAATCAAGGTGAGCTTGAGGGTTTAGCGTAACCCTGCCTAGTTCTTTAGCAGTAGGATCTCCAAATTTGTAAGCTACATAAGCATGTGCAAACTCATGGATTGTAAAAGATATCAATAATACCAATAAAACAAAGGGCAATATACTAATATCAAAAAAAAGCAACTGATTTAAAAACTCCATATTTGTCCCCTAACTTTTTTGTGCAGTAATGACTACCCAATCTTCCTGCTCAAGCCTTTCAAGAATTTTAAAGTGAGCTTTTTCTAATGCTTGTACTACATCTGCTTCTTTCTGCTTAATAATACCAGATGCAATGTATAACCCACCATCCTCTAATACATTGTAAACATCATCTATAAAAGTCAAAATAATTTCTGCTAAAATATTGGCTACTACAACCCTTACCTTAGTTTGCTGTTCTGTTTGATTTTTCTGAATGACTTGAAGTAAATCACTTAACTCTACATCGATTTTTTCCGTCAAATCATTAATACGTACGTTCTCTTTCGCACTTGATACAGCTACTGGATCTAAATCCAATGCTAACACATGGTTCGCTCCTAATTTCATTGCGGCAATAGATAATATGCCAGAGCCTGTACCAACATCGATTACATTCTTACCTTCGATTTGAGCTTTTTCTAAAGCTTTCAAGCATAATGCCGTAGTTGCATGCGTTCCTGTACCAAAAGCCATACCAGGATCAAGCTCTACGATAGCTTCATTATCGCTTGCCTCATAATTTTCCCAAGTAGGTTTAATTGTAATTCTCTCTGTAATGCGAACAGGTTTAAAATATTGCTTCCACGCATTCGCCCAATCTTCTTCATTCACTACCTTTGAATTTATGTCTGCTTTACCTACGTTAATATTCAATTTTTTCAAGTTATTTAGAAAAATCGATAAACTTTCTTTTAATTCATCCATTTCTACATCCTGAGAAAAATATGCTTTGATTTCAGCATCACCTTCAGGGAAATTATTTAACGGTTTTTCATACCATTGGCCCAAAGAAGTATCTCTTTCTTTATTTAAGGAACCTGACTCTTCAATGGAAACCCCACCTGCACCGATTTCATGAAAAAAATTAGAAATTTGATCACTTGCTTCTTCAGTTGTGTATATAGATAGTTCGTACCAATTCATCATTAACCCTCCGCACTTATTTTATCTGACCTATAATTTTAACATAGATTTAGGTTAGATGAAAATCATTTTCCTTCATTGAAAACTTTTCGGAGTTCTGTTCATATATTTGATTTATTTAAGGAATAATATGTTATACATAAACATTTGGAGGAATCATCATGAAACTAATCATAAGAAACTTTCTTTTCATTATTTTAGTCTGTACTTTAATTACAGTTACAGGTTGTACAAATATGGGTGAAGCAAATGAGTCAGCTCAAAATAACAATAACGAACAAGTAGATGAACAATCTCAAATAAGAACTGCTGAATTTGAAAAATTAATAGAAAACAATTCAAAACCAATGGAATTGTATCAATATATAGATGAACATCTAGAGGAATTGAGTAAAAATGATCTTTCAAAAATATTAATACAACTGGAGGATCAGATGCTTCTACAACTAGCAAATTATAATGATGAGCTGAAAAATACGGATATTCAATCCTATATTAATGAAATATTTGATGAAGATCATCAATTGATGATCGAAGAGGTTCAAGATGAGTCCATAAAAGAGATGTTGTCTGAGATTCAAGGAAACGGATATCAGATTAAAGGATCAAAAGAGACTTTTATACTAAAAATTGATTATACGTTAATGGAGAAATATATAGGGAAAACAAATAATGAAATCTCAGATTATATCGCTATTAAAGCTCTAGAATCTAAACAGGGTTATGAAGAAAATTTCACATTAACCATCTCATGGGATGAACTCTCAAATCGAGTTGCTTTAAGTGAACTCTTTATTAATTCTTATCCAGAGTCTATTCGGTCTGATGCAATCGAAAGAATCTACTTAAATTATTTGATCCCATACCTAAAAGGACTACCTAACACAACTGTATATAATCCTGATTCTAATCAATATAATCAACAGCTTCTAGATAACTACTTATCTTATATTGATAAATATCCTGAAACACGAACATCTCAAATTTTAAATGATTATATGATAAAACTTGAAGAGTCTGATTATATATATACTCAAGAGGTTGAACAATATTTAGATACAATCTTAATGCAATATTTATCTGGATGAGTGATTCTTATATTATAAAAAGCCCTACTGTTAGTAGGACTTCATTTATTCACTTTCTTGATTATTTTTACACCATTCCACCACTAGCTTCAATCACTTGAATCGCTTGCTGATACTGTTCCATATCTATAACCACCGTTAATAAGATATCTTTTCCAGTTGGTTTTCCTTGTCCTCCATCACTCATTCCACTAGCGCTTACATCCGAAGCAGCTAAGATACCAACATCAGGTGCACTAAAATCAGCCTTTAAGGTCAGCTTTCCTAAACTAGGGATACTTCCCGTCAAAGGGTTCGAGATTTTAGTCACACCATCTCCTTGGTACTTGCTAAAACGCTCAATACTAAGTTCACTTGCTCTTAAAGTTCTTAACTTTGTAGCAGCACCCTCGGCCTCCTCTGGAGAATTAAAATAAGCTAATATGCTTTTTTCTGTCATTTAATCTGACCTCTTCCTTGATGTATGACCTCAATGGCATCATTAATGGATTCCTTCTCTGCAACAAAACTAAGCATAATATTCTTTTCATTTAGATTCTGTTCAGATTGATTAACTGCATTATCCACTCCCCATGCAGCTGGATACATAAATCCAATAGCACCTTGAAAAAGATTTCCTATCCCCTGAGGCATAGCTGGAAAGTTATTCATAACTGATTTGTCTACAGGTATTCTCTCTACTGCTATATTAGAGGTTTTTAAGGATTGCAACTTCATAGCCACATCTTCAGCTTGATCCTCAGTATCAAAATAAGCAATAATATGTTTGTTACGCATTATTAAAACTCCTTATTTATTATTTTGTCTGTGATCAGCCTCCGCTGCTCTTTCCTGTGCCTTCATATCTTCTTCATCTGCTAACTCTTCTGAAAATTCAACATCCTCATTTTTAGAAATAGGAAGATTTTTATTTGATTCTTTTTTATCCATGCTTCTTTCTCCTTTATTCATCTCTTTAAACTCCATTTATGATTTACAATTTTCTGAAAATTTATACAAAAAAAATAACTGGAAAGACCAGCTATTTTTTAGTATGAGAAATAAGGGATATTATTCTCCCCTCCCTATGAACGAGAATTATATTAGAGTTTGAGGATGTTCGTGAACTCTAGCTCTTTAAGCATTCATAATCATTTCCCTTTCTGTTTTTTTCAAGCTTTTAAAAACCAATTGATATGATTGATCAATCATCTCCATGATTTCGTCCTCTGGAATGCTTCCATCAATTAATACGGTATTCCAATGTTTTTTGTTTAAATGATAACCTGCAGTAATCGCTGCATATTTTTCTCTTAAAATCTCAGCTAAAAAAGGATCACATTTCAAACTAATAGAAGGATATTTTTCACCATCTGAAATAAGTGCAAACATTTTACTGCTGACTTTAATCACCAATGGCTCTGGTCCAAAAGGATAATCTTCTCTTGCCCCTTGTTTTTCTGCGCAATAAATTTTTAAATCGTCATAATCCATAATATGATCTCCTTGTTTAAGTTTAATAAACAACTTACTTTTATCGTTACATCAAATTATACATCCAATAATCTCTCCATAATGACGTAATCAAGTCCCCCTTTTTGAAATTTATGTTCAGACTCCTGTAATCCAAATTTTTTATAAAAACTTGATTTATTCAATCTTGCATTACACCATATTCTCTTAATTCCAACCCTCTTTGCTTCTTCCACCACATGATTTAATAACTTGCTTCCAAATCCTTTACCTTGCTCACTTTGAAGTGTAGCAAATTTTCTGAACTGAGCATCTTCATTTTCAATAAAAAGTGAAACTACTGAAATAAGCCTTCCTTTTTCAAAAAGACCATAGTGAATGCCTGAGTCGTCCTGATCCAATTTTATGTAGTCAAGCTCTTTGTTGGGCCACATTACAGTATGCCGTAAATTCCATGTCTTTTCTTTGCTAATTTTTTTAATTTCAATCATATCAATCTCCTTCCATCCTCCTAATTTTTATGAAGATAAACAAAAACCACAAGAAATATTCTTGCGGTTCCTCTTATTTAAGATAGATAAGTTAATCAATCACCTAAAATTGCTTTTTTCATTCTTTCAAAAATAGATTGATGTTTATCATGCGTATGTTCTCCACTTAATTCAGAGAAGTCACGCAATAAATTCTTTTGCTCGTCAGATAACTTAGAAGGAGTCACCACAACAACTTTTACATGCTGATCCCCTTGTCCATATCCTCTAACACGCTGCACACCTTTTCCTTTTAAACGGAAATAAGTACCTGTTTGTGTGCCTGCTGGTATTTTCAATTTTACTTTTTCAGTTAGTGTAGGTATTTCGATTTCATCCCCTAAAGCTGCTTGAGTAAAAGTTAGGGGTACTTCGCAATAAATATCGTCTCCTTCTCTCTCAAAAAACTCATGAGTTTTAACACGAAGCACGATATATAAATCACCTGGAGGTCCGCCTTTTTTCCCAGCTTCACCTTCACCAGAAATTCGAATTTGTGAACCTTCATCTACACCTGCTGGAATTTTCACATTGATTTTTCTTTGATTTTTAACTTCCCCTGAACCATGACATTTCCCACATTTTTCTTTGATAATAGCACCCTGACCGTTACACGTGGTACATACTCGACGATTCACGATGCGTCCAAACGCGGTGTTTTGTACAACCTCTTGCTGACCTGAACCTTTACATGTTGAACATGTTTCTTTTTTTGTACCTGATTTCGCACCAGAACCAGAACAACGATCACAGGTTTCTGTACGCGGAATTTTTATTTCCGTTTCTTTTCCAAATACCGCTTCTTTAAACTCTATAGTCATTGTGTATTGCAGGTCTGCACCTCTTTGAGGTGCATTTGGATTACGTCTTTGACCTCCACCACCAAAAAACATATCAAAAATATCACCAAAACCACCGAAATCAGCGCCACCTGCGCCACCCATTCCTTGATTTGGATCAATATGACCGAATTGATCATAGGTTGCTCTTTTTTGATCATCACTTAATACATCATAGGCTTCCTTAACCTCTTTAAATTTTTCCTCAGCATCAGAAGCTTTGTTAACATCCGGATGATATTGACGAGCTAACTTTCGATATGCTTTTTTAACTTCATCGCCTGAGGCTTCCTTGCCTAGACCGAGTACCTCATAATAATCTCGTTTACTCATCACTTCACTCCATTCTATTGCAATTCACGTATACATGTTGATAGTCAAAGCCAATGCATAGCTTGACTTTGACTATCGTTTTAACCATTTTTAATTTATAAATGATTATTTATTTTCTTTTTCGTCTACAACTTCATAGTCCGCATCTACTACGTTATCTTTATCAGAAGCGTTCCCAGCTCCTGCAGCTCCCTCTGCTCCTTGAGCAGCTTGTGCATCTTGAGCTGCTTGCTCATATAATTTAACAGAAAGTTGTTGAACAATTTCAGTAAGTTCTTCTGAAGCTTTTTTGATTTCGTCGATGTCATCGCCTTCTAAAGCTTTTTTCACTTTATCTTTTGCTTCATTAGTTTTATCAATTTCAGATTGATCAACCTTATCTCCAAGATCATTTAAAGTTTTTTCAGCTGTGTAAACTAACTGATCTGCTTCATTTCTTGTTTCAACTGCTGCTTTACGCTTTTCATCTTCTTCTTTAAATTTCTCCGCGTCTTGTGTCATTTGTTCGATTTCCTCATCACTTAAACCGCTGGAAGAAGTAATCGTGATTTTTTGACTCTTACCTGTACCTTTATCTAGCGCTGATACATTAACAATACCATTCGCATCGATATCAAAAGTTACCTCTACTTGAGGAATACCACGTGGAGCTGGAGGAATATCTCCTAACATAAAACGACCCAACGTTTTATTGTCCGCTGCCATTGCACGTTCTCCTTGAAGAACATGAATTTCAACACTTGTTTGGTTGTCAGCATAAGTTGAATATACTTGAGATTTACTTGTTGGGATCGTTGTATTGCGATCGATCATCTTCGTAAATACCCCACCTGCTGTTTCAATACCTAAAGTCAATGGAGTAACGTCTAATAATACAACGTCTTGAACATCACCAGTAAGTACTCCCGCTTGAACAGCAGCACCAAGTGCAACAACCTCATCTGGATTTACACCTTTATGCGGATCTTTACCTGTTAGTTTTTTAACAGCTTCTTGTACGGCTGGAATTCTAGTGGATCCACCTACTAATACAATTTTATCAATCTCGCTTGAACTTAAACCAGAATCGCTCAACGCTTGTCTTGTAGGTGTTAGCGTTTTTTCAATTAAATCAGCAGATAATTCTTCGAATTTAGCTCTTGTCAAGTTTACTTCTAAATGCTGAGGTACGCCGTCTACAACAGTAATGAACGGTAAAGAAATGGATGTAGTTATTACACCAGAAAGTTCTTTTTTCGCTTTCTCAGCAGCATCTTTTAAACGCTGAACAGCTGCTTTATCTTTGCTTAAATCAATAGCATGCTCTTTTTTAAATTCAGCTACAAGATGATCGATAATCACTTGGTCAAAATCATCTCCACCTAAACGGTTGTTTCCGCTAGTTGCTTTAACTTCAAAAAATCCATCGCCTAATTCAAGAATAGAAACGTCAAAAGTTCCTCCCCCTAAATCATAAACTAAAATCGTTTGATCTTCGTCTTTTTCCAAACCATAAGCTAATGCAGCTGCAGTTGGTTCATTTACGATTCGAAGCACTTCAAGACCTGCTATTTTACCAGCATCTTTTGTTGCTTGACGTTGACTGTCGTTGAAATAAGCCGGTACAGTAATAACTGCTTGTGTTACAGATGATCCTAGGTAAGCTTCTGCATCTGCTTTTAATTTTTGTAGAATAATTGCTGATAGTTCCTGTGGGCTGTATTCTTTGCTATCAATTGTTGTTTTGTAGTCAGTACCCATATGACGTTTAATTGAAATAACCGTACCTTCTGGGTTTGTGATCGCTTGGCGTTTTGCCGTTTCACCAACAATACGCTCACCGTCTTTTTTAAATCCAATAACAGATGGTGTAGTTCTATTCCCTTCTGGATTAGGAATAACAACTGCTTCTCCACCTTCCATAACCGCAACACATGAATTTGTAGTTCCTAAATCAATACCAATTACCTTACTCATTGTATGAGTTACCCTCCTTAAAATCATTCCTATTTATTTTTAATTTTATTGCAGATTCAAAACTTCTGTTTTCAGCATAACCTCACTAGCTGCTTACTTTTACCATAGCAGGTCTAAGTACCTTATCTTTTAAAATATAACCTTTTTGAACTTCCTCAACCACAATACCTTCCTCATGTTCTTCGGATTCTACTTGCATTATCGCTTGGTGATATTCTGGATTAAAAGGTTGCCCCACTGCTTCTATCGGCTTCAGATCCTCATTTTCAAATGCTTGCTTCATTTGATCGAATACCATTTCAATCCCTTTAATCAACGAATCAAAATCTTTCGTTTCTTTACTTGAAGTAATGGCTCTTTCAAAATTATCTATTACAGGAAGCAGCTGCTCGATGAGTCCTTTTGAAGCGTATTTTAAATATTCTTCCTTTTCAGTTCTTGTTCTACGGCGGAAGTTATCAAAATCTGCTTGAGTTCTAAGTACTTTTTGCTGACTTTCCTGTGCACTTTTTTTCAACTCATCAACTTCTGATTTATCCATAAGTATTTTATCTTCAACAATCTGCTCTTCTTCAGCTTCATTTATATTCTCAACAACCTCTTGCTCTTGATTGTTTGTTGTTTCCTCTTCTTGATTTGCTTTTGCTTGATCTGTCTGACTCATACCAATCACCTCCTTAGTTAATTACATTCCAATCATTCTAATATAGCTTTTCTATCATTTCCTTTAACGGTAATAGAATTTCACCAAATCATCTGTTAAGTGATTCAATAAATTTATTACTCTTTCATACTCCATACGTGTTGGTCCAAGAATACCAATCGTACCAATAGAATGACCTTCTATTTTATAAGTTGCTGTAATCAAACTGCAATCTTGAATTTGTTTTGCATTGTTTTCAGTTCCAATTGTCACTTGAATTCCTTTTGGAGCATTGGAAAACAAATTGATCCAAGTTTGTGTTTCATTGATTAAATCCAATATATTTTTAACTGTTGATACGTCTTTAAATTCTGGTTGTGTCAACATATTGGTAGTACCACTCATATAAATGCGCTCTTGTTTACTTGTATCAAACACATCATCCAACATCTGCATCAGCTCGTGATGTTGACTTACATATTTCTTCAATTCATTACCAAGCTCATTAAAAAGCTTTTGCTTCAAAGAAATAATTGGCTCTCCACGTAATCTGCTGTTTAAAATATTGATGCACTTTTCTATATCAGTGATAGAAATTCCTTCAGGAATATGAACCTTTTTATTTTCAACCTGACCTGTGTCAGTAACTATAATCACAACACCTGTATCATCATTAATGGAAATGAATTGTAAATGCTTCAAAGTTGTGTTGAACAATTCTGGTCCAAGCGCTATGGAAGTATATTGGGTCATGTCTGATAAAATAGAAGCTACTTCCTGCAAATTTTCTTCTGTTCTATCCAATCTTTTCTTAAAAAAGTTTTTAATTGACGATATTTCTTGATTCTTTGTTTTAGATACATTAATAAGGTGGTCAACAAAATATCTGTAACCTTTATGTGAGGGAATGCGGCCAGCAGAGGTATGTGGCTGTTCTAAAAAACCCATTTCCTCTAAGTCAGACATCTCGTTTCTTATTGTAGCTGGACTAAAACCAACATCGTTTCGCTTTGATATACTGCGAGAGCCAATTGGTTCTGCAGAATGAATATAATCATTCACAATCGCACTTAAGATCATTTTCTGACGTTCAGTTAGCATGACTTTCCCTCCTCAAATTACCCACAAATGTGAAGTAAACGTATGACCAACGTCAATTTAGTTGTCGTTAGCACTCATTTAAGTCGAGTGCTAATCACTAATAACAAAATACCAAATCAAATCATTAGTTGTCAAGTGAATCCAGTTTTTTTAACACAGCAATTTCATCGCAGCAATCTAGTTTTTTACAATGGATGCAATCTTTCCATACCTTTTCAGGAAAAATCTCCTTATCTACCACTTCAAAACCATTCCTTGTAAAAAACTCAACTTCATAAGTTAATGCCATAACGTTTGGGATTTTTCTTAAACTAGCCTCATGAACTAAAAATTGAAGCAGTTTTTTTCCTAAACCCTGACCTTTATAAATCGGCAACACTCCAAAAGAACGAACTTCAACTAAATCGTCTCCTAATTGACAAAGAGAGCCGCATCCGATTACTTCCCCGTTCACTTCAACAACAGCAAAATCATTTAACTGATGCAATAATATGTTTTTTGATCTTGGCAGCATAATGCCATCATTAGCATAATACGAAATGATTTCAAACATAACATCTATATCGATTTGTTGGGCTAGTCTTATGTTTATTTTCAATTTTTTCTTATTCCTCCACCAATCATGCAAAATACGTTTTTCAAATTCATTTGACTAGGAGATAAATTCAGCAAATACTTCATTCCCTAGCAATATCCCCTGTTTTGTTAATTTAAATCCATTACTAGTTGTCTCTAATAATTGACGACTTATCAATTTATCCAATTGCTTTTCAAACTTTTGTTCCATAGTACAACCAAATTGATTAAAGAAATTCTCTCTATCTACACCACTCATCAAACGCAATCCGACCATCATAAAGTCTTCCATTGCCTCTTGTTGACTCACTTGATGTTTTTCTGCAACAGGCAACCCTTGTTTCACAGCCTGTAAATAATCTTGAATTCCCTTTACATTGATATACCTTGTCCCTTGTAAATAGCTGTGTGCTCCTGCACCGATACCGTAATAGCTCTTATTGTTCCAGTACATCTTATTATGCATGCTCTCAAAACCAGGTAAGGCAAAATTACTGATTTCATATTGGGTATACCCAGCTTCACTCAAACGATTCATAATGAGCAAAAACATATTTACCTCTTCCTCTTCAGGAGGAAGTGGGAGCTTGTCTTTTTGATGTAAAGAATGAAAAACTGTATTTTCTTCAACCTTTAGGCTGTATATAGAATAATGTTGTAAATCGAGGGATAAAGCTTTTTCAAGGCTTTCCTCCATATTCTTCAAGGTTTGATTTGGCAATCCGAACATTAAATCAATTGATAAATTATCGAAACCTATTGTTTTAGCGTTTTTTATACTTTCATATACTTCTGAAGTGTCATGGATTCTCCCTATATCCTTTAATATTTCATTCTGAAAGGATTGAACCCCAAAGCTGATGCGATTTACTCCCCCTGCTTTCATCACCTCTAACTTTTTTATGTCTGTAGTGCCTGGGTTTGCTTCCATTGTGAATTCAATCTGATCATGCTGATTAGGAAAATACCGATTGATGATTTTCAAAAAAACGTTCATTTGCCGGGCATCAAATATCGTGGGAGTTCCTCCACCTACAAAAATCGTCTCAATTTCTTCAGGAGGGAATTGAACGACAGTAGCTTGCAATTCTTTTTCTAAAGCTACTAAATATTCATCGATTGGAGGCACTGGAAGTGCGTACGTATTAAAATCGCAATAATAACATTTATGTTTACAAAAGGGAATATGAATATATACAGCTTTTGCAGTTGATTTGATAATGTTCATGATAGTATCCTTTTCTTTATTTATATTAAATGTTATAAGTAGTCAAGCAGTACTGCCTTAGAATATCAACACAGCGGCTCCGATGATCAAACAGTAAACAGTGAAAATAATTAAGTTCCCTCTTTGCATAATCCCCATAAACCATTTCAGTGAAAAATAGGAAGCAACAAATGCTCCAAGAAACGCAAGTGTATAAGGTAAAATTCTAGATTCGATACCAGGTTCATTAATCATGTCCGATAATCCAAATACCATGACTCCCACACTAATTGGGATATATAAAAAGAACGAAAACCGCATCGCCGTTTCTTGCTTCCATCCTCTTGCAAGTGCTGCAACAATTGTAGCACCTGAACGGCTAATTCCAGGAATCAGTGCAACAGCTTGAGCTAAACCAACAATCACAGCATCCACTAAAGTAATATTCTGGTCGTTTTTTCTACCTTTTAAATTTCTAATTATAAATAAGGCAATACCTGTTACGATTAAGGCAAAACCTATCACTTTTACATCATTTTCATTAAATATACTTGAAATAGTATCCTCAAAAGTAAGTCCTAATATTGCTGCAGGAATCGTTGCGATGATTAAATAAACAATAAACATAAAGTCCCGCTTATACCTAGTTTCCCTTGTTTTTAAAAAAGTGAAGCCATGTTTCGTAAGTTGCATCAGATCTGCTCGATAAATAAGCAATACTGCAAGCAAGGAGGCAAAGTTGACCAATATTTCAAAACTAAGTCCCTCCACCTCTATTCCGAACCAATGTCGTGCTAACAGAACATGACCACTAGAAGAAACAGGAATTGGTTCAGTAAAACCTTGTAAAACACCTAAAAATATATATTTTATTAATTCCCATAATTCCATATGAGCTCCCCCAATCAGTGGAAAAAATAAATCAAAAATAAGACCTTTATCTCCCTCTTTTTTTCGCAAGAAGGTCTAGTATCGTGTTCAAATTGAACAAAAACTTCTTTCAGAGTCTCTGGGAGATGTTGTCCAACCTGAAAGACCGAGAATTCATCTCGGTCTTAGCTTTGCTCATACTATTAAGTGAACTTTATACAATAGGGACATTCATCAACCCCTAATTTGATTCTATTCATCCAACTTCAAAACAGACATAAAGGCTTCTTGAGGCACTTCAACATTTCCTACTTGCTTCATTCGTTTTTTACCTTCTTTTTGTTTTTCAAGAAGTTTTCTCTTTCTCGAAATGTCACCACCATAACATTTAGCAAGTACGTTTTTGCGCATAGCCTTAACCGTTTCACGAGCTATAATTTTTTGTCCAATCGCCGCTTGAATAGGTACTTCAAACATTTGACGAGGAATTAAATCCTTTAACTTCCCGCAAATTGCACGCCCTCTATAAAAGGCTTTATCACGATGAACGATGAATGACAAAGCATCCACCTGCTCACCATTCAACAAAATATCCATTTTAACTAATTTAGACTGTTTATAATCTGATACTTCATAATCAAACGAAGCATATCCTTTAGTACTGGATTTTAAAATATCAAAAAAGTCGTAAACAACCTCAGATAACGGAATATCATACATGACTTGGACTCGGTTTGTATCTAAATACTCCATATTTATAAAGTCGCCTCGTTTATTTTGACACAGATCCATCACAGCACCCACAAAATCATTGGGTACTATGATTGACGCTTTTACATAAGGTTCTTCAATATAATCCACTTTTTGTGGATCGGGCATGTTTGAAGGGTTATCAATTTCAATCATTTCTCCACTTGTTTGTGTCACTCTAAAAATAACACTCGGAGCTGTTGTGATTAGTGGAATATTAAATTCACGTTCAATACGCTCTTGAATGATTTCCATGTGAAGTAAACCTAAAAATCCGCAACGGAAACCAAAACCTAATGCACTAGAGGTTTCTGGTTCATACTTTAAAGAAGCATCGTTTAATTCAAGTTTCTCCAGCGCTTCCCTAAGATCATTGTAATCAGCTGTATCAATTGGATACAATCCACAATAAACCATAGGATTGATTTTTCTATAACCAGGTAATGGCTCTGTTGCAGGGTTTGTCGCATCTGTTACGGTATCCCCTACTCGTGTATCCTTCACATTTTTAATTCCAGCTACGATAAATCCAACATCTCCAATCTGAAGCTCATCCACGATGGACATGTTTGGCTTAAATGCACCTACTTCTATAACCTCAAATGTTTTATCCGTAGCCATCATTTTAATTTTAGTTCCTGACTTTATTGATCCATCAATGACACGAACATATACAATCACACCTTTATAAGCATCATAATGCGAATCAAATATCAATGCTTTTAATGGATTGTTCGCATCACCAGATGGGGCCGGAACTTTTGTTACCACTTGTTCAAGAATATCTTCAATCCCTATGCCTGCTTTAGCTGAAGCTAAAACTGCATCACTTGCATCCAACCCGATTACATCTTCAACCTCCTGCTTAACCCGTTCAGGCTCAGCACTTGGCAAGTCAATTTTATTAATCACTGGCAATATTTCTAAATTATTATCTAAAGCTAAGTACACATTGGCTAAAGTTTGAGCCTCTGTACCTTGTGCTGCATCAACTACAAGCAAAGCTCCTTCACACGCCGCTAAACTGCGAGAAACCTCATATGTAAAGTCTACATGCCCTGGAGTGTCAATTAAGTTTAAAATATATTCTTGACCGTCTTTTGCAGTGTAATTTAATCGCACAGCTTGCAATTTTATTGTAATGCCGCGTTCCCTCTCTAAATCCATCTTGTCCAATACTTGGTCTTGCATTTCCCGTGAGGTTAACGCGCCTGTAAATTCTAAAATTCGATCTGCCAATGTTGATTTTCCGTGATCGATATGCGCTATTATTGAAAAATTTCGAATTCGACTTTGTCTTTCATGTACGTCTGTCATGCTAAACCCCCATATTACTTGCAAATATACATTCCCTTTATTATAACATAAGTGAACGTAAAGTGAACCTTCCTTTCTGAATGGGGGAGAGCTTAAGAAAACACCGCATTAAATATGGACACAATAATCTCTACACTTTTGTGAGCTGTTGATTGAAGAACGTCTCCTATCTTGACACCTACACCAGTTGGTTCAGGAATGGGTTTGTTTAAATCTAATTTATTAGAATCATCCTTCTTTTCTACAGATACTTCTTCATCTTGAGGTTGGACTTCAACAGTCGTAGGAACACTTTCTGAATTTGCTTCTAAGGGACCGTGTATTTCTTCAATACCTTCCTTAGCCAACTCTACCCCAAAAAAGACACAAAAGCTTACTACAAAAAACAGAATTAATAATTGAATACTAAATCGAAGCATATTCTCATTAACCTCCTACTCCTGCATCAACCTTCTCTGCCTCCCAAACGATTTCTGATAACACCTTAGCTAGAAGATCGATTGAACGATTAGATTCCTCAAGCGTATTTTCAACGCCTCCTATTTCAATCACTACACTATTAGGAGAAAATGACTGGTTATATTCACCATTACCATAAATGCTTGATTTTGACCAAACACCTCTGGAGATACCAGGATGTGTTTTTTCCAATGCTTCATTTATCTTGTATGCAAATGATTCATTTTCTCTCCAATTCGGATTATTGGCACCAATGATGAAGTAAAATTGAGCATAGTTTTCCCCATCAATTTCAACAGTTGTTATATCCCTTGGTTGGCTGTCTCTATGAATATCAATAAAATATTGTAAAGATGAATTCACAACATAAGCTTCTTCTAGTGTTTTCAAAGAATATTTATATGAAAAATTCCAATTGTAATCCGCTACAGTAGTTTTATAATCTTTTTTTGAACTAACAGCTACAACTCCTAGATTTTTCAGGGATTTTTCTAATCTTTTACCTAAGGATATAATATTTATATTTTCATCATAGGCTTGACCTGATTCTGGCAACCATGATTCCCTGTTATGAGAGTGATATATAAAAACAAGAGGATTGCCTCCTGCTGCTGGCTCTACTATTGGCTGCTCATTAGATTGATTTGTTGTGCTTTCTTCTTGTTTATTGGTTTCACTTATAGGTTTCTCATCATTATCAGAGGAATTTGTTTCTATAATAGTATCTACCTTTATATTATCTATATTCTTATCAAGTTCTACTGGTTGACTGGGGGGACGTAAATCAAGAGGTTCAACCACTTCATCTATATTTGAACCACCTCGCAACAATATCGCTTTTTCCATAGCTAAACCAGGTACTTCATTAGCTAACAAACTTTTTGGGTCTTTGGGATTAATGCTGGTCACATATCGAAATACAAAATGAAGAACATTTTTTTGTGAAAAGGTGGAGCTGTTTATATCACTTTTCATTTGAGGTATTTCAACTGCCATCATATCCATGAAAAACTGACTTGATACAGAAGTACCTAGCCCCTTCATTGAATCAAAAGGAGAGGTAACCATCTTCGATTGGGTAAAACTACCAATCGATAACATCAAAAAAATAGCAAGTGTTCCCATTGATATAATTGAAAAAACTCTCAATAACACTCCAACAATCGTAGATTGGTTGTTCATAATTTTCCTCCACAGCAGCATGTCTTTAATGAATCTATCTATTTATAATCTATGATATTTTAATAAAGATAGAACTAGTTTTTACTAGATTTTTTAAGTTTTATGAGCTCCCTTGAGCATAGACCAACTCAGCCTGCCAAATCATTTCAGCAACAATCTCAGCTAATACATCAACCGTTCTATAACTTTCTTCCAATGTATTATAAGCTCCCCCTAATTCGATTAATATACTATTTGGTGAGATAGATTGATTATATTCACCATGACCTGAATCACTTGATTTTGGTAGAATTCCTCTTGAAATGCCTGGGTATTCTGACTCCAGTTTTTCATGAATCTCATGTGCAATCTGTTCATTTTCTTTCCAATTTGGATTTTCTTCTCCAACAATAAACAAGATTTTGGCGTATTCTAACCCCTCAATTGAAGCTGTTGTAATGTCTCTCGATTGAGCATCTCTATGAATATCAATAAAATAATTAAGTGTTGGGTTTACTACTGCAGTCTCCTCCAAAGTCTTTGAGGAGTAATGATAAGATTCACTTTTTTCGTAATTTGTTATTGTTGTTCTATAGTCCACATCTGAGCTGATAGACTCAACCTGATATCGTTTCAAAGATTCTTCCAACCTTTTTCCTAATAAAGTTACATTAACACTCTCATCAAATGCATAAATATCAGGATCACTGTCTAAAGGAAGTCCCAGCGCAGGTAACCATGATTCCCTATTGTGCGAATGATATATCATTATGAGAGGATTTCCATTGACAGCCATTACATCTGTAGATGAATCGATGTTTTCCTTAAATTCCAGAGTTGAATTTTGTCCTTCTTCAGCTGATTCGTTCGAAGGTTCTTTTGAATTCATAGGAGAGTGGGTTTCAATAATTTGATCTAACTCTGGTAAATAGGTGTCGTTATTCTTAAATTCAAAATTTTTCTCCATTTCTGGAGGAGATACAGACGATGCAATTACGTCTTCATCCTTCATCATATCCTCGTTATGAAGCAAAACTATATTCTCCACATTTAATCCAGGAACTTCACTCGCGAGTAAACTTCTTGGATCGTTTGGATTAATACTCGCTACATATTTTAATGTCAAGTGAAACAGTTTTTTTTGTGAGAAGGTAGATTGATTCAACTCATTTTTCATTTGCGGGATTTCTATGGCTATCAAATCCATAAAAAACGAACTTGATACAGAAGAGCCCAGCTCTTTCATTGAAGCAATCGAAGATGCGGGTATTTTGGTTTGAGTAAAACTTCCTAACGAAAGTATTATATAAACAACAAATGTTCCTATACATAATTTTGAAAAAACATTGAGCATAACTCCAATTATAGTAGGATGGTTCATCATCTTCCCCTCCAGAACGGCATGAGTGATTGGCGGAATCTATTTATTTATAATCTATGAAATGAATAAAAAGATAGAACCTATCATAATCCAACAACACGTTAAAAAGGAGAGATAACTCATGTTTATCCCGACTATTATGCGCCATATAAACGATTGATATGAGGGAAGTTTCAATCCCGCCCACAAAAAATAAGGGGAAATGATTCCCCTTATTTTACATAACCTTTCATTCCATATATAAATAAAGAAAATTTTTGGCCTTATTTGTATGATTCACAACAATTTTCCCTTATCGATTATTATTCATCCATTCTAAAAATTCTTAGTGACAAAATAGATTTTCCACACATTTGTAATTGCATTCTTTTGTAAATGGAATGTATACACTACGATTTGATTTTTATTGTGTTTTGTTGTCAACACAGCCTGAACTGGAATAGCTAACCATAAATCATCTTTTTCTGTTTCTTGTGATTCAGAAGATAATTTCCGAATTTTTGTAGTCGCTTCCATCTCCACTTTGAAGGTGTCAATTTGTTCGTGATTTTTGTGAGGAAATAATGTCTTTAATAAAAATAAATCTTTCTGGTTAAGTGCTATAAAAAAACTGTCAATTACATCTTCAGGAGTTGCATTCTGAATATACTGCTGCCACATTCCTGCAGCTTTATATACCATGGACTGATGTGAGGGATCTATGTTTCTTTGACGATGAGTGGTACTCCCTAAGAAATGAATGCAAAAATGACCTGAAAAATCATTATTAGGTATACCATCCCCTCCATGAGGCATCCCATTCATAGAACCTGCTATAGAATCATGGCCGTTTTTGATGACTACTGCTCTTCGATTCCAACTCCAATGACCGTTGTATATTTGCTTCATTATTTTTGAATCTTCAGCTGTTAAGGGCTGAACATCTGCATGTTTGTTCCCTGCTCTTCTCTGTACTTTAAAACTAAGCCCTGTTTCCAAGTCAATCACTGTAAATTTAGTATACTTAGGCATTTTCTCTTTTACTTCGTTCCAGGTCAGCAATTCTCCATAATGCTTCTTTCGAACCATATCCACATAAATGTTTAATTTTCTCTTTATTTGATTAGGCAATCCAATTTGTATATTTTCATCTTCATCAATTAAGTTAAATCGTTCACTGATTACATATTTTTTACTGTTTTTATTGTTTTCAATAACTAATGATGCATCAGAGAGCTCATGATAAGTTACTTTTGAATAATTCATCCTATTTTTATCTGATAAACTCTTTTCCAACCGTTTCAATAAATCATTCGATTGAATCCTCAAACTAGAAATGTGATCAGATGATTCAGAACTTTGTATTTGAACAATCACTTGATTAATGGATTCAATTTTATTCTTTTCTAAACTTAAAGAAATTTGAGGTGAGGTGCAGAACAACAAAATGACAATGAAAAATATGCAGAGCTTTTTTCTCATGAGTGTCTCCTACAAAAAATTAATGTGTATAAGCTGCGACATTATCCGTGTCTACTGCCTCATGAAGGGATGCATTCAGACCGTTAGCAATAATATTTGCAATATCTTCAATAAATTCATCAATTTCCTTTGGTGTAACAAGTAAATCATGTCCCATTGGATTTAATACTTCTCTAACTAAATTAAGCCGTTCTTGATCTGTCATTTTATCCAATGCTCCAAAAATAAACTCAGTATTGTCAGTTTGCTGCTTAAAATGATTAATAGCCATCTGGATGCTGTTATTTACTATAGTTGAGGCATAAACAACCGTTGGCACTCCAATAGCGATACAAGGCACACCTAAAGATTCTTTATTTAACCCTTTTCTCTTATTTCCTATGCCTGAACCAGGATGAATTCCTGTGTCAGCAATTTGAATTGTCGTATTCACTCGGTCTAATGCCATAGAAGCTAAAGCATCAATTGCAATCACAACATCAGGTTTCGACTTTTCTACAATTCCTTGTACAATTTCGCTTGTTTCTATACCAGTAATCCCTAGTACTCCAGGCGCTACTGCACTTACTTCTCTATAACCTTCCTGAACCTGATTTGGCATGAGTTCAAAAAAGTGTCTTGTTACCATCATATTTTCAACAACGATTGGACCCAAAGCATCTGGTGTAACATTCCAGTTTCCTAAACCCACCACAAGAATTTTCGCGTTAGGATCAATACGAATGTCCTTTAGCAACTGCTCAAACTCTTTAGCAAGTTTTGTAGCGACTTGATTTTGTAATTCAGAATCTTTTTTTCTCAGCCCAGGCACTTCAATCGTAATATAGTGCCCTTTCATTTTCCCAATCGCTCTTGATCCTTCTTCGTTTAACACTTTTATCTTTGTAACTGTAACTCCTTCTTCTGAGCTGGATTCTGTATGTATTCCAGGAATTTGACCTCCCATACGATTTGAAGCCATTTCCTGTGCTTCAAGAGCGAGATCTATTCGTTCTGAAAATGTTTCCATATTATAACTCCCTTCAATAAAATTGTTTTCGATTATTGCAAAACCTCCATTTTATTTTGTCATTGATTTTGTTCCGTTATACATCATGACAAGTATTGCATTTTTATATCCTGCATGATAGAATATTTAAAGTTGTGATTAGGAATACCTTTGAACGGTTTCTTAAGTAACACCAAGGTCTTTAGGAGGTGAACTTCATGCCTAATATCAAATCAGCGATCAAAAGAGTAAAAACTAGTGAAAAGCGTCGTTTAATGAACGCTTCTAAAAAATCTGCACTTCGTACTGCGATAAAAACTGTTGATACAGCAGTTGCTGAGCAAAATGCAGAAAACGCAAAAGCAGCACTAACTGATGCTATTAAAAAGCTTGATAAAGCGGCTTCTAATGGATTAATTCATAAAAACGCTGCTTCCAGAAAAAAATCTCGCTTAACTAAAAAAGTTAATGCTCTTTAATCCTAGTAGAGTACAAAATAAGCTATTATGATTGAAAAAACGAAACCCGCCATTATATGACGGGTTTTTTGGTATTTTAAAAATTTTTCGCGTCTACAAGACTGTATGACTCCCTATTCTTCAAAGAGGTTTATATATTCACCTGGAATAAAAACTTCTCTATACCTAGCACTTTTTCAATTTGTCCGCTTTTTATCTGATAATCTAGTTCAGCGAGTTTATTTAATATATCTACTAAATCTCTTTCCTGATACAGCTTTCCTTGTCCATCAGCAATTTTTACAGCATATGGATGGATACTCAGTTGAGATGCGATTTGATACTGAGAATACCCTTTGCTGGATAATTCCTTTACCTGTAGAATAATACGGAATTGTCTAGCTATTAGTGAGATAATTTTAATGGGTTCTTCTTTTTGCTTTAAAAGTGTATAGAAAATGGTTAATGCTTGTTCGAGTTTTTTTCGTACGATTTCATCCACTAATATAAATATATTCTGCTCAACACTCCTTACCACTAACTGATTAATCATTTCTCTCGTAATTTCTTGATCTGCTCCTGCAAATAAACAGCACTTTTCAATTTCTGCAGCTAAAGTTTGTAAGTTGGTTCCTGCATATAAAATAAATGTTTCAGCTGTCTGTTCCGAAATCATACACCCGTGTTTTTTTACTCTATTTTGAATCCACTTTGATAACTCATTCGGTTTTAAAGGTGGAAAAGAAACCAAATGATTTTGTTTTTTTAATAACTTCACTATTTTTTTTCTTTCATCTAACTTTTCTGCTTGTACATAAAGAACTAATACAGAATAATCTACCGGTGAATGAATGTAGTTCTCCAACTTTTCAATTTGATGCTCTACTTTTGTTTTATCTCTTGATCCAGTCAAAAAATTCGCATTTTTTGCTATTACCAATTTATTAGGCACCATAAATGGAAGTGTTTCAACATCTTCTACCACTTGATCAATACTTGTTTCATTTAAATCAAAGTGACTCAGTGCAAAGTCTTTATGTACAGGATCAATGAATTCATTGATTAAAAATTGAATAAATTCGTTCATTAAAAATTTTTCTGTGCCATAACATAAATATATAGGTGAAAACTTTTTTTGTTTGATCTGTTTTACAGCTTCTTTATATTCCATCATTATCCCTCATCTAATGTTCGTACTCATAAAAATGAATGTCCAACTATTCTGCCAAGAATAGTATAACAAAAACTTTTATCGGAGTCTCTCTAAGATATAACCAAATTGTAAATATGGGGGCCCTGAAAAGCACTTGGAATTAACGTCTTGGCCTATTCTTCACTTTTTAGGGTGAGTGTTGTTATAACAAAGAGATCACTTTAAAATCAATGGATTTTAAAGTGACCTCTTCCTCAAAAAAATCTATATAAACACTCGGTAATAGGCCCTAGAAACTTATTACCGGAGTGGTCAGCAACGCGGTTTATTTCGCGTTGTTGACTATGAATAATATACTATATACATTTTACGCAAAAAGTGTGAATACATTCTTAAAAATTTGTCTTATGGGTTAAAAATATTTATTTGTTTTTGGGAGCTTACATTACCATCGGACGTATTTAACAAAATGGTTTGATTGTCATCTGCCCATTCTAGTTGTACAATGGTTAGATTTTCACCGATCTCTAAAGTAAATAAAACCTCTTCATTTTCAACTTTTTGTACAATTAGCTCTTGTCCACCGCTTTCAGTATCTTGAGTATTTATCATGTACTCTCCGTTTGGTGATACTACTTGTAATGATTTAGTTAGGCTGAAGTACTTGTCACCCTTTAATTGAATATCTTCCGAAACAAGAGGAATTTCCGTTTCATTTTCTGATATTTCATTTGATGTTGCACTATCTTCTTCACTGAATTGGAAAGCCATTTCATCTGCCGCTTCTGTTGTAGCTTCTGACTCAGTAATCTCTCCTGCATCTAAAAATCTTTTTGATTCTTCAGCAGCCGTTGGGCTTTCCGCTGGAGCAGCTTCTTCAGCCATCCTCATTTTTTCAAAACTGCTGCCAGGTGGGTTTATCGCTATTATTACGATCAATATAACGGCCGCTGCGGATGCACCTAGAAAAGCGAATCTAGGTCCTGATTTTTTAGCAAAGGTTGCTAAAGTAATTTTTTTATCATCCCCATCAGTACTTACAACTTCTGCTTTTTCTATTTCATCATCTTTATCGTTATGACTTGCATTTGCCTGATCAATTTCATCTAATTGAGGCAATATTTGATCCACTAAACTAATGGGTGGTGTTACTTTAGGTAATTGTTCCAATTCGTTTGACACATTTTTTAAACGATCAAACATTTCGGTACAAGAATGACAACTCTCAATATGATCTAACATCTGCTTCTGTTCGTCCTTATTCAAATCACCATCAAGGTCTCTTTGCATGAATTGTATCACCTCTTGACATTTCATCCTTGTACACCACCTTTCTGATACTCATGGAGTAATTTTTGAAGCTGTTGTCTTGCTCTAAACAAATACGATTTCACAGTATTTAAAGGTAAATCAAGGGACGTTGATATTTCGTTATATGAAAAGTCCTGCAGGTACCTCAATACAACAACCATACGGTGATGTTCAGGTAATTTAGCTATGGCTTCCTCAATATCTTTTGCCACAAAAGTGGATAATATTTCTTTTTCAACATCTTGATTATCTTTAAGCACCATCTCATGTTCCTCGATGGAAACATTCGGTTTCTTTTTACGAAACTTATCTATGCAAACATTTGTAACAATTCTTTGTGTCCATGTTTTAAATAGTGCTTTTTCCTCGTATAAATGAATTTTGGAGTAAACTTTGATTAATGCTTCTTGCGCTGCATCCATCGCATCATGTTCATTGCCTAATATATAATAAGCCGTACGATAAATGTGGGTTTCAATCTCTCTTAACACTTGTACTAGAGCTTCTCGATCCCCATTTTGAGCTTTTTTTATTAGTTCTGGCTCTACCACAAATGGGCCCCCTCTCTTACAACTATAGTGACGATATAAAGTCTCATTATGTTGCAGTTATTTTCAAATTACATTAAATTACCAATGATTAATACTCTGTAAAATTCTTTTCTTTGTAACTATTATTTCAAATATATCAGATTCATGATCATTATAGTATTTTTTATTTGAATAGAATTATGAAAAAAGAAAGAACTACATGAGGAGTGTGTTAACACTTCTGTAGTTCTTTTCTTCAAAAAAACATTAAATATATATACAGTCTGAACCCTGGGTATATTCTAATAAAGACGGGTTCCTATCTGTCTAAGAAAATATTAATTGCTTTCATAGCAATTTCCCTTGTGTTGGTTCTATCTGAATTTGCCAATACAACTACTCCTAATTTTTCACTAGGAATCATTGAAACTCTTGCACTTACACCTGTATAACCTCCACCATGGTCAATTAAATGAAATCCTTTATATTTGGATGTTCCCCATCCTAGCCCATATCCTATATTGTTTACATCCGTAAAAGGAAACGTTACTTCTACGTTGGGGTAAGGTTGATGCATATTTTTAAGACTTTGTGTTTTTAATAATGATCTTTGATCATAATTAAAACTTGCTGCTAAATATTTTGCGATATCTTTCGCAGAAGCGTAGATAAATCCAATAGGGGCTGCAATGATATTAGTTGGATATGGTGTTTCCTCAACAATAGAATTTATCTCTGTATAGAATCGACTGCTATCAGGATCGCTACTTGCTTTTTCTGGATCAAGCGTAGACCTATTCATATCTAGCTTGTTAAATATGTTTTCTTGTATATGGTCTTTCCACGAGACTCCACTCACTTTTTCAAATAGATCACCTACAATAACATATGCATCTGTACAATACATCCATTTCTCTCCTGGTGTATAAGCTAGTTCTACATCTTTAAAATACCTCGTGATATCTTCGAACGATTGAATACTCTCAATAACCCCATTGGAAATATTTAGTTCTTCCTGCCACTCCTTATAACCTTCCATTTCATGTCTGTTAGGAGTAATAATATTAGCTATACCTACATCACTCGGAAGACCTGCAGTATGAGAAAGAATTTGCCGAACGGTAATCCTATCACTTTCTTCCTTAATTGATGTTCGAAAATACGGAAGATAATCTACAAGTGGACTATCTAATTCTATCAACCCATCTTCAACTAAATGCATAATTGATACTGCTGCAAAGCTTTTCGTAATACTTTGTATACTCATAATAGTATCTGAAGTCATTTCTTGATTAGGAGATAGTCTGGAGCTGCCGATCCCTTTATCATAAATTAATTGATTGTTATAAATAACAGCCATCGAAACACCAACTATTTTATCATCTTGTTGTAAGTTTTCCGTAAAACATTCTAACTCTTCTATCTTCTTGCTCATGAAGTCAATCATAATTCAACCCATTTCCTTCCATCATTTATTTCTCTATAACAATTGATTTAAAACTATCATTTTTGAACAACGAATGGAAGGTAAAAAACATTTATTAATTAAACTTACCTTTGAAAGAGAATTTTTTTGTGAACCCACACTCACAAATCATTTTGATGCACTCTGTATTTTTTTTTCGAGTTAGTCATTCTGTCATTAATTTCAAAGTTTTCTAAAAACATCCTATTCCACCTTAGTCCTAACTCCCCATCCCTTATCATCAACCTCTACCAGAACTTCACCTTGATCATCCGTACGATAGACTTCAACATTATGATTTTCTAAATTCAGCAATACATCTTCATGAGGATGACCGTATAAATTATTGTTCCCGACTGAAATTACAGCTGCTTTAGGCTTCCAATATTCCAGCCATTCTATTGAAGTTGAGGATTTACTTCCATGGTGCGCTATTTTTAATATATCAATCTCAGATGGATTATCTATTATATCATCACTACCAGTATCAACTTTTTTGTAATTTATTAAGGTGTTCAAACTATTTATGATTTGCTTTTCCGTGACATTGTCAATATCTCCCGTAAACAAAAACTTTGTCTGATACATTTGCATCTTAAACACAACAGACTGTTCATTTTGATCAGACTCTAAGTAGATTTCGTCAAATTCTGATGGATGTAAGATTTGGATATTTGTGTATGGATCAATGTTTATTTCTTGTCCAGCTTCAACTTTATATATTGGAATGCTTTTTTCATTTGCTAAAAGAAAAATTTGCTCCACAGTATCATTATCCTTTAATGTTCCGTTAAAAATGATCTGTTTTACAGGAATCTCATTTATGATAGCTAGAATACCTCCAATATGGTCAAAATCCAAATGAGACATCACTAAATAATCTATTTGATGTACACCTTGTTTTTTAAAGTGTGGGACAACAACATCTTTCCCTACTTCATATGGATCTCTACGCATTCTCCATGCTTCTTTTTCCTTAGAAAATGAAAATGCCCCTCCACCATCAACTAATATCACTTTATTTGTCGGAGACTGAATGAAGATACTATCTCCCTGACCTACATCAATAAATCTTACATAACCTGTTTTATCAAAGAAATTAGGAAAGTAAAAAAATAAAATAAGCAATATTAACAAGGCGGTAAAACAAGGAGCTATCTTATATTTTTTTATCATAAATGTCCAATGGTGCTGAAACATTTCGGGAAGGTTCGAATCTCTTGTTTTCACCTTATACCATGACCAAACACTCAACCACAATACCATATAGTAAAGCAAAATAAATACAACATTAGGGGAAGCCCATATTAGATTAAATCTACTAAAATCATTAAAATGATCCACAACCCAAAATAAAAGCCCGATGCATTTTTCGATAACATAAGTAACCATCAAGCCCAAATCCTGAAAAAAAATGCTAAGCATTAAAGCAACCATTCCAAGAGGCAATATGATTACACTAACTAAAGGAACTAAAATTAGATTTGCAAACCAAGATAAAAGAGAAAATTGATTAAAATAGTAGATAGTTAAAGGAAATGAGGCAAGTTGAGCTGTGATTGTTACAGAGAAAACACCATTCAATAAACTAGACGAGATCGGTAATAGTTTACTGATGAGCGGAACCATTAATATAAGTGCTAAAGTTACAATCATCGATAACTGAAAACTTACGTTAACCAAGTAATAAGGGTTCCATAACAACATAATAAGTCCAGCTAAACCAACATATTTTGTAACATCCTTGATCTTCCCTTTTTTTAGAGCATGCAGACCAAATATAGCCATAATCCCAGCACGTACAACGGAGGGGGCTGCTCCCGTAATAAGAATATACAAAGGAATCAAACACATACAGAAAAAAATCTGTTTTTCTTTGGTAAACCCCAACATTTTAAACAACCACATAAAACAAGCTAGAACTACACCAACATGCAGTCCAGATATTGCTAAAACATGCGTTAAACCGATCTGAGAAAACTGTTCAAATTCTATTGGATCAAATTCGTTTCTCAACCCTAGTAACAAACTTAACATAAAACCACGATAGGGTTCAGAAAATACAAGCTCTACTTTATTAGCTAGAAACTCTCTGATTGCATCCGTCCATCCTAAAAAGTAACTACTTGATAATTGAATAGAAGCTGACTTGACCTGTACTTTTTCTAAACCTTTTACTGACAAAATCCAATGAATATACTGATAGTATAAATATCGCTGATAGTCAAAACTACCAAAATTTCTCGCTGATGAGGGCACCTTTAGTTCTCCAACTAAAGAAATGGAGTCTCCCCTCCCCCACATTTCTACTTCTTTTTTTTCTAGTATTGAGTTCAGTTTGATAAACACTTTCAGCTTTTCTTTTGATTGAATTGTTTTCATATCAAAGCTGACTTGATCACCATCGATTTTCATCGTGGAATGGATGACACCTTGAACCATTACGTCTGCCTCTGCCCAAGCAGAATCTATCTTTGAGACATTTTTCAAATCATACCAGTAGTGATATAAAGTCGAACAAATGATAATTACGTGCATTAATAAAATCACTTTTAAACTCTTTTTTAATTTCCAAAAAAAGAATATACAACTAAAACTAATTACAAACAAAATAGATAACAATATTTTATTTGGGTTTGAAAATATTATCGTTGCACCCATTACCCACGAAATAACAGTGTACAAAATAGGACGGCTCATCATCTGCTCACTCCAACACAAAAACCTCTTTCGATGTATTCGAAAGAGGTTCTTCCTCGATATGATTTATAATTATAGTCATTTATTTTTAGTTTCGTGTATAGTTAAAATCCAAATGTGTTTTCATCCATATTTTAACATTCTATAACATAGGTTGTATATGGTTCATTTAACTCAATATTCTCCTATGGAAAATGAAAGTAGAACAAAAAAATGATTACCTTCGCATCTTTTTCTATATTATCACGTATTATTCAATACCGAGAATAAGAATTTACTTTTAAAGGAGTGAATACAACTGATTAAAAAAATATCATTTTATATAATCTATATTGTAATATTTTTATTATTTTGGGAGTTGAAAATTTCATATGAACACTGGATGCTGAATGATGCTCTTTTAGATACTTCCATATCTTTTACATTAGTACGATTTTTTTGGAGTTTCATTGAATTTCTTTTCGGATTATTAATAGGGTTACCCTTTTTATATAGAGAAATGAAAAGAGTCGGAAGGTGGAAAGTGAATTATTTTAGTTTATTGATTTTTGGAGTTCCTGTCTTTTATATATTATTTGCAAATATATTACGGTATTTATTTGTACTTCCGCTTCCAATGCCAATATGGCTTTTCTTGTTTAGAGGTACTGCCATCACTACTTACGCTGGAATATTCTTAGGGTTAATTATTATTTTTAGTTTTTATAAGGAGAAAGAATAGGAATACAAAAAACCACAGCAGATTTTCCCAACTGTGGTTACACTAATCAATTATTTTAAAACTAAACATTAATTGTCTTTAATCTCAGCAAACACACCTTCAGGAGGCTGGTACTGCTCTAACATTCTGAACACAATCCCTCTATCTTTCATCAGCCTATTTACTTTGTCCGAATCTTTTGTATAGGGACGGTGATAAACGATCTCAGAAATTCCGGAATTAGCAAGCATATTGGCGCAGGTCCAACAAGGCTGGTCTGTTACATAAACCGTTGATCCTTCACGATCCTTACGATCTGTAAACAGCAATAAATTTTGCTCTGCATGAATGGTTCTGACACAACGTTGTTTTTTCACCATTTCATCTTTTCCATCTATATTCTTCATCTCATATTCTTCAGCAATCATACATCCTGCTTCTGAACAATCTGGAACTCCCATCGGTGCACCATTATATGCTGAACCTAGCAATTTTTTACCTTGTACAAGTACAGCCCCTACTCTTCTTCGAGGACATTGTGATCTTGTAGCAGCCATGTATGCAATATCTAAAAAATAAGTGTCCCAATCCTTGCGAATGTTCTTATTCATGTATGTGCTCCTTTAAATGGATAATGAAAATATTATATGCTATTATAGCAAACACGATTAAAAAATTGTAGTCTATCTTTTTATTTATACATGTATAAGAATAATTATTGCTGACTAGCTTTTAGAGCTTGATCTATATCTTTGATTAAATCAGCAGCCGATTCTGTCCCAATAGATAGTCGAATCATCCCTTCTGAAACTCCAGTAGATAATAAATCTTCACCTTGCAATTGAGCATGTGTTGTACTTGCAGGGTGTATAATTAATGATTTGCTGTCCCCGATATTTGCTAGATGAGTAAATATTTTAACAGAATTGATGACTTTTTTGCCCGCTTCTAACCCACCTTTTACTTCAAATGTCATTACGGCTCCTTGTCCGTTAGGCAAATACTTTTTAGCTAGTTGATGAGAAGGATGGCTTTCCAGCCCTGCATAATTAACACTATCAACAAAATCATGATTCTCTAAAAACTGAGCAATTTTAAGTGCGTTTTCACTGTGCCTTTCCATTCTCAGATGAAGAGTTTCTAATCCTTGCATAAGTAAAAATGAATTGAAAGGAGAAATTGCCGCCCCCATATCACGCAACAATTGAACACGTGCTTTTATAACATAAGCAATCGGACCTACAGCCTCAGTATATATAAGACCATTATAAGTTGGATCAGGCTCAGTTAATCCAGGAAATTTACCGCTTGCTTTCCAATCAAATGTTCCTCCATCAACAATAACTCCTCCAATAGAAGTACCATGACCTCCTATAAATTTTGTAGCTGAATGTACAACGATATCTGCACCATGTTCAATAGGACGCAGTAAGTAAGGGGATGGAATTGTATTGTCAACGATGAGTGGAATGTTATGTTCATGAGCTATTTTAGCAACGGCTTGAATATCTAGTACATCCCCTCTAGGGTTACCAATAGATTCTGCAAATAATGCTTTTGTTTTACTAGTAATCGCTTTGCTGAAGTTTTCTGGGTCAACCGGATCTACAAACTTTACATCTATACCGATTTTAGGAAGGCTTGCTGAAAACAAATTATACGTTCCCCCATACAAACTTGCAGCAGAAACAATTTCATCTCCTGTACCTGCGATGTTTAAAATAGAATAAGTAATAGCAGCTGAGCCGGAAGCCGTTGCCAAAGCAGCTGGTGCACCTTCTAAAGCCGCTACTCTTTTTTCCAAAGCATCCGAAGTCGGATTCATTAATCTTGTATAAACATTCCCAAACTCTTTTAAAGCAAATAGATTCGCAGCATGCTCCGTATCCTTAAATTCGTACGATGTTGTTTGGTAAATTGGAAGAGCTCTTGACATCGTAGTTGGATCTACCTCTTGACCTGCGTGTACCGCCATAGTTTCTAATTCTAACTTGAGTTCCTCAGACATAATATTATTCCTCCTTATTTTTTTATAAAAAGTTTTAAACTGAATAACAGTGAAGACTAATGTTCTTCGTTAATATGTAATCAGACCTTTTAATTTTTCAACCGTTTTCTCCCCAATTCCTTTTACATTGGTTAGCTCAGCTCCATTTAGGAATCTCCCATTCTCTTCTCTGTAATCTACTATCGCTTGTGCTTTTACTTCACCAATATTGGGAAGCGTCATTAATTGTTCAACCGTTGCTTGATTAATGTTTACTTTAGAAGGAGAGTTATTTGTTTCTTTCTTAGCATCTGAAGAAGCCTTTCCTTGATCAATACTTTGTTTACCAGTATCTTCATCATTTAATAATAAGACATCTTCCACCTGATCATTTACCTGCTCCAAATCTTGTATTTGACTCTCTTTTGTTAAAAACAACTCAAGCATTAGCAAGCAGACAATACATAATATAAGTACAATCCATAATATAGAACGAATTTCTTTTAATTTTCTTAAACTCAAACTTACCACCTACTATGATCTTTTAAATAGCTGCTAGAATATGCGATCTATTTTTGTAAAATATACCATATTAGTAATTAGTAGTCTATGTGTTTGTATAGTATTTTCGGTAAATTTGAAATATGATGTCTTTTTAATAATGATGAGGGAATTTGAGGGTCTTATTTAGGTAATTTTTATTATATCAATAAATAGAGGAATCTGAGGATCTTATTTTAATAAACCTACAATGTTACAAGGGAAATTGGACGAATAAGGCCTCAATTCCCCTTATTTTATGGAAAAATCGCAATCCCACTGCATGGTCACATGGAAGAGATTGAACATATGTGACCCAAAAAATGTGGCAGAAGTGACTGCACACAGGACGCAGCCTAGGCTGAATTTAGATATAAATCTTTATTGATATACAAAGTTAATTGTACCACCCTCTATAATGCAAGAGTCTGTCAGTTCATTAATACTTTTACCACGTTCTACAAGCTGTAAGACTCCCACTTCTTCAAGGGGAAATACAACTTGGTTTCACCTGATAAGGTCATCTAACTTTCAGCGCGAGATATAGAATCTCCCACTGAAACTAAGATTCTCTTTATCGCATTTTCTAAATTCACTCTAGTTTCCGCCAACCTGTTTTTCTCCTTTTCATTGTCTACATATTCCTCGATATAAAAATCTGCAAAAGACTGTCCTTTATACCGAGGTACAACATGCATATGATAATGAGTCAACTCATTAAATATGCCCCATTCTGACAAATTGTAATTCCATCTGGTTGATAAAGCTCATTTATTGCCTTGGAAATAAGTTTTGAAGCATTCATTATTGCAGTTTCAGTTTTATCATTTAGCTCAACAGCTTCTACCAAGTGTTTTTTAGGAAGAATTAACGTATGTCCTTCATTAAACGGTTCATGATCTAAAAAACAGCATACATATTCATCTTCATATACAACATTTACAATCTGCATTTTATTAGCTAAGCTGCATCCTAAACATTTTACATTTTCATTCATTCTCTTCACCTTCAATGATGTAATTTGTAATCTCTTTTTGTTCAATCACCTATCTATATAGGTTGGTGAGTGGAGTCTTCCTCAGATTTCTAAATGTTTTAGCTATGCTTAAACGAGTTCACTTAAGTAAATCCAACAAATTAACTTCTTTTGTTTGTTTATATACAATATCTGCTTGATTCAACACCTTTTGATCACCTATACCAATCGCAAACATACCTGCTGATTTAATAGAGGAAATACCAGAAACAGAGTCTTCTATTCCGACACAATCTCTAGGTTCGATACTCCATTTATTTGCTGCATTTAAAAATATATCAGGAGCAGGCTTGCTTTTCAAATTTTTAGGATTCACAATATAATCAATATACTTTTCAATGTTTAGCTTCTTTAGTAATAATGGTGCATTTTTTGAGGCACTTCCTATGGCAATCAAAATATTATGTTTCTTTAACTTAGAAAAAAGTTCTCTCACACCATCATTTAGATTTTCTTCTGTAAACTGTGAGATCATGCTTACATAATATTCATTTTTCCTTGCTGCCAAATCTTCCTTTTGTTTCTTTGAATAATTCTCCGCTATTCCTCCATTAGCTAATATTCTTTCCAATGAGTCCATTCTTGATATTCCCTTCAATTGATCATTAAACTTTTCATCAATTGAAATCCCCAGCTCATCAGAAAGTTTTTTCCACGCCAAAAAGTGCTGTTCACTCGATTCCGTCAATACGCCGTCCAAATCAAATATAAACAGTTTAAAGTTTGTCACACCTCTTCCTCCCCAACTGATATAAAATGACCTACTTTTCTCCGTCCATTCGAATCCCTTGTAAAAAGTATTTATTCAATACTACATAAATAATTAAGATGGGAATTAAAGAAATTACACTTGCAGCCATCACCTCATCCCATTGCGTGATACCTGAATAACGACTCATCATCGTCTGTATCCCAACGGTCAGTGTATATTTAGCAGGGTCTGCCAAATATAGTTTAGGTTTCAAAAATTCATTCCAAAAACCTAAAAATACGAAAACGGATTGTGTTGCAATAGCAGGCTTAGCCAGAGGCATCGATATTCTAAAAAATATTCCTAATCTTCCTAATCCATCAATTGCTGCAGCTTCCTCTACATCTCTAGGAAAATTAATATAAAACTGGCGCATCATAAAAATAAACGTTGCATTTACTGCCACAGGTAAGATCACTGCAGAATAAGTATTTAACAATCCAAGTGACTTGACGATCAAATAATTAGGAATCAATAAAACCTGCGCAGGCACCATGATAGAAACCAATATGGCATAAAAAACGAGATTCTTCCCTCTAAAATGCAAACGAGCTAATGAATAACCCGCCATCGAATTTAAAAATACATTGAGCGTAGTGCCAACTATACAAATCACTAATGAATTCACGATCCACCTTACAAAATGCTCGTCTATTGTAAATAACTTTTCATATGCAGCTATTGTAGGAGACTCTGGAAAAATATTTAGTCCTCCACCCGTTATTTCACTATAAGACTTAAACGATGCAGAGTTCGCCCATAAAAATGGAAAAAAAGTTAATGCTGCATATCCAATCAGTACAATGTAAAGAAACCATTTAAAAACCTTTTTATTCTTCATCGATCATCAGCTCCTAATATAAGCTTTCTGACTTATTTAGTTTTTGAGCAATATAAGATACTATGAAAATGACTATAGATAGAATGATAGCCATAGCAGCTGCAAATCCCATTGTATTGTTTTGCCCAAATGCATTTCTAAAAACGAGCAAAGCAACTGTCAATGTAGAATTTTCCGGTCCACCAGTTCCATTGGAGAAGATATAGGCTTGATCAAACAGCTGAAAGGTTCCAATAATACCCATGAGTAAAACAAAGGTTGTTACAGGTTTTAATTGTGGAACTGTGATATATAGAAATTTTTGGACTTGATTTGCTCCATCCACTTCAGCAGCTTCATATACTGTATCTGGTACATCCTGCAAAGCAGCTAGATAGATTGTCATAAAAAAAGGAACAGTAGACCATATATTCATTGCCATGATAACCTTCAAAGCAAAACTAGGATCGTTCAAAAAGTTAATGGGTTCTTGTAATAGATTCATGTTCAATGCTAACTGATTAACAGGTCCTGTAAAACTAAATAAAAACATAAAAATCATCGTTAATGCTGCACTAGATGTAAGGGTTGGCAAAAAATAAATCGCTCTAAATGCCAATTTCCCTTTAATTTTAGCATCTAATACAGCAGCCATAATTAATGCTAATATCGTTTGAATAGGGACAACCACAGCAACAAAAGTTATGGTATTCATAAAAGCAGTTTTAGTTTTGGTATCTGTAAAAATCCTTATATAATTATCAAAACCAATAAATTCATAATAACCCGTAAATAAATTCACTTTATGAAAAGAAACATAGACCGCAAAAACTATGGACGCCATAACAAAAATGCCTAACACAACAACTGCGGGTGACACAAACAACCAGCCATACAAAACCTCATAAAATCTTCTTTTACCCGGCATATATCACCAGTCCTTTAGAAATTCAGCTTCCCCCAACTTCTAACTAGAGGAAGCTAAATTCATTTAATAATTTATAGGTGTTATTCTTGGGGAAATTTATGGATCAATTTGCTTCAATAATACTGTTCGCTTCATCTTCAGCTTTTTTTAATGCTTCATCCAATGTACGCTCTCCACTTACAACTGAAGGTGCATAATTTCTATACTCATTATTGATCGTATCCATTGTGGTTCCTTTTTGCCAAGGTGTTGCATAAGCTGCCCCAGCAATATGAGGTACTTTAAGAGGGTCACTCTCTACATTCGTAGCTTCAGTGACATCCATGCGCGAAGGTAAAACTCCTGCTCCCGTTGTCCATGTAGCCATTCCCTTTGTACCTGTAGCAAATTTAATAAACACTTTAGCCGCTGCTTCTTCCTTCGTGTTTGCATTGATCCCATAACCGACTGTGAATACCATCGTACCCTTTTCTCCACTAAAAGTTGGAGTTTCAACAACTCCAAATTCAACATCAGGGAAGTTTTGTTCTAAAAATCCTAAGACCCAGTTTCCTTCTATCATCAAAGCTGTTTTTTCATTTCCGAATGCATCACCATTCCAACCAAACCCTAAATCCTGCGGTGTCACTATTTTTTTAGCAATTGCAGCATCATATAAAGGGGTTAGATTATTTACAAGCTGAGCATCACTCAAATTAGAATAAATGTCATCTCTAATCACCGAGATCCCACCAGATTCTGCGTAAAACATATTTCTAGCCAAATCTTGATTATACGTCATTGCTGCAGCACCATCAGATAATTGAGATTGAAGATTTGTTAGAAACTCACCGTTCCAAATTTCTTCTAATGTAGCTGGAACATCATCTTCATTCACCCATTTTTTATTGTAGTACAACGCTAAGGTTGAATAATCTTTGCTGATTGCATAATAATTCCCATCTTTATTAAAGGCATTTTTTAAAGGCTCATAAAACTGATCTAATTCAAATTCATCCTCATCTAATGGCAGCAATACTCCTTGTTGAATATAAAAGGGAGCCATGTAAGCATCAACATAAAATACATCCGGTGCGGTTCCACCTATCAACTCTGCTTGAAGCTCTGTATTGTAATCTGAATATACTTTTTCCTGTACTTCCACACCCGTAGAGGCAGTAAACTCATCTACCATTTGTTGAAAAGCTGCCGTTTCCGCATCATTACCTCCCCAACGTCCAACAGTAAGTGTTAGTCCTTCTAAACTATTTTCCGTCTGAACCTCAGTTGCATCAGCAGTATTCGAATCACTAGGTTTGTCTGACGTTTTCACCCCATTATCTGCTTCATCTCCATTGGAATTTGAACATCCAGCCAAAGCAAAAATAAACATAAATATGATGACAAATACACTAACTTTTTTCATGCTTGACCTCCTCATTTCTTCAAATTACTTTTCTGAATGATTGTGTTGTATCGTAATTTTATCAATCAAAATATAAAGATTTTCATGGTTTAAAAATTCAATTCTTTTATTTTCTTTTGTTATATTTTCTATGATAACGCTTTCTTTAGTGATCACAACTTTTAATCTATCACCATGCCAATAAATAGGGAAAACTAGCTTACTCCAATTCTCTGGTAACTTAGGTTCAATTCTTAACTGTCCCTCCAACACACGAATCCCACCAAATCCATTAACTACACACTGCCATATCCCGCCTAAAGAAGCTGCATGAATCCCATGATCACTTGATTTCATATTGGAACCAAGATCAATAGTGGACGCTTTTTTAAATAAACGATAAGCTAAATTACTATCACCTAAATCACTAGCTAAAACGCTATGAATGGACAAACTTAAGGATGAATCATGCAGCGTTTTTGGCTCGTAATAATTCCAATTGGCTGCTTTGACCTCAGAAGAAAAATAATCTTCTAATAAATAAAATAAAGCCATAATATCTGCTTGCTTCGATACTTGAATCTCATTCACCTGTTCAAGGTTATAATCGTTAAAAATAGTTCCTACTTCATCTTGCTCTTTATACTTTGTTAAATCGATCTCTTTTTTTTGTAAATAAGTATCGTCCTGCGGTATTACTAGGTTATTTGCTGTTGGTTTCGGCAAATAAATTAGTTCCAATCTTTCTTCCCATTTCAACATTTCTTTAGTCAGGTTCAATTTGGCATTTAACTTTTGAAAAATAGATTGTTTTTGCTTTTTTAATAAGTGAGCATAAGCAAGCGCATTTTTCATTGTCCAATATGCCATATAATTCGTAAATGCATTATTGTTAACATGTTCCTTATATTCATCTGGTCCAACTACATCATTAATATGATACTGTCTGTCCTTTATGCTCCACTCTAATCGAGAGCACCAAAATTTTGCTGTATCAAAAAGCAACTCAAATCCAAACTCATTCATAAATTCATTATCGTTTGTCACCTGGAAATACTGCCTAACTGCATAAGCCACATCAGCAGTAATATGCTGTTCAATAAACCCTGACCATATTTTCGTTTGCTCCCCAGTCACAATATCTGCTGCTCCCCATACAGGAGTAACCTCTCCATCATCTAACCATGCTGATTCCCAGGGGTACATCGCACCTTTGTATCCGTTTTCATTTGCCTTTTTATGAGCTCCTGATAAAGAAAAAAAACGGTACTCCAATAAAGAACGCGCAGTTTTTGGGGCACTGTATATCCAAAAAGGAAGAATAAAAATTTCTGTATCCCAAAACGTATGACCCTTGTAACCTTCACCACTTAATCCTTTTGCCCCGATATTCATTCGATTGTCATGGGCAGGTGTCATAATTGTTAAATGATAATGTGCAAACCTTATCGCTAATTGATCAAATTCATGCTCACTTTCTATTTCCATTCCATATTGCTTCCACACTCTTGTCTCCCATGCTTTTACACTTTCTATGAAGAGTGTTTCATAGCCTTTGCTACTTTGTTTTTTTAAATGAGCATAGCTAATATTCTTTAGTTCACGAAGTGATATATTTCCTAAATTTCTATCTCTTGAAGTTTGAATCGTAGATATCTTCTCCAACATAAGTGTTTGGCCTTTATTGACTGAAGTATCAAAATGAAAGTAAATCTTTCTTCTATCCATATGAATCATTGATTCTGGGGTAAATATCTGCTCATTTATTTTGAAATTATGTACCATATTCATAAGAAAATCAATTTTAGATTCTGTTGTGGTTTGAACGAGCTGGAGATATTTATTTTCATATAATCGTTGATCACCTTCAGAAAAATGTTGAACTCCTGAATTTGTTAGTTGTCCGTTGATACCAGATGTAATTTTAATTGAACTATTGCAATTCCTGGGTATAATTTCTATCTTTTGACCAATTAAATGTAAATCAACTAGCGATATAAACCTTTTAAAACGAAAATCATATTCTTCACCAGATGTTAAAACCCAGGTAAAACTTCTGCATAATTCACCTGTTCGTAAATTCAGCTGTCTATTGTAATTGTGGATTGTTCCTTTTGTTAAATCCAATACTTCCCCATTCACTTCAATATCCAATTGAATCAAATCGGCTGCATTCGGTAATTCTGTTACTTCATTTTGGTCAAACCTATTAAATGTTCCGGCTACGAAAGTATTTCTTTTTTCACCAATATAAGCTTCTTCGGTTGCACTCCTTACTCCCATATATCCATTTCCTAAAACCATGATAGATTCACACTTGCCTAAATACTTCTTATTAAAGCTTCGTTCAGAAATAATCCAGTTTTTCCACTCTTCACTTCCTGTATCATAATTCATCATTTTATGCTCCAAACCGAGAAAATCACCCCTTCCCAAAACGTTTCGGATTTCACCTAAAAAAATCTGTATCACATTTAAATACCTCTTCCAAAACGTTTCGATTTATTCTCAAAAAAATACCGCTTCTTTTCCCAAAACGTTTCGGTTGAGATCACTATAACATACGCACACTATTTCTGACAATAAGATTATGCTCTAAAAAAATATTTCTTTCGGTTTTTTCATGTTTAATCATTTTCAATAATTGTCTAGCAGCCTCTTCCCCCATTCTATAAAAATCCTGTTCCATCGTTGTTAAAGGAGGTGTAGCAAATTCAGCTAAAGGAATATCATCAAATCCGATAACTGAGATATCATCTGGTATTTTCAAATTCATTTCCTTCATTGCTTTCATAGCACCTAATGCCATCATATCACTGGCACAAAACAACGCCGTAATTTCTGGACATTTGTTCAATAACTGCTTTGTTTTTTCATAAGCCACATTTTGCTGAAAATCTGCATGAACAATATACTGTTCATTTATTTCTATTTTGTACTTGTTAAGGGCCATCACATATCCTTCATACCTTTCTAAAGAAACAGAGGCTTCGCCATGTCCATTGATCATACCAATATGTTTATGGTTCTGCTCTATTAAATAGGAAACAGCATCGTTTGCAGCTTGTTTATTGTGAATAGATATACTGCTTGTGTTTCCTCCTATGGCGGGAATATCTATCAAAACGCAAGGAAGATCACTATTGACCAGCTCTTTAAAATAAGGATCATCTAGTCTTATCCCATTTAAAACGGCCCCTCCAATATTGTGTTCTCTGCAAAATTGAACGTAAGTTTTTTCTCTTTGATGAGCCGAGCTAGTTGTATATAATACGACCTCATAATTTACAGATTCAGAATAACTGTACATTCCACTAAGAAGGCGGTATATAATATTATCCTTTCCTCCATTTTTTTCTAATCCTGAAAGAATGATGGCAAGCGTATTATTTTGATTTTTTACTAGATTTTGAGCTGAACGATTCGGTACATATCCAATTTCTTTCGCAATCTCAATTATTTTTTGTTTTGTAGTAGGACTTACATCATCATAATGATTTAATGCTCTTGAGACCGTAGTAACAGAAACACCAGCTAATTTTGAAATATCTCTAATGGTTGCCATATTCATCACTCCAAGGGAAATAAAAATACAAATACTTTCTTTACCAATTGAAATTTTACCACAAATTTAAATATTGAACCATATTCAGTAAAAATCATCATGATATTCACTCTGTCACATTAGCACATTTTCACTTTAAAGTAAAAAAAGTCTACATGTTTATTCATGCTCCATCATATACATAATGGTAGCATATTATTTGGCTATATGCGTAACAGAATGAATGATTATAGGAGGGTTTCGTGATGAATTTAGGATTCATTGGAACTGGGAGTATGGGAAGTATATTAATAGAGGCTTTCATTCAATCCGAAGCCTTGGAACCAAAGCAAATTGCAGCAAGCAATCGAACGAAGAGCAAAACACAGAAGTTAACGGACCAATACCCAGACCTTCGTATCTATCCATCCAATATTGAAGTTGCATTAGAAAGTGATATTATTTTTATTTGTGTGAAACCTTTAGAATTTAAAAATGTAATAGATGAAATTAAAAATGTACTGCTTCCTTCTCAAATCATTGTTTCCATTACTAGTCCGATTTTAATTAAACACCTTGAGGACCAGCTTCCTTGTAAAATAGCAAAAATAATACCTAGTATTACAAATCATGAATGCAGTGGAGCCTCTTTGTGTATGTATGGAAATAAAATAACTGAAGAAGATAAACAAACGTTGGAAGAGTTATTAAAACCAATTAGTGAACCATTACGAATTTCAGAAAAATTTACGAGGGTTACATCCGATATCTCTAGCTGTGGTCCAGCCTTTTTAGCCTTTTTCATTCAAAACTTTGTGGAAGCGGCAGTGAAGGAAACTGGAATTCCTAGAGAAGAGGCAACTAGATTAGCTAGTGAGATGGTATTAGGTACTGGAAAGTTATTAACCTCAGGGGGATTCACTCCAGAAACTTTAACAGAACGCGTTTGTGTTCCTGGAGGAATAACCGCTGAGGGTATTAAATTGATGTCAAACGAACTAGATGGTGTTTTTAATCAACTTATTCAAACCACTCATGCAAAATATGAAGAGGATTTGAATAAAGTAGAATCCATGTTCTACGATTCAAGCAAAAATTAGAGTTTATTCAACAATTCTAATTTTAAACAACAATATTAACAAGTTTTCCTGGAACAGCAATAACCTTTCGAATTGTTTTACCGGCTATTGCTGTTTTCACCTTTTCAAGTTCCAAGACTGTTTTTTCTAATTCTTCTTTGTCCAGGTTCTTAGGTACGTTAATGCGGTCAATGATTTTCCCTTTTATTTGCACTACAATTTCTACTACATCATCAACAATCCATTTCTCATCAAAAGTTGGCCATGATGTATAAGTAATCGTATTCTCATTACCTAAACGCTGCCACAATTCTTCAGATATATGTGGAGCAATAGGTGCTAACAATTGTACGAAATGAGACATTGCATCTTTTGGCAGTTGATCAGCTTTATATGCATCGTTTACAAATATCATCATTTGACTGATCGCTGTGTTAAAACGAAGTCCTTCATAATCTTCCGTAACTTTTTTTATCGTTCTATGCCAAGTTTTATTAAATGAATCCCCAGCATCTTTTACAATTTTATTATTCAATGTTCCGTCATCAGAAATGAACAAACGCCATACACGATTCAAGAATTTGTAAATACCCTCAACGCCATTCGTATTCCAAGGCTTAGTAGCTTCTAAAGGCCCCATAAACATCTCATACATTCTTAATGTATCTGCTCCATATTCATTTACAATTACATCAGGATTAATGACATTGCCACGGGATTTGCTCATTTTTTCATTGTTAGGTCCTAAAATCATACCTTGGTTCACTAATTTATGAAAAGGTTCTTTTGTAGAAACTACTCCAATATCATACAATACTTTATGCCAGAACCTTGCATATAATAAGTGAAGAACGGCATGTTCTGCTCCTCCAATATAAAGATCTACTGGAAGCCATTTTTCCTGTAATTCCTTAGAACATAACTCATCTTTATTATTCGGATCAATATATCGCAAATAATACCAGCAGCTTCCGGCCCATTGCGGCATTGTATTCGTTTCTCTTCTAGCTTTTTGACCTGTTTCAGGATCAATCGTATTTACCCATTCTTCAACATTAGCCAAAGGAGATTCGCCAGTGCCTGATGGTTGAATCTGATCTACATCAGGTAATAACAATGGCAGCTGATCTTCAGGAACTGGTTTCATTGTTCCATCTTCTAGGTGAAGAATTGGGATTGGCTCTCCCCAGTAACGTTGACGGCTAAACAACCAGTCTCTTAAACGATAGGTAGTTTTACTTTGTCCTTTGTTATGTTCAGATAACCAATCTATCATCGTTGAAATAGCTTCTTCATTTTTAAGACCATTTAAGAATTCTGAATTCACATGTTCCCCATCACCTGAATAAGCTTCTTTTGACAAATCTCCACCTTGAATCACTTCGATGATCTCAATATCAAATTGTTTTGCAAATTCCCAATCACGTTGATCATGTCCAGGTACAGCCATGATCGCTCCTGTTCCATAACTAATAAGTACATAATCAGAAATCCAAATTGGAACTTTTGCTCCGTTTACAGGATTCAAAGCGTATGCTCCTGTAAATACACCCGTTTTATCTTTAGCCAAATCTGTTCTTTCTAAATCACTTTTGCGAGCAGCCATTTCTTTATATTGTTTTACGCTTTCCTTTTGCTCAGACGTTGTTATTTGATCTACAAATGGATGTTCAGGTGCAAGCACACAATAGGTTGCTCCAAACAATGTATCTGGTCTTGTAGTGAAAACAGTCAGCTTCTCTTTTTCAAAATTCTGGATATCAAAGTAAACTTCAGCACCAACAGATTTTCCAATCCAATTACGCTGCATATCCTTGATACTTTCTGTCCAATCTAATTCTTCTAAGTCTTCTAGTAGTCTTTCTGCATACTCTGTAATTTTCAACACCCATTGACGCATTGGTTTACGTATAACTGGATGTCCACCACGTTCACTTAATCCATCTATAACTTCTTCATTGGCAAGTACTGTTCCTAAAGCTGGGCACCAATTAACTGATATCTCATCAACATAAGCTAGTCCTTTTTTATATAACTGAATGAAAATCCATTGTGTCCATTTATAATAGTCTTCATCTGTTGTACTGATTTCACGATCCCAATCATATGAAAACCCTAATGATTTAATTTGTCTGCGGAAATTATTTATGTTTTGGATGGTAAATTCCTTGGGATGTTCACCTGTATTTATTGCATGTTGTTCAGCAGGAAGTCCAAATGCATCCCATCCCATCGGGTGAAGTACATTATACCCCTTCATTCTTTTATAGCGAGATATGATATCCGTAGCTGTCATTCCTTCTGGATGACCTACGTGTAAACCAGACCCAGAGGGATAAGGAAACATATCTAATGCATAGAACTTTTCTTTAGTATCATTATCTTCTACTTTAAATGTTTTATTTTCTTCCCAAATTTTTTGCCATTTAGGCTCAATTTTCTGGGGACTATACCCTTGTTCATTTGTTGACATAATATATCCTCCTTCAAGGTGCAATGTTAGCTTTTTTGGCATTTAAAAAAACCTCCATCCTTAGCAATTGCTAGGGACGAGAGGTTATTCCCGTGGTACCACCCTAATTAGCAGTCTACATTTGTATTCTGCTCACTCCAACCCTTAACGCGGGGAAACGATCCAGCTCATAGGTAAGTTCATTTATAACCATCTATCGGTTCTCACCAACCACCGACTCTCTGAAAAGATGGGAGAAAAACTACTACTCCTAATCCATGCCATGATTTCGCAAATTTTCTTCGATTATATAAATTTATCCTTTTGATGTCAAGTAAGTTAGCTTCTCAGGTATTGAATACAGAACATAATGAGGAACAGTTTCATACTGTTATTTCTCTGCTACAAAAAAAACACGGTTCGTAGTATCACTTGGTTCTTCAAATTCGAAATCTCCAAAACAACGAATATTTTTGAAACCAATAGTCTTTAATTGACTTTTGACCCAATCTATAGGATAAGCTCGTTGATGATGAACTTCATTCGTTTTTAAATAGTTTGCACGATCTTCTTTTGCAAATATAGTTAAATCATGCTCAATTTCATGTTGCTTGTCATCATATTCACAAGTCCAAATATAAGATAATTGGTCTTCATTATAGATGAAAGGTTGTTCGTCTGCATAAAATTGAAACTGGAATGCAGTCAGCATATCAAAAATAAATAAACCCTCATGATGAAGGTGATCATATACTTTTTGAAAAGACTGAACAACATGAGTCTCATTTATAATATAGTTATAACAATCACAAAAAGAAACAATACAATCTACACATACAGGGAGTTCTAATTCCCTCATATCCTGCTCAAGTAAAGTGATCGAACCGCCATTTTGTTTCACTTTTGATAAATGATCCTCTGTTTTTTGAGCAGCAATAGAAAGCATTTCTGTAGAAAGATCTACTCCAAAAACATGTAATCCTTTCTTTGCTAAAGGAATGGTTATGTTCCCTGTTCCACAGCCCAGATCTACAATGGTTTTTGGTGTTTTTTGTTTGCCCCAACAGCTTTCAGCGAATTGAATCCACTGAGGATAGGGCATGTCCTCCATTAAAGTATCATAATAATTAGCAAATCCTTCATATGACATATGTACTCTCCTCAAAAGGAAACGATATTATTCATTGTTCGGTTGTTTTTCTTTCAAATACGTCCAATTTTCATCTTGTCTAATTAAATCTTCTTTCATTAGTTTCCCCATTGCTCTTTTAAAAGCAGCTTTACTAATATTAAATTTATGTAAAATAATATCAGCTGGAGTTTTGTCAGAATATGGCATAGCTCCATTTGGGCGTTCCTTTAAGAAATTAAGCAGTTTAGTTGCATCTTCATCCCTGCCCTTTTCTTTACTTGGTCTAAGTGAAAGATTAACTCGTCCATCTTCACGAACATAGGTCACTCTTACTTGAACTATTTCGCCTACTCTAAGGCTTTTTGTTCTCTCTGAGGAGTGAATCATTCCAATCACACCGAAACCTAACACACCGCCATCAACAAGAACGAAAGTACCCATTTTCAAAGTTTTATATACTCTGGCATCAAACCATTGATTTTTCCATGTTGTTGGCGCATGGAAGATATAAGGTTGAAATTCTTTTTCTCCAGCTAATTTAGCAAGCATTCTACCTTGCTTATCTTGTTCTAATTCAACATAAACTTTATCTCCGACAATAGGTCTCAGTTCTGATTCCTCCGGAAGTTCTCTAATCGGTAGCAGCAATTGTCTGCCTAGTCCCATTTCTAGAAAACAGCCCATTCGAGGATGAACATCAGCCACCTCTAGCAGTGCCAATTCACCTAAGCTGATTAATGGTCGTTTCATTGTAGATGCCAATCGATCATGAGTATCATGGAATAAGAAAACTTCTAGTACATCACCGATTTGAATTTGACCTTCAATTTCGCTGTAATGCAGCAACACATTTTCGGAACCATTTGTTAAATAATAACCGTTAGGTTCCACTTCCTTTTCTACTTCTAAGTTTACATAAGTTCCTGCTTCTAACTTCATGCGTTCTCAACCACTTTTGCATCTGACCATAAACGTTCAATATTATAATACTCACGTTCCTCACGATGGAAGATATGTACAATCACATCTCCTATATCGATAAGTACCCATCTGGCAGTATCATAACCTTCCATTCTTTTAATCAACCCGTTCTTTTCTTCAACCCTTTTTTTCACTTCTTCAGCAATCGCTTTAACCTGCGGCTCTGAATTTCCGTGACAGATTACAAAATAATCTGCGATTAATGAAATCTCTTTAATATTTAATGAGGTAATTTCATTCCCCTTCTTCTCTTCTATTGCATGATTTACGATAGTCAAAATTTCTTCTGAATTTAAACTCATTCTATTCCTCCTTTGAATTTTTCGTTTCAAAAATGAGCGCATTACGTGTTTCCATTGTCAGTGGAAAGATTGCTTTTCCTTTAGATATCAAAAAACAGATTGTAGAATCAAAACCTGCTATCAGAGCCTTCTCTATACTTTGCTTTGAAAGTTCTCGAATTTCATCTACACCTGGAAAATCTCTACCTGGTTCAATATAATCTGCTAAACATACGATCTTTTCAAGCAAAGACATATTTGTTCGCCCAGAAGTATGATAACGAATGGCATTAATCACATCCTCATCCTTAATCGAGAACTCCTGCTGCACTACTTCTGCAGCAACGGGACCATGCCATAACTGTTTATCGTAATCCAATAGTAGCGCTGGCAAATTTTCTTTAATGAGCCATTCTTTTTGTTTTTCAATTGGCCAATACTTGCAATAATCATGCAGCAATGCCGCTAAATCCGCTTTATCTGTATCAGCCCCATATTGTTCAGCAAGTGCTACTGAAGTTTCCATGACCCCTAAGGTATGAATCCATCTCTTTTCTGGCATTTGCTGCTTCACTGCTTCAATAAGATGATCTCGTTTCATATAATTTATGCTCCTTAATATAATCGTATACTTTATCTTGCACAAGATAACGTATCGATTTGTTCCTAGCCGCTAAACTTCTTATTTCGGTAGAAGATATATCTATTAAAGGCATTGGGATCAATGTAATTTTTTGCTTTATCTGTGCACTTAATTCATCCCACTGTATTTCTGTTCCAGGTCTTTTCAAACCAATAAAAGAAATGAGCCCAATTAACTCATCCACTTGATGCCAGTGTGGTAAATACTGTATCATATCTCCGCCTATAATGAAAAAAAATTCATGATGAGGGCAAGATTGTTTTAATGCTTTTACGGTATCAATCGTATAAGAGATGCCTTCTCTTTTTAACTCCAAATCTTTCCCAAAAAAATAATCATTGGATTCAACCGCTTCACATACCATTTGCCATCTTTGTATTGGAGTAGCTACAGGGGTGTTTCTTTTATGAGGAGGAATTGAAGAAGGCATAAACCAAACCTCCTGCAAATCCATTTCAATCCTAGCTTTCTCTGCAATGATCATATGACCTAAATGTATAGGATCAAAAGTGCCACCCATAATCCCAACTTTCATAAACATCCTCCATTGTACTTACGGCAATTCTATAGTTTTGTTATCTTCGGACTCTTTATACAGTACGATTACATTACCGATTACTTGCACTAGTTCTGAATTCGAAGCAGATGCAATCTCTTTGCCAATTTCTTTGCGATCATCTAAATTGTTGCTTAATACACTAATCTTCATTAATTCTCTACCCTCGATCGCTTCATTGATATGACGTATCAAATGATCGTTTACCCCACCTTTTCCAACTTGGAAGATAGGATTTAAATTGTGGGCTAATGATCGAAGGTATCTTTTTTGTTTTCCTGTTAACATCTTTTAACTAACCTCTATTCAGTTGATAATATTTGAGTTCACTTTTGGTTTATATTTTAAACTTGGCTCATGGGCCCCGAAAAAGTAATAAGACTGGGCTTCATAGCTTTGCTTCACTTTTTTGGGAATATACTAGTATTCCATCACTTGTTTCATTGCTTCAATAGGAGCTGGTTTACCTGTCCAGTATTCAAATGCATACGCTCCTTGATATATAAACATACCTAAACCACTATGAATTTGACAACCCTTTTCTTCTGCTAAACTTAGAAGTTTCGTTTTTCTTGGGTTATAAATCAAATCACTAAACACCATATTTTCTTTTATAAATAAAGAAGGGATTGGACTATAATCAACTTGCGGATGCATTCCTACTGAAGTCGTATTGATCACAAGATCTACATCATTATTAATTTTTGTGATGTCCGAAATTCCCATCCCAGTTGCTTGCACGTACGGTTGCATGGATTCAGCTAATTCAGTTGCTCTTTCTGTAGTACGGTTGGCTATCCAAATATGTTCTGGACTTTCCCCGGACAAAGCATAAGCAACACCTCTAGCTGCACCTCCTGCACCTAAGATTAAGATTCTTTTCCCCGTTAGATCAAGCTCTGTTTCTTCTTTCAAAGAACGAACATAACCAATTCCATCCGTATTATAACCTACTAATTTGCCATTATCATTCACAATTGTATTCACCGCTCCGATGACCTTAGCTCCTTCATCAATTTCATCAATGTAAGACATGACCTCTACCTTGTGAGGAATGGTTACGTTTAAACCTCCTAGCTTAAAAGCCCTTAATCCTTCCATGGCTTCCTTTAACTGATGAGTTTCAACATGAAATGCTCCATAAATTGCATTGATCTTCATTTCTTGAAAAGCACGATTCAACATCAATGGTGACTTGGAATGTTTGATTGGATCTCCTATAACGCCATACATTTTTGTACTAGTATTTACTTTTGAAGATAACATTGATAAATACCTCCCCCATTAAAACCAGATTAAACAGGGCTGGTAATGCAAGAAGTTTGAGTAAGGTGCCGACCAGGGCCTGTTATAGTTCTTCCTTCTATAATATAGCGTATGCTTGGAAACCAAATAAAACCTATAACTTGATATGATTTTCTAATATTATCGCTCCAATTCCTAAATCATGGATTCTCTCAAAACAACCTTTACACCCTTAGGTACATGGATAACTACTTCTGCACCAATTTCATTGCTGCATTTAATCCACCCTAATCCGGATATTAGAATATCAAGCTTTTTGCTTTTTGGAATACGAAAAGCATGCTTAGTTAAAGGAGGTAGTGACTGAATTTCTTCTACTCCAGGCGGTGACAACATCTCTCCTTTTTGGTTTTCATATAACTCATCCGCTTTTTCCAACTTTGTTCGATGTACATATACTGAGTTAGAAATAAAGCAAGTGAATGATTGACGTTCTCCCTGTACAAAATCAAATCTAGCCAGTGCTCCAAAAAATAAGGTTTGTCTTTCGTTTAACTGATATACTCTTGGTTTTAAAGATTGTTCCGGTGTTATTTTTTGCAAATCACGTTTTGATATAATTTCAGTCATACGTGAAGTGTAAACAATTCCCGGCGTATCCACAATATACTTTCCATCTTCCAAAGGAATTTTCACTAAATCTAATGTTGTCCCTGGATACCTTGAAGTAGTTAATTCTTCATCTAAATCACTAAAATCATTGATGAGTCTATTAATAAGTGTGGATTTTCCAACATTTGTGGCTCCAACTACATAGATATCGCGACCTTTCCTGTGCTTGTCCAAAGCTTCAATGACACGTGAAAAGCCAATGTTTTTTTTAGCACTGCACATGACAACATCAACAACATTTACACCGTATTCTTTTGCTTGTTTTTTTACCCAATTTAAAATTCGATTCAGATTTAAATTTTTTGGGAGCAAGTCCACTTTGTTCACGACCATAATCGTTGGATTAGAACCAACAAAACGCCTCAATCCTGTAATTAGGCTACCTTCAAAATCAAAGATATCAACAATGTTTAATACTAAGCTTTTCGTCTGTCCGACATGGCTTAGTATTTTTAAAAAATCATCTTCCTCAAGTGTAATGGATGAAATTTCATTATAATGTTTAATTTTATAACAACGTTGACAAATTGAAGCGTTCTCCTTCGGTATATATCCAAGTTTGTTTGAATCCGTTGTTTGCAACTTAATTCCACAGCCCGAGCAATAATCAAGTAACTCTTTGTTTACATTTGTATTTTCCATTTATTAATCCTCCCAAGGCATAAGACCTTTCTTTTTTAACTTGGAAAGAATGATTTTTTCTACTCTTCGGTTTATTCTTGTAAAAAAAGAATCCTCATGAATTGAAACTGGTTTTACTAAAATCGTATTTAAACCAAGTCGATTCCCTCCAAAAACATCAGTTAAAAGTTGATCACCAATGACTACTATTTCAGATGGTTTTAATTTCGTCATTTGAAGTGCTTTTTTGAAAGCTAGATTTGCTGGTTTTCGAGCATTCGGCAAATAAGGTAAGTTTAAAGGTTTAGCAAATGTAGACACCCTTGCATGATTATTATTGGAAACAATGACGACTTTAAAACCTGCTTGCTCCAACTGTTTTAACCATTCAATTAATTCAGGTGTTGCCAATGCTTCTTTTGCACCTACCAATGTATTGTCCAAGTCAGTGATAATTCCTTTAACACCTGCTTTTTTTAAAGCATCTATATCAATTTCATAAATTGAATTCACATGTAAATAAGGTAAAAACTTTCTGATCAAATCTTGTCACCTCAATTAATTTCATACGCAAACTATACCATATATGTCCTTTTTGTTGCAAAAAAAACTGAAAGGCATGTAAATAAATACCTTTCAGCATATCTATCAAAGAAATCCCTTTCTCTTTCTACCTTAAAAGAACCTTGATTCTATTTATTTAAAGAAACCTTTTTTTAATCTAGTAAGAATGTGTAGGGCTTTTTGAGCTTCCACAGTTTCAATTTTTTTAGTACTGTATTTTGCTCGTTCAAATATCATGATTAGTTCATCAAAATCATTTTCCATCCAATAATAAGTTGATTTCCAGCTGCTGATCAATTCCCTAATTGTTTCATGTTCCTTCTTCCCATACCCTTTTTTATTTGCAAATTTTAAAAACTTCTCAAATTCAAATACAACCTTTTCATTCGTAGTCTTTCTAAATGTTATTTTTACTATCCTTCGTAAATAAACCCTAATAGCTCCGAATTTAATAACAATAATAAATGCTAATAAAATCAAGAATAGAATACTTACTATAGTATTGAAACCAAGGTCACCTACATTAAATTGTTCTTCATTAGATGCAAGGTTTTCTTCATCTGACAGATCAAAAGCATTAGTATCAGTTGAGGAACTCAAATTCGGCAGATAAACTTCTGGTATATAAAATCCTGCTGTTGGTTCAAATGGAATCCAGCCATATCCATCGAAATATACTTCTACCCAAGAATGTGCATTAGAATTACGCACCGTATACCCAAGAGCAAAGTCATCAAAATTGTCATTTTGCATAAGCTTCTCCATAATAAAAGAATCATATTCGTCTTCGAAATCCTCTTCACCTGATGTATACCCCTTCACCCATCTAGCAGGGATCCCTAGGGAGCGAGTCATGACAACCATTGCTGTAGAATAGTAATCACAATACCCTTCCTCTATTTCAAATAGAAAACGATCCACGAAGTCTAAACTTTTTCCTTTTGACAAATCTGGTTTATTGGTATATGGATAAGTTTCATAAAGATACGTTTCAATTTGTTTTACTTTATCGTAATCATTCGTTTCATTCTCAGTAATTTGTGCAGCAAGCCCCTTTACTCTCTCTGGTACATTTTCAGGCAGTTGGAGATACGCGTTCATCACTTCCTCTGTTCCAATCACAGTAGAGGCTTCTCTTAATTTCTCTGGTTCAATCGCTGGAACTTCAGATATAATCGTATAAGATTCTGGATATTCATTTGACGTCCAAAAAAGAGATTGTTGATTTGGATCCCATGAAACAGCATGTGCGTTATTTTCAATAATATCCTCATTTATTGTCAGGATTGATTTTATTGACGCTGCACCAAATAAAACGGGATAATTTTCATCATTTATCATGCTTATTTTTTGCTCTACTTCTTTTGTTGTTAATTTTGAAGTATTAAACTTACTCGATATTGACAATGAATTCTCTGAACTGAAAACCGCACTATTCATTTCAGCTTCATATTCGTTAAGTTCCCAGCCGCTCCCATTATATACAGACCTGGTTTCACCTCTCCAATAACTTCTTTGGGGACTCTCAACCCTCATTATTGAAGAATAGTCAAATTCAAACCCGAAACCTAACACTTCATTGTTTCTAGAATAACCTGAAGTAGAAGTCGTATTTTCATCTATGAGCAACCCTTCACCTTGACCCATAGCAGCAGCTTCCTTTGCATTTTTCCATGCAGTATAAGGGTCTGTTAGCAATGGACCAAAACCTGGTGCCATACTTCCCAATGTAATCGTAACTGAAACAAATACAATGATTGGCGTAACAAACGATTCCGGATAATCCATGATTTCAGACCAACTCTTCGGATGTTTTGCTTTAAAATGATGATAATGATTTATAATTAAAAGCAATAGGCCACTCAATATGATAAAAGCAACTTGGTCCCATAAAATATGCACAGTAAATGAATCTACCGAGCAAAACACAATAATAGTTAATAAAATAAGGATACCGATTTTCTTAAAACTGGTCACCCATGATAGTAAAATAAAATAGATTAACCCTATGACTACACTAAACCAAATATAAGGATGAAGGTGAATCACATTTGCAAAAAGCCATTGAACTGCAGGAATAAAAAAACCTTCTGTGTACTCAATCGTTTGAAAGCCAATCACATAGTAATGGGCTGATAAAATCCCAATCACTTGAAATAAACGTTTATATAACAACTTGTTGATGAATATTTCTGCTGCAATCAATATAAATAAAGCATAGTCTACAATTTTGCCTGTGGATTCCCACCAATAAACTGAAACCCACTCTACATATTGAACCAAAAATATTCCCCATAATAATAAATTCAATTTTTTAAAAAGCTGAGGATGTTTTATAAACTTAAAGGAAAAGTTCTTTAATGCCGAGAAAATAAACATACTTAAGACTCACCTCCTAGCTTATTAGGAAGATCGTCTAAGTGCTTGATTTCGATACAATGATACCCTTTAGATTGGATTGTTTTAAACCAAGGAATACTTGACTCAGAAGAAAAAGGATCAGTAACACAAATATGACAACCGGTCATATCCGAATGTTTTATCCAATTTAAAGTCTGTATTAAGTCATTATTTTTACGCGGACTAATGACTAAACAAAAAGTGCCTTCTGAAAAAAAACTTTTATGCTTCTTCATTGCTTCAACTAAACTATAATGACCTTCTCGTTCAACCTCCACTAAATGATTTAATACATTATCGTATTGTGTTTCTCCTTGTGCTGGTTCAAAATAGGTTGGTTTGTTTCCAAATGAGATATACCCTTGCGCAATTTGATGATTCTTAATTCCATATTTCAGGAAGGAAGCTGCAGCAGATACCGCTGTTTCAAAATGTTTAGAGCTTTCATAAACTCCTTGATCACAGTCTAAAATGATCATCATTCTTGGAAGAGACTCACGTTCAAAATCTTTTGATTTTAAAGAACCCGTTTTTGCAGTAGCATTCCAGTGGATTCTAGAGATTCTATCTCCATATACATAATCTCTAACACCATTAATCTGAGAGGTTCCCCTTGAGGATAATGTGATCATTGAAGAATTTTGAGTCCCTTTCATTACATCATCAATTAATTGCCAACGAGGCAAATCGATGATTCTAGGCAAAACCTTAAAGGAGTATTTCATTTTGATTTTACCTTGATGTTCCAATATCCCAAAAATATCCTCTGTTGAACAAGTTGTATTTGAAAAGTGATAAAACCCTCTTTTTAAGGACGGAATCACATACTGTATTTCCCCTTTTCTCTTCCAATCAGGTATGATGGTAGATTCATAAACAGAGCTTTCCCCATTTTTTCTAATTAATTGGTCTCTAATAATGACATAAGGCAATGGCCAAAAACCAGGGAAATCAAAATTTAATTGAACATGGACTGGACTCTCTCCAGGTACATTAACACCTTTTTGATTCGTTAAAACTCTTGTCCCCTTCACATATTCAATGCCACTCCATTTTCCTGAAAGAATGTAAACCGATAAAATGACAACAATAATAAAAATCATATAGGCTAATTTACCGCCCTGAAATAATACAAACAATAAACTGCTGAACAAAATGGAATACACAGTCCAATATCTTAACTTTTGATTAGGAGATGCTACAGCTTGTTTGGACAAGAAATTTGACATCATACTTACTCCACTCGCAGTCTAACGGGTACGGTTACTTGTTCCATAATAGATTGAAGAACAGAATCTGCAGTATTCCCTTCCATCCGTACATCTGATTGTAAGATCAGTCTATGATTTAATACATATGGAGCTAATTGTTTAATATCATCAGGAATTACATAATCTCTTTGTTTAATAAAAGCAAACGCTTTAGCTGCGTGTATCAAAGCTAAAGTAGCTCTTGGACTTGCTCCTAACAGAATGGATTTATGTTGACGCGTCTCTCTAACGATCGTAATTGCATATTGAGTTACAGCTTGATCAATATGCACCTGTTTAACCTTTTCTTGAATAGTTAGAATCATATCCATATTGGTAACTGATTTCAAATTAACCATTGGGTTATTCTGACTGTATGCGTTGACCATTGTTAATTCAGTAGATTCATCCGGGTATCCCAGACTGAATTTCATCATAAAACGATCTAACTGAGCTTCTGGTAGTAAATATGTACCTGCAAAATCGATTGGATTTTGAGTTGCCAACATCATAAACGGCTTTGGCAATTCATGACTGATTCCATCTACAGTAACACTCTTTTCTTCCATTGCTTCCAGTAATGCTGCTTGTGTTTTTGTTGTTGCTCTATTAATTTCATCAATAAGTAGAATATTTGTGATTACAGGACCAGGACGAAAAATGAAAGAATCGTCTTTCGGATGGTATATGGAAACACCAGTAATATCTGTTGGCAGTAAGTCGGGATTGCATTGAATTCTATGAAACTGTCCGTCAATAGATTTTGCTAAAGATTTAATTAAAACTGTTTTTCCTGTTCCAGGGACATCCTCCAACAACACATGTCCTTCAGCCAACAATACAGTGAGCAACAGATCTATTTCCTCAGACTTTCCTAAGATACAAGTTTCTAAATTTTCCTTCAAAGCTTGTGCAACTGTAAATTCTTCATTCGTAAACGCTTTCATTCCAATTTCCCCCTCCTCTTGTATATATTCTTTTATTTTACATGAATATTCCGTTTTTTTGTACCGTGTATTTTACAGATTAATTTGTATATATCTCATATATCAAGATTGGGAGTTACACTTTTTTATATATAAAGGAAACTCATCTATTGGAAAGCATTTATGCGAAGACAGAGAGGAAGTTGAACTTACGCTTTACTCCATTAAAATATTTATTTTTTAAAAATTGGAACAAAAATTCTAAAGAGGTCTTGGAGAAGTCGTTGAATTCATGGTATAAAAAAAACAGCCAACTTAACATACTTGGCTGTTTCAAAAAAGTTACATTTTGATTTCATATTCGCATCTTTCATCACCATTAATATTACATTTCACTTCTCTTACACGTACTGTTTTATTATATAATTTTGATAAAGCCCCCTGCATGATGGCTCCTTCTAAATCACATACATACTTGCCCTCTAATTGGGGCAACCCCTCACAGAAGCAATCCTCTATCGCAACAGTAAAACCACTTTCATCTTGTTTAACAACAGAAGGAATTCCAATTTTCAACCTTTCAAATACATCAAATAGTTCATCCATTGAATTTACAGACAGGTTCTCACCAATTTTTTTCCCAACTACCGAAGTTGTCCCTTTTCCATTTAAGGGAAGTCCTTGATACATACCTATTAATCGAATAGAACGAAACAATTCCAACGGAACATTATGTCCTAATGAATCTCTCTTTATCTTTGACATATCTTCAAATGAAAAATTCTCCATTTTCTCTCCACTCCCTATGTTCTAAATTTGTATTTATATCCTGTCAACTCTCCAACTCTGTAAGTTTTTGTTTATGTAATACATCTTAATGTTGAAGTAAAGGATACATATATGGTAATTAAACATATTTTATACATTAAAAATTAACCATTATGTGATTGGAATCACACAAAATGATATTTACATCAAAAATTCATTCCTTTATATTAAGGAGAAGAGTGTTATATGAAAGGGAACAAGGAGAAGTTATATAATGAACGTAGAGACTATCAAATCCTTCTTGCATCAGATTCCATTATTCAAAGAATTATCTAATGAAGAACTTGATGCTATAGTAAATATTACCCAGCTAAGAAAATTTAAACAACGCATGCTTGTTTTTATGCAAGGAGATCCGTTAGATCGAGTTTTCTTTATTCATAGCGGAAAGTTAAAAATATATAAAACGGATCTTAGCGGAAAAGAGCAAATCGTATCTATTCTAAGAAAAGGTGAAATGTTCCCTCATGTTGGATTTTTTAGACAAGGCAATTATCCAGCACACGCTGAAATTGTAGAAGAATCAACTTTATTCGTAATCTCTATTAAAGACTTTGAAAAGATGCTATTGCAATACCCTGGGGTCAGTATCAAATTATTTAAGGTCATGGGTGAGAAAATCATTGACTTGCAAAACCGTTTGGAAGAAAAAATTTTACATAATACGTATGAGCAAATTATTATGCTGCTTATTCGATTGGGAAGAAAACACGGTGAATCTGCAGAAAATGGTTTTGTACAACTCACCACGCAATTTACGAATAGAGAACTAGCCAACATGATTGGTTCCACTAGAGAAACCATCAATAGAACCTTGAACCAATTCAAAAAGAAAAATTTATTAATTGAAAATGAATTAGGGTTTTTAATCCATGTTGAAAAACTTAAAGAAGAATTGTTTTAATATGAAGAAGACGTAGGTTCTCGATTTAGAAAATGAAATATTCTTAAGTTCACCTGCAGGTGAACTATTTTTCTATTTAAAATTCTAACAGATTGGGTTGGGTGTGATTCATATCACATATTTTTACAATGAAAATGATTATCATTAAATCATAACCAATACTTTGTCTTAGGAGGCTTTGACATGAAAGAACAACTGAAGCAAGAAGGTAAAAAAATTGTGGAATTAGATGTAAGAGTAGACTTAAAAAATAAATTAGACCCCTTCAAAAAAATAATGGAAGCCGTTAAAAGCGTAGGTCCAAACGACTTATTTATTCTCCATGCCACATTTAAACCTGTACCTTTGTTCAAAGTGATGAAATCTAAAGGTTTTCAACATCAAGCTGAACAAATGGATGAAAAGCACTGGAAAATTACATTTTCGAAATCTGGTGAATGAATATGAAAATAAATAACCGTGGATTAGAACCCCCTCAACCAATGGTGAGAATACTGCAGGCTCTTGAGGAACTAAAAGATGGAGAGGAGCTTATTGCAATAAATGATCGCCAACCTATGTTTCTATATGCTGAGTTAAATGAACGTGGTTTTGATTATGAAACAATATCGCAGGATGATGGTAGCTATAAAATTATCATTCAGAAGAAAGGGTGAATATACAATTGAACCCTTCATTAAATACAGAAACAAAAACAAATATTGCACTTCCCCTATCCTTTATTTTATTTAGTTTAGCAGCATTCATTACTTCTCAGTTTATTTTGCTTAAAAATGGAGATATGATTGTTCAAGGCATTTTTCGTATTCCCGAAGTTTGGATGGCAGCTCACTTATTGTTGCTGGGTTGGGTAATGATGGTTGCCATGGGAGCGATGTATCAGTTAGTACCTGTTGTTTTCCTAACTCCAATATGGAGTGAAAAATTTGGTTTCATTCAATTTTCCATATCTGCTATTGGTATTGTTGGCTTCTCATTATCACTAGCCTATTACATTGAAATCGCTATGTTTACTGCAGGACTTACCGTGTTGGGAATTGTTATGTTTTTATTTCAAATGTGGAAAACGATAAAAAAACAAGCTAGTAAAAACATTCTAACAGTCTTTGTAGGCACTGCTTTACTTTGTCTGTTATTAACAATCAGCCTAGGCATTTTATTAGTAGCAAACCTGGTCTTAAACAATGAAATCATGAATCATTTTGCTTTATTAAAAACTCATATTTTATTAGGTTTAGCTGGGTGGTTCACTCTTTTAATTTTTGGATTTTCATATAAAATGGTGCCTATGTTTTCTTTATCACATGGGTATACCATGAAAAGAAGCATCTATGTATACGGAACTTATGTTGCAGGTTTGTTGTTTGGAATCATCTCTTTTTGGATTGATAATGAGATTTTTTTGAAATTAAGTTTTAGTTTACTCTTTTTAGGATTTAGTTTTTTTGTCATTCACATAAGAGAAATTTTGAAAAAGCGACTAAAGAAAAAACTTGATCGAGCTTTTATGTTCTCTTTGGTTGCCATTATTTTTGGTTGGATTCTGCACCTTATGGTGATGTTGAATGTTTTGTTTTTTGATTTATCGATGTCCTTTATAGGTATATTCACCTATCTCTATATTTTTAACTGGATTATTTTTAGTATTATGGGTTATTTATATAAAATTGTACCCTTTTTATGGTGGACGTATCGATACAGTGAGAAAGTGGGTAAAGCTGATGTACCTGTATTGAAAGATATGGTGAATGATAAACTAGGAGTTTTATTATTTTACTCCTTTTCTATATCCGTATGGGGTGTAGCTCTTGCTATTTTGTATTCATCTCAAGCTGGATTCAATTTATTTCAAGGAATTTTAACTATTCTTTCTATTGTGTATGGTGCTGCGATTATAAATGTTTTAAGACAATACAAATAGCAATCAACTGTGTAATAAAGACCACGCCGATCAAAATGGAGGTTATAAAATGAAGAATTTAACTGATCAAATTTATGATAAATTGAGAACCGTCATTGATCCTGAGTTAAATATTAATGTTGTGGATTTAGGGTTGATTTATGAAATTGAAATCACGAAACTAAACGATGTGTATATCCAAATGACATTAACCACCCCTGGATGTCCTCTCCATGACAGTATTACAAGTGGAGTGGAAGCTGCAGTTGTAAGTCTGGATGGAGTTAACAGAGTGGAAGTTGATCTCGTCTGGGATCCTCCTTGGAGTCCAGATAAAATGAGCCAGGAAGCATTAAAAAAATTACAAACATGACTGTTCAATATTTAACCTGCTTCTGCAATAAGATGATTTTGTTTATTGAAGAAGCAGATCCATCTTTTTTTTGAAATCACCCTTTAGGTTTAAATACCAGGGAAGCGAGAAATGAGAAAATAATCGCCGCTGAAACACCCGCACTTGTCACCTCAAAAATTCCTGTCATTACTCCTATATATCCATCTCTCTCCAACTCAGCTAAAGCTCCATGAACTAGTGCGTTACCAAAGCTTGTTATTGGCACTGTGGCACCTGCTCCCGCAAAATCAATAAATGGTTCATACCAACCAATGCCATCAAGAACTGCACCTGCCACAACAAGTGTACTCATAGTATGAGCTGGTGTCATTCTTCCTACATCCAGTAAGAATTGCCCAATGACACATACTCCACCTCCAACAATAAATGCCCAAAAATATTGCATGAACTGTTCACCTCTTTCATTTTTCACTTTCTATACTTACTGCGTGTGCAATACAAGGAATACTTTCACCTTGCTGATAAGAAATGGGTGAATGCAATGCACCTGTAGCTACAACCAGTATTCGATTTAATTCCCCAGTTCGTAATTTTTTCATTAAATGTCCATAAGTAACTACAGCTGAACATCCACATCCGCTTCCACCAGCTATAATTAAATATTCATCCAATTCATAAATCATTAATCCACAATCATTGAATTCGGTTTGATCGATTGGAATTTTATGTTTGTGAAATAAATCTGAAGCAATTTGATGACCAACCTTTGCTAAATCTCCAGTCACAATTAAATCGTAATAATCAGGTGTAATTTGAAAATCCCTTAAATGAGCCTCGATCGTATCTACTGCAGCTGGTGCCATCGCTACTCCCATATTAAATGGATCTGTGATACCCATGTCCACTACTTTTCCAACAGTTGCACCTACAACCTTAGGTCCACTACCTTCTTTAGCAATCACCGATGCCCCTGCTCCAGTAACTGTATATTGCGCTGTTGGCGGTTTTTGCGAACCATATTCAGTTGGATACCTAAATTGTTTTTCTACTGAACTATTATGGCTACACGCCCCGCAAACTACGTGATTTGCTGCCCCTGAATTTACGAATAATGAAGATATCGATAAACTAACCATCGAAGTTGAACATGCGCCAAATACGCCCACATAAGGCACTGCTAATGTTCTAGCAGTAAAGCTGCTGCTGATGATTTGATTCATTAGATCTCCACCTAAATAAAAGTCGATATCTTCTGTTCTTAAACTTGCTTTTTTTACAGCCAGTTTTGCTGCTTCTTCCATGAATTTTTGCTCTGCTTTTTCCCAGCTGTCTTGACCTAACCAATTATCCTCATGAATGATATCAAAATCATTCACAAGAGGTCCTTTTCCTTCTTCAGGACCCACGATTGCAGCGGAAGAAATAATAACAGGCTTATTTTCAAATTTCCAGCTTTGATGGCCCTGCAACATCATTAAGCGCCTCCAGTCCCTAAGAAAATATGAATAATCCCTATAATAAACGCAGCAACAACACCAAATACAATAACGGATCCTGCTAACTTAAACATATTACCACCTACACCTAATACATAACCTTCACTTCGATGTTCTAATGCAGCAGAACACATAGAATTAGCAAACCCTGTAACTGGAACAGCAGAGCCCGCTCCTGCCCATTGAGCAAATTTATCGTAAATACCCAAACTTGTTAATATCACTGAAATAAGGATTAGAATAGCAACTGTTGGATCACCCGCTTTTTCTTCATCAAAATGAAACCAATGAACCATGGCATCTTGAATACCCTGTCCAATGAAGCAAATGGTACCCCCTGCAAAAAAAGCACGGATAGAATTCTTAATCACAGGACGCTGCGGTTCCCGTTCTTTCGCAAAGGATTGATACTGCTGCTGTGTTGCTGTTAAAGTCTTTTTCTTTTTATTTGCCATAAGAAAACTCCTTATTGTAAAAGTGGTTTCAATCTAGAAATCATTTTGTTCATTTTCATTAAGCTTTGCTCATACATTTGTTTGGCTGCTTCATTTTCAGTAGACAAGCAAAACAGCTCTAGATCAGCTGCACATTTTTTTAAGGTGGATAATAGTATGGCCCTTTGCTGTGGTTCTGGAATTTTAAGCTGATCATCGTATAAATCAACATACAACTCCCCGTAATTATCTACTTGAGCTAAAAATACATTTTCAATTGTTACTCCTATTTTTTCTAATTCTGTATGTAACCATTCACGGTTTAAACCTATTGTGGCTAATGGCTCATTGATTACATTCCCATCCATGATTACAGTTTGTGGTTCTTGTTCGTTAGGCAGTTTCATCCCTAGATGTTGAGCTGTAATCGGTAGATTTTCTCTTTTTAATAAAACAGATAAGTCACCAGACGTTTCCAATACAGCAAACTCAACATCGGCCACTTTGAATGCATTTTTCTTTCTTAATTGTGACAGTAAGTCATCTGTGTTATATTTGACACTCTTCATATTGTCTTCCAATATTTTTCCTTCTTTGATTAATATCGTTCCTTTTCCTTCCATCACATCACGTATTTTTTTGCTTTTCAGTAGCAGCATTTCAATTAAATATGCAACAAAAGCCCAAACGATTAGGGCAATTAACCCAGAGCTCCAATTCATAATATTTATTGAACTGAATCCAGCCAAACTTCCTATCGTGATTCCAACGATATACTGAAAATAGTTCAATTCTGAAATTTGTCTATTTCCAAGTAAAAACCGAGTTAACAAAAACATAAGGATTATCGCAGTTAATGACTTCCAAACAATATGAATCCAATCAGGCAGCAATATATTCACTCCTTGTTTGTCTTGTTTTACTATTCATTATCTGCAATGTTGGCATAGGTTATGAATTTTATTTTTTTTCCATTCATGAATTGATTAAATATTGGGGAAGATACGATACGATATAGATCATAATTCAAGGGGAGTTAGTGAAGAAAAGAACTTTAAAAATATATAAGAGGTGTTTAAATTGACAGTAGCTTCTGATGTAAAATCCTGCTTAGCGTCTTTAAAAAGTGCTCAAGCCAGTTTAGAACAGTTTGCCCTAAGTACCCAAAATCAATCTGCAAAAACCATGTTCGAGAACTGTGCTCAAACTACACAACAACTTGTCGATCAATTAGGAACAAGAGTTCAACAATTGGAAAATGAAGAACCCCAATATAAAGGGTTCTAAGGTTCTATAGTACATTGATCACTCCTAAATTCATATTTTTAATTTGTGATTATTTTTTGATCCATGTAAAATAGATATATATCACATTTTTTTGAAAATTGTGAAAAGGGAGTGATTTTTATGATGTTCGTTTGGATTTTGATCTTCGTAGTTCTTGCTTCATTATTTTTTACCGCAATTGTAATATCTATAAAAGAAGACAGAAAAAAAACTGACCAAAAACAACAGCAGATCATTACAAATAAAGAGGGAGAGTCTTCAGAAGAAAAATTCCAGAATTCCTCATATTTTAAAGGTACAGACTACGGTGGAGGGAGTGGGTAAAAAGGGGAATTCTAAGGTCTTATCTCACTTCATTCAATTAATCATACAAAAACAAGGGGATTTCGGGGCTTAAAATAAGACCATTATATCGCTCTATATAAGGTTATTCGGAATTCTGTTGGTTTTAATATTCTATTGAATTTACAACTTCTACTAAATCCTCTAGAGAAAACACTTCATCTTTAACACTAACAAGCATAATTGAAAAATCCTTTTCTTCTTTTTTCCAACGAATCGATTTAAAATTTCCATCACTCACATTATAATAAGCAATAGAATCATCCATTAGTGTTACTGTATCTAATTCATCATCATCTGGATGAAAAGTGAAATCAGTATGGTAAATATATAAATGCATATTCACACTTTCTCCGTCACTAAAAACAAATTCAGTATTGATAACTTCCATAGGGTCTTCCAAGGGATTTCCGCTATTGTAAGCTGTGACATGAGTAACTTCAAATGGAAATTTAGTCGGCACAGCAATTTTTTCTTGTATTTCTTTAGGTAGTTCTTCTATTACCACTTTTACAGACTCAGGATATTCCTTTTTTAATTTTTCAAGTGCATCTGTCCCACTACATGCAGTAAGAAAAAGGATTAAACTCAGCATCATTATCTTCTTCAATGTACACATCTCCCTTTTTTTATCTTTAATATACTATATGCTTCTACAATAAGATAAAGTAAACTCGCAGATTAGTATATAAATGATTAAAGTGTAAAAAAATAACGCTAGGATAACAAAAAACCATTATCCCAGCGTTAAAAATTCGTCGATTTCGTTTGGTTAAATACCTTGATTGATTATTTATCCAATTCTTCATTAATTTTTTCAATTTGTTCCTTCATTTTTTGTGCCGATTGTTGGAAATTCCCCTGCTCTTCCTCAGTTAATGAAATAGGAACTACTTCTCTTACTCCAGATTGATCCACTATACAAGGAATACCTATATAAACATCTGAAACGCCTTGATAATCATCAATGTATGTAGAGACATTAAGAACTGCACTTTCATCCCTTAGAATAGCAGTACAAATCCGATCTAATGCCAATGCAATCGCATAATATGTGGAGCCTTTAGCTTGAATGATCTGATAAGCAGCATCCCTAGTATTTTCAAAAATTTCTTTTTTGTCATCCTCAGTGAGTGAAAGTGGCATCCCTGCAAAATTAGCCAAACTCCAAACCGGTACTTCAGAGTCACCATGTTCTCCAATAATTTTAGCATGTATACTGCGCGGATCGACATTCATTTTTTCACCTATTAGATATTTAAATCTTGAACTATCCAACAAAGTTCCAGATCCTATCACTCTATTTTTAGGAAACCCAGATTTTTTCCAGGAGAAGTAAGACATAATGTCTACTGGATTAGAGGCAATTAATAAAATCCCATGTTTATTGTACTTTGTTACATTTTCAATTATGCTATCAAATATCATGACATTTTTCTTTAAAAGATCCAGTCTTGTTTCTCCCTGTTTTTGAGCGGCACCCGCAGCGATAATTACGATATCTGCTTCAGCACAATCCTCATAATCTCCAGCCCACACTTTTGTTTTACCAGTAAATGGCAATCCGTGATTCATATCTAAAGCATCACCAACAGCCTTTTGTTTATTATAATCAATTAATACAAGTTCGGTCATTCTTTCACGAAGCAACAATGTATAAGCTGTTGTTGAACCAACTGCACCTATACCTATAACAACAACCCTAGTTTTTTTATCTTTTTTTTGCATTTAGGTATCCATCTCCTTCTAGTTGTTACTTATTTCATTTATAATTTTCCTCATTATATCGTATATCAATCCGTAAAGAAAATCGATTTCAACAAAACAATTTGTTTTTTTCATAAAAATGTTCTTGCTTATTTCTACCACTCTGTGTAAAAATCATTATTAAACATTAGCATGATAAAGGGATAAAGGGGAGATGTGAATGAAACTCCAGTTTTCAAATACAATTCAACAATTAAAAACGTCAGCAACTCGTGAAATCTTAAAGTTAACTCAGGGGAATGATATAATCTCTTTTGCTGGAGGTTTGCCAGCTGAAGATTTTTTTCCCGATCACGCCATGAAAGAAGCATTTAACAAAGTGTTTGATCAAGGAAAAAAATCATTGCAATATGGAATTACAGAAGGTCACATTCCATTAAGAAAGCAAATATGTCAAAGAATGAAGAAAAAAGGAATGGTAGTAAATGAAGATCAAATCCAGATTACTACTGGTTCGCAGCAAGCTATCGATCTAATTACAAGAATTTTTATTAATCCAGGAGACACCATCTTAGTTGAAAACCCTACATATTTAGCCGCATTACAAGTATTTGAAGGGTATGGAGCAAAGGTAGTTGGTGTAAAAAGCGATGATGATGGTATACATCTTAACGATTTGAAGGAAAAAATAACTCGACACCGTCCCAAATTTATCTACGTAACACCTACTTTCGCAAATCCAACAGGTCGATTTTGGAGCAATGAAAGAAAACAAGGCATACTAAATATATGCAAACAACATGAAACGATTATCATTGAAGATGATCCTTACGGTGAGATTCAATTTAATGAAACATCAGGAATTCCATCTATTTATTCTCTAAACAATGAATCTGATGAATTCAACCCTGTTATTTATACAAGCACATTTTCAAAAACAGTTATACCTGCTCTCCGTATTGGTTGGGTAGTAGGGGAATCATCTATCATTCAACAAATTACAAAAGCAAAACAAGCAGCAGATTTACATTCCAGTATGGTGGACCAACAAGCACTTTACTTTTTATTAAGGGACTTTGATCTTGATCAACACATTTTAAACGTTAGTCATGAATACGAACAAAGAAAAAACTTAATGACTCAGCTATTGCTTCAATATGAAATCCCTGCAAAGTGGGTTGATCCTCAAGGCGGAATGTTCCTTTGGTTGACTCTAAATGATTCAAGTATTGATGCGACAGAGTTATTAAAAAAAGCAGTAAAAGAAGGTGTAGCCTTTGTACCAGGCTCTGTATTCTATACAGGTGAAACATTAAAAAACACAATGAGATTAAATTTCACCTATACTGCAAAAGAACAGATGGAGGTTGGAATTAAGAGGCTCCAACGTGTATTCACAACTGTCCCACAAAATTAAAATTAAGCTACGGGTTTTCTAAACTAGGAGAATTTCCACGCCCTGTAATTAATTGCAATAACCAATCCTTAATATCTATCATCCGGGCATGCTTTGGATATGAATGAGTACCTGTTACAATCATCGGTACATATGAATCTTTTTCATGTAATGAGCCGTGCCCACCTCCTCCTAAATGAGTAGGTGAGTAATCATCTGTAAATTCATATCCTATTTTGGCATCTGTGACTAAAAACCTACCTTGATGTGAATTTAATGCTCCATATAACCTTGCGAGCGCATCAGGGTAAGTTTTATATTGTATTTGATTATTCTCGTACTTGAGATCTAAGACTTCTAAATTCCCATCTACAAGCCAAGATTGATCATAAATATCCTTGTGCTTTGAATTTGGTTGAAAAGTTAAAATTTCTGTATGATCCGGTGAAATGACCTTGACAGATTCATCCTCTTTCCAAGCAATAAAATCAATACGATGTTCTTGTTTCATTTTCTCTGCCATTTCTTGTAATGACACATTATCATCTAATACATAAACATAAGTCATTCGCTCATTCACACATAATACGATTTGATCCTGTTCCATCACTTTGGTCCCAAGTTCATAAATATGATAATCATTCAGCAAAGTTTTCAACTTTATTAAACTTTTCTCTTTATCGTTAATAATAGTCGATTGTCCACTATCCCCCAAAATCACCCAACTCACTTCATTTATTGCATCCTCCCAAGTAGGAAAAGCATTAACAATCCTTTGCAGTTGTTTGTCTACCTCTATTATCCCCTCTGTTTCCTCGGGTCCTTTTTTATGTACAACTTGATCATTATTTGGAAAGTATACTAATGAAAAAGGCGGAAGCTGATGATTCTCCAATAAAAACAATAATTCATTCACAGAAAATGGGTCATTCACACCAAACTTTTGCCATACATGGTGGGTTTGATTGCTTGGATTCATTTGTGACAAACTTCCTAAAGAAAAAACGGATGGAGCATTTACATTTATTTTTTCAGGTAAATCACTGTATCTAGCAAAGGTATCAGGAAGATGAATAATTTGTTTTGTATCTCCCCTAAAAATTAATCCATTAATAGATGCACTATCGATTCCTTTATTTGAAAGATCCTCAAAAATTGTTTTTGTATCAGGGTTTAAATGTTTAGCATTTAAATCCTTTAAACTATCCAATATGATATGTTGAATGCCTTGTTTCCAAATTTCTTTAAATCCACTGCCATAAGATACTACTCGATTTTCCTCGTGATGAAACCAAACTAACCCTGGAACGTGATGCTGATGAGCATATCCTCCCGTTAACAATGTACTGTCTATCGTCACTGACATCGTGGGATAACTACTAACTACTTTTGAGAAATACTTTCCTTTATCTATCAAAAATTTTAAAACCGGAGCTTCTCCATTTTGAATGACCTTTTGCAATGACTCATCCATTAAAGAGTCAACAAGAATCATGACTACTGGTTTTGAAGAGGTCATGATATCGTGAGTTTTTACGCCTAATTTTATATTTTTTAATTCAGAAGGATTTTGATCCAAACCTGAAATTAAAATCAGCACAATAAAAACAATTGAAGTTATGGTTGTATAAATCCATTTGCTCATGTTAGTCTCAACCCTTTAAAGGTTATTTTTCATTTAATTTGATAAAAGATTCACTTAGTATAAACCATTTCTTTATCAACCATTCGTAAAAGGTGTGATTCGAATCACAACATCAATCCTTTATATACGATATCTTTAATGTGAAAGTAAATTAATTAATCTATTTTGGAGGTAAGAATGATGGAAACTACATTTCATGGACAAACTGCTGTAGGAGAAATTGTAACTAAGTTTCCCAAATCTGCTGACTTGTTTAAAAAATATAAAATTGATTTTTGTTGTGGAGGAGATCAGAAGCTAATCAAAGCGGTAGAGAATAAAAATGTTGAGCTAGACGACCTATTAAACACTTTAAATAAATCTTATGAGGAAATGATCATTGCTAAAGAAACCGTTCAAGATTGGACTTCATTCTCCTACACAGATTTGATCAACCATATCATCAATACACACCATCGTTATTTAAATGAGGAGTTGCCTCAATTAAGCCCTTACGTAACAAAGGTTTTAAGAGTTCATGGAGCAGATCAAAAACATCTTGTAAAAGTACATTCACTATTTCACCAATTAAAAACAGAATTAGAGCAACACACAATCAAAGAGGAAAACGAGGTCTTTCCTTTAATCTTAGGTTTTGAAAAAGATCCTTCAGAAGAAAAATTGAAAACATTGCAAAAAGCCATAATTGAACTAGAAGATGAGCATGATGGCGCAGGTAATTTCATTAAGGAATTGAGAGAAATCACTAATGATTTCACCCCTCCTGCAGATGCATGTGGTACTTATAGACTTGTATATCAACGATTAGAAGCATTAGAATCAGATATTTTTCAGCATGTACATTTAGAGAACAATATTTTATTCCCGCGTATTCTAAACCATAAGTAATAATATTAGAAGAACCGTCTGAATAACCATCAGACGGTTCTTTAATATGCAAATTCAAACTTTTTCACGTTGTTCAGCAATAGGTGTCACACTTCTCTTCCACACCACTGCCCAAACCAGAAATACTTTACTCAGAATTTGTAGTTGATGCAGCTGCTGATGTTGCAACAATTGCTGATACGGTTGCTGCTGTCTGTGCTGCAATTAGTGCTTCAATCGAAATACTTAACGTGGTATCAATCAGTTCATTTTGAGTTGTTTTTTCTTCTATAAAATGTCTACTTACTATGACAGATGCCAAAAGTACATTCATACCTTTTCCAAGCCATTTATACTTTTTAAGTCCGTTTAAATATATAACCACATCTATTAATTCCTGAACAACTTCATGATTTTTATTATCCAATAATGTGATTAGTCCAAGTGCTGCATAATACTGTGAGTGGATCTTTAGTTTGTTTCTCTTCAGGATTTCAAATATTTCTTCACATCTTTTCGTTTTCTCAAACACACTCTCTTCACTAAAAGATAAAATATGAGAAAGCAACTGTAATCCATTTCCTCTGTGAAAACCTATCTCATTTAAAGACTTATACAATTCCTCAATTTTTTGAATGCTGCTTTCGACAGAAAAATCTGAGTTTGCTAACATAACACTTAGTGGATAATCATCCCCACTAGTGAGCCATGGATGATTTTTTTTCATTTCAGAATATATTTCAAATGATTTTTGTATTCTTTCTTGCAATGTATTTTCATTTTCATTACATGTTAATGACAAAGCATAACATGTAATCGGAATGTACGTGCTATTTTTAAATCCAGCTTCCTTTAACATTTTTTCATAATCCAACAATTTGATAAATTGCTGTTTGGGTTCACTAAACTCACTGCTCAATAACATCGAAATCATAAACGTTGAATTTCTAAAAGGAGAAAACAACCTTGTATTTTCTTTTATATAACTCATTGTATCTTTCATATCATTTTTATTGTAACTTTTATTCTTTTGACTATAAGTGAGTGCAGCAAAATGAACAGATAAATGGTTTTCCCACCTAAAGTCCTTTTGGGTTGTTAAATATAGCTCTAACATTTCATCCACTTTTGTTTTTAATAATTGTTTCATATATGGCCACCCCAAATCAAAAAGTTATTATTATCATACGGTAAATTAATACTAACGTCTCATTTGCCCATCATTTGTCATGAAATATCTGAATTCTATTTCTGTTAAATCTATTAAAATTTGATATAATCATTTTATTATAGAAAAAAGGAGCAGATTTCAGTTGAGTAAATCAATTCAGTTTTTTCGCTATATTGGATTTGCAGAAGGTTTATCTTTCCTCATCCTCTTGTTCATAGCGATGCCTTTAAAGTATATTTTTGATATTCCTACAGCAGTATCTATCGTTGGATCCATCCATGGTGGATTGTTTATTCTTTTTATTATCACTATTTTATATGTTGCAACTGAGCACAAATGGCCTTTTAGTAAAGCATTACTTGCAGCAATCTCTTCGATTGTTCCATTTGGCCCGTTTTTATTTGATGCTCGTATTTTGCGCAAAGGGTAAATCCGACTTCTAAGCTATATTCGTAATATTAAATCTTAGAATAAAACGCCTATCGGAGTTCATGTAAGGTCTTATATTAATAAAAGTTAAAGAGCTTGGGGCATTTCCCAAGCTCTTCTTTAAATAACAATTACTTATATCTTATGTTAAAACAAACTTCTTATTCTGCTTATGATTCCATCAATAAAATACTCGTTTATGATATTCTTTTTCTTACTTTCACTCAATTCAATGTTCCGATCTGTTACGAACACCAAACCATCGTACCAATTAACATATCTACCTAAAGCTTCCGCAACAGCTCTGACAGGAAGAAAAGTTCTTTCATCCTCTGTTAATACTGGTGCTACATCAATTTCCACTGCTTCTCCATTAATCCAGATTGTTTTTTCACCAATAACAAGGATGAGTTCCCTGTCTTCTTCTGTGATGGTAACAGTATCTGTAGGGCCATCCCATTCTACTTCAGCACCTAATGCTTCGCTTAAAAATCTCATTGGGAGAAATGTTCTATCATCTAATATAAATGGTCGAACATTCATATTATTGGGATCGATATAGACTTCATTCCCATTCACAACTGCATTTGCCTTATCCAGATACAAATATATCTCTAAATACTTTGAAGATGACGTGCTAACTGTTGTTTTAGTTTTAGGTTGATCTGGATCATCTTCATCTGGATTGTTATTTGGATAATAAACAACGATATTGAAATTTTTAAATCCTTTTGAAGCATGACTTTCGAATTGATCCACTTGAATATCTATCCACTCTTCCTGTCCAGATATCAAATTTCCTAGTAAAAATTGGTGGTTTATTTCATCTATAGTAAACCATTCATTTTCTGTACCATTTCTCACCTTTAAACCAAGCTCATTTAAAAAAGAGAGATCATTTCCAACTTTAGGTTCAAACCCAATTTTAATATTATCCATCTCAATATCAGAGTTATTCTTTAATTTAAATAATTCATTCCAAGTATACAAACTGTTTGGTTGTATTCCAAACTCCCTGACTTCAACATTATGGCTTACTCTATTTAAATTCACATCAATAACATATCTGTTTTGATCTGAGTCATCAAAAACTTCATCTACTGCTGCATGATATTCGCTGGCGTGAATAGCTAATGGTTCATCATTCAAGCTCCCATTAAATGCCATTGCAATCACCGTACTTGATATAGCCAATATAAAAATGATCAATAATAAAAGTTTTTTCATTTTATCGCTCCTATCATTAGGTTATTTCACTACAAGATAGTCCTCTGTGCCCAGTTCATTCACATCTTGTAGCGTTAATCTATCAATAACCTATAATATAGTATAGGAAAATAAAGTAAAAAAAACCTCCCTCAAATGTAGAAACCTATATTAGACTAAAGTGGTATACGAGGATATTCACAAATAGTAATTTACTGAAAAATCAAAAAAATAGGTATTCTATGAAAAAATATCTAATGAAATATACCGACGAGTTGTACCTTGATTGGCTAGACGTACAATAATGGAAATTCGGTCCCTTATTGCAATGAAATCATCTTTTCACGCAATTTAATTATTTATCGCATTCAAATCAATCTTTTCAATTTGATTTATCCCTATAACATAGAGCTCTCCATCTATGATTTCAGTTTTAAAATGATTCATTTCAGTATTCATCTTTGTTAACTCTGTCCATTGGTTTAATTGAGGGTCATAGATTTCTACATTGAATAATTGACCCTCATCATAAACTTTACTCTTAGCTTCGCCAATGATATAAATTTTTTCTCCATATGACTCCATTGAGCCAAATCTCCTCCCATAATTCATATTAGAGGCTTGTTTCCAAACTTTTTTTAAAGGATCATATAGATCTACTCTTTTTAAATAAGTATACGCTGAATCATCATACCCACCAAATATATAAATTTTTTCATTAATAACTGTTGTTAAGTTTATATCCCTTGATTCAGGAATATTAGTTTCAACTGTCCAAGTATTTGCTTTTGGATCATATACTTCTATGTTATTTCTACTGATTCCCCAACAGACATGATCATCACCAGTGGTAGGAGAGTCACAATAACCTCCTCCAACCACGTATATTTTTCCATTAATAACTTCTATTTGACCAGGAGCTCTACTCTCATGCATATTTGCTAATTCTGTCCAAGTATTTGCTTTTGGATCATATACTTCTACACTACTGATTGACTGTGTTCCTTGGTAACCACCGAAAACATAAAGCTTTCCATTCAATACTACCGACTTAAAACCCAATCGTTCATGATTCATGCTTGCAAGCTGAATCCAATGGTCGGTAACAGGATTATATACATAAACTTCTTTTGCTTCATGATTATCCCCTGCATATTGATCATAATACAATCGATTTTCAAATGCCCCGATTGCATAAATTTTCCCTTCCATTATTATCGTGTTTAATATATATCTGTCTTCATTCATACTTTCAATATTGGCTGCTTTAACCCATGTATCTAGTTTGGGATCATATATTTCTAGACCTTGATTATTACTTCCACCACCTACAGCATAGATTTTTCCATCTATTACTTGAGTATGATCAAATCCTTTATAAATCATGGGTGCTGCATTTAACCACAGATCTGACTTGTTTAAATTGTTATCATTAAATGTAATTGGATTTTTCAGATGTTGATTAACGGCGACTAATTCATCTATATCTTTCCTCGTGCTATTGGTTTCCACTTTTTTAAAGCGAATCCATTCCATTACCTTATCTGATTTCTCTTCTACAAAAAGATCACCAGTTGATAATTCTATATAAATTTCTAATCCAGGTCTGTAATCATTTGTGTCTGTGAAATTTGATGTAGAAACTACATTAATATTAAATTCACGACTGTCAATGTGCTCATCATATACATATTTTTCATCGCTATAATTTAGCCAAGGAAGTGGCAAACCGTCACTAATGTCAGATGTGCTGTCCGGAGTTTGATTAGAACATCCAATTAGTCCAATTACACAAATAATAATCAGGATTAAAAATCGCATTTGCTTTCCCCCATACTATATTCCACTTTTTTGCACTATCTATACTGTTATCGTTATCATAACATTTTTTATAAATATACAAATAGGATTAAAAAAAGACCACCTTAGTTCATTGTGAACCAAAGTAGTCTATTTCCCGAGAAATATGTTCTGTCATTTATTTTGTAAGCTGTCCTCTTGTAACACCCAACTGATTCGTTGCCTTTAATGTTCTCCACACTTGAGTCCCACTAATTTCACCTTTAATCGCTTTGTTGTATAAGCTAATAACTTCCTTTACTTTTTCAGGAGACTCTTCTAAAAATTCAATACGGAAATTAGAAACTCCTGATTTCATAAAATGTTTTAAATACTCCGCTCCAGACTGTTCAATTGCATTGTAAACTGTGTTTCGACAGCCTTCATCCACACGAACTGGATGTGACATACCAATACGATCTCTTAAAGAAACACGATGCTCCTCACAAGGTCTGCCGCAATTTGTATAATCGGTTCCTTCACTTAAAAAAGTACAATAAACACAATGTTCTGTATGATACATAGGCATGTGTTGATGTATAACAACTTCCAACTTGGACGTATCTGTATTATCTAATAAATCCATCATTTGTTGAATATTTAGGTCATATGAAGGTGTACAGCGATCCAAACCTGAGTTTTGGAAAAGCTCTATCGTTTTATGATTTGCCATGTTTAAGGAAAAATCACCGAACATCAGTGGAAATTCTTCAGTCGGATTTCCCTCTTTTCTTTTGATAAACTCATGGACAGCACCAGTATTTCTAAGAAGAACTGCATCAGGCTTCAGCTTTAATATATGATTAAAATAACCTGTTTCACCCGGCATATGAATACGTGGTGTTGTTAAGGCAATTTTCTTACCTGCTTTCCGAGCACAATCTACCGCAGCAGGATATTGTTTAATAAATTCAAAGTCAGCATAAATCCACTCCACATGAGTTTCGGAAACCGCTTGTACTTGATCAAGGCTTCTGCAAAGCACAACTAAATTAGGATCATTTGCCGGTTCTTGATTAGTAACAGAATCAGCGAATACATCCGCTTCTCGTTTTGTATATGTGATTGGTTTCTGGCGACTTTCCACTAATTGTTCAACTGCATCGCGACGGATCTTATTTAATTGTTTAATTGGAACAATGACTTGTCCTTCTAGTTGATTCATTATATTCTCGAGATAGAAAATGGTTCCGCCCATACGTCCCAATTGATCCTGTAAAATTTCATCTTCTAGTGGTCTTTTTATTGCTTTCTCTAAGTTCTTCTCTGTTTGCACTGTAACTTGATGTTTTGTTTTTATATCCGTAAATGTCGCAGTTAATGGTTCCCCTTCTTTACCAGTAACCTGAATCTCTAATGGGAATATGTGATAAGGTTTTTCAGTTTCAAAGGTTTCACGGAGGGTTTTATCCAACTTAGGATCATTTGTTTTCCAAATGCGGTCCCCTACATGGACTCTTTGTAAATTGATATCATTACGACCTAAGACAACCTCGATTAATTGACCTTCTTTTGCTTCACCTTCAAATTTAACACCATCAACTCTTAGATCGTAAATACGTCCGCCTTCTTCATCTTTGGTTGGATCACCGGCATCATAAACGATACCGTCCCCTCGTTTTAAAGGAGCCTCAAGTTTACATATCACGCCTCGCTTCGTTACTTGTTTCACATCACCTAAAAAAACACCTCTGCTTTTAGGAAAGGTTCCATCTACTAACTGTTTGTTATTCGTTCCTTTTAGGAATCCGTACGTAAAACCTCGGGAAAAACTTTGCTGTAATTCACGCATTTCATACTTATTTGGTTTTGCATTTTTACCTTTAAAATAACGATCTATTGCTTTTCTGTATTTACTAACCACATTGGCGACATATTCAGCACTTTTTAGGCGACCCTCTATTTTAAAGGATGTGACGCCTGCTTCAATTAATTCAGGTACAATTTCAATCGCTGCTAAGTCTTTTGGAGATAATAAATATGTCACATCACCCATCGGCTGATGTTCTCCGTCAACCATCATGTCATAAGGCAATCGACATGCTTGCGCACACTCACCCCGGTTTGCCGAACGTCCTCCCCACATTTCTGAAGTTAAACATTGACCAGAGTAGGAAACACAAAGTGCTCCATGAACAAAAACTTCCATTGGTAGTTTCGCTTCTTCTCCAATTTTTTGAATGTGTTTTAAATTATTCTCTCTTCCTAAAACAATACGTTCCATGTCATAAGGTTTTGTAAACTCAGCTGCTTCAGGTGAAGTAATGGTCATCTGAGTCGAGCCATGAATAGGGAAGTCAGGAGAGATTTCACGAATCATTTTCACTAATCCTAAATCCTGTACAATTAAAGCATCTACTCCTGCATCCATACAGCCTTCCACTAATTGTTTAGCTGCTTCTAATTCATCCTCAAACACAAGAATGTTAAACGTAACAAACCCTTTTACTCCATACGTATGCAAAAATGACATAACCTCAGGCAAATCTTCTATTGTAAAATTTTTGGCTCTCACACGAGCATTAAACTTGTCCACTCCAAAATAAACAGCATCTGCTCCATTAGCTACTGCTGCTTTCATGCAATCCCAATCACCCGCAGGTGCTAGTAACTCTATATCTTCTATTTGACGTTTCATTATAGTCCTCCACTTGTTTTTCAAACACTAAATGATCTTTCATCATTGTATATGTTCAGATCGTATAGGTCAAAGATTGTGGGTGATTTTTACTTGGAAATAAACAGAATCTAACTTTTTTTGCTTGGACTTTTATCTATAGGCTAGAAAAGGGATTTTTCCGTGTGGAGTTTCAACATCTCCTACTGAAATGAAATAAGATGAACTTATCAGGTGAAAGGAGACTGCTACCTCTCCTAGAAAAAAAGAATAATGACAACATGTAGAACGAATAAGAGGAATAGAAAAATTGATGACGAATTAATAGTCAGATAAATTTCTTTTGAACACTAAGGTTAACACTAGTTGAGGTGAAGATTTTTGGATGCAGACATTAAAAATATTTCTAAAACAAATGCTCAAAAAGTGATGCTGGTTTGTTTAAAAACTATTTTTTTAATTAATTTACTTATCTATTCTATGTTTATACTCATAATCATGGCAACAGCATCAGAATATGCTTCTCACACAGTTATACTAACATATGTGGAATTCAATCCTAGTGAAGAACTTATAAAATTTAGCATTCACAGCTTCATATATTTAATTCTTTTTTATTTGTTTTTTAATATACAAAAGGAATTTACATATAAATTCATTTCTTCTGTAATTTTATTCCTCCTTCATTTACTTTGGTTATATTTTTCACTTTGGGGTATTGGTTTTAGATCAGACTTGGCTTTTATAGAAGTTGTAATCATGACGTACGGGTTCTTTATTTTAAATTTGATTGCCGTTACCATATGTGTTATTAACATTGTTAAATATTTTAAAATGTTTAAAGAGTGGTTTTGATAATTATAATCACTATTAAGTATTACCCATTGAACCAAGACACTACTATCCAAGACCTAATAAATATGAAAAAATATTATTCTATTGGAGTGTGTTGAAATAATAATAATGAAGATTCTAAATTCTTTTAAACGTATAGGTATCTTTTTAACTATGTCTATTGTCATCCTGTCGCTTTTCATAGTTTTATTTCAAATTAATAATAGCCAGGAAGAATTCACTTGTATAGAGCGAAGCACTTTAGAAGAGCAAAATACTTCACTTAATCATGACGTATACACTTTTAATGATTTAAACAACTTAGATTATTCAGAGTTATCAAAGGTTCTAACAAGTGTGGATATAAAAAACATAACCGACTTCCATGATGATAACCAAGATACAGCTATTTTTTATGCTGACCAAAAAAGAATAGATTATTTACTTAATGAGATGCAATGTTTAGGTTCACAATATACAGCCAAAGACAGTTTAGGAATAGATACAATTATGAAGGTTGTAATTAGAGGCGTTAAATCAGATGATATTAAATCTGATCCGGAAATAACATATGTGTCAGATTATATTTTTAAAAACAAAGCAAGCGCTGCTCTTTCTGATATCATATCGAACGAAAATTTTACATTAGGTACAGAAATACAAAATGAAATTGTGGAACATACAGGCTATATAGCTGAGATTTCTTCTGTTGAGTTAAATTATTTGGAAGCAGCATACCGTATTATACAACTGTTTAACGAGCAAACCCCTAGTATTTATATAAAAATAAAAAGTTTTGAAAAAGCAGTGCAAGCAACGATCAATGGTGTAAAAGCGTCTATAATGAATAACGATAACTTAATTTACGATGAAAATATTTCATCTGAAGAAGTTGTAGTCTGGTATGAAAATGTTGATAAAGCACTGAATGAAATTGCTCAATTTCTATCGAAAAAAATATACGAAAATCCAGATTATGCCTCCATCCTAGATCAAGTGATCACCTTTATTCAGGAAAATGGTTATCTCCATACTGATCCGAACTTTACCCAAAATACTTTCTCACGCTCCCTAGATACTTATCCAAAATATAGCAGCGGATACTTAAAACAAGCAGAAATATATAGTGATCATAGTGCAATCGTAGATTACAAACAAGTCAAGGCTGAATATGAACAGTATTATTATGGTAATCATTATTCTTTTGATGATGGAACTTTTGTAATCAAAGCAGGAAATAAAATAAGTCCAGTAACTATAGAATGGCTTTATTGGGCAGCCAAAGAAGTGAAAGCACAGTTCCATCGTTATTATGGAAATGATATTCCTGTGCAAATAGGAAATGTAGACAATGTTCTCACAGCTATTATTTATAATAGCAACATGCAGTATCAAATGGCTAGTCAATTAAATGGTATTGATACAAACAACGGAGGAACATACATTGAAGAAGATGGAATCATGTATACATGGAATCGGACGATGGGAGTAGAAAGTTTATATCATTTAGAAGAATTGTTTCGACATGAATATTTTCATTACTTGCAGAGTCGTTATCTCATTCCTGGATTATGGGAGTCTGCCAGTATATATGATGGTGAACGTTTAGTATGGGTTGAAGAAGGAGGCGCAGAGTTATTTACCGGTTCAACAAGAACAGGCATTGATCCTAGGTCGATCATGACAAGTCGCATTCATTCGGACCCTAAAGTTCAATTGAATTTAAGTGATATATTATTTGCTGATTATAGCTTATCTCCTAATTTTTATATATATGGTTACGTTTGGTATGATTATATGATCAAAAAGCGACCTGACATTTTTAAAGAAGTAAACAATTATTTATTCAATGCGGACGAAGACGGGTTTGATCAATATATGATGAAACTAACATCAGAAGATAACTTAGTTAAATCTTATGAGAATCATTTAAATGATTTAATCTCTACAGAAGGTCGGGTTGTTCTAGTTAGTAATGTTTATACAGATAAGCATACTGAGAGATCGCTAGATTTGATTTTAGATGAGATTAAATTCGAGATGAATCTAACAAATGCGAAATCACAAACTCACAAATCTGATTTATTTGATACCTATACTATTAGAGGAACTTATGAAGGTAGTTCGTCAATAGATGAGTTCAGTGACAGAGAAGAAATGAATCATACCATAAATCATACTTTACATCGATTAGACACTCAGTGGAGTGGTTATAAAACAACTACGGCTTACTTTGTAGATTATAGAGTAAACAATAGTAGAAATTATGAGTATGATGTTGTGTTTCATGGTTTGTTGAAGAGAAAATAGTGGTCTTATTTAGACTAAATGATGATTTTGAACAAAAATAGAGAGCTTTGAGGGTCTTATTCACTTTCTTTTAAGATCAAATCAGTAAATTTAGTGATATAAGACCCTTTGATTCTCTATTTTAAATAAATTCCTACCAGATCAAGAAATAAGGCTATTATTTCCCTCTATTTTTATCACTCAACAAATCAAGTTGATCATAAAGTAAACCTTTTTTTCAGCTCTGGTTAAAAAGCTGAGTCTCTACCTAAATCTTCACTTACACTCTCTTTCCTTCTTATCAAAACAGCCATTGCATAATATAAACCTGCTCCTACAAAAGCTAATAAGGCAATAATAATAAATGTCCATCGAAACCCAAACCAAACCGTTAACGGAATCGCCATTGGAGCAATTGTTCTTCCAATAGTAAATCGTAAACTAGCAGCCGCATAATATTGACCTAGCATTTCTTTTGGAGCTAATTTAGCTACAAATGATTCTTGAATACCAACAGCCATAAGCTCTGCTACTGTAAATATAAACATGGCTAAAAATAATCCCCAAATTTGCAAGGTGTGTCCAAAGAAAATCATGGAGATTCCATAGGTCAATGCACTAACAATAAAAACTTTATGTGCCTCGAAGCGTTCAGATATTTTTGTCGCATAAAGAGTAAATAATACAACCAGCAATCCATTTTCAACAATAATCCAACTAAACACTTTTTCCCCCGAAGCAACAAATGACCAATTATTGAAATTAAATATAGTTTGACTCGGTACTGATTCAGATATATATACAGCTAAGAGCAAATCCATTTGCATAAAGGTTTGTGCTAGTAAAATTCCTGCAAGTATAAACACAAAAAATGCTTTATCCGTAATAATAACACTGTAATTTTTAACTTGCTCTATTAAGAAGGAATACCACTTATCCTCTTTGCTCTCTTTATTACTACCCGTAATAACATTCGGTGCTGTTTCTCTAATAAATCGTTGCAGTACAATTGTAAATATGACACTTATTATAAATGCAGCAACCAGTAATTCAAATCGATAATCAAAAAAGAAAATTCCACCCAGTAATGGTCCTATAACTACCGACAAATTAATCATAATGTAAAACACAGCAAATACTTGTGTACGGTCTTTTTCAGGCACAACATCTGCAACCATAGCATGACTTGCAGGCCAATAAAAAGCCCCAAAAACCCCTAACAATGAAAATGATATAAAAGTCAGTACAGGTGATTCATACCATGGTGAGTTAGCAAATAGAAACATCAAAAATGAAGCAGATGTACCAACATATGAATACACCATCATTTTTTTTCTACCGAATTTATCCGCACAATAACCTCCAAATAAATTCGCGATAACACTTATACACTGTGAAACCACTAATAATAAACCAGCTATAAACTCACCAAATATGTCAGTAAAATATATAGCCATAAAAGGAAAGAACATCCAAAACAAAATACCAATGACAGCTTCCCCATATAACCTTACTTTTAAATTCCGATCCCAATCTCTCCACTTCATGTAAAAACACCTCATTTAATTCTAAGTTGGAACGCTAAAATAGTAATCAGATAAATGATGCTGAAAGTTTAATGACCTTATCCAGTAAAATAAGGCTGTTATATCCCTCTTGTAAAAAAAGGGGCCTTTCAACTTGTAGAACGTAATAAATTGACCATAAAAAAATAGACGCACCATCACTATGGCACGCCTTCATTGTTTTCATTGCAATATAAAATAAAAGCAGCTCACAGTAACTCCCGTGACCTGCATAAGATAATACAATATAGTTATGATGAATCTAGACTACTTATCCGACAAGGTCACGTAATATGGTGTTGTATTTTTTTTGATTAAGTTCCAGCAATAATCTCATTATTACGTAACCTCCTTTTATTAACATTCTTAACCATATTAACACCTAGCTCTAACAAAGGTCAAGGAAAATTTTTCAGAATATCAACCATTTCTTTTTAGTTGCTGCAATTGTGAGGGGGGCATGTTAAAAATGGACTTAAAACACTTATTAAAATAGCTTTTATTATCGTAACCTAACTTGTAAGCAACTTCCTCTACAGTTTTATCCGTTGTCTCCAACCACTCTTTCGCCTTTTCCATCTTCATTCGAATCACATATTTAATAAAACTTTCTTGCGTTTCTTTCTTGTATAAACGGCTGAAATAAGCAGGATTCAAATGCAGCAAATTTGATACCTCATCTAGAGATATTTTTGTTTCAAGATTAGCCATAACATATTTTTGAGCTTTTAATATTTCAGACCGCTTAGAAAAAATAGACGTCGTTAGCATTGACTTCAGAAGTGATTCCCAATAATCAACCAACCACCTCTCCATTTCATATATTGAATCCATGGATAGAATGATTTGGTGAAGCTCCTTTGATATGTCCAAACCAACATGTTGTTTAGGGACTCTTTTCTTAATACATTGATCCATAACAAACTGTAAGATGAAGCTTTTCAACTTTTCAGGATGATAACGCTTTTCTCGAAAAAGCCGGAACCACATAGAAACCGTCTCTTTCAGTAAATCTTCTGATTCTAAATGAAGTACCTTTTCCATTTCATCTGTAAAATCCGCGTAATAATTAAAGACATCCTCATCCACAAACGGTTTATTTAATTGCTCTATACTTGTGATAACAGAATCAGATAAATAAAAACGCTGCAGCGTTTTTTCCAGTACATAGTTAATGTTCTGTCTAAGCATTGTAAAACTACTGCATGGATAACTGATTGTAACAAATGAAACACTGACTTTTAAATACTGATACATTGCGGATTGAATATCCTTTAGAGTTCTATAGCTGACTCCTTTACCAGTGAATAATAGTAGCAGTTCCTTTGTTCCCAAACGAAAGCAATGTGCATTCTGTTCTTTAAAAATGATTTCCTCAATGACATTGATAATAGGGTATATTAGTAATTCTTCGGAATCAAAACGTCCTAATTGTTTGTCATAATGATTAATGTAACAGACAACTGGAAAATATAGCTTGCTCGAGATATCTACACCAAACTTTGCAAATTCAGTTTGCCATCTGTCTTCATTAAAGATGGGAGATAATAAAAATTGACCAATAAGCTTTTCTTTCATAATCGTCTTATTCATCTGCTGTTCTTGAGGTGATTGCTGATCTTGTCGACTTTTCTTCATACTAATAATAACTTTTAGAATTTCTTCAATTTCTTTAGATTCCATCGATTCTTTATGTACATAATCATGTACGTTTAATTTTAAAGCCTCTCGAGTGTATTTGAAATCATCATGACAGGACATGATAATTATGTGCATATCTGGGTTAAGCTGCTTTAATTTACGAATGAGTGTTAGACCATCCATTCCAGGCATTCCAATATCCGTAATTAGAATATCTGGTAATTCTTCTTCTGCTTTATGGTAAGCTTCTAATCCGTCATCAGCATGCCCTATGACATGTAAATTCAATTCTCCCCATGGAATTTCTTGCATCAAATATTGAATGACAGGAAAGTCATCATCTGCTAATAATACTTTGTACATGTTAAACCTCTCCTTTTTTTGCAAGTGGGATTTGAACCTTGATCTCAGTACCACTCTCAGGATCGCTATATATGTCTAAACTAAAAGAAGAGTCATATATGATTCGCAAGCGATCATATACATTTTTTAACCCTATCCCATTCACCTGACTCTCTGATTTATCCTGCCCTCTCTGGAATGATTTGTGCAAATCTTCTAATCTCTCTTCCTTCATACCCATTCCATTATCTTTGACTGATAAATACATGAAAGATTGATCCTTCCAAATCGATAAAGTTATATCTCCATGTTTCTGCTTTAATCCATGAATAAAAGCATTTTCAATGAAAGGTTGAATTGTAAATCTAGGTAATGTTTCCATTAACACATTAGGATCTACAAACTCATGATATTGAATTTTATGATTATGTCGCACGTTCATTAACTTTACATAATGTCTAGCCACTTCTACTTCTACAGGAACAGATTGAAATTCATTATTTCTAGTGATTGTCATACGAAGTAACTTGGATAGAGAGGAAATGATGTCCGCACTTTCCTTATCTCCATTCATAAGAATTCTCATTCGAATCGAATTTAAAAGATTAAACAAAAAATGAGGATTAATTTGTGCTTGCAGTAATTCTATCTCAACTTCCCGCTTACGTGATTGCTCTTCAGTAATTTGTTTAATCATATTCTGTATATGATCTAACAATTGATTAAATACTTGCCCTAACCGTCCGATCTCATCTTTTCCACGAATTTGTACCCTTTCATGTAGATTATCAAGATCAAACCTAGAAGCAACTCTCTCTAACCCTAAAAGAGGTTTCATAATTCTATTCATAATTAAAAATAAAAGCACAATAAAAATCAAAACAAAAATAATCTGTACTAAATAATTAAATCTTTGTATCGCTTGAATTCTTTCAATCGTGTTCTGATAGGAAACAAGACTGCTCAAACTCCAATCTGCAAACGATATCTGCTTATTTAGTAATAAATACTCCTTATTGTCTATTTCTAAAAGCTTCGACGATTCATTAAAAAACTCAAACTGACTTCCAATCTCTGTATCGTCTATGCTTGAAATAATAATCCCTTGCGAATCCATAAGTATCATTTTTTCAATTTGAGAATATCCATTAAATATATCACTAATAGATTGTTCCTCCACGCTTAATATTATATAAGCATACGGCTTACCGCCTGATTTCAACACCTTTGCAAGTGTGATCAAATAAGGACTTTCTTGTCTCGTGGACTCAATATAATTTTTTTGAAAACCTACCCAATGCACATCGTATATACTTAATTGATCTAGATCGGAGAACCATGGTTCAGATCGTAACTCAATCGGATTGAAATCAAATTCACGATAGCTGGTGAAATAAGCATCATTTGGCAGTAAAACTGTAATATACATATTCTGATAAGCGGCGGTTAGCGCCTGCAGCTTCTGTGTGATTTTTTGACCTTCCAAAACTAATAACGCTGGGTCTTTTGATTGCTGTCCAAGTGTCTTCATAATGCTACTTATACTTGGATCAAATTGAATGTTATTCATCACATAAACCATGGAAGAAATATAATTATTCACATAAATATCCGCTCTATCTAATGAATCTTGTGCAGTCTCCGTTGCTAAATCAAGCATAGCATCTCTTGTTAAGTAATTTGATACTGCAATAGCGATAATAGAAGGAACAATCAAGCAAGTAATAATAGCAATGATAATTTTTTTACGCAAAGATATTTGAGTTAATTTCTGCACCCTTGCCCACAATTCTATCACTTCCCGCTAAAACAGATTGACCGTGAAGAGAATAAAACTCTTCACGGTTTTTCATCATAAAGTATACAATTGTTATATATATTTAGCGCTATTCCTGCATCAAAAGCATGATTAAATCATTGCTATTTATTGATTCGCATTAATGATGTCTGTAACTGCCTTCTCTGCATTTTTTATCGTTGTATCAAGATCCTGTTTATTTAATAAGAATTTTTCCACCTCTGAGATATAACGTTCATTTACTTCCGTGTAATATTCAGGTGTTGGAGAAATTTTAGCTGGTATAGAAATGTCCATCACATACTTAAGTGATTCTAAATCAACCATTTCAGGATGGGTCGCATTTGCCAATATCCCTTCAATTTCCTGATCAAGATCTGCTTTTTTCCAAGAAGACAAGTTCCCTGCAATACTCATGCCCTTTGTCGTATACCAGCGTATAAATTCATAAGCTTCTTTAGGATGTTTAGAATTAGCTGCAACTCCTACATAATCAATACCACCATACGTTAAACCATTCTCATCATCCTCTGAAAATTTAGGATACGGTGCAAAGGCACTTTTGAAGGTTGCGGCTGTTTTTTCTGTTCCGCCCGCTTCTTGTATCATAAACGATCCAATTGGCATAATTGAAGATTTCCCTTGGAAATAATAATTTCTATAACTCATTTTTTGAGAGATAATCTCTGCATAAGGAGGTGCAGTTTTATCTTCATTTTGCAATTGGTAAGTAATTTCTAAAGATTTTCTAACACGATCGGTGTCAATCGCAGCTTTACCATCATTAACTAATATATTGTTTATTGGATTATTAAGGTTTGCCATTGTAAAATAATTTACCCACTTATGAAAGAAGGTTCCATACTCTTTGTCAGCGCCTTCTCCACTAGTCAATACTTTGGCATATTCCATAAATTCATCCCATGTCCATTCTTTCGGAACTTCAAGTCCAGCTTGATCAAGCTTCTCTTTATTCATAAGAACAAACCAGATTTGCAATCGTCCAGGAAGAGCATAATACTGATCGTTAATCTTAGTTGAAACTTTATATTCTTCATCGTAATTCATACCCTCTTCATTTATAAATTCATCCAAGGGTAAAAACATGTCGAGACGCTGTGAATAACTTTCGGAATTCGGTAATGTGATAATATCCATTGGTTGTTGGGAGGCCGCTGCCAGATCTACCTTCACTAGTTCTGATGTACCCCAATCATTATTTAGATTTATTTTTATGTGTGGGTACTCTTTGTTGAATTCTTCCAACAATACTGTCCAATGCTCTTCATGTTCCTTTAACCAAGTATACAACTCCAATGTAACCGTTTCCGTTTCATTGGATGCATTGCTTTGTCCTGAATCTGAATTATTGGAACTAGTAGATTCACTATTATTGCTCACACTATCACCACCACATGCTGATAACATTGTAGCAAAAACGATAAGGACAAATATCATCAAACTAATTTTTTTCATTGTACCACATCCCCTATAATTTTTGTGAGTTTACAAATTTATTATACATAGACTATCAATTTTAACATAATGTTCTTTTTTGTCTTATTCGAAAATATTTATACTATTTTTTAACCTTTTACTCCACCTGATGAAATCCCTGCTATAACATGTTTCTGACCGATAATAAACACAATTAAAAGGGGTAGAATAGCAGAAACCGCTCCAGCCATCGCGATGGCATAATACTTTCCAAATTCATCTCCAAAAGATTGAACACCCAGCTGTATAGTAAATAAATGTTCTGATCTTAGGAAAATAAAAGGATTCTGATAGTCATTCCAAGTCCAAATAAATCTCAATATTGCATAAGTAGCCACCACTGGTCTTACAAGAGGGAGCATAATAGAAAGAAAGATACGAAAATGACCTGCTCCATCCATTCTTGCCGATTCTAAATATTCATTATTCACTCCTAAAAATGCTTGCCTTAGCAAAAATGTTCCAAGTACACTAAAGGAGTTCAATATAACCAAACCAGTCAACGTATCATATAAATTCATATATCTAAACATAATAAATTGAGGTACTAAGGTTGCCTGGTGTGGAACCATATAAATAGCCAGTAGTATAAGAAAAATAAAATCTCTGCCCTTGAATTTTATTTTCGAAAATCCATATGCAGCTAAACATGACACTGTGACAGAAGTGATCGTTGTAGCCACTGTAACGATGATAGAATTCCGATAATATAATAGGAACGGATTTTCAATCCATACCTGAGAATAGTTGTAAGATACAAATTCCCATGTACTAGGTAACCACTGTATCGGAAAATTAAATACCTCTATTTCCGGTTTGAGAGAAGCTGAAACCATCCAAAAAAATGGAAATAAAAACAAAAAACCTACACCTAACATGAATATAGTAATGATTAATTTTTGTAAATTAAAAATACGCATAACACTACCTCCCTCCTAATAATTGACCCATTTCTTCTGTGCTAGAAACTGAACCAATGTGATACCCAGCACTATGAGAACAAGAACAATTGAAGATGCTGAAGCCAATCCAGTTTTCATATTAACAAAAGCTTGCTTGTACAAATAAAATACCATAACGGACGTAGAATCCGATGGACCACCTTCAGTCAGCACTACGATAATGTCAAATACTTTAAACGAGGCTATGATCCCTGTAATTAATAAGAAAAAGCTAGTAGGTGACAATAATGGAAGGGTGATCTTGAAAAATTTAGTAATTCCGGAGGCACCATCTATATCTGCCGCTTCATAAAGCTCTTGTGGAATGTTTTGAAGACCCGCCATATAAATAATCAATTTATACCCAATTCCCATCCATATCGTAATCAGCATTAACGTGATTAAAGCATAATCATGATCAGCCAACCACAAAGGAGGATTTTCAATACCAAACGTTCTTAATAGTTCGTTAATGGGACCATAAGACGGATGAAAGATGACCTGACTAACCATTGCAATTGCTACCACACTTGATATATAAGGAATAAAGAAAATCACCTTAAATAAACCTTTCATATATACGTTACTATTCAGTAAAACAGCAAGTACAACAGAAATTGCCATTGTAATAGGAACAACGAGCATAAAAATCAAATTATTTTTCACAGATTTAATAAATACTGGATCCTGGAACAAATACGTGAAGTTTTTGAAACCAACAAATGTAATATCTTTGATCCCTTGAACAAGACTCCAATCTGTAAAACTTAATATCAAAGAGACGGCGATAGGAATGAGAGTAAATAAAATCATTCCTATCATTAACGGTCCAATAAACAAGTACCCCACTACTGTCTCTCTAAAACTGTTTCTACTCATTCGCTTCAACCTCCTTACTATGATAAAAAACCTATTTCATTTCATATGAATGACGCTTACGCTTTGATTCAACCTCCTCATGATGTTTTCCAGTTTCATATTGACTGCTTACACAAATTATAATAAAGGCCGCCTTTACAATATCAGCACCAATAATGACCACTTTGAAAAAATTTTTACCTTTTTCAAAGATGTGAAATTATTACATGAATTTTGATTTAAACTTTCTCTACCTACTGCTTGTCCAAATACTGGATGTACCTTGAACAAAAACTCCTAGCCGAGTCTCTCGGAGATGTTGTCGAATCCTTCATTAAAGGTATTTTTTGTTGAAACTTTGAATTTGTTAAAAACTTATAAATTCTTATTCTTATAAAGAAAACTGGTCGATTGTCGAGCCATATAGACGAAGACTGTGTTCTTAAAGCACAAAAAAATCCCCACCAGCTTAACTAGTGGGGATCATTTATAACTTTTTCACTCTATAGAATTCATGAAATAACTTCATTAATGCTCTCTTTTCAATTCTTGATACATACGATCTGGATATACCTAAATCTTTAGCAATCTCTCTTTGTGTAAGTTCTTCTCCACCTTTAATCAATCCGAATCTGCCTTTAATTACTTCTCGCTCTCGATCGTCTAGGATATGTAGATTGCTGTATATTTTGCTTTTTTCTATTTTTAGTTGTACTTTATCCACTACTTCGTCCGATTCTGTTCCTAGGATATCTATCAGTGTAATTTCGTTTCCCTCTTTATCCGTACCGATGGGATCTTGGAGAGATACATCCTTTCTTGTTTTCTTTAAGGAACGAAGGTGCATCAATATCTCATTTTCTATACAACGAGCCGAGAAAGTAGCTAATTTCGTTCCCTTATTCGGTTTATAACTTTCAATTGCTTTGATTAAACCAATCGTTCCAATCGAAATTAAATCCTCAATATCTTCACCAGTATTATCAAACTTCTTAACAATGTGAGCAACTAATCGCAAATTGTGCTCGATGAGAATGTTTCTTGATTCTTGATGACCTTCTGCCATTAAACGTAAATGTTTGGCTTCATCTTTTTCGGCTAAGGGCTGGGGAAAAGCATTGTTTTTTACGTACGATACAAAAAACACTAACTCTTTAGCAAACAACGCTAACGCCGCAAAGAAACCTGGCATTTTGCTACACCCCCACATAAGAAGAGAATGTTATATTTTATGAGAGCGATTAGTTATTTGTGCAAGTACGAAGGAAATAAATTTTATTCGTGAACACAAATTTCATTCCTCATATTCAATCGTTAAACCCTCAACATGTTTCCGACTGAGTTCATTTCTTTTTTTGCGATTTTCTTTTGTTTCAAATATGATGTCAAAATCATAATTTTCAGGGTAAAGTTCTGCAGCTTCAATGTGCATTTTGATTCGTTTATGATTCATTACCTTCTTTTCTCCCTTGACCATCAACACAACATTCCCCACTTCATCTGCTGGTTTATAAACAATCCCGTATTGCTTCAGATGAGGGATAAAGACATTGTCGCCAATTTTAAATTGAGGGGATTCAACCACCTTCCTTTTTTGTTTTTTATTTGTTTTATTTTTAAAACGTTTTGTTGATGCTAGTTGTCTTTCCTGATTTCTCCACTCTCTAGTTCCTGATGCATTTGATTCATAATATTTCTTTTCTTTATATGTGATCAGATGTGCTTTCTCAATTAATTTTGGATGCATACCTAAACTTAAAGCGATATGAAATGCCTGAGAGTCGCCACCTTTACCAATGATTAATCGATATTTAGGCTTTAAAGTATCAGAATCAAAATCCATAGACCCATTTTCAAATCCTTCATGATTGGAAGCAAAATCTTTGATCTCACTGTAGTGAGTTGTTGCAAAGACAATCGCTCCCTTTTTATATAATTCTTCTAAAATGGCAACCGCTAGTCCCATTCCTTCCCCAGGGTCTGTACCTGAACCTAATTCATCAATCAATACAAGCGTCGTATCATTTGTGTTGGTTAAGATTTCAATAATATTTTTTATACGAGATGAAAAAGTACTAAGTGACTGCTCTATATTTTGGCCATCTCCAATATCCACTAAAATTTGATTAAAAATACTTAGCTGACTTCCTTTTTCTACAGGGATATGCAAACCACATTGTGTCATAAGGGTCAGCAATCCGACGGTTTTTATCGTTACCGTTTTCCCTCCGGTATTTGGACCTGTAATAACTAATGCATCATACGTTTCACCCATCCTTACATTTAAAGGAACAGCACTCTTTCCTAACAACGGATGTCTAGCATTTTTCAAACTAATCAATTTTTCATCATTCAAGGAGACCTCTATACCATCAATTTCTTGACTATATTTTGCTTTTGCAAATAAAACGTCATAATGTATCATCATCTCAATAGCTATATTTAATTCATGCTCTGATTGTTCCACTAAATTGGTTAATATAGAGCATATTTTTTCCTCTTCTAATTGCTCATCAATCTTTAACAATTGTAATTCTTGATGACATTTGCTTACTTCTTCAGGTTCAATAAATACTGTTGAACCTGAAGCTGATGTATCATAAACTACTCCAATGATATTCTTTCGATATTCTTTTCTCACAGGAATGACGTAGTGTCCATCACGAATACTTACGATCTTTTCTTGAATAAATTTAGCATATTTTTTAGATTTTAATACCTTTTCTATTCGTTCTTTCATTTCAGCTTCCAAAACCAATATATTTTTTCTTATTTTACTTAAAGCCTTACTTGCTTTATCATCTACTTTTCCGTTTCGTATACTTCTGTTCATTTCCTCATATAAATGTGAAAAATCTGAAATGGAATATACATATGAGCTTACACTAGGCGCTAAGCTCTCTTTGTCTTTCATAAAGATCAGCATTTTTCGCAAGCTGTCTAAAAATGCTACAAATTGAGTGAAATGCTCTGGACGTAAGATCATACCTTTGTTTAACCTTCCCATAAGCTGCTGCATTCCATTTAAGCTGTGAACGGGTACACTTGAACCTCTCACTAAGATTTTTTTCGCTTCTGATATTTCTGCTAAAGCATTTTTGATCACATTTAGACTAAAGGATGGCTGAAGCTTTTCTAACTTTTGTTTACCCTCCTCCGATAAAGCATATTTCATCACTTCTTGTTGTATTTTCTCAAATTCTAAACTCTCAAACATATGTTGATTCAATGTTTTTCCCTCCATTTTTTAAAATAAAAATAAAAAAAGACGACAATGAACAAAGATTCATTGCCGTCTTTTAAAAGTACGAAACTCTCGATTTTTCATGATGATTCAATAAACCATCACTCAAAAAAGCACAAAAAAACTGTGCTATTGGCACAGAGTTGTGTCGTACGTATATAAATAACGAACTATACCAATGTTCTCAACTTAAAGTACAGGATCAAAAAAATACACTCAAATAAACTTCTTATTTTTTCAAAAAATAAGAACATGTTTTTGATCCATTATTTACTTCGATTAGTTAAGAACGACTCCACTCATAAATATAGCTCCTTATTGTTTATCATATTTATTATACTATTATTTTATCCTGGTGTCACCTTATTCATGAAAATTAGGGTAATCCTAAAGTGACAGCTCACTTTAGGATTACCCTGTCTCAAAAGTTCTATATTATTTTACAGTAGCGTTTACTGTTAATTCAGCTTCTCTTTCAATTAATTGTGCTCCACCTTCAGTTTCAAGGCTTAGAGAAATGTTAGCTTCTTCTCCTGGAGCTAAAGTCACTTTTCCATTTCTAGTATTACTTCTCCAATAAAATTCTTGAACATCAGCATTATCAGCCGTAATATTTTGCCCTTGTAAATATATGTTCACTTTTGTATCAAATCCCCAGCCTTCTTTAGTTATGTTAAATTCGATCGTTTCTTCTGAGTTATTTCTAACTTTAAATAAATTTCCCCATTCAAACGTACTATTTGGCTGAACACCAAACCCTTCACCACCAAGACCTTTTGAAAGATCAATTTTCAATTTTCCACCATCAATATATGCAAATCCGTCTTTAACTCCAGCAACTTCATCTTCTTCAGTATAAGGCATAAGTGCAATTAATGATTCATCAGAGCTTACTACTGATAAAGTAGCATCATTATCAATTGTGGCGCTAGTAAAGGCAAATGCTGCCATAACGGAAGATAGAGCAAGTAGTGCAATGACTAATAACATTGGTTTTTTCATTTTTTTCATCTCCTAAAATTTGAATTCAATTACTTTATACTTATATTTTAGGAGTTCATCGCCTTCAAAACATCACTCGCAAGAGGTAAAATCGTCGAAAAATAGTATACTCCTTCATTCTACTATAGAGTAAATTATGTATACTTTTGTAGAAAGAACTAGTTCCTCCGAACCTTAATTCATTCTCAATCATGAAATCCTATATAATTTAACGTATTGATTGGATGTGCAATCCATTCATTGATGTCATAACTTAATGTACCTGAAACAATGTTTTCATTCCTAATTAATGTTGTATCTTTTGCATATTGTGTACCTGCAACTCCAATCACATCTATGATTTCACCATTTTGTATTAATGTAATGGCGTCATCTCCATTAAAGGAGAGATTCGATGTTATCATATCAGCTGCGTTCAATAAACTTTGATCTGCATTTGAATGTGACACAACAAATACATCCCCATTCTGTAATATCCCACTTAATGCAATGGATATGGACATATTGGACAATTCAATTAAAACATTAGAAAGATTAATATCTTGACCAGTACCATTATAAATTTCAATGGCTTTATTATAGCTGCTACCCTCAATATATTCAGAAAAGAATAAGGTACCCGTCTGATGAGACCCTCCACTATTTAAAGCGGAATGTGTACCTAAATCATCAAATGTATTGCTTGGATAGGCTGTCCACTCATTACTGTTGTAAATTGATGTTCCAAAGGTTATGTCTTCATTTCTAACTAATGTGATATCCTTTGCATATTGTGTACCTGCAGCTCCAATCACATCCATGATTTCATTGCTTTGTTTTAATGTTATGGAATCATCTCCATTAAAGGAGAGATTTGATGTTGTCATATCTGAAACGTTCAATAGAGCTTGATCTGCATTTGAATGTGAAATGACAAATATGTCTCCGTTTTTCAATGTACCACTTAATGAAATATCTGTAGATAGATTTGAAAGTTCAATCGAATAATCAGATAAATTGATATCTTGACCTGAGCCATTATAAATCTCGAGTGCTTTATTATAACTGTTGCCTTCAATATATTCTGAGAAAAAGACACCATCTAGGGTTGGATCAGTTGAAACATTAGCGTATCCATAAGATCCAGGGGCAAATGTCGAAGCATCCCACCAGTGATATCCAGCATCAGGTGCCGCCCACGGTTCAACTTCTGGTTCAGTTGAGTTTTGAGGATTTTCCATGTCTAATAGAACAGTCGGTTCATCCAACTGTAAACCAGGTACTTCATTCAATTTAGAATAATTTTCTTTTACAGATAACCAATCGATGATATTCACAAGCAATGTTGCATCATCTTGCTCTAAAAAACCATCGTATGTTCGTTTGGATTGACCATTTTCCTCTCTGACATACTTAGGTGTAATATCCTCTACAGGGGATGAATCTCCAATAAATGCAGCCTTTCCTAAACCTAGCTTAGATATTGCAGCATAGGGTCCTTCTGCCACTCCACCTTCATTATAAACCCCTTGATCTACTGCATAATTCCAAGCAGCGTTCGTTTGAGGAAGATACACAATGCCCTTTGCTTTCGTTTCATCAATGATCGCTAATGTAGATCCAGCATGCATTGCCACACCCTGCACTCCTTCTGTAATTCCAAATGATTGTTCGGGAGCTACAATAAGATTTGCAGTGACATCTCCAATTGCATTGTAACGAAATCGGACACCAAAATGATTAGCTAACCAATCTGAACTATTTACATTTTCCATAGCTTGAGAATTTGCCTCTTCAAAAGTCATTCCCTTTGTGGGTTCACCCCAAGCACCTCGTCGATACCCGTTAAAAATTTCAGAAGCATCCCATCTATTTTTATTGCGGTCTGCGTTGTAATGATCAGAAATGAAGAATATACTTCCTCCATCTTGAACATACTGAACCATTGCATTTTGTTCAGAAATTTTGTAAGGAATATTAGCCTCAGGAATAACAAACACATCATAAGCACTTAAATCATCGTATGTAATGGGTGATGAAGTTCTCAATTCTTTTACATAATAGCCATGATCAGCAATAGCATTTGCAAAATCAGAAAACGCCCCATCAATTACCCAATCAGCAGCTCCAGCTGTTTGACCGTGGGTGTTGTCAAATAAAACGGACTTACCATTAATTTGTCCTCTAGCTACAATTTCTGGAGCTAAATCGTCTGGTCCTTCTGCTAAGCTTTGTAGATTCACAAGTAAGAGGGAAAATAATAACACAAAAATAATGAAAAATGAGTACCATTTCTTTTTCTCCTTTAATTGAAAAAACATAGAACACTCTCCCATATGAGTAATTTTAATCAGAGTTAATTATGTATAACTAACTCTGATTCTATTCTTTCTATATAAATGTACCAAAAATGGTTATGGGATGTATGAATAATTTGTAAGGTGGACGTAAAAATATCCTGAGAAAATGAAGACAATATAGAGAGAGGTTCACTCTCTGTGTGGAAAATGTAAAAAAAGTCCCCACTAGAATAACTAGTGGGAACTTTCATTTGCTTTGTTGTAACGTTAGATATGAAATAAATATGCTTAAAAGCGATTATCGCTATTTATCTTTATTTTTTTACTACGTTAACAGCTTGTGGTCCACGGCTTCCTTCTTCTACGTCGAAAGAAACTGCTTGACCTTCTTCTAAAGTTTTGAAACCTTCACCAGTAATAGCTGAGAAATGTACGAATACATCGTCTCCACCTTCAACTTCGATAAAACCGAAACCTTTGTCAGCATTAAACCATTTTACAGTACCGTTTTGCATTTAAAAAATCCTCCTAAATATACCTTAAGTACATATTCATAATTAATCATCTAGCTATATAAACCATCTAAAAAGCTGCAACTTTTAAGAAGATTCAACTCTGCTATCTCCTTAAAAGTTACAGCTTAATTAAATCTGTATTATATTTGTAAATGATTTAAATTAACTATACCACTTAATGAATTTAAAAGCAAACTTCTTTTGAAGCTGTATTTATATACCAGAACGTTGCTTAATGAATATTTCCTTCCCATTTTTAGCTAATGCTTGCAAAAATGAAAAAATAACAGGGTATTGAGGCCTTGTTTTCCTCCCTTTAGCTAACCTTCTCAACTGTTGTGCATACCAAGTTATTTCAAGCATCCCCAACTCATCTATAAATCGTATACCCGTTTTCCTTTGATCAATACGAATCTCATTGATGGATTGATTTGCAAAAAGGTTGGGCAAGTCAGGATATATAGCTAATGGGCGCGCTAATCCTACAAAATCCATTGCATTTGAATTCAAGGCATTTTCCATTCCGGTTACAGAACGAAATCCCCCTGTAACACAAAGTGGTATTTTCACAGTTTGACGAAGTTTTTCCGCGTAGTCCATAAAATAAGCTTCTCTTATTTTTGTGCTGCTCTTTTGGTTCATTTTTGCCATTGGAGAGCTTTCATATGTTCCACCAGATATCTCTAACAAATCAACCCCTTCTTTTTCCAGCATCAGTGCTGTATAAATGGACTCATCTTCGGTAAATCCAGCTTTCATAAAATCAGCTGAGTTCAACTTAACACTAATTGGAAAAGATTCACCTGTTTGTTTTCTTATTTCTCTATAAATTTCAATAAGAAACTTCATTCTCCCATTAATATCTCCCCCCCATTCATCCTTTCTTTGATTATGTCTCGGAGATAAAAATTGGCTAATTAAATATCCGTGTGCCCCATGTATTTGTACTCCTGTAAATCCAGACTTTTTTGCAAGCAGTGCGCTGTATCCAAAACGTTTGATTGAATCAACGATTTCTTCTTTTTTCATTTCTCTAGGTTTATGAAAGAAACGACTGATTTTTCCTTCAAAAGGAATAGCAGAAGGAGCCACAGACTCTTTGACAGCACCTTTAAACGCTTGTTTTCCTGGATGATTTAATTGCATCCAAAGCTGTGTATTGTTTTTTGTTCCTTTTTCAGCCCATTTTTCAAGGAAAGGCAATACCTTATCATCTTCTACAACTACGTTTCTAGGCTCTCCCAGTGCTTTTCGATCTATCATGACATTTCCTGTAATTAAGAGCCCTGTACCGCCATCTGCCCATTGCTCATACAATCGGTATAAACCTTCAGTAGGAAGATATTGATGATTTCCTAATGCCTCACTCATAGCACTCTTAAGAATCCTATTTTTTATTGAGACTCCATTTTTCAAAATATAATTGTTGGATATAACAGATTCCATTATAATTTCTCCCGCCTTGAATCCATTTTTTTCATTCCTTATCTACCATGATAAAGGTTTGCCACTATTTTCACAATGAATATCGCCATCAATAAACCATTGGTTATTTGATTTATAAACTAAATATAGATTCTTGACAAAAGTTAATATTTATTTTATTATTACTTACATAAAGTAACCAATAACATTTTAAGGAGAGATAAATAGTGTCAAAATTATTGTATATTACAGCTCATCCATTGTCTGAAGAAAATTCAGTAAGTCAGCAAGTAGGTAAAACATTTCTAGAAACTTATACTAAAAAAAATCGAGATGTAGAAGTGATAAAATTAGATCTTTTTGAAGAAAATATTCCTTTGCTTGATGCAGATGTACTTAGCGCTTGGGGTAAGTTAGGTGCTGGAGAAAGCTTTGATTCATTAACTAACGAACAACAATCTAAATTAGGGCGTATCAACGAGTTAACAGATCAATTTATGGATGCGGATCGTTTTGTATTTGTTACTCCGATGTGGAACTTTGGTTTTCCACCTGTATTAAAGGCTTATATTGATACATTTGCAATAGCAGGGAAAACTTTTAAATATACGGAAACAGGACCTGTTGGTTTATTAGAAGGGAAAAAAGCTGTTCATATCCAAGCAACTGGAGGTATTTACTCTGAAGGTCCTGCTGCAGGAGCAAATTTTGGAGATAGTCACTTAAAAACCGTATTAGGTTTTGTAGGAGTTACTGATGTTACTAGCATTATTGCTGAAGGAATAGCGATGGGACCTGAAAAAGCCGCAGAAAGCAAAGAAGCTGCAATCAAGGATGCACAGCAATTAGCAGCGAATCTGGATAAAAAAGGACTTTTAAAACGTATATTTTCATAAGATAAAAACATATGCGAAAGCATTATAATAAAACAACTGAATTTCAATCAAACAATGTTTATATATAAAAAGTCAGCTTACCCAATTACAAGGGAAGCTGACTTTTACTTATATCATCTAATATAATTCCTCTACTCATCTTCATTCTTAAAAGAACTTTTTCTTACTTCAACTTTCTTAACTTGATGCCCATCATGTTCAACAATTTCAAACTCATAGCTGCCTTTTGTAACTACGATTCCATCTTCTATTTCATCCGCTTCAGATAAAATCCAACCACCGATCGTATCTATTTCCCTATTTTCTATATTTAAATTATATAGTTCATTCACATCTTCGATTAAGACTTTCCCATCCAAGATGGTACTTGTTTCACTGACTTTATTAATTTCTGGCTGCTCATTCTCATCAAATTCATCGCGAATTTCACCAACGATTTCTTCTAAAATATCTTCTACAGTAACTAATCCAGCAGTACCACCATATTCATCAACAAGAATAGCCATATGCATGCGGTTCTTTTGTAAATCAGTCAATAAATCTTTGATAGGCGTGGTCTCAATTACTTGTATGATTGGGCGAATATAGTGTTCAAGCGGCTCTTGTTTCCCATTTATATAATCACCAAATATCTCCTTTACGTTGACCATCCCAATAATTTGATCTTTATCTTCACTTGCAACAGGATATCTCGTATATTTTTCTCGATTGATGATTTCCAAGTTTTCTTTTACATCATTATTTTTATAGATCACACTGATTTCAGTTCTTGGAATCATAATTTCTTTTGCTAGTCGATCATCAAATTCGAAGATATTGTTTACATATTGCAGTTCCGATTGATTTATTTCCCCACTTTTATAGCTCTCAGATATAATTAGACGAAGCTCCTCTTCTGTATGAGCCATTTCATGCTCTGATGCAGGTTTTATACCAAACATTTTTATTAAAATTCTCGCAGATCCATTTAAAAGCCAAATAAAAGGATACATTATAGCATTAAATAATATCAAAGGTCTTGCCAACATCAAACTAACTCTTTCTGCTTTTTGAATCGCAATAGTTTTTGGAGCTAACTCCCCAAGTACTACATGTAAAAAAGTAATAATGCTAAATGCAATCACAAAGGATAAAGTAGAAGTTACGGTTTCTGATAACTGGAAATATTGAAATATAGGATGCAACAAATGCTCTACTGTAGGTTCTCCAATCCAACCTAAACCTAAGGATGTTATTGTAATTCCGAGCTGCGCCCCAGATAAATAACCATCAAGATTGTCGATTACCTTTCTTACTGCTTTTGCATTGTTATTCCCTTCTGTTACTAAAGCATCAATTCTTGTACTTCTTACTTTGACAATTGCAAATTCTACTGCGACAAAAAAAGCGGTAAAAAATATAAGTAGTGCTACAATCAATAAATTTAAATAATCCAAAAAATTACCTTACACCTAATCGGGTAAGGCTTCACCTCCTGATATAGTTGTGTTAAAACCACTTTCATGGTTAACTTGTATCCTGTAGACTTCATTTTATCAAAAAAATCGTTTGTATGCACTTTCTTAAAGATTCAAATTTTATAAAAAGGGAAGTCAACACATAAAATAGAGTTCCTTTTATTGCGATATATTATCCTATACGTATAAATTCTGTATTAGTTCCAATAAAAAATCTCTTCCTAATATAGAAAGAGATAATACATGATGACCAAGGCTTCAATAATCAAATCATATATAGATCCAGCGATATGCATATCAATCTAATTCAGCCAACAATTTCATTTTCATATCCCAAAGATTTTGAGATAAATCAACATGGTAAATATGTGGTTTTGAGAATCGTTTATGTTCCTTTGAAAAACTACTCAAATTCCTCTGCACATTCTCCACAATTTCATTGATAGAGGGGGACTCATATACCAATTTGCCTTGTATAAAAATAGGCTGCAGCAGTTCAATCCACTTACAATGCTTCACCTTTTTTCTTTTCCAAGTATGAATGGGATCAAACACTTCAAAAGGTTGGTTTGGAATTTGTTCATCTTCTAACATGATTAAATCAACTAAAGCTTCACCATTTTTCTCATCAATATACCGCAATACTTTTTTTAAACCAGGATTCGTAATCTTCTCAGGGTTTTCAGATCGCTTAATTTTTGGAATCCACTTATCGTTTAGTTTTTCAGCGGCTAATTTATAGACACAGCCTAGTGCAGGTTGGTCATAGGCAGTAATGAGCTTTGTGCCTACACCATAAGCATCAATTTTTGCTTCTTGTGATTCTAGCTCTCGAATCGTATATTCATCCAAATCATTCGAAGCAACAATGATAGCCTCTTGGAAACCTGCTTCATCCAACATTTCTCTAGCCTTTTTGCTTAAGTAAGCTAAATCTCCGCTATCTAAACGCACTCCATATGTTTTAAGTTCTCCATGTTGTTTCTTAACTTCTCTAAACACTTTGATTGCATTTGGCATTCCTGATTTCAATGTATCAAAAGTATCTATTAGCAAAATTAGATGATCAGGGAAAGCTTCTGCATAACTTTGAAAAGCTTCAAGCTCACTATCAAAACTCATAATCCAGCTATGAGCGTGAGTCCCTGAAATCATTAAGTCATATTCTTTGCCGGCCTTCACATTGGAGGTTGAATTACACCCTCCAATGATAGAGGCTCTTGAGCCAAGCACAGCACTTTCAACTCCCTGGGCTCTTCGTGCACCGAATTCTAATATGGGTTTGCCATTAGCTACACGAGTCATTCGATTAGCTTTCGTAGCGATCAAGCTTTGGTGCCCAATCTGTGTTAGTAACGCAGTTTCGATAAATTGTGCTTCAAATAATCTAGTTCTAACTTTAATTAACGGTTCATTCGGAAATACAACAGTTCCTTCTGGCATAGCGTAAAGATCGCCAGTAAAACTTAAATTTTGCAAGTAATCAAAGAAATTCTCATCCTGAAATAATCCTGTTGATTTTAAATAATCAATATCTGAATCAGTAAAACTCAGGTTTTGAATGTACTGTATTACTGTTTCTAAACCCGCTGCAATGGTATACCCGTTGTGAAAAGGATTTTTTCTGAAAAACAAATCGAATGCAACCTCTTCGTCCATTTTTCCAGTTTTGTAATAACCGTACATCATTGTAAATTGATATAAATCTGCAAATGTTGTTAAATTTGTATTCATCCCATCACCTTTTTTCTCACCTAATAATCTCTGTATGAAAACATAGTTTTGCCTGTTCTAAAAACAACTCATGATGTTTTGTAAATGTTGCAGAACCTCTATCATGTACAGCGGTTTTAAATCCATTCGCATCCGCACCTGCTAATGTTAAAAAGTCACATATGTCTGTACAAACACCCACTACATGAACTTTGTCCACGTTCCAACCATTTAATATCATTTTTAAATCCGTACCATGAAATGCATTGTAATTTTCCTTCGGTACATAAAACAATCTTTTGTTGCTTTTGTTTTGTTCATACCATGTTTCCAGCTCCCCATACAACTTCTGTCCCCAGCTACCTACAACATTATGCGGAGGCCATAATTCAAAGTGCGCATCATTTTCTTGATGAGCATCCATTGTTACAACAACTAATCCTTCATTCTCTAAAAAAGTCTGCGCTGTTTCCACAATGTAAGGAACTATTTTTTGAGCAGGCTCACCCGCAGTTAAAGAGCCTTTTTCATGTACAAAATCATTGCTCATGTCTACGATTAACAAAGCTTCATTTTTCATCAATAAACCTCCTTTCTCAATTTTAGTAAACTAAATATATCACAATAGATTACTTATTAAAGACCTTTAGAGGATGTCTTAGAATAAAGTAAGTGTTAAAATTGCTATAATACAGTATTAATTTCATTATTCCATATTTTAGAATAATTAAAAAGGTCAAACTTAAGATATTATGAATCATTTATATGAATGATTTATGGGTTCAATGAAAGGAAGTTTATGATGGAGCAATTTATGTATGAGAAGTTAAAAGATGTATATGGTTATACTTCCTTTAAACAAGGGCAGCAAGATATTGTGAAAAGTATATTACAAAAGAAAGATTCTCTAGGCATCATGCCAACAGGTGGGGGAAAATCATTATGTTACCAACTGCCAGCTCTATTAATGGAAGGAACAACCTTCGTTATTTCTCCATTAATTTCACTAATGAAGGATCAGGTAGATACTTTAAATAGTATGGGCGTGTCGAGCACGTATATAAATAGCTCTGTATCAGTAAAAGAAATGAACAATCGAATGATGAATATTTCTATGAATAAATACAAACTGGTTTACATCGCTCCTGAAAGGTTGGATTCAGAACCATTTATAGAACGACTTCATAACATTCAAATCCCTTTAATTGCAATTGATGAGGCTCATTGTATTTCACAGTGGGGACACGATTTCAGACCTAGTTATATGAACATTTACAGTTTCATCCGCAAATTACCACAAAGACCAGTTGTTGCTGCATTCACTGCTACTGCAACAGATAAGGTTGAAGCAGATATTGTTCGTAATTTAAACCTGAAAAATCCACACATCACCAAAACAGGTTACGCAAGAAACAATCTTTCATTTTCAATACTTAAAGGGGCTAACAAGCAAGATTTTTTACAAACCTATCTACAGAATCGAACTGAGGAATCTGGTGTGATTTATGCATCAACTCGGAAAGAGGTAGATCAATGTTATGAGACTTTGAAAAAAATGGGTTTTAGTGTTGACAAATACCATGCTGGTTTATCAGAAAAAGAACGAAAATCGAATCAAGATCGGTTTTTGTTTGATGACGTTAAAATCATTGTAGCAACAAACGCCTTTGGAATGGGAATTGATAAATCCAACGTCAGATTTGTAATCCACCTTAATCTACCTAAGAATATTGAATCTTATTATCAGGAAGCTGGTCGAGCGGGTAGAGACGGAGAACCTGGTGAATGTATACTGATCTTTTCACCTCAAGATATTATTACTCAAAAGTATTTAATTGAACAATCTGAAAAGGATGATACCTATAAAGCAAAAGCATATAGTCAGCTGCAGCAAATGATTGATTATTGCCATACCAGCAGCTGTTTACAACAATATATCGTACGTTATTTTGGAGATCAGACATACGATATCTGTCATAAATGCAGTAACTGTATAGATGATCGAGAGCTAACAGACATCACAAACGAAGCCTTAAAGGTCATTTCTAATGTTAAAAGAATGAAGGAACGATTCGGAGTCACTTTAACTGCAAAGGTATTAAAAGGTTCATCTGACAGTAAGGTATTGCAGTTCGGCTTCAACAAATTATCTACCTACGGATTAATGAAAGAAAAGAAAGAAAAAGAAGTCATTCAACTTATTCAACTGCTTATCGCTGATGGTTTTCTTGAATTGACAGAAAGCAAATATCCAACCGTCAGGTTAAACAACAAATCCATTCAGGTTTTAAAAGGTGAGGAAAAAGTATTTCAGAAAGTCCAAGTCATTGCTAAAGAAGAAAAGACTGTTCCATATGACGAAGCACTGTTCACTGAGCTTCGCAAATTGCGCAAGGAGATAGCAGATGAAGAAAATCTCCCTCCATTCACCATTTTCCATGATGCTTCATTAGTAGAAATGTGTACAAAACGTCCGACAAATGAAATTTCATTTTTAGCCATTAAAGGTGTAGGACAAGCCAAGTATCAAAAATATGGTGAAAGATTTATTGAGCTTATTTCTGATTTCTCAGCTTCTTAGTTTTTTGTTAAAGTTATTTTGAAAGAAGGTGTAATTTCTATCTACACCTTCTTAGTTATAATTTCAAGAAATCTATGAATGATATTTAAACATCCTCGGGCATACCCGGCAATATTAGACCCCCATCCACTTTTACCACATTTACAGTTAAATGTTTCAACCATCTCAATTTAGACACGTAGAAGGTAAAATCGACAAAAAATATTTATTAATCTAAAGCAAGCTTTGACATACTTCTAAAAATGGTTCGTGTAAACTTACTTTATCACTTTCTCATGCTGCAAGACTCCCTCTCTTTCAAAGGGAGATAACAGCATAATTTCACTCGATAAGGTCATCTAACTTTCAGCAAGATATCTGAAAGTTAGATTCTCTTTATATTTTTCTTGCAAAGGGAAAACATAAGGATACGAAATTCATTTTAGGAGTTTTTCTAATGAAAAAAAAATACATTTACATACTAAGTGCAATTGTCATTATTACTACCTCAAGTTATTTTCTTAAAAATACGATCAAACTAATGGCCTTCAATTGGTTTTTTTCACAACATCTCGAAGAAATGTTGGAACAATCTTATGAGCCCTTAACAGAAGAAAAGAGCATTTTAGAAACAAATGATAAAAATGAAGAAAATGAAACAAATCAATTACATCAACTAAATAACCCCGGATTCATCAGCTTTCAACTTTTTCCAAGACCAATTAGATCTAAGGAAGAAAGTGTTGAAAAGAATGAAACAACATCGGAGATGAATGATCCCTTTGCCATATTGCTGCTAGGAGAAGATGCTAGGGGTGAGGAACAAGGTAGGTCAGACAGCATGATTTTATCCATTGTGAGACCTTCTGATCTAAAAGTACTTCTTTTATCCATTCCAAGAGATACTTATGTAGAAATACCTGGGCGTAGTGGAAAAGATAAAATCAATCATGCATTTGCTTTTGGTGGAGTGAAGTTAGCTAAAGATACAGTTGAAAATTACTTTGATATTCCCATTCAAAATTATGCAAAAATTAATTTTTATGGTTTTACACAGCTAGTGGATGCTTTAGGAGGAGTTAGTTTACCCGTTGATAAAGATCTTATCAAATATACAAGTTCTGGCTCTGTTGTTATCGTAGTTGGAGGCAAAGAAAGTTACTCGGGGGAAGAAGCTTTAAAATTTGCAAGATTCCGTTCTGATGCACAAGGTGATTTTGGAAGGGCAGGACGACATCAAGAAGTCATCATAGCCATACTAGAAGAAGCAAAAAAAATAACAAATATTACAAAAGTATTTGATGTTATTGAAATCGTAGGTGAAAATTTAAAAACAGATATGAAACCCGACTTAATCAAGGATTTATCTACTTTATATCTTAAATCCGACAACCCCCAGATTCATACTTATACGTTGGATGGTGTTTCTTCCAATGATAATCCACAGCGCATTTGGTATAATTACGTTAGTGATTCAGAATACAATAAAGTAAAAACGATAATAGATCGCTGGTTAGCTTCAGACACAACTGAAGAAGAACTAACAGAATTCTTAAAATAACATTTGCAAGACAAAGCCAACTTTAAAATAACCCACAAAAGTGAAGCAATGCTCTGAATATTAATCCTATTACTTTTGCGGGGCCCTAAGCCAATATGAGGATGGAAAGTTATATTTTCTATACTTCAAAAAAAAGCCCTAGGTTTGAAACTTCCTCTAACCTAAGGCTTTTAATATATAGTTCTTTCTTGAAATTCTACTCCTCTATTTCATCCTTTGGACCAAAAAATTCATAATGAATATCTTCTGCATTTACTCCCCAATCTTTTAACCCTTTATAAATAACTTTCATAAATGGTACAGGTCCACAGAAATAGAAATCTGCTTCATGGGAAGGCAAAATACTCTTCAACCATTCCATTTCAATGAAACCTTCTTTTTCAAATTCACTGGATTGTTTATCTTGTTCTGTAGGACTTTGATAACACACTAAAGATTTTACCTGATCATGTTTAGCAGCTAACTGTTGAACATGGTTTCTAAAAGCATGATACTCACTGTTGATTGCAGCATGAACAAAATACACAGGTCTTGTTGGCTCTTTTTCTACTAAATGATTTAACATACTGATCATTGGAGTAAGACCAACACCACCACTAATAAGAACAATTGGCAGATCATGATTTGTATTTAATACAAAGTCTCCAGCTGGGGCACTGATTTTGACAACATCACCTTCGTTCACATGATCGTGCAAATAACTTGATACTACCCCATCTGGTCTATCTTCAAAACCTGCTTCCTTTTTAACACTGATCCGATAAACACTTTTGTCTGGTGAATCTGATAAACTGTATTGTCTTATGTGTGAATTTTTCTGACCTTCTATATCATCCATTTTAATACTGATATATTGACCAGGTTGAAAGCTGGAAATTTGTTTTCCATCTTCTGGGCGTAAATAAAAAGAGGTTATAACTTTACTTTCTTCGACCTTTTTATCAATCACAAAATTTCTAAAGTCTTTCCAACCCCCATTAGCTGTCTCAGCCTCTTGATACATTTCTTGTTCAACAGAGATAAAGACATCGGCAATGATACCATAAGCCTCTTCCCATGCTTTCATGATTTCATCCGTAGCTGCATCTCCTAATACTTCTTTGATCGCTAACAACAAATGTTTACCAACAATTGGATACTGTTCTGGTTTAATGCCTAAACTGCGATGTTTATGAGCAATCGCTTTTACAACAGGGAGAATCGTTTCTAAATTATCTATATTGGCAGCTGCAGCATATACACTTCCAGCCAGTGCTTTTTGTTGTCTGCCTTGTTTTTGATTTGCATGATTAAAAATATTTAAAAGTTCTGGGTGATTACCAAACATAAGTTTATAAAAAACACTTGTAATTTCTTCCCCACGCTCTTGTAAAACCGGTACAGTTGATTTAATAATTTTGATTGTTTCCTGATTCATATTCGAAGTTCCTCCTGTGTGTATAAAAGATGTATTTGATTTACTTCTTTAAGTATAAAATAAAAGATATATATAAAATACATCTTTTATTTACGAAATTATGAACATTTCTTGATGTTCGTAATCGCGAGTTATTTTTTTTGATAAATCAACTTTTAATTGTAAATTTTTCAATTTCAACAACCCTTTCATATTATGGTTTAAAAGAGTTAAAAATAATACGGGGTATTGGAAGTAAAATACCGAAATTGAATAATGAAAGGAGGTCATTAATTGAATATTCGTGAAGGGTTAATTCCCACCATTTTAGGTACAGCAGTAACTGCAACAGGTCTTACATTAAAACAAACCAAAAAAGGAAGTCCTATGATTTCCAATACCATTTTCGGATTTGGATTAGCCCATGTATTTTTAGGTGTTATAGACTTGTTTGTTCGTCGTCGTTAATCACTTATTACTTTTATTAACAGAACAAAAAGGCGAGCATCAATATGATGCTCACCTCCCTCTAGAACTCTAATGATATTTAAAGGTATAATATATAAATAGAAGGATAAAGTTCATTGGAGTGATGAAATCATGCGGTTAACAAATTATACAGATTATACCTTAAGAGTTCTCCTCTATCTTGCAGCTAAACCAGAAGATCAATTGAGCAATATAAAGGAAATATCTGAAGCGTACAATATCTCAAAAAACCATTTAATGAAAGTCGTGTATGAATTGGGTTTATTAAAATTGATTCATACTATTAGGGGAAGAGGTGGTGGAATAAAACTCGCTGCTGCTCCAAAAGAAATCAACATCGGCTGGGTAGTTAGACAAACTGAGAATAGAACTAATATTGTAGAGTGTTTCGACAAGGAAAACAATACATGTGTTATCAGTCCAGTCTGTAAGTTGAAAATGGTTTTAAATGAGGCACTTGATGCTTTTTTAAACGTATTGGATCAATATACTTTAGAAGATTTATTAAATAATGAGGGTGAACTTAAAAAAATATTAATGAATACCTCGGACTCATAAAATAAAAACCGCCAAAGGCGGTAATCATTATTTTTAAGTTATGAATTTACTTTTTATTTAATTTCAAAGTTAAACTTTCATATATGAATATTGAAGCACATACGAAGGTTATTCCTAAAAAATAACTTGCCATTATATCTGTAACATAGTGTACGGAGAAGTAAATTCGACTAAAACCAATCGAAGCAATAAATAGGATAAAAAATAGTGCGATTAAAATCCTAGTAATAAAACGATTAGTATATTTTAATATAAAAAAGGCTAATAAACCATAACACACCAATCCAACAAACGCATGTCCACTTGGAAAGCTAAATCCTGTACCATCAACAGCAGCGTTTATCTCTGGTCTTGGTCTTTGCAAAGAATTTTTAATTAAAATTTTTAAAATTTCACTTCCTACAACAGCAATGGGAAAAATGATCACAGCGATAAAATCCTTCTTTCGCCAACCAAACCAGATCATGACTAACAAAATAACAATTGGAATTGACCTGTAAGAAACCGTCTCTGTTAATGCTGTTAAATATCCTAATAAAAATGTTGGTGCATGCAGACTCATCCAATTTAATACTTTTTTATCGATATTAGAAGGTTCAGTTACATCTAATGTGTAAAGCAATATGGAAAAGGCAGCAAAAGAAATTACGGAGATAAGAATTAAAATAATAAACCTGTTACGTAAAAATTGTGTTTTTCCACTAACACTACCTTGTCTTGAAATTTGCGCCATTACATACCTCCAACCCTATTTATTCAACATCCTTATCTAACACTTTAACATATGTTATGTTTAACTAACAATTTGAAAATGTATCGTGCTTTAATTTTTCATGCGAGGGTCTAGAGCGTCTCTTAAACCATCTCCCATCAAGTTGAAGCCAAGTACAGTTAACATGATTGCAATGCCTGGAAAGAACATAGTCCATGGAGCCTGTACTAGATAATCTTTTGAGTCAGCTAACATTTTCCCCCACTCAGGTGTTGGTGGTTCTGCTCCTAAACCCAAAAAACCTAAGGCAGCTGCTTCAATAATCGCTGTTGCTATAGCCAATGTACCTTGAACAATAATTGGAGCCATACTATTTGGCAAAATATGATGAAATAAAATTCTACGATCTCTCATTCCAATTGCTTTTGCAGCAGTAATATATTCTTCTTGTTTAATACTTAAGACCTTCGATCTAATCAAACGGCCAAAATTAGGGACATTAATAATTGCAATAGCTATCAACGCATTTCTTAACGAAGGACCTAATACTGCCACAATTGCAATAGCTAACAGCATACTTGGAAATGCCAGCATAATATCAAAAAATCTAGATATGAGCGTATCTACCCATCTCCCGTAATAACCTGCTAAGATTCCAAGAAAACAACCAACAACAATCGAGCCAATAACTGAAACAAACCCTACCCACAGTGATATTCGAGCACCATGAATGATTCTGGATAAAATATCTCTTCCAAAATCATCAGTTCCCAGCCAATGCTCACTGGAAGGTGGCTGCAATCTTTCAGCTAATTTCTGCTCATTGATTCCCTCAGGTGTTATCACAGGAGCAAATACAGCCAAAAAAACAAAAATGAGAACGATAATTAAACCTACAACGGCTAATTTATTTTTCTTAAAACTTTTCCAGGCTTCTAACCATAAAAGAAAGCGAGCTCCTCTTATAGCTGTCTCTGGTGCTTTATTTGGTGCTAATTCTGCCATAAATATTCCTCCCCTTTTGTTAGGAGTGCATCCATTTTAATTGTATTTAATTCTTGGGTCGATAAAAGCATATAATAAATCAACAATAAGGTTAATTAAGACAAAAATCGTTGCAACAATTAAGATCCCTGACTGAATCACTGGATAGTCCCTATATTCAATTGCATTATAAATATATCGACCAATCCCAGGCCAGGAAAAAATGGTTTCTGTTAAAATCGCTCCTCCTAACAATAGTCCAGTTTGTAAACCAATTACAGTTAGAACTGGAATAACTGCATTCTTTAAAGAATGTTTGTAAACAACCCAGAACATTTTTTGTCCTTTTGCCCTAGCTGTTCTTATGTAATCGGAACGTAAAACCTCCAACATACTAGAGCGAGTGATTCTTGCGATAATAGCCATTGGTATTGTAGCAAGTGCTATACCTGGCATAATCAAGTGTTTTACTACATCTACAAATTGATCCATTCTCCCTTGTATCAAGGAATCAATTAAATAAAAATGTGTAATGGTTTCAACAGGATTTTTAACATTTTCTCGCTTTGAAGGAGGCAACCAATCTAGCTGAACAGAAAAAATCCACTGTTCCATTAAGCCTAGCCAAAATATTGGCATAGATACCCCTACAAGAGCAACTACCATAGCTGTATAATCAAACCAAGATTTTTGAAACCATGCGCTAATGATACCCGCATTCACACCAACAACTACAGCTATAAGCAATGCTACGAAGGAAAGTTCAAAGGTAGCAGCCATATATGGCCATATCTCTTCACTAACCGCTGTCCTCGTTCTAAGCGATTCACCTAAATCCAACGTAAGCAATTGTTTCAAATATTCAAAATACTGAGTAAACCATGGTTGGTCAAGCCCCAACTCAGCCCTTAAATTATTAATGGCTTCCTCTGTAGCAAGCTGACCTAAAATCACTTGAGCAGGATCACCTGGAATTGCTCGAATCATAAAAAATACGATAAATGTCATTCCAAACAAAACGGGTATCAACATTAAAAGTCGTCTAATAGTATAACTGAACATTATGATCACCTCTTCATACCCATATTTACCCCAAAAAGTGAAGCATGAACACAGATGTATTGAACAAAACCTTTACCCAAATCTCTCGGAGTATCGCAATGTTGTTTTGATTAAACATTGAATTTGATATCTTATAAATCCTTATGTATTAAGAAGGGGAGAAAATTTCTCCCCTCATTTAAATTTTATCCGTTATTCAAAGTAAACCTTTGTTAAAGCTTGTGAACCTGTTGGATGAGCAAAGAAGTCAGCAACATTATTTTTTCCGCCAAGAATAGGAGTTGAATGAACTAAAGGAATCCATGGTGCATCATCATGAATGATTTCCTGCGCTTGTTTATAAAGCTCAACACGAGCTTCTTGATCAGGGTTTGACTGTGCAGCAATTAAGATATCATGTAACTCATCATTACTATAGTAAGAATAGTTATTACTTCCGATATTATCTTTATCTAATAACACATAAATAAAGTTGTCAGCATCTCCATTATCACCAGTCCAACCTAATAAGAAAGCATCTGCTTCTCCATTTCTAGCTTTTTCAAGATAAGTAGCCCACTCAAAAGATACAATTTTTGCTTCTACACCAATTTGCGCAAAGCTATTTTGTAAAACCTCAGCTACTTTTTGACCATCCGGCATATAAGGACGTGGTACTGGCATAGCCCATAATTCCATTTCAAAACCATCTGGATATCCAGCTTCCGCAAGCAATTCTTTCGCTTTTTCTAAGTCATATGGATAAGGTTCAATATCATCGTTATATCCAGCTATAACAGGCGGCAATGGATTTTTAGCTGGTTCCGCTTGCCCAGCATAGAATGCTGCAATAATACCTTCTTTATCAACCGCATGGTTTAATGCTTGACGAACTAATTTATTATCAAATGGCGGTCTTGTATTCGTTAAACCTAAATAACCAACGTTCATTGAAGGTCTTGTGAACAACTGTAAATCACTCTCTCCTTCAATTCTTGAACCATCATTTGGGCTAACTCCATCAGCAACATCAATTTCTCCTGCAATCAATTCATTTAATCTTGTTGCATTGTCAGGAATGGAAACAAAAATAACTGAATCCAATTTTGGATAACCATCCATAAAATAATTATCATTTTTTACCAGAACTATTTTGTCATTTCTTTTCCATTCTTGGAAAACAAACGGTCCAGTTCCTACAGGATTTTCAGTAAAGCTTTCCCCATACTTTTCTAACGCTGTTGGACTAGCAATCCCGAACACAGGCATAGCTACATTTTGTAAAAACGGTGCTTGTGGACGGCTTAAAGTAAATTCTACCGTTAGCTCATCAATGGCTTTTACTTCTTGAATGACATGACCTTCATCCCCTTTAAATCCGCCAAACATAGATGAATAGTAATAGAATGAAGATTTATCACCATTTGCCCAACGCTCAAAGTTATATACAACGGCTTCTGCATTGAAATCTGTTCCATCATGGAACTTTACTCCCTCACGCAGTTTAAAAGTATAAGTTAAACCATCATCACTTGATTCCCAAGAAGTTGCCAAGCTTGGTTCAATCGAAGTATCCAAATCTGCATATTTTACTAATGTATCATAAATATTCAAAGTAACTTTAATGGACTCTCCATCTGTAATCGTTGCAGGATCTAGTCCAACGGAATCAGCACCACGACCAAATACCAACGTATTGTCTACCGGATCAGCATCTGATTCCTTATTTTGCTCCTCTTCAGTATCTTTTGTCTCCTCAGGTTCATTTGTTTCACCAGCTTTTTCTTCTGGCGGCGGCGCTTCTTCAGTAGTAGTGCTGCAGCCTACTAGAGCAAAACCTAAAATAAATACAAATACCAGCGAAAGAAGAATCGTCTTTTTATTCATTTCTTTTTAACCCTCCTATTTTTTTATCTATCATTAAAGCTGCTCGTTTTTGCTAAACAAATGACAAGCAACGTAATGATCCTCCTCAATTTCTTCAAACTTGGGCTGAACTGTCTTGCAAATCTCCATACATTGAGGACATCTCGTATGAAAAGAACATCCTGTTGGTGGATTTGATGGACTCGGCATATCTCCGATAAGTTCTATATGTTCTCTCTCATATGTAGGGTCTGGAATCGGTACCGAACTTAGCAATGCTTCTGTATATGGATGCAGCGCTTTTTCATATAGCTTTTCGCTGCTAGATAATTCTACTATTTTACCTAAGTACATTACGCCTACTCGATCACAAATATGTCTAACTACGCCTAAATCATGAGCAATAAATATATAAGTTAGCGAAAATCCTTTTTGAAGATCATCTAGTAAATTCAGTATCTGTGATTGAATAGAAACATCAAGTGCTGAGACAGGTTCATCTGCAATGATTAACTTAGGTTTCGTCATTAATGCACGGGCAATTCCAATTCTCTGTCTCTGTCCTCCACTAAATTGATGGGGATAACGTTTAGCATGATAACTGTTTAAGCCAACCGTATCCAACATATCACTAACCATTTGTTTACGTTCTTTAGGCGTTCCTATGTTATGTACAATTAATGGCTCTTCAAGTATTTTTTCAACAGTTTGCCTAGGATTGAGAGAAGCAAATGGATCCTGAAAAATCATCTGTACATCTCTTCTTATCGTACGCAGCTCATTTGGACTTAGACTTGTTATTTCTTTTTCATTAAATGTAACTTTTCCTTCAGTCGGTTCGTGCAAACGAAGAAGCGATCTGCCTGTTGTAGATTTTCCACATCCACTTTCTCCTACTAACCCAAAAGTTTCCCCTTCATATACAGAAAAAGATACATCATCTACAGCCTTTACTTCCCCAATCTTTCTACCAAGAATTCCTCCATTAATCGGGAAATACTTCTTCATCTTTTCAACTTCTAATAACATTTTTGGCATTAGTTTTGCTCCTCACTTTCCTGATGTAAAAAGCATCGAACCTTATGATCCCCTTCAATAGAAATTAATTCTGGCGTTTTTTCCCTGCATCTATCCATGACAAACTCACAACGATCAGCAAATCTGCAACCTTTTTTAATCGAACCTGGGATAGGTACATTTCCAGGGATAGAATATAATCGCTCCTTTTTATTGCGAATATCAGGCACCGATTGGATTAAACCTTTAGTATAAGGATGTTCTGGATGCTCGAATATCGTTTTAACATCCGCTTCTTCTACAATTTTGCCAGCATACATTACAATGACTCTTTCACATATTTCAGATACGACTCCAAGATCATGAGTAATTAATATAATTGAAGTATTCAACTTTTGATTCAATCTCTTCATAAGTGCCAAAATTTGAGACTGAATCGTAACATCCAAGGCTGTTGTCGGTTCATCAGCTATCAATACCTTGGGTTCACAAACCATCGCCATCGCGATCATAACCCTTTGTCTCATCCCCCCAGATAACTGATGTGGATACTCATTCATCAATGCTTCAGCACGAGGAAGCCCAACTAGTTTCAAATATTCTATCGCTTTTGCCTTCGCTTGTTTTTTACTCCATTTTCGATGGATTAAGATTGCTTCTGTAATTTGATTACCAATGGTAAAAAGTGGATTCAATGAAGTCATAGGTTCCTGAAAAATCATAGCAATCTCATTGCCACGAATATCTCTCATTTTTGATTCAGAAACTTTTAAAAGATCTTCATCATTAAAAAAGACTTCTCCTCCTACGACTTTCCCTGGTGGATGAGGTACTAATCCCATAATAGAAAGAGATGTGACACTCTTTCCACATCCGGATTCTCCAACTATTGCAATGATTTCACCTTGTTTTAAATCAAAATCTACATGATCAACAGCAGGCACTTCCGTTTTATCCATAAAAAAAGAGGTTTTCAGTCCATTTACCTGCAATACAGAAGATTCACTCATATCATTACCCCCAAGAAATAAACATTTTTAATTGCATTTGCTGCCATGTGTGAGAAAATGATTCAAAGTCATAAAAACATATGAATTGTTTTTATGCATTAGAACAATCTATCTCACCTTGAAAGCGCTTTATTTTCTTATTGAAAATCAAGTAATCGATTACATTCGTAGATGATATTGATATCTTTTTAGACGTTTAATGATGTAGTTGTCATATAAAACAAAGCAAATTAGTAAAAGGTTATTGGGTAGGATTTTCATGTATAAATAATTAATATAAAGGTGTGAGTAATACAGCTCATGAAGTTTAATTGAAACTGTAACAGTAACATTTGCACAACTAGAAAGATATGCATATTTATTGAAATATTATCACAAATTTGTGTTTTTTTCTATATTAAAATGAAAAATATTTATACAAGAGTTATGATCTTCATTCATTTTAATAAAATTTCCCAACGGAAATCAATAGTATAAAAGTTGTAATTCCCCTTTGTAAATACTATGTTAATTCAACATTTAGCACTCCCCAATCCTAGTTATTTATTTGTTGTCGAAATGAATCTAGTAAGTTAATATGTATTAGTAGATTTGGTATATAATGCAACCTTAGAAGAAAGTAGGAAAACTATGATCGGATTTGTTATAAACCCCGTTTCAGGCAATGGCAGGGGGATGAAAGTATGGTATGAAATAAAGCATATATTACAAGAAAAAAACATAAACTATGTTGAAAGTTTTACTAATAAAGTGGGTTCTGGTACAAAGTGCACACTGGATCTAATACATAAATATAAACCTAAAATCATTGTGGCGGTTGGAGGTGACGGAACTGTACATGAGGTAATCAATGGGGTTTATCAAGCAGATGTAAAAAATCATATTCATTTTGGGTATATTCCTTCTGGTTCTGGAAACGATTATGCTAGAGGTGTAAATTTACCGAAAAACCCCATGAAAGCCCTGGATGTGATCTTGCATTCTGAAAAGCGTAAAAGATTGGATTTATTAAAAATAGACAATGAAGTTGCAGTGTGTTCTATTGGTACTGGTTTAGATGGGAAAGTCGCTCAAATCACAAATGAAGCAAAATACAAAAAATGGCTGAATGGACTTCGTCTTGGAGGATTAGCATATGTAATTTCATTATTTCGAGTATTGTTTTCTTTTAAAACTAGTGACATTACATTAAATATTGATGGAGAAGTAAAACAACTTAAAAAAGTATGGTTCATAGCCGTTTCCAACCTTCCATTCTATGGAGGTGGTATGCTCATCAATCCTCAAGCCATTCCAGATGATGAAAAAGCGGAGATTTGTATCGTGAGCAACATTAATAGCCTCGAACTTCTAACCTTATTCCCTTTAGTGTATTTTGGAAAACATGCCAAACATAAAGCAGTAAGTTTCTTATCAGGTAAAAAGATAGAATATGTGCCAAGCCATTACTTAACTACGCAGGCAGACGGGGAAACAATAAAAGTGAATAAATATAAAATTGATGTGTTGCCCAAACATATTACTATTGTCAAATAAACACGAATATTGTTAAAAAAACACTAATATTAAATCAACGGTTGAGAAATTCTCTTAATACGTTATACTAATAATTAAAATATATAATTTATACAAAAAGGGGAATAAAAATGAGAAAAAGTTTATTAGTTTTATTATTAGTTAGTATGGTCGCTTTGCTGGCGGCTTGTGGCGGTGGCGACAAAATCATCGTAGGTACAGATGCAGCTTTTGCACCTTTTGAATCACTAGATGGTGAGGATATTGTAGGTTTTGATGTAGATTTATTAGCAGCAGTGATGGAAGAAGCAGGTCTTGAATATGAATTAAATAATGTTGGATGGGATCCCATTTTCCCTTCACTGAAAAATGGTAGTATCGATGTTGCCATTTCTGGAATAACTATTACAGAGGAACGTAAGCAGGAGTTTGACTTTACAAGACCTTATTTTGAATCAACTCATATGATTGCTTTCTATGAAGGAACAGATATTCAATCTGCGAATGATTTAGAAGGTAAAATAATTGGAGTACAAACAGGAACTACAGGGCAGTTTGCTGCTGAATCTATTGTTGGAGAGTCAAATCCAAACCTACAGTTATTTGAAACAACAGCACTTGCATTAGCAGCTTTAAAACAAGGAAATATTGAAGCTGTAGTTACAGACATTGCCGTAGCTTCAGAATTTGTTAAAAACAACCCAAATGATAATGTTCAACTTGTATCAGATGCTGAAAATTTTGAAGCTGAATATTATGGTTTAATGTTAGCCGATGGAAGTGAATTAAAAGAAACTTTAGATACAGCCTTATCAACGGTCATTGAAAACGGAAAATATGCTGAGATTTTTCAAAAATGGTTCGGGACATCACCAGATGTTGAGTCATTATTAAATCAATAATAGTTTGAATTGAGACACTATATTCAAGCGTAGCGCATACAAGCGGTACGCTTTCTTTTTTGAAAGTGTTATTATGTTTTTATGAAGAAAATGGAGTGAGTTTATGCAGGGCATAAAAGATTTTTTCAGTAATATTTGGGCAGCTATTTATGATTGGATATTAAATGATTTAGAAATTAGAATAGATGTAATTATTGATTATTTTCCATTATTTATGAAAGGAACCTTGTATACATTAGGAATATCTATTTCGGCTATAGTTATTGGATGTATACTCGGATTATTTATTGCTTTTGGTAGATTATCGCCTTATTCAATTATTAGACTCCCATTTGTCTGGTACATTACATTTTTTAGAGGAACTCCTTTACTAGTACAAATTTTCATCATTTACCTTGGAGTAGCCCCTCTCTTCATTTCTGGTGCTGGCACTACAAAAGCTGTCATTTCAGCCATTATTGCTCTCTCCCTGAATTCAGCAGCATATCTGGCGGAAATATACAGAGCTGGTATTCAGTCCATTGATAAAGGGCAAATTGAGGCTGGAAGATCATTAGGTATGAATAAAGTTCAGACTATGTGGTATATCGTTTTGCCACAATCCATTAAAAGAATGATACCACCATTTGGTAACGAATTTATTACTTTAGTTAAAGATTCATCATTAGCTTCTGCAATTGCAGCTCCAGAAATACTTTATTGGGCTCGAGCCGTAAATACTAGGTTCTTCATAACTTGGGAACCATTTATATTGATATCTTTAATATATCTATTTATAACATTATCTTTAACTTATTTACTAAATTACATCGAAAGAAGGTGGAATATCGATGATAACCGTTAATAATCTAAAAAAATCTTTTGGTGATAACGAAGTTCTTAAAGACATCAATCTACAAGTTAATCCTCAAGAGGTTGTAGTTATCATTGGACCTTCAGGATCAGGTAAATCTACATGTTTACGTTGTATGAATTTATTAGAGTCAGTCACAGAAGGTGAGATTCTAATCGAGGGTGTTAATATAACAGATAAGAATGCCAATATTAATGAGATTCGTACAGAAGTAGGTATGGTTTTTCAACAATTTAATTTATTCCCACATAAATCAGTGCTTGAAAACATTACGCTTGCACCCATAAAAGTTAGAAAATGGTCTAGACAACAAGCAGAAGAAAAAGCTTTAGATTTACTTGAAAAAGTGAACTTATTGGAAAAAGCGAATGAGTATCCAAATTCTTTATCAGGTGGACAAAAACAACGTGTTGCCATCGCAAGAGCATTAGCCATGGAACCTAAGATTATGCTGTTTGACGAGCCAACTTCCGCACTTGATCCAGAAATGGTTGGTGAGGTGTTGGATGTAATGAAGCAGTTAGCTAAAGAAGGCATGACAATGGTTGTTGTCACACATGAGATGGGATTTGCACGTGAGGTTGGAGATCGAGTGATTTTCATGGATGAAGGTTATATTGTTGAAGAAAATGTACCTGAAAAATTATTTGATTTCCCATCTCACGAACGTACAAAATCATTTTTAAGCAAGATACTTTGATGTACCTTGTCTTATTTGGGAGATAATCAAAATAAGGGATATCCAGGGTCTTATTTCACTAATTTTGTGAATTTATTATAAATAGAGGAAAAATTTGTCCTTATATCATCATTTTCACGTTCAATACTGTTAAAACGTGTGAATAAGGTACTTATTTTCCTCTATTTTCAAACCTTTTGTTTCCACTTATAAATTCATCGTAGCATGACCGCACTTCGGACAAAATTCTGTTAGAGATTCTAATTCTTCATCGCAGAAAGAACATGTTATCCCATCTTTTTGAGGTTTCAAAGCCGCATCTTCATATTCTAAAATCTCAGATACTGTCTCATATTCCTCTTCCACTATTTTCATTTCAAATTTCTCACCACATACTGGGCAATAATTATCATTAACATCTACTAAATGGCCGCAGCTGCACTCTTTTTGTTTAGAAATCTCCTTTAATTGTAAATCAATCTGTTTGATTTCATACTTTAACTGCTCAATGTCTTTGCACATGATTTCCATATCTTGATCCAACTCGATTAAGTCTTTATTTTGATACTGATTATAGATTTTCTCACCAATGTAAATAAATTTATTGTCAATTTCTTTTTGCGTAACAGAAATTTTATATTTTAATTGATTGATTTCAATCATCTCTTTTGCTTTAGTTCCTGCTTCAGAAAAGCCTTTCTTCAGTTTATTCAACATGCTCATAATCTGTTCTCCTTTAAGATTGTTATCCTTATTGTAAACCAACACGTGTACAAAATATAATATGAATAAAAACAGAGATTGGTTAATACTTTACAAAAAAACTTACATATATATAAACTCAGCTATCTATTAAACTACTATCTCTACTATTTTTTCAGCATATTATCAATGATTATACGTCAGTAACTTGATAAAGTTTCATTATTACGTAATAGTAAGGAGAAGAGGTATCTTTACTCTATTAAATAATTTAAAATGATGGAACATGTTAAAAACCTCATAAAAAGCTTATGATCACTTTTTACAAGGTTTTATATCTAGCTGCTTGGCTTTGCTAAAATTATTTTAATTTTATGATCGTTTAGTTCTTCCTTTCAAAGGCAAAATAGTTCCAATAAATGCAATGGCAGCGCAAATCATCAATATATGGTTTAAACCGTTCAATGCTACACCAGCTAAAAACCCAAAAATAATCAGGTCTAATCCCGAATCAATAATGGATAATAGTGAGATTGTAGTTGCTCGAACATCAGATGGGATTAAGTCATTACTGAGCTGAGAATAGATAGGATACCTTATAGCACGCACAAATCTTAAAATAAAGAATGCACCCAATACAATCCACAGTGTTTCACCAAATAGAGCTGATAGCAAAAGCCCCACTACCGTCAGTACACCAGTTAAATTCATTAAAAATATTCTAGAAATTCGTTTTGTCATTAAACCTATGGATCTAGAAGCAAAAAAACCAATGATCGCAGCAAAAGAATAGAACATTCCTATAAATATAACTGGAAGACCTGCATTGTGAAAAATGAGCTGATCAAATTTTTCATAAACAGCCCCAGATGGAATAAAAACTAGGGTTACATTCAAAAACATAAGTAACAGCAATGGAGTTTTACGAATCGCCTTTATCCCTGCCCCTACTTGTTTTAATGGATTGTTCCTGTAAGATCCTTGATGTTTTGGATTTTTAACGAAACATATAAATATGATCTCTACTAATTGGAAAAAAAGTCCTAATGCGATAAGCAAAATAAATTGTTCATTTTCAAGATCTTTTGCAATGATGGAGCCTAAAATTACCGCTATAATCGTCGATATAAATCCAGCAGAAATAATTTTACCCATCGCTTGATCCATTAAATGATGCTCATTGCTTTCTTTTAATGACTCGTATATCAACGCCTCATCTGCACCAGAAAAAAAAGTAACTGAAAAACCATTTAAAGCAGCGGATAAAAAAAACATCCAAGGTTCGTCAGCAAATAATAAAATAGATATACTAAAGAATTTAATGACTGATCCAGTTAAAAAAGAAACCTTAGCCCCGAAGCGATCTGCAAAAACACCTGTCGGAATCTCACATATTAAAACAGAAAAACTCCAAAAAAACATAGTTAACAAAATAAGAGATTCATTCAATCCTCGTTCGAAGTAAAATAAACTTAATACAGGTTGAATGAAACTAACTGCTCCAAAAAATTGTACCCAAAATAAAACGTTTATATTATGTGATGCTATCGTATTTGTTTTCATCATTCTCCTACTTTCTATGATTGTTGATGTTGATTTTATATTTTCATAGATTTAGAAGCAGGAGCGTTTTTCTAGTTATGAACAAAATAACTTCCTATTTTTGTTGAAACATTGAATTTATTAAACTTAGTTTTGAAATACGTGATAATGAAGTATGACTAAGTAAAATAAAACACTCCTCCTTCAATTTTTGAAAATGTTTTTAGAATTTTATACATATTAATGCCTCCCTTTCGATAATAGAATACCATTTCAACTCAAAAAAAGCCAAAGGAACGCGCCCTTGGCTAACTTTTAACTAATCACCTTTATTTCTATAAAAAATTTCATTTTTTTCCTATAACAACGGAGTTAAAGCCGAAGTATCTATATATTCACCCTCAATTACGATGGCAGTCATTCCTTTTTCAGATGTAGTTTCGTGCCACTCTCCAGGCTCCCAAAAAGCAGCCTGTCCTTTTTTAATTGACTTAATAATATCTTCTTTTCCCCGAACAAAACCTTGTCCATCAACAACTAAAAATAATTGGGGACCTGGTGCTTGATGATTACCAACAATACCATCAGGACCAATGAACATACAACCGATATGTAATGAAACTGACTCCTTAATAATTCTAGACATGATTAAATTTTTACTGTCAAAAGCATGAATTTCCTTACCAACCTCTTGGTCAAACCTGAACATTTTCATCTTTCATTCCCCCATTTAAGAAATATTATATCAACATCAACTAATCCCTTTTTCCTAAAACCTCTTTGATTTTCCCTTGTTTTTCTTCTTCATCTTTATACTCAAAAAATCCAATTTGATTTCCCCATGGGTCTTGAAAACTAGCCCACCTAACAGGAACTTCAGCTCTTGAACGAATCTCAAAAGCTTCAACATTTAATTCTTTCATCATTCTTTCTTGCTCAGCCTCGATATAGTTTACTCCTAAACGAATAGGTCCACTTCCTTTTGAAGGTTCACCTTCTGCTAGTTGCAGCCAACATCCAGGGACCAACTCCCATTCAGCAAAACCCTCATGTGGGACAAAGTCAGGTACTCTGTTAAGTAGTGTTTCATACCATCTTTTCCCTTCTTCAAAATCAGTAACTCTCACTTGAACTGTCATTTCATAGATCATGTAATCCTCCCCTTTATGGACTATCATCTTCTTCAAACAATTTTGTTAATATATTTAGCCACGGCATCTTTATCGTGGTGTTCTATTACTTCATTTGCTAGTTTTTTCAACTGGTCATGTGCATTCCCAACTGCTACTCCTCTACCTGCTCCCTCAAACATCCCAAGATCATTTAGGTTGTCTCCAAATACAACCACATCCTCTTTATCACACCCCAAATGATCACACCATAACTCAAGCCCTTTCTTTTTGTTGGCTAAAGGATGGCAAAATTCTAGGAAGTAGTTGTTTGTAATATAACTATCCTCCATGAAATGGATATGGATATGATCTTTATATGTGCGCTCTACTTTATCATAAATCGGCTTTAATTCCTCGTATGTACCGATAAAGGTAACTATAATTGTTTTAGAATCTTCTGGGAAAACCAAATGATTAACTTGATTAAACCTTGGATCATTTGGTCTGCTGTTAAAAAATTTCAAATCACAGTCTCTTGATAATTTCTTGTGGAATACCTTTTCTTCATCTTGGGCATCAAGAAAGAACAAAAATGGTGATATGTTGTGCTGTTCTCCTAATGCAATAATTTCATTTGAAATGTTGGTATCTAGAAAATGCCCATCTATTAACCTTTGTTGAACTGGATCATATAAGAGTGCACCGTTATATAACACAAGTGGGAACTTCCATGGGATATCCGAAAGGATGTCCATTGAGCTTATATAACTTCTTGCAGTGGCATAACTTACCACATGTCCATTATTTAATGCATCTGTAACTACCTTTACTGAATAATCAGAAATCGTTTGATTCGAACGAATCAAAGTACCGTCTAAATCTGTTAATATGTATTTTGTTTTCATATTTAACTCCTTATTCTATGAAATATTCAAACTCAATTTCATGTTCTATCGGAATATCATCATATCCCGTATCCTCATCATAAGTGACATACCCTGGAAGTGCATCTATATTATGAACTCTTCCTCTTGAAACCATCGTGTTAGATCCCCAATTGTCTATGATAAATTGTTTTACTTCATATCTTATACCATCTTGGATTTCTTCTATGAATGTCATTTAACTCCCCTTATCTTTACATGTTGTTTTCTTCTATTGGTCTATCGTCCATGATTAATTCATACTTCACCTCAGAAAAGTTATGAACAATTAACTCTTTGTTTAACGTATTTCCAGTTCTCTTGTCTACTATCCTTCGCCAAATTTCATTCTCGCGATAGTTTTTCCCATCTTTTTGAATGAACCTATGATTTTTTTCCTCAATATGATAGGCGTATTTCCATTCCTTATCACTATGAACTGCACCTTTAAGCTGTTTATCTGTTAACCACAACTTAATTTGAAACTTTTGCTGTGTAGGATTATAGAACTTAAGATCAATATAATTGTAAAAAACACTTGCTCCACTGCCAAACGGAAGAACTCTGTGGTCATCAGGAAATGGATCAAAGCTGTGGTGATGTCTCTCTACTACTTCTAAAGGGGTATGTAAAATTAACCAATACAACAAATTAGCCAATTGACATACGCCTCCACCGATCCCAGTGCTAACATTCCCTTGAGAAAGTAACATCCCCTCTACAAATCCTTTTTTAGCAGTAGGTCTTCCAATCAATTTCCAAAAAGAATAAGTCTCTCCTGGATTAATCACTACCCCATCCATCCTATTTATACAAATGTTCAAGTTTACGATTTTGTTTTCCTGTAATACTGGATCTGAAGAACCGAGTTTTCTTCTTAGTAGAGACTGATGTTTTTTTAAAGTAAAAGGGAGCGTTTCCTCCATTCTTTGAATTGTATATAGATTTGAATCCAGATTATTTTTGACATACCTAGTTAATCTTAATTGCGAAATTCGTATTTTATATAAAAAAGGAAAAGAAAAAAGCACCTTTCGCTTTATACTATCTATGTTAATGATATTTAAGTATACCAACACACTCATGACAACCATAAACAATAAGAAAATATTTAATATAAAAAACAACCCTATTTGCAATACATTAAATGGATATGGAATGAGTTTTCGCTGCAAGATGAAATAAAAGAATATACCTAAACTTAAGCTGCCTCCTATATTTAACACCATAGCTAGTTTTGTTCTCAAGAACCTATGCCCTAAATAGATCATTATAAAAAAAGCAAAAAGCACTATAGGGATTGAAGCAAGTGCTTGTGAACGTGATGTAATTAACCCTCCAAATGTGCCTTCTGTTGATGTAAAATATAAACGCAAATTTTCTTCTGGAAGTTTGTCAAATGAGGCTGTCCATGTATGCTGATCTACTTGATCAAATGCAAAATTACTTCTTAAAAGATGTGAGAATGGAAAGTTCAGCTTAATTGAAAGATCCTGAAATTCATTCCAATAAGCTGCTGGTAACAATAAGTAATCAAATCTATATATCGGATTTAGAGATAGTTCCTCATCTATCCCAGATCGTACAGTATAATGGACATCCAATTGATGTATTCCCGGTGATAGTTCAAGTGTAAACTTTTTGGCTTCCAAGGTTTCGAAGTAACTTTCAGCACCAATAGAATAATAATATTCTTCATTGGTCCATGGATTCATCCAGTTCGCATTCTTATAACCATCAAAAATAATTTCATTTATTTGATTCTTTAAGTCAATTCCACCCTCAAGAGAAATATTGGTTTGATCCAAGAAAACTTCCCATTCTTTTGTTTCTCCCTGCTGAGGAAATGCTACTGGAACTTCAATCGATTCTTCTGCTTGATTTTCCAGATAGTATATAACCTTCACATTCACATTCATATATTCATTTTCAAAAAAACGTTTACCTTTTGGCTCCATCTCTATATGTAATTCTTCCTTTAATATATTCACTCTTTCTTCCTTTAGAGGAACTAAATTACCTGTGGCTTGACCAGAGTCTCGATAATACGACATTCCATTAGCATATGAGAAGGAAGAAAACTGAATGAAAAATATGATGATCAATACTATTGAAATGATTTGTTTTTTAGAACAAAACCTCCTATAGGAGAAAAATAGTTTCACTTCTGCTCCACCTTTCTCAATAAACAAAACTAGTATCCAAAAGTCAATTTGATATCGTATGGCATTTTTTCAGCTAATCCCTTTTGAAAATCAACATGCTAAATCTAAAATTTTCATATTTGCTAGATCTGAGTTGCTTTCTATTGAACTTCTTAATCTTCATCTAATGGGATACCATGTCTATACTTATTTTTGTCATAGCAATCTGCTATGTTAGAATAATTTGTTCATTTCATCATACCTATCTTAGTATCCTCTATTCACTCTACTGAGTCATCAAAAGTAGACTCTTACATCACTCCAAGTTTTTCGTCCAAAATGTTCCTAATTTTAGATATAAAATTAATAATTCGTTAATGCATTCCATTAAACCTTCTGAATATCTATAAACTTTTGAGATGCCTTAGAAATCCATTTATCCTTCTTATAAAGTAACTGGCTATAAAAATTAAAATTATCGTTCAAAAAAGGAATGCTTTTGTATCCTTTGTCTTCTATATTTTCCTCAACAGCAAATTGAGGTAAAAAGGCAATTCCCCATCGATACCCTACTGCCTTTTTAATTGTTTCAACACTTCCTAATTCAAGTGAAATATTAGAAGTAATACCTAATTTATTCATCTCATGTAATAGAAATGCACGATATGTACACCCTTCCTCAGTCAAAATTAACTTCTCGTCTGCAATTTCCCGTACTGTAAGCTCTGATTTAGTAGATAGAGGATGATCTTCGGCCACCAAAATGACCATATTTTGCTTCTGTAATGAAACAGTTTCTATCTCTTTTGACTCATAAGGGACATCAAGTATAAAACCAAAATCAATTTCTTTATCCTTTACCTTCTGAATAATTTTAGCTTCATTGCCTGGTAATATACGAATATTAATATCGGGATACGACTGCTTAAATCGTTCTAATAAGTTTGGCAAGTAATATATGGCTAATGTCTCTATAATTCCAATCGTTATGATCCCAGAATCTTGTTTGATGATTTTCTCCTTCGCTTCTTGATGTAAGGAAATAATCTTCCTCGCATAATCATATAGCACTTCTCCAGTAATTGTAGGTACCATTTGATTCCCTTTTCTTTCTAGCAATTTGACGTTTCCATATGATTCCTCTAGCTTTTGAATATGATTGGTTACACTAGATTGAGCATAATCCAACTCCATTGCAGTTCTAGAATAACTCCTCCATTTTATAACCTCACAAAATGTTTTTAAATATAACAATTCCACTTGTAACTCACCACCGTATCACTATCTCTGATATTTTATATCGATAACTATCTATATCTATAGTACAGGAAATAAAATACAATGAAAACATCTTAAATTACTTTCATTTGGAGGAGAAAAAAATGAAAACAAAACCTAAATTTTCTTTAGTATTACAAACAGAGGCAGCTGATCCTAAAAAGGCTTATCAACACTTCATGGGCAAACTTGAATTTGAAACAGATGTAGCAGATCTATTAATTGATTTAAAAAAAGGCTGTGAGCAATTTACTATTATTGACGTTCGTGATCCTAAATCTTATGAGGAGTGCCATATACCCGGAGCTCACTCGTTACCGACAAATCGTATAAATACGGAAACAACACCATTTTTAGACAAGCAAAAAACATTGATCACATATTGCTGGGGACCTGCTTGTAACGGAGCTACTAAAGCTGCGGCTAAATTTGCAGAACTTGGATTTAGAGTGAAAGAATTAATAGGTGGTCTTGAATATTGGCGTAAGGAAAATGGTGAAGTTGAGGGATCATTAAGAAAAGAGGCACCTTTATATTGGAAAATGTAATTAAACTTGAGGATAACTTTATTTCAGCATGATCATCATCACTTTCAAAAATAGAGGGAATTTTTTAGCCTTGTTCATGTGAATTTTGGTAAATACTTATCTAAGTATTGAAACAAAGCTCTATTTTCCTCTATTTTTATTCAAAGCCGATCTAAAGGAAAATAAGACCTTCATTTTCCTTTAGATTTAAATAATGTTAATCAACCCCTTCAGTTTTGTGTTCAGCTCAGAAACAAACCCTCTCCTTGTACTTAAATAAAACTGATTTTGATTTGTTAGATGAACACGAATAAGGTTTGCAGACCTTAATATCATAATATGATGATGAAGATTTCCTTTTGTCCCTCCAACTTCTTTTAAAATATCGGTAAATTTATGCTTGTCTTGGGAAAGTAATTGCAGTATATCCAAACGTTTCTCATCAGATAAAGCTTTAGAAATGGAATATACTTTATCTCTAGACTCTTCATTTTGTACAGGGTACCATACAAACATTTTTTCTTTAAAAACACTAAAAGTATGAAGTGGCTGAAAATGTATTGATGGAACGAGTACAACATGATTAATAGATGGGATTTCTACTTTCAGACCTGTAGCAAAATCCTCTACCAGCTGCTCAGAAGAAACCTTCCCCATTTTCTTCTCATATCTGTTACGTTCATTGGTCATCGTCCGCCCTACATCCTCAAATTTAAAATATTGACGATTCCACTCTGTAAGTAAATAACTGTATAACTTCTTTTGATTTTCTAAATCAAGCAATAGATGCGAATCTTCTTTTCTTAAATGTGGTGTGAGCAATTCATACGATGCAGCCAAAGGTAAATTTTCAAACCATTCTAAAAAAGAATCTACATCTTGTTTGTGGGGACATTTTTCGATAAATAAACACACCACTTCTCCAAAAGATAAATCCTCCCATCCATCAAGTTTATTTTTAAAAGAGTCAGACATTTTTTCATTTACTTTTTCAACCCAGTCCGATCCTTTATACAAATATTTTAAATTTTTTCTTCTTTTATATAAAAGAAGACTTAAAAGCAATTCATAAACAGTTGAATTTTCTAAACTCACAACATATGACATTCATATCCTCCTACCTGAACACTACCTTATATTAAACACATCATATCAAATTAAAAATATGAAGAACAACAAATTTTCATAAAACCATTTACAACTCCTAATAATTCAAATATTATAAAACTATAATTTTGTTCAAAATAAATTGAACAAATATAAAAATGGAGGCATTCTATAATGAAACTATCTTTTCAAAAGCCAACTAGATGGAATTTAAAAAGGTTATATCCAAACGAATCAGTTCAGGCGTTATCAATGGAGCTCAGTGAACTAAAAAAAATGTTAAGTCAACTAAAAAATAAAAAAACGTTCAAATTAAACTCAGAACAATTTATAGATGAACAAACCTTGCAATCGTTATCCGATATGAGAAGCAGACTAGAAAAAGCATATTATTATTGTTATTGTCTACAATCCGAAGCAACAGACCAAACTAAACTAACTTTATTACATAACGAAATCTCTTCAATCAAAAGTGATTTCCGTTCTTTAGTAAAACCCTTTATTACTGATTTAGACACTGCAACTAATAATGAAATTGAAGAAAAAATAATTAACTTTACCAAAAACGAATTATCCCATTGGAACCAAATGTATATTCAGCTGAAAAAAAAATTAAAAATGAATATGAATGATGGGGATCAGAAATTAACTGAAGAGGAAAAAGATCTATTTGCCACAGTTCTAAATCATGTTGCAAGATTAAGGTTAGTACAAAATCAAAATACGAATAAATCAAGCATTTTATCAGAGTCTCTAGAACTAAATGGCATCTCACATAAAACGCTTCAGACTATGTGGGGAGTCATTGAAAAGAATCTTGCAAATCTAACTCTTCTTTTAGATTTTAAAAAGAAAGAGGAAAACATACATTCTTGGGATCAATTCATGAACGAAAATCAAAAAGATCAAACCGAAATTTCATTTTCAAAAGCAGTAGAAAAGATATACTATTCATTAGAAAAAGTAGATGTAGAAATGGCACAATTTGTACTTAAAGCCATCAAAGATGATTGGGTTGATGCAGAACCTAGAAGGGATAAGCCTCAAGGAGGATTTTGTGTACCCTTCATTCAAGATGGGGAGTCTCGAATCTCATTAAATTTCAATGGTACAGTAAAGAGTGCAAGAATATTAGCACATGAGTTGGGACATGCATGGCATTTTAAACAAATGAAAGATAAATCCGCCCTCACTTTTCTTGACGATCATCTTCCAATGAGTATCGCTGAGTGCTCATCCATTTTTTTTGAAATCATATTTCTAGATCATTTAATTGAATCAAGTGATCAAAGCGCAAAAAAATCTTTGCTAAACTATAAATTGCAAAATAGCATCAATTACTTGATGGCTGTACGTGGAGCGTTTATGTTTGAACAACTTTTCTATGAAAAAAGTAAGAATGGAGCATTAAAAGCTGCTGATATAGAGTTATTATCAATCCAGTCTCAAAAGAAAGCGTTTGGAGATAGCTTAGATCAATACCAGCCTTCAATATGGATAAAATACGGACATTTTTATGAACCAAACATCCCTTTTTACAATTATCCCTATACCTTTGGGTATTTGCTAAGTTTGGGTTTATCTGTTATTGCTAAGGAGAATGGAAACGATTTTAAACCTAAATTCAAAATATTTTTAAGTGAAACTGGAAAAAAACCTGTCAAAGAGTTATTACAAGAACACTTTCATATTGATATTGAGAACCCAGAATTTTGGCAGCAATCAATCCATTTGATTTTTAAAGACATTAAAGAGTATATTTCCATTGTAGAAGATACTATTTAATTAACCATAGCTCCAGCTGTTATTTTTGAACATTGAATTTATAAACTCTTTCATTCATTCCTTTAAAAAAGAATAGCTGGATTTCCAACCAACTTCACTTTGCCAACCATTCCATTATCTCTCCGAAAATTTTTGTAGCTTTATGCTGTCCTCCCTCATAAGGATTCTGAACAAACACAGCTATCGCATATTTAGGATTCTCTACTGGACCATAACCTATAAACCATTGGTTCTCCCCGTCTAAACCGTCTACAACAACTTCAGCTGTCCCAGATTTCCCAGCTAATTTCCACGTGTTATTGATTAAACTCTTTCCAGTTCCATCTAGTACGACTTTTTCCATCCATTGCATTAATTTATAAGAAGTATCCATCGATATTTTATATTCATCTGAATTTAAATTCTGTGCTTCAAACGCTTGTTTAAAGGAATCATTCTGATAACGGATTTCTTTAACAACCCTAGGTTGTTTAATTACACCTTGATTTAAGATAGTAACAATTAAGTTAGCAGCTTGCAGCGGGGTCATCCGTACATCTCTTTGACCTATTGACGTTTGAGCTTTCACACCATCATCATTTTTAAGTGTATGATTAGAAAAAATAAGTCCAACCTCTTCATGATCAAACTGAGTAAACACATGATCGTCTAGTGATTGATACCAGCCATTTTTCTGTAATCCACCAAGTTTCTTGAATGTCTCTTCTAACACATCCGCACTCATTCGTTCCATTACTTTTGCAAAAGTAATATTGCAGGATTGGGCAAAAGCTTCTTCAAAAGTAATTGTTCCATGTCCCTCCTTTCTCCAGCATGTAAATCCGTATTTCCCTAAATGTCCATTGCATTCAAACTCTTCTTTGGGGTGTACGATATTATTTTCAAGTGCGGCGGCTGCAACAATGGTTTTAAATATGGAACCAGGTGTATGCGCCTTCAGAGTTAGATTGCTCCAATCACCTATTGACATAGATACATCATAAGGATCATAATTTGGTCGACTCACCATGGCTAACACATCTGCATTAATAGAGTCTAAAACAACGACTGCACTTTTTTCTGTAGTATGAGCATCTAAAATGCGCTCCACATTTTGTTGGATGTCCTTATGTATAGTTGTATTGACTTTCAAAGGATAAAATGGATTGTTAGATTGAACAAGTCTCAAATCCAAACCAGAAATCGCCTTGCTTTTGCCATCCGTAAAAAATGAAAGTGAAATATCTTCTACACTTTGGATGTGAAAATCCAATGTTTTTTCCAATCCACTAGCACCTATCTGTGTCTTTAATGTCATTTCACCATTTTCTATTTCTGATGGATAGAGTTGCTGTATTCGACTTGGATTTTCACCAATAAAACCAATCAAATGACTTGCGAGATAAGGTTCCGGATATCTTAATTCATATTCTACTGCTTGAATGCCTGGTAAATTCAGTTCATTAATATTTTCCACCTGTTTATTTGACAATATATATGGAGTTGAAGCTGTTGATTTACTCCAAATTTCAGGTTCTTTCATACTGTTGAAATAATCAGTCCATTCTTGAACTGTAACACCTAAAATATCAGAAAGTGTATTTATTTTTTTATCATTTCCCTGGAAATGACTGTCGTTTGGAAAAACAGCTAGTACGTTGACTTTTCTTCCAGTCAATGGCTCACCATTTCGATCATAAAATTGTCCTCTTCCTAAAGACAATACAACACCAGATTCTCTTTGACTTACAGAACGTTCAATTAGGTTGATATCCTTATTTGAAAAACTTTTTGTTTCAATCACTTGGATCCAAAACAATCTAAAATCTAAAATACCAATAATTAGAGTGAAAATGAGTAATGTAATTAAAATCCTTCTTTTATCCACCTTATACGCTCCTAAATTGGTTTAATCAAATCTTGTCAGATTTTTTTCTTGTTCTTATTATTTACTTCTTTCTTTTCGATCAAACCATAATTAGGAGAAGCTTCTTCTTTCATTTGGCACGAACAAACTCCTATGCAAGTCAGCTTAACCAACATAGGAGCCTTATTATTGGGGTTCATTCATCTCATAGGTTTAACTTTGTTTTTTTCCTAGCCTTTTAAATAATAAAAATAATATAACGATAATCACACTAGATGCTAAAATATAACTATAGTTAAAGTCTTTTTCTTCACTATCTTTATCCTTAGTTTGCGTTAAATCAATGATTTCAGTTGGTTGATAACCTTCACCCAACTTCTTTAAATCCTCTTGAGCTAGAACAAACTCTGCAGAATCCAACCTAAATGCACGTGTACATTCATACACGAAATAATTCCCTTCTTCATTTAAACTTGTATAAATCAAATGCTCACTTCCTATTATTGGAGGATGATAAGCACAATCACTTGTTGTAAATATATTCATAATGATTTGGGATGTTTCTATTCCTTTAAATGCTTGTGTCACCTCAAACAAAACGGGTGTTCCAAACTCTTTTGCATCCTCTCTTGGATGTTGAACTTCAACAATTTTCCCAGTGAAAATAATCTCAGATTGTGCAAGTGCTTCATCAAAATCTGGACCTATACAATAACAAGCATGTGAAGTAGAAGGTATATAAATAAATATAGAAAAGAGAAATATCAAGATGCACTGAAGAATCTTTGTTATTCGTTTCAAAGTAACTCCTCCATGTTTTATGAGTATATGATGCTTTCAACAAGCAAAAGGCGATATACAATAAACGTTATTTTTTTGTATATTGTTGCATCTAAATTATGGTAGAATAGTTGGAAAATCATTAAAGGGGGAGCAGTTATGAATGTAGTTTATTTAAGTAAACCTACAGAAGAATTAAAACAAGAGTATCTATCTTTTTATCAGGATTGGGTTGACAGTGGAGAGAAGTATGTCCCTTTTGTAATTAGCCAGGATCCATCCGATTTCCATGGTTTGTTAAATTTTTTATATGAATCTGAAAAAGGTTTAAATATTCCAGATGGATTTGTTCCTCATCAAAAAAAACAATATTAAATAATGGCGGGATTCCTGATTCAGATTATGTTGAGGAAAGTGGAAATATAGTTAGAAGATTCTGGATGGAGCTTTAATGTTCCGTATGGTATTGAAATTTTTCGAGACTTATTGAGCGTTCGGAAATAAACACTACACCTTCACTTTCAAGTGACATCTTTTGAATAAAAAATAAATCATCCTTTAACCCTATTTCACCTTTGGCATTGATCACTCTATGCCAAGGGAGTTTATGTTTTTGACTCATGGAATGAAGAATTCTCACTACCTGTCTAGCTCCTCTTGGGCTCCCCGCTATTTTGGCAATTTGACCGTAAGTCATTACTTTTCCTGCAGGGATTTGTTTTATGATTTTAATCGCTTTTTCTGTAAAACTTTCCAAAACAGCCCCTCCTTTTAATCTGCTAGTGATCGGAACATTTAATTAAACGATCCTATTTAATTTCCAAATTGAATCTTGCTTAAATTTTATATGTGCTCTTCAACAAACTTCATAAAATCCACTGTTTTTGTAATATAATAGTCTGGTTCAATCTCAAAACTAGAGCTTTGAACTGTTGATAACCAATGTACTCCTACGGTTAATATATTTGCAGCTTTCCCTGCCTTAATATCTGCGTTACTATCACCTACGAAAATAACTTCATTCTTTTTCAAGTTCATCATCTCCATTGTTTTTAATATACCTTCCGGATCTGGTTTCGGATGTTGCACTTCATTTCCCGCTACAGTTGCTTCAAACATAGAAGCTATACCTAGTTCATTTAAGGAAATATCTAACCCTCTTCTGCTCTTGCCAGTAATGATTCCTAATCGTAGTTTCTTGTCTATTAACAACTTTAACATTGATATAATTTCATTCGAACTTTTCATTATGCTAGAATGTGCTTTTTGATATGTAGTATAATATCTTTCAATCGCCTCATCGGCTAGTTGTTTGTTCTGTAAAAAATCTAATATAATTTCATCTTCAGTAGGTCCAAATAACTGTATAATCTCTTTACCTGTTAAATGTTTACCTTCATAATACATAAAAACATCATTAAAAGAATTAAAAACTTCTGGCAGTGTATCTGCTATTGTTCCGTCAAAATCAAATAAAACTGCTTTTAGATTCATCATTAATCCCCCTAAGTCTAACAGTTGAATTTTGCAATTACATAAAACTAAAAACCTCATAACCTTTTCTGTATGAATTAAAAATAGATTACCTAAAATTTTAACATAATCTATTATCAACATGTTTAACTATTAATATATTTGACCAAGAAATCATAATTTCCTGGTAGAGATCACGGTAGCATTTAAAGATTTTGTACCAATAAGTACATCTGAAATATTAACATCACCGGCTACACGACTCATCAAGAGCACTCAAATAAAGTTAGATTCTACTGTAAATATGCGCATAGAAGCTTTAATATCAGATACACCTACCGATTCTATTGTTAATTATCAATTATTTAGAAACGGGTTGTTATTAGCTGAACAAACACACATAAATTCTTATGTTATACCAAATGGAGAAGAATTTGATGTCACCCCAGGATTAACTTGGGTAGATGAATGCCCACTTCTAGGAGTGAATCAATATTCTGTCTTTATGACGGATTTGTTACACATACTTTCACTTCAGCAACACATACTGGCATATCCGTAATCAATTGTAAATCATTTTCATCAAAATCGAATTGTTGTGATTCAATAAAAGGCTTCTTAAGAAACTTTGTTTCCGGGAATAAAACAGTCGCGTTTAAAGCTTTCGTCCCGATAAGAACGTCATTTACATTATCCAATAAACGAGTCATAACAATTGTATAAATATTTAATCCAAGTGGTGGATTTTGATCCACCCATGTTAACTCAGGAATAGTTCCAATATCCTGTGTTGAATTTGTTGATACAATCTGATCACTTTGTCTAGCTAACGGTATATTATTACGAAGAAGTCCAGAAGCTACAGTTGAAAAAATGTTACCAGAAACTGCAATCTCTCAATAATCCACTGAAGAATCCAATTTCACTTGCTTCCAGGTTGACATATATACACTTCAACTGTAAGAATGTCTACTGTTATTAATGGAGTTAGTGATTCTTCCATTCCTTGGTTTGGTGAATCTTGATCTGAGGTGATAAAAGGATGTTCCTTCATACTCATTTAAAACCTCTCCTCTTTTATAATTTGATTAACTATTTTATACAAGAGAAAGATGTTTTGTATGAGCTATTGCCCCCATATACTAACATTCATTTAATAGTTAATTAATCTGCCTTTCTAACAAACAAATAGGCTATAAAAGCAATCGGTCCGAGGATCAAAACGACCAAGGCCCATAAACATCCAATATTCGTTCCTCTTTTTTCAGTAGCATCAGCCCAAAGCCAAATGAGCCCTACAATGGAAAAAAACCATAAAACATAATAAACTGCAATGATGACTTCCATGACCATACCCCTATAAAAAATAATTTGAAAAGAACTGTCACTTCTTTATCATTGTCTTTATTATGTATACATTTCCATTCCATATACTATAAAAAAAAAGCACAAAAAAAATCATGTTCCAATGAACATGATACAACTTTAATGACTATCTAACTTTTAAGTAATAAGCTAAAACACCGAACGGTCCAAAGAAAGATACAATGATCTTCCATAACATATGAATTTCCGATTCTTTTTGTTTAGAAATTTTACTGATTATCAAAATAGAAATAACCCATATCAGAAGTCCGATTAGCAAACTTATTGGTCCACCCATTAATTCAACCAACCTTCTATTTAAATTGATTCCGTTCAATTCATTATACTTTTCATTACTTTATTTTTCCATGAGAAAGTTTTACAAATATCATTATAGTTTAAAACTCTATTAGTTCCCCTCTTTTCCATACCTTTTCTATCTCTAAATCTTTTGTTAACAATAACAGGTCTGCTTGATACCCTTCTCTTATACTTCCAACTTCATATTCAAGACCCAACAGTTTTGCTGGATTATAACTAGCTAATTTACTAGCTTCTGAAACAGACAATCCTACTGTGTTCACCATATATTTAAACCCTTCAATCATCGTTAAACTGCTTCCTGCAAGATTCCCACCTTCTTTTAACCTTGCAACATTATCCTTCATAACAACTTCTAGTCCACCTAAATTATAAGTCCCGTCCCCTAAACCAGCTGCAGACATTGCATCAGTAATTAGAAGTAAATTATCTTTGTTTTTCAATTTAGTTAATAATTGAATGGAAACAGGATGAACATGTTCTCCGTCTGCTATAATTTCAGTGCTCAATCCTTCATTGACTAATATATTTCCTGCTACACCAGGTTCTCTATGATGAAAACCTCTCATTGCATTATACATATGAACAGAGTGGGTTAAACCAGCCTCCGTTGCTCTTAAAATTTCCTCATATGTCCCATCTGAATGGCCACATGCTATAACAATCCCTTGTGATAAGCTATATTCAATCACTTCTATCGCATGGTCTGCTTCAGGTGCCAAAGTTAAAATTTTTACAATATTAGGATAAATCTCTGTCCATTCCTTCATCCAATTCACATTTGGAGGAACGATATAATTTGGGTTTTGTGCACCTGGCATATTGGGGCTGATAAATGGACCTTCTAAATGAACTCCTATGACTTGAGCAAAAGGTTGGATTTCCTCCTGAAAACTTGCTACAGATTTCAGCACTTTTTCAATGTTATCCTTTGAAGATGTAACCGTTGTCGCCAACATTGAAGTTGTTCCATGTTGAGCATGGAATTTACTAATTCCCAGAAGAGACTCTTCCGTGGCATCCATAAAATCATATCCGTTCCCACCATGTACATGAACATCTACAAATCCAGGAATTAACCAGGCACCTCCAGCATTCACGCTGTATAGATCAGGTTTTTTCAATAGAAAAGAATCCAGTTCTTGATGACTTAAGATCCTATTTACTCTTCCATTCTGGATATAAACTGCACCTTGTTCAATCAAATCATTTAAGCATACAACATTTGCATTATATATTAACAATATAAATCACCTCAAATTACTATCAATACTCCACTCATAGTGTTTCAGCTATTTCACTACACTACTATAAACTATAAACGAAATTTAGCTATAAAAATAGGGGGAAATTTCATTCACAAAATGACCTTATTTGAATCAAAATATTGATTATGATACATTGGTTAAGCAAGGTTATATACTTCAACCTAAAAGAAGGTAACTCTGAAAAACAAAAGTAAAGGAATTGAAGAAAATGAGTGTACATATTGAAGCAAAAGAAAATGAAATCGCTGAAACGATTCTGCTACCAGGTGATCCGTTAAGAGCAAAATATATTGCTGAAACATTTTTAGAAGACATTTCTTGTTATAACAATGTTCGTGGTATGTTAGGATTTACAGGTACATATAAAAATGAACGCATTTCTGTACAAGGAACAGGGATGGGAGTCCCTTCTATCTCTATTTATGTTAATGAGTTGATCCAGAGTTATGGTGTAAAAAATCTAATTCGGGTTGGATCATGCGGTGCAATTCAAAAAGACGTTAAAGTTCGAGACGTCATTCTAGCCATGACCTCTTCAACAGATTCACAAATGAATCGTGTTGAGTTTGGCCCTATTGATTATGCTCCAACTGCAAGTTTTGATCTTTTGAAGAAAGCATATGATACTGGTGTTGAGAAAGGTCTCGAAATTAAAGTCGGGAATGTATTTACGGCTGATCAATTTTACAATGACAATGCCCAACTCGAAAAATTAGCTCGTTATGGTGTACTTGCTGTAGAAATGGAAACAACAGCATTATACACTTTAGCATCAAAATTTGATGTTAATGCATTATCCGTTTTAACCGTAAGTGATCATATTTTAACAGGTGAAGAAACGACTTCTCAAGAAAGACAAACCACTTTTAACGAAATGATTGAAGTAGCATTAGACGCCGTAATTAAATAAAATATTATAACAAAACACACCCCGTATCTTGTACAGGGTGTGTTTTCTACCTAGCATGATATTCATGTCTTAACAATCCATATAGAAACATATCATAACGCTTACCTTCGCGCTCAAGAAACTCTCGGTAAGTTCCCTCTTGTTTAAAACCAAGTTTTTCATATAATGCAACTGCTCGTTCATTGAACTCAAAAACGGTTAACTGCAAACGATATAGATTCAGTTCACTAAATGCATACCGAAGAGCTAGTGTTAACATCTCAGTTCCGTAACCCTTTGACCAGTTTTCTTTATCTCCAATCGCCATTGATATCCATGCTGTTCGATGATTCCACAATACACCATCAATTTCTATCATACCGATCAACTCATCTGTTTCCTTTAATCTAACTGCAAAACGAAATTCATTTGAATTGGATGCTTCAGTCCATTTTTTGAATTCATGAGCTTGTTTTGGAATTGCGGCTTCGGCAGAGAAGAAATTTAAAAAATCAGCATTTTCATACCATTTCAAAATAGTAGGAATATCTGAATCATTCAGTGCTCTTAATTTTAATTGTTCCCCTTCAAATAATTGATTTGACATCACAAGTTCCTCTTCTCTATTATTTCATTTAACTTACAACTATGTTATAGGAACAACACCATGTGTTCTTCATCGTAATATGTATCTTCAATCTTTAGAGACCTTTTATCTATACCAAATGTCTCAAATCCCATAGAAAGATACAGCCTCCTAGCAGCCACATTATCTTTGTTTACACTCAAATATACTTGCTCGATACCATCTAATTCCTTAGCTCTATTTATAGCTTCTATCATCAAACTCTTTCCAATTCCCTTTCCATGCGCAACAGACCGGACATACATTGCATAAATATTTGCTCTATGTTTTAATTTCATTTTTGTTTCTTTTACTAGTGTTACAATGCCGGTTAGCTGTCCATTTTCAAACGCACCTAAAGTAATAAACTCTGATGCCAATCTATTTTCATATACTTCATTACTACTCTCTTTTTCTTCTTCATAACTAGAACCAAATGCAGAAGGATAGTTTAACAAACCTTCAAGTCTTAACTCTCTATATTCTATTGCATTTGATGAATTTAATCGTTTTACAATCATCTGCTTCCCCTCCTAAAAACAATTCAAAAATTGAGATTTTAAGTTAAATATTTACATTACCACGGCAGTTTCCCAACTCCAGGTTCTGCATATATCCTAGATTCACCTTTTTCAAGTTTTTCAACCCATTTAAATATATTTTCTGCCGCTTCATGTGGTTCAAGATCCGCATCTGATGCAGCCGTTCTTGTTTTAATTTTTCCTGGATGAATGGAGTTTACACTGATGCCATACTCTTCGAGTTCATTACTCATACAAATAGAAAGCATATTTTGAGCTGCTTTTGCCACTCGATAGGAATAAGCAAATTTTCTTTTTTTAAACTCACCTGATGCCATTTTCGTTAAAGAACCTAATCGAGAAGAAACATTAATCACTCTTGGATTCTTAGCATTTTTCAATATTGGTAATGCAGCTTGAACAACTCTAATTACACCAAAACAATGTATTTGAATCGCTTCATTCATTTCTGATATACTGACTTTTTCAAACTTATACTCTCTGCCTGGTATTCCTGCATTGTTAATCACAATATCTATCACATTGGTATATTTTGTTACAGTCGATTGAATCTTTTCCATGGATGAATCTTCTGTAATATCAACTATTATTGGTTTGCAAGAAGGAAACTCTTTTTGCAACTTATCAGCATGATCAGGATCTCGTACAACTGGGAAGATTTCATACTCATGATTAAAAAAATGCTTAGTTAGTTCATACCCAAGTCCCCTGCCAGCCCCAGTAATTAAAACTTTTTCTTTCATAACAATCACTTCCTAACTAGTGAAAATTCTATATCATAGGTAAGCTAATCTAGCTATATCACCTACTTGTGATACCAAAAATTAGTTTAAAGTTGTTACTTTCTTTCCTAAGCGGAAACCTTTTTTCAAATCAAAAATAAAAACAGATTTATAAATCCATATTCTTATATATGCGGACTGGAAATTAACAGGACCAACGATTCCTTTTTCCTCAAATTCTGTGCCATCACTTAATTCTGTTTCAGTTCTAACAAACCATGTATTACCTATTCCAAACTCAATATATTTCAGCATTAACACTCCCCTAAAGAATCATGAACTATTTACTTGCATCTATCAATGAAACGGTTCTAACCACCATGGATAATCAAATTGTCCATCGGATACCTTGAAAAATGACCCATGATCCCAAGATAAGTTACTCCATGCTCATCAATAGGGTCAAAAACATGAGTGTATGTAGAAAATAAATAAAATTTTTGCTTTGGATTAATTATCCATCAAATTGTTTTAAATTATATTATAATACTCAGTCCCCAAGTAATAAACCCTATTTTTTTCATTATATAACCTCTTTCATCCCTTTAAAGTTTTGTTTCCATAAACGTTCTAATTTCTTTATACATTGATTCCCAGTCAAAGGAAGAATTATTTAATAATAATTTATCTATAGTTAAACTGTTTACTATTTCTAATTCAACCTGTTTCCTTATCTCTAAATAGTGTATTACTCCTTCTAACCCGTTCAGATTTCTTACTTCCCCAAATTTTTGTTTTGTATAATACCATATAGATCGTTCAAACCATTCAGTAGATCTTTTTGACTTTATTTTTTTAACACTTTCTCCGATATTATCTTGGTAATAATAAATTATAACTGGGTTAAGATCCTTGATTATGTCGGCAAGTTTAAAAATAAATCTCTTAATATCTGATACCGGAAGATCATCACGTGCAAGCAATGTATTAATAGGATTTTGTAAAAATGCACAATCAAAAATAGTAATCTTACTTTCTTTTTTGGCATTATCTGAAAAACTTTCCCAACGCTCAAGCAATAACTGACAATATAGTTCATTCGGAAGATGATATACATCATATTGTTCTAATGCTCTTAATAGAGAATTAGGAATAACATCCTTATATTTCATATAAGTTATTTCATATATATTATTATTTACTCCTTTATCAGAAATTGATTCTATAATATCAGCAAACTCAGTATATTTACTTAAAATTTCTCTATATTGATTTTCAGTCAAACAAGCTATTCCTTCGAAATCCGCTGGGTGATTTATATTACCTTCTATGTACAAATCATTGTATAATTCTTTTTCACTTAATAACTCACTGATATACTGAGATGTTGTTGTTTTCCCCGATCCCGGGATACCTTCAAGCATGATTAATTTTGTTTTCATGGAATACCCTCCGTAAAATGACTCTTTCAATGAAGAAAGACGCTTCTCTTATTAGAGTAATGCGCCATATCGTATTATTGTGGAAAATCAAACATAAACATTTGTTCCTTAATTATTTAGTTCATATCATATAAGAAACACTTTAATTATTGTGTAATTCGAGTACCTTATTAACAACCATTTGGGCTGTATTCTCTACTGGAGGCATCCAGAGGTTTGTAATAGGCCCATATACTACTGGATTAAGTTCCACTTCGTAACCACCATAAGGATATGCTGCTCTTGTAGGTAAGTAACCAAGATAACCATTGGTATAACCACCAAAAAATGTGAGATTAGTATTCATTTTTTCTTGGATCTCAAGAGCTAACTCTGAGAAAGGTTCCATTGGGATGCCTGAAAATGACCCTTCGTTAATTTGGAATAATTGAATCTCTAGATCAATAACTAATTGCCTGCTGTTTTGTTCATACATTTCTAATACACTTTTAAGCCAATTGTTTGTATTTACTCCCCATTGTTCTTGGGCTAATGACGCCATGTTTTTTATCCCTTCTGGTTCTGGTATCTCTATTAATTTCATTGGTAAAATAGCTGAAGTCGTGTGTAACCTATATATTTTATTGTACGTAATTGAAGGAAGCATAGTTAGAACACTTCCACTTAAGGTGTAGGCCATCTGCTTTATTTCCTTCATTGACCCACGATATTTTGCATTAACGTTCCCAGACGAACCTTGTACGATGATGATAGGGCAGTTTAGTATTTGTTCGAGTATTCTTCTTGTCATTCCAGGGTAATCTCCTGACAGAATGTCACTGTCTGACTTTAAGACATTTGGATGTGCAGTACAGAATACAATCGCCCCTAAGAGCTGTTGATCATTTTGATTTCTAATTGCCAAAATCCCAATTCGTTTATCGACAACTCCTCTTTCATTGGTACCCATTTCAACTCGTCCTTCTTGTGTTTTTTCTCTACGATTCACCCCTATCTCTCCTAAAGTAACGTTCCATCCAACTTCAGAAGATTGCAAACATTCATCCGCTTTAACAGCTGCATTAACAGTATTTTTAATAAGAATCGCTTTATAAGCCTTAACTACTTCACTATTACTGACTGTTGAGGGACCAGAGTGTGTATGAGTAAAAACAATAGTGATATTCTCAATGCCTATACATAATTCACTTGCAATTTTTTCACGAATCTCCATAGTATCTTCTACTAGCATACCAATATTATCTATACTAACAAACAGAGTTTTAAGATTATTACTTTCAAATACAAATGCAGTTGAATAAATACGTTCATCAATATTTCTAACCCCTGTTGGTCTATGGTATCCAATAAATTCAATACCCAAAGGGGGAGTAATATCTACCTTATAAATTCCTACTTTACTCATTTAAAACTCTCCATTTTAATTGAATTAATAAAAAAATTGATTTTCTATCCTATAGTTATCTGAAGATTATTTTTTCACAATCACCCTATTTTAGCATATTTCCAAAATTATGTGATTCAATGATGTGGTCCTAATTATAAATAAAGATGTCAATGGAAACTTGAAATAAAATAAATATGAACCTATAATTAAAGTAAATGTTTGTTATGTGCAACTGGCGTGAACGTGGAGAAAACCACGAGGAAGCACATAATTATATCGCCGTACGCCTGGGCAAAGTATCTGATATTTAATCAGGTACTTTTATTTTTATGGAGGGATACTAATGAGTTCTATTTATTTAAAGTACGGTATGAATCCACATCAGAAAAACGCAAAACTCTACTGTGAAGAAAAGTTACCTATCAAAATATTAAATGGTGAAGCAAGTTATATTAACTTTTTGGATGCTCTTAATGCCATTCAGTTGGTGTCTGAACTAAATGAAGCTACTGGGCTACCATCTGCAGCTTCATTTAAACATGTCAGCCCAACAGGAGCAGCTGTTTATAGTCCATTAAGCGAATCACAATGTAGATCTTACTTTGTAGAAGATACTGAGTTATCTCCCTTAGCGATTGCATATGCTCGGGCAAGAGGAGCCGATCGAATGTCTTCATTTGGTGACTGTGCTGCTTTCAGTGAAAAGGTTGATGTTACGGTCGCAAAGTTATTAAAGAGGGAAGTATCAGATTCAATCATTGCCCCTGGATATGATGATGATGCTCTTGAGATCCTGAAACAGAAAAAAAAGGGGAAATACCTAATCATAGAGATCGATGCTGATTATGTGCCTACTTTCAAAGAAACAAGAACGGTAAATGGAATTACTCTGGAACAAGATCGAAATGATCTGAAAATGGGTCAGGATTCTTTAGAAAATTGCGTCACGGAGTTAACAGAAATCCCAAAGAATGCAAGAAGGGATCTGCTTATTGCGTTAATAACGCTAAAATACACTCAATCTAATTCAGTTTGTTTTGCACTTGATGGGCAGACCATTGGTATTGGTGCAGGACAACAATCAAGAATCCATTGCACTAGACTAGCAGCTGATAAAGCTGACAATTGGTGGCTACGACAACATCCAATAATAAAAGAGTTTGACTACCACACTGGAATAACACGGACAGAAATGAATAATGCAATTGACGGCTGGATAAATAATCAAATGACACATATTGAAAATGAGAACTGGGAGAATAACTTCAAAGTTATCCCAAATCGACTTACTGAAACACAGAAACAAGAATGGATTGGGCGACTTGAAGATGTATCTTATGCATCGGATGCTTACTTGCCATTTAGGGATAATATTGACCGTGCTGCAAGAAGTGGTGTTAAGTACATCGCACAATCAGGATTTTCAGCAAATGATGATCAAATCATTCAAGCAGCAAATGAATATAAAATGATCATGGCTTTCACATCTACACGATTGTTCCATCATTAAGCACAACTTTAATGAAATCTGCTTCTACACTAACGGTTACTTTAGTTAAATATGATGAACAGGAGCACCATTATTTCTATGGATCTCTTGTTTATCATATTGGCTATCACTCATCTATAAGCCACTAACTTATTTTGATATAAAAGCACAAGCCAGATACTACTAGTAAACACACAAATGATCCCGAACACTACACCGATAACTTGAGGAGAGTAATAATCTAGTAAAACACCTGTTAAAAACATTGAGAGCTGAAACAATGATCCATAAACCGCGTAATGTAACGTAAACACTTTCCCTATTTGGTCATCAGGTGAATACGTTTGAATTAATGTAGAGTCTAATGGGATAATAATCCCTCCTGCAATGCGCATCAATAAAAGAAAAAGAATTCCAACAAAAAGATTTACAGAAAGAGCAAACAAAATAAAAAAGATGCCCTGTAACAAATATGACCAGCCAAAATATTTTTTCATTCTCTCAGTATCCAATGACATATACTTTGCTACAAAAACACTCCCAATCAAAACTCCTAATCCTTGTATTGCATATAAGATGCCGATGCCATTATTACCTAGTTGATACACATCAGAACCATAAATGGTAAGTAGGATTTGATAAACCCCACCAACAATCCCCCATGACATTCCGACTAAAATCAAACCTAATATGATAGGAGTCTGAATGATAAATTTATAACCATCCACCATATCTTTAAAGTAACCAATTTTAGTGGCTTCTTGTTTTTTCTCTGCTTGGGGAATTACGGTATACTTTATGAATAAAGCTGAAATGATAAAGGTCATGCTATTTAACACAAAAGCGATGTTAGGACTTAGAAAGCCTAGTGCAATTCCACCAATACTAGAACCAAGGATTGCAGAGATTGCCTGCATAGAGCTTGATAATGAATTGGCTACAGGTAAATGTTCTTTCTTTACTAACTTAGGGATTACACTTTGCCTTGCGGGATTAAATAAGGTTGAACATATCGCCATCAAAGCATTTACTATAAACACAATATATACAAAAGCTTCTGCAAATAGGAGTCCCAATACAATAACAGCTCTTATCATATCCGTAATGATTAAAATCTTTTTTCTGTTTGTTCTATCAATGAATACACCTGCAAAAGGACTAAACAATAATTGGGGCAGCCCCTTACTGATGAGTGTTAAACTAACCATTAAGGGTGACTCTGTAACCCCATAAACAAAAGTTAATAAAGCAATAGTGCTAAACCAATCACCTATTGTACTCGTTGCTTGTGCTAAAAAAAGTTTTTTATATTGTTTATTCCTTCTAAGTAAATTTGAATATACATTTGTATTCTTCATGTTAATCCCTCATCTGCTATATCGCCCTACTAAACTCTTTACATCATCATAAGTTTGTTTGTTAATAATGATAACTAGGATCTGAATCAATAGCCACGACCATAAGGATTAGGGAAACATACAACTTTTGACTGAGAGAAATAATCTTTGGAGCAGGAGACTAACTAGAAGATCCAACAGATTTATTGAGTACTCTTTTTTTTGTTCGGAACGTTATTTTCTTCTTACTGAAAACATTTGTACCAAGCACTCCTGCAATAATCATGATTGTACCAATAATATGATAATAGAATATGCTTTCCCCTAAAAAAATGGCTCCCGCAATAATTGAAATGACTGGAGAAAGGTTCGCAAATACCATAACCTTCGCCGCATCTAATTTAGATAGTACATAATTCACCAACAATGCAGCTACTAATGTAGATAAGATACCTAAATAGATCATCAATGAAAAATACTCAATATCCATCACCGGTGCGAACAAAGAACGAATACTGCCATCCATTAAATGTTTTACTATAGCTACAAAATTAAAAGAAATAAATCCGCCAGCTAACATAAAAAAGGTGATCTCGGATGGTTTGAAATCCTTGGATAGGAATCTCGAAAGTATGCTGTAACCTGCAAAAATTACAGCGGCTAATAACAATAAAATAATGCCAGTTAAACTATTAAATTGTACACCCGTACCTTTCATAATGAAAATAAAAGCCACACCGATCACAGATAAAATAATAGAGCTTTTTTGCAGGAAATTCGTTCTTTCTTTTAAGAAAACAGAAGCTAGAATCATAGTAAAAATAGGTGCAGAAGCTTGTAAAATAGCTCCTTCAGAAGATGTTGCAAACTCCAGACCAAAAGTTAGAAATACAAGAAATGTGACAGGATACACAATAACTAGTGGCAATAACTTCTTCATTCTTTGCATATTAATCTGAATTTTAATTTTATTTGAAAAAATTGGAATCAAAATTGCAATAAATGAAAATGTAAATCGATGTGCTAATGTATCCACAGGATCTGTAATCTCAAGAGCAACTTTTGTAAACAAGTACGATAATCCAGTGATAAACACATATAAAATAGCACAAAAATATACAAATACAGATTGTTTAATATTCATGATAATTCCCCCAATTAATTAATTGTTTATTCCTTAATGTTTTGCGTTAACGATTTCACTTCAAATGGTGAACTGGTGAACCTTGAATCGGTTTATTTGACACCCCTGTATGGATTCCTTTCATATTAGCTCCGATAACACCGACTATAATGCATATAGTTCCGACTAAATGATACGTATAAAAGGCTTCGTTTAATATAAATACCCCCGCAATAATGCTTACTATAGTTGAAAGATTCATAAATACACCAGATCTAGAAGCACCCATATTTGCAATCATATAGTTGGTCAAAAAGGATGAGACTACAGAGGAAAAAAAGCCCAAGTAGATGATGGAAAGCATAAAGTCTGGTTGAAGAATAAGAGAGTAATCCATTTTTTCAGGTGAGATCAATAATATAAAGTTAAACATAATCATACCAATAGCCATCATTGCATAAGTCAGTTCTAATGCAGTAAATTGTTTTGAAAATTTGCGAGCAAGAACAGAGTAGACAGCCATGGACAATACAGACAAAATGATAAGGATGAATCCAAGCATATTTGCATCCCCTTCCACACCACTCATGAATCCGATAAATAAAACACCACCAGCAGATAATAAAATAGATCCTTTCTGAATCAAAGAAGTTCGTTCTTTTAAAAATATTGAAGCAAGCAACATAACAAAGATTGGCAGTAGAGCCGTAATCACACCAGCTTCACTTGAGGTCGCATACTTCATGCCATAAGTCTGAAAAGAAAAAGCTAACACAGGCTGAATAAATGAAAATAAAAGCAAAAGTAGAATAGGTTTATTTCGAAAATCTACTCTTACAACTTTAAAAAAAACGAAAATTGACATCGTGAAAAAGGCAATTGTAAAACGAAATGAAAGTATAGATAATATTGAAGCCTCATTCACAATATTTTTTAAAAACAAAAAGCTTAATCCTATAATTATTGCGCCTAATAATCCCGCCAATACTGGCAAAGTATTTTTGTTTTTCATTTATAAGTCCTCCTCCATTTTCTTAAAATCAATAATGTCTAAGTATCTTCAATTCCTTCCTATTTTTCGTATGGTAAGATAAGATCAATAACTTCTATTTAAGTCTCTCCAAGCTGTCTTACTTTTCGTAAGTAATTTGATTTTAGTATGAAATACATGGAGGAACAATCGAATAAAAGTAAAACTGTACCAGTACAAAGGGGTTGGGATGGGATGAAAAAGTTTGAAAACATGATGAATGAAATCGAAAGTAGGATTACGACCGGAGAACTATCTTCAGGGGAAAAACTGCCTTCCATTCGTGAACTTGCAATACAATTTGGATGCAGTAAAAGCACTGTCGTGCATGCGTATCAAGAACTAGAAAAAAAACATGTCATTTATTCTATTCCACAAAGCGGTTATTTCGTCGTGGAACGTAAAGTAAACAAATCAACATATTTACATAAAGAGAATATAGATTTTTCATCAGCTGCTCCAGATCCTGTTGTTTTTCCATATTTAGATTTTCAGCATTGTATCAATAAAGCCATAGATATCTATAAAGAAGATCTATTTACATACACATTAACTAGAGGGCTCTCTCCGCTCATTCGCGTACTTGAAAACCACCTTGCTAATTATCAAGTGTTTACAAAACAGGAGAACATCTTTATAACCTCAGGTGTTCAGCAGGCGTTGGCAATATTAGCAACCATGCCGTTTCCGAATCAAAAAACTACAATACTGATTGAAGAGCCATCCTATCATAACTTTATTAAATTGTTAAAATTACAAGGTATACCTATAATGGGAATAAAACGTGATGCCGAGGGAATTGATTTAAATGAATTAGAACAAATATTTAAAACACAATCGATTAAGTTCTTTTACACCATCCCTCGTTATCATAATCCGCTAGGTACTTCCTATACAGAACAACAGAAAAAAACCATTGCGGATTTAGCTAAAAAATATGATGTATATATTGTTGAAGATGATTACTTAGCAGATATAGAGTCAAATCAAAAATCAGACCCTATTTTTGCATATAGTCCTGTTTCACACGTAGTTTATTTAAAAAGTTATGCGAAAATGATCTTTCCTGGTCTTCGTGTAGGAGCAGCAGTTATTCCTGAGACTTTAAAAGAAAATTTTTACTTATTTAAAAAATTAACGGATATCGATACTTCCATGATTTCACAAGCTGCTTTAGAAATTTATATTAAAAATGGGATGTTTGAAAGACATAAAGAAAAAATGAAATCAACCTATACGAATCGATTGTTATATTTAAATGAAATGTTGAAACAGTATGGAGATAAGGATTTAATAACGTATCCAGAGCTTACTTCTGGCGTTTATACACACATTAAAGTACATCAATCTATCAATATAAAAAAAGTGATTCAGAATTTAGAAAAACAAAAAGTAATACTAGTTCCTGTGGATGAAAATTATATTTCATTATTAAATAGAGAAAAAATACTTCATATTAGCATTACTAGAACAAATAAAGAACAAATCAAAGAGGGAGTTATAAAATTATTGAAGGAACTAAAGAGGGCAAAATCAAGTTTAGTTTATTAAACATTCTTTAATAACTTAACTATTCTTTCATTTATTTTTTCTTTAAATAAACCACCATGGTAACAAATAACGGCTTCAATATCATATTGTGTGAACTTACTTAATGATTTTTGAGCCAATTCTATATCCGAACATTGTGGATTTAATTCTAACTGACCATCTTGAACGACCATTGCGTCTGCAGCAATAAGCGTATTACTTTGTTTATGATATAAGCTAATATGTCCTCTACTATGACCTGGGGTATGAATGACAATGATTCCACCGCAATAAGGCAGCTCTTCCCCATCCATTACTATTTTGTTGACATTCACTTTAGTTGTACCTGATAACTCTGATAGAAATTGATTTCGCATTTGTTCTGGCCAAGTATCTATCTGAGATACTAATTCATCTGTCAGCAAGCTTTTCTCTCCCTGAATAAATGGTCTCTCTAATTCGCTTGCTAAAACTTCAATATCATGCGAAGATTCTGCTAACAAATCAGATATACTGCCAATATGGTCAAAATGATGATGAGTTAAGATAATTTTTCTGAGAAGCTCAAAAGGTACATTTGTTTTCTCAAATTGATCTAAAAAAACACTCTTTTGATCAATAAAACCAGTGTCTACCAAAACAGCTATTTCATGATCCCAAATAAGAGTAGGATGGATGATCATATCCTGCCCCATAAAGTTTTTTCTTTCTATCTCCAACATTTCAATTCCTGTTGATATTTTCATCTTCTTTTCCCTCCACCAATAGTTAATAGATTTTTAATATTTCTAATTACTCTTATTTCTTTTTAATAGGAATCCAAATTTCACATTGATCATTAGTGTCTATCGTATCACTCATAGGAATTAGCTCGATTTCGGGTACTCCTGCAAGCTGCTCATATCCAGTAGAAGGAAACCATTCTGTATATATGCGGTCCCATGTTTCTGAAATTTCCTCAGGAGACGTTCCAATGCAATCAAAAACAGCCCAAGAAGCAGCAGGAATGACCTTCTGCTCATCATTGATTTGGATGTTATTGTCATTCATTTTTGAGCCTACAAAGTACGTAAAATCCTCACTTTCATGATCAATGTCCATAATAACTCCAAGTAAAGCTTTTTCTCCTGTAATAGAAAGAAGGCGTTTGGCAGCTCCCGATTGTTCCATTTCCTCACGAAAATTTAATGTTCGTTTCCTTGACTCCTCCTTCAACAAAGGAACTTTTATCCCTCTTCCTATCATTATAAAACGATCTTTCTTTTTCATTTGATAGTTCATTTGTTTCTCTCCTTTTAAAGAAATGTGAAATGTAATTCTTGGAAAAGCAACTAGTGAAACGTTTGATTCTTTTACTTGGGATGGTGGAATGCCATGCATTTTACGAAAAGCTTTCGAAAAAGATTCTGGTGTTTCGTATCCATATTTTATAGCGATATCAATCACCTTTGAATTCGTATTTGCAAGCTCTTGTGCAGCTAAAGTCAGCCTCCTATTTCGTATATATTCAGCGACTGTATAACCAGTTAACATATGAAACATACGTTGAAAATGAAACTTTGAACTGAGTGATTTTCGTGCTAATATGGTTAGATCTATGTTTTGATTGATATGATCTTCGATATAATCAATACATTCATTCATGCTTTGAAGCATATTCATATATTTTCACCTCTGCTTTAAAATTATTTTAACAGTAAATTGGAGTTCAAACCTGTCATTTTGTGCTCTTTATTGACATGATGATTTGAAAAACGGCTGACGACTTGATGTCGATGTTCACCATAAAAAACCCATGGAGGCAATCCGCCATCCACAGGTTTATAAAACCAGAATTAATCTATCTCAATCTACTTATCCTACAAACTCTCAGCGATAATCTCAGCGATGTCTCTAGCCTGAACCTTCTCTTCTTCTTTCGCTTTTAATCCATCATCAACCATAGTGAGACAATATGGACAACCGGTTGCGATCAGGTCAGGTTTTGTTTGTAAAGCTTGCTCTGTTCTTTCAACATTCACTCTTGTTCCTTCTGTTTCTTCCATCCACATCATTCCACCACCAGCACCACAGCACATGCTGTTGCTGCCAGAACGTTCCATCTCTACAAGCTCTACACCTGGAATAGAGGATAAAGCTTGACGTGGGGCTTCATATTCATTATTATGACGCCCTAAGTAACATGGGTCATGATAAGTGATCTTATCCATCATGGATTTACTAGGCTTTATTCTTCCTTCTTCAATCCATTTTGAAATTAGCTGTGAATGATGATAAACTTTAACATCCTCTTGCAATCCAAAATCTTGATACTCATTTTTAAACGTATGGAATGCATGAGGATCTATTGTCACAATTTTTTTCACATTATAGCTTTTAAAGATCTCAACATTTTCCTCAGCGAGCATTTGATACAAGTATTCATTCCCAAGACGCCTTGCAGTATCACCAGAATTCTTTTCATCATTTCCTAATACTGCAAAAGTAATCCCTGCCCTATTCATGATTTCAACAAATGCTTTAGAAATTTTTTGACCACGTTTATCGTAGGAGCCCATGGAACCTATATAAAATAGGTACTCAAAAGACTCTGTTTTTTGTGCTTCTAATACTTTATTATCATCGTCCAGCTGATCCATCCAGTTTTTACGATCTAATCGGTTCAAGCCCCAAGGGTTTCCTTGTCTTTCAATGTTATTTAATGCTCGTGCCGCTTCTGCAGGCAAGCTTCCTTCAGTTAACACCAAATAACGACGCATATCCATAATTTTATCAACATGCTCATTAGCTACAGGACATACTTCCTCACAATTTCGGCAAGAAGTACAAGCCCAAAGTTCTTGTTCTGTAACCACTTCACCTACAAGCTGTGTTTCTAACTCAGTATCAGTTGAAGCAGCTAGCTCATTTGCTGTTGTTCCTCCAAATGCAAAGGCAGGCATCCACGGTGTACGTGAAGTGATTGCAGCTCCTTTATTTGTTAAATGATCTCTCATATTTGTAATTAAATGCATAGGAGATAACATCTTTCCTGTTGATGCCGCTGGACACACACTTGTGCAACGTCCACATTCTACACATGCATACAAATCTACTAATTGATTTTGTGTGAAATCTTCTATTTTTCCTGTTCCAAAGGATTCTGCATTTTCATCTTCAAGATCAATTTTTTTCAATTTGCCTGGTACACCTAATTTTCTAATAAATACATTTATAGGTGCAAAAAACAAATGAGCGTGTTTTGACTGAGGTACATAAATTAAAAACGTGTAAAGGATCAATAAATGAATCCACCAGAAAACATAAAACAATGCTTCAGCAGCTGCGCTGCCCATCCAAGAAAATGCCAATACAAACAATGAACTAACCGGTTGAAGAGCACTCACTTCATGCCCATTCCATATCATTTCCATCCCGCCAGACAATATGATGGAAAGCATTAAACTAGAAAGCAATAAGATGACGATCCCTGATTTCCAGCCTCGTTTTAAACGAGCCAACTTTTCAACATATCGACGGTAAAAAGCGTACCCTGTAGCTAATAAAACAAGTAAAACTGTAATTTCCTGTATGAATACAAAGGTCGGATAAAAGGAACCCAGTGGCAAATGCCAGCCTGGTACCAAACCTTTACCAACCAAATCAATTGCACCAAATTGGATTAAAATAAAACCATAAAACATCACTAAATGCATGATACCGCTTTTTTTATCTTTTAATAACGTTTTATGGCCAAACATATTCACAGCAATCTGTTTGAATCTTTCTTTATATTGCGGTGGTAATGCTTCTTCTTTTCCTAATTTAATAAATGAATATCGACTGTACATGATGTGATAAAACAAATAAAATACGTATCCAGTGAGCAATAAAAATGCACAAAGCTGAATTATAGAAAATACCATGGAATCACCCACCTCTATTTATTAATCACTCGATATGAGCCTGTTGCGATTGCAACAAGCTCTCCTTCTTCACTTCTAATTTCCCCTTCAGTTGTAAGCGTTTGATTGGTTTGATGCAAAACCTTCGCACTTACTCCCAATGTTCCTTCTTTTAACGCAGTTAGATAATGAATATTCAGCATTGTAGTTACTAGTTTTTCATTTGGACGGGCAACTACAACCGCCAGCCCCATGATACTGTCCAACACGGAGGCATGAACGCCCCCGTGTATGATGCCATTCGGATTAAGATGAATGGGTTCTACTGTAAAAGTTCCTATGATTTGATCTTTATTTATTTCTGTAATTTGACTGTTGAAGAGTTCCATAAATGTACCTTTCACTTTCTCTTCCAGCATACTTTGAAAGGCTTTCCACTCTTTTTCATTCATGCTCCCATTCATAATAACACCTAAACCGTATACTGATCAGATTGAATGATCTTATCAGCAATTTCTCTCTTAATGTGTAATAGATTTTTTGGCTTGAAGCGAACTAATTTTTTTAATATAGATAGTACCATTAATGCAGAATCACCATCATCCATAGATACAATGCCTTCTTTTGCCAATGATTCTATTTTTGCAAAACTTTCATGCGCAAATGTAGTTGTAAGGTTTAACTTTTGTTTTGCTTTATCAACTCCATCTTTAGCTATCGCTTTTTCAGTTCTTAAAATCGTTGACTCTAGAGCATAGATTTGGATCGCTAGATTTGAAATAATCTCTAAAATTTCCTGTTCCTCTTGTAATGCTTGCTTGTATTTCTTAACCGCTGTTCCACCAACCATTAGGAAGATTTTTTTAGCAGAAGCCAGCATTGCCTTTTCCTTTTCTAATGGTGTATCTTCATCTACCATAGGAGGCATATAAGCCACTAATTCCTGTTCCAAATTTGCAGCCACTTCCATCACTGGAAGTTCACCCTTCATCGCTTTACGAAACAACATGTCTGGTATTAGCAAACGGTTAATTTCATTTGTTCCTTCAAAAATACGATTAATTCTTGAGTCTCTATAAATTCTCTCTACTTTATATTCTTGTGTGAAGCCATAACCACCGTGAATTTGCACACCCTCATCTGCTACAAAATCTAAACACTCAGATGCAAAAACTTTATTTACAGAACATTCTAATGCGTAATCAGCAACTTTTTTCACTACATCCTTTTGATAGTTTTCATCGTTCTCATCCAACGTTTTCATAGCATCATCCATTAAACCGCCAGTTCTGTAGACAACACTTTCCGTTGCATAAGTGTATACTGCCATATCTGCTATTTTCTTTTGAATAAGCGGGAATTCTGTCAAAGCTTTGCCAAATTGTTTTCTTTGTTTTGCGTATTCTACAGAAAGGTCAATCGCCCATTTAGCTGTTCCTAAACATCCTGCTCCCAAGGTATAGCGACCTAAGTTCAAAATATTAAATGCAATAACATGGCCTTTTCCAATTTCACCTAATAAGTTTTCTACTGGAACTTTTACATCCTCTAGTATTAAAGGACGAGTGGAGGAACCTTTAATTCCCATTTTCTTTTCTTCAGGACCAGTAGAAACCCCTTCAAATGAATTCTCTACGATAAATGCAGTGAATTTCTCACCATCTACTTTCGCATATACAACAAACACATCTGCAAAAGCTGCGTTTGTAATAAATTGCTTAGCTCCATTTAAAATATAATGTGTTCCTTCTTCATTTAAAACAGCCGTTGTTTTTGCACCTAATGCATCTGACCCAGAAGAGGGTTCAGTTAAACAATATGCTGCCAGTTTTTTACCCGATACTAGATCAGGTAAATATCTAGATTTCTGATCTTCATTCCCGAAAAGCGCAATGGGCTGAGTACCAATCCCAACATGAGCTCCCACACTTAATGCAAAGGAGCTTCCACGTACTAATTGCTCACTAATTAAAGTAGAGCTGATTTTATCCAAATTTGTTCCACCGTAAGCTTCAGGGATAGCTGCTCCCAATAAACCTAATTCTCCAGCTTTTTGCAGCTGAGTAACTAAAAGTTCAAAATCTTGGGCTTCAATTCTCTCATCTACTGGCGCGATTTCATTTGCTACAAAATCTTCAGTCATTGCAGATATCATTTTATGCTCATCAGAAAAATCCTCGGGCGTAAACACTGAATTCGCTTCAACATCACCTAATAAATAACTTCCACCTTTAGCAACTTCTTTTATCATTCATAATTCCTCCTCAATTGTATTCTCTAAAAAAAACAGCAATCCTGCATCAATCTAAATTCCCGCAAAAGCATTTTTTTAACTTGCACTTTTACTTTTGCGGGGAAGAACTTCTTCAAAACGAATCTACAGACGTGTTGGTAATTGTATATTAATCATTTCGACTTCATAGTACTAAATTTTAAACAAATTCAAATACTCCAGCGGCTCCCATGCCACCGCCAATACACATACTAACGACACCAAATTTGCTGTTTCTACGTTTCGCCTCATGCAGCAAAGTAGTCGTTAATTTTGCTCCAGTACATCCTAATGGATGACCAAGTGCAATCGCACCGCCATTCACATTTACTTTTTCAGGATCAATTTGCAACTTCTCCATGACAGCAACACATTGAGCTGCAAAAGCTTCATTAATTTCAAACAAATCAATTTGATCTAAAGTTACACCCGCAAGCTCTAGTGCTTTTGGAATTGCAACTACTGGTCCTATACCCATAACCTCTGGCACTACTCCTCCAACAGCAAAGCTTCGGAATATAGCTAAAGGTTTTAATCCTAATTGATCTGCCTTTTCACGAGACATTACGACTACGGCAGATGCACCATCATTCATTTGAGATGCATTTCCTGCTGTAACAGATCCTCCCTGCAAAAATGCTGGTCTTAATTTAGAAAGCACTTCTGGACTTGTGCTCGGACGAACACCCTCATCTGTATCAAACATGAAGGATACTTCTTCTCTTTTACCTGAATCATTTATAATCATCTGCTTTACAGGAACTGGAACAATTTCTTCTTTGAATTTTCCAGACTCTATTGCAGTCGCCGCTTTCTGATGGCTGCTTGCAGCAAAGGCATCTTGTTTTTCACGAGAGATTTCGTATTCCTTTGCAACATTCTCTGCAGTATTCCCCATAGAGATATAAACTTCTGGACGATGATCTACCAAATAAGGATTCGGCTGTGGCTTGAACCCTGACATTGGTACATGACTCATACTTTCAACACCACCTGCAACAATCACATCTGAGAATCCACTCATAATTCGTTCCGCGGCAAAAGCAATGGATTGTAAACCTGATGAACAAAAACGATTGATTGTTAACCCTGGAACCTCATCCGGCAAACCTGCTCTCAATGCGACAATACGTCCCATATTTAAACCTTGCTCCCCTTCAGGCATCGCACATCCAATAATGACATCTTCTATTTCTTCGGCAGACAATCCGGGGGTTCGTTTAACAACCTCCTCAACGACAAGACCTCCTAAATCTTCTGCACGTGTATTTGCAAGAGAACCTCTATGAGCTTTACCCATTGGAGTTCTTACTGCTGAAACAATGACAGCTTCTTTCATATTATTACTCCTCTCAAAGTAAGACATTTTTCCAACTTAATTTCTTAACGGTTTTCTTTTTAACAACATATGTTGCATTCTTGCTTGGCTTTTTAGCTCACCTAAAAGACTTAAGAAGGCTTCTTTTTCTAAATCTAAAATGTATTGTTCGTCAACAAGTGTATTGGCTGCAATATTTCCACCCGTTAAAATGTTAGCTAGTCTAGTACCGATCAATTCATCATGATCACTGATATAACCTGAAGACTTCATGTGATATAATCCCATTTTTAATGTAGCTAAACCTGGTTCTCCAACAACTCGGATTTTTTTAGCTTCAGGTGCTTCATATCCTGCAATTGACATGCCTAGTACAGCTTGTTTTGCATCATGGATTAAATAATCTGAATTTACTGTAATACGATCCGAATCTCTTAAATATCCGAGTTCTCTAGCTTCTACTGCACTAGTAGATACTTTCGCCTGACCAATATTCTCAAATACTCGATTGACAAATGGCTGCAGATCGATTGTTTTATTAATATCCATTGGCACCGTATTTCTATATAACATTTCTTTCGTGCCGCCACCTGCAGGGATCAAACCAACCCCTACTTCTACTAATCCCATATAGGTTTCAGCAGATGCTTGAACATGTGGAGCAGGAATTACAAGTTCTACCCCTCCACCTAAACACATGTTGAATGGAGCAGATACAATTGGTTTTTCAAAGTATTTCATATTCATCGCTACTTGATGATAGGAAGAGATCATCTGCTCAATTTCAAACCAGTTTTCATCCTGTGCTTCCATAAGCATCATCATTAAATTGGCACCTACACAAAAGTGCTTTTCTTGGTGTCCAATCACAAGACCGCGATAATTTTTTCTGACTTCCTCAAAGGATAAATGGAACATTTGTAATACGTCTGGACCTACAGTGCTGTTTGGCGAGTGGAATTGCAATAATGCAATATCATCCCCGATATCAATCAAGCTAGCACCAGCATTCTTTTTTATGACACCATTCTTCTCCTTCAAATATTCTAAGTCAATGATTTCCTTTGGTGTTTCTTTTTCACTTAAAGCACCATCAATTTGAACAAAGAATGTTTTATCTTCTTCCTTCTGGTAAAAAGATGTTTTACCTTCAGCAAGCATTTTTTCAATCCATGCTGGAATCTGTTCTCCCTCTTCTTTCATTCGAGAAACTGTAGATTCCAACCCTACTGCATCCCAAGCTTCAAAAGGCCCAAGGTCCCAATTAAAGCCCCATCTCATTGCATTATCAATCGCTGAAATGTCATCTGCAATTTCTGGTATTTTGCTCGCTGAATACAACCAGCTTTTTTTCATGATTTCCCATACAAACTTACCTGCCGCATCATCGGATGCAATCATCGTTTTAAGCTTCGCTTTTAATCCTTTAGCATTTTTAGCGGCTTCCACTGAGGCAAATTTTGTTTTTGCCTTAGGAACATAACTTTTGCTCCCAATATCAAATTGTAATATTTCTTTTCCAGTTTCAGTACGTTTCATCTGGTAAAAACCTTTTTTAGTCTTTTCCCCAAGCTGTCCATTTTCAACCATTTCTGTAAGCAATTCAGGCACTTTAAATATTTCTTTTTCTGGACCATCAGGTACATTTTGATATACATTACCAGCTACAAAAACAAACGTATCAAGTCCAACTAAATCTAAAGTTCTAAATGTTGCACTCTTAGGTCTACCAGTTAGTGGCCCCGTTAATTGATCCACGTCCGCTACTGACAAACCAAACTTCTCCATCTCATGCAACGTTACCAGTAATCCATAAGTTCCGATTCGGTTTGCAATAAAATTCGGTGTATCCTTCGCTACAACAATCCCTTTCCCTAATTTCCGATCACAAAATTTTGCCATCTTTTGCACTATTTTTGGATCTGTTGCTTCTGTTGGAATCAACTCTAGCAATTTCATATATCTAGGTGGATTAAAGAAATGAGTGCCTAAAAAATGCGCTTGCAAAGGCTCCGATAGTTCCTCAGAGATTTGCTGTATAGATATTCCGGAAGTATTGGAACTGACGACCGTGCCAGGCGTCCAATGCTGCTCCACTTTTTTTAGTAATTGTTTCTTAATATCTAAATTCTCTATAACAACTTCGATAACCCAATCCACTTCAGAAAGACGGTGAAGATCATCATCAAAATTACCAACTTGAATTTTCTCTAAGGATCGTTTCGTATAGATCGGACTTGGTTTCGCTTTTAGAAGATTCTTTTTTGCAGCTTTAGCTAATCCATTTGGATCCTTTTCACCTTCAATCACTCGATCCAAAAGCAAAGTTTCAATGCCTACGTTTGCTAAATGAGCAGCAATGGATGCACCCATAACTCCTGATCCCAACACTGCTGCTTTACGAATTTGTTTTTCCATACTTTACCTCCTACCTCTATTCTTCGAGTGTGGCAGCGTGTTCCTCTGCCAAAACTCTTCTTAATATTTTTCCAACCATCGATTTAGGGAGTTCATTACGAAACTCATATATTCTTGGCACTTTATATGAAGCTAAATTAGAACGGCAAAATTGGTTCAACGCTTCTTCTGTTACATTTGAATCTTTTTTACGAACAATGTAAGCCTTCACATTTTCACCGCGATATTGATCTGGCACACCCAGAACGATAGCTTCTTTCACTCCCGGATGTTTATATAAAACCTCTTCAACCTCTCTCGGGTATACATTGTAACCGCTTGCGATAATCATATCTTTCTTACGATCCACAATATAAAAGTATCCTTTGGTATCCATATAACCCATATCACCTGTGTATAACCAACCATCCTTTAGGACAGCCGCGGTTTCCTCAGGCTGATTCCAATACCCCTTCATCACTTGTGGACCTTTCACAATAATTTCTCCAATTTCATGAGGAGGAACCTCTTCCCCAAGCTCGTTAACTATCTTACTGTCTGTATTAGGCCATGGAATGCCGACACTGCCGTCAATACGATATCCCCAAACTGGATTGGCGATAACTACTGGTGAAGCCTCTGAAAGCCCATACCCTTCTACCAAATTCCCTTTAGTCAATTCTTCAAATTTTTGTTGAGTGGATACCGGCAAAGGAGCAGAACCACTGATGCAGCACTCTATTGAAGAAAGGTCTGTTTGATTGACTTTAGGATGGTTGATAATCCCTTGATACAATGTTGGAGCACCAGGAAAAATAGTAGGCTTTTGTGATTCTATTAATTTTAATAATGAATCCACATCAAACTTAGGGATTAAATTAACAACTGCCCCTGATGCGACACTAAAGTTCATACAAGTGGTCATTCCATAGACGTGAAAAAGAGGAACAACTGCCAATACACTTCCTGTACCTTTTCTCACTTTAATCCATGCTTGACACTGAATAGTATTAGCCACAAGGTTCATGTGTGTCAGCATGACACCCTTAGAAACACCTGTAGTTCCTCCAGTGTATTGTAAAACAGCAACCTCATCAGATTTGCTCGGGCTTTCCACAGGTGCATCTGACGCTTTTTCCAATTCTTTTTTTAATGATAAAACTTGCTCTTTTTCAGGATTTAAATTTACATAAGGCCCCTTTTTCACTTTTTGCACTAGAGGATAAAGTAATTTTTTTATAAAGGGTAAGTGATCTTGTATACGAGTAACAAATATATTTTCTAGCTGGACTTTTTCTTTAACAGCTTTCACTCGAGAGTATACTAAATCAAGTGCAACAATCGTTTTAGCTCCCGAGTCTTTTAAATGATGTTCCAATTCTCTTTCGACATACAACGGATTCGTTTGAACTACTATGCCTCCCATGAATAAAATCCCATAATAGCAGTACACATATTGAGGAATATTTGGAAGCATAATCGCTACTCGATCGCCTTTTTTAACACCCATATCTTTAAGCAGGTTAGCAAATTTATACGCTTGTTTAATGAGTTCGTCATAGGTAATCTTTTCTCCAAAGAAGTAAATGGCATTATGAGTAGGAAATTGTTCATGTGAATTTTTTAAAAAATCTGATATTAATTGTGATGGATACTCAAGCTGTGGTTCGATTCCTTCCGGATAATTATTTATCCATGGAGCATTAGACATTAAAACCACCTCAAAAAATTGTTATGAAGCTTGTTTATTTATAATCTGCTTAAACTGCTCTGTTAACATCGGTACGACTTCAAATAGATCCCCAACAATACCAAAATCAGCAATATCGAAGATTGGCGCTTCAGGATCTTTATTAATTGCAACAATAATCTTTGAATTAGACATTCCTGCTAAATGTTGAATGGCGCCGGAAATTCCACATGCGATATACAAATCTGGTGTTACAACTTTTCCTGTCTGACCAATTTGCAAGGAGTAATCGCAATACTCAGCATCACATGCACCTCTTGAAGCACCAACTGCTGCTCCTAAAACATCAGCTAATTCTTTTAACGGCTCAAACCCTTCAGCAGTTTTAACTCCTCTGCCTCCAGAAACAATAATTTTCGCCTCAGACAAATCAACACCATCTGACGCTTTTTGAACAACCTCTTTCACAACCGTTCGAATATCTTTGATATCAACTTTCATTTCTTCTATTTTCGTTGTACGGCTGTTGTCAATGTCTCTACTTGGGATATTGTTTGGACGTATAGTTGCAAAAATCTTACCTTCTATAACCTCCCTTTTTTGAAATGCTTTACCTGCATAGATTGGACGAGTAAATACGATGTTTCCGCTTTCAATATTTACGTCTGTACAATCTGTAATAAGACCACAGCTTAAGTGAGCTGCTAAACGAGGAGCAAAGTCTTTACAAGATGCTGTATGCGGCATTAAGATCACTTCTGGATTCTTATCTTCTATAATAGAAATAAAAGCTTGGGTGTAGGCATCTGTCGTATAGCTCTCTAGCTGTTCATGATTCACAGACAAAACCTCGTCTGCACCATATGAAGTAAGTTGATCTGCAAAAGAGTCGGGTTGATCACCAAATAATACTGCTGTGATTTTACCACCGTCATGAATTCGTTTGGCTGCACTTAACACCTCAAAGGAAACATTTCTCAAGCTTTCATTTTTCACTTCTGCAAAAACAATCACATCTCTACCCATTGAAGTTCACCTCACCTTGTAACAATTGTACGAGCTCGTTTACTTGTTCGTTTATTTCTCCCTGTAAAATTCTACCCTCTTGCCTTTTTGGCGGAAGTACCTGATCTATGATTTTTGTTTTTGACCCAATTTGATCAAGATCAACAGCTAAATCCTCTGCTTTTAATTCTTCAATCGGTTTCCTTTTGGCTTTCATGATCCCTGGTAAAGAAGGGTACCTAGGTTCATTCAATCCTTGCTGAGCTGTAATTAAAATTGGAAGATTGGATTCAATCACTTCAATATCACCTTCCACATCACGCTCTACAACAACCTGATTGTCCTGTACCTCTAGTTTAGTAATTGCATTAACATGAGGGATATCCAGCTCTTCAGCCAAGCGTAAGCCACTCTGCCCTCCACCATTATCCACAGACATATAACCACTCAAAATCAAGTCATAGTCTTTATCCTTCACGACGGCTGCTAATACTTTGGAAGTTGTGAATTCATCTCCGAATAGTCGCTCGTCATTCACTAAAACAGCTTTATCAGCACCCATAGCTAAAGCTGTTCGTAAAGCACTTTCGGCTTGATCAGTCCCTATTGTAACCGCTGTCACCTCTCCGCCGAATCGTTCCTTTAAACGTATTGCCTCTTCCAGGGCATATTCATCATAGGGATTAATGATGAATTTTGCTCCATCTTCACTTACCTTCCCATTTTCGATGTTTACTTTTTCTTCCGTGTCAAAGGTTTGTTTCAGACATACAATAAGATTCAATATTCTCCCCTCCTAATTGGGTAATTCTTTGTTTAAAATTTATACATGTAAAACATATGATGTTTACCTTTCTATACTATTATACCGATTTAGTCATTTTGTGTAAATAGTCATCTTTCAATAAATCGTCATAATAAATACATTTTGTAACATTTATAGAAACTTTTCCGCCCGTACTGCGTTTATTATATTGGTTACATGTTCTTGGGAAGTCTATTTTATCTTCAATCAAGTGAGGTGCATTTAAATTCTAGAACCTAAACAACTAGTAAACCAAAACACAACAATTAAAAAAAATATACATAAATATATTCAGTTAAAACAAATTTTCATTTTATTATTGATATTTATAAGTATTGTTTTGATGTGGGGAGTAACAAATGAAAAAATATATTATGTAAATACAAATGAAAAATTACCCGTTTTAATGTATCATCATTTCTCAGACCAATCATCCAGCACTAGTGTAAAACCTGATGATTTTGAACAGCAAATGAAATATTTGAAGGACCAAGGGTATACAACAATATTAGTAAGTGAACTGATTAATTATACTAACAATAACCTCCCTCTTCCTGATAAACCTGTATTGATTACGATGGATGATGGATATAGCAGCAATTATGAATATGCATATCCTATTTTAAAAGAATTAAATATGAAGGCTACTTTCTATGTAGTAGTTGATCAAATGGGTGAAACCCCAGGTGTAATTGAACATTTTTCATGGGAACAAGCAAAAGAGATGTACGAGTCTGGACTGATTGATATTCAAAGCCACTCCTATAATTCTCATTCCAAAGAAACCATTGAGAATAAACCATTACTTACATATCCTATTCATGAGCATGAAACCGAAGCACAGTACATTCAGCGCATAAGGCAGGATTTATTACTTGCAAAAGAAGAAATTGAAAAGAACTTAGGGAATGAAGTGATTTCATTTGCTTATCCATTTGGTTCCTTTAATGAAGCCACTGAAGAAATCGCTAAGGAAGTAGGTTATCAACTAACATTAACCGTTCGAAATGGAATAAATAATGCTAATGATGATTTTTTTCTTTTAAATCGTATTAATGTTCCTGGAGGTTATTCAGGAGCAGACATTGTTAAAGAGATAGAGAAAAAGTTTTATTTTTTTGGATTTCGTTTTTAGTATGCTAAAACGGACTCAAGCCACTAAATTGGTTAGGTAAAGCACACTTGGAAAAAATACTTCTCTTCACTTTCTCCTCCAAAATAAAGTAAATTTCATCTTTCTAATTTTAAATGAATATGGATAGAAAGTAATACTTTTAAATGGAGGAGAAATATGAAAAAGCTGAGAATTTTATTTTTATGTATTGTTATAAATATTGGGATTGGGTCGGGACTTTTTTCTACAGTTTATTCAGAACATGATGAGCCCTTAATAGGTAAAGAAGGAAAACATGTGATGATTACTGATGAACAATCATCCCAGTCCTCACCAGCAATTTATGAGGATATTATAGTATGGATGGATCAACGAAATGGAAATCAAGATATTTATTTGTACCATTTGAAAGATGACAAAGAAACAAGAATTACAAAGAACTCTTCTCATCAATCCAATCCTGACATTTATGGCAACAACATCGTTTGGATGGATTTCCGGAATGGAAATTGGGACATCTACCTGTACGATTTGAGTACAAAACAAGAAAAACAAATTACAGTTCATCATTCAACACAGAATCATCCAGTTATATTTGAAGAAAAAGTGGTTTGGCAAGACTATCGTAACGGAAACTATGACATCTATATGTATGATATAAATTCAAGAAAAGAAATTCAGATTACGGATAATCAATATAATCAAACACAACCTGCGATTTATGGAAATAATATAGTATGGCGGGATGATCGAAACGGAAATCATGATATTTACTTATACGATTTATTATCAAACAAAGAAAGAAGAATCACTAATAATCAATTCAAACAATCTAATCCTGCAATTTATGAAAACAATATTGTATGGGAAGACAAACGTAATGGAAATTATGATATTTATTTGTATGATTTGAACACTAACACCAAAAAGCAATTGACGAATGAGGATTCTTCGCAAAAAAATCCTGTTATTTCTAAAGAACATATTATATGGCAAGATAAACGTAATGGGAACTGGACTATCTATATGTATGACTTGAACAATGGCAAAAAATCCAGAATGACATCAAATGAATCTACTCAAACCAACCCTCATCTTTATCAAGATAAAATCATGTATGTTGATGATCGAAATGCTAATTATGATATCTATATGTATATTATAAATACACCACCAAAGATCAAATTAATTGGAGATGAAAGGATTATAGTTGAAAAAGGGGATTCATATATTGATCAAGGAGCAACTGCCTTGGATAATGTAGATGGTGATATAACCAACAATATCAATAAGAAAATCACAAATGAAGATCATCATACAATAAACTTTATTGATACTGATATTACTGGCACATATACAATACACTATAATGTCAACGATAATGCCGGGAACGCAGCTGAAGAAGTCACAAAAACAATTATTGTCAGAGAACAAGACAATGAGGAAGACTCTCATACTTCCACAAATCCATCATTTCATCCAACTGCTAAAAAGGGAGATCAAAAGGGGACTACAGAGGTCAATGTAAACATTGATGAGTCTCGATACTATCTTGTAGTAGAAGTTTTATATTATAAAAAAGAAGCTTCAAATCAGATCCCAGATGGAGATAACGTTATACACCCTTATTCACCTGGGAATGATATTTTAATTGAAAATTACAAAAAAAATAATACTTATTTGGGTGTTTATTTAGTGGATTCAGATGATGAAATCGTTGATTATAAATTATTAAAGCTCACCAAAGGTAAAATTCAAAATAAATAGCCCCTCAATCCATTATTTATCACCCTTGTAAAATTTATTATATTCTGATTCGGTTAGTTTTGAGATTCTTCGTTCATTCTTTGTTACTGGGTCCGAGTATTTAGGAACTCTAGATAATTGAACTATGATTTTTAATAACATACCAAAAATAATCGCAAATCCAACTATAACTCCAATTACTGGGATAAAAATTAAACAATATCCAATTAAGAGACCAATGAAAATAAATAATATCAATTCTCTCATAATCTACCTTGCACTTCCCTATAATAAAATATTTTTAAGATGTTGAAAAAAATGTTTCTTTAAAACTATCCTCACGGAAAAATACCTCTTAATTAAAATAAGTGACTAGAAAAGCTGCTTTTTCTTAGAAAAAGCAGCTTGATAAAACTTTAGACTTAACCTAATTTGTCGCCATTTTTCACTTTTTGCTCTGGTTGAATAAGTACAACCCCTTGATCTGAATATGTTCCTAAAACCAGTGCTTCTGACATAAAAGAAGCAATTTGTTTGGGAGGGAAGTTAACCACACCCATGACTTGTTTCCCTACTAATCCATTCATATCATAACATTCCGTAATTTGAGCACTCGACTTTTTTATTCCAATCTCTTCTCCAAAATCCACCCACAATTTATATGCTGGCTTCCTGGCCTCTTCAAAGAGTTCTGCTCGTATCACTTCACCAACTCTTATGTCCAACTTAAAAAAATCATCAAAGCTTGCCATAACATAACTCCTTTTTAAAGACTAATCAATAAGTCCAAATTCGTTCAAAGGCCACATTTTCAAAATCGCTTTACCTTCTACATTTGTAATATCTACAAGTCCAAAATCACGACTGTCTCTGCTTTTCTCTCTATTATCTCCCATTACAAATACATAACCTTCTGGTACTTCAATGGGCAATTCAAAGTCTCTCGCAAACGTCTTGTCACTTTCGATGTAAGGTTCGTCTATTAATTCATCATTAATGTACACTTGTCCATCCTTAATATCAATCGTGTCTCCTGGAGTGGCTATGACTCGCTTAACCAACCTTTTTCTCGGATCATTACCTGTCACCTTATTCATATAATCTTGTAATTGAATTCCAATACTGCTGCTCCAAAAACCACCTGTCTTTTCTTCTTCAGTAAAGATGACAATGTCCCCGCGATCAAGATCATCAAATTGATTTGAAAGTTTATCAACGATTAATCTTTCATCCTCAAATAAAGTATTTTCCATCGATGATTGCTTTACTTCAGTTACAGCTAATACTTCACTTTGAATAAAAAAAGCGATACCAAATGCGACTAAGAATGTAACTATCCAACTGACTAATTCTTTTCCTATCTTTTTTGTTGTTCCACTCATATCTCTTTCATCTCCTTATGCATAATTAAACGTGATTGATTGTATGAAGTTTCGTTTTTAATTTATATTTTCAATTTCTTAGAATTAAACTCTTCTTTTACTACTTTTCCCCTATGTTTACCAGTATTATAATAGATAGTATACTTAATATAAAAGAAACATAGAACTTTACAATATTTAACACCATTTTAACAAACTCAATTTCAAGATTCAAAGATTTTAAATTTACTTTGGACATCTGACTGACACAAAACTTTAGTATACTTCATGTATGTTTGTCCAAGATTTTTCTTGTAAAATAGCTCACTTATTATAGAAGGGAGAATTACATGCATGAAAAAAAATAAGTTGTTGATATCGTCAGTAATTGCGTTAGTAATTATTATAGGAGGATATTTTGCATTCGATTATTATGCCGGAAATCATATTGAGATTAATGATGTTTTTGAAGAAACTGAGGAAAATGAAACAATGGTTCAAGACGAACAGCCCGCAGCTCAATCTAATACAGACTTCACATCAGAAGAGTTGGATTTAAATGGAGAATGGGAAATAACGGAGGATTCCAATGTTTACTTAAGCATTAAAACTTCCAAAGAGGAAGTGAATATCCAATTTAGTGATGTTAGTGGGCAATGGAATATCAACCAAAATGAACCAAACCTTGTTGAGGCAGAAGCAACTGTAGGGATAACATCAATAGATTCTGGAAACTCCCAAAGGGACTCTCATGTGCAAGGACTTAGATTTTTAGATGCTGAGCAATTCTCTGAAGCCACTTTTGAACTTCAATCTATCGAACAGTTTCCTGACCTCTGGTTGTCAGGAGAAACAAATTCCATCCTACTAAAAGGCGATCTTACTATAAAAGGGATTACGAATCAAGTAACTTTTGAAGCAGAAGTTTTACCCGAAAACGATGAGTTGAAATTAAAGGCAGAAACGATTGTAACTTTTAATGATTTTGGTATGGAAAACCCACATACAGTGGTATTAGATACGGAGAATGATGTGAAGATTACTTTGCAGCTTGTATTAAATAATACAACTATTTAAAGAAAAGATTCTTTTGAACATATATAATGAATTGCAGTTCGAATTATGAATCATCTATTTTATAGTATTTATTGGAATATCATCGGTCTAATAAAATCAACACGTCCGAAAAGATCGTCATTCATTAGCTGACAAATTGACTTTCTGTCTGGATCAAATTCTTATGTTATAAAAAGAGGAACAATGGTGTAAAGACCATTGTTCCTTTTACCTTAACTTATTTTAAGAAGACTGACTTGGATCAGCTACTTTTACTAATAATTTCCCTAAATTTGTTCCTTTAAACAATCCTAAAAATGCTTCAGGTGTATTTTCAAACCCATCAATAATCGTTTCTTCATATTTAAGTTTTCCTGCCATAATCCAAGCAGCTAATTGTTTAATTCCTTCTGGGAAACGATTCGCATAATCAGAAACTAGAAAACCTTTCATCAATGCTCGATTTTTAATTAAAATAGTCTGAACACGAGGGCCTAAGTCTAGTTCTTTATTATTATAAGATGAGATAGCACCACAAACCGGAATACGTGCATGGGTATTTAAATGTTTGAATACTTCGTCTGATATTTCTCCACCTACATTTTCAAAATACACATCTACTCCATTAGAACAAGCATCCGCTAACTTTGATTTGAAATCAGCGTCTTTATAATTAATCGCAACATCAAAATTCAACTCATTAACCAAATAATCAATTTTCTCCTGAGAGCCTGCGATTCCCACAACACGTGCACCTTGAATTTTAGCAATTTGACCAACTAACATGCCAACTGCACCAGCTGCACCTGACACAACGACCGTCTCACCTTCTTTTGGCTGACCTATATCCATTAAACCAAAGTAAGCCGTTGCCCCAGGCATCCCTAAGACACCTAAATTTGTAGAGATCGGTGCTAAAGACGGATTTACTTTTTGAACAATTCCTTCTTGAACCGTTTGATAACGAGCCCAATTCAACATCCCAGTTACAATATCACCTTTTTGGAAATTAGAAGATTTTGATTCTACTACCTCCCCTACAACACCGCCTGTGATAACTTGGTCAATTGAATATGGCGCTGCATAAGATTTGCCTTCTCTCATGCGGCCACGCATATAGGGATCCACTGAAAGATATAATGATTTAACTAAAATTTCATTCTCTTTGGGAGCAGGCATTTCTGTTGATACAAATCTAAAAGTATGTTCATCTGGCAGTCCCTCTGGTCTCGAGGCTAATTGAATTTCTTCATTTTTCATTTTGTGATTCACCTTTCTTTTACATTATAATAAATTGCGTACAATTAAATTTTAGACTATTAAAAAGTATCATTTTTTTATCTGCTTGTCAAAATGATAAGTACGACCAAACTATAATAGTTTATTCCAAAAGAACAATTTGTATTAATGAAGTAATTAAAGAATAAATAATGAACACACCAAATGAAAAGATAAAAATACCGGACATTCTATTGACCCATTGCAAATGAGCATTGTTCATTCGATTTATAAGCAAACTGGCTAAAGTTGTTAAGATAAACCACCAACCAGCTGATCCTAAAAAAACACCAACAACTAAACTAACAGAGACAAAATAATTTGGGTTTTCCATACTTCCAATCCCTAAACCAGAAAAGATTGCAAGAAAGGATAAAATAGTTACAGGATTAGAAAGTGTTAAAAAAAACGCGCTTATATAGTCTGAAAACACACTTGAATGTTCTCGAAAATTTGATGATGAAACCCCTTTGTGAGGTTTTGTTAAAAATATTCTAATCCCCAAATAGACTAAAAAGACTCCACCAACAGTTTGTAAAATGTATTTTTGATTTAATAAAAAATTAGAAATAAAAGCAAGTCCAAAACCTGCAACAAATCCGTAAATCATATCTGCGGTAGCAACACCTAAACCCGTGAAAAAACCTGATTTTCTTCCATTCATTAAAGTTCTCTGAATACAAAGAAGTCCAATTGGACCAACAGGTGCAGCAATGGAAAACCCTAAAATGATCCCTTTCACAAAAAACAACGTATTCATTTCCATATGCATTCCCTCACTTATTAAAGGTAGACTCATGAAGAGATATGGTAAAGTCGCGCTTAAAATTCCACACTAAAACGACTAAAGAGATTGAAATAATCGCTATGGATGTCATATGTAAATGTGAAAACAGATTAAAAAATTCAAGCATAAACCCTGTATATAACAACGCTAGCTGTTGTGTGATACGATTCCACATCTCTTGAAAAGCAAAAAACCTCCCTCTTATTTCCTCGGGAATAATCAACTGACTTATCGTAGAATACGATGGCAGCCAGCAACCCATAAAGAAACCAAACAAACTGTATCCTAAAAAAGCTGACCAAACAGAGTAAACACCAAATTGCATGATATATACAGCAATACCCGTACCTGTAACAAGAACCGTATTTATTAACAATAAATTTCTTTTTCCATAAATTTTTTTTACAACAAATCCAGCAATCATCAAAAATATACCTTCAATACCATAAAGAAACCCTTGAATCACATGATTCTCATGAAGCTCACTGAGTTTTAAAATCACTAAATTAGAACCGCCTAGAAATAAATAAATCATAGATACATTCATCATCAATCCAATTAATATAGGCTTCTTTCCAAGCAATAAAAAAACATCTTTAAATGGCAGGCTCTTTTGAAAACTTCTTTTATCTATAGACTCATTAATGTGAATATAAAGACGTAAAAAGTTCATAATAAAATAACAGATGATTACCGCTATATACATATGTAAGAGTGGCAAAAAAGATAATGCTAGTCCAGAAATAGCAGTAATCGAGATTCTAGAGATTGTGGTCACGTTCATATACAGTGCATTTGCTTCTAATAGTTTTTGATTTGGTACAATGAATGCTATAGCGCTTTTAAGAGATGGTGTATAAAATGCATTTGCAATATTCAGCATGACCAATGAAAATATTAATATTAAAACTGAATTTGAGTAAAAGGCATATAGTTGCAATATAGCACATGAAAATTGAACTAATCCAGCGATTGTAATTATATTTTTGACAGGATATCGATCTATGACTTTCCCTGCATATGGGCTAGTCAAAATTAAAAAAACAGGTCCAACAACTAGAATTAACGCTTTGTAAAAATCAGTCAATCCCAACAGTATCATAAGCTGAAAATTTGCAAATATGCCAAACCACAAACCTGAAACAGATAAAAAATCTGCCGCCAAAACAACTGTAAAATTCTTATTAATAAATAGCTTAATATCATTTCCCCCTTGCTGAAAAACTGACTATATTACATTTCTTCTTTTAACGTAGACAATGCGATCGTTGTACTAGTTTTTTGAACGCCCTCAGTTCCTTTTAAAACGTTTGATATAAAATCTTCTAATCCTCTCGTTCCCTGTACCGCTACCTTTAACAAGTAATCGTATTCACCGGCTAAGTGATGGCACTCTAATACATGCTCAGATTGCACAATGATTTTTCTAAAAGCTGGTATGTATTCCGTTCGCTCTAATGTCACTGAAATAAAAGCTACAAGAGATTGGCCCATTTTGTCTCGATTTAATTTCACCGTAAAACGCTCTATAATTCCCTTTCCCTCTAGTTTCTTGATCCGTTCCGAGATTGCTGGTATAGATAAATGTGTTTGTTTGCTAATTTCCGAATTAGTCATCCTGCAATTTTCTTTTAATAACTTAATAATCTGTTTATCAATGATATCCACCAAATCATCCCCTTATATTTATAAAATAAATTATAATAGAAAGTTTCATAAATTAATACAATTCTAAAATATTCAAAAAAAAATTAAGTCTATAGTGCATATTAGTTTAATTATTTAATTTTAAATCATTTGATTTTCTTGCAAAAAAAGACGCTTTTCTTGTTAAAGAAATGCGCCATTTTGTTATAATTGATAAAAATTTAAAGGATCGTCCTATTTCATTGGTTTATTTTCTGAATATTTAAGTTAAATAATCGATTTCAATGATTTCCCATTTACAAAACAAATAAAAAAGGGAGATGGGACAAAATCTCTGTCCGGTCTCCCACTAGTGTGTGAAAATAACTTAGATTATTCTTTTGTTACCAAGAACGCACTATATTCTGTAACACCATTTGATTCTACATAAACCGCTAATACCCAATCTCCGTTAGGAAGTGGGATGCCACCTTGTACCGTACCGTCCCATGACAATTCATGAAGTGGAGCTGGTACATTTTCAAAAGCTCCTAACGTATCGATGAATCCACCAATAGTACCAGTACTTGCATCGAATGCATACAAGTCATACTGCAGCACCTCAGCGCCACCCGGCAAGTAAGAGGCCAAGGTGTACAGATCATCTGATACCTTTTCCAATGATACACCTGATACACGAGGGTAATCTGGCTCTCCAACAAACAATATGGTTGGAAGGTCAAAGACTTGTTCCCCATCACTAATTTCAATGGTTCCCTCATAGTACCCTAGTGCTAATTTTGAGGTATCTACCTGTACTTCAAAATTCACTGCTTGTGTTGAACCTGGTTGTACTTTCAGGTTATTACTAAGCATTACTTTAATGCCCTCAGGATTTTCATCGAATTCTACATCAAAGCTGTATGTTTTTCTTTCATCTGAAAGATTTTGAATTTCAAAGAATTGTTTTTCTACTTGTTTCCCATTATCTTTTATAAATTTCCCAAAGGAATGACTACCAGGAGAAACCAGTGTCATGGCATTTAATGCATCGACCACACGAATACTACCAGCGCCTTGGGTATTGTGAGCAAAATCTTCACCACTTGCTGGATCCACAAGATTTTCAGCCGTATTCATTAACGCCGCTTTAACATCTTCTGTATCCCAATGAGGGTTTTTCTGTAATAATAACGCTGCAGCACCCGCTACATGTGGTGAAGACATACTAGTTCCCTGTGAGGAAGCGTAACCATTTCCAGGGTACGTACTTACAATATCAACACCAGGAGCCGAAACATCCGGCTTGATCATCCATGAAAGTGCTACTGGACCACGAGATGAGAAATCCGCAATCACTTCAGGTGATGTCGATACATATTCAAAATCCAATGTAACCGTGTTGTTCCCTGCCTCTAATTCTGCAAGCATTATTTGACCTTCTACATCAGTGATTTTCACTGTTGGTACATCCATGCCTGGAATAACAAAAGGAATTTCACCTGGCGAATGGTTGAAAATAATGGCTCCAATCGCACCTGCAGCTTTAGCGTTAGCGGCTTTGTCTACAAAGGCATAGGCCCCGCGGCTAATTAAAGCGATTTTTCCTTCTACATCAACTTCCGCAAACTCTTCAGCGCTTCCTAAACCAGCATACACGAACTCATATTCATTACCGTCTAATACCTCTATATCTTCAACTTTTTCATAACCCATTACCTTATCACTTTCATACTCTACGCCACCAGTTGTTGTAACATCAACATCATAATTATCAAACGGCAATTGCGTCGCTCCAACGGAGATGGCTTCACGAGAAGTTCCTGGAGATCCAACAGTCCAGTTGTCTGGTCCTGAGTTCCCATTAGATGTAACGGCTACGACTCCTTCCGCCATTGCCCAATCTAAAGCAATCGATGTAGCCCAGTCCGGGCTATTCAACGGGTTACCTAGAGATAAGTTCATCACGTCTGCCCCATCTTGAACCGCTCTCTCAATCCCAGCAACCACATCCTCTGTTGTTCCCCCATCTGGTCCTAATACACGATAGCCTAGAAGTGATGCATCCGGAGCCACTCCTTTAATCACTCCGTTAGCAGCTACCGTACCGGATACATGTGTCCCGTGAGATTGAGTAGGACCTTCTTGAGGGTCATTGTCATCATCTACAAAGTCCCATCCTTTGTAGTCTCCAAACGCATGTACTAAATCAGGATGAGTGTAATCAACCCCTGTATCTATGACAGCGACCGTTACTCCTTCACCGGTAAATCCAGCTTCCCAAGCATCATTAGCTCCTATGAAAGGTGCACTTTTGACCATTTCTGGACTAAACAATTCAGCAGAAAGCTCTTCCACTGAAATCACTCCCGCTGTATAGTTCACATTTGGATAAACTGCTTTAACACCAGGAATGGTTGCAAGTTTCATAATATCGGTTCCAGCTAATTCTACTGAAAAACCAGAGAAGACATAGTCATATTCGCGGTTTACATCCGCCTGCTCCACTGCTTGTTCAAGTGCATTTATCACTTTTTGTCTTTCAGCCTTTAAATAGTCTTTCGATTGATTTTTTCCTTTTTGCTTTGCCTCTACAATCGACTCAGCTTCCAGTTCTACAATGACTGTCGTAGGCCCGCTTGAAGATAGTTCGATATCTCCAAACAATTCAGCTACAGGCAATTCCTTAACCGTGATTTGTGAGGTATTGTCTGTTTGAGCAGTTACTCCCATACCAAAAGTAGATAACAATAACACCATTGCAATAAAACTCATAAATACTTTCGTTACTCGTTTTTTCATTCCTTAAATCATCTCCCTAATTATTTAGAATAGTTAGAATATGCTCTCCCATAGCCTCGTATCAAAAACATGTATAAGGACGTTTTCCAAAACATTTCTAACAATCTATCATTTCTGCAAACGCTCTCATTTCTCCTCTAGTAAAATAGTACTAAGAAGTTGTGATTTAGGAAGAAAAAAAATAAACTTGTTTCACCTTTTTATTTGTCATACAAATGTATTATTTATGTAAAATATATTCTGTGAGATAGTTGAAATTACTTTTATAAGTGTAATTTCATTATCCTTCTACTTCTACAAAATGTTGAAAGAGACTATTATACAAATGAGGCTTCTTGCTTTCAGCAAGAACTCGAAACAAAGCGCAAACAGCGCGCGTGAAAGAATTTAATTTATTGTACGTATCTTGGCTGTGAACCGAATAATTTATCTGCAACTTCTTCAAGATGATTTCCTACAGAAATATAATTAATACTAGAATCGATAGGAATTTTTATTGCGACCATAAAATCCCATAAGTTTCTCCATACCCTGCAGCCACGAAATAGTTTCATGCCTCCATAAACCAAAATCAATAAAAATAGAAAAACAAACGATAAAACTAAAAATCGTTTCATTTTATGAACTCCTGACTATATAATCTTAAAGTGTTTTAAACAGAATTAAGTGCTGAAGTATTGATCAACGAAGAAATTAATACTGCAGAAAACAAATATATCTGATAGTTTAACATAAATTCACCAACACAATAGAGATAAGTACATTGGTTTACATTCTTAGGATTACATATTAGTTTTTGTGATTGTAGTTTAAATTATTTTGAATTACTAGATAGCACGACTAACTACTTCTCCTTGAAATTTCAAAGCATCTAAAGCCCTTATTCGTTGGACTTCACTTATTTCTGATAAATTCATCCATTTATAATCAGAGTGTTCGGAGCTAAGGATAATTTCAGCACCCTTTGGAATAGAACAGTGAAAAATTGCAGCTTGGGTATTCAGAAGCCTGGTAAGCTCCATCCTTTATTTCCGTATGTTCTTTTTAATAGGAGAACATTACCTTCCGAATTAAATATTATAGCGTGAGCCCCAAATCTAAACGTATCATTAAAAGCCAACTTTATTCCCCCTTTATCAACAAAATCCGCCCATTGTTATATTCTTTCTATATAGTGATATAATTTTTTTTAAATCCTTTTAAATCCTTTTCTCTGAGTAACAAACTTAACGAAAACAGCTTTATACGTCTTCTTCTATTATTGCCCAAGGAAACTATAAAAAACTAGTTAAGCTCTGAATGACAATCTCAGGTCTATCAATATGAATTTCATGATCACTACGGTCTGCAATAATAATTCCACCCTGATTAGATAATTTAGCTAATTCTATTTGTAGTTCACGCCAGACTCTTTCATATTCTCTTGCCTCTTCTTCCGGAATATTATATTTAATAAAGGCATTAACTGATGTCTCTATGTCTCTTGCTATTACTGTTAGTGGAATATTAGGAAACTTGCTAAGCCTTTTAATCTTCTCACTACTCAACTCCCAGTGACGTAATTCTTCAGAGACAGTTTGAAATAGTTTAGGGCTTGATATAAATGCTTCAAACTTATTCGCTTCATATTCGGAAATCCTGTTGTAAGATTCCTCAATCATTACACAGTAATGCTCCTTAAGTTCTTCTTTTGTTTTGTTTGAATGATCCAAATTACTTTGTATCAATTGGTCTATCGATATGAGGGAGTTCATTATCGGGATATCTAAGTCATATAATCTATTGAAATTTGGTGAGGTTGAATCCAATAAAACTAATCCATTAACTTTGTCTGGGAATAACTTCACAAAGTGTAATGCACATAATCCACCAAAAGAATGACCCATTATCATTATTTTATCTTGTATACCTAATGACTTAAGTAAGTTATTTAGTTCGTATGCAATATATTCAGTTGTTCTGGGATTCTTTGAAACCTCACTACTACCATAACCAGCCCTATGATACATAATAACAGTAAAATCTTGCATTACCTTCTCTACAAAGGGAATCCAATTATAAAAAGAACTGCCTATGCCAACTTCTATGAGTAGCACTTTCTTCCCGGCACCCCAAATTTTATATTCTAAGTCTAAGTTTGCTACTTTCAACTAACCTTCACCTCTACTCAGATAGACTTTTTAAAAACATTTTCTCTATAAACTCTCTCTATTACACACAAAAGTGCAATTGTATTGTAAGAAATATTTTTTCTATTATAATCATAATTTACATTGGTAATAGCTTCTAAAGACGATAGAATATTTTAATGGCATCCTTCTATGGTCTTTTAAATAGTTTCCTTTGTTTCATATAATCTACTGCCTTATCAAATTTATCTACCCTTTAATTCATTTAAGTATATATTCATTCACAAACTCTTCCTAATTCTAACATATTTTATCAACTTCGTTATTCAACAATATGGCCCCATTCATAAAGAAAGGCGCTTCTCTTATTTGAGAAAATCACCAGATTGCTGAACAATGAAACTCGAAAACTTCCACACATCCAGTAGTCATCCTCAATATGATTTTTATTCTCTATTAGAGAATAGCCCATTTTGCTGATAAAGATTAGCATAAAGGAATAAAAGAAGGTACTCTTTTATTAGAAAATCTCAATTGGAACATCCCACAAGAAGTAGTGTTTCGAAAACAATCTTGTTCCCACTATTGTTACTTTTTGGTCCTTTTCAAACACAAGTCCTGATCCCATTTGTTCTTTAAATTCCCATCCTTTCTCACTCATAAATTTTTTTACAACATCACTACTTTTATTCTCTGAAACATATCTATATGAGTTATCATTACTTGAAAACATTTCGAAATCATGACCAGAAGTTTCAAGTTTGGCAATTGATATTAGTATTGGAATTGGGTTTCCTTCTTGAGTTAAAGCACTTCCAAACCTTAGTCCTAAAAAACCAGCCATCAGTATAAACAGTCCTACTATCACAAACAAAAATCTCTTCAATTGATTCCCCCCTTTATAACTTACTATTATGTAAAATATGATGTCCTTTAATTTCAATACCCCTAAATTATACTAGAAATTATATAGCCCAATTCATAAAGAAGGCACTTCCCTTATTAAAGAAAAGCGCCAGATTATTTAAGAACTTACTGTAACTTTGGGGACAGATAATTGTGTAATCTCATGGGCTTCCATTTATTACAAAAATGAGAACCACAAGCGAGGTTAGTTCACCTGCGGATTAAATTAATTTATTTCACCTTTCCTTCTAATAATGAGATTCTTATATTAGAATCATCCATACAGCTTAGTCTTATAAATTTAGATTCCTCAAGTTGATAAGTTTCAATAACATCGGTGTTGAATTCCCAAATCATATCTCCATTTTCTGATATAGCAGCTAAACCCAGTTCAAAAATTATTAACAATATGTTATTTTCAACTAGATGAACTATAGTATAGAAAGTGGATCCTAATGTGATTACTTTTTCAACTTTTCTTTCTGTAACATCAATGAGGGCAACACATGAATTATATCCAACATACACTAAGTTTTTACATGATAAAGGTAGTATGACAGGAGTTAAACCGTAATCTGCTGAATTAATAATTACTTCGAAATTTTCATTGTGGTTCATAGAATCGAAGTCAACAATATACTGAGTTTTAATTATTTCTATCTCTTCTCCTAGACATAGTTGATCAATATCCTTGGATTTTTTAATGATTGATTTATTTCCAATATCAACTTCCTTAAAACCATAACTCTTAACGTTAAAAATAGTTCGCATGTATTTACCCCCATATAAAACCTCCGTAAAATTATGTTCCTTAGGAATATTTTATCTCCTAAGGATCTCTTTGAGGTGATTGATTACTTTATGTTATACCGTTTAAGTACCTTAGACGCTGGTTTGCTATTAGGAATCTCCTTTACAACTTCAATTGCAATATCGATAGACTCTTCCTTACTAAGAAGCGTGTCTGGAATCTCATGAAAAAATAGTAAAAATTCTTTTAAGCCACTATCTTGAGGAGATAATTCAACTGCTTTCTTTGCATGATAAAATGCTGTTGAATAACCTCCTTCTATAAAACAAAATGGTAGTGCCATTAACTCTGAGGCAATTAAATGCAACTTCGATGTTTCTCTTTGTAAAATTAAATGAATTACGAATGTATAGACAAGAATGTTTTGAGTATCAAAAGCAATTTCTTGTAATTTACCAACTGCTTCTTCTATTTCTTGTTCGTAGAATAGTTTTTCTGCTTTTTGAAATTTTCCACAAAGTATTAAACTTTCTAATTCATTCATTTATTAGTCACCCACCCGTTTGATACTTTTACTTATCCATTAGGCATTTAAATGCGCCAGATTGTGGAATAACAAGTTTTTTTTGTATTTTAATAAACAGAAGAAAGTAATAGTATAATAAATTGGTAGATAATACAATTAAAATTAATTATACTTTATTATATTGAACATGAAAGGGAAGGGAGTTACTAATGAAATTAGCTAAAAAGTACTTATTTTTGATTATCAGTTTTTTTGGATTACTTAGTGTTGGTTTCATTTTATTCTATAAATATTTAAAAGCTAAGGAATTTGCAAAAAAAGATGGTGGAATACAATCAGGTTACGACGCATTAAATTTGGAAATTATTAATGTCATTTATGGTTATGCTCTTTTAATTATAGTGATCATTCATATAATATTATTAATTATATTTATTTTTGAAGATAAAAGAAAAAAGAATGTATAGAGTTAAGGCATCTTTTTCAAGCCAATCCAAATCTGTCATCCAATCATTATAACCATCTAGGCCTTTAGATGGTATAGGGAAGCTAAACACCTCCGTCATTGTAGTTAAATAATCTTGTAAAGATTTGATACCATCGTTACTGTTTATCTCAGCAATAAACAGACTCTTGTCCTGTTCTAGCTCCGCTTTGATATTAATCATTTCACTTTATGAAACAAAATTTATTTTGTATTCCATAGTTATTCCCTTTTATTCCCGCTTTACAAACACAAGTACTCCCATACAGCTTATCTTAGTTTAAGTTCATTTCATCAATCCATATCCTAATTTTAACATAATACCTTTAACTAGATATTAAACAATCTGGCCCTATTGTAAAATATAAGAGTTAAAAAACAAATGAATCTCGTTCTAATTCATGAGTTTTGATCAATCTTTCTTTTAAAATCACAATATCTACTATTTCAAGTTTAAAACAACATTTAGTATATGATAGATTTAATAGTGTATTGCTTGTAGTATGTATTTATCAACCATTATACAAAGAAGGTTAATTATGAAAAAAACTTTTATTAATCATATTATATCTGTAATACTTTTACTTTCTTTATTTATAACTTCCTTAATCTATTTTTTAGAAATCAAACCAAATCGTATGTTAGAAGAACATCTAAACCCATATTTTCCTAATTCAAACTTGAATGTCCTTAGCACTCAATATATTGTTATCAATCCATTAGACATTAGATTAAGTGAGAATTTAAAACATGAAATCCCAAAATACAGTGGAAGTAAAGCTATTTTATTAAATAAACTAGAAATGGGTCAAGAAATAAAGTTATATCGTTTTACCTTTAATCAAGTATACCTTTACAATGGAGTTGATTTAGGAGAGAAATCAAATATCGGGTGGATTCTGATGACGCATCTTTATATAGGTAATGCTTATATTGATATAGAAGAAAATAAATTAGTAAGGTTAACCCTTGAGTTCAAAAGTAAATGACAAAATTAAAAGTTAGTTTGCTTCCATATCCATAGAATGAAGCTGTTGCGCTTACTTGTTTTAAAACCTTCCGACTCTTCAACATTATGTCCCATATCATATAGAAAAGCGCTTCTCTTTTTGAGAAAGCGCCTGTTTGTGAAAGAACTAATTTTAATTGTTTTTACTTGTCACTGATGGCAATCTGTAACCCTATTAATCCTAGTAATGTCCCTTTTACTTGATTTATTCTCTTGCCTAAAAAGGGGTTGTTCATCAAAAAGATTCGAACCTTGTTAGAAAGAAAACTAACCAATGCCATAATCACAAATGCTTGAATAATAAAAATAATACCTAAAATAAACATCTGTACAGTTACATTCCCAACTCTACTATCAACAAATTGAGGTAAAAGGGCAATAAAAAACAAGGAGACTTTAGGGTTTAATATATTCATAATAACCCCTTTTTTATATAGGGACTTATATTGCTGTGTTTGTTGATTATCGATCATAAAACCTGCATCTTTTTCTTTAAATGCTTGCCAAGCTAAATATATCAAATAAGCCGCTCCCGCATACTTCACAATCGTAAAAGCAACCGCTGATTGATATATTAGTGTAGAAATACCGATTGCAGCAGCTGACACATGAATCATTAACCCTGTACACAATCCCACAGTAATGATAATTCCAGCCTTTCGATCTTGCGATATACTTTGCGCAATCACAAATAAAATATCAGGACCTGGCATTAATGTAAGTAAAACGGCTACACCTATAAATGATAATAACAAAGTCATATCCATACTTTTTTCAGTTCCCCCTTCGTTGCATGTTGAAAAACACTCCATTATTTTACCACACAATGAGAACAACTCCAGCAAAAATGATGATCGAACCCATGATTTTACTCAGACCAAAGTTTTCTTTTAAAAACAAAAATCCTAATATTGAACCCATTACGATACTTGTTTCTCTTAAAGGTGATACATTACTAACGGGTACTTCTGTTAAAACAATTAATACTAGTATGTAAGCTAAACCAGATAAGGCTCCTCCTACCGCCATTTTAAACCAATTTTTTTTCCACTGCTTAAATACTGCCATTTGTCCTTTCTTCTTCACCTTATTACCAAGTATAATGATTTGTCCTAAGTTATCTATTAAATTCAATATAATGGGAGGTACGAAAGCAACAGCCATCTTGTCAAAAATAGTATAGCTAGCAATTGTAAATCCAACAAGTATAGGCCATGGACTATGAAGAACCATTTTAAAAGTTTGCAAACCTAATCTTAAATTGAACCCAGAATATAATACATAGATACCTATCATAATAATGCTAACACCTAGTAAAGTAATGGAACCCACTTCTTCTTTTAAAATAAATATCCCTACTATAACAACTATTAAAGGTCCTGTCCCACGTGCTATAGGATAAACTAAAGTAAAATCATTTTTTTCATATGCTTTAGTTAGAATAAGAGCATAAATACTATGGAGAATCGCACTCCCTATACCCCACAATAACCAATTTATGATAGATACAGGTTGCTCTGGCCAAAAATAAATACTAATAGGTAAAAAAATGATAAAAGACCATACCCTTAATGACCATAAAAAATTTCTTTTTGTTCACTATTTTTCAGTAACAAATTCCATACAGCGTGTGAGAAAGCAGCTACTAGTACTAATAAAAACCAATAATCTAGTAAATGACTCATTTATTTTACGCTCATTGCTTTCAGAATGATAAAAGGAGGCCTTCTTCTTTCTTCCTTTAATTCTGGATTTATGATTTCTGCATCACTAGTTGATATAGGTTCTAAAATCTTTTGAATGTTTAAATGATTTTCTATCAATGTGTTTACAATGGTAGCTATTGTACGGTGGTATTTAATGACACCATCAACAAACCAAGTTTGTTTTCTCATGGTCTCTTCTTGATAATTGTCCAAAATCCAGTGTGTTTTTGCACCTGTTTCACTTTTTGCCCAACCATTGTTTATTTTCTTAGCCGTGACAACAGGATGCTCTTGTGAAAATATACATAAACCATTAGGTTTTAATACATTACTGATTTTTTTAATTAATGAACAGAAGTCCTCAACGTAATGAAAGGATAAGGAGCTGACAACAAGATCAAATTCATTTTCACCAAACTCTATTTCTTCCATAGGCAAGTTATAGTATTCTATTTTTTTATCAGCATTGATTTCCTTTGCCTTATGGATCATTTTCTGGGAAATATCTATACCTACTACTTTTTTGGCACCATTCTCAGCATACCATTTGCTGGATTCACCAAATCCACATCCGATATCTAGTATCACTTTATCTTGTAAATCAGGTAATAATGATCTAAAAGCAGGAATTTCTAAAACATCATTCAGTCCTTCATTATTTTCCCTAAGACTTAAATAGGATTCAAAAAAAGTTTCATTATCATATATATTTTGCACTTGTCATCTCTCCTTCTATAAAATATACAAAATAAAGAGGCTGGGACAAAACCCAGCAAAAATGAATAAACCGCATGAAATCAAATTTATAAACCTTGATTTCATGCGGTTTTAATTATGCTTATTGTACAAAAACCAGCTAGATTTCAACTTATGTCCCAGCCTCCAGTAAAATATAAAAGTGGACACAAATAAACTTATAAACTTTGTTAAAAAATGATAGCACGTTTTATATATAGACGTGTCTACTCACAAATTTCATAAATTCATTCCTTGTCACTTTCCTTCTCCCATCCAGACTATACTGTCGGCTCTGGAGTTTCACCAGATCCACCGGTTATTTGTTAAAGAAATAACACGGGTCACGGACTAAACTTTTTTGATAGTTCCAAAAAAGTATCACCGCCGGTTGGGAATTTCACCCGCCCCCGAAGGAAATATATTTAATTTTTCACAATCATTAGATGAATACTATCACGCTATACAAATATTAGCAAGACGAAAATCTATGAATTTGAAACCATACTATGTTAAAGAAGTTGCATATAACCTAATCGTATAAGTGCCCTCCTCTAAATAAAAATCATCTGCATTAATACATACCGAAAATTTTTTTATGGTAAAATAAAAAGAAAAAATAGGGTGAATATTATTAAAATTAAGATAAAAGAGATCGCTGAAAAAGCTGGTGTTTCCATCTCAACCGTTTCAAAAGTGATTCATCATTATTCAGGTGTATCACAGGATACCAGACAAAAAGTTAATACAATCATGGCTGAGCTTGGTTATAAGGTGCATTACCGAAATCAAAACAATTCCAGCACAAAATGTATAGGTATTATTTTAGGAAAAGATATTCCGTTTAACCATCCTTATTTTTCAAAGGTCATCGATGTATTTAAAGATGTAATATATAAAGAAGGATTCGATTTTGTATTTTTTTCAAATCAACTTCAATCCAATGAAAAAACAAAAAACTATTTATTATCCTGTCGAGAATATCAAGTAGATGGCTGTTTAATTCTTGCAGAAAAAGGAATGGGGAATTCTATTATTGATCTAGATACTAGCGATGTTCCATGCGTAGGGATTGATGTTGAATTAAGTGGAGATAAATCGAGCTACATTATGACCGATAACGACCAAATCGCAAAAAAAGCAGTAGAACATTTCTATCTACATGGGTATAAAGATATCGGATATATTGGGATAAATAAAAAGTGGCAGGTTGCTAAATTAAGAGAAGAGGGGTTTAAGAAAGCATTATCTAATTACGGTTTAAAAATTCATAAACAATGGTTTGTTCATGGGGAAAACTTTGAATCTGAGAGTGGATATGAAGTGATGAAACAAATGCTTCAAAGCAATCAGCTACCTAGAGCCATTTTTGCATGGCATGATATTTTTGCCATTGGTGCTATGAACGCACTAAAAGAACAACATGTCAACATACCTGAAGATATTGCTATTATTGGCTGTGATGATATTGATGCTGGAAAATACCTATCCCCCCCTCTTACTACAGTTTTACAAGATCATGAGAAAATAGGGAAGCTAGCTGCACAGATGTTAATGGATATTATGAATAATAAAAAATTAAGCCCTATTCAAATCGAACCTGGTTTAGTTGTAAGAGGAACGGCGTAACAAATTCTGCTTGTTATTCCCTTTAAGATTTATTAGGCTCGATTTAATATAGGACTACTATCATTTTTATATGAGATCAAAAAAACTATTCACTACTCTCAAAAGGATTCTCCATTAAAACAATTTCTTTAGTTTTAGGATTCAATTGAATCCTACATCCCAACGGTAAAATAAGCTTTGGATCGGTATGACCAAAATCCATATCAACTACAATGGGAATATGTTTTACTCCAAATTCGTCTTTTATAATTCGAAGGACAGTTTCATTGAGCTCTTCTTTTTCATGTGGGGTATAATCTTTCGCTCTTCCAAAAACAACCCCATTTATTTGATCAAAAATCCCTTGTGTTCCATAATTCCTAAGCATATATCCAACCTGACTAGGTGAAGGTTTTTCTTCAGATGTTTCAAAAAATAAGACTTTATCCTTCCAAAAATACTCATCAGGCCAATACTTTGTTGATTTTATAAATTCTAGAACTTCAATGCAACCGCCCCACAGTTGTCCTTCAGAAATGGAATCTCCTTGTAAGAAAGTCCACCCATTTTCATTTTCATAAAACTCTGTGCATTCTCCTAATGTTTCTTTAATACTCCAATCTTTATATCCATTTGTCCACCTTGGAAATGGTTCATATCGATAAGGAAATTGGTGTTCAAAGAAAACATATTTTAAATGTCGTACATATTCTTCTGGGAGATGTTTAGTTTGTGCAAATCCAGCCATTACAGTTGGACCATAAAAAGTTACAAGTCCTAAATAGTTAAGGTAAGATAAAAACGTTGTTGGATCTGAAGTCCCCATAATCATTTTTGGATTTTTAAGTATATTTTCCACATTTAGATAAGGTAAAATCCTCACTGATTCATAGCCGCCAATAGAGGTGATAATCCCATCTATACTATCATCTAAGAAACACTGATTAATATCATCTGCTCTCATTTGCGGATTCTTGTATAGATCAGCCGGAGCCATTCTTGCCGTTGGCATTTCGATAACCTCAAAGCCCAACACTTCTCGAAGCATTTGCAAGCCTAATTCATAATTGCCTGGGAACAAGAATGGCAAGCCATTTGAAGGTGATATTACTGCTATTTTTGAACCATATTTTAATCTTTTTGGTTTGATCATTTTTGCACCATCCTTATACCATTGTGAACATGATGTCTTTCAAAGAAGGAATAAACCCAACCTTATATAAAAACAGGTCAGGTTTATTTATATAAATTTCAGAATATTGTACACCAATTGGTAGATGAAGGCAACCACTTTTCTTAAGGATTACCAAAGCATATCATACAATCTACTATCAATAAGATTAGTATCAATAGGACATGTTGCTGAATCACGTCCGTATTGCCAACCCCAGACATTAGCCTTACAAGGAGGTTTTGTAGGTTTGTATGATGGGGCATTTCGTCTTCTAGTAGTTCCTGGTTCTGGTTCTGCACTCCATAGTACTAACTGATCAGCAACCCGAATATCATTCGAGACAGCTGTGCAATAGGCAGCTCCAAAATCTCCATTCACAGGATCATGATAAATACCTGGTTTGTAATCACTTGTGTACATTCGATCTACAAATCCCCTTATCCAAGCTTCATCAACCTTAAAGAATTTTTCAACATTTGCAAAAACAATTGTCCCTTTAGGAATACCTAATAAGTTAGCGTTATAAATCGAGTTTTGAGCCACAACTCTGCCTTTATCATATCCAACTGCTTCTCTAAAATTATTATAGATAGGTAATACCTTGGTTTCGCTATTATGTAATAATTGTACTTCCTGCTTAGATAGTCCATCAGACACGTTTGGGATGGTGGTTAAATATCTTCCCCAATAGTCTGGTTTTCCAAAGTTTTTTAACACACAATCATATAAATCCTTAGTCACTTTTGCACTTGAGTCAACTCCCCAAACTACACTCATTATACCTAACCCCTTTCACTCATGGCATTTTCAACTACTTAACTTATATGCAATGGGAGGTTAAAATAACAGTATTATATGAACGAAGTTTTATGAAAAGTTAGAAATCAAGTTTTTATAATATGTTGAGAAATTTCCAATATACTGCCTTTAGGAAAATGAATGACTTGATCTAATGATTTTGGTACATTTTCTCCAACGAAATATGAGTATTTGGCTTCATTTAACATAGGAACATCTCCCCATGAATCACCGACCGCTGCTATTTTATCTGCTGATATCTCCAACTGATGTGCCAATTCTTGCAACCAGTCCGCTTTATCCTCTGGCCAAAAGTGCTTTATTTCACCCTTTGTATTATACGATGTACCTACGTAATATTGTATGCCTAGTTTCTCAGCAAACCATTTTACAGCAATCTCAAAAGTAATGGAAATAATCGCAATATTGATATTATTTTCTTGAAGTAATTTAACTCCCTCTTTTAATCCAGGTGCCAAACAAACCTTTTCTAACATATTTACTATATTTTCTTGTGTTTCATCTTGGTAATACTTCACTAGTTCTTCACGCGCTCTAACAATCTCTTCAACATCGCGATAGGTTTCAAATTCACTCATACGATCTAAATGTCCCATTTGTTCGGCTATAACCTCACATACCGAATTCCCTCGTAGCAAAGTTCCATCCAAGTCAAATGCGACTAATTTTATATTAGATGTAATATTTAATCACCCCCTGAATAAATTAAATTATTTATTTACAAAAGTACTCAATTCAAATATTTGCTTCAGAAATTAAAGCCACTTGATACGGATATAAATTAGCAGTCATAATCCCCTCTTTTACAGCTGGATCATTTTCCATAATATGATTAGCTTCCTTCTTATTTTCTGCTTTGAAAATAACGATCCCAAAAGTGGTTTCATCCATATTTTGTGTTCGGCCTGCTAAAATGAGCTGCCCTTCTTTTTGCAACTGTTGTAAAGCTTTAAAATGTCTTCCTACAATATCATTTTCAATATCAGTCCATTTGGTTTCATCAAGTAATCTTGGTATTAACTTTAGCACATAAATAAATTGGGTTGTATTCTCCGCCATCTTCTCTAAGATTCTCCTTTAATATGAAATTGATATTTTTATTCACTATTAACTCCACATGTATAGAGCTAAATTCAGACTTATTACTTGTCAACATAAATTTACTACTATACAGAAGAGGTGTCCTTTATATGATAGAACAAATGTAAAGATTCGATCAATTCTCAATTGAAACTAAGCCAACTTTTAAAGAATTGAACATGAAATACATTCTATCATTTTACCAAAAGAACATTGCATATCATTATACAAAGTAGTACAATTTTTTTAGATAATTCAGAATTTTCGAAAAGTAGGTGATTGTATGTTAACGAACAGCCAAGAAGTTGCAAAATCAAAGGAAGAAAAACAAGAAATACAAAATATTGTTGACAAATTGGACTCACAATTACGGGACATTTCACTAACGATTCATGCAAACCCGGAGTTAGGTTTCAACGAGCACAAAGCTGTTCAATGGCTTACTGCACCACTGGAAAAAGAAGGATTTATCGTAGAAAGAGGCTTGGAAAATTTAGAAACAGCTTTTGTAGCTACTTATGAAAGCAATCCTGAAGGTCCTACAATTGGCATAATAGCTGAATACGATGCATTGCCAAAGCTCGGACATGCTTGTGGACATAATATTATTGGAACTTCTGCTGTAGGTGCTGCACTTGCATTGAAACACGCATGCCCCAACCTTCCTGGAACAATCAAAGTGATTGGTACTCCAGCTGAAGAAGGAGGGGGGGGAAAGATCTATATGTGTGATCAAGGCGTATTCGACGATGTAGATGCTGTTATGATGTGCCACCCTAAAAATAATACATTGGCGTTGCGAGGAGCGCTTGCAAGATTGGCTGTTACATTTAAATATTATGGAAAAGCATCCCATGCGGCTGCAGCACCTGAGAAAGGAATCAGTGCATTAGATGCGGTTATTAATAGTTTTAATGTAATCAATAGTTTGCGACAGTTTTTTACAGATGATGTAAGGATTCATGGTGTTATCACTAAAGGGGGGGAAGTCCCTAATATTGTTCCAGATTATTGCGAGGCCCAATTTTATATTCGTGCTGCTACCTTAAAAACATTAGAAGATGTAAAAAAGAAAGTATATCAAGGAGTCAAAAATGCGACTTCTGCCGTCGGAGCAACTATCGAAATTGAAGAAGGACTTACTCTTGCCGAACGGAATAACAACGTTAACTTAGCTAATTTTTTTAAAAACAATTTAGAATTGATGGACATTGAAGTAAGCGCCCCTCCCAAAATGGGTGGTCTCGGATCGTCTGATATAGGTAATGTTAGTCAGTTAGTCCCTACGATTCAACCTTATATTAAAATAGGTGAGGCAGTAGCTCATACCATTGAGTTTGAAAAAGAATCCAAGTCTGAAGGCGGTATGATCGGTTTGAATCAAGCGGCAAAAGCAATGGCGATGACTGCTTATGATCTGTTTGTTGATGCAACTAAAATGGAACAAGTCCGTGAAGAATTTGCTATCTGGAAAGCCAATCAAAATAAATAGTTTTGCACTAATAATTTTATTTTTAAAAAAATCAAAGTGCCTTTCACCCTATTGGATATAAAGTCACTTTGATTTTATTGTGGTTCTATCAATGATAGCAAGCTTAATTCACCGATTTCAGTCTGTATAGTTTAAGGTATTCATGAAGATATAGACAAAAAGTAATGGAAAAAGTCATCTTTTTCATAACCCAAAGCTTCATAAATTCTTTGAGCGGAATAGTTATCCTTTGCTGTAGCTAATTCAATTCCCTTGGCATTGGTTTTCTGAGCAAAGGATTTTGCTGACTCTAACAAACCCTGGGCTATTCCCCTACCTCTAAATTTCTCATTTACATATAAATCATTTAATAACCAAACTCTTTCCATTGAAACGGATGAAAAAATAGGATAGAGCTGAGTAAAACCAGCTGGAGCCCCTTCCTCTTGCTCTCTTGCTAAAAAGATTACAGACTCTTGATGTTCAAATCTTTCATATAAAAACTGTTTAGCACCTTCCAAATCTGATTTCTGTTCATAGAAAATTCTGTATTGATCAAAAAGCTGTGCAACATCCTCAAGATCATGAATAGTTGCTTGCGTAATTTTAATTTGATTCATATCATTTCCTCCTGTTAACTTTATAAATTTTGTTCAGTTCCTGTTGCTTTGTCATAGTTATTATGTACTAGTATTCTCTTCATCCCCATCTATTCTGTCCAAAATCTAAAAAATCTCCCACAACCATTTATACGAATTAGTAATATATTTTATTCTTCAAATCTACCACTCTTTCAAGCACTACCCCCACTCCATCTTGATCATTAGAAGCAGTCACCTCATCAGATATTTCCTTTAGTTCGTCAATAGCATTCATCATTGCCACTCTATGTCCACAAGTTTTAAACATATCTATATCATTCGTATCATCACCGAATACCATAACATCTGATAGATCAATGCTATAACGAGAACATAAGTTAGCAATCCCTGAGGCTTTCGAAACCTTTTTATACATGATTTGAACTAATGCACCTTCATCCGTAACAATGATATTTACTTTTTTACCAAAGTGCCGTTTTAATTCTTCTATCTGTTTATATCCTGTCAGTAGTATTTTTGTAGCCTCTAATTGTTTTAACTCTTCTATACTTATTACGACTGGTTTTGTATCGATATTAAAAAATGCGGCATTGACTTCAGAAATTCCTTTGTTTGAATACCATGTATCTTTTACTTCTATACTTAAATGACATTCAGGTATATTTGACAGACAATAATCAACGATTTCTGCTGATAGAATTTGTGGTATGAATACATGTTCTTCATAGTTATGATCATAATCAACGATATACGCCCCATTATAAAACACAAATGAACAGTGTTTCATTAATTCTGAAGGTATAAACTCTTTAACCGAACGAGGAGGTCTAGCCGTAGCAATAATTATTTTGATGCCAACTTCTGTACATTTTAATACTGCATCCATATTTCGTTTCGTTACTTCTTTTTTAGAATTTAAAAATGTTCCGTCAAGGTCAAGTGCTATAGCTGAAATTAAAACGATGATCCCCTCCTAATTATTGTAAGATTATTATGGTATATCATAACAGCAGTTTCATAGAAATAACAGTCATTTTTATACATTACTTGATATTAAATTAAAGATTATTTTTAAACTTACTTTTAATCACAAAAAAAAAGAATAGTGCGGGATTCACTATTCTTCACTTAAATATAATATAAGCTTATTTAATGATTATAATATTATTATCTCTGTTTTTTTCGACTAAAAAATACTTATTCTTCTATTAAACTTGCTCCCCATGCATAAACTGAATCCGTCGTGCCATTGTAATCTCCCGGCCATAGTAAGACCGTTACTTTGTCACTACTGTTTGTAAATTCCTTAGTGACCTCAAAATATTGCCAGTCCGTAGTTACATCAACAACTTTATTCTCAGATTCACTATTTCCCGCATTTTGTATCTTTATTCTTGCTTTATGAGACTGATCTGCTTTTAACCATATCCCAAACGTATATGTTTTTCCTTCAGGATTAATATTTTTCTGTTGATAAATACTATTGTTTATTTTTTCAGGTGTAATTAAGTTAACAGTATCATTCCCAATAGGTGATGATTCACTACTTGCTTCTACTAATGTAGTAGTCCACCAACGAGATCCTGTAAAATCATTTGGTGAATGGAGAAGTTGATTACTTTCTGAAGGTATTGCAACATTCACAAAAAATTCTGTACCTTGATCTGGACCGTAAGTAAAATTATTATTGCCATGATCAAATTGATATGAAACTTCCACTTCGTAATGATGTAAAGCAAATTGTCTAATGTTCTCGTCAGTATATTCAAAATTACTAAAATCTGTACTACTACCATAGAAGGAATCAATGTTTTTGCCATCACGATATATTTGCACACCATCAATTTCTAATTCTTCAGGAAAGTCAATACCAAATTGAATGTGTTCTTCATTAGCTGTGATTACATTTACTGTAGGTTGAGATTCATTCACAACATCAATTAATTTTTCCACTTTAATGGAAGACACTTTATCATTCATGTTATCATCTTTGAAATAATCAACATCTCCATAGTATGAAATAGAATCTCCACCAAATTGCTCATTTTCATATAATGTCACTTTATAAAATCCATTCATCTTTAATGAAGAGAGTCGATTATCTGAATCTATAGCATCTCCGAAGGCATATGTTCCCGTATGTTCATTTTTAACGAAATGACCAATTGGTAAGTTGTCTAACCAAGGATACTCTCCTTCCTGTAACAACACCCACTCTCCCCCATAATTAGCATATCTATACAATACGACACCTTGTTCATCTGTGGGTTTACGTGCCATATAAACTCCATCAGTTTTTGTAATCTTAGATACAATGGATGACGGTTCTGATTCAGCTACAAATGGATCATAATCTTTATATGCAACTACAGCATACTCAACATATTGATCTACAACGCTATCTTCATCCTCAGTAAACAATTCTGATGTTGTAGTCATTAACTCACCATTTTTATAAACATGATATCCATCTGCTCTAGGGACTTGATCCCAAGATATATGATATTTTACTAAAGATGGATCATAGGATGAGCCATCATTTGAAACTTCAACATTGCTTGGTGAATCTATTTCTAATAAAAAGGTTCTAATATAATTAAACTTTACAGAAACAGGATGATGATCAGATAACTTATTTCCATCGCTGTCTTTAAAATCCGACTCAACTTGATATTCACTTACATCTAAGGTAATCATAGATCCACTGCGATATAAGATTTTATCAATTCGATCGTGACTATCACCAACTTGTGGGACGTTCCCACCATTTTTAAGTTCTACCCATGCATCAGAGAAACCAGCTTCTATAAATTGCTTTACTTCCCCATCAGCACTATATCTACTATTGAAGTCTCCAGAAACGATAACTGCATTTCCATCAGACCATTCACCAATTTTGGCTAACATTTGCTCAAAGTTTTTCTTTCTAGCACTTTTATCTGGGTTAGAACCAGAATCTTTATCTCTTCCAGCATCAGCATGTAAGTTATATATATCAACATAAACACCAGAATATAATTCATGTCGAGCAAAACTGAAACCTTTTGCTGTTGCACAATCGTTAGCATCGCCAGTAAGACCATTGCAATCATTCCATTTTACACGGGTATAATCATGAAAGGGAAGATTTGACATTCGATTTAGTCCATCCCCTAATACATCCACTTTTCCCTCAGTAATAAAATCGAAAGGGATCTCTAAATATATTGGAGGCAGATCTGGAAAAGATAGATATGGATGATTGACCTCACTTATTAAATCACTATGGTAACCAAAGTCTTCTTGAACTAGTACGATATCATAATCATTTAATCTAGGACTAATTAGTTTGTTATTTATTTCAGGGTTAGAGGATGACAGTCCTATTGGCAAACCAGCTACGTTATAAGTGAGAAATGAAAACTCCCCTTCAAATAATGGATCTTGTGCCTTAACGATAGATAGATTTGATACTATGAAAATTGCATTACTTAATATAAAGCATAATACAAGAATACTAATCTTCTTCATATGATCAACTCCCAAATCAATTTTTTATAATATTCAGAATTTTAAATATAAATTATGATATCGAGTGTTTTAATCTAGATTAAGCGCTTTATCAAGGGATAAACATTTTTATCATTCTTTAATTAAGCTTGCTCCCCATGCATATACTGTATCCGTGTTGCCATTGTAATCTCCAGGCCACAGTATAACCGTTAACTTATCACTTTGGTTTGTAAATTTCTTTGTTACCTCAAAATATTGCCATTCCGTAGTTACATTAACAACTCTATCTTCAGATTCACTAAAATTTTCATTTTGTATTTTTATTCTAGCTTTATGAGACTCATCTGCTTTCAGCCAAATGCCGAATGTATAAGTTTTTCCTGCTGGATTTATGTCTATCTCTTGATAAATACTATTGTTTATATTAATCGGAGAAATAACATTAACAGTAGTATCATTACCAATAGGTGCTGGTTCATTCCTTTCTTCTACTGTTGCATTCGTCCACCAATGAAATGCTGAAAAATCATTTGATGATTTCAGAAGTTGATTACTTTTTAATAATTCAACTCCTGCAGCATATACAGACCCATTGTTTCCAATATCATAACCAGCTGGATAAAGATATAGTGAGAGGGATTCACTACTCATTTCAAAAGGAGCTGTAATTTCATACTTTTTCCATTCTGTTGAAACAGTAAAACTTTGTTGTCCTCCTTCTGTTTTTTCTTTATTTCTTAATCTCAAAGTGACGGTATGTTCTTCATCCGCCCTGAGCCAGACACTAAACGTATAAACTTTATTTTCAGGATCACCTAATACTTTAAAGTTTACATTTTGTCTATAATCTCTTGAACCTTCAGTTACGATCTTCCACACTTTTTCGCCATGTATTAATTCAGTTGTTCTTGCAGTATTTGTGTGATAAGTATTAAAATTTCCGATCAAAGGAATATTTGATTTCTTATAGTGAATGATAGCTGAAACCGGTCGATGATCAGACAATTGATCTCCAGAACTGTTAGTAAAGTCTTGTACAACCTCATAATCACTTACGTCTAATTGAATATTAGTTCCACTGCGATAAAGAATTTTATCAATTCGATCGTGATTATCGCCAACTTCAGGTACATTCCCATTATTCTTAAGTTCGACCCATGCATCAGAAAAACCCGCATCTATAAATTGGTTTACTTCTCCATCAGCACTGAATCTACTGTTAAAGTCTCCTGTTACAATGACTGCTCTTCCATCGGACCAATCATCGATTATGGATAAAATTTGTTCAAACTGTTTCTCCCTAGCATCTCTATCAGGATTAGAACCTGTATTTTTATCATTATTAGCATCAGCATGTAGGTTATAAATATCAATTTTTACACCTGGACTTATTTCATGTTCTGCAAAAGTAAACCCTTTCTGTGTTAAACAATCACTTCCACTATTCAAAACACCATGACAATCATTCCATGCAGTCCGAGTAAAATATTCAAATGGATATTTTGATAAACGATTTAATCCATCTCCATATGCATCTGGAGGATTTGAAAAGTCTATAATAGTCAAAGGTGCAAGTTCAGGTAAGTCATACTTTGCTGGGGATCTATATGAGTGTCGAGACTGACTTATTAAATCTCTATGATAATAAAAATCTTCTTGGACAAGTACGATGTCATAATCATTTAATTTGGGACTGATTTGACGTGTATTAAACGCTGGACTAGATGAAGAAATAAACGCAGGTAATCCAGCTACATTATAAGTTAATAAAGAAAATTCTCCTTCATTTTGAGAACTAGCGATAGATAGGTTTTTAGGACTAATCAATATTACACTGCTTAAAATTAAGCTTAATACAAGAATACTAATCTTTTTCAACTCATCAACCCCTATATTTAATTTTTAATCTTTGAAATTTTCAGAAAATTCAATCTGCTAATGTTGCCATACTTTAAATTGAATTCATTTGCTTCATCCCGGGATTCCTTTATTTTAACATTTGTTAGTGGATATTAACATTTTGAAATTCGTCGAAAATAAGCCATAATTTAGTTAATTATGGCTTATTTTCTCTTTTTCCTACCATTTTCTTATATTTTCTAGCATTTTATTATAGTTACTTATAACTAACATTAATTTTTGTAACATATAATACACTTTAGCTACTAAAATTCATTTAGGGACGTAATCATAATATGATTCAACACTTGATATAAATAAGAGATTGATCATCACTCATCTAAAGAGAATCTTGCTTTCAGACTAGTACAGGATGATTAAACACCCAATGGTTGTATTTTGAATCCGTTTCTATCAAACTCCAACCTGTTTTTTTGTAATAACGATTAAAGGAAGATTGAATTGGGCATTTTACTTTAACTGGAACATCATTGCTAAATCGAAGCATTTTATTTAATATCCTGTCTCCACGATGTTGTTTATTAATCGCAAATTGATAGAGAGATATGCAATCATTTGTCTTTCTTCTATAGAACCTCATCGCCCCCACTAGTTCATGCTCATCCATTGCTATTAATACCTGCTTTCTGGTTATTGCTGCCCAGACTCCGTCCTTACAAAAAAATTCTTCACTATATATAGCATCATTTTGTCTGCATAAATTTTCTTCAAAAAAATGGGCTATTTTAGATGAATAAGTTATATCCGCTATTCTAATTTCCAAATAATATCCCCACACTCTTTTTTTATTTACCTACTAGAACAAATACATTTTTATCTGGTGCTTCCATAACAGCTACATGACCAGATTCAGTAGAAAAAGGTTCTTTTATCCAGTTTATATCTCTATTAGGACTTAAATCTTGATATGTTTGACGAACATCATCTACTAATATCTCAATGTCTGTTTCTTTTATCTCAGGGTTATTTTGCAAAACTAATTCTGAGCTTTTTTCATCTGGGAACTTCAAACCTACCATAGTCCATATGTTTCCGTTATCTAAATCCCTCTCTATTTTCCAATTTTGCTTTAGTCCTAATGATTTATAAAAGTCTATTGATTTTTGAATTTCTCCAGTATAAATCGCTGCACATTCCAATTTTTTGAACATATTTTTTTCTCCTTTAAATTTTGATAGGCTACCATTCTACACTCAATTTAGATTAAAGATATGCTAGTGCTTAAAGTGATCATGGATAGTATTTGAGCTGGTCCTCTATAATGGTTTAACTGGAACATAGGCTTCAATTGCAATCATTTCAGAATCCTTTGGTGTTAAATAAAATTCTAGATTTGGCTTATCTTCCAGCTCATACATGCTGTCAGGCAACCATGTACCATATATAAAATCAAAAGCTCGATCCATTTCTTCTATTGCACGTTCAAAAGCTTCTTCATTCGTATTCTTTACCTCAATTCTACTGCAAGCATATTGTCCACCTTTTATATCTTGAATACCAATCCCTGTAGAAGCAGTCGTAACATGTTCTGGAATAGTAAAAGCAGCATCATACCTTCGTTTTTCACTTGGTGTAATGTCCTGAAAGTCATAAAAAACACCCATACAGATTGTATTTTGATCAAAAAGCTGATGCGCATTTACCCAGCTCGCTGCTTTATTAAAAGCTTCAGAGATTTCATGATTGTAAATGCCTTTTTCATAACCTTGTAAATGACGAACATAGGCAATGTAGTAATTCGGCAGTATTTTAACCTCTATATTCATTTCTATTTTTCTCCTCTTATTTTCATTTACTAGTTTAGCGGCCGCTTCACTAATATCATCATACCGATCATCATGAGGAGTTTCTTTGCAATTCCTGCTTTCTCTTTTGCAAATCTTGCGATTATATACTTTTTTATATTCACTTGCACTCATTCCAAAGAACTCTTTAAAGGCTCTAGAAAAAACCGCAGAGGATGAGAATCCCATATCCAGTGCAACTTCTGTTACAGATAAATGCTGATTCATCATTAATTTTTTTGCAGCTCTTTCCAATCTTGATCTTTTTACATAGTCATTGACGTTCTCATTAAGAATGGCTTTAAAAATACGATGAAAATGAAAAGGAGAGAAGGAGGCAAGCTGAGCTAGCTTTTGAAGGGATAAATCAGAATCTGGATGATGTTGAATATAATCGATCACTTTGTTCATTCGCATTAAATAGTCATTTCTTTTCATGTTGGTCGCCCCATTTTTGCTAAATCTTAGTCTAATGTAAAAATTCTCTATACATTTCTGTAATATTGAATAAAATGTCCAAAGAAGTTTTAATATCTTTTGCTTCTAAATTGTTTGCCACCTGATTTATGATTCGTGTATTAGAATTCACTTTTTGTAATTCATCAATTTCTTTCTGTGTAAACATAGGATCAATGGAACCTACAACTACGATATCTTTATCTTTTATAAATGTCATCGAATGGATGGAAGGTGTTAAATAGAATTGACTTACATCCTTCATTTGCTTTCCAATTGCTCCTGCAATTACTGTACCAATACTTTTACTAATGAAATATACTCTTTCATATTGTTTTTTTGCTATCGTTTGTTCAATCACTGATGATGTTTCTCTTATTAGAAACTCTCTTTCTTCAATATTAAAATCGGTTCTTGCTGCCTGAAAACCATATTCCAGTGAGAGAACATCACAGTTTTGTTCTACTCCTACTCTTTGAGCAAAGTAAAGTAATGGCTTGTCACAGTGATATCCTTTCCCAGGAAATAAAACTAATAAAGAACGATTGTTTTTACTTTCTAGTAATACATTCGATGTTGATGTCCCCCATTCTGAAGGATTAGTAATGATTGTTTTTGTTATTTTCATTTTTTTCCACCGCCCTTATTTCTGTCATATATTGTATCCTATCATATTTCCTCGTAGTATATGAAGCTTCTGTTTTATTTAGATGGTATTATGAGATATATGTAATCTAACAGTCCAGTGAAAAACAGTGGGAGTTTTTATATCTCCCGCTGAAAGTTAGATGACCTTATTAGGTGAAATTATGCTGTTATCTCCCCCTTGAAGAAGAGGGAGTCTTACAGCATGAAAACGTGATAAAAATGTTCAATAAGTCTGATTACTGAGGATATTATAATTAATGAAAATAAAAATAGGAGAAACTTTATGATTAAGGGTATAAACTATAAAATGTGGACAATGTGTATGATTCAAGATGAGGATAAGGTTTTATTAATTGACAGGCAACACGGAAACTTTAAAGGATTTATTCCCCCTGGTGGAAAAGTAGAATTTCCAGAAAGTATAGTAGAAGGAGCGATCAGAGAAGTTAAAGAGGAAACAGGACTTGAAGTAAGCAATCTTATATATAAGGGACTTTATGAGTATGTAAATCCTGAAACAAAAGATAGGTATATGATTTTCAACTATTTAACAAAAGACTTCAAAGGTGAACTGTTAGAAGATCCTCCAGAAGGTAGACTTGTTTGGGTCAATCTGAATGAAGTTGATCAACTTCCTGTACAGAAATCAGTAAAGAGACGATTCCCCTTCTTTTTTGAAGAAGGTACTTTTGAAATCCAAGTAGAATGGGATAACCAAAAAGATGCAGAAGGTAAAGTGAGGATGAAGAAAACATAAGAAAACGTGGATAATAGAGGAAACTCGTTCCCTTATTCTAGTGAATTTCATTTAAACAGCTTTTAATTCAATCATTGCTTCTAATCCACCAAATCTTTTAGCTAATGCATTATAAACTACAGCATATAACATTCCAAACAAACCGTAGATTACTATAAACATAAGTGGGTAAAGAAGCATAATAGGAACAGCCGCAGCTACTATCGATGGTTCTCCTACTCCTATACCAACCAACAATACTATTAATCCGCCGATTATAAATAAACTCGATGGTACAATCAGGATGTACAATATTGTTTTAAATACACTCGAAGGCGTAAATTTTTTAAATTCTATCTTTTCCACATGGATCACCTCCTTGTATAAATTTTTAAACTGTTTTTATACCCATCCTATTTTATACTAATGGAATATAAATTTGTAATTTATTTTTCGTTTCGCCACACAATACCTCTACGCTCATATTACATCCTTGTTTCTACAGCTGCTGCAATTTGTGATCCAGCAAACCGTTCCGTAATCCATAAATCTAGATCTACACCCGAAGTTACACCACGTGCAGTGATGACATTACCGTCATCCACAATACGATAATCTAATAAATCAACACCAAAAGTTTACGTTCAACAAAATACAACTCTAGCATATCCTATCATAATTTTCCCTATTGTATAAATATTTTCCTAACTTTCATCATTAAGTAAAGGAAATAAAAGGTTTCATCAAGAAATTATTAAAAAAATATATTATTTGTGTCAGAAAAAGAAGTGAAGCTGCATCTTATTATTAGATGCTATTGTAGGAGAGGATGTTTTGATTAATCACTTGCTCAAAAAAACAAAGAATGAAGTATTAGTAGAAGCTGCAAAAAATGGAGATGAATCTGCCTTTAATGAATTAGTTCATCGCTACCGCACTCGAGCTTTTGTTTGGGCTAAAAATATAACAAAAGATATCCATCTTGCTGAAGATATTGTACAAGAAGCTTTGTTCAATGCTTTTTTACAATTAAGTTCCATCTCTAATCCGTCTCAATTTGAGTCATGGCTGTACACAATTGTAAGAAATCAAACATATATGAAATTACGCACAGTTGCATACAAACGAGAACAATCTTTTACTGTAATGAAACTAGAGAATAATGGAACCGAAGACCAATTAGACAGTTTTATTCACTACATGATGAAAAAAACACCCATTTCGGGTGATGCGGAAAACGACCCTTCTAAAATTGTTGAAGCAACCGACTTTGAATTGATGATGTTAGAAGTCTTAGAAAAATTATCTGCAACTGAAAAATCCATATTTATGGATCACTATTTTAATGATTTCCTTCCAATAGAAATTGCAAAAAGACATGGAATAACAATAGATAATGTATACAAGATATTGTCCAGATCTAGAGCTAAGGTTAAAGAAGAACGCTTCCGGTTGTATATGAAAGAATATATTCATGAAAGAAAGAAAACAAAAACAAATCAAAATGTTGTCATTCTACCACAACCTAATAATCAAAAGTTAATTTGGAAACAAAATAAAAATACTTTCGTTTGTTCACTCTATTGTATCTTGCAGCATTCTAAGACGGATCATTATTCGTTTACTGATGTAATGGGTTTAACTAGTCAAGCCTTTCGAATGACAATTGAAACAGAACAAATAGATAAAAATGGACATTACATGTATTTTTGGGAACCTGTCTTTATGCAAGGTTTAAATAATTTAGGTTTAACATGTACCATGACTGGTGATGGAGGTGTTTCCCCTTCTCCATATATGCTGAATCAAGGCATCCATCATATTCGGGAGTCACTGTCACAAGGGAATCCATTAATGGCTTGGGATTTGTTCTCTGTAGGTTTTGGCATCATATATGGTTACGATGATCACAATCAAGTCCTATACGCACTAGATGGAAATAAAACGCGAACCATACCATATGAACGACTTGGAAGAGGAACTACCGAGGGATTATTTATCTTATCCTTTTCCAAAGCTAACACTCTACTACACTCTAAAACTGCATTAAAAAGTGCATTGCAAATGATCATAAAACATGCTTATCGCGAAATGACGTTTATCGGATATGCAACTGGACTATCCGCATATGATCATTGGAAAAATGCTTTTCTACATAAAAAAGTAAACCCTCTCGGAAATGCTTTTTGTGCAGCTTATTATGCCAATGCTAGAAAACATGCTGCTCTTTTTATGTACGATCAGGCTAAGCGATATAAACATGACATATGGGTTTCTAAGCTTTTTAAGGACACTGCAAACTCATACAGTACAGTTGCAAAATTATTAACCCGTATATCGGAGCTCTTTCCACTTCCAAAAGGGGGTGTACCCAGCCATCCTGATAAAATCAAACTTGCCGTTCAATATCTTGAAACAGCAAAAGAAAACGAGGAAGAGTGTTTAAATAAAATTAAGCAATTAATTCATTTATTATAATGAAAAGGAATGGTGATTACATTGGAGCAGCCTTTAATGAAAACAAATGAAAATGAAAAACGGTCTACTAATACTCATAACAAAGTAAAAGCATTACAAAACTATCACTTCTCAGGCATTCATGCTTCGCATATTGGAGCGATCAAATCTTGCTTAGATTACTACAATATAGATAGCTCCATCTCCTGGTTATTTGGTATGACTGGCCACGCATTTATTACTGTAGTAGATGAACAGATGATGAATCCAAACGTTGGATTACCGGAAGAAAGCTTCTATAAACTAGCAAAAAACTTAGGTTTACAAATTGAAGGCTATCATAAGATCATATCTAATGATCAATTCAACTCTCATCAAAAAAAAGCATGGGATAAAATTCGTTATGCCATAGATAAAAATTATCCTGTATTTGCTAAGGAGTTAGATTTAGGGAATGAAACCTCCCTTATATACGCTTATGGGAATAAAGGCTATTATACACATTCATGGCATGAAGCAAACGGATTTCATAAGGGAGATGGTGAGATTCCATGGGAAATGTTAGGTCAAAATTTTTGTCCTTGTGTTGAATGTAATGAGCGGTCATTAGGACCAAGCACTTATCTAGGTGAACTCTCAAAAGGTGGGTTATTATCTGTTCATTGGGCAACAAAAACAAAAAGAGTTGCAACAGAAAGAGCATTTAAAGAGGCACTACAATTGGTTCTGCAGCTCAACAAAAAAGAAGAATACATGTGGGGTCAGAAAACTTATTATTCTGGAATTAGAGCATATGATCATTGGATTGATTCAGTTCGTAAAGGAACAATACTCGGTTTCAATATGGGGTATTACACAGATATATGGCACGAAAGCCGACACCATGCGGTTATGTTCTTAGAAGAAATTCAAGCTCAAATTAAAACCCCTGAAGTCCAAAAAGCACTTCAAGTGTATAAATCAATCAAAACAGCATACAAGCAATTAAATGATTTATTCCCTTGGATGCAACCAAAGAACAAGATTGAAGACCCATTCCGTAGAAAAGAAACTGTTGAACTTCTTGAATTAATTAGGGACTTAGAGGTTAAAGCATTAAAAGCACTAAAGAAACTCTCTTTAAGCTTTGGGGATGACAACTGATAACATTTACTTACAGGGTCCTAGGTCTGATTCCAATGATGTACTGGAGTCAGACCTTTTAATAAACTTAAAAACTATCCCCTCTTTTACCTCTAGTAATAATGTTCCCCCTCCGTAAAATCATTTATATTTCTAACCATATTAATCTCCCTAGTTGTATTCGTGAGTATTCAAGAGATAATATAACTTCATAATGGAGGTGAATTACACATGGCAAATAAATCTGATTGCTGTGGCAAAACATTAAAAGATGTTTGTTTAGTTTTTGATAATAGTGTAGGAGTGTTAAATCTTGACGGCTTACCTAATCTTAATGATGGTATGCTTCCGCTTAATGATGCGAATTCACTTCTTGTTAATGAATTACCACCCATATCATAAATTCAAATATAACTGGTCTTCGAATTGAGTGAATTTTTTTTAAACGACCACAATTTATTGTTATAAGATACAAAAAATAGCTGACAATCATCAACTTTTTTTGTATCTTCAGGTTTTCACTCAAACAAAGAGGATCTTACCTTTATTGCTCTTTCTGGAAAATCAGTCATCAACGCAGATAAACGCTTTGCCAACAGTTCTTTCATTTCTGTCTCATCATTAATCGTAAAGGCTCGAACAGGTATGTACTTTTGAGCTTCTGCAACCATATTTGAAAGAGCATATGACCTAGAACAGTGTAATGCTGAAGCACCTAAACTTTTCACATAATGCCAAGGCTGATATAAAATATCTGTAGTTAATACAGCAGTCTTTATCTCACCTGAAATTTGGTTCACCTTAACTAAGCTATAATGATTAAAAGAAGATAAGATAACTGAGTCCGATAAACCATAATTATGAACCATTTGGATCACCTTTTCTTCTAATCCTTTATAAGGAATAAGGTCATTTTTAAGCTCAATGTTTAATCTCATGCTCTTGTTGCTTATCCATTCTAAAACCTCTTGAAGAGTAGGGATTTTCTCTCCTTTATATTTTTGCGAAAACCAAACTCCTGCATCCAGTTGTTTCATTTCCTTTTCTGTTTTATCTTGAACAAACCCTGTCCCGTCCGTGGTTCGATCCACTTTCTCATCATGTAAAACTACAACTTCTCCATCCTTTGTTAAATGAACATCCAATTCAATGCCTTCTGATCCAACTTCATAAGCCTTTTCAAAGGACGTCATTGTATTCTCTGGATGGGTACCGCTAGCACCACGATGAGCAAAAATAAGTGTTCCATTGTGAAGATTCATTCTTTTAAAACCTCATTTGTATTTGTATTTTCATTAATATATGTATATAGAGAGATTGTTTAAATCATTCGTAACTCTTCTTCAAAACAAACACTCGTTTCACAACCTATATATTGTCCAAAATCCTCCATTTTATCAAGCTGAAAATCTCTTTTCTGACTATGTATTGTATAAGTCTATATTTGTTTAATACCTTCCAAAACCATATTTCCAAAGGTTTGTATATCTTGCACATAGTCGTATTGCGCTGGATTTGGAACCGTTTGATTCAGCATTTTTACAGCTACAGTATTATATTGAGGAATAACTAAACAAGCACATCCAGTGACTCCTAATGATTGATACGACCCAACTGGCAGCTCATGCCCCATTTCTGAATTATCTCTATGAATGTCCTTGACCCACCAGAAGAATCCATTTCGTGGAGATTCAGGTTTTAAAGTAATCGGGCTTACAATAGAGGTAGACTGCTCAAATATGATGGGAGGTAGATTCTGCTTTCCTTTTAAATTGCCTTTTGAGAGATGTAAATAACCCCATAAAGCCAATTCTCTAGTACTAACAAATAGATTCGGATCGTTCCCCTTATCTCCAGAATATTGTTCGTTTAGCCAAACTAAATCTTCTTTGTGATGTTGTTCCCATCCCGTTTCTACAAATCCGTAAGGGTTAAATATTTTTTCTTTTACAATCTGTGCTAATGGTTTATTGTATACATTTTGTATCATTTGAACGAGAAGGTTTACACCAACATTTTTGTAATTCCAATCCGTTCCAGCAGGAAATGCGCCTGTACCTTGATTTGTTAAACCATGAGTATGTGTTAATAAATGACGAATAGTAACTTCCTCATCTGTGTTATCGTCTAGATTTGCTAGTGGTAAACCATAATCTAATATAGGATCATCAATACTTTTGATTTCCCCCTCATAAACAGCAACACTTACTACTAAACCTAAATATGTTTTACGAACAGAAGCTATATTAAACCGCGACTTTTCATCCACTTTCCGACTATTAAGAGAAAAATCGTGTTGACCACTGTACCATTCATTTACAACTTGATCGTTACATATAACATAACTTGCAGCAGCTGAAGCTGAAACTACCTCTCTCATGTTGTCAATATACTCATTTAAGGATGAAAAATAGGGGGTTGAAATTGAAGTTTTATTTATATATTTCAACGCAATCACCTAACTTCTATTTAATAGAAAATGAAATAAATGTTCATAATAGGAGCCATAAGAATTTAAGAAGCTGTTTTTATGAACGATACGATCCATGTTTTCGTTACTTGGGGTTATTTCAACTGCATTGATTTCACTTAAACGCCCTGCAAAAAGATCTATCACATCATTCAGCTTTATTTTAAAAATACTAGCCACTTCCTCAAGCTGAAGTTGAAATGCAGGCATGGTTACTGTTTCATATAAAAACACATGACAAAACTCTCGATCAATAATGACATCTGTTTTTATTTCTTCTTTAATTGTGCCTATGGACACTAGATCCTCAAACTCTACTGCCAATCCTAATTCCTCTTCAACTTCCCTAATTCCATCTTTGATCGTTTCATTTGCAAGTAAATGTCCAGCAGAAGTGATATCTAGTAAATTAGGGTAATCAGCTTTGCATGACGCTCTTTTTTGAAATAATAAATATGTATTTCCTTCCTCTTTTACGGTGATCCAGCAATGAAACGTTTCATGCCAATATCCTTCTTTATGCACAGCATCTCTAGGCTGCTGCCCTATCAAATTCATGTCTTCATCAAAAATATGAAGTACTTCTGTCATGCTCTCACTCTTTTCTATTTATGCGTTTGTATATTCTGCCGGAGAGAAAAAAACGATAATGGTAAGATCTTTTTCGATATCGTAAAATCGATGCTCTACATTTTTCTCTACAAAAACAAATGAACCTGCTTTAACTGAAAAATGCTTCTCACCTACAAACATTTGCGATTCACCTTCAATAATATAATATAGTTCGTCCTCTGTATGTGGCTTTTGAGTATCTACATCACCTGCTTTAAGCTCATAGATACCAACACTCATTGAAGGTACTTTTAAAAATTCATTATATTGTTGATTAGATGATTTTGATTTTTCCAGTAATTCTTCTAGATTAAAAATGGATTCCATTTTCTTCATCTCCTTAATTTATTATATCGTTATTCGTTAATAGAACAAAAACTCCTATCGAATCTCTTGATGATGTAGTTGAATCTACCAGTGATTTACACAAAAAGCTTGGAATGAATATTCCAAGCTTTTAAATTTTTTTAATATCATTTAAATATTACAACTAAAAGAATATCCGCTAAGTATTAAAAATGTCGTTTCAACGACTGGACTACCACCCTTTTCAAAACATAAATGACTTGCAGATTTTATCTCTTTGTTGTTGAAATATATTTCGGAAGCAAGTAAAAATAAGATTACACTTAATGCAGATATTACTACAATTAGATATTGTCGTTTGACTGTTAATTTCTTAAGATTAATGAAGAACACTCCTTTGTCAACGTGAACCAACAATCTTTAACCACTTTTGCTTGAACATCATCTCATTATCTTTTACAAACGGAAACATCCCCGTTACTTTTTCATTTTTTAATATTTCTTCATTTAATTTTACTATAATTTCTTCACCTATTTTATGTTCAGTTTTAGTTAACTTTAACCACTTTTGAACATTCACATCTACTGATATAATTTCAGTAGTTATATTTTTTAATTCTGTAGTAGTAAACATGTCTATTAGATGTGATGCTTTAAGTGCATAAGTATGTGAAGGATCTCTTAATCTCTCATAGTGGTTATATGATTGATACAGCACTCCCTCTTCAGGAGAAATCATGTCAACAACACAGACATTTCCACCCTCTTTACAAACTCTAACCATTTCTCCTAGTATTACAACAGGTTTTATAAAATGGTGAAATGCGAATCTGCTGAATACTAAGTCAAATTCCCTTGGAGTGAAAGGAAGGTGCTCCACATTCCCTATATGAAAATGTACATTCTCTATTCCTAAGTTCTTGTTTTCTTTTATCCCCTCCTGTATCATATCTTCTGACACATCGATAGAAGTCACTTCTTTGACAAATGGAGAAATAGCCCTACTTAATATACCCGTTCCTGCCGCTACATCTAATACTTTCATCTCTTTGTTTAACTCTAAACTTTCTAATACCCATGAAGATAATCTTTGTTGTTTAATGTTAATCCTGTGTTTGAAAAATGCTTAGCCTGTTTTTTAAATTCATTTTTTACTACTTTTTCATTTGTATTGCTCACGCTCATCTCACCTTTCTTTTCTTCACTCATCTCAACTGATTTCCATTTACTTCTATAAGTAAATTAGAACTATTCTACCATGTTCGGTATAGCAGTTCAATGGGATTTTTAGAACAGCCCCCAAACAACTTCCTTAGATTATTTCTTCGATGGTATAACAGTTTGATTCAATGTTATAACAACATTCCCCTTCTTCTGTCCAGTTTCAACGTACTTATGAGCCTCAGCAGTTTGTTCTAACAGATAGAATTTATCTATGACCGATTTTATTTTACCTGATTCTATAAGCTCTTTGAGAAAAGTGAATTCTTCAGATCTATATCTAGCTAGCTCAAAAGTAACTTTCTTGTCTGTTGTCATTGAAGTCCAAAGCCCTCTAATCATTCCCGAGAGGCTTGGATTACCTAAAACATAACGACCATTTTTCTTCAGCGATTTTACACTTCTTTCCAACAACATCAATAATTACATCATAAGTCTCACCACTTCTAGTGAAATCTTTTTTTGTATAATCTATGACATGATCTGCACCAATAGAGATTAATGTTTTTAATTTCCTCCCACTATCAACACACGTCACTTCAGCCCCAAATGACTTAGCTATCTGAACAGCATAAGTTCCTATACTTCCGCCCGCACCATTAATGAGAACCCTTTCTCTAGGTTGAAGATTTGCTTTTCTAAGAAAATGCAATGCGTTCGCTCCCCCTGTCGGGATAGTGGTGGCTTCCTCATAAAGTCGTGTTATCTAGCTTTAATACCACTGGATAAGATTGAGGCAAACATACGTATTCAGCATAAGCACCAAAACGCATCAAGGTGGCTGCAAATACCTGGTCTCCCTTTTTGAATTTTGTTACTTTTTTACCAACTGCTTCAATTTCTCCAGCTAACTCTTGCCCTAGAAATTTTCTTGGTTTTAAAAGACCAAACATGATTCGAAAGGGGAACCAAACAAAAATTGGGACTTTGGAATATCTAGCTTCACAATCCCCCGCTGTTACGGTTGTCGCATGTACTTTGATCAGTATTTCATTGTCCTTAGGAGTAGGTTTTGATACCTCATTGAACTGAAGAACATCGGGTGATCCGTATTTTGTACATACAATCGCTTTCATAAGACACTCCTCCAATCATAAAATTATTTGCTAGAAGATTTTCGAAATGCTTCATTAAAAACAGCTGAAAATAAAAAGAAGGCAATGATGAGCAACCATACTGGAATCCAATATCCAGTGAAAATACCAATTAGAATATAAGTAACACATAAAGTAGACCAAACTGCAAAACCTATTCTTGAATACTTTACCTTGCTGATTTTATTCATGATAAAACCAATGATACAAGCAACAACACTCATTATTAATATAAACATGACCGGGGCCGTAGAATTCTGAGTGTTGATAAACTGTGATTCAATATTAATAGCTGATATCATTTGTTCATTGCATCTGAGTGATTAATCCGCTTTTCTTTCTTGAGGTAACTGTAGTAGTTATTTTTAGCTATTTGACAAAGCCAAACGGACATCTTACTTTTACCTTGGAAATGATCAATGTTTTTATAGGCTTTATAGAAAGTTTCTTGTGTGAGTTCCTCTGCCAAATCAGAATTCTTTGTTAGAATCATTAAGTATTTGAAGACATCATTTACATAATTGGTGTAAATTTTATCGAAAGCATTCAACCGCTTGCTCACCCCTTTCTACATCTATAAGACTATTGAAAATAAAATTCGTTACAAAATTCCATTAATTTTTTATTATCAATTGAGGTCAATATTATTAGCTATGTTTTTTAAAACAAATTATTCAATATAACATAATGTGAAATTTACAATTGCAGTACCTTAAGGTATTGACTTATCTACAAAACAACCCATTTATGTAATATGAGATTAAAAAAAACTCATGAATCACTTTCAAATTCATGAGTTTTAATTCATCTTTATTTTTAATACTATTTTCTAGAAAATCCAGAGTAAAACACTCGATTTTACAGTTATACAATCAGTGCTTCCTTCTCTACTAAAAAATCAACAATTTCTTTATTGATTAGTTCAGGTTGCTCCCCATTAATACTATGACCAGCATCCTTGATAATTTTTAAATTCAAACCAATTTCTTTATAGAACTCAGTTATATCTGGTTTATATACAAGTTTATCGTGGTCCCCGATTAAAAATAGTGCATTGTCTTTAAATTGTGAAAATGCTTGAATATCTTGTGATGCAATATTACGTACTAATGGCACACTACGCATTTTTAGGATTAGGATTTAATATTTCAGGCATGAATACAGCATAATTCAGCATTAATATTACGCCAAAGGAAACTCCGATCATATGGGCTTTTTTAACGTCAAGTGTATTTATGATTTCATGAATCCATTTTGTTTCATCAAAGCTCTTAAAAAATTGATCATTCGGTTCACTTTTCCCTGCCGCACCTAAAGTATCTACTGCAATCACGTAGAAATGTTTTATAAATGATTGAATATTATTAATCCACATTAAAGCTGAATTGTCCCCAGTTCCATGAAACAACACCGCTTACTACAAAGGGTGTATCTACAAACCACAAACTTATTTCTAATGGGTTAGAAAGTTTTAGATGTTAGACTAAAAGAAGAAGGAAATTCGAGGGATAATGTATTAAATGTATGTTGTTGTGACTTATTCTATTAAACACATTTAAAGGAATTAATTGGATTGGATTATAAGAGTTTAACAAATTATTCAAAAACTAATCACCAAATGTTCATATTTTCCAAAAAATAAGGAAAATGAGTGTTCAATGTGGAAGAAGTGATGTTTGATATACTATAAACAGTAGTCATTATTTTAACAGGAGGAATATATGGATCATTTACGTTATCCTATAGGGATTTTTGAACCCATACACAATCCAAATCACGAACATCGCAATATTTGGATTGAAGAAATTATAGAAATACCAAAAACACTTAGACATACTGTCCAAAACTTAACTTTAGATCAACTGAAAACACCTTATCGTTCAGGTGGCTGGACTGTTCAACAAGTAGTTCACCATATGGCTGACAACGATATGAATGCTTATATACGATTTAAGCGAGCATTAACTGAGGAGAACCCTATTTCAAGTTCATACAGAGAAGACTTGTGGGCAGAACTTAGTGATTATGACACATCAATTGAAAGTTCATTATTTCTTTTAGAACACCTTCACAATCGATTTTCAGCCTTACTTCGTTCATTAGAACCTAGCGAATTTCAAAGGGCAATGACAAGTCCGACTCATGGGGTCATGAGTCTTGATGTAGCTGCGCAAAGATATGTTTGGCACGGTCAACATCATATCGCCCAGATAGCGTCACTAAAGAAACGGATGGGATGGTGATGTTTATAACTCCATTTGAGGAAATATCAAGAAAATAACCGCCTTTCATAGGTATTAACAAGAATAAGTAGAATCCAGTTGAATCCAGTTGAATTTAATATTTGTCTGTATTAGATAAGGTACCTAACAAAAAAGGGAAAAAAGTTCCCTTATTTTATTGATTTTTTTAAATCAAAAAAAATAGAGGAAATTTTGTCCCTATTGACTACTTATACTTTCCAAAATTGTAAAAGTTGCTGTCACATCATCTACGTCAATAATCTCAACTATTTTCTTGTAGTCTAAACTAACAGGAACTGCGTTTTTATTGATATCTAACCTTTCCTAAAAATATGCGTAAGTTGAACAGAACCCATCTCTAATCCTTTGAATATTCCAACCAATCATCAAAAAACGCTGTGCTTTCCATATTAAAATAATACTGAGCAAAACGAATAAACTCTTCAGTGGTCACTTGTGAATATGCATACGTATCAACATATGCTTTTAAAAATTCAGTTGCATTATCTTGCATCCCATTTTCCTTCAATAATTCCCATATTTTCATAGGAGCTACACCATAATATAATCCTGTTAACCTTTTCTCTGTATTTGCAAACACTGATACATTTACAGGTTCAGTAGTTAATGAAAACTTCATTTGATTCGAACGATCTCTTGGGGAAGCAAAAGCTTCATTCTCATGTTGACCCATATAATCATAGTAGAAATACGAAGTAGCAAATGTCGTAAAGCCTTCATCCAACCAACTCTCATCAAAAGGATCGTTATTCACTATACCGTAAAACCATTGATGAGCAATTTCATGTACAAGGGATCGTATGGATGAAATAGTTACAATTCCTGGGTATTCCATACTTAAAAAGTGACTGTTTAAAATAATATCTAGTTGTTTATGTGGATAAGCATGAACTTCCTGATCGAAATATGCTAAAGCTGCCTTAGCTGTTTCCATGATATCATCTAATTCATGAGACCGTTCAGGTGGTACGGCCACTCTAATTTCAATATCATCTACTACATCTGTTTTAATGATCATATGTGTATTTAGTATTGTTATATACATTTCTTTTATATTTTCTGCACTAAATTCGCCTGAAGTTGTATTGGAAGGCATGTCTTGTTCTGAAGAGCTGAATATAGTATATCCTTGTGGAATATTAAAAGAGACATTGTATTCAGAATGGGTTGTATGATAGGATTCTGGGAGTGGAAAATAATCATTTTTATTCCATCCAGATTCATAATTCGCCAACATTGGGTACCATTGTGCTAAATGATAGTTGCCTCCATCTTCACTTAAACGGAATCCTCCTTCAGGAGCATTGAATTCGTAAGCAATACCAACGGTAGCTGTATCTTTAGGTTTTAATGGCTGTTCAAGTTGGAGCTTCAAAGTGTCGTATTGTAATTCATAATCAACAATTTTCTCATTTAAAGTAATATCATTAATCATAGCATCTGCAGTGTATTCTAATTGATAATTATAGAGATTCATTAATTCCTCATATTTCTCATTTCCTGCAGTAAACACATTTGGTATAAAATAAAATGTGATATCAGACCAGTCATCCTCAGATAAATTCTCAACCTCTATCTCAGTTTCTACAAAAAATCTGCCCTCTTCATTCATTTCAAAGTCAATATTATAGATTGCATAACTGTCGGCAGATACAGGGTTTACCAAGAAATCTGGCTCCTCTTCCAATACATTAAAAACTACGATACTGATGAAGAAAACTAGTAAAATGAATAAGATACCTATTAAAGTAACCTTTCTCCTACTGGATGTTCCCATAAAGAAATCCCCTCCTCACAAATTTTACATAAAGTATCTACTAATAATTGATGCTCTGTTACTAACACTCGTTCACTTAAATCTTCCACTGTATCATTCTCAAACACAGGAACTTTTTGCTGGGAAATGATATTTCCTGTATCATATTCTTCATCTACTAAATGTATTGTCACTCCAGTTTCAATTTCTTTATTTTCCAAAACTGCAGCATGTACATGATGTCCATACATCCCCCTCCCACCATATTTAGGAAGTAATGAAGGATGGATGTTGATCATTCTATTTTTATATCTGGATAATGTTAAGGGGCCTAACTTTTTCATATAACCCAACAGTAATATGTACTCTGCATTGTGATCTTGTAAGGTTTTTAATATGTTTTTATCTAATTGTTCTGGATTGGGATACTTTGCCTGACTTAAATGGTAGTTTGGAATATTCTCCTGATGTGCTCGTTCCATGACTTTAGATTTAGAGTTGTTACTGATTAATACACTAATTTCCGCTGATAATTTTCCATCTTTTATTGCTTCTACGACAGCTTGCATGTTAGAGCCACCATGAGATGATAAGATACCTATGCTCAACTTATTCATGAACTACTTCAACTCCTGAATATATTCAAACCCATTTATTTCTTTATTATTTCGAATAACAGTAAACTATTTTAGTCTAACGAATCAATCATACCACATTCTTTGTGTTAAGGTAATGAGATAAAGCGTTAATCTGTTAAATGAATTAACACTGCCTTGTATATCTTTTAGTTTGATCGTACGCAAAGTTTATACATAATCCATTTCTCAAAAAATGCGGCTACTTCTTCTTTCGTTTTACCTTGACTCTCATATATCACATGATCAGGTTGAGCTTCAGTGAATCGTTTCAAATGAGAAGACCAGATTAAATTAGCCTCAATAAGCTGTGGCTCCCAACCTCTTTCATGCAAACGGTTTTCGATATCTTTTAAATCTACGTCTATAAATCCAAATGCTGTATTGATGTTATCATACTGATTAACCCAGTCCATCACTTCGTGAGGCACAACTTGACCAAAAAGGACCGTTGATTTATGATTCTCTTTCATATTTTTAACTCCGTATTCAATCCATTCTCCTGTTCTCTTTATTCTAAAGTTTTCATCCACATCTTCTGGTATCCCCCATTCATCAAAATCATGTATACTAATAAACTCATTATTCAAATGCTGTAATGAATCTTTTAAAGTTGTTTTCCCAGCACCACTGGTACCCGTAACAAACAATAGATAGAGTTTTGGGTTCTTTATCTCATTTGTGTTTTTTACTGTATGTCCAACATTTCGTTCCATATAGTACAATCTCCCTTATTAGAAATTTTTCATAGATTGATATCCTCAAGCATTTTTTCATTCCACATTAGTTTTTATTTTCCATCCATCGATATGAAAACCACCCATCTTTTCCAAAACATAACCGTATAATTCCTTATATCTTTCCATCATCAGCTCTTTCACATTCTCTTCAATCACTTTAATAAACAACTTCCTAAATTGATCATCAGGAAATGGGTCTGTTAAATATTTTTCTTTATATTTCGGATCAGTCAAAAATGAATGTATTTTATAGTATGGTATTTGTTGATACCCTATGAAACTGCAATAATCGCTAAATAATTGACATAATGAATTATGGTAAACTAGTAAAAAATCGGATCTATCTTGTTCATAACAATCTAGTAAATTATCATAGGAATCCCAAATAGAGTACTTTTTTATTTCCAAAAATGTTTCATTCATTTCTTCATATTTTTTATTTTTCCATTGAGCTGCTTCCATTTTTAATTGTTCTATGATACCAGTACGATCAAATAAAACCTTTCCAGTTAAAAACTGAACCATAGACATCGTTCTTTTGTTTCTATAATCTTCTTCAAAATATTTAATAATTTGCTTTGGTGGATTCGCAAAATATTCTATGACAAAGCCATTAACTATCTTGTTTCCTCTTTCTCGCCAATTTAGGTTTTTATCTAATATAATGTGAATATCAATATCTGATCGGGGGGACGGATTTCCAGTAACGTAACTGCCGCACACCATAACTGCTGTTACTTCTGGATTACGCCTCCACTCTATCAAAAAAGAATCTAAAGCTTTTTCCCATTGTTCCATTTAAACTTCTCTCCAGTCATACTCCATTTTGTTTTAGGTAGTTTATCTAACTCTAGCACTTACAATATGATGGTAATTAATGACTTTCAACCCTTTTTTTGAAGCGTTGTTTTCAATTTTTTTTTCTACACCTTTTAAACATTGCTGCCATACATACCGTTTCACACTATCGTTCTGTCCAAAGCATTTTTTAATCAATACATCGTCTGGGGTAAATAGATACTCAACTTCTTCTATCACTTCTATTTTAAAATCTGATAATCCATCGCTATTTTTCAAATTGTATTTATGTTCAAATTTTTCAATATCATATGGGTTTAATTGCAAAGGAGCATACAACCCAGGGAACAAATCTCTTAAACCTCCATCAGTACCACTATGAAAAAGGCCCAACACGATCCCATTTGGTTTCAATATTCGACTAGCTTCTTCATACAACCAAGGGCCCTTTTTCGTATATATCAAGTCAAAATCACCTTCATGAAAAGGCAACTTATCATTTGCATCCACTAACTGAAATTGAATTCCTTTATCTTTATAAAGTTCGTTAGCCGTATTTATAAATTTCGGTTGTATGTCTATACCTACTACCTCTTTTACTCTAGGTATAAATTGATGAGTGAATTCACCATGTCCACACCCTACATCTAATATCTTAGAGGTTTCATTCAAATAATCTGATATAACGCTTGCAAATATCATTTCTGCTGTGGGTTCATCAAACTGGGATTTCCAAGGATATTTATAGATTTCTTCATTTTGATTTAAACGAGCATACCATTCAGGACTATGAGCAGGAATCCACTCTGGATGTTTTGAAGGATCAGGAAATAATACTTTATTATTTGTCATGTTTCTCTCCACCTTATTGTTTCTCCACTAATGTAAACTCTTATTAATTACTTTTAAAATTGAGTCTTTATATCCTTGAGCTAAATCCAACACATCTAGATCTTTTTTAGAAAACCAACCACACTCCATATGTTCATCGCTAAGTTGAATACTCAAATTACCCAGTACTTTACAATGGTAGGCAACAATAAAAACATGTCTATACGCAACAACTTCAAAATCGTATGCATTAATGATTTTTTCAACACTACAATTCAATCCTAGTTCCTCGTATATTTCTCTTACAACAGTCTCCTCTGGCACCTCACCAGATTCCATTCTTCCACCAGGCAATTCCCAGACATTTCTTTCATTTTTCACAAGCAACACTTTATCTTTATGTACAATGACACCCTTACAAGATACAGGTGCTTTATATGAGGTAGTGATTTCTCTTTTAGTAGACTCAATAAAATGTTGATAGTTCGCTCTTAAAGTATTAGGTAATTTATCGAGTGAAAAAAACTGTAAATCCATCGTTTCAACATCATCAATAATCAAGGAACCACTATAGTTCCTAGTATAATAAACAGCAGTTGTAGAGTAGAACTCATCTCCATTTGCAAGTTTAATGTAATACTTGTTTCCTGAATATACATTTAAAAATTTCAACTTTGTAATGGTCAAACCAGTCTCTTCAAACGCCTCCCGTATGGCAGTTTCCTCAAGGGATTCACCAAGTTCTGCTAGGCCTCCAGGCAAACCCCAACTCCCATCCTTACGCTGCTGCAATAATATTTGATTTTCCTTATTCATAATAATCGTGCAGGCACCTGTTAATATTAGTGGTTTATGTCCTATTTCTTTTCTCAATTTACTTACATAGTCCATCGCTAACATCTCCCCTAAATTACTTGATGTTTACTAGTCAAACCAATTTTTAATTAGTAAAGCCTATTAGTTACTTATTAACCTTTCATATACCCCTGGGGAGGAATTCTCAATTTCTACTGCATGTACTGTTTTTTTATAAAAGTCAGCTGCTTCATCTACCGCTCCAATAATTGCATATCCGTATCCTTCTTCTCTCATTGATATTAAACTTTTATATAATAATGCCCTACCAATTCCTAGTCCTCTTACATTTTCAGACACACCTGTTGGTCCAAAAAAGCCTTTTGCTGTGGCATCATAACAGGCGAAACCCACCACTTGTTTATCTTTCACTGCTATAAAACAAGAAATAGGTTTATTTGAAAAAGCTACATCACACTCACCTGCCCAATTGTCATAAAACTCATCCTTTACGTATTCAATAATGTTAAATTTGTCAGGTGCTAACGCTCTTTTTATAGTTATCCCTTCTTTTTTCAGCTCTTCTAAGCTAACTATTTCATCAGAAAGGTCATACAGTTTAACTAACATATCAAACATAATTTGTCCTCCTTTGGTATATACACTTAAAAATCTAACCATTCCTCAAAAAAGACAGTGCCCTCCATTTGAAAATAGGATTGTGCAAATCTCACAAATTCTATAGTATTCACTTGTTTATATGCATAAGTATCAAAATAAGCTTTCAAAAACGTAGTTGCATCATCCTGCATGCCATTTAGCTTCAGCAACTCCCATATTTTTATCGGCGCTAACCCATAATATAATCCAATTAATCTCTGTTCCTCATTATCAAACACAGAAGAATTGGCAGGTTCAATAACTCCTTGTTTGGAAATAGAGTTTAAATGACGATTAGGAAAATCAAACGATTCTTCTTCAGAATATTTCCAAAAATCATAAAAATAATATGAAGTTGCAAAAGTCGTAAACCCTTCATCAAACCAACTTTCATCAAAGGGATCATTACTAATGATGCCATAAAACCATTGATGGGCAATTTCATGAACAAGAGGATCTACTGATGAAATCGTTACAATTCCGGGGTATTCCATACTCGGTAAGTTTTCTCCCAATACAATGTCAAATTGTTTGTGAGGATAGTTGCCAACTTCATTATGAAAATATGATATGGCATCCTTAGCTGTTGCTAAAGCCTCATCTACATCCTGAGACTGTTCCGAAAAGGCGGATATTCTAATTTCTATATCCTCTATATAATCTGATTGAAAAACCATGTCATTCTGCAATACTGAAACAAACATTTCTTTTACATTTAACGCACTGAATTCACCTGCTGTTGAACCAGAAGAAGGGTCACTTTCCGAGGAGCTAAATATAGTAAAGCCTTCTGGAATGTCAAAAGAGACATGAAAATCAGAGAAATTGGTATGATATGACTCTGGAATTGGAAAATAGTCATTTTTATTCCAGCCTGAATTATAATTTGCCAACATAGGATACCACTGTGCCAAATGGTAGTTTCCTTGGTCTTGTTTAAATCGCATTCCATTCATAGGGACGCTGAACTCATAAGATACACTAACTAACCTTTTGTCGTTCGGTAATAAAGGTTCACTTAATAATACTCTTAAAGTATCATACTCTAATTCATAGTCAGTAGATTGTTCATTTATATGAATATGATTTATTTTAGCGTCAGCACTGGCATCAATACTGTAACGATAAATTTGCAATAATTCCTCATATTTCTCATTTCCTGTTGTAAACACATTTGGTATAAAATAAAACACGATTTCTGACCAATCATCCTCAGATAAATTTTCAACCTCTATATCAGCTTCAACAAAAAATCTTCCATCATCATTCATTTCAAATGTAAGATTATATGTCCCTTTACTGCCGACAGGCACAGGATTCGGTACAAATTCATTAAATGATACTAACGGATTAGAATCATTTATTATATTTTGCTCTTCACCTGATAGAGAATGGGTTGATTCACTATCGTTTGTATTGTTTGAATCATTCTGTTTTATTTCATCCTGTTTCGTTTCATTGTTTTTATTTTGTGCAATACGATCTTCGTTTGTTTGATTATTTAATACGCCAACATCATCGTTTGTAATAAAAAAAATCGTGCCACCAAAAATAATAAATATTAGAATCAGAACGATGAATTTTAAAGGACTGCTGTATCTTTTTAGTTGAGATCCCATCACCATCATCTTCCTTTCCTAAATATGAATTTTCAAAAACGAGTTACTACCTTTCATATTCATAGACTGGGGCGTTTATTCTCCCTTTGTTTTAGGTGATTTCTGATCCCTTTATAAGCTAAGGGTTCATCCTTGTATCTTGGAATTACATGAAGATGGGCATGATTAATAGATTGACCTCCTACTGGCATACAATTCCATCCTACATTGTAACCTTCAGGATGATACATTTTATCTAAATACAACTTAACCTTTTTTAATAACGAGAACGTCTCTGCAACTTCTTCCTCAGATAAGTCAAATACAGTTTCTTTATGTTTTTTGGGAATAACGAGCCCCGAACCGATCAAAATCTCCTGTGGTTTCATAATAAAAACAGTTCTTTCTGTTTCGAAGATTATTTTTTGATCGTCAATTAGTTGGATAGGCCAACATAATGGACAATTTTTCATATATTCACCTCTATGTGGATAAATAGATTAAATATCAAATGTAAGTCTCCTTTGTGTATTGATTTTATTCTAGACTAACAAAAATATAAATAGACAATAAAGTATAGAAATGTCCACTTTTGGAAACAGATTATCTAGGTAATACTTATCCAAAGAAAAAAATGACCTACGATTTCTTTTATTGAACTTGGTTTAGGAGAACTACATGATAGAAAAAGTTACCATGATATAAATAACTTGTCTCTAAATATCCTTCCACATACACAAAATCATCTTCATTTATCCCTCTATCTATCTTATCTACAAAAAACATAACCATTGCTTCATTACCAATCATATATCCAATCTTATCGTTAATCATAAATTTTTCTTTAACTAAACCTTTTAGATGCCGAGTGATATGATTAATTTTCCACTCTGAATTTATTTTTTCAACAATATAATTTACTCTGTTTTTGTTTTTGTTTCTAAATGTTCTGGTTACTCCTACTAAAAACAGATCATCATTAATTTTGGTTATTTCATCAATTTGGAAATTTTTAAAGCCTGATCTATTTTCTTTAGCAAGCCTTGATACCATTTTTGAAACACTTATTTCTTTTAGCGCCTCTTGAGTCGTTGCATAATAAACTTCTCTGATGAAAACATCTGTAACAAACCTCTTATATTTTTTGATTCGATTCGCATGTTTAAAATATTGAGTTACAACCTCATAAACGCCATTTGCTTTAATCTCTGGTAAAAGCTCCACTGATTCATTCATGATTTGTTTTACTGGCAACATTCTAATCAATTTTTGCCTAATCGTTAAAGCTAACTCAAGAGCTTTTACTCCAAACACTAACAAGATAAAAAGCATGATAACAAAACCTAGTATTGTTTCCCCCATATTATATTCTACCCTCCTTCATTTCTTCTCTAATTATTTTTCCTAATGTCTTATTATTTCACTCGCTGCAGCTTGAGGAGGTGCAGAATATTTAACAACGTAATGACCATCTTCATCTGTTTTTATAACTACAGTCACCTTTTCTCCAACTTGAAGATTTTTATATAATTCTTCATCCTCAATATCGTAATAAATTAAATCAAAACTCTCATCTAAAATTGAAACAGATTCGATATCTTTTATAGCAATATCATTTGCTACTAAAATTTGTTGTCTGTCATCATTTTTATCAATGATATAATCTCCAACTTCTGTGTCTAATGGGTTATATACTAATATTCCAATAATAATAGCCAACATAGAAAAAACGAGTATAGTTAACTTTTTCAAAATTGCCTCCTAATCTTGATTTAATTACTTAAAAGAATGAAATTCAATAAAGAGGACCTTGCTTTCTGGGAGTTTTTTTATCTCCCTCTTGAAAAATAGGGAGCCTTACTGCATGTTGAACGTGATAAACTCTGTTGGGTTCTCTCTAATATAGTTACAAATCAATTCAATAGATTCTGAGCAGCTGACAAATATTGCTGATGTAGAGCATTCACCATCGAGTTTTTTCAACTATGGTTTCCATGTCATTTTTTCCTTAACTGCTTATTACTTAATTCTTCAAACGCTGATCGGTCTAATTTTACTAACATCCATCCCTTACATATCTTTTTTTATGTAGAAATATTCGTTTTCAAGAATAGACATGATAATCAATGACTCATATTTACCCTCATATAAAAACGCTTCCCTTAACAATCCTTCTTTTTTAAATCCTAATGATTTATATAGATAAAACGCACGTTGATTATGCTCCTTAACATCCAACCAAAGTCTGTGTGCATTTAATCTTTCAAACGCAAATTTTTTCACTAGATTCACAGTTTCTCTTCCATATCCCTTGCCTTTTTCAGAAATGACAATTCTTCTAAATTCAATATTATGGTCTTGTCCTTTATGACCTGAAAGTATTACATGGCCTACAGGTTGATGAGCCTCTACTTCCTCTACAATTAAATGCAATCTATTATTGTTAGACAATAAATTTAAATGATCACTTTTTTCCCAAGCTCTTACGAATAAACAATTTTCTATATTGTGTTCAGTCTCAACAACAAAGTCTAAATCTTTCTCTTCAGTAAGTCTTAAAGCAACCTTATTTGATTTTTCATATATTTGATTCATTAATTCACCCTCCTGTTCAATACGACACAATTATTCCAATTATATACAAACACCCACAAAAGTCTAGAAATACATCAAAATATAGTAGAGTTTACTATATCAGTAAATTATTGATATATTCCCATCACTAGTCTCGAGAAATCTATTGACTTTTATTATAAAATATGTTATAATAAAATATTTATTGACTTATTGTTATTTCAAAGTGTAAACTTACTGTAGAACATACATAAGCTTTCTATTTACTTCATTATCTTTTTTTGCACACGTAATAGAATTGATTTTTGGAGGGAATTGATGCATATGAGCAGTAATATTAAAATGTTAGAGATCGAATCAAATATCATGGGGCAAGCTATCTTCATACATCCTACACTTATTTGGGATCAAGAGATGGCTGTTCTTGTAGACACTGGGTATCCTGGTCAAAGAGAGCAGTTTTTGAAGTCATTTGATCCATACAATATCCCACCTGAGTTTCTTAGAAAGATCATCATCACTCACCATGATATAGATCATATCGGAAGTTTACCTGCATTTGTAAGTGAGTCCCCACAAAAAATTGAAGTTTTGGCAAACGCATTGGAAAAACCACACATACAAGGTGAAAAAGGGTTGTTAAAACTTACAGAAGAAGCATTGGCTAAAATAGATATGCTGCCAGAACAATGGCGAAATTCCCTTAAACCTATTCTCTTAAATCCACCTAATGAAAAAGTTGACAAAATAGTAACTGACGAAGAAGAATTGCCTTATTGCGGAGGCATAATCGTGATCAATACACCTGGACATACTCCCGGACATATTAGTTTGTATCATAAACAAAGCAAAACCCTTATTGCCGGAGATGCTTTAATTGTTGAAAATGGTCAGTTGTTGGGACCTGATCCAGAACACACAATGAATATGGATTTAGCACTGCAATCATTAAAAAAATTTACAACATTTGATATTGAAACTGTGATTTGTTATCACGGTGGGCTGTATAATGTAAATGTGAATAAACGTATTACTGAATTAACCTTATCGTAGCAAGTTGACTTTGCAATTGCCACATGGAAGTGACTGTCTTTTCAATTCAGTTAAAGTATCTTTCCGTCATCATCCATGTGGCTGCATTCATTCTCCTACCAAGCTCTACTATATTGCACAGGACTATCGATCTCAACACGTAATTGTTTCGCTGCTGTTTTAGCCCAATAAGGATCTCTTAATAATTCTCGACCTATAAATATAAGATCTGCTCTTTCATTCTTAAGAATCTCCTCAGCTTGCAATCCATTTACGATCAAACCTACCGCACCTGTAGCCATCTTTCCTTCATTTCTAATTTGATCAGCATATTTCACCTGATACCCAGGATAAGCATCGATGGAAGCAGGAACAATACCTCCAGAACTGCAATCCACTAAATCCACGCCCTGCTCTTTCATTTCTTTAGCATAATAAATAAAATCACTTGGCGTATTGCCACCTGCTGTATAATCATTCGCAGAAATACGAACGATAAGCGGTCCTTCCCATTCTTCTTTTATTACTTCTATCACCTGAGATAAAAATCGATAACGATTTTCTTTACTCCCTCCATATTCGTCAGTCCTCTGATTAGTTAATGGAGATAAAAAACTACTTATTAAATAACCATGAGCACCATGAATTTCAATTACATCAAACCCTGCTTCCTCAGCTCTTCGAGCACCTTCTTGAAAAGCTTGAATCGTTTCTTGTATTTGATTAAGAGACATCGTTTGAGGTGTTCTCATTTCATCATTAAATGGGATAGATGAAGGTGCAATGATGTTGCCCTCTACTTCCGCTTTGCGTCCAGCATGTGCTAATTGAATGCCAATCTTACTTCCATGTACATGAGTCATCTCAGTTAGTTGTTTTAATCCTTCAATTTGTTCATCATTCCATATTCCTAAATCATATGGCGAGATCCTACCTTGAGGATCTATAGCTGTAGCTTCTACGATAATTAAACCAACCTGTCCAACCGCACGGCTAGTATAGTGGGTAAGGTGCCAATCCATCACTTTCCCATCTTCATTTACACACGAATACATACACATTGGTGACATTACAATGCGATTTTTTAAAGTTACATTTTTTATAGTGTAATTAGAAAATAATTTCTTTGTCATGATTAACATCTCCTGTATTTGATCTTTCAAAATATAATTCACTCATCATACTGATATTATTACCCTCATTTTAGCATTTTGCAATCTCCTCTTACCATTCAAATGAAATAACAATCATAAGCATCGTTTCATAACATATCCTTTAATAAATTGATTGACACTATGTCATTGACATTATATCATTTAAAATATAGTCATTCATTTCCAACTATATTGGGAGGGATTAATATTATGAGTAGTTATTCTCCTGAGCCTTATAAAATCAAAATGGTGGAGCCGATCCGCCTTATTTCTAAAGAAGAACGAATCAAAAAAATGGAGCAAGCAGGATATAATCCTTTTTTATTAAGAAGTGAAGATGTGTACATTGATCTGTTGACGGACAGCGGTACAGGTGCAATGAGTGATAGACAGTGGGCAGGTCTAATGTTAGGCGATGAATCCTACGCTGGCAGCAAAAACTTCTATCATCTTGAACAAACCGTACAAGAGCTTACTGGTTATCAATTTGTAATACCTACTCATCAAGGGCGGGGAGCTGAGCAAGTGCTTTTTCCGCAATTGGTTCAAAAAAAAGGGCAGGCAGTGCTAGGCAATATGCACTTTGACACAACAAAAGCACACATCGAGCTTAATCATGCAAAAGCAGTAAATCTAGTTATAGATGAAGCATATGATACTTCGCTCTACCACCCATTTAAAGGAAATTTTGATCTAGACAAATTAGAATTTTATATTAAAAAACATGGAAAAGAAGAGATAGCGTTTATTTTAATCACTGTGACTTGTAATAGTGCCGGTGGTCAGCCTGTTTCTATGCACAACATAAGGGAAGTTTCTAAGATTGGAAAAGCCAACAATATCCCTGTCTTTTTTGATGCAGCAAGATTTGCAGAAAATGCTTATTTTATAAAAAAACGAGAACCAGGATATGAACATAAATCCATTCATGAGATCATACGTGAGATGTTCTCTTACGGAGATGGACTAACGATGAGTGCAAAAAAAGATGGGCTTGTGAATATTGGAGGCCTACTTGCCATTCATAAAGATAAGGAATTATTTGAACAGTGCAGGTCTCTAATTGTACCTCTTGAGGGATTTCCAACCTATGGAGGATTGGCTGGAAGAGACATGGAAGCCCTTTCTATAGGTTTACATGAAGTAGTAGAGCTCGATTACCTTGAGCATCGTATTCACCAAGTTCAAATGCTTGGAAACTTACTAAAAAATAAAGGTATCCCAACACAGGAACCTATCGGAGGTCACGCTGTATTTATAGATGCACAAAAGTTTTTGCCGCACATTCCAAAACATCAATATCCAGCTCATGCACTTGCAGTCCAGCTCTATATTGAAAGTGGAATACGAAGTGTTGAAATCGGTTCTCTTTTATTCGGAAGAGATGCGAAAACAAATGAAGATGGCTTATCGCCACTTGAATTGTTAAGATTAACCATTCCTAGAAGGGTATATACAGATAACCATATTAGATATATTGCTGACGGATTAATAGATTTGTTTCAAAACAGAGAGCAAATTCAGGGTGTCGCTTTTACTTATGAAGCAAAAATTTTAAGACATTTCACCTCTCGTTTTAAACTAATAGAAACGACATCCTTGAAACATGTTAATCAATCTCCAACTACACAGGTTTAAGGTATAAAGAGCGCAAAGCGTCACAAGCGCTCTTTTTTATTCTTTTTTACATTCCACCTCATAGATAAGAGTCCAAGCAACTCATTAAATTATACATAAAATATTGTTATATTTGGAGTTCAAATTCCACATTAATATATTTCACTTTGTAACCTAATGATTGATATAAAGCAATTGCATTCTTATTGTGACCTAATACACAAAGCGTAGCCGTTTCTTTTCCTTTTTCTTTAAGGAATTTTAGCGCCTGTGTAACTACAGCTTTTGCAATTCCCCTCCTTCTCCAACTAGGGAGCACAAAAATGCTTTCTGTAGCCGCACCGTTTTCTCCTATACCCCAAGTCATTACACTTCCTACTACCTTATCCCCATCAAAAGCAGTAAAAGTATCCCATTCTGGTCCCCCTTTGAACCATTGCAAACGGTGAATACTCCATGCTAACCCATCCAAATCTCCTTCAGCTTCTGCTTTAAGATACTGCTGTTGTTCAGCAATTGTTTCCATTTCCCAATTCTTTATTTTAATTTGATCGGGCAAAGGGAAATAAGGGATCTTTTCATTAAGATCTCGTTCCATAATCATATGATTCTTTTCGGAAACAAAACCTTTTGACAGATAATAATCCATTTCTTCACTATTATCCGATGAAATATAATGTTTAAGAGAAACTTTTCTATTAGGATATTGTTTTCTTAAAACATACGCTCTTTCTATCAATGTTTTTATAAGTCTGTCTTTTAATTCAAGTGGATAAGTGAGGGTGTCATTGAATGACATGTTTAATATCAAAGAATAAACACGAGTATCCTCAGTGAAGTTATTTTCTACTTTATCTATTAACCCCCATGATTGATCTGCTTCTAAATGGCCAACACCACAAATTTCATTAATTTCGTTTACTACACAATATATATTATCTACTGTAAAGTCTTTATTATAAAGATATGATAACTCTAAAATTTTATTAAAATGTCCAATTTGTTCTGCATCTTCATGTGTATAATTTCTAATTTCATATTTTTCTGTCACTAGCACTATTTAATTAACCCCTTTTCAAATTATATTCTACTTTCAACTTTTTCTTATCATGTATTTTTACATTTTTTACATACCGTCAAGGTATCGCCGTTTTTCACAGCAGAATAAAGTAATTGAATTCTTTTTTGACAATTGACTTTCCTCCTAACGCAGTCCTATTTGATCGTTTCTATAATGAAACACTTCACGAAGTATCATTTTCATTTCATCCATTGCTGTTTGCTCTAACTCCTTAATCCCCATCATCATTCCAGCCATTTCAGAAGCATTATCTTCAGGTATCAGAACTGTCTTATCTACATTTACTATATAATTTTTAGTCGCACCATTTAATATATTTGTTATTTGCTCATATAATTTCACTATGTTTTGTAGTTCATTCCAATCTACTTGTAGTTCAATTAAGTATTGTAAGATCTCTTTTTTAATCCTTGATAACCAAAATAGTACCTCTGCAGCGCCTTCAAAGTCATAATCCTTATTTATAAAAGCATTTGCAAGAAAATCATAAGCTCTCTTCCCACATCCATATTCATTATACGGAAGAATACTTTCGTGCGATTCCCACTTATACGTAGCTTGAACAAGTGATTCTTTATAAATATCTGAGGACACCATCTCTAACCTCTTACCAAAAAATTGAACAAACCAATAAGGATAACCCTTTAACCCAAAATCATTTTTTTTAATATAAATTTTATCTTCATGCCACTTACATATAAACGTTTGAGATAGTTTGTCGTAAGCTACAACAGAAACAAACTCCCCATTCCATATCACAGGGTAATATCCTTTTTCTAATGAGTCTAGTATTAACTGGCACATATAATCTCTATAATGTGGAAATAATGGCTGATCTGCATACCAGCATCCAACTCGATTATATATGCCTAAAAAATCACAAGAAAGCCAATGCTCAGAACTCCAATTGTATACAAATATACCTTCTGAAGAAATTCTCTGATCTACTTGAAAGCGAAAGGAATTAGTAGTCATTCCAGCAAGCAGAGATTTTGAACCTGAGAATAAGTTCGATTTTGTCAAAGATTCATATAAAGCGTCCACATATTGTGATTTCAAGATCATGTTATTCTCATCCTCTCTCATCTTGTCGGACCTGTTCCCCACCTTGGGACCCAAGGATATGAATTTGGAAAAGTAGAGGTCACCTTTTTTAGTTCTTTAATCGCTTTCTCCTCCATATTCATCGCTTCTTTAAGACCTCTAATTAATTCAAAGGTATCATCATGCTTCAATCTTCTAAATTCCTCATACAAAGAGCTTAATTTCAAGTATATTTTACATGCAGAAGATACTTGAGGTATCATCCCTTGAACTTCGTTCATATAGGAAGTAATCTCACACTTAGACTGTATGGCAGCCGAAAGAATATATGCAGCTCCCCTTTGATCAAACTTTCCACATTCAAGTGCATTAATCCAATATTGAATACCTAGTCTTCCAGAAGCTATACTAGTATCAGGAGGTGTTTTATGAGAAGTTTCCCACTCCATAATTGCTGTTTGAAGTGACATTTGGATAGCTTCTCTATCGCTCACATCTGCTTTCCCCGTAACGATATGTACATACCAAAATGGTGTAATATTCAAACCGAAGTTATCATAAAGAACAACCTTTTCCTCTTCATCCAATCCATTTGTATAAAAGAAGATTTGTTCCTCATCATCATAACCGTGGATCACACAAAATTCCGGCTCCCAAAAAATAACCGCAATGCCCTTATCTATTGATTGTTTGATTTTAAAAATAGCAGCTTCTTGGTACAAAGGAAATGTAGGATGTCTAGTATACCCAGCAAATGAATTAGATAGAATGCCCACATTCTCCATGCCCTCATGATGTTCTGCTTCCCATTGCCCATAGGATGTAACAGATAAGGGCAATAATTCACGATGAACGCAAAATTTAAAAGCCATGCCTGATTTACCAGATAACATATATTTGGGTTCCTTATATAAATTTGCTGCTAAGAGCACCGCATGTAAACAGTCGATAAAGGATTTAGATTCCCGTATCAACTTTATGTTGGAAACAGCTTTTTTCATTTCAACCCCCCTCCTTTTTATTTAACTTTCAGTTGAAATTATAAAAATCCCCACTGAAAGCAAGATTCTCTTTATCATACAATTAGTGGTATGACACAAAATGTCATACCACTAAAAACTCTAACCGAAAGCAAGATTCTTTTTATAATTTTTTTAAGATATTGCTGCACCTTTGTTGAAGCTGCTCCTTCAACCATCTTGGGGATTCAATAGATTTCCATTCTTTTTCAAATAACAAAGATAGGAATGCATCATGATCAAAAAATTGAATCTCATAAACATGATTTTCATCCACTTTCTTTGCATGAAATCCATACCATGACTCTTCCTTTAATTGTTCTTTTAGTTTGATCCGTGCTAGGAATGGTTTACGTTGAATAGAATGATTATTACCTATAACTCGATTCTGAATTTCTCCCGTTAAACCAGGTATATCTTGTTCATTTTCTTGTCTAACATGAACCTTACTAATGTTTTTTAAAGGGAATTGTTTTTCCTTTTCAACTGAAACATTCATGAAAAGATAGTCTTCACCATACCGATACATAAGACGAGTTGGATAACCAACAACAGTTTCAATTCTATTCCCATCTTGAAGGATCAGTTCAACCATCTTCTTCTCTTTTATAGCAGTTGTAAGAATGCTTAACATTTGAAGAAGCACAGAGTTATATTCAAACATTGGCAGTCGTTCAATTGATTGCTCGGGTTCACTTTGGATACCACTTAATTGTCTGAAAAGATGAGATAGTCTGCTTACATTTTTCCCTGTATTACTTATATTTACCTGCTCATATCTATAAGATAGAAATTGGAGTACTTCCCGCTCCTCTTCTGTTAAATAAATATTTGGTAAAATATATGTATCATCTGTATATTCGTATCCTCTATGTTTTGCTACATATCTCAAAGGCGCTCTCATAGATGAAGTCATATATTCAATATCTCTGTGTGCTTGTCTAGTAGAAATCTCAAACTTTTCTGCTAAAGACTTGCTGTTCGGATATTTGTTCAACCTGACTCGTTGATCAAACCAGATGATCCGATGGTGATTGCTCAGAAAATCATCTCCTTCATACTCTTTTTCATTCTATTATACTTCATGTACAAAATGTAAAAGAGGCAGTTCAAGTTCCCGAAAAGAACTAATGAACGCCTCTTTTATTATATAGTAACGATGAGAATGTTGCTTTTATGTGTGAGTTCTTATGTTACATTTCTACAAGGACCGCACCCCATGCATATACACTTTCTATCGTTCCATTGTAAGTACCGGGCCATAATACGACGGTCACACCTTGATCACCATTTTGACTTAGATCTAATGGTTCATCCAATGTGATTTTATAATACTGCCATTCCGTTGTTATATCTACTTTTTCAGCTATGGAATCACTATTATCTCTATTCTGTATTTTGATTTGGGCTTCATGGTTTTGATCTGCTTTCAACCAGACCCCAAAAGTGTATATTTTACCTTCTGGACTTACTTCTACCGTTTGTTGTACTGCTTTATTAAGCTCGTGTTGTATTAATTTCTGTACCGTTTCTTCCCCAAATGGTGCATTTACATCAGTTTCTTCAACAACTAAACCATTGTTGACCTTCCAATCCAAAAAGTCATTAGGTGATTGTATCAAGTTCATTTCTGATAAACTAGCACCCCAAGCATAAACACTATCCGTTGTTCCATTGTAAGCACCTGGCCATAACACTACAGTAACACCTTCATCCCCATCTTGACTTAGATCTAATGGTTCATCCAATGTGATTTTATAATACTGCCAGTTTGTTGTTACCTCCACTTTTGTAGCTCTGGAGTCACTATTATCTCTATTTTGTATTTTTAGCTGGGCTTCATGATCCTGATCTGCTTTTAACCATATTCCAAAGGAAAATAATTTCCCTTCAGGATTCACATCCATCGTTTGCTGTACACCTTTATTGACTTCTTGAGGTATTAAATTTTGAACAGTGCCTTCTCCAAAAGGATTACTTATTTGTGTTTCTTCAACAATTAATCCATTCTGCACATTCCAATTTAAAAAGTCATTAGGTGATTGAATCAGATTTAAATCAGACTCTAAGTTTGAATCATCTGAGTTATCAACAACCTCTTCTGTATCTGGCATACTGTTTTCTTCATCAGAAGACTCATCTACAACCTCTTCTTCTATAGCTGGTTGATTATCCTCTTCTACAACTGGGTTCTCGTTTTGTTGTTCATCTTCTCCTTGGATGATTAAAACAGATGATGTTGTATCGTTAGAAATTAGATCATCCGTAAAATAAGTATCATTTTCAGTAAATGTTTGTGATACACCTTCAAAGTTGTCATGTTCATATAATGTAGCTGTGTAATCTCCAACAATTTTTATAGAAGATAACCTGTTATCTCCATCTATTGTTGTATATAGTCCTATCTCTTCTGCATCTGAATCTGATATATTGTTAAAAGCCTCATAGTGAAATCCATTCGTTAAAGTGATATCTGATAGAACTGGATATTCCCCTTCTCCTAATTCAACCCATTCACCAGATTGCGAATTACTATATCTAAATAGATAAACGCCCTCATCTAATGGTTTTATCTTAGCTGAGTTAAATGTACTATCAAGCTCGTTTACTAAACTGCCATCCTCCCTGATCACTTTATTTTCTTCTCCTAGATGTGGATTACTTGTTAAATACGTTTGACCAATATCATGATTGAAATTTTCATACTTATATAGGGAGACTTCATAATCACCGACAATTTTAATAGAAGTTAAAGCTCTGTATGTGATCCCGATTGAATCTAGCGATCTATAATCTCCTATGTCTAACTTAATCCAATCTCCCTTATAATCAGGCTCTTCAAAAAGATATACACCTTCTTCGAGTTTTCTTACCTTTAATGAATCAATCGTGTTATCTAATGAAGCACCTCCATCAAATTGTTCATCACTTAAAGTCTGATCTCTATAGAAAATGGTCGTACTTTGACCTTCAAAATTCGTATTTTCAAACACTTCTGCTGCATAGTCTCCCATCACCCTAATAGAAGAATAGGTAGAAGTAGGAAGGTCTTGATATTCCCCTTCTGCGTAAAATTTATATTTCCCCATATACTGTTCTTCTCTGAAAAAATATACGCCTTCATCGGCTCTGTCCACTTTTACAGATGAAACTACATTATCCCCCATATCATTGCCAAGGTTCTTATCGTTTCCAAAGAGCATTCTAGCATGATCAACATCTCCAAAATCTCGATCAGGATATAATCTTACCCTATAGTCACCGATCACCTTTACTGAAGATAAAACATCATCTTCAAATCCTACATCAGGAAGGTACGGGTACTCCCCTTCATCTAACCTAACCCATTCTCCTCCATAATCCGTATCCTCGAATAGATAAACTCCATTCTCTCTTGGGACGGAATAATTACTGCTAGGCTCTGATTCATATTCATGCTCTCCATCTATCGCCACCTTGGATACACTATAGGTACCTGTTCCTGTTAGAGCCCTTGTATCTTCAAATTCATTGTCATATACTTCAAAAGTTTCTTGATTTTCCTTCCCATCTTCAAAATAGACCTTGTAATAAGTATTTATGTGATATTGACCCTCATCTACAATGGAGAAAGTATGAGGTGATGATGAAATCATTTCTAAATCCACAGGATTAACTGGAATGACTCCTGTTATAGCTTGGGATGGTTGAGATACATATACCCCTTGTTCTGGTGAGCCTGGATACAATAGTTTTGAAGTATATGATACAACAGAATACGTATATTCTCTTCCCGGCACAATACTTCCATCAATAAATGTTGTATCTTCAACATTACTTGTCATACCGATATATTTCCCATCTCGATAAACAGCGTATCCAATCACATTCTCATCTTCAATCGGTTCCCAAGAGATTTCCATTAAACTCTCCTCTGGCATAGGCGTTAATGTGACACCCCATGGTACAAACAATTCATAATCAGTTCCAGCGGGTCTAAAAGGGTCTGGCATTCTTCTTACGATCCCTTTCAATGCTGAGTCTACGTATGTAAATGTTGGATTCACATAAGCAGCGTCATTACTTAGATCGACACCTGCATTACTTTCTAGAGCATCAATAAGCAATTGTAAATTTTGCTCAGGAATAATGGTGAACTTTCTATTTAATTGATACACACCTCCAACACTTGGTATACCAGGTTCAGGTTTATAGTCATGGTTTTTAATGTATCTTTCAGATATTGTAATCGAATTCCCAAAAGTTTCTGTAAGCTCATCACTCCAAGCACGACTAAATGAAGCACTTAATGAACCTAATCCGAACACATCTGCTAACTTTTTCCCAAAACTAATTTCGCCCCCAACCGTCCAAGTCACACCTGTAGATTTAGCAAATTGATACGACTCTTGTTCTTCAATACCTTGCCAAACCGCTTCTGACCAACCAATCGTTGTTCCCTCACCGTCACTATAAAGCTGATCACTTATTAACCTCCACTGTGAATTTAATTGTAGCTTAGAACCTTCTGCTATTTTTGATTCTGCATCAATCAATACGGTTACACTTCCTGTATCCGTAGTTAAACTATTAATCGCATAATAGGCTTTGTTTTTACTAGCATGCTTATGTAATTGAAGCATACGTCCATCGTCTATTAATGTGATGAATGGTTGTCGACCTGATCTATAAAATTTACTTCCATTTGTAAATCCTTCAATTTTTGAACCTTTTAACTTTCCTACTTTCGTATATACATCTTTATCATTTTTTCCTCTATGAGTTTCAATGACTGTCCCGTCGCTAGTAACTGCAACTGAGGGATACTTTCCAGTATCATATTTTTTTCCTTTTAAATCCCAATACATGAGGTTATCATCGGTGAGGTAACCTATACTATAATGTAAATCGGTTTCAGACAGATCGTTATGTGCTTCAATGATCGTGCCGTCTGGAGTCATTGTAACGGAGACATTTTTCCCCTGCTGATTCGTTGATTTATTCTTTTGAAGCCAATTTATATCGTTGCCCGCATTGTTCAATTTCCCAACATTATATTTGATAACATCTCTACCAAACGTATTTTCATCCGAAAAAAACACTACAATTTTTCCTGAGTCATCAACGGCTATAGAAGGTCTTTCTCCTTCAACATTCAGTTTTTTTCCTTTTAAAATCCAATCAATATCCTCACCGTCTACCTTTCCTATGCTATAGTACAGTTTATTCCCTGCTCCAAAAACATAATCGTGATGGACTTCTAGGAAAGTATCATCATTAAGAAACACTACATCTGGTCTTGAGCCTGTATCATATTTCACCCCTTGGGCCCTACCTTTATCTCCGTTCCAAGTATACCAATCTACTGTATCACCCTGTATTTTTCCTAAATTCCAATATAAGTCGTCTTTGTTTTTTGCTCTATGAATCTCAACTACAGTCCCGTTGCTATTTACTGCTGCTTTCGGCATATTTGCATCATCATAATATGTAAAATCATCATCGCCAGGTTTTTCATAGTTGGGAAGTTCAGAGTCTTCCCCTTGAATAATATAACTTGTATCTGGTGAATATATGAAATCATCCACTATATAAGCCAATACAGGATTTTCACTTCCACCTAATTGTTCTTCTGTATTTAAAAAAATATTACTCATGATTGAAAAATTGAGCTGAACATTGGGGATTTCTAAAGGTAAATAATCGGGTAAATCTCCTTCCACAATCCTATTATCTGATACTATTGGAGGTAAACCAGATTCATAAGCATCTAAAGGAATAAGCTCCTCTAACCTTGCTGCATCAACTGGTGCTGGTTCAAAAATAATAACCTGAGTATAATCATCATATTGAATAATTTCATTTCCATTAGTATAAAAGGGAAAAATACTAAATAATATTGCAAATATACTAAATACACTTATTAATCTTTTTCTATTCATGTTTGCTACTTTTAAAAATTTATGCATGATATAACCTCCCAATTAGATCATTGTTAAATCTATTTTATTTTTGTATGCGTTTTCATATATTTATTTATATACCACCTCACATTAAAAAAATATGTATGTTAAGAGATTCGTTGTTATAAAATGATTAAACTTTGAATCTATGAAGAACTTTGCAAACCTATTTAATCATGAGGGGATTATAACAACTAAATCTCGTATTATAGTTAGTTACCAATAACAATATTATACTTCGTTTTGTAATATTTTACAATAGTTATCGGAGTTTTTTGAGAACATTTGTAGTAATTCATTGCGAACAAAAAGAAACCATTTTGAAATAAAGGTTGATCAAAATGGTTTCTAGATTTGAGAATGGAGGAATAATTAGAGTTTCCATATCACTTAGAGGATTATCATCATATCGCATCCCCATAAAATAAGCGAATTCTTCTTCTGTTATGTCAGCTTATTTTCCAGAAACACCCAAAAGTCCTTCAAGTGTGCATTTTGGATTTTCCCAAGACATATTAATTAGTTCTTGCATAAACCCTTCATTTTTTCGCATTGTTCCAAAGCGTTGGAATTTTTTTAAATGCCCTGCTTGTTTTTACTTCTGTAATCCATTTCGGTATCTCCTTGTATTAAATGGAAACAATTTCAAGGAAATTACTCTTTATTTTATCACAGATTAATTCAAATTTACTCGTAGTGTACAATAGCTTATTCCTTTAAATGGTCGTAAATAAAATTCGCCGATTAGCGTGCTTAAGGCGATGTAATAAAAAACACACTCCAAGAAGTGCACCTTACTATTGATGATCAGAACTTTCATGAAAAATAACGTTGTGTTAGACAATATAATCATTTATCTTTTATAATTTTATTAAGGGTATTAGATCAATCACAACTGTCTAAAGCCTTAGCATAATTTAAGAAGTACTGATCATATTGACTTAACTTTTTTCTGTAACATATACATACTCAAGAGTTTTTTTACTTGAATGTCCCAATTTATGGTTGTCATTGAGATTATTGTTGCATTTGTATTCTATATTTATGTTAGAAGAGCTCGTCAATAAACAACAAGTTCACAAAGGAGAGGATTTTTGATGGGAAGTTTTTTTGATGAATTAAATAGTCATCATATTGATTTTATTCAAAATCAAAACATGTTTTTTGTAGGAACAGCTCCATCACAAGAGGGTGAAATTAATGTGTCTCCAAAGGGTTATGATACAATTAAAATATTAGATTCTAATTCTTTGATCTATTTGGACTATAATGGAAGTGGGAATGAAACGGCAATACATATTAATCAAAATGAAAAAATTACTGTGATGTGGTGCAGTTTTGAGAAAAAACCTTTAATATTAAGGGTATATGGACGGGGAGTAGTAATAGGAAAAGAATCAGAGGACTTCAAATTATTACTAAGCAAACATTTTCCAACATATGATTTACGAATTGTCAGACAGTTGTTTTTAATAAATATTAAATCTGTGCAATCTAGCTGTGGTTGGGGTGTGCCATTCATGGAATATGTAAAGGATCGAAACCAATTAGATGATCTTTCCAAAGCAAAATACCAAGTTTGATTCTGTCTAACAAATAGACCTCCAGATTTACATAAAGGATTCGTCGTCGACTCCTCTAGTTGGAGTTTATGTTATATGCCTCATACATTACTTTAAAGGATGAATTCAAATGGAAACGAAAAAATTATCTAAAAGGAAAATACAATCTGCTCAAACTAGAGAAAAATTATTAAATGCAGGAAGAGAAACATTTATCGAGTACGGTTTTCAAAAAACGACCATATCACAAATTATAAAAAAAGCAGAAACAGGTTATGGTACAGCTTATGTGTACTTTAAAAATAAAGATGATATTTTAATTGAACTAATGGAAGATGTTATGGCGAAATTTTATGAAATAGCCAATATGACCTATGAACCAAAATCTAAAGAGGAAGCTTACACTCTAATTGAACAGCAAAGCATTCTTTTTTTGGATATGGCTATCAAAGAGAAATTAATGATGCAGGTGATCGAAGAAGCGATACGATTATCAGACAACGTAAGAACAAAATGGACTGAAATTCGTGAGCAGTTTATTAACCGTATCGGAGAAGACATAGCTTATGCACAGAAAAACGAGCTCGCTCGAAATGATGTTAATTGCTCTATCGTTGCTCGTGCTTGGTTCCATGCAAATGAAGTGTATTTGTGGGAAATTGTGAAGGACAATAACCCCCCTTCAATCAGAGAAATAGTACATAATATAGCATCCATCTATACTGGTGGACTGTATAAATAGTAATGATATGAAGCATAAAAAGGGATGTTTGACACAGACATGTATCTTTGACATCCCCTTCTTTTCTAGGGAAAATTTTATGTGTATTTAGAAGTGGAAAGGGATTATATATTTTGAAAAGATCAGGTTGTATAAAAAAAGGACTTCTATAAAATCAGGGGAGTCCTTAAATAATAAACTTTAATAGAAATTTCAATATAAATTCCCTTAGCTTTCTTTGTATTTGTTTTTCACTTGATCTTTAAGTTCTTTATAATGTTGATTCCTTTTTTCTACTTCTTCTTCTGATGGGTCTGTATTATCCATATTATATTTCCCTTGTTGTAATGCCCAAATACTATACGTTTCATTTGATGCTTCTTTTACTAAGAATAAGATATATTTCCCGCCATTTCTAAGAGGTGTATAATCATCACTAGTTGTAAATGTTTTACCGTTATCTCGAGAATAATAATTTTCATTTACAGTAATTTTTGTGTTTTCTAGTGATTCGTCTCCTTTTATCACGTTTGATACATTAACATTCGTTTCAGTTATTCCTATACCTACACCACCAAATACGTCAGTATCATAAATGTGATTTCTGTCTCCAGTTGGAATTACTTCAACGATTAAATCAACGTTTTCAGAGAGCTGATCAAAACTCCAAGATATATTATAGCCTCTTCCTTCTCGTATAAATTCAGCTGTTGTATAATCATAATCTTCTGATTTTGTAGCAGTTTGATCCGTTGTAATACTATTAGTTTCCTTTGAAGCTTGAATTACATTGTTTTCTGCATAAATATATCCTGATATAACAATACTCAAAGCGGCAACACCAGATAATATTGTTTTTTTATTCATAGTTACCATCCTCATTTCTCTCCTATTTGAGTTTTATCCAAATATCCTGGGTATATCGGAAAAGCGTAGTTTTCAAGACCCCACGCAACCTCTTCAGGGGGGGGGCATTACGCCCATCATTTTGATATAAAAATGTTTTGGCTGGTGTGCCTGGCTCAATATATATTGAGTCATAGGCAGCGTATAACGTAGTAACATAATGGTTGTAATAACTATTTTCCCAATATATACGAAACGGGATACTAGTTGGAATTGTTGCAATAAACTATAGAATGGAATTTATTGCCTTTTATTGAGAATATAAACTAAAATTAATATAGTTGGTAGTGTTATAAAGTAGACTAGGGGCACACCTCGAAAATGCGAATTTAATATGAACACCTAATTCCTCTAATACTTCCCTTTTGGCTCCTTCTTCAGGTGTCTCTCCTTCTTCTATTCCACCACCAGGAAATACATAATAAACTGAATCTTCTCGAACTCTTTTAATAAGTCCAACTTTATTATCTTCAATCAAAACTACTGAACCTCTATTTCTCATATGTAATTCTCCCAATGTTATTTATAACTGACCAAACTAAAACGCCCTTTTACTTAGCTAATTATTCGAACTTAAACAAATAAGACAATCACTTATTCCATGAAGCCCTTAAATTGAAAAGCCGCCCTTCTTCAAGGATTGCGCCATTTTGTTGAAAGCTTAATTTAGAAGTAATCCAAATCCTCAATAATTCAAAAAACTTTTAATGGAATAACAAATTCTACTTTTTCCCTTTTCAGCTAAAGTGTTTGCACATTAATTCTTACTAAATGAATACATCATCCAAAACCCAATATCTTCAAATCCAATTCGCTTATAAAGAACTCCCGCACTCGGATTATCATAAAACAAGCATAATTCTTTCTCTTCCTCTAGCAATTGATTGCAAAGCTTTACCATGCACTGTGTTGCGTATCCTTTTTTCTTATATGCAGCTAAGGTTGCTACACCTACTACCATTGCTGACAGAGAGTTTTCTGCTGCTGTGGATGCCGTGGATACCATTCGTCCATCTTCCTTGATAAAGAACGAACGGGAAACACCTTCTTCTAATCCACGACGCTTACGTTCAACAGTAATGGTAGATTCACTAAATTCAGGAATAGAATTTAGTAATTGAATAAGCTCTTCTGCATCCTCAGGAACTGCTTGTTCTACTATAGAAGTATCTACATCAGTTGTAACTGGAATCATTTTTGTACATTTAGCATAATATGTCTCTCTTTTTCTTTTTAAACGATGACTCAAGTAAGGTTCTAGCTTTTCTGTCACGTCTATTAAACCAGACAACATAGAAAAATCTGGGTCACTCAACATAATTTCAGCAAAACCTTTAGCATTAAAATCCCCTTTGGCATAAGGAATATAGTTTTCTTGGTATTTTAATAGAACAGCAATTAACTCTCCATTATCGCTAAAATCACCCCAAAGCTTTTGAAAATCCTCTTCATATCCATAGGCCTCAATATCACCGAGAATAAATAAGTTTTCAGCTGGTTGTTCCTTTAGGAGTTTGAAACACTGACCATGGTCTTTAACTGTTAATCTTCTAATCATTATGCTCTCCCCCAGTAAGGTTAGAAGATTCTAACCAAAAAGAATATTCCTATATTTTACTTTAAATAGTATGTTTTTGGAAGATTGATTTTTATCATTCAGATTCCAATGTTCATTGAAACAAAATGTATATCGATCGTAATTTCAACTTTTTTACACAACTGTATTACTTTTTAATTTAAATAATAGGATACCTATTACCATAAGTAAATATGGTTTGGATACTTATCAAAAGGCGCTTCTCTTATTAGAGAAAAGCGCCAGAGTGTGGAGATTCAAAAAGTTTGTGAATTTAGAAGTTATAATTTTGAACTCTAATCAACTAAATGTATTTTCCATTCAGGAGTTGATTGGTCGAAATAAATTCCTATCGTTTCAATTTCTTGCTTTTCAATGTTTTTCATAAATACATTAACTAGTAAAAGGTCATTTGGATCTAAATGTGGATTGATAGCTCCTACAAAAACATATGAATCATTCTGTTTAATTAACATTCCAGTATTATCATAATTCATTAGATTAACATCAACATACATTTTTTTAACACTTCTAAATCTTTTTGATTAATTGCATTTATATATTCATCTATTAATTGAATAACATCTTTATCAATTTGTTTATCAACTACAATTTCGTTTTCCTTTATAGACATATATATATCATCTTTTTTGTTTGCATTAACTGACTCAGTTGATTCAATAGATTCTTTATGATTACATCCAATTAATAAAGCTAAGATAGTAATTACAATAGTTAATTTTCTCATACTTAATCCTCTACTCGTTATTTGAAGGATATCTTTTCACAAGATTAACGACGAATATTCATTACCCTTTAATTTAATAGCAATGATTTAGAATCTAATAACATCATGAATTAAGAAGTTTTTATCTATAGTATAAGATCTTTTTTCACTAAACTCATAATCAGGTTCAGTTGATATTCCACTAATAAACAAATCATAGTAATAAGTCCCACTAAGAAGTTCAACTTCTAGATTAGTTGTTAAAAGTTCAAGCTCAATTATAGTATGCGAAGGAGGTGCCCAATAATAATTATCCTCTCTTTTATATCTGCTATTAAATATTTCTTCTGCTATTTTTTTGGTGTAATACTGATTTAAAACACTAATAATTGAATCTTTAGCATCCAAATCAATATTAGAATAATCAATTGGATGTAATGGTTTAAAAATTTCAAACTTCCAACGATCCAATTTAGCAAACCATTTGATGATACGATCTTTCTCTTCACTATGTAATAATTCCAAAGACAGTAATTCAGGCTTTTCAACTGAATTAAGAAGAATTTCTACTTCCTCTTTTGTAAGAATTTTATCTGGCCTTTCTCTAGTAGTGTTAAGTTGAATTTCATCGGTTTCATTTACCCAACGTATGTTAACATCTAGTTCTTCACTAACTGATCGTAAAGGTAAATAAGTTGTATTATTATAAGTAATAGGATAAACTTCTTTCCCATCAAAGATTGGTACCCAAGTTTTTTCATCGATTACAAAGGTAATTGATTTGTTCAAGTAAGCTTCAATCTTTTCATATTGTGTTTCTGCATGAATCCCTATACTAATACAAAAGATGCTAAGTAATAAAAAACTAAGAATAAAACTTATCTTTCTTTTCATTAAATTCACCACTCCATTCTAAAAAATATAAGTTTTTACTTTTTATACTAAATTATTCCTTAAAAGTTGTGTGAATTGGTCTTATTTGGGGATTTTAATATGACCCAAATCATAAAGATATCGGCGCTTCTCTTTAGAGAAATGCGCCAAAATGTTGAAGATCAGTTGAAATTCTATTAGCTTGATATTGATCGATAGAATGAAAAGCTCTTAAACTTATTAATAGGTACACTCCATAAAATATAATGCTTAGAATAATGTCTAGTGCTTGTTACAGCTAACATTATGTTTTGTTATATGTATACCATTATCAAAATCAGCATCGGTTTTGAGTATGTAATTTTTGTTCATGGAATCACCACATGTAGAATTTTTGCTGGATGTAAAAGCAGCCATTCCAATATGAAATGGCTGCTTTTATTAACCCATTAAAGAGCACTGTAATGGAGTAATGCACAATTATATCTGTATATTTAATTAAGCTCAATGCATAAATGTAAAATTTTCAGTTATCTTATTTTGAATCAAAGGACTAGGTTTGGTTAAAAGTGGTGTTGTTCATTTGGTGAAAATATACATTAAGTCTATAGTGACAACACTATATTTCCAATATTATATAAATGAATCTCCACTCTCCTTATCGTGATTACAATAACTTTTCTTTTATTATGTAGGCCACCTCTTGAGCACTTAAATTCGTATTGTTAATTCTAATATAATTTTCCCTAGTAATTTCACCATCGTTAGAATTCAACCTATGCTTCTCATATGTAACTTTTAAATTATTTTCAGACTGTTCAACATTTCTCTTTGTTGGCTTTTTCTCAAGTCGATATGGGGTTGTATTTCTAATTAGTCTCTCTTCAATATCCGCTTCTAGCTCAACAAAATAAATCTCAGCTCCATTTGATTCGAAAATAGAACAAACCTGGTTGATAAAATCCCAATCATTTTGTGAATTAAAAGCCCAAACATACGTAAATATCATGCCATCTTGGTCACTTTTTGCAAATTCATTAAACATTTCATTTCGAAACAGATTTACTAGTTTATTAAATCCTTCCGTTCCAAAATCAAAAAAAGGTTGAACAAGATCAATTGTCATATGATTATGGAACAATTTAAGATCTGTTATTTTTTCCAACTCATATCCTATAGTCATCTTACCTACAGCTTGAGGACCAAATAATATCACTAATTTCATATACTCCACCTTTACCTTTCACTACTTCTGACTTTTTTATAATTCCTTGTTATGTGTATTTGTCCAATCCTTCTCATCTTCTTGCTCTATTTTAAAAGTATAAATACAATGTCCAATCTCATTTAATAGATTATGATCCAGCGTTCAACTCATCCTTTATATACTCAATTAGTTCGTTTAACTTTTTTACAGTTTTCATTGGTGTCACTTTCAAAGATTCATCCCATTTTTGATTTTTATCAACCCAAATTGCTTTCATCCCTGCCTGTGAAGATCCAAATACATCATTTTTAGGGTGATCACCAACAAAAATAGCTTCATGTGGCAATAAATCTAACCGTTGCAACGCTATTTGGAAAATTTGTTGACTTGGTTTTTTTACTCCTGCCTCCTCTGATACGACAATGACATCAAAATAATCTCTTATACTAAGAAGGTCTATTTTTCCGTATTGTATTTGATTTCTCCCATTAGTCACTAAACCTAGTTTATAATTATTTTCTTTACAAACTTCGAGTAATTCAGTAGTATGCTCCATCAGAACTGCACATTGTACATAGTTTGAGAAAAAGAATTCCATTAATTCTTGAAGCTCAGGTTTATACTCCCAAGGCAATACTTCACGCAATTGATTAAATGTATCTTCTTTTTTTGTGTATCCATAATTATCGATCTTTTTTATCATTTGCATGAAACTATTCTTCTCAGATTGAGGCAGTGATTCAAAATATCGTCCTATAAATAATTCTAAAAATTTCTCAAATGTTTTACTTCTGTCCAACAACGTATCATCAAGATCAAAAATAATCCCTTTATGCAAATTGCATTCTCCCCTCACCTATTTATATACTTCTTTCATTATCCCAGAGCTACATCTAAAATCATCATCACAACAAATCCGATCATAAGTCCTAAAGTTGCAAGATCCGTACTTCCTGATGACTGTGAAGTAGGAATTAGCTCCTCTACGACTACAAAAATCATTGCCCCAGCCGCAAATGCAAGTGCATATGGAAGAATAGGTTGAATCATTAAAACAGCACCTGCTCCAATCACTGCTGCAAGGGGTTCAACAATCGCTGACAGCTGTCCATAATGAAAAGCTCTCGACCTTGACATCCCTTCTCCACGTAAAGGAACAGATAACGCTGCTCCTTCTGGCATGTTCTGAATCCCAATTCCAATAGCAAGACCTACAGCACCTATTAATGATGCTTCTCCTAACCCCAAAGAAGCTGCTCCAAATGCAACCCCAATAGCTAATCCCTCAGGAATGTTATGTAAAGTAATTGCTAAGAACAACAACGTTGATTTTTGAAATTGGGTTTCAGGACCTTCTGCTTTTTCATGTTTTTCATTTAAATGAAGATGTGGGACAACAAAGTCCAATAAACGTATGAATAAACCGCCAAGTAAAAAACCAACCGCTGGAGCAAGCCAAGGAATCTGACCATTTTGTTCGCTAAACTCAATCGAAGGTGCTAATAATGACCAGAATGAAGCTGCGATCATCACTCCTGCTGCAAATCCCAACATCATATTTAATACGTGTTTATCTATTTTTTTAAAGAAAAATACAGTTGCAGCCCCCAATGCTGTTAGCCCCCATGTAAAGAGCCCTCCAATTAAAGCTTGTACTGTTGGATTTAATGCACTGAACCATACCAACATGAAACGAACACCCTTTCACTCTGCAATTTAATAATAATATACTATTGTTAACTAATTAGAAGGATTATAACAGATTGAAACCAGATTGAGTAGTAAAAAAAGGAAAACTCGCAAATTAGGCGAGTTTTCCTTACATATAACCATTAAATAGCATATTTTGTGAAATCAATCGAAATAAATGGAGCTTTGTTTTCAAGTCTAACTTGCCTTTCATTCATAAAACCTTGTGTCCAATCATCTAATTTACTTAAATCATGACTTTTATATATTGCAGTATAAAGAATAAATTCTCTCAATTTTAAAAAAAACGGGATTTGTTCAAACCAATTCTCGTCTAAATGGTTTTGTTTAAAATATCCCTCAAAAAAATGCTTTGTGAAGTAATGACTACTTTCTTCATCGACATGTCCGTTCATATTAATTGAACAATAAAAGATTTGTATAGCAATGTCATTCATAAACCAGCTATATGAACTTTCATCAAAATCAAATAAAGTGATTTTCCCATTTTCTATAAAAAAATTACTTCCTAAAATATCTCCATGAATGATCCCGTAAACATCACTGCCTTTTGGTAGTTCATGCAAATCTTCTATTAACTCTTTATAGTTAAATAACACTTTTTCTTGTGATTTTGGAATATACAAATCTGCATTAGATATAAAGTCATTATCATCCCATTCATAACGTTTATTTTTGGGTCTAAATCCTTTTGCAAGTTTGTGCATATACCCCGTTATTTCACCCTGAGCTTTCAAGGCTTCTGGATTCCAATCACTAGGACCTGGTCGATGTCCCGGCGATTTTTCAAAAGAAGTTGCAATAAAGGTTGCATTAGAACACGCTAAAACTTCAACGAATTGATTGTGTACGGAAGGTATTGGTTTGGACACTGATACCCCATTTTCAGACAAATATATAATCCAATCTAATTCAGCCATGATCATATCAACTGACCGATGTGATTCATGTGTAATACGTAAAATGTATGGCTTGCCTTTTAACGAGTATTCAAAAACAAAACTTTGATGTTTTCCTATTAATTTTATTGTATGATATGGAATAGCAAATTTTTCGGCTGCTTCCATTAGAATATGATCATTGAACAGTGAAACGATTCTTTTTTCCATTGTGATCCTCCTATAAATTTAATCTAAGTTATAGGAGAGATTCTTAATCTTACAGTGTGAAGGACAAAAAGAAAATGATTTTTTATTTTTTTCACACCCTCACCTCCTTATAAGTTCTATTTCATCAACTCTGGTTTATTTCAGTTAACCCAGCAACCAAACACTTATTGTATAACTCTGGATCTCTTTTCTTTAACTTATTAACTGTGCTATTCACTGCTTTTTTTACAGTTGGTCTTGAATCATTCATTAAAATATTAAATTGTTCAATCGAATCTTCAATATATTTCATTCCTTCTGCTGAAGAAAATATTTTTGCAATATTCCATCTCACATTTTCATCATCTATACTAATCCAATTGCGAATTCTATCCATTACTTGATGCGGATAGTATTTTAATAAACCATCCCCAATCGCAAAGGCACCAAGGTTCTTTTTTACATAAGAATCTTGGTCACTTAAGAGGGGCTCTACCAGATCAATTAACGAATCAGCAATCTCTTGATTCTTCGATCTACTTACATATTTAACTGCAACAGCTACAGCTCTTCTAACATTGGGTGATTCATCTTTTGTCCAAAGATAGAACCGTGGATAGTACTCCTGAAAGTGATGGACTAATATAATGGAACAAGCACTAGCCACCCACTCTCTAACCTCCCAATGATCACTATCAGCTAATCTGAGCAAAGTATCATTTACTTCCTCTGGATTCAATTCAAAATGCTCAGCTATTAATATCGAACCCATTTCTTCTCCTATAATATCATTTGAATTGGTTAATTGTATACCAAAGTCATATATGGATTTTTTAGTTACTAACAATCTTTTAATCATTTTCAGAGTCTTGTTTTTCACAGCTTGTTTTGGAGTTTCGGCATGGTTAGTAGCTTGTGATTTAAGATTATTTAGAAGAGATTCGACATTATTACTAAGAATAGATTGTTCAAGCTTTTCAAGCTCCATTTATAATCACTTCCCTAACTCATTTTTATTGATTGTTAAATGAAATTCATGTACTCCACATAAGTTGATGTCTTTAGATATATTTAATAAAGCTGAAATGACCACTGCATGACAAACTACTATTACTTTTGAGTAATTCGTATATTTTTTCAAGACACCTCTGGTTCTATTATGTATATTTTCTTTAGTTTCCCAAAGCCTTGTTTCTCCTATTGGATAGCAACCATCATGTTTCTTATAATCATTCCATAATTCTTTTATTTCTTGTACATTTTGTGCTTGCCAACGATCAGGTATCCACTCATGTAAATCAAATTCTACTTGTAATGGTTTCCCTAGAAATCTATTTATTAACGATGCTGTTTGAAGGGATCTGGTATATGGGGATGAGATGATAATTTCACATTCAGATAAATATGGATGTACTTCCATGACTTGTTCTGCTTGTTTCACACCGTTAGCAGTTAGAGGAACAAAATCTCTCATTGCAGCATTAAGCTGACGTTCTTCTTTGAAATCCCAATCAGGTTCACCATGTCTTAATAAGTAAAAAGTAGTCAATGAACATCCCTCTATCTATTAAAAAATGAAATCATTTAGTTCTATTCCCAGCCAAAACTCTCGAACCACATTTGTTTATGGTTTTTTTCAATCGCTTTTCTAATGAAAGAAACCATATCAGTTGGAAGCTTGTCAACTTCAAACCATTTGAGTTCTTCACATTTATCTACTTCAACATTTACGATCTCACCTTGCCATGAATCAACTTTAACATAAAAATCGATCCATTCGTTCTTTATATTATTCCTATGCATTACACCAACCACTTTAACTTCTGTTGAATCTATGATTACTCCTGCTTCCTCTTTGGCTTCTCTAATTGCAGCTGACACTACTTCCTCTCCACCTTCTATTTTTCCTGCCACAATACCCCATTTACCATCTTCAAACCCCGTATTCTTTCTTTTGAGTAATAAAACCTCGTTATCATTTCTATAAAACAATATATGCACAGTACCATAAAATATTGGCTTGATCATATTGACTCCTTACTTCAATCTTTCTAAATATTCTTAAATGCAAATACACTTAAAACTTTATATATTATAAACCCTATCAATGCTCCAAAAGAATTTAATATAATATCATCAATATCAAAGCTGCCTCTTTTCAACACTAGCTGGAGAAGTTCTAAACATGTAATGCTTATTATGAAATTATACATAAATCTAATCAGATTATACTTCAATACGAACGGGACAAATATACCAAATGGTATAAATACACCAATGTTTCCTAATATATTAATAATCCAAATTTCACGATTAAAATGGTCGTAATAATAAAAATATTGCTTGATAGTGCTAAACGGGGTTAAGTTGTAGCTAAAACCCCCACTAACCCCTGTTCTTCCAAAGCCTATAAACATCCAGTAAATTAACACAAATAAATAAAACAGCATCATTATGGCTATGATTCCTCGAAGTATCGTTTTCACTTTTGCATCTCCTATATAAAATCAATCATTATCAGTTCAATGTTATGCTAATAATAGATTAACATTTTTACTTTGACTATAGCTATACATCAAAAATACTATTTTTTTCCTTCTTTCCACTTCATATAAATGGATATAATAATAAATACTAGTGTTAGGAATAATGTTAACGAGAAAGATATAAAAATAGTTGTAAATTCCCCTAAAAAATCTTGAACAAATGTTAATTTAATCTCATCATGTGGTAATATTTCTGTGTCGGTGACTACTCGAAATTCACCACTTTCATTGATAGTAAATTTATACATCGATTCACCTTCGAAATTGTTTAAACTATAAAATGCATTTTGATAACGAGTTAATAATAAATCACTCTGTGTTTCAACATCTACTATTGATATCTGAATTTTGTCTATTACGTGATTATACTTTTGTTGATTGGAGTCATATTCATAAAAAACAGTGTATTCACCTGCTTCTAATAATTCTATATCTTTTTCACCTGGAACTAAAACATAAGGATAACTATCTAAAAATGGCGATAGCAAATTTAATATCGTATATACACAGCCAACAATGAACACGATGACAGCTACAATGATTCCAGTGTACCAAGGTATTTTCTTGGTTTTCATGGTGATCTCCTTTTCTTTAAAATGATACTAATATTCTTTTAATCACTTGTAAAACTAACTTCTTCACTACCTTGAATTAATACATAGTCAAATACATTAGTAAAACCAGATCCTTGAGAATTTGGATTTATTGAAGTTCCATCTAAAACAAATTCTATCATCTTATTCTCATTAGCGTATAGAATGAATGACTTTCTACTATTTAGATCTTCCTCTAATGCAAAAAGTTCCTTCTCTTCGACATTATCACCCCAATATGAAGAGAATGTAATTTTAATGAAAAATTCTTGTTGAATATCACTTAAATTTTCTAAATGAATCTTCCCATTAATGATTGCCTCACTACCTTCAGTTCTATATGAAATACTTTTTTCCTCATGATAACTGTAAACAGCATTTAAATTATCAAAGTAGCTTTTATATAATTTAATTCCATCTTCCCACAAATTACTCATTAAAAGTGGTGTTAAAATTGTAAAAATGATTGCTTTCAATCCAATATTAGTCCTATCTTTTTTTACGGACAAAAGTCCTTTATAACCATAATACATTAAAACCAATAACATTATCCCCGAATAGTAAAAAGTAGAGGAATCGCTTGTATGTATAGGTGGAAATATTCTTTCATGGAACGGAGTTGGATGATTATTTGTATTTCCCATTAATAAAATGCTTAATAAAATTAAAAATATATATTTTAGGTTTTTATTTTTCGTCATAGTTCCCTCTCTTAGTAACATTAAAGCTGAACTACTTTCTTAAAGCTATAATGGAAAAGTAGTTTTAAAAGTCACTTTGGTAATATTTTATGTTTATTTATACCACTGGTTTTTTAAAAAGTTTTACTTTTTGCTGAAAACGGATTGAACTTTAGGAGCTTTCATTTTGCTTTTTTGGGAATCTTGTCGATGCATTTTTATCAATTTTTAAGCAGTATATTATTTATTATTTTTCAAGTACCTTTAATCGTCCATCATTGTATCCAATGATTACCTGTTCAGCCATATTTACAAACAAACCATTCTCTACAACTCCTGGTATCATATTTAATTGAGTATGTATGATGGATGGATCTATAATTGATTCAAAATAACAATCCAAAATATAGTTACCATTGTCCGTGATAAAGATATTACTGGCATCAGATTGTCTTAATATTGTGTTGCATCTTAAATTTTGTATTTCTCTTTTTGTAACATCTAACCCAAATGGAGTCACTTCTACAGGTAAAGGGAATGAACCTAAATGATTCACTAGTTTGGATTCATCAGCTATAACAACAAATTTCTTTGAGGAATGTGCGACTATTTTTTCCCTTAGTAGTGCCCCTCCACCACCTTTAATTAAATCCAATGTTGGATTTATTTCGTCTGCTCCATCTATCGTAAGATCAATTTCATTTATTTCTGAAAATGAAACAAGTGGGATATTTAATTCTATTGCCAGTTTTTCAGTACTTTTTGAAGTAGGGATTGCCTTTATGTGCAAACCGTCTTTTACTAATTCTCCAAGCTTTTGAACTGCCCAATACGCTGTAGAACCAGTCCCTAGACCAACAACCATCCCTTCTTTTACTTGTTCAACTGCTTTTTCTCCAGCCAACTTTTTTGCGTTCATATTAACCTCCATTAGGAATCCTGTTATTATTAGTCTTCACTAGAAAATCACTTGCTTGATTATGAATAAGGCTTAGCCGCTCCAATAACCACCATTAGTTTCCTTTAGAACCTCTTTGTTACCAAAAACGCCCCTGTTTATAGATTATCTTCCCACTATTTAGGTAATAGTTTTTCTTTAAAGCCATTGGTTCGGGAGCATGCCTTGCAAACAAACAATAAGGGAAATTCTTTCCCTTATTTCATTAATTTAATCAAATAAAACAAAAATAGAGGGAATTTTTGGCCTTATTCGCATCATTTTTTTACATTTACTAAAAAAATTCTGAAATAAGGCTATTAATTTCCTCTATTTTATCTTAAATGTTATAAAATTCAAAAATAAGACCCTTCATGTCCTCTATTTCTCAATATTTTATGTTGAAATGTGGCCATTCCTAATGATGATGAAAATTTCTTGATATCGAACATAATCTTCTCTCCATAGACTCGCTTATAGGTTATGGTCCAGAAGCAATATTATCTACTAATTCTTATTATTATTTAATACACTAAATATAAGAATCCCTAAAATTGCAGCAAAGTTAATTTGATTAACCAATCTTTCATTATTTAGATTAATAGTTATACTAACATATGCTAAGGGAAAAACAATGAAGCATAAAATTATCATCATAATTTTATCTGAAGGACCCTGCATAAAAATAAAACTCCATCCTTTATAGTATAATTTAACTAGTTAATTATACTATATTATTAAAATTTATTATCATTTTTTTATTTTCTTAACTTGAAAATGATTCTCTTTCAATTTGTTATATTGAGAAGCAGGATTGGCTAGGAGATGTCGATGTAAGTGGAATAAGAGACATATACTAAATAGAGGCGGAGCTAATTATGAAGAAAATAATAATTGCAATTTTTGCAATAGTAAGTTTAGTTGGTTGTAATACTACATCAGACTTCACAGAAAATAATACTATTGACACTGGTGTTGTTTCTTTATCACAAGGGTCGATTGGGTCTCTAGATATCAACTCAAAAGAAATTTTCACTGATGTAAAGGACATAGCTACACTTACACCTACTGTAATTGTAGGTCAAGTGAAATCGGTACCTGAATCATTTGATTATAGTCAAGCTACCTTTTTTAAAGCTGAAGTAGAAATAAAAGAGATTTATCGTGATACTGAAAAAAATCTGAAAAAGGGTGATACTATTACCCTTTTACAAAATGATATTGTATCAGTCGACCCACTAGTTGAAAAAAATGAAAAAGTTCTTCTATTTTTAAAGAAATATACAGGTCCAGTGATAGAAGATGCCTATAGAACTTTAGGTTCATATCAAGGGCACTTTAGAATTAATAAAGATGGAGATATTATTGTAGTGGGGAATAAAAAAGAACATCGAATAAAAGATATAAACAGTCTGAGCCTAGAAACACTTGACGAAGTTTTGGCTGATGCCCCTTATGTTCCACTAGAGACAAACCCTATGACTAAAGAAGAGATTGAAAAAGGAAATAAAAAAGAGAAAGAGTTAGAGAAAAGATACAAAGAGGAACAGGTACAGGTACAGAACCAAAGCCATTAAGAAATTATTAATTAATGACAGTTCATTTTTAAATCAAATAGAAACTACTTATAAACATCCACTAATATCAAAAAAACTCACCTCTTATATGAAAATTACTTCATACAAGAAATGAGTTTTTTAAATATTCGTTCATTAAAATAGATATTGGACGTTTATCATAGCTTTAGTGATTTTAATATTTTTTGATCCGCTTCTACCTACTCCCCAAGATCTACATTATGATACACTTGCTGAACATCTTCCAAGTCCTCTAATGCATCAATCATTTTCTCAAATTGAGCCATAACGTCTTCTGGAAGAGTTACATCGCTTTGGGCGATCATTGTTATTTCAGCTACTGTGAATTCAGAAATACCTGCACTTCTGAACGCTTCTTGAACGGTATGGAATTGGTCAGGTTCAGCATAAACAATCACTGCATTGTCTTCACCCAAAATATCTCGAACGTCAAGATCTGCTTCCATTAATAATTCAAGCACTTCTTCTTCTGTTTTTCCTTCTATACCAATAACAGCTGTTTCATCAAACATGTAAGCGACAGATCCACTCACTCCCATATTTCCACCATTTTTATTAAATGCAGAACGTACTTCTGGCGCAGTACGATTCACGTTATTCGTTAGTGCATCTACGATAATCATAGATCCATTTGGTCCGAATCCCTCATAACGAAGCTTATCAAAGTTTTCGTCTGAGCCACCTTTTGCTTTTTCTATTGCACGATCTATAATTGCTTTAGGTACATTATACGTTTTAGCCCGTTCAAGAACGAATTTTAAAGCTTGATTTGACTCTGGATCAGGTTCGCCTTGTTTGGCTACTACATAAATTTCACGTCCAAATTTAGCATATATTTGACTTGTTTTTGCATCTTTTGATGCTTTTTTTTCTTTAATATTATTCCATTTACGACCCATAAATGTTTCACTCTCTTTCATTCTTTAAATCAAATATATTATACCTCAATTGATTCAATTATTAAAATGAATAATGATTGTCAAAACTTTAATATAAAAACGAAAACGATATGCCGACCATGTTTAAAATTCAATTTCATTCGTTGATTTTAATTCAACAAACCTGCCACCTAAAGTGTTGTTGTGATGTGCAATGATTTGCTCTGCTTTTAACACTTCTGTATCAAATGTAGAATGTCCATCCTCTACTAATACACTTTTATACCCCATACTGAAAGCACGACGACAAGTCGTATCCACACAAAAATCTGTTTGCATTCCAACTATAACTAAATTTTCTATTCCATGTTCTTGCAACTTTTCATGCAAAGCCGTTTTGTAGAATGAATCAACATAATTTTTTTGAATCACGACTTCATTATCAAATGGACCTAGCTCAGGATGGATTGGCCAGCCTTCTTTTCCTTCAATTAAATTAGGTGCCTCCGTATGTTGAATAAAAACGACAGTAGTGTTAGAGGAGCGAGCCTTTTTCAATAATTCTTTAATGTTATGTAATACTTTTTCTCCGTTATGTAATTTTCCCCCACCATATGTAAACATAATCACCTGCACATCAATAATTAATAAAGCTGTTTTGTTATCCATTATCCCATCATCCTTTTCTCATGATTTAATTTATTCATGATTTGACTTAAATGGTGTTCGTCATGTTCATTTAATTCTTCTATAAGATAAAGTAGAGAATTGGGGTTTAATTTCCTAGTAATATCTTCAAATGGCATCTCCAACAACAAATCACATAGTTTACTTCTTGTTTCAACAAACATATTAATTAGTTCAACCTTTGTATATGTTTTTCTAGCTAGTTCATATCCAAGCTGATTAAAAGAATCGAAGTCTGGAAACTCCATATTCCCCCCGTTATTAACAGCAGGAATTGTATGTCCTATGATGTATGTATCCCAATTTAACAAGTGTCCAATAATCTCACCAATAGAAGCTTTTCCCATCGCAATAGGCTCCAACCATAGTTCATCAGGCAGCATGTTTAAAGAACGTACAAAGTCAGTAAAACGATAATATTGTTTTATAGTTTCTATATAATTCATCGCAAGAATCTCCCTTAGATTAATATGAATATATTAACATGGGACACATCAAAAATCAAACGTATGTTCTATATATTTATGAATCAAATAATACATACAGTACATCTATATTTAATTCTTTAAAATCTCTTATCATGAGGTCTGAACCTTCCATGTTTTCATTTACATGGGGTAATCCTTTGAATCCAAGACATTTCATCCCTGCTTTTTGAGCTGCTATTTTTCCGTTTTCAGAATCTTCCACTACTAAACATTTTTCAGGAGCAACTTTTAATTTTTGTGCTACTCTAATAAATATAGAGGGATCTGGTTTTGAGTTTATTACTTCATCATCACACACAAATGCATCAAATAAAGTCCGCAGTTCAAATATGTCAACAACGGCATTCATCCTTCTTTTGTTCGCACTTGTGGCAATGGCTGTTTTAATATTACTCTTATTTAATTGTTCCAAAACTTCCTTAAACCCAGGAATCAATCCGATATGCTCGTAATACTGAATCTCTTTTTCTACATCATAACTTTCAATTAATTCTGAGAGACTTTGTTCTAAGTGATACTCATCTTTGATACGTTTCCAAAACTGTCTTGCACTCAAACTACCCCAACCTTTAATCTTATCTGGAGTCAAATTACATCCATACTGATTTGCTGTATCTGAAAGAAGTTGATAAGTCACAGTATGTGAATCGATAATGACACCATCCATGTCGAAAATTACAGCTTCCATTCAAATCCCCTCTACAGTCATTTAGAATGCCATCTTCAAATCTTAATTTTTTACTATAAGTCATTCGTAAATAATATGTGCACTTATTTCTTATATCAAATTTATATTTTCACGTCCTGAGAGTGCGAAGTCAATCAGAACCAGTTAATTAAACTACAAAATAAATAGTAGATAGTTTAAGAAGGTTTGAACTTCCACCGAAAAGATTAACTCTGTTAGCTAGCCAAAACCTCCAAAAGCTCTTTCACCGTCTCAACATAATAAGTAGGTTTGCAATCCGTTAATTCTTGTTTGCTTCCATAACCATACCCCACCCCAATAGAGGCAACTCCATTTTTCTCTGCCCCGATCAGGTCATGTTTTCGATCTCCAATCATTACGATATCATCTATATCCAAGTTTTCTTGTTCAATTACATGTTGAATAACCTCGGCTTTATCTTGTCTTGTTCCATCAAGATTGCTACCACCTATATAATGAAAGTATTTTTTCATTTCAAAATGCTCAAGTATTTTTTCCGCGAAAAAGGTTGGTTTTGAAGTGGCTACATACAATTGTTTATTTTGTTTCGTTAACTCCTCCAATAAGTCTACAATTCCATCATACAGTTGATTTTCATATAAACCCTTTTCTGAAAAGTATTCTCTATAAAATGATACTGCTTCCTTAGTCTGAACTTCATCGAATGAATAAAACTCCTTAAAACTCTGGTTGAGCGGTGGTCCAATAAAGGGTTCTAGTTCATCTAAATCCTTCACTTCAATATCAAATTTAGCTAAAGCATATTGAATTGATTTCGTAATCCCAATCTTGGGATCTGTTAATGTTCCGTCTAAATCAAATAATATTGTGTTAAATTCCATTCATATACACCTGCTTTTCATAGTCTCATGTTAGTATATTTCTCCTCATAAAAGATTACAATGTTATTTTTCATCTATACATTAAAAATTCAATGTAGTAATATCAAAATAATCATTATTGAAGGGTGTTGATTTGTGTGAGTGTTTACATTCGTAATTCAGATGCAGGTAGGTTTAGAAAAAAATAAAAACACTGTTAATCTAAATCACTCCTGTATCTGTGTTATTTCTAACGAACTTAATACAATTTTGAGGTTAATTCTAATTCAACTGGAGGATTAATATGAAATTTAATATAAAAGAAAATAATTATCATTTACGTTGTGAACAAAAAAAGGATGTTGATGGTATTCGCCAAGTCAATCTAGATGCCTTTAAACAAATTCAAGAAGCAAAGCTAGTTGAAGAAATTCGTAAATCAGACTTTTTTGTTCCTGAATTATCTATTGTTTGTGAGAAAAATGAACAAGAAATCGTAGGACATATTTTAATTAGCAAAATAGAAATCATTACAAAAGAAAGTGAAACCTTATCCACTTTAGGCTTGGCACCATTATCAGTAAAACCTCAATTTCAAAATCTAGGAATAGGTTCAAGGCTTATCGAGTACGGACTAGAATTAAGTAAAAGAATGAGTTTTAAACATATGTTTGTTTTAGGTCACCCTAAGTATTATCCTCGATTTGGTTTCGCTCCCACAGAACCAATGGGAATCAAATCTCCTTTTCCTGTTCCAATGGAGGTTTTTATGGGATTAGAACTTCAGAAGGGTTCATTAAAAGGAATATCTGGAGTCATTAAATACCCTCCAGCTTTTGATGTATTTTCTTAATAGGTAAAGAACTTTGACTTAACAAAGGGGACCATAGTCCCCTCTGTTAAAAGTAGGAAGATAACAAGTTCATTGTTAATAAGACCTAAACCAGTTCAAACGTTTTAATTTTTATTCACTGTATACGAAGATGAATTAATTAGGTCTAATCGCTTCAAACGTAATAGATTGATTTGCATCTTTAGGCAATTCTCCATATTTATAGTTAGATGAAATCACAATGTTTGTAAAACCTATCTTCTCTAATATCCCCTTGAATTCTTCAACCCCATACCATCTAAGAGGAAACCTTTGCAACTCAGTTTCTATTAACTTTCCATTACTCCATTTTTCATATTTTAAATATTTAATCGTGTATTGATTGAGAAAATCTACTTCTACTATTTTAGATTCTAATGTAATGACATTATGATCGGGAGTTGTCCAAGTACTAGTTGAAACTTGATTTAAATTAAAATCGGTCTGTAAAAATATATCTATAATCAGACGCCCTCCTGGTAAGAGATGTTCATAAAATGTCTGCAAAGCTTGTAATGATTCCTCACGATTTTCAAGCAGCAAAATAGAACCGGTAGGAACTATTACTGCTTCGTATTTGTTCTCTAATTTAAAATCCTGCATTTTCCCTTCATAAAGATTAGGGGTAAATCCTCTTTCTTTACATCGATCACTGCAAGATGTTAGCATTTCAGGCGAGTTATCAATCCCATCTACTAAAAATCCAGCTTCTAATAGTGGAATTAACATGCGGCCAGAGCCAACGGCTGGTTCAAGTATAGAACCGGTACAACCTTTCAATCTCTCTAAATAAAACTCTATATCACCAAAGGAATGTCCTATGGGTTTAGTAATATCGTATACTTCAGTAGCTAATGAACTGTATGAGCTAAGCATATATTTTTATATCTCCTTTTTATCTTTCTGTAATGAAATTTATAATATAGGTTGTTGATAAAATAAGTGAATATGATTTGTATAATACACATTTTTTATAGGAAATCTTCTCTGAAATAGCTTCGGCTCTTTAGCACCATTTGGGACTAACATGATTTGTTTGTATTCATTATGGGTTTCTTCTTTATGAACACCAACCCTGTTGTCAATATCTACAGTAAAATAATATAAGTATGGATGAATCCAATTAAAGTACTCTGTTTTAATGTTTGAAAACTCAGTAATCTCCTTCTGCTGATATATACTTTCTTGAAATTCTACGGCATTAAGAGGGATTCCATTCATCATCGTAATAATATTCCATTGAGGATCAATCATTACCCATTTTTCCTTCCCCTTGAGATAAGCTTCAACAACAACATGCCCTGCGCCATATGCTCTAGTTTCACAATCTTTTGTCTTAAGAGCTACTAACCTAGAAGGTATATCAATAGCATTTAAACAACTACTAAGTACACTCGAGTATTCAACACAACGAAAATTTTTCCCATTTAACGCTTCTTGTATGATTGAAATTGGATCATTTTTTTGAGGTTCATTATCACCATTATGATCCCATAGATTATGTACAAAACTAGTAACTTCTCTAACTCTTTCAATTTCACTCATTCGTAAACTTATTAAATCTTCTAAATTACTTACTTTCCTCAACCTTTGTAAATAAAGATCATCAAATTGATTCCAAATCAATTTGATGTTTTTATCCGTATTCCTTTCTTGGTTAAAATCAAGTTTTTGAATCATTAGAACCACCTCAATTTCTGTCACTCTTTTTCAACATCCATAATTTCCCTAATAATTATAGCATGTTCCATACTGATATAAATGAATGTAAATCGCTTAATTCAGTAAAAAATGATTCTTTATATGATTTTAATTCAGTATTAATGTAATTTTAAGGTTGATTAACTAAAATGTATCATGTAAACAAAAATAAAAAACAAAAAAAACCAGGGGGAAATCAAAATGAAAAAGGCATTACAAATTTTTGCGATTTTAGGAGCTATAACTGTATTTGCAGCAGCATGTACTTCCGAGGATCCGGAAATGGAACCACAGGATCAACAAGAAGAACAAGTTGAGCAAAACGAAGAAATGGATGACACAACTACTGATGAAGAAATGACAGAAGACGAAACAATTGAAGAAGGAACAACTGAAGATGAAATAACTGAAGGCGAAGCTACTGATGAAGACGTTGACACAGAAGAAGAAGCAGAAGTCGAAGCTGATGAAGATACTGATATGGAAGAAGGAGCAGAAGAAGAAGCTGCTGATGAAGAAGCTACTGAATAATCCTAAATAAACATATCATTATATAAATGTTTATAAAAAAATGATGTGACTTGCTTATTGTTCCCAATCACACTAATTTCACACTTCTCATGGATAATATATATATAGTTTAAAGCTTTAACATTAAATTCAGTCACCTTATTTCTATATATATTGGATTCGATAAGCAAGGTGTAATCATTTTTTATATAAATAAATAACGATGGATTACTTCAAATGAAGTTATTCCATCGTTATTTTATATTTTTTAACTTTCACTAAATTCAAGACGAGATATTTTCATACTTCCCCAAGATGCATATTTTACAAGGACATCAAATTCTCCTCTTTGCTGTTCGATCTCTCTTCCACTTCCTTCAGGAATATAATATTTTTCTATCCCGTACTTAACGAAAATACTGTTTCCTCTATTTTTGGTTACTTCCGCATCAACATATATATAGTCACTATCTTCGTCCTTTGGCTTGTTATAACCAATGGATACAACAGTAAAATACCCTTCTTGTTCTTCTAATCCAACAATAAGTTTATCTCCTTCATCAGGATCATCATTACCTTCCCACAACGTTTTAGGAATGTTATTAATTTCATAATTCAGTACGACATAATCACCATAAAATAGATTTCTCGGGTCAACAGGCACTGTTTTTAATCGTAATTCCTTTCCAAACCATTCAACAGAATAATTGCTTAATGCTATGGATAATATAAAACAAACTTGAAGGAGCACAACTATAGACAGCCAAACCCTCTTGGATGATTTCAAATCACTCACCTCCGTTATTGGCAAGCCATATTTTCTTCTGTTTTTGCAATATAAAATAAATTCCGAATAAAAGTCCGCCACCAAGTATAAATAAAATGGATTTTGGCATAAAACTCCATGTTAAGTTCAAATATGCTACAAGTGAACTGAATAAAAATGAGAAACTTCCTAGATTAACAGTTAATCTATTTTTATATTTAAATCCGTTCCACAACATATATACCGAGAAGAAAAACATCATAAAAATATACAGGATATCTCCAGATGGAACCAAATAATAAAATGGGAACATCATGAGCCATTCAAACCCTGTAATTAACCGGTTCTGCTTTCTTTTCAAAGCTAATGATATTAATGCAAAGATCATAAAAATCATAAAGTGAAAGATCGAAAATGGCTCAAAATCATGAAATAATACCATAAAAAAAGCAAATAAATACACAAATACTAAGCTTAACTTACGGTAGATGAAGAAAAAGAAATCTTTCGGCCAGATATCTGACAAAATATATAACAAATAAACAGGGACAAAAATCCAAATCCAAGAAATTTCAAAATCTATGAACACATATAGTGATTGAATGAATATTGAAATAGATAATAAAATAACGACGATTTCATTTCTATACTTGTATGCAAAAAATCCTAAACCTAGCGTTAGCAATACATAAGCAACAAAACTAAATTGACCATATGAAATCAAGCTAATTCCTTGTGTTACATTTAATATAACAAGCGTTAAATAAAACAAAAGTGAACTGCGATATATATAAGTTAATGCCGATCCTGCCAATCCCCAAACAATAAACGAAGTAACATCATTCGTACTTAAATGGAACATTTGTCCTGTTAAAATAATACCTGCTCCAAAGGTGACAACCCCTAATGACATAAAACAGTGACCCATAACATGTGAGCCCTTGTGAATCATTCTGTCACCATAGCCATAAAAACCTAACATGATAGCAATGATAATCAACATCTTCATCGGATTTGAAATCAAAGACCAATTTGAAGCAATGAAAGTAAGTATGCCTAGACCAACCAATAAACTAGCTAAAATAGGGAGTATTTTAAAAGAACGTTTTTCTGACTCTTGATATAAATCCAAAATCTGATCGTATTGCTCTTTTGAAATGATTTGTTTGTCGACCCATTTCAAACCTTCTTTTGTTAAAACATTTTTCATAACAACACTTCCCAAGATCATTTATTTTTCCTTACGCAACCAAATTCTAATCCCTTCATCTATTAGCCAATACAACAAACCAGTTAATCCAACAACTAACACAGCCAAAGGAAAACCACTTGTAAAAACTAAGCTAAAAATCATAAACAACGTGACGTGTAAAAAGAATGCTATAAACATTCGACTATCTTTGTATATTTCTTCAGTCACGATATCTGATAAAATAGAAATCGGTATGGCAATAACAAACAACGGAATAATTAGGGAAACCATATGAACACCCAGCACCATAGAAAAGTGTTCCATTAAGGATTCAATATCTTTATCGAGAAAAAGTGTGTATAAAACAAGCTCTATCATAACAATGAAAATTATAGTTGTGGTGCTGACAAAACATTTTCTTTTTAAAAAGTTAAACCCCAATTGAGTTAGTGATTCAGATTTAGTCAATTCACTTCCTCCTTAAATAACGATCCATTCTCTCTATATACATTTAATTTTAAGAAAACTAAGCAAAAAAAATAGTACTATCTTTTTCTAGTACCATCCCAAAAAAATCAAGAGGCTGGGACAAAACTAGTCTAAATTAATGGAGAAAAGGTTCTAATCATTGGTTTTTAATGATCAGAACTTTTTCTTTATAATAATCCCTTCGGAAATATTCGTTAATTTGCGCTCATGGCGCTGAACTTTCTTAAGTTCACTGCCATGAGCGCAAACCCTAATTCATTTTCCACTTTTTCTTTGCTCCTGACTGACATTCGAGTGAAACGTAAATTAGCCTTCAAAAATCCAAAAACTGGTTCCACATCCGTTTTTCGTCTTCCGTAAATTTCCCCTGTTTTCTCTTCTGAAAGCAGCGCTCTAGTCATTTCTTTTTGTTGTTCCCATTTTTCGTTATACATGATTTTTCGATTGTTTCCTTCTTTTGCTTTCGTACATTGGGAACGGAAAGGGCATCCGGTACAGTCCTCACATTCATAAACCTTAAACCTTCTTGTGAAACCGTTTCGATCCTTCTTCTCTGATCTGCAACGGAACGTCAATTGTTTTTCATTTGGACATGTAAAGTAATCGCCCTCTTTGTCATATTTCCAGTTAGTAATGTTGAAGGCATTTTTTTTGTAACTTCTTTTTTTCTCTTTCCGATATGTGTTAAACGTCATAAGTGGTGTACGATTACGCTTTTCCAAGACATCATGATAATTTTCCTCACTTCCGTAACCAGCATCTGCAACGATGTAGGTCGGAAGCTTAAAAAAATGCTCTTAAAATGCTCTTCAATGTAATCTAGGAATGGTAAGAACGTTCGTGTGTCAGTTGGATTGGGGAATATATCGTATGCAAGTGCATATTGACCTTCCGTCGCAATCTGTAGATTATAACCAGCTTTCAATTGTCCATTTTTCATATAATCATCTTTCATTCGCATAAATGTAGCATCCGTATCCGTCTTGGAGTAACTATTCCGGTTACCGAAGGTATTCATGTCCTGTTCATACTTTTGTTTGCGTTCCGAAAAATTTCTAAACTGTTTATGAAGTTGCTTTTGTTCTTTCCGTTTCGTTCGAAGATGTTTTCGTTCATTTACGTCCGCACTAGCTTCTATGTTTTGGTTTAATTCTTCTATTTTTTCTTCCATCTTTTCCGCAACATCTGAAAGTTCTTCTGTAGAAAGTTCCTCTGGAGTTTCACGTTTGATTTCAGGTATAATTTCGTTTTCTACGAGTTCATCATAGATTTGATTTGACTTCTCAATGAGTTGTGCGTGATACTTTTCAACTGCTTTGCGCCACACGAAGGTAAACTTATTCGCATTCGCTTCTACTTTAGTTCCATCAATAAAAATGGCTTCATTTTCAATCTGTCCTTCTTGAACAAGGTGACATCGAAACTGAACAAAGCACTCTCGAAGAAGCAACTTCACCTTGGGATGAACACGAAATCGGTTGATTGTCCGATAGCTTGGTTCATATCCTTGAGCCAACCACATCATACGTATACTGTCCTTTAAGAGCCCTTCAATTTTTCTGCCTGAGAAAACGGATTGGGTATAGGCACATAAAATAACTTTCATCATCATTCGTGGGTGGTAGGCAGGACAGCCAGTATGTTGTGTGAACTGATCGAAGGCTTGATCTGGGATTTGTTCCACAAGATCGTGAATGGAATAGGCTATATCATTTTCCTGAAGTTTAATTTCTAAATCTAGGGGCAAAACTACTTGATTCATGTTATAATTTTTAAACATAAGAACACCTCTTTTGATTATTGTGTAGGAACTTTAATTTTAACAGAGGTTGTTCTTTTTTTCTTTATCAATTGAAAAATTTAATAATAGCAGATGCCCCCGCAAACAGATTTTTGTTTATGAGGGCATCTTTAGTTTAAATTACCGGGTTTTGTCCCAGCCTCTAACTATATTTCTTAACGTATACTTTCAGTAGCTTATATTGTTTGTTTGTTTCTATTACGTTTAAAAGGAGGAGTTTTCATTAACATTGGCAATGACAAGCTAAAAATAAAACATAATATGATCCCGGAGATAAACGATTTAGTCATTGCCTGAGCAACGTATTCTTTACCTGATTGTATCAAACTGTTTTGAACTACTTCTAAATTCTGTTCTATATTTTTCAGCTGCTCGTTAATCTCACTTTCAACTTTTCGTTCAACTTCTGCTGTCATCTCTACTCCTTCAGGTAAAGCAGAAACGGAAACAGATTTCATCTCTTCCACTAACTGTTGCTTTGATTCCTCATCCAAACTTAACGTGTTCGTATCCCCTTCAAAAAAATCACCTTGCCTTTCCTCCAGTGCAGTAATAAATCCATTCTCTACTGCTGGAGCAAAATTTTGATCTTTTATCAGTTGGATCCCCTCATCTACGATATCAGAAGAGTATTGATTTAAAAAGCTTAATGTAATAGAGATAAACAAAGCTACTCCTACTGCGGCTCCTGTATTCCTTATCATTGCAAAAATGCCAGAACTAGTGGAAACTTGTTCATTAGATACGGAAGCTGTACATACAGTAACACTCGTTACCATAATAACCCCTAGCCCCATCCCTAAAATGGTTAATATCATAATAAATGTAGTCATACTAACAAAAGCATCGATCGTCGAGAGGAACCCAAACCCAACCATACATGCAATGTAACCAAATAATGTAGGAATAAAGTAACCTATCCTATCAATCAATCGACCTATAAGAGGAGCAATGATAAGCATAACTGCAGACAGAGGAGTTATTGCCAGTGATGCATCTAACGTTGTAAAATCTTTGACACGGATTAAAAAGAGCGGAAGTAAAATTAACGTACCCATTAACAAAATTCCACCAAGAAAATTGGAAATCAATCCTCCTACATATAATCTGTTTTGTAATAAAGATCGATCTAGTAAAGGAGATTGAACTTTTCTTTCTATAAGGAAAAAAGCAACACCTGTGAGTACACTAATGGTAAAATAAACAATAATTTCAGTAGATAACCAACCCATCTCTTCACCCTGTAAAATAGCATAAGTTAAGAAAAACAAACCAATACTTAACGTTAATATTCCAAATAAATCTAATTTAAATGGTTTCCTTTGCTCCTTTTGCTGACGGATTATTAAATAAATAAAAGGAAAAGTGACAATGACAATGGGCACGTTAATATAAAAAACCCATCTCCAATTAATGTATTCCGTAATTACACCGCCTAAACTTGGTCCCAAAGCTACTGCTAAAGCACCGACAGCACCCCATATTCCCATAGCCAAACCCATTTTTTCTGGTGGAACAGCTGTACGAACCAACATCATGCTTGTAGGTATAACCATAGCTCCACCAATTCCTTGTAATATTCTAAATAGGATGAGGTATTCTGCTGAAGGAGATATCCCGCATAGAAATGAACTAATCATAAATAAAATTAAACCGCTCAAAAACATATTCACACGACCTGTTAGGTCAGCCAGCTTCCCTAATGTTACCAATGTTACTGCCAAAGTTAATACGAAGGAGTTGATGATCCATGAAGCAGTACTAAGTTGGATACTATACTCATCAATAATAGTCGGAAGTGCTATATTAACAACCGTACTATCCAAAAAAACTAAGAACAAACCAATACTTACTGCGAATACTTGTTTTAAGCCTAAGTACTGTGATTCTTGTGAATTTTTCGACGCCATACAATCGGACTCCTTTAAATATTATATAAGTGTTTTTGGTACATCTAAAATGATTTTTCCTATTAGTTCCTTTAGAACATCTGGAGTAGGACCAAGTACCGTACCAGCCTTACTATCCCGAATATATCTCTCTAATGGCAAATGTGAGGAATAAGCATGCCCGCCGGCCACTCTTAAACACAGATTAGCAACTCGACCCGCTGCTTCACAAGCTATGACTTTAATTTCAAGGATCGTTACCATATCAATATCTCCACTCTCCAATTTAGTAACCATATCCTTCAATGCACCTTCAGCGCGATCACACTCAATACGCATTTCTGCCATCATCTGCTGTATGCTCTGAAAGGAGGATAAATGTGTATCACTATGCTCGTAATAACGTTTTTTTACATATTTCACACATTCCTCATACATTGCTTTTGTGATGCCAACATGAATAGAAGATATTCCAATCTGACCCATAGGGAGTAGTCTTTCTCTTGAGATCTTAAATCCATCTCCTTCTTTACCTATCATTGCTTTTTTTGGAATTAAACAATTTTGAATCATCATCGGTGCGCTATTATTTCCACGCAGCCCCATTCCTTCCCATATCCCGCCTATCTCTACACCTTCTTGATCTTTCCTAAAAATAAAATAATTACTTTGTAGCGCACTTGTAGAAGAAGTGGAGCGAGAATTAGAAACATAAATATCCGCTTCTCCTGCACTTGTCACCATACTTTTTTTTGCAGAAAAAATGAAATCCTCATGTTCTCCATCTATCATTTGACTAACAGGCATAAAGAAATAGACACCAGAGCCAGGTTCACTAAGAGCAATCGTTGCTAAACTCTGTCCGCTCGCCATACTTCGAAGCTGTTGTTGTATAAAAGGTTGATGTGCTCCATGTAACATAATGGATGTTGCTGATACATGCTGCACAAACACCATAGCTGTTGATGCACATGCTTTAGCCAGCTTTATCACTACTTCTTTGTAAATAGATGGTGTTGCTCCACAACCTCCTAACTCTTTCGGAATTAGAAGACCAAGAAACCCTTCTTCTGCTAATAATGATATATTTTGACGTGGAAATATTCCTGTTCTATCGATATTCGCTGCATTTGGAGAGATATAATCTACAATGATATCATCCAATGTATACATCATCTCTTCTATATCTATTGCCGTCTTTGTCATAAAATCGTCACCTCATTTTTATATTTTTTCAATTCAATTTTAGGGGAAAATCGGGAATCAAAAATCCATGAATCCATTTCTTTCTCAATGTTCTCTATTTCAATTTGTTTGTTTTGTACTACAATGTTGCCATATACGAGAAATTGACCTAACTCTTCTCTAATTGGCTTAGAGATATGTTCCATTACATCTTCAAAACGATTCCATCTTTCTTTTGCACCTAATTGTATGGCTGTATTGCATAGGTGCTGGCAATTTCCTTTTTTCTCGTCAAAATAACGAAGGGTATGACAAGATCTTGACATGGATACAAGAGGATATCCATGAAAACCATTTATTTTAAAACCGCTTGATCTTAAGTATTGTATAGATGGTATCAACTGTGGAAGGGGATCGATTTCAATTTCATTGATTCTCGACTCTTTTAACCACTCTACCATTTCATTGTTAGCTAGATTTAATTCTGACCAGCTTTCCGTATCAGCTGCCTCTTCTTCTTGAAAAATATAAACAGACCAAGGCGAATGAAAATAAGAATGAGCTAGTTTTCTTCCGAGAGATAATTCAACCTCAGATGAAATTCCTTTTTCATGCAAATAACTTAATGTTCCCCAGTCATTCACAACAAGGTGATCAGAATACTTGAGCCATCGATCCAAATTTCGTTGAAACCAATCAAAATGAGCGTCAAATAAAACAGGGATCTCAATTTTCACACGTTTCCCAATCTCAGATATACGAATTAGTGATTGATCGCTTAATGAAATCATCTTATACATACAACCTGTATGCCCAATAGATAAAGTATGAAATGATTGGATCAAGTCTTCATTTAATCCATCGATTGAATCATGGTGAATGCGAATTTCTTTGCTTAGATCAGTCATCATCATCCTCCATTTGTTTAAATGTATGATTGCAGTGTAGGTGTATATAAATATGTACATCTTTTTTTATCACAGAACCTTGGAGTCCACCTCATAATCCACATCATATGCTCTTGTTCCATAATTTCTATTTTTTCAGCTACACTATGACCTTCTTTTTCAAGGTCAATCCACTGTCGATATAATTCAACAACTGATGCAAGTGTTGAAGGGTTGGGGGCTTCTCTTCCGATAAGTTTAATGCTGGTGATCCCTTCTCCCATTAAATCTCCTAAACTGCATAAATTACAATCAGTAGAAGAATCAATGAATGGAATACTGCGAATTGTTTTTCCTGAAGTTGTTTTGACAGTATATGCCGTTCGTTCCCCTTCACCAATCTCTTTGTGAATCGGACTTTCCCACAAGCGGCTGCTTCCTGGAATGCTTCCCTTCTCAAAATTTCCAATCGTAATCATTTCTAAGCCTATTGCTCTCCAGCTTTTCAATTCTTCTAATGTCACTGTATGTGGAATCGTGACACGACTGAATCCCATCTCTCTTAACATTCGAACCATGTGAATATTCGTAGGAGCTAGAGCCGATCCAGCTGTTATATGTGGCAGTGGTAAGTTAGAACGTTTTAATAATTTTAATGCTTGTATTGAAGAAATGGTAAGATAGTCAACTCCAACTTCCAAAGCTTTCTTTACAAATTGAATATAATCATCTTCATAAATTTTCGGAATATAAGGAGCATTGGCCATAAAATTTATTTTTACTTTGTTCTGTTTAGCAATCTCAACCATATTGAGCAGTTCATCCATATTCTTTACATGAGCAGGATAACCTGCAATGGTTTTGAAACGATCATCAAAAGACAATTGTTGAAATTGTTGTTCATTCAAACCTAAATAAATTTCTTCCGCACCTGCTTCTATCATTTGTTTTATCATATACTTTGATCTTGCTGGAGCAATAATTTTCATTCAGTTAATTCACTCCTTGTACTTCTGTTGGAAGGAACCTTCTTAAATTGGAAACCGTATTTGTTAAAGCATTCACAAAAAAATGGATATCTTCTTCAGTTGTATATTTTCCAAAGCTAATTCGAATTGAGCTCCTAATCTCGTCTTCATTCAACCCTATTGATAGCAATACATGGGATAAGTTTTTCTTTGTAGCACTGCATGCAGACCCTAGCGATACAGCTATACGATATTGTTCGTTAAGAATAGCAGCTATAGCTTCCCCCCGTATATTGTTTAATCTAATATTCAAAGTGTTAGGTAAGGTTCTCTGTGAATCAACATCTCCATTAACAAAACAATCTGGAATTTCTTTCAGTTTTTCAATCAATGATTGTTTTAAAATCTGGCAATGCTCTCTTTGCCACTCTAATTCATTCTTGGTGACTTCACATGCCTTCCCTAAGCCTATAATTCCAATCATGTTTTCTGTACCATTTCTCAATTCCTGTTCCTGTCCTCCCCCAATGATAAGAGGGAAAATATCACTGGGGTTCTTCAGGTATACAGCACCAATTCCTTTTGGTCCATTAAATTTGTGGGCTGAAAAAGTAAGTGCATGAACATTTAGTTCCTTTACATCTAACGGAAATTTACCAATGGCTTGAACAGCGTCAGTATGGAAAAAGATATCTCTTTGATTCGCAATACTAGAAATTTCAGATATAGCTTGAATGGTGCCTATCTCATTATTGGCGGACATGATAGAGATTAACTGTGTATTTTCCTGTATAGCCAATTCAACATGTTTCGGTTCAACATAACCTAGTTCATTTACTGGTAAATAAGTGACTTCAAAACCATTCTCCTCGAAATAATTACATACATTTAATATTGAAGGATGTTCAATACATGATGTAATGATGTGCCCTGGAGAAGCAGAGAAAGATTGCAACCAACCTTTAAGAATCATATTATTGCCTTCAGTCCCACCTGATGTAAAAAAGATATTAGTAGAAGAAGCTCCGATTAAATCTGCTGCTTGCTTCCTTGCATGATCCATTTTCTCCTTAGCCATTTTTCCAAAATGATGGGTGCTGGAAGGATTGCCGAATGAAAAAAGATGTTCAGATATTTCCTGTGCAACTTGTTTATCCAATGGAGTTGTTGCATTGTAATCAAAGTATTGGCTCAACATGCTGTATCACCTTGATGTTCATCCAGTTTTGTAAATAATTCTTCTAAAATATGAAGACAGTGCATTTGGGAAGGATCGAGCTCTCCTAACATTTCCTTTCGTTCAGTAACAGAAATATCTTGAATTTCTTTAAAACTTTTTCCAATTATATACTCACTAAAAATATCAGCTGTTGCAATGGAAGTAGCACAACCATAAGCCTTGAATTTAGCATTTATGATGTGATCTCTATCTAACTTTATATCTATAAATATCGTATCTCCACAAACAGAATTTCCTATCTTAATTTGTATATCTTTATCCGTAATTTCCCCAGTATTCGATGGATTTGTAAAATGATCAACGATAACTGAATTATACATTTCATCTCACCTACCTATTGTCATAGTTCAACTTTTTCAGATTTCTTTTTCTGTTCAACTTCATCCATATGCTTCTCTAAATTAATAGCACAACAACCGATTTCTGCACCTTTGATTCTAGATAAGTAAACGACTTGTTGGCTATTGCGACCGCATTCACACTGATGATTTTCTTTCAAATACACTAGATCCTCTGTTTGTATGAAAGCTGGATAAGAAAGAGAGGTAGGATCATAAATGAATAGGACACCTCTACGTCCTGGACGTACTTCTTTATTGATATCCTTATGATCGCGGATGGAAAAATGAGTCCATGGTGAAACGTGTTTATTTTGAAACTCACATTCAATGGAAAGACCATTGGTTTCTACTAGTCCATACATATCTCTAACAGCAGATTCTGGAATGTTCAAATACTCAGAACACTCTTGATTAAATTCACTCCTCGAAATCTCCATTCCAGTAAACCTTTTCCACCCTCCTAAGTTAATCACTTTGCTGTTTTTATCCAAATTCAATCGAATGTTGTTTTTCTTCAAGTATTTGACTAATTTATATACTAAAAATGGTGGACCAATAATATGCCTTGTATGGCGTCCTTCCCAATTCTCTAAAACTTCGATAGCTTCCTCTGGTTTAAACGACGCACGTTTAACCAAACATTTGGTAGCATCAAATAGTCCCGAAAACATATTTAATGCCTTAACCATACCCATCTCAGGCACTTCCTCTGGAGATGGGAACAAAAATAATCCTGCCCCTTTAGAAAACTTAAAAATATTTCGATACATGGCGTAAATGCCAAACAAACATTGATCAACTGTATCTGAATCTCTACGGGATAAACTTGGAATACCGCTTGTTCCTGTACTTCTCATCTCAAATTCAATTTCATTCAGTGGTTTTGATAACAGCATATGTGAATCTGTCTGTTTAAACATATTTACAGGAATCACAGGGATTTTGTGCAGGTCATCAAAGGTCTTAATATCTTCAGGAGATACATTCGATTCTTTGCAGACTTTTTGATAAAAAACATTATTTTCATAGTGGTGTTTAAAGTTTTGAGAAATAAGGTATCCTTTTAATTCATTTTGCTGGGCTTCCTCCCAAGTAAATATTTCTTTGAGGGAAGTGATTGCGGTCCCCAGGGGATTAAGTCCTACTCCATTCAGTTGTTCAAACGCATTTTTTACATTTGAGTTTTTCAATTTTTTGTACAACTCCTTTTAAATAGATTTACTTAATTAAAAAACACAAGACTGGCATAAATGAAAGAATTTCAATATAACAGTCTATTTTCAAGTACTTTTCATATCGAAACTTTCACCTCCTTTTTTTAGTATCAAAGTTAAAATATATCAAAATTATATTAATTTACCTTTGTGAATTTTCTGTGAAGTCATAGAAAAAATTAATTACTAAATATGATTCAATACCAAATCACAATATTGAACACAAAAATAAACGAATGAACTCTATTAAATGTGTAGTCATGAGGAAATAAACAGAGACTCTACTCCACCATAAGCATTTACTTGTAAAAGTGATTGTAATACCATCTTCTTGTTTATAAATCTCCTGACAAAAGGAATGAATATAGCAGATTTTTTATAATTTGAGTTGAAGGGTTGTAGAAGTTAAAAAGTGTAGGTAAAAGTTGAAATACAAACTAGTAATTTATAAAATAATCATCATCTTATCAATTACGTGTATATGGAAAATCGATTGTTTTATTTTCATAATAAGGTTTAAAATTACAGTTAGTTATCAATCACAAATGTTATTATATGAAATTTTGGATATAATTTCAATAATATTTATAAAAAGGATATTTATTTATTTTTTTAAATAATTATAATACATTAACGTGGTAATGTATGTGTTGGCGGAAAGATGATTCTAGGGTAACTTATTCGAATCAACTTTAGCTTAGTGTCACTTTTTTGGGGTACATTGATGAGGGAGTGAGTGTTGTTTTTTTGAATGAAAAAAAGGATCAGCTAACTATCTTGATCCTTTTTTGTTAAAACAGTCCCATATCTTTCGCTTGTTCAGCTGCTTCCTTACTGCTGGTCAACTCTAATTTTTTCAAGATGTTGCTTACATGATTTTTCACCGTACGTATAGATACTACTAAAGTATCTGATATTTGAGTTTGTGTTTTTCCTTGATAAATTAACTTCAAAATCTCTAACTCTGTAGGAGTAATCAACGCTCTCATTTCTTTTACTTTGAACTCTTGTTCTAATTTCTTTAACCGCTTAAATTCTTCTCTAATCTGCTGTGCTGCTTGAGGATTGATTGGGGATTGATTTTCATATGCTGACCGAATGGAGTCAGGAATTTTTTCAAAGTCTGATTTGATCATATAATCCAATGCACCTGCACGAAAAGCACTAAACATCATTTCTTTTTCTTCAAGTGAAGTCAGCATAATGATTTTGGCTCCATATTTTCGACTCATCTCTGCAGTGATTTCGATCCCTTCTACGCTGTTTGCTAGTAAGATATCCATGAGTACAACATCAATATTTACAGATTCAATAGCCTGCATTGCTTCTTCCCTATTCTCCGCCTGGGCTACAATTTGAAGATCAGGTTCTGCAGACAAAAAAGCTGCCAGCCCTCTCCTCCAATCCTTATCGTCTTCAACAATTAAAATTTTAATATGACTCATTTTTCACCTTCACTTTAGGGAATTTCAATATTACAGTTGTGCCCTCATCCCTTTTACTTTTGATATCCAATGAACCTCCATGTCTATTCATTACATTATATACGTACGCTAATCCTAAACCAAAATTCATCGTATCCTTCGTTTTCGTCGTGAAAAATGGGTCCATGACCTTCTTCAGATGGTTACTGTTAATTCCATAACCCGTATCTATTATTTCTAATATATGATGCTGGTTTGTTTCGTATCCTATCAGTTCAAGTTCTCCATCTTCTGGCATTGCTTCTATTGCGTTCATCACTACATTATATATAGACTCCATTACATGTGTTTTATCACAGATCATATTTATACTTTCGTCTACCGAATGTATAACTCTTATGTGTTTTAAGTAAGGTTGTGCATGCTTTATTGACTCCTCTACCATTTCCTTTAAGTTATGATTTCCTTTTTTCAAAATAATATCGTGTGTTTGATGCTGTACTTTTTGAATCATTTGTTGGATATGAGAAGTTGCTTTTAGAATAACCTCAATATCTTCTTCAAGCTCCTTTTGTTCCGTACTCTGAGCGTAAGATTTAATTTTATGTCCAAATAACCTCATCTTTCCAGCATCATTTTTTATGGCATGATTTAATATGGCCGTACCTGAAGTAATCGCTTGAAGTGTAATATCTAATTTTTTTCGTTCAATCAACAGCTGCATTCCTAAAAATCCATAATTGAAAATAGCCAACATAAAAACAAGACTACCGTATATGACAATCCAAGTATTATACTTCCACATTCTATAGATCTCAAAACTTGGGAGAACATAATTCATAACTAATACAAATAAAACCGTTGGAACAATCGATAAACTTGTCAGAATATGATTCCTTTTTAAATTTGGAAGCTCTTCTCTTTTGGTTAAAATCAAAATGCTGCCTAAAATGACATATACTACAGACCAAGATGCTAACACTGGATATAACTCTACATCTGTAACAGGATATACCGGGGTAAACAACAACATAAGTACAATTGGCAAGGATAACACGTAAGGAACAAATTTGAACCAGCGTTTATTTATAAATTTCGGATGATAATATAAAGAAAAAAGAATATAACAATAAGGAATCCCATAATAAGAAAAACCTGAGCAAGTTACTTGAATTCTATAGAGAATAGATTGTAAAACAAATGAATACGAGTGCTCCTTCATAAAAGGAAGAAGATGTTCTCCTATTAATATTGCAATAGCACCGCACCCGCCACAAAATAAAAGTCCACTTAACCAGCGAATGGATCTATTTTTGTAATCGAATCTTAATAAAATAATGGCAATGCCCCATAGAGCAAACAAAACATATAACATCAAATCTTCCTACTTTCTGAGCTCAATTTCCTATACCTTTGTGATTTTACAACAACAAACCAACTTTTTCCACCTTTTAAAATGTAGATAATCCAGAAAATTCTTGAATCCGATAAAGTACTTTTTTCCATATTGAATCATCCTGGTATTTATTATAATCAATGGTATACTGACCTTCTTCATTGTTCCATAATTTCACAAAGTAAGCATTCATCTCAATTTCAAGTGGATGTCCTTCTGGGATAATGAATTGAATATTCATTTCCAAATTATAATCACCTATGTTTCTTCTTGTGAAATTAGCCGAACCACCCGTAACTATCGTTTCATGTTTTTTGTTGATCATTAAAAACTTTGAATGAAACTGTTCACCTTGCGTATCATACCATCTTACTTCAATATTCCCATTCCCTTCATTTATTAGCTCACTGGAAACTTGACGATTTGGAATTCCGTTCTTTTCCATACCAAAAGCATCTTTATTAGGATCTAAAATGATTTGTATTTTAACCCCTTTTTCAGCAGCATCTATTAAAGATTTAATTACATTTCTTTCAGATAAATAAAAGACACCGATTTTTATTTCGTCACCAATAGAGGTTTCTAGGATATTTTGTTGGATCTCTTTTCCTATCTCTCCTTCTGTTATTACCTTGGCTTTGAGATCACCTTTCGCTTCTCCTGTACTGCCTGAAAATTCCCGTTTTTCTATTTCTACACCTGATAATTTTGCGACTGCTCGTTCTGCTTCGAAAATATCCTGTAAAATTCCACCTTCCAGTAAAAATGCAATATTGGAGTGGTATCCACTCGGATCATGAGGATTAGCAGAGCTGACAATTGCTTCTTTTTCAGTAAGAAACACCTTTCTGTGATTTGCTCTAAAGTTAACTAACTTTAAATAAGAGCGAAGTGATACATCAGGCGAATCTAAACTAAAAGGGTTTGTTATCCATCCTCGATCAGATGTTCCAAACCACTTTACAAATGACCTCCAAAAACCAGAGTAAATAGGGTTCGAGTCGCGTAATTTCGTCATATCCGTAAAAACCACTTCCACATCATTTTCTTTTAATTTCTCAATAAAATGCGAAGAATAAGAACCGTAGAATGTATTGATTTCATCAGTGATAAAAACAATCTCAATATGTGGATTCTGCTGTTTCTTTAATATTAAGTGATTTGTTAATTGTTCTGTTATGTTTGGATAGTTCACAGATTCTATATCGTTTGAGAATTCACCTGTATTTGAATTAAGCTCTTGCCTTTCGTATTCATCATTAAACAAAAAAGCATCCACTAAAATAAACTCCTCAGCTTCATCTATCATTTGATAAATGCGATCAAATATCACCTGCTCATACACGATTTCTCCATCTTTTTGATAAGTTAAATCATTTAAAAACTCAACATTTGTTACATTATGATAATTTCCATTCACCGAGATTCCATCTGGCAGTGGTTTATAAACGTTATAAATAGAAGTAAGCATAGAGATCACGATAACGAATAATAATAAAACCTTTAACTTTTTCATTAGCTGAACGATAATAAAACAATTATCGTATTTTTCAACTCCTAACTTTATATTAAATTTATATCCTCAATCCTCAAACCAACCATTAATTAGAATTTAAATCCTCACCATTAGTGTAATGCCGATAAAAGTAAATAAATAGTACTATCATTTTGTAGTACCCCTTACAACTGGTATTGACAATTATTTATCCTAATGTTAGGATAAATATATAACCTAATGTTAGGATAAATAATTTTAGGGTAAAATAAGCGATACTAATGCACCTTTTAAGAGATTTAATGAGATAACATCCAATGAAGGTGGACTCTTAAAAAATATCAAACACATTTAAATTTATATTTTTAAATAAAAAGGAGAATGAATATTATGATGGATATTAGAATTTATAAACCAGCAGATCAGGGAAAAGGCGAGTTTGATGGTGGAAAAATAAAACTTCAAAAACCAATTGGTTTCCCTGGAGAAGGATCAGTTATCAATCGTCTTGGGCCTCTATTTTATTTCTCATGGGGGAAAACTGAAGGTGAAGGTGGTCTAGGATTACATCCACATCAAGGATTTGAAATTTTAACCTATGTACTTAAAGGGAGAGGTTATCATCGTGATTCACTCAATACTGAAAGTATTGTCAATGTTGGAGGTGCCCAGCTGATGAAGGCAGGATCAGGCATCTCTCATGCAGAATCTCACAAAGAACCTTCAGAAATATTGCAAATCTGGTTTGAGCCATATTTAAACGAAGCTATTCATCGTGAACCAACTTATACGAATTATGTTCATGAAGATTTTGGAATTACAAAAAAAAATGGTGTGAAAATAAAAACAATCATTGGAGAAAATTCACCGATTGAACTGGTGACAGATGCTAAAATGTATGATGTTACAGTTTCAAGTGGATCCTCTTATCAACATTCACTTTCGTCAAATCGTACATTAGCTGGGTTGGTCATTCAAGGTGATGGTTCCGTAACAAGTGAGGAAACTTTTCAATTTAAACATAAAGACTTTGTAAACGTTCATTCATCAGAAGATGGAAACGTATCGTTTAAATCTGAGGATGAAGAAGTAAGAATTATTCTCATTGAGATTCCTTCTAAAGTGGACTATCCTTTATACAAAAAACGTCATTAAAAATTCAAACCACTTTTATGCAGACATTTGTCATACATTATGACTTGTGTCTGTATCTAAATATCCTGCTTTATTTTAATTCCGTATGCATGTTTATTCGTATATGATACAATATTCTTAATATGTAAAAGTGATATAATACCTATCACATCAATGATTTATGTTATTTCATTTCATTTATTACGATTAAGAATCATATTTCTCATTTATAGATGTTTTTTTAATATGGAATTGATTTATAGCTTGAAGGAGAGCTGAATTATGTACCGTGGAAATGAACAAAGCGAACTAGATCTTAGACTTTTTAGAATCTGGAGCAAAGCCCATAAAGCTGTTTTTGAAAATGCTAAAAAAGACATAATAGAAAGTGGTATTGCCCCAGATCAATTTATGATATTGGAACTCTTATACAATAAAGGACCTCATCCTGTTCAACGGATTAGTGAGATATTCTCTATACCTAGCGGAAGTATAACTTATGTTGTTGATAAACTTGAAAAAATAAACTATGTTAAAAGACAAGCTTGTCCTACTGATCGCAGGGCTTCAAATGTTGTACTTACTGAAAAAGGCGAATCACTTTTTAACGAAATATTTCCAAAACACGTTGAAACGATATCCAATAATTTATCATTTATTAGCAACGAAGAAAAATTAGTATTATGTGAATTACTTAAAAAAATTGGATTGGGTGCCGAAGGTTTGAAATAGCTACACTTAAAAAAAGCCTTATTAAATGAACTCTTTTGGACACTTGCGTATTTTTATTTAACTATATCATCACCTATGACAACCCTTTACTTTTTCCCATATATTATATAGACGACTTCTATTTACTATATGGAAAGAGAAGGAGGTAAAATATGGGGTTGTTTAAAGAAACCTTTATGGAATCTGATGATTTTAATACTCCACAAGCATCATTTGATACAGTTCCAGCTGATGCTATTTTATTAGAACAAGATGATCCAACTATTATTCTTACTGTGGAAGTTTGCGTAAAACATCCACACAACACAACAATTAAACTAGATTCAATGATAGAACTATTTGTACAATTTAGTGAAGATCTCTCTGAAAAAATCTTCGTAGTAAGTTATGAATTATTAAAAAATGATGTACCTATCAGAAGAATGTTGCCCGAAACAGAGTTTGGAGTAGCAGGTCAGCTAGTTATTCATAAAAGCTTTCCTAACCTAACATTTATTGACTCATCTCCCGCCAGTGGAACAAACACTTATCAAATCCGCTTAGAGCGAGAATCAGAATTTGAAGTAGACGTAAATCAAATCGCAGTTTTATCAGGTGCATTAAATGCAACAGTAATTCAAAATCAATCTTAACCGAAATCAATCACTTTAGCTAGGGCTAAAGTGATTTTTCTAATATTAGGTGCTCATTTCCATCTAATTCACCTCTATAAATAATTTATCTAAATGTATAATACCTTTTATCTCCTGCAACAAATCTATCCCTAACATGCCATCTATATTAATTCCATAGTTCATGCTTCCAATATTTATTTGATAATTATGTACTGTATAATTCCCTATAATGATTGTGTCAACAGTTTTATAAATGACGTATTCGGATCCACCTACACCTAACATTTTACCGATAACATCATCTTGTTCAGCACCTAATCCAATTGCTTTGACAGAATCTAATTTAAAAATAGTGCTAGCAGAGCCAGTATCAATCAATACATGATTTAAGACTATTTTTTTATTATTATTTATTAATTCCAGTTTAATAAATGGCAATCCATTTTCCATTTTAATCGGTATAATATCTCTCATAACCTTTTCTCCATGCATAGTTTTAGGTATTCATTTTCCAAAAAGCTAAATTCATGAATCTTGATCAGCAATTCTAATTGCCTCCCCTTGCTGTACTTGTTTCTAATCAATATACATTAGTTGTAATAATTCGATCCAAATTTCGTCATTGATGTTGAAATCATTACTATTGAATCTTTGTATCTCAGATTTATACTTTTTAAGTATATTGTAACTAGATTCTATCAAGGATTTATTTTTGTCATCTAATTGAATACCATCTGGATATTTTTCAAGATATTGAAGAAAATCGATAAGTTCTGCTTGTTCTGTTGTGTTTTTAAAATCTATGTCTTTTATAAAAAGAGCTATCTGTTTTAAATCTTCTCCATTGTATACTATATTCGAAAGAACTGATTTTAGAGATATCATTTCCGTATTCAAAAGAAACCTTCACATTTTTCGTTTAAAAAGAATCTTGCTTCAGTAGGGCGTTCTTCTATTTTTCACCACTGAAAGTTAGACTAGTAAAGGAAGTACTGATGCTTAGTACCTAGGTCATAAATGAGCTATTATGGAATTTCCAATTTGTGATGAACTGGTGTCAGAATGATTAATGGAAGTGATTACTCATGATTGGCGGCGCACACGATGTGATTGATTTTAGACTAGTGCAGGATGCACTGATCCTGTTATTACCAGATGGACGAGGTAGTTTTAGCAGGGATGGTTATCCATGTGCCATGTTCTTTGTGAAATCAGATTGTTATCATATATAATTTCATTAGAATTTGCTAATCTCATTCTGATTGGGTTGAGTAAAATAGAATAAGGAGCTTTATTAGCCTTATTTTATTCAACTTAGCAAAATCAGCAAAAATAGAGGAAATTTTTAGCCTTATTTCTTTAATTCTTGTGTGAAATAAGTAAAACCAATGAAATAAGACCTTCATTTTCCTCTATTTTGATAGAAATTCACAAAACACCTAAAATAAGATACTTTTTTCCTTTATATAAATCAGGATGATTTCATGCATCATTGACCACATGGGGGTGGTCGTTCTTAGAGGTATTCATATTAAATTAAATATTTTTCTTACGCATCATATCTAAAGCATGAACAGGCTGATCTACCTTCAATCTCAAAGTCATCAAAGGATGTCTTGCAGCATCTATCTCATTGCCTTTATCGTCCCAAATTCTCTCTACAATTTGTTTGAAGAAGGTTCCATTTGGACCAAAGAATTCGACCTCTTGCCCAACTTTAAAATGATTCCTTTGTTGAATGGTCGCCATACCTGACTCCTCATTATAGTCTATTACAAGACCAGCAAAATCAAAGTTAACTAATTTTTCCTCAGCTTCATAGATATGTTCGCCAGCTCCTGGTGCTTTATAGAAAAAGCCAGAATTCAAGGGGCGATTTGCTGCTTTATGAATCTCATCAATCCATTCTCTCTTCAATTCATAATGCTCAGGATTGTCCATGTACGCATCAATCGCTTGACGATATGCATTCACTACCGTTGCAACATAATGAATACTCTTCATACGTCCTTCGATTTTAAAGCTATCGATACCAGATTCAATAAGCTGAGGGATATGTTCAATCATACCCAGATCCTTTGATCCCATAGTAAATGGGTCATCTTCATCTACTGTAAACATCGGATGCTTCTCATCACCTTCATACAAATCATAATACCAACGGCAAGATTGAGAACAACCTCCACGATTTGAATCACGATCTGTAAAATGATTTGACAATACACAGCGTCCAGAATAAGAAGAACACATCGCTCCATGAATAAAGGCTTCAATTTCAATATCAACCTTATCTTTAATTTCGATTATCTCTTCCATGTTTGCTTCACGAGCTAATACAACTCTTGGCAATCCTTCATCTTTCCAAAATTGTACCGCTTGCCAGTTCATTGTAGATTGCTGTGTACTTAAGTGAACCTCTAACTTCGGAGCTACTTTAAGCGCTGTATTTACGATAGCAGGATCAGCAGCAATAATCGCTGATATCCCGACTTCTTCTAATTGTTTTAAATACTCCTCTAATCCGTCAAAATCTTCATTATGAGCATAAATATTTGTAGCTACAAATACTTTTGCTCCATACTTATTGGCAAATTCAACCCCTTGCCTCATTTCCTCTATGCTAAAGTTATCCGCATTGGAACGAAGTCCAAACCTCTGTCCCCCTATATATACAGCGTCCGCTCCGTAATGAATAGCAAACTTTAATTTTTCTAAATTACCCGCAGGTGCTAACAGCTCGGGTTTATCTAATTTTCTTCTGGTTGAACCCGGTGACTTTTTAGTAAGTACCGTCATCGCTCAACACCTCCTGTTTTTTTATGAAAATCTAGTCTCTTTGCAGAAATAGTTGCTTATGGTCCTGTTAAAATTGTAAATTAGTTTAGGTTACATAAGATATATAAACAACATTAAGTGAAATCCCTGAACAATGTTCTATTTGGCTCTGGGCTCCACGAAAAATATTAACAAAATCTCTAATTGATGTTACTTCAAAGAAGTTGTCGAATACTTCATTAAAGGAAGATTTTGTTGAAAATGGTTGTAAAACGTTGCTATTTATTGTTTCGGGCCCCGCAAAAGTAATAGGATTATGCTACTTAGCTTCACTTCACTTTTGTGGGTATTCTTAATATACTTGCTCTTTAAAGAAAAACCCATAGGACAATTCACGATCGGGATCCTGTACTTGTTTAATTTGTTCCAACCATTCTGGATTAAATTCGTAAGATTCAGGGTTCTTAAAATAAGAATCAATCGCTTCACGATAACAACGTACAACTGTTTCATTGTACTCAATGGATTTCAATAATCCTTCAATTTTAACACTATCAATTGGTTCTGCCAACACTTCATCCAAAACGTCAATCGTACAAATATCATCAGCACTCATAATATGTGTACCATTCTCATCTTCATAAATAGGAAGTTTTAAATCCTGTCTTTCATGTTCTACTAAATACAAATTACGATTTTGATCAAAGTTTTCTATATCTTCTTTTCGAATGTGACCCATGTAACTTTTCACTAATTCACGTTTTGAATGATAAATATTCGTAATTCCATGAATCTGAATTTGAGATTCTAGATTTAATTTTTCACTGACATCCTGAATTTCTTCCAAGTTTAATTCTCTAGCTAATATCATTCTTGTTGCACCCTTAGTTCCCCAATAATTGGCGGTTACATAATTAGTTGAAGTCATTTCAGTATTCCAATGTAAATTCATTTTAATATTAACTTGATTTAAAATAGAAACGACGGCAGGGTCTCCAAACGTAATTGCATCCACTTTGCAATCATGAAGTTCTTTCAAATAAGATGGCAATGACTCTAACTGCGCATTATTAAAAATATTATTCAAAGACACATAAACCTTTACATCTTGGCCGTGAGCGATTCTCACCGCTTCCTTTATTTCCTCTATACTAAAATTACCAGGCATTCTTACTCCATATTCATTATGTCCGATATTCACTGCATCGGCACCTGCCTGAATTAATCGTTCTAACTCCTCAATTGAACCAGCTGTAACTAAAAGTTCTGGTTTTTGTCTCATTGATTTCACCTCGTAAAAGAATGTTCAAGCATTCCCTACTTGCCTTGTACGTTCTGTCGACTGTTTATGTGCCATACTCTGCATGACTCCCGACTTACTTCTGCCCATTTATGACAATTAACTTCGGCATCAGTATTTGTGTACTGTCTGTAGGGTCAGCACTTTCAGTGCTGACTTACCTGCTGTTTTTTTAATGTAATGTTCTTACTCTAGAAAATATAAAGAGAATCTTGTTTTCAATGGGAGTTCTTATATCTCCCTCTGAAAAGTTACCCTTTTTTTACAGTCCGTTATCTCTCTCTTTGAGAAGAGGTAGTGTTACGGAGTGTTGATACGGGATAAGTTGGCATCACTAATTGGACTGTATATAGATAAAGCCAATCCATCACCAATTGAAATAAAGCTCGTTTCCAACTCTGGATGGTTTGCAAGCATTTGGTTATATTTATTAAGTTTATCGATCATATTTCGATATCTTGGCTGTATTTCATCTCGTTTCTTTGCAACGTTACCTTGAAAAAATACATTATCTGAAACAATAACTGTTCCTTGCTTACTATGCTCTAAAGACAACTCTAAAAATTTAGTATATTGTCCTTTGGCAGCATCAATAAAAATAAAATCAAAAGTGTCTTCTAAAGCAGGTATCGTCTCAAGCGCATTACCCAAAACAAGTTTCACTCTACCTGAAACACCCGCTTCATGGAAGTTTTGTTTAGCTCTAGATGCACGTTGTTCATCCATTTCTAAAGTGGTTATGTGTGCCATAGGTGCAGCTTGTGCCATGTGGATTCCTGAATACCCAATTGCGGAACCAACCTCTAATATTTGTTCAGGTTGAATACTTTGCAGCAACACCTTTATAAACTGAATACTTTCAAGTTGAATGTTTGGAATTCCATCTTCTTTCGCTTCTTTTTCAAGTCTTTGCAACACTTCATTTCTTTCAGGAATTAGCTTTAGAATATAATCATTTATTTTGAGATCAACCATATTATTTCACCTAAAATTCTTAATTTTGTACCATTTGTTTACTTTTTTCAATATTACTTAAATGTTCTGAATAAGTCTCAGCAAATAGATGTTCCTGGGTTCCATCTTTTTTAGTTACATAAAAATAATAGCTTGTTTCTTCTGGATACAATGCCGCTTCAATCGATAATATACTTGGACTTGCAATTGGACCAGGAGGCAGCCCTTCCACGATATACGTATTATAAGGACTTTCTATTTCTAAATCTTCATATAACAAACGTTCCTTAGGTTCATCCAGAGCATATTGTACAGTAGCATCAATTTGAAGTAAACCATTATCTCTTATCCGATTAAAAATAACACCAGATACAGTCTTTCTTTCTTCATCCACAACCACTTCCCTTTCAATAAGTGAAGCAATGGTCATCATTTCATGAAAAGTAATACCTAAAACATCAAGCTGTTCTTGCCAATTTTCAGGCAAAGATGTTAACTTTTTATCAAGCTCGAGCAACATACGTTCAATAATATCTTGTTCATTACTTTCTTCCTTCATCTCGTAAGTTTCAGGAAAAAGGTATCCTTCTAAAATATACTTCATATTTCCATCGTCAGGGATATTTTTAATGGATGCGCTAGAAAACAATTCAGGTTGCAATAACAGCTCGCTAAATACATCTGAATTTATTAGTTGCTCTCCAGCTAACTTATCCGTGATTTGCTCTAAAGTATACCCTTCTGGAATTGTAAATTGAATCGTATTCACAACTGTTTCACCAGCATTTAATTTTTGAATAATTTCATCGATTGTAATTCCAGGCTGCATTTCATAATCACCTGCTTGGAATCTTTGACCTTCTTTTTTATACTTTAAATAATAAGTAAAAGATGTTTGGTTTCGAATGAGTCCTTCTTCTTCCAGTCGATTAGCAATCTGTTTTGAATTCATGCCTGTTTCAACTGTAAAACGAATAGATTCGTCCTGTGCTTCAACTGGTTGCAGAGAGCTATACCCATAATAAACTACACCTGCTATAAAACCTACGATTAAAAACATAAGTATTGATAAAATGGACATTACAATTTTCACTTTTTTCCAACCACTGCGTGTCCTAGTTTCTTCCATAATCTCTTCTTGATTTTCCAAGGTATTTCCCTCCTAATAAACAACTTTTTAAACAACATAATCAAAGTTTAAAAAGTTCCTTTTCAGCACCGAACTACAAAGATAAATGTAAGATTCAAATGTCGAAAATATTTCTATACGTTACTTCATAATCAAAAGGGTACTTTTTAAACAACCTCTAATACGTAGAAAAAAGCGGACTAGGCCGCTCCATTTCATTATAACATTATTATTCTTGTAAGTCAGACTCGGTTAACAAGGTATTAAATGTTTCCTCCACCAAGTTCCATTCTTCTTCATCATCAATTGTGAAAAGCTTCAGATCGTCTCCATCTTCTTCATAACGGAATGGGTATACCTCATCAATCTCTTCCTCTTCATTCGCTTCAGCTTTTTCTGGAACAACCATCATATATTTTGCTCCTGTTTCATGAACCTCAAATTGCATAATGATTTCAAAAGGCTCATCTTCACCTTCTTCATTTTTAATAAAAATGGTTCCCAAATCATCCTCTAGTATTGTTTCTGTTTCATTATTATTTTCACTCATTATAAAACCCTCCTCATTCGAACTATTTTTTTGCATCTAAGTAACTTTGTAAAATAAAAACTGCTGCCATTTTATCGATCACTTGTTTTCTTTTTTTTCTACTCATATTCGCTTCAAGCAATGTGCGTTCAGCTGATACAGTTGTCAGTCTCTCGTCCCACAAGTGTACAGGCAGCGCCAACTTTTCTTTAAGAAGCTCACCAAATTGAATACTGAGCTGACCACGATCCCCTATACTACCATCCATGTTTTTAGGCAATCCCAAAACAACTTCAGTAACTTCATATTCTTTAACAATCTCTCTCAATCTGGATATATCGTCTTTTTTACTTTTTCTTCTGATGACTTCAACACCTTGTGCTGTCCATCCCATTTCATCACTCACAGCAACACCAATTGTTTTATCACCGTAGTCTAAACCCACTTTTCGCATGCAAATTTCTCCTCAACCTTTTCTTCGAATATTGGGTCTACAAACATATTAATTAGATTGATATGTTGTTCATTTTTTTTCATTCTAAAAAGCCCGATGGAAAACCATCGGCCTTTAGATTTTAACGATGCTGATTTAAATATGATCGAACTAATTCCTCTATAAGCTCGTCACGCTCTTGTTTGCCAATCATCGTTCTAGCATTATTATGTCGGGGAATATATGCAGGGTCTCCAGACAACAAATATCCAACAATTTGATTGATTGGGTTATACCCCTTTTCTTTTAAAGCGTCATATACGGCCAATATAATATCATGTGATGTTTCATCTCCGTCTTTGCTCACATTAAAATGCATAGTTCTATCCATGTTGTTCTTCATCACCAGCACCTCCCGATTAATATATCAGAAAAATAATAAAAGATTCTATTTCAACTAAATTGTATTTTCATCATATCACAAAATAGATTTGAAAAGACGTTAATTATGTTTATTTATTTTGAAACTGTTCGATATAACTTTCTACACTATCTAGTGCTTGATTCAATTTTGATGGATCCTTACCTCCAGCTTGTGCCATATCAGGACGACCACCGCCACCGCCACCGCATATTGCTGCTACCTCTTTAATAATCTTACCTGCATGGTAACCTTGTTTTACTAAATCTGGTGTTACTGCGGAAGCAAGTTGCACTTTTCCATCATTTGCAGTTCCGAAAACGATGACTACAGATTTCAATTTCTCTTTCAGTTCATCAATCATTGAACGCATTGTATCTATATTCACTTGTTTTAATTGTGCAACTAATACTGGAACATTTCCAATTTGTTTCACTTGATCTGTTAATGAACCTGCTTCAATTGTGTTCAGCTTTCCTCGCAATGATTCATTCTCTCGAGCAAGCTCTTTGTTTTGTGTTAATAACAATTCAAGCCTTTTTGGTACATCATCAATTTTTGATTTTAACAGTTGAGCGCTTTGATCTAATAATTCAAGCTGACTTGATAAAAATTGATAAGCATGTTGACCCGTTACAGCTTCAATACGTCTTATTCCTGATCCTATCCCATTCTCACTAACAATTTTAAACAATCCGATTTGTGAGGTTTGATTTACATGACAACCTCCACATAATTCTATGCTGTAATCTCCAACTTGAACTACTCTAACAGTATCGCCATATTTTTCTCCAAATAACGCCATAGCTCCCATTGCTTTAGCTTCAGTTAATGACTTCTGCTCGATATTCAAACTTGTATTTTTCCAAATTTGCGCATTTACTTTTTGTTCAATTTGTGTCAATTCTTCTTCACTAATACTACCAAAGTGAGAAAAGTCAAATCTCATTCTCTCCGGAGCTACTAAAGATCCTGCTTGATTTACATGATCACCTAGGACTTCCTTCAGCGCTTTATGTAACAGATGTGTAGCTGTATGATTTTTTATAATATCTTCTCTCATTTCTCTGGCTACTGAAGCTTTTACTTGATCGCCAACCTTCATAGTACCAGACTCTACCTGAACTGTATGAACGTGTTGACCATTTGGCGCTTTGAAAACATCTTGAACGATCCCTTTAAAAGAATCAGTTTCAATGAAACCATGGTCACTTACTTGTCCTCCACTTTCTGCATAAAATGGTGTTTGATCTAACACAACTAAACAGCTGTTGTTTTCACTTACCAAATCAACGAGCTGATCATCCAAGATGATAGCTTCAATTTTTGCTTGGATCTCCAAGTTATTATATCCAACAAATTCACTTTTAACCTCTAGGTCAGTTAGTGGTCCACCTTGCACTTTCATGCTATCTACTTCTTGTCTAGCAGCTCTTGCTCTTTCACGCTGCTCCTGCATTGCCTGTTCAAATCCATCCTGATCAACTGTGAATCCATTCTCCTGAGCAAAGTCCTCTGTTAAATCTAGTGGAAATCCATATGTATCATACAACTTAAATGCTTGATCTCCTGTAATTTTAGAAATCCCATTTTTATTCGCTTCTTGAATCATCTCAGATAAAATATGCAATCCGTCAGATAACGTTTCATGGAATCGTTCTTCTTCAACACGAATAATTTTCTCAATGAATTGTTGTTTTTCGACAACTGCTTTGTAATAGTGCCCCATAATGCTCCCAACCACTGGAACTAGGCGATATAAAAATGGTTCATTCACTCCGAGAACTTTTCCGTATCTAACCGCTCTTCTAAGCAAACGTCGAATAACATATCCTCGACCTTCATTAGAAGGGAGCACACCATCACCAATAGCAAAAGCAACCGTACGAATGTGATCTGCAATCACTTTAAGAGCAATATCATGCTCTGCATTTTCTTTGTACTTTACATTCGCAATATTAGCTGTTTCTAGAATAGTTGGTAAAAACAAATCAGTATCAAAAGTGGAGTCAACATCCTGAAGCAAGGTTGCAAATCTCTCTAATCCAGCACCTGTATCAATATTTTTATTTGGCAATGGTGTATAGGAACCATCTTTATTGTGGTTAAACTGAGAAAACACAAGATTCCACACTTCTAAAAATCGCTCATTCTCACCTGCAGGGTTCACCTCTGGGTCAGATAAATCCCCATATACATCCCCACGGTCATAAAAAATTTCTGTACATGGACCACATGGACCTTCACCAATATCCCAAAAATTGTCCTTATCTAATTTATAAATGCGCTCTTCAGGTACACCGATTTTATCATTCCATATTTTATAAGCTTCTTCATCTTCAAAATGGACTGTGACAGATAAACGTTCTGGGTCAAAACCGATCCACTTCTTATCCGTTAAAAATTCCCATGCCCAAGTGATCGTTTCCTCTTTAAAATAATCACCAATTGAAAAATTACCTAACATTTCAAACATCGTGTGATGACGTTTGGTCTTACCCACATTCTCAATATCATTTGTTCGAATACACTTTTGAGCATTTGCAATGCGAGGGTTGTCCGGTTTCATTGTTCCATCAAAATAACGTTTTAATGGTGCCATACCTGCATTAATCCATAACAATGAAGGATCATTATGTGGAACTAAAGAGGCACTTTCTTCTATTTTATGTCCTTTTGTTGCAAAAAAGTCTAACCACTTCTGACGAATTTCTCCTGACTTCACTCTTGTTACCTCCTCAAGAACCTTTATGTATATTAAAATAAATTACTTCACGCAAAAACGTCCCTTCACAGGGACGAATATATAGTGTTTATTATGTAAATCAATGAATCTCCCTATATGAATTCATTCAAAAATTATAAACTTATCCACCTTTAATGTCAAACTATAGGGCGTATTACAGGCACTATCAGAAGAAATATGAAAAAAATTTAAGATTAACATTGGTATTGATTTTTTTCAAATTTTTTTCTCTCACGTTTTTTTACGCTGAACATAATAATCAAACACATGTTGTACGATGACTTTCATAGCTGCGAAAATAGGTACTGCCAATATCAAACCAACTACACCAGCCAACTCTCCCCCAACTAACAATGCAAAAATGATCGACATGGGATGTAAATGCAACGTTCTTCCTACAATTTGTGGAGAAATCACATTCCCCTCTAATATTTGAACAATAATATTAACCATTGCTACAAATAATACCATCTTAAATGAAATGGTGGCTGCCATAATGATTGCGGGGGTTGCACCAAAAAATGGTCCTAAGTACGGAATGATATTAAAAACAGCTACAACACATGCCAATAATAAAGCATACGGCATTCCAATTACCCAATAACCAATATAAGCTAAGATACCAATGATCACACAGACTAAAAACTGTCCTCGAATATAATTCCCTAATGCCTCATCAATATTGACTAACAACCGAACCGTTTGTTTGCGGTGTTTGCTTGGGATAATAGCTAAAGAACCTTTCTCAATTAACTTAAAATCCTTCAACATATAAAAAGCTAAAAATGGCACGATAAAAGCTAAAAACATCATATTAATGTAACTTCCAATTTCACTGATGATTTGGGAGACTTCTTTTCCAATGTTATTCTCAAAATTCATTAACGAGTTGGTTACCCCCATCCGCACAGAGTCAGGAAGAAACCGATTTTCATATATATAGTCAAGCCATTTCTGTAGTGTAGCCGTTAATTCAGGTAAATGCTCATTCAATTCCTTTAATTGCTTCATAAACATTGGAATCAAGTTCATAAGAATGATTGTAATTGAAGTTACAAACACTGCATAAATAAGTAATACAGCCAAGGTTCTTGGTACCTTTCGCACACTAAGTAGTTTTACGATAGGATTCAACACATAGGATATAATCATGGCAATTATAAAAGGTGCCAATACTGCACTTAAAAAATTATAAATTCCAATGATCATAGGTTTAATTTGCAGCAGCATAAACAAAGCAGCCATTATCAATAAAACATAAATTAAGATGATAAAAAAACGATTGTTCACAAAACGGTCCATAATTTCTCCTCAACACCTATCTATTTGTCGTACAAGTTAATGTAATAAAAGTATATGTACAACCTGGGAAAAATATAATGTTCAAAAAAAAACACCTAGAGAAAGTAAATTCTCTAAGTGTTATTATCTTAAATTAATTAAGTTACATGAATTTCCTCGGACATTTCTTCTTCAAAAAACAAATCATCCAATGAACTGAGGGAACCATCTTCTTCTACTTGATATACTGACATTTTTTCTCCATTCACTGTAAGTTCAATAAAACAACCCCAACAGTAAAATTGATGCGATCCAATTTTTCCAATATCTTTAGAATTACAATTTGGACAACGTAACACCTTTATTCACCCTATCCCTTCGAATTAATCCATGAATTCTCCAGATCTTGTTCACTCTGGACAGGAACGATGATTGCGTCCTTTCCCACAGTTATCTGTTTAGGGGCACGCAGCCATTTCCTCCCATCCTGTATGTCTGAGATTAAACCATCTGTTAATTCATATCCTATTATTTTTCTTCCCATTTTCCCACCAAAATAAACATCATCAACCATTCCTAATTCATGTCCATTCACCGTTAAAATTGGAAGACCCAGTATTTTTTTCTCTCCATTGTATAAAGGATGAAACTGATTATATACATCATCGAGATGCTCTATAACCTTCTCGTTTTCTATGGTTACGGCATCTTTTCCAAAAGAAATAATTTCTTCCCATTCCACAATTCTAGTTGAAGAAAACCAGTGTTTTCCTTCTAATACAATCGCTTGAATTTCCCAATTATCATTAAGTAGAAAATCTTTAACAGAACCTGTTTGCTCACCCTTTTCAATCTCAATAACGGGTAATCCAATAATATCCTTGGCTTTTTGCAAAATATGATTCCCCCTCCTACTTATTACGTAAACGATTAACAATGGTTCCAACTTTTTTTGCTGCAATTTCAATTTCTTTTTTTGTATTGTTTAACCCGAAACTAAAACGAATAGCTCCTTTTTTTAGTTCAGGAGAAAGATGCATTGCATCCAATACATGTGAATCCTTTATAGAACCTGATGTACATGCAGACCCACTTGCAGCCGCTATCCCTTCAATATCAAAATTCATCAATAACGTTTCCTTATTCATTTGTTTAAAACTTACATTTAAAATGTGAGGCAACCTTTGATTAGGATGACCATTAATCACGAAACCATGATCACCTAATTCTTTTTTCAGCCCTTCAATCATCTGTGATCTTAAATCATTTAGAATTTTCTGATTTTTATTTACATTAAAAACGGCCATTTCCAACGCCTTTGAAAAACCTATAGCAGAGGCAAGGTTTTCAGTTCCTCCACGTCGCTTCCGTTCCTGATTCCCACCGAATATGTTAGGTTTTAAATGAACATTTTTATTCACATACAACAAACCAATGCCTTTCGGACCATTGATTTTATGTCCCGACAAACTCATAAGATCTACGGGAAGTTCCAAGAGGTTAATGTTTATTTTACCCAATGCCTGTACAGCATCTACATGAAAATAAATTCCTTTTTCACGCAACAATAACCCGATCTCTTCGATCGGTTGCAGCGTACCTACTTCATTATTACCATAGTTGATACTGATTAACACGGTTTCAGGTTTAATTGCTTTTCTCACATCATCTATTGATACTAAACCTGACTTGTCAACAGGTAAATAAGTCACAGAATGCCCTAATTCCTCAAGATGTTGACATGTACTTAAAACAGCACGATGTTCAATTTGTGTTGTGATCACATGCGCAGGTTGCCTTTTACTTGCTGCTACGATCCCCATAATAGCTAGATTATCACTTTCAGTTCCGCCACTTGTAAAAATAATTTCGTTTGGACTGCAGTACAGTTGTGCTGCAACCAAATCACGAGCAGAATCCAATGCTATTTTTGCAGCTCTTCCATATGAATGAAGGCTAGAAGGATTTCCGTACTGCTCCTTTAAATGGGGCACCATCGCCTCAAAAACATCTGGATGTAACGGAGTGGCAGCAGCATGATCCAAATAAATATTATGCATTGTTCATCACCTATTAAATATAGAACATGTTGTTTTCATGCTCTTCTCCTTCATCTTGATAATGAATTAGATTTGCCAAAGTTGTTGAATCTAATACCTTTGCAATACTATCGCGAATTTTAATCCAGAGGTCTCTCTTAGCTGGATCATCTTCTTCAGTAAAGTCGACTGGACTTATAGGACCTTCTAAAACGCGAATGACATCACCTGCAGTAATTTCCTCTGGTGGTTTAGAACACTGATAACCTCCATAAGCTCCGCGAATGCTTTTTACTAATCCGGAATTCCTTAAAGGAGCAACCAATTGCTCTAAATAATGTTCAGATAATTGGTGTTTTTCAGCTATACTTTTTAGTGAAATTGGACCTTCTCCATAATTAGAAGCCAATTCCATCATGATGGTAAGTCCATAACGACCTTTAGTAGAAATTTTCAAGGTAACACCCCATATACTTCAAAATATTAGTTTTTAGTTCAATGCAAACAGCAACCATCCATTTATAATGCTGTATGTTCATTTCAATCTATCTATATAAGGAAAAGTAAGTTATAAAAAGTTAGTTATTGAAAAGATAATTATATGTTATCATATAAGAGCTTGCAATAGTAAAAAATTTTTAACTGTTTTATTAAATTTTATTAAAATATGTTAAACTCGTTACTATTGAAATATATGTTTAATCAATTAGACCTACAGAAGTTGCTATAACTAAGTTTTCACTATATATTCCGGGTCCCACTTTTGTAGGTATATTTATGATAAGTGAGGTTTTTTTCATGTCTAACAACTCATCAACTCGTATTATTGTGGGCATGTCAGGAGGTGTTGATTCTTCTGTTACTGCATTATTGTTAAAACAGCAAGGTTACGATGTCATCGGAGTGTTTATGAAAAATTGGGATGACACAGATGAATTTGGCCATTGTACAGCTGAAGAGGATGCAGAAGATGTAAGAAGAGTGTGCGCACAAATTGACATCCCTTTTTATACTGTGAATTTTGAAAAAGAATACAGCGATAAGGTTTTTTCTTATTTCTTAGATGAATACAAAAAAGGGCGCACTCCAAATCCTGATGTAATGTGTAATCGAGAAATTAAATTTGGAGACTTTTTAAATAAAGCCCTCGAACTAGGAGCAGATTATATTGCTACAGGACATTACGCTCGCCTAGAAAGAGAAAATGGACAACATACCCTTTTACGTGGTGTTGACAACAATAAAGATCAAAGTTATTTTTTGAGTAAATTAAATCAAAATCAACTTTCTAAAGCAATGTTCCCTATTGGACATCTTCCTAAACAAGAAGTTCGTAAAATTGCAGAAGAAGCAGGGCTTGCAACAGCGAAGAAGAAAGACAGTACTGGTGTTTGTTTCATAGGTGAGCGAAATTTCAAAGAGTTTTTAAGTGAATACCTCCCAGCTCAACCTGGTGATATGAAAACATTTGAAGGGGATGTAGTCGGACGCCATGATGGATTGATGTACTACACATTAGGTCAACGTAAAGGGTTAGGTATTGGTGGAAAAGGTTCTGGTGAACCTTGGTTTGTAGCCGATAAAGATTTAGAAAACAATGTTCTTTATGTAGTACAAGGAGAGCTGCATCCAAGTTTATATTCCAAAGGCCTTATTGCCTCTGATGCAGTTTGGATCAGTGATGCATCACCTGAAACTCCTATAAAATGTACAGCTAAATTTCGTTATAGACAAAAAGATCAAGGCGTAACGATTACTGCGATCAAAAATGGACAAGTTCATGTACAATTTGACGAACCACAAAAAGCAGTGACTCCTGGACAAGCGGTAGTATTTTATCAGGTTGAAGTTTGTTTAGGTGGAGCAACCATTGATCAGGTTTTGAAGTAAACTCGATTTAGCACAAATCAGATCGAGACTCTACTCCACCTGATTAGAAGAAAGATACTTCCTATTGAGGTGAGCATCTTACGATCGGACCTTCGAGCAATACTGGAGGTCCGATTTTCATTTTCATCCTTAATTTTTATTATTTATACAATACACACGATGATCCGTCCACTCTCCATTTTCAAAAATAAAACCTTCTCGTATACATTCAAACTTCATACCTACACTCTCTGCTAATCGTACAGAAGGTACATTACCCATATTGATATGGACCTCAACTCTATGAAATTTCAATTCAGAAAAGGCAATTTGAAGTGCTGCGCCGACTGCCTCTTTACCATATCCATTTCGCCAGTACTGATTGTGTATGGTATACCCCAATCTAGCCCATTGAAAATCATTTCTAGCTAAAGTGGAGAAGTCAATCATCCCTATGTGTTTGCCATCTTCTTTCCTAAAGATACCAAATACATGAGCAGTATCATTTATCGCTAATTGTTGATGATTTTCCACTAATTGATGAAACCATTCTTGAGTACATTCGCTCATGTCCATTTTCCCTTTATCATACTTATGCTGAGAAGGAAGTCTATTATTAAATTCATTTAACCAATTTTGATAGTCTTCTTCTATTAAAGGTCTAATCATTAATCTTTCTGTTTCTGAAATATAGTCAAATTTATTCAATATTACAACACCTCATGTATTGTTTTTGCTATCTATTTGTAATGGGGAATTATGTATATTAAGAAGATGGAACCAAAGCACTGCTAAGAAACTCTGATAAAGCATTAATCTTTCTAGAATTCAATAAATAAACCAGAAGATATTATCGAACTTGCAAACAACATATTTCATTGTCCAAATGATATGAATATTGAACAGTAGCTTGTCTACTTATTAGGGATTGTTTTTCATTTAACTTTGTCAACGAATTGTTTGGCTAGAACTGTCAACTCTTCAAAATGACCTGATTGTATTAATTTCTTGTTTACAAGACTGCTCCCGATTCCAACAGCTGAAGCTCCTGCATTGAAATATTCATGCATATTTTCTAATGTAACCCCACCCGTTGCGATCATTGGAATATGATCAAGAGGCGCACGAATCTCTTTTAAATATGAAATTCCAAGACTCGCTAGCGGAAATATCTTAACTGCATCCACTCCTAGATTTGTAGCTCGTACAATCTCAGAAGGTGTAAAGGTTCCTGGCCAAATATCAACCTCATTATCTAAAGCAACTTTAACAACTCTTTCATCTAAATTAGGTGTTATTATAAATTGTGCACCTGCTTGTATGGCATCCCAAGCCATATCCTCATCTAATACGGTACCGACACCAATATATGCTCTTTGATCATATGTTTCTCTCCACTGATTTACCATGTGTAAAGCTCCGTCTGTATTCATTGTTACTTCTAAAAAACGAATGCCACCCTCTATTAAAGCATCCACTGTATGTGTTGCTTCATCAAATGTATAACCTCTTAGAATGGCTATCATTTTCTCTTCTTTTAATTTTGTGAATAATGCCATTTATATATCTCCTTTTGGTGTTCAATGAGTTTATATAGTATAACGAATTAGCAGTGAATTGTATATGTTATTAATCCAAGTCTTATTCTTTAATCAAATCCAAATCTGGGTTAAGTAGATTATGTGACTTTCCTATTTTGCAAACAACTACTTTATAACTTCGTATTGTAAGTCTGCTTCAAAAGTACCAGTACAAAATTGAGTCGGATCAGGTCCAAAACATACTGCTATTGCAATAAAAAGTCTGTCCACTTCTACATTTATAGAGGATTGAGCTGAAACAGCTTGGAAAATGAGAGCATTTGAATCTAAAAGTAAAAGTGCCATTGTACACTCAGGATCTGAACTTGTATTTACTAAAGTAATGATCCCTTTTGGCAACTGAGGTGAATTGATAGGTATATTCTGAGCAATGAATAAAATAGCGAAGCTGTTAAAACCATCACATAAATCACGAATAGGTACACATCTCTTAATAGAAATTAATTCCTTAGGAATTAATTGTATTCCGGCACACGAGATTGGGCAGCATACATTATTTTGAGATCGATAGTGTTCCATGGTCAACCATTTCCTTTCCCATTCATATCAACTCTAAACAATAAGATATATTCTAATATATGTTAGAGGTGTATTCATCGTATGTGCGCATCTACTAGTAGTAAAACTCATTTTAAGCATATCTTACCTTTTCTCAAACTATGAAAACACCATACACCCACTCAATAGAAAAATAATTATTCTCCATCTATTTATTAATGTCATATGATAAATCCATTTCATATGTTCCTGTGCAAAATTCAGTTTGATCGGGTCCTACACATACTATAAAAACAATTGATAATCTATTTACTGTCACAGTAAATGAACTATTATTTTCCACTTCTGTACTCACTGCTCCTAAAACATCAGTCACAAATAAAACCATACTACAGCTAGAATTTTCTGTTGTGTTCACTACTGTAATAACCCCTGAAGGTAACTGAGTAGAATCTGGTGATAAGTTTGAATCAAACAATGTAATAATTGGTGGGTTAGGAATATCTGGATCATTACATAATCCTCTAATTGGAAGGCATCTTTTTATTAATATGCGTTCTTTAGCAAATAGTTCAAGACCTGCGCATGATATGGGACAGCAAGTATCACTTTTAGCAGTATATGAATCCATAGTCCCCTCACCTCTCTTTTCTAAGGTTTTTTTATGAATTTACATAACAATCCTTCAAAGCTTGTATTGCAAGTCCATTTCTAAAGTCCCTGTACAAATATTTGCTTGTACAGTAGAATTACATTCAATTACAATCATTTCTAAATTGCTTACTTCAATGGTTACTGAACTTTCTATTCCAATCGAATAAGAGGTTATTACGCCATTGTCAGTAATATCAGCAGTCATTTGACAATCAGGACATGTAGTCTTATTCACAAAAGTAATTACTCCACTAGGTTGTAGATTGCCATTATCTACAAACAAATCGAAGTTTAAAGAATTACATAAAGCTTGAATAGGAACACATCTCTTTACTAAAAACAAATCCCTTGGAATCAAATCCATTCCCGCACAGGAGATCGGACAGCATGCATCATTTTGAGAGGAATAACTCATAGATTATAATCTCCTTTCTTTCATTCAGTTGTTTATATGGCTTTATCAACCTCATGATTTAATATATGTAGTAATTGTACTTGCTGATTGTGCCAATCTACTGGTTGTTCTGTACATTTTTATAGCGAAACCTTTTATAGACTGAGATTTTCAATCGGATGGAAAATCATATCATCATCAAATCTTAAATTATGAGACTAAAAAAAGAACCTTCTAAAGCACTATCTAATAGTGATTTTTAAAGGTTCATTTTTATATCTATCTTTTCTACTATAGGTTTGAAATAAAGTTTGATCACATGTAAAAAAGATTGATCAAAACTCATGAATTGAATGTGAATCATGAGTTTTTTAACTACTTATTACACAATCGGGGCCAGATTGTTTAAGATTTGATAGTGAATATAAATGGGTTATAGGATGTCAGTAACACAATCAAATAATGAGACAAAGTAAATCTTCTAATTTAAAGACAAACGCAATTTATTGAAATACAATATAAAGTTAAATTACTTGAATTTAAGGAACATACTAATTCTCAACAATAAGGTGCGTTTCTCTAACAGAGAAGCGTCTTGTGGATTAAAGTTACATCCTACCTTTATGGGATTTAATCATGCTATGATATTTTTGTTATATTTTGTATACTGGAGGGTGTTATAAAAAATAGTATTTTTAATTATATTAATAAAGGAGAGAGGCATATGAGAGAAGTATCCATCACCATACTATCTTTATCATTATTAACTGTCATGGTAGGAGCTGCAATTGCTCCAGCATTGAGTAATTTAGAGGAATATTTCAATGAAGCTAATATTACACTTATAAAATTAATAGTTACAATCCCCTCTTTATTCATCATTCCATCAACAATTGTAGTGAGTAAACTAAGTCACAAATATAGTAAAAAATCACTAATAATGTTAGGTTTATCTTTATATTTGGTAGGTGGTGTAGGGGGAGCATTCGTAAATAATATTTCTATTTTATTGTTTTTCCGAGCAGTGTTGGGAATAGGTGTAGGTTTTATAATGCCTCTTACAACAAGTTTGATTTCTGACTATTTTGAAGGTGAAAAAAGAGCAACAATGATGGGTAGAGCTAGTGCATCGAATAATTTTGGAGGAATTATTTCTTTATTATTATCTGGATGGTTAGCTGCAATAAGTTGGAGATACTCTTTCTCGGTATATTTAATTGGACTCATTGTTTTATTATTAGTGTGGTTGTTTTTACCTAATGAGCAGAAAAAAACTGATACAATAAATACTGGAAAAAGTAAGTTACCAAAAAGAGTGTATGTAATAAGTATTTCAATGTTTTTAATAATAATTGCATTTTACTCAATTCCCGCAAATATTGCGATTTATGTAAATGAATTAAGTTTGGGAGATTCTACAATTGCAGGTGTTGTCATCTCATTTATATCAATCTCAGGATTTATAGCTGGTTTTTTATATAGAAAGATAAAGGTGTTTTTAATCAAAATGTTCGTACCTACCTTATTTTTGTTAATGTCAATTGGTTTTTATCTAATAGGTACAGGTACTAATTTATTTATGATTTGCGCTGGGGTTCTTATTATGGGGACAGGGATGGGGTTATATATTCCTGATTTGTTCTTAGCTGTTTCCAATTCAGTAGATAAGAAAAATACTGTAACTGCAATGTCAATTGTATCAAGTACCATGTTTTTAGGACAATTTTTTTCTCCTATTTTCCTTGACTTTATTAGTGAATTCTTTGGAAATGGAAATATTCGTTTTCCTTATCTTTTTTTAAGTGTTACTATACTTATATTTGCGTTAAGTAGCTTTTTTACAAACATTTTTAAAAAATCAAAAAAAGTATCACAAGTAGTATCATAATCTAAAATCAATGTAACTATTAAGCCAAAACCATCTCAGCTGCCTACACCCCACAAGAAACCATCAATTAGTTAGGAGAGTTAACAGATGATGATGCCTCTGGGATATTGAGTTGTTTTTCAAAGAATGTATTACGTTACTATTGGCAAAATTCATTAAAGATTATATAACAGGTTAAAAAATAATTGTAAAAGAAGGTAGACAATAGAATGATCAAACTTTTTTATAAAAATAAAGTAGTCAATTTCAAATTAGGAATTCATTTTGATCAATCTTTTTTTAAAATGGATTCTTTTTGTTTGCCATAGAATAAGGATTTGCATGAAATTTTTGATCAAACTTTATTTTAAACCAACATCTACTATTGCTGTTTCCTTCTTCGGCTTTGGTTGATTTTAATCTTTTCTTCCATCCCCTGTTCTGTAGCTTCATAGATGGTTTGATTTTTAATTTTATCAGGTAAATATTGCTGCTTCACATAATGACCAGGGTAATCATGTGGATATTGATATCCTTTATGCCCTAGTTCTTCGGCTCCTTTGTAGTGTGTATCTCTTAAATGGAAAGGAACTTCTGCCGATTTCAAGTTTTCCAATATGTGTGCTACTTTTGATAAAGCAGTAGGTATCGCATTCGATTTAGGACTTTCCACTGCAAATAAAATTGCCTGGGAAATGATATATTTTGCTTCGGGCCAGCCAATTTTTTGATAGGCTTCCATAGCTGTAACGGATTGCACCATCGCCTGCGGATTTGCAAGCCCTATATCTTCACTACTAGCTACAATCAACCTTCTAATGAAAGTCATAGGGTCCATACCTAGTTTTTCAACCGCATATATAAACCAAAACAACGCTGCATCACTTGATCCTCGAATACTTTTATGAAACGCAGATAAAATATCATATTGGGTGGACTCATCCGCTTTAATCGTTGGACGACGAATGGATTCCTCTGCTACTTCCAATGTGACATGAATTGTTCCTTCTTGATTTGGATGAGTTGTCATGACCGCTAATTCTAAGGCATTTAAAGATCTTCGTATATCACCATTTGCCATTTGTGCAACATGCAGCAAAGCCTCTTCATCCACTTGGACTTGAAGAGTCCCTAACCCTTTACCTTCATCTCCTAATGCTCTTTTCATGGCTTCTAGAGAGTGTTTGTATGTTAAAGCCTGTAATTCAAATAAAGTTGATCTGGAAAGCAAAGCACCATTTACATGATGGAAAGGATTTTCTGTTGTCGCTCCAATCAATATAATAATACCTTGCTCTACTGCTGGTAATAGAGCATCCTGTCTAGATTTATTAAACCGATGTACTTCATCTAAAAAAAGGATTGTTTTATTATCGTACATCCTTTTACTCATTTTTGCATTTTCAATCACTTCGCGCACATCTTTAACGGAAGCATCAACAGCATTTAACTGCACAAAGCTCCCATTGGTTTGATTAGAAATGATGTTTGCTAATGTTGTTTTCCCAACCCCAGGGGGTCCATACAAAATAATCGACGTCAGTTGATCCGCTTCTATAGCTCTTCGAAGCAGCTTCCCTTCTCCCACGATATGTTTTTGTCCAATATATTCATCTAAAGTTTGCGGCCGCATTCGATCTGCCAATAACTGATGATTCGTCTGCTGTGATTCATCATATGAAAACAAGTCCATTATTTTTCACTACCTTCAAGTATTCATTCATTTTTTTATTCTATTCATATTATAAAGGTTGTTCTTGTTCAACCTTCTTATTTCAGAAGACGCAACTTTTTGAACGTACTACTTCTTTAGACTATATCAAAAATCAAAACGTGAATTCAATTTATTTAATTTTGAAGATAGGCAAAAAGTATAGTTTTCACAATTTGTACGTTTACTCTGAGTTAAATACACAAGCCAATCATTTCTATTTCCATATAAATAATTATATAGGAGGTGATAGTGATGGCACATTGTAAAACTAAAAAGAGAACAAGAGTGAGAGTAAAAAGAAAAATCATTACTAGAAGAGTAACCAACACTACAAAAATTACATTAACTAAAAAAGTAAGAAAAACTCGTAAAGTAAAGGTTTGTGTAAGAAGAAAAAATAAAAAATGGTAAAAAATAAAAAATGGTTATAAGGAGGGTGCTGCTACACCCTCTAAATGATTAATCTATATAAATATATGTTTCATCTTCCATCCACTTCGTTCCATAATCACTTCCCCAATCATCAAATGAGAAATCCTTCTTATGAATAAACATTTCGTTCTCAATATCCAACTCCCAATTTGAAAACACGTATCCTTTTTCATTTGAATAAACCATAGATTGATAATGTTGAGGTGAAACATATTTCATAGATAAACCAGAGGATAAATAAAGATTCAGATCTTCGCTTTCATTTTTAATCAGCGTTATTTTACCATCTTTGATCATATAAAACTTTAATAAGTTGAAATCACTTCCTTCACATTGTGAGATAGCCAATAAGTCTGGTTCGCCTTGAATAATAAAAGAAAAATCTTTTAGACCATTATCTTTAAATGTTACGTCTCCTAAATTCATACTGTCAATTAGCTGCCCATTTAATAAAATCTCCATTTGATAAGTTCCGTTATAAATGACATCATCTGCATTCGTACATGCCCATTGTCTACCGATTCCGCTTCGAATCGTTTCATCCTCTGAGTAAATCACAACATCATATTCGGTATCTGCTTCCTTCATTTTGAATTTATATCGAAATTGCTTTAATACCTCCACGACTTCATTATTAGTGTAGAGTACCTCATAACTACTGCCATCAGGCATGGTTACGATCACATTTCCTTCTAGAATTCCATTAACAAAATGACCTTCAACATAACCTTCCTCATATAATTTATAAATTTTTCCATATCCGTGTTGTACATCATTATCCCAATACCCTTCATACACCGTACCTTCATAATAAGTTATCCTGCCATACCCGTGTTTCTTTTCATTTAGAAATTCTCCTTCATATATATCCCCATTTGCATAGATAAATTTTCCATTTCCGTTATATAAATCATTCTTCCATTCCCCAATATATTGATCCCCATTAGACCAAGTATACGTTCCTTGTCCATGGCTCTCCTCATACAGAAAATCACCCTCATACACATCACCGTGTTGAAAAGTGTAAGTTCCATAACCGCTGTAATACCCATCTATCCATTCACCTGCATACATATCGCCATCTGCCCAAATATATGTTCCATACCCATTTCTAAATTCATTTACAATTTGCCCAATATATTGATCCCCTTCTTCATAATCAATCGTCTCGTTTACAGCCATTTGATCAATAATTAGTCTCATAATTTCTCTTAATGTTTCCTTATGTTCCAATGACTGTTCTATGCTGAGCAAGTAATGAGATTGAACTAATTCTAATGGATTTTCACCTTCATTATTCATGGAAGTTAAATCTGCTTTAGATTGAATTAAACCCTGCACAATAGTTGGTTGTGAATAAGTAATGGAAAGATGTAATAGGGAGTTGCCGTTTACATCTTTCAAATTGGGGTTTATATCTTTTTCTAATAATTGACTAGAAAACTTAGTAAAGCTAGAATAATCATAAGTACTAAACAAATATTTTATTTGAGGAAAATTTTTATCTACCAGAGCATCTATTAATAATTTATGCGAATCTGATTTGATATGTATTGTACGTTCTTGTTGATTCCAAATGATCTCTTTGTCTCCTTGTTCTGCTATGAATCTTAAAGGGACAAATGTGTGACCATTGATATTTGTAGGTGCCGTTTGTAAAACGATCTCTTCATCATTAACCGCGGCCATTTCTTTATCTAATGTTAATTTCATATAAAGCATCAGATTAAAAGCAGTAATTTCTCCTGTCGTTTGATCCCAGGATATTTGCATTCCCATCTTTTCAAATATAGGTCTAAACTGAACTAACGTTACCCCATTTACCACAACAGGTTTTTCATCAAATAAAACTTCCTCACCATCATAATAAACCTTAATCGACTTTTCACTTGCAAGTGAAGTCATGCTTATGAAAAATATACACAAAATTATTAATATTAATATCATCCATCGATGATGCAATTTCATCCTATCACATCCTCTCATATTATTTCTATTTTAAAAGGCTGCAAATTATCATTACTTAAGCAAAAGTATTCAATATTTTTGAATTTAATAGAAAAAACTTCACAGTTGCCATTATAATTAGATGAGATAGACTTTATTTTCATAAAATATAATGGTAAAATAAGTTATTAATTGATTAATTTTCAAATATATATGTAATAACAAATATTTATGTATAGTCAATATATATGTAAAAGGAGTGGAGCAAGAATGATAACCACCTATAAACCTTCATCATTGGGGGAACTCATTCAATATTATAGAAAACAAGCAAAAATGACATTAGTACAATTAGAAACATTATCTGAAGTGGATAAAGCAAATTTGTCTCGAATTGAATCTGGACAAATTAAACGCCCATCCCTTGCTAATATTCAAAAAATTGGTTCTGTACTACATATTCCTTTTGAAGAATTGATCGAACAATATATCGAGGTTGAAGAGAGAACGAATATTTTATTCTCTATATTTAATAAATTGGTGCAAGTAGGCAAAAATATTGATGTAATTACCAAAGTTGCTAGAAAAACCCTTGAATATTCTACAGAGGATAGTTTAGAATTAGTAGGAGAACTTTATACAAAAACAGGAAATATCGAAGATTCTACTATTAGATTAGCACTCTATCAAGTCATCATTAATTACTCACGAGCACATGGAATCATGCCTTATATCGCTAAAGGCTTGTTGCAGACTTATCTGATTGAGCGGGATGATTTTACTAAGCTTCGGTCGACATATGTATCGGGGAAAGGTATTTTGTTTTTTGAGGATTTTCTATCTAGTGAAGAGCGTGGGGTGATTTATTATAAATTAGAAGTTCATGCTTACAACTTGTATTTATTTGAAGAAAGTATTGAGATGGGTAAAAAAGCATTGGATTCAACGATATCTGATATTAGAATGCAAGCAAACACTATTTATATCATATGTAATTGTTATTACTATTTAGGCGATTATGTACAAACAAAAAAATACTTAGATCTATACAAGGAATTTTCACTCCCAGAAGTAAAAGACAATACATATTTAATAGAAGCAGTACTATATTCAGCAAGCGGAAGTCATCAATCAGCTATTTCAATACTTCAAGAAAACTTACCAATTTGCGGAAATTATACCTTGCCTCATGTTGTGAACCTTTTAATAAATCTGTACTTACAAGAGAATAGAATATCTGAAATTGAGGAACTTCTTCAACTAGAAGAAAAGATTCTTGCTAATACATATGTTACCCCGTTTAAAAAGGCAGAGTTAGGTCACTATTTCAAACTCAAAGGAGATTACTTTATCCTAACTAATAGAACAGAAGATGGCATAAATTATTATTTAGAAGCGGCAACACGTTACTCCAATGTTGACCTTATTGCTAAAGAAAGTGAATGCTTGAGACTAATTATGAATATACATACTAATAACAAAGAGAAGATGAATATTTTAACTATAGAGAAACTAGAAAACTACCTTAATTGCAAATCGAAAACCTCAAATTAAAAAAAATTGGAGGAGGATATTAATATGAAAAAAAGAGGATTTATCAAATCTATACTCATCTATGCTTTTCTTGTATCAACAATTATTCCTATTGAAGTTTCAAAATTTGCTAAATTAACAGTAGGCGATGGCGGTTGGTAGTGAAGTAAAGTCCTACTAAAAATAGTGTACAAATTCTAATAACTAAATTCGAGAAACATGTAACTTTTAGTTCATGTTTCAATTTTTTCAAGGATCTAAATAAATTCTTAAACACCTTATAAGGTGTTTTTTCTTTTAGCAAATAATTGTTTTAAAAAAACATTTATTTTGAATATAACAAATTATATTAAAATAGTACCAACATAAAAAATCAGTCCCTTTCAATTTCTGTGATAAAAGATCCTAAATAATGTATATGTATAAATGACTTTTAAAAGTGATCGAAAGTCATAATTAGGAGATGATTGCATTATGGTTGAACAAAAATACGATACTATATTTTCTAATAGTGATGAGTTGGTAAAGAATGATATTCCTAAACTTATAAAAATTGTTAGGAAGACCCTTCAATCTCCAGAAGAAGAAATTACAGATTTGATAAAGAATCTGTATAATTCTATAGCAACTATTAAGGAACCATCAATCAAGTTTGCCCTATATCAAGTTGTGACTGATTTTTCACGAGCTCACGGAATCATACCCTACATCGCCAAAGGCCTATTGCAAAAATATCTTATCGAACGAGATGATTTTACCAAATTTCACTCGACATATGCATCTGGTAAAGGAATATTGTTTTTTGAGGATTTCCTTACTAGTGAAGAAAAAGGTTTAGTGTATTATAAATTAGGAGTTCATGCTTACTATTTGTGTTTATTTGAAGAAAGTATAAAGTTGGGTCAAAAAGCATTAGATGCAACTATCACTGAGGCTAGAATTCAGGCAAATACCATTTATCTTGTATGTAATAGTTACTACCAATTAGGTGATTATGAACAAGCTGCAGAATACTTGGCTCAGTATAGGGCCTTCTCACTTCCAGAAGTGAAAGACAATGTAAATTTAACAGAAGCAATGTTACATTCAGCAAATGGGAATTATCAGATAGCAATTTCAATGCTTCAAAAAAACCTGCAACAGTGTGGAGATTATACCTTATTACATGTTGTGAACCGTTTAATCACTTTATACTCACAAACAGAAAATCTATCAGCAATTGAAGAACTTATCCAAAAAGAAGAAAAACTATTATCTATACCATATGATACACCATTTGAAAAAGCTAGGTTAGCCCTCTATTCCAGGCTCAAAGGAGATTATTATATTCATACTGAAAAAATAGAAGATGGAATGAAATATTATTTGGAAGCAGCAACAGGATACGCTAAGGTTGACCTTATTGAAAAAGAAAGCGAATGTTTTAGACTTATTCGAGGAACAGAAGCCATTTGCAAGTTAAGAGGCCAGAATAGTACATTTCTCAAAGATTCCTATACCCTTAACCTCATCTCACCTCTTACAAATTATACTTCGACATATGATAATTCAAATCAACATCAACATCAACATCATCTAAAGGGTGATTCAAAAGACTTAATTTATCTAGGACACAATACTTATCTTCATTTACATGAACTTTACATTCAAGACGAACACTCTACAAGAAATCTTTCCAACAGAGAATGTGAGCTGTTAAATCTTTTACTAGAAAATGAGGGGAAAATCATTCAAAAAACGCAAATTATCTCTTCTATTTGGAATGATGCAGCAGACGAGGGAAGTGTAAGTGTTTTGATGACACGTTTAAGAAAAAAACTAGGTAAAGCATCCAAAACAATTCAAGGTAGAAAACAAGGTGGATATATTTTTAAAAAACTTTCATAGAAACTAAAATTGGGACAAGGAGTTGATATTATATATGGTTGAAGATAAGATAGATAGTTTATTCCCTATTCAAAAAGAGCTAATAGATGAAAATAACCTACCTGAAGTCATCAAAGTTATCAATGAAACCCTTTATTCATATGAAGAAGTTCCCTTACAATTAGTAAAGAGGCTTTATGACCTGATAGCAACCATAAAAGAAACAACTATTCAGCTAGCTCTCTATCAATCCATCATTGACTACTCAAGAACGCATGGGATCATTCTCTACATTGCCAAAGGTTTATTACAAACCTATCTTATTGAACGAGATGATTTCACAAAACTTAGATCAACATATGAATCAGGAAAAAGAGTTTTATTTTTTGAGGAATTCCTTACAAATGAAGAGTTAGGCATGATTTATTACAAATTGGCAACTCATGCATATAACTTATATTTATTTGAAGAAAGTATAGAGTTGGGTGAAAAAGCTTTAGAAGCAACTGCATGTAATACTAGAATGACAGCAAACACAATATGTGGTCTAAGTAATAGTTACTACCAATTAGGTCAATATGAGCTGACAGAACAATATTTAACTCGATATAAAGAGTTTTCATTCCCAGAAGTGAAAGACAATGCAATAGGAATCGAAGCAATGTTACATTCTGCAAAAGGAAACAATTATGTAGCAATTTCTATACTTCAAGACAATCTTCCGCAATGTGGAGATTTTACACTGCTCCACACAGTGAACCACTTAATCACTTTATACTTACAATCTAAATATCTTTCAGTTATACAAAAACTTCTCCAAATGGAAAAGAGACTATTCTCAATTACATATACTACACCATTCAAAAAAGCTGAATTAGCCCATTTCATCAAACTAAAAGGTGATTACTATATCCATATTGAGCAAATAGAAGATGGAATGAAATATTATTTGGATGCAGCAACAGGATACGCTAAGGTTGACCTCACTTCAAAAGAAAGCGAATGTTTTAGACTTATTCGAGGAACAGAAGCCATTTGCAAGTTAAGAGGCCAGAATAGTACATTTCTCAAAGATTCCTATACCCATAACCTCATCTCACCTCTTACAAATTATACTTCGACATATGATAATACAAATCAACACCAACATCATCTAAAGGGTGATTCAAAAGACTTAATTTATCTAGGACACAATACTTATCTTCATTTACATGAACTTTACATTCAAGACGAACACTCTAGAAGAAATCTTTCCAACAGAGAATGTGAGCTGTTAAATCTTTTATTAGAAAATGAGGGGAAAATCATTCAAAAAACGCAAATTATCTCTTCTATTTGGAATGATGCAGCAGACGAGGGAAGTGTAAGTGTTTTGATGACACGTTTAAGAAAAAAACTAGGCAAAGCAGCAAAAACAATTCAAGGTAGAAAACAAGGTGGATATATTTTTAAAAAATTTTCATAGAAACTCAAAATTGGGACAAGGAGATGATATTATATATGGTTGAAGATAAGCTAGATAGTTTATTCCCTATTCAAAAAGAGCTAATAGATGAAAATAACCTACCTGAAGTCATCAAAATTATCAATGAAACCCTTTATTCATATGAAGAAGTTCCCATACAATTAGTAAAGAGGCTTTATGACCTGATAGCAACTATAAAAGAAACAACTATTCAGCTCGCTCTGTATCAAGTCATCATTGACTACTCAAGAACGCATGGAATCATACCCTACATCGCCAAAGGCCTATTGCAAAAATATCTTATCGAACGAGATGATTTTACCAAATTTCACTCGACATATGCATCTGGTAAAGGAATATTGTTTTTTGAGGATTTCCTTACTAGTGAAGAAAAAGGTTTAGTGTATTATAAATTAGGAGTTCATGCTTACTATTTGTGTTTATTTGAAGAAAGTATAAAGTTGGGTGAAAAAGCATTAGATGCATCTATCACTGATGCTAGAATGCAGGCAAATACCATTTATCTTCTATGTAATAGTTACTACCAATTAGGTGATTATGAACAAACAGTAGAATACTTGGTTCAGTATAGAGCCTTCTCACTTCCTGAAGTAAATGACAATGTAAATTTAACAGAAGCAATGTTGCACTCAGCAAATGGGAATTACCAACTTGCAATTTCAATGCTTCAAAAAAACCTGCAACAGTGTGGAGATTATACCTTACTGCATGTTGTAAACCATTTAATCACTCTATATTTACAAACGGAAAATCTATCAGCCATTGAAGAGATTATCCAAAAAGATGAAAAACTATTATCGATTCCAAAAGATACACCTTTTAAAAAAGCTAGGTTAGCCCACTATTTCAGGCTCAAAGGAGATTACTTCATTCATATTGAAAAAATAGAAGATGGAATGAAATATTATTTGGAAGCAGCAACAGGATACGCTAAGGTTGACCTTATTGAAAAAGAAAGCGAATGTTTTAGACTTATTCGAGGAACAGAAGCCATTTGCAAGTTAAGAGGTCAGAATAGTACATTTCTCAAAGATTCCTATACCCATAACCTCATCTCACCTCTTACAAATTATACTTCATCATATGATAATACAAATCAACATCAACAAAATCTAAACAGTGATTCAAATCACTGCATATATTTAGGACATGAGACTTATCTCCACACACTTGAACTTTACATTCAGGATGAAAAATCCACAAGAAACTTATCCAATCGAGAATATGAACTTTTAAATCTTTTAATTAAACATGAGGGGCATATTATTCACAAATCACAGATTATTTCTTCCATATGGAATGATACAGCAGATGAAGGAAGTGTAAGTGTTTTAATGACACGTTTAAGAAAAAAACTAGGTAAAGCAGCAAAAACAATTCAAGGTAGAAAACAAGGTGGATATATTTTTAAAAGAATTGAAGTTCCTAATGAAACAATTTGATACATAGACCGAGATGCATGAATTCCTTTATTATCTAAACAGGTTTCTACTTAATCTAACTTTTTATCGAAAAATCAGATCTTAAATAGTGTTCCCTTTGTTGTCAGCAATCCATCCTCCCATTTTCTACACAAGAAAATTGAAGAGTTCCCTCTTCTCTTCAATTTTCCCAGTAAAACTATTTTGTTTTGTCAATTCCAATTCATTTTATCTCATTATCTACCTAAAAATTAATAACAATTCACCACCAATGTGACTACAAAGTGACTACAATATGACTACAGCACCTTGAATCAATGTCAAAACGTAAAAAAAAAGAGCATTAAGCTCTTTTTTTAAAAAGGAATCAGTATTTCCGTTGTACCTTCAAATCATTAACCTCAAGCAAATCCTTAACAACCTCACTAGCCATAATCAAACCTGAAACAGAAGGCACAAAGGCATTACTTGAAGGTGGATGTTGTGCCTTTCTAATTTCCGGTGCATTTTCTGGAACGATTTCCTCCGTCACTTCATCTAGAGGTACAATAGGCGGCTCCTTGGAAAACACAACCTTTACACCTTTGTGAATTCGATCTTTTCTTAATTTTTGACGAATCACTCGTGCAATCGGATCCATTGAAGTTTTAGAGATATCTGCTACTTCAAATTGAGTTGGGTCCATTTTATTAGCAGCACCCATGCTTGAGATGATCTTTATTTTTCTCTCTAAGCACTGTTTAATTAAGTGTATTTTATAACAGATTGTATCAGAAGCATCCACAACAAAATCTAATGGAGTTTCAAAAAACGTTTCGTACGTTTCCTCTGTATAAAACATTTGTAAAGCAATCACATCGCACTCTGGGTTGATCAATTTGATGCGATCTTTCATCAACTCAGCTTTGGGCTGACCTACTGTTGTTGTCAGAGCATGAATTTGTCGATTCACATTTGTAATATCTACAACGTCTTTGTCAACCAGTATAATGCGGCCTACACCTGAACGTGCCAGTGCTTCTGCTGCAAAGGAACCGACTCCGCCGATCCCGAGAACAGCGACCGTGCTGTTTTTCATAATTTCTAGGCCTCTTTTACCGATCGCCAACTCATTTCTTGAAAACTGGTGAAGCATATCTATCTTTCCTTTCTAAAAATCAACCTTGTTAACCATATTTATTTGCTAGCTTCTTGCTTAATTGCAAGGCGAATAGATAAATCATCCAATTGATGCTCACCAACTCCAGAAGGTGCATCACTTAATAAATCAGCTGAACTTGCTGTTTTAGGGAATGCAATCGTTTCACGCAAGTTTGTACTTCCAGCTAGAAGCATCACTAAACGATCAAATCCGAAGGCAATTCCACCATGTGGAGGTGTACCATATTCAAAGGCATCTAATAAGAAACCAAATTGCTCGTAAGCTTCTTCTTGAGAGAATCCTAGTGCACTAAACATCTTTTCTTGTATGTCTTTCTGATAAATACGCATGGAGCCCCCACCTACTTCATAACCATTTAAAACAAGGTCATAGGCTTGTGCGCGAATCTCAGTCGGTTCAGTATCAAAGAGATGTAAATCCTCTTCTTTTGGACGAGTAAACGGATGATGTAATGCAACATGACGCTTTTCTTCTTCAACATATTCAACTAGAGGGAAATCAACAACCCAAGCAAATTTATACTCTGACTCATCAATTAATCCTAAGTCTTTTCCTATTTTTAAACGTAAATTTCCTAACACATCTGCAACTACTTTTTTAGTATCTGCTGAGAAAAGAAGCAAGTCTCCATCTTCAGCTTGCAATTTTTCTTTAATTGCAGCTAGTTCCTCTTCATTGAAGAATTTAACGATAGGTCCCTTCAGTTCTCCATTTTTCACTTGAATCCAAGCTAAACCTTTTGCTCCATAACGAGCAGCGTAAGGTCCTAAGTCGTCAATTTCTTTACGGCTCCAAGTTCCGCAACCTTTAGCATTCAGTGCTTTTACCTGTCCGCCTTTTGCAACAACACTTGCAAATACTTTGACACCTGAATTAGCCACTACATCAGATAAATCCACTAATTCCAATCCGAATCGAAGATCTGGTTTATCTGAACCGTATTTATCCATTGCCTCTGCATAAGTCAAACGTTGGAATGGGCGTGGAATATCAACACCTTTTAACTCTTTAAATAAACGAACCATTAGCTCTTCCATCATTTCTTGAAGCTGCTCTTCAGAAAGGAAGGAAGTTTCAATATCTACTTGCGTAAATTCTGGTTGTCTATCTGCTCTTAAATCTTCATCACGGAAACAGCGAGCAATCTGATAATAACGTTCCATACCTCCAACCATTAACATTTGTTTAAACAACTGTGGAGATTGAGGTAATGCGAAAAATTTTCCTTCCTGCACACGACTTGGTACTAAATAATCACGTGCTCCTTCAGGTGTACTCTTTGTCAAAATCGGTGTTTCAATTTCTAAAAAGTCATTCTCATCTAAATAGTCACGGAAAATCTTTGCCGCTTTAGAGCGAAGCTTTAATGTCTGCTGCATTTCTGGTCTACGTAAGTCCAAATAACGATATTTCAAACGGATCGCTTCATCAACATCAATTCCATCTTCTATAAAAAATGGCGGGTTTTTTGCTTCATTTAAAATTTCAATTTCTGAGACTTGAACTTCAATTTCACCTGTTGGAAGGTTTGGGTTTAATGTTTCTTCGTCTCTTTCTACCACTTTACCTTTAACAGCTAATACAAACTCGTTTCTTGCTTTATCACCTGTTTGAAGGGCTTCTCCAGAAAAATCAGGGTTAAATACGATCTGCATAATTCCTGAACGGTCACGAAGATCGATGAATAAAACGCCCCCTAAATCTCTTCTTCTTTGCACCCATCCATTTAAAACAACAGTTTCACCTACGTTTGCTTTCGTCAATGTTCCACATTGATGTGTTTTTAGCATCATTTTACATGTTTCCCCCTTTAGTTTTTTTTATCATCTCTTCTACAAAATTTTGCAATGGAATTACACTTTGCTCACGTGATTCTAATGTTTTCAGTACGATCTCACCACGTTCTAATTCATCTTCGCCTAGAATAGCTGCATATTTCACTTTTTGACGATCAGCTGATTTTAATTGAGCCTTCATTTTTTTCCCAAGATAGTCCTTCTCAGCTCTGATCCCTGCTTGCCTTAATTCATTTAAAATCTTTACACTTTTTTCTTCAGCCAGTTCTCCTAGAGCAACTAAGTATATATCCAACAGATTTTCCTCTGGAATTTGAATGTCTTGATGATCTAATATAAGTAATACTCTTTCCAATCCGATACCAAAGCCAACACCAGGTTGATCCTGCCCGCCAATTTGTTCAACAAGACCATTGTAGCGACCACCAGCAGCAATTGTATCTATTGCTCCAATGCCTTCTGCTTTAAATTCGAAAACAGTATCTGTGTAATAATCTAATCCTCGTACCATTTTTGGATTAATTTCAAACTTTACATCCATTTCTGAAAGGTACTTTTGCACTTTTTCAAAATGAACGATGCTTTCCTCATCCAAGCTGTCTATAATAGATGGAGCTCCATCAAAATACTGTTGATCCTTCTTACAATCAAGAATGCGCAGCGGGTTTCTGTCAAATCTAGACTGACAATCGCTACAAAGCTTTTCTTTCACTGGAGTTAGGAACTCTTGCAACTTGCCTCGGTAAGCAGCTCTACTTTCTTTATTTCCAATTGAATTTATTTCTACTTTTACACCCTGCAGTCCAAGATCCTTAAAGAGACTATATCCAAGTGAAATCACTTCAGCATCTATACTTGGGGCTGTAGAACCAAATACCTCTACTCCAAACTGATGAAATTGTCTAAACCGTCCACTTTGCGGCTGTTCATAACGAAACTTAGGTCCAATATAATAAAGCTTTTGAATATCTGGTTCACCATAAAGCTTATTCTCTATATAAGCTCGAACCACCCCTGCTGTCCCTTCTGGTCTTAAGGTCATATTGCGATCGCCTTTATCTTTAAACGTGTACATTTCCTTTTCAACAACGTCTGTCGTTTCTCCGACACTACGAATAAACAGCTCCGTTTGTTCAAAAATAGGTGTTCGAATTTCTTTATAATTAAAACGGTGACACCAATCCCGTGCTTTTTTCTCAACGTATTGCCACTTTTCTACAACACCAGGTAGAAAATCTTGTGTGCCTTTTGGTTTTTGATACCTCATTCTTGTTCCCTCCTTACTTCAATTAACAACTAACCCCTACACAATACTGATTAATAAAAAATTCAATAGTGATTTGCTCTTAATAAGTGACTTTTGCGGGTTTTGCAAGTGGAACGTTTAAGAGCAAATTACGGTAACTCTTTTTTATTAATTCAAATAAAATTAAAAAATCCCCCACCCCTGATTAATTATCAGGGACGAGAGATTGAAACAACTGTAATCACCCGTGGTACCACCCACATTTAGGATTTGCATCCTACACTTTTCGGTTAACGCCCGTAACGCTGTACAGCTACCAAGAATCAAATGATTCCCTTCGCTGCAAGTTCTCAGGGAGGTCTATTCATTCAGGTTTCACAAGGATGCTTCCAGCCCTTGGCATCCATCTCTACATATGAATCTCTGAATTACTTTGTCCCGTCACAGAATCAAGACTAAAAATTTTGGAATTTTTAAATTAACACTGATTTTAATATGGTTGGTTCTTAATGTCAAGCAAAACATGAATGTGATCGTAAAATTTACATTGCCTTTACAATACTTTAGAAGAAATCCATAAAATATGTGGTTTTTTTCGGGATCAGAAAACCAAAGTGATGTATTTGTTCCTCTGGTCCATCCATTTTACCCAACTGGTATAACGTCTCCACACTTTGAAAACCAGAAAGTAAACTGCTTAAGGATTGAATTGAGCAATGAATAGAGGTGTCTACCATTTCATGTTGAGCACAAAATGAAACCTTATGTACTCTAGCTTTTCCATTTTCATCAATTTGTATGTCAAAGAGTCCATCATTCCATTCAGCAAATTCATCCTTCACAGTAATCATAAATTGCTGTTTTACACCTGAAGCATAAAACGGGTATTCACGAATAAATTGTTCAACATCTACAATACGCATCATAAAATAAGAATTCATCTCTTGCTCAAAAGTCGGATCAGATAGTACAAAGGATAAAGGATCATCTACTGGAGCAGTAAGCTGTACCTTTTCAATCATAGAATCATGCTGAATAATTAATCTCCAAAGCTGTGTACGAGCTTTTTCGTTTAAAAAGACCATTTCCTTTACATTCATCTGACGATCCTTCACTTTAAAAAGCAAATAACCCTCTGGAGAACCTAATTCGTTATAGTATACTTGGATATTATACTGCTCCTGAAAAACTCTTTGAAACCACCAATTTTCATCTCTTTTCAACAATCCATTATATTTTGCTGTATATTGTTCGTAGATCTCATTTAATAATTGCCAGCAATCCTGGATTTTTCTGTATCTGATAAATGTACCTATTTCACTTTTTATTTTAGGAAAATGAGATTTAGATATAGTATATTTTTTATATTCGCTTAAGGTCTCCCATCCATATTTTCTATAAAAAGCAAAAGAAAATGGCGCTAACATGGACACTGTCATTTCTTTCTCTTTCATCTCTGATAATGCTTTTTTTAATAATTGCTTTACGATCCCTTTCCTACGATGTTCAGGCCAAGAAGCAACACCTGCTACTCCACCCATAGAAAAGACTTGATTATGTATCATCACTTCAAGCGGCAGTAAGCTTGCCATAGAAACTAACTTATCCTCGTCAAAATAACCCCATATATGCTCTGGTTTTAGTCTTGATCTAATGTTAGCTATGATATCTGGGTTTGCTTCGTATTGAAATGCAAACGAAGATAGCTCAATGACATCGTCTAATTCCTCATATTTACACTTTCTAATTTCCCCCATCAACACACCTCTTTTTTATGTATAGGTATTATTCATTATTTCTAATTTATATCATATACGTTCAAATTCAAGATCACAAGAAATGAATTGAAAATGAAAATTACACAGCAAAAAATTGAAAGAAATAACAACCTCCCTAAGCTAAGATGGATTTATCACGTTTTTACATGCTGTAAAATTCCCTCCAAGAAGGAGTTAACAGCCTGACACTCACCAAGAATATCGTTTACATCCCTGCTAAAACTACCACGTCCATGTGGAAATAGCAGGATCAGTGCATCCGACACTAGTCTAAAATCTGTCACGTCCTGTGACAGCAAGATTCTTTTAAAAAAATCAAAAGAAATAAACGGAGGAGAAATCAATCGTGCATAAAACAATTGAACCTAAAATTCTTTACTTTGGAACACCTGTAGTATTGATAAGCACATTAAACGAAAACGGAACAGCAAATTTAGCGCCTATGTCATCTGCTTGGTGGCTTGGTCAATCTTGCATGCTGGGGATGAGCAGGTTTTCTCAAACTGTACAAAATTTAGAACGAGAACGAGAATGTGTTCTAAATATACCTTCCGCAGATCTTGTAAGTATAGTGGATAAACTAGCACTGCTAACTGGAAAAAATCCCGTACCAAAGTATAAGGAAAAAATGGGATACCGTTATGAACCTAATAAATTTGAAATAGCAGATTTAAATGGAACCCCTTCTGAATTAGTAAAAGCACCTCGAGTCACAGAGTGCCCTGTTCAATTAGAAGCGATTGTAGAAAATATAAACTCACTGCAGGATCCTAAAAGTTCTCTAGCAGCTATTGAAGTTAGCATTAAACGTGTTCATGTGGATGAAAACATCTTAATTGATGGTGAAAAAAATTATATTGATCCGGAAAAATGGAATCCATTGATAATGAGTTTCTGTGAATTCTTTGGACTTAGTGGCAAGCTCCATCCTTCAAAACTTGTACCTGCATTTGGACTACCACACAATAAAGAGAATCTTCGAGATAAAACTGAATTAGAAACAATGAAATAATTGGGCAGAAGCCTAATTATTTCAACTTTAATATTGTAGTAACAGGGTTATGGTCACTATTTTCAAACCCCAAATCAAATCCTGTTACATCTACAATTTCAATATTTGGTGACACTAAAAATCCATCAATGATGGTTACAAAGTTTTCTCCCTCTACATAGGGTTTTACGTTATCCCGAACAGTATAAACAGTAGAATCGACCGCCCACTGAAATCCTCCCTCAGTAAAATCCTCCGGCAATTGTACGAGCCATTCAGGCCATTCCTCCAGAAAATTTGGGTCTTCAAACTGAACATCAGAAAGAAGATGATTCCAATCGCCACCTAAAACAACATAATCACCATTTTTGTAATGTCCATTCATATATTCTATTAAGAAAGTGACTTGTTGAGCTCTTATTTTCCCACCTTTATCGTATGCAGATAAATGAAGGTTTACCATCCTTAAATATTTTCCATTATCAACTGGTATTTTGGTTTCGATAATAGCTCGATCTAATTCAAACAATTGAACAGGCCATGTTTCTCTACCTGGAAGCTGATATCTTGTAGACTTTTCTATCTTATACTTAGAAAAAGAAAGCAGTCCACTATTGACATAACCCATTGGATTCAATAACGGAACGGGTACCCATGGGGTATTATAGTTATATGCAAAGGTTGAATCATAACCTTTTAAATGTTCTTTAAACATGTCTACTTGGTTTGTATTATAGGATCTACTTGCTTTAACATCTATTTCTTGTATAAGAATAAAATCAGAATTTGTATTTTGCAAAAAACTTAGCGTATTTTCAAGATTGGTTAACGTTTGTTTTTCGCTACTTGAACGTGAGCCCTTTCCCCCGTCCATAAAAAAGTCTTGCTCCTTATCTAACCCACCATATCCAATATTAAAAATAGTCGTACTAAATGTCTCTCCCTGCTTCAATACCATTTGGTTGTTATTTTGAACATCTAACTGAATAACATCTTCAGGGACTTCCTCCGTAATGGTCATATACGTTAAAAACAATGCAAAAGAAAGAACTACAATAACGATTAAACTTACAAACCATTTCATTATTTTTTTCAAATGGATGCTACCCCCTTATTTATTATTAATTGCAGATGAGGTAAGGAATATATGGATTTGGGAATTTTGCTTTCAGTGGGAGACTTACAGTATATAGAACGTAATAAAAAGAAAATACCTGTAGCTACGTAAACTACAGGTCTAAAACATTTATTTTATATATTAAAAAGGGGGTCACTAATTATTATAGAGAAACAATGTTAAAATAAAGTTTAAAATTGATTACAGTTATGTTACAAAAATGTAAGCGGTTTAATTCTATGTAATTTCCTTTGCGAATAACTCATTTAATGTTTTAATTTTTGCTTCCGTATATTTTTTATAATGATCATTATATGCTTTAGGTTCCTTGGGATTTGCAAACCTTGTAATCTTCCCTGTTACAGGATCTATCCATTTGCTTGAAGCACCACACCCCAAACCAATGATTGTTTGCTGTTCCTCCATAATCATAATGTTATAAATGCTTTCTTGACCAGGATGAGCATAACCTACATTTTCAAGATTACCTAAAATATTTTTTTGACGATATAAATAGTACGGTACATAACCGTGATTATTTGTCCATTCCTCTCCTCTTTTCATCATTTCAGTTACTTCTTTACGATCTGCAACTTTGTATTTATTTTTATTTTGTGTCATTTCTGATGCTCGTTTAAATGAAAGAGTGTGAATCGTCAAAGATTCCGGTATTAGCTTCTCAGTTTCATTTAACGTATGGTTAAAGTGCTTCATTCCTTCTCCAGGCAACCCAATAATAAGATCCATATTAATGTTGTTCATCCCCATATTCCTAGCCAAATGAAACTTATCAATCGTTTCTTCCACAGAATGGTGGCGACCAATCGCTTTTAAGGTATCTTGAGTATAAGATTGAGGATTAATACTAATACGATCTATGTTCCATTTTTTTAATATTTCGAGCTTTTCTTCTGTAATTGTATCGGGACGACCCGCTTCCACAGTAATTTCTCTAATTTCATCCACATGAGGGAAAGAGCTTACCATTTCTTCGTAAAGCAAGTCCATTTCTTCTGCTGTAATACTAGTAGGAGTCCCACCTCCAAAATATACAGTTGTAATCTTCATGTTATTTTTCTTCAACCAGCTGCCTACCTGCCTCATTTCATAATGTAAACCGCCTAAAAATGAATCAACAGAACCTTGTTTTCCATTAATAGCATAAGCTGGGAAAGTACAATATGCACATTTTGTTGGGCAAAAAGGAATGCCAATATATATACTCACTTCTGATCTGAGATCGTATAAATCCGGTACCATTGTTTTTTGCCTATCTACAATCGTTTGCATTAGTTTAATTTTCTCATCGTGAATTTTGTATTGTTCCTTTAACTCAGCATGAGCTCTTTCTTTGGTTATTCCTGATTTCAGTTTTTGATGGAGAAGTTTAGTTGGCCGTATTCCAGTAAGTACTCCCCAAGGTTGTTTAAGACCCGAATATTGCTCAAAAACCTGTAATATTGGCTGATTCATTATATGCTTTAATGCTTTACGTCTATCAGACTCTATCGCTGTAGGGTCTAGAGACTTTGTAATGTATGCTTCATAGCTCTTGTTAGCTAAAGGATCTTTTAATCTAACAGTTATAGAAGTGCTTTCTATTTCATCTATCATTGTTATGTCAACGAACAGGTCTGTTTTTGATGATTCTATAAAGGTAACGTTTACCTCTTCAAAAAATAAATGAATAATATTTTGCACAGAGCGATGGAATGTTGACTCAACTCCGTTTACGTAAATAACCATTGTTTTTCCCCTTTAAGTTTGTTATTTCTTATATTTTTGTTCATATGCGCTATTCAAGTTTAACCAACATATACAAAGGGGTCAATGCTGAGCATATAGGTTAGCCTATATTAAGGACGGATTGTTTGTTTAGGATCTCCTTCTACTAAATTAGTTGATCTTTTTGAATGAAAACCTTCCGTTAGTTGATCTAATTTCGTTTCGTGAATTGTATTTTGCAACATACGATTTGCGGCATTCAACATGTTTTTTTCCTTTTGTGACTGATGCATCCAAGTCATACCACCTTATACTATTATTAAATAAATCAATTCCATCCTAATTAACGTTATCATGTTTTATTTTGTCCAAATATAGGTTTGTTAACACTGTAAAGTTAATTGCAGAGTCTTATGGCTTATTGTACTCTTATCTAATTGTGATTCTTCTTTTCGTATAAATACAAAAAGAGCACTCATATTAAAGTGCTCAATTAAAGAGAATATATTTCATTGGATAGGTTTTATCCTATTCATTTATGATGTAGGACTTTCCACAATCAAAGTAACTGGTCCCCAATTCGTAAAAGATACATCCATCATTTCTCCAAATCGCCCTGTTTCTACAACTAACCCTTGTTCTCTTAAAAGCTCATTGAATCGTTCGTATAATGGATTGGCAAATTCAGGACGTGCTGCATTCATAAAATTAGGTCTTCTTCCTTTTCTGCAATCTCCGTATAAAGTAAATTGTGAAACGGATAATATTTGTCCTGAAACATCCTTAACCGAAAGATTCATCTTTCCATGTTCATCCTCAAAAATTCTAAGATGACTTATTTTATCTGCCAGAAAACGAGCATCATCTTCCGTATCATCATGGGTGATACCTACCAGCAGCATTAAACCTTTATCAATCTTGCCACAAACTTCCCCATCTACCGTTACTTTTGCTTCTTTACTTCGTTGCACAACAACTTTCACTGTTATCCCACTCCTATATTCTAGTTAAACATTCAAAATAAACAGATGAAAAATCCGTCAACTCAGTTGAAAAAGGAGTTAACGGATTAGGTTTAAATTGTATCAAATCAATTTTAAAGGCGTTTACTGCATAATTCTTTGAACAGAATAAACATCCTTGACTCTCTTTATCTTCTCAACAACACTATGCAAGTGCTCTTTACTTCGAATTAAAATCGTCATATGAATAATGGACACTTTGTTTCTATCCGATCTTCCTGATACAGCGGAAATAATCGTTTTAGTTTCAGAAACCGTCTGTAATACTTCATTTAAAAATCCTCTGCGATCATGACCTGTAATTTCAATTTCAACATTATAATTTGCTTCTACTTCAGATTCCCAGTCCACTTCAATTAAGCGATGAGATTCTTCATCACTTCCAGTCGGGATGTTATTACAATCCGCACGATGTACAGAAACACCTCTACCTCTCGTAATATAACCTATGATTTCATCTCCAGGAACAGGATTACAGCATCTTGCAAAACGAATGAGTAAATTATCGATTCCTTTTACACTCACACCATGTGCTTGCCTGCTCTTACGTACAGGGCTTGGCTTCGTTTCTTGGATTTCACTGACTGCTTTTTCTTCTTCAAGCTCTTTACGTTGCTTTTCTGTTAACCTTGTACAAATTTGCGCAGCCGTAATCCCCCCAAATCCAACAGAGGAATACATATCATCTACACTGTTAAAGCTGAATTTAGACATCACTTCTTGGAGCTGTTCATCTGTCATTACTTCTGCGGGATCAAAACCTAATCGTTTTATCTCACGTTCAATGCCTTCCTTGCCTTTTTCAATACTTTCATCACGTTTTTCCTTTTTAAACCACTGTTTGATTTTTGTCTTAGCCTGCGATGATTTAACGATCTTAATCCAATCTTGACTTGGGCCATACGAATGCTTCGAGGTTAATATCTCAACAATATCTCCCGTTTTCAGAGGATGATCTAAAGGCACGATTCTGCCGTTCACTTTTGCCCCAATGGTACGATTTCCTACTTCAGTATGAATGCGATAAGCAAAATCTAATGGTACACACCCGCTTGGCAGCTCGATGACTTCACCTTTCGGTGTAAATACATAAACAAGATCAGAGAAAAAGTCCATTTTTAAAGATTCCATAAATTCCTCTGCATTTGTTGTTTCATTTTGCAGTTCTAGAATTTCTCGGAACCAATTCATTTTATCTTCAAAAGTACCACTAGGAACCAACGTTCCTTCTTTATAGGCCCAATGAGCAGCAACCCCGTATTCAGAAGTTTTGTGCATATCCCATGTACGAATTTGAACCTCAAGAGGTTCTCCACTAGGCCCAATTAAGGTAGTGTGTAGTGATTGATACATATTTGGCTTTGGCATTGCGATATAATCTTTAAATCTTCCCGGCATCGGTTTCCATAATGTATGAATTATTCCTAAAGATGCATAACAATCTTTAATGTTATTGACGATGACACGAATCGCAAGTAAGTCATATATTTCATTAAATTGCTTACTTTGCGTTTTCATTTTTTTATAAATGCTATATATATGTTTAGGACGACCTGAAATATCAGCGTCAATCCCCATGTCTTTTAATTTTAACTTAATATTTTGTATTACATCATCAATATATTTCTCGCGTTCTGCTCTTTTTTTCTGCATTAAGTTAACAATGCGATAATATTGCTGTGGATTTAAATAACGTAATGAGATGTCTTCCATTTCCCATTTAATAGCAGACATCCCTAGTCTATGTGCAATGGGGCAGAATATTTCTAATGTCTCATGCGCAATTCTCCTTTGATTTTCTTCCTTCTGGAATTTCAAAGTACGCATATTATGCAATCTATCAGCTAATTTTATTAATATAACACGCAAATCCTGAGCCATTGCAACAAACATTTTTCGATAATTCTCGTTCTGATGTTCCTCTCTTGACTTAAATTTAATTTTTTCAAGTTTTGTCACACCGTCTACTAACATCGCACAAGTTTCACCGAACTCCTCGCGCAATTGCTCTAACGTTACATCCGTATCCTCTACAACATCATGTAAAAGAGCAGCACTAATCGAAATCACATCCATCTGCATATTGACAATAATATCTGCTACAGCCAAAGGATGAAGTATATAGGGTTCTCCTGACTTTCTAACTTGGCCCTCATGAGCTTTTTCAGCAAGGTTGTAAGCTCTTCTAATCTGTTCCAAATCCGCTTGTTTTAAATATGCAGATGCCTTTTCAATGAGTTGCTCGATGCCCATTACTTTACCTTCCTATTCTCAAGGATTTTCTATCATTATGCCTCTCAATTCATCTTACGTCAACTATTCGTCAATTTGTTAGGTTTAAATCCTCAATAACCTAATTTTTATAAAAGATGAATATGTGAAATTAACCACTAAAAGTGAGAAATTAAATATGTGAATGATTATTATAAATAGAAATAGTAGGCAATGGCTAAAATATTTTGTAAAATATAATTCATATGAAAAAAATAAATGAGGTGCTTTATGGAACATCAATTTGAACTTGTTTTATTATTACTCGCTATTGCAGCTGGTATCACAGCTGTAGCAAAAAAATTAAACGCTCCCTATCCCATCGCATTAGTTATTGTTGGAGCTATTTTAGGTTTAGTACATATACCGGGCTTAGAAGAACTTAAGCATTTTATCGTAGAGGATGAAATCTTCACATTTGTTATCGTTTCTATATTTTTACCCACCTTGTTAGGTGAAGCTACTTTAAAATTGCCATTTTCACATCTAAAAGAAAATAAAACTCCTATTTTAGCTATGGCGTTATTTGGTACATTGGTTACTTATACTGTTATCGGATTTTTAGCTGTATATTTACTTGACTTACCACTCGAAGTTGCTTTTGTATTTGCGGCTTTAATGGCAGCTACAGACCCCGTAAGTGTACTTTCTATCTTTAAAAGCATGGGTGTAAATCACCGACTTTCAACCATTATAGAAGGTGAGAGTTTGATTAATGACGGTGTGGCTTATGTATTATTCAAAATTAGCTTAACTACCTTTATATTTGCTGGATTCACAGAATTCGGTGAAGGATTGTGGGAATTTTTCAAAGGATCTTTTGGTGGGCTTGCCATTGGTTTACTTTTAGCCTATCTATTCTCAAAAATTCTTCGCCATTTCGATGATTATCCATTAGAAATTGTATTTTCTATGTTATTGTTTTACGGAGCATTTTTCATCGCAGAAATCTTCCATTTTTCCGGCGTGATTTCTGTAGTTGCTGCAGGTCTTGTCTTTGGTAACTATGGAGCTAAAATTGGAATGAGTCCAACTACGAAGTTAAATATCAAAACATTTTGGGATGTGCTCGCCCTCATCGCAAACTCATTTGTATTTTTAATGGTTGGACTGGAAATTGCAAATATCGATTTGTCTGGTAAGTGGATGATGATTTTATTAGCCATTCTCATCGTTTTAGTCGGAAGAAGCATAGCCATTTATGGAAGTCTTGCTTTTAATCGACACATACCTATGGCATGGAAGCACGTATTCAACTGGGGAGGGCTGAAAGGTTCATTGTCCATAGCATTAGCATTAAGCTTAGATGCAGATTTTCCAGGACGTGAGGACATTTTAGTGCTAACCTTTGGTGTAGTTTTATTTTCACTCGTAATACAAGGTCTTACAATTAAACCTTTAGTAAACTTCTTAGGGGTAACGAAAACAATGGAAAGCAGCTTGGCTTATGAAAGAACACTATCTGAAATACATCAAGCAACAGCAGGAAGAAATGCAATAGAAGAAATGAAGAGTGAAGCTACTATTTCTCCTGTGATCTACACCAAATTAGACAATGAGTATCAAGGTAAGCTAGATGCACTACATAAAAAGCTTGAACACCTGTATAAAGAGTTTCCGAAGCTACAAGAGGATCAAATGACAAGTGCGAGAAAAAAATCATTATATGCTGAATATGAAGCAGTAGAGGAACTAGCAAAACAACATTTAATCTCTGGTGAAATTGCAGAAGAGGAATATAAAAAGATTATTGATCTGCTTGAAAAAGAAGAGGATACTGATTCTCATTAAGAATACAATTCCGATCTGTCTTTTTCCAAAGCCAGTGAATGGATATACCCAAGTAAAAACAGCACCTCTAATTGTTAGAAAGGTTATGTCCAACAATTGGAGGTGCTATTCATTATCATGTTGATTCCTATAAACAGGATTCTGTTAATAGAACAGAAAGTTTATCATGAAATTCCTTCTTTTGAAAGTAAGGTAAGATCATAAAAGATTAATACTTCATCAAAGAGAAGTTCTCAATACCATTCAACTTCTCTTTACCATTTAAATAAGTCAATTCAATCATAAATGCCGCACCAACAACTTCTCCACCTAATTGCTTAACCAAATCAATGGAAGTTGCGATTGTACCGCCAGTAGCTAATAAATCATCTGCAATCAACACCTTTTGACCAGGCTGAATAGCATCCTTATGCATAGCCAATTTATCTTTTCCGTATTCTAAGCTGTAACTAGCTTCAATCGTTTCACCAGGTAATTTCCCACTTTTACGAATAGGTAAAAAACCTGCTCCCATAGCATAAGCAAGAGGAGCACCTACTACAAACCCTCTTGCCTCTGGACCTGCAATTAAATCAACATCTAGATGTTTTACCATCTGTCTCATGGATTCAATGACTTCGCGATAAACAGGTCCATTCTTTAAAATTGTAGTAATATCCTTAAAATGTATGCCTTCCTGTGGAAAATCCTCAATCACTCGAACATGTTTTTTAAAATCCATTACATTTCTTCCTTCCTAAATGTGTGCTCTTTGATTTTACGTTTGATTTAAAATCCATTGTGTCATTTCATTCGTTGTGGAATATTCAAATATTTTTTCAATTTCAGTCTGATTCCATCTTTGTTTGTATAAGCTGGATGAATCAAGACTGTTTTTTTTAGGTGACTGTATGCAACGAAAAGAGTTGCCATCCTTTTGTATAAAATTTAATTCTTCAAATACGCCAATCATAAATTGTATCATATCCTTGGACAAACTTGAACGTTTACATAACTTTTCCAAAAATAAAGAATCATTTATATCCCAATTTTTTTTATTTAATAACGAAGCATAAATCGTTTTAAATGCATCCCTAGAAGGCAACCCTTTTAAAGCAGAATTCTTTTTCTTTTTATGAACAATATATATTCGCTGAAATGATTGATTTTGAGCAAATAATGCTTTAAGTCTATGGATATCTGCTGGGACTGAATATAAAACAAGATCTGAAACAACCTCATTTATACCTGAAGCTATATGATTGATATCAGTTAGCTCTCCATTTGCATCCATAGTACAAAACATGACTTTTGTATTTAACATTTGCTCAGGAAAATCTTTCAAACCGTTTTCATCTTCCAGCATAATAGCTATCTGATGATCTCCTCGTTCCTTAATTTGTTGAAGGTTCTCTACCATTTTATTAATGTGAAGGTTTCTCCAATCAAAGACTTGTTGATTAGGAATTCGAATGTCTTTTATGAATAATTGAGGCTTTCTCATTCCATTCCATTCATTGATCGACAATTCTCCAACAACATCAACTTTAGCATCAGCAGATATAAATTGCTCTAAATCCCCTTTTCCGAAACCAATTGCTTCCATGGAGCAGCTTACTTCTTTCATCCCTTGAGATAAAACCAATTTTAAATGCTGCTTTTCTTTTCCCAATCTATTCTTTTTAAGAATTCGCAAATCTTTCAGAATCAAATTCGGAGATGGATTCCCCGCTCCAAAAGGAGCAAGTGTGGACTCAATTTGCTCAATAATAGGAATCGTAATGTCTTGCAAATCGCTTTCGATATCCGCTTCAATGACTGGAACAAAGTCATCTTCAGACAACCAGCTGCCAGCTAATTGATTTAATTGTTCTCTTAGCTTAGAAATATGAGCTGCTTGCATCGTTAATCCCGCTGCTGCCTCATGACCACCAAAATGATCCAATAAAGAGCTGCAATCCGATAAAGCTTTAAATATATTAAAACCTGAGATTGATCGTGCAGAGCCTTTTGCTAAACCAGTGCCTTTATCAATATTCAGGACTAAAACGGGTCGGTAGTATTTTTCTAAAATTTTTGATGCTACAATACCAATGACTCCTACATTCCACCCTTCGTTCGCCACTACGATAACATTGTTGTTAGAATCACCTTTAGACTCTTCAATCATAGTAAAAGCTTCTGCTGTAATATCATTTACTATTGACTGACGTTCTTTGTTTAAAGCATCCAATTCATAGGCTAAGGACTGTGCTTCCTCCTCATTACTTGCTGTTAAAAGTTTTACTACATTTTCTGCATGAAGAAGCCTTCCCCCAGCATTGATTCTAGGTCCAAGTGCAAAACCAATATGCATACTAGATAAATTTGATGTATCTACTTCTGCTACATCCAGCAGTGCTCTTAAACCTAAAAAGGAGGTGGTTTTCATTTTTTCTATGCCTTGTTTTACAATCAAACGGTTTTCATCAGTTAATGGCATCAGATCAGCTACAGTTCCTATTGAAGCGATTTCTAAAAATTCATCAGGAATATATCCAAGTAATGCATGTGCAAGTTTTAAAGCTACACCAACACCAGCTAATTGTTTAAAAGGATAATCACATTGCGGAATTTTAGGATTAATGATTGCAAAAGCATTCGGTAAAATATCAGGTGGTTCGTGATGGTCTGTTACAAGTACAGTCAAACCCAACTCATTTGCATATTGAATTTGCTCTACTGCACTGATGCCGTTATCCACTGTAATGATAAGAGAAATCCCTTCATCTTTCGCCTTTTGAATAGCAGGTAGATTTAATCCATACCCCTCACTAAATCGATCCGGTATATAATAATCAAAGTCAGCTCCTAATTTTGAGAGTAAAAAGTACATTAATGTTGTACTGCTTACTCCATCAGCATCATAATCCCCATAAATTCTTATCTTTTCACCGACTTCAACCGCTTCTTTTATTCTCGAAACCGTTTCAGACATTCCGTGCATTAAAAAAGGATCATGAAACATTTCATTCTCCGTTTTCAAAAAAACTTCTGCCTGCTCTTTACTTTCAATCCCTCTCACTATAAACAATTTTGCAAGTAATGAAGGAATCGCTAAGTCTGAACTTAATCGATCCGCTAATTCTTGATTATTGTTTTCTGGTAACTTCCATTTAGACTTAGATTGAAGCATTTTTATCTCCTAGAAATAATATTAAAATATTTCAAAATCAATGTAATATACTTGGGAATCCATTTGAATCAGAATCTACATTGTTTTTGTATGGATAACCTGGATCATATGGATTTACATGTACAAATACATCTGAAACATTCGTATGTTGTTTAATCAATCGTTTTTTGACCATTTTCCCTATTTTGTGACCATCAAGTACAGATATTTTTGGATTCACACTGATTTTCACATCAACAATGACGTAATGACCATGTTCTCTAGCTCTAAGTTCATTAATAGCAAGGACTCCAGGCACAGATTCAATTGTTTTGTGCAAATCTTCCGTATCCTCCTGATGAAGCACATGATCCATTGTATTATGTATCGATTCTTTTATCAATCTATATCCCATGATAAATACTAAAACAGCTACGAATATACCTGCTATAGGATCTAGGTAATACATCCAAGGAATTTCGAAATGTCCTCCAATAACTGCGCCACCAATTCCTATCAACGCTGCTAAAGATGAAAACACATCAGATCGATGCTCCCAGGCATTGGCAATTAATGCTTGGCTAGAAAGCTTCTTACCCAGCCTATATTTATATTGAAACATTGCCTCCTTTACCACAATTGAAAAGACAATTGCATAAATTGCCATAAATTTCGGTGCACTCTCAACTCCAGAATAAATAGACTTCACCGCACTAATTCCTACTTCAATACTTACTAAAATTAATAATATAGATACAATAATAGCAGCAATAGGTTCTGCTTTCCCATGACCATAAGGGTGATCTTTATCAGGAGGTAATTTTGCGGCTTTTAAACCAATTAGCACAGCAAAAGAACCTGCGATATCTGAGGCAGAATGTACTGCGTCTGCGATTAATGCTTTACTGTTTGAAATTAATCCAATAGAGCCTTTCACAATAACTAAGATCAAGTTCCCTATAATTCCAACCCAAGCTGCAAATTCTGCTTTTTTAAATCTTTGATCTTCAGACAAATGGGTCACTCCTTGATTGATAAAGAGAATCTAACTTTACACAGTTTATGTCTCCCGCTGAGAGTTAGACGACCTTATCAGTTAAAATCATATACAAATATTCAGCAAGGATAAAAATCCTCACTGAATATCATTTACTTTACGAATTTATTACATCTGTTTTTTTCTTATTTAGAGACTTGCTTTTTAAAATCAACCATAACTGACTCGCAATAAAAATGGAGGAATAAGCTCCACTAATTAAACCAATCAACATCGCTAGTGAAAACAGCTTAATGGATTCACTTCCGAATATAAACAAACAAAATGCTGCAAATACAACCGTTAAAGCCGTATTGATCGATCTTGTTAGTGTTTGTTTAATACTAGTATTCACCATATTTGCCAAATCATCAAAGTTCTTAATTTTGAACTTCTGTAAATTTTCTCTTATACGGTCAAATATAACGATCGTATCATTAATTGAATAACCTATAATCGTTAGAACTGCTGCTACAAACGGCAAATTCACTTCCAATTGAAAAATGGAAAATAAACTAATTACGATAAACGCATCATGAAGCAATGCTACGACCGCCGTTAAAGCAAATCTCCATTCAAAACGAATGCTTACATAAATAATAATCCCAATACTTGCAATTGCCACTGCATAAATCGCCTTTAATCCTAATTCTTTAGCGATTTCTGCATCGACAGTATTTTCTTCATAGGATACTTGTTCTGCACCAAACTCATTTTGAAAAGCAGAGATAATTCCAATTCTTTCATCTTCTGATAATACCTTCTCAAAACGGGCGTTCACCCGATTATTATTATCGCCACCAACTGTTATGGTTGAAGGTTCTATCCCAGTTTCTTGATAAATCTGCTCTGCTTTTTCTTTAGTAGTCGAATTTTCATCTATAAGCACATCTAAAGTTGTACCGGACGTAAAATCTACACCATAGTTAAGATTGAAAATAAGTAAAGCGATTAGACCTAATACAGTAATAGCAATGGATAAACTAAAAAACTTTTTACGATTTTTTACAAAGTCAATTTCTCTAAAGTTCACTAATCTCTGCCTCCTTCACACCGTAATACGCCGGCTTCTTAGCAATATTGGCACGAATTAATAGATGTAGAAGCAGTCTTGAGAGAAATACATTCGTTATAATACTAACCAGAATACTTAAGATCAAAGTTAACGCAAACCCTTGAATAGATCCTGTTCCAATATAATATAATACAAGTCCTGCTAAAATGGTTGTTATATTTGCATCCATAATTGTACGCAATGAATTTCTAGACCCCGCTCTTAATGAGGACAGGATGCTTTTTCCACTGCGAATTTCTTCTCTGATTCTTTCATAAGTAATGATATTTGCATCCACTGCCATACCGATCCCTAATACGAAAGCGGCAATTCCAGGCAAGGTTAATGTTGCGTTCATCCAGTAAAAAACAAGTAAAAGCATCCATGTATATACTGTCAAAGTAACACATGCGATGATTCCTGGTACTCTATAAAAACCTAACATAAAAATCAATATAAGCACGAAACCAATGATGCCTGCTGTAATGGTTTGCTGTAAGGACAGCTCCCCTAAAGAAGCTCCTACACTTTGAGTGTATTTTTCAGTTAATACCACTGGTAAAGCACCTAAATTGATAATTCCTGCTAACTCTTCGGCTTCTTCAAATGTTTCCTGACCAGTAATTGTAGCAGTTCCATCCGTAGATACAAAACCTACAAAAGGCAATGAAATAATTTCATTATCTAAATAGATGGCGAGTATATTTTCTTGTGTCCTATATCCATTATTTAATAATCTTTGTGTAACTTCTTTAAATTTGTCCTTATCCTTAACTTGGATGCTGACTAATGGTTCATTTGTATTCTCTTTAAATACTACATCAGCCGCACCTTCAACAAAATCACTACCATTAAGCTCAATTTTACAAAATTCACTAGGATCTTCACATCCATTGTTGCTTCGGAATGTTAATTCTGCAGGTTTTTTCATAATTTGTCTTACTTCGTCCTGATTTTCCACGCCTGCTAAACGTACTCTAATTCGATCTTCACCTTCAGGATAAATCTCTGGCTCACTAATCCCCTTTGCATCAGCACGCATCTGAAGACTTCTAGCTGCCTCACGTAATAATTCCTGATCCATTTCTTGATTTTCATCCACAGGCACCGCTGTGTATAAAATTTCAAAACCGCCCTTTAAATCCAAACCCAGCTTAACATTGCTAATAATACCAGGGCTAGTCCAAACCATAATCACAATTGAGGTGATCACAATCAAAAGGAATGCAATCAATCTTTTCGTATGTACCACTACCAATTCTCCCTTCAAAAACACAGTAGTCCTATTATACCTACCCAAAATTATCGAGTCAATTCTAGAACCTACTACAGATTTATTCTTTATATGCGTTCATGGTTAACCAATTCATGAAAGCAGTCACTTTTAAGGTCAAAATATCATTTACAATTTTATGTAAATGAGGGACACCATTTTTGCTGTACTTCTCACTAATGCATTGCCATATTTCATGTCCAGTTACTTTATCGTAACCCAGCATTCTAAATTCCTCAGCTTTACTTAAACAAAGCTCTTCAATCGTCTGACTTAATTCCTGTTCATTTAACTCATGATCTTGCTTATTCTCAATTATTTGTTCTTCATTTCGTTTATCTTCTTCATTTTCAAGCTGGAGGTCATTCATAACTTCATGATAATCATCAGCAGAATCTTCATCTTCTTTATTATTGTTTTCAATAATACTTTCTTCATCTTGTGCTTCCCACAATTTCTCATCCATTGACTCCATCCTCCTAAGTTGTTCACTTTCACTTTACTCATCATATAAAATATTTCGATATACGCTGCATGAATCCTTCTAGTTAAAACTTTTTACCCTTAATTACATATTCTCGTCATGAGTTTGGACATGGTGTGCATATCCATTATATATAACTTTGTCCATTATCGCATAATTAATTAGGAAGAAGGTATCCAATGTGACTAAGCAATCATTTATTAAGGGAACGATGATCCTGCTTGCCGCAGGTATGATAAATCGTATATTAGGATTTGTCCCTAGAATTATGCTTCCGAGAATTATTGGTGCAGAAGGAATTGGGTTGTATCAGATGGGATATCCTTTTCTCATTGTGGTTATTACCATTGTAACTGGAGGTATACCGTTAGCTATTGCCAAACTAGTGGCAGAATCAGAATCAAAAGGAGAAGGCGAACGATCAAGAAGCATCTTGTTTGTTTCCTTAATTCTAACTGTCACTTTAAGCACATTGTTTACTTTATTTTGTTTCTTGGCAGCTCCATGGATCACTGAATATCTTTTAACAGATGAGAGAGTATATTACACTTTTTTATCTATGAGTCCTATTATCATTTTTGTTAGTATCTCAGCTGTATTTCGAGGGTATTTCCAGGGTCGTCAAAATATGATTCCAACAGCTGTTTCATCCATTACTGAGACCATAGTACGTTCCATTACGATGCTTTTATTTTCCTATATTGTTTTACCATACGGAGTAGAATATGCAGCTGCGGCAGCTATGGTTGGCGTTGTGTTTGGAGAATTAGCTGGCATGTGCATTTTGCTTTTTAAATATAAAAACACAGATGAGCGAAGACATTTGATTTCAAAACGAAGCAAATATAATAGAATCAAAGAAAATCACATTCAAAATTTAAAAAGAATGTTAAATATATCAATACCAGTCACTGCAAGTAAACTTGTAGGATCAGGCTCCTACTTTTTAGAGTCCATCATGATTGTACAAAGTTTAGCCATTGCAGGAGTTGCAACTAAGGTTGCCACGGCCCAATACGGTATGCTTCAAGGCATGGTCATTCCTATTCTGCTTCTCCCAAGTGCACTTACTTATTCTCTTTCAGTATCACTTGTGCCCTCACTTTCAGAGGCAGCCGTAAAAAAAGATATGAAAACTATACATAAACGATTGCACCAATCTTTAAGACTCGCTTTAGTTACAGGGGCTCCATTTATCGTGATCATGTATTTTTTAGCAGAACCATTATGTACATTTTTATATGGGGAAAATACAGAGGTAGGAAAAATGCTGAAGATGATGGCACCTGCTGCCATATTTATCTATTTTCAGGCTCCGTTACAAGCTACATTGCAGGCTTTAAATAAAGCAGGGACTGCATTGCTAAACACCTTTATTGGTGCATCTATAAAACTTACGCTTATATATGTTCTTGCAGCCAAATTAGAAATGGGAATTTTAGGTGCCATTATTGCCATTAGTATCAATATCATTTTGGTCACACTATTGCATTTAAGAAGTGTAATGAGTTATTTGAACTTTTATATGGAATTTATGGATTTTATTAAAGTTGGATTTGGCGGTATCGTCATGACAATTGTCATCTTTATTATGATGTTACAGCCTTGGATTCATTCTAATTTAGCTAAATTCTTACTCTCTTGTATCCTAAGCGTTATTAGTTATTTGATGGTCATTGTATGGTTGAAACTCATTGATCGATATGATTTAGTAAGAATCCCTTGGTTCGGAAAATACTTCACAAAGTAAATTATCCAATATCGTTTTAAACCTTGCTGAGATGTTATTTACTTAATTTTTTTTGTCTTTTAGATCAATATACAATTCACCACGATGATTTATGGAACAAAAAAAGACATCTTTAAAATCATATACCCCATGTTCCTGTAATTGGTTTTTAAACCAAAACCTTGTTTTATTGATCTTTTCTAAATGATCATCCTGTACTTTTCCATCTAAAATCAATGGGAGAGGCAATCCTTCATATCGAAAGTTTGTTAATTCATTTGGCATAGAGTTGTTTTTTTCATTTTTTTCAACAACACTTAGATTCCCATTTGTCTCTAAAATCGCAAACTCTACATCCTTAAGATCTGAAATGTTATTGTGTCGCAACTGTAATAACAAATCATCCAGGTTGTATCTTTGTTTTTTCATTTCTTCTCTGTTTAATTTACCATTTTTTATAATGATGCTTGGTACACCATCCAACCATTTTCTTAATTTTTCATTCTTTAAGCTTATCATCGCTGTAATTATCTGAATCAGGAGTAATATAACCATGGGCAAAATCCCATCTAACATTGGTCTACTAGTATCTTCAATCACTATAACAGCAATCTCCGCAATCATGATTGAAACAACTAAATCAATCACGGATAATTTACCGATCTCCCTTTTCCCCATGATTCTCATGACAATAATAACAACTACATAAATTAAAATCGTTCTTATTATAATTCCCCAAACATCCATTGAACCGCCCCCTATAGGTACCCACAAAAGTAAGGTGAAGCGTTGCAGATAATATCTGTTTTCCACTAGCGTTCATTCAATTCAATGGTATTGTAGCCCCTTATTAAACTTGTCATTCAAATGAACCTCCATTAAATGTTGGCAGTTATTCCAAAACATTCCCCAGTCTTTAAAATGGATGCAAATTCATAAATTCTCTTACAAATCAGTACTACTTTTTTATGCTTGACCATAAAATGTGTTAAGTGTTCTATTCAGGAGGTGGAATATATTGAATAAGGCAACTCAAGTAAAGACTTTTTCCCCGATGCTTTCTGGGATTTTTTATGCATTTATTTCATTGGCGATTTTAACATTATTAACGTCGATCATACTTAAATTCAGCAGCATGAAAGAAAGCTCACTAGATACATACGTTTATTTTATTCATGGCTTATCTTTGTTTGTGGGTGGTTTTATATCTGGAAAAGGAAAAGGCAATCGCGGGTGGTATTATGGAGGTTTGTTAGGCATCATTTATGGTATCTTGATATTAATGATTAGCTTTTTAGGGTTTGATTCTTTAGTTTTAACTGCTCAATCTATCATCTTTTTAACCCTATCCTTTTTCATTGGTGCTTTAGGTGGAATTTTTGGAGTGAATTTTAAAAAGTAAACTTATCATTTTTTACTTCCTCCGCATTTTTTGTTATAATCAATTGTTGGTTGTACAGTTAACTTCTAAGGAGGGAGACTTATGTTTTCAATTGAGTCCATGACAGAAGTATATATTTATATGTTTATAACTCTTATAGTTCTTTTCATATATTTATATCCTAAAAATCCCCTTTCTCCAACTATTAGCTCTTTAAAAACCTTTTTTACTTCATGGAAAATGATATTGCACTTTGCTGCGATCGCTTTTATATTATTTTTAAATAAAATAGAATTAACAATCGAAGAATCCATGAATTTAAAGTATGACCTAACACCTCTGTTTTACGGTTGGGAAGGGAATATTGTATATACAATTCAGAACTTTTTCCAAAACGACATTCTTACTATCATTCTTGTATTTTTTTATGTTGTAGTTTTTACTTCTTTAATCATAGCCTCCTTTTTGGTCTATTTAAACGAAAAGGACCATAAGTTATTTTATACTTTTTGTTATGCCATCATGCTTAACTATGGGATAGCTATCCCATTCTATTTGTTTTTCCCGATCAATGAGGTTTGGGCACATGAACCAGCAGGAGTAAGTTTCTTAATGCTTGATGTATTCCCAACATTTGAAACAGAATACAGAGCTCTTTCTGGGTTAAACAATTGTTTTCCTAGTCTTCACACCTCTATCTCTGTAACACTTTCTTTAATCGCTTTAAAATCAAGCAATATGAAGTGGAAAAGAATTGTTTTAATCAGTGCTGCTATCATCATATTCTCCATATTTTATCTAGGCATTCATTGGGTAATTGATATGATAGGTGGAGTTTTACTTGCAGTATTTGCAGTCTATGCAGCTCAACGAATAGCAGACAGAGACTTTAAATTTGGTAAAAGAAAAACCCATTATTATGCTCAAAATACGGATGCAAATGAAACCATTCAAAAATAATACACTTTTTTTAAACATTGATGGCGTGGGATAGCTTCCACGTCATTTCTATGTTTTGATATAATATGAAGAAGATATAAGGACTTTCGTTCCTAAAAAAATAGCATCAGTATTATAACTGATGCTATTTTTCACTTTTATTAAACTGTTACTACTAACTATTAATCAGCTCTCACACTATTTACAGCTGAACGATCAAATGTCATTTTAGTAGCATCATTAATTTGAAGAACTACAGTATCATCTGTAATTTCAAAGATTGTACCGTGAATACCACCAATGGAAACAACCTTATCGCCTTTTTTCAAATCTCCTAACATGAGGTTACGAGCTTTTTGTTTTTTCTGCTGTGGTCTAATCAATAAGAAATAAAATACAGCAAACATTAATACTAATGGCAACACAAACGTTGTGAAAATACTCCCTGTTCCCGCTGCTGCTTCTGTTGCTAACAACATACAATTCCCTCCTTTCAAAATCCTTTATCGTTATTATGTAGGCCATATTGATCAAAAAATTCTTCTTTGAAATCCAACAACCGATCCTCAGATATTGCTTGTCTGACGTTTTTCATCAACTCAATCAAAAAGTGAAGATTATGATAAGTCGTTAAACGAATTCCAAAAATTTCATTTGCTTTTAACAAATGACGTATGTATGCACGTGAATAATTAGTGCAGGTATAACAGGAACAATTTGGATCAAGAGGTCCAAAGTCCTTTTCAAACTTAGCATTACGAATAACTAACCGGCCTTCACTAGTCATTGTAGTGCCATTTCGAGCAATTCTTGTCGGTAATACACAATCAAACATATCTACACCGCGAATTGTCCCTTCTAATAAAGCGTCTGGAGACCCTACTCCCATTAAGTAGCGAGGTTTCTGAGATGGAAGATGTGGAATTGTATATTCCAAAGCCTCATACATTAAATGTTTGGGTTCACCAACACTTAGTCCACCAATAGCATAACCTAGAAAATCAAAGGAAGTCAACTGTTCTGCACTTTGTTTTCTTAAGTCTTCATACATGCCCCCTTGAACAATCCCAAAAAGAGCTTGATCTTCTTTTCTTTGATGAGCTTGAATGCAGCGTTCTGCCCATCTAGTTGTACGTTCTAAAGATTTTTTTACATACTCATAATCTGCTGGGTAAGGAGGACATTCATCAAAAGCCATAATAATGTCAGCTCCAAGTGCATTTTGAATTTCAATCGATTTCTCAGGTGAAATGAACAACCTGTCCCCATTCAGATGTGAACGAAACTCTACACCTTCTTCAGTGATTTTACGCATCTCACTCAAGCTAAATACTTGAAATCCACCGCTATCTGTTAAAATAGGACGATCCCAATTCATAAATGTATGTAATCCGCCTGCTTCTTTCACAATTTCGTGACCTGGTCTTAAAAACAAATGATACGTGTTGCTTAATATGATTTGAGCCTCCATTTGTTTAAGTTCCTCTGGGCTCATCGTTTTCACAGTCGCAAGTGTGCCAACGGGCATAAAAATAGGTGTATCGATTGTCCCGTGTGGTGTATGAATTTTTCCCAATCTTGCACCAGACTGTTTACATGTTTTGATAAGTTCATATTTTAATGGCATTTTCAACTATAATCCTCTCTTGCGTTAATAAATAAACATTGCATCTCCAAAGCTAAAAAAGCGGTATTCATTCTGAATCGCTTCTTCATAAGCATTTAACACTTTTTCTCTACCAGCAAAGGCACTGATCAACATTAACAATGTGGATTTGGGCAAATGAAAGTTAGTCAATAGTGCATTCACTAATTTCAATTCGTAACCTGGGTAGATAAAAATATCTGTCCATCCACTACATGCCGTAAGTTCTCCAATTTTTTGTTCATTTGCTATCGTTTCCAAAGTTCTAACTACCGTAGTTCCAACAGCGATCACTCTACCTCCACTTTTAACCGTTTCATTTAATGTTGTGGCGCATTCTTCTGTCATTTCATAATATTCTGAATGCATCTTGTGATCATTGATGTCTTCTACAGAAACGGGTCTAAAGGTACCAAGTCCAACATGCAGAGTAACATATGTTATGGTCACACCTTTATCCCTTATTTGCTTTAAATAGGATTCTGTAAAATGCAAACCTGCTGTTGGGGCTGCTGCAGAACCTTCTTCCTTTGCAAATACGGTTTGGTATCTTTCCTTATCTTCTAACTGTTCTTTAATATAAGGCGGTAGAGGCATATGTCCTAATTGATCTAATATTTCAGGAAAAATACCGTCATAAGTAAATTTCAATACTCGTTGACCCATTTCGCTTTCTTCTACTACCTCTGCAGTTAGAAGAGGTTGATCACTTGGACCAAATTCAATCATTGATCCTTTTTTCAACCTTTTAGCAGGTTTCACCAACGCTTCCCAGCGATCATCAGATACATTTTTTAGTAATAAAACCTCTGCTTTTGCACCAGTATGTTTTTTTGTTCCAAAGAGCCTAGCAGGTATCACCTTTGTATTATTTAATACCAATGTATCATTTGGCTGTAAATACTCAATAAAATCTTCAAATTGTTGATGTTTAACATGGCCTGTGTTTTTATCCAATGTTAATAGACGAGATTTAGTTCGATTTTTCAAAGGTGTTTGTGCAATTAAATGCTCTGGCAAATCAAAATGATATAAATTCACATTCATGACTAATCAATCCTTACGATGTTAACATCCTTATAGTAGTATTTCAGAATTTGTTGGTAATCATACCCTACAAATTCAGCTAAATCTCTAGCTCCCCATTGAGACATTCCCAAACCATGACCGTATCCGTAACCAATAATACGAAAGTAAGATTCCTCAGTAATCACCCTCACATTGTTTTCACCATTAAGGACAATGATTTCTGAATCTGTTTGATTGGTAGTTAAGTCTGAATCCACCACATGTAGACTTGCATTTGAATCAGACTCCAAAGCCTCTCCGTCCGCGCCTAATACAGTATAAATGTTCGTTTGGTCGATTTCAAATCTAGTACTTTTCACGCTATTTAATGCTGTACGATATTGATCAGGATAACTTACTTCTATTACTATCCCATTTGCTTCCAGCTCTATAACTCTACCTGAGGGACCTCTGTCTGTCACTTCCAACGATTCCAACTCTCCAGTGATATTATTATCTGCAACTTTGTTGATGCTGTCCAACAATTCATCACCAGAATAAGGCCCGGTGATCCAGCTATATGAATTAGATTCTCTTACTGTTTCAAGTAATATCAACTGATCACCAGTACTCACTTTAGCAATTGGAGCATTTATATCATTATCAACAAACGGAGCTGCTCTCACATTAATTTGATTATCTAGAACGCTGAGAATTGGAAAGCCAGCTTCATTCGTTTTAGTGGTCTTCGAAGTTAAATCTGAACGAATATACCCGATAGTTCCGTCAGGTAATACAACATGGTGCCAATAATGAAGCCCTTCTTCAGCGATATTATCTGGACTAGGTACACTTTCGATATAGTCAATAGAGGAGTCCCAAATCTCAGATGGAGATGCTGTAAATCCACCTGCATTAGAATAATAGAAAGGTATAATTAAATCCCCGTTCTTATCTTGTAAAACCATTCCCTCTGTGTCTTTTACAGCACTCGTAACATTAGAATTTTCAACGCCAGACCCTTTATATGCTTGATCATAAGTTGTATCTGATATATGTGCAATATCATACTTCCAACCAAGCTGCAATGCATAGGTCCGCGCTGCAACTGCCTGTGCTTTTAATGCTTCTTCAGGCCAATCCTCACCCATTTCAGTACTTACAACACTGTACAAATATTGTTCAAAAGGAAGTTCGTTAATGACTGCTAAACGATCCTTATATTGTGTTATTTCTATATTACCTCTGTATGTACGGCTATATTTCTCATCGATTTGGATATCTGATTTATTGGATTCAATCCACAGTTTTTGTCCGTTCGAGTTAAAGAAATAATGTGATATTTCCATCCCTTTGTCACTTGATGATATCCCATTTCTAAGGACTAGGTATGGATTATCTTTTTCGATTTCTTCTAATTCTACCCCAGAAAACGATTGTTCAACTTTACTCTCAATCTCATCTAAATCATCTTGATCTGCTGTTTCTCCTACCCAAACGGAATAAACGATTTCTCCATTATTATTTTCTTGGGTTACTAGATAAGCGTCTATTCCAGCTTCAAACAAATCTGAAACAAGCTTCTCAGCATCTTTTTTCTGATCATATGTACCTGCACTTAAATAATTTGGTCCTGTGATCGTCACATCATCAAGATTTAAAGATTTTTCTAAGGACAACTTCACATTCTTTGCTTCATTGAAACTAGCAAATGTACCTGCATAAACTTGATATATCGTATTTCCATTTTTATTTGTTTTAAAGATAAAACCATTTCCTTGATCAACTTCATTGCTTAATGTACTAGCTTCACTGAAATTGCTAGTTTCTAATAGTTTTATCATATATTGATCAATGCTTACTCTAATTTTTCCTGAATCATCTTGAGAAACCCATTCCTTTATACCAGAAGAACCCTCTACTCCTACTTGTAAACCTCCACTAGCAAACAATGTGGCACTTGGCTGAGTATGCAAAGATTGTATCATCAATGCAACTCGAATATCTTCTAAACCTTTTGCTGCATACACTTTTCCAGTAAAATGAAATGAATTACCCATTAATAAAAGAAAAAAAACAAGTCCTAAACTCAATAGCTTTTGCTTACGAATAAGTGCCATAAACGTTATTATCCTCCTGTAAATGCTAATCTCTCATCAGCAAGTTTCTATTCTACTAATATAGACTCAGCTCATATCTAAAAGTTTCATATAAACCTGCAAAAAAAACAAAAAATCTCCTATCGGAATATCGTTGTGTTGATGAGGTTTAGCAACGCTTAAACGTCAGGAATCAGATGAAGAAAAACACTACTCCACCTGATTACATGAAATTGTCTATTTGTTTTAATAAGTGTGCATTAATTTTCAGGTATTGCTATTCCTAAATGCTGATATGCTAGAGGTGTCACCACTCTTCCGCGGGGAGTACGCTGTAAGAAGCCTATTTGAAGCAAGTAAGGTTCATAAACATCATCTATGGTTTGACCTTCTTCTCCAATCGTTGCGGCTATCGTATCCAAACCAACAGGTCCTCCTGCGAAGTTTTTAATAATTGTATTTAGTATTTTGTGGTCTATATGATCCAACCCTAAATCATCTACCTGAATGTGCTTCAAAGCCGTTTTCGAAATATCCAAAGTGATAATCCCGTCCCCTTTGACTTGTGCGAAGTCACGCACCCTCTTTAGCAGTCTATTTGCTATTCGAGGTGTCCCTCTTGAACGTTTCGCAATTTCGGTCGCTGCCTCTCCTATGATCTCCACCTCTAAAATTTCTGAAGCTCTTGATACAATATAACTTAATTCGTCTTTCGTATAAAACTCTAAACGACACAACACACCAAAACGATCTCGTAATGGCGATGACAGTAATCCTGCTCTTGTCGTAGCTCCGATCAGCGTAAACGGAGGTAAGTCCAATCGAACAGAACGAGCACTAGGACCTTTACCTATAATAATATCTAGGGCAAAATCCTCCATAGCAGGATACAACACTTCCTCCACCTGTCGATTTAAACGATGAATTTCATCGATAAAAAGAACATCTCCTTCTTGAAGATTCGTTAATATTGCAGCTAAATCTCCAGGTCGATCGATAGCTGGACCAGAGGTAACTCGAATATTAACCCCTAATTCATTTGCAATAATGTTGGAGAGGGTTGTTTTTCCTAATCCAGGAGGGCCGTATAATAATACATGATCAAGTGCTTCTTTACGAAGTTTTGCAGCTTCTATGTATATTTTAAGATTTTCCTTTACATTTTCTTGTCCAATATATTCTGCTAAATAACGAGGTCTAAGACTTAATTCCGCTTCTTGATCCTCCATCATTAAATTAGCAGATATAATGCGATCATCTTCCATCGGTGTCCCTCCTTACCCCTCAAACAAGGATTGTAATGCCTTTTTCATTATTATTTCTACGGTATCATGTTGATCCACTTTCCCGCGTATATCTTCCCAAGCCTTATCGACTTCCTTTTCTGAGTAACCTAAGCCGATTAATGCTTCTTTTGCTTCTATCCATGGTGCAGGCATGGAAATGTCACTCTGGTCTAATGAAACTGCTGTTTTATTATCAACCAATATTGTATCTGAAAGAATATGATCCAGCTTGTCTTTTAAATCTAGAATAACTCTTTGTGCCGTTTTTTTCCCTATACCTGGGAGTTTAGTTAAAAAAGTGATGTTTTCCTGTTGAATCGATGTAATGATATTTTGAGGGGTTGCTCCCGATAAAATACCTACAGCTACTCTTGGTCCAATCCCAGAAACGTCAATCAGCCGGCGGAACAGCGTCTGCTCCTCCCTTGTTTTAAATCCATATAGTAAAATTGCATCCTCCCTAACATGCTGATGAATAAACACCTGCAACTCTTTATCCATCTGAAATTCATACGGGTTTGAACAGAATACTCTATATCCCATACCATTTACATCCAATACAATATAATCTGTTTCTATATGTGCTAAGTTTCCTCTTAAATAATCTAACATTTATTTTATTCCTCTTCTTGGTACATTATTTTTTAATTTATTCTGCAAAGTGGATGAATGAGCGTGACAAATTGCAATAGCCAATGCATCAGCAACATCATCTGGTTTAGGTACTTCTGATAAGCTTAAGAACATCTTTACCATTTCTTGAACTTGTTTTTTTTCTGCCTTTCCATACCCAACAGTAGCTTGTTTGATCTGTAATGGAGTATATTCCCCAATCTCCAGCCCTTTCTGTTTGCATGCCAGCATTAATACACCACGAGCCTGACCTACAGCAATCGCAGTCGTTACATTACGATTAAAATATAATTGCTCAATTGCCGCAGCATCTGGTTTATATTTATCAATCAATTTAATCAATGAATCATATATATCCATTAGACGAATTGCTGGATCAGTATGGGCTTTTGTTTGAATACATCCATATTGAACTGGTACTAACTTATTCCCTATTTTATCAACAAACCCAAATCCAACAATTGCATAACCTGGATCAATCCCCAATATTCGCAATCCTGTCTCTCCCATCTCTACTGAATATTATATGATGTGAAATCACATGCAGATTTATCAAGCTTCTTATGTAACAAAAAACAATCTATATTACACGCCTAATTCAGCCTTCCAAATCTACATTCACTACACCGCAAATACTATGAATCTCATAATATACATCTGTCGTATATCTTTTTTCGTCTACCATGATTCTGAGATCCAACTGGTATAAACCTTCTTTGGTATCCTTTACTCTTACATGTTTGATATTAATCTTTTTTTGTTTAATTTCCTTTATGATGTCAGTCAGTATTTGATTGTCTTCGATAACAATTCTTAATTTGTTCTCTTTCATTCGTAATGATTTTGGACCGATCCATTTCATTAAAAAAGGAACCATTTCGACCCCAATTAAAATAAATAATGCCCCTATTATGCTTTCATAAAAAAATCCTGCACCTACTGCAATGCCAAGTCCTGAAGCCCCCCACAACATTGCAGCAGTAGTAAGTCCGCTAATTACATCATTGTTTCTTCTTAAAATCACTCCAGCTCCAATAAAACCAACTCCGGTTACGATTTGAGCAGCCAAACGCAACGGGTCCATCACAAGCCCGTCCGTTTTTTCAAATAAATAAGCAGACTCAATGGATACAATGGTTAAAACACAACTGCTAACCGCCAAAACAAAACAGGTTTTCAATCCGATTGGTTTTTTTCTTAATTCTCTTTCCAAACCGATGATAAAACCTAACAGTGAGGCTAAACCAAGTTTTAACCAAATGTCTATATCCATTCCTCTCATCTCCCTGCTCAATTCAAATCAGAAAAGCTCCTTTTTAACATTTATTTAAAGGTTATAATCCTTTTCGTTCAACCTTTCTTTTAAGTCATCTTGAATACTTTTATCCCATAAAGGAACTTTTGTACGATATGCCGCTCTAACGATCATATGCCCTGAAACGGGAGCTGTTAAAAATACAAACACGATTCCTAACAAAAGGCGTGCGCTTAAGTGGCCTTCAGTCATCCAAAAGTACATAAAAGCACTTAATAAAATACAAATAACACCCAAGGTTACACTTTTCGTAGATGCATGAGACCTGGTATATACATCAGGTAAACGTAAAAGACCGATCGCACCCAATAAATTAAATAATGCACCTAATAACATTAAAATGACAATCAAGAATTTACCGATTTCGATTTCGTTCAATGACTACACCCCTTTCAATAAACTTTGAAAAGGCAATAGTCCCGATAAATAAAACAATTCCAATCAACAATATAATTTCCAGAAAAGCATATGTATGCAGCCAAATAGATAGTACTGCAGTAATAGAAATGATGTTTATGCCGATGGAATCGAGTGCAATCACTCTATCTGAAAGAGAAGGTCCCTTAATAACTCTGTAGAAACAAGCAAACAATGACAAGGAAAGAACGAATAAGACGATAAATAACAACATTTCAAAAACTTCCGACATTATCGGCTCACCTCCATGATCGCTTTTTCAAAAGTATTTTTAATTTGATCTATAAATTCCTCTGTATCAGGTACATCCATCGAATGAATGTATAAAACATCACCTTCCGGTGAAACCTCTAAAGTTAAGGTTCCAGGTGTGAGCGTAATCAAACAGGCAAAAATTGTAATTTCCCAATCACTTTTTAAACAGGTAGGTACTGCAATAATGCCAGGACGCATTCTCAGCTTAGGTCTAAGCACTTCTTTTGCAACAAACACACTTGATAATACAAGTTCTTTCAAAAATAAAAAAATTAACTTTACAATCGCTACGATCTTTTTAAAATAAAATGGACCCGGTATGAATCTCCTGAGTGCAAACAACAAACCTAATCCAATAATGTATCCATTGAAAAAAGTACCCAGATTCCAACTATTGTAAAAAAACATCCATATAAATGCGATTGTAATATTCATTAAAATTTGTAATTGCATAATACCCTACTCCTTTAAAACAGCATCGATGTATATAGACGGATCCATTAAAGGGGCGGCTGCCTTTTCAACAAAAGGATAAAGCCATTCTGCTCCAACTCCTAAAATTACTGAGAACAATAACAGTACAATGCAAGGGGCAAGAATACCTTTAATATTTCCATTTGATTCTACGTTTGTATTTGGTTCCTTCCAAAATGCGTTCATAAAAATTTTAGTAACTGAATATAAAACGAGTAAACTGGAAAGCAAAGCAATACCTGTAAACCAATAAAAAGTTATAGAATTAGCAGCTAAAGCTCCTTTTAGAATAAGCAGCTTACCAATGAAACCACTTAAAGGGGGGATTCCAGCTAAAGCTAATGCAGTAATAAATAAAATCCACCCTAATAATGCATGTTTCTTTATGAATCCACCCATATCTTTCAACTGACTTGAACCCGCAATAGTGATTAAGGCTCCGCCTGCTAAAAATAATAAAGCCTTAATATTCATATCATGGATTAAGTAGAAAATAACGCCTTCAAGTGCATCTTTTGAAAATACTGCAAAACCAAAAACGATAAATCCTACGGATGTAATGACATTATAAGCTAAAATTTGTTTTACATTATTATAAGCAACGGCACCAATAACACCTAAGATCATCGTTAAAGCAGCAATCCAAGCAATAAACTGATGGGTAATTTGAGGCTCTTGATAAAATATAATGCTAAAGGTACGAATGATTGCATAAATCCCCACTTTCGTTAACAAAGCACTAAAAATGGCTGCTATAGCAGCCGGAGGAGCACTGTAGGAACCCGGTAACCAAAAATAAACAAACAAAGCAGCTTTTAGAGAAAACACGATTAAAAATAAAAATGCTACAACTAATAAGGGTCCGTTCAATCCAAGTTGTGTGACTTTAACAGAAAGGTCCGCAATATTTAAAGTTCCTGTAATTCCATATAAAAATGCAACAGAAGATACAAATAAAATAGACGAAACGATATTAACTAGTACGTATTTGATTGACTCTCGCAACTGAATTTTCCGACCACCTAATACAATGAGCACATAAGAAGAAATTAACATGACCTCGAAAAATACAAATAAATTAAAAATATCTCCTGTTAAAAAAGAGCCACTCACTCCTGCGATCAAAAATTGAAAAAAAGGATAGAAAAAATATGACTCTCGCCCTTTTCCAATTGTTTTAAACGCATACCACAAACAAAATATTGCAATGATATTAGTCGTAAAAACTAACAGCAAGGCAAACATGTCTGCAACAAAAACGATTCCAAAAGGAGGTTTCCACCCACCTATTTCAAGTGTTTGAATTCCTTTTTGATTGACGATATATATTAGATAGCCCGCATTTAAAGTGTTTAATATTAATGCAATCACACTTAGCCATTTTTGAAGAGTTATTTTTGTGCGGAAAAAAACAAGTAAGATTCCAGTTAAAATTGGTATTAATATCGGAAGTATTATGAAATTACTCATGGTCATTTCCCCTTAATCGATCCATATCATCTGTCCCTAATTCTTTGTATGCACGATAAGCTAACACTAGAAAAAAAGAAGTTACGCCAAAGCTAATTACAATGGAAGTTAGTATGAGCGCTTGCGGCAAGGGATCAACATATTCAGTTACACCTTCGTTTAAAATCGGCGGAGCACCTGTTTTTAAACCTGCCATCGTTATGAGCAACAAATGTGCACCGTGGCTTAATAAAGAAGTTCCTAAAATGATGCGTAATAAAGTTCTGGTTAGTAAAAGGTAAGTGCCAATGGTAAATAATAATCCAATGACAACAGACATTAAAACTTCCATTTATGATTGATCCTCCCCGATAGTTAGAATAATTGTCATTGTAATTCCGACCACAGTAAAATAAACGCCTAAATCAAATATAACAGCTGTAGCCAATTCCGTTTTTTCGCCTAACAATGGAAGATCAAAATATCCAAATGTATGGGATAAAAAAGGTTGTCCAAATATAAATGATCCAACCCCAGTTAATACAGCGATCAGCAACCCTAATGCAGTCAGCTTAATATAATCAATAGGTATTACACTTTTTATAAACTCCATATCAAATGCTAAATAAAGCAAAACAAATGCGGAAGCTGTAATAAGCCCTCCAATAAAACCTCCACCCGGATTGTTATGTCCTGCTAAAAAAATAAAAATAGAAAAAGCTAAAATAATAAAAGAAACTGCTTTTGTAATGGTCTGCAAAATAACATCATTTATTTTCATGAATTGAATCCCTTCCTTCCAACCTTAGTTTTATTAAGGAATAGACCCCTAACGATGCAATTCCCAACACTATTATTTCAAGCATCGTATCAAAACCACGAAAATCAACAAGAATGACATTTACGATATTGTCTCCTCCTGCTTTCTTGTAGCTATTTTCTACAAAATAACGAGAGATCGACTCCAGCCCATTTACTCCTTGAACAGAAAGTGCGATAAAAGTAATAATGACTCCTACACCGATAGAGATAAGTAAATTAGTAATTCTAAATCGTATATTTCTCATTTCCCTTCTTAATTCAGGCAAATGATAAAAACACAGTAAGAATAAAGCAACGGAAATCGTCTCAACCACTAATTGAGTTAATGCTAAATCAGGAGCTCTGAAAATGACAAAAAATAATGAAACCATGTATCCTACGACACCGATTAAAATGATGGCTGTTAGTCTTGACGAAGCTTTTAATATGGCTGCAGCGGCTAGTACCGTACTGATTGCCAATATCCATTCATATGTTTGTATCGGTGCCAAGAACTGTTCTGCCGGCCAAATGAATGTGGTGTATTTAATTAAAACATACCCCAATACCATAATAATAAAGCTAAAAATATATACTAAGTAATCCCTTGTGTATCCTGTCATGTGTTTTCTCATTATCCAATTCGAATTTTTTTCCATTCTGACCAAGGTACGATCATAAAAACGATTGAATGAAAACCGATCAGGAAACAGTTTATAGATACTTTTCCATTTTTTCATCGTTAAATATAACAAAGTACCTATTGCAATGACACCGATTGTCATAAATAACTCAAGATTCCATCCGTGCCAATGAGAAATTTCACTCACTACACCATAACCGTCCAACACACTAGGTAAAATTGACGTAACTGTGGGCAGTAAGATTGTTTCTGTTAATATGTTAGGAAATATACCAAACACAATCACTAAAGATACTAAAATAATGGGTGGAATTAACATGCCAAATGGTGCTTCATGTGCTTTTTTCTGCAATTTCTCAGGTTGGTGCTTCCCTGTAAATGTTTTGAAAACGATCATCATACTGTATACAAAAGTAAATATACTCGCGATCCAAGCAAGCACTGGTATTAATATCCCCCAGGTTTGCAAATTAAAGAATTCGGCTTGCGTTACATTTTTAACACCGGTAAAAAACATTTCCTTGCTTAGGAAACCATTAAAAGGAGGTAAACCTGCCATTGAAAAAGTCCCGATTAAAGCAATGGTAAAGGTAATAGGCATCAAACTCATTAATCCGCCTAATTTTCGTATGTCCCTTGTTCCTGTTTCATGATCCACAATACCAACCATCATAAATAGAGCACCTTTAAAGGTTGCATGATTAATAAGGTGAAAAATCGCTGCAGTAGTTGCAACAGCATAAAAATACGCATTTTCTGTCGGATTAGCTAATACAGACAGTGAGCCAATCCCCAGTAAGCTCATGATCATACCCAATTGACTTACTGTTGAAAATGCTAATATTGATTTAAGATCTGTTTGTCTGACCGCATTAAACGATCCCCAAAATAATGTGACAATCCCAAACCCGGTGACTAACCAAAACCATTCTCCTTGGCCCGCAAAAATAGGGCTAAACCTTGCTACTAAGTAAAGACCTGCTTTCACCATTGTTGCTGAATGTAAATACGCGCTGACTGGAGTAGGTGCTTCCATTGCATCCGGAAGCCATATATGAAACGGAAATTGTGCTGATTTCGTAAATGCACCTAATAAAATGAGCAGCATTGCCGGTACAAATAAGCTTTGTGTACTCATTGTGTCTATTTGAGATATCATCTCTCTAATGCTGAAAGTATCACTCATGATGTACATTAGAATAAAACCTGCAAGCATAGCTAGTCCACCAAATACAGTGATTAACATTGATTTTTGAGCACCGTATCTGGATTTTTCCCGTTTGTACCAATAAGCAATTAAAAGAAAAGAGGATATACTTGTCAATTCCCAAAATAAATATAAAACAATGATATTATCCGATAAAACAACGCCTAACATTGCTCCCATAAATAAAAGTAAGTATGTATAAAAAGTATTTAATTTTTCACTTTCTTTAGATAAGTAATAAACAGAGTATAAAACTACCAATGAACCAATCCCTGTAATTAACAAAGAAAAGAGTAATCCCAATCCATCTAAATATACGCTAAAATGAATATCTAATGAAGGAATCCAACCTATATCATGTTTAATGATTTGACCATCTGAGATCGTAGGCAAATAAGACATTAATAAACTAAATAATCCGATTGGAAGTGTTAGAATAAACCAACCTGTATGTATTTTGTTAAAATATTTATACAAGAATGGAACGAGCAATACAAAAATGAATGGCAGTATAATTACATAGTGCAAAAACGACAAAGATGTTCCCCCCTAAAATGTCTTCATATGAATTATATACTAAAACTTTTCTTTTCGCATCTCCACTAATGATGTATAAATTTTTTATGTATACACCAAGCTAAATAATAAAACTGTCTTATTTACAAAATAGTTGCGAATGAAAAGGTGTATAAATATGAAATCCAACAGTATTAAACTAGTATTAAGTGTAGTGATATTTCTAATCATTTTTACAATAGCATGGATTGTACATGATATTATTACAGTTAATAAATATAATCGATTTTTCAATAAAGAAAATCAATTCATTAACCTCAACGAGGAAGACACTAAGGTAAATCAATTTGACTTAATTAACGACTATTTTGAAGTTCCTTTTGAACCTCGTGAATATATCCGATTTTTTAAATATGAATGAGAAGCGAATAAAAAAAAGAGAGAGACCTAAATAAATACGTCTATCTCTTTTCATTACGCATTTTTGTATTTTAAGTTTCAATTAATTTTCTCTTCCGATGTATTCACTAAACGTAGATAAAATACTGTTAAATTCTTCAAAGTCTCTAATTCGTATCCCTTCCACTAACTGCTGTACAGTTCCCGCAGGAAGACTGCTTTCCAAATGTTCAATATTTAACTGAAAAAAAGTACGAAGGACATTGTCGTGGACAGGTAAACCATCAAATAAAGTTAATTTTCCGTCCTCACTGATTCCAAAATACGCACTTTCTTTACATTTAGGTGAAAGATCTTCAATAGGTTCAGTAAACACTAAACTCCCTTCTTCTGTAAACTCAAAGGTTTTATATTGAGGATTATTTTGATACATTTCTAAAATTTCATGACTGTTCAAACTTCCGAGTGATTCCACTTCTTCTCCACACACATATACTCTTTTAATAATAACCTCTCTTTTTTGAGTATCAGTTAACAAATGTTCTAAAGCATTGACGTTCTGTACATGGTCTGAAACCTGTTCAGTTAATTCATCTAATTCACTATCTAAAAATGTGGAAGTCATATTGGAAATTTTGTTCTCATTAAACAATACTGCCGCTGAAGCTGCACCTATCAAAATGATAAATATCGCTAAAGTCAACCATTTTCTTTTCATGCGAAGCTGTTTTTTCAATTGTTTAAGAAATTTAGTAAAACTCACATTGATCCCCTTCTTTATATCATTAGAGATAGATTGGTTTTTTTCCTATTTTAACCAAATAAAGAAGGGTTTATACTTCCAGTACTATAAGTTAATCCAAGGTTTATTGTTTTTCTTGTTCATTTTTTTATTTTTTGCAGATTTTCGCTTATTTGTGCGTTTTACTTTTGCTTGCGTTTTTTGTTTTGGAGGAATAGGAGCAATAGGCTCTATTTCTTCAATGAATGCACTGCTATCCGCATTTGCTTTGCTCTCATTAAGATTTTCATTAATTGTCTCTTTTTTTAAAGTTTCCTTTTTAGCTTGTTCTTGTTTAGGTTTAGCAGCTGCTCTAGTAGCTGGTTTATAAGCTGGTTGACCAACTTGGAACTGATTAGGGTGCATTGCATTTTCATATGATGGCATATAATGATGAGTATTCACAAAAGACATATACGGATTGATCATCGTATTAGGTTCTACAGTTGCAGGCTGGACATATTGATTCCAAGGATGCAAGGGTTCTTGATTAGGAACAGGACCTTGAAATTGATGGAAGTGAACATCTGGCTGCACTACATCGTAAGGTGTTTGAGGATGAAACAAATTACTGTTTTGTTCATGTTGAAATCCTCCATGTGTTTTAAACGGTTTTGTTTCTATTGCATTTAATTCAGGTACTTGTGGAACATCATAAAAGTTACCTACTTCTGCAGCTGGAACATTAAACTCATCAAATAAATCTTTATGTTTCCCCGTTTGAACAGCTTCTTCTTTTGATTTAGGTTTTGTTTCTATTTTCATTTGTTGTGCTTTACGATTGGATTGTTCACGGCGTTCAAACCTAATATGTTTTGCTTTTGAAGGAATTTTCAACTTTTTACCTGGAGTAAGCTCTTCACCTCTAGTAATGGATGTATTCATTTGAAGAATTTTATCTATATCCACTTCATATTTTTTACATAGCTGATCTAACGATTCTCCCTTTTTGATAATGTGGATTTTCACTTAACGTACCTCCTCCATACAAGTATATTAGTACAGTGTATGCAAGAAATAGGCATTTGACATCTAAAATAATTTACAAAAATGAAAGAATGTTAAACCCTACCTTAATTTTGCAGAACAAAAAACCATCCAAAAAATCTTTGGATGGTTAGTGTGTTACACATTTTACTTTTATTCGTATACCTGAACCCCATCTTTATTTACAATTTTTCTAAACTCTTTTAACAAATGCATTGTTATCGGACCTGCTTTTCCTTCTCCAATTATACGTCCGTCAACTTCACGCGTTGCTATGACTTCCGCAGCTGTACCTGTTAAAAACACTTCATCTGCAACATATACATCATGAAGGGTAAATGGTTCTTCTTTCACAACATAACCTACCTGCTTACAAATATCCATGATTGCAGCCCTCGTAATTCCTTCAAGTGCTCCGATATATGATGGCGGGGTTGTAATCATACCATCTTTTACAATAAAGATATTATCTCCAGACCCTTCTGAAACAAAACCATCTGAATTCAACATCAAAGCTTCTCCAACCCCCGCTAAATTTGCTTGGATTTTAACCAATACATTATTTAAATAATTCAATGATTTTATTTTTGGATTCAATGCATCAGGAATGTTCCTACGTGTAGACACAGAAACAATCTTCACACCATTTAGATAATCCTCTTCTGAATATATAGACAACTGCTCCACAATAATAATCACATTTGCAACTGGACACCTGCGCGGATCTAAACCAAGATCTCCAGTTCCTCTGGAAATGACTAATCGAATATATCCATTTTTAATTTCATTTTTTTTCACAGCTTCAATTAAAGCTTGTTGCATTTCGTCATACGAAAGAGGAATTTCCAACATAATGGATTTAGCACCATCATACAAACGATCCAAATGTTCTTTACACTTAAAAATATTCCCTTCATATACTCGAATCCCTTCAAATATGCCATCCCCATATAAAAAACCATGATCATACACAGATATTTTTGCGTCCTCTTTGTTTACAAACTCCCCATTTAAGTAAATCCACTGTGCCATCAATCGTACACCTCCAATTAATCATTCACATATGAAAAGCTAGGGAAACATCCTAAAGTTCTTACCTTGCACCCAATCGCTTCTATTTCTTGAATGGCTGCAGGCAATAAGACGGTTTCCATACTCTCTTCAATTTCAATGTAAAAATAATAGCTTCCTAGTTTTTTCTTCGTTGGTCTGGATTCGATTCTTGATAAATTTATTCTTCTCCATGAAAATGCTGATAAAACTTGGTGCAATGCCCCAGGATAATCTTCTGGCAATGTAACCAAGATGCTCGTTTTGATCAGTTTTGTGTTTTTAATTTCAATTAAAGGTTTTTTACCCACTAACATGAAACGAGTAAAGTTATTGTCATGTTCATGAATATGTTTTGACAATACATTCAAACCATACTTTTTACATGCTAACTCAGTGCCTATAGCTGCGAATCCCTGATTAGGATTATTTTTAACAATTCTAACTCCTTCTGCAGTACTCATATATTCAAAATCAACATCAGGGAGATTTTTTCTAAGAAATTGTTTACATTGTGCGATCGCTACAGGATGAGAGAAAACCTTCTTGATTTTTGATAAATCTGAACCAATTTCTTTTACATCACCAATTAGATTTTGTCTTGAAGGATAAGTCCATTCCGCTTGAATTGGAAGATCAACTTCATGAACAATCCAATCCATATGTAGGCTTACAGACCCTTCTATTGTGTTTTCAATAGGAATTACACTGTAATCTGTTTCGCCTGACTCAGTAGCTAGAAAAACATCTGATATTAATTTATATGGTACTAGTTCAACAGTTATATCTGAAAAAAAATAACGAGAACTCTCTTCACTCACAGTACCTTCTGGACCTAAAAATGCTATACGCTTCACGACTTAAGTTCTCCTTTAAAAGATGTCCCTTGATGATGAAAAGGGTGAGAAAGCTCATCTGATACAACTTGTGCGCCTTTTAAACAAGGTTTTAACCAAAGGGTTTTCACTTTAATATTCTCAATTTTAAATTGATTCATTACAAACTGCTCTAAACCTTTTTTCTCATTGCTATTTTTATGAACCAAAGCTAGAAGTGTTGGTCCTGCGCCACTTAAAGCAGCACCAAGCGCACCATGCTGAACAGCTTGTGCTAATATCGTATTCATACCAGGTATAAGAGAAGCACGATGAGGTTGATGCAGCCCATCTTTCATAGCATGCTTAATAAGCTCTAAATTACCTGTACATAATGCAGCAACAAGTAATGAGGAATGACTAACATTAAAAACAGCATCTTTAAATAAAACTTGATCTGGTAGTACATTGCGCGATTTTTCTGTCGCCAATTCAAAATCTGGTATGACGGCTAATACTTCTAAATGAGAATTGGGCTCTACACGAATGTATTCAGCCCTTTCTCCGTCCCAATTCGCAACAATAATACCCCCAAATAATGAGGCACCAGCATTATCAGGGTGATTTTCTATGCTTGTCGCCATCTGAAATAATTCGTTATCCGAGAACGGATATTCTATCAAAGCGTTTGCTGCCACAAGTGCACCAACGATAGCAGATGCACTGCTTCCTAAACCACGGGTTAGTGGAATATCACTATACATTCTTATTTCTATATTTGGTTGTTCTACCCCTGCTTTATGAAACACTTTTTGGGCGACTTTATAGATTAAATTACTTTTATCTGTAGGTATACCTTTTAAATTATCGCCAAACAACTTCATTTTTGTTTCATCTGAAAAACTCATTTCTATCCAAGTATACAGGTCCAAGGCCATACCAATGGTATCAAAACCTGGACCTAAGTTTGCAGTACTAGCAGGGATTTTGACTCGTATTGTTTTTGAATTCATTCTTACTCAACCTTTTTTAATTTGTTAGTTTTGAGATAGCTTCCATAACCGCTTCCTCAGAATCATTAACTACAAGTGGATCTGCTTTCACACTATCAATGGCATTATTTGGATCCTTCAAACCATTACCTGTAAGCACACATACAACCGTTTCATCATTCGAAAAATACCCTTGTTTGTGTAGTTTCATTACACCAGCGACAGAAGCAGCAGAGGCGGGCTCACAAAATACACCTTCTTTATTGGCTAATTGTTTGTATGCGTTTAGTATTTCATCATCAGTAACAAAATTAATCTGTCCTTCAGATTCCTTCGCTGCATTCACAGCTCCATCCCAGCTTGCTGGATTTCCAATTCTTATAGCTGTTGCTATTGTTTCTGGATCTTTAATCGGTTCACCCTTTACAATAGCCATAGAACCTTCAGCTTCAAATCCTACCATTTTAGGTAAGGAATTCGATTTTCCTTTGTCATAATATTCTTTAAACCCTTTCCAATACGCAGTTATATTACCAGCATTCCCAACAGGAATAGCTAAAACATCAGGTGCTTTTTCCAGCTGTTCGCATACTTCAAACGCTGCTGTCTTCTGCCCCTCAATACGATAAGGGTTTACTGAATTTACTAGCGTAATTGGATGCTTTGCTGTAATTTCTCTTACTATTTCTAATGCTCTATCAAAGTTTCCTTCAATAGCAATCACTTTTGCACCATATATAATGGCTTGTGCAAGTTTACCTAGTGCAATATTATTATTTGGAATAATGACAATACAGTTTAAACCAGCTCTGGCTGCATATGCTGCAGCCGCTGCAGAAGTGTTACCAGTAGAAGCACACATGATCGTCTGACTTCCTTCTTCTTTTGCTTTGGCTACTGCCATAACCATGCCACGATCCTTAAAAGATCCCGTTGGATTTAATCCTTCATATTTCAAATATATATTTAAATTTAGTTCTTTTGACAGCTGATCTGCTCGAATTAAAGGGGTATTTCCCTCATGTAGTGTAATCATAGGTGTATCTTCAGTTATTGGTAAAAACTCTTTATGTGTTTGTAACAATCCCTCGTATTTCATTAACGATGTCTCCTTCATTTCTTTTATCCTTCAACACGGTATACACTTTTAATTTCGTGAATAACATCCATCTCTTTAAAATCTTTTAACACTTGTCCCATACTTTCTTTGTTCGCATCGTGTGTCACAATAATAATTTCTGCTGCTGACAATTCTGGGTTTGGTTGCTGTACAACGGATTCCAGACTCACTTCATATTTAGTAAATACTTGTGTAATCTGTGCTAAAACCCCCGCTTTATCTGCTACATAAAGTCTAATAAAATTTTTATACACTACTTGATTCAACGGTTTCAATTTCTTTTCTTTATATGAAGATGTTCTTGCTCTTGATCCATTTACTTTAAGCATTGAATTTTTAGCTACCGCAATTAAATCAGCTACTACTGAAGTCGCTGTTGGCATTTCACCTGCACCAGGTCCATAGAACATCGTTTCACCAACTGCTTCCCCATATACATAAACAGCATTAAATACGCCATTCACATTCGCTAGAGGATGTGATTTCTTTACTAAAGTGGGTTGAACGCTTAAATAAATGTAATCATCCTGACGTTCTGCTATGCCCAATAATTTAATCTCGTATCCTAAATGTGAGCTGTATTGAATGTCATCAGAGGATACTTCAGAAATACCTTTGATTTCAACATCCTCAACACTTACATAAGTATGGAAACCCAGTGTTCCAAGAATCGTCATTTTGTAAGCTGCATCAAAGCCACCTACGTCTGAGGTCGGATCTGCTTCAGCGTAACCTAATTTCTGTGCTTCTTCTAAAACCTCTTCATAAGATGCACCTTCTAAGCTCATTTTACTTAGAATGTAATTCGTTGTCCCATTTACAATTCCCATAATTTTAGTAATTCTATCAGAGGATAAACCTTCTTCTATTGTTCTAAGAATTGGAATACCACCGGCAACACTAGCTTCATAAAACACATCACAGCCATACTCCTCTGCTTTGACTAAGATCTCATGACCATGCTGAGCCATCAAATCTTTGTTTGCCGTAATGACATGTTTCCCTTGTTCAAGAGCAGCTAAAATATATTTTTTTGTTAACTCTACCCCACCCATAACTTCAATAATAATATCGATATTATCATCTTCGATGACATCCCAAGGATCATCCGTTATTTTATGAGGTTCAATGTGAATATCTCTATCTTTATTTTTACTCTGAACTAATATTTTTTCTATTTCAATAGATGAGCCAATTTGTCTTTTCATATCATCTTGATGACCCTCTACTATTCGTACTACACCTGTACCTACAGTACCTAATCCTAATAAGCCTACTTTAAATGGTTTCATTTTCTTCCTCCCATTATGATATCATCCTTGCCCAATCACTTGCACACGTTTAACGCCTTCAAACTCTAATGATGTTAATAATTCTGTAAAATGTTCTCCAACAGATGAGGTGTCTACCGACATAACTACGTTCGCCATTCCTTGCAGCGGTATGGTTTGGTTTATTGTAAGCACATTTCCTTTATACTCAGCCACCATAGCAATCACTTTGGAAAGAACACCAGAACGGTGTTGTAAATCCATTGATATAGTCACGATACTTTCAGTTTGTAATTTATTTATAGGAAAAATACCGTCTTTATATTTATAGAATGCACTACGACTTAAACCTACTTTTTCAACTGCCTGATGAACGGTTTTCACCTCTCCGCTAGCTAGGAGCTCTTTCGTTTGTATCGTTTTAAGCAATGATTCCGGCAATATATTTTCTTTTACTAAATAAAATTTCTCCATACGTCCCCCTGTCAAAGACTTATGTTTTTGTATAGTGGACATTATATCGGAATACTACCAAAAATTCAATAGTGAAATCCCCCAATGTTATTTAATACAAAAAAGCCATCTTAGTATTTTCTAAGATGGTAAGATAAATTATTATTGGATTGGCTAAGGGGCCCCCGAAAAGGTATCGGAATTTGTCACAGAGCTTCACTTCACTTTTTGGGGTGTATTAATATTATTCTTTTTCTACAAATTCAAATTCATAGTCTCCGATACGGATTGTCTGCCCATCATGTGCTCCTCTTTCACGCAATGCTTTATCAATCCCCATATTGCGTAAAGTTCTTGAAAAACGCATGACAGAATCATATGTGCCAAACTGTGTTTTCTTGAGAAGTTTATCAATCCGCTCTCCCTCAATAATAAATACTTCATTTTCTCTGCGAATAGTAAAGGGCTCTTTTTCATTCTCATTATCAATTGTATAAATTTTCCGATCTTCGATTTCAGAAACCTCTTCAACTACAGGTTGTTTTGGAATTGAATCTAAAACATCCACCGTTTTATATAATAATTCCTGAACTCCTTTTCCAGAAACCGCAGACACCTCAAAAATCTCCAATTGACCATGACTTTCATAAATTTGTTCACGGAATTTTTTGATATTCTCCTCTGATTCAGGCATGTCCATTTTATTTGCTACTATAATTTGTGGGAGTTCCTTTAATTTCTCACTATATTGGTAAAGCTCAGCATTGATCTTTAACCAATCTTCATATGGATCTCTACCTTCTGCAGATGACATATCAACGACATGCAATATAATTCTTGTTCTTTCAATATGTCTTAAAAACTCATGTCCTAACCCTGTGCCTTCGCTAGCACCCTCAATTAATCCTGGAAGATCAGCCAATACAAAACTTCGACCATCACCTACATCAACTACACCAAGATTAGGTGTTAACGTTGTAAAATGGTAAGAAGCAATTTTAGGTTTTGCTGCAGAAACTCTAGATAAGAACGTGGATTTCCCTACACTCGGAAAACCTACCAACCCCACATCGGCCATCACTTTTAATTCAAGCACTATCCAACGCTCTTCTCCTCCTTCACCATTTTCTGCAATGTATGGTGCTGGATTACTAGCTGTTGCAAAACGGACATTACCATGTCCACCCTTACCTCCATGAGCAATGATTACTTCTTGTCCATGTGTCGTCAAATCAGCCAAAACTTCATTTGTATCATCATCATGGATCACAGTCCCCGGTGGAACTCTGACGATCATATCGTCCGCATTTGCACCTTGCTGTTTTTTGATTTTCCCTTTTTCTCCACGTTTTGCCTTAAAATGCCGTTGGTATTTAAAATCAACTAATGTTCTTAAACCTTCATCTACTTTTAAGATGACGTCGCCTCCATTACCACCGTCTCCCCCAGCAGGTCCACCTTCAGGAACATATTTTTCACGGCGAAATGATACCATGCCATCTCCACCGTCACCGCCCTTCACGTACACTTTAGCTTTATCTACAAACATAAAAACACCTCAATTATGTATTTAATCGAATTCAATCTCAATCGTAACCCATTTCTCTTCTAATTCTTGTTTCATTTTAAAGTTCTTTGATTTAAATTTTATTAGAATAGGATTCAACTCATTTTTAAATTTTGACAACTTCACTTTTCCAGCAAATTCAAATGCAACATGTAATTTTTTCTGCTCTTCAAAAAAATCAATTGTAAGTGAATGATTAAAACCTTCAGAAATTTCACTATTATTTTCAAACACTTGTATCAAATCGATCAATAATTCTGCATGATCATTTAACTTATTAGTGTATAAGTCAGGTGAATACAAGTTTTGTTCAACATGCAGTTGAAACTTTTTGCTGCTCATTTTCATTTGAAGCAATGCATATTCAAGTTGTGGAGAGTTCAACTTTACAATATCTCTTTCATGTGTCATGTTTTCTTTTAATTTTTCCACAATATGAACTAATTTATCAAACTTTTTCAGCTTTAAATATCCAAAAATGAGTTGAAGCTCATTCATTAAATCATGCTGATAATGATGTATAAAGTTTAATGTTGAAGTTATTGATTGATTTTTTTCATTTGCTGATTGTTTCTTAATAGCATATAGGTGACTGAACATGAGAATGACAGAAATCATGATGAGGATTTTACTTAGCCTATCAGACGAGATGACAAACAAAATCAACAATAATAAAATAATAAGAATCTCGATAAAGAAACTCATTCGTTTCCAGTTTCTCATATTACATTCCCCATTTTCAGAAAATCTACAAATCACACTACAAATAAAAATCCCAGCGCATTGCTACGCCAGGATCATATTTCAAGTAAATTATTAAGCTTCAGCAGCTGCTGGATATACGCTCACTTTTTTGCGATCGCGTCCCCAACGTTCAAATTTAACTACTCCGTCAACTTTAGAGAATAAAGTATCATCGGATCCAATTCCTACATTAGTTCCAGGATGAATTTTTGTTCCGCGTTGACGTACAAGGATGTTTCCAGCTCTTACAGCCTGACCATCAGCACGTTTAGCACCTAAACGCTTTGAAATACTGTCGCGACCATTTTTTGTAGAACCTACTCCTTTTTTAGAAGCAAATAACTGAAGATCTAACTTCAACATTGTATCTACCTCCCCTTTACGAAATTATTAATTATGTTTACATAATCTTCATAAGATTCCTGTATTGAATTCAACATAACAACCATTGATTCAAGAAGCAATTGAGTTTGATCAGAAGTTTCCTTCTTATCAATTATTGGTATCTGCACATCAAGTAGACCTTTCTCCATTGTTGCGGGCAACTCAATATTTAATAATGACTCGATCGCATTTACAGTTCCAACAGTGATGGTTGATACTCCTGCACATACGATATCTTCGCCAGGATCAGCAAATTCAGCATGTCCATCTACAAGATATCTGACAATTTTTTTCTCTTCATGATCCCTTTCAATGGTAATCGTAATCATGTTTGATTCCTCTTATGCTTGAATTTTTTCGATAACTACTTTTGTATAAGGCTGACGATGACCTTGTTTACGATGGTAGTTTTTCTTAGGCTTATATTTGTAAACGATAATTTTTTTACCTTTACCGTGTCTCTCCACTTTTCCAGTTACACTAGCTCCTGATACAGTAGGAGTACCTACTACTAATCCAGATTCATTGGAAACAGCTAATACAGTGTCAAAAGTAACTGTTTCTTCTGCAGTTGCATCTAACTTTTCAATGTAAAGCTCATCGCCTTCTTGAACTTTATATTGTTTTCCACCAGTTTCAATAATTGCGTACATTTAGTCGCACCTCCTCATGTCTCAGACTCGCCAAATGAAAGGTGATACAATCTTCTTGGATACTGAATCCTTCAATCGTATACTTTGGTTATTTACCTTGTTTGAGCGGTTATAACATGTGTCATAAGCACACATCATTAGAATGTTATCACACTTATAGTCATAAAGCAATTATTTATTTAATCATCCGATGACATGTTGGGCAAACTTTTATAGGTGACTTAGTTATATTTCTTGCTTTTTTCCTAGTCATTTCTAATAACCCCAAATTAGTCCACCCTATTACAGTTGTTTTGGTACGATCATGCTGAATCAGGTTATTCAGCTTTTGTATAATTTCATTTCTGTGCTCTTGAATTTGCATATCAATAAAATCAACAATAATGATACCGCCAATGTCCCGTAACCTTATCAATTTTGCAATCGTTTCCGCAGCTTCTAGATTTGTTTTATATACAGTTTCCTCTAAATCTACACTCCCTATATATTTACCTGTATTTACGTCAATTACAGTTAACGCTTCTGTTTCATCAACAACGATGTATCCTCCATTATCTAGCCAGATTTTGGACTTAAAGAAATGTTCTACCTCTTTGATGATGTTATGGAACTCAAATATGGATTGAGCATTAGATTCATATACTTTCACCCTATCAACAAGAGAAGGTGAGATATGATGAACAAACTTACGGATTACTTTTGCTTTATGCGCATTATCAATAATAATTTCCTGCACATCTTGTGTAAATAAATCCCTAATAATTCTCAAAGAGATACCTAATTCATGATAAAGCTCTGCCGGAGCTGAGTATGCTTCAAATCCATTTTTAATTTCTTTCCAAATTTCTCTTATTTCATCAATATCTTTCTTTAAGACATCTGCTTTTACATTCTCAGAAACCGTACGTAAAATCAGCCCTTCCTCATCTAACCTAATTTCTTCTCCTATAGACTTCAAACGCTCTCTTTCAATTTCAGATTCAACCTTTCGAGAAACTGCTACATAATTACCATTAGGCATGTAAACCACATATCGGCCTGGTATATTGAAATGGGTAGTAATTTTAGCACCCTTTTTACCAATTGGTTCTTTATAAATCTGGACCATAAGTTCTTGACCTAAGTGAACCAACTCTTGAATAGGAGGTTTAATTTTAGGCTTTTTCTCTAAATGTATAGGTAACAAATCATCACGATGTAAAAAAGCATTTTTGCCTTTTCCAATATCAACAAAAGCTGCCTCCATACCTGGCAACACATTCACAATTTTACCTTTATATATATTCGCAACCGACTGCCTATCCTGAGATTTTTCAGAATAATACTCTATCAATTCTCCATCTTCCATATAGACAACTTCGGTCAAATCATTCTCGTAGTGAATAACGATTCTTTTCATCATTACACTCCTATTTAAGATAATCCACTATGGGTGACTTTTCGGTGATGTCATCGAATTTTCTATGTTTTCATAAAAGACTTATATCCTATCTCTTATTTTACAATAAGCTACAATCACTAACAATGTTTCCAATCTCAATATAATACATAAGAATAGGATTATTTTCGATTCTTAGAGTTAGGATTACTCAGATAAGTCTTTATAATTTGTTCTTCTGGTATCATCGCTTGGATTTTTCCAAAATCATTTATAACATAAATAACATGCAATTGATCTCTTTTAAAGCTTTTTACGATTTCAGAAAGTGAAGAGGAAGGTTGGGCAGTAATTGGTTTTATTGAGGGTTTCGTTTTTCTTAATGAAAAGGTGAATTCACGTCTCATTAAGAACTTTATAAAATAAAAGGGTGAATTTCGCAAGTAATACCAATTTGTATATAATAAAAATATGCCTATCATCATTAAATTTAAATGAACGCCTGAACTAATCATATGCATACAAGCATAACCAATAAGCAATAAACTCATTATAAAACTGTGCCATCCACAGTACTTTAATGATCTATGAAAACTGAGTTTGAAGCTGAGCATTGCCTGCACGATTTTACCTCCATCTAAGGGTAAAATCGGTAATAAATTAAACAAAGCAATCATTAAATTTGCTTCAATAAAATATGATGACCAAATGGGATCAACAATTTCAATCTTTTGTAAAAAAAACACAATACCAATCATCCAAAAATTTTGAAATGGACCTGCGATGGCTACTATAATTTCCTCCTTTGCAGAGGTATTCCGATGAGTTTCAACTTCTGCTACCCCTCCGAAAGGGAGTAGTTGAACTGACTTCACATCCCAACCAAAGAATTTTGCTGCCACAACGTGTCCCATTTCATGAATAAAAACAATAGAGAATAGAGTTAATAACTCTCCAACATTCCCTGCCAAAATTGAAGTGAATATAATAAATATGAAAAATGGATGAAAGTGATATCTGGTTCCATAAATATTAATCAAATTGAATCACTTCCGCTGGATCAATATATTGTTCATCCTTCCTCAAAGCAAAATAAAGGATTCCAGCATCATCATTTTTCAGTTCTGAAACAATGCCAATCTGGTCTCCTCCCTCTACCCAATCATTCTCCTGTATTGATGTAGAAGTAACATAGCCGTAAATAGATTGCAGTTTATTTTCATGTTGAATAACCACTGTTAAACCAGTGAATTCTGTATTTTCTACAGAAACAACCCTTCCTGTATCTAAAGCGATAATAGGCTCATCTTTCTTTGTTTTAATTGTGACGCCCGACTTAGTAGTATCAAACGTTGAAATAATTTCTCCATCCGCTGGAAAATGAATATTTTTAATGGGACTATTCACTTTTTCAGCTGTATTCAATCCATTATCATTGCTAAAGGTTGGGATAAAGGATGGAAAACCATCAAATAATCGATTGTATGCGGATACTACTACATTGTTATCTATTGTAGTTTCATTCATAGCATGTGTGATTAATAACTTCCCTTTTTCTGCCCATGGTGTATTCAATTGAAACAAAAGCCATACCATCATAAATAAAACGAAGCTTATTGAAACAGTTGTCATGATATATTTTTGCAAATAACTTGTTTTACTCTCTTCTTGCTTCAAATGCATCCATGGATCTTGTCTATGTTTCCAGACAAATTCAGGGTCCTCTAATCTACGAGGATCATATTCCTGAATGTATTTGTTTTTAGTGTCAATCTCATTCCTGTCAAAGGGTTGATTCTGAATTTGATTTTGCTTCTGATTCTGGTTTAGATTCTGCTTCTGTTTTTGCATCAATTCATGTAAACGTTGATTTCTTCTTTGTTTTACATTATTCTTGATTTTCAAATTGATCACCCCAAATAGGCTAGTCCATATCTTTTATGATTAATATTTATGTTGCTTGTCTCATAGATAGAACTAAAAAGAGCCAGATGAAAAGTTAAACTTTCCTCCTGACTCTCAAATGCTCTTTATTTAATTAATATTCATCATCGTACATCCAAGGACTTTCTTGATGTACCTTAATACTCATGACAATCCCTATACTCATCATATTAATTAATAAGGACGTGCCTCCATAGCTAATAAACGGCAGGGTGATTCCAGTTAAAGGCATAATACCGATCAACATCCCTACATTCTCAAAAACTTGAAAAATAAACATAGAGGTAATCCCAACAATAATATAAGCTCCAGCACGATCAGTAGTTTGAATAGCTATAAGAATTAGTCGATATATTAATAAAAAGTACAATAATAGTAACAAAGAGGATCCTATAAAACCAAATTCCTCTCCTACAATCGCAAAAATAGAGTCTGAATAATCATAAGGCACAGTTACGATACCTTGATTATATCCTTCACCTAATAAACCACCAGATCCAATCGCCATGATAGCTTGATCTTGATGATATCTATCTCCACCAGCTTCTGGAAACAAAATTGCGTCAATTCTTTTACTCCAATGACCCTTCTCATTCTCATCTAAAAAAACAACAATTTCCTCATGGAAAGTTTGGTATAAATAAAAAGAAGCAAACGCGATAATTGAAATCAACAAAATACTAATCAATACATAGGTATATTTCAGATTTCCAATCCAAAGCATTCCTATAAATATAACAATATATATAATGGCATTACCTAAATCAGGCTGCAAAATTACAATAATAAAAGGAACTAGGACCGCTAATCCAATAGGAATTAAATCATCGACAAGGGTCAGCACTTCTCCATCCCGCTTTTTTAATAAATATGCAATCATAATAATCAAAATAATTTTAACTAATTCTGCTGGCTGAAAGAGAATAAATTGTAAATCATACCAGCTTTTTGCACCATTTAATTTAATTCCAAAAAAGATCAGTCCAATTAGTAAAAGAATTCCAAAACCATATAAATAATAGGCCCCTTTAATTAGTACTCGGTAATCAAACAAGGAAAAGAAAATCATAACAGCAAATCCGAGACAGAAAAATATGATATGTCTTGTGTCATAGTTCGCTGCTGGCTTGTTAGAACTGTTAATCAACAAAGTACCTATCACCATAAGACAAAACAATATAAAAATAACAGCCCAATCTAATTTTTTCAGCTTTTCTAACACGCTATGATCATCCTATCCCCATGATCTTTTTTAATTTATTAAAAACTCCCTTTTTTCCATCCAAATTCATAAGTGGTACTGAATCTCCTAAAATTCTGCGAGCAATATTTCGATATGCTACAGCTGCATTAGAAGTAGGATTCATAACCGTAGGCTCTCCTATATTTCCTGATTTTATCACTTGCTGATCATCAGGTACAACGCCGAGCAGATCAATGGCTAGTATTGCACAAACTTCATCAATATCCATCATGTCTCCAGACTTCATCATATTGGGGCGCACACGATTTATGATCAGCTTAGGGTTTTTGATATTCGCACCTTCTAGTAATCCAATCACACGATCAGCATCTCTAACAGAAGAGATTTCTGGTGTAGATACTACGATTGCTCTATCTGCTCCAGCAACAGCATTTCTGAATCCACCCTCAATACCTGCTGGGCAATCTATAATGATGTAATCGAAATCTGGTTTTAGAGATTCTATAATTTTTTTTATGTCTTCTGGCTGCACAGCATCTTTATCTTTCGTTTGAGCTGCTGGAAGAAAGTATAATTCTTCAAATCTTTTATCCTTAACTAAGGCTTGAGCTAGTCTGCAATTTTCTTCAATCACATCCACCAAATCGTAAATTATTCTGTTTTCCAATCCCATCACAACGTCTAAATTTCTTAATCCAATGTCTGTATCAACCAAGCACACCTTTTTCCCTAAAATCGCCAAAGCAGTTCCTATATTAGCAGATGATGTAGTTTTACCGACACCACCTTTACCAGATGTTACTACGATTGCTTCTCCCATGAATAATCACCTCCATTAGAATTGTAACGCAACAGGACGAACTTTATGTAGCTCACTTATTTTCCCTACCTGCATATGATCTTCATCTAGATAAGCAAATTCCATATATGCACCTTCATTAGCAGACTCATCAGGTGACCTACTAACGATGTTTGCAATTCTTAATTGAGTGGGTCTCATATATGAAGCTGCTATAATCGCATCTTTATTACCATTTTTCCCAGCATGTGCAAGTCCTCTAAGTGCCCCCATTACATAAATGTCTCCATTCGAAGAAATCATTCCACCTGGATTAACATCTCCCATAAATAAAATTGGGGCATCTTCATGAATGGATTGTCCTGATCTAACAATCCCATTCATTATTTTTAGATCTTGATGGATATTTTTTTCAATTTGTTCCTTTGGAGTAGATTCAATCGATTGAATCAACAAATTTCCATGATGACCTACTAGTTTTTTTATTTCTTCTTCTTGTTGAACATCTAATTCACGTTCACCTAACTTAATGTGAACATCGATCGTTGGACCAGATAGTATTTGTTGATGTGATTTCTCAAGTTTATACTGCAACTCACTGAGTAAATCAGGAAATTCACAATGATCATTAAATAGAAAAACAAGACCATCTTTATTCCCTTTTATAGTCACGTGTTCCTTCGTTGCAGTCATACAATCCCTTCCTCCTTAAATATATAAAGTTCGATATAAGTAAAATAATTTCCTTCTATTTATCCAATATGATGAATGAATATCAGCCTTTTTGTTTAAAGGAGATGTGAACTACTAAAGAACGAAAAGGCAAATAAAGCATCATTGAAAATAATACATTGACAAATAAACTAGGTAAAACTTGGTGTGCAATTACCCAGATGTAAGATTGTTCAGTGAGTTTAAATAAATAATAAATGCCATAAATCATACTATCCAGTAAAAATAACGATAAAGTTGCAACTAACGTAAAAGTAAAAAAACCAAGATAAGAGCGCTTAATCATATAGGAAATAAAGTATACAATAAACCCTAAACAAAACGCGTACAAGCCAAATAGTTGGTTAGAGTAAATGATGTCGTAAAAAAATCCTATTAAAAAAGCGATTATAATTGCAAATGATCTTTGCACGTAAAAGCAAGTATATAAAATAATGATAAAAGTAAAATGTGGAGTTATGTGTAACCCTTCATTCCATTTTAACGGTAACCAAGGAGTCAAAGCACCTTCAATTAAAAATAATATAAAAAGAATAATACAAATCCAAGTGCGAAGCATATCACACCTCACATTCCAGGCTTTTCAACAACGAAAACTTCCATTAAGTTCTCAAATTTAGCTGCTGGTTTAATTTTTGCTATATGTGTGAGACCAAAATCTCCAACCTCTCTTGAAAGTACTGTACCGACTTCTATTCCCTCAGGAAACAATTTACCTAAACCTGAAGTAATAATGACATCACCTTCTTTTAAGATATCATTCTGATTGATCTGACTCATAATCAGTACATTTTCCTTCTCATCATAACTTTGAATTATGCCAAAAGACTCTTCACTGCCTAACACCGTTGCTGATATTCCTATACTATTATTAAACTGGTCATTAAAATCTGTCAACAACTGAACCGTTGCGTTTAAAGGTGTTACTTCACTAATTCTTCCTATTAAGCCATCGGTTGTTGTTACAAGCATATTTAATTCCATCCCATGCTCAGATCCTAAATTAATCGTAATTGTATCGTTAAATGCATCTGGATTTATAGAAACAACATGTGCGATGTGAAACTTATAGTCGTTTATTTTTTTTTGTTCCTCTGTAAATTGAAGTTCTTCCATCAATCTCTCATTTTCTTCTTCCAGTCTATTCAACTTCGCTCTATCCCTTGCATATTGAGATAGAGTTAATTTTAAAGCTTTGTTTTCTTCATGAATGACTTTTAAATCAACTATATTCTCAAAAAAACCCGCTATATATCCAGCGGGCCTATAAATCAATCCTTGCATCCATGATACAGAGTCTTTCAAAAATTTCTCAGGCCAGATGAAGTTATCCCTCTTTTCAATTGAACTAATCCCCATAAGCGCTGTGAAAAAAATAAGACCCAGCAATAATAAGATAAGTTTTTTATTCCCAAAAAGCTTAAACAAACGAACACCTTCTATTCATTCAACAATTATCTTCTATTACGTCCTTTTTTCTTATCTTTATAGATATGAATATCCTCTAATGCTTTACCTGTACCAATGGCTACACAATCAAGTGGATTATCAGCAACAATAACGGGCATTCCTGTTTCTTGGGTCAATTTCTTATCTAGGTTTCTTAATAAACCTCCACCGCCAGTTAATATGATACCTCGATCCATAATATCAGCTGCTAGCTCAGGCGGACATTTTTCCAAAGTTCCTTTTACTGCTTCAACAATTTTTTCAATTGTATCCTTTAAAGCTTTTGTTACTTCATTTGATGTAACTGTAATGGTTTTAGGTAACCCAGTGATTAAATCACGACCACGAATTTCCATAGATTCAGAATTTTCTTCATCCGTAGCTGTAGCGATTTCCATCTTAATTTGCTCAGCTGTTCTTTCACCTATCGTTAAATTATACTTTCTCTTAATATATTGTGTAATGGAATTATCCATTTCATCTCCAGCTACTCGAACTGAACGATCAGTTACAATACCCCCTAAGGAGATAACCGCAACCTCCGTTGTTCCACCACCAATATCTACTACCATACTCCCAGTTGGCTCCATCACTGGTAATCCTGCTCCTATAGCAGCTGCAAATGGCTCTTCAATCGTATATGCATCCTTTGCGCCTGCTTGACGTGCTGCGTCTTCTACAGCCCTTTTTTCAACAGCAGTTACGCCAGATGGTACACATATCATGACATTAGGGTGTTTTGGGAATAAATAACGTTGTTTCTGAGCTTTTTTCATAAATTCTTTAATCATCGCAGCTGTAGTATCAAAATCTGCAATGACACCATCTTTCATAGGACGTTCTGCTCTAATACTGCCTGGAGTTCTACCAAGCATTCTTTTTGCTTCATCTCCTACTTTAAGCACTTGTTTAGTTTCCGTATCTACGGCCACTACTGAAGGCTCCCTAACAATTATTCCTTTCCCCTTTACAAAAACAAGAGTATTCGCTGTACCCAAATCAATTCCTAAGTCTTTAACAAAGCTGCCAAACATGCCAAATCCCCTTCCTCGTTCCAATCACGCTATGAATTATCTTAAATTTTCTAATTTTGTTTAATAAAAACGAAAATGAATTTATTTGAAACTTATATCATTGTATTACATAAGACCTCTTTCTTTCAAACTAATATATTTTTGATCACCAATAATGATATGATCAAGAATTTCAATACCTATGACTAGCCCAGCTTCTGATAAACGATTCGTAATTTCAATATCCTCTGGACTAGGGGTCGGGTCACCGCTTGGATGATTATGAATACAAATAATTGAAGCACTGCTTCTTTTAATCGCTGCACGAAAAACCTCTCTAGGATGAACAATAGACGCATTTAGACTTCCCATCGACAACGTTTCTTGTGCAATGATTTGATTTTTTGTGTTTAAAAATAAACATATGAAATGTTCTTTTTGTAAATAACGTAAATCTTCCATCATGTAATTTGCGGCATCTTCTGGGGAGCGAACAGTAATTGTTTGTTCCAATGAGCTTTTTGATAATCTTCTACCAAGCTCTATTCCCGCTTGAATTTGCAATGCTTTTGCTGGTCCTATCCCTTTAATTTCAATTAATTGCTCCGTACTTGCATCTACTAAATGACGCAAGCCCCCAAATTCCTTCAGTATTTTTTGGGCTAATGAAACTGCTGATTCTTCAATAGAACCGGTCCTTAACAATATGGCTATTATCTCAGCGTTACTCAATACTTGTGCACCATATTGTAACATACGTTCACGAGGTCGCTCATTTTCAGGTACATCTCTAAGAAATTGATGTATCATCTCACATACTCCTCCTTTGACATTTCTATAAAATATGGATACACAATGTCTAAAGGAATGCATACAAGATATACTTTGCTACCTAATTCGCATGTCCTATTACAGAACCTAAAATTCGTGCATAATCAAATCACTTCTATACCAAACTCTAACAGCATGTCACTCAACAACGATAATGATAATCCAACCACATTAGTATAGGAGCCTTCAATCGAGTCGACCATAGTTGCACCTAGACCTTGGATAGCATAGGCACCCGCTTTATCCATAGGTTCACCCGTGTTTACATAACGTTCTATTTGATCAGTCTGAAGAGATTTCATATGTACGATTGTTGTTTGAGATTTGACAATCTTTTTTCCTGTAGTTAAATCTATACATGCAATACCACTGAATACCTCATGTGCAGCTCCTTGAAGATGCTGCAACTTAGAAATTGCATCGTTCTTATCCTTAGGTTTCCCTAGAATTTTTCCATCTTTCACAACAATTGTATCTGCTCCAATTACAATTCCATCTTTTTGTTCAGATCGAATTTTATCGTATACAGCCACAGCTTTTTTTGCAGAAAGAACCTTTACCATTTCAGCAGGTGTTACAATTTCTGTCAGTGTTTCATCAACATCACTAACACAAATTGTATAAGGTAAGTTAAGAGAACGAATTAATTCTTGTCTTCGAGGTGAGGAAGAGGCTAAAATTAGATTTGTTTTATTCAAAATGTATTGTTCCTTTCAAATATCATAATTTACGATACAGCCAAAAAGCGAAAACAAGTCCTAAAATGTTTGCAATATTTAGTTTAACCTGGAAATCAAAATCATATGATAAAAAACCTAAGTCAGCTGAAGGTTGCCATGTGATATGTGAGGATTTAGTCAAAAAAAACAATGCAGGTACAGGCTCTAGTAGCTGAGATATGATCGAGCCAGTCAACAATCCTATTAACAAAAAAATAATTAACACAAAACTATTTTTTTTCATCACAACCCTACCTCCAAAAAATAACTACTTTCTACTTTTTATCTCATCATTCGCTATGATTTTATATCATTCTCTATACTCTATTATACGAGTTTAGTCGAATTTACACAATCTATGAAAAAAAACTTTAAATACCTTATATTACCTGATTACATTCCACTCTTTTCCTATTAAAATATAATATAGGGAGGAGATTTAGCTTAATGGAAAAATGGAAACACTTCGTCGTTTTCTTGATGATTCTTTTTGTTGTTTTTCCAAATTATGCTCAAGCTTTAAAAGTGGTAATTGATGCAGGTCATGGCGGTAGTGATCCAGGTGCAATAGGTGTGAATGAACTGAATGAAAAGGATGTGAATCTAGATATTTCGTTTAAACTGAGAAATATTTTAGAGGAACGCGGACATGAAGTGATTTTAACGAGGGACAGTGATACATATATCAGCTTGCAAGATAGAGTGAAATTTACAAATCAGCAAAATGCAGATTTATTTGTATCTATACATGCAAATGCCCATCATGATCCATCTATTCAAGGTAGCTTGGTTATTTATTATAATGATAGATACCCAGATAAAAAATACCCTGCAAGCAAAGCCATGTCTACTCTATCACCTTATAGCAGATCGTTAGCACTATCAGTACTAGACGGACTGGTAACCGAAGCAGAAACAAAAGATCTTGGTTTAATGTCCAAAGCCGTTTATGTCGCTCGAATGGGAACTATCCCCAGCATTTTAGTAGAAACTGCATTTTTAAGCAATCAAGAAGATGCTGCTAGATTGTTTGATGATAATGAGAGGCAAAAAATGGCACTAGGAATCGCTAATGGCATCGAATCATTTGAACCTATCACTTTTTGGGATGTTTTAAATCACTGGGCGATGGATTCCATTGTTCGACTTGAAGATGCTGGTTTAATCGGTGGTTATAACAACAGTTACGAACCTAATAGAGGTTTAACAAGAGCAGAATTCTTAGCCATGATGGATCGTATTTTTTATTTTACTAGTGATCAAGACGAGAACATCTCAGAAGATGAAAATGAACAGAATGAGCCACTTGAAGACTTGAGAGATGAAGATGAACAGAAAACCTCTATAACAGAAAACGAAACATCTCAAGAAAATGACCCTTCAGAGCAAGAGAACAGCAGTAATGATTTGCAAAATGAAACATCATCTAATGAAAATGAAACAGCAAATGTTACAGACGATTTCAGCACTACTAAAGAAACAAATACAGAGATTACGAATTTTAAGGATCTATCTCCCGACCATTGGGCATATGCAGTTGTAACAGAAGCCGTAAATAAAGGATATATTCTCGGTTATCCCGATGAAACGATTCGACCTAATGAACCTATTTCAAGAGCCGAGGTTGCAGTTGTTTTTGAACGGATCTGGAATAAAGGTGAACCTATTTTGCTAGATGAGGAGTTTCAATATGAGGATATTCCTCTTGAAAAATGGTACACTGAAGCTGTATATCTGTTAAAGGAGTTCTCTCTTTTAAATGGTATAACAGAAAGCACATTTGAACCTGAGCGTAATATGACCCGTGCCGAATTAGCCGTTATGGTGGACAGATTTTTAACTCAAAAATAACAGATTATATAAAATTCAAATAATTAAATAGAGGCTGGGACAAAACCCAGCAAAAATGAATAAACCGCATGAAATCAAATTTATAAACCTTGATTTCATGCGGTTTTAATTATGCTTATTGTACAAAAATCAGCTAGATTTCAACTTATGTCCCAGCCTCTTTACGATTCTACGACATCTTCGAGATACTCCGATAGGAGTTCTTTATCAAGCTTTTATACTGAAATCTTTTGAAGTAAATCCTTTGTATATATCGTATATTGCATCAGAGCAGTTTGAGTCTGCCATAACAATGAGGAAGATGGATTTTTTTGATATTCTTCTAAAGATATCATAGCAGTGGTTAGAGCACTATTCATCTTTTCGAAGTTTGATTTTACTTCTTCAGGAAAACCTGCATTTATTTCAGGAGTGATTCCTATCCAAGTTTGATGCATGTTTTTAATCGTTTCCAAAGAATTATTTTCAAAGGTTGTGAATGTCTGATCCTTTAAATGTGTTAATGTCAAATTACTAATGATCTCAACAAGCTCAGACCCTTGAGAAAAATATGATTGAACAGCTTCAGCCTCATTCCCATTCCATTTAATTTGTTGAATAGAAGGAATTTCATAGGATTTTACATAAACCTCCAAATTGTCTTGCTGCAGTTTATAGCTCAATAGAAGTGCATCATCGCGATTTGTAGTCATTCCTGCAAATACAAAAAAGTTTTCGTTTAATTCACTTACAGCAGCATATCCGTTAGTATCCAACAATCTTATTGCTTCTTGTGCTCCTTCCTTATTTTCAAACATACCGTTTTGCAACATAAAATAAGTTTGTTTAGGTAAATTTAATTGTAATGTTCCATCTAAATTTAAAACAGGCTGTGGTGTTGTCGTCTGGTCACTCTCATTCAACACTTCATCAGATTCTGTTAAATTTGATTGTATTTCAGTTTGATTATCATCTTTGGTACTTGCCGTTTCTTGACTATCTGAAAAAAATGATAATACAAAGAAACCAAAAGCAATTCCTACAATTACAGCACCAGTGAAAGAAGAGATGATTTTAAACCATGGGCGCCGTGGTTTTTTTACATAACCATAAGGATTTCTATTACCATAAGAACTCTGCTGATAAGAATTTTGATCAAATGCGTTTTGATCATATGCATTTTGATCAAATGAGTTTTTATCATAAGGTTGTTGATATAAATCTTGTTGATTCAAACTTGAGTATTCCGTTTGAGAATCATGATACGAATCCCTCTGATTATCATCTTGGCTCCGATTCCTTTTGTTATAACCAGTATTTTGATAAGAATCTGTTTCTCGTATAAGCTGTTCTAATTTAGCAGTTTCTGCATCAAATGGACTGCTCCATGCCCCATAATCTGTCGTGAACTGATTTAATGGTTGAGAATCTAAGATAGGTTCAGAGAGAGGCTCTTTTTTAACCGTTTTGTCTGGCTCCTCTACAACTGTAAATTCATCTTCGTGTAAAGATATAATTTCCTTTTTGTCTTCATCACTTTTTTTATTTAATTTATGATCCTTTTTATCAAATCGATAGGTTAATCTTGCTTTATCCATCACATTCCCTCCTTGTCCCAATCTTATATATGAACAGAATATGATAGATGCTGATAGATTATGAATAATATTTAATAGTAAAGCTGTGTTTTGAATAAAATGTATAGTTCGAAATATAGAGAATGTAATTCTTTATATATTATTTCTCTCCAATGTTAGGAAGTTTAGTTTTTGCTATGTTCTGATCCAGTTGTTCATATTCATAATAACCAATTGTTTTGTATAGCTCTTTTCTCGTCTGCATTTCATCAAGAGATGCTTCTTGGGTCCCAGTATCAAATATTTCTGTAAATACTTTTTCATAAGCTTTTGCAGCTACTCTTAATGAAGTGACTGGATAAATGACCATGTTGTAACCCATTTCAGAAAATTGATTCGCTGAATAGTATGGGGTTTTTCCAAACTCTGTCATATTTGCCAGCAACGGTGCTTTGATCCATTTTGATGCTTTTATAAATTCCTCTTCTGAGCTCAGAGCTTCCGGAAATATGGCATCAGCACCCGCTTCTACATAAGCATTGGCACGTTTAAGAGCACTATCTAAACCTTCAACTGACTTCGCATCTGTTCGAGCAACTACTAGCAAAGTAGGAGCCGCTGTTTTAATCATTTTAATTTTTTGTACCATTTCGTCTGGTGATACTAATTTTTTCCCGTTTAAATGTCCACATTTCTTAGGTAAAACCTGATCTTCAATTTGAACTGCTGCCACCTTGGCCTCAACCATTTCTTTAGCTGTACGTGCTACATTGATTACTTCTCCGAAACCTGTATCAATATCAACTAATATTGGTAGGTTTGTAGTTCTAACTAATTCACGTGCCCGCTCTGCAACCTCTGTTGATGTTACAATGCCTATATCAGGCAAACCCCGACTTGCAGTATATGCAGCACCTGATAAATATAAAGCTTTAAAACCAATTTTTTTTGCTATAAGCGCTGCCATTGCATCATGTGTACCTGGTAGTTTCAATATTTCTTGTTCATTTATAAACGCTTTCATTTTCTTTGATAATTCTGTTTGACTCATTTCTTGTTCAATTAACCAACTCATATATATCCTCCTTAAGAATCAATTCTTATCTCTTTTCTTCCATACTAACTGGAATAATAAATGAGTTCAAGAACGAAATCGGTAAATCATTTATCTGAAAAATCAAAAAACCTTTCCAGTTCAAATCTAGTTGTCCTGGAAAGGTTCTTTTCTAAATATGATTTAATTTGAAATAGTAAGTTCACCATCTACTAAATTCCAATCCATTTGTGCAAAAAACTCTTTAAAATAATCAACATTTACGTACGTAATTCCGTCTTGTAAAATAACATATTCCGCCGTAGATGGAAGTAACAATTCTTGTTCATCCGTTTTAATTTCAATTGCTCTTTCTGTTTGATTCCAACTAATTTCTCCATTGACCAAAGCAGCTAAGATTCTAGATGGAACAAATACTTCATTTTCTTTTTGAACAAATTCAAAATCATCATAAAAGGCAATATCATTCACTAATACGGAGAAATCATTTTTAATGATTTCTATATTCTCTACTCCTGACATTTGTAGAGCAGTAATTAGCTGTGGTATTTGTTCTTTTACTTCGACACTAGGAATCACACCTACACCATCCACAGTATTTTTTTCTGGACTGAAATACTCATAGGATGTAACAGATAGAACTCCACCATTAGATAAAGGAACCCAAGTTTGAATGTGGCCTTTACCATAAGATTGCTGTCCTACAACAGTTGCTAAATCATGTTCTTGCAATGCCACAGAAAGCGCCTCAGAAGCACTAGCCGTATTTTCATTTACTAAAATAATGATTTCATAATCAACCTTTTCACCATCTAAAATAACAATTGGATCCATATCTTTTACATTGTCTTTTGTAAACATTAATATCTTTTTATCCATAAATTGACTAGCAATATTTTCTAGTGTATATATTAAACCACCTGGGTTGTCTCTTAAGTCCAAAATTAAAGTTTCTAACCCTGTCTCTTCTAATTCATCTAACTGTTCACCAAATGGAACGTCTGCCCCTTCAGCAAATTCGAAGAGCCTCATATATCCAACACCATCGGCAACCACTTCACTAATAACTAATGGATAAGAAACAAGTTCTCTTGTTAAATCTACTTTTATTGTTTTACCATCTCTCACAATGGTTAACTCAATAGCGCTGCCTTCTTCGCCTTCAAATAATTCCTTCATTTCTTCCTGAGTTAGTCCTTCTACTGATGTACCATCAACTTCGCTGATGATATCTCCTATTACTAAATCATTATTGAATGCTGGAGAATCTGGATAAATTCTATCAATAATGAGAGCTTGACCTTTAACTACAGTTTCAAAGCCTAATCCAACATACTCATAATTAAATAAATCTAATTCTTCCAACTCACTTGGTGAAAAATAAGTAGAGTAAGGATCACTTAAATTCTCAACCATTCCTTCAATGGCTTGATCTATTAATTCTTCTTGTGATGGTGTATCCAAATGAAAGTATTCAATATAATCCACTGCCTCATATAACGCATCCGATGGATATAGTTCATATTCGTATTCAGTTTCATCTTCTTCTGCTAAAACATTCAATGGTGATAAAATCATAGAAAATGCGATTGCAAATATAAAGCCAAATTTTAATACTGTTAGTTTGTTGTTTTTAATGTTCAAAATTAGCACCTCTTAATATTATTTAATTATTATTCATATTCAATATTATAATCTACGGTTTCAAAGCTTACTATTTTCCACTTTCCACTTTTGGATTTTTTAAATGTAACTACTTCCTCGTAGCTTTCTATCTCAACTTCTCCAGTTTCCTCATAAGTTGATTTTGTGGTGTATTCAATATAAAAAGTAATCTCATCTTCATATACATACACTGCTTTTGCCTCTTCAACCTTAGTATAAGTATAATCATAGTAAGCAAATAAAAGCTCTTTGTAATAGGATTCAATAAATTCAGCATCTAACATTTCTAGGTAATCTTCATGAAAAGTAGTCTTTAGTTTGGAGAAACTCTCCTCTTTAAAAGCATCTAAATATTTATCAAATGTTGCTAATATTTGGTCTTCGTCTTTGTTTGATATCTCTACATCTGAATCTTTCAACTCTTCCAAATTGAAGTATTCAAATGAGGTAATTTCTATATCATTTATCAGCCATTTGTCATCTTTATGCTTCATTAATGTATAAACTTGTTCATACATTTGATCTAAATAAAATGATCCATCTTTTCTTTCAAACGTTTCTGCAGTAAATACAATCGCTTCGTTATCATCAATGTTTAAAATTTCAAAATCTATTATTTCAAAATCATCATTAAAGATCTCAAAATTCATTTCAATTTCTTCATCAATATACCACTCTTCTATATACTGTTCTTCAAACAGACTTAAAATTTCCATATCCTCATCATCATAAAATTCCTCATATTGATCAAAAAACTCCAAAATCAACTCTTCATCATTTACCTTAGGCTCAGGACTAGTGATAAAGATCGTTTTTGTTGTTCCATCCCATCTTACACTAGCTCCAGTAGATTCTCCTACAAAACGCAAAGGTACAAATGTAGAGTTATTCACTAATTGAGGGGCAACCAACAATTGGATGGTTTCTCCATTTACAATAGCTTCATTACTATCTAGCGTTAATTCAACCTTAATATTGTCATTTATACCAGTTACTGTTTTTGTTTCTTGATCCCATAATACATTCAACCCTAGCTCACTAAATAATACTCTAAACGGAACTAATGTTGTGCCATTTTCTGAAAAAGGCTCTTGATCAAATTGAATTTGTTCTCCATCAATCCACACTTGGATCTTTGATTCTTCTTCACCATATGCAACTGAAGAAAATAGACCAGATAACATAATGAAACATAATAAAATTAAAGTTTTTTTCAATTTTCTATACCCCCACTGTTTATTAAACATTCACATTATTCTTCAATCAAATCAGATTCAGCGTGAATGGTTTCAACAAAATAAATTTTCCAACTTCCATCATCTGCTTTTTTAAAATGGAATAACTCATATACATTTTCTACTTCTTCGGTTACAGTTTCATTTATTGAATCATCATAAAATGTCATATCAAAATTGTAAATAGCAAGAAATTTAATATTGTTTTCATCACTTTTTTGAACAATGGAAGTATGATCAATATCATAACTGTATTCCACATTCTCAAAAATCATTTCCATAAATGCTTCAATATCAATTGAATCATCAAAAATGATTGAATCCTCATGATAATTTGATACAAATAATTCAGCATCCCCTTTTTCATATGCAAGAGTGAAAGATTCAAAAACTTTCATGATTTCCTTTTCATCTTTACTTGAGATTTCAGCATTGATCTCTTTTAATTTATCTAAATTTATTTTTTCATATACTAGAATTTCATCTTCTGAAATCTGCCATAGTCCATCTTTGTTTTTATGTAATGTATAGATGATTTCCTGTCTATTATCTATATAAAATCCACCATCTACTCTTTCATACACTTCAATCGCAAAAACAATAGCTTCATTATTGTCAATTTCGATAATCTCTAATTCTTCCATCGTTGTTTCTATATCCTTTTCTTCAAAAGCATAAGAATATACTTCTTCAAGGTCCATATCGTTATGCACTTCGTACTGCTCATTAAAAACTTCTAAAAAACCATCTAAATCTCTATCATTTGTTGCGGTAAGATAGCGATCAAACAATTCCAAAATCAGCTCTTCATCATTGACCTCAGGTAGAGGGCTAATAATAGAAATCGTTTTTGTTGCTCCATCCCACTGCACGTTAGCTCCAGTGGATTCACCCACAAAACGCAACGGTACGAATGTAGAGTTATTCACTAATTGAGGTGCAACCAACAATTGGATGGTTTCTCCATTTACAATGGCTTCATTGCTATTTAGCGTTAATTCAACCTTAATATTATCATTAATACCTGTTACTGTTTTTGTTTCTTGATCCCATAACACATTCAACCCTAGCTCACTAAATAATACTCGAAACGGGACTAGTGTTGTTCCATTTTCTGAAAACGGTGCTTCTTCAAATTGGATTTGTTCTCCATCAATCCATACTTGAATCTTTGTATCTTCTTCTGCGATTGCAGTCGCTGAAAAGATAAGAGAAAGTATAATCATGCTGAATATAATACGTGTCTTTTTCAAAATATAATCCTCCAGTATTAGTAAATTCAAATGTTAGTATTATTCTAAAATATTAGATTCATCAAATAGTGATTCTAATTCCATTAATTTCCAATTTCCATTTTTTGATTTTTTAAAATGAAAGATTTCATGTAAACCTTCCACACTTTCGGATATTGTATCGTCATTTTCATAATCATAATAACTTATCTCAATATCACGAATTACATACAATTTAGCATATTCCTCATCAGATATGGAAACTACAGAAGCATGTTCTAAATCAATATCTTCAAATTCTGCAATTTCAAATAAAAACTCCATACTCTCCTCAAATACTCCATCTTCTTCTAACACTATAGAATCCTCATGAAAAGTAGACGCCAATAACGCTGCATCACCATCTTCTAAAGCACGGAAGTATTTTTCTAATGTATCTAATATTTTCTTTTCATCTTTACTTGAGATTTCAGCATTGATCTCTTTTAATTTATCTAAATTTATTTTTTCATATACTAGAATTTCATCTTCTGAAATCTGCCATAGTCCATCTTTGTTTTTATGTAATGTATAGATGATTTCCTGCTTATTATCTATATAAAAATCACCATTTACTCTTTCATAAACTTCAATCGCAAAAACGATAGCTTCATCATTGTCAATTTCAATAATCTCTAATTCTTCCATCGTTGTTTCAATATCATACTCTTCAAAAAAATGAGAGGATATTTCTTCTAGGTCTATATCTCTATGCATTTCATACTGCTCATTAAAGACTTCTAAAAAACCATCTAAATCTCTATCATTTGTAGCAGCAACATAGCGATCAAACAACTCCAAGATCAACTCTTCATCGTTTACTTCAGGTTCAGGGCTAGTAATAGAAATCGTTTTCGTTGCACCATCCCATTGTACACTTGCACCTGTAGCTTCTCCTACAAAACGCAAAGGTACGAACGTATGATTATTTACCAATTGTGGAGCTACTAACAATTCTATCGTTTCTCCATTTATAATAGCTTCATTACTTTCTAATGTTAATTCAACCGTAATCGTGTCATTTATTCCTGTTACAGTCTTTGTTGCTTGGTCCCATTTCACATTTAATCCCAACTCGCTGAATAATACTCGAAACGGAACTAGTGTTGTACCATTATCACTAAATGGCTCTTCTTCAAATTCTACTTTTTCCTCGTCAATCCATACTTCTATTTTTGTTTCCTCTGCTCCAAATGCAACTGCTGAAAATAATGTGGATAACATAACTAAACATAACAAAAAACTAATTTTTTTCAAAACCCAACTTCCTTTCTAATAAACTAGCAAAATTACACTTACTGTAAATTATGTATGATATTCTATACCATACACTATTAAATTCAAATAAGCCATATTAATTTTCGATTGATCACCTACTTTCTTAATCCAAATTATGATCCTGCAATTTTACCTAATAAAGACTTTATTCCAACCAAGTTTTCATTATTACTGAATTCTATGAAGTGATTGTTCGTATGTGAGGAACAAAAACTCGCTTATGAATTAGTAGCTTATTTATAATTGAATTTTATTCAAGAGAATCTTGCTTTCAGTGGAAGTTTTTATATCTCCCGCTGAAAGTTAGATGACCTTATCAGGTGAAAGTATGCTGTTATCTCCCCCCCTGAAGAAGAGGGAGTCTTACAGTATGAGAACGTGATAATATAATATACTTATTAACTCCCTTAGGTTATGTATAAATATGTATAAAGAAACAGAATATATATAAAATAACACAATGGCAAAAAAATAATCTACAAGTAAATAATGTATTCTTTAGAAATATAAAAAAATCAAAAAAAAATACTACTCCATAGGACTAGTATTATGAAAGCAATATTTTAGTATAAATCATTTATTCCATTTAATTTTTTCACCAGTTGTTCCGCTACTTTCCATATATCTCCTGCCCCCATAGTAATGACAAGGTCATCTTTAGAGACGTTTTGACTCAAATAGGCTGTAACTTCCTCTTTGGAAGCAATATGCTTAACGTTAGAATTGCTATTTTTTCCAATAAGCTCAACTAATTTTTCAGAATTAATTCCTTCAATCTGCTTTTCTCCAGCAGGTGAGTAAATATCTGTAATAATGACTTCATCCGCTTCATGAAATGCCTTGCTAAACTGTTCAAATAAAAAGTAGGTTCGAGTATACCTTTGTGGCTGAAATACTGCAACAATACGTTTATCTGTAGCTTTAGCAGCAGAGATAGTCGCTTGAATCTCTGTAGGATGGTGAGCATAATCATCTATGACTAAAATATCATTGACTTCTCCTAAAACTTGAAAACGACGTTTAGCTCCACGGAAAAACTTAATTTCATTCGCTATTTGTTCAGGTGATAGACCAGCAAGGGTACAGACAATAAACGTAGCCATAGCATTATACACATTATGTTTTCCTGGAACTGGAAGCTCTACATTTGTTAATAAATTCCCTTTGTATTCAACGTCAAACTTTATTTTACGATCACCCAATTGAATATTTGTTGCTTTATAATCCGCATCTGTATGAATTCCAAAAGTGATGATATCCCCATTTAATTCTTGTATCATTTCCTCTAAATATGGATCATCCAAACAAACAATCGATTTTCCACCATCTTTCACTTGGCTTAAAAATCGAGCATATGCTTGTTTCAATTTCTTAAAATCCCCGTCATAGTTTTCTAAATGATCAGCTTCAATATTTGTAACAATTGCAATTGACGGATGATATTGTAAAAATGATCCATCACTTTCATCAGCTTCTGCAACAACAAATTCACCAGTACCCGCTTTTGCATTACTATCGACGTTTACAATTTCTCCTCCAATAATGTAAGTGGGGTCAAGTTGATTATTTTCCATAACAAGAGCAATCATTGACGAGGTTGTAGTTTTTCCATGTGCACCTGCGATGGCGATCCCTTTCTTTTCATTCATTAACTTTGCTAGCATCTGTGCTCTGTGTAATACTGGAATTTTTAATTTTTCTGCTTCCATCATTTCTACGTTGTCCTTTGACAATGCGGTTGAATATACAACCATATCCGCACCTTGGACATTATTCGCTTTATGACCTATAAATACCTCCGCACCTTTAGCTATTAATTTATCCGTTAAATCTTTACTGGCCACATCCGATCCAGTAACACGATACCCCATTTCCAGCATAACTCGCGCAATAGCGCTCATACCATAACCGCCAATCCCGATAAAATGAACATGTTCAGAAGAGTTATTCAATGTATTTTCACCAACCTTTTTCAGAGTCTGAATAGTGTAGTAAATTAGAGCGAACATCAGAAATTAAATATAAAGTTCCTGAAACAGCTGCTAAATCATGTTTATTAGTTTTATTAATTAAATATTCGAGTGCTTTTTTCCATTCTGGTTCAACTATAATTTCAACATCAAACTTTTTGTTTTTTAAACATTCTTTTGTGATTTCATATAATTTTTGAGCATCGCATTTATTTCTAAAATCAGGCTCGGTTATCACTAAAGTTTTAACTACTGGTAGTATATGTTCTAAATAGCCCCGATGATTCTTTGAATCAAGCATTCCAACCATTAAATGGACTTTTGTACCTGTGTAGAGGTCTTGAATTGTTTTTGCTAAATACTCAGCACCCTCAGGATTATGAGCTCCATCTAATAATACGCGTGGTTTGGAGCCAACGAACTCGAACCTCCCAGGCCATTTCGTCTTTTTAAATCCTCTCTTAAGATCATCCTCTTCAACTATAAGTGCCTGATATTGCCTTAGCACTTCTAAAACCATCATTGCAACAGCTGCATTCTTGAATTGATGCTCTCCTAAGTTTGTAATAGCAACTGAATCAATGGAGCGAAAAGGTCCTTGAAAATGAAAACATTGTTCTTTTTCATTCATACTTACCATTTCATATTGAAACTGTTCATTCAACAGATACAAAGTGCTTCTTTTTTCAGCTGAAGTATGTTTGATAACCTCTATTGCTTCATCTTGCTCTACAGCACTGATTACAGGAATTCCTGCTTTAATAATACCTGCTTTTTGAACAGAAATTTCCGAAATTGTGTCACCAAGTATATCCATATGATCGTGTCCTATATTTGTAATTACAGATGTTATCGGTATAACTATATTGGTAGAATCATACAATCCTCCTAATCCTGTTTCCAATATAACATAATCAGGATAACTAACCCTTGAAAAATACAGTATTGCCAATGTTGTAGTGATTTCAAACATTGTTGGTGAACCTAGTTCACTTTCAGAAACTTCATCAACAATAGGCTTTAATTCATTCACAAGTGATAAAACCACTTCCTCAGGAATATCCTTACCATTCATTTGTATGCGGTCTGTAAATTTTTGAATGTAGGGGGATGTAAACATCCCCACATCATACCCTGATTCTTGTAATACTTGACTTAGATAGGCACAAGTTGAACCTTTACCATTTGTACCTGCCACATGTATAAATTTTAATCTTCGATGTGGATTATCTAGCCTTTCCATCAATACTTTCATTCTTTCTAAACCAGGCTTAATACCAAATGGAATAATGCTGTTAATCCAATCTCTAGCTTCAATATAACTATTAAACATCCTAACCATCCTTCACATTAAGTACAATTCACCATAACCTCTATTTAGTGGTTATACACTTAACCTTGTAGTTCTTTTATACGCTCTAATACTTTTTCACGTTTTTCAGTATAATCCTTTTGTTTCGCTCTTTCTTCTTCAATCACTTTTTCAGGTGCTTTTGCAATAAACCCTTGATTGGATAACTTCTTCTCTACACGTTCCACTTCTTTATTCAACGTTTCAATTTCTTTCTCCAATCGTTTGATTTCTAGATCTATATTAATCAGACCTGCTAGCGGCAAATACAATTCTGCGCCGGTTACAACAGCTGACATTGCTTTGTCAGGTGTTCTCAGTTCAATGTTTAGATCCAGCTTGGATGGATTACAAAATCTTGAGATATATGTTTTGTTATTTTCTAAAATGGACATTATTTTCTCATCGTTTGGTTTAATTAATAATTCAATTTCTTTACTCATTGGAACGTTTACTTCAGCCCGAATATTTCTAACTGCACGAATGATTTCCATCAACAAGTTCATTTGCTCCACTGACTCAGGATTCACTTTAGCTTCATCATATTGAGGCCACTCTGCCAATACAATGGTTTCTCCTTGATGTGGCAAGTGCTGCCATATTTCTTCACTTATAAACGGCATAAATGGATGAATTAATCTCATCGTTTGATCCAATACGTAACTTAATACGGATTGAGTTTGTTTTTTCGCAACTTCATTCTCTCCATACAAATTTAGTTTTGCAATTTCGATATACCAATCGCATAAATCATCCCAAATGAAATTGTACAACAATCGTCCTGTTTCACCGAAATCGTATTTTTCCATAAGACGAGTAACATCTTGAATGGTTTCATTTAAACGATGTAGAATCCATTGATCAGCCGTATCTAAATTCCCTGATAAATCAATATCCTCATAAGTAAATCCTTCTAAATTCATCAGTGCAAAACGTGATGCATTCCATATTTTATTGGCAAAATTACGAGCTTGCTCTACCTTCTCCCAATGAAAACGAAGATCTTGACCCGGTGTACTGCCTGTAGAAAGCATGAATCTCATAGCATCTGTACCATACTTTTCAATTACTTCAAATGGATTCACACCATTCCCTAAAGATTTAGACATCTTTCTACCTTCTGAATCTCTAACTAAGCCATGCATTAATACATCTTTAAATGGTTTTTGATCCGTAAATTCCAAACCACTAAAGATCATTCTAGCTACCCAGAAGTATATGATATCATATCCAGTAATCAGCACATCTGTAGGATAGAAACGTTTTAAATCCTCTGTTTCCTCTGGCCACCCTAATGTAGAAAAAGGCCATAGCGCCGAACTAAACCATGTATCCAACACATCTTCATCCTGCTTTAAGTTTTCGCTGTTACACTTCGGACATGTTTTTGCATCTTCACGTGACACGATAATTTTATCACAATTTTTACAGTACCAAGCTGGTATACGATGTCCCCACCAAAGCTGCCTTGATATGCACCAATCACGTACATTTTCAATCCAACCTAAATATATTTTTTCAAAGCGATCAGGTATAAAATTAACACCTTCATTATCCTTTTGCTGTTTTATAGATGGTTCTGCAAGAGGTTCCATTTTTACAAACCATTGAGTAGATAAATATGGTTCAACAACAGCTCCACTTCTTTCACTATGACCTACTTGATGAATGTGTTCTTCTATTTTAATAAGTACACCTTGCTCTTCAAGATCCTTAATGATTTGTTTTCTACATTCAAATCGATCCATCCCTTGGTATTTACCAGCATTTTCATTCATCGTTCCAGATTCATCCATTACTAAAACTTGTGGCAAATCATGACGTCCGCCAATTTCAAAATCATTCGGATCATGAGCTGGTGTAATTTTTACAGCACCACTTCCAAACTCCTTCTCAACATATTCATCTGCAACAATCGGAATTTCTCTACCTATAATAGGTAAAAGAATCTTTTCACCTATAAAATCAGTATATCTTTCATCTTTAGGATGAACAGCAACCGCTGTATCTCCTAACATTGTCTCTGGACGTGTAGTAGCAACAGTAATCGTTCCGCTCCCATCTGCAAGCGGATATTTCAAATGATACAGTTTTCCTTGTACTTCCTTATATTCAACTTCGATGTCTGAAAGTGCAGTTTTTGCAGCAGGATCCCAGTTTATAATATATTTCCCGCGGTAAATGAGCCCTTTTTCGTATAGTCTTACAAATACTTCACGCACCGCTTTTGAAAGACCTTCATCCAATGTAAATCTTTCTCTAGAGTAATCTAAAGACAAACCAATTTTACTCCACTGTTCACGAATGGTGGCTGCGTATTTCTCTTTCCATTCCCAAGATTTTTCTAAAAACTTCTCACGACCAATATCTTGAGTAGATAAACCTTCTTCTCGAAGCTGTTGAACTACTTTGGCTTGTGTTGATATACCTGCATGATCTGTACCTGGCAGCCATAATGTATCAAAACCCTGCATTCTTTTCATACGAATTAATATATCCTGTAACGTATTATCCAAAGCATGACCAATATGAAGGATCCCAGTTACATTAGGGGGTGGGATCACAATTGTATAGGTTTCTGCATCTTTTCGTTTACCTGCTTCAAAATATTTGTTTTTCAACCAATAATCATACCATTTCTGTTCTGCATCCTTCGGATTATAGGTTGTTGGCATTTCAATATTAGATTTTGTCTCTGACATTTTGTTTTCCTCCTAATTATTCCCTGCAAAAAGAAAAAATCCCCTCTGCAGTCCAGTTTTATACAAATAAAAAAACCTCTCGTCCTCAAAGGACGAAAGGTTCTGCTTCCGTGGTACCACCTTTGTTTCGTTTCAAAATAACGTGAAACGACACTCAAACAGATAACGGCTGTGACCGGCTAAATTTGTAAATGTTCAATAAAAAAATTGAACATTTTATTTGCAACTCCAGGGCGACTTCAGCAGTTATATTCCTACGAAACCTCACAGCCAAGGGTTCCGTTCTCTGAAGGGTTGGCTACTTACTACTCCCTATCTTCGTTTTTTGTTTATATTACTCATATCATACCTATGTTCAATCAATCAGTCAATAATTTCTAGCTTTTTTGTTATATTATCATCATATCCAACTTTACCTTACTCATAAACATCTTATATACCCTATTTCCTATATAAGTCAGTACAAAGTGAAAAATATAGATTGAGATCACAAATTATTCAATCATAAATAATTGAAATGTGAGGTGATGTTGTGAGACAAACATGGTGGAAGCTAAGATTCACAATTAAAGGGGTACTTTTTCCTCTCATTTGCCTACAATTTTTCCGAACATTAATTATTCCAAATCCATTAGATGTTTTTATTTTATTTATTTTATTCCTCGTTTATTTAGCACTTCTTTTAAATATAGTTTAACTACGCCCACAAAAGTGAAGAAAAAACTAAGAAGCTTAAACCTATTACTTTTCGGGGACCCCAGAACTTTAATACTCTCACTAAAGTGAAGTGAAACATTAAAAACCAAAAATCGCCCTTTTGGTCCTGTAAAAGGATCAAAGGGCGATTTTTCATGTATGGAAAGTTCAATTTATTTTTTTTGAGGAATGTATATAACTTGACCAGCATGTACTTCCACTTGATTGTCAAAGCGATTGTATAGCAAAATTTCTCTAGGGTTTAATTCATATCTAGCAGCTATCGTTTCTATCGTCTCTTCTTTTTGAACTATACACATTCTAACTTTTTTAAACTTCTGAACTTCCTCTTCTTCAGCTAGAAAAAGCTTTTTCCATTCTAAACCATCTTCTCTAACATCTGCCGCATCTGTGTCTGCTTCTGCAATTTCAGTTGTGCTTCTATTTTCGTCTGAATTTTCTTGTTTATCTTTTTTATGTAGTAACTTTTTGAATTTATTCACAAACTGGTTGTCAGAAGATTCTTGATTAGAAGACTTTTTGCTTGAAAAAGCTAATTTGAACTTTGAAGGTTTGGTTTCTTCTTCTTGTAAAATGTTCTCCTCTGTTTCTTCAACGGCCTCAACATTTGTACTCTCTTCGACTGCTTCTACTTCATCTTGAACTTCCTCGGCCACCTTTTGTTTTTCAGCCTTTTTTAATTTTGATTTGATTGTCTTCTTTTCAGGTTCCTCTTTCAACTCTTCCTTAACTTCTTCTTTTGCTTCTTTTAAATCCTTCTTCACTTCTTTTTTCATTTCAATTTTCATTTCAATTTTTTTCTCAGAAACGGGTTTCTTCTCTTTTGGTGCTTCTTTTATCTCTTTAATGATTTCTTCTTTCATTTCTGTTTTTGGTTCTACAACAGGTTCTTCAATTTCTTCTACTGCTTCTAGTTCTTTCCTATTTTTCCCGCTCCCTTTTCCGATCTTCTCCAATAAAGGTTTGATTGGGTTAGGGATTTTGCTTTTTTCTTCTACTTTTTTTACTTTCTCTTCAACATCTTCGTTTACTTTGTCATTTATTTCTTCACTCGCGACATCGTTTACTTTTTCTTTCTTTTTTGCTGCTTCTTTTGGTTCTACTTTTGTTTCTTTTTTTAGTTCTATTTTCATTTCAACTTTTTTTTCTGCGACAGGCTTCTCTTTGCTTTTTTCCTTCACCAACTCTTTAATTGCTTCTTTTACTTCTTTCACTGGTTCTTCTTTTTTCTCAGCTGCTTTTACTTTTTCAACTTTCTCAATCGGCTGTTCTACTTCTACTTCTGCCATTTCAACAACAGGCTCCTCTTCTTTTCGAGGGGTTACAAAATTAGGAACATCCCCTTTTGCTGACATCGGGTTAAAATTTTGTGCCGTTGTTTCCTGCAAAAATGGCTCAGCTGTTTCACCACTCCATTCGGGTTTATCTTCGTTTGCATGGTGAACAAAAACCGTTTCTTCAACATTATTCCAATGCTCATCCTGATTCGATTGGACCTCTATTCCTACTAAAGATAAAACGCCTGATACATTTAAATTACGAGTAGAGAGCAAATCTATATCAAAATTTTCAATCTCAACACCAATTTCTTCCAAGCTATGAATACGATTTAATGGTAATGTTATATCAACTGGAATAAAGTGTTCTAGTATTCTTTTATTATTTTTGTTTCTAATACCGACATATTGTCCCGACAGTATTAATTTACCAACTAAGTTAGCTTGATCTCCTCTTGTTTCCAAATGTATATCTGGGATTAATTCAATATCGTCCAAATCTTGAATACCCTCAATATCTTCAGGTAGGTGTACTCTCTCAAAAATATCGAATCTTAATCCTTTTGGTTGATCATTCACAACATTTCCTCCCTTCAATAAAGTGAAGCTTTGTTTTTCCTCTAGAGAATCTTAGATGACCTTATCAGGTGAAAACAGGCTATTCTCTCTCCTTATGTTGAAGAGGAAGTCTTACAGCATGTATAACGTGATAAATCATCTCTCTGTAAATTTATATGGATAAAGAAGGATAACCATGACTACTTTTTATTGGATTCAAAATAGTGTAATTAAAAAATACCTTTGTTACCATTTGTAACCTTTTGTAATGGAAGTGTAACCCAAAAACAGGAAATTAATTTTATTATAAAATAAATCAGAACATCCAGAGTACACGATTTCCTTAATAAATAAAGTAATTGGAGAGGATGTATGAAATGAAAACAAAGAAGAGGTTAATTTTTTTGATTGCAGTATGGTCATGTTTTTTATTCATAATTGGATGCAAATCAGATGTAGAAAAAACAGGTGCAAATTCTGAAGATGAACAAAAAATCCAAGATGAAGGGTTAGAAATTCCAATAGATTCAAGATTTGTAGTTTCTGAAACAGCAAAGGCCAATACAACTTTGTCTGGTGATTCCACAGCAAAAGATCCACTTTCTGCTTTTAAATTCCATGGTGACTTAAACAATAATGCAGTATATAACTCTCCTTCTATTAGAGCCCCAAAAGATGTAAAGTGGGAGTTTCAATCCAATGATCTCATTGTATCTTCCCCTGCTGTTGTGAATGGGAGAGCTTTTTTTGGAAGTTACGACCGTCATTTTTATGCTGTAGATATAAAAGATGGGAGTGAAGTATGGAAATTTCAAGCAAACAGTGCCATTAGTTCATCCCCTGCTGTTTCAGAGAAACTCGTTTACTTTTCAGATGTTTCTGGGAACATCTATGCATTAGATGTAGAAACTGGACAGCAAAAATGGTTATATGAAACGATGGAATTATTTCCTGCTGAAATTGAACAATATGATTATTTTACTTCATCACCCACGATAATGGAGGATACAGTATACATTGGAGGTGGAGATTCTAGTCTTTACGCGATAGACAAAAAAACAGGCGAATTAAAGTGGAAGAAAAAAAGTGATAAAGAAAATGCAGTCATACGTACTACACCTGCGATTGTTGAAGATGTCCTATTTTATGCTGATTCAGTGAACAATAGTGGTTTTGTACGTGCAGTTGATCGTAACACAGGTGAAGAACTGTGGAATTTTAATGTGTATGGATTAGTGCAATCATCACCAGTTGTAGTGGATGGAACTGTTTATATAGGCACAAGAGACCCTCGCATTTATGCAATCAATGCCAATACAGGGGAATATAAATGGAGCTTCACCTTTGGAGGGTCTTGGAATCTTTCTACTGCCACAGTAGTAGAGGATACTGTTTATATCGGAAGCTCTGATTCTCATCGAGTCTACATTTTGGATGCTGAAACAGGGGATGAAAAATGGGTTCTGCCCACAGGTGATATTCATGCGATACACTCTTCGCCCATTTATGCTGATGGTGTTTTATATTTTGGAACAGGTGCAAATTATGAAGATGATATAGGGACTTTACGAGCAATTGATGTTAATACACATGAGGAATTATGGAGGTTCCAAACAGAAGATAAAATCATCTCATCACCAGTCATTCAAAACGGTGTCATTTATGTGACAAGTTTTGATGGAAAATTATATGCAATAGAGTAAATAAAAGAAATCATTAGCCTTATTCCCTATAAATCCACTTAAACAGGGTGGAATTAAGGAATAAGGCCTTCCATTTCCCCTGAATTTCCTCAAATTACGTGCTGAGACCGATATTAGTCACAACGATGTGACTAACATGGATCATCCTCTTTGAGTCTGATTTGATGCATCATTACCAGCTCAAGGATACGCTGGTGTCGATTTGGTCACAGGACTCGGGCTTTTCTACCATGTTATAACAGCCTAAATTTCTTATAAAGCTCAGAATCACTGAATGTTGTATAATAAACTAAATTATTTTTTCGAGCTAGAATAAACTTCCCTTCAATGTTCTTGAAATCAGAAGCAGGTATGACATGAATATCAAATAAAAGCTTGTTATTTTTGATAAAACGAACCTCTTTATTTTCATCACTAGTTTCAATATGAATCCCCTCTGTCCATTCATTTGGAAAATCAAATCGATACCCATACTCGATGCTGTCATAAATTTCATTGATTAGAATCATATCATCAACCCCATCCCACTGATAATAACGATGTGTAAGTAAATTTAAATTAAGTTCTTTATCATCATTATCAGGAATATAAGGAACACCTGCTTCAATAATACCATCATGATTCGTGTCTTCGCTGAGAATCATGTAAGATTTATATGTAGGATGAATGGGTTCCCAATCAAATACATAACTTAATTCTGTGCCATCAAAGAGAATATAATCTGTAAACCCTTCCTGATTCCCAAAAAATGTATCAATCACGATCGCTTTTTGATCTAAAGCAACGTAACCACTTATGACATTTAATGCATTCACTCTTGTATTTAACAATACATTATCCATTAAAACCATTTTATTGTTTGTATAATTAAATACAAACATCCCTGAAACATCATATTGATCAAATAAAATGGTTACTAATTCATCAACACCATCTTGGTTTAAATCATCTATCAACATATGGGTATAAGTGTTATTAAAAACTCGATTCAGTTTCTCAAGATCATATTGATAAACTGCTAGCCCTTTTCTAGCATCTTTACCATCATTTCTAAATGAAAATCCTGCAATTACGTCCAAAACCCCATCATTTGTAACATCTTTAATCTCCAGCTCATAAAGAGTATTGCCATCCCCTAGAAAGGTTTGAACCTTGGTCCATTCTCCATCTTTTTCTGAAAATAACAATCCTTTTACAATGGCGTGTTCATTTTCTTTATAAAATACAACTGCTTCCAACGTCCCATCCCTATCAAGATCCATTACCGTTTTCACATTTTGATGCTCTCCAGTGAGTGGTGTCATCAAAACCGCTTCACTGGAAAGATGAGATAGTATAGTTTGTTCTAAGCTAGCCATAGTGTTTACTAATCCAGGAGGTTTCATTAAAGATTCATTCGAAATCACAAGCTGACAACCTGAAAGGAAACACGTACATAATAAAATAATGATTCGTTTTTTCATAAGAATCTAACCTCCTATGACTACATGAACATATTTATCCAATTAGCTTTAGTTAGCTTCATTATAAAGGAAATAAATTCGAATAAGTAACAAATAGTTACAGAATTACTTCTTAGGGAGTGAAACTGTTACGGTAGTACCTTCATTTTTTTTGCTTTCAATATGAAGTGAACCTTGATGAAGTTCTATGATTTTTTGGCAAATCGCTAATCCTAATCCTGTTCCGCTTTGATTTGCATCCACTTGATAAAACATTTTTGTAACAGATGGCAGTTCAGAAGGATCAATACCTACTCCTTCATCACGAATATGAAATTTAACATTTTGCTCATTTTCTTCTATTTCTATAATAATTGTAGTTTCTTCTAAAGAATATTTAATCGCATTATCTAATAAGTTGATTAATACTTGTTTTAATCGGTTTTTATCTCCAATCATTAAAAGGTCCTGATCAAAATGAAACCTAATTTTCATATGCTTATCCTTCGTTTTTGTCTTCATTTGAAAAATGACATCCTTAAATAGTGCGGTTAGATTAAAGGGTTTCTCATTTAGTGTGAGGGAATTTGCTTGATATCTAGAAAAATCTAATAATTCCTCTACCAAACCTATCAATCTCTCCGTTTCATCTTGAATTGTATGCAATCCTTCCATTGTTTCTTGTTTATCTGATAAATCTCCCGACGAAATGGTTTCACTCCACCCTTTAATACTCGTTAATGGCGTTCTAATTTCATGAGAAATAGAAGATATAAACTCGTTTTTCATTTTTTCATTTTTAGTCAACTCATCTGCCATTGTATTAAAGGTTTTTGCCAATGTTCCGATCTCATCAATATAGGTTTCTTTAATTTTACTTTGAAAATTACCCTTTGCTATTTTCTCTGATGCTAGTGTTAGTTCATTAATTGGCTTTGCAATGGATTTAGCTAAAGTAATACTTACAAGAAATATGATGAATAAAATAATCAAACCAATACCGATAGAAACTGCATAAATGTTATATACCGTCTGATTTACATTTTCAAGCGATGTAATAAACCTGAGTACTGCAAATGGTTGTTCAGCTTCAAATAATGGTGTAGAAACTGCGACAACACTTTCATTTGTTAAGAAGTGATCACCTCTCCAGGAAGTTTCTACTCCATTCAAAGCTTGCATCACGTCATCCGTTTTAATCACCTCATCAAGCCCAATTCCACTTGAGGTTAATAAAACTCTACCTTGCCCATCTAATACTTGAAGTTCTGCTCCTTCATATGAAAATTGATCCTTAATTAATTGTAGACTGTCATCTAGATTATACGAATTTAAGCTCATGTAACGGTTCGCATAAGAAGAAGAAACCTGTGCATGATTTTTTAATATTTTTTCTACTCCATCATAGTAATAAAAATGAATAAAAGTTAGAAAAATTCCTTCTAGCAATGCAATGGTCAAAAATATGACTAGAATGTAATGAGTTACGATTCTTTTTTTTATGCCTGACATTATTCATCACCTGTCCATTGATACCCATAGCCCCATATTGTTTTTATAAATGTAGGTTGTGAGGGATCATCTTCAATTTTTTTCCTAAGTCTTCTGATGTTTACATCCACTATTTTAGCGTCTCCCACATAATCCAACCCCCAAATAACATCTAACAAATCGTTTCTACTAATAGGTTCTTTGTTTCCCATTAATATTTTCAATAGTTGAAACTCGGTTTGAGTAAGATCAATCAGATCCCCGCTTTTTTTTATCTTGTTGGTTTTTGGAAAAAGCTCGATTAACGGTGGATTCATGTTCTGCACCTCCACATTGATTCCACGTGAGGCAACATTTAATCTTCTTAGCAATGATTGTATTCTTGCAATAAGTGCTTTTGGACTAAAGGGTTTATTAATATAGTCATCCGCTCCTGACAATAACCCAGTGATATGATCTGACTCCTGTACTTTAGCAGTGAGCATGATAATCCCAATGTGCTCATTAAACTCACGAATTTTATCACACACTTCAAAACCATCGATTCCAGGCAGCATTACATCCAATAAAACAACATCTATATCTTTTTCTCTATTTACAATTTTAAGTGCTTCTTCACCGTTGTCTGTTTCACTAACATGAAAGCCATGTCTTTTTAAATTAATATGAATGAATCTGCGGATGCTTTTTTCATCTTCAACGATCAATATTTTACTCATGTTTCCACCACCTTTGTATTTAACCCTTCATTACAACAAATGAAAATTTCTGTGTAAGCTTTTGTTATCTACCGTTGTACAATACACATAAGTATCTGTTCGTGCTAATTCTATCATCCCTTCGAGTCTGTCCTCTTCTGATATTTGAATCACATAAATGTCAAACAAAAGACTTCCATCTACAGTATTAATAAATTTAATTTCTTTAAAGTCAAGGTTACTTTCAATGGTTACGTTCTGATGAGACCACGGAAAATCGAAACGATAACCATATTCATAGTTGTCATAACGCTCTTGTACAAATTCCAGTCCCATTTCTCCATCCCATTGATAAAAACTATCTATATACGGTGTATACGCATGTGCATCCTCATATCCAGCAGGTATTCTAGGTATCCCAATTTCAATAATTCCATCATGATTTATATCTCTACTATCCAACATAGTAGCCTTATAATTTGGGAGTTCTTCATCATTAAAAACACTTTTCAGCTTTAATCCGTCAAATAGAAGAATATTCGTATAAAGAGAGTGAGCTCCATATGCATTATCTATCACGATGCCTTTTTGGCCTTTAGTCACATAACCACTAAATGGATTAGCAGCAAATATTTTAGGATTAAGGGATATAGTATCTATAAATTTCATTTCATGGTTTACATAGTTGTAAACAGAACCTTCGTGTGAAGTATGATTCTCATCAAGGAGAAAAGTAGTGAGGTCCACTAGTCCATCCCCGTTTAAGTCATCTATCACTTTATTTGTGTATGAGGTATTAAAAATGCTACGGATCTTATCCTCATTATATTGATAAACCGACAGTCCTTTATTGAAATATGCATTATCTTTTGTAAAGGAGAACCCAGCTATAATTTCTAATCGGCCATCATTTGTTACATCTATAAAATCTAATTCGAAAAGTGCATCTCCATCCCCTTCAAAAGTCTGAAATGGATTCCATTCCCCATACATTTCTTTTAGCACCAATCCATGAACGTATGTTTCTTGATCTCTTGTATAAAATACAATAGCTTCAAGCAAACCATCCCCATCCAGATCTATCAAAGTATAGGAATTTGTGTATTTCCCTATTACTGCTTCTACAATTAAAGCATCACTTGGTATATAAGATTTTATCGCTTCATTAATCAAAGAAGCAGGCTTTGGAGGGGTAATCAAAGATTCATTAGTTTTAAAAACCTCACATCCAGAGATTAAAAAAGACACAAAGAGTATCACATATATTTTTCTCACAATACACCTCCATTCCCTTTCTCAATACAGCAATTGAAATCTTCTTTGTAAAGTTTTATCATTTACGGTAGTACAATAAACATAGTTTCCTTTTCGAGCTAACACTATTTTCCCTTCAAGTTGATCTCCTTTTTCTATAGGGATCACATAGATATCAAATAGCAGACTCTGATCTGCTGTACTGATAAATTGTATCTCTTTATAATCAAGATCACTCTCAATCGTCACGTTTTCTGGAATCCAAGGAAGTTCATATCGGTAATCATAGGCGTAATTAATATATCGTTCACTAACAAACTGTATTCCCTTGTCCCCATCCCAGCGATAATAACTATCTATGTAAGGTATATATCTATCATCAGTGTCTTCATATCCAACAGGAACACGAGGTATACCTATTTCTATGATTCCATCGTGATTAATGTCTTCGCTATTCAGCCTATACAACTTATCATTTATTTCCTGTTCCCCATTAAAAACACTCTTTAAGTTAGAACCATCAAATAACAGAATGTTTGTATAGGCTGTTTGCGTTTCACTAACTGCGTCAAGAACAATCCCTTTTTCTTGCTCTAAACTCACTAGGCCGCTGGTGATGTTGTAATATTCTATCATATTTGGTTTAAGTGTTAAGGAATCCACTAGCTTCATTTCAAGATTTACATAATTGAATACAGTAACCTTATTTGAAATGTGATTTTCATCTAAGAGAATAATCGTAATATCTTTCACACCATCTTCATTCACATCATCTATCACTTTGTATGTGTACGACGTATAAAAATTTCTTTTGATTTTGTATCCATCGTATTGATACATTACTAATCCTCTGACTTCATAAGCATCTGAAAATGAGAATCCAGCTATGATATCCAAGATTCCATCATTTGTAACATCAATAAAATCCAACTCATAAAGGGCATTACCATCTCCCTCAAAAGTTTGAACAATATCCCATTCTCCATCTTCTTCCTTTAAAACCATTCCTTGAACGCTAGCCTCCTTTTGCACAGTGTAAAATACAACAAGCTCAAAAAGGCCATCTTCATCAAGATCAATTAAAGAATAAGAATTTACATAATTACCTGTTGTAGCTTTAATTATAGAAGCATCACTAGGTAAAAAAGACTGAATCACTGTATTAATCTTAGAAACCGGTTTTGGAGGTTTCATCAATGATTCATTATTTTCAAAAGCAATACAACCAGATAATATAAACATCATAAATAATAAAATGTATACTTTTTTCATGATTCGCCTCCATGTAAGCAAGTTCTTCGTAACTTTAAATCCTCTTATAACAATTTAAACTTTTTGTGTAACTGTTTATCATCAATGGTTGTATAGTACACATAATGATTCGTTCTAGCTAATTCTATTTTCCCTTCCATTTTCTCTTCTTTTTCTGTGACCGGGACCACATAAATATCAAATAGAAGACTTTGATCTACTGTACTGATGAATTTAACATCTTGAAAATTCAAACTTCCTTCAATGGTTACGTTTTGTTGCCACTCCCATGGAAAGTCAAAACTATAATTTAAAGAAAAGCTAGCGTATCTTTCTGCTACAAATTGTAATCCAACTTCTCCATCCCACCGGTAATAACTTCCTAGATACGGAATAAACCATTCCTCTTGATTTTCATATCCATCAGGAACTCTTGGAAAACCAATTTCAATGATTCCATCATCATTCAAATCTTCGCTGTATATTCTAAATGACTTACCATTAGGTTCGTCTTCTTCATTAAAAACACTTGTTAAAGAAATACCGTCAAATAAAAGGATGTTCGTATAACCTGAATGCTGCCCATTTGCAATATCAAATACTATTCCTTTCTGCAAATCTTCAGTCACATAACCAGTAAGTAAGTTGTAATAACCCATAATATATGAACGTAGTGGTATAGCATCTATTAATAGCATTTCATCATTATCATAATTGTAAACAAAAGCTTCATTCCAGGAGTGTGCTTCATTAAGAAAAAATAAAACAAGATCCTGTACTCCGTCCTCGTTTAAATCATCAAGCACTTTATGAGTATAAGAAGTGTTTAAGATGTTTCTTATTTCATTTCCACTATTGTGAAAGACAGATAAACCTCTTTCGAAATATTGATTTGTAAAAGAGAAACCAGCTATAATATCCAGTAATCCATCGTTTGTTACATCAATAAAATCCAATTCATAAAGTGTATTCCCATCACCTTCAAACGTTTGAGCAACTTCCCATTTTCCGTTTATTTCTTCTAAGAGCAATCCTTGAACTATGCCTTCCTTGATCCCAGAATAGAATAGAATTGCCTCTAAAGTACCATTCCCATCTAAATCAATAATCGTAAAAGGATCTAGAAATTCACCCGTGTTTGCTTCTAATATAGTAGCATTACTAGGTACAAAAGCTTGAATAGCTTCCTTTATATTAAAAAAAGGTGCAGGAGGCTTCATTAAAGATTCATTTGTTTGGAATCCCTGACAACCTGAACTTATAAAAACCAATATGATTATAACGATTATGTATCTCACAAAATGCCTCCCTAAAATAGAACTTTTTTGTGTAACGATATTATACAATGAATACGGATTAAAGTAGTGACAAATGGTAACAAAAAATAACAAGACTTTTTCTATGTAATAGGATTGTTCATCTCTTATCATGTATGTTATAATTATTAAACCAATTTTTAACATCTAACCTCAAATAGTTTTACAAACACAATTAAAAACCCATTCTATGAGAACTCACCTTACCTTAAATATCATTTTCAAATCATTCTTTTTCAGAGCAGAACCTTGCATTTGCATCAATTTTTATTGAACTATGCTAATTTTGTACACATTTTTAGGTTATGACCGTGCCTTCGTTTTACTTTCATTCATATGATGAACAAGTAGTATCTTTTTACTCATAGTTAGAACAAAAACTCCTATCGGAGTCTCTCGGAGATGTTGCCGAATACTTCTGTAGATTCCGGGCCCCCCGAAAAGCACTAGGAATTATCTTCTCGAGTTTCTTCACTTTTTGGGGTGTAGGGTTGTTTTTGTTGAAACTTAGAATTTGTAATTTTATAAATTCATAAGTTATAAAAAATGAATAGGGAGGTTAAAAAAATGGACAAAGATTTTAAACTTATCCCATATAAAGTGGATAAAAAAAATGTGGATGTGAATGAAATTCCTCAAGGAGTTAGAATGATTCAAGCACCTGATGTTTGGGATCAAAGTGAAAAAGGAAAAGGCATTGTGATTGCGATTATTGACACAGGATGTGATAGAGACCACCCTGATTTAAAAGACCGAGTCATCGGGGGGAGAAATTTTACAAGTGATGATAATGGAAACCCTAATAAATTTAGCGATTATATCGGACATGGTACTCATGTAGCAGGAACAATAGCAGCAAGTATAAATGGGAGTGGGGTTGTCGGTGTTGCACCTGAGGCAAGTTTATTAATTTTAAAAGCTTTAGGTGGAAAATATGGCTCAGGAAGTTACGACTGGATTATTAATGCCATCAATTATGCAGTGGATAGAAATGTAGATATTATCTCCATGTCATTAGGAGGTCCACACAATATACCGGAGTTGCATCAAGCTGTACTGAATGCGGTTGAAAAAAATATATTAGTAGTTTGTGCAGCAGGAAATGAGGGAGATGGACGCTCCCATACAAATGAATATTCCTATCCTGGAAGTTATAATGAAGTGATTTCAGTTGGTGCCATCGATTTTCAAAAAAGATCTGCCTATTTTACAAATTCCAATAATGAAGTGGATGTAGTTGCACCAGGAGTAAACGTTATCTCAACATATCCTAGAGGGAAATTCACCGAATTAAGTGGTACTTCAATGGCCACTCCCCACGTATCAGGAGCATTAGCACTCTTAAAAAATATTAGTGAAAAAGAATTCGGCAGACATTTATCTGAAGCTGAGCTTTATGCACAATTAATAAAAAGAACCGTATCTGTAGGGTACCCGAAAACAATTGAAGGAAATGGACTAGTATCCCTAGCCTTACCTGATAGAATTTCAGGAATCTTGAGCCCTTTATGTATGATTAATACTTCTAATATTTCTTAAATAAACCATGTTGTAAGAAATAAAATTGACCACCCTTTGGGTGGCTTTTTTAATACTATAAAAAGTAGTTTGTTTGTTTTTATTGCTTCCACACATATCTCCCCGTTTTCATACAAGAATAATTTGTAATATAACTGTAATATTAATTTAATGCTGCTTTAAGGTTGTTTGTTTATAATAATAATTAATTAAACCCCCTTTAATTTTAATATAAATGAATGGCAAAGTATCTAATATTGATGCATTGCCATTTTTGTTTTAAAAAGTTTAAACTATTCACTTACTAATTCAAATTCACCAACAGACTTCTTAACACCATTAATAATAATAGCTACCTTATGCATGCCTGGATAATATTTTCGAGTTGTAATGAGTTTAAATGAATGGTTTCTATTTATAACTTCAATATTGCTAGTTAGTACACGTTCAGAAATTTTAAATACTTTTTTCGTTAATTCCCCATTAGATTTCATAAAATAAATCGCATATTCGATGCGAATCTTCTCTTCTGATTCTTTGTTTTTTTGAAGTTGGAATGAAAAGGATAGTGAATCTCCGATCTTTATGTTCTTAGTATGTATTTGAAAACCTACAACCTCTATATTCTTTGGATCACTGAATCCAAACATCAATAAAGCCCCTGTATCTCCAGCTTTTAATAACGTTCTTAGTGCATGTTTTACAACCCAATCTGTTTCTTTTGATTTTCCTAACCATCTTTTTGTTATTTCTAAAACCAACTTCGAATGATCCTTAGAAATATCATTTAGGTTGTTTGCAACACTTCTTCTTACATACTCTTCCGGATCATCTTTCAACAATTTCAATATTGGCAATATCAAGGTTGGATCTTTTTTAAAATCTGGCAAGGCCATAGCCCAAGGCAGCCTTGGTCTGCATCCTTCAGAAGCTAACCTTCGCACATGAAAATTTTCATGCTTTGCCCATTTTGTCATTGTTTTCATCATTTGTTCTTTGTTTTTCATAATAAATGGACGTACAGCAAATTCAGAGGAAGAATACTTAGTGAACTCCTCCAATGCTTTAATTGAAATATCCCAGTGATCTAAACCGTACATCTCAACATAATTTGGGAAAATCATGGATGCAAACCCAAATTTAAACGTTATATCTGGAGCTACACTCATTAAGATCTGTATAGCACTTTCATATTCCTGTGGTAACGTTTCATATAAACATTTCGTGACATGATGCATACGCTCTTTTAATTCGTATCCTTCCCACTCATCCATCCATACCTTTGACAAAAATAAATTTTTAGAAAAGCTTGAGTCATTTTTAGCGATTGTTTCTGTTAATTTCTCAAAAAAAACCTCATTAAATGTATTTTTAACTGGTTCCATTTTTACATCTTCCTCCCCAAAGATAAAGATAACTAAAAACTGATACAGATAGTCTAATGTCACTTTTATAATCATTAAAATATCCATTATGCAGGATATCTTATAATTTTAAAGTTGTCTTATTATAATATTAACACAAAACAAGAACTTATGTTCCATTAGTAGTTTAAGATTCTTGACTTCTAATTTTAAATCGTTTATTAATTGAACGTTCAAACTGTCGACAGAATCATCAAATTTCATTTGTATAACCCTTAATATGGACGGGGTTATCTACAGAAAACCATAAATTTCTGGCTACGAGTAAATGTTTTACAAAGCAACATTTCTCGTAGCCTTTTTTAATTTGCAAATCATTCTTTTACAATTTAATCTTAGAATTTTTTTTATGTGAAGGGTGGATTTAATTGAAAGAGATTTTATTAAGTTTATTAACAGGAATTATTTTCGGAGTTTATTTAGGGGGAATCTTGTAGATTGTGTTATGAAATTAGTGTAACTTATACTTTTATAGAGAACACATATTTCACATACTTAAACTGTTATTTTTTCGCATTATAGTATATAATATGAAGATAATATGAAAGACAGCAGGTACGGACATACCTTGCGGTCAGTATACAACTAGATCGTCAGAATAGCGGTCTAATTTAAAGAAGTAATCCACTATCTAACTTGTCTGGTCAGGGTGGATTACTTTTTTATTTTATCAATTAAAGTAATCACGAGCATAATTAGAGAAATTGTAAGCACTGAGCTTGCAAAAAAAACTGCTAATTCACTCATATTGTCCACCCCATTTCTATAGGGGATTGACCACCACTAGCCGACCTATATAGTTTCACAATACAAATTATACCATAGTTGTTAATTCAACCTTAAAACTCCAACTATTTAACTAATAGTTGGAGTTTTTTTAATATATGTTATTGAATAAATTGCAATACTTGTTCTGCCGTTTTCTCTCCCTGACCGATACAGTCTGGGATGCCGACCCCTTCATAACCTGCTCCAGTTAAAAAGATACCTGGATATTGTTCAGTACATTGTTTTCTAGCATCACCAATAATTTTTAAATGCTCAACAGGATATTGAGGCATGGAATTATACAATCTAGTCACTTTATGGAAGATGGGAGTCGCTTTAATCCCCATTAAATCATCAATTTCTTGTCGCACTTTTTCAGCAATCTGTTCATCATCAAGCTGTTTCCAAGCTTCTTCTCCAGATCTACCCACATAACAACGTAGTAAGACTTTATCCTTAGGAGCTGTGTGCAGCCATTTGGATGAAGTCCATGTACAAGCGGTTATGAATCTGCCTTCCTTACGAGGAATAACAAATCCTGAACCGTCCAGGTTATGATCAATATCTTTTTTATCAAAAGCCATAATCACATTGGCAACGGAAGCGTACTTAATTTTCTTTAGCTGCTGCACTTGTTCTAGGTCTCTAAAAAGATCCGCTGTCAAATGTGGAGGTATCGCTAAAATGACTACGTTTGATTCTATTATTTCTCCATTAGAAAGTTTAATTTCATATGAGTTCATCTTAGATTTTTTTGAGTCAATTTGTGTAATATTAGTAACAGATTGCTCTGTGATTAAATTTACATCATCTAACTCTTTTACTAGTGCATCTACTAATGTATTCAAGCCTTTCTTATAAGTTAGAAACATACTGTTTTGTGCAATTTTCGGCAATGGTTGCGTAGAAGTTCCATTTGCAGGAGCCTGCTTTCTACTACTTGCCATCCCTAATATCAAACTACGATATTTTTTTTCAATGCCACGAAATTGTGGAAAAGTCGCTTTTAAGCTCAAATCATTTGGATTTCCAGCGTAAATACCTGATAGTAGAGGTTCTGCTATATTTTCTGCTACTTGTTTCCCAAGTCTTCTTGAAAGAAAACCACCTAAGGTTTCATCACTAGAATCCGTTCTACGTGGCAAAATTAAATCCATACCCGCTCTTAATTTACCAGATAAAGAGATTAATCCAGTTTTCATAAAAGGCGTCATCTTTGTAGGAATTCCTAATATTAAACCTGGTGGCATAAGATGAAAGTTACCCTTGTGCAAAATATAGTTTTTCTTTGCTTTAGGATTCGTTGCCGTTAATTGATCTTCAATACCTAGCTCCCGTGAAATTTTAATAATCGGAAATTTACGAGCTAAAAACGAATCAGGTCCTCTTTCAATCACAAATTCATCGCGAAGCCAAGTTTGAATTTTACCACCTAATCTTGGATCTTTTTCAACGATAGATATTTCAACGGGTATCCCCTGTTCAGCAAACTTTTTTTTCACATAAAATGCCGTGCTTAAACCAGTAATTCCACCACCAACAATGGTCACCTTTTTAGGCGTTCTCTCCATTTTGATCAGTCCTTATCTAAATTTGCTATGACTACTTCCGCTACTGTTTCCATATACCTATGGTCTGTATTTAATGACTTTGTTCGCTCTAAGTGCATCCCAAGCTCACGTGCAACCTGCAGACATTCAATATCTATATCATAAAGGATTTCCAAATGATCAGATACAAAACCAATTGGACAAACTAAAACATTTTGTACGTTTTCTTCTTCTTTAATATTTTTTAAAACTTCTAATATATCTGGACCCAGCCAAGGCATTGCTGTTTGACCAGCACTTTGCCAAGCAAATTGCCAATTTGTAATATCAGATTTCTCTGCAATGGCTTTTGAAGTTTCCAATAATTGAGAAGGGTACGGATCTTTCATTTCTAATATTTTTTCAGGCAAACTATGTGCAGTAAATAAAACTCTAACTTCATTTTTATTTACCCCATCAAACTTTTGCAACGCATTGTCTACTCTTTCAGATAAAGCATCAATCAATTTAGAATGTAAATGATAGTTTTTCACAAAATGAATCTCAAGACCCAATTCATTTGCTTTTTCCTGTGCACGTTTAATATAACTTCCAACACTCATTATGGAATAATGAGGAGCTAACACAACACCTACTGCTTTTGTAATCCCATCCTCAACCATTTTTGTTACGCCATTTTCAATATATGGATGAGCATGTTTTAATCCTTGGTAACAAACAAATTCATAAGAAGAATCCTGATGATTTAACGTTTTTTCAATTTCTTCTACTTGACGATCTGTATTTTTTCTTAAAGGGAAAAAACCTCCGACAATAGCCTCATAACGATCTATTAAATCTTGCAATTGTTCTGGTTCAGGAGGTTTTCCTCTACGAATGTGAGTATAATATGCTTCAATCTGATCCATACTTTCAGGTGTTCCGTAAGACATGACTAGGACTCCGACTTTTTGTTTAGTCACCTTACTTCACTTCCCTTCTGCATTTGACTAATGGCTTTATGAGAGTACTCATGAATAAATTCAGTTAATTCTCTCAACTTGTCCAAAGACGCTTCAGGAAAAAGGCCATGACCGAGATTAAAAACAAAACCTGGTTCCTGTATACCTTGATCTATGATTTCCTTTGCATAATCTTGAATGACTTCCATTGGTGCTGTTAGGACAAGAGGATCTAAATTCCCTTGTACAGCATATTGATGGTTTAATCTATTTCGACCTTCTTCAATTGATACACGCCAATCCAAACCAATAACATCAGCTTGCAATTTAGTCAATGAAGGTAATAATTCACCTGAACTTACACCTGGGAAGTAAATTTTAGGTTGATTATATGCTTCTAGTTCTTTAAAAATGCGCTCAATCGTTGGCAAGACAAAGATCTCAAAATCTTTAGGAGATAAAGCACCTACCCAGCTATCAAATAACTGGATTGCTTTAGAGCCTGCTGCAAAATGAGATTTCAAATAGGTAATAATCATATCTCCTAACTTGTCCATAAGCATAAACCAAACTTTAGGCTCACTGTACATCAGTTCTTTTGTACGTATATAGTTTTTTGATGGTCTACCTTCAATAATATAGCTAGCAATTGTAAAAGGGGCTCCAGCAAAAGTAATTAAAGGTTTTGTTAACTCACGATCTAATATTTTTATGGTTTCAATGACATGAGATAAATCCTTTTCCACATCAATCGGCTTTAATTTTAATATATCTTCTTTTGAACGAATTGGATTATCTATGACAGGACCTATATTTTTAACGATATCAAAATCTATGCCAATGGAAGCTACTGGATTCATAATATCCGAATAAAGGATGGCTGCATCTACACCTAGCTTTTTAACTGGCATCATTGTCACTTCTGCTGCCAACTCCGGCTGTTCGCATATTTCTAACAACGAAAACTTCTCTTTAATTTTTCTATATTCAGGGTCATATCTGCCTGCTTGTCTCATGTACCATACAGGTACCGTATCCACCTCTTGTTTAAGACATGCCTTTATAAAAAGATCTTGAATACTCATTATGTAATTCCCTCTTTCCGAAAATATCCTACTCATCATTATGCCCTTTTTTTAAGTTTGCCACAACCGATAAAATTCAACTTTCTCTGACAATAGTTTGACAAAACATTTCAATTGGTGGTTAGGAACATACGTCCAATCAACTGAGATTAATGAACATAAAGTATATTACACAATTAAAAAAATGATAAAGGCGTGAAAAATGAATGAGATTTTTTCAAGAAAGCATTTGCGAATGTTGTGTTTGTCCAATGCAAAACGTTTTGAAGTAATTAATTAATGAAACTGTTTTAATTAAAACCTCTAAAAAAAAGTAAAAAAAGGGGAATGTGCTTGTATCGAGGGTTCGAATAAATTTAAAATAAATGAGATATTATTTATTGCAGTTCCTGCAAATAGTTTTTTTGAAGCATTAGAGTTTGGGTTAAATCGCGATTAACGATGCACTTGCTCCTTCATATTTAGTTGTAAACGTACAATTTACATTTTCAATGAACAGAAGTCCAATCGTCCCACTGAATCAAAACATACAAACAAAAATGAATCCAGTGACTATAGCAAATAATCACTGGATTCATTCAAAGTTCTTTTAGTTTTTTTTATATACTATAAACCTTTCAGAGCCTCATGATTTGCCTCTATTGTTTTTTCAATATCCTCATCTGTATGCGCTAAAGAAACAAACATACCTTCAAATTGAGAAGGAGCAATAGACACTCCTAAATCCAACATATTCCCAAAATACTTAGTGAATTTTTTTAAATCTGAGGAGCTTGCTGTTTCATAATTAGTCACCTTTTGTTCAGTGAAAAATGGACAAACCATGGAACCTACTCTGTTAATCGTACTTTCAATTCCAACTTCTTCTGCATTTTTCAATAAACCAGCTTCTAATTTTGCAGACTTTTCTTCTAATTGCTCATATACTCCTGGTTCACCTAAAAGCTTCAAAGTTGTAAAGCCCGCCACCATTGCTAATGGATTTCCTGATAAAGTACCTGCCTGATAGATGGGGCCTGTTGGTGCCATTTGCTCCATAATTTCTCTCTTTCCACCGTAAGCTCCAACTGGTAACCCACCACCAATTACTTTACCTAAACAAGTTAAATCTGGTGTAACTCCAAATCGACCTTGAGCACAATGTATATCAACACGAAATCCTGTCATTACTTCATCAAAAATTAATACACTGCCATACTGTGTTGTCATTTCACGAAGACCTTCTAAGAATCCCGGTAATGGTGGAACTACTCCCATATTACCTGCAATCGGTTCAACAATGACACCTGCTATATCCTCACCGAATTTTTCAAAAGCAAGTTTTACTGATTCAATATCATTATAAGGTACGGTTAATGTATTCTGTGCAACTGATTCGGGAACACCCGGACTATCAGGTAAACCTAATGTTGCTACGCCTGAACCTGCTTTTATCAATAAAGAATCAGCATGTCCATGATAACACCCTTCAAACTTAAGAATTTTATTGCGACCAGTGTAGCCTCTTGCAAGTCTTAAAGCACTCATTGTAGCTTCTGTTCCTGAATTGACCATCCGAACAATTTCTATGGATGGTACACGTTCACACACAAGCTGAGCCATTTGTGTTTCTATTTCTGTCGGTGCCCCAAAACTTGTTCCTTTTTCAGCGGTAGCTTTAATGGCTTCTATGACTTCTGGATGTGTATGTCCTAAAATCAAGGGACCCCAGGAGCCAATATAGTCAATATATTCATTTCCATCAATATCTATTACTTTTGATCCAGTTGCTTTCTCTATATAAACAGGGGTTAGACCAACTGATTTAAAGGCTCTTACAGGACTATTCACTCCACCAGGTATATGTTGTTTAGCTGATTCAAAAGCTTGCTTGGACTTATGATCGATACGTTTACTCATTTTAACATCTCCACTCTTTTCTACTTCAACTTAATTTCTTGTATGAAGCTTTGATTTAAAAGTATAAGTATTCTTAAGACACATAAAATATATAGAGAATCTAACTTTTCGGCAACGATTACATAAAATGGAGGTTTTTATGCGCTGGGTGATTTCTTTTATTTTTTTACTTTTTGCTATATTAATGCTAAGTAAAGGTTTTAGTCTACAGTCAATGATTGAAGCAAGTATTGATAGCGATGGAATTGGTGTTTATTTTATGGGGTTTGTGATTAAAGAAAGTGCTCCTATCAATCATATCTCAATTTATGCGGCGATTTTTTTTATAGGGTGCTTCATGTTCTTTGTTTTCTCTTTAATCATCGCAATCAATGCTTTGTTGTCATCTGAAAGATTGAAATAACCACCCACTTGTGGATGGTTAAATTTCAATCTTATACTAGGGTAACCATTTTGCTACATCTTTTGCAAAATACGTTAGAATCATATCCGCTCCCGCACGTTTGAAGCTAACTAACAACTCCATCACGACTGCCTTTTCATCAATCCATCCTTTTTCTGCTGCCGCTTTAATCATGGAATATTCAGCACTGACATTGTACGCAGCGATTGGTAGATCAAAATTTTGCTTAAGAGACAGAATGATATCCATATAAGCCATTCCTGGCTTCACCATTAATATATCTGCACCTTCAATAACATCAGATTCTGCTTCACGAATCCCTTCTCTTACATTTGCAGGGTCCATTTGATACGTTTTACGATCCCCGAATTGTGGTGAAGAATGTGCTGCATCTCGAAAAGGTCCATAAAATGCAGACGAATATTTCACTGCATAAGACATGATCGGGATATGTTCAAAACCTGCCTCGTCTAACCCTGATCGAATAGCAGCTACAAATCCATCCATCATATTAGATGGAGCAATCACATCTGCACCTGCCTTAGCTTGTGATACTGCTGTTTTCACTAAGAGTTCAAGAGAGGAATCATTTTCAATCACGGCATCATTCCCATTTTTCGCTTTATTCACAATTCCACAATGACCATGATCCATAAACTGGCATAGACAAGTATCTGCCATCACCAGCAAGTTTGGATTCGTTTGTTTAACTAGACGCGTAGCTCTCTGAACAATTCCCTGTTCATCATAAGCTTGTGTTCCCACATCATCTTTATCATCTGGCACACCAAATAATATAATCGATTGGATGCCTAATTCCGATATTTCAGCTATTTCTGCTTCTAATTGATCTAATGAAAAATGATAAACACCTGGCATGGAAGGAATTTCATTTTTAATCCCTATTCCTTCTGTCACAAATAGCGGGTATATTAAATCATGAACTGTGACTTGATTTTCTCTTACTAAATTACGTATGGCTTGATTGTTTCTTAATCTTCTATGTCGACTTGTTGGAAATGCCACTTTTATTTCCTCCCTCAGCTGCAGATTTTAAATTTCTTTGATTGCTTCGATCAATGATTCGATTGTTGCTTCTTCTGCTACTTTTGTTACATTTAACCCATACTCCTGTGCAGTTTGAGCTGTGATTGGACCAATACATACTATGGTTACACCATTTAAATATTGTTTCGCGTCAAGCCCTTCTCTAGTTAGAATATCTACTAAATTTCGAACTGTAGATGAACTTGTAAATGTAATCACATTCAATCGATTTTTATTAATATAGGTTAATACTTCCTCAAGTCCATGATCACTAATCACGTTCTCATATACATCTACTTCTGTTACATTTAATCCTAATTCGTTCAGTTTTTTCGGTAAATATTCACGTGCAATATCTGCTCTTGGCAGTAATACATTTTGATTTTTTTCTAATTCGGGTAAAATTCCTTCCAACAATCCCTCTCCTTGGAATTGTTTGGGGATAGAGGTAACAACCAATCCTCGTTCTTCAAGTGCACCTGCAGTTTTTGGACCTACAGCTGCAATACGAGCATGCTGCATAGTTCGAATATCAATTCGCAAGTCCCTTAATCTTTTAAAGAAATAATCTACTCCATTCACACTAGTGAATACAACCCAATGATATTGCTCTAATTGTTGCAATGCTTGATCTAATTTATTCAATGTTTGTTCATCTTCTGGCTGCTTTAATTCAATAACAGGGAATTCAACGGCTTCTCCCCCTAAATCATCAATTTGATCAGCCAACTCACTAGCTTGAGCACGAGCTCTAGTCACTAGCACCCTTTTTCCGAATAAAGGTTTGTTTTCAAACCATTTCAGCTTTTCTCTCAGTTTTACAACTTCGCCAACTAAAATGACCGCAGGGGGTTTAAAGTTTTCTTGTTCAACTTGCTCTGCTATCGTTTCTAACGTACCGACTAATGTTTTTTGTTCCACTCTTGTTCCCCATCGGATTAAGGCAACAGGTGTTTGTGGGGACTTTCCATATTTAATTAACTGATCACGTATGTGTCGAATTTTAGTTATACCCATTAAAAAAAGAATCGTTTTCGTTGCTGTTGAAATCTCTTCCCAATTAATCGTAGAATCCTTTTTCTCTGGTCGTTCATGTCCTGTTACAACTGCAAAGGACGAATTAAAATCACGATGTGTAATCGGAATTCCAGCGTAAGCAGGAGCTGCTATCGCAGAAGTAATCCCTGGCACAATTTCAAATTCAATCCCATGATCAACCAGCAATGAGGCTTCTTCTCCCACTCGACCGAATATATTGGGATCTCCACCTTTTAAACGAGTCACAACCTTTCCTTCTAAAGCTAAATCTACTAAAAGGCGGTTGATTGCATCCTGATCCATCGTATGTAGATTTGGCAGTTTACCAGCATATATTTTTTCGGCTCCAGGTTTTGCATAAGTAAGCAACCTTGGACTAGCTAATCTGTCATACACAATGGCATCTGCCTTTTTGATAGATTCCAGCCCTTTTACGGTAATCAACTTCGGATCCCCTGGTCCTGCACCAACTAAATATACTTTCCCCTTTGTCAATGATCTCCCCTCACTTCCTCTAATATCCGATTAGCTCCCCGATCAATTAATGTTTGTGCTAATTGAACACCTAATTGCTCTGGATCTCTCCCAACGATTTTGTCTTTAATCACGTTCTGCCCATCTGGAGAACCAACCAAACCATTTAATAATATGTCATCATTTTGCTCAACATTCTCTAAAATCGCATAAGCAGCTACAGGAATTTGACAGCTTCCATCTAATGTTGCTAAAAACGCACGTTCAGCTCGAACCGTTTTCGCAGTTTTATCATCGTTATAGTAAGACAATAACTTCAGTATAAATTCATCATCATTTCTACACTCTATTCCTAGCGCCCCTTGACCAACGGCAGGAATACAAAGATCCGTTGATAGAAATTCAGTTATTTTGTCCTGCCAACCTACTCGATTTAACCCAGCTGTTGCAAGCACAATGGCATCATATTCACCTTCATTTAGTTTGTTAATTCTTGTTCCGATATTCCCGCGAATAAACTTGATTTCAAAATCAGAACGGAAGTTTTTAATTTGACTTGCTCGTCTCAAGCTGCTTGTTCCAATAACAGCTCCTTTAGGTAGTTCTGACAAAGGAGTATGATCACGCGTTACAATGCAATCTCTAACATCCTCACGTTTTGAAACTGCCCCTATTGTTAATCCTTCTGGAAGCTCAGACGGCATATCCTTCATACTATGTACAGCAATATCAATCTCTTTATCCAACATCGCTTGTTCAATTTCTTTTACAAAAAGGCCTTTCCCACCTACTTTAGAAAGGGTAACATCTAAAATTTTATCACCCTTCGTTACTATTTTCTTCACTTCAAATTGTGCTTTTATATTGTGAGTTTGGCATATTTTGTTCAGTGCGTCGATTACATGATTTGTTTGTGTCAATGCCAATTGGCTTTGTCTTGATCCTACTATGATTGTTCTCATGGTTAATCTCCTTCATCCTTATCCTCTAAATAACGTTCTATCCATTTTTTTTCATATATAAATTCAGGATCTTCTAATCTTGCAAAAAGGCTCTTTCGAAAACTTTGAAACTTCCCTGTACGTATAAAACCTATAATATCTATTTTCAGAATGTCTTTTGAAATAGCTTGCCTTTGTTTTGTATCCTCAACCGCTTTTTTTATAAAAGCTCGAAAATCACTTAAAAAGTCCAGGTATAATTCATATTCTTCTCCATACAAGAACTCCAACTCATTTTTAATCTTTTTTGTAACTGAAGGACTTGCACCAGAGGTTGAAATCGCAATATGTAATTTCCCTCTTCTCATTGTCGCAGGAAAAATGAAATCGCTGCATTCTGGACAATCCACTACGCTTACTAGTATTCTTCTTCTTTTGGCATCCTCATAAACCTGTAAATTCACTTTCCTTTGATCTGTTGCTGCGATGACAACAAAAGCAGAGCCTAATTCAGTTAATTGATATTTCTTATATGAAACTCGAAGAATTCCTTCTTTCTCCCAACGTTTAATTTGAGCTGTCACAATTGGACTGATGACTGTAATATTAGCCTTTGCATCCATTAGTGACTTGATTTTTCGTTCAGCAACTTGACCTCCGCCTACCACTACGCATTCCTTGTCCTTCACATTCATCATAATGGGCATTATAGCTTCCATAGTTCTCACATCCAAATCCACATATGAAAATCAGACAAATAATTCGATATAATAAAATTAATCAACAAAATAATAAAAGCAATGATATTCCAAAATGCTAAATTATTACCTGGTGAATGAATCTTTAACTTTTTAATTAAATAAAATATATAAGCTCCTAATACCAGAAATGAATTAAGCACCTTTAAATCTAATAAATACGATAAGTGGTCCGTCAGTATCATCCAAATTAAGATTAAAATAATAGATACTAACAACAAAGGAAGCCCTATAATTACTGTAAAGAAAGCAAAACGATCTATCTTTTCAAGACTAGGAAGCTTTTTCAAATAATTAAACCATTTCTTTTCTTTCAACATACGAAAGAGTATTAAATATAAACATGACAAAATAAATGAAACTAAAAAAAAAGCATAGCTGCTCATGGCAAGTGTGATATGAATAAATAACAACTCATCGTGGATCGCCCAATTTTGCAATGTAGGCAATGCAGACGAATCACTGAAGAAGCTAATCACCATAATGGTAAAAGCAGCAACATTCACTGCGAATACAAATAACTCGTGCTTTAAGATAATATTAAGCATTAATGAAATCGTTACAACAATCCAAGAGAAAAAAAATAAAGTATCAAACATCGTTAAAATAGGAAAATAAGAGTGCTCCAACATCCTTAATATAAAAAAATTGGATTGTAAAATCCAAACGATAATAAGTAACCCTGTACCTATCCATTTTGCTCTCCGATTTTTATGAATAGTATCAGAGAATGAAAATAATAGGCTCAGGGTATATAAATAAATAATAATATCATATATAAATGTTTTTGATCCCATGGCAGCCTCCTAGATTCATTTTAGTCTAAGAACGCGCTGCTAATTTATGTGTTTGTATAAGCAAACGGTTTGCTCTTTCTTCAGCCGCTTTCTGTTTTTTCTTTTCCAGATGCTCCAACTTTACAATTTCTTTGTTTTCTTCCAATCTCTCTTCTAAGGCAAAGAGGTGAGAGAATAATTGAATAGCAGCATCCCCTTTACGATCTCCAGCCATCTCTTTGATTCGTTGTATAGGATCATGAAGCACTTGATTTGCGATGCTTTTGGATAATTTACGAATGACTTTAATTTCACGTTCATCTAAATCAGGTAATTTGTTTAACAGACTTTCCATGGTTTCAGCGTGAATCTCTGCGGCTTTCTCCTGAAGCGCTTGAATAACTGGTCCAAGCCCTAACGTATTGTACCAATTTTCAAAAACCAATAATTCCTGACTAATCATTTTTTCTATTTTAGCTGCTTCATTTTTTCTTTGTTCCAAATTATTTTGAACAATGCCTTCCAAATCATCTATGTCGTATAAAAAGACATTTGGAATTTCCATAATCTTTGGATCTAAGTCACGAGGAACAGCAATATCAATCATAAATAATGGACTTGAAGATTTTCTTGCTTTCATCAAACCTTCAACTTGCTCACGTGTTAAAATTAATTCAGATGAGCCAGTTGAACTAATAATAATATTTGTTTCAGATATATATTTATGAAAGTCATCAAACGAACAAGCAATGCCATTAAACTGATCGGCTAATTTCTTTGCTTTTGATATGGTCCGATTAACAACAATTACTTTTTTTGTCCCATTGGCATGAAGGTGTTTGACCGTCAATTCGCTCATTTTTCCTGCACCGATAATCATGACCGTTTTATTATTGAAATCTCCGAAGATTTGTTTACCTAGTTCAACTGCTGCATAACTGACAGAGACAGCATTCTCACCGATAGTGGTTTCAGAGTGAGCTTTTTTAGCCATTGTAATTCCTTGTTTAAATAAATGATTAAACAAAGTACCCGTTGTTTTTTCCGATTGTGCTAATAAAAAGGCATCACGAACTTGTCCTAAAATCTGGGTCTCACCTATAATCATAGAATCTAATCCACTTGAGACTTTAAATAAATGCTCAATAGCCTCTTCGTCTTCGTAAACGTATAAATGTTTAGCAAACTCTTCTCGAGAAACTCCAAACCAGTCTTGCATAAAACTTCTAATATAATGCCCGCACAAATGTAAACGATCTACTACAGCATAAATCTCTGTCCGATTGCAAGTTGCTACCATAACACATTCCAGTATACTCTTCGTATTTTTCAACATTCTTAAAGCAACAGGTGTTTGTTCTTCAGATATTGAAAACTTTTCTCTGATCTCTACTGGGGCTGTACGATAGTTTAATCCAACTACTACAATGTGCATGTGCTCACCTGCTTTCCTAATTGATTACATAACTCCAACTATTATAACATATTTAGACAATGCTTATCTTCAAAAAAAATTTTAAAATTGAACAAATTAAAACAAATGGGAATACCCACAAAAGTGAACATAACGCTTAGATGGAAAATTAGAATACTTTTGCGGGGCCCTCAATTTAAAAGTCTAAAAGTCCTTCCCAAAAAGTGAAAAATATGTTTCAAAGATTAGGTCTGTTACTTTTTCGGGGCATCGACGAGTTTTCTATATTATGACCATAATTCGTTTACTCTAACAATATTTTTCTTAAATATCCTGATACTGCTTCATCTAACTGAATTAGTTTTTCATTTTGTGAAGCAATGATCTTCCCATCTTCTGAAAGCATACCTTCATAAACCTGTGTGATTTCTACAAATGCTTTGCTTATTTCTTGAAAAACCGCTGCTTCTTCTGGTTTTAATGATCGATCCCCTCCAAGTTGCAAACGGATAATATACTGCATAATTTCTAAAAAGCTATGTATATTCGTCAGCTTAGTCTCACCATATGCAAGCACTAAATGTTGGTGCGTATAATCAGCTGTATATGCAAATTGTTTTAAGGCATTAAGCTGTTCTGTATTATTAGCATTCATGGAGTCTGATATTAAATTGTTCAACAATTCTATTTGAAATAAAGAAACTTGATACAACATAATATTGCTGTCTTTTTCACTTTTTTTTGTAAAATACAAATCCACTAATTGATATACAGGCCATGCAAACAAAATAACAAAAATCATAAAAATCAACACTTGTCTATTTCGCATTTCTCTCTTCAACTCCCATTTCTGAGTTCCCAAAAGTTAAGACCCAATATAAGTTCTCTTTGTTATGGGTCCCGAAAAAGTAATCGTCAACTAAAGTCACTCCACTTCCATGTGGAGTACTTCGACACCAGTTCAGGTTTACATCTAAAAGCAGATACTTCCTGTGTCCAACGATGCACCTTAACATCCTGTTTTCTGAACTAGGCAATTTAGATTTCTCTTCACTTTTTTGGGTTATACAACATTTTTTAAACCTAATTGCTCTTCGTGATGGGAAAGGGACTTTTAAAACAACCTCTATATAGTTATGTTTATGGGGGTTGGGCAAAACAAATAACCATGGAATTCATCCATGGTTATTATTCAATGATTTTTATTTCATTAACTTAACAAGTTGTTGCTTCCATATTTTTTATGTTTGGAGATTCTACACCTAATTCTCCCAAACCTCGAATTATTTTTTTAGAGTGTACCCGTTCAGGATTTAGTTTTGAGACTAGATAGTTGATCGCTTTCTCTGGATCAACTGTCACTCCACAAGTATAACAATCAATAGCTGCAAATTGTTTTTCAGGATACGTGTGTATAGAGATATGACTCTCTGACAACATGACTAAAATTGTAACTCCTTGAGGATCAAATTGTTGTTCCTGTACTGATAAGACAGTTGCACCACATACTTCAGCCGCTTGTACCATATGCTCTTTTAAAAAGTTAATATCGTTTAATAAATCAATATCTACTCCCCAAGTATCAATAACAACGTGTCTTCCGAAAGTTGAGTATTCCATCTTCCGGTCCTCCTTCCTAGGAATAAAATGTTTTGAATTTCATCCGCTAGGACCTACGTCATTCACTTCCCGAGGGTAATTACTCCCATCGTATTCAATGTCTGAGTGAATCCTGGTTCCTAATTTGAGAATTTCAACGAATCTAAAAATAACATCTATTGGGCAGAAAAGCAATACTTTTTTTAAAAATTAAATACAAATGAAAAAAATTAACAATATGAAGCGCATTAATTACCTTTTACACCCATTCATGAAAAGCTTCACAGCAAAATCAACTCTTTGGTTCAAATGATCTTTTGTGAAACTTTTTGTAAATAAAATATCCATCTTGTAATTTTCAAGCATGCCTACAAATGCTTTTGCATGTAATTTAGATTCGTTTATAGATTCACTCTCCATCACATTTGTAACAAGATTTACATAATTCTCAATATGATGAAACATGACTTCCATAAATTCAGGATCATTATTCAACCCTTGAAAAAAAATTCTTGTATGATTTCTCATGTTATAAAAGTAAGATAAGTGATGGTCTGCAATTTTATTTAACTTCTCTGCAAAAGAACTTGACCTTGTCAATTCGTTAGATAATCCATCAAGGAATTCATCGAAATTTCTTCTTGTCATTTCTTTAAATAGCTCTTCTTTGCTTGAGAAATATAAATATACCGTACCTTTAGCAACACCTGCGTGCTCCGCAATCTCAGCAATTTTTGTTTCATAAAACCCTTTTGTTGAGAATAAATAAAATGCTGAATCCAAAATTATATCATGTTTTTGTTCTGAAGTTGAAGTCATAAAATCACCATTAAATATATTATAATTATAAATTCTTATGTTATAACAAAGGGCTGTGACTACTGCCGTTAGTTTATAATATACCATACCAACAAGTATAAAAGATATTTATACTATAATTTAGATATACATTATCAAATTCTACCATCTTGTTCTCTTTTAAAGGTACGGTAAAACGACAATTCATAAATTACAGGTAGAAAAACTAAAGTGAGAAACGTAGATGTGGTTAATCCACCTATTACTACTACAGCTAACCCTCTTGAAATTAATCCTCCTTCAGGTGTTGCAAATGCTAATGGAAGTAATGCTGCTATAGTAGCAAAAGCAGTCATTAATATAGGACGAATCCGTGTTTTACCCGCATCAATTACTGAATCACGAATAGATAAACCATTTTTGCGGTTTTGATTAATACGATCAACCAACACAATTGCATTTGTTACAACAATTCCAACTAACATGAGAAAACCAATCATGGCACTCATGGATAACGGCTCCTTCACTAACACCAATCCAACAATTGCACCGATTGGAATAAAAAGAATGGAGGTTAATATCACGAATGGGAGTCTTGCTTTTCCAAAAAACACAAGCATGGTTATATAAACTAATCCAATAGCAATCACAATGGCAACAAGTATGTCTATTAGGACCTCTACTGTTTCATCATTACCGCCACCAACTTTTACAGTAACTCCATCTGGAAAATCCATCTCCTGGATCACTTTTTTAACTTCTTGAGTCACAGTTGCAATATTGTTTGCTGTAGCTAAAGCTGTGACTTTAGCATATATTTGTTCATCCAGTTTTTGGATTGAAGTCACCACCTCTTGAACCTCTATCTCAGCAATTTCTTTTAATTGAACAGGTCCCACCTGCGAAAAAAAAGTAATGTTCTGTAGCTCTTCAATTCCTGTAAGCAATTGATTATATTCAATTTTTATATCCTGTTCTATTCCATCCAATTTATAACTCCCTACTTCAGCAGTTCCGGTTTGATCACTTATTGCTCCTAAGATCATAAAAGAGGATAAACCATATTCATCTAATTTATTAACATTTAATTTTATAGATACTTGATTTTGCTTTTCGCTCATATTATTTTTTACATATTTCAAGTCTGATCGGTTCAACAACATTTCTTCAACTTGCTTTGATGCTTTCAATAATTGATTTTGATTAATAGAAAACAAATCAACATCTACATTATTTTGTGTAGGAGGTCCACCAGATTGTAGTTCTTGTACACTGATCGTAGCTTCCTCATTTTTTTTCAAAACTATGGACTCCATTATTTCTTTTATGTCCTGTATAGACTTATCTACATCCATCTCTTCTTCAAGCTCAATAAAATATTGTGCACGATTTACTAAACTTGTTGATGTCATATAATCATAATTCCCTATCGATACAAATACACTAGGATATTTTTCTTTATGATTTAAAAGTTCTTTTTCAACAGCTAATGATATTTCATCTGTACTTTCTATTACATTAGATGTTGGGAGGGTGACTTCAGCAACTAACATTTTTTCTTTCTCATTAGGTAAAAAAACAAATCCGAGTGTTGGTACAAATAATAAAGAAGAAATTAATAATAATAAAGACAGGGAAATGACAATTACCTTCTTATTTAATAAATAATGTAGTGATCTACCATACCATCGAACATAAAAAGGCTCATTTTTATGTTCTTTTAATGTTACGAAGGAAAATCTAGCTAACACTGGAATTAAGGTAATCGCTACGACTAAGGAGGCCAATAAAGAGACTACGACAGCAACTGCAAATGGCATAAAGAAAGCACCGGTAATTCCTCCTACTAATCCTAAAGGCATAAAAACAACAATAGACGCCAAAGTAGAGGAGATAATTGGATTGATCATTTCCCTAGTTCCTGAAATAGTTAAATGGAAACGATCCTTTTCTGGTTCCATTCGTATCTTTCTGTAGATGTTTTCTATTACAATAATACTGTCATCTACTACTCTACCTACAGCCACTGCCAAACCTGCTAAACTCATAGTATTTAATGTGTAATTAAACCATTTTAAAAATATGATTCCCACTAATAGAGATAAAGGGATGGATACAACCGCAATGATCGTTGCTCTTATATTTCGTAAAAATATAAGAACAGCAATGGATGCAAAAATAGCACCCCAAATTCCTTTATTCACCAATTCCGATATGGATGACTGTATTTCATCAGATTGATCAAATACAACAGCATAATTTATCTTGTCTTCATAACGCTGTAAAACCTCATAAAATTGTTCTGCTACTTCAACTGTATTTGCATCTTGCTTTTTATTAATAAGAAGAGAAACACTGTTTTGTAAATTGTATCTTGAGATTTCATTTTGCTGCACCACTTCTTCTAATTCAGCAATTTCACTTAGTGGAATCAACTCATTCGTAATGGGTGAAGAAATAAGCAAATTATTCAAATCATTCTTGGTTTCAAGCTTCTGATCAACACGAACAGGCACTATAACAGCATCATTCTGAATTGTACCAGCTGGAAAAGATAAAAATGAAGTTTGTATTTCTTCTTTAATTTGTTGCAAGCCAATGCCCTGTGCACTAGCTAATTGTTTATCTACAACAATTCCTAGATACTCCTGAGGTACTGATGATAATGCAACACTATTAATGCCATTGATCTTTAGAAGCTCTGTTCTTAAAACGTTTAAAGCCCAGTCTGAAATATCTTCGTTCTGTTTTGGAAACAATGCTAAATTAACCACTGGAAGTGAACCGAATGAAAAAAGATCCACATTTGTAGTTGTCCCTTCAGGAAGTTGAGTGTTTGATATCTTTTCATTAACATTTTTAATCACTATTTCCATATCTGTATCGATAGGAAATGTTAATTGGATTCTTGATACACTCTCCATAGACTGACTAGTCATCTGCTCTAAACCTGTTAATGAACTTAACTGTGTCTCTAATACACTCGTTACATATGTATTTACATCTTGAGAAGAAGCTCCAGGATATACTGTTGTCACTGATAATTCAGGAAATTCAATATCTGGCAGCAAATCTGATTTTAATGTAAAAAATGAAAAAATGCCGCCACCAATAAGTAAAATACAAATAATGAGTATTGCAAATGGATTTTTCAAGCTAAAGCTTGTTAAGAAATTCATGACATTTCTCCTTTATCATTATTAATGACTGGTTGGTCAGTCACTACTAATCATAAAATTTACCAAACCATATGTCAACTATGATTTGGTGTTGTTTTTTCTTGAATAAGCTGCCATAATTCTTCTTTTCCTAATCCTTCCTCAGAGGAAAACATTAAGATTGGATCTCCTTTTTCAAGGTTTAATGTATCTTTAATTATTTTTAAGTGTTTATTTCGTTTGTTTTTTGATATTTTATCTGCTTTTGTAGTAATAACAAGTCGAGGAATCTCCTGATAAACTAACCATTCATACATCGCCTGATCATCTTTTGTAGGTGGATGGCGAAGATCAATAATATGCATTACTGCCTTTAACTGCTCTCTTTCCGTTAAATATCTTTCGATCATTTCTCCCCATTCTTGTCTACGTGATTTTGAAACCTTGGCATAACCATAACCAGGAAGATCAACAAAATATAAATCGGAATTAATGCGATAATAATTCAAAGTTTGTGTTTTACCTGGCTGAGAGCTCGTTCTGGCCAAATTTTTCCGATTAATCAATTTATTGATTAACGAGGATTTCCCTACATTTGACCGACCTGCCAACGCAATTTCGGGCAAGCCATCCTCTGGATATTGATCAGGACCTACAGCACTAATAATAAATTCTGCCTGATTTACTTTCACTTCTTAAATACCTTCTCTTTCTTAAAATATGAGTTCAAAAATCGACTTTGCAATATTGAACATTCTCTTAAATTGAATAAGTGACTGCTTTAATAAAAAAGCAATCACTTATTGTATAACACAAATGTGTTAAATTGTATATATTCTGTACTACTGAATTAATGTTTGTTCTAATACGGTATCCATATGTGAAACTGGAATAAATTTGATATCTTTTTTCACAGCCTCTGGAAGTTCTTGAAGATCTTTTTCATTATCTTCAGGAAATAATACTTTTTTAATTCCTGCTCGGTGTGCAGCCAGCGCTTTTTCTTTAAGACCTCCAATTGGAAGCACTCTACCTCTTAGTGTTATTTCTCCTGTCATAGCTACTTCTTTCGATACAGGTACTTCAGAGAGAGCAGATATTAAAGCTGAAGCAATCGTTATCCCTGCAGATGGACCATCTTTAGGAATTGCACCTTCAGGAATATGAATATGAATATCATATTTATCATGAAAGTCTGGTTCTAAATTAAGTTCCTCTGCCTTGGATCGTGTATAGCTGAATGCAGCTTGCGCAGATTCTTTCATAACATCTCCAAGCTTACCAGTCAAGGTCAGCTTACCATTTCCTGGCATAACCGTCACTTCAATGGTTAAAGTATCTCCACCCACCTCTGTCCAGGCTAACCCTGTCACAGCTCCGATTTGATTTTCTTTTTCAGCCAGGCTGTATTTAAATTTGCTCGGTCCTAAGAATTTTTCAACTTCATTGGATGTTACAGTAATTTGCTGATCTTCTTCTTTGGAAACGACTTCTTTAACAACTTTTCTGCATAATGATGCTACTTGCTGTTCTAAATTTCGTACCCCGGCTTCTCGTGTATATTCTTGAATAATCTTTAAGATTGTCTCATCTTCAGCAATTAATTGATCTTCTGCTAATCCATGTTCTTTTTTCTGCTTTGGCAGTAAATACTTTTTAGCAATTTCTAATTTTTCAATTTCTGTATAACCTGATATATACAACATTTCCATTCGATCCAATAATGGTCGAGGAATATTATGGACTGCATTAGCCGTAGTAATGAACATGACATTGGATAAATCAAAAGGTTGTTCAATAAAATGATCACTAAAAGTGCTGTTTTGCTCAGGATCTAACACTTCTAAAAGTGCTGATCCAGGATCACCTCGAAAATCCATTGACATCTTATCAATTTCATCTAATAAAAATACGGGATTATTCGTTCCTGCATTTTTCAGTCCTTGTATAATTCTTCCTGGCATAGCTCCAACATAAGTACGTCTGTGACCACGTATTTCAGCTTCATCCCTAACCCCACCAAGCGAAATACGAACAAATTTACGCCCTAATGTTCTAGCGATGGATCTGCCTAATGAAGTCTTACCTACACCTGGAGGTCCAACTAAACATAAAATAGGACCTTTGATCTTCTTGACAAGCTTTTGAACAGCTAAATATTCCAGAACACGTTCTTTTGGTTTTTCAAGTCCATAATGATCTTCGTCTAAGATCCCCTCTGCTTTGGCCATGTCTAAATGATCTTCCGTTTGTTTATTCCATGGCAATGCTAACAACCAATCTATATAATTTCGAATTACACTTCCTTCTGCAGATGTTGAAGGCATTTTTTCCAATCGATCAATTTCTCTTTCAATTTTCTCTTTAATTTTATCTGATACATCTGTTTCAGCTAATTTTGCTCGCAACTCTTCTACTTCACCTGCTCTGCCTTCCTTATCGCCTAATTCCTTTTGAATAGCTTTCATTTGCTCACGCAAATAATATTCCTTCTGTGTTTTCTCCATTTGTTTCTTAACTCGTTTATTAATTTGCTTTTCGAGTTCTAGCACTTCGCGTTCATCATTTAAAATATTCAGTATTTTTTCCAGTCTTTCGTGAACATCCAAAGTTTCCAAAATTTCCTGCTTATCTTTTATTTTTAAAGATAAGTGACTGGAGATTACATCTGCTAATCTCCCTGGTTCATTAATATCTGACACAGCCGCTAAAGTTTCCGGCGTCACTTTTTTAGACAATGAGATATAATTCTCAAATTGTTTTAAAACACTTCTCATCAGTGCATTATTCTCTGTCTCCCCAGAAAATACATCTGACAAATCTCTAGCATAGACTTCATAAAACTCATCATTGTCAATATACCTTACAATTTCACAACGATTTAACGCTTCAACAAGCACTCTTATTGTACCGTTTGGAAGCTTTAACATTTGTCTTACTTTTGCTTTCGTACCTATTTTATAAATTTCATCCTCTGTTGGAGCCTCAATACTCACTTCAGATTGAGAAGAAAGCAAAATCAAGTTATTTTCCACCATTGCTCTTTCAAGGGCTTTGACAGATTTTTCTCTTCCAACATCAAGATGCAATACCATACTTGGATAAACAAGCAATCCACGTAATGGCAATAGCGGCAATCGATTTTCACTTGTTCTATTTAGACTCATCTCTAGTACCCCCAAAGATTTCTATCCTACAGCTGTTTTTTATTATTTTATCAAATGCTTAATTAAAAAACCAATTTCTGACTTATGACGCCCATTTTTTCTATATTTTAGGATTTTATCTGGTGATCATATATTGTATGTTTATAAAATGCTATTGTTCTAAAGTTGGGGACCCTGGTTGAAAAACTGGAATCACTTTTACATCCATCCCTTCACTTGTCACATCTTGCTCTTTAGTAGAATTATTAGCTTCAATACCTATTGCATATTTAAGTACTTGCTCAATTGTTTCCATCGGTATTACCTCAACCTCTTTGATCGTAAAAAATGTATCTTGCCAATTTTCTTTTGGAATAAAAACTTTTTTTGCACCCGCCTGAATGGCAGCTTCTACTTTAGCTACAACACCTCCTACAGGTTTAACTTTCCCATGAATACTTACTTCACCCGTCATCGCAATTTTATTATCCACCGGGATGTTATTAACTGCAGAGGCTATGGCTGTAGCAATTGTAACACCAGCTGATGGACCATCCATTGGAATTCCTCCAGGAAAATTGATATGAATATCATAATCATCTGCATTTATTCCCACTTGCCTTAATACGGTAAGTACGTTTTCCAACGAGCTCTTCACCATACTTTTGCGGCGAATTTTTTTACCTCCTCCCCCCATTTCTTCCTCATCTACAACACCTGTGATTGTAAATTTCCCTTTGCCTGGGATTTTAGCCAATATAGCCGTTGCTTCTATTTCTAACAGACAGCCGATATTAGGACCAAAAACAGCTAGTCCATTTACTAACCCAACTTTAGGCTGTTTTGGGATTTTTTTATCTGGGCGAGGCTGTATGTTGCTGCTGTTGATCACCCACTCAATATCCTCAGAAGTCATTTTTTTCCTTTGATCGGTTGTGGCAATTCCCGCTGCCATCTGTACAATGTTTACTGCTTCACGACCATTCGTTGCATATTTGCTTACAACTTCTATTGCTTTATCTTCATAAGGCATACCTATTTTTTTCATTGCATTCTTTGCAATCATTGCTGTTTCCTTAGGTAATAACGGTTTGAAAAATACTTCAATACATCTCGAACGAATTGCTGGAGGAATCTCTTCAGGTGTTCTTGTCGTTGCACCAACTAATCGGAAATCTGCCGGAAGCCCATTTTGAAAAATATCATGAATAAATTGTGGAATATTTTTATCGTCTACACTATAATAAGAACTTTCTAAAAAAACTTTACGATCCTCTAATACTTTTAGCAATTTATTCATTTGGATAGAATGCAATTCTCCAATTTCATCAATAAAAAGCATTCCTCCATGCGCTTTTGTAACAGCTCCTGGTTTAGGCTGTGGAATACCCGCTACACCCATTGCTCCTGCTCCCTGATATATTGGATCATGAACGGAGCCGATTAACGGATCAGCAATCCCTCTTTCGTCAAACCGGGCAATGGTGGCATCAATCTCTATAAACTTTGATTCTTTATAAAAAGGTGAGAATATATTTTTCTTCGCTTCCTCTAATATAACTCTGGCTGCTGCTGTTTTCCCTACACCTGGAGGTCCATAAATAATGACATGCTGAGGATTTGGACCGCATAAACTTGCTTTTAATGCTCGCAGCCCTTCCTTTTGACCAATGATATCCTCCATTGTCACTGGTCTTGCTTTCTCCGATAAAGGTTGGGTTAGATGAATAGATCTCAATTTATGTAATTTTTCCATTTCTCTTTTTGATTCTTTGTCTACAGCTGATTTACTATTTTGCTGACTTCTCAATTGATTCCAGAAATACAGTCCAATAACAACTGCAAAAAAACCTTGAATAATCATTAAAACAACCATAAAACTCATGTTATAACGCCCTCCCTTTTCTACTAACTACAAGCTAGTATTACCATGCATTACATCTCTTCATACGCAAATCTGTATAAAAGTAAAGAATTGATTCGCAACATATCCTTTGACTGATATTTATGGATTCGTGTATCATGATTTCATAACATAAAACGAAAAAAGGGAAGTGACAGCACATTGAGGTTTCGTCCTTGTATTGATATTCATGATGGAAAAGTAAAACAAATCGTAGGAGAAACATTAGATGATCACAAAGAAGTCATAGAAAATTTCGTCTCAACCTATTCTCCTTCTTATTATGCTAATTTATTTAAAAAAAATAACTTAACTGGCGGCCATGTTATTATGCTTGGCAAAGGAAATGTCGATGCAGCGTTAGAAGCGTTAGAAGCTTATCCAGGTGGTCTTCACATAGGCGGTGGCATTAATGCAGATAATGCGTTATTGTTTCTAAATAACGGGGCTAGTCACGTTATCATAACCTCTTATATTTTTCCTAATGGAAGATTCAGTCTTGAAAATCTAAAGCACATAGTATCATTAGTCGGAAAAGAAAAATTAGTCATTGATTTAAGCTGCAAAGAAAAAAATGGAAAATGGCTCGTTGCAATAAATAAATGGAAAACAACAACAGATTTTGAGCTTAATTCTAGCAATCTAAAGTTACTTCAATCTTACTGTGACGAACTGTTAATCCATGCAGTAGATGTGGAAGGAAAACAATCTGGATTTAGTGAGGAATTAGTAACTCACATAGCTAAAAATGCATTAATCCCTATAACATATGCAGGAGGAATTCGTTCAATAGAAGATCTTGAGAATTTTTATAGAATCTCACAAGGTAAGATCGATTTCACAATTGGAAGTGCGTTGGACATATTTGGGGGGAAATTGAAATTCAATGATGTATTGAATTTTGTAGCCAGGTAATAAGCTATCGTCGAGCCCTTATTAAGTTATAAATTCTTATGTTATGAAGAGAAGTTTGCTTTCAGTGGGAGTTTAATACCTCCCACTGAAAGCACTATTTTTTACTAATCCTAAGTTTTCTCTTAAGCTAACACCTTCGTACTCTTTTTTAAACAAATTCTTTTGCTGTAAGATTGGAACTGTCTCAAGAAGAAATGCTTCTAGATCCTCTTTCATATTTAATGGCATAAGATTAAATCCATCGCATGCACCTGCTTTAAACCACTCCTCCATTCTAATTGCCAATTGCTCGGGAGTTCCAATAAATAAATCGTGTGGTGTAATAGAAGCTACATGTTGTGCTAATTGTTTTAAAGTGAATTTTCTTTTTGCAGTAAATTTTTTATAAATCTCATATTTTTTTGAATGCTCTTCATCTACAGGTTCCACTAAATCAATTAGTGGTTCATTAAGATCCATCGCATAAAAATCGATTTGGGGTAAGATAGTGGTTAAAAGCTTCAATCCTATATTGGGATTAATTAGTGATTGCATTTCGTTATATTTTTGATAAGCCATTTCTTTTGTTTGTCCAAGAATAAATCGAATTCCTGATGTAATAACAACATCTTCTTTTTCCCTACCATAAGAAACCACTTTTTCTTTTAACTCATCATAGTATGCTTTCGCATTTTCAATTCCTTTATTATTATTCACAAACACAATCTCTGCATATTTGGCAGCCAATTGCCGTCCCGCAGGTGAAGTTCCAGCTTGAATTAATACTGGATGCCCTTGAGGAAGACTTGATAGATTTAATGGGCCTTCAACAGAAAAAAAATCTCCACGATGATTCAATTTATGCATTTTATTGTAGTCTACAAAAACCCCTTGTTCTTTATTCAATACAAACGCTTCATCTTCCCAAGAATCCCATAGACCTTTAACCACTTCAACAAATTCCTCAGCTCTTTTATATCTCTTACTATGTTCCATATGTTCATCACGACTAAAGTTTTTAGCTGATCCTTGATCCGCAGAAGTGACTATATTCCATGCAGACCTGCCATTACTAATATGATCAATAGAACCGAATCGCCTTGCCAAATTATACGGTTCATTATAGGTTGTAGAAGCTGTAGCAGCAAGACCAATGTGACTTGTATGTACAGCTAAGGAGGACAGTAAAATCGTTGGTTCTAACGCATTTAATACATTAGTGTGGGAATATTCATCAATGTATAATCCATCTGCAAAAAAAACAAAATCAAGCTTTCCTTTCTCTGCTAATTTTGTCACATCCAAATAGTACTCATAACTAAAAGGATTTTTTTCTGTAGAAAGTCTCCATGAAGATAAATGATGTCCAGCACCTAACGCAAAGAGCGCGATTTTCATTTTAAGATTTACACATGACATAACACCCTTTTCCCTCCTTATTACTTTATATTTACCATTCATCTATTGAAATCATTTGACAAAAGCCTCACTTGTATTAAACACTGTTTTCAACAGATAACCCTTCCTCTCGATGTACTTCGTTTTCCTTTACCAAAGTTGCTTTTGTCCAACGTCCATATAAATAGTAGGCAAATGAGCTTACAAAAGTGAATATTTCAATCAATGCCAACGTAATGAACACACCATTGGTTTTGTCCTGAAAAAGTTGGGGTACAAATAATAAACAAACCAATACAATCACATACATGTTTGTAATGGTTAATATCACTCCTCCTTTGGAATCACCTGCTCCTGCTACTACAAATATAAAAACAATAGCTATTGTATTCATAATCCAAGGAATTGTATAAAAAGTGAAAAAGTTTGCAAACAAAGGAGTTAACATATCATTTGTTGATAAAGCCATAGATATCTGATTTTTACTGAGCAGAACGATTAAAGCAACGATAGAACAATATCCTAATAAAATGAGTACCATTTTTTTGACAAGATCCTTTACTGCATTAATTTGCTTAGATCCGATATACTCAGAAACCATAGGAATGATACTGGCTGCAAAATTTTGTGCAAACACTCCGAAAAAGACAAAAATATAAGAAGCAACCGCATAGACATTAAACGCATCTTCTGGATAATACGATAAAATAAGAATATACAAAAACATGGAAACATTATAAGTTAGTCCATTAAAAATTTGGGAACCGATATAAGAAATATTTTGTTTTAATAGTTGAAAATCAACTTTAAGTGAGAGTTGTTTTTTTGAAAGTCCGATTTGCAAATGATCTTTCAAAAATAATTGCCAAATCATATAAATAGAACACACCAAATTCGCAACTACAGTACCCGTAGCAGCGCCAGAAATAGCATTCATTCCGAATCGTGTAAATACCAACATGAAGATAGGTGTAATGATAAGGTTAGTTAATAAAGTAAGACTTAATCCCTTATAAACCAGATTAAGCTTTTGAAAGTATCTTGGTAATAATAATAGAAGATTATTTAAAGAAATGGCGATATAACCAACTAAATACACGCTTAAATAATCTCCGACAAAAATCGAAACCTTTTGGGATACGCCAAACATCATAATAAAGACTGGTAAAAGCAACAGTCCAATGAATGTAGTCATTATCCCTGCATAGATTGAAAATGAAAAAGTCCCTTTTACTCCCCGCATGACCTTATCGATATGACCTGCTCCATTATGTTGACTAATATAAACCAATAGTGCTGAGATGACGCCTACTAAAACTGCCTCTATCAATAAAATAATGGATGAGGACACCCGTAAAGCAGATAATGCTTCCGGTTCACCAATAAAATAGTAGATCCAGAAAAAATCAATCCCAATCAATAGAAGATCTGCAATACCTATGAGCGTCATTGGAAGAGAAAATGATATTATTTTTTTCCAATTCAAATTCGTTTCCATCTTACTCTCCTTTCTACTCAACTGTTCCAGAAATTAAACAGTAATATGGTGTGAATTGAGATGTATCTAAACTCAATAACGACTCAAGTAGTTCAATATCATAACTTTTTATAGGTCGGCAGTACTGTGACTCACTAGAATGGTTCAAAGATATCATTTGACTCAAATATCCTAAAGATAAAATATACTGCGTTGCTTTTTCTGATTGAAACACATTATGGTTAATGAGAAATACAACAAAAAACGATACACCTATAAAATTAATATAAGGGTGTGTTTTATTTAATTTCATGTAATGTATCCTCGGACCTTCTTCATTTGATGGTGATTCGAAAATACCATTACCTCGGTTGATATATGGAATGATCTTTACCTGATTTCTAATATCATCAATATTAATCAATTGTTCTAAATGATTAAAATGATCGTTAGTTTCGTCTTTAAATGAATAGGATTTATGGATGATTTTTGGATTCACATTCGTAATAGGATATAAAAAAGGTCCGCTGTTTCTATACTTGCATTTCATTTTAAAATTTAATAATTTTTTGTATTCTACTTGATTCGAAGGTTTTTTAATACGCCTCAAGTGAATGTGGTGATTAATGTCAATCAGTTTGTATTTACTTCCTAAAAGTTCTGCTGTTTTTGTTATATTGAATAGAAAGTGACCCATTTCTAAAATCAATAAAGATTTTTTTATATTCATATAATAGCTTGGATACTTATTCGTAAATTCTATGAGGATATCACCTGTTTCAGCGTTTATATTCGAATTATAATAGTACATATATCTTTCTTGTGTATCGTCCTTCGAAACGAATTGATGATTTCCTAAAGAAATAAACATTTTTAAAGGGTATATACTTCTAGGAGAGGGGTATCCTTTATGAATTTTATACGTTGTATCACTCTCAATTCTCACCAGATCGTTAACACTTAACATATTCTTTGTATATAGCTCATCTTCATCTAGCTCAGCTGCTTCATTATATAATTGATAATTATCTGTTCTAATATTCAGTTGTTGTGCTATCAATTTAGATTCTAAACCAAAGTAATGAGCCATTTCACCAAGAAAATCTTTAGATGTATACTGCAAAGTATCCCTCCTCACTGCTAATTCAAGCTAATGGATGCACATTCCGATTCTCAATTCGACGATTTGTCTTTTCATCATTTACTAATCTTATTAAGTGAGATGTAAAATCTAAAGGTGCAGCCCCTATTAAAATCGCTTTGGTGCAATACAATGATAGAGCACTCATAAAATCATTCGTTTGATTCACAATAAGTATGTCTTTGTACACCCTCTTTACTTTGTCCTTCACATATGACAACTCTTCTTCAACATAAATACTTTGAAAATTCTTTTTAGATGTCAAATCTGTGTAGTTACACGATTTAGCACTTTTCAACTTTTGCTCCACTAATGGTTTTGAGCGATACGATAGAAAATAATAAATATGATCTAGTACATCATTTATCTCATTTGTTTTCTCTATTCTATTTAAATGTTCGATAACCTTATCCATTGAATGATTAGCAAGTTTTTGAAAAGAGTTATAAACTTCATAAAAAGCGGAATCTATTGCATGTTGAATATTTATGTGACAACCTAGACCTGTGATCGAATAAAAAATGTTGTCTTGATTTACACTTCGCAGCAAACACCAAACCACAGGAAGTTCAGTCTTATTTTTAATATAATAAAACTCTAAATGATATCCTAATTCTTCAAAATATAGTTCTCTTCCAAGTATGTTACTTCTCTCACGATCAAATTCAATGAAATGAATAGAATGCTCATCCTCAAACCAAAAATTCATAAATATGTCTCTTTCAACTATTTCCAATATGGAGTATAACGAAGCTTCCTCTATGCTGTTTCCTACTGAGCAGCCGTTAGAACTTTCATAAACATATCTATTTTTAATATCTTGCCGTAAATATTGACTAATTTGTTCAGGGATATATTCCTCTTTATCATTTAACAAAGAAGTTGCTAGAACCCAATGAAAAGAAAGATCATCATTGTACATTTCAAGATCATTGTATTTATCAACAACTTCACCATCGTACACTCCTAAAACCTTAGGGTACACCGCTTTATTCTGAATTTCTCTATAACTAGCCTTTAATGTATGGGGAAGTTTACTTGATGCAGCACTTCTTTCTAAATATTCGGCTATCGCTTTAAACTTAGCATGATCAATATTAAAATCATAACCAAATCCTTGTATAGCATAATCTTCTCGGTTCGCCACAGATACAATCCCATCATTTTCATCAAATATGCAACCCCCTTTGTAGAAAAGAAGTAAATAAATAAGATCCTTCACTGGAATATTATTTTCTAACCTTTTCTGTTCAGGGCTACGTTTAACCTGATTATGAACTTGATGATAAGTGTACGATAATTTAATCGTTGTTGAATTAATAAGCAGGGCATCGAATTTATGTATATTTAATAAAAAAAAGGTTATCATTTTTTTCAAATTCATATTCCCAGTGTGCTTATCTATCATACATGGCCACTCTAACCCTTCTTTATATGTTTCTTCTACGGGACATTTTCTAATCTCCAACCATTCGTCCGAACAAATTACAGTCAAAGCTATCCCCTTAAAATCCACTTGAATTGAGTCATTCATTGTACTAAGACAATCAACATCCATGTTTCTGAAAATATCAAGACATAATTTCTTTAAGCTGTTCATTAATAATTTCGTTTCCACTTATCTTCAACTCTTTCCCTTCAAATTGATGATTAACGAACAGCGTTAAAAAAAGAGTGTGTTCATTACACGTGTTTTTCCCTTTATAAATAATAGTCATATTATCGCTCTTAAACTGTTTATGATCTTCTTCAATATGATGAATATAAATCTTTTTTGAGAAATAAATATTGATAAATTTACGAAGGAATGATTCGCTATTCAAGGGATACTCTGTGTGACTTCCTCTAATGAAGTATTGTTCATCAATGCCAGAACCATTTAAAATGATAAATAAGTTTCGGATCGCATCTTCTTTGTCATAACCAATGGAGGATAAGTTTCTATTACTCTCTACACCTTGGTATTTACATTGTACAAGTGGAAAGTAGTTTTCTACATTAAAGTCAACTGTGTAACCAGATAACTTGTCATCAACTAAACAACTATTGGAGTAATTTATTTCGTTCACCTGTTCTGTAATAAGATAATCAATCTCGTTGTTGTACAAGGTCAAGTCAATTTTAATAATAACAGTATCCCTTATATCAAGTACGTCATCCCTAAGTTTCTCCATAAGAACAAATGACGCATATTGCTCCATCATTTCACTATCTACCGTATATGTGTTTAACTTGTTTAATGGTTTTGTTGCGATATACAGACTTTCTCTACATACATACACATATATCTCTTTCTTATTTAAAACCTCATCGTCCAAACATAATGATTGTCCATAATTACTTTCTATCATTTTACTTTTTGTGCTTATCTGTTGTTGAATTGACTTTAGAAATGACAATTTTCCGTGAATACAATGAATTCCTTTTATGATAACTGACTCTTCCTCATCAGTATGAAGTCTCACTATGTTATTTTTCATCAGTACTTGTAACATTTGAGACTCAAAGGATTTGTTATCTTCTAAAAGAAGAGAAATATTTGAATTCAATTTTATTTTTTGCAACAACTTATAAGTCAAATCTTTTTGTTTATCACTTAAATTCATTTTTAAGTTTTTATCTTTTGTCGTTAAAATAAAGTCAGAATCAATATCAACAATATGCAACGTTGGTTCTATATAAACATTCACTTAATTCACCTCCAATAGTTTTTCTTCATAACGCATTAAACTGATTAAATAATTCATATAAAACTTTTCAATGGGCTTTATGTTTAATAACACTAATTTTTCATACAATACATTCAAAATCCATTTATTTGTACATAATACTTTGTCTCTCAAAACCGCTTCCTTCAACTCCTCATCTTCAAAAATGGAAGCATGTCTTATTGATGATTGATTCACTTTAGAATTAAATTGTTTTGAAGAATGTGGAGAGTGAAAATTGATCATTCCATCATCTACATACTTAGAAACGAATTGATAAACCTCAAATAATTTTGAAACTAATTCTACATTCCCTTTTTGGGTACCATCTTTTAACTGTCTGATATCATCTGTTACTCTTTTTTTGAACATTTGCTGAATCCGTTTTCTATCATTTTGTTTAAGAGAGTTTAAGAATCCAATATAATGTGATAAATGAGAAGTATAACCATTAGAGTATAATAAATCTCTTTCGCTGATCACCTTATCTGGCAATAATTTCACGAACAGGTATATATCATGAACGATTGTTAATATATCGTTTTCCTTCCAGTAATTATCTATATAAAAAGAATCAAATATTTGATGAGTAAATACATATAATTGCAATTGCTTCATATTCTCAAAATGATAACAGTCCGTAATTTGTTTGATGATCACTTTGTTTTGATAAATTTCTTCATTCGCCTGAACATGATTCGTGATCTCAGAAATCTTTTTATATTTTTTTTTAAAGCTTTCAGTAGAGTAAATGTATGTAGGTTCATTTTCTAAGATGGAAGATAATAATTTGAAGTATTTATCCACTTTTTCGCCATCCAAAAAACCAATTATTTTAACATGGTATCCATGCTGCCAACCCTTAATTAAAGTTGAACTTTGTTCATTTTGTGCGATATTCTTCAAAGTTTTAAACACTGGGTGATTGGGATTCTCTTCATTGACATAACAAGTGACCTCATAGAAGTTCATGGTAACCTCCTTGTATATCCAATGTGTACTTTAGGTTGTAAAAAGTATAACTGGCTGTTTCATAAACTTTATTCTCTAACTCACGATCAATTCCCATAAATCTATTCATTGTCATATGAACTACGCTTTTAAAAATGTAAAAACTTCTTTCACTTTGAAATGATCGATGAACTTGCTCACTATATTTTCTAGCTATTTTTCTTTTCTGAAAAAGAACATCGTTTTCTCTATCGTAGATAAAAAGTATTTCTCTTGCTGCACCAGTATACTTTTGCCTGTTCGTGCTAAACTCTTTTAATACAGATTTATTTTTTTCACCTCGTAAGTCTCTTAAAAATTCAAAAGCAGTATCATAACGATCAAATAAATCCATCACTGTATATAGACAAACCATAACCCCTTGTTCGAGTTTACTTTTATGATTGAACTGTTTTAACCCATTCACTATGCCTAAAAACTTCGTATCATAACAAAAAAATTCGTATGCCACATTGCACAATTCATGACCGCCATATCGTGAATATTCAGGAAAAAAGATTTCTTCGGAATATTTTTTTATCGTTTTATCTTTCACCCATTGTTGTAAAAACAAATGAAACTTCTCTTTTAGCAATGGATTATCGTGTTTAAACCTCAAACGAATATGTTCAGCAGCATCACTGTAACTCACTATAAAATATTGATGGATCTTCTGTTCATCTAACCATTTCATGCAGCTGCAACTTATCTTTATCCTCTCCCCTTTTCTATAATAAATGTGGTAATAAATCCAACTAAGATCAGGGATTGATACAGAATCACCATAACAATTTTCAGCTTCATTAAGTTGTTTAAATTTATCTAGTTCAGGCAGCACAGTTATAATAAAATCTAAATTCATAGTAGAATCGTTTGGATCATTTAATTCTGGCGCTTCTGTTAAAACGACATGCTCCTCCGTACTCTGATTGTTCAATTCATTCAACAATAAATCCATACCTAATGATGTATGTACATGGATAGGTAAACTCATATCGCCCTTAAGCATGTAAACAACAGCATCTACATTATAATTTTCAACAAAATCTAAAAGGTACTGTCTCTTACTTTTACCCGTTGTGTTTACTTCTCTTTCCATAAGTGTTTTTTTGATTCTCCAGCGTTTTAGAGATAAAATATTTTGTTTATATTCAATTCTTGGAATATAGTTCAAATTCTCCGCTACACCTAAGTAAAAATCTCTAGGAGTATTAGAAATATATTTTCCATACTGATGTAAAAATAAAAGAGAAGGATCTTCGTTGAAATTACTGTAATACAGCATGTGAGTAAAGGTAGGAATAATTTTTTTTCCTAAAGACTTACTTTTCAAATAAAGACCATTATGATCTAACCCGACAACAATATCCTTTATCGTAATATAAGCATTATTCTCGCAAGGCACTGGTGTATGGATCAATAATTGTATATTATCTTTATCATAAGTTACTCCCAAATCACTATAATGATTGGCAACAACATTTACCTCCACACTCACATAATTACAATTATTGTAACTCAGTGTTGATTTATCCTCCTTCGTATTCAACTTAAACCTTCCTCTGAATGAAGTAGAGGTATTACTAAATGAATTTTCATTTAAAACGATTTTTTCTTTATCATTTTCTTTAATGATATTAAACTTAACATCATAACCTTCGTTTATTTTTTTTTCTAAATGAGTTTGGAATAGATCTGTAATAAATTGAATATCACTTTTGGATAAATGAATGTGGTCTTTATTATTTAAAATAGCTACTTGTATTAGATCTAATAAGTATTCATTAAACTGATCTTCTTTCACTGAATTCATGCTGTTATAATCTTGATTAAACTTAGGGGTACCAATACCAGTGTCCTCATCAATTAAATCTATTAAATTGATTTCATTAAAAAAACCATATTCATCAAGAAACTTATACTCATAATTTTCCCATAATTTATGAAAAGAATTAAAAACATTAAATGATGTTAAAAACTGAATATCATCAACAAAATGCTGTGCAATTTCTGCATCAAGCTTATACGAAGCATGATGAGAAACTTGATCCACTACAACATACCTTTTACTTTTGCAAACTTCGCTCATTTTTTGAATCATTTCCTGATAAGTCTGAATCCCCTTACCAACCTGACTGTATTTATATGACTCTATTAATTGTTCTATTTCTAACAATTGCTCATATAGTTCTGTATTAATGAGTGCTTTTTCTTTGAGAATAAATTGTAATCCATATCTATCTTCCTGACTTAATATTGAATGTGGTCGAAGATGGCTAAGGATCATATTATTGTTCAATAAACGTTTAATTGCTTCGAGAATATGATGTTCTTTTTGTGAATTACCTCCACTCAATAATTGAGTAACTTCATTCATTCCTTTAGAAGTGTCTAATACTGACATTAAGTCTTGAAGAAACTTCGTTTTTCTAAGACTTATTCTATTTTGACTATCGTCTACCGCTATATCCAAATAAAACTTATCATTCGTTTCCCTGAGCAAATTATTTTTATACAACAACAGATTAGAATCAAGAACTTGAGATTGCTCTATTCTTCTAACAAGAAGGTTTAACCAATCCAGCGAAACTCTTACTTCTTTATAAGAGTCTGATGTCGAATTTGTATTAGAATTGAAATCATTCTCTAATAATCCTGCAAATAAACCATAAGGCATTGGTCTTGATGACATTCTTAGAATATATTTCATAACAGAAACGACTACATCTTCATTCATTTGTTTTCCGTTTTTAATCTCTATCAATTGATGATATAAGTCGTGGCTTGCAACCAAAATTCTTTCCATAAAGGAAAGATCATTGATCATGTTTAGAATATAATCATGAAGATCACTTGAATAAAAAAGATCATATATGTAATTTTTTTCTATCGCTGGACTTCTAACAATATATTTATTGTAAATACTCATGCACAACACTCTTCCATCATGTAATATTGAGATACTTAAAATAAAGTGAATGCTCAGTTAACATACCTAACTGAGCATTCATTGTTACATTTAGTGTTTAGTTTTTACTACTGAACAAGAATTATGACCGTTTGATGCTCCCATTGCTTCTAAAACTGTAGCTGATGATACTTCGTACACCTCAAGGTCAAGATTAAATTCTTCTTCCTCAAGATTCAACTTTTTTTCCTCTGACATATAATTCCTCTCCTTTTCACTATAAAATTGATGCTAGATTCAAGATGTTTTATTCTGTCCATATATTACCATATAAGAACTAATTCTGTCTATATTTTACATATATACCAATGGTAGAAGTATTAAACTTAATATGTCATGCTAAAAAGACCCCTAACTAATAGTTAGAGGTCTTTCGACGGTGATTTTTGAAACTCAATCTACGAGGAGAAACTTTCAGTTTATTGTGAGTACAATAAAGCGAATTCTTTTTTCAGTGGAGATAATCCAACTGGAAAAAGTTGAACTTATCTAGCTTCTACAATCCTATACACTTCCATAATAGAAGATAACATGGAATGTTGAATATTTGATAAAGTTGATTTATATACCCATTGTCTAAGTTTTTAAACTTTTTCATTGGGTATGCTTCTACATCGAATCAGAAAGAATCACTTCGGCTGATTCGTTGAATTGGTTGTCCAACGGAACCACACCTCTCTTTCACCGTCAAAAATAGTATGGCTTTTTTGAAGCTTTTATATACTTTTTTTAAAAAAAATTTATTATTCATTTGGAGGTAAGTTATATTTTACTTTATTATTCCGCTTTTTGAGGCTTCGTGACGACCAGGAATTTCACCAGTTCGCTCATAAGCTTCAACAATCACATCAATTTCTTTTTTTAGTTCACTAACCAACTCATCTTCTGGTACTTTACGGATCATTTCTCCATAGCGAAATAACATCCCTTCACCTCTAGCACCAGCAATTCCGATATCGGCTTCCCTAGCTTCTCCAGGTCCATTTACAGCACAGCCAAGAACTGAAACTTTAATTGGAACCTTAACATTCTGTATATATTCTTCAACTTCATTTGCAATTGAAAATAAATCAATATCAAGTCTTCCACAAGTTGGACATGAAACCAATGTAGCCGCATTTGAAATCAACCCAAACGACTTTAATAATTCTCTTGCAACTTTAATTTCTTCTACAGGATCAGCACTTAAAGAAATGCGCATAGTAGAACCTAATCCTTTTGCCAATAAGGCCCCCAAACCAGCAGCACTTTTAATTGTGCCAGCGTTTAATGTACCTGCTTCAGTAATACCTAAATGCATTGGATAATCAAACTTTTCTGCAAATTTAGAATAAGCTTCAATAGCCATAGGAACATCGGATGCTTTCAAAGATACAATGATGTCTTTAAAATCAAGCTCCTCTAAAATCTGAATATGAAATTCAGCACTTTCAACCATCGCATCTGCAGTAGGATAACCATACTTTTCTAATAAATGATTCTCAAGCGAACCTGCATTTACACCTATTCGAATAGGAATTCCCCGTTCCTTACATGCTTTAACCACAGCTTCAACTTTTTCCCTTTTGCCAATATTTCCAGGATTAATTCTAACTTTATCAATCCCATTCTCAATAGCAGATAAAGCCAGTCTATAATCAAAATGGATATCTGCAACTAGTGGAATATTGATTTGTTTTTTTATCTCCTTAATAGCATCAGCTGCTTCTTTGTTATTCACAGTAACTCGAACAATTTGACATCCCGCTTCTTCTAATCGGTGAATTTCTGCAACCGTTGCTTCAACATCGGCTGTTTTAGTAGTACACATACTTTGAATAATGACTTCATTATTTCCACCAATCGTTAAATCCCCAACCTTAACAGGCTTCGTTTCATCCCTTAAAAACATAACCTACTCTCCCATGAAAAATTACCTATCCCAACTATCCACATTGTAATACCAATAAGTGGGATATACTGATTCAAGAAGAAACAGCTTCAGTAAAGATAGGTAATTTAAGTATTGTTTAATATTTATGCACTCTCTTCTTTATCGTTGTTATCCTTTAACAACTCAGGAGCGACTTTTTCCTTGATTACTTCTTCTGTAATCACACATTTTGTTATATCAGTTTTAGATGGGACTTCATACATTACGTCTAACATTACACCCTCAATGATAGCCCTTAATCCTCTAGCACCTGTATTTCGTTTAATTGCTTCTTTAGCAATTTCATTCAATGCATTATCTTCAAATTCAAGTTCTACTCCATCAATTTCAAGCAGCTTTTGATATTGTTTCACTAAAGAATTCTTTGGCTCTTTAAGTATGCGTACAAGCGCAGTTTCATCTAATTTATTTAATGATGATATAACTGGCAAACGACCAACAAATTCAGGAATTAAACCATACTTTAATAAATCCTCAGGTAAAATCATGGATAAGAAGTCTTCTTCATCTTTCATCAAGTTATTCTTTGCAGCTTCGTTGTTAAAACCGATCACTTTTTTCCCAAGTCTTCGTTTAATAATAGGTTCAATGCCATCAAACGCCCCGCCACAAATAAATAATATATTTGTTGTATCAATTTGAATAAATTCCTGATGCGGATGTTTGCGTCCACCTTGTGGAGGTACAGATGCAGTTGTTCCTTCTAAAATTTTCAAAAGAGCTTGCTGTACACCCTCACCAGAGACATCTCTTGTAATCGAAGGATTTTCTGATTTTCGAGCAACTTTATCTATTTCATCAATGTATATAATACCTTTTTCTGCTTTTTCAACATCATAATCAGCAGCTTGAATTAGTTTTAATAAAATGTTTTCAACATCTTCACCTACGTAACCTGCTTCTGTTAAAGATGTTGCATCCGCAATTGCAAATGGAACATTTAAAATTTTTGCTAAAGTTTGTGCTAAAAGTGTCTTTCCGCTTCCTGTTGGTCCAATTAAAGCAATGTTACTTTTTTGTAATTCTACATCTTCAGCCTTATTTCTGGAATTAATGCGTTTGTAATGATTATATACAGCAACGGATAATGATTTTTTAGCATGCTCTTGACCGATAACATAATCATTGAGGATGCCAAAAATTTCTTGAGGTTTGGGTATCTCCTGTACTTCTAGCTCTTCATCAGTACCTAGTTCCTCTTCAACGATTTCTGTACATAAATCTATGCATTCATCGCAAATATAAACACCTGGACCTGCGACTAACTTCCTTACTTGTTCTTGTGATTTTCCACAAAAAGAACATTTTAACTGGCCTTTTTCATCGTTAAACTTAAACATTCCATCACTCCTTTGTTATTAAATCGGTGCGAGCAATAACTTCATCAATTAATCCATATTCCTTTGATTCGTCAGCACTCATAAAGAAATCTCTATCAGTATCTCTCTCTATTTTACTCATAGGTTGTCCTGTTCTCTCTACATATATTTGATTTAACTTTTTCTTTGTACGAATAATCCAATCCGCATGAATTTTTATGTCAGTTGCTTGACCTCTCACACCACCAAGCGGTTGATGTATCATGACCTCGCTATTTGGCAAAGCAAAACGTTTTCCTTTTGCACCTGCTGTAAGCAACAATGATCCCATACTCGCTGCCAATCCTACACAAATGGTTGAAACATCAGGTTTAATAAATTGCATAGTGTCAAAAATTCCCATCCCTGCAGTAACAGAGCCTCCAGGTGAATTAATGTACAAATGTATATCTTTATCTGGATCATCTGCGGCTAAAAACAACAATTGTGCGATCACAATATTAGCAACATTATCATCAATGGCACTGCCTAAAAAAATAATACGATCCTTAAGTAAACGCGAGTAAATATCATAAGATCTCTCTCCACGATTGGTTTGCTCAACTACTATGGGTACAAGATTCATGCTTACATCTCCTTTTATCTATACAGAATGAATCTTAAAATGAATTTGCTAAATTAAATTCATTTTAATTATTTTATCATGTATTGACCTCGATGTCATATTGTTACCAACTTTACTTTCCTTTTAAGGTAAAAAATAAGGCACGCGCTAAGATAGCTGTGCCTTCTACAAGTCAGTTATGATTATTCTTCTACAGTCTCTTCCGCTTTTTCAGCTACTTCTTCGACTGCTGGTACATTCACACTATTTTCAAGTAAAAGTTGAATTGATTTGCGATTAGCAATATCTTGCTTTAAGGATTCTATATTTCCGTTTGCTGTAAAAATGCTTTTTAATTCTTCAGCTGTTTTTTGATACATGCTCGCTAATTTTTCAAGTTCTTCGTTTAACTCTTCTTCAGTAACCCCTATATTTTCGTTAGTTGTAATCGCTTCTAACACTAAACTTTGATTTACTCTTTTTTCAGCGTCGTTTTTCATTTGCTCTTTAAGAGCTGCTTCGTCTTGACCAGAAAATTGATAATACATTTCTAAAGTCATTCCTTGCATTTTTAAACGATTTTGAAAGTCTTCAATCATATGATTCGTTTCTGTGTCAATCATTACTTGTGGAATTTCAACTTGAGATACTTCAGTCGCTTTTTCCACAACTGTGCTCTCTCTATATTGATCTTCTTCTTTATCCTTTGCTTCTTGAAGGCGTTTTTTAATATCTTCTTTGTATTCAGCTAATGTTTCATATTCACTTACATCTTTGGCAAACTCATCATCAAGCTCTGGTAATTTTTTTCTTTTAATTTCATGTAATTTCACTTTGAAAACAGCAGGTTTTCCAGCTAAATTTTCAGCTTGATATTGTTCAGGGAATGTAACTTCTACATCTTTTTCATCATCTTTAGACATTCCTTCTACTTGTTCTTCAAACCCAGGAATAAATGAACCTGAACCTAGCTCTAATGAGTAGTTTTCTGCTTTTCCGCCTTCAAATGGCTCATCATCAACAAATCCTTCGAAGTCGATGATCACAGTATCGCCTTTTTCTGTTGCGCCTTCTTCTACAACAATCAACTCAGCATGACGATCTTGATTTGTTTTCAATTCTTGTTCTACAGCTTCTTCGGTAACAGAGAATTCCTTCTCTGGAATTTCCAAACCTTTATATTCACCTAATGTTACTTCAGGTTTAACTTGTACTTTTGCTGTAAATTTCAATGGTTGATTTTTCTCGAATTGTTGAATGTCAATTTCAGGACGATCTATTGGATCAATCTTAGTCTCTTGAATTGCGTCAGTATAAGCTACAGGCAAAATTATATCCAATGCATCTTGATATAAACTTTCAACACCAAATCTTGCTTCAAAAACTTGACGAGGTACTTTACCTTTACGGAATCCAGGTACATTTGTTTTTTGAGCTACTTTTTTAAACGCTTGATCAAGAGCTTCCGCTACCTGACTCTCATCTACTTCAACAGTAAGAACTCCTTCGTTCTTCTCTAATTTTTCCCAGCTTGCTTTCATTTTATGCTTTCCCCTCCAAAAAATTTACCGTTTCTTATTTACGATCCGTGTTCAAAAAGTTCCGTTTCTAGCTTACCCTTCTCTCAAAGTGCCGGACCCCGTAAAAGTAATTGAACTGTGTTTCAGAATTTCTTCACTTTTTTGGGTACAGCAAGTGTAGTGATTTGTTACATAAGCAATCGACTATCTTCACTGAATGTTTGGGCCCCGAAAAGTATTAGGCTACACTACAAAATGTTTCTACACTTTTTTGGGTATAGTCTTTACTCTGTATTCCTTCGTGATCAAAGGGGGACTTTTTGAACAACCTCTTAATAGGTAATTATCTATACTACCATTATAACCACTACATTATAAGATAAACTTTAAATATTGTCCATGCGAAGGACGAATAGAAAAATTCCGTTCCTACAAAACTTTATTATACAAAAGATGACCTTAATAAATCAATACTCTTTGTAGATTTTTTTTAGTTAGTCTGTAATACCGTTTCGATGTAGGATTTCATATTCCTGTATGTTTTTTGCATAAGTGCCATTTCATTTTTGCTTAATCCATAAGTCTGAAGTAATTGTTCTTCATCTATGTTTCCTATCGTTAGTTCTAAAGCGATTTTATGTAATGCACAAGCAAAAGGATTTGAATTCTGAAGTTCAATACTTTCCAAGTATATACGCGTTCCATATATATAGGATAAATACTCCTTCCAAGTCTGTTCTGCAAACGTACTAATCATTTGATCGAAATCTTCTGTTTCATGACGCACTCGATCAACTACATCAACAATAACCTTTGGATAATCCTCAAAATGAATAGGTGTATTCTCTATGGATACTGAAACTTTTTCACCTAACCTATCAAACGTAATTTCTCCTTTAGCTTCTCGTTGTTTTAACGTTTGTAATGCTTTAAATTGGAGCATCGGGTTCAATTTTTCATTTTGCAGCCATTCCATAATCTTTTGATTTATTTCCACATCATCTATGTGTACCAGCTGATCCAACGCTAACCATTTTTTTTCCGGAGACGATTTGTGAAACAACATTTCTAATAATTTTTGAGAATAACCTTCATCCTTTAGCAGTTTTGTTTGAATATGATCATTTAACAACCTATTTTCATCCAATTCTTCTCCATACACTCTATCCTCCTTTTTTAGCTCTTTTGTGTGTGTTGTTAACCATTCTAAAAGTAATTCCCATTCCTCGTATGTTTCTTCATCTTCTCCTTCACACTGAAGCAAGTATTGCAGGAGTTTCAATGCTTCGTCATATTGTTCTGTCTCCAACAAAGACGTTAATGTATTCTGATAATTTTGCAGTGTTCCTGGGAACAAAACTATATTTCTTTTATGTGTCATTTCTTTCACCTCTCAATCATTGGATGTTTATCATTCATGACAACTTGAATTTTTATAATTTTTAGATCCTGAAAAAAAATAGGATTATGCTTCTTCTCTTTTTTAGGTTTTAAGGGGCTTTTTAAACGTTTGTTTTAAGTGTAATATATATTTTAGGTTAACTTATATTTATTAAGGAGACACTGAAATGCTATTCACAACCAAAAATGTAATATTGAAGATTAGTATATGTTTATTCGTCATTTTTCTACTCAGTGCTTGTTCCTTGCAAAATGACAGGAAACACAGTGTAACTGAATTACATATTTCTGCTGCCTCAAGTTTAACAAATGCATTAAACGAAATAAAAAATGAATTCGAAAAAATACATCCTGACATTAAAATTATTTATAATTTTGGTGCATCAGGGACTTTAGCTTCTCAACTTAAACAAGGAGCACCTGCAGATGTATTTTTTTCAGCTAATAAAAAATATATGGATGAGCTAGCTGCACTCGGTTTAATTGAAACAAATGATATCGTTAATTTGCTTTCAAATCAAATCGTTCTTATTACACATCAAAACTCTGATCTTTATCTACAATCACTAGATGATTTATTAAAAGCTGAGTTTGCATCTATAGCAAGTGGAGAACCCTCTGTCGTTCCGGCAGGTAGTTATACAAAACAACTTCTAATTGAAAAAGAGCTTTGGTATGAATTGGAATCAAAGGTTGTTTTCACAACAAATGTGAGACAGGCTTTAAATTATACAGAAACAGGAAATGTAGATGCTGCATTTGTTTATAAAAGTGATGCATTAAAATCCAATCACTCAAAAATTATTTATGAGTCTGATCCAAACTTACATGAACCAATTATTTACCCTGTTGGTATAACCATAGATTCAAAAAATCATGGGTATGCAAGTACCTTCATTTCATTTTTACAAGAAAAAGATTCACAAACTATATTTGAAGAGTATGGTTTAACAAACTACAGTGAACCTGTGAGATCATCTTTGTAAATTGATGGGGAACCCAGTCAACAATATAAGGGTGAATTATATTTCTAATACTAAAAATAAAGGTAAAGCTTATGACAAACTTTGAACTGGAATCATTTATCGCACCTATAATCATATCACTGAAGGTTGCTCTAACTGCTAGTATTGTTGTTTTCATGTTTTCAATTCCGCTAGCATTTTTGATGGCACGAAAAAAATTTCCTGGTAAATCAATACTTGAAACATTCTTTATGCTTCCTATGGTGCTGCCGCCAACTGTAGTTGGGTTTCTTCTATTGATTATTTTCGGAAGAAATAGTTGGTTTGGGCAGACCATTGAATGGTTATTTAATCAACCTCTCATATTCACTTGGTGGGCTGCTGTAGTTGCAGCAGTTGTTGTTTCATTCCCATTAGTTTACCAAACTCTCAAATCAGGTTTTTCATCTGTTGAGAAGGAAATCGAAAATGCTGCAAGAAATAGCGGGGCATCTGAGTGGCAAGTTTTTCGTTACATCACAACCCCTCTATCTTTTAAGTTTTTTATAACGGCCTATATTCTAGGTTTCGCAAGAGGATTAGGGGAATTTGGAGCGACGATTATGTTTGCAGGAAATATTCCTAATAAAACACAAACCATCTCTACTGCCATTTATTTAGCTGCAGATACAGGAAATATGACGCTAGTGTGGCTGTGGGTAGTTAGTATTATACTCATTTCTTTCTTTATGTTATGGGTTGTGAATCGATCAAATAATTAGAATGATAAGAATATTATGGTTTCTTTTTCCTTAATTTGAGCGATTTTTTTGTCTGCTTAAATTTTTTTTGATTTTTTTTAAAAATAGTATTGCTTAATCAAAAATCATGTGATATTATATTTCTTGTCGCTTCAAACAAAACAAACTTGTCCCAGTAGCTCAGCTGGATAGAGCAACGGCCTTCTAAGCCGTCGGTCGGGAGTTCGAATCTCTCCTGGGACGCCATTTAAACTACATAGAAGTGCAGAGACCCAGAGATAATTCGAACGTAAGAGTTCGTCGGAGCATAAACTTCGAGAGCATAACATCGCAGTCAGATTACTGTATCTCTCCTGGGACGCCATTACTAATTTGTGAGTCAAGTTAAATACATATACCAAGCCCTTTGAAACGTTGATATAACAGTGTTTCAAAGGGTTTTTTTATTTTTATTTATTTGGTAAGAATACGATTAAAAAACATAGAAACTGATTTTTTTTTACACATTTTTTACACATTCATTTCACGTGACATAATTCTACCTAGTACGTGTTCGTTAGAACCAACTTCGTTAAAATGTTTAATAAGTTTTCTTTCTGAATCTAAAACAATTATCATCATTAAATCATCATTGTGATATTTTAGTCTAGGAGAGATAATCAGAACATCTCCCTTAGTATCTCAAAATTCATAAATTCTTCAGTTTCAACAGTGTAAGTAAATACATTCATAGCTAAACTAATTCACTCCTTAATTAGATGGTTTAATAAAAAGAACATTGCCATTAGATCGATCTGTTAATTTAATCATAATACGTAATAAAAAAAATGGGGAGGACTAAAATATTAGTCCCCCCCCCTCAGTTTTTCTCGTATTATTTTCAATTGATTTTTTATTGTATGAAATGATCTATTTAATGCCTTTGCTATCTCATTCTTAGTCATTCCTTTGCACCAACTGCAAAAGATTCTTCAATTATTTCTTTTTCATCTAATGAAGTAAGCATGATTATTTTGCAATCACTGATATCTTTTATTTCTTCAGCAGCATCTATGCCATCTAAATTATTATCTGTAAGGTTTATATCCATCTTCTTTACCGCATCAATAGCTTCCTCTTTCGTGCTTGCTATACCTGCTAAATCAAACGATTCATCTAGTCCAATGTCCTCACTCAAGTTTCTTTGCCACATTTCGCTATCTTCAACAAGTAGCACTTTTATCATCTGGTCATCACCTATCCAGTTTGCTTCATGTTTACAATCTTTTTTTAGTTATTGTCGAAGTTACTTTTGTACCTTTGCCCTCGCCATCTGAACTTATTGTTAGTGAGCCTCCTAGAAACATAATAAAAATGATAAACAATAAGAAAGCTTCTCCTTTTTATGGGGAGAAGCTTTTTCATGGGTGTCTGCAATAAGCGCTTAGATATCCGTAACCTTGCTTTTATTATATTAAGTCAAATCACACCTTGACACTAGCATTAGCGGATATTCCTTTATACAGTACACACGTCCAGTCAAAACACTATTTAATGGAATACATTAATAAAAAATGAAAAGGACGTGATTCCATGGGTGTTTTTGATGAGTCAATTTGCGATTGTTGTGTATGCCCGATGCAGTGTGTTATGAAGCAGTTGGTTGGAGTGGGGCTTATAGGAATTGATACACCTATTAGTCGTGTTACAACTATTATTACAAGTGTTGAAGATTTTATTGTATCAACTTCTGACGAAGGAGATATACCAATATGTCAAATTACTCATGTTGATATTGGGGATCCTACAAATACGAATATTACACAAGTATTATCTGCTTTAAAATCTATTAAAAATAATAAAGGTGAGTGTGCTTGCTGCGAAGACCCTATGACAAATTTACTAAGTTCTGAAATTGGGAATACTTTCGATGTTGAATTCATTTCTACTTTTACATCACCATTACCAAACGAAATCATAGGAGTAGGTGAAGGGATTCTTATAGGACTTGAGGGTGCAGCTGGAGCTAGCTTATTTTTAAATACTTTTTCCACATGCTCAATAACAAGGGTTATCCCGTTAACTACAGAACAAATTAATGATCCAGATAGACCTTCTAGAAGAACCATTTCTCCACTAGCTACCTAAAGCCAGTAGGGATATTAAATTAATTTACTTCTGCACTATATTCTTAGCACCACTCCATAATCCACTAGCATTAGCGGATATCCCTTTATACAGTACACACGTCCAGTCAAAAAACTCTTTCAGGACATATAATATAAAAAAACTAAAGGACGTGATTTCATGGGTGTATTTGATGAGTCTAAGTGCGATTGTTGTGTATGCCCGATGCAGTGTGTATTGGAGCAGTTGGTGAATCGAGAAGTAGGTATAATAACTCCAACCTTTCAAGATGTCGGTACTTTAAATCAAGTTAAAGATTTTATAGCTTTTACTGATTTTGGTCAATTTCCAATTAGCCAAATTTCTATAGCCATAATCTTTGATACAATAAATCCGATAAATTTAATAAAGTCTAATAAAAAAAATAAGGGTGAATGTGCTTGTTGTGAAGACCCTATTACCAATTTAGCAAAGTCAATGATTGGTGAAACAGTTGATATAGATTTTATTGGTGACAATTTTGAAGATACTAGAATCATTGATGTCGGAGAAGGAATTATAGTTTCAATATTTAATGGGGAAATTTACTTTTTTTCTTCATGTAAGGTTACACTAATTTCACCATCTAACCAACAACAAATTAACGAATCACCTAGAATTTCAAATTTTCAACAACTCAAAAAATCCCCACTAGTTACCTAATTCCAGTGGGGAATATTGGTGATTGCATCTACACCATCCCTAGCAGTCTCATTTTCTGTATAATAACTTCCACTTTTATACAGAAAATTACCAGTATCCAAGGAGTCATTCCATTTATCATCCTTGGCTCCCACCCCAATAGCCATATAAAATAACTGGATGATATTTTCCCAACAAAAAAAAGAACGTATCTCTACGTCCTTTCTGTTAATCGTTTAATCATATAATTATATTTTTAAACTCTAATTCTATAATGTTATTACTGTGGCTTTTAGACTTCGGGAGCCAGCAAACACAAAAGTTGGACCTTGAAACCTTGTACATACAAGTGCGTAATTATTCATTCCAAAAATAGGATCATTATCTATAACGGGAAAGTTGGGAAAGTTTGTATATCTAAATATATTCCCATCACCAGGTGTTGCAATATCCATTAGATCATTAATAAATGTAATGGGAATACCATTACGTAGTAGATCATATGACACTGCGAAGGATATAGAGTCTTCATCACCTATAATATCAAGTATAGCAATTTGAACCATTGAATCTAGAGATACTTTTGTTTTGTTCAGTTTTTTTACACACACATCAATACTAAGGACTTCTGTAGGAACATTTTCATCAAGAGAAATAACATTTGGATCTGGATTAAAAATATTATAAGGGTTCAATACCGAAAAACTTTGAGCCACCACAAAAAGGTCTTGCTTCAATCCCATAATCTCACCTCCCAACTCACTAAATTATCCTTTAACTTATCTTATGAATAGTCTAATGAAATTGCTTGGACTCTTATCTATTGGCTGGAATGTAAAAAAGAACGTATCTCTACGTCCTTTCTGTTAATCGTTTAATCATATAATTATATTTTTAAACTCTAATTCTATAATGTTATTACTGTTGCTTTAAGGCTTCGTGATGCTGCATTAATTACAGCTACAGCATTTTCATTTGTTGTATCTCTTGTACATACTAGATCATACGTATTGATACCACCAATTGGATCGTTATCAACTACAGGAAAGTTTGGAAAGTTTGTTTGTCCTCGACCACCAGCTAATTCAAAATCCATTTCATCATTAATCCTTGCTATAACATCGCCATTACGATGTATTTCGTATAATACTTGAAATGTTACATCAGAACCTACTCCTCCGGTACCTCCTACTGCAAATTGAACCATTGAATCAATACATACCTGTGTTTTCTCTGGTTGTTTAACGCATACATCTACGGTAGCTACTGTTGTAGGGTCATTGGGCTCAAGAAAAATTAAATCTCCTCCAGAGCCATATATATTACCCACTACTGAAACCGTATCAATTACAACAAAAGGTTCATCTTTCAATCCCATAACAGTTACCTCCAACTTCTTAGATTAAAATATCATTTCACATTATCTTATGTACATTCTAATAAAGTTGCTTGGACTCTTATCTATGGGCTGGAATGTAAAAAGAGCGCCGTTTATCAACACTCTTTATTTACCCTCTCACTATATAGTGGCAAAAGTATGACAAAAAGAGCTACCTCACGTGATGCAGTAATTGAAATGACAAAATCTAAAATCGTAAACAAACGGGAGATTAGCGGAAATTTCCTTGCTCGGTACACGAGTCCATTCAAAACAAACTCTTTGATCATATACTATTCAAAATAACTACAAAGGAGTTGTTTAAAATGGGAGCATTTGATGAATCCATCTGTGATTGCAGTGTTTGTCCAATGCAGTGTATCTTAAAGGCACTAGAGGGAGAACAAGGAGTTTCTATTGTCACGAATCAAAGTAGATTTGATAACCTTACTATAAATGAAGTTAAAGATTTTATCGTAAATACTTCTGTAGGCAGTATAGCCATTAAGCATATTTCAGGTCTTTTTTATGACTCAAGTTTAATTCCTGTTGAAATACCATTAAAACCTATAAAACAGAATACTAAAGGAGAATGTGCTTGTTGTGAAACCCCTATGACAGAAATAATGAATAGAATGAAAGGTCAATTTGTATTTATCGATGGCATGGGAGGAGAACCTGGTGGAACTACACAAATTACAGATGTGGGAGAAGGAATTTTCACTTTTAGATCAGTAGAATTCCCTACCATTATTGGTGCAGGCTCTACATTAGTTGTAACAAGTGTTGGACCACCTGGATCACCACCTTAAATTCAAGTCGATTTCAATGGAATTCAAATTATAGAACAAAAAAGCTTCTTCATTATGGAAGAAGCTTCAATGATTTTACTTGTATTCATATTTCCTTTTTTATGATTTATGTTGAAAGAAGTAGGGTTGGTGCTGCCGTGACAAATTCATGATCTAAATCTTCAAGCTTTTAATTAGATTTGCTAAAAACAACGTCTTTTTCGGTATTTCATGAACATAAATAAATTCCTTAGGAGAATGTGCATGTCCTCCTCGTATCCCTAGGCCATCTAGTAATGGAACCCCACATGATGCAATAAAATTCCCATCACTTCCTCCTCCCGTCCCACTTTCTTTTATATCCATACCTATTACTTCACCTATTTTTTTTGCTTGTTCAAAAAGTTCTTCAATCCCATCCGTACGCTCCATAGGTGGGCGAAGGACTCCACCTGTGATTTGAAGTGTTGCTCCATCCGAAACAGGTTTAAATTCTTTAAAAATCTCTTCTATACGATTCAATTCTTCTGATGATTGTACTCGAACATCAATCTCTGCTTCCGCAAAATTCGCGATGATGTTTGGTCCGAGCCCACCTTTAATCACACCTACATTCACATTAGTGCCTGTCTCGTAGTTATTTAAAGCATGTAATCGTTGGATTTGTACAGCCATCTCTTCAATTGCAGAAACACCATCCTGTGGATTTACACCAGAGTGTGCTGAAACCCCTTCCACTATGATTTTATACCTTCCACACCCTTTTCTAGAGGTTTTCAAACTGCCATCTGGCTCCATTGGACATTCAAGTACTAGTGCAGCTTCAGATTTTCTGGCTTCATCCATAATCATTTGTTTAGAACTTCGGCTTCCGATCTCTTCATCACTATTGATGAAAAATACAACACTGCGGTCTGATGGGAACTCCCCTTCATCTACCAATGCCTTTAATGCAAAAAAGCCTTCCAAAATACCAGATTTCATATCATAAACACCAGGACCAAAAGCCTTATCCTCTTTTATGTAAAAAGGACGTTTCTCTGATTCCCCCATAGGAAATACAGTATCAAAATGACCGATAAGCAGCAGCTGTTTATCCCCATCTCCTATTTGACAACGTAAAAAATCACCATATTCTTTATTTTTGATCATTTTAACAGCTCCACCCGCTATTAAATTTTCAAATTGATTTGCATACCACTGGGCTACTCGGTCACTATTATGTTTGTTTTTAGATGGAGAATCCATATTTACACTTTCCTCTAACATTTTTAAATATAAATTCTGATGATCCTTAATATGTTGTTCAATAGACACCCAATAACACCTCCTCTAGTATAGTAGTTTAATTAATTCTAGTATTTCAATACGACCTTAGATCTCTAAGTTTTTTATTAAATTAGCTACAAATAAAGTTTGTTTAGGTGCTTCATGAATATAAATAAACTCTTTAGGAGAGTGGGCATATCCCCCTCTCATTCCTAATCCGTCTATTACTGGAACACCAAAGGAAGCAATAAAATTGCCGTCACTTCCTCCATTTGATGCTTTTTCCTTGATTTCCATCCCTAATTTGTTGCCAATTTCTTTTGCTTGTTCATATAATATCTCTATCTCTTTAGTTCGCTCCATAGGAGGACGATTTATACCACCTGAAAACTTTAACTTTGCTCCTTCTAAAAATGGCTCGAAACTTTCTAGCTCAGCATGAATTTTTTCAAGATCATTCAAAGAGTTTGAGCGGATATCTATCAGTGCTTCAGCATCACTTGCTACCGTATTGGGACCCATGCCTCCCTTAATAGCACCTACATTCACTGTTACACCCGATTCTTTGTTGTTCATAGCATGCAGTCGAATGATTTGTCTGGAAAGTTCTTCGATAGCTGAAACCCCTTTTTCAGGTACACTAGAATGTGCGGAAACCCCTTCCACTTTTAATTTGTATCTTAGACTTCCTTTTCTTGAAGTTACTAAAGTGTTACCACATTCTAAAACTAACGCAGCATCGAAATTGTTTGCTTCATTTTCAAACCATGACCTCGATTGAGGACTACCTACTTCTTCATCACTATTGATAAAAAATACGACACTGCGGTCTGTTGGGAACTCTCCTTCATCAACAAGTGCTTTCAGAGCTAACAATCCCACAATCAGTCCTGATTTCATATCAAAAACCCCAGGGCCAAAAGCTTTGTCATCTTGTATGTAAAATGGACGCTTAGCGGATTCCCCTAACGGAAACACCGTATCATAATGACCTGAAAGCATTAACTGTTTATCACCACTTCCAATCTGACAACGCAGGTAATTACCGAACTCTTCATTTTTTATGATTTCAACTGTACCACCTGTAAGCTCTTCAAATTGACTTGCGAACCATCTAGAAAATTGATCATTATTTTTATTCCTTGAAGGAGAATCAATATTCACACATTCCTCTAGCAATTTTAAATATAGATCCTGATGATTCTCTATATGATTAAGAATAGGCATGATTATATACAACTCCTAATATTTAATGATTTGCTCATAAGTTGATTTATCTGTTGTTTTTACTAGTTTTATTAGCAGCTCCTTAGCCGCTGCATAATCGTCCACATGCAAAATAGAAGAAGAGGAGTGCACATACCTCGAACATACTCCTATGACTGCTGAAGGAACTCCAATTCCATTTAATTGTATTTTATCTGCATCTGTTGCTCCTGTTGCTACAAAATACTGATAAGGAATATGGTTGGACTCTGCTGTATCTAAAACAAATTCCTTTATTCCTTGATGTGTGATCATCTCTCTACTCAATACCCTTAACTGAACACCTTTACCAAGCCGACCAAATCCATCTTTATCTGTGGCATCGTTAGCAGGACTAGCATCCAATCCATAACAAATATCAGGTTTCACTAGATTAGCAGCTGTAACCGCGCCTCTAATTCCCCCTTCCTCTTGCACTGTCGCACCTGAAAACAACAGATTAGGCAATTGTTCATTGTGCACTTCTTTTAGCAATTCTATGGCTAAACCTACTCCATAACGATTATCCCATGCTTTAGCCAATATTTTTTTGGGGTTGGATAATACCGTAAAGTCACCTATAGGAACAATTTGCAATCCAGGCTGAATCCCCATATTTTCTGCATCTTCACGATCATCTGCACCGACATCGATAAACATTTGATCAATATCTACTGGTTTTGCAAGCTGTTCTTTAGACATCATACGTCGAGGTTTAAAGCCTATATATCCGATAACAGGCCCCGTTTTTGTAATAATTTGCATACGTTGAGCTAATAACACCTGACTCCACCATCCCCCTAAAGGTTGAAAGCGAATCATGCCGTTATCCGTTATTTTTGTCACCATAAAACCGACTTCATCTAAATGTCCAGTCACCATTACTCTTGGACCTGCTTCATCGCCTCTAATCACACCGAATATACTTCCTAAACGGTCCTGAATAATTTCTCCTGTATATTTTTCTATTTCTGATCTAACAAATTTGCGAATTTCTCTTTCAAACCCTGGTGCTGCAGGCATTTCAGTTAACGTTTTAAATAATTCCATTGTTTCTGCATTCATTTTGTGTCACTCCCAATATATTTTTATCTTTCATAAGACTTTTATATCAGTTGTGTTTCTTTTATTTATCAATTTGATCCCAAAAGTTTATAAATTGCTCCCAATCATATTGTGTTAAATTATGTTTACCGATTCTAATGTGATGCCCCATTTTATCCCCAATGATGGGAGATTCAGGCTGTGGAAATTGATTTGTCCCCAGTCCATTAAATCCATATAATTGGTAGACTGGAGTCGCGTAAACAAGAGATAGAAATTCTGATTTGGGATCTGCCCATTCATCTTCTGTAGCGCTAGCCACATAGACTGAACGTGGAGCAATCAGAGATAATAACATATGCTGATCTATAGGGAGATCAAATTCTTTATCATTATAAGTTTTATAGTTTTCATTAAACCAATGAGGAAATTTTGTATTAATTTGGTTAATTGTTTCCCCTATCTTTCCACGAGAAATTGCAGCACCTGTGTTTCCTGAATCATTACTAATCACAAACGCAAAACGCTCATCTACAGCTCCTGCCCACAATGCCGTTTTTCCTGTTCTGGAATGCCCTGCAACCGCGACTCGATCTGCATCAATATCTGAATCCGCTTCCAAATAATCCATTACTCTGCTAGCTCCCCATGCCCAAGCACCAATCGTACCCCATGCATTGGAAGGGCGTTCTTTATCATCAAATATCCCATGTACTCCATTTTTAAATTCATCATGTTCATCTGGATCCACATCATTTGTCCAAAATACAGCTGCTGCATAACCTCTTTCAACGATGGATTCTGCTGGCCAATATCCAGACCTTTTCTCTCTTTCAGGATCCATATGATCTAGCCCTCGTTTATTTATCAATAAAAATGCAGGGACTGGTTTTTTTTGTTTTGAAGGCACAAATAATAACAAGCGAATTGTGCCTTTTCCACCAGGTCCCTCAAAAGAGATATCTACCTGCTTTCGAGTTGCTTTCCCACCCATCATACCTTCTTTTGTTTCTACTATATTAAATGATAAAGAATCTGGTCTTTCTACAGGGTTCACCCCATAAACATGCTCTCGAAAAAGCGCTAATACTTCAGGACGACGAACTTGTTCCCATTGTTCTGCAGCAGTCACTTTTTCGCCTTTTTGTGTATAAAGTGTATCTGGAACCTTACGTTCTCCACTGGCTGCAATTAAATATTCCGTTAATGAATCTTTCACATCAATTCAACTCCTCAATGTAATGTAGTTCGCTAACCCTTTTTATGTCCATTTTCTTTTTCAAAATATCCATCCCAAAAGTTCATGAACTGCACTAAATCATACTCTTTTAATTTATGCTTACCATATCTATTATGATATCCCATCTGATCGCCAATAATGGGTGAATCAATAGGTGGGGGCTGCTTAGTACCTAAGCCTTTAAAACCATATAATTGGTACACTGAAGTCGCAAATGATAGAGATAAAAATTCAGATTCTGGATCACACCATAGATCTTCTGAAGCACTAGCAACATAGATTGGACGAGGAGCAATCATGGATAAAAGCATATGCTGATCCACTGGCAGCTCAAATTCCCGATCATTAAAAGATTTATAGTTATCGTTAAACCAATGAGGGAATTTCGTATTAATTTGGTTAATTGTTTCTCCTATCTTTCCACGAGAAATGGCCGCCCCAGTGCTACCGCTTTCATTACTAATTACAAAAGCGAAGCGCTCGTCCAAAGCCCCTGTCCATAATGCCGTTTTTCCACTTCGAGAATGACCTACAATTGCAACCTTGTCAGAATCAATGTCTGTATCCGTTTCAAGATAGTCCATAACTCTACTGGCTCCCCATGCCCATGCTGCAATCGTTCCCCAAGCATCTGATGGACGCTGCTCTTCATCATAAATTCCATGCACACCATTTTTGAACTCATCATGCTCATCTGGATCAACATCTGCTGTACAATAAAATACAGCTCCATATCCTCTTTCAATCATACTCTTCTCTGGGGAGTACCCCCACATCTCTTTTCTTTCCTGCTCATCATTAAATTTATTGATTAGTACAAATGCAGGTGCAGGTTTTTTAAGATTTGTAGGAACAAATACTTTCAAATGAATTATTCCTTTACCTCCAGGACCTTCAAAAGAAATATCTACCTTCTTTAGAACTGCATTTCCTTCCATCACGGATTTTGTTTCTACTACATTAAAAGATAAGGAATCAGGTCTATTTACAGGACTGCGTCCATAAATATGTTCTTTAAACATCTCCAATAATTCAGGTCTACGATTGGATTCCCATTGTTCTGTCGATATAATTTGTTCACCTGCATTTGTATATAACGGATCTGGCAGTTTGCGTTCTCCACTTTCCTCAATCAAATGTTTTGTTATTGAACTTTCTTGCATGAAATTCACTCCTTTATACAATTTTATTCCAAAACCCACAATAAGTAAAGCGCTTACCCTAATATTATTTAAGCTCTTCCTTTTGATTGATTTCTTTTTTATGTATGCGGTATAATATTCAATTTGATGTAAACCATGTGGTTGACTACCTTCATGTGAGGCCAATCACTATGCATGGAAAAACCGCACGATGCAGAAATTCTTAGTGATTACATTCATATATCTTACCTCTCTTAGTAGAGGTAGACTTACAGCATTTAGACAGTGATAAGATAAGGAACTTTGAGGGTCATATTCCTATTTTTGCTTAACATAAATACAATTAATGACAACAGTCCTTGAATATAAGGTTTCGGCTTTCTATATATAAAATTGGGCAGGTTAACCTGCCCAATTTTATTGAATTGTTTACTACCTTATCCTACTATATAGATTAGCGTAAAGACTCACATCTCTATAGCTAGTATCTCCCTAATCAGATGGAGTAGAATCTACATCAGATTTCCCAATGTTTAAGCTTTGCTTATACGAGTCATTTCAACCTTTTCTTCTCTCTATATTCACTTGGTGTCAAGCCCGTCATCTTCTTAAAGACCCGCACAAAGCTATTTACATTCGTATATCCAACTGTTTCAGCGATTTCCTTCACTTTTTTATTCGATTCTGCTAATAATTGTTTGGATCTATTAATTCGTATCTCCATCAAATAATCAGTGAAATTACTTGAAGTATACTCTTTAAACAATTTGCTTAAATGAGATACACTAACATGGAAATGATCAGCTAAGTAATTTAAAGATAGATCACTTCTTGTATAATGTTTTTGAATATACTTAAGTACCTTTTCTATAAGGTCATTTTTCTCTCTGCTATTTCTTTTCACTTTAATTCGTTCCATAAATTCTTCAAGCATTTTAACCATAAAAGCTTGTATTTTATCCAGTCTCTCTAATTGATTCAAAGAATCATAAACATGATGAGATGGAATGAGTTCATCAAGAGGAACTCCTACTTCATCTGCTACTGTAGCAGCTCTCATTAAACATTGAGTATTTAAATGTTTAATCATATCTGGTGGAATTTTATGTTGTGCTATGTCATCAAACCATTTCCGCAAATGTTTGCGCAGCTTATCTCCATCTCCCACTTTGAGTGCATCGATGATGCTGTCTGACATGGCCAACAACCTTTGGTATTCACGCGATTGGTAACCAACCGTATCATCCGCTGTAATGACGGTATTATTCCCCATAATTAATTTATATTTCAACACCTCTTGTGACTGTTTGTATGATAAATGAATATCTTTCATAGAATATACACTACCGCCTATTCCGATCGTAACCGTTCTTTTAAAAGATTCCATCACAAAATTCTTAATCATATCTGCTACTGAAACAGCTCTAATAACTTGTTTTTCAGTATCTTCTTCATCGTCAAAGCTCATAATGACAGCGCATTGTCCATTCTCCAGTTCAATCGCTGCACCTTTGCTTTCTGCATTAATCAACTCTTCAACAACATTACATAACGCATAAGTATATAGATGCAAATCCTTAAGATTTGTTATATTCTCTTTATCATCAAATTCAATACTCATCACCACAAAATGGTTTGAGTAAAGATGTATACCGTGCAAATCCATATAGGTTTTCAATTCTGTGAAATTAGCACGATAATTAAAAAGCAATTCCATCAATAAACGCCATTTCATGATCGGTTTAGTCTCAACAATCTGAGTTTGCAATCTAGCTCTATCATTTAAAACATTTTCAACCATCGATTCAAAATAAGCAAAATCACTTGAGTTCTCACTCACAGGACGGTTATGTGAATGCATATTTAACTTCGTAGACATTGAAGTAAAGAAACGATTCATTGGTTTAAACGTCCAAAATGCTGCAAAAACGCCCGAAATAGCTGCAATTGCAAACAAAAACATAGCAATAAAAAAGATCGTATTCCTTAATGCGACAAGAGATTCATCATATCTAACATCCGGGATAACTCTAATGATCTTCCAATCTGTATAACTAGAAGTCAGGTAAAAAACAGTAGATTCTGTACCATTCACTTCTGCCTGAACAATTCCATGATCTTGTCTACTATTCAACAAGGATTTAATATAGGTGTATTCACTAATATCTTTACCTAATTTATCGTTATCATGATGAAGTACGACTTGTCCTTTATCATCCACTATAAATGTATATTCTATTTGAACATCTCTATCATTTCCTAATAAGGAATATAATTCTTCTTCTTTAATATTAATAGCTATAACACCACGAGGATTTGGGGAAATGATAGGATATTTTCTTGCTAATGTGACTACATCACGATAAATAGGGTAATTACCACTCTGAATCATTAACCTTCTAGTTGTCATCCAATCAAAATATCCTTCATACTTTTCAAATTGATCCAACCATTCAAAGTTAATTAGATCATCACTTGAAAAATAAGATGAGAGATTCTGTTTATTTTGAAAAGAATACAAATCTATTGAAAAAATGTATTCATCACTATTAATCATATTTGTCATTAATGTTGTCACATTGAATGAATTTTCTAGTCTTTCCCGTCCAGTAATCTCAGCATCGAGAAAGTCTTTAACTTCTTCATCTGACAACGTTTGAAAAGATAATTTATCTACATGCTGCAGCACAAGTTCCAGCTTTTGATCAATCTGACTTAATAACTGCATATTCGTATTTTCCAATTCATCTGTAAGTCTATTATTTAGTAAAAAATAGGAAATGAACGCGGTTACAGAAACAAAAAGAAACAGGAGAATCAACAAGACCAAGATCAATTTCCTCATCAATTGGTTTTGCATGCTGTCATCCCCTGTTCCTGTAATATTAAATGTTATATTAGTTTATACGTTTAGAAACTATCTTTATTCGCATTATACCATTCTTGTGCAGCCTTGTCTGCTTCCAATCCACCAATTCTTTCCCATTCATTTCTGATTTCTTCCAGTCCCCATGCACCATCTTTATCTGATTGCAGTAATATTTTCGTACGAACTTCTTCAACAATCGTATCTATAGTAGGTTCAATCTCACTAAATTCAGCAAAGCTTGGCTGGTAAGGGAAATCTCTTCTCCAAGGATACTTTGTTTGAGCATACCATGAATCTGTTATCATACTTGCAACCTTTTGAGATATCTCATCATCTGCAGCTTTGACTACGATCTCCTCAGGTGTAAATGTTTGATCTCTCACCACTCCATATTCTGGTGCATAATACACTTCTTTTTTGAATTTCTCGGCATCTAGTTCTTTATACACGCCATCTACCAATTCACTATGAATGCCTTCTTCACCATTCACAAGCTGTACCCAGCCACCATCAATCATCCAATCTAAATACTCAATCGCAGCCTTTGGATTTTTCATATCTTTATTAAAAGCAACATAGATGAAGGCATCCGTTTCCTGATAAAGTCCATTGTTGCCATATGGTGTTTCAACTGGTTCTAAAGGTACTACTACAGCATCTGGATCGTTAGTGTATAGGTCTTTCATAATGTTATGAGCACCTGCACTACCCCAGTTATATGTGATCATCCCTGCTTTCCCTGTCGTCCAGAATTGTATTGCACGTTGGTTATTCGTATCTGTTAGGAATTCTGTATCAATTAATCCGTTTTCATATAATGTCTTAGATACATCTAAAACTTCAGCATAACGATCCATGGTTGCTCCATAGGTCATTTTATCATCTTCTAGGAACCATCTATCTTGTCTCATGCCGTACATGGCTTCAATCGTAACAAAGGTCTGTTTTCCAACAATAGGAATGCTGTCTGGTTTCGCTTCTTTGAAAGCCTCTGCTACTGCAAGTAATTCATCCATCGTTTTTGGTATATCCAACCCTAGTTCATCTAACCAATCCTGACGAATAAACATCCCGTGATTTGCTTTATTTGCTCTTCTTGATGTTGCAGCATAGATTTCTCCTTCAAATGTCATTAGAGGAAGCAAATCAGGGTTTTCTTCTAAATATTCTTTATACGACGTACTGTATTTTTCAATATATTCTCCTATTGGTTGTATAGCACCTTGAGTTACCAAGTTACCCATATAATCACGACTATATTCCCAAATTAGATCTGGTGCTTGACCCGCAGCAACCAGCACGTTTAACTTTTCATATGACTGTTTACGAGGCACTGGAACAATAGATACATCTATACCAGATTCCTCACGTATGTAATCTACCCAACGGTTTTCTTCATATGTTCCCTCATCACTGGATACTCGCCCTCTATCTAACGTGGAAATGCTTAACTCTTTTGGAAGATCATCATATGGATCCTTTTCACTTCCTTCTGCAGTTGCCTGAGGTTCATCTTTACTTGGTTGATCTGCCTCCCCTTCAGAGCTGCTATCTCCGCAAGCTGTTAAAACGGGTACCATCACCATCACTATTGTAAGTAACACTAAGAGCCACTTCTTACTAGATTTGTTCATGATATTTCCTCCCCAATTTTAATATAAAGCGTTTCACTTCATTTATCAAACTTAACCTTTGACCGAACCGATCAACACCCCCTTGATAAAGTACTTTTGTAAGAATGGGTACACCGCTAATATAGGAAGCATAGAGATGAAAATAGCAGCAGACCTGATTGCTTGCTCAGTTAATACCACATCATTTTCAGTTCCTTCTCCGCTGTCTAGCAGTTCTGGACTGACAAGATCTATCATTTGAAACAGTTTTACTGTGAGGGATAGCTTTTCACTACTCTGAATGTAAATTAAAACACTCTGATATGCGTTCCAATGACCAACGGCATAGAATAAAGTTAATGCAGCGATAACAGGCATAGATAACGGAAGCACGATCCTCAATAAAATTGTAAAATCCTTAGCGCCATCCATTGAAGCAGATTCTTCCAGCTCTTCTGGCAATCCTTCAAAAAACGTCTTCATGACAAACATATTGTAAACACTGATCAAAGAGGGAAGCCATAGAGCCCAGTAAGTATTCATTAATCCCAAATTACCTACTAATAAAAATTGAGGAATTAACCCTCCACTGAACAACATGGTAAACAAGATCCCCATGAGTATCACATTTCTACCCTTCACTCTTGTTTTAGACAATGGATATGCACATAAAATAGTAAATACCATGTTAAGCGCTGTACCTACCACTGTGATAATAATGGAATTTTTCATGGCTACAAACAGTTGTCCATCATCAATAATTTGTTTATAGGCATCAAAGTTAAATTCAATTGGCCATAGAAATACTTCTCCAGCATTGATTGCTCTACCACTGCTAAACGAAACTGCAATGACATTCAAGAAAGGAAACAAAGTAGCAAAAGCACATAGAGCTAAAAAGATAATGTTAAACCATGTAAAAAAAACTTCAGTTTTCGATTTTTGCATTACCACAATCCCCTTTCACCTAATGCTTTAACGATACGGTTTACAGAAACGACTAGAATCAAGGCAATAATAGATTGAAATAATCCAAGCGCCGTAGTATAGCTATACTGTAAATTTATAATTCCTCTTGAATACACATAGGTACTAATAACTTCGGCGACTTCACTTACAGCAGGATTTTGTAAAACGTAGATATGTTCAAAACCTACATCCATAATTTTTCCTACTTGAAGGATGAGCAATATCGCTATCGTACTCCGAATGCCTGGAAGCGTAACGTGCCAAATCTGCCTAAATTTACTCGCCCCATCAATTTTTGCTGCTTCATATAGGGAAGGACTGATTCCAGCAATGGCAGCCATATAAAGGATCGTACCAAATCCAGCTTCCTTCCATACTGACGATGCGATAAAAGAAACGGTCCACCAAAATTTACTTACCATAAAATAAATTGGTTCTAATCCAAAGAATTGTAATGCATAATTGATGAAACCCGTAGATGGTGACAACAATGCAATCAAAATCCCTCCAATTACAACCCATGAGATAAAATGAGGTATATAGAGGATGTTTTGCAATACTCTCTTGTAGCCCTCTCCACGTAATTCGTTTAGAAGAAGTGCAAGTAGAATCGGTACAGGAAATACAAAAACTAAACTATAAAAATTAAGTAATAACGTATTTCTGAATATAGTGTAAAACTCTTGACTGGCAAACAGGTTTCTAAAATGCTCAAATCCAACCCATTCGCTCCCATTAATACCATCTGCTAATCGATAATTTTTAAAGGCAATAATTTCACCATATAACGGAGCATATTTAAAAATTAAAAAATATACGATAACTGGAAATAACATGATATACAGATATTTATCTCTTTTTATGTACTTCCAAGCTTTTTGTAATCGCTTACTTTTTTTAGTAGGTTTAGAATCTTGTTTTATTGAACTGGTTTGTTCTATTGCTGTGTTTGAATTATTCATCGATAGTCTCCTTCCTCATTATGTAATATTAGCGTCCGACTGCTGGAATCAATTTATCATGAAAGCTGGAAAGGAAGAAACCTTCTAATGTTGTTTTTACACTCCATTTCTCTTTAATTACAATCATCATTTTTTGTTTTCATCTACTTATTTTGTGTTGCACTTCCCCTAAAAAAAGAAAAAAACCCTTATATATCAAGGGTTTTTGTTTATTAAATGTGAATAGTTGTAACATATCTTATCTAAACAAATCTTCACTTCAATTCCACGTTCGTTTCATCTTAATCTAGATAGTCAATCATATATTTTCATTAAAATAGACGTCCATCCAAGCAAATTTATGTTCAAAATCATACAATATCACATTATAAACTTTCTAAGGATGTGTTCATATGAGCTTTTTTTCTAATAGTATATGTGATTGTTGTGTGTGTCCAATTCAATCCATTTTGGAGCAACTAGCACCTGGATTTATTGGGTTAACAACTCTAACAAGTACAGAAGGTTCTTTAGAATTATTTTCTGTTAATAATTTTCTAGCAGTGACTGGGGAAGGTACAATTCCAGTATGTAATATATCTGAGGTTGGTCTTGGTTTTCGAAATGTAATATTAAAACCCATTAAAAAAAATAAAGGGGAATGCGCTTGTTGTGAAGATCCCACAACTAATCTATTTGATACAATGAGAGGACAAATTGTAACTGTTGATTTTCTAGGTCCAAGTGGAGACAATTCTTTAACTGGTTCAGTTTTTGATGTTGGAGAAGGAGTTGTGATTTTAGAACAAGCAAATGGAGACAAAAATGCCATCTCTACATGCAAGACAACGAGAATCAGTCTGGCGTAGTTTCTAAAAAAAAAACCGGTTCCCCTTGTTTTTATAAAATAATAACAAAAAAAATCTAAAATAAGACCTTGGTTACAACTATGTGGTTGATCTTTGCCTGCCTTCTATTTTCATGTGAGTTAAAAACCTCCAATCCCATAAACACTGAATCAGAGGTTTTCTTTATCCTTTATTTTGAAAGTTTAATATCTGCTCAACAAACTGATTTTCTTCTTCCCTATTTTGAAATAAATGCTGTTTCTGATCTGCTACATTCACATAGGCTTGATGTAAACTATTATCATACCAATCTACTTTATAATCCGCTTCATTTCGATACAAGTTCAACACTTCATAAGCACCCTCTGAAGATTTTTGAAATAATACAGCATAAGGATGCTCTTGTCCTTCTAATTTAATAATCGCTTGCATACATGGATTTCCATTCTGCTCCACTTTTCGTAAATCTTCAACCGAAGCAACAGAATACATATTGATTTCTCCCTTCGTACTGATTCCATCCCAATGTCAGTATCTCCTGATAAAATTACTTCCATTCATCAAAGTCGTACATTAACATTTTCAATGTCCTTATCGCATATGTTTTAACATCGTGGTGATTATTTTATAAGTATAAATATCACCATTATGACTTCATAGAGAGGAAGGAAACCTTATGTGTGGAATAACAGGATGGATTCATTGGAATGATGATTTAACAAAATATCCAACTGTTCTAGAAGACATGACAAAAACACTGGCTCCACGTGGACCTGATGCTTCTGGAACTTGGATGTCACCTCATTGCTCTCTTGGTCATCGTCGCTTAAGTGTAATTGACCCAGAAAATGGTGCACAGCCTATGTGGCGTAAATATGATTATCAAACCTTTGTCATTGTATATAATGGTGAACTTTATAATGCACTTGAACTTAAAGAAGATCTTATCAATCGTGGGCATACCTTTCAAACCACTTGTGATACAGAGGTTTTGTTGATCTCATACGTCGAGTGGGGAACAAAATGTGTAGATCGTTTAAACGGAATTTTTGCCTTTGCAGTTTGGAATGATTTAGAAGAAAAATTATTTATAGCAAGGGATAGAGTAGGTGTAAAACCTTTATTTTTCTCATATCAAAACGACAGCTTTTTGTTTGGATCAGAACCTAAAGCTATACTGGAAAATCCTTCATTCAAACCTGAAATTGGAGCAGAAGGTTTAGCAGAGATTTTTGCCATTGGACCAGCTCGAACACCAGGACATGGCATTTATAAAAATATGGAGGAATTAAAACCAGGATATTGTTTAGAATTAAATAAAAACGGACTTAAAAAATATCCATATTGGAAATTGGAATCTCACCCTCATGAAGAAGATGTAGATCAAACAGCGCAAACAATTAGGGAATTATTAATCGACACTGTTGAGAGACAGTTAATCTCAGATGTGCCAGTCTGTACATTATTATCTGGTGGATTAGATTCAAGCGCCCTAACAGCCATTGCAGTAAATTATTATAATCAAACAAAGCAAGGAACGGTGAATACTTTCTCTGTTGATTATGTAGACAACGATATTCACTTTAAGGAAAATGATTTCCAACCTAACTCAGATCAGCCTTGGATTAGGCGAATGAGTGGATTTTTAAACACCAATCATCAAAACATACAGTTTGATACGCCAGAGTTAGTTGAGTCCTTAAAAGATGTTGTGGATGCACGTGACACCCCAGGGATGGCGGATGTAGATGGCTCCCTCTTTTTATTTTGCCGTGAAATTAAGAAACAGGCCACAGTCGCTATATCTGGTGAAGCTGCCGATGAGATCTTTGGAGGTTATCCATGGTTTCATAGAGAAGATTCTTTAAGTGCAAGTACTTTCCCGTGGTCTCTTACATTGAATAAAAGACTTGAAATTTTATCTGATGAATTAAAGGAATGGATTCGTCCAGAACAGTATGTAGAAGATCGATATGCACAAGCTATTTCGGAAGTACCACATTTAAAAGGTGAAACTGCTGAGCAAAGAAAAATGAGACAAATGTCTTATTTAAACATTACACGATTTATGCCAACTTTATTGGATCGAAAAGATCGAATGAGTATGCGGGTCGGTCTTGAAGTCCGTGTTCCTTACTGTGACCATCGATTAATCGAATATGTGTGGAATATTCCCTGGGAAATTAAAACAGCAGGAGATCGTGAAAAAGGTATCTTAAGAAAAGCATTGAAAGGTATATTACCAGAGGATGTTATTCAGCGTAAAAAAAGCCCATATCCAAAAACCCATAATCCGAATTATACAGAGGCCGTTAAAATGTGGATCTTGGAAATTCTTGATGATTCCTCCTCCCCATTGCAATCACTAATTAATGTTAATAAAATAAAAGAAATTGCCAATTCAGATGTGAAATCATATCATTTCCCTTGGTTTGGCCAGTTAATGTCTGGACCACAACTGTTTGCTTATTTAGCTCAAGTAGATTTTTGGCTTCGAAAATATAACATAAGTATAAAATAAACCATTTTTCAGTGGGGGTTCTATGGCATCAATGGCATCCCCCACTGGATAATTAACTAAATAAACAAGGAAGTTAATTTTTATTTAATGACCAGAAAAATGTAGACTGATTTAAATTGCTCCCCATCGGTGGTCCAACCCTAGTTATTACACAACTAGAACCTGCTCCTAAAATAGTAGGAAAAAGTGGATCAATTGATCTAATAGTAAAAATCCCTTCACCTACTTGTTCAATTAATGTATCTCCTGCTGGTTGAAATGCACCACCACCAGTAATACCTTCTACAAATGCGACCTCTCCTTCAAACGATTTTAGTACATTTGTTATAGGATCCTCACAACAAGCGCATTCCCCTTTGTTCTTTTTAATTGGTTGTAATTTAATTTCAATAGGGACTGCAACTGAATCATATACAAAACCTGAAAACTGACAAATAGGAAAATCTCCTATTGAGGTAGAAACAACAAATTCATCTACACTTACTACCTGAATGCCATTTACTAAATCAAAAAAAGTGTTATTAGTAGTAGCTAGACCTATCAAACTTTGCCCTTCAAACTGCTTCAAAACTGATTGCATTGGGCAAACACAGCAATTACATATGGAATCATTAAATACACCCATTAATTTCACCTTCTTGCAAGATTTTTAATAGTGTATTATATGAGTTAAAATTAGGTTTTGACTGGACGTGAGTACAATACCTTGAAATTGTGCTCTTGCTTATGGAACTTCATCTGAATCTTGAACTTGGCGTTCTTTATTAGATTTAATCAACCAAGTTGATATGTTCTGTTTTATACTTGATAAACGATTGATTTGTTTCATCATTATTTTTTAAATCAATTTCATGTTTTTCAGTTTCAAAATATTTATCTCCTAATACTCTGACAGAATGATCGATTTCGTAAATGGCATCATAAGTATTTTGCAACAATCCCGCATATTCATATACATCAAAGTTTGGTGATAATTCTACTTTTACACCTTCACTTTCTTCTACTTCTCCATCACTCCAAACATTAGTATTAAAGAGAGTATAAGTTTGATCCTCCATTAGCTTAAATTGACTAGTATATTCACTTTTATTTTGAATTGTTCTTACTTCTATTAAATCAGGCGTATTACTTGTTACCTCTACTGTCGCTAGTAAATCCTCTGACACATTACTAGTCATATGTTCACTTTTATAAATAAAAAAGGCTTGATTTGTTTCATCATTTCTTTTCAGATCCTCTATATATTTTTCTGTTTTAAAATATTCATCACCTAGTACTCTTACAGAATGATCGATTTCATAAATGGCATCATAAGTATCTTTCAACAATGAAGCATACTCTTCTATTTCGAAATCAGGTGACAGTTCTACTATTGCACTCCCGTAATCTTCCTCACCATCAGACCACATATTAGTACTAATGAGGGTATACGTATGAGCCTCAACTAATTTAAATTGAGTCGTATATACACTATTATTCTGGGTTGTTTTCACTTCCATTAAATCAGGTGTATTTCTTGTAACCTCGACTGTCGCTAGTAAATCCTCTGACACTTCTTGCTTAGCGTCAATTAATTGGGATGATGGATTATTTACTGATAATGAATGAGCATTACTTGAATTTGACAATGTACCATACAATAAACCTCCAATTAATAGTGTAGATAACCCAATTGTTGCTGCTATTTTTTTTGCTTTCATATTTCCTCTCTCCTTTTTCCTAATTGTTAAAACAAAGTTCTTTTATACACTTAAAAGTATACAACTCAAAATTTAAAAATTTTTAAAACAAAACTAAAAAATATCTTAAAAAATCGAACTATGTACCTAAAAATTCAAATTAAATGAAAAGAAAAAGGATCGTACTTTTAAGTACGATCCTTTTATTTTGTTTAAACAAAGAAAGTTTAACAAGGAGATTCATTTCACCCATTGTTGGAGTTTAATACTTTATATAATTCTTTTAAAGCATTTGCGCGATGACTAATTTTATTTTTCTCCTCTATATCTAATTCAGCCATCGTTTTTTCATATTGCGGTAAATAAAATAATGGATCATAACCAAATCCGTGTTCACCTCTTGGTTGATTCGTAATCCATCCTTCACAGGAAGCTTCAACTCTAATTACTTCATCAGAAGCAGGGTTAACAAGCGCCAAAGCACATTGAAACTGTGCTTTGCTTAAACAGCCATTTTGATTAGGTTCAAGACTTAGTTTATTCAGTTCCGCAAGCAATTTTTTATTGTTCAAACTATCATTTCCATGTTCACCAGCATATCTTGCAGAATAAATACCAGGAGCCCCGTTTAATTCATCAACACATAAACCTGAATCATCTGCAATGACGGTGGTGTTTAAATGTTTTGCTATAATGCTTGCTTTTTTTTCTGCATTTTCAATAAATGTGTTAGCATCCTCAACTATATCTGGAACATGTTCAACATCGGCCAAGCTGCGAACCTGTTTATTTAATTTTTCTAACAACCTCGCAAACTCTTTTACTTTTCCTTGATTTTTAGTAGCTACAATTACAATTTCATCATTGATCATTTCATTTAAACTCCTATTTTCTTGCTTACATCACCTAAGGCATCCTTTTGAAGCTGAATAATCGTTTGAATTCCAGACTCAGCTAGATCAACCAACTCTGTAAATTCTGATTTAGAAAATGGTGAATCCTCACCAGTACCTTGCACCTCTACAAATTTACCCTGGCCTGTCATAACTACATTCATATCTACTTTTGCTGTGGAATCTTCTTTATAATTTAAATCCAAAAGAGGCTTTTCATTGACAATACCTACACTTACAGATGCTAAATAATCTGTAAGAGGAAATTGTGGAAGCTGTTTTCCTTTGAAAAACTTGTTAATTGCAAGTGCAGTTGCGACAAAAGCACCCGAAATAGAAGTTGTTCTTGTTCCTCCATCTGCTTGGATTACATCGCAATCTAAAGTGATGGTTCTTTCTCCTAACGCTTTCAAATTAACAACTGAACGAAGTGAACGACCGATTAAACGTTGAATCTCCATCGTTCTTCCACTTAACTTCCCTTTTGATGCTTCGCGTTGATTTCGGGTTTGTGTGGCTCTAGGAAGCATGGAATATTCAGCATTGATCCAACCTTTACCTTGCCCTTTTAAAAAAGGAGGAACTCTATCTTCAATGCTTGCTGTACAAATTACCTTTGTATCACCAAACTCAATTAATACAGATCCTTCAGCATATTTATTAAAGTCTGTTGTAATTTTAATAGGTCTTAATCCATTATTTGCTCTACCATCTATTCTCAATTTAGTTCCCCCTAATATCGTTATGAACTTATCGTATGCAATTTTATATTTAGAATACACCTCATTTTACCAAAACATTGAGTTAACTTAAACCCATAATGATTGAAGATGGTTTAAAAAAAAATGAAACCGCCAAATGACATTCATATTGACGGTTAAAGTTTCCACATAATCTCTTGGTTTCACTTTTATTGTTTTCATAAGATCACGGGGTCCCCGAAAAGTATTCGGACTAATCTACATAGCTTTTCTTCACTTTTTGGGGTGAAATTTTTACATTTCAAATACATTCATTTGAGTTGATTTTGTTACAGGTGAATCATAACTCTGATTATTAATTAAAAATTGAAATTTGGTTGCATCCGTGTTCTCCGTTAATGATAAAATAATGGACTGTAAACTTTCTTCTGGTACCATCTCATCTAAGCCTAAAATATGATCACTTAAATTCAACGTAATTAGGTCCTCAGATAGATCAGTATTTAAAACTTCAACTGATGGAATCATCACTGAATGTAATCCTGAAGGTCCATATGGCCCTTTAATTAATTCTTTCATCGTTGCTTCTACAATATCATCAGGGATTTGAATCAGCCTTGTAACAGGCACAAAATAGCTTTGTGAATCATTAGTCTGATCTAAAAAGTATAATGTGACTGGAGTTGTTTGACTTAATGGTACTCCTTCTGATTGTTCAATATTTATCCCCATCTCTCTAGACAAAGGTTCATCAAGTGGAAAATATTGAGCAGGCATTTTTGTTAATGTCTCTCCATTTACATTGATAACTACGTTATCTACTGTTGGAAAGTCGGTTAAAGCCCAAGTAACTGCCTCCAAAACCTTACGTTCATCATTCATATCATATGTTAGAAATTCCTCAGAGAAATCAACAATTGCCAGTTGATTTTCAATATTCAAACCTAATATTTCTGTACCGCTAGGAAGTAATGGAGTAAATTCATATGGGAGCTTTTCCATTATAGGTCCATCATTCACCATGTGTCTTAACTTTTGTTTTGCAATGCCCTCAACTAGAGGTACATTCATTGTCACTGGTACCACAAATCCATTCTGATCTTTAAAATATAAAGACATAGATACGTTCTCAATTTCCCCTTCTTCACTAAACGATTGATCGCCATCGAGTTCAAGGCTTGCCATTATATCTTCAGGAGGCGGGTCAATCAAATTGCTTTCCCCTGCATCTTCCCATAATGAACACCCTGCTGTAAATGCTAGTAACATCAGGAGTGACACTAAGGTTACCTGCTTAATCCATTTGTAATGATTCATGTACTTTTCCTCCCCATCTAGGTTTTGTACTACTATGTATACGAGCTTTGTTATAATTTATACTTCATTTTGTCCAAATTTCAGTTTGAAAAATTTAATTATTCCAACATGTGATATTTCTAGAACAATTTGACTACAATAACAGGTATACATTTCATATTTGGAGGAATAGAAACACATGTCATATGAGTTGGATAGTGAAAAAGTTACAAAGGTTACACTGGAATGCTTAGAAAAAAGAGGTGTAAGTACTAAAGATATCGCTGAATTAGTTTTATTTTTACAAAAAGACTATTTTCCGGACTTAACCATTGCATTATGTGAAAAAAATGTGGATAAGGTTTTACAAAAAAGAGAAGTGCAAAATGCGATCTTAACTGGAATCCAGTTAGATATTTTAGCAGAACAAAAAAAGCTGGAATCTCCATTACTGGAGATGATCGAAAATGATGAGGGGTTATATGGGTGTGATGAAATATTAGCTTTATCTATCGTTAACGTTTATGGAAGTATCGGATTTACTAATTTTGGATATATAGACAAACTAAAACCTGGTATACTCAAAAAATTAAACGATAAAAATGATCAGCCAATACATACATTTTTAGATGATATTATAGGCGCGATTGCTGCTGCTGCCAGCAGTCGAATCGCACACTCAAAACACGGAGATATCGAATGATTTATGCTTTTTTATGACCAACTAGAATAAGTCGGGGAGATGAGTTTTCTTCAAAAGTAGATTGATCATAATTGCCATATACAGAATCAAGCTGCAAGTTAGCCAAGGATATCATGTTTTCAAAAGAGGGTAAATCATACAACTTTACTTTTTCTAAGTATGTACGTTCTTGATTTCCATCCTTAATCACAATTCGTTTTTGAACAAAACCTTCTTCAATAGAGCGATATTCTTCAATTTTCATTCCTTCTGTAAATCGTTCTGAATAAGGCACTAATTGTTCTTTTACTACATTTGAATTAAGGAAATCAATTATAAATTTTCCTTTTGGGTTTAAAATGCGATTTACTTCAGTTAGAACCTTGCTGTTTTCATCATCAGATTCAAAATAAGCAAATGAAGTAAATAAATTCACTACAGCATCAAAAGACTGGTCCGTTGGTATATCGCGCATATCTCCATGAAGCCAAGTCACTTTTTTATTCTTATCTAACTTTTTGGCCTCATGTAACAATACTTCAGATAAATCCATCCCTGTAACATAATATCCAAAATCAGACAATGCCAGCGAGTGTCTACCCATACCGCAACATAAATCAAATACGGATGAATTTTTAGATAATTGAAGCCATCCAATCATATTTTTAACTTCTTCATAAGCATTTTTTAAATCTCTATGTTTATACACGAGCAAATAATCTTCACTAAAACTCTTCTCGTACCAATTTTGCATAAAAAACAATTCCTCACTTTTTTTGAATGAATCTATATTTTAACACTCAAAAACCTTCTTTTCCAATCCTATGCAGGAAGTGTCAAAGAAGGTATTCAATGAATGTGAAATAAACACATGATTATATTTTCAACTCTCCAAGCCTTATTAATTCAACGACTGCCTGTGAACGACCTTTTACATTTAGCTTTTGCATGACGTTGGAGATATGATTCCGAACTGTTTTTTCGCTTATATATAACTCTTTAGCAATTTCTCGAGTTGTTTTGTCTTGAACCAACAATTCGAATACTTCACGTTCACGGTTTGTTAATATAAATTTTCCTTTATCGTCGCTACCCTTCAATATCGTCACCCCTCCTTGTTTGGGTTTAGAATTACAAGGTCAAGGGATACAGTCAAATTATTTTATGAAAAGTAGCGAACGATGGTGCGGGTGTTTTTAAAAAATAGGCTATAATTTATCGATTAGCTGGATTCAAGATCGTACGATTGGTTCTATTGTTATTATTATCAACGTTCATTGGAAATACTCTATCCATAAAAGTATTAAATTCTTCCATAAACCCTCTTACAGGTTTACCTTCGCCAATATCAACCATGTAATTGTTAACTCTCTCCACGAAATCAGCATTTGCAGAAACATATACATTTTTTACATTTTTATCCATTGATTTTACTTTTTCAGTTATTTTATTTTTTACATTGTTTTCCATCGTATCCGTATAGGTACCAACTTGATTGTTAGATTTTGTTGTCATTTTATTATTGGAATAGGTACCCATTTTATTATTCTTTGAGTATGATCCAGCTATTTTACCTGTGTTCATTCTTAAACCATAATATTCACTTCCACGAGTACCGTGCATTGATGTACCTTTTAGGGAAGAACTTTTCATCTGATTGTTTGTTTTACCTTTTATAGAAGTGCCTTTCATCTGACTGTTTGTTGTGCCTTTTAAAGAAGTGCCTTTCATTTGATTCGTTGTTGTTCCTTTTGCTAATTCAACAGCAATATAGGCATTGTTATCCGTCAATAATACATTCGCTCTTTTTACTTCCTTCATTCTTACAAGCTCATCAGCAATTTTTTTACTTTCCCTTATATTCGTATTTTGATGAACATTATTCGCTCGAAGATCACTTGCTCGATTCGTCATCCTATCCGTATTTCGAATGTTGTTTTGAGTTCCCTTACCACCATTTAATACATTGTAACGATTTGCATTGTAGCGATTGTTATTGTAATTTCGAACTCCTAAGCGATCATTATTGTCGTATACCCCGTATGGACGAACATTATTGTCTCGAGACCGAGTATCCATAGCACCTTCGTTGTCTGTAGTTGTACAAGCACTTAATGAAAATATAAGTGAACCAGCAAGTATTATTCGAGAAAAAACTGAATTTACCATTTTACGCCTCCATCCTGATGATTAATTTTTTGTATCAGTCTTAGGATGAAGTTTTTACTGAAAAATAAACATAGAATGCTTTGGTAATTCCGACTGTACTTTCCTGCAATCAATTATATTCAATTTGCGAATAATGTTTAGGGATTGACAAATCATTTGAATGTATTCATAATTAGTACTAGGTACTAATATCTAATATTAATTTTCAGACTAATTAATTATCTTTGATTGAACAAAAAATCCTAATGGAGTATTTCGGAGAAAATTTTTATAAATTCTTAAGTTATTAAAAAAATTGAGGTGAAACCAATGAGTACGTTTAAAGTAAATTCAAATGCAAGAATAACCGCTATTGGTACTTATGTACCGAAAAAGGTGCTTTCTAATCATGACTTAGAACAACTTGTTGACACGAATGACGAATGGATTGTACAACGCACAGGAATTAAGGAACGTAGAATTGCAGAAGAAGATGAATTCACCAGTGATCTATGTATTGCAGCTATTCAAAATATGGTTGATCAATATGATGTAGAAATTGAAGATACCGATTTAATTATTGTAGCAACCAGCACAGCTGATTTTTCATTTCCTAGCACAGCAAGCCAAATCCAAGCTCATTTTCAGCTAAGGAATACAGGTGCTATCGATTTAAGAGCAGCCTGTGCAGGTTTTACTTATGGCCTTCATGTTGCAAATGGACTAATTACTGCAGGTCTCCATAAAAAAATTATGGTTATTGGAGCAGATGTCTTATCTAAAATCACCAACTATAACGATAGAACAACCTGTATATTGTTTGGTGACGGAGCAGGAGTAGTACTTGTGGAAAAAGATAAAGAACTACCAAGCTTCTTATCTTCTTATAATGGATCACATGGTGAAGGTGGCATTCATTTATACCAAAAGGGATTATCTAATAATTTAAATGGTGTAGAGCTTGAAAAAGAAGCTTTTTTAGTTCAAAACGGTAGAGAGGTTTATAAATGGGCTGTAAATCATGTTCCTAAAGGCATGTTAAGAGTAATGGAAAATACGGAAATGACTTTGGATAATGTGGATTGGTTTATTCCACATAGCGCTAATCTTCGTATGATTGAATCTATTTGCCAAAGAAGTAATTTCCCATTGGAAAAAACGTTATATAGTCTTGTACATTACGGCAATACTTCAGCAGCTACGATACCATTATCTATTCAAGAAGGTTTGAATCAAAACAAATTAAAAAATGATAATCACTTACTGCTTTATGGTTTTGGCGGAGGATTAGTATATGCCGGTTTATTAATAAGATGGTCTGCAAATCCAAAAAAATAGCAGGTTCATTCTCTGATAATATTAATTCCCGATGGCAATCCAAGATAATTCACCAGTTAAATCCATCTCTTCTATAGTTTCATTTTCATTGTGATGCTCACTTTCAAGTTTAATGACTTCAATAACTGCGAAATCCGCAGTTTTTTCTTTTATTGCGGTAAAACAATTGGAGCGATTTGTCATCGCTACAAGAACGTACTCATTGTTATTAAAAGGTTCATCAAATTCAATAAACACTTCTGTACTTACTTCTGCACTTTCCATTTCAAATGTTGTATTGTTAAATTGCTGAATGTTTTCGATTTTTTTTTCTTTTTCTTCTTTTTTCTCGTAAGAGAAATCTGGTTGTTGGCTGTCTCTGTCCTCTGAGCTATTGTATTCAATGCTAAATTCAAATGGATTCGTATATAGTAAAGGTTTAGGCCTTTTTACTTTCTTCTTTTTCATACTTTTTTTTGGTTTGTCATTTAAAAAAGGAAATTCTGGAAACCAACCCAATTCAATGGGAATATCTTTTAAAAATCCTTCTTTATCATCTTTCTCATCAATCCAATCCAATTCATTAATATTTGCATCCAATCTCTTTACATTTTTCTTTTTACGTTTTTTCATATCCAATCTCCTCCAACATTCTTATTATTTTCAATTTAGCATATGTATTTTTTTCATTAGACGTACAACAATACAGAAAAATATACCTATACCTATATAAAGAGAACCTTGGTAAAAATTCAGATATACAAACAAATTTCAGTTTGTGATAAATATCACGATGATAATGTGTGAAAAATGTTACTATCAAAATAAGATCATACACTTTTGGAAAAATTGATATATAATAATAGTAATAGAGATGAAGGAGGTTATACTATGCAGCATATAACCCAAAATTGTAAATTGTCTGGACAAATATCACATTTCTTATCTGAAGAGAATATTAATAGACTAAAGAGCGTCATGTACTCAAATCATTTTTTACAACATCAATATTTGTTTCACGAAGGAGAACCAGCTAAGCGGTTATTTTTTGTAAATGAAGGACAAGTAAAGATTGTAAAACTAACAGATGATGGGAAAGAACTTATTTTATATATTTTGCAAGAAGGAGATATGTTTTGTGAATTTGGAGGATTTGGTGAATTGAACTTCACATTCTCTGCTCAAACTTTGAGTGATTCAAATATAGGTATTATCGAACACAGTGATTTAGAGATGCTTATTTATCAACATGGGGATTTTGCTGTAGAATTCTTGAAATGGATGAGTTTATGGCACCGTAAAACAGAATCTAAATTTAGAGATTTGTTATTATTTGGAAAAAGTGGGGCTTTAGCTTCAACATTAATTCGACTTAGTAATACCTGTGGCAAGCTGACTGAAGATGGTATTCTTTTAGATATGAAACTTACTAATACAGATCTGGCTAATTTAATTGGAACAACTAGAGAGAGTGTAAACAGACTTTTAAGCAAACATAAAGACGATGGTATCATTAGCATGAAAAATGGGTTGATTACCATCCACAAGCTAAATGATTTAAAAACCATCGTCTCTTGTCCCGACTGTCCAGTTGAAATTTGTAGAATTTAATAACGAGAATCTTGCTTTTAGTAGGCGTTTTTATATCTCCTTGAAGTTAGATAACCTTATCAGGTGAAAAGCAGGCTGCTCCCTCTTCTTGAAGAAGAGGGAGTCTTACTGCATGGAAAACGTGTTAAGTTATTTTACTTAAGGTGTTTTCTTCAATACCTTTGTCAACGATCTGTATCGCTCTTTTCAGTTCTTGATCGGTTGGAGTTCTTACCCCCTCCAACGGATAGCTATATCCGAGCTGCTGCCACTTAAAGACTCCCATTCTGTGATAAGGCAGGATTTCAACCTTCTCGACATTCTTCAACTTTCCAATGAATTTTCCTAGTTCAAACAAATCGGAATAATCATCAGTAATCCCAGGAATGAGTACGTGTCTAATCCACATTTTTTTATTCATTTCTGATGCATATTGTATTACTTTTAATATTCTTTCATTAGATTGTCCAGTTAATTTTTTATGTTTATCATCATCCATTTGTTTAATGTCTAATAAAAGTAGATCAGTAACATCAAACAAGTCTTTAATTCTACTCGGATCATTAAAACCTGAAGTATCCAAAGCAGTGTGAAGATTCCATTTCTGTTTACAAGCTTCAAAAACTTCCTTTACAAAAGGCGCTTGCAAGGTTGGTTCTCCACCAGTAATCGTAATACCGCCCTTAGAGCTCTTATAATAATGGATATAAGGCTCAACTTCTGATAAAATCTCTTCTACCTTTTTGGCATTTCCTTTGTCCCGATCCCAAGTATCACGATTATGGCAGTATTGACATTGAAGCGCACAACCTTGCATGAAAAGCACGAAACGTATCCCTGGACCATCAACAGTTCCAAATGTATCTAAAGAGTGTATGCGACCTATCGTGCTCATCATCTCTCATCCTTTCTTTTAACTTAAACTTTACACTGACCCATGGAATGTACGATTAATAACGTCTAACTGCTGTTCTCTTGTCAACTTCACAAAGTTTACAGCATAACCAGAAACCCTTATCGTTAATTGTGGGTATTGTTCAGGATGCTCCATTGCATCAATTAATTGTTGTCTGTCAAACACATTTACATTTAAATGATGGGCTCCCTGCATCATATAACCATCTAACAAGGCATGCAAGTTCTGCTTTCGAATAGGTTCTTCTTTCCCTAGAGCCTTCGGTATGATTGAGAATGTGTTAGAAATTCCATCTAAGCTGTATTCATAAGGAAGCTTAGCCACAGAATTTAAGGATGCAAGAGCTCCTTTTGTATCTCGACCATGCATAGGATTCGCACCAGGTGCAAAAGGCTCTCCAGCTCTTCGTCCATCAGGTGTTGTTCCTGTTTTTTTACCATATACTACATTTGAGGTAATCGTTAAAATTGACATCGTAGGGATCGCTTTTCTATAAGTTTGATGCTTGCTTAATTTGTTCATAAAAGTCTGAACTAATGATGTAGCAATAGAATCTACACGATCATCATTGTTACCATATTTAGGGAAATCACCTTCAATTTCAAAATCAATGGCTATTCCCTTTTCATTACGTATAGGCTTTACTTTTGCATATTTAATCGCACTTAGTGAATCAGCTACTACGGATAATCCAGCGATGCCTGCAGCCATCGTTCTTACAATTTCACGATCATGTAAAGCCATTTCAATTCGTTCATAGCTATATTTATCATGCATATAATGAATCACATTTAATGTGTTCATATATAATTTTGCTAACCAATCCAACATATCATCATACTTTTTCATGACTTCATCGAAGTTTAATACTTCAGATGTAATTGATGAATATTCAGGTCCAATTTGTACTCCTAATTTTTCATCCATTCCACCATTAATTGCATATAATAAACATTTAGCTAGGTTAGCTCTTGCTCCAAAAAACTGCATTTGTTTACCGATGCGCATAGCTGATACACAACATGCAATTCCATAATCATCACCATAGTGCGGACGCATCAGATCATCATTTTCATATTGAATTGAACTTGTATGGATAGACACCTTAGCACAATAATTTTTAAAGTTCTCAGGAAGCTTTTCTGACCATAGTACGGTTAAGTTTGGTTCAGGAGCTGGACCTAAATTATATAGGGTATGAAGGAATCTGTAAGAGTTTTTCGTTACTCGTGTTTTTCCATCAAGTCCCATACCTCCAATAGACTCTGTAACCCAAGTTGGGTCTCCACTGAATAACTCATTATATTCAGGAGTTCTCAAAAACTTAACAATACGCAGCTTCATTATGAAATGATCAACTAATTCCTGAGCTTCTTCCTCAGATAATGTACCTTCTTGTAGATCTCTTTCGATATATACATCTAAGAAACTAGAAACCCTGCCCAAGCTCATAGCTGCTCCATTTTGCTCTTTAATCGCAGCTAAGTAAGCAAAATATAACCACTGAATAGCTTCCTCTGTATTATTAGCCGGAAAAGAAATATCAAAACCATAACGTGAAGCCATTTGTTTCAATTCCTGTAAACTGCGAATTTGTTCATTTATCTCTTCTCGATCTCTAATTACTTCTTCACTCATTACATCTAATTCCAATTGAAGCAAATCTTCTTGTTTTTGTTCAATAAGCTTATCAACACCATACAAAGCAGCTCGTCTGTAATCACCGATAATACGTCCTCTTCCATAAGCATCAGGTAATCCAGTAATGATCCCTGCTTTCCGAGCTTTTCTCATATCTGTTGTATAGGCGTCAAAAACACCTTGATTATGTGTTTTGCGAATATTTGTAAAAATATTAAAAATCTCATCAGGTAGTGTAAATCCATATGCTGCACATGCATCCTTCACCATTCTAATACCACCGTAAGGCTGAATAGAACGTTTAAAAGGCTCATCTGTTTGTAAACCTACAATTTTCTCTTTGGTTTGATCAAGATACCCTGGACCATGTGATGTAATTGTGGAAGGCGTATTAACATCAACATCCAACACACCACCATTGTCGAGCTCTTTTCTAGTCAATTCACTTATAATATCCCATAAAGCTTTTGTATTAGATGTAGGCCCTGATAAAAATTGTTCATTTCCTTCATAAGAAGTAATGTTTAAATCAATAAAATTCTTTACATCAATCTCTCTTTCCCAATTCCCAGCTTGGAAACCTCTCCAAGGGTTGATTTCAGCTTCTTTTGGTTTTAGTTCTTTTTCCACCATAGACATGAAAAACACCTCCAAAGTTAATTACCCAAAAACAATTGATTTTAAAATGAGGATAACCCGCCAGTATAGGAGACTGACTTTTAACTTTTCGTTGCAAGCAGTTCATCCTATACCGGGGGTATGTTTATACTTAAACTAAATTATTCAAATTTTCCATAAAAAGCTTTTCTATATATTTCAGCCAATTCAGTAACTAATGGCATCTTTGGATTAGCAGTTGTACATTGATCTTCAAAAGCACGATCCGCTAAATAATTTACCTTTGCTTCAAACTCTGTAGGATTTACATTCACATCCTTGAATTTCTCTGGAATGTTTAGGGCTTTATTCAGCTTGCGAATCGCTTCAATTAAGCTATTCACTCCTTCTTCTGTCGTGCTTGCAGGCAGACCTAAAGTTCTTGCAATTTCTGCATATCTTTCATCTGCAATATAATGATCATATTTCGGGAAAGATGCAAACTTAGTTGGTTTCGTCGCATTGTAACGAATAACATGAGGCAGTAAAATGGCATTTGTTCTACCATGTGCCGTGTGGAATTCTCCACCCCACTTATGCGCTAAACTGTGATTGATTCCAAGGAAAGCATTCGCAAAGGCCATCCCAGCAATTGTAGATGCATTATGCATTTTCTCTCTAGATAAAGCATCCCCAACTTTATAAGAATCTTCTAAGTGTTCAAACACAAGCTGTATTGCTTTCATTGCTAAGCCATCTGTATAATCATTTGCCATAACAGATACATAAGCTTCAATCGCATGTGTTAATACATCCATACCTGTATCTGCAACAGCCGTTTTAGGCAAACTTAGAACAAAATCAGGATCAATGATTGCAACATCTGGTGTTAATTCATAATCTGCAAGTGGATATTTTGTATTTCCTTGGTTTTTATCTGTAATTACTGCAAAAGAAGTCACTTCAGAGCCTGTTCCAGATGTTGTTGGGATACCAACAAATTTTGCTTTTTTACCTAAACGCGGATATTTATATACTCTTTTTCTAATATCTAAAAATTTCTGTTTTAAAGAATTAAAGCTAGTGTCAGGATATTCGTAGAATAACCACATTGCTTTGGCAGCATCCATCGGAGATCCACCGCCGAGTGCAATGATACAATCTGGCTTAAAGCTGTTCATCATCGCTGTACCACGTTCTACAGTTTCTACAGAAGGATCTGGTTCAACATCTGAGAAAACTTCTATGTGAACAGGCATTTGTCGCTTGCGCAAATAGTATTCAACTTTTTCAACGTATCCTAATTTCACCATCATCTCATCAGTGACAACCATCACACGTGTGATATCAGGCATTTTTGCTAAATACTGAGTTGATCCTTTTTCAAAATACACTTTATTTGGTACTTTGAACCACTGCATATTTACAGTTCGATGAGCGACTCTTTTCACGTTGATTAAGTTAACAGCAGATACATTAGATGTTGTACTGTTATTTCCATAACTACCGCAACCAAGTGTTAGTGATGGAAGATTTGTATTGTATATATCTCCAATTGCACCATGAGTAGAAGGAGAATTTACAATGACACGCCCTGTTTGTAATACTTGAGAGAATTGATTAATAACATCCTGGTCATCAGAATGGATAACAGAAGAATGACCCATTCCTCCATATGCAACAACTTCAGCTGCACGTTTTATACCTGCTTGCGCATCCTTCACTTTATAACAAGCTAATACAGGACTTAACTTTTCAGCAGACAATGGAAACTTATCTCCTACACCGTCTAATTCTGCTACTAATACTTTTGTATCCTTTGGTACTTTCAACCCTGCCATTTCAGCAATCTTATATGCAGATTGACCAACAATGACTGCATTTACTGCACACTTTTCAGGATTAATTACTAATTTAGACACTTTCGCTATTTCTTCTGGATTAAGGAAATAACATCCCATATCCTTCATAAATTTAGTCGTTTCTTGATAAATAGGCTCTTCTATGATTACTGCTTGTTCAGAAGCACAGATCATTCCATTATCAAAAGATTTAGATAAAATCAAATCTGTAGCGGCCTGTTTAATATTCGCTGTTTTTTCAATAAAGCAAGGAACATTACCTGGACCAACACCAAGAGCAGGCTTTCCAGTGCTATAAGCCGCTTTTACCATTGCGGATCCTCCAGTTGCTAATACCAAGGCTACATCAGGATGATTCATTAACAATCCGGTAGCTTCTAAAGAAGGTGTTTCGATCCATTGAATGCAATGTTCAGGTGCTCCATGTTGAACAGCCGCTTCTAAAATGGTCTTTGCTGACTCTCTGCTGCAGCGTTGAGCAGAAGGATGGAAAGCAAAAATAATAGGATTTCTTGTTTTCATTGAGATTAAAGATTTAAACATTGTAGTTGATGTGGGATTCGTTACAGGTGTAACTCCTGCAATTACGCCTACAGGTTCAGCTACCTTTTGAAAGCTTTCATATGGGTTCTCTTCAATAACCCCTACTGTTTTATCGTATTTAATACTGTGATATATATATTCAGTAGCAAATATATTTTTTGTAATTTTATCTTCATACACGCCTCTACCCGTTTCTTGAACTGCCATCTTAGCCAATTCCATATGACGGTCCAATCCTGCTAAAGCCATTTGTTGGACGATGTTGTCCACTTGCTCTTGATTTAATTTCAAAAATTCCTCTTGTGCTTTTTTAGCACGCTGTACTAACAAATCAACTTCTTTTTTTGCGGAAACTTGCTCCTGAACCTTTTTCTCTTTCATTGCCATAATTTCCACTCCTCCTCTAAATTTGTTCAATTTATTTATATTAGTGTAACTTGTTTGTTTATACATTCATTATAAGATTAGTACTTTTATGCGGCTGTGACATTTGTCACAAATAATACTTCTGTCACAAACCGTTCTTTTTTTTCCTCTTTTTATCAGTCCTTCACCAATAAAAAAGCAGTGAATTTAACACTATTAAAGAAATCCTTAGTGTGATAATATAATACTAGACTTATCTGTTATCATTTGTTATTTTCATATGAGCGGCCACCTTCAGGTCGCTTTCATTTTTATTAATGTTAAAATGTTTGAGGAAATGTGGTGAAAACATAAACAATGAAAACAATTTTTCGTCTATTGACTGAACTATCCTCTAGAAAAACAATCTCGAAAATTACAGGTCAATTTGCAAAATCAAAAATGAGTAAACAACTAATCCCTCGTTTTGCTAAAACTTACGGGATTAATATAAAAGAAGCAGAAAAACAATTAGATGAATATGTTTCACTTAATGACTTTTTCACTAGGCGACTAAAAAAAGGAGCTAGAAAAATTCATCAAGATGAAAATATGGTAATTAGTCCTGTAGATGGTAAGATTACAGGAATAGGAACAATTGAAAACGGACAAATCGTAAATGTTAAGGGACAGGATTACACAATAGAAGATCTTTTAAATCAATCACCAAGAACTGTCACTTATAAACACGGTTTTTATATGGTCTTATATTTAAGTCCTTCAGATTACCATCGGATACACGCCCCTATCTCCGGAAAAGTTGTTGAAACAGAACTTATTCCTGGCAAGGTTTATCCTGTAAATGACTTTGGCCTTACGCATATGCCCAAAGTTTTAAGCAGAAACGAACGTTTAATATCTTATATTAGACACGAGAATACAGAAGTGGCTCTTGTAAAAGTAGGGGCGATGAACGTTAGCAGTATTCGACTAGTTGATCCATCAGCTGATGAAATTCATGCTGGTGCAGAAATGGCTTATTTTGAATTTGGTTCAACTGTCGTATTACTATTTGAAAAAGATTCGTTTCAATATAATGAAAGAAAATTTATTGGTGAAAAAGTAAAAATGGGAGAAGCATTAGGTCAGATTCTAACAAAGTAAAGAAACAGGTATACCACTCTTAAAGGGGTGGTTTTTTTTGTGTTTTTTTAACATTATTTGTGAATATATAGTGTAATTCTTTGAATATATAGAAAATTAAAATAATTAAAGCTATAATCAATCACATCTATAAATATAGGGGGAGATTGGTTTGACATTGAACAAAAACACCATATTAGCATGTTTTCTTGTTATCAGTTTTATTTTGTTGTCAGCTTGCAGCAGTGAAGAGTCTGCAACTAGCACTGAACCGGAAATTAAACCTACTATGCATTGGATCGGTCATGCTAGTGTAAAAATTAAAACTTCAGAAGGAAAAGTCATATATATCGATCCTTGGTTTGGGGAGAGTTCAAATTATTCAGAGCCTGCAGACATGGTGTTAATTAGCCACTTCCATTTTGATCACAGCGATATTAAAAAGGTAACTTTAAAAGAAGATACTACAATCATTACCCCATCTTATGATTTCTCAGAATATGCTGTAGATAGTGATTTGCCAGGACAAAATGCTTCTATTTCAGGAATCACTGTAAGTGCTGTAGCTGCATACAATGATAATCACTCCAAGGAAAGCTCAACTGGTTATGTTCTTGAATTTGATGGCATTCGACTATATCATGCTGGTGATACTGGGAAAATAGATGAAATGAACCTGCTTTCAGATAAAAACATTACTTATGCTTTGTTGGGCATAGATGGTAATTATAATAACATGAACCCAGAGGAAGCCACTGAAGCCGCTTCAATGATCAATGCACAAATGAATATTCCAATACATACCGGTGCACCAGGTGTGTATAATGAAGAGCATGTAAATCGATTTATAGCTGAGAATAAACTAGTATTAAAAGAAGGAGAACTAATTGAGCTTGAGCTTGATCCGCAATAATAATGTAAATCAACTTATTTTTTTCACATTTGACCCGCTCTTTTCATATAGAGCGGGTTCATCTTTTTTATCGGAAGTGTTATAATATTCACAAAAATTTATAGGTATAACTATGTGTTCAAGAAGTTCGGTTTTCAGCACCAAGAAGATTGTGCGAACATGCAAAAGCTGGAGCGGAGTGTAGTGATTTGTTACATGAGCACCGGACTTTAAATGTAAGTGCAATATTCTATGTCGTATTTACTTCCTAGTTTTACTTCGTGATCAAAATTGGACTTATTGAACAACCTCTATTACTGGAAGGATGGAACCATATGAACCCACTTGCAGAATCATTAAACAAAAAGATTAAAGAAGAAAACCCTAATATTTATGAAATGTTATCTACACTCGGAAAGAACATTTATTTTCCTAAGGAGGGCATTATAAGCCAATCTGCAGAAGCAGGGAAAAAGGCCAAAAAATATAATGCTACCATCGGTATTGCGTTAGAGAATAAACAGCCGATGCATTTAAATGTGATACAGGATACATTATCAGAGTATGAACCAAAAGATATTTATCCGTATGCACCACCGGCTGGTAAGCCTGAATTACGTAAGGTTTGGCGAGAGAAAATGATGAAGGAAAGTCCAGATCTTCAGAATAAAACGTGTAGCAACCCTATTGTTACAAATGCATTAACTCATGGAATAAGCATTGTTGCTGATCTATTTGCGGACGCTGGAGATCCAGTGATTTACCCTGATAAAAATTGGGAGAACTACGAGTTGACTTTTGGGATTCGTAGAGGGGCTGAACAAGTCAATTTCCCACTTTATAATAAAGAAAGACAATTTAACGCTGAAGGTTTAAAAGAAGCTATACTTTCCCAAAAAGATAAAGGCAAAGCCATTGTTGTTTTAAATTTCCCAAATAACCCAACAGGATATACACCTAATGCAAAGGATAGTGAGAACATTGTAAATGCCATATTAGCAGGGGCTGAAGCAGGCATGCACATCGTTGTTGTAACTGACGATGCTTATTACGGATTGTTTTTTGAAGATTCAATTCAAGAATCCTTATTTGGAAGATTAGCCAACATCCATCCAAACGTACTAGCTATAAAAGTAGATGGTGCAACAAAAGAAGATTATGTGTGGGGTTTCCGTGTTGGATTCATTACTTATGCTTCTGAAAGTGAAGCTGTGAACACAGCTTTGGAGCAGAAAACAATGGGAATTATTCGTGCTACGATTTCCAGCGGATCTCATCCTTCACAAACTTTTGTTTTACATGCATTACAATCTGCTGATTATGAGCAGCAAAAACAAGAAAAATACGACATAATGAAGGGTAGAGCAAACAAAGTAAAAGAAATACTAAAAAATGAAAAATTCCAATCCGTTTGGGACTTCTATCCGTTTAACTCAGGATATTTCATGTGTTTAGAATTAAAAACGATTGATGCAGAATCTCTACGAGTTCATCTACTCGACAATTATGAAATAGGAACAATTGCTTTAGGTGAAAACGATCTGAGAGTTGCTTTTTCATGTATAGAGGAAGGTGACCTTGAAGATTTATTCGAAAAAATCTATCAAAGCATACAGGAACTGACTAAGAAAAAGATCACCACCTCATAATGAAATAGGAATGAAATGATGATCACTTTATCTAAAGTAACATTTGATGATTATAACCATTATTTAGATCTACTCGTATTAGCTGATGAATCAGAGGAAATTGTAAAAAGTTATTTATACGAGGGACATTTGTTTGCAGCCATTGATTTATCAGGAAATTGTGTTGGAGTTTCTCTTATCATTGAGGATGGCACTGAAACCATAGAAATTAAAAACATGGCCGTTACTCCTTCACAACAAGGAAAAGGTTACGGCAAGGAAATGATAAAACTTATATGTGAATTGTATAAACAAAAAGGATTTAAAGTCATTACTGTTGGAACTGCAAATTCCAGCATTAACAACCTAGCCTTTTACCAAAAGTGTGGTTTTCGAATCACACATGTGCGCCGTAATTTTTTTGCTAATTATCCTGAAGAAATTTGGGAAGATGGTATTCGAGCATTGGATATGGTTATGTTAAATAAGTACCTCGTGATAAAATAAAATCTATCATGAACAAAAACTCCTATCGGAGTCTCTCGGAGATGTCGTCGAATCCTTCATTAGAGGTAGTTTTTGTTGAAACATTGAATTTTAAAAATTATAAATTCTTATGTTATAAGAAAAACATTTCATCACAGCTTTAATAATGATGGCCTTATATTATGTTGCCCCTGAGCAGGAGCAACAGCAAAATAAGGCCATTTTCTATTTCATTTCACAACTTTTTGCCTAATGAACGGTGATATATTTTAGAAAGTAAAATACTAAGAGCTAATAAAACAAAGCCAAGAATTAAATTTGTAATCGTTAATATAAAAGGTATACTAATGATTAAAATAATAATGATATGAATCCGAAAAGAGTTTTTCAATACCCCCTCTATTCTTAACTCTTTTGGCAATGGATAAATATTAACCCAAAACATATTTTGATGGTAATGTCTTAAAGATAAGATTTGTAATCCTGATAAATAAACAACTGCAATAAAGATAAAATACTTCATCCATACAATCGATAAAAAAGTTACTAACACAATGCCAACCAAAGTCATTCGAACAATCATTCCAAATAAATCAGAGCGTATCCACGTTACAAAATACAAATATAAATAAGTGTTTTCCTGTTGAAACGGGACAAGTTTTATACTTCGACTAAGCATTTTGCGGTGTTTAACCCGCTTTGACAGTTGTGGTACATCAACAAACCAGCTTAAAAATGCATATATTCTAGCTTTGTGCTGTTGTTCAACAAATATAAGTCTATTCCAATGAATCATATAACTAGGTATTAAACGAAAAGAAATAAAATAAGTCATCAATACAATGCCAATAAAAACGAACCCTTTAAATGAATTAAAGGTGAGTAAAACATATAATACTACAAAAGATATTAACCACCTAAGAACTGAATAGATTTTTCTATGAACATTCGATTGAAATTGCTGCTCCTGCCAGTTTCCTAACATTAATATCCATTTAAAAATGAACAACATCAATAAAAATATAAAAAACGTCATGCTATTCGTTTCATTAGTTACTAAATATAATGGATATAACAATATCCAAATGAAGGTCAAAACCGAACCTTGAGTGATAAAACTAGCTGTGATTGATTTATTAAAATATTTGTTCATTTGATGTTCAGCAGGAACTAAATAAATCAAGTCTGCTTCCCTCAAATAAGTTCTTATTGGATTTAATGCAATAAACAATAACATAATGCAAGTGAGCAGAAAATGAATCGGAAAATCTGGTGGCGGATTTTCTAAAAACCGCCTGTAATAAATGCTTCCTATAGAAAAACTAATTACAATGAAAGCAATCAGTCCCCCATTCAATACAAATTTCAAGTATGGGGCGACCTCTTTCCAAAATTCCATCACCCTTTTATTCCATAAGTCATTCATCGTTTAAAGCCATCCTTAACTAAAGCATAAAAAGCATCTTCCAAAGAAGGGTTGTCCAAACCAGAAGCCAACTGAATATCATTTAACTCTCCACTTGCAATAACATGTCCTTCATGAAGTACAACCAACTTATCACAATATTGTTCTATTGTAGATAGAATATGAGAGCTCATTAATATACTTGCTCCAGCCTCTTTCATTTTAACCATCAAGTCGAGCAAAGAACGAATGCCTAATGGATCTAAACCTAAGAAAGGTTCATCTATGATATATAGCGAAGGTTGGACAAGAAATGCACTCATGATCATCATCTTCTGGCGCATTCCTTTCGATAAATGAGCCGAAAATTTAGTAAGCTTGTCTCTCATTTGAAATTCATCTACCAAATACTCTACACGATTTGTGTACGTTTTTTTATCAATATCATAAGCCATTGCTGTTAATTCTAAATGCTCTTGCACCGTTAATTCATCGTACATTAAAGGATTTTCTGGAACATAAGCATAAGATGCTCTATAATCCATTGGTTTGCTTTCCAATGTATGGCCATTGATTAAAATCTCGCCCTTATGCTGTTTTAATAACCCCAAAACGTGTTTAATGGTTGTACTTTTCCCAGCACCATTTAAACCAATCAAACCCACCATTTCTCCTGGATTTACATTTATAGATAACCCGTGTAAAACCGGTTTTTTTAAACTATATCCTCCCGTAACCTCTTTTAATTGCAACACAGGATTCAATCCAAACACCTCATCTCAATTTTTCCTTATTATGTAATCCATTATAATACCTGTAGGATCTTTTATCAAAATTACACATATGATATCGCATGTATATTATAATAATGAGAATATTTTCATTCATCATAGTTCAAAATACATAAAGGAATAAACCCCGATAATATATTGATGATTTCCACCTTTTTAAATAAGGAATCTTATAAAGAGAATCTTGCTTTCAGTGGGATTTTTTATATCTTCCACTGATAGTTAGATGACCTTATCAGGTGAGATTATGCTGTTATCTCCCCCTTGAAGGGAGTCTTACAGCATGAGAAAGTGAAAACTGTTCATGCGGGGGAAACTCATATAAATGGAGGAAAAAATCATGGCAAGAGTAGCTGTAGAAGAAAATCTGTCCAATGTTAAACAAGCACTAGAAAATGAAGGACATGATGTGGTGAATTTAGAGGAAAATAATATGCAAAACTGCCAATGTTGTGTCATCACAGGGCAAGATCAAAATATGATGGGAATGGCTGATACACATACACAAGCTTCTATAATAAACGCGGATGGATTATCTGCGAATGAAGTTGTTAATCAGGTGAATCAATGTTTGAATAAATAATGAAACAACAAGCCTCCAATCCCATAATAAAAAGGTTGGAGGTTGTTTGTTTTACTTACATCAATTCAATTACTTTCTATTTGTAATTTTTGCAGTTATTTTGTCCAGAGACCTAGGTAGAATCTGTAATATTTTTGAACCCATGTTTGCAATAAGTGGGATGTTTTTTTCAACTTTTTGATTTGCAATAATATCTAATATCGCTTTCGTTACTGTTTCTGGTTCTAATATAAACCACTTTGGCAAATTTGCTTTATAATCTCCAGAAACATCAGCTTTTGTCAAAAGAGGAGTATCAATTGGACCGCAATTAAGTGAGGATACAATAATATTTGTTTTATTCAATTCTTGACGCAAACTATTTGTAAATCCTAAAACAGCATGTTTGCTTGCAGCATAAGCTGAAGATTTGGCAGAACCAACCTTCCCAGCCATAGACGCTACATTAATGATATGTCCTGAATTTCTCTCTATCATAGAAGGTAAAACCGCTTTACAACTATAAACAACCCCAAAATAATTAACCATCATCATTTCTTCAATTTCATTCAATGACAACTGTAAAAAATCATTAAAAACGGCATACCCCGCGTTATTGATGAAGATGTCAATTTTTCCATACTTGGATAAAATCAAAGAAATAACTTCAAAAATATGATCTTTTGAAGAGACATCAACAACATAAACATCATGTTGACCTTGAATTTGGTCCGATATTTTTCCTAATCGTTCTTTAGATCTAGCCAATAATATAGGAATAGCTCCATAAGTACTAAGTTTTATCGCCATATGTGCTCCAATTCCACCAGATGCACCTGTAATGACCACAACCTTTTGCTCCAGCGTATTAACCTTATTCACACCCATTTCTATAAGATAATCTATACTAGAACTTAACAACCAACAATCTATTGATTACATAAAATGAAGCTATCACATGAGGGATACAGATAGCTTTAAAAGTAATTCACTCGATTTATAACCTCTTTTTATGTAACTAATACTTGAATGTTGAATTCCCCCACATCTTTAATATTTAATGGTATTGTCCATGCCTTTTGTGCATGAAAATGTTCAATAGACTGAATAATTTGAGGGGGAGTAATATCCACAGAAACTCCACGATCAAACAACAATGTTGAAGCATTCCCACTGATCATATTACCCAGCTCAGAAATCGCACTTTGGCTCATATCATCTAATTCATTCACTTGGAATCCGCCCATCATTTCTGATACAATCTTAAGCGCTACTTGCTCAGGCAAACCAAATAAGATTTCTCCTTTTAAATGGCCGCTCATACCTATCAAAATCCAAATATGACGGTCAAGATACTTCACATCTTTAATTTCCAATTCACCTGAGGTTGGGCGAACACGAACCACTTGTTCTAACACATTACTTGCTGACTCTAAAAAAGGATGAATATAATTTTTATCCATATTTTTTCTCCTTATTTTGGAAGAAATATTGACGTTTATTGCTAATTATATCGAATAAATGGCACGAAGTACATGAATTTTCTTACAAAGTACGACTAAAATATACAATTTTAGAGGGTATGGCTGAAAAATAAAGGGTTTATGAAGTGTTTGCTTCAGGAACTCAGGTTGCTTATAATAAAATATATACAACTTTTTTATTAAAGCTTATATTTTTAATAAATTATATCTATTAGTACGTGTTCAAAAGCTCAGTTTTCCATTAAAAAGAGACTTTTTGAACTACTTCTATTAGAGAGGGGGATCACTGTTGAATATCAATCAACTCGAAACATTAATAGCTTTATCAAAAATGAAAAGCTTTAGGAAAGCAGGAGACTTTTTAAACTTAACGCAGCCCGCAGTATCTGCACAAATCAAAAGCTTGGAAGATGAGTTTCAAACCGTTCTTATTGATAGAAACCAGCCTATAACATTAACTGACAACGGACATCTTTTCATAGAACATGCTGTTGAAATATTAAATATTGTTGATGAACTTAAACAAAAATTATCAGATATGAACGAAACACCTCAAGGACATATTCAACTAGGGACAACGACTTCCATAGCAATGCAAGTACTTCCTCGTGTACTTAGCTATTTCCAAAATCAATTCCCACTCATTAAAACCAGCATTCATTCCATGCCTTCTTCACAAATCATGTCTAGTGTTGAAAGTGGACTTATTGATATAGGAATTACTTATTTAACTGACAAAAAACCTACGCTTGAAACATCCGTCTTATATTACGATACCTTTGAGCTTGTAGTTGCACCAGAGCACCCGTTAGCAAATAAAAGACATACTTCAGCAGAGTCATTAAAAGATTTATCTTTTATTATGATTTCACCAGGTTCTGCAGGCAGAAGGTTTATGGATCAAATATTTAAAAAACTGAATTTCACGCCACAAATAGTCATGGAATTGACAAGCAGTGAAGAAGTGAAGAGAATGGTTGAAATTAATCTTGGGGCTGCAATTATTTCTAAATCATCCATTTCAAATGAACTTAAATTGGGTACATTAAAAATGATTCAAGTAGACGAATTAGAGGCAGTTAGTCATCCAGTAGGTGTGATATATAAATCAGATCGATACTTAAGTACTGCACTTCAACAATTTTTAGATGATCTAAAAGGAATGTCAGAGTCACAATTTTTAGGATCGGAGTAGATGAGGGCATGAAATTTGACCTACATACACATCATTATCGTTGCGGGCATGCAGAAGGTACTATAGAGGACTATATCAAAGAAGCAATTGAAAAAGGAATGAAAGTCATTGGCATATCAGACCATTCACCCTATTTCGCTCACTCTAAAGATCAAGCAGAACCAAAAATTGCAATGGCGAAAAGCGAATTTCCCAACTATGTTAATGAAATATTAAAACTGAAAAAAAAATATCTAGGTCAAATTGAGGTTTTGTTAGGTATAGAATCAGATTTTTTCCCTGAATACGCTCATCTTTACCAAAAAGAATATGAAAAATATCCATTTGACTATATTATAGGCTCTATTCATCGGGTCAATGGCGTTAGTATTTTTAATAAAAAAAGATGGCATGGTTTAAGCGATCAAGAAAAAGTGGAGCAAAAGGATCAATATTATGAACTGATTCAACAATCTGCTCGAAGTGGAATGTTTCAGATTTTAGGACATATTGATGCTATGAAAGGTTATTATCCTGAGTTTTCAAATATTCAAACAGAAAGTATTGATGAAACATTGAAGGTAGTTGCTGAATGTGAAGCAGCTATTGAAATTAATACTTCTGGTAAAACAAAAGATGTTGGAGGATGGTATCCATCTGACGACATTTTAGAAAAAGCTTTGTTTTATGGTGTATACGTCACATTTGGTTCAGATGCACATGTTCCAGATCGTGTAGGTGATGAATGGGACTTGGTTGCAGCAAGACTGAAGAAGATCGGGTATAAAGAATGGGTGTATTTTAAGGAAAAGCGACGAGTAAGTGTGGAGTTATAAAGTAAAATTGGTAGATATCCAGCAAAAACTCCTATCGGAGTTACTCAAGAATATATTTGAGACCTTCATTAGATGTAAAGAGATTATTATATTAATAATCCTTCAAAAAACTGTTTCCCTATTCGGAAACAGTTTTTTCTCTTACAACTAATGTACTAATCCCAGTATAACTCGAGTCAAAACTTAATATATATTTAGTATAGTTTCATTTTTTCCATTATATCATAATTGATTGTGATATAATCATTTTAAAGGAAGGAGGTTTATTTCACAATAATGAAAGCGCTTTAAATACCAAAAAATAACAACGTTGTAATTACATATAAGCCAAAATAACAACGTTATTATTTTCTGTATTTTGAAATTTTTAAATAACAACGTTTTCATTGAATAACTGTTTTGATGTTAAAAACTTTTTAGAAAGTAGGGAGATTATCTTGAAAAAAAGTTTAAGTGTTCTAATGGTATTTTGTTTATTCAGTTCATTATTTTTATCCACTCCTTTGCAAGCCAATACAGTGGAAGAATTCTATCAAGGTGAAGATGCAAATGTGATGTCAGGTGCAATATTTGAAACAAAAAATGGAGGATATGATGGTGAAGGGTACGTAAATTTTGATCCAAATGAAGCTGGCGGATTTATAGAGTGGGTGATCAATGCAGGGACAACTGGAAGTTATACTTTAGATTTTCGATATGCAAATGCCTCTACAGATCGTCCAGCAGAAATTCAAGTGAATGGTGCTGTAGTTGAGGCTAGTTTATCCTTCCCTGGAACAGGGAGTTGGACAAATTGGCAATTCGTTTCTCCAAGCGCTCAACTTAATGAAGGAAACAATACAATACGTTTAACTGGTATTTCCTCTGAAGGGGGTGCTAACATTGATTACTTGAAATTTATTGATGATGGAAACACTGACACGAGCGATCCTGGTGGTATAGTCATTCCAAATCCTCCATCTAATATTAGTGCTGCTCCTTCAGATGGATTCATTTCTTTATCTTGGGATGAAATAAGTAATGCGGATAGTTATAATATCAAACGTTCAACAACCTCTGGCGGTTCATATTCAATATTAACTAGTAATTTGACAACCCTCACCTTTACAGATTCTAACGTTTCAAATGGAACAACCTACTATTATGTCATAAGTGCAGTGAATGAAGCTGGTGAAAGCATCAATTCAACGGAAATCAGTGCAACACCTGAAACATCAGGAACCTCGGTTCCTTCAGATTTAAATCAACCTGTGGGATTCGCAACTATGAATGGAGGAACAACAGGTGGTGAAGGTAGTAATGCTGTAATTGTGACAGTAAATACGGGTACACAACTACAAGATGCTATTTCAAACAAAGATCCAAATCTTCCTTTAACCATTTATGTAAATGGAACAATTACACCAAGTAATTCATCGAATAGTAAAATTGATGTGAAAGATGTATCTGATATCTCGATCATTGGTGAAGGCCTCAATGGAGAATTAAACGGAATTGGCATAAAAATCATTCGTGCAAGCAACATCATCATACGAAATTTAACTATTCATCACGTAGATACTGGTGATAAAGATGCCATTAGCATCGAAGGACCTGCAAATAACATCTGGGTAGACCATAATGAGTTATATAATAGTCTTGATGTTGACAAAGATTATTACGATGGACTTTTTGATGTTAAAAGAGATGCAGAATACATTACCTTCTCATACAATTATGTTCATGATAGCTGGAAAACAGCATTGGTAGGTTCTTCAGATGGAGATAATTACGATCGAAAAATCACATACCATCATAACCGCTGGGAAAATATCTTTTCAAGAGGACCACTTTTCAGGTTTGGCCAAGGTCATCTCTATAATAACTATTACAACAACATTATAGATACAGGTATTAATTCTAGAATGGGTGCCACGCTCAAAATTGAAAACAACCATTTTGAAAATTCAAAAGATCCCATCGTATCTCTTTACAGCAGTGAAATTGGATACTGGGATGTATCCAATAATATTTTTGAAAATACAACAGGAAATCAACCAACAACTTCTACAGTAAGTTATTCTCCACCTTATAACTATACATTAGATCCAGTACAAGATATAAAAGCACTTGTTCTTCAATATGCTGGTGTTGGTGTTATTGATGGAGGAACTGGAGGTGGTGGCGGAGACGAATTACCTCCAACCCCCCCTACTAATTTAAATGCAAGTTCTGGTGATGGTTCTATCCTTTTAACTTGGAATCCTGTCAATCAAGCAGAATCTTATACTGTAAAACGATCATTAGTTCTAGGAGGCTCCTATACTTCAATAGTTAACAATCTAACTGGTAACAACTTTACCGATACAAGTTTAACTAACGGAACGACCTACTATTATGTCATTAGTGCAAGCAATACATTTGGCGAAAGCGCTGATTCTGCAGAAGTCAGTGCCACACCAGCTGCATCTACAGGCATTGATCCAAATAAAAAATACATTATAATCAATAAAAACAGTGGGAAAGCCATTGAGGTTCTAAATGCTGGAACTCAAGACGATGATACTTTAGTTCAAGTGTCCCGCAGCGACCTTCCAGAACAGCAATGGCAAATAGAAAGCATAGGTGAAGGGTATTATCATATTGTCAATGTAAATAGTGGAAAACTAATCTATATTTTAAATAAATCCAAAGAAGATGGTGCAGATGTTGTTCAAATGAGGGAGAGGAGCAGTCAGGCTCACGCTTGGACAATTGAAGACGTTGGCGGTGGCTACTTTAAACTAATTAACAAAAATAGTAAAAAAGCTTTAGAAGTTCAAAATGCTTCTCTAACTGATGGCGGTAATGTTGGGCAATGGACTTATGGAGACGGAGATCATCAGCAATGGCAAATCGTTGAAGTTGGCAGTACCGGAGGTGGTGATAATGGAGGAGGTCAAGTATCGCCAGAGGCTCCATCAAATGTACTTATCAATCCTTCCAATTCTACTATCTCTATATCATGGGATATCGTATCAAATGCTGACAGCTACAATATAAAACGTTCAACAACAGCAGGTGGTACTTATAATACAATTGCAACAGGGTTGACATCAACTAGCTTTACAGATACAGGGTTGACAAACGGTACGACCTATTATTATGTCATTAGTGCAGTAAATAGCATAGGAGAAAGTGAAAATTCTATAGAAGTAAATGCCACTCCACAAGATGCTGGAGGAGGAAATCCACCTGGTAATGCAAATGATTTGGTTGGATTTGCAACATTGAATGGAGGAACTACTGGTGGTGAAGGTGACAATGCAGTCGTAGTCACGGTTAGTACAGGAACAGACTTGCAAAACGCAATCAATAATAAAGATCCAAACTTACCCTTAACTATTTATGTAGACGGAACGATTACACCAGCGAATTCTTCCAACAATAAAATTGACGTAAAAGATGTTTCAGACATTTCCATTCTTGGCGTTGGTACAAATGGAGAATTAAACGGAATTGGCATTAAAGTATGGAGAGCAAACAATATTATTATCCGTAATCTAACCATTCATCACGTTGATATCGGTGATAAAGATGCTATCAGCATCGTGGGACCGTCAAATAACATTTGGGTAGATCATAATGAATTATACAATAGTTTAGATGTTGACAAAGATTATTACGACGGTTTGTTTGATGTAAAGGACGATGCTGAATATATTACCTTCTCCTACAACTATGTGCATGATAGCTGGAAAACAGCACTTGTAGGTTCTTCTGACAGTGATAATTTCGACCGCAAGATCACATATCATCACAATCGTTGGGAAAACATGTATTCAAGAGGACCTCTATTCAGATTTGGTCAAGGGCATCTATATAATAACTATTACAATAACATCATTGATACAGGTATTAATTCCAGAATGGGAGCAACGCTCAGAATTGAAAATAACCATTTTGAAAATTCTAAAGATCCAGTCGTGTCTTTATACAGCAGTCAAATTGGATACTGGGATGTTTCCAATAATATATTCCAAAATAATACCGGTAATCAGCCGACAACTTCTACAGTCAGCTACACACCGCCATACACTTATAATCTAGACCCAGTAGAAGATGTGAAATCAATTGTTATTGCAGGCGCTGGTGTTGGTAAAATCAATCCGTAAAGAATTACCTACTATATATAAATAGAAATGAACCCTTGGATTTTTCCCAAGGGTTCATTTCATAATTAATTTTAAATCATTATTTTGAAAAATAGTTCAACGCATTGTTATAACTAATATCCTGAATGATGCTGCCAATAAATTCATAATCCCTTGGTAACTCCCCATTTTCTATCCAGCCTCCAAATAAATCACATAGAACTCTGCGAAAGTACTCATGTCTAGGAAAAGAAAGAAAACTTCTAGAGTCCGTCAACATCCCAATAAACGTACTTAAAACCCCAATATTAGCCAGCGTTTTCATTTGATTCAACATACCCTCTTTCGTATCATTAAACCACCAACCTGAACCAAATTGCAGCTTACCTCTTGCGCCTGTTGACTGGAAGTTTCCAATGGCTGAAGCAATCACATCGTTCCCAGCTGCATTTAAAGTATATACAATCGTTTTTGGCAACGTATTTTCTTTGTCCAGTTCATTTAAAAATCCATTTAAATTTTCTGCAAGCTTATAGTCTAGAATAGAATCATATCCCGTATCTTTGCCTAATAAAGATAACATGCGTGAGTTATTATTTCTAATGGCTCCAATGTGCAGCTGCATCGTCCAGCCGAGTGAATTATAAATTTGACCTAAATGCATCATGGTTTTTGTTTGATATTTGTGAATCTCATCAAGTGATAACTGCTGTCCATCAATACCCTTTTTAAATATAGTAGCTGCCTCATCCTCAGTGCATGAACTAAAAGGTAGTTCAGTAAAAGCATGATCTGATATACGACACCCATTTTCATTAAAATATCGAATTCTATTTTCTACAGCTGAGATCAAATCACTATAATTTGAGATAGATAACTCAGTTACTTGTTCCATTTTATGAATATAGTCTTTAAAACTTAGCTGATCTATATTTAATACCTGATCGGGTCTAAATGTTGGAAGAACTTCAGTTGCAATATTACCCTGTTCCATTATATTCCGATGATAGTTAAGTGAATCAATTGGATCATCTGTTGTATTAATAACCTTCACATTAAATTGCTGTAATATGTTTTGAGTGCTAAATGAGCTGTCCTTTAACTTTTCATTGCAAACCTCCCAAATATGTTCAGCATTTTCTGGTGTTAATAATTCCTCGATTCCAAAATATCGACTAAGCTCTAAATGTGACCACACATAAATCGGATTTCCCATAGTATAGGGTAATGTTTTAGCCCATGTCATAAACTTTTCTTTATCTGAAGCTTCACCTGTAATCAACTTCTCATCAAAGCCAAGCCAGCGCATTGCTCTCCATTTATAATGGTCTCCTGATAACCACAGTTCTGTTATATTGTGATAAGTTTTATTTTCAGCGATTTCTTGTGGACTTAGATGGGTATGAAAATCAATTATAGGCATTTGTTTCGCATAATCATGAAATAACAATTTAGCACTTTCACTTTTCAACATCATATGTTCACTTAAAAAAGTCATCCAATCACCTCATATATAAATTTTTAAAAAAATGATAGGGAATATTTATTCCTTATACCACCCAATCATATCCTGCTTAAACTTGCCTTCATTCCATGTCCCAATATATCGTTTATATAAGTTACGATCATATGATTTAAATCTGTAATCTCATTTAAATCCTCATCCCAAATCGAACGATCGCTTAATACTTCAGTTGTTAATTTTTGAATACTTTGAATACTACCATCATAATGTGACCAAGCTTTAGAGAATAGTTCTAAAACTTCTACCTTATCTTTGATTACATAATCTTTTGAGAAATTAGAGCCTATAAATTCATTGTTTTCTTGTTTGTAAGGTTTGCAATACACAAATAATGCAGCAAATGAAAAAACAATGTATTTAGGAAGATGATGGAATTTCCCCTCATAAAGCTTGATCGTTGGCATCAATCTAGTTTTAAATTTAAATACAGTATTTAAAGCAATATCTTTTAATAGATGTTTATTGAAAGGATTAATGAATCTTTCCGTTACACTATTTACATAATTTGTAGCCTTTTTCACATCATCAAAAGTGGGTACCATCTCTTCGTTTATACTATTTTGAATAAAAGAACCAACGATCTCATCCTCCATCGCTTCCTTAACCGTTTCGATGCCACATAAAAATCCAACAGCAGCCATCAATGTATGTGGACCATTTAACAGTTTTACTTTTAAATCTCTATACGGTTTTATTTCATCCCAATGCACATTTAATCCAATTTCATGAAATGGCAGAATGTTTCTCATATCCTTTGGCGAATCTATGACAAAAAGATGATAGGGTTCTCCAGTCGTTAATAAAATATCTACGTAGCCTATCTTCTCTTCATATTCCTCTATTTGATCTTTAGGGTATCCCGTTACAATACGATCAACCAGTGTGTTGCAAAATATATTTTCAGTTTCAATCCACTGCAAAAATTGATCTGAAAGATTCCAGCTTTCAGCCGTTTTCAATACAAGCTCTTTTAAGAGCTGCCCATTAAAATCTACTAATTCACATGGAATAATAATCCACCCTGAGTTTTTTTCCATTCCAAGTTTATTAAAACGGTGATATAAAAGAGCTGTTAATTTTCCCGGAAAAGAATCAGGTGACTGAGAAGGATCATAAACTTCTTCTTTATAAGTTAAACCAGATTCCGTTGTGTTTGAAAAGACGAACTGTATCATTGGCGATTCCGCAACCTTTAAAACCTCATCCCACTGTTCATATGGATTAAGTCCACGGCTGATAGAATCTATAATTTCAATTTTTTCTACCTTTTCTCCATCATCAATCCCTCTTAATACCGTTGTATATAATCCGTCTTGCTGATTTAGCTTCGGAACTACCTTGCCATGTTTGGTCGGTTGGACTGCAACAACTTTCCCCTCAAACTTGCCTTGTTGATTTAATTTAAAAATCATCCAATCTAAAAATCCACGTAAAAAATTACCCTCGCCAATTTGTAAAATCTTCTCTTCCAAATGAACAGATGATTTGAAGTTGTGTTTATTTTGATATTTTTCTATCCATTCACGATTCAGCTGATTCATTTTCATAAACATCCTCCAGTCCTCTAAATGTATATAATCTACATCATTACGCCATCTTTAAATATTGCAATTTCCTTAAATCCGTAAAATTCATTGTTCACAGTAATATCTCCAGATGCTACATTCACTACATAATCAAATAACTCTTCACTTAATTGGTTCATATCTTTGTGGTCTAAAAGCTGACCTGCATCAAAATCAATCCAGTTCTTCTTTCTTGCATAGAGGCCAGTATTTGTAGAAATCTTTACAGTAGGGACTGGTCCACCAAAAGGAGTTCCTCTTCCCGTTGTAAACAACACGATATGAGCACCTGAAGCAGCTAAAGCGGTTACAGATACAAGATCATTTCCAGGACCTTGTAAGAGGTTTAAACCTGTCTCAGTTACTCTTTCACCATATTGAACAACATCGTTTACTTCTGCAAAACCACCCTTCTGAATGCATCCTAATGATTTTTCTTCGAGCGTTGTAATCCCCCCTTTTTTATTACCGGGTGAAGGATTTTCATAAACAACTTGATCATGTCTGATAAAATAACGCTTAAAGTCATTGACAAGGTCTACGATTTTAGAAAATGTTTCTTCATTTTTCGCTCGATTCATAAGGATGGTTTCTGCTCCAAACATTTCAGGCACCTCTGTTAATACAGCTGTCCCTCCTTTTGATATAAGGTGATCAGCAAATCTACCAACTAAAGGATTGGCAGTAATGCCCGAAAAACCATCAGAACCTCCACACTTCAATCCTATCTTTAACTTAGAAACTGGTATATCTTCTCTAGTAAACTTTTTAGCATATTGAACTAATTCTTCTATTAAATCCAACCCTGACTCCATCTCATCTGACACAGCTTGAACCTCTAAAAATTTTACTCTGCGATTGTCATAATCACCTAAAACTTTTTTAAACAATTCAATATAGTTATTTTCACAACCTAAACCTAAAACTAATACACCTGCTGCATTTGGATGATGGACTAAGTTGCTTAATAGTTTTTGAGTATAAGTTAGATCGTCACCAAGCTGAGAACAACCGAATGGATGTGGAAAATGAAATACACCATCAAAAGATTCATCACGTAATTCTTGATTAGCCATATTGGCTAAGAGTTCAGCAGTTTTGTTTATACAACCTACCGTATTAATGATCCAGATTTCATTTCTAATCCCTACATCTCCATTGTCTCTCATATAACCTTTAAATGTTTGATCAAAGGAACGAACTTGTTTGTCTGTGCTTTGTTCTACTTTTTCATATTCATAGTCTAATTCTCCGTGTAGGTTTGTTTTCATGTTATGACTATGTATCCAGCTTCCTGCAACAATATTCTCAGTAGAATGACCGATTGGGTAACCAAATTTAATAATATCTTCACCCTTTGAAACATCCTTAATAGCAATCTTATGTCCATAGGGAATGGTCTCATTGATTTCAACAACTTTATCATCTAAAATAATTCGTTCACCTTCATTAAATTCTTTCAAAGTGATAGCAACAGAATCACTTCCATGAATTTTAACAACGTTGTTTTTTTTGCCGTCTAACATACCCTCACCTCTTTTATAGATAATATGATTTTTAATCTACAAATTCAATACATTTCAAAGGATGGAGTAAATCCACCCTTTGAAACCACAAAACTCTTAAGATCTGCTTACTGCTTGGCACGATAAAAAGCTTCCATATAGTCTTCCGCTTTTTGAGTCACTATTGAAATATCCCCTGTCTTTTCTGCTTCTTTTGTTAAATCTGATCCAATGCCTACGGCAAATGCACCTGCCTGAATCCATTCATGCAAGTTTTTTATATTCACCCCACCTGTAGGCATAATATTCAACTGTGGAAGAGGTCCTTTTAACGCAGAGATCGTAGAAGGACTATAGACATTACCAGGGAACAGCTTCACAATGTCAGCACCTGCTTCAATTGCTGTCTGTGCTTCACGAACTGTCATGACCCCTGGAAGATATGGAATGCGATAACGATTACACATTGTTGCTGTCTCAGGCTGAAATGATGGGGAAACTACATAAGAGGCTCCCTTTAATATGGCTAATCGAGCAGTCACATCATCTAGGACCGTTCCTGCACCGATGACTGGCGACTCTGGATTCGCATTTTGACTATATTTATTGGATAACTCTTCAATGATGTCTAATGCTCCAGGAGCCGTCATTGTTACTTCAATGCTCTTGATTCCGCCCGCAATTGCCGCTTCAGACATCTTTAATACATCCTCTGCTGATTTTCCTCTTAATACAGCAACAACACCATACTGATTCATCTTTTTTAAAGTTTCATATTTTTTCATTTATTGTTCGCTCCAACTCTACGAATTTTGTTTCGGGTCCCACAAAATGTGGGTAAGTTTATTATCTTTCTACAAAATGTTGTTTTGATAATAACTGATCTATTATTTCAGCTTCAGGTAAAGGTTCCCAATCACCATGATCTTGAATGACAACAGATGCATTTAAATGAGCTCTTTCCACTGCTTTTTCTGGAGATAATCCTTTTAGTATTCCTGATAAAAACCCAGCACAAAAGGCATCCCCAGCACCGATGGTATCAACCACTTTATTGGCTAATTCATACGGTACTTCACTGGTGTCATCCTTAGAAACAACATAATTTATGCCTTTTCCACCTTTTACAATCGATGTAGCTTCTAAATTCTTTAGTCTATCTTGAATCATATTCCAATCGCTAGTCTCAAATAATAACTCTAACTCTTCTAACCCTGGAAGAAAATAATCTGCTATTTCCATAAGCGGAAGCAATGTTGAGCGAGCTTCTTCTAGGCTCCATAACTTTAATCTTAAATTAGGATCAAAACAGACTTTAACTCCATTTTGTTTCGCAATTTGAACTGCATGGAATACCGTTTCACGACAGGATGAACTAAGCGAAGGGGTAATTCCTGTAATATGTAAAACTTGTGCCTGTTTTATATATTGTTCATCTACATCAACTGGTTCCATCATACTGGCAGCAGATGATTTTCGATGATAAAAGACTTCAACTCTACCTGTTTTGATATGGCGCATCATAAAACCGGTTGGAGTTCCTTCAATCAATTTCACTTTAGAAACATCAATATTTTCACCTCTTAAGGTTTTCTTTATAGATACACCTAGAGGGTCATGACCTAACCTTGAAAACCATCCAACGGAGTGCCCTAATCTTGCTAAACCAATAGCAACATTACTTTCTGCTCCACCGAATGAACGAAAATACTGTGTTGCTGTTTCTAATGTTTTATCTGATGGAGGGGTAAACAGCCCCATGCTCTCGCCAAAGGTGATGACCTCTAACTGTTTATTCATTATAGATTCTCCTCCTTTTTTTCATATCATTACAGTTTGTTTGTTATAATGAGTTGCTTCATGTTGTTGTGGCAATTTCTAGTTTCTGATTAAATAATAATTCTTTATGTACTGAAGGTTGCACGCCTTCATCCGTAATGAATAAGTTTACTTCCTCCAAAGCAGCGAAAGTAAATAATGCCCCCTTATTAAACTTTCTATGATCAGCTATGCAAATCACTTCTTTAGAAGCCTTAAGCAAAGCTTTTTTTAGAGGAATCAAGCTTTTATTGAAAATGGATAATCCAAACTCTAGATGTATTCCTGATGTTGTTAAAAATAATTTATGAATGTTTAACTGTTCAATCCATTCTGTGTTATCATTATGGATCAACATATTACTTTGTTTATAACCGCCGGGTACAACCAATCGAATCTCATCACGAAGACACAGCTCTCGAATAATCATCAAGTCATTTGTTACAACAGTCAACGGAAATATCTCCAATTTTTTAGCGATTTCAAGCGAGGTACTGCCAGCATCGAGAGCAATAATATCATTTGGTCGAATGTGCTTCAATGCTGCTTCAGCAATTGCTTCTTTCTCACTCAACATGTTGTTTATAGACTGTTCTTCAGTCAAAATATTTATTTGTTTATGGATCGATATTGCCCCACCATGAATTCGCTTTAGTAGCTGTCTCTTTTCTAACTTTTCTAAATCCTCACGAATTGTTTTTTCTGTCACTTGAAACATCGTACTTATTTGAGAAACTTTTACTGAACCATTCGTTTGTATCAAATCTAATATTTTTTGTTGTCTTTCACCTGCAAGCATAAAAAAATATTAATCCCCCTAACTATCCCTACAAAAAAAACGAACATAAACAAACGTGTTTATATGTTTGATAATGTTCGTTGTGTTCATTTTATCATAAGCTTGAATTGTTTGATAGTATTTTATGTTTCATATATTCATGCCAAGGCTGTTTAGCTGAAATCACAACGCTTTCAGTCGCAATCGCTTGCTCAACCAACAAGCCTAAATAATGATCCTGTGCCGCTTCAGCTAAACTATAGAATTCTGATCCTCCAGAGATATAATCAGCCATCTTTATTAAGCAAGTGGCAATCGCAATTTCATCATCAAATAATCGTGCTGGCGCAAATGGATTTTTGTACACCCATTTTTCACCAGCTATAATACCATCTAGGAAATATCCCTCTAAATTCCCTTGCTCACCTTTGTTCACTCTCTTAAAATCTAAATGAAGGGGAGTTTTATAATCTTCAAGCACATTCAATTGATCATCAAATATCTCTCCGCGCTCCCCTCTTAATGAAATAGAATTAGAACGAATCCATGACCTGTGCTGATCCTTTGTAAAATCATAAATCCCTAATTTATCTCCGAACCTGATCCAAGCTATATCTCTTTTAGACATCTCGATTTTTTCTGTTTCAGGAGGACCTTTTCTATTGGGGCCAGATATCCAAGGAGATTGAAAACGCATCGCTTGTATTTTTGCTTTTTCACAACCAATTCCCAGCATTTTACGAATCATGCTTATTCCATGATAGGCATGAGATACAGAAACAGTCGCTTCGTTTACATTCCCTAATCTTCCTGACTCAATAACTTTTAAATAAGCTGCATGCATCGGTTGAAAAACATATTGTTCTGCAACTTGGATCTTTGCTCCTCGTTTCAATAACTCTGATATAGCTATTAAACCATTTAAATCAGGTGCAGGGGGTGTTTCTGCTAGTACAGGAATTTCACGGTGAGCCAAATCAAATAAATAGTCTAGACTAGCCTTTCTGTTCACACACAAAACTGTAAAATTTGGAGATTCATTTTGAAGTAATTCATCCATGGTCCGATAAGTAACAACGTTCCACTGATTTTCCATTTTCTTTCCTTTTATTTCATCTCTAACCACCATTCCCGATACAACAAATTGTTCAGGTAAGGCTTGAGCTATTCTCAAATAAAATTGTGCACGAAACCCTCCACCAATTAGACTAAACTTAATGGGTTCTACCATGACACTCACTCCTTCTGTTCAGAGCTTTTTATTTTTTTTATTAAGTATTCATAAAATAAATCCTCATCTATAGGAAGTTCAACCCAGTTATCAGTCCAAGTTGACAATAACATTGCATTTGCCATCATCAATCCTTTCATGCCCTCTTCTCCAGGAGAAAGTAATGGTGTTCTATTTCTAATAGAATCGATCCAGTCCACTATCACTTCTAAATGTCCATCCTTAGCTTCTCCCTGAATAGGGATCTCGCATTCCCAACATTCAGGTTTACTAAATCCTCCATCTTTATACCGTTCATTAAATTCATAGGTAGATTCTCTCAATCGCCAAAAGGATAGTTTATTGTTTTCAATCACGATTTTACCCTGTGTACCTGAAATCTCATAACGATTCGTCCCTGGTGCCTCTCCTGTACTAGTGATAAAAACACCTGTTGCCCCATTTTCGTATTCAACATATGCTGTAACATCATCTTCAACTTCAATATTGTGATATTTACCAAAATGACAAAAAGCACGAATCCTTTTAGGTATCATCCCCGTTGTCCATTGCCATAAGTCAAGTTGATGAGGACTTTGATTCATAAGAACGCCCCCACCATCTGTATTCCAACTGGATCTCCAAGACACAGCATCATAATAGCTTTGTGTTCGAAACCAATTCGAAACCGTCCAATTCGTTCGATAAATTTCCCCAAGTTCTCCTGACTGAATGATATCCCTTAATTTCATATACAACGGATTCGTTCGTTGATTGTACATAATACCAAAAACTTTGCCCGATTTTAAAGCAGTTTCATTCATCTCTCTAACTTGCTTCGTATAGACACCAGCAGGTTTTTCAATTAACACATGGTATCCAGCTTGAAATGCTTGTATTGCTGCAGCAGGATGATGATAATGAGGTGTTGCAACGATAATAGCATCTACTTTTCCGCTTGCAATCAGCTCATCTAGATTTTTGTATACATCTACATTATTGTTGAATGTTTCATTCACCCAATCTCTTTGTTCTTTACGAGAAGTTACTACTGCAGTTAAAGTTGCTCCATCCACTTTTCCTTCCTCAAAATATTTAACGTATCGAGTACCCATTAATCCTAAACCAATGATGCCTACACGAACCAATCGCATAACAAACCTCCTCTATCTATTCATCCAACCACCATCTACACAAAGAATATGACCATTCACATAGCCGGATGCTGAAGATGCAAGAAAAAGTGCTGCACCAACAAGGTCTTCTGGGGTTCCCCATCGACCTGCTGGAATTCGATCTAAAATTTGACGATTGCGATTTTCGTCATTTCGAAGTGCCTCCGTATTATCTGTACTCATATATCCTGGAGCAATCGCATTTACCTGTAATCCTTTGGATGCCCATTCATTTGAAAGGGCCTTGGTCAAACCGGCTACTGCATGTTTACTTGCAGTATAACCTGGAACCGTGATGCCTCCTTGGAAAGAAAGCATAGAAGCAATGTTGATGATTTTTCCATAACCTCTATCTATCATTTCTCTACCCAGGATTTGGCTTAATAAAAATATAGAGTTCGTATTTGCATTCATAACCGCTTCCCAATCTTCATATGCATGTTCTGCTGCCGGTGCTCTACGGATGATACCCGCATTGTTAATCAGAATATCCACTTGCCCAAATGCAGCTATCGCTTCCTTAGCTGCTAATTCTGTTTTCTCTTTATCCCCCAAATCAGCAACAACAATGGAAGCTTTTCTTCCTAAATCCTCAATCTCCTGCTTTACTACCTCAGCTGGTGTTCTATTAGTTAAAAGTACAACATCTGCCCCAGCTTGTGCCATACCAACCGCCATCGCCTTGCCTAAACCTCGACCTGCTCCTGTGACCATTGCAATTTTACCAGTTAAATCATATGTAACCATATAAATGAACACCTCGTTTCAATCTAATTATTACTTCAAATCTTCTATGTTCACCATATCCATGTCTTTAAACGTATAATTTTCACCTGCCATTGCCCAGATAAAAGAATAGTTGCTAGTGCCTGAGCCAGAATGAATAGACCAGCTTGGAGAGATAACTGCCTGTTCATTCTTCACGATGATATGACGAGTTTCATTAGGTTCCCCCATTAAATGGAGCACTCTAGCCTGTTCTTCTAGATCAAAATATAAATAAGCTTCCATTCTTCTATCATGTAGATGTGCAGGCATTGTATTCCATATGCTTCCTAATTTTAAAATGGTTAAACCAAGCATTAATTGACAGCTTTGCAATCCACCTTCATGGATATATTGATATATCGTTCGTTCATTACAAGCATCTTTAGAACCTAAATTCAAAGGGTTGGCATTCTCTATTGTTGCCTTTTGTATTGGAAGTTTTTCATGTGCAGGACATGAACAAAAGTATAATTTTGCTGGTTGATTCGGATCAATACTGCTCAATTTCACCTGTTCTTTCCCTTTACCAACGTAAAGAGCATCTAAACGTGAAAGTTCATAACTCTCACCATCTATCTCTAGTACAGCTAAACCACCAATATTAATAAATCCAATTTCACGTCTTTCAAGAAAAAACTCTGTTTTTAAAGTATCTTCTTCATCTAAAGTTAGTGTTTCATCAACAGGTTGAGCACCACCAACAATCATACGATCATAATGGCTGTATACCATATTAACTTGGTCACTCACAAATAAATCCTCAATTAAAAAACGTTCTCTTAACTTATTCGTATCAAATTGCTTCACATCCTCAGGATGACTAGCATGCCTTACTTCTATAGCCATAAATACTACCTCCTTATTTCATTTAAAAATGTGGAAAGCTCCTCCCCCCATAGGAGGAGCTTCATTTTCTAGCAATTCCAGACCATCTTCTAGGATCAAATGGGCCCCGAAAAAGTAATCGGAATTTGCCACGATGTTTCTCTTCACTTTTTTGGGTGTTTATTACATTCCATCCGTCACTTGCTTAATTTCATCTTCTTTTAATGTTCTTCCATTTACATCAATAGATTCTGATGCATCTACTCTTGCGTAAACTTTACCTACGTAATATCCAGTTGTTGTTGCTGTTTCCAATAAGGAATTGGCATAACCGCCTCCCCAAGAATACCCGTCTCTTCTTTCCTGCTCTATTTCTTGAATCGTTCTTTTGATCACTCCATCACGTCCAGAGAAAATGGGTTCCATCGTCTCAAGGTCATAAAATCTGTACCAAGTCACTGCATTAGGATCTTCTACAAAATACTCACCATTAGGATCGGCACTAATATATCGAATTCCTTCAAGTTTCACTTCATCAAACCATTCTAATGCACTTTTTACAGCATTTGTTACTTCATCACTTGGATTGTCGATAGCCATTAGAAACTTCACAATACCAACCGACTCTGAACCAGATATGGATGGATGTTCGTAAGTACGGGCACCTGTTGGCTCATATGTGAATGGATCATGTTGAGCACACCAAGCCGTTAATTTCCCATTTACTTCTATTTGTGCATTTAATATATAATCTATTGCTGAATCTAACGAAGCCTGTAATTGCATTTTAACCTCTTCATCTACAATTCCATTATCAAATGGATAGGCTTCATTCAGAATATCATCAAACAACTCCAATACATTCACCATCGCATCATCATTAAAGGTTACATCATTAGAATATTGAATAATTTCCCCTTCGTTTCCACGTTCTGGGTAAACCTGAGGAAACCCTCCTGTTTCATACTGCATGGTTAATAAGAAATCAATTCCTTTTTGTACACTTTCTTTATATTGATCTTCATTCGTTTCTCTATATACTTCAGATATGAATCGAATTTCTTTTACAGTAGCATCATTATCAATACTACCTAACTCCGTTTCACCATCTGGACCTAACTGTGTAGAACGCTTTTCTACACCGTCCCAAGGACGAATATATTTATCTTCCATGCTTTTTGTCCAACCGCCATGATCCATCTGCCACGTCATTAAATGATCTGCCTGTAATATTGCCGCATCTAGATCCCCAGTGAAAACTTGGCTTTCATCTTCGAAATAAGTGGCACCTTCACCTAATTGATCCAATGTATGAAGGACAAGTAGCGTGTTACCGAATATATCTTCTGTAACAGCTGCTTTATCAACAGCTAAATTATGATCTAATACATTGTAAAGACTGCTCCAACTTGCAGTAGAAGTACTAAGTTTAATATCCTGTACATCAAAGTTTTCAAAGGTTCCATTCAATGCAACTAATACTAATTCTTCTGAAATAGCTTCCGCCCTTGCAATATGCACAAATTCAGGTTCTTTCAGCTCAGATAATAATGTTCCTTTAATGACAATATCATCTACAACATGTCCTTTTGTACTGCTATTTGGCGAATAGCTTTCAAAGTAGTCGATTTGATTAGCTGATTTGTAAAATGGAGCATTTTCAATTTTCAGCTCACCATTGATCAATACATCTGCCGTTTGTGATCCGATATCTGCGATCACTTGTATATCGTACCAAACACCACTTTCAGCTGCGATTAAAGGCTCATGTGAATCATCTGAATGACGATATGAAATACTATTTACATCGTTTACCTTTTTCGTTTCTAATACAACAGCAACATCTCCATCCCCCTTCAACCTAACAACCTTCGTAGAGCTCGTGTAGGATGGCTGCATAAATTTCATATCCAAGGTAACCTTATGGCCTAAAGCTTCAAAACTTGTGCTCAAATCTACATTTGTAGAATCACTCGTATCATCTAAAAACACACTATAATTTATATCATCCGTTTCCACTACAGTGACAGTACCACCTGCTTCATCAACATCAAAACCTGCAGGAGCACTTCCTAAAACATCTGCATTGAAATTAGCATCGACTACAACAGTCTCTTCATAAGGGACAATCAATCGCTCAGCAACTCGCTCTATGATTTCCAACGCTTCTTGATAGGAAAGTGGTTTGTTCGCACCGAATCCTCCACCTGACTGAGGTACCAAAATTCCTTCAGAAATGAGAACACCGATAGAACCATCGCTTTGATCTGATTGAGAATTTTCATTTAGGTCAAGCAATTGATTAATGACCGCGGCCAGTTCTTTTCTCGTAATTGGTTCATCTGGTCTAATCTCACCATCTTGATCACTATCAATATATCCAGCAGCCTGTGCTGTTTCTAATACATAAGATGCCCATTCTTCAGTGGAAATCTCCCAAACTTGCTCCTTCACTTCAATTCCTTTATAAGTTTCTTCAGCGGAAAAACCAAATAAATTATTAATTAGAGCCATAAACTCTACCCTTGTAATATCCTGAGTTAGATCTCTTTCTCCTTGAAGTAAAACGTTATCTTCAACCAATTTTGTAATCATAGAATCATCCAATAATTCGGATAGTTCCACTTCTTCTGTTACAATTTCCGGTTCTTCTTCATCTATTAAATCCGAATCAATCACGCGTAAATGATCAATATTTGCACCGCCGTCTGGACCAGTTCCTGTCAAGCGAATGACATGCTGTCCTTCACCCAGTTCTACATTTACACCCACATATTTATAATTTGTATAATCACCTGTGGAAGGAAACTCAAGAACTGCTTCAACTACTTCTCCATTCACTTGAATTTCTGCTGGACGATTATCGTCTTTACCATGTGAATATCTGAAACCAAGATTATATTCATCTGCTGCAGCCACTTCAACTGTCCATTCTAAATATCCCCCAGGTTGATTTGGATTGAAGTCAACGAATCCCTCTCCAGTGTATCCAGGATGTTTGTTATCTACGATTGTGCCTGAACCTACTGCATACTCTGCCTCATAAATCCCTTCCTCTGATGGTGGATTTCCTCCGTCATCTCCTCCTCCATCATCTGATCCTGCTGGAAAACCTTGAATAACAATATCATCTACTTGATGACCCTTAGTACTACTATTAGGTGTAAAACTTTCAAAGAAATCAATTTGTTCTGCTGCTTTATAAAATGGAGCATTTTCGATTTTCAGCTCGCCGTTGATGTATACATCTGCTGATTGTTCGGCTATATCAGATACAATCTGAATATCATACCAAACACCGTCCTCCACTGAAATCAATGGCTCATATGTATCACCTGAATGGCGATAAGTGATGCTGTTTACATCATCCACCTTTTTTGTTTCAATGATGACAGCTGCTTGACCTTTCCCTTTTAATCTAGCTACCTTTGTTGAACTCGTATATGAAGGCTGCATAAACTTCATATCTACAGTTACCAAATTTCCCAATGCTTCAAAGTTTGTGCTTAATGCTACATTGGTTGAATCACTTGTATCATCTAAAAACACAATTCGATTAGAAGCTTCTGTTTCAACAACAGTAACTGTACCTCCTCCTTCTGAGACATCAAAACCTGATGGAGCGCCGCCAACTACATCTTCATTAAAATTAGCATCCACAACAACAATCTCTTCCGTACCATCTTCCGCGTTAACTAAACTAATGGGAGCTGCAAAAGATGTTAATACCGTAAATACTGCCATAAAATAAATTAAACCAATGGTGCAGATTTTTTTCATCATGATTCGTTGATTCCTCCTTAAATTCATATAAATAGTAGTTTTAGAAATTGATTATACTCATAGAATGATGATAACGCATACAATCATTTACTTAGAACTATGTTTAATATAGGGTTTAGCACACTCCAATACCATTTATCTTCACTAAAGATTATTCTACAATTCTATAATTTCAGGATTGGATCACAACGTTGTTATTTTAATTTCTTGCATTATTTTATATAATCATCTTTATAGCGGTTCTAAGCCCACTACTCGTTAAATCCGATAAAACGATCATCATGTTTTCATAAATAATTATTTGAAAGATATAAGGAGATTAAAACATGTCAGTTACGATAAAAGATGTTGCCAAAGAAGCAGGCGTCAGTTTTTCAACAGTATCAAAAGCATTGAGAAACAGTCCACTTGTTACAGAAAAAACCAAAAGAAAGATATTAAATGTTGCCAAAGAAATGGGATATCAACCTAACAACTTAGCAAGGAGTTTAGTATCTAAAAAAATGTGGACCATTGGCGTAGTTTGGCCATCAGTAGAAAGAGTGACACTATCTGCTTTAATTACCCAAATAAATACAAAATTAGAAGAGTACTCCTATACAACTTTACTGTCTATTAATAAGGTTGATTCTGCAATTGAAGCTTTTAATCGCATTCATGTGGATGCCATTCTTGTTTTTGATGATTTAGAAGGTACTTTTATACGCACTGCCCCAATTTCAAATATTCCCCTTCTATATTACGGTATATCAGATCATCAAATTTATCCTACCGTTGATGCTAACCGTGGCAAAGCCATATCACTTGCAGTAGACCACCTCGTTCACTTAGGGCATGAGCACATTACGTACATTGGAGATGTTTCAACAAAAGATCCGTTGCAGGAACAAAAAGTTGAAGCCTTTATCAAAACAATGAACAGTTTAGGAAAAACAGTGGAAGATCATATGTTAATTAGAACAAGCGATATGGATTTATACAGCGGTTATTCTTCTGCTAAAGAAGTTCTACAAAATGAGTCACGTCGGCCAACAGCTGTCATATGCGGAAGTTATGACATCACACGTGGACTCTTAAGAGCAGTGAACGAACTTCATTTAAAAATACCTAGTGATATTTCAATCATAAGTTATGACCATATACCACAAATGGCTGAACTTGATGTTCCTATCACGGCTGTAGGTGTCCCATTAGAAACCATTGCGGATCATATCACCAAGCAGCTATTACTGCTTTCAGAAAAAAAGGAAATTTCAAACGTTGTTTCCTTAGATCCTGAACTCATTATTCGGACTTCTACGGCTAACAATAGATAGACTATTCCATTTATAACTTTTCACCGCAATAAATAATTTCTTTACAAGTATCCGCATCATATTGAAGATAGTCTGCTTTATTTGCACGAAATGCATCCTTACCTTCAATATATATTTCTTTTACATGATTTAACGTAACAACTGGGGCCCGTTCATGTCTATGTTTCATAGCGAGGTAATTTAATTCTACCTGCGAACTTTGTTCAAGTAATAGCGCTTCTCCCTGTCTAGTTTCCACACGAACATGATCCAACACGATATCATGTATATGCTTTCCATAAATCCCCGCGCCTGCCATGACTTTTTTTTCTTTCACCATGTCAGGTTCCCCTCCAATCTCGTTGGGGTCCTTAGTCATCTCGATATGCACATGAGACAGTGTCACTTCCTCAACTGGCATTTCTGGCAAACCATAAATAAAACCAGCTGCAGCACGACAATTTTTTGCAGTTACGTTTTTCACTTGAATATGTTTAATTCGAGGTGTTTTTTCAGTAACCTCAATTGCATCTGGATTGTTCATGTTTGGATCTCTATCATCTACCCCATGTCTGTAAAAGGAATTTATCGCAAGTGGACAAAATACGTCCTCCATATAAATGTTGTTCACTAATATATTCTGTATATAACTGCCACGCGCACGATTCGTTTTAATACGGATACCACGATCTGTCCCTATGAAAACACAGTTTGAAACGGTCACATTACGAATTCCTCCAGAATTTTCACTTCCAAATACAACACCGCCATGTCCATGCAGCATTGTACAATTCGTAACGGTTATATTCTCTGTAGGTCTATCTACTCTTCTACCATCTTCATTAATCCCAGATTTTAAACAAAGGCAATCATCACCTACATCAAAATGACAATCGGAAACTCTTACGTTTGAGCATGAGTCTATGTCGAAGCCATCTCCATTAGGCGTGTTTGAAGGATTTTTAAAATTCACGCCATGAACATTTACATTATCGCAATATACCAAATGGGTATTCCAAAACGGAGAGTTTTGTAATGTTACACCTTCCAACGTCACTTGTTCACAATGCATCAATTGAAGCAGAGGAGGTCTGAAAAATTGAGACTCCCATTCCACAATGTTGTTATGCACGGAATCTGTTAAACTGCGATTTAATTGTGCAATTTCCTTTGTTCGTTCAGATACATAATGTTCTTTTTTACGCAGTTTTCGATTGACCTTCCACCAAGCTTCTCCTTGACCATCGATGATTCCACTGCCTTTTATGCTTACGTTAGTTAAACCATAACCGTAGATTAATGGATGAAAACCATAACATTCATAACCAGACCATCTTGTTTTTACAGGAGGATACTGATTGAAATCATCTTGAAATAGCAGCGTTGCTCCTGCTTCAAGAAATAATGTGATATGGCTACGAAGTGCAATCGGTCCTGTCAAAAAAGTACCTGCAGGGATATAAACCGTACCTCCTCCTTTTGAAGCGCAATCTTCAATGGCTGAAGCAATTGCTTCAGTATTATTCAAAGTATGATCCCCTTTTGCCCCATAATCTGTAATATTAAAAAATGACATCATTTCTGCCTCCATTTCAATTATTTTCTGGATGTAATAGATCCTCTCTTAGTGGATAAAAGGTATCTAGTAAAATACTTGGTTCAAGTGCAATGACTCCATGTAATGCATTTGATGGAATATGTAGTGTATCCCCCTGTTGCAGTACTTTTTTTTCACCATCGATTGTAAATTCCATTTTTCCTTTTAAACAATATGTGTATTGTTCATGTGGATGGCTGTGCTGAGCTCCTTCAGCTCCTTTATGAAAACGAACCTCCATCATCATCATATGTTTTCCCGGAGGGTGTATTTTTCTTGAAACCCCTTCATCCACTTCCTCCCACACGCCTGTTTTTATCATGAAAATCCACTCCTTTTTTTAGAAAATAGGGTCCCTCTACTAAACTGGGTATAATCAATTGAAACATCAACACGAAACAAAGTACCCAAGGAAGCGAAACCGAATTTAACTCCTGAGATAACATCATAAAAATGAAAACACCTAATGCTCTTCCCATATTGATAATTGTCTCTCGAATAACAATAGACTCCACTCTGAAATGCTGCTTTAAAGGTAATTCTCCGATCCATTGATAATAATGAGCCGCATATGAATTCGCTTGTAACGGTTTAAACACAGCATGAACGGACATAAATAATATCAACGTATAGATCGAAAGCTCCCAAACAACAAACATAGAAGCAAATGTAAAGCCTAAACCTGCAATCAATAAATACATTTTTGTGAATTCAATTTTAGCAATTCTAGTTATCGTATAACTTGAGAGAATCGATATTGCAAGAAAAACGGCATTTAAACTGCCTATATAACCTTCATCTTGAATAACATCAAACAATAATATAGAAGGAATATACATTAAAATTCCTTGAGGAAAACCTATAATAAACCAACCGAGTAATGTTTTTAAAAGTGTCGGGCGTTTTTTTAGCATCAACGGTAAATATTTCATGTAGTATTTTTTATGATGCAATTCACTTTTATCCATTTTAAAACTGCCCACCGCAGCCATTAAAAACAAAGAAAATGCAATCATAAAAACCAAAGAATATCCAGATAATGCATCAGATTGACTAATAATCGTACCCGCTGCTATGGGACCAACTAAAGTTGCGATATGTGTTAATATCAGGTTCCATCCTAAATAGCGATGTCGATTTTGATTGTTTGATACGTCAAACATTAAGGTAAAATAACCAAGCCAATAAAAAGCAGTTGAAATTCCCTTCAAAATCGCGAAAATATAAAAATAATCTACCATCTTCTCTTGTGTGATTAAGATGCATAAATAAAAAATGGCCGTTAGTAATATTCCATAACGATATACAACAAGTCGATCTTTTTGTTTGGCGAATCTACCCATTAACATCGTACCGATTGGCGCTGAAAGCAATGTGAAAAGATTAAATAAACCATTAATCAAAAGACTATTCGTCAAACGCCACAAGTATAAATTTATAAATATAAGAGATAATGAATTCGCAAATTGATATACAGCATGATTAGTTAACGTCCATACTGCCTGTTTAGAAAATTTCTTCTCACTTGAAATACTGAATTTTCTCAGCATGTATACCCTTCCTTCATGAAATATACGAATAAAATGAGAGTTGCTGGTTTAATCTTGCTGCATTTAATTGACACAATTGATAGAGTTGAAGTCTAATTAATGTAGCTTGTGTACTGGCATTCATATCTCCTTCAATCAAACCTTGACTTAAATGAACGGGCGGCGGCATTTTGGGATAATATTCACCCTGTTTGATTTGTGCTACATTTGGAGCTGATGGTGAATGTTCAAGCTCCCTAGAAAAAGCGCCATCTTTTCGTTTTAACCTTTTTATATTTTTAATTGAAATTTCAATGATTTCTTTCAATTCGTTATTTGGGATATTTAGTTTCATATAGGACAATAAATTAATCGGATTGCGGATATAACACATATCCACCGCATCCTCTGACCTTAAACAATGCAATATACTCTCATAAATTTTATCCGTTCTTGGCATCGGTATATTCAATTTGTTATAAAAGGTATGAAGTTTAAATGTTCCAGATATTTTCACATACAAACTACCTTCTCCCCATAAACCTGTACTAGGATCTTGGATTTGTTCTAGATATTGAATTGCTTTTGTAATATATGGCTCTCTATCTGTTTCAGGCATATCTAACATATAGAAGCAGGTATTGGCCAAAAGGTCACAACCTCTCCAGCTGTTGCTCATATCAATACTGTCCCATTTCTTCACATAAGCTTCTGGACTTTTAACATAACTAGGTGCTGCATTTGCCCTAAAGAGAAGCGGATACAAAGGGTTATTCCCTAATTTTCTTAAAGCGCCTACCGAATAACTTATTGCTCTATGAACCATGACCTCATCTTTTTTCATATCCTCATTTTCATCATAAAAATACCCTGTTTGTTGGTTCTGTTTGAATTGAAAAAAGTGAATCATTTTATTTTGCATTTGAACCGGCATTTCCTTTAATAAATCATTTCGAATTAATATATTAAGCGCTTGTGCGGTAGATTCAATATCTGGTTTAAACCTTTCATTTGAAACAGAACTTTTTGCATAATAAAATCCACCACTTTCAACATCGTGTTGTCCTGCAAGCCAAGTAAAAAAATCTTCAAATAAGAGATCAACCTCATTTAACAGCTCTGTTAACATTTGATTGTTATTCATCTATACATATCACCTAACCTTTAATTGACCCTACAAATGCTCCTTTAGCAAAATGCTTCTGTAAGAAAGGATAAACCAACAATACTGGAAGAGTAGCAATTACAATGACCGCCATTTTTACAGCCTGAGAAGGTGGTGCAGAATCTTCAAACCCTGAATCATCCACGTTTAATCCAGTTGCAAGAACAACGATCTGTCTAAGAATAACCTGTACAGGCCATTTATCTGAATCATTTAAATATAGGATAGCCGGCAAATACGTATTCCAATAAGTAACCGCATAAAATAATGAAATCGTAGCAAGCACAGGCATAGACAACGGAAGAACAATTCGAAAGAAAATACCGAAATCAGTACACCCATCAATCTTTGCAGATTCTTCAAGACCTTCAGGCAAATTCTGAAAGAAACTTTTTAAAATAATCATATTAAATGCATTAATCGTATATGGAATAATGAGCGCAAGATAAGAATCTATAAGTCCAAGTTCCTTTACTACTAAAAAGGTAGGAATCATCCCACCGCTGAATAACATTGTAAAAACCACAAAAAACATAATCACGTTTCTACCGTCTAAATCTCTCCTTGATAATCCATAAGCCATTAAACAACTGATAAACATACTAAACATAGTTCCAAAAAAAGTAATACCAATGGAATTAGCCAACCCTCTAAAAATCGTATCTGTAGAAAAAACAAATCGATAAGCATCCAAGCTCCAATCCGTTGGTATGAGTACAAAGGGTTTACGTGCAAGTTCTGCAGTTGTTGTAAAAGAACCCGCAATAATATGAATAAAAGGGAGAATTGTGATTAATCCAATGAAGCCTAATAAAGTATAGTTTGTGATATGAAATAACCTACTGCCTAGTTTTTTATCCTCTACCATATTAAATCCTCCTTATTTACGTTGTTCAAAAAGTCCACTTTAATATAAACCTTCATCACCAAATTTTTTAGCAAGTTTATTCGCTGCCATAACCATAATCAACCCTACAAAGGATTTAAAAAATCCAACAGCAGTACCATAACTGAATTGTCCATTTTTTAATGCAGCAGTATATACAAATGTGTCAAATATCTCTGCAATTTCTTTGTTGACTGGATTTAGAAGCAAATATACATGTTCAAATCCAAGCTCTAAAATATCTCCAATTTTTAAAATAAGTAACAGAATAATGACGTTGCGGATCGACGGTAAAGTGATGTGCCATATTTGTCTCAACCTGCTAGCCCCATCCATTCGAGCTGCCTCATATAATTGAGGATCTATTGAAGCGATTGCAGCTAAGTAGATAATTGTTCCCCAACCTGCTTCCCTCCATATGACTTGAAGCACATACATCGGTCTAAACCATTCTTGACTTAATAAAAAATTAATTTTTTCAAAACCCATCCATACGATCAAATCGTTAATTAGACCGCCATCCAGTGTTAACATTACAAAACTGATAGAAACAATGATAACCCAAGACATAAAATGGGGGATGTATACGAGAGTTTGAATCGTTCGTTTATAAAGAGAATGGCGTACTTCATTTAACATTAATGCTAATATTATCGGAATTGGAAAAAAGAATAATATATTCAATCCAAACAAAATCAATGTATTCGCAAAAATTTGCCAAAACTGCGGATCACTAAATAGAGTATTAAAATGCTCAAAACCAACCCATTCGCTTCCTGAAATCCCTTTATAAGGTTTATAATCTTGAAACGCAATCACCAAACCGTACATCGGTACATATTTAAAAGTAATAAAAAATAAGGCACCTGGTAAAATCATTAAATAAAGCAGCTTATTTCTCTTTATCCGTCTCCAACGTTCTGAACCTGTTTTTCTCTGCTTTAAGGGAGCTTTTTGTTTAAACTGGATATCACTATTTAAATGGATGTCACTCATTGCCCTCTTCCTTTCTGCATATTTATTCTCTATACAAATCAATTTACATTAGAAATAGAAATAACGTCTATAATCATCATCCCATAAACCTTGTTATATCAAGGGTTTAGAGTAATTATTCCATGGTGATCTAAGATAATGATTAGTTGCATTAACATTACCCTAGAAAATGAAGTCGATTCCTTTAAAGAAAACTCGCCGATTGAAAAGCCTTATAGGTGAAGACAGAGGGGTAGTTGCACTTATACTTTATTCAATTAAATTTTTTATAAATTCTTAAAATGCAAGTAAAAAAAACGAACCTCACTCATCAAAAGAGCAAGGTTCGTTTCTAGTAGATTAATATTAATTTAAAGCATTCCGAGCATCATTAATTTCTTGGATGATGTCATCTCCGCCATTCTGTTTCCATTCATTCACTATTTGTTCAAAACCAGCACGGTCAATTTCTCCTAAAATATAATTATACGTTGCATCATTAATTGAATCTTGAAGTCTAGCACCTTTTTCAGCGTACGTATCGGAATCTAAAGCTGCTGCTGGGTCAAATATTAGATAATCGTTATTGTCAATGATCATTTCTTCAGCTTTAATACGTGCAGGTAACTCATAATATCCATCTAACCTTCCACTTGTTGCTACTTCTCCAATCACACTGTCCTTAAATGCCTTAACCTCACGTTTAATTTGATCTTTTTTATCAGCATACGCAGAAGCTTTACCATCAATTACTTCATAGTGTTCACCTTCAATTCCCCAGTACATCAACGTTGACATCTCTGCTGACATCATTTGATCAAAGAACCCAAGAATTTCTTTCAGTTCCTCCTCAGATTTTACAGATGATTTCGGGAAAAGAACAAGGTTCCCATATCCAGGTGCAGACCAAGTACCGAACTTACCATCCGGACCTTCAATATAGTTTTGAACATCCATCACTGCATCTGGGAAGTTCTTCGTTGTTTCATTATTGATTGTACTTACATCAGACATCGTACCGATATACACACCTGCAGTACCATTATAGAAAAGGTTTCTTTGATCCGATTTACTTGTAACAGGGAAATCCTGATTCATGTAACCAGCTTCATGTACCTTCTTCATATAATCCATTGCTTCGATATATTCATCAAACATGAATTCAGGTAACAGTTGACCGTCTTTTTCTCCCCAGTTATTAGGTGCTCCATGCCAAGAGGCTACTGCTTTAAATGCTCCGTATACAAGATCATTTCGGTCAGTAAGTCCAAATGTATCGTCCAAACCATTTCCATCAGGATCATCTTCAGTAAAAGCTCTAAACATTTCATATAACTCATCAACATTCGTAGGTGAATCTATCCCCAGATTATCTGCCCAATCTTGACGATAAATAGCCCCAGCACGTGATAATGGTCTGCCTACATATAGAGAGTACAATTTCCCATCTACTTTTGTATTATTTAAAGTTGTTTCCTTCAATTTGCTCAAGTTATCAAACTCGCTTAAGTAAGGTCCTAGTTCCCAAAACTGTTCATCACGTATCGCTTCTTTAAATAATAAAAATGAATTTGCGTTTTTCAAATAAACAACCTGCGGGAAACTTTCTGTAGCTAAGGAAGTATTTAATTTTTCCTCATAGTTCTCATCAGGGAAAAATTGATATTCTAGTTCTGTATTTGTCATCTTTTCTATCTCATTTAATAGTAGATCTGGCGGAGTCTCTGGCTCTTTTAATGGAGCCATAATTGTAATGCTAACTGGATCTTTTACTTCTTCAGTTTCTGTATTACTTTCTGTTGTAGTGTTTTCTTCTGTACTTTCTTTTGGTGACGGATCAGCTTCTTGAGTACTACTTTGACACCCTGCGAATAAACCAACAGATAATGCTAATACGCTGATTGGAGTGAGAATTTTTTTCACTTTATTCATGTTTCGACCTCCATTTTTTTGATTTTACAACATAATCATAATCTCACTCTTTTCATTTCGTATATAATCACATTCTCATGTGTACATTCGTTTTCTTGTAAAAACGCCTTATTTGCAATGGTTTATAGACTAATCTAATAAAATGATTATGGTTACTATACCTTAAGAATTGTTGATACGGGATAAATGTTAATCCTTGTACTTTTTACGATATTGTCCTGGTGTCATTCCTTCCTGTTTTTTAAACGATCGTATAAAGTTTTGGGAATTATTATATTTTAATCGATCCGCTATTTCTTTAATTGTCATCTCAGATGTTAATAACCACTGCTTTGCCATTCTAAAACGATAATTAGATAAGTATTCACTGAAAGTAGAGTTTGTTTCTTTTTTAAATACACTACTTAAATAGTTCGCATTGTAATGTAATTTAGAAGCACATTCTTCTAATGTTAGCTCCTTATCATAATGTGTATGAATCATATCAATCATTTCCTCAGAAAGATTTTGATATAAGGAATCTCTTCTATCTCCAAATATTTGTATCAGTGGAAGCACTAATCTATTTTTAAACCAATCTTCAACATCATCACGAACTTGCAATTTTAATAATTCCTCATGAGGTGGGGTTCTTCGCCCATAAATTTGTTCATATGGGATACTAGCTTCCTGCATCATAATCATTATATTGTTTAACAATCTCATTAAATATACTTGATATTCATTTAGAGTTTGGGATTGATTAAATACGATATCCATCCAACTGTTCAACTGTGTAATGGCCTCTTCTTGATCAGAAAGTTTGATCGCATCTAGAAGTTCCATTTCCGGAATCTGTGGATATTGAATCACAATAGAATGATTTGTAGAACTTACATTACCATAACGGATAATAACACCAGTGCCTAATTTTATCCTATGTTTCAACGCTTCCAGCCCTTCTTGATAAGCTCTTGGAGCGAAACTTATGTCTTCATACATTAAGCTGATCCCTATACTTACGGATAAACCCAAATAAACCCAAATATGTCCTTGTATCGTTTCTGTTAATTTATATATTCTGTCATTGTTTAATTTTATATCTTCAACTTCAAATCCAACTAAAACAGACAGGGTTTGATCAATCCAAACAGACGGTAAACGATTGTCCTTTGAAATAATCTCTTCAACGATATTTGAAATAGCAAAGTATAGTAAATCAACATCTTTATTTTCAAATCTTGTATTTTCAATTGAATCTATTTGCACAGATAACATCGCAATTCTTTTCCACAGGTGTACCCTCTCCTGTAATCCAAAGTACTCTAACTTACCAGTCATTTCTGAAGAACGAATATTTCCTGTTAATAATCTGCTTATAAATAAGGAACGTACCTGCTGTTTATGATCTCGAATCTCATCTTCAAGTTTTGAATTGGAGGAAAATAATTCTTGCATATGTTTTTCAATAAATTGAAGCTCACTTTGCGGTTTTTCATTTTCATTAGGTAAACGTTCTTGAACGAATTGAATTAACTTTCCAATCGGGGAGTACAGTTTTCTAGTTGTTAACCAAACGAATAATATAGAAATCAAAATAATAAAAACACAGATATATATAGTAAACCAACCTATTTTCTTCGATTCCACTGTCAAATTATCTAAGGATACTACAGAAAGATAAATCCATCCATTGAAATCTGATTTATAATAAGTGGCTGTATATTCATGATTGTCAACTGTCAAATGAAATTGTCCAGAGTTCTGATCAAAATCAATTTCTTCATTAAAATAAGTGGTTTCTATTAATGACTTACCAATCATATCTTGTTCTTCATGTACTAGAATACGGTTACTATCATCTATTATCATTACTTTATCAAATTCACGTTCCTTAGTAATCATTTCAGAAATACTACAAGTAGGAATATGTGCAAAAGCCAATCCATCTTTATTTGATGCCCTAACTGGCAATTTTTTCACTAAACTAATAGAATATTCACAACTAGCATTAAAAAAATTATCCGAAAAATCGTTAGAATTAAGCAATTCCCAATTGGAATTTGCATTTAATTCAAAGAACTCCATGTACTTATTGTAATCATCGTGATCCTTTAGTCGATATAAACCAGAATTTTTGACAAGCCAATCCTCTTCTTTACTTAATATAACAACATCCGATACTTTTGAATCAAAAGATTGTAAATGGCTAATCTCTTTTCTTAAATTATTGTATAGTTGAAACTCTCTGTAATTCAAATCACTATGCAGTGCTTGTTCCATCACTGTAGAATCAATCAGGTTGTTTAATGTATGATTTAAGGTTACAAAAATTTGTTCTATATTTAAATTTAATTGTTTTATGTATTGAATTTCACCTAAGTTAATTTGTTTTTGAACTTGTTTAGATGACTGTATATATGAAAATGTTCCAACAAACAGGACAGGAATTATACTTAAAATACATCCGAATATGATCAACTTCGTTAATAAACTCTTTCTCTTCATATGAAAACCCCTTTTTTCTATTTGTTTATCAAGCTGTTTCCTGAGTTATTAACTTTCTAAGTATAGTATCAAATCTTCCCATTATTCTATTTGGTACAATATTATGTTAGCGTTTACAAATCGATTTCATCTATTTTCCTTCATGTATCTTATTATATAATAGGTAGAATTATAAAACAGTGTCAATGAAAGAATATCCCATAAAAGTATATAAAAAGTTCTAAAACTCTACTTTTTTGAGGGATATTCATCCATAAAAATGAAGTGGAGATACTTTTAGGAAGAAGTTAACTTATTCATCTCTACACATGACAAAACAAATGAGCCCACACCATGTAAATCATTTTCACATTTTTCTCTTCCTATATAGTGTGGATAATCTCCAACACCGGTACCTACACATATATCAGGCATGATAAATTGGCCTTTTTCATTAAAATACATTTTAGAAATTAATCCATCAAATCCTTTTACTGCAGCTTCTCTATATGTTGAATCAATATACCCTTTATTAATAGATTTCGCGATGGCATAAACAAACAAACTAGAACACGACGTTTCAAGCCAATTATCTTTGTGACCCCCTTTATCAACAACCTGATACCACAATCCAGTTTCTACATCCTGAACCTCTATCACAGCAGATATAACATCCTTTAAAGTCTGTTGAATTTCACTTCTGCCAGTATGATTATCAGGCAATAGATCAAGAAAATCTGTTAATGCAAATATGTACCACCCAATGGCTCTACCCCAAAACTCTGCCGCTTTACCTGTTACTGAATCTGACCATGGTGTTTTCTTACTTTCATCCCAAGCATGGTGATATAATCCCGTTTGATCATCCTTCGTATGTTTACGCATCAACTTTTCTTGTTCAAGGACCATATCATATAATTCTGTTTTACCATAATACTTCGCATACAACATGGCGAAGGAACCACCCATATACAAACCATCTAGCCACATTTGATACGGATATCTATCCTTGTGCCAATACCCACCTTCAGATGTACGATTAAAAGTTTCAAATAAGGATAGAAGCTTATCTGCCGCTGAGCGATAACGATCATCACCTGTTTGTTTATGAAGAGAAAATAAAATATCCCCAGCTTGTATGGAGTCTAACTCAGCTCTGTTAAATAAGAAATTCCCTTGTGCATCAATTAAGTGATCTGCATATCCCTTGACGTATTGAAACAAGTTATAGTCTTGATTCTGCTCCCACAATTTCAACATTCCGTAAAGAAAAACTCCTTGGTGATAATGCCAACGATTTGCAGGAGGAAGTTGTTCTGGTTGGTAGGTCTTCATTATAGAGTTACAAGCCGCTTCACCCCATTCAAGTGGTGAACTAAATTTCGATTTTGCTTGAGTTTGGTGCTTTTGCATTGTTTGTTTTCCCCTTTCTATATTGTTTAATTAACAACGTTGTTATTAAGAATATAATAATCATAATTCAGATTTATTCTTCTTGTCAATCCTATTCAGATAATATGTAAAACAAACATTTTTTATTTGTCCATTCTACTTCTCTCCCTTATCCAGTTTGCTTATCTACACTAAATAAGGGAAAGTTAATCTAACTGTTATTTCAATTTTAACAACCGCAATCCATTTAAAATCACTAAAATTGTACTTCCTTCATGTCCGATAACTCCGTAAGGCAAATCTAAGATTTGCAAAAAATTAGAGCATATTAAAATCCCAATGACAGCCAATGAAAACACAATATTTTGTTTTATCACTCTGTTCATTTTTTTAGATAAATATATTGCTTTAGGAATTTTAGATAAATCATTTTTCATTAATATAATATCTGCTGTCTCTAAAGCAACATCTGTCCCTGTTCCCATTGCAATCCCTAAATTAGCACTAGCAAGCGCAGGTGCATCATTAATTCCGTCACCTACCATTGCCACATTTTCATAACGTTTTTTTAATTCCTTTACATGTTTTAATTTATCTTCTGGCAAACATCTTGAAATGTGTCCATCTACCGACATCTCTTTTGATATGGTTCTAGCTGTATCCTCATCGTCGCCTGTGAGCATAAAAGTATATATTCCCAACTTATTAAACTCATGAATCGCTTCTTTAGATTGCTCCCTTATCCGATCCTTTAAAGCTATGACACCAACAATTCCTTGATAATCTGCTATAAACACAAGTGTTTTCCCACTTTTAGTAAACTTATTATGATTCATTTTCAAAAATTGTTTAGAAATATCATCCCCTACAAATTCAGCATTTCCTATTTTCCATTCTCTATCACTCACTTTTCCTGTGACACCTCGACCTGGAATATCTTCAATGAAATCAGGTTGTAATAACTGAAGCTGTTTCTCTAATTTGGTATAATTGACTATCGCTTGTGCTAGAGGGTGAGTAGAATGATTTTCAATGGAAGCAGTATAAATTAAAAAATCCGCTTGAGATATCCCTTCTCGAAGAATGAGATCTGTAATTTCTGGTTCCCCTTTTGTTAAGGTACCTGTTTTATCTAATGCTATAGCTCTAATTTTTGAAAGCCCTTCGATATGAACCCCACCTTTAAAGAGTATTCCTAATTTGGCTCCGTTGGATATCGCTGATAAAGTAGCTGGGGTGATGGACGCAACAAGGGCGCAAGGAGAGGCAACAACTAATAAAATCATGGCTCGGTATATCGTTTCATTCCATGTCCAATCCAATACATAATGAGGAATGAACATCATTAAAGAAACGGCTGCAATCACTACTTTTACATATATGCCTTCAAATTTGTCTATAAATAATTGTGATGGTGACTTTTCACTTTGTGCAGTTTGTACAAGCTGAATAATTTTTTGAAAAAGAGTTTCCTTGTTTAATTTAGTGACTTTAATGGTAATAGACCCCTGAAGATTTACTGTTCCTGAAAATACTTCATCATTCAACTTTTTTTGGACTGGAAGGGACTCTCCAGTAATTGCCGATTGGTCCACAGTGGATTGTCCTCGAATAATGAAACCATCTGCTGGCATTCTTTCCCCAGGTTTTACGAGGATTTCATCACCAGGAACTAGCATAGATACATGAATTTTAGTTTCAGTACCATTTTTTACGATCAAAGCTTCTTCAGGCTGAAGCTCCATCAGAGCTGAAATTTCTCTGTTGCTTCTATTCATAGTATACGTTTCAAGTGCACCACTTAAAGAAAATATAAAAATCAGAATTGCACCTTCCATCCAATAGCCTATGATTGCTGATCCTATTGCCGCAAATATCATCAGCATTTCTACATTCAAATTTCTGTCCTTAATCGTATCTAGAATACCTTCTTTTGCTTTTTGATATCCACCAACTAAGTAGGCAATTACAAAGAACATAATAGCTGTAGATGAAAATAAATCAGATAAAATCCAACCTGTAACAATGAAAACCCCACTTAAAAGAGCTGCAATTAATTGAATATGAGGAATTAAATTAACATATATAGCTTTCAATTTACTGCGCTGATTTGATTGTCTTTTTTCAGATAATGCTTTTAAATCTACATTCATTTGTTTCACGCCTCCATTTCGATCAATGAGAAGAATAATCAATTGCAAAACAGTCCAATAAAAGACGAAAGCTGCCATCTATAGAGATAGCAGCACTAATTCTTATTTCAACCTATGCAAGCTTAATTTAAATCATTATTATTTAAGATTAATTATATCATTCTATTCAAGAATTGAAAATATTTCCACGGCACATTAGCCTAAATTAACCCAATAATATCATAAAACAAGTATTCCCCTAATTTTTTTCTTATGATATAGTTATGTCACTGAAAAAAATTACGAAAGCAGATGATATTATATGTATGATTATCACCATCTCGCGCATGTCAAAGAGCAATCTAAATCTAAAAAAACATTATGGGCGACTTTATTCATTACTTTATTTTTTACTATTGTAGAAATTATCGGAGGCATATGGTCGAATTCACTAGCTTTATTATCTGATTCTGCACATATGATTTCAGATGTATTTGCTCTAGGCTTGAGCATGACAGCTATTTATTTAGCAACAAGACCGCCAAATTCAAAGTATACCTTTGGTTTCCTTCGTTTTGAAATCGTTGCTTCCTTTTTAAATGGATTAGCACTTGCCGTCATTGCCATTGGTATTTTTATAGAAGGGATTAGAAGGTTTATTAATCCAGAGCCAATTAATTTTCAACTTATGCTTATCATTGCAATCATCGGTTTTATAGTGAATGTTGTTTTAACTTTTATTTTAAGCAGAAGTATTAAAGAAGAAGAAAACTTAAATGTTCAGAGTGCTTTGTGGCATTTCATTGGGGACTTGTTAAGTTCTTTAGGGGTTATCGTTTCCGCTATATTAATTTATTTTACAGGTTTAGTCTTTTTTGATCCTTTAATCAGTTTAGTTATTGGTGGTATTATTTTTACCGGAGGAGCTAAAATTATCCGCGAGTCTTATTTTATACTTATGGAATCTGTACCTAATAAGTTTGATTTAGAGGAAATCCGTACAGAAATAAGTAAAGTCGAAGGGGTTGAAGATGTTCATGAAATGCATTTATGGGCAATCTCCACTGAACATTATTCCTTAACAGCTCATGTTTTCATAGATGAAAACATCCAGCCATTTTGTGTTATTTTAGCCGCTAATGAAACACTAAAAGAAAAATATGGGATCACACATACAACCATTCAAGTTGAGCATGCCAATATTCATGATCACGGGGAATATGGCAAGGAGTTTTTACAGCAGAAACAACAAAATAAAGAATAAATGCTTCAAGTATATATACATAAAAAAACACCATTCAATGGTGTTTTTTTACATTGTTTCCTTTGTTTTTTTGGGGGACCGTGCTACATTCACTTTTGTTATGTTTCTAATCGTTTTCGTTTTACTTCTTAATTTATCTAACAAAAACAATCGATATTTTTTAAAAATATTATAAAATACAACGTATGAAATCAACATAAATATAAAACTGTTCAATATGGCTCCAACTACAAATGAAGATCCAGCATCCTTCAATGAGCTTGAAAATATCAAAGTGCCTGTTTGATAATCTAAGAAAAATAATACGGGCCAAACGAAAGCGCCTAAAGAAGCGGCAATCATCGAGGATACTATATTCACTTTAAATAATTTTGCTAGAGCAATAGATATCATAATTCCAATGCCAAAGGTCGGGAACCAACATGGAATAAAACCTAACGAAAACCCAAGAGAAATCTTTGAAGTACCGCTTTTCAAGCGAAACAAACGAATAAAATAATATCTTATAATTCTAAGTCCTTTATTCATTGATGATCGTTCCTTTATGCCTTAAAGTCTAGTAAATACCAACCTTGCATACCATTTTCTTTAACAAACTTTACTTCTTAGAACACTTCTAAGAATTAGTTTAAGGATACTGCAAAAGTAATAATCGATAACGCAACACTTAATGTAACGACTTCTGTTAAAATCAGTATCTTTTTTACTACCATGTCTGACTAGCTCCTTTTGTTTTCTCATATTAATAGACGAAGGTCACTGTCCAATACCCTGCACATACTATAACGAAAACAATTAGAAAAAAGTTTTAAACGACTTTTTGCTGCACACAATGGTTAATCTGATCCATACATTGATTAGCATTATATTCATATTTTGACGCAATAAACTCCGAATTTTTGATTTTATTTGTAATCAATTGACTTAGTCGTTCATTTAATTGATCAAATGTATTAATTCTCATACCCAAATTATTCTTTACGAAAAATTTACAGTTTTCTTCTTCTTGACCCGGAATTGGATTGAAAAATAACATAGGTAATTGTTTGGCTATCGCTTCTGTTGAAGTGACTCCTCCAGGTTTCGTAATTAATAAATCAGAGACTTCCATTAATTGATTAATATTTTTAGTAAAACCTTGTAATTTAATATTTGGATGTTGGAAAAGAGAATTTGATGATAATTCGTTCAGTGCCTTTTCATTATTACCTAAACAAATAATAATTTGAATTTTTTCCTTCCAAAACAATAGCTCATTTAATAAGTCTTCGTAATTGAGCACTCCCCATCCACCACCCATCACTAATACAGTGGGCATTTTTTCTAAATTAAAGTTTTTTCGAATGGTTTGTTTACTATAAGAGGTCATAAAATCTGGATCTACTGGGATGCCTGAAACTACAATTTTACTAGCTGGTATACCATTTTGAATCATTTTATCTTTCATTTCTGAATTGGATATAAAATAAGTGTCACATTCTTTAGTCAGCCAAGCCTGATGTAAATTATAATCTGTTATAACTGTAATTAGAGGGATATCTAGACCTAATCGTTTGAGTCTGGATATGACCATAGTTGGAAATGGATGGGTACAGATGATCTTCTCTGGATTATATTTTTGAATAAGTTCATACGCTTCAGTATAAAAAATTTTATGCAGTGCTAGTTGAGCAGCACGTTTAGTAACCCTTTTATTTTGTGTTTGATATAGTTTTCCATATAACTTTGGATGAGAAAAAACCGTTTGTTTATAAAGTTTTAAAATAACTGGAGCAAGAAATGGATGAAGCGAACTACCAAGCTCCAATACATGTGTTTGTATATTAGAATTAGATTGTTTTAAACCTTTTGCTATCGCATTTGCAGTTTGTGTATGACCTGCACCAAAACCTTCTGATAAAATTAAAACATTTTTCATTTATTATCACCTGCCGGTTTTTTATAATGGAAAGATTTGTTGTTACGTAACTATTCATTTAGACGTAAGCATTTAGTGAAACCCTTCAATCATTTTAAAAAATGTAAATGAAACCAGATTAAATTTAAGCTCATGTTATCATCAGCAGGTTTTATTGGTAAGTACTATCTTTTTTTAGTACCTAATTCTAATTCATTACAAATTGCACATATTGTATTACTAAATTTAATCCTTATTCCAATATGTAGTACTTGCTTGTATTTGAACGGTAACTTTAAACAAATCCCCATCTAAGTCAATCTTAAGAAGGCCTCCATGCAAATCAACAATAGATTGAGCAATAGCCAATCCTAGTCCAGAACCTTCAGTGTGTCTTGATGTATCAGCTCGTTTAAACCTTTCAAGTAACTCATTAATATTCTCCCCTAACTCATATTTAGTCACATTTTTGATCACAAATTCGGCTTGTCCATTTTCATGTTTTAGTGAAACATATACTCTAGTTCCTTGTAATGAATATTTCATTGCATTTACGATTAGGTTATCCAACACGCGCCACCATCTTTGACCATCTACATTTGCCATAATAGGTTCAGCTGGAGTATTTATTCTAAACTCAGTATTGGATTCACTCATCTCATCTTGATGCTCACCTAGAACTTGCTGCAATAACTGTGTTAAGTCGACTTCTTGCTTATGAAGCTCTAAACTACCACTAGCCATTTTAGATACTTCAAACAAATCTTCAATCAGTGTTTTCATCCTGTGTGATTTTCGTTCCAATATTTTGACATACTGACTTCTCACTTCTTCAGCTAACTTCGGATTTTTCAATAAATCAGTATAAGTAATAATTGATGTCAGAGGTGTCCGTAGATCATGACTTACGTTTGTAATCAGTTCTGTTTTTAGCCGTTCACTTTTAGCTTGTTCTGTAATGGAGGCTTTAAACCCAACTCTAAGCTGATTTAAATTTGCTGCATGTTTCGCAATTGCAGAATTTCCTTTCACAGGAATAGGTTCAAGTAATTTGCCTTCAACCATTTTCTCTGTTGTGATAATCAAACGATTTAAGTAAGCTATTTTTTTGAACAGTAAAAAAACTGTAGGAATTCCGATGGAAATGACACCTATACTATATATTGAAATTAGATCTTCATTGTCCAAAACGACAAACATGGTTATAAAACCCCAGAAAAAAATGATAACTAAAATTACAAAGACTTGAAAACCTAAAGATGTTTTAAAAAAAACATCTTTTATCACACTAGGAACTTTAAATAAATTCATTTTCATAGAATGGAGCAGTTTGACGGTAAAGCTTTTTTTTATTTTCATAGAGAAGGCAGGTTTGTCTTTCATTTCTTCAATTATCCAAACAATCAGATAAACACCAATCCAAATTGAACCCACAAGGACTAGTTGATAACACAATGTTGATAAAATATCTCTAAAATATCCATAACGAAAATGTCTGAAATAATCCTGCATCAATATAAAAGAAACCAAATAAATGAATAATGCATTTGTTAATAACAGGAGCACTGGAATTTCCAATGGCCATTTTTCTAGAAGTATTCTAATGGATTTGTTTATAAGAAACCATGATTTTTGGAACCTGAATAAAAATAATATCATGAACAATGAAACGATTCCTGTGGCTATGAATACTAAAAGAATTAATTTTTCTTTTTTAAAATATTGGAAATTATCCATGCTGAGTGCATTTGATATTGGGATCGTGATTTTCCCCTCATGCTGCAAAATTGATGTACCTACCAATTGATCTACAACTTCATATCCATTAACTTCATGTCCATTAATATACTTCAAAACTTTATCAGCACTTAAATAACCATTTTCACTGTTATATTCTTTAACAAATGCTGCCTTCTCTAAAAATTTTCCATTCGAAAATGTTTCACCTGTTTCAACATTCGTAAGCTCATACGCAAAGTAACTATATTCTGAATGTAAATTGTTATAGCGAGATTTTAAATCTTTTACATATAAATCAATACTATCTTCCATCTTTGCTTTTATTTTTTCTTTAACATAATCATCATCTAAAAATATTTTTTGTATTTCTTCTACTTTTTGATCCCTTTCTTGTGTGAGCGCTTTTGTAACAATTTCATTGTTAGAAGCTTTTGCTTCTGTAATACGTTGATCATATTTTGCTTGAATATGGTTCAACTGTTCGCTTAAACTGCCTTTGGAATTTCTAAAATCACTTATTTGTGTTGGTGAAATACTGATTAACCTTTTCAAGTTTTCCTTATCAACCTCATCAATGGTATTCAATTCAATTGGACCTAATATATTTAAAAAGTCATAATAGTCACTCTTAAATACATCCGTCTCAAAATAATCATCATAACTTAGATACTTGTCGGCTTTCTCAATGGTTGAGACCATAGTCACTAAAATAATACTCACTAACAAACACCAACTGATTGTTTTAAAAAAGTTTTTACGCAACATAAAAACACCTTCCTTTACTGCCTAAGGTTACTTTTTCACTATTTTTCATGGAGATTACAGTTTTATTTTTCAATCTTATAACCAATTCCCCAAACAACTTTTACATAACGAGGCGTTTTAGGGTTGTCTTCTATTTTTTCACGTATTTTTCGTATATGTACTGCAACTATGTTTTCAGCGTTATAAGCTGGTTCCTCCCAAACACGTTCATAAATATCACTAATGGAAAAAACACGCCCTGCATTTTGCAATAATAGCTCTGTAATCTTATATTCAATTGGAGTAAGTTTAATTGATTTTCCGTCAACCCTTACTTCTTTTGCCTCTTGGTCAAGTACTAATCCATCTACTTCATCTTTTTTTTGCTTATTGTTATATGTTCCTAATTGTATGTACCTACGCATTTGCGATTTTACACGTGCCATTAATTCCATGGGATGAAAGGGTTTCGTTATATAGTCGTCAGCTCCGACAGAAAGTCCATGAATTTTATCTGAGTCTTCTGCTTTCGCACTAAGTATAATGATGGGGATGTTATACTTCTCACGTATTTTAAAGGTTGCTGCAATCCCGTCCATCTGAGGCATCATAATATCTAGTAGGATTAAATGCACCTCATTATTATTAAGTAATTCTAATGTCTCAACTCCATTAGCTGCTTTAAGAACTCGATAACCATCATTTTTTAAGTAAATTTCTATCCCATCTCTAATCTCCTTGTCATCATCAGAAACCAAAACGGTATGTATACTCAATCTTTACACCTCTTTTCCTAATTCACCTGTTATTAAGTATAATTGTTAATTCTTAACTTTCTCTTCATATAAAAATGAAGAAATTCTTAAGAAGTATAAGTTAAAAGTGAACAAAAACTCATATTCGACACTCTCCGAGATATCATCGAACCCCTATCATATGATTCTGGGGATCTCCAAAAAGTACTAGGTCGAATAAGCCACGTCTATGTGGTTACTTCGGCACCAGCACATCCTGTGATGGACCTTATGATTCTTCACTATGTGCTAGCTTTAATAGAACAAAAGAAAATAAGGGAATTCGATTCCCTTATTTCACCAATTTTAACTATATTTATATAAAAAAAGGGAAATATTAGCCTTATTTGATAGATTCTCTTATTTTACACTACAAATCAGAGAAATAAGACCCTCATTTTCCCCTATTTTGATCCAAACCCATAAATACCTTAAAATAAAATACTTTTTTTCTTATTTATGAAATCAGGATGATTTCATGCAGAGTGACCGGTTCTTGGATGAGCTGGTGCAGTTGTTTGTCACAGCACGAGACTGTTTTTGATTTACCCACATGGAGGTGTTCGAATTTAGACTAGAGCAGGATCCACTGATCCTGCTTTTGCCTCTTGGAGTGGCAGGTTTAGCAGGGAAGTATTCCTTATTAAAAAGTGCTTAGATGGGTGTAGTACTTTCATTTTTTTAACTTTCAAGCTGATGACTTGTTAATCTTTCTATTATTCTCCTTTTCTTATACAACATGATGCCTGCCTCAGCTACATCTTCGATGGATTGTTTATTTATAAAAGCACCAAAAACCATTCCAGCTATCGGTATCATTTGAAATAATTTTTTCCAGCCAAAATTATCTTTGTAAACCAATATCACTTCTCTCCACCCTTGAATTTGAGAAAGGGCTTCTTTTTCCTTATCCCTACTATTAAAGTTTTTTAAATCATTTAGGATTGCTTTCTTTCCTACAATGTCAGAGGAAGCAAACTGTAAACATTTAATAATAAATATTCGTTCTTCTTTATTCCTTGGATCATAACCATATGAAATTGCTATATCCTGCAATGTTTTTAATGATAAACCTAGAATAGCAGGGATATCTATTGCTAATGTGATAAAGCCTCCAAAACCTGTGGTAGCACCTTGCAAAGTGGCAATATCTTTGTGAGACTTCCTAATTTCTTGTGATACACGATCCATGATTTCTATTGGTATGGTGGAATGAGTTTCATTCATTTCATTAACATCAATGTCTATGTTATATTTTGAAAATCGCTTTAGTACTTGTTTTTGACTTGTTAAGTATTTACCACCATTATCAATATAACTTCCTAGTTCCTCCAAAATTAAATTTATTTTTTTATGTATAAATTTAGGTGTAATTTTATCTAAAATTAAAAAAGGGATTCTCCCTATCTTTTCCCAGAACCACAAATCATCTTGTTCTTTTTCCCAGGATTCAATTTCTTTTAGCATTAACTCTAATTGCTCTGTTGTTTCCAACTCCATCACCTCACCTCTATTATAATAAACAAAAGAATAAAGACACAAATAAGTGTCTAAACGGAAACTACATCATATCCTTCTTTATTTAAATAGTTTTTAACCATATCACTTATAGAAACATCATCTTCTACCAATAAAGAGAATCTTTCTTTCAATGGGAGTTTTTATATCTCCCGCTGAAAGTTAGATGACCTTATCAGGTGAAATTATGCTGTTATCTCCCCTTGAAGAAGAGGGAGTCTTACAGCATGAGAACGTGATAAAATTTTTCCCATAATTCCTCTCCTAAGCTACTATTCATATACTAACGATATATTCTGAGATTTTCAATCAATCACATAAAGATACCACCGCTAATATTCTCATTTGGTTTCTTTATTTGGAATTTTTTTCTTTAAAATAAATCTTTACAACCCATCCATTACATCGTAATATCTAAATATAATAATGTTAATTCAAAGGATGCGAACCAGATGGAATTTAATGAATTTCAAAACACTGCTGATATGTTGAAAGTAATCGGACACCCCGTTAGATTATGTATTGTGATGGGATTATTAAAAAAGGGTAATTGTAATGTTTCATTTATGGAAAATTGTATGAACCTCCCTCAGTCCTCCGTCTCTACACATCTACAGAAGCTAAGAACAGCAGGTATTATCGTAGGTCAAAGAAAAGGACTTGAAGTGTCTTATCGACTTAAAGATGAACAAATGAAAAATTTCGTTCAACAAGTATCTACTCTGCTTGAGCCTACTATTACAGAAAATCTATTTGATAAAGAACTAATCCATAAATGATTCAAAACAATTATGTTTATTGATAATAAATTACATGGTGCTTCTGTGTAATTTTATTTGTTCATTAAATCGTAATATCTCACTGCTAGTGGTAGGCTATATGAAGATATTGAAGGCAAAATCACTTACCAATTCGGTCCATATGTTGCTAATACCCACACTGAATCTACAACTACTGGAAGAACGATAACCCAAGCTTATCAAGAATCATCAAGGATAAAATCGATACTGGAATGAACTCTGCCAAACCAGATTGGGTAAGAGTTTCTATTCATCCTACAATGACAAATAAGGGCATCGATTATTTTATCAGCTCATTAAATGAAACGATCCATCACATAGACATATGGAAGCTTGATTATAAATTTGACCCTAAAAAAAATGCTTATCAGCATCATGATGATGTTCAATTCAATATTAGTGCCATGTTTTCAATGCAGGATAATAAAGTAGCGTTGGCATGATTCTATATACTCTATAAAGGTGAAACTGCTAAGAAGTAGATTCATTATTCAAGAATGAAATAAACCCCCTAACTCCAATGTAAAGTTAGGGGGTTCATTATATGTGTTACATTCCAAGCCATTTTCTGAATAATTGTTTTGTTGTATCTTTATTTAACGCAGCTATAGAAGTAGTTAGTGGAATTCCCTTAGGACAGGACATCACACAGTTTTGTGAATTCCCACAGCCTTCGAGCCCTCCATCTTGCATAATGGTATCTAAACGTTCTTCTTGGTTCATTTCACCCGTAGGATGTGCATTAAACAAACGAACTTGTGATAAAGGAGCCGGACCCATAAAGTCTGTTTTTTCATTTACATTAGGACAAGCTTCTAAACATACTCCACACGTCATACATTTAGATAATTCATAAGCCCATTGACGTTTTGATTCAGCCATACGAGGTCCTGGACCTAAATCATACGTACCATCAATCGGAATCCAAGCTTTAACACGTTTTAGTGATTCAAACATACGTCCACGATCGATAACAACATCTCTTACTACAGGGAATGTTGACATCGGTTCGATTCTGATTGGCTGCTCTAATTTGTCTACTAATGCTGTACATGCTTGGCGAGGTTTGCCGTTAATCACCATAGAGCATGCGCCACAAACTTCCTCTAAACAGTTGGATTCCCAGCAAACAGGTGTCGTTTGTTCACCCTGTGCATTTACAGGATTTCTTTGCACTTCCATCAACGCACCAATCACGTTCATGTTTGGACGATAAGGAATTTCAAACTCTTCTTTATAAGGTTTTGAACTTTGGTCTTCTTGACGAGTTACTACAAACTTTATCGCTTTATTTTGCGTTTCTGTACTCATTTTTTGGCTCCTTTCTTCTTATCTGAAGAATAGTCACGTAAACGAGGTTCTATTAAAGATGCATCCACTTCTTCATAATTAATGCTTGGTCCATTTGGAGTAAAGGAAGCTCTTGTTGTTTTCATAAATTTCTCATCATTACGTTCTGGGAAGTCTGGTTTGTAATGTGCTCCACGGCTTTCATCACGCTTTAATGCACCGATTGTCACTACACGTGCAAGTTCTAACATATTCCACAACTGACGCGTAAATGATGCTCCTTGGTTACTCCATCCTGCTGTATCATTGATATTAATATTTTTATAACGCTCCATCAATTCTACAATTTTATCATCTGTTTCTTGTAATTTTTTATTGTAACGGACAACCGTAACGTTGTTTGTCATCCATTCCCCTAGCTCTTTATGAAGCTTATAAGCATTCTCCGTACCATCCATTTTTAAGATATCATCATATTTTTGAGTTTGTTTCTTACTTTCTCTGTCAAATACTTTAGATGATACATCCTCTGCATAATTCTCTAAACCTTTAATATATTCAATCGCTTTAGGACCTGCAACCATACCTCCAAAGATAGAGGACAGCAAGGAGTTTGCTCCTAAACGATTCCCACCATGATATTGATAATCTACTTCTCCAGCCGCGAATAATCCAGGAATGTTCGTCATTTGATTATAATCTACCCATAATCCACCCATGGAATAATGAACCGCAGGGAAAATTTTCATTGGAATTTTACGAGGATCATCACCCATAAACTTCTCATAAATTTCAATAATGCCGCCTAGTTTTACATCAAGTTCCTTTGGATCTTTGTGAGACAAGTCCAAGTAAACCATGTTTTCACCGTTGACACCTAGCTTCTGATTTACACAAACATCAAAAATTTCTCTTGTTGCAATATCTCTTGGGACTAGGTTACCATAAGCCGGATATTTCTCCTCTAAGAAATACCAAGGTTTCCCGTCTTTATATGTCCATACTCTACCACCCTCACCACGTGCAGATTCAGACATTAATCTAAGCTTGTCATCTCCAGGAATTGCCGTTGGATGGATTTGAATAAATTCACCATTTGCATAATCAACACCTTGTTGAAATACCGCACTTGCCGCTGTTCCTGTATTAATGACAGAGTTTGTAGATTTTCCAAATATAATTCCTGGTCCACCTGTCGCCAAAATAACTGCATCTGCAACAAAAGAAGTGATTTCCATGCTGCGCAGGTTTTGTGCTGTAATGCCTCGACATACTCCGCCATCATCTACAACTGCAGAAAGAAACTCCCAATGTTCATATTTTGTTACTAAACCTGCTGTTTCATAACGACGAACCTGCTCATCTAATGCATATAATAACTGTTGTCCAGTTGTTGCACCCGCAAAAGCGGTACGGTGATGTTTGGTTCCTCCGAATCTACGGAAATCCAACAATCCTTCTGGTGTACGGTTAAACATAACGCCCATACGATCCATCAAATGAATGATACCAGGTGCAGCATCACACATCGCTTTTACTGGAGGCTGGTTTGCTAAGAAATCTCCTCCATATATCGTATCGTCAAAATGCTCCCACGGAGAATCGCCTTCCCCTTTTGTATTTACAGCTCCGTTAATACCACCCTGTGCACATACGGAGTGTGATCTTTTTACTGGTACGAAGGAAAAGAGGTCTACATGAACTCCGGCTTCCGCTGCTTTAATAGTTGCCATTAGCCCTGCTAATCCTCCACCTACTACGATAATTTTAGAATTTGCCACTCTTGTTCACTCCCTCTTAACCTAATTGGTTCTGTACTGATTCTAATGTTGAAAATGCAAAGGATTCATCTGTAAATGCTGTTAAAGCTAGTACAAATAATACGGATAAGATCACAAAAACGCCCATCCATATGTAAGAAGATACTCTTTGTGCTCTTGGTCCTACTGTAATTCCCCAGCTAACTAAGAAAGACCACATTCCATTACTAAAGTGGAATGATGCTGCTATAATACCTACAATATACAGCGCAAACCATATTGGACTAGAAAGAGTATTATGCATATGTGCCGCTAAGTCTTCATGTCCTATATTGCCTAAAGCAACCTGTAATCTAGTATCAGAAAAATGCCATACTACGAAAATCAAAGTAATTACACCCGTAATTCTTTGCCACATAAACATATGATTACGAACATATCCATAATTGTTCACGTTATGTTTAGCTTGGAATGCAATATACAAACCATAAACGCCATGATACAATAACGGAAGCCAAATCCCAAAAATTTCTAAAAATAAAACTAAAGGCAAGCTGTTTAGCCATACTACTTGCTCAATAAATCCTTCCTTGCCAGCGCTAAAAGCCTCATAATTCGTAAGCATATGTTCAACTAAGAATAAGCCTAGTGGAATTACACCTAACAGTGAATGCAGCTTACGAGAATAGAATGAATTTAATTTCATGTAACTGTGTTCCCCTTTCATTGTTGTGCCGCCATAAATAATTCATTTTTTACTTTTCAATTTTTATTCATGTTATCGTAAATAAATAGACACAATTATTATATTACAACTTTATAGCTTATAATGGAAGTGCATTTATTTTATAATTAATTATAACAATTTTGCATAAAGGAATTGATTTGATGGAAATCATGCATATCTTTGCAACCGTAGTTGAGGAAGCCAGTCTAAATCAAGCAGCCAAAAAATTAAATATTTCACAACCTGCTTTATCCAGAAAAATCAGCAAGTTTGAAGAGCAGCTAGGTGTCTCACTATTTAATAGAACAGGTAACCGACTTAAACTTACCCCAATAGGTTTCATTACATATGAGTATGCCCTTGAAATGATTGAATTAGATAAAAAGTTTCAAAAAGCGGTATCCGATTATAAAAATGGGACTAAAAAAAGTGTTACTATCGGTGCTAGTTTAACTACACTTCAATCTACATTACCTGAACTTATACAGCTCATTACAAAGGATTCACCTGAAACGGATATAAAGGCTATTACTGGAAAAACACATGAAATCCTAACCCTTGTTAAGAAGGATAGAGTTGATTTTGGATTAGTTGCTTCAAAAGTAGAGGATAAGGACATTCATTGTGAACCTTTGTTTGATGATTATTTACAACTCGTCATTCCAAAAGAACATGAGTTGTCTGTACAAAAAATAGTCAACACAGAAGATCTGGATAAGTTACCTATGATTCTATTTTCTAAAGGTACTTTGTACCGTATATTAATGGAAGAATTATTCCATCATTATAAAGTATATCCAGAAATCAAAATGGAAATTGATTCTTTCGAGGCGATATTACGTTTGGTCTCTACTTTACGTGCTGCCACATTGTTGCCGCATTCTTATTTGAGAGATAGTTTAATTGAAGATAATGACCTCATGGTTATTAACTTTAAAGAACTTAAACAGACAGTTAGGACCACCTCATTAATTTACAAAAACTGGGATTTACTTGACCCGACTACTCAAAATTGGATTCAAACCGTGAAAGTACAATACCAAACGTATAAGAAATAAAAATCATAAAATCATAATATCCAAAAAGTACTTTATTATTATAAAAAATAAGTAACAATTGGAAATCTATGATATTCTAAAAGTCAGAATATCAAAAAGGAGATTGGGCTATGGAGCAAAGGCATTCAACTCGAAATATCATTATCATTGCTGTAATCAGTTTATTTGTCTTTTTAACTATGAGTGTTTTACCATCCGAAAACAATGAAGAGGTACTTCATGAAGATGCAAGCACAATCAGTATACAGCAAGCTGAAGAAATTGCTATGCAGTTTGTGAATGAGCAATTCGATGTGGACTTAAATCAAGTTGAAATCTTACTTACTTTTCAAACTAATAAGCAATTAAGCGGATATCTTCAAAAAAATAAATTGGTATCGGAGTACAATGAATTATATGGAGAATCAATCCCTATTGATTATTTTCAAGTTCAGATCTCAAACCATGATGTGCTAGAAAAATATCTAGTTAATATAGACATGATAAGTGGTAAGATCATCAGTTGGAAGATGAATGCTAAAGCAACTATGACTGATGATGCAAAACAAAAGATAGCAGAGTTGTTTATAGCAGAGCAGGGATATAACATAGATAATTTTTACCTTTTACCACAAAGTGACTACGAATTAAGCAATTACATATATGAGAGTTATGATGGTGGAATTAAGGATGCTAAACTCCAACTTCATCTAACTATCATGCAAGATGAAGTGAAATCGTTTGAATCGAACTTTGTACTCCCCGACTCATTTATAAGTTGGATGGAAGAACAAGACTTTAAAGCTGCAATTATGTCTTGGCTTTCTATTGGATTTAACATTTTATTTGGGATTATTGCCCTAATAATAGCAATTGTTCTTAGAAAACGAATTTCATTTATTAAAGGTATATGGTTAACCCTTATTTTTCTAATCATTTATACCATCACAAATATTAATATGTATCCTGTCTATCGAGCTATGTCCCCCATAGAAATCAGTAATTTTAATGCTGTTTTTATTGTGTGTATTTCTATTCTTATTTATTTGATTCTTAGTATCATTTTATATCTTACGTCCGTTGCAGCAGACGGTCTTTGGAACAACAAAAGCAAAGCATTGTGGCCAAATAGAAAAGATTTAAGCTACGGACAACACGCGTTGAAAGCGATGGGATTTGGCTATTTATTTGCTATTATTATATTAGCAGTGCAAAGTATATTTTATTTTATTGGAGAAACCTTTTTTGATGTTTGGTCTGCCAGCGATCCTTCTTTTTCTCCTTATAACTTTTTGATGCCAGGTTTAATGCCGCTCATCGCATGGGCAGCAGCCATATCGGAGGAAATCATTTATCGTTGGTTTGGAATACCGCTATTCCAAAAAATCTTTAGAAGTACCATCATTGCCGTTTTCATAACTAGTATGATTTGGGCAATAGGGCATACAGCGTACCCTATATACCCAGCATACACTCGATTTATTGAAGTTACTATTATTGGACTTATATTTGGATACATCTTCTTGAAGTTCGGTTTTATGACAGCTGTATTTGCACATGCGATAGTGGACAGCATATTATTTTCATTACAACTTTTATATTTGGATTTCACTAAATATGCGTTTTTATCACTATTTTATATCGTATTACCTGCCATTGTTGCGTATATCATGTTTAAGTTCCACCATAGATTTAAGAGGAACCGTCCTGCTCCTGTCGAAGAGCCAACATAATTTCACCGGCAAGTTTATCCCCTATTCCGAGAGGTTTGAAATCTTCAATAGATGCCTCTCGGATTTTTTTTAATGATCCGAAATGTTTTAATAATTTCTTTCTTCTTTTTTCACCTATCCCAGGAATGGAATCAAGCTGAGAAGCCACCATCGATTTACTTCTTGATTGTCTATGGAATGTAATCGCAAAACGATGAACTTCTTCTTGAATTCTTTGCAATAAATAAAACTCCTGTTGATCTCGTGGGATTGGAATGATTTCAGGTGGATTTCCTACCATAAGCTGTGCTGTTTTATGTTTTTCATCTTTAACTAAACCACATACTGGAATAAATAATCCAAGCTCATCTTCCAATATTTCAATAGCTGCTGATATTTGTCCTTTACCTCCATCAACAATAACTAAATCAGGCAAAGGCAAGTTTTCCTTTAATACTCTCTCATACCTTCTTCTGATAACCTCTCGCATAGATCCATAATCATCTGGACCTTTAACTGTTTTAATTTTATATTTGCGGTATTCTTTTCGTTCTGGTTTTCCATCCACAAAAACAACCATTGCAGATACTGGATTTGCCCCTTGAATATTAGAATTGTCAAAGGCTTCGATGCGATGGATTGGATCTGTACCTAACCATTTTCCTAAGTTTTCCACTGCTTTCGTTGTACGTTCTTCGTCACGTTCAATTAATTTAAACTTTTCTTCTAAAGCAATTTTTGCATTGTCATTTGCCATGATGACTGCTTGCTTTTTCAAACCTCGTTTAGGAAGAAGAACCTTTACATTTAACCATGATTGTAAATCCTCCTTAATGCCCTCTTTTTCTTCTTGATCCTCTTCTATATTTTCTCTATCCGGTAATACAATTTCTTTAGGCAAAGCAGGATTTTCACTATAATATTGTGTAATAAATGAAACGAAATCTTCGTAAGCATCACCGTAATAAGGAAATCTGGATGCATGACGTTCAATCATTTTTCCCTGTCTGACATACAGAATTTGCACACACATCCAGCCCTTATCTATTGCATAACCAAACACATCACGATCCACATTATCCTTCATCGTAATTTTTTGCTGTTCCATTAAAACTTCGATATGTTTAATTTGATCTCTAAATTCCTTTGCTTTTTCAAATTGAAGTTCTTCAGCCGCCGCATGCATTTGTTTTGTTAATTCAATCTTAATTTGCTCATGACCACCATTTAGAAATTTCGTGATTTCTTGAACCATATCTTCATATTGCTTCTGATCTACTTCATACTCACAAGGTGCAACACACTGCCCCAGATGATAATATAAACAAACTTTATCTGGAATGGTTTTACATTTTCGCAAAGGATACAACCGATCCAATAACTTCTTCGTTTGTTGAGCAGCAAACGCACTCGGATATGGACCAAAATATTTACCTTTGTCTTTTTTTATTGTTCTTGTTACCTCTAACCGTGGGTGTGTATCGTTTGTTATTTTTATATAGGGATACGTTTTGTCATCCTTTAAAATGACATTGTAACGTGGGTGATGTTCTTTAATCAGATTGCATTCCAAGATTAAAGCTTCTTTATTGCTTGATGTGACAATATATTCAAAGTCTTCAATCAGACTCACTAGTTTTTGTGTTTTTGCATCATGGCTTCCAGAAAAATAAGATCTTACTCTATTTTTTAAAACCTTTGCTTTACCTACATAGATAATGTCCCCATTACCATTTTTCATTAGATAACATCCAGGCTGATCAGGAAGCAGTGAAAGTTTATGTTTTATTTTTTCTAGAATCTTTTGTCTTTTTTCTAATTCACTCATCCATGTTTCCCCCCTCAAATACCCACAACTTATATATTGAAAAAAAAATGTTTATTCCTATTAAGTACATATGTTTCTATTTAATCATAGCATAAAGTTCATTCACTTTCAGCGGGGGGTTTTCTCCAACTAGTATTCTTATTTCAAAAAAAATAATCCCTCTTTTGGAAAGGGATTATTTTTGTATTTATCCGTTTTATATATTAAAGATGTTTGGAAACAACACTTTTTAAAGCGTCTTTCGGTTGGAAACCAACTACTTTATCTACAGGTTCCCCATCTTTAAATACGATTAATGTTGGAATGCTCATTACACCGAAACGAGAAGCAGATTCAGGATTGTCATCCACGTTCACTTTTGCGATTTTTAAATCATTGCCAATTTCTTGATCTAATTCTTCAAGTACTGGAGCAACCATTTTACATGGACCACACCAAGGTGCCCAAAAGTCAACTAATACAGTTCCAGTGCTTTCAACTTCCCCTTTAAATGATTGATCTGTTACATTTACTATAGCCATGACTGATCCGTTGCCAAAACATTATAAATCTTTGAACCATTTATAAATATTTCGCAACAGTTCCCTCCTTTATTTAAATGAATAATTTCTCATATCATTTGTACATTATAACATAAAGTTAGTTAATTTCAAATCTAAATTAGAATGATTATAATTTATGCTAAATGCTCAAACTTATTATAATCACAATCGGGTATTTTATGCGAGTTGACTTATAATTGTCACTTTCAAGAACTTTACAGTATGTACTGGGTTAGGTATACTTAATACTAATTGAGTTATTATAGGAGGGAATTACAAATGAGCGAAGCAAGACAACCTGAATTGCACGTAAATGAAGAGCCAAGAAATGATTTTATAGATGTTGGTGTCGGGTTTGCAGTATCTGCAGGTATTTTCTTTACTATCGGAATCATTGCAACCATTTTATCTGTAATTGCTAAATGATACATAATTTTATGTCCATTTAATATAAAAACCCTCGTTTTTGAATCCAAATCAAAAACGAGGGTTTCTTCATTTTTAAACTCTACAATTCATTAGTTCTTCTTTTATTGGTACCCTTTACTTCTATTACTTGTACAAATGGTTCAATTCGATCCATGATACGCTGAGCTTTAAGCTCATCTTCTCCATCTTTGCTTGTAAAGCTAAAATGTTTTTCTAATCCGTTCATATCATAATTAGAAGTATAAAAAGTTGGTTTTCGATTCATCCTATAATTCAGGATTGCCCCTAATACATGATCTCTAGCCCATGAATTTATATTCTCCGCACCTAAATCATCAAATACTAATAAATCCGTTGTTTTCAACATTTCTATTGTATTTTTTAATCTAACACTATCCTTCATCATTTCTTTTAAATCTTCTATAAAATCAGGAACGTATACTATCACACCCGTGTGTCCGCTTTTTGCCAATTCATTCAACATGTAACACATTAAGAAGGTTTTCCCTGTACCGAAAGTTCCTGATAAATATAAACCCTTTTTTTGCAAACCCTCTCTCTTTGTTTGTTCCATATAATCTGTTAATGCTATGATGGCTGGTAATCGCTGTGCATCTTTTTGCATAATGTCATTTAAAGAATATCCTTCATTTAAAGCCCGTTCATCAATATAAAAACTGCGTATTTTTTTACGAATATTCTCTTGAGCTTCATAAGCCTTTAGTTTTTTGCATGCTATTTTTTGATCCGTGATTTGGGAATATTCATTATATGATTGTACAGTAAGCTTCGTATAATGGCCTTTAAAATCATTCGGACAGTTTTCTAAACCAGGACAGTTTGAACATTGTTTGTATTCTTTTACGAATTCATATAAACGATTCATATGAATTTTTAGATCTTCTTCTGAAAGTTCTGGATGTTTTTCTTTGAATTTTAAAATTAACGGATCATTTAATAAAGTTTGCATTTTATCTTTAGCTTCTTGTGCTCTAGACTTTGGAATCACATTTACAATCTCAGATAATGACTGCATAAATTATTTCCTCCCTTCTAATTATGAATTCCGTTATTTTCCATCCCATTCTGCAGCTAGCTTTTTAAGCTTTTCTAATTCCTCTGTCGATACTGCATCTTGCTGATCTGAATATGTCATGATAGGTATTTTAGGTTTCTGATTTTGATAATTCCTTGAGGAATATGTTCTGTTTTTGTAGTTTTTGTTTGTTTTATTTGCTTCTAATTTTTCCTTTACTTCTGTTTTATTACGAATATATTTAACAGCCTGTTCGAAACTTTTCACTTGTTTACCTAACATATCTGCTGCAATTGAATCTATAAAGTTTTTATTCCAATCTAAATGATGAGAAAGAAGATAATGGATTAATACATTAATAACCTCTTCATTGAGCTTATAGTTCATATCTATTTTATCAAAAATATCTAGTATCCGATCTGGAATAGAACCTGGAAAAACACTTTTAAGTACATGTGTATACGGAGCATTGCATAACATCATATTATATTGTTGAATATCACATTGGCCATTAAATCGTTCTGGCACATCTAGAAAATAAGCTGTATCTACTATTTTTTCTTCATAAGGAGCACGTTCATTTTCTGTGCTCTTACTTAAAAAACGTTCACGGTTATCTTCACGTTTTTTATCCTGTCTGTAGTTTGAATTCGCTTTTTTTTGCAATTCATCGATCACTAAACTGCCATCGGAAGAAAAGACACCATCTTCATTTAACAAGCTGCTAATTTCCTCCAATGTCAAATGGAACTTTTTAATCACATAATTAATAGCTTTTAATTGTTCGGGTTCATATTTTAAATTTTCAATATATGGACGATTAACTGAGTTAGATCGTGGAGTCCTGCTTATTAAATCTGCGTAAGAAATTTCATCATTTGAATCCACATCATCATGTATAACCTGTAAAGATACTCCAACTTCTAGCTCAGCTTGCTCTAATTCATCATCTACCACTTGTGTATTCAACTGAAACAATTCATAAAAAGGAACAGATATATTTTCTGAATATATTTCTTCAGTAGAGATTTCTGCAGGCAGCTTTTCCTTAAATGAATCTCTTAAGGAAATTACCGTATGTTTACCAATCTTATCTCTCAGTAATAATGTCAAATGCTGATTTTTGAAAAATTCCTTAGGAGATAATGCTGGAAGACATTTATATTCATATACATAATCATCGCTATCTAAAATATACTTTCGATAAGATTGGAGCAAACCAATAGCTTCTAATTTTGAAAACTGATCTATTAAAAATTTTCTTCCTCTTTCACTAGGCTCAATTCCTAAAAATAAAAATAGCTTTCTTTGCTGCTCTACATCAGAGTATCCTAATCGATCTGGAGGAACTTGTTGATATAGAAATTGATACAGACTTATTGCACTTAATCCAATCATAGGCTGATATATATTATTCAACATATAAGTATCCATTAAACTCATAGAAAAATCACGGTAAATATAAAATCTGTGATTTTCAGTAAAATGTAATATATTTAATATTTTCATATATTTAAAACACACCATCTAATAGAGATTTATAATCTCTTTAAACTAATCAGCAGAGATTATAGTATCCTTTATTTTAACATAAATCCACATGTAAGAGTGAAGTGAAACTTTGGATAATTCTATACTTAAGAATAACTTTAGGAATATAAATTTTTAATGAAGGTAATCGAATTCCTTCTCAGTATTTTTTAACGTGTTGCAAAAATCAAAATCCGCAAAATCTTCGTTTTGAGTGCATAATAATCTCTGGTGTTCAATAATCCAATTCGAAATTAAATCATTCATATGAAGAGCCGCCTTTGTAGGGATTTGATGTGTTTTTCCAGCAAGAAAATGCAATTCATTATGTGGCAAGCCTTGATGAAGTATTTTAGCATATTTATGAAACCCTTTGTCTTGATCTCCATAAATTAACAGCTGAGGGGATTGAATATATTGAAGTTTTTCAGAAACATTATAGGAAAGACTATATTGATAATATTGTTTCATGTTTTGTACGTTTCCTCTTTTTGACTGCCTAAATAACTGTTTAAATGTTTGTTTAATATCAGCATTTCCACGAGTAATCGCATAGGCAAGCAAATTTTTAGCTCGAATTGTAGTTAAACCCACTGCCATCATTATTCTACTCTTTAACTTTATATCACTTACTTCAGACATTGCACTAATTAATATCCCACCATAAAAATGTTCTGGATATGATAACATCGCTTCCAAAGCAACAGAACCACCTGTCGAATATCCACTGATATAACAGCGTTTTATTTTTAAAAAATGTAATAATTGAACAATATCCTCAACGATTAATGAATAACTTAAAGGCTCCTTTGAGGTTTCACTTAAACCGTGACCTCTAACATCAAATGTAATGACTTCAAATTGCTCAGATAACTGCTCTAATTGATATAGGAAATTGGAACAAGTAAGCAATGGAGGATGAATGAAAATTATAGGAATTCCAGTCCCTTTTACTTGATAATACATTTTAATTCCATTCACATTTTTGAAAGGCATTTCTTTCTTCCTCCATCTTCATTGATTTCTTATTGATTATCTTTACCTTTACTGTCGTTTTTACTTAACCAATAAATGCCTATAATAACTTAGCTCATATCGGAACCATTGGGAAATGACTTCGAATCTTTCATTGTTATAAAGAGAATCTTGCTTTCAGTGGGAGATTTTATATCACACGCTGAAAGTTAGATGACTTTATCAGGTGGAATTATGATGTTATCTCCTTCTTGAAGAAGGGGGAGTCTTACAGCATGAGAACGTGATAAAAAAACAGCTCCTATATAAACAGGAACTGTTTTTCAAAATATTAGATTACATTTGTTAAAACATCTTATAACCTTGACTTCTTAATTTCTTTATGGCTAATCCACCTAAAATTGCCCCTATTAAACCACCAATAATTGTGATGTAATCTGTAATTTGATAATATGCAAGATTCGTTAACAAAGACTCTCCTTTTTTCCAAAACCGATATACTATGTATGGAAGAACAGCAAATATATACACGTAAACTGGAAACCAAGTTGTTTTTAACAACATGTTTAAAATAAACCCGATACCAAAAAACAAAACAAAATTTAAAGCAAACAATATAGGCAATTGAATAATATCAACGTCGGCGTTCATTTTGTTAACCCCTTATTTCAATGTATTAAGAACATCTAGTATTTTACAAGATTTTTTTAGTCAAAGTCAATATGATCATTGTTTTTCCCTTATTATTTTTAAATTTGTAAACAATTTATGAACTATCTTAGCTTCATGCATCATCCTGTACATTTTAAAGGTTAAAAATTTGCTACTGATGTTTGTTTCGTTTAAAATAATGGGGAAATCTGAGAAATACAATTCTACATATATAGTTTAAATTAGAGGAGTGAATGGAATGAGTGAAGCAGCATCAACCCTAGAAGGATGGTATGCGTTGCATGATTTTAGAGCAATAGACTGGAATGCGTGGAAAAGCCTATCACCAGAAGAAAGAAAACAAGCTGAGGATGAGTACCTTTCATTTATACATGACTGGACGATTACAGAGGAAAAGAAACAAGGCAGTACTGCGCTTTACAGTATCGTAGGTCAAAAAGCAGATTTTGTTGTGATGCACTTGCGTGAAACGCTTGAAGAACTTAATGAATTAGAAAATGCATTTAATAAAACAACATTCGCACAGTTTACAATTCCAACTTATTCTTATGTTTCTGTAGTGGAATTAAGCAACTATATGGCTCAGGGTGATGGAGACCCTATGCAAAATCCTGAAATCGTAGCAAGATTGAAGCCAACTTTACCAAAGGCGAACCACTTATGTTTCTACCCAATGAACAAACGTCGTGAAGGCAATGATAACTGGTATATGTTAAGTATGGAAGAACGTCGTGGAATGATGAGAAGTCACGGAATGATTGGCCGAAAATATGCAGGGAAGGTAAAACAAATCATTACAGGCTCTGTCGGATTTGATGACTGGGAATGGGGAGTTACCTTGTTTGCAGATGATGCACTGCAATTTAAAAAACTTGTGTATGAAATGAGATTTGATGAAGTTAGTGCTCGATTTGGTGAGTTTGGTGAATTTTTTATAGGTAATTTAGTGGATAAAGACAAATTATTGAAGATGTTAGAAGTTTAAAATATGCATAAAACGGGCTGAAATGCTCGTTTTTTTTATTTTAAACTACAAATTGCCACATAGATGATTTGAATACAAATAGATTAATTTCAAACAATATGAGTTAGGGTTTATTTTATATTTAGAAATAAACTTCTTATGTAATTTATCTAACATTTTTTTATTTATCACTATGATACTATTGATTTGCAAGTTTCAAAAAGTTATTCATTTTCTAAAGGAGTGTTAAATATGACCTTAGCTCAAGATATAAAGCAATTTCAAGAAGAAAACTTAAAAAATATGCCACCTGAGGTATTACAGAAGATCGCCCAATCTATAAACGAATTAGATGAATCAGATCATCCAAAAGGATTAAAAGTTGGAGAAATAGTACCAGACTTTACCCTGAAGAATGCGGTAGGACAAGAAGTTCATTTGTATGAAGAATTAAGTAAAGGACCTGTTATACTGAAATTTTATCGTGGTGAGTGGTGTCCCTATTGTAATTTAGAACTAAGATCTTATCAGCAAAAAATGGATGAAATTAATGACCAAGACGCTCAATTGTTTGCTATTAGTCCCGAAGAACCAGACTACTCATTAACCTTAAAGGAAAAACATGACTTAACATTTCAAGTCTTAAGTGATATTGGAAACAAAACATCTGGGGATTACCAACTGACTTTTCAATTTCCTGATTATATAAAAGAAATATACAGAAATGTATTTCAAAATGATTTAGGAAAAAGAAATAATGATGAAACTTGGACGATGCCAATACCTGCAACTTATGTCATTGATACAAACAAAAAAATTGTTGCTGGATTCGCAAGTGCAGATTATACAAAACGAATGGAACCAGCAGAAGCAATAGAGGCTTTAAAAAAACTTAAGTAATTCGCTTTCTAAAGCAATATAAAATGAAGGTAGCTATTTTCATTAAAAAACACCGTCTGTGATTTTTCAGACGGTGTTTTTAATCTTAACTATGCTCTTCTTTTTGTTTTAAATATTCTTCAGTTTCACGATCTCTTTGTCGGCTTTTTTCCTTCAAACGTTCAATTGCTGGTTGCACGAGATAATCAATTTCTTTTTGAACCGTATAAGCCAGATCATGCCTGCTTTGATCTTCTAAATAATGCCCTACGTCCATCAAAGCATTGTAACGATCCAATTCATCTCTTGTTAATAATCCTCTAACTTGTACACTGCAATGTTTCACTTACGTACAACCTCCTCTATTAAAGCCGATTCAAACCTATAAGCGTGTTTTCTTTAATACAAGTGGGATACCCCCGATAATATATAAATAACGGATATCAATGATTTTTTTCATAATAGCAGCCGTATAACCTTTTATTTTTTTCTCTCCGACTACGCCAATAGCTTCACCTTTACCTAAAGATGCAACCGTTCCTTTAATTTGCGGTTTAAATGCTTTTAATTTATCTCCTCTTATGCTGGCTGCCAAATTATATGCACACGTTGCACCTTGCTGCATCGCAATTTGAGCAGTTGGTGGATATGGTTTTCCATCTTCTTTAAACATTACTGAACAGTCCCCAATAATAAATACATCATCAAACCCTGGAGCTCTTAAGTATTCATCAACCTTTACACGACCTCTTACCGCTTCAAACCCAGCATTCTCAACTAAGCTATTTCCACGTATTCCACCTGTCCAAACAACAGTTTGAGATTTAATCTCTTCCCCTGTAGCTAAAATAACACCATCAGGTGTACATTCTTTAATTGGTGTTGAAATCATAAACTCTACACCTTTTTCAGTTAAAACATCCATTGCATACTTCACTAAATCAGGGTCAAATCCAGGCAATGCAGTAGGTGCTGCCTCAACATTAATAATTCTAACCAAACTAGGGTCTACATTAAATTCATTACATAGTTTTGGAAGTCGATCTGCTAGTTCACCTACAAACTCAATCCCTGTAAAACCTGAACCACCGACTACAAAAGTTAAATAATCTTTGCGGCTTTCATCATTTTTATATTTTGCAAACATGTATTCGATATGTTCACGAATATAATTTACGCTATTTATACTGCGAATGCTAAGCGCATATTCTTTAAGACCCGGGATCCCAAATGTTTCTGGTTCTCCACCCAATCCAATAACTAAGTAATCATAAGAGACTGCGCCATCCTCTAAAATGACTTTCTTTTCTTCTGAATTAATTTCAACAACTGTAGATTTAATAAAATCAACTTTAAATTCATCGATTAATTTAGAAATATCCACTCTTGCATTTTTAGGATCATCCGTTCCTGCAGCAGGCATGTGCAAATGTGTTGTTATATAATGATAATCATGTTTATTAATTAATGTTACATCCGCTTCGTTATAATTTAGTTCTTTCTGTAAACGAATAGATGTTACAATCCCCCCATATCCTGCACCAACGATGACTATTCTAGGTATTTGACTCATAAATATACTCCCATCCATTCTTTTTATTTTTCCGTATTTATAAATGAGTTGTGAAAAAATGCACAAACAATCCCATGATAAATTAATTTTATTTTACCCACCCAGATAAAATTTTATGTGAATTATACCTCATTTACTTATCCAATCGTAATAATATAACGATCAATCAAAAATAGCAAGAGAAATTTGTCTAATTTCGTAACATAAATCACAAACTATACTATCCACTTATAATCAATAACGATATGTTATGATAATCATATAAATTTTGTATAGATTAATACTCAAACTGTTTTTCAAAAAGGTTTTCTTTTAATAATGGTAAGTTTATAATGAAATACGGAAGGTTCAAATTCTCGGAGGTGCAATTTTCGTGTCAAATATACAACATAATAATGAAATCGTAGACATTGCCGTAATCGGTGGTGGACCTGCAGGAATGTTCGCCGCTTTTTATGGAGGTATGAGACATGCTTCTGTAAAAATCATTGAAAGTATGCCTCAATTAGGGGGGCAGTTATCAGCATTATATCCAGAAAAATTTATTTATGATGTTGCTGGTTTCCCTAAAGTAAGAGCTCAAGAATTAATTGACAACTTAAAGGAACAAATGAAACACTTCCCTACGGAAGTTTGTTTAGAAGAAAAGGTGCTGCAGGTTGAGAAAAAAGAAGAGCGTTTGTTTGAAATCACAACTGATCAAGCAGTACATATGGCAAAAGCCATCATTATTACTGGTGGAATTGGGGCTTTTGAGCCAAGAAGATTAGATCTGCCAGAAGCATCACAATTTGAAAAAAAGAATCTACGTTATTTTATTCAAGATCTAAATGAATTTAAAGATGAGAAAGTATTGATTTGCGGTGGCGGTGACTCTGCTGTAGATTGGGCATTAATGCTAGAGCCGATTGCTAAAGAAGTGACAATTATTCATCGCAGAAATAAATTTAGAGCACATGAACATAGTGTAGACAACTTAATGAATTCTTCAGTAAATGTCCTTACACCTAAAGAAATTAGCAAACTCCATGGAACAGATAAAATTGAAAAAGTAACAATTAGAGATGTTAAATCAGATGAAGCGTTTGATTTAGACGTAGATACAGTTATCGTTAATTATGGGTTCGTTTCTTCCCTAGGTCCTATTGCTGAATGGGGCTTAAATATTGAAAAAGGATCTATCGTAGTTGACTCAAGAATGGAAACAAATATTCCAGGAATCTTTGCTGCAGGAGATATCACAACATATCCAGGAAAACTAAAACTGATCGCAGTAGGGTTTGGAGAAGCTCCAACAGCCATCAATAATGCAAAAGTATATATTGATCCTGATGCTAAATTGTCTCCAGGACATAGCAGTAATATGAAATTTTAAAATATAGGGTATCCTACTTCTTGAAGAATTAATTCTAAAAGGAAGGGATACCCTATGTCTTTTTGTTCAGTTTGCAATGGTTTATCAAATTTAAATGCAATTTGCTCTAAATGTAATCAAGAAGCCAAAGATTATGGTCGAATTGGAGACTTTATGGGACCATATTCCGCTTATTTGAATATTGACGAATTAAAAACTGCAAATGGCTATCCAGATTTGAAAAATCATCAATGTGTGCATCTTGCTTATTGTGAATTATGTGATTCTGAATTTCATAAAATCGTTAGTGAGACAGTATATTAGTAATTCAGGCGTATAGAATATAGTACACTGCTCTCATTAATTTCTTTTTGGTTGCTTCCATCCTTAACTGTTAAACCTCTTCTGGTGCATTCTTCCAACAATAGTTGAATAAAATCTTGATCTAATTTTAACTTTAAAGCTAACGCATAGGTCTTTAACAACTTTTCATCAGTTAACAACTTCATTGAAATCACCTGTAAAATAAATTTTTTATGTTCAACATTCTGTAAGACGCCCATTTCTTCAAAATATACAGCATGTAGAAACTAACAAAATGGTTTACAACTGAGAGTAAGATTCTCTTTATGATAATAATAACAAATAACACATACAAGAACAAGTGTTCTTGTTATTGGGGAGGGTGATGAAATGTTTCAATGGTTTAAAAATTTTTTCAAACCCAAAAGATGTGCAATTTGTGGAAAACAGGCCGTGGATGCAAGAAAATACTTTAACGACCATAATGAACCTGTCGTCGTCTGCAGACATTGTACTGAATATGCTGAAAGACGTGCTTTCCGCAAAAGAAGCTGATGAATCTATATTGCTTCATCAGCTTCTACAGTGGTTTCCCTCTTCTTTTTTTGAGCATTTGTGTAATTACTTCTCTTTATTCTTCTTTAAATTCATTTCTTCCAAGCTTATATTAAATTCATGCCATAGGTATGTTTGATCGTACAATGCAGTATCTTTTTTCACTCCTAACATAAGCAGATAGGCACCGTAGCAACAAAAAGATAAAAACAAAGTAATAATAATCAAAAAAGGCCACATTATATTACTCCCCCTTTATTAAGTGAGTAATATATGTATATGAAGCAAAGAGAAATCTTTTTCTAATGATTTATATTTTTATGATCATTCCAAAGATATTTGTGATCATATTCTGTTGTATCCTTGATTACTCCTAACATCAATAAATATGCTGAAACTGCACAAAAACCTAAAAATAAAATAATAATGACTAAAAATGCGATCATGAACCCCATCTCCTTTTTAATTTAATTAAAATAATTTAAATCTTGTCGCCTAAATGACAACGCTTACAAAAAACCTCCTTTATGGATAATTTAGAAATTCATCCCACCAAAAACTACTTTAGTTAAACATCTCTTCTAATTTCTAGTCTCAAAAAAGTAATAAAAAACCTTCACATTAGTATTGTGTGTAGTCCTTACTAACGAAAAGGTTTTTTAAAGTATCATATTAAATTAGAATGTTACTGCATTTCCTTTAGTATTAACACTCGCTTGGTTGTCCTGCATCTGCTTCTGTTCTGAATGAACTTCCACATCCACATGTTGCTGAAGCATTTGGATTATCAATTGTAAATCCTCCACCCATAGCGGACTCTTTATAATCGACATTTAATCCATTCAAATATTTGATGCTATCTTCATCAACAACAACCTTTAGCCCGTCAATATCTAAAACTTTATCATCATCTGCCTTCTCATTGTCAAAACCCATTCCATATGAGAAACCACTGCAACCTCCTGATTTAACTCCAATACGTAAAAATAAGTCAGGTGATTCTTCAGCAGATAACATTTCATTTATTTTTTCAAATGCTGTACTAGAAATATTAATCATAACTTTTCCTCCTTTAAGATTTATCACGTTCTCATCCTGTAAGACTCCCTCTTCTTCTAGGGGGAGATAACAGCTAACAATTTGGTTTACATCCCTTCTAAAACTACCACGTCCATGTGGTAATAGCAGGATCAGTGCATCGGCACTAGTCTGAAAGCAAGATTCTCTTTATTGGAACAGCTTATATATGATCTCTTTATTGCAGATTTAATGCATCTGATAAGTATATTATACTAAGAAACATATTTGGTAACAACATTAGGATATATTTTTCGTATTGCCCGTAATGGACACTAAGTTTATAATGAATAGGGTGTTATTTAGAATAAAGCTAGAGAATGGTTGTTTAAGCAACATTCTTTGCATTTTTAACCTTTTAATTTTGAACTTATATATATTTATTATGAAAACAGGAAGGAGAACTAATTTGATGAACTTAATTGCAGACCATCCAGACACACGCATGAAATCCATTATTGAAAAAGTTCAACATGGTGAGCGAATCAGTTTGAAAGATGGACTTTATTTATATCAGTCTGATGATATTTTAACGATTGGTCAATTAGCGAATCATGTGAATTTAAAAAAGAACGGAAAAAAAGTATATTTTATTGAAAATATGACTCTTTATTTTACAAATGTATGTGAAGCTACTTGTGCGTTCTGTGGTTACAAAAGAAATCCTGGAGAAGAAGGTGCATTTACTTATAGTCCAGATGAAGTAATAGAGTTTGCTGAAAAACATTACCATCCAGGGGTTAGAGAATTCCATATCACTGGAGGCCATAATCACACAGTTCCATTTCAGTATTATTTAGATTCTATTAAAGGATTGAAAAACCACTTCCCAAATGTAACGATGAAAGCTTACACTGCTGCTGAAGTTGAATTTTTCTCAAGAATCAGTGGGTTAAGTATAAAAGAAGTACTGATTGCTTTAAAAGAAGCAGGTGTAGAAACACTTACAGGCGGTGGTGCAGAAATTTTATCTGAAAGATATCGTAAGAAAATGAGCGTCAACAAAGCAACAACAGAGCAATGGTTAGATGTTCATCGTGCTGCCCATCAAGTAGGAATGAAAACACATGCAACCATGCTGTATGGATCTATTGAAACTTTAGAAGAACGTTTACAGCATATGGTTTATTTAAGAGAACTGCAGGATCAAACAAATGGTTTTATGGTATTTATTCCTTTGGCAGTTCAACCTAAGAATGTGAATGCAAGTATCAAAAGACGTACATCTGCATTTGAGGATATTAAAACGATGGCAATCAGCCGTTTAATGTTAGATAATTTTCCACATATTAAAGCATACTTTATTAATATAGGGACTCAATTAACTCAAATGTCATTAACTTTTGGTGCATCTGATGTTCATGGCACTTTAATTAAAGAACGAATCAGCCATGCTGCTGGAGCTTTATCTCAGGAAGGTTTGACTCGAGAAGAGTTAATCTGGTTAATCAAAGGTGCTGATCGTATCCCTGTAGAAAGAGATACTTTTTATAACGAGATTAAAGTTTACGAATAGGGAAAAGCTAAGACCACCCCAGAAAACATTCACAAATAGTGATGCAAAACGAAGGAGCTATATTCAATTACTTTTGCGGAGCCCGAAGTGATTTCCCAAATGTGTGTGATCTAGCTTTGTAGTTTTTTACTGGAAAAGTCTTCGGAGTCCCTTTAATTTACAGAGTGATGGAATGAGACAAATAGAGGAATTTGAGGGTCTTATTCTTCAATTTAGATCAATAAATGAAAAAATAGAGGAACTTAAAGGTCTTATTTATATCATCTTTATAATTTTAGCTCAATTCCTTAAAATAAGGCTAACATTTTCCTCTATTTTTAACGAAATACCAAGTTTTATTAAAAATAAGGCCAAAATATCCTCTATTTTATATAAAATAGAAAAATGAAGAAAGATTTGGATGAAAGGAAAAATGCAATGAAGAATATTGTAATATTAGGTGGTGGGTATGGAGGTTTATCAACTGTTATTGAATTATTAAATGATCAATTTCCAGATGATGCTCATATCACATTAGTAGATCGAATGCCTTATCAAGGTTTAAAAACTGAATATTATGCTTTAGCATCGGGTACCATCTCCGACATGGACATTCGGGTTCAATTCCCAATTGATTCTAGATTAACACTTAAATACGGAGAAATTATCGAAGTAAACACAGAGGATCAGCTTGTTTACTTGCAAAATGATGATCCAATTTCTTATGATCAATTAGTTATTGCCCTAGGATGTACTGATCGTTACCATGGTATTCCAGGTGCTGATATATATACAAACAGTATTCAATCCTTATCGGAAACTCGAAAAACGTATCAAGAAGTGAATGACATCAAACCATATGGTCATGTCACAATTGTAGGAGGCGGATTAAGCGGGGTTGAAATCGCAGCTGAACTAAGAGAAAGCCGAGCTGATCTTAATGTTCGGATTATAGATCGAGGCGATAGCATACTTTCACCTTTCCCTAAAAAATTGCAATCATACGTAAGAGCATGGTTTGAAGAGCATGAAATTGAAATGCGTGGAAATATCTGTGTTACAGAAGTAGAACCGACAATTATACATAACCAAGATGAAAAAATAAATACAGATATTACAGTATGGACTGCTGGAATACAACCTGTAAAATTAGTTCAAAACCTAAAATTTGAAAAGGATAAACAAGGTAGAGTAATACTAAATGAATATCATCAAGTCCCTACAAATCCAAACATATATGTTGTTGGTGATTGTGCCAGTCTACCTTTTTCACCAAGTGCTCAAGCTGCAGAAGCGCAAGGCAAGCAAGTTGCTGAAGTTATTCAAGCCATTTGGAAAGATGAAACTCCCAAACTTGGTAAAATCAAGTTAAAAGGAGTTTTAGGTTCTTTAGGTAAAAAAGAAGGATTTGGGGTTATGGGCAAAAAAACAGTCATGATTGGCAGAGTGCCTAGAGTATTAAAAAGCGGAGTTCTCTGGATGTCTAAACATCATTTTGGATAAAGAGAAAAATGAATTAAATATCTAGATCATACATTTTTAAATATTCTTCTATCGCTGTTTCAATTTTTTCTTTTAATTGGTCTGGAGTCTCAGCAGTAATTAAATCCCCGTTTACGAGAGCATACGGTTCCATGGAGCATACTCCACAATTTCCCAAACAACCGTATTCAATCACATCGTATTCGGGATTTTTTTCTAACTCCTTCATAATTTTATCAGTGCCAAAATGCATATTATTGGTACAAAACTCAATAATGGGTCTCATTGATATCACCTACTATACGTTAAAAAATTTTAAGAAGCTTACACTTATTTTGATTTTATCTAAATCTTGCTCAGATTAGTAAAGTTAAAAGGAACCATTTGCAATAGTTACTTATTGTAATATAATAATAGAAGGAAGGAGATGAATCAAATGAATGTAGAAGAAAAACAAAAGCAGTACGATGAGGTACTTGAAGTTTTAGATAAACTCCGCCCATTTCTTCAACGTGATGGAGGAGATTGTGAGTTAGTAGATGTTGAGGATGGTATAGTTAAGCTTAAATTAGTTGGTGCTTGTGGCAGCTGCCCAAGTTCAACAATTACACTTAAAGCAGGGATTGAAAGAGCACTTACTGAAGAAGTTGAAGGTATTACTGAAGTAGAGCAAGTATTCTAAGAAACACCCCAAAAAGTGAAGTATAGCTTCGAAGTTTACTCCGAATACTTTTCGGGGACCCCATAGCTAGAAAGAATCACAAAGTGAAGTGAATCTAAGTAGCTTATACTTATTACTTTTGCGGGCCCCTGAACAAAGCTCAACCTAAAAGTGCTCTATGTGCTATTTTCATAATCAATTAAAAAGAGTCGCCATTTAACGGACGGCTCTTTATTTTTCAATAAAATGGTTTATGAATCATCTAAAAGGTCGAATCGGATCCAACCCACCTGAAATATCCATGATATTTCCTGTAATAAAATCAGATTGCGGCTGACACAAAAACGTGATTACTCTCGAAACGTCTTCTCCAGTCCCTGATCTTCCTCTTGGCGATTTCTCATCATATACAGTCTCAACATCTTTAATTTCCTTTTCTTTGTTTTGTCCACGAATATCACCTGGGCAAATCATATTCACTGTAATTCCATACTCTGCTTCTTCTACAGACAATGTTTTGGTGAAAGACACCAATCCTACTTTAGCTGCTGCATAAACTGCTCTATGAGGCCACCCTCTTGACTCTGCGGCAAGTCCAAAACCGAAGTGAATAATTCTCCCCCATTTTTTCTTTCTCATATTAGGAAGCACTAAATGGTCCAACTGCATTACACTTAAAAAATTGCCATGAACTAAATAATTCATTTCTTCAAGGGAGTAATCATAAAACAGCTTTCTTTCATGAATATATGGACCGGCATTATTTACTAATATATCAACACCGCTAAATTGTTCTTCTATTTGGAGTATCATGTTTTGCAGCTGCTCAAATTTAGATACATCAGCCTGTATTGCTGTTGATTTCACTCCCATATCTTTAATCACTTTTACTAGATCATCTGCTTCTGTTTTACTATGTACAAAATTAACAACAACATTGCATCCTAACTCTGCAAGGGCCAATGCCGTTTTTTTCCCCAACCCTTTAGCACTGCCAGTAACTAGAGCAACTTTATTCTCCAACATAAAATCCACACAACCCCCTCTCACTTTTCAATCATTATCTTTTGGTCTTCATTTTTTTTTGCATCATAAAAGTCGAATATTTAAAGACTTCAAGTAAAGATTTACACACCATTTTATAACCTTGTTGTAAAATATAAATATTATTTTTCACATTTTCTATGGTTACTTTTTCTGTGGAAACGTCATCTGTTTTTACTAAATCATCCAACATTTCTACATTTATATAATGAATCTCTAAATTCCTTCTTTTTTTTAAAATTTTCATGGGTTCTTTATAGTCTACTTTGATATTGTACAACAGTTTCTGCAAAGAAGAATGTTTTTTTAAGCTGTACATTTGTCTTAAAGCAGTGTAATAAGAAAACCTTGGTTTTACTTGCTCTGTATTTAATTCCAATAAATCGTTTAAAAAATACCCTAACTTATCTAAAATCGAAAAGATACGAATAAATGCATTTTTATAATAATAAATATGCAAATAATAATGTCTTAATTCCTCCGAATCCATGTCCTCTTCGTATAGTTTGTGAATTTTTTCACTATATTTTTTACTTGAAAACACACTCTGTTCTAATTCATTCAATGAAATAATAAATGCTTCTGCTAAAAGTTTAATTCGAATATATCTATCTGGTAAATCCTCAATTTCATCTAGCTGGATAAGTAAATCACTAAACTTTTCAATAGCTTGATTGATATGAAAAAAGTCCCCTTCTTTCTTGTGATCAGGTAATTTAAATGAATGATCATACATATTAACACTTCCTTCATATCAGTTGTTCACAGTTTACTTCATTTCTATTCTACCCATTCTCAACTGAAATCTTGTAACGTTCTTTTTGTATAAGATACATAGAACATAACACAGCAACTGCCCCTAAAATTTGTATTAAACTTAAACGTTCTTGCAATATAACAAACCCAGCTACTGCTGCAGTAATAGGAAGTAAAAATCCATAAACTGAGGCTTTAAAAGAACCAAGTTTCCTTAAACCGAAATGATGTAAATAAAACGCGATAACTGTAGCTATAATGGAAGTATAGATTAAACTAATCCAGCCTATCACAGATATGGACTGAAGATAAACCACATCTACATTTAAAATAACAAAAGGTAATAAACTCATCGCACCTGCGGTCATCTCTAAAGAAATAATCAGAGTGATAGGGTACTTCTTCAAAAGATGATTCATACCAATTAGATAAGCTGCTCCAAAAAATGCCCTAGTCAAAAGTAATACATCACCTCTAAGTGTATCAATCCCAAAGTGCAAGTTATTTCCTAACATCATCAGGACTACACCAAAAAAAGCAATTGGCAAGCCAAATAAAATTCGATTAGTCAATTTAATCTCTTTTAACAAAAGTGCAAATAAAGCAGTTACAACAGGCATAAAGCCTCTACCTAATACCGCTCCATTTGCAGAAGTAGAATATTGCAGTGCATAAGAAAGCATGGCTTCCATTCCAACCGCATTTAATACACCTAAACCTGCCACCAATAACAAATCATTTTTCTTTATGGAAAATATGATGTTGTTAGATTTAAACGATAGATAAGTGATTGTCCATAGAATGGGTAATACAATCAAAAATCGGATACCGTTAAAAACCAAAGGGTCCCACTCTAACCCCCCTATTTTCATAGAGGCAATATTAATCCCCCAAATGAAATAGACTAGTGCAAATACGATGTGTGGCAAAAGGTTTATTTTTTTATCCAAAATATTCTCCCCAGCGTTTGGACACTAGTTCTACAATGTCCTCCCGTGGAAATAATTCATCAGGATATCCAGGTTTCATCCTTGCATCAATAACAATTGGAAGTTCATAATTTAGATGATGCTGACGTATTTCGCTATCAGCATACATATCTGTCGCTGGATTAAATCGAGTAAATACTGTCCATAAAAAAGAGGTTTGATCCTTTGTAATATCTGCATCATCAACCAATATCACCATTGGCCATTTTTTAAGCTTTTCTTTGTTTGCTTTTAAAATTCGTGCTGCTAATTCAGGTTCATCTTTATAGCTTTTCCCTGAAATAACTAAACAACCTTTACAGTATGGAGCTATTTTCGATATTCCTGTTAAATCTCCATTCGTGTATTCACCAGGTAGTTGTCGAATTGGTTCTCCGACACCAATCAGTACAGCCTTACTGCCATGATTTAATTTTTTCCCTGTATAATCCAAAGTGTCATGTGAGGTTTTATTAAAAATAAACAAATCTGTTTTTGGTTCAAATCTTTCTAAGACAGATTCAAATAATTGTGGAAATTTTTCTAAATCCACATTTTGGTCTGTTAATATTAAAAATTTTGTTAGTGTAAGCTGACCTTCTCCAAAAATACGAAAAGCGCTTGCTAAAACTTCTCTAGAATAACTTTCTCTAACCACAGCCGCCGCCAATGGATGAAAACCTGTTTCTGCATAGGTCCACAATTGTTTTACTCCAGGCATTGCCATTGGGAATGCTGGTGATAATAATCGCTGTAAAAATTCACCCATGTAATAATCTTCTTGTTTGGGTTTTCCTACAATGGTTGCGGGGTAAATAGCATCTTTTCTATGCCATATATGCTCAATTCTTAACTCAGGAAAATCATGAATTAATGAATAATATCCATAATGGTCTCCAAAAGGACCTTCTGGTCTGCGAAAGTGTGGTGGAACCTTTCCGTGGATTGCAAACTCAGCATCCGCTATCAGGCGATGTTCCCCGATAGGATTTTCAGCTGTTTTTAACTTTTTCCCTAAAATCAATGAAGTTAGTAATAACTCTGGTAAATGCTCTGGTACAGGTGCAATAGCTGAAGCAATAAGCGCTGGTGGTCCTCCTAAAAATACAGTCACAGGAAAATGTTCATTTTTTTTCTCAGCTTCATGATAATGGAATCCCCCGCCTTTATGAATCTGCCAGTGCATGCCTGTTGTTTGGTCATCATATACCTGCATGCGATACATACCAAGATTATGATCCTTCGTTTCAGGGTGCTCTGTATACACTAGTGGAAGAGTAAAAAAGGGTCCGCCATCTTCCTGCCAGCTTGTAATTACTGGAAGATCACTTAACGGTTTTTGTTTCTTTAATACCTCCATTACAGGAGCTTCGCTTTTAGAAACTGTTTTTGTGCCAATTTTCAGCATATCAAATATTAAATCTTTCTCTTTCCAAAGCGCTTTTGGTGTAGGAGGAAGCAGTGTATCCATTGCTCCTATAATTTGTTTCATAAGCAACTCTGGTTTGGGACCAAAGGCTAAATCCACTCTACGGCTTGTCCCAAATAAGTTTGTTACAACAGGAAAAGAGCTGCCCTTTACATTAGTAAATAATAAAGCAGGTCCACCTTCATCTATCACACGTCTATGAATCTCAGCGATCTCTAAATTTGGATCAACCGGTGCGGATATTTCTACAACATCATTTTCTTTTTTTAATATCTCAATGAATGATCTTAAATCTTGAATCATTAAATTTTCTCCCTCCACTGCCAAACTAACATGCATAAGTAACAAAGCACGCCAAACAAAGCTGAAATAATCGAAGTATGCAGCATAATAGCAATTAGATACCAAGTATCATTACTTATAGCTACAACTAATAACACACCACTAATGATTTGAGCAACGATCAAGGCAAGTGAGACTAATCCTGCTTTACGAATAGGTTCAATATGATGGTATGTTCTATAGGCAAAATGAGCGACGATCAACATGAATACAAATAATAAACTTGCTGAGAAAATATGTGTAAGTGCAACGCCTACTTTTCCAAATAAAGTTTGGAATGTATTTTGGAATAATTGTACAAAAGCTGAACCTGATTCCGTATGTTTCACAAGAGCTCCCGTGTATATGACGATGTACGCATATATTACGGTTAACCACACAAATATTCGATAACTCTTACCTACAGGCTTATGATCAATTGTAATAGGTTCGCCCCATTTAGTGTATAATTTCTGATCTTCCTTATCTATTTTCCATATAATCATTGCAAGAAGCAAGCTGCTCGCAAATGCTAAGGATGAAATTCCAAAGTGTAGAGCTAATACAGGATCTGATTGAGGCCACTTCACAGCCATTGCTCCCATGATAGCCTGTACCACTGTAAAAAACAGTGTTCCCCATGCATACAATAATGCATCCTTTCGATGTTTCAACGTTCTAATGACTAAAACTAGTGTTAATAAAACTAAGATTCCTTCAATACCAGTTACAGCTCGATGACTGTATTCTATCATCGTTGATATTGTAAATGATGGTATGAATTTACCGTTACACAATGGCCAGTCATGACCACAACCTAGTTCCGATCCAGTATTCGTCACCAATGTCCCTGCAAGCAAAACAATAAACATCCCTATCGATGTAATCGTAGCGAGCCATTTTAATCCTTTACCCAATTTTTTCACCCTTCTCTATGTATGTATAATTGCATGTTCAAAAAGTTCAGATTTCAGCATCTAGAAGATTGTACCTACATTTTGAACAACTTCTATTACGACCACTATCATTATATCGGTTAATAGATGAGAATACCATATTGGTCAATCTTAAAAAGTGAAGAAAAAAAGAATACTTTAAAAAATTCGCCGCCTATGTGGAAATGAACCCTTCCACAAAAAAAGCGACGAACTTCGTAACAAAATAACATAAAGATGATAAATTATGATTTTTGCATTGCGCCAGCAACTTCTATAGCTCGATCTGCAAAGGCTTCAATTTCTTCTCGTGTTTTTCTTAATTTATTTACGAAACGTATGAGCTCTTTTTGATTATGAAATGCAATGAAGCTTGGAATACCTAACACATTATACTGATCCACTAAATCTGGGAATTGTTCTGAATCAATTTCAATAAAATGAACTTTCCCTCCATATTTAGAAACTACCTCTGGCATGAATGGGTCTATGAAACGACAATCTACGCACCAATCTGCTTTGAACACAGCAATTGTCGGCTCTTCCCTGGATATGAATTCACTAAATTGTTTTTGACTTGTTATTTTCTCCATGATCTATTCACTCCTAATTCATTTATATATCTTTATACCTTTTTATCACATTGGTATGTAAATTATTCACACCTATTTTACCAAATATTCATATACTCTTACATACCTATTCAGAGCAAGATGAAAAAATCATGATTTTTTGTCAATGGGGAATAATCATATCGAGAAAGAAGGTGGTGCAATGTTTAAAGAGATTTTCTATGAAACAAAATATATCATAAAGAATTTTCCTAACTTCATAGAACTAAAAAAACAATACACACCTTTAAGGTATGAGCAAAAAGACTTGCAAAATATCCAAAAAAAATTAAAGCGAGCATTAGGACATCCTATATACACTAAACCCAACTACAATAAACTAGAGCAAAAAATTATAAATAAAATACAACAAACAACGAAGGCGAATAATCTTAACAACGTAACACGCACTCAAGCCTATTTAGAAATCTACAAACGAAACCCAAGTCTTCACTGGGCACTTCTAGCTCACATGGTATCTAGAAATGGTGGTTGGAACATGACCGATTTAAAAGGTGAGTTTCTCCCCCATTTACTAAGCTATGAAAAAAGACTGGCCACATTTCTAATGTTAGAACGAGCGAATGCACTTATTTTTCAAGATGCTTACCCTCAGCTATTGTTGTTTGAAGAAAGTCAACATTTGAAAAAAAACTTATTTCATTTACTCGATGCTTTCCACGTGTCTAAATTTATGCGCCCATTCTGGGAACTTTATTGGAATGAAGGGCAATCAACGTTGCTAACCGTTGCACTTATTATCAATGAGCAAAATTACATTGAGAATAGAGTCATTTCAAATCCTCAATTCAAGGAAAAAGTAATTGATAAATTTTATTTTAAGGCTCAATCCTTGCTGCAATTAAATCAAGTGATCTTCCCAATGATATCTTCTAAACATAAGAAAAAGGTGGAATTAGTTGGTCTAACTGTACAAGATTTCGCAAATCTCCATGAAAGAATTGAAGTAGGTAAAAAACTCTATGTTATATTGTTCTGTTATCAAAAACAACATCAAGCGATCGTAAGATTTTCGTTACAAGTACCACACACGGGGTCTCGTATGGATTACTGGCCTCAGCTATTTTTACAAATCAAAAAAAATAAGTCAGATTATAAGAAACAGAGAATTATAGGATGCAATATAAAAAAAGGAGCTGAACCTTTGTTCAGCCCTCAATTAGTTCATATATGGTCAGATATCCCCTTTCAGCCTACTTCGCATGAAGATTGGTTCAAGGATCTTTCTGTCTTGAAATATTTCAAAAAAGTAAAACCACCCATCACGATTGAAATGACACAAAATTATTGCCAAGCTTTAAATAAAATTGAGTTGGCTGTCATGGCTGGAAATATGCTGTTTGCAAATGATTAACGATGAATGATACGAAATACCTTTTGCATAACTCTCTGAATTGGACCAGGTAAATGACGAATATCACTCTCTGTTATTACCTTAAACTTAATCATAAATAATAAATATAAGATGCCAATGATTGGAGCAAGAATTATAGAATGAACTGCATAATTCAACCTTTCAATGGATAATTGAATGGCGGAGTGATTGAAAAGAATAACCAAATACCCTATCCCTATCAAAAGTAAAGAGGTAATGATCGTACCAATCCACCTTTTTCCTAAAACTGAGTATGAAACTGTTTTTTTCAAATACATTAAGTTTAAAAACATAACAATAGAAAAACTGATTGCGGTTGATAAGATAATTCCAACAATCCCCAACCAAGGAGCTAATAAGTAGTTCCCTATTACTTTCAAAATAATGCCTAGTGAAACGTGAATCATAGGTCTTTTAAACTGCCCTAATCCCATTAATATAGTACCTGAAGTCATCATCATAACTTGAAAAATCGTACTTGCTGTAAGATATATAATAACTTCGGTTCCTAAAGTATCTTTGAATAGTAATCCATTTATAGGCTCTGCTGCTATGCATAACACTAAGATTACTGGTAAGCTGAAAAGAACGGACAATCTTAATGCAAGAGAAGTCTGACCACTTAACATTTGTAAGTCCTTTTTCGCATATGCTGATGAAATAATAGGTAGAATGGACTGACTAATTGCAATGGAGAAGATGATCGGAAGACCTGCTACCGCCTGAGCTCTATTTTGCAAAATCCCCAACATTTCCTTCGCACTGTCATAACCTAGCTGCCCTTCCAGCAATGAAATTACAGTTGATGAGTCAATAAAATTTATGGCAGGTACAGCGATCGAAATAAGAATAACAGGACCTGAGATTTTAAAAATCATCTGATAGATTTTTTTGTAAGATAATGACGCTGTAGCATTGGTTTGCAGGTTGTTATCTTTATGTACCTTCAAATCTTGTTTTTTTAATCTTCGCCAATAAAACAACATGACTAACAATGCTGCAATTCCCCCAACTACACCACCAAATGTAGCACCTGCGATAGCCAATTGCTCTGAAAAACCTATAAATAACAATAAAGAAGCAAGTCCTACTGCAACAATTACTCTCACTATTTGTTCGATGATTTGTGAAATTCCATTCCCCATCATTTGTTGTCTACCTTGAAAATAACCTCTCATAATTGCGATGACAGGAAAAAACAATAAAGCAGGGGCAAGGGCTTTAATAGCTAACCCGGCATCCTTGTCCTCTGCGATGTATATCGCGTAATAATCAGAAGCTAACCAAAGAAATGTTGTCATTACCAATCCAGCAACAATAGCAAATTTAACAGCTGCAACATAAATGCGATGAGCCTCTGCAAATTTCCCCATTGCCATCCGTTCTGAGACTAACTTGCTGATAGCCACAGGTATACCTGCTGTTGCTATCATGAGTAATAGAAAATAAATAGAATTAGCAATACCATAGGTAGCCATTGCATTGTCGCCAAGCATGTTTTGAAGAGGGACGCGCTGGAAAATTCCTAAGAATCGTGCAGTAAAAGCAGCGATAGCCAATACTAATGTACCTTTAATTAAAGAATCTTTTTTTGCCAAAGTAAATTTCCTTCCTGTTTTTTGATCGATAGTTTATTATTCTTGTTGTTGGTGAGGCATGCAACATCTTATGTTGCTAGAACATATTCTTCAATTATTTTCGCTACACCATCTTCGTCATTAGCTAGCGTTATAACATCCGCTTCTTGTTTTACAACCTCTTGCGCATTTCCCATCGCTACACCAAGTCCTGCCGCACGAATCATCGCCAGATCGTTTAGACTATCACCCATTGTTATAACATCAGACATTTCAAACCCCTTCCACTCACATAAGGCTTGAAGTCCACTTGCTTTGCTTACTCCCAATGGATTTAATTCAATGTTATTAGGATGAGAATTTGTGATTTCTAATGTACCCCATGAATGAATGAGGTTATTTATTTCTCGTATCTTATTATCATCCTCGGTATAGAAGCCATATTTTAACCACTGATAATCATCTAAGTTATCTGCCCACTGTTCTTTATTGAATAAACCTTCAACAGCATATCCCCAAAACCACGTATCATAATGAACAGCGACCTCATGTAGTTCTTGAATAACCTTTGATTCTATAAGGTTTCGCTTTAATAATTCCTTTGGTTTTTTCCAAACCTCACTTCCATTCACTGCAACTATCGGGGTGTTTAAATTTAATTCATGTATGTATGGCTCAATGCTCTGATAGCCTCTACCTGTGGCAAAACTTACAATGACTCCTTTATTTAATGCTTGTTCAATTGCCTTTTTGTTAGCAGGTGAAATCTCTCTTTTTTCATTTAAAACTGTGCCATCCATATCTAATGCAACTAATTTATATTTTTTTGCCAAACTATTAGCCTCCTAAGTCTATATAGAATTTGAATATAATAAGGTAAATTTTTCTTTATATAAGGGTCTACATAAAGTTATATTTCACTAAATATAATTTTCTATAATTTTTGCTACACCATCTTCATCATTTGTTAATGTTACGATATCTGCTTTCTGTTTCACTTCATCCTGTGCATTTCCCATCGCTACACCTAGTCCAGCTTCACAAATCATAGCTAAATCATTCAAACTGTCTCCCATCGCAATAACCTCTGACATTTCAAAATTTTTCCATTTACAAATCTCACGAATTCCGCTAGCTTTACTGATTCCTCTTGGGTTTATTTCAAGATTATATGGATGAGAATTTGTGATTTCTAATGTTCCCCATGCATTAATCTTTTCAAAAATTTGTTTTCTTTTATTGTCTTCATCTGTAAAAAATACAAATGATAACCATTGGTTAGCACTTATATCATCTTCAATCCATTGCTCCCTACTAAAGACTCCCTCAACTGCCCTGCCCTTAAACCAGCAATTATTATAGATAGCAATCTCACGAAGCTCTTTAATAATTTTTTCATCAATACAATGACGTTGATAGACTTCATTTGGATTTTTCCAAACCTCTCCACCATTTGAAGCTATTATAGGAGTGTCCAGATTTAACTCCTGCAAAAATGGTTCTATATCTTGATAGACTCTACCAGTAGCAAAACAAACAAGCACCTTATGTTCTATTGCTTTTCTAATTGCAGCTTGATTTGCAGATGAAATCTTATCTTTTTCATTTAAAACTGTTCCATCCATATCCAAAGCTATCAATTTATAATTGTTTCCCAAACTAGTCCCTCCTATCACGTACAATATTTATTAATTAATAAGTATATCATAACCATTTTACTTAAACATTTTAAAAAACTACCTAAATGTTTCCAAATCAAAAATATATGACATAGGACTTTTCAGATACGATCATTCATGTTAAATTATATTTCGAGGTTTTTCGACAAAAAAATACATAACATAACAATTTTCTTTGAAGTTTAGAGATTTCTAATGTATAATTTTAGTAGATTAACTAATGATGATAGAAAAGGTGACTAACTTGCTTGAAACTATTTTAAATACTTTACCGATTACTTTAATATATTCAATACCTGTTTATTTCTTAATTGCTTGCTTTGCTTTTATTTTCTGGGGCTTTTCAGTTAAAACATATTGGAAAAAAATTCTACTATTTGTTGTATTAGAATCCTTCTATATAGACTTTTTTATTTTTGATTTACCTACTTATTTTTATTTTCTAAACAGCATACTATCTTACTTCATCTTTTTTTACTTCATTTTTTATCGATTTAAATTTATTTATAAATTAGCCATATCTTTATTTTCATTTATTACTTTAATATTTTTAGAAATAGTAGTTGTAATCAGCACAATAGCTATTTTATCAACTACCAGAGAAGAGCTATTAAAAACTCCTTTACATATAGTTTATATTTCATTACCAATCATGATCATCACACTTGCTATGATATACTTACTGAAAAGCAGAAATTTGTCTCCAGGAAAAGAGCTTATTTTATCTATTCAAAAAAATAAAAGAATTACATTATTATTATGTATCTTAATCATTCAATTTATTTCCATCTGTTTTATTATCACATTAGGATATACTGGACTATTTCATCAGTTATCTCAAATTATGTTTCTCTTATTAATTTTTTCAGTTGTCATAAGTCTTATCGTCATCTTATTTACTTTAAATACATTAAAACTAGCCAAAAATGAAGGGGTTCAAATCACTCAACAGTTTTATATTGAAGATGTAAATAAAATGTTCACAAGTATACGTGGTCAACGGCATGACTTTTTAAATCATGTACAAGTCATTTCAGGATTAGTAAAATTAAAAAAATATGAAGAATTAAGTAAATATACAAATGATCTTACTGGGGAAATATCTGAGGTAAATGATATATTAGAAATAGGACACCCTGCTCTAGCAGCATTAATTCAAAGTAAAACTGTAATTTCTTTAGAGAAAAAAATACATTTTCAATATAATTTTAATAATTTACACAAATTATCATTAGGCGTTACTTCTATTGATATAATTAAAATAATAGGGAATTTAATTGATAATGCAATGCAAGAAGTTGAACAGCTACCTCAAATGAATAGAAGGGTTTTTGTAAGTGGTGTTATTGATGATGATAACTTAGTCATAACATGTAAAAATCCTTGTAAAAACATTGAAGATATAAAAATTAAAAATATCTTCGAACCAGGGTTTTCAACTAAAAATGAAAATAACCATCTAGGAATAGGTCTTTCCATTATAAAACAACGTGTTGATTATTATAAAGGTTCTATTGATGTAGTATGTAATAACAATCATGAAATAGAATTTAAAATCGCACTTCCTATTAAAGTGTAACTATTCATTAGTTACACTTTAATAATCCTGTGTATAATTTATAATACATACATGAATTATGTTATAAAGAGATCTAACTTTATCTCCTCCTTGAAAAAAGGCGCCTTACAGCATGAGAACGTGATAAATTATTTTTTTAACATTTTTTTAGGTATTTCTGGTTCACCTAATATCCCTTTTTGAATATGACTAAAAATTAATGTAACAAATGTTAATACTACACTAGCATATCTAGCAACTTTAAACTTCAAGTTATTTCACCTCCTGACAAAGTGGATGGATGCTTCAAATATTAATGAATTCTTTTTGTAAATAGTGTTAAGGCTTGTACAAAAAATGATAATGCTATTACACTAGAACCTATTAATAAGTTAAAAGCAACTATAATGATTGAAATAATTTTGAAATATGGAATTGAATTCATAGAGATTTTAGTATTTGAATGGATATTTACTGGTGCTCTAAACAATACAATGATTAACGAAACGATGTTTAGCATATTAATCACATGATTATTTATTACAACTATGGGGATGGATATAAAGATACAAGCCGATACAATAGCACAAATATCTAAAGATTTAAAGTGGAATCCTCCGGAGAACATTCTCAAAATTGCAAAAGCAAAAAAAGCTAAAAATATTTCTCCTACTTTATCTATCAAACTCCCAACTATAAAACATATTAAAACTACAGAGAGAAGATTTAAAATTATTTTCAAACCATACTCCATAATTTCGACATCTGACGTTGGATCATAGTAATTTATTTTCCTAGCTATGTTTGTTGAAATTCTTTCTATCATTTTTTCCTCATCTGTGAATTAGTTTCATATTTTTCAAAACCTGAGTTAATTCTACAATATTTTTAGAATAAAACATAGGTAATATATTTTCAATAATGTATGTAAGTTGATATTTTTAGTACTTTTTGCTAAAAAAATCAAGAAAAAAACTTGCGGATAATATTTATCAGTGTAAAAAATGTAACTAAAAAAACACTATTTAATCAATGTAATAGTGTTTTTTTACATCACACATTCCTATGTATTTCAGAAAAATATCAGGTATCAAAAAACCTATCCTTCTTCAAATCCACCTTGATTTTAGAACTAGAATTTTTCTTAAGAAACCTCATGACAACCTCTGTACCATGATCAACTTCACTATTTATAATCAAATCTCCACCATGTTTCTTCATAATATTGAATGCATAACTTAGTCCTAATCCATGATTATTAGATGATTTTTTTGTAGTATAAAATGGATCAAATACTTTGTTTTGTATCTGTTTTGGAATGCCAGTTCCATTGTCATTAATGAATAAATGTATATACTTTTTATCTTCTTTTACTCCTATATTGATTTGAAGATCTGAACCTTTTTTTACAGCCTCAATTGAATTGTTAATAATATTACATATTACTTCTTTAATATGAATCTGGTCTCCATAAACAACAGTGTCATTCATTTTCATAATATTAAACTTTATATGCTTTCCCTCTATCACTGTATGTAAACTAGAAATGACTTCATCAATTAAATCAGGTATCACTATTTTTGAAATAATGATTTGCACATCTTCTGTTTTTTCTTTTATTCTCACCGTCATTTCATTCATATGTTCTGTGCTTTTCAATATTTGGTTTATAGTATTTTTTACATTTTCATTATGTAGGTTACCTTTTGTTTGTTCAGATAATTGACTCACTAATACATTAATCTTGGCAACTTCATTTTTTATAGTATGATTAATGATTGATGTTCCTGTATCCATAGCTTTTAATGTTTTATTTAATACTTGCTGCTTAAATTCCTGTTCCCATTTTTTCGTTACAATGAAAAAAAGGGTAATTACAACTAATATAGAGAATAATGCATATAAAAATATTAACGAATTATATAAAAAGTAATACATAGGTCCAACAACTATAAAACCCAATAAAAAAATGAGTGTTGTAGCCACTTTCAATGTAGAAGCTTCTTTACTCGCCCTTTCATTTAAAATAAATGAATATCCCAAATTATACTTTTTCAATATAAATGAAATAACAAATGCAATAAAAGCTGTTAGAGTTTGAAGAAGGTATACTTCATTTGAAAATAAAGAAATATCTGGTTTATACGACAAAAATAAAATCGTTTGCAACAAACCATATACAACATATCCTACTACCGATATAATAATTGCATGAATGAGCTTTAACCTAAATAACTGCCACATGAATATACACAATATAACCATTTGAGAAACAGGAGCTATAAATTCTAAATCAAAACCTTCACGCATCGAAATGGATATATATAAAAGAATTAAAGAAGTGATTATAGTTTGGGGTAAATAATTCATTACACGGATTCGGAAAATAGCAAACATTAGGAAAAATAAAGCAAAGTACTCTAGTAATGAAAAAAATGAGAATTCAAAAAAATCGATCAAAGTCAGATAAATCGCTCCCTTTCAATTTGAAAATATCAATCATTTATCTATTCTTCATTTTATTTCTCATACTTCTTAACTGAGATTTAATAGTTTCGAATGATTTATGCAGCTTATTAGCCATTTCATTTTTGGTAAACCCTCTCTCGTTTAATTCATACAGCTCTCGTTCAGCAGGAGTTAAAAGTGATAGTTTTACCTCTGTACGATTTTTTCGATATGCTTTTCTTAGAATTTCAGCAACATCAGAATGAATTCCGGCTGTTCCATAGTATGCATCACGTATCGCCTGATAAATTTCCAAAGCACTATATTTAGATAAATAATTAACAACATTATTTGCTGCGAATGACTCTAATATTACGTATTCTTCCATAATTCCAGAAAGAATAATAATCTTGGAATCTACTTCTTTTTTATTTGATAGCTCTTGAGCGATAACAATCCCATCTAGATTATTATCGGTTAAATTTATATCCAAAATGATAATATCTGGATTATACTCAACAGCCAGAACCAATGCTTCTTCTTTAGTTGTTGCGGTACCCATTAAATGAAAATCTGTTTCATTTAATATCCCTTTAGATATATTCTCCAACCAAAAAGAACTATCTTCTACTAATAAAATACTTATTTTCTCCATTAGACTGCACCTGCTTCCCTATCTTCATGAAGTGCATCATTTTAAGAGGTCAATTATCCATTCCACACATTTATGGAACTTTTTTTATATAATAATTAACACCTTATACCAATATACCATAAATTGATAAAGAGAAACTTGCTTTCAGTCGGAGTTTTTTATCTCCCACTGAAAATTAGGCTGGTGCAGGAAGTACTGACGAATCACAACTTTGTGATATAATCTATTTCAAATAAAATATCAGAATAATATCTCGTCAGTATGAATATAAACTAAAGTGAAATTTCCGAGGAAATAATATCAAGAAGTAAGGAGAGGAGAAAAAATTGAAACATATTATCTTTGATTTTGATGGAACTATCGTACAATCGAAAAGATTAACTATAGACATTTACAATGAGCTTGCAAAAAAGAATAAATACAAAATTGTTGAAATGAATGAAATTCCATATATAAGCACGTTAAGTATACCCCAACGAAGTAAATACCTGAAAGTGCCATTGTGGAAACTACCTCACCTACTAACAGAAGTTAGAAAAAAATATACTCAAAGAATTTTAAAAATTCCTACTGTAGAAGGTGTACCAGAAATGATAAAAGAATTACACAGATTTGGATACCAGCTTGGGATTATATCAACAAACACAGAGGAGAACATAACTGAATACTTGTCTATTCACAATATTAATCATATCAGCAAAGTGTTTTGTTCTACTAATTTATTCGGAAAACATAAACTTATATATAAATATTTAAACCACTTTAATGCAGATAAAGAAAATGTCATTTACATTGGAGATGAAATAAGAGATATTGAAGCATGTAAAAAGGCAAAAATAAAAATCATTTCTGTTTCATGGGGCTTCGATGCAAAAGAGCTTCTAGAGCAAGGAGAGCCAGATTATATAGTAGATGAACCTAAACAAATTAAACATGTCGTTATTTAATCAACAATTCATCTGATGATGAATCTTTATTTGTTAAAAGAACGTCTTCTGATTTTCTCCGTCATTCTAATTTCTATGATGATTGCACATATAAAAAATAAAATTAGAAAAATCCACAAAAAAAATAATATTTCCATACTGTTTACTCCTTTTAATAAGATTTATTTGATTAAACGGTCACTTCTGAGATATCAATAAGACGTTCGTAATCTTCAGTATTATTGATATTAATAGGATCAACATCTTCACTTCTATCATCAAAGTAAATATTACTTCCAACAAAAGTAACACCACCAACTAAAACACATGCACATAATGTAATTAAAAGAGATCTTTTTAGCTTCATCAAACATACCCCCGTGTTTTGCAGGTCAAGTTGCATTTCAAATTTCCATTAAATTAGCTTTTATTCCCATTATATAGCTCTGAAGATGACAAAAGGAGGGTGAAATTATTTCACCCTTCCTTACTTCTTACTGTATTCATTTATTGAAACAGGTTACTAACAAACAAAAAACCATCTATGAATTTCAAACATAGATGGTTTTCTTTATCTCTTCTTACTTAGAAGTTACACCATTATAAATCATATCAATATTCCATTCCATCATTTTGATGTAAGTATCTCCATCTTCACCTGATTTTCCAATAGAATCTGTAAACACTTTACCAAAAATCGGAACTCCTGTTTCATTCGACACAGTCTCCATTGATCTCGGATCAATACTTGTTTCTAAAAATAATACAGATACATCTTTTTCACGAATTAAATCAACAATGGAACTGACCTGTGAAGGTGTACCTTGATTCTCTGAATTAATTTCCCATATATATCCTGCATCAAAATCATAAGCTGCACTAAAATATTTAAATGCACCTTCACTCGTAACTAAATATCGCTCTTCTTTTGGAATTTCACTAAAACGATCAACAGCTTGCTGATGAAGCTCTTCTAACTGTGCAATATATGCCGCAGCATTTTCATCGTAAATATCTGCATGCTCTGGATCTACTTGTTTCAATGCATCCCTAGCATTTTCTGCATAAATAATTCCATTTCTTACATCTAACCATGCATGCGGATCAGACTCATTCTCTTTTCCTTCTGATGTAAGATATTTCACTTCTACACCTTCACTTAATCGGAAGACTGGTGCATCTTCACCAGCTTTGCCTGTTGTTTCAAGTAATTTTTCAAACCAAGAATTCCCACCTTCTAGATTTAATCCATTATAAAATACGGCATCGGCATCTGTAGTTTTTTCTACATCAGACGGTAGTGGGTCAAACTCATGAGGGTTGGCACCAATCGGAACCATACTGTGAACTTCAACTTGATCTCCACCTACATTTTGAACTATGTCATATAAAATAGAATACGTAGTGACTACCTGTAGCTTATCTCCTTGAGATCCACTCTCAGATTCTTCTGAACTACATCCAACTAACCCCATAAGAATAATCAGAATTAATGAACTTATGAATAAAAACTTTTTCAACAAAATCACCTCTAAGTATATATAATTTACCCGCAAAAGCTAGACATGCTTCTAATGAACTTTTGTTTTACTTTTACGAGGCCTTAAACGATTAACCTCTAGCTAATGATTTGGTACTTTTCGATTTGATACTTCTCCATAACACTCCTTGTTTTGGAGAGAAAATAAATGCAAGTATAAACATTGAAGTAGCTGTGAGTACAATCGTTGCTCCAGAATCCAAATCAAATCTGTTGCTGAAAAATAGTCCCACGATGGAAGATAGTGCACCGAATCCTGAAGATAAATAAATCATGATCCACAATCGATCTGTAAGTAAATACGCTGTTGCTGCAGGTGTAATTAACATCGCTACAACAAGAACAATTCCTACTGTTTGTATAGAAGCCACAGTCACCATCGTAAGTAAAATCATTAATAAGTAATGAATCATTTTATTCGGTAATCCATAGGCTGCTGACATCGTTGGATCAAATGAACTTACTAAAAGCTCTTTATAAAACAAATAAATCATAACTAAAACAAACACTCCGATTCCAAACGTAGCCCATAATTCAGAAGTTCTAACAACTAATAAATTTCCAAATAAAATATGATACAAATCCGTGCTGCTTTTCAACAATGTTACCCAGATAATCCCGATCGAGAAAGCAAAGGTAAACATAATTCCAATGGCTATATCATTTTTGATTCTACTATTCTGACTGATGTAACCAATTCCAATCGTTGTTAATACACCAGAGACTACAGCCCCAAAAAAGAAATTAATACCTAACACATAGGACAATGCAACACCAGGTAATACAGCGTGTGAAATAGCATCTCCCATTAGAGCCATACCCCGCAAAATAATAAAGCAGCCGATGGCACCACATATAATTCCTACGATAACAGAAGTGAGGAATGCCCTTTGCATGTATTCATACTCCATCACATAGTTAAAATAATTTATAATTTCGCCAAACATTAAACACTCACTCCAATCTCCTTCATAAAAGCAAACTGACCCTTATATGCTTTTTCCATAATTTCAGGGCGAAAAACTTCATGTACAGAACCAAATCCAATCAACTCTCTGTTAATTAGCAGTAACTTGTTAAAATAGCTTTCTGCTTTACTTAAGTCATGATGGACTACTGTCACTGTTTTTCCTTGACTGCTAAGCTGTTTAAGAATGTTAATAATTGTTTCTTCACTTCCTAAATCCACACCGACAAACGGTTCATCTAAGAAAAACAATTCAGCTTTTTGTGCCAAAGCTCTAGCAAGAAAAACTCTTTGCTGCTGGCCACCTGAAAGCTCTCCAATTTGTCTTTTATAAAACTCCTCCATTCCTACTTCCTTTAAACACTCATAAGCCCACTCTTTATCACTTTTTTTAGGTCTTTTAAACATACCTATTTTAGGATAAGTACCAAGAAGCACGGTTTCTAATACGGTAATTGGGAAATCCCAATCTATATCATTTCGTTGAGGTACATAAGCGACTTGTTTACGAATTTCTTTTACCGTTTTATCATAAAACATAATTTGCCCATTATCTTTTGGAATCAGCTGTAAAATCGCTTTAATCAACGTTGACTTGCCAGCTCCATTCGGTCCTATAACACCTAATAAATTCCCTGCATCTAGTTTAAAAGAAACGTCTTTAACTGCTATATTCCCGTGATAAGATACGTGTAAATCTTCCACATGAATCGCATTAGACATATAAAATCAACTCCTTTTTATGAAATATGTAAATGTTTGTTCAAGGTATAAATTTTGCCTTAGGGAAACTTTATATTAAAAAAAATATGATTGAATTTAAAATTGTAGTTGTATACACAAAAAATGGAAATGTGATTCTTTATTCCCCATTTAATAAATTTATTATACACAAAAAAGTTGAACCTGTGCAACATTTATTTTCAAAAAAGACGAAATCGCAATGATTTCGCCCTTTTAAACTTGACAGATCAAATGTACATTTTAGTTTTCAGTAGTTTCATCTTCATCTGCATTATTGTCATTCTCTTCACCCTCAACTTCAGCAACAGCGGCTTCAGCTTCTTCATCATTTTCATTCTCGAAACCAAAATAGGCATCAAATATCTTTCTAGCTATTGGACCCGCCCCAAAGGAACCATAACCTCCTTCTGGAACAACAATCGCAACCGCTAGTTTAGGGTCTTCAGCAGGTGCAAACGCAACAAACACTGCATTTTCTACAGTTTTTCCAGCAACTGATTGCTGAGACGTCCCTGTTTTCGCTGCAACAACATATGGAAAGTCTTCAAAACCAGCTTTATTAACCTGTGTCATCGCACTGTGAACTAGTTCCCAGTAAGAGTCTGAATATTCAACTTCATTTAACACATTAGGTTCAAACTCTTCTATCGTTTCACCTTCATAGGTTGTTATTTTGTCTACAAACTGTGGCTGTAGACGTCTGCCTTTATTCGCAAGCATTGTAGCATATTGACCTAATTGTAAGGTCGTATATCGTGCTCCCTGCCCCCAGGAAGAGAAGATTAAGGAAGATAATATACTCCCTGTTTGTTGTGTATCCGTATATTCAATAATTCCGGTTAATTCCTTTGGTAATCCACTCTCTGTTGAAACACCTAATCCAAATTGTTTCATATAGGAATCCCAAAGATCAAGTCCCTCTTGCCCTTGCTTTGATAACGGCTCACCTATCATGGCTGACATGAAAGTGTTTGATGAATTTTCAATTGCTGAAAATGCATTTATGGTTCCAAATGCTTTAGAACGTGCATTTCTAATAAATGAATTATCATTCCCGAAATAAAAAATTCCAGTGTCACTGTATGTTGTATTCGCAGTAATTAACCCTTCATTTAATCCAATTAAAATAGTTAGCGGTTTAATTGTTGATCCTAGTGGAACGATTGAACTTGGATGTTTTCCTCTTTCAACAGGATCTTCATAATTCGAATAGGAGGTTGAAATTGTTCCATTTGTAAAATATATCTTGTTTTCCTCATAGTCTTTTTGAGACAATCCCCCTTCCCAAATATTTGGATCGTAATCAGGCATACTAGCCATGGCAATTACTTTTCCAGTATCCACCTCCATGGCAACTGCATAACCTGTGGTTGCATTCACTCCGCTTTTGTTCCAACTAGTATAATAAGGATCTGTTCTCAAGTCTTCAATATGTTTAAGAATACCTTCTTCTGTCGCAAGCTGTACATCTTTATCAATGGTTAAATATAAGTTATTTCCTTTAATAGGAGGTTGGACAACAGGATCTCCAATTATTCTTCCTAGTGCATTAACTGGATAGGTCATCGTCCCGTTTTTTCCACGTAATGTTTCCTGATACATAAATTCTAGACCATCAAAGCCTACATATTCCTGATCTAAGTATTCTTTTATTATATTTTGGTTACCATACTTTCCCTCTAAATATCCAGTTAAATTACTCGCAGAATTAAACTTTTTTAAATAACCTGTTAATTGAACTGCGATTGTATCTTCACTATATTTACGAACACTTTCCTCTCTTACATAGACCCCAGAAAATTCCTCTTTGTGCTCTAAAATATAAGCAATTTCTTCCTTAGTAAGATCTGTTTTCAATCTTCTAGGACTTGAACTGTAATTCAAAATTGTTTTTTCTTCTTTATTAATATCAAAACCAACATCCATATCATTTACGATTTCAGCAGCGGATTTAGTTGATTTTTCCTTGTCTCCATACTGCTCAAAAACTTCTGCTAATCTATGAGCTAAATCAATGACTTCATCTTCATCTGGATTATTAGGTAGTTCGTAATACAGAGATTGACTGGATGTTGAATAGGCAATCGCATACCCATTTACATCATATATGTTTCCACGTATCGGAGGAATTGGATTAACAACTTCTGAGTTTGTATTTTTTAACTCCTTCAACTCACTTCCTTCCACAAACTGAAGAAAAGCTAGTCTGACAATTAATACTGAGAAAACAATAAAAACTGCAAAGAAAAATATATTCAATCGAAAAGCAAAGTTTCTTCGCTTTGCCCATTCGCGTTTTTTTGGATCATTCAAGCTGCTCATATCCGTCTCCCATCATCTTTTAGTCATCTTTATTATAATTGAAAATATATCTCTATGCATCCTTTATATGTGTTTCATAAAAATCTTTGGAATTAAACCAATTTCCTCCAGATGAAACCCAAGTAGTGTCTAGTGGTATCCACTCACCCGATTCTGATAAATATACTTCATTCCATGCATGAGGTCCCATGCCTCCCCGACCATCAGAACCTAATCCAGTAACCACCTTTACATCTAACTCAATGGCTCTTGCCATCACAGCATACAAACGAGAAAAATCGATACAAACCCCTTGTTTGGATCGAAATGTATCTTCCGGTGTTTGTTCCAACCAAATATTATCTTCCTCATAAAGCTTTACTTTTTCCCAATTATATTGAACTCTTGTACCAACCCAATCATATAAAGCCTTCGCTTTTTCTTCATCTGATTCTTTATCTTCTACAATGACTTGGGCGGCTTCAGTTATATCTTCTGAAATATTGTAGTCTATAATTTCATATTTCCTTTGCAAAACTTCTCTATATTCATCCTCTGCTTCTTTAGCTATTACAGGTAAAGTAGTCTCTACAAAATTGTGACTTAATGGCTGCAGTACTTTCTCTGTACCATTTTGATAGACAATAGAAGATTGAATATAAGAAGAATAAGGAGCTTGGGGAAACAAAGTAACATATATAAACAAAATGAATACAACCAAAACTACTTTTCCAAAACCCATAATTCCACCAATAGCTCCTCCAAGTAAATGACTTATGAGTTTCGGAATTTCTTTTTCTTTTTGCTTTTTATTTATCAATCTCTTCGTCTCGAATATTTTCAGTATTATACCTAATACGATCATCATCATAACTTGAATAATAAAATATCCAATTAAAAAAATAAATATAAAGCGGATAAATGTAAAATCTCTTATAGAAGACAATAAGATGTAATAGCCCTTTTGCAACATGTTCAAATCATCAGAGGGGATTTGAATTGACATTGAAACTAACCAGGTCTGCAACATTGGAGAAAGCCAGTTTGTTAATTTCCAAGAGATTATAATAACAACGATGTTGATCATTATTTCTTGAACTGCTTGGGATAATTGAAATGCAGACCTGGACATCCCTTTTTTTATCCCTTGAAAAAAGGAATATAGAAAGATGATCACTAAGAACAAGGTAATTAGATTTATGCTTTGGATGTTTTCAATTAAAGTTTGCAAGTTATTCCCTCCAACATACATAAACAAGTTTCTGATTTATCTTGAATCCTCTAACAATTTTTTTATTTCATCATTCATTTCTATAGTATAAGTCTCTCCACCGTATGTAATCGTTAATACTTTTGAATCCTCTTCCCCCTGAATCGTTACATTATCATTTTTAATGATAAATTCACCGTCAATCGCTTCATTAATTACATACTCTTTTATTTCATCTAAGGCTAGGTCTACTAAATCCTCTTGTGTAATTAAATCTATAATTTGATCACCTGCAGTTCTTAGAGTATCGCTGTAACTAGAGCCATAATAGATTAATACCGCAACAACTGCTATTACGATTAACCATTTCATTAATGTTTTTACTAGTTTTATTACAATAAACAACACAATGATGGCAGCTAGAATGATATACCATTTTTCCTCAGCAAACAGTATCCAACTCTCAATATCCATCTAACCCCTCCTATCTTTCTCTACTAGTTACTATTATAACCATTATACAAAAAAAGACCCTGTATCGCATGTTCAAACATGAAATAAAAGATTCCAAACATACAATAAGCATATTTTTATAAAAGTAACGTACAAGTAATAACAAGCTATATATGTATAGTAACTTATGTATCTACGAATGGATGGTGTTTAGATGAAGACAGCGATATGGCTCTATTTATTTATGTTCATCGCTTTTTTTGACTTACATGCTCAATTCCCTATTTTGTCTCCATTTGCCATTTCACTAGGGGCTACACCTTCTTTTATCGGTTTGATTATGGGGATGTATTCATTAACCCACATCCCTGGAAATATACTTGCAGGTTATGGTGTAGATCGTTATGGCAGCAAGTATTTTATTATCTTTAGTTTAATCATCGCTGGAGTGCTTTTAGTAATTCAATCCTCTGTAACTAATCCTTGGCAGCTGTTAACAATTCGTTCTATCAGTGGTTTCATTCTTGCCTTCCTATCACCAGCATGTCTCTCATTGTTGGCTAAGATTGCAAAAGATCAAATTCATCAGGGTAAATTAATGGCTGGAAATGGACTTGTACATACGTTAGCATCCATCGTATCTCCAGCTGCAGGTGCTTTATTGGTAGCAAAGGTTGGGTATACGGTTGCCTTTTCTCTCTTAGGTTGGGTGCTGATCATTACTGGAATTATGGCTTTTTGGGGAATACAAAATATTAAAACCACCAATATTCAGAATACGACTAAACATTCTCAGCCATTAACTACAATAGACGATCATAAAATCCCCTGGTTGTTTTATATTCTTCCATTAGCTTTGTCGTGCTCTCAGGGCATATTATTTTTTGAATTACCTTTAATTCCATTGTCTAGAAACTCCATTATGGCTTCTGGACTTCTATTTTCTATTGTTAGTCTTGGTGCTTTATGCACTTTAAGCTTGTTGTTTTTAAATCGAATATCCCCCTTTTTAAGAACTGTTTCAGGATGTTTGTTATTAGCAATGATATTTTTTGATATGGCCTTACATCAGCTTTTTCCCTTAACCATCTCTTTATTTATCATAGGAATGGCAAAAGGAATCATTTATCCAGCCATGGCTACCTATTTAACACATATGTCCAGTGCTTCGAAATATGGTCGAATTTTTGCAGTGCTTTCTATTGCTATGTCATTAGGAGCTTTTATAGGCCCAGTTATTGCTGGTCAAATTCGTGACGTATTATCACCTTATTTCATTGCTTTTATCTTTTTATTCATCGCTCTTTCTATGTTGCCTTACCCTAAACGTTTTTCTATATTAACAAGCAGGAAAACATAACTAGTAGAAATTTTCAATATTTAACTATTTATGAAATTCGTTTATTCTTAAATGTAAATAAATCTATATTCAAGGGGGAAAAAAAATGAATGGAAAAATCGTACTTATTACCGGTGCTAATGCTGGTATGGGATTGGCAACTACGATTGAAATCGCTAAAAAAGGTGCAACTGTCATTATGATGTGCAGGAACAAACAACGTGGTGAAGAGGCTCTCAAAACTGCAATTGAACAAAGCGGATCTACAAACATTAAAATGATGATATGTGACCTTGGATCACTCGAAAGTATTCACTCATTTATTAATCAGTTTAAGGAAAAATATAATCATCTAGACATATTAATTAATAATGCTGGTGTAATGACTTTAAAAAGAGAGGTTACTCGTGATGGTTTTGAAATGCAATTAGGGGTAAATCACCTAGGTCATTTTTTACTGACAAATTTACTTATAGCGCTTTTAAAAAATGCTGAAGAGGCAAGAATTATTAATGTATCTTCTGGAGCTCATAAAGTAGGCAAAATCCATTTTCAAGACCCTTTTTTAACAAAAAGGTTCGGATTAATGAAAGGATATGCTCAGTCTAAATTAGCTAATATATTATTTACTAAAGAGCTATCAAGAAAACTTAAAAATACCAATATTACTGTAAATGCATTACACCCAGGGGCTGTAGCAACAAGTATTGGTGTAAACCGTAAAACAGGCTTTGGGAAAAGCTTTATGAAACTAATGAAACTATTTTTCTTGTCACCTGAAGAAGGTGCATCCACTGCTATTTATCTTGCAACTAATGATGAAGTTAGACATATCACAGGTGAATATTTTTATAAAAAGAAAATATCTCTCGTTTCAAAAGCTGCCTTAGATGGTGACCTTTCCAAAAGATTATGGACTTGGAGCGAACAACAAGTAAGCATTTACCCACAAAAGTGAAGAAGCTTCTTTAGAGACCCAGTTCATGGAGGAACTGGTTCCGGAATTGCCATAGGATGTGGCAGGTTATTCTCGGCCTAATACTTTTGCGGGGCCCTTTATTTTCTTAAGCCCATAATATAATTGCCTGTATAGGAGGATAGTCTATTGGATGCAGTTATCATTGTAGAAGGTCATAATGATCGAATTCATTTGCGGAAATTTATTACTGATGAAATTGAGATTTTATGTACTAACGGTACATTAAACTCACAAAGATTAGAGGCTTTAATTCATCAGATAGATCAGAAACAGGTAATTATTTTTACTGACAACGACTCTGCAGGTAAAAAAATCAGAAAAATATTAGCAGATGTTTTTCCCGATGCGGAACATTTATATACGAAAAAAGGATATGCCGGGGTTGAAGGAACCCCAGATGAACATATTTTATCCCAGCTTGAAAAAGCAGAATTAGACGACTACATACTGAAGTAAAGTAAGATAATCTCTTATCAGTGACCCAACGATGTCATTGAGTCCTTCTAAAGTAACAGAAAAAAACCAGCACTTAAAAGATATTAAGCGCTGGTTTTTACTTCATAAATTATAATAATGCTTCCACATGTTTTACTACATTCTCAACATTCTCTTCAACAGTCAACTCATCATCAATAAATAAGTATTTTTTAATGTTTCCGTCTTTATCAATTAATGTGAAAAAGTTCGTATGCCCGAAATCTCCACCCTCTAATTCCATTACACTTACACCATATTGTTTAGCAAGATCTCTTGAATACTGCTCCTCACCTCTAAGAAAATACCAACCAGACAAATCTGGATTATATCCATTTGAGAATTCAATTAATCTTTCACGAGTATCTCTTTCAGGGTCAAAGGTAATAGAAAAAATAGCTGTATCATTGCCAAACTTCCCTTCCTCTTTTAAACGATCCTGAACTTGAGATAATATATAAGTAGTAGGCGGACAAACATCTACGCAGGTTGAAAAATAAAAATAAGCTAATCGTACTTTTCCATCTGTTTCTTCTAGAGCTACCTTGTTGCCATCAATATTTTCCAATTCAAACTCTGGTGCTTTTTGAGTGTTTTCTTCCGTTATAAAACTCACTTCTGACTCTGATTCAGGAAGTAAATTGGATATTAAATAAATCGACATCCCTATAATTAGAATTCCCATTACACTAAAGTAAGTAATTTGTAGCCATTTTTTATTCATATTCATTCACCTAACTTGCTGTATTTATAATCATAACTAAAAAAATAACCATTAAGTAATTGATAGAAAACAAAAACGTTTTTCTTGCCCACTTTTCATCATCTTTAGTAACAAATCCTGCTAAACAATAAACTAACCATACTGCAGTAAATAAAGTTGAGATAATCAAATAAATCCAACCCACATAATCATATTGATACAACATGATATTTACAGGAAATAAAAGCAATACATATGGAATCATTTGAATTTTTGTTCTTTTTACACCTTTTACTACAGGTAATAAAGGAAATCCTGCTGCACGATACTCTTCTTTCCTGCGAATCCCTAATGCCCAGAAATGTGGAGGCTGCCACAAAAATAATAGAGCAAACAATAGCCAAGCTCCTGCATCTATCTCATTCGTTACAGCACAATATCCAAGAACTGGGGGCATTGCCCCTGAAATCCCACCAATGGATGTACTCCATGTAGAATTCCTTTTCAGCCACATTGTGTAAACAAATACATAAACAAAAAATCCAATAAATCCTAATAATGCTGAAAGAGGATTAACTAAAAAATATAGGAAAATCAGTCCAATGATTCCTAATGTAATCCCATACCAAAAAACAACTTTAGGATGAATTCTGCCGGATGGCAATGAACGTTCTTTTGTTCTTTCCATCTTCTGATCCATTTCCCGATCCAAAAAGTTGTTTAATACACATCCAGATGCCATAATCAATGCTGTTCCAATCATCATATAAACAAATATGAACCAATCAATATCCCACTTAGAGGCTAACATAAAACCTCCAAATGCTGCAATTAAATTTGATCTTATAATTCCTGGTTTTGTTAACTGGATAAAATCTCTCCAAGAAGCTTTTTCTATTTCACTAGCATCAGATATTGAATCATTCATCACTTGAACATCTAACTGTTTGCCCACCTATCAAAAATCCTCCTTAGAGCGTAAAATAACCCACAAAAGTATATACTTGCACGTACTCCCCTATAAGCTAGTTTAAATTCACACCACATGGAAGTAATGCTACCTTAGTCATCTATTACTTTTGTGAAGTCTTGAGCCTAATAAGGATGGAAAGTTAACCATTCCTATACCACCTTAAAAAACATATTTATAATCATATCAGTCTGTAGTACATTTGACAACAAAATCGAAGTTTATTCATATTTTAGACTTAAATTTTTTTGTCATTTAGTCAAGCAGTGTCCCATAACTATATTAATGTATTGTTTTGTATAAATAATTCATTCATTATATGACTTTATATATTCCCTATTGAAAGGATGTGACAAGATCAAATGGCAGTCATAAAAGTAAATAGTGGAGATGTAGAATTATTAGCAAGATTGTTGAGAGCAGAAGCAGAAGGTGAAGGGGAACTTGGGATGTTAATGGTAGGAAATGTTGGTGTCAACAGGGTAAGGGCAGATTGTCTGGATTTTAAAAATATTCGTTCCATACCAAATATGGTTTATCAAAGTCCAGGAGGTTTTGAAGCTACACAAAAAGGATATTTTTATCAAAGAGCAAGGGATAGAGAAATCCGATTAGCAAGAAGAGTGATCAATGGTGAAAGATTCCATCCTGCAACAAATTCATTATGGTTTTTTAGACCAGAAGGAGCTTGTCCAACCCAATGGTTTAATCAATACAATTCAGGGAGATATAAAGCACATTGCTTTTTCTCACCAGTACAAAGCGCTTGTCCAAGCGTGTTCTAATGTATATTATTCAAAAAAATTATATTCAAGGAGGTATACTCAATGAGTGCAAATCCAAATTATGGGGTGGCCAATGCCCAAACTTATGCAAATGCTATGAATACAATGGCTCAACCCTACTCTAATGTAATGGCTCAGCCCTACTCTAATGTGATGGCCCAACCTTATTCAAACGTAATGGCTCAACCTTATGGAAAAGCAATGGGTCAACCTTACGAAAATCCAATGGTAAGTCCTGCATCTATGGCAAAACCAAGTCCTTATGCAAGTCCTTATGCAAGCCCCTATGCACCTAGCGGTTCGGTACTTGGCAGTGCAACGCCAGCAATGCCTGAATTAACTCCACCTGGGCAGTTGCCGATGGAAGTTTCATATATCGAAAACATATTAAGACTGAATTTAGGAAAAGAAGCGACCATTTATATGACATATGAAAACAATACCGAATGGAATGCAAAAGTGTTTAAAGGTGTGCTTGAAGCAGCCGGAAGAGACCACATCGTAATTAGTGATACTGATACAGGGAAAAGGTATTTGCTGTTAATGGTAAATCTAGATTATATTACATTTGATGAAGAATTAAACTATATACCACCATTTGGAGCACAATCTTAAGAAATTTTAAAAAAAAAAAAAGGACCCAAATCATCACATTTGATGAATGGGTCTTTTATTATAATTTAAGACTTTAAATTGCCGAACAGTTTTTTTAATTGATAGTATAACTTTTCCTAAGCAGAACAAGCTAAATATATAATTTCATTTATTGGAGGGAACCACATTGGATTCTGGTACACATTTTGTGGTAGGTCTTGGATTAGCTGGAATGGCTACGGTTGATCCTGTTGTTGCAGCTGATCCAAAGGTGTTTACAGCTGTGTTAGTAGGAACTGCATTAGGTTCACAAGCCCCAGATTCTGATGGGTTATTTAGGCTTAAAGGAAATGCAGCATATATTAAAAATCATAGAGGATTATCCCACTCACTCCCAGCACTTTTCATTTGGAGTTTTTTGATTACTGGACTTTTATTTCTCATATTTCAGAACATTCCTGTTCTCAATGTAATGTTTTGGGTATTCCTTGCCGTTTGTGTACATGTTTTTTCAGATTTATTCAATACTTATGGAACTCAAGCACTAAGACCACTTTCAGATAAATGGATTTCTTGGAATATTATCCACATTTTTGATCCCATTATATTTTTTTCACATGTCTTTGCTCTTGTTCTTTGGGCCTTTCAAATTGTCAATGCTTCTTTACTATTTCCAATCTTATATGGTTGTTTAGTAATATATTATATTTGGCGAACATTAATACATTATTTCTTACAAAAGAACCTATTTAAAAAGGATGCAACTTATCAAAAGGGAGACTCATATATCCTTATCCCAACCATCCGTCTTTCTGATTGGAAGATCGTAAAAGAAAATACAGTTGGGGTACATTTTCAAGGAGAACTAAAAAAGGATCACCAAATTGAATGGATTGATGAGGTGAAATGTAAATCACACCCTGCTATTGAAGCCTCAAAACAAAATTCAGACATCGCAGCATTCTTGTATTTCTCTTCTGAACATGCATGTTCAGACCTAAGACAGCACGATTGGGGTTATGAGATACGTTGGTTTGATGTACGATTTAGACATCGTAAACAGTACCCATTCGTAGGTGTTATATTAATGAATAAAGAGTATAAAACGATTAAATCTTATGTAGGATGGATAAATGATGAGAAGCTTGAAAAACGTCTTGGCGTGAACGAAACGGGGATATAATCTAACACATACATGAATTGACAGCTTGACTTTCTGTCTACGTCAGTGACTTGCCAATCATGAAGTTAACTTTCAGCGGGAGATATAAAAACTCCCACTGATAGCAACATTCTCTTTATAAATTCTAAATATATAAGAAAAGCTCAAGGTAATTTACCTTGAGCTTTTTTCACTTTTAATTTACTATTAAGGTTGTCTACCTGCTAATGTTTGCTCTGCAATTTGTACTAAATGACGGGTCATGTATCCACCAATTGTACCAGTATCACGTGTAGCCATATTGCCATAGTACCCGTCTTGAGGGATTTGAATCCCCAACTCCTGTGCTACTTCATATTTTAATTGATTTAATGCTTGAGTAGATTGAGGTACTACTAGTTGATTACTGCTTCGAGATCTTGACATTGATGAGCACTCCTTTCAATCTATGTTGTTTTTACAAGCTGCTTGTATGACTATTATGTTAACATTTGAAAAAAACTATTCATCCTATTTTCATATCATGAAAGGTGAGTCATATTATGAGTAAAAAATCTGCACTTTTGTTTTCTGTTATTGGTGTACTTTTCTTAGTTTTAACAGGTGTTTCTTTAAGCTATCAGCAACCTCTATTAGCATTGTTATTTATTTTCTTATCTTTCTTCACAGTTGGAATTGGTTTTATGGTAAAAGCTAAAACAAGAAAAAAAGAATAAGAATTATTTGAGTTTTTGTTATTATTTTAGAGGCATCAAAAAACCCATTCTTTGTTTAATCTCCTTCAAAGTTTCGTTAGCAACCTCAGCAGCTCTTTCAGCCCCTTGCTGTAAATACTTGTGTAATTCTCCTGAAGCTCGAATTTCCTTGTAACGCTGCTGTATAGGTTCAAAAGTAGCTACGACATGCTCTGCCAAGTCCTTTTTAAATGGACCATATCCCTGCCCTTCGTATTGCTGCTCTATCTCTTTAATACTCAAAGCTGAACAATAAGAATATATCGTCATTAAATTACTGACTTCTGGTTTATTAACCGGATCAAACAAAACTTCTCTTCCAGAATCCGTCGTTGCTCTTTTTATTTTTTTACGTAATACATCAGGTTCATCCAACATTGCAATGAAGCTATTTGGATTTGGGCTGCTTTTACTCATTTTGTTAGATCCATCATCTAAAGACATGATTCTAGCACCAACTTCAGGAATATACGGTTCTGGTACCTTCAGGTACTCCCCATATCTTTGATTGAAACGATTGGCTAAATCTCTAGTAAGTTCAAGATGCTGTTTCTGATCGTCACCAACAGGCACTAGATCGGCATTGTACAATAAAATATCAGCGGCCATTAAACCAGGATATGTGAACAGACCTACACCGACTGATTCTTGCTTTCCAGACTTATCTTTAAATTGGGTCATTCGTTCAAATTCGCCCATATAAGCTAATGTAGTCATAATCCAACCTAATTCAGCATGTGCTGGAACGTGAGATTGAACAAACACACTGGATTTATTCGGATCTACACCTGCAGCAAAGTACAATGCAGCTACCGATTCTGTTTGTTCTTTCAGATCTTCTGGGTTTTGCGGGACGGTAATGGCATGCAAATCAACGATAGAAAAAAAACATTCATGTGTTTCTTGCAACTTCACATAGTTTTGCAAAGCCCCGATATAATTTCCAATTGTTAACTTTCCACTTGATTGAATACCAGACAATACTCTTTTCATCATTTTACCTCCAAATTTGTTTTTTAATAACGCAAAAAAGGCCTTTCGTCGAAAGGGACGAAAGACCGTGGTGCCACCCTAATTTATTTCTTTAAAAAAACATGAATTCGCATTTGCGTAAAGAAACCTTAGTATCCGATAACGGGGAATTCCGTGCAGTCTACTTGAAAAACTTTTTTCGACCTTAAGCTCAAGGACCCATTTCAGAAAACACATTGTACCGATTTGCAGCAACCATCGGCTCTCTGAACAACAAATATGATTTCTTACTTTTCCTATCATTGCTTCTAAACTTATGATTTATTTTATTATACACATCTCTTATTCGTTGTCAATTATTTCTTTCTTCAATTTCATCATCAATTCCTGTATTACTGGCATCGTATCTTTAAAATAAGGAGAATAATCCAAATCACGAATAAAATCTAAAAACTGAGTACCTATTCTGTAAACGATATTTTGATATTGTCGCAAATCAATAAAATATTCGTCCATCTCCTTATGTTCCTCACCTTCTGATTCTTCAACTTCAATATAATGAATCATTTTAGAATTGATGTGTTGTACTACAAAGGAAAATCCTCTACAGTCTGGATCACCACAACCACAAACGAAAAAAGGTGTTTTCTCCCACTCATTTGCTGAAGCAAATCGGTTTGGTAGAGTATCTTCCAACGTACTCAAAATCAATGCAGGTAGTCCAACATCTATACATAAAGGTTCATCAATGATGATATCACCATCTATTTCCATGTATACATCTGCCTGTACAATTTGCAATTCCTTATTTAACGACAAATGGTTGTAAGTTAACTTCATAGTGAATCCACCCTTTCAAAATAACCGTCATGTTAAATATGATTATAACAGAATGGTGATATCACAATCTGCAAACCATTATCAGCACCGAGAAGAGATATTCTCATTAGACCTGCTCAACAAATTAGCCATATTGTAATTTGACTCGAATTGTACACTTGTTGCCAATTTTTTGTTTTTGAGAGCAAATTCAAAGGAAATCTGACCGTGAGTCCAATGACTTTTATACTTTAAAGAATGGATCGCCATTTTCTTAAAAGCATAAATTTGTTTACTTGTTAACCCTTGATGAAATGAGAGATCTTTAGATTCACACCCTTGTATTGGATCATGAATGACACCAAATTTACCAATTGTATTATTACGTATATGTAAAAATACAATCCCTGAAGACAGGCTGGATAATTCCTCTTGAATTTCATTAAACACTAAATCAAGCTGTCTTGCTAATGACAACTGCTCAATATACATACGCATTACCCCTTATTCAATTATTAAGAACCTAAGTACTACTTTTTTTAAAAAAATTAGGTAGTTGAGAGGATTGTGAATTGAAAAGCAGAAGATTAAAATAAAAAGGGTATAAGACTAGAGTAGAAATATGTTAAATTTTACATATTTGTAAATATAATAATACAAAATTCTATATTTGTAAATTGTTTTTTCTTCATCATTCGTCATCATATATCACAATCTGACAACTTCATAGTTTTTTTTTATAACTGATGATATAATAAAATCAGAAAATTTTAACATTTATAAAGGAGTTGACGTAGTGAGTTGGTATAATGAGCTGTCTATTAAAAATAAACTTTTGATCGGAGTATATTCCATTCTAGCTGTATTTTCAACAGTTTCCATTCTCTTTGCCGAAAGCAAACTGATCGTTTCCATCATAGTTGTAGTTTTATTAGCATTAAGCTATCCATTTATTTTAAAACATGAAAAAATTGTTAGTGAATCTATTGATAATATTTCAAGAGCAGCAATAAAAATAGCGCAGGGAGACCTTCAGCAAAAATTATATATCACATCAGAAGATTCGATCGGCGAGCTGGCTAGCGCTTTTAACAAAATGTCTGAACGGATGAACAATACATTAAAAGATACATTAAGTATTTCTAAAATGGTTTCTGATTCAAGCAGAAGCATTTATTTAAAAAACAAATCATTAAGTGATGTTTTAGATCAGGTAAACTTATCTACAAATGAATTAGCTACGGGTGCAAATGAGATTTCAGAGGATGTATCCAACATCTCAACATCTATTCAAAACATTGAAACAAAAGTCAGTACATATACTGAATCAACGATAGAAATGAATAAACATTCTCAAAACACATTACAATTAGTAGACAAAGGACGAAATGCAGTAGAAAGTCAAAGTGCAGGTATGAAGGATACTGTAGAAGCTACTAATCACGTTTCTTTAACCATAAATGAATTAGCTAAACAAGCGGACGGAATCTCAAAAATAACTAAAACGATTTCTGAAATTGCAGAACAAACGAACCTCCTCTCCTTAAATGCCTCGATAGAAGCTGCTAGGGCTGGAGAACACGGTAAAGGTTTTGCAGTAGTTGCTCAAGAGGTAAGGAATTTGGCAGAGGAATCTACTGAATCAACAAAGGAAGTTTTTAATTTAGTTAAGAGCATCGACCATGGAATTAAACAAGCAATTGAAAATATTGAGAAAAATGAAGAAATCGTTAAAAATCAAACGTTTATGATCCAAGAAACAGAAAAGGTTTTTAGTGAAATTGTACATAGCATTCAATTTATTACAGATCGAATTTATGAATTTTCAAAGGAAAGCGAACTAATGCTTTTAAGTGCAAAAAAAATATCTGAATCTATGGAGAACATTTCTGCTATTACACAACAATCCGCAGCAGGTACAGAAGAGGTATCAGCATCCATGAATGAACAAATTTCTTCTGTTCAAGAAGTAGTTCTAGTCTCCGAACAGATGACTCATAAGGCGTCTAAGCTTCAACAATCCATAGAAATTTTCAAATTAAAGTAATAACATTAGCTTCTTATTTACACAAACAAAACCTATTTAAAGTTAAAAATCACCTGAACATTCAGGTGATTTTGTTTATTAATCATCATTCAACTTATCGAATGACTAATTGTTTCTTTTCATCATTTTTATGTGTTTTATAATAATTAACCATCGGCTCCAGTTTCTCCATAAAATCAGGACAGCTGATCCCCGATCCCTTTAAATCTTCTACGGCATTCTGACAATCAAATTTGGCCTCATACTTAAAATAATCCAAAGCTTCTTTTTCTACTCGTAAAAATTTTCGAACAAACTTTATATTTAAAAGGAAAGCTGTAACTACTATTGGGATTCTACCTGTAGGTTTTTTTTGCAGCAATTCGTTCATTAGTGCCGAATATACATCTTTCACTTTATAAGGAGATGGATCTGTTAAATGATAAGTTTTTCCTTTTCCAACCTCCGTATGACCCAAATAACAAGAAGCAGCAATAATATAATCCACAGGGACTAGATTAAGCTCTACTTCTCCTGGTCCTATATACGGAAGGATTGGGAGAAACTTAAGTCGATCTAAGAAGTTAAGTATAAAATAAGGACCATCAAATTTAATCGTTTCCCCTGATTCAGAATGTCCCTTTACAATCCCAGGTCGTATAATCGTAGTTGGTATGTCTTTCATTATTTTTTTAACTAATATCTCTGCTTCATATTTCGTCTCTTCATAATAATTTTGAAATTGATGATTCCCCTCAAGGTCCGATTCCAATACTTTTCCTTTACGATCTCCAGCTACATATGCAGTACTAAAGTATATGTAACGCTTTAATTTTTGTAAGCGCTTAACAAATTGATTAACATGTTCTGTTCCTGTTACATTAACAAGATAAGCTATATCTTTTGGAACAGCTAAATCGTATATGGCTGCAAGATGAAAAACATGGGTGATAGTAGAAAAAAGATTTTCACTATAATGATCTGCTATACCAAGGTTTTCTTTAGTTATATCCCCTTCAATTATTGTAAAACAATCTTTTTGTAGACCTCGATCCTTTAAGAGATTAGCCGCTTCTATTTCAGCCTCCTTATACATATTCGGTAAAACTAGTACATAAATGTGATCTACTTCTTCCTGCTCCTTAATCAATTGATGTATAATCTGACTAGCAATAAAACCCGGAAATCCGGTAAAAAAATACGAATTACCCATCTAAAGCTTCCCCCTTTTATGTCCCCATTCTCACTTGTATGATAACAAAGAGTCTGAACAAATGACGAAAAAAGTCAGAATGTTTATAATTTTATTTTAACATGCCTTTTTCATCTTTCAAGACAATTTAAAAATGATATAATATACATATGACCCCATTGATTAAAGAATATTTGGTAAAAGTGAAGTGAAGCTTAGAACATAAATCCCTTGATATAAAAACAAAAGGAGAGTTTAACATGAAACCACTACAAATTTCACCTGAAACAGCTCAAGCACTAGCTAAAAAGCTAAATGTCCCGATCGAACATTTAATGCATATGCCTCAGCATATTTTAATGCAAAAACTAGCGGAGTTATCTAAAAAAGAGGATGAACAAAGCGAATAAATTCGCTTTGTTCTATTTTAACTGTTAATAAAATGATATGCAGGACCAGATAACCTTTCTAACAATATAGATTGAAGGTTCTCATCAAGATCTATTTGAGTAAGTGCAGTTTTCATACAGATTAACCAAGCGTCAGCACGTTCTTTCGTTATTTCAAACGGGATATGTCTTGCCCTCATCATAGGATGTCCGTATTGTTCAGAATAAAGAGGAGGTCCACCAAAAAATTGGGTTAAAAACAAGTATTGCTTCTCCATCACTGGCGTGATATCCTCTGGAAACAATGGTCCGATCATAGGATTCTTTTGCACGATAAGATAAAAAGTTTCCACAATTTTTCGAATCGTCGATTCCCCGCCAATCATTTCATATATAGTTCTATCTTCCATTTTCTCGCCCTTCTTTACTTAAAGTTTGTTCTGCTTATTTATTATATCACATTGAATCCTCGTACTTATTCTCGGAATGAACCCGTCAACCATTTCATACTATGGTAAATAAGCTTGTTCAAATGTAGAACCTTAAGGAGGGCTTTTGATGCTCCCCAGCACAAAAAATGCATTATACATGATCCCATTCATCAGTTTGATTTTTGTTGTTTTATTCTTTATTTACCCGACAAATAGTTTAGAAGCTGCCTTAAGAGGAATTGCGATTTGGTGGGATGTTTTATTTCCTGCACTCTTTCCTTTTTTAGTCGTGTCTGAGATTTTACTGGGAATTGGTATTGTACATTTCTTCGGGACTTTATTTGATCCCATCATGCGCCCATTATTTCGAGTACCTGGAATTGGTGGCTTTGTGATGACAATGGGTTTTGCTTCAGGTTATCCTGTTGGTGCAAGATTAACCTCTAAATTGTGGGAACAGAAACTTGTGAATCAAATTGAAGGAGAAAGGCTTGTTTCATTCACTTCTACATCTGATCCGATATTTTTAATAGGAGCAGTATCAGTTGGATTTTTCCACGATGCGAATCTCGCGCTTATCTTGGCTACATCACATTATGGAGCAGGTATTATTGTCGGATTAATGATGAGATTTCATGGAAGGAACTTAGCTATAAACACTACAAATCATACTTCCAAACAATCAGGGTTTATTTTATTTCGAGCTTTTAGATCCATGCATAAAGCTCGTTTAGAAGATGGTAGAGCCCTAGGGGTTATTATATATGAAGCGATAGAGGCTTCCATCAGATTAATCTTTGTTGTAGGTGGACTTGTTGTTTTTTTCTCAGTTATTTTAGAAATCTTAACCATCACAAATTTTTTGAATTTATTTAATGAAATATTTCATCTGCTGCTGCCCATATTTGGACTCCCTGCAGAACTTTCCCAAGTTATCATTAACGGCATATTTGAAGTAACCTTAGGAGCTAAGTCAGCAGCTGATGCTGACTCAAGTTTAATGACCAAAACTGCTGCTGCCGCTTTTGTTGTTTCTTGGGGTGGACTTTCCGTCCATGCTCAAATCATGAGTCTTTTACATACAACAAATTTACGTTATCATCCATTTTTGTTTGCTAGACTATGTCACGGAATTTTTGCCGCTGTTCTCGTATTTTTATTATGGACTCCCTTTCAATCTCATCAAAAAACACTTACTTTTTTTATACCTGCGATGAATATAAGTTCAGAAACTCAATACCACTCACTCATTTTCTCCTTTTCATTATGGATTGTTTCATTTTTACTTATTTGTACACTCAGCTTGTATTTCATATATATGCTCTTCAAACTATTTCAATTTGTATTTAAACTTCATTAAGTGTAAGAAGCAAGTTGTCCTATTTAAGATTGTTTTATAAATGATTTTTGTATATGATGGATAAAGCAAAGCAAATGATTTGTAGGGGGTTACACTTTTGAAATATTTCGTCTTGAACCGTGGGGATGAAACTTCTTTAAAGCTATCTCATAAATTTCATAAGTTAGCAAACCAATACAATATGATTCTTGATGAAAAATCACCTGATATTGCTGTATCCATTGGTGGAGACGGAACCATGTTATATGCATTCCATAAATTTGTTCAAAACCTAGACCATATATCATTCGTAGGTATACATACAGGGCATCTGGGGTTTTATGCAGATTGGAAACCTAATGAAATTGAACAACTGTTAAGCTTGATGGTTGAAAAAGGAAATTCAGAGCAGATTATTGTTGAATATCCGATCGTACAATTAGAAATTAAAACCATAAAGGATACAAGGATTTATTATGCATTGAATGAAATTACGATAAAAGGAATACATGCTACTTTAGTAGCCCAACTTGATATTAATGATGATCAATTTGAAATGTTTAGAGGCGACGGTATTTGTATTTCAACTCCGTCCGGAAGTACAGCTTATAACAAGGGCTTGGGTGGTGGAATTATTCACCCTGCATTGCCTTCCATTCAAATTACAGAAATCGCATCTATCAATAATAGAGTATTTAGAACATTAGGTTCACCCATTATTTTACCGAAACATCATCACTGTGATATTTATCCAAAAGCAAAACAAAAAATATTACTTTCTGTAGACCATTTACAATTTGAACATGATGATATTATTTCAATTCGCAGCAGTGTATCTCATAAAAAGGTCCGTTTCGCAAGATATCGCCCGTTTCCATTCTGGAATCGTGTTAAGGATGCTTTTGTGGGGAATGAATCAAATTAAATATTTTTACATAAACGTAATAAACCGTCCTAATATGGACGGTTTATTACGTTTAGTATTCGTTAACTATGAAAACACCAATTACATAATGAAATTCTGCCTTTTTCAGCCCATTTCTTTTATACATTTATGTTTGTTGATTGGTTTTTTTAACCTTTTTTAAAACAAAATATGCGCATCCAAAATTGCAATATTCGTAAATATAATCCTCAAAGCTATTAATGGAAGACTCTTTTGTTGCCTTTGTATGACCATGATTGTAAAAACCTTTTAGTCGAAGCTGGCTATAACCCCAATCTCCAACGATAAAATCATATCGATCTAACACTTCACTGTATCTTGAACGAAATGCTTCTTGATTCCAGCCGTTTTTATGATCTTTAATAAGTTCAAATGACTTCCCTGTAATCTGGATCATCTTTCTAATTATCCTCCTTGAGAAAAAGCACTAACTTTATTCCTCATCATGAGGAAAGTTTTATCTAGCATTTAACGTTTCGTTAGCAGCTTCCTTCTGCTCGCGTGCATGATAAGAACTTCGTACTAAAGGTCCAGCTTCTACATGACTAAACCCTCTTTTCATACCTTCTTCCTTCAACAAAGCAAATTCCTCTGGTGTATAAAATTTCTTAACTGATAAGTGTTTTTTTGTTGGCTGCAAATATTGACCTATAGTTAGTATATTGCAATCCACTGCTCTTAAATCATCCATGGTTTGAAGGATTTCATCCCATTCTTCTCCTACTCCAATCATTATGCTTGATTTTGTAGGTATTTTACTCTTATATAATTTTGATCTGTGCAACAATTCAAGTGAACGTTTATATTTTGCCTTTGAGCGAACTCGATCAGATAATCTCTCCACAGTTTCAATATTATGATTTAACACCTCTGGTTTGGCATCTAAGACTTTATATAAAGCATCCTCATTTCCCATAAAATCAGGTATCAATACTTCCACATCACAGAAAGGAAGACGTTTTTTTACTTCTTTGATTGTCTCTGCAAAAATAAGCGCCCCTCCATCAGCCAAATCATCTCGTGCTACTGAAGTAATTACACAATGTTTTAATCCCATCTTTTCAGCAGCTTCTCCAACTCTTTCTGGTTCCTGCATATCCAACTCATTTGGAAGCCCTGTATTTACAGCACAAAAACGGCAAGCTCGTGTACAAATATCCCCTAATATCATAAAAGTAGCTGTTCTATTTGCCCAGCATTCATGAATATTTGGACATTTTGCTTCCTCACACACAGTATGTAGTGTTTTTGTTCGCATCGTTTTTTTAAGTTCTTTAAATTCTTGAAGTTGTTCACCTGAAGGCAACTTTATTTTTAACCATTCTGGTTTTCTCTGTGGTGTTTGTGTAGCCATGTTTATCCCTACCCTTCCTGGGTTCTTAAGAATTAATATGTATATGTATTATAACAATGGATTTAAAAACTTGCCACCTTTGTAAAATTTGGATTGGATAAACCAAAGTTTCAACGAGCAATCTAAAAAACAATCAGATCATTTAAATAACAACTAATCATTACATTTCTATATAAATAGCCAACATTTTTGGAGGGATCATATTGAAAAAAATACAATTGTATTGCATTCGTATACTTATCCTAATGCTCTTTATGTTTTCTTCTATTGTTAATCCTTCGCTTGCAAATAAAAAGGAAGAACCTAGCATAAAACAAATATACGAACAGCGTCAACAGCTATACGAGGAAATAAGCTTGGTCACTGGAATACCTTGGTTTTATTTAGCAGCTATAGATCAATATGAAAGATCACTTAGTATCGCAAATCCAAAACAAAGACCGATCAGAGAAGGCCTAATAGGTATTCATATTTCAAAAGAAAGTTGGGTAGGGTATTTAAACCCAGATATCGATGATTCAAATATAAAATCGATATTATTCTTTAACGGTGTTGGAAGAGATGGATCAGGAGACGGGCTGGCAGAGTGGAGTAATGATCAAGATGTATTATACACGATAACACAGCACATTTTAAAATATGGCTTATCCAAAGATGATCTACATATTGCCTTGTGGGAGTATTATCAAAATTCAAGAAGTGTGAAAAGAATTGAACAATTTGCTACGATTTATGAAAAGTATGGAACATTAGATTTACACAAGCATGCTTTTCCAGTACCACTTCGTTCAGATTATTCGTATCGCAGTACATGGGGAGCAGGAAGAAGTTTTGGTGGATTCCGAATACATGAAGGAACTGATATATTTGCTCGTCATGGTGTGCCTGTACGTAGTACTTGTTACGGTGTTATTGAAGTCATGGGCTGGAATCGTTATGGAGGCTGGCGTGTAGGAATAAGAGATCTAAATAACGTTTATCACTACTATGCTCATTTATCTGGATTCAACAAAGAAGTGGAACAAGGAGACATCGTAGAACCTGGTCAAGTCCTTGGATGGGTAGGAAGTTCAGGTTATGGTAAACCAGGAACACAAGGTAAATTTTCTCCTCACCTACACTATGGATTATATCGAGATAACGGATATAGTGAATGGTCTTTTGACCCTTATCATTACTTAAGAAAATGGGAACGTGAGGAGCGAAAAAATCGTAAATGATTAGTTTTCTGTTTGCGTATCATTTTCTTCAATTTGATTAAATTCAGGAAGAGAAATTGGTGGAATCGGACTCGTTCCATTTAATGAATCCATTGGTTTACCATTATTATCAAAATAATAAGTTGGAACATCTCCTACTACTAATAGATATGTTATAGGGACTTCCGTTTCTACAATTTCAGGTTCAGTATCAAATGGTATGATGATTGTAACTTCAGTAATAATACGAATGTAAACTTCAACTAAAATCATATTAATTCCAGCGTCTTCTTTTCTCGTATTTAGATCAACTTTGACCGCACCAGCAGGTACAAATTTAATCGGAACTTCGGGGCCAAATGAAGCAATGATTGCACTGTCTAACGCTTGACCTAATGGAATAGACTCCGGTACTTTCTGTAAATCATCCAACGTCTTTTGAACAATGCTCACTGTCTCAGATGCAATTCTCATATGCTCAGAATAATTCAACATAAACCCCGTTATTTTTCCAGTATGATCATACTGCCACTCAATTAATCGTTCAACATCAGTTCCCCTAGATATTTGCTCTGTAATTGATGCATTTATAGATTGTGTTGCAATCTGTTTTATTCTAATTTTGGCAACATTCATTAATGGGGGACGTAAGTTTCGCTCTACAAAAATAAAACTTTGAACAGAAATGAGCGTAAAGATAAGAACTACTAAAAAAAACACTTTTTTTTTGCTCCCTCTTTTAACAGCTTTTCTGCTTTTCCACCTTCTTTTTCTTCTCATGTATGATTGCCCCCCGCTTAACCAATATCATCCACACTTCCTTTTAAATAAATTTATGTTCTTAATGCAAAAAAAAGAAGGAATAGCTTATGAAAAGTCTTTTCCTTCTTTCAAATATGCAAATATACTTTGCTTATCACAAGTGGAGCGTATAAGAGTAAACACAATCAAACCCTATACTTACGCTGCCTCAAAGCCTCATACAACATAATCGTTGAAGCCATAGCTACGTTCAAAGACTCCGCTTGTCCCTCAATTGGAATTTTAATTTGTTTATTAACATAATGGTTTAACTCAGGAGATACACCGCTTCCTTCATTCCCTACAATGAACCAGCTTCCAGCAGTTAAATCAATTTCATAACAGTTTGATTCTGCTTGTAAACTAGTGTTGATGACCTGAATTGAACTATTCTCTACCTTCTTTAGTATTTCATTTAAATCCCGTTCTACAATAGGCAAATGAAAAAGAGACCCCATTGTAGAGCGAACCGTTTTGGGATGATGTAAATCCACACATCCCTTTCCTAAAATAATACCAGAAGCACCTACAGCATCAGCACTTCGAATAATCGTCCCTAAATTACCAGGATCTTGTATCGCATCACAAACAACTACCAAAGCTTTGTCATTAAATAATGATGTCTCGCCCCAATTTTTTATATGAATAACAGCAAAAATACCTTGTGGTGTTTTTGTATCGGAGCATTTAACCATGATCTCGCGACTAACACTAATCCATCTGTCTTCTTTGTATTCCAACAATTCATTTGGAATGCCTTTATCCTCTGAATAAACAACATGCTCTATATTTACATTTGTACTATTGAGTGCTTCCTTAACTAAATGAGCTCCTTCAACTATATATTTCCTCTGACGATCTCTGCCCTTTTTAGTTAAGAGCTTCACCCAATCTTTTACATGACTATTTGTTAAAGAGGTAATTTTCATATGTATCACTTACTCCCGAAATGACATTTCAAAATTTTGCAAATGTTCATTGTCACCCACAACAACCAAGATATCATCTTCTTTAATTAAATCCTCTGCATGGGGAGCTATGTTCATTTTATCCGAACTTTTGATAGCTATTACGTTGCAGCCAAATTTCGCTCGTATATGCAATTCACTTAAGTTTTTCCCAATCATTCTAGATGCTGCCTTAATTTCCACAATACTGTAATCACCAGAAAGCTCTATATAGTCAATAATATTTGGAGATATTAAATGATGTGCAACTCGCACACCCATGTCTCTTTCAGGGAAAATGACTTTATCAGCACCAATTTTTTGCACAACTTTACCATGCAAATCATTTTGTGCTTTCACAATTAAAGTATTTACGCCTAAATCCTTAAGTATCAAGGTTGTTAAAATACTTGCTTGAATATCTTGTCCTATGGCTACAACAACGACATCAAAATTTCTAATCCCTATCGCTTTTAAGGCTTCTTCATCAGTAGTATCTGCCTGGACAGCATGGGTAACTTCATTAATAATTTCTTGAATGCGACTTTCGTTAGAGTCTATAGCCAATATTTCAAAACCCATATGATATAACGTTTTTGCAACACTAGACCCAAAGCGTCCCATTCCAACAACGGCAAACTGTTTTTTCAAAAAAAGCTCCTCCTTTGAGGTGTAAACAAAATTGATATTAAACATAAAAATGGAGCAAAATAATAAATATTCGACATGATGTGGAGGTTTTCAATAATGATGGACTTAAGACAAGCTATTTTCCAAAAGCTGCAAAATAAAAACCAGTCAGAACTGCATGATATTATTAATGATTCTGTTAACAATGATGAAAGGACCTTACCTGGTTTAGGTGTAATATTTGAGTTGATTTGGGAAAAATCGGACGAACAAACTCAAAACCATTTAGTTTCTACCTTGGAAAATCATATACCTCACTAATAGCTCAACCATGGAAAGGGTTGCCTCCGTTATTTTAAAACAATATATTTCTAAAAGCACTGAGACATTCCCTTTCTCTTCCATTACCTAATCAAATAACACAAATTATATAAACTGATTCTTTATTGTGGAGGATGCTCTAAAAATTGTACATTTTCATTTTTATCCATCGCAGTTCTCATCGCATATTCATTTTCAAATAAGGCAACATGATTCCCATTTTTATCTAATACCAGTTGTGAATTAATTCTGAACTTTGTTGGATCAATTTTATCCGCTTGAATCCATCTTGATAATTGATAGCTTAATCGATGCATCTCAATATCTACACCATACTCTACCTTCATTCGATATTCAAAAACCTCAAATTGCAATTGACCTACAACCCCTAAGATTTTTTCATCTCCTGCTATAGATCGGAAAAATTGTACAGTTCCCTCATCGGTTAATTGTTCAATGCCTTTTTGAAATTGTTTCGTTTTTAGTGCATTTTTAATGAGCACTTTTGCAAACAATTCAGGTGGGAATGTTGGCAGTTCATCAAATTGCACATTCGCTTTAGTGCTTAATGAATCCCCTATTTTAAATATGCCTGGATCAAATAATCCAATGATATCACCTGCATATGCCTGCTCAACTATATCTCTATCTTGAGCCATAAACTGTTGAGGTTGTGCCAGTTTTATATTTTTACCTGTACGAATATGTTTTACACTCATTCCTCGATCAAATTCACCGGAACAAATACGTAAAAAAGCAATACGATCACGGTGAGCAGGATTCATATTAGCCTGGATTTTAAAAACAAAACCCGAGAAATTTTTATCACTTGGACTAATTTCTCCTTGATTACTCTCTCTTGATACTGGACTAGGAGCTAGCTTTAAAAAGTTATCAAGAAATGTCTGAACCCCAAAGTTGTTTATCGCACTTCCAAAAAAGACAGGTGTAAGTTCTCCTTTTTTTACTTTTTCAAGATCAAATTCGTCTCCTGCTACGTCCAACAGCTGTAAATCTTCATTTAAACTCTCAAATAAATAATCTGTTGTAAATTCTTTTATAATTTCATCATCATATCCACTTACTTCCTGAACTTTAATTTCATCATGATTGTCCCCCTGGAACAATTCTACTCTTGTTGCATGACGGTCATATACTCCACAAAGCTGCTTACCTGAGCCTATTGGCCAATTCATAGGAAAAGAACGGATACCAAGTACATTTTCAATTTCCTCTAATAAATCAAATGGATTCTGTCCTTCCCGATCCATCTTATTAATAAAAGTAAAAATTGGAATACCTCTCTTGCGACACACTTCAAATAACTTTCTTGTTTGAGCCTCCACACCTTTTGCAGAATCAATTAACATGACTGCGCTATCTGCTGCAGTCAAAGTTCGATAAGTATCCTCACTAAAATCCTGATGACCTGGTGTGTCTAGGATATTGACTTTGTGTCCTTCATACTCAAATTGCATCACACTTGAAGTTACAGATATTCCCCTCTGCTTCTCAATTTCCATCCAATCTGATGTTGCATGTTTAGAAGCTTTTCTTCCTTTTACGGTACCTGCAAGGCGAATGGCTCCTCCAAATAAGAGCAGCTTTTCTGTTAAAGTCGTCTTCCCTGCATCAGGGTGAGAAATAATGGCAAATGTTCGTCTTTTATTCACTTCATTTTCTAATGGTCCTTTTGAAGTTTGATTCATGTATAAACCCTTTCTAAAATTACAATTCAATAATTTTAACTATCATATTTTTTAACAACCCGTAACCCCACTTACCTCAATAAGGGAATTAACGGGCTGTATATGTCTAACCTTTAGTGAAATGTGAAACCTTATACTAAATAAAATTCTTACTGTCCTAATAAAAATGCACGTGCTGGAGCTGCATCAATACCCTCTAATTTTAAGGGAGCAACAACCATAAAATATGTTCCTGATGGTACGTCCTTTAATCTTAAACCCTCAACAATAACAATTTTATTCTCAAATAATATTTTATGCGTTTCATGGTCTGGTTGGGCACGTTCAATTCCTAAACCATCTGTTCCAATGCCCTTTACATTTTTATCTCTTAAAAAAGCTGCTCCATCTTCATTTAAATATACAAAATTAAAATCAAATTGTTCTGAAAATGAATTTTTTGTTTTAAAAAGCAACCATTCACCTTCTTGAATAGCAAAAGGCTCTAAATCAGATCTTCCAATTTGTCCTTCCACATGAGTTAAATCTAACACCCTTGCCGTAGATACAAGGTTTTCAAGTGGAATGGTCTCAATTGTCTCTCCACCTTCAATCATATGTAAAGGAGCATCAAGGTGTGTTCCTGTGTGTACATTTAAACTTAATATCGATTCAAAAGCAGATGAGTTGGAAAAGTCAGAAGCTGTTTCAATTTTGGGCTTCTTTTCTTCTTTATTTTTATACACCTGCATCCCTTCGTGAATCGTCATGGATATATCATATATTTTAAACATGAATAATGCCCCCTATTTTTCACTTTTCGCCTGTACCCATGTAACTTCTGCTTCATCTTGACCATGGACCGGCCACCACTTAAACCCTTTTTTCTGCAATAATTGTATCATTCCTTCAGGTCCCCACGAACCTGCTTCATAAAACTGCAAATCATTTGTATTTTGAGACCAAGCATTGGAAATTGAATCAATATATTTCCATGCCGATGCAACTTCATCCCATCTTGTAAAATAGGTTGAATCTCCTCTCATAGCATCAAGTACCAATCTTTCATACGCCTCAGGGGTATTTAAACCTACTTCACAGCTTTGGCAGAAATCCATTGCTACAGGAATAATCATAGATTTACCGCCCGGCTTTTTCGCGTTGAATTTAATATATATACCTTCCTGTGGATTAACTCTGAATACCAACAGATTAGGTTCTAATTGATTCGTTTTAGCAAAATATACATTCTCAGGTATATTTTTAAATTCCACTACTACTTCTGTAGCTTTTGAAGGAAGTCTTTTACCTGTACGTACATAAAAAGGAACACCTGCCCAGCGAAAATTGTCTACGTATAATTCTGCTGCGAAAAATGTTTCTGTGTTTGAAGTTTTAGAAACAGAATCTTCATCTCTGTATGCATGAACAGTTTTATCATTTAATACACCTTCTGTGTATTGCGCTCGAACAACATGCTCCCCTACTTCCTGTGTATCTGAATAAGATCTAATAGAACGTAGAACTTTTACTTTCTCGTCTCTTATATCTTCAGACTCCATTCTGCTAGGTGGTTCCATAGCCATCATTGCAACCATTTGAAGCATATGGTTTTGTGCCATATCTCTTAGTGCGCCAGAGTTCTCATAATACCCACCGCGATCTCCTACTCCGACCGTTTCACTTAGTGTAATTTGAATATTAGCTATGTATTTATTGTTCCATAATGGTTCAAAGAAGGCATTTGCAAAACGAATGACTTCTATATTTTGAATCATTTCTTTCCCTAAGTAATGATCAATTCGATATATTTCTTCCTCTTCAAACACTTCTCTAATTTGTGCGTTCAATTCTTCAGCGGACTGTAGATCGTACCCAAATGGTTTTTCAATAACCAATCGGTGCCATCCACTGCTGTTTAACAGTCCACCATCACGAAGATGATTGGCAACTTGACCAAACAATTGAGGTGCAAGCGCTAAATAAAACAATCTATTTCCTTTAATATCAAATCTTTGTTCTAAGGACTCTGTAAGTTGATTTAATTCATAAAAAGCATTTAAATCATTTGTATTCAAAGACATATATTCAAAATGCTGCACAAAACTTTCCCAGTTATCATCTTGATCAATTTTATAACGAGCAAATTCTTGAATGGCTTGATATACATCGTTTTGGAATTCTTCCCTAGAACGATGTCTTCTTGCAAGACCAATGACTGTGAAGCGTTCGTTTAGTTTTCCCTCTCTAAACAAGCTATAAATTGCTGGGTACAATTTACGTTTTGCTAAATCTCCAGTAGCTCCAAAAATAAAAAAAGTAACGCCTGATTGATTGTTGTTTAAATTATTCATCTCATCATCATTCTTTCATCCGTATTTTTCTACCTATCTTTATAGAAGTTTAGCATAACCAAATTATATGATTCAATAACCATTCAATTTCTAAGCCATAAATAAACAAAATCCAACTTCATTAATTAACTTAAAAGATGAATATGGTAGCTGCTAAAAATGGGCTCGTACTAAATAGTTATTCGTCTATTCCAAATCCTCAACTTTTGAATATGTTATTTTATATATGGATATTTGTAGGAGGTGAATGGCCTATGTTTTCTATAGAGCCATTGGATAAGAAAACGATAAGCAATCACATAGGCAATCCATTATTAATTTTAACTAAAGATGGAAATGAGCATTTTGGAATTCTTAGCCATTTAGACAGCAACAAACTATATTTTAATGATTTTAATCATACAACCAGCAATACTTCAAAATTAAAAAAGAAAAACATCAAAACTAAGAAGAGTAACAAAAAAAAGAAAGCCACGACTTTCCAAGAAGGAATCGGCTTTTTTCCAAATGAAGTTGGGTTTACATCAGATTTAGATTTTGGATCAAAATATGAGATCAAAGTATCTGACATTAATTTATTGTTTGATACAAGTTTCTTTTAAACAGTATAACACGTTCTGGGTAAGTTCAACCTTATTTAATCCCACTTTTATATTAAAGTGGGTTTTTTGTTTGATATCTACAGAATCTCACTTCACTTTTAAAAACAATATAAACTCGGACCCCGAAAAAGGATTAGGATTATGCTTCCAAGCCATACTTCTCTTTTTTTGGGATATATTATTTACTCCTTATTTACTCCGCTAACCCATGTTTAAAGGCATAGATTGCTGCTTGTGTACGATCCTCAACCCCTAATTTAGATAATATATTTGTAACATGAAACTTAACTGTTTTTACTCCAATGAAAAGTTCATCCGCTACTTCTTGGTTTGATTTTCCTTGAGCAATTAAACGTAAAACTTCCATTTCACGATCAGTCAAATCTTCATGTGGTGCTTTTTCTTGTTGTGGCTGACGAAATCGATTCATGATTTTGGATGCTACTTGTGATTCAAGAATCGGATGTCCGTTCATCGCGGAGCGAATCGCTTGGGCAATTTCAGTAGCACGAGAGGTTTTTAATAAATAACTAAATGCCCCCGCTTCAATGACTGGATACACCTTCTCATCATCCAAATAACTTGTCAAAACAATGACTTTGCATTTAGGTTTAAGTTTTAACAACTTTTTCGTTGTTTCTATGCCATCCATTTCTTCCATAACCAAATCCATTAATACAACATCTGGATCATAGTCCTGAGCTAATCTAATGCCCTCTGCACCATTACTAGCTTCTCCAATGATTTCTATATCTTCCTCTGTACTTAAAACAGCTGACAAACCAATCCGAACCATTTCATGGTCATCTACAATCAATACCTTAATTGGAATAGACATCTTGCTCCTCCCCTCTTTGTACATTTACAACAGGAATACGAATTTCAATTCTCGTTCCTTTACCAGGCGCAGTTAAAAAATGAATAGAACCACCTATTTCATCTACACGTTCTTTCATGGAGACAATCCCATAAGAGGCATGTTTTTGAAGATTCATATCAAAACCTACCCCATTGTCTTTAATCATTAAACGTACAATGTTTCCATTATAGGAACACTTAATTTCCATCTCTGAAGCCTTTGAATGGCGCAATGTATTGGATAAAGCTTCTTGTATGATGCGGAATATGTGATCCTCTACACCTTTAGTCAATTGAATATGTTCGTCCATTTCCAATGTAATATGTATAGGAACCTTTGAATTGAGCTCCTGTAATAATTCATGTAATCCTTGGGATAATCTTTTCCCTTCCAAATGTACGGGTCTTAAATGCAGCAATAAAGCTCTCATTTCAGACTGAGCAACAGATGCCATTTCTTCAATTAGCGACACTTGCCTTTTTGCCTTTTCAAAATCGGTATTTAATGTACGGCCAACTGCTGTTGCTGTCATAGAAATAGCAAATAACTGTTGACTTACAGCATCGTGCAAATCACGCGCCAACCGTTGTCGCTCCTCCGTAACTGCTGAAAAGCGGGCCTTTTCTGCAAGCTGAGCATTATTCGTTGACAGCCTTTGAAGAGAGGTGATTTGATCCTCCCATTTTTTTTTGATTTCACTTAATTGATCTGCTAATCTACCGATTTCATCTTCACCTAGTGATGGGATATCCTTAGGTAAGTTTCCTTTTTCTAATAAAAGCATCGAATCGTATAAACGATCCAATCTTTTTTTCATTTTATTGCTCTGTAAAAAACCAAACAAAGCCCCGATCACCAATATAATAACAAGGAGAGTAATACTATGCTGAATAACTATTACCCATGAATCAATCTTTATTATATATCCATAGGATTGCAGAAAATATATGACAATACTAAAAATCAATAGTGTGGCAAAGATAGATTCTCCCATGTTTCTCCACACCATGTTAGTCAGTTTTTTTTTATTACGTGGCATAGTATTCCTCCCTTCTTAACATTACTATCCGAAGATTAAAATCACTTATAATGGAATACGTCTATCCTCTAAGAAGGTTTCAAATTATAGAACAGATGTAACCTTAGACGTTAAAATTACAAAGCTTCACTTCACTTTTGTGAGATGAAATTTTGTTTCCATAGCTTTACTTTATTTCATAATGCTTTAATTGTTATGGGGTCCCCGAAAAGTAATCGGATTATGCTTCAAAGTTTCGCGTCCTTCTTGGGGTGCATGTTAGATGATTTTTATATCTATGTCTCCTACAATGTAAGAAATCATAAAATTCAGCTTTATATCAGAGGATGCATAGTTAGGTGATGCCCAGGTGAATTTATTCATCATCCCCGCTTCTTTCTCCCAGTTTACACCAATTTCTCCTACGATCAAAGTTGCATCAATCGTAACACCAATATGATCAGGGACAATGATATCTATGTCCCCAACAACCCCTTGCAAAATAATAGTTGTTTCTCTTTCATCTATTAATGCATGAGAAACGTCCATATGGATTTCACCAACGATGGAACGAATCATCATGTTTTTCAATGTCCATTGATTTTTATTCCACTTCACACTCTGTACTAAATTTTGTTTCTCTATAAAAGTCTCATCAACCTTCTGTTTATCTGATTTCATATAAAAATATCCAAATATAATAAGTACCAAGCCAACTACAAACATCATATGATTACTAATTAGAATAATAACTCCAATGACTAGTAGAAGGTACCCTTTGTTTTTTTCTCCGATGCGGATTCGATCCACTCCAAACCAAATCAATATAAGGGAAGCAACGATTAAAAAACCAAATATATTACCAAGTAATAAAAACAGTCCTGCAAAGATCAAAACTAAAGCAGTGTTTCGATTTCGATCTTTCATTTAATGTCGCTCCCCCCTTCATACGATAGTTTTTCTCTCACAACTAAAAGCTATGAAAAGCCATAGCGGCAAATAACAAACCGTATGGCTTAATCCTTTAATAGCATAACATAATTGTACATTTATTGGGTATATGTTTTGATATTCAAAATTATTTTGTTTTTGTGCTTTTATCTTTTAAAGCTTTAAATTCAGCATCTAATTTTTCTTTTTTGACTGGATTTATATTAGTAAGATTAGTTGGTTTTAGGTCTGAGTTGCTTTTAAAAACTTGAGATTCGATTTCCTTCTGTACAATTTTCTCCTCAATTCTTCTAAACCCTGATGTAGCATTCCCACGATCAATCTGTTGATTGCCTGATAACTGTGTCATTTGTTTTTTAGTATCTGCTAGTTGTGCTCTTGCAGCCAATTCATTACGTTTGTTGCGCATTTTATAAAATTCTTCTTTCATCTCATGAAGCTGATTTTTCAATTCATCTGCTTGATTCTTAGATGTTGTATGCATTTGAGTGAGTTCTTCCGCTTTTTGATCAAGCTGAATTTTTTGTTCAAGCAATGTTTTTGCTTCCTCATCCTGCCCGTTTTTCAATACCTCAGCAGCTTTTAATTCTTGGTTTTTACTTGCTCCAATCATCTCATCCAATCTTTGCTTCAACATACGTTCATTAGCAAGCTGTTTAGCAACTGTCACTTCGGCTTTTGCAATTTCTTCTTCCATGTCTCTTAAATATTGGTTCAGCATCACAACTGGGTCCTCGATTTTATCTAATACCTCATGTAAAGATGCCTTCGTCATATCTGAAATTCTTTTAAATACTCCCATTATTTTTGTTCCCCTTTCTCATATTTAGCTAATTTAGCTTTTAAATCTTCTATTTCTTGCTGCATTGCTTTTTTTTCAATATCTTTCATCATGTCATCTATTTTAGAACCACTATCAAAAGTAGTAGTTGTTGCATCTGAAGTCTTTGATTGAACATTTGAACTGCTGTAAGTTGACCCAGAATCTTGGAACGATGCTTGCATTGCAGGCTGCTTTGAGATAACCATACTAATTAAAAAGTATAGTAATATCACTGTTCCACTAGTAAATACGGCTGTAATGATTAGGATGATCCTTAACAAATTTGAATCTACATTTAAGTATTCTGCTAAACCACCGCATAATCCGGTAAGTTTTTTATCTGTTTGAGATCTATATAAATTTGACACTCTAAATTCACCTCTCTTTTTCTAGTTTTTTCTTTAATTGTTGAAACTGAGCATCAACTTCTGATTGTAATTTTCCCCCAAAGGAAGAACCTGTTTTAGTGTCATTGGATCTTACTTCTCTTAAAGCATTTGTTTGCATTTCTAATTCAGAAAATTTTTGATCAATGGATCTAGACTGATCATAATAATTTTGTTTTTCTATGAATCGATTGACTTGATTTAATTGTTTTTGTAAACGAATGGATTCAATTTTCGCTTCGTAAAATGCTCTTTTATCAACTAGTTCTTGTACTTCGTCCTTTAAGTTTTGAATTTGCTCCTCTAATTCCAATATGGTTTGCTTGCCATCTTCGTACAGCAATCTATACTGCTCGCTTTTTTCCTCACTTTGCATTTTTTCTAATAAAATTAATTTTGCCAGCTGTTCTTCCCCTGCTTTCACTGCAACTTCAGCTTGATTTTCCCTTTTTATTCTGTTGCTTTCAGCCTCCATAAATTGCTGTTTCACAGAGTGTGCATGTGTTAGCGTTTGTTGATAAAGCTTTTCAAGTTCTGTTAATTTCCTCTTTTGCGTCTGTAAATATTTATCAATGAAACGTACTGGATCTTCAGCATTTTCTATTTTGTCATTTAAGGTAGCAACACTAATATCTCTAATTCGTTTTACAAGACTCATCCCTTATACCCCTTTCTATTCAATGCTTCTTTTTTTAAGTAAATGAACTCCTACTAAAATGAGTCCAACAGCTAATAAAATCCCTAGGATACCTGCAAATTTCCCTAAAAGCATGAAACATCCAATAATTAATAGCGGCCATCCAATAAATTTGCCATTTTTAATTCCTAAATAACCAATCCCTAGAATAACGAAGGGAATCAAAAATGAAATAATACTATGACCAAAATTCAATCCAATCTTTTCTAATAAGAACAAGCCACCGATGATTATTAAAAACAAAGCAAGTAAGTTCTTTTTATTAAATATCATTTTTTCTCACCACCTTTGATTGCTGTCTTGTGTGTTTCTTTAATATTATTGTAGGTGATTCTAGGTGGTTTCAAAACAGACCCCCGACCATATTTGAACCTAGACTATAGTCTAGGTCCTTGACCTACCTAAGAATAGGTGTCTGCTGGACTATCTATTGATTGGCATAACTTGCTTGTCTGATTCACAATCAAACCACGCTATAATGAACACTAGCAAAACACAAATCAAAATACGGAAATAACTTCAGGCTAAAATTAAGAACATCATACTAATTCGGCTCAGATCGTAAAATAATAAACCGACCATGTATATTGCATGGTCGGTTTTAAATTTAAACCTTTTTACTTGTTGGAATCATATAAGCATGGCTTTCCAAATCCTCTTTAATGAATTGTCGGATATTGATTACTTTTGATTCTGTATCAATTTCGCAATTCGACCCGACTTGTAAAACGGATGATCCACCCATCCCCAATATTCTAATACTATCCACATAAATATTAGGATTTTCATTAATAAACGTAGTTTTTACATCTTCCTTAACAACTAGTTTTGGTATTGGCTCTTTAAACAGCTCCTGTTGGGCAAAATCACCTTCATATGGAAAATATACAGGGACTCCTCGTTGAACAGCATAAACCAAGGATCTTGGTTTTAAGTTAACAGAGTCTCCAATCTGGAAAATGGCACTTCTTGTAACAGAAATCACTTTTATCCTCTCGACAACAGAAGTTCTTCTCATAACCATCGATCCATTAAAACGGTGTCTCAGGTGCTAGAGGAGCAAGAGGACCTATAATTAATGCTTCTGGTGGAGTATCAAATGCTGAAGCACTCGAAATGTGTTCTGTATCACCTACTAATAATACAGAGGAGCCTGTTAAACCTATGATATTGATATCTCCCACATGAATTTCTTTATTTACAACTGTATAATTCATTTTCATCCGTTTTCCATCTCCTTACCTGTAATTTTATGAAAGTGGTCCAAAATTGAAGTTTCTATATCCTTTTTTGTTTTGTTGATAACTGTATGTTTAATCTCGTTATCATTTAAACCATTATGATTTCCATTTAAATAATGATTCACTCGACCATCAATTTGTCTTTTAATATCTTCGATCATATTTTGGGTGTATTCTTCTCCAATGACTAAATTAAACTTATCCTGTAAAGCTCGAATCGTGTTAGGAACTTCCTTGTCTAAATGCTGATGAATCTCATCCCTTATCCCTTGATGCTGATCTGTTTCCTCTATCGTTTGAATTTCTACATCTTCTTGTGTCTGACCATTAACTTCAAACTCTTCTATTGAGCCTTTACCACCAGGAGTAATACCTATGTTTAAAGTACCCTCTAATGTTTCTACCTTAAGTTGATCAAAATTGTACTCAATCTTTTCAATCGTATGGTTTCCATTTTTCATTAATTTGTTCATATCTTCCTTCATTTGAGTCAACAATTTTTCTAAATCATTAAGTTTATTTTGATGTTGATTTATATTATCCGATAGTTTTTTTATATATTGTTCCAGTTGAGGGTCCACATACATATATAGTCCTCCTAAATCTATTCATTAATAATTATGAAGGTGGTGATAATGGAACAAAAGCAGTTGAAGCTTCTGAGATGGCTTCCAATTCTGGTGCTGGTCCTGTAAATCCTCCTGTATTGTACAAATTAGATAAACAATTAATTACACCTGCGCTTCCTATTTGTACAAAAGAGGAATTCGTCACAGCTCCAATTTTAATTACATTAATTTGGATACTTTGATTTACTGTTAGGTTCATATCACATTCCCCTCAACACCAAAGTTATCTTGAGTTTGATCTTTCACATCAGGATCAAAAGTATTCGTTGCACTTAAAAGGTTATTTGTAACAGGTAAATCCCCAGTATTAAATGAACCTGATCCAGCGTAAGTTTTAGATGAACTTACAGGAGACACTTGAATTGAATCACCGAATTGAACTATAGCACCGCTTCCTACACTTATTATTTTTATCGTTCCAACAATAGCAGGCATAAGCAGACATCCTTTTTCTCGTATTCAATATTGTATTGTATGTTCTCATTTCTTCAGATGTTCTGCTCTTTTTCTTAAATCACACATTTTCAAATACAGAATAAACTAATTAATAATATGTATATGAAAGAGGTAAGGAATATGAATAATTTATTTGATCAACGCCAATTTAATAAGTTAATTAAAGACCAATTAGCTAATACTTCTTCCAGTGATATTGACCCAACAAATTTAGATTTATCTTGGATAGATAAATATGTCTCTGAAACATTAGACAAAGCTTTTTCAAGAACTGGTACTATAAACACAAGAGAAGCTCCCTCTTCTACAGAACAATTAAAAACGGATCTATTGGATATTCATCACTATTTAATTGCAAAAATTCACATTCCAAAACATATCGATCATAAAAAAATCAAACTATCAATCAATGCAACGAAGCTTAAAATTAGAGGACTGCCAGAAGGTGATTCTCAAATGGTAGACCTCCCAACTCAAATTGACACTCATGATACTAAAGCAATTTATAAAGATCATATATTAGAAGTACGCATGCCTAAACTGCCTGATAACGACGACAATTATAATCACGTAAAAGTACATTTTGATGAATGAATAATTAAAGATTATTATGAGGTAATATGCTCACTAGTTGAGCATATTACCTTTTGTTCTTTCATCTTTAAAAGTAAGCCCCGCATATCTTTACTCCATAAAATTTATTAATTGAAGAGAAAAAAAGACGTATTTCTACGTCTTTTTTATTAACCTAATAAATTAAATATTATTTTCAAAAAATAGATCAATGTTCCCTTATCATAATAATTTCTTACCAATCATAACTCCATAACCTATATACTTATGATACGCATTCATAAGCTCTTCATACCTCTTAACTGCTTTGAAAACCTCAGTATTATCATATGCATCTTCATCCGCTTGTTGATGCTCATCAGGGAATTTCAGTTCTTTTTTCCACATATCTGAATTAAATTTAGTAGGTTTCCATACTTCTACATGACTAAAGCCCGATTCATATAATTGTTCTGTCCATTCAAGCACAGTCATCATTTTTTTAAATCCATAAAATTCAGTCATTTCTTTTTTAATATTCTCTGGTATTTTATTTGTTACAAGCATTTCTCTGTCATATAAAACACCTTTATTTTTCAATACACGAAAATACTCACTGCATGATATTGCTGGATCAGTAAAAACAGTTACTGATTCTACCATTATGACATCAAACTTATTTGAACCAAAGGGAAGAGAGGTTACATCTCCTTTCTTAAAAACAACCTTTACATTCTCAGCTTTAGCTCTTGCTTTGGCTTTTTCTATCATATCCTCTCTAATATCTATTGCAGTCACTGTGTAACCTTGACTTGCTAAATAACAAGCTGTTCGACCTGTCCCACACCCAACCTCCAAAACCTTAGACCCTTTTTTTATAGGGTATTGCTTTAACTGTTCTATAGTTTCGGAGAAGCCACCAGGATGTGCATTTCCAACTCCTAATTTGGCAAGCATATCTAAGTAATCCATTTACTTTCTCCTTTCAAGTCTCTACTCGCTAGTCAGCGAACTTTGTCATGATAAAATATGTTCAAAAAGTTCAATTGAACGAATTTTCCACGTTCTACAAGCCGTAAGGTTCCCTCTTCTTCGAGGGGGAGTTACAACTTGATTTCACTTGATAAGGTCATCTAACTTTCAGCGGAAATATTAAAACTCCCATTAACAGCAAGATTCTCTTTATATATTGTATGAAAGACAACAATCATGTGATTATCATATTCACAAAAAAAATCATCCCCACAAACTGAGGATGATGAATTCAGACTTTAAATTAAATTTTTACTCTCTGCAACCTTAAAGCATTTAATACTACAGATACAGAGCTTAATGCCATTGCAGCTCCTGCTACCCATGGAGCTAACAAACCAATAGCAGCTATTGGAATTCCCAACGAATTGTATGCTAACGCCCAAAATAAGTTTTGTTTAATATTATTCATTGTTTTACGACTCATATATATTGAATCAGGAATGCTGTTTAAATCTCCTCTCATGAGGGTTACGTCGGCTGCTTCCATTGCTACGTCTGTACCTGTTCCAATCGCTATTCCAATGTCAGCAGTAGCTAATGCAGGAGCATCATTGATTCCATCACCAACCATTGCAACTTTATTACCTTGATTTTGGAGTTTTCTCACTTCCTCAGCTTTACCTTCTGGTAAAACTTGTGCTAAGACATGATCAATATCAACCTGAGCAGCAATCGCTTTTGCTGTTCGTTCATTATCTCCAGTAATCATAACTACTTCAATACCCATCTCTTTAAGCCGTTTTACTGCATCTTTCGAAGTCTCTTTTATCGTATCGGCTACAGCAATTAAACCCGCATACTTTTGATCAACAGCTGCTATCATAGCTGTTTTACCATCATGTTCATATGTCTCCTTTAATTGTAAAGCACTGTTTATTGGAATGTTATATTTCTCCATTAATTTTTGGGTTCCAACAAGAACCTTTTTTCCTTCTACAACTGCACGTATACCGTAACCAGGAATTGCCTCAAACTCACTAGTTGATGGCAGTTCAATTCCTTTATTGATGATTCCATTCACAATAGCTTCAGCAAGTGGATGTTCAGAATTTTTTTCAGCAGACCCGATTAATCTTAAAAATGCTGTTTCATCCATCTCAGTTACAATATCAGTTAACTCAGGCTCTCCCTTAGTGATAGTTCCAGTTTTGTCTAATACAATGGTTTCAATTCGATGTGTGGATTCCAAATGTTCTCCACCTTTAAACAAAATACCCAATTCAGCTGCACGTCCTGATCCAGCCATTATAGAAGTAGGAGTTGCTAAACCCAAAGCACATGGACATGCTATAACTAATATGGCTATGGCTATTTCCAATGCAGTTGCAAATTCACCAGGTGTAATTACAAAGTACCAGATTAGAAATGCTACTAAAGCAATCCCTACAACGATTGGAACGAATATTCCAGAAATTCTATCAGCTATACGCTGAATTGGTGCTTTGGAACCTTGGGCTTCTTCAACTACCTTTATAATTTGAGCCAATGCTGTTTCTTTACCTACTCTTGTAGCTCTAACCTGAAGAATTCCGTTTTTATTCATCGTTGCTCCAATTACAGCATCACCAGTTCTTTTCTCTACTGGAATACTTTCTCCTGTTAACATAGATTCATCGATAGATGAACTACCTTCTACAACTTCTCCATCTACAGGTATTTTTTCACCAGGTTTTACGATAAATATATCACCTTTAATTACTTCTTCTACTGGTATATTAACTTCTACACCATCACGGATAACTAAAGCAGTTTTAGCTTGCAAACCCATGAGTGATTTAATAGCTTCTGAAGATCTTCCCTTGGCTAAAGCCTCAAATAACTTCCCTAGAATGATCAATGTAATTAAAACCGCACTTGTTTCATAATATAATGCTGGTGCATGAACAATTGCACTCCCCAGTGTCCATTCTATAGTTAAATACAAACTATAAAAGTATGCAGCTGATGTACCTAAAGCCACTAGAACATCCATATTAGCACTTTTGTTTCTTAAAGCTTTATAAGCACCAATGTAGAAATTTCTCCCGATAATAAACTGCACAGGTGTTGCTAATGCAAACTGAAACCAGGGATTCATGAATAACTCTGGGAGCCAAATAAAGGACGTAAATGAGAAATGACTAACCATTGCCCAAAGTAACGGAAAAGACAAAATTGCAGATATGATAAACTTCCGTTTTTGTGCTTTTATTTCTTTTGTCCTATGATCCTCTCCCTCTTCATCTTTTTTCTCAATTGCTGTATAACCTAATTTATTTACTTTCTCAATCATATCTTGAATGGAAACTTCATTAGATGAATATTCTACATGGGCAGTCTCCAAAGCAAAATTTACATTAGCGGTTGCTACACCAGGTAATTTATTTAAACCTTTCTCAATTCGATTCGCACAAGCCGCACATGTCATGCCCGTGATATCAAAATCTATAGTATCCTTAACAACTCCGTAGCCAAGCTTTTCTATTTTTTGCTCAAGTTGATTATTATCCACTTTGTTAGGATCAAATGATACAGCTGCTTTTTCTAAGGCGAAATTTACATTTGTCTCCTCTACACCTTCTACTTTACTCAAACCTTTTTCAATTCTGTTAGCACATGCTGCACATGTCATACCCGTAATTTGTAAAGATGTTTGTTTTAATAAAGGTTGTTTTGATTCCATGATTCTCACCTTCCTATATACCTAGTGGGGGTATATAAATATTTAAAAAAAATCCCCCCAAGTTTTTTTACACTACATCATAACCTTGTTCTTCAATCGCTTCTTTAATCACTTCTAACTTTATTTTTGATTCATCATAATTCACTTCAACTGATCCTTTTGTTAGATCAACAGTTCCTTTTACATTTATGTCCTTTAAAGTACTCTCAATCGCATTAACACAATGATTACAAGACATTCCTTCTACTTTTATGATTTGATTTTTCATAAATAATGCTCTCCTTTATATCTTTCTTTTATTTTTATAAAAAATACTGATCTTTTATTTGTATCATTTTCCTTTTCATACCTATTAAGGGTATATAGATGATTTAAAAAATTTCTAATTTATGTTCTATGCTACATCGTAACCTTGTTCTTCAATCGCTTCTTTAATCACTTCTAAATTCATTTTTGATTCATCATAATTCACTTCAACTGATCCTTTTGCTAGATCAACAGTTCCTTTTACATTTATGTCCTTTAAAGTACTTTCAATTGCATTAACACAATGATTACAAGACATTCCTTCTACTTTTAAGACTTGATTTTTCATAAATAATACTCTCCTTTAATTTCTTTTTATTATTTCTTTAAAAATCATTGATTCTTTATTGTAGGATTCCACAAATTAGATGGACTATGATTATTTACAAACATAGATCCTAATGGATCACTTTAATAACTTATGAACTGTAGTTAATAATTCATCTACTACTTCATCTTCTCCATCTTGAATACGTTCAACTACGCAACTTCTCATATGTGCTTCTAATAATAACTTCCCAACACTATTTAATGCCGATTTTACTGCGGCTATTTGATTTAATACATCATCACAATAAGTATCCTTTTCGATTAAACCTTTAACACCGCGCACTTGACCTTCAATCCGATTTAATCGTTTTATCAAATCAGATTTCATTTTATCAGAATGATGACTCTTTCTTTCTTCATCTTCAGAATGGCAAGAATTTAACCCATCTTTATTTTGAATAGCATCCATTAACTTCATCCTCCCTACACTTATTATAATATACCCCCTAAGGGTATATGTCAATACTAAATTTGGAATTTTTAATTATGTGAATCGATAAAATCGATCCTTATTTATCTTAAATCATATTCTTATTATTTAAAGTAACTAAAATCTTTCCTTTTGGCAAATGTTCAATATTTAAATAACCACTCATTACTAGCGATTTAATCACAATCGGAGCATCAATTTCAGAAAAACGTTTTATTAAATCGCGTCTATTAAATTCAATCGTTTCCTTACCCTCTGTTTCAAAAATAATTTTCAGTTCATCCAATACATACCTTTGGTCTTTATTTAACATAAACCTTCCCCCTTAAATAATTGTCTAACTTATAATTACTAAGAAGTCTATTCTAGCTAATTTAAGAAATTCCACTTATAAAGGTAAATAATTATCTCATAAAAATATAGTATACCCCACTATAGTATATATCAATGTAAAAAAATTTAACTACTCAATTTTTTTAATTATAAACTACGTTCAGTCTTTATCTTTAATTTCTTCCTGATAAAATCCAACAAATAATCTGCCTCCGAAAGGTTTTAAGATAGAATCTACAAAATGTATTATTGGCTCTTTATCATTGCTTTTATAATAACTCTCAAATGCAGACATGAAATTATTCGTGACCTCATCATCGAAATTTCTTAACTCTCTATACAACCATTTCCCATCTCCTAACCACAGGTCGTTTACTCTTAAAATATAAGTAGCACATAACGTAAATAATTTATTAACAATAAAATAATTCTCCATCATATTTTGAGAAGTAATTAAATCCTCTAACTGATCTGTTATCTCAAATCTTGCGAAATTCAAATCATCAAAACTCCAACTCGGCGGACCTTCTTCTAAATTCTTTGAACACATGTCTATAATGCATTGAGCATTTCCCTTATCACACACAAGCATACCCTTTGTACAAATTCTAGCTATTGTTGGTAATGCAAATACACTGTTTTCATTAAGAAAATGATCAAAAGAGTCTATATTAAATCCAAATGCCTCGACAGGCCATGGTTCAAAATCATAAACCTTTCTAAAATGAATATCGAACGAATCATCAAATATAACTAGATCTAGGTCAGAATTTTTTTTAATACTACCTTTTTTTGCACTAGCTGCTAAAAATGCAGCGCTACAGTTAGGAAAAGTCATATTAATAAACTTTTTAGCAGCTTCAATAGGCGTAATTTCCATTTAAATACACCACCAATTTAATAAATTATATAAAATTGTATGTGTTTGTAATAAGATGAGTGCATCAGGGGAATAAATTAAATAAGAAAAATTAATCATCACATTTATTTTGATATTAACTAATCCATGATTAATGACTTAAAGAAAAGTTATGAGGATCTATATCAGTATTTGAATAATCGATAAGTAAACGAGGATAAAATCAAAATATAGATATAATTTTCTCCTATTTTATATAAATAGATCTGAATATATGAAATAATAAACTTTATTTCATATATTTTTAAAAAACAAAAAAAACACCTGTGATAGATGTTATTGTTTATATATGGTGCCGGTGAAGGGACTTGAACCCCCACTCCATTGCTGGAAACGGATTTTGAGTCCGTCGCGTCTGCCAATTCCGCCACACCGGCATATTATTATTATTTAATTTTCGCTTTATAATTCTATGATGTTCTAAATGGCACGCCCTGAGAGATACAGTTTACCTGACTGCGAAGTTATTGCTTTCGAGGCATATGCTTCGACGAACTCTAATGTTCGAATTATCTCAAGCGTTTAGTAGTTCAATATTGTTTCAGATGGCACGCCCTGAGAGATTCGAACTCCCGACCTTTTGATTCGTAGTCAAACGCTCTATCCAGCTGAGCTAAGGGCGTATAAAAATGGTGCCGAGGACCGGAGTCGAACCGGTACGGTAGTCACCTACCGCAGGATTTTAAGTCCTGTGCGTCTGCCAATTCCGCCACCCCGGCACATTATACATATTCTATTAAATTTGTGGAGGCGCCACCCAGATTTGAACTGGGGATAAAGCTTTTGCAGAGCTCTGCCTTACCACTTGGCTATGGCGCCAAATTATTTCTGGAGCGGACGACGAGATTCGAACTCGCGACCCTCGCCTTGGCAAGGCGATGCTCTACCACTGAGCCACGTCCGCAAAAATTGGCTGGGGATACAGGATTCGAACCTGTGCATGACGGAGTCAAAGTCCGTTGCCTTACCGCTTGGCTAATCCCCAATGGGGCGATCGAAGGGAATCGAACCCTCGAATGCCGGAGCCACAATCCGGTGCGTTCACCACTTCGCCACGACCGCCGTATAACTTTCATCCAAAATCTTTCTGGCAGGGGCAGCAGGAATTGAACCCACACTAACGGTTTTGGAGACCGCTGTTCTACCTTTAAACTATGCCCCTATATATGGTGGAGGATGATGGATTCGAACCACCGAACCCGATGGGAACAGATTTACAGTCTGCTGCGTTTGGCCACTTCGCTAATCCTCCAAAATGGTGCCGTCGAGAGGACTTGAACCCCCAACCTACTGATTACAAGTCAGTTGCTCTACCAGTTGAGCTACAACGGCAAGTATGATTTATAAAATGGTGGCTCGAGACAGAATCGAACTGCCGACACGAGGATTTTCAGTCCTCTGCTCTACCGACTGAGCTATCGAGCCAAACTTTATAATGGCAGAGCTGACGGGATACTTTTCACTTTGTTACGAAACTGCGAAGTATTCCTTAGGAAGCTTATGCTTCAACGAACCCTGCTGGGTTCATCACCCCTGATGTGTTTCTTTAATGGCGGAGCTGACGGGATTCGAACCCGCGATCTCCTGCGTGACAGGCAGGCATGTTAGGCCTCTACACCACAGCTCCATGTCCTTATTTGGTTGCGGGGGCAGGATTTGAACCTACGACCTTCGGGTTATGAGCCCGACGAGCTACCAGACTGCTCCACCCCGCGATGTTATTATGGTGGACGCTGACGGGATCGAACCGCCGACCCTCTGCTTGTAAGGCAGATGCTCTCCCAGCTGAGCTAAGCGTCCATATGTAGTTGTTTCGAGATTCTAGATCCCTTGATGTTAATTTGTTAAGTGGTGACCCGTACGGGATTCGAACCCGTGTTACCGCCGTGAAAGGGCGGTGTCTTAACCGCTTGACCAACGGGCCACAGATATATATATGAACGAGAGTGGCGGAGAGAGAGGGATTCGAACCCTCGAGACGCTTGTGACGCCTACACGATTTCCAATCGTGCTCCTTCGGCCAGCTCGGACACCTCTCCATGGCTCCCCGAACAGGACTCGAACCTGTGACAACTCGGTTAACAGCCGAGTGCTCTACCAACTGAGCTATCAGGGAATATTAGAGACTAACCATTCCAGGGTTGTTCCCTGAAAACTAGATACGAAAGAAAGTGATTAATTAATGTCACAAAAGCGAGTTTATCAAATGATGAATCAAATGTCAACACCAATTTTGTGTGCAAATT